>NZ_JAOXLZ010000001.1:0-4481089 GCF_025792345.1 Virgibacillus sp. LDC1
TAGTAAGACCCCTTGAAGACGACGAGGTAGATAGGTTGGAGGTGGAAGTGCAGCAATGCATGGAGCTGACCAATACTAATCGGTCGAGGGCTTATCCAACATATTTCAATGTGCTGCAAGTTTCGTTTCGTATCTAGTTTTCAGGTGATCAAAACTGATTTGTAAGTGTACAAGCTATACTTGCAAGGAGGATGATCACGGCATTTGGCGATGCCGGATCCTGAATATACGTTTGGTGGCGATAGCGGAAGGGTTCCACGCGTACCCATACCGAACACGACCGTTAAGTCTTCCAGCGCCGATGGTACTTGGACCGAAGGGTCCCGGGAGAGTAGGACGTCGCCAAGCGAATACATATTCCCTGATAGCTCAGTTGGTAGAGCACTCGACTGTTAATCGAGTTGTCACAGGTTCGAGTCCTGTTCGGGGAGCCACTTATGGAGAGGTGTCCGAGTTGGCCGAAGGAGCACGATTGGAAATCGTGTAGGCGCCAAAAGCGTCTCGAGGGTTCGAATCCCTCTCTCTCCGCCAGCAAGGACTTCATATATGGCCCGTTGGTCAAGGGGTTAAGACACCTCCCTTTCACGGAGGTAACAGGGGTTCGAATCCCCTACGGGTCACCACTAACATTATTCCAGACGGAGGCTTAGCTCAGCTGGGAGAGCATCTGCCTTACAAGCAGAGGGTCGGGGGTTCGATCCCCTCAGCCTCCACCATAATTATCCCCAAAAAGTGAAGCTCATGCTTCGCAGGTAATTCCGATTGCTTTTCGGGGAACTCATACAGGCAATCCTTATAATGACGCGGGGTGGAGCAGTTCGGTAGCTCGTCGGGCTCATAACCCGAAGGTCGTAGGTTCAAATCCTGCCCCCGCAACCAATTTATATCGCGGTAGCGATAATGCCTCATGGAACTGTGGTGTAGAGGCCTAACATGCCTGCCTGTCACGCAGGAGATCGCGGGTTCGAATCCCGTCAGTTCCGCCATTCTTTACTCTTAGTAATAAGAGCCATTAGCTCAGTTGGTAGAGCACCTGACTTTTAATCAGGGTGTCGAAGGTTCGAGTCCTTCATGGCTCACCATCTTTACCAAGAGAGCTTGAGACGGAATACATATTTCATTGCGGACGTGGCTCAGCGGTAGAGCATCGCCTTGCCAAGGCGAGGGTCGCGGGTTCGATTCCCGTCGTCCGCTCCATTTTGCGCCCTTAGCTCAGCTGGATAGAGCGTTTGACTACGAATCAAAAGGTCGGGAGTTCGAATCTCTCAGGGCGTGCCATTTTTCAATCAATTACTTACTCTTTATGAAATTTCATTGTGCCGGTGTGGCGGAATTGGCAGACGCGCGCGACTCAAAATCGTGAGGGAAACCGTGGGGGTTCGAGTCCCTTCACCGGCATTAATTAACGGGATGTAGCTCAGCTTGGTAGAGCACCTGGTTTGGGACCAGGGGGTCGCATGTTCAAATCGTGTCATCCCGATTCGAATCGAAAGACTGCTTTCAGTGTAACTGAAGGCAGTCTTTCTTTGTTATGGGTTGAAAATGATGCTAATGGCAAAAGCGGAACTGAATAATTTGGCAGCTTCCCGGTCACAATATGAAAAACATTGAATAGAAGGGGATAACCTTGAGTGTTTTTCATTTTTTTAAGAAGCTGTTCAGAAAACGCTGGAGACGCTGGAGACGCGCGATTTGGTCCTGTGCGATCATTTTGATCGCAGGTATCATGATATGGTCCGGCCAGAATATAAAGGATCAGATGAAAAGGCTGCTCACTGCAGCATCCAACGAAACGCCGCTGGCCGTAGAAACGATGCATTACTTGCAGATCGAGGATGAAAAGCAGGAAGAACGCAGGCAGGATCAGAGGGAATTCATGCAGAAGCTGAATACCTCGAAGGGAAAGAAGCATGTTCATGTTCGCATCACTTATGTATGTGGCATCGAAGAGCAGGATATGGGAAAGCTTACGGCGGACGGTATTTATGAACTGATGAATAAAAATCCTTTATGGCAGGGACGATTGGATAACAAAGGCGAAGTCTGGCTGGAGCACGCCGTATCTGACCTTTCACCGACCTGTAAGCGGCAAGCCTATATGAGCATCGATTCCAACGGAAACTTAACGTTGTTTGATGGCCCGCCGGAGGAAGAGAAAGTGATGCGGACCTTCTTTCAGCTGGATGTCGGTTCGATGGAGTCCTCTTTGCCTAAAGATGTGATTCAACAGCTTGAAGAAGGTATTCGCATTCAAGATATGGAAGAGTATAACAGTGTTCTGTCAACTTTTAGCGACTATGCACGGGATATGGCTGAGAATGTCATGAGCCCGACCCCTTAGATCGTCCCATACTTGTCGCTTCGTGACCGAAGATGCTGCTGCCCGGAAATTGTCCGGGCAGTTTTTTTACGTTCTATGGGTATGTCAACGGTCTCAATATAGAGGATACGCAACTGGTGCTTAAAGGATCAAAGTTTTTCCTCAACAGAGGTCGATCTTTTGTTATAATGGGAGAACGATACATATGTTCGCTTCATCAGAGGAGAGATTGGTTTGCGTATTTTAGGGATCGACCCCGGAATCGCGATTGTAGGTTTCGGGTTTGTAGATAAGGTTGGAAGTAAAGTCACGCCTGTACAGTATGGCTGCATCCAGACGGAAGCCCATACACCGGATGAAGAGAGGCTGCAACACGTGTACGAAGGCATGCTGCAGCTCATTGATAAATATGAGCCTGAGGCCGTTGCTTTCGAGAAATTGTTTTTTAACCGCAACGTAACCACGGCGATGTCCGTATCCCAGGCCAGAGGGGTTCTCATCCTGGCTGCGGTCCAGCGAGGACTCCCGATTGCAGAATATACGCCGATGCAGGTGAAGCAGGCGATTGTCGGCTATGGCAAGGCGGAGAAGAAACAGGTACAGGAGATGGTCAGGATGTTCCTGAAGCTGCAGAGCATTCCCAAACCAGACGATGTGGCGGATGCATTGGCTGTTGCGATCTGTCACGCTCATTCCTATACACTGAATTCCAAGTTAAATGAGGTATTGCGAAAATGATCGATTTTTTACGGGGACAGGTTGTCCACTTAGAGAGTGAATATATTGTATTGGATGTTCAAGGGGTAGGATATCGGGTGTTCTGCCCGAATCCGTATGCCTTTGCCAAAACTGAAGGAACCATCACGGTGTTTACCCATCATCATGTTCGGGAGGATGCCATCCTGTTGTTTGGATTTCCGACACGGGAGGAACAGAAGCTGTTCCGTAAACTGATCGAAGTCTCAGGAATCGGTCCGCGTGTGGCGCTCGGCATATTGGGCGGCGGATCTCCGGATCATGTAGTTTCCGCGATCTACCAGGAGAATGTATCCTTCTTAATCAAACTTCCCGGAATCGGTAAGAAAACGGCGCAGCGCATGATTCTGGACCTTAAGGACAAGCTTGAGGGATTCGGGAATGCGAGCATGATGACCGGTCTTTTTGCCATACAGGAGCCTGAACCGGAAGCAGATGGCTCGGCGTGGTCTGAGGCACGTGAGGGATTGAAGGCTCTTGGTTATACGGATAGCGAGCTGGACAAGGTTTGGCTCAAGATTAAGGATTCTGCCGCAAGCGGTGAATCCGTCGATGTGCTGATGAAACGGGCACTGCAGCAGCTATACTCCGGTTAGAGGATCGCTGCAGGAGAGGAGTTTATTTAGATGGACGATCGAATTATTTCCGCCAATCTGATGATGGACGAACAGGCTGTCGAGCTTAGTCTGCGTCCACGCTATTTGGCTGAATATATAGGACAGAATCAAGTTAAGGAAAATCTCAAGGTATATATCGAAGCGGCAAAAATGCGAAACGAAGCGCTTGACCACGTGTTGTTGTACGGTCCTCCGGGACTTGGCAAAACGACGCTGGCGAATATTATCGCCAATGAGCTTGGCGTTAATCTCCGTACGACGTCCGGTCCGGCAATCGAGCGTCCGGGGGATCTGGCTGCGCTTCTCACCAATTTGCAGGAAGGAGATGTCCTGTTTATTGATGAGATCCATCGGCTGCACCGGACGGTAGAGGAAGTGATGTATCCAGCGATGGAGGATTTTGCGCTGGATATTATGATCGGGAAAGGGCCAAGCGCACGTTCGGTTCGTCTGGATCTGCCACCGTTTACCTTAATTGGCGCCACTACCCGGGCTGGATTGCTCTCTGCGCCGCTAAGGGATCGTTTTGGTGTGGTAAGCCGTCTGGAATTCTATACGGTCGACGAGCTGAGTTACATCGTGTCACGCAATGCCGATCTTTTGGGGATCGAGATATTGGGAGAGGCAGCGGAAGAGATTGCCCTGAGATCGCGCGGGACGCCCCGCATTGCCAACCGCCTCTTGAAACGGGTGCGTGATTATGCCCAGGTTCGAGGAGATGGCATGATAACGCCAAGCATCGCTCAGGAAGCGCTGAAGATGCTGCAGATCGATCCGATGGGTCTGGACTTTATCGATCATAAAATGTTGAACGCCATGATCAAAAGCTTCCGCGGGGGACCTGTAGGCCTGGATACCATCGCGGCAACCATCGGGGAAGAAAGTCAAACCATTGAAGATGTATATGAACCGTATCTCCTGCAGATCGGTTTCTTGCAGCGTACACCCCGGGGACGGGTTGTGACGCCTACAGCTTATCAACATTTAGGTATTCCTTTCCCTGAGGATCGCCGTTAGATTATAGAACCAATACATTCATACCCAATCCTAATAGCTACAGGAGGAAAGACGTAAATGGATAGGAACTGGACGAAATCATTATTCGGTTGGACCACTAAGGGACTATTGTCACTGGCTGTTGCCGGAACCTTATGGAGCGCGCCTGCGGTACATGCGGCCGCTCCTTCATTAGACACGATTCGAGTTGCGATGTTTTTGGATTTGGGCAGTCAGTATAAATCGACAACCAATGCCGTTACGCTAAAATCCGCTGAGGCTCTGACGGCATCGCTGCTTGCATCCGGTGCTCAGCAGACTTTGATGAACATCCCTGCAAACCAGCAGGTCCGGATGAGTGTGGATACATACCGCGTCAAGGTGCTTGAGACCGCGGATTGGAAAACGGCTTCCGAAGCAGCGAAAAAACTGCAGGCGACGAATGACAAACCGATGCTGTTTGCGGACGGCAGTGTATACAAACTATATGCCGGTATGTACGGTACAGAGAAAGCGGCCGTGGAAGCGGCTGCGCGAACTGCGAAAACGGCGGCTGCTTATCTGAATGGCCAAAAGCCTTCCGTTAAAGGAGGACTGCATCTGTCTGCAGGATCATACAGATCGGAGGCCGAGGCGGAGTCTGTGCGTAAGACGTATGCAGATGCCGGTATGGATGCTTTCAATGTTGTGGTACCGAACGGAGGTGCATCCGCTTATGAGGTGTGGGTAGGCGAGGCTGCCAACACAGCCGATCTGACTGCAATCAAACTGGAAGCTGCTGCAATATCCGGTTCCCTCGTTGAACAGAATGGCGCCACCCCGGGTCTGATTGTGAGACGAGATGTAAGCCTGAACCTGGCGACTCCTCAAGAGTCACAGCATTATATGTTGTCGGGCGATCAGTCCGTTCTGCGGGTGGAGGGGAGTTCAGGAGCCGGGACGAATGTGAAGGAACGATCGGATCGTTCGTATCGAGGCGCTTTGGAGATCGGACAAAAGAACGGTCAATTGTATCTTGTCAATGAACTGCCGTTCCAGCAGTACCTGTATTCCGTCGTTGGAGCCGAGGTGCCGTCTACTTGGGGGGCTGAAGCTCTGAAAGCCCAGGCTGTGGCAGCGCGCAGCTATGCGCTATTCCAAGGAAATAAATTCGAAGTAGCTCATGTCGTCGACACAACGCTAAGCCAGGCCTATTACGGAACAGCCTATGAGTATCCGAGCATTATTCAGGCAGTGGATGCAACCGACGGCGAAGTGGTCATGAAGGACGGCAAAATCGTGGAAACCGTGTTTTCTTCCAATAGCGGAGGAATGACGGCAGACTCCACCGAGGTGTGGGGTAACCGTAACGATCTGTTTGCCGCGGTGGAAAGCCCTGGAGATTCCTCATCTCAAGCAGCGCTTAAATCCTGGTATCATGTACTTCTTCCGAGTGGCATTACAGGTTATGTACGTGAGGACAATGTGAAGGAAACCGGCAACAAAACATCGGCAGGACTCCTGTATATGACCGTTACCGCCAAGGATACGAACGTACGTCCACTGCCATTGATCCAATCCAACGTTGAGCCTGTAGGCAAGATGAATCCCGGAGAAACTGCCGTTGTCCTTGAGAAAGTGGCGGAATCCAATAGTTATGACTGGGTTCGCGGTCCCTATACTTCGGATCAACTGCTGGCCTCTCTAAAAGGGAAAACCTCCAACACTCTGCCTGCTTCCATTACTTCGCTGGATGTAACGGAGCGAGGCCCGTCCGGACGCGCCCTTACGGTGAAAGCCAACGGTCAAGTGCTGGACGTAAAATATCCGGATATGTTCCGCTCGGCTTTTAACGGTCTACCAAGCACATTGTTTGATATTGAATCAACCGGAAGTTATACTGTATTGAGCGCGAATGGTGCGGTATCCACGGTTTCAAGCGGCCAAACGGTATCCGTCATCTCAGGGAGCGGTAACGGTAATGTCAAAGGTTCCGGTACCGTTGTGATGAATGGAACGGGAAAAGCCCGTGTAATTGAAAGCTCTTCCGGCTTTAAATTTACCGGTAAAGGCTTTGGTCACGGACTGGGCATGTCCCAATGGGGTGCCAAGGGAATGGCAGACGAAGGGTATGATTATAAGCAGATACTCCAACACTATTACCGCAACACGACTATTACGAAGGACTGACCGATATGAATGTGGATTTGTATGATTTTGAATTACCCGAACATTTAATTGCGCAGACACCGCTGCTGGATCGAAGTTCTTCCAGGCTTCTCACGCTTAACAAAGAGAGCGGACACATAAGCCACCAGACGTTTGCGGACATCATAGACAGCCTGAATCCGGGAGATACGCTCGTATTAAACGATACGAAGGTTATACCGGCCCGATTGTTTGGTGTAAAGGAAGACACCGGTGCGAAAGCAGAGGTCCTTCTGCTGAAAAATAGGGGACAAGACCGGTGGGAAGCACTTGTAAAACCCGGCAAGAAGCTGAAAAAAGGAAACATAATTTCCTTCGGTGACGGGAAATTAAAAGCTGTAATTGAGGAAGAAGGCGAGATGGGTGCTCGCACCTTATCCTTCTCGTATAAAGGGATTTTCCAAGAAATCCTGGATGAACTGGGGCAAATGCCACTCCCGCCATATATTAAGGAAAAGTTGGATGACCGTGATCGTTATCAGACGGTATACGCGAAGCATGAAGGGTCCGCAGCCGCACCGACGGCGGGCCTGCACTTCACGGAAGCTCTCCTAGAACAGATCCGGGCCAAGGGAGTGGACATCGCCTTCATCACCCTGCACGTGGGATTGGGGACATTTCGTCCGATGTCCGTGGAACAGGTTGAGGATCATGTCATGCATGAAGAGTACTATTCCCTTTCCCAGGAAACCGCTGAGCTGTTGAATGAAACGAAGCGGCGCGGCGGCCGGGTTATCGCTGTAGGGACTACCTCTTGCAGAACGCTGGAGACGGTTGGATCGGAGCTGAACGGCGAGCCTCTGCGCGAGAGCAGCGGCTGGACAAGCATTTTCATATATCCCGGATATGCTTTTACCGTCGTGGATGCGCTGATTACGAATTTCCATCTGCCGAAATCCACGCTGGTTATGCTGGTCAGTGCGCTTGCCGGTCGCGAACACATTATGAAAGCGTACAAGGAAGCGGTTGATAAGGAATACCGATTCTTCAGCTTTGGCGACGCGATGTTTATCTATTAATTCGGAGGTTGGTTATCACAATGGCAGCAGCTGTTACTTATGAACATATTAAAACGTGTAAACAATCGGGCGCCAGGCTCGGCAGAGTGCACACTCCGCATGGCGTGATCGATACGCCGACATTCATGCCTGTGGGAACATTGGCAACCGTAAAAACCATGAGCCCGGAAGAGTTAAAAGCCATGGATGCCCATATTATTTTGAGCAACACCTATCACCTGTTCCTGCGTCCGGGACATGATATTGTGAAGGAAGCAGGCGGACTGCACAAATTCATGAACTGGGACCGGCCGATTTTGACCGATAGCGGCGGCTTCCAGGTATTCAGCTTGGCAGAAATGAGAAAAATATCGGAAGAAGGCGTACATTTCCGTTCCCACTTGAACGGAGATAAACTGTTTATTTCCCCGGAAGTTGCGATGGAGATTCAGAACGCGCTCGGATCTGATATTATGATGGCTTTTGATGAATGCCCGCCTTATCCTGCAGAGTATGAATACGTCAAACAATCCACCGAGCGGACCTCTCGCTGGGCTGAACGCTGCCTGAAGAGTCATGCCAGACCGGAAAACCAAGCGCTATTCGCCATCGTTCAGGGAGGCATGCATGAGGATCTGCGCCGTCAGAGCGCCCGTGATTTGACTTCCATGGATTTCCCGGGTTATGCTATTGGTGGACTTAGTGTGGGAGAATCGAAGCAGCTTATGTACGAAGTGCTGGATTACACGGTGCCCCTGCTGCCGAACAATAAACCTCGCTATTTGATGGGAGTCGGATCACCTGATGCGTTGATTGAGGGCTCGATTCGTGGTGTGGATATGTTCGATTGCGTGCTTCCGACGCGGATCGCTCGCAACGGGACAACGATGACAAGTCAAGGCCGTCTTGTCGTTCGAAATGCTCAATATGCCAGGGATTACGGACCGCTGGATCCGGAATGTGACTGCTACACTTGCCGTAACTACTCGCGTGCTTATCTGCGTCATCTGATTAAAAGTGATGAAACGTTTGGATTAAGATTGACGACGTATCATAACCTGCATTTCCTGCTCAATTTGATGCGTAACGTGCGTCAGAGTATTATGGAAGACCGTCTGCTTGATTTCCGCGATGAGTTTTTTGATAAGTACGGCCTTCATGATAATGAAAAAGGGTTCTAAAGCAAGTTCATGGCCATCATGATAAGTTTGTGAAAGGGGGGAAAGATATGTTTGGAACTTCATTTGATTTAGCAGCTGGTGCAGGTCAAGGCGGAGGCGGCATTTTAGGTTTGATTTTGCCGTTCGTTCTGATGTTTGTCATCTTTTATTTTCTGCTTATTCGTCCACAGCAGAAGAAACAGAAGACCAGGAACGCAATGCTTAGCGCCTTGTCAAAGGGCGATAAAGTGGTAACCATTGGAGGCCTTCACGGCACAATCGTGGAGATTACCGACGACATCGTGGTTTTGAAAGTGAACGATGTAACGAAGTTGACGTTCGATCGTAACTCTATCAGCCATAGTGTGAATGCGGATGCATCATGACGTTTCACCTACATATGGAATGTAATCGTCAAAACAAAGGCCGATTCCTTTTAGGAATCAGCCTTTGTTTTTTACATGATGTGAGATGCTCTGATGAGCATTAGAGACTAAAATTATTTTTTTAAGTTGACCCCGAACATTCCCCCGATGGCGCCCCCAGCAAAAACCGTGGCAATCAACGTCAAATCTCCGAGAGATAAGGAACTATCCAAGGCAAGAAAGCCAATGACGAGCAGCGTAATGCCGTATATCAGCCCTGTCAGGCAGCCGTAATACCAACCTCTGTTTCCTGCACGCTTACCGCTGACACAACCACCGATAAAGGCTGCGATAGCATGTACGAGAAATGTGTAGAACGATAAATCATCTTCGGCTAGACCGCTGCCCCATAGAAGCAGGGATAACGCCAACGCGCCAAGAAACATCCAGAAAAAAGAATACAATAATCCTGAAAGAATCGGATTGGTGATCCTGAAAGTGAATACTCGCCGGATCGGTTCCATGAATCATCCCCCTTAACTAATCTTGATCATTAAATTGTATGGCCAAGCCTGTACATATAGTACAAACTGAGCATTTTGCTGCCGGTTTTGCATGATTTCCATTAATTAATCCGTTGTAATCGAATGGGAAAAGCTATAGCAGGTCAGAATAGCTGTACATGAGAATGTTCGACAAGCTAGGAGGGATTGTTTATGTCTCATATGACTATTCTGATTCTGCGGACCATTCTGATGTACGTGGTCATCTTTGTTACCATGAGAATCATGGGCAAACGGGAAATCGGAAAGCTGTCCATCTTCGATTTGGTCATATCCGTTATGATTGCAGAGATCGCCGTTTTTGTTCTTGAAGATGTCCATAAGCCGATTTGGGAGGGACTCGCTCCTATCGCCGTTTTGGTTGCCATACAGGTAGGTCTTGCTTACATCGGACTAAAAAATCGAAGTATACGGCTGTTTGCCGACGGAAAGCCAAGTGTATTGGTGTCCAGGGGCAGGCTGCACCGCAAAGAGATGGCAAGGCTTCGCTATAATCTGGATGATCTGATGCAGCAGCTCAGGGGCAAAGATATTGACAGTCTGGCGGATGTGGAATTTGCGATACTTGAAACATCCGGTCAGCTCACCGTGATTCCAAAAGATACGGGCAACAGCTCCAACAGCAGTTCGAATAGCTCTTCACGTTCTTCCAACACCTCAACTGCCAACAATTCTTCATCCACTTCATTCCAATCCGAAAATAACCCTACAGTCGTAGATATTCCTTACGATAAAATTACGTATGAAGGCCTGCCCATTCCGCTTATATTGGATGGAAAGGTGCAGGACGAGAATCTTGAGTTGATCCAAAAAACGCGGTTCTGGCTTAAGAACGAGATACAGAATTACGGTGCTAAGGATTTTAAAGATATTTTTCTATGCTCCATTGACCATAAAGGCCGGATTTACATTGATCGTAAAGACAGGATCTAACGGCGGCTGAATTTATTGAACCAGGGACCGATGACAGGCACACGCTCCAGATCCCGCGGCGTGACCAGCTTGGTCATAAAAATCATGATGAAATAGATCAGAATACCAACGGCGATGGAGGTCCAAAATTGCAGCCATGGCGCGGTCGAAAACGGAAGATGTTTGTACCCATAGAGGACGCAGGCACCCATAATGATCATAACGGCCCCGATTTTGACATAATCCAGCAGACGGAATCGAAAGCCGATCAGTCTCGATAGACTGAAACCGTGGAGTAATGTAACTGCAATGCTGTTTACGATAATGGCAATGACGGCCCCTTTTATGCCAAAGGCGGGATTGGATGCCAAATACACGATGAGGCTCATTTTGATGATCGCCCCGAATAACGTATTGAGCAGTGCCCGGCCCGGACGGTCTAGTGCTTGCAAAGCAGCTTGAAGCGGGGACTGCACATACAGGAACAAGGCAAACGGCGCCATGATTTTGAGCATATCGCTAATCTCCGCGTTGTCGTACAGGAGCAGGCATAATGGCTCAGCCAGAACAAACATAATGATGGCAAACGGAGCTCCGGAGACCAGGGCTAACCGAAGGGATTGATTCATACGTTTGTGGATCGTAGACCGATCATTACGGGCGGCTGCTTCCGAGAGTGAAGGTACCAGAGAGATGGCCAAAGAAACCGTCAATGCACCGGGCAGCAGCAGGAGGGGGATGATCATCCCTTGCAGTGCACCGTACTGGGCTGTGGCTACGGATGTCGCTATACCTGCCATGGCGAGACTGCGATTGGTCAGAATCGTCTCCAGCAGGTAGGAGAAGGAACCTACCATCTTGCCTCCCGTTACCGGCAATGCAATGCCGAGTAAACGTTTCAGGATGCCTTGATTCGATGGAGAGTCTTCTTTTGTTTTTTTTTCAGAAATGGGTTCTTGGGATTTGGGTAAAAGTTTGTTCGTGCGTCGTCCCTCGCCGGAATATTGCAGCAGCAGCGCGATCATGCCAATCAGTTCTCCTACGGCTGTTCCGAGCATGGCACCCGCCGCCCCATAAGCGATGCCTTTGGGCATCAGGAGATGCGCAAACCACAGCATGCAAATAATTCGGACAATCGTCTCGATCACGGAGGAGCTCGCGGAGGGAATCATGTTCTGTTTACCTTGGAAATATCCGCGGTAGACCGACGAAACGGCAATGATAATCATCATGGGTGTCATGCTGATAAAGGTTTGGTATACACGCTCGTCCGGCAAGAGCACGCCGGTTACCCAAGGGGCAAGGAGCAGACTGAGTCCCATAAAGAGGGTGCCTGCTGTAAGCGTCAGCATCAGGCTGACATGCAGAATTTGTTTGGAAGCATCCCTCTTCCCGGCACCTTCTGCTTCGGCAACCATTTTGGCGATGGCAAGCGGAATTCCACCGGTAATGATCGTCACGAGCACGATAAAGAAGGGGTAGCCCAGTTGGTAAATTCCGACACCCTCGGGTCCAATGATCCGGGGGAGGGCGATCCGGGGGATAAAACCGAGTAGGCGGTTTAATATGCCGGCTGCAAGTAAAATCAGCGTTCCTTTAATAAATGATTGCTTGTTCACTGTCCATCCCACTCCCTGGTTAAGACTGAATACGGTGACACGACATGGCTATTCTTATGGATATGCCCTACCTGTCCCATCTGATGACTTTACTTTTTTTTCAGGACATGGTAGGAATAGAAGGAAAGCAATGTATCATGTCGAATGTAACTTAGGGACAACAGGGAGTCAGTGAGGAGGCCATATGCATGGAACTCGAGCAAATGAGCGAGGAAGAATTGATGAGCACCATTGAGATGGTATGCTTGAGCAAGGTTGAGGAAATGCATTTGATTGGGTACGAGTATGTGACGAGCGACGATATTTGGAACTGTGTCAGCAGCAAATATGAAAAGGAAGGCGTTCCCTCCCTCCACAAACTGGTCAATGACATTCTGTCCTTGAAGGCGACAGCGTTAATGAACTATATGACAATATCAGCATATAAGGGATCTTCTTTCGATTAATCGAAGAGGTCCCTTTTGCCTTGCGGATATAAGGGTTCATTCATAAGCCCGACAAATTTTGATAAATTGACTGGGTTTTATGACATCGCTATAATAGGAATATTGAGTAAAAAGGGGGAACAAAGGACGGCATGAAGAGAATTATCAGTTTCGTCGGAACCGTACTCGTGATCACTGTTTTAATGGCCGTTACAACTCCAGGCTTGCTGAAAGACGTCCGTCTAGGTTTGGATCTTAAGGGTGGATTCGAAATCCTTTATGAAGCAGAGCCTTTGATGGAAGGGCAGCAAGTCACAAAAGAAGCACTGCAGGAAACCGCAAAGAGCTTGCAAAAGCGTGCGGATGCAATGGGAACATCGGAGCCTGAGGTTACGCCCGAAGGGACGAACCGAATTCGCTTAAAGGTGGCAGGCGTAACTGATGAGGCGGAAGTTCGAAAAACAATGAAAGAACCTGCGAACCTCACATTCCGAAGCAATGACGGCTGTAAAGAAGGCGAGGAGTTCTGTAAAATCGAGCTCCGCGGCGACGATTTCGTCGAGAACGGCGCATCGGTTGCCTATGACCAGCTTAATCAGCCTATGATAGATATTAAAGTGAAGGACAAAGGGAAGTTTGCTGAAATTACAGAACGTCTTCTCGGTCAAGAGCTGGCTATCTTCATGGACGACCAATTGCTGTCAGCTCCGACGGTACGGGCCGTATTAACCGACGGTACCGCACAAATTACAGGGAATTATTCGCTGGATGAAGCGAAGCAGATCCGGGATACGATTAATCTCGGTGCTCTGCCGCTGAAACTGGTTGAGAAGTACTCTCAGAGCGTAGGAGCTACGCTCGGTATGCAGTCTCTTACGAAAACGGTACAAGCAGGTCTTATCGCATCGGTTGCGATTCTGCTGTTCATGATTATTAGATATCGCGTACCGGGTTTGCTGGCAAGCTTTGCACTTATTTTGCATACATGGCTTCTCATTCTTATTTTCGTATGGGCTGACTTTACGCTGACGCTTCCAGGTATTGCGGCATTTATATTAGGTATTGGTATGGCGGTTGATGCTAATATCATCACCTATGAGCGCATTCGGGAAGAGATCAGAACGGGCAAGAGTGTTCCGTCAGCTGTGAAAGCAGGCGGTAAGTCATCCCTGCGAGCGATTATGGACTCCAACTTGACAACGATACTCGTTGCCGCTGTCATGTTCGGATTTGGTACCGGCGCGGTTAAAGGTTTTGCGCTTGTATTGATTCTGGAGATCATCGTGAGTATAGCCACGAACGTTTATTTCTCCCGTTTCTTGCTCAATCTGCTCGTGAATATTGGTTGGGCCCGCAAACCGAGCCATTATGGCGTAAAGGAGCGTGACATTCGTGAGCTTTAAGAACTTTGATTTCGTAGGCAAAAGCAGATTTTTCTATATCCTATCCATTGCAATTACGATTCTGGGCTTGGTATTCCTCTTGACTCGTGGTCTTAACTACGGAGTTGATTTCCAATCCGGCTCGAACGTAGACATCTCACTCTCCAAGCCCTTGACTACGGAGCAGATTAATACCGTATTAAAAGAGGCTGGAATTGGTGAAGATGCGAGCGTTACTCCCGGTAATGACCGCGTCAATATTCGATTCAGCGAGGTGCTGACCGAGGATCAGGACCTGAAGCTCCGTTCCGGCATTGAGAAGCTGGATAATAAGGCAACCTTCGAGATCAATACGGTTGACCCCGAGATGGCCAATGAGCTTGGACGGAACGCCATTTATGCCGTGCTGCTCTCCTGTATCGGGATTATTATCTATGTCAGCATCCGCTTTGAATGGCGATTTGCGATTGCAGCGATCGTAGCGCTGCTGCATGATGCATTTGTTGTCATCAGTATCTTCTCCATCCTTGGATTAGAGGTGGATCTAACATTCATTATCGCCGTTCTGACCATCATCGGTTATTCGATAAACGATACGATCGTTATCTTTGACCGGATCAGAGAGAACTTGAGATTTGCCAAGATTAAGAGAGTCTCGGATCTTAAGGATCTGGTTAACAAAAGTTTGTCCCAGACGATTGGACGTTCGATCTATACGGCATTGTCTGTATTCATCGCTGCTTTCTTCATGCTCCTGCTTGGCGGCGAGTCGATACAGATGTTCTCGCTGGCCATCTGTATCGGGTTGGCATTCGGCGCGTACTCTTCGATCTTTATCGCGAGTCCGTTGTGGCTTCTCCTTAAAGGGCGCAATGCCGGCAATAAACCAAATTCACCGAAGCCAAGCAAAGATAAGATTGAAATCTAATTCAGCCGCTGTTGGCGTAGCAGTCTAGATAGCAGAGGATCCTATACAAGTGGAAAGCCGCGTCGCAGGCGACGCGGCTTTCTAAAGTTAACAGTACGATTAGCACAGGATCGATAGTGACATTGAGGGGGGCCTCAAGTGAGCAATGAACGTTTGAATCATACGGAGACTGTCCTTTGGACAGGCATTGTAACGGATTTTGCATTAGCCTTGTGCAAAGGGATCGCCGGTTATTTATCCGGCAGCAAGGCTCTAATCGGAGATGCTCTGCATTCTGCGGCGAATGCCGTAACTTTATTGGTGGACCGTTTGCCAAGCCTGGGCATATTCGGAAGTAAAAGCTCCCTTCGGGACAAACGGAACGTTTCGGACACGACGGAGCCCGTGATCTCGATTCTATTTGCCGTTTTATTGATCATGGGCGGTATTCAAATTGCGGTATCCGCGATTCAGACCATGGCATCAGGCGACTTGGAGCCGCCAACCAAATCGGCACTGCTTGCGGTCTTCATCTCACTCGCGGTGAATGAAGCGGTGTTTCAGTACCAATGCCGGCAGATAAAAAGAAACAATGACCCCCGGTACGAGTTGCTGTCCGCTGATCATCGATTTGCCCTGTACTCTTCGCTTACGGTATTGATCGGCGTGTCACTAGCGATGGGTGGCTCCTACTTTGAATGGACACCCCTGCTCTACATGGATTCGGTTGCGGCTCTGATTGTAGCTTGTCTCGTGGTCCGCAAAGGGTATATACTAATCGTTCATTCCGTCTATGGAACGCTCGTGGAAGAGAAGCGGCATGAGCACGAAGCCGAATTCATGGATACGATTCAGCGAGTGCATGGCGTGATCACGATCGAGGAACTGAAAGTACAAGAATACGGGCAGATCCGTCATGTGAACATTGAAGTGAAAGTTACCGTGAATCCGCGGACGTCCGTATTGGAGGCTCAAGAAATTGCCGAGCGAATCCGGAAGCTGTTAACTCATCGTTTTATTCAGGTTACGGATGCCAAGGTTCACGTTGTACCCTATGAACCGGGTTATCCATATAAAACGAACTATGACTTGATGGACAACGATATGCCGACACTTCCGCAGTAGCGTCTGGAGCTAATAGGTATAAGACAGCAGGAAAAAGGCAGGAAAAGGAAGGTGAGTCCCTGTGCTGTATTCCAAATATGAATGGAGAATACGCTCGGCAGAGTCATCGATCACCGATAGGCTGGCCCAGGATCTGTCGCTGCCACCCATGGTGGCTTCCCTCATGGCGTCACGGGGGATACAATCAGCCGAGGATGGACGGAGATTTCTACATGGAACGTTTGAGCTGACGCATGACCCTTATCTTATGCAGGGGATGCAGGAGGCTGTACCGCGTATTCGTAAAGCGCTGGAGGATCGGGAGCATATTCTAATCTATGGCGATTATGATGCAGACGGGGTTTCCAGCACGTCATTGATGATTCATCTGATGCGTCACTTGGGCGCATCTTATGATATTTATATACCTCACCGATCCAATGAAGGTTATGGCTTACATAATCACGCGCTGGATTGGGCCCATCAGCAAGGGGTCAGTCTGGTCATTACCGTCGATACCGGGATTAGCGCAGTCGAGCAAATTGCGTATGCGAACAGCCTTGGCATCGACGTGATTGTTACGGACCATCATGAGCCGCCTGAAGTGCTGCCAGAGGCTTACGCGCTGATCAACCCGAAAATCCCTACATGCCCTTATCCCTTTAAGGGGCTGGCAGGCGTAGGCGTGGCTTACAAGCTGGCACAGGCTCTCGTTGGAGAACCGCCGGAGGAATGGTTACAGATTGTTTCAATCGGGACCATTGCTGACTTGATGCCGCTCACGGGGGAGAATCGGGTGCTTGTGAAGCATGGGATTGAATCGATGCGGAATACGAGGTATGAAGGCATTCGATGCCTGCTTGAGGTGTCAGGGATCCATGTGGAGCAGGTGACAGCCGTTAATGTGGCATTCTCCATGGCACCCCGGATTAACGCCAGTGGCCGTCTGGATCATGCAGGACGTGCCGTAACGCTGCTTACAACAGAACACCGGGAAGAGGCGGAGCGGCTTGCCTGGGAATTGGATGGGCTGAACAAGGATCGGCAGCAAGTGGTCGAAAACATCGTCCAGGAAGCGCTTGGCATGGTTCAAAACCGTTGGAGAGGACAGGAGGTTCCTCCTGTCATCGTATTGGCGGGTGAAGGCTGGAACGTTGGCGTGGTTGGCATCGTGGCTTCCAAAATACTGGAGCGATTCTACAGGCCTGTCGTTATCCTCGGGATTGATCACGAGACGGGGAACTGTAAAGGTTCCGCCCGATCGATTCCTGGATTCGATATTTATGCGGCTCTGCACTCCTGCAAGGACGTCATGGACCATTTTGGCGGTCATCCATCTGCAGCGGGCATGAGCCTCCATCGGGATCGCTTGGAGGAATTTGAACAGGGACTTCATCGATATGCGGAAGAAGCACTCGAAGAAGAACATTTAATTGCAACCTGTGAAGCGGACCTGGAGGCCAGCTTGTCGGATGTATCGGTGCCCGTTATTGAACAGATCGAACAGTTAGGTCCATTTGGTATGGCCAATGCCGTACCGAAGATCGTCTTTCGGGATGTTGTCATCAAGGACGTCCGCAAAATTGGCAAAGAGGGGAAACATTTGAAGCTTCGTTTGCAGCAGAAGCGGGAGGTTATCGATGCAATCTCATTCGGCTGGGGACATCTTGCCGATATTTTGCCGGTGGGATCGGTTGTGGATGTGCTTGGCGAGCTTTCCGTGAATGAATGGAACGGGAGCCGTAAAGTACAGCTTATGATTCAGGATATCTGCGCACCTTATCAGCAGGTGTTTGATTACCGCGGGATCAAAGAACCGTTACAGGAAATTCAGCGGTGGAGAGCCGAGCTGGAGCCGCATCTGCGTTGCCCGGCAATCCGTTCGGCAGTGGTGTACGCAAAAGATTCACATCCGGAAATAAAAAGTCAATTGTATGATATGTGCCTTTGGGTATATGATAGGAATGCTGGCATCATGCCGGAAAATGATATTGCTGAGAGCAGTCAAGAAGATATTTCCGTTTTGTTTGTACTGGATGTACCGGAAACGGCTGAACAACTGGATGCATTCATGTCAGCCTTCCATTCCGTTCCCAATATATTCATGCTGCATCCGACCCGGAACCAGCGTGATCGGCTGCAAGTTCCGGACCGCGAACAGTTTAAAAAGCTGTATGTTTCACTTGCCGGAATGACGTCCGCTCCCATGTCGGAGAATGAGGTTGTAACACGTCTGCAGAAGCAGACGTCCTTGTCCACACGCATGCTGCTCAAAGTACTGGATGTGTTTGAGGAATTGGCGTTCATCCAGCGCGTCCAGGGACAGATAACCTTCATACCGAAGCCGGAGAAAAAACCGCTGGACGCTTCCCGTCACTTCCGTGAACTAAGCGATTTGGCGGATATGGAGCAGCATCTGCTGCATGCCGGTACGGAACAATTAACCCAATGGATGATGTCCCGCACAAAAGGCGTATCTTAACCGCAACTATACAGGAGGAGATTATTTTGGATTTTAAAGATTATATTCGTGTCGTTCCCGATTTTCCGCAGGCGGGGATCAGCTTCAAAGATATTACTACACTGCTGAAGAATGGTGAGGTGTATCGCAAAGCCATCGAAGAATTGAAGGTCTTGGTATCCGATCTCAAAATTGATGTGATAGCTGGTCCCGAAGCCCGTGGATTTGTCGTGGGTGCTCCGCTGGCTTATGCGCTTGGAGTAGGATTCGCGCCCATTCGCAAAAGCGGAAAGCTTCCCTACGAAACGATCGAAGTGGGATATGACCTCGAATATGGTAAAGATCGCTTGGCGATGCATACCGATGCGATCGAGAAGGGGCAAAATGTATTGATTGCGGATGATCTTCTTGCAACAGGCGGTACGATTGCGACTTCGGTTAACCTCATCCGTCAATTGGGCGGAAACGTCGTTGGAGCTGCATTCATGATCGAGCTGGCTGATCTCAATGGCCGTTCGAAGCTGGATGGAATCGATGTATTTACATTGATGCAATACGAGTAATCGACAAAATGCTTCCCGATTTTCCCGGGAAATAATAATCGCCCTGAGCAACCAGCTCAGGGCGATTTTCAATTTGTGATAAGGTTGTTAGTTTCAATCCGGCGTTTTTTCTACGAGGGGCTCATCATTTTTTTCATTGGAGAGCCCGGTAATTTCGAAGACTTTGAAGAGGAGAGCCATGAGGACACCTACGATGGTTGCCAAGGCCATACCCTTCAGCTCGACGGTACCGATTTTCAAGGTTACACCGCTAATCCCTGTTACCAGTACCAGCGTAGCCAGGATCATGTTGCTTGCTTTGGAGAAATCGACCTTTTGCTCAACAAAGATCCGAAGACCGGAAGCTGCGATAACCCCGAACAACAACAGAGATACGCCGCCCATTACAGGTGTAGGAATGTTCGCTACAACGGCGGAGAACGTTCCTGAGAAGGAGAGTATAATCGCAATAATGGCTGCTCCGGCAATTACGAATACCGAGTATACCCTAGTGAGTGCCATGACCCCGATATTTTCACCATAGGTGGTATTAGGGGTGGAGCCAACGAAGCCGGACAGAATGGTGGATATACCGTTACCGAGCAGGGAACGATGCAGGCCAGGGTCTTTGGAGAGGTCTTTGCCTACAATATTGCTGGTTACAAGCAAATGCCCAATGTGCTCCACGATAACAACGATAGCAACCGGAATAATGGTGAATATTGCTGCGACATCAAATACTGGGGTTGTCAGCTCCGGAGCCGACAGGAAATTCGCGTTCGCAATTTTCTCCGTGTCCACGACACCAAGAGCAAAAGAGAGAGCATAACCGACAACGATTCCGATCAGAATGTGAATGATTTTGGCGAAACCGCGGAACAGGATGGACCCGAGTACGGTGACACCAAGTGTCACGAGTGAAATCGTAATGATTTTTGGATCAATGGATTGCCCCTCTTCTGGTAAAAAACCTGCCATGCCAGCAGCAACCGGAACAAGCTCAAGCCCGATCATGGCAATAATGGCACCCATGACCGCAGGCGGGAATACGAAGTCGATCCATTTGGTACCTGCATATTTAACGATGAGAGCTACGAGACAGAAGATGATACCGGTAACGATAAAGGCTCCTAAAGCTTTGCCATAGTTGGCTTCCGGATTTTTGGCCAGTACGATCAGAACCGGTGATATAAAGGCGAAGCTGGATCCCAAGTAAGCCGGAATTTTTCCTTTACATAAGAAAATGTAGAGCAGTGTACCAATACCGTTCATCAGCAGGATCATGCCGGGATCCACACCAAAAAGGTTCGGTACAAGCACCGTACTTCCGAACATGGCGAACAAATGCTGCAGGCTCAGAAGGAACCCGGGGCCAAACGGAAGTTTCTCATCTACTTGAATTTCACGTTGCAAACCATTTCACTCCTCTTAGGACTTTAAATATAGGACCGTTCGCGTACGATCTTTAATAGATTAAATACAATCGTTCGTTTTTTCAACAATAATTTTTACAGTTCGTCAAAATATTCAATTCATGCCAAGTTTTGATGTCTCCGCGATGGAAACGGGCATACTATAAGTGTCTGAACGCTCGACATGTTGACGTATAACGTCACAAGCGTCATAATGATAGGAAAACAATCACGAGGGAACCTGCACGTTTTGACAAGGGCGGGTTCCATTTTATATAGAAAGGGAAGAGAAGGACTCCAAAATGGGCATAGAGCGATTACTCGAAAAGGCCAGCGCCTATACAAAAGAACCCGATCTTCTCCGCATCCAGGAAGCTTATGAATTTGCGGAGCAAGCCCACCACGGACAAGTGCGGAAATCGGGAGAACCTTATATTCTTCATCCGCTTGCGGTTGCAGACATCGTGGTGAATATGCAGATGGACACGTTGTCTATTATTGCTGCGTTGCTTCATGATGTCGTTGAGGATACAACCGTATCGCTCGAGCAGATCCGCGAGCGCTTCGGGGATACCTGTGCACTGCTGGTGGATGGTTTAACGAAACTCGAACGTATCCAATTCCGATCCAAAGAAGAGCAGCAGAACGAAAATTATCGTAAAATGTTTATCGCGATGGCACGGGACATCCGGGTGATCGTGATTAAGCTGGCGGACCGGCTTCATAATATGCGCACTCTTAAGTATCAGTCCGAGGAAAGCCAGCGCCGTATTTCATATGAAACGCTAGAGATCTTTTGCCCGATCGCCCATCGTCTAGGTATTTCCGCGATCAAGTGGGAGATGGAGGATATTGCGCTTCGTTACTTGAATCCGCAGCAGTATTACCGCATTGCGAATTTGATGCACAAGAAGCGGGCTGAACGAGAGCAATACATCGACAACGTCATCGTCTGTATCCGTGAGAAGCTTGACGAGATGGGCATACAAGCCGACTTATCCGGCAGACCGAAGCATATCTACAGCGTGTTTAAGAAAATGACGGTCAAGAACAAACAATTCAACGAAATTTATGATCTCCTTGCGATCCGCATTATTGTGGACAATATTAAGGATTGTTATGCTACGCTGGGGATCATCCACACCCTGTGGAAGCCGATGCCTGGCCGTTTCAAAGATTATATCGCCATGCCAAAAACGAATATGTATCAATCCCTTCACACGACGGTGGTTGGACCGAACGGGGAACCGACGGAGGTTCAGATCCGGACCTGGGAGATGCATCGTACGGCGGAGTACGGTATTGCGGCACACTGGTCCTATAAAGAAGGTTCCGCAGGCAACGGAGGCAGCTTCGATAATAAGATGACGTTCTTCCGTGAAATATTGGAGCTGCAGCATGAGACGAAGGATGCCTCGGAGTTTGTAGAATCTTTGAAGATGGACTTTTTCTCTGATTTGGTCTTTGTGTTTACGCCAAAAGGCGAAGTGATCGAGCTGCCTTCAGGCTCCGTCCCTCTCGATTTTGCTTACCGAATTCATACTGAAGTAGGAAACCGCACCATTGGTGCGAAGGTCAACGGCAGGATTGTTCCGCTGGATCATCAGCTCAAGACCGGAGACATTGTGGAAATTTTAACATCGAAACATTCATACGGTCCTAGCCAGGACTGGTTGAAGATTGCCCAATCCTCGCATGCCCGCAGTAAGATCAAGCAATGGTTCAAGAAAGAGAAGCGGGAAGAGAACGTGGAGAAAGGGCGCGAGATGCTGGAGCGCGAGATCAAGCGCCTCGGTCTTGATGTGTCCGAGTGGACGACCGATGATAAATTAATGGAGGCGGCCAAGAAATTTGCCTTTAATGATATCGAGGATATGTTATCCGCGGTTGGCTTCGGCGGGATCACGGCCGCTCAAATCTGCACCAAAGTGACCGAGAAGCTCCGTAAGGAGCAGGAGGAAGCGAATCAGCTTGAATTGACCTCCGAGATGAAGGAAATCAAGCCGGCGGAGAAACGAAGCCGTCCGACTAACGGCGTTCGCGTTAAGGGGATTGATAATCTGCTTGTGCGTTTTGCGCGATGCTGCAATCCTGTTCCCGGCGATGATATTGTCGGTTACGTTACCCGCGGACGCGGGGTATCGGTCCATCGTTCGGATTGTGCCAATCTGCCGTCCATGGGTGAAGGCGAAGATGCCGCGCGCGTGATTGAAGTGGAGTGGGAAACGGCCGTTGAGGCTAATTACAGCGTCGATATCGAAGTGACGGGCCATGATCGTAACGGACTGTTAAATGAAGTTCTTCAGGCGGTGTCAGAGAGCAAGACGAATATTTCCGCTGTGACCGGCCGATCTGATAAGAACAAAATGGCGATGATCCACATGACGATTTTGATCCGCAATACGGATCACCTCCATTCCGTTGTGGAACGAATCAAGCGGGTGAAGGATGTTTATACCGTTCATCGAATCATGCAGTAATGGCTATGACGGCACGCTTGCGTGGTTAACGGACACCGGGGTTCATGAACATGGATAGTCTCGGATATTAAACGAATGGGCGGTCTGTTATCCTGCGGGAGACAGGCCGTTTTATTTTAAGATATCAGAGTATAGACTTCGGAGGCTCTGCTGCCTGATATCGCAAGAAAAACTACCGCTAAACGCGGTCTGTCTTCTTAGAGAGTACATTGATAGACATTTTTCTTATGGAAATGAAGGAGCTAAACCAATGAGAGTGGTTATTCAAAGATGTAAGCATGCGCAAGTCACGGTTGACAATGAAATCGTTGGCAAGATTGAAGCGGGATTGATGGTGCTGGTTGGTGTTACGCACGAGGATGAAGAGAAGGATGCCAAATACCTTGCCGAGAAGGTTGCAGGGCTGCGGATTTTTGAGGATGAGGATGGAAAAATGAATTTTAGCGTCCAGGACGTGGGCGGAGCCATTCTGTCGGTATCCCAGTTTACACTCTATGGCGACACCCGCAAGGGAAAACGTCCGAACTTCATGGCCGCCGCCAAACCGGATGAAGCGAATGCATTGTACGAATCCTTTAACCGCGAGCTCTTAGCGAAGGGATTGCAGGTTGAGACCGGGATATTCGGAGCCATGATGGACGTGTCGCTAACCAATTGGGGACCGGTAACCCTGATTATTGACAGCAGATCATAAACGGTTAAATAGGCGGGCAGCATGCATCATATTGGAGAGTTGGGGCATCCTGAGTGGATAATCGCTTGTTAGGTATTCACACTTAAAAAGGAGTCGTGTTCGTTATGCGTCAACCTCCCAAATTTTCGATATGGAGCAGTTTGCCTACGATGGTCGGGTCAGGAGACATTAGGGAAGCAGCGAGCACAGAACGCATGGTTACGGCTTCGGAAGATCCTGTACAACTCATTAGCATAAAGGGAAATATGCGGAAGCAGCTGCCGAGATCGTAGAGCTAAATAGGATAGTGAGTCACTTCTGGTGACGACGTAGCAGAGCCTGAGAACATTTCAGGCCTTTTTTTATTTCACTCATAAACCGGGAGTTCTTACAGTCCTTGTAATGCCCATGTACTGTACCTGAACGGTGTAGATCGTAGGACTTCCGTCCATTCCGCTGTTATAAAAAGGACATTCCAGGGTAATAACAAATCGAGGACGATCATGAAAGGAGACATGCCAGATGAGTAAAGTTGCATTTCTACTAGCTGACCAATTCGAAGATTCCGAGATGAAAACTCCTTATGATGCCGTGAAGGAAGCGGGGCATCAAGCTGATATTATTGGATTGAAACAAGGACAAGAGGTAAAGGGTAAACAAGGCAACGCATCGTATACAACGGATAAAGCCATTGCCGACGTCAATATAAACGATTATGATGCGGTGGTTATTCCAGGCGGCTCTTCTCCGGAAAATTTGCGTCTGGATTCCCATATATTGCAGTTTGTTGCATCAGCGGACAAGGCAGGCAAACCGATTGCCTCGATATGCCACGGTCCGCAAATTCTGGCAAGTGCCGACCTGCTGAAGGGACGCACGATTACTTCCTATCCTCCGCTTCAAGATGACATGGTAAATGCCGGCGCAAACTTTAAGGATGAGGAAGTCGTCGTGGACCGCAACTTCATTACTTCCCGGACGCCGAAAGACGAGCCAGCCTTCGTGCGCGAGCTGTTAAAGGCACTGTAAGTGGATAGCAGCTGCAAGCTGCAATGGTTGTCCATGTTATACCGGTCTTTCAAACAAGTGGGTTGAAAAAAAGGAGGAATGGACATGTCTAGACAAATTCAAGCTTATTTCAGAACAGAAGACGACGCGGAAGGCGCAAGGACAAAGCTGTTAACGTACAACACGGAGCAGCTGGAGGTGGGACAGCTTCAGGATCCGGTTCGAGGTGGAGGGAATATCCTCGTGCCGCTGGTGCCATGGGGTAATTCCGGCACGGGTGGAGCGACCGCAGGTGCTACAACGATGGGAGCTCCCGGCGGAGTCGTCGGGGCTCCCGGGGTTATCGTGGGCTCCCGGGATGCCAATGCCAGCCGCGATATAGCGCAAGATCGGCCGCACGGCGATGACACGCTGGGCGACACATGGCGCGAAGCGGACGTGACCGACCGGGACTATGATGATCTGAGATATACGCTGTCCGTTAAGGTAAGGGACGAGGATTACGATCAGATCGTGCATGATTTGCGGGCGAATAACGCTTATGTGGAGCGATTTGATTAATTAGAGTAGAAGCCGGCAGCGTTATCTCCTTATTAAGATAAAGGATATTCATTCTCGTGGGGCCGCGTATCCCTGGGAACGAAAAAGGGCTGTTCCGCTGCTGGAGCAGCCCTTTCATGGTTTTAATAGTAAAAGCGCTTTCTCGCTTGTAACATAACTGTAATGTTTGTTCAATGTTCCTTTAATATTCCCTGTTTATAATAACAGCATGACCCCCTTTTTTATATAATATATGTTTTGGACCTACAACGTGGTTTGTAGGTTTTTTTCTTTTTTCGGGGAAATTCAACAAAGTTTCTTGACTTTAGTGTGGCAGTTCATTAGAATCTAAAAATATAATGTTTTGGGTATACTATATTTATGAATAACAGATTTCATGACGGGAACAAGTACTCCATCCCCACAAGACCAGAGAAGAATCCCTTTGGCTGTAAGGATTCGCTTGATGAGTGGACGAATGACCTCCCCGAGAACAGACGGCGAAGCAAGCACCGGTTACCCGGTGGGATAGACAGTAGCCGAACTGCGCGGCCGGGCGTTAAACGGATGAAGCGGATGGTTGAACGCACTGCAGGGTGTGTCAACGCCGGAATGTGGGTGGTACCACGGGTGATTATATGATATCTCTCGTCCCTGTTGTCTTAGAACAACGGGGCGGGAGATTTTTTAGTTTTCACGACGTATTGCGAAATGACTCCCTAGGAGTTTTTCCATAGTTAGTTCTAAAGTTAGTTCTAAGTGATGAACCAGATCAAGGTAAGGGACATGTTCAAAAGGTGAAGATGTCATAGGACGTGGAGGGATGAAGATGGCAAACGAGAAATTCGAGAAACCAACAGGCACGCAGGACATCCTGCCAGGTGCCGTCGAGAAATGGCAGTTTATCGAGGAGAAGGCACGCGATTTGTGCCGGAGATACAACTATCGCGAAATCCGCACACCGATCTTTGAACAGACCGAGTTGTTCGAACGCGGGGTGGGCGAAACCACCGACATCGTAGAGAAGGAAATGTATACGTTCAAGGATAAAGGGGATCGCAGCATGACCCTTCGTCCAGAAGGAACAGCAGGCGTCGTCCGGGCTTACGTGCAGAACAAGCTGTATGGGGAGCCTGACGTCACGAAGCTGTATTACATGGGTCCCATGTTCCGCTACGAGCGTCCACAGGCTGGACGTTACCGTCAGTTCCATCAGTTCGGCGTCGAGGTGTTCGGGACGGCAGATCCGGCTATCGATGCCGAGGTGATTGCGCTGGGATACAGCTTCTACAAGGAGCTTGGGCTGAATGGGGTAAAAGCAGAGATTAACTCTGTTGGGACGCCTGAGGTACGGGCGGCTTACCGCAGTGCGCTGCTTGCTTTCCTGGAACCGATGAAAGAGAACCTATGCTCGGATTGCCAATCGCGCATGGAACGCAACCCGCTGCGCGTGTTGGATTGCAAGAAGGACCAAGGGAAGTTCGGTGATGCGCCTTCGATCCTGGACAGCCTGGACGAGGAATGCAGCACGCACTTTGAGAAAGTGAAAGGGTATCTGGACGCTATGGGCATCGAGTATGAGATCAATCCAAGACTTGTTCGGGGATTGGACTATTATACGCATACCGCATTTGAATTCAAGGCCCAGGGCATCGGCGCGATTGATACGGTAGGCGGCGGCGGACGGTTCAACGGACTGGTCGATCAGATTGGCGGACCGGATCAGCCTGGCATCGGGTTCGGGATTGGTCTTGAGCGAATCCAATTGATTCTGGAGCATCAAGGGGTCAATCTGTCGGCCGCCAAACCGCTGGATGTCTATCTGGTGGCGCTGGGTGAAGCTGCCGAGCAGGAAGTGGCAAAATTGATCTACGAACTGCGGAGCAAAGGGGTAGCTGCTGAACGCGATTACCTCGGCCGGAAAATGAAAGCCCAGATGAAATCCGCCGACCGTTTGCAAGCTCGTTATACCGCCATTTTGGGTGAAGACGAACTGGCACGAGGAGAAATTGCCCTCAAGTCGATGGAGACCGGCGAGCAGCGTACGGTGAGATTGGATCGTCTGGTTCAAGAATTGGTTTAATCGTCGCATGAAGCGACTTCATTATATTAAAGGGGAATGATAAACGATGAAAAGGACGCATCATTGCGGTCACCTGACAACCGCGAACATTGGAGAAACTGTAACACTGAACGGCTGGGTACAGACCCGCCGCGACTTGGGCGGCGTGCTGTTCATCGATCTTCGCGATCGCAGCGGCATCATGCAAATCGTATTTAACCCGGATTTCTCCGGCGAGGCTTTGGCCGTCGCTGATAAGGTCCGCAGCGAATTCGTGGTGGCCGTATCCGGTAAAGTCGTAAAACGTGATCCTGAAACGTTCAACCCGAACCTGCCGACTGGCGAAATCGAAGTCCAAGTGACAAGCATTGAAGTGCTGAATGCAGCCAAAACACCTCCGTTCTTTATCGAAGACGGCGTGGAGGTGGATGAGCAGCTTCGCTTGAAATATCGCTATCTCGACCTGCGCCGTCCAGAGATGCAAAAAACGCTGATGCTGCGCTCCAAAGCATCGAAAATATTCCGCGACTTCCTCGATGACGAAGGCTTTGTGGATGTGGAAACGCCAATTCTGACCAAGAGCTCGCCAGAAGGCGCACGCGACTATCTCGTACCGAGCCGCGTACACGCAGGTGAATTCTTTGCCCTTCCGCAATCTCCGCAAATTTACAAGCAGCTCCTCATGGTGAGCGGGCTTGAGCGTTACTACCAAATCGCACGCTGCTTCCGTGATGAAGACTTGCGTGCTGACCGTCAGCCTGAGTTTACCCAGGTCGACATCGAGACGTCCTTCATGGAACGCGACGATCTCCTTAACATGATGGAGCAGCTGATGGTGAAGTTGTTCAAGGAAACCATCGGCGTTGAACTTGCAACGCCATTCCAGCGTATCAGTTATGCCGATGCGATGGGCAAATACGGCTCCGACAAGCCGGATCTTCGCTTCGGTTTGGAATTGATCGAAATGAACGATATCGTTGCAAGCAGCGGCGTTAAAGTATTCTCTTCCGTCATTGAAAAAGGCGGCGAAGTGAAGTGCTTGAACGCTAAAGGCTGCGGGACTTGGACACGTAAGGAAATTGACGATCTGGGGCCATATGCAGCCCGTTACGGAGCGAAGGGTCTTGCCTGGATTCAAGTGAAAGAAGGCGAATTTAAGGGGCCTATCGTGAAATTCTTCAGCGAACAGGAAATTGAAGCGGTAAGAGAACGTACAGGTGCCGAAGACGGCGACTTGCTGTTGTTCTCCGCAGACAATAAAAAAGTGGTTGCCGATGTCCTAGGCGCGCTCCGCTTGAAAATCGGACGTCAGCTTGGCCTGATCAACGACAACGAATACAAGTTTGCTTGGGTGCTGGACTTCCCGCTGTTCAGTTATGATGAAGAAGCGAAACGCTATGTGGCCGAGCATCATCCGTTCACCCGTCCAAAAGACGAAGATCTGGAATTGATGGATACGGATCCGCTTGCCGTACGCGCAGAAGCATATGACATCGTGCTGAATGGATACGAAGTAGGCGGCGGTTCCATGCGGATTTACAAACGCGAGATCCAAGAGAAAATGTTTGCGGCTCTTGGTATGTCGCCGGAAGTGGCGCACGACAAATTCGGCTATCTTATGGACGCCTTTGAGTATGGCACTCCTCCGCACGGCGGAATCGCCTTCGGGTTGGACCGTTTGGTGATGCTGCTTGCCGGACGCACCAACCTGCGTGAAACGATTGCGTTCCCGAAAACGGCAAGCGCAACGGACCTGTTGATGGACGCTCCTTCCCAGGTGGACGGAGGACAACTGGAGCAGCTGCATATCAAACTCGCCAAGAAGCCGGGCGACGAGAAATAATAAGCCTGTTGTTCTTGAAAAAGGAGGTTGCTTGAATTATGCTGCACCAATTTTCCCGTACGGAATTAGCCATAGGGCCTGAAGGCCTTGAAGTCATGAAGAACAGCACCGTGGCGGTGCTCGGTATCGGCGGCGTGGGCGCCATTGCGGTGGAGGCCCTCGCCCGTACCGGGGTCGGCCGTATCATTCTGATCGACAAAGACGTGGTGGATATCACCAACATCAATCGGCAGATACATGCGTTAACGACCACGGTAGGTCAGAAGAAAGCGGATCTGATGGTGGATCGGGTTAAACTGATCAATCCGGAATGTGAAGCGATTGCCCTGAACATGTTCTACACTGAAGAAACGTATGAAGAGTTGTTTAAATTCGAACTGGATTATGTGATTGATGCATCGGATACGATTATTTATAAAGTGCACCTGATCAAGGAATGCCTGCGGCGCGGTATTCCGATCATCTCCAGCATGGGGGCAGCCAACAAAATGGACCCCACGAAGTTCCAGGTAGCCGACATCTCCAAAACCTCCATGGACCCGATTGCCCGTATTGTACGCACCAAGCTGCGCAAAGATGGCATCAAGAAAGGGGTCAAGGTCGTATTCTCTCTAGAGGAGCCGATGAAACCCCGCCAGGACGTTACGGAGAAGATCGTACCCGAGAACGCCCCTGAAATCCGGAAGGCGAAGCAGCCGCCGGCAAGCAATGCCTTCGTTCCGCCCGTGGCCGGACTTATTATGGTCAGCGTGACGGTGAAAGAACTGCTCGAAAAAGGCGGCGTCTCGTTGTAACAGGCATCTAGACAAACTCAAGCTCGGATCGAGAAAACGATAGACAAACGGAAGGCAGGGAGAAACAGCCTTTCGGCAAAGGTTAGCGTGGTTAATAAAACGCAGTGTCCCAAGCAAGGGACGCTGCGTTTTTTTATGGTCATTAACGAAACGATTATGATGGCAAGCCGGCACCATGGGATTCCGATGACAGAGCTTTGCTAGTATATCCGGGCCAGGTGTGCTACAATGGAACTCCTTTTTGTGTCAGGGCCCTTAAAGCCAGACTTTCGATGCGAAAAAAAATATGTTTCTTAGGAGGTAACTGAAAGTGTCAGAATCTTTTCAAAGTGCCTATCAAGAAGAAGAGTCAAGGCTAAACGAGGTTATCGTTGAAATTGACCGTCAGCTTGAACGTTTGCGCGGGATTCCGGTATACACGGGCCATGATTTTACGGAGCAGGTGCTCGAAGCGGGGCGTGAAGAGAAACGGCAGGCCCTCGCCAAAAGTTTGCCGGAGCCTTACTTCGGGAGGCTGGATTTTCAGGAGAGCGGAACGGGAGCGAAAAAACCGCTCTACATCGGGAAGATCGGCTTCGATAAGGAAGATGCCGGGGATCACCCGATGGTGATTGATTGGCGAGCTCCGGTTGCGAGTCTTTTTTATTCGTTTACCGGCGGTACCGACCCGGCTTCGTTCGAAGCACCCGAAGGAATCATCGAGGGGCTGGTGTATTTAAAACGCAACGTCGTGATCCGAAAGCAAATTTTGGAACGGGTATCGGATACGTACAATCGGGAAAGCGGCGGGCCTGCGGTATCCGATGAGTTCTTGGTTTACCGTCTCGGGGAGAACAAGGATAACCGGCTGCGGGACATCGTGTCCACGATTCAAGCCGAGCAGGACAAAATCATCCGGGCAGCCAAAAACACCGCCCTCATCATCCAAGGGGTGGCGGGAAGCGGAAAAACGACGGTGGCACTGCATCGGCTGGCTTATTTGCTCTATCAGTACAAAGAGCAGGTAACCGCGGAGAAAATGATCATATTCGCGCCCAACCTGATGTTTCTGGATTACATATCCGACGTGCTGCCGGAGCTCGGAGTCGGTGATATACAGCAGCGGACCTTTGGCGATTGGGCAGCGGAGCTGCTCGATATTCAGCTCGCTTCGGACGATCATACCCACACGCTTCATCAATGGTTCGAGACGGAGCCGGGTCAGAGGACACCGGATATTGACGATAATGTCAGCGGGCGCTATAAAGGCTCATTGAGACTGATGGAGATCATCCGGCGCTGCGTGGTGGCTATCGAATCCGAAGCTCTCCCGGACGGGGACTTCTCTCCATGGGAGGGGGCCGTTCTGAAACAGGAGACGATCGCGGAATGGTTCTACCAGGAATATAAACCATACCCATTAGCAAAACGGAAGGAACGGCTGCTGGCCAGATTGCACCGCTGGGTCGAGATGGAACTGAAGAAATCGCCATCAGTCACCGCGATGAAAGAACGGAAGAAAAAAGCGGCTCAACGAGAAAAGGCTTATGCGAACCGATGGCCTAAATTTGAGCCGGTCTCACTATATAAACAATTGTTTGGGGCGGTTAAGGCAACCGGATCGTGGTTTGAAGAGCTATCCGCTCTGATTCCGCCCGAGGTGCTCGCCGCAACGCGTAAAGATTTGAAGAAGAACGTGGTCCGCGAAGAGGATTTGCCTGCCTTGCTGTATTTCCACTGTTTATTGAATGATATTACCGGAGAGCAGCGTTTTGACCATATCGTTATTGATGAGGCTCAGGATTTCTCGCCATTCCAGGTGGCTGTGCTGGACCTGTTCGTCAGAGGACATTCCTTCACTATATTAGGTGATTTGTCGCAGGGCATTCATGCCTATCGCGGCGTTCATGCGTGGGAAGAGATGAGCTCCCTGTTCAAGGAAGAGGAGACAGCCTATTTTGCCTTGACACGCAGTTATCGCTCCACGATGGAGATTATCGAATTTGCGAACGGCATTTTGGAGAAGGGGGTTAGCAGTGATCTGCTCGCCGTACCCGTATTCCGAAGCGGCGATGCCGTTCGCTTGATTCCTTATGATTCGGCGAAATCCAGAACGAGAGATTTGGAACGGGCGATGGAGGCACTCATCGCTAAGGAATATCGGACGGTCGCTATACTCACTCGGACCTTGCGAGAAGCGCAAGAGCTGCATGAGGGGTTAAGTTCGAAATGGCCGGAGCTGAACCTGATTGATGGCAGCAAAGGAACGTATCAGGGCGGTTATTCCGTGCTTCCTGTTTATTTGTCCAAGGGGCTTGAGTTCGATGCGGTTGTGGTGGCGGATGCAGATCAGGCGCATTATGCGGAGAAAGCTTGGGATGCTAAGCTGATGTATGTGGGATGTACGCGGGCACTGCATGAGCTGTGGCTGCTGCATGGGGAGCCGCTGCCTTCGTATATCATGACGGAGACCTCAGAAATTACGGCCAGCGGCTGGCCAGCGGAGTAAGGTGAGATGGTGTTACTAACTTAGTAAACGTTAAGCGTGAAGAGAAAAGAACGGAAAATGTCCCGTGGGGTGGTACATGTCTGCATGTGCTTGTCTCTGCGGGTCTTTTTGTTGTGCTTGTGCTTAACCAAGCATTTGGTAGGAAGAGCCCAGATTTTCGATAAACCGGATCAAAGTCCATACAGCGAGGATGGAACCTGCAGTTGCCAGGATGATGAAGAGTGTCATTTTTCGCATAGGCTTTCGTTTCAATTCAATAGCCTCCCTTCGTGCGTGGTATTCGAGTGATACGTTTATAATGAAACCTCGTCCTCTTCCTCATTTCGGATGCCCTGCTTATATTTATAGAGAATGATGGATGAACGAGTGAAGGCATAAAGGCCGACCAGGAACTGCAAGATGAGGATGGCATACAGCAGGTTTATCGCGAGTCTCTCATCGTCGAGGTATTCGGGCCCAAAGATCTCTTTTAATAGATTGTTATGGTTAACATGGGTATAGAGTCCAAGTAAACTGATCCCCATATTGATAGCCCCGTTTGATAAATTACGTTTGGACTTCTTGCGAGTTGTCATAGCCACTCTCCTTGGATAAGGATTCTCTATAGTCTCCTATAATATTGAACGCTCTGGAAAGATAAAAGTTGGTTATCATGTTAAACGAGCAGCGAATATCGATGGATTATTCGAATCACCAGATTGGATCTCATAGGCTAGCTACAGGCATAACGAAATCGAATATGGTATGATAGAGGCTGACGGATTTGATTGAAACCGGCTATCTTTGCATTGATATCAGACAAGGAAGTGTAGCAATGGATTTATTCAGTATCGGGCGTGAAGGGGACCGTGATTCCCGGCTGCTGGCCGATCGGATGCGCCCTTCGTCGCTGGATGAATATATAGGACAAGAACACATTATCGGTCCGGGCAAGCTGCTTAGACGGGCCATAGAGGCAGACCAGGTTTCTTCCATTTTATTGTACGGGCCGCCGGGATGCGGCAAAACAACGCTGGCCCATATTATCTCACAGCAAACGAAGGGGTACTTCGTTCGGCTGAATGCGGTGGAAGCCTCGGTTAAGGACGTGAGGGAAGTCATCGAGCAAGCCCAAAGCAACCGCAGCCTGTACGGCACCAAAACGATCCTGTTTCTGGATGAGGTTCACCGCTTTAACAGCTCAAGACAGGACGCGCTGCTGCCTGCCGTGGAGAACGGGACGATTATATTTATCGGCGCGACGACAGAGAACCCCTTTCATTACGTAAATGGGGCCTTGATGAGCCGTTCAACCTTGTTCCAGCTTGAGCCGCTGACTAAGAACCATTCCATGATCGCCATGTTGCGCGCGCTATCCGACCCAGATAAAGGTCTTGGCTTCATGGATCTCCAGGCCGATGAGGAAGCATTGGAGCATATTGCAACCATGGCGAACGGGGATATCCGGCGTGCACTGAATGCGCTTGAGCTGGCGGCGATGACGACCCCGCCTGATGCAGGCGGTACGGTTCATATTACGCTCGAAGTGGCCGAGGAATCGATCCGCAAGCCGCTCGTCAAGGCGGACGAGTCCACGCAGTATGACGTGCTATCCGCCTTTCATAAGAGCATTCGAGGTTCCAGCGATGCGGCCTTGTTCTGGTTCTTGTATGCGGTCGAAAAGCTGGGGATGGACCCGATGGTGTTCATCCGCCGTTTGATTGCTGCCAGCAGCGAGGATATCGGACTTGCCAATCCGCAAGCGATGGTGCAGGCGGTGAGTGCACTTGATGCCTACCGGAACAACGGGTGGCCGGAAGCCAAGCTTAACATTGCCCAGGCCATCCTGTTTGCGGTGGAGAGCCCGAAATCCGATGGCGTTGTGTCAGCCATATCCCGGGCGATGTCCGCCATGGATGAAGTGAAATCGGCAGAGGTTCCGCTTCATCTGCGTGATGCGCATTACTCGGGGGCGGTGAAGCTGGGACATGTCGGCTATAAGTATCCGCACGATTATCCGGGCCATTACGTCAAGCAGGAATATTTGCCGAAGGAGCTCTCCCGCCGGGTGTTCTATCAGGCGACGGAGCAGGGGAACGAAGCCAAGATCGCACATAATCAGCGATTACGACGCGAAGAATAGGGTCGTATTAACATGAATGGTAACTACGGCCGCGCAAATGGGGGAAATGAATGATGAAAACAGGGAAACAACGGTTTGCCATCCTGCTGCTGTCCGTCGGCATGGTGCTGAGCGGCTGCTCGGGAAAAAGCGCTTCGGAACAGGTCTCCAATGGACAGGCCGAGGCCGTGCATGAGCATGGGCATCAGACCCAGCTGTCCAATGGGGATATCCAGGAGGCGACGGCCTCGATAGACGAGCTGCCTGCCTTTTTGAAGAGCCAGACCAGCGAGCTCCAAACGATCTATGCATTATCCGCCCAGGTGAGTGATGTCCTGAAATATATTCCTTGTTATTGCGGCTGCGGGGACAGTGCCGGTCATGAGAGCAACCTGAACTGTTTTATTGATGAGATTCAGGAGGACGGCAGCGTGGTGTGGGACGATCATGGCACCCGCTGCGGGGTTTGCTTGGACATTGCCGTGGAATCTGCCAAAATGAGCAGCGAGGGCAAGAGTCTGATGGAGATTCGGATCGCAATCGACGAAAAATACAGCACAGGTTATGCTAAGCCGACACCAACCCCGATGCCGCCTGCCGAAAGTTAATCCTACTGCAGCTAAACCAAGAGGCACCCGATGTGATCGATATGATCGCTCGAGTGCCTTTTTGCTGTTGGGTATCAGGCCCTTCTTGGATGTTTTCAGGAATCGCCTGATCCGTTTCTCGGATTAATAAGCGTGATCTATCTCACAGCATTAAACTATATATGGATGTAAATTAATAAAATAAAACTATATATAGTATGTTGATGAGATGTAGACGAGGAGTTGATTATATTCATGAAAGTTATGAAGAGAGACGGATGCCTGGTGAATTTTGAGATAAGCCGGATCGTGGAGGCGGTGGATAAAGCATTTATTGCGGTTGAGGGTGCTTCCCGCAAGGAAGCCTCCTTGCGGATTGGGGATGAGGTTGCTCATGCCACCGCGGGTATGGAACAGGTGAGCGTGGAGGAAATTCAGGATATCGTTGTCGAGCATTTGCAAAGTACAGGATACGCAAAGGTGGCGTCAGCTTATCAACATTACAGGGAAACCCGTGATCTGGAGCGGATGCGGCGGGGAGAACTCTACAAGATCAGCAGGGATGTGATTGGGGTAACGAATCTGGATCTGCTCCGGGAGAATGCAAATCTGAACGGAGAATCCTTCAGTGGAAAAATGAGTCGGATCGGCTCCGAGTACGCCAAATGGATGGCAAGCAAATTCATCCTGCCTGGAGAACTCATGAGAGCGGTGAGGGATGGCTATGTGTACGTGCACGACCTGGACCAGTATGCACTCGGAACGACGAACTGCATTTTCATCCCATTTGACCGTCTATTGGCCAAGGGCTTCAATACCGGTAACGGATCGGTCAGGCCGCCGCAGAGCATCATGACCGCGATGGCGCTGGTGGCCATCATCTTTCAATCCCAGCAGAACAGTCAATTCGGCGGCGTGTCCGGAAATAAAATCGATTGGGATCTGGCGCCGTATGTCGGCAAATCGTTTCGTCGGCATTTCCGCAAAGGGCTTGCCTACTTCGGGGAAGCGGAGCATGGAGAGGATTGGTCATATGAACGAGCTCTTCAGGATAACGAAATATACATAGACAATGGGCTACTGAAGGACATGTACCCGACAATATATCACTACGCATATAACGAAACGGTAAATGAAGTAAAGCAGGCTGCGGAATCCCTGATCCATAATTTAAACACGATGAGCAGCCGGGCCGGCGGGCAAATTCCCTTTACATCGCTGAACTACGGCATGTGCACGTCAACCGAAGGTAGGCTGGTATCCCACGCTTTGCTGGATGCCACGATGAAAGGGCTCGGCGGCGGCGAGACGCCGATATTTCCGCAGCATATTTTTCAGTGCAAGCAAGGGGTTAACCAGGCGCAAGGGGAGCCCAATTACGATCTGTTCCTGAAAGCCGTTGAGTGCTCCAGCCGCAGGCTCTACCCGAATTTTGTCAATGTGGATGCGTCGTTTAATCTGGTCTACTATAACCCGGACGAGCCAGACACGATTATTGCCACCATGGGCTGCCGGACACGGACAATTTCAGACCGGTTCGGGCGAAACCGCCTGAGCGGCAAAGGCAACTTATCCTTTAATACGATCAATCTGGTTCGTCTCGGCATTGAGCATGGCATCATCGAAGGGAAACGGGATATGCCTGACCTGAATCTCTTCTATGAGCAGCTGGATCAGTATATGACCATTGCGGTAGAGGGTTTGATTCACCGTTACGAGCTGCAGGCCGACCAACCGGCCAAAGCGTCGGATTTTATGATGCGGGAAGGCGTGTGGGAAGGCGGCGAAACCCTGGCCCCGGAGGACAAGGTACGCGAACTGATTAAGCACGGTACCCTGGCGCTTGGATTTATCGGGCTGGCCGAATGCCTGAAGGCGTTGACCGGACTGCATCACGGAGAGGATGAGAACAGTCGCGTTCTGGGAATTGAGATCATCCGGCATATGCGCCAGTTTTGCGATGCAGCCAGTGAAAGATATAACCTGAACATCACGTTGTTTGCCACGCCGGCAGAAGGGTTGTCCGGAAAATTCACGAAGCTGGACCGGCAAACCTTCGGGGTGATCGAGGGTGTGACAGACCGCGAATATTATACGAACTCGTTTCATATTCCGGTGTACTATCCGATGGCCGCGTACCGCAAAATCCGTTCCGAAGCTCCTTTCCATGAGCTGTGTAATGCAGGAGCGATTTCGTATGTGGAGCTGGACGGCAACGCAAGGCAGAATACGGCTGCTTTTCAGGACATCGTGAAGTTTGCGCTGAAGCAGAACATTGGATATTTCTCTGTAAACCATCCCGTCGACCGTTGTCCGGCATGCAACTACGAAGGGATTATCGGAAGTGCTTGCCCTGGATGCGGCGCCTTGGAGGCGGATGGAAACTTCCAGCGGCTGCGGAGAGTGACGGGATACTTAACGGGCAATTATACCGAGCGCTTCAATTCGGCCAAGCAGGCTGAGGTCAGGGATCGGGTGAAGCATCTGTGAATGTGTGCGGATACATTCCCGAGAGCATCAATGAAGGTCCGGGACTTCGGGCAGTTCTATTCGTGAGCGGCTGCCGTCATGCGTGCGCCGGATGTTTTAATACAGATTCCTGGGACTTTGAAGCGGGGGAGCCGTTTACAGAAGAGTTGTCCGCGTCCATCCTGCAGGATATCATCGACAACCCCTTGCTGGATGGCGTGACCTTATGCGGTGGAGACCCGTTCTTCTCGCCGGAGGAATGCACGGTATTTGTACGCAAGCTCAGAACCCTCTGTCCCGGGAAAAGTGTATGGGCCTACACGGGCTTCACCTTTGAAGCGCTGCTGAGGCAGCCGAAGCTGCGCGAATTGGCGATGCAGTGCGATGTAATCGTGGATGGCAAATTCCAGCTGGAGTTAAGGGATGTCTCGCTTCCCTTTCGAGGCAGCTCCAATCAGCGTTTCATTGACGTAGCCGTCAGCCTAGAACGGGGAGAAACGGTAGAATATGTTCTTCGCTAGCAGGTAAAAAAAGAGCACACACTTTACGGATTCCTCCGTGTTAAGTGTGTGCTCTTTTCGTTCAGGCCAGCGGATTAATATGGAACTTTATCCGCCGTTTCGATCGTTCCTCCGCCAAGGCAGTCGTCCCCTTGGTAGAAGACAACGGCTTGTCCCGGCGTGATTGCTTTTTGCGGCTTCGCAAAAGCGACATGAACGGTTCCGTCTTCGCGCGGAGTTATCGTAACTTCCTGATCCGGCTGACGGTAGCGGAATTTCGCGGTGCAGGTGTAGGCGTCTTTGGGCATAGCGTCTTGTCCTGCAATCCAGTTGATTCCGGAGGCAACGAGTCCGGTTGAATACAAACTCGGATGATCGCCTTGAACAACGTACAGAATATTGTTAGTTAAATCTTTGTCGGCAACAAACCAAGGCTCTCCGGAGCCTGATCCGCCGATTCCGAGACCTTGGCGTTGTCCCAGCGTGTAGTACATCAAACCATCATGACGGCCCTTCACTTCGCCGGTGACAATGTCCACCATATCGCCGGATTGGGCGGGGAGGTATTGTCCAAGAAATTCTTTGAAATTCCGTTCGCCGATGAAGCAAACGCCGGTGCTGTCTTTTTTCTTGGCGGTGTACAGTCCGGCTTCCTCAGCGAGTCGGCGAACCTCCGGTTTCGGCAGATGCCCAATTGGGAACATCGCCTTGGAGAGCTGCTCTTGGCTCAGCGCATTGAGGAAGTAGGTTTGATCCTTGTTGCTGTCGACGCCGCGCAGTAACCGGTACTGTCCGTCTTCCTCGATGACGCGGGCGTAATGGCCGGTAGCCACGTAGTCGGCTCCCAGATCCATGGCCTTGTTCAGAAATTCGCCGAATTTGATTTCACGGTTGCACATGACATCGGGGTTCGGCGTTCTCCCGGCTTTATATTCATCGAGGAAATAGGAAAATACTTTATCAAAGTATTCCTTCTCGAAATTGACGGTATAGTAGGGAATGTCGAGCTGCTCGCACACGCGGCGCACGTCTTCAGCGTCCGCTTCAGCTGTGCAGTAGCCAAGCTCATCGGTATCATCCCAGTTTTTCATAAAGATGCCGATCACTTCATAGCCCTGCTGTTTGAGCAGGAGCGCTGTTACGGAGGAGTCGACTCCTCCCGACATGCCGACAACGATACGAGTGTTATGTTTTTCTTTTGACATCGTTATCACCATTTTCATATTGAATTGTGCCCATGGAGGTATTTTAACATATTGGAACAAGGTTCACACGTTTCATTTTGTCCACTCAGGGTGAACATTTTTCAGGTTTCCGATTGGAATATTACCCATTGAGGTTCAGGATATGTTACCATAAGCTGAGGGTAATGATCGGAATACGGAGAAAAACACAGGATAAGCCGCTTCACGTGTGGATTACGCCGTATTTGTCGCTCACCCGCCACCTACAATTCATGTACAGGATGGACATAATATACAAATTGCCGAAAGAGGTGTCACCTTTGAAGATATCAACAAAAGGAAGATACGGATTAACGATTATGATGGAGCTGGCCGCCAGGTTTGGGGAAGGGCCGACTTCGCTGAAGAGCATTGCTGAGAAGAACCAGCTGTCGGAACATTATCTTGAGCAGCTGATCGCACCGCTGCGGAATGCGGGTCTGGTCAAAAGCATCCGCGGCGCATACGGAGGATATATCCTTTCCCGTGATCCGGCATCCATAACGGCTGGAGATGTCATCCGCGTGCTGGAAGGACCGATATCCCCTGTGGATTTCACGGAAGAGGACGATCCGGCGAAGCGGGATCTATGGCTTCGTATCCGCGACAGCATCGCTGAAGTGCTGGATTCCACGACGCTGGACTATCTGATCAACTATCAGGAACAGTCTGCTGCAGACAACTATATGTTCTACATTTAAGGGTGACGACGGATATGAGATCAGTATATTTGGATCATGCCGCCTCAACCCCGGTACATCCGGAGGTTGCCGAGCGGATGATGAATGTGATGACAAGCCAATACGGCAATGCTTCAAGCGTTCACGCTTTTGGACGGGAAGCGAAGAAGATCGTGAACGGGGCGCGTGATCGAATTGCGTCCCTTTTAGGATGCCAATCGGACGAGCTGGTGTTCACCGCAGGCGGAACCGAGAGCGATAATCTGGCTATATTTGGATTGCTGGAATCGCTTGGCGTGAAGGGCAAGCATGTGATTACGTCGGCGGTTGAACACCATGCGGTGCTTCATACATGTCATGAGCTGGAACGGCGGGGCTGCGAGGTTACCTATGTCCCCGTCGACTCTACTGGGCGTGTCTCTGTGGAGGACATTGCGGGCGCGATTCAGGACAACACGGTGCTGGTCACCATCATGTATGGCAACAATGAAGTAGGCACCGTTCAGCCGATTTTCGAAATCGGCGAGCTCTGCCGCAGCCGGGACATCGTATTCCATACCGATGCTGTTCAGGCATTGGGATCGGAACCGATCAACTGCCGCGAGCTGCCGGTGGATATGTGGAGTTTTTCCGCCCACAAAATCAACGGGCCCCAAGGCGTCGGTGCCTTGGTTGTCCGCAGAGGACTCAGCGTATCTCCACGTCTGTTCGGAGGGCTGCAGGAGAAGAAACGTCGTGCCGGAACAGAGAATATGGCTGGAATCGCCGGTTTTACAGCAGCAGTGGAATGGACCGTTAAGAATATGGAAGCGCGGATCCAGCATTATCGTGAGCTGAGATCGACGCTGCTTGAAGGGCTTCGTCAGGAGATTGGCGAGGATGCTTTTGTGATCAACGGAAATTCGGAACATTACCTACCTCACATCCTAAATATCAGCTTTCCCGGTGCCAATACGGAGACGATGCTGATGAACCTCGATATGGAAGGAATTGCGGCGGCAAGCGGCTCGGCTTGTACGTCGGGATCTCTGGAAATATCCCATGTACTCCAAGCAATGAAACTTTCTGATCCTGTTTTGCGCTCCGCGATTCGTTTTAGTTTCGGTTTGGGTAATACTACTCAAGAAATGGAGTACACTGCCCAAAAAATTGGAACCATCCTTAATCGGTTACGTAAATAGATGTTAAGGGATTTCTCCTTCTAGGGAATAGGGGGTATGCGTTCGTCCATTTCATCCTTGGAAATGGCCCGTCAGGCTAACGAAATTTTGACCGGCGGCTGATTTCAAACCATGAAGGATGAGGAGGTGTCCACTGTATATGAAACTTCAAGAAATGATTGGACTGGCTGTATTCGACGTGGAGAACGGTAAGGAAATCGGCAAAATCCACGATTTTATACTAGATGAGAACTGGTTGATTACCGGGTTGGAGCTGGAAGGCAAGGCTTTGTTTTCCTCGCATGTGAAAAGCGTCTCATGGGAAGATATCGTAGCGTACGGGGAAGATGCCGTCATGATCCGGAGCCAAGAGGCTGTCCGCAAGCTGGGCGCCAATGATATACCGCTTACGTACCTTTTGGGCAAGCGCAAACTGAAAGAGATGCAGGTCTTGACAGAGGATGGTGTCCTGCTCGGGCGTATATCGGATGTTTATTTTGAGCAGGAACAGGGCAATACAATACTAGGGTTGGAAATATCCGATGGATTTGTCTCGGATTTGATCGAAGGTCGCAAATGGCTGCCTTGCACAGCGGAAATGGCTATCGGCGAAAGTGCCGTCATGGTACCTCCGATGAGCGAACAGCGTCTGGAAAAAGCCATTAATTCTGTGAACGGATAGGGTGAGGTAGGATGAAATGTCCAAACTGTAGTTCCAAAGATATCGGAAAAATCGGCTCCCACCAGTTTTATTGCTGGGGTTGCTTTATCGAATTGACAGTCAACGGAGAGAAAATGTCCGTATACCAGGTAGAAGAGGACGGCACACTCAGCTCGCTGGATGATTTGTTCTTCGGTGATGACATGCAGCCGGATTTCCCTCCTATGCACGCGTCTTCCTAAAGAACGCGTACATATTGTAAGATAACGACTCCTTGCTGAAGGCCTGTACGGCTGAAGCGCAGGAGTCTTTTTCATTTTGGCCGGCGGAAATGTTAGTTTATTTCTGGAAGCTTGTACATATACTACAGGGTAGCTTTCGAAAAAGGAGGGTGCCTGTGTGGAACAGCTGACCGAGAACAAATGGTTTCGATTGTTGGTATGGTTAATGCTTGGACTCATCTCTCTTTACTTTGTCTGGCTGCTGCGTCCGCTGTTTCTGGATGTCTATCGATTTCTCAAGGCTGTCCTGGCGCCATTTCTGGTTGCCATGATCATATCTTATGTGTTGAATCCGGTTGTATGCATGCTCTCCGACCGCAAAGTTCCGCGGAGCATGGCGGTGCTGCTCATCTATGCCGTCTTTCTGACGTCGCTCGCCGTCATTCTAATTAACATGATTCCGATGCTGATCCGGCAGCTGGAGGAGCTCAACGAGCACCTGCCTGAATTAACGATGAATGCCCAAAGTCTGATGACCAATCTGGACAGCAGGCTCCTGCCTCCGGGAGTAAGGACAGGCGTCAACAGCTGGTTCTTGCAGATGGAATCGAGGTTGGCCGGGGGAATCTCGGATTTCATGGACAATATCGGCAACATGATTAATATTCTGTTTAACGTGTTAATTGTTCCTTTCTTGATCTTCTACATATTAAAAGATTTTGAGGTGTTCCAGCGGACCGCCGTATCCTATCTGCCGCGGAGCCGCCGGAAGTCGATTGTCACGCTGCTTAAAGAGATTGACATGGCCCTTGGAAATTATGTCCGCGGACAATTCCTGGTATGCTTAATCATCGGCGTACTGGCTTATGTGGGGTATATGATCGTGGGCATGCCGTACGCACTGCTGCTGGCAAGCATCGTGGCGGTGTTTAACATCATTCCGTATTTGGGTCCCTTTCTCGGGGCGGCTCCAGCAATTGTGATGGCATCCACGATTTCCTGGAAGATGGTGCTGCTGGTGGTGGTGGTCAATATGATCTGCCAGACGCTGGAAAGCAACATCATTTCACCCCAAGTGGTGGGGAAAAAGCTGCATATGCATCCGCTCCTGATCATTTTTGCACTCCTTGTCGGCGGTCAGCTCGCAGGTACCGTGGGCTTGATTTTGGCTGTTCCCGTCTTTGCCGTCATCAAAGTGCTGCTGCAGCATTTTTTCGCTTATTATGTCAGAAGGAAATCCGGCTGAGGGCTCCAGTCTGTAGTCGCAATGTTCATGCATTGACAGATAGTTTCACCCTATATATACTTGAAATGATAAACCTATAACCGTACAAATCGATGAGAAAATCGAGTAGGCTTTGCGTACCTTGCCCAGAGAACAGGTTCCTGCCCGGAGAATTTCCGGCTGGCTGCGAGAACCTGGAAGTGAACCTTAGCCGAATGCTAATTTTTGAGTGTGATTCAAATTCACCGGGTGGCTCCCGTTATCCAGCTGTTACGAGGCGATCGTCACATATGCTTTTCCAGGGGAACCCTGCTGGAGGATGAATGGACGATAACCAGGGTGGTACCGCGAGAACATCGTCCCTGAATTCAATTCAGGGGCGTTTTTTGTGTTCGGAGCCAAGTGATCCGGGCCCTATATTATGACTGGAGGAAGTGTAGAGATGAAAGCTAGTGAAATCCGTTCCAAATGGCTAGAGTTTTTTGCAGAGAAAGGCCACAATATTGAGCCAAGTGCATCGCTTGTTCCGCACAATGACCCGTCCCTGCTCTGGATTAATGCAGGCATGGCTCCGCTCAAAGCTTATTTTGACGGGCGTGTGAAGCCGGAAAATCCGAGAATTGCGAACTCGCAGAAATGCATTCGGACCAATGATATTGAGAATGTCGGCAAAACCCGTCGTCACCATACATTTTTCGAAATGTTAGGCAACTTCTCCATCGGGGATTACTTTAAGGAAGAGGTTATCACCTGGGCTTGGGAATTCCTGACGGACAAGAAATGGATCGGATTCGATCCGGAGAAGCTGTCCGTTACCGTGTATCCGGAAGACGAGGAAGCCTACAAATTGTGGAACGAAAAAATCGGTCTCCCGAAGGAACGCATCATTAAGCTGCAAGATAACTTCTGGGATATCGGCGAAGGACCGTGCGGACCTTGTACCGAGATTTTCTATGATCGTGGAGAAGGATACGACACGGATGCTCCGGAATCCGAAATGTTTCCTGGCGGTGAGAATGAACGCTGGCTCGAAGTATGGAACCTTGTATTTTCCCAGTTCAACCACAACAAGGACGGCAGCTACACACCGCTTCCGAACAAGAACATAGATACGGGTGCGGGGCTCGAGCGCTTTGCTTCTATCCTGCAAAACGTGGCGTCCAACTTCGATACCGACCTGTTCCAGCCGATCATCCAGAAGACGGCAGAGCTTGCCGGCGTTAAATACAATGAGAAGACGGAATACGATATCGCGCTGAAAGTCATTGCAGATCATATCCGTACGGTTGCATTTGCAGTTGGCGATGGCGTGCTGCCTTCCAACGAAGGACGCGGCTATGTCATCCGTCGTTTGCTCCGCCGTGCGGTTCGTTACGGAAAGGTGCTCGGGCTGGACAAACCATTCATGTACACTTTGACCGGAACCGTAGGCGATATTATGGGCGTATACTACCCAGAGGTCGTTGAGAAGCGCGCCTTTATCGAAAAGGTCATTGCAACGGAAGAAGAACAGTTCCACAAAACGCTCTCTGACGGCTTGAACATTTTGGCTGACGTCAGCGCAGAAGCGAAGAAGCAGGGCAAATCGGTAATCAGCGGCAGCGACGCCTTCAAATTGTATGATACGTATGGCTTCCCGTTTGATTTAACGGAGGATTATGCGTCCGAACACGGATTGACCGTGGACCGTGAAGGCTTTGATGCCGCGATGAAGGAACAGCGTGACCGTGCGCGTGCGGCTCGTCATGAAACGGAAAGCATGAAGGTCCAAGGCGGCGTTCTTTCCGATTATACGGTTAAAAGTGAATTTGTTGGATATAATGACACCGTCAGCGAGGCTAAAGTGCTCGCCATTGTTTCCGGTGACAGCTTCGCAGACAGCGTCAGTGAAGGCGAGACTTGTCAGGTCATTCTGGACGTGACCCCGTTCTATGCCGAAAGCGGCGGCCAGGTCAGCGATCAGGGGATTTTGGAAGGCGGATCCGTTCGTGCCAGAGTGGAAGGTCTCTTCAAGGCTCCGCATGGACAGCATGTGCATTTCGTAACCGTGGAGCTCGGCGAGCTTAAAGTGGGCGATACGGTCAAGGCGCAGGTGGACTCCGCCATGCGCAATGATATTGTCAAGAACCATACAGCCACACATCTTTTGCATAAAGCTTTGAAGGAAGTGCTGGGCGATCATGTCAATCAGGCAGGTTCCCTTGTTGAACCACAGCGTCTGCGCTTCGACTTCTCCCACTTCGGCAGCATTACGCAGGAGGAGCTCGCCGATATTGAGCGCCGCGTAAATGAACAGGTATGGAAGAGCATTCCGGTCGTTATCGAGCGCAAGGCCATTGACGAAGCGAAGGCGATGGGTGCCATGGCATTGTTCGGCGAGAAATACGGGGACATCGTCCGTGTTGTCCAGGTCGGGGATTACAGCATTGAGCTGTGCGGCGGATGCCATGTAGGCAATACCTCCCAGATCGGAATCTTCAAGCTGCTTGGAGAGAGCGGCATCGGCTCCGGCGTTCGCCGCATTGAAGCCGTAACGGGACGCTACGCTTATGAGCATCTGGAGGGGCAAATGGACCTGCTCAAGCAAGCCGCCGGCTTGTTGAAGAGCAATCTTGCAGACGTGCCGAAGCGGATCGAGGGCCTGAACCAACAGGTGAAGGATCTTGCCCGGGAGAACGAGTCCCTGCAAGGCAAACTGGGAGCAATTGAGGCTAGCCAGTTGACCGATAAAGTGAAGCAGGTCGGGAACACGTCGCTGCTTGCAGCTGAAGTACAGGCTGGCAGCATGGACGGACTCCGCGGCATTGCTGACGAATTGGAGGGCAAGCTGCCGGAGACCATCCTGGTGCTCGGCTCCAAAGCGGGCGACAAGGTGAATTTCGTCGTAGTCGTTCCGCAGGACCTGGTGAAGCAGGGCTATCATGCCGGCAAGCTTGTGAAAGAAGTGGCTTCGATATGCGGCGGAGGCGGCGGAGGCCGTCCTGATATGGCGCAAGCCGGAGGCAAGGATGCTTCCAAACTAGCCCAGGCGCTGCAGCATGCTGAGGATCTCATAGCCCAGGGCGTGTAACAGATTTGTCCAGATTGTGTACAGCAAGCCATAGTAAGCGGGATCCAACATTTTGCTGTACACAATCCTGAATTTTTTGGAACACTCTCTAAATATTTCGCTTTCGATTTCCGTAGAGACTTAGGATTATGTTATGATATAACTAGATCAAGCTGGTAAATATTTATTCGACGAAGCATGGTAAACATGTTCTTTGAAGAAGCGAGGTGTGTCACACATGGACTCCATGGATAAGACAGTCAAGTTCAATGTAAAAGGTGATGAAAAGGAGGCTTCCGCCCAGGACATTCTACTTTCGGTATACGATTCGCTGGTAGAGAAGGAATACAATCCGATTAACCAAATCGTAGGGTATCTTTTGTCCGGGGATCCCGCTTATATACCTCGGCACAATAATGCCAGAAGTTTGATCCGGAAAAAAGAGCGAGATGAATTGATTGAAGAACTGGTCCGGTTCTATTTAGCCAGTCACCGTTAGGAGCACACAGGGATGAAGAAGATCATGGGATTAGATTACGGGGACCGCAGAATCGGTGTTGCCATAAGCGACGCGTTCGGATGGACGGCCCAAGGGGTTGAAGTTATCGAGCGCCGCCGTGATGAAGGCGAACTGGACAGAATTGCCACCCTCGTCAAAGACAACGAGGTCGGTGAAATTGTGGTCGGCTTGCCTAAAAATATGAACGGCACGATTGGTCCGCGGGGCGAAATCTGCATGGAATTCGCAAGTACATTGCGAGAGTCCCTATCCTTACCCGTTCACCTTTGGGATGAACGGCTATCAACAGTATCCGCTGAAAGGACATTGCTTGAAGCCGATGTCAGCCGAAAGAAGCGAAAACAGGTTGTAGATAAAATGGCGGCAAGCTTGATTTTGCAAAACTACTTGGATTCTAAAAGGTAAAGGTGAGGGTGATTACAATGGCTAATGAGCATATTGGTATGGAAGAAGAACCGGAAATTATTTATATTCCCGACGATGAAGGCAACGAGGAAGAATTCGAAGTCATCATGAAATTCGAAGTGGATGGCTCGGATGCTAAATATATGATGGTCGTACCAAGGGAGTCTGCCGACGAAGAGACAGACGAGGTCTACGCCTTCCGTTATGAGGAAGACGGAGACGACTTGAAATTGTTTATGATTGAAGACGATGAAGAATGGGCCATTGTTGAAGAAACCTTCAATACGCTCGTGGAAGAGCTGGACGGGAGAGACGAATGATGTCTGATTTTTCGGTTGAGAATATCGTATGGACCCAAGTACTTAAGGAAGCATTCGGTGAGAGTGTAGAGCTTGAGGACGATAAAGGCCATATCGAGGTTTATGATATTGCCGCCGAATTTGAAGTGGATGGTCAAGGGTATGCCATTCTGGTTCAGCCGGATCGAACTGATGAGGAGTACGAGGTGCTCCGTATCGTCAAGGGCGAGGACGGCGGATTGCAGCTGGCAACCATTGATGACGACGAGGAATGGGAGAATGTGTCGGAGCTCTATGATGAGCTGACGTTTCCCGAAGGAGACGAGGATTAAGTTCTCTCCTGCAGGAGCACATGCTTAATTTTCAAATGAAAGTTCAGGAAGGGGCGGAGCTGTCCGCCCCTTTTGGTGTGAAGGGATGAGTAGATTGAAGAAACTGGCAATAGCAGTATTGGTCCTGATCCTAGTTGCGGGTGGGGCCGTATTCTACGTATGGAATGGTTTACAGCCCGTTCAAAGCTCGGAAACTCCTGTCGAATTCACCGTGGAGTCCGGCATGAGCACGTCCTCTATCGCCGATCTGCTTGAGGAAAAGGGACTGATCAAGAATGCCCTTATACTTAAAGGTTATTTAAAGCTTAGCGGGGAAGGAAGCCGTCTGATGGCAGGGACCTATGAGGCAACCCCAGGCACTCCGTTCAAGGAACTGTTATCGAAGATGAACAAAGGCGAAGTGAAGCCCGAGGAGATGGTTCGTTTCACGATCCCTGAGGGGTATACGATCCTTCAGATGGCAGAGACCATCGCGAAAGAGAGCGGAATCGATGAGAAGGAATTTCTGAAAGTTGTGGATCAGCCTACCGGCTGGGATGTTCCGATTGCGGGAGAAATTCCCCAAGAAGCACATCTCAGGCATCATCTCGAGGGATACTTGTTCCCTGCGACCTATGAATTGCCGAAGAAGGATATCACGGCAAAAGGCATTGTCGAAACGATGCTGAAAGAAACGGAGAAACGTTTGGCCGATATTCCGGGTTGGGAGAGTCAATTGGAGGCTCGCGGCGTAACGTTCCATGAACTCATGACCATCGCTTCACTGGTGGAGCGCGAAGTGGTTGCAGATCAGGAGCGCGCCCTGGTGGCCGGCGTTATTTATAATCGATTGGAAGAGGATATGAGGCTGGAAATCGATGCCACGGTTCAATATCTGTTAGATAAACCGAAGGAACGGTTGCTTTATGCCGACCTCGAGGTTGAGAGCCCGTATAACACGTATCGTCAAAAGGGTTTGCCGCCCGGTCCCATCTCGAGCCCGAGCCTGGAATCCATTCAGGCTGCCCTGAATCCGGAGAAATCCGATTATTTATTCTATGTGACAAAGAAAGACGGTACACAAGAGCATCTGTTTGCCAAAACGTATAAAGAGCACTTGAAGAATATCGAGACCAGCAAGAAGATGGCACAACAATAATATTACGTGTTGAGCAAGTCCCTGATACGCTGAGAAGACAAGGAAGAGATCCAGCTGTACTCAGAAGAGTCTTGTTGTACAACCTCTAACTAGGGAGGAATTTTTAAATGAGTATCAAACCTGAATTATTAGCGGCAGCCGGGTCCGTGGCTGATGCTGCTGCTTACCTGAAAGCGGGAGCCGATGCACTGCTTGTCGGCGAGGATCGATTCGGCATGAGATTGCCTGGCAGTCTGACATTGGACGAAATAACGCAAGTTGTACAGCTTGCACACGAACGAGGAAGTAAAGTATACGTAAGCTTGAACAATTTGATGACAAATGATTTGCTGCCCGAGCTCCCCGCCTATGTTAAGGCGCTCGGAGAAATCGGCGTTGATGCGGTGGAATTTAACGATCCCTCCGTGCTCACTACCGTAAAAGAGCTGGCTCCACAGGTCAAACTTCATTGGAATGCAGAAATGACCGCCACCAACTATTCAACGGCCAATTATTGGGGAAGCAAAGGCGCCTCCCGGGTTATTCTTGCGCGTGAATTAAATATGGACGAGGTAACGGACATGAAGCCGCAGCTTCAGCTGGAAGCACAGGTTCAGGTTCATGGCATGACCAACATCTATCATTCCAAGCGGCGCCTGGTGAACAGCTATATGCAGCAGCAGGGCAGACCCGTGAATGAAGGCAACCTTGGCAAGGAGCGCGGTTTGTTTCTCATTGAAGCTGAGCGTCAAGAAGAGAAGTATCCGATCTATGAGGATATCAACGGAACCCATATTATGAGCTCGGAGGATATTTGCATTCTGGAGGATTTGCATCTGTTAATGGCAGCAGGCATGGACAGCTTTAAGGTGGAGACGCTGCTGAAGCCGCGGCATTACAATGAGCTGGTGATTCGAACCTATCGTCAAGCGATTGATTTATATGCTGCAGATGCTTCCACTTATGCATTTCAGGAAGAGTGGATGGACGGAATCCGTGCGATTCAGGATCCGGAACGTGAATTGTCGTTTGGATTTTTCTATAAGGAACAAGTTTATTAAGGAGTGGACAGCATGGAAGCAATGGCACAGCCAAAATACAAGGGCAAACGCTATCGCCTGGACAAGCCGGAATTGCTCGCCCCGGCTGGTAATTTGGAAAAATTGAAATTTGCGGTGCATTATGGCGCCGATGCAGTTTATATTGGGGGGCAGAAATACGGCCTTCGTTCAAATGCAGACAACTTCAGCTTTGAAGAAATGAAAGAAGGCGTGGAGTTCGCCAAGAAATACGGCGCCAAAGTTTTTGTGGCCACCAACATCTATGCGCATAATGAGGACATTGAGGGAATTGAATCCTACCTGCGAAGTTTGGAGGAAGCAGGCATTGCGGCAATCATCGCTGCAGATCCGGCTATTATTGAGATGGCTAAACGTGCTGCGCCCAAGCTCGAAGTTCATCTGAGCACACAGCAATCCACACTTAATTGGCAGGCCGTGAAGTTCTGGAAGGACGAAGGATTGCCGCGGGTCGTACTGGGACGCGAGGCGAGCCTGGAGGAGATCGCAGCGATTAAAGAGCATGTCGACATTGAGATCGAGGCCTTTATCCATGGCGCGATGTGCTCTTCGTTTTCCGGTCGCTGCGTGTTGTCCAATCATTTTACGGATCGTGATTCCAACCGGGGCGGATGCTGCCAATCCTGCCGTTGGAAATACGATTTGTTTGTAGATGAAAGAGAAGAGCAAGGCCAGTGGGTATCGGAAGAGCAGCAGTTGATGGAGCAGCCGGCCCCTGCACCGTCCCCATTCCAACCGGGCGTTACGCAAATCCCGCTGTTCCAGCCGGAGGACAACCAGTTTACGATGGGGTCGAAGGATCTCTGCATGCTCGAGCATATTCCGGATCTGATTGAGGTGGGAATCGACAGCTTCAAGATTGAAGGACGGATGAAATCGATCCATTACGTAGCGACTGTGGTCAATGTATATCGACAGGCCATTGATTCCTATATGGCTGACCCTGATCAATATGTATTGAAGCCGGAATGGATTGAGGAAATCAATAAAGCGGCCAACCGACCGCTGAATACCGGATTTTTCTATGATACACCGGACCATGAGGATCATATCTATGAACCCGAAGAGAAGGCGGTTCCTTATGACTTCGCCGGATTGGTGATGGAGTATGATGAGAAATCGGGAACGGCCGTCATTCAGCAGCGGAACCACTTTAAGCCCGGGGATGAAATCGAGTTTTTCGGACCGGAAGGAACCTTCTTTAAGCAGGCAGTTGGTCCTATCGGAGATGAGAATGGCAATGAACTCGATGCAGCTCGTCATCCTTTGCAGCTTATTCGCATGAAGGTGGATCAGCCGGTGCGTCACTTTGATATGATGAGAAAACGTAAAGGGTAATAAAATTTAGTGCTTAAGAACTACACAATTGAGAATCCGGGTCTGTGGATGGACCTCGGATTCTTTTTGTTTGTAAAAAAATTAGGGATTAGGAATTATTTTTTTGCGAAAAGCCAAAGGAAAACACCTCCAATTGTCGAAATAAAGAGTAACGAATACGTTTCAAGGGATTGGACCGACGTATTAATAATATGATTGTGGTAGGTGAACAGCTAATGTCAGAAGTTGAGCAGCATGATAAGAAACCGAAGAAGGACAAGAAGCCCGGAGGAATCAAAGAGAAAAAGAAAAAACCTTCGGCATCAACAGGGATACATACTGCCAAGTCGTTTTTTTCAAACGTGGGAACGGCTATAGGCCGGATGCCGATGAACCCGGCGAAATCCGTCGGTATCCGGTTGTTCCTGATCTTTTTGTCAGCGATTGTATTTTTTGTGATCGTCTTGGGTTATCTGTCGTACGATAAGGCGAAGAGCACGATTGAGAAGAATGCTGCGAACGGCAATCAGCAGACGATCATTCAAACCTCTGAGAAAATCGACATCATTCTGGAGAAGTACGAGAATGCCGGTAGACAAATCTTCTATGACATTGAATTGCAGAAGTTATTGTCGGAGTACACGGATAAAAAATTAAGCGATTACGATTCGTTTACGGTGGAACGCAGCATTCGGGATAAACTATCCAATCAGATCACATCGGATTCGTCGATCAGAGCCATATATCTGATTCCTACCAAGGGAGAGAAGATCATATCGGCAGGTCAGGCCTCGGAATCCTCCAAAACCGTCCTTGAGCAAAGCTGGTATACCGAGCTGAAGGAAGGCGACAAGAAGATTATGTGGCTGCCAACGATGCAGAACAGCGGAGCTCCATATTTCACGATTGCCCGTTCTTTGGGGTCTATGAATGATCTAACTTCAACGTATGTGGTTATGTTTGAACTTAACGCCTCGGTGCTGGATACGCAGCTGAAGGGAATCAACCTGGGCGAGAACGGCCAACTGCAATTGATCAGTCCGGAAGGCATCGTTGTTTCCTCCAGCGAGTCCTCCATTGTGGGTTCGGAAACCGCCTGGACGTTTGCGAAGGAGTTCCCGGCCGACACCAAAACGGATGACGTAAGAACGAAGGATGAGCAAGGAAGAAATGTGCTGGCGGTTTATAATACGCTGAACACCAACGATTGGAAGCTCGTAGGTTCTGTCCAAACCAGCGAGCTCACGAAGGATGCGTCCAGCATACTGGTCATCACGCTTATCGTGGCTGCCATCGACGTTATCTTTGCCATTCTGATCGGGATTTGGATGGTAAGAATGATTGCCCGTCCGTTAGGCAAGCTTAACCTGTTGATGAAGGAAGGCGCCAAAGGCAACTTGAATGTTCGTACAGACCATAAGAGTCAGGATGAAATCGGTCAGCTCTCCGCAAGCTTTAACGATATGATGGAGCAGATCACCGGACTCGTGCAGCAAACGAGCAATACCGCTCAGGAAGTGCTTAGAACGGCAACCGAGTTAAGCGATGCCTCGAAGAAGACGGCTATTTCCGCCAAAGAAATTGCCGTAGCTACCGAGGAAATTGCCAACGGTGCCAGCAGTCTGGCGGTAGAAGCCGAACGCGGCAGCGATCTGACCAACAACATCTCGAAGCAGATGCAAATGGTCGTTTCAGCCAACGAAGAGATGGGCAAATCGGCCCGTCACGTGGAAAGCGCGAGTGAGCTTGGAACGAAGCATTTGAGTGACTTGCTGGATAAGACCCATCAGACCGAGGATATGACCCGCTCGATGATGCACAAGGTCGATGGCTTGAAGGAGACGACTTCATCGGTTGTCAAAGTGCTTGACGTACTTCAAAACATTACGAAGCAAACGAATATCCTCTCATTGAATGCAACAATCGAAGCGGCCCGCGCTGGGGCGGCTGGCAGAGGCTTCATGGTCGTGGCCGATGAAATCCGTCAGTTGGCAGACCAATCCAGACAATCCATCGATATGGTCAGCCAGATTACCGATCGCATCATGACCGAGATGAATGAGACCGTGCAGGTGTTGCTGGATGCGAACCCACTCTTCAAAGGACAGATGAATGCTGTTAAGGAAACGAACGATATCTTCGTATCCGTTCAGCAGCAGATGGTCGACTTTATCGAGTCCTTGGATTCGGTAACGCATTCGATTGATGAACTGAATGAATCTCAGAATGTTCTTTCGGAAGCGATGAGTAATGTGAGCGCGGTAGCCGAGGAATCCTCTGCAACTTCGGAAGAGGTGGCTTCTCTCTCCACAGAGCAGCAAAGCGTCAGCAGTCAGCTGGTTAATCTATCATCGCAGCTGGAGAATGTATCGAATGAACTGAAAGAGACCTTGTCTCGTTTTAGACTGTAAGATTGATTGCATAATTCAAAGGCTGTTCCATCAGTTTAAGCTGATGGAACAGCCTTTTTTTCAGATTACAGAATGTATAAGCTTTCAGCGAAGCCAAAGCCATTCTGTATTCGCATTTATAGGTTGGGGGCCTCGCAAAGTATTTGGAATAAGCATAAGAAGCATAGGCTCCACTTTGCGCGGCTATTTTCGATACCGGATAAAAATAACTTTCAGAGGAAATGATAACAAAGAATATGGTTGAAGGAGTCGAGGTCACTTGAATACAAGGCAGCCTGGTCATACACCTGAATTCCTGTCAACGAATCTTAAAGATAACCTGAAAACATTTAGCTTGTTACTCAACGATCCTAGCGACCTCACCACGAAAGTGCTGCAGGTTGGAGGGAGCACTTATACCTCTGCTATTGTCAGCCTCGAGGGGTTATCTGATCCATTGTTGATTAAGGAGCAGATTATCCAGCCGATCCAGCATAATCAGGAACTCTCCCAGGAATCCATGATGAATACTCATATGATGCTCCATGAGATTGAGAACCGGATGATATCTCCGCAGATCACCAAACGAACGAGACGCTGGGATGAAGTCATTCCAGTCATACTGTCGGGCGATACGGTTCTCATGTTGGAGGGGACGGATGAGGCCTTACTGATCAAGAGCCGGAAGTGGCCGGCACGCAGTATTGAGGAGCCTCAAACGGAAGCGCTGGTTCGCGGTCCGAGAGTAGGATTCACGGAGAGTATCTACACCAACATCTCCTTGCTGCGAAGACATATTCGTGAGCCTAATCTGACGATCGAGCCCCACACCATCGGCAGGCGGTCGAATCAGTCACTTGCGGTCGTCTATATGAAAGGGCTGACGAATCCGGATCTGATCAAAGAAGTTAACCGCAGGCTGAAGTCACTGGATCTTGATTATGCCCCTGAATCCGGGACGGTTGAGCAATGGATTGAAGACAGCTTTTTATCGCCGTTTCCTCAGATTCTGAATACCGAACGACCTGATAAAGTGACATCAGCATTGCTGCAGGGAAAAGTTGCGATTTTGCTGGATGGTACCCCCTTTGCGCTTCTTCTTCCTTTTACTTTCGTTTCTCTGTTACATTCCCCCGAAGATTATTATGAACGATGGAGTATTGGCTCGCTAATACGTTTGCTGCGCCTTGCGGCTATCGGAATTACCTTGTTTCTACCCGCGCTGTATATTGCCATTCTGTCTTTTCATCCTGGGATGATCCCATTTAAGCTCGTATTCTCGATTGCTGCTTCTCGGGAAGGGGTACCCTTTCCTGCGGTGATCGAAGCCTTACTGATGGAGGTTACACTGGAATTGCTGCGTGAAGCGGGAATCCGCCTACCCAAGCCGATAGGTCAGACGATTGGCATTGTCGGTGGACTTGTAATAGGCGAGGCTGCGGTTCAGGCGGGGATCGTGAGCCCGATTATGGTTATCATTGTGGCTCTGACAGCGATATCGTCTTTTGCCATTCCGTCATACAGCGCAGGCATATCTTTTCGAATGCTGCGCTTTGCGATCATGATTGCTGCAAGCTTTCTGGGACTGTATGGGATTGTGCTGACCTTTATCATGATCTGTATCCACTTGATGAGGCTGCATAGCTTTGGAATCCCATATCTGAGCCCCGTTGCTCCCTCTGTTCAGCACGATTGGAAGGATATGTTCATCCGCGTGCCGGTGACTTGGCTTACGCGCAGACCTTTATTTATGAAGCCCCAAGACATCCATCGGGCAAAAAAGCGGTGATTCGAAATGAACCATAACCAACTAAGTAATCAAACGATTGGCAGTAAAGAGATTGTATATTCAGTTAGCAATATGTTGATAGGGCTCGGGATCCTTACGCTCCCCAATACGATTGCAAGGAATACCCTTTTCTCGGATGGCTGGATGTCGATCATGCTCGGCGGCATGATCGCTCTTGGATTTGCAGGGGCGATCGGGACGTTGGCTTCGAGGTTTCCCGGTAAAAATTATCATACGATGGCAACGATCATCATGAATCGAAAAGCAGCCCATGTGGTGACGCTGCTGATCAGTCTTTACCTCTTGTTGTTTGTCAGTTATCAAGTGCGCGGGGTATCCACAATCACGAGACTATATCTATTTGATAACACGCCAGAGGAAATCATCGGTTTGGTTTACTTACTAGTGCTCATCTACGCTGTCGCGGGGCCAAGCATCGCTTTGCTGCGCTTGAATCTGATTTTTTTCCCCATCGTTGTATCGATCATGCTGCTCATCGTTTTCTTGAATCTCGGAAGTTTAAACGTGCATTATCTGTTACCTGTGTTTAAAACCGATTGGAAAAAAATCATTATCACTTCAAAGGATACGGTATTCTCCTATTTAGGGCTGGAGATCATGCTGTTCTATAACATTTACGTTGTTAGGAAAAGCAAGCTTCTCGGTTCCATCTTCCGGGGGGTATTGATACCCATCTTGATCTACTTCATTATTTTCGTTTTTGTCATTGGCGTTTTTGGACCGATGGTGGTCTCCAATACGCTGTATCCGTTAGCCGAATTGGCTAAAGAGGTTGAGGTCCCTGGAGGGATATTTGAACGGTTTGAATTTTTCTTTTTTGTCATCTGGCTGATGACGTTATTCAGCACGAATGCGATGGCGTTTGATGTAGCTTTACTGGCACTGGAATCCGTGTTCCCTAAATATCGTAGATTTACGATGATCCTTGTTATGGCACCGATCCTGTTCATCCTCGGTTTATTGCCAAGCACACTTCGAGAGCTCAATGTATTTGCCGAATGGATCAGTTATATGGGAATTGGATTCGCTTGGGTGCTTCCGGCTCTGCTGCTTTTGGTGGCCAAGGTTCGGGGGGTGAAGGGTGATGGCTAGCATGCTTCGGATCCTCATCGTGTTCATGCTGGTGTGGCCTATCGCAGGCTGCTGGGACCGCATGGAAATTGAGGAGCGTGGATTTGTAGTAGGTACTGCCCTTGATGCAGCAGAGGGTGGACAAATTAAGCTTACATTTCAAATTGTCGTGCCTACGCAGATGAAAGGGTCCAGCGGCCAGAAGAATGAGGGAGGAAGCCCTTTTATCAATCTGTCCGCAACGGCGGACAGCGTATTCAAGGCGGCGCGGAAGATGTCGAATGAGATCAGCCGCTCTCCTTATCTTGCCCATAACCAAGTAATCATCATCTCGGAGGGGCTGGTTGGAACGGAGCACGTAGGTGATGTACTGGATTTATTCGTCAGGGATCCGGAGAACCGAAGAGCTTCCAATATTATGGTTGCTCATGGAGAGGCAAGCAAGATACTGGAGATCCATTCGAAAATTGAAACCTTGCCCGTGCAATACATTCGTTCAACGCAAGAGAATAAAGACAAGAGTGAATCCATCACGCCTCCTACCAATATTGGGGAGCTGCATAATTTTCTGTTATCCAAGTCCAGTTATGCACTACCCAAGGTTTCCATCACGGAAGATGACAGAATATCCACCAGTGGTGCCGCAGTGTTTAACGGTGAGAACTACGAGTTCAAAGGCTTTCTGGACAATGATGAAACCACGGGCCGCAATATGATGCAAGGAACGGTTAAAACAGCATCATTGGAACTTGTTGTTCAAGGCAAGCAGCTCGTTTATGAGGTCAGGGAATTCAACCGGATCGTTCGCGTTCATCTGGATGACCGGGGACTTCCTGAGTTTCATGTTGAAATTTCGGTCAGAGGCAATATTGGGGAATCAGAGCTGGATGAGAATGAAAACCTACGCGAATTAAACGGAGAAATCAAACGCAAGGCAGAGCAACGGATCAAGCAAATTGCCATGGACGTTATTCTTAAGGCGCAGAACGATTATAAAACCGACTTCCTGGGATTTTGGAAAAAATGCCAAGAGCGTGAATATGGCACATGGATGCGTTATAAGAATGACTGGGACCGTGGTCGAAATATATTTTCGCAATGCAAGATTCATGTGAACGTTGACGCAAAAGTCAGAACCATTGGAACCATTACCGGTACCGAATAGAAAAGAGGGGAAATGATGGACCTTCGCTACGATCTTTTGTTAAATCCGCTTGTAATAATATGCTCGCTGCTGCTCATCATTGTTCCTTTCACCCTGTTCAAAATAAATCAGTATTTGCATAAATATGGTGACCCGCCCTGGAAGCAACCAAAGAAACCGGATTAAAAGTCAATGTTTTAATCAAGAGTGGTCTTTTTTTGGAGAGCTCATTTTTGGTAGAGAAGTGAACGTGATTGAGTCAGGTTCCATATGGAAATAATGATGAGACCATAGACCATATTGGAGGAGCAAGACATGAGGCTTATCCGCAATAAGCGAATTACATACGGATGGCTGATACTGACGATTTTAATTGCCGTTTTGACGCTGCGTCTTGGATGGGTACAACTCGTGATGAAGCATCAGCGGGTTCCCGGCAGCCGGCATACGATGGTAGAGGCATCGCTGATACAGAGGGAGCGGGGCATTGTACTGGATTCCGGTCGCGGACATTTTACGGATCGGAACGGAAAACCGCTCACGGGCAAACTCATCTGGGCAGCCGTGTTGTTTCCTGCTGGCGAGAAGGAACTGAAGAATTCCCATAAACAGTTAGTGAAGCTGGCCCGTATACTGGGAACGAATAAGGATCATTTGATACAGACTTGGGGCAAGTTAAAGGAGCCAGAATTGTGGCATGGAGACAACTCCCTCATTCCTCGTTCCTTAACCAAAGATCAGATAACGCAGATTCAAGAACTTGAACTACCTAAACTCAAGGTTCTTCCTTATGAGCAGCGGTACGGCCATCGCCAATCGGGAATGCAGTGGCTTGGTTTTGTGTCCGGTCAGCGTAAGGAAAGCCTGTTCTTTGACGATGATCCGGAGGTTACCGGAACCAGTGGATTGGAGAAAACGATGGATTCATTGATACGGGGACAAGGGCCGACTATCGTCTATTTTCCGGTTAACAGCACCAATGAAGTCATTCAGGATATCAAGCCGATGGTGAAGGCGCCTGACAATCGGTACTATCCGTTACGGGTAACCACCACGATTGATATCGATATTCAACAAGGGATTGAGGCCATAACGGAGAAAGCGGGCATGAAAGAAGGGGCGGTTGTTGTACTGGATGCCCGAAATGCGGACATCGTGGCCATGGTTTCCAGACCCTTCTACGATCCGGAGCAGATTCACCCGAAGGATGGTCAGTGGGAGAACCGCGGGTTGAAAGCAGCCACGCCAGGGTCCATCTTCAAGTTAGTCACGGCTGCAGCCATACTTGACAATGGGTTAAGCTCTGAAGGTGAACACTTCCATTGTGATGGCGAATACGGTAAGTTCGGAATGTCCTGCTGGAAAAAGGGAGGGCATGGAACGATTGATCTTCGTGAAGGCTTCGCGGAGTCATGCAACGTCGTATTTGCTGTACTTGCGGAGAGATTATCTGCTCAGCAAATGGCGGAGGCGGCCTCCGCGCTGGGTTTCGGGCAAACGGTAGGTTGGAAATCCCAGCAGTTTCTGGGGCTCCGTTCCTTCGCGCCATTGGATCATGAAGAGAAGGGCACGGTGTTTTCCAGTTCTGTGGACGCCTCTGATGCAGGTGTCAGGGTTCAGACAGGCATAGGCCAAAGAGACGCTGCCGTATCCCCGCTGCAAGCTGCTAATGCGATAGTAACGCTCCTTCATGGCGGGGTGAAGACCAAGCCCCGTATTTTACAGCAGATCCGGTATGCTAACGGCCAGTTGCTTCAAGATACGGATCCGCTAAAGGAGCAAACATCAGGAAAGGGGATTTCCCGTGAAACCTCTTCCATCCTGCTCGAGTGGATGAAGGATGTTGTCGAAGAGGGAACTGGCAGCTCATTAAAAAATCGCAAATGGACTCTTGCCGGTAAATCCGGAACGGCTCAGGTAACAGTAAAAGGCCGTCCCCGAAACAACCAGTGGTTTGTCGGGTACGGCCCAGTGGAAAAGCCACGTTATGCCGTGGCTGTATTGGTTGAGAATCGGAGCCCGAACAGCAGCAATCAGGCAACCGACGTATTCGGTCAGGTTTCCGATTTCTTGGCTTCCGTTGAATCGGCCTCCGGCTCTGCGTAAGAGCGGGACATGTCCCAAGGGGACACATCGAATTCTTCGCTCGGCAGCCGGATCCACTGCTTCAGATATCCTTGGGTAAGCAATTCCTTGATGAGAATCAGCAGGATGGGAGCCAGGATCAAACCGGCAACTCCAAAAATGGACAGCGAGATCATCATGAAGGACAGCATCAGAAATGCAGAGGATACGCCGATCGAGTTTCCTGTAATTTTTGGCTCAAGCAGCTGTCTGGAAATCACAACTACGGCAAGCAGTACGATCAAGCCAATGGCAAGCCCGGTGTTGCCGACGATGAACAAATAGGTAATCCACGGAATAAGAATAACGGGAACACCCAGCAGCGGCAGTACATCGAACACAGCGCAGATGAGCGCAACGGACAAGGAATTTCCCGTACCTAATATTAAGAGTCCTATGTATACAATGACAAAGGTAATGCTGACCAGCTTCATCTGGGCTTTTAAATACGAGCCAATCGCCTTGAATACATTTTCCTTGAGGAAAACAAAAGCCGTCTTGAGGGTCTTTGGCGTCTTGTCTTTGGCAATTCTCCGCCAGCTGCCGATCTCAATGCTCAGGAAGAAGGCAAGGATGATCGCAACCCCGAAATTCGCGATGAACGAGGAGAACGACCCCATAAAGCCAACGACATAATGGAAGAACGACTCGGCTGCACCCTGGGCAAAAGTGGTAATGTCCTGAAAATAACCGTTCAGACGGTCGGTCAGATCCGGTGGCAGCGCGTCGAGCTTGGATTGGAGAAACATCAGGCTCTCTGAGAAATGCTTCTGGATCGTTTTGGTATAACCCGGCAAATTATCCTGCAGATTCATGAACTGCGATACGATGAGCGCCCCGGCTCCGAACAGGATGCCCAGGATAACGAGCAGGAAGAGCAGAACGGATATCGCGGCGGCAAACGGTTTTGGCAACCCCCTGCGGTGCAAGAATTTGGAGAAAGGCTCGATAATCAGGAAAACGAGGAAAGATAAAAACACCGGAGCCGCAATTTGGTACAGCTTGCTGAATATGAACATGATCAGGTAAACCGTAAGCACGATTAAACCTATATCGAAGGCGGTTCTCCAATATTTTTTATACAAGGGAAGCATAGTGGGATATCGGCTCCTTTATACTTTATTAATTGATATCATTGTACACGATTTGTGAAAAAAAAGCCTATTTCTTTAAGTGCTATGCTAAAATAATAATAGTGGGTTCATTAGAAAAAGAAATAAAAAGCGGGGAGTAAGCATGCAAACATTACTGCTATGGTTGTTTTACCTTTCATCTTTTTATGCATTCATTCCCGGCATCTTGACCCGGATATTTGGTTTCCGAGTATTTCGCAGGGGAACAGGCTCGAACGACTTCGCCTTAACCTTTGATGATGGTCCTGATCCGTTCTATACACCAAGACTGCTGGATCTTTTGAAGCAGTATAATATGAAGGCGACGTTTTTCCTGGTGGGTTCTCATGCCGAGAAACATCCAGAGGTTGTAAAACGCATTCATAGTGAAGGTCATCTGATCGGGATTCACAACTATGTTCACAAGAGCAATTGGTTCATGCGGCCGGTCACCGTCCGTAAACAAGTCAAGCGCACGGATGATATTATTTACTCCATCACCGGTGAACGTTCGAGTTATTACAGACCGCCATGGGGAATCGTGAATTTATTCGATTTTGCCAAGAATACCGGCTGCCGCATTATCCTATGGTCGTCGATGTTTAATGATTGGCGGAGCAAGATTGGCGCCGACAAGCTAACGCAGCGAATGCTTGCCAAGCTTAGCGGTGGCGAGGTCATGCTCCTTCATGACTGCGGCACGACGATGGGGGCGAACCCCGATGCACCAGAGCAAATGCTGATCGCGTTGGAACGTGTTCTCAAAGTCGCAGAGCAGAAGGGAATGAGAAGCATCCGAATCGACGACATGATGGCGAAGGAAAGCAAAGCGAAAGCGAAGAAGCTGTCTCCTCTCAAGCGTATGATCGTCTCGTTGTGGCTTTTGTGGGAAAAAGGATTTCATGCGGTATTTGCACTCGAAACGGTTACTCCGGCAGATCCGATGCTGCATTTCCGGAAGCGTGCTTTTACCGGTAAAACGGTTGTGATGGAAGATGGCAGCCGGCTTGAAAAGGGAGACCAGGTGCTGGAGCTCCATTTTGATAACAAAAAATTGTTCGAGATCGGCAGCCGCTCCCGTTCGGAAGTACAGCTCGCCATCAAAATGATTCGTGCCGTGCAGAAAGACCTGCCTTCTATGGCTAATATGGTATTGGAACGGCCCGAGTACAAGGATATCAAGGGATTGTATGCTGTAACTATGATTTCACGGGGACCGGAGCAATTCGGATTCCTTGTCATGGATTTACCGCGGGGACTGTTTGCCAGCTCGTCCAGACTTTATCTGAAACTGCTGCTTAGCGTCATCCACCCGAAAGGGCAGGCCCGTCTTAAAGAGGGCAGTCATATTATGGAGCCGAAGATGCTCATGATGCCGGTGGATGTTCTGATCGGGCGTTATGCTGAGAAGAAGAGTCAGCTTCAGCCTCCATCCGAGGAGCAGCAGGAAATACAACAGGAACATGTGGGTGACCTGGCGGTTGCCAGTGCATCGCAGGGCATGTAGTTCATCGAACCGATTTGTTTACTGTCATTATGTATGGATTATCTCTAAGATGTAATTTGGATATAAAAAAGGGGTTATCCCCGCAGGCTTACCAATGCCTGCGAGGGATAACCCCTTTGCTTTGTATGAGTTAGATTTTCAATACGCCGCCTGAGCTGGCGTTCGTCACAAGCTTCGAGTAGCGAGCGAGATAACCGGTTTTTACCTTCGGTTCGAAGTCAACCCATTTGCTGCGGCGTACAGCCATTTCCTCATCGGAAACGTCCAGCAATTGTATGGTCCGGTTATTCAGGTCAAGCTCAATGATATCTCCGTCTTCAACGAAAGCGATAGGTCCGCCTTCTGCCGCTTCCGGCGAGATATGCCCGATGCTGATGCCACGGGAAGCACCGGAGAAGCGTCCGTCTGTGATCAGACCGACTTTAGCTCCAAGCCCCATACCTGCGATCTGGGAGGTCGGCGCCAGCATTTCCGGCATGCCCGGTCCACCCTTCGGCCCTTCATAACGAATGACAACCACGTGACCTTCCTTGACCTTCCCGTTAGCAATACCGCTAAGCGCTTCATCCTGCGAGTTAAAGCAGATGGCAGGCCCTTTATGGTATCCGCCAACCGATGGATCAACGGCACCGACTTTGATGATCGAGCCTTCTGGAGCCAGATTACCATACAGTACTGCGAGACCACCGCGCTCGGAATACGGGGAATCGATCGGATGGATGACGTTCTGATCCTGGATTTCACAGCCCGCTACGTTCTCGGCCAGCGTCTTGCCTGTTACGGTGATGCAATCCCCGTGCAGTGCGCCCGGCTTCTTGAGAAGCTCATGCAGAACCGCGCTCACACCGCCCGCCAAGTGTACGTCTTCAATAAAGTAATCCGAAGCTGGAGCCAGCTTGGAGATGTGAGGAACGCGGTCAGCAACTTCATTGATCCGCTCCAGCGGGTAATCGAGACCGGCTTCTTGAGCGAGAGCCAGCGTATGAAGCACCGTGTTGGTGGAGCCGCCCATCGCCATATCCAGCGCAAACGCGTTGTCGATCGCTTCAACGGTAACGATATCACGCGGCTTGAGGTCCATTTTTACGAGCTCCATCAATTGTTTGGCGGATTGTCTAACGAATTCTTTGCGCTCTTCGGCGATGGCAAGGATGGTACCATTGCCTGGGAGAGCCAGACCGAGCGCCTCGGCGAGACAGTTCATGGAGTTGGCGGTAAACATGCCGGAGCAGGATCCGCAGGTTGGACAACCGAATTGTTCCAATTCCAGGAGCTCATCATCATTGATTTTGCCGACCTGGTGAGCGCCCACGCCTTCAAATACGGAGGTCAGGGACAATTTACGGCCTTTGCTGTCCACGCCGGCTTTCATCGGTCCGCCGCTGACAAACACCGTCGGAATATTAACGCGCAGGGCACCCATCAGCATGCCGGGCGTAATTTTGTCACAGTTCGGGATACATACCATACCGTCGAACCAGTGAGCGGATACGACGGTTTCCAAGGAGTCCGCTATGATCTCGCGGCTTGGCAGCGAGTAGCGCATGCCGATATGTCCCATGGCAATTCCGTCATCCACGCCGATGGTGTTGAATTCGAACGGAACGCCGCCGGCCTCACGGATCGCTTCCTTCACGATTTTACCGAATTCCTGTAGATGCACATGACCTGGAACGATGTCGATGTAAGAGTTACATACGGCGATAAACGGTTTGCCGAAATCCTCTTCCTTAACGCCTGCTGCACGCAGAAGGCTGCGGTGCGGCGCGCGGTCAAAGCCTTTTTTGATCATGTCTGAACGCATTTTTTTGGTTGTCATGATGTCGATTTCCCCCCAGATCTATTATAAAATTGTTACGCTTTAGCGCGGTCTTCCGGCAAAGCAGCCGGGTACCTGTAAACAGCGAATAGGTTTTAAATGAGTCTATCACAAAAAGGTAGGTTTTTCTACATGATATTAATAGGAAGCGATGGAAAGAAGCCTGTCGCGATGGCATGTAAAGAGCCTGCTCCCCTAGGGCGGGAACAGGCTTCTTTTTGAGTGATGATGCTATTTCTTGCCGCCTTTGCGGCCAATTTCCTGATAGAATTCACGATTATGATTCCGCGAGGTAGCTTCGCCGCCCTTTTGACCGATCTCCTGGTAAAACTCGCGGCTATGGTTCTTGGACGTCGCTTTGCCGCCTTTTTTGCCGATTTCCTGGTAGAATTCTCGGCTATGCTTTTTCGCGGTCGCTTCGCCGCCAAGACGTCCTGCTTCTTCGCGGGTCATCTTTCGATTGCTGCTGTTTGCCATCACAAATCACTCCTTTACCGTCGTATTTGCTATGCGTATATGTTACTTACCACGGCTTATTTGTCATGAATCAAAACATTCGACTAAAGATTGGTAAATTTCCATATCGGATCGATTTCTGAGTCCCAGCGTTAATTCCGTTTAAATCAGAGTTTATTTCATGGTTTAATAAGAGTATGATCAAGAATAGGATAGGGAGGTTTTTTACATTGCCGTTTGTTCAAGTGAAGGGACGAACCGTTCCCTGCAAAGGGATTTTGTTTGATAAAGACGGAACGCTGCTCCATTTCATGGCGCTGTGGGGAGGATGGGCCGATTATGTGCTCAAATTCATGGAGGAACGGCTGGAATTAATGGGAGCCGGCTTCACGCTGCCGAAAGAGCAGGTGCTGGGGACAAATCATGATGCTAACGGGCGGGTGTCGGGTTACGATGTTCAGGGTCCGCTCGCCATGGGCACCGTGGAGGAGACAAACGGGCTGCTAGCTTGGCAGCTGTATGCTGCAGGAATGCCCTGGAACGAGGCAATTATGCAGGTCCATCAAATTACGAAAAATGCCATGTATGAAGTTCGTCAGCAGAAGCCGGCATTCCCGATGCCGGGGCTTGAGAATTTTCTGAAGAAGTGCAGCTTGGCTTCCGTGAAGATGGCCGTGGTTACTTCGGATGATACTTCAAATGCCGTGGAACAGTTGGAGTGGATGGGGCTTCACTCTTCCTTTACGGCCATTTTGGGAAGAGATCAGGTTCGAAACGGCAAGCCGCACCCGGAAATGACGGAGACTGCATGCCGACTGCTTGGGATTTTGCCCGAGGAAGCGGTGGTGATCGGTGACAGCAACGCGGATATGCAAATGGCGAAGCAAGCAGGCGCCGCTCTGGCTGTGGGTTTATTGACAGATGAAGGGGAACCTGTACATCTGACAGATGCCGATGTCGTCATATCCGATTATAATGAATTAGACGTGCACAGGTAGACGTGTTATTTTAAGGGCTGTACGGAGGTGTAAAAGAGTGGAGAACAGGGAAAAAATCGAGCAGTTGGCAACATGGATCGAAGCGAGCGACTACATTGTTTTTTTCGGGGGAGCCGGTACCTCCACGGAGAGCGGGATTCCTGACTTCCGTTCGGCAGCCGGACTATACCAGAGCGAGCACCAATCTCCGTATCCGCCGGAGGTCATGCTCAGCCACACTTTTTTCATGAAGCATCCGGAAGTGTTCTACGACTTTTACCGAAGCAAGATGCTTCACCCGCATGCACAGCCGAACGGCTGTCACCGTCTATTGTCGAGACTGGAACATGACGGTAAGCTGAAGGCGGTGATTACGCAAAATATCGACGGTTTGCATCAGACCGCAGGATGTTCCGAGGTGTTGGAGCTTCATGGCTCTGTGCATCGCAATTATTGCATGGATTGCTCCAGGCACTACAGCCTGCAGGATATTCTGGACATCAAGGAAACCGTCCCGCGCTGCAAGGATTGCGGAGGGCTGGTGAGGCCGGATGTTGTACTGTATGAAGAGGAATTGGACCAGAACATCATCATGCGCTCGATTCAGGAAATATCGACGGCGGATTTATTGATTATTGGCGGGACTTCCCTGACGGTACACCCCGCTGCGAGTTTGATATCCTATTTTCATGGAAGCAAGGTAGCTTTGCTGAATGCAGATCCAACCCCTTACGATCACCGGGCAGGCCTCTTGATTGCGGATCGGATCGGTCAGGTCATGACGCAGGTGGATAAGCTGATCCGTATGTAACGGCGACAGCGGAGGCGTGCTGCTGCATCTATGTCTGTAATCGTTTTCTTGTCAAAGGACGTTCAAACACGTTAAGATGGAATTTAGCAATGGACCTATCACTTAGAGAGGCAGGGATTGCAAGTGACCTATGTGGCTAGTGAAGACCGCTATGAAGGAATGAAGTATAACCGCGTGGGGCGATCCGGATTGAAACTTCCGGCGATCTCCCTTGGATTATGGCATAATTTCGGTGGTGTCGACTCGTATGAAAACGGGCGTAATATGATTACGCGCTCCTTCGATCTGGGCATTACCCACTTCGATCTGGCGAACAATTACGGACCGCCTGCAGGCTCTGCCGAAGAGACGTTCGGTAAAGTTCTCTCAAGGGATCTTAAGGCTTACCGTGATGAAATCGTCATTTCGTCCAAAGCGGGCTATTATATGTGGCCGGGACCCTACGGTGACTTCGGGTCGCGCAAATATCTGGTAGCAAGTCTCGATCAGAGCTTGAAACGAATGGGCCTGGACTACGTCGATATTTTCTATCATCATCGGATGGATCCGGAAACGCCGCTGGAGGAAACCATGGCAGCCCTGGATCATCTTGTTCGTTCAGGCAAGGCGCTTTATGTTGGAGTATCCAATTATTCGCCGGAGAAGACGCGGGAAGCGATATCGATTCTGAAAAGCCTGGGAACTCCGCTGCTCATCCATCAACCAAGCTATTCCATGCTGGATCGCTGGGTGGAGAACGGATTACTCGATTGTCTGGAAGAGAACGGGGTCGGAAGCATCGCATTCACTCCGCTTGCTCAAGGACTCCTCACCAACAAGTATTTGAACGGCGTGCCTGGCGATTCACGCGCCGCAAGTGCATCCGTATTCTTGAACGAAAGCAATATCACCCCCGAGGTGCTGCGCAAGATCAGAGCTTTGAACCAAATCGCCCAAGCGCGGAACCAGAGTCTCGCCCAATTTGCCCTCGCCTGGGTCCTCCGTGGCGGCAGGGTGACATCTGCTTTGATCGGGGCAAGCAAGGTGAGCCAGATCGAAGACAATGTGGCTGCCTTGAACAACCTGGAGTTCTCGAAGGAAGAACTGGATCGCATTGAAGCGATCCTGAAAACGGAAAACGCCTCTTCTGCAGAGGGGTAGATCATGTACCATTTATGAATGGATTTTGAACAGAATATCATAGATACCAACATACATGAATGGAGCGCCTCAGGATGATTACAGACCTGACAGGCGCTCCTTTTTCGTTTAGATCTATCGGGCAGACGATATCGTTAAGTATGTGCGGATGATGAGAGGATATCCTTGCGGTACCGCGTCGGGGATCGGCCGACGAGACGCTTGAACTGACGCGAGAAATAGAGCGGATCGGTGAGCCCGACGGATGCGGAAACCTGCTCGATGGACAAGTCGGGACGTTCGCGCAGCAGCCGCTTGGATTGGTCGATTCTTAATTTAAGCAGATACGTAATCGGAGTCATGCCCGTTTCCTGCTTGAAGATGCGCGACAGGTACGCGCGGTTGTAGCCCAGGCTTGCGCACATTTGTTCAATCGAGACGGGATGAGCGTATTGAGAAGCCATGTAATTGATCATCTGCTTCACCGTACGCTGAACCTGCGGTTCTGCCAGCGTTAAACGGGACGGCCGATCACTCCGATTCATGATCTCAGCCCAGATTAAATGCAGATAACCGATGGCAGCGATATGGGAGCTTTCTTCCCTGGATTGAAAATGGCTTTGAATGAGGGACACATAGCCGGGAATCGGATTGTTCTCCATGAGATGGAGAACAGGCTTATCTTGTGTGAGTCCCGAATGGTATACGCCTTCGCCGGCGTGTTCTCCATCAAAGGCGACCCACCGGTAACGCCAGGGATGGCTCGCATCGGATACATAACTGACAATTTGGCCGGGATGGATCAGGAAGCAGTCGCCGGGGCCAAGCTGATACCTGTCGGTTTCGGTTCGAAATACGCCATGTCCCGACTCGATGATATGCAATAAGTAATGATCGTATATTTTCGGCCCCAATGCATGTTCCGGCCGGGTCTGGCTCTCGCCGGCGAATCGGACGTGGAGCGAACCGCTGCCTTGCTGCGCAGGATTGGAAGCAACAGAATAGGTTGGTTTCATCATTCATTTTCCTTTACAATAAGTTTGGGAAAAAGAGGAACTGCGGGGACATCGTTGATTTTATAAATTCATTGTACCCCCGGAAGTCACATAAATCCATATGTAACGCACAAGATTTCATTATCGGTTAACGAGATTTCCATTATACTGAAGACAGTAAAACTACCATATGTACAGGATGGAGTGATGGGCAGTGACGACGCAACAGCTTATGGAAAGATTTATGGACAAGCACGGTGAGAGTCAGCATAAGGTTCGCATATTTAACGCGCCCGGACGCGTGAATCTGATCGGGGAACACTTGGATTACAACGGGGGTTATGTGCTTCCGGCAGCCTTGGAGTTTGGCACAACCTTGATTATCAGACCGCGTGACGATAACAAGGTGAGCTTTTCATCCACCAATATCCCCTATGAACTAACAATCAGCCTGGATGAGGATTATGGCTACAAAAGCGATCAATGGACGGATTACCCGGTCGGCGTCATAACGGAGCTGAATAAAATCGGCTGCACTCTTAGCAGCGGCTACGACCTGCTCTACCATGGGGATATCCCGAACGGCGCGGGCCTCTCGTCCTCGGCGTCCATCGAAGTGGTCACGGCTTACGCCTTCTTGAAAATGGAAGGCAAGGAGACGGATACGGTGGAGATCGCGAAGCTTTCGCAGCGGGTGGAGAACTTGTTCGTCGGCGTCAACTCCGGCATTATGGATCAATTCGCCGTAGCCAACGGCAAGCAGGATCATGCCATTCTGTTAATGTGCGATACGCTGGAGTATGAGCTGGTGCCTTTCCGAACCGGAGCATACAAAATCGTGATTTCGAATACCAACAAACGGCGCGGACTCGTCGATTCCAAATACAATGAACGCCGCAGCGAGTGCGACCGCGCTTTGGAAATTTTGCAGAAGGAGCTGCCGGCGTTATCGTATCTCGCTCAACTGAATCCGGATCAATTCGTAACCTTGCAGGACAGCATCCGCGATGAAACGGTCCGAAGACGCGCCCAGCATGTCGTCGAGGAAAACCAGCGTGTGCATGATTCCGTGGAGGCCTTGAAGAACGGTGATCTGGAAGCATTCGGACAATACATGAACCAGTCCCATGACTCTTTGCGTTATCTGTACGAAGTTACGGGCGACGAGTTGGATGCGCTGGTGGAAGAAGCTCAGCGGATTCCGGGTACGATCGGTTCCAGAATGACCGGAGCCGGCTTTGGAGGCTGCACGGTATCCCTCGTACACGAGGACGCGGTGGAACGTTTCATCGCGGAAGTGGGACAGCAGTACGAAGCCAGAACGGGACTGAAGCCCGACTTCTACGTATGTGGCGTAGGTCAAGGCGTGCATGAAGTGAAGGAGGGCGAATAATATGGCTATTTTAGTGACTGGCGGAGCGGGTTACATCGGTTCTCACACCGTAGCGGAGCTCTTGGAGCAAGGGGAAGAAGTTGTTGTGATCGACAGCCTGGAGACGGGACATCGCGAAGCGCTGCTGGGCGGAAAGCTGTATGTCGGCGATTTGCGCGACAAGGCGCTGCTGAAGCAATTGTTCTCGGAAAATGAGATTGATGCCGTTATCCATTTTGCCGCGAATTCTCTGGTTGGCGAGAGCATGAAAGATCCGGTGAAATATTACGATAACAACGTATACGGAACGCTGTGCCTGCTGGAAGCCATGAATGAAGCGGGCGTGCGTAAGATCGTCTTCTCGTCAACGGCCGCAACCTACGGCGAGCCTGAGAAGGTGCCGATCGAGGAAACGGACCGGACCCAGCCGACGAACGTGTACGGGGAAACCAAGCTGATGATGGAACGGATGATGTCCTGGTTCGATACCGTGCTTGGGGTGAAGTATGTATCCCTTCGTTACTTTAACGCAGCCGGCTCGCATGCCAGCGGAAAGATCGGCGAGGATCATCGGCCGGAGAGCCATCTGATCCCGCTTGTTCTGCAAACCGCTTTGAAGCAGCGCCCAAGCATCTCGGTGTTTGGCGACGATTACGCAACGCCTGACGGCACGTGTGTCCGTGATTACATTCATGTCAGCGATCTGGCAAATGCGCATTTGCGCGCGGTTGATTACCTCCGCCGCGGGGAATCCAGCAATGTGTTTAATCTCGGGAACGGCCTCGGGTTCTCGGTGAAGGAAGTAATCGAGACATCGAAGCAGGTGACGGGTGCCGATATTCCGGTTGTCATGGAAGCTCGCCGTGCAGGTGACCCTGCGGTATTGGTGGCGTCATCGGATAAAGCGCGAACGGTTCTCGGATGGACGCCATCCAGAACGACGCTTGAGGAGATTATCGAGAGCGCATGGAAGTGGCACAGCAGCCGTCCGGACGGTTACGGTGACAATTAATCCAAGGGGGACGATGAACATGAATGCTGCAACATCAAGTACTCCCGAATCCAAGCAGGTCCTTCATGCGATTGAAATGCTGGTGCGATTTGCGCTTCATAAAGGCCTGATCCAGGCAGCGGATGCGGATTACAGCCGCAATCTGCTGCTGGAGGATTTCGGGTTCAGCGAACCGTACGGTGACGAAGTGAACGACCTAATACCGGATGGGCCTCAGGCTATGCTCGACATCCTGATTGATTACGGTGCGGCGCATGGCATGATCCCGGAAAATACAGATACGTACCGGGACTTGCTGGACGCCAAAATCATGGGCCGTCTCATGGCAAGACCTTCGGAAGTGGCCGCTCGGTTCCGGACGGTTGAGCATGAGCAGGGGATCGTCGAGGCTACCCGACAATTTTACAATTTGTGCATCGATTCCAACTATATTCGGATGGATCGCGTAGCCAAAAACGAATACTGGCGGCATGCCAGCGCGTACGGCGATATTGAGATTACCATCAATCTATCCAAGCCGGAGAAGAGCCCGAAGGAAATCGCCATGGCCAAACTGCTGCCTCCGCCGATCTATCCGAAGTGCCAGCTCTGCCGGGAGAATGTGGGTTATGCAGGCAGGGTCAATCACCCGGCGCGGCAGAACCTGCGCATTATTCCGCTGGAGTTGAACGGTGAGCCATGGTTCTTCCAATATTCTCCATATGTTTATTATAACGAGCACTGCATTGTATTCCATCACGACCATGTACCGATGAAGCTGACCAAAGCGACGCTTGCCCGCCTTTTGAGCTTCGTCGATGCCTACCCGCACTACTTTCTCGGCTCGAATGCGGATCTTCCGATTGTCGGGGGCTCGATTCTCACGCACGATCATTTTCAAGGGGGACGACATACCTTCCCGATTCAGAAAGCGCCGAAGGTGGCCGGATTTGCGCATGGGGATTATCCGGACGTATCCGTGGCCATCGTGAAGTGGCCGATGTCGGTTATCCGGCTATCCTCAAAGGACCGGGAATCCCTCCTTGAATGCGCGAACAGTATATACGAGGGGTGGAAAATCTACAGTGATCCTTCTGCAGACATTGAAGCGTTAAGCGAAGTGGACGGAGAGCGGGTCCGCCATAATACGGTGACTCCGATTGCCCGCCGAAATGACGAGGGCATCTATGAGATGGACCTGGTTTTGCGGAACAATCGGACGAATGAGCAATATCCGGAAGGGATCTTCCACCCTCACCGGGAGATGTTCCACATCAAGAAAGAAAACATCGGCTTGATCGAAGTGATGGGACTGGCGATCCTGCCGGGCAGACTCAAGGAAGAGCTGGACCAAATCGCCGAGATTCTGGCGGGGGACGAGGCGCTGTATGCGGACAGCCAGGCCGCTGACCATCCGCTCGCCGTCCATGGCGACTGGATCGAGGAGCTGCGAGGACGGGGAATGACCGCATCCGATAAAGCCGGGGCCACCGAACTGATACGCCGTGAGGTCGGCAGCAAATTCACGACCATTTTGGAGCATGCCGGGGTATATAAACAGACGGCGGAAGGACAACAGGCATTTCAGCGATTCCTGAGCCATATGGGATACGTTCCAGACAGCCGATAGACATTCATTGATGGATATATGAGATATTGAAGTTAACGATAACTAGGATCATCATTCAAACAGCCGATTCTTTCTGGAGAAGGACGGCTGTTTGTTTTGCATAATGGGAATGGTATAGAATTAAAAAGCATGCACGATAGAATATAGATGCAAACAAGATGCCATGGAGGTAATGTACATGAGACCTTTTGTCTTTCATAATCCGACTCAGTTGATTTTTGGAAAGGGCAAGCTGAGTGCTTTAAGTAGTGAAGTGGCCAAATACGGCCGGAACGTATTGCTTGTATATGGTGGCGGCAGCATTAAGCGCAGCGGGCTGTACGACCAGGTTATCGCGTTACTACGGGAAGCAAATGCGGTAGTCACGGAGCTTGCCGGTGTGGAACCGAACCCGCGCCTGTCGACGGTTCATAAGGGTGTGGCATTGTGCCGGGAGCATAACATTGATCTCATTCTGGCCGTTGGCGGCGGAAGCGTCCTTGACTGCTCCAAGGCCATTGCCGTTGGCGCCAAATATGACGGAGATATGTGGGATTTCGTAGAGCGCAAAGCCGCTCCGCAAGCGGGTCTTCCGCTTGGAACGGTGCTTACGATGGCTGCAACGGGATCGGAGATGAACGGAGGCTCCGTTATCACCAATGAAGTAACCCAAGAGAAGATGGGCTGGGGAAGTCCTCATGCGTACCCCGCATTTTCGATTCTGGACCCTGTACATACGTTCTCTCTTCCGCGGGATCAAACGGTGTACGGTATCGTAGATATCATGTCTCACGTGCTGGAGCACTACTTCCACCAAGACACCAACACGCCCGTGCAGGACGGATTCTGCGAAACGATACTTCGTACCGTTATCGATACGGCACCGAAGCTGGTTGAGGATCTGGAGAACTATGAGCACCGCGAGACGATCATGTACTGCGGAACGATGGCGCTCAACGGCATGATCAATATGGGGATGGCCGGTGACTGGGGAACCCATAACATCGAGCACGCGGTATCTGCCGTATACGATATTCCGCATGGCGGTGGACTGGCGATCCTGTTCCCGAATTGGATGAAATATAATCAAAGTGCGGATCCTCAGCGCTTCAAGTCACTTGCCGTGAACGTATTCGGAGTGGACCCGGCAGGAAAAAGCGATGAAGCCATCGGATTGGAAGGAATTGAAGCGCTTCGCAGCTTCTGGACTTCCATCGGTGCGCCTAGCACACTGGGAGCGTACGATATTGACGACAGCCAGATCGAGGCTATGGCCGATAAGGCGATGCGGTTTGGTCCTTTTGGCAACTTCCGCAAGCTGCAGCGTGAAGACGTCGTGGAGATTTATCGGATGTCACTATAAGGGTTGTCCTGTCGTTATATGACAAGGAATAGAATCATTTCAAAGCCTGCCGGCTCATGCCGTGCAGGCTTTTTAATTGGGACGTGGAATATAGATATGAAGAGATTTTCATACGTTTGAGGGAAATAATTGAAACTTTAGCAAACATTTTGCCGTATTACTTGTTATACACAGTAAGGAATTCTAGAGGGGGCAATCAACATGGAAGCGTTATATTGGGGCTGTCTAATCGGAGGCGTGATATTTGCCATCGTAACCGTGGTGCTTGGCGACATACTTAGCTCGGCGCTTGACGGATTGTTGGACTTTTTGTCAGTGGATTTTTTCAATCCGGTTGTAATCGCTGGGGGAATCACCGTATTTGGCGGTACCGGAATCATGCTGACGAAATACACGGAATTAGCGGCAGGTGCCCATGTAACGCTGTCTGTCTTAGCGGCTATCGTCATTTCGATTCTCGTCTACTTCGGCTACGTTAAACCGATGGAGAACAGCGAGAACTCGACGGGCTTCTCCATAAAGGAGCTGGCGGGCATGATCGGCGTTGTCACCGTACCGCTTCCTGCAGAAGGATTCGGTGAAGTGATGGTTAAGATTGGCGCAGGCAACACAACGCACATCGCGTCTAGCTTTGATCGTCAAAATCTTGCCGCAGGTGTCCGTGTGGTGGTAGTCGACGTTGTTGAGGGTGTCTTGAGAGTGTCCGAACTGGAAGAACGAAAAGGAGAGGATTGATTCAATGCCAGAGTACTTAGTAATTCCGTCGATTGTTGTAGGGGTCATTGTCGTGTTAGGACTTGCGTTCTGGGCTCGTTACAAAACGGTGAGTCCGGATGAAGCGATGATCGTAACCGGTTCTTTTTTGGGAAGCAAAAATTTGTCGGAGGATGAATCCGGCCGCAAAATCAAAATCGTGCGCGGCGGCGGCGCTTTTATACTCCCCGTATTTCAGCGCTCCGAATTTGTATCGCTCTTATCTCATAAGCTGGATGTCATGACACCTGAAGTGTACACGGAGCAAGGCGTTCCGGTTATGGCCGATGGGGTAGCCATCATTAAAGTGGGAAGCTCGATCGAAGACGTGGCAACGGCAGCCGAGCAATTCATGGGCAAGCCGATTGAAGCGCTGAAGGGCGAAGCCCAGGAAGTGCTGGAAGGCCATCTTCGTGCCATTCTCGGCTCCATGACGGTAGAGGAAGTATACCGTAACCGCGACAAGTTCGCACAGGAGGTTCAGGGTGTGGCTGCAAGAGACCTGAAGAAAATGGGACTGCAGATCGTTTCCTTTACCATTAAGGACGTTCGCGACAAGCATGGATATCTGGAAGCGCTGGGTAAACCGCGGATCGCTACGGTAAAGCGGGATGCCGAGATTGCCGAAGCGGAAGCGATGCGCGACGCGCGGATTCAGAAAGCGCGCGCGGAAGAAGAAGGACAGAAGGCCGAGGTAATTCGCGATACGAATATTGCGGAAGCCGAGAAGGAACGGGAGCTGAAGGTCGCTTCCTTTAAAAAGGAGCAGGATACGGCCAAGGCCGAAGCGGACCAAGCCTATCATATCCAGGAAGCCCGTGCCAGACAAACGGCGGTTGAAGAGCAGATGAAGGTTGAGCTCGTTCGTAAAGAACGCGAAATCGATCTGCAGGAAAAAGAAATCATGATTCGCGAGAAGCAGTACGACGCTGACGTGAAGAAAAAAGCCGAAGCGGATCGCTATGCTGTTGAGCAGGCGGCCGAAGCGGATAGAATCCGCAAGATGCGCGAAGCGGATGCGGTGCAGTACTCCATCGAAACTCAAGCTAAAGCTTCTGCCGAACAGAAGCGCCTGGATGGTCTGGCGGTTGCGGATGCCGAGCGTGCGAAAGGTACGGCCGAAGCCGAAGTCATTCGCCTGCGCGGTCTTGCCGAAGCCGATGCCAAGGAGAAACTCGCCGAAGCATTCCAGAAGTTCGGAGAAGCTGCGGTGCTCGACATCATCGTAAAAATGCTGCCTGAGCTTGCCGGCAAGATTGCGCAGCCAATCTCATCCATCGACAAGCTGACGGTTGTTGATACAGGCAAAGGCGAAGGAGCGGCTCGCGTGAGCAATTATGTGACCGAGCTGATGTCCACGGCGCCTGAAATGCTGAAGAGTGTGTCAGGGATTGATGTGGAAGAACTGATTAAGGGCCTGACGACGAAGAAAGCTGCTTCAGTCCAAAAGCCGGTAGCCGCCCAGCAGGAGCTTGTCCCGGCACCTGTAGCTGTAGAGACAAGTGCTGCGAAGGAAGAATAGAACGAACGGCAAGTAGGATTGGAATAGTGGTCACAGGCAGCGGTACAGCGCTTTGGAGACCTTTGGCAACCACATATGATTTTGCCGCGCTCTTATATTTCTGATAAGATATCCGAGTATACGCGTATGAATCAAAAAGAGGTGCAAACGTGAGCAGCTTACAAGTGGCTAAAGTGTTGAACAATAATGTAATCATAGCGAAGCATCCTCAACATGGCGAGGTTGTTGTTATAGGCAAGGGAATCGGCTTTAACCGGAAGAATAAAGACCGTATTCTAGCCTCCGCTGCCGAGAAGATGTTCATTTTGACCAAACCGGAGGAGCAGGAGCAGTATAAGCAGTTGGTGCCTCACATCGATGAGAAGCTGATTGAGGCGATGAATGACATTATTCTGAATGCTGCCAAATCCAGCGACGCTCCTCTGAATGAGCATATCCACATTGCGTTGACTGATCATATCGCATTTGCCATTAAACGCCATGCCCAAGGTCTCTATATTCATAATCCCTTTTTATACGAAACCAAAGAGATGTATCCTGAGGAGTACGAGATGGCGGAATATGCCGTCCGTACCATCCGGGAGAAGCTTGGGGTGGACTTGGGCCAAGAGGAGATCGGATTCATTGCCCTTCATTTTCACGGTGCGCTTACAAACCAGCACATTTCGGAGGTCCGCAAACATTCGGAGCTGATCGCCGATCTAGTACACACTGTTGAACAGCAGCTGGATTATGTCATCCCGAGGGATACGCTGGACTATTCCCGCCTGTTGACTCACCTCCGGTTTGCCTTGGAGCGGATTCGGCGGGGAGAAGCGGTGAACGAGACGAGTTCATTGGACGGTCTGCTGAAGCGTGAATATCCCGAGACGTATTCCTTGGCATGGAAACTGACGAAGATGATGGAGCAGCGGCTGAAGAAGCCCGTATATCCCGCCGAGGCCGGTTATTTGACCATTCATCTGGAGCGGCTGGTCCAGCGTAAAGAGCAGGGCGAGCAAATGTGAAGATTTTATTAAGTCCCTCACCATGTGGTTGCAACGAAAAATGAACGGTGTTACAATACGAACAGTTAAGAAGCATAAAACTTCAAATCAAACGTGTAACTGATTCGATCAGGCATGAGTATTACAGGAATTTGGTTGTTATTACCCATTTTTGGGTAATCTAATCCATGAGATTAGCCATCCATTTTCCCGTGGTTACTCATGCCTTTTTTTGATTTGGTTGTTTTATGATGCTCTACATTCAACTTTGTGACCACAACGAGATAGAGGGTGAGAATTTTCATGTTTAAGCGGCTTTTTGGTGTACTGCAAAGGGTCGGTAAAGCTCTGATGCTGCCCGTGGCCATATTGCCGGCGGCCGGACTATTGCTCGGCCTTGGAAATATGCTGGTCAACCCCGATTTCCTGCAATATGCACCGTGGCTTGATGCGGCTTGGGTTCAAGCAGCTGCCACGGTCATGATGAATGCGGGACAAATCGTGTTCACGAATTTATCCTTGCTGTTTGCAGTGGGGGTTGCCGTCGGCTTGGCCGGAGGCGAAGGAGTGGCCGGGCTTGCTGCTATCATCGGTTACCTCGTCATGAACGTTACCATGGGCAGCGTTATAGGTGTGACGTCATCGATGATTGGCACGAATTACGAATATGCCAGCGTGCTTGGCATTCCGACCTTGGCCACCGGGGTATTCGGCGGGATTATTGTAGGTATATTAGCGGCAAGCATGTACCGGAGATTTTTCAAAATAGAGCTTCCGTCTTATCTGGGCTTTTTTGCAGGAAAACGGTTTGTTCCGATTATGACGGCTGCAACGTCCGTTTTGCTTGGTCTGTTAATGGTCTTTATATGGCCTCCGATCCAGTCTGCGCTTAACACTGCATCCCATTTCATGCTGGAACAAAACCTGACGCTGTCCGCTTTTGTGTTCGGCGTTGTGGAACGCGGATTGATCCCGTTCGGTCTGCACCACATTTTCTATTCTCCATTCTGGTTTGAGTTCGGGGAGTATTTGAATCAGGCAGGTCAAATGGTGCGCGGTGATCAAAATATATTCATGGCTCAGCTTCGGGATGGCGTCGAGTTTACGGCAGGCACCTTCATGACGGGTAAGTATCCGTTTATGATGTTTGGTCTTCCTGCCGCTGCGCTTGCTATCTATCATGAAGCGAAACCGGAGAACAAAAAGTTTGTCGCCGGTATTATGGGGTCGGCAGCGCTGACCTCCTTCTTGACGGGGATCACGGAACCGCTTGAGTTCTCCTTCCTGTTCGTTGCACCGATCTTGTTCGCCGTGCATGCACTGTTCGCAGGTCTATCCTTTATGACCATGCATATTCTGGGTACCAAGATTGGCATGACCTTCTCCGGCGGTCTGATCGATTACATGATATTCGGTGTCATTCCGAACCGGACGCCATGGTGGAATGTACTCATTGTTGGTGCTATCATGGCGGTAATCTATTATTTCGGTTTCCGGTTTGTCATTCGGAAATTCAATCTGAAGACGCCGGGCCGGGAGGACGCTTCCGCACCTGAGTCGGAAACGGGCTCTCAGAGAGCAGGCGGTGACAGCAAAAATGATCTGCCGCTTAACATTCTGACTGCGCTTGGCGGCCAGCCTAACATTGCGCATCTGGATGCCTGCATTACCCGGCTACGGGTAGAGGTGAAAGACAAGGGCAATGTCGACAAGGCTAGGCTGAAACAGCTGGGTGCGTCAGGTGTGCTGGAGGTGGGGAATAATATCCAGGCGATATTCGGCACCCGTTCCGATACGATTAAATCGCAAATCCAGGACATTATGTCGGGTATAACACCGACTACCGCATCTAGAGCAGCGGATGTGGAGACGATGCCGACTGCTAAAGAGGAGCAGCAGGCTGGTCAGGACGGAGAAACGCTTGTCATGGAGGAGATCGTATCCCCAGTCGATGGGGAGCTTATGGATATTTCCCATGTGCCTGATCCTGTGTTTGCAGAACGAATGACGGGGGATGGATTCGCGGTATTACCTCATAACGGAACGATCGCTTCTCCTGTTAACGGAACCGTGTTTAACGTATTCCCGAGCAAGCATGCGGTCGGCATTATGTCGGATGGCGGCAAGGAAGTGCTTGTCCATATCGGCGTTAATACCGTTAAGCTGAAGGGGCAAGGATTTGAAGTTCTTGTACAAGAGGGGGATCTGGTATCCACGGGACAACCGATCATGCAAGTGGATCTGGATTATGTGAAGGCGAATGCCAAATCGATTATTTCTCCTGTGATCTTCTCGAATTTGCCGGAGGGAGCTTCCGTGAAGCTGAACAAGACCGGTGAAGTAAAAAGCGGTGAAAAAGGGATCATTACGATATCGAAACCTTAACTTCACGGTTATCTCAAGGATTCTAAAAAATTAAAATATACGAAAGTAGGATGATGAACATGCAACAAACATTCAGAATTATTGACGAAGATGGAATTCACGCACGTCCGGCAACAGCATTGGTAAATACGGCTAACAAATTCCAGGACACCAATTCATTTGCCGAAGCGAACGGCAGAAAAGTAACGCTGAAATCGATCCTGGGCGTTCTGTCCCTCGGATTGGAGCAAGGTGATACATTGACACTGATCACGGAAGGCGGCAATGAGAGCGAAGCGCTGACAGCACTGCAAGAAGTGATGGTGAACGAAGGGTTAGGCGAGCTTCATGAATAATCTGAAAGGAATCGCGGCTTCCGCTGGCATCGCGATTGCACGTGCATTTACACTGGAGCATCCTGATTACTCGGTTACGGAAAAGCAAGTGACAGACACGGATGCTGAGCTTGCGAAGCTGGATGCGGCGCTGGCTCAGTCCCAGGCTGAGCTTGAAGCGATCAAAGCCCGCACGCTTCAGGAACTCGGGGAGAAGAAGGCTGAGATTTTCGAATCTCACCTTCTCATCCTGAATGATCCTGAATTGATTGAACCAGTTAAAGCGAAAATCGCCTCTGAGTCGCTTAACGCGGAATACGCCTTAAATGAAACGGCAACCCAATTCATTCAAATGTTCGAGAACATGAAGAGTGCCTACTTGCAGGAGCGGGCAGCGGATATGCGCGACGTAACCAAACGTATTCTGAAGCATCTGCTCGGCCTGAATTATGTCAGTCCTTCAGAAATCAGCGAAGAAGTCATCGTGGTTGCAGAGGACCTGACTCCTTCGGATACCGCGCAGTTGAACCGTAACTACGTTAAAGGATTCACGACGAATATTGGCGGGCGTACCTCGCATTCTGCCATCATGGCCCGTTCGCTTGAAATTCCGGCTGTCGTCGGAACGAAAAACGTGCTCTCTTCGGTCCAAAACGGGGATTTGATCATCGTTGACGGACTGGAAGGGGACGTCATCATTAATCCTACGGAAGCCATCGTGGCCCAGTACCGTGCGAAGCAGGATGCCTACGCCAAACAGGTCGAGGAATGGAAGAAACTCCGTTCCGAACCGACGGTATCCAAGGACGGGATCCATGTGGAGCTGGCCGCCAATATCGGGACGCCGAACGATGTAACCGGCGTGTTGGAGAATGGCGGAGAAGCGGTAGGACTGTATCGCACGGAATTCCTGTACATGGGCAGGGATAAACTTCCTTCCGAAGAGATCCAGTATGTCGCCTATAAATCGGTACTGGAGAAAATGGAAGGCAAGCCGGTTGTTGTCCGCACGCTCGATATCGGCGGGGACAAGGAGCTGCCTTATTTGGATCTTCCTAAGGAAATGAATCCGTTCCTGGGATTCCGGGCCGTTAGGTTGTGCCTGGACCGTCAGGATATTTTCAGAACACAGCTTCGGGCACTGCTCCGCGCAAGCGTCCACGGCAATCTGCGAATCATGTTTCCCATGATCGCGACGCTCGGTGAGTTCCGCGAAGCCAAAGCGCTTCTGGAGGAAGAGAAATCCAAGCTGGTAAGCGAAGGCATTCCGGTATCTGAGGAGATCCAGCTCGGGATCATGGTGGAGATTCCATCCACTGCGGTGCTCGCGGATCAGTTTGCCAAAGAGGTTGATTTCTTCAGTATCGGAACGAATGATCTTATCCAGTATACGATGGCGGCTGACCGCATGAATGAACGGGTTGCTTATCTGTATCAACCTTATAATCCGGCGATCCTGCGACTGGTTAAAATGGTCATCGATGCCGCTCATCGCGAAGGCCGCTGGGTTGGTATGTGCGGTGAAATGGCAGGTGACGCCACGGCGATTCCGATTCTCCTTGGTCTCGGGCTGGATGAGTTTAGCATGAGCGCTACATCCATTCTTCCGGCGCGCAGCCAGATCGGGAAGCTGTCCCGCAGTGATATGCAGGCACTTGCTGCCAAAGCGCTTGAAATGGGTACCGCAGAGGAAGTAGTGGCTCTGGTGGAATCCATTGAGGTAACAGGCGAGTAAACGGAAGACGCCTTGAGCGATGTGAGAAATTAATGAAGCACTTCGTTTGTTCTGGGACTCTACCAATCTTTTTCCACGATAGCCATACATTGACAACATCTGTCCATTTGGGCAGATGTTTTTTTTGTCTAAAGAAAGACACCCGGCATATTTGCTAGTATAATAGCCTAAATATATAGTTATTTGGCATCAAACCCAAACCAAAACAGGGCTTTTGGCATATCATGATATATGAAAGCGTTCTACATTCATGTGCTAGAGGTCTGTCTTATGATTCAGGCGCCCATACTAGGAAGTAAATCTACTTATAAGTGACGGTGATGATGACTATGGACATGATCAAGAGCTGTACAAGTGTTAAGCTGGGGGCTACCTACCGAAGAGAGGGAACGGCCTTTCAGGTGTGGGCTCCGGATGCGGTTCATGTGAAACTGGCTTTGTATGAAGGTCCGGGAGAGTATAACGAGCAGGGTCTCGTAACGGATCACGAGAGCGGTACTTTATATTCGATGGAATGTAATAGCGACGGCATATGGTCGGCTGTCATAAACAGGGATCTTCACGGAACCTATTATATGTACCAAATCGAGTCAGCGGACGGCGTCGTTTGTTATGCCGTTGACCCCTATGCAACGGCGGTGTCCGCCAATGGATGCCGCGGCGCGGTTGTTGATCTGGCGAAGAGCAATCCGCCGGGGTGGGAGCAGGATGTTAGACCCACGCTGCTGAAACCTACGGATGCGGTGCTCTATGAGCTTCACGTACGCGATTTCTCGATTCATACCGATTCGGGAATGAAATATAGAGGGAAATACAAGGCATTCACGGAGGGGGGCCTGCGGGATTCCGAAGGGAATACCATTGGACTGGATCATCTTCAAGAATTGGGTGTGACCCATGTGCATCTGCTGCCGGTATTTGATTTTCGAACGGTCAATGAGCTGGATGGCTATGCAACCGGTTGCTTGAGCCGCGAATATAACTGGGGCTATGATCCGCAGAATTACAATGTTCCTGAAGGTTCGTATGCGACAGACCCTATGGATCCGATGGTGCGCATCCGGGAGCTGAAGGAGATGATTCTGGCTCTGCATGCAAGGGGAATCCGTGTCGTCATGGACGTGGTTTACAACCATACGTATACGGTGGATGACGGTCCGTTTGAACGATTGGCGCCTGGGTATTTCTATCGTAAGGATGGATACGGAAATTTATCGAACGGTTCAGGCGTAGGCAACGAGCTCGCTACGGAGAAGCCGATGGTACGCAAATACATCAAGGATTCCCTAAGGTACTGGGCCGAGGAGTATCACATCGACGGATTTCGGTTTGATCTGATGGCTCTGATCGATACAACAACGATGAAAGAGATTGTAAGCGAGCTGCGGCGTGAAGTGGATCACTCTCTTCTGTTTTATGGTGAGCCCTGGACGGGAGGCTTAAGCCCGTTAACGGAGCAGACCGTCAAAGGAAGCCAGAAGGGTCAAGGCTTCGCTGTATTTAATGATCATTTTCGGCAGGCCATCAAAGGTGACAATGACGGGCGCGGCCCTGGATTTGCTACGGGCGAACCGTGGTGCGAGGGTGCTATCGTTGAAGGGATGATGGGCTCGATCCATGATTTTGCGCTTCATCCGGAAGAGACGGTCAATTACGTCACCGTGCATGATAACTTGAATCTGTGGGACAAAATTTTAGTGGCACACGGGATGGAGGAACAGGCAGGACTGCTCCGTCTAATGGACGGTAGGCTGGTTAACGGCGGCGATATATGGCAGGCAACCGCTGCATCCAAGCCTTATATCGATATTCCTGATGAAACTGTGATGTCGGCAGCGCCTGTGCGCCGCAGCTTGCTGGCTAACGGCGTTGTACTGCTCTCTCAGGGGATTCCGCTGCTGCATGCCGGCGATGAGCTGCTTCGCACGAAATTTGGCGATCATAACAGCTACCGCAGCGGGGATGCCGTTAATGCCATCCGCTGGTCGAACAAGAAACGATTCAAACCTGTGTTTGATTATTACAAAGGCCTTATTGCCCTGCGCAAAGCCCATCCGGCATTTCGCATGGCGGCAAGAGAAGAGATCGAGAAACATATGGAAGTGCTGCGCAGCAGCGATCGGATTATCGCTTACCGGTTAACGCATCATGCCGCACAAGATAGCTGGGGACAAATTGTAGTGATCGTGAACGGGAATGAGCATGAAATGACGGTTGATCTGCCGCCTACCCCTTACCGCTGGAACATCGTAGTGAACGATTGCCAGGCAGGTACAGATACGATCGACACGTTGGACCAGGGAGCTATCGCGGTCCCAGGGCTGTCGCTGATGGTGTTGTACGAGGATCAGACCCAGAAGAAGCAGGGATTGATTACCGTTGAGATCGAATACGAGAGACGTGATCAAGCATATGATGGCTGGAATGTATGGGTGTGGGGAACGGGTGTGCAGGATGGCAGCGTGCCATTCACTAAGGCGGACAGCGGCAAAGCCCGAGCGGTCTTCCATGCAGCTTCCGGAACCAAGCGGGTCGGCTGTATCGTCAGGTTGAATGATTGGGAGGATCGGGAAGGCGAGAAAGACTGGTTTATCGATATTCCGCCAGACGAAACAGAGGTACGGATTTCGCTGCCAAGCGCCAAAGAAAACGGCTCCGCGGGCCAAGAGCAGCGGGATATGGCGAGTTGAGGATTGTATTGTAAAAAAAATAAGGAGCCCTCCTTTTGTACTGAAAGGGGGGCTCCCATTATTTATATTTCAAAAGGGGTACCATTCATTACCCACTGGATTGAAATTTAAAACATCTGAAACTCATGATTAGTTAGCAGGTAAATAGGGTAATAATGAGATAGACTTTGTTTTCGATAAAGGAGGATGTCACTCATGTCAAAAGGAAACACAGTTCAACTCCAAGCAGATGTTCGTGATGAGTTTACCCGGGCTTCTCGCCGAGTGCTTCGCGAAAATGGCGGAATCCCTGGCGTAGTATACGGTGCGGGCGAGGAAAGCATCCCCGTTGCTGTTAATTTCAAGGATACGGCCAAGCTGTTCCACACCGGAAGGTCGGAGGTGTTCCAGCTTGATATTCCAGGCTCCGGTAAAATTCCGGTTTTGATTAAGGATATTCAAAAGAGACGCGGCACTGTATCCCATGTGGACTTTCTGCGGATCTCCATGAATAAGCCGGTTCGTGTCAGCATTCCGGTGGATTATCAAGGCACTGCTGCCGGAACGAAATCTGGCGGTATTCTGCAAACCCAGGTGACCGAAATCGAAGTAGAGGGATTGCCAGGCGAGCTGCCTTCTACCCTCGAAGCGGATGTATCCGCTCTGGAGATTGGCGACAAGCTTACGGTTGCAGATATTAAAGTACCGGAAGGTATTACATTACACGCTTCGGATGAGGAGATTCTCGCAACCGTCATCGTGCCTCGTGCCGTTGAGGCTGCAGAGACAGAGGATGAAGCGGACGCTGAGGAAGCGAATGCGGGAGAGACAACCGAAGAGTCATAATATGCACATTAAAAAGGCGCTTGCATTTTGCTGGTATCCAGCGGAGCAAGCGCCTTTTTGTCAGTGATATTGATAACTCTATTTACCCTTTCGATCATGGATGCCTTTATAACTCATTGGGGCGTCTCCAAAGTATTTGTTCCAAATGGTCAAATATGTTCCGTCCTGCTGCATGGTAGCCAGTGCATTGTCAACGGCGGCCACGAGATCCGGATTCCCTTTGACAAAGGCTGCGGAAATCTCGAACACCTGATCGGCGGATTCGGCGGCAGCGACCGGAAGATCCGGGAACTGCTGCTTCAGGTTGGTCACGGATAACTGGTCCGAAATGACAGCATCCAGGTCTCCATTTGCGAGCTTGTTGGCTGCGTCTGATATATATTTGATCGGGACGATTTCCGCTCCATGCTTCTTGGCCATATCCTTATAGATTCCGGTCGGGTTCAGGCCGACACGCTTGCCCTTGATATCCGAGAAGGTACGGATTTGATCTTCGCCTGAGGAACGCACAAGCAGAACCGGGGTAGAGGATAGATAAGCGACGGAAAAATCATAGAGGGCCCGCCGGTCCGGCCGGTCTTCAATCTGGTTGAATACGGCGTCGTATTTGCCTTCCGTCAGCCCTGACAGCAGATTCTCCCACTCGGTTTCAACGAATTCCGCTCTTAACTCCATATGACGGGCAACCTCTTCAGCGATTTCCACATCGAAACCTGTAAGTCTTCCGCCCGTTCCATGATAACTGAAGGGGGGATAATCCCGTTCCGTTGCAATTCGCAGCGTTCCGCGTTCCACAGCATTCCGAAGCAGGAAGCCGGTGTTCACCCGGTAAGGATTTACGCCCATGTTGGGGGTTGGCACCCGGTCATTGCTGTCAGGCGTGCATCCGGTAAGTATAATTGACCCGATCAGTGTGAGTAAACAGGCAAAACTAATCCAACGTATCGATATTGTTCCGCGCATGACTCCAGAAACCATCCTTTCTTTATTCACGGTCCTTCGAGGCCCATTTCGTAAAGTTAGGATGTCCCAAAGGATGGTTCGTATATTCGTGAAATGTCGGTACCCGGCAAGAACTTAGGGGCGATAATCCAATTTAAGAGGAAAATGGACGGAAAAGAGACTGTGCTTTCTCTGCCTGCAGCAGCAGCGGACATGCACAGCCTCTTTTCGTTAGATTGGGTTGAAGCTTAGGTTGACATGGTTTTGATCCAGCGCTTTATGATCCTTAACGGGCCATCCATCCGCCATCAACACAAAGTACATGTCCGTTCATATAATCCGAAGCGGCGGAAGCGAGGAATACGGCTGGTCCGCCAATATCCTCGGGTTTACCCCAGCGTCCGGCAGGGATACGGTCCGTAATGGAAGTGCGCCGTTCCTCATCCTGACGGATGGCTGCCGTATTATCGGTTTCGATATAACCGGGAGCAATGCCGTTCACCTGGATGCCGCTGGCTGCCCATTCATTGGCCAAAGCTTTCGTGAGACCGGCAACCCCATGCTTGCTTGCTGTATATCCGGGTACGTTGATTCCGCCTTGGTAGGACAGCATGGAGCAAATGTTAATGATTTTGCCGCTGCCGCGTTCAATCATATGTCTTCCGGCCAATTGGGACAGTAAGAATACGGTGTTCAGATTCAAGTCAATCACGTCCAGCCAATCCTGCGTGCCATGATCCTTGGCCGGTGTCCGCCGGATAATGCCGGCATTATTGACGAGAATGTCCACGTGCCCCGTTAGCTCCAGCGCTTGGTCAAACGTCGGCTGGAGCTTGCTCTGGTCGCTTAGATCGACCTGGATTTCGGAAGCTTTTCTACCGAGTGAAGTGATGGCATTTATGGTTTCGGCGCTTGTATTCATGGACACGGCAACGATATCCGCACCGGCTTCGGCTAAAGCTATCGCGATGCCTTGCCCCAGTCCTCTGGCGGAACCGGTGACAATTGCCGTTTTGCCTGATAAATCAAACCTGTTCATGCTCCGTAAATCCCCTCTCATTTGCTCTCTATTAGAATAAGTATGAAGCTAGGCCGGTCTTTGAGTTTCATGCGTCGTGCGTTTACAGCATGGTAACGCCGGCCCCATCATATTGTTTGACCGTCTCGGGAGACAGTCCCGCATCGGTAATGATGCCGCTGATCTCCTGCAGGGATGAAAAAGTCCTTAATGCCGTTTGCCCGAATTTATGATGGTCGACAACGGCATAAACCTCCAGCGAGGTTTCGATTAATGCCCGTTTGAAAGGGATCAGGTCCCCGGTATATACGGACAATCCATGATTAAGATGGACACCCGTGGCGGATATGAATGCTTTTTGAATGTTCAGCTGCGTTACATACGATACGCCTTCGGGGCCTGCGAGCATGTTCCGGACCCGGTAGCCCCCCGGAACGACCAAACGGATATGATTCTTGGTCGCCAGTTCGCTGATGATATAGACATCGTTCGTAATGACTGTTAAGGGCACGTCCTCCAGCCTCCGGGCGATCTCCAGCGTGGTGCTGCCTCCGTCTAAGGCAATAATGTCGTCGGTATGGATATGCTTCAGCGCTTTCAGGGCGATTTCGGTCTTTTCATTCGGGTTCTTGGCAAGCGGTTCTTTGGATGGCAGGATGCCGAATTGATCGCTGTGCGCAAGCACAGCTCCGCCATGCACACGAACGATTAGACCCTGTTCCTCCAGCTTGGTCAGATCCTCCCGAATGGTTTTTCCGGTCACTTGAAGCTGCTGGCTTAGATCGGCGACAGTCACTTCTTTATGGGTTAGAAGGTACTCCATTATTTTTTCGTAGCGTCGTAACGGGTTCATATGAATCTCAACTCTTCCGTGGGTTAATGGATAATCCCCTCTATTTTAAATCTTTCATGGACACCGGGTCCATATCATCATAACGTTTATTATCTCCAGCCATGCCCCAGATAAAGGTATAGTTGCTTGTGCCTACGCCGCTATGGATCGACCAGCTTGGCGAAATCACGGCTTGTTCATTGCGCATGACGATGTGCCGCGTTTCATTAGGCTCGCCCATCAGATGGATGACAACCGCTTCTTCCGGTAAATCAAAATAGAGATAAGCCTCCATGCGTCTTGGATGCGTATGGGCAGGCATCGTGTTCCACATGTTTCCTTCTTTCAGCAGGGTCATTCCCATGACAAGCTGGGCGCTCTCAATGCCTTTTTGATGGATGAAACGATAGATCACGCGATCATTGGAATTTTTGATATCGCCCAATGCGCTGGAATCGGCTTCCTCCAAAGTGGCTTTGGCTGTCGGGAAAGATTGGTGCGCCGGGGCAGAATTCAAATAGAATTTGGCCGGATGGGTTGGATCCGTGCTTTTAAAAATAACCTCTTCCGTGCCCATGCCAACGTACAAGCATTCTTTGTTGTTCAGCTCATGTTCCGCACCGTCAACGAGTACGGTACCGTGTCCGCCAATATTGATAATGCCAAGCTCACGGCGTTCCAGAAAAGAGGAAACACCCAGCTCTTTCAGGTCCGTTTCCAGTTTAACCTGTTCTCGAACGGGGGCTGCGCCACCGATAATCAAACGATCTTCATGCGTCAGGACAAGCTCCAGCTTGTCAGGCGTAAACAGGACAGGGATATGGAATTCCTTGCGGAGTCTTTCTGTGTCAAATTGTTTCACTTCGTTGGGGTGTGAGGCATAACGTCTTTCCATTTTCATTCATCTCCTCATAATTCTATTTTTAATGAATTTATAATGTTCATATAAGTACAAATTACTCCATTTGCGTTCATATTACAAGAGATAAAATAAAAATGAACAAGAATTATACCTGGTGAACATCGTGCTGACTTCATGTATATCTGACTGAACTTGGAGCGGAAGGGGAAGAATTAGCATTAGATGGGAATGGGGCAGGCTGTCCCGAAATGATCCTCCAGCGAGGTTGCCATGAAGTAAACAAGGTACAACTAGGAGATTGATAGCCTAATGAAAAGAATGATGATTATCGCAGCAGCTGTGCTTGCAGTGACCGGTTCTCAAAATACGGCAGACGTCCCGCATTATCCTTTTCATCAAACCAGGGAGCAGGAAGTCTGGATGAGGTCCGAGGATGAACGCGATCAGTCCTGGGTCAATATTGCCCACCGGGGGGCATCGGGGTATGCCCCGGAAAATACGATGGCTTCTTTTGGTAAAGCATTTGATATGGGAGCGGATATGCTGGAACTGGATGTCCAATTGAGCAAGGATGGACAGGTCGTTGTGATTCACGATTCCACCGTTGAGCGAACCACTGATGGGCAAGGAGAAGTAGGAGATTTAACCTTCGAGGAGCTGCGTATGCTGGATGCAGGTTCATGGTACGATTCGGCATTTAAAGGAGAAGTCATTCCTGCATTAGCGGAGGTGCTTGAGCATTTCGCAGGACGAATCGGTTTGTTGATCGAATTGAAATCTCCCTCCCTTTACCCGGGCATCGAGCAAAAGGTCGCAGACGATTTGAATAGGTACAACATCGGCGCTGATGGTGGCGAGAGGTATAAGGACCTGATCATCGTGCAGTCAGCAGATACGGACTCGCTGCTTCGGTTCCGCAAGCTGATGCCCGATATCCCGCTGGGCGTTATCATCACCAGTGCGGGCGACTTATCCAAGCAGCGGCTGGAAGATATGAAGGCCTATGCGGAGTATGTGAATGTATCGATGAGGCTGGTATCCAAAGGACTGGTTCAAAAGATACATCAATCCGGGATGAAAACGATGGTCTGGACCATCCGGGATATGCTGCAAATTCCGTATGTGCTTCAAATTAATGTGGATGGGATTATTACGGATTATCCGGACCGGGTGCCGATATCGATTTCGAACAGGAAAATGATCAGATAAATTGCGCAGCGGTGTTGACAACCTTTTGAGGATAAAAGGTTGTCTTATTTGTGTTAGTTAAAATAACAATATTGTCCGGATTCAAAGTAAGTTGAGGGGATGCTTTATATCAATGTTATATAATATTACATAGACTACGGATTTACACGACATTTCTATAAATTATAAATAAAATAATGTCATAATTATTGACATAGAAAATAAAAGGCAACTATAATGTGGAATAACGAACAGAGAAGTTAGGTTGCAGAAGAAATGTTCGGAAACAGAAAAAAGGGAGTTGGGAGCGAATGAAGAAACAAAGCGTGATCGTTAAAGGATGGGCCTCATTTGTTTTATGTGCAATTTTGATGTCAGGCTGCGTGACGGAAAAGGAAGCCGCCCCAACCGCCGGAGCGGATAACGGCAGCCCGCCGGTAGAAACCGCAGGCGATTCGATTAAGGTCGGTATTCTTCACTCCCTCAGCGGAACGATGGCCATCAGCGAGGTATCGGTTAAGGATGCGGAGATGCTTGCCATCGAAGAAATCAATGCGGCAGGCGGCGTGCTCGGCAAGCAGATCGAACCCGTGATTGAGGACGGTGCCTCGGATTGGCCGACTTTCGCGGAGAAGGCGGGCAAACTGCTGCAGCAGGATAAGGTTGCCGCCGTATTCGGAGGGTGGACCTCCGCCAGCCGGAAAGCCATGCTCCCTGTTTTCGAACAGAATAACGGCCTTTTATTTTATCCGGTCCAATATGAGGGGTTGGAATCCTCCCCCAACATTTTCTATACGGGCGCAACAACCAATCAGCAGATCGTGCCTTCGGTGTCTTGGCTGCTGGAGAACCGCGGCAAAAAAATGTTCCTCCTCGGCTCCGATTATGTGTTTCCGAGAACGGCCAACAAGATCATCAAGGCCCAGCTGACGGCCGAGGGCGGCGAGCTGGCTGGCGAGGAATACACGCCGCTGGGCCATACCGATTTCAGCACGATTATAGCCAAGATCAAAGAGGCGAAGCCCGATATCGTCTATAACACGCTGAACGGCGACAGCAATGTGGCCTTCTTCAAGCAGCTGAAGGATGCGGGCATTACTTCCAAAGATATGACCACGCTGTCCGTCAGCGTTGCGGAGGAGGAAATCCGCGGCATCGGCGCCGATATACTGGAGGGTCATCTGGCAGCCTGGAACTATTATCAGTCTACCGACACTCCGGAGAACAAGGCTTTTGTTGACAAATACAAAGCAAAATACGGCGCTGACCGCGTGACGGCCGACCCGATCGAAGCGGGATATACCGCGGTGTACTTATGGAAGGCCGCGGTGGAGAAAGCAGGAACAACAGAGGTGGCTAAGGTGAAGGAAGCGGCAAAAGGCATTGAATTCGCCGCTCCGGAAGGAAAAGTAACCATTGATGGCGAGAATCAGCACATTCATAAAACGGTGCGCATCGGCGAGGTGCAGGCTGACGGGCAATTTAAGGAGCTCTGGAATTCGGGAGAACCCGTTAAACCGGATCCCTATCTGAAAACCTATGATTGGGCGAAGGGGTTAAGCGGAGAATAAAGCTTCATCTCATGCATAGATGGCCCTCGGGCTTTTTCGTGAAAGGAGGTTCACCCCAGATGGAAATGACGATCCTGCATGTGTTTAACGGACTCAGCGTCAGCTCGATCCTGTTATTGATTGCTCTTGGCTTGGCGGTGACGTTCGGCTTGATGAATGTCATTAATATGGCCCATGGCGAGTTGATCATGATCGGTGCTTACTCCACGTACGTCACCCAAGGCTTGTTCACTGCGTATATGCCGAAATCCTGGTTCGACACCTATTTCATTGCAGCTTTGCTTGTATCTTTCTTGGTTGCAGCCGCCGTCGGCTGGCTGCTTGAAATGGTTCTCATACGCCATCTGTACGGCAGGCCGCTGGACAGTTTGCTCGCCACATGGGGCGTCGGGATGATGCTGCAGCAAATCGCAAGGTTTATCTTCGGCGCACCCAACGTGGCCGTAACCAGTCCCTCTTGGCTGAACGGCGGGCTTGCGATCACCCCAAGCATCGTCCTTCCTTACAAGCGGCTGTTCATTATCCTATTGGTGGCCGCCGTTCTGACGGCCATGTATTTCTATATTTACAGAACGGTTCAAGGCCGAAGAATGCGGGCGGTCATGCAGAACCGCAGCATGGCCGGGTGTCTCGGCATTTCAACCCGGCGCGTGGACGGCCTCACGTTTGCGATCGGCTCGGGCATTGCCGGTATTGCCGGCTGCGCGTTGACGCTGCTCGGCCCGATCGGTCCTTCGATCGGCACCTACTATATCGTCGATGCTTTCATGGTGGTGGTGCTTGGCGGCGTTGGAAAGTTGATCGGCACGGTTGCCGGGGCGTTGGGCATCGGCGTGTTCAATACGCTGTTTGAGACCTACACTTCGGCATCTATCGGCAAAGTGCTGGTATTCGCCTGCATCGTGGCTTTCCTGCAGTGGAAGCCACGCGGGCTTGTTGCGCTACGAACACGCAGCCTGGATTAGAGAGGAGGGGATGATATGGTGCTGAAATGGTTGACAGGAACCCCCGGCAGCCGATCGAAACGGATTTTGTGGAGCGTTGTGCTGCTTCTGATGTGTATGGCGCCTTTGTTCACGACCCCTTTTCGCCTCGGATTGTTGACCAAATTTCTGGCTTTGGCGATCCTGGCGGTCGGGCTGGACCTGATCTGGGGCTATGGCGGCATTCTAAGTCTGGGGCACGGCGTGTTCTTTGGATTAGGCGCTTATGCCATGGCCATGTATTTGAAGCTGGACGCCAGCGGCTCGTCCCTGCCTGATTTTATGGGATGGAGCGGGGTAACGTCTCTCCCTTGGTTCTGGGAGCCTTTCCGATCGTTCCCCGCGGCCTTGATACTCGGAATGCTGCTTCCGGCCTTGCTCGCGTTAATCCTCGGATTTTTTACGTTCCGCAATCGGATCGTTGGCGTGTATTTTACGATCCTGACGCAGGCCCTGGTCATGATCGTGGTTACGCTGTTTGTAGGCAAGCAGGAGTGGACGGGTGGCACGAACGGGCTTACGGGATACAACTCCATATTGGGTTTTAATCTGAATGCTCCGTCAACGAAAATCGGATTGTATTTTGTTACACTGGCCGCTCTGGCAGGAGCCTATATTCTGTGCAGAAGAATTGTGAACAGCAGGGTGGGTCAGGTGCTGGAAGCATCAAGAGATGGAGAGAACCGGGTGCGGTTTCTGGGATTTGACCCTTCCCGTTACAAGACCTTTGCCTTTGCCGTATCGGGCGGTCTGGCCGGCCTTGCAGGCATGCTGTTTGTCCTTCAGGTCGGCATTATTTCGCCGTCGATGATGGGCATCGTCCCGTCCATTGAAATGGTGCTCTGGGTTGCTCTCGGCGGCAGGGGAACGCTGATCGGCGCGATTATTGGCGCCGTGCTGCTGAACGCGGCCAAGACCGGGATCAGCGAGGCTTATCCGGAAGGATGGCTGCTCGTATTGGGCGCTTTGTTTGTCATCGTTGTTGTGTTGATGCCAAAAGGCTTGATCGGATTGTGGAGCAAGGTGGTTTCGTCATTATCCAAAAGAGGAGGGACTGTCCATGCAGCCGTACGCAAAGAGAGCTGATATGCCGCTCGCCGTCCATGGAGAAGTCAGAGACATCGGTATTTCCCCTATCGTGCTGTCCGCGGAGAACATGACGGTCACGTTTGGCGGGTTTGTGGCGGTAAACGGCATGAATCTGGCGCTGCGCCAGCATGAGCTGCATTTTCTGATCGGCCCGAACGGCGCGGGAAAAACCACGATGCTGGACGTGATCTGCGGGAAGACAAAGCCTGCTGCAGGAAGGGTGCTGCTCGGAGACGGCCTTGAGATCACGAGAAAGCGGGAGTATGAAATCGCACGTCTCGGCGTGGGCCGAAAATTTCAAGCGCCATCGATATTTCCTAATCTGAGCGTCAAAGAAAACCTGGAGCTGACGGTCGATCCCGATCGAAGCGTGTTCCGGGCGCTGAAGGCCAGGAGAAATCGGTGCACCACGTTCGAGATGAAGAAGGTTCTGGAGTTGATCGGGCTGCCCGATCGGCTTCACGTTCGGGCAGGCTCTCTGTCGCATGGGGAGAAGCAATGGCTGGAGATCGGCATGCTGCTTCTTCAGAAGCCGCGGCTTCTGCTTCTCGATGAGCCGGTAGCCGGGATGACGGACGAGGAGACGATGAAGACCGGTGAGCTCCTCCAGCGTATCGCCAAGGAATGCTCCGTCGTTGTGGTTGAGCACGACATGGAGTTTGTGCGCTCTTTTGCCGCCAAGGTTACCGTGATGCATGAAGGGAAGCTGCTGAAGGAAGGCTCCATGCAGGAGATTCAGCGCGATCCGCTGGTAGCCGAGGTTTATCTGGGAAGAAGGAGGGAGGCGAATGCTCAAGCTGCAGGGCATTGAATCGGGCTACGGGGAGAGTCCCGTCCTGCGCGGCGTATCCATGGTTGTCGACCCGGCGAAGGTCGTGTGTCTGGTAGGGCGCAACGGCGTCGGGAAAACCACACTGATGCGGACCTTAACCGGGCAGCTGAAAATCCGGCAGGGGCGGATGACTCTTGGCGAGCAGGAGGTTACCGGCTGGGATTCCGTAAAAAGGGCGAGAGGCGGCATCGGGTATGTCCCGCAAGGGCGCGAGATTTTTCCACAGCTTACAGTGAAGGAGAATCTGCTGCTCGGACTTGAGCCATGTGCGCCGAGGAGGAAGGCATTTCCGGAGGATGTGTTAGCCCTGTTTCCAGTACTGCCGCAAATGTACCACCGTCAGGGCGGCGATTTAAGCGGCGGACAGCAGCAGCAGCTCGCCTTCGCGAGGGCGCTTGCTTCCCGGCCCAAGGTGCTGCTGCTCGATGAGCCGACCGAAGGAATCCAGCCTTCCATCGTAGAGGAAATTCAAGACGTCATCCGGGGCATCAAAGCCAAAGGGGAAACGTCGGTCATTCTGGTGGAGCAGAGCATCGAGTTCGTCCGGAGCGTGGCCGACTATATCTATGTCATGGATAAAGGCACAATTGTCGCCGAAGGGGTTCAAGATGCCATCGATATGGAGCAATTCGAGCATTATTTGACGGTATGAAGTTTATTTATAAGGGTAAATATCATGTATTAGAGAACGAAGCAACATATGAAACGCTGATGATAGAGGGTTGTCTCTGAATGGGTTCGTTTTTTCACCTGCGGAGACAGCTCTTTTTTTATTTTGATCTTGCTATTTTGGAGGCGTGGGGTTAGAATGTGAGTGATTCAACTTGTACGTACATGTAATTATAGATCGCTTGTTTTATTATATAGGTATGTACAAGTTAGTGAGCAAGCATTCATACAGGAGGCGTTATGATTATGAATTTGAAACCGCATTCTTTTTGGTTCGTCACCGGAAGCCAGCACTTGTATGGCCCCGAAACGCTGGAGCAGGTCGCTGAGCATTCCCGCATCGTGGCAACGGAGTTTGACAAAGATCCTGTATTTTCGTATCCCATTGTGTTCAAGCCAATCGTAACCACACCCGATGAAATATACAACCTGATTCTTGAGGCCAACAACGATGAGTCCTGCGCAGGCATTATGACCTGGATGCACACCTTCTCCCCAGCCAAAATGTGGATCGCGGGCCTATCCCAATTGCAGAAGCCGCTTCTTCATTTCCATACCCAATTCAACCGGGATATCCCTTGGGAAACGATTGATATGGACTTTATGAATTTGAACCAGTCCGCGCACGGTGACCGCGAGTATGGTCATATCGGCGCCCGTCTCGGTATTGCCCGCAAGGTCGTCGTGGGCCATTGGGAAGACGGGGAGGTTCGCGACAGCATAGCAGGCTGGATGCGGACTTCCGCGGCCTATGCCGAAAGCCGCAGGCTGAAGGTGGCTCGCTTCGGTGATAATATGCGCCAGGTGGCGGTAACCGAAGGGGATAAAGTGGAGGCGCAAATCAAGCTTGGCTGGTCCGTCAACGGTTATGGCATTGGCGATCTTGTGCAGTCCATGAATGAAGTCGGCGATGAGGAGGTAAAAGCGCTCCTGAACGAATATGCCGAGTTATATTCGATAACCAAGGAAGGGCTTAGCGACGGTCCTGTGCGCGATTCGATTGCGTATCAAGCCCGGATCGAGATTGCGCTGCGTCGTTTTCTGGAGGAAGGCGGCTTCGGCGCATTCACGACGACGTTCGAGGATCTGCATGGAATGAAGCAGCTTCCGGGACTCGCCGTACAGCGTCTGATGGAGTCCGGCTACGGTTTCGGCGGGGAAGGGGACTGGAAAACCGCTGCCCTGACACGCGTATTGAAGGTGCTTGCGGGGAATAAAAGTACTTCTTTCATGGAGGACTACACCTATCATTTCGAGCCGGGGAATCATATGATTCTTGGATCGCACATGCTGGAGGTATGTCCGACCATCGCACTGGATAAACCGACGCTGGAGGTACACCCGCTCGGCATTGGAGGCAAGGGAGATCCGGCACGACTCGTGTTTAACGGCCAGGACGGCCCGGCCGTCAATGCTTCCCTGGTTGATCTGGGCCACCGCTTCAGACTGCTGGTGAATGTGGTGGATGGCGTCAAGGTCGAGCAGCCGATGCCGAAGCTGCCGGTAGCCCGCGTGCTGTGGAAACCGCAGCCATCGCTTCGCGAATCTGCGGAAGCGTGGATTTTGGCCGGCGGAGCGCACCACACCGTTCTCTCTTATGCCATGACGGCTGAGCATTTGAGCGATTGGGCGGAGATGGTTGGCATTGAAGCGGTCGTTATCGATAAGGATACAACGATACCGCGCTTCAAGAACGAGCTCCGCTGGAGCGAAGCCGCGTATCGTCTGCGGTAACTGGTTCTGTCGGCATTCCCCTGGCCTGTGTTACAATAGCGAGATAACTTAGGATTGCAAGGGATCCTAACATAATGAGTGCGTGAGGCTAGAGGTGAATGATGAATAATAGACGGATACCCAAATATATTGTATTAAAAAACGAACTGCTCTCCTGGTTTGAATCCGGCCGGCTACAAGCGGGCAAACAGGTTCCTTCGGAGCATGAAATCGCCGACCAGTTCGGCGTAAGCCGCCAGACGGTCCGCCAAACCTTCGGCGAGCTGGAGAAGGAAGGCTGGCTGGAACGGATTCAGGGCAAAGGGACGTTCGCTAGAAATCCCGAGCGGCGGGAGAGCGAGCAGGTTAAGACGATCGGCATCATGACTACGTACATCTCGGATTATATCTTCCCGCATATCGTTCGGGGAGCGGAGGCGGAGCTGCGCAGCAAGGGATACCGCCTGCTGCTCTCCAGTACCGATAACAACAAGGAAAAGGAGATGGAGAGTCTTCAGCTCATGACCAGCCAGCCGCTCAGCGGGCTGATTATCGAGCCGACCAAGAGTGCGGAGGGCAACCCGAATCTGACGTATTTCCTGTCCCTGCAGGAGAAGGGAATTCCGTTTTTGATGATTAATGAGAAGTATCGGGAGCTGGAATGTCCTTGTCTGAAGCTTGACGATGAGCTTGGCGGCTACAAGGCCACACGTCATTTGATCGAGAACGGGCACCTGGCGATAGCCGGATTTTTCAAACGGGACGATCTTCAGGGCGTGAACCGGCTGAAAGGCTTCCTGCGTGCGCATCGCGAGGCGGGAATTCCCGTTTCGCCGGAGCGGGTGGTTACGTATACCACGGAACAGAAGGGAAGTTTTCCGTATGATCAGGCCGTCCAATTGCTGAAGCAGCCGGATGAGCAGCGACCGACGGGGTTTGTATGCTATAACGACGAGCTGGCTGTGTTTTTGGCGGAGGCTGCCGGGCAATGCGGGCTGCAAATTCCGCAGGATGTGTCCATGGTCGGCTTTGATGATTCGACGCTAGCCGTTGCTTCAGGTGTGAAGCTGACAACGATGACCCACCCGAAGACAGAGATGGGAATCATGGCGGCCAGACAATTGATCAGCATGATTGAACATCATACCGTTATAGAGGATACGGTGTTTCAACCGGAGCTGGTGGAGAGAGAATCGGTGAAGAAACGGTAGAGAATAAGGGAGCTGAAGGTCCGAAATATCGGACCCTTGCTTACCAACTTGTACGTACAACTATATTTTTCAAATATAGAGAGGAGCGGTTGTTCATGTTGGAGGATTTAAAGCAGCAGGTGCTGGAGGCGAATTTGGACCTTCCGAAGCACGGACTCGTTACCTTTACATGGGGAAATGTAAGCGGCATCGACCGTGAACGGGGACTGTTTGTCATTAAGCCAAGCGGCGTGCCTTACGAGGATTTAAAAGCGGACGACATGGTCGTGCTGGATTTGAAGGGAAATGTCGTTGAAGGGAATTTGCGACCTTCCTCCGATACTCCGACTCATCTGGTGCTGTATCAGAACTTTAAAGAGATCGGCGGGATTGTGCATACCCACTCTCCATGGGGAACGAGCTGGGCTCAAGCCGGACGTGCGCTTCCTGCCTACGGAACGACGCATGCCGATTATTTTTACGGAGAGATTCCGGTTACGCGGCCCATGACTCGCGATGAAATCGAGGGAGCCTACGAGCTGGAGACGGGCAACGTCATTGTCGAGCGATTTGTTGACCTGGATCCGAACATGGTGCCCGGGGTGCTTGTCCATTCGCATGCGCCGTTCGTGTGGGGCAAGGATGCGCATAACGCGGTTCATAATGCGGTCGTGTTGGAGGAGTGCGCCAAGATTGCAGCCCGGATGCAGCAGATTAATCCGGAAACCGAACCGATGGATCAGACGCTGCTGGATCGTCATTTTTTGCGGAAGCATGGCGTTAATGCCTATTACGGTCAAAAGTAACACTTGTATTCATCATTCATGATTTCATCTGTAGGAGGAAATGAGATGGGGAATAAATACACCATTGGTGTCGATTACGGAACACAGTCCGGGCGTGCGGTGTTGGTTAATCTGGCTGACGGGCAGGAAGTAGCGGATCATGTTACGCCTTACCGGCATCATGTCATCGATGAGTTTTTGCCGGGTACCGGGAAGAAGCTGGAGCACGACTGGGCGCTTCAGCATCCGGGAGATTATCTGGAGGTTCTGAAGGCATCTGTACCTGCTGTCATCCAACAATCCGGGATTGACCCGGCGGACGTGATTGGCATCGGCATTGATTTTACGGCCTGCACCATGCTGCCCGTTGACGAGCTTGGGGAGCCGCTCTGCTTCCATCCGGAGCTGGCCGACCAGCCGCACAGCTGGGTGAAGCTGTGGAAGCATCATGCCGCCCAGCCGGAAGCAGACAAGATCAACGCGATTGCCGCCGAGCGCGGAGAAGCCTTTTTGCCCCGTTATGGCGGAAAGATTTCATCGGAATGGATGATCGCAAAGGTCTGGCAGATTCTTGACGAGGCACCGGCGATCTATGAACGTGCGGACAGGTTCCTGGAAGCTACCGATTGGGTCATTTCCCAAATGACCGGGCAGATTGTCCGTAACAGCTGTACGGCTGGTTACAAGGCGATATGGCATAAACAAGACGGATATCCAAGCAGGGAATATTTTAAAGCGCTGGATCCCCGGTTGGAGGATCTGGCCGATACGAAGCTGCGCGGAGAGGTCCGTCCCCTCGGGAGCAGCGCAGGCGATCTGACGGAAAAGATGGCGGAGATGATGGGCTTAACGCCAGGGATTGCCGTGGCCGTCGGCAACGTTGACGCTCATGCTGCGGTGCCTGCGGTTGGTGTCGTCACACCGGGCAAGCTGGTTATGGCGATGGGCACATCGATCTGCCATATGCTGCTCGGTACGGAAGAGAAGCAGGTTGAAGGGATGTGCGGTGTCGTCGAGGACGGGATCATTCCCGGATTATACGGTTATGAAGCAGGGCAATCGGCAGTAGGCGATATTTTTGAATGGTACGTTGAGGAAGCGCTTCCCGCGTATGTAAAAGAAGCTGCGTCCGAGGAAGGAATCGGGGTACACCAATGGCTTGAGCGGGAAGCGGCTGCGTACAAGCCGGGTCAAACCGGTCTGCTTGCGCTGGATTGGTGGAACGGCAACCGTTCCGTGTTGGTGGATACGGATCTGACCGGGCTGATGTTAGGGATGACCCTGTTGACAAAGCCGCAGGAAATTTACCGCACCTTGCTTGAGGCGACCGCATTCGGCACGCGCAAAATCGTGGACGCCTTTCACGAGAACGGCGTGGCTGTGGATGTCTTGTATGCATGCGGCGGACTACCGCAGAAGAACCGTCTCTTGATGCAGATTTATGCGGATGTTACCAATCGTGAAATTGTGGTGGCTGATTCCAAACAGACGCCGGCGCTTGGAGCCGCGATGTTCGCCGCAGTTGCAGCGGGTCAGGCGCAAGGCGGGTATGATTCGATTATCGATGCTGCCGAGAAGATGGCGCGGGTGAAGGAAGAGACCTTCAAGCCAATTCCGGAGCATGTAGAAGTATATGAGCAGCTGTATCAGGAGTACAGCAAGCTGCATGACTATTTTGGCCGGGGCGAAAACGACGTGATGAAGCGGCTAAAGCGGATTAAACAAACGGCAGAATAGCCCCTGGCACTAGAAGCTTGAATAAACACAGCAGGATGGGATGAAGGGGAGGAACAGCATGACGGATTACTTGAACGATGCAAAAGGTTTAATGAGCCGGATAAGGGTAGTCCAGCCCGGGTTCCGCGGACTTGAAACCATGGTGCTTCAGCCTGGCGCTATGCTTGACGTGCCTCCGTATCTTAAACGGCAGGGCCTTGGTTCACCAATCGTTGTTGCGGATGCGAATACGTATGAAGCAGCGGGTCAAAAGCTGGTGGAGATCCTGGAAACCGATGGTCAGAAGCCCCAGCTGTGCCTGATTCAGCCTGATGAGCAAGGCGATGTTGTGGCGGATGAACGCTCATTGATGCAGCTGTTTATCGAAGTGGAGCCTGAAGGGACAGGATGCTTAATCGCTGTGGGTTCCGGGACCATTCATGACATTACCCGCTTTGTGAGTCACCGGAGCGGCAAACCGTTCATCTCGGTCCCTACGGCACCTTCGGTCGACGGCTTTACTTCGGCGGGCGCGCCGATCGTGGTCCGGGGAGTCAAGCAAACCTTTGCGGCTACGGCCCCGATCGCGATATTCGCGGATCCGGACATTCTTGTGAAGGCACCGCAGCCGCTGGTAGCGGCAGGCTTTGGCGATATGCTCGGCAAATATACCTCCCTGCTGGATTGGAAATTCTCTTCGACCACGGCCGGCGAGCCTTATGATGATCAAGTGGCGGCCATTACGGAGAAGGCGCTCCAAGCTTGCATTGAGCATGTAGAGGCGATCGGCCAGCGCACGGAGGAAGGGATTCGCATTCTGATGACGGCTTTGATCGAATCGGGTATCGCGATGCTGCTGTTCGGACAGTCCCACCCTGCCTCCGGGGCGGAACATCATCTGTCGCATTACTGGGAGATGGAGTACTTGCGCCGCGGCAACCGGGCGCTGCTGCATGGTGCCAAAGTGGGGGTAGCCTGCAGCGAAATATCGAGTCTTTATCACGATGCGGCTGATAAGGGAGTGTATCCTAATGCCGAGCCTATACATTGGGAGACATATAGAGAGCAGGTTCGAGAATGGCTGCGCAAGGTCCCTTCGAAGGAGAAGATTGCCGAGCTGCTGCGACAAGCCGGAGGTCCGTCCACCCTGCAGGAGCTTGGCATTGATGACGTGCTGTTCCGGGAGAGCCTGCGGGAGGCGCACACGCTGCGCGATCGCCATACCATCTTGAGGGCTCTGAACGAGGGTAATGTTGGGTAGAAAAGACGGAACGGTGCATGGAAGTGGATACATCATAAACTGAAATCGTCCAAGAAAACAGTGGAATTGTCATTTTTGTTTTTTTAATAAGAAATATCGTTGCATCCAAGCAAAAGGGACTCTTTATGATCGAATGATCATGGAGAGCCCCTTTTTGTTGAATTCCTATGTGTCCCGTGTGTCTCAAAGTACTCAAACAGACGAATCAAAATAAATCGATTCTTGTTGGCGTGAGGCTTGTAATCCAGCGATACCCGCCATATCAAGACATTTCCTCTTATCCTTCCTTCACATCATACAGCACGCGAGCTAACAGGTCCTGGCTGTAGTTGCCGAAATGTTTGCCGTAAATGGTTAAGCCCCGTTTATTAACAGATCGCTCGTTAACGGCGATCCTGAAGGTGAGCTCGCTCTTGTAATCAAGCTGAATCTGGTCCAGACCGACATCCGAGATGCGGCATCCATCGATAAAGCTGCCTTCCTTATTAATTCGAATAAGCTTCAGCATGCCGTATTGGTTCAAGTGGGGCGGCCACCATTCGGGGTTGAAGGTACCGCGTTTGTCCCCGAAATCCCCCGGACTTGTCCAGCTGCCAATCTCGATCCCGTTTACGTAAAAGAAAATGTCCGATGGGTAATTGTCGCAATGTCCCGGCGCTTCAGAGCCAAGCTCTAAGGAGAATTGAATCTCGCGGAACGATTGGTTGGACTTCAAATAATTCGGAATCCGGTATTCCAGGAATCCTTCGGTAAGCCAGATGATCTCCGAGTTGATCCGTTCCGGATCGGCGAAATAGCGCGGATCGTCAAAATCTCCGATGATACTGTCCTTGGTCGCAAGCCCGCAGGTCGGGATCGCTTGGTAATCGCTGTAATGGCCAACCTGAATTTCCACCTCGTACAAGTTATCAATATCCTTGCTGCGAAGATCAACCATCAAGGTATCTTTGTTCAGGTAGCAGATCTTCTGAATGCCATGCTTCCCGCCCGTGGTATTGATTTCGATCAGGCCGCTATCTTCCAGTTTCTTGATATGCATAGTGATAGCGCCATTGCTGAGGTTCAGCCTGTTGGCGAGGTCGTTGAGGTTCAGACTTTGATTCTTGGCCAGCAGCTCCAGAATTTGAATGCGAATTTCCGAGCTGAGCGCTTTAAAGATATCAAGCCCGCTCATTAAATCTTTAATGTAGATCATCTTATCTCGAACCTTCTTCCGATTAAAGGATTTATATAACGATGGTATAGGTAAAGAGGTTTATTTCAAATAATTATAAATCAATCTGTGCGCTAAATAAAGATGTCATCTAATTCTTCGAAAAATTCACAGATAAAATAAGAATTTGAATACTAAAAATCATTTTATTTGAAATTATTATGAAAGGAATAACTCAGGAAACAGAAGAAAATTGTTTTTTTGACCAGAATTAAGTGCCTTTTCAGTTGAAAAATGAATTCATTTCTAATTTATATAAATCATTTTATATTTGTATATTTACAGAGTGTGCTTCATATGATATTTTATATTTGAAAACGAATTCATTCAATGTTATTTGAATTGTTTCATAATTATATCAACGGAAGGTGAAGGACTTGGCAGCTGAGAAATTGAAAGCACGAATGATCGTGGATAAGTCGTTTCGGATCGCGCAAGTTGATAACCGTATTTATGGCTCGTTCATTGAACATCTAGGCCGCGCTGTATATGGCGGGATTTACGAGCCCGGCCATGAATCTGCGGATGCAGGTGGTTTTCGTAACGACGTGAAGGAATTGATCAAGGAACTGGATGTCCCGATTATAAGATATCCCGGCGGGAATTTTGTATCAGGCTATAACTGGGAAGATGGCGTAGGTCCTGTAGCCGAACGGCCGAAACGGCTGGAACTGGCCTGGAGGACGCTGGAGCCGAACGATGTTGGCACAAATGAGTTTATTTCCTGGGCTAAGGAAGTGGGCTCTGACGTTATGATGGCCGTAAACCTCGGTACTCGTGGGATCGACGCTGCCAGAAATCTGCTGGAATACACGAATCATCCCGGAGGTACTTACTGGAGCGATCTAAGACGCAGTCATGGCTATGAACAGCCGCACAAGATCAAGACCTGGTGTCTTGGTAACGAGATGGACGGACCTTGGCAGATCGGACACAAGACCTCGACTGAATACGGCCGGCTTGCGCTGGAGACGGCAAAAGCCATGCGGCTTGTCGACCCGACCATCGAGCTGGTTTCATGCGGAAGCTCGAGCACGGGGATGCCGACATTCCCTGAATGGGAAGCCGTGACGCTGGATCATACGTACGAGGCGGTTGATTACATATCGCTGCATCAATATTACGGTAACCGTGATAACGATACCGCCAACTATCTGGCCCTTTCTCTGGATATGGATCACTTTATTCATACGGTCAAATCCACTTGTGATTACATCAAGGCCAAGAAACGCAGCAAAAAGACAATGTATCTCAGCTTCGACGAGTGGAATGTCTGGTATCATTCCAATGACGCCGACAGACAGATTGATCCATGGAGCATCGCTCCGCCTCAGCTGGAGGATGTGTATAATTTCGAGGATGCGATTCTTGTCGGCAGCATGCTGATTACCTTCCTGCGCCACGCAGACCGGGTGAAGATGGCTTGCCTGGCACAGCTCGTAAACGTCATTGCGCCGATTATGACCGAGAGCGGCGGTCGTTCATGGAAGCAGACCATCTTTTATCCGTATCTTCACGCTTCGAAATATGGCCGTGGCGTATCGCTGCTGCCGATTGTCGAGTCACCGAAGTATGATTCCAAGGATTTTACCGATGTTCCGTATCTGGACAGCGCGGTCGTTCATAACGAAGAGGATGAAGAAATTACGATTTTTGCCGTGAACCGTCATCTGGAGGAAGCATTGGAGTTGGAATGCGATGTGCGCAGCTTTGAAGGCTACCGGCTGCTGGAGCATATCGTGATGGAGCACGACGATCTGAAAGCGGTGAATACCGCATCCGAGGAAAGAGTGAAACCTCATCATCAGGGCGGGGCTAAACTCGATAACGGTATGGTTACCGCAAGGCTGGCCAAGGCATCATGGAACGTTATTCGCTTGAAAAAAGCTTAAGGAAAAACAGGGGGCAGTCCTCACCATGGACTGCCCCATCTCCCAAACTCATATCAAATTACACCTAATATGAAAGCGCTTTATTTCTGGAGGGATAGCAGAAGTACCGATTTTTGAAGTGTAGGTTTGTATGAACGAAAATTAGGGGAGGTCCAGTAGGATGATGAAAAAATGGATGGTTGTATTCATGGTGTTATGTATGACGTTGTTTCTGTGGGGGTGCGGTAAATCGAACAATGCCGGCGGTGAAACCTCGGTTCTGGATGGAGGGGCAGGGGAAAGCGCTACGGAGCTGTCTTATTGGACGTTTGTCGAGCTGCATGGACAGCATTTCGAGAAAATGCTGGGCAAGTGGAATGCCGAGAATCCCGAACGCCAGATTAAGCTGAATGTGACGGTCATGCCGTATGACGACATGCATAACAAATTATCCATTGCGGTTCAATCGGGGACGGGGGCACCCGACATTGCGGATATCGAGCTTGGGAAGTTTCCGGATTTCCTGTCCGGCACGCCGCAGCTGGAACCGCTCAATGACGTCATTGATCCATTCCGTGACACCATCGTTAAATCCCGAATTGACCTATACAGCAAGGAAGATGTGAATTACGGCATCCCGACCCATGTGGGTGCATCCGTTGCCTTTTATAATACCGAGATTTTGGAGGAGGCCGGCGTTAACTATCAGGATATCGTGACTTGGGAGGACTTTAAGCAGGCCGGTATCCAGGTATATGAAAAAACAGGCAAGTACATGGGAACAGCCGATACAAGCGCAGCCTGGCAAGCCTCCATGCTATTGGCGCAGCAAGGCGCGGATCTGACGGACGATTCCGGCAATCCGATCGTGAACTCGGAAGCGATGGTGAAAGCCATGACGCTGCTCAAGGACTTGCAGGATAACAATGTCATAGCAACCATTGCCGGCGGCCAGCCTGATACCGAAGAAGCCTATGGAGAGTTTAATGCAGGAAATTACGCTACGGCCTTTATGCCGCTGTGGCAAATGTCCAGATACACCAACTACATGTCCGACTTGTCCGGGAAAATAGCCATCGCGCCGATTCCGGTCATTGAAGAAGGTATGCCGAGATCGGTTGGCGGAGGCGGCACCGGCACGGTCGTTACCAAGACCGCAAAAGACGTACAGCTGGCGAAAGACTTTCTGGCATTCGCCAAGCTGTCCCTGGATGCCAATAAAGAGATCTGGAATACGCTTGGATTCGATCCGGTCAATATGGACGTTTGGGATATGAAGGATGTTACGCACAATGCCGAGAATCAGTTCGTCAAGTATTTTGTCAATAACCCGTTTGATGTCTTGAATGAGATCCGGGATGAAATCCGCTTAATCAAATCGACCTCCGCATCACCTACCATCAACAACGTTCTGTGCACTACGACCTTCAACGAGATTTTTGAGGATGGCAAGGACATTACCGAAGCTTTGAACGATGCCCAGAAACAAATCGAACAGGAATTAAAATGACACTCGCTCATAGGGTACCAAAACAAAGAGCTGCTCATGGACCGTTAATGAGCGGCTCTCATTAAAGGAGTAGAATCATGATTAAAAAATTTCTGTACTCGCAAAAGGTTGCTCCTTACGTGTTTGTTCTGCCGTTTATTCTGGTGTTCCTTATATTCTGGGTATTACCGCTGGGCAGCTCGTTTGGCATGAGCTTTCAGAAGACGCAGCTGGGGCAGGAAGCGGATTGGATCGGTTTAGCTAATTACGGAAAGCTGATGGGAGACGGCGTCTTTCTGAAGGCGGTCACGAACAGCGCGATTTACATGATCCTGACGCTCCTGATCCTGATTCCGTTTCCGATGCTGTTCGCGGTCCTGATTAACAATAAGTTCATGTGGGGAAGAGAGTTTTTTAAATCGTCCTTTTTCTTCCCGGCACTGACGTCGGTTGTTGTCGCAGGCACCATATTTCGGCTGATGTTCGGCGAGATGGAAGGTTCCCTCATCAACAGTCTACTAGGATGGTTCGGGATCGACCCCGTGAAGTTTCTGAAGGGACAGGTTACCGGTTTTATTGCTTTGGTGGCTCTTGCCACATGGCGGTGGACGGGAGTCAATATGCTCTATTTTTTATCGGGGCTCAAAAACATCCCGGGCGAATATTATGAGGCGGCATCCATCGACGGGGCTTCGGCCTTTCAGAAATTCACCAAAATCACGATGCCTTTGTTGAAGCCAACCACGATTTACGTGTTAACGATCAGCATTTATGCGGGGCTTGCCATGTTTATTGAGAGCATGATGCTCTGGAACGGCAACAACTCCCCGAAAAATATCGGCCTCACCATTGTCGGTTATTTGTACCGTCAAGGCATTGAGAAGAACAATCTGGGTTATGCGGCCGCTGTAGGGATCGTGCTGCTGGCGATTACCATGATCATTAATCTTACACAGCTGACACTCTCCGGCATGTTCAAGAAGGAGGATTGAGAATGAGAAGAGAAACGCTGATCAAAATCATCCTCTTCATTTTATTCTCCATACTTTGCTTTCTGATCCTGGTGCCTTTTTATGCCGTCACCATCGCTTCCTTCAAACCCGGGGAGGATTTGATCCGGTATGGGCTGAATTTGAAATTTGACTTGACGGTGATGAGCCTGGACAATTTCACATACTTGTTTACGGGCGATCATTCTTACTTTATGTGGTTTTTTAACTCTTTGCTCCTCACGGTGGTTCAGGTTACATTGACCCTGCTGGTCAGCGCAACCGTTGCCTATGGGTTTGCAGCCTATGATTTCATCGGCAAGAATTTCTTGTTTATCTGCGTGCTTCTGATTATGATGGTTCCTTTTGAAATTCTTCTTCTTCCGTTATACTCCCTGACGTACAACCTTGGCCTTATGAATTCATACTCGGCGATTGTGCTGCCGGGAATCGCAAGCGCAGCTACGATCTTTTTCTTCAGGCAGTATTTAAGAGGGGTTCCAAAAGAAATGATTGCGGCAGGGCGGGTGGACGGCGCGACGGAATATGGAATTTATGTGCGGCTGATCTTGCCTGTGATGAAGCCTTCCTTCGCTGCCATGGCGATCCTGAACGGCATGAACAGCTGGAACAATTTTCTGTGGCCGTTCATGGTGCTCAGCGACGATAGCAAGTATACACTTCCGATCGGATTAAAGACGCTCTTGACCCCTTACGGGAACAACTATGATTTATTGATTGTCGGCTCCTTCTTCTCGATCATTCCGATCTTTATTTTGTTCATGGCCTTCCAGAAGTATTTTATCGACGGGATGACAGCGGGGGCGGTGAAAGGATGACCGCTCGGTCGATAGGAAGGGCCTGACCTTGCAGGCGGCACCTCAAATCCATTATGATACAAAGAAACCTGCGTGTTTTCATGTTTGATATGATGAATGAGGTGACCGTATCGTGCATCCTGTAACTCGGGCTCTATTATGGATTGGCGGCGCTCTGATCGTGATTGGGCTGCTCTGGCCTGTCATTGGACGATTTGTCGGCCGGCTGCCGGGTGACATCGTGGTGGATAAACCCCATGTCAAAATTTATTTCCCGATCGTAACCTGCCTCGTCATCAGCGTGGTGGGCTCGTTGATTCTGTTTCTGATCCAGCAGTTTCGTAAATAGCAGGAATTTCATAAAAAAACGTCTATCGACGTACTTTCTCAGAAGACGGGATGTTTTTCTTGCGATATCAGGAAGGCCTAAGCTTCGGAGTCTATACTTTCTGATATCTTAAAAAAACAGGCCGGCTAGGGTGAACCCTTAGCCGGCCTGTTTACATGGAAAGAGAAGCTTACTTCTGAATGATGGTAATCTCGGCATTCGGATCCAGGTTTCTCACGATGGATTTGAACCTGGGCATCTCCAGAATGTGAACCCGATAAACCAGCTGCGTCGAACCGATGGTGTCACCGTCATGCGTAGAGTCATCTTTAGCGTTAGCAGTTTGGGATTCATACCCCATGATGGTTTTCATGCTCTGCCTGATTTCCGCTGCGCTTACGCTACGAATCCGGACCTCTCGTTTAAGCGGAAGGCTTGAAGTCGTAATACGTCCGGTCTCCAGCGCCATCAGGCATGCGATCGCAGAGTACATCGCTCGTTCCCACCCGAGAAGCAGCCCTGCCAATGTCAGTACGAATGTATTGACCATGACATGGATGTACGGCAGCTTTAGGCGGGTTAGCAGATGCGATAGCTGCTGCGGAATTTTGGGCATTTGCAGTGTGTCCAGGACAACGCCGTAACGAAGGCCGATACCGATGCCCAGCCCAAGGAAAATGCCGCCGATGCCTGCACTCCCGATGTTGCTGTCGATGAGTGCGGGAACCGGAAAGAACAGGATCGAGCATATGGAAAACGTAAGCAGCCCGACGGTGGCAATGACGGCTTTTTCCCGGTTGGACCTACGGTAGACCAGCAGGAGCAGAGGCAGGTTTAATGCAAACAGAAACATGCCCGTATGAAGCCCCGTCAGATGCGAAGCGAGCGCAGAGATTCCCGTTACGCCGCCCGCGATGATGCCGCTAGGAACTAGAAATAAATCTAAACCGAACGCCGCGATCAGGCCTCCGATGGCAGCCATGCTCATCCTTCTTCGTGTACTTGCCTTACTTACGGCCTCTTGTGGACCGTTCGTTACCCGAACCGGGGCTTGAACCATAGGCAATGTACCCTCCTTTATCCGCTGGCACTTTCATCCTTTAGCTTCGGTTTAACCGGTTTCTTCTCCTTATGATCTTTAAATCTAAATATTTTGTTTAAGAAGTTATATACGTGCTTGGACTCCTTGGTCAGCAGCGGTCCGAGTATAGCTAGTATCAGCACATACAAGGCTGCAAACGGCTGGATGAAGGTTGCAAGTCCGCCCGCTTTACCCATATTAGCGAGAATAATGGAGAATTCCCCGCGGGATACGATGGTCAGACCGATATTGGAGGATGCTTTGGAGGACAATCCTGCACTGCGTCCTGCAAGCATACCTGCAATAAAGTTACCAAGGAGCGTGATGACAACGGCGATCAGCGATAACCACACAGCTCCGCCAAGCTCGGAAGGTACAATCGTTAAACCGAAGCTAAAGAAGAATATGGCTCCAAAGAAATCACGGAATGGTAAAATCAAATGCTCAATGCGTTCTCGATGCTCCGTCTCAGCCAGGACGAGCCCGACGAGCAGAGCGCCGATGGCCTCGGCAACATGAATCGTTTCGGCGAATCCTGCGAGCAGGAACAACGCGCCAAAAACAACCAAGGCAAACAATTCGTTAGACCGTATATTTAATACCTTATTCAGAAGCGGTACGGCTTTACGGCCAATAATGAGGACAAGCAGCATAAATCCGAGAGCGATCACCGCAGATATCAGTACTCCGCCCAGTGATGATGATCCGCTTAATACGAGGCCGGAGAGAATAGAGATATATACAGCCAGGAATACATCCTCGAACATGATAATACCGAGAATCATTTCAGTTTCGGGATTCGCCGTTCTTTTCAGGTCAACCAGCACCTTGGCTACGATAGCGCTTGAGGAGATGGTGGTTATTCCCGCAACAATGAGTGTTTCCGCCACGGGGAATCCGGAAAAGATCCCGATCATCAGCCCAAGCGTAAAGTTAATGGCAATATAGATGCTGCCACCAACAACGATGGACTTCCCTGATTTGATTAACCGGCCGACCGAGAATTCGAGGCCAAGATAGAACAGAAGGAACAGTACGCCGATTCGACCCATAAAGTCGATGAACGGAGCACTTTCTATAAAACGAAAATCGAATGATCCAAAATGAAAAGCATGAGGCCCTACCGCCATCCCTATCAGAATATAGAAAGGGACGACGGAAAACCGGAGTTTAGCCGATAGCAACCCCGCCAGGGCGATCAGAGCAATCGCCAGTCCAACTTCCAAAACCAAATGATCCATTCATCAACCACGTCCGTTCATCAAGATTTGTTTAAATAGCCGCTGTTGTTGACGCTCACCGACAACGACGAGTGTCGAGTCCGGTGTAATGATAACGTCAGGTCCGGGATTGATTTGTTTACTGTTTTTATCAACTGTCGCAATGATGGTTGCGCCTGAGGCTTGGCGTACGCCCAAATCACCAATCGATTTACCTGCCCCGTAATAGTGGGGCTCGATGCGGTACCATTCGATAATCAATTCGTCCAGCGCCATGTCGATGGTTTCCAGCGCCTTAGGTTTATAAGTGAGACCGCCAACAATGGCAGCAATTTGGCGAGCCTCATCATCATCCAGGGAAATCATGGAGATGCTTTCGTCCGGATCGTCATGTTCATAATGGTACATTTCACGGCGGCCGTCGTCATGAATGATAATGACCAGTTTATCGCCACCGCGGGTATCGATGACGAACTTCTTACCAATTCCGGGCAAATCTGTTTCGCGAACATGCATAGGTTAAAATCCTCCTAAAAATACACTTTTAGTTTTTTTTTGCAGACCGATCATACGGATATCAAAAATATACGAAGCCAAATAAAACAATCCATTCAGGATGAAATTGCACCGTTTTTAATAAACCTATGTGCATACGTCAATCATCACAGGTTGAGGGTAGGGTTGCATGAGAGATGAAAAATTGGCGAATTTAAGAAACCGCAGTCAGTTTGAATGCGAAAAAGGGGAGGACACTATACGAACTTCGATGTGTATTTAATGGGGAATAGTAATAAAAGCCGGAGCCGAAGCGGAATGATCGGCCGATACGGCAGACGTGTTTTGGGAGCCTGCAGCATAAGAACGGCCGACATCAATAAGAACAGCGGCAAGGTATTGCCGGCTGCCTTAAGTTTGGAGAGAATTTGAGAGTGTTTCAGAACAGCCGCTTTCAGATGATGGTCGTGCTTGTATACATACCGCTCATCATGGGTTTCGCTGCTGTAGTACTCCTGGACGGGAATGTAAAGGGCAAATGCCGTAACCAGAACAAGTACCAGCATCCAAAGAATTCTTGCTGTTTTTAAGAAACGGTTCACGGTTACTCCCCCTTCGTCCCAAGCTTCTATGTTAATCATAACATAAAAATAATCGTTCTCAAAATGAGAACGATAAATTATTTTTGAACACTTTTACAGATCAATTTCATTTTTTACATTATATTGAAGCGAGACTTGTCTTACTTTTTGCGAAGTTTATCGTAATTTTCCGTATCGGGATTGATATCAACTTTCGATTCATCTTTATCTTCCAAAATGCCAAGGACCAAATCGTCGAGTTTATCGGTTGCGGCTTGATTCGGACGGTCGGGCTCGGGAATAGGGTCTACGCCGGGGAACTGTCCGTCATATTCAGGTTTCTTTTTGCTCATTAGGGTCTCATTCCTTTCTGGCAATATTTTGGCACAAAAGCTTTCGTTATATGTAACGAATAAACGCGGGGGGTGAAAATGAAACAATGCAATCGATCATCAACATGGTAACCGTCTTCCTTCTATATTAGGTAACTCCTATATATCCATCTGCTATATAAGAAATATGCTAGAATGTAGTGGAGGAATATTATACCAGGGGGTAATGTTAGATATGAAGAAAAAAATGCTGTGCTGCACCATCGCTTTATTACTTGTGTCAGGCTCGGTCGTTTCGGCTCATCCGGGAAGAACAGATGCCAACGGAGGGCATACCTGCCGTACCAATTGCGAACGCTGGGGTCTGTCCTATGGCGAGTACCATTATCATAACGGCGGAGGAAGCTCTTCAGGCAGCAAGTCATCTTCATCCACGCCTAAAGCCAAATCATCGAAGAATAGTACAACAAAATCCACTGTGCCGAAGCCGGCAGCTCCGGCCTATGCCAAGTCCGGACTTAAAGTTTACGTTAACGGCAGCGTGGTGAAGTTTGAGAGTGAGCCGTTAGTGTATAACAACATCAATTTGGTACCGCTGCGGGAAATCGCTGAAGGAATGGGAGCCGAGGTTACCTGGAATCGCGAAGCTGCCACCATTGGCGTGCAAAGAGGCAATCATAAAATCACACTTACGATGGGCAGCAAAACCGTCTATTACAACGGCAAGTCGGAAACCGTTACGGTCGCTCCCAAAGTGATCGACGGCGTGACTTATGTTCCGATTCAGGTGTTTGCAAGGGGCCTTGGTGCTGGCGTGAACTATACCGATCATGATAAAATTCTTAGAATCTCCTTATAGGAATAAAATAAATACAGCTTTAAACGGGTGAACAGAGAGGGGAGAGCATACTTGAGTTTTTTTGATAAATTTAAGGCAGGTGTGTCCGACGCCGGAAACAAAGCCAAAACACTGGTGGAGATCAATCGGTTAAAGCTGCAAAACAACGGTAAAAAAAGCGACATCGATGAGCAGCTTCTGGAAATCGGCAAGGTTGTATTTGCTTCAACCGAAGCTGGGAAGTGGCCGCCTGATCAGGAGAGTATTCAGAGCTACGTGGCCAAGATTCATCAATTGAATTTTGAAATCGAACAAAATCTGCTTCATATCGCCAATCTTACGGATGAAAAGGTATGCAGAGGCTGTGGGAACAGCTCCGCTATGAACGCTAAGTTCTGTGCCCACTGTGGCCGTACGTTCGAGGTGATTCAAGTGCAATCGGAAGAGGAGCGCAAAGAGGTTCCGCTGCTGAAGGATGGTGGCGACCAAGAGGAACCGAAGTAGTGTTGTTCTAATTGACCTGATGTTAGGATGAATGTTTTTGCTAAAGATCGAGCCGCCCCTGGTTTGGGAATGACCGGGGGCGGCTCTTTTTCTTTTTGTCCCGGGTGAAGGAAGCCGCAAATCATTACAGAATGATTTATAAAGGTGATCTTACTCGCCATAAATCGTTATATAGTAATATTAGCTTACTAGCTGAGGGAGTGAGGACATATGCCGATGAACAAGGCCTGTAATGATGAGTTTTTTCAACATGGGAATCGAAAGGTGTCAAGGCTGCTTAAAGGTAACGTTCTATTGCTTCCCGTCTGTGTATTTCTGATGCTCCTTGCTGCTGGGTGTAACAGTACAGGCCCTAAGGATGATCATCCGCTGGAGAATCAACCGAAAAGCGCATCCATCAGCATCGTCATTTCCAGTCTCGGGATGACGTTCCCTGCCGGGATGGACGAGAATGACAATCCGTATCTGAATTACATTGAAGAGCGCACGGGGCTTGAGATCGGAGTTAATCTTCCGCCGCCTGAGGTATACAACGAGAAGCTGGATGTCATTATGTCCTCGGGCAACTTGCCGGATATGCTTCATACGTATGAACCAGTTTGGTTCGACAATTATGTCAAGCAAAAGGCATTTATGCCGCTGGATGAGTTAATCGACAAGTATGGTCCCCATCTAAAGGAGAAGATTCCGCCGGAGGTCTGGGATCGGGTTCGATATGGCGGTAAAATCTACGCGGTTCCGAGCTTGAATGAGGTGACTGGGGCAGAGCTGATGTATGTCCGAAAGGATTGGCTTGATCGGCTTGGTCTGGAGCCGCCCGAAACACTGGACGAATATTACGAAGTCATCCGCGCCTTTACGCTCGATGATCCGGACGGCAACGGCGTGCAGGATACGATCGGCCTTACCCTGACATCGAAATTAGGCAGGTCTTCCCCGTTCTTCGGCGCCTTCGGAACGCAGCGGAATACATGGTTTGAACGGGACGGGCAGCTGGTGAACGGAAGCATTCTGCCTGAAACGAAGGAAACCCTCGCGTTTTTTGCCAAGCTGTATCAGGAGAAGCTGCTCGATCGGGAGTTTCCTTTAAACCTGCAAAATAATCTGTTCGAGAAGATAGAAAATGGCACGGTGGGCCTCTTCTCCGCAGCATGGTACGACACGCGGGGGCCGATTGCGGCCAATATGAGCAAAGACCCGGAGGCTGTATGGATGCCGCTTCCGTATCCCACGGGACCGGACGGATTTAAAGGGGTAGAAGGCAAGGATATTATCCGCGGTTACAATGTCATTCCCGCTGAATCGGAGAAAGCAGCCGACGTGATTAAGTTTCTGGACTTTATCGCCAGCGACTATAAGACGCTGAAGCTCGGCTTCGAGAACGAAATCTGGCGTTGGGAGGACGGGGCGATCGTTACGGATTTTGCGCTTCACGACAAGCATTTGTACCGTGGCATTTACCAGTCGCTTGTTGATGTGCCGGACCAAATGCTGTTTAAGGAGCGGCTTGACTCCCTAGGCGATTTCAATCTATACAACAACTTGCAAATGATTAATCAGCATATCGTTCCTAACGCATTCTACGGAGTTCCCACACCTGCCATGACGAAGTACAGCAATAAGCTTAAAAATCTGGAGGACGTGTTTACGAAGATCATTATGGGGCTGGAACCGCTGGATGCCTTCGATGACTATGTGGAGAGGTGGAAGGAAGAAGGAGGAGATGAAATCACGAAGGAAGTGAATGAATGGTACTCCAAACAATGATGTCGGCCGCCAAGGGAGGGGGGACTCGAATGATGGCGTTGATTCGCTGGGTCCGGGATCGGTTTTCGCAAAATATTCAAACCCGCTTGACCGGTTATTTTCTGCTGATCCTGCTGCCGCTGGTCATCATCAGCCTGTTTGCGGTGGAACGGTCCCGGGATATTCTCTATGAACAGGCAGTTGAGCGGACGGAGATGGCACTTTCGTCAGCGATGAATCATTTTGATCTGGCGCTGCAAAACGTAGAGGAAATATCCACTTTGATTGCAAGCGACCCTGGAATGAATGAGCTGCTGAACAAAAACAGCACCAACTTCTCCCCTCATTCGATCGTGGATTTCTCGGATATATTGGATCAGTTATTGAATTCCGTTTCGGTGAACCGGTTTGTATCCCAAATTTCGGTGTATCATCCGGCGTCCAGCAGGTTAATCTCTACTCATTATGGCGTCAAAGAGCTGACGGGTGAGACGCAGCGGGAATGGCTTGTTGAAGCTGCCCGGAGGAACGGAACGGGGATTTCCTACGTGATGTCGGAATCCCCAGTGGCGGAGGGCATCACTTTTGGCCAGATGACGAATACGGACAGCGTCTCCTTAATCCGGGCCATGGATCTGTACAACAGCGAGCGGCAGTCGAATCTGCTGGTGGTGTCTTTTAACAAGAGCAAGCTGTTAAATATCATCAAGACGCTGCTTCCCTCCGAGAACAGTCGTATCGCCCTGTTGAACGAAAAGGGACAAGTGGTGGTGGAGACAGGCAGAAAATACGAGGATAACATTTCCCACAAGGATATGACCGTAGCGATTGACTCGGATTACTCCGCATGGCGCCTCGCGCTGGTGCAGCCGAAAAGTGAGCTGTACGAAGAGACGGATCAGCTGCGCCTGTTCACGGTTGCGATCATCGGGCTGAGCATCCTGCTGGCCATCATTATTTCATGGGTGGTTTACAGCGGAATTGCCTCACCTGTGTTGAAATTGTCGCGCGGGATGAAGCGGCTCAGCAGCGGGGAGCTGAATATTCATGTCGATACCAAGCGGAAGGACGAGTTCGGCTTTCTCATTCAGTCGTTTAACAAGATGGCCGTCGTACAGAAGCATCTGATCGAGGATCATTATGAGCAGCAGCTGCGATTAACGACAACGGAGCTGAAGTTTCTGCAATCCCAGATCAACCCGCATTTTCTGTATAACACCCTTGATTCGATTTATTGGACGGCCAAAAACTACGATGCGGATGAGATCAGCGAGATGGTGATGAATCTGTCGAAGTTTTTCCGGTTGAGCCTGAACAAGGGCAGGCAGGTGTTCACGATTGAGGAGAGCATCACCCATCTGCACTACTATTTACGAATTCAGCAGCTTCGTTTCATGGACAATTTCACCGTGGATTATCACATATCGGAAGAGAGCAAGGACGTTCCGCTCCTCAAGCTCCTGCTCCAGCCTTTGGTGGAGAATGCGATCATTCATGGCATGGAGGGTAAATCCTCAGGTGGGAGCCTGGTCATATCCAGTCGGATCGAAAAGGGGCAGACCGTGGTCATTAGCGTACAGGATAACGGGCCGGGGATTAGGGAAGAACGGCTGCGTTATATCCAGCATGAGCTGGAGATGATGGGTTCCCGCAGTGTGCCGGCGTCTTCTCAGGATGAGGACCATGTAAAGGATCTGTTCGGCCTTCGGAACGTGCTGAGCCGAATGAAGCTGTATTATGGCAGGGAAGCCCAACTCACGGTTCACAGTGTCTCAGGCGAAGGCACAACCGTCACGATTTCCATTCCGCTGGATCGCTGCAAGGAAGTTAACCTGAAGTAGGTATTCATATATAGATCGCTCAAAAGGGGAGGACATAAATGAATCTCATGATTGTGGAAGACGAACCCCGGCTGCGTAATGCACTGGCTTACAATATCCCTTGGGACAAGCATGGAATTGAAGTGGTCGGTATGGCGTCCAATGGCATCGAAGCCCTTGAGCTTGTAAGCCGGAAGAAACCGGATATTATGCTGATCGATGTGCAGATGCCTGAAATGGATGGACTGACGCTCCTCGGCGAGCTGCGAAGCCGGCAGGACATCAGTCGATTGACGAAAATGATCATCCTGAGCGGGCATGATAATTTCGAGTTCGCGCAGCTGGCGCTGGAATACGGGGTGTCCAAATATTTACTGAAGCCTGCCGGCGAGGAGGATATTCTCGAAGCGGTGCTTGAAGCGAGGCAGCAGCTGCGGGAGGATTTGGAGCAGTGGCAGCGCAAGGCGGCGTTGGAACAGAAATGGAAGGACAATCTTCCGCACCTGCAAAATCTCTTTTTTATCCAATGGGTGAGCTGCAAATATACCAAACAGGACGTTCTTAGCAAAAGCAAGGAACTATATATTCCGTTGAAGGAGGACGACCGCATTGCGGTGGCCGTGGTGGACCTGGACCCGCTGCCGGAGCATGAGACCCGGTTTCAACGTGGGGATGTCGAGCTGCTGCAGTTTACGATGCAGTGCCTGGCCAAGGAGCTATTGTCCCATCCTTCCCGCTGGATCACATCGGATTCCGGCAATATGCTGCTGATGGTGTTGATCGTGGAGGAAAACCAGGACGCCAAGGAGGCCATGCTGCGACTGAATGCGGATGTATCCAAGCTGCTCTCCCAGACGAAGGAAGTGCTGAAGTTAACGGCAAGTGCCGGCATCTGTGCTTCGATCGGCGCGATTGAAGATATGAGCCTGCTGTATGCGCAAGCCTGCCGGGCGCTTCAAGACCGCGTCGTGTACGGACACGATCTTGCGATTCCTTACCGTGAACAGCTGAGGCGGGATATCCAGGGCGTGATCGTGCAGCAGAATCTGGAGAAGACGCTGGAGATTGCGCTGGAAACGGCCGACGAGACGAAAGCCCTGGAGGCGCTGAAGGGGTTATGGGAAGAAGCCTTCTCCAGATCCGAATCCTCGGACGAATTTCATGAGGCGGTTTTATACATGAACAGCTTCTTTACCCGGATGATTCAGAAGCAGGGCTGGACAGTAAAAAGAGTCGTCGGTGAGGATATCGAATATTTTCATAACGTCAAGCTGCTGAGCACCAAAATGCAAACCTGGTCGCTCTTGGAGCGAACGGTGAAGCATATCGTCTCCTTTATGAGCGAGCAGCGGAAAACGACGAGCAATCAGGTGGTGAAGGATATTCTGAACCTGCTCGAGGAGGAGATGGACCAGGAAATTACGCTGCATACGGTGGCGGACCGGCTCTACGTCAATTCTTCCTACCTCAGCCGGTTGTTCAAGCAGGAAATGGGGGTTGTCTTCTCAACCTATGTGCTGGAACGCAAAATGGAGCGCGCCAAGTCGCTGCTGCAGGAGGGACTCAAGGTGTACGATGCCGCCCGGCTGGTCGGGTACCGCGATGTCAGTTATTTCACCAAGGTGTTTCGGAAGTATTGGGGGGTGAATCCGGGGGAGTTTAAGGGGTGAGGATGCGGGAGAGGCTGTACGGCACTGCTTTACACACCTGAAAGCCGCTCCGCGGTCGTATCGTTCCTCCAATCGCTGTTGTCGCCGAATTTCCGGAATGATGATGACAGAGGAAGAAATTCGGCTCCAAAGGCGACCACTATCGTTTTTCCGAGATCGATTCGCCCTCTCCGCTGGTTCGGTGAGGGTCCAAACCACCCAAAAGCCTCCCCCTTGAGGTTGGGGAAAGGGAGAGATTGAAAGCCCGCTGCGCGGTCGTATCGTTCCTCCAATCGCTGTTGTCGCCGAATTTCCTGGAATGGATGTTACAGAGGAAGAAATTCGGCTCCAAAGGCGACCGCTACGCTTTTCCGGAATCGATTCGCCCGCTCCGCTGGTTCGCGTGGGTTCAATCCACCCAAAAGCCTCCCCTTGAGGTTGGGGAAAGGGAGAGATTGAAAGCCGCTCCGCGGTCGTATCGTTCCTCCAATCGCTGTTGTCGCCGAATTTCCGGAATGATGATGACAGAGGAAGAAATTCGGCTCCAAAGGCGACCGCTACGCTTTTCCGGAATCGATTCGCCCTCTCCGCTGGTTCGGTGAGGGTCCAAACCACCCAAAAGCCTCCTCCCCTTTGGGTGGGGGGAGAGGGGAAGCGCAGCGCGGCAGAGCCTGCGCAGTACATAAACTAACCAAACGAGCCGTTCGGGGCATCCATCCCGAACGGCTCGTTTGCTATTACCCCCAGCCTAAACCATCGGCAGGGCGGAAGTAATCACCCGCGCGGTATGGTTGGGGGTGATGTACGGAGGCCAAGGTCGGTGCAGAGCAGACGAGGCCTCGCTATGGCGACGAAGCAGGGCAACACCGTGCTTCGAATGCCAACATCATTCTTGAGCAAGCTTCAACGGAGCAGGCGGAATTGTTCTGGAGAAGCGGCAGCGGTCCCCTGAAAGCTTTCCTCTGGAAAGCTAGCTTCGGAAGCATAAGCCATCCCCGGATTTCCACTTTATCTATCCATTCAGAAGAAATCCGGGGGTAACAGGGATCGGAAGAACAATCCGCATGCGGAGTGCTGAACCATCCTCTTTTTTCGATGTGGGTTCAAAAGGTGCAAATGGTCCTAGGAGTTTTGAAAGCAAAGGGTTTGAATTTCAGTTATGAATTTCGGTTGGCAACGGTGGCCGATCCTCACAAGTTAACATCGCATGAAACACCCACCGCAACCTCATGGCACATTTACTGACGTCCAAGCCTCAACACAACATCATATTACCATAAATAGTAATGATCCTCGCCTACTCAGTCCCTCCTCCGGGAATTACAATTTGTAGTAACCAAGGAGATTGAATCAATAGAAAGGGGGAGACGAGTCGATGAAACCCACGATAGAACCATCGCCGGCACCGTATAGAGAGATGAAGAAAAAACGAGGTTACTGGGGCCGCTTAGGGTCGGACATATGGAAAGAGTGGGATCTTTATCTGCTGCTCGTACCGGGCATCTTGTTCATTTTACTGTTCAAATACACGCCGATGTACGGCATTACGATCGCATTTAAGGATTTCAACATCTTCACCGGATTTGCCGACAGCCCGTGGGTGGGATGGAAGCACTTTGAGAAGCTGTTCACGTCACCGGATTTTGCTCAGGTATTCAAAAATACGGTCATCATCAGCTTCCTGAAAATCGTGATCTTGTTTCCGCTCCCCATCATTATCGCCCTGATGCTCAATGAGCTGAGGAATATGGTATTTAAACGCACGGTGCAAACCGTCATCTATTTGCCGCATTTCCTGTCCTGGGTAATTGTTGGCGGATTGTTTATCGATATCCTCTCAACGAACGGAGGAATCGTCAATAAAGTTTTGGTATCCCTGGGCATGGAGCAGATTGCGTTTTTCCTGGATAACAGCGTGTTCCGAGGCGTGCTGATCACCTCGGCAGGCTGGAAGGAAACGGGCTGGAGCACGATCGTGTATTTGGCAGCGTTTACAATGATCGACCCGATGCTGTATGAAGCGGCGAAGATCGACGGGGCCGGACGATGGAAGCAGCTGTGGCACATAACGCTCCCGGGGATCGCCCCGATTATTGTCCTGATGTTCATCCTGCGTCTCGGAAACGTGCTGGAAGCGGGAACGGAACAGATTCTCGTCATGTACAATCCGGTCGTGTACCAGGTGTCGGATGTCATCGGAACCTATGTATACCGGCAGGGTCTCGGGAACCAGGATTACAGCTTCTCGACCGCGGTTGGTTTGTTCGAAGCCGTAATATCCTTCACATTGGTCATCATGGGCAATGCCATGAGCAGAAAATACTTACAGCGCGGAATCTGGTAAAGAAAGGGTGGCGCAAATGGATCACAAAAAAGCTTTGGAAGGAACAAACACCACCCGAGGTGTCATCCAAACATCGTTTTCGGAAAAATGCTTCTCGGTATTCAATTATGCTTTTTTCATCTTGATGGGTTTAACGACCCTGCTTCCTTTCATGAACCTGATCGCGAAATCCTTGAGCAGCGAGGGAGCCGTCATATCGGGCCAGGTTGGACTGCTCCCGGTCGGGGTTCAATTCGAAACGTACAAGTATGTGCTGCAGGATTCCATGTTCTTGAATTCGCTCAAGGTATCCATTTTTCTGACGATCATCGGAACAGCTTGCAGTTTGTTTCTAACCACGCTGACGGCTTATCCGTTGTCCAAATATCGGCTGCGGGGACGAAAAGGGCTGCTGTTGATTTTCGTATTCACGATGCTCTTTAGCGGCGGATTGATTCCGACTTACCTGCTCATGCAGAATTTGAATCTGGTGAACTCCTTCCCGGTGTTATTCCTGCCGGCAATGGTGAACGTGTACAACATGCTCATCATTAAAAACTATTTCGAGGGGCTTCCGGATGAGCTGGAGGAGTCCGCCAAGCTGGACGGCGCGGGGAATATCCGCATCCTGGTCTCGGTCATTGTGCCGCTCTCGCTTCCCGTCATGGCAACGATTGGATTATTCTTTGCAGTCGCTTTCTGGAATGACTATTTTGCGGCGATGATCTACATTACCGATCCGGCAATCAAACCGATGCAGCTGTACCTGAAGGAACTGCTGGTTTCGTCCAGCGGGGACTTCCTGAAGGATAATGTCGACGCCGCGATTAACGCAACGCCGCAGTCCATTCAAGCTTCCTCGATCCTGCTGGCAACGATCCCGATTTTGCTGGTGTATCCATTCCTGCAAAAGTATTTTGTCAAAGGCGTGCTGGTAGGTTCGGTTAAAGGATAGGGTCATCCGGCCTTACTTTATAAAGGTGGTGATGCGCTTCGTATTGCTCAGATGGCAGAATTCATTGAATTTCTCAATCACAAGGAGGGTTATCCATGATCAAGATTAAAAAATCCGCGGTACTGGCCGGGATTCTCGGATTCACGCTGGCACTGTCCGGATGCGGCGGCGGGGGAGGCGGCACGACGGACACGCCGGCGGCTCAACCATCGGACACACCGGCAAGCACCCCGAAAGATGAGGGGAACAAAGACACAACGGCCGAAAAACCGGGTCTGCGCATGATCATGCAATATGGATTGTTTGATCCGAAGACTGAATATGTGGCCAAGTACATCCAGGAAAGAACCGGATTCAATGTGGAATACGAACTGCTGCCGGCTGAGAACGCGGATGAGAAGCTGAACCTGCTCGTATCCAGCAAAGATAACTATGATTTGGTGAAATTGAATGCAGCCCAGTTCTACAATCTGGCCTCTGCGGGAGCGCTCGAGCCGATCGATGAGCTTTTGGAATCCCACGGCAACTATATTAAGCAATCCATCAAGCAGGAATCCTTCGGCAGTGCCACCATCGACGGGAAGATTTACGGCATTCCTGAAACTGGGGCTGGCGTAAGCATTGGGGAGGAATTGGTAGTCAGACAGGATTGGATGGACGAATTGGGACTGTCCATGCCGACCACTGCCGATGAGCTTTACAATGTGCTTAAAACGATCAAAGAGAAGAAAAAGGTAATTCCGCTCACCATGAGCAAGGATTCCCTGTACGGTGATATCGCCACGACATTCGGCATTTTGACGGATTGGAAAGAGGTTGACGGCAAGCTGGTGCATCGTGCCGAGCAGCCGGAGATGAAAGAATACATTACCTTTATGAACAAACTGTATAAAGAAGGCCTACTGGACACCGAAACACCGATCAATACTGCCCAGAAGTCCATCGAGAAATTCTCGGGCGGCAATGCGGCCATGTATAAGTTAGCATGGTGGAATGCTGGCACGACGATTGCTGCGCTGGAGAAAAACTTCCCGGAAGCCAAAACGTCCATCATTCCTTATCTGAAAGGCAAGGACGGCAAAGCCGTGGTCGGGGCAAAAGCGAATACCACTTGGTATGTTGCCATTCTGAAATCCTCAAAGAATAAGGAAGCCGCCATGGAATTCCTGAACGCGAAGCTGGAGCCGGAGACATTTAAAGGCATCGCGCTGGGTAAAGAGGGCGTCCATCATGAAGTGAAGGACGGAAAGTACTATCCAATTCTGCCGATCTTTAATGATGAATTGAACAATGCAAGCAGCTTCCTGACAGGGGTAGACGAAGAGAAGTACCCGATCTACTGGCAGGCACGCGTGCGTAAGGATCCGATTTTGCAAGCGCATTTCGAAGCCTTCCAGAAAAATGCCGAGGGCATTATCGTAGTGGATCCGATGTCCACCGCACCGCCAATTGAAGCTGTATCCAAAAACCTGCTGAAATTGACGACCTTGCTCGATGACAATGTGCTGCAATTCATTTCCGGAGCGAAGCCGATTGATGCTTACGATCAATTCCTGGCTCAATGGAGAGCCGAAGGTGGAGCCGATATGGTGACCGCAGCAAATGAATGGTTCCAATCCACGAAGTAAATGACCTAAACGAAAAAGCAGTCTGCGCAAGCAGCTGCTTTTTCAAAATTCGTAAAGGGGGTGACTGTTGAATTTATATTCACGTGATCGTTCATTCTGAATAAAAGAAGGGTGGTATTCCTTGATGTATCGTTTATTTCGCAGGCGGATCGCGCTGCTCCTCAGTTTGTCGCTGATCGTATCGCTCATCGTGCCGATTGGTTCCTCCGCGTTCGCGGATAACGAAATTGCCCCGGCTCAAAGCGCGGTTCCCGACCCGGTTACGCTGGTCTCCCAAGACGGAGACAGTCTGGAATTCACGGATATCAACGTGGCAGGCGACGCCCTGGAGAGCAAAAATGACTACTTGGCGCTGTACACGAGCGGCGCTTCGGTTACGGGCTCCGTGTACACCGATGAGGTATGGGTTCCCACGCTTCATGTGGCGGTCTCGGTGGATGCCGGCGGTCAAGTACTGGACATTCTCGGACCGGACGCCGATCCTCCGACGGCCTGGGATCCGGGCACGCTGCTGCCGATTCCGGCCGGCGGTTATGTCGTCGTGGCAGGCGGCACGTTTCCGTGGGAGCAATCCGCTTTTCAAAAGCCTCTCTTTAATCAAAACAAAACAGGAGATTCGGTGAAGCTGATGCGCGCGGGCGTCGAAGTGAGGGCAGCCGATTACCTGCCGGATCTGCCGGGGCCTGGGCCGGATCCGCTGCCGCCGGAGCTGCATCTGCTTACGCCAAACGATGCGACCGTGGATATCCCGGTGATTGAGATTGCGGGTTTTGTGGCGAACTATGCCGAGGACCTGGATTTAAGCGTGACCGTCAATGGCGATGAAACGGCGCTTACGGCGGATGGGGTGTTCCGCACAAATGTGTATTTGGAGCCGGGCCCGAACGCAGCTGAGGTAAAGCTGTTTAAGGGAGACGGCGAATTGGCCGTTCAAACGCTGAACATCGTGTACGAACCGATCGAGAACCAGGATTATATTGAAGTCGAGGCGGCTCCGAAGGATATTACGATCGACATCGAAGGTCCGCGCAAGAAGCTGGATTACGTCGATAAGGATGTCACGGGCGTGCCGAACATCGTGGCGGTATTTACGAGAGATTACGGCAGCTCCATCACGATTCCCCAGACCAATGTGGCCGTGCAGGTGGATGCCAACAACCGCGTATTGCTGGTGGTCAATCCTTCGATCAACGGCAAGCCCCCGGTTTGGACCGGACCGACCGATCTTGAAATTCCCGAAGGCGGTTATGTGCTGATGGCACAGGACAACAGCTATGCAGGCAACAACATCAAGCGGTATTTGGCCGAGAACTTTAAGGTCGGCGACATGATCAAGCTGCGCAAGAACGGGGAAGTGGTTCAGGTACGCGACATCATGAGCGGCAACGGCCTCATTGCACGGCTCACGCTGGATAACCAGACGATGTACACCGTAACGGAAGGCAGCACCGCCATCACGGGGCGCATCGACAACATAGACGATGTTGCGGCGATCAAGCTGCTGGTGAACGGGAACGAGATTCCGTTTGAAGCGGATGGCACCTTCACTCATAATTATACGTTAACGAACGGCACCAACTATATCGAAGTGAAAGTGATGAAGAATGACATCGAGCAGGATGTGCGTCATTTGGCCGTGTTTGCCAGACCTGGTTTTTCTCCGGAAAAAGAAGTCATTCTCTGGGTGGACCAGGCATCCAATGCGAGAAAGTTCAAAACCAGCGAGGATGTTTTGGCATTTCTGCAAAAAGCCAAGGAAACGGGCGTGACGTCGGTCGCGTTTGACGTGAAGGGCGTTGAAGGCTATGTTTCGTACAAAAAGAACGATTTGACGGGCAGACCTTACGTCAGCGAGATCAAGGCACCCGAAAAGGCGGGGGCAAGTCCGGATCTGGATCTGCTGCAGGAGTTCATTGACCATGGCCATGCCCTGGGATTAGAGATCCATGCGGCGATCAACGTGTTTGCCGAAGGATCGATCGCCCATAACGAGTATGCGGTTCTGAACGACCACCTCGACTGGGAAGAACGCGTGTATTTCCCTGAAAACAACGGCGAGATCAAGCGTCTGCGCGAAAGCAAAAAGCAGGGCCTGGTTGCCTTTGTCAATCCGTCCAATGACGAGGTCCGCGATTACCAGCTTAGAACGTTCGAGGAAATCATCAAGAACTACGACGTGGACGGGGTTGTCCATGACCGAAGCCGGTATGACAACGAAGGGGCCGATTTCAGCGACGAAACCCGCGTGAAATTCGAGCAGTTTTTGCAGGCCCGGGGCAAGCAGCTTGTCAATTGGCCAAACGATATCTTCTCCTATGAAAACAATGTAAGGGTATACGGCCCGCTGATTCAGGACTGGTGGGAATTCCGCTCGGGCACGATTCAGAGCTTCTTCGGCGAAGTGAAGGCGCTGGTGGATTCCTATGAAGTCTCAGAAGGCAGAAAGATCGAGGTATCCTCTTATGTAGGATCCTGGTATGAGACGTATTATCTAAACGGCGTCAACTGGGGCAGCAAGAACTTCCGGTTCAATCCCGCACTCGGCATGCCGGACGAGTCGGTGTATACGGAGGAATATTACCAAACCGGATACATCGAGTATTTGGATTTTCTGATGATCGGGGCTTATCAAACGACCAGTCAGGAAATCCAGAAATACATTACGCTTGGCAATATCGTAACGAACGGGGAAATTCCGCTGTATGCAGGCATTGCCATGAACAACGTGCAGGCGCCGGCCGTCCAGCGCGAAGTGTTCCAGGCGGGGCTGAAGTCCACGAACGGATTGATGCTGTTTGACGCATCCCAGGTCAACTGGCCGATCGCGGCGGCTGCTCTCCAAGATAAGGAGTGGGTGAAGGATTACCAGCTCGGCATGAGCTTGCCGGGAAGTCCGGATTCGTTCCTGGAAGGCAATTTCTATAATATCAACCGGATTGAGGGCAACGTTAATGTGATGACGGAAGCCTTCGGATACTCCACGGGCACGAATCGCTTTGGGGTTGAAGTGGTGGTTGACAACACGGGCCACGTGACCCGGGTGGTCAACCGGAACCAAGCGATCAATTGGAGCTGGGGAGCGCCGGAAGAGAATAACAGCGTTATTCCGCAGGGAGGCTTTGTCATTTCCACCCTGGACCCGTCAGGCACGAGAACGCTGCGTCAGCTTGTGGCCAATGCCTACAATACCGGGGATCAGGTTCGCTCAGCCGTATTAAGCGGGCTGATGGATGACGAGGGCAAAGAGACGCGCGACAGCCAGCTTGCGCTGCAAGGGCTGGTGGAAGTTCTCGGACCCGGCCAAGCGGCCGTGAAGGTGAACGGTGCCGATGCGACCCTGTCGGCGAAAGGTGAATTTACAGCTAATGTGCCTCTGCAAACGGGCGTCAATTCGATTACCGTGGACGTGTTCGTTGACGAATTCAAAACGAACAGCAAAACGTTCGAGGTAATCCGGACCTCTACGGGAGACGGCGGATCCGATCCAGGTTCTCCGGGTGGCGGTTCCGGTTCACCCGGTGGAGGATCGACACCACCACCTCCTAAGCCATCGGAGCCCGAGCGCTTGAGCATCAAGAAAGAGACAGCACCGGGCGGTGGGACGGTCATCGTAGCGGATGCGAGTGAGAAAGGCATGCTCGGGGACGTGGAACGGCTCAGCAAGCTGCCCGCGGCATCACGCGTGCTTACGTATTCGGTGACCGACGCTTCGGATTCCGTTGTTCTTCACTTGCCGGTTCAGGGGTTGAGCGCTGCTGTGAAGGACCTGCCGGGGGGCTCCATCGTGTTGGAATCCTCCCAAGGCCGATTGGAAATTCAGCTGCAGTCGCTAACGGAAGCTATGCAACAGCGGGGGACGGCGGAAAGTCTGCAAATTCGCATCGGTTTAGCTTCGAAAGAAGAAGAGGATCGGGTGAAGGCAGCGTTGGAGGCCGGAGCCTCCGTACTGGATGCATCACTTTCCATAAACTTGGCTTGGAAACAGGGAGATACGTTAACTGCGTTGCCGGCGCTTAAGGGACCTTATGCTAAGTTTACCAAGGGACTATCCAGTGTCGTCAGTCCATCCCAAACGACGGTGCTGCGGATGGATCCGGCATCCGGCAAGCTGGTCTTCGTACCGGCGCTCATTCGCACGTCGAACGGCAAATCCCAAGCGGAGTTTAAGTGGAGGGAAAGCGGCGTTTACTCCGTTGTTTCCCAAGAGAAGACATTTGAGGATTTAAGCAGCCATTGGGCCCGCGAGGACATTTCGCTGCTGGCCTCGAAACAATTGATCGAGGGATTAAGCGATACGCATTTTGGTCCAAACGAGACGATCACGAGAGCGCAATTCACGGCGATGCTCGTCCGTGCGCTAGGATTGAAGGATGAGGGAGATCATGCGAGCTTCCAGGATGTGAAGGCAAACGATTGGTATGCAGCCGCTGTTGCTACGGCAGTGGAGCATGGACTTATCGAAGGCTTCAGCAATGGAACGTTCCGTCCGAACGAGGAGATTACCCGTGAGCAGATGAGTGTCCTGCTGCTCCGTGCACTGAAGCTTGCCGGTACGGATATGGAGACAGGAGATTCGGACTCCATATTGGAAGGATTTAAGGATCGCGAACGCATTGCGTCCTGGTCCGAAGAGGCCGTGTCGGCCATCGTCAAATCAGGGTTGATGGAAGGACGTTCTTCTGACCGGTTCGTACCGGAAGCCCATTCTACCCGGGCTGAAGGCGCAGTCGTATTAACCCGAATGCTGCAGATGGCAGAATTCATTAACCGTTAAAGCTAAAGACCCGTTCGATCCTATCGAACGGGTCTTTGTTATGTACCAGAGAGTTGTACATAACAATCAACAGTATCAGTAAGCAAGTAGAAGTGAGTTAGAAGAACCAACTAAATCTAATTCCAACAGCTATAAATAAAATGATCCAACCCCACAGAACCCATAATCGAAAAGGACGCGGGATAATTAAATATTCCGAATACAGTTTGAGTATAATCTTCAATTTAATCACGTCCTTTTTTGGACTCATGCACATTCTGATCATCATTGCCGAAATGCCCTGTCTAAGGGCATCTGCTTACATAAACTGTACCATACCACTTCGCAAGGAGGTTTATATCGATGAGCTACGATAAATGTTGCTACGGCGGCGGATACGGAACTTCGGTAGGCATTGTTCTGGTATTGTTTATTCTGTTGGTGATTGTATTAAGCACCTTTTGGATTTAAGTCATGGTGAGCATCCTTGTCAATCATAAAGCCTTCCGGATTCGCTCCAGCATATCGCCGGCAAACGCGATGAGACCATCCGGTGCGGATTCCGCAGGTTTCCCGGCTCCGCCGGTATATTGATGCAGGGCATGCTCGATCATCGGGTGATACTGTGAGGGAAGTGCGCGAAGCCCCCATTCGCCTCCTTCTTTTTTGGAGGACACCACGCCTTCCCTCAGATAGTACAGCACCCGGCACAGGTTTAGCGTGTAGTACATAGGGGAGCCAGTGATGTCTTGTACCGCACCCTCCACGTCATGGAGAATGGCTTGTATGTAATGCTCCCGGTCAACGGATGTAAAGACCTCTTGAACCGGTTTGCCGTACAGGGTAATGCCTCGATGATAGATAACGGTGTAATGGGCCGCGAGGTCGGCGTCTAGGGATCCGCCGCATAAGTAATCGTCATCGGCCAAGTACTTCTCCCGATGAAAGGCGGAATAGTGGAACTCGAATGGAGGCGGATAGACGAGCCTCTGCAGACTGGACTCCAGGACAAGGCTGAGTTCCAACCCCTGCTGATTGGGCATATCATCGTGGAACGCTATGATTTTCTTGGCCAGCCGTCTCATATGATCCCGGGTCAGCTTGTCCGCTACGACGAGCAGCAGATCGATATCGCTTGTGTCCGGGTTGAAGCAGCCCATAGCTAACGAGCCATGTAAGTAAATGCCGACCAGATTGTCGCCGAGCTCCTCCTTAAACAAGTCGACCGCTTGATCCAAAATCCATTGCGTGTCCAATCGAATACCTACCTTTCACTCTGTATGATATTCATCCATTATGTTCGGGAATTCTTTCCCTTGTCAATCCATCGATCCGTTCGTCCGTTTATATTTGCAATGGCGGCAGGGAGCCTAAGGCAAGCAGGGGAATTGAATGTGCATATCGAAGTGAACAGGGGACTAAGTTTTAGTGAAAGGACGGAGTTATGGATACTTTTCATGCTGACCAACCAAGCCATATTGAAGTATATGCAATTCAGAATTCGGACCAAATTCGCGATGAGACGTTCCGTGTCTTGTTCCATACGTTATCGCCCGATCGACAGGACTATGTGTCCAAATTCAGAAGAGCGAGTGATTACCAACGATCAGTGCTTGGTGATGCCATGGTCTATCGAATCCTTCGGGATAAACTGGGTCTTGATCCGAAGAATATAGAAATCGTAAGGAACGCATATGGCAAGCCATTCTTAAAGGATCATGACAACCTGCATTTTAACGTCTCCCATTCCGGGCATTGGATCGTGTGCGCCGTTAGCCACGAGCCGGTTGGGATTGATGTGGAGAAAATAGAGGCCATCGATATGGATATCGCTAAACGCTATTTCCATAAAACCGAGTTTAACTCGCTGCTAAGCTGTGATCCTTCCGTCCGGCTTTCCCGCTTCTTTGATTTATGGACGTTAAAGGAAAGCTATATCAAGGCCGTTGGCAAAGGCCTTCATTTGCCTTTGGATTCTTTTGCTTTGGCGCTGCAAGAAGGCGAGTGGGATCCTATTGTTGGGGAGGACGGAGAGACCTACTATTTTAAACAGTATGCGGTGGAAGAAGGTTACAAGCTGTCGGTCTGCGGCATTAGCCGTCATTTCCCTAAGAACGTCCATTTCGTAACTGCTGAGGAGTTATGAACGGAACTAGAAAAAACCAGCCTGAGGACGATGCCCATGAGCTGGTTTTTTGGCATTTCTATTGTAGCTGATGATCATACAGGCCGCAGTGCCGGCCATGCCAGCTCGATGCCTTCGCTAACGAGCCTTTGCTGGAAGCTGGCCAGCCTTTCTTCATCGCTGCGCACATCCGTCGGCAGAATATCATGGTCCAGGCAATAGCTGACGCAGTATCCTGCGGCCTCGCCGATGTTCCACTCTACGGGATGCAGCCGGTAGCAGCCGTTCGTAATGTGGGTGACCCCGATGTTTTTGCTGGCAGCCAGCACATTCTTCATCCGTTTCGGAATTAAGCTGCCCAGCGGGATTTGGAACGGCAGGGACGAGATATCAATGTAAGGGCGCTCGCCCGTGCTCGGATGCAGATCGATCCGGTAACAGCCAATGCCGACGGAATCAGGGAACGTTTCCGAAGCTCCGTCTGGCCGCGATTCGGTTGCCACATGCTGCTCCAGCACCGTGAACTCGGCCTGAATTCTTCTCGACTCACGGATGTAAGGATACATCGCCATGCCGTCTTCCGTTCCGACCACATCGGGACGCAGGCGCAGCCCCGGGTAACCCTGCCCGCCATCCGGCCGCGGCACCTCGGTCTGCAGCCAATACAGCAGGGACAAGCTAAGCTGCTTGGCTTGGTAGATATGATGGTCAGCCTCTTCCTTCGGAACATCGATAATGGAGCCCAGCCAGTAGTCGTTCTGCGGCCAGTTCACTAGAGACACCGAGCTTTCGAACGTACCTTCGGCGAAATGCTTGGGATCCAGGATTTGCCTGTATTGATAGAGCGGGAACTTGCCGTGCCCCGGGAATATCTCATACTCGATCGGCTCATTCGTGGACGGCTTGACGGCGGTCAGGCTTAACAGTTTATCCGGCCAGAATTCGGGTTTATATTCCCGCCAAAAATCGTAAAGGGCAGGCTTCTCGATGGTGTGGTCCTCACCCTCCAGATAATCCACGGCAAAACAATACGTGAAGCCCTGCATGTCCTGCGGCAGTGGATCGCCGTCAACGGCATGCGGCTCCCCTGTCTGGGACTTGGACTCGGCGCCGGTAACATACTCGATACCCGCCAGCGGAAGCAAATCGCCGAGCTCGGTGGCATCCACGAAGAACGGGGCGCGGAGCGCGATTTGATCCTGCGTTTCAAGATGACGAACGGTTACGCTGTTCACGCGATCCCCTGAAACGTCGGCAGATTCCGCCGCATACTGATACAGGATCGTAAGCCGTCCGCTATGAATGTACGGGGCCAGCATTTGATGCAGCACGGCGAGAGCCGTGCGCGGCTCATGGCACAGCCGGCTGACGATGCCGCTGCCGGGGTTCAATTGCACATTGGATCTGGCCTTGGGCGTCATGGGGAAAAAATCGCGGTAGTACTGGCGGACACCTTCGCGGAACTGCCGGTAGCTGCGCGTGCAGCCAAAGGATTCAATCCACGGATGCTCGTCGGGCGGAACCGCCTGGCTGGTTAGCTGTCCCCCGATCCAAGTGGTCTCTTCGGTCATGATGACCGTCTTTCCTGATTTAGCGGCGGCAAGTGCGGCGGCTGTTCCTCCGGTCCCGCCGCCGAGAATGACGATATCGGCCTGCATTTCTCGTATCATTGACAGATTCTCCTTTTGGGATAGTTTCATAAATGATCAACAAGATCAGCACAACAAGTGACTATTTCTAATTGTAGATGCTTACCCTTAGGAAAAGTACGGGAAACAGGTGACCTTTTTTGGTAATCTGATGCCGTTTTACAAGGTTTATTGTCCGGTTTTGTATTTGCCGCGATATTGCCCGGGTGTCATCCCCTCCAGCTTACGGAAGGACCGGATAAAGTTCTGCGAATTGTTGTAACTCAGCTTCTCCGCAATATCCTTAATGGGCATATCGGTTTCAACAAGCCATTTTTTGGACATTTTGAAGCGGTATTGGGACAGGTATTCGCTGAAGGACATATTGGTTTCCTTCTTGAACACGCTGCTTAGATAAAAATTGTTGTAATGGAGGCGCGAAGCACATTCCTCGAGCGTAATATTGCGGTCAAACTCATTGCGGATGATCTCGATCATCTGCTCGGAGAGATTCTGGTATTGAGAGTCCTGGCGATCCCGGAATACACTCACCATCGGCCGGATAATCCGGGATTTAAACCAGCTTTCGATATCGGGATTGGTGTAGAGTCGAAGAAGCTCCTCCACGAGAGAGCTGTCCCGGATGTCGAGTTGCTCCAGCAGAATGCCATTCTCCTGCATCACGATCATCAGATCATTCAACAGCCGGATGAGTGAGATTTGATAATCATGCGGGGTCCGATCCTTGCGAAACACTTCGTGCAGCCACTGCTTCAGAAGCTCTACGGCCCGATCTTCATCAGCCAGCTTGATGGCATCAATCAGCTCGTTCTCCACCTGCATCGGGTAGAAATAGACCCGGGTATGCTTGCCGGAGTTCAGGCTGAAATAAGGGATAATGACGCCGGTACCCAGCTTGATGCGGTGTTTAAGGGCTTCAAGCCCTTCTTGGTAGGCGCGTGACGTTTTGGATAGGTTCTCGTATGGCAAACTGATGCCAATGCTGACCTCCAGATCGAGAAAGCTGCGCGTCGTCTTCTGGATCTCCTCCGATAACGTATAGATATAGTCATTGAATTCTTCCAGCGTGATACCGCCTCGTCCGATGAGCGTAACCTGTGTGAGATCGATAATGACGGAGGGGAGACGATGGGAGGAGGGGATCATCTCCTCGATGATATTGTTGACGGCAAAGAGCAGCAGATCCCTATCCTTGCGTTCATAGCGGGTTTCGTCCAGCATGTCGATCTGGAGGGTGAATACCGCCAGCCGTTCCCATGCGGACACTTGCTCCTTGAAGCCGAACAGCTCGATCTGTTCCATTACTTCGGGCGGACTGATCTTGCCCAGGAACAGTTTATGGAGGAAAAAGGTGCGCACCTGCTGGCTGGTCTGCCGAAGCTCGCTGCGGAGCTTGGTATTCGAATGGAACATATCCCGGATATGTTCGTCGATGATTTGCAGCTCGCTCTTTTTATTCGCTTGAATTTCCGGCAGGCGCTCCACGATATTTTCAAAAATGTGCCGGATAGGCGTGTACATCTTCCGCGTTCCAAGCCATACCAGCAGAATGCTGAAACCGATCATCAGCAGGCAGATATACAGTGTAAACCAGCCGATGGAGCGGGACTCCTTGGTAATGGCGGACATTTCGGTAAAGGAGGCATACAGCCAGCCGTTAAAATCGGACCGGACGTACGTAACGGACACCGGCTTGTTGTCGATCTTCGTCTCGAACTGCCCCGATTTATTGTCAAAATGGTCCAGCTCCGCCTCCGCATACCCCGTCTCGGTCAGATATTGCCCAAGCTTTCCTTGCTCGGGATGTACGACGATCCGGTAATTGTGGTCCAGAACCATCACCTCCCGGGGTTCGGAAGGGGTATCCATCATAGCCGCGAGACTGCAGCTGGGGATGGTGGCGAGTGCGACACCCCGGGCGCTGGAGGAGGAGAGCGGCATTTTCTTCACAAGCGCAATCGTGTAGGGGCAGGCATAACTGAGCGTATCGCTGGACCCGAGGGATTCCGTCTCGAGCATCACCCAATTGGAGTTCCCTTGAAGCTCCATGAGTGTCAGCAGCGTATCCTTGGAAGCGTATTCATTAAATTCGTACATGCCCCGGTTATTGATCAGCCAGTTGGTTGTTGTATTCGCAAGGATGACATCCGTAACCTTGGTTTCGGGAGATTGCAGCAGACTCATCTCTTCTCTCAGTTTGTTATACAATTGGAAGTCATAGTAAGACAGGGGCCGATACAATGCGCTTTGCAGAATATTCGAATTAATGACGTAATTCAGTGTATAGTCCACGGTCCGCAGCACCTGTTCGAGATTGCTGTTTGTTTGATTCATAATCTGGATATTGCTGCTGTTTACGTGGTTTTGTACGGAGGTGGATGATTTCATGAACGAGAAGAAGCCGAGGGCCACAAGAGGAATGATGCTGATGAAACAGCCGAACAGGACCATTTTAGAATAAAAGCTACTTTTTGGATGCAATAGGTACACCTTCCTGTTTAACAAAGTGTATAATCATTGTATGGGCAACCCGGGTTACATTCAATAATCATTTCAAAAAGAATAATCACTGTATTTGATCATCATGGCTTGTCATGAAAAAAGATGTACATATGTTAAAATCATCCCAATCACATAGGAACCGCAAGAAACATGGGGGAACGGAGGTAGAACGGATTCATGACCCGTCTGTCTAACTATGTCATTCTTTCGCTCGCTATCCTGATGGTGTCGGCTGCGTGTATCAGCATGGCCCGATCATCGGGAGCGGATGGCGGAAGTACGTCTTCTCATCGCAAAACCAGCATTTCGATTATGGCCAACCTGCACACCGCTGAGGTTCCCTCCGATCGGATCGAGAAATGGATAGAGGAAAAAACGGGTGTTCAGCTCAACATTCAGTGGGTGCCCGACGGGAGTTATGATGAGAAGGTGTTTGCTTCGCTTGCAACGGGGACTTTGCCGCAAGCACTGTATCTTAAGAATGCCGCATCCTTGTCCTATTTCAGGGACGAGATTCGGAGCGGGCAATTCTGGGAAATCGGCCCTTATCTTAAGGACTATCCGAATTTGCAGAGATTGAAGCCCGAGGTTTTGAAGAATACGGCTATAGACGGTAAACTGTACAGCCTGTATCAGGAACGAGCCTTAGCCCGTTCAGGCATCATTTACCGTAAGGACTGGGCAGATCGGCTGGGGCTGCCGGCACCGGAAACGCTTGATCAATTATATGAAATGTTGAAAGGGTTTACATATGAGGACCCTGACAACAACGGTATCGATGACACCATAGGTTTGACGGATCGCAACGATTTGATCTACGGGGCTTTCAAGACCATCAGCTCCTATTATGGAACACCGAACCATTGGGGATGGTATAACGATTCATTGCAGCCGGAGTTCGTCTTTCCACAGTATATGGAAACGATGAAGTTCTTCAAGAAGCTTCATAGCGAGGGACTGATAAATGAAGACTTCCCGATTACCAGCAAAACCGACCAGCAGGAGCTGTTCGTAACGGGAAAAGCCGGCGTCTATATCGGCGCGATGGGGGACGTCCTGTCCCTGGAGTCAAGGCTGCTTGCGAATGATCCCAAGGCAGTGCTGGATGTTCAGAACCGGATTCTCGGACCCGATGGGTACAGGATTTGGGCTTCGCAGGGGTACGGAACGGTCATCTTGTTTCCGAAGACCGCCATTGCCACGGAAGAGGAATTGAAGAGTGTGCTCTCCCTCTATGATGCGCTGATGCGTCCCGAGCTTGCGAATCTGATGTATTGGGGAATCGAAGGGACTCACTATACCGTTCAAGATAACAAAGCGATGGCGGTGGATGCTTTTGAGCTGAGGGAAAAGGACGTAAAGCCTTACCAGGCTTTGATGGCCGGAGGCTTCAGCACCATACCGGGCATGCTGCAGCCGGTTAACACGAATCAGGTGAAGGATAAGGCCGAGCGGCTGATTTATGATAACGAAAGCTTCCTCGTCTATGATCCCACCGCACCGCTGGAATCTCCGCTGTATAACGAGATCGGCGTCAGATTGAATGAACGCATGCGGGATGCAACCTATCAATTCATGCTCGGGATGATTGATGAGCAGGGCTTTGAGGCCGAGACCGACCGTTGGCTGGAAGAGGGGGGCCGCCAAATTATCGAGGAATATAATACTTCATACCAAAGCACGGCCGGACCATATTTGCATGAGCAATACCGCTAGGGGATGGATATCCCCAGCGGTATTTTTGTTGTGCCATGCGTGATCAATCTCATTGACAACATAATCATTAGATTTGATTCCACGGCATTCCATGCTGGACGCGACCGAACTCCCCATATCCAATCTCAGGATTATATACGTACCGGGCTTCCGTCATCTAAGCTGTTTCTTGTCAGTCCATATTCAAATTTAAAAACGGAGGTCAGAAGATGAAGAAGAAGAAAGCCAGTACCATCCTGGCAATTGTAACCGCTTTATCCGTGTTGGCGGGCTGTGGCGGCAACTCCGCTCCTGCAGCAACCGGCAGCTCAAATGGCAGTCCAGCGCAAGGCGAGAAAGCGAGCGATCCGGTAACCATCTCGATTATGGCCAACCTCCATACTCCTGAAGTTCCCTCCGACATGATTGAGAAGCTGCTGGAAGAGAAAACAGGCACCAAGCTTGACATTCAGTGGGTGCCGGACGGCACTTATGATGAAAAGGTGAATGCATCCTTTGCAACCGGAACGCTGCCGCAGGTGACGTACCTGAAGAATGCTGCCTCGCTTGTGAATATGCGTGATGCGATCCGCAACGGGCAATTTTGGGAAATTGGGCCATTGCTGGATCAGTACCCGAACCTCAGCAAGCTGAAACCCGAGGTATTAAAGAACACGGCGGTGGACGGCAAAATCTATGCGCTGTACCGTGAAGTGCCTTTGTCGCGCCAGGGCATCATTTACCGCAAGGATTGGGCCGACAAGCTTGGGCTCAGCGCTCCGACCAATGTGGACGAATTCTATAATATGTTGAAGCAGTTTAAGGAGAAGGACCCTGACGGCAATGGCAAAGACGACACCATTCCGCTCACGGACCGGAATGACCTGATCTATGGCGCGTTCAAAACGATTAGCTCGTGGCTCGGCACGCCGAATAACTGGGGCGAGAAGGACGGCAAGCTGGCTCCCGAGTTTATGTTCCCCGAATATATGGAGACGATGAAATTCTTCAAGAAGCTTCACCAGGAAGGCCTGATCAATCAGGATTTCCCGGTTACCAGCAAAACCGACCAACAAAATCTGTTCATTACCGGCAAGTCGGGCGTTTATATCGGAGCGATGGGGGACGTATCCAGCCTGCATCCCAAGGTCGTCGAAGTGAATCCGGATGCGGAGCTCGATGTTCAGAATAAAATCGAGGGAGGACCGAACGGCTTCGGGATCTGGTCTGTGCCCGGCTATGGTTCGGTGATTCTCTTTCCGAAAACGGCCATCAAATCGGAGGAGGAGCTGAAAGGAGTGCTTGCCTTCATGGATCAGTTGATGAGCCCGGAGCTCGGCAACCTGATTTATTGGGGCGTGGAAGGACAGCATCACAAGCTGGAGGAAGGTAAGGTCGTTCCTTCGGAGGACGTCAAGCTGACCGATCGTGAAGTGAAGCCGTACCAAGCCATGCAGGTCGGCGGGCCGTTAACGATTGAAGGTTTTTATGAACCGAAGCACTTGCTCCCTGTTAAAGCGAAATCCGAGGAAATGATCACGGAAAACAATGATTATCTCATTGAGGATCCTTCGGCTTCGCTGGATTCCAAGACGTTTAACGAAAAGGGCGTACAACTGCAGGAGATGATTAAAGACGGCACGTATCGATTTATGCTTGGCGATATCGATGAGGCCGGATTCCAGGCGGTCGTGGATAACTGGCTTAAGAGCGGCGGTCAGCAAATCATCGATGAGTTCAACGTATCCTACGAATCATCCAAATAACGAACATGCCAGCATCCCGAATGGCCGGGGACTGCGATGCTGCAGTTTCCGGCAGGCTTCGGGACAGAAAGGAAGTCTGAGATCATGAGCGAAACCGCAGTGAAGACCGGGATGAGCAAGAGCGCCCCCAAAATACCGGAGTCCGGTCGAATGAGAAGAATAATAAAAAACCGGGCGATCTACCTCATGATTCTTCCGGGATTTTTATACTTCCTGATCTTTAAATACATCCCGATGTCGGGATTGATTATAGCCTTCCAGGATTATCAGGCTTATCTTGGCGTCACGGGCAGTCCCTGGGTGGGGCTCAAGCATTTTGAGCGGCTGTTTACCGAGCCGATGTTCTTCACGATTTTGGGCAACACGCTGCTGCTGTTTTTCTTGAACCTGGCATTCTATTTTCCCGTGCCGATTATCCTCGCCTTGATGCTCAACGAGGTCCGGCGCGAAGTATTTAAACGTTTTATCCAGACGCTGGTGTACATTCCCCACTTTATGTCTTGGGTCATTATCGTATCCATTTCGTTTGTCATGCTCTCGATGGATCGCGGAATCATTAATGAATTGCTGGTTATGGCCGGATTCGAAAAAATCAATTTCCTGATGAGCAGCGAATGGTTCAGGCCGATGTATGTCATGCAGATCATCTGGCGGGAGGCAGGCTGGGGCACGATCATCTATTTGGCCGCCATGGCGGCGATTGATCCCGGTTTATACGAAGCGTCCCGGATTGATGGAGCCAGCCGCTTTCGGCAAATGTGGCATATTACGCTTCCTTCGATTCGAAGCGTGATCGTCGTTTTGTTGATTTTGAAAATCGGCGATGTGCTGGAACTTGGGTTCGAACATATCTATCTCCTCTTAAACTCAATGAACCGGGATGTGGCGGAGATTTTCGATACGTATGTTTATACCGCAGGTCTTAAGCAAGGACAGTTCAGCTTCAGTACGGCGGTCGGGTTCTTTAAATCGCTGATCGGTCTCATTCTGGTGATGCTGGCCAATTGGCTGGCCAAAAAAGCCGGAGAAGAAGGCATCTATTAACTACAGAAAGGTGGATCGCTATGGTACAAGATAAAACGATATCGAGCCGAATTTTCGATATTGTGAACTATACGCTGCTGTTGATCATCGGCCTGGTTACCATCCTGCCTTTCCTGCACGTCATCGCGGGATCCTTCACAACCGTGACGGAGCTGGCGCAGAAGCAGTTTGTCCTGTTTCCGACCGTTTGGTCGCTTGATGCCTACAAATATGTATTTTCAACCAATACGGTGTTTCGCTCGCTTGGCGTTTCCGTGGGCGTCACCTTCCTGGGCACCTTGTTCAGCATGCTGCTAACCTGCCTGATGGCTTACGGACTGTCGCGCAGGGATCTGGATGGCCGTAATTTCATCATGTTCATGGTATTGTTCACGATGCTGTTCAGCGGCGGAATGATCCCCACGTTTCTCGTGGTGAAGGAGATGGGGCTGATCGATACGTATGCGGCGCTGATTGTCCCGACGGCGATCAATGCCTTCAATCTCATCATCATGCGAAACTTCTTTCAGAACCTGCCTGAGGGACTGGAGGAATCCGCGAAGATCGACGGGGCCGGCGATTGGGGCATCCTGTTCCGAATCGTGATTCCGCTGTCGATGCCTGCCATTGCAACCATATCGCTCTTTTATGCGGTGACCTACTGGAACACGTATATGTCGGCGATTTTGTACCTGAATGATGCGGCCAAATGGCCCGTGCAGGTCATTCTGCGGCAGATCGTCATCCTTGCCAGCGGTTTGGCGGCAGACACCTCCGGCATGGACGAATTCGTCCGGCCGCCGGAGCAGACGGTGAAGATGGCAGTTATCGTCATTGCCACGCTGCCGATTCTGTGCGTGTATCCGTTCCTGCAGAAGCATTTTGCGAAGGGTGCGCTGCTGGGATCCATCAAAGGATAGAGAGGAGTGAGGTAAGGTGTTGGAAAAGAAACGGTATGCGCCAATCATTGCCGGCAATTATGCCGACCCGTCGGTCATCCGGGTCGGCGAGGATTATTACATGACGCATTCCTCCTACAAGCTGACGCCCGGACTCGTCATTTGGCATTCGCGCGATCTGCTGAATTGGAGCCGAGTTGGGGCTGCCCTGCCTCATTACGAGGGGGATGTATGGGCACCGGACTTCGTTGCGCATAACGGCATGTATTATATTTATTATCCGGCGGGGCGCACGAACTGGGTCGTAACGGCGTCCAGTCCGGCGGGACCTTGGAGCAAACCGATCAATCTGGGGATCAAGGGAATCGATCCGGGGCATACGGCAGGACCGGACGGAAAGCGTTATTTGCATATGTCGGGCGGTGATTTTGTAGAGCTTACGGCGGACGGACTCGCGGTCGCAGGCGAAGTCAGACATGTGTATAACGGCTGGCGGTATCCGGACGATTGGGTCGTGGAGGCTTACAGCCTGGAGGGGCCGAAGATTACCGTTCACGATGGATATTACTACCTGACGGTGGCCGTCGGGGGGACGGCCGGCCCGCCTACAAGCCATATGGCCGTGTCATCAAGATCCAGAACGCCATGGGGCCCCTGGGAGCACTCTCCGTACAACCCGATCATCCATACGGAGTCCAGGGATGAGCCCTGGTGGTCCAAAGGACACGCCTCGTTAATCGACACCCCTGACGGCCAGTGGTGGATGGTCTACCATGCTTATGCGGGCGGGTTCCATTCGCTGGGCAGGCAGACCTTGCTCGAACCGATCGAATGGACTTCTGACGGATGGTTTCGAGCTGCGGGAGGCCGTGAGGGACTTGACCAGCACGATCGGCAGCGTTACGAAGGAGAAACCAATGTTGTGCAGCAAGGAGTTTCATTCAGGGATACCTTTGCCGGACCTGAGCTGGGTCTGCATTGGCAGTGCGAAGGCGTGGAGCCTTCCGCCCGGTTCCGTTCGGGGAATCAGGAACTGGTTGCCGAGGCAGCATCCGAGGAAGCAAAGGCTTCCCCACTGCTTTATATGGCGGGTCATGAACGTTATTCGGCAGAGGTCGAGATGATCGTGGAGGGCCCGGCAGAAGGCCGCCTGCTGCTCTACTATAACGATGCGGCATATCTTGGTATGGGAGTCAACGAGCGCGGAGTCAGGCATTTCCGGTCATTCAAGGGCTATGGCACGATGCCGAATGATCAGCGCAGGGCATTTTTGCGATTGGTAAACGATAAGCATATCGTTTCATTCTTTTACAGCTTCGATGGGTTCGAATGGCACCGATACGACAAAGTGGTGGATGTTTCAGGGTTTCATCACAACACGTTTGGCGGGTTTCAGAGCCTCCGCATCGGACTGGATGCTATCGGTAAAGGCAGGGTAATTTTTCGGGATTTTTCATATAACGTCATAAAGAGCTGAAAGAAGGGATAGGGCATGACACAGCGATTAGAGGACGTTCTGGAGGGTGGCGACGGACTGTTCGAAGGATTCTTCGAATGGCTTGAGGGACAATATGACGCTGCTTCCGGCGGTTTTTATTATGCCCGCAGTTCCAGGGATTCCGGGACGTTCACGCCGGACATCGAATCGACAGCGCAAGCTTTGGGTATTATCGAGCGCTGCGGGCTTCAGCAAAGGCTGGCCGATGATATTAAGACGGGTATCGTGCGTTTTTTTCAGTCTAAGCAAGACCCTGCGACGGGGTATTTCTATGATGCCGATCCCAGGATGAGAAAAGACGATGTGATGGTGGGACGTGCACTTGGCTACAGCGTAGGAGCACTTCGCAAGTTGGGTGCAGCCCCTTTGCATCCGCTGCCGGGCAATCGAAATATGGCTCCGGCATACTGCCGTTCTCCCGAGGCTTATGCGGAGTGGCTGCGTTCGATCAGTCTTGCGAACAGCTGGCGCGGCTGCGACCGGCTGTGTAATTCGGCCCCTTATTTATCCCAAATGCCGCAAGGTGAGAGGGAGCCGTTTTTGCATGAGGCGCTGTCGTATTTTGCGAGTATTCAAGATCCGGCGACGGGGCTATGGGGCGAAGGCACCCTTTATGTGCGAATATCGGGAACCTTCAAGCTGTTAACGTTCTATAACCGATTTCAAGCACCCTTGCCCCGGACTGCGGAAATATACCGATCCCTGCTCCACGCCCTACGGAACGAGGAGGCCGTTGATATGTGTTATATCCGGAACCCGATCAGCCTCCTGACATCGATGAAGCTGCGCATTCCGGAGGAGGACGTTCTGGAGATCGCGGAAATCACCTTATGGAATATGGCGCGGCTCAAGCAGGCGGACGGGGGATTTTCCAGGGAGATCGATCATTCCCCGCCGGCACCCAATGTGGCCCAAGTGAAGCAAGGTGAGTATTATCCTGACATGCCGGAGGCGGTTCCGCTGGGCAGAGGTGAGGTTGAAGGGGACATGAATGCGGGAACGCAGGCGATTCTTATCCGCTATTCGCTGCGTGAACTCGGGGGGATGCAGGAACGAAAGCTGGATATTCCCGATTCTGTGTTCTCATCCCTACATAGCAGATACGTGTAGAACATGTATGCGTCTGGACCCTCTAAATAAATGTTATCGACTCAGTCGAGATGACTTTTCTGAATTTTATGACATGGATAATAGGAATACGCAGACTCTTCGGCGAAGAAGTTATGAAGGGTCTTTAATTTAATGAACCGATGAACGCGAAAATTCGGAGCTTGATTAGCAGAGGAGGAGGATCATGGCGGAAATCGGAGTTTGGGAACAAGCGGAGCCCGGGGTGACAAGGAAGGTGTTTAAACCCGGGACCGGGCTGATGATGATGGAGGTGCATTTTGAAGAAGGGGCGGAAGGTGCACTGCACAGCCATCCCCATGAGCAGATGAGTTACTGTCTGAAGGGCGCCATCGAATTCTATATCAACGGTGAGACGACCCTGGTGCGTCAGGGAGACACCATCGTCATTCCCGGCGGAGCGAAGCATGGGGTAAAAGCACTGGAACCCTCCGCTCTTTTGGATGCGTTTACACCGCTGAGACTGGATTTGCTTGGTTCCTGAGTGGCTAAAGCTGAAGGAAATGAAGAAATGAATGAATAAATGAATAAACGACTTGATATGAGAGACAGAAAGGAATGGATATGATGAAGCTTTGGGAACGGGATATTCCCGGACATGAGTCGGTGGAAGAGACATTCACACCCTACATGACACCTTATCTATTGCAAAATGAAACGCCTCACGGGGCCGTGCTTGTACTTCCGGGCGGCGGATACGGGGGGCGCGCGGATCATGAGGGCGGTCCGATTGCCTTGTGGCTGAATTCGATTGGTCTATCGGCCTTTGTTGTTCATTACCGTGTTGCCCCTTATCGCCATCCGTATCCGCTGGGCGATGCCCAGCGTGCGGTCCGGCTTGTAAGGCATCACGCCAAGGAATGGAACATCGATCCGGACCGCATCGGAATCCTCGGATTCTCGGCAGGCGGACATCTCGCAGCGAGTGCCAGCACTCATTTCGATGAAGGAAACCCGGAGGCCGTGGATGCTGTGGACCGGCAGAGTTCCCGTCCGAACGCTTCCATTCTCTGTTACCCGGTCATTTCATTTAAGGATTATTACCATGAGGGCTCCATGACCAATTTGTTGGGGGAGGACCCGCCGGAAGACTTGAGAAATGAAATGTCCCTCGAACTTGTGGTAAAACCGGACACCCCTCCTTCCTTTATGTGGCATACCGCCGACGACGGTGCGGTTCCGGTCGAGAACAGCCTGATGTATGCCGGATCACTAAGCCAGCAGCGTATTCCGTTTGAGCTTCATGTTTTCCCGGAAGGCCGGCATGGCCTTGGCCTTGCGGAAGAAGACGCCAGTGTTTCGCAATGGACGGGCCTGTGCGCGAGTTGGCTGCAGAAGATCGGATTCCTGTCGCAAGCGGTCGTTCAGGGAAGGTAGACGGATGCAGCTAAATTGAACCCATGAAAAAAACAAGCTCATCTGAAAAATCATTCAGATGAGCTTGTTCATATAACCTAAAGATCAGGACCGGCCTCTAATTTCCTGTCGGAGGAACAGGACGTAAGAGATGGCGAAGCAGATCAACGTGGCTGCGGTCAGTCCGGTAATTTGCGGCCAGACGAGCAGCAGGCTTTGGCCAAACGGCAGCGGACTTGCGATGGCACCGTACACCTGCTCCTGCGTGAGCGGTCCGAGATTGCGGATGGACGGCATCAACAGGGTGGTCGTCGCTTCATTGAACAGGGTATACGGCGACAGCCGGCCAAGCCAGAGCATCAGATTCTGATAGCTCATGACATCATGGACCGTGGCCGAGGCAGAATCCGGAGCCAATCCTCGTGCCAGCAATTGCAGGATCATATCAAAAAAGAAGCTGAAGAACAGCCAGACCGCAATGCTTGACAGGGCGGAAGTCGCCGGCTGGCGGAATCTTACGGAGAACATAATGGACAGATTCAGCCAGAAGCCAACGTAAAAAATGGTCACGACCAGAAAGCTGAGGATTCTCAAAAATTCCTCAAAGGTTGGCGGTATGCCGATAATCAGGGTGCCCAGCGCCATGGTCAGCAGCCCGAGCGTGATAAACATGATGCTGATGACGATCAGGGAAGCGGCGAATTTGGCATTGAGCAGGTCGTCGCGGTGGATCGGCTGGGCCATGATGCGGCTGAGCGTCCCTTTGTTCCGTTCACTGTTGACGGCATCAAAGCCCATGCCGATTCCGAGCAATGGACCTAAGAAACCGACAAATCCGATGAAGGTCGGGAGGGTGCCATCCGAGAGGGTGAACAGCTTCAGGATGACAAAATCATCGCCCCCGTTCTCCGACCCGAGGGCTTCCCGGATGCTGTTCATAGCCGTATATAGGGAAGCCACGCAGGTTAAGGCAATGATGCCCAGCAGTAAAATGAAGCGCCAGCTCCGGATATGGTCCGCGATCTCTTTACGGACCAGCACGCCGAAGGCTGAAGGCGTGGACGATTTGGCAGATTCTACTGTCACCGATTGGCCGGGGGTGCTGGTCCGCTTGGAAACAATTTTTTTGATGTTTTCGGAGAAGGACTGCAGCCGGCGCCCAATGCCGGCCAGCTTATCCTGTACGCTCAGCACTCTTCGCTCTGCCATGCTCATCACCTCCTGCAAAATAACGGTGGTAGATTTCGTCCAAACCATACTGCTGGCGGTTCAGCGAGAACAGCTGGGCACCTGCATTCACGACCGCGCGGGCAATCTCAGGGCTGCAATCCCTATCGGCCCGGATCAGAACCTTAGCCGATCTGATCGGTATGTCCGCATGCTCAGCCGGATCGCTTTCGATAGACGGAACCTCGATCTGGTGAACTCCTTCGATGTTGCTGATCTCATCCCGCAATTCGAGTCGAAGCTCATCCAGCTCCACGGTGATCATAATCGGATCATCCGCGAACAGGGTCCGGGACAGCCCCTCGACATCCCCTTCGGCAAGCAGCCGTCCCCGCACGAACAGGCCGACGCGGTCGCAAATCTGCTGAACCTGGTGCAGCTGGTGGGAGGACAGCAGTACGGTAAGACCTTGCTCACGGCTTAGCTTCCGTATCAAACGCAGCAGCTCCTCCATTCCTGTTGGATCGATGCCCAAGGTCGGTTCGTCCAGAATGATAATCTCCGGGGATTTCATCAAGACGTCCGCAAGTCCGAGACGCTGTCGCATCCCGCGGGAATAGGCCCCCGTCTTCTTGTGGGCTGCCTGCGTGAGCCCTACTTGCTCCAACAGCTCCAGCGCCCTTTCCCGGGCTTGGAAATCGGGGATTCGATTCAGCCGGGCCGTAAGCATCAAATTTTCCAGCCCGGTTCGGTCCTCGTAAAAGCCGACGTCATCGGGCAGATATCCGACCCGCCGCTTGACCGGGATCGGTTCTCTGGTCGGATTGAGGCCAAGCACGTTAATGGTTCCTGAATCCGGCTCGCTGAGTCCGAGCAGCATCAGGATCGTGGTGGATTTGCCCGCACCGTTCGGGCCGAGCAGACCGAAGATCTCGCCGCGTTTAATTTGGAGGGATAAACGGTCCACCGCCTTCGTTTCATTGTAGCTCTTCGTCAATTCGTGAATGTCAATGACCGTATCCATCAAGGTTATCTCCTTCCGTATTTACGAATGAGAACATAGATGCCTCCCAGAATTGCAACAATGACGAGCACGCCGATCCAACCCCACAGCATGGAGCCTTTGACGGCTACGCGAAATTGGGCGTCGGCGCTTGCTTCAGCCGCTGCGGCCTTCAGGCTGGTAACATAATCGCCCGCAATGGCTTTGTCGCTTGACGTCAGTTTGGCCTCTACCGTTGTGGATTTGCCTGCGGGCAGATTTTCGATCGTTTTCGGATTGAAGCTTACCTCCCAGTCCACCGGCGTATCGGAGCTAAGATTAATATCCGAGAGGGGCGCTGTTCCCGTATTCTTGACCAGCAGCTCAATGGTTTTGCTGCCGCCCGCATTTACGTTTGTGCTGAGCAAACCGCTTGGTGTTGTCAGCTCCAGCCCATAAGATCCCGTAATGACAGCTTCCAGCGCAAGCTCGGAGGATGTCGATGAATTGGAAGCGCGGATCGGAATGGAGAAGGTGCCTTCCGTTACTTCGGCAGGCGGTTTGACATCGACGGTAATGGATTGACTTGCACCCGCTTCGATTTCGACGGAGGATACCTGCTTGCCGCCGGAGGTGAATGTAACGTCCCATCCCGCTTGGGCATCGGCCTGCAGAGCATAGTTTTGTTTATTGGCAGTTCGGTTTTGCAGATTCACCGTGTAGGTAAACGTGGAATCGGCATGCCCCTCCAGATTGGCTTGATCGGTTGTGAGCTCGGTCTGATAGGTTCCTTTTTCCGTAATATCCACGGTTAATGGCAGAGTGGCCAGGGATCCCGCCGTTACTTGAAACCGGTAGGAGCCTTTATCAACTTTGAGCGGCACGGTAACCTCCAAGGACACCGATTCCGATTCGCCCGGCTTCACGGACACTTCCTTTAGCTGCCAGCCTCCGCCGTTAAGCTTGGTGCTCCAGCCGCTCGGCAGGCTGTTGATTTGGAGCGGAACCGTAATGACGCCGCTCGTATTGTTTTTGACTTCAAGGGGATAATTGATGACTTCCCCCGGCGGAACGGAAATCGAGGTGTAAGGTGTGTACAAGGTGATTTCCCCTGCCGCGAATGCGGTATTTCCTCCACTTAACAAGTAAGTACCCAGGATGAACAAGAGCAGCAGGTTCAGCTGCTTTGCTCTTTTTCTAAGCGATTTCATGACACTACCCCTCCTAATTTATGAATTCATAATGAGTACGTTAGAAGCACCGGGTTTGGATTTATCGGAAAGATTAAAATTAGCTAAAAAATTCATTAAAGGAAGCTGAAAAGTGTCCCGGTTTATTCAAAAGACAAGGAGCGTTTGCTAAAATATTGAATCGAAAATGGCAGTGCGAAAGGCAGGCCATCATGATTCTTTGAGAGGAGAACAGGTTAGGGGGGTTCAGGGATGAACGATCATTCTGCGATGTGGTTGGAGGAGATTGCAGAAGGTTCGGCCGCAGCGTTCAGGCGTTTCTATGATGCCTATGCCCGCCTGGTTTACCGGCTGGCTTTGCAGATGACCAAGGATTCGGCCGAGGCGGAGGAATTATGCCAGGATATCTTCATGGAAGTGCTGCATAAGGCGGATCAGTATGATCCTGCACGCGGAAGCGTCGAGGCTTGGCTGGCTGTGAGAACACGGTGCAGGGCGATGGATCGAATGCGCAAGCGGCAGCGCACGGCTGCAGCCGAATGGATCGAAGAGGCGCTGCCGGAAACGGCATGGAGCGAAGAGCAGGAATCGGTAGAGTTGGCCGCCTTGCGCCGGTTGGAGCTGGAGCAGGTAAAGGAGGCGCTCCAGGGCATTCCGCCCCTTCAGAGGATGGCGGTTTACGGAAGCTACGTCGAGCAGCGCTCCCACCGGGAAATGGCGGAATTGTTAAACCGGCCCGTTGGAACCGTCAAATCCTTAATCCGGTACGGCATCCACAATGTTAGACGGCGGCTGGATGCGATGAACGGGAAGGAAGGGGGGAGCTCGCAGCATGAAACATTCAAAGCAAGACCATGAGCGTTTCGCTCAAGACAACTTTGACTGCCCGTTATATCCCGAGGAGAAGCTTGTTGATTACGTTATGAAGCGATTGCCGTACGCGGAGAGGATGAATGTCGAGCACCATCTTAAGGAATGCAAGACATGTTCCGGGACAGCGGCGGAATGGGCCGACCTTATGGGAGCAGAAGGTATCGCAACGCCATCACATGAATCCGATGTCATCGAGCAGGAGCTGTTTCGAAGCGGTGATATTCATGGCGAACCGCTTGTCGGATCGACTCAGCCTGCAGGTACGAGGGCGGCCATTCGGGAGTCAATGAAGAATCAAGCCGCGGATGGACACATGCCTCCCAAACGACTGCGCAGCAGGCTCCTGCTTGCGGCTTATATCCGGTCCTTCCGAAGCAAAATCCGAATCAGGAAGCATGTTGCATGGCAGGCGATATCCGGAGTACTGTTCATCTTGTTGATAGCCGGTTTATTCACCTTGAAGGGAAACGACGCTCAGACCCATGCGGCCTTCGAACATACGGTGAGCCAGCGGATTGCCGATATGCAAAGCGAGGATACCGAGCGGTATGTCATACAGCCGGTTGAGCCTTTTTACGGCAGCGGCTCGGTGTGGCTAAAACGTGGCTCGGGAGAAATGCTGATCGTTGTGAACGGCCTGCATTCCTTGGAGGAGAAAGACTATCAGGTGTGGCTTCAGGATGAGGATCGGCTGTCGAGCGCGGGCTTTATGCTGGTGCAAGGCCCGCATGGGAAGAGCTATTATTACGGTTTCGGAGCGGAGAAAGCGAAGCGGATTGTGGTCAGCATGGAACCCAAAGGGGGGAGCCGGAGACCGACCGGGCCTGAAGCCGTCCTGGTGAATATGGGGCCTTGATGCCCAGGCATACAGGGGAAATAAGTTATCCAAGGGAAACGCCGTGTCTAAAAACAATGAGTAAATTGAAGGCGGTGAGTACGGTGATGTGGCGCGCAGATGCTTTGCTGGAGTCCATGTATAACGAGGCTATGGGACGAATGAAAGACAGGCAGGTTTCCATGAGCGCCGAAGAGCGCAAAGGGCATTTAAAGCAGGCACTTCGGCAATTGATCGGCGAATTCGAATCCAATGAAAGGCATAAGCCTGTACTGCTCGAACAGGAGCCGTGTGACGGGTATATTCGGGAGAGGGTGGAGCTATCCGCCGTACCGGGCGTGTCCTTTGCGGCGTATGTGTTAATTCCGGAGGGAAACCAAGGGAAGCCGATGCCGGCAGCCGTCGCCGTTCATGGCCATGGCTATGGAAGCAGGGAGATCGTAGGGTTGAAGCAGGACGGATCAAGGGATTCCGATATGCCCTGTATACACCGGCATTTCGCTGTCCAGTTGGTACGGCGGGGCATGGTGGTGATCGCTCCGGATGTAGCCGGTTTCGGTGAGCGCCGGCTTGCGGCGGATCTCGCACGGAATCCGGATGCCCCGAATTCCTGCCACCGGCTGTCCACCCAGCTGATGATGCATGGCAAGACGCTCGCCGGTCTCCGCGTAACCGAGACACTGAAGGCATTGGAGTATGTGGCCGAACGCCCGGAGGTTCAGGCTGACAGAATCGGCATCATGGGTTTTTCGGGAGGCGGGTTTATCTCGTTTTTGAGCGCGGCGCTGGATGACCGAATACGGGCTGCCGTGCTTGCCGGGTACCCCAATACTTTCAAGGACAGCATTATGGCGATGCAGCACTGTGTATGCAATTACATCCCCGGCATCTTGAACTATGCCGAGCTGCCGGAATGGTTGGGACTGATCTGTCCTAGGCCCTTGTTTCTGGAGTCGGGAACCCATGATCGGATATTTCCGGCTGCCGGCTTTGAAGCAGCAGCTCATGAGCTCAGGGAAATATATCGGCACAACGGTGCTGAGGAGAGGCTTCGAACCGATCTGTTCTCCGGAGCGCACGAAATTAGCGGCCGGTATTCGTACGACTGGTTGTTTGAACGGTTAAGCAGCCCGGATTTGTGAAGGGTACTCTTCCCTAGCCGATTCTAATCAGACACTAATTGTAACAGGGCATCGCACGTATGGGCCGCAAGAGACTATGGGTACAGTTGAAATAGAACAAAAAGGGACTCCTGAACATCAGGAGTCCCTTTTTTATACGTTATGCATGGTCGCCGCTATAGCGCTTTATGTTTACTCCAAGCCATCCTGCCAATCTTGGAGCAGGGAGTTCGCATCGGTATTCAATACCGTTTTGGCTTGATCGCTGACGTTGCGTCCCATCGCCTCCTTATTCAGATGCTTGGTGAAATTCTGCATATGCTTGACGGCATGATCCACTCTTCCCAGATCCAGTTGATGCTGTACCTGGTTAAGAGCGTTGGTCAGCTGAGGAATGAGCGCTCCGCTTACATCCCCAGAATCCGCGAATCGGTCGATTAATTGTTTCATGGAAAACACGCTGGTCATGACCCGGAACTGGACTGTCTTCTGAGTTTTGTTACCGGAGCGGTCTTCAGTCGTAACCGTTGCCGTTATGTCGCCCAAATTCCCGGCCAAATCGATGTCGATAGCGTCCTTGGTCAATGGATCCAGCGTATATACTTTATCGCCGATGGTTATTTCGGCTAATTGGATGGCAGAAGTGTCCATGATTTTGAAGCTGAGAGCCATGTAATCCTCCAAAGAATCGCCATCTTCCAAGCTCTTGCCATTAACAGTCAAAGAGAAGGAAGGAGAATCGGTAACCTCGATGGTGACTCCCTGCGATACATTCCCGGACCGATCAATGGACCGGATGAAGAGCGAATAGTCCTTGCCCGCTTCGATTCCCTGTATCACCGCTGTTTGAATTCCCCGATTTACCTCAATGACGTCGCCGACCTGCTGTCCATTACTCCGCAGCGTAATTTGCACTTTTTGAGCATCGATATCGTAGGGACCATCCCAAGACAGCGTCATCTTGCCCTCGCCGCGCTTCACCTGAACATTCTCTACCTCGCCCGGAGCAACATGGTCCTCTTCAGGCATAGGAGGAGTCGGAGTCTCTGTGAATACGGCCGGATCGCCAAAAGTGAATTTATCAAAGTTATATAACCAGTCTCCGCCTTTAAAAGACAGGAATACAATGTGTTTTCCCGTTACAGGGGTCGTTACATCCGTCGAGGAAACTTTGAAATTTTGCCAGCCCCCGGTTCCTGAGACGGTGGCTGTTGCAATGACCGGACCGCCCAGACTGTCCAGTCTGACCTCGATTGTCCCGCCAGCCGTGGCGCTGGCTGCATTGACATGGAATTGGGTAGGGCTTTCGCTGCCAAAATCGATGTAATTGTACATAGCATAAGGGTTATTCGGTCCAAACATCCCGGCCAGGTAAGTTTCCCCGCCGCCGGTTTCTCTGCCGAAGCCTACTCCGTTTGTATAGTTTTCGGCTTCCAGCTTGTCGTAAGCATCCCTTGCTTTTCCTTTCATGGTGGTAAAGGTGAACCACTCCAGATTGAGAGGGTAGTCACTGCCGTTCGCTCCCTTGAAAACAAGGTATACGTCGTGAACACCTACAGCTAAGGTGTCATCGATATTCGCCATGATATCGACCCAGTTATCCCAGCTTCCCAGCGCCGGAATTTGAATGACCCCTGCGGTAGGTCCATCCAGACTGTCCAATTTAACCTCGATCGTGCCGCCTTGATTGCCGCTGGCCACATGCACCGTGATGCCAGCCGCGCCAGATCCGAAATCAATTCCTTCATAAGAGGCATAGGCATTGTGATGGATTGCGTCCAAATATCCGAACTCGGCATGTTTACTAAGTCCTTCGCTGCTGTCGTAATTTCCGGCCTTAAGCTTGGCATAGGCGTCGGTTTCCGTCGGGTCCGTCGTTGTGAATTTAACCCAGTTCAAATTGAATAAATAATCGTCGTTCGTCTTGGTGAAGACAAGATACACATCATGGACGCCGGTTATCGCGCTCGGCGCTCCCTGGTCATCTTTAAGGAGGGTGACGGCATCGATATATTGATTCCAGTCGCCCGTTCCCTCTACGTTCAAGGTCCCGACTTTGGGGCCATCCTTGGAATCAAGCCGGATCTCAATGTTACCTCCGCCTGTTCCGCTGGACGCTCTGGCAATGAACCCGATCGCACCGTCTGATCCGAAGTCCACATTTTTGTAAGCGGCATAAGAGCCATGCTGTATTCCGCCTAATTGCAGCGAACCTTCGAACGCGCCTTCCAGAACGAAACCGGACCCGATATTGTAACGTTCCGCTTCGATTTTATCGAAGGGGTTTTTAACGCCATAATGAAGCTCCGCTTCCATCGGTTTGATACCGTTTAAAGCTTGAACGGCTGCGGCCGAGGACCAGGATTCATAGGTTCCGGACAGCAGTTGTCCCGCCCAGTTTCCATCCACGATATGATCCGAATTCCGGTGACTCCAGGCCATTTCGATATTGAATGCAAGCCATTCGTCGAATTCAGCACTGAATTCCGGGTACTGGCCGGTTTCATCCAGTGTCTTTTGCAGATGGGCCAGATTGCGCATAAGGATCGTTTTGCCGCCTTTCAGATCCCCGTTGGGACCTTCATAATTCAAAATCCCGTTTGAATCCACCAGATGGTTTTTGGTGAATTTAGCGGCTTTGACCGCGTCATCGAGGTAAACGGCATTTCCGGTCGCTTTATACAATCCGACGGCCGACCCGATGTATGTACCCTGGTTGTAGTGAGTGGCATCCGGAACCGCGCCATGTTCAATTTCGATGCGGTCGAACACTTTTCCGTTTCCGTCCGTAAGCATCGTTTTGCCCCATCTGAATATTTTGGTTGCCGCGTTTAGATAATGCTCATCTTTCGTAATATCGTAAAGATAAAGCGCCGCTTGCGCCGCCGGGAAATTAATGCACGCATTTTTGGTATTATGGTCGCTGTTCAGCCACCAAATGCCGCCGTTTGCGAACTCTTCATCCCACTGCGTATCGTACACAAAATCGAAATGATCCCTCGCGGCTTCCAAATATCTTGGGTTTCCGGTGATTTGATAGGCTCTGGCGCTTCCCATCGCCCACCACATAATATCGTCATTGAACGGGTTATTCGTCCAATCTTGCCCGTACTTGGCGACGGTGCCGTCATATACATCGTCGATTTGCGTTTTAAGCTCGGCTTTCAAAGCAGGATCGGATGTATGCTGATACGCATCCATGACCAATTCCCACAGCTCAGCCTCCACCCAGAAGTCTTGATGCTTTTCGCGCTTCGAGTCCTTCCAGAACATCTTGGCGTTCGGATCCCAAAATGTATCGTTAAAAGCTTTCATCGCTGTATCCCCATCTGATGCGGTATAGGCGTAGGCTTTGGACGTTCCGATGCCCGGCATGGAACCGAGCATGAGCGCGATAGCCAGAGGCACCGCCAGAAACCTGAAAAGTTGACCTGATCTTAGTGACATGAATGTTCCTCCTCTATTTTCAAATCGAAGCCGATCCGTTCCATTCATGATCGGCTTCATGAGCTTAACGGTTCCGGTTACTACTTGCCGGTCGTAATCACTTTGTTGATTTTTTCGGCCATCACATCCAGTTCGGTGATCGGGGCTTTGCCCATCAGAATGTTTTTCCATGATGCTTCAATGAACGGGTACGCTTTGCCAGCCCACGTCGACAGGAAACGAACCGGCTGCGTATTCTGGGATTTCAGGATATGATCCAGTCCTTCGCCCACTTCAGGATGTCCGGCCGTTTTCAGCGCTTCGTAATAAGCTGCGGAAGAAGCTTGATAGGCTGCGGGAGCCACCGGGGTTGAAGGGAGAACTTCCTCGTACATTTTGGAATCCAGATACTTGAGCACTTTCCATACCGCTTCCGGATTTTTGAGCGTTGCCGGACTGGACCAGCCTACGGCGTCATAAATCTCGGTCTGGCTGTTAACCACCGGCATCGGCACGTAGCCCCACTCCAATTCCTTCGGAGCCGTACGGATCAAATCGTCGGCTACCCATTGCCCTTGCAGGGTCATCGGGACTTTACCTTGTTTGAACGAACTCATGGCATTCGTTAAATCAAAGGTAGGAGGATTCATGTAACCATTTGCAATGGCAGCCTTATATTTTTCGACGCCTTCCCTGAACGGGTCGCTGATTTCCACCTTCGTTGGATTGATGATGGCATCAGCGAAGGGAGCACCGCCTGCGGAAACCGAATAGAGAGAGACATGGAAGGGGTCAAGGGGGGCGTAATAACCAAATTGCTGCACGCCGCCCTGATTGCTCGAAAGCTTCTCCATCGCCGTGAAGAATTCATCATAGGTCCAGCCAATCTTCGGTTCCGGAAGACCTGCATCCTGGAATGATTTTTTATTGTAAAAAATGCCGTATGTGTTCAAAAGGCCCGGCAATCCGACCAACTTGCCTTCATAGTACCAGCTGTCTACCACGCCCTCGTAGAAGCCCTCCATGAACGCTTTGTCCTGTGTTGCAAGCTCCGTCCAGTCATAGAGAAGTCCTTTGCCGGCATTATCGAGCAGCATGTCGTTACCGGTCATGAAGATGTCGGGTGCTTTCTTCGCCGTGATCATTCCGTTAATTTTGACACCGTAATTGTCCAATGGAGTAGGGATGAGCTTCACTTTGATGTCAGGGTTATCCTCTTCGAATTTTTTCATGGATGCCATGATTTTTTCGTTCATGGCCGCCGACTCCCAAGTAATCATCGTGACTTCGACGGGTTTCTTGGACCCGGCGTTATCTTCTCCGGATGGTGTGTTCCCGGGACTCGCCGAACCGGAGCCTCCGCCGCTGTTGCCGCCGCAAGCGGCCAGCAGACTTGAAAATAACAGTAAAGCGATGATTCCACTGGCCCACTTTCTTGCACCCTGTCTCATTGAAAGACCTCCCCAATGGTAAATTTAATGAACTGAGCATCACCTGTTTTTTACTTCAGTCAATCCCGGTCGGCATCACCTCCCATATGGTCGGAAGCTTTACTTTAAACCCGCGGAATTCATGGAGCCGAGCCCCTGCATAAAAAACTTCTGGCCAAAGAAGAAGAGCAGCAGCATCGGCAGGATATAAATTAAATCCGCGGCCATAAACAGATTCCAGGCTGTCGCATAGGTGCCCGTATAGGTAGCCATCGCCAGCGACAACGTCCATTTGCTTGGATCGATAATATAGAGCAAAGGTTCCAAATATTGATTCCATGCCCCTTGGAACGCAAATATTACCATGGTCATGATGACCGGCATGGACATCGGCACCAATACCTTAAGCAGCACATAAAGGTCCGATGCTCCGTCTATTTTGGCAGCCTCGTCAAATGAAACGGAGATTGTTTTTATATACTGTACAAACAGGAACGAGAATGTGGCGTTTCCAAAAAAGGCGGGTACGATAATCGGCAGCCAGGAATCGTACCATCCAATGCTGGTGTACAGGTTAAACATAGGGATCATGCCTACAAATCCGGGAAGCATGAGGCTCCCTATAAAAAGCGAGAACCACAGCTTACGTCCCGGGAACTTGAGCCGTGCGAGCCCGTAGCCCACCAGCACCGAGCTTATAATCTGTCCGATTGTGCAGGTAATCGCGATAAACAGGGAGTTGCCAAACGTTTGCCAAAAGTTGATTTCTTTTGTTCCGGTGACAAAATTGGACCAATGAAATTCCCGCGGAAACCATTCGGGCGGAATTTTGAACACGTCGTTGTTGCTCTTCAGCGCAATGGTAACCATCCAGAAGAGGGGGAACAGCATCGCAATGGCGCCGATCGCCAATAAGATAAAACGAATGGCGTCTATCCAGTTAAACCGTACTCTTCGCTTTACGCGTATGTCCGCTGTATTCAAATTTCCTCGTTGTTTGGGCCGTACTTCCGCTTGCATCACTTCTTACCCCCTTATTTGTCGCTTTCGTAATAAACGAACCGGTTGGAGTACCGATAAGAAATCACGGTAAAAATCATGATGATGACAAACAGTACCCACACCTCCGCAATGGCATAACCAAACATTCTTCCGTTGAAGGCGTCGGTATAGATTTTGTAATTCAGCAGGGAGGTGGAGAAGTTCGGGCCGCCTCCGGTCAGCACCTGAACCTGGTTAAACGCCTGGAATGCGCCGATGATGCCGAGTATAAGCTGCAGGAACAGGATCGGGGTGATCATGGGCAGCGTAATGTTTAACGACATCCGCCACCTGGAGGCGCCGTCGACTTCCGCCGCTTCGTACATTTCCTGGGGAACCGACTGCAGACCGCTCAGAAAAATGATGACACTGGATCCGACCTGCCATAAACCGATTAACACAATGGATGGAAGCGCTGTCGTTTCGCTGGTCAACCAAGTGCCCGGCGGCAGTCCGAACTCTCTTAGCAGCGAATTCGCCAGACCATATTGCGGCTCATAAATAAATTGCCACAACGTGAGCGTGGCGATGGAGGGAACGACAACGGGAAGATAAAAGATCGTGCGGAACCATTTGATGCCGGTCAAGTTTTTGTTCAGCATCATGGCCAATAACAAGCCTAGGATCAGCGATAAAGGAACACTCAGGATCACGAAGTAAAACGTTGCACGGATCGAAGGCCAAAAAGCCGGATCCTCGGTGAAGAGGTATCTAAAGTTCTCAAATCCGACAAAACGGGGGGAATCGTACCCGCTCCATTCTGTCAACGCGTAATACATGGACGACAACAGGGGGTAGGCGACAAAAACGCTGAAGCCGATAATGGACGGTAAAATGAACAGATATCCGATGACCCAGCCGCGAAGCTTCCTATTGGTTCCCATGGTGATCTCGATGACCTCCTCCAATATCTATCGCTTTGACTCGAATGCCGCAGTAATCCATGATCAGTTCGCAAAACATCATGTTAGCCCAGGAAAACCATGGGCGGGTATAACGGGCAGGGTCGTCGACCAGAAATCCTTCATGCATCATGCCGGTGCCTGCATCGGTATCCGCCATCAGCCGAAGCAGCCGAAATTTTTCTTCCCGATCGGTAGTCGTCAAGCCTTGAATCGCCAGCGCAATCGGCCAGATATAACGATCAGGCGTATGGGGGCTTCCAACGCCCGCAGCGGCAGTGCCCTGATAATAATACGGATTGGCGTGGCTCAGCACGAACCTGCGGGTATTTTGATAGACCGGGTCATCAGCGCTTGTGTAACCCAAATACGGAATGGACAAAAGGCTGGGGACGTTGGCGTCATCCATTAGCAGGTGGCTTCCCATCCCGTCCGTTTCATAGGCATAAATTTTGCCATATTCGGGATGCTCGAGAACGCCGTACGACTCAATGCCATGACGGATCTCTCCGGCAAGTTTCTCCGCCTCCGCTTCCAACTCGGGATCGCGCAGGACATCGCGGGAAATCTCCGCCAGATATCCAAGCACAACGACGGCGAACATATTGGATGGAATGAGGTATCCGTAGGCGCAGGCGTCGTCGCTCGGGCGGAAGCCGGACCAGGTCATTCCTGTATAAGCCACCTCCGTCCCTTTTCCGCCGCGCGGCAGCGTGTCGCTTGGAGGACAATCGAAGCGTTCGAAGTAATACGGCGATTTCGATTCATGATGCTGCTCGGTTCGCCAGATGTCCAGAATGACCTTAGCGGCTGAATGGAACGTTTGATCCAGATGCGAGGTCCTGCCGGTTTCTTTCCATAGCAGGTAAGCAAGCTGGATGGGATAGCATAACGAATCGATCTCATATTTGCGCTCCCATAGCCATGGATTCATGGCGGTGCGGTCGTTCTGGTGGCCTTGACCGGAAGGCGAATCATTGAATGCATTGGCGTATGGATCAAGCAGGATGAATGCTGTTTGCCTGCGTACGAGCCCCTCGATCAAATCGGCCAGCTTCTCGTCTTGGCCCGCGGGAACGAGGAAGGGGCGGACTTGGGCAGCCGAATCCCTCAGCCACATGGCCGGAATATCGCCGGTAATGACAAAGGTGGTACCGTCGGGCTGTTTTTGAATGGTCGAACCCAGCGTATTGTCCAGCATGCTCCTGAACATATGTCCGAGCTTCGGGTAAGCTGAGGTGCCTTCGGTTATCGTGCGGTTCAAATCATGCAGTACAGAAAAATAGTCCAACGTGTACATGTAAGCTCTTCTCCCTTCCATTCTTCAGGGTGTTGATCGTTTTGTAGGTCATTATATAAAACGCTTACATTTAATATAATTACATACCAATTTAATGTCAATATATTATATTGAGAAAAATTATGGCTGTTATATTGTGGAGTGTAATGAATGTCTTATCGATCAATCTGTGGGTCCGTCGCTTATATTTACAAAAAGTCAACCTCCCTCATTATGAGGGTAGAAATGCTGGACTTGAATGATTGATTTGAGCCAAAAAGTTTTGTATTAGATTCGGAAATGTACCGTGCGGCAAATGAAATTCATCGGTTGTTATAGCTTATTTTCATAACATGATATATTGGTATGTGTTGAATGAATTATCGACATTGCGGTAGTTCGTTGCTTGGTTGAGGAATCTACAAAAAAACAAATGGCGTATAATTGCGGGCCTTCTTTTATGAATGGTCGGACAGATGTGGGAGATTAAACGTTTTTACGAATCACTTTCCCGCGTACAGGCACTTCTGGGCCGTTGCCTACATACAATGAGAAGACCGAGAGACCGAGCGCGATAAGGGCCGGTTGCATTGTAACTTCGCAGGAGGTGTCCTAAAGTGCCTGGATTGTTTACCGCAATTGCTTTGTTCATAAAAGAGTTGACCCTGCTCGTTTCGTACGTGAAAAACAACGCGTTTCCCCAGCCTCTGACCGAGGAAGAGGAAGCTAAACATCTGCAGCGAATGGCCGAAGGCGATCCTCAATCGCGCAATAAACTGATTGAGCATAATCTTCGGCTGGTTGCGCACATCGTCAAAAAGTTCGATAACACCGGCGAGGATTTAGAAGACTTGATTTCCATCGGGACGATAGGACTCATCAAGGCGATTGAAAGCTTCAGGCCGAATAAAGGCACGAAGCTGGCGACATTTGCTGCCCGTTGCATAGAAAATGAGATACTGATGCATCTTCGTTCCTTGAAGAAGACACGAAAAGACGTATCTCTTCATGATCCGATTGGAACGGACAAAGAGGGGAATGAGATTACACTTATCGATATCCTCGGGACCGAAGCGGATGATATCGTGGATGCCGTGCAGTTGAAGATTGAGAAGAGTAAAATCTACCGGAACCTCGATATATTGGACGACCGGGAGAAGGAAGTCGTTATTGGACGTTTCGGACTGGAAGCTGGCGGAGAAGAACGGACGCAGCGTGAGATTGCCAAGGAACTCGGCATTTCGCGCAGCTATGTATCGCGGATCGAGAAGCGGGCGCTGATGAAGCTGTATCATGAGTTTTACAAGCAGAAGCGGTAGGAAGCAAGCTGTGTTAACCACTGATGACCGAAACGGGAATGTCGATATAGAGCTACTAAAGCCACTTCCTGTGATGGAAGTGGCTTTAGCTTGTTTTCTCGGGGCCGCAAACCGCATGCTTGGCAAGAGGCTTTTACCATACAGGTTCAAATAATTGTTCTGGGCAGCCTGTGAGCTGCTGCCGCATGATTTATGTAGGGCTCAGCTTGCTCGGCTTGGTCAGTGAATGCAGCCCAAAGCGCACCTGACGCTCGGATTTGCGCTGTTGCCATTGCAGCACGCGGCGAATCGCCATTGGAGCGATCATACTGCCAATCATGCCGAGCAGATCGGATTGGAGCGCTTTTTGAGCGATAATATAACCGCAAGACCCCCCGATAAATTCAATGGACATGTAGCGCTTTACGCTGGATAACGTAACAACATAAATCACGAATTCATCCTTTTCCTTATTAATAGGCATGTGCTCCTCCCTCCACTCCTTCCTCTCTCTCTAACCGCAGCCGACGGTGTATCTCTTCATGGGACCGCGAGTCGATAGAAGGTTCTCACAAGAAAAACATCCGCCACATGCGGTCGCCTTTTGAGAAAGTATGATGATCGGCGTTTTTCTTTTGCCATTTTATGTGTTTTTATAGGCCATTATGCTTAGGAAGCGGAGGTTACAAGCCTGGTTACGACAAAAACCAACCGTCTTGTCCAAAGAACGACGGTTGGTTTTTTAGGTTGGCTCTACTCGGGTTTCTTTTGTCCCGGGTCTGCTTGAATGCTCTCGTCTTCGCCAGGATACTCCCGTTCAATGCCCATATGCAGGTTGCGATCCTCATAATCAAACCGATTCGGAGGCCGCTGATCCTTGCGCCATGGGGTGCTCTTTCCAAGGGAATCGCTCCGGAGATCGGAACCGTAAGGTCCCTCGGGAAATTCCTCGGCCACCAGATCGTTTCGCTGTGACTCAACGGTAGACAGATCCGTAAAGTTATCCCGTTCTTCCTTCTTAAATCCGTTCATTCCTGAGACCTCCTGAAAAGGTGCTTAACCTACCATTTCAGTGTTCCCCTGAACAGGTGGAATCATTCCGTTATGTGACGTGGCATCCCAACTCGTGACAAGGAGAGATTTGCCTGTCCTGAGTATCTGCTAGTCAGTTAACCGCTCTCAGCATGCGTGGAACCTCTAATTATAATCCTGCAGCCCCGAATACGTTGTTGAAGGCTTGACGTGATTTGGCAACGAGTTCTTCCGGCGTGCCCGTTGGTGTGGAAGGCGTCAGAATTTCTTGTGTAACCGGGCCTGCATAGCCGATATCGTTCAGTGCCTGAAGAAACCCTGGCAGATCAATTACGCCTTCACCCGGATAAACCCGATCATTATCGAGAACATCCCCCACGGGAATATTCTTCGCATCATTAATGTGGACATGAACGATTTGTTCAGCCCGCAGCTGTCGGATATCCGAAACCGTCATCTCATTGGTGTACCAGTGATAGGCATCATATAGCAGCCCGACATTCGGTTCCCCGATGGCATCGATCCAATCCAATGTTTCTTGTACCGTCCAGATGAACAGGTTCTTCCATTGGGTGCGCAGATGATGCGGGCCTACGAACTCCAGGGCCAATCGAATTCCGTATGCTCCCAAAATGCTGGCACAAGCCCGCAGCCTTGTGGTGGCCAGAGCCATGAAATGAGCTGCGGGTGCATCAGTGGAAGGAAGAATGTATGTACAGCAGCGAGTGCAGCCAAGGGCCCTGGCCGCTGCCGCTGCTGCCGGCAGTTTCTCAAGTCCGCTTAGGAACTGCTCGTTCGACCCTCTCCATTCCACGGGAAGGCCGATCGCCCCGATTTCCAGTTGGTGGGATTTCAGCATATCGGCCGCCGCTTCTGTGCCTAGGCGGTCTACAAGACCTTTGGCATCGATATCGACGCATTGGAATTCATATTTGGCCGCGAGCTCGATAAACTGTAAATCGCTTTCAAGCTTTCCGAGTCCTGCGCTTGTTAAACCTTGCAGCATATTCATCGTCTCCATTCGCTATAAGATGTCGTATTGCTCTGGCGGGCGCATCGTTTATATCAACCCGTTGGTTTTTCATAGTTTCTATTATGATATGTTCAACTCTATAAATCTATGATCGCTTTTTAATTTTTTTAGAAAAGATAACGATTGGAGCCCCGATCAATTCGTTATTTTGAGAGAAAACGTAATAAACCGGCATGAATTCCTACCGTTTCGAAAGGGATTGCGGATGTGTTGCCGAAATAACCATGTTACAAGAACCTTCACTTCACTCGCGAAAAGGAGATTTAACTCAGAATGAATACCATTAACCTGCGTAAGAAAGAGCTTGGCAACTTGTATCCGGAACCTACGATCAACGTGGAGGCATTGAATCGATTTTGGGAGGAAGTGTTGAAGTCGTATAGCGGCAAGCCGCTTCACATGGCCATTCAGCCGGAAGCGACGCCATATCCCCATATGAAGGTATCCAAGGTAACCTATCATGGCTATGATGATACGCCCATCCATGCTTGGTATATCGCTCCAGCTATGCAACCTTCGGACGAAAAACCCCGACCGTGTATCGTAACCTTCCCGGGTTATTCCGGAGACCGTGGACTTCCAGAGCGGTATGCTCACTGGCTGATGCTGGGTTATACGGTGTTTGCCGCTGACGTCAGGGGACAGGGCGGGGAGACCGGGAATCTGCTGCCATTGGACAGCGGCGTGGTTAAAGGCTGGGTGACACAGGGGATTACAGATATTCGTCGCTCCTATTACATGGCAGTCGTTATGGATGCTGTGAGAGCGGTGGATGCGGCATCGCAGCAACCCGGAGTGGATCCGAAAAAAATTGCCGTGGTAGGCGGCAGTCAGGGTGGCGGACTGTCTCTGCTGGCAGGGGCCCTGAATCCGAAGGTCGCGGCCATTGTGGCCGATATTCCCAACATGTGCAGAATGGATTACGGGATTCTGCATTCGGTCAGCTCGCTGAGCGAAATCGCCCAATACATAAAGCGGTACCCGGAGCAATTGGATCAGATCCTGGAGCATCTATCGTACTTTGACATGCTGAATCTTGCGCCGCGAATCCAGGTGCCGGTCATGGTATCCGTTGGATGGAAGGATACGGTCTGCATGCCTGAAACCATATATGCAGCTTACAATCGAATGAAATCGGCAAAAGAAATAAGAGACTATCCGTTCTCCGGCCATGAAGTCAATGAGCACCAGAAGCGGGAGGGCGTCTTGTTCCTGGAACGGATTTTTAGCGGGGAATAGAACAAGGTGATAGATTTAGGACGTGAGCACGGGGCCCGACGCCCGATCAGGATTACTCTTTATTTAGGAAGAGGGCAGAAGTAAAGTAAACGGAACCACACTCAAAAAGATGTTATTTTAATGTTATATAAATTGACATTAATTAAGTTTTTGTTATCTTTTTTGACGTTTATGTATTGACAACAGCCCGATATCGCCTATAATTATACCCAAGGACAGAAAAAACTCGATAAACACCCTATACCTACCCCGGTCAATGTAATATTAATTTACACAAAAGGGATGTTGAACCATGATGACAGCAGGCGAACTCAAACAGGATCTTTTGAGGGTTTACAACGCGATAAATAAGAAAATATTTAACGTGGGTGTAAAGCAGCAAAAAGTCGATTTCGTTGGCAACAAAATCATCATTGTATCGAGGAATAGTAGAGTCCCCGTCCTCAAACTGCTGGATGAGAATTACCCCCTCTCTACCCGGCAGTTGGACCACCTTTTATTTCAGGTGTTCAAGCAGGAGATTAGAACCTCCTTGGAACAGCAGTTTCAATTTAAAATCATCTCCATTCTTAAAGACTATGATGCAGAGACCGAGTTTTCCGGTACCATCGTATTTTTGGAGAAGGATGTAGAAGCATATCTGAACGACATGCCGGAACTCTTGTAGTGCGGGTTCAAAAAGTCAGGTTTTCAGCACTGAAGCTTATGCTTCCGATGTGCGTTTTTTCAAAACGCTTTAGTTGGATGAAGCTAGGGACTGAGGAGCGGAGCGTAGGTGCTACGTGATCAAAAGATGACTTTTTGAACAACCTCGAGTAGAGAGCGGGCCGATCGTCAGTTTGGTACCAAGGCACACACATGTGTGCGGCTTGGGGCTGGACTGGCGATTTTTTGTTACATCCGCTTTTGAAAATACATGTTTGATGTTTCTGAAAAATCATGAAATCAAAAAAGAGGAGGAAGGGGCATGACTCACAAAATTGAAATTTCGGGCGTCAGCAAATGGTTCCGCAGAAATGGGGAAGAGATTGCGGCCATGCGGGAGACGAGTCTGGCGATTGAGGAGGGGCGTTTTGTCAGCATTATCGGCCCCAGCGGGTGCGGCAAATCCACCCTGTTTAACATTATCGCCGGTTTGATGCCGCCCTCCACGGGCAAGGTGATGGCTGACGGCAAAGATATCGTGGGCACCACCGGTTACGTGGGCTATATGCTGCAAAAGGACATGCTTCTGCCTTGGCGCACCATCCTCGACAACATCATTTTAGGCATGGAGGTCCGAGGCGTTCCTTATAAGGAAGCCGCAGAGAGGGCGCTGCCCTTGATGGAAAAGTATGGACTAAAGGGCTTTGACAAGCATTATCCGAAGGAGCTGTCGGGAGGGATGAAACAGCGCGCCGCGCTGCTGCGGACGCTGCTCTACGACCGGGATATCATTTTGCTGGACGAGCCCTTCGGCGCACTGGATGCCCAAACGAGGCTGACCATGCAGAACTGGCTGCTGCAGATCTGGGAGGATTTTGGGAAAACGGTGCTGTTTGTTACCCATGACATCGACGAAGCGATTTACCTGTCGGATGACATCTACGTGTTCTCGTCCAGACCCGGACGGATCAAGTCCAAAATCACCGTAACGATGGAGCGTCCGCGCAAAACCGAAGACATGACGTCCCCGGCATTCATGGAGCTGAAGCATCATCTTATGGATTTGTTGTCAGCCGGACATGATGAGGAACTAATATCGTAGGGAATAAGAACGAATGAGGAGGGAAACCGATGGAAACTGCACGCAAAGAGGCTTTTATCGTACATGCCGTAACACCAGCGGAACCTGCCACGGGTTCATCCAAACGGCCGGAGGTTGTGCCCTACATCTTGGATGAAGAGGCGATGGAGCGCCGGAGGAGCAGGCGGATCGTCTGGGGGCGGGCCGCTGTGGCCGTACTTGTTTTTCTGGTATGGGAAGTGTTCACCCGGCTCGGCCTGCTGGACTCCTATTATTGGAGCAGCCCAAGCGCGATCCTTCGCACAACCTGGACCCAAATGACCGAGGGGACGTTGTTAAGGGATATTACGTACACTTCAGGGTCAACCATACTCGGATTTGTGTTCGGCACCTTCCTCGGTGCACTGCTCGGGCTATCGTTCTGGTGGTCAAGATCGTATGCAGGGATCAGCGAGCCGTATCTTATCATTTTGAATGCCATGCCCAAGCTCGCTTTGGCGCCTGTACTCGTCATACTGCTGGGTATTGGGTTCTTTTCCAAGGTGGCGCTGGCGTTCTCCATGACGGTTGTCGTTTCGGCGCTGTCTGCTTACAGCGGTGTGAAGAGCGTGGATCCGGATATGGAGAAGCTGATGTATTCCCTCGGCGCCAAGCGGCATCAGGTCTTTGCCAAGGTCGTTGTCCCCTGGTCCATGCCCTGGATTATCAGCAGTTTGCGGATTAACATTGCCCTTGCGCTGGCAGGTGCTATCGTAGGCGAGTTTATCGCTTCAAGTCAGGGCGTCGGCCGAATGATTATGTATGCAGGGACGATACTCGATATCAATCTCGTGTGGGTGGGCGTCGTTGTCCTGTCGCTGCTGTCCATGGTGATGTACTGGGGCGTGGTCGTGATGGAGAAGTGGTTATCCAAGGGATTGACCAAACAATAGACACAATAATCGAACTCATTATTTCTATTAAAGGGGGAATTCATATGAACCAAAAAATGAGGAAACGTTCACTGTTGTTTGCACTGGTCATGGTCACCGGTCTGCTTGGCGCCTGCGGCAATGAAAAAAACGACGCCAGCACCGTGTCCGCCTCGGGTGACGGGAAGCTGAAGAAAATCGTGATCGCCGAGCCGCTTCACTCCACGGGCTATCTGCCACTGTACGTCGCACAGCGCGAAGGTTTCTTTGAGAAAAGAGGGCTGGACGTCGAGGTCATCCAAGCGGCCGGAGGGGCGCACGTAACGGCCGTGGTCAGCGGAGATGCCTGGGGTGTTATCGGCGGGACAGAGTCCAACGCCTTGGCTAACAACAACAATTCCGATCCAATCATCTCGGTCGTGAATGTTGTCAATCGGGCGAACGTGTATTTAATGGCCAAGAAAGGCACCGCGCCTGCGAGCAATTCTCCCGAAGACCTGAAGGCATTTTTGCAAGGGAAAAAGATTAACGCCGGTCGCCACGGCGGTACGCCAAACCTTCTGACCCGCTATCTCTTGATTCAGCTTGGACTCGATCCGGAAAAGGATGTGCAGCTGCTGGAGCCGGCAGATGGCTCAACGGTGGTGACGATGGTTCAGCAGGGTGCAGCCGACATAGCGAACGGAGCCGAGCCGCAGATCAGTGACGGGATATCGAAGAACGTATGGGAAGAGCCGTTTTACAAGTTTCATGATCTGGGAGATTTCTCGTATTCGGTGCTCAGCGTGAAGAAGTCTACCATCGAGAAGGATCCGGAAGCCGTGCAAAGCTTTACCGATGCCATTATCGAAGCGCTGGAAGTCGTGCAGACGGATAAAGAGCTGGCCAAGAAGAACCTGAAAGCCGAATTCCCGACGTTGTCTGACGATGCCATCCAAGCTGCGCTGGACCGGGCCTATGCAGACAATCTCTGGAGCTTGGACGGGATGATCTCGGAAGAGGCGTTGAAGCATGATATGGATGTCATGATCGAGACCGGGATTTTTAAAGGGGATTACACCTATGATGCGCTGGTGGATATGCAGTTTGTGAACCATTCCAACAAGTAAGCGGCAGGGTTCATTCTTACCAATACAGGTCTGAAGGGGAGATACACGATGAAATCTTTAAATCAGCTGATGCTTGGGAGTAAAGCGGCTGTCATTGTCGTTGATGTGCAAAATGATTATTGCCATCCCGAGGGGGCACTGCCTCGAGCGGGATGCGATGTGAGCGGGGTGGCAGCGATGATGCCGCAGCTGCATAGGCTGCTGCATTCAGCCAGAGAGCTGAACGTCCCCGTTATCTTCATTCAGACACTTCACGAGAAAGCGACGGACTCCGACGCATGGACCACCCGGTCCTCGGGACGTTCGGCTAACGTATGCCGGAGGGAAAGCTGGGGAGCGGAATTTTACGAGGTATCGCCGGAGGAGGACGATATTATTGTCAATAAACACCGGTACAGCGCTTTTGTGAATACAAGGCTGGATTCGGTATTGAAGACGCTGAAGATCGAGACCTTGATCATGACGGGGGTCAGCACCAATGTGTGTGTGGAATCGACGGCCCGTGACGGGTTTATGCTGGATTATCATATCGTGCTTGTAGCCGATGCTTGCGCATCGTATTCGACAACGGCCCATGAAATGACGCTCGAGAATATTGAAGGCTATTTCGGGAAAGTTAGTGAGGTAGCGGAGCTTATCGATATTTGGATGGATCAAATGCCCGAAGAGCCGCTGCGGCCGATGTCGACGGCTCAGCCGGCCATCGGCTAGCTTGTCAGAACGTGGTTCTAACAGAGGGAAGCTCTCCGCATGCGGGAGCTTTTTCTATGAACGGCACAGAAATTAATGAATAAAGCTGGTGAGTCCTGCATGAATAACAGATCAAGGATGATCGTCCAATATACCATATGTTTAGGGGCATTTCTGTCCAATCTGTCGGCCGGCATGTTCAACATTGCGCTTGTTGATATCGCCAGAACGTTTGATTCCACCATCCCTACGGCCCAGTGGATCGTCACCGCCTATTTGCTTGTTATCTCCATATTGCTTCCGGTCATGGGAAAACTCGGGGATATGCTGGGCAGGCGGAAAATCCACAATATCGGCTATTTTGTGTTTATGGCAGGTGCGCTCTGCTGCGCCTTGTCTCCTTCATTAAACGGACTAGTATCTTCCCGAATTCTACAAGGCGTAGGAGCGGCTATGTATCAAGCCACCAATATGGCGCTGATCATCTCCGTGTTTCCGAAGGAACAGCGCGGCAAAGCGCTCGGGCTTATCAGCACGTTTGTTGCCGCAGGCTCGATGGTCGGACCGAGTCTTGGCGGGATATTGATTCAGTGGTTTTCGTGGCGGAGCAATTTCTGGCTGCTGACGGCTGTTTCCTTGATTGCATGGTTGTTTGCCCGGCGCTTCATTCCGAAGGACGAACCGGAAAAAGGCGTAAGCCGATTGGATGTCCCGGGGGCTGCCTTTTTTGCAACATCCTTAACCGGACTGGTTACGGCCGTCAATTTGGGGGCTCAGTGGGGATGGGGTTCATGGCAGGTTGCCGTGCTGTTCATCGTGTTTGGAGCGGGAGCTGCTGCATTCATCGGGTGGTGTCTATCGTCGCGGTGGGAACGAGTAGGGAAGGGGAAACTCCCGTTTATGAAGCTGGATCTGTTTCGGGATACAGGCGTTAGCGTAGGAATCATCATTACGATCATTACCTATATGGCGGCCTTCTCCGCACAGCTTGTGCTGCCCGTGTTTTTGCTGAGCGAGCTGGGCGTTGAACCTGCCACGGCAGGGCTCATCATGATGGGATATCCGTTGTCCCTGATTATTTTCTCGCCCCTGAGCGGGAGCCTGTCGGACAAGCTGGGGACATTCCCGTTATTGTCTGCCGGCCTGCTGCTCATGACGGCAGCGTTATTAGTGCTCGGTTTTGTATCGCCGGCATATCCGATCTTCTTTCTGATTCTGCTTATCGTCCTGCTCGGCGGTTCCATGGGCATGATTACGCCCCCGAACAATTCCCTGGTGATGGGCAGGACAGCCAAAACGGACCTCGGCCTGATCAGCAGCATTTTGGCGCTGTCACGAAATCTGGGGATGATGTTTGGTACGGCCGCGGGGGGTGCCATGCTGGCGCTCCCGGGCCAGTCGGCAGGGGGACTTATAGGATTTCGCATGATATTTGTGCTGAATACAGCGCTGGTTGTTATTGTCTATTTAACGATGATTTTATCCTTTCGGTTCGCACGGCATAAAGAGACGTTATCTTCATAAGGAAGAAGTAAGAAAAAGGGTATCCGCAGGTCTCTTTGAACCTGCAGGATATCCTTTTCTTATAGATAGATTATGCCCGGTCGAGAATCGTCTGGAGTGTCGTGCGATCCAAACCTTTCACGAGCTTGATCAGAAGTTCTTTAGCAGCTTCGTAGTCGTCCGTGTGGATGATGGACGAAGATGTATGGATATAGCGGGAGCAAATGCCGATGATGGTAGACGGAACGCCGATGCCGCTAAGATGCACTTGGCCTGCGTCCGTGCCGCCCGGCGAGACGAAGTATTGGTATTTGATTTTGTTTGTCTCCGCCGTATCTTGAACGTACTCGACCATTCCGCGGTGAGTCAGCATTGTCGGATCGAAGATGCGGAGCAGTGCGCCTTGACCCAATTGGCCGAACTGGCTCTTGTCCCCCATCATGTCGTTTGCCGCGCTGGCATCCAATCCGAAGAAAATATCCGGCTGAATCAGGTTGGCTGAAGTACGTGCTCCACGCAGTCCGAGCTCTTCTTGGACGGTTGCGCCGGCGTAAACGGTGTTAGGCAGCTTCTCGCCATGGAGCGCCTGGACCAGCTCGATTGCCAGGCCAACGCCATAGCGGTTATCCCACGCTTTGGCCATGATTTTTTTCGGATTGGCCAGCGGCGTGAATTCACAGATCGGAACCACTTGCAATCCGGGACGAATGCCAAACGCTTCCGCTTCCGCCTTGTTGTCGGCACCGATATCGATATACATGGTCTTGATGTCGACCGGCTTGCTGCGCTGCGCTTCATCCAGCAGATGCGTAGGAATGGAGCCGACAACTCCGACAACAGGGCCGTTGTCCGTGATGATTTGCAGGCGCTGAGCAAGCACGGCCTGACTCCACCAGCCGCCGAGCGGCTGGAAACGGACCATACCCGCTTCGGTTATGCCGGTTACCATGAAACCGACCTCATCCATGTGACCGGCCACCATGACTTTCGGACCTTCATCGTTACCGCGAAGAACGGCGAACAGACTGCCCAGCCGATCCTGCACGAACTCATCTGTATATGGAGAGAGGGCATCCTTCAACCAGGAACGTAGTTCCCTCTCAAAGCCTGGTGCAGCCGGGAATTCCGTCAAAGTACGAAATAATTCCAGTGTTGATTCATTCATTACGAAATCGCTCCTTTAAAAAAGGTATGTAAGAGTTTTTCCTTTTCTAGTATGCCCCTATATATCTGAAAAGTCTACAAAACCCGTACCGCTAAAGACACGTCATTTATTAGTAATTGGAACAAGCACCCTGCATCCGGGAAAGGAATACGATGTAGAAACGAAGTGGAATTTTGGTTGTCCGAGGGAAGGAGCAGAGTATGAAGCACCATGGGATTGAGGTAAACGTCTATCATGCCGAAGTCAGAGAACTTCTGCTCATTATGGTTCTGTTCATCCTCCTCGTCATTTTGCTGAAATACATTCTTATATAATGACCGGCTCCAGCAATGATGACAGGCGACTCTTATTTCAGCTTTCAGGGATACTCCTGGAGGCTGATTTTTCGTGTGGGGCAATCTTGGCGTTAGGACAAGCTGTGATTACCACGTGAGAAGGATGATTTTCCAAACATAAAGGGAGTTCATTCAAAGCATAATGATATCGAGTGATATCCATAGCGGCTCTTTAGCCTTTTTAGAGGATTCCATACTTAAATAAAAGCGGAGGTGTATTGAAATGTCAGGCTCTAACCAAAAGCCGAAGTCTGATATCACCACAATGAGCTCGTCGGAATATCAGGCAATTGCCAAAAAGCATGAACCTCCCCGCGCCGTACTTAAAAATTGTCTGCGCGCTTTTTTGGTGGGAGGTCTCATCTGTTTGATCGGCCAATGCATTCAGCGGTTTTTTATGTCCGTATTCGACATGAGCACCACCGAAGCGAGCAATCCGACGGTAGCCGTGCTGATTATACTCTCCGTCATTCTGACCAGCTTCGGCGTGTATGACAAAATCGCGCAATGGGCGGGAGCAGGCAGCGCCGTGCCGGTTACGGGGTTCGCGAATTCCATGTGCTCCGCAGCGCTTGAGCACCGCGCGGAGGGTTTGGTACTGGGGGTCGGGGCCAGCATGTTTAAGCTGGCGGGATCTGTCATTGTATTTGGTACCGTCGCAGCGTTTATCATCGGTATCATTTACGCTATTTTTGGCATCGAGGGGAGGTAACGAGAGATGAAGGTGATCGGCCAAACCTGGCAGTTCGAGAACAAACCCGTCATTATCGGCACGGGGACGATTGTAGGACCTGAGGAAGGCGAAGGGCCACTCGCCGATGATTTCGACTACATCTACGACAATATTGAGATCAACGAAAAAACATGGGAAAAAGCGGAACGAAAACTGCTGGAGGATGCTTCAAGCAAGGCGGTCGAAAAGGCGGGCATCAAGGAAGACCAGCTGCAGTTTTTTGTGGGCGGGGACTTGATGAACCAGATCATCAGCAGCTCGTTTGCCGCAAGACAGTTGGGTGTGCCTTACATCGGCGTATTCGGAGCTTGCTCTACATCGATGGAGAGCCTCGCGGTGGCCTCCATGCTCGTGGATTCAGGAGGGGCCAAGTATGTCATGGCCGGCACGGCAAGCCACAACTGTACGGTCGAGAAGCAGTTTCGTTATCCGACGGAGTACGGATCGCAGAAACCGCCGTATGCGCAATATACGATTACCGGAGCAGGCTGCTCGGTCATTTCGGACAAGGGAGACGGTCCTGCTGTCACGTATGCCACTATCGGCAAAGTGGTTGATCTGGGCATCAAGGATCCGTTCAATATGGGGGCGGCAATGGCTCCGGCGGCAGCCGATACGATAACAAAGCACTTTAAAGACACAGGCCGGCAAGCGAAGGATTATGATCTGATCGTGACCGGTGACCTGGCCTCCGTTGGGCTTCCGATAGCCAAAGATCTCTTGAAACAAAATGATGTCATCATGGACGGTACGGTGTTTGCCGACTGCGGCTTAATGATCTACGACTTGGAAACACAGAAATACGTTAATGCAGGGGGCAGCGGCTGCGGCTGTTCGGCCGTTGTCACGTATGGCCATATTTTGAAACGGATGCGTAAAGGCGAATTGAAAAAGGTGCTGGTCGTTGCAACCGGGGCCTTGCTGTCGCCTCTTTCTTACCAGCAGGGTGAGAGCATTCCGTGCATCGCTCACGCCGTAGCCTTAGAGATGGGAGGATAACACAATGCAGTTTTTATGGGCGTTTATTATTGGCGGTCTGATTTGCGTCATTGGGCAAATTATGATGGACGTTATTAAACTGACACCGGCACATACGATGAGTTCGTTAGTGGTCGCCGGAGCCATCGCCGATGGGTTCGGATTGTATGAGCCGCTTGTTAAATTCGCGGGAGCGGGAGCTTCCGTCCCGATCACCAGCTTTGGTAATTCGCTTGTGCATGGCGCCTTGACGGAACTGGGGAGGGACGGCTGGATCGGGGTCGTGACGGGGATATTCGAAGTCACCAGTGCGGGGATATCCTCGGCCATCATTTTCTCTTTCCTGGCAGCGCTGTTCGTCCGTCCGAAGGGATAAAACTGAATCATCAAGAAGGAAAGGACCCTGGCTTCATGCCGGGGTCTTTTTCTGTTGAGAGGGACAACAAAAAGGTGAATAGGCAAAATATCTCTTCGAATGTACTCCGGGACCTCGATCATGTACAATAGTACTAAAATAAGTATTTATTCCCTTACAGGAGGTTAGTCATACATGCCCGTAAGCCAAGAATCCATGAAAATCATTACCTCGGTGCGAACCAATCTGGAGTCGTGCCTGCTAGGCAAAGAATTTGAGATCCAATTGCTCCTTACGGCGCTGCTCGCTGGCGGACATGTACTGATCGAGGATGTGCCCGGTACAGGAAAGACCCAATTGATCAAAGCATTAGCGAAATCCATGCAGGGAGACTACCGCCGGATTCAGTGCAACCCGGATATTCTCCCGAGTGATATAACGGGCGTTTCGGTATTCCACCCGAGAGATGAAATGTTTTACTTCCGTCCAGGTCCGGTCATGACCAACATTTTGCTGGCGGATGAAATCAATCGAGCGACAACCAAGACGCAATCGGCCCTGCTTGAGGTCATGGAGGAGCGCAGTGTAACGGTGGACGGGGCTACCCACGAACTCCCGCATCCCTTCATGCTGTGCGCGACCCAGAACCCGATCGATTTTGAAGGCACCTATATGCTCCCGGAAGCACAGCTGGACCGGTTTATGCTGAAGCTGAGCCTGGGTTACCCTGATGCTGTCACGGAGAAGCAGCTGATGTACCGTTCACGTGACGGACAACTGGCAGACAAACTTCAGCCGGTGACCCATATGGATAAGATTTCGACTATTCAACGTGAAATTCGCGAGGTATTCATCGGTGACCCTGTCGCCGATTACTTGCTGAATATAACCCGGTCGACCCGCGAGCACCCTTCCGTAATGCTGGGCGCAAGTCCCCGGGCGACGCTGTCATTCATGAATGCCGTTAAAGCCTATGCCTTCTTGCAAGAGAGGGATTACGTTCTGCCAGATGATGTGAAGACGCTGGCTCCATACGTGCTTTCGCACCGGATCATGCTGCGTCCGGAAGCCAGGCTCGACAATGCGAGTCCCGAATCGGTGCTCGAGTTTATACTGCGTCAGGTCAAAGTGCCTGTTCAGATGGGGAGATAGGCATGCGCCGCGCGGTTTCGTTATTTTTGAATGGCATGCAGCCGTCTAGACTCGCAGCGGTATTGGCGGTATGGTGCCTATGTCTTTTGTATGTATTATTTCAGGGGGGCAAAACCTCGCTCATGCTTTTCTCCATGGTCAGCCTTCTGACGATCTATTTGATCGGTGCAGGCTTTGGCGGAGTCAATCGCGTAAAAGCCCAGCGAAGCGTGCTGGGAGGATCGGAGCGCGGAGGAGAACTTCTTCATGCGGGTGAACAAGTCCGCGTGAAGCTGGAGGTCCATGTTCCGGGATTGCTGCCGATGCCCTATATGATCGTGCGTGAAGTATTGCAGAGGCACAACGGCGACTCCTGGTCTTTTGAAGATAGCGTCATTCCGAACCTCCGCGGTGCGGGCAAGCTTGTATTTCAGACCCCTCCGCTTGAACGGGGGCGGTATGCTTTTTCAAAGACGGAATGCATTAGCGAGGATATATTCGGATTAATGGAGCACAAGGGACGCATTGAAGTCCAGACCGATTTCCGCGTTCTGCCGAGAACCATATATATTCCCAAATGGCAGCGAAATATACGGAATTCCAGGTTGGGCGGCACGCATACAACAGTTTCGGCTTCAAGACGGGAAACAACGCAGATCAACGGGGTCCGCGATTATGTATATGGCGACCGGATCTCCCGGATTCACTGGAATGCAACGGCGAAGACCGGCTCGTGGAAGTCGAAGGAATTTGAGCATGAATCCTTTCCCAGAACGATGATCGTGCTCGACTGCACCGCGGACGGATATGATCATGCCCAGCAATTCGAGTTGGCTGTATCGGCAGCCGCGTCGCTGATCGAATATGGTGCCAAGGAGCATGCGGGTACAGGCCTGTTCACGGCTACCCGCGAAGCTCAGATGTTCGCTCCCGCCGATCACGCCGGAGAGCGGATGCGCATGATTCAGCATTTGGTTGACGTGGATTATGACCGAAAAACCAAATTGATTGCTTCCCTGGAGAAATCCTATCGCCATTTTCCAAAAGGGGCCCTGTTTCTGCTGATCAGCCCGATGAGCGGCAAGGACGCTTCGGAGATCATGCGCTGGGTGGAGACCAGGGGAATGAACCCTTGCTTCTTGCAAGTAACCAATTCCAATGAAACGAATAAACGCGATGAATCCATTTCGCTTCTGCAATCCCGGGGGATTTCAAGCTATTCGGTTGCTTCTCTTGACGAGCTTCCGGCTGCGCTGGGAGGTGGTGCATGATGAAGTTATGGCTGGACAAACTATCTACGACATTCTTTAGTACGCTAACGATGCTATGGATCTGGATCATCGGGATGCAGTGGGTGTCCTTTACGGAGACGATATGGCTCTCGGAAACAACAGCCATCGTTATTGCAGCGTTAACCATTACGGCGGTTACCGAAGCGCTGCTGCCGATCAAGCAAGGGTACCGGGTGCTTATCCAGTTTATTTTGATCCTGTATTGTGTATACAGTTTGCTGAAAACTTACGGTAATCCGGTTCCTGCCTTTGGCGCTGAAGGGGCTTTGACCGAGGAAATCATGTATCTTTTTCCTTATTTGTGGTTTGCTATCGCCGCATGGGCCGCTTTTCTGTTCCTTGCGCGATGGGCCAAAACCAAGGGGCGCGTGCTTTTTGTAGTCGGGATCAACGTCATCGGTTTTGCCGTGCTCGATTCCTTTACGAAAATCGTGCTGTGGGATGAGATCGCTTGGGTTGTCGGAGCGGGGATGGGCTGGCTCGTATCCAGCCATTTTAACCGGTTTCGCAGACGCTTTCCGCAGGGATGGGTCAATTTATCGAAGTATCCCTTTAAGATTATCGCCAACATTTTGGTCATCTTCTCGTTGATCATTGTGGCCGGCGTGAACATGCCGCATGTGAAGCCCACGTTAACGGATCCTTACACGGCGTGGAGAGAGTGGAACGGGGTACCGTTATCCGGCGGCAGTACAACCGGAACCGGAACCCTTATCGAGTCACCGTCTGAAAGCATGTCCGGATATGGACGTGAGGACAACGACCTTGGCGGCGGTTTTAATTTTGACTATTCACCGGTGATGTCGATTACCTCGGATGAACGCAGCTATTGGCGAGGGGAAACCAGAGCCGTATATTCGGGAACGGGTTGGGCGGACGGAGCCAGCAGCCGGCGTTCCGGCACGGGCGTGGGCATCGGTGAGGAATTGCCGGGAGAAGCCAGCGCATCCGTTCCTACCAAAACGTTGGAGCAGTCGGTAACGATGCTGAGCGATACGGTGTATCCGGTACTGTTCGGTGCCTATACCGTGCGTCAGTTGGAAAGTATGGATGAGGATATCGATCCGGATCGGCTCAGCTGGCTGCAGGAAGGCGCGGAAATGCATCTGGACGACGTTCGTAATGCGGACTATCCGAAGAGTTATACTTTAACGTCCGAAGTGCCGGTGATTCCAATCGATGAGCTGAGTACCAGAACTTATGATGAACTATATTCCGGCTCAATTGACGATGCTTATATCCAGATGCCGAGAAACTTCCCTGACCGCGTTTCCGATCTCGCCGAAGAAATTACCGCGGGCGGAGATACGCCGTATGAGAAGGTCATGCTCTTGCAACAATATTTATCGAGCAACTTTACCTATACCAACACGCCCGATCTTTCGCGTAAGCAGAGCGATGATTTTGTGGATGCGTTTCTGTTTGAAATCCAGGAAGGGTATTGCGATTATTTCTCGACGTCCCTGGTGATGATGACACGGTCGCTGGATATCCCTGCACGCTGGGTCAAAGGCTACGCGCCGGGAAGAATGACGGCTTCGGAGTATGTACCGGCCGATGGTCAAACCTCGATTGAGCCCGGAAACTATACCGTTACGAATGCCGACGCTCATTCCTGGGTTGAAGTATACTTCGGCGATTACGGCTGGGTTCCGATTGAAGCGACACCGGGCTTCAGCATGCCGATTCTGACGGCCGACGCAGACGCTGAGCCTGTCATTGAGGAAGAAGTTGAAGAAGAAGAGAACGCAGAGGGCAAGACTACGCCAGCAGCAACCTCTGATCACCAGCAGCCCGGCTGGGTTAAAGTTGTTGTAACGGCCGCGGTGGTTGTTATCGTATTGTGGATTCTGTACATCGTATGGAGAATGCGCATCAGCCTGCGTTTTGCCGGGGCGCGTATTCGGGCAGGCAAGCCGCTGACGGCAGCGGATAAAGTCATTGCCGAAACCGAACGATGGATTCGTTCCGTGCAGCGCAGAGGCTTGGTGAGGCAGGAACATGAAACGCTCCGTGAATCGGTTAGCCGCTGGGTAAGTGCACACCCTGAGCTGGGAGCAGAGCTGAGACCGCTGCTGCAGCAATTTGAAGCCGCTCGTTACAGCCCGGCTGAAGTGAAGGAGGAGCAGTGGCGCTCCGTCCAACAGGATGCTCAGAAGCTGAAAAAGTTCATTAAGAAGGTCCGCATCGTACCCGAGAAACGTCTATCAACCTAATCCAAGAAGACAGACCGCGTGATGGTGGTTGTTGTTGGGTGTATCAGGATAGCTCGGTATGCATACGTTCTGATATCCGATCATTTCAAGGCCGCCCGGTCCGCTTCCAAACAGCCGCCGGGTGGTCTTTTGCAGGTAAAGGCAACGGTACGGTAAAAGGGAAGAAAAAGGCTCGTGATTATTTTTACTAAGGAACCGGAATATGGTATAGTTTTTCGTATGAAATTGAGGTGACGAACTTGTTTGAAATGTTAATCCCAAAGCTCCGTGTCAATACGGTTTTTGATATTAACCTAGAGGAATTATATGAGCAGGGGTATCGGGGGATCATTACCGATTTGGATAATACCCTTGTGGGGGCCAAGGCACCGGTAGCCACGCCCGAACTGGTCGTTTGGTTCAAAAGGGTGAAGGAGATCGGTTTCCAGCTAATCATCGTCTCGAATAACCAGCTTGAACGCGTGTCTAAATTTGCGACGCCGCTGGATATCCAATATGTGCATGAAGCCCGTAAACCAAGCAATACCCCGTTTCGCAAAGCGATGAAGATGATGGAGCTCACGCCGGATAAAACGGTTGTTGTCGGTGACCAGATGCTGACCGACGTATATGGCGGAAATCGGCTGGGTCTGTATACGGTATTGGTTATGCCCATCGCCATCAACGATGAGGGGTGGTTTACGCGCCTGGTCAATCGCCGGGTGGAGCGCATCGCATTGACCCGTTTGCGCAAGAAAGGATTATGGATGGAGGAGGAACCGAAATCATGACGTTGCCTACTGGCGGAGAAGACATCAAGAAGTGCAGCGGCTGCGGCATACAGCTACAGAGTGCAGCACAGGACAAGCCGGGCTATTTGCCGGAGAAGGCTTGGGACCGCGACCCGGTTATTTGCCAGCGCTGTTTCCGGATTAAGAATTATAATGAAGCGTCCTCGGTCGCCGTAGACCAGGATGAGTTTTTACGGCTGCTGGGACAGATCGGCGGCAAGAACGCGCTTGTCATTCATATCGTGGACCTCTTCGATTTTGAAGGGAGTCTTATTTCGGGACTGCAGCGGTTTGTCGGCAACAATCCGGTGATTCTGGCCGTTAACAAGACCGATCTTCTCCCGAAGGTCACCAATTGGAACAAGGTTCTTAATTGGGTGCAGAAGCAGTGCAAGGAGCATGGACTGAGGACCGAAGACATCGTGCTCTGCAGCGCGAAGAAGAATCAAGGCTTTGAGCGGCTGCTGGAGACGGTTGCGCATTACCGAGGCGACCGGGACGTCTACGTGGTTGGCGCCACGAATGTGGGTAAATCCAGCTTGATCAATCGTCTGATCCGCGACTACAGCGATCTGGATCAGGAACTGACCGTTTCCCGTTATCCGGGAACGACGCTGGACATGGTCAATATTCCGCTGGACGACGGCCGGTATATTATCGATACGCCAGGCATCGTGTATCCATGGCGCTATAGCGAGCTTGTGAGCCGTGAGGATTTGGGGACGGTCATGCCGGAGCATCCGCTGAAGCCGATGGTGTACCAGTTGAACGAAGGACAGACGCTCTTCTTCGGGGGTTTCGGCCGTTTTGATTTTCTGCAAGGAGAGCACCAATCCTTTACTTGCTTTATCAGCGGCAGATTAGGCATTCATCGGACCAAGCTGGAACGGGCGGATTCGTTATTCGCCGAGCATGCCGGAGAGCTCCTCTCACCGCCGACCAAGGAACGAATTGAAGAACTGCCGGAGTGGACAAGACATGAAATCCGTATTCCTAAGGGGACCCGCCAAGACGTGTTTATCTCGGGGCTCGGCTGGATCAAGATCAATGGTGAACAAGGAGCGCTCGTGGCGGTTCATGTACCTAAAGGAATCAAAGTTCTGTCGCGTCCATCCTTGATATAAGTGTTAACATCGCTTTGGTACACCGCCCGGTTTATCATGGGAGAGATAGGGGAGAAATGAAAGTGAATCCAATGATCGAGCGTGATTATTTGCTCCTAGGCGTAATGGGGGACCCTATCGGTCACTCGAAATCACCGGCTATGCATCATGCGGCCATTACCGCCCTGGGTTTGTCAGGGGCCTATGTACCCCTTCATATACGTCCGGAGGGGCTTGGTGACGCCATCCAAGCTGTTAAAGCGCTGGGATTCCGCGGAGTGAACGTAACGATCCCGCACAAGGTGGAGGTTATGAAGTATCTGGATGTCGTCGATGAAGGGGCGCGGCGCATCGGTGCCGTGAATACCATCGTTAACGACAATGGCAAATTGACCGGTTATAATACGGACGGCATCGGCTATGTTCGTTCATTAAAGGATGAAGCCTGCCCCGATCTTAAGGGAAAACGCATCGTCGTCATCGGCGCCGGCGGAGCGGCCAGGGGGATCATCTATGCTCTTACCGGTGAAGAGCCCGAGAAGATTTCCATAGTGAATCGGACATCCGACAAAGCGCTGGCATTGGCCGAGGAGTGGAGTGCGCTTGCCGACTTGAGGGGATACGGAGAGGATCATGCCAGAGAGGCATTGTCGGATGCCGATGTCTTGATCAACACCACCTCGGTGGGGATGTTTCCCCGGGTTTCCGAGCTTCCCGTTCCAGCGGAATATATACCGGAAGGGATCGTTGTCAGCGATCTGATCTATAATCCGTTGAAGACCGAGCTGTTACGGGAAAGCGCGCTTCGGCAATGCACGGTGCATGGCGGACTCGGAATGTTCATCAACCAAGGGGCGTATGCATTCGAGTATTGGACAGGTCTGACGGCGCCCGTACAGGCTATGAAGGAAGCGGTTCTGACCAGCTTCCGATCCGAGGTTTAATATCTTGTTTATTGATTAATGCTTATGCAAAAGCTACAATATAGCTTTCGACAAGCAGCAGGCTTTAATAATTGAATATTTAAGGAGTAATGACCAAGCATGTTAACAGGAAAGCAAAAACGACATTTACGTTCGCTTGCGCATCATCTGGATCCGCTGTTCCAGGTAGGCAAGGGAGGCAGCAATGAGCATCTGATCCGGCACATTTCCGAGGCCATTGAGAAGCGGGAGCTCATGAAAGTATCCGTGCTTAACAACTGTCTCGAAGATCCCCGCGAAATCGCCGAGGAGCTTGCTGAAGGTGCCGGGGCGGAACTGGTTCAGGTTATCGGCAAGACGATCGTGCTTTATAAGGAATCGAAAGACCACAAAACCATCGAATTGCCGTAAAGGAGCCCTGATCGCTCCAACTTGGCGGATATAGAATAACTCTCTTATTAGGGGAGGTGAACCCGGATGAAGGTAGGGATAATGGGCGGAACCTTTGATCCCATTCATATCGGGCATATGCTCGCAGCCGAGTGCGCGCGGGACGCTTACGATCTGGAAGAGGTATGGTTTATGCCCAGCCATATTCCCCCGCACAAGGAAGATGCCGGCGTAACCGGCCTGATGAGGCTGGAGATGACCGCGGAGGCTGTAGCCGACCATCCATCTTTTCGTACATTGGATTGGGAAGTGAAACGCGGCGGCGTATCCTATACCGTAGACACGGTTAGAGAGCTGCGGGACACGTATCCCGAGCATGATTTCTCGTTCATTATCGGGGCGGATATGGTAGCGTATCTTCCCAAGTGGAACCGGATCGGGGAGCTGGCGGAAATGCTGACTTTTATTGGGCTTAACCGTCCCGGAACCAGACTATCGGTGGAGGATCTGCCTGATTTCCTGCAAAAGGTGGTAGTGACAGCGGAGATGCCGCTGATCGAAATATCCTCCACCCTGATTCGGAGCAGAGCCGCGTCAGGCTCGTCCATCCGTTATATGGTGCCGGACCGTGTATACGATTATATTGTTAGGAGCGGTATTTATGGAGTACAGCCGTGAAGAACTCATTGAAGCGGTATCCTCTCAGATGCCGGCAAAGCGCTGGGAGCACACCAAAGGCGTAATGGAAACCGCGGTCATCCTTGCGAAGAGGTTCGGGGCCGATCCGGTTAAGGCGGAATTAGCCGCCATCCTGCATGATGTGGCCAAATACTGGCCCGTGCAAAAGCTTCATCAAATGATGGTGGAGCACGCGCTCTCCGAAGAGCTGCTCCATTACGATAAGCAGCTTTGGCATGCTGAGGTCGGTGCGTTCGTAGCGGAGCACGAATATGGCGTGACGGATGCGGAGGTGCTTGATGCCATCCGTTACCATACGTCAGGACGCATAGGCATGACGCTGCTTGACAAAGTGGTCTGCCTTGCGGATTATATGGAACCGGGACGGGATTTCCCCGGCGTGAATAATATTCGCGAACTGGCCAACCATAGCCTTGAAGAGGCGCTTGCAGCCGGTTTTGATTCGACGATCGGACATCTGCTTTCGCGCAGACAAATCATTTTTCCGTTGACGGTACAAGCCCGCAACGATCTAATTAAGCAATTGGAGGCGAATTCATGACGTTGAACCCGAATGAATTGTTAAATGTGGCAGTAACTGCCGCTGAAGATAAAAAAGCGATGGATATCGTGGTCCTGGATCTCAGAGGAATTTCCCTGATCGCCGACTATTTTGTCATTTGCCACGGTAACTCGGATACACAGGTGCAGGCAATTGCAACCGAAATCCGTAAACAGGCTCATGATGCGGGAGTAGCTCTGCGCGGACTGGAGGGAATGGATGCAGCCCGCTGGGTGCTGATGGACCTCGGAGACGTGATCGTTCATATCTTCCATCGCGATGAGCGCGAATATTACAACATCGAGCGACTGTGGTCGGATGCTAAAGTGGTGGAGAACGTATGAGTTTGATTGCCGGCACATTAACGAAACTCGTCGTTTCCAGAGAAGTGTCCCCTTACGGTTATTTTCTGGATGGCGGAGATCGGGATGTGCTTCTTCACTATTCGGAGCTCACGGGTAAAATTGAGCCTGGGGATACGGTAGAGGTCTTTATATTCTTCGATACGGAAGACCGCCTGGCCGCAACGATGAAGAAGCCTTACCTTACGCTGGGCGAAACCGCTAAGCTTGAGGTGGCGGACGTTCATCCGCGCCTTGGCTGTTTCCTCGAGATGGGGCTTGGCAGGCAGCTTCTGCTTCCGATCCGGGAATTGCCGGAGATGCGGGAGCTTCACCCCCAAGTGGGAGATCATGTGTTTGTCATCATGGAGCATGATAAGCAAGGACGACTTCGCGCCAAACTCGCCGGAGAACAAGAGCTTGCTCCGCTTGCGTTCCATGCGCCTGAATCGTGGAAAGGGCAATGGTTCACTGCCTTGGTGTACAAACCGCTCCAGATGGGGACGTTTGTCATCATCGATGGCGGTGTGATCGGTTTCGGCGCAATCGGCATGATCCACTCCTCGGAACGGACGCGCATGCTGCGGCTTGGCGAAGAGGTGAAGGTCCGGGTCAGTCATATCCGGGAAGATGGCAGGGTCAACCTGTCGATGGTTCCGCAAAAAGAGATCGGCCGGACGGATGATGCAGACCGGCTGCTTGCTTTTCTGAAGGAGCGTCCGGGCCATGCGATGCCGTATTCGGATGAAACGCCGCCCGACATTATCAAGCAGCGGTTCGGCATTAGCAAATCCGCCTTTAAACGCGCGCTGGGCAAGTTGATGAAGGACGGTTTGGTTACGCAAAAGGACAGCTGGACGTACATGGTCAATCAAGAGGAGAACTCCGGTTCAAACGAATAACCCGGCAAGGTAGGGGAAGCTTCTAAGGAAAGTGGTGTCATCATGTTGTCTTACCGCAAGTTTGCTTACGTATATGATCAACTCATGGAAGACATGCCGTACCCGGATTGGATTCGCTTTGCGAGAACCGCCTGGGATAAGCACGGAATGCCAAAAAGCGTCGTTGAGCTTGGATGCGGGACGGGCAGTATCACCATTCCGCTTGTAAACTCCGGTTTCGAGGTGACAGGAATAGATCTGTCGGCAGATATGCTCTCGGTTGCCAGACGCAAGCTGGAGGGTACACCCCAGGGGCATCGATTGTTCCGAGAAGGCAGCGTCCGCTGGGTACAACAGGACATGCGTTCATGGGAGCTGCCCGAGCAGGTGGATTCCGTCATTTCATTTTGTGATTGTGTGAACTACCTGCTGGAAGAAAAAGACATACGCTCCGCTTTTGCCAGGACTTACAACGGTCTCAAGGATGGCGGCACGTTCCTGTTTGATGTGCATCACCCGAACACGCTCCTACGTTACGACGCAGAACAGCCATTTGTGCTGGATGAACGGGAAGTATCCTACATTTGGACATGCGACCTGGATGAACGCCGGATGGAGATTGAACATCATCTCTCCATCTTTGCGCGGGATAACCAAGATCCTACGGTCTACCGTCGCTTTGAGGAAACGCATGTGCAGCGGGGATATGAACCGGAATGGATGAAGGTCGAGCTGGTTAAGGCCGGATTCCGGGATGTGAAATGTTATGCCGATTTTGAGTGGTTGGAAGCGGACCAGGATGCATCCCGGCTGTTCTACGTTGCCGTCAAATAAACGAATATCCTTTTTGCGAGAAGCATTTTCTTTGTCTGTACAGACGAAAGAAAATGCTTCTTTTCGTTGTGTAGGGATTCATTATATTCAAAGACATTTCTTTTCTGCTTTATTTGACTGTGGTTAAGGTTCATTGGAAGGGATATGGGTTTGCTTCCAGGACTGTGCTACGATGAGGGATAGATAAGATGAACAGAAATGAGAGCGCTATCTAAAAGAATGATTCTATGCATCCGGTACGCTCTGAATGTCACTATAGTTCAATGATGGTCAAATGATGCATAAGCTAGTTCATTAGGTTAAGAGAGGATGAATGAGTCATGAAACTGTCCGTATTCACAGTCGCAACCCCTGATTTACAGCCTGAGGAGTTGGCAAAAGCCGCGGCGGATGCCGGTATTGAAGGGATCGAATGGCGCTTTAAAGAGATTCCTGCCGATGCTGCCGAGGAGAAGCCTTCCTTCTGGCGGCATAACCGCTGCTCCATGGATCCGAACGGCACGCAGGAGGATTGGCTCAGGTTTCAGCAAGCAGCCGACAAGCATGGACTGCGCAGTCTGGCGGTCGTTCCTTATCTGACCTGCGGTGATGTGGAAGGGACGGAGAAGGTCATGCAGGCGGCCAAGCTGATCGGAGCCTCCTTTATACGCGTGGGTATTCCGGGATATGACCGAAAGCGCAATTACAACGAGCTGTACGACCAGGCGGTCCGTTACCTGCATGAGGTACAGGATCTCGCTGCGGCTTACGGTGTCAAGGGAGTGGTGGAAACGCATCATCTTACGATCACCCCGAGCGCCGGACTGACGCACAGGCTTGTATCCCACTTCAATCCGCAGCATATCGGCGTGCTGTATGATCCGGGCAACATGGTCCATGAGGGTTACGAGAACTACCGGATGGGCTTGGAGCTTCTTGGTCCCTACCTGGCTCATGTCCATGTAAAAAACGGGGGTTATCGCAAAATGCCTGCCGAGGATGGTACCTCTGCGGCGTGGTCCGGGGAATGGGTTCCGCTTGACCAGGGGGCCGTGCCATGGAAGCAGGTCATACAGGATCTGCAATCGGTTGGTTACGAAGGTTACTACGGAATCGAAGATTTTAGCGGAACGTTTGAGTCCAGGGAAATGCTTCTTCGTTTTGCCGAGCAGATGAAGCTGTGGTCAGAGCAGAAACAAAACGCGTAGGTCACTTTTGAAGGAGGCTACAGATATGGATCAGGTAAGAGTAGGGGTTATTGGACTGGGGATGGGTTTTTCGCATGCCAGAACGCTAGCGTCCGGGCGGATCAAGGGCGCGCGGCTTAGCGCGATATGCGATCTGAATCCTGCCAAACAGGATGAAGCGAGGGAAACGCTGCCTTCGGACGTGAAAATATGGAGTGATACGGGCGCTATGATCTCATCGGGGGAGATCGATGCAGTCATTATTGCGACGCCCCATTATGCCCATCCTCAAGTGGCGATCGAGTGCCTGAATCATGGACTCCATGTCCTGATCGAGAAACCGGCAGGCGTTTACACGAAGCAAGTACGGGAAATGAACCGCGCGGCTGAAGCCAGCGGCAAAGTATTCTCGATTATGTACAACCAGCGCTGCAATCCGCTGTACAAGAAGCTGAAAGAGCTCATAGAAGACGGTGAACTCGGGGAGATCCGGCGGATGAACTGGATCATAACGAATTGGTACCGGTCCCAGAGCTATTATGATTCAGGCGGATGGCGAGCTACCTGGGCTGGTGAAGGCGGAGGGGTGCTGATTAACCAGTCCCCGCATCAGCTGGACCTCTGGCAGTGGACGACCGGCATGATGCCAAAGAGAATTCGTGCATTTTGCGCCTTCGGCAAGTACCGGAACATCGAAGTCGAAGATGACGTGACGGCTTATGCGGAATACGAGAATGGTGCTACGGCCGTGTTTATTACGACAACGGGTGAAGCGCCGGGCACTAACCGATATGAAGTGACGGGGGACCGCGGAAAAATCGTCATCGAGGACGGCAAGCTTACCTTCTGGCGCCTCCGTGTGCCTGAGCCGGAATTCAATCGGCAGTTTACCGGGGGCTTCGGCGAACCGGAATGCTGGAAATGCGAGGTGCCGATCTGGGGGGATAATCCGCATCATAGCGGCATTATCCAGAACTTTGCGGATGCCATTTTGCATGGAACGCCATTGATTGCCCCGGGTGAAGAGGGAATCCATGGATTGACGCTGTCCAATGCCATGCATCTGTCCACCTGGACCGACAATTGGGTTGATCTGCCTCTTAACGAAGACCTGTATTACGAAATGCTGCAGGAACGGATCACACATTCTTCCGCTCAGAAAACGGTCAAGGAGATCGGGGCGGTGGATATGAGCAAAACGTTTGGATCCTACTAAATTATAATCGGGGGGCGCGTGGTATGGACCGCAGTAATGGAATGCTCTATGCGCCGGTGGGCAAAGCCCAGCCGGTGTGCAAGCCCGGAGAGTTTATGTTTGCCGCCATGTCGCTGGAGCATGGCCATATATACGGCATGTGTAACGGATTAATCGAGGCCGGGGCGACGTTGAAGTGGGTGTATGACTCAGACCCCGCGAAGGTTGCGGCTTTTTGCAAGGCTTATCCGAGTGTAACGGTCGCTTCGTCCGAGGCACAAGTGCTTCAGGATGCGGAGGTTCATCTGGTAGCGGCTGCCGCCATTCCTTCGGAAAGATGCGAGCTTGGCCTGAAGGTCATGTCGCATGGCAAGGATTATTTTACGGATAAAACGCCTTTCACCACGCTGGAGCAGGTGAACGCAGCTCGCGCGAAAGCCGAGGAGACAGGTAAGAAGTACATGGTCTATTACAGTGAACGGCTGCATGTGGAGAGTGCCGTCCATGCAGGAAGTCTGATCCAGGACGGGGCAATCGGGCGAGTGGTGCAGGTGATGGGAACAGGACCGCACCGATTAAATGCGCCCTCCCGTCCGGACTGGTTTTTCCGTCATCAACAGTACGGCGGCATTCTGTGTGATATCGGCTCCCACCAGATTGAACAGTTTTTGTTTTATGCGGGCTGCCGCGATGCCAAGGTGCTCAGCAGCAAGGTGGGCAATTATGCGAATCCGGAGTACCCGGAGCTGGAGGATTTCGGAGATGCAACGCTAGTGGGGGACAACGGGGCCACGAATTATTTCCGTGTCGACTGGCTGACACCTGGAGGCCTTGGCACCTGGGGCGACGGAAGAACCTTTATTCTGGGCACAGAAGGATACATTGAGCTTCGCAAATACATCGATATCGCAAGGAATCCGCAGGGCGATCATCTGTACCTGGTTAATGGCGAGGGAGAGTTTCATATGGAGCTTCGAGGCAAGGTAGGCTACCCATTCTTCGGAGAGCTTATCCTCGATTGTCTGGAACGTACGGAACATGCCATGTCCCAGGAGCACGCCTTCAAAGCCGGAGAGTTGTGCGTGATTGCCCAAAATGAAGCCGTGCGCATTCCATAAAATCATATATAATAGAGAAAACCCCGTTACGTTGAGGGTTATATAACTCCAAAATCGCTAAAGGGGCGATTCTCTAGATGACCTCATCTTCCCATATGATGCCGGGATTTGATCGCATGCAGCTGCAAGCGCCGTTTGATCTGATCTATTACAATGAACGGCCGTTGTCGGGCGGGCAGTTTCATTCGCATGCTTTTTATGAGATTTATTACTTTCACGAAGGACGCTGCACTTATTTGATCGGTGATTCCATTTTTGCCCTGAAGCCGGGGGATCTGCTCCTGATGAACGGGCTCACGCTCCATTGTCCGAATGTAGAGCCTGATTCCAGATACGTCAGAAGCATTCTGCATTTCGATCCTGCCTGGATTTGCAAGGGGCTTTCGGAGACGGCCAGATCGATATTGCTGGACCCCTTCGAAACGCTGCGTAATCATCGCATGACACTGACAGGGGCAAACCGTGACGAATTCGAAGGGATGCTGGCCGATATACATCGTCTCTCGGCATCCACGACCGGTTTTCGCCAGGAGCGGATGACCTTGCGTATTCAGGAGATGATGTACGTCATCGCGGACTGGTGCCAGGACGCTGTGCAGGATCAGGACTCCATCTCCGAGAAAGAGCGGCATGTCCAGCATGTCGTATCGTTTGTCGAGGAAAACTACATGCATGATCTGACGCTGGAGCGAATCGCCCGCGATATGCATATTACGAAACACTATTTATCCTCCTTGTTTAAGGAGGTTACCGGAACGACGGTGTTTAAATATTTGTATCACCGGCGGATTAACCAAGCTAAAATTTTGCTCAGGCTCCACCCGCATCTCAGCATCACGGAAATCAGCCAGGCATCAGGTTTCAAGCATTTGGCTCATTTCAGCCGGATGTTCAAGGCCATGGTCGGGACGACGCCGGAATATTATCGCAGAAACGGTGAAGAGCTTCCGTTGACTTGATCGGACTTTTTGGGTATAATAGCCACATTAAAACGGTAATATGAACGCGATGATGAGGATCAATCGTTCCACTTTCGATCATGCAGAGAGCCGGTGTCTGGTGAAAACCGGTTGACGATAGGGATGAACTCGCCTCGGAGCAATGGTGTTAACCCGGCCGCTGGAGGGCTGTATTCCGGCAGATTCGGCCGCTGAAGCACCGTCGTCTCATCCGCGATAAGGATGCAAAGGGAGTGAAAGGCAAAGCATGCCTTTGGCTAACTAGGGTGGTACCACGGGAATCAAACCTCTCGTCCCTAGCGATCAGCGCTATGGATGATGAGGTTTTTTTGTTTTTTGGGCAATGGCATAGGCCTTGTCTCTCGACTGTGAAGGAGGAGCAATGAAGTATGACGGACAATCAACCAACCGGCCACGGCTACCAGCCGCAGGCCATCGAACCGAAATGGCAGCAATACTGGGATGAGAACAAAACCTTTAAAACGGAAGATTCATCATCCAAACCGAAATTTTACGCACTGGATATGTTTCCGTACCCATCAGGCGCAGGCTTGCATGTAGGACATCCGGAGGGGTATACAGCGACTGACATCGTGTCCCGTTACAAGCGGATGCGCGGATACAACGTGCTTCATCCTATGGGATGGGATGCTTTCGGTCTGCCAGCGGAGCAGTATGCAATGGATACAGGCAAACATCCTCGCGAGTTTACCGTGCAGAATATTGATACGTTCCGCCGCCAGATCAAATCTCTCGGCTTCTCGTATGATTGGGACCGTGAGATCAGCACAACCGATCCGGAATATTATAAATGGACCCAGTGGATCTTTATCCAGCTCTATAAGCGCGGTCTTGCCTATGTGGCTGAAGTGCCGGTGAACTGGTGCGAAGCGCTCGGTACCGTGCTTGCGAACGAAGAGGTCATCGACGGCAAGAGCGAACGCGGAGGCCATCCGGTCGTACGTAAACCGATGCGCCAATGGATTCTGCGTATTACCGAATATGCGGATCGTCTGCTTGAGGATCTGGATGAACTGGACTGGAGCGAAAGCCTGAAGGATATGCAGCGCAACTGGATCGGCAAATCCACAGGCGCTGAGGTCTGTTTTGACATCGAAGGTTACGATGGTCATCTGGAGGTGTTCACAACCCGTCCGGATACGCTGTTCGGGGCAACCTACTGCGTCCTGGCGCCGGAGCATGACCTCGTCGATAAAATTACGCCAGCCGATCAGCGTGAAGCCGTCAAGGCTTATCAAGATCAAGCAGCCCGTAAAAGCGACTTGGAGCGGACGGATTTGGCCAAGGATAAAACCGGTGTATTTACGGGTGCATACGCCATCAATCCGGTAAACGGCGCTAAGGTGCCGATCTGGATCGCGGATTATGTGCTTGCCGGCTACGGAACGGGGGCCATCATGGCGGTTCCGGGTCATGACAGCCGCGACTGGGAGTTCGCGAAGCAATTCGGTCTTCCGATTATTGAAGTCGTTCAGGGTGGAAATGTCGAGGAGGAAGCATACAGCGGCAGTGGCGCGCATGTGAATTCCGGCTTCTTGAACGGGTTGGACAATGAAGCGGCTATCCAGGCGATGAATGAATGGCTGGAAAAAGAGGGCAAGGGCAAAAAGAAGGTAACTTACCGTCTGCGCGACTGGCTGTTCAGCCGTCAACGCTACTGGGGTGAGCCGATTCCGATTCTGCATTTGGAAGACGGAACGATGAAGACCGTGCCTGAGGATCAGCTTCCATTACTGCTGCCGGATGTGGATCAGATTAAACCTTCCGGTACCGGCGAATCGCCGCTGGCTAACGTTACGGAGTGGGTGGAAACGGTAGATCCCGAAACCGGCATGAAAGCCCGCCGCGAGACCAATACGATGCCGCAATGGGCTGGCAGCTGCTGGTACTACCTGCGTTACATCGATCCCCGTAATAATGATGAATTGTGCTCTAAGGAGAAGCAGAAGGAATGGCTGCCGGTTGACCTCTACATCGGTGGTGTGGAGCATGCGGTGCTTCATTTGCTGTATGCGCGCTTCTGGCACAAAGTATTGTATGACCTGGGCGTTGTCGATACGAAGGAGCCTTTCCAGAAGCTGGTCAATCAGGGTATGATCCTGGGCAACAATAATGAGAAAATGAGTAAGTCCCGCGGCAATGTCATCAATCCGGATGATATTGTGAACGAATACGGTGCCGACACGCTGCGCGTGTACGAGATGTTCATGGGGCCGCTGGAAGCGACCAAACCATGGAACACCAACGGCGTTGAAGGAACACATCGTTTCCTCTCCCGGGTATGGCGTCTGTTCATCGGGGACGACGGTCAATTGAACCCTAAAATCGTGGAAGGCGAGGGTACGGACGAATTCAAACGTACGCTGCACAAAACGATTAAGAAAGTAACGGAAGACTTTGAGCATATGCGCTTTAACACAGCGATCAGCCAGCTGATGGTATTCATCAACGAGGGATACAAGACGGAAGAGCTTCCGCGCAAAGCGATGGAGAACTTTGTTCAGCTGCTTTCCCCGCTGGCCCCTCACCTGGCTGAAGAGCTGTGGAGCCGTTTAGGCTACACGGAGAGCGTAACCTACGTGCCATGGCCGGAGTACGACGAGGCTTGGACTGTAGAGGCCGAAGTTGAGATTGTCGTTCAAGTTAACGGCAAAATCGTAGAACGTGCCAAAATCTCGAAAGACATGGACCAAGAAGCCATGCAACAACATAGCCTCTCCCTTCCAAATGTCAAGCAGGCGCTGGAAGGAAAGAGTATTCGCAAAGTCATTGCCGTACCGGGTAAACTGGTCAATATCGTGGCCGGTTAATCGTAAAACCGAAGGCAGCATCCAGTTTGGCCAAATCCTCCTCATACTTGTCGTGTGTGGTTTTGATCAATTGGTAGAACAATCCGTCCAGGTTTGAATCCAGCAGTGCCAAAGCCTGGGCCGTGATGCCTCCGGGAACCGCCACCCGCTCTTGCAGCTGTTCGGGGGAGAAGCCCTCCTCCGTTAGCAGCTTGCCGGTGCCAAGCAGCATTTCACCGGCTAATGCATTCAGGGTCCTGCGGTCGATTCCGGTCATTTCAACGGCAGCGTCAATCCATTTTTCCATGAATAAACTTAAAAAAGCAGGCCCGCAGCTGGAGAAATCGGAAGTGATTCGCGTGTGCGATTCCAGTATCTCGAGCGGCCTGCTGATATAAGACAGGAGGCTTTCTATAAGCTGCCTGTCTTCTTCTTTTATTCGGGAACCATACATGCATAACGATGCTCCGCCTCCAGTTAAGTTGGTGATGCTCGGTATGATTTTCGCCACCTTGCAGGGCAGCGATGATTCCAGATGGATCAATTGGACCGGACTCGTGATGGATATCGCGATTTGCCGGGCTTCAAGCCGGTCTTTGATTTCGCTGATGACCGATTTGAATTCGAGCGGCTTGATACATAGGAATAGCAGGTCGCTCTGAGAAGCCGTCTCCGTGTTACAGCTGCATACCGTCAGACCGGGATGGCGTGTTGCCAGCTGCAGCGGCTTTTCAGGGCTTCGGTTGCTGACCCGAATCTGCTCAGGCAGGAGTGCGCCCGATTGAATGAAGGCATCGATCAACAGACTACCCATGCTGCCCGTACCGATAAAACCGACCTTCATGTGTATGTTCCCTCCTTTCGCGCTTTACGGCAGAAATGTACCGTCCTTACGTTTAATGTATGCGGGGAAGATGCCGATTCATGACGGTTTTTCATGCGATTTCGGTGGGGAAACCGAAGAATATTCATGGGTTTGTACCAGATGAACTTTAATGTTAAGGAGGGGTCATAGATGAAACGGATATCTTTAGGTTGGAGTCTAGCCGCGACGATTGCCGGCTGTGGGTTTATCTTGTTTGCCGGCGGTACGGATCGGGGGATCGAGGGCTGGCAGCCGCTAAACGATCAGCTGGAGCAGGTGGTTGCCATCGAAGACAATGCGGGTGTGAAGACGTCCGGGGCTGATTCCCGGCATAAGGATGTGGAACAGGCTGAAGCCTCTGCTGAAGCCGGAACAGATTCGAAGAATGCTGCAGAGACCGCTCAGGCTGGGCAAATCGAACCTGCAAGTAACGTGAAGGACCCCATGCCAAACCACGACCAAGGTGCGGCAGGGAGCAGTAGAGCAGATCATACGGCTCCTTCTTCAGCTTCTGCCCAATCTGCTTCGTCTTCGGTTCCGCCTCAGGCTGAAGATGTCGGTCAGCAGTTACAGCAACAAGCCCCTGTTAACCGTACAGCGCAGCCACCAGCAGCTCCGGATTCATCCGGGTTGATTAATGTCAACACGGCGGATGCTGCAGCGCTTATGGAGCTGCCTGGCATTGGCGAAGCGAAGGCCAAGGCCATTATCGATTACCGGAATCAGTTCGGTCCATTTCGAAGTCAGGCTGACTTGATGAACGTAAAAGGCATCGGGCCCAAAATGCTGGAGAAGATGAAGCCTTACGTCGGACTTTAGCTATGTGCTACAATAAAGGGGATATTGATAAGGAACAGGTGACAGATGATGAGTGCAGATCAACGTAAAGATTGGGATACTTATTTCATGGATATTGCCTTTATGGTTTCTACCCGCTCTCAATGCCCGCGGCGTCATGTCGGTGCGGTGCTGGTGCAGGGGAAGAAACTGCTCGGAACGGCTTATAACGGTGCGCCGATGGGAGTGCCTGATTGCTCGGAAGCGGGTTGTATGATCGCTGAGGACTATGAATTGGTTGTACAGGACGGTAAGGAGAGCATGGTGAAGAAACAGCGCTGCATCCGGACTATTCATGCCGAGCAGAATCTGCTGCTATTCACGGACCGGATCGATAGGGAAGGCAGTACGGTGTACGTGACGGATGAGCCCTGCTGGACCTGTGCGAATATGCTTGCCAACAGCGGCATTGTCGAGGTTGTGTTCCACCGTCCTTATCCGAAGGATTCGGGCAAGGTGTCCCGCATGATGGAACAGAAGGGGATTTTGTTCCGGCAGCTTGAAGCGTATGAGCCGCCGCGCGAAACCTTGATGACGGTAGCGGAATGATTCATGAATATAAGGGTTACGGAAAAAAATGAATAGAAAATCACAGAGGAAGGACCTTTGACTGCGATATGCAGGCAAAGGTTCTTTTTCATTTAATGATGAAGGGATTTGTTCAGATCATGAAGCGAAGGCCGTTACTTGTGTTTACCGTGTTTTGGGTAATCGGCAGTGGTGCCGCATGCCTGTACGATGGATGGAGGCTGGCCGTGATTGCTGCCGGGCTGATTCTCATACTGCTTGCTGTATGTCATTGGGCGGGGGCGGGGCGTCTTTTTTCACTCTGCATGCTGTTCTCCTTGTGCGTGTCGGGTACTTACTGGGAATGGCATGACGCGGTGAATGTAAGTGATTTCGAGCAGGTCCTCTCCGGGGAGACATCGACGGATACCGTTCCTGTTACTGCGTTCGGTGTAATCACATCCCCTATAGAAGCGGATGGTGACCGTGCGGATTTCAATGTTTCACTGCATCAAGCTGCTCTCACGCTAGCCGAGCCTCCAGCGTCGCAAAAGCAAGCGAATCCGGATAACGGCTCCATGCTGAAGACGGATGATATCGTGAGGGTTCAAGTAAAACTTCTGGACAAAAAGGAGCTGGAGATCGTTAACCGTTGGCAGCGCGGGGACCGCATCGAGCTGACGGGAGAGTTGCAAAAACCTGGAGAAGCCCGCAATTTTGACGGATTTGATTATCTTCAATATTTGCGAACCCAGAACATTCATTGGATGATCAAAGTGAAAGGCTCTGAACAAGCGCAGGTTACCCCGCCTGAAAGCTGGAATTTAGGTCATATTCTACGATGGACTGATGCCGTTCGCGAGAAGCTCGGGGGCAAGCTGGATCAATTGTACGACGGAATCCATGCAGGTTATATGAAGGGACTTGTCATTGGCAATCAGGATGATCTGGATCCCGATACGTTTATGGAGTTCTCGCGTTTGGGATTGACTCATATTCTTGCGATATCGGGCATGCATGTGGCTGTGGTTGTGGGATGCCTCTTATTCGTATGCACAACCCTTCGAATGACGAGGGAGACCTCGCTGACTGTGGTCATGTGGCTGATTCCCGTATATGTCCTGCTTACCGGGGCGAGTCCTTCTATCGTCCGTGCCGGCATCATGGGGATGATCGGTTTGTATGCCGCACGGCGGCGACTTTTGAAGGATGGACTGCATATTCTTAGTGTTGCCGCGCTCGCTATGCTGCTGTGGAACCCGTATTTTCTTGTAAACGTCAGCTTTCAGTTGTCATTCATCGTGACTGCGGGCTTGATGATATTCGTACCGAAGCTGATGCTGCTGCTGACATTCTTGCCCCGCTGGCTTGCGGGAACCGTCGGAATCACGGTCGTAGCGCAGTTGATCTCCTTTCCCCTTACCATTTATTATTTCAACCAAGTGTCGCTGATATCGGTCTTTGCCAATTTGATCCTGGTTCCGGTTATTAGCCTTGTGGTTCTTCCGTTAGGAATGGTGTCTTTGCTGATGGGGTGGGTATGGATGGGAGGAGCTAGCTGGTTGGCGGCTGTAGTGGAATGGCTAAACCAAATAACGTTCCGAATCGTTGAATGGATGAATGGTTCATCCGCTTTTATGACATTGTGGCCATCCCCGTCGTTAGCCTGGATTCTGTGTTATTTTGTTGTTCTGTATTCATTGCTGTCCATTCTGAAGAAGAGATCCGGAAGTCGCCAAGAAGAGCGGAGCGGGTCGGATGATACCGTTCCATTGGCTGGACACGTACCCTTGGATAATAAAAGAAGCTTGTCTGGGGCAACCGGCATGTTTCCGCTTGTGGATCAATGGGCCGGTGCGTTGCGATGGAGAGGGTTTCTTCGCGCCAGTGATTATATCGAACGCTACGCAGCGAGAACTGCAATCGTGCTGCTGTCCGGAGCTTTGGTTTTTCTGCTGTACGGCGGCTATCAATCTCCATCTATGCACGGAGCGGGACTCGTGCAATTCCTGGATGTGGGACAAGGGGATGCGATATTGGTAACAACACCTGAAGGCAAGCACGTACTCATTGACGGTGGTGGAACGGTGAATTTTCGGAAGGAAAAGGATGCCTGGAAGGAAAGAAAGGCTCCATACGAGGTGGGAGCGAAGGTGGTGGTTCCGTTGTTGAAAAAACGGGGCGTGCACCAGCTTGAGGCTGTCATCATGACCCATGGAGACCAGGATCATATAGGCGGTCTGCAGGCGGTTTTGCAGGAAATCCCCGTAAAATCGGTTGTGTTCAATGGGACCTTGACCGAATCCGCCACCTTCAGAAAACTGATGTTAACGGCCGTTCAGCAGGGCATTCCCATTTACGAAGCAGGAGTTGATCGGGAAGTATGGAAGCTTGACAGTCATACGGAAATACAATTTTTAGCACCTGTTTTCCCGGAAAGTGGAGAAACGATAAAACCATTACCGTTGATTAAGGAGCAGAATCATGCTTCACTAGTATTTGTCCTTCAGATGAACGGCAGTCGTTTCTTATTTACAGGTGACACGGACCAAGCCGCCGAACATAAAATATTGCTGCACCTGGAGGAACGATCTCCACAAGATGATTTAGTTTCACGGGGTGCTGCTGCCGATGACCGGATCGATGTCATGAAGGTTGCCCATCACGGAAGCAAAACCTCGACATCCGCGCTATGGTTGAATGCATGGAAGCCGAAGGCATCGGTTATTTCCGCTGGCGTCAACAATATGTACGGCCACCCTCATCCGGATGTGGTAGGCCGGTTGGAACGTTCCTCGACGCTCATCTATCAGACAAACCTTCAAGGTGAAATACAGATGAGGATCAAGGAGGGACAAATTGAGACGCGTACGAAGCTTCCGTAAAGGCAGCCGCTGTCCTTGGGACATCGATTCGTAGTATGATCTTTTATAGGAAAATGCAGCGGTGACTATCATCTTTATATTTGGTATAGTTAGATGAAGTTTCTAAAAAAATAATAGGTTACATACTGCAACATTTTTTTTATTCTATCCGTCTGTATGTATGCAGGGAGAGGGGGATCCACTGTGGTGGAGCAGGGACTCATAAGAGCCGCTCAATCGGGCGATCGCGACGCTCTAATCACCCTATTGCGAGAAATTGAGCAACATGTTTACCGAACTGCTTATTATATTTTAAACAATGAACAGGATGCCATGGATGCAGCCCAGGAAGCACTTATACGTGTATATACGAAGATTAACTCCTACGAGGAGAAGGCTCAGTTCAAAACTTGGGTCCAACGGATTGTCACCAACATATGCATTGATAAATTCCGCAGGACCAAGCCGACGGTTTCCATCGATGAACATGATCTGGTGTTTCGGGATAATCTCGATGTAGAACGGGAAGTGATGTCGGGATATTTGGCCCAGGATATTCAGGAAGCCATTAATCAACTGCCGGATCATCATCGCACGGTCATTGTCTTAAGGTATTTGCAGGATCTATCCTACAACGAAATTGCTGATTGTCTGAACCTCCCGCTCAATACGGTGAAATCCTATTTGTTCAGGGCCAGGCAGCAGCTGCAGAATATGCTCCAAGAGCATCAGAAAGGTGGTGTATCAGGATGAATTGCCAAGAGGTGGTGGAACGTATGCACCGGTATTTGGACCGGGATCTCACTTCGGAGGAGACGGCCCAAATGTACCAGCATATTGCCGTGTGCCCCATGTGTGCGGAGACCTTTAATATATTGAAATCATTGAACAGAGAGCTTGAGGATCTTCCGGCCGTAACCCCGCCTGTCAGTCTGGTAGACGCTATTATGCCTAGACTGGATGCCATCGACCGTGATCGCCAGAACCTTGTTGAACCTCCAGTCGTGAAAAGCCAGGAGCCAGCCGAAATGATGCCGGAAATGCGGCGTCCGCGACGTGCGGGCAGCTGGTGGAGCACGATTGGCGGGAGAACTGCTATCGGGGCCGCCGCGGCTGTACTTATTTTCGGCGTAGCGATCTTTAATCATGAACCGAAGATGTTATCCGATGCGGAGATTCCATACGAAGAGGCTAGCACGACCAGTGCCGGGGCGAATGACGAATCGGCTGCGACGCAGAGTCAGGAAATGGCTCAGCCGTTTGCCGCCGAAGGCGGTACGGAGACGGGTGGCGAATCGAATGAGGGAAACGATTCTTCCGCAAGTCTGCGGAGTTCGCCATCGGAATCGTCATCGGAAGCTAATGCCGACACTGCCCCGGATGATACGAAGGCAACACAGGAGCCATCGGATGCGGCTAATGGCACCAAAAAAGATGTCACAGCACCCGATACTTCGGTCCAAAAGAAAGATGATGGGGAACCTCAAGTGTCAGACCAACCTGCAACGAGCAACAATGAGGTGCCAAAAAACAATACCACAAGTCCGTCTGACCCTCCCGCCAGTGAACCGGAGCAGGGCTCTGAGACCATGGATGCCCAGACTTCGCCTACGGAATCGGCAGATACCTCGTCAGAGATGGTGCCTCCAATTAGCGATCCTTCCGGCGATGCAGGCACGGGAAGCACGGAATCATCCGACAGGTCAACCGGATCGTACCAAGGACTGGCGATGGTACCGGAACAGTGGTCGTCCCCGGACGGTCTCTACCGAGCTTCGCTTGAAGCCGATCATCTGATTATCTATCGTCTGCCATCGGGAAGCCAAACTTCGCCTGAGGCGGTTGAAACGGTTGAGACGATTCCGCTCGGCGGAAGCTGGGTATCCGGTCAATGGTCGGAGGACGGCTTAACGTTTAAGTACAAGGTGCAGACCCATAACGAATTGGTTGAATCCGTCTATTCCGTTGAGAAGTCTAAGCCACCGGCGTCTACGGGGCAGAAGCAGCCTAAACCATAGAAATGTTCAGAGATATATACAATCGGTGCACCAATGCCGGGAGATATGAATACACTATATATTAGAGAGAGCATGATACCAACTACCGTCGTATGACCGGCGGCGAGGTGTTTCTAGAGCATACTTGCCGGCGTTTATATAGATGTGTTGGGACGAAGGGACCTTGCCGCTGCCAAAAGCCGAGGTCTCTTTGTTTTCGTATGGGCGATGTCATTTTTATGCTTGTCGTCTATCGCATTCAGGCACTCTTTTTTGGTATAGTGTACAGAGTAGAAAGGGGGGGACGCCGATGGATGCCAAAGCGGCGGCCAAGGCGGTTAAGCAGGGAGATGTGTCTGCCGTCTATTTGTTGTATGGCAGCGAGAAATTTCAAATGAAGGAATTCGCCGAATTTCTGGAAGCCCAGCTGATCCCGAAAGAAGACCGTGATTTTGCCCTTGTTCATATGGATTTAGGGGAAGTTCCGATTCAAACGGTTATTGAAGAAGCGGAGACGGTTCCTTTTATGGTTCAGAAAAAACTGATCATGGTGAGGGATACGGCATTTTTTACCGCAGCAAAAGATAACGGGAAAGTGGATCATCGTCCAGAGGCTTTGCTGGATTATTTGACCAATCCTGCTGATTATAGCGTGATTGTCTTTATGGTTGGACAAGAAAAGCTGGATGAACGCAAAAAGGTAGTCAAGGCAGTCAAGAAATCAGGGGTTGCATTGTCCTTCATGCCTTTGGGCGGAGAGGATTTGATTCGTTGGGTGGACAAGCAGGTGAAGAAAAGTGACTGCACGCTGCGGGAAGGTGCGGCAGAGGCGATCGTGCGAAATGCGGGAACCAGTCTTCAGGCCTTGTCAGGCGAGATCGAAAAGCTGTGTTTATATGCCGGTGCTGGCGGAGCGATTGATGTCGCAACCGTGGATATGCTGGTGGCGCGCAGCACGGAACAGAATGTGTTTGCGCTAGTAGAGGATATTGCGAATCTCCGATTGGACAAGGCACTCGGCATCTATTACGAGCTGCTGAAGCAGCGCGAGGAGCCGATCAAGATTGCGGCGCTGATTACCAGACAGTTTCGGATTATTCTGCAGGTGAAGACTCTATCTACCCAGAGCTACTCGCAGCAGCAAATTGCTTCCCAGATCGGATTGCATCCCTATGCGGTGAAGATTGCGGGCGAGCAAGCCCGCAAGTTTGAGACGGCGCGCCTTGAAGGCATACTGAACCACCTGGCGAATCTGGATTACCAGATGAAGACGGGGGCTGTGGATAAGGTGCTGGGGATTGAATTGTTTCTGCTGCGGCTTGGGGCTTAACATAACATATCCGCAACAAGTTAAGAGCGTATGGCCGCGGGAGCAGTCGTACGCTCTTTTTCTCTGGAGATCAGAAAGTATGTACTTCAGAGGCTTACCAACTTGATCTCGCAAGAGAAAAATCCGCTATATGCGGTTGTCTACCGAGAAGAGTACGTCGATCAACATACCACAAAAAGCCCTGAGCAGCGTGAACTGTTCAGGGCTTTTTCCATGTCGTATTCAACAAACGTTACTTACGCCTGGGACGTAAGAGCGTTCAGTCTTTTCGCCAGACGGGACTTCTTGCGGGCAGCTGCGTTCTTATGGATCAGGCCCTTCGTAACGGCTTTATCAAGCTTCTTGGAAGCAGCTTGGAAAGCAACTTTAGCAGCTTCGATTTCTGTACCGTTCAACGCTACGTCAGCAGTTTTAACAGCTGTGCGAAGCGCGGATTTTTGAGAAATGTTAAGCGCGTGGCGTTTGTCACTTGTCTTTACACGTTTAATCGCGGATTTGATGTTTGGCATTACATTCACCTCCTGTAAGGCATTTCAATAGAGCGAAATGATTCACAACTTAAAATATTTTAGCATGGGGGTGGACAAAAAGCAATACTCATTCGGACTTCTGCATAATCTCTCCCCTACTCTCGCACACTACTAGCAATATGAGGAGGAGTGTGAATTTATATGGATCTGGATCTGCAAAAATATTCGGTCCGAACGGACCTGGCGGTGGAATCAAGAGAACTGGCGGGAGGCAAAGGGAGTGCGCCCATTCCTGGTGTAATGGAGGATGTGGTGCAGGAGGACGGAATCAAGATTACAAGGCTGGACGTGGAGAACGATGCGGCCTCTAAGCAAATCGGAAGAGTAAAGGGCCATTATGTCACGTTGGAGGTGCCCGATCTTCGCAAGGGTGATACGGGGCTTCAGGATCAAGTGTCTGTTGTCTTCGCCCGTGAGTTTGAGGCATTCATGTCCCGGATCGGGATCGGACCCAAGGCAAGCGTGCTCATTGTCGGGCTCGGGAACTGGAACGTGACGCCGGATTCCCTGGGACCGCTTGTGGTGGAGAACGTGATGGTCACCCGTCAGTATTTCGAGTTGATGCCGGATCGCGTGGCGCCAGGCTATCGTCAGGTCAGTGCCGTAGCGCCAGGCGTGCTCGGTCTGACAGGGATTGAATCAAGCGAAACGGTTCAAGGCATTGTGGAACAAATCCGTCCTGAGCTGATCATCGCCATTGACGCTCTAGCTTCGCGTTCGCTGGAGCGGGTGAATACGACCATCCAGATTGCGGATATCGGAATCCACCCCGGCTCTGGCGTCGGCAATAAGCGCAAGGGATTAACGCAGGAGATTCTCGGGGTCCCCTGCATTGCGATCGGAGTTCCGACCGTCTGCTATGCTTCCACCATCGTTAATAACGCGATTGAGCTCATGAAATCCCATTTTGGCGAAGGCGCGCCGGAGACGGGCAAAATTATGGGCATGCTCCATGATATACCTGAAGGTGACCGCCTGGCGCTGGTGAAGGAAGTTCTGGAGCCGCTGGGCCATGACCTTATCGTAACGCCCAAGGAGATTGACGAATTTATAGAGGACATCGCCAACATCGTGGCAACCGGCCTGAACGCAGCGCTGCATGAGGCTGTGGATCCAGGCAATGTAGGTGCGTACACTCACTAACCCGGTATAAAAGCTCCGAATCTATCGGAGCTTTTATATTTTTCATGGATCTAGTTCTATCGATTCTCCCCGGTTCATAGATTTGAAATATAAGAGATTACGAAAGTCGCGGGAACGGCGGAATGATGGCCGTTATAGCTCCCGGCGAACCGAGGAGGACATCGTTATGAACAATCGCAAGTTTCGCATCTGGAATATTGCCAGACTGAAACGAAAGGTTATGGAAGGTCTGAGCATGGGTCGAACGCTCGTTATATTGATGCTAGGCTCTCTTATATTTTTTATTTTGCTAGGGCTCGGAGGGATGGCGGAACAGCGGATGAATTCCTCGCCCGTATCGTCAATGAAAGGATTGGCGGCTTCGTTATCCAGCCATTTTTTCATCGATATGATCGGCATGGAGATGCCGCATATGACGGCTTCCAAAGAGACCTCAAGCTTCTCCGGCGAGAAAATGTCGACCTTCGTCTTTGAACTGCTTACGAGCGTGAACCCCAGGGACCCGAAAAGCCTTCTTGCGGGAGAACTGCCAGGCATGAAGGCAAACCAACCGGTACAGCTGTCTCACGGCTCCGGTAACGAGGATGGGGAGGCACCGGCGGATTACCGGCCGGATCCAGCGGAGGGGCAGGCGGAAGGCGATCCTGCCGATGCCGGGGAAGAGCCGCCGCAAGGTGATCAGGGAGATATCGGCAATGAAGGCAATGGCGAGGATGCCCCGGATCAGGGAACGGAGGACGAGCCGGGCAGTAAGAATGAGCCTGGAAACACATCTAAGTACGGAAAGTCCACGAATGGAAAGAAAGCCGTTCTCATCTATCATTCTCACCCACAGGAAGCATATAACCCGCTGCTATCGCATCCATCTGACAATCCGGGGGCTGTATCCCCGAGTAAAAACGTCATGCTGGTAGGCAGCTTTCTGAGTAAAAGACTTGAAGCAAACGGAATTGGCACCCTGCATGATAAAAGCGACTACCAATCTACCATCGAAGGGTACAATTACAACTTTTCTTATAAATACTCGCGCCAGATGGTCATGGAGGCCATGTCCCAGAACGACGGCATTCATTACCTGATTGATATCCATCGGGATTCGCAGCGCTATAAAAAAACGACGGCAACCGTCAACGGCGTTAACTACGCCAAGGTTTACTTCATCATCGGACATGCGAACGAGAACTGGAGACAGAACGAGGCGTTTGCAAGCAAAATCAATGCCAAGCTGGAACAGTCCTATCCCGGGGTATCCCGGGGCGTGTGGGGCAAATCGGCGGATCAAGGGAACGGGGAATATAATCAATCCCTGTCACCGAACAGCATCCTGATTGAAATCGGCGGCATCGATAATACGAAGGAAGAATTGCAGCGGACGGCTGAAGCGTTGGCGGACATCATTGCAGATGTGTACTGGCAGGAACAAGAGGCGGAAAAAGCCAGCGTGAAAAAAGACGATGATCAAACGAAGAAGCAGTCCGTTTCGGCGGCACACAAAGGCGGAAGCAAAAAAGGTACGGAGGATCAAGCAGCCAAAGCAGGTTAACAGCCCGGCGGCAACTGCTGGAGCAAGCGTGAACGGGTAAATCGGGGAGGGACTCAGTGATGTCAAGAATGGGAAAACGGTTGGTGGCTCTTATCATATGGACAGGCATCGGCATATTGGTCGGCATGCAGCTTGGCGGGGCAAAGGCACCAGTACCGGGAGACGGTACCGGAGCCGTACAAACTGTGCAGCAAGACCATATTCAGGATCCGCAAGGCGGGGCTGCCCAAGGGAATGGATGGGGAGGGACACGCAAGAACCCTCCCGTATCAGAGTCCACTGTTCTAGAACAAGACGCCCGTAAGACACTGCCCGAATATGAGCCTATGCCTAGCGACATCCTGCTTCCCGAACGCTCGCAGCCGCCTGCCGATGTGCTTGCCGACAAGACGGCAGGACTGCTCCAGCAGCTGTCTGACAAAAGCATACGCTGGGTCGTGTCGATGTTCGGATCGATCACGGAATAAATTCACCTTTATTCTCAGCATTGCTGTGCATCCCCTCAACTGGTATAATAAGTTGATTCAAACATCTGGTGGTTGTTGGGGGTTAGGCATGACAGACGTACAAGTTAGACAACAAAAAATTCGTAATTTCTGTATCATTGCACATATAGACCATGGGAAATCGACGCTTGCTGACCGTATCTTGGAATTTACGGGGGCATTAACTTCGCGTGAAATGCAAGAGCAGGTACTGGATCAGATGGATCTGGAGAGAGAGCGCGGGATTACCATCAAATTGCAGGCCGTTCGCCTGAATTACAAATCCGATGACGGCGAGGAGTATATATTGAACCTGATTGATACTCCAGGGCACGTCGACTTTACGTATGAGGTATCCCGAAGCCTGGCCGCTTGTGAAGGCGCGCTGCTCGTAGTGGATGCTGCACAGGGAATTGAAGCGCAGACATTGGCCAACGTATATTTGGCACTGGATAACAATCTTGAAATTCTGCCCGTCATTAACAAAATTGACCTGCCAAGCGCCGATCCCGAGCGGGTGAAGCAGGAGGTTGAGGATGTCATCGGACTGGATGCCAGCGATGCGGTATTAGCTTCTGCCAAGGCGGGTATCGGAATCAAGGAAATTCTGGAGCAGGTGGTTCAGAAAGTGCCTGCGCCAACAGGCGATTCGGAAGAACCGTTGAAAGCGCTGATTTTCGACTCCCATTATGATCCTTATAAAGGTGTCATCGTATATGTGCGCGTTATTGACGGAAGTATTAAAGCCGGCTCCAAGATCAAGATGATGGCCACCGGCAAAACCTTCGAGGTCATTGAGGTGGGGGCGTTTAAGCCGCGCATGTCCATCGTGGACGAGCTTAACGTCGGAGATGTCGGTTTCATCGTGGCTGGCATCAAGAGCGTTGGCGATACGCAGGTCGGCGATACGGTAACGGATGCCAAGCGTCCGACGGCCCAGCCGCTCCCGGGTTACCGCAAAATCAACCCGATGGTATTCTGCGGTCTGTATCCAATCGAAACGTCAGACTACAATGATCTGCGCGAGGCGCTCGAGAAGCTGCAGCTTAATGATGCATCGCTAAGCTTCGAGCCGGAGACATCCAGCGCGCTCGGATTCGGTTTCCGTTGCGGATTCCTGGGCCTGCTGCACATGGATGTCATTCAGGAGCGGATTGAACGCGAGTTTAATATACCGCTGATTACAACGGCGCCGAGCGTGATTTACCGCATTACGCTGACGAACGGGGAGCAGATCCAGATCGATAACCCGTCCCATTATCCTGAGGTCGGCAAGGTCGATTATGTCGAAGAGCCTTATGTTAAAGCAGGCATTATCGTTCCGAACGATTACGTCGGAGCGATCATGGAACTCTGCCAAAATAAACGCGGCGAATTCGTAAATATGGAATACCTGGACACAACGCGCGTTACCATTACCTATGAAATTCCGTTGTCGGAAATCGTGTATGATTTCTTCGACCAGTTGAAGTCGAGCACCAAAGGATATGCTTCGTTTGACTACGAGCTGTCCGGGTACCGTCGATCCAACCTGGTCAAAATGGATATTTTGCTCAATGCCGAGCAAGTGGATGCCTTGTCCTTTATTGTGCATAAGGACCGTGCATACCACCGCGGCCGGGCGATTTGCGAGAAGCTGCGCGAGCTGATTCCTCGTCAAATGTTCGAGGTGCCGATTCAAGCTTCTGTCGGTACCAAGGTTGTGGCCCGTGAAACGGTTAAAGCGATGCGAAAAAACGTTCTTGCCAAATGTTACGGCGGTGACATCTCCCGTAAACGGAAACTCCTTGAGAAGCAGAAGGAAGGTAAGAAGCGGATGAAGCAAGTCGGCAGCGTGGAAGTGCCGCAGGAAGCCTTCATGGCGGTACTGAAAATCGACGACAAGTAATTTTGCCTAGGAATGGCAGGCCTGCGAGGTAACGGGCTGGGCTGGTCCTACGGATATAGTCTGATGAAGTAAATGATGGGGAAAGCCGATTCTCGGCTTTCCTTTCTTTCATTCCAAGAGGCATCGCGTTATAGTAGAGAAGGAACTTCTGAGAAGTTACTTAAAGAGGTTGTTCAAAAAGTCATCTTTTGATCACGAAGCAGCACATGAAGCTAAATCGACATCGAATATTGAATTCAGCCGGGCCTTCCGGTGCTCACGTAGGTTTTGCCTACGCTCCGCTCCTCAGTCCCTAGCTTCATCCAACCTTCTCGGTGCTGAAAACCTGACTTTTTGAACTCGCACTTAAAGTAAGTCATGCTAGAGGTGTACATGAGGGGGCAAGAAAAGAATGACGGCAAACGATCAACGGACGGAAGCGGTGTACATTCACATTCCGTTTTGTACCAATAAATGTTTTTACTGCGACTTCAATTCCTATGTATTGAAGGATCAGCCGGTGATGGATTATCTGCGGGCGCTGGATAAGGAGATGGAGCTGACCGTTCAGGCCAACCCGCCGGGACGAATCAAAAGCATTTTTGTAGGCGGCGGGACCCCTACGGTGCTGAAGCCAAATGAAATGGAATACTTCCTGCAGAGTGTGAAGCGCCATTTTCCGGAATGGTCCGATCGTATTGAATTTTCGATGGAAGCGAATCCCGGCACCACGGATTTGGAGAAACTGTCCGTCATGCGCGAAGGCGGCGTGAACCGGATCAGCTTCGGGGTGCAGGCCTTCCAGAACAGCTTGCTGACCGGCATCGGCCGGATTCACGATACGGATGATGTGTATCGAAGTCTCGAGAACGCGAGAACGGCAGGCTTTGATAACATGTCCATCGATTTGATGTTCGGGCTCCCGAACCAAACGCTGGACATGCTTGCGGAAAGCGTGGATAAGGCGCTAGAGCTTGGACTCCCGCATTATTCAATCTACAGCTTGAAGGTTGAAGAAAATACGCTGTTCCATACGATGTACCAGCGAAACCAGCTGCCGCTTCCGGATGAGGAGGACGAGCTGAATATGTATCTTCTATTAATGGAGCGGATGAAGGCTGCCGGATATAAACAGTATGAGATCAGTAATTTTGCCAAACCCGGCTTTGAGAGCCGGCATAATATGACGTACTGGCGCAACGAGGATTATTATGGCTTGGGCGCGGGAGCGCACGGATACGTCGGTCGTCAGCGCCATGTGAACATTAAAGGCGTCAACCCATATAATGAAGCAGCGAATCAAGGACTTCCGCGATTGGAGAGCTTTGAGATATCAAGGGAAGAAGCGATGGAGGATTTCCTCATGGTTGGACTCCGAGTGCTGGATGGCGTCTCGCGCAGCCGATTCCGGCAGCAATTCGGGACTTCCATGGAAGAAGTATTTGCCGGCCCGCTGAATAAAATGGTAGGTGCGGGACTTCTCGACTCCACTGATGACGGATATAAACTGAGCAGTAAAGGCATTTTGTTTGGCAACGATGTGTTCGCCGAATTTATAGGCAGCTTGTCAGCAAATTAATCTATTGAACTTATATGCGCTCTGTTGTATATTTATTCATAACATGACGGAGCGTGTAAAGGGGAGACGGACACCATGTCGGCGGTATGCAGAAAGGCGAAGTTAGAGGATGTCGAGCCGCTGTATCAGATGATTCAGGGTTATGCGGAAAAGGGGATTATGCTGCCCCGGTCCAAAAAAGTGCTGGAGAAACAAATCGGGGAATTCGTTGTAGCCGAATCCGAAGGGAACGTGATCGGCTGCGGTTCGTTGTGTCAGCTGGGAAATGATCTGGTGGAGATTCGTTCACTCGGTATCTCTGATGGGTATAAAGGGCAAGGAATCGGCTCCATGCTGGTGGACTCCCTTCTGGAAGAAGCGAAACGTCGTGAGCTTCCGAAAGTGATGGCCTTGACGTATGAGGTATCCTTTTTCATCAAAAACGGCTTTGCCGTCGTGGAGAAGGAGATTTTTCCGGAGAAAGTATGGACCGACTGCATTCACTGCAAGAAGCAGCATGCATGTGACGAAATAGCTGTTCTTAAAGTACTGAACTGACTTGACAATCCTCAGGTCGGTTTGGTATTTTTGTTATATCGGTTAGCACTCGATGGCGATGAGTGCTAACGAAAGTGAAAATAAGCAGTCAGCAAGGAGGGGAGCGACATGTTAACAGATCGTCAACGCATGATTTTGAATGCCATTGTGGATGACTATATCCGTTCTGCCGAACCGGTTGGTTCAAGAAGCATTTCCAAACGCGGGGATGTCGGATACAGTCCGGCAACCATTCGTAACGAGATGGCTGATCTGGAGGAACTCGGCTTTCTGGAGCAGCCTCATACATCAGCTGGACGAATTCCGTCACATAAAGGATATCGTTATTATGTTGATCATCTCACGTCGTCGTTTTCCTTGAACCCTGCGGAACTGCATATGATGAAATCCTTTTTTGCAGAGAAGCTGAACGTGATGGAGCAGATGATACAGCATACAGCCGGCATTCTGTCTCAGATGACTAATTACACTTCCATCCTGCTGGGACCGGAAGTTTTTCATACGTCTTTGCGTCACTTCCAGCTTCTTCCTCTTCATGAGGATCAAGCGGTAGCCATCATCGTAACCAGCACAGGGCAAGTCGAGAACAAGATTGTTTCGATTCCGCAGGGTGTATCCGTTTCGGATCTGGAGCAAGTGGTAAATCTTCTGAACAAGAAGCTGGTCAATGTGCCTCTATATAAACTCAAGACCCGTTTGTATACGGAGATTGGTGAGGAAATGCAGCGGCATATTTCACATTATGAAGATCTCATGAGTATGCTGGATATCGCCCTCAACAATGAACCAGACCATCGCGGCGTATATCTCAGCGGCACGACCCACATGCTGAATCAGCCGGAGTTCAAGGATGTTGATAAGGTAAGGGAAATTTTCGAGCTTCTGGAGCAGACACCCGCGCTGATGAAGCTCATGGCCCCTGCTCCCGGTGAGCATGGTGTCCAGGTGAAGATCGGTACGGAGAATACGCATGAAGCGATTTCCAATTGCAGTTTGATCACTGCGACTTATTCGATCGACGGAAAAGCGCTAGGTTCGATTGGCATTCTCGGTCCTACAAGAATGGAATATGCACGGGTGATCGGCATCTTGAATGTGTTATCCCATGACCTGACGAAGCTGCTGTCACACTGGTACAAATAAAGGAGTGAGACAGATGAGCCAAGGACAACATAGCCAAGTGGACGGAGATGAACGTTATTCTACGCTGTTGAACAACAGTAATGCCGTCCGGGCCGTCACGTCCGCTGTAGAAGGCACGCTTGGTCCCAAGGGGCTCGACGTGATGCTGGTGGGTCCCCGCGGCGAAGTGGTCATTACCAATGATGGGGTGACGATTCTGGATAAAATGGATGTCACCCACCCGGCAGCGCGCCTTCTCATTCAGGTGGCACGAGCGCAGCAGGAGAAAATCGGCGACGGAACCACAACCGCTACCGTGCTTGCAGGCGCACTTGTGCAGGAAGGAGTCTCCCGCATAACCCGCGGGGTGCCTGCTTCCAAGGTGGTGGAAGGACTGCGTCAGGGAATTGAGAAGTCGATGCAGCTCTTAACCAAACGGGTTCGGCAGATTGACGGATTGGATGATCCGCTTCTGGAACGGACGGTGTACGTTGCGGGGCGGGAACGGAAGGACATCGTGGAGCTGATTATGCAAGCCGCGCGGAAAGCCGGAATCACCCGTCTTCAGGACCCATCCTACTCGCTTGCAGACAGTATAATTGCCCTGGAGAATGCCGAGAATGAAGTGTTCGAGGGGGTGCTGCTCCGGCAGCGGCCGATCTTCGCCCGCGAGTCCAAGTCTTATGACGATGCAAAAGTGTTGGTGCTGTTTGATTCCCTGGAGCCGGATGAGATGGATGAAGAGGCGCTCACAACCGAAGCCGGATTTGCGCAGTATATGGACCTCCGAAAAGTGTTCGCTTCCGATTTAGAGAGATTGGCCGAACTGTCCGTAAAACTCATCCTGCTTGAAAAAGGCATCCATCCGGATGCGGAGCAGTTTTGCCTGGATCACGGCATGATGGTTGTGCCGCGCGTGTCACGTGCGGATCTTCGCCGGGTAAGCGATATGACGGGAGCTACTCCCGTACGCCGCAAGGCGTTACATAAAGACTCGAAGGAGCTTGCGGCCCTTCTGGGTGATACCCCGCGTGTCGCTTATGATGAAGGCATCGAGAAAATCAGGCTGGCCAGCGGCAGCCAAGACCGGGACCGTATCGTGACGGTCATTGTTGGGGCAAGCACTTCGGAAGTAGTAGGCGAGGCGGCCCGAATTGCGGGAGATGCGGCCTCGGCACTGCAGGCTGCCGTTTCCGGCGGTGTCCTTCCGGGCGGCGGGACAAGCGAACTCGCGGTGTCCTACGAGTTGGAACGAATCCGGGAGGCTCAGAAAGGCATGGAAGCCTTCGGCATGGAAGCCGTTTCGGCGGCGCTGCGCAAGCCGATGTCGCAGATACTTCTCAATGCCGGATACAATCCGCTCGAGAAGATGGAAGAAGTTCGAGCAGCGCAAATCCGTGCAGACTCGGATTGCATGGGCATTGATTGCGACAGCGGCCGGGTTGTGGATTATGAGGAGCTGGGCGTGCTGGATCCGGCTCCGGTCAAACTTCACGGCCTGCGGGCAGCCGGCGAAGTTGCCGCAGCCGTGCTGCGGATTCACCACGTGATCAAGATGAAAGAAATAGGCGAATAACGCTTAAAGGATAAAATGAATCACAGACAGTCTGTTTTATAATATGAAGGAGGTGAAGGCGTCTTGAATAATGAGCATAAGGATGCCGTTCAAGATACAGTTACAGAAGAAACGATGGAAGAAACTTTCGAAAACACGCCAAACTCGGGTGAGAGCGGGTCTGCGGAGGAAGCCGTAAATCCCGAACAGGAGATTCCTGTAACGGATTCGGCTGATGAAGCCGGATCAGCCGAGCTTGAGAAGCTTCAGGCCGAGGTGCTGGAGCACCAGCAGCGTACCCTGCGAGTACAAGCGGATTTCGATAACTTCCGTCGTCGCACCCAGAAGGAGAAAGAAGATCTGGGCAAATATGCTTCCTCCAAACTGATTACGGAGCTTCTGCCTGTCATCGACAACTTTGAGCGTGCCCTTCAGGCATCCGAGGAGAATCCGGAGTTTGAATCCTTCTCCAAGGGAGTCAGCATGATCTTCCGCCAGTTGGAATCGGTCCTCGCTACCGAAGGCTTGACGGCAATGAAGAGCGTAGGCGAGCCATTCAATCCGGAGTATCACCAAGCGATCATGCAGGTGGAAAGCGATGAATACGAGGAAGGCATCGTGGTTGAGGAAGTGCAGAAGGGGTATATGCTAAAAGATAAAGTATTAAGACCTGCGATGGTTAAAGTGAGCATGTAAGCGACTTTCGATAGTCGTTTATCATATAAAAATTGATGAAGATCATGCGAGGATTCGCGTGAATGAATAAGGAGGAAAATTTTACATGAGCAAAGTTATTGGTATCGACTTAGGAACAACCAACTCCTGCGTAGCCGTAATGGAGGGTGGGGAAGCAGTAGTTATTCCGAATCCGGAGGGTGCTCGTACGACTCCATCCGTTGTCGGATTTAAGAAAGACGGCGAGCGTATCGTTGGGGATACAGCGAAGCGTCAAGCGATCACCAACCCGGATCGCACCATTATCTCCATTAAGCGTCATATGGGTACAAATCACAAAGAAACGATCGACGGCAAAGACTACACGCCGCAAGAAATCTCTGCCATCATTCTGCAGAAGCTGAAATCCGATGCGGAAGCTTACCTGGGCCAACCTGTAACCCAGGCGGTTATTACGGTTCCTGCATACTTTAATGACAGCCAGCGTCAAGCGACCAAGGATGCCGGTAAAATCGCAGGTCTTGAGGTTCTCCGTATCGTCAACGAGCCAACTGCTGCTGCATTGGCTTACGGCATGGAGAAATCCGAAGACCAAACCATCCTGGTATATGACCTTGGCGGCGGTACATTCGACGTTTCCATTCTGGAATTGGGCGATGGTTTCTTCGAAGTAAAAGCAACCAGCGGGGACAACCAGCTTGGCGGCGACGACTTTGACCAAGTGATCATTGACTACCTGGTAGCCGAATTCAAGAAAGAGCAAGGCATCGATCTCAGCAAAGACAAGGCAGCCGTCCAACGTCTGAAAGACGCTGCGGAAAAAGCGAAAAAGGAATTGTCCGGCGTACTGACAACTACGATTTCGCTGCCGTTCATCACGGTTGCTGACGGCGTGCCTCAGCACCTTGAGATCAACCTGACTCGTGCTAAATTCGAAGAATTGTCTGCTTCCCTTGTAGAGCGTACGCTTGGCCCGACTCGTCAAGCGCTTAGCGATGCAGGTTTGACAGCTAACGATATTCATAAAATCGTCCTTGTCGGCGGTTCCACTCGTATTCCTGCCGTACAGGAAGCGATTAAGAAATTGACAGGCAAAGAGCCTCACAAAGGCGTAAACCCTGACGAAGTGGTTGCTCTTGGAGCAGCTGTTCAAGCCGGCGTATTGACAGGTGACGTTAAAGACGTCGTATTGCTCGACGTAACTCCGTTGTCCCTCGGTATCGAGACAGCAGGCGGCGTATTCACCAAAATGATCGACCGCAACACCACGATTCCGACAAGCAAATCCCAAGTATTCTCCACGTATGCCGATAACCAGCCGAGCGTTGAAATTCACGTGCTGCAAGGTGAGCGCGAAATGGCTGCCGGCAACAAAACGCTGGGACGCTTCATGCTTGGAGACATTCCTCCAGCACCACGCGGCGTGCCGCAAATCGAAGTTACCTTCGATATCGATGCGAACGGGATCGTAAACGTTTCGGCGACGGATAAAGGTACAGGCAAGAGCCAGAAGATCACGATCACGTCCTCCAGCGGCTTGAGCGATGCTGAAGTTGAACAAATGATGAAGGACGCCGAGCTTCATGCCGAAGAAGACCGTAAACGCAAAGAGCTGGTAGAAGCTCGCAACAATGCGGACCAACTCGTATACACGACCGAAAAAACACTCAAGGATCTGGGCGACAAAGTCGACGCTTCCGAAGTGGAAAAAGCGAACGAAGCGAAAGACAAAGTGAAGAAGGCCCTTGAATCCGATAACCTCGAAGAGATTAACGCTTCGGTAGAGGAGCTGACTCAAATCGTACAGCAGCTGTCCGTGAAGCTGTATGAGCAAGCAGCACAAGAGCAGCAGGGTGCTGAAGGCGCCGACTCAGGTGCTGCTAATAAAGACAATGTCGTAGATGCAGATTACGAGGTTGTTGACGAAGATAAAAACAAAGGTTAATCTGAATAGATTGTATGGGAAGGTCAAAGCTGCGCATCTTCGCACTTTGGCTTTCCTTATGTAAAAGAGTAATAAAGAGATTGGGGTGAAACCGTGGCTGATAAGCGTGATTATTATGAGGTGCTCGGTGTCGGCAAGGATGCATCGGACGATGAGATCAAGAAGGCGTACCGCAAAATGGCTCGCCAGTATCATCCGGACGTGAACAAAGCCGCTGACGCGGAAGCCAAATTCAAGGAAGTGAAAGAGGCTTACGACGTATTGAGCGATGGTCAGAAGCGTGCGCGTTATGACCAGTACGGTCATGTCGATCCGAACCAAGGCATGGGCGGAGGCGGTTTCTCCGGTGATTTCGGCGGTTTTGGAGATATATTCGATATGTTCTTTGGCGGCAATGGACGCCGTGATCCGAATGCGCCTCAGCGGGGGAACGATCTGCAATATACGATGACGGTTGAATTTAAGGAAGCAGTATTCGGTAAGGAAACGGATATTACCATTCCGAGAACGGAGACATGTGATACATGTCACGGTTCCGGGGCGAAGCCGGGCACGCAGCCGCATACATGTTCGGTGTGTAACGGCAGCGGGCAGCAAGAAGTCGTGCAAAATACGCCGTTTGGACGCATGGTAAACCGCCGTGCTTGCTCAAACTGTAACGGAACAGGGAAAATCATCAAAGACCGCTGCTCGACCTGTAACGGCAACGGCAAAGTGAAGAAGCAGCGCAAGATTCATGTTCGCGTGCCTGCCGGCGTGGACGACGGAGCTCAGCTTCGCATGACAGGTGAAGGCGAAGGCGGTTTCCGCGGCGGTCCGGCCGGTGACTTGTATATCGTCATCCGCGTGAAGCCGCATGATTTCTTCGAACGCGAAGGGGACGACATTTATTGTGAAGTGCCGCTTACCTTTGCGCAGGCTGCACTTGGCGACGAGATTGAGATCCCGACGCTGACGGAGAGAGTGAAGCTGAAGATCCCGGCTGGCACGCAGACGGGGACCTTCTTCCGTTTGAAAGGCAAAGGGGTACCTCGGCTTCGCGGCATGGGACAGGGTGACCAGCACGTCAAGGTTGTGGTCGTTACGCCAAGCAAGCTGAGTGATGAACAGAAAGAGCTGCTTCGTCAGTTTGCTTCCCTTGATGGCGAACAGACCCATGAGCAGGAACAGTCTTTCTTTGACCGTGTAAAAAAAGCTTTCCGCGGTGACTAATACAAACTTATGGGGTTAACCCCCCTCATAGCTTAAAGAACAGCAGCAGGCTTAAGGTAATCAACCTTGGGCCTGCTGTTTTTTTGTTTCTGGGAACGGAAGGGTGCCTTTAGGTGTTCTGTCAGCTTAAACAGGCCCGTTTCTCAAGAATAAAACGTTTGACGATGAAGCAACCTAGGGTAGTTCCATCTCGGAAGATGCAATCTTGAATAGGAAATGCAGGTGATATGAAATGGCAGAGAAAAATATTTTGGCATATTTCAAAAGTCCGGAAGAAGCCCAGCATGCAGCCCGTAAATTACAGTCGCTGCGCGTTGCGGATATGTCCATCGACCGGTTTAGCGCCGATCCCGGCGGGGAGCTCAACAATCCGATGAATCCGTTGACAGGCAACATTGCAAGCTTAACAACACTGACCTTAAATGCGGATATTTCGGGCCCGGGGGCCGGTATTCTCGGGGCGGCGGACCCGTCCGCCAGCGGGATGAGCCGCGCCGGGGAGGACGGAACCGAAGGCCGGGATATTTTGCTGACGGTTGTACTGGACGAAGGTGTCTTCCCGCAAGCCATGCGGTTAATCGAAGAATCCGGCGGCATGATTTGAGGTTACAGGCACAAACTCTGAGTGTTTATATCGGAAAGGAGAATAACACCCATGATGAGACGCGTAAAAAAAGGGAAGATCTCGAGCAAAACCGAGAAGATGATTGCGCTGCAATCCGCCAAAGCGGAGGATGTTGAATTCTCGGCAATGGCAGCCGACCACGATGATGTGGAAGCGCTGCGTAGAAGCGAGGCTGCGGATGAACGCCAATTGAAGAAGATTCTCGATGAAACCAGTAAAAATGTAGATTAATCGTTATGGTTACAGCTTACGAAGAGCCCTCTTACCTACTTGTTACAGAGGTGGTAAGCAGGGCTTTTTTTGAAGAGATAAGAAAGTATAAACATCGGTGGCTTACCATCGTTCGTTCGCAAGAAAATCTTCCGCCGTATGCGGTCTGTCTTCTGAGATTGTACGTCGATAGCGTTTTTCTTATTCGAACGACTTGCAAGAAAAGTCATCATGGTATTTTAGTACAAACTTTGTATCCGGGGTCCTCAATATAGTACAATAATACTTATGTATGAATGAGGAGGAACAGTAGCACATGTTATGGCATGAATTAACGATACATACCACGGAGGAAGCCGTGGAGATGATTACGAATTTCCTGCATGAGGCGGGAGCCGGCGGCGTTTCGATTGAAGAATCCGGTACGACGAACAAGAAGCGGGACACATCCCTTGGACAGTGGTTTGATGAGATCGTTCCGTTTAACGATATTCCTGAAGGGCAAGCCGTTATTAAAGGCTACTTTGATGAGACGGTTACCCTGGAAGCGATCCGTGATGAGATTGCCCCGCGCGTGAATGAACTGAAGGAATTCGGGATTGATACAGGTGAAGTCAAGTATGAGATGAAGACGGTCGATGAGAATGAATGGGCAACGGCCTGGAAGCAGTATTTCAAGCCGATCCGCGTGTCCGAGCGGTTAACGATCAAGCCGACATGGGAAGAGTACACGCCGGAATCCGATCAAGAATCGATCATTGAGCTGGACCCCGGCATGGCATTCGGCACAGGAACGCATCCGACAACTTCGTTATGCCTGCGCACACTGGAGATGGTGATCAAGGGCGGAGAGGAAGTCATCGATGTAGGGACAGGCTCAGGTATTCTCTCCATCGGCGCAGCGCATTTGGGAGCTTCACGGATACTGGCTCTCGATCTGGACCCGGTTGCCGTATCCAGCGCAATGGAGAACACCCGTCTTAACGGCTTGGAAGATCGGATTACGGTGAAGGAAAGTGATCTGCTATCGGTACTCACCCATTCGTCCAATCAATCGGATCTGGGCGTGACGCTGCCGGTACAAGTTGTAGTAGCTAACATTTTGGCTGAGGTCATCCTGTTGTTTGTAGACGATGTATACCAGGCTCTTCAACCGGGAGGCGCGTATATTGCCTCGGGCATTTACAAGAACAAAGAAGAGATCGTAGAGAAGGCGCTGATTGCCTCCGGTTTCGAAATTGCCGACATCTGCCGCGAGGATGATTGGGTTGCGTTCGTAGCGAGGAAAAACTGATTATGGATTTTTTGGATCAACTGTTATTTTATCCGCTGGAACAACTTCCTTTTTATCTGATTGCTTTAATTATTGCCTTTACTGTGCATGAGTTCTCGCATGCCTATTTTGCGAATAAATTTGGAGACCCAACGGCTAAGCTGCTGGGCAGGGTCACGCTGAATCCGGCGGTGCACTTTGATTTTCTGGGGATTATTCTCTTGCTGATAGCAGGTTTCGGTTGGGCACGGCCGGTTCCGATCAATCGTGAGAATTTCAGCAACCCGCGCCGTATGAGCATCATTGTGGCGGCGGTTGGCCCGCTGAGCAATCTCATGTTAGGTATACTTGGAACGCTGATCTATGCGGGCCTCTATCAGTTCGGTGTGATCGAGCCGATCGGCGTTACCAAAACAGATCAAGCGATCCATTTGTTTTTCAATACCTTTATACTGCTCAATTTCTTTCTGTGCCTCTTTAATCTTATTCCGTTGCCACCGCTTGACGGCTACCGGATTCTTGAGAATGTGCTTCCTCCGCGCGTAAGCGCGAGGATTCAGAAGTTCGAGCAGTGGTCGATACTTATATTCCTATTGATCATATTGCTGCCAACCTTTCAGAGATATACGATTAAGCCATTATATGATGCGGCGCATGCATTATCCATCGACTTTTTGAATCTGTTCATTAAGATGTTCGGGAGGTAAGAGGTGCGGATTTTCTCTGGTCAGTTTGCACGAAAAGTTGTATGATGGGGTTTGGCGATTTTGGAGTTAGGTGAGGATAAAGATGCAGCGATATTTTGTGACTCCCGCACAATTCGAGGGAGACCGTGTTGAGATTACGGGCGACGACGCCCGTCATATTACCAAGGTCATGCGAGGCAGGCTTGGTGATAAATTGATTGTAAGCGATGGGGTATCCCGCGAAGCCATGGTGGAGATTGAAGGCATCGAAGCGGCCAGTGTCACTGCCGTTGTAATTGAACCCATGGAGATGACGCAGGAACCGCGTCTGCAAGTTAGCATCGCTCAGAGCTTGCCGAAAGGCGACAAGATGGAGACCGTCATCCAAAAGTGCACCGAGATTGGAGCGGTGTCCTTTGTGCCCTTCCTATCGGACAGAACGATTGTTCAGTACGATGCCAAGAAGGAAGGGAAGCGGCTGGAGCGCTGGCGGAAGATTGCGAAGGAGGCGGCTGAACAGGCGCATCGTAACCGGATACCGTCTATTGAACAGCCTCTGTCGTGGAAAAATCTGCTTGCAGCATTTGCCGGCTATGATGCCGTATATTTTTGTTATGAAAAAGAGCATGGCTCCCAGCTGAGGGACGTGCTGAAGCCTTTTGTAGAGCAGGCGCTGCCGGAGTCGGCCGAGAAGGCCAGCTTGCTGCTGGTCGTTGGACCCGAGGGCGGCTTTACGGAAGAGGAATGCCGAGCGGCGGAAGATGCAGGAGCCGTATCCGTTGGACTTGGAAGGCGGATCCTTCGCTGCGAGACTGCCGGCATGACGGCGCTTGCCTGCGCACTATACGAATCTGGAGAAATGGGGGGCGTTTGAACATGCCATCCGTAGCGTTTTATACGTTGGGTTGCAAAGTCAATTTTTACGATACCGAGGCCATCTGGCAATACTTCAAAAATGAAGGCTACGACCAGGTGGACTTCGAACAAACCGCAGATGTTTATTTGATTAACACCTGCCACGTTACCAATACAGGGGACAAGAAGAGCCGTCAGATGATCAGACGCGCGGTTCGCCGCAATCCCGAGGCCATCGTGGCCGTAACGGGCTGTTACGCTCAAACCTCGCCTGCAGAAATTCTGGACATACCGGGCGTGGATCTTGTCATCGGGAACCAGGATCGCGATAAGATCATGGATTTCATCCATGATATTGAAAAGACGCGCCAGCCGATTAATGCTGTTCGCAACATTATGAAGACCCGGGTATTTGAAGAAATGGACGTTCCGGATTTTGCTGAACGCACTCGTGCATTTCTGAAAATCCAGGACGGCTGCAACAACTTCTGTACGTTCTGCATTATCCCTTGGTCCCGCGGTTTGTCACGCAGCCGTGATCCGAAGAGCATCATCACTCAGGCGCATCAGCTGGTTGGAGCGGGTTATAAGGAAATCGTGCTGACCGGAATCCACACAGGCGGATACGGAGATGATCTTGAAGATTACAGATTGTCCGATTTGCTGTGGGATCTTGACCGGGTAGACGGTTTGGAACGGATCCGCATCAGCTCCATCGAAGCAAGCCAGATCGATGAGAAGATGCTGGATGTGCTGAACCGCTCCAGTAAAATGTGCCGCCACCTTCATATTCCGCTGCAAGCGGGGGATGATACGGTATTGAAACGGATGCACCGTAAATATACAACCGAAGAGTTCTATAACAAGATGGGCTTGATTCGTCAAGCGATGCCCGATGTGGGCATTACGACGGACGTTATCGTTGGCTTCCCTGGCGAAACCGATGAAATGTTCCGTAACGGCTATGACCTGATGAAGGCGATTCAGTTCTCCGAAATGCATGTATTCCCGTATTCGAAGCGTACCGGTACGCCGGCAGCACGGATGGAGGATCAGGTGGACGAGGAAGTGAAGAATGCACGCGTCCATGATCTGATTGACTTGTCGGAGCAGCTGCAGCTTGCTTATGCTGAACGTTTTGTGGGTCAGATTCTGGAAGTGATACCGGAACGTGAGTACAAGGGTGCCCCTCAGGGCGGAAAGATGCAGGGTTACAGCGATAATTATCTGCAGCTTGTATTCAACGGATCGTCTGATCTCGAAGGCAAACTGTGCCGTGTAAAAGTAACCAAAGCCGGTGTAAATGAATGCGAGGGCGAACTCCTAAGCGTCATGGATCATGGACTAAAGGCAGCTGCTCAGTAACTCCCATAGCGGCCATACCAGACAAGGATTTCATTTCCTGGCTACCGGAAGTGGAATCCTTGTTGTACATGAAGGAGGAATAGGACATGGCATATACACAGATTTCCGCAGGCGGCGTGGTATACCGTCATCATGAAGGGGCGCTTCAGATCCAGCTTATTTTGGACCGTTATGGAAAAACCTCGCTTCCCAAGGGCAAGATGGAAGCCGGTGAAACCGTCGAGCAGACTGCACTTCGAGAAATTTGCGAGGAGACAGGTATAGTCGGATCCATCACCTCTCCAGTGGACATTATTGCATATAAATACCATCATCCCGAATTCGGCCAGGTAGACAAGGAAGTTCACTACTATCTGGTTAAGGCAGAAAAAGGTGACCTGAAGCCCCAAATCGAGGAAATCAACGGGGTGGACTGGTTTGAGCCTCTGGCCGCTTGGAGGAAGCAGCGCAGCAACGGATACAACAACAATGATATCATCCTGCGGAAAGCGTTAACGCTGCTTGAAGTAAGCATTCCTGCGGATGAAGATATGAAATTTTAGATCTTTGCCCGCTTGTTCCAGAAGGGCAGATAGCATAGTGGAAGGGCGATGAGCGAGCATACGACATTGAACAGGGTTTGCGCATGGGCGATTTGTCCGGCCGGATCCGCCGCTAACCATCCGGATACGGTGGTTAAACCCGCTATGAACGGAGTAAAGAGCAGGACTCCGCCGATATTCAGCCCCATATGGGACCAGGCCACGAATCGTCCTGCTCGGGTACTGCCAATCGCTGCTATAAGTGCTGTTGCACAGGTGCCGACATTGGAGCCCAGAACGATGGCAACACCGATCTCCGGAGGCAGCGCACCGCTGGCTGCAAGTCCCATAGCCATTGCGATGACAGCGGCGCTGCTGTGCATCAGAGCAGTCAATATCGTTCCGGCTGCAATGCCCCAGAGGACGCTCCGCGAAGCGTGGTCCAGGAACCACTGGAACAAACCGAGGCTTTGAAGGGTCGGGCCGATGGATTGCATGAATTGGATAGCAAGCAGCACCAGCGAGAATCCGGCGACAGCAAGGCATAAAAACTGGCTGCGGATCAAATTGTTTTTTAACTTATCGTAGCTCAGAGGCACGCGCTCGCTGACGAGGACGGCCCCGACCCATAACATCAGCGAGAGGACAAGCAGGGGCATGGCGGCTTGTCCGATCTGCAGGCTGATGAGTTCGGTGGTTACCGTTGTCCCAATGTTGGTGCCGAGGATAACGCCCAGCGTACCGGCGAGGCTTAACAATCCGGCATTGGCGAAACCTATAGCCAGCACGGTAACGGCGGTACTGCTCTGCAGCAGGGCCGTGACCGCTGTGCTGGCGATCATGCCTTTAAGGGGCGTGGATGTCGCTTTATGGAGCCACTTATGCAACAGCGGACCGGCCCAGCGTTGGAGGGCAACCTCCATGACCTTCATGCCGAACAGGAACAGGACAAGACCATAACAGATGGGAAACCAGAGTGAGGATAGCATGATGTTCTCCTTTTTGTGAAATAAAGTGGTGGATTGGATATGAAGCAACCGCTACCGTGAAAGTCTGTCGATAGACTTTTTTCTTAATTACGTATATGACCCTTGGCGGACATGCATGCCTATTGAAATGGCCAGGGGCTAACTTAAGGAGTGAAATACAGTGCCATCGGTAATTTTGGAGCGCAGTCGAAAAAAGAGACTGGAGCAGGGGCATCCCTGGGTTTATAAAAGCGAGATTGCCTCTGTCGAGGGTGAACCCAAGCCAGGTGATATCGTATCGGTGTTAAACCATCAGGGCCGTTTTCTCGCCTCCGGTTATTACAACCCGCAATCTCAAATCACCGTACGCACCGTTTCGTATGAGCCGGTTGAGACGATGGACAAGGCTTTTTTCATCGCCAGGTTCCAGGAATGCCTGAAACACCGGGAACGGTTTATCGGAGATGAGAACGCCTACCGGCTGGTATATGGCGAGGCGGATTTTCTGCCGGGGCTGATTGTGGACCGTTTTGATGATGTACTGGTCTTGCAGCTGCTGACGCTGGGCATGGATCGCTGCCGCGAGGACATCGTGAACGCGCTTGTCGAGGTGGTCCAGCCGAAAGGAATCTATGAACGGAGCGATGTATCCATCCGGGAACTGGAAGGGCTGGAGCAGCGCACAGGCATTCTCTACGGGGAGTGTCCGCGCCACGTAACGGTGACGGAGAACGGCTTGAAGATCAAGGTGGATATCGAGGAAGGGCAGAAGACGGGCTATTTCTTTGATCAGCGGGAGAATCGGGCATCCATTAAGCCGTTAATGAATGGTTGGGGAAGCCGCAGCGGGATCACGCTCCAGACTGTGGAACGGGACGGTGAGATGAAGACCTTACCGGTGAACAAAAGCGGAAAAGAAGTCACTTTTCCCTATTGGGACGGAGCCACGGTGCTGGAATGCTTTTCGCATACGGGCAGTTTTACGCTGCATGCATGCCTTTATGGGGCCAAGAAAGTAACCTGTCTTGACATATCGGAGCATGCCATTGAAAGCGCCAAAGAGAATGTGGAATTGAACGGATTCCAGGATCGCGTGGAGTTTGTAGTGGACGACGCCTTCCAATATTTGCGCAACCAGGTAAAAGGCTTGGAAGAACGCGAACAACGTGCGCAAGGGGACCAGAAAGTGGATACCTCCAAACCGCTGACCGCGGGAGGTGGACGTTCCTGGGACGTGGTCATCCTGGACCCGCCGGCGTTTGCCAAAACCAGGTCTGCCGTCAAAGGGGCTTGCCGCGGGTACAAGGATATCAACCTTCATGGCATGAAGCTGGTGAATGAGGGCGGTTATTTGGTTACCGCAAGCTGCTCGTACCATATGCGGCCGGATTTGTTTCTGGAGACGATTCAGGATGCGGCGAAAGATGCCGGCAAAATTTTAAGACTTGTGGAATGGCGTGCGGCTGGCAAGGATCATCCGCAAATTCTTGGGGTCGACGAGGGCCATTATTTGAAATTTGCCGTGTTCGAAGTGCGCAGCAAATCAAAGCTTTAAATTGCCGCAGCTACCGGTTAATGCGAAGGGTCTTGCCATGGTGGGTGAACCACGATGGCGGGGTCCTTTTTTGGTTGCCCGCAATATTTTGGAATGGGAATGAAATCCAAACGTATGTTCCATTAAACGTTACTTATGCTATACTAGTAATCAGCATCTTTTTTGATAGAGAACGAACCAAGACGTGGATTTCACATGAATTTTGATAGATTTGACCAATAGATTCAAGGGCATGATTTCACCGGGCACGCAGCTGGTTTTGAAGGTGAAGGAGTTCCCTTTCGAAAGACGATGTAAAGGGGGCATAGCATGAGCATTCAATTTGTTATCGGCAGGTCGGGCAGCGGCAAAAGCACGTCGATCCGCCAAGAGATGATCGAGCGATTGGAGCAAGATCCCAAGGGGAATCCGATGATACTGATCGTTCCCGAGCAAGGGTCTTATGAAGCGGAGCATGCACTCGTTAATGCAGGAGGCATTCGCGGGATGATGCGCGCGCAAGTGCTCAGTTTCCGTCGACTGGCTTACCGTGTCATGCAGGAAGCCGGCGGGGCCGCGAAAGTGGCGATCAGCGAAGAAGGCAAGCGCATGCTGCTGTATAAAATTTTGCGGAGGCGCAAAGAAGAGCTCCAATTGTTCGGGGCTTCGGGGGAGCAGCATGGTTTTGTCGGCAAGCTGAGCGAGCTGTATACGGAAATGAAGCGCTATTGCATTGACGCTTCCTGCGTGGAGGAGCAGCTGGAACAGATGGTATCAGGTTCCGGGAATTCACCGATGCTTCGGCGCAAGCTGGAGGACATCGTAACAGTCTTTCGCGATTTTGAGCTTGAGATTTCACGGTTTTACATGGATGAGGAAGATACGCTGGCCTCTTTGGCAGAGGGAGTGACCCAATCCGACTATATCAAGCGCGCGGACATTTGGATTGATGGTTTCCACGGCTTTACGCCGCAGGAGTACCGGGTGCTCCAGGAGATTATGACCCATGCCAACCGCGTAACGATCGCGTTGACACTGGACAAGCCTTATACGAACGGGAATGCTCCACATGAGCTGGATCTCTTTCATCCTACCGCGGTGACGTACATAAAGCTTAAAGGCATTGCCGATGAGATCGGGGTGGATACGGCGCATCGTATCCTGCAGCCCGATGTTCTTCCACGGTTTCAAGAATCCCCTCTGCTTGCCCACCTCGAACGCGGTTATGATCGGAAGAAACGTTGGACTGAAGCTGCCCGGGACGGAGTTACAGTGAGCAATCCGGACGGTAGAAGCGCAGGTCTTCTTCTTCATGCTGCCAGTCACCGACGGGCTGAAATTGAAGGGGCTTTACGTGAAATGGTGCGTCTCGCCCGGGAAGAAGGAGCAAGATACCGGGAAATGGCCGTGTTTGTCCGGAATATGGGGGAATATGAACATCTGATAGGTCCTTTGTTCAGGGAACACGGCGTTCCTTATTTCCTGGATCAGAAGCGAAGCGAACTGCATCATCCGCTGGTCGAATTTATTCGCTCTGCGCTCGATATCATCGGACGCCGCTGGCGTTATGAGGATGTATTCCGCTGCGTGAAGACAGATCTGCTGCTGCCGCTGGACGGTTCGCTTACCCGTGAGGACATGGACCGTCTGGAGAACCATGTGCTGGCTTCCGGAATCCAGGGCACGCGCTGGACGGATGGCCGTCCGTGGAAGGGAATTCCAAGCCTCTCATTAGAAGACGGGGAGAGCGAGGCGCGAAATCCCGATGGCATGCAGGTGATTGAGTATGCCAGAAAGGTGATTACGGAGCCGCTGCATGCGTTTGAGAAACGGATGAAAAAGGCTGCAAGTGCAATGGATCAGAGCACCGCAGTTTATCGGCTTCTGGAGGAAACCGCTGTTCCTGAAAAGCTGGAGCTGTTAAGCCGGGCAGCTCTGGATGCCGGGCGTCCTGAGGAAGCCAGGGAGCACCGCCAGGTATGGGGGGCTGTGCTTGACCTGCTCGACCAGATTGTGGAGATGATGGGTGCGGAGAAGTTAAGCACCGAATTGTTCACGGGCGTGCTGGGTACGGGACTTACGGAAATGAAAATGGCTCTGGTGCCTCCGTCTCTGGATCAAGTGCTGATCGGCAGCATGGACCGGACACGGACGGGCGGCGTGAAATATGCTTTTCTGCTCGGCATTAACGACGGTGTTCTCCCAGCCCAGTTTCAGGACGATGGTATCCTAACAGAACCGGAGCGTGTTCAGCTCGAAGACCGCGGTTTGGAGCTTGCTCCAAGCATATCCCGAAGACTGCTGGATGAACGTTTCCTGATCTATAATGCTCTGACTTCGGCCAGTAAGCAGCTATGGGTCAGTTATCCTGCGGCGGACGATGAAGGCAAGACGCTATTGCCATCCGAGGTCATCCGCCATTTGAAGCTGATGTTTCAGATGGAAGAGGTGCCATTGTTTGCAAGACCGCATGCCGGGCAATCGGCCAGCGAGCAGGAGCATTACGCGGCCCGTCCGGACAAGACGCTTGCTTATTTAACGGGTCGGCTTCGCGACTGGAGGAATGGAGAGGAGATCCCGGACATTTGGTGGCACGTGTACAATTGGTATGCGGAGCAGCCGGATGTAAGACCGCGTCTTTCTTCGATGCTCTCATCCTTGTCTTACCGGAATGAAGCCCGGCCGCTTAAGCAGGAAACCAGCAGGCAGTTGTACGGAACGAAGCTGCGGACAAGCGTATCCCGGATGGAGCGTTTTGTTGCGTGCCCGTTTTCCCATTTTGCCTCCCATGGGTTGAAGCTGAAAGAACGGCAGCTGTACCGTCTTCAGGCTCCTGATATCGGGCAGCTATTTCATGCGGCCTTAAGCAGCATGGCCGTGAAGTTTCAATCGCAGCATCGAAGCTGGGGAGACTTGACCGCGGAGGAATGCCTGCGCGAGGCGGAAGCAACGGTCGATCGGCTTGCTCCGATGCTGCAGGGTGAAATCCTGCTTAGCTCCAAGCGATATGGATATATTTCGCGCAAGCTGAAAAACATCGTGGGCAGAGCGTCCGTGATTTTGGGTGAACAAGCAAGGCGCGGCAAATTCGAGCCGATCGGCCTCGAACTCGATTTCGGTCCCGGGAAGCCGCTGCCGCCGCTGACGTTTGAATTGCCGAACGGGGTCAAGATGGAGATTGTCGGGCGTATTGACCGCGTCGACATGGCACGCGGAGAGCATGGGATCATGCTGCGCGTCATTGATTATAAATCGAGCCAGAAGGATTTGCGGCTGCATGAGGTCTATTACGGCTTATCCTTGCAGATGCTGACCTATCTGGACGTGCTGCTGACGTTTGCCGAGGACTGGCTCGGCGAACAGGCGTTGCCTGCGGGAACATTGTATTTCCATGTTCATGATCCGGTCTTGCAATCGGCAAATGGCATGACGCCGGAGCAGGCGGCAGAGGAGCTGCTCAAACGTTACAAAATGAAGGGCTTGCTGCTGGCAGACCGCGAAGCGGTTTCCCTTATGGATTCGTTCCTTGAAAAAGGGCACTCGGCCATTCTGCCTGTCGCCGTCAAAACGGACGGCAGCTTCTACAGCAGCGCAGCCGTTGCAACGCCTGACCAGTGGGAGACCTTGTTATCCGCCGTGCGAGAGAACATGCTGAATATCGGCTCCCGAATTACGGGGGGCGATGTCGCGATTGTGCCATACCGGATTCAGCAGGAGACTGCCTGCACGTACTGTTCCTTCCGGCCGGTATGCCAGTTCGACGACGCGATTGAGGGCAGCGAGTATCAGCTGCTGGGTAAACCGGGTAAAGATCAGGTTTGGGATCTGCTCGGACATCCGAAGGGAGGAGATGGCCGGTGAGAGAGATGATAGCAAAACCCGAGGGCAGCATGTGGAGTGACGACCAGTGGAAAGCCATCGCAATGTCGGGCGATGACATGCTGGTTGCAGCTGCAGCAGGTTCAGGGAAGACCGCCGTGCTGGTTGAACGGATCATTCGCAAAATCCTCGACGATTCCGCAGGGTTCAGCGTAGACCGGCTTCTTGTGGCTACGTTTACCAAGGCCGCTGCTGCCGAAATGCGGGGGCGGATAAGAGAAGCGCTGGACCGTGAGCTGGACCGGGATCCGGACAATGAGCATATCCGGCGTCAGCTCGCTTTGCTTGGCAGGGCGTCCATTACGACGCTGCACTCCTTTTGCATGGAAGTCATTCGTCGATATTATCAGTTAATACCGCTGGATCCGGGATTCCGCATTCTGAATGAACATGAGGCGGATTTAATGCGGCAGGATATGCTGGAGGAGCTGTTCGAAGAGAAATACGGCGAGGCCGAAGGCGATCCGGAGAGTCATTTTGTACGATTGGCGGACTGGTTCAGCGGCGAGCGAACGGATGACGCGCTGTACCGTCTTGTGCAGCGCCTCTACGATTTCTCCCGCAGCCATTCGTGGCCGGCACACTGGCTTAGGGAAACGGCTGCCGGCTTCCAGGTACAAGGTACGGAGGCTCTCGGACAAACGCCATGGGTTCAAAGCATTTTGGCCGATGCTCGGTTGGCCTTGAATGGAGCAGCCGGCTTGCTGCAGCAAGCCAGGGCGATCGCCATGCAGCCGGGAGGGCCTGCGCCGTATGTGGATAATCTGGATGACGACTTACGGCTGGTCGCCTCCCTGCTTGAGGCCATCGATATTTCGCCGTGGGAATCGTTGTACGGCATTTTCCGCGAGGCGTCTTTTGGCAAGCTCAAATCCGTTCGGAAGGATGAGGTGCTGCCGGAGCTTCAGGAACAGGTTAAGGAACTGCGCGACAACGTGAAGAAAATCGTCAACGAGCTGAAAAGTGCATTGTTTGGCCGTCCGGCATCGGAATTTTTGCAGGAACTTCACACGGCAGCGCCGCTGATGATGGAGCTGGCCGAGACGGTTATCGCTTTTGGCGAGCGATATCGGGAAGCCAAGGCGGCCAAAGGTATGGTCGACTTTAATGACCTTGAGCATTATTGCCTCCATATTCTTCGCCACCCCGATTCCGTGCCGGGCTGTATGATGCCTTCCGATGCGGCCATGGAATACCGCGAGCAGTTTGATGAAGTGCTGTTGGACGAATATCAGGATACGAACAGCGTACAGGAAGACATCGTACGATTGATCTCCCGGGAAATGCCGGGCAACCGGTTTATGGTCGGAGACGTGAAGCAGAGTATTTATCGGTTCCGCTTGGCGGAGCCGGGATTGTTTCTCGATAAATATAAGACGTTTTCTTCTGACGCAAGCACTGCCCAAGCCGGTATCCGGATTGATCTGGCCCGTAATTTCCGCAGCCGAATGGAAGTAGTGGATGCCGTCAATTTGCTGTTCCGGCAGATCATGAATGAATCCGTAGCCGAGATTGCCTATGACGAACGGGCAGAGCTTGTATGCGGCGCTTCCTTTCCGGAGCAGGAGGTTCAGGGTGGCACGAACCCTTACACCCCTGAATTACTCCTCATCGACCGTCTTGGAAAAGGGACGGAGGCGCAGCCCGAAGAATCGGCTTCCGAAGACGATGGGGTTCAGCTTGAGGTTGAGGCGCTTGAAATGGAAACCGCCCAGCTGGAGGCACGCGCCATTGCCCGTAGAATCCGTGAGATGACAGGCGAAAGCGGGAAGCCGCTTATGGTGTACGATAAGGGACTCAAATCGATGCGGCCCGCGGGATATGGAGACATGGTCATTTTGCTGCGCTCAGCCATGGTATGGGCACCGTTAATTATGGAGGAGCTGCGGCAGGAAGGCATTCCGGCGTTCGGCGAGCAGAACAAGGGATACTTTCAGGCGACGGAAGTGGAGATCATTTTATCGCTGCTGCAGGTGATTGATAATCCCCGCCAGGATATTCCCCTGGCTTCCGTATTGCGTTCGCCAATACTTGGATTATCCGAAGAAGAGATGGCGCAGGTGCGTCTGTGTGCCAAAGGGACTTACTACGATGCGCTTAAGGCAGCAGTCGCGTTAAGTGTCGCCCCGCCGGTCATGGATTCTGCACGCTCTGCGGGCTTCGTGGATGGCAAATGGACACCGGGCGTAGAACTGGAAGGCTTGGCCGAAGCAGCAGCAGGTCATGAGCTCGTGGCAGGCAGCCTTCTTTCGGATGCTCCGTTATCAGCGGAAAGTCAGAATATCGAAATATCTCCGGAGCTGGGCTCAAAACTTGGATTGTTTATGGATCAGCTTCAGCGCTGGCGGCAGGAAGCGCGCCAAGGAAGTTTGAGCGATCTGATCTGGCGAATTTACAGCGAAACCGGTTATTTGGATTGGGTTGGCGGTCTGCCCGGCGGCAAGCAGCGTCAGGGTAATCTGACCGCCTTGTATGACCGGGCTGTGCAGTATGAACAGGATACCGCCTCCAGAGGTCTCTTCCGATTCCTGACCTTTATCTCCCGGCTCCGGGAGCGAGGCGGGGATCTCGGCACGGCCGGCGGTACGGAAAGTCAGGGCAACGCAGTGCGCCTGATGACCATTCACAAGAGCAAGGGGCTGGAATTCCCGGTTGTTTTTGTAGCGGGATTGTCCAAAAATTTCAACCAGCAGGATTTGAACTCCCCATTCCTGATGCATAAGGAGCTTGGCTTTGGACCGAAGTTTGTGGATGAAGGCATGCGCGTTAGCTACCCGACGCTGCCGAATCTGGCGATCCGGCGCAGGTCGCAGCTGGAGCTGTTGGCTGAGGAGATGCGCGTCCTCTATGTTGCCCTTACGCGGCCCAAAGAGAAAATGATCCTGGTCGGCACGGTGAAGGATTTGCCGAAGAAGGCGGCTGCGTGGGCACAAGCCGATTTTAACCCGGAGCTTCTTCTGCCGGATTACGTCCTTGCCCGTGGCCGGAGTTACTTGGATTGGATCGGCCCGGCCGTGATACGCCATCCATCCGCAGGTGTGCTCCGCGAAAAGGCGGGATTACCCGGAGAGACGAGCTCACGCGTGTTGAGGGAAGATCGATCGCAATGGATAATTTCGATTGAGACACCGGAATCCTTGGCGCAGGGCATGACCGGCATTGAGGATGACGTGCAGGCGGATAGCGATGATCGGTTGAATAAGCTGGATGCCCTGCGCAAGCTCGAGCCGGTTGTTCCCGTGGCTGCTATAGCCGAAGAGGAAGATAAAAGCACAGATGGTCAACGTGCAAGCATCTATGAGCGCTTGTCTTGGAAATATCGTTATGAAACGGTCAGCCAAATATCCGCCAAAACGTCCGTAACGGAGATGAAGAAGCTGCTTGCCTTGCAGGACAGCCCCTCCCTGGATCTGCTGGAGGAGCAGGCCGTAAAACGCCAGAGCAAGGAAAATATCGGGGCAGGCTCATCCTTCACACTAAGCTTGCGGCGGCCGAAATTTATGGAGTCACCAAAGCTGACACCCGCGGAACGGGGAACCGTGTATCATACGATCATGCAGCATGTGCCTCTTGAACGATTGGAGGGAGCCGCGGAACCGACGCCGGAGATTGAAGACACGATCCGCTACCTTGTGGAAAAAGAAATCTTAACCGGTGAGCAGGCAGCCGCGGTGGAAGCCACGGAGATCAGCGGCCTGTTCGCTTGCGAGGTAGGGAAGCAGCTGCTGACGGCAGAGGATGTCTGGCGCGAGATGCCGTTTTCATATGCACTCCCCGCAGCTGAAGCATACCAAGGGCTCGCTTTCATGGACCAAATCTCGGACCAAGCGGCCGAAGCACCGGATGTGCAGCTCCTTCAGGACGAAACCGTGCTGATCCAAGGGGTTGTGGACTGCCTGTTCAGGCAGGGTGGTAGACTTGTGCTGCTGGATTATAAAACGGACCGGGTCCTGGAGCATCGCGGCGGCGTTTCGGCCTTGGCAGAGCAGTATCGTTTTCAGCTGGATCTATATGCGAAGGCCTTGGAGGATATTTTAGACGAGCCCGTGCATGAAAAATGGTTGTACTTTTTTGATGGGGGACATGCCGTTCAATTATAGTCATTTCTATTGGTTTGATTGGGAAGTTTGAAGCGGGAGAGGAGAATAGCGATGCGTATATTGCATACCGGAGACTGGCATCTGGGGCGCACACTCGAAGGCCGGAGCAGGCTTGCAGAGCAGGAGCGCTTTTTGGATGAGCTGGTTAAGCTGGCAGATGAAGAGCAGGCCGATCTGATCCTCATGGCGGGGGACGTTTATGATTCCGTCAATCCGCCTGCGGCTGCAGAGCAGTTGTTTTACGATGCGGCCGCCAGACTTACGGAGGGGGGGCGCCCTATGGTGGTCATTGCGGGCAACCATGATCAGCCGGAACGGGTTGCATCGGTCACGCCGCTTGTTGCAACCAGGGGCATAACCCTGATTGGTACCCCTGTTGCCGATGCAATCACTGTTTCAGCGGCACGTACCGGAGAAACGGCCAAGATTGCAGCACTCCCTTATCCGTCGGAGGCCAGGCTTAACGAGCTGCTTTCGATCGATGGAGACGAGGATCAGCTCCGGCGTGCCTATAGCGAGAGAGTCGGAAAACTGATGAGGATGATGGCAAGGGATTTTTCTCCGCAGACGGTCAATCTGGCCATGAGCCATATCTATGTGCTTGGCGGCGTCGAGAGCGATTCCGAGCGACCGATTCAGGTGGGTGGAGCGTACACGGTTGATCCGTTGGCACTCTCTGTAGGCGCATCCTATACGGCGCTTGGTCACCTGCATCGTTCTCAGGCAGTCAAAGGAGAGGGAATGATCCGTTACAGCGGTTCACCTCTCGCCTACAGCTTCTCGGAAGCGGGACAGGCCAAATCGGTGACTCTGGTTGACGTATCGCCAGGAGGAGCCCCCGTGATCGAGGAGCTGTTTCTTAGCAGCGGCCGCCCGCTTGTTCGCTGGAAGGCCAAGGGCGGATTGGAAGAAGTGTATCGTTGGCTTGATGAGGGGCGTGATCCCGAAGCCTTCATAGATCTGGAGGTATCCCTAACGGAGGCCATGGGGCTTGCCGACATTCAGCGACTCCGAAAGAGCAGGGACGGCATTGTTCACATCCGTCCGGTTTACCCGGAGATGGAGGCGCTGGAGCTGGAGAGCGAGCGCTCCCGACTGCCGCTGCCGGATCTGTTCCGAAAGTTCTACCAGCGGCAATCCGGCGGGGCGGAGCCCGAGGATCATCTGGTCGATTTGTTTCTGGAGCTCGTAGAGGAAGAGGAGTCTGACGGGATGGAGGTGAAGTCGTAGATGAAACCAATCTTGTTGAAGTTATCCGGACTGCAGAGTTACCGAGATACGCAGGAGATTGATTTTGAGACGTTGTGCGAAACCGGACTCTTCGGTATTTTCGGACCGACGGGAAGCGGGAAATCCACGCTGCTGGATGCTATTACCTTAGCCATGTACGGAAAGGTGGAGCGTGCGGTTAACGGAACCCAGGGCATCATGAACCATTCAGAGGACAGCTTGTCCGTTTCCTTTACGTTTGAGTTGTCTTCCGCTGCCGGGCTGGAGCGATACCGGGTAGAGCGCCGATTCAAACGGGTCAACGAGCTCTCTATAAGCAATACAATAAGTCGTTTTATTCACGTTACTCCCGATGGGGATCAAGTGATGGCGGATAAACTGGCCGAAGTCACCCGCTGCGTAGAAGAGAAAATCGGACTAAAAATGGATGATTTTACCCGCGCGGTTGTCCTTCCTCAAGGAAAGTTCGCCGAATTCCTCTCCCTGAAGGGGAGTGAGCGTCGGCAGATGCTTCAGCGGCTGTTTCATTTGGAACGGTACGGAGACCAGCTCGCAATCAAGCTCAGCCGGCGTGTTAAGGATACAGAGGGTTCGCTGAAATCCGTCGAAGCTGAACAGCAGGGGTTGGGCAGTGCAGGGAAAGAAGCTTTGGCGGAAGCCACTACGGTGCTGGAAGATGCCAAGAAACACGCGGCGTCATCCCGGAATCTTCTCCGGGCCGCCATGGAAGCCCATGAAGCTATGGGGAAAATCCGTGAGCTGGATATGGAAAAACGGCGGCTGCAGGGGAAGCTGGATGAACTCGCCCTTCATGAGGAAGAGATGAAGGAGCTGGAACGACGGCTTGAGCTGACAGGGGCGGCAGCCGCTGTTCTCCCTGCGCTTGAAGCATGGCGCGAATCCGGCAAGGCCTGGGATCATCGGCGGCAGATTGCCGAAGGACTCACCGCACAAGCTGCATCCGCTCAGCAGGCGGCGGAGCAGGCTGTAAAGGCGGATGAAGCAGCCCAGGCAGCCCTTCGGGCCGAGGAGCCGAAGCTGGTGCTTCGGGAGCAGCAGCTGGAGCAAGCTGTTTTATTGCAGCGGGAACGTGATGGATTACGGGACGAACTGATTAGACTCGACGCACAGCGAGTGAATGCCCGTAAAGAGCTTGATGAGGTAACTGCCCAACTGCAGAAGGAGCAGGAGCTGCTCGAACGAGGGCGAAAGCGGCAGGAGGAGCTGCAGGACAAGCTGAAAGGGCTTGAGACTCGCTCTGGTGATCGCCAGGTGCTTCATATGGCGATGCAGAAGGCTCAAGCGCTTGAGTCAGCCGGCAGACAGAAGCAAAAAGCTGAGCTCGAGTTAAAGTCGCAGGAGAGCAGGCTGAAAGAGCAAGAGGCAAGACGTGTTGCCCTGCAGAAGCAGGAGCAAGAATTGCAACGGCACTACATACAGCTCTCCGTGCAAGCTGACAGCTTGCAGCGTGATGCAGCCGAAGCCTCGTCGTTTGCCGATCGGATGGCAGCCGCGGCAGCTTATGTAAACCAGGCGATGAGCCAATCGCTTCGCGACAAACAGCTTCATGCGCTGTCCCTTTCACTGGCCGCCGAGCTTCAGGAAGGAGCGCCTTGTCCGGTTTGCGGAAGTGAACATCATCCTCTCCCTGCCGCCTCATCAGGGCAGCCTGAAGATGATCTTGATGAGAGCATGGATCGGCTGACGCAGATCACTCATCAGATCCAGGAGGTCAGATTAACCCTGCGGGGGCAGCTTAACGAAGCGGAAGCGCTGGCAAGCCAAGCGCGTTCGCAGATTGAGCCGTACGCAGATGACGACCTGCTTACCGTCAGACCCGACGGGCAGGAACAGGAACGCGGATGGATGGAAGCGGCAGTGTCAGCTATACCTGCCGATGATAAAGCGTACGATGTCGAAAGGCTTGCCTCCGATACGGCCCGGCTCATGAAAGCAGCCGAAACTCAGGCTGCTGCCATCGGGCAATGCCGTACGGAAGCGTCCAAGGTACAGCAGAGCCTCTTTACATGCCAGCAGGAGCTAATGAAACAGAACGCTGCGCTTGAGAATGGTCAAATGATATGGAACCAGCTGCGCGATCAGCTTGCAGGATTGGAAGCAGAAGCTGAGGGCATTCTGAATTCCTGGCAGGAAGGCAAGCCGGATTTCTCTCTGGAGGAGGCAGTCGGCCGTTTTCAGCTCATGCAGGAGAAGGATGCGGAATCCGAGTCGATTAAGGAAGGGCTTGAGCGCAGCGTACCATTTATTGAGGAGAAGAAGCAGGCCGTCCTTCGCTTGGAGCAGCAGCTTCGTGAGCTGGAGAAGCAGCTGATTCAATGGGACGCGCAGCGTGAAGGAAAGACGGAGGGGCTGAAGGATAAAGAAGAGCGTCTTCAGGCATGGATTGGTGACCGGTCGGCTGAGGAATTGCTGAGCGAATGCCGGACCAGGATGTCGATGCTGAAGGAATCCGCTGAACAAGCCAGAAGCGAGTGCAGGAAGGCGGAAGAGAAGGCTCAGCATGCAGCCAAGGAAGCGGCTCTTGCAGAACAGGCTGAGAGAGCTGCGCAGGAGCAGCATCAAGCCGCCAAGCTTGCTTGGGAGAACCAACTGGCAGCCTCACCGTTCGCTACGGAGCGTGCCGTCATGGAAGCCTGTTTAACCGCGGAAGAAATTGAACGTTGTGTCCAGTTAGTGAAAGCACACCGGGAAGGACAGCGGGAATGGACGCTGAGACTTCGCGACGTCGAACAGAAGCTTGGCGCCAGCCCTTTTCATGAAGAGGAGTGGGAACGGTGCTCAGCCGAGCTTCAGGCGGCCCGTACAGCCGATGAGGAGGCTCTTCAGGCGAGGGCCCGAGCCGAGCGGGACTTGGAAGACCTGAATAAACGTCACATCCGGTTTATGGAATTGGAAGAGCAGCGTCTTAGCCTTCAACGGGAGAGCGAGCGCTTGTCCAAACTCCAGTCCTGCTTGCGCGGAAACGCGTTTGTTGAATACATTGCGGAGGAACAGCTGATGCAGGTAAGTCAGTCGGCTTCCCAGCGTCTTCGCTACTTGACCAAGCAGCGCTACTCGCTTGAGGTGGATTCCGGTGGAGGATTCGTCATTCGGGACGATGCCAACGGCGGCGTCCGGCGACCGGTATCCACGTTATCGGGCGGCGAGACATTCCTGACTTCATTAGCCTTGGCTTTGGCACTCTCGGCACAGATTCAGCTGCGCGGGCAATATCCGCTGCAGTTCTTTTTCCTCGACGAAGGCTTCGGTACGCTGGATCCGGAGCTGCTGGAGACGGTTATTACCGCGCTTGAGCGCCTCCATACGGATAAGCTGACCGTCGGCATCATCAGTCATGTGCCCGAGCTTCGGGCACGTCTGCCGCGCAAGCTGGTCGTACGGCCGGCAGAGCAAGCGGGTGCGGGCTCGAAGCTTGCAATCGAATCGATGTAGCAGCGAACCAATGGATGATGTGATCTAAATCACGGAAACAGCAACATGGCACTGTTATAGTACAGATAAGCCGACATATATAAGAAGCACCGGGCAGGCGCTTGATCATGAGAGATTCCTATCTTTTCCCTTGCTCTCGTGATGAAGCGCCTCCTTACTGGACAGCTGCGTTCCAGGGGTGCTTCTCTTTTTTTTGTGTCGTCCCTAATTGTCATCTATTGGACGCATTGCCTAATTTCTTATATGATAAAAGCATGTAACGTATGAAAGGGGTAACCGTGATGGATTGTCTTTTTTGCAAAATCGTAGAGGGTGAGCTTCCTTCCACGAAGGTACTCGAAAATGATAAGGTGCTTGTATTTCAAAACATTAATCCGGAGGCGCCGGTTCATGTCCTGATTATTCCCAAGAAGCATATCGCATCCATGAACGATATTCAGGATGAAGATTTGCTGCTGATTGGCGAGATGCACAAAGCGGCTAAAGAAGCCGCTGCGAAGCTGGGCATTGCGGAGAGCGGTTACCGATTAATTAACAACTGCGGACCCGATGGGGAACAATCGGTGTTTCATGTGCACTATCATCTGATGGGCGGTCGCCGTTTAGGCGCTTTAACAGGCATTTCGCCCGCTCATACATAACATCGGGCCAATGAAGAAATAGATCAGCCTCGCTGTCCAATGTCGCAGCGGGGTTGTTCCAATTTTTTCGACTATCGTAAAATAGACGCCTAAGGTTGACACCTTATTTCCGTTTGCCCTATAATGAAGTTTGATGAACCGTGTTAATGCTCTTGGACGGTCTGGTCGGAGGGAGGGAAAACTGGTGTCTGAAACTAAAGTTCGCAAAAACGAGACAATTGATGCTGCACTTCGTCGCTTCAAGCGTTCCATTGCTAAAGATGGCGTATTGGCTGAAGTGAAGAAACGCAAGCATTATGAAAAGCCAAGCGTAAAGCGCAAGAAAAAGTCCGAGGCTGCTCGTAAGAGAAAGTTTTAGGAGGATCTGAACTAGCATGAATCTTAGCGAACGATTGAACGAAGATATGAAGCAAGCGATGAAGAGTAAGGACAAGTTCAAACTCTCAACGATTCGAATGGTTCGTTCGACGATAAAAAATCTTGAAATAGATTTGAAACGAAGTTTGGATGACAACGAAGTGCTTGATATTTTTAGTCGTGAAATCAAACAGCGCAAAGATGCCCTCCAAGAATTTGAAAAAGCGGGACGCGACGATCTTGCCGCCGATGCAAAAGCAGAAATTGAGCTCCTTAGCGCCTACCTCCCGGAACAGCTTACTGAAGAAGAAATTAAAGTCATTGTACAGCAGACCATCCAGGAAACCGGTGCTTCTTCAAAAGCCGAGATGGGTAAAGTAATGAGCGCTCTCATGCCGAAAGTTAAAGGGCGTGCAGATGGAAAGCTTGTCAATCAAGTTGTTCAACAATTTCTGTAACAACATAAGTGAAACACCCCTTGTTTTCTCAAGGGGTGTTTTTTCTTTTTATCCGAGGGATGTTTTCGAGAATCGCCTTTTCGCGATGGTTTTTTTTAAGGATGGGCATACTTTTTGAAACGAAATCGTTTCTGATTCGTAATAACTACCATATGAGGGCAAGTAGATACATATGCTTATGCAAAAGGCAGGCCGCTGAACCCTTTTTGTCGAAGTTAGGGTACAGATGGCTTAATACGTCGAAAAGGAGGGGAACAGATGAGCAGACCGTTATGGATCCGCAAATTCCTGACATTCACGGCAGCCGTCGTTATGATGCTGATATCGATCGGTATGTATGTAGGTCCGATGAAATCCGCGGTGGCTGCGAACATCGGATCGGTGTATGTCATTCCGGTCAAGCAGCAGATCGAGCGCGGCTTAACCAGCTTCATGGAGCGTGGATTTAAGGAAGCCGAGAAGATGGGGGCCGGACTGATCATCCTGGAAATTGATACGCCGGGAGGCCTGGTCGATCAAGCGGGTAAAATTGCATCCTTGATGAAGGCCAGCGATATTCCGATTGTGGCTTACATCACGGGTGATGCCGCATCGGCTGGGAGTTACATTGCGCTGAACGCAGACAAGATTGCCATGTCGGAAGGCAGCATGATTGGCGCGGCTTATATGGTGGATGCCAGGGGAAATCCGATCGAGGATGCCAAGATGGTTTCCTGGTGGAAAACAAGCATGGCGAGTGCCGCTGAAGCTTCAGGTCGAAATCCGGAGATTGCCAAGGGGATGGCTGATCTCAAGATGAAGATGGATCTACCTGACATTGGATTGACAAAGCAACCCGGGGAGATCATATCCTTGACGCATGATGAAGCGCTGAAGACGGGCTATGCGGATACGATTGCGAACAGCACGGAAGAAGTCATCACGTGGATGGACTACTCCACGCAGGACGTATTTCGGATGGAGCAGACCTTCTCAGAGAAGCTGGCTACCTTCCTCACGCATCCCAGTGTCATGGCGCTCCTGCTCTTCATCGGTATTGCAGGTGTCATTATCGAAGTGATCGTTCCGGGCTTTGGTGTGCCGGGAATTCTTGGTGTGGTTGCATTCGTACTGTATTTCTTCGGTAACCAGGTCGCTGGATTTGCCGGTTGGGAGACCTGGCTGCTGTTTATCATCGGTATTGTGATGCTGGCAATGGAGCTGTTTGTGCCAAGCTTCGGGATACTGGGCATCATTGGATCAGCCAGCTTGATTGCCGGCGTTGTTATGGCGGCCTACAGCACGTCTCATGTGGCTCTATCCCTAGGTATTGGGGCGGCTTGTGCTCTGGTGGCTATCATCGTGGTCGCTCTCGTATTTAAGGAACGGGGAATATGGCGGAAGTTTATTCTCAGTGACAGCTTATCCAAAGAGCAGGGGTATATTCCGAATGAAGACCGGGATGTACTGATCGGTCTGGTCGGAACTTCGATTACGCCGCTTCGACCGGCTGGAACGATGGAGCTTGAGGGACGGCGGCTTGATGTGGTTACCCTCGGAGGATTCATCGATTCCGGTCGACCGGTCCGCGTCATCAAAACGGACGGCACCAGAATTGTGGTAGAGGAAGAAAAAGGGTGAACCTCGTCACGGAATTGTGTAGTATTAAAAGGGCTAGTGTTTAAACGATCCAAGTGATGAAGGCAAATATTTAATAATGGAGGGTAAACGAATATGGAATTGGATGGTTCATTGGTACCGATTCTTCTAATCGGTGTTGTCGCGATTATCGTGCTTAGCGTGTTTTTCAGTTTCTTCCCGTTAATGCTCTGGATTTCGGCGCTCGCTTCCGGCGTGCGCATCGGGATTATTACATTGGTGGCCATGCGCCTGCGGCGCGTAACCCCAAGCCGGATTGTGAATCCGCTCATCAAGGCAACCAAGGCAGGACTTGGCCTTAACATCAACCAGCTGGAGAGTCACTATCTCGCAGGCGGTAACGTAGACCGGGTGGTCAACGCCTTGATTGCAGCCCAACGCGCCAATATTCCGCTCGAGTTTGAAAGAGCTGCGGCGATTGACCTTGCCGGACGTGATGTTCTGCAGGCGGTGCAAATGAGCGTTAACCCACGTGTTATCGAAACGCCGGTTGTAGCAGCCGTAGCCAAAGACGGTATTGAAGTCAAAGTTAAAGCCCGTGTAACCGTACGTGCTAACATTGACCGTTTGGTCGGGGGTGCTGGCGAAGAGACGATTATTGCTCGTGTCGGTGAAGGTATCGTAACGACGGTAGGTTCCAGTAATTCGCATAAAGATGTCCTTGAAAATCCGGACCTGATCTCAAGAACGGTCCTGTCCAAGGGACTCGACGCGGGAACAGCATTTGAAATTCTGTCCATCGATATCGCGGACGTGGATGTAGGTAAGAATATTGGTGCATACCTGCAAACAGAACAGGCGGAAGCCGACAAGCGCATTGCCCAAGCGAAGGCCGAAGAACGCCGCGCGATGGCGGTAGCCCAAGAGCAAGAGATGAAAGCTCGCGTCGTAGAGATGAGAGCGCGCGTTGTGGAATCGGAATCCCAAGTTCCATTGGCTATGGCTGAAGCCCTTCGCAGCGGTCAACTGGGCGTGATGGATTATATGAACCTGAAGAATATCGAAGCCGACACGCAAATGAGGGGTTCCTTCGGTAAGATGGGTGAAAATAATGACAATTCCGGAGACAACAAAACCAAGTAACGATGAGGTGAGCCTATAGTGAGCTGGTTAATCGAAAATTTTTACATTGTAGCTGTTATAGGCTTCTTCATCATCTCCGCCCTCGGAAGACGCGGCAAGAACCCTGAGGAGGGGAAAAATCCCCGTATGCCGTCCTTCGGCGGCGAAGGGGACCGTCCTGCAAGACCGGGGCAGCAGCGGCCTCAGCGGCCTGAAGTTAGACGGGTGCAGACGACTCCGCAAGTTTCCCGTCCGGCACCTGTTCAGGAAAGCACCCGGATCGAGCGGATGGATGAAGAAGAAATGGATACCGGGAACGGATACTCTCTGGAACATCAAGAGATTGACCGAGCGAGACGTGAGGAAGAGATGAGATCTCACTCTGATAGCATAGATCATAGAATCGAGATGATGGAGAGGGATTTGAACCGAATTCACTCGAATTTGAACCGGATGACCATCGCATTACCTGAAACGGTTGTCGAAAGCCGTGATGAAGATCGTGAACAGTCTAGGGGCAGTGGATCGTTTCTTGCAGAGCAAGCTCGAAACGGCATTGTTTGGGCCGAAATTCTGGGAACTCCGCGTGCCAAGCGCCCCATGAATCCTCGTCGTTAACTTGACGGATTCTTTCGAGCTCTTCGAGCCAAATTTCTTGTACAAGATCAGCGTAAATTAGACTCAATTCATAGATTTATAGAAGCGGGAGACCGCCTCGTCAGATTTTTTTGACGGGGCGGTCTTTTTACTTTTGATCTCATAAAACAGCTTCTTGGGGCATAAGGTGTACAGTACAGGAAGGGGGAAAGTCTCCATATGTCCCGCATCAGCCGCAAGCTGCAGAAATGGACCCAAGAAATGCTTGATTTGCCACAGGACCTGTTATTTGATTTGCCGCGGTTGACCCTGATTGGCAATAAAGAGCTGCATATCGAAAATCATCGCGGAGTCCGGCATTTTTCCGAGGAACGACTTGTGTTGTCTTTAACGCAGGGTTCTTTGGAGATTTCGGGGACCGGACTTGCGATTCAGGCTATTCAAAGTCATGAAGTGACCATCATTGGCACCATTCATCATATTCAATACATAGGAACGGGGGAGAAACCGTGAAGATTCCGACGATGATCCATCTTCGAGGATATTTGAAGCTCGCTGTTCGCGGTGAGCATGTGGAAGCATTCATTAATTCATTGGCGGAGGCGGGGATTCCGGTTTGGGATGTAACACCGACAGGAGCCCACTCAGCAGAGCTTAAGCTGCTGCTGAAGGATTTCAGAGGGCTCCGTCCGCTGTTAAAACGGACAGGCTGCCGTACGCGTATCAAGGGGCGCTACGGATACCCCTTCAAAGCCCGCCGCCTGTTGAAACGCAAAGCGTTTGTTATTGGCGTTGTTGCGTTTTTTATGATTCTGTTGACGCTTTCCTCGATGGTGTGGAACGTAGAAGTCGAGGGGAATGAAACGATCGCTTCGGAAGATGTGCTTGATGCGGCGAAGCAGGAGGGCATCTACCCGTTTCAATGGATATTCAAGCTGCAATCGATGGACAAGCTGTCCGGGAATATGACCGCCCGCCTTCCGGGAACTTCATGGGTAGGGGTGGAACGCAATGGGACACGCATACGCATACAGATTGTGGAGGCGGCCGTACCGGAGAAACCGCCGCTCCAGAGTCCGAGGCATCTGATCAGTACGCAGGACGCTGTCATCACCTATATATACGCTGAGAAGGGGGTTCCCAAAGTAGGGATCAACAGCCGGGTGAAGAAGGGCGATATTCTGATCTCCGGTGTCCTTGGGGATGAGGAAAATTCGGAACGAATTGTAGCCAAAGGGGAAGTGAAAGGCCTTGTATGGCATGAATACGATATCGAAATCCCATTGGTAAAGACCCATAAGGTGTATACGGGGGAAGGGAAGAAGCGCTCCTATATCGTTTTTGGCGATCGGGCCGTTCAGTTGTGGGGCTACGGGGATATTCCGTTCTCCCAGCAGGAGACCTTGACCTTCTATGATCCGCTTACGTGGAGGACGCGCGTGCTTCCGCTGGGCTGGATGACCGAAAAGATTATGGAGGTTACCGAGGTCCAGCGGACCATAAGCGAGGAAGAAGCGAAAAAAGAGGGAATCGAGGGGGCACGCCGGGATATTTTGGCGAAATATGGAACAGATTCAAAATTCGTAAGCCAAAAAATTTTGCATGATAAGAAAGAGAATGGTAAAGTTTATATGAAAGTGCTTTTTGAGGTGGAAGAGACCATCGCAAAAGAACTTCCCATAGTATACGATCAAGGAGAATGAGGCTATTTGTCACAGCAAACGACCAGCATTCAAATTTTACTTCAAAGCGCGTCAGAGGGTCTGTCCTTATTCGGACCACAAGATACATTTCTTAAATTAATCGAAAAAGAAATTCCTGCGACGATTGATTCACGGGAAGCGGTCATCACGATTCGGGGACAACATCGAAATGTGGAGAGTCTTCAGCAGCTGTTTGAAGTGCTGCTCCAGCTTGTGCGCAACGGCTACATTTTGACCGAGCGTGATATTCTTTATGCTGTGGAACTCGCCAAGGATCTGAGGGCCGATCAGCTGCTGGATCTGTACAAGGGCGAGATTACGACAACCTTCAAGGGTAAGCCTATTCGTGTAAAAACCATCGGTCAGAAGCACTATGTGACCACCATCAAGAAGCGGGATATTGTATTCGGTATCGGTCCTGCCGGTACAGGGAAAACTTACCTGGCCGTCGTTCTGGCTGTTGCCGCACTAAAGGAAGGATCCGTCAAAAGGATCATTTTGACAAGGCCGGCTGTAGAGGCTGGAGAGAGCCTGGGCTTCCTGCCCGGAGACCTGCAGGAGAAGGTCGATCCTTATCTCAGACCATTGTACGATGCCTTATACGATGTGATGGGCCCGGATCAAACGGCCAAGGCGCTAGAGCGTGGCTTGATTGAAATCGCTCCGCTTGCTTACATGCGCGGGCGGACGCTGGATGATTCATTTATTATTTTGGATGAAGCACAGAACACCACGCCGGAACAGATGAAGATGTTTTTGACACGGCTTGGATTCGGCTCGAAGATGGTCATTACAGGGGACGTGACCCAGATTGACCTGCCGCGGGGCAAAAAATCAGGACTTATCGAAGCTAAAACGATATTAAGCGGAATTGAGGAAGTCGGCTTCGTCTATTTTGCCGAACAGGATGTTGTACGTCACTCTTTAGTACAAAAAATCATCGTCGCTTATGATAAAGCAGCAGAAAACCAAGATTAAAGGGGATTGTCGCAATGGCCTCCAAAGAACCATCGACGGACAAGTCCATATGGGGTAAAAACAGCGGATGGAAATATAGCGTGGCAACACGCTATATTCTGTTTTTGCTGCTTGCTTTACTCTTTTATATCAGTCTAGCATCCAAGCTTTTGCCGGAGCGGTATGACATACAGGTCAATACGAAAAGCGAAAAAAATATCGTAGCACCAGTACAAATTGAGGATAGCAAGGCAACGCTGAAGGCACAGGAGGCGGCTGCGGAGAACGTCCAGCCGATTTACCCTCTCGTTCCTCTGCGAAACGACGTTCTGGTCACGCAAATCCTTGACCGGATTGAACGTTTGAACCAGGACGTGGATATCAGCTCCGCCGAAAAAGTTGAAATTTATCGAAATGAAATTCCGAGAATGGCTAGAGAATTCGTGCAAAATTTCGTGTCGGCCAACAGCACGAACGAAGCCTATTCCAAAGAGCTGCTTCAGGAAATGCAGCGGGTCATCGAAGAACAAACCTATCGGATTCCCGAGGAAACATTCATTAAGATGCCGAGGTTGAATTCCGAAGATATTATTCAGATGAAGCCTGTAGCTCGCGAGATCGTATCCAGGCTGATGCTAAACGAGATCGTCGATGCCGATACGGCCCGTACCCGCGTGGCTGAGAGAGTGAACACAAGTTCGTTGAATGATCGGACCGCCAGGGAAGTCGTTCAGGAATTGGCGAGTTTAACGATTACGGCCAATAAGTTCTACGATGAGGTTGCCACGAAGAATGCGAAGGTTGAGGCCCGGGAGAATACCCCGCCCGTATTTATCAAACAAGGGGACATTCTCGTGGCGAAAGGCCAGCTTATCACACCGGAGCTGTATGAGCTGCTTGGTAAAAACGGCCTGCTGAAGGACGATATTAATTACTGGCCGGAGCTGGGCGTTCTGCTACTGTCCGTCTTGCTGTCTCTTGGCATACTGACTTTCATCCGGCAGTCGGAACCCGGCAAATTCAAATATAACAACTCGCAGCTGCTGATGCTGGTCTTGGTGTATGTGATCACGCTGATCACCATGCATTTGACCGCATTTCTGCAAAGCGATTCCCAGATGTATGTGGGATATCTTGCGCCGGTCGCGATTGGCGCGATTCTGGTTACCCTGCTGCTGGAAACCTCGTTGGCCTATTTCAGCGTCATCATTTTCAGCATCATGGCAAGTGTCATATTGAACGTCCAAGGCGAATTGTTTGACTTCAAATTCGGGTTATTCGCAGCCGTGACTTCCTGCGTGGCGATCTTCTCGATTCACCGCGCAAGCCAGCGGTCGACGATGCTGAAGGGCGGCATTATGGCTTCTCTCTTCGGCGCCTTGATCGTGTTCATTATGCTGCTGCTCAATAACGATACATGGACTACGAGCGAAACGCTGTATTCGATCGGTTTTGCCATCGCGGGCGGATTGTTAACGGCCATCCTGGTTATCGGGTTAATGCCGTTCTTCGAAGTCACCTTCGGTATTCTGTCGGCACTGAAGCTGGTGGAATTATCGAACCCGAACCATCCGCTGCTTCGTAAACTGCTGACGGAGACGCCAGGCACTTATCATCACAGTGTCATGGTCGGAAACTTGTCCGAAGCTGCGGCGGAAGCGATTGGCGCCAACGGACTGATGTGCCGCGTCGGTTCCTACTATCATGATATCGGAAAAACCAAGCGGCCGATCTATTTTATCGAGAACCAGAACAATATGGAGAACCCGCATGATTCCATTGAACCGAAGCTGAGCAAATCCATTATCGTTGCTCACGCAAGGGATGGCGTGGAAATGCTCAAGGAGTACAAGCTCCCTAAACCGATACGGGATATCGCAGAGCAGCATCATGGCACAACGTTTTTACACTATTTTTATCATAAAGCGGTTCGCCAGGCTGAGGAGCAGGGCATCGAACCGGATTTCACCGAAGATGATTTCCGTTATCCAGGGCCGAAGGCTCAATCCAAGGAGTCTGCAATTGTCGGCATCGCCGACAGCGTGGAAGCGGCTGTCCGTTCATTGCGTAAACCGACGGTGGAACAGGTTGAATCGATGATCGAGAAGATTATCAAAGGCCGCCTGGATGACCATCAGTTTAATGATTGCGATTTAACGATGAAGGAATTGGATATTATCGCCAAGACGTTAAAGGAGACGGTGATGGGGATTTTCCATTCCCGGATCGAATACCCGGAAGATGTGAAGCGTCCCAAGCCGTCCGCCCCAAATGGCGATATATCGACTGCTTCCGAGACATCCGCAACGAGTGAGGAACAGAGAAGGAGCGTATAAAATGAGCCTGCAGCTGGCATGGAATAATGAACAAGAGGATTTTCAGATTAGCGAGGAATTGATCGCCCTGCTTGAGGTGATTCTTCAGAAGGCCGGAGAGGCTGAAGGAGTAACCGACGGAGAGGTGGATCTGACCTTTGTCGATGATGAACAGATCCATGAATTGAACCGGGAGTACCGGGGAATCGATCGTCCGACCGACGTCCTCTCTTTTGCGATGAATGAAATTACGAACGATGAGCTCGAGATCATTTATGAGCTGGAAGAGGGAGAAGAACTGGAGAGCGTGCCGGATGTTCTGGGTGATATCATTATCTCGGTTCCTCGGGCCAAGCTGCAAAGCGAAGAATACGGCCATTCGTTGGAACGGGAACTCGGTTTTCTGTTTGTTCACGGATTTCTACATTTGCTCGGATATGATCATCAAGATGAGGCGAGCGAAGCGGAAATGATGGGCAAACAGGAGGCTGTACTTGCAGAAGTAGGATTGACAAGATAGTGAAGCCGCACAGACAATCGTTATACAGGGCATTTGGGTGCGCGATGCGAGGCATCTTGACGGCTGTACAAACGGAACGCAATATGAAAATCCACATTGCTGCTGCCTTGATTGTATTCATCGCAGCAGCTTTGCTGCAATTGGACCGAGTGAGTTGGTTGTTTTTGGTATTGGCGATTGCCCTCGTATTTATCGCGGAGTTGGTAAATACTGCGGTAGAGGCCATTATCGATCTGATCTCGCCAGAAGAACATGTATTAGCTCGGGTGGCTAAGGATACAGCAGCCGGTGCAGCGTTAGTTGCAGCGGTGTTTGCCGTCGTGATCGGCATTCTGGTCTTCTATGAACCGGTATGGGAATGGATACAATCAATGACAAGTTAAATAAATAGGAGGAACTAGACATGGAAGCAGGATTGTTAATGCAGGAAGCGATTAAAGCACGTACGCGGGCTTACATACCCTATTCAACATTTGGTGTGGGAGCAGCCCTGCTCGATTCGCGTGGAGAGGTACATCTTGGCTGTAATGTAGAGAATGCCGCATACGGTCCTACCAATTGTGCTGAGCGCACTGCATTGTTCCGTGCGATTGCCGACGGTCATGAAGCAGGGAGCTTCCAAGCCATTGCCATTGTTGCCGATACGGACGGCCCGTGCACGCCATGCGGGGTATGCCGGCAAGTGCTGGTGGAGCTGTGCAAGCCGGATATGAAGGTGATCATGGGCAATATGAAGGGTGACATCAAGGAGACGACCGTCAGCGAACTGCTGCCGGGAGCGTTCGGTCCATGGGATTTAAACAAGCAGTAAGTCTGTAAATGAATAGGATCAAATCAAGGTTTACACAACACGTAGATACAGGAACAGTAGCGGAGGAATGTATGCAAAAAAAACAATTTAAGTCCGGGTTTGTGGCTATTATCGGGAGACCGAACGTAGGAAAATCAACGCTGATGAATCAGGTGATCGGTCAGAAGATTGCCATCATGTCGGACAAACCGCAAACAACAAGAAATAAAATTCATGGCGTATATACGACCAACGATTCCCAAGTGGTTTTTCTGGATACGCCGGGGATTCATAAGCGTCAATCCAAGCTTGGGGATTACATGAATCAGACTGCTTTGAGCACGCTGGGTGAAGTGGAAGCCGCCTTATTTCTGGTAGACGCTTCGGAGGGCATCGGCGGGGGAGACCGTTACATCGCCGAGCAGCTGCAAAAGATCAAGACTCCGATCATCCTGGTGATGAATAAAATCGACAAGATTGAGCCGCCCGCACTGCTGCCTCTGATTGAGCAGTATCGGAAGCTGCATGATTTTGCAGAGATCGTCCCGATTTCCGCGAAGCTCGGCAGCAATGTTGACACGCTGCTAGAACAGATACAGAAGTATTTGCCTCCTGGCCCACAGTATTATCCTGAAGATCAGGTGACGGATCATCCGGAGCAGTTCGTGTGCGCAGAGCTGATTCGCGAGAAAATTTTGCACATGACAAGAGAGGAAATTCCTCATTCCATAGCGGTTACCATTGAGGATATGCGGGTGGAGGAGAACGGAACTGTATATATTTCAGCCGTTATTTTTGTTGAACGCGACTCCCAGAAGGGTATCATTATCGGCAAGCAGGGTGCTCTGCTAAAAGAAGTTGGCAGACAAGCCCGTCAGGATATTCAAAGGCTGCTCGGATCCAAGATTTTCTTGGAGCTCTGGGTTAAAGTTAAAAAAGATTGGCGCAATCAAGAACGCGTTCTTCGCGATCTCGGATTTCACCGCGGGGAGTAATAAAGCCGCAGTGCAAATCGGAGGCAAATCATACACGGTGCCGCCTGCCAACAATTGCATTTCATAAATCTGCTCTAGGCGCACATCCTAATTTTCGTAGATGCGAAACGTCATTTCCGAAGAGAGGATGAATACGAATGCGAGATTTTTCGTGGAAGTATTTTGCGATGACTGGAGATGTCGATGCGTATTTGCTGTATAAGGAAACCGAGGGCGAGTCGGTTCTTACAGCTGCATCCGTTGAAGATGAGGCGGCCCCGCATGAAGAAGACGAGTAATTATTGGTTGTTCCAGGAATGGTTGGGGGAAAGCGCATGCTATATCGGGCGGAAGGGATTGTCATCCGCAGCATGGACTACGGTGAAGGGAACAAAATCATTACACTTTGCACCAAAGAATCGGGCAAGGTAGGCGTGCTGGTCAGAGGAGCAAAGAAGGTGAAAAGCCGACATGCTGCTCTGACACAGCTATTTACCTATGGAGAGTATGTTTTCTTCCGAAATGGTACGGGGCTCGGCAACTTGAATGCCGGTGAGATCATGGAGTCTCACCACGGGCTCAGGGAGGATCTTGTGAAAGCGGCCTATGCTTCTTATGCCTGCGAGCTCTTGGATCGGGTGCTGCAGGATGAGGAGACGGGCGCTTTTTGGTTTCATCAGCTCAAAGCCTGTCTGGAGGCGCTTCAGGAGGATAAGGATCCTCAAATTATCATCAATCTGTACGAGATGAAAATTCTGCAGACTGCAGGGTACGGGCCGGAGCTGGATGTGTGCATATCGTGCAATCAGCCCAGAAAAGACGAGGATATGTTGGTGAGCCCCCGGCTAGGCGGCGTCCTGTGCCGTTATTGCAAACATCTGGATCCGCCGGCGATGGCGATCTCGCCCAGAACGCTGAAGCTGCTGCGCCTGTTTGGACGTCTGGATTTAAGACGCCTGGGCAATGTGGATGTAAAGGACGAAACCAAGGCCGAGCTCAAAAAAGTCATGCGGGCCTTAATGGATATGCAGCTCGGGCTGCGTCTGAAATCGCAAAACTTTTTGGACCAAATGGACAAGTACAATATTTGACGTAAGATATAGAATGAGGTATTATATTTATCAGTTTATTAGTTTTTTGAATACTGACATGCATTGAACGGGAAAGTAGTGAATGATCATCCGCGAAATAGCGAGCCGGGGGCGGTGGAAGCCTGGTGGGAGATATTCATGAACAGGGCACCCGGGAGCATGGTGAAACGATAAAGTGGGTTTTGCTTATCGCTGAAGACTGAATTGTGTCGGCGAATCAGCAGGGCCAAGTAGGGTGGAACCGCGGGAAGCTACAGCTCTCGTCCCTATGTCTGTACAACAGGCGTAGGGCGAGAGCTTTTTGTTGTACAGAGAATGGAAAATTATGGTGGAATGAATTTGAAAAAGAATGTAAAGGAGCTAAAATCATGAACTTCCAGCAGATGATTTTGACGCTGCAGCAATTTTGGGCGGAACAGAATTGCATCATCGTGCAGCCGTACGACACGGAAAAAGGTGCCGGTACGATGAACCCGATGACGTATTTGCGTTCGATCGGACCCGAGCCTTGGAACGTAGCGTATGTAGAGCCTTCCCGTCGGCCTGCTGACGGCCGCTATGGAGAGAACCCGAACCGTCTCTATCAGCATCACCAATTTCAGGTTATTTTGAAACCTTCACCGGACAATATTCAAGAGCTGTATTTGGAGAGCTTGAAGCGTCTTGGCATTAATCCGCTCGATCATGACATTCGTTTTGTTGAGGACAATTGGGAAGCGCCGACGCTTGGTGCATGGGGCCTAGGCTGGGAAGTATGGCTGGATGGTATGGAAATTACGCAGTTTACGTACTTCCAGCAGGTTGGCGGCATCGACGCAAGCCCAGTCGCTGTAGAGATTACCTATGGCATGGAGCGTCTTGCATCCTATATCCAGGATAAAGAGAATGTGTTCGATCTGGAGTGGGTAGACGGCATTACCTACGGAGATGTATTCCATCAGCCGGAATTCGAGCATTCGAAGTACACCTTTGAGGTGTCCGACGTTAAGATGCTATTTACGCTGTTTAACATGTATGAAGAAGAAGCGAACAAAGCAATGAACCAAAGTTTGGTATTCCCGGCATACGACTATGTTTTAAAATGCTCCCACACGTTTAACCTGCTGGATGCCAGAGGGGCGATCAGTGTAACGGAGAGAACGGGGTACATTATGCGCGTGCGAAACCTGGCTCGTCAGGTTGCAGCTACGTATTTGGAGGAACGCGAGAAGCTGGGCTTCCCGCTGATTAAGAAAGGGGGCGCAGACCATGTCTAAGGATTTATTGTTTGAAATCGGTCTGGAAGAGGTCCCGGCGAGATTTCTGCGCGCCGCGATGGAACAGCTTCAGGACAAATTAGTCAAATGGCTGGAAACTTCTAGAATCGGACATGGAGAAGTGACGGCATTTGCTACGCCGCGCCGCTTGGCGGTATGGGTACAGAACGTTGCGGATAAACAAGAGGATGTCAGCGAGGAAGTGAAAGGGCCTTCCCGCAAGATCGCGTTGGATGATAGCGGACAGTGGAGCAAGGCTGCGCTTGGTTTTGCAAAAAGCCAGGGCGTGGATCCCGAGAGTTTTACGTTCAAGGAGCTCGGCGGAGTAGAATATATCTATGTGACGAAGAACAGCGTCGGCGTGGATACGAAGTCGATCCTGTCCGAAGGACTTCTTGGTATTTTGACTTCGATGACCTTCCCGAAAAATATGCGCTGGGGGGCGCACGAATTTAAATTCGTCCGTCCGATTAAGTGGATGGTCGCTTTGCTCGGCAGTGAGACGATTGATCTGGAAATTACGGGCGTGAAGGCCGGTAACGTGACCCGTGGACACCGTTTCCTTGGCGGAGAAGCCGTTATTCCAGAGGCATCGGCCTACCGCGACGTATTGCGCGAACAGCATGTCATCGTGGATGTGAATGAACGCCAAGAGATGATTGTATCGCAGATCCAGGCATTGGCCCAAGAGAAAGATTGGAATATCGCCATCAAGGATGATTTGCTCGAAGAGGTATTGTTCCTGGTTGAGACCCCAACCGTGCTGTACGGAGCATTCGACTCCTCATTCCTTCATATTCCGCAGGAAGTATTAATTACTTCAATGCGTGAGCATCAGCGGTATTTCCCTGTGCTGGATAAGCAGGGACAATTGCTTCCGTTCTTCGTAACCGTGCGCAGCGGGGACAGCCGTTCCCTGGACGTTATCGCAAGAGGGAATGAAAAGGTGCTGCGGGCTCGTTTGTCGGACGCGAAATTCTTCTATGAGGAGGATCAGAAGCTTCAGATCAAAGACGCTTTATCGAAGCTGGAGAGCATCGTTTTCCATGAGGAGCTGGGGACCATCGGCGATAAAGTCCGCAGAATCCGCCGGATTTCCGATCAGTTGTCCGCGAAGCTTAGCATTTCGGCTGACGAAGCAGATTCTGTAAGCCGTGCAGCCGATATTTGCAAATTCGATCTGGTGACCCAGATGGTTTATGAATTCCCTGAATTGCAGGGTGTTATGGGAGAGGATTATGCAAGAAAAGCCGGTGAGAAGGAGCAGGTAGCCAAAGCGGTGTTTGAGCATTACCAGCCTCGCTTCGCCGGTGACGCGGTGCCTTCCACCTCGGTGGGATCCATCGTAAGCATCGCGGATAAAATCGACACGATCGTGGGATGCTTCTCCATCGGCATCATTCCGACAGGCTCCCAGGATCCTTATGCACTGCGCCGTCAGGCTGCGGGCATCGTTCAGATCATCTTGGAGCACAAACTCCCGGTGACGCTATCGGATGTCTTCGGTGTGGCCCTGGAGGTTCACGAAAACATTCGCGTTTTGAAGCGCTCGACGGACGAAATCCGCAAGGACCTCAAAGAGTTCTTCGGACTTCGCGTGAAGAAGCTCCTGTCCGAAGATCAGCGCTATGATGTGGTGGATGCCGTCATTACCGCTGGATTTGATCATGTGGTGTCGGTTGTGTCCCGCGGTCATGCGCTGATGAATGCTGTGGATCATGTCCAGGATTTCAAAACAACGGTAGAATCCTTCAACCGGGTCAGCAATTTGGCAGCCAAGGCCGGCAAGGCTGCTGTCAATCCTGAACTGTTCACGGAAACGGAAGAAGGCAAGCTTTATGAAGCTTGGAACGCGATTCGCGAAGATTACCATGCTGCGCTGAAAGCTGCTGACGGCGAACGCTCTTTGTCCTTGCTGGGTGGACTCAAAGAACCGATTACCGGGTTCTTCGACTCCGTTATGGTCATGGCAGAGGACGAAGCGGTTCGGGCCAATCGTCTCGCACTGCTCTCCGGTATCGATGGAGATTTGAAGCGTTACGCCGATTTCACAAAATTGGTGTGGTAGTAGTGACAGCATGATTTTACAAATGTTATAATGCATTGTTCAGTGAAAGCGACAGCCCGCGGTTATGCACGGGATGGCGCTTTCGCTATGAACGGCCTGAATCAAGCAAGGGCAGGGTCATTATTTATTTGATGAGATAAGAAAGTATAAGCTTCAGAGGCTTACCATCCTTATCTCGCAAGAATAACTTCCGCTATACGCGGTCTGTCTTCTGTGAAAGTACGTCGATAGACGTTTTTCTTAGAAGAAGGATTTTAATCTGCCAAAGACGTATATAATAATATACAGCATAAAGATGAATCCAAGACTAACGATAAGAGCCGGTGATGCGAATGAACGAAAGCAACTCCATTTCGATCGTGGTTGACGGTGATGCATGTCCAGTCAAGAAGGAAATCGCAGAGACTGCTCGTACATTTCGTGTGCCGGTACTGCTTGTTTCTTCTTATGATCATCTGCAGCAGGCAGAAGATGGGGTTACGACGGTCCAGGTGGATCGGAGTGATCAAAGTGCGGACCTATACATCGCTAACCACATATCCAGGGGGGATATCGTGGTGACGCAGGATTATGGACTGGCTGCACTTGCGCTTGCCAAATCATGCCATGTGATCTCCTTTCGCGGTCGTATTTTTCATAATACGGATATCGATTTCATGCTGGATTCCCGTCACCATCAGGCGAGGGCGAGGAAGCAGGGAAAGTATGGCAAAGGGCCCAAAAAGCTGCTTGACGAGGACCGGAGTTTTTTTCAACATAAACTGACAAAACTTTTGCATGAATTGCAGGAGAATGTCCACCCGTAGCGAATACTATTTACGTGCCAAAAGAGATGAAGGTGGTTTGGATGAGTACCGGACAAGGTAATATTCCGGATGATGTCATTGAGGAAGTACTGGCCAAAAGCGATATTGTGGACACGGTCAGCAAATACGTGCATCTTACCAAACAGGGGAAATACCTGAAGGGCTTGTGCCCGTTTCACTCAGAGAAAACTCCTTCCTTTACGGTTACACCGGAACGCCAAATCTTTTACTGCTATGGCTGCGGTAAGGGCGGAAACGCCATTAAATTTAGAATGGAAATCGAAGGATTTTCTTTTCCCGAAGCCGTCAAGACAATGGCAGAAGAGAATGATATCTCGTTGCCGGAAGGTCAAGGAGTTCCCGTAATTCCTCGTAATCCGGAAAAAGAACGTTTGATTGAAGCCTATGAGCTTAGCGCCAAGCTGTACCATTTTCTGTTGAAGAATACGGAGCATGGTACGGAAGCCATGAAGTATTTACGATCCCGCGGAATGAGCGACAAAATGATTGACCAGTTCCAAATCGGTTATGCGCCAGATCGTTGGGACACGCTCGTTCAGTTCCTGACGAAGCGATCCTTTGACTTGAAAGAGATGGAAAAGGGCGGTTTATTATCCGCAAGACATGAACAAGAAGGCTATCTCGACCGTTTTCGCGGACGAATCATGTTTCCGATACATGACCGCAGCGGCAAGGTCATCGCGTTTGCTGGCAGAATACTGGGGGACGGTCAACCGAAGTACCTGAATTCCCCGGAGACACTTCTATTTAATAAGAGCCGCACATTGTACAACCTGCACCAGGCGAAGACATCCATACGCAAATTGCGTCAAATTCTGTTATTCGAAGGTTACGGCGATGTAATTTCGTCATGGGAAGCAGGACTTCACAACGGTGTGGCAACCATGGGGACCTCTCTAACGGAAAACCAAGTGGCAATCATGAAATCGGTGGCTGAAGAAGTTGTTGTTGTCTATGACGGTGATAAAGCCGGTATGGCTGCTGCGTTAAAAGTCATTCCAATGCTCGAAGGCGTTGGTCTCAGGGTACGAATCGCTTTGGTGAACGAAGGAATGGATCCGGATGATTACATCCGCAAATTCGGTGCCGAGCGTTTCAGGCATGTCGTAGAGACAGCTGTTTCAACAACAAAATTTAAACTTATATATCTGAAGAAAAACCATATACTGCTAGAAGAAGATGGTAAGATTGCGTACGCCAAAGAGGCATTGCCCATTATCGCCGTACTGAATTCCTCGACTGAACGAGAAGTTTACTTGAGGGAATTGTCCTCCGAGCTCCATCTTTCCTATGAGAGTCTTAAGCAGGATTGCAATCTGCTTCGGCAATCGATGCAAAAAAAGATGGGTGATGGGGATAATAAGGAAAAAAGGTGGAATAATGGTAGGCATAAAAAAGGGCGCCAGCCCGCCCCGGTACTTCTGCCTGCTTACCATGCCGCAGAGCGGCGGCTGCTGTCGCTGATGCTGCAGGATGCGGAGGCCGCGCGATACGTAGGCGATCGCCTGGGAGAAGCGTTTAATATTGAAGATCATGCGGCAATTGCTGCTTATCTATATGCTTTTTACGCACAAGGTAAATCTCCGGATATCAGCCGTTTCATGTCATCGCTCCACGACGATCGTTTGGAAATGACGGTCAGCTCGATCATGATGATGGAAGCACCAGCCGAGTGGAATGTTCAAGTGCTCGATGATTGCATACGTGAGGTGCTGAAATTTCCGCAGCAGAGAGAGATCGACCAGAAAAAAGAAGAAATGATAAAAGCGGAGCGCTCAGGTGATTTTTTGCGAGCCGCGCAAATTGCAAGTGAGATTATCGCCCTAGAAAGACAATGAAGCCCCGCACATTGCTGTTTCTAGGGAGGAGGGAGTCGAATGATGGCGAATGATCAGCATACTGAACTAGAAACGGAATTTACGCTGGATCAAGTCAAGGATCAGTTGATTGAACAGGGTAAAAAGAGATCCGTATTAAGCTATAAAGACATTATGGAGAAATTATCGCCATTTGATCAGGACACGGAGCAGATGGAAGAGTTCTACGAGCAGCTGGCCGACCTGGGTATCGATGTGGTAAATGAGAATGACGAAGAGGGTACTCACCGGCAATCGGGAGATTCCGAATCCCATGATAATGAGGATTTTGGGTTTGACGACGATCTTTCACTGCCTCCTGGGATCAAGATTAACGACCCGGTACGGATGTATCTGAAGGAAATTGGCCGGGTTCCGCTGTTGTCAGCTGATGATGAGATTGAACTTGCCAACCGGATTGAACAGGGGGATGAGGAAGCCAAGCGCCGTCTGGCCGAAGCCAACCTGCGTCTCGTTGTAAGTATCGCGAAGCGTTATGTCGGACGAGGAATGCTGTTCCTGGATTTGATTCAGGAGGGCAACATGGGTTTGATCAAAGCCGTAGAGAAGTTCGATTACAAAAAGGGTTTCAAATTCAGTACGTATGCGACATGGTGGATTCGCCAAGCAATCACGCGCGCTATTGCTGACCAGGCCCGTACCATCCGAATTCCTGTGCATATGGTGGAGACCATCAACAAACTGATTCGTGTATCCAGACAGCTTCTCCAGGAGCTCGGACGTGAGCCTTCGCCGGAGGAAATTGCTGCCGAGATGGAACTCAGTGTTGAGAAAGTCCGGGAGATTATGAAGATTGCTCAGGAGCCGGTTTCGCTGGAAACGCCGATCGGTGAGGAAGATGACTCCCATCTCGGAGATTTCATCGAGGATCAGGAAGCACTCGCTCCTGCCGATGCGGCCGCTTACGAGCTTCTGAAGGAACAGCTCGAAGATGTGCTGGATACGCTGACAGAGCGCGAGGAGAACGTACTACGTCTTCGTTTCGGACTCGATGATGGCCGCACGAGAACACTGGAAGAGGTCGGCAAAGTGTTCGGTGTTACACGCGAACGGATTCGACAGATTGAAGCGAAAGCGCTCCGTAAGCTTCGTCACCCGAGCCGCAGCAAGCGGTTAAAGGATTTCCTCGAATAGCTTAATCCACGGACCTTCTGCAGTAATCGCAGCAGGTCCTTTTTTTCGAATTCATGCATGGCATGTATAAGTTTCTTGGTTATGGAATTTCTTCCTGCATTTGTTTTATTGGTCTTTATTTTAGCTCTTTTTCGGACCCATTGCAAATGGCGAGGCACAACTTATGTTCACCGGATTTGCCGGTTTGCAGTTTGGTATCGTCTCTGTTAGGGTAAGGAATAGGTCGTGATTTGGACGAAAATATGGAATGGTAAGGTGTGTCGACCGTGAAATTATCAAGAAGATTAACACAAATACTGGAGAAGATTCCGCGCGGCAGCCGACTTGCAGATATCGGTTCCGACCATGCCCTGCTGCCTGTGGCTGCCGTAGAGAGCGGAGCAGCCATTCAAGCGATCGCCGGTGAAGTCAATCCCGGCCCTTATGATGCTGCCGTCAAGCAGGTCATCGAATCAGGGATGACGGATGTCATCAGCGTGCGAAGAGGAGACGGTTTGAACGTACTCTCAGCCGGTGAGGCCGACGTCATTACGATTGCCGGTATGGGCGGCAGCTTGATTGCAGCGATTTTGGACCGCGGCATCGATAAGCTGGCAGGCGTCCGCAGGCTGGTCCTGCAGCCGAATGTGGGAGAAGATATCTTGCGTAGATGGCTATATTCCCATGGCTGGGTGCTGATCGAGGAAATGATCCTGGAGGAAGACGGCAAAATTTACGAAGTGCTGGTCGCCGAGCCTTTGCATTTAACAGACCTGACGAATGAGCAGGTTTACACGGAAAGGGCGATTGGAGACGGTGTCCGGTTATCTACGGACTGGCTTTTCCGTATGGGACCTTGGCTGACACAGTCCCCGAATCCGGTTTTCAGTGAGAAATGGAAGTCGGAGATGGAGAAGATGGGGTATATTCTTCAATCGCTTTCGCGTTCAGATCTCACCACGGCCGCCGATAAGGCGAGTGAGATTCGATCGGATATCGAGTTTATTCAGGAGGTGCTGGCATGCTTGCCAAAGGACAAACCGTAATTCAATATATGGAGCAATTGGCCCCGAAGCACGTGGCCGAACCCGATGACCGGATCGGACTCCAGCTTGGAACATTGCAAAAGGACATTCGCACGGTGCTGATTGCATTGGATGTTAATGAGGAAGTGGTGGATGAAGCCATTGAGCTTGGGGCTGACCTGATTATCGCGCATCATGCGATTATATACCGTCCGCTGAAACAACTGCAGACGGATACGCCGATGGGCAAGGTATACGAAAAGCTGATCAAACACGACATTGCGGTATATATAAGTCATACCAATCTGGACGTAACCGAAGGCGGGATGAACGATTGGATGGCGGAGGCCTTGGGAATCGAGAATACGTCGCCTATTCATGACATGCATAATGAACAGTTGTCCAAGCTGGTAGTATTTGTCCCGAAGAGCCATCATCAAGAGGTGCTGGATGCCGTGCTCGGCGCCGGTGCAGGCTGGATCGGAAATTACAGCCACTGCAGCTTCAACATCGAGGGCTTTGGCACCTTTGTCCCGCGAGAAGGCAGCAACCCTTTTCAAGGTCAGGAAGGCAAGATGGAACGTGCAAATGAGGTTCGAATCGAGACGATTGTTCCTCATGCCATCCGAAATAAAGTGATCCAGGCGATGCTAAAGGCACATCCTTATGAAGAGGTTGCTTATGATCTGTATGCCATGGACCTAAAGGGGAGATCCCTTGGTCTTGGCCGGGTTGGAAAGCTAAAAGAGCCTAAGACGTTGGCTGAGCTGGTAGACGTGGTAAAAGAGAAGCTGGAGGTCCCTCATGTTCGGGTCGTGGGAGAACTCGACCGCACGATCCGCAAGGCGGCCGTCATAGGGGGTTCCGGAGGACGCTACATGATGAAAGCACTGTTCCGTGGAGCCGATGTGCTGGTAACGGGAGATGTGGATTATCATACGGCACAGGATGCGCTCGCAGCGGGACTTACGATCATTGATCCGGGTCATAATGCCGAGAAGATCATGAAGGTCAAAGTTGCCGAGTGGATGGAGCAGAAGCTGCAGGAACATAAGTACGAAACCCGGGTGGTGGCTTCTCGTATCAATACAGAGCCGTTCCAGTTCGTTTGAAGAACAGAATCGTGAGGCAAGGAAAAGAGTCTCTTTTTGACACCGTTGGCCAGGAAGAGTACCTCATCCATGCTGGGAAATTAATCAGCTATTGTTAATGTTTAATGGGTTGTGTACCGCTTCAAATCACTGTATAATATATAATGTTGTCCGGAAAGTTTGACAGACAATCGCTGGCGGCGTCAAAGCCGCGAGAGGAAAGTCCGGGCTCCATAGGGCAGGGTGCTGGATAACGTCCAGTCAGCGCGAGTTGAAGGATAGTGCCACAGAAATGGACCGCCGATGGCCGCCTAAGGGCGGCACAGGCAAGGATGGAACCGAGGTGTAAGAGACCCCGAGGAACGCTGGTGACTTCGTTCCTGGTAAACCCCACCTGGAGCAAGACCTAATGGGACGCAGTCTCCTTCGAGGAGACAGCCTTAGCCCGAGGCGCGTCCGGGTTGGTCGCTTGAGTCGATTAGTAATGATCGGCCTAGATAGATGATTGTCGCTCATGGTGGCAGGGTAGTTCCCGCTATGACCACGAAGAGCACAGAACCCGGCTTACGGAAAGCTTTCCCAACTGAACAACATATTGCTTTACGAATACCGTAATGGTACAAACGCGCATTTTCTTTACATGCCTCGTCAGGTGTGTAAAGGAAATGCGCGTTTTTTTCAAGATATCAGAAAGTATAAACTTCGAAGCTTGGGTCTTCCTGATATCGCAAGAAAAACTTCCTCTACCCGCGGTCTGTCTTCTGAGAAAGTACGTCGATAGACGTTTTTCTTTTAGATATCAGGAAGTATAAACATCGAAGCTTGGGTCTTCCTGATATCGCAAGAAAAACTTCCTCTAACCGCGGTCTGTCTTCTGAGAATGTACGTCGATAGACGTTTTTCTTATGGTTTTGTGAAAATATTGGGAGTTCATCTGCCCTTTAAGGATAATCGTCCATACCAAATAGCCCCCGGGATAATAAGCTGTAATCATCAAGGGAAAGGAGATGCAAAAAACATGTCTTGTCATAACGAAAACCCATGTCCTCCTGTGTCACCGATTGTATGCGAACCGATCGTTGTTGTTAGAGACCATTATGTACCGCAAATCGTGCCTGTTATTCATCCGATAAAAGTGGTCGATAAGATTCACTGCGTACCGGTAGAAAAACATCTGTACACTTACAGCGAAGAAGAAGTTGTAGAGGGCCCTGGAGGCTATGGCGGAGTTACGGTATCCGGCAAGCGTTCGAAGAAAGCTGCAGTACGTACTAGCCGTTCCCGCCGGAAGAAATAAATGTAACGGGCTCTTTGCCTCCGATTATGAATAAAGCAGCTAACGCTGGAGGCGAAAGCTGCTTTATTTCGTGAATTTTATTCGTTTGATCCTGAGCCGTTTAACTTGCGAAGCTCCTTCTCCAGATTCTGCAGCGTTTGACCTGGCCACATCTGGAGAGGGACGTCGGGGGATCCAACAGCTTTCAAGGCTTGGAAAATATCAATCTGACCATGACCGTAATATTTATCTTTTCCTTTATCCCCAAGATCGACTGCTTGGTTTATCATGACGTCCATGACTTCCTGATTGGTCAGGTCAGGGTTAAGGGAACGAATGAGACCAGCCATGGCGGCTGCGTGGGGGCTTGCCATGGAGGTTCCGGATAGAGCCGCATATTGATTGCCTGGAAAGGTGCTCGCGATATTGGTCCCTGGTGCAGCCACATCGATGTAGTCGCCGTAATTGGAATATTCCGCCCGCTTCTGATTGGAGTCCGTTGCGGCGACGGCCAGCACCTCCGGATAGGCGGCAGGATAACCGGGGCGCTCCGTGTTGTCATTACCTGAGGCGGCAACAAGGACTACATCGCGATCATAGGCATATTTCACGGCATCATGCAGGAACTGGGAGTCCGCATAGTTGCCGAGACTCATATTGATCACCTTGGCTCCGTGATCCGTGGCCCAAATAATGCCTTCCGCGACGGCATAGGTTGTTCCGGATCCGGATCCGTCAAGCGCCTTGACCGGCATGATTTTGTTGTACCAGCTAACTCCCGCAACGCCTTCACCGTTGTTAACAAGGGCACCGATGATCCCGGCTACATGCGTCCCGTGGCCCACATCATCGAGCGGCTGCTTGTCTTTCTCTACGATGTTGTACCCTTCCACCAACTGCCCATCCAAATCGGAATGCTGAAGATCCACTCCCGTATCCACGACGGCAATGATCACATCTTCACTGCCCTTGGACAGATCCCAGCCCCGGTTCGTCTCAATGACGGGCAAATTCCATTGATATTGGGAAAACAGCAAATCATTCGGGATATTGACCTGCGCGTTGGCTCCATCCGGTAAGGAATCCGAGTTTACCCTGGATTGAGGAGGGCGGTCATTGGTTAAATAGATATAGTGAGGCTCGGTATATTTGGTTTTCCACTTCTGCTGGAAATAGGAGCGGAGTTTAAGGTAATCCATATCCTTGGAACGAAAAACATAGGCATAGCCAAGTTTCCTTGGAGTTTCACACGCTATTTCCTTAGAGATATCGAGGAGCTGCTGCTTTGACGGCTCATTTTGAAAGGACACCACAATTTCATTTTCGTAAAAGTGACTGGCTTTTTCATTATCATGTCCGGTTTTGACGGTGATGTCGGAGAGGGTATCCGCATGAATGGATTCGACCTGGAATTTTCCTTCCTTCGGGTACGGAATCAAGCGAAGATTCCGCTTCTGGTGATTGCTTACTTCATGCAGTACGCCTTGATTAACCAATGCGGCCGCGCCATATTTACCATCCTTTGACGGCTCGGCAACAACAAAATAAGGCTGCCCCGCGACATTGAACTTGGGTGAATCATAAGTTTCTCCCCGTTTCAGCTTCTGCTGCGCCATTTGAAAATGATGCGTAATCAGATTTTTATCTTTTTTGTTCATTTTGGGAAGCAGACCCTGGATATCCGTCATTTTGTTTTGTTTAAGGTTATACCACCGTACTTGCTGAAAATGCTTGTGCAGCTTTTGTTCTTTTTGCGTATAGGCTTTTATTTGACCCGGGCTGCGCAAAGCGTTATTGTTCAGCATCTTCCTCAGGTGACCTTTTGCATCAAGACGGTTGAGTTGATCCGTTGCATGGATATCGCTTAACATGGTAAAGTGCTTGGCCTTGTTCTCCTGCTGGGGCCTTAAAGGCTGTGTTGGTTCAGCCGTTGGAGCCGGCTGTTTGGAGCCGGGGATGAACAGTAAGATCAGAAGCGCGCCAAGAACTGACGCGGCACCTAGGATGCTCCACAGAGTACGAGATTTCACAAATTTTCCTCCTCGCCGCATTTCATGATTTAAGTAGTCTTAGCGTGGGAAGAGTGAATCCTTTTTATGCGTTTAATTCGTGAGGAAAACGGATGTGCATGCGCAAAATGAAATGTGCTAAAAATAACCTTGTAAGTGTATTCATGATAGGGATTTCGTTATCCCAAAATTTGTGTTAGGATAGTACATATTATAACGACCGTCAGGCTGTATAACCTGTAGGGTCACGACCATTTAAGGGGGATCTATCGTAATGCCAGCAGACAATCTTCAGAAATTATGCTCAGAGTCCAGAGAAAAGTTGAAATCTGCTATTTCGATTATGGAAACGTTTTTGAATGAACATGCTTTATCCCAATTGGTAACGGAACAGGACGAGGAAACCGTTCATTTTTACAAAGGATTTCTGTCGGATGTTCGCCATTTGCTTGTATTTTCTGAAGTTTCCTATGAGAAGCTAGGTGTTGTACAGCGTCGCCCTAATTTTGATATCGATTTTGCCGAGAAGGCTTTGTATAATTTGTATCACCGCTGTGTTAACAGTTTCTTCTATCCCAAAAATGAAAGTTATTCCGAAGATGGTCGTTACGCCTATACTGGACAGGATGCGATTCGTTTCCGGAAGAAGCCGGTTCGTCCTGCCCGTGATGTCATTATGAACATTACCAAGATTTATGAAGAGCTCCGTGATGATCTTGCTTACTACGAAAGCGATTATTTAACGGAACGCCGGATGCAATCAGAGAAAAGCCACGCCTAGCATATAAAGGAATACGTAAGAGATGCCAACCATTGGCATCTCTTTTTGCGTTTCGCTCCTTAGGCACCAACTGACAATCGTTCTTGTGCATACCGGCAGTAAACTAAGGAAAAAATGTTGACGAGGTGATGCTAAAATGGCCAACGAAGCCAAACCATTAGTGAAGTGCAGTGTCAGCAATTGCCATTACTGGGGAGAACAAAACTTATGTCATGCCGAGATGATCATGATTGAAATTGACCGTCATGCGAATGTGAAACTCAATGAAGAGTATGGAGCAGAGCCTTATGTAGACGACCATCAGGATGTTGCTGACAAGTCTTCCGAGACCTGCTGTTTGACCTTCAAGCCGAAGGGCTGACGGGAAATAAGCCGGATAAAGTCCGGGTGCTGGGCACTTTAGGATGATGGAAATGGAGGAAGCTAGTTTATGGATAAAAAACATCGCAAGCATAAAATGAAGGTTGTTGAAGGCAAGCGAAACAGGGTAGACTTCCCGCGCAAAGATCACCGTGAAGAATATGCAGCCGAGGTTGCTCCCCCTATGGATGCCTCGGCACGAAGAGTAGACGAGGATAAGGCAGACGTGTCTACGGGTCGCACCGTCGGATATGTGGGCTTGGTATTAGGCATTGCCTCGTTGTTCATGTGGTCGGTAATTCTGGGGCCAATCGCAGCCGTTGTTGGATATTACGCTTACAGCAAAGGCAGCAGAACGACAGGCGCGTGGTCGATCGGACTCGGCATATTGGCAACGCTCAGTTATTTTATCTTGATTCCTTTCAGTAGATAATTCATTTTGTAATGATGAAAAATATGGGCGGGTCAACTAGTGAGAACGGTTGATTCGCTTATTTTTTTGCCGAATGGGTATAGCAGATTGTTCCAGTTCCATGATAAAATAAAGGACAAGTTTGAAATTTTGCTGCAGAAAGTGAGTTAAACGATGCAAATAGATCCGATATCATGGAAGCAAATGACGGATATACCACAGATGAATACGAATTCCACCGAGTCGGCAACCGGATTTGTCAATGTGCTAAGCAGCCTGCTTACCGAAGATTCCGCCTCCAAGCCGGTTGAACGTTCGATTACACAGCTTGCGCCTGGCGTAACCTTTAAGGATGGACTGTTATGGCAGCAGCTGGGTGCTGTGGATGAGTCCGCTTCGTCTTTACCAATCGAGGGGGCCGTGCATGACACGGGAGCAACAAAGCCAACGACCTTTGAGGATTTAATTACGGCGGCCGGGGAACGATACGGAGTGCCGGTATCGCTGATCAAAGCGGTCATTGATGCGGAATCTTCCTTTAATCCGAATGCGGTGTCCTCCGCGGGAGCCAAGGGGCTGATGCAGCTGATGGACGGAACAGCAAGGGGACTTGGGGTAAGCAACCCTTTTGATCCGGCTCAGAACATCGAAGGCGGTACTAAATATCTGTCCAATCTGATTCAGCGGTTTGGCGGAGAAATGGCTATGGTACTCGCAGCCTATAATGCTGGTCCAACCCGTATCGCGAATTTGGGTGTCTCCAGCGATGAAGAGCTGATGTCCGTCGCACATGAATTACCCGAGGAAACCCAGGCATACATTGGTAAAGTTATGAATGCTCGATCCAAATACACTTTATAAACCCGCATGGGGATAAATAGTAACCTGATAAAGGATCAAACGATAAACGCCACTTTGTCCGATCTAAAGATGGAGTGCGGCTTTACCGTTTGGTCTTTTTGTGTAAATATAAAGGTCTGGACTAAGTTTTACAACGTGCGATGCGTATGATGGAAAGGGGAAATTACCTTGATATATTGGGACCACGCTGCAACGACCCCTCCCTATGATGAAGTAGTGGAGACGATGGCGGAAGTGATGAAGATGCATTATGCTAATCCGTCAGCACTTCATCGTTCAGGCGAGGCTGCCGCTAAACTGCTGAAAAAAGCAAGAGAGGTGTGTGCAGCCGCGCTAGACGTTCAGCCGACGGAGATCGTATTCACATCCGGGGCAACCGAAGGCAATAACATGGCGATAAAAGGGGCTGCGATGCAGTATAGCAGCCGGGGCCGGCATATCATCACAACGGGGACAGAGCATCCTTCCGTATATGAATGCTGCAAGCAGCTGGAAACACTCGGATGGGAAGTGACCTATCTGCCGGTTGATCACGCCGGCGTGGTGGATCTGGCTGCCCTGGCGGATGCTGTGCGCAAAGATACCGTGCTTGTCAGCATCATGCATGTCAATAATGAGACAGGGGCCGTTCAGCCGCTGACTGAAGTGGGGCGTATCGTCAAGGAGCGGAATTCAAGAACGCTGCTCCATATCGATGGCGTACAGGGATTTGGCAAGCTGCCGGTGACACTTTCCCAGTGGCAGGCCGACTTATACAGCCTGTCTGCACATAAATTCAACGGTCCGAGAGGAATGGGCGTGCTGTACGTCAAGCAAGGCGTGCAGTTGTTCCCGTTGGTATCGGGCGGATCGCAGGAGAATGGGCACCGGGCAGGAACGGAGAATGTTGCCGGAGCAGTAGCGATGTCGAAGGCCATGCGATTATCCAGAGAACGTCAGCCCGAGCATTATGCAAGGATGACGGAATTAAGGGAGCTTTTGCTTCAGGGCATCGAAAAAATTCCGGGACTGGTCTTAAACAGCAGCGAGCAGAATGCACCTCATATCATCCATTTTTCGTATCCGGGATTAAAACCCGAGGTGATGGTCCATGCTCTGGAAGAGATGGGGATGCTCGTATCGACCAAATCCGCTTGCTCCTCTAAATTAAGCGAACCGAGCCGGGTCCTGTTAGCGATGGGGAAGGACATGAACGTTGCTTCCTCCGGAATCCGCATCAGTCTTGGCAAAGAGCATCAGTTGGGCGATGCAGCGCGACTCGTCGAAGTCTTGGCTAAAGTTTGCGGGAACCTGCGTCCCATTATAGAAAGAGAGGGTAACCGGAGATGATGACTTACGATAAACTGTTGCTTCGCTTTGGCGAATTTACCCTAAAAGGCAAAAACCGCAACCGATTCGAGAGATCGGTATTGAATCATATTCGAAGCGTGCTAAAACCGTTTCCGGGAGCAAAAATCGTTAAGGAGTACGGCCGCTTGTACGTCGAGCTTAACGGGGAGTCTCCCGAGGCTCTGATCCATGTCCTTAAAAAAGTATTTGGCCTTGTGTCCATCAGTCCGGTACGCGTATGTCCTTCCGAGCTTGACCGCATTATCGAAACAGCGGTTGATTTTGTGGGACAGAAGGAACTAGCTGACCCGTCGACCTTCAAAGTCAACGCGAGAAGGGTGTGGAAACAATTCCCTCACTCCTCGCAGGAGATGAACCATTTAGTCGGATCGCCATTGCTGCGAACCTATCCCCAGCTTAAAGTAAAGGTAAAGCAGCCCGATATGGAGCTTCGTGTGGAAATTCGGGAGAACGAGACGTATCTGTATTATGAAGTGATTCCCGGCGCCGGCGGGTACCCGATTGGTACGAATGGGAAGGCAATGCTGCTCCTCTCGGGCGGGATTGACAGTCCTGTAGCGGGCTGGTCGGCTATGCGCAGAGGGCTTGAAATTGAGTGTGTACACTTCTACAGCTTCCCTTACACCAGCCAACTAGCGAAGGAAAAGGTAATGGAGTTAACAAGGCTGTTATCGGGCTACACGGGCAAAATCAAGCTGCACCTCGTTCCGTTTACCGATGTACAGACTTCATTTGTCGGCATCGGCCAGGATAATCTGATCATTACGTTTATGCGCAGAGCGATGTTACGGATTGCTTCCTCGCTTGCTGAGCGGGAAGGGGCATTGGCGATCGTGACGGGGGACAGTCTCGGACAAGTCGCCAGTCAGACGCTGCCGAGCATGAATGTGATCGGCAGAGCTACCGAGCTGCCGCTGCTGCGGCCGCTCGTCATGATGGATAAGAACGACATCATCAATATCGCGATGGACATCGGCACATTCGAGACATCGATTTTGCCGTATGAGGATTGCTGTACGTTGTTTGTGCCTAAATCGCCCACCACGAATCCGAATTTGAAGATCATCGAGAAGGTGGAGGCTTCCATTACGGAGCTTCCTGCACGGATCCAGGCAGCGATTGAAGGTACGGAGACCGTGATCATAACCCCGGATAGTACAATCGGTGAGCTTGGCGAGAAGCATGCGGAGCCCGTGGTAAACGAAGACTGGTTTTAATCGAGTATCGAACGAAGGTCAACATGATGTTGCGGCGAAGCGAACGAGTGTGCACCGTTCGATGATCTGCTAACTTAAAACACCCCAAGGCTTCTCAGAAGCCTTGGGGTGTTTTGTTCTACTCATGGATTTAAATTATGACTGGCTGGATGACTGACGGCGTCCAGCGGATCTTTTTTTCAGATGTCCTGCAGTCAGCACACCGATAATGATGGCAGCAATGAAGAGATATTTAATGATCTGGTGCGCTTCGAAATATCCCAGAAAGTGCTTTTCCTCGGTAATCATGGAGGACGCCGTGTACGCAAGTACCGCAGAACCTACATAGATAATCCATGGGAAACGGTTGATCAGTTTGATAAACAGCGTGCTGCCCCATACCACGATAGGTACGCTGATGAGCAGGCCCAGCGTTACAAGGATCATATTGTGTTTGGCTGCGCCGGCGACGGCAATGACATTGTCCAGGCCCATAGCGGCATCCGCTACAATGATGGTACGAATGGCAGCACCGAGGCTTTTGCCGGCCTTTATATTGCCGTGATCTTCATTGTCGTCGGTCATCAGCTTGTAGGCAATGCCGATCAGGAGTACGCCTCCCACAAGCAGCAGCCAAGGGATGTTAAGCAGCCAGACAACGAGGATGGTGGCAATGATACGAAGAATAACAGCTCCGGCAGTGCCGTAGATAATTGCTTTTTTCTGGGTTTCCTTCGGAAGATTGCGTGCTGCAAGACCGATTACAATGGCGTTGTCCCCGGCCAGGATTAGATCCAAGAATACAATGTTGATTAATGCAAGAAAAAATTCAGCGGTTGTGGTTTCCATGAATGTCACTCCTCTTAGAATACGGTTCCACCACTTAAACAAAGTGGATTTATTATAGGCCTATTTTTCCCGATGTGCAAGCATAGCCTGGACAATTACCACATATGTGTAGAGTGGGGGTGTTGTTCTGGTGGAGACGATTTTTTTGTTGGGACAGATCTTGATGATCAATCTTGTGCTCAGTGGCGACAATGCCTTGGTCATCGCGATGGCCAGCAAAGACCTTCCCGAAATACACCGCAGACGGGCGGTCTGGATCGGGACTGCAGGGGCTGTTCTCTTACGGTGTATTCTGACTTTTTTGGCGGTTTTGCTGCTAAAAATCCCTTTCTTACAGGCTGGCGGCGCCTTACTGTTGATCTGGATCGCAGTCAAACTCATGATGCAAAAGGAACATGACCATGCAAACTTGGCCAAAGCTTCAACGATATGGGCCGCAGTCAATACGATATTGATTGCCGATTTCGTGATGAGCCTGGATAATGTCTTGGCCATTGCGGGGCTGGCAAAAGGCGATCTCGCCTTAATTGTCATCGGAATATTATTAAGCATTCCCATCGTTGTATGGGGAAGCGGAATGATCTCCAGCCTGCTTCGCAAGTTTCCGGTGCTGCTTTACATAGGTGCCGGTATTCTAGCTTTTACAGCAGGCGAAATGCTCATACAGGATTCCCGCGTAGGGCTGCTTCTGGCTTACTGGATGCCTTATGCCCACAGTCTGCTGCCGATTGTCATTGCAGGAGCTGTCGTTCTCATTGGCGGATTACAGACGGTAAGACGGCCTAGCACGTAACGGGGTTTTATTTAAACACACCCCATTGGCGTAAGGGAGTGCGTGGAAAGATGGATGACTGTTTCGTGCAGTTGTCCATTTTTTGTTGGGTTCAGGCAGGTATATGGGACGGGCCAAGGTTATTTCAAGTGGAACAAGCTCGGGATATGGTTTTTTTTGTCGGTTTGGGCTAAAATTAACGTAACTGCTTCTTTTAGAAACCGCTATTTTTGGTGATACATATATTGAAGAGAGGGTGATCAAATGTCCTCCAGAAAAGATTTGGCGCTGGGTATTTTCATCGTTGCTGCTGGAGTTGTTATTTTGCTCGGTAAGCTTGGTGTGTTTGGATTTCTGGGAAGAACGTTATGGCCGCTCGTCCTGCTGCTGCCGGGTATTTTTTTGCATATCATGTTTTTTGGTCGCCGTGCCTCTGCCGCAGTTCTCATTCCAGGCGGAATTCTGACGGTATATGGCCTTCTGTTCTTCATATGTAATATTGGGGGATGGGGGCTGATGGCTTCTTTATGGCCTGTCTTGATTCTTGGCGTGGCTGTCGGCTTGTATGAATATTATCTGTACGAGAGCCCGCGACCTGGCGCAGTTCTGCCGGTTGCGCTTGGACTGACGGTGCTTTCCGTTTTGATTTTCATCTTTACCTGGCTGGAGACTGGGGCGTTCTACATTATTGCCCTGATCTTGATCGCAGCGGGCATTTGGATGATCTTCGGCCGCAATCGTTCCGGGCGCAATAATAAATGGAGCAGAGGTTGGTAATTGGTAAGAGGTAAAAGTTGCTGGAAGTTTTCTGAAAAGACTTGATTTTCCCGCTCGTTTACCTATATTATAGGATGTATGTTGAAGCGTCGGCATGTCGTCCGGCGCTTTCTTTGTGGCTCATTCGAACAGAAGGGATTTGAGATATATTTATGCAATCAAGAGATCAGATTCGCAACATTGCCATTATTGCTCACGTTGACCATGGCAAAACAACACTTGTAGACCAACTGCTGCAGCAGTCCGGTATTTTCCGGGAGCATGAGACACTGCAGGAACGCGCGATGGACTCCAATGATTTGGAGCGCGAACGCGGAATTACCATCCTAGCCAAGAATACGGCTATTACGTATAAAGATTTCTTGATTAACATTGTAGATACGCCTGGACACGCCGATTTCGGTGGTGAAGTTGAGCGTATTATGAAAATGGTCGACGGCGTTCTGCTCGTTGTTGACGCTTATGAAGGATGTATGCCTCAGACCAAGTTTGTGCTTGGTAAAGCTCTTGCACATAACTTGACTCCAATCGTCGTTGTGAACAAGATTGACCGTCCGGCCGCCCGCCCAGCAGAAGTGATCGATGAAGTGCTTGATCTGTTCATTGAACTTGGAGCGAATGACGACCAATTGGACTTCCCCGTTGTATATGCATCAGCCTTAAACGGTACTTCAAGTATGGATCCAGAGAAGCAAGATGATAACATGCTTGCTCTTTATGAAACCATTATTGACCATATCCCTTCCCCTACTGAGAAAGTGGACGAGCCTCTCCAGTTCCTCGTTACCTTGATGGATTACAATGAATATCTGGGCCGTATCGCCGTCGGCCGCGTGAACCGCGGTGTAATTAAGCAAGGCCAACCGGTAACCGTTATGCTTCGTGACGGCTCCACCAAGAATGCCCGTATCGAGAAGCTGTTCGGCTTCCAGGGACTGAAGCGGATCGAGGTTGCCGAAGCAGGCGCCGGCGACATCGTGGCTATCGCAGGGATCAAAGACATCAACATTGGAGAGACCATTGCGGATCCACAGCATCCGGAGGCACTTCCTGTCCTTAAAATTGATGAACCAACCCTGCAAATGACGTTCCTTGTTAACAACAGTCCTTTTGCCGGACGCGAAGGCAAATGGGTAACATCCCGTAAGCTGCGTGACCGTCTCTTCAAAGAACTGGAAACGGACGTAAGTTTGAGAGTGGATGAGACGGACAGCCCTGATGCTTATATCGTATCGGGACGTGGTGAGCTTCACCTCAGTATTTTGATTGAGAATATGCGTCGTGAAGGCTATGAGCTTCAAGTATCCAAGCCGGAAGTTATCGTTAGAGAAATTGATGGCGTCAAAATGGAGCCGATCGAACGTCTTATGATCGATGTACCAGAAGAAAGCATGGGTTCGGTTATGGAAAGCCTCGGAACACGCAAGGCTGAAATGGTGAACATGGTGAATAACGGAAATGGACAAGTGCGTTTGGAATTCCTGATTCCTGCTCGCGGACTTATCGGTTACCGTACCCATTTCCTGACGCTGACACGCGGTTATGGCATTATGAACCACGCATTCGACAGCTACGGTCCGCTTATCGGCGGTCAAGTGGGTGGACGTCACCAAGGCGTGCTGGTTTCCACGGAGAACGGATCTTCAACGTTCTATGGCATGATGTCGGTGGAAGACCGCGGAACCCTGTTCCTGGAACCGGGGACTGAGATTTATGAAGGCATGATCGTCGGGGAGCATACCCGCGATAACGATATCGTCGTTAATATTTGTAAAGAGAAGCAACTGACCAACGTTCGTTCGGCAACGAAGGACGACACGGTTAAATTGAAAACACCGGTTATTTTCTCACTGGAGCAAGCACTTGAATACTTGAACGATGACGAGTATTGTGAGATTACGCCGAAGTCCGTTCGTCTTCGCAAGAAGATTTTGAACAAGAGTGAGCGCGAACGTGCAGAAAAACATCGTAAAATGGCGCAAGCAAATCTATAATAGATAGAGATCTACTTGTCCAAAAGGAGTGAACCTATCATGCAAGAATGGTTTGCCGCGCACCCACTCATCTCTTATATCGTGATTTTTGTGCTGATCACCTACGTTTACAACAAGGTATTCCGGGTGAAGCAGAAGCTCCCTCTGTTGAAGGAGATTCTCCTGTATATCTTGATGGCCTTGGGTTCGGCGATACTGCTTGTGTTTCAGATTGATAAGCTGCCGATTATCCAGTGCTTGTTAGTAGCTGTGGCATTGATGCTGATGGTGCGTATTCGATATTTTGTTGAAGATCGTCAGAAGAAGAAGGCTCAAGCCGAGCCGAAGTCATAAGCTTTGTAGAATTTTAGCAGCTCAGGTAACAACAATACGGCAACTTTTTGTCAGTCCCCATCGTTTATAAGAGAGAGAAGTCAACCATGGTCCGGTAAATGCTTCGAAATTTGAAGCGTTTATCGGACATTCATCTAATTTGAATGAAATCAGGTGTTATGATATGAATCCTACTCATACCAATCTCCCTCCGAGAGCCAAAAGTGGGGGGAAGGGCAAGAAACAGCCAGTTCCAAAAAAGAAAAAAAGCGCATGGAAATCATTTTTTAAATTCATTCTGATCGTCTTGTTAATCGCAGTTCTGGCTGCAGCAGGTTATGCCGGATACTTGTACATCAAGGGCAATGAGGTCATTGAAAAAAGCGGGATCGACAAACCTGTAGCTCCAGGGCAATCCGCTAAGGAAAAACCGATCACGGTGCTTCTCTTGGGAACGGATCATCGCCCGGAAACGGGGACTTACTTGACGGATGTGGTCATGGTCGCCACCATGCATCCGGAAACCAATACGTCGACGCTGGTTTCTCTGCCGCGGGATACGCTCATTGAACTCGATGGATATAAAGCGACGAAGCTGAACGCTTATTACCCAAGGTTTAAAGCGGCCTACAATGCTGCCGAGAAAAAGGAACTGGGCAGCGGCATTCCGGCTGAAAAAGAAATGAAAGTCATGATGAGCAAGTACCTTGGCGTTAATATCGACTATGTAACGGTAATCGATTTCCAGGGATTCCGTGACGTTGTGGACACCTTCGGGGGAGTGGATGTTAACGTTCAATACAATATGTGTTACCGCGATACTGCGGACAAGACCGACATTAACCTCACTGTGGGTCCTCAGAAGCTGGATGGCAAGAAGGCGCTGGATTATGTTCGTTACCGTAAATCCAGTGACAGCTGTTCGCCGAGAACGAAGGAATCAAGCGATTTTGAGCGTAATGCCCGCCAAAGCGAAGTATTGCATTCCCTCCTCGATAAGATGAAATCGCTCGGGGGCGTTGCGAAGGTAGGCAATGCTCTGGATGCGGTCAGCGATAACATGACCACCGATTTCGAGCAGGAGCAGATCCGAAATTTGCTTGCGACTTATTATGATATCGGAAAAGATGACGTCAAATTTATGCCGGTCACAGGCAATTGGAAGAGTCCTTATGTGTATATAAGCAGAAGCGAGCTGGACGCGGCCAAACAAGCGCTGCAAGACGAGCTTGCCGGCAAGCATAACGCTGGCGGGCAGGGGACAGAAGCGGATTCTGCAACAACTCCGTGACAATTGAAGGCAAGTTTTATTGTATGCTATAATACAATGTATCAGATGGAGATCATTGTACAGGAGGCCGAAGGCATGTCCTACCTTATGATGCATACAACACACCCATTGATCTGTAATCGGCAGACGGATTACCTTGCCCATGCATTTGTGCGAGCAGATTCCATTTGGGGATGGGAGCCTTTCAGATGTCATCCTTCTGATTCCATGTCTTCTCAGGCGTGTTCATTCGACATGGGTGTCCATTTCACACCGAACAGACAACAAAACTCTGAATATGATAGGGGTCATGTCTCTGACGAAGCAGAAATGCTCGCTAGTGGCGTTGTTATGACCTTAAAAAAGCCCAGTGAGCTTCACTGGGCTTTTTTTGTATGAAATTTGGAGATGGGTGACGGACAAACTCGGGTTATGACCGGATTTGTCTTCCGCTTATAGGCGGGTTTACGCTCACCATGGGTCTATTTATTCTGGTGTGGATTGGCTGGTGCGTTGCTTCGGTTATTCGGCTTTACCGTTTGTGCACCGTTATCTTGTGCATTACGATCTCGAGGTGTTACATCTTTAGGCAGCTGAGGAATGATGCGGCCCACGATGTCAGCGAGTTCACTGGCAAGTCCTGAAATGGGGTTTCCTTCCTGAATATGCCGGCCAAGATCGGCAATCCGGTTTGTAACGTCTAAATCAGCCGTAACAAGTGCATTGGCACCTGCCGGATCGGATTGAAGGGCTTCTGCGACTGTGTATTTAATGGTTCCGACTTCTGCCCGATCTAAATTTCCATCTACATTAAGTCCAACAACAGCCGTATTTCCCATGACAACACAGTTCGCGTTTTTTACGCCGGGCACACTCTCGGCTAGTGATTTTAGGTGATTTGCGGTTGTAGCGTCAACTTGTCCGTTGTTATCATTTGCGTTGCCGACTCGTCCCGGATTCGCGTTATCCGGAGCCCAACCGTCTACATTGTTAGTGGTATAACCTCTGTTCCCATTCATATTGGGAGCATTGTTAGCAGTAGTTCCATTGGTTTGATTACGAGGAGAGGGTGATGCATTCTGATTGGCGGTCCCGCAGCCTGCGAGCAACAACACCGCTAGTATTATGGATAGAGCAGCTCTCATGGATTGATCTGTCCTTTCGTAGTAGAGTTCACTAAATTACTCCAGTCGCTACGCTTATTATGTCCGGGACGGAAAGGTTTATGTGTGTACCTGATGAAGAAGCAGTGGAGGGATAAGATGAAAAAAATATTTGTGCTGGATACGAACGTATTGCTGCATGATCCTCAGTCGATCTATGCATTCGAGGAGCATGAAGTCATCATTCCTGCGGTGGTTCTTGAAGAGATTGACTCAAAGAAGCGAAATGCTGATGAAATCGGCCGCAACGCCCGAACGGTCTCCCGATTGCTCGATGGGCTAAGAGAACATGGTCATCTTCATGACGGGGTTCTTCTGGAGAATGGCGGGACATTGAAGGTTGAGCTTAATCATCGCAGCTTCGTCAAGGTACAGGAGTTATTTAGCGAAGCATCCAACGACAACCGAATTTTGGCTGTCGCGTTAAATTATAAATTGGAGGAGGAGCCGAAGGAGGACGGAAGCCACGTCGTTCTGGTCAGCAAGGATGTGCTTGTTCGAATTAAAGCGGATGTGCTTGGACTCACAACACAGGATTATTTATCGGACCGTACAGCCGATCCAAGTGAATTGTATCCTGGATTCTCTACATTAAAGGTACATCCTTCGGTGATCGATGAATTTTACAGCTATCGTTACTTGCCGATTAAACCTCTTCAATTGTCTTATCCGCTTTATCCGCATGAATTTGTTATTCTGAAGGATGAGATGGGGACAGGAAAGTCAGCTCTCCTTCATGTGAATGAGGATGCAACTAGATTGGAGCCCCTCCATTTAAGCAACGAACCTGTATGGGGCATCAGCGCCCGTAACGCCCAACAGCGCATGGCGATTGAGCTTCTTCTGAATGACGATATTCCGCTTGTCACCATTACCGGGAAAGCCGGAACGGGAAAAACCTTGTTGGCGTTGGCAGCAGGCCTCTCCAAGGTGGAGGATGAGCATAAATACAAAAAACTGCTGATTGCCCGTCCGGTTGTTCCGATGGGGAAGGATATCGGTTATTTGCCAGGCGAAAAGGAAGAGAAATTAAGACCATGGATGCAGCCGATATATGACAATCTGGAGTATTTGTTCGACACCAAAAAATCGGGTGATATTGATAAAATATTGATGGGACTCGGCAGCATCCAGGTGGAAGCACTGACTTATATCCGGGGCCGCTCGATACCAGGTCAGTTCATCATTGTGGATGAGGCGCAAAACTTATCCCGTCATGAGGTTAAGACGATTGTATCCCGGGCGGGAGAAGGGAGTAAGGTAATCCTGATGGGAGACCCGGAGCAGATTGACCATCCCTACCTGGATGCTGTGAGCAATGGGTTGACCTATGTGGTTGAACGCTTCAAGCAGGAAAATCTGAGCGGGCATATTACGCTGACAAAAGGGGAACGATCCAAGCTGGCTCAGCTGGCTGCAGACTTGTTATAATCATATATTTCCCGAGAAATGATTACGGCAAAATAACTTGCAGGATAAAGACTGTTCAAGATTCATAGGACAGTCTTTTTTCCTTCCTAGCGTTATTAGTAAAATCTGGACTAGATTATTAACAAAAAAGATAGGACAAGAGCACTAGAAGTTTGGTAAAATAAGGACATGCGACTATTTGAAGGAGTGAAGATGGGATATGAAGCGGAAGAAGTATTGGTTCTTATTTGCCATTTTACTGTTGTCTTTATCCAGTTTATCTCCCAGCTTTGACTTCACTCACCATACTAGACGAGAGCCCCCGGGGGATGAACCTAATCCTCCGTTGCAAAGGCCGGAGGTGCCGGAGACCGATCTGGGTCCGATCAAGGTCGGTGTTCAGTTAAACCCGGATGAACTGAGACAACTAAAAGCTCTTAATGAGCGTTTTATGGAAGAGACCGGTGCTGAGATTGAAATTACGCCTCTGGAGATCAGTGAAACACACAAAGAGTCGTTTCTTCTCGAGATGTCTCTTGGTGAAGGTCCTGATATTGTATTAACGGATTCACACTTTATTAAAGCGCTTGCAATGAATGGATGCTTACTGCCCGTTGATTCTTCTCAGGGCACGATGCCGGGTGAAGACATCTTAAATGGCCTTCTGCCACCGCTGCAGTGGAACGGATATCAATGGGGAATGCCGTTTGATATAGACCCCTATATTATGACCTGGAAGACCAAGGGGAAGGACGGCGAACCATTTAAAGTGCCGGAGAGCCGTCAGGCATGGCAGGAGTATTTGAAGCTGAATAAGGTAAGCCCTATCCTCTCATTTGATTGGAATGATCCTTACGCGTTCGGTGCGGCGGTTCATTTGCTCGAAGGCGATCCCTCCAAGCCGGATCATGAGGTGCTTGATATGCTGATTCGCAATCACGGAGCACGGGCAGAATCCGTGCAAGACGCGACGGATGCAGAGGATAACGGCCAAGCGTCGACCACCTCCGGTAAGACGGAAGCAGCCGTGGTGATTGAGCCGTATTCGAGCTTTTCAGATCAGGACACGGATGGAGTGTCGCTTGCATTGGCGATGGGGAAGGCGCAACTGGATACGCCCGTTGTCCGAACCCGAAGTTTTGCGGTAGCCGCACACACGGAATCATCGTCGCTTGCCATGAAATGGATTACGTATATGACTGGCAAAGAAATGCAGCGCGAATGGAGCAGAGCGGCAGGAACGCTTCCCGTTATTTCTGAGTTGTATGTCACGGGTACCAACCTAAGTGAGCGGGGCATTTGGCAAAAAGCGGCCGTTCCAGCCCAAGTGCTGCTCTCTCGAAATGAGCCGGCAGCTTTGGATTTCGGCGAATCGGAAGGCTTTCAAACGTACAGCGAAGCAGCGAATCGATTGCTGCATGGCGAAATCACGATAGAAGAATATAGAGAATTGTACAAGCCTGCCCAACCATGAAAGAAAAAAAGCTGCCCAGCGAGGGGCAGCCTTTTTTCTATAAATCCAGCTCCATTTTGACCACTAATCGTTGTTCTTGGCTGGAGACCTGCGTTGCTTTTAAGAAAGACACCAACTGCTTAGGATAAAAGTTCATGTCGAATTCTTCCTGCAGCGCCTTGCGTGTGGTGTCAGGCAATTCCAGCCGATTGAACACAAGTTTGTCGACTTGAAACATGATGGCATTCTCCGGTTCGTTAATCACGGTGTATTTTCCTTCAATCAGCAGCGACAGATTTCCGCTCTCACCTGAAGCTATTACTTTTCCATTGTCAAAATGGAAAGCAAAGCTGTTAAAGATTTCATCTTCGGATCTTAAAAATGCGTTGAGATCATCCTCATGGATATCGATGGTGTACTCCTTGCCGTTTGTTTTCAACATATTCTTGCTTCCTTGGACGAATTGCGGCAGATTTTCCATGGCGCTAGCCAGAGCCTGGAAGTGACGCTTTACTTCGTACAGCCCCACGTTCTCCCAGTAGAGGGTGAATTCCTCAATCAACTTCTTCATAGCATCCGGGTTGCCGCTGGCTGTCAGTGCTCCGTTAACCTGCTGTTCAAGCGCCAGCACCCGTTCACGCTGCTTGACAAGGCTGTCCTTCACTTCGGCGAGCTGAGCTGTATTGCGTTCCGCTTCAGCCTGAGCGGAGGCAAGTGAGCGGTACTGATTGTTATATACCGCAAGGGTATCCCGGTCGTTTTGAATGATCATATCGTAAAAGTCCATGACCCGGAAAAAACCGGCTACGTCTTTTGCAGACAACAGCATGAAGAATAAATGATCCCGTTCACCCATGTAATAAGACCGAAGAACAGCTCCCGCCCGATCGCGGCGGTCTTCGATACGCAAGCCCATATCCTGAATTTTGATTTGCAGTTCGCTCTGGAGAAGCTGCAATTCGGCGATGCGTTTGGTTATCCGTTCGATTTCATGATCAATCTCGACGATGGAGAGGCTGTCCTCCAGAAGTTTGCGGGCCTCTTCCGAATCAGGCATAACCGGGCTTAGTTCCTGCTCGGAATATACGGAAGCGGGCGTCCCTATGAAGCAGAACAACAGGGTTATACACAGCATGACCGGGAGGAGAGGTTTTTTTACTCGTACATTCAAACGGGAGTCCTCCTTGAATGGTTGTTAGTCGAAAGGAATCCAACCGCTGTTTGTCCCTTCATTTTAACCAATATATGACGTATACGACTCAATTATCAACCTTTAGGCATTAAAAAAGCGATCCGGCAGCTAAAGCACCTGATCGCTCTTTTAAGTACTCTCGTTCTCTAATTGCAAGGAAAAACCACCAGCGTTCCTCAGTTTGTCCAAGTTGAGCCGGCGGATTTCAAGCATCGCTTGCATGGTTTACCTATTAGAGTGGTTTGCCCATAATGAAGACCGTCCAATAGCTAAAGCCTGTGAAGGTCACGATCATATAAGCCCAGAAGAGAAGAATATAGGTTCTCTCCGTGAATTTCAAATATCCCAGGATCACGAAAAATGCAGTCTGCAGGAAGAAAAGCAGTGCCATTTCAATATGATCTCCGGCAAAGGCCATCAACCCGATGGTCAGGGTAAAAAAGCCAAGGACTCGAAACATCCGTGCCACGATTATATCCTCCTCTCGTATGTACGCACATAATGCTGCTATGAACATTATAGCGTTATGGGAAAAACGTGTAAACGCCTAACTCGAGAAAACCCTTTATTTTTTATTATTAACCAGAAACAAGGCATTGAATTCGAGAATAAATTTGGACGAATCTTCCCTTTTCCCTTCGTAAGAGTATGATCTGTAACCAAAATGGAAATACATTTTAGTATCAAATAGATTCTATGAACTCTATGAGAGGCATAGAAATGAATTAAGCAGTTTTTATACCCTATTCAGCAGCCGATTTACGGTATTGAAGACGGTTATTTTAGGATGTCGTTAGGAGGGTTTTATGGTATGTCAGCAGTGAGACAGGATGCATGGAGTGCAGAGGACGACCTGATATTGGCGGAGGTGACCCTTCGTCATATTCGTGAGGGCAGCACCCAATTGGCTGCCTTTGAGGAAGTGGGAGAAAGAATCGGCCGGACATCGGCAGCTTGTGGGTTTCGTTGGAATAGCTGCGTTCGCAAGAAATATGAGGATGCTATCAGCTTGGCGAAATCTCAGCGTCAAAAGAGAAGTTATTATAAAAAACAGCCTTCGGTAAGCGGACCGCAGGTTGCCGGCTTGGCTGCTCAGGAACTGGAGCACGATGTCTATAAGAATGATGGTGCAAGTGAAGAGACACTGTCCATCGATGCCGTTATCCGTTTCCTTCGGCAGTGGAAGGGCGGGCTTCAGGAAAGTTCACGTCAGTATAAATTGCTCGAGAAGAATTTGCGTGAAAAAGAGGAAGAGCTTTCAAGGCTCCGCAGTGAGAATCAACGGTTATTGAAGGAAGTCAGCGAAGTGAAAACGGACTATCATGTGGTCAATGACGATTATAAGGCACTGATTCAGATTATGGATCGGGCACGCAGGCTTGCTTTCTTAAATGAAGAAGACGAGGAACTGAAGACGCGCTTCAAAATGGACGCAAACGGTAATCTGGAACGAATTGAATAGGTAATGGTTATCTTGCTCTAGCCGTAACCCGCATTAGTGCATTTCATGCGCTTTGGCGGGTTATTTGTGCGTATAGGAGATTATTCTGATATATACTAGGACTAGTACTTCGTGTTCGATTACAATAATGGGGGATTATCATGAATATCCATATTATCGGAGCTGGCTCATTGGGGCTATTATATGCGGGCAAACTTGCGGCGTCAGGCTGCCGTGTCACGTTATGGAGCCGCAGCGAGGAGCAGGCGGACAAGCTTCGGGCTTCCGGCATAACCATCGAGGACATGGGTCAGCACCAGGTCGTTGACGCCCATACTTTCTCGATCTGCTCATGGTCATCCTTTTCCGAGTCGGGTGGCGCGGCGGATGCGGATTATCTTTTCCTCATGTTGAAGCAGCAAGGGATCGAAGAGATGGCAACGGAGATGCTGGCTCTATTTGGGCAAGATCACCGCAGACTCCTATGTTTTCAGAACGGTACAGGCCATTTGGAGCGGCTTCAAGGCCTGCTGCCGATGTGGACGATCTACGCAGCCATTACTACGGAAGGGGCCAAGCGTACAAGCAGCGTCTCTGTTTTGCACGCCGGTCAGGGAACGACGACAATCGGCAAAATGAAACCTGCCGGGAGCCCATTCGATGCTTTCTCTCAAGAAGATCATGAAATTGAGCTTGTTAAACAGCTGAATAGAGCAGGATTTGAAGCTTTTTTGTCGAATGAAATGGAGGAGATGATTTATCGCAAACTGCTGATGAACGCAGTCATTAATCCTTTGACTGCATTGTGGCGGATTCCTAACGGAGAGCTGTTATCTTCCCCTGAACGAGTCAGGCTTATGAGGCAGTTATATAATGAAGGGATCGCCGTATATGACGCGGGTGGAATTCCTTATGGAAGCGGGCTGTGGGAATGGATTGTATCTGTCTGCCAATCGACTTCAGGTAACACGTCTTCCATGCTTAAGGATGTAATGGACGGCAGAACGACGGAAGTTGCCTGGATTAACGGCAGTATTGTCCGTTTGGGTCAAAAATATGGCGTTTCAGTGCCAACACACGAGCTGATAACGCAGCTCATCGAGGGGATGAATACATAGGGGGTCTTAGCATGGGTTTCTTGCAGGGGCTGTTTCACACATTAAGTCTTTTTCCGTTCATTCCGTTTTTACTGGTTTATTTCATTGTCTTGCAACGAAATAAAAATCGAAAGCAAGCGCTGGAGCTGGCCATGGATGTCACCACATTTTTTATGCTGTTTTCGGTCTCCGCCTTGTTTAATAATACATTCCAGTCCAAATTCGGTTTCTATCTCATTCTCCTCATGCTGCTCATTGCAGCGGGGCTGATCGGCAGTGCGCAGAACCGCTGGAAAGGCAAGGTTAACGGTAAAAGGCTGCTGCGCGCCGTGTGGCGTCTCGGGTTTGTCAGCATGAGCTTCGGGTACATAGTATTCACATTTTTTGGCATCCTCTCCTACATAATTAAGATGATGTAAGAACAATCTAATAACTAGAATTATATGATAAATCTGTTTGATCATTGGGTCAGGCAGATTTTTCAATTTATTGATTTCTGGATTTTTTTGACCACTGGTTGTATAATCGATAAGCATATACCTAAAATCTATGAGGGGGATACCGCAAGATGAAGAAACAAAAGAAATTACTGCTTCTCATGACGCTAATTCTTGCTTTCAGCTCAGTTTTGGCCGCGTGTGGAGCTGACAAGAACGAAGGCGCCAATAACGGCGGAACGGCGGACAAGCCTAAAGAGCAAGTCTTCCGGATGAACCTTGCTTCCGACCCTCCTACATTGGATCCGGGCTTGGCTCAGGATAACACGTCGAACACGGTAATCAGTGCTGTGTTTGAAGGTTTGGTTCGCAAGGGTGCAGATGGTTCTGAAGAGGCCGGCGTAGCCGAAAAATGGGATATTTCTGAAGATGGATTGAAATATGTCTTCACCCTTCGCAAAGATGCCAAATGGAGTAACGGCGATGCAGTAACGGCAAAAGATTTTGAGTATGCATGGAAACGCGTACTTGATCCGAACTTTACTCCTGCATCACCATATGCGTATCAGCTCTATTACATCAAAAACGCTGAAGCTTACAATCTTGGAGAGATCAAAGACGCCAATGAAGTCGGCGTAAAAGCAACCGATGATTATACGCTCGAAGTTACGCTGGCAAACCCAACGCCATACTTCCTCAGCTTGATGTCATTCCAAACTTATTTCCCGATTCACAGCTCCGTTGAAGGTAATGCTTCTTGGGCAACCAAACCGGAAACGTTGATCGGCAATGGTCCGTTCAAAGTTTCACAAATGACCAAAGGTCAAAAGATCGAGCTTGTGAAGAACGACCAATATTGGGATAAGGATTCAATCAAACTTGAAAAAGTTCAAATGAGTATCGTGAACAGCTCTGCAACGGAACTTTCAAGCTACCGTAACGATGAATTGGATTATGCAGGACATCCAACAGGAAATATTCCGACGGATCAGCTGAATGCGATCAAGAAGGAATTGGGCGATGAACTGATGATCAAAGGTATTTCATCGACGTATTTCTATATCTTTAACACAACAGAAGAACCGTTTGATAATGTGAACATCCGTAAAGCATTTGCCATGGCGATTGATCGTAAGGCGATCGTAGAGAAAATCACGCAAGGTGGACAGCTTCCTGCCTTTGGATTTGTTCCTCCTGGCATCAAGGGTGAGTCCGACGAGTACCGTAAAGAGGTAGCGGATTCTTACTTCGATGAAAATCTTGAAGAAGCTAAGAAACTGCTCGAGCAAGGTATGAAGGAAAAAGGCTATACCACATTACCGGAAGTTACTCTGATCCATAACTCCGATGACAACCACAAGAAAATTGCGCTTGCTATTGCTGATATGTGGAAGAATAACCTCGGTGTTACTGTGAAGGTACAAAACCAAGAGTGGGGCGTATTCCTGAAGAACCGTACGGATTTGAACTATCAAATTGCCCGTTCCGGTTGGGGAGCAGATTATAACGACCCGATGACTTATATCGATATGTGGACATCCAACGGTGGTAACAACGATACTGGCTTCAAGAACGAAGAATATGACAAACTTGTGAAGGATGCTTATGCAACTAGCGATAACGCTAAACGCATGGAGCTGATGTCCAAAGCTGAGAAAATTCTCGTTGAAGACAACCAAGTTGTAATGCCGATCTACTATTACTCTAGCGTGTCCCTGGTTAAACCATGGGTGAAGAACCTTCATCTGGATTATAAGGGTGATATCGATTTCACACGTGCATATATCGAGTAGTCTTTTGTAAGCCATTTATAAAAGGTTACGGTTCGGGATATATATGTGGGGCATTTAAACCTCATATATATCCCGATTTTTTTGTATGAGCACAAGGTTTCCAAATCTTGTGTCCGTTGGTGAAAGTTAAGGGATGCCAGTTCCGTTCTAGAATAATACAATTATATAGACGGCTTGGTTTAGAACAACTGATCAGGAGGCTAGCGAAATGCTGAGGTATGTGGCGAGTAAGTTTTTTTATATGCTTGTATCGTTGTTCATACTGATCTCAGCCACTTTTTTTCTTATGAAAGCCATACCGGGCGATCCGTTTATGGGAGAGAAAAAGCCATCGCCTGAAATTTTGGCGAGGCTGATGGAGCAGTATGATTTAGATAAACCGGTATTTCAGCAATATACGAAATACTTGGGCAATATCGTTCAGGGTGACTTTGGTTTGTCTATGAAGAAACAGGGGCAATCCGTCACTGATATTATTGTTGATACATTTGGCCCTTCACTCCGATTGGGTCTTATCGCGATCGTAGTATCCGTTATCGTGGGTGTCCTGCTGGGGATGCTTGCAGCTCTGTATCACCGCAAGCTGATTGACAACATCGCCATGATTATCTCGGTTCTCGGCATCGCAGTACCGAGTTTTGTACTCGCGTCATTGTTGCAATTCGTTCTCGCAGAGAAAGCGGGCATTTTCAATGTCATGGGTTTTGAAGGACCGCTAGACTATGTGCTTCCTGTAATGGCCCTATCTGCTCAACCGATTGCATTTATCGCGCGATTAACGCGATCCAGCATGCTGGAAGTACTGCATTCGGATTATATCAAGACGGCGAAGGCCAAGGGTCTTAACTGGTTCGCCATTATGTTCCGTCACGTTATCCGTAACGGCATCTTGCCGGTCGTAACGTACGTCGGCCCAATGACAGCGAACATCATTTCCGGTTCGGTCGTTATTGAACAGATCTTCGGTATTGGCGGCATAGGCAAGCAGTTCGTTGAAAGTATCACAAACCGCGATTATACAGTCATTATGGGGATTACCATATTCTACGGCATCTTGCTGATGCTGGCGCGTTTCGTTACAGATATCGTGTATGTATTTGTGGATCCACGCATTAAATTGACCGGCGGAAAGGAGAGGTAGACATGGAGAAAGAACAACGTATGCCTCATCCTGCGGCACTCAACTTGAAGCCTGAAGATTTTCAGAAGATTGGTCCTGATGAGAAACAATCCGAGGTAATACAGCGTGAAAGTTTGTCCTCTTGGAGAGATTCCTGGGAAAGATTGCGCAAGAACAAGCTTGCTATGACGGGCTTGGTTATTATGATTCTGATTGTCATCATGGCCATTATCGGCCCGATGATCTCTAACTATGATTATGAAACGAATGATTTGATGAATACGAATATGCCGCCTTCATCAGAACATTGGTTTGGAACCGACGATCTGGGCCGCGACGTTTTTGTACGTACCTGGATGGGAGCTCGGATTTCCTTGACCGTTGGTCTTGCAGCAGCTGCGATTGACTTGATGATTGGTGTAATATATGGCGGCATCATGGGTTATTTCGGTGGCCGTGTCGATGAGTTCATGAATAAGTTTGCAGAAATTTTGTATTCCATTCCTTATCTGCTCGTTACGATTTTGCTGCTGGTTGTATTTGAACCGAGTTTAGGAACGATCATACTCGCCTTAACCATCACCGGGTGGATTAACATGTCCTGGATTGTGCGGGGCGAGATTATGCAGCTTAAGAGCAGAGAATATGTCCTCGCCTCACGTTCGATGGGTGCGGGAACTGCGCGTCTATTGTTCCGGCATTTGATTCCGAATGCAATGGGGCCGATTATCGTTACATTGACCCTGTCGGTTCCAAGTGCGATCTTTGCCGAGGCTTTCCTGAGCTTCCTTGGTCTTGGAGTTCAAGCACCGGTTGCTTCATGGGGCTCCATGATTAATGATGCCCTGTCCGGATGGATGTACTATCCATGGCGGATGTTGTTCCCTGCTCTATTTATCAGCTTGACGATGTTAGCATTTAACATTTTCGGTGATGGATTGCGTGATGCCCTTGATCCGAAATTGAAAAAATAGGAGGTGGGAAGGTATGGAACCGATCTTGCAGGTGAAGGACCTCAACGTATCGTTTCGTGTTCGCGGCGGTGAAGTAAAGGCAGTTCGCGGCATGAATTTTGAAGTCGGCAAGGGGGAGACGGTTGCCATCGTCGGTGAGTCCGGAAGCGGTAAAAGTGTTACCGCCCAGACCATTATGCGATTGATTCCGTCCCCGCCCTCAGAAATAAAAAAGGGTGAGGTCATTTTCCAAGGACAAGACCTTCTCAAAAAAACGAATAAACAGATGGAAGCGATTCGCGGCAAGGATATTGGGATGATTTTTCAGGATCCGATGACGTCGCTGAATCCGACCATTAGAATAGGTAAACAAATCACGGAGGTGCTGATCAAGCACCAGGGGATGTCTTTTTCCGAAGCCAAAAAGCACGCCATTGAAATGCTGAAGCTGGTGGGAATCAAAAATGCGGAGGAGCGCTTCAATCAGTATCCGCATGAGTTCTCCGGCGGTATGCGGCAGCGTGCGATGATTGCCATTGCGCTTGCATGTAAGCCGACCCTGCTGATTGCGGACGAACCGACGACAGCACTCGACGTGACCATACAGGCACAGATTATGGACGTTATGAAGGAAATGCAAGAACGCTTGGGCACCTCGATCATTCTGATCACGCATGATCTCGGCGTTGTTGCCGGCATGTGTGACCGTGTCATCGTGATGTATGCAGGTGAAGTGGTGGAAACGGGAACGAAATGGGAGATTTTCAAAAATCCGCAGCATCCTTACACTAAAGGATTGCTTCGTTCCATGCCGCGTCTGGATCAGAAGAAAGACGAACCGCTGATTCCGATTATCGGAACACCTCCGGATCTTATTAAACCGCCTGTAGGCTGTCCGTTCGCCGCCCGCTGTGATGAAGCTATGCGAATTTGTGAACGGGTGGATCCGGGCGCAACAGAATTCAGCGACACGCACATGGCGCGCTGCTGGAATCTGCATCCGATGGCGAAGGAGGCGCAAGGTTCATGAAGGATAACCACTTGATTGAGGTAAAGGGCCTGAAGAAGTATTTTAACGTCGGCAAAGGCCAGGTTCTTAAAGCGGTTGACGATCTGAACTTCTATATTCGTGAAGGCGAAACGCTTGGCATGGTGGGAGAGTCGGGTTGTGGTAAATCAACAGCAGGACGGACGATTCTCCGTCTCTATGAACCTACGGCTGGCAGCGTTAATTTTAACGGAACGGATATTTACAAGCTGTCTCCGGGCAAGATGAAGGCGATGCGCCGCGATATGCAGATGATCTTCCAGGATCCGTATGCCTCGCTAAATCCAAGATTCACGGTGTCGGATATTATCGGAGAAGCTTTGGATATTCACGGAATGGCCGGCAGCCGGGCTGAACGCAAGAAGCGGATTGAGGAACTGCTGGATATGGTCGGCTTGAATAGTGACCACTCCACACGTTACCCTCATGAATTCTCGGGCGGTCAGCGTCAACGGATCGGGATTGCACGTGCTCTTGCGGTAAACCCTAAATTTATCATATGTGACGAGCCGATCTCGGCGCTTGACGTTTCGATTCAGGCGCAGGTGGTCAACCTGCTCAAGGATTTGCAGGATCGTCTTGGCCTGACCTATCTCTTCATTGCGCATGACCTGTCCATGGTCAAGCATATCAGTGACCGGGTAGCGGTTATGTACTTGGGCAAAATGGTGGAACTGGCAGACAGTGAAGAGCTGTATGCGAATCCGATCCATCCTTACACTAAAACCTTGCTGTCCGCGATTCCGATTCCGGATCCGGAAATTGAGGCTAACAAAAAGCGTCTCAAGCTGGAAGACGATACGCAGGGTCCGATCTCGGCCGCCAAAGGCGAAGACGGAACGGTTCAACTGGACGTGAAGGATTCGGAATTGGTCGAAGTGTCCAAAGGACACTGGGTTGCAAAAGCCTACGCTTGAGTAAACGAACCTCAATATGAGGAAGCTGCTTCAAGAATAGCCGCTGGCATCGTGCCGGCGGCTATTCTTTTCCTTTGACGCAGAATGCCAACATTCGGTACAATCAAGAAAGGCAAAATGATATAGAAGAAATTAAATTCCATGCACAATCTAGATTTGGTTGCGACGTAGAATAGGAGGCATACCTCATGAATATCGTTCCGGAACCATTATCCCTCGCTTCGCGTCTCGCTCAGGATTATATTCATCATTTCGACCGGGTAAGCGGGTTCTACGGTGAAGATTACCGCGGCGAGCACAGCTATGCAGAACGGGTACAATGGCTGGATCTTTCGGAAGACAAACGAATTCAGCGTAAAGCGCTGGCGGATTGTCTTCGGACGTACAATCAGAAACACAATGATCATCCCGCTGTACATAAATCCCTTCAACTTCTGGAGCAGCCAGGAACGGTTACCATGGTTGGTGGACAACAAAGCGGTTTGTTCACCGGACCATTGCTTGTCATATATAAAGCAATTACCGTCATTCAAGCGGCCCGCGAAGCGGAAGAGCGCTTGAATCGTCCTGTCGTGCCTGTATTTTGGATCGCCGGGGAGGACCATGATTGGGATGAAGTCAACCATACGTACTTTCTGAGTCAGGATCAGCAGCTATCCAAGATCAAGCTTGATGCCAAGGACGGACTCAGGACGTCGGTTAGTTATACCGACGTTGCTGCGGAAGATTGGAATGCGATGCTGGCAGCACTCCAGACCCAGTTGGCAGACAGCGAATATAAGGCCGATCTGCTGAAAATGGCAAAGGAATCGCTTCACGGTTCGGCTGGGCTCAGCGAGGCATTCGCTAAACTAATCAGCTGTATGTTCGGCAAATATGGGCTAATACTCCTGGATTCCGCCGACCCGGGACTTCGGGCGTTGGAAGTGCCCATATTCGAATCGCTGATTACCCGCAACGAAACCCTGGGACTTTCGTACCAGCAGGCGGCAAGGGATATCGCGGGACGGGGTTACGAAGTCCAGGCTGATGTATCCGAGAATGGGGCCAACTTGTTCTACTTGCATGAAGGCAGACGCTTGCTGCTTTACCGAGAAGGACATGTATTCTCAGACCGGAAAGGCATCGTTAAGCTGACGGAAGAAGAACTGCTTCAGGATTTGCATCAGCATCCTGAACGCTTCAGCAACAATGTGCTGACCCGTCCGATCATGCAGGATTCGCTGCTGCCCGTGCTCGGGACGATACTCGGTCCAGGCGAGATTTCCTATTGGGCGATTACACGCTATGCATTTACCGACTTGGGTTTGCAGATGCCGTTGATCATCCCGAGAATGTCATTCTCCATCGTAGATGGAACCGTCCATAAGCTTATGGAGAAATACGGATTGTCCTTCGAGGATGTTCAGCTTCGCTTGTCTGAAAAGCGTGAGGCTTGGCTTGCCAGCAAGGATGAGTTGAATCTGGAAGAACGATTCAGTCAAACCCGGGAACAATTTGAAGCATTGTATCAGCCTTTAATAGAAGATCTTGGCAAAATGCAAAGTGGACTGTTAAAATTAGGTCTAACCAATAAAGATAAAATATTGGAGCAGATGGATTACCTGTTAAGTAAATCCCGGAATGCCTTGGAACAGCAGCATGAGGCCGCACTGGCACAGTGGAAGCGCATTGAACAGACACTGCTGCCGGAAGGGAAACCTCAGGAGAGGGTGTACAACATCCTGGAATACATGAATCGTTATGGATTGAATCTGGTGGATCGCCTGATGGAAATCCCTTACGAAGCTTCGGGCATTCACAGGGTCGTTTACGTATAACGATCAGGAATTCAATCATCAGATCATAGGAGGCTGTTAAATGAGCTCATCATCAATACAAACCAGCAATATTACCGACTTGAAACTGGCACCGGAAGGTCATCTGAAAATTGATTGGGTCCAGGCACATATGCCGGTACTGAACCGGGTGCGTGAACAATTCGAGAAAGAACAGCCATTCAAAGGATTGAAAGTCGCCATCTCCTTGCATCTGGAAGCCAAGACCGCATATCTGGCGAAAGTCATTCAGGCTGGCGGAGCCGAAGTGACGATTACGGGCAGTAATCCGTTGTCCACTCAAGATGATGTATGTGCCGCTTTGGTAGAAGACGGGATCACGGTGTTTGCCAAATATAACCCGGATCCTGAGGAATACAAGCAGCACCTCATTTCAACACTGGAAACCAGACCGGATCTAATCATCGACGATGGCGGGGATCTCGTAACGATCCTGCACTCCGAGCGTACGGATCTGCTTGAAGGAATTCGAGGCGGAGCGGAAGAGACAACGACAGGCATCCTGCGTCTGAAATCTTTGGAGAAAGAAGGCTCTCTGAAATTCCCGATGGTTGCCGTGAATGATGCATACTGCAAATACTTATTCGATAACCGTTACGGTACCGGACAATCGGTCTGGGATGGAATTAACCGGACGACCAACCTGGTGGTTGCAGGCAAGACGGTCGTTGTCGTAGGGTATGGCTGGTGCGGCAAGGGCGTGGCCATGCGTGCCAAAGGTCTTGGAGCCAACGTCATTGTGACCGAGATTGATGCGATTAAGGCCGTTGAGGCTTATATGGACGGCTTCCGCGTTATGCCAATGCGCGAAGCAGCCAAATTGGGAGACTTCTTTGTGACCGTCACGGGTAACCGCGATGTCATCAGTGGGGAAGACTTTGATGTCATGAAGGACGGTGCCATTTTATCCAATGCCGGTCACTTCGACGTGGAAGTCAATAAACCGGATTTATCAGAACGTTCTCAATCGGTTCGGACGGTTCGGCGCAATATCGAAGAATATCATCTGAAAGATGGCCGTAAGATTTATTTGCTTGCCGAAGGCCGTTTGGTGAATCTGGCGGCAGGTGACGGACATCCGGCAGAAATTATGGATATGACGTTTGCGCTTCAGGCCTTGTCGCTCAAACACGTGAATGATCAGTACAAGAGCATCGGTAACCGCGTAGTTAATGTTCCTTACGAATTGGATGAACAGGTTGCCTTATACAAACTGGAAAGTCTAGGTATTGCCATCGACAGCCTGAGCGCTGAACAGAAGTCGTACTTGGACAGCTGGGCTCAGCACTAAACAGCAGCAGCTTTAGATCATTTCCAAACCTCCTTTCCATCCCCGAGCGGGATGAAAGGAGGTTTTTTATGCGATTGTTCTGAGAGAAAGTTCCAAAAAAACAACTAGTCGTTAGAAGGTATTTGATTCTTGACGCCGAATCTATTATCCTAAAGTGGTGGAAAGTGGTGCAAAGTGGGGAATCGGGGTTAAGGGGTGGAGTGCCTGATGTTCATGGGGGAGTTTCAACATAGCATCGACGATAAGGGGAGAATCATTATCCCTGCTAAGTTTCGTGACCTCCTGGGCACCTCGTTTATCGTAACCCGCGGATTGGACAATTGCCTCTTTGTATACCCCAAAGATGAATGGGCCATCATGGAACAGAAGCTCAAATCCCTGCCACTCATGAAGTCGGATGCACGCGCATTTACACGGTTTTTTTTCTCCGGGGCGACGGAATGTGAATGGGATAAACAGGGAAGGGTAAATTTGCCGGGCAATTTGCGCGAGTTCGCCAAGCTCGAGAAGGAATGCGTCGTCATCGGCGTATCGAGCCGAGTGGAGATCTGGAGCAAGGAGCAGTGGCAGAATTACTATCAGCAGTCGGAGGAAGCATTCAACGACATTGCTGAGAAGCTGGTAGACTTTGATTTTGATTTATGACAAGCGTAGGAACATCGTATTGAAATGGACAAGTTACACTTAAAATCATGAATGAGACACAATGGAGGGCTGCAGCTTTGTTCCATCACATCACAGTGCTTAAGCAAGAAGCGACACAAGGGCTGCGCATCAAACCAGACGGTATATATGTTGACTGTACGCTCGGGGGAGCAGGGCACAGCTCGCTTATTGCTTCCCAACTAAGTTCAAAAGGCCGGTTAATCGCATTGGATCAGGACGATTGGGCATTGAATAACGCCCGGGAAGCCATGAAGCCTTATGTGGACCGGATTACTCTCGTCAAAACCAATTTTCGTGATTTGGAGGAGGTGCTCCGAAACGAAGTGGAGGTTGACGAGAACGGGCAGCCGCAAGTTGACGGTATACTGTTCGATTTGGGCGTATCCTCACCGCAGTTCGATGAAGGGGAGAGAGGGTTTAGTTACAATCACGATGCCCCGCTGGATATGCGGATGGATCAGTCCGCTGAGCTTACCGCAGCCAAAATTGTAAACGAATGGCCGGAACAGGAAATCGCACGAATATTGTATGAATACGGCGAAGAGAAATTTTCAAGGCGAATTGCCAAGGTCATTGTTGAAAGAAGGGCACAGAGTCCTATTCAGACAACCGGCGAGCTTGTCGAAATGATTAAGGAAGGGATTCCGGCCGCAGCTCGGAGAACGGGCGGCCACCCAGCTAAACGAAGCTTTCAAGCGTTTCGCATTGCGGTAAATGATGAGCTTGGCGCATTCAAAGACGCGCTTCACCAAGCTGTGAGATGTCTTGCACCAGGAGGAAGAGTCTCGGTTATCACATTTCACTCGCTCGAAGACCGAATATGCAAACAGATTTTTAACAGCTATATTCCCAAGTGTACGTGTCCCCCGGATTTTCCGATGTGTGTATGCGGAGGCGGCCAAGGTGATCTGAAGCTGGTTAACCGCAAACCGCAGATCCCATCGGCGGAAGAGATTGAGAGTAATCCAAGGGCGCGTTCGGCAAAACTGCGGATTGCGGAGAAACTGTAGAAACATAAAATCCCTGAAAGAAGGAGAATCAGCTATGGCTTACACGCGCGGCAATTTAGCCGTACAGGAGAGACAGAAGGAAACGCAGCAGTCCGCTTATCTTGAGAAGACAAAAGTCGTCAAGCGTCGTTCCCAGCTTCCGCAAAAAGAAAAGCTGTTGTATTTGTTGTCCGTGGTGTTTGTGGTAGCCATCATGGGCGTCATTGGCATGAGTCATGTTCATTCCTATGATTTGAACCGGCAGATCCATGATACCGACAATAAAATAGTCAAGGCGAAACGAGATATTGATCAGCTTCAGGTGGAAAAGCAAACACTGGAGACGCAAATATTGGACAAGGCGAAAGAGTTGGGGTATGTCCCTATTGAGGACAACCATACGATCCAGCTATCACCCGTCTCGGGGTCATCCGAGACACAGAATTCGGACTCGGGACAAAATGATTGAAGTGTGAGGTTTTGACCGATGATAAAAAAAATCAAACTGCGTACCGTGCTAATAGGGGGATGTATAACCCTCTTTTTTGCTTTATTGATTGGTCGGGTGTTTTGGCTGCAGGTGATCGATAACGACTTCTGGAAGGAACAAGCTTTATCGAAATGGTCGCGAAAACAGGATCTTCCGGCCACGCGAGGAACGATTACGGACCGGGACGGCGATATTCTTGCTATGGACGCGCCTGCCTTTACGGTCATTGTGAACCCTGCGGTCATTCAGGCTAACGGCTTGGAGAATGAGGTAGTTAAAGGGCTGCATGAGATTCTTGGCAAGGATGAGGACGAACTCCGTGAACTGGTTAAGGCTAAAGACGATAAGGGGGAATACCTCAAGGGCCGCGAAGTCCGCAGCGAAGGATGGAAGATTGACCAGGAGAAGATGGAAGAGGTTAAAGCGTTTAGTGAAAGCTTGAATCAAAAATTAAAGGCTGCCGGTAAAGTTCCCGATTCGGGCATAGGCTTTCAGCGAGAGTCCAAACGATTTTATCCCAAAGAGACATTGGCTGCACATATTTTGGGTTATACCGATCGTCAGGGTAAGGGAATCGGAGGCATTGAGCAACGTTATGACGACAAGCTGAAGGGAACCGACGGATTCGCTTCTTACAAGAGTGACAAGAAGGGGGTCAAGCTGCCGAGTGAAGACGATTTATACCAGCCTGCAATAAATGGGAAAAATTTAGTACTGACGACCGACGATACAATCCAGTATTATATCGAGGAAGCGATGCGCGACACGTATAACCAATATAAACCAATCAGTATGACGGTAATCGCAGCGGATCCGAACACGATGGAAATACTGGGGATGGCCAACATGCCGACTTTTGATCCCAATACATATTCGGAATGGAATCAAAAGAGTTTTATCAATCATGCCGTAAGCTCAAGATATGAACCTGGCTCCACCTTTAAAATCGTAACCCTGGCAAGCGCCGTGCAGGAAAAGCTGTTTAATCCGAATGCTGCCTACCAATCCGGTTCCATTCGGGTAGGGGGAAGAACCCACCGAGACATTAATAGCGTAGGGTGGGGGCCGATCTCTTATCTGGAAGGTGTTAAGAGGTCCAGTAACGTGGCCTTTGTTAAGCTCGGATTCGAAATGCTGGGCAAGGAGCGTTTCACCAATTACATCAAGGAGTTTGGGTTTACGGAGAAGACCGACATCGATCTTCCGGGTGAGATTCTGGGTAGTCTTAATATGACTTATGATTCCGATATTTCAACCATGACCTACGGTTATGCCGTTTCGGTAACGCCCATTCAGCAAATCGCTGCCATCTCGGCCGTAGCGAATGGCGGTAAATTGATGAAACCGCACATGGTGAAGGAAATCGAGGATCCGAATACGGGCAAGATCGAGAAGATTGAGCCGGAAATGATTCGGCAAGTTATTTCTCCAGAAGCAGCCAAAGAGACAGGTAAGTATCTGGAACAGGTTGTTGCGGACCAATCAATTGGTACGGGTAGAAAAGCGTATATCGATGGTTACCGTGTAGCAGGGAAAACAGGAACCGCGATTAAATCCAATGGCGGATATGCAGATCGTTCCAAACAAATTGTTTCATTCATCGGCTATGCACCTGTGGAAAATCCGAAGATAGCCGTACTGGTCATTATTGACGAAGCGAATGATGAACAAGGTGGCGGTGCATTGGCTGCTCCGATATTTAAAGAGATTGTATCAAAGACACTAACATACTGGGGTGTCCCTAAATCGAATACGACCCAGCAATCAGACAAGTCCAAAACAGCGACAATTCCGGATAATGCTCGCATATCTCCTAACTTGAAGGGCATGAAAGTCAGCGAAGTGAAGACCAAGCTGCTTGACGAGGGCATGACTTTCGAAACGCTGGGGAGCGGCAGCACGGTTAAACAACAGTATCCGCCTGCTGGTGTGCCTTTGAGCAGCGGACAGAATATCTATCTAATCACCGAGGACAATGCATCCATGGAAATCCCGCACTTACAGGGGGAATCCCTCCGGGATGCCATGGAAGTACTCACCTTGATGAAGGTGAAGGTAAGTGTACAAGGTGAAGGCTACGTTGCTGAACAATTGGAAACGACCGAGAATGGTCAGCGAACCGTACATTTGACGCTCAAATCGGCTCAAGAGTTGATAACGGGAAAGAGCAGTTCCGATGAAACTTCCTCCGTTGGCACCGAAAATGCGAACGGGGAAGAAGCCGGTGGAAAAGAGTCGGAAGGAACTGCCGATAACGATGCCGAGGCAACCGACCAAGGGCAAGGCAATACAGAAGGGGAATAGCTTGTTCTAACCCGGGTTTGTCCCGAATACTCATGTGAAGAACGCATATCATGAGCTTTCGGGTTCAAACAGGGAGGGAAGCTTAGGTGAAAGTATCCAAGGTATCGCAGCGGAGAAGACTGCTCTGGAGCCTGCTGCTGCTGCTCCTGCTGTTCTCTGCACTGATTATCAGACTGGCTTATGTGCAGATTGGGAAAGGCGCGGAGCTGTCGGCGAAGGCGGAGGATCTTTGGCGCCGCGACATTCCGTTTGCGGCACAGCGTGGTGAGATTTTGGATCGTAACGGAACCGCATTGGTTACGAATATAACGACACCGACCATTTGGGCGATTCCCGTACAAATCAAAGATCCGGACCATACGGCCGAAACCTTGGCTGGGCTTATCAGCATGGACAAAGCCGATATCAAGAAAATCATTACGAAACGTTCGAGGTTGGAACGGATAAATCCCGGTGGACGAAAAATTACGATGGAGCTGGCTCAGGAAATTCGTGATTTGAAGCTGCCGGGTATCGTTGTTGCTGAGGATAACAAACGGTATTATCCCTATGGCGATCTCGCAGCCCATATTTTGGGGTTCACGGGGGCCTACAGCCAGGGACTTACCGGCTTGGAAGCCATGCATGACGATAAGCTGAAAGGCTTCGAAGGCGGAATATCCTATCTGTCCGATGCAGGCGGAAGAATCATGCCGGGCTCCTCGGAAAAGTATGTCGAGCCTCGTGATGGTCTGAACCTGGAGCTAACGATCGATAAATCCATACAGTCCATTATGGAGCGGGAGCTTGACCAGGCCATGGTGAAGTATCAGGCGAATGGGGCATGGTCGATTGCCATGAATCCCAAGACAGGCGAGATTTTGGCGATGGCCAGCAGGCCGGGTTATTCTCCAGCCAATTACCAGGAGTTTTCGGCCGAGACGTACAATCGCAACCTGCCGATCTGGATGACCTATGAGCCGGGCTCGACGTTCAAGATTATTACGCTTGCCGCTGCCCTTGAAGAGGACAAGGTCGATCTGAAGAACGACCACTTCTTTGACAGTGGAGCGGTAGAAGTCGGTGGAGCGAGACTGCGCTGCTGGAAAAAAGGCGGCCATGGCAGCCAGTCCTTCATGGAGGTTGTCCAGAACTCCTGCAACCCGGGCTTTGTGGCGTTAGGTCAGAAGCTGGGCAAGGAAAGCCTGTTCCAGTATATCCGCGATTTTGGCTTTGGGGCGAAGACGGGCATCGATTTGAACGGTGAAGAGAATGGCATCCTGTTCAAGCTTGATAAGGTCGGTCCTGTTGAGCTGGCCACAACGGCATTTGGGCAAGGGGTATCGGTTACGCCGATCCAGCAGGTTGCTGCAGTGTCCGCCGCCATTAACGGCGGCAAATTATTTAAGCCGCATGTGGCCAAGGCGTGGGTCAATCCGGAGACGGGCGAGACGGTCGAGGAAATCAAGCCGGAGCTCGTCAGACAAGTCATTTCGGAAGAAACGTCCAAGCAAGTGCGCGAGGCACTCGAAAGCGTCGTTGCAAAAGGGACCGGACGCCCGGCCTTCATCGACGGTTATCGTGTCGGAGGGAAGACGGGTACCGCCCAGAAGGTTATTAACGGCAGATACTCCTCAACTGAGCATATCGTATCTTTTATCGGATTCGCACCTGCCGATGATCCTGAGATTGTGGTGTACACAGCGGTAGATAACCCGAAGGGCATTCAGTTCGGTGGAGTCGTGGCTGCTCCCATCGTCCAGAACATCCTGGAGGATGCGCTGCATTACATGAATGTTCCGCCGCGCAAAGACCAGCTTGCCCGTGAATACAAATATGGCGAGACGCCAACCGTGACTGTGCCGAACCTGGTCGGAGCGACCGTTCAGGATCTGTATGAGGACCTGAATATGAATTTCATGCTGGCCAAGTCCGGAACCGGCAACACGGTCATTTCCCAGGCACCGAAGCCGGGAAGCCGGGTGGAGCGAGGATCCACCATTCGGATTTATATGGGTGAAGATCCGGAGGAATCCAAGCACGAACATTAAGGCATCATCCGATTCACGAGTGAGGACGGATGGTGCAGATATATAGAGAGAGGGATAACAAATGAAATTGAAGCAATTATCATCCGTATTGGCTGCTGCTGTTATCGAGGGGTCCGGAGATGTTGAAATAACAGGGATTGAGACAGACTCGAGACAAGTGAAGGCGGGGGATTTGTTCATTTGTCTGCCGGGCCATACGGTAGATGGACACCAGTTTGCAGCCCAGGCTGCAGACCAAGGCGCTGCGGCCTTGGTCGTTGAGCGGAAGCTTGAGATAGACCTTCCGCAAGTCATTGTGAAGGACAGCCGCTTTGCGATGGCGGGTTTGGCGAATGCCTTTTTTAATCAGCCAAGCTCCCGCATGAAGATGATCGGCGTGACCGGAACGAACGGCAAGACCACAACAACGTATTTGATCGAGTCGATCATGAACGATTACGGTTTGAAGACCGGGTTGATCGGCACCATTCAGATGAGATACGACGGCCGTTCGTTCCCGATGCCGAGAACGACGCCTGAGGCGCTGGAACTCCAGCGTTATTTGAACGATATGGCGAACGCAGGCACCGAGTGCTGCGTAATGGAGGTATCCTCGCACGCGCTCGAACAGGGGCGGGTGAAGGGAACGGATTTCCGGACAGCTATATTCACTAACCTGACGCAGGATCATCTGGACTATCATCATACGATGGAAGAATACCGCGGGGCCAAAGGGTTATTTTTCTCCCGGCTGGGCAACGCTTTTGCCAAGGATGAATCGTCGCGCAAATATGCCGTCCTGAATGCGGATGATGAGGCTTCAGCTTATTTTGCCAAGCAGACCGCGGCGGAAGTGATTACCTATGGTTTGGGAGACGATGCGGATATACGGGCAAGCAACATCTCGATCACCGCTCAAGGCACCTCGTTCCATGTGGATACATTCCGCGGCAGTGCGGATATTTCGATTCGAATGGTAGGGAAATTCAATGTGTACAACGCGATGGCGGCGATTGCTGCCGCGCTTCTTGAGGGAATCCCGCTCGAGGATATCAAGAACAGCCTGGAGTCCGTACCCGGAGTTGACGGCCGCGTTGAGGTCGTGGATGAAGGTCAGCCGTACGCCGTGATCGTGGATTATGCGCATACGCCGGACGGGCTCGAAAATGTACTGCGAACCGTTAATGAATTTGCTGAAGGCCGGGTGCTTACGGTATTCGGCTGCGGCGGTGACCGGGATCGGACCAAACGGCCGATCATGGGTAAAATTGCTGCGAAATATAGCGATATTGTATTCGTGACTTCCGATAATCCCCGTACGGAAGACCCGGATTTGATCCTGAAGGATATCGAAGCCGGCTTGATTGAAGACGGAGTGTCAACAGAAAGCTACAAGCTCATCGTTGATCGCCGGAAAGCGATCGAAAAGGCTATTGAAATGGCAAGCCCGGGCGATGTAGTATTGATTGCGGGGAAAGGTCATGAGACCTACCAGCTGATTGCGGGCGAAGTGCTAGATTTTGACGACCGCATCGTAGCCAAAGACGCGATAAGGGGCAGACAATAGTGATCCATAAATCATTAAAGAGCATCGCCGACATGTGCGGCGGGACGCTCTCACGTAACCAAGATGACAACATTATCATTCAAGGGGTCGGTACCGACTCCAGAACCATACAGCCGGGAAATCTGTTTGTTCCGATTGTTGGCGAGAAATTTGATGGGCACGAGTTCGCGGAGAGCGTGCTCGCCAGCGGAGCTGGCGCAGTGCTCTGGCAGAGAGATCATCAACCGATTCCCGACCTCCCGCTCATTCTCGTTGAGGATACATTAACGGCGCTCCAGTCGCTTGCGGCGGCTTATTTGTCCGAAAGCAGCGCAAAGGTGATCGGCATTACCGGCAGTAACGGGAAAACCACAGTGAAGGACATGGTCTCCGCACTGCTTGAAACCACGTTTAACGTTCACAAGACGCAAGGCAATTACAACAATCATATCGGTCTTCCGTTAACTGTACTCGCGATGAAGGAAGATACCGATATGATCGTGCTTGAGATGGGCATGAGCGGACGTCACGAGATAGAACTGCTTTCGACCATTGCGCGTCCGGATATGACGGTGATTACCAACGTGGGGGAAGCGCATATGCTTCAGCTCGGCTCGCGTGAGGAAATCGCCCGCGCCAAGCTTGAAATCATCAGCGGCATGAAGCCGGGCGGCTTGCTGATCTATCACGGGGACGAACCGTTGATCCGTCAGGTGCTTGCTGAAGAAACGACGGTGAAGCCAGAAGGACTGCGAACGTTTACGTTTGGCAATCAAGAAACCAATGATGATTATCCGACGGGACTCATGTTCCATGCAAAAGGAATCATATTCACTTCGAACCGGCATGCGGGCGAAGGCTTCAGCCTGCCGCTTCTCGGCCGTCATAATGTAGTCAACGCGCTGGCGGCTATGGCTGTAGCGGCCCATTTGGGAATCGGCGATGAAGCGATTCGCAGCGGGTTTGCCAATCTGAAGCTGTCGAGCATGCGGATCGAAGCCGTGGAGACTGCGTTCGGGGTCACCGTGCTGAACGATGCTTACAATTCCAGTCCTACCGCGGTTAAGGCGGCATTGGACGTGCTTGGGGATATGAAAGGCTACCACCGACGAATTGCCGTTCTCGGGGACATGCTGGAACTTGGTCAGCGGGAAGAGGAATTCCATGCCGAGATTGGAGATTACTTATCTCCGGACAATACGGATTTTGTGTTCACCTACGGCCCATTGTCGCTTCACACGGCGAAGAAAGCGAAAGATCGCTTCCCTGAAGGGGCTGTGCTTCCGTTTACGGATAAAGAAAGACTGATCGAAGCCTTGCTGGAGCGGGTAACGGAGAAGGATATCGTATTGGTGAAAGCCTCGCGCGGCATGAGGCTGGAACATGTGGTTGACGCCTTGAAGGCCCTGCCTGGCGGCAACAACGGAGTGAGGGGGTGAGCAGATGGACTTTCAATTGCTGTTATTGACAATCGGTGTAGCGTTTGTGCTTGCGGTGATATCGGCTCCGCTGCTCATTCCGCTGCTGCGGCGGATGAAGTTCGGCCAGCAGGTCAGGAGTGACGGTCCGCAGAGCCACTTGAAAAAAGCCGGAACGCCAACGATGGGCGGCGTTGTGATTTTGCTTGCTTTTACACTGACTTATATTAAGTTTTCTCCTGTCGATACTGATTTCTATGTGATGATCGTAGCGACGCTCGGTTTCGGTTTGATCGGCTTTCTTGACGACTATATTAAGATCGTATTTCGCAGATCATTAGGACTCACGGCCAGGCAGAAGCTGTTTGGACAGCTTCTGTTTTCCGGTATTATGTGCTGGCTGTTGATCTCCAACGGGCATAGCACGGCGATAAGCGTTCCAGGGATGGATTGGTCCTTTGATTGGGGGCCTTGGTTCTATTATCCGTTTATCGTGGTCATGATGCTTGCGATCAGCAACGCGGTCAATTTTACCGATGGAGTGGATGGTCTTCTGTCCGGTGTCAGCGCGATTGCCTTCGGCGCTTATGCCATTGTGGCCATTCAGTCTACTTCGTTCGCGGCGGCATTTTGTGCAGCGGCGATGATCGGTGCGGTTCTCGGTTTCCTGGTATTTAACGCTCACCCTGCCAAGGTGTTCATGGGAGACACGGGGTCTTTAGGAATCGGGGGTGCTATTGGCGCCATTGCGATCGTTACCAAGAGTGAGCTGCTGTTCCTCATTATTGGCGGGGTATTCGTCATTGAGATGTTATCCGTTGTGCTTCAGGTGGTCTCCTTCAAAACCAGAGGCAAACGAATATTCAAAATGAGCCCGATCCATCACCATTATGAACTATCCGGGTGGTCGGAGTGGCGCGTCGTCTTTACATTTTGGGCCGTGGGACTGATACTTGCGGGACTCGGACTTTATATCAACAAGGGGTTGTAACATATGAAGCAGCTAGATGATTATCGGGATAAGAATATCGTCGTACTGGGACTGGCCAAAAGCGGAGTACAGGTAGCTAAAGTGCTGCATCAAGCCGGTGCCTCCGTCATTGTGAACGATAGAAAGGAAAGAGAACAGTGTCCTGAAGCTTCGGAGCTCGAGGCTTTGGGTATTTCTGTTATTTGCGGTGGACATCCCGATGATCTTATTCATCCCGGTGTGACGCTTCTTGTCAAAAATCCCGGGATTCCGTATTCCGTCCCGCCTGTCCAAAAGGCGCTTGAGCTTAAGATTCCTGTCGTGACCGAAGTTGAAATCGCCTATCACCTGTGTGAAGCTCCGATGATCGGCATTACGGGCTCGAACGGCAAAACAACGACGACAACCTGGGTAGGCAAAATGCTGGAAAGCGCAGGTCTTTCCCCGATTGTAGCCGGTAATATCGGCACGCCTCTATCCGAGGCTGCAGCAGAAGCAACGGAAAACAACTGGATGGTTGTTGAGCTGAGCAGCTTTCAGTTAAAAGGAACAGAGAAGTTCAGGCCGAGCATTGCCTGCCTTCTCAACATTGCGGAAACGCATCTTGATTACCATGGCGGTATGGATGATTATGTTGCATCCAAAGCCAAGCTGTTCGCCAACCAGACTGCGGATGATACCGCTGTGCTCAATTGGGATGATCCCGTGTGCAGAAACCTTGTTCCATATATCAAGGCGCGCATCGTGCCTTTTTCGATGAGTGAGAGCCTTCGTGAAGGGGTTCACGTAATGCCGCCATATGTTGCCGGTGCTCAGGACTCGATTGAAGACGATCAGGGACGTACCCTGATTTATACAGATGGCGAAGGGTTTACGCATGAGATCATCCGTGTGGAGAACATCGGACTGCCCGGAAGATTTAATGTAGGGAATGCATTGGCGGCCTGTGCGATTGCGATAGCGGCCGGCGTTGCTCCCGATAAGCTGGAAGATGCTTTGTCCAGCTTCCGCGGCGTTGAACACCGCTTGGAATACGTTGCCGAACTTCAGGGCGTATCCTATTACAACAACTCGAAGGCAACGAACTCCAAGGCGACGCACATGGCATTGACTTCGTTCAAGGAGCCTATCGTATTAATCGCAGGTGGGCTTGATCGTGGGTCGGATTACGAGGAATTGATTCCTTCCTTGCAAGGAAGGGTGAAAGCCATTGTGCTTCTTGGCGAAACGAAGGAGAAAATCGCGAATGCTGCTGCCAAAGCCGGATTAAAGGACATCATCCTCGTCGATAATGGAGAGGACGCCGCCGCGACTTTGACCTCGGCTGTCCAGAAGGCTGCCGGGCTGGCAGAGAGCGGGGATATTGTTCTACTATCACCCGCATGTGCGAGCTGGGACATGTTTCCTTCCTATGAGGTACGAGGACGCATTTTTAAAGAGGCGGTGCATAACCTTTAAGTAGGGGGGTGGATAAGCCCCTACTAAGGATGTACGAGGTGGCCTTTCCATGAACAAGAACCGCCAGGCGCCCGATCTGTGGCTGCTTATCTGTATTTTGGCCCTGCTGGCCATCGGAATCGTCATGGTATACAGTGCAGGATCCGTCCTCGCCTTTCATGACTACGGCGATAAGTTTTATTTTGTGAAGCGTCAGCTGTTTTTTGCCTGTCTGGGGCTTGCTGCCATGTATTTCACATCGAGGATCGACTATCGGGTTTGGAAGAAATACAGCAAGCTTGTACTGCTGGTCTGCTTTTTTATGCTGATTATCGTACTTATTCCAGGGGTCGGCGTTGTTCGCGGCGGAGCCAGAAGCTGGCTCGGCATCAGCTCGTTCGGCATTCAGCCCTCCGAGTTTATGAAGCTGGGCATGATTCTGTTTCTATCGCGCTGGCTTAGTAAGCAAGATTATGATATTACGTCTTTTACCAGGGGGCTTTTGCCGCCGCTTGGTTTAATCGGACTGGCCTTCGGATTGATTATGCTGCAGCCTGATTTGGGTACGGGTGCCGTTATGCTCGGAGCTGCGATGATGATCGTATTTACCGCAGGGGCACAGATGAAGCATCTGGGCTTTCTCGCATTAGGCGGGGTAGCCGGTTTCATTGGCTTGATTCTGGCAGCCCCTTACCGGCTGAAGCGGATAACCGGATTTCTCGATCCATGGTCCGATCCGCTTGGCGCAGGCTATCAGATCATCCAATCCCTCTATGCCATAGGGCCGGGCGGACTTGGCGGACTCGGACTTGGCATGAGCCGTCAGAAGTACGCTTATGTACCTGAACCGCAGACTGATTTTATTTTTTCGATCTTGGCCGAAGAGCTTGGGTTCATTGGCGGTTTGATTGTCCTGCTCTTGTTCGCTGCCTTGGTGTGGCGGGGCATGAGGGTGGCCATGACCGTATCCGATGGTTTTGGAAGTTTGCTGGCTGTTGGTATCGTAGGCATGGTCGCCATCCAGGTCGTTATCAATATCGGTGTCGTTATCGGTTTAATGCCGGTGACAGGGATTACGCTGCCGCTCATCAGTTACGGAGGCAGCTCACTGACGCTGATGCTGACGGCGCTGGGCATTCTATTAAATATTTCCCGTTATGCGAGGTGAAGGGTATGCGTGTCGTATTGACCGGCGGCGGAACGGGGGGGCATATTTACCCCGCCGTTGCCATTGCAAGACAATGTGAAAAGGAAGATCCGAAAACGGAGTTTTTATATATCGGAGGCCAGCGGGGTCTCGAAAGCAAGCTGGTACCCCAAGAGAAGCTGCCGTTTGAGAGCATCGATATCACGGGGTTCCGGCGCAAGCTGTCGCTGGATAACGTGAAGACCATTATGCGTTTTTTCAAAGGCGTGAAGCGATCGAAGGCCCTCCTGAAGGAGTTTAAACCCGATGTTGTGATCGGTACCGGAGGTTATGTGTGCGGTCCGGTGGTTTATGCAGCGGCCAAGCTCGGAATACCGACCATGATTCATGAGCAGAATGCGATCCCGGGCCTCACCAACCAGTTCCTCAGTCGATATGCGGATACGGTTGCCGTCAGCTTTGAGGGATCAGAGTCTTCTTTTCCCAAAGCCAAAAGAACGGTATATACAGGAAATCCACGTGCGACAACGGTATTATCCGCCAATCGTGAACGTGGATTTGCTACGCTCGGCATTCCGATGGACAGCCAGGTCGTACTGATCGTCGGCGGAAGCCGGGGGGCCAAGGCGATCAATAACGCGATGATCGGGATGGCGCCGTTCATACAGAAGCTGCCGGGCGTACATTTTGTGTTTGTTACAGGCGATACTTATTTTGAGAACACGCGGGAATCTATCCTGTCGCAGCTCGGTACCATGCCGAATCAACTTCATATCGTGCCATACGTTCATAATATGCCGGAAGTGCTTGCGGCTACTTCGCTGATTGTAAACCGTGCAGGAGCTTCATTCCTGGCGGAGATTACATCGCTTGGCATTCCATCCGTACTTATACCTTCACCTAACGTCACCAATAACCATCAGGAGGCGAATGCGAGGCAATTGGAGGAAGCGGGCGCATCCAGCATGATTCTTGAAAAGGATTTGACGGCTGAATCGCTGTTCGGAAAGCTTGAGGAGATCATGACCAGTCGCTCTACAAGAGAGGCGATGTCCGCGGCTTCGAAAAAGCTCGGCAAACCGGATTCGGCTACCGTCATTGTTCAAGAAATCCGCCGGTTAACCGGCAAACGCTAAAACGGCTGGGCGATTGTCACACACCTATGGAGCCTGACATAAGATACTCTATAATCGTGACACACCCATGAGGCCGGCATTACTGACAGCGGCCATCTCTTCATCAAGTTGAAGGAATGGCCTTTTGGTTTTGAAAGTCAAGGGGAGGTTTATTTAAAATGCAGCAGTGGAAATCGCTACTATCAGAGGCCAATATCGGAACAGTGTTATGGAATGAACCGCTGGCAAAATACACGACGTGGAAAATAGGCGGACCAGCCGATTGCCTAATTATTCCTGAGAACAAGGAACAGCTCAGGGAACTGGTCACTCTTCTCCATGCCCATCACATACCTTGGACACAATTGGGCCGCGGTTCTAACATGTTGGTTGCCGATAAAGGCATTCGGGGAGCGGTCATCAAGCTGGGCCAGGGATTTGAGGAGCTTCATTTTGACGGAGAGACGGTTACTGCAGGCGGCAGTCTGTCTTTTGTCAAGCTCAGTGTTCTGGCCGGAAAAGAAGGATTATCCGGTCTTGAATTTGCCGGAGGCATTCCTGGATCGGTCGGAGGGGCCGTCTACATGAATGCAGGTGCCCATGGGTCTGATGTGTCACGCATATTCAAGTCCGCTGACATTGTACTGGAAACAGGGGAATTGGTTACGTATGCTGCGAAAGATATGGCGTTTGATTACCGACACTCCATTCTGCATGAACGAAAAGGGATTGTGACTGAAGCGGTATTTGGGCTCCGTCAAGGAGACCGCAAAGAAATTTCAGCTGTTATGGCCTCCTACAAGGACCGTCGCCGGCGTACACAGCCGCTCCAATCCGCAACGGCAGGCAGTGTGTTTCGCAACCCGCCCGGCGATCATGCCGCGAGGTTGATCGAGGCTGCCGGTCTTAAGGGCCTACGGATCGGGGGCGCAGAAGTTTCTTTACAGCATGCCAATTTCATTGAGAACACCGGTCAAGCGACAGCAGAGGACGTGCTCGCTTTGATGGAACGCATCAAGGAAACCATCTCGGAAAAGAACGGAATTCATATGGTGCCTGAGGTGTACGTTCTGGGCGAGCGGTAAACTCGGAGGTGATACATTGGACAAATTGGTGATTGAGGGTGGAAGGCCCCTATCAGGAACCATTCGTATCCATGGCGCAAAAAATGCAGCTTTACCTATTCTAGCAGCAAGTCTTCTGGCAGAAGGGACTGTAAGGTTAAGCAATGTCCCGCACCTGCTGGATATTGAAGTGATGCTCAGCATTCTCAGCCGTCTTGGCTCCAAATGCAAGCATGAGCTGGAGACGGTTACCGTGGATACCTCGTCTGCCAATTCGTTTCATGTCCCGGAAGATTTAATGAAGCAGATGCGATCCTCCATCTTTTTGATGGGACCTCTGCTGGCCCGTTTTGGTGAAGTGACGATCTATCAGCCTGGAGGCTGCGCGATCGGAGAACGCAAGATCGACCTCCATCTTCAGGGGCTGCAGGCGCTTGGTGCGGAAATCGAGGAGAGTAACGATAAGATCCATTGCAGGGCAAGCCGGCTGGTCGGGACTGATATTCATCTGGATTTTGCCAGCGTAGGGGCAACGGAGAACATCATGATGGCAGCAGCAACGGCGCTTGGCACAACGGTGCTCACCAATGCCGCCAGAGAGCCTGAAATTCAGGACCTTCAGCATTTCCTGAACAAGATGGGAGCGAACATTATCGGCGCAGGAACGGATACCATCACGATCCATGGGGTGGAGCGTCTGGAGCCTTGCGAGTACGAGATCATACCGGACCGGATCGTAGCTGGCACCGTCATGATAGCAGCGGCAGTTACCCGCGGTAGTGTAACGCTTACGAAGACCAATCCATCTCATTTAACTTCCCTTATACATGTGCTAAAGCGCGCCGGTGTTCAAACCAGTATATGCAATGATATAATAAACATAAGCTGTATGAGCCGTCCTAAAGCGGTAGAACGTATTGTGACTTCACCGTATCCTTCGTTCCCGACGGATTTGCAATCCCAGGTCATGGTCCTGCTGTCCTTGGCGGACGGATTTAGCGTGATGAAAGAGACGGTATTCGAAGGACGGTTCAAGCATGTGGAGGAGCTCTCCCGTATGGGAGCGGACATTTCCACGGATCTGAACTATGCGTTCATACGCGGCGTTCAGAGAATTTATGGAGCTACTGTGGAGGCAACCGATCTTCGGGCTGGAGCGGCGCTCGTCATTGCCGGTTTGGCCGCGCAGGGAACGACCGTGGTGGAGCAAGTTCACCATATTGATCGCGGTTATGATCGTATTGAAAACATGTTCCAAGGTTTAGGCGCACGGATCTATCGTCAATCCCCGGTGCCAAAACCGCTTGATTTAGCCAATTGAGGTCCTGGGCTTCCCCTCCGAAAAAGGAGGGGATCACAGGTCTTTATGGAGAGAGTGGATATGTCCAAGACACATATGCCTGTCCTTAAGCAGGACAAGCCCAAACCGAAAACAGCCAAAAAAATCATATGGATACTTTTGCTGCTGTTCGTAGCCCTGCTGACGATTCTGTTTTTCCGGTCGTCTGTCAGCCAAGTTACCGAGATTCATTTTACAGGCAATACGTTTAATACAAATGAGCAGCTTATCAAGCAAAGCGGACTCCATATCGGAGACCAGTACTTTGGCGTTGAACCGAAAGATGTGCAGGAACGCCTGATGAAGCTGGGAACGATTAAGTCGGCTGAAGTGGTCAAGAGCTTTCCGGGCGAAGTCAGCATCGTAGTGACGGAGCATCCTACGGTGGCCTACGAGTTGTCCGAAAGCGGGGAACTTCAAGCCATACTGGCCAGCGGCACCTCGGTTCCCGTTACAGCGAGCGGCATTGCCGTTGAGAAGCCGATTTTGACCAATTGGGACCCGGACGATCCGAACAAGGCCGAGCTTAGCGAAGTGCTTGCCGAGATTTCGGGCAGCCTGACCTCCGATATCTCGGAAATCATGCCGTCGCCGACGTTATCTTTTCCGGATCGGATCAAGATGTATACACGTTCCAAGTTCGAAGTCATTACTTCGGTTGCCTTGCTCCGTGACAAAGTAGAGTACCTGAATCAGGTTACCGAAATGGAGCGGCCGGGTGTCATTACGATGCTGGAAGCGGACTCTTACGTGCCGTTTGTAGAAGAAGTTGAAGAAGGCACGGAAGAAGGGCAATAACCCCCTACTCAGGGGTTGGAATAAATGGTACAATTGAAAGTATTGACAACTTGTTTCGGCACTTCTTTTTTGAATGACTTTTACGGCCTGTTATAGCAAATGTTGGCAGTAAAAAAAATGTTGAAAAAAGAGGGAAAGACCTACGAGTGTTGAATAAGTAGAAATGTATTCTTTATTATCAAAATTAATTTGCTAAAAACAGGAGGTGCCAGGGCTTGAGCAACAATGACATCATTGTTAGTTTGGACATCGGTACATCCAAAGTTCGTGCTATTATTGGGGAAGTTAATAATGGAACCTTTAATATTATTGGAGTTGGATCTGCCGACTCGGAGGGAATTCGCAAAGGTGCAATTGTAGATATCGACCAGACCGTACAATCCATTCGCAGCGCTGTTGATCATGCGGAGCGTATGGTCGGTATTCAAATATCCGAAGTATATGTCGGCATTTCTGGAAATCATATCGGACTTCAATCCAGCCATGGAGTTGTGGCAGTATCGAACGAGGATCGCGAAATTGGTGAAGAGGACATCGACCGCGTGCTGAAAGCAGCGGAAGTCGTGGCGCTTCCTCCGGATCGTGAAATTATCGATGTGGTTGCTAAACAGTTTGTAGTTGACGGTTTGGAAGGAATCTCTGATCCGCGAGGAATGATCGGCGTAAGGCTAGAAGTTGAAGCGACGATTATTACTGGCGCCAAAACGGCAATACATAACCTGTTACGTTGTGTGGAGAAATCAGGTCTAAAAGTGAAGGATCTGGTGCTGATTCCGCTTGGAGCCGGGCAGCTAGCCTTGTCCAAGGATGAGAAAACGATGGGTTCGGTGCTGGTTGACGTCGGGGCGGGCTCAACCACCTTGGCCGTGTTCGAGGGAGGCAGTATTGCCGCAACTTCGACGCTGCCGGTTGGTGGAGATTTCGTCACGAATGATATTGCATATGGCCTGCGAACGCTGACGGATCAAGCAGAGAAGGTTAAACTGAAGTACGGATGCGCACTGATCGAGAGTGCCGCACAAGAAGTAACGTTTAAGGTAACTAGAATTGGAAGCAATGTGGACAAGGAGTTCACGCAAGAAGATTTGGCAGCTATCATAGAACCTCGCGTTCAGGAAATTTTCCAATTGGTGCGCCAAGAAATCAAGCGCTTGGGTTACAGTGAGCTTCCTGGTGGTTATATACTTACTGGGGGCACTATGTCCATGCCTGGTGTGCTGCAGGTGGCACAAAATGAGCTGGCGACTTCCGTACGGATTGCGGTTCCCGATTTCATCGGTGTTCGTGATCCGGGATACTGCAGCGGAGTCGGCATCCTCCATAATGCAATCCGGAACGTACGTGTACGCAATACAGGAGGAAGCAACAACAACAGCGGAAATAGCAAGAAACCGGTGAACCGTGCTAAGCAGCAAAATCCTGTCGCAGCAACTCAGGAGACCAGCCAGAAGCCGGGATTTATTGAACGCCTGAAAAAGATGTTCAGCGAGTTTATATAGCGGATTCATTCGACTGTGGACGTGCCATCCACGCACATTGAGGGGGAGATGGATTAGATGTTGGAATTTGATTTTGAAATGGAGAGCTTAGCTCAAATAAAAGTAATCGGAGTAGGTGGCGGCGGAAGCAACGCGGTTAACCGAATGATTGAAAATGGTGTGCAAGGTGTTGAATTTATTACGGTCAATACGGATGCTCAGGCACTCCACCTTGCTAAATCCGAACATAAACTGCAAATCGGGGACAAGCTGACTCGCGGTCTTGGTGCCGGCGCCAATCCTGACGTAGGCAAGAAGGCTGCGGAAGAATCCCGCGATTTGATCATGAACACCCTGAAGGGTGCCGATATGGTATTCGTTACGGCCGGTATGGGCGGCGGAACAGGAACGGGTGCTGCTCCTGTCATTGCTGAAATCGCCAAGGAATGCGGCGCACTGACCGTAGGCGTGGTGACTCGACCGTTTACGTTTGAAGGACGCAAGCGCTCTTCTCAGGCTGAGCTTGGCATTGAAGCTCTGAAAGAGAAGGTCGACACGCTGATTGTCATCCCGAATGATCGACTTCTCGAAATTGTCGACAAGAAAACACCCATGCTGGAAGCCTTCCGTGAAGCGGATAATGTTCTTCGCCAGGCAGTCCAAGGCATCTCTGATCTGATTGCTGTACCGGGTCTGATCAACCTTGACTTTGCCGACGTGAAAACGATCATGACAGAACGCGGCTCGGCCCTGATGGGTATCGGATTGGCTACTGGTGAGAACCGTGCCTCCGAGGCTGCCCGCAAGGCGATCATGAGCCCGCTCCTTGAAACCTCTATCGAAGGTGCGCGCGGTGTGATCATGAATATTACGGGAGGAACCAATCTCTCCTTGTATGAAGTGAATGAAGCGGCCGAGATCGTGACTTCAGCTTCCGATCCGGAAGTGAACATGATCTTCGGTGCGATTATTGAGGAAAACATGAAGGATGAAATCAAGGTAACGGTGATCGCTACCGGCTTTGAAGGCAAGCCTTCTCCAATCCCTCCTGGACGTCGTCCTGTGCCTCAAGGGGAACAGCAGCAGCAACAGCAGCCGGCAACGGACAAGAGTAATGTGAATCTGAAGCCATTTGGCAATCAGAACAGCAATGATCAGCTTGATATTCCTACTTTCCTTCGCAATCGTTCCCGCAATAATGATTAAAATCAGTAAGCCTGTGCTTCGTCATCATGATGAAGACAGGCTTATTTTTGTAACCCAACCTCGCCATCTTCCTTTCACATCATTGTCAGGACCATACGGCTGATGCTGTCACACTTTCACGAATAAGAGCCCCATGCGAAATTACAGTGGACTTTAAAGATTTTCCCCAAGCTTTCCTTCCTAGAAAAGAGATCGCTGATAACGCCAAGAGGTCTGCTCTTGGTTCTCGGCTCTAAAAACTGCCCTTCATCGACAAAAAAAGTCTGTAATCCGCCCACAGGTTTAGACAGACTTTGAATTCTATTCTTCTTATACTAGTAACATCTCCCATTGCCCAGAAAACAACAGAAGGATAACCGAAGTGATTCTTCGACTAGGCAGGTGAATAACCTGGTTGTTTATATTGATCTCATATTTTTGGCAAACCTCGTCATTGACGGCATTTTGCTGGCTTTGACCGCCTGGATGCGCAGGGTCAAGCCAAGGTGGTGGAGACTTGTATTATCCTCTGTGGTAGGCGCATTGTATGTCGTCATGATGTTTGTCCCGCAACTCTCATTTTTGTTTACCTTTCTCATCAAATTTGGACTTTCGTTGATCATGTTGTGGATCGCTTTCGGCTTTGCAAGCTTACAGAGTTATCTGCGGAATTTGGGAGCATTTTATATGGTGAATTTTGCCGCAGCCGGAGGCATTATCGGTGTTCATTACTTGCTCCAAAATTCGGGAGAATTGTTCAGCGGGATATGGTATACGACATCGGGAGGGCTATCGTTTGAATTGAAGGTGGGATTCTGGTTTGCGTGCATTACCTTTTTTGTAGTTGTATTCGCGTTTAAAGCCGTTCAGACCACGAAACGCAAAACCGAGAACCGGGAGGCCTTATTGGGAGAGGTGTCCGTATGGATCGGCAGCGCCAAAATATCCTGTGTGGGGCTGCTCGATACTGGTAACCAATTGAGCGATCCCTTAACGCGCACGCCGGTTATGGTGATGGAAGCAGCACTGTGGGAAGCCCACCTGCCCCAGGGATGGAGCAAACAGTTGATGGAGGGGGAACCGGACAAATTAATTATGGGGCTGGCGGCAGAGGAATTTGAATGGCAGGACCGTCTGCGGCTTGTTCCGTACCGCGGTGTCAACCGGGGGGCTGCTTTCATGCTTGCGTTGAAGCCCGACAGGGTACGAATCGAACTGGGAGGATTTGAATATTCGGCATCCAAGGTGTTGATTGGTCTTGATGGCGGGACGCTCTCGGGTGACAGGGCATACAGGGCCATCATTCATCCGGCGTTGACGGAAGGAGAAGGTACGCCGAAGATAAATGCACATTCCGCCGATATGGACGCACCGTCGCACAATGGGGGAACCGGTTCGGAACCAGGTGAAGCCAAGAATGCAGGATGATACGATGAAGCCATTTTCATAGTGTTCGCGTGTTGCCATTCTTACGGCCGAACGTTAAGGATAAGTCTTTGAAAACCTTTATGACATTTCCGGAACATGCCGGACTAGAAGAATTAAAATTACGCTTACGAAGTCAGTTATCCCTACGGGAAAACGTTTAGGAGGATAAGAGATGCCCGTTAAATGGAGATTAGCATTGCAGCTGCAGTATTATCGCGTACTTTTTTTGCTAGGCCTAAAGAGTCAGGAAATCTACTATATCGGAGGAAGCGAGGCACTCCCGCCGCCGCTTACGAAAGAGGAAGAGGAGTTCTTGCTCAAGAAGCTGCCTACCGGCGATGCGGCCACCCGTGCCATGCTTATCGAACGTAACCTGCGTCTGGTTGTTTACATTGCCCGCAAATTCGAGAACACCGGCATTAACATCGAGGATTTGGTATCGATTGGTGCCATCGGTTTGATTAAGGCGGTGAATACCTTTGATCCGGAGAAAAAAATCAAGCTGGCTACATATGCCTCGCGCTGTATTGAAAACGAAATTTTGATGTATTTGCGCCGGAATAACAAAACCCGCAGCGAGGTTTCTTTTGACGAACCGCTGAATATCGATTGGGACGGCAATGAATTGCTCTTGTCCGACGTATTGGGCACTGAGAATGATACCATCTACCGTAACATCGAGGAGCAGGTCGACCGGAAGCTGCTGCAAAAAGCACTTGATAAATTAAGCGACCGGGAGCGCATGATTATGGAGCTTCGTTTTGGTCTTCAGGACGGCGAGGAAAAGACGCAAAAAGACGTGGCAGACCTGCTTGGAATCTCACAATCCTACATTTCCCGATTGGAGAAGAGAATTATTAAACGGCTCCGCAAAGAATTCAACAAGATGGTGTAACTGGAAATCGTAAGGAATAAAATAGCCCCCCTCGGAGATAATGTACAGTAATGTTTCTCCTTGGGAGGTTAGTCATCATGACGCGAAACAAAGTTGAAATTTGTGGTGTGGATACGTCAAAACTGCCTGTTTTGACGAATGTGGAAATGAGGGAACTGTTTCATAATCTGCAGCAGAATAATGAACGATCGGCTCGAGAAAAACTGGTGAATGGCAACCTGAGACTGGTGCTCAGCGTCATCCAAAGGTTTAACAATCGGGGAGAGTTTGTTGATGATCTGTTTCAGGTAGGCTGCATCGGATTGATGAAAGCCATCGACAATTTTGATTTATCGCAAAATGTTAAATTTTCCACTTATGCCGTACCGATGATTATCGGAGAAATACGTCGATACTTAAGGGACAATAACCCGATTCGCGTCTCCCGGTCACTGCGTGATATTGCTTACAAGGCACTTCAGGTCAGGGATCAGCTGACAAATGCGAACTCGCGTGAACCGACGATTTTTGAAATTTCCGAAGCGCTGAACGTGCCCAAGGAAGACGTTGTTTTTGCACTTGATGCTATTCAAGATCCCGTTTCGCTGTTTGAGCCGATTTATCATGACGGTGGCGATCCGATTTATGTGATGGATCAAATCAGTGATGATAAGAACAAGGATGTGTCCTGGATTGAGGAAATTGCGCTCCGGGAAGCGATGCACAAGCTCGGACAACGCGAGAAAATGATTTTATCCATGCGGTTTTATGAAGGCAAGACCCAGATGGAAGTTGCGGATGAAATCGGCATCTCCCAAGCTCAAGTGTCCCGCCTGGAGAAGTCAGCGATCAAGCAGATGCAGAAGCACGTCAAAACTTAAGAAGACCAGCAATCAATCGAACAGACAACGATCCCGTTTATGGGATCGTTTTTTTAATTTTAAATAAGCTATTTTACCCAAGCGGCTCATATATTGAACAGAGGGATATGGATGATTGAAAATGGATGGACGGCTAGACGTTCAAATACATCTAAGGTGTGATGCGCATGATACCTGAAAATCAAATGGTGGGGAAAAAGATGAAAATTTCCGATTTTCAAACGAAGGATGTTATTAATATCATTGATGGCAAGCGGCTCGGACAGATCAGCGATCTGGAGCTGGACTTGAGGCAGGGCCGGATTGAAGCGATTGTGGTGCCAAGCTACGGTAAATTCATGGGGCTGTTCGGCGGAGGGAGTGACCTGATCATTCCGTGGCGTAATATCGTCAAGATTGGCTCGGATGTCGTCCTTGTCAAAATGGAGGAATTGCGAAGAACGCCCGATGATCCGGAATCGGTGGAATACCTTGAACGGCCGGACCGGCGATCCTTCTAAACAGACAGATGGGTTAATGTGTCTCCGGCGCAGGTTTTCTGTTACACTGGTCATAGAGGTGAGATGCTCATGGAACCGTTTGTTAGGCAAGATCAGCAGACACCGAGTCTGTTTGTGCTCGAAAAATGGAGTGGGGGATCGGGAAGCGCCGCACTCACGGCCGGTTTTACAGGCCGGCATGGCGGCGTTAGCCGTGCCCCCTATGACAGTTTGAATTTAGCTTTTCATGTCGGCGACGAGCCGGGTGACATTGTAGAGAACCGGAAAAGGACCGCTGCCGCGCTTGGCTTTTCTCTGGAAGACTGGACTTGCGGTGAACAGGTCCATGATGTTCAGATTGGCGTGGTTCAGGATAAGGACAGGGGCAGAGGGAGTCTGGACCGAGCCTCGGCTTTCCAAGATACGGATGGACTTGTAACTAATGTTCCCGGCGTTTTATTGACGTCCTTCTATGCCGACTGCGTGCCGCTTTATTTTTGGGATCCGGTTACGGGTGCTGTTGGTTTGGCTCACGCTGGCTGGAAGGGGACCGTGGGAAGCATCGCCAAGAAAATGGTGGACAGGATGGCTGTGGAATACGGAAGTCTGCCTCAGCACATCCACGCAGCGATTGGTCCATCCATAGGCGAGTGCTGCTACGAGGTGGATGATCGGGTAATGGATCGTGTCCGCGATATGGGGATCGGGGAGTTTATATCCGAGGAAGTTACAAATTCAGCTGTTTATATCGACAAGGGACAAGGGAAATACATGCTGAACTTGAAAGAAATAAACAGACACATTATGATTAAAGCAGGAATATTGGCGGAACATATCGAATGTACATCATGGTGTACAAGCTGCAATCATGATCTGTTCTTCTCTTATCGTAAAGATGGAGGGACTACGGGTCGTATGGCAAGTTGGATCGGGATGAGAAAGAGGTGAGTCGTCCCTTGAGTTTGAAGGAACGTATCGATCAAGTAGAACAGCGAATAACGGAGGCTTGCGCAAGAAGCGGCAGGGACCGGAGTGATGTAAATATAATTGCGGTCACGAAATATGTCTCCTTGGATATGACAGCTTCGGTACTGGATCAGGGACTGCAGCATATCGGCGAGAATCGTTGGCAGGATGCCCAAGCGAAGTGGAATGCTCTTGGAAACCGCGGCACGTGGCATTTCATCGGCCATCTTCAGACCAATAAGGTTCGGGATGTCATTGATAAATTTCAATATATTCATTCGCTCGACCGCTTATCCTTAGCCCATGAGCTGGAGAAGAGAGCTGCTGCGCTCAATTTGCAGGTATCCGCCTTTATGCAGGTCAATATTTCGGGTGAGGAATCCAAGTATGGCTTGCCTCCTGAGAAAGCAGCCGAGTTTTTGAAGGAAATCAACAGTCTTTCACACGTAAAGGTGACCGGACTCATGACCATGGCTCCATACGAATCATCGGCGGAGCAGACGCGTCCTGTATTTCGTGGTTTAAGACAACTAAGAGATGAGCTGAACGAGCAGGCGCTTACGGCAGAGCCATTGACCGAATTGTCCATGGGCATGTCCAATGACTTTGAAGTAGCCATAGAGGAAGGGGCGACCTGGGTGCGTCTCGGCTCGATTTTAGTAGGGAAAGAGGAGGATTGACGATGGGCGTGATGAACCGGTTTATGAATTTCTTGGGACTGCAAGAGGAAGAAGAAGTTGTGGAACGCGAGGTTCTGGCCTCGCAGGAAGAGCCGGTGGAGGCAACGCCGTTTGATCATCGGAAGAACCAAAAGAGCGGTAATATCGTTAGCATTCATTCACAGAAGAACGTTAAGGTGGTATTAGTGGAGCCTCGTTCATATGATGAAGCACAGGAGATTGCAGATCATCTGCGGTCCTTCCGAACCGTTGTAGTCAACCTGCAGCGTGTGAGGAATGATCAGGCGCTGCGCATTATCGATTTTCTTAGCGGAACCGTTTATGCGCTTAGCGGCGGAATCTCGAAGGTGGGCGGGAACATCTTCCTATGCACGCCGGATACCGTGGAGATCCAGGGTTCGATCTCGGAGATTCTAGCAGACGAGCATGAATATAACAGAATGAGGTGATTTAGGCTTTGACCTACGAAATTATTAGCGTTGTTAGCACGCTATTCCGTATTTACTTCTACATGATTTTGGTTTATGTTTTGATGTCTTGGCTTCCGAATGTGAGAGAAAGCTTTGTCGGAGAATTGCTGGGCAAGTTGGTGGAACCGTATTTAGCACCATTTCGCCGGTTTATTCCCCCGATCATGGGGATGATTGACATTTCGCCCATTATTGCATTGTTTGTGCTCCAGTTAGCGGAGCGAGGCGTATACGCTATTCTCGGATATCTCCTGGGGTGAATGAGCGATGAAACTGGACATCTACGATCATTTTCATAAGGATGAACGGGAGTTTGTGGACCGGGCTTGGGAATGGGTTGTCAATGCCGGACAATACCATGAAGCGAAGCTGACGGATTTTCTGGATCCTCGCCAGCGATTCATTCTGGAATCGCTCGTGAATCGTCATCCGGATGTACATGCCATGTTTGATGGCGGACATGCTGATGCAGAACGCGTCCGGGCGCTGATTGCTCCGGATTACCGAGAGCTTGAAGGCGAGGATTTAAAGATGAAGGTGCTCAGCATCTCTTCTGGAGACCAGAAGTTTCTGGAGCTGGAGCATGGCGACTACATGGGTTCGATTTTGGGTCTTGGCATTAAGAGATCGAAGATCGGAGACATCCATGTGCTCGCGGACGGCTGTCATGCGGTCGTTGCCGACGATATCAGCGCGTTCCTGCATCTGAATCTCAGCCAGGTCCACCGGGTGCACGTGATGACGGAATTGCTGCCGCAGGACAAGCTTCAGGTTGCCCGAACGAATTTCGAAACGATGGATATTACGGTATCTTCCATGAGACTCGACGGGATCGCCAGTGATGCCTACCGAATCAGCCGTACGAAAATCGTGGTGTCGATCAAGGCCGGCCGATGCCGCGTGAACTGGAAAGTGGAAGAGGATCCCTCAACGAATTTAAAAGAAGGCGATGTCGTTTCCATCCAAGGATTTGGACGGTTTAAAGTTTTGGAGACAGGAAGCCTGACGAAAAAAGGGCGGTACCGTATCAAGGTTGGGAAATATGCCTGACCTTTGAAGGAATTGCCGTTTTTTTGTCGAATGAGTACAAAGAGTTATTCAAAATTACAATAGATTTACCGATAAATCGTAAATGACCGCTATTGTCTTCACGGACGGGTGGTTTGGCTAACACAGCGGATGAACCGTCCTGTAAGGCCCATATATTTAGGAGGTGCACACCATGCCATTGACGCCGCTTGATATACATAACAAGGAATTTGCCCGTCGAATTCGGGGTTATGATGAGGACGAGGTCAACGAGTTTTTGGATCAGATTATTAAGGATTATGAAAGTGTGATCCGGGAGAACAAAGAGTTGGGCAACCAGCTTATTGCGATGCAAGAAAGACTGGATCATTTTTCGAATATTGAGGAAACCTTGTCTAAGACCATCATTGTCGCCCAGGAGGCGGCGGATGAGTTGAAGAACAACGCGAAAAAGGAAGCTCAGCTGATCATTAAGGAATCCGAGAAGAATGCAGACCGGATCATTAACGATGCGCTCAGTAAATCCCGCAAAATCGCGCTTGAGGTGGAAGAGCTGAAGAAGCAGGCTTCCATCTACCGCACCCGCTTCCGTTCCTTGGTTGAGGCGCAGCTCGAGCTGTTGAAACAAGAAGGCTGGGAGACGCTCGAGAACCGGGAACCGAGTCTTGAACCAAAAGAGGTATACTAGACGGATATCCGGTTGACTTTTTCCGCGAAAGAGTCTATAACTAATAACATATTGTTGATTCATACAAGAATTCGTTGATGGGAATAGTACGCGAAGGATCTGTCCCTCAGAGAGCCGGCAGTTGCTGAAAGCCCGGCGTTCAGACCAAGCAGAAGATCATCCCGGAGAAGTGAAGCTGAAGCGTTTAACCGCGTGCGTAAGCTGAACCGTCAGCCGAACGTTACATCGGACCTTGCCTATTACAACAAAGGCATGGACATTGAGGTGTCGCTTGTGCAGGCTTTTTAGCAAAAAGTCGGTTAAGCGAAATTAGGGTGGTAACGCGAGAACAGGTTCTCGTCCCTTGGGGGATGAGGCCTTTTTTTATTTTCACAGAACATTTACGAAAAGAGTGAAAGGAAGATCTGCATGAACAGAGTAGACGTCAAGGAGAAGGCGCGGGCAAGAGAGCTGCGCATCTTGAACAAATGGAACGAGGAGAACACGTTCAAGAAATCAATCGAGCTGCGGGCCGGTAAGCCGAACTATGTATTCTACGAAGGTCCGCCAACTGCAAACGGCGCGCCTCATATCGGTCACGTGCTTGGCCGGGTCATCAAGGATTTTGTGGGCCGTTATCAGACGATGAAGGGCTTCCATGTCGTTCGGAAAGCGGGCTGGGATACGCACGGACTTCCGGTAGAGCTTGGCGTAGAGAAGCAGCTGGGCATCTCCGGCAAGCAGGAGATCGAGAATTATGGCGTTGAAGCCTTTATCAAAAAGTGCAAAGCCAGCGTATTTGAATATGAGCATAAGTGGCGCGAGCTGACTGAAGCGATTGCTTATTGGACCGATCTGGATCATCCGTACATCACGCTCGAGAACAACTATATCGAGAGTGTATGGAACATTTTGGCGACGATTCATGATAAAGGGCTTCTGTACCGCGGTCATCGCGTAAGCCCATACTGCCCTTGCTGTCAGACCACGCTCAGTTCCCACGAAGTGGCTCAGGGTTATGAGGATGTTAAAGATCTCAGCGCAACGGCGAAGTTTAAGCTGCATGACAATGGAGAGTATGTATTGGCATGGACGACTACGCCTTGGACGCTTCCATCCCACGTGGCGCTGGCCGTTAATCCGGATATGGATTACGCCCGCGTTGAGCAGGAGGACGGCATCTATATCGTGGCTAAGAATCTGGTAGAGGATGTTATGAAGGGCGACTTTACCGTTCTATCGACGCTGAAAGGTTCCGAACTCGTCGGCAAAACTTACGATCCTCCGTTCCCGTATATAAAAGCCGAGAAAGCGAATCTCATCGTCGGCGCATCCTTTGTTACCGATGCAAGCGGTACGGGGATTGTGCACATGGCTCCTGCGCATGGTGAAGACGATTATCGCGTATGCCGCGAGAATGGCATCAGTTTCGTGAGTGTCGTGAACGGCCAAGGTCGTTATACCGATGAAGTGACGGATTTTGCCGGACGCTTTGTCAAAGATTGCGATCTGGACATTGTGAAGGCATTGTCTGAAAAAGGACTTCTGTACAGCAAAGAGAAATACGAGCACAGCTATCCGTTCTGCTGGCGCTGTAAATCCCCGCTGCTCTATTATGCGATGGAGAGCTGGTTTATCGAAACGACAGCCGTTAAGGATCAACTTATCGCGAACAACAATGAGGTAACCTGGTATCCGGGCCATGTGCGTGAAGGCCGCTTCGGCAAGTTCCTTGAAGATCTGGTGGATTGGAATATCAGCCGGAACCGTTATTGGGGAACGCCGCTCAATGTATGGGTCTGCGATTCTTGTGAAGGGCAATTCTCGCCGCACAGCATTGCGGAGCTTCGCGCCAACGCGGTAGGTGAGGTAGCGGAGGATCTGGAGCTGCATAAGCCTTATGTGGATGAAGTGAAAGTGAAATGCCCCCACTGTGAAGGCGGCGTGATGGAACGGACCTCGGAAGTCATTGATGTATGGTTTGACAGCGGATCGATGCCGTATGCACAATACCATTATCCATTCGAGGACAAGGAGAAATTCGAACAGCAGTATCCTGCCGATATGATCTGCGAAGGGATCGATCAGACCCGCGGATGGTTCTACAGCTTGCTCGCCGTATCGACTCTCTTCACGGGTAAAGCGCCTTATAAAGCGGTTATGGCCACAGGTCATATCCTTGATGAGAATGGACAGAAGATGTCCAAATCCAAAGGCAACGTTATCGATCCTTGGGAAATCATCGAGGAGTACGGCACGGATGCGTTCCGATGGGCTCTGCTGGCTGACAGTGCGCCATGGAACAGCAAACGATTCTCGAAGGGAATTGTAGGCGAAGCTAAATCCAAGGTTGTGGATACGCTGGTCAATACTCATGCATTCCTGACCCTGTATGCCGGTATTGACGGCTATGATCCGAAGGAGCATGAGTTCAAGGGATCGGACCATAAGCTGGACCGCTGGATTCTGTCCCGTCTGAACAGCTTGATTCAGGTGGTTGATAAAGGACTGGCCGTGAATGACTTCCTGAATGCGGCAAAAGCAATCGAAGCTTATGTGGATGAGCTGAGCAACTGGTACATCCGCCGTTCGCGTGACCGTTTCTGGGGCAGCGGACTCGGAGAAGATAAGCTGGCGGCTTACGGAACGCTTACACATGTGCTGTTGACCCTCTCCAAGCTGATGGCTCCATTCACGCCGATGCTGTCTGAAGATATTTTTGTGAATATGGGCGGAGGAGAAAGCGTACATCTGGCCGACTTCCCGCAAGCCGACGAAGCGTTGATCGACAAGGCGCTCGAGCAGGACATGGAGACGGCAAGACAGATCGTGGAGCTTGCGCGTAACGTCCGCAACGAGACAGGGATCAAAACGCGTCAGCCGCTGTCTGAGCTGATTGTGTCCATGGATCGCGAGTTTGATCTCTCCGGTTATGAAGATATCATCAAGGATGAGATCAATGTCAAAGTGATTGAGGTGGAGACCAGCGATAGTGGCTTCGTCGATTTCACACTGAAAATGAACCTGAAAGTCGCAGGCAAGAAATACGGTAAAAATATCGGGTTCCTGCAAGGGTTCCTGAAAGGCATGAGCAGTGACGAGACCCGCAAGGTGGTTCAAACGGGCGGCGTGAACGTTACATCGCCGGAGGGTGAAGAATTACAGATCACGTCCGAAGAGCTGCTGGTGGAGAAAAAGGCGAAGGAAGGTTTCGCATCGGCTTCAGGTTATGGTTTAACCGTGGCACTCAATACGGATATCACGCCAGAGCTGGAGCAAGAAGGCTGGGTTCGCGAAGTGGTGCGTGCCGTACAGGATACGCGTAAGAAACTGGATCTGCCGATCGAGAAGCGGGTTAATTTGACTCTGGATACAGATGATGAGCTTAAAGCTGCGATCACCGCATTTGAAGATGTACTGCGCGAGAATGTCCTTGTAAACGATTTGCAATTCGGACAAAGCGAAGGCATGGAGCGGGTTGAGCTTGGCGGCAAAACCATCGGCATCCACATCGCCTAAGTATTAAATTGGTTAGTAACCACTGCCCTTATCAACAGGGGCAGTGGTTTTTTCTTGTTCAAATGAGGTAACGAATATCTTCAAGGGCGTTCTTACGAACGAATGAGATGCTTCCAATAGATGCATAATAATCAGCGAATTCAAATGTAATGATAAGCAGGCAACGAGCACACATGATAGTGGAGCTGCTCTGGATCTAATTTATCTGATGTCGATTTGTATAGGCAAAGGGGCGGTAGACATGGCGGAGAAGCCGGATGCTGGGGTGTCAGCTGATCAAAAAAAGTCAATGGAGAAAGAGCGGGACCAATTGAGCGCCATACACCGTATGACTACGGACATTGCACAGCAGCTGGAGAAGGCCCGAATCGCAGAATACACCCAGCTGCTAAATCGGCCATGGAAATTGATATGGACCAATTTGCTGGCGGGGTCAGCCCGAGGTGTGGGAATCGCGATTGGCTTTACCTTTTTTGCGGCGACCATTATATACGTCCTACAGGCGCTTGGCGCGTTGAACTTGCCTATTATCGGCGACTACATTGCGGATATTGTGCGGATTGTTCAGCGTCAGCTTGAACTAACGTGAGTTTGTCCTATATGAATATGTAATGCCCGGCAGCGCTGCATCCAATTTGTTATGCTGCCGGTCGTAAAAACTTATTTAGCTGAATGATTCATCATCAGGGTCGCCATGGGGATCTAGCAGGTAGCTTCCTTCGCCCCGGTTTAGGTAATCGACATATTGCGGACTTCGCACGATAAACACTTCGGAGCCATCGATATTGGTTGCAACGAAATTTTCATACACTTCAACGAATCCACCTTGATCATCGCCATTCTCGATATCCATCTCGTTATAGCTGTCAATTTCGTTGCCTTCGGCCAGAGCAGGGGAATTGGAATTCCCCCAGCTTTCAACGATCTGCCACGCGTCTTCGCCGTCAAACGCAGCATATTCATGCTCGTCCATACTGGATTTTCCAAAAGCGGGAGCAAGGACTTCCTCTTCAACCGGACGATCGCGGGAAACTCGTTCACGAGGCGTATCTTTTACACAATATTGCGTATCCGGAAGAACCTCCAACCGCTCGTACGGAATGGGCTGGCCGCAGGTAAGGCACACGCCGTAACGGCCGTGATGAATCGCTTCAAGCGAAAAAATAACCCGCTGCAGTTCCTGATCCACCCTGTCCTGGAGTGCAAGGTCTTTTTCTCTTTCATACATCTCGCTTGCCAAATCGCCAGGATGGTTATCAATATGGGACAGCTCGCCAGTCATATCTCTCTCTGATTCCCCCAGCCCATGCTGGTCGTTATATACCATGCGCCGTTCAAGCTCAACCTTTCGATCCATCAGCTTTTGTTGCAAATTATTGAGTTGCTCCTGAGTTAGATGCGACATGTCAGGCTCCTTTCATGGTCCGAAGTTGACCTTCTGGTTCATATGTATAGAGTGCACCCATTGAGATGGTTTTACTGACGGAAAATGTTCTCGCCATTGGACAGGAATGGACGGTTTCTGAGCCGCTGTGCTACAATAAGACGAGTTACTGACCGATCAGCGAAGGTGATCGCCTGATTGGAGAAGACAAGAACGGAGTGACATAAACAAGTGGTGTATTATTTGATTGCATTTGTTTTATTTCTTATTGATCAGGGAACCAAGTACTTGATTGCCTCGAGGCTTGAGCTTTATGAACAGATTCCTGTGATCGGAGACTTCTTCCTGATTACGTCCAGCCGAAACCGGGGTGCCGCGTTTGGCATACTGCAGGATCAATTATGGTTCTTCATTGTTGTGACGCTAATCGTTGTGGGCGGGATAGTCTGGTACCTCCGGAAGGTATCGAAAGAAGGACGTAAGCTGCTGCCTACGGCTCTTGCGCTTGTACTGGGCGGGGCACTTGGAAACTTCATCGATCGCTTGTTGATGGGAGAGGTTGTCGATTTCCTGCAATTTAATTTTGGCAGCTACACCTTCCCGATTTTTAATATCGCCGATTCTTGTATCGTCATCGGTGTGGGATTGATCATATTGGACACGCTTCTGGAAGGAAGACGCGAGAAGATACAGACAACAAGTGAAGTTTCTGGCACAGAAGGGAATGAATAATGTTGCAAGACGGTATGGATACTGATACGGAATGGACAGGCGAAACGGGGCACGAATCGGAAACCTGTGAGTGGACGGTGGATGCCGAATCTGCCAAAACCCGCATAGATAAATACATAACGGAGAACCTTGGTGAGGATGTTTCACGCTCCCAGGTGCAGTTATGGATTACGGATGGACATGTCATCGTTAATGAAGGTCCGGTTAAGTCCAATTACAAAGTGAGTCAGGGTGACCGCATCCTGCTGAAAGTTCCTGAGCCATCGGCAGTAGAGATTATTCCGGAGGACATCCCGCTTGAGATCGCGTTTGAAGACGTGGATGTGATTGTTGTAAACAAACCTCGAGGGATGGTTGTCCATCCGGCTCCGGGACATTCGTCGGGTACACTTGTGAATGCGTTGATGTTTCACTGCAAAGACTTGTCGGGAATTAATGGGGAGCTTCGTCCTGGCATCGTCCATCGGATTGACAAAGATACAACCGGTCTAATCATGGCAGCGAAGAATGATAAAGCTCATGCTTCTCTTGCCGGCCAACTGAAGGATCACAGCGTGAACCGCCGTTACTTGGCCTTGGTGCACGGCAACATCAGTCATGATCAAGGCACCATTGATGCCCCTATCGGCCGTGACGCGCAGGATCGTAAACTGTATACCGTCACGGACCGGAACAGCAAACATGCGGTTACTCATTTTACCGTTGTGGAACGGTTCGGGGATTACAGTCTTCTCGAGCTGAAGCTGGAGACGGGACGTACGCATCAAATCCGCGTGCATATGAAGTATATCGGCCATCCTCTCGTAGGTGATCCTGTATACGGCAAGAGCAAGGGGATTAAATTAAACGGTCAGGCGCTTCATGCCGCCATTTTGGGCTTTGTCCATCCTTCGACCGGGGAGTATATGGAGTTTTCGGCACCGATGCCGAATGATATGGAAGAACTGCTGACGATTCTAAGGGGCCGCTAGCGGTTCCTTTTTGCATTTAGATGTTTTGGGTCCCCGCAAAGTATTTGGAGAAAGCATCGAAGTATTGGCTCTACTTTGTGGGGCTATTTTCCTTGCCATTTTATCCAAGGAATGTTATAGTGACGATAACTTTGATGAAGGAGGTGAGCAGGATGAATATCGAGATGGTTAACAACCGTATTAGCCAGCTGCCTATAGCTATGGCTGGCATTGTTCATGCATTTCTCTACAACGGGAGAGGTCTGTCCAATTTTAATGATACGGTTTGTACCATCGCGAGAAGTCACCTGCCTGCCTGCACGGATTAAGCCTATTTAGGCTTACCATTCTTAAGGGTCCGCGGAGCTTGCTCTGTGGGCCCTTTTTGCGTTTGCAGTCCGGGTCTTCTCCCTAATCTATACGCTTTAGCGAACAGGTTGACTGTTCGCAGCATACAGGAGGAAACCTAGAATGAATATGATCAATGTACAGAAACTGACGCAATATCACGGTGCTCATCTGGTACTGGACCAGATATCGTTTGAAATACAGGAAGGCGAGAAGGTCGCGCTTATCGGAAGGAACGGCAGCGGAAAGTCGACGCTGATGCGCCTGCTTGCGGGTCTCGATCAGCCAAACGAAGGGCAGCTGGCCATAAAGAAGGGGGCAAAAATCGGATATTTGGAGCAGATTCCGAGCCATATGGATTCCTGGACGGTGCTGGATGTACTTGAACAGGGGTTGAGTCACTTAAAGGATTACCGAGCGGAAATGACGGAGCTTGAGAGAAAAATGAGTGACCCGGACATTGCCGGAAATGCTGGGCAGCTCGATCGAGTGCTGCGGAAATACTCAGCCCTTCAGGAACGCTTTGAAACAGAGGGCGGCTATGAGCTGGAAGCAAGCATCGACAAAATCGCTACCGGGCTGCAAATACCCAAGAGCGAATACGGACTGGCCTTTGGCTCGTTGTCCGGTGGAGAACAGACTCGAGTCGTGCTGGCATCGCAGCTGATCGTACAGCCGGATTTGCTCCTGCTCGATGAACCGACCAACCATCTGGATTTGGCACGCACGGAATGGCTGGAGGAATTCTTGCGCGAATATCCGGGAACCTGCGTCATGATCTCTCACGACCGATATTTTCTGGATCGGGTCGTGTCCAAAACGATTGAGCTTGAAGATGGCGAAGCTTTCACTGCGCAAGGTGGCTACACCACGTTCATGAAAGATAAGGAAGAGCGTTTGCTGCAGCAGTTCGCCGACTACCAAGAACAGCAGAAAGTAATCAAGAAGATGAAGGAATCCATCAAGCAGCTTGAAGAGTTCGGCCGGATTGGCGGCAATGAGAAGTTTTTCAAGCGCGCGGCTTCCATGAGGCGAGCACTGGAGCGAATGGAGCGGGTCAAGAGGCCCGTACTGGAACGCAGACAGGCTGATTTTGAACTGAATCCTCAAGATCGTTCCGGTCGCCGCGTGGCATACTTTGATCAAGTTAAGGTTTCCTATGGGAATCAGGCGGTGCTGAGAGGCGCATCCGGTCTAATCGAATTCGGCGAAAAAATTGCACTGATGGGCTCGAACGGCAGCGGGAAAACAACGCTGTTCAAAGTGCTGTTGGGTGAGCTGACGCCCGATTCCGGTTCGCTTGAATGGGGTTCGCGTGTCGATGTGGGTTATTTGGCTCAGCAGGAGGAACCGGACAATCCGAAGGAAACGGTGCTTCAATATTTCCGGGAGAAGGCCGGAGTTGAAGAGGGGGAAGCTCGAGGGATATTGGCAAGGTATCTGTTCTATGGTGCGGCCGTGTTCAGATCGGTGGGGCAGCTGTCCGGCGGGGAATGGACACGATTGAGGCTCGCGCTGCTCATCCATCAGAAGCCGAACCTGCTGCTTCTGGATGAACCCACGAACCATCTGGATATTGCCTCCCGCGAAGCGTTGGAGGATGCGCTGCAGGGGTATGCGGGGACCGTTCTTGCCATTTCCCATGACCGTTATTTCGTGAATCAAGTGTCTCGTAAAGTATGGGATTTGAATCAAGGGAAGCTGACTGTCTATCATGGAAATTATGATGATTTCCGGGATAAGAAAGACCGGCTTGACGCGGAATTGCAGGCAAGGGAGCTATCAGCGGGATTTGATGTTATTCCCAAACAGAAGGTGATCCAGCAGGCCCAAGCGAAGGATAGCTCTGCTCAGCTTTCCAAACGCGTAAACCCGGATCGCTCTTCCGCCGAAAGGTCCAAATGGTTGGAGGAGGAGATTGCTCGTCTAGAAACCCGTATCCGGCAGCTTGACGGCTGGCTTGAGATGGAAGGCGACGATTTACACGAGGATACGGATCTGTCACTGCTCGAGCAGCGGTGGAACGAGCGGGAGTCGCTATCCGCGAGTCGTGACGAGCTTCTCGCGGAATGGCTGGAGCTAACTTAAGTGTGTTTTCAAATAGGAACACCATAGGATCTACCAGCTCCACCCAGCCGAAAAAGTACAAATCATTTGATATATAATGCATGGCTCCCGTTGTGATTTTCCTGCATATTTAGGATGAGTATGAAAGCTAGAGTAGGAGATGAATACAAATCATGAGTATGGATAAGTATCAGGAAACGTACATTCAACAGAGCTTTGCCAACCGGATCGGCGGCGCTAATTATGGCAAAGATACAGCCATTTATAAATTCGAGAAAATCAAAAGAGCGAAGGCAGCTGCGAAGCAGGAACATCCTGGGACGGAGCTGATCGATATGGGGGTTGGCGAGCCGGATGAGATGGCCGATGCAGGCATCGTGGCGAAGCTGGCAGAAGAAGCAGCGAAGCGGGAAAACCGGGGCTATGCGGATAACGGAATTCCGGAGTTCAAGGAAGCAGCTGTTCGCTACTTGAAGAATGTATTTGGGGTTGAAGGCATTGATGCCGCTACAGAAGTTCTGCATTCCATCGGTTCCAAGCCGGCACTGGCCATGCTGCCGTCCTGCTTCATTAACCCTGGGGACATCACCATCATGACGGTTCCTGGATATCCTGTACTCGGTACGCATACCAAGTACTTGGGCGGTGAGGTTTACAATGTGGAGCTGAAAAAAGAGAACGGATTCCTTCCGGATCTCAGCTCGATCCCTGAGGACATTGCCCACCGTGCCAAACTGCTCTACCTGAACTATCCGAACAACCCGACGGGTGCCAGCGCAACGGTCGAGTTTTTCACCGAGGTTGTCGAGTGGGCCCGCAAGTATGGTGTTGTTGTTGTCCATGACGCTCCTTATGCAGCGCTGACTTACGATGGCTTGAAGCCGCTCAGCTTTCTCTCCGTCCCCGGTGCGAAGGATGTTGGCGTGGAGCTTCACTCCCTGTCCAAATCTTACAATATGACGGGATGGCGCATTGGCTTCATCGCCGGTAATCCGCTTGTGGTTAAAGCGTTTGGCGATGTGAAGGACAACAACGATTCAGGACAATTTATAGCCATTCAAAAGGCTGCCGCATACGGTCTGGACAATCCGCAAATTACGGAGAAGATCGCTGAGAAGTATTCCCGCCGCCACAACATGCTGGTAGACGTGTTGAACGGGCTTGGTTTTAAGGCCGAGAAGCCGAAGGGCTCCTTCTTCCTCTACGTTGAAGCTCCAAAAGGCGTTAAAGGCGGGCGCCGCTTTGAATCCGGCGAAGATTTCTCCCAGTATCTGATTCGCGAGAAATTGATCTCCACCGTGCCTTGGGATGATGCGGGACATTTCGTACGCTTCTCCGTTACCTTCATTGCTGACGGTGAGGAAGAAGAGAAACGCGTCATTTCCGAAATTCGCAGAAGACTTAGCGATGTTGAATTTGAATTTTAATGACATGTTATAAACTCCGCGTAGTACGTGACATCATTCGACATGATTGCTGTTGACAGCTCCTGTAGGGTCTGTCATAATGAAATCAATCGAATAGCACCTTTAAATCAGTCCCGTGAGGCTGGCAAGGTAACGTGAACCGAGGTTCATTAACAGGAGGCATAGTTCTGTCTGCGGATAGATGCTGCGCTTTCCACACTATCTCTATGAGATCAACTCCTTGTCCAGCCGGGCAAGGAGTTTTTTTGTGTGTAATGAACTCACGGATCGTCTGAACTAAAAAGGGCTAATCAAACGTTTAGAAGGAGGACTTAAGGATGAGCAACGAACAGCATGTGATTATGGACGAGACGGCCATCCGCCGCGCCCTAACGAGAATTGCCCATGAAATATTGGAAAAGAATAAAGGGATTGAGGACTGCGTCCTGGTCGGCATCCGCACACGCGGCGTGTTCCTTGCCCAGCGGATCGCTGAGCGAATGAATGAGATTGAAGGTACGCCGATTCCATGGGGAGAGATCGACGTGACTTCCTACCGCGATGACCGGGACAGCAAGGGAGCCGCTGCTGAACGGGGAGAAGGAGCGAAGCTCAGCCTTGCACATCTGAACATTCATGACAAGAAGGTCATTTTGTTTGATGACGTGCTGTACACCGGACGGACGATCCGTGCTGCAATGGACGCCCTGATGGACTGCGGACGGCCAAGAATGATACAGCTTGCGGTTTTGGCAGACCGGGGACATCGCGAACTGCCGATCCGGCCGGATTATATCGGAAAGAACGTTCCTACCTCCAAACACGAGGAAATTACGGTGGCATTAACCGAAATCGACGGCAAGGACGAAGTGACCATTAGCCAAAGAGAGGAACGATAATCATGACAACAGCCATTTCATTGAAAGAACGCAGCCTCTTAGGTTTGAAGGATATTAGCAGAGACGAAATCGGATCGATCCTGAATCGGGCGGCATATTGGGAAGCGCAGTCCGAGAAAGTGGTGCCGGTACTTCAATCGAAATTTGCGGTTAATATGTTCTTCGAGAACAGCACCAGAACGAGATTTTCGTTTGAAATGGCTGAGAAAAGACTCGGTGCTGAGGTCATGAACTTTGCGGCGGCAGCATCCAGCGTCGAGAAAGGCGAGTCGATCTACGATACGGTTAGAACGCTGGAATCCATGGGAATCGACGCGGGCGTCATCCGGCTGAAGCCAGCCGGAGTACTGCAGGAGCTAGCGGAGCGGATCTCGATTCCGCTGGTCAATGCGGGCGACGGCAACAATGAGCACCCCACGCAGGCGCTGCTTGATCTTTATACGATGAAGAAAAGCTTCGGCGAGCTTAAGGGATTAACGGTATCCATCATCGGAGACATCAAGCACAGCCGGGTTGCTCGTTCGGACCTGTGGGCCCTGCAGAAATTCGGTGCCCATGTACAGTTCTGCGCACCGGAAACGATGCAGGCTCCGGAGCTGGCCCGGTATGCACCTTACGTATCGATGGAAACGGCACTCAAGGCGGATGTAGTGATGATGCTGAGAGTTCAACTGGAACGGCATAATGAAGGAGTATTCAAATCCAGCGCGGAATACCGGGAACAGTACGGTTTGACGGAAGAGCGGGCGGCCAAGCTGTCGGGGCACACGATCATTATGCATCCGGCACCGGTGAACCGGAACGTAGAAATCGACGACGCGGTCGTGGAAAGCGCAAGATCGATGATATTCAAGCAGATGGCGAACGGAGTGCCGATTCGCATGGCAGTCATGGAACGGGCGATGGTCTGATTCGAAAACGCGGAATACGGTTTACAGAATGAATAAATATTAATATTTATACACAAATATGTATTTTTATTATACAATATACTAAGAAGCGAGCGGTGCTTCTGCTGCGGAGGGGAACCAAGATGCAAATGCAAGTGATAAAGAATGCCAAAGTGATCAATGAACAAGGACAGCTCGAAGATAAACATATCGTCATTGCAGACGGATTGATTCATTCGGTTGCGAGTGATATCGCAGCCTTGCCGGAACCGGGCGATAACGTTCAGATAATCGATGCCGAGGGGAAACTGGTCACACCGGGATTCATCGATATGCATGTGCACTTGAGAGAGCCGGGATATGAGCACAAGGAAACGATCGAGAGCGGCAGCCGCTCGGCAGTCAAAGGCGGCTTTACAACCATTGCCTGCATGCCGAACACAAGACCGGTGACCGATACGCCGGAAACGGTGAAGCTTGTGCTGGATAAGGCTAGCGAGGCTGGTCTTGCGAAGGTGCTGCCCTATGCAGCCATTACGAAGAACGAGCTGGGCCGCGAACTGACGGACTTTGAGGCCTTGAAGGCCGCGGGTGCAATCGGGTTTACGGACGACGGCGTTGGTGTGCAGAACGCACAGATGATGAAAGATGCCATGAACAAAGCGAAAGCGCTGGGCATGCCGGTCATTGCGCACTGCGAGGATGACTCGCTGGTAAAAGGAGCTTTCGTGACCGAAGGCAAATTCGCTCAGCAGCACGGCCTGAAAGGAATACCAAACGAGTCGGAAGCGATCCATGTTGGACGGGACATTCTGCTGACCGAAGCCACCGGCGTACATTACCACGTATGCCATGTGAGCACAGAGCAGTCCGTACGCTTGATCCGCCAGGCAAAAGCGATTGGCATCTCGGTAACGGCCGAGGTATGCCCGCACCATCTGGTTCTCTCGGACGAAGATATTCCCGGCCTGGATGCCAACTGGAAGATGAACCCGCCGCTGCGCACCCCGCGTGATGTGGAGGCTTGTATAGAAGGTCTGCTGGATGGAACGCTCGATATGATCGTAACGGATCATGCACCGCACAGCGCGGAAGAGAAGGCGAAAGGCATGGAGCTTGCACCATTCGGTATCGTGGGATTCGAAACAGCCTTCCCGCTGCTCTATACCAAATTCGTCGCAACAGGCAAATGGGATCTCGCCTTGCTCGTGAAGCGGATGACCAGCGATCCGGCAAGAGTATTCGGTCTTGCAACGGGCGTGCTGGAGGCCGGTAAAGCAGCGGATCTGACCATGATTGATCTCGATGCAGAGAAAGAAGTGAATCCGGAAGAGTTCGCAACGAAAGGCCGCAACACGCCATTTACGGGCTGGAAGCTGAAAGGCTGGCCCGTGATGACTTGGGTGGACGGCGAAGTGAAATGGTCAGAGCAAAACGGATTTTGAGTAACACGTAGGCAAAAGACTTATAAAATAAATTACACATAGATGACAGGAGTGATCGGGATGCAGGCAAGATTGTTACTGGAGGACGGAACGCTGTTCAGCGGAAAATCCTTCGGCGCGGATGCTGAAATGACCGGAGAGGTTGTTTTCAATACAGGAATTACAGGATATCAAGAGGTGCTGAGCGACCCGTCTTACTGTGGACAGATCGTGACCATGACGTACCCTTTGATCGGAAACTACGGCATCACGCGGGATGACTTTGAATCCATCCGGCCGTTCGTCCACGGATTCGTTGTTCGTCGTCATGAGCCTGTTCCTAGCAACTGGCGTGCAGAATATAGCGTTGACAGCTTATTGAAAGAATATGGCATTCCAGGAATCAGCGAGATTGATACACGGATGTTGACCCGGATCATCCGTCACTACGGTACGATGAAGGGCATTCTGACAACTTCCAACAAGCCGGTGGAAGAACTTAAGGAAATGCTCGGCGATACGACGATCGCCGAACTCCGCAACCAGGTGGCAAAAACCTCTACACCGCAAATGTTTACAAGCCCGGGCTCCAAGGAGCGGATCGTTCTGGTTGACTTCGGTGCAAAGAGCGGAATTCTGCGCGAACTGACTTCCCGCGGTTGTGATGTGATGGTCGTTCCGCATGACACGACGGCTGATGAAATCCGCAGACTTCACCCGGACGGCATTCAGTTGTCCAACGGCCCTGGGGACCCGAAGGATGTTCCTTACGCGGTGGACATGGTCAAAGAACTGCTTGGCGAATATCCGATCTTCGGCATCTGCCTGGGGCACCAATTGTTTGCACTGGCTGCGGGCGCGGACACCGAGAAGCTGAAATTCGGACACCGTGGCGGGAACCATCCGGTAAAAGAGCTTGCCAGCGGACGCTGCTACATCACTTCCCAAAACCACGGATATACCGTCAACGAAGAATCCATCACAGGGACGGATCTGGAAGTCACGCATATCAACAATAACGATAAAACGATCGAAGGCTTGAAGCACTCGAAATTCCCTGCCTTCTCCGTGCAATATCACCCTGAAGCTGCACCTGGTCCGCAAGACAGCAGCTATCTGTTCGATCAATTCCTTGAGATGATAAGAGACCATAAACAGAATGAAATCCGGAAACCGCGCCAAGCGGTTCTGGCCGCAGCCGTGAAAGGAGCTCATTAATATGCCTAAAAATGATACATTGAAAAAAATTCTCGTCATCGGCTCCGGTCCGATCGTCATCGGGCAAGCAGCGGAATTTGACTACGCTGGAACACAGGCTTGCCAAGCATTGAAAGAAGAAGGTATCGAGGTTGTGTTGATTAACAGCAACCCGGCAACCATCATGACCGACACGAACATGGCGGATAAAGTATATATCGAGCCGATCACCCTCGACTTTGTTACACAGATTATCCGTCAAGAGCGTCCGGACGGATTGCTCCCGACGCTTGGAGGACAAACGGGTCTGAATATGGCGGTTGAGCTTGCACGCGCCGGTATTCTGGAGCAGGAGAATGTGAAGCTGCTCGGAACGCAGCTGGAGTCCATCGAGAAAGCGGAAGACCGCGACCTGTTCCGTGATCTGATGCGCGAACTCGATCAGCCCGTACCGGAAAGCACGATTGTAACGACCCTGGAAGAGGCGCTTGACTTCGCAAATGAGATTGGTTATCCGCTGATCGTGCGCCCGGCCTACACTTTGGGCGGCACCGGCGGCGGTATCTGCGCAACCGAGGAGGAACTGCGTGAAACCGTCAGCTCCGGACTTCGCTACAGCCCGATCACGCAATGTTTGGTCGAGAAGAGCATCGCGGGAATGAAAGAAGTCGAGTATGAGGTTATGCGCGATGCGAATGATAACTGCATCGTGGTATGTAACATGGAGAACTTTGATCCGGTCGGCGTTCATACCGGCGACAGCATCGTCGTGGCGCCAAGCCAGACCCTATCCGATCGCGAGTATCAAATGCTCAGATCCGCATCGCTGAAAATCATCCGCGCCCTGAACATCGAGGGCGGATGCAACGTGCAATTCGCGCTGGATCCAAACAGCTATCAATATTATGTCATCGAGGTAAACCCTCGGGTCAGCCGCTCTTCCGCCCTTGCTTCCAAGGCAACGGGCTACCCGATCGCGAAGATGGCAGCAAAAATCGCGATGGGTTACACCCTGGACGAGATCGTCAACCCGGTAACGGGACAGACTTATGCTTGCTTTGAGCCTACGCTGGATTATATCGTCAGCAAAATTCCACGCTGGCCATTCGACAAGTTCATCCACGCAAACCGGAAGCTGGGAACTCAGATGAAGGCAACCGGCGAAGTGATGGCGATCGGCCGCACCTTCGAGGAGTCGATCCATAAAGCGGTTCGTTCTCTGGAGATCGGCGTACACCGCCTCTACTTGAAAGGTGCTAACGAGCTGAGCGATGAAGTGCTCCAGCAGCGTCTGATCAAAGCCGACGATGAGCGGATGTTCCTGATCGCGGAAGCGTTCCGCCGGGGGTATGGACTTCAGCAGATTCAAGACCTGACGAAGATCGACTGGTGGTTCCTGGACAAAATCGAGCGCCTGATCCAATACGAAGATCACATTCGCAGCGAAGCGTCACTGACTTACGAAACGCTGTACGAAGCGAAGCGACTCGGCTTTACGGATCGCGCCATCGCTGAGCTGCGCACGGAAGGTAAAGCCAGCACGCACACAACCGAGGAGTCGATCGGATTCCTGCGCCGCGAGCATGGATTGCGCCCGGTTTACAAAATGGTGGATACTTGCGCCGCGGAGTTTGAAGCAACGACGCCGTATTACTACTCGACGTACGAAACGGAGAATGAAGTCATCGAATCCGCCAAGGAGAAGGTCATCGTGCTGGGCTCCGGACCGATCCGGATCGGTCAAGGGATTGAGTTCGACTACTCCACGGTGCACGCCGTATGGGCAATCCAGAAGGCGGGATACGAAGCGGTTATCATTAACAACAACCCGGAGACCGTCTCCACTGACTTTAATACGTCGGACCGTCTCTACTTCGAACCGCTCTTCCTTGAAGATGTCATGAATGTCATCGAGCAGGAGAAACCGATCGGTGTCATCGTACAGTTTGGCGGGCAGACAGCAATTAACCTCGCTGAGCCGCTCAGCAAAGCGGGCGTGAAAATTCTGGGTACCAGCCTGGAAAGCATTGACGAAGCCGAGGATCGTAAAAAATTCGAAGCGCTCCTGTCCAGACTGGAGATTGCCCAGCCGAAAGGAAAAACCGTAACTTCGGTTGATGATGCTGTAGAAACCGCGCAATCGCTGGGTTACCCTGTTCTGGTAAGACCATCTTATGTACTCGGTGGACGCGCCATGGAGATTGTATACTCTGACAGCGAGCTGCTGAGCTACATGAAAGAGGCGGTTAAGATCAACCCGGACCATCCGGTTCTGATCGACCGTTACATGATGGGTAAAGAAGTGGAAGTTGACGCGATCTGCGATGGCGATACGGTGCTGATTCCAGGCATCATGGAACATGTAGAGCGCGCAGGCGTTCACTCCGGTGACTCGATTGCGGTATATCCTCCTCAGTACTTGTCCCAGGACCTGAAAGACAAGATTGCCGAAATTACGATCAAGATTGCCAAAGAGCTGAATACACGCGGACTTGTTAACATCCAGTTCGTTATCTATAAAAATGAAGTGTACGTGATCGAAGTGAATCCGCGTTCTTCCCGGACGGTTCCGTTCCTGAGCAAGGTTACAGGCATCCCGATGGCCAACCTGGCAACACAGGCGATCATGGGCAGCAAGCTGAAGGATCTTGGATACGAGGAAGGCATGTGGCCGGAAAGCGAACATGTATCGGTTAAAGTGCCGGTGTTCTCCTTTGCTAAACTTCGCCGCGTTGAGCCTACCCTTGGACCGGAAATGAAATCCACCGGTGAGGTTATGGGCCGTGACGTGAAGTATGCCAAAGCGCTGTACAAAGGTCTGATCGGTGCAGGCATGAAAATTCCTTCAACGGGTGCCATTATCGCTACCATCGCAGATAAAGATAAAGCAGAAGCTGCGGCACTGCTGAAAGGCTTCCATAAGCTTGGTTATAAAATCATCGCCACAGGCGGCACGGCAGCAGCATTGAAAGAAGCGGGGCTTGATGTGACCACCATCCATAAGCTGTCCGAGGGAACGCCGAACATTCTGGATATGATCCGCACAGGTGAAGCGAATTTCGTCTTCAACACATTGACCAAAGGGAAAACGCCGCAGCGTGACGGATTCCGAATCCGCCGTGAAGCGGTAGAAAACGGTGTGGTATGTATGACCTCGCTCGATACGGTTCGTGAGCTTCTCACGATGCTGGAGACCATCAACTTCTCTTCTGAAGCGATGCCGGTTTAATCGAGAAGGAGGGATATAGATGAACACCAGCTACAACGAAATGGCGGGCCGCCTGATGGTGGCCCTGGATTACCCGGATGCCGAACGTGCGAAAGCATTGGTACGTCAGCTGGAAGGTATCCCGTGTTATATGAAGGTCGGCATGCAGCTGTTCTACGCTGCCGGTCCTGATTTTGTCAAAGAATTGAAAGCCAAAGGCTATTCCGTGTTTCTGGACGTGAAGATGCATGATATTCCGAACACGGTAAAAGGCGGGTCGGACAGCGTAACGCGGCTGGGTGTGGACATGTTTAACGTCCATGCCAGCGGCGGCGCTCTTATGATGCAGGCGGCAAAAGCCGGGGCGGAGGCCGCAGTGGCGGACACCCCGGGTCTTGCCATGCCTACCATCATAGCTGTAACCCAGTTGACTAGTACGAGTCAGGATGTCATGAATAACGAAATCGGCATTCCGGGTTTGGTAGCGGATGCGGTCGTACGATATGCGAAGCTGGCTCAGCAAGCGGGGCTGCATGGCGTCGTCGCTTCATCGCTTGAAGTGGAGGCCATTCGATCCGCATGCGGCCAAGCGTTTAAGACCGTTATACCGGGTATCCGTCCGGCCGGTGCGGATATCGGAGACCAGGCTCGGGTTCTTACACCAGGGGAAGCCATTCGCAAGGGCAGTCATTATTTGGTTGTCGGCCGCCCAATCACGGAATCCCCGAGCCCGAGACATGCTGCAGAACAGATTATTGAGGAGATGATTCAAGCATGAGTACACTCGCGAATATTCCACATCAGATCGCATCTTATTTGCTGAAGATTGAGGCCGTTTCCCTTAGACCTCATCAGCCGTTTACATGGACGTCGGGAATGAAATCCCCGATATACTGTGACAATCGCTTGACGATGTCTTATCCCGAGATTCGCGACTACATTGCTGAATCGTTCGCAGCCGTCATCCGGGAGCAATATCCGGAAGCCGAGGCCATTGCCGGAACGGCCACAGCCGGGATTCCGCATGCGGCCTTTGTATCCCAGAAAATGAACCTGCCGATGTCCTATATTCGGGACAAAGCAAAGGGTCATGGCAAGGAAAACCTGATTGAAGGCTTGATCAAGCCGGGACAGAAGGTGGTTGTGATCGAGGATCTGATCTCCACGGGCGGCAGCTCGCTTAAAGCGGCACAAGCGGTTAAGGATGCAGGGGCCGAGCCGCTGGCGGTACTGGCTATATTCAGCTATCAGCTGGATAAAGCGGTACAAGCCTTCGCCGAAGCCGGGATTCCGCTGCAGAGCTTGTCCAACTACGGTGCGCTGATTGATGTAGCGCTATCCGAGAATCGGATTCAGGAACAGGATGTGGAGCTTCTTCAATCCTGGAGATCGAATCCTGCGTCCTTTGGCATGTAAACAACTTAAACCAGCTAGGAATCAGGCTGTCGTCTTTGTGAGTTATCGCAGAGCGACAGCTTTTTTTATACCGAGGCCGAAGATGATGGGCGCCGGGTTGACAGCGGTAGGCCGGATCGTTACATTAGGACTGTAAGCGGCTGTAGCCAGCCATGATGTCCTTATGCTGATATAGAAGGGATATAGTCTAACAGATGAATGCAAAGAAAGAAGCGGTGCTTGAAGCCGGGAAGCGGCTGTTCATGGAGCAGGGGATTTTGCATACGAGTATGGAGCAGATTGCCGAAGCTGTCCCGGTTTCCAAGATGACGATTTATAACTACTATCAGAGCAAAGAGGGCTTACTGGATCATGTCGTGGACCGGATGGTCGAGGAGCTCATGGCGATTTACCGCGATATCATGGATCAGGCAAATGATCCGCTTGAGGCGTTAACCGTCTTCTACAAGGATCAGCACAAATTTTCGGCGTTTGTATCGCAGAAATTTGTGGCGGATCTGGCCAAATTCCCGGAGCAGATGGACAAGCTGCTTCAATTCAACCAGAAATTCGTTGTTCCGGAATTTGAAATGCTGATCTTTAAAGGTCAGCAGCTTGGACAAATACGGAAAGATATCTCTCCCCAGGTATTGGTCGCGTTCCTTACTTTTATCAAGGAATTTACGGCACGGAATGAATGGTACCATGGTCTGGGAAGCCTGAACGCGGTCAGTGAACAGCTGATGACGATTCTTTATCACGGTATAATCCAGCAGGAAGATCCGTCTAATCTAACATGAGAACAAAAACATTCCAGAGGTGATCTCGACCCGGGAATGTTTTTTTATGAAATTTTATGGCTGAACGGTTTGAAAACCGGCTGATTTGGGTATATGTTCCTATAAATTTAGGGCCACGACTTGGTAGAGGGGAAGGAGATGTCTCACCTATAATAGTAATGATAACCTCAAGATAATGACAAAATAGGCGGGGCTGACCGTAAGGAGGAGAGATCTTTGGAAATTCCGTCCAGGATCCAACTGACCGGCAAACAATTCTTTGTACTAACCGGCATTGTCGGTGCGCGGGCTGTCATTGGGTTAGAGGACCCTTTTCGCGGAACGCTGGCCGAGGAGATGCCTGTAGAAGTGGCTAAGATTGAGCAGGAGCTGCAGGAGAAAGGCTTGATTGATACGGCTGATAACGAGCCGGTTCTTGTGCAGGAACTGCTGGAATACATAGAAGTATGCAGCCGGACCCTGCTAACGATACATATGAGGGTGTCCGGTTCCGACGAAGGGCAGAAGGAGTGCTTCATTTATTACAGTTCAAGCCTGGTGGTAAAGGCCGATATTGAAAGCGGGCCTGACGGTGCGAGAGCCTATGTGCTGGAAGCGCTGGGAACCCCTTCGGAAGCTTGGCTTAAAATCATCCGTCACCTGCAGCTGGAGGATAGGAAGAACCGTGATACAGCTCCATTGGCTATGCCTAAAGGCTGGTTCCAGCAATGGATGAGTGCCGAGCAAGGGGAGCAGGAGCCTCGGAAGTACTTGCTTGCACAAGGCTGCCCGGAATCCGTCGTTTCCGCCTTGGCCGATTGCGTCACCGATCCGGAGAGATATGCTGCCTTCACGGCGTACTATTGTCCGGATCTGAACTGCAGAATACAGGGAATCGAACTGTTGAGAGGAAAGCATTCCAATTGGCTGATTCGCAATGAAGGCGAACAGGATCAAATTTGGGGCGCGACGGTAACTGAGATCATCCGGGAACTCGGCGCAGTCATCGAGCGTATTAAGTGAGAAACGTAGCATCCTGATCCCGCATACTGTAATTTTTGCCTTCTCGATCAATGACATGGAGGATTGTTAGATATGACCAAAATACGTGTGGTACCCGAAATGCTGAACCAGCAAGGAGCAGCGGTATCTGATATTGCACGGGAAGTCCAGCAGCTCCAGGAACGCATGCAGCAGCGTATCCAGAGCATGTCCTGGGAGTCGCGTCATCGTGCCCAGGTCGAACAGCGCCTGGCCCAATGCAGGGCTGCCTGCCAGTCGGTGGTAGGCCGTCTGGAGCAGAATCGAGGGCACCTGGTGAAAAAGGCGGGGGATTTTTCGCAGACCGATCAATCGCTCGGGAACAATCTTACCTTCGGCAAACAATCGATTGCCCAGGTTAGTCCGCATCTGCTGCTTCAGGCGAGTCTGGCACAGAACGGGAATAAGAAAACGGATCCACCCGTGACGGCAGCGGGCGTTGAATTCAATGCGCTTGCGCCTTTCGGCGGAACGGCGGATCAATGGACCGGTAACCCGCTCGCGTCCGCCGGCGTACTGTTCGGTACGGTAACCGCGTCCGGGACGATGTACAAATACTGGGATATGTACCGGAACGGCTTTGGCGTGTGGCTTGAGAAAGACAAGCGCGGCAATATGCGAGCCAATGTGACGAACGGCATGCTGGCCAATATCCGCAAAAAATCCTATGCCGAGTACAATTGGCGGAATCACCCCCGAATTCCAAAATACGTCCTTCCCGGCGCAGCCGTGAAAGACTCGCTCAGCTGGAAGGGTGGCAAGCTTGGTTATGCAGGCATCGCCATGCAAACGGTGGGGAATCTGGTCACGAATATCAACGACAATAAGAGCGGGGCAAAAATTGCCGGAGACGCCGTTGTGGACGTGGGTGTCGGCGTGGGAACCGTCGTGGCTTCCGCAGCGGCTGGCGCCAAGGCAGGAGCCCTCATTGGAACAGCGGTAGGCGGTCCCATCGGCACTCTTGCGGGTGCGGCTATCGGCTTCGGCGTGTCGGTGGGCGCTTCCTATGTCATGGACGGCATCAAGTTCACGGATTTTGACGGGGACGGGAAAAAGGATACTGTCACCGAAGGATTGAAAATGGGGGCAGAGAAGTTAGGTTCTACGATAGCCGGATGGTTCAAATAAGGGGAGTGTCAAAGATGAGCACGAAGATTTCAGAGGAAGAACAGTTTCATTTCCGGTTAATCCCCGCCGAGCAAATTCGGGGCGGTATCGTATGTTTTTTATTTATAATGCTCATCCCCGCACTAGTCACGCTGGCAGCGCCGATGATGTCGGTTTATTTTTATGCGGCGGCGGCGGTATGGGCGGTTATGCTGCTGTGGGGGATTGGTCTGAGCGTAAATCCGTACCGGTCTGAGGTCGGTTTTGTGCTGTACTTGGGGATATACGGATTGGCGCTGGCGGTCACTTGCCAGCTTGCTATACTGAAAATGATGTATGACATGGCCAGAGTTGATTCCATGGGGTATGGGCTTAGCTCGATCGCGGTGATGCTGCTGCTGCTCGTTGTGTTTTATGTTTTGCATTTCAGAGCGCTGCAGCAAGGGACGTACCAGTCCATGGAGCGCAAAGGCGGCGTCGGAAAAGCGGGCAAAGCCGCCTTGCTGTTAGCGGCCATCGGTTACACAGGGTATTACGTCGTGGTGGCGGTAACCGGCGATCTTGGCGGATTTGTGATGGGCATGGCGGCCTTTTCCGTTCTGTTGATTCTCGGTCTGTACATGGCCGTTGTGTTCATTCATCGGTATAGGTTCATCCAAAATAATATGGATAAGCTAAAAGCTCATTATCCTGTACTGGGATTGCCGAAGGAGCAGCGGAACGCCGCGTTTCTGAACAAAATAAATCAGGGCCGCACGCCGGCGGCACCGCACCGGAAGAGCAAGAAAAGGAGAGGGTAATTATGACGCAGCAGCTGCTGCCGAACGGATCGATTGTCATTTTGAAGGAAGGCGAGAAAAAGCTGGTGATCTATGGGCGCAAGCAAATTCTGGCGCTAGAGGAGCCGCAATTGTTCGACTATCTGGCTTGCCCGTATCCGGAAGGGTATGTGAGCCCGGAGTTTGCCTACGTTTTTAATCATGAGGATATCCAGGAGATTATATTTACCGGTTACCAGGATGAAGAGGAAGAACAGTTTCAGGCCGTACTGGCTGAGACGAAGGCTACATAACAAACGAGAGTATATCCATAAAGGGAGGAGCGTGAGGTAGATCCATGTCAGGACGTATAGAGGTATCCCCCGAGGAGCTGCGCCGGGCTGCGGCAGACATTCGAAGCGGGAGTGACTACGGCGGGGAATTGGTCGCCCGATTGTCCCAGGTCATTGAAACGTTGAATGCCGAATGGGAAGGCGTTTCCCAGCAGCGGTTTCGTACGGAGGCCGAGGAAACGAAAGCGCAGCTGATGAATTTTATCCAGATGATGAATTCGATGGAGCAGGAGCTTATGAGCATTGCTGCCCGGTTTGCGGAGGCTGACGGCCAATAGGCACGGTTTACTTAAGGTGACAATCAATCGTATTCGTATCCCGATGTGGTACGAGGTATGGCTGATTGTTTTTTTATCGGGAAATCATGGAGAAGTTTGTTAGGCTGCGGTTTTTTTGTGGAAGTTTGGACATAATATGACAGCACCACATTATCATTCGGGCAAGGAGTCGCATAGGATGAACTGGGTATATTACGGAAAGCTGTATACAAGCAAATTTCAGGCAGGGTGCTTTGCTAAACGTTTGGAGCAGGATGGCTGGCTGTTCGGATACCATGACCCGCGGATGGTGGAGGTTTACCGATCCAAAAAGGGCCGCTATGGCGTGCGGTTTATGCCTTGAGGAAATTCCATTAAAACAGCACTTGACTTGATGCAGGGTAATGGTGTATATTTATCCTTGTCGCTGTTTGATACAGCATTGACGCGGGGTGGAGCAGTTCGGTAGCTCGTCGGGCTCATAACCCGAAGGCCGCAGGTTCAAATCCTGCCCCCGCAACCAATTTTTAAACGATGTATGTATGACGTCCTTATGTTTATGTGTACATGTATGTTCAGGGCCCTTAGCTCAGTTGGTTAGAGCGGTCGGCTCATAACCGACTGGTCGGGGGTTCGAGTCCCTCAGGGCCCACTTTATCGAAGACCCTTGCGATGCAAGGGTTTTTTGCTGTTTAAAGGGCTGTTATGCGGAGAACAATAATAGGGTACATATAAAGGACAAAGCCTTAATAGAGAGAGAAAGGGATATGTTTTCTCCATATCCCTCTCAGCCATTGGATCATATGAAGAATGGAAGCAAGAATATAGCACTAATGGGAAAAGGAATACGGCGCTGCAAGAAACGACGACGAGGGAAGAAGCCTGGATGGAAACCGAATTGTCTGTAGGTTGATTCCTGTGCAGGCATCCCACGCATCTCCTCAATCATTTCATCCGTTGGAACAGCAAGAGTGACATACTCATTATCGACATGAGTAATAAATCCATCATAAGAGTGACCATCTGTTGTATTAATTCCAACATATTGATTCATCAATCTCCAACATAATTGTTTATAATCAGTTTCCATAGTTAACCTCCTTAGGTAAATGTAATACAACATCAGTCTATGGACTATAACCTGAACTGCTCACGACACTTGCCTAGTATCATATCTATGGGCAAATCCCAATTAGGGATATAAATAATTGAAAAAAGCTTGTTCTACGAACTCACACAAAAAAACGGCAAACTAAGAAGTGGAATTAAGTCTTAGTTTGCCGTTTTCTTTTTTGAACTAACGTTTCCGTTAGGTAGAAATAGCTTTTTCTAAGAACGTGCAACTTAATTAAACGAAAAACGCTCCAGCGATAATAACCAGCAAAATAAATAGGACCAACACTGTACCGACTGAGCCTCCACCATAAGCCCCTCCAACTCCGCTCATTGCACATCCTCCTCAATTTTAAGATACATAACAGGGTATGCATAAAAGAACTGGCGGTGAGGGCGACCCGGCAAAGGCTGTAAATCGAAACTTAATTGTAGAACAATAATGATTTCGCTTGTTAATTTTCCTGCCTCAGATGGCAAATAAGCCGGAGAGGCTTTTTAATTTTTTTACCCTAATTGATCTTGATTTTTATTATCCGATAGCATATTGAAACATGTCATCCCCATATACTCTGCTATCAAGCAAATATCAATGGTTGTCTTATTAAGTGGCCCGAAAGGTGGGATATGGGTTGTCGGATCCTTTTGTAATCAGATCATTAGATGAGATACGTTTTTGGTCACGCATAATGAAAGAACATTCCTTTTTTCTTCGACTAGGATTTAGGTGCGAGGACACGCAGTTAATTAATGAGGCAAATCAATTTCATAAAATCTTTGAGGATATTGAAAGAAGATCACATTCATTTCAAGCAGATACTGATCCCCAAATCATTAGACAGTTTAATTCAGAAGTTCACAATGCGGCTGCACACATTTGGGCATTTAAGAGAAAGGTACTTGGGCTTATATTACGGTGCCAACTTCCCGGGGGAACAAATTTCCCTCTGCTTGTAGATCATGTTAGCCGAGAAGCAAATTATTTTAAAAATCGGCTAGAGGAACTGAATAACGGGAGACTTGAACCATTACCTGATGCAATTATCGATGAAAATGTCTTTTTCCTAAAAATCATGGCTGACCATGCAAAATTTATAGGTCATCTACTTGATCCATCCGAGCGAAAATTAGTGAAGCAAGCTAGGGAGTTTAGCCAAGACTTTGATACGCTGATGTTTCAAGCCATTGACTTAAGTTCCATGCGTCCACAATCGCAAACCCATCCATTACTAAGTCAATTTGTGGATGAAAACCGCGTTTCAGTCAAATCATTGCGAGATTTTAAAAAGACTGCACGTGACTTAATTGAGGAGTGTCGAATTAAAAGTATCATTCACCCTTTATTAGCAGATCACGTTTTTCGTGAAGCTGAACGCTTCTTATTTATTCTTGACATGTTCGATCGTTCATTGTCTGGCATGAAGGTAAACAAGAAAGAAATCATGCATTAATATAAGGGAGGTATAACTAAACCAGCTCCAAGTGGCGTTCCACACGTCCATAACTATCATGCCCGAACATCATTTAATGACCAACACGAGCACATGATTAGAGGAACATATCCGTTCGTTGTTATTGTTTTATAAATAAAAGATCATACTTAGGCTAAAAGAAAAAAAGAAATATGGGAGTGTACCTGAGTATGGTTGAAGATTTAATAATATTAATTCGAAGTATATCAGCTTTTATAATTCTAATGATTATCACGAGGTTCCTAGGGAAACAAACGCTTTCTAACATGAATTTTCATGAATTTGTCACAGCAGTTATTTTGGGAGCAATTGCTGCAAACTTAGCCTTTAATGAAAAAATACAAATACTTCACTTATTAATCTCTCTCGGAGTTTTTACAGTTACTTCATACCTATTATCAAAGATCATTTTAAAAAGCAGAAAATTCCGAATGTGGACTGCAGGGACACCTACTATTTTAATTGAGGGTGGGAACATCCTTGAAGACAATCTTAAGAAAAATAATATGACTTTAGATACTTTGAATCAGATGTTACGACAAAAAGATATTTTTGATTACAGTGAAATTGAGTACGCGTTAATGGAGGTAAACGGAAAAATATCAGTGATGAAGAAAAAGGAATATCAGAATGTAACATTAAAAGACTTGAAGAATGGAGTGAAAGGGGATTTGAAATTCCCGATTGAGCTTATCATGGACGGTCGGCTATTAGAAGGTAATCTAAAAGCCAATAATATACCACCAGATTGGATGATGGAAAAATTAAAAACTCGGGGAAGAAGAATTGAGGATGTTTTTTATGCTGTGAAGGGGAGCGACGGACAACTATATATCGATTTTTACAAGGATAAAATTCAACATCCAATTGACATAGAGTAATATGGCATTATTGATTGGTCAGCGGTCGGCTCATAACCGACTGGTCGGGGGTTCGAGTCCCTTAGGGCCCGCTTTATCGAAGACCCTTGCGGAAGCAAGGGTTTTTTTCTGTTTAAAGGGGCATGAACCGAAGTGCTATGAAGCTACCGGCACTACTTTAACGCGAAGAAATAAGCAACATGTGAATTCTTGGTGATAAACCATTGATCATAATGATATTTATTGAAAAAAAGGGGGGCTGAAGTCAATCAATAAATGAGGACGCGGCTCTCGACGGCTGAGATAGCGGGCCCGTCCAGCTTTATGCAGACATCCGACATCTACACGCCATATCGGCTAGCAGGGCCGCTGGTTATACGAAAAACCTCGATTAATGTACATTCACAGGGAACCGATGTGCAAACCGATCGCCTTTGCGGGAAACTGAAAAAGGGGCTATCCTGCCCCTTTATGTTCAGTTTTCATTCTTCCCCTAATTCCGTATGTGGTCGTTGATTTTTTTTGCGTTTACATAATTGCTTCGCTATGGTATAGCCGATAAGATATGCAGCTGAAGAGGTGTTTCCATCGACTGTATATGGAACTATGGACGCATCTGCAACGATCAAATCTTGAACCCCATGTACATTTCCTTTACGGTTAACGACTCCTCCTTTTGATAAAGGAGCCATACGCAGAAATCCTTGCTGATGATGATTGTGGTCGAAATTTTCCTTAATAAATTCTTCGAGTCTGTCATCATCATCAATCACATCGAATGCTGGGGATAGGAGCTGATACGAAGAATCAATCTGTTCCAACTCTAAGGCAATATCTCTGATATACGTTCGATAAATTCTTTTTACAGCCTCCATGTCGTCTGGATTTGAGAGAAATCCTTCGTCTGCCAATACGATATTTAGCGGATCTTTGCTTTGGATGCGGATCGTCCCTTTGCTCTTTGGCCGCAAGTACAAAATCGCTATGGTCAATTCTTCTTCAGAATCGATGCCAACGAGTTGAACCGCCCGTTCATCCGGATCGATACCAGATGGATCTGGCAAGAAAGCTCCTCCCGTATAAAGTGCATTTGGATCAAGGGTAGGGAGGGGACGATCTTCTGAATTGGTAGCAAATACAGCGAAGTTTAGCGTATGGTTTTTTAATCTTTGCCCTACGTTTGGGTTATCGAAGATGACAGGGATTCCAGCCTTTTTCAACATTTTAGCGGATCCAATTCCAGACAACATTAACAACTGAGGGCTATTTATTCCTGCCGATATAATAACCTTTTTACGGGAATATGCACGGATGCATTTGCCATCCTTCAAATATTCAACACCAACGGCACGTTTGCCGGAGAAGAGAATACGGAGAGCCGTTGTCCGAAACATTACAGTTAATTTTCGGTTATGAACTCCCCGACCTGTTGGCGTCATAATGTCGGGAGACAGGAAGGCTGTGGATGAGCTTTCCCTACGACCATCAGGTTGTTGGTATAATTGCCAACGGGTGAACGGTCCCATGGGAGTATCCGGATCATTGTAGTCAAGAATTATAGGATAACCTGTTGCCCGCTCGATCGCAGTTGTCAGCTTGTGAGCCATCGGTGTCGGAGTTTCGGGTGCTTGCCTGATGTTAATTCTTCCTCGATACCCATGCGCATTGATATTTGTGGTTTCACCGTTATAATTCTCCAATGATTTGAATCGTTGCGTGGCTTTTTCAGGTGACCATTGAGGTCCAAGCAGTCGTTCCCACTTCAGGAGCACGGCAGCTGTCGGTCGTACATACTGCTCCCCGTTGATTGAAGAACCGCCACCCGAGAGTCGCCCCGTCGTCCATTCGAATGCGCGTCCATCAAGTTCTTCTTGGGGAACGCCTTCTCCCTGCCAGAAGTAATTCGGAAAGAAACTTTCTTCAAGCTCAAGTGCAAAGGTTGAATCCTTGATCGGTTTGTCTTTGTCATGATTTCCACCGGATTCTAATACAAGCACGGAAGTTCGCATGTCATCAGTAAGTGACTTCGCGATAACGGCTCCTGCCGGGCCTGTGCCTACCACAATGTAATCATAAGTTGATTTTTTCTCCATCAACGAACTCCTCTTGGAAATGAATTAATTCAGAGTATTAATTTGTTCTGAAAAATGTGCTTAAGTCCGCACCGGCCAGTTAAAATGCAATGAACATGATCATTATTCAAATGGAGTTCAAATCCAGAGGAACCTGAAAGATCAATCAGAGATTCCGACAAGCGAGATTTGTAATCGGAGGCGACTTACGGTACATTTTAATGGAGTCGTTGGGGACAAGCTATTTATACGGCTGCTGCTGGTTGGATGCAGCTTAAATTAGTATCTAGAATGGGGGATCAAGGTGTCAGAATGGGTATTGAATCAGTCTTGGGGATTGCCGGTCTTACTCGCCTTCTTGGTGATCGTTTTTGTATTTGAATCGAGGAAAGCCTTCAAGGCATATAAAGAAAAACGACGTTTTGAATTGGGATGGTCTCTATTGTTTGCGCTTGTGGCTTTATTGGCGATGATCGTCCTGGTGGCTTACTGAATGTAATTCTGTAACAAGCCCTATACATACAATGTTAACTGTTAACATCAAGTCGTAAGAAACAACCAAAGGAATCGAAAATACAGTATAAATAAGACCCAGCACCGTGGCACTGGGTTTGTTTCTAAAGATGAAGGCCATCGTTTTATAGAGCTCTTTGGAATGGTCTATCTATCAAAGAAATAGATGATTAGTGTTTTACGTGTTTGTGTTTAATATGCCCAAAATGGAAAATGGTTAGAACAAAGCAGCGACTAAAGAGGGCCAGCGAATGGCCCTCTTTAGCAAGAATGATAATATTGTGATTCTTCTGAAGCGATCTTACAACGCCTTTATTTACTTTACAACGATGATGATGACTACTTTCTTTTGTTTACGACAAGACATAGAAATCACCTCCCGTTGCTAGATAATTCAACATATTCAAATATCGTAAGCTGGCTTGGGTTTCTACTAAAAATAGTTAAATAGAGTATATGGTTTAGTAGTTTTATTAGTCGCCATTTGTATTATTACTGACAAATAAGTGGATAGCCTGAAGGAAAATAAAAAAAGCAAGACCCCGCCAGAAGCTTACGGCGGGGTCTTGCTCAATGATTGGCTGTAAACGTTGAGGAAGGCCGTTACCCTTCGTCAACGCTCATTCATGACGGCTTCCGTAGCCGCCCAGGCTCTGCCGGCGCGCATGGCCAGGAAGAAGCAGAGGATGAGGACGATGGACGCGGAAATGTAGGGAAAGTTGATGTCCACATCAAACAGGTACCCTGCCACCAGCGGTCCGGCAATATTCCCCAGACTGGTGTAGGCCGAGTTCAAGCCGGCCACGTAGCCCTGCTGATCCTTCGCCAGTTTGGACATTTGCGTACCGATGGCGGGACGCAGGATGTCGATCGACAGGAAGACCAGGAAGGTAACGAGGAATATCAGCCAGTATTTATGCACAAACAGGGTTAACAGGATACAGATCCCCGCGGTAAGCAAACTGAGTGTAATGACTCTTTTCTCACCGAACCGGTTCAGGATCCAACCGAATATCGTCGCTTGCACGACGGCACCCGCAATCGATCCGAACGTGATGATCATGGCAATATCTTTAGGGGTGAACCCGAATTTATGATCTACAAACAGGCCGAACACCGTTTCGTAATTGGCAAGACCGAACGAGAGCACAAATACAATAATCAAACTCAGGAAATAAGGTTCCCTGAAAGAACGCACCAGCTGGACAGCCAGGCTCTCCTTCTTCCGTCCCAGTACGGTAGGTGCTTCCTGCTTGGCGGATGATTCCGGAAGCAGCAGCAGTGTGACCAGCGCAGCAATTCCTCCCGCAACGGCCGCGGCGTAGAAAGGAACGCGAATGCCAAATTCGGCGATAAATCCACCGATGCCCGGTCCGATGATGAAGCCTGTCGTAATCGCAGCATTAATGAACCCCATACCCCTGGCGCGTTCCTCATTCGAAGTCACATCAGCCGTGTAGGCCATGACAGCGGGCATAATCAGTGCAGCGCCGATTCCGCCCAGCATTCTCGAGGCGAACAAGAGCGGCGGTGTGCTGGCAGCTCCGAACAACCATTCCGATACGGCGAACACAATCATGCCGGAGATGATGATTTTTTTACGTCCGATGGTGTCGGACAATCTTCCCGCAAGTGGCGAGAATAACAGCTGTGTTAATGAAAAAGCGGCAACGAGCATACCTACCGTGCTTCCGCTAATATGCAGTTCCGTCATATAGGTTGGCATAATAGGTATGACGAGCCCGATCCCGGTGAAGACTAGAAATATATTGAACATGAGGAGCAGAATGGCTCCATTGTTTCGCATCAGTAATGACATGATGATTCCTCCAAAAATAAAAGACGATTTAATAAGGCCATGATGAAAATGATCGTCATTCGATTGATTATATACTGAACGTTCGGTTTATAATAGAGCATGAAAAAGGGGCCAGTTTTTCATGATTTCTTTTCAATGCCATGCAGAAATACTTTGATGGCGGCATGATAAAGGGAAAGGGCATTTTCCACCTTAGTTATACGGGACATCTGGCTTAAGCCAACAATGAGGCTCTCAAAGATGACGGACAGCTGCTCCACATTATGATTCTCAAACTCCCCGCGATCCATCCCTTGCTGCAGCAATTTCTGATTGAATTCCAAATGGCTCCGGATAATCTGGACGATTCGTTGCTCTACTTCCTCGGTAACAGCTCCATTGCTGTTCATAAATTCATCAAGTGCCTTGGAGAAGGGGTGGTTCAGATCATCAAACACCAATTGTTCGGCTATTCCGTACAGCTTGTCGACGGTGGTGGTGTAATGCTGCTCTTTACTGTTCCATTTCTGTTCCCACTCGAGGTCCCATTCCTCGATCAGATACAGAAACAGCCCTTCCTTGCTCTTAAAATGATAATAGATATTCCCTTTGCTGCTTCCGGTGGCTTCAACGATCTCCTCTATAGACGTTGATTTGTAACCCTTCTGCATAAAAAGCGCCTTGGCGGCTTCGGCTATGCGTCGCTTGGTATCTTCGGTTTGTTGTTGTTTTTTGTTCACGCATGCACCCCCTCATAACCCTCGGCCATATTCAAAATTTATATACTGAACGTTCGTTCTGTATCTTATCAGATGAAATTGATAAGTTCAAGAGAAAATTGGACTGTGTGTTTTCGGATCCAGCAGCTTCAAAAAATAACCGTTACCATTAGGAGGCAGCGGTTATTGCAGAACGTGGCATCTGTTTCATTAATGGTTAACTTCAATGAACTTACGCGTTTTCTCGTGATAGGAGAGCAGCTCCGAAACGGTCACAAACTCGTAGCCTCTCTTTTGCAGCTCCGGTAAAATCACTTTGAGAGCCTCTACCGTCTGTGTACTGCTTGGCACAAAGTCGTGCATCAGTACGATGTCTCCATTGTGAGCATTATCCAGCACTTTTTTGACAATCCGGTTAACGCCGGGCTTTCGCCAGTCCAGCGTGTCCTGGTGCCATGACCATAATACGGTCAGCATACCGAAATCCTTGCTCGTTCGAACAATCGCTTCATTATAGCTGCCTCCGGGTGGACGAAAGAGAGCGGTTCGAATGCCGGTTGCATGAAAGATTGCATCCTGCGTCCGGTTCAGTTCGCTCGTTAACTTGCTGACGTCAATATTGTGAAAGGGAGGATGGGAGTAAGAGTGATTGCCGATCTCATGTCCTTCATGCAGCTCTCGCGCTACGATCTCAGGGTGTTTCTCCACCCGGCTGCCAACAACGAAGAAGGTGGCCTTGGCGTTATATTGCTGTAACAGATCCAGAATTTGAACGGTATTCTGCTCGTCCGGGCCATCGTCAAAGGTAAGGGCAATTACCTTGTTGTGTGTGGGGACTTCCCATACAATCTCGCCGCGTTCTTCATAATAACCCCTGCCTTTGGAAGTGGATGGCGCACGCTCGGCGTTGACAACATTCGGGTAGCAAAGGGAGGCGGAGATAGCGAACAATATGATGGTTGAGAGTTTTTTCATGGTGGGCGGTATCCTTTTCTCTGCTGTTCTAGTCTTCGCATATGACAATGCAAGCCTATTTATCATTTGGTGATAACGGTAAAATTATTCTTTATGACAAACTGAAGCATTTGAATCGATGAATTAGAGCGGCTGCTCGAAGCAATCGAGAATGAGGCCTAGATGGGGGTGATGCGAAAAATTATGAGTTTCATATATTGACATCATATGGTTGGACATGGTATTATCAATTTTGTCGCTAAGACGAAATGTGCACACCTAGATATCGGAATGAGATCGCAACCTATTGCGAATTCGACGCGTACCTTAGGCTATGGAAGTGAACGTGAACGACGCTAGGAACATGCGCGGATAAATATGCCGGGGTGGCGGAATTGGCAGACGCACAGGACTTAAAATCCTGCGGTAGGTGACTACCGTACGGGTTCGACCCCCGTCCTCGGCATTATAACAGCGTCTGGTAAGATGCAAAATAAGTCGGCCCCCGTATGGGTGCCGGCTTATTTTTTAAATCGACACAAGGTCAATTCATGATGAGTGTTGTTATTGGATTCAAAATGAACGGAAGTTGTAATGGTGTTCCGATTATAGAAATCGCATTCTTTTATGATTCCATGCTGGCCTGTGTGAGGAGGAGAGAGGAGACATGCGGATGTTTAACAATGATTGGGACCTTATTCTGCAGGGAGAAATGGATAAGCCTTATTTTCAAGATTTGATGGAACGGGTGGACGAGGAATACCGGCGCAGCACGGTGTATCCCCCCAAGGAAGATATATTTCGGGCTCTTCAGCAAACATCGTACCAATCAACCAAAGTCGTTATTTTGGGACAAGACCCGTATCACGGTCGTAGGCAGGCACAGGGACTGAGCTTTTCCGTCTCGCCCGGGGTTGCGATTCCTCCATCTTTACGAAATATACATAAGGAGCTTGCTTCGGATCTGGGAATCTCGATTCCCCATCACGGCTCCTTACAATCGTGGGCGGATCAAGGAGTCTTGCTTCTCAATGCAGTGCTTACGGTTCGCGAAAGCGAGCCGAACTCGCATAAAGGGATCGGGTGGGAGAAATTCACCGACACGGTCATTACGAAACTGAATGAACGTGATCAGCCAATGGTTTTTATATTATGGGGAAGTTACGCACAGAAGAAAGGTTCCTTCATAGACCGAAGCCGGCACAAGGTGCTTGAGTCCAGTCATCCGAGTCCGTTTGCAGCACATAAAGGATTCTTCGGTAGTCGTCCATTTTCAGCATCGAATGCTTTTTTAATGCAAAAGGGTATGGATCCGGTGAATTGGGACATCCCGAGCACACCGGGCGATGGAGATGAATAATCCGCGAGAGGTGACCTTCATGAAGCATTGGATTGGTCGTCATGTAGTCATTCAGCGTTTAGACGGGGCGAAAAGCACGGTTGAAGGTGTGTTGAAAGGGTGGGATCCCGTTCAGGAAAAAGTGATTCTAGGCCCGGGTGAGCTTGTAATACCGTTTCGCGCTATTCATAGAATTATGCCGAGAAACGCATACCCGGCCTTGAACTCCATCGGTTATGTCGTGAATCATACCATTCAATTCGATAATGCCGTCTATTTTGGATCTTCTGTGATGATATGGAGGGACAATCGACTGGTGTCATCACAGGCCATCCTGACTTCTCACGACGAGGATACCGTTACCCTGTCAAACGGGATGATTTTGCGCAAGGACGAGCATGATTTTGTGGTTCGATCCCTGCGCGGCAATGCGTGATTCTTTTACATAAAGGATGTCCCCAGCAGCCATCGTGAAGTTGGCGGGGACATCCTTTTTTTTGCAAATGGAAGTTGTTTGTCTCCAGTAACTCGAGTTTATTATGCGTCCTCTACTTTTTCGGCAAGGAACAGTTCGTAAATCCGTACCACGATAATTTTGACGATCATGTAGGCTGGAATGGCGAGCAGGATGCCAAGCAGCCCGAAGAAATCGCCGCCTACAAGTATGAGGACAATCGTGGTCAACGGGTGAATATCAAGCTGTTTCCCGTAGATAACCGGTGTCAGAATGTTATCTTGGATCTGCTGCGCGATGACAATAACAACAACGGACCATATCGCGATGGAAGGAGATTCGATAAATCCGATAATGACGGCAGGAATGGTCGCCAGCAGCGCACCGATATACGGAATGAAATTCAAGAAGAAGGAGATCACCGTTAAGAGCAGCGAATAGGGCAGCCCGATGATCAGAAATCCGATATAGATCATGATGCTAAGTATAAGATTCAGGATCACTTTGCCGATAATAAAATTGCTGAGTGCCGTATCGATCTCACCCAGCACTTCGTTGCCGTCACGGCGGTATCGTCTTGGCAGGACACTGAGCAGCCTGGGCGGAAGCTTGCTGCCTTCCTTCAGCATGTAGTACAGAATGATCGGAATCGTAGCAATAATAACGACAACGCTGGATACAACGGTGATCAGGTTATTGATGGAGTTGCTGATCCAGGTAATGATCCGATTCATGTACTCCGTCAGTGAGGTAGACAGCTCGGATTCCGTTGGTATATAGCGTGACCAGAATCGATTCTGCTGCAGCTGGTCGATCTGTTCCTGTACACCCTCTACCAGAAAGGGGGTATTGCTGATAAAATTTTCGATCTGTTCGCGGAGTGTCGGCCACACCACGATGCCGAAGATGGCGCAGAGACCGGCAAATACGAAATACAGCATCAGGACGCCAATGGATCGTTTGATTTTCCGCCGCTCCAGGTAGTCGACGATCGGCCTGAGCAGATAATAAAAGAAGCCGGCCATCGCGACGGGAACGATCAGCATATTGAACATGGAGACGATTGGCCGGAACAAAAAGCTGATTTCGGATCCTAGATAAATGATCAAGAGCAGTGCGATTATGCCAAAGCATGTCCTGAAATATTTGCTCTGCATCATGGGCAAATCCCTCCATAACAACGAATAGGTAAAATACATAGATACCATGTAACATTTGTATTTAACCAATTTGGGGGGATTTGAAATCACCAGATTATGTTATCAGTTTCGTATGGTGACCCGGGTATGGATGGGCACGAGGGAGGCCAGCTCCATCACATCCTCGTTGTACATCCGAATGCAGCCATGGGAAACGGAGCGGCCGATGGATGAAGGGTCGTTTGTGCCATGGATGCCGTAATGGGGTTTGGACAACCCTAACCAATAGGCTCCGAAAGGTCCTCCGGGATTCGGCTGCTTGTTGACGATGGTGTAACTGCCTGGCGGCGTCTGTGTAGCCATTTTACCAATGGCGACCGGGAACGTACGCACCACGATGTCGCCATCCAGCAGATGCAGCTGAAAATCGGATAAATCGACAATAATGCGGTATTGGGGCATCTTAATCCATCTCCTTCATGATTCATGCTATGAATCAGGGCGAAGACCGGCCCCTAAATTGACCTAAAATAGGCAAATTACACCTTCATGACTTGGTAGAAATTTCACCCATTGATGACGGCCAACCGATGTTATATTTAGGATAAGCATTAACAACGTTTACATCAGGAAGGGGAAACCAATGTCTCCTGCTAGGTTTTATCAAAAATATATTAAAAATAATATGTTTACCAAAATGCTGCTGTTAATCTCTTTGATTGCGGTGGTTACCATTGTCTCCTTGTCGTACATCATGTATTACTTCTTGTTTCAATCGGCCGTTCGCAGCGAACTGGACATTCAGCGAAGAGCGGTAGAGCGGGTGGAGCGGCAATTGAATCAAAAATATGAGAATGCGCAGTCCTATGTAAATGACTTGTACCGCAACAGTTCTCTAGGCCTTGACACTTCCTATTTCCTCATGAACTCGTTTAATGAGTACATGGCCAAGCGAATGGATCGGATCGCGGGCGGCGGGCAGTCCAATTCGGACAGCGTGGTCGCTTATTTCAAGCAGAGGCTGGACGATGACCCGGATATTGAGAATATCATGCTGTACAGCGCGGAGAAACAGTATGTGTATGTATACAAGCAGGGCAGCATGACAAGGCTCTATCAGGCGAATGCTACACATTCATACATCCCCGACGTGATGGCGCTCGAAAGCCAAAGCGTCACATTGCCGAATCTCTGGATACGCAAGCTGGCCGGAGACGTGAGTATGCCGTTATTCTCGATCCGGAGCCCGATTAATGATATGACCACATACAAGAATCTGGGGCAGCTGGTTATTTTATATCGAACGGAAGCACTGGATGCCGTCCTGAACAGCGGGGACGATCCCTTGAAGGGATCCGTACTGGTCTTGTCGGGTGACGGCCGCGTGATGTTTGACTCCTCCGGTAAATATTACGGCGAGAAGTATCCTTATGCCGACCGGCTGCTGAATTCCAAAGAAACCGTGACCCTCGATGAAGAATCGTATATTACAACGGCAGCTCACAATCAGGCAGGTTATACGGTGGTTGGAATCACACCCAAGCGTGAGATTGCTGAGTCCTTCCATGGCCTGCAAAACACCATCATCATTGTTGCCCTGCTGTGCATCGTGATTGCGGTATCCATTCCTTCGCTGACGATCGTCAATTACTCCAAGCGTACCGATAACATTATCCGCTTTATGCGCAAGGTAGAGAAGGGGGAATTCGTTGCCCGGATGCAGGATACCAAGGAGGATCAGCTAGGGCAAATCGCAGGCAGCTTTAATGAAATGCTGGATGAGCTTACCCGTTATATCGACAAGGTGTATAAAGCAGAGATTAACCAGAAGAATGCGGAGCTGTCCGCACTGCAGGCAAGAATTAACCCCCATTTTCTATACAACACACTCGAAGTGATTCGAATGAGAGCACTCTCGCAGGGGGCGCAGGATGTCGGCGATATGATCTACAGCTTGTCGATGCTGTTCAAGAATATCGTTCAGCATAAGTCCCACTATACGCTGAAGGATGAGCTGGAGGCGTGCAGGCTCTATCTGGAGCTGTTTCGCATTCGCTATAAGGACAAGTATATATACAAAATGCACTGCGACGATCAAATCAAACATGTGCCGATGATCAAAATGTCGCTGCAGCCGCTGATTGAGAATTATATCGTTCACGGCCTGCGCAGCGATCAGGATGACAATTGGCTGACGATTAACGCGATCCAGCAGGATGATGATGTCGTGATCGAGATTAAGGATAACGGGAAAGGGATCGAGCCGGAGCAGCTGGAAGAGATCAAATCCCGGCTGGACATGGCCGAATCAAGTGAAGAATCGTTTGGTCTGCGGAGTGTGAACGAGCGATTAAAGCTGACGTTTGGAAGTTCGTACGGAATGGACATCCAGAGTGAGCCGGGTAACGGAACGACGGTGACAGTGAAATTTCCGGTGGCAGAAGGGAAGCTGAATAACGATGTATAAGGTATTTATCGTGGACGATGAGCCGTTCATTATCGAGGGATTGGTTGATGTCGTGGATTGGTCGAAATATGGCATTGAGGTGGTCGGTCATGCGGAGAATGGTCGTCAGGCACTTGAGAAGATGGCGGTCATTCCGGTTGACATTCTCATAACGGATATATCGATGCCTGTGATGACGGGACTTGAATTGATCGAAGGCGCACGAAAATTAAACCGTAATCTGAAGGTGATTATCCTGAGCGGATTCGACGACTTTGCCTATTTGAAGGAAGGCATGCGTCTTGGGATCGAGAATTATTTGCTCAAGCCGATCAATCTGAAGGAATTGGAAGAAACGATTGCCAGCACAACGGATAAAATGAACAAATCCAGAAGAGAAATGAGACTGGACGAGTACGACATTAACATATTGCGCAGCAATATCCTGTATCGCTGGATCACGGACCGGATTGAGCCGGAGGAGCTGGAGGAGCGGGCGACCCTTCTGGGGCTGAATCTGAATTTGCCTTACGTCATGGCGTCTATTCTGAGAGCGGATTTCACGCCGCTGGAGAGCTGTCTGTATCAATTAATGGACCAGGAGCCGGGCGTCCTATATTTCCGGGACAACGACGGCGATCACGTGGTGATTTTTATGATGAAAGATCCGGACACGGAAAAAGCGAGAGCCATCCGGCTCCTGCAGCAGGTGCGCGAGTACTGCTATGAAGAGGAGCTGTCCATCTCGCTTGGCAGCGTGGAAAGCCTCGGCGGTAATTATAAGGACAGTTATCTTCACGCCAAGGAGGCACAGGAATACTATCTCGTTCTGGAGCAGCCTTCCTACGTGGATTATGTTGATGTTCAAGCCAAGAAGGGAGAAGCGGCGGAATCCTATTCCGTACAGTGGCCCGAATATGCCAAAGGCATCGCCGGAAGGGACAAGCAGGTGCTGTTTGATTTGATCGACAGTGATTTTGACCGGCTTCGCCATACGCAGGGGATGATACCGACAACACTCAAGAGCATTGCGGTCGAGATGGTCATTCGCCTGAAACTGGAGCTGAACGATATTCAATATACTGCAGCCCCTGATTTTGTGAAAAATACGATTACCGATATTATGGATTCCGTATCGATCGACGATCTGATTACGGCCGTGAAGGACGGGGTCGGCGGGCTGGTCGATTCGCTCAACAATGACGTGAAGAGCCCTGTCATCCAGCAGATTCTGCATCATATCCAGCACCATTATAACGAGGATTTGTCGCTGAAGGTGTTAGGCGCCCAATATCATATTCATCCCGTCTATCTGGGGCATCTGTTCCATAAAGAGACCGGAGAGAACTTTACGGAGTATATTAACCGGTACCGGATTGAAAGAGCCAAGGAGCTGCTCCGAAACTCTTCAACGAAAGTACAAGATATCGCAAAAAATGTAGGTTATTGGGAAACTGGTTATTTCTATAAACAGTTCAAAAAATTTGTCGGCGTATCGCCGAGGGATTTTCGAGGAATGCTCTGATTGATTTAATCAGAGTTTTTTTTCTTTATTTTCACCATAATACCTTTAATTTTTCGCCTATGTGAAACTGCTTTCATGGGATAACCTTAGAAGTGTAGAGACACAAGGATTCAAAAGGGAGGATAAACATGAGTAAATCGAAAAAGAAATGGCTCCTGCCGCTAACGCTTCTATTGTCCGCATCCATGCTGTTGTCGGCATGTGGGGGTAATAAAGAGAGTGCAGGAGATGGCGGGGGAACTGCCGAGAAACCGGTTGAGCTGATCTGGTACACCATCGGAACACCTCAAAAGGATGTCGACAAGGTTGAAGAAGAAATCAATAAATACACGGCTGAGAAGATTGGTGTAACCGTTGACATGAAAATGATCGACTTCGGTGATTACAACCAGAAGATGCAAGTCATGGCAGCTTCCGGCGAACCGATGGATATCCTGTTCACAAGCTCATGGGCGTTTGACTATGTGCAAAATGCACGTAAAGGCGCATTCATGGAATTGGACGGGCTGATCGAAAGCCATGGACAAGGCATTAAAGACGCGATTGACCCTGCGTTCCTGGAAGGTTCCAAGGTTGACGGTCACAATTATGCGATTCCGGCAAACAAAGAGCTTCCTGCTCAAGAAGCATGGCGCTTTAATAAAACATTGCTTGATAAATACAACCTCGATATTTCGAACGTGAAATCGATGGAAAGCTTGGAGCCACTGCTGAAAACGATCAAGGAAAAAGAACCAAACGTTGTTCCTTTGGCGATCAGCAAAGACTTCGGTCCATTGCTTCCGTTTGACTACATCATCGAAAAAATGCCAATGGCCGTATACCTGGATGACAAGGAAGAGCTGAAAGTCGTGAACTTCCTCGAAATGCCGGAAACGATGGACATGCTGAAATTGATGAACAAGTACTACAAAGCGGGATACATTTCCCCAGAAGCAGCTACAACAACTTCGACGCAAGATCTGATGACTTCCGGAAACTGGTTCACGGATCGTGCGGCAACGCAGCCGTTCGCAGACAATCTGTGGAGCCAAAGCTACGGCTATCCGGTCGTATCCACTCCGGCTGGCGACGCAACAATCTTTAACTGGTCGGTAATGGGTTCGATGCAAGCGATTTCCGCTAACTCGAAATACCCTGAGAAAGCCATGGAGTTCCTGAACCTGCTGAACACAGACGTATATCTTCGCAACCTGGTTGACTCCGGTATCGAAGGCGTGCACTACAAAAAGCTTAGCGAGAACGTAATGGAAAACTTGCCAGAATCGAAAAACTACGACATGCCTACCTTCGCGCTTGGTAATGTCATGCTGACTTACTTGAATCCTGAGGATCCTGAGAACAAATGGGAAGAGTTCAAGAAGTTTAACGAGTCCGGTCAGGCTGCTCCGCTTCTCGGTTTCAACTTCGATCCAACCAAAGTATCCACAGAGCTCGCAGCTGTCAACAACGTAAAAGAAGAGTTCTGGGCGCCGCTGATGACAGGTACCGTGAATCCTGAAGAGTTCCTGCCAAAAGCGAATGAAAAGCTGAAAGCTGCTGGTCTGGATAAGATCATCGCTGAAGCACAAAGCCAAATTGATGCTTGGAAAGCAAGCAAGTAATAACAATGCATGAAGCGGTTCTCTAGTCCCAAGGACAGCAGATACCGCTGCAGCATGAACAAGGACGGGGCGGCGGATGTTCACCGCCCTTCTTTTGTTCATTTCATGCACATCACGAGGAGGGGTAAGCGTGAGAGCGATCGGACAGTTTTTCAAAAATATTATGACGAATAAGGCCATGCTGTTCATGGTTTTGCCGGGGACCCTGTGGTTTCTCTTATTCTCATATTTGCCTATGTTCGGGACCATTATTGCATTTAAGGAATACCGCTTTAGCCGTGACGGGTTCTGGGCAAGTATCGTTAATAGTGAATGGGTAGGGTTCCAAAACTTTAAATTCCTGTTCAGTACCAACGATGCTTACATCATTACGCGCAACACCGTTCTTTATAATTTCGTGTTCATCATTTTGGGTCTCATTCTATCCGTAGCGCTGGCTATCGTATTGTCTGAAATCGTGAATAAGAAATTGGCGAAAGTCTATCAAACCGGTATGTTTCTGCCGTATTTCTTGTCTTGGGTTATCGTAGGTTATTTCGCATTCAGTTTCCTGAGCATGGATAAAGGGATGCTCAATCAGATTTTGGGCTGGTTTGGCATGGAGCCGGTTCAGTGGTATTCCGAAGCCAAGTATTGGCCGATATTCCTGACGTTAATCAGTTTGTGGAAATCCGTTGGTTATAACAGTGTCGTTTATCTGGCGGCGATTATGGGGATCGACAAATCCCTGTACGAAGCGGCCATGATTGACGGAGCGAACAAATGGCAGCAGATTAAAGCCATCACGCTTCCGATGCTGAAACCGCTGATGACCATTTTGACTCTTCTTGCGATCGGTAAAATCTTCTACGCAGACTTTGGTCTCTTCTATCAAGTGCCAAGGGATTCGGGAACCTTGTATTCCGTAACGAACGTCATTGATACCTATGTATATCGTGGTCTGAAAACAACAGGCGAGATCGGAATGAGTACTGCTGCGGGTCTGTACCAGTCGGTAGTCGGATTTATTCTGGTTATGGTATCGAACTATGTCGTTCGTAAATATGACAAGGATAACGCATTGTTCTAATCGATCAATCTACCAAGAAGGGGGTATGTGATGTGTTCAAATCTAAAAGCAAGATGAAGGATTTCCATCAGCTTTCATCCGGGTGGAATGTCGTATTCAACCTGATTGCCGGTATTTTCGCGTTCCTGTGTGTATTTCCGTTCCTATTCGTTATGATCATTTCATTTACAGATGAAGGCTCACTGGCCCGCAACGGATACCAAATCTGGCCGGAGAAATGGAGTCTTGAAGCTTACAAATATGTATTCCAGACAGGCGATACGCTTCTTCGTTCCTACGGCGTTACGATTTTTGTCACGGTAGTGGGTACGCTGATCAGTTTGTTTATTATTTCGCTGTATGCCTATGCTGTCTCCCGTAAAGGGTTCAGATACCGGAACTTCTTCTCGTTCTTTGCATTTTTCACGATGCTGTTTAACGGGGGTCTGGTACCGACTTATATCGTTGCAACGCAATTGCTCGGCCTAAAAGATTCGATCTGGGCTTTGATCCTGCCATTGGCGGTCAATGCTTTCTATATTATGATTCTTCGAACCTTCTACAGCACCAGCGTTCCGGATGCCATCATTGAATCCGGTAAAATCGACGGTGCGAGCGAGTTTAAAATTTTCTACAAGCTGGTATTGCCGCTATCCCTGCCGGGTCTGGCAACCATCGGGTTGTTCAGCACCTTGGGGTATTGGAACGACTGGTTCAACGCATTGCTCTACATTGATGATCCGAACCTGGTTCCGCTGCAATCCATGCTCATGCGGATTGAGACCAGCATGCAGTTCATCCTGCAGAACTCTCAGAATTCATCACTTAGCATGGCCGCTCTGCAGAGCATGCCGCAGGATACTTCGCGGATGGCGATGGTCGTTCTGGCAACCGGACCGATTATTCTGGCCTATCCGTTCTTCCAGCGCTATTTCATTCAAGGTCTGACCATCGGCGCGGTTAAAGAATAAATTCTTCATGTACCGGAGGGTATGAGATGACATATAAAGATTCCAGTAAACCCATTACGGAAAGAGTGGAACATCTTCTTGGCCTGATGAACCTGGAGGAAAAGGTTGGGCAGCTGATCCAGCCGTTCGGCTGGAAGACCTATGAAGTGAATGAAGGCCGGATTACCTTAACGGATTCATTTAAAGAGCAAGTGAAAAATGGCGGCGTCGGATCCCTTTACGGGACCCTACGCGCCGATCCATGGACCGGTGTAACACTTGAGACCGGTCTTTCTCCGCGTGAAGGAGCGGAAGCCGTCAATCACATCCAGCGCTACGCTATTGAGCAATCGCGTCTGTGTATTCCGATCCTGATCGGGGAGGAATGCTCGCATGGGCATATGGCCATCGGCGGCACGGTCTTCCCGGTGCCGCTGTCTATCGGGAGCACATGGAACGTGGATTTATACCGCGATATGTGCCGTGCCGTCGCGCTGGAAACACGCAGCCAGGGCGGAGCGGTCACCTATTCGCCGGTGCTCGACGTCGTGCGCGATCCAAGATGGGGACGTACCGAGGAGTGTTTCGGTGAAGATCCATACCTGATCAGCGAATATGCGGCCGCATCGGTCGAAGGCCTTCAAGGCGAGTCCCTGGACAGCCCGAGCAGCGTTGCGGCGACGTTGAAGCATTTTGTGGGCTATGGCAGCTCCGAAGGCGGAAGAAATGCCGGACCCGTGCATATGGGCACGCGCGAGCTGATGGAAGTGGATATGCTGCCGTTCAAGAAAGCCGTGGAAGCGGGAGCTGCATCCATTATGCCGGCCTATAACGAGATTGACGGCGTGCCGTGCACCGTCAATACCGAGCTCCTTGACGGCATTCTCCGCAAGGAGTGGGGCTTTGACGGCATGGTAATCACCGACTGCGGTGCCATCGATATGCTGGCGAGCGGCCATGATACCGCTGAAGACGGAATGGATGCCGCCGTTCAGGCCATTCGTGCCGGCATCGATATGGAGATGTCGGGCGAGATGTTTGGCAAGCACCTTCTGAAGGCAGTCGAGTCAAATAAGCTGGAAGTCTCCGTATTGGACGAGGCTGTACGCCGTGTATTGACGTTAAAATTCAAACTTGGATTGTTCGAGAATCCTTATGTGGATCCGCAGGTAGCCGAGGAAGTGATCGGCAGCGAGCAGCATGTCGGACTTGCCAGGCAGCTTGCGGCGGAAGGCATCGTTCTCCTTAAGAACGAAGCAAAGGCCCTGCCGTTATCCAAGGAAGGCGGCGTGATTGCCGTCATTGGACCTAATGCCGATCAAGGATACAATCAGCTTGGGGACTATACTTCTCCTCAGCCGCCGGCAAGCGTGACCACCGTACTGGACGGAATTCGTGCGAAACTGGGGGATGAAGCGAAGCGTGTATTATATGCTCCGGGCTGCCGCATTAAGGACGATTCCAGGGAGGGCTTTGAATTGGCATTAGCTTGTGCGGATCAGGCCGATACCGTGGTCATGGTACTGGGCGGTTCCAGCGCACGCGACTTTGGCGAAGGCACGATCGATTTGCGCACAGGGGCATCAAAGGTTACGGATGACGCTTTAAGTGACATGGATTGCGGCGAAGGCATCGACCGGATGACGCTCCAGTTATCTGGCGTTCAATTGGAATTGGCCCAAGAGATTCATAAGCTTGGAAAGCGGATGATCGTTGTGTATATCAACGGCCGGCCAATTGCGGAGCCGTGGATCGACGAGCATGCCGATGCCATCCTTGAAGCGTGGTATCCGGGTCAGGAGGGCGGCCATGCGGTAGCGGACATTTTGTTCGGCGATGTGAATCCGTCCGGCAAACTGACGATGTCGATACCGAAGCATGTCGGACAGCTGCCGGTTTACTATAACGGCAAGCGGTCGCGCGGTAAGCGTTACCTCGAAGAGGATTCTCAGCCGCGTTATCCGTTCGGATACGGGCTTAGCTATACCGAATTCAGTTATTCGGATATTCAGATTACTCCTGAAGTGATCGGAACAGACGGTACGGCCGTTGTTTCTGTGAACGTTACAAATAGCGGTGACCGCGAAGGCTCCGAAGTTGTACAATTATACGTAAGCGATGCTGCCAGCAAATATACGAGACCGGCGCGTGAGCTGAAGGGCTTCCAGAAAATTTTCCTGCAGCCTGGAGAGCGCTGCAAAGTGGAATTTACCGTCGGTCCGGAACAGCTTCAATATATCGGTCAAGATTACCAGCAGGTGGTTGAGCCTGGGCTGTTCCGTATGATGATAGGCAGACACGTGAACGATACGCTGAGTGCAGATCTGACCGTACAGGAGGGTTAAATGAATGGAACGGATTCGACGCTTTATACGCGAACTGTCGGAGCGGCAGTGGCTCGAGTCGACGGAGCTTCGAGATTGGAACATTACCCGGACCACTTACATGGTTCCGGGCGTGTACGAAGATACGGCCCCTTATGCTGAAGGACAAGATTTCAACAGGTTCCCGAGTACGCAAGGGACAACCTACTTTTTTCGGAGAAACCTTGAATTGCCCACGCACTGGGTGGACGGTGCGATCGGACTTGTGTTCCACTCCGGGGGCGAGGGCTTACTGCGCATTAATGGCGCATCTTATCAGGGATTAGACCGGAATCATACTTTCGTCAAGCTCGATCCGAAACGCACCGGCATGAATATGGAGCTTGAGATCGAGTTGTACGATCCGATTCCGGAGCCGGTGGACCCGCTGAATCAGCAGGCTGTCATACAGCCTCCGATTACTAGGGTGCAAAGCATGCTCGTCAACGTAAATGTTCCGGTTCAGAGCCTGATGTACACCGCAACCGTGATTCGGGATTCGCTTATCCTGCTGCCGGATAGCGATATGCGGCGCATCCGTTTATTGGAGGCGCTGTATCAGGCGATGGACCGCTTTGTCAGCCTGGATGACGCCGCCATCCGGGATGGCGCTCAGGTAACCGGGATTGAGCAAGATCTGAAACAGGCGGTTACTGCCATTGGCGGCCATGCCGAAGGCACCGAGCATATGGTGGGTCAGTCGCATATCGACATCGCCTGGCTGTGGCCCGTCCGGGAAACCGTGCGGAAAACCAGCCGGACCTTCTCCAGCATGGATGCGCTGATGAATGAGTATCCCGAATTTAAGTACGCGCAGAGCCAGCCTTTGCTGTACCAATTCCTGAAGGATCACGATCCCGAGCTGTACGAGAGAGTGAAGGCCAGAATCAAGGAGGGACGCTGGGAGCTTGTCGGCGGGATGTGGGTCGAACCGGACCTGAACATTCCGAGCGGGGAGTCCCTCATGCGTCAAATGCTGTATGGGCAACGCTTCTATCAAGAAGAGTTTGGCTTGACATCTCATATTGAATGGCTGCCGGATACGTTCGGATACTGTGCATCCCTGCCTCAGATCTTGAAGCATGGCGGCATTCGTTATTTCATGACAACCAAGCTTGGCTGGAACGATACGAATGTGTTTCCTTACGACCTGTTCCATTGGGTTGGGATCGATGGAACACCGATGTTATCCTATCTCAATCACGGCGTGAACGAAAACACGCTGCCAAAAGATGTTCACGAGCATTGGCAGTCCTACCGCCAAAGAGCCGTTCATCCGGAGCAGATGCTGCTTTATGGACATGGTGACGGCGGAGGCGGCGTAACCCGCGAAATGTTGGAATATATCGACCGTGCCGAGCTTATGGTGGGTCAACCGGCCAGCAAGTACAGCACGGCTGCCGAGTTTTTCGGCGGGATCGAGGAAACACAGCCGAAGCTGCCGAAATGGCGCGGGGACTTATACCTTGAGCTTCATCGCGGTACCTATACAACGCATGCGCGGAACAAGCGTCATAACCGGAAAGCAGAAATCCTGTACCGCGAGGCGGAGCTATGGAATTCGGTGGCATTTCCGTCGATGGACAATGAGAAGCGGCAGGCAATTATGAGCGAGCTGCATGACGGCTGGAAGTTGATTTTGCTGAATCAATTTCATGATATTATTCCGGGCTCTGCCATTACGGAGTCTTACGTCACCTCTGAGAAGGAATACGCAGAGGTGTTCCAAAAAGGAAACCACAGCCTCCATGTTGGGCTTCAGGTATTGGCGGATCAGGTCGATACAGAAGGGGAAGGCATTCCGTATGTCATCTTCAACGGACTTGGATGGAGCAGAGATGCCGTCATTTCGATTGAAGGAGGGCAGGGACTCGCCCCGTATGATTCAGATGGAGCGCTGCTGCAGTACGATGCCCAAACCGAAGAGAACGGTAAAGTCTCTCACCGCTTGAATGTTCATGTTCAAGGCATCCCGGCTTTGGGATACAAGACCATTTGGTTAAAGCAGCCGGCAGGAAACAAAGCGGTGGCGGAGAATTCTACTACAGTATTCGCAGATTCCTGGGAAACGGATTTTTATAAGGTCAGCTTCAATGAGCGCGGCGAAATCACGAGCCTGTGGGATAAAGAGGCTCATCGGGAAGTGGTCAAGCCGGGCGAAGCCGCGAACCGCTTCCACTTCTTCCATGACCGTCCGACGCTGTGGGACGCATGGGATATCGATACCCGTTACGAGGAGCAATTGGCCGGAGAGGCGGAGCTGATCGAGAAGAAGCTGGTGCATGCGGGTGAGGTACAGGATGTGCTGCGTTTCCGATGGCGCATCCATAACTCGGAGATCATGCAGGACATGATTTTTTATCATCATGACCGGCGGATCGACTTCAAGACGTTTGTCAGTTGGAATGAATCACATAAACTGCTGAAAGTCGGCTTCCCGATCGGGGTCGTTGCCGATAAGGCTACTTATGAGATACCGTTTGGAACCATCGAGAGACCAACCCATCGCAATACAAGCTGGGAGCAGGCGCAATATGAAGTCTGCGGCCACCGCTTCGCGGATGTGTCGGAGCATGGATACGGTGTCAGCCTTATCAACGACTGCAAGTACGGGTATGACATTCAGGAGAGCACGATCCGGTTGTCCCTGCTGCGTGCGCCGAAGTGGCCCGATGTCACGGCAGACTTGGGTGAGCATGAGTTCACGTATTCCTTATACCCGCATAACGGAGACTGGAGAAGTGCTGGAATCGTCCGTAAAGCTGCCGAGCTCAATCATGAGCTTCCATGCGTAAGAACAAGCTCGAATAAAGGTTCTCGGCCTGCTGTTCAATCGTTTATTCCGTTCGAGAGCCATCATGTCATTCTGGATACGGTTAAACCGGCAGAAGACGGTTCAGGGTATATCCTTCGGATGTATGAATCCGCCGGGGGCAGAGGCGAAGCTGCACTGAGCTGGCCTTATCCTTATGAGAGCATCCATTTATCCAACGCCTTGGAAGAAGAACTCGAACAACTGGATATCGCGGAAGGAAGGTTAACCCTTCCATTCTTGCCGTATGAGATCAAAACCATCAAATTGACTACACATCATACTTAATCAAAGGAGCCAGAACAACCATGGAACAATTCAGACTCCCCAAAATACCAATGCCGGAGCTTGAGCTGCCGCAATCGATTCAGGCGGTTCTGCAAGAGGCTGAAGAAAAGCTAGCGCACCGTCCGAAGCTGCTTCAGCTGTTCAAGAACTGTTTCCCGAACACGCTGGAGACAACAACCAAACTGATGGAGGATGGCACGACATTTGTGATTACCGGTGATATTCCGGCCATGTGGCTGCGCGATTCGGTAGAACAGGTGATCCATTACATTCCGTTTGCAAAAAATGATCCGCAGTTGCAGCGGATTTTAAGCGGATTGATCAAACGCCATTTTCAATATATTCATATCGATCCTTATGCCAATGCCTTTAATGAATCGGCGAATGACTGGCATTGGAACACAACCGACGAAACCGAAATGTCCCCATGGGTATGGGAGCGCAAGTTTGAGATTGATTCGCTATGCTTCTCTGTCCGCTTGGCCTACCTGTACTGGAAGGAAACCGGCCTGACGGATGTGTTTGACGCCAACTTCAAGTCGGCTATGATCAAGATCATCGAGCTGTTTAAAACCGAGCAGCACCATTTCGAGAAATCGCCTTACCGTTTCACGCGGGATAACGGAATTCCAACGGATTCCTTGCGTAATAACGGGCTCGGCATGCCGGTGAATTATACGGGCATGATTTGGTCCGGCTTCCGTTCAAGCGATGATGCTTGCGATTTCCACTACAATATTCCAGGCAACATGTTTGCCGTTGTCGCTCTGCGTCAAATGCAGGAATTCGCGGAATGGGTATTCCGGGATATGAAGCTGCTGGATGAACTGAAGCGTCTCGAAGCCGACGTGGATCATGGGATTCAGTTGTACGGCATTTACCGCCATCCGGAGTTTGGACCGATCTACGCCTATGAAACGGACGGATACGGAAATTACTGTTTGATGGATGATGCGGGAACACCTGGTTTGATGTCCATTCCTTATCTGGGGTACTGCTCTGCCGATGATCCGATCTACCAAAACACCAGACGGTTTGCACTCAGTAAAGAAAATCCTTTCTATTACGAGGGCGCTGTTGCCAAAGGCATCGGCAGTCCGCATACGCCGCCGGATTATATCTGGCATATGGCCTTGTCCATGCAGGGAATTACGGCACAGACGGCAGAAGAGAAGCTGGAGATGATTGCATTGCTGGAAGCGACCGATGCGGATACCGGATTTATGCATGAAGGTTTCCATGCCGACGATCCGAAAGTCTTCACCAGATCTTGGTTTGCCTGGTCCAACAGCCTCTTCTCGCAATTGGTGTACCAGGCGATGAAAGCAGGGATTCTATGAGCGGGCGCCTGATTGTATTCTATGATCCGTCCTTTCCGGCAGCAGAAGCTGCCGGTTTGCCGGCTAGCGCCGCGGCTCTGAATGCATTCGATGCGGTGTGCGGCGCCGAGGACCTCGCTGAAGCGCTGGCATCGTCAGGCGGACAAGGTGCAACCTTTGTCAATTTGCACGCGCCTTATTTTCCGAAATCCGCCTGGAGAGCGATTCTGGACTTTCTGAGAAACGGCGGCGGCTTGGTCAGCGTTGGCGGCGCACCCTTCAAGCGTCCTGTCCGTAAGGAGGACGGCGCTTGGGTGGTGGAGCACGAACAGACAGCGTACCACCAGCAGCTTCATATTCATGAGGTGCTGCCCGTGGACAGCGGGCGCGTCGACCATTTGATAGCAAGCGACGTGATACCGCTGATGGAGAGCAGCCGGGAGCGATTATCCATCAGCGATACGTGGAACCTGGTTCCGCATGTTACCAAAAGCAGTGACCTGCCGCATCAGATGGGATCGGCAGGACCGATGGATACCCGGATTTATCCGCTTCTTAAGGGGAGCACGGCGAAGGGGAGAGAAGTCGCCGCTCCGGTTGTTCTATGGGAAAATGTCGGCGGACCTTTCTTGGGCGGACGCTGGCTGTTTGTGAATCAGCCGCTCACCGCTTCTTTCTGGGAACAGGATGGAGGAGAAGAGGTCCGCAGCTGGGCGGCATTCTGCGCAAAAGGGATTACCGAGCTGTGGATCAAGCCGAATTATGCGGCCTACGAGTCCGGTGAGCGTGCGATCCTGACCCTGCAGGCACAACGGCTTGGCCGGAATCTGCCCGTACAAGAGCCGCAGAGCTGGACGTTCCGCATCTCCGTTAAGCACGACCAAGATGACTCCTTATCATGGCATCATTCCGTGACGGTCGATGTGACCGGACAATTTCATGTAGAGCGTATTCCGGTTATGCTGGATATCAAGCCGGGATCCTATCGCGTGGTGTGCGAGGCCGAAGGACCAGATGGAGAAATCCGCAGACTGAGACAAGGGTTCTGGGGAGCAGATCCCGAGCTTTTGCAGGCGGGTACGCCTGTAACCTGCAATCGGGATTACTTCATTAAGGACGGTCGCCCGCTGCCTGTTGTCGGGATGACTTACATGACGTCGGATGTCGCGCGTAAGTTCCTGTTCCTTCCGAATACGGATGTATGGGATCGCGATATGGCGCAAATGCGTAATGCCGGCATCAACTGGATCCGTACCGGTATCTGGACCGCATACCGCAATATCATGCAGGTGGACGGGCATGCATCCGAAGAGGTTTTGCGTTCGATCGACGCCTTCCTGTTAACGGCGAAAAAGCATGATTTGCAGGTAACATTCACCTTCTTCTCCTTCACGCCGGAGACTTGGGAAGGCCAAAATCCTTACCTCGACCCTCGAAGCGTGGAAGCGCAGAAGCGTTTCATACGTTCCATCATTACTAGACATAAAGATACGAAGAATGTGGACTGGGATCTGATTAACGAACCATCCATGTTCGATCCGCCGCAGATTTTCTCGGACGGTCCGCGCTCCGCGAAGGATCCATTTGAGAGACAAGCTTATATCGACTGGCTGAAAAAGCGTCATGGTTCGATTGAACGTTTGCAGGAACGCTGGAATATGACAGCGGATCAGCTGCCGGGTTTTGACTCCGTGGTTCCTCCGGAGCCTCAACTCATTAATTTTGACGTTCAAGACATGCATCAAGGGAAAAAAGGCGCGCAATGGCTCGATTATGTCCTGTTCTCCATGGACATGCATAACCGTTGGGCCAAGGAATTATATGACGATATCAAAGAGGTATGCCCGGATCATATGGTTACAGTCGGACAGGACGAGGCGCTTGGCGCACAGCGTCCATCTCCGTTCTTCTATGCCGAAGCCGTAGATTATACGACGGTCCATTCCTGGTGGTTCAACGACTATTTGATCTGGGACGGCATCTTTGCCAAAACGCCGGATAAACCGAACCTGATTCAGGAAACGGGCATCATGTACGTGGAAACGCCGGACGGCCGGGCGAAGCGGAGCGAAGCCGAGCTTCGGAACCTGCTGGAGCGCAAGTATGCTTACGCCTTCTCCACAGGGGGCGCAGGAGCCATTCATTGGATCTGGAACACGAATTTCTACATGGATAATGCCAATGAATCGCATATCGGAGCCGTCCGCGCTGACGGCACGGAGAAGCCGGAAGCGGATGTGTCGTATGATTTCGGCGCCTTCATGGAAGGCATCCGGGACATGTTTAAAGGCCGGAAGCTGGAAGAGACCGCGGTCATTTTCCCTTATTCCAACGATTTCTCTAACCGGAAGCTCGCTTTTGAAGCAACGACGAAGGCGACGCGGGCGCTTGCTTACGAGCTGAACGTGCCATTCCGTGCTGTCGGAGAGTATGATTTAAGCTCGCTGCGTAACCAACCGGTGAAGTTCATTATTTTGCCGAGCGCGCACAATGTAGATGACCAGGCGTTTGCTGAGCTGATGGATATCGTGAAGGAAACGGGAGCTACGCTCCTCCTGACAGGTCCTATTGGTCTGGATGCATATTGGCATCCGGTCGATCGAATGACGGAGGAACTGGGCGAGCGTAAGCTGGCGAATGTGCGCCGGGAAGAAAGCTTGCGCATTGGGGAACGCGCTTGGTCTGCATCGTATGGTCATCGGAAGATTGCCGAGCTGAGCAAAGAAATTCCGGCAGGCAGCGGGGCGAAACCGGCCGATGCAGCCGGCGACTCCATCGTGGACGTGAAGCTCGGGGCAGGACGTCTTCTCTGGAGCCCGCTTCCTGTAGAATTAAATGATCGAATCGACACCATCGCGGCTTTATATCGGTATGCTTTGGAGCTATCTGCTGCCGATACAGGGCTGATCTGGAATCAAGGCGGAGAACATTCCGGCGTTTATGGACGCAAGGTAACGTTTGAAGAAGGAGCTCTCTTCGTATTCGGCTCGGAGCAATCATGGGATACGAACGTTGAGGTGAAGGATCCTTCAACAGGCCTCATCTATTCATTCGTTCTGGAAGCGGATCGTTCAGTCTTGTTCGCAGTAGATGCGAGCGGTGACCTGTTATCGGTGTACCGTCCGGATGAGGTCGAAATCACGGTATCGAAGGGCTAACATAAGGGGGACTTAGCAGAGATGGATCAATCCAGAAAAGCACATATTATTTCGCATACTCACTGGGACCGCGAGTGGTATTTACCGTATGAAAAGCACCATGTGCGGCTGATCGAGCTCATGGACAGCTTGCTTGAGACGATGGAGAAGGACTCGGAATACCGCAGCTTTTTCCTTGATGGCCAGACGATTATTATCGAAGATTACTTGCAGGTGAGACCGGAGAAGAAAGAGCAGCTTGAGAAGCTGATCTCGGATGGACGCATCATTATCGGTCCATGGTACATTCTGCAGGATGCCTATCTGACAAGCAGTGAAGCCAACGTGAGAAATATGCAGATCGGGCACCAGGATGCCGAGCGTTATGGCACGGTTGCCAAAATCGGTTATTTCCCGGACACATTTGGACTTACGGGCCAAATTCCGCAGTTGATGCTGCAGTCCGGCATTGATAATGCCTTCTTTGGCCGGGGCGTGAAGCCAACGGGCTTTAACAATACCGTCTCCGACAGCGGCTATGAGTCCTCATTCTCAGAGCTGATGTGGGAAGGTCCGGACGGCTCCAAGGTGCTGGGCATCCTGTTTGCCAACTGGTACAGTAACGGAAACGAGGTTCCCGTTGATGAAGCGGAAGCGAAGGCATTCTGGGACCGCAAGCTGGCGGATGCCGAGAAGTATGCTTCCACGCCTGAGCTGCTCTATATGAACGGGTGTGACCATCAGCCGATACAGACCGATCTTCCGGAAGGCATCCGTACAGCGAAGAAGCTGTATCCGGATACGGAGTTTATTCATTCCAATTTTGACGATTACCTGAAAGCCGTTCGCGAGAAGCTGCCGCAGGATCTTTCCTCCGTAAAAGGAGAGCTGCGCAGCCAGCGTACCGATGGATGGGGAACGCTCGTGAATACCGCTTCGGCACGCGTATACCTGAAGCAGATGAACCAGCGCGGTCAGACCATACTGGAAAAAGTGGCCGAGCCGCTTGCATCCTACGCCAGTCTGCTGGGCAAAGAGTATCCGCATCATCTGTTCACCTATGCGTGGAAGACGCTGATGCAGAATCATCCGCATGACAGCATTTGCGGCTGCAGCGTGGACGAAGTTCACCGCGAGATGGTTACCCGCTTTGAGAAAAGCGCACACGTGGCCGAAAATATCGTGGACGACAGCGTTCGCGTCATTGCAGATGCAGTTGACACGACCGCCTTCGATCAGTGGGGATCCGATCCGCTGCCGCTTGTTGTATTCAATACGACAGGATGGAGCCGCAGCGGTACGGTCAGCATCGAGCTGGACGCGAAACGGCTTTATTTCCGGGAAGGTTACTCTTTGGAGGAAACCAGCCGCCGAATGAAGGAAATCGATTTGTCCGGCCGTGTGCTGGTTAACGCTCAAGGTCAAGCTGTACCTTGCACCGTTGAGGATCTGGGTCTTCAGTTCGGGTACGATCTGCCGGACGACCGTTTCCGCCAGCCGTATATGTGCCGCCGTGTGAGACTTACCTTCGAGGCAAGCGCGATTCCTGCAATGGGCTTGACCACGTATGCTTGGGTGAAGAGCGATGTGCAGCCTGCCGAGGTAGAATCCTTAATCAGCAAGGCCAATGTGATGGAGAATGAGCTGATCAAGGTCGAGATCCAAGGAGACGGCTCCTTCTCCTTGACGGATAAAAAGAACGGACAAGTATACCGCGATCTGGGCGTCTATGAAAATACCGGAGATATCGGTAACGAATATATGTACAAACAGCCGGATGGCGAAGCTGCATTGACTACGAAAGGCCAAACCGCCCAAATTTCGGTTCTGGAAGATACGCCTTACCGCGCGTCCATTGAAATCGTTCATAACTGGTCCATTCCGGCTATGGCGGACAGCAAGCTGAATGAAGAGCAGCATGAGCTCGTATATTATCCGAACCGCAAAGCGCAAAGATCGAGCGAGATGGTGCCAATGCGCATTCGTACCGTGGTCAGTCTGAACCGCAGCGGCAAAGGCGTGGAGATCGAAGCCACGATGGATAATCAGGCGAAGGATCATCGGGTGCGCGCATTGTTCCCAACGGATCTGCAGGCATCGTCCCATAACGTGGATTCCATGTTTGAAGTGGCGACACGGGATAACGAACCTGCTGCCGAATGGGAGAACCCGAGCTATACGGCTCACCAACAGGCTTTCGTTGACGTTACGACAGCTACTGCAGGATTGACGGTGGCTAACCAGGGCTTGAATGAATATGAAGTCCTGCGTGACGGCCGGAATACCATCGCTGTTACATTGCTTCGTTCCGTAGGCGAGCTCGGGGATTGGGGGTACTTCCCTACGCCTGAAGCTCAGTGCATCGGCGTTCATACGGTACGTATGGAGGTCATTCCGCATCAAGGCGACGGCATGAAGTCAGGCGCATACGCGGAGGCTTACCAGTTCCAGATCCCATGGACGGTTGCACAGACCGGGGTCCATGCCGGGGCTGTCGCATCGACATCTGCACCGCTTGAATGGAGCCATGAAGAACTTGCGTTCTCTTCCCTGAAGGTGAATCCGAAGACCGGTGATCTGATGCTGCGCTGGTTCAATATGGCAGGCACGGATACAGAGCTGAAGCTGAAATCTTCTCTACCTTCCCAGGGCGTTTATAAGAGCTCTATTCTGGAAGTAGAGGGAGCGGTTCAAAGCTTTGATGATCAAGAAAGCTTCACGCTGGCGGTTAAGCCTCACGAAATCGTGACACTGGGCGTTAAAGTTTCGGTCAAGTAAGCATTTATTATCTAGCACTGGGAATGATGAACGTCCCAGCCCAGTAAAGCCCGATTCCGAGATTACAGGGATCGGGCTTTACTGTCTTGCATAATGATAGGCAGCATCTCAAAAATGGGATAGTGGATAATGGAGGAATGACATGAAGATTCATTTTGATAACCTGCCGGGGAAATTGCTTGAAGGGATCAGCGAACTCTCGGAAATATTGGACATCCGAATCACAGAGGGAGAGGGCTTACAAATTCGGGCCATTCAAGCGAAAGGACCGATTCAGGTGTCATTGAAGGATGGGCAGGGGACGATCCGTTACCAAGAAACCATACACTTTTTCCGTGCCATGGGTGTGTTTCTGGAGCAGGCCAGGGAGCGAGCGCAATTCGAACTAACGGAGGAACCGAAGTTCGATTTTAACGGCACGATGCTCGACGTTTCGCGCAATGGCGTTCTCAAGGTCCCGGTGATCAAGCAGTTTATCCGTTACATGGCCCTGATGGGGCTGAACGGGCTGATGATGTATACGGAGGATACCTATGAGGTGGAAGAGCAGCCCTATTTTGGATACATGCGCGGCCGGTACACGGCTTCGGAAATGAAGGAATGTGACGATTACGCGGAGCTGTTCGGCATCGAGATGATTCCGTGCATTCAGACACTGGGGCATTTGCAGCAAGCGCTGAAATGGGGGTATGCCGCGGATATCAAGGATCATCCCGATATTTTGCTTGCAGGCGAGCCGAAGACGTATGCTTTTATCGAGCAGATGATCACCGCTGCATCCGGCATGTTCCGTTCCAAACGAATTCATATCGGAATGGACGAGGCGTTTCAGGTCGGCCTTGGGAAGTATTTAAAGCTGAATGGAAATCAGGACCGGTTTCAGATCATGAATGATCATGTCAGTCGAGTGCTGGCCATCACCGAGCGTCTCGGACTCCAGCCGATGATCTGGAGCGACATGTACTTTAATTTGCTGGCCAACGATTATCAGGGGGCGCTGTACAACGTGGACGCGGATTTCTCGGACGATAACATGAGCCGCATTCCCAAAGGCGTTCAATTCGTGTACTGGGATTACGGACGTAGGGATGAACAGGGTTATGAGCGGCTGTATGAGAAGCATATGAAGCTGGGCTCCAAGCCGATTTTTGCAGGCGGCATTCATATGTGGAACAGCATCAGTCCGAACAACGGCAAGACGTGGATGACCAGCCATCCTGCCCTGCGCGCCGCCAAAACGAAAGGAATCCGCGAAGTCATCGCCACCGCCTGGGGGGATAACGGCAACGAAACCAACCACCTGGTCGTTCTTGCGGGCCTGCAGCTGTTTGCCGAGCATGGGTACGGAGACGATATCAGTGACGAGCTTCTGGGAAGACGGCTTGCGGCTTGCACGGGCATCGATCTGTTCGGATCGCTGAACACGCTGAAATATATGGATGAGGTTCCCGGCGTATCGGAGGGAAACCACTGGATGGCCAATCCCTCGAAGTATTTGCTGTGGCAGGATCCTTTGCTGGGACTGCTGGACAAGCATGTTGAAGGTGAAGCGGAATCTGTGCTGCCTGGACATTATGCCGAGCTGGAGAAGCAATGGAGGCACTGTAAGGAGCAGTTTCCGGCACCGTTTAGCCGCTTGTATGATTTTTATGAAAAATTGGCGTCGGCACTCATTATCAAAAGCACGTTGGGCGTTACACTCAGAAGGCTGTACCAGTCAGGAGAAAAGGAGTTGCTGGCCGAACTTGCTAACGCCGCAGCTTCCCCGTTGTCCGCATTAAAGCAGCGCATCGAGACACTGCGCATTTCGCACCGGGCGCTTTGGATGGACACGTACAAGCCTTTTGGCTGGGAAGTGCTGGATCTCCGCTACGGAGGACTGTTAGCACGAATCTCCTCCACGAGGGACCGGCTTGCGGATTATGTGGAGGGACGTATCGAAGAGATTGAGGAGCTTGAGGTGGACCGGCTGCTGTTCGATCAGAATGGTCTTACCGACAAGCCGCTGGAGGTTAACGTGACCTATCAAGCTGCCGTGACCGCATCCTGTTTTCTATAATGAAGAAGCTGCTCTCCCTAGGTCTTTAGCGGACGGTTGGAGGGCAGCTCTTTATTTTACTCGGCTTAATTATTGATTCTTCTCTTGGATCTGGTCTTTCTCGTAAGCAATCAGGGTGATGTCTTTGCCTGTAAGCTCGGCAATCTTGGTCTCAGCGTCTTCAATCGCTTTCAAGGTACCTTCATTCCCATTGAGTGAGGCGATTTTATATTCCTCCGAATGGATGTCCATGGTAAACTCCCCCCTTAGATGGTTAATTCATGTTATATAATGTATAAGGTATCCTTTAGAATAAAGTTACATACCTGGGGGTGTGATTCATGATTCAATTTGAAGGGCTGCACCATGTTAGCTTGGCGGTTCGCGATCTGAAGAAAGCAAAGGTGTTTTATTCGGAGGTGCTGAAGTTTCAGGAGCTGCCGCGCCCGCCGTTTGCCTCCAAGGGTGTCTGGTACGCTGTCGGAGACCAGCAGCTCCATCTGCTGGAGCATCCGATCAGTGATACGCTGCGGGAGCGTGGGATCGATACGACGGACGGGCATTTCTCGATTTGGGTGAAAAGTTACCGCGAAACGAAGGAATGGCTGGACCGAATGGGCGTTGAGTATGTAGCTAATCCCGACAGCGTTGCCGGCTTTGCGCAAGTTTTCGTGCTGGATCCAGACCGCAATATTATTGAATTCGGAGCGAAGTATGGATCGTAAACGTCAAATTTTAAAAAAGCCAGACACATAAACGTGTTTGGCTTTTTGCTCTTATTTTTGGATGAGGACGGGGGTGTTCATTTTCACCTTGTCGTAGAGCCAGCGAACGTCTTTATTATGCATCCGTATACAACCTGCCGACACGTACTTGCCGATCGAATTCGCGTTGTTGTTTCCATGAATGGCGTACGCGTAGCTAACTCTGCCGTTCACTTTCACATTAATGCCGAGCCAGCGGTCCCCAAGCGGATTACGCGGGTCTCCTCCCTTGATGCCTTCCTTGTAGTAAGGTCTGTTCTTCACTTTTTCGTGGATTTTGAACAGGCCTTCCGGCGTATAAGAGGGCTTTTTGCCTGTGGCGACGGGAAACGTTTTTATGACCTTGCCTTTTTCGTAATACGTCAGTTTGTTGGTGGATTTATCAATGACGATAAACTGTGCGTACTTGGTGTACTTACTGTCCAGCTTCTGTCCGGTAGCGCCTTGGGATACGGCGGGGAAAAAGAAAACCAGCAGTAAGGTGAAGATCAGTATGCGGCTAATGCTCTTAATGATGTCCGATCACCTCTTTTCGTTCTCCCCCATATATATGCAGCTATTCGCGAATGTTGACGGAAATGTGCATAAGCCGAAAAATAGAACAAGTTGTTTTCAAAGAGAAATATAAGGAGGGGGAAGGAACATTCTATCTAACATGGATCGTGGCTTGGCTGTACGCAAATACCTCCTGAAGGGATTTCTTCAAGAGGCTTTTCGTGTTTACTACGGATGTCTCTTGAAAACGACATTAATGTCGTTTATGATGAAATGAGTTAAAAAAACGACACTGATGTCGTTTATGATGAGGTGAAGTTCGTGGAATCGATATTCATGATAAAGGTCGGGGGAGGAATGACTTATGTGTCCACGGGTTAGTGAGGAATACAAACGGGAGAAGAAACTTGAAATATTGACGGCAGCCAGACGGGTCTTTATCAGAAAGGGCTATACCCGCACGGTGATGCAGGACATTATGGATGAAGCGGGTATGTCCCGGGGGGCCGTTTATGCGTATTTTGATAATGTGGAGCATGTTTTTATAGAGGTCCTGCGTTTTGATGACCAAGAGACGCTCCGTTTTTTTGAACCGGATCCGCAGTATCCGATATGGAATCAGTTGATGGACTGGGTTCGGAAACAGCAGGGTGATATTGCGCTAATCCAGCATTCGCTTGTATTGGCCAGGGCTGAATTTTTCCTGTCTTCCTCTTATGTTCATGCCAAGAAGGATTATCCCTATTTAACCGAACGTTATCAGCTGACCGTTGAGGCCATGGGCCGGGTCATTCGGAAGGGTCGGGAGCAAGGGGAGTTTCGGCCTCGATTGGAACCGGAAGCCATAGCGCGGTATATGATCTCGTTTCTGAACGGGCTCATGCTGGATACCTTCCAGCTCGGACCGACGGTGACTTGCGTGCCGGAGCAGCTGGAAACGTTTATTCAATCTCTCTGCGCAATGTTAAATCCTATAACAATAGAATTATGATTATAGAAAGGGTGCTTTTTGAATGCTATTTGATTCTGCTAGATTGACTTGTCGAAAAATGACGTTGAATGACGCGGATCTGTATCATACTTGGCGGAATGATCTCGAAGTGATGCAATCCACCAGTCCCTGCCTGGATGCTTATCAACTGGAGGAAACAAAGGACTTTGTTCAGCATGTGATCCTGGGCTCTTCCTCCTCGAAGAGCTATCTGATCCTGTTGAAGGAAACGGGCAGACCGATCGGCATTATGTCATTGATTCATATCGATACCAAGAACCGGAATGCGGAGTGTATCATCGACATTGGCGAAAAGACCTATTGGGGCAAAGGGTACGGTTTTGAAGCGATGACGCTTTTGCTCGATTATGCTTTTTTGGAGCTGAATCTGCACAGGGTGAACTTACGGGTATTTTCCTTCAACCATAAAGCTATTAAGCTGTATGAAAAAATCGGATTTGTCCACGAAGGCAGCTCCAGACAAAGTTTGTATCGGAATGGCGTCTGGCATGACATCGTGCATATGGGGATACTGCAGAGCGAGTATGCGTCAAAAGGTTGATTTTCCTCCACTTCCATAATAAGGTGGGTATGTGAAGACAATGAGAGAATGGGAGAATAATATCATGTCCGAAAATGAAGTGTTATGGATTCAAGACCTGCGCATGAAATATGATAACCGTTATGTATTGAACGGGATTGATCTGAAGGTCAACCGCGGTGAGATGATAGGATATATCGGTCCGAACGGGGCGGGGAAGAGCACGACGGTAAAAATTATGCTCGGGCTGGTTGAGGGGTACACGGGGACCGTCCGCATATTCGGTCAGGATATTTCCGACGGGAATATCGATTATAAACGGAGAATCGGATATGTGCCCGAGGTGGCGGAATTGTACGATCAGTTAACCGCTGCCGAGTATTTGACTTTTATAGGCGAGTTGTACGGACTTACATATGATGCAGCGGATTATAAAGCGAAGCAATTGATGGGCTGTTTTGACATGGAAAAGGCCTATCACTCACGGATCGCAACCTTTTCAAAAGGAATGCGGCAAAAGGTGCTCCTGATCTCGAGCCTGCTGCATGACCCTGATCTATTGTTTTTGGATGAGCCCTTAAGCGGGCTGGATGCGAACAGCGTGATGGTGGTCAAGGAAGTATTGGCCCAGCTCTCGGCCCAGGGAAAGACGATTTTTTATTCCTCACATATCATGGACGTTGTTGAGAAAATCAGTAGCCGGATCATCCTGCTCGCCGACAGCCGGGTGGTGGCGGACGGAACATTCAAAGAACTGCAGCAGCATTCCCATGAGGGGTCGCTGGAAGAGGTGTTCAATCAGCTGACGGGCTTCAATGACCATGCCAGCATCGCTGAACGGTTCGTATCGATCGTTCGGGAGGGAAGTTGACATGGCCGGATCGGAATCATCATTTCGAATGCTGAAGTTGTTGGATCGATTTCAAGGGGTTATCTCGAGAATGGGCGTTGACTATGAAACGCTGCGTCGGATCCTGCATGTCAAGCTGCTCATGGACTCGAGGCGGGCACCCGTCATATTATCTTCAAACAGCCGGAAGGCGGAAGAACAGGACAAGAATCTGTTTGTCAGCTCCCTCTGGTTGTATGGCTTAATCGGGCTTGTCCTGACTCCGTTTGTGTTCTGGAGCGATCCGGAATATCTGATGCCGATGAGCATCCTGTCCGCCATCCTCATGTTCCTGATCATGACCTCCATGATTTCGGATTTCTCATCCGTGCTGCTGGATGTGCGCGATCGCAGCATTTTGATGACAAAGCCTATCGACGGTCGTACGGTCGGGTTGGCGAGATCGATTCATGCCGGCATTTATTTGCTGCTGCTGACCGGGGCGCTATCGGCTGCTTCACTTGCCGTGGGGCTGTTTAAGCATGGCGTGCTGTTCTTTCTGATCTGCATCCTTGAGCTTATTCTGATGAATATGCTCATTCTGGTGAGCACCTCCATGATTTATCTGGTGCTGCTTAAATATTGGGACGGAGAGAAACTGAAGGATCTGATCAATTATGTACAGATTGGGCTTTCCGCTACGCTGGCCATCGGCTATCAGTTCGTGATCCGTTCGTTTGATCTGATCGATTTCGATTTGGTATTTACGCCGGCCTGGTGGCAGGTACTGCTTCCGCCCGTCTGGTTTGCGGCTCCGTTTGAATGGATGTTCGGCGAGGGGAGCGGGTGGCTGATGGTTCTCTCCTTATTGGCCGTGTTCGTTCCGATTCTGCTCATGATGGTGTACCTCCGTTATATTCCATCCTTCGAGCAGTATCTGGAAAAGCTGGCTCACAGCGAAGCGGGAAAAGGGCGAGAGCGCGGACGGTTTGACAGGTTTTTGGCCAAAATCGTAAGCCGTTCGCGTACAGAGCAGGCATGTTTTCGGTTATCTGCCAGCATGTTGAAGAACGAGAGAGAATTCAAGCTGAAGGTGTATCCTACACTCGGATTGTCCGTACTGCTGCCCTATTTGTTCTTTTTCTCCACGATCCGCAATTCCTCTCTGGCGGAAATCGGCAGGGGATCGTCGTACTATGTGCTGCACGTCATGCTCATCATGATTGTAACGGTCGTGATGATGCTGAAATTCTCAGGGAAGCCCAAGGCTTTCTGGTTGTTTGGGGCAGCCCCCATGTCAAACATGAGTCCCTTATACCAAGGTGCTTTAAAGGCTTTTGCTATAAAAATGTTCCTACCGTTGTTCGCTGTGAATGCGATCGTATTCCTGATCCTGTTCGGTATCCGGATTTTCCCGGATGTTCTCATCATATTCCTTACCGGCTTGGTGTTGATTCCTCTAACAGCCAAGGCTGTTCTGCGCAATCCGCCGTTCTCTCAAGCGTTTCATATGGCTCAGCAGAAAGACGGCTGGTGGGTGCTGCTATTTATGATTGTAGTGGGTGGATTATGCGGTTTGCATTATGTAAGCAGCACGTTTCCCTATGGTATGTTGGCATATATCCTACTGCTGCTCGTTGCCAATGGCTTGGCATGGACCAAGCTGTATAGGTAAGTTGGGGATGGCAGGAAGAGCAGAGGGAAGATGAGGGGGTGCTAACAAGAAGGGGCACCAACCTCTTTAGATGGTCGTGGATGGAGAAGGGAAGGGGCAGTTGATGGCGATGCCTCTTCTTTGATTTTTTTAGATAATTGTATTTTTGCATGTTATAGTAGTTGAATAAGAATGTATGTTCGTATATAATAGAATTATAGCAAATTAACTTCCTATTTCACTCTTCACCTCATAGATCCATGATGGATTCCCCCACTTATGTATTTTATTACCTGTTGTTATGCCTTCCGGGCCTTATATAATCGAATTAGATGATGTCAGGATGTTAAATGGTAGAAACTGAGTTTATTCTGGCTTAGTCATATTCACAAGGTCGTGGATTCTTGATAACTAATGCTTGGTTTTCGTTTGGTATATGGATTGAACGTTGCAAGTGGTTGGTGTATAAATTCTAAGCTGTTCTGTTTTAGAATTTTTGAGCCAAGCCGGAGCTATAAACGACGTTTAAAGTTTGGCATTTTCCATCACAGTTTCCAGACATATAAGAAGTGGCAGGCGCCATCGGAATTGACCTCAAGAATATGCATCATTTAGGACGACTCGATAGAAAACTGAGGGTCTGTCGGTATACCGTTTCTTTATGGACGATATACACACCAGTGTAATCAGGATAAATCGGGAAGTGGCGTAGTACACATTTAACCATTTCTTGGGTGTAGGGAGGAAAGCTTTGAATGGAAGTTATTTGGTTTATGGTGTTTTCAACATTTGAAACACTGGCGATTTATTCACTAATCATGTCATTGCTTAGATTTAAGACAACAGAGTACATATGGCAGGCGTTGATTGTCATGATACTTGCCAACTTACAAAGCTTCATTATGCGCAACGAGCTGCAATTGGATTTTCTCGCCCCTCTCATTACCGTGCTGATCTTCGTTTTCTTATTTTCTGCCATTATTAAGATTCCAGTTATCTGGTCGGCGATATGTACCATTATTGGATACATGCTTTATGCGTTGGTACAGACGGCCTATTTGACAACGATATTCGGATCGATTGACTCCATTCAGACCGATCATGCCAATGGTTATATTCTTCAAATCCTGTCAGGAGCGACAGGACTATTGATATCCTATATTATGTACAGATTTGGTATTGGGTTTAAGTATGATCTGGAAAAGCTGCGGATTAAATTTGAACATGTTCTACTGATCGCTTTGATTATCGTGGTGCTGATATTAATTGCGATTCTATTTTACCTCAACCGTTTATGGCTGCATCTTCTCTTCTTTGGAATAACATTTGGAATCTTCTTGTATTATGCCATCAATACAGAGGAGCGGGATTCTTATGATCATAGAAGGAATATCAAAGCGGATAGCGGAGGGGATCAAACGCCAGGTACCCGACCATAAGTCCTCTGTTCCTGTTTTGAGCCATGCCATCGCCATCATTTTAAACGTATTGTTTATTGTGGTCTTCACGCTAGTTATCTCTATATTAACGGGTAACGTGAAGCAGGCTGTTTTAGCCTTGATGGGTTTCGCGATATTAAGGCAATTTTCAGGAGGGTATCACCTTAAGACGGGGGCCGGCTGCATTGCATTCACGACAGCATTATTCACCCTGGTATCTTTTGTAGATATTGATACCGAAGGTGTGCTCATCCTTAATGCTCTCAGTCTGTTGCTGGTGATGGTGTTCGCTCCCAGCCGAATCGAGAGGCAGTCCCGAATACCGAAGAAGCATTACGCAAAACTCCGCATGATTAGCAGTCTCATTGTTATGTTTAATTTTGGACTTCAGTCCCCAACATTGGCTGTCATATATTTGGTCCAGGCTATTAGTTTATTACGCTGGAAAGGAGGACAAGCTCATGTTATGGATCCACAGGATTAGACATCGGTTGTTTTCTTTTATCGCATCTGCTCTGACGATGGTAGCCGTATTCGTAGTGAATACAGCAAGTCCCGTATTTGTGTACAGCGGAGAGACACCGGAAGAACTTTTGAAATAAGCCATGACCCTATCCGTAAGGGGACTGAGGTACGTTTTAGTTATGATATAGATAAACGATGTATGAATATGTGGGTTATGGTTTCCGGTACCTTTCTAGGTACCGTTTTTTTATATGGATAAGTAGAAGTTTGGTGTCGTTTGATCTTGCGATGCGTACGTCACTTATGAAAACAAACAAAAGGGGCATTATTTAACACGTTTTTTATATCTACAAGCATTGTGATGTCGTGGGATAGTATCTACTGTTGATGAATTTAGAATTACTGATGCAAGATATTGTTTTTAAGAATGATAACATATTAAATTTACTCACCGATAGCTATTTTAAATTGTGTGTCAGTATTCGACAATTCAGTAATGATATAAAGAAGCAGAAGTAGAGGAACCCTGTCAGCAAAACGCCAGCAGAGGCTTTTCTATGTTTTTGTAAACTGGATTGTATAAGGTTCATTGAAATTATTAAAGCCGTTATCAAGTACTCTAAAATAAATTTTCTCCCCAGGTTTGGCGTTCCAACTAATAGATTCAGGATATCCTCTTCCGTTGCCATTGAGCATATCTATATGGGTCCCTTCACCGTCTGCTTTCATCTTAATAACTCCACGCACTATATCGAAATTGGCAGGTGGCGTTACCATAACAGTGTATGTTAGCGTGTGTGAAATATCAAGATGTAAAAGAATATCAGTTATCAGTTGGCCAACCTTGATCTAACCGTAACATACACCTAACACCGAGTATATAGTGATTTTGGATTACATTGGGATATTATGAACAATAATGGATGTTTCGATTTGTTGATCTACAGATCTATATGTCGAAGTGTGTTAGATTTTGTAAGATCAATCGAGATTTGATCTTTATAATATAGAACAAGCAAAACCCTACCAGCATAATGCTGGCAGGGTGCCATTTTTGTTGATCCAAAATAAAGAATTTTTATACTTGTATTTCAAACCGATTCATTTATCGTTGTGATACTGAGCACAGTGTTTCCAATTAGGTTATCACGGCGGTTGGAATTTTTTACCCTGGTCAGGAGGTGAAATTGTTAGAGATTATTCAGGATGGAAAATCGAGGAAATTAGAAGTTTGTTCGTGCTGATAAACAAACCCAGGAGTAGAAGAGATAGGTGGAAAATAGAAACCAGAAACATAAAAAAATATATGGTATTTTTAGCCTCCTTAGCTGATAATTATGATTGTGAACAAACATCAGCTAGGGGGCAATTACTATCAGTAAAGAACAAACGGTAGGAAGTCGGATACAGTTATCGCATAAAAGCAATAACTACAACATCATGCGGTTTTTGGCAGCTGTCTTAGTGATTTTTTCTCATGCTTATCCTCTGACTGCTCATAACGGCGAGTTGTTTTCAAAATTATCGAATGGACAGTGGGATTTAGGATCAATGGCTGTAGCCATATTTTTTACTATCAGCGGCTTTCTAGTAACTCAAAGCTTCGACAAGTCAAATAACTTTTGGACCTTTACTAAATCTAGAGTATTGCGTATTTACCCTGGGTTAATTGCAGCTACGTTTTTTTGTGCTTTTGTTGTTGGTCCCATAGTAACTACTCTGTCTATGAAAGATTATTTAGGCGACGAAAGAACATATGAATACTTAAAAGTGGTTTTCATGTTTCCGATGCATTGGACATTGCCAGGTGTTTTTGAAGATACATTCTCATTTAATAACTCTATTAATGGGTCGTTATGGACAATCCCTTACGAAATTTTGTGTTATGCAATTGTCGCAGTAATCGGAATATTTGGCGCCTTAAAAAGAAAAGAAATTCTTCTGTTTTTATTTGTCTTTTCAATTTACGGTAGACTTTTTTTAAGATCGTATGTCCCAGAAAACATAAGTTGGGTTTATCTCCCATCACTCATTGACTTGTTTCCCTTTTTTGCAAGCGGTATGTTGGTATATTCATATAGGGATAAGATACCATTAAATAAATGGTATGCACTCATATCGTTGGTGTTAATTATCACTAGCATTAAGTTTGGTGGTTTGATCGATGTGTTTACTGTTTGTGGTGGATATCTGATATTTTATCTTTCATACCATAATAAAATTAGATTCCATAATTTTGGGAAGCGCGGTGATTTATCTTATGGTATATACATTTACGCATTTCCTGTACAACAAACAGTAACTTATCTTTGGGGTGCTGGGATACCAGTGATTGCAAACATATTAATTAGTATCCCTGTTGTCCTCGGGCTTGCATTCTTGTCGTGGCATTTTATTGAAAAGCCAGCGATGAAGTTAAAGAATTGGAGTTTTAAAAGCAAGGTAACAAAAGAGGGTTCTGTAGTTGTTTCAAAAGCAAAAACTTTACAGTGAGATTAACCTAAACGTAAGCAGGTCATATGTGGCCTGCTTTTTTTATATGCGTAATAATTTGTTCTATTTAGAGAGAATGGGGGAAAGGGTATGGACGGTGTACAGTCCGAAATGCTAAAAAATCACCAGAGTAGAAACGAAGGTGGACAACATGGATGGAAAATTAGGCAGAGCGATTAATGCTAACGAAACATCAGCAGAAGCACTGGCCTCTGCTAGGTCAGCTCACCATAGATTGAACAAAATTGAGGATGGTAAAAATGGTCTGGCGTACAATGCTCGGTCTACAGCTAATTTTATTGTATCGACATATGTTCAGGTGTTTTCAGATTCGCTTCTATATAACAACAATCGCGTTCATATGCAGCTATAACCAACTGCAATAATATATCGTTCGACATACATACAATCTTCAGCCGATATAGCTTCTAAAAAACTCATTTTACCTACCCTCACTTAATTTTTAGAGCTAATAGTTGCGAATGAAAAAGAAAAGAGCCCTTGCTACGCAAGGGCTCTAGGCTATGATCTGTAGTGGGCTCGAACCACTGACCCCTACCCTGTCAAGATAGTGCTCTCCCAGCTGAGCTAACAGATCATGAAATATTTAAAAAGGTAATTCATATATTACCAGCAGACCATGTGGCTGTCAATGGTTTTCTCGTTATAAAAAATCACATTCCGGTTCAGACTAAATACAGCATGATTTTGCCAATGGAGGAGCGTGAATGGCATGGCAGGTGGGAAATCCCATTATTTCAAACGAGCCGGACTGGTGCTCTCGTTGCTGGGGGTATCTGTACTGGGGAGCGGTTGCAGTATCCCGGAGAGAACGTCGGTGCAGTTGGAGCCGCTGCATGGGCCTGCAGCGCCTGTATTGCTCGATGTTTACGGCCGTTCTGTAGATCAGGACGTTTATTCTAACCAGGGAAGCGGGGCACTGGAGCCGGTGCCGCCGATGGATTCGGTAGATACATTACGCGACCTCCAACCATAAAGGGGTCAGTAACGTTTTGTAACAGATTGATCCTATCAATGTCTTTATCTTTTGCTCAACAGTGAGCAGAGCAAACCGTCGGCTCTCAAGCTGACGGTTTGCTGTAAAACGGCCGATGCTATTCCTCATCCCATTTACGGGAATAACCTTTTTTGATCGCCCAAAAAATAGGGTAGATGATGATGGCTGAGATGATAACAGCCCAAAATATCGTGGTTCCCATGCCCATAAAGGCCATGCTCCTTTCAAGAAAACGTTAGCTTATACTATACAGGAAAATGATTATTTTGTATAATATCTCGATCTGCGTTATCACAAGGAATTGATTCTACATAAAGAGGTGTTGAAATGGCAGCAGAAATCATAAATGTATCAACAGAAGAGCAGTTGCAGCAGGCGCTGGATATCCGGAAGGATGTCTTCGTGCTTGAACAGAAGGTTCCGATTGACCTGGAGATTGATGATTACGATCGCCTCGAATCCGATGCGCATCATATCTTGATCAAATCAGAGGGACAGTACGCGGCAACCGGACGCATCACCTATTACAATAAGGATTCCGCCAAAATGCAGCGAATCGCAGTACGTAAGCCATTCCGTTCCAAAGGGATAGGGCGTGTGCTCATGATGGCATTGGAAGCGCAGGCGCGTGAATTGAAACTGCAGTATTCCGTGCTGGATGCGCAGGTGCAAGCGGAGGCATTTTATCGCAAGCTTGGGTATGAAACGATTTCGGACGAGCCGTTTGATGATGCTGGCATTCCCCACGTTCGTATGAAAAAGGAACTGTAGGCTTCTTAACTATAAGGTGCTAATGATCCCATCGTTCTAAAAAGAAAAGACCTCGAGTATCGACTCGAGGTCTTTTTAGGCATGAATTAAAAGTTTGGCAAATTATCCAGGTTGTTGCTGGGATCGCCATCCGCATTGGAACGAAGATGTTCGTCTCCGTCACGTCCACGGAATACGTTCAGGTTTTTAATTTCTTTATTCTTGGCCATCTGTTGAGCTGTCTTGTAGTCAACGACACTACCGTTATCCAGTTTAAGTTCGATGATGTCGCCATCGCCATTTTTACGGACGCCTACGACTTCTTGTTGTGCATTATCCATATGAATCGCCTCCCGGCATTAGTGTTCCCGGGAAACCTCATAAACTATTCATCTATATTGTTCTACAATTCGTACACCCGCTGCTGCTCCACAAATTCCATGATACCGGTCTTGCCAATGAAAGCTTCGACCTCATCGCTGTAATGCATGAGATAGGTGCGTTCCTGAATTTCTTCAGGGAGGCTCAGCAGTTCATCCAGTGTCGTATGAACCTCGCCCGGGCCCTGCAGCTGACATTCGTGCAGAATCACTTCACAATCCCGCTCATTCACCAATTGGTTGAGCAGTATAGGATCGAATACCATGTCAGCACTGTAAAAAATCCGGTCATTCAGATAAAGCGAATAGCTGTCCTTGCCGGGAATATGCTGCGTATGAATCAACTCTACCGAGATCCCTGATGAAATATTGGCCTTTACTCCCGGTTTCAAAGGGCGTACGTCAAATACATCATCCAGGGAGGAGATATGTCCCTGTTGATATAAGCCGCCTTTGAGTGAATGTTCCCATATCGGTTCCACCAGCGATTCAGCAATGTAGAGCGGGAGCTTGCGGTTATATTTCATTTTCATAATAAAGGCAAGCTCCTCAAGTCCGCCTACATGGTCAGCATGAATGTGAGTGATAAGCACGGCATCCAGGTCGTTAAATGTTTTATTTAGCTGATGAAGTGCCATGGGAGCGGTAATGCCGCAGTCGATGAGCAGTGTGAAATTTCCGTCATGGATCAGTGCGTTATTGTTATAGTAGTTCTTGGCAAACGCACTGCCGGTGCCAAGCATTTGCAATTTCAGTGTCAATGGATGAAACCTCCTGATGATTTGATGTGCAGTCCAGTATGCTAATGTATATTTTAACGAATTCCACGTGGATTTACACGGATTATATGATCGAATCGGGGCTGAAATGCAGGATAATTCGTGAGAGGAACAAACCTTAAAGCATGAGGAAAAAATTTTACCACAAAGTGCAAAATTGTCCGCAACTTGTTTTTTGACATGTAGTATACACATATAACAACAAGATGAGCCAATGGAGGGAAATGATTATTATGAAGTGGAAAAAAGTGATGGCATGTATGCTAGTGCTCTCTTTAATGGGTGGCAGCACCCTTTTGTTTGCAGATTCCGTCAATGAGCGTGTCCGTGTCTGGCTGAACGGTCATGAATTGAAGGATGGCGGATATTTAATTGACGGCAAAACCTATGTGCCGGTTCGGGAATTTGACGGGGCTGTAGATTGGAATCCCGCGAATGGACAAGTTCAAGTCATCAAGCCGAACGTGCATATTTTCCTGTTTAAAGGAGATACTGTATTCGGCAACGTGAACAAGGGGAAGCTGAAATTCAATGTTTTTAGCCAGGTAGACAGCTTAAACAACGATATTCATTCCGTGAAAGTAGCGATTGAGGATCCTTCGGGCAATATCAAGGATATTCAATCCGAGGTTGTGAAGGACCGCAAGGATAACTTTTGGTTCCGAACCTATGACTTCACGTACGATTTTAAAACAACAGGTAAGTATTCGGTTGGTTTTTATGTAAAAGTAAAAGCGGATTCGGATTTTGTGAAAATTGCTGAAAAAGTCATTACAACGCTCAACTGATGGGGATAAAACCATTGGCAGAAATTGACCTGAAGAAGCTATCCGTGATACGATACGAAAGTATGATAATTTAACCGAAGTGAGGTTTTTTCAATGAGTGAACACAAACATGAACACGGAGATGCTTGCGGTTGCGGTCATGACCATGACCACGATCACGAACATGAAGAGTTTGTGCTGACATTGACGGATGAAGAAGGAAAAGAAGTAGAGATGGTTCTTGTGGAGACATTTGATGTCGGCGAGAAACTTTACGCGCTTTTGCTTGAACGCGAAAATCCGGAAGCGGACGGCGTCATTCTACGTATGGAAGAAGAGAACGAGGAAATGGTTCTTTACAATATTGAGGACGAAGAAGAATGGAATGAAGTAGAGGCGGTTTACAACGAACTGGTCGCTGCTGCAAACCAGGAATAAGACTCCCAAACAATAAACCCGGTGCGAACCTCTCGCACCGGGTTTATTGTATTTACAGCTGCCATTTTAGAATATAGGGTCTGTTTCCACGATGACTTTCACATTTTGGATGCTGCGGTCTTCAGGACCTTTAACCGGAAGGCCTACCTCGACATGATCGATAATGTAATCGATGTTTTCCTGGGAAATCACTTCGCCCGGAAGCAGAATTGGAATCCCTGGCGGGTAGACATAGATAAATTCGGCAATAATGCGTCCTGCCGATTCCTTGAAAGGCACAACTTCCGTATCTCCGTAAAACGCATCGCGAGGGATAAGCGATAACTGCGGAATTTCTGGTGTCTTCACAACCAGCTCGTTAATCTCATTCACATGCATGTACTGATCCGAAAGCTCGCGGAGCGCTGTCAGCAAAATATCGATGGTCTCCCGATTGTCCCCCGGTGTAATGAGGCACAGAATATTGTACATATCACTGAGCTCCACCTCAATATTGTAGTGATCCCGCAGCCAGTTCTCGGTTTCATATCCTGTAATGCCAAGATGACGTACATGGATCGTCAATTTGGTTGGATCATAGGAGTACGTTGCTTCTCCGCCTAATATTTCTTCACCGAAGCTGTACAAACCTTCGATTTTATTAACTTCATGACGTGCATATTGCGCCAACTCAATCGTCCTTGCAGCCATTTCGCGTCCATGCAGCGCCAAACTGCGGCGTGAAGTATCAAGCGATGCCAGCAGGATATAGGAGGTTGAGGTTGTGGTCAGCATGCTGATGATTGTTTGTACGCGGTAAGGATTGATGTATCCGTTCTTGGTATTCACGTTCAGTACGGAGCTCTGCGTCATCGAGCCGCCGAGTTTGTGAACGCTGGTCGCAGCCATATCGGCTCCGGCTTCCATTGCCGACATCGGAAGGTCTTCATGGAAGTGGATCAATACTCCGTGCGCCTCATCCACGAGAACGGGCACATTGTAGCTGTGAGCCAAATCCACGATTTCCTTCAGATTCGCGCTAACCCCGAAGTAAGTTGGGTTAATGACCAAAACGGCTTTGGCGTCAGGGTGACGTTTTAATGCTTTTCGGACCGAGCTGATGGTGATTCCGTGATCGATACCCACATTGGAATCCTGGGCAGGCGATACGAATACAGGCTTGGCCCCGGTAAAAATGATGGCGGAAAGCACGGATTTATGGACATTGCGCGGTACGATGATTTTATCGCCGGGCGAACATACCGACATGATCATGGTCATGATCGCTCCACTTGTTCCTTGGACACTGAAGTAGGTGTGATCGGCACCGAATGCGTCGGCGGCCAGCTTTTGGGCTTCCTCGATGACGCCCGTAGGCTGATGCAAATCATCCAGCGGCGCAATATTGATCAAATCTATAGAAAAGGCGTTATCCCCTATAAATTCCCGAAATTCGGCATCGGTGCCGAGGCCCTTCTTATGTCCCGGAATGTGAAATTGCACGGGGTTTTTGGCCGCATGTTCTTTAAGTGCGGTGAAGAGCGGTGTACGACTGTGGTCCATGGACGTTGTCACAACCTTTCCTTATGTTTATTTTCTTATGATTTGTTGATTTCTGTTTTTATATAAACAAAATTGAGTATAGCAAAATAGGGGGGGAATGCAAGGAGAATGAACGGCTTTTTTTGCTTTGTCCGGCAACGCTTCAAACTTTAGACATATTACGGAGGAGCAACAAGATCTTCATCGTTCCTTCATTAAAATATCATCCATAAGAAAAACGTCTATCGACGTACTTTCTCAGAAGACAGACCGCGGTTAAAGGTAGTTTTTCTTGCGATTATAGAATTGTTCAGCTTCGCTGAAAATTTATAAATTCTATAATCTTAAAAAAAGAGCTGCATCAGCAGCCCTTTTCATCCACATATCATGCTCATTAAAACGCCATTTTATAAAGCGGCAGCAGCGTCTCAAACGTCTCCTGCACTTTATGCACCAGCTCGTCCCCTTCAAGCTTGACGGCTTCCTCGCGCGGGATGCGCAGTCCGCACATGACTTCAGCCTTTTTCACCTGCTTCAGCTTCTCAATCAGACGCGTGAAATCCTCCTCGCTCATATCCTGATGAGGGGTGCCGGCCGGGTTCATGTGATCCATGGACCAGTAGAAATGTTTAGGCAGCGCCTTCGCTGTTTTCTTCAGCTTGGCTTCCAGGTTGCTGGCAAACACGGTTTTGTTGGGGCTTTCGTAAATAATCGCGAAGATGACAAACAGATGGGTTCCGAACATGCCTACCTCAAAATGAGGCAGTGCTTTATAGCCGCGTTTGCTCGCAGCCCAAGCGACCCAGGTGTCAATGGGAGGATTGACAGTGCGTCTAGCATGCTTGGCCACATGCACAAACATCTCTTCCCCAGCCAATGCGGATACATAGGGGGCGAGCTCAGCCCCTAGCACTTCCAGCTTGGGTCTTACCCGTTCAATGAGAACCTCCATACGGGCTTCAAGCCCGGGAACGGAGAATACGTCGAAATCTTGATCTGTAAATCCGGTAACCGTCATGGATGTGATGGCCTCCCTGTTGTTGATGATATCGTTACTAAACTCGGTTTTTGGATAACTTATTATACCATAAGGCGAACGGACATCACGCATTGCCCAGAAAAGCTTCACCGTATGTTCATGTGGGTTAAAAATAGTCAATAAACCAAGTTACCGTTACATAAGATGGAGTATAAGATATAGATAAGACAACATCAAAACCAGCCATGGGGGAAATCTTCACCGCCGTTTAATGATCGGTAGTAAACCGGAGGAGGGAGTGCCGTGAATAAGAGCGAGGAAGTGGAGTATTGCAACCTGGAGCTCCGGTTTGATCGCCGGCATATCCAGGACCTAATCAAGGAATTGATCCAGGAAGGATATTCGCTTTATTGGAGCGAGAATGATACGCAGTTTGTCATTTCAATCCGAACAGGTCGCAAGCTGGTAAAGCTGCGGTTTCAACGAACAGGAAGCGGTTTTAAACTGGTAGGCGATTATATGATCCGTGATCCCAAACTCGCGGAATGGATGGAGAAATTGATCGAGAATACCCGTGGCCATGCTGTCGTGAAACGTTTCAAGGATCGGCAAATATTGATCGAGAATATTTTGTTCGGTGAGGTCATAAGACTCGTGGAAATATCCGGTTACCGGCAGCGGGTGCTGTTTCAGAAGGGGACGCCGATGACGGAGCAGGAAATGCTGCGGTTGTTTGAATCGGATGTAGGGGAACAGCGATTACTGCTGTCCAGACTGGAAACCGATGATGAGCTTGAGAAGCTCCATGCGGCTCTGCAAGAGGGGGACGAAGACAAAATTTCGGCTTGCAAGCAAAGACTCCGTGAGCTTTCCTTGGAGCTGATGAGACTGGAGTGGTGATGACTTCAACCCGGATACAAGTTTAAAGCACGAACAACACTCCGAAACAGAAGGGGTGTTTTCGCGCGTGTTCTGATTTTGTGACAGGGGTTCACTTGTCAAATGAAAAACGTTAATATAAGATTATTGCAAATCATCTCGGATAGGGATGGGTTGTTTAAAAATATATTGGAGCAAAGGATGGAGAACCAGATGTCAAAACAACAAATCGGTGTGATTGGCCTTGCTGTAATGGGAAAAAACCTGGCCCTGAACATCGAAAGCAAAGGCTTCACCGTTTCCGTATATAACCGCTCTCCGCAAAAAACGGAAGATATGCTGAAGGAAACCGAAGGCAAGCAAGTGAAGGGGACGTTCTCGATCGAAGAATTCGTGGATTCCCTTGAAACTCCTCGTAAAATCCTGATCATGGTACAGGCGGGACAAGCTACGGATGCTACGATTGAACAGCTGATTCCACATTTGGACAAAGGCGATATCATCATCGACGGCGGTAACGCTTATTTCCCTGACACACAGCGCCGCAGCAAAGAACTGGCTGAAAAAGGTTTTAACTTTATCGGCGCTGGGGTTTCCGGCGGCGAAGAGGGCGCGTTGAAAGGTCCATCGATCATGCCTGGCGGACAAGAAAGTGCCTACAAGCTGGTTGAGCCTATTTTGACAGCCATTTCTGCTAAAGTTAACGAAGAGCCTTGCTGTACATATATCGGACCAGACGGTGCCGGCCATTATGTAAAAATGGTTCACAACGGTATCGAATATGGCGATATGCAGCTTATTTGCGAAGCTTACCAGTTGCTGAAGGACGTACTCGGCCTTGACGCGAAGGATCTGCACGGAATCTTCACGGAGTGGAACCAAGGCGAACTTGACAGCTATCTGATCGAGATTACGGCGGACATTTTCTCCAAATATGACGAAGAAACCGGCAAGCCGATGGTTGACGTCATCCTGGATACGGCGGGTCAAAAAGGAACAGGCAAATGGACAAGCCAAAGCTCCTTGGACCTGGGCGTGCCGCTCTCCATGATCACCGAATCCGTGTTCTCCCGTTTCCTTTCCGCGATGAAAGAAGAGCGCGTGGCCGCAAGCAAAATCCTGAATGGTCCAAAAACGGCTGCATTTGACGGCGACAAAGCCGAGTTCATTGAAAATGTACGCAAAGCGCTGTTTGCAAGCAAGATCGTTTCCTACGCTCAAGGGTTCGCACAGCTTCGCGTGGCGTCCGATGAGTACGGCTGGAACCTGCAATACGGCAACCTCGCTAAAATCTGGCGCGGCGGCTGCATTATCCGTTCCCGTTTCCTGCAGAACATCACGGATGCATACGAGAACAATCCTGAGCTCAAGAACCTGCTGCTGGATCCGTTCTTTACCGATATTATTGAATCCTATCAAGATGCATGGCGTAAGGTAGTTGCTTCCGCGGTGTCCCTGGGCATTCCGGTTCCTGGTTTCTCCAGCGCGCTTGCATACTACGATAGCTATCGCACTGCAAACCTGCCAGCGAACCTGCTGCAGGCACAGCGTGACTACTTTGGAGCGCATACGTTTAAACGCGTGGACAAAGAAGGAACCTTCCACTATAACTGGATGGATTAATCCTGCTCTTTCACGTGAGTATGAATACCATCCTCGCTGGATGGATTAATCCTGCTCTTTCACGTGAGTATGAATACCATCCTCGCTGGATGGGTTAATTTCACTCTCGGAGGTAGGACGAATTCCATTCGCCGGGGGAGAGATCAGAGATTCAACCGTGCAGGCTTGAGAAGGGGAGTGTGCCTCCGCCAGCTCAGGAAGTCCGTGCATGGCTTCTAAGAGACAGGTGCGGATGTCGTGGTTCTTGGTATGGATGTGGTTTCCGCTTCCGAGCAGGAGCAGCGCGGCTTCGCAGTAACTGTTGAAATTTTGCAGCAAACGTGGCTTTGAAAGATCCAGCAGTGCAGGATCCTTCAGAGCCACTTTTTTTTGGACAAAATGAAGCACCCAGATCACATCTTCGCGGCATAGCGGGTAGGATGGGTCGAGGATCCGGCGGATGCGCTTGGCAGCGGAAGAGAGACCGGTTGGACGAGAAGACATAATGAATTTCACTCCTTTCTTTTAATCTTGTATTCTTGTAATTAGTATATGACAATAGGGAACCAGATAGACTCGTTAAAATTGGAGCTTTACTTGGGTTACTCGCATTACAACAATTTAGAGAGTCAGGTCCATTGTCGAAAGATTTGGGGCTGTGGTATGATATGAGCAACCTTTACAGTGAAGCAGCAAATGGGGTGTCAAATTGGATAAGATAGGTAGGAACATCATTCTGATCGGGATGATGGGTACGGGCAAGTCAACTGTAGGGCGTCTTCTGGCAGACACGCTCGGCTACACCCTGATTGATCTGGATGCGGAAATTGAGAGGATGGAAGGCAGAACGATTTCCGAGATGTTTGAAGCGGATGGGGAGGCTTATTTCCGTGAGGCTGAATCTGCTGCACTGCGCAGCGTTTTGCAACGGAAAGGCATTGTCGTAGCGTCCGGCGGAGGGGCTGTGCTTCGTTCCGAGAACTGTGACCAAATGAAACGTGGTGGCTGGGTCGCTGCTCTTACAGCCGATGCTGCCAGCATTGTCGAACGGGTACGGGGCGATGCCAATCGACCGCTGCTTGCGGGTGATGTCGAAGATAGAGTTCGGCGTATCCTGGATGAACGAAAGGACAAATACCTGTTTGCGGATGTAATCGTGGATACGGTTGGCCGATCCGCAGGGGAAGTGGCGACTGACATTTTAACGCATTACCGCGGCTAAGATGGTCAGCGAACGGGTTTGGAATGATGATCATGGATTAGTCTCTATGGGGGAATCTGGGGACCGCATTTGGTTTGGAACAAGCAAAAAAGGCGGGGATAACGATCATCCCGCACCTTCCATAAGCTTGTCTATTCTTCATCGTCATGCCACTGAAGCATGCCGCCCTTCATGTTGATTACATTAGTCAAGCCTTGGTGATTCAAAAATTCGCATACATGTTGACTGCGTCCACCGCTGCGGCAGATGAAGACAACCTCTTGATCGCGTGGAATTTCGTCCAGGCGATTCGGAATCTCGCCCATAGGAATATGCTTGGCGCCGCTGATCATGCCGGCGGCAACTTCCTCATCCTCGCGGACATCAATCATGTACACATTTTCGCCGTTTTGAAGCCGGCTTCTAAGCTCCGATGTTTCCATTTGAGGGATCGGTTTCATCATATAGACCTCTTTTCTGATAATAAATGATTAAGATCGTAACGATCTGAATTTCCAGTTCACATGACTATGATAACCAAGCGGTTCTTTCCCTGTCAATTTATCCTAGGGGAGATTTCAAGGTTGGTTATCGTAACATAATATACACAAGGAGAGATACATACGATGGATGTAATCGTCAAGCCTACGCCTATATTAAACGGAGAGATTGGAGCGTTATCCTCCAAGAACTATACTACCCGTTACCTGCTGGTGGCTGCACTTGCGGAAGGAACGAGCACGATCTATTACCCAGCACATAGCGAGGATAGCGATGCCATGAGACGCTGTATTCGAGATCTCGGAGCCGTGATCGAGGAGGACGAGGAGAAGGCGGTCATTACGGGCTTTGGCAAATCGCCGCGGGATGTGAAGGAACTGAATGTCGGTAATGCCGGTGCCGTTTTGCGTTTCCTGATGGGAATCACGGCGTTGTCGAAAGAGGTTACCTTCGTCAATACCTATCCGGAATCACTGGGCAAACGTCCTCATGATGATCTCATTGATACGCTTGGTCAATTGGGTGTGGAAGTGGAGCATAACGAGGGCAAGCTGCCGATCACGATTCGTGGCGGTCAGCCTAAGGGCGGACAGCTCACCGTTTCTGGCGAAGTGAGTTCGCAGTACTTAAGCGCACTGCTGTTCTTAACGCCACTGCTTGCCGAAGACAGCGAAATTACCGTTACCGGAGATTTGAAATCCAAGGTCGTTATCGGTCAGACCCTGGAAGTGCTGGAGCAGGCGGGCATTACGATTCACGCACAGGACGATTATACCTTCTTCCGGGTTCCTGGCGGTCAATCCTACGAAGCGAAGACCTATACGGCTCAAGGCGATTATCCGGGCTCCGCTGCCGTCCTGGCGGCGGCTGCGGTTACGCAGTCGGATGTAACCATCCGCAATCTGTCGGAGGACAGCAAGCAGGGGGAGCGGGCCATTATTGACGTCCTTCGGATGATGGAGGTACCGCTCACGCACGAGAACGGAAATGTCCATGTGCAGGGCAACCGTACCCTCAAGGCATTGGAATTTGACGGAGATGCAGCGACCGATGCGGTGCTTGCGATGGTAGCGGCCGCAGTGTTTGCGGAAGGAACCTCCCGATTCTACAACGTGGAGAATCTCCGCTATAAGGAATGCGACCGGATTACGGATTATTTGAATGAATTGCGAAAAGCAGGAGCCAACGTTGAGGAGCGCCAGGCCGAGATCATCGTTCACGGCCGTCCGGAAGGCGTTGAGGGTGGTGTGGAGATCAATGCCCATTATGATCATCGGGTGATCATGGCTCTGACGGTGGTCGGGCTTCGCGCACATCAGCCGATCCGGATTAAGGACGCGCATCATGTGGCCAAGTCGTACCCGCAATATTTTGATCACATGAAGGCGCTTGGAGCTAACGTAGAATGGGTAAAATAAAGGAATAGCCAAGCGGCTCGTCTATTACGAATGGAGAGGTGGTCTTGAAGCATGGCATTTGAAAATCCTACGCGCGAAGAAATCGCGGATATTTTGCGAAACGCAGGCAATATCGCTGTTGTCGGTCTGTCCGACAGGCCGGACCGTACATCTCATATGGTTTCTGCTGCGATGCAAAAACGCGGATACCGGATTATCCCGGTTAACCCTGGAGCAACAGAAATCCTTGGGGAGAAGAGTTATCCGTCCCTGAAGGACATTCCGGAGCCGATCCATATCGTCAATGTGTTCAGACGCAGTGAATATTGTGCCGACGTGGCGCGGGAAGCTGCCGAGATTGGCGCCAAGGTGCTGTGGCTGCAGCAGGGAATTATTAGCGAAGAGGCGGCGGCTATCGCGGAGAAGAGCGGCATGATTGCCATCATGGACCGCTGCATTAAGGTGGAGGATTCCATCGCTTTGGGCGGACGTTAACATTTAATTAGTGCATTGGAATTAGGAGCAAGCCTTATGTTGAAGCAGCCGTGGCAGACTGGACACGATCCGTGCCTGCCGTCGTACTGCTTGCGAGGCTTGCTTTTCTATGTGGTATTTGCCCTGATTTCTTTTTGACAAAAACAGGCGCAGCGCTTACCATCAAGGATAGAAAGGAGGGCTCGCCTTGAATTGGTTGGGATCATTACAACAGCTGGGCAGAGCAGTTATGCTCCCTACAATGGCGCTTCCGGCGGCAGCTCTCCTGCTTAGCGTGGGAAGTCTGCCATGGTCGGCGTGGGGCTTCGGAACCTTGGGCGAGATTGCCCAGGCAGCGGGGCACGGCGTGTTTTATTATATGCCGTATTTATTTGCCATCGGTGTCGCATGGGGGCTCTCGAACCAGGGAGGACCCGCAGGGCTTGCCGCTTTGGCTGGCATGTTCATCTATGATCAGGTTATATCCCGTCTGGGAGACGGGAGTGTACAGCCCTCGACCTTGATTGGTATTATTTTTGGGGTAATGTCCGGTTACGTTTATAACCGGTTCAAACATATTAAGCTTCCTGAAGCTATACAGTTTTTTGGGGGCTCCCGATTTGTACTTTTGTTCATGGGACTGTTCTCCACAATATTTGCATGGATCATGCTGGGGATGGCTCCCATTGTACAGCGCGGATTAGATGCTTTTTATGATCTGACCGTACATATGGGGGCGTTCGGATTATTTCTCTACGGCATTTTGTACAGGGTACTGACGGCCTTCGGCCTGCATCACTTGTTGAATAACGTGTATTGGTTTCAGCTGGGCTCGTACGAGACGGAAGACGGTACCGTCGTTCAGGGAGATCTCCCCCGATTCTTCGCGGGTGATCCAACAGCAGGCGACTTCATGGCGGGGTTATTCCCGATTATGATGTTTGCCCTGCCGGCGATTGCATTTGCGATTATTCAAGAGGCACGAGAAGATTTGAAGCCGAAGGTGAAAAAAACATTCATGCGGTCTGCGCTTGTCTGTTTTTTGACCGGGGTATCGGAGCAGATTGAATTCGCGTTCTTATTTGCGTCTCCTTATCTGTATGTGCTCCACGCCCTGATGGCCGGGTTCGCGATGGTGCTTACCTATGCGTTTGATATCCATCACGGGTTTTCGTACTCAGCCGGATTTATTGATTATGTACTCAATTTTCATTTGTCGCAGAACGCCTGGATCATCATACCGATCGGGGCGGTATACGGCATCGTTTACTATTTTCTGTTCCGCTGGGCCATTCGCACCTTCGAAATCCCGACACCGGGGCGTGAAGAAGGTTCGGCGCTGGAAGGCCGGGCAGGAGACATTCCCTATCAGGCACCGCTTATTCTGGAGGCGCTTGGGGGGAAAGACAACATCGTTCAGGTCCAATCCTGCATGACGCGTCTTCGATTGACCGTATACAATGACCGCCAGATTGATTCGGACGCACTGAAATTGCTCGGTTCAGCCGGCATCATCAAGCTGGGCGGCGGTAACGTCCAGGTGGTATTCGGGACGTATTCTGAGCTCATCCGCGAAGAGATAAATAAGCTGATGCAGCAAGATTTGCCGCGCGTTCTGTTTAGCGCGCCCGTACAGGGACGCATGCTTCCGATTGACGAAGTGCCGGATGATATTTTTGCCGCCAAGCTTGTCGGCAACGGCGTTGCGTTCATTCCGGAAAAAGGGGAACTTGTGTCTCCGGTATACGGAACCGTGATGCATGTCTATCCGACGATGCATGCCATTGGCATTTCAACGCCGGATGGGCTCGAGGTGTTGATCCATATCGGAATCGATACCTCTCAACTGAAAGGACCGTTTACAGCTGTGGTAAGCGAAGGGGATACCGTTGAGCCGGGGCAACTGCTGGTCAAGTTCGATTTGGCGTATTTAAAGACACATGCCGCTTCATTGGCCACACCTATGGTGATCACCAATCCCGATAAAGTAAGATCTTGGAGCTTTGCTCCATTCAAGTCCGTTAAGAGAGGACAGTCATCTGTCATGTCCGTCGTATTAAATGAGAGTAATGCTGGGGGTAGAGAATCATGATACAAGGCATTGGCGCAGCAACAGGCGTAGCGATCGGTAAGGCTTTCGTACTGCCGCATTGGGAGCTGGACCTTCCGGATTCCGAAATGGATGCTGTCGATTTAGCCAAAGAGTTCGAGCGCTTATATGAAGGCATACGAACCTCCAAGAATGAAATTGAATATATCAAGAACGAATTCAAGGAAATGGTGGGGCACGAGGAGTCGCAGATCTTTGATGCGCATCTGGCCATACTGGAGGATCCCGTGTTCATGAACGAAATTCAAGGGATCATCGAGCGCCAGTACAAGGCTGCCGAGGTGGCGGTTAAAGAGGCGATCGATCACTTCGTATCCATGTTCGATTTGCTGGACGACGAGTATATGAAGGAGCGGGCGCTGGATATTAAGGATGTTGGCAATCGGCTGCTCAAACATCTTCTCGGTGCTCCGGAAGTCAAGCTACCGGCTGACACGCAGCCTTATATTTTGGTTGCGAAGGAACTTTCTCCGTCTCAGCTTGTGCACCTTAACCCTTCCCATGTTCTTGGCATAGTGACGATGACGGGTGGCAAGACCTCTCATTCGGCGATTATGGCCCGCGCTCTCGGCATACCGCTTGTATCCGGGATTGAGAACAAGCTGGATCATCCGATCCAGACCGGACAGCATTTAGTTGTGGATGGAGATGAAGGCTTGCTGTATTTGGAGCCCGACACGCTGATCGTGGATCGTTATGAAGGGATCCGCGAGCAACAAAGGAAAAAGAAAGAGCAGCTGCAGCTCCTGGCAACGGTTGATGCGGTTACGAAGGATGGAACCTATTTTAATCTGGCAGCGAATATGAACTCCGTGAAAGAAATGGAGATTGCGCTGAAGAACGGCGCGCAGGGAGTCGGATTGTTCCGGACGGAATTCTTATACATGGACCGCCACAACTTTCCTTCGGAAGAAGAGCAGTTTGAAGTGTATAAACTGGTTGCCGAGAACGCAGGTCAGGCCTCGGTCGTGATCCGTACGCTGGACATTGGCGGCGATAAGCAGCTGGATTATTTCGGGCTGCCGGAAGAAGAGAACCCCTTCCTGGGATATCGCGCCATCCGTATCAGTCTGGATCGAACAGAGCCGTTCCAGACCCAGCTGTCCGCTATTCTGAGGGCCAGCGCTTTTGGTAACGTCAAAATCATGTATCCGATGATATCCTCGGTAGATGAAGTCAAACAGGCTAATGCCGTGCTGCGGTGTGCGATGGCCGATTTGGACCAACGCGGCATTGCATACGATCCGAACATTAAGGTCGGCATCATGATTGAGGTGCCGGCAGCAGTCACCATCTCGGATTTGTTGGCAGAGGAAGCCGATTTCTTCAGCATCGGGACGAATGATCTGGTTCAGTATGTGCTGGCGGTGGATCGGATGAACGAGCAGATCGCGCATATGTACCATCCGTTTCATCCTGCGGTCTTGCGCATGCTTCGGACGACGGTGGAGGCTGCGCATGAGGCAGGCATACCGGTCAGCGTGTGTGGAGAAATGGCAGGGGACGAGCGGGCGATTCCGATATGGCTGGAGCTTGGCGTTAAGGATCTAAGCATGTCTCCGCAATCCCTGCTTCGCGTGAAGCATCGCATCTTGAATACCAATGCGGCAGAAGCGAAGGGGGAGGCAGCGGCATGCTTCAAATTGCGTACCAGCTCCGCTGTCGAAGAGCGTCTAAGCGCCTTTGCCGAACGGAGCAGTTATCTGAACGGAACTAACGGTACGGACAGCACGGCCTCTTAAAAAGCTTCAAGAAACGGGATCACATTCCAATTTTTCATGTTTCTTTTTTGAGTGGACAAGCTATATTCACAAAAAAACAGCTGCCTATCTCACCAGAGCTCTTCTTGGTGAAATAAGCGGCTGTTTTTCGTGGTGCAGGGGGAGCTACTAGCTTTGCTGTGCCAATGCATCGCAAAAGGCTTTGCCGTACGGCGGCAGATCCGGTGGACGGCGGGCGGAAATAATATGACCGTCGGTGACGACCGCTTCATCCTTCCAGATTGCACCGGCGTTTTCCATATCGTCCCGGATTCCCGGTGTGGAAGTTACCGTGATGCCGTCCAGGATTTTGGCCGAGATGAGCACCCATCCGGCGTGGCAAATCTGCCCGATCGGCTTTTTGTCCGCATTCATTTCTTTAACCAGCTGCAGCACCTTATCATAACGGCGCAGCTTGTCCGGCGCCCAGCCTCCCGGAACGAGAATTCCATCATAATCCTTGCTGTTCAGCTCTTCAAACGAATACTCGGCTTGAGCGGGAACGCCATATTTGCCCGTGTAAGTTTTTCCTTTTTCCAATCCGGCAAGATGGACTTCGGCCCCTTCCTCACGGACTCGGTAAACGGGATACCATAGTTCCAGATCCTCGAACTCTTCGTCTACAAGCGCTATCACTTTTTTTCCAGCCAATCTCATGATCGATATAGCCCCTTTCTCTTCAGATTTCTTGATATATCCGTAAAACGACCGAATACGTCTCTTAAGACTGTACTCATTGTAACAAATATGGAGGGCAGTTTCATAGGAGCGACCAAAGGACAAACATTTGGAAACATATCTGGTAAATAAAGCATTATCACAAATTTGCAGGATTCTTTGGTATGATAGTCGAATAGAACTAGTTCAGGTGACAGATTTGTGACATAGGGCTGTTGGTATTAGATTACGTGATAGGATTTGGGGTGGGCATTTTGTTCAAAACCTGCAACTGCGGACAATGGATGAAGTTGGAATTAAGAAAGCTGATTCATGAAAGAAAGACTCGAATATGTGATGTTCCTGTTTATGCCTGTCAGGCTTGCAAGAAGTATGAGCTTCTGCCTCTTATTAAACCGGATTTACTTGGCTATCTCGCATCGATTAGCAATGAGACCGGTCGAATACACGTTTCGTTCGCAGATGTTAATGAGTCTGCATACGTACTTCGAGAAGTGTTCCGTACATACGATGATGATTCGTCGGTAGAATGGCAGGCACGCTGCATGGAAGTCTTTGACGAGCGAATCAATATGCTGTTGGATCTATTTCGTTATGCCCAGAGCATGGGCGACGGTGATTGGATGAGACAAATTGAGGGGCGTCTTGAACAATTAAGTACCATAAAATCTCTCATTCCTGAAAATTCGGGCAATTATGCAAGATGATTTTCAGAAAATTTTCGCGGTTGTTGGATTTTTCACGCACTTTTTGTTAGGATAGAGGATAGGAACTTCAATACAATGAAGGGAATGTATATCCTATGGCGACGTTGACGAAAATGACTACTATAGAAGAGTTACGCAACACGCTTGAATCTTCGGATCAGAGGCCCTTGCTGTTGTTCAAACATAGTACCAGATGCCCAATTAGTGCCGGAGCTTATAGGGAAGTGCAAGCTTACCTGGAGGACCAGCCGAACGAGCGGATCGACTATGTATGGATTGATGTCATTGCCGACCGTCCGGTGTCGGGTCAGGCTGCGGAAACTCTAAGCATACAGCACGAATCGCCACAAGTTATTCTTGTAAAAGAAGGAGCGCCAGTCTGGCATACATCCCATTCCCATATTACGGCTGAAGCGCTGAAAGCTCAATTGGACGGCATCTAATGCCGTGTCGTTGCACAAAGCAGTAATTTGTCGTATCATAAATTCAATTGGTATTGAACGAATGAAAATCTATTGGCAATGGAGAGAAGGAATTTGACGGTAACCATTTACGATGTTGCGCGCGAAGCAGGCGTTTCCATGGCGACGGTATCACGGGTTGTAAACAATAACCCGAACGTTAAGCCTCAGACCCGGAAAAAAGTATACGAAGCGATTGAACGTTTAGGGTATCGTCCGAATGCGGTAGCCAGAGGACTGGCCAGCAAGAAGACCACAACCGTCGGCGTTGTGATCCCTGACATTTCGAACTCGATCTTTGCGGAGATTGCCCGTGGTATTGAGGATATTGCTAACATGTATCACTATAATATAATTTTGTGTAATGCCGACAAACGTAAGGAAAAAGAAATCCGCGTTATCAACACCTTGCTTGAGAAGCAAGTGGACGGGTTGTTGTTTATGGGTGGAACGGTGACGGACGAGCATATCCAGGCGTTCCAAACATCGGCTGTGCCGATTGTTCTTTGTGCGACAAGCGACGAGAGAGGCTCTTATCCTTCGGTCGACATTGATCATGAACAGGCTGCGTTTGATGCGGTAAACACACTGATCCGGCACGGACACCGCGAGATCGCTATGATCAGCGGCACGCTGCAGGATCCGGCGAACGGTTATGCGCGTTTCCAAGGCTACAAAAAAGCACTGGAAGCTGCAGGGATCGAGTATCAAGAGGATTTGGTGCGGATCGGTAACTACCGCTATGAGTCCGGTGTGGAAGCGATGAAGTACTTCCTGGGCCTCAAAAAGAAACCAACGGCTATATTTGCTGCTACCGATGAGATGGCGATTGGCGCTATTCATAGCATTCAGGATGAAGGCTACAAAGTGCCGGATGATTTCTCAATCATCAGCGTAGACAATATCCGGATGGCTTCGATGGTTCGTCCACAGCTGACAACGGTGGCTCAACCGATGTATGATCTTGGAGCCGTAGCGATGCGTTTGCTTACCAAGCTGATGAAGAAGGAGAATGTGGAGAATCCTCGCGTGATTCTGCCGCATGAAACGATTCTTCGCCTCTCGGTTAGTCATGTGAACGAGTAAGAAGTGTGAATGAAAGTTGTTTAGACATCTATTGACTTGAAGAAAGCTCCTGGGTTTAAGGGGCTTTTTTCTGGTGGGTTTTTTATGTGGTCTTGAATTCAGGAGGGATATCGGTATGACAACACAGGTTATCGGCCTAATCGGGGCTATGGACGAAGAAGTGGAATTGCTGCTCAGTCAACTGGAGAATAAAGAAACAGCAGTCCGTGCAGGGGTTACATATGCTTCAGGAACGATTCATGGCAAGAGAGTCGTTGTATGCAAGAGCGGGGTGGGTAAGGTGAATGCCGCGGTTACCACGCAAATCTTGATTGACACCTATGGCGTTTCCAAAATATTGTTTACCGGCGTAGCGGGTGCGCTGCATCCGGAGCTGAACATTGGCGATATCGTCATCTCTTCCTCCTGCATGCAGCACGATATGGACGTGACTCCGCTTGGTTTTGCGCGCGGGGTAATTCCGTATCAGGAAGTGTCCGATTTTCCCGCAGATCCGTCGTTGATCGAGCTGGCACAGGAAGCGTGCAAAGAGCAGGCGGTGAATCATTACGTCATCGGGAAGGTTCTGTCCGGCGACCAGTTCATTGCCAGCCGTGAAACGGTACGTACGCTCTACGAAGATCTGAACGGAGCTTGCGCGGAAATGGAAGGTTCTGCCGTTGCCCAGGTATGTTATATGAACAGTGTGCCTTATGTGGTGATCAGATCCATGTCGGATAAGGCAGACGGCTCTGCCCATGTCAACTTCCCTGAGTTTACAGTGAAAGCCTCCAAGCGTTCACACGAAATCGTGAACTACATGCTGGGCAAACTCTAGTAAAAACTTTGTGGATTTGGTAGGTATGCATTTCCAGTATGCGCCGGCATTCAAACAAACTCCCTTGAGCAAGCTCAGGGGAGTTTATTTTTTTTTATTTATTTGATATCAACTTAATACATAAACCGCTGTCTGAAACGGATACGATCGAATTGTTCTTGTGACGAAAGCGGTACGTGCCGCCCGATTCTGACCATGAGACAGTTGGCGGGATGGGAGCAGATTTCAGGATCATCGGTTGCATACCACTCCATATCCACGATTTTCATTAACCGTTCCATCATTTTGCGGTAATCCCATACGTTAAGGCCGCTTCCTTTTAGATCCCAATGCCAGTAGTACTCGGTCGTAAACACGATGTAACGCTCCATCTGTTCTTCTTCAAATGCAGTCTTGATCATCTGCTGCCCAAGTCCCAGAGAACGGTAGTCTTTCGCTACCTCGATGGCACCAAGTTCAATCAAATCTTCCATATTGCCCTCAGACCAGCGTTCCTGCTCATCCGGGTGATGAAACGTTACATATCCAACGATCATATCTTGGTCTCTCGTGATGATGATTCTGCCTTCGGGCAGGCCTGCAATTTCCACCAATGCCTCATGCTGCTCCGCAGGACGACGAAAAGCCTTGAGATCAGGGTGCATGGTTAGTTCGGATAGTTGCTCGGGAGGTACAGGTCCTTCGATGATCAGGCGGCGGTCTTCAGGGAACAGAACATGAGACTGGTATACCTTGCAGTGTTCCATCCGTTACGCTCCTTTCAATTCCATACCCTACTTATAGCAAAAAAATAAAAAAATGAAAAGCAATGACAGGCAAACAAGAGCTATGATATAATCTTTTCGACATAAAATCTTCACATTTGTGTCGTACTTAACGATATGTTTCCTTGCGAATTCTAGGGGTTAATGACTCGATGACTGCGACAACGTGACGACCCACCGCAATGTGTAAAATGTATGTTTCATTCAATCATTTTGTAAGCGCTGTCCACTATGAGGAGACCGATTTGAGAATGAGGAGGATGTTATCATGAATCAAACGCATAGCGAAATATTGCCAAGTGAAGTTTCGCATTCCAATATGAAGAGTTACGAGCAGGCACGCTCCGAGTTTTCATGGGACGAAATCGAAAGACATTTTACTTGGTATGAGACGGGCAAAGTGAATATGGCGTATGAAGCTATTGATCGTCATGTAGCAGAGGGGCGAGGAGATAAGGTAGCTCTCCTGTACAGTGACGCCAATCGTGAGGAATCTATTACTTATGCGCAGCTGAAAGAGAAATCCGACAAGTTCGGTAATGTACTCCGCAAATATGGCGTTGGCAAAGGTGATCGGGTATTTATCTTTATGCCGCGCGGCCCTGAGCTCTATGCCGGTTTGCTGGGCATTCTGAAGGTTGGCGCCGTGGTCGGCCCATTGTTCGAGGCGTTTATGGAGACGGCTGTAAAGGACCGTCTGGAGGACAGTGGAGCTGTTGCACTGATTACGACGCCTGCACTGTTGTCACGCGTGAAGCGGGATGAGCTGCCTGAACTGAAGCATATTTTTGTCGTTGGCGATATTGAGGAAGAGGACTCGCGGCTAGTAAGCTACCACGAGGAAGTAGAGGCTGCATCAAGTGAGCTGGACATTGAATGGCTTGAGCGGGAAGATGGATTGATCATGCACTATACATCAGGCTCTACCGGGAAACCGAAGGGCGTGTATCACGTACAGAATGCCATGATTCAGCATTATTATACGGGCAAGGTTGTATTGGATTTAAGGGAAGATGATATATATTGGTGCACAGCCGATCCGGGCTGGGTAACCGGTACGTCCTACGGCATTTTTGCACCATGGTTGAACGGTGTCACCAATGTCATTCGCGGCGGCCGTTTCAGCCCGCAGGATTGGTACAGCACTTTGGTAAACAATAAGGTAACGGTATGGTACAGCGCTCCGACCGCATTCCGCATGCTGATGGGTGCGGGTTCCGAGCTTATCGACCAATATGATTTGAGCCATGTACGGCATATTTTATCCGTTGGCGAGCCGCTTAACCCCGAGGTAGTGCGTTGGGGACACAAGGCTTATAACCAGCGTATCCATGATACATGGTGGATGACGGAGACCGGCGGACAGCTGATCTGTAACTACCCGGGGATGGCAATCAAGCCAGGATCCATGGGACGACCGCTGCCAGGCATTACAGCCGCTATCCTGGATGATCAAGGGAAAGAAGTTCCTCCGTATACGATGGGCAACTTGGCAATCAAGACACCTTGGCCGTCCATGATGAGAGCGATCTGGAATAACGAGGCGAAGTATGAAGAATACTTCCGAATTCCGGGCTGGTACATTTCAGGTGATTCGGCCTATATGGATGAAGAAGGATACTTCTGGTTCCAGGGTAGAATAGACGACGTGATTAATTCGTCCGGTGAGCGAATCGGACCGTTCGAAGTCGAGAGCAAGCTGGTTGAGCATCCGGCTGTCGCTGAAGCAGGAGTGATCGGCAAGCCTGATGTAACCCGTGGCGAGATCATTAAGGCCTTTATCTCCTTACGTGAGGGGTATACACCTACTCAGGAGCTCAAGGATGAAATTTACCGTTTTGTGAAGGAAGGACTTTCCGCTCATGCAGCGCCTCGTGAAATTGAGTTTAAGGATAAACTTCCGAAGACGCGCTCCGGTAAGATCATGCGCCGTGTATTGAAAGCGTGGGAACTGGATCTTCCGACAGGCGATCTGTCCACGATTGAAGATTAAAACCATGATCAAGACAGGGCTGACTATGAAGATGGTGACCGCCATTTTCATAGTCAGTCTTTTTTCTTTTCTGTCGCAAGAAAAAGTACAGCTTAGCGTGGTCTGTCCTCTTGGAATTTCGTCGATAAACGTTTTTCTTTAGATATCGAAGAGTATAAACTTCGACATGGACTAACTGCAAGCATCTGCTTCAGCTAATAATAAAACCAGCCCTTCTAACAGATGATCTCTGTAGAGGGGCTGGCTTTTTAATATAATCATCTATTTTTTCTCAAAATATACGGCCGGTGAAGCGGCAGATTCACCGATTGGATTGACGGCAGTTACTCTAAAGGTACCGCCGATCGGGTTACCAGAGGAGTAGTAGAACTCCGTGCTCTTACTTGAGCCAAGAATCTGGTAATTGCCGTCACTGTTTGGACTGATGTAGATGTTGTAGACCATCACTTCTTCCTCTGGAGCATTACCGCTCCAAGTGGCTTGAAAGCCCTCAGGGGTAGCTGCGAGGGTCGGCTGACCTGGTGCAGACGGTACGGTAGCAGCACCTTCATTCCCAAGTTCCAGGTCGATATTCGGATCTCCCTCAGTGACGCCGTCACCAGGATTTTCGATGTCGTCCGGATTCGTGCCGTTATCGCCTGGAACTTCGAATCCAGGTGCTGTGCCGCCCACAATTGCACTTGGCTCAGATGTTTTGCCGGCTACGTCAACGGCGACAACGTAATAGGAAGTAAACATTCCGTCAGCTCCAAGTCCCGAGAAGACAAGGCTCTCGTCGCCAAGCACGACTTGCCCTTGATGTGTAAACGGGCTGCCGTTAACGGACTTAAAGAGCCGGTATCCGACAACATCAGGAGATCCGCTGGCATTAAAGCTGATGGACCCGCTGCCCATCGAATAATGTACGTTTTTCGGTGGGGTAGGGGCTTTGCCGTCATCTGTTCTAGGATCGACCTTGCTCGGCATCCCTTTTTTCGCGTCCTGCGGGAGATAAGATTCCAGCGATCTCTTTTCACCTTTCATGACCTTCAGGGCGTTCTGGAGCTCCACAATCAGCTCATCAATAGGCTTTTCACGCTTGATTACGATTTGTTCTCTCAACATATCCAACGGCGTTGCTTCCTGTGGAATGTAATTTACACCCCGATAGGTGAGGTATTTTGCTTTTGCGATACCATCATCGCTTTCGGTAGGCACAAACTTCGCGTTGAACAGATCCGTTACGAATTTGTCCGTTAAGGAAGTCGGAAGCTTGCCGCTGTAAGCGGAAACCGTCTTGGACGTTATGCCTTCAGGCTTCTCGAACGTTTTGGTTGGAAACAGCTCCGGCTTAACGTCCGTCACTTCGTTCATGATTCTGGCCCAAATGGCCTGGGCGTGCTTGCGCTGGTCTCCAACGAGCGTATTTTTTTGCTCCTTATATCCGACCCATACGCCAAGCGTAACATCGGGCGAGTACCCCATGAACCAGACATCCCCGTAGTTCTGGGTGGAGCCGGTTTTACCGACGACCGGAACCTCATTGAATTTCTTGTACGTGTCCCTGACCTTGCTGGCTGTTCCGTTCGTGATGACGGTACGCAGCATATCCGTCATGAGATACGCGGTTTGTTCGGAGAACACCTGCTCCGGTTTCACTTCGTGTTTATAGACAATATTGCCTTTGGAATCCACGATTTTCTCAATCATGAAAGCGTCCGTGAATTTGCCTTGATTGCCGATGGAACTGTATGCATTCGTAAGCTCTTCCACTGTCACGCCGTAATGCAATCCCCCCAGTACACCGGTTGAAGCATTATAATCGTCTTTCTCCAAGGTCGTGATGCCCAGCTTCTTGGAAAACTCCCAGGCCTTCTCAATGCCGACCGTGTTGTTAAACAGCTTGAGCGCCACCGTATTGGTCGAATCGTTCAGCGCCTGTCTTGCGGTCATCAATCCTCTGTACCCGGCGTACGAGTTTTTAGGGATATGGAATACTTTGCTGTAGTCCTTTAAGATGATCGGTGAATCATCGACCACGCTGGCAGGCTGAATCGCTCCCGAATCGAGTGCCGGTAAATACGCAGCAATAGGTTTCATGGCAGATCCAGGTTGTCGTTTCATTTGTGTCGCGTAGTTCATTTGTTCTGTGTTAAAATCCCTGCCCTCAATCATACCGAGAATGGCGCCGGTTTTGTTGTCGATCATCATCGCGGCGGTTTGCTCCATTCCTTTTTCGGCGCTGTCAGGCAAGTAGTTGCTGTTATCCTCTGCGATCGAGCGCATGGTCTTGTATAATGTCCGGTCGATGGTGGTGTAAACACGGTAACCGCCGGTGCTGAGCTGAGCTCGGGAAGCATCCATCAGATCGGAGTTTGCTTGCGTGCCTTTAGCGTTCTCTTCGGCTTCCTCGCCCAGTTGCATCAGGATATTCGATGCTTGGCGTTCTACTTCCATCATGAGATAAGGATAAGTCACATATGCCTTCTGCGTGCGAGGAGCAAGCGATTTTTTGATATCGAATGCCTTGGCCTCTTCATACTCGGCTTGCGTTATTTTACCTTCTTCCAGCATGCTTGCCAGCACGCGGTGTTGGCGGTTTATTGCCCGGTTGAATGATTTCTCGTCAAATTCCCCCTTGCCGTTGAAAGCAGAGTAGGAGGACGGCAGCTGCGGAAGACCTGCCAAATATGCAGCTTGGGCCACATTCAGATCATTCAGATTGTTGATGTTAAATATACCTCTTGCCGCAGCTTTGATCCCGAACAGTTGGTATCCGCTGGAACCGTTGCCGTAAGGAACCTTGTTCAGGTAGGCAGTTAAAATTTGGTCTTTACTCAAAAAGCGTTCCATCCGCATGGCAAGCAGCATTTCTTTTACCTTGCGGTTATCGGTTTTGTCGCGACTTAAAAAAGTGAGCCTGGCCAGCTGTTGTGTCAACGTGCTGCCGCCGGTTTGAACCGGCTCGTTCAGAACGCGTTCCTTCACGGCCCGAGCGGTACCTTTTATGTCAACACCCTTATGTGTATAAAAACGGTTGTCTTCTATGGATACGACGGCATCCTTAACAAGCTGGGGAATATCCTTGAATTCCACAGGTCGTCTGTCTTCTTCGGTTCTAAGCTGCCCGATCGGTGAGCCATCCGCGAAGTAGGCGAAGCCCGTTATGGCATTGTCGTTCACCGTATTCTCGATGAGAGCCCTGGATCTTACCGGCTCATTCTCAACGATAGAGGTCACGTAGCCAGCTACGGCTCCGCCGGCGAACAAAACGCCCATCAGACCTACCACAAAGAGCCATCCGATGACGGATCCGAGCACCCGCAGAAAGGACCGTTTACGCGGTTTCTTCTGTTTTTCAGGCTCTTGTTTTTTCTCCTCAACCATGAATGTATACTCCTCCTTTTAACGCACCTATTATAGCATAAATCGAAGGTTTTGAATCATGTGTCCCTATATAGCGTGTCCTTTTTTGAGGAAGATTGACTTTTTCGGAAAGCATATGGGGACTTTACGGGCAGGATTGGAGATCCAACAGGCAAATCCGAAACGCGTAAGCAATTGTCGGAAGAGGATGTGAGGCGGCATGCGGAAACGTACAAAAAACAAATATACAAGGTATTGGATCCTGAGAAAACGAAGGTGTACTACAATTCCGAGTGGCTTGCGCCGATGACTTTTGCCGAAGTGGTCAGCTTATCCCGCAAAGGTTACGGTGGCACGGATGCTGGAGCGCGATGATTTTACAAAACGTTACCAGGGCGGACTTCCGATCAGCATCCATGAGTTTTTTTACCCGTTGATGCAGGGTATGGATTCCGTGGCGCTTAAGACCGATGTCGAGCTTGGGGGGACGGACCAGAAGTTTAACTTGCTGATGGGACGCACCCTGCAGAAGGAATATGGCTCAGAACCTCAGGTTGCGATCATGATGCCGCTTATCGAAGGGCTGGACGGCTTACAGAAGATGAGTAAGAGCTTGGGCAATTACATCGGTATCGATGAAGAGCCGAATGAGATTTACGGTAAATCCATGTCCGTTCCGGATGAGCTCACGCTCAAATACTTCAGCTTGGCCACGGATATGGCCGGCGAGGAGGTAACCAGACTGGAGAAGGGGCTTCGGGACGGAAGCGTTCATCCCCGGGATGCCAAGATGAGTCTCTCGCACACGCTCGTTCGCATGTATCATGGGAGGGAGGCTGCGGATGCTGCACAGCAGCATTTTGTGACCGTCTTCCAGCGGAAGGCACTTCCTGAAAACATCGAGGATTACGTTGTACCGGGCGGAGAACTGGAAGATGGAAAGATTACGCTTATCAAACTGCTGACACTGCTCGGTTTTGCCGCTTCCAATGGTGAGGCCAGACGGAGCATCCAGCAGGGGGCCGTAAAATGGAATGCTGAGAAGTGCAGCGACATCTACGGTGAGATCGTTCCTCGGGATGGGGATGTGGTTCAACTGGGCAGGCGTAAATTTGCCAGATTGAAGCTTTTTTGAGGTTATTGAAAATGCAGAGGATTCATAAAACGACTGTCGATGTCTTTCTCAGTAGACAGTCCGCACTTAGCTGTGATTTTTCTTGCGAGAAAAGGATAAAAAAACTAAAGTTTATACCTCTAATCACATAAAAAAAACCTGAAGGCCGAGGCCTTCAGGTTTTTTGGGTTCCGAGTTAATCTTAACGGTTGTAGAATTCGACGATTTGCTTCTCATCGATATCTTGGGAAAGTTCGGAACGTTCTGGAAGACGGATGTATTTCCCTTCCATTGCTGCTTCATCAAACTCGAGGTAAGCTGGAAGATGTACGCGGTTAGCCAAAGCTTCCTTGATGGAAGAGAGGCTGCGGCTTCTTTCACGAAGACCGATTACATCGCCAGTGCTTACAGCGTAAGAAGCGATATCGACTTTCTTGCCGTTCACAGTCACGTGACCGTGAGCTACCAATTGACGAGCACCCGCACGGGAGTTGCTGAAGCCAAGACGGTAAACCAGGTTGTCCAGACGGCTCTCAAGCAGGAACATAAAGTTCTCACCAGCGATACCTTTCATGCCAGTTGCTTTGTTAAACAGAGTTTTAAATTGCTTCTCGCCCAAGCCGTACATATGACGCAGCTTTTGCTTTTCTTGAAGCTGCATACCATAGTTGCTTACTTTTCTCCGTTGGTTAGGACCATGCTGACCTGGAGGGAAAGGGCGTTTAGCCAATTCTTTACCTGTACCGCTCAGGGAGATTCCCAGACGACGGCTTAATTTAAATTTAGGACCGGTGTAACGTGCCATGTTATATAGACTCCTTTTTAATTAAAGTTTCATTAGGGCTCTATTTGCGCCGTATTTGTTTGCTCTAACCGTAATCGCCGGAAGATCTGCCAGGAAAGTTCAGCCGCTGTCCTGTCAGTAACAAATAACGTGAGGGTGACACAACCCGCCCAAATTCATGGAATGCATTGCATTCTTACTCAACAATAAATATTATATGAAGTAATGATATAAAGTCAAGTTCAACCTGCAACTTACTATAACTTGGTTTTTGTCTAATTTTGTCGATAGGACCATGGACCTAAAATTATTGTGAAAAACGCATAAATTCTAATGCAAAAATGGGTAGAAAAGAGTAAGATGATATTGGATTAAGTAGTCTCATTTATCTAGTTACATATCGTAACATCTTTTGATGTATATCATCACCCTCCCAACATGTTGAACAGCTGGGTTACCGCCATTCATGCGGCAGCCAAAAGGATCCTTACATTATGAATCGGAACGCCAGTCTTGGATAGGCCTTTTATAATGGTGCAAAGGAGCGCCCAATATGTCAGAAGATCAACGGAAAGTGTATGAAAGCTCTCCCGGCGATGCAGTTACGTTTAATGATGCCGGGCCAATTCCCGGAAACGAGCCTCGTTTTTGGCTTCAGAGCTTGGATATTACACCTCATGATTTCCCTTATATTCAGCCTCTCATATCAGACAGCTATCTGGAGTGGCTAAGAGAAAGCACAGGCACACAGGCGATGAAGAGATTCAGCTGGGCCCTTCTTTCTCATGAGGGAGCTTGGCTGACAGGGGCGTCCGAAATAACGGAATACCTTAATGCAAGAGAAGATGAGACGTTATCGCTTGTTTTAAACTCCAAAGAAGCCGCCCAAGGGATGGGGAAAGGTTCGTTTGAGGGAAAAGTGCTGTGCGCTGTCCCGCTCTTCACTCGCATTCATGGTGATGTATTTGCGGTGATGGTCAGTGTTTCCTCGCATGCGATGGAGCCGGAACAGTCACTTATGCTGACAGAAACGTACGCGTTATTGTTTCGTTCCTGCTTCTATCGGAAGCTGGAATACGTATTTGCTGATGATCTGGAGAACGTTCACACTCAAGCTGAGCGTGAGGTGCACAGGCGTTCCATCATGTTTCAGTATGTAAAGCGGATGCATGTCCAGATTAATGTGGACAGTGTGCTGGTGGAGGCTATAGACAGTGTTCTGGCGCTGTATCCCAAGGCCAAAGTCGAATTGTTTATGTCTCAGGACCATGAGAGCGGACATCCGCTGGTGCGTCCCCTGCTGCTCCATCATTGGCAGAAAGAGGTTTATGTCCGCACATTTATGGAGGGTACCCTCACGATTCATGAACATGAGGAACCCGATTCGATCGTGGAAATCGGGATTCCCATGGGAGGCAAGCAGGGCGTTTATGGCGTGCTCCATGTGGAAGTGGACAAGTCTGAGCTGCCCGATATGGATCTGGAACTCCTCGGGATGATGGCCGATGCTGCGGGCACCGCGTTTGAGAATGCCAAATTGTACGAGCAGTCCAATCTGATGATTCATGAGCTCCGTATGATTAATGAACTGACACAGCGATTGAACAAAAGCTTGCATTTGGCGGAGATTTTCCAATTTGCCAACCATGAGCTGCTAAAGATTCTAGAGGCCGATTACTGCTGCATTTTGATTTATAACGAGGAGCTTGGCGGTCTTGAAGTGGTATCCTGTAACGCCGAGTGGCTTGCCAAAGAGGTCTTTGAGAAGGATTACGGTTTAGGCGGCCTAGTCTATCATTCCAAGGAGCCGCTCATCCTGTCAGACTATCACGAAGAACGTCCGGCGGAATCCCGGCTGATGGAGAGCACTCATTCCAGCTCGATGATTGCTACTCCGCTTACTGTAAACGGTGAGGTACGGGGCGTTGTCCTTCTCACCCATGCGAAGCGGCATTATTTTTCGTATGACAGCTATCGGTTGCTTCAAGCCCTGACAAGCCATATTGGTCTGGCTATCGGCAATGCCTTTTTGCATGCGGAAGTGAGAAGAATGGCAAACCGGGATATGCTGACTGAACTGTATGCGAGGCATTATCTTGATGAAATGATTCATGAATGTCAGAACCGTGATTTTTGCGGTTCTCTCATTGTGGTGGATATCGATGAATTCAAGCAGGTCAATGATACGTTCGGTCACCAGCGGGGGGACAAAATTTTGAAGCAGGTCAGCAGTATCGTGAAGACTACGATTCGTCACAGCGATATTCCGGCCCGTTGGGGCGGCGAGGAGCTTGCCGTGTATTTGCCGGGACTCGGCATTCAGCAGGCGATGCAGGTCGCCGAACGGATTCGCATAAGGGTATCGGAAGAGACCGATCCGCGCGTAACGGTGTCCTGCGGAATTTCTGAATGGAATTGGACCAATGAGAAGATCAGCGTGGAGACCCTCTTTTATCGAGCGGATATGGCCCTGTACGAAGCGAAGAACGGCGGCCGCAACCGGATTGTCGTGGAGCGAGCCGAGGCTGAAATCGGTTTGGATTAAATACCCTGCAGCTATTTAGTGGCTGCAGGGTTTTTTATGTAATCTGCATAATGTGATGAGCCGCGGATAGCCTAAGAACAAGATCAACGAGGGGCTGATGATTATGAGAATGGGAAGATCACGGAGCGTCATCGGAATGGTTTTGTTCGTCTTTTGCTTAACCGGATGTGCCTGGCAGGAACAATTGTCTGCCGAAGAATCGTTTAACCGCGCCCTATCGGGGCTGTCCGGCATTGATAATTTCTCTTTTCGGGGAGAAGCGGCGATTCGGAGCGGAGAAAACGGACCGTTTCAGCAAAGTTTGGCATTTGAAGGCAATTTGCAGCATCATAAGGATCTGACACTATCATCAAGGGACAAGGGCACAACAATTCGTAGTGATAAGGTATCTGCGGATTCGGTATATAAATCGGATGGACTTACCGTGGCGCTGAAGCGCAAGGAAGGCAAGTGGAGCACGCTCTCTTCGGGACATGCCGAGGAATTGTGGATGACCCGCCTGAATCCGCTTGAACTGCTGGAGTATATCGGAAAGTCGGAGAAGACGGTAACCCAGGAACTGGGGGCGGCAAGAGGAACCAAGGTGCTGCGCATTGAGTTGTCGCCGGAGGCGGCTGCCAATATGGTCTACGCATCGCTGGATGAGCAGATGAAGGCGCTGGCGGAGAGGATCGAACGCAAAGGAGATCCGCTGTACAGTGAAGATCCGAAGGTTCGTAAACAACTGAAGGCCGTGTGGGAGCGGGACTATACTGAAATGAAGAACATGTTGAGCAAGGCCGATACCGTTTCGGTCTCTCATGTAACCATTAATAAAAAAAAGCAACTTCCTACCAAACTGACTATGGAACGAACATTGTTTTTTGTAGACGAACAAGGCAGAACACGCACGGAAACACTGCTGTCCGATGTTACGTTTACCGGTTATTGAAGGAATAACCATGAAAATTTTTTTAACGATGAACGCTGACTTAGGGCTGTTCGCATGCTACAATAATTTATAAATTTACCACTGTTCAATTCATGTAGGGAACAGTCATCATAAGGAGGATATGACATATGCGTGATCCCAGAATTCAAAAACTGGCTCAAAATCTCGTGAACTATTCGGTAGATATGCAGCCAGGCGAAAATGTGCTCATCGAAATGATTGGATCGGAGCGCGATCTGCTGAATGCCATCATTGAGGAGGTTGCGAATCAAGGTGGCCGCCCGTTCGTGCAATTGACAGATCGTACGGTTCAACGTGCAATGCTGAAGAACGCAAATAAGGAGCAGCTTGAGCTGTGGGCTGAGCTGGATCTTGAGCGCATGAAGAAAATGGATTGTTACATCGGTATCCGCGCAGGCGAGAACGTCAACGATATGGCTGACGTGCCTGAGGAAAACATGAAGCTGTACAATGCCCTTTACTCGCACCCCGTACATAGCGAAGAGCGTGTCAAGCGTACGAAATGGGTGGTTCTCCGCTATCCGAACGCCAGCATGGCGCAGCTTGCCAACACAAGCACGGAGGCATTTGAGGATTTCTACTTCGATGTGTGTAATCTGGATTACTCCAAAATGGACCGCGCCCAGGATCCTTTGGCCGAGCTGATGAGAAATACCGACAAGGTTCGCATTGTGGGACCGGGAACGGATCTCAGCTTCTCGATCAAAAACATCGGCGCGGAGAAATGCTCCGGTCAGAAAAACATTCCGGATGGCGAGGTGTACACAGCGCCTGTTCGTGATTCGGTTAACGGAACGATCTCATACAATACACCGACCCTGTACAATGGCGTAACCTTCGAGAATATTAAATTCCGCTTTGAAAACGGAAAAATTGTTGAAGCAACCGGCAGCGACACGAAACGTTTGAACGAGATTTTGGATTCGGATGAAGGTGCAAGATATATCGGCGAGTTTGCCATCGGCTTCAACCCGTACATTTTGACACCGATGAAAGATATTCTGTTTGATGAGAAAATCGCCGGAAGCCTGCATTTTACGCCAGGTCAAGCATATGATGTAACAGACAACGGCAATCGCTCCTCGATTCACTGGGATCTCGTTTTGATCCAGCGTCCGGAGTACGGCGGCGGGGAAATCTACTTTGACGATCGCCTGATTCGCAAGGATGGTATATTTGTTATTCCAGAGCTGGCAGCGTTAAATCCGGAAAATCTTAAATAGATTGGAAAAAATGTTGCATAAGAAAACGGATTCAATGTATCATGAAGGTGCAGTGATGAGCTTTATTCAGATCCTAAAGTTACGGAGGGATTCGTATGTCCAATAACAATCAATCTATCGTAGAAATTTCGCAAACCGCTAGCCAGTTCTCATCCTCCATCGTTTTGCAGGCGGAGAACAAGTACATTGATGTTAAGAGCATCTTGGGTCTGTTCACAACGCTTGTCAACAGCCAAAGCTACGAACTGCATGTACACGGACCTGATGCTGATGCAGCTAAAAAAGCAATGATCGACGTATTCACCAAGCATGGTTTGAATGTATCCGTCGTGGCTGAATAACAGTCGCCAAAAACACCCTTCCATAGAATGGAAGGGTGTTTTTTCGTAGAGAAAGGGTCTATTTTGTTCAGGTCCTTGTATTGAGAAACGATTTCGACTAATATTAAAGATAGTAACTGTGCTGTGATTTTTGACATAGGGGGGAAGATCATGACTTCATCTGATTTACAGGAACAGCTGAATCTCAAAGCGATCAGTCTTCTTCATGAAGATGCAGATAAAATCCTAAAGCTTATTGAAGTACAGATGGAGAATCTGGCGACCCGTTATTGCCCTCTCTATGAGGAAGTGCTGGATACCCAAATGTACGGTTTTTCAAAAGAGGTTGATTTCGCGGTGCGGGCCGGGCTTCTTCCGGAAAGTACGGGAAAGCAGCTGATCAGCAAGCTTGAACGCAATCTGGCGGTCCTGTACGAAGCCATGAATCAATCCAAATAGCCTGTACTTGTACAGGCGCATACATAGAGAAACGCATGTCGCACTCAGGCGGCATGCGTTTTTTTCACTTGTGGATCCTACATCATGTATACAGCTGTGTGAGCTGAGCGTTCCTTACTTTAGACGAGAAAGAAGGAGACGCCCAGTATGACGTAAACGGCGAGCAGCAGCAGGCCTTCATACCAGTTGGAGGCACCGTCCTGCGTGATGGATCTGGCAATGAATACGGCGACACCGATAGCAACCAGCTCCAGCGTGGTAAACACGAGATCCATCGTATCTCCGAGGAAGAAGCTGATGAACACGAGCACGGGAGCAACAAACAGGGCGATCTGCAGGCTGCTGCCGACGGCAATTTCAACGGCGGCGCCGATTTTGTTCTTCATGGCAAGCATGATGGCTGCACTGTGCTCGGCGGCGTTACCGATAATCGCGACCAGGAATGCCCCGATAAACAGCTCGCTGAGGCCATACTCGTGACTGATGGGCTCAAGCACCCCGACAAGCCATTCGCTGACAAACGCAACCATCACGGTGGCGACAACAAGGTATAGAATCGAGCGTTTCTTGGACCAGGTGGGACCGTGCTCATGCGGCAGCGCATCCTGGTCGTGATCGTCGCTGACATCTGCCAAGTAATTTTTGTGGGTGATCATCGAGAATCCAAGCCATGCGATGTAGGCCACGATCAGAATTCCCGCCACAATGAGGCTGAGCGTCTTGGTCTCACTCTCCGTAATAGAGTGGGTATTGAGAAAGACAGCAGGGATAAAGAGCGCGATAATGGCCAGCGTCATCAGGGATCCGTTCAGGCCTGCCAGCGTCACGTTGTATTTCTGGATTTTAAATTTGAGGCCCCCGGCAAACAAGCTGAGCCCGAGGACGAGCAGCAGGTTGCCGATAATGGAGCCGGTGATGCTTGCCTTGACCATATCGTACAAGCCTTCCTTGATCAGCAGGATAGCAATGATCAGCTCCGCCGCGTTACCGAAGGTGGCGTTCAGGAAACCCCCGAGCCGTTGACCGGCGTAATGCGCAACGCTTTCGGTTGCTTTGCCGAGAAAACCGGCGACAAAAATAACCGAGATGGAAGACAGAATGAATTGGAGCGTGAAGTTCCAATTTGCAAAGTGGCCCAGCGCGCTAAGCAAAAAAGTGAAGATGAGAAGCGCGGGATTTAGCCATTTTTTCATAACCGACACCTACCTTATGGTTTATGTACTGATGAGTCCGCGCGAGTGGAATCGACGATTCTCGTATCGCTTTCTACAATATACCCAAATTTTTCGAAAAATTATCCCTCTTTTGTGAAGGGAGCATTTGCTTTTTAGGTCCGTTACCATTTACAATAACGGATAATGAGGTGAAGGAGGATATGGCATGACGGAACAACTTCAACTGGATAACGGTTTGATTCGAATATCGGATGATGTCGTCTCGAAAATTGCCGGATTGGCTGCCTTGGAAACCCCAGGTATTGCAGCAATGTCCGGTGGATTGTCCGAGGGCTGGGCTAAGCGGCTGAGCGGCAAAAATGTGCAAAAGGGTGTTACCGTAGAAGTAGGTCAGCTGGAAGCGGCGATCGACCTGCGGATTATCGTGCTCTATGAGACACCAATACATGAAGTGTGCCGCATGCTTCAACAGAATGTCCGCGAAGCTGTCGAAAGCATGACAGGGCTTCGTGTGGTTGAGGTCAACGTGAAGGTCGAAGGCGTAGCGTTTAAAGACGATGAAATCGACGATATTCAGCTTCGAACCAAATAAGACGAACCATAGGGGGATCGTTCCCCGCTGATGATGAAAAAAATCGAGAAAAAAGACTACACGGTTGCCCGGTAGTCTTTTTTAATTACGGATTTAACCTGCTCCTCTTTCATCGGACGGTTGCTGTCCCGGGATATGCTAAGCACGATGCCCATGCTCAGCATCATGACCAGCAGCGAAGATCCGCCATAACTGATGAACGGGAGGGTAACGCCCGTAATCGGAATGGTATTGGTAACCCCGCCGATATTGATGAAGGCCTGGATGGCGATCAGTCCCATGATGCCGACGCCGGTCAAGGTTCCGAACGGATCCGAGCAGCGAAGCGACACAATGATCCCTCGCAGGATAAAGTATAAGTAGAGCAAGAGGAATATCGCGGTTCCGATAAAACCGAATTCTTCGCCAATGACCGAAAAGATAAAGTCGTTGTAAGGATTCGGCAGGTAATGCAGCTTCTGCACGCTCTCCCCGTAACCGGCCCCAGTGACACCGCCCTGGCCTATGGCAATCAGCGATTGGACCAGATTGTAGCCCGTGTCCGACTCATCGTGGAACGGGTCCATGAAAGCCTCGATCCGGCCCATCTTGTAGTTCTTGGATGCCTGCTCCTGATCTCCGCTGGAGTTAAAGAGTGATCCGACCCCCAGTGTGAGCACCAGGCCAAGCGCGACAAGCGAGATACACCCGAGGATATGCTTGAGGCTGGCGCCGCCGGCATAGATCAGCAGCCCGCTGGTAGCCACGAGGATGAAGCAGGACCCCAAGTCCGGCTGAAGCATGATCAGGCCCGCTACAATCCCTACAATAATGAGTACGGGGAAGAAACCGCCCTTCCATTGACGGATTCGTTCCCCTTTTTTGGTGATCAGCGCTGCCAGATAGACAATGGTCGCTATTTTGGCCAGTTCGGTCGGCTGGATGCCGAATTTCCCCAGGTTAAACCAGCTTGTGGCTCCGTTGGTTGCGGAACCGATGATCACCACAAGAATCAGCAGCATCAGGGTTAGAAAAAACACCGGTATGAATAGCTTCTTGTACTTCTTATAGTTGATGTTCATGGCAACAAACATAACCAACGTGCCTAGGACGGCAAACGCGGCTTGCCGCTTCGTAAAATGCAGCGGGTCGTTATTGAATTTTTCATTGAAAACGGCCAAGCTGGAGCTGGAACTGAACACCATGATCAGTCCGAATCCCACTAACAGCAAGGTAAGGATCAGCAGTTGAAAATCAGGCGTCCCTCTCTTCGGCTGAGGTTTGGTCGTATTCATAATGTTCGACCTTACGCTTCCAGAAGAGCTTTGAGCTCTTGAAGCTTCTTGGTGGCCACATTCATAACGGGCTGTGGAGCCATGGATTCATATTCGAGTCCATGCGGGAACGTGGCTTTACCCAGGTATACCGCTTCGATTTTGAGGATGGCGTCCGGTTTTTCGAGCTTGCCTTCAACAGCGCGGGTGTTAATGCGCAGGAAATATTCAGCCTGATTCTTTTTATCTTCGATTTTCAAGTCATATGTAGCGCGGTAGTATTCCCACTGCCAACGAATGAAGCCTACTTTCTCGGCACATTCATCGAGGTAAGCTAAATCGCTGTGCAATCCGTCCAAGCCTGTATTTTCGAAAATCATGTGGTCGTAACCCCCTTAATAGTCCTTGCAAAGTTCTTTAATATGATAGTATGTTTCAGGAACTTGTGCAAGCCTGTACCGCCCGTCACGCTTCAATTGAGACCTTTTATCCAGGGTGAGATTTTGATAACGACAGGCATTCTTCTTTTCTGCTAAAATAAAAGAAAGTGAAAACGCTGTGAAATGTACGCTTTCCATCCTGGTGGTTATATATTCATAGGACCTCAATTCAAGCGAAGGGTGGATATGGCCGATGAATCGCGTCGTTTACCGCACGGATTATTATGTAGTGGAAGAGAACGGGCAGAAGGAAATTGTCGTCATGGACCAGATTCCGGAATCGGCAGCGGTTGTGGCCGTTCATCAAGGGTGCCTGCTCCTGGTATGCCAGCACCGGGAAGCGGTGGATGAGATCACCTGGGAGCTTCCCGGCGGAACGGTGAAACCTGGTGAGGAACGGAAGCTTGCCGTAAAGCGGGAGCTTGAGGAAGAGGCAGGCGTACTGTGCAAGGACCTGTCCTACATGGGCAGTGCCTATCCGATGGCTTCTCTGGCCAACCGGAACGTTCATTTTTATTTCACCGACGATTTGAAGGTGTCCGGGAGACAAGAGTCGAATCAAGATGAGGACGAGGATGTTAGAGCTGTGTGGGTCCCGCTCAGGGATGTGTATCGCAAGATCAAGGAAGGCGGCCGAATGGATGCCATGGTTGGGCACGGGCTGCTGCTGAGCAAGCTTTACGGGTTTCTTGCGATCGATTGAGCCGCATATCGCGGGGGAGGATGATGGAACTTGATGAAGGAAGCATTTTGGGAACAATGGTATCCACGGATGGTGGAGTGGCGGCGTCATTTACATATGCATCCTGAACTTTCGTTCCAGGAGAAGGAAACTTCGACGTTTATAGCAGCCCGGCTGCAGGAGCTTGGTCTGGAGGTCAAGACCGATGTGGGCGGGCATGGAGTGATAGGAATTCTAAGAGGGGATAAACCCGGCAAGACCGTTGTGCTGCGGTCCGACATGGATGCGCTGCCGATTGAAGACGGCAAGAGCTGCGAGTACAAATCCCGGGTGCAAGGCGTGATGCACGCTTGCGGGCATGACGGGCATGCCTCCATGCTGCTGGGGGCCGCAGCATACTACAGCACGTACCCGGAAGAAGTCCAGGGCGAGCTTCGTTTTATGTTCCAGCCGGCGGAGGAAGTCTGTCCCGGCGGAGCAATCGAGATGATCAAGGATGGAGCGCTTGACGGAGCCGACGTCGTTTATGGTCTCCACTTATGGACGCCGTTTCCAGTAGGTACCGCAGCGAGCGCGCCGGGTCCGCTAATGGCGGCGGCGGATGAGTTTTTCATTGATATTACAGGGCGCGGAGGACATGGCGGTATGCCGCATGTGACGGCCGATGCCCTGGTAGCAGGGGCAGCGCTGGTCATGCAGCTCCAGACCATTGTAAGCCGCACGGTAGATCCACTGCAGCCTGCCGTGGTTACGGTAGGCACGATGCAAGCCGGCACGGCGCAAAACGTGATTGCTTCCTCTTGCCGGATCACGGGAACGGTACGCACCTTTGACGAATCTACCCGGACGCTGATCCGGGAGCGGATCGAGCATATGACCCGGACGGTTTCGGAAACCTACGGCACGAAGGCCGCGGTCCGATATCTCGTCGGTTATCCGCCTGTAGTGAATGATGAGACCGAAACCGCGCGGTTTTTCCGTACGGCACCTAAAGTCTTCGAAGCGGACCAGGTCAAGGTCTCGCCCAAATTGATGCCGGCAGAGGATTTTGCTTATTACTTGAAGGAAATTCCGGGCTGCTTCATTTTCGTTGGAGCCGGTAACCCGAACAAGGGGGCAATCTATCCGCATCATCATCCGATGTTCGACTTTGATGAAGACGCCATGCGTTATGGGGCGAAGCTGCTGGTTGAGATGGTGTCGAGCTATCAGAACGGGGACTAGACTCTAAGAAAATCGCAATCCTAGCGCATGAACGCTCGTAATTTGGAAATCCTATTGATCATAGGGGAAGTTCAGATCCATGAATATGGATGTGGGCTTCTTTTTTTTAAGGGATAAGAGCGTATCGACTTCAGAGGCATCCCATCCTATCTCGCAAGAAATTCGGGTCTGTCTTCTGAGAAAGGTCGTTGATATGCGTATTTCTTAACCCAGGCCATGAAAAATAGAGAACCAAAGGTTACGAGGAGGGAATAAGGTGCATAACAAGCCATGCATCGTCCAGCGTGATCGGACCATATTGCTGGAAACCGCTCATGCGGATGCTGAGGCCGCACGTGAACAACTGGCCCAGTATGCGGATTTGATCAAAAGTCCTACGTCTTTTCATACATATCGACTGACCCCGTTATCCTTATGGAACGCCGCTGCCGGAGGAATGACGGCTGAGGCGATTTGTTCGAGCCTTCAGTCGCTGTCACGTTGGGACGTGCCGGCTGCCCTGCTGGAAGAGGTTTTCCAGCTCGTTGGGCGTTACGGACAGCTGTCGCTGCTCCCGCATCCAACGCATGCTCGTTCATTGCTGCTGCATAGCAATGGGGAAGCCCTGATGCAGGAGCTCACGTCCAAGCGTTCCCTGATGGAAATCGGCGTTCGGTGGATTTCGGCAAACGAAGCAGAGGTGCCCTCAGACCGCCGCGGCGTATTAAAGCAGGAGCTGACCCGGCTTGGTTATCCTGTGCTGGACCAGGCGGGATATTTGGACGGGCAATATCTGAACCTCCTTTGGCGAGGCGAAACACCGCGCACGGAGAAAGACGAGGATTCAAACGGCGGCTCAAATGATCCGAGATTCAAGCTGCGCGACTATCAGCAGAAGGCTGCCGAATCCTTTCGGGATGTCGGCGGTGAAGGCGGCAACGGGGTGCTTGTCCTGCCTTGCGGTGCAGGGAAAACGGTGATTGGCATCGCTGCCATGCGCGATCTGCAGTGCGAGACCCTGATTCTCACCTCCAACACAACGTCTGTAAGGCAGTGGATCGCCGAGCTGCTGCAGAAAACCACGCTGTCCGCGGAGGAAATCGGTGAATACTCCGGTCAGCGCAAAGAGGTGAGGCCAGTAACGGTCGCCACCTATCAAATCTTGACCCACCGTCAGGGTAAGGGGGATGAACAGCAGCATATGAAGCTGTTTAATGAGCGTCGCTGGGGCTTAATCATCTATGATGAGGTCCATCTTCTCCCGGCCCCGGTATTCCGTGCGACGGCCGATATTCAAGCGACCCGCAGGCTTGGACTGACCGCCACCTTGGTTCGCGAGGATGGAAGGGAGCATGACGTGTTCTCGCTGATCGGTCCCAAACGGTATGAAATGCCGTGGAAAAAGCTGGAGGAGCAGGGCTGGATTGCTTCGGTGGACTGTACGGAGATTAAGGTGCCGCTGCCGGATGAGATCAGAGAAGCGTGCAAGAAGGCTGGCAAAAGGGAGCAGTATCGGCTGGCGGCCGAGAATCCCTCCAAGCTCCGCGTGATCCGGCAGCTCGTGGATCTCCACAGGGATGCACAGACGCTGATCATTGGTCAATACCTGGATCAGCTTCATGCCATTGCCGAGGAACTGCAGGCCCCTCTCATTACGGGGCAGATGACGCAGGATCAGCGCAATGAATGGTATAAGGCTTTCCGGGAAGGAGCCGTCCGTGTACTTGTCGTTTCAAAAGTGGCTAACTTCGCGGTTGACCTGCCCGATGCTTCCGTTGCGATCGAGGTTTCGGGCAGCTACGGCTCGCGGCAGGAGGAGGCGCAGCGCCTCGGACGCTTGCTGCGCCCGAAGCAAGGGGAGAATCGGGCTTATTTCTATGCATTGGTGACGGAGGACAGCCGGGAGGAGATGTTTGCGATCCGGCGCCAGCTGTTCCTGATCGAGCAGGGGTATGAATATCACGCGCTTCAAGCGAAGCACCCGGCCTCCCTTGACCTCATTGCGATGCGGCATACGAATCGCTTGCAGATCCCTGACGGGAAGGAGGCCTCGTGGAGATGATGGAACAGCAGGACGTGACGGAAGCCATAGGTTTAGATCGGCTTCTTCTGAAGGAGCGGTCGGTCCTACAGCATATCTGGACTCGCTTTGCCGGGCAGAGATTTGATGACGACAAACTTCGCTCGCTGCGCGTTCGGCGCCTAAGCGGCGTGGAAGTACAACTTGCCTTCTTATCCTTGAGGCAGCAGCGGTGGGTTCAAGCGGTAAAACAGGGCTGGGGCGAGAGGCTCTATTTCATTCCCTTTGATAAGCTTCAGATTCTTCAGGAGGCCTTTGGCGATCTTGAGGCTGGTTCCGTTCCCGCTGCTGCCGTGAAGCTGCAGCAAGAGGGAAGAAGCGGCATAGCAGTCGATATGTTCAATGTTCTCGTATATATGGCCAAGAACCGCGTGACAATGACCGGTAAAGGGGTTCTGCATAAGAAGTTTATTCAGAAACTGGGGAGCGTGGTCGGACTAACGCCATCCGATGTCGAGGGGCTCGCTCTCCAATATGACCATGCTGATGTTTACCCACCGCATATTGCGATCGTATTGGATCTGCTGTTTTCGTTGGAGCTGGTCGCCCTGGAGCAAGGGGAGCTTAAGCTGAACATGACTGCATTGCGCCATTGGCTCGCACTCTCGCGCGAAGCGATGGACCGATTGGTTCTTTTGCGCATGATGCAGCGCTATGTTCCGGGTTCGGCCGAGTATCAGCATTTCACATGGCGGATTTGTCACTCATCACGGATCGGCGGGATGTGGTATTATGCTCAGCACTTGTCTGCAAACGACAAGGCTCCCCTGAAAGGGGAGCCTCTTAGCGGAAGGGCATTGTCCGCGGAGGATGCAGCTTCATGGCTCCGTTTATTGACCGGCTGCGGTTACACCGATCTTGGCATGGATCACGATGGTCAATTACTGTTCCGGTGGCGTATGGATCCCTGCTCCTTGTTGAGTGGAAGCGGCCAGGATAACACCGGATCTTCGGGGCTGTTTATTCAGCCTGATTTTGATATATTGATTCCGCCTGACGTGCCTTATACGGTCAAATTCACGGCTGCTTGCTGCACGGAGCGTTTTTCGGATGACGTAATGACGGTCTATCGTCTAACCAGGGATTCGGTGTTTCAGGCGGCGATAGCAGGAATGGGGCCGGAAGCGATCACGGCATTTTTCACGGAGCATGCAGCCGCGGGAATTCCCGAGAACGTGCACGCCGCTCTGCGTCAGTGGGGCAAGGAGTTTGAGAGCGCGGGGAAGAATGAGCCTTTACGTTATACCGGTGCAGTTCCGAATGATGAAACGGCAATCGGGGCCGGTGATGAAGGAGATAACCGTTACGCTTCACCGGGTTATCCCGGCAGCGCTTCCTGCGGATTGATTCGCCCAACGCGCAGCGAGCTTGCTCTTGAATTGGACGACAGCCTTCCGGATAAAGCGTCAATCGTTCCGGATTTGAACCGGATTCCCATCATGTGGACACGGGATTGGCGTTCTTATCACGGTTCGACGGCCAAGCAAATGATGGAGCAGGCGCTTGAATTGTCAGTCAAATTAGAAATAGCGGTCGACGGCAGCCGGATGGAGTTTATTCCATTTCAGCTCGAGCGGCAGCCATGGAAAATTTCGGGAGCGTTATACGATCCGGATTCCGATTCCGATTCCGAAATGACGGGAACCGTGGTGCAGTTGGGTGAAGGGGAATGGAGGGAAATGCGGCTTGTGATTCCGTAAAAGCGTATGAATTCCCCCTTCTTAAGATACGAGCGTTATGCTATGATGAAAGAGTCCACGAACAAAGCGTGGGCCAAACTAATAGAAAAGCGGGATGAGTTCATGAGCGTATCGGAAATAAACACGGTCGATATGGCCGAGGTGCTCACCTATGCCTATGAAATAGGCGACATGATTAATGCTTCCGTCGAAGTGGCGGATTATCTATATTGGAAGCAGGCAGTTGAGGGTGACCCTACGATTCAGGCTTTGATCAGAAAGCTTGATTCCAAAAAAGAACTGTTCGAAGAGACTCAGCGGTTCGGTCACTTTCACCCGAATTACCATTCGGCCAAGGATGAAGTAGCCGCAGTGGAAGCGGAGCTTGAGGCTTTCGAGCCTGTAGCCCGATTCAAGCAGGCGGAGAAGAATCTGGACGATCTGCTGCATTCGATGTCGGAGAAGATTGCTTTTTCGGTTTCGGAGAGCATCAAGGTTCCGGGCAACGATCCTCTTCCCAAGAAGGGGTGCGGCAGCGGCGGAGCTTGTTCGTGCGGATAATAGGCATAGACTAGAGATAGAGACGAAAGTGAGGCGAGGAGCTTAGGATGTTGGCTGAACGGACCGGTTTTATTATATGGGTCAGCGATGTAAAGGCGGCAAGGAATCTGGAGAAATACGGCAGCGTGCACTATATATCACGCCGCATGCACTATGTTGTCATGTACGTCAATGCTGACCGCGCCGAGGAAACAATGAAGAACATCCGGAGATTGTCCTACGTTCGTAAGATCGAGCGCTCCTACCGGAATGAGATAAAGACGGAATACAGCAGCAAAGGGCCGGATAAAGCGAAGTTTTACGGTCCTTAGCATGACGTGCCTGTCGAGAATCTAACGCAAATCGCATAAGTTAGCGAAAAGAGCGTAAAGCGGCCCCCGCAGGGGCCGCTTTTTTTAAGATACCGGAAAGTATTAAATTCGAGCATGTGTATATCCTCATAAAGTTTATTACGGATGGATGGCGATAGATTGGCATAAATCAGAAACTTGTTTGATAAAATAGTATAAGTAAGGTACAATTTACATTTTAATCAAACCCATCATTCCAGGCAGCACCTCCGTGCACAGGATACAACTAGAGATATTTCTAAATTTTCGGTGATTGTTCACAAGAAGCGAGGTTTCAATCTTGTGAATGCCAGTGGAATGATGTAATATGTTGGGTATATATACATAGATACAAAGACCCATTTGGTGGAGAGTGATATTCCATGCGCGACAAAGGGACTGAGCGGTGGAGCACCTATGAGCCGTTTTATATTACGTTAAATGATAAAAAGGTAGCCGACATCGTCATTACCAATCATGCAAAGAGCCGTTATACGGACCGGGTTCAAGGCAATGACACATCCCATGAGGAAATCGGGACTTGGATGTGGGAGTGCCTGAAGCAGGACCGGATCGTGCCCTATTACCGCAACGAACAGGATGTCTATCTGATTGACGACGACCTGGTTGTTGTGGCGGAGTTTTCGGAGCTGGAGCATGAACGTGATCTGATTGGCAATCCGCTGCATCGGATGATTATTGTAACTTTTTTGGGACGTATGTCAGAAACCATTGAGCTTCGAGACCTGAAGTCGTATTACTCATGGCTTCGCCATTCACGTCGTATGACACTGATTAAGAACAGCCGTAAACGTAAATAAAGAAATAGAGTCATCATATGGCATGCGAGCGTAAGCGCGGATGTCTTTTTTGTATGCTCCGCCGTGATCCGGTACAATGATAAAAACAAAAGAGGCAGCGAGAGGGGAACCGATGCTATGAACTTTCATCAGCTACATATATTTTATACGGTAGCAGAGCGCGGGAGTTTTTCCGCTGCTGCCCAGGCGCTTCATATGAGCCAGCCGGCCGTAACGATGCAGGTGCAATCGCTGGAGGAGTATTTTGGGACAAAACTCCTCATTCGTTCCACCAAGCGCATGGAATTGTCCGAGGCCGGAAGGACGCTGCTTCCTTTTGCCCGCAAGAGCCTGGAGCTGTCACAGGAAACGGACGCGGCGATGGCGGCTTTCTCGAATAAGCTTCAGGGAAGGCTGCAACTGGGGGCAAGCCTGACCATTGGGGAGTACGTGCTGCCCCGATTGCTGGGGCCCTTCGGCCGGGAATATCCGGATATATCCATCATGCTTAAAGTGATGAACACCACGCAGATTCTCGAGGAAATCGCTGGCCATCAATTGAATTTTGGGCTGATTGAGGCACCTGTGGAGCATCCGGATATGGTCCTGGATTCGGTCATGGAGGATGAGCTGAAACTGATCGTTCCCTCCGGCCATCCTTTAGCAACAAGGGAGGATGCAATATATTTGGAGGATGTGCTGAAGTATCCGTTTGTGCTTCGCGAGAAGGGGTCTGGCACACGGAAGGTGATGGAGGATGTGCTGATGGAGCGGGGGTACGATCCGGAAAGCATCCAAACGGTGATGGAGCTTGGGAGTACGGGAGCGGTGAAATCGGCGGTAGAGGAAGGGCTCGGCATTACGATGCTGTCGACCTCAACGGTCAAGCATGAAACCGCGCTCGGGTTAGTCAAAATGATCGATATTGCGGATGCCTCGTTTAAACGTAACTTTTATTCCATTCAGTTACGGTCGGCGCTGCTGCCGATGTCGGCAATGACGTTTTTGGCCTATTTAAGGGAACGCCAGCGAACCCAGCGATAAAGTACACCCGCACTTACAACGAAAGGGGATTGAATATCATGGATAAATCGATGGAGCGGACGGGCTGCGACCTGCATTCCCACACCCAGGCTTCGGACGGGATGAATACACCTTCGGAGAACGTGCAGCTTGCTTTCGAGCGGGGACTTGGGGCTCTAGCTATAACGGATCATGACACCGTAGCCGGTGTCGAGGAGGCGCTGCAAGCCGGAGAACGCCTGAACATGGTCGTGGTCCCTGGCGTAGAAATTAGTACCATGGCAGGCGGGACGGATATTCACGTTCTGGGTTATTACATGGATTACCGGGATCCCGTATTTCTGGAGCGGCTGGCAGAGCTGCGTCGAACGAGGGAGAAGCGCAATGAAAAGATCATGGCCAAGCTCCGTGAGCTGGGCATCGAGCTGACGATGGAAGAAGTGATCGGAGGCTTGGGACGGCCGCTGGAACCCGATGAGAGCATCGGACGCCCGCATATTGCGGATGCGCTGGTCCTTAAGGGTCATGCCCTCGATCTAAGGGATGCCTTCGACCGTTATCTCGCACAGGGCGCAGCTGCTTATGTGCCGCAGCCGCGGATTCATCCCAAGGAGGCCTGCGAATGGATACGTGAAGCCGGGGGCGTGCCGGTGCTTGCACACCCTGGACTCTACGACGATGATGCGTTGGTGAGAGCTATCATTGAAGAGGCTGCTTTCAAAGGGATTGAAGTCTATCATTCGGACCATGGGGCAGCGGAGGAGAAACGCTACTTGGCGATGGCCGAAGAATACGGTTTGATCGTGACCGCCGGATCGGATTACCATGGCGAGAGGCAGGGCCAGGTATTCCATGGGGATATCGGCAGCCGTCAGGTATCCATCGAGGTATTGAACCAGCTTCAACAGGTGCGGGCAAGGAGCTAAGATCGACATGATTTCGAGCGGATTAAGTTGGTGCTGCTAACGCGGATTCGTATTGGTGAATCCCGGCATGACAGTAAGAAATAACGGGTATCCCGGCTGGTCATACGACCTTTTGGGTACCCGTTATTGGTTAAGCCAACGATATATCCAGTTCTTTGTTCATCTTAATTGCGATTGTTTTTTACCGAATTGGGCATCGCTTTGATTCGCTGCTCGTCCGGCGTGACGAACAGCGTTTTCTGATTGTCATAAATGACAAATCCGGGCTTGGCTCCATTCGGCTTGCGTACATGGCGAATGAGCGTGTAGTCAACGGGCACGCTGCTGGATTCTTTGGCTTGACTGTAATAAGCAGCCAGCTGTGCCGCTTCCTGCAGCGTTGCATCCCCGTACTCGCTGCTTCGGATGACCACGTGGGATCCCGGGATATCCTTGGTGTGCAGCCACGTATCGTTTGAGGAAGCGAGACGGTTGGTTACGTACTCGTTTTGAAGATTATTTTTGCCTACATAAAGCTCGATGCCTTCGGATGAAGTATAGACGTGGAGCGTCGGCTTGTCGGTTTTCTTCTTTTTCTTCGTTTTACGATTGCGGTCTCTCAAGTATCCCTGCTGGATCAGCTCGTCCCGGATTTCATCGATGTCGCTCAAGGAAGCATGCGACAGCTGCTGCAGCAGATTCTCGATATAGTTGATCTCTTCGCGGGTTTTGATTAACTGTTCGTCAATGACCGCGAGGCTGTTCTTGTACTTGTTATATTTTTTAAAATAGCGCTGCGCATTGTCCGACGGAGTCAGGAGCGGATCCAGCGGGATGGTGACGGTCGCCTGCTCTTCATCATAAAAGTTAACCAGCTTGGCTTCACGGTCGCCCTTCTGAATCTGGTGGAGCGAGGCGAAGAGAAGCTCGCCAAAGATCCGATACCGGTCGGCATCCCCGGCTTCTTCCAAGTCCTTGTTTAAATTATCCAGCTTCTTGATGTTCTTCGTCCGTTCATTCTGCAGGAATCGGAGGAGGTCGCTGACCTTCTGTTTAACTGTATCCCGCTGAGCTTTATCTCCGTAATAATCCTCCATGCATCGACTGACCGATTCGTAGGTTGTAGTCTCGTCCACCAGCAATGTCAGCGGAATGACGGAGAACACCGACTTCCCCTTGGCATTGACGCCTGTAACCGGCGTATATTGATGGTTGCGGACTTGTTCCATGATCTCATCGAATGCGCTCCACAGGCTGCCGCAATCTTTTTCCCCTTCAAGCCCGCCTGGACTGCTTCCCCCTGCGCGCTGGGCAATTTCCTGGGCCGCGAGCGGACTAAGGCCGCTGAATGCGCCGACCAGCCATGGAACGGCCTGCTCCTCGTTCATCAGACAAGATTCCCGGAAGGCTTCCTGCCCGGTTTCGAGCGGATTGAGCTTGTGCTGCTCCGGCGGATTCGTATAAGAGAATCCCGGCATGACCACTCGATAACTGCTGATGGCAGGCGTCACATGGTTGATGCCATCCAGTATGGTGCCGCTTGAGGGATCGAGCAGAATGATGTTGCTGTGTCTGCCCATCAGCTCCACGATGATTTTTTTGGAGGAAATATCGCCGAGTTCGTCACGCTGCCGGATCGTAAGATGAATAATCCGTTCCATGCCCACCTGCTGGATGTCCTCGATAATGCCGCTCTCGCAATGCTTGCGCAGAATCATGCAAAACATGGGGGCTTCGGCCGGATTCAGAAAGGTCTCCTGCGTCAGATGCACCCTGGGATACGTGGGGTTTGCGGATAGCAGCAGCTTGGCGTTACCTTGCTGGGTGCGTATATGAAATACGATGTCCCGATCGTTCGGTTGATATATTTTATTGATCCGTGCGCCCCGGCATGATTGAAGCTCATGCACGATCGCACGCGTGACAATGCCGTCTAATGCCATCCTTCATTCTCCTATCTGTCTGTTACCCTTCCTATCGTACTTCTCTATGATGCCATATTTCCCTCAAAAACTTAAGGCCCCTTCTGTGATAATTCAGGACCTGTCCGAATACATTTACGTAGAAAGGGTGGAAAAGCTGTCATCCGCCGGAGCAAACAACCGGGAGGGAAAGGAAGCATGGAACAAAAGCAATGGCACCAAATGGATACGGATGAATTGCAGCAAGTGCTGCATATGCATCCGGAGCAGGGCCTCACGGAAGAGGAAGCCGGGGAGAGACGAAAAAACAGTGGCTATAATGAGCTCTCCGAGGGCGTTAAAATTTCTCCATTTGTTCTGTTCTTGAATCAATTTAAGGATTTCATGGTGTTGGTGCTCCTTGGCGCCACCCTGGTATCCGGTCTGCTGGGCGAGTATTTGGATGCCGTCACGATTGTAGCTATCATCCTGATCAACGGGATCCTTGGTTTCGTCCAGGAATTCAGGGCGGAACGGTCGCTTCGGGCTTTGAAGCAGCTGTCTGCGCCGACGTCCAGGGTCATCCGGGACGGTAAAGTGGTACAGGTTGCGGCTAGGGAACTTGTCCCTGGCGATGTCGTGCTCGTGGAGAGCGGAGACCGCATTCCGGCCGATGTTCGCTGGCTCGAGATCAACAGCTGCAGTGTCGAGGAATCGGCCTTGACCGGCGAGTCCCTGCCGGTGAACAAACATGCCGAGCCGATTCACGATGCGGATGTTCCGCTGGGCGACCGCAAGAACATCGGCTTTATGGGCACGATGGTGGCCCGGGGTACGGGAAAAGGCGTTGTCATCCGAACCGGAATGGATACGGAGATGGGCAAAATCGCCGATTTGATCCAGAACACGGAGTCACAGGAGACGCCGCTGCAGCATCGCTTGGAACAGCTGGGCAAAATTCTGATTGCCGTTTCGCTGGGGCTTACGATTCTGGTCGTCGTAGCAGGCATTCTGCATGGACAGCCTGCCGCAGGCATGTTCCTTGCAGGAGTCAGCCTGGCGGTTGCGGCCATCCCAGAGGGGCTCCCAGCCATCGTTACGATTGCCCTCGCCCTCGGCGTGCAGCGCATGATCAAGCGCAAAGCGATCGTGCGCAAGCTGCCATCCGTGGAGACCCTGGGCTGCGCATCCGTGATCTGTTCGGATAAAACGGGGACGCTCACGCAGAATAAAATGACCGTAACCCAGGTTTGGCTGGGAGGACGCTCGCTGGAAGTGACCGGGCATGGGTATGACCCGACGGGTCAAATTCTTCACAGAGGCAAGCCGGTGGAGCTGAGATCCGATCAGGGGCTTCGCCGACTGCTGCAAATCAGCGGGCTGTGCAACAATGCGGAGATTTATGAGAACGTGCAGGAGGAAGCCCGGAACAAGCGCAAGGGCAAGGAAGAGCCGGCAGCTGCTGCTTGGGAGTTAAAAGGGGACCCGACAGAAGGAGCACTGCTGACGCTATCGTCCAAAATGGGATTGACAAAGGGAAGCCTGAACACCATCTATCAGAGAGACAAAGAGTTTCCGTTTGATTCGGAGCGAAAGCTGATGTCCGTTATCGTCAGCCATCAGGGCGGGCGCTTGCTCTGCACGAAGGGCGCGCCGGACGTCCTGCTGGATGCATGCACTTATATTTTGTGGGACGGAAACGTTGTGCCGCTTACCGCCACGCTCCGCCAGAAGGTGCTGACCGCCAATGAAGGCATGGCTTCCGATGCGCTGCGCGTGCTTGGTTTGGCATATCGGGATCTGCGTTCCTATGACAAGCCGGAAACGGAGAAAGAGGCCGAGAGCCAGCTTATCTTTGTGGGACTTGCCGGAATGATCGATCCGCCGCGCCGTGAAGTGCGCGATGCGATTGCGACATGCCGCCGCGCGGGCATCAAGACTGTCATGATCACGGGCGACCATCGGACAACGGCAGAAGCGATTGCGGCCCAGCTCGGCATCCTGCCAAGGAACGGCCTGTCGCTATCGGGACAGGAGTTATCCCGGATGGATGACAAGGAGCTGGATGCGAGGGTGGATCAGACCTTCGTTTATGCCCGCGTATCTCCCGAGCATAAGCTCCGCATCGTGAAGTCGCTTCAACGTAAGGGGCATGTGGTTGCCATGACGGGGGACGGTGTGAACGATGCTCCGGCCATCAAAGCCGCGGATATCGGGATTGCCATGGGCATTACCGGTACGGACGTAACGAAGGAAGCGTCATCGCTGGTGCTCAGTGACGATAATTTCTCCACGATTGTTTCGGCGATTGAGGAGGGGCGCAGCATCTATGAAAATATTCGCAAGTTTATCCGTTATCTGCTGGCTTCCAATGTCGGCGAAATTCTGACGATGTTTTTCGCGATGATGATGGGTCTGCCGCTTCCGCTCGTTCCGATCCAGATTCTGTGGGTGAACCTTGTTACCGACGGGCTGCCGGCGATGGCGCTCGGGGTGGATCAGCCGGAGAAGGATCTGATGGAGCACAAGCCCCGCGGAGCCAAGGAAAATATTTTTGCCAGACGTCTTGGCTGGAAAATCATCAGCCGCGGCATCTTGATCGGCCTGTGTACACTCGGCGCATTTTGGATTACGCTGCGCATCGCACCGAATGATGCGGGCCAGTTGGCTAAAGCGCAGTCCGTTGCCTTTGCTACCCTCGTCATGGCCCAGCTGATCCATGTGTTTGACTGCCGCAGCTCGCGTTCAATTTTCCACCGCAATCCGCTTCAGAACAAAGCGTTGGTTCTGGCTGTGCTGTCCTCGGTATTGCTGATGCTTGGCGTCATGTACATCGAGGCGTTCCAGCCGATCTTCAAGACGGTTCCGCTTGGCTTGAAGGAGTGGGCACTGACACTCGTGGCAGCCGGCATCCCTACCTTCCTGATGGGGGCTGGAAGCGTGTGGGGCGGCAGACGTAACCGCAACCGGAACCGCCGCAGCATGATGACGAAGAGTGCAAATATTTCGGCATAAATTGAATGGATAGCCCATCACCTCTGCGATATGCTAAGCACGAGCATAGCAATTGCAGAGGAGATGGGTTTTATGATGGAATTTACGAAAATGCATGGACTTGGCAACGACTTCGTTGTTGTATACGGCGAGCAAGAACTTCCATCCAATGCATCCGAACGGGCCGTGAAGCTGTGCAATCGCTTTTTCGGCATCGGTGCAGACGGACTTGTATATATTTTGCCTTCCACGAAGGCTGACTTCATGATGCGCATAATGAATTCAGACGGTTCCGAAGCGGAGCAGTGCGGCAATGCCATTCGTTGTGTCGCGAAATATGTGTATGATCACGGCCATATTGACCGAGAGGAGATTACCATAGAAACGATCGGCGCCGGAGTACAGCAAGTACGCCTTACGGTGCAGGAAGGTCAAGTAAGCAGTGTGCGGGTAGACATGGGTGAACCGGTCCTGAATGGATTGAGCGTGCCCACGACAATCGATCTCCATCCGGTAGTGAATCATCCCATTGAAGCGGACGGCAAGGAGTTCCGTTTCACTGCGGTGTCCATGGGCAATCCGCACTGCGTCATTTATGTGGACGATGCAATTAACTTCGACCTTGGTGTATGGGGACCCAAGCTGGAGGTGCATCCGCTGTTCCCGAGAAAGATTAATGTGGAGTTTGCGACGGTGAATTCACGGAGTCAAGTGGACATGCGGGTATGGGAGCGCGGTGCAGGACCGACATTGGCCTGCGGGACCGGCGCTTGCGCAACATTGGTATCCTCGGTGCTGAACGGATTGACAGACCGCAGCGCGACGATCTCTCTTAAAGGCGGGGACTTATTCATCGAGTGGGATGAGTCCGACAATCATGTATACATGACAGGGCCGGCCGAAGTCGTGTACGCAGGGACGCTTGCCTTGTAGAGCCTTCGCCAGCCGCGACAATCCCCGCCCGCAAAAGCAAAAAACAGTATGATCTAAAGTTTGTCCTGTAGGGGTGGACACATTAGGGAGGCCTTCGGAAGGCCTCCCTTTTGTCTCTTTATCTTTTGAGAGGTTTTATGATACATTAGTTGAAAATAAACGTCGGGTGGAGGAGAAACGCGATGAAACCGAATCTTCGGCAGGCATGGGAGAATCAGGTACTGGTCGGTGACGGCGCGATGGGTACTTATTTATATCAAAAAGGATTTCCTGTAGGCATTTCTTATGAAGAACTGAATTTAACCTCCCCGGAGGTCATCGGGAACGTTCATCGCCAGTATGTTGAGGCGGGTGCCCAGGTCATAGAGACGAACACGTTCTCTGCCAATTATGACAAGCTGTCCAAATACGGTTTGGAGGCGAAGGTAGGGGAGATTAACCGTGCAGGCGTGAGAATTGCGCGTGAAGCTGCCGGTGATCATGGATATGTAGTGGGTGCGGTAGGCTCCATTCGCGCGGGCAAAAGAAGCAACATCTCCACGAGCGAGCTCAAGCGTTATTTCGAAGAGCAGCTGTCGGTACTCATATCGGAAGGCGTTGACGGCATTCTGCTCGAAACGTTCTATGACGTGGATGAAATTCAATTGGCTTTGGCGCAGGCTCGGATGCTAAGCGACCTGCCGGTGATCTGCCAGTTTGCGGTAGAGGATATTGCCCGCACGCTGGACGGCTTCACGATGCCGGATGCATACCGCATACTGAGTCAAGAAGGGGCGGACGTGATCGGCTTTAACTGCCGGACAGGTCCAAACGGCATTATGCGTGCGCTGGAGACTCTGAACGGCATGATGAATCTTCCGGCTTCGGTCTACCCTAATGCGGGGATCGCCGATTATGTGGACGGGGAATACCGGTATGGTGCGAGTCCCGAGTATTTCGGCAGGACAGCCCTGGAGTTTGCGGATCGCGGCGCCCGGATTGTCGGCGGCTGCTGCGGAACGACGCCGGAGCATATCGCTGAAATTTCATCGGCGTTGTCCGGTTATGTACCTGCGCCGCTTCCCATCGTCGAGGAGGCTGAGGTCAACCGGATCGTGATTCACGAGACGGCCCAGGAGCAGTTTTACGAGCGCAGCGGGGAGCCGACGATTGTTGATATCGTGAAGGAGCGGCATACGGTGATCGTGGAACTGGACCCACCAAGGGATTTGGATATCACCAAGTTCATGAAGGGCGCGGAAGCTTTGAAAAAAGCAGGAGCCGACGCCTTGACCCTTGCGGATAACTCGCTGGCCGTAACCCGTATGAGCAACATGGCCCTTGGACATCTGGTACAAGCACGCACGGGACTGCGGCCGCTGATTCACATCGCTTGCCGTGACCGAAACCTGATCGGTACGCAGTCGCACATGATGGGCTTTGATGCGCTCGGCATCGACCATGTGCTTGCGGTGACGGGTGATCCGGCACGCTTCGGGGATTTGCCGGATTCCAGCTCGGTGTACGACATGACCTCATTTGAAATCATCCGCATGATTAAACAGCTGAACGAGGGCATTGCTTTTTCCGGAAAGCCGCTGAAGCAAAAGGCCAAATTCGTTGTCGGTGCAGCGTTCAATCCCAATGTAAGGCATCTGGACAAGGCGGTTGCCCGCTTGGAGAAGAAGATTGCTTCCGGTGCGGATTATGTGATGACGCAGCCCGTGTACGATCCCGAGTTAATGGTTAGGCTGAGGGAAGCGACGGCACATCTGGATATTCCGATCTTTATCGGCATCATGCCGCTGGCAAGCGGACGGAACGCAGAGTATCTGCATAACGAGGTGCCTGGCATTCAACTGTCGGACGAAGTCCGCAGCCGCATGGCCGGGCTTGAAGGCGAAGCGGGCCGGGCGATGGGCGTTAAGATCGGCAAGGAGCTGCTGGATGTTGCAACAGCGCATTTTAACGGCATATATTTGATGACGCCGTTTATGTTCTATGAAATGAGCGTACAATTAATGGAGTATGTCTGGGAGAAATCGGGCCGCCGATTGACCCCCTTGTTTCATTAATAATTATCAATTACAATAGTGTAATGGATGTGATTCCGATGTCATTGAGCATGACCGGATATGGGCAATCCGTTGTCGATTTTCAAGGTTACAGTATCTCTTTCGAAGTGAAGTCAGTCAATCATCGGTATTGTGAAATCGTCTTTCGTATGCCCCGTGAATGGGCTCTCTTCGAGGATTCACTTCGACGGATGGTACAGAGCCGAATCGGACGCGGACGGATTGATGTTTATATTAACAAGGAAAACAACGGCGAGTCCCAGGGTGCCGTGCTGAACCACGCCATGGTTCAGGCGTATTTACAGGCAGCCGAGGATTTGAAGTCATATGGAATCAAGGGAGATCTGGCGGTGCGGGATATTTTGTCGCTGCCAGATGTTCTTGTTAGTCCGAGCGGACTTCCCATGGATGAAGCGCAGCAGAAGTTATGGAATGATGCGCTTCTTCAAGGTCTTGAACAAGCGCTGGAGGGTCTGATCCAGATGCGCAGCAGGGAAGGCTCTTTTCTCGTGAAGGATATCGGGCAGAGGCTTGACCGATTGATGCTGCTTCACCGAGAGATGACCGAACTTGCTCCGGCAGTTCAGGAAGAGTACCGGAAGCGTCTGCGGCAGCGCATAGAATCTCTTGATGACGGATCGCTTGCTGTTGATGAACATATATTCGGAATGGAAGTCGCGCTGTTTGCTGAACGTTCCAATGTGGACGAGGAGTTGATTCGACTTCACAGCCATTTGGAGCAATGCAGAGAGCTGCTTCATCAGAAGAGCCCTGTAGGCCGTAAACTGGATTTTCTGATTCAAGAAATGAACAGAGAAGTCAATACGATTGGATCGAAAGCCAATCATCTGACTCTGGTAAACCGTGTTGTCGAAATGAAAGCGGAACTGGAGAAGATTCGTGAACAAGCCGCTAATGTGGAATGACCGCAGCTTCATCGGCAAGTAAGAGTCAAATGTATAGGGGGAGCAACCGCACTATGGCAATCAAACTTATTAATATTGGCTTCGGAAACATCGTATCGGCCAATCGGATCATCTCAATCGTGAGTCCTGAATCGGCTCCGATCAAGAGGATCATTCAAGAAGCACGGGACCGTCATATGCTGATTGATGCTACATATGGCCGAAGGACACGGGCTGTTATTATTACGGATAGCGACCACGTGATTTTATCGGCTGTGCAGCCAGAAACGGTGGCTCACCGTCTGTCCAGCAAAGATGACGACAACGACGAATAAGATGAGGAGTACTATGTCTAGAGGATTATTGATTGTATTGTCCGGTCCTTCCGGGGTGGGAAAAGGAACCGTCTGTACGGCGCTTCGCAGCCGGGTTCCGGAGCTGGTGTATTCGGTGTCGGCTACGACGCGTTCGCCGCGGCTCGGTGAGGTAAATGGTGTGAACTATTTTTTCAAAAGTCGGGAACAATTCATGGATATGATTGAGAACGACCAGCTTCTCGAATATGCGGAATACGTCGGGAACTATTATGGAACCCCGCGTGATTTTGTGGAAGAAACTTTAGCCTCCGGCAAGGATATTATACTGGAGATCGAAGTGCAGGGTGCACTGAAGGTCAAGGAGAAGTTTCCGGAAGGTATCTTTGTGTTTCTGATGCCGCCGTCTCTGGATGAGCTGAAAGATCGGATCCAGGGCCGGGGAACAGAGAGTCAAGCGACCATCGACCACCGCATGTCCGTAGCGGTTGACGAAATCAATTTGCTGCAGCATTATGATTATGCGGTAGTGAACGATGAAATCAATCTCGCTTGTGAGAGAATACAATCTATCATTATTGCCGAACATTGTAAGGTGAGAAAGTAACCTGTCTATTCATAGACGGTGTTAACTTTCAAGTAAAAGAAGAAGAGGTGCTTCGCCATGTTATATCCATCCATTGATGAAATGATGAATAAGGTAGACAGTAAATATTCTCTTGTGGTTGCGGCTTCCCGCCGTGCACGCCAGTTGCGTGAAGGCGGAGTCAGCGAGTTGAAGAATCCGAAATCCCATAAGTTTGTCGGTGTCGCTCTGGAAGAAATCTATGGCGACTACGTGAAAATCGAGAAGGGACAGGACTAAGACTTTTTCTTCAATATTTGAATAACATGCGTTAGCGCGCGAAAATGTGACAACCGAAAGGTTGTTATTTTTTTGAGAAGATATGAGAATGTAGCCTTTATACAATGGAAAGCGGGGGATTGTCATGTTGAACGGAAAAGTCATTGTGCTTGGCGTTACAGGTGGCATTGCCGCGTATAAAGCAGCGACTTTATGCAGCAGGCTTGTCCAGAGGGGGGCGGATGTGCATGTCATTATGACGGAATCCGCGAAGCAATTCATTCCGGAATTAACGCTTCAAACGCTGACCAAAAACCCGGTTTATAGCGATACCTTTGATGAACGGGACCCATCGGTCGTCTCGCATATCCACTTGGCCGATCTGGCCGATTTGGTGTTGATCGCTCCGGCCACAGCCAATGTCATCGGCAAGATGGCACATGGCCTGGCGGATGACATGCTGACCACGACGCTGCTAGCGACCACGGCACCTGTCATGATCTCGCCGGCAATGAACGTGCATATGTACACGCATCCGGCCGTCATGGCGAATATGGAGACGCTGGTCTCCCGCGGGGTGTCCATGATTGAACCTGGGGAGGGGCTTCTCGCTTGCGGATACGTCGGAAAGGGACGGATGGAAGAGCCTGATACGATTGTTGATGTGGTTGAACGGTTTTTCCGAGAACGTGCAGTACAGCCTGTGGCGTTGAATGAAGAAATAGCGAGCAGCACCACAGGCATATTGCATGGTAAAAAGGTAGTTGTCACGGCCGGCGGCACGATCGAACGCATTGATCCGGTCCGGTATATAACGAATGATTCTTCCGGAAAAATGGGATTTGCGATCGCGAAAGCGGCCAAGCAGCTGGGAGCGGATGTTCACCTGATTGCCGCTCATACCGATGAAGCTCCACCAGAGGGAATCCGGACGGAAAAGGTGGAATCGGCCCAAGATATGTACGAAGCGGTGCTGCGCGTGTTCGATCATAGCGATATCGTGGTCAAAGCGGCGGCGGTTGCCGATTATCGCCCTGCGGAGGTAGCGACATCAAAGATCAAAAAGCGCGGGGAGACCATGACGCTGGATCTTGTCAAGACAACGGACATTCTGGAGAGTCTGGGACGCCAAAAAACCTCCCAGTTCTTAATCGGATTTGCGGCTGAAACCGATACGGTGGAGCAGTTCGCCAGGGAAAAGTTGAAACGTAAAAATTGCGATTTGATCGTTGCTAACGATGTTACACAGGAAGGAGCGGGCTTCCGCACGGATACGAACAGCGTTCATATTTTTGATGCAGAAGGACTGGTCCTCCAGCTCCCAGTGATGTCCAAGGAGGAAGTGGCCCAGAGGCTGTTAACGCTGGCGGCTGATCGGTTGTCCGGGAGGTCATCCTGATGGAAATGGCCCGCGTGATTGTGGACGTGCCGTCCAAGGATACGGACCGACCTTTTGATTATTTGATTCCCGAGGAACTCCGGCCCTGGGTTGAGGTAGGCAGCCGGGTCGGCGTGCCGTTTGGGCACCGTACGCTCCAAGGGTTCGTGGTCTCTTTGCATCCAAGGCCCGAGATGGATACGGCCAAAATGAAGCCGATTCAGGAAGTGCTCGATGTGATGCCGCCTCTTTCGCCTGAACTGATTGAGCTTGGAGAATGGATGAAGGAGCGTTATGCATGCCGTTATATATCGGTCTTGCAATCGATGCTGCCAACGGCGCTGAAGGGGAAAGCCGAGCGATATATTTCCCTTAGCGAGCCAGACGCAGGTCTGACGGAGGAAAGCGACGGATTATTTGCGCTGCTGCCGGAAAGCGAGTCGGAGCAGGAAATGATCCGGTTTGTCAGTCAGAGAGGCGAGGTTTCGCTCCAGCAGTTAACCCGAGCATTTCCGGATGGAGTTGCTACCATTAAAGCGCTGATCGGCCGAGGACGGCTGAGTGAGTTTCAGCAAATCAAGGATAAACTGCAGAAAAAAACGATGAAAGCGGTAGAGCTTGCCGTATCGAGCGAGGAAGCGCAACAGGCGCTGGCTTCATTTCCTGCCAAGGCCCAGCGTCAGAAGGAAGTGCTCCAATATATATTGGAGATGGAAGCATTTCTGCCGATATCGCAGAAGGATCTGCTGCAGACGCTGGGCGTCACCGCAGGCACCGTAAAGGCGCTGGCTGACAAAGGGCTGATTACCCTTGAGGATATCGAAGTGTTCCGGGATCCGTATCGAGGGCGGCATTTTACGCCCAGCACCCCATTGGCGCTCACACCGGAGCAGCAAGCGGTGTACCGCAGTATCGTGCACAAGCTGGATGAACGCAAGCATGGCGTGTTTCTCCTGCACGGGGTAACCGGCAGCGGCAAGACCGAAATCTACTTGCAGACCATTCAGCGCTGTCTCGAACAGGAGCGTCAAGCGATTGTCCTGGTACCTGAGATATCGCTGACACCGCAAATGGTGGAGAGGTTCAAAGCCCGTTTTGGCGACCGTGTAGCTGTCATGCACAGCCGGCTCTCGGATGGGGAGCGTTATGATGAATGGCGGAAAATAAGAGAAGGCCGGGCGTCCGTTGTCGTGGGTGCGCGATCGGCGGTATTTGCGCCGTTTGACCGTCTGGGCCTGATCATTATGGATGAAGAGCACGAAGGCTCTTATAAGCAGGAAGAGACGCCGAAGTACCATGCCAGGGATGTTGCGATTCACCGTGCCCGGCTGACCGGTGCAGCCGTCATTCTGGGTTCGGCAACCCCTTCGCTGGAGAGCTACCATGCGGCGAGATCGCAAGCTCAGGATGATTTTGCGCCTCATCTGCTGGAGATGCCGAGCCGTGCGCTGGGCAACAAGCTGCCGGAGGTCCAGGTCGTGGATATGCGGGAGGAGCTCCGTGAAGGAAATCGATCCATGTTCAGCCGCTCCTTGCATGCCGCGATTTCGACAAGGCTGGAACGCGGTGAACAGACGGTGCTGCTGTTGAATCGGCGGGGTTACTCCACGTTTGTCATGTGCCGGAGCTGCGGATATGTGGCAGGCTGTCCGGAATGCGACATTTCGCTAACCTATCATCAGAAATCGAATAATTTGCGATGCCATTATTGCGGTTATGCCGCACAAGCGCCGGAGGTTTGCCCGGATTGCGGAAGCGAGCATATACGTTATTTCGGTACGGGGACGCAGCGTGTCGAGGAAGAATTGGCCAAGCTGTTTCCCGGCATTCGCGTCATTCGGATGGACGTCGATACGACGACCGAGAAGGGCTCCCATGAGAAGCTGCTGAAGCAGTTTCGGGATAAAAAGGGGGACGTGCTGCTAGGCACCCAGATGGTCGCCAAAGGCCTGGATTTCCCCGATGTCACCTTGGTCGGTGTCATTACGGCCGATTCGGCCTTGAACCTGCCCGATTTCCGGGCGGCCGAGAAGACGTTTCAGCTGCTCACTCAGGTTGCCGGAAGAGCAGGCCGCCATCAGCTGCCGGGTGAAGTGGTTATCCAATCCTATACGCCCGAGCATTATTCGATTATCCATGCAAGCAGCCATGATTATTTATCCTTCGTTAAAGACGAGCTGAAGCACCGCAAAGCGCTCCATTATCCGCCGTATTGCAGGCTGATCCTGGTGACGCTGTCGCATGAACAGCTGCCGCTGCTGGTAAGAATGGCGGAGAATTTCGCCGCGACGATCAAAAGCGAATCCGACCGCCGGGGATGGTTTGGAAGCCTGGACCGATTCGACGCCAGCGCGCTCGATATATTGGGTCCGGTAGCTTCTCCCATTCCACGGTTGAAAAATAGATACAGATTTCAATGTATGATAAAATGGCGGGGAACGATGGATGCTGTCTCGCTGGTGCGTTCGGTTGCCGAGAAGCTTCAGGATTCGGCGCGGGACAGCAAGCTCCAGATCAGTATTGACGTTGATCCGCAAATGTTAATGTAATACAGCATACAATGATGAAAAGCACAAGGATGGTGTCATAGACATGGCGATTCGAATTATCGTTAAAGAACCGGATGAGGTTCTTCATAAAAAGGCAAAGGAAGTTACCAAAATTACGCCGAACGTTCAAAAGCTCCTGGACGATATGGCCGACACTATGTACGATGCGGAAGGCGTCGGATTGGCTGCGCCGCAGGTCGGCATTTTGAAGCGTCTGATCGTAATCGATGCCGGTGACGAGCATGGCTTGATCAAGATGATCAATCCGGAGATCGTGGAGAGCGAAGGCGAGCAATTCGGGCCGGAGGGCTGCCTGAGCATTCCGGGATGGAACGGGGATGTGCGCCGTGCGGAGAAAGTGACGGTTAAGGGGCTTGACCGCGAAGGCAAAGAGCTTGTCATTACGGGTACCGGGCTGCTTGCGAGAGCGTTTCAACATGAAATCGATCATCTGAACGGGGTGCTGTTTACGGAAATCGCTGACCGGGTGTATGAGTATGTTCCGGAACAGCCGAGAAAAGAGCTGGAGAATCGATGAATATCGTATTTATGGGCACCCCGGCCTTTGCAGTACCCAGCCTGGAAATGTTGATTGCCGAAGGTTATTCCATAGCTGCCGTTGTTACTCAGCCTGACCGTCCGCAAGGGCGTAAAAAAGTGCTGACTCCAACGCCGGTTAAGGAAGCCGCTCTTCGTCACGGCATCCCTGTTCTGCAGCCGCAGCGCCTGCGGAATCCGGAAGCCGTGGCCGAACTGGCCGAATATAAGCCTGACTTGATTGTCACGGCCGCCTACGGCCAAATCCTGCCGAAATCCGTGCTGGATATGCCAGCGCTTGGCTGCCTGAACGTCCACGGCTCGCTGCTCCCCGCTTACCGGGGAGGAGCGCCGATTCAGCGGAGCATCATCAACGGAGAGTCCGTCACAGGCATCACGCTGATGTATATGGCGGAGGGACTCGACACCGGGGACATGATCGCCCGCACCGAGGTCCCTATCGAAGACAACGATACGGCCGGAACCATGTTCGAGAAGCTGAGCCAAGCCGGCGCCGAGCTGCTTCGGCGGGAGCTGCCGCGGCTCGTGAAGGGCAAGGTGGAGGCCGAGCCTCAGGATGATTCGAAGGCAACGTATGCTCCGAATTTGACCCGGGATGACGAGAGAATCGACTGGAGCCGAACTTCCCGCGAAATCTACGATCAGATTCGCGGCCTGGTTCCTTATTCCGGCGGATTCACGCTGTGGAACGGCGAAGTGTTTAAAGTATGGGCAGCAGCTAAGCCGGACAGCGCCCAGAAGCCAGCTGGCGATGCGCAACCCGGGACCGTGCTTGAGCTGCAGGAGAAAGGGATCGTCGTGAAAACAGGAGACGGCGCGCTGACGCTGCTTACGGTTCAGCCCAGCGGCAAGAAGGCAATGGATGCAGCGCAATTCGTGCGCGGGACGAGCCTGACGGCCGGGACGGTGCTGACGTGAGCGGAAACCGCAGCCCGAAGGGGCGATTGGACTCCCCGCGGGAGCTGGCGATGAATGTATTGACACAGGTTGAGCAGGAGGGAGCGTACAGCAATCTCCTGCTCAACACGGCCCTGCAGAAGTCCTCGCTTGCGAAGAGCGACGCGGGACTTGCCACGGAGCTGATCTATGGCACGATCTCGCGGCTGAACACGCTTGATTATTTTTTGGACAAGTTTGTCAAAAAAGGGGTACAGAAGCTTCAGCCGTGGGTAAGGGCGCTGCTTCGCATCAGTCTGTATCAGGTCGTATATCTGGATCGGATTCCGGATCACGCGGTTGTCAGCGAGGCCGTTAATCTGGCGAAGCGCCGCGGGCATCAAGGGATTTCCGGTATGGTGAACGGGGTGCTTCGGAATATTTTGCGCCAGAAGGAAAGCTTGGCGATTCCGGAGAATATGCCGACTGCTCAGCGCATTTCTCTGCTGCACTCCCATCCGCAGTGGCTGGTGGAGCGCTGGATATCCCAGTACGGGATCGAGACGACAGAAGCGATCTGTGCCGCAAACAATGAACCGCCGGCAGTCAGCGTCAGGGTGAATACCACGATGATCAGCCGTGAGGACATGCTGACATTAATGAGCAGCCACGGCCTCGATGCCACCCCTTCGTCGCTCAGCCCCTATGGGATTGTCGTAAAAGGAGCGGGCAATATGGCCTTGACCGAATGGTACCGGGACGGAATGATTTCGATCCAGGATGAAAGCTCCATGCTGGTCGCCGAGGCTGTTAAGCCCGAGCCGGGGATGCGGGTGCTGGATTGCTGCGCGGCCCCGGGCGGGAAAAGTGCCCACATGGGCGAGCTGATGAAGGATGAAGGCAGCATTGTCGCTAACGACATTCATGCGCATAAAGGCAAGCTGATCTCGGATCAGGCCAGCCGTTTGGGACTGGACAGCATTTCGATCGTGACCGGGGACGCGCTGGATTTGGTTGACCGCTTCGAGCCTGCGTCTTTTGACCGAATTTTGCTGGATGCTCCCTGCTCGGGCCTTGGCGTCATCCGCCGCAAGCCCGATCTGAAGTGGGGCAAGTCACAGGAGGACATTCATGAAATTGCGGCGCTGCAGCTAAGGCTGCTGGAGTCGGTCTCTACCTTGCTTCGTCCCGGAGGACTCTTGGTATACAGCACGTGTACGATTGAACCGCTGGAGAATGAAGGCGTTGTATCTGCTTTTCTGGAAGGCCATTCCGAGTTTGAAATCGCGGAAGATGGTCTTGGCGCCTTAAGCCGGCTGGAAAAGAAATCGCTTCTGCAAGGAGGCGGGATTCAAATTCTGCCCCAGCACTATCATAGTGACGGTTTTTACATTGCAAGACTCGGCAGACGCCCCTCATAAGGGCGCTGCCGCCATGACTATAGTCGTATCCCGCCAATGCCGGCGGGTTTTCCTCTTTTACCGTCTCTTTTATTTATGTTAGAATAGGAAGAATGAAAAAAGAGATGCATATGAATGTAATAGGGAGAGTTCGGAAGAATGCTGGCTGGACATCCTCTAAATTAGACAGGTGTGGTGAGAATGAAACCTTTTATATATGATTATTCACTGGAAGAGCTTCAAGCATGGGCTCAAGAGAATGGGGAGCCGGCGTTTCGCGGAACCCAGATTTATGACTGGCTGTACGTGAAGCGGGTGAACGACTTTGCGGAAATGACGAATCTATCCAAGGAGCTTCGCTCGAAGCTGGAGCAGGAGTTCAGTTTTGTTACCTTGACGGAAATCACCAAGCTGGAGTCGAAGGACGGAACGGTCAAGTTTCTGTTCGGCTTACATGATGACCATGCGATCGAGACCGTCATCATGAGGCACAATTACGGCAACAGCATCTGCGTGACAACGCAGGTAGGCTGCCGTATCGGATGTACGTTCTGCGCATCCACGCTGGGTGGCTTGAAACGAAATCTGACCTCCGGCGAGATTGTTGCCCAAGTGGTTCAGGCGCAGAAGATTCTCGATAAAACGGGAGAACGTGTCGGCAGCATCGTGATCATGGGCTCGGGCGAACCGTTTGAGAACTATGAAGCGACGATGAAGTTTCTGCGCACGATGATCCATGAAAAAGGATTGAATATCGGCCAGCGCCACATCACCGTTTCGACGAGTGGCATTGTGCCTAACATCTATAAATTCACGGAAGAGGATACCCAGATTAATCTGGCCATCTCCATACATGCACCGAACGATAAGCTGCGCTCCAAGCTAATGCCTGTTAACCGCCGGTTCCCGTTCGACGACGTGATTGAGTCGCTTCGTTATTACCAGGCAAAAACCGGGCGGCGCATTACGTTTGAATACGCCTTGATCGGCGGCGTAAACGATCAGGTTGAGCATGCCGAAGAGCTTGCGGACGTCATTAAGGATATGAACTGCTTCGTCAATCTGATTCCGGTTAACCATGTGCCGGAACGGAAATATGTTCGCACATCGCGTAACGATATTTTCAAATTTCAACGTGCGTTAGCAGACAAGGGGGTCAATGTGACCATCCGTCGTGAACAAGGCCATGATATCGCTGCCGCTTGCGGTCAGCTGCGGGCCAAGCATATGGAGTTGAGGTGAGAAGATTTGATCAAGACGGTTCATGTAAGCCATGTGGGACGCGTTCGTCCTGTTAATGAAGATTCGGTATTTGTTAGCACACTGGAGCATGGCTATACCTTGGGTGTGGTTGCTGACGGTATGGGAGGTCACCTTGCGGGTGACACCGCCAGCAGGCTTGCGGTAGATACCGTGGCCGAGGATTTGTCCTCTTTGGAACAGGACATGTCCATGGAAAGTATCCGGGCTGCGCTTGGTGATGCCATATTGCATGCCAATGCCGTTATCTATCGGGAAGCCTCGGCTGATGAGCGGCTTCACAATATGGGCACGACGATTGTAGCGGTGCTGCTGCGAGGTTCCGAAGGCTATATCGGACATATCGGGGACAGCAGGGCTTACAAAGTCGTTCCCGGACAAGTGATTCGACTCACAGATGATCACACATTGGTCAATGAGCTTTTTAAGAGTGGTCAGATTACGGAAGATCAACTGGAGACCCATCCCCGGAAAAATGTATTAAGCCGGGCGCTAGGAACGGATGTGGATGTGACGGTTGAGCTTACACCGGTTACGATCGGAGAAGGCGAAGTGCTGCTGCTCTGCAGTGACGGGCTCAGCAACCGGGTCAGCCGCGAGCTGATCGGACAGATTTCCGGTTCACTTGACCTTCCTCTGGAAGAAAGAGCGGATCGCCTGCTTCAACTGGCACTTCTTGCCGGCGGTGAGGACAACATCACGGTCGCCATGTTTGAACATCAAGAAGAAGTTGTCGGGCAACGTATAAAGGGGTGGGATTCATGATCGGACATGAATTGGCTGGTCGTTATAAAATTATAGAACGCATCGGTGGCGGTGGCATGGCGCTGGTCTACAAGGCTCAGGATATTTTGCTGAACCGGAATGTAGCAATCAAAGTGCTGCGCCAGCAGTTTGTGCACGACGAGGAATTTATTCGCCGTTTCCGGCGTGAAGCACAATCAGCGGCTTCGTTGTCGCATTCCAACGTGGTCAGCATCTATGATGTGGGCCAAGAGGAAGATGTGCATTACATCGTCATGGAATATATCGAAGGTCAGAATTTGAATGAAATTATAAAAGAACGGGCACCGCTGCAGGTGGAAGAAGCTGTGCGGATTGCTACCCAGATCTGTGATGCACTGGGGCACGCTCATCATAACCAGATCATTCACCGGGACATTAAACCGCATAATATTCTGATTGGCCGTAATGGGAGGGTCAAAGTAACCGACTTTGGCATTGCCAGAGCGGTCACGTCGACAACCATTACGCAGACAGGCTCTGTTGTGGGTTCTGTGCATTATTTTTCCCCGGAGCACGCCAAGGGCGTCGTTACGGGCGAAAAATCGGATTTATACTCACTTGGTATTGTGTTATATCAAATGCTCACGGCCCGTCTCCCATTTCTGGGCGAGAGCCCCATTAGTGTTGCTCTGAAACACCTCCAGGAGGAATTTGATGAGCCTAGAGAAGTGAATCCGCTCATTCCTCAAAGCGTGGAGAACATCATCCTGAAGTCCATGCGCAAAAACCCGGAGGAGCGTTACCAGTCTGCCGAAGAGATGATGGACGATCTCGAGACGTGTTTGATGCCGATGCGACTCAACGAACCGAAGATGGAGTTCGAGGACGATGCCGATTCTACCCTGGTCATGCCGGCGCTCAAAACGATGCAGCGCAGCAGCCAGCATCATGACGAAGACGATGACTCGGATGATGAGGACTTTGAGGAAAAGCCGACAGGTAAACCGAAGAAAAAATGGGTCAAGCCGACCATCATCATCGGCTCAGTGCTCCTGTTCCTCGGCATTATGTTTGGTGTCGTCATGTATGTGAACAATATGCTGGAGGTGCCGGAGGTCAAGGTGCCGCCAGTAGTAGGCATGACGGAAGAGGATGCGATCCGCACGCTTGAGGCCCAAGGTTTGACGGTGGATGAGGAAGTCATTCGTGAATATAAACCAAATGTCGATGAAGGCATTGTGTTTGCCCAGGATAAGGAACCAGAGACCATGCTCAGGCAGGGGGCACCGGTTCAATTGTCGGTTGGGGATGCGAAGCCGCTTCCGGAAATGCCGGACCTTAATGGGAAGACGTTTGATGAGGCTGTTGCTGCGTTAAAAGAGATTGGCGTTAAGGAAACCTCCATTAAACGATCGTCCGAAAAAAATGATGAAGTGCCACAAGGCAAGATCTTTAAACAAAGTCCGGAAGCCACTACAAAAATCGATCCGGAAACGGAAGTAATCAGCGTAACGGTAAGTGAGGGGAAGAATTTCGTCCCTATGCCGGGCGTGGTTGGCTTAGAGCAGGAGAATGCCGTCAATATTTTGGAATCCAATGGCTTTAAGGTTGAGGCAATCAAAGAGAAATCCAGTTATGAAGTGAAGAAGGGCATCGTAGTAGAGCAGTGGCCGCATGAGGCCAATGAACAGGTTGCTCCAGGCTCCAAAATCACGTTGTTCGTCAGCTCAGGCTATCCTTCGGATGCGCTTGAGTATAATTACAGCGTACCGGTGTCGCCGAGCGTCGAAGGTCAAGAAAGCAAAATCCGGGTGGTCTTCAGCGATGCGCTGGGAGAAAATCAGGAAGCCGTGAATAAGACCATTACGACTTCCGAAATGGTACCTGTTAAGCTGCTGCTGGCTCCCGACAAGCATGCAACGGTCATGATCTTCCGTGACGGTCGCCAAGTGGATACGTACAGCGTAAGTTACAGCGATGTCAAGAATGGTACCGTGCCGCAGCCGACCTTTGAGCAGCCGCCTGTTGAACCTGATGTACCGGTGGACACGAATCCGGATGAAGGAAATGGCGAGGAAGGCTCGAATGAGGAAGATGATGCTGCTTATCATTGGGACTCCGGGAACAACGGAAACGGTAAGGGTAATGGCAAAGGTAATGGTAACGATTAGAAACAAGTCGTGAGAACACTAAATTTCAACAAGAAAGGTGAGGCCTATTATATGCTAGAGGGACTGATCGTGAAGGCACTAAGCGGATATTATTATGTCAAACCACTGCAGGATGGCAACATTATATCCGGGGAGGACCCAGCGGTTCAATGCAGAGCCCGCGGCATTTTCAAAAAGAAAGGTATCTCTCCGCTCGTTGGAGATCACGTGATGTACTCATTGACTGAAAATGGGGAAGGGACCGTGGATGAAATTCTTCCACGGTCTTCCCAACTAATTCGCCCGCCTGTCGCGAACGTCGACTTGGCGGTGCTGTTGTTTTCGGTCAAAGAACCGGATCTGAGCCTGCATCTGCTGGACAAGTTTCTGGTACATATAGAGCATGAGGGCCTTGAGGCATTGATCTGCCTGACGAAGCAGGATCTTGTGGACGCCACCGACGATGTGCTGGAGCAGGTGAAGCGCCAGTATGAAGAGATTGGTTACGAAGTGCTGATTACCAGCTCTCTGCAAGGGATCGGGACGGAAGAGGTGAAGAAACGCCTGGCCAGTCGAATCAGTGTCTTCTCCGGTCAATCCGGTGTCGGGAAATCGTCCCTGCTGAATGCGTTAATGCCAGGCCTCTCGCTGGAGACGAGCGAAATTAGCCTGCGTCTTGGCCGCGGTCGGCATACGACACGTCATGTGGAGCTGATTGAGCTTGATAACGGGGGGTATGTTGCCGATACACCCGGCTTTAGCCAGCTGGATTTTCTGGAGCTGGGTGTCGAGGAGTTATCGACCTGTTTCAGAGAATTTGCTCCTTATGCTGCCGAATGTAAATTCAGAGGCTGCAGCCATCTGCAGGAGCCGGGCTGCCGGGTGATCCAAGCCAAAGAGGATGGAATCATCCTGGCTAGCCGTTATGAGCATTATGTGGAGTTTTATACGGAGATGAAAGACAAGAAACGGAGGTACTGAATGATGATAAAAATTGCCCCATCCATATTGTCAGCGGATTTTGCGAAGCTGGGACAAGAAATTAAAGAGGCTGAGGCCGGCGGAGCCGATTGGATTCATGTGGACGTTATGGACGGACACTTTGTACCCAATATTACGCTGGGGCCGCCGATCGTCCAAGCGATCAGGCCCCATACGAGCCTGACGCTTGATGTGCACTTGATGATTGAGCAACCGGAGCTGTATATTGCGGACTTCGCCAAGGCTGGAGCCGATCTGATCACCGTTCATGCCGAGACCTGCCCGCATCTTCATCGCGTCATCCATCTGATCAAAGAGTTTGGCGTGAAGGCCGGCGTCGCGATCAATCCGGCTACGCCGGCCCATGTCCTTCAGGAAGTGCTTCCTGACTTGGATTTGGTACTGGTAATGACCGTGAACCCGGGGTTTGGCGGACAGGCTTTTATCGAGCGGACGGTAAACAAGATCTCACAGCTGCGTGAATGGATTTCTAACTCCGACAACCCGAATATCCATATTGAAGTGGATGGCGGCATTACAGCGGAGACAGCGCCGCTTGTGGTGGAAGCGGGAGCGGATGTCCTGGTTGCGGGCAGCGCGGTATTCGGCATGCCGGATCGCGCGGCAGCCATTGCCAAAATCCGTGACAGCGTAACATCTTGACCAGAACGTGAGCAACGGGATGCATAGGGCGCGGGGTTCCCGCATAAATATGGTTACATGAGCTGGGTTCTCATGTAGCCTTTTTTGTCTGTGTTCACATCTAAGGGCTTGGTGCATAACATAATCTAGGAAGGCATGAGAATGATGGGGAGGGTGAGACATGAAATTCTATACGTTCAAGCTGCCGAAGTTTTTGGGAGGTTTTGTGAAGGCCATCTTAAATACGTTTCACAAGAGCTGACAGCTTGTCCCGGCGTAACAAAACCTCCGCCTGGGACTGACGCCGCCTAGCCGGTTCTGGGGAAAGAGGCAAGAACACTCCGATAGAGCGCATGGAGGACATACCGCATCTGTATGCGGAAGTTTTCTTGCGGTATAAGAAAGCCAAAAAACGCGTTAGTCCTCCTTCGCTTTCTTATATCAAAAGAAGAGTGTCTAGCGACGTACTTATCGAGGACAGACCGCGTTCGACCGGAAGTTTTTCTTGCGATATAAGAAAGCGGAAGTTTTGCTCTTTCATTTTTCTTATATCTAAATAAAAAAAGCACCTGCTAACTGCTCAGGGTGCTTTTTGTTTAGAAGAAGAATATGTATCTAAACGCAAGAAAAACTTCCTTGTCCCGGATCGCCCACAAATGGTGCCTGGAGATTAAGAAGTTTTTCTTCATATAACACAAGATGATTATACGCGAGTCACTTTACCGGATTTCAAAGCGCGAGTGCTGACGTATACACGTTTTGGCTTGCCATCTACCAAAATGCGAACCTTTTGAACGTTGACACCCCAAGAACGCTTGTTGTGATTGTTAGCGTGAGAAACATGGTTACCACTGCTTGGTTTCTTGCCAGTTACATAACATTTGCGAGCCATTCATTACACCTCCTTGTTCCTAACCCTGCATGAAACAATACTTAAATATAATATCACAGTAAAAATTGCTCCGTCAACTGTCCTAAAAACATTTATTTCTCTTTGCCATTATAGTACAATGTTGATTAGTCCATAATATTTCCGAAGAAATAGTTCGTGGGCTGCTCGGCAGGGCTCTCAAGAGGCTTGGGAACCGCCGGAAAGCGTAGAGGACGAGAGGATAGCCCAACCTAGATTTATGATCCATTAATCACGGTAAGTCTTTTATTTACTGCCTGGGCATTTCGTCAGCTATAAGCTATGAAATAGATATGAAATTTACAACAAGTAGTGTTATGGGTATCAAGCCAGGAAGGGGAATTCTCATTGAGTAAGCGTTCTTTGAATGGAACAGAATTTACCGCGATGGTCCTAGCCGGAGCGGAGCAGCTGCAGCAGCATGCAGAACACGTCAATTCCCTGAATGTGTTCCCGGTGCCGGACGGCGACACGGGGACCAACATGAATTTGACGATGACGGCAGGTGTGGCAGAACTGAAGAGTAAGTACTCGGAGTCCGTCGGGCATAGTGCCGGTGTGCTGTCCAAGGGGCTTCTGATGGGAGCCAGAGGGAACTCGGGGGTTATTCTGTCCCAGCTGTTCCGTGGTTTCAGCCGATATGCGGCACCTTATACAGAACTAAATTCTCATCAATTCGCCGCAGCACTGCAGACAGGCGTAGAAGCTGCGTATAAAGCTGTTGTGAAGCCTGTTGAAGGTACCATCCTTACCGTAGCTAAAGAAGCGGCCAAGCATGCGGTCTATTTCTCCCGCCGCAACAACGATATCGTGGAATTGATGGAGCAGGTGTTGGCCAAAGCCAAAGAAACACTGTCCCAGACGCCGGATATGCTCCCTGTTCTGAAGCAGGTTGGCGTCGTGGATTCGGGTGGACAGGGCTTGGTTTACATTTATGAAGGTTTCTTGCAGGCACTTAGAAAAGACGCTCCAACCGGATCGTTTGCTGTTGCGGAAGGACAAGCCGAACAGAGCAACAAGGCCCCCGCCTTTCAAGCGGCCCCTGACTTCTCGGCGGTTCAAGCTCCGGCTTCTGCCCAGTCCAGACTGTCCACAGAGGACATTGAATTTTTATATGACATGGAATTCTTTATTAATAGGCAGCTCGGAGAAGGAACGGGCGCAGACTTTGATGAAGATAAGTTCCGGAAAGCGCTTGCAGTGAATGGTGATTCCATCATTGTCATCGCCGATGACGAGACGATCAAAGTTCATGTGCATTCCAAGGCTCCGGGTGAAGTGTTGAATTTGGCGCTAATGTATGGAGAGATCACTCAGGTTCATATATTGAACATGCGCGAGCAGCATCGTGATTTGCTGACAACGGGAATGGATATTGCACCGATGCCCGAGTTGTTTGCAGATATTCCGGCAGAGACCGTGACGCCGGAAGCTCCGGCTGTTCCTCCGGCAGACGAGATTGCACCGTACGGCTTCATAGCGGTATCGTCAGGGGAAGGCATCTCCGATATATTCAAGAGCCTGGGCGTAGACGTTGTTCTCTCCGGGGGACAGACGATGAACCCGAGCACCGAGGATTTTGTCAATGCGATTTCTTCGATCTCGGCGCAGCAGATTTACATCCTGCCGAACAACTCCAACATCGTGCTGGCCGCCCAGCAGGCGAGAGAGCTTCTTGAAGGCGAACGCAGCGTAACGGTCATACCGAGCAAGACGATTCCGCAGGGGATCGCGGCGGCATTTGCTTTCCAGGAAGACGAGAATGCGGATATGAACACCGACAACATGCTGGATGCGATCACTCGCGTGCAATCGGGGCAGGTAACCTATGCCGTTCGGGACACAACGATTGATGATCTCGAGATCAAGGCTGGCCAGTTTATCGGTATTCGCAATTCCAACATCGTTGCAGCAAACGAGGATCTGATTACGACCTCCCAGGATTTGCTGGGTAAAATGCTGGAGTCCGGCGATGAAATCGTGACGCTGCTTACCGGCGCGGACGCAACTGAGGAATCGACCAACGCACTCACGGAGTGGCTTGGCGAGCAGTATCCTAACGCAGAGGTTGAGGTTCACTACGGCGGACAGCCGATTTATTCCTATCTGTTCTCCGTGGAGTCTTGATCTAAGAGATAAGGAAGTATACACTTCCGAGGTTTTCCCTTCCTTATCTCGCAAGAAAAACTTCCGCTATATGCGGTCTGACTTCTAAGGAAGTACGTCGATAAAGTTTTTCTTATAACGCTTTGACATTATGCAAGGTATATTAGGAGGGGTTCCGGTGAATAAGACCGTTATTGTGACAGACAGCACAGCGGATATTCCGGCAGACCTGGCGAAGCAACACAACATTCATATTGTGCCGCTGAGACTTATGTTCGGGGAAGATACGTATTTGGACGGAGTCGAAATCACGCCGGGAGAGTTCTACAAAAAGCTGGTGCAGTCACCCCAGCTTCCGACGACCTCCCAGCCTTCACCCGCAGATTTTGTAGCTGTGTATGAGTCCATTCTGGAACAGCACCCCGGCTGCTCCATTATGTCCATTCACATCTCATCCGGCTTGAGCGGAACGTATCAGTCCGCATTGCTTGCCACCTCTCTTATCGAAGGAGAAGCGGATATCACCGTATGGGATTCCAAATCGGCCTCTTACGGTTTCGGACTATTCGTGGTTCATGCAGCGAAGCTCGCACAAGAAGGAGCCGCTGTTCCAGATATTATTTCGTCGCTTGAGGACCTTCGCTCTAAGCGCCGCCTCTACTTCCTGGTAGACACACTGGAGTACTTGCAGAAGGGCGGACGGATCGGCAAGGCTTCAGCCGTGCTTGGTACACTGCTTAACATTAAGCCAATCCTGTCCATTGATGGCGAAGGGATTATCTTTCCGGTAGACAAGGTCCGCGGTCGTAAGAAAGCGACGGCCAAAATCATTGAACTGTTTCAACAGGATCTATCCGGTGTGAAAAATATTAAAGTGGCTGTGGGTCATACAGCTGACCCTGCTCAGGTTGAGGATTTTCTGCAGCAGCTGTCCGCTGTGTTTACGATCGAGGAAACGGTGTTCTCCGAGATCGGTCCGGTTATCGGTACGCACGTTGGTCCGGGAACCATTGCAGCATATATATGGCCTGCTTAAGTGAGGTAGATGATATGAGTCTCAAACTCGATCAAATATCCGTCAGACAGATCAACGGCGTGAGCGCCCTGAAAGAGGGGGAGCTTCACGCCTTTGGCGTCTCTACGGTCAAGGATCTTTTGGAGTATTACCCCTTCCGGTATGAGGATTACCGGCTACGGTCATTAAGCGAAGTCAAGGACGGGGACAAAATCACCATACAAGCTAAGATAGCCAGCGTGCCGGTACTGCAGCGCTACGGGCGCAAATCCCGTCTCACCTGCAAAATGCTGGCCGAAAACTGGATGTTCACCGCAACCTGGTTCAATCGGCATTTTCTGAAGGACCAGCTTACGGCCGGCCGGGAGATCGTGCTGACGGGCAAGTGGGATCAGCGCAGAATGCAGCTTACGGTGTCCGAGTCCGAGTTCCCGGATAAGGGAGCCTTCCGCAGCGGAACGCTGCAGCCGGTGTATTCCATCGGCGGGAAGATCACGCAATCCTGGATCCGAAAAACGATGGGACAGGCTTTGGAGCAATACGGGGAAATGATTCCCGAAATTTTGCCGCAATCTCTGCTCCGAAAATATGATCTGATGCCTCGTAAAGCGGCGATCATGACGATCCATCAGCCTGTCGACTCCCGGGAAGGCCAGGAAGGGCGGCGCCGGATGGTGTATGAGGAGCTCTTCTTGTTCCAGTTGAAAATGCAGGCGTTCCGGGCGCTGAACCGGGGACGGATGGACGGTGTTGTACATACGGCTGACAATGCAACGATCCGGGAGTTCGTGCGCAGCTTCCCGTTTGAGCTTACCGATGCGCAGAAGAAGGTGGAGCTGGAGATTTTGCATGATATGCGCTCCCCTTACTGCATGAACCGCTTGCTTCAAGGGGATGTCGGCTCGGGAAAAACGATTGTTGCCGCCATCGCTCTGTTTACAACGGTGCGCTCAGGCTTTCAAGGGGCCTTGATGGTGCCAACGGAGATTCTTGCCGAACAGCATATGCGTTCGCTGCAGAAGCTGTTTGAGCCCTTCGGCATTACCGTTGGCCTGTTGACAGGCAGTGTAACGGGGAAGAAGCGTAAAGACCTGCTGGCTTCCTTACAGATGGGGCTGACGGATGTTGTCGTGGGCACCCATGCCCTCATCCAGGATGATGTGTACTTCCGGGAGCTGGGACTCGTCGTGACGGACGAACAGCACCGTTTTGGCGTGAACCAGCGAAGCGTACTCCGCCGTAAAGGCTATAACCCGGATGTGCTCACGATGACGGCAACGCCGATTCCACGAACGCTGGCGATTACCGCCTTTGGGGATATGGATGTATCCACGCTGTCGGAGCGTCCGAAAGGTCGTATTCCCATTACGACCTATTGGGTCAAACATGAACTCATGGACCGTGTGCTTGGATTTATTTCCCGGGAAGTAAATCAAGGTCGTCAGGCCTATTTGATTGCTCCTTTGATTGAAGAATCGGATAAGCTGGACGTTCAGAATGCGATTGACCTGCATGTCCAGATGCAGCAGGCCTTTCCCACGTATGCTGTCGGACTTCTGCACGGTCGTATGACGCCTGCCGAGAAGGATGAGGTCATGCGCCAATTCTACAGCAATGAGGTCCAGCTGCTGATTTCTACGACGGTTGTTGAGGTTGGCGTTGACGTGCCGAACGCAACGTTGATGATCATTATGGATGCCGATCGCTTCGGTCTGTCCCAGCTTCACCAGCTTCGGGGCCGTGTAGGCCGTGGGCAGCATGCATCCTACTGCGTCCTTGTGGCTGATCCAAAATCGGAAGTGGGCCAGGAGCGGATGCAGGTCATGACGGAAACCGAGGACGGCTTCGAGGTATCCCGGAGGGATTTGGAGCTACGGGGACCGGGCGACTTTTTCGGTACGAAGCAGAGCGGACTGCCGGAGTTCCGGCTGGCCGACATGGTCGCGGATTTCAAAGTGGTCGAAGAGGCCCGGGGAGACGCGGCAGCTCTCGTTAGCGACAGTTCTTTCTGGACGTCGCCGGAATATGAGCCGCTGCGCGACTTTTTGCAGCAGGAAAAGATCTTCCAGGGCGATATCATGGATTAATGACATGAATCTGTTAGCACAATGGACAGACCTTCGTCATATACTCAAAAAGGGTAGCAGCATTTATGACTGGAGGTGCTTCAACATTGAGTTATCAGCAGTACGGGATTAGTCCGCAGCTGGTGGAGCGAATCAAGCTGAAAATGAAAAACCCGGCAGTCAAGGAAAGAATCAAAGGGCTGACTCAGGGGTTGACCAAGGCAGATCTTCAAAATAGCGCAAAAGTACATCAATTGATCCGGACGGCCAGCGGCATCATGAATGAAAAGCTGAGCTCCGCGCAGGAGCAGCAAATGGTTCAATTCGTCCTTGCACAGCGCATCGATCCGAACAACACCTTCCATTTGATCAAGCTGTGGGGGATGTTTCGATAACAATTGGATGACATCAAGGTTTTACTTTGCATAGAAGAAGCCCCTCTCGGGAGTGTTTTCTCCTTATGAGCAGGGGCTTTTGATTTGGCATGTGCAGGGATGAAACGTTCCTGGCGGACTTTTATAAAAGAAGTCCCTTGATTTGTGGTCTACCCGATAGCAGAGGAACCGGGGAGCTAAGAAAAAGTGCGGAAGTTGAAGAGGCCCCCCCAATCTTTCCGTAGTATTTAGCTGTCCGTAATGGAACGGATGCAAGCTTCCGTGTCATTTTTAACGGAATTTACGGTTGTGCTAACCGGTACGGCCTGCATTTCCTCCGCGGGGTAAGGCCTCAAAAGCTCTTTGAGGGTTTGCAAAAGGGAAGGGCTGCTTTCATTGGTTTGGGAAGATGTCTGCCGTTCAAGCCATAGTGCTTCGTCTGCGGGGCTCAGAATGACCGGCATCCGGTTATGGATCGGTTCCATGAGTCGATTGGGTGCGGTTGTAATGACGGTGCAGGTGCTGAGTTTATCTCCGCTTGGGGTGATCCAGGTATCGTACAGACCTGCCATGCTGAATATTTCCCCGTTCCTCAAGCCGATGCGAAAAGGCTGCTTGCCATTGCCGTTTTTTTGCCATTCGTAAAAACCGTCTGCAGGTATCAGGCATCTTTTCCGATAAAAGGGCATCCTAAATGCAGGCTTATCTTCCAGCGTTTCGCTGCGCGCATTGATCATTTTGGCTCCGGCTGAGGGATCCTTGGCCCAGGATGGGACAAGCCCCCATTGCAGCTGACCGATCCGGTTGGCGCTGCCGTCGTTGATAATCGCCGTGACCATCTGCGTAGGAGCGATGTTGTACCGGGGAATGTGAAAGGGAGATACCGATTCGGGATCGATGAGATACCGTGTCATTAATTCTTCCCAAGTGACCGTGAGTGTAAAGCGTCCGCACATGGATTCAAACCTCCTGTCATTTGCTCTCGCTTAAGATTTTGAATATAGCGACTAATTAAGACTTTTTATCGAGTTCAGAACGAAATGGCTACGTAGAGATGTACAGTACATTTGTTTTTGAGTATATCAAATATTGCATAACTTACCAAAAGGGTCTAGCACAAAGCCAGGCCAAGCAACATGAATGGAGGATATATTGTGTTTGATTTAAAAGCTAATGGTACCTCGGTGAAGACAGAAGTTGTTGCCGGGGCCACGACGTTTTTCACGATGGCGTATGTGACCGTTGTGAATCCGCTGATTCTGTCGCAAGCGGGTGTACCTTTTGAGCAGAGCTTCACGGCAACGATTATTGCCGCTGTGATTGGTACACTGCTGATGGGGCTCGTAGCCCGCTACCCGATCGCAGTGGCGCCGGGGATGGGCTTGAATGCCTACTTCACCTATTCCGTTGTTCAAGGACATGCCGGACTTGGGTATATTGAGGCTTTCTCGGCTGTTTTTATAGCCGGTATTCTGTTTTTGGTATTGTCGATGACTTCCCTGCGGCGTAGGTTGATTGAGATGATCCCGTCGAATTTGAAGCATGCGATCACGGTCGGAATCGGCCTGTTTATTGCTTTTATCGGTCTGCGGATGAGCGGCATCATTACAGCGCATCCGGACAATCTGGTAGCGCTCGGTGATCTGCACCAGCCATCGGTTGTGCTCGCCTTGGTGGGATTGGCGGTTACGCTTGTGCTGCTGTCCCGCGATGTAAAGGGTGCTTTGTTTATCGGTATGATTATTACCGGGATTATTGCTTATTTTGCCGATATGCTGTCCTTTACGAGCGGGATTATGTCGGTTCCTACGCTGCCGGAAGGCATTCTGGTATGGAACCCGATTACCGCTGCCTCCGATGTGATCAGGCATGGACTTTATGCCGTTGTGTTCTCGTTCCTCCTGGTGACGCTGTTCGATACCACAGGCACGGTCGTTGGTGTGGCGGAGCAGGCGGGGCTGATGAAGGATAACAAGCTGCCTCGTGCAGAACGCGCCATGTTCTCCGATTCGGTGGCAACCGTGGCCGGATCCATGGTCGGTACAAGCCCGACCACCGCCTATGTGGAATCTGCAGCCGGCGTCGGCGCAGGCGGTCGGACAGGGTTGACGGCGGTCGTCGTTGCCGCGTTGTTCGTTGTTGCCGCCTTCTTCAGTCCGCTGATCGGCGCGGTTGCCGGATTGTCCGCCATTACAGCCCCTTCGCTTATCGTAGTGGGCTGCCTGATGCTGAGCAATGTTCAGCACATCCGGTGGAATGATTTTGATGAAGCGTTCCCCGCGTTTCTCGTCATTTTGACCATGCCGCTTACGTCCAGCATCGCGACCGGGATCGCCCTCGGTTTTATTTCATACCCGCTGATGAAAATCGTGAAGGGCAAGTGGAAGGCGGTTCACCCGCTGATGTATATTTTTGCCGTGCTGTTCGTGCTGCAGCTTGTCTTTGTCCCGCATTGATTCAGGGAGTACTAGGCGCATGGAAATCCCCTGCAAGGTCTGAGCAGACCCGGCAGGGGATTTTTGGCATGCCGATAAACGTATAAGTGTGAGGATTATTTGTAACGGAAGAGGAGATAGTGCAATGGTTCCGGGTTGTTGTTTTCGACCGGTTAAGAGGATATACCTTCTCATCAGCCGGCCGTGGATGCACCGAGCTTTAGCGAGCACGGCTCCATACGTCCGCGTACCTCGTAACGAGGCCGTGCTCGTCAACCTCCAGATCCGCTTGGTAGGCTCCATAGTTACTCTCATAACGGTAGGCATACTCACCCGTACGCGTATACTGTTGGGCAAGGGGGGCGATGGTTAAACTCGGGAACTGAATCCAGACTGCGGTCATGGACGCGCTCTCCCCAGGCTTCAGTCCCAAGCGCCGGATCGGCAGCGTGTTGGTGGACGGGGTAATGCCAAGATCAATATCGTTCATGCCGGCAAAGGCGGTGAGCTCGGTATCGCCGTTCCACCAGCAGCCTTCATCATCCCGCTCCAGGTGAAGAGACTGTTCTTCCGTGCCGCTTGAGAGAGTAATCCGGACTTTCCGGGTCTGCCAGCTGCTGGTGGTTCCAACCTCGTAGGAGCAGTGGAGCTGACGGCCTTCCAGTTCGGCTACGATCATTCCGGTGAGCGTGAATCCGTCATGATGTTGATAGAGCCGGCCATGCTCCAGAGAGGGCAGATCGTGTCGGTTCCAGAGCAGCGATTGCAGAAGCCGACCAGGGCTTGTGTTTTTTTGCATGTTTGCTTCAGTATGTATATTGTCGTTCAAAGCGAGATCACGTCCTTTATCAAAAAGAGTATGAATGGGTGTTGCCCCTCTATATTATATAACGAACATATGTTTGCTATAAAGCGATAAATACAATGCATGGATTACAAATTGGAGACTTCCACGGAAAACGCTTATTCCATATATGGACGTCAAAAGGTTTGTGAAGTAATATGTAAAGATCGTATAATAATCCGGCAATAGGTTTCATCAAGAGTAGGAGTGCAGCCGCCATGAACATACCTAAAAAACGCATTAAAATCAGTCTAGCCATGGTCATGCCTGCGCTGGTTTCATTATCCATTCTCATGACGATGTCGATTATGATCTATATTCAGTATAAAAATGAGAAACGATCTCTATATAACAATACCATGTCGCTTAATTTATCCTCCGCACAAAAAATGGCGGTTACCATTGAAGCGCTTTTATCAGGGATGCGCCAAAGCCTTCGTGCCTCTGCCAACAACCCGGCAATAGAGGCCAGTGCGGCATCCGATGAGAAGGAGCTGCAGGTCATTTTTGATCTTATGCTTCAGAGCAGCCTTTACTTCAACTCCGTATTTTGGGCCGATCAAGCGGGTACCATTCGAGTGGTTTCTCCTGAGGGGAATCATTTGAATCCGGCCCGATTAATAACGGAAGGGACCACTAAGGCGCTAAATGAGAGAAAGTCCTACATATCGGCACCTTATAGAAGCCCGACCGGACGCTGGATGATTCTTGCGAGCGAGCCGATTTTCGACAGCTCCGGCAAGTATCATGGGATGATTGCCGGCACGATCTACTTAGAAGAAAATAACATATTGCATCGGATTTTCGGATCTGGCGCGGGAAATGAAAAGGACTCCTACTCCTACATCGTCGATTCCGGCGGGAAGCTGCTCTATCATCTGGATAAAAGCCGGGTGGGGGAGGATGTAAGTTCTAACGTCGTGGTGCAGCGGCTCATGGATGGCGAGAGCGGTATGCAACGTGTCATGAATACGCAAGGTAACGATTACTTGACGGGTTACGCCAGCGTTTCGATGAATGGTTGGGGGATTGTCATGCAGACATCGGTAAGTTCCATTCTGGACGATGTCAATCGCAACCTGCAGGATCAGCTAAGAAGTATGCTCCTTCCGATCATGATCATGCTGGTCATCGCCGCATATATGGCTACAAGAATTGCCGCGCCATTTACCCAGCTGTATAAGTTAACAAAATCGATAGCAGCCGGTCAAACGGTGTCCTCTGAAGAATTCCAGCCGCATTGGAATCGGGAAGCTGATCAATTAAACCAGATTATGGGGGCCGCTGCCGAAACGCTGGCCAAGCAGGCCTATTCGTTGCAGCAGGAAGCCAGCACGGATCCACTGACAGGGCTGACCAATCGCAGAGAACTGGAACGCTGCCTTGATTCGTGGGATTCGCTTGGGGATCCGTATGCCGTTTTAATGCTGGACATTGACCATTTTAAAAACGTAAACGATACCTATGGCCACCAAACCGGCGACCAAGTCCTGAAGCTGGTGGCGGCGGTCATGAGCGGTTGCGTTCCTGCGGGTGCGGTCTGCTCCCGTTTTGGCGGAGAGGAGTTTGTCATTCTTCTTCGCAAGCATAGTATGGAAGAGGCCTACCGTATGGCTGAGCGGATACGCAACGCGATCCTGATTTCCCAAACGCCGTATTCCCTAACGCTTACCGTATCGATCGGCGTCTCCTTGTATCCTGAACATGGCGGGAACCGCGAGGATGTATTCCAGGCAGCGGATATGGCTTTATACCGGGCGAAGGACGAAGGACGTAACCGGACGATCGCGGCAGGATTATCGGCGTAATAGTACAAGCGGCCAATCCCTTGATTACCGGGTTAAAGTATATTTATGAGAGAACATTATTTAATAACTTCTCCATAATTGTTACGTCCACGAACTTACCATCCAAGATGCCGTGGTCTTGAAAAACACCAACATCACGGTACCCGAGTTTATGATATAAACCCTGCCCGCCTTGATTGAATGGAAAGGTGAACAGCACGATTTTATAAAAACCATTTTCCTTTGCAATCGTCTCAAGGCGATGAAGCAGCATGCTTCCAATTCCTTTGCTTCGGAATGCCCGATCGATATATATGGATAGGTCGGCAACACCATCATAGGCGCAGCGCTGAGAATAAGGGTTGAGGGAAGCCCAACCGACCACCTCGCCTGCGCTTTCAGCGACAATGACAGCGTAACGCTCCGCATGTTGTTGGAACCAATGATGCATATATGTAATATCTTTTGTCTCTACTTCCAGGGTAGCAATGCGATCTTCAATTCCTTGATTATAAATACGCAATATTCGTTTCACGTCGTTCGTGTGGGCTGTTTTAATCGTAATTGGGTTCATCAGCGGCGGGTTCCTCACCTTTCTCTTTAAATGAATGACAGCTCAGCCAAAAGTTATTGGGATAATGGGCTGCAGCATGTACTGGATTTAGCCATGGCTTGGTCTGGAATATCACCTCTGATTGTTATACAACATATATTTGCAATATGCAAGTAATTTAACGTTGTATCGCTGCAGTCAGTTCTATCGTATATCTGAGTGTCATTCTGCAAACACTCCTAAACAAATCAAAAAAAATTGATGCTTGACGTGTCGCGGATGGCTTGCTACAATGAGCACATCAAAATTATTTGATGGGAAGTAAAGAGGTGACAACATGAAGGTCTCTACAATACATGAAGACGTATTAAGCCTGTATGAACAGAAATTCAAAGCATTATCCGATAAGAATCGGCTCAGAATCATTTATGAATTAAATCAACGAGGTAAAGTATGTGTATGCGACCTTACCGACATGCTGGAACTGCCTCAATCGAAACTGTCGTACCATCTGAAAATGTTGCTGGATGCAAATATTATATTGATGGAACGCATCGGAAAATGGAATTACTACGAATTAAACGATGAAGAAATCAAAGGACTATTATCCGAAAAGCTATGCTGCGTTTTCTATCCGAGTACAAAAACATAATTTTTTTAACCAATACATCAAAAAAAATTGATGGATTGAAAACATAAGGAGGATTTCAATATGAAAAACATTGAATTCAAGGTAGCCTCATCTTCTTGTTGTACACCCCGAGTACCGTTAAACACCAAGGAAACAGTGAAGGAGGAATATGTTCCGGACAACCGTAACCTGCCTGTCGCGATTATTGGTGCCGGTCCTATCGGCTTGGCTGCAGCAGCTCATTTGGCCGAAAGAGGGCAACCATTCATTCTTTTTGAAGCCGGACCCAGCATAGGTCAAAACATCCTGCAATGGGGACATGTGCGTCTTTTTTCACCATGGCAGTACAACATCGATAAAGCTGCGGAGCGACTTTTGCGTAAACAAGGATGGCAGCCTCCTGTATTAACGGAATTGCCTTTCGGTCAAGAGATTGTGAATCAGTATTTGAGGCCCTTAGCGCAACTCCCTGAACTGGAGCCCTACATCATGTTGAATGCTAAAGTGGTGTCCATATCGAAGAAAAATGCTGATAAAATGAAATCCGCTAATCGCGCAGCTGCGTCGTTTGTACTTTATGTTGAACGAAACGGCAATACCGAACGCCTTGAAGCCAGGGCAGTAATCGATGCCTCCGGAACCTGGGGACATTCGAATCCGCTAAATGCAGACGGGATATGGACACGTGAAGAGCGTGATTTGAAGGACCATATTTATTACGGGATTCCGGATTTATCATCCGAACAAAGGCAGAAGTACGCCGGGAAACGTGTTGCAGTTGTAGGAGGCGGGCACTCTGCGATCAACACTTTACTGGATTTAGCCAAGCTCAAAGAAACGAATCCGACCACTGAGATTATTTGGGTGATGAGAAAGAAATCTGTGGATGAAGCTTACGGCGGTGAAGAGAATGATCAGTTAGAGGCACGAGGGGCACTTGGAAGCCACATTCACCAGTTGATTGATGCCGGCCAAATCCAAGTGGTCACTCCGTTCTTGATCGAGGGGCTTTCCAAACACGATGGAAGAATGAACATCAAGGCGACTGCAAACGGTGAAGGCAAGGAAATACAAGGAATCGATGAAATTATCGTAAATACAGGGAGCCGACCTGATTTTTCATTCCTGAGCGAGATCAGACTTAGCATTGATCCTGCTACGGAGAGTGTTGAAGCGCTTGCGCCCCTTATCGATCCCAATGTACACAGCTGCGGAACGGTAAGACCCCATGGCGAAAAAGAGCTGCGTCATTTAGATAAGAATTTCTATCTCGTTGGGATGAAGAGTTATGGCCGAGCACCTACCTTCCTTATGGCGACGGGCTACGAACAGGTTAGATCCATTGCTGCATATCTGGATGGCGATTTAGAATCCGCGTTAAAAGTTGAATTAGAGCTGCCGGAGACCGGCGTATGCGGTATTAACAGTGCGCCGAATGCCAATGATTGCTGCATGCCCGCTGCCTCATCTACTTCGGGCTGCAATTAATTTATATCAAGGGGGAATCAAGATCTGGTTCTCCCGGATAAATGAAACAGAGGAGTGAGCGACATGTATAAGTCAATCATTATAGGAACGGGTCCAGCAGGTTTGACCGCTGCCATTTATTTAGCCAGAGCTAACCTGAGTCCGCTTGTTATTGAAGGACCGCAGCCGGGTGGCCAATTGACATTAACTACAGAAGTTGAAAATTTCCCTGGATTCATTGATGGAATCATGGGTCCGGAGCTCATGGATAATATGAGAAAACAAGCGATTCGATTCGGTGCTGAGTTTAGGAATGGCTGGGTGAATGAAGTGGATTTTTCATCCCGTCCGTTTCGAGTGTCGGTTGATGGGCTGGGTCAATTACAAGCGGATACGATTATTCTCTCGACGGGTGCATCTGCAAATTTACTCGGTGGCATACCAGGCGAAAAAGAGAATATCGGCCGCGGCGTAAGCACTTGCGCGACATGTGACGGCTTCTTTTTCCGTAATAAAGAAGTGCTGGTCGTGGGCGGGGGAGATTCCGCCATGGAAGAAGCAAATTTCCTCACGAAGTTCGCTTCGAAGGTAACGGTCGTTCATCGGCGGGATGAACTGCGTGCTTCAAAGATCATGCAGGAACGCGCTAGACAAAACCCTAAAATTAGCTGGGCCCTTAGTAAAGAATCCACTGAAATTATCGCCGATGATCGCGGAGTTACCGGTCTGCGCGTCAAGGATATGAAAACCGGAAACGAAGAAATAATGGAGACCGACGGAATTTTTATCGCGACGGGTCATATGCCCAATACTGCATTTTTGAAAGGACAGATCGATACGGATCCAGCCGGATATATTCGGGTGAAGCCTGGAACGACCGAAACGAACATTCCTGGCGTATTCGCTTGCGGAGACGTACAGGATCCGAAGTACCGTCAGGCAATTACCGCTGCAGGCACAGGATGCATGGCCGCGCTGGATAGTGAGAGATTTTTGGAGGAAGAATCTGCGCACTTGAAATCAGGCACACTTTCCATTAATATATAAGCATTAAATTATATGGTTATGGATTCATTAATCTCATTTTATCAGAGGAAAGGGATGAATCTTATTGGAGCATATGAACGAAATAGCCGAGAAACTCAAATTGCTTGGGGATAAAACAAGGCTTACCATGTTGACGCTCCTTAAGGAAAGAGAATGGTGCGTTTGCGAGTTTGTTGATATTTTTGACATGTCACAGCCTGCAATCAGCCAGCACTTAAGAAAGCTTAAGTCTCAAGGGATCGTAAATGAAGCCAGAAGAGGCCAATGGGTTTATTATTCTTTGCATGTTGAGGATAAGCCATATATCCAAGCGGTGTTGAATGAGATGCCAAGTTCTCAAGAAATATTGTCAACGTTTAATAAGGAAATCAACTGTTCCTGTGATTAAACGGCAATCAGCCCGTATGAGCAATAGCTCTCAGGTTGATGAGAGTTATAATCGCTGCTTAATATATAAGTATATCGTTATATATTGATTAATAGAGGGAAAGCAATAACGGTATTTTAGTTCAACACGTCATTGGAGGGTTTGTACATTGGTTTCTGTTTTGGCTAGCATCATTTTTCTTGTTACATTGGTTTTTGTTATTTGGCAGCCTAAAAATCTGTCCATTGGATGGTCGGCTTGCGGAGGTGCTGTACTGGCACTGCTCGTTGGAGTTGTCGACTTTCAAGATGTTTGGGATGTCACCCAGATTGTATGGAATGCTACGCTTGCCTTTGTCGCCATTATTATCATTTCATTGATTCTGGATAAAATCGGTTTATTCGAATGGGCGGCATTGCATATGGCGAACGCCGCTCGAGGAAACGGTATCCGGATGTTTGTCTATGTATCCGTTCTTGGAGCGGTTGTCGCTGCTTTTTTTGCAAATGACGGTGCAGCACTGATCTTAACCCCGATTGTGCTTGCCATGGTACGGGCGCTGAATTTCGACGAAAAGAAGGTATTCCCCTTTATTATCGCAAGCGGCTTTATTGCGGATACAACCTCCCTTCCGCTAGTGGTCAGCAACCTGGTGAATATCGTATCGGCCGATTTCTTTGGCATCACGTTTACCGAATACGCCAGCCGAATGTTGGTTCCCAATCTGTTCTCTTTAGCAGCAAGTGTCCTGGTGCTTTACTTGTTTTTCCGCAAAAGTATCCCGCGGAAGTTTGATGGCACCCAGCTCAAGCAGCCATCAACGGCGATTCAAGACCCTGCGATGTTCCGGTTATCATGGATCGTGTTGAGTGTGCTCCTTATCGGTTACTTTGTGTGCGAATTTGTCGGTATTCCGGTATCGATCGTAGCTGGGGTTATCGCGATTTTCTTCCTGCTGATGGCGCGGAAAAGTCCGGCTGTGCAAACCAAGGAAGTCCTCCAAGGTGCTCCGTGGGCAATCGTGTTTTTCTCCATTGGCATGTATGTGGTCGTATATGGCTTGCGTAACGCGGGTCTTACGGATCTACTGGCAAGCGTCATACAGAGCATCGCGGATCAAGGACTACTTGCGGCAACCATGGGGATGGGATTTATCGCAGCGATGATTTCTTCCATCATGAACAATATGCCGACCGTCATGATTGATGCGCTGGCAATTGATGCGACAAGCACATCGGCAGCCATTCGAGAGGCATTAATATATGCCAATGTCATCGGTTCCGATTTAGGTCCCAAGATCACGCCGATTGGCTCGCTGGCAACCTTGCTATGGCTGCATGTCCTTTCGAACAAAGGCGTGAAGATTAGCTGGGGGACATACTTTAAGACAGGCATCATCCTGACGATTCCAACTTTATTTATAACCCTCTTAGGTTTATATATCTGGTTGACCATACTGTAATTTGCAGGATAAAAGGAGAGAAACGAATCATGGAGAAAAAGACACTTTACTTCTTGTGCACTGGCAACTCTTGCCGCAGCCAAATGGCGGAGGGATGGGCCAAAAAACATCTGGGTGATGATTGGAAGGTCTACAGCGCCGGCATCGAAGCTCATGGCCTGAACCCTAATGCCGTCAAAGCGATGAATGAGGTTGGTATTGATATATCGAAACAAACTTCCGATATCATTGATCCGGAGTTGTTAAATCAATCTGACCTGGTGGTCACCTTGTGCGGTGATGCAGCCGATCGTTGTCCGATGACGCCTCCGCATGTTCGCCGTGAGCACTGGGGATTTGACGATCCGGCGAAGGCTCAGGGGACCGACGAAGAAAAATGGGCTGTTTTCCAGCGCGTTCGCGATCAAATCGGCGAGCGTATTCAAAAATTCGCTGAAACCGGCGAATAAGACAAAGCCTTATGCCTGGGTCCGAACTCTAAGAGAATTCTTGAGAAAACATTGTAAGCCTGCGTCTATGTATACCAAGAGCGCCCCTACTCGGGGCGTTCTTTTTGTCGGGAGGACCTCCAGTTACCGGTTCTCCCTATTGAATTGCGGCGTGCAGAGCTTGAGCGAACTTGGATATTCCCGATGGGATATCCTCGGCTCTGGCACGGGCATAAGTGAATCGCACATGTCCGGAAGCTGAACCGTATACACTTCCTGGCGCAAAAATCACTCCTTTTTGAATGGCGGCCTCCAGCAGTTTGCTGTCATTCACTTCCGGGACGATCTTGCACCAGAGATGGAGGCCGCCCTCCGGCACATGGAAATGAACCAGGCCTTGCAGTTCTTTCTGCAGGACCTCGATCAGTAAATCCCGCTTGTACAGCAAGCTCGCTCTCAGTCTGTCCAGGTGCGGAGCAAAATAGGAAGAATTGAGAAACTGTCCGGCCAAGCTTTGGGGCACCACGCTCAATCCGAAATCCATCTGCTGCCTGGCGTCCGCGAGCCGCTCCACCACCGAATTCGGGGCGACCATCCAGCCTACGCGGAGGCCGGATGCAGCTATTTTCGAGAGCGATCCGATGTACAGCACCGACCCGATGGAATCGACGGATTTTAAAGGGGCAGGCGGCGAGCACTGGTAGGCGGTCAAACTGAAGGGGTCGTCCTCCACGATTGGAAGTCCAAGTTCACTGGCTGCATCCAGCAGCTGCGATCTTCTCTCCTGAGCCATGACGGTGCCAGTCGGATTCTGAAAATTCGGATTAATGAAAATCATCTTGATCCGGTGTTTCTTGTACAGCGAGCGAATGTCCTCGGGCCGCACTCCCTGTTCATCAACAGGGAGTCTGAACAAGCGAAGGCCAGCCGATTGAAACATCGGCAGCGAATAGCAATACGACGGGTCTTCAATAGCCACCGCGTCGCCAGGCGACAACAAGCACTGCGTAATGAGATACAGCGACTGCTGTGATCCTGACGTGATCAATATGGATGATTCGGTGGTCCGGATCCCCCGATACTTTTTCAGATACGTAACCAATGCCTGTCGGAGCGGACCATATCCCTGCGGGTTGTCATATCCGAAATAGGACGTGTTCGGTTTTTGGCTCATTAACGTATTCATTTCTTGGATCGGCGCCAAATCACCGGCAAGCTCTCCGCTGGCAAAATCAATCAAAGAAGGATCATGCGCCAGCGCTTCCCGAATCCGGCGGAGAAAAGGGAGATTCGGCAGGAAATTTCCTCCCTCCGCATAACGGTGCCAGTTCGGCGTATGCTTAGGCGTGGCTCCCCACTTGGAGTTGCTGACCCGTGTTCCGCTTCCGGAACGGCTTTCTATAATTCCTAGCGCCCGAAGCTCCGAGTAAGCCAGAACCACGGTGCTTCGATTAACTCCGATTTGCTCCGCCAGTTTTCGCTCGGAGGGGAGTAAACTGCCTGGTGGAAACTCACCATAAGATATTTTTTGCTCCAGATCATCTGCAATTTGCTGATATAGAGGTTGTGTGCTGTTGCGATCCGGCTTCCACACCTTCCTCATCCTTTCATGAACATATTCAGGCTGGTTTTTGTCTGTAATGTTAATCATATCATTGTGCATAAATGAAGTGTTTTCATAATTTCATCATTACGATGACAAATATCCAAAACTCCGGTAAACATGGATGGCGGATCTGATTGTAGATTGGATGGGGCAACTTATCCACCCTTACCGGATGTGGCTGTATGTCGTTTTCGGTTTCTTGACAAAACGTAAAAATAGGAATAAAGTATGGTTTGAGTTAATCGTAATTATTACGATTATACAATAAATGCGAGAATAGGAGGTGCTGAATATGCGAGTGACGGTAACATTGGCATGCACGGAAACCGGCGACCGTAACTATACAACGACCAAAAATAAAAGAAATCACCCGGAGCGAATGGAATTGCGCAAATATTGTCCGCGCTTGAAGCGGGTGACGCTTCATCGGGAAACCCGTTAAACGAATACAAATCATAAGCCGGACCTATCATCCGGCTTATTTGACTTCGAACGAATTGGGATTACACTAAAAGTAGCAGAATGCAGCTATGTCTATGAGGGGATGGATGGGATGAACGAGGAACGACATGATTCCAGCGGAGAGTTGCTCCTGAGCAAACATACCCCGGAACAGTGGAGGCGGAGAAGACAGGAGCTAAACGAGTGGATCAACAGACCTAAAATATGCAAACAGCCCAAACGGACACGGTTATTCGGCAACACCCCTGTGGATGAGCAGTTATATCCGATATTGATCCGGCTGCAGCAGGCGGGATTGGACACCGAGTTTTCCTGCGCGGGCGTAAGTCCTCTTGATGAACCTGTTGATCATTCTCTGTACGCCTACCTCACTTTTTTCTCGAGCGGTCCTGCGGAGCAGTTCGCTAACATACTGATGGGAAATATGAGGCATCGAGCGCTGATTACCTATGAGCCTGCCCGTCACCGCTATGACGTATCGTCGTTTTTTATCGGACATAACCGGTCCTTTTGTCTTCTTCTCCAGCACAGCGCGGATCAGTTACTAAGAGATTCAGCCCAGTAGAATACGGGGCTTTTACATAGAAGTTCTATTGTTTTGCCAGCTCAGAGTCCTTTGAGCAGCTTAGCTTCGAACATCCCTATTAGATGAAATAAGGAGTCGTGATCGATGACGAAAGGGAGAATTGCTTGGCATTCAGGCCAATGGACAACCGCACCGGTATCGGTGACAGAGGAAGAGTTGAATCTGAAGGTTGAGTCCAGAGAAGGCAGTGATTATTGGGAGAAAACCCTGTATGGGTTCCAAAGCGACAGCGGCCATTCACTGCTTGCGGCGTGGGATCAGGATGCAGCCATGGAGGTCACATTTGAATTGGATGCCTTTACGGAACTTTATGATCAGGCCGGGTTGATGCTAATGAACGCTCCGGGACAGTGGATCAAAGCCGGGATCGAAATCAATGACGGAATCCCGCAGCTGGCAACGGTCGTCACCCATGAATATTCGGATTGGTCACTCGCGCCCGTGCCGGAGTGGGTTGGTGAGCGTGTCACGATCCGTGCCTCAAGGCTGAATGATGCCGTCATCATCAGGGCGAGAACCGGGAAGCATCCTTGGCGAACCGTTCGCGTGGCACCTTTCCCCGCCCGAACAGAAAGTCAAGCAGGGCCTTTTGTCTGTTCGCCGACCCGCTCCGGTCTGATCGTGACCTTCACGCGTTGGGTGAGCACGCAGCCGGACAGCGATATTCATGTTGACCCGCCGATTGAAGAGTAGGAAAGAGTTAACCTAGATTCTTGAGATTAACCAACAGACATATCGGCAAAGAGACCTCACCCATCCTTTCGTGATCGGTGAGGTCTCTTTTTATATGCAGCCCGCTCTGTATCAATTGCCACAGCGGCCATGCCGCGTGTGGTGATATATTGAGGGTGGTCACACACTTACCTGCCATATATTGATCACGTCCAGCAAAGGGGATGAAGCCATATGCCGAGCAAAGAAAGTGTTGCTATCAAAGAACTGCTAACCGCAGAGGGATTTCATCATAAATGGGAAAATGCCGGAACGATTCGGCAATATATCGAAACGTTGCCTCCATATCCTGCGTTATCAGAGAAACAGGAAGGATTTGAAACCCGCTGTTTCCAAAGCGAATCGGGGGTAAGCATGAATTATTATGTATCGCATGGCGCGAAGGAACAGGGAACCGTTGTTTATTTGCACGGCGGAGCTTATATCGAAGAGATTTTGCCGCCCCATTTCACTTATGCCAAACAGTGGACGAAGCGAACCGGATTCAGCGTCATTCTACCCAATTATCCCACCGTCCCAGCTATGGATGCGAAGAAGCTGACGGGGCTGATGCGCGAATTTTACAAGTACATCTGCACCCAGGTGTGGAGTCCAGTATTTCTAATGGGCGATTCGGCGGGTGGCGCGCTGGCTCTCGATATGGCCCAGTCGGTGAAGGGAACTCCGCATGCACCCAAGGGGTTGATCCTGCTCTCCCCATGGGTGGATGCAGCTACGGACAATCCGCAGATTGCCGCGCTCGGTATACCGCAGCGCGACGTCTTTCTCCAGCCGGTCGGGCTCGGTGAAGTCGGAAGGATGTATGCTGGAAGCCTTTCGCTGGACGATCCGGCGGTCAGTCCTTTGTTTGACGAGATGGGAAGCCTTCCCCGCACGGTCATTCTCATCGGAACCGATGATTCCCTGCTCCCGGACGCTCGTCTTTTGCGCGATAAACTGGTCCGAGAAGGCGTTGATACCGAGTATTGGGAGTACGAGAATATGATGCATGTGTGGCCTCTGTTTCCGATGCCTGAAGCCGAAGAGGCACTGGAGCGGTTGCATCAATGGGTGGCATGCGATGGAGGAAGGCTCTAATGGAGGGTGACGAACCATCCAATTGGATGGTCAAACTGTGGCGAAATTGGATGGTGTGCATTAGCCGATTGTTCATTATAATGAGGCAGAAATGATAAAAGAATGATGATTACTGTTGATCCTGATGCCTCAGGTTCTATAATAGATTGTATATAATGAATAATCGAATGGGGTTGTTTGTGGTTGGTTATGTATATTATCGTCATCGCGCTGGCTTTAATTGGAGGAGTTTCCACGCTTGTTGTAGGATTATCTCAGGAGAATAAGAAGGCAAACCCGAACTATGAGCGGAAAACCAAAACCAATCTCACGAAGCTGCTCATCATTTATCTTGTTTCGTTAATTGCGTTTATTTTGATATGGATGATTTTTAGATAACTGTAAAGGCCGTTTCCTGGAACGATGACCGGGGAGCGGCCTTTTGCTATTCAGATAAAGGACTCGGGGGTGTCCGACGATCATCTCGTGATAGGAGCTGCTGAAGTTCAAACCGAGTACACACGATGTACACAGCACTTCTCTATACTAGGTCTTGAACTTAGAGACGAAAGGTGTGGAGGACAGATGCACGGTATGGCGAATTATGGATGCTGTCGGTCATACAGGATGAACGTGATTCGCAGTTCATTGTGTTAACATGAGGGTATATGGAAACTTCAGCTTATGACAGATGCGGAGTGTTATGCAATGAAACGGAGTCTATTGTTGGTCGAGGATGACCTGCTGATGCGGGAGTTCATAACGGACTATTTCAAAAAGGAACAATGGGAAGTGCATGAAGCGGAGAATGGAAGGATTGCGCTTGAAATTTTCGAGCAGATCTCCATCGATCTGATGGTACTGGATATCATGATGCCGGAAATGGATGGGTGGTCGGTATCCCGGCGCATTCGCGAGAAGTCGGACGTGCCGATCATCATGATTACGGCAAGAGCCGAGGACGATGATCACATCATGGGGTTCGAGCTGGGGGCCGATGAATACGTGACAAAGCCGTTAAGCCCGAGAGTACTGGTAGCCCGTGCCGCTGCATTAATGAAGAGAAAAGAAGGCACGGTTGGACGTGAGGGGGATCGTCTGGTCTACGGCGATTTATACGTAAACCGAACGGCGCATACCGTCTCGGTTGCGGGCAATAAAGTTAATCTGTCCCCGAAGGAGTATGACCTGCTTCTCTTTCTGATCAAGCATTACGGGAAAGTCCTGTCCCGTGATTATATTCTGGATGCGGTCTGGGGTTACGATTATTTGGGCGACCTTCGCACCGTCGATACGCATATCAAAAAGCTGAGAGCCAAGCTCGGGGATGAAGGCCGCCATATATGCACGGTTATCCGTTCAGGCTACAAATTCGAGACGGAATCATGAGAAGAAGCGTCGTTTTCAAACTGTTCATGGTGACGTCTGTGATGATATTGATCGTCTTTTCACTGGTGATGGTAGCGGAAGGACTGTTCTTCGAGCGGTTCTACCGTACGTCCAAAATCCATGCATTAGAGCGGAATATGAAACAATTCGCGCTGCAGCTTAAAGAGCTGGAGGCGGGAGAACGACAGACGGCAAGGCTGCTCGGTCATTTCATGAATGAGAATGATGCCAGCATCGCGATGCTGAACGAACGGTTTGCTCGCTTGCATATCAATCCCTACGTGCTGGAGCTGCAAGCAGAGGACGGCAAGAACATCACGATTCTTCTTCCAATGGAAGGAATGGCTCTGGAAGACATCCCGCAGGGGATCAAGACCGGCGATACGCTGGTGGTTGATGGCATCTTTATGGACGAGATAGACACGGTTATGCAGCCTGTAGTCTTTCAGCCAACCGATTCGGAGGCGGATGAGGGATTGGTGCGGATCAGAGGGAAGGTTACGGACATGATGCTGCCGGAGAAGCGGTCGTATAACCCGTTATATCAGGATGCGCTCATTGACGATGCCCTTCTGGAATGGACGCAGCAGCCGGAACAGGATCTGAAGCTCCTGCAAAAGGGGTCACCGGTTCGGATGTCATGGACCGACAAGTGGAGCGGGGTCGATTACGTGGTTCTGGTTCGCTCGCTTGCGGAAGAGGGCCAAGAGGATCGTTATTTGTTTGTCATGACCTCGATGCAGCCGGTCGGGGAAGCCGTCGGTACGCTCAAGCAGTATGTTATCTATATCGCGCCGATGATTGTGGTGCTTGTCATGGTCCTGTCCCTGATCTATTCCCGCATGGTCTCTAGGCCGTTGGTGCAGTTAAACCGGTCGGCGGCGCGTTTGGCAAAGCTGGACTTTTCCGCGCAGGCGGAAATCCGTTCCAAGGATGAGTTCGGGGAGCTGTCACGCAGCATGATCACGTTATCGCAGAATCTGGATGCAGCCCTGAAGGAGCTTACCCGGGCGAATGCCAGGCTGCAGGAAGACGTGGAGGAGAAATTGAGATCCGAACAGCTCCGCAAAGAGCTGATCGCGAACATTTCCCACGAATTAAAGACCCCGCTGGGGATTGTCAAAGGATTTGCGGAAGGGCTGCAGGATGGCGTGGCGGACGATAAAAGAGAACGGTACCTTGCCTTCATCGTCAATGAAACGGATCGAATGAATGCGCTGATTATGGATATGCTGGAGCTTTCCAAATTCGAAGTGAAGGCTATAAGGCTCCAGCCCCGAAGTTTTTCGCTCACTGATCTTATCCAACAGGCGGCGGATTCGTTTACCCGGCAGTTGGAGGACAAACGTCTCCAGCTTAGCATCCACCAAGGTCAAGATGAAGAGGCCATCGTTCAGGCGGATTCGAGACGGATTGAACAGGTTATTCTCAATTTATTGAGCAATGCCATCCGGCATGCCGAGGAGAACAGCGTCGTTACCATAAGGTTACTGCGGATGTCTCCAGGGAAGGTCACCACGATCATTGAAAATGCCGGCAAGCCCATTTCGAAAGCGGAAATGGGGCGGATCTGGGACCAATTCTACCGAGCCGAGCGTTCCCGGGATCGCAAATCCGGAGGTACGGGCCTTGGACTCGCGATTGTCAAACATATTCTGGTGCTTCATGAAAGCGACTACGGCGTGATGAATACAGAACGCGGTGTAGCATTTTATTTTACTTTAAACGAAAGCGGAGGGGACATTCATGCTCATGAATAACAAAAAAACCATCTATCTTATGTCGGCACTGCTCGTGCTGCTTCTGACCAGCGCGTGCGGCGCAAAGCCGGACACCGAGTCTCCGGCGACCCAGACGGGTTCGCCGATTGAAATGGATCAAGTCGGCGAGGTTGATCCTGAATCGCCGTCCGCTCAAGACGGGACCGATGCTTCAGCGGATCCCGAATCGAACCAAGGAGACTCGGAAGCAACCAAAGATCCTGATCAGGAAAAACAAAACGAAATCCAGGATCCACCGGCGGAAGGGGATCAGCAGATCCTTATTGTGATCGATCAAACCCCCAAGCCGATTACGGGAAACAGCTTCGACTTTGGCGTGACCAAACTTCCGGAGGGTTACTCCTTGAGTGAAATGGAGTGGAAATCGGACAAAACCGAGATCAAGAGCACGGTTCAAGAAGCGATTGAACACGGGCAGACCGGGGAAGACGGATTTTATATCAGCGGAAACGGACAATTTTCCGGGTTTATCTATCCTGACGGGATGAAGGGCGAGGAGGGCCAGGTCTTGTTCCGTTTTATCGATGAGCAGGGACATGAGTTAACCTGGGAGAAAACATTGACTCTGAAATAGCGTGGAACAAGTAATACAGACAGAAGGGCGGCCGAATGCGGCCGCCTCTTCGTTTTTTCAATCGCTGAAAGGCACGATTTTCAGCAATCACCCGCTGACATCTCTTATAATAGGAAAAGAATCATTCAGTAAGGAGTGAGGTTTTGGAGCTTTTTTTGAGGAAAAACAAATACGGCTTGATTGTGCTGGCGCCATTAATCGGAGGCTGGTTGTTTAATTCATTAATGGTTATGCTGCCCTTTTCCGGTTTTTTGCTCTGGACGGTCAATATAGGATTCATGCTGTTCTGGTTCTGGGCCGGGCGGCAGTTCGCCCTGCTTCCGAGGAGTAAGATGTACAGCTTCCTGCTGGGTAACCTGGTCTGGCTGCCATCCTTCCTGCTCTACATTTGGCAGTTCGTACTTGTGGACGAGGCCTCCAGGAACATGATGCTCGCCGGTCTGTCCCAATATTATGTGTTATTCATGATTATCATTGGAACCCAGGTTCATTTGATGTATTCTGGAGACATCAGCTCCACGGAGATCGTCATCATCGCTTACGTCCTGATGCTGGTTGTGTTCGCTGCAGGATTTGTATATCAATGGCTGAGAAGAAAACCATAGTATCTCTAATCAAAGGGGAGGTCTTAGGATTACATGGCATTGCGAATTGGAATCATAGGCACAGGCTGGTTTAGCAAAGTACATGCAGATATTTTGTCCAACATGGATGGAGTTAACGTTGCCGCCTTCGTTGGGACGAGTCAGGAGAAAGCGGAACAAGCGGTGCGGGGCTATGCCGGGGCCAAGGCGTACAGCAACGTTGAACAGATGCTGGATGCAACGAAGCCGGATGCGGTTTATATCTGCGTCCCGCCGTTTGCGCACGGAGAGATCGAAGCCCAGATCGTGGAGCGGGGCATTCCTTTTTTGGTCGAAAAGCCGCTGGGCACGAACCTGGATACGCCAAGGCAGATTCTGCATGAGGTGAAGAAGGCCGGTTTGATTACGTCTGCCGGGTACCATTTCCGTTATACGGATGCAGCCATCAAGGCTGCCGAGCTGCTGGAAAGCCGGGAGATCGGGATGGCGCTTGGCTACTGGATGGGAGACATGCCGCAGGTGTACTGGTGGAGACAGCAGGAAGGCTCGGGAGGGCAATTCATCGAGCAAACCACCCATATAGTTGACCTGCTTCGCTGCCTGCTGGGTGAAGCGGATGAAGTGTATGCGGCTTATGCCCATCGAGCAATGAAGGATATTCATGAGGGGGTAACGGTGCACGACGTAGGTACCGCGACGCTGAAATTAAAATCCGGCGCCGTGGCAACGATCTCCAATACCTGCATGCTGCCGGAGTCGGATCGGGCCGGCTTGGATATTTATACGGAGCAGGGGGTCATCGGCATTCAATCCGATAAACTCATCGTTAAGGAAAAAGGAAGAATGACGGAAATCCGCAATGCAGCTAATCCTTATCTTCGAGAGAATGAAGCTTTCATCCATGCGCTGCGCACAGGCGATGCTTCCGGAATCTTATCGACCTATGAGGATGCCGTCAAAACCATGGAAGTTACCTTTGCTGCTTTGCAGTCGGCCGAAACGGGGGTCCCGGTGAAGATCGGGGAATGATCATATCCCGTTAGAACCCCAAGATGCCCCCGGAAGACCATCAGGTCTTCCGGGGGCATCTTTTTTTCGTTTCAAAGAGAACCGTGCATGAATCGCCGCCTGCCTTAACCAAGGGAATTCTCGCAGGAATATAGGTGTTTCCCTAATAGGAACCGATGAAGAAGGCACCCATAATAAAGCTATACGAAGGACGGCACATTGATTCCCCAATCATTGTCATTCAAGCAGAAGGAGTTGAACTGTCCTATGAAACGAAAGTCGGGGCTGAAGTTCTTCAAGAGGATGGAAAGCTATTCTGACAATTGGTCCGTTCTGGAGGAGAAAAGCAGGGAATGGGAAGATATGTACCGCAAGCGCTGGTCGCATGACAAAGTGGTACGGACGACGCATGGCGTGAACTGCACAGGCTCCTGCAGCTGGAAGGTTTTTGTAAAGAACGGGATCATCACTTGGGAAAACCAGCAGATTGATTATCCCTCCTGCGGGCCGGATATGCCGGAATTCGAACCGCGCGGCTGTCCGCGCGGAGCTTCATTTTCCTGGTATGAATACAGTCCGCTGCGGGTGAAATACCCTTATATGCGCGGCCGGCTATGGCATATGTGGCAAGAAGCCTTAAGCCAACACAGCGATCCGATCGCCGCTTGGGCCAGCATCGTCGAAGATCCGGAGAAATCCAAGTCCTATAAACAAGCACGCGGGAAAGGCGGTCATGTCCGTGTGTCCTGGCAGGAGGCCACGAAGCTGATCGCCGCCCAGTTAATCTATACGATCCGTAAATACGGCCCGGACCGCATTGCCGGGTTTACGCCCATTCCGGCCATGTCGATGATCAGTTATGCTTCAGGGGCCAGATTTATTTCCCTGCTTGGGGGAGAAATGCTCAGCTTCTATGACTGGTATGCGGACTTGCCGCCGGCATCTCCACAAATCTGGGGAGAGCAGACCGACGTGCCGGAGTCCAGCGATTGGTACAATGCCGGTTACCTTATCATGTGGGGCTCGAACGTGCCGTTAACGCGGACGCCGGACGCCCACTTTATGACGGAGGTGCGGTACAAAGGCACGAAGGTTGTGTCGGTCGCGCCGGACTATGCCGAGAACGTTAAGTTCGCCGACAACTGGCTGGCTCCGAATCCCGGAACCGATGCGGCCATTGCACAGGCCATGACGCATGTCATCTTAAAAGAATTCTATCATGATCGTCAGGAACCGATGTTCCTGAATTATGCGAAACAATATACGGATATGCCTTTCCTGATTCTATTGGATGAGTTTGAGGGGGGATACAAGGCAGGACGTTTCCTCCGGGCAAGCGATCTGGGAGATACCACGCAGCATGCCGAGTGGAAGCCGGTGATTATCGACGAGAACACCAACGAAATCACGGTTCCGAACGGCACGATGGGACAGCGCTGGGAGCAGGACAAGAAATGGAACCTGATCCTGGAGCGCGAGGACGGCTCGGTCATTGCGCCGGCGCTATCCGTGGAGCCTCAGGGTGGGGAGCGGCAGGTCATTTCCTTCCCGTTCTTCGACAACAACGCCAACGGCACCTTCAAACGCCAAATTCCGGCGAAGACCATTCAGTTGGCGGACGGAACGGAGCGTCTGGTGGTAACGGTGTACGATCTGATGCTGAGCCAATATGGCATTGGACAGGCAGACAGCGGGCTGGGTGCAGACGGATATAAGGATGCGGACTCCTTCTATACCCCGGCCTGGCAGGAGAAGATCACCGGTGTGAAGCCCTCCGTCGTAGTCCAGATCGCCCGGGAATTTGCGCAGAATTCGCTGGATACCGGCGGCCGCTCCATGATCATCATGGGCGCGGGTATTAATCACTGGTTCAACAGCGACACGATCTACCGCTCCATTTTGAATCTGGTCATTCTAACGGCTTCCCAAGGCGTAAACGGCGGCGGCTGGGCGCATTACGTCGGCCAGGAGAAATGCCGCCCGATCGAGGGCTGGTCCACGGTCGCCTTCGCCAAAGACTGGCAGGGACCGCCGCGTCAGCAAAACGCCACTTCGTTCTTTTATTTTGCGACCGACCAATGGAAGTACGAAGAGATGGGTGCCGATTCCCTGAAATCGCCAACGGGCGGGGAGATCCGTTACCAGCATCCGGCGGATTACAACGTGCTCGCCGCGAGACTGGGATGGCTCCCATCTTATCCGCAGTTTAACAAAAACAGCTTGAAGTTTGCGGAGGAAGCAGCTCAGCTGGGGAAAACCACCCATGAGGAAATTGTGAAGCATACGCTTGAACAAGTGGTTTCCGGGGATACGAAGTTTGCGGCCGAAGATCCCGATGCGCCTGAAAACTTCCCGAGATCGCTGTTCGTTTGGCGTTCGAACCTGATCTCGAGCTCTGCCAAGGGTCAGGAATATTTCATGAAGCATTTATTGGGCGCTTCCGACAGCCTGCTCTCGACGCCGAATGAAGAGGATAAGCCGGAGGAAATGGTCTGGCGCGATAACGTGGAAGGCAAGCTGGATCTGCTGGTTGCCTTGGACTTCCGGATGACATCAACTCCGATGTACGCAGATGTCGTTCTTCCGGCAGCAACCTGGTATGAGAAAACGGACTTGTCTTCAACCGATATGCATCCTTTCGTGCATCCGTTTAACCCGGCAGTCGATCCCCTCTGGGAATCACGGTCGGACTGGGATATATACAGAACGATTGCCGAAGTCTTCTCCGACATGGCGAAGACTCATCTGCCGGGAATTTATAAGGATTTGGTCACCACACCGCTCTCTCATGACTCCATTAGCGAGATTGCCCAGCCATACGGTGAAGTGAAGGATTGGCGCAAGGGCGAGATCGAAGCGATTCCGGGCAAAACGATGCCTAATCTGACGGTGGTTGAGCGGGACTATACGAAAATTCACGACAAATATATCACGCTCGGTCCGAACCTGGCTACAGGCAAAGTCGGAGCGCACGGCGTCAGCTTCTCGGTCGCCGAAGAGTATGAAGAGCTGAAGCGTTTGAACGGAACGTATTTCGATGACACCATCAAAAATGGCCTGCCCAAACTCCATACGGCAAGAAATGCGGCGGACGCCATTTTGAATCTGTCTTCGGCCACGAATGGCAAAGTATCACAGCGAGCCTGGGAATCGGCGGAGCAGGACACCGGCGTGCAGCTGAAAGACATTTCCGCGGACCGCGCCGCAGAGCGCATCACGTTCCAGAGCATTACGGCCCAGCCGCGGGAGGTTATTCCGACGCCAGTATTCAGCGGATCGAACAAAATGGGAAGAAGATACTCCCCGTTCACAACGAATATTGAACGGCTAGTACCTTTCCGTACGCTGACCGGCAGACAGCATTTTTATATCGACCACGAAATTTTCCTGCAGTTCGGAGAGGCGCTGCCGGTGTATAAACCGACGCTTCCGCCCATGGTATTCGGACCGCGCGACAAGAAGATTACCGGGGGGAAGGATACACTCGTGCTCCGATATCTGACGCCGCATGGCAAATGGAACATTCACAGCACCTATCAGGATAATCTGCACATGCTGACGCTGTTCCGCGGAGGCCCGACGGTATGGATTAACAACGATGACGCAGCGGCTAATGACATTCAGGACAACGATTGGCTGGAAGTCTACAACCGCAATGGCGTTGTCACCGCCCGCGCCGTCGTCAGCCACCGGATGCCGAAAGGCACGATGTACATGTATCACGCCCAGGATAAACACATCAACGTGCCGGGCTCGGAAATTACGAAGGACCGCGGAGGCAGCCACAACGCGCCGACGAGAATACATGTGAAGCCGACCCAGATGGTCGGGGGCTATGCACAGCTCAGCTATGGATTTAACTACTACGGACCGATCGGCAACCAGCGGGATGTGTACGTGGCTGTCCGCAAAATGAAAGAGGTGGATTGGCTTGAAGATTAAGGCACAAGTCGCCATGGTCATGAATCTGGATAAATGCATCGGCTGCCATACGTGCAGCGTCACCTGCAAGAGCACCTGGACGAACCGTCCGGGTGCGGAATACATGTGGTTTAACAACGTGGAAACGAAGCCGGGCGTAGGCTATCCGATCCGCTGGGAAGACCAGGAGAAGTACAAGGGAGGCTGGACGCTGAAAAAGGGCAAGCTGCAGCTGAAATCCGGCAGCAAGCTGTCCAAAATCGCGCTCGGCAAAATCTTTTACAATCCGGATATGCCGGAAATGAAAGATTACTATGAGCCGTGGACCTATAACTATGAGCATCTAACCAATGCCGGGGAGAAGAAGCATCAGCCAGTGGCCCGTCCGAAATCGGCGGTAACCGGCGAGACGATGAATCTGGAATGGGGTCCGAACTGGGAAGACGATCTGGCGGGAGCCCATGTGACCGGCCCAAAAGATCCGAATATCGAAAAGATCGAGGAAGAAATCAAGTTCAACTTTGAGCAGGCGTTCATGATGTATTTGCCCCGCCTGTGCGAGCACTGCCTGAACCCGAGCTGCGTAGCGTCCTGTCCTTCCGGAGCCATGTACAAGCGGGATGAAGACGGCATCGTATTGGTGGACCAGGAAGCCTGCCGCGGCTGGCGGTACTGCATGACGGGCTGCCCGTACAAAAAGGTGTATTTTAACTGGAAAACGAACAAGGCGGAGAAATGCACCTTCTGTTTTCCGAGAATTGAAGCCGGGCTGCCTACGGTATGCTCCGAAACCTGTACAGGACGTATCCGGTACTTGGGCGTGCTGCTGTACGATGCCGACAAGGTACAGGAGGCAGCCTCCACGCCGGATGAGAAGGATCTCTATCAAGCTCAGTGCGATCTGTTCCTGGATCCGCATGATCCGGCTGTGATCGAGCAGGCGCGCAAGGACGGATTAACCGAAGAATGGATCGAAGCTGCCCAAAACTCGCCCGTATATAAACTGGCCATTGAATACAAGCTGGCCTTTCCGCTCCATCCGGAGTACCGGACGCTGCCGATGGTTTGGTACGTGCCGCCGCTCAGTCCGATCATGAACTATTTTGAAGGCAGGGATTCGATTGAGAACCCGGACATGATTTTCCCGGCAATCGAGGAGATGCGTACACCGATCCAGTATCTCGCGAATCTGCTCACGGCAGGGGATACGGTGACGGTGAAGGAAGCTCTGCAAAAAATGGCCATGATGCGTTCTTACATGCGTGCGCAATCGTCGGGGACTGCGTTTGATGAGACACGGCTAGCACGGGTTGGCTTGACCGCTTATCAAATGAATCAGATGTACCGGCTGCTTGCTATCGCTAAATACGATGACCGATTTGTTGTTCCGACTTCGCATAAAGAAAGCCATATGGATGTTTACCGTTCACAGGGTTCCGAAGGCTTTAGCGCAAGCTGCGGCGGCTGCGGACCGGAGGGTTTGCAGGGCAAAACGGGCAAAGAGCTGTACGAAGAAAACTTCTACGGGGGGATCTGGCGTGATTAATCTCGGAAAGCTGCATGATAATAAACATGTTTTCGGCTTTTTCGCTCAGCAGCTCACGTATCCGGAAAAGCTGGACTTCCATCCGTCGGTCATGGAGGAGTCGCTTGGCTCCTCAGACCCGGCCTATGAATCCGTCAGAACGTACTGGATGACCATGCATGAATACAGCATGGAACAGATTGAAGAGCTCTACGTCCAGACCTTCGACTTTCAGGCGAAATCTACATTGTATATGACCTATTATAAATTTGAGGATGGCAGGGAACGTGGTCAGATGCTCGCCAGACTTAAAGAGACGTATGAGATGTTTGGCCTCGGCATCGAGGGCTCGGAATTATCGGATTATCTTCCGCTGATGTGTGAGTTTTTGTATGCAGCAAATTGGCAGGGGCGTGAACAGGAAGCGGCGGAGAGCCTGGATTTGATGATGGCTGTCATGGAAGACGGCACTTATCATCTGCTGAAAGCTTTGGAGAAGTATAAGAGTCCGTATCGCTATCTCATTCAAGGTCTGCGAGAGACGTTCAAAGCGTGTGTCCATCGGGAGGCGGCAGCTCATGAGCATGATTAATCAGTTTTTGTGGGTCATTTTTCCCTACATCTGCCTTGCCGTGTTTATTGTCGGTCATATTTACCGATACCGTACGGACCAGTTTAACTGGACGGCAAAATCCAGCGAGTTTATCGAGAAGAAGCATCTCAAGCTCGGCAGTCTCATGTTTCATCTAGGCATCATTCCGGTTATCGGGGGGCACGTCGCAGGTCTAGCTATCCCTCAATCCTGGATGGAGTCGCTGGGCGTCAGTGATCATATGTACCATATCGGGGCGGTGTATATCGGGAGCGCATTTGGCTTTCTAACGCTGGCAGGTATGGTATTGTTAACCGCCAGGCGGTTCACCATTCGAAATGTCCGAAAACTCAGCTCCGCTTCCGATATGATGGTTAATGTCCTCCTGCTGTTTATCGTATTTATGGGGATGTACAGCACGCTGGTCACGAACGCGGTGCAGCCGGAATTCAATTATCGGGAAACGGTCTCCGTGTGGTTCCGTGGATTGTTTATGCTCCGTCCGGATGCTTCATTGATGGTGAATGTGCCACTATCGTTTAAAATTCACATTCTGGCGGGATTTGGCATTTTCGGCTTATGGCCGTTTACCCGATTGGTGCATGTGTGGAGTGTTCCGTTGAATTATGTGGGTAGAAGATATATCCTGTATAGAAAGCACCGTAAATTTGAATCGTAGAGCGGAAGAAGGCTGTTTGGCCTTCTTTTCTACGTCAGAGGAGTAATGGAAATGAAGAATCAGCCGATCTTTAATTACCAAAGTGAAATGGATAAGCTTCGAGCCCGGTTTCAATTCGATTTCGTGTCCATGGCGTTGGTGCAGCCGGCTGAAGACCGATTTGTATTGACCTGGCAGTATGCCTCGGGAAACATAAACGAGAGGTATAAGCGTATCGTTTTACATTCCGGCAAAGGCATCGCCGGCATGGTGTTTAAGACGGGAAAACCGATGCTGATTCAAAACGTGAATGCCGATATTGAATCAAAGGACTTGTATAATTATCCGATTATCGTTGCCGAGCAGTTGAAAAGCCTTGGCGCATTACCGCTGTGGGAAGGCTCTCGCGTCAGGGGTGTTTTGCTTGTGGGCTATCGCAAGGAAAACGTGCTGGATCCACTGTCCTTTGAATCGTTTCAGGAAGGAATAGGCACGGAATTTGGGGCTTTTTATGCCAAGGAGGTATCACAGCCTTGATTCAAATGACGGATGAGCATTTAAGCGAACTGCTTAGAAATATGTATCAGAATAGCATGGAGGCCATTTTTTTTATTGACGAAAAGGGCAGCGTGGTGGCAATGAATCCGGCAGCGGAGAACATCCTAGACATTGAAGTGATCGAGAGGATGCAGTCCGGTGCGGATGGTTCCTTCTGCCAAACCTGCAAAGGCTACACCGATGAACAGGATCTCATAACCTGCTCCACTTGCTATCTGGATTATCCGGATGGAGAGTTTTCATCGTTCCAAGTCTATCTGAAGACACGTGGCGAAGGAATCGTTCCCTATGCGGCCAGTTACCATATCATCGATGAAGCTCGCGGCATCCGGGTCATGATGCTCCTCGATCTGACGAAGCAGCAGAAGACACAGGAAATACTGCAGCGGACGAATATGCTGAAATACGTTATCAAGGCACAGGAGGACGAGCGCAAGCGGATATCCCGCGAACTGCATGATAGCGTGGCTCAAGAGCTGCTCAGCTCACTGGTCGACCTGCGTGTTGTTAAATATATGAACGTGGGCGAGGATGTGCTCAAGAAACTGCACCAGACCGAGGTATCTTTAACCAGGCTTCTGGATGATATCCGGCATTTATCCGTTGAACTCAGGCCGGCTTCATTAGATGATTTGGGGCTTGAGGCTGCCTTCCGCTCCCATTTTAAATGGATTGGAAAGAACTACGGAGTGCTGGTTGATTTTTCTGCGGAGTTAGCGGCAGCACGCTACGGCAGCGAGATTGAAACGGTTGTGTACCGGGTATGCCAGGAAGCGGTGCTGAATGCCATGAAATATTCAGGAACGGATGAGGTGCATGTACGCTTATGTGAAGTGAATGGCTACCTTCAGTTAACCGTCCGGGACCGTGGAGTCGGGTTTAACAGGGTCATTGATGAAGCTAAGGGAACCGGACTGGGACTGTACGGGATGCGCGAACGCGCAGAGCTGGTCGGTGGTCAGTTTATTTTGCTTTCCGCTCCCGGTGAGGGTACGACGATTCAGCTTAACATTCCGCTTACGAATGGTGACGACAAGCTGGAGGTGATGGGTACATGAAAATTGTGATTGCGGATGATCATGCCGTGGTCCGCAGCGGATTTTCCATGATTCTGAATTACCAGGAAGATATGGAGGTTGTCGCGACGGCGGCAGACGGCATGGAAGCTTACACCATGGTGGCGAAGCACCGGCCGAATGTGCTGTTGATGGATTTAAGCATGCCTCCCGGCGAAAGCGGGCTGATTGCGACCGGCAAGATCAGCAGTGAATTTCCGGAAACGAAAATTCTGATTCTAACCATGTATGATGATGACGATTATCTGTTTCATGTTTTAAAAAACGGGGCTTCAGGTTACGTACTCAAAAATGCGCCGGATGATGAATTAATCTCCGCCATCCGCATGGTGCATAAGGGAGGGACCTATATCCATCCCCAGATGGCTACATCCCTGGTTCGGGAGTTTATTAAGAAAGATAGTGAGAGTGCGGAGCAAGATCCGTTTAACAGTCTGTCCAAAAGGGAGATTGAGATCCTGCCTCTGATCGCCAAGGGTTATGGCAATAAGGAAATCGCAGAAAAACTATTCGTATCGGTCAAGACGGTGGAAGCGCACAAGGCCAAAATCATGGAAAAGCTGAATTTGAAAAGCCGTCCGGAGTTAGTGGAATATGCATTGAAGAAAAAATTGCTGGATTTTTAGTCCTTACATATACAAGAGGGCGCAATTAAGGGTCGTTGCTTTAAGGAATAGGGAAGTTCCCCGGAGAGATTCAGGGAACTTCCCTATTAGCATTGTGAATAGGTGCACGTACAATAGGAGCTGGGGATCAATATGCCATTCATTATGCTTTAGAAAAGGTGATGGAAATGATCAAAAAGCTGCAGCTTCCGCTGCAAACAATGAATCTGGTGCTTGGCTTTATGGTATGGGTCATCATCTCCGCGCTCCTGCCGTTTATTCGAGAGGACATCTCCATTTCGGCCGACCGGCTCGCGATTCTGACGGCTATTCCGGTGGTGCTGGGTTCCGTTCTCCGGATTCCGCTTGGCTATTACGCCAATGTGGTGGGAGCACGAATTGTTTTTATCGCCAGCTTCATCCTGCTGCTGTTTCCGGTCTATTTTATCAGCGCGGCTTCCTCCTTTACGCATCTGGTGATCGGAGGTTTGTTCCTGGGGATCGGGGGGGCCGTGTTCTCGGTTGGCGTGACCTCATTGCCTAAATATTATGCGAAAGAGAAGCTGGGACTCGTGAATGGGATTTACGGGATGGGCAACATCGGTACCGCCATTACCACATTTGCTGCACCGGTCATCGCGACTCAGATCGGATGGTCCAAAACCGTCCAGCTGTATTTGGTTCTACTTCTGATATTTGCCGTGCTAAATGCATTTTTAGGCGATCGCAAAGAAATAAAGGTAAAAACACCGGTAATGGAACAGATCAAGGGCGTGTATAAAAATGAAAAATTGTGGTTTTTCTCGCTTTTTTATTTTATTACATTCGGTTCGTTCGTGGCCTTTACAGTGTACTTGCCAAACTTCCTGGTGACCCATTTTGAGCTTGCGAAGGTGGACGCCGGGATGCGGACGGCAGGGTTCATTTTGGTAGCCACTTTATTACGTCCCGTAGGCGGCTGGCTTGCGGATAAATTTAAACCGCTGTTCTTATTAATGGGCGTATTCATAGGGCTCACGGCTGCGGCCATCCTGTTGGCATTCTCTCCATCCATTGGCTTATATACGGCCGGATGCTTAACCATTGCCGTTGGTGCCGGTCTCGGAAACGGGGTTATTTTCAAACTCGTGCCCCTTTATTTCAACAAGCAGGCGGGCATTGTGAACGGTATCGTGTCCATGATGGGCGGCCTTGGCGGATTCTTCCCGCCGCTGATGCTTTCCTTCATCCATTCGGCTACGGGGCAGTACTCCATTGGATTTATGGCCTTATCCCAGGTTGCGCTCGCCAGTTTCGTTATTGTGGTATGGATGTACTACCAGGACAAACTCACCGTACAATCGGAGGTGTTTAACTCCACCGGCCAGGGGATTCTGGTTACGGATCCGAACGGTAGGATCAATGCCGTCAATCCGGCATTCACGAAGTTAACCGGATATTCGGAGGAGGAAGTACTCGGCAAAAATCCGAGCGTATTGAAGTCCGGAAGACAATCACCGGCGTTTTATCAGGCGATGTGGTCTGAAATCAGGGAACACGGGAGCTGGCAGGGGGAGATTTGGAACCGCCGGAAAGATGGAGAAGAGTACTTGGAGCTGCTGACGATTAACGCGGTAAAGGACGAATCGGGTGACATCGTTCAGTATGTGGGTACCTTCAGCGATATTACTTATCATCCGCCTGGCCGTTGTTCGAATGGCTGAAGATATGAATCACGATGGCTATGAGTTGATGGATTGGAGAGGGAGAAACGCATGAAAAAGACGAGGATTGTCATCCCGCGGGAGCATGGTGGCTGGGCTATGGTCAGTGTACCCTATATCATAGGAATGGCGGCAGCCAAACCGGCTCTGCTGCACCTTCCGCTATTTTTGGCGTGGTTAGGTTTATACATGGCATCCTATCCGTTTCTGCAATCCTTAAAGAAGACGTCCCAACGTAAAACTTGGATATCCTGGGGGATCATTTATACCCTTATCGCCGTGGTTTTTCTGATTCCGGTGCTTGTCTTCAAGCCGTCGATGCTCTGGTTTGCACCTGTGCTGCTCATCCTGATCATGGTGAACGTTTGGCATGTCCTTCAGAAAGCGGAGCGTGCGCTGTTAAATGATATTTGCGCGATTCTGCTGTTCTGTACCGGAGGTGCCGCTGCTTATATGCTGGGGGGCGGTGGTTTCGATCCGATGCTTGCCGCCGTCATTGCGTATAATTTCCTATATTTTACGGGCACCGTGTTCTTTGTCAAATCGGTATTCCGTGAGCGGAAAAACAGGCGCTGGACGATATACGCAAGAATATATCATGCCGTCATGTTGGTTCTGCCGATCATCTTCGGGAATCCGTGGATGTGTCTGCCATTCGTATTTCCGTTCATTAAGACGTTCCTGTATTCCGGAAAAGTAATGAAACCGATGAAGGTCGGAATCATCGAGATTGTAGGTTCCGTCCAGTTTTTGTTGCTGTCCATGATGTGATGTAGTCTGCCGTTTTCATAAAAATCGATTCCATCGTCCATTCTGTTATAATAAGTGGAGGCATACAGAAGGGAACGATGTTTATATGACATATACAGCGCAGCAGGTGGCTGAATGGATGGTGGAGGAAATCCGGTTTACGGGTAATTTGTATCAGACGGAGGCCATCCGCTATGTACGCGAGAACTTCGGGGAAGAGTTTGTTTTCGTTAACGAAAACGGGAATGCCTCACTGTCCAAGGACGTGAAGAAGGCATTCCGCAAACTGCATGGCGGTCGGATCGCTTGGGATCGTGACGGATTCATGTGGGCATGGACGTAGTCTTGCTTCGAAAAAAATAATAAGGGCTGGAGCGGCTTGAGGGCCATCCTGCCTATCATAATGAGAACAGCTGCCTTGAAACCAGGGCAGCTGTTTTTCATTACGACTTATTTGATTCGGTGAACCGTGAATTGTCCGGTTGAAGCGTGCAGGGTCTTCGCAGCCTGCTCCGGGTCCAGCTGGCGATGTCGTTCTACCGCATAGCTGAACTCGTAGAAGCCGCCAAGCGTAGCCTTGAAGTTGGTTTCCCAGTAGTTGGTCAATATCCAGGCATACGTGGAAGGACGGCTGTCCGCAGGCTGCATGGTGTGGAGCTGCCGGGGCACGTGCTCCAGCGTTCCCAGCTGTACGAGCGGCGTGTCTGTCATGGACAGGATGAGCGCTTCCCGTTCTTTAGCCGAGTGCCAGAATATCCCCTCTTGGACGCTGGTGTAATCCAGGCAGGATCCGGGAATCTGATCCTTCCATGGGCGGATGTGACAGCCTGCTTTTTCTACATATAGCTCGGCTTCAGTGCCCATGGTGAATGGCAAAGCCACGTAAACATTTTCCGGCAGCCAGACGCTGTCTTTGTGGAAACGGACGGACACCTCGACACGAGGCTGATTCGCATACATCTTGATGTGGAGGGCATAGTAGCTGAGCCCTTTCACGTCAAAGACCAGCGCCACCAGGGCAAACAGCGGTCCGTTGTCCAGCACGGTGACTCGGGTCAAGCGTCCGGTATCCCGCTGGACGTTGACGCCCTTCCGATTGCGACCCATGCGGCGGCGGGTAGAGCACACCTCGGACGGATTATGCTCATCCTGAGCCGGCGTAACCTCGTACACGGGGGTGAATGGCGCGTGCTCGCGTGCATCGTCCAGCAGGTCTGCCGAGCGTGTCTTATCGATCCATGCCGTAATGCCTTCGTTCATCTCCCATTCGATCCGGAAGGATTCGGATTCGATCGAACGCTTGCCCACCACGATTGGATATGGAGTTATGGGCTGAGTCTGGATGTCTGCGATTCCTTCGCACGCAATCGGTTCGGTGTTGCGCGCAGTCACCATGTTCCCGAAAGCAGAGAGGGCATCTGGCGTTTCGTGCGGATGGATGTACAAGATCCGGGACTCATCCGGTTCAAGTGAGAGCTGCGTGACAAGCGCCCCCGTGTGTGCCAATTGGTACGGTAGCGCCTGCCCGGTCGTTTCGTCGATGAGCTCGAACTTTTTCTTCAAGATCACATGTTCCCAACCATCCAGCGGGATGGCGACCTGCAGCGTCGCCGCGGCCGGCTCCGTGTTGATCACCTCGTAGCGCAAGGGACGATGAGGGGCAAGCAGCGCGCCATGACGGGCCACGAGCGCTTTGTCCAATGCCCGGTAAGCAAGTTTGCTGGCTTCAGCCGCATAGGCCTGCTTCCGTACCTCCAGCATTTGCACCTGCGGATGCCATGGCTCATACACGGAGGAATGATAGCCCCATGTATGCTCCGCGTACATGGTCAGCGCCTGTGAGGCATCCTCGATCTCGGCGAGGCTTGCCGCACCATGGGCCGGATCGAGCCGCTTGACTTTGCGAAGGGTACGCTGGGCATCCCGGTAAATCTGGGTATGCATCGCTGTTGAAGCCACCCCATCGGTCCACCAGTCCGGCCAATCCCCCCGGTGTACCGGAAGCTCGGACAGGTCCTCCTGTTTCAAGGCCGCAAAAAATTCGGACAGCGTAGCCAGCTTAATGGTGATTCGGTCGCCGTATTGTTCATTCCACTTCGTCATCCACTCCGCGATATCCGCATTCGGGGATGCATTGTCCGTGCCCAGGCCGGAGACCATGACCGGAACGAAGGAATACGGGTAGGCTTCCTGCTCGAGATTCCATAAATACCGGTTAATCCGTAAAGCAGCGATGTCGTTATGACGTTGTTCAGGCTCCATCAGGTTATGCTGAAGCTCGTCCTTGATGATGTATTTACCCAGTGCGTCCGGACAGAACCCGAGCTCGTTGCCGAACATGTAATGCTCGCCGTTCCAAACAAGCAGTCTGCCGCCGTTCGGGCTTTCCCACCAGAACGGAGTTTGTTTGCGGCCCAACGGATACATGCCGTGATGCGTATGAATGCATGAAAATAGATGCTCGATGTTATTTTGCAGCAGGCTATCCGCGTACCCCCAGCCGTACCCGTTAATGTCGGCGGTCATGGCGCTGTCGATCCGATGTCCGAAGGTCTCCGCGAACCTTTGCGCCTTGCCGTGGTTCCGCAGTAGGAGGTCGTAATCCGGGAGTTCGGTCATATTGAGATAGGTTCCGGACAGTTCGATATCGCCGCGTTTTACCGCTTGTTGAAAAGCTTCTTTTTCTGCCGGAGTTGCTGCTTCGAGAAATTTCTCTACGGCCCAAAAGGTTTCGCAAGTCCAGCGGAATGTTTTCCATTCCGGGCGATCTCCGCTGTTTGCGGCTTCCGCGATGCCTAGTGCCTGGCGGATAAAATCAACATGGTACTGCTCAATCCTCTCTTGTCGCTCGGTGTAGCCGATATCCGTGTGAGAATGATGAATGACATAAATCGTCCAGGGGCGGGCGGGTTCATGACCGCCTTGGGTGGATAGGTTCATATAATGGTGACCTCCTATAGATTAATTGGGAGCGGATGCATGATGATCCGTATCCTCGAATAGCTTCTCAATGCCGTTAAACACAGCCGCCGTCCCATCCGCGAGACCGTGAACAGGAACGGCGTACCTGCCTAAAGCCAGTTGGATATCTCTTTCCCATAAGGGTAAGCTGCCCGAGATTTGTCCGCCCAGCACCAGGCGGCTCGGTTTGAACTCGGATAGATAAGGCAGCAGCATCTCTCCCAGCTTGCTGCCGTATTCCCGGAATACATCCTGAGCTTGTGCGTTACCGCTTTTGGCTGCTTCAGCGAGGTCGGCTACGTCGATCCCGTCAGCCAGGAGCCCCCGCTCCGAAGCCATGTTCAGAATACCCCTTCTCCCGAAATAGCTGTCCACGATGTGATCCCGGTAAGGCTCCGCAAACAGCATTCCGCTGCTTGGGATGCCGTGCCTGCCGGCTACGATTTGACCATTCTCCACAAAGGCAGAGCCGAGGCCTGTACCGAGCGTAAGGCATAGGAGACGTTCCGAAGGGAACCGGATGGAGGCCCCAAGCCCGAACATGAAGGCGTCATTCCCGAACCGGATATCGGCGGCGGTCAGTCGATTCATCGTGACACCCGGGAAGAATGGCTTGAGTCTCTGAAATTCGAAGCGGAGCAGATCCCGAACCGACAGCTTGAACAGAGCTTCATATTTGCCGATGCCTTGAAGAAGCGCGATGCCTTTTGCGTAATCGAAGGGCCCCGGGAAAGCAAAGCCGATCCGAATGGAATCGTGATAATCCAACGGCCGGTAGGCCGAAGCGTAATAGGTGATCAGATCATGACAGGCTTGGGCGAAGCTGGCGATCGTATCGGCCGCAGCCCCTTGCGATTCCGAGGGCCGGGTTAAGAACGATCCGTGAACAAGCTGACCGTTCACGATAAGCGCTCCCTTCAAGGCGGTGCCGCCGGCATCCAGCGCGATGGTGATGGGGGCCGGGGTGGGCATGCCCCCAGGATCCGCCCCATCATTCCGCAACATGGAAACTCTCCGTTCCGGATGTCCGGGAAGGCGGAAGCAGCGGATGATTCCACTCGGGATTGACTCTGGCGGCAATCAAGGTGCATGGGGACCCGGACAGGTTCTCCAGACGGTATTCTCCCACACATGCCGGGACGATGTAGGATTCCGCGTAACCCCATTCAACGGCCGCACCTTCGTCCGCTGCCGGTACAAGGCGGACGCGTTCGCCATCCACGAGGTTGTACATGACGAATTCTCCTTGTGTGTCCGCATTCCATGTTTCATGCAGGGTCAGCCTGCTGACCTGGAACAGTAGATCATCCCGTTGACCGAGCAGCTCCTCCGAACTGCTGCCTTGTCGCCTTATGACGGTTGGCTGGGCGATAAGACCGTTTTCTACCGCTGACGTATTCATGGCGTCATTGATATTGTGGCGTGCATGCTCAGGGTTCATCGGGCGTGGCTTGCCATCTGCGTCCAGCCGCAGATAATCGTAGATTTTGAACGTAAACCACCAGGTGGTCGAGGAGATTTCCAGCACCAGATTATCCCTGCCGGAGCAGTGGACTGTGCCCGGTGGAATGAGGTAGAGATCCCCCGTTTGCGAGTAGTACTGGTTAACGTAGTCGGAAAGCTCAAGCGGCTCTTCCCGAAGTTGGGCGTCTTCTACTGCTTCAAGCAGCCGTCCGCCGCTTATTCCTTCCTTCAGCCCGAGATACACCTTGGCTCCCGGGGCATTCCGCATGATGTAGTACGACTCTTGCTGTGTCATATGTTCATTGAACCGCGACTCGGCATATTCTTGCAGCGGATGCACCTGCAGCGACAGTTCGCCGCCCTGCATCGTATCCAGATAATCAAACCGGATCGGGAAGTAATCGCCGAATAGCCGGGCGTTCCGCTCTCCCATGATCTCTTGGGGAGCCGATTCCATTAATAACGTGAACGGAACCTCAAGGGTGATATCCTGCACGCGCAGCAGAAGTGTATTCTCGGGAGCGATGGGTTCAAAGCTCCAGGCACAGTTCGGCCATTCGTCGGGAAGACCGCACAATTCCTTAAGGTATTGACCGCCCCATATCCCCGGAGCAAAAAACGGCTTGACCCGAAACGGCTGCCGACTAGCTTTATGCAGTACGTTCACCAAGTCTGCTGTCGGCAGCCACACCGGCTCTTCCGGACGATTTAAGTCCATGTAGTAAGCTTGGTTATCCGAGTGTTCGGAATGGGTATAATGGGCTAACCAGTCGCGACGGTAAGTCTCCCAGATGGGCCATTCGAGAAATAAACAATTCTTGTAAGTCTCAACCTTATCGTTGGAGCTGCCCAAGCCAAAGCTGCCCATATGCTGGGCATGGCGCCGCTGCTGATTTTCGCGGGAATAATCGGCGTAGAAGCGAAGGTCGGGGGTCTGGCCTTCAAGCAGCGAAGCACCGGGTCCGTGCAGTACGTATATGCCTTGCATTGCGTCAAATTCAAGCGCGCTTTTTTTCAAGGCAGTCCGTGCGTCCTGTTGAAAATATTGAATGGGGCGGACATCGGTTGCTTTATAGCCGAATGCCCGATTATCAGTCAGATAAGGAGCCATCTCGACCCGGAGCTCGGCTTCGGGTTTGACGTAATTGGATGTGGAATCGCATGAGAAGGCGATCCCTTCCTGCTCACAGGTTTGCTGAAGCTTCCCCAGCAGTTTATCGAAACCGGCGCCGTGCGTTCCGTCAAGTGTAATGAAGGTACTGCGCTTTTCTTGTACTAGATGCTGGTTTTTTTGTTTGTAGGCCGACATGATAAGCGAGCACCAGGAGTCGATCCCATTCTTCATAAATAGGGGTTGGTTGCGAAAGTCCAAGTGGTTGATTGGGTGTGATTGAAAGGCCGTTGCAGGTTTCATGGATTGATGGATCCTCCCTTCCGGAATGTCTGTTACGACTTCATTGTAGAAGGCAAGGGAGGATCCGTCTTTATAAAAAGAGGAAGTGTTTTTGTACGATCAGGACATCGGCCCCTAAGCGCTAAAGCTCGGAGTCGTAACGTCCTTCCGAAAACTGCGATCGCCGGAAGCGGGCCGGGGTTACGCCAAGCTTGGACGTAAACACCCGGGTGAAGTAGTGCACGGACTCGAATCCGCAAGAGACGGCAATCTCTTTGATCTGCCGGTCTGTATTCAGAAGCAGGTGTTTAGCCTGCTGCACGCGCTGCTCCTGCACATAATGAACAAAGGATTGATGTCCGTATTTACGGAACAGCCGGGTCAAATGACGGGTCGTAACGTGAAGATGGCCAGCCACCCGCTCCAGAGAGAGCGGCTCGCCCAGATTATCCTTGATAAACAATTCGGCTTGATGAAACATCGAAGCCCCTTCTTCGTTTGCTCCAACTTCGGAAGGTTCTTGGTAGAAACCGGGGCCGTGCGCAGCCAGAATCGATAATAGGAGCGAAATCGCCAGGCTGTTCAGCATATGCGGCGGGTGCTGCTTACCGCCAGAGCCCGAATGAAACACCGATAACAGCGAAAGCCACAAGAGTCCGGGCGCTTGCCCGGCACCTTCCTGAAGCACCGGAATGCCTTGGCTGGCTAACCTTCGAAAAGCAGCCGTATGGAGATCGTTGTTTGCCGATTCATCCAGTTCAAAGGCAACATAACATAAAGCCAAGCCTTCCCTGCTCTTAATTTGGTGCTGAATGCCCGGCCTGGAGAGAAACAGGGTGCCTGGATGAAGATGGAATTCTGTCTCGTTTTCGATATACGAGCCGCAGCCTGTCAACACGTAACAAGCTTCAAAAAATGAATGCTTATGCTCCGTATTGTCGAAGTGGCGCGGCATAAATCCCCAGTAGTGGATCCGGACGTTCAGTTCCTGCTGTTCAATACGGTTCAAGGTTCGGTTTAATATGGAATTGGCCCGTTTAAATAAGGGGATGAAAGCATCGTCATCGATGTGCATGGGAGATGGTACTCCTTTTCGGAATTGGCGGATTTCCCTGCCAAGAATATGGGCTAAATGGGACTTATGATCACTCTCTATTTTATATCATAGATTAGTTTTATTGGAAAAATGGGTATCGTGATGTCATGCATAGACAGCTACACAAGTTCTTCATAAGTAGTTGCTATGCTATGAACATTCAATATAAGAGAGGAGTTCATTATATGTCAGCTACGAAACGATTGAAGCCGCTTTTTCTGGTTGCGTTAGCATCCCTTATCCTCATACTGGGTGCCTGCGGAAATACGAAAAGCGCAGATCCGGATAGCAAGGAAAGCACGGAGGCCACCGGGAACATGGATGGCATGGATCATGGCAGCATGAATCATTCCGGCTCGGGCGAGGTTCCGGATGGGTTGAAGTCGGCAGAGAATCCAACCTATGCGGTCCAGACCCAAGCGATCATTGAATCCGATCACATGCCCGGGATGAAGGGGGCAAAAGCAACGATAGTCGGAGCTTATGATACGACGGTGTACACCATATCGTATACGCCGACGAACGGCGGACCCGAAGTGAAGGATCATAAATGGGTAATTCATGAGGAGCTGAAGGATGCCGGAAAGGAGCCCTTGGAACCTGGAACGGAAGCGGTCGTGAATGCGGATCATATGGAGGGGATGAAGGGAGCCACTGCCGTCATCGATTCCGCCGAACAAACGACGGTCTATATGGTGGATTTCACGACAACAACCGGCGAAGAAGTCAAGAACCATAAGTGGGTGACAGAGAGTGAGTTATCCCCGGTCCAATAAAGTTTCATAGAATAAAACCATCGCTCTCTTAAGACAAGAGAGCGATGGTTTTTTATGCATATGGGGGGATGCTCAGCTTCCTTTGATCTGCTGCAGTGCACCCGTCACTTCCGGATATCGAAACTGGAAGCCGTGACGCAGCGCTTTGGCCGGAAGGATTCGCTGGCCCTTTAGCAGAATGAGCGACATTTCACCCAGGATGGCTTGGAGCATGAAGGCAGGCAGGGGGAGCCAATGCGGACGGTGATAAACCTTGGCGACGCTCCTGCCGAATTCCTCATTCGTGACCGCATGCGGGGAAGCGGCGTTCACGGCTCCTGAAATGTCCTCGTGCCGGATGCAATAATCGATTAAATCCACGATGTCGTCGATATGTATCCAGGAGAGCCATTGCTTGCCGCTGCCGATCTTGCCGCCAACGCCCAGTTTGTAAGGCAGCAGCATTTTGGGGAGTGCACCGCCTTGATTGCCAAGCACGACGCTGATGCGCAGCTTGATTAACCGGTCGACCGGGATGCGGTCGGCCGCCTGCTCCCATTGCTGCACAACCTCGGACGGGAAGTCCATAATCGTTGCAGGGCTTTCCTCATCAAACGTTGCCTGCTCGGATGTGCCGTATATGGCCATCGCCGATGCTTGAAGAATGACCGGAGGTTTGTGTTCCAGGCGGTGCATCAGGTCGGCTACGGCAGATACGGTTCGTTGCCGGGATTGAAGAATTCTCTGCTTGCCTGCTTGCGTCCAGCGCTGGCTCAGGGAGGAACCCGCAAGGTTAACGAGTGCATCCAAATCCTCAAGCCGCTCCGGATGAGACTTCATCTCATCCCAAGTCAAGTAGGATACCTGCTTTTTTATCTGATGAGCGGGAGTTTCCGGCTTCAACCTGGTGACGATGATAACGTCATGGCCGTCGCGCTGCCAGCGCTTGCTTAATGCTTGGCCAATGAAACCGGTGCCCCCGCAGATGGCTATTCTCATGAGTGAACCTCCTTAAACGTATAATTAACCCGTCAAAACTTGGCTGAGAATCATTACTCGTAATGCATTAAAATGAGCGGAGAAGGTAATAAGAGTACGTTTCCTTACGAAGATGAAGCCAATATTATACAATCCATTATACAAGAAATGAGGTATGATTCCGTTATATGATTTTTCGGTCATCACTTCAGTTTGTCATGATTCGAAACGGGAAGGGGTGCGGGATGGGACTTATAGAGAAACTTCAAACTTTGATCATTATGGGCGCGGTGGCGATGGGGCTGGCATTGGGGCAGCTGCCGGCTGCCGCAGACTATGCGGAATATGGGATTGTTCCTTTTTTGCTGCTGATGTTATATGGATTATTTTTGACGATACCGCTGCAGCAGCTAAGAGAGGCGTTCAAGAACATCAAGTTTCTGGGGGCGAGCACGCTCATTAATTTTATCTGGACGCCGCTGCTTGCCTGGGGACTTGGCGCTGTCTTTCTGTCGGATCACCCGGCGCTCTGGATCGGATTCATCATGCTGATGGTGACCCCCTGTACCGACTGGTATTTGGTGTTTACCTCGATTGCCAAGGGGAACGTGCCCTTGTCAACCTCGATACTGCCCGTTAATCTGATCCTCCAGGTGCTGCTCCTTCCGCTATATTTGCTCTTGTTCTCCGGCACGATCGAAACGATAGCGATGGCAACGCTGATCGAAAGCGTGCTGCTTGTGCTCGTTGTTCCGTTTACTCTTGCACATCTCACACGTTTCTTGCTGAGAGCGAAGAAAGAGGTGCTGGAGCACAAGCTGATGCCATTCTTTGGCCGGGCACAGATTGTCTTTCTGGGTCTTGCCATTGTCGCGATGTTTGCGTCCCAAGGGTCATACTTATGGAACAACTTGGACATGTTGTATATCCTCATTGTTCCGATCTTGATTTATTTCATGATGAATTACATGCTGGGCAGCGTGGTAGGCAGAATGCTGCGTTTCTCCTACGAGGATTCGGTCAGCCTCCATTTAACGATCATTGCCCGGAACTCCCCGGTAGCCCTCGCGATCGCCGTGACGGCTTTTCCGGAACAGCCCGTGATTGCCCTTGCCTTGGTCATCGGACCGCTGATCGAACTGCCCGTGCTTGCTGCTGTCTCTCAGCTGCTGCTAGTAACAAGAAGAATGAAGCGGAAGTCGATTTCATAACTAGATCGATTCGTCACGCAAACGCCTGCCTTACGATCTCCGCGGCCTGGTCCAGCTCCGTTTTTGTGATAATGAGCGGAGGGGCGAAGCGGATAATGGATTCATGGGTTTCTTTGCAGAGCAGGCCGAGATCCTTTAGTTTCTCGCAGTAGGATCTGGCCGGGACCTTGAGTTCCATGCCGATAAATAAACCTCTGCCGCGCACCTCCTTGATATCGGGATGCGGGATGGATCGAAGCAGCTGGAGAAAATATTCGCCGAGCTCCAGGGAGCGGCCTTCCAGCCCTTCCTCAATGCATACATCCATGGAGGCGATGGCCACCGCGCAGCCGAGCGGATTCCCGCCGAAGGTGGAGCCGTGGGACCCCGGCTCGAATACACCGAGAATATCCGCATCCGCCGCCACGGCAGAGACGGGAAAGACGCCGCCGCCGAGCGCTTTTCCGAGAATGTACATATCCGGCACGATCAACTCCCAGTCGCAGGCAAAGCGTTTACCCGTTCGGCCGAAGCCGGTCTGGATTTCGTCCGCAAGCATAAGGACGTTGTGCTGCCTGCACAGCTCCAGTGCCCCGCTTAGGTATCCGTCAGGCGGAATGACGATGCCGGATTCGCCTTGGATCGGCTCCACGAGAAAAGCGGCCGTATTCGGCGAAATCGCCTGCTCCAGCGCCTCAAGGTCCCCATAGGGAATGACTTTGAATCCCGGCGTAAACGGACCGAAGTCCTCGCGGTATTCGCGGGATGAGGAGAAGGAGGTAACCGTGATCGTACGGCCGTGGAAATTGCCCTCGCAGACGATGATTTCAGCCTGATCTGCCGGAATACCTTTCTTCCGGTAAGCATAGCGACGCGCTGCCTTAAGCGCTGTCTCAACCGCCTCGGCTCCCGTATTCATGGAAAGCATCATGCCTTTGCCGGTAAAAGCGGACAGCTTCTCGTAAAAGACACCCAATTGATCATGATGAAATGCGCGCGAGGTCAGGGTCACTTTATCTGCCTGTTCCTTCAAGGCCCGGATAATGCGGGGGTGACAATGACCTGCGTTCAGCGCCGAGTAGGCGCTCAACATGTCGATATACTGCTTGCCGTCCGAATCCGTCACATGGATGCCTGCAGCTTCGGCAATGACGATGGGAAGGGGGTGGTAGTTTCTCGCGCCGTACCGTTCGGCTTTCTCGATATGGGGGTTGGAAGGGTTCATGGCTTAACCTCCTTGGGAGTCTAAAGAAACCTGTAACGCGGAAAATACCTTATACCGCGCTTAAGAGGCTTCTCATATCAAGCATGGTGCCATGTCACAAGATGCTTTCGCCCAGCATGGAGGCGATTAAGCCGACAAGCAGCCGGGAAGTCTTCTGCCCGCGATCCAGTAGCGGGTTGTTCTCCACGAATTCGGCTGAGGTTAGAATACCGGATTCCGACAGCATTTCCATGGCCAGGTGCGCTTCCCGGTAGCTCAGCCCGCCTTGAACCGGCGTTCCTGTTCCCGGTGCAATCTTTGGATCGACGCTGTCAATATCGAAGGAGAGATGAACGCCATCCGTCCCCGTTGACGATATTCGGATGGCTTCCTCCATGACCCGGAACATGCCCATGCGGTCGATATCCTGCATGGTGAAGCAGGTAATGCCTTCCTGGCGGATGAAATCCCGTTCGCCCTGATCGAGGGAGCGTGCGCCAATGAGCACTACGTGTTCCGGCTTGATTGTTGATTTTACGCCGCCAACTGAGGTTAGCCGCCCATCGCCTTTTCCCAAGCTGACGGCCAGCGACATGCCGTGGATATTGCCGCTGGGGGTGGTATCCGGCGTATTGAGATCGGAGTGGGCATCGATCCAGATGACGCCCAGGCTTTGGTAGTGCCGCGTAAGCCCGGCTAGTGTGCCGATTGCAATGCTATGGTCACCGCCAAGGACAAGCGGGAAGACACCCGATTCTGCCAGGGCGGACACACGAGTTGCGAGCTGCTCGTTAATCGTTATGACTTCTTTCAGATGTTTTAGTTGAGGATGGTGCGCTTCATCCTTGTGTTCGGGGAGCGCAGCAAAGTCATCGACCTGGTAGGATACACCGAGTGTGTCAAGCTTGCGTTTCAGACCGGCTCCGAATATCGCGTTCGGTCCCTGTCCGGCGCCACGTCGGGTAGCTCCCCGGTCGAAAGGCACCGGGACAATTGTTACGGTGGACGGAAGATTTCTCATCATAGGCTCACCTCCACTTTGTATCAGTGTATTCAGGAGCCCGGCTGCGTGACTTGGGCAAACCCCTATACAAGCTGACCAATGTGGAAGGTTTTGGATACCACGAGAAAAACACCCTTGATGCATGATTCATGAGGTGACCGTAGAGGGCCCCATGATGCAGCATGAAGGGTGTGTAATACGTTCAATTCGATTCATGCTTCATCGTATGCGTACGCGGCATGATCGACGTTTATTTTACCGTTTTATTATAGGTCTCGATCTTGGAGCTGATCTCCTGGGCGGCTTTGTCCAGTGCTTCCTGCGCCGTTTTTTGACCGTTCAGCACTTCCTCGATGGCCGTTTCCGTCAGCTGGCGGGCTTCAGGGAACACGCCCATGACAGCGCCTTGCGTTGCCAGATTGGCCGTCGTTTGATGCAATTGATCCACGGCCGTCTGGAATTGAGGATATTTCTCCAGATTTTCCTTTACCAGGGTCTCTTCGTAAGCTTTGGTTGTTACCGGGAAGTAACCGGTGTTGACATGCCAGTAGGCTTGCGTTTGCGGCTCGGCCAAATATTTCATGAATTCCCAGGCTGCCTGCTGCTCTTCTTCCGATTTGTTGTTCATCAGCCACAGGCTTGCACCGCCGATAATAACGCCGCCATCCCCGCCGTCAGCCGGTTTAGGCAGGAAAGCTGTGCCGACTTCGAATTTGCCTTCCGCTGCGCTGACGATACCGCGGAGCGAAGCCGTGGAGTCCAGCGTCATAGCGATTTGGCCGGCTGCAAAAGCTTTTTTGGTGTCATCCGTTTTACGTCCCAGGTTCAGCAGAACTTTATCGTCCAGCATTTGCTTCCACCATTCCAGCGTCTTCACGGCAGCGCCGTTGTTGACTTGCGAAGCGGTTGCCGGGGAAGTGCGGCCGTTGCCGTTGTTCAGCAGCTCAACGCCTTGGTTCGCAAGGAATTGCTCCATGAACCAGCCGTAGATCGCGAAGGATGCGCCGGCTTGGCCGCCTTTCGTTAGCGCCTTAGCCGCTTCGGCTACCTCTTCGTAGGTTTTTGGAGGATTTTCCGGATCCAGTCCGGCCGCTTTAAAGGCATCCTTGTTGTAGTAAAGAATCGGGTTGGAGGAGTTGAATGGCATCGAATACAATTGGTTGTCGAATGTATAGTAATTTTTAATATTCGGTTCCAAGGAGGAAATGTCGTATGCTTCCGCATCCATGAAGTCCTGAACCGGACGGATCGCCTTGGTGTCCATCATGAAACGACTGCCGATTTCGTACACCTGAATCATGGTCGGGCCGCTGTTCGATCCCAAGGAAGCCTTCAGCTTGTTCAAGCTTTCATCGTACGTTCCTTGAAACACGCCCTCTACCTGAATATCCTTGTGGGCTGCGTTAAAATCGGAGATCAGCTTGTCCGCGACGGTCCCGAGCTCACCGCTCATGGAATGCCACCATACGACCTTAACAGGTTCTTTGGCCGGTTCGCTGCCGGCGGCAACGGTCGTTTCTCCAGCGGCTGGCGTATTGCTGCAAGCGGCGCTGATCAGCATGAAGCAGGAAAGCAGGAGCAGCGCGAAGGACCTTTTACCAAAACGTTTCATGATCGGTTAATCTCTCCCTTTTTGAAAATGGTTTTTTGAAAATAAAGTATGGTTTGATCTATCAGAAATTGCGTGGGACCGATTTTTATCGATAACCGGCACGCAAGGCTGAACATGCAGGGTCCGGCTATATTAGCCATCAGCCCTTCAAAGCACCTGCCGTGATGCCGCGTACAAGGGGTTTCAGCCCGAGTGCAAGCAGCAGCAGGGAAGGAAGCAGCAGCAGGAGTACGCCGGAGAGAATCAGATTCCACGAATTCATCTCTTCGAACTGCAGCATGCCGATCCCGATTTGGACGGTTCGCATCTCGACGCGGTTGGTTGTCAGGAGCGGCCACAGGTACATGTTCCAATGGTTCAGGAACGAGTACACGCCCAGCGTGGCAATTCCGGGGATGGATAACGGCAGCACCATGCTCAAGAAATTGCGGACATGTCCACAGCCGTCCACGCGGGCCGCTTCAAACAGCTCCTTCGGCAGCTGCAGGAAGGCCTGTCTGAGCAGGAAGGTTCCGAAGGCCGTGGCCAGAAATGGAATGATGAGGCCTTGATAGGTATCCAGCCAGTTCAGGCTTTTGACCGTCAAATAATTCGGAATCATGATCACTTCCCACGGAATCATCATGGTGGCGAGAAAGAGGCTGAACAGCAGCGTTTTTCCCGGGAACCGCAGGAAAGCGAAAGCGTATGCCGCCAAACTCGCGGTCACGATCTGCCCAAGCATGATGGCGATGGAAACAACGAGGCTGTTTCCGATAAAGGTAAGAACGGGAATCGTATCGATCACCTTGGTGAAATTGGACAGATTGATGGCTTCGGGAAGCAGAGGCGGCGGATATACGGCCGACTCGGCCTCGCTCATCAGCGATGTCGACAAGGTGTACAGGAGCGGAAAAGCCACAGTCAATGAACCGAGTAGCAGCGCGACGTAGATGAAGCTTTTGGGCATGAGACGCATGCTCATTGATAATGCACCTTCTTCTCCACGAATTTAAATTGAAAGACGGTCAGCAGCAGAATGATCGCAAACAGGATGAGTGCTTGCGCGCTGCCGATGCCGAAGCGGAAGTTGACGAATGCATCCTGATAGATGTTGAATACGATGACGTTGGTGCTGTTCATCGGACCGCCCTTGGTCAGGATGTTGATCTGTCCGAATGCTTGGAAGGCGCCGATAACCGAGACAACGGACGTGAAGAATAACGTAGGGGAGATCAGCGGCATCGTAATCCGGAAGAAGGTTCTCAGCGGACCGGAGCCGTCCATTTTGGTGCTGTCGTAGATATCCTCGGATACGCCCTGCATGCCGCTCAGCATCAGGATGTAATTAAATCCAAGATTCATCCAGACGGTCATGAGCGCAACGGAGATCATGGCCCATTTCGGATCGGTCAGCCATTGAATGGGCTGAGTGCCGAGCAGCGACAGAAAGTAATTCAGTATGCCCAACGTCGGATGGTAGAGAATCATCCAGATCATCGAGCCGGTGCCGACGGATACGGCCATCGGCAGCGAGAAGATGAAGCGGAATATTTTCATGCCTTTCAGCTTATTGTGCGTCAGGGCTGCGAGCAGTATGGCTGCCGCCATGCCGGTCGGGACCGTCAGCACGATAAACAGCAGCGTGTTGCCGAAGCTTGTATAAAACATCTCGGAGGCTAGTATTTCCTTGAAATTATCGAACCCTACAAATTCGGCTACCCGGCCTTGGGGATCGGTCAGGAACAAGCTAAGATAAACCGATTTGAGCAGCGGGTAGAACAGGAACAGACCGAAAATGAGCAGCGAAGGTGCTAAACATGCATAAGCAAGCATGATTTCCCTGCGCCTTGTTTTCTTGATGGAGATCGGTTTTGCCGCTGTCGCAAGCTCAGCTTCGCTGACCGGCGGCGTCAAAGAGTGACCCGGAGATGGAAGCGTAAAATCTTTTTCCATAATCATGTTTACCTCACTTTCCTGCTTGGCCTTACAGGTATTGAGTATAGGAGTCGGATGTAAAATCCAGTAAAGGATTTTGTAAGAATACCGTAATTTATTGCCGGACATTTTTAGTTGTTGAAGGAGCGTTTGTCAGCGCACGGTACAAAAATATTCCAATCCTTAAAGGCTTGCAGGTTGAGAAGGGATGTGATATCTTATAGCTGTAACCGGTTACACATAAATGAGGTGATGACGGTAATGGCAACGATCAAGGATGTGGCAAATCGGGCCGGTGTGTCCGTAGCCACGGTTTCACGGGTTTTAAATGGAAACGGTTACGTGCATGAGGACACCAGGTCCAAGGTAGAACAAAGCATTCGCGAGCTGAATTATACGCCGAATGAAGTAGCACGTTCTTTATATAAAAGAAAATCCAAATTGATTGGACTTTTGCTTCCGGATATTATGAACCCTTATTTCCCGCAGCTTGCTCGCGGAGTTGAGGATGAGATGCAGGAGAATGATTATCGGCTGATATTCGGGAACAGCGACGAGAGCAAGAAGAAGGAAATGGAGTACATCCAAACCTTTGTCCAAAATAATGTGGTTGGTGTCATATCATCGACCAATGATCCGGATGCCGACATGTATACAGAGCTGAACATTCCCGTTGTGTTTCTGGACCGCACCTCGTCGGACCGCCCTTCCGTTTACGCGGATGGTCGGCAGGGAGGAAGGATAGCCGCCCAGGAGATCGTGCGGCGAGGGAGTAAAGCTGTAACGGTCATTCAAGGTCCGGCGGATGTGCGGCCTGCTCAGGAACGTTTTGAAGGAGCCGTTGAGGTTCTGGAAGAACAGGCGGCTGCGTATCAAGTGCTGAAAACGACATCGTTTTCTTTAACCGATGCCGAAGAATTCGCCCAGAAAGTGTTCAGCGAGTTTCCGGACACGGACGGCGTAATCGCCAGTAACGATATCATGGCATCGGCCGTGGTGAAGGAAGCGCATCGGCTGGGGAAAAGGGTGCCGGAAGACGTACAAATTATCGGATTTGACGATATTTTGCTCAGCAGGCTGCTGGCCCCTCCGCTGTCCACGATTCATCAGCCGGCGTATGAAATGGGCCGGGAAGCGGCCAGATTGCTTATCGGACTTATTGAGGGGCAGCACATTGAGAAAAGCAATATCGAATTCTCGGTAGAATTTATAGAGCGGCAGACAACGAGAAAGGTGGAATCATAATGGCGAAAATTGTGGTAATCGGAAGCGCGTCGATGGACTTGGTGGTCACCTCCACCAAGCGCCCCGGCGCGGGAGAGACGGTGCTTGGCGACAGCTTTAAGACGGTACCCGGAGGGAAGGGAGCCAACCAGGCCGTCGCGGCGGCGAGACTGGGCGCAGAGGTGACGATGATTGGCTGTGTAGGCGATGACTCCTTCGGCGAAACGATTTTGAGTAATTTGCAGTCGAATGGCGTTGTTACGAACCATGTGGAACCGGTTACAGGTATGGAAAGCGGAACCGCACACATCATTTTGGCAGAGGGAGACAACAGCATCGTGGTGGTGAAGGCTGCCAACGATCGGATCACCCCGGATTATGTTGATCAGGCAGCAGAAGTGATCAAGGCCGCGGATATCGTGTTGATTCAGCAGGAGATTCCGGAAGAAACGGTGGTGCACGTGAGTGAGTTATGCGCGAATTATCAGGTGCCATTGATGCTGAACCCGGCTCCTGCCCGCCCGGTGCCGAGCGTTGTTATTGAACGGGCGGCATACATTACGCCAAACGAGCACGAAGCGGCTATCCTATTCGGAGATGAGCCATTAGGCGACGTGCTGCGCCGTTATCCGAACAAACTGATCGTGACGGAAGGCAAGCGGGGCGTTCGTTATTTCGACGGCAACGAAGAGGTTGTGGTTCCCGGCTACAAGGTTGATGCCGTGGACACGACGGGAGCCGGCGATACCTTCAACGGTGCCTTTGCCGTGGCTCTGTCCGAAGGCATGGGCATTGCCGACAGCCTGAGATTTGCGAACCGCGCAGCTTCCTTGTCGGTCATGAAGTTCGGAGCGCAGGGCGGAATGCCGTCTCGCCTCGAAGTGGAAGGGAGTCTTTGATCATGAAGAAGAACGGCATGCTGAACAGTCACATCGCGAAAGTGCTGGCAGATCTGGGACACACCGATACCATCGTTGTTGGCGACGTGGGCCTTCCGATTCCTCCCGGCGTTCCCAAGATTGACTTGGCATTAACGCTGGGGACGCCAAGCTTTACCGAGGTGGTGAATGCGATTGCCAATGATATGGTGATTGAAAAAATCGTCATTGCTGAAGAAATGAAGCTTGATAATAAGGAAACACTGCACTATATACAGGAGAACTTTCACGGTTGCGAGATCGAGGCCTGCTCGCATGAGCAGTTCAAGGCACGGACGCGAAACGCCAAGGCGGTTATCCGTACAGGCGAAGCCAAGCCCTACGCGAACTGCATTTTGCAGGCCGGTGTTCATTTCGGTTAAAAAGGAGGAAGCACCATGAACATTGAGATGACGAACATCCATAAATCTTTTAGCACGAACCGGGTGCTGGCAGGTGTGGACTTTGATCTCCGGGAAGGAGAGGTCCATGCTCTGATGGGAGAGAACGGCGCGGGTAAATCGACGCTGATGAATATATTAACCGGTCTTCACAGCCGGGATGAAGGCAAGATTGTCATCGACGGTAAGGAAACCTATTTTGCTAATCCGAAGGAAGCGGAAGAGAAAGGCGTTGCCTTCATCCATCAGGAGCTTAACATCTGGCCGGAGATGACGGTTCTGGATAACTTGTTTATCGGCAAGGAGATGACGTCCGGCCTCGGTTTCCTCAATATGAAACAAATGAAGGCGCTTGCGAAGGAACAGTTCGATAAATTAGCGGTGACGATACCATTGACGCAGGAGGCGGGAGAATGCTCCGTCGGACAGCAGCAGATGATTGAGATCGCCAAAGCGCTCATGACCAAAGCGAAAGTCATTATTATGGACGAGCCGACGGCGGCGCTGACCGAAAGGGAAATCGAGAAGCTGTTTGATGTCATCCGTTCATTGAAAAAACAAGGCGTATCCATCGTCTACATTTCCCACCGGATGGAGGAAATTTTTACGATCTGCGACCGAATCACGGTCATGCGGGATGGGAAATCCGTTGATACCAAAGCCATTCCGGACACGAATTTTGACGAAGTTGTCAAAAAGATGGTCGGACGGGAGCTGACCGAGCGATATCCCGCACGACATCCATCTCCGGGCGAACCGGTGCTGGAAGTGAAAAATATGACGGGCAAGGGCCGGTTCGAGAATGTGAGTTTCTCGGTTCGTGCCGGCGAGATCGTAGGCGTGTCCGGTTTGATGGGCGCGGGACGCACCGAGATGATGCGAGCGATATTCGGATTGGACCCGCTGGATAGCGGCGAAATCTGGGTGCGCGGAAAGAAAGTTTCGATCAAGAAGCCGGATGATGCCGTGAAACACGGTATTGGATTCATAACAGAGGACCGCAAGGATGAAGGGTTGGTCCTGGATTTCTCGGTCCGTGAAAATATGGCGCTGCCCAATCTGTTCAGCTTCTCATCCAGAGGGTTTATCTCCGGGAAGAAGGAGCAGGATTTCGTGGACACGTTGACGAAGCGGCTGCAGATTAAAACCCATTCCTCCGAGACGCAGGCACGCAATCTGTCGGGCGGTAACCAGCAGAAGGTCGTAATCGCCAAGTGGATCGGCATTGGACCGAGCGTGCTCATCCTGGACGAGCCCACACGCGGCGTGGACGTTGGGGCGAAGCGGGAAATTTACCAGCTGATGAATGAGCTGACCGAACGCGGCGTGGCGATCCTGATGGTTTCGTCGGAGCTGCCGGAGGTGCTCGGGATGAGCGACCGGATTCTGGTTGTTCACGAAGGCAGAATTTCCGGTGAATTGGATCGCGAACAAGCCACGCAGGAACACATCATGACTCTAGCTACAGGAGGTCAGTAATATGACAACTATTAACGATGCCAAGGCGGAAAAAGGGTTTAAGGTATCAGGTTTGACGCAAAAGCTCGGTCCGCTGCTCGGACTGATCATTCTGATCGTTATCGTATCCGTTCTGAATCCAAGCTTCTTGGAACCGCTTAACATTCTGAACCTGCTGCGTCAGGTATCGATTAACGCATTAATTGCATTCGGTATGACGTTTGTTATCCTGACAGGCGGCATTGACCTGTCGGTCGGTTCGATTCTCGCACTCTCCAGCGCATTTGTCGCCAATATGATGGTGGCCGGGTTTGACCCGATCCTATCGATCATCATCGGCGTTGCGCTTGGCGGTGTCATGGGGATGATCAACGGTCTCATGATTACCAAAGGGAAAATGGCGCCGTTTATCGCCACTTTGGCTACCATGACGATATTCCGAGGACTTACGCTGGTCTATACGAACGGTAACCCGATTACGGGTCTCGGCGACAGCCTTGCATTCCAATTGTTCGGCCGCGGTTACCTGCTTGGTATTCCGGTACCTGCCATTACGATGATCATCACGTTTGCCGTGCTGTGGGTCATCCTGCATAAAACGTCGTTTGGCCGCAAGACCTATGCCATCGGCGGTAACGAAAAAGCATCGCTAGTATCCGGTATTAAAGTACCGCGCGTGAAAATTATGATCTACTCCTTGGCAGGGATGCTGTCCGCGCTTGCCGGCGCGATTCTAACCTCTCGTTTGAATTCCGCACAGCCGACAGCAGGGACGTCCTATGAATTGGATGCCATCGCAGCCGTTGTTCTGGGCGGTACAAGCCTGACCGGCGGTCGCGGCCGGATCGTCGGTACGTTAATCGGTGTGCTGATCATTGGCATACTGAACAACGGACTCAACCTGCTCGGCGTGAACTCTTTCTATCAGATGGTTGTCAAAGGCGTCGTGATTGCGATTGCCGTACTGCTCGACCGTAGAAAATCGGCTTAAGGGGGAGAATGAACGATGAAAAAAACAACTTTGCTGCTCGTATCACTTATGCTGATCTTCATAACAGGCTGTTCGCTGGAGCCGCCGGAATGGGCGAAGCCCAAGGCTAGCGGAGATATAAAAGACATCAAAATCGGTCTTTCCATCTCGACCTTGAATAACCCGTTCTTTGTCTCCTTGAAGGATGGCGTCGTCGCCGAAGCGGCGAAGCAGGGAATGGAAGTCGTTGTCGTTGACGCACAGAACGACTCGGCTAAGCAGAGCAATGACGTCGACGACTTGATTCAGCAGGGCGTCAACGCACTGTTGATTAACCCGACGGATTCGTCTGCGATTTCAACCGTGGTGCAAACGGCGAATAGCTTGGGCATTCCGGTCATTACACTCGACCGCTCGGCGGATCAAGGTGAGGTCGCTGCGCTGGTTGCCTCCGATAACGTCAAAGGCGGTCAGATGGCAGCCGAGTATATCGTGGAACAACTGGGCAAAGATACGAAGGTCATTGAGCTCGAAGGCGTTCCGGGCGCTTCCGCGACGCGTGAACGCGGCAAGGGTTTCCATGATATCGCAGATGAGCAGTTGAACGTGGTCGCGAAGCAAGCAGCGGATTTTGACCGGACAAAGGGTCTTACCGTGACGGAAAATCTGCTGCAGGGCAATCCGGATGCCAAAGCGATATTTGCCCATAATGACGAGATGGCCCTGGGCGCAATCGAAGCGATCCAAAGCTCGGGCAAAGACATCATGGTCATCGGCTTTGACGGTAATGACGATGCGCTGAAGTCCATCGAAGCCGGCAACCTGACGGCCACGGTAGCCCAGCAGCCGGAGCTGATCGGTCAGCTCGCTGTCGGCGCAGCCAAGGACGTGCTGCAGGGCAAAGAGGTGGAAGCGAATATCGCTGCACCGCTGAAACTGGTTGTGAAGGAGTAATCTGGCGGGATGAAGGAGCGTTACCTTATGCGATAGAAGCAGGGTAACGCTTTTTTTTTGCCATCCTGATCATTCCATCCCGGGCTGCGAAGTAACTCACAGCCTTGCGATGACAGCAGGAATACAATATCGTAAAAGGGAACAGTTATTTCGCATATGATATGATAATGGTTGTGTATGCGTTTACTGCTTAGATGTGAAAAAGGAGCTATGTAACTATGACAATGGAGAAAAGAAAACATGCGATTGTGATCGTAGGTTATGGCGGAATGGGCAGCTACCATGCCAAGCTGATTAAGGACAATGCATTTCTCGAGGTTACGGGTACCTACGATATTTTGAAAGATCGCCGGGAAGTGTCCCAGCAGGACGGGTATCCTGCCTACGAGAGTTATGAGCAGGTATTAAACGATGCTGCGGTTGACGTGGTGCTCATTGCTACACCTAATGATGTGCACAAGGAATTGGCACTTCAGGCGTTTAAAGCCGGCAAGCATGTCATCTGCGAGAAGCCGGTGACATTGTCCGTCAGTGACTTCAAAGAGATGGTGTCTGCAGCCGATGCTGCTGGCCGGGTGCTGATGGTTCATCAGAACCGCCGCTGGGACGAGGACTTCCTGACGATTAAGCAAATGTATAACGAGAAGACAATTGGCGATTTGTTCCGTATCGAATCCAGGGTACACGGGGCGAACGGCATTCCGGGCGACTGGCGCCATCTGGAAGCCCACGGCGGCGGCATGCTGCTGGACTGGGGCGTGCATTTGCTGGACCAGATCCTGTTCATGGTGGACAGCCGGATGACCAGCCTGAGCAGCCGCTTAAGCTTTATTTTGGGCGATGAGGTGGATGACGGCTTTGAGTCGGTTATCGAATTCGAGAACGGCGTATCGGTTCTGATTGAAGTGGGGACGACGAACTTCATTACGCTGCCACGCTGGTACGTCAAAGGAACCGAGGGAACCGGTATTATTGAGGATTGGTCGTTAAACGGAAGAATCGTTACCCGGAACCAGGATGCCGTGAAAGTGGAGCCGAAGCCGATTCAAGCCGGGGTAGGCTTGACCAAAACGATGGCGCCTCCTTCCGAAGAAGCTACCATTACGGGAGCTCTGCCGGAGCCATACCGTCAATCCAGCAGCTTCTTCGATAACTTTGCGGCCGTGATCCAAGGCGAGGCTGAACCGATTGTGAAGAACGAGGAAGTGCTGCGCGTCCTGAACCTGATCGAAGCGGTGTTTGAATCGGCCCGAACGGGAGCAACGCTCAAGGATTTCGATATTTACCCTGCGTAATCTATACAGATTTGCACTTATTATTATAGAAAAAGTACCGCGTCCGCCAAGCGAATTAGGCTTGAGGCTGCGGTACTTTTTATTTTTCATGTTGTGGTTGCTGACAGCTCATTCGCGAAACTCGTCGAGCGTGTAATGTTATTTCGCATGATCGACCTTTCCGGAACTCCCGGCTTGCAGCACCCGTCTGTAATCGCTGGGCGCCCAGCCCGTATCCTGCTTGAACAGCTTCGAGAAATAGGAATAGTTGGCGTACCCCACCTTAGCCGCAATCTGGTACACCGACAATGGAGTCGTCTCCAGCAGATGCTTGGCTGCCTTGATGCGGGACTGAATGATGTAAGTACCCAAAGAGACGCCCGTCTCTTTCTTGAACACGCGGGCCAAATAATCCGGGTTAAGATAGACGATTTCCGCCAGGCTCGTTCGCGTCAGCTCATCCCCGTAATGGCTTTGAATATAATGCTTGATCTCCTCCACCACCGTATGCGAATGGTCGGCGTAGGCATGATATTCTGCTGCCGTGCTGACGAGATATTCCATATATTTCTCCATATCTTCAATCGAGTTCAAGGATTGCAGGAACAGCTGGTCATTGGTTTTGCCGGTATACAGCTTATGTGCCTGGATCTCTTTGCCCTTCAGATAGGAATACACCAGCTGCACGATATCCAAGCGGAACAGACGCAGCACCGAGGCGTTGTAGACGCCATTCTTGGCTAGGTTTTGCAAGTATTTGCGGGTTTCTCCCAGAAACCCAGCCGGATTGTTACCGCTGAGAAGCGCTTCCCAGTCTTGCAGCGGCGGAGGGGCGTACGCGGTTTCTTGCAGGGAATGGTGTTCCAGAAAAACAATCTGATTCCGCTTTTTGATCATATCCTCATTCATTTGTAGCAGAATCCGAATGGACTTGTTGATTTCCTCCAAAGCCACCGAAATCGATACGCTGCAGCAAGCATCGCTCCGGAGAAATTGATTGGCTTTGTCAATGAACGAAGTGCAGATGGATTCAATGACCCCGGTATCCGGAGGATGATTCCATTTCAGCATGACCATCCAATTGTAATCCCTATATTCCATAGCGGCTTCAACCGTGAAGAGCGGGTCCTGGAACAATTCGGACAGCACGTTGAGAAATGCATAGTCAAACAGGTCTTTGTCTTCTTTGCCCAAACTTTTATCATGCGGAAAAATGGTGATGAGCACAGGAAGAAATAGATCCGACAACTCATAGGACAGGTTCTGTTCCGCGATATATCCTGCGATGGCGACCCGGTCCGAAGAAGCTTTCCTTTCCTTTATCAGCTTGCTCCAAAAATGCTCCTGGAGCTTTTTTTGATTTTTTTTCCACAGCTGCCCGTCTTGTATCGCTTCCTGATCGCTTTGCTGTTCCTTTGCTTTATAGGCAGCCTTGGAAATGATGAGGCTAAGCTTATCGAATTCAATCGGCTTCAGGAAATAGTCAAAGCTTTGCAGCTCAATAGCCTTCTGCGCATAATTGAAATCAGCGTAATTGGTCAGGAAGATCGTCTGAATGCTGTATTGTTCCTCGCGTATCCAGGCGAGAAGCTCCAGCCCGCTGCCTTGCGGCATTTCGATATCGCAGATGAGGATCTGGACCGAATGCTGCTGCAGTATATCCCTTGCCTGTGCAACGCTGTAAGCGGTATGGACCTGTTCGATCGAGAGGGCTTTCCAATCGATTTTCTTCTCCAGTGCGGCCACGACAAAATAATCATCATCAACCAGCAATACGTTCATTGAATTTCTCCTCTCCATTCCTGCACGGATTGTGGAAGCGTTAATATGACGCAAGCGCCGCCCTCTTCTCGATTTGAAAATTCCACATGTGCCCTGCGATGATAGAGCAGCTCCAGCCGCTGAAGGGTGTTCATGATCCCGATGTGTTTCCCTTCGCTTTGATCCAGCGGCTTACCGTTTGCCAGCTTATCCAATACGTCTTCCGGAAAGCCGGGGCCGGTATCGGAGATCCGGATGACCGCGTAAGGCTTATCGTCCTCCACCTGCAAGCTGACGGTCAGGCGAATTTGCAGCACCTGATCTCTGGATACGGCGTATTTCACCGCGTTTTCAATAAAGGTCTGGAGCACCAGAGGGGGGATCGTGAGGCCGGCAAGCTCTTGTTCAAACCCGATATGATAAGAAAAGGCATCGCGGTAGCGGTGCTTCTGAATCTCCAGGTAAATCCGGACATGCTCGATCTCGTCCGCAAGCCGCACGAGGTTATCGCCGCTTTGAAAGATGTAACGAAAATATTTGGATGTGGACAGCGACATATATTCGATTTCCTTAAACATCTGCATTTGCGCCATGCTGTAGATGTTCGTCAGGCAGTTCAGGAAAAAATGGGGGTTGATCTGCAGCTTCATATAATCCAGCTGGATTCTTTGCTTCTCCAGCTCCTGCTCGTAGATATCGATTTTAAACTTCTTGATCTGTTCGATCAGGTGTTTGAATTGGGAGTTGACCTGCTCGAGCTCGATGATCTCGCTGCTCATGAAATCCAAATTTTCGCTATCCTCATGGATGCGCCTTACGTTTTCCGAGAAATTCTGAATCGGCTTTAACACCTTCTTCTTGAAATACAGCATAACCACGCTGAGCGTGCACGTCAGTATAACAAACAGCAGCATAATGAGGAGTTGGGCGATCATGATGGTCTCAAATACGCCGAATTGAATGACCAGCTGCACGTTGAAGGAGGCGTTCGAGAATCCCTCAGTGACCGTTGTCCGCGGTTGTGACAAGCTAAAGGGGGAAGCTTTGGCAGCTTCGACCTTGGCCCCCAGCTCGCCGGTACCGGCACTCGAAAGGGCTGCCCCTTGATCATCCACAAGAGAAACGTAACCGTCCTCGCCCAAATCCAGCTGTTGGAGCGGCCGGATCAGATCGTCAGCGGAGATGAGGCAGATCAGATACCGGTTATGGTAAGGGACGATGTTGATGATGTAATGCGTGTCCTGAACAAGGATCGGATTCCAGTTGGAGTAGAACGTTTCGTATACGTTTTTGGAATCCGTGAGGGAGACGATCTGTTCCTTTAGCTCCAGGAACTCCGTATACGATAGGGACATGGGCGCATAGTTCTGGAAAAAATCCTGCTCTTTTAAATAGAAGAAGAAGTTGTATTCTTGGCCGTAGTTTTTTTGAAGCTCGTTGAACCGTTTATGCACTCTTTCGCTCGACTTGATGTAATCCACGTAGTCTGTGCCGAGGGTATCCATGATCTTGATGCTCTCATCATTCGCCAGCGTCCAGCCCATATAGTGGTTGATGTAGGAGAAGTCATGATTGATCTGCCTGATATACAGATTCGCCGTATCCTGCAAATATCGAGTCGATTGCTGCTTCACGATGAAGATGGAAGCGAAGCTGATCACGAGATCCACCACGAGGGCAAAAATCGAGATAAAGAGCATGATTTTCACATAGTGACGGATGGGATAAGGCTTGTTATTGAGTGCTTTAACCATAGGGATGCCGTGTTTCCTTTCAATTCGCCTGTACATGTAAGCGTTTTAATAGTGGTACTGATCATTATAAATGGAAAAGACGAAAAAAACAGGAGCGAACGAGAGCGCATTTTCCATAAAGTCCGGATACCACATCGTAAAGTCCGGATAATAGCATGCTTTGCATGGGGACTCGAGGATTCCTTGAACTGGAACAAGGCGAAGGTCCGAATAGGACATCATGAGGTCCAAATAACGATTCCGGAGCGAAGTATACTGAAATTGCTTACGTGACATACCGGATTCACGACGACGAGTACAGAAAGGGGAATCGATTTGAAAGCAGGCCAACTGAATAGAACCACACACCCAACCCTCGGGCGGATCAGAAAAAATTGGGGCCTGTATTTGCTGCTGCTGCCTGCGGTAGTGCTGGTTTTGTTGTTTTCTTACGTACCGATGTACGGGATCTTGATCGCATTCAAGGATTACAGTCCCGCTCTCGGGATTATGGACAGCCCCTGGGCAGGCCTGAAGTATTTCGAGAAGTTTTTTAACTCCTATCAATTCTCGTCAACCATTACCAATACGCTGGTCATCAGCTTATACAGCGTGGCGACATTCCCGATTCCGATCATGCTTGCCTTGATGGTCAATCAAATGCGCCAGAATGGGTTCAAGCGCTTCTTCCAGACCGTAACCTATATGCCGCATTTTATATCCACGGTCGTGATGGTGGGACTCATGCTGATTCTGTTCTCGCCGGGCTCGGGATTGATCGGGAATATCTTCCGGCTCTTCGGTGCACAAGCGCCGAACCTGATGGGATCGGCCGGCTTGTTCAGCAGCGTGTATGTATGGTCGGACGTGTGGCAGCATACGGGCTGGGACAGCATTATCTATATCGCGGCTTTATCTGCGGTGAGCCCCAGCTTGTACGAAGCGGCCACGATGGACGGGGCAAGCCGGTGGCAGAAAATCCGGTTTATCGATATTCCGATGCTGATGCCTACGGTCGTGACCTTGCTTATATTGCGGATCGGCAGCTTGCTTGGCGTCGGCTTCGAGAAGGTTTACCTTATGCAAAACAGTCTCAATATTACCTCCAGTGAGGTCATCTCCACGTATGTGTACAAAATCGGGATGCTGAGCAGCCAATACAGCTTCTCGTCGGCCATCAATTTGTTTAATACGGTCATTAATTTTGCTCTGTTGATTCTGGTCAACCAGATTTCGAAAAAATACAGCGAAAACAGTTTGTGGTAACGCAAGAGAGGAAGGGTTCTATGGGTGTAGTGGAAGTAAGAGAGAAGACGGCGCCGCGGCAGAGGAATACCCGATCTTCCGACAAGGTGCTGGAAATCGGCCTGTATGTATTCGCTGTCTTGATGCTGATCGTGTTAATTTATCCGCTGTACTTCATCATCATCGCTTCGTTCAGCGAGCCGGCGGCGGTTGCGAATGGACAGGTATGGCTGTGGCCTAAGGAATTTACGCTGGCAGGCTATCAAGAATTGCTGAAGCACTCTAATATATGGATTGGGTACCGAAATACGATTGTGTATACGATTGTGGGTACCGCCATCGGCTTGGTGGTTAACATATCCGCAGCTTACGCGCTTTCGCGCAAAGACCTCGTGGGCCGCAAGTATATATCGCTGCTCTTTATTTTTACGATGTTCTTTAACGGCGGTTTGATTCCGACCTTTATGACGATCCGCGATTTCCAGCTGTACGATACGTTTCTGGTCATGGTGCTGCCGTTCTCGGTTGCCGCCTTCAACATCATTGTGGCGCGGACTTTTTTCCAAAGCAGCATTCCGGAGGATTTATGGGAGGCGGCGCAGCTCGATGGCTGCGGAAATCTGAGATATTTCGTGACTATCGTGATTCCGCTCTCGAAAGCGGTCATCTCGGTCATCGCCTTGTGGACGGCCGTGGGTCACTGGAATTCCTATTTCAATGCCCTGATCTATTTAAAAGATACGAACCTGTACCCCTTACAGCTCATCCTGCGAAATATTCTGGTCACCAACCAGATGCAGTCCGCCATGGGTACCGGAGAAGCCGCGGCCATCGCGCTGCGACTGGCCAATATTATGCGCTACGCGGTCATTATCGTCGCAACGGTGCCGATCATGTGCATCTACCCGTTTGTACAGAAGTATTTCAATCAGGGGGTGATGATCGGAGCCGTGAAGTCGTAACACCGATGAATTTATGAAAAATAAGTATTGGGGGAATGGTTGAATGGGAACAAACAATGTAAAGAGGAAGCACCGCCTGAAGCTGGCTGCCGTCATCATGTTGGCCGCAATCCTGCTGCTGAATCTGGCGGGCTGCAGCGGCGGCAAGAAGGAGGACGCCAATTCGGATGCCGAAGCCGCTTTTAACATAGAAGGCCTGCCGATCGTGAATGAGCCGATTACGCTGGACGTGCTGACCGTTCGCTGGGGCAATATGGGAGATACGTTCCTCCAGAACCAGTGGCTCAAGGATTTGGAGAAGGAGACCAACGTCAAAATCAATTGGCAGATCATGTCCTCCAATGATTGGGGCGAGCAAAAATCGATCATGCTGGCGAGCGGTACGCTGCCGGATATCATTTTCGGCGATATCGTGTTCAGCGATTCCGACATCGTGAACAACCTGTCGTATTTCCGCCCGCTGGACGACTACATCGATCAATACATGCCGAACCTGAAGGCGGCGCTGGAAGAAACGCCAGAAATGAAAAAGATGAGCACATTCCCGGACGGGAAAATCTACTCCTTGCCGGCGCGGCTGCCGTCAAGGCCGAAAGCATCGATTCAGCCGATCATCAACAAAGCCTGGCTGGATCAGCTCGGACTGGAAGTACCGGACAACACGGACGAGTTGTATAACGTATTTAAAGCGTTCAAAGAAGGAGATCCGAACGGCAATGGCAAGGCTGACGAAATTCCGGTCAGCGGATCGGGGAACATCAGCATTGATCTGTTGAATCCGTTCGGCATCACGGACATCAACGGAAACAGCATGATGGTTATCGATAACGAGCCCGTGTTCTACCCGGTGACGGAGAATTACAAGGAAGCGATTAAGTGGGCGCATAAGCTGTACGCCGAAGGCCTCATAGACCAGGAGATCTTCACACAGGACAGCACCATGTCCACGGCGAAGCATCAGAATCCGGATGCGGCGCTGATCGGTTTCTCCAACCAATGGGTACCGGACGCCGTATTCGGGAAATGGAAGGATCAATACATTGCGATTCCGTCCATTGCCGGACCTGACGGAAAAAGGTACCAGGGCGGCGAGCCTCAGGGCATGAGCCTGCGAAGAAACGAGTTCCTCATTACCACGTCGAACAAATATCCGGAAATTTCGGCGCGCTGGGCGGATCAGTTCTACACCAATGAAGCGAGCATTCAGAATTTCTGGGGAGCCATCGGCACGGTGATTCAGAAGAACGACGACGGAACATTTACGCTCATGAGTCCGCCGGAGGGAACGAGTGCGGATGCTTGGTACTGGGAGCAATCCGTAAGGGATTTCGGTCCCAAGTACGTAAGCCCGAGCTTCGAGAAAAACATCATACTGGATGAGACCACGGGCGACGGCTTGAAGCTGGTCATCGACAAGCTGGGCAGCGATTACGTAACGACGCCGTTCCCGAACGTGATGTACAGCGCCGAAGAATTCCAGGAGCTGCCTACGCTGACAACGGATATCGATGGTTATGTCGGCACGACCCGCGCAAAATGGATATCCGAAGGCAACATCGATGCGGAATGGGATGCGTACGTCAAGAAGCTGAACGATATGGGCCTTGAGCGGCTGGTACAGATCCGCAAGGAAGCCTATCAGCGGTATATCAGCGTCAAATAAGGATTTGACGGCAAATCGTCAGGAGCTGCCCCGCAGAACGAAATGCTGCGGGGCAGCGTGATTTTGAGGGAATGGAGTTTGACTTGAATTCAATAGGTTTTAGAGTATCAGACTTCAACGAAGAAGGCGGAATTGTTTTGGAGAAGCGAAGCGTTCCCTGAAAGCTTTCCATCGGAAAGCTCGCAACGAAAGCATATGCTATCCCCGGATTTCAACATATAACAAAACGCAAAAAAATCTGGGGGCAACAGGGATCGTAAGTATGATCCGCATTCGAAGTGATGAATAAGCTTTAATTGAATCGAATTCTAGGGAACTCAGGAGGCAGCAATCATGGGAAACATCAAAGTCACGGTATGGAATGAATACCGGCATGAGAGACATAATGAACAGGTGGCCGGCATATATCCGAATGGGATTCATCGTGCGATAGCGGATCATCTCGAACAGGTGGAAGGTTTGGAAGTAGCGACTGCCGTACTGGATGAGCCGGATCACGGCTTAACCGAAGCGCGATTGGCGAACACGGATGTGCTGCTGTGGTGGGGACATTTGGCCCATGACGAGGTCCGGGATGACATTGTGGAGAAGGTTCGGCAGCGCGTGCTGGACGGCATGGGATTGATCGTTCTGCACTCCGGCCATGGCTCCAAAATCTTCTCCCGGCTCCTTGGCACGAACACCGGGATGCTGAAGTGGCGCGACGATGGCGAGATCGAGCGTTTATGGGTCGTTGAGCCGGGCCATCCGATTGCGCAGGGACTGGGTGAATATATTGAGATTCCGCGGGAAGAAATGTATGGAGAGCGGTTCGAAATCCCGGCGCCGGATGAGCTGGTGTTCATCTCCTGGTTTGAAGGCGGCGAAGTGTTCCGCAGCGGCTGTTGTTACAGGCGCGGCAGAGGGAAGCTGTTTTATTTCCGGCCGGGCCACGAAATGTTCCCGGTCTACCATCAGCCCGAAATTCTGCAGGTCATTGCCAATGGCGTGTTCTGGGCTGCTCCTGTGAAAGGGGCCAAATCGGCTTATGGACGGGTGGCGCCTATCGCCCCTGTCGTTCAGTCCTAGTGAGAGACTAATATAAGGAGTGTTCTATGATGAATAAATTTCGAATCGGCTTAATTGGTTTGGGCGGGATGGCGCAGGAGCATATCCGCTGGATGAATGAAGAGAAAATCTATCAGTTCGTGGCTGTGAGCGACGTCAATGGCGAAGCCGTGGCCAGGGTAGGCGATCAGCTGGGGATCGAGGACGGCAAACGCTATGCGGATTTCAAAGATTTGATAGAAGATCCTGACGTGGATGCTGTCATTTCGGTTACGCCCAACAACGTGCACGCCGATATCATCCGTGCATGCTTGCAAGCAGGTAAGCCTTTCTTGGCGGAAAAACCATTTACGCGCGTCTTTGAAGAGGCCATCTCCTTGCTGGAGCTGTATGAGAAGCAGCCCGTTCCAGCCATGATCGGGTTTACGTACCGTTATACGCCCGCTTTTCGTTATGCCAGGGAACTCATTCGTACAGGCAAACTGGGGACGATCCGTCATTTCTCCATTCAGTATTTGCAGGGGTTTGGCGTGCCGAACCAGCAGGTTCCCTACATGTGGAGATACAACAAAGCCATCACCGGGACGGGGACACTGGGAGATCTCGGTTCGCATATGATTGATATGGCCCGTTTTTTGTTTGGAGAGTTTGAAGAAATCACGGCCCAGTTACATACCATCATCCCGGAACGTCGTGACCCGGTGACGGGAGCGATGGCCAAGATCGAAGTCGATGATTTTGCCAGCTTTCAGGCACGGATGGCGGATGGCATGATGGGCGTGTTCCAGACATCACGCAATGCGTTCGGTTCAGGCAATCAGCATGAGGTGTCCATTTACGGCGACCATGGCACCGTCCACGCCAGCACGTTGGATCCGGAACGGGTGGTTTGGATTCGCGAAGAAGAGCCCGGGCAGCTCGCCAGAACGACAATGGAAGTGCCGCAGCATTGCAAAGTCAAGCAGTATGCCGATTTTGCCGCGATATTGCGGGGAGCGCCTGCCGACGGAGTCCCCGGGTTTATGGACGGATACCGGAATCAAGAGGTGCTGGACGCGGTCGTCAGATCAAACGAGAACAAAACGGTGGTAGAGCTTGGTAAATCCATCGGCCAACGGATCCAGAGCTTGTCATAACGTCTTGCCCATCCAGATATACAGTGCCATCAAACTGAACAGAAACAGGCAGAAGTTGACGCCTACAAACAATCCGCGGAGCACAGGCGAGCGGTGGAACTGAAAAGGAGTACGGAGGTCTCCCGTGCCTTCGATCAGGAACAGGATCAGCACCGTGTGAATGATCGTATGGCCGATGACTTCTTTGTAACCGAATACAAGGCTTGTCATAACAAAAATGCAGGATACCAGCAGCGCCGTGAACCGGTTCATGATGCCTACGATGAACGCCCATGCCAGCCCGATTTCGATAAAAGCGCTAATCATGACAAAATGCTCAATGGTAAAACCGAAGGTAGGAAGTCCATTGCTGCCCATAACCGTGCAGGCGAGCTCGGGAATGGTCAGCTTTTCCATGGCAAGCCAAGCGAGGGACATGCCTGTGCATATATACATGACCGGGGCTGCCGTTCTTTTTATAGGAGTGCCGCACACAAACAGATAATACACAATGCCAAGATAGATCAAATAATCGATGGAATGAAACATACCGTAGGACAAGGAGGCTTGGATATAAAGCAAGAATAGGATGGCGCCGCTCAACGGCAAGGTGCGTTTATAGAGCAGGCACGCTGCGGCTGCGGAGAGGCCGAGGATAATCCACATGGAATTGGTTCGGAATTCGGGTGCGAGGTACGAGCCGCTCAGAAGCTGCAGCACCAGCCCGATAGCCAGCCCAAAACGCAGAATCACCTCGGTATGGGGCCTCAACCTGTGCAGCCATCCGTGGATTCGCACGACGGGCCGCATCTTTCCCAAGGGATCGTGAAATGCGCATGTGAGCAATAAGATCAACAATGTAAACGCAAACCAAAACAGGAATGTCAGTGTAACGACGCGAGGAAAAGGCAGGGGGACCCATTCAAAGTTATCCGTAAACCATTTGACATGAATATAGATGTTGCTAAACTTGGAGAAATGCATTACCATTCAATCAGTTCCTCCCTTAACCAACTCTAGTCACCTATCCAAGATAATACAATATTAGATAAAAAAGTATATTATCGGATGAATATATCCCCCCATTTTGAAAATATTATCCCTTAAAAGCGTTTATAGGCAGCGGTTGACTTTATAGTCATAGCGTCACCAAATAAGCCGATCCACCCGGATCGGCTTGTTTTTATGTCTCATGTGAGGAGTTCTTTTTACTGCTGAATGCGGGCTTGAAGACAGGCTCAACCCGGCTAAGGAAGCTGTGTTCCGGCAGCGTAACGTTCAATGGTTTCATAAGGCAGATGATCGGTAATCAGACGACCGTAATGCACGATCCGTATGATGCCGTCCTCGTCCAATACAAACTCTGCGGGAATCCGATTGAAATTTGAACCTTCTTCCGGCGTCAGCTTGAAACCTGCCGCTTCGGCTTCATCCGTATATTGATGCACATTCGGTTGAGCTAAGGTGGCTTGTGTCTTGGCTGCCGAAGTCTCGACTCCATAGAGCGTGTAGAGCTCCGCATTCGGATCGGCAATAAGAGGAAACGGAGTATTCTGCTGACCAACATGCTGATGAAGCGCAACTTCCGGTGATTCGAATACGCAAATGACATCGAGATGATACTGCTGCCACTGAGGATATCGTTGAATAAACTGGTGCACCCTCAGATTGCACAGTGCGCAGGCTGCGTTACGGAAAAAAGCGAGAAGTAATTTACGTCCGCGATAGGTTTCCAGCGAAATCATATTTCCATGTTGATCTACCCTTTGGAATAATGGAGCATATTCTCCGGGTTGAAGCACGTTGTTCATGTTGGATTTCCTCCTGGGTTAACGGTATATAGGCGTGAGGCCTATTACCAATGTAGCAGGGAGGACTTTATTGCTCTGTGACTAGGTCACATAGCCGTTTCTGTTAGACAGCCCCGGTTTATAATTTTCACCCAGCCTCTTCCTGTTTCCAGCCATCCTTTCTTTTGGAAATGGCCCAGCGCACGGGAGACGACCTCTCTAACGGAGCCGATGTCATCGGCAAGCTCTTGGTGGGTTGTGTGCACTAGCGGATGTTCATCCGAGGTGATGCGCAGCAGTGTTCTGGCAAGGCGCTGCTCCAGCGGCAATGACTGTCTCTCCTGCAGCAGGTTTGCCATCCGCAGCGTTCCATCAAGCAGCCCGCCAAAAATAGCGCTACGGATAGGTTCGTATACCTGCAGCCAGCGGAGAAAGCAGCTTTTCAGTACATACAGCACCTCTACCTCGGACTCGGCAATGAGGGTGCCGGGATAATCCTGCCCGCTTAGCCCGCTAAGTACGAGGAGCGAACAGACTTCACCGGCTGATAGGATGTTTAACACCGATTCGTTGCCATTCTCGTTGATAATCGTGATCCGGGCCGATCCGCTGATCAGGAACATGCCATACATCACGGCATCCTCTCGATGAAAGATTCTCGATTTGGCTTCAAAATGTTTGGTAAAAGCATTAGCTTGAATCCATTCTTCGGGGGGGACAACTTTTAAATAAGGGAAAATGTCGGTTATCTGCTTGTCATTCAGTTCAGGCTTCATGGTTGGTTTCCGCCTTTCGTTTATCATGCACGGACATGTGAAACTGCTATTCTATATAGTTAACATTTCGGGCTGACTAAGTACAAGGAAATTTATCTGGATTTCATGGGAGAAGAACGCCTTTAACGACGGTTTGCTATAATGATGTGAGTGAGCGGTTTAAGTCAGGGAGAAGGGTGAAGAAGATGAATGAAGCAGAATACATAAGGGATACACCCACGAAGATCAGGAAGGGACAAGGAGCGGTACTCATGCTGCAGGGCACCGCTTCGGATGTAGGCAAAAGCATCGTAACGACAGCGCTATGCCGCATATTTCTACAGGATGGTTATCGCACGGCTCCATACAAATCGCAAAATATGGCGCTTAATTCCTACGTGACGCCGGATGGGAAAGAGATCGGCAGAGCACAGGGCGTACAGGCTGAAGCCTGCGGCATTGCCGCAACAACGGACATGAATCCGATCCTGATCAAGCCGATAAAGGACATGTTTTCGCAAATTGTGATCCACGGTGTGCCCCAAATGCAGATGAGTGCGATGGATTACCGGACACAGTTCCTGCCGAAGGCCAAAGAGATTGTGTTGGATGCACTGGATCGTCTACGGGAGAGCTACGATATCGTTGTTATGGAAGGCGCGGGAAGTCCGGCGGAGATCAATCTTAAGGATCGGGACATTGTTAACATGAACTTGGCAGGATGGGCGGATTCGCCAGTTATTCTGGTTGCGGATATCGATCGCGGCGGCGTGTTCGCTTCCATTGTAGGTACGCTTGAACTGCTTGAGCCCCATGAAGCGGCCAGGGTCAAAGGATTTATCATTAACAAGTTCCGTGGGGATCTGGCGCTGCTTCAGCCGGGACTGGACTGGCTTGAAGAGCGGACAGGCATTCCCGTGCTGGGCGTACTCCCCTATATTCAGGACATGCGAATCGAGGCAGAGGATTCGGTTGTGCTGGATGAGCTTCAATCTCAAAGACAGGAACAACGCGACCTCGATATTGTCGTGATCCGGTATCCGCGCATTTCGAATTTTACGGATGTTGATGCGCTGCGCTGGGAACCGGATGTTGTCGTTCGCTTCGTCCAATCGGCGGATGAACTCGGCACGCCGGACGTCATTATTTTGCCTGGTACCAAGGATACGATCAGTGACCTCGGGTTCCTCCAGGATCGGGGTCTGGCCGATGCGATCTTAAGGCAGACGCAGCAGCGGGATGTGCAGCTGGTTGGCATCTGCGGGGGATATCAAATGCTGGGCGAGCAGCTGTCGGATCCGCATGCGGTCGAAGGGAGCGTTCGGGAAGCGAAGGGGCTCGAACTGCTGCCGATTCGGACTTCCTTTTTAAAGCATAAAAGGACCGTTCGGGTGAGAGGGGAATTGTTACAGGAACATCCTCTGAGGGTCGTTATTTCGGACACAGAGGCCGATTCGACGATTACGGCCTATGAAATTCATATGGGCGTGACGCAATGGAGTGCCTTGGCTGACGGCTCGGGCTACCGACCGCTTTTTTCGATTGAGGCAGATGGCACAGATTCTTTAAAGGCGACAGAAGATATTCAGCCGCACGTTGAAGGGACAGCTACTTCGGATGGCCGCATATGGGGAAGTTATCTGCATGGCTTGTTTGACAATGATGTCTTCCGCAGGTCCTGGCTGAACGGCATTCGGATGAAGAAGGGGCTGATGCCAATCTCGGAAACGTTCAAAGCAGAAGAACGCAAATTCGCGGAATTTGACCGTGTAGCGGACGTTGTTCGTAACCATGTGGATATGAAAAAAATATATGAAATCATCGGTTATACGCATTGAATCATGTGGAATATGCAAAGGAGCTAACCGAAGGATAAGCGAATACAATGAGAAGAAAAGGAAAGAGGGCAAGCCTTACAAGGTGGTCGTGATCGCTTGCGCCAACAAGCTTCTCCATCACGTATACGCCATCCAAAACGAGTCCTACAAAGCATAATCCCCATATTTATCCATAACCTTCACACCATTGAAGGTTATTTGTTGCTATAAAAGTATATCAAGATTTATGAGATGACTTCGAGTTGCAATACTTGACAAACATTAGCTGTTTTATTGATGTCAGCTATTTAACCTATTTTGAGCATGCCGAAAGCGTAAGTTCACATCAAATGACCTATGACGGGGTTACGGATAGCCGAATTCGCGGTTTGATGCAGGAGAAGCTTGCAGAATATGAAAGGCGCACTCCATTTTTTAAATCGTCCTGAAGGCTCATCTGCTGCTACAATCAATCATTGTTCGACAGGTGAACGGGGAGCTTGTCAAAGCCGGTTTTGAGAAGTCGGAGAAGTATCGCGATACGATGACTCCGCCATTTCAAATTTGTCGAAATCGACGTTTTGCAGCTTGTTCAAAGAATGGATTTTTTAACTATTGAACGTTTGTGTCGGGATTATTTTGTGCCAGCGTGAGTTTCCTTGCCATTCATTTGGTCAATAGTCCTGTGGCCTCGGGGGCGGACCAGCATCATTGCACCCAAGAGGACAGTCAGAATGACTATCATGACCATAGGGCTATATCGATTTGCCTGATATAAAGTGGTACTCAGAATAGGTGCAATGATGGCGGAAATTCCCTGCATGGCCGCAACTAGACCAGCTACACCACCTTGCTGTTCATTACTTACAGAAAGTGACGCGCCTGCCATAAATCCAGTCATCATAAATCCCGACCCGAGTCCAAAAACAAAAAATGCTAAATTGTAGAATGGAAGATGAGTTGTAAGAAGGAATATGAGCATACTTGCGACGAGAATCAAGGAACCGAGCAGGATCATCACCCGCGGCTCCCATTTCAGCCATTTGGACTGAACAATTTGTGAAATGAGCATTGCCATGCCCGTAAGCATTAATCCGAAGGAAACGATTCTCGCCAACTGATCAGAGGGGAGATGGAGCTGATCCTGTAAATAAAACCCGCCGACGACCTGAATCGTTACGATCCCGATCATCGTCACTAACGCTGCGAGTAGATAAAGCCTCAAACCGGATTGAAATGGACTGACTTTGACAGCCCCTTTCTGTATCGCCGGCTTCGTTGCAGGCATCAGCAGCAGGGTGACTGCCAATGCAACTACGGCTATCACAATGCCAAAATATAAAGGCCATAGCAAACCAATTAATGTGAAAATACCGGCAATGGCTGGCCCAATAACAATTCCAAGCCCATTTGCGGCACTAATGATTGCCATGCCGATTCCTCTTTCCTTTCCCTCTGTCACATCGCCCATATAAGCCTGTGATGAGGACAGGATGGCCGGGATGAATATGCCGACCAAGCTTCTCGCCGCAATCATCAGGCCCAGCAACAGTCCGCCGTTAATCCAGTGGTTAAGACCGCAATAAAAGGTGATCGTTAATAATAAAGTACTGATGGACATGCCGATAAACCCAATCAGTATAACCGGTTTCCGCCCCTTCGCATCACTGATATTCCCCCATATCGGAGCCATAACAGCCATCATAATTGATCCGGTTGAAATCAGGATTCCGGAGTGGATTTCCTTAAGTCCTAATTCCCGTATAAGCGAGGGTGTGATCGGTGCAAGGAGCATAAGTCCCAGCATCGCTACAAAAACACTGAAAAAGACGCTTCCCTTAATTTTATTCATGTGCTTCACTCCTTGTTTCAAATTGATCATTTGATTTGGAGTATAAGCGATTTGGGTCAGTGCTTCTCCCTCCATACGGATGGAAATGCGGTCAAATGGATTAAAATAGTTTTACCTGGACGGTTATCTCCGCCACATCGAAATCTTCAACAGCTTTAACCGTATGATTTCCATACTTCCCTTTAGCGCCATAAGTACAGTCATTATCTTCAGCCAAGGGACTACGTCCGGCTGAAAGATGGTTGCAATATGCCATAGCGGTACCATTTGAGTCAAACTCAACAACAGGATAATAAACAGAGGTGCAAAATGCAGAACAATTCTTGATATCACTCCGAAAGATATTTTAGTATGGACAGAATGGTCATCTCTCCTCCGCTCAAAACAGCGCTTCGCAGTTCTAGCGGTCGAATATAATAACCATATGCTGAGTATGATGATTAATCCATTTACAAGCAAGTATTTCTGCGAAATGCTTAAACCAGATCCTCCAATTGGTTGTTCATTCAGTATGTTTATGACCCCAGTGGCGATGTGGGTAGTCGTGATGACGTGCGTTTTGGGCCAAGCGGCATCGATCGCGTCAAGTACGTTAGCGAACACGATAACTCCCAGTTGTTGTTCCGGGACCATAAAAGCTTGGGCTTGGAAGCCTAATAAGCCACCCGGCGAACCGATAACCTGCAAGTCGTTAATGTAACCTGATGACCATCCCATGGCATATGTACCGGGAACAGGTTCGGTCTGCATGAGTCGTATGCTTTCAGAAGTGAGCACGGAATCCTTTTCAAATCGCCCTCCGTTCATTTGGGCAATCAAGTAATGACTCATGTCCTTCGCACTGGTATACATGTAGCCCGCCGGCGAATCCCCTGCAATATAGACAAATGGGCCATCGTAGGCAACATTGTATCCAAATATCCGGCGGTAGGGCGTAGCCAGTCCGTGTGCAGCCGCTTCATCGAGCGAAACGTAGCTGTCATGCATAGACAGAGGATCAAAAATTTGTTTCTTCACATAGTCGCCATAGGACTGACCAGATACTTGTTGCACAATATAGCCGAGCAGTACATAATTCGCGTTCGAATATCTGTAAGGATGTTCAGTTTGCTTGGTGTCCTTTAAAAACTTTTTCGCATAAGACAGGGAGTTTCTCTCTATAGCATCTTGATAATGATCGTTGATACTTGTGAGTGTGTTGCTAAAAGTTGAGATTTGAGTGAAACCGCTTGTTTGATTCAGTAACTGACGTACGGTAATGAATTCTGCACCTTTATATTGGGGGGGGATATAACGTTGTATTGGTGCATCTAAATCAATTTTCCCTGCTTCGACAAGCTGTAGTACGGCAATAGCCGTAACCGACTTGCCGATCGAACCTAATCCAAAAGGTGTTTCAGGTGTTACAGGACGCCCCGATGAATCGGCTTGGCCATATCCCTTAAGGTAAAGAATACGATCCCCCTGTATAATCCCGAGAGCCAGTCCCGGAAGACGTTGTCGTTTCATTTCACGAGCAATATACGAATCTACTTCGGAGAAGACGGAAGCTCCAGATTGCTCAACTTGCCTGTTTTCATCACTTCGCGCCGAAATGAATAGGGGGAATATGAACAGACCACACAAGATTATTGCCATGACTCTCATTTTCATATTTTCATTCCACCCAACATTGTATTTTCAGTAAACGAATTATTTATCCAAAGCTTGCGCAGAGTCTCTATGTCTAAAAGACTGAAAGTTTGCGACCGTTCATGATTTCCATACCTCCATCTAGAACAAGATGTGAATGAATAATAATGAATTCATTCATATGATAAGAGTATAGGAGGATTTAGGTCATGACCGCTCCCTTGAAAGGGAATAAATTACGGTCAAACGGATTAAAATAGTTTTTTCACCTCGGACGGCTTCATACCATATTTCCGAGAAAACTGCTCGGAAAACGCGCTAACATTGCTATAGCCAACAATCATCGCAGCTTCGGTCACATTTGCGGTTTGGTCATGCAGAAGCTTCATCGCATGGTCAAGGCGGATATGTCTTAAATATTCGAAAACCGTCATGCCAAAACAAGCTTTGAATCCCGCCTTCAATTTATAGTCATTTAATCCTACCATTTTTGCTAATGCCAGCAGCGACGGAGGTTCTGTCATACAAGATTCAAGTACTTGCTTAGCTTTATTCAATTTTTGGATATCCCCTTTAGAAAAGCCGTTTGGTCTAGGTGTCAGAAAAAACAATTGATTCATATGCATGTTTAAAAGCTCCAATGCAGATGCTTCCATCATTAACGGGGATCTATTGTCATTTTTAAAATCAGTGATTAATTGCTTTACCAAAGCCATGCTTCTGGTATCGTATTCAAAATCATAGGAGCGGAATGACTGCTCTTTTAGTCGGTCAAACCCGAAATTCATATTTGGTGAAGTCGCCAAATGCATAGCCGCATAATCGAATAGAGAAACCGGAATGGCCAGCGAAAGTGAAACATATTGCTCTTGTGCAGAGGGAAAAAAATGAGCTTGAAAGTCCTCAATTAAAGAAAGCGCACCCCGCCCAACCGGAGTTTGATGTTCTCGACCGGATACAATTATCTGTCGTTGACCGGAAAGAGTAAACTGAAGTTCAACCATTCGTCCTCTTGAAGCAAAACAAAAAGGATACGGTTCATGATAACGAATATCGTGGTACACGATTTGGATCCCGCTGTAAGTAGTGAGCTTGTAAGCGTTCCCGGCACCGATTTCTGATTGTAGGCTATAAGATATTCCATTCTTTTGGCCAAATAACGTTTCATCGAAATATCGCTGATAGATGGACTTCAATGTTTCTATAATAATGACCCCCTGTGTTACCCATTATAAGGAAATAATAGCACAAAACCGGTGTTCATTCTGACCAAAATCATACCGCCAGTAGGAACTGTGCAAGCGAAGGTAGGCGAAAAAAAGGAATCGATTTGCCTTAGTTCAAAAATGGTGCAACTGAAAGTCGATATGCAGAAGGTTTGGATTGATCATACAATTTGGACAAGAAGCTATATCGTTAGCGCTATATCTGAACGTGGAGATCAGAAGGACGTATTGGACCGGCTTTTACTGAACCAGCAGGACATAAGCTTGGTCAAAAGCATCCCAGGCATTGGGGACAAGTTGGCGGCTGCGATCGTAGCAGAGCTTGGTGATGAGAGTCAATTCAAGGATGCAAAACAGATTGTTGCCTATGCAGGCCTAGATCCGGGGATTTATAGCTCAGGGAAATTTACGGCCACAAGCAACCGGATCACGAAACGAGGATCCAAAAGACTTCGCCGAGCACTGTATCTAGCTGTACAGTAAGGAATGCATCCAATCATTCGGGTAATAATGATGAATAGAAAGATAACACCATGCAGGTTGCATGGTGTTATTTGCGTGGAGCGAACAGAAAAAAAAGTTGATTAATAATAGGATAGGGGGGTATACTAAAATTATAGAGGCGGATGAAAATGAAAATTCATCTTGCAGTATATCCAATGATTGGAGTGATAGCCCATGTTGATTAGGAAGGGCACCATACTAACCTTAACGGGCATACTTGCTTTTGGATTGTTGACAGCATGCGATAACGCGAAGCAGGTCCCTGATACGGGCGGCCATGGCGGGAACCATGAACAGGAAAGCGAAAGCGAGGAAACAAACGGGCATGGTGAACATGCTGGCGGGCATGAAACTGCCTCAGATCATTACAACGCAGCGTTTACATGGAATGAACCGGCAAGGGCAGGCGCCGAATCGGAGCTGACGATTCAAATTACGGATAAAGACGGTGAACCTGTCCAGGATTTTGATGTCAATCATGAGAAGCTCCTGCATCTGATCATCGTGAATCGCGATTTGTCTTTCTTCAACCATATTCATCCGGATTACAAGGAGAATGGCGTATTTACCGTGAACACGACATTCCCGGCTGGCGGCGAATATAAATTGTTCGCAGATTTTGTCCCTAAAGGTGCTGGAGGGGCCACGCTTAGCGAATGGGTTCAGATTGAGGGAGAAGAAGGGGAACCGTCGGCGATTCAAACGGATGCCAGCCTCATCAAACAAGTAAACGGCAAGGATATTGAACTGAACCTAAGCAATACCTTATCGAATGAAGAGGTCGTGCTCGCCTATCATATTCAGGATGCAAAGACAAAGCAAGGAATCAACAATCTGGAGCCTTATCTGGGCGCAGTCGGGCACGTTGTCATTCTGTCCGAAGACGCGGAGCAGTACATCCATGTGCATCCTCTGGACGAGCAGAGCACAGGACCCAAAGCGGAATTTGCCACTACCTTTCCACACAGCGGCATCTACAAAATCTGGGGACAATTTCAGCATCAAGGTGAAGTGATGACCGTGCCTTTTGTTGTTGAGATAAAATAAATTTCGCTTAAGGAGTGATCGATATGACAGAACCATTGAAAATCTACACTATACCCACATGCAGCGATTGCCATCATGCCAAGCGCTACTTCAAGGAGCAGGAGGTTCCGTATACGGAGTATGATTGTACAACGAACCCGGAATATCCGGAAGAAGTGAAACGTCTGACGGGAAAACAGATTGTGCCTACGATCGTTATGGGTGACAACGTATTTATCGGATTTGCCGATAACTTTCAGGAAATCAGGGAATTGATAGAATAAATAAAGGTTCATGGAAATGAAAAAGAAGCCTGGATCGTTCCCAACGGGATGATCCAGGCTTCTTCTGTGTTGAGGATCCAGAGCGCATCGCATGGTCACCAAAGCGCGATGTGTCTTGCATGTGCCATTAGCCTCATGCGGCTTATCTCTCTCTTATGCCGATCAAGACGATGGACGCTTGCGGATCAGTTCAATTACGCTGGCGAAGTCGTCCCCGCCAAAACCGCCTTCCACCCGGCGTTTCATCAGCTCATAAATCGGCGTGAACAGCTCGGGGCTGACGCCCTGTGCCCTGCTGACCTCCCCGATGGTGTCGTGAGCTGCTTGCATCGCCAGGCTCGCATCCTTGGCGGTATAATCGCCGGTGTCGATCTGCTTCGCCATCTCCGGCAGAGTGGACATCATGGCCTGCAGAAAAGGCATCAGCAGCGAGGTTGTGAAGTCTGAAGCCTTCGCTCCCTCGGTGCCTGCAAGCGCCACGGCATGGATAAAACCGCCGAACATCCCATACATTCCGCTAAGCAGTGCCAGGTCGTTCAGTGGGGCGAGGGCGGGATCAGGTCCCAAATAGTGACTTGTACCTAAACTGTCCAAGACCTGTTCATACGTTCCGTACGCAGTCTCTGAACCGCTGTAGAGTATGACGGCATGTGGTGTGGCGATCAGGGAAGGGACGGCCATGATGCCGCCATCCAGATAATCGGCGCCCAGGCTACTCATCCACGTCTCCATGTTGCGGGCTTGCTCGGGAGTGCCGTTTGTCAGATTTACGACAACTTTACCGGAAAGCTTATCGCCTATGGGTTCCAGAATATGGCGAGCGACATCGTAATCTAGTACGCAGACGATCACGAGGGGGCTGGCGGCGATGGCATCTGCGATCTCCGTAGCGCCGGAGGCACCCAAGCCTACAAGTTCGGCGGCTTTTTCAGGTGTGCGGTTCCAGACGGTGGTGTCATATCCGCTGTTCACGAAGGTTCGGGCCAGCTTGGAGCCCATGGCGCCTAATCCGATCACGGTTACGGAAGTAAGGGTAGAGCTGTTCGCCTTCGCATTGTGCTGATGGTTAACGAGAGATGATCTATCAAGATTTGGATTCATCGGTAAAACCCCTTTCTGGACTGGAATGATACCGATTCTAAAGTATGACACTAGTGACAATGTCAAGACAGACGATCATCATGAAATTTGATGCTACACCTTATAAAACGTAAATAATCAGGTACTGTATGGCCAGAATGTTCGTTTTCATCAATTTTTTAATGGCAATTCGCAGGTGTAAATAATCAGTAGCGGTGTTATTATATGGGTTGCGTCTTTTGGAAAAGAACGCTGCGGTAAGCGTTGATAGCCCATCGTAGATTTTTTGAAACGATTCGGAATTTACCACGTATCAATACTCACTGCTTAGATGGAAGGGGTAGACACACAGTGGATAATGGGATGAACGTCATTTTGTTTGAAAAGAGGCCGGACGGTGAGCTGGTACAGATTGAAGAACGGTCATGGACGATGAACATGGTCGCTGCACTGGAGCATGTGAATTATATCGTTGTTGGCGGCCGGGAATACGAAACGATTGAAGGCAGATTAAATGTAGACACGGGCAAACTGGAGCTGCTGCTCGTTCCGATGCGGAACGATTAATTCTGTCCGAAAGGAGAAACCATCTTGAGTAATGAAAAAGACAAAAAAGATCAGCCAACATCCAAATGGCTGACGCCGGAAGGCAAACCGATTCGGGTCTTGTCGAGCTCGCTGGGCATCGCCTTGTTGGCGAACGCATTTCTGGTATCGGGCGCTGCAGCGAAAGACCTCGCTTCGGAAGCGGTTACCTCATCCGAAGAGCCGCAGCTGGTATCCTGGTCAACAGAAGAAGTGAAGAAGTATTTTGACAAGAATGTGGATTGGAACATTCCGTTTCCTAGTGAGGAAGAATTCCAGGAAGAGCCGGTAGAGGGAGCCGCTGCAGGATCGGGTTCGGGCGGCGGAACCACGATTGTCAACAACTATGGCGGGTACAATTCCGGCTTCGGCTGGGATGATCTGCTGCTCTATCACATGCTCTTTAACAATGGTTCTTATTATTCATCCAGCGGATGGTACAACAATCATCGCGGTTATTATGCGAATAACGGCAAGCCTTACAAACCCCGCACGTATTCGAGTGGTACGTTCCAGAATAAACCGGTGGTGAACTCCAATGTTCGTCCGAAAACCTCCACTTCATCTTCGGGTACGATTACGCGCCGCTCCACGTCGTCGAAGTCCGGCGGCATTGGCGGCAATTCCAGCGGGTTCAGTTCATCGGGTTCGAAATCAAGCTCCAGATCCGGCGGTTTTGGAGGATGAGTCACGACAGCGTATTCACCGTATCGGGACAGCCTGACCCCAATCGGGATGGTCGCGTATCGGAGCTCGCGGAGCTCGGCTTTACCTGGGCGGATTTGGAAGGCGAAGCCTACTGGATAGACCAGATCGTCACCATACGCCAAGAGACCTATCGTGAGCTGGAAGAAGCGGCTGCGGTATTATGGGCCATGCTGGACAAAACCGTTCGTTATATTCATCGCAATCATCATATCTACACCTTAATTGGCATTCCGCCCGTCCTGTGGCAGATGCTGGACGAATGTCCGCTGCCGGAAGAGGGATTGATCAGCCGATATGCCAGGTTTGATTTTGCTATTGCCCATGACGGCAGCATCAAGCTGCTGGAGCTGAATGCGGACACGCCTACAGGTTATGTTGAGGCTTCCATTGCAACGCCGTGGATGTGCCGTCAGGCTGGCATCTTCTCTCCCAACGAACGGATGCAAGAGCTGATCGCGCAAGCTTGGGGGGTAGAGCGTCCGGATACGGCCGCCTGCATTGCTTATGGCGAGCATAAAGAGGACTCCGGTACGATCGAAGCATTGGTTCGGCACAGCGGGCTGGACGTCCGGCTGGTGGATTGTCTTGATCTGTGGGTGGACGAAGGCATGCTGAAGGACGGCGATGGCCGGGAGATTCACCGGATGTTTGCCCTATATCCGAAGGAGTGGATGTCCGTCGATGATGGCGGAGATGCGCTTGCCTATGCCATCGAGACGGGGCGGCTGCAGCTGTTCAACTCGCCGCACAGCATTTTACTGCAATCCAAAGGACTGCTTGCCGCCATGTGGGGGATGTATGAGCTGGGTCTTTTGTTCGATGAGAAGGAACGTGCAGCCATCGTCAATTATATGCTGCCGACTTACAACAAACCGGTATTCTCCGGTAATTTTGTATCGAAGTCGATGTTCGGCCGCGAGGGTGGTTCTGTCAAGCTGTACGACCAGGCCGGACAACTCGAGGTAGAGGATCAGGACGGGTATGATACAAGCGTCATGTTTCCGACGGTCTATCAGCGGAGGGCAGACCTGGCCCGCGTCGAGACGGCGGAAGGCCATTTTCATTTACTGACAGGATTGTTCGTCCTGAATGGCAGCCCTTGTGGTTTGCTGGGACGGGCGGGCGGTTTGATTACGGGGAATTCCAGCCATTTTATCGCAATGGGAGTGAAATAAATGCAGTTGAAACAAGATAGAAGGCAGCATAGCGGTGCTCCTAAGGGAAAGAGGAAACCTCCGGTCGTTCTGGCGGTACTTCTATTATCCCTCATGGTTTTGGCGCTGAGTGCCTGCTCCGGCAATGGGTCGACGGTGTTCCACACCGGATCGGAGGAAGTATCTTCAACCTCTGCTCGCGTGCCTTGGGACTACCGGATCGTTGAAGGGACCGTTGGCGATTTGATAGGCGGCGATATGACCGTCTTGCCGGACAACGAACTTCTGCCTAACGATAACAACTATGCTACCGGGGACAACATTTGGACGCTTCAATTCATGGATGCGGAGCTAACCACGGATGCGAATCAGCGCAATGATATCCGTTTATCGTCTTGGCAGACCATTAAGTCGTTCAAGGACAAAAAGACGGCGGAATCGGATTTAGCCAACCTCAAAGTCACGGTCAAAACTGACGTGAAGCTGGTTGGGGTTTATAAAACAACGTATAAAAAGGACACCAGGCATTTTGCTGTCATCGAGCTGCCGACGGGCAACCGGATCAAGCAGCCGATTGATGAGAAGCGTTATGCCGCAATGGAAAAGAAGGACACGGTTGATGTTGTATTGGAGGAAGTGCATGATTTCGCCGATTACGACTTGGCCTATGCAAAATTTCGGGGGTGGGCGGATTGACGGTCGTCATTAATATTGTTGTAAGTGTAATCTGCATTATCGTGCTTCAATTGCTGGGTATGCTGATTTTCAGCTGGATGACCCGGTTTAACGACATGGAAGAGCTGAAGAAGGGAAATGTCGCGGTGGGTCTTGCATTTGGAGGCAAGTTTATGGCAACGGCCATCATTCTGGGCATATCCGCATATACGAACTCATCGATCTGGCACATGATGCTGTGGTTTGCCGTCGGATATGTATGTTTGATTGTGGCCTATTGGGTATTCGAGCTGGCTACGCCGGGTATTCGAATATCCGAGCACCTGCAAAAGGGGAACGTCGCGATCGGCATTCTGCTTGCGATGGTGTTTATCGGCACGGCCTTTGCGATCAGCAGCCTGATTATTTAGGTCAAATAGCACCATTTTCGGGAGAGGAGCAGGAACGTGCACTTTTTTCTAAGATTATCTTTGAAAATGATGCGTCTGCGTAAAACAACGATTAGCGTGATTGTGGTACTGTTTGTGGTGCTGTGCTCGACCCTGGCATTTCTGCTGGAGCCGGAAACGTTTCACCATTGGTTTAACGCCCTTTATTGGGTGTTTACCACCATGGCAACCGTAGGTTATGGCGATTATTATGCAGTTACCGTGCCGGGAAAGATATTAACGATATTTATCTATATCTTTGGTATTGGGCTGCTAAGTTTAGTGATTGGCCGGGTCATTGAATCGTTTGGAAGCATACAGCGGCAGAGAGGGGCGGGCAGGTTGAATTTTCGGGGCAGTGATCATGTCGTTATTATCAATTGGAGCAAAAAAGCAAAGTCCGCGATCGATGAGATACTTTTGTTTTCGCCGAAGTCCCAGATCGTGGTCATTGATGATTCGAGTCAGCATCCTGTCGAGCATCTCGAACAGGTGCATTTTGTAAGCGGCGATCCAGCAGCGGATGACGTGCTGATGAGAGCCAACATTCTGGAGGCCAAATCGGCCATTGTTTTTGCGGATGCCCGGATTGATGAATCGGCTCTCGTGGACGGCAAGTCGCTCCTGATTGTTTCCAGCATTGAACGGATTGCGCCGAACGTACATACCACGGTGGAGATCGTGCAGGAGAAGCATGTTCAGAATTTCCGCTACAATCATGTGAACGAGTTTGTGCTTTCGCATGATGCCGTGTCCCGATTGGCCGTACGCGCGGCGCTCCAGGAAGGAAACTCGGATGTGCTGATGCAGCTGCTCAGCCGCCAGCACGGCGACGATATCTACGAAGTGGCATTGAACCCTGCATGGAAGACCTACGGCGATGCATTTCAGGATCTGCTGCGGCAAGGAGCAACGCTCATCTCCGATCGCAGCGATCTAAGCATTAACCGCAAGCTTGATGTCCCGATTCCACGGGATGCCAGGTTGTATGTGGTCTCGGACGAGGCGACCTATAAGCGGATTACAGGCAACCTTGCCTGAAGATGGGCCATCGATGCGAGGCCGGTGGAACTACATTGGGTCTTCGGTTTTAGTGATACCGGTATCCAGATGTTAAACATTCGGCACAGATAGAAACATCCAGCCTCCAAAACGCCCCTGTTTATAACAGTGGGCGTTTTTTCCTATTGGAATCAGACCATCTCTCTTAGAATGTTCTCACTGCTCTTCTCCAGCTTCATGGGAAACAGTTTCACCTTCTCGGGGGATAAGGCTCGAACCTCTTCATATGCGGCAGCAGATGCATAGACCCAATCGGATTCCTCGATCCGCTGCAGTAGGTCCTCCCGATTATCCAGCCCAGCCAAGTGGCCGTGGGGCCCCTCAATACCGGCTTCTTGAATGCGGCTGGCCATCCACTGTGCACCTGCCTTACCCAAGCAGACAAAGCTGATATCGCTTCCCGGTGTAAGCCGGGCAATCTCAAGCAGGACCGATGTTTCCACGCTGGCGCCAATGACCGTTACTTTTTTGTCATATTTGCTGCACAGAGCCTTTACTTCGGCATCGTGATTCAATGTTGTAACCATGTGGTTTGAGTACTCCAGCGCCTCGAATAGGGCCTGCTTCCCCGTCAACAGATCCTCCAGAAATACCGTTTTCACTTCGGCACCCGTCATTTGCTCAATCGCTGTCTGATAAAAGGGATAGTCATGTCCCTTACATTCGATGAACAGAATACGCTGCTTCGTGTTCTGGACAGGCTCCTGCAGCAGCGTATAGGCGAGGGATGCGGCAAAGAATTCGCTCGCCGGGATGTTAACGGAGCTTAACTCCTCCGTCGTTCGCTCGACCAGCTTGTGCATTAACTTTCTGCGAGTTCTAAGCTCCTCTACCTGCGCGTTGTTCAATACCTGCGTTCCTTTGCCTTTATGCATCGAGACGATCCCCTCTTCCTTCAACTGGTTGTAGACCAGATTCACGGTGTTCCGGTTCAGTCCCAGCAGATCCGCCAGCGCACCGGCCGGAGGCAGCATATCGAATGGTTCGATCTGTCCAATCCCAATCAACCACTTTAATTGCTCTTTAACCTGTGTGCTGACATTAAGGGTGGCGTGCGGGTCGACTCGAAGCATCAGTTTATGCGGCATAACAAAACCCTCTTTCCTAGTCAACTAGTAATTTAACTTTACACAATCATTCGTTAATTATCAAGAAAAGTATTGACATGTATGGATATAAGTCATTATCTTATATATAACTAAATAACTAGTTAAATATGAATAATGGAGGCTTATCATGAAGGATCTGGCAGCTGTGTATTTACAAAAAATGAAAGGGGGGGCTAGAAGTCCGTTGACCGTTCGTCCCATGAATATCGCCATTGGCTTTATCGGCGGGGCTGTTTCCATCGGATTGTTGGCTCTTCTGACAACACTTGCAGGGAGTGTTTGGATCATGGCACCCTTTGGTGCGAGCTGCGTGCTTGCGTTTGCGGTCTGGGACGCGCCGCTGTCACAGCCAAGGAACCTCATTGGAGGACATCTCATTTCAACATTCACGGGACTTGTGACGCTTGAGGTTCTGGGGGACGGAATCTGGGCCATGGCCATCGGTGTGGGAGCGGCGATCAGCTTGATGGGTATAACCAAAACGACCCATCCTCCGGCTGGAGCTGATCCCTTGGTTGTCATTATGGCTGGCAGCGGCTGGTCATTCTTGTTTACGCCGGTGCTTGCCGGGTCGGTCATGATCGTGGTTGTGGCTCTGCTCGTCAATAATGCGGTAAAGGAGCGAAGATATCCGACTTTTTGGTGGTGAAGGCAGTTTTTTCTTTGATGAATATACGGTAATCATGGTAACTTCTTCAATCAAATATCGTCAACAACAGACTCGGATCTACAATGGACCGGGTTTGATTTGTGTTGTTATGACGCAGATTTGAAAATTCCCAAACTAATTTATATACCACCATCCGGGAAAATCCAAACCGAAATCAGAAAAAATAGGCGATACTTACCACTTGATCCCGGGTGTCAAATCTATAGAATATTACACAATCCCGGTACAGGACTCTATTCTTATTTTGTATAAAAGGTTAATATTGCCAAACCTTTACAGGATGCGGTTCTCAGCCGTTTTTTTATACGACTTTGGTATCAAATTTGTAATAACTATGGATAATGATGTAAAAATGACCGGAACTTTAGCAATTTTTATGCGTTTAATCTTATGATTCACGAAAATTTTCTGAAAATCTTCGTCGTCTCGCTGCATTCCTCGGATGGAATGAAGTCATGCGGTTCCAGCCTTATTCGGGCAGCAATGCTTTTCACTGCACACAACTAACATCAGGCTGTGAAGTTGTCAAATGACAGGGACGAGGAGGCAGCGGCGAGTGTTATCGGGGGAAAAATGTGGAAGAGGTTTGTTTTACTTCTTTTTGACTACTATCGATATCGGAAAAGTTGGTAAAGAAGGAATATGGTATCGGGAACGCATCGGCTATAGAATGACGAGTATGGCTCAGTCGTCATATGTCGGTGCAGCAACAAGCATGTCAAAGAAAGGGCAGGTGAGCAACGAAGACGATGAGCAGACGAAAATGGTGGGTGATCGCAGCACTTTTCACTATAGTGCTTCTCTGCGGTGCCGCTGTAATTCTAGGATATCTACGACCGTCATTAAAAACGTATGCGGATGCGGACGGCGTGAAAATGAAATTCAAAACAGAGGGAACCTCCTTTCTGGTATATGAGGATGACGAAGTTTGGAAAGAGGTTTTTGCCAAAGGCGTGAATCTTGGGGCAACCGTACCTGGACATTATCCCGGTGAGCTTCCGGCAACGGAGGAAGATTACCTTCGCTGGTTTAAACAGATTGATGACATGGGAGCGAACGTAATCAGGGTCTACACCGTGCATAATCCGGTCTTTTATTCTGCGCTTGTGAAATATAACCGGGATAAAGGCGATGACCCCTTGTACTTCATGCAGGGCATTTGGTCACCGGAGGAGCAGCTAATCGAGCGTAAGGATGCGTATGACGAAGAAATCATCCAAACGTTCAAAGCGGAGATATCGAAGGCTGTTGCTGCAGTCTACGGCGATATCAACGTTGAGCCCAAGCATGGACAGTCGAGTGGCAAGTATAAGGTCAATGCAGGCAAGTACCTTATGGCCTGGCATGTGGGAACCGAGTGGGACCCAACCATGGTCGATAACACCAACACGGTACATAAGGATGTTCCTCAGTATGAGGGGTCCTATTTCTCGGGGACGAAGGACGCAAGTCCCTTTGAGAATTGGCTGGCATCTTTATTGGACTATACGGCTGCCGAGGAGCAGAAGTACGGATGGCAGCATCCGATGACATTTACCAATTGGGTCACAACGGATGTGCTTGAGCATCCGGGGGAACCGCTGTTTGAAGAAGACCTGGTGTCTGTTGATGCGAGGCATGTAGAACCGGTGAACTGGAATGCAGGATATTTTGCCGCATACCATGTGTATCCGTACTACCCGGATTTTTTCCGGACGGACAAAACGCTACAGACCCTTCCTGACGGGAATGGGGGTTATAACACGTACAAAGCCTACTTGCGAAAATTGAAGGCAGAATTCGAGGATATGCCGATTATGGTCACCGAATACGGCGTACCTTCGTCCATCGGTATTTCACACCACGGTCCTGGAGGGAAGGATCAAGGGGGGCATGATGAAGCGGAGCAAGGCGAAGTTAATGTTTCGCTGACCCAGGATATTTACGACGAAGGCTATTCCGGGGCGATTTTGTTCATGTGGCAGGACGAATGGTTTAAGAAAACATGGAATACGATGCCTTTTGAAATACCGGCAGACCGCCGGGCATTCTGGTTGAATGTGCTGACGAATGAGAAAATGTTCGGCGTTCTCGCCATGCAGCCGGGCAAGGTAGAGCAGATCACGATCGACGGGGATCTCAGCGATTGGGATAAAGTTCCCGAAGGGGAAGTCAAGACCTGGTCCGGAACGGCTCCGGGCGTCAAGAACATGAGGCTGACTCATGATGAAGCCTACCTGTATATCGGCATGGAACTGGAAGAAGCATTTGATCCCGAACGTTCCAAGCTTTTCATTGGAGCAGATACGATCCCTGGCGGCGACATCCCGAAGAAAGAACTGGCGGGACGAACGCTCCAAGGTGGAGCTTTGGAAACTTTGATTCAGTTAGGTCAAGAGGATGAATCCCAGGTCACCATAGCGCCATCATACGATTTCCACAGCCGTTTGTACGGTAAAGAGGGATATTGGATGCTGCCGGAAGAGGAAGCCAAGGGAGCCAAGGATGATCCTGTGGTGCCTGGAGGTTCGTTTCATGCCTGGAAGCTGGCCATCAGCCTGCTGATGAACCCGCCGGATACCCGCTTCTCCCATCCGTTTGTGGATGAGAAAGTAGGGATGCTGAAGCAGGGGACCAGTGATCCGAAATCTCCGGATTTTAATTCGCTTACGGCCTGGCAGTATCAAGACAGGTTTGTTGAGATGAGGATCCCATGGATGCTGCTCGGATTCGGGGATCCGAGTTCGCTGCAGGTGGTGGATTACAGCCCGCTTCAAGACAAGCGTACATTCAGCACGATAACAGCGGAAGGGATCCGGCTGGCTCCGTGGATCGCACAGCGATCTGAGAAAAACGGGAAATCAGCGTCAGGATCGGCAGCGTCCATCAACCTGGAGGAGATCGAACCCTATACTTGGGAGCTATGGGAAGCTACCAAGTACAGTGAACGATTAAAACAAAGCTATTATGATATGCAGGACATATTCACCCGTCTGTCCGAAAAAGAGCGGGAACCAGATGCTAAATAAAAGGAGGAGCCATCGGATATGTTTTCAAATTTAGAAATGGCATACGTCTTTGTCTATGTATGTCTCGGCCTTATTGCAGCCGGCATTATCCTGTTGTTCCAAATGAAGATCAAGCACAATGCCATACAAAGAGAAACGGAACGCTTAACAGAAAAACATCATGACTATTTTGTGTATGTCCAGAGTCATCTGCATGACGATACGAAGCTGGAGCTCCCGCCTGGGAAATTGACATCGGCTGATCGCCGGGTCATTCAAGCCAAGTTTATGGAGTGGATCGAGCAATTCAAAGGGGACGCCAGAGAGAAGCTCCTGCGTTTATGCCGGGATGCCGGATTTGTGGAAGAGGAGATTCGGGCATTATCCAGCCTGCGGAAGGACCGCCGTATTGAAGCGGTCTACCGCCTAGGCGGGATGCGTGCAGAAGAGGCCGTGCCGCAGCTTCAGCATCTGATGAACCGTACGAAATATGGTCCGATGACCATCATTATTGCGCGGGCGATTGCCAAAAGCGCAGTTCAGTCACAGCAGATTCGAGAAATGTTGTCCAAGCTGCTGGCCTACGATAAAGCCATTCATCATATGGCTGCCGATATTTTGCTGGAAACCCGGCTGGATTCAGCCAGCCTCATGCGCAAGCTCTTGGATGATCCCGATCCTGGACTGGTCAAGGTCTCGCTTGTAGCCATGTGGGGGCAGGCCATTCCGGCTGTCGTACCGGCACTCGATCGACTGGTCGGGTCCGAAGAGAAGGACGTCCGTGCGGAGGCGGTCAAGCTGTATCTTGGCTCCTATCCGGCCCTGAAGGATGATACCATTGCGGAGCTTATGAATGATCATGAGTGGGAAGTGCGCGCGGCAGCGGCAAAAGCGCTGGGACGGCTTCATGCCGCAGGCAGCATTCCAATTCTGGCTTCCGCCTTGAAGGACGAGAATTGGCATGTGCGCAACAACAGCGCGGAGAGTCTTGCCATGTTGGGAGAACAAGGCTTCGAGACATTGTGCCAAGCCGCGTTGACAGGAGAAGGTCCAGCCAGGGAAACGGCCTTGTACCGGATTGAGCGGATCATGTCCAACGAAGGCGAATATGAGCAAGTTGAGCAAATGGTGGCTTTTAACAAAAGAAAACTGGTGTACGATCGTTATTTCGGCGTTCAAACGAACAAACGGATCGGCACGGTTGCAGGAGTAGGAGGAGATTACACTGCTTAGAGATATCCTGCTCACTTACGGTATGGTGGCGATTTATTACGTCATGATCGTTAGCGCGCTTTATTTTGTAATTCTGATGTTTTCTTTCAGAAATATTAAGGATATTTTCAGACGCGCTACGTATTCCAAATACAATACGCTCTCGGGTTCGGAACTGGTTCCATCGGTATCATTGCTGGTTCCCGCCTATAACGAAGAGTTGACCATCGCGGAGAATGTCCGCTGTCTGATGACGCTGAACTATCCAACCTACGAGGTCATCGTCATCAATGACGGATCCTCCGACGAGACGCTGAAGGTGCTGATTGAGGAGTATGGTTTGACGCTGCTGCCCAATCCGGAGATCCGCGGGAACATCAGCACGAACAAGGTTCGGGGCATTTATTATAATCCGCAGTACCCGCAGCTTTACCTCATCGACAAAGAGAACGGCGGTAAGGCGGATTCATTGAACGCGGGCATTAACCTGTCCCGTTATCCGCTGATTTCTTCCATCGATGCGGATTCATTGCTGGAGAAGGATGCGCTGATCCGGATGGCCCGCATGTATATGGAGAATCCCGAGGAAACGGTGGCCATCGGCGGGGATGTTCGGATCGCCAATGGCTGCGTGATTGAGAACGGAGAGGTTAAGGATGTATCCTTGCCGCGCCGGATATGGCCGATGTTCCAATCGATCGAATATCTGAAGGCTTTCCTGGGTGGACGAATCGGGTGGAGCCATTTCAATGGGCTCATCATCGTCTCGGGAGCCTTCGGCTTGTTCCGCAAAGATTATGTCATCGCGGTAGGCGGCTATCGGGGAGGCTACCCCGGTGAAGATATGAACATCATTATCAAGCTGCACCGCTATATGCTGGAAAATAAAATCAAATACCGCGTTTCCTTTTGCCCGGAAGCGGTGTGCTGGACGCAGGCGCCGGACAGCTACAACATTTTGTCCAATCAGCGCAAGCGCTGGGGACGGGGAAACTTGAAGAACATGATCGAGAACCGCGATATGGTGTTCAATCCGAAATATAAAGTCATGGGCATGTTGACGATGCCCTACAACGTTATTTTTGAAGCGCTAAACCCTTACTTCAGAATTACGGGCCTTCTGGCTCTGCTTGGATATGTATTGCTGGATATGACAAATTGGCATGTGCTGGTCGTGTTTGGACTCGTCAATTTTTTAAGTGGGTACCTGCTCAGCGTAGGAGCTCTCATCCTGGAGGAGATGGCCTTCCGCCGGTATACCAAATTGTCCGATCTGGTGAAGATGCTCTTCTTCTCGGCACTCAAATTCGTGGGTTACCACCAGTTAGGTGTGCTGTGGAGAGTACAGGGGCATATTCAATATCTGCAAAACAACAATTCATGGGGTACCATGACCCGGCAGAGCTGGAAAGATAAGAACGAGGCTGCCTGACTTCAAGGCCCGGTTCATATGTAACAGCATCAAAATATAAAGAGAGGTGGGACCTACAGTTATGTCTCAATCCGCAACATTGCAACGCGTGCAGGCCGTTGATTTTTACGGCCGCCTGGAGGAGGAAGTGAGAAACCATAGCCATGGAACAGCGTTGCTGTTTCTGTACTGTGCAGGCAATTCGTCCGAGATGGAGGCTGGGCAGGCGGAGGTTCAAAGCTTTGTGGACCAGTTGTCCGGCGTGAACGGTGAGGTACTGCTTGACACCAATACCGGTGTGTTGGCCGTTACCTTGCCTGGATATTCGCTGGATGCCGCCCATTATCAGGCATTGCTCCTGAAGCAGCATCTGCAAGGCCGTTTGGAGCAAGCAGATCCGCGTATTACGCTTGCAGCGCTTACTGAAGTGCCGTCAGCGCTGACGTTGAAGCAGATGGCAGAAGCGACCAAGCTCAGCACCTCTTCGGATATTCATATATTTACGCAGGAGGAAGTAGACAGCGGTCAAAACCGCATTCTCATCGTGGATCAAGATGCCACGGTGAGGGAGTTTTTACAGATCCGCTTGACCATGCAAGGTTATGAAACTCTTGAAGCAGTAGACGGTTTGGAGGCGCTGGATCTCATCCCGAAATGGGAGCCGGATCTTGTGCTGACCGAGCTCAACCTGCATGGCATCGACGGCCTGCCTTTCATTCATCATATCCAGCAGCTGGATATGAAGGAACCGCCCAAAATTGTGGTATTAACCGAGAAACGAGTGGAGCAGACGATCAGCCAATGTTTCCAAAACGGGGTGGATGATTATGTAACCAAACCGTTCTCGCCGGTGGAACTGGATGCCCGCATCCGCCGCTGCCTTCATTAAACACATCGTTACTAACGCTTTTAGTTTGAAGAGAATTGATGAATGATACGTGATTAGTTGAGCTGAGAGGTTCTTTAATCGCAAGGAGAGAGTTCAACAAAACGAGGTCTGTCTTTTGGCGAAATAGGCAAAAGAAATAGACAAATAGACTATACATCCGATGGAGGTTGAATACTTGTGAATGAGGAATATGAAACGTTATTGAGTGCCATTGAGAATAAGAAAGCCGTTCTGGGTGTTGTGGGACTGGGCTATGTAGGATTGCCGCTGGCTGTGGAAATGGTAAGACAGGGATTCACGGTCATCGGTATCGATCTGGATTCGGATAAAATTGACCGCATTTACCGCGGCGAGTCCTATATTACGGACATCTCGTCCGAAGAGCTTGCGGCATGCATGGAGACCGGACGCTTTAAGCCGACAACGGATTACAGCATGATTGCTGTGATTGACGCGGTCAGCATCTGCGTGCCGACGCCGCTCAGCGAGAATCAGGACCCGGATACTTCCTACATTACAATGGTAGTCGATCAGCTCAAACGCTATATGAAGCCTAATCTGTTAATTACGCTGGAGAGCACGACGTATCCGGGAACCACGGAGGAACTGATTCAACAGCCGATTGAGAAGCTCGGTTATAAGGTTGGCCAAAACTTCTATCTGTGCTTCTCGCCGGAACGGGTCGATCCATCCAACAGCCGGTTCAATACACGAAATACGCCGAAGGTCATCGGAGGAACGACGGACGCCTGCCTAAAGCTGGGTGAAGCGTTGTACAAGCAGTACGTTGAGACGGTTGTACCCGTTAGCAACCCGAAAGTGGCGGAAATGTCCAAGCTGCTGGAGAATACGTTCCGCAGCGTGAATATTGCCTTTGTCAACGAGATGGCCATGATGTGCGACCGCATGGGCATTGATGTATGGGAAGTGATCAATGCCGCGGCAACCAAGCCGTTCGGATTCATGCCATTCTATCCGGGACCGGGCATCGGCGGCCATTGCATTCCGCTGGATCCCATGTACCTGTCCTGGAAGGCCAAGGGCTTCCGCTTCTACAGCAAATTCATTGAGCTGGCACAGTCCACCAACGATAATATGCCTTACTACGTGATCAACAAGACGGCTACGATTCTGAATGAATATGCCAAATCGATCAAGCGCTCCAGTATCCTGCTGTTAGGCATGGCTTACAAACCGGACATCAGCGATCTGCGTGAATCACCGGGACTTGAAGTATACGAACAGTTCAAGGAAAATGGCGCCTATGTGGATTATTACGATCCGTATGCCCACAGTTTTGTGGATAAGCAAGGCGAGACGATTCACAGCGTGGAGTATGATCTTGCGAAATTCAGCCGTTACGATTGCATCGTCCTCATTACAAACCACAGCAATCTGGATTATCATTCGATCGCTTCCACCGGCGTGCCGATCTTAGATACACGAAATGCGTTTAAAGCGTTCGCCGAGCCTCATATCTACAAGATCGGCCATTCCGTTCAGCATGTAGCTGAGCCTGGTGAGGCTGTCTTGATCTGATGAAATGGACGAGAAGAATGAGGCCTATACATGCAAAAGCGAAGTGGATCATCCTGGTTGCCGGCATCTGTCTTTTGCTGCTGATCCTTCTTCTTCTCCCGTCAGGCAAGGTGAATCAGAACAAGGCTACATGGCTGTGGGATGCAAGTCTGATCCGGAGTGAAACGGAGGAGATTGTGGCCTTTAGCGGCAGGGAAGGCATTACAACGATCTTTTTGCAGATTCAACAAGAGGTTACGGACGAGGAGTACCGCCATTTTGTAGCTGCTGCACATCAGCAGGGCATCAGCGTTCACGCCTTGAACGGTCAGCCGGATTGGGCTTATGAGGAAGGCCGGCGAAAAGGGATGGAGCTGCTGACCTGGCTGGAAGCGTACAATCGTACGGCTGCGCCGGAGGAGAAATTCGAGGGCGTGCAGTTTGATGTCGAGCCCTATGTGCTCCGGAGATGGGGCCGCGAACAGGCACAGGTGGTGGAAGAATGGAGCGCAAACATGGAGGTTTGGGTGCAGGAGGCAAAGCGTCAGGGGCTATGGTTCAGTGCCGCGGTACCATTCTGGCTTGACTCGATCCCTGGACCCCGCAGTGCGGATGACGACTCGTTCAGCCGCTGGATGATCCAGAACACGGACGCGATTGCCGTTATGGCGTACCGGGACAGCGGGGAACAGATGTATGAATTGTCCAAGGAAGAGCTGGAGCAGGCGGATGAACTCGGCAAGTCCGTCTGGATCGGCATGGAGCTCGGGGATACGGAGGAAGGCGAGCACCTGACCTTCTTTGCCAAGAGCGAACGGGAGATGGAGGACGAAGCCCTGCGTGCCGCCAAACTTGGCAGCGATCATTCTTCCTTTGCGGGAATGGCCGTCCATCACTACCAGGCCTGGGTTCACAAACGAACCGCGATGGCTGGGGAAGAGCCTTGATTTACCATAAGGTTTAATTACGAATTCCGGTTAAATGGTAACAACATGAACAACAACATGAATCATTCACAATTCAACGTACCTTCGAAGGTCTTAAGAGACTTTCGAAGGTTTTTTTGTCTGACAAGGGGGTGAGGCCCCGGTTGAATCGGAATTGTTTAGAAATTGTATAGAACTGAATTCTATAATGTGAATCATCGAGCGGCAGGGAGTAAGAGCATGTTTTGAATGAGTATGGGGCAATGGATTACATAAGCTGGACGACCGGGGGGCCTTATTGTAATTCAAAGTTTTGAAAAAGATGAAAACCCATGAAATTTCCCGAAATGTTATAGCAATTAGGATAGGTTGGTGTTATATTCTATTGGTTTGTTCAGTAAGGGCTTTAATAAATACCCTGTTTGAAATTTAAAAGGAGTATCCAGATGAATAAAGATTCTAGTAAAACCCGAATGTTACACCTGCTTACGAGGATGACCGGACTGTTGTTACCCCTGGCGTTATTGGGCGGTTGCGGTCTTTTTGGAGGTAAGCAAGCTCCCGGCGATGAAGCGGGAGGCTCGACGGCTGCTGTTCCGAAAGTGGAACGGTATACGGGAGAGAAGAGCAGGGAAATCCCGTTTGTTTATACGGCCAGGAAGGAATTGGCGCTTACCTTTAACGGCATGGGCGATAAAGCGACCATGATGGCACTGATCGATGAGCTGGATGCGCACGGAATCAAGGCGACGTTCTTTCTTCCGGGCATCAGAGTGGCGGAGGAACCGGACATTGCGGAAGCCATTTTGTCCAGAGGTCATGAAATTGAGAACAACACGCTCAATCAGCTCGATATGAATCAGCTTGATTACGATCAGATCTATAAGGAAATCAAACTCGCGAACGATGTCATTAAACGGGAAACGGGCGCCCAGCCCCGCTATGTTCGGACACGCTCGGGCGATTATCCGGACGAAGTGCCGCTGGCAGCTGCACATCTTGGAATGAAGGCCGTTGTAAGTTATAACATTAATCCCAAGGACCGCAATATGCAGAGTGCTGAAGAGATTGGAGAGTATGTGACCAGGTTCATCTCCAGAGGCGGGATTATTTCCATGAATACCGACGTTAATCCGGAAGTCATTTCTTCTATTAAATACATAGCCCAGGCCGTGGACGATATCGGATATCAATTGGTTACGCTGGATGAGCTGGTGCAGCATGGCGGCGTGCGAAAACCGCTCGAGTTAATTCCGGGATACGACGCTGCAAGAATGAACCCGGATTATCAACAGGCGAAATATGAACTGGTTTATAAAGTCAATACGAACAAAAAAGAAGTTGCCCTGACGTTTGATGATTTCGGAAGCGACAAAACGGTAACCCGCATCCTTGATATTTTGGAGGAGCATGATGTGAAAGCTACCTTCTTCCTCCGGGCCAAAGGAGTGGAAAGCAACCCGAATTTGGCGCGGGCGATGGTGGAAGGCGGACATGATGTGGCTAACCATTCCTACAGTCATCCCGTCGTTACTTCGCTAACGCCGGAAGAGCTGCAGAAGGATGTCGTCAAGGCCCACCAGGTCATTACGGAGGCCATACAGCAGCAGCCTGTGATGCTGTTTCGTCCGCCGACCGGCGTGGTAGATGACGAACGGGCCAAAGCGCTGGCGGCTACCGGTTACCCGGCCATTGCGATGTACGATGTGACTACGCTGGATTGGGATGTTTCCAATAGTGCCGACGATATTGTAAACGGGGTTATGACCAAGACCCAAAGGGGAAGCGTCATTTTGCTGCATATGCTGGATGACATTCATACCATTGAGGCTCTGCCCAGAGTGCTGGAAGGGCTGAAGAATAAAGGATATACGTTTGTAAAAATGGCGGACATGATGCAGCTGCAGGACAAAGCCGCAATGGAGATGGAATAGATGGAATTATTTGAAAATATGCTGGACCGCGTGGACAAATTGGCGATCGTCGGTCTTGGATATGTGGGCTTGCCGCTGGCGGTCGCATTCTCAAGAAGATTGGATGTCATCGGCTTTGATTTGAGCGAGGCCAAGGTGCAGCAGTATCGAAGCGGATTCGATGCTACCGGTGAGATCGGGGATACCTCGCTTACGAACTGTACGGCCGCCTTCACCTCGGATCCGGACAAGCTCAAGGAAGCTCGCTGCTTTATTGTAGCCGTTCCGACACCCGTAAAAAGCGGGAATGTGCCGGACCTGAAATTCGTGCGCAATGCCAGCCGTTTGGTTGGCCGGGCATTGACCCGGGGCGCGGTTGTTGTGTATGAGTCAACGGTTTATCCGGGCGTTACGGAGGAAGTGTGCATTCCGATTCTTGAAGAGGAGTCCGGCCTGCGCCTGGGCGTGGACTTCAAGGTGGGGTATTCCCCGGAACGGATTAATCCCGGAGACCAGGTTCACCGGCTCGAGACCATCGTGAAAATTGTGTCCGGCAATGACCCGGAAGCGCTGGAGACGGTTGCCAATCTATATGAACTGATCATCGATGCAGGCGTCCACCGGGCGGAAAGCATCCGGGTGGCGGAAGCAGCCAAAGTCATCGAGAATGCCCAGCGCGATATCAATATCGCCTTCATGAACGAGCTTTCCATGCTGTTCAACCAGATGGATATCGATACGAATGCCGTGCTGCGGGCGGCGGAAACGAAGTGGAATTTCCTCCCGTTCCGGCCGGGGCTCGTCGGCGGACATTGCATCGGAATTGATCCCTATTATCTCACGTATAAGGCCGAGGATACGGGATATCATTCCAAGATTATTTTGGCCGGGCGGCATATCAATGACGGAATGGGGAAATACATCGCCCAGCATGTCATTAAACTCGCGGTTCGCCAAGGTATTGATCTGATGAGGGCAAAGGTGGCGGTAATGGGCCTGGCCTTTAAGGAAGACTGCCGGGATATCCGCAACTCCAAGGTCATCGATATTATCCGGGAGCTGCAGGACTACGGGATTCAGCCGATGGTCGCCGACCCGCACGTAGACCGTCATCAGGCTTATGTGGAATATGGAATCGAGCTGTCGGACATGAGCGAATTGAGAGACATCCGGATTGCGGTTGTAGCCGTCGCTCACCGGGAGTTCAAGCAGCTTGGGATTGCCGAATTCAAGGACATGTTTAACGCTGAAGAGGCGAAGCTTCTGATTGACGTGAAGGGAGCTTATCCAAAAACCGAATATGAAGCGAACGGCTTTCATTATTGGAGTTTGTAGATAACGATGGGAGAAAGCAATGAGGATTATAAAAAGAAAGCAACCGAAGAGCACCAAGGAAGTTCTTACGGTTCCGCGTACGGACAGACGTACGCTTTCCTACGTACCCGATCCGGAGCAGATCCGTTTGAACGCGGACCGGAGAGGCAACCGAGCACAGCAGCCCGGGGATGATGTGTCCAGTTCTGAGTATTTAAATAAGCTGCGTATGCTCAGCTTGCGTTATGAAGCGGAATTTGAAGTATGGATCGTTCCCAAGGGGAAAAAGAAAAAGGCCGGGATCAAGGGGCAGGCTGCCGACATTTCGGCCACCGGCCTGCTGCTCAGGCTGCCGGACGCTTCTTCAGGTCTTGAAGTGGGCGACAAGGTAAAAGCCCGATTCCGGATCCGGCCAGGCGCGATGCCCGAAGGTTTCGAATCGGCCGTAAGGATGGATGCAAGCGTCGTTCGCCGGGCAACAAATTCGACGGAATCCGGTGAAGAACATATGCTTGCCTTAGAATTTGAGAAGCCGCTGACGGAATATTTTCAGCGCAAACGGTGGGGCTATTCCGTGTATTCTGCCAGCGCGTTGATGTTTATGGCGGTGCTCTTCATCATACTGATGCGTGCCGAAAGCATTATCTATTTCAAATACAACATGGTGCTGTATTTGTACAGCTTAATCGCAGCCCTGTTTCTGCTGACACGCTACCTGTTCGGGTCGTTATATCGCGATGTGCCGATCAATCCGGATTACACGCCGGGGGTTTCGATTATCATCCCCTGCTTCAATGAAGCGGATTGGATCAAACGTACGATTCTGAGCTGTATTAATCAGGACTATCCGGTAGATAAGCTGGAAGTCATTGTCGTGGATGACCGTTCGACAGACCAGTCGGTACAGCAGATCAAGGATATGATCGAAGTGATTCATTCCGAGGCGGAGCGTTACGCTACCCGCGAACGCCTGTCCTATACGGTGCTGCCGGAGAATGCGGGCAAGCGGGTCGCCCTGGTCAAAGGTGTGGAGATGGCGAAGCATGATCTGGTGGTGTTCGTGGACTCCGACAGCTTTTTGGACCCGACGGCGATTCGCCACCTCGTTCAGCCTTTTCAGGACCCTAAGATGGGCGGCGTCGCCGGCCGGACGGACGTCGAGAACAAATATACCAATAACATGACGAAGCTGCAGACTGTGCGTTATTATATTGCGTTTCGGATCATGAAAGCGGCGGAGTCATGGTTTGACAGCGTGACCTGCCTGTCGGGCCCGTTATCCTGCTATCGAAAAGAGCTGATCATGCAGCATGCGGATGCCTGGCTGAACCAGAAGTTTCTGGGCAGACCCGCCACTTTCGGGGATGACCGAAGCATGACGAACTTTATTTTGAAAACACATCGTACCGGTTACCAGGATTCCGCCATATGCTCGACGATTGTCCCTTCGCAGATGAAGGTGTTCCTGAAGCAGCAGATGCGCTGGAAGCGCTCATGGCTGCGCGAGTCGCTGCGGGCTGGAGGCTTTATTTGGCGCAAAGAGCCGTTTATGGCCTTGTTTTTCTACATCGGCCTGATCGTGCCGATTGCCGCGCCTGTCGTGGTTGCCTATAACTTGATGTACGTGCCGATCGTTCACGGCATTTTTCCGGGGACCTTCCTGATGGGCTTGCTGCTGATGGCGCTGCTGATGAGTCTTGCCCACCTGCTGTTTCGCAAGAGCAGGCTCTGGGTGTTCGGCTTCGTGTTCTGTCTGTTCTATGAATTTGTCCTGTTATGGCAGATGCCGGTGGCCTGGTTTACCTTCTGGAAGTCGACATGGGGGACCCGGGAAACGCCGCAGGATATTGAAGCGAGAGAGAAGAAGGAAGCCCGCAAGCGCAAAGGCAAAAAATTCGGATTACCGTTCTGATCGTGTCAAAGCGGTTGAAGTGAGGATGACCAATGGGTAAAAAACAAAAAACAGCCCTCAATGTTCAGCGGAAAAATCGCCGCAAGATCATCAAAGTTACGGCACAGGTCGTTGTATTGGCTGTAGCAGCCGTCCTGCTGGCGAATGCGATTTTCGATTTTCGCACATTTAAAGAGCCGGACAAATCGGCCTGGCGTCAGGATCAGGGCTTTATTGCGCTATCCTATTTCGGAGTCGGCCGCACCGGGACATCCAAGCTCGTATCCAAGAGCCAGCTGGATGCCCAACTGAAGGCCTTATATGAACAGGGCTACACCACGATTTCGCAGCAAGATATTATCGATTATTATCGTCATGGCAAGAAGCTGCCGGATAAAGCGTTGTACCTGTCCTTTGAAGACGGACGGAATGACTCCGCATTATTCGCGCAGCCCCTGCTGGAGAAATACAATTATAAGGCCACTTTCCTGTCCTATGCAGGCAAAATGGGCAATAGTGAACGGAAATTTCTGCAGCCGAAGGATATGCTGAAGATGACCCGCACCGGTTATTGGGAGCTGGGGACCAACGGCAACCGGCTGACTTATATTAATATTTTTGATCGTGAAGGCCGTTACATCGGCGTTAAGGACGAAGGTGAACTGACCGCCAAATCCCATGTGGAATATTACAACCACTATTTGATGGATTTCATACGCGACGAGAATATGATTCCGCTCGAGAACCGCGCGGAGATGGAAGAACGGATCCAAGCTGACTATGAGGCGATGAATAAAGTCTATACGGAAGCGCTTGGTTACGTTCCAGGCACGTATATGATCATGCACGCCAATGCGCTTGGCGGAGGCATGAATCAGCTTGTTGCCAATGCCAATACGGAGCAGATTAGGCAGCTGTTTGAAATGAATTTCAACCGGGAAGGAATGGCCTTCAACTCGAAGGACAGCGATCTTTATAATCTGACTCGGGTCCAGCCTGCTCCTTACTGGTCTACCAATCATCTGTTGATGAAGCTGCACAAGGACCAAGGACAACCTATGCAATTTGTGCGGGGGGACGAGCAGCAGGCTGAGAAGTGGGAGGTGCTTGGCGGAGCCGCTGAATTTGCGGATAACCGTTTCGTGGTCACATCGCCTCCGTCTCAGGCAGGGACCGTTTATTTGAAGGGCAGCGAAGAGTCTGACGTGACCGTCTCGGTTAAGGCACTCGGTAATGTGGTAGGACGGCAGTCCATTTATGTCCGTTACGACCGGACGAAGGGCTCTTACTTAAGGCTTCTTCTGGAGAACAATAACGTGGTGGTGGAACAGAAGAGAGCGGGTCAAGCGCCCGAAGAGCTGTTCACTTATTCCTTGCCGAAGGTCGAGTGGGGGGAAGAGGATCTGCAATTCGACAAGGCATCGGTATATACCAAGGAGCAGACGCAGTCCGGAGACCGGGATGATGAGAATGAGTATCCCGTCAACATACTTGGAAACCGTAGGTTGGAGATTTCGGTGAAAGGCCATTCTCTGTCCGTGAGTGTCGATCAACAGTTGATTCTGAATCAGCAGCCTGTGGATGTTTCGATTGGCGCAGGGGGCGTGGCGTTTGAATCGCAATATCACGAGCAGAATGAGAAAGATGATATTTACGACGCTATTTTTGAAGATGTTACGATTGCATCCGAGCCTGCGGGCGGTGATCGGAAGCTGCTGTTTACGAACAAGCCGTCCGGACTGACCGGTGTCCTGACAGGCGTGCAGAGAAGTTTGAGCCGGGCGGTTGACTGGGCTGTGGAAACTTTTTAATATTCGGATGGCGTAGGACGTGAACAACAATGAAGAATCGCAGAAGGAAATGGGCAGGAGCTGTGGTATTGATGGCTTTGTGTGCTGCTGTCTCTTTCTGGTGGCTGCATACCGGAGAGCAGGAGAAAGCACTGCAGGCTCAGTTAACGCAAACGGAAGTGAAGCTGTCTGCCTGGATTACGGACTGGCAGTGGAAAACGGGCATAACGGATCTGAAGAAGCTCGGTAGTGAGCTTGAAGAAATCCATTTTTTTGCAGCTTACTTCAATCCTAAAGACGAACTCCATTTTACCTCGGATTTTCGGGAGGGACTGCCTGAGTTTCTGGAGAATTCCCGGAAGGGGGAACAGCTTCGCCGTGTCCTGACCATCGTAAACGATCGTTTCGATACCGATGGGACGGCGGACCAGAAGGATCCTGCGCTCATCTCCCGGATCGTGGCAACTCCGGAAAGCCGCAGTCTGCATATCGGGCACATTCTGGCTGTGGTATCCCAGCATGGCTTTAGCGGTGTGGAACTGGATTACGAGAAGGTACGCAAGGAAGATTGGGCGAATCTTTCGGCTCTGTACGAGGAGCTGTATGAACGTTTACAAGCGGAGGGTTTCTCTCTTCGAATCGTGCTGGAGCCGGGGATCAGCCAATCATCCTTTGACCTGCTGCCGGAAGGTCCGGATTATGTCCTGATGGCATATAACTTGTACGGAGGGCATAGCGGACCGGGTCCAAAGGCGGATCACGCCATGATAAGGAAGCTGGCGGACAAACTGCACGGGATCCCGGGAGACCATGCCATTGCGCTGTCGGTTGGCGGGTTTGACTGGGCCAAGAACGGCAAGGTGGTCTCTTTAACGGAAAAGCGTGCGGTGGAGCTGGCCCATGCCATCTCGGACGATCCGAGTCGGGATCCGTCAAGCGGTGCCCTGTATTTTGAATATACGGACGACCAAGGCATCGGCCATACCGTGTGGTATGCGGATGGAATGACCATTGCAGGCTGGGTGGATGCGGCGAGAGACTCGGGGATTTCGAAGATTGCGATCTGGCGGCTTGGGGATATGGAAGAGGATACGTTGAAACAGTTGAAGGAATATCATCAGCAATCCCAACATAAGTGAATCTTTTACGAAAAAAGGGACATCCCACGGCTCTAAGAAACCGGTTGGGGTGTCCTTTTGCGTAAGGTATGACTCATGTTATCAGCCAAGCCGTCTTTCTGTGCGAATATAAGTACAGGAAGGGGCTGGATTAATGGATGAGCTTCGAGGCTTTCGCTTTGCGGACAAGTCCGCCGCTGGCCCGGTTGATCGGCTTCTTGAGCGCAATCCCGATCATTAGCGCAATTGCCGCGAAGATCAGCATGAACAGGACATCCCGGATGACAATATCCCATAGAATGCCGCCAACGGCTTCCCGCATCATGCTAATGGCGTAGGTGAATGGCAGATACGGATGCAATGCCTGGAAGAACGGCGGCGTCATCTGGATCGGGAACGTTCCGCCCGCGCCTGCAAGCTGCAGCACAAGAAGTACGATGGCCATCGCTTTTCCGACATTGCCGAACACGGACACCAGCGTATATACAATCAGCATGAAGATGGAGCTGATCAGCAGCGCAAACAGGATGAACCAGCCCGGATTCACAACATAGGTCCGCAGCAAATAAATATCACCCAGGGTGACGAATAGCGCTTGGAACAGCGCAATGGTCAGAAATGTTAAATAGCGTCCGAAGTAAATCTCGATGCTGCGGAAGCTTCTCTCTTCATCATGAACCTCGACGGAGAGCAGGGAAACGAGCAGCAGGGCGCCTACCCACAAGGATAAGGTCGTGAAGAAAGGAGACATGGCGGAGCCATAGTTTGGGATTGGATACAGGCGATTCTCTTCCAGCGTAACAGGCTCGGCAAAAAACTGGCTTTCGAGCTCAAAATTGTTTTGAAGCAAATCGATAACCTCTTGGATATCCCCTTCAGCTTCCATCTCGCGCAGCCGATTAGCCAGCTGCGTAATTCGTAGCTCGGCTTCCGGGAGACGGCTTTGGGCAAGCCGCACTTCTTCGCCCCCTACCTTGAGCCCCTTCCGGGCATCTTGAAGCAAACGCTGAATGTCGGGGACTGCGGCAAGCGCCTGGGTCAGCTCCTGCTGAACACGCTTGGCCGTGCCTGCGCCCTTGGTGAAGGCTTTGCTGATCGCTGGACCAATCTCCGTATCGTAGCGGCTTAACAGCGTGTTGGTCAGTCCCGTAATGTCATCGTTCAGCTTTTTCAGCTTATCGATGGAATCCGCAGGTGCTTCTTCTCCCCGTTCCACGGCTTGAGCTATGGTTTGGAGCACGGCCTGAGCTGAGGTCCAGCGTGCTGCAATGTCCTCGAGCTTGGCCGCCCCGGAAGCTGCCGCCGGGGAGATCGAGCCCAGCCGCTTGAACAATTGACCCAGCCGGGCCGCGGCTTGCGCTGCTGTCTCTGCGCGTTCCTGGGCAGCGTTCAGGCGGCTGGCAAGCTCCTTCGGGTCGATGTCGGCTTGCCCCAGAGTGTCCAGCACTTGCGAGAGCGCTCCGGTGGTTGCAGCCAGTACCTCCAAGTCCTGACGCAGGGCAGGCTCCAGCGATTTCGAGGCACCCGCAGCCTGATTCGCGAACTCCGCCAGCGCACCGGCCATGGTTTTGCCGTCCGTGGCAATCCCTTCAAGGCGAGGCAGGGCGGTGTCGGCCTGCTGAATCAATCGGTTGGCCAGCTGAATATCCTTAGCGGCTGTGCCCACCGCTTCATTGAGCTCCGGAAAGCTTTTTTCGAGCCGGAACAGAAGACTTCGTACTTTATTAATTGCCGGGAGCTGATTCTCGATCTCAATCCCGAGCGTGTTGAAGATCTCAAAGATGGTGCCATTGGCGGTTTTGATGAAATTTTTGCTGATTTCCTCCACGACACCGGATGCGCCCTGGGCCGTCACTTTGGGAGAAATGGCGTTGATTTTCTCGTTGGTATAATAGAGGATCTGAGCTTTGACAGGCTCATTGGTCAGCACGGTGCCGATCCGGGCAGAGAAGTTCTCCGGAATAATGATGGCGGCATAATCATCGCCGCGCCGTACACCTTGAATAGCGTTCTCGCTATCCTCCGTAAACCGCCATCCCAGCTTCTCATTGTGATGGAGGGACTCCACGATTTCTTTTCCCAGATTAATCGGCTGGTCGCGAAGAGTGGTCCCTTTATCCAGGTTGGCAACGGCAATGGATACACCGGAGGTCTGGCCGTAGGGATCCCAAGAAGCCTCAATGTTAAACCAGGCATACAGAGAAGGAAGAACGGCAAGCCCGGCTATGATGACGCCTGCAGCCCAATTACGAATGATTCTATGGATATCGGCAGAATATATGTGGAAGATATTCTTCATGAGCGCTCCTGTCTTGTACGTAGTCGGTGCTAGTATGCCGCTAAATCCGTGCCAAGATACGAAACGAGCCGATCCTTTATCTCTTCCTTGAGGGAGTGCCATTCGCAGAGCAGGCTGCCTTCATATCCGCGGCACAAATACTGAACCTGCAGCCCTTCCTTGGCTGTGCGGTTCTGGCTATGAATCCGGATGCCGCGCCTTCTCATCTGTTGTTGTATGAACCAGGCATGATCCGAATTCCCTTTTTTAATAAGCTGCAGATTTAAGATATAGAGGTCAGCCGTTTTGAGTTTAAGGGTCTTGAGAATTCGAATATCCCGCTCGAGTGCAGACTGGATGATGTGATGCAGCAGATAATCATGGATTAGGGCTTCGTCTTCTGGTGAAGGCGGAGGAGGAGTGGAAGGCTTCATCATAAGAGACACATCCTCAGACATAAATATATAGAACATATGTTCTATCTTACACATAGTATGCCAACAATATACGGCCTGCAACCATTAATTTCTGGCAATGGTTTATGGATCCCAGTGGATTCATGGCGGCATATCGTTTACACTCCTGATAACTGCATTCATCAGGAGGCGATTCATTCATGATTCTACATAAAGGCGAAATATTGTTCAGGCAAGGGGATAGCGGGGACCATCTATATCACATCCGGAGCGGATTGTTCAAGGTGACCCGTCTCCATCCGAACGGCAACATGGTGCTTTTCAATATTTTATATCCCGGTGAAACGGTGCCGCACCATTCGCTGATCAGCCCGAAGGAGACACATGGAACGGCGATCGCTCTGATCCAGAGCGAAGTGGAGGTCATATCGGCTGAAGCGTGGTACCGCCAGCTCGCGGAGGATCCGCAGAAACCGCTCGAGGTTGCCAGATTGCTGCAGGAAAAAGTGCGGTTCATGCAGATGAGGCTGGATCACTTGACGGTGGGAGGACCTGCGGAGCGGCTTGAACTGCTGATCCGGTGGCTGGATGAGTATTCACAGGGAATACACTTGACCGAGTATCTGACTCAGGAAGAGATCGGACAGCTGATCGGCGTGAGGAGAGAAACGGTAAACCGGCTGCTGCGGGAACAGGGCAAGCACGTCTAGCCCTGAATTTGCGGACGATATGAACGCCGGGATACATATGTTAATAACATGCTCACGACAGAATTAGCAGAAGGTTCACTTTTTCGCTGAATCATAGTCACCAGCAAGCATAATCAATCCAAAAAGGGTGCCTGTCTTTATACAAGACAGGCACCCTTTGATTTTGTAATACGGTTCATTAATCTTCCAATGTACCCGCCGGGCCGAAGAATTCATAATGAATCCGGTCTGAAGGTACCTCCATCGATTTCAATTGACTGTTCATGGCACGCATGAACGGAACAGGGCCGCAGAAGTAGAAGTCGGCTTTCGCATCGACGGTTTTACGAAGGAATTCAAGATCAATATAGCCAGCTTGGTGGCACTGATCCTCCGATTCCGGTTGTTCATAAATGACATAAGAGGTTAGCTGCGGATGCTTGGAGGCGAGCGCATCGATATGAGCCTTCATCGCATGCTGGCTGCCGCACTTGGCCGCATGAATAAACGTTACTTTCCGGTCGGGCTGACTCAGCAGCACGGTTTCGAGCATGGCCACCATCGGGGTCAAACCCACGCCGCCGCTGATCAAGACAAGCGGAAGATCGGTGTCCGTATCCAGCGTAAAGGAACCGGCCGGAGGAGTGACCTCGAGAACGGTCCCGACCTCGGCATGACGGTGCAGCCAAGTGGAGACGATGCCGGCAGGCTTTCCTTCCAGTTCATCCTCACGCTTGACCGTGATTCTGTAGTAAGGTTGGCCCGGTGCGGACGAGAGACTATAATGACGATTATGATAATAGGTTTCACCTTCAGGTTTTACCCGGAGCGTGATGTATTGACCGGGTTGATAATCGGCAATCTCGCCGCCGTCCTGCGGGACCAAATAAAAGGAAGTGATGACGGAGCTTTCTTCCACCTTCCGGTCAATTACGAAATTGCGGTATCCGCTCCAGCCGCCGGCTTCGTTCGCGGCTTTATGGTACATATCAGCTTCAATGCCAATGAAGACATCGGCAATGGCGCCGTAAGCTTCGCCCCAGGCCTCGATAATTTCGGGCGATGCGGCGTCACCTAGCACCTCCTTCATGGCGGCGAGCAGCGTTTCGCCAACGATCGGATAGTGCTCGGGCAAAATGTTTAACGCCCGGTGCTTGTGTCCGATCTGCTTAACAACCGGGACGATCGCTTCAAGACGATCGATATGGGCTGCTGCGGCGTACACGGCATTGGCAAGAGCAAAGGGCTGTTTTCCTTCTCGTTGATTCGCATGGTTGAATATGTTAAGAAGCTCCGGATGATGATGAAACAATTTTTGGTAAAATGCAGTCGTGATTGCCGTTCCATGCGTTTCAAGAACAGGAACGGTGGATTTAACGACTTCAATCGTATGCTGGCTTAACATGCAGACTCCCCCTGATTCATAAGTCGAATTCGTGTTCGATTTAAGTATAGACAAGGGAAGAAAGGGCAATTGTGATTTTGGTCACATCGGATTTAGCGAATATGTGAACAACGTATTAATGGTGGAAAGTTTATGGAGGGGAGTTCTTAAAGCGAGTTTTTTTACATATTCCATATATAGATTCCAGTTCATTCTAGCCAGCTGTTTAGCTCGCGTGCCAACTGTGTTATAATAAGGTAAGCAGTCTAACTAAAACGAGAAAGGATCAGGATACCATGTGTCCCCGAAGGACGAATCCCCAAAGGACGATTTGGAAACGTTATGATCTCTCATACACATAGCTTCCTTCGTAGAGCGAAGTCGGACGTCTGAAGACAAGGACGGTCTCTGCGAAAGGATGGGAACTATGGTTCGAAGGATGAACTCCTCCAGGTTGCCTCTAGGTAGAGATTGGCCTATGTCTGACCAATCTACTACGACAAGAGGGATCCTGTATGAGGAAAAGACAAAACACAATTATCACCATGTCGGCGATGTTGTTCGGAACGTTTTTAATGGCTTTTACGTATTATCACATTAATTTTCACAATCATTTAACCGAAGGCGGCTTTGTCGGCCTTGCGCTGCTTGGCAAATATGCGCTTGATATTCCGCCTGCATTAAGTATGATCCTCATGGACATTCCGGTTCTGCTGATTGCCTTGTTTATCAAAGGTCGGAAGTTTATTATCAATACCGTTGTTGCGGCGAGCATGTTCACCTTGTTCTACGCATTGATCGAGCGGTATTCCACGCTTGTTATCGATCTGAATCATAACTTGCTGGCAGCCGCGCTGCTGTCCGGTTTATTGACGGGCTTTGGTGCAGGCATCGTGCTCCGTTTCGGCGGGGCGACAGGCGGTGACGACGTGATCTCCGTGCTGTTCAGCGAGTGGAGCGGGCTTAAGGTAGGGACGGTATTTTTCCTGATGGATGCCGTAGTACTGCTATTATCGCTATTCTACATGCCATTGGTTGAAACCTTATATACTATATTAGCCGTATCGATTGCCGGGCAAGTGATCACCATCACAGTGACGTACGGTACCGAGAAAACGGAAAAGAAACCGATTCGGAAAGCGGTCCGTGCCCCAAGCACTCCGGTTACTCCGAAGACAGCGCAGCATACCGTTAGCGGCCGATCATAATCCGGTCCAACTAAGAGAAGCTCACCCGCATGCAGGGTGAGCTTCTTTCGTATGCTTATGTTGGATTCACTTCTCGTCCTTGGGATGATTTTCATCCCATTCCTGAGCCTTGGCGGTGGCAATGGCGATGGCGCGTCCTTCATCGTAATCTTCCTCAAGCAGGGCATTGGCAATTTCCACGGCTTTATTCCTCACCCGCGGCTCCAGATTTTTCATGGATGGCGGATAATCATGTTTACTCCAAGGCATGTAACGATCCCTCCACTTCATCTGTTATTCGTATGTAATGTATATTACCCCGTGCAACCAAATTGAATAAACGGTTTCAATGGCACAAAAAAAGTACATTGTCCCCCGGAGGACAATGTACTTGGAAACTTCGATTTATTCAAACAGCTGCAAATACTCGCCGTAGCCTTCCTTTTGCATCTCTTCTTTCGGTACAAACCGCAGTGCGGCGGAATTGATGCAGTATCGAAGGCCGTTCGGCCCAGGACCGTCGTCAAATACATGGCCGAGGTGCGAGTCGCCTTTTTTGCTCCTTACCTCGGTGCGGACCATCATATGGGTGAGATCCATTTTTTCCTTGATGTTGTATTCGCGTATCGGACGGGTGAAGCTCGGCCATCCGCAGCCGGCATCATATTTGTCCGTTGAGCTGAAAAGCGGCTCGCCGGATACGATGTCCACGTAAATGCCTTCCCCGTGATGATCCCAGAACTGATTGTGGAACGGAGGCTCGGTTGCGTTATTCTGGGTCACTTCATATTGGATCGGAGTCAGGCGCTGTTTAAGCTCGGCTGGATCCATCGGCTCCGACCAATGCTGCTCAATGAAATCCTCGCGTCCTGAACCTTTGCGGTAGCGTTTGTAATGGCTCGGATTTTTCTTGTGATAATCCTGATGATATTCTTCAGCTTCATAGAAAGTGCTGGCCGGAATGATGGGCGTTACGATCGGTCCGTCGAATCGTCCGCTGGCAGCTACTGCTTGCTTGGATTGTTCAGCAAGCTCGCGCTGCTCGTCCGTATGGTAAAAAATAGCGGTTCGGTAAGATGTACCCCGGTCATGGAATTGTCCGCCCTCATCCGTTGGATCGATTTGCTGCCAGAAGAGCTCAAGCAGCTTTTCGTAAGGGAACACTTCCGGGTTATACGTGATTTGAACGGCCTCGTAATGACCCGTTGTATCAGAGCATACCTCTTCATAGGTGGGATTTTCCTTATGACCGCCCGTATAGCCGGAAACGACCTTCAGAATACCCGGCAGCTCATCAAAAGGAGAGACCATACACCAGAAGCAGCCTCCCGCAAAGGTAGCCAATTCACTTGGGGTTGAACGATTATTCATCTATTATCCCTCCATCGTTATAACAATTTAAATGTAAGTCTTACTCTATATTATAATCATTTTGGTCAAAGAAACCAAAATGATGCTCATTTAAGCTGGTCTCCCTTTATACCACCGGATAGCGGCCAGGCACAGAGCGGTAACCAGCATGAGTCCGCCAGCGATTCCTGCAAAGAGAAGCGGATGATCGGCAAATCCGCTGCCCAGCCAGGCATACAGGAGAATTGCGGGGATTTTACCGATGGCTGAAGCGGTTGTGTACGTCCAGAATGGAATGGAGGCGACGCCTGCATAAATATTGACGGCCATTTGCGGTATGATGGGCAGTAAGCGCGCAAGCAGGATCGACTGAAAGGGGCGCCGTTCCACCACGGCTGTGAACCTATGGATAGCCGCGTATTTGCCGAGCAGTCGCCTGCCGGGCTCCTGGTATAAGGCGCGTACAGCCGCATACAGGATGACGGCGGCTATCGTTGTTCCAAACCACGAAATGGCTGCAGCCCAAACGGTGCCATATGCATAGCCGAGAATAGCGATGATGACTTTGTAGGGGGCAATGGGAAATAAGGCAAGCAGGGTTGCCAGCACGATCATCAGGTAGAGTGGGGGATTTCCTCCAAGCCAGTCCATGATTTCTTGTCTGTATGCAAAAGCCAGCGTCAATGCTGTTGTATAAATTGCGGGTATGATCCATCTCTTCATAAAGAATCCTCACTTTGCGAAAGTCAACCAGAATAGCACCATAATAGCAAAAAAACAGCAATGCTGCCCATCTTTCGGACAGCTGAGCATTCGATTTCGGGTGGGAAAAATTGAATATACAAGCGATTTTTCATATGTTATAATATGTCCAACCGAATAGTTCCCAAAGGGGAGTAGCTTCATAAGAAAACCTATATCGTGGCCTTTTCATGGATGAGTGACCGCGATTCAAGGTAGGTTTTCTTGCGATATAGAATTTCATGGGTTCCGCTGATCACTTATAAATTCTATATCGTAAGTAAAGTCGTCATTACGGGATTAACCATCCCCGGCTTTATTGGCAACGAGTATGTTGTTTAGCGAGACCTTTGCCTGATTTATTTATGAATGAGGTGGAGGTCTATTTTTGCGCCCAAAAAACGCTGTAGACCTTATAAACTAAGGGAACAGCGTTTTTTTTGGATGGAGGACATCGGTAGGTAGAAACCTAAAGAAAATGAAGAAAGGATGGGAGATGCATGGATTTGATGTCGATGGATTTTTGGATGGCACTGCTATCGATTGTCCTTATTGACCTTGTGTTGGCAGGCGATAACGCGATTGTTATCGGGCTTGCCGCTCGTAATGTCCAGAAGGAGGACCAGAAGAAGGTCATCCTGTGGGGGACCGTCGGTGCGATTGTCATTCGTATCGTGGCCACCCTCCTCGTTGTACAGCTCTTAATGATCCCTGGCTTGCGCTTGATCGGTGGCTTTGCACTGTTGTGGATTGCCTACAAGCTGATGGTGGATGAGAAGCAGCATGAAATTTCCGCTGGCAACCAAATGTGGGCGGCAATCCGTACGATTATTATCGCGGATGCGATGATGGGACTGGATAACGTGCTTGCTGTAGCTGGCGCTGCTGGTGAAAGCTTCATGCTGGTTATTATCGGACTTGCGATTTCGGTACCAATTATGGTGTGGGGCAGTACCATTATCCTGAAGTTGACGGATCGCTTTCCAATTATCATCACCATCGGTGCTGCGGTATTAGCCTGGACCGCATCGAAGATGATTGTGGAAGAGCCGATGATTCACAGCTGGTTCGCCAATGGCGTTCTGAAGTACGGTTTTGAAATTCTCGTTATTGCCATTATCATCAGTCTTGGAACTTGGATGAAGAAAAAGAATGACCAAAAAGCGAAGAGCAATCCGGTACAGGTCAAGATGGTCGACTAGGTTAGACTTTGTCTGAGCGCAAGTAAACGGTATAATGTCTTCATGAACGAAGAGAGCTCCGAAGCCCTTTTCGCATGAGGAGGGGTAACACATGGAATTTACGGAAAAATCCGTAGAAGAACGGATTGCGGAGTCGTACCGCCAGGACGAGGATATGATGATCCTCGTGTTTGCCCAGTGGTGTGTGAATCACGGACTGGACCCAGTGGAACTGTACCGTAAGGCATATCCGAATCAGCCGGACAATGAGCGGCTGGCGCGGGTGCTGGAACTAACGGTGCCCAAGGAAGAAGCTGGTGAAATACCGGATCAGACCCTGCTTGGTGTCCTGTCGTTATTCGGAAATGAAGACTTGGCTATCGTTGTAGCCGAGGCAGCGGCCACGCTAGGCTCGGATAAGAAGTAATATGGAATCATGGAATATCTTACATGTGATTCAAGAGAGAAGCGGGTCGATCAAGGAAAAACCTTGGTCGACCCGCTTTTTTACTGCGCAAATGGTCCGATCAATTTGACGTTCGGCTGGCCATGCGGAATTGTTTAGGCGAAACGCCGAATCGGGAGCGGAAAACGCGGTGAAAATAAGTATAGTTGGCAAAGCCGGAAGTTTCGGCGACATCCTCCAGCGAGAGAGGGCTGAACACAATCCGTTCCTTGGCCATGCTCAGGCGAACGTCCATGGTGTATTGCATGATGGTGGTGCCAAAAGCTTCTTTGAACAGATGGACTGCCCGGGAAACACTGATGCCGACATGGGCGGCGACATCCTCCAGCTTGAACATCGAGGAGGCATTCTCTTCAATGTAATTTTTCATGCGGTAGGCTAGATACGTCTTGGGCGTGGTCGATGGCTGCTCCGATAACAGGCGATCCACTTCGAGGCATAGAATCCGTACCGTGTAATCCGAAATCTCCGGATAAGGATCCGATACGCGGCGCTGCTCCAGCAGAATTTGCCGAAACAGACTCAGGTAACGCTCTTCCAGTGGGACCCGAATTTTGGTTGGGCGTTTCTTGGAATTCCACCACGCGTCAGCCCAGGGACCCTTGAAAAAAATATGGTAATCTCCGCTTTCGATGGTTAATTCACCCAAAGCGTTATATTCGTCATCTATTCGGAGTTCATAGGGTTGTCCTGGCGTGAAGATCAACAGATCCCCTGCCTCCACGAGTGACAGCTCGTCATCAATTTTCGCGCGGCACTTGCCATCGGTCTGCCATCGCATCAAGTAGGTGTCGAAACCGTCAGCCAGGGACATCTTGAAAGGTTTACGATGAAATGAGAAATCCGCTGCTACGACTTGGTTGGAAAGATTTGAATCCATTGCTAAAGTCCCCTTTGAAGAATAAGAAAATAATGACCAGATTGTTCATGTTTTAATCATATTCTTCATTTTAAACGAAAGCATAAAAGAATACCATGGTACTAGTCCGAGCACATTTTAAGGCTCAAGGAGTGACAGCGATGAAAAAAATGAAAGCAGGTATAATTGGCTGCGGAACGATCAGCGGCGTATACTTCACGAACTTAAAGAACAGCCCTTGGGTTGAAGTCGTGGCATGTGCTGACCTTATTCCGGACAACGCGAAGAAGAAGGCTGAAGAGTTCAACATCCCGAACGTGTACACGGTTGAAGAGATGCTTGCACAGACTGACATTGAGTTTATTATTAATCTGACCATTCCGGCCAGCCACGCCAATGTGGATATCGCCTCCCTGGAGGCAGGGAAGCATGTTTACAGTGAAAAGCCGCTGGCTATTACCCTTGATGAAGCTCGCCGCGTGCTAAATATGGCAGATCAAAAAGGACTTCGCGTCGGCTGCGCACCCGATACGTTTTTGGGCTCCGGCGTACAGACGGCCAAAGCCGCGATTGAATCCGGTCTTATTGGCAGACCTGTTGCCGCAACGGCGTTCATGATGGGTTCTGGACCGGAAGCATGGCACCCTAATCCTGAATTTTTTTACGCGTCGGGCGGAGGTCCAATGATGGATATGGGTCCTTATTATGTATCGGCCCTGGTAGAGCTGCTTGGTCCTGCAAGCCGGATCAGCGCATCCACAGGCATCCAGATTCCGGACCGCGTAATCGGCTCCGGCCCGCTCCAAGGAAAACCGATCACGGTGCAGACCCCAACGCATTTAGCAGGGACGCTGGATTTTGAGAACGGTGCCATTGCAACCATGATCACAAGTTTTGATATCTTTGGCGGATCGAACCTGCCTTGGATCGAGATCTATGGCACGCAAGGGAGCTTAAGCCTCGGGGATCCGAACTACTTTAACGGCGAAGTGAAGCTCCGGAAGCACGGCTCCGAGGAATGGGAGCTGCTTGACCCTGCGTTTGAATGCGGGACGAACGAGCGGGGCTTGGGCATCAACGATATGATTCAATCGATTCATGAGCAGAAGGACCATCGCGTGAGTGCCCGTCTGGCTTACCACGTGCTGGAGATTATGCAGTCGTTCCAGCAGTCTTCGCTGGAGGGCCGACATATCGTTCTGCAAAGCACATACCGCTATGGCAAACTTCCGGCGCCGCAGCAGGCAGACATGCCGGAATAGCGAACTGGCAGCCCGGTTCATATTCTTGTACACTGGTTATGAACGACATGCAAACCAGCTTCTGACGGATCTGACAGGATTGTGAGTTCTTGGAAATGGTCCGCATGAAAGCGTTGCACTAATATTTGGAGAGCATCCAAAATGATCAAATGCCTATGGGGAGGAAATGGACATGTCGAAATCGTTGAAGATCGGAATTATCGGTTGCGGGGGAATCGCCAACGGCAAGCATATGCCGAGCTTGAAGAAGCAGGCACAGGCCGAATTGGTCGCTTTTTGCGACATCGTAGAAGAGCGTGCGCAGAAGGCGGCTGCCGAATACGGGGTTGAAGGCGCAAAAGTTTACACGGATTTCAGAGAATTGCTGCAAGACGGCAGCATCGATGTTATCCATGTATGTACGCCGAACGATTCGCACTCCGAGATTACGGTTGCATCCTTGGAAGCCGGCAAGCACGTGATGTGCGAAAAGCCTATGGCGAAGACCGTTTCCGAAGCCAAAGCCATGCTGGACGCCGCAAAGCGTACAGGGAAAAAACTTACCATCGGTTACAACAACCGTTTCCGGGATGATAGCATGTATCTGAAAGGCGTCTGTGAGGAAGGCGATCTGGGCGAGATCTACTACGGTAAAGCGCTGGCTGTTCGCCGCCGTGCCGTTCCGACCTGGGGCGTATTCCTTGACGAAGAGAAGCAAGGCGGAGGTCCGTTGATCGATATCGGTACCCATGCACTGGATTTGACCTTGTGGCTGATGGACAACTACAAGCCGAAGAGCGTGCTTGGATCCACGTTCCATAAACTTGGTCAACGCGAGAATGCGGCGAATGCGTTCGGTCCTTGGGATCCGAAGGAGTTCAAGGTAGAGGATTCGGCATTCGGGTTCATCACGATGGAGAACGGCGCAACGATTATTCTGGAATCCAGCTGGGCCCTTAACGTCGTTGAGACGGGCGAAGCCAAAGCCGTGCTGGCGGGTACCGAAGGCGGAGCTGACATGAAGGACGGTTTGCGTATTAACGGCGAGAAAATGAGCAGATTGTATGAAACCAAAGTGGATTTGAATGCCGGCGGCGTAGCGTTCTATTCCGGTTCCAAGGAAAATGATGCGGACCGTGAAGCCAGAATGTGGCTGGAGGCTATAATTGAGGATAAGGACCCTGTGGTTAAGCCGGAGCAAGCGTTTGTGGTAACGCAAATTCTGGAAGCGATCTATGAATCGGCGAAGACCGGAAAAGCGGTTTACTTCGATAACTAAATCTTACAATCACAACTAATACTTAGATAAACCAGGAGGTATACAATGAAATTAGGCGTATTTATGGTATTGCTGAGCGGACGTAAATTGGAGGATGCATTGGACTACGTGGCATCCAAGGGACTTAAAGCGGTTGAGATCGGAACAGGCGGTTATCCGGGAAACGCGCATTGCAACCCGGCCGAGCTGCTGGAGAATGAAACCGCGCTGAAAAACTTCAAAAATGCGGTAGAATCCCGTGGGTTGATCATTAGCGCACTGAGCTGCCACGGCAACCCGCTTCATCCGCAAAAGGCAATCGCGAAAGAGTTCCATGACACGTACGTAAAAACGGTAGAACTTGCCGAGAAGCTTGAAGTACCTGTTGTTAATACATTCTCCGGCTGCCCGGGCGACCATGAGGATGCTAAATACCCGAACTGGCCGGTTGCACCTTGGCCTAACGACTACCAAGAGATTCTGACTTGGCAGTGGGATAACAAGGTCATTCCTTACTGGACCGAATGGGGTAAATTTGCCGCAGATCGCAATGTGAAGATTGGTTTGGAATTGCACGGCGGCTTCTCCGTTCATACGCCAGGCACGCTGCTCCGTTTGCGTGAAGCCGCAGGCGAAGTGATTGGTGCCAACCTGGATCCGAGCCATATGTGGTGGCAAGGGATCGATCCTGTTCAAGCGATTCAAATTTTGGGTCGCGAAGGGGCAATCCACCACTTCCATGCGAAGGATACAAGCATTGACCCGATCAACGTGAACAAACACGGTCTGACCGATATGCAGTCTTATGCCAACATGCTGGATCGCGCTTGGCAATTCCGCAGCGTAGGCTACGGACATGATGTGAAGGAATGGGCGGATATGATGAGTGCCCTTCGTCTGGTTGGATATGATTATGTCGTAAGCATTGAACATGAAGATGGATTGATGTCCATAGAAGAAGGCTTCTCCAAAGCGGTGCAAAACCTTCAGCAAGTGCTGATCGAAGAGCCGCTCGGAGAAATGTGGTGGGTCTAACAGCGTAGAGGAATAGCCGAAATAAGCAATTAGGGGGAACAGCAACATGCTTAACGTAACCATTTGGAATGAATTCGTACACGAGAAAATCCATGATGAGGTTCGCAGCGTTTATCCGGCGGGGATTCACACTGCTTTGGCGGAGGGTCTGCAAAATCCGGATTTCGTTATCAGAACGGCAACGCTTGATCAGCCGGAGCATGGATTGACGGATGATGTACTGGATTCAACCGATGTGCTGTTGTGGTGGGGGCATATGGCTCATGACCAGGTAAGTGACGAAATCGTAAGCAAGGTCGTTAAGCGCGTGCAGGATGGGATGGGTCTGATTGTTCTTCATTCCGGACATTTTTCCAAGCCGTTCAAAGCATTGATGGGCACAAGCTGCGATTTGAAGTGGCGCGAAGCAGGAGAACAGGAAATTATTTGGAGCGTGAATCCGACGCATCCGATTGCGGCCGGAATTACGGGGCCGATCATCATTGAGCACGAGGAAATGTACGGGGAGTTCTTTGATATTCCAGCCCCAGATGAGCTGGTATTTGTCAGCAATTTTGAAGGCGGCGAAGTATTCCGCAGCGGTTGCACGTTCAAGCGCGGTCATGGGAACATTTTCTACTTCCGTCCGGGGCATGAGACCTATCCAACCTACTACAACCCCGAAGTGCTGAAAGTGATCACGAATGCGATTAACTGGGCTTATTCCACGGCAGGTAAGCAAACCTTCGGCAACAGTCAGCCGGTTCGTGCGCTTCCCGTTTTAGTCTAAGCTACGAGCAGCGTTTTTTAAGAAGCAATGAGTTAACGAGTCGTTCAGGGGGCAATCCTTGAGCGGCTCGTTTTATCGTTGGCGGTGAATGTTCACCGAAATGTTTTTGCCGGCTAGGGATAGAATATACCTAAGTATGGGGTATTGTATGATATACAAGAAGGGGGGCTGTACACATGAGTGAAGTACAAAGCGCACCTGTAGATCCCGCAACCATCGCCATATGCCAGGCCAAGCTTGTCCATCAACCCGTTGAGGGCTTCCTGCTGGGGAGAGGAGTCCGCTTCGCCAAGATTATGTTTATTGGGGAAGCCCCCGGCGCCCATGAAGTTCTGGAAGGCTTACCTTTTGTAGGGCAGGCCGGACAAGAGATGAATGCCTACCTGGAACGCCTGAACCTGACCCGGGAGCAAGTCTATATTACCAGTGCCATGAGAAGCAGGCCCTATAAGGAAAAGCTAATCGTGAGGTCCACGGGCGAGCGTGTCATCAGCCGCTCCAATCGGACACCGACGAAGGCGGAAATATTGGCCCATGCACCTTTGCTTGATGAAGAGATTCGATGGGTTCGCCCGCACATTATCGCACCCATGGGAAATACGGCGCTGCACCGGTTAATCGGAAGCCATGAAACGGTGACATCGCTGCACGGCAAACTGATGGAGGGCCCGGTCCAGCAAGCAGCAGATCCGGAGAATCCCGGTGGGGGCTATATGTTCTCAGTGGAAACCTATAAGATATTCCCTCTGTTCCATCCAGCGGCCGTACTGTATAATAGGAAATTATCCACTTTGATCGAGGAAGATTTGGATATTTTGGCTCGTATATTATGGCACAAACGCTGATTTTATGGGAAAAAGGGGCTAGGTGGTTTTCAGTTTCTCGGAAATGTGCTAAAATGAAACATACTTACAATTCGTAAGTTTTCTAGATTTTGATTAAGCTTATGAGTTTCTATAAACAAGGTGACTTCGTAAAGAGGTGAAGGGATATGGAAGTTACAAATGTTACGATGTGTCCCCGTTTTGAATCTGCATTTTCTTTTCTGGGCAAACGGTGGAACGGTTTGATTATTCAAACGTTGATGAGCGGGCCTAAGCGCTTTAAGGATATTTCGAATTTGATTCCGTCCATGAGCGATAAAATGCTCTCTGAGCGGATGAAGGATTTGGAATGTGAAGGCATTTTGATTCGTCATGTCTATCCGGAAACACCGGTACGTATTGAATATGAACTGACTGAAAAAGGCAAAGCACTGCGTCCGGTGATGGAGCAAATTGCATCCTGGGCAGAACAATGGGTCGAAAGATGAGTCATCTTAAGACTCCCCTTGATGATTAAACCCTGGCATGAGACATCCTCATTTCAGGGTTTTTTTTCTAAATGGAAGTATGATTCCTGTTTCTTTACGGCAAGAATAGGTGGACATGCACCAAGCGGACGCAGCTGCTATATAATGTGAAAAACCCAGCAGCATATCAAGGAGGCGAGCCCATGACCAAGCGAACGTATATCTCCCGTTTCCATTATGGACAAGAGGACATCTCAGAACTTGAAAACGCTTCATTAAAAGTGCTTCAAATTTTTGAGAAAACCAAGCGGATGCTGAGCCAGTATGTGCCGGACTCCCTGTGGCTAGCTGTGTCTGGAACAAGCCCGGGATCTGCAGAATCCGTTTACCCAAGCAGTGCCGATGCTGCAGGCATGTTTCAGAAATGGGTCAAAGCCCCCGGCGGATGGAAGTTCATTGGTTATGAAACCGATAGATTGAATGCGTCCACCGGGCAGAATATAGGACGAACGGGAAGATTCCTGCAGATGATCATCTGGTCACTCTATGAGAAAATCGCGATGCTGCATCCCATCCTTGGCAGTGAGCCGTTTTTTGACGGGGAAGAGCTGGATGTGATCGCGAATTATTTTGTGCCTACGTATATCAGCGCCGTACCGTTGGTGGAACAAGGAAAGGCCTTTAAGACCATTCAGGCCGACATTGTTCTGTATCAGGAGCATATTCAGGCACCTGCCGTCATTATGCAATCGGATCGTGGCTTATTGGAGGGGAACTGGATGACCGGGGTGAACTTGGACGCGAAGGGGTTTGCCGGGATTCGTCCTTATTTGAAGGTTCCTAACGGCGAACGAGCCTATATGGAAGCCGATATTATATAGAGAGCATTTTTCATCATAACCTTGTTCCGATGCGGACAGGGTTATTTTGTATATTTGTTTAAAATTTTAACGATTTATGTGAAATATATCACAAAAATTAATGACGTCAGACGATATAATTTATGTGAAAGGAACGGAATACCACGATCACTAGATAAATGTGTTGGGGAGGAATCAAACGATGTCCAATATAAAGAGAGAAAAGTTAGTTGTCATTGGCAACGGTATTGCCGGGATTAGTACGGTCGAGCAAATCATTAAATTGGGGGGGAATTTTGACATCACCGTCATTGGACAAGAGCCTCATCCGAATTATAACCGCATCATGCTGTCGTATGTGCTGGAAGGCAGCAAAACCTTGGATGACATTGTATTGAATGATTGGAAATGGTACGAGGATAACCATATCACTTTGCACACGGGTGCCACTGTAACTGCCATTGATGGAGAGCGCAAGGTCGTGACAGCCGACAACGGATTGACGGTGCCTTATGACAAAGTCATGATAGCTACGGGCTCGAAGCCCTTTATTTTACCCGTACCGGGAAGTGACAAAGAAGGCGTTATTGGTTTTCGAAACATTGCCGATTGCACGCAGATGCTTCAAGCCGCTAACGCATACAAGAAAGCGGCTGTCATTGGCGGGGGACTTCTGGGACTGGAAGCGGCCAAGGGATTGGTCAGCCTGGGCATGGAGGTGACGGTAGTTCATCTCATGCAGGATTTAATGGAGAGCCAGTTGGACTCGATGGCATCCGGCATGCTGAAAAGGGAGCTTGAACAGCAGGGTATCAACTTCTTATTAGGCAGGCAAACAACCGAAATATTGGGAGATACCAGAGTTACGGGACTCCGGTTCAAGGATGGGGATGAGCTTGAAGCCGACCTGGTGGTGATGGCAGTGGGCATCAGAGCGAACACCGCGATCGCCCAAGCGAGCGGAATCGAAGTGAACCGGGGCATCGTAGTCAATGATTATCTTCAGACTTCCTGGCCGGATGTGTATGCGGTTGGCGAATGCTGTGAGCATCGGGGCGCATGCTACGGCCTGGTTGCACCATTGTTCGAGCAGGGACAGGTATTGGCGAAGCATCTATGCGGTGTGGAAGGCAAGCCTTACGAGGGAAGCATTGTATCGACGAAGCTGAAAATCAGCGGGGTTGATGTATTCTCTGCCGGAGAATTCATGGAGCAAGCCGAGCACTCGGTGATTACCGCAAAAGATGATTGGCGCAAGACCTATAAGAAAATATTAATTCGCGACAATATCATCGTTGGGGCGATATTGTTCGGAGATGTGAGCGATTCGGCAAGCCTTCAATCCATGATTCGGAAAAAGACAGCCATGACGGATGAGATTTACGATTCGATCATGGGTACTGACAGCGCAGGAACAGGAAATGGCAAGGCATTTTCACTGGAGAAGATGCCCGATGATGAAATCGTGTGCGGCTGCAACGGCGTAACCAAAAAAGCCATTGTGGATGCCGTTACTCTACAGGGTCTTACGACAGTGGATGAGATCAAAGCTTGTACAGGAGCTACCCGCTCGTGCGGCGGCTGTAAACCTGTCGTGGAGCAAATACTCCAGAGCGTATTGGGCGATGGCTTTAAGGCGGCAGGCAAACAAGGCATATGCCCATGCACAACCCTCGATCGGGACGAAATCGTCGCCGAAATCCGCGCCAAGGGGCTTACCACGACGAAGGAAGTCATGCATGTTCTGGAGTTCAGCAACCCGGAGGGCTGCTCGAAATGCCGTCCTGCCATTCATTATTATCTGGCGATGCTGAATCCGGTAACCCATCAGGAGGAGAGAGAATCCCGATTTGTCAACGAACGGATGAACGCCAACATTCAGAAAGACGGCACGTACACGGTAGTCCCAAGAATGTACGGCGGCGTTACCACACCGGAGGATTTGAAGAAAATCGCGGATGTATCGCTTAAATATAATGTGAAGGTTGTCAAGGTTACCGGCGGACAGCGTCTGGACCTCATCGGTGTTAAGAAGGAAGATTTACCGAGTGTTTGGGAAGAGCTCGATATGCCGTCGGGTTATGCTTATGCCAAATCGCTGCGGACCGTGAAGACCTGTGTAGGTTCCCAATTTTGTCGTTTCGGTACGCAGGATTCGATGGGCATGGGGGCATTTCTCGAGGAGAAATTCGAAAGACTGGATTTTCCGGCGAAATTTAAAATGGCGGTCAATGGATGTCCGCGAAATTGTGCCGAGTCGTGCACGAAAGACATCGGGATCGTTGGCAATGACGGTGGATGGGAAATATTCGTTGGAGGCAACGGCGGAACGAAAGCGCGTCTTGCTGATTCGTTCTGCAAAGTGAAAACGGATGAAGAGCTGATTGAAATCTGCGGAGCCTTGATGCAGTATTACCGTGAAACCGGCAAGTACCTGGAGAGAACATCGGAGTGGGTGGAGCGCTTGGGACTGGAACAAATCCAAGCGGTTATCCTGGATGATCCCAAGCAGCGTAAGGAACTGGTGGAGAGAATTGAGCTCGCCCTGCAGCAAGTCGAGGATCCTTGGAAGAAAGTGCTGAACGACGAGAAGCTGCGCAATACATTATTCGAGGATGCAAGACCGGTCAGCAGCAAATAAAAGAGGGAGGAACAGACTTCCCTCTTGCCGCCTGAACATCGAGAGCTTTTTCGCAGTAAGGATGAGGATAGAAAAGAGAAGTGGAGGTTATATGTTATGGAAACCGGAAGATTTATTACGGTAGGGAATGAAAATGATTTTCTGTCACAGCTCGGAAGGGTGGTCCAACTTGGAGACCGGGAGATTGCCGTCTTCCGGACTTCGGATCATCAATGGTTTGCGCTGGATAATCGAAGCCCACATCCCAAAGGAGGGCCGCTCTCAGAAGCCATCGTATCCGGGCACTACATCTACGATCCGTTATACGATTGGAAAATCGAGCTTTCAACCGGGCTCGTACAGGCTCCGGATCAAGGTCAGGTTCGTGTATATCCGATTCGCGCCGTGGACGGAAGGGTTGAGGTGGGTGTTTAAGGCCAGCAATCGCATAATCAACAGACGATATCAAGGGGTGGTATCCCATGTTTAAAACCGATGTGGAAGCCGTCGTCAATGCCGCCGTCGGGAAAAAAGAGCAGATGAATAACAATCTGCTGCGCTATATGGTATCGGCTATGCTGGCGGGCGCGTATGTCGGCATTGGAATTGTATTGATCTTTAAGCTGGGGGCGCCGCTGGCAGCTGCCGGTTCACCTTTCCAATCCCTCGTTATGGGAGCTGCATTCGGGATTGCGCTCACGTTGGTGGTGTTCGCCGGATCCGAGCTGTTCACCGGGAATCATATGTTTTTTACGATAAGCACCTTATCCGGACGAACGACGATGGGGGATACGCTGAAAAACTGGGTACTCGTATTTATCGGCAATTTGGCTGGAGCGATTCTGCTCAGCTATCTGGTGTACGCTTCCGGCCTGTTCAATGGCCTGCCACCGGACCACCTCATCTTCACGGCTGCCGCCAAGAAAATGAATGATCCGTTTATGGAGCTGTTCTTCAGAGGCATCTTGTGTAACTGGCTTGTCTGTCTGGCCTTGTGGATGGGAATTCGGGCCAAGGGAGAAACGACAAAGCTGATCTTAATATGGTGGTGTCTGTTTGCCTTCATTGCAACAGGGTATGAGCATAGTGTAGCCAATATGACGCTTCTGACGCTCGCGACGATTTTACCGGGGCATCCCGAAACCATTTCCATCGGCGGATGGGTCAGCAACATGGTGCCGGTCACGCTGGGGAACATCCTTGGCGGTGGATTGTTTGTAGGGATGGCTTACTGGTTTATCTCATCGGGAAAAGGGAGCAAGCAAAAGTAGGCTGTCGTAGGCGGTAGCGAACCTTGGAGCGGGATGAATGATAGCTGTTGCATCCGCTGCCTTAGGGAGGCAGCCATCAAGATTCTCGGTTGCCCAAGCTGTTGACCGCTTCATTCACCGTGCGAACGAGATGTTGTGGAGGAATTCCATCCTCCAAGTTCATTGTCAGATGAAGTTTAACCTGACGAATAAACAAAGAAACCGTTCTTGGTTAATGGTCCGTCATTCTTCCAATTACCAAGAAACGGTTTCTTTTTTTGTATATTAATAGAGTGGGGGGATCTCCGCTTTTTAGATACGTCATCGCTGGAGCGAACAGGAGGGCGCTAGCATAAATAAGCTGTCCTCCTCAGTCATTGAACTGAAAGGACAGCTATGCGAATCTTGTCTTCCCAATCGTTTTACCGATGTTCCACGAGGTCAATCGCACCGAGCACGATATGAGCCAGTCCGAAGCCGAGAATACCGGTGGCGGCAAGTTTATACCTGCTGCCAAGCAGAGCGGCACCCGAAGCAGAAACCACAGTTCCAAGAACAGCAGGAATCAAACCTTCACGCATGCTGAGCACTCCCTTTAATTGGTTTGGAAAGACAAGGTTTATTGTAAGCAGATGACTGTAAATTATGCACAGAAGGGAGCCGGCCGGTTAAATCCGGCAGATTTCGTTCGGACACAGCTCACAATGGCAGATTTCCTGCAGCATCGGAAGATCTTTAATGACAATCATCCCGCCGGCATATTCGATGGCATCTTTTTTGCGTAAGTCACTCAGCATCCGGTTCACGCTTTCTCGGGTTGCCCCAATCATGTTCGATAGATCGGTGTGGGTAATCTTCTTGTTGATGAGAATGGTATCATCCGCTTGATGCTGCCCGTAGGTATTGCTCAGACGGATGAGCGTCGACGTTAAAGCACCGGGCTTTCCGTACATCATGAGATCACGGAATTTGGTCTGGGTGATGCGGTGGTGAATGCCCATCCACTTCATAAAATCAATGGCAAAGTCGCAATGCTGACAGATCAGCAGCTCCAGATCCTTGTGCTCGATGACTCCGACAACACTATCCTCAAGCACCTCTGCCGAGAAACTGTGGTTGTTGCTGAAGAATGGATCGGCTTGACCGACCATGTCTCCTGGATGGTACATATATAGAATAAGCTCTTTGCCTTCATCCGTCGATTTGGTTAATTTAATTCTTCCTTGTTTAACGAAGTACAGCTTGTCGGCGAAGTCACCTTCCCAGAACAAATGGGATCCTTCAGGGAGTACCCTTTCCTTCATGGTGACCAGCAGACGGTTGCGGTTTTGTTCCGAGAAGCACTGCGTGTTCCCTAAGTTTTCGATTTCCATTACATGGTCTACAGTATTCATGTTGGTATCCCCTAACATCCTAAAATTTGATCTGTTTAATCTTTAAATACATTATAACGTGAAAACATTCACTTTTGGGGGAGAATAAGAGGGAAATCGTGGCGAATTTTCAAACTTTGTGATCTCTTTCACTTGAAAGGAGGGAAAGACAGGTATAAATCACACAGAAAAGATAAATTTTAATATTGTGAAATATTTCACATGATTTTAGAAACAGCTGTGTTACGATCGAGGCGTAGAGAAGAAAGAAACACGAACCATGGGAGGATGAGAGATATGGCTGTGAGCAAAGGAACGGTTGAAGTTAAAGGACAAACGGCAGCAGAGTACATTCAGGGTCTGATTGACAAGGCAAATCGGGCCAAAGAAAAGTTTATGGAATTGAATCAGGAGCAAGTCGACGGGATTGTACAGTCGATGGCCATGGCAGGCCTTGAGAAGCACATGCAGCTGGCGAAGATGGCGGTTGAGGAAACGGGACGCGGCGTGTACGAAGACAAAATCATCAAGAACCTGTTTGCCACAGAGTATATCCACAACAGCATCAAATATGACAAGACGGTGGGTATCATTGAAGACAACGCTTATGACAGCTTTCAAAAAATAGCGGAACCGATCGGGATTATCATGGGGATAACCCCGGTAACCAATCCGACGTCCACGACGATATTCAAAGCGCTGATCTCCATTAAAACAAGAAACCCGATCATTTTCGGATTCCATCCATCCGCTCAGGCCTGCAGCCGGGAAGCTGCGCTGATATTGCGGGATGCCGCCGTGAAGCAAGGTGCTCCTGCCGATTGCATCCAGTGGATCGAAGCTCCTTCCATGGATAAAACCAATGCGCTCATGAATCATCCTGACGTCGCCTGCATTCTGGCTACGGGCGGTTCGGCGATGGTTAAAGCGGCATACAGCTGCGGCAAGCCGGCCCTCGGCGTAGGACCAGGTAACGTGCCCTGCTTTATAGAGAAGAGCGCCGACCTGGATCAGGCGGTGAACGACTTGATTTTGTCCAAAACCTTTGATAACGGCATGATCTGCGCTTCGGAGCAGGCTGTCATTATCGAGGAGCCTATATATCATACAGCGAAGAAAAAAATGATCGCCAGCGGCTGTTATTTCGTCAACAAGGAAGAACTGGCGAAGCTGACTGCGCATGCGATGGTATCGGAGAAATGTGCAGTCAATCCATCCATCGTCGGAAAGCCGGCCGCTAAAATTGCCGAGGCATGCGGTTTCGAGGTGCCGGAAAGCACCAAGATCCTGGTCGCCGAGCTGGAAGGGGTCGGTCCGGCTTATCCGTTGTCCGCCGAGAAGCTGAGTCCGGTTCTGGCCTGCTATAAAGTAAAGGACGCCGAGGAAGGCATAAGACGCGCAGAAGAGATGGTTGCTTTTGGCGGCATGGGTCACTCGTCGGTGATACACTCGCACAATGAGGACATCATCATGAAATTCTCGGATCGGATGAAAACCTGCCGCATCCTGGTGAACCAGCCTTCTTCGCAAGGCGGCATCGGCGATATCTACAACACGAACCTGCCATCGCTGACGCTGGGCTGCGGTTCGTATGGACGTAATTCCACTTCGTCGAACGTGACGGCTGTCAATCTAATCAACGTGAAAAGGGTGAACCGCAGAACCGTGAATATGCAGTGGTTTAAAGTGCCGGACAAAATTTACTTTGAAAAAGGTTCCACGCAGTATCTTGCGAAAATGCCGGAAATCACCCGTGTCGCTATCGTTACCGACCCCATGATGGTGAAGCTGGGCTATGTGGAGCGGGTAGAGCACTATCTGCGTCAACGCAGAGTGCCGGTAGCCATCGAAGTCTTCTCGGAGGTCGAGCCGGATCCTTCGACAACGACCGTAGAACGCGGAACGGAGATGCTTGCCAGGTTCCAGCCGGACTGTATCATCGCCCTCGGCGGCGGATCGCCAATGGATGCAGCCAAAGCCATGTGGCTGTTCTATGAATATCCGGATACGGACTTTAACAATCTGAAGCAAAAATTCATGGATATCCGCAAACGGGTCTATAAATATCCGAAGCTTGGACGGAAGGCGAAGTTCGTTGCCATTCCAACAACGTCGGGAACGGGCTCGGAAGTGACTTCGTTTGCCGTCATCACGGACAAAGGGCTGGGAAATACCAAATACCCGCTGGCTGACTATGAGCTGACACCGGATGTGGCGATAATCGATCCGGAATTTGTGTACACCTTGCCTAAAACGGCGGTAGCCGATACCGGAATGGACGTTCTGACACATGCCATTGAAGCCTACGTATCGGTGATGGCCAGCGATTATACGGATGGGCTTGCCATCAAGGCCATACAGCTGGTGTTCCAGTATCTTGAGCAGTCGGCGCTTACCGGTGACAAGCTCGCCCGCGAGAAAATGCATAATGCTTCGACGCTTGCCGGCATGGCTTTTGCGAATGCGTTCCTGGGCATCAACCACAGTCTTGCACATAAGTGGGGCGGCCAGTATCACACGGCACACGGACGCACTAATGCTATCCTGATGCCTCACGTCATCCGTTACAACGCCAAGAAGCCAACGAAATTCGCGGCATGGCCTAAATACACCCATTTTGTAGCTGATGAGAGATATGCTGAAATCGCACGGATTCTGGGGCTGCCTGCAAGAACGACGGAAGAGGGCGTAAACAGTTTGATTGCCGCGATCCGGGAGCTGAACAGCAAGCTCGGTATCGAGGAGTCGTTCCAGCAGCTTGGCATCGATCCTAAAGATTTCGAGAAAAATGTTGAGCATTTGGCGGATCGGGCTTTTGAAGACCAGTGCACAACGAGCAATCCGAAGCTGCCGCTGGTGACAGAGCTCGCAGAAGTTTACCGCAATGCATTCTACGGCCGGTTCTGAATAGGATAGGTATTGAAACGCCGATCATGAAGATCTGTGAAGGTTTTGAGGTAAGGTATGCGAGACCAGGACCAGAGTGATAAAAATCACGGGAAAAGTTAAGTTTGTGATTATTATCACAGATACAAGAGATCAACAGGACTACAATAAAGGTGTAGAAGGAAGCTGAATCTCAGATCTTTGATATAGAAGCTTGAAGGCACAAGGCGGGGTAGTTGCATCATTGGTCGTGAAAATAATCACATTTAAAGATCTGAGATAGATCAAGGTGTGGCCCCGCCTGTCCTTGCAAGCCCCAGCAAATCTAGGAGGGATTCGATATGTCGGTGATTGAAAAAGAAGCAGGCTGGAAAGGTTTTAAATCAGGTAAATGGACCAAGCGAATTGACGTTAATGATTTTATTGCAGAGAACATTACTCCCTATTATGGCTCTGATGAATTTTTGGCAGGACCCACGGATAACACCAAAGCACTGTGGGATATCGTATCGGATTTAACCATAAGGGAACGGGACAACGGCGGGGTTCTGGACGTGGATGTCCATACACCTTCAACCATCACCTCCCATCAACCTGGCTATTTGGATAAGGATAAAGAACAGATTGTCGGCGTTCAGACCGATGAGCCGTTCAAGCGCTCGATTCAACCTTTTGGCGGGATCCGGATGATGATTGATGCGTGCAACGCATACGGCTTTGAAATGCCGCAGGCCGTTGTGGACATCTTTAACGGCATCCGCAAAACGCATAATCAAGGCGTGTTTGACGCCTATACTCCTGAGATGAGAGCAGCGCGCAAGGCCGGGATTATTACGGGACTTCCTGATGCGTACGGTCGCGGACGTATCATCGGTGACTATCGCAGAATATCGTTATACGGTGTAGATGCACTGATTCAGGACAAATTGAGAGAACTCGCCGAGCTTGAAGTGGATGCCATGGATGAGCCGGTTATCCGTTTGCGCGAAGAATTGTCTGAACAAATGCGGGCACTCAAGGAACTGAAGGAAATGGCGGGTATGCACGGTTTTGACATTTCCAAGCCTGCGAATACGGCGAAGGAAGCATTCCAGTGGTTGTATTTCGGTTATTTGGCTGCGATCAAGGAACAGAATGGCGCTGCGATGTCGCTTGGCCGGGTATCTTCTTTCCTTGATATTTATATTCAGCGGGATCTGGCTGAAGGCAAGCTGACGGAAGAGACAGCCCAGGAATTGGTCGACCATTTCGTTATGAAACTTCGGATCGTGAAATTCCTGCGTACGCCGGATTATAACGAGCTGTTCAGCGGGGATCCGACGTGGGTGACGGAATCCATCGGCGGGATGTCGGTAAACGGTGAGACGAGGGTGACCAAGAACAGCTTCCGTTTCCTGCACACCCTGTACAATTTGGGACCTGCTCCGGAACCGAACTTGACGGTGCTGTGGTCGGAGAAGCTGCCGGAAGCCTTCAAAAAATACTGTTCGAAGGTTTCGATCGAAACCAGTTCGATTCAATACGAGAATGATGATCTCATGCGTCCGATCTACGGAGACGATTACGGCATCGCCTGCTGTGTATCCGCCATGCGCATCGGGAAGCAGATGCAGTTCTTCGGAGCCAGAGCGAACCTTGCCAAAGCGCTGCTGTATGCGATCAACGGCGGTAAGGATGAGAAATCCGGCGCCCAGGTTGGACCGGAATATCCGGCCATCACCGCCGAGGTTCTGAGTTATGATGAAGTCATGAAGCGATTCAAGCCGATGATGGAATGGCTCGCGAAGCTCTATATGAATACACTCAACGTTATCCATTACATGCATGACAAATACAGCTATGAACGGATTGAGATGGCGCTTCACGACCGGGATATCCTGCGCACGATGGCATGCGGCATCGCAGGCCTGTCCGTAGCAGCGGATTCACTGAGCGCGATTAAATATGCGAAGGTGAAGCCGGTACGCAACGAGCAAGGGATTGCGGTGGATTTTGAAATCGAAGGCGAGTTCCCTTGCTACGGCAACAACGATGATCGCGTGGATAGCATCGCCGTTGAGTTGGTCGAAGCCTTCATGAGCATGATTCGCAAGCACAAGGCTTACCGTGATGCCATGCCGACCCAATCGGTGCTCACGATTACGTCGAACGTCGTATACGGCAAGAAGACAGGAACCACGCCGGATGGACGTAAGGCAGGCGAGCCGTTTGCTCCGGGCGCGAATCCGATGCACGGACGCGATAAGAAGGGAGCTCTCGCTTCGCTGACCTCCGTGGCCAAGCTGCCTTATGAGGACAGCCTCGACGGCATCTCGAATACGTTCTCGATCGTGCCCAAAGCACTTGGTAAAGAGAGTGATATCCGTGTGAACAACCTGGTTTCGATGCTGGACGGTTATTTTGGCAGCAAAGCGCACCATCTGAACGTCAACGTATTTGACCGGGAGCAGCTGATCGATGCGATGGAGCATCCGGAGAATTATCCGCAGTTAACGATCCGGGTATCCGGATATGCGGTCAACTTCGTCAAACTGACGCGCGAACAGCAGCTCGATGTCATCAACCGTACGTTCCACGGATCGATGTAAGAATGGAAGACAACCATAGCGGATACAGAAAGGATGACGCACCATGCTAAAAGGTCATGTACACTCCATAGAAACGTTCGGAACGGTGGACGGTCCGGGTATCCGCTTTGTGCTCTTCATGCAGGGCTGCCTCTTGAAGTGTCAATACTGCCATAATCCGGATACCTGGGGACTGCATGAAGGACGCGAGATGACGGTGGAGGACGTGCTGGCTGAGATTGAACCTTATCTGAGCTACTACCGTTCATCGGGCGGCGGATTAACCGTCTCCGGCGGTGAGCCGACATTGCAGTATCCTTTTGTCACAGAGCTGTTCAAGGAAGTAAAGCGCCGCTGGAATTTGCATACAACGCTGGACAGCAACGGCTATAATGAACCGGAGAAAATATCGGAATTGTTGGAGTTTACCGACTTGGTGCTGCTTGATCTGAAGCATATCAACGACGAGAAGCATATTAAGCTTACCGGGAAGTCCAATGAAAGGACGTTAAAGACCGCCCGCTGGCTGTCTGACCATGATCGGAACATGTGGGTCCGGCACGTCTATGTGCCGGGCATCCATGATAGCGAGGACGACTTGATTGCACTCGGTCAATTCATCCGGACGCTGCACGGCGTGGAGAAATTCGAAATCTTGCCTTACCATCAGATGGGTGTGTACAAATGGAAGGAGCTCGGCATGGCTTATCCATTGGAGGGCGTGCCTTCTCCGTCCGAGGAAGAAGTGGCACGCGCTTACCGGTTGATTGGCGAGATACCCGAGAAAATACAGACTGTCCAGAATTAATGCCACCCGTATAATACTAAACATAATATGTTATGATTAATAACAATAACCTTTCCTAGATATGGAAGGGTTATTGTTTTTTGTAGAGGATTTTATCCCTTGGATAGAAAAATATCGACCTATCGAAAAGTGGAATCGCTTTCTATAATGAAGATGTAAGGAAAGCGCCTATCAAGTATACAAACACTTCGGGAGGGTCAAAGACAATGAAGAAAAAGGGTCTGGCATTATTCATGTCGCTTCTGTTCGTCTCATCCACGCTTTTGTCTGCATGCGGCGGCGGTGACAAGGCAGCAGAAAAACCGTCAGGTGGTTCGGAAGGAACGGTGAGCAATGAGCCGTTTGAAATCACCATTCGCCATACGCAAGTAGGTGAATCCAAGAAGTTCCGTCTCGCATTGCTGAACGATGTGGTCAGTAAAACCGAAGAGGCGGTGCCCGGACTGAAAATCAAGCTGGACGCTGTAGACTCTGAAGTGAACCGTAAAGAGAAGTTGAGAGGCGAGATGGCAGCCGGTAAGCCGCCGGAAGTATTCGACGTGTTCGGCAGCCCGGATGCAGGCGTATATTCCAAAGAAGGCTTGATGCTCGATTTGACTCCGATTTTGGATGAACTGGGCATTAAAGACAAATTTACGACACTGGACCCGTTCACACATGACGGCAAGATCTACGGATTGCCAATTGGCGGTTCCATTGAAGGTATTTTCTATAACAAGGATTACTTCACACAAAAAGGCCTGAGTGTTCCAAAAACATTGGCCGAACTGGAGCAAATTGCCGAAACGATCAAAGCCGACGGCAAGATTCCTTTTGCGCAATCCTCCAAGGATGCTTGGATTCCACTCATGACCACGAATAACCTGTGGAGCTACTATGCAGGTGCGGAGGTTACTTATGGCTTCAAGACCGGAGAAACCAAATGGACGGATCCGAAAGTCGTGGAAGGTGTGAAGAAGCATCAGGAATGGGTGGAAAAAGGGTACTTCAAAAAAGGCGAGCTCGGCTTCGAATACGCGGATATGAGAAACCAAATGATCACCGGCGAAGCCGTCATGATGATGGACGGATCGTGGGCAAACTCCGTATTTAGAGATCCGGCTCAAGCAGGTGATATGGTAGGTAAGGTCGGCTACTTCAACTTGCCTCCGGTTAATGAAGGCGACCCTGTCATCGTCATGCAGGACGCAAACAACGGATATGGATTCTCCGCAGCGGTAGCAGAAGATCCTCGTAAACTTCAAGCGGTTAAAGAATTCATTAAAAATATGTGGACAGATGAGATGCAGCTTCGCGGACTGAAAGAAGACGGTGTACTGCCGGCCATGAAGATGGATCTGGCAACAATGAACTCCACTTCGGATGATCCGCTTATGCAGGACATTTTCAAAGGCGTCAGTGAGATCAACAAATCCTTCCCTGCCTTTGATGCACTTGTTCAAGCAGACGTGAACACCGCACTGAGCATGGGAATTCAGCAGGTCATCGGCGGCGAGCTTGATGCCGAGAAGATGCTGGAGAATGTGCAAGCAGCGCAAGAAGCGGCTAATGCTTCAGAGGAATAACTAAAATTCTAGACGAAAGGGCACCACCCGCTGCGGTACATGGGGGTGCCCTTTCGCCTAAACAACATCAGACATAAATACGGAGGTTACCATGAACAAAGCGCTGAGAAATCCTCTGATTTACATCGTTTTTGTGCTGCCGGCATTCTTGCTGTTTCTGGCTTTTTTCATATACCCGATCTTTACTGCGTTTGACAACAGTTTTACGAGCTGGAACGGCATTTCCAAAGATGTGAAGTACATTGGGTTCGATAACTATGTGACCGCCTTGAATGACGATGCTTTTTGGAAGGCTGTCAGGAACAACGTTTATTTCATTCTCTTTTCCTGTTTAATCCAGGTTCCGACAATCGTATTCTTCTCCCTGTTAATCGCAAACGTGAAGCGGTTGAAGGGGCTTTATAAAACGGCGGTTTTCGCACCATCCATCATGTCGACGGCTGTGATCGGCATTTTATGGGGATTCATTTACAACCCGGACTTTGGTCTGATGAATGAGATTTTAGGGCTGGTTGGAATTGAACCCATCTACTGGTTATCGGATAGCAAATGGGCCATGATTGCCATCCTGATCACGAATGCGTGGCAATGGACCGGCTTTTACATCGTGATGGTGCTTGCCGCAATTTTATCCATACCCAAAGAGCTTGATGAGGCTGCGGCAATGGATGGAGCGACAGGCGTCCAAAGAGCAACCAAAATCACGCTTCCATTAATTATGCCAATTATCTCTGTTGTAATCATGCTTTCGATTGCGGGAGCCATGAAAGCGGCGGACATTATTCTGGTTATGACTAAGGGCGGGCCGGCCGGCTCAACCGACGTTATGGCGACATATATGATTCGATATGCGATTACAAGCTTCAAGCATGGCTTTGGCAATTCGATCGCCGTGCTGATCTTCCTCTTCACAATTATCGTAACGGTGCTCTACCAGGTGCTGATCGCAAGACGCAACGAAAGGATTGAATACTGATGAGAGCAATAAAGAAACTGATCCCGCACATTTTTCTGATGGCATACCTGCTCGTCATACTGTATCCATTCCTGTTCGTCCTGTTCTCTTCCGTGAAGGTAGATAACCAGTCCATTGCAACGAACCCTTTTGGTTTGCCTAGCACGCTGGTATTTGATAACTATGTGAACGCATGGGTGAGCGCCAAGATTAGCACGTATTTCTGGAACAGCTTATACATCGGCGTGCTGTCAGCTTGCTTGTCGATTCTGTTTGCGGCGATGCTGGCCTTTGCCGTGACGCGGATGAGATACAACCGGATCAGCGCCATCGTCTTTCAATGTATTTTGATAGGCATGCTGATTCCGAATAACTCTCTCATGCTGCCGATATATGGCATGATGAGGCAGTTGGATATTTTGAATACGCATATGGCTCTGATTCTGCCGTATGTTGCCAATGCCATCCCGTTCTCGGTTATTATACTGGCTGCCTTTATGCGCTCGCTGCCCGGTGAAATCGAGGAGGCTGCGGTTATTGATGGATTGAGGTCCGGAGGGTTGTTTGCTAGAATTATCTTACCTCTGACCGTTCCGGCCATCGTTACCGTATTTATCATCAATTTCCTCGGTAACTGGAACGAATTCTTGCTTGCTAACTACTTCCTATCGAATGATGAACTGAGAACGCTGCCTGTCGGAATGGTCGGTTTCAGAGACGCCTACAATATGAACTACGCACAAATGTCTGCGGGTATCATATTCAGCGTGCTGCCGGTCCTTATCATTTATGCCGTTCTGCAAGAGAAGATCATTGAAGGCGTCACCGCAGGAAGCGTCAAGGGGTAATCCTAGGAGCAGGAGCATGCGTATGAATTTGCGGAACAAACTATTCACGGCCTTTTTGGGGCTCATTATTATTCCGTTATTTGTGCTGGGCCTATTTACATTCTTTATTACCTACAATTCGATAGAGGAAAAGTACAGCCAGCAGGCCGAATATTCGCTCAAAGCGATCAGCTACAGCATTCTGAGCGTGTTTAAGGAGATGGAGTACGTCACGGATAACGGGATTGCCACCTCCGTCTTCGCCATGGCGCTGAACGCCAAGGATCCCGATGCGCAGAACCTGATTAAGGAATCCAATGCGGACCAGCTGAAATTGAACGACAGACAGCGGAGCTTTCGGAATCTTTTATATAATCATCCAGCGATCAGTTATGCGTTTTTATATCATTTTAATAAAGAGTCATCACCGATTCCTATATTCAGTAAAGAAGATTTCAGGACGCTGCCTTATGAAGAGTTTAAGAATAGTCCCTTATATGAAGAGGTGGTTCAGCTAAACGGGATTCCCAAATGGCTGGCTCCTCACGAATTTCCGGAATTAACGGGGGCGGAGCCGGTATTTACGCAGATCAGGTTGATTAAGGATGTCACGACACTCCGCAAACTGGGGATTCTTGTGGTCCAGATCAAGAGGTGGGAGTTTGAAGAGATTTTCCGTAATCTGACACTGCCTAACAATCTGCAGAACACATCTTTTATGTTGGTCAACAATGAAGGCTTCATTTTATTTGACCCAAAAAACGATATGGATGGTCAAAATATCAGCCAATATATGAAGCGTGACGTTGAGTTTAAGCAAGGCTACCAAAGCTTTAAAGCCAAGTTTAACGGGAAAGAGAATATTGTTTCCATCTATCATCTGAATGATTACGGCTGGAATCTCGTCTCGGTGACCGACTGGAACTCGCTCTCACAGGAGGTTACTTCCTTTGCCAAGTGGTTCTTCGTCATTATGGGCCTCTGTCTGGTTACCGCGATTGTGTTCAACCGTCTATTCATGAATCGGATTACCGGGACGATCGCTGTTATCGTGCGGTTTATGCGCCGCGTGGAGGATGGGGATTTGAACGCGAGAGTTGAAGAGAAGGGAGAAGATGAGCTGCTGCTGCTGTCGAAAGGGTTCAACAACTTGATGAACCGGATCAACAATCTGTTTGCGCAGATCAAAAAGGAGCAGAGGCAGAAAACCGACGCGGAGATGCGTGTGCTGCAGGCGCAGATTAAGCCGCACTTCCTTTTTAACACCTTGGAATCGATCAATGTTCTCGCTGTCCAGAATGAAGGACGGAAGGTCAGTGAGATGGTTTACCGGCTTGCCAGCATCTTGCGGATTAGTATACAGGAGAAGGAAGAAATTACGCTGGATGAAGAAATCAGGCACTTGCAGAGTTATCTTGAAATCCAGAAGTTTCGGTTCGAGGACCTGTTCGAATACGAGATTGACGTGCCGAAAGAGCTTATGCACAGCCGCATCTTGAAGCTGACGCTGCAGCCGCTGGTTGAGAACAGCATACAGCATGGCTTTGAAGGCATTTCTTATACGGGATGGATACGGATCTCTGCATGGAAGGAGCTCGGTAATGTCATCATTCGGGTAGAGGATAACGGACTCGGCATGACCTCTGAGCAGTTGTCCATGTTTGAATATATGGTGTCCGAGGATAACGGATCCGAACAGACGACGATGCAGAATCTCAAAGTGAACCAGGAACGACGGGGACTTGGACTGCGGAGCGTGGCTGACCGGCTTAGAATTCAGTACGGGGATTATTACGGTCTGTTCATATGCTCAAGCCGCTCCGGCGGCACCGTTATACAATGCGTCATACCCAATTATGATAGGGGGGAAGGGCAGCATGTTGAAGGCATTATTAGTTGATGATGAGGCTCCCATCCTGAACAATCTCAGCAAGGTTCTGCCTTGGGAAGAGATGGGCATGAAGGTTGTCGGACTTGCCCGAAGCGGGATGGAAGCACTTGAAGTAGCGGATCAGTATAATCCCGATCTGATCCTGTGTGATATCCGGATGCCCGTCATGGATGGACTGTCCTTTATTACGAAGATCCGGGAGAAAGGAAGCCGGGCGGAAATCTTTTTGCTGACGGGGTATCAGGAGTTTGAATATGCACGGGAAGCGATTAAGCTGGGCGTCAAGGACTACATCAGCAAGCCGATTCATTACGGAGAACTCGAGATGAAGATTCGGGAGATCGGGGAGGAGATCCGCAAGAAAAGGGCGAAAGAGAAGTATTACAGCACCGTTTCGCTTATTGATGAGGCTCCGAATCCCGAAGCTGTAAAGAAAACGCCGGAACAATTGGTAACGTCGGCTTTGGAGTATATCAATACCCATATGGGGCAGGATTTGGGGATTGAGGAGCTTTCGGAGCATCTGGGCATCAGCTCCAGCTACTTCTGTTTATTGTTCAAGAACCATGTCGGACTTACCTTTGTGGAGTACCTGACGAGACAGCGGATGGAGGCTGCCAAGTTCCTGCTGGTGAACAGCGATAAGAATATCGCTCAGATCGGCTCCTTTGTCGGTTATCATGAGCGGCGGTATTTTACCAAGGTATTTCAAAAGGCTACCGGCATGACGCCATCCGAATTTCGGGAAATGTCCGGGGAGGCAACGGTATAGGTTTTGATAGGACCCATGCAGGCTGCTAAAGTCATCACTAGGTCAATCCCGCCTGGCTTGCAAAGTCCTCTAAATTGATGGAAGGTAGGTATGGAATCAATGAAATGGACGGCAGCAGATTTATCGTTAGAACAAAAGGTAGGACAAATGTTTATATGCGGCTTCAACGCACTGACGCCGAATGAGCATGCCAAAATCCTGATCGAACAATATCAGGTCGGGGGCATCTGCTATTTTCGCCGGAACGTGAAAACGCTGCCTCAGCTTGCCGAGCTGTCGGAGTCCTTGCAGCAGCTCGCATCGGACAGCCAAAAGTTCCCGCTTCTGATCTCGATTGATCAAGAGGGTGGTATGGTCGCACGAATTGATCATGAAGGCATCAGCCGCATTCCGGGGAATATGGCGCTTGGAGCAGCGGGCAGCGCGGAGGATTCGTACAGGGTAGCGCAAATCGGGGCGCGCGAATTGCGTTCACTCGGTGTAAACATGAATTTCGCTCCTTGCCTCGATGTGAACAACAATCCTCGTAATCCGGTCATCGGCGTGCGTTCCTTCGGCGAAGATCCCCAAGCTGTTGCCGCTCTTGGGACTGCGGCGATTAAGGGATACCAGGAAGAAGGCGTATCCGCTACGGCTAAGCACTTTCCGGGGCATGGCGACACTAGCGTCGATTCTCATCTCGGGCGGGCTTCTGTACCGCATGATTTGGAACGGCTCCGCAGCGTGGAATTGTATCCGTTCGCGCAAGCGATCCAGGGCGGCGTGGATGCCATCATGACGGCTCACGTCAGTTTCCCGGCGATAGAGCCGAGTGATCTGCCTGCTACGCTCTCTCATGCCGTGTTAACGGGCTTGCTGAGGGAAGAGATGGGGTTTGAAGGACTGATCGTAACGGACTGCCTTGAGATGCATGCAATCTCCAAAGAGTACGGAATTCCGGAGGGCGCGATACGCGCGATCGAAGCGGGTGCGGACTGCGTACTGGTCAGCCATAATCTATCCGAGCAGACGGCGGCGATTACGGCCGTCATTGAGGCTGTCCGCAGCGGAAGACTTTCAGAGGATCTGATCGATACAGCTGTAGAGCGGATATTGGCGCTTAAGCAGCGTAATGCGAAGCTCGCAGAGGAGCTTCCGGTCTACCCGATTGGCGAGGTTTCGGAAGAGACCAAACAATGGCTGGCTCAAATCGCAGGCAGAGGCATCACGCTGGTGAAAGACGAAGGGCAGCTGCCTCTTAAGCCGGAGCAGGCCGTCGCGGTGATCTGGCCTGAACTGCTTCAGGCAACCCAGGTGGATGAAGCATGGAGCAAGAGCTACACCTTAGGGGATGCCTTTAGAAGTTACGGGGTTCAGGCAGACGATCTGCGTGTCGGAACGGATATGTCCGATGAAGAGGTAGAGCAAGCCGTTAAGGCAGCTGAAGGATATAAACAGATTGTAGTCGCTACGTACACCTCGGAGAGCCGTCTTCCTGCTGGCCAGCAGAAGCTGGTGAACAAGCTGGCTGAACTTGAGGATGTGGCACTTGTTATCGTCGCTACCCGTAATCCCTATGATATCAATGATCTTCCGCCGGTTCCGACGTATGTTTGCAGCTACGAGAACACACCTTATTATATGAATGCAGCCGCGGGCGTCTTGATCGGACAGGTTAAGCCTGAGGGTAAGCTCCCGGTAGGGATCAGCGAGACTTATCCGCTAGGCTGGAGATGTAATGAGGACTATGTCAATAATTAAATAAAGGTTGCTGGAACCGGAGTCTTCCTACCTAGGAATGCTCCGGTTTTCCTATTTTCCAGCCATTTCTGAGCAACTTTTCGGGAAAGTCCGCGTCTAATAGTATGTCCAATAGAGGCAGACAGACTATACTGAGAGTTTTAAAGGAGTAGAGAATGAATTTCAAGAGAATCTCGATGATTACAGTCCTTGCCGCGGCCCAGGTATCCATGGCATTTCCCGCGGCAGCTGAATCACCGGATATTACAGCTCCGGCGCTAAATAGCCAGTCAGCGCTGCAGTCCCCGGTGGAAGGACAAAGCCAGCAGAGTGGAGAACAACAGACGGACTTGCAGCAAGCGGAGGAAACATCGGCAACGCCAAAGGAAACACCTTCTGATTCAGTCGAAGGCACGATTAGCGATCCGAATGCCGAACCTTCTGCACCAAATGAACAGCAGGAGGACACGCAAAACGATCCTTCCGATAATGAAGTATCTGAGAACGAAGAAGGAAGTCCGGCCGAAGGCAAGCCCGAAGTCGGCATTACCAATGCAGCCGCTAATGAACTGGTGCTGTTGATGAACAGCAATGTGATGTACCATAACGGCAAGCAGTACAAAGCGGGACAGCCGATGGCCGTGAAGCAAGGGGTATCCTATGTCGCCATTCGCGCCATGGTTGAGCGCGCAGGACTTAAGCTGTCTTACGATAATAAGACGAAGGAAACCATTATCATTAAGGATGGCAATGAGCTACGATTCACGACAGGAAGCAGCCATTATAAAGTCAACGGACAGGTGCGTCCGATGAAAGGCCCTGCCTACCAAAGCAACAACGTGTTTATGGTTCCGCTGACCGCGATCACTCAAGCGCTTGATATTCCATACACGGTGAACCAACCGGAGAAGAAAGTGATTCTCGATCTGTCCGGAATGGGCAGCGGCAGCAATAGCGGCGAACAGCCGGGGGGCAGCAGCGGCGGCGGATCCGGCAGCGAGGTTCCGAACATACCGAACCTCGGTCCGAATGACCTGATCCTGATGATGAACAGCAACAAGATGTATCAGAACGGAAAAGCGTATACCGCCGGACAGCCTATGGCAGTCAAGAATGGCGTATCCTATGTCGCGATTCGATCCCTCGTCGACCGTGTTGGCCTGAAGCTGACCTATGACGGCAAGACAAAGGAAACGATTATTATCCGAGGTAACGATGAGCTGCGCTTTAAGACGAACAGCAGCGTGTACACCGTAAACGGGGTCAGAAAATCGATGAAGGGACCGGCATACCAGTCCAACAATACGTTCATGGTGCCGCTGACCAGCATCACGCAGGCGCTGGACATCACCTATCGGGTGGACCAGCCGAACAAACGGGTTATTCTTACCCTGAGCGCAAAGCCGGTAGCTTCCTTCACGGTGCAGCCTAGTGAGATCCTTGCCGGACAAACAAGGGTTACGTATAAGACGAATGCCTATTCGCCGACGGGCCTGGCTATCGTTGACGAGCATTGGGAAGGCCGGGAAGAGATTTTTGACGAACCCGGCGTGCATACGGTTTCCTACTCGGTACAGGATTCCAGCGGGGAGTGGAGCGACCCGTATATATTGAGCATCCAAGTATCCGCACCGAATACGCCGCCTGTGGCCATGTTTGAAACGGATAAACAGGAATATAAGATCGGTGAGAAAATAACGTACATGAATATGAGTTATGACAACGATCCTGGCGATGAGCTTTCGTATAAGTGGGAAAACAATGATCAGGCCTTTTTTACGGCAGGACCGCATAAAGTGCTGTTGATTGTTACCGATAAACATGGAGCGACCAGCTCATACGAGAAGATTATTAACGTAACGAGCGAAGTATTGTATACGCGTGATCAATTCAATCAATTGTTTACGGGCATCGGCGACAAATACACCTTTGACGGATCCGCAGTGCCGACATGGAATCTGATGCCGATTACAAGAAGCTCCGAACCTTATCTGTTGATCCGCAGCAACTCACCGGAAACCGTCTATCAAGAGGGTATCGTCTACCGCGAGGTCGGCAATGCCAGCACGCGGTTTATGATTCACCACTTGAACGCAACCGGGAAGAACATGAAGATGTACGTCGTCGCCACCAATATCAACACCATGACGGCGCGTCTGACAACCGAGTATACGGGAATAGGCGGTCCGATTAATATTCCGACTGCCACGGGAAAAGCGGCTGTTCAGCGCTACCTCGAGTCCATGCAATCAGCTGATTCATTCAAGACGATTTCGCTCGCCCCTGGGGAAAGCCGGGTCATTCTGCAAGACTTGAGCGCGCAAACCATGAAGAATCAGCAGGTGCTCTCCATGTTTGCTGATCTCTATTCGGATTCGCCGATCCGGTATGATGTCATCATGATTGATGAAGCCAAGGATCCGATTCAAAAGCTTCCTTACCTGAAGCTTCATCCGAGCGATGGCGTTCATAACCGGGGAACGTACCCGGACTCGACACGGATCATTGAATCCTATGATCTGGTTGGCAACACGCCTACCCGTCTTGCGCTTGGTGACAAGACAAACGATCCGAATCTGGAAGGATATGATGGCATTAACGGTTCATATCAATCCAATGCCGGGAACTTCGGCGTCCTGTACAAAATCAAGCTGCACCGCGTAGCGCCCAATACGCTGATCACGCTGAATCCGCGCGGAGGCAAATACATGGGGGCAATGATGGTGAACGGAAATATCATTCAGACGCCGAATACAAGCGGAGGCGCTGTATCTGCACCGAATGAAGCTGCCGTTCTCTATCGGACGGGGAATTACGAGCAGACCGTGGAAATTCTGTTTACGGCGGCACCGGGAAGCAGTTTGCCAATCAACATTCTGTTCCAGCCGCTTCCGCAAGTGAAGAACTAATCCATTATTTATTCGTAATAGAGGGACAGCCTACAGCCAGCACATGGTTAGGGCTGTCCTTTTTGTTGGCACTCTCCAAGGGATCACGTCAAATGCCGATCGTTTCGCGTTCCAGCGGCGCAGTATCTTGGAGGCGTTTAGCCTATACACAACCGCTTTCATTGACGCTGTCTTATTTTTCAGGCATTATAAGAAGAGAGTATCTTCAAGTAGAGGAGGTTACCTCCGTATGCTTACGACGGAACAGATCATCGACGCCATGTCGGAACATGGGCTGCGCATTACCGATCAGCGCAAGACGCTTGCCAAATTGTTTGGGGAACATCCTGGATATTTGACGGCCAAGGATGTGTACGAATATATGGGCCAGAAGTACAGCGGTTTAAGCTTTGATACGGTGTACCGGAATCTTCGGGTATTGTACGAGTTAGGCGTATTGGAGCAGGTTGTGTTCGAGGAAGGCATCAAGTTTCGAGGACGCTGCAGCGAAGAACATCACCATCATCACATGATCTGCCTGCAGTGCCAGAAGACGTACCCGATTACGTTCTGCCCGATGCAGCTGACCGATGCACCGGATGATTTCCAGGTGGTTCAGCATAAATTCGAAGTGTTCGGTTACTGCAGGGATTGCGGCAAGGACAATACCGATAAGGAAACGTCTCCAGCCAGTGGTGGTAAGAGGGATAGCCGGGCATGAGCACGGCACGCAGAGTGGTGAAGGTGCCGATCCACTTCTATCGGAAATTCATTTCTCCGTTGAAACCGGCGACCTGCCGATTCTATCCAACCTGCTCGGCCTATGCTCTCGAAGCAATTGAGGTGCACGGCGCGCTCAAGGGCTCCTGGCTGGCAGCAAAGCGAATAGCGAGATGCCATCCGTTTCATCCTGGCGGCATTGACATGGTTCCGCCGCGCAAGGATAAGGTATCGTCTTCATTGACAGAGAAATAGCGTTTTTGGGGCATCCTACTCGATATGGGACGGAATGCAGCTGTCTTTAGACATATCAGTCCTTCGGATCGCGCTTAACCTTGACACGCCGCAGCCGGTTTGATTAAAATGTAAGAAATTATAGGTATATCCGAGGAAGAGATAAGTACGAAAAGCTTGCCTTGAACAGAGAGCCGGAGCAGCTGGAAACCGGTCTTGGCGAATTTCGGAAAATGGTCTTGGAGGATCCGCTTTTGAGCGCTGCAGTCCGGGTAATCAGGCTGCCGTAAAGAAGCGGCGTGAGCCAGCGTTAATGGACTGCCGGATGACGGCAGACGAGCCTGTTACCCGTAAGGGGACAGGGAATTTGGGTGGTAACACGTGAGAACAACTCTCGTCCCATAGGGACGGGGGTTTTTTGCTGTCTACTGCTGTTTTTCATCAAAAGAAATAGCCTGACACGACAATTCATTTCACGGTAAAGGAAGGTTACTATGGCAGACAAAAAGACGTTTTATATTACAACGCCAATCTATTATCCAAGCGACAAGCTGCATATCGGCCATGCTTATACTACGGTGGCCGGCGACGCCATGGCCCGCTACAAGCGGCTTCGTGGATACGATGTCCGTTATTTGACGGGGACCGACGAGCACGGACAGAAGATTGAACGCAAAGCGGCGGAGGCTGGAAAAACCCCGCAGCAGTTCGTTGACGACATCGTGGCAGGCATCAAGGACCTGTGGAAAAAGCTGGACATATCCAACGAGGATTTCATTCGCACTACGGAGCAGCGGCACACCACCGTGGTGCAGGAGGTATTTGAACGTCTGCTGAAGCAGGATGACATCTACAAGGGTGAATACGAAGGCTGGTACTGCACGCCTTGTGAGTCATTCTTCCTGGAGCGTCAGCTTGTCAACGGCAACTGTCCGGACTGTGGACGACCCGTAGAGCTGGTGAAGGAAGAGAGCTACTTCTTCCGCATGAGCAAATATGTGGACCGCCTGCTTCAGTATTACGAGGAGAATCCGGATTTCATTCAGCCGGTATCCCGCAAGAATGAGATGATCAACAACTTCATTAAACCGGGTCTTGAGGATCTGGCTGTGTCCCGTACGACCTATGAGTGGGGCGTGAAGGTAAAGAGCGATCCGAAGCACGTGATTTATGTGTGGATTGACGCACTACTGAACTATATAACGGCACTCGGATACGGTACAGAGGACACCAGCCTGTATGACAAATACTGGCCGGCCGACGTACACCTGATGAGTAAGGAGATCGTGCGTTTCCATACGATCTATTGGCCGATCATTCTGATGGCGCTCGATGTTCCGCTTCCGAAAAAGGTGTTTGCTCACGGCTGGCTGCTGATGAAGGACGGGAAAATGTCCAAGTCCAAGGGGAATGTAGTCGATCCGGTTACGATGATAGACCGGTATGGTCTTGATGCGCTTCGTTATTACCTGCTGCGCGAAGTTCCATTCGGGGCGGACGGTACTTTTACGCCAGAAAGCTTCGTGGAGCGGGTGAACTCCGACCTGGCCAATGATTTGGGCAACCTGTTGAACCGTACCGTGGCCATGGTCGATAAATATTTTGACGGAGAAGTTCCGGCTTTCTCCGCAGGCGTAACGCCGTTTGATGCAGCAATCGAGGAAGCGGCTAAGTCGGTTTATGAGAAAGTCGAAACCGCTATGGAGAATATGGAATTTTCGGTTGCGCTGACGGCCATCAGCCAGTTTGTCAGCCGCAGCAACAAATATATCGATGAGACCCAGCCATGGACGCTGGCCAAAGACGAGGGCAAACGAAATGAACTGGCATCCGTCATGAGTCATTTGGTGGAGACGCTCCGCGTGGCATCGATCCTGCTGCAGCCGTTCCTGACCCGTACGCCGAAGAAAATGTGGGATCAGCTGGGCTTGGCAGAAGGCGAATGGACAACTTGGGAAAGCGGACGCCAGTTCGGAGCCATACCGGCTGGGACGAAGCTTCAAAAAGGCGAGCCGATATTCCCTCGCCTGGATACAGAGCTGGAAGTGGCATACATCGCAGAGGCGATGACAGGCGGTACGAAGGCCGCCCAGGAAGAGCCTTCGACCTCGGCAGTAGCTTCGCCCACCGATAGCTCGGAGGAGCCTGTGGAGCTTAAAGAGGAAATCGGGATTGAAGATTTTGCCAAGGTAGAACTGCGCGTAGCGCAGGTGATTGCTGCCGAGCCGGTCAAGAAAGCGGACAAACTCCTCAAGCTGCAGCTCGATCTCGGATTTGAGCAGCGGCAAGTGGTATCCGGCATTGCGAAGTTCTACACGCCGGAGGAATTGGTCGGACGCAAAGTGATTTGCGTAACGAACCTGAAACCGGTGAAGCTTAGAGGCGAAATGTCGCAAGGCATGATTCTGGCCGCCTCCCACGGTGACCAGCTGACGCTTGCAACGGTACCGGAGGGCATGCCTAACGGCGCAGTTGTTAAATAAAACGCTCTCGCATTGAATGAAGTCGCGATAGACGGTGTACCCTATTAAAGGGTACGCCGTTATTTTTTCCTTTAAGAGGTTGTTCAAAAAGTCCGCTTTTGATAAGGAAAACCTCTATCGAGGCCACTTCAAGGATGAGCGACCGCGATGGATAGGTAGGTTTTCTTGCGATATCGAATTTCATCAGTTCCACTGATAACTCATAAATTCTATATCTAACACGAAGCGAATCAGGAAGTAGTTCGGCATCGAATCTTGAATTCAGCCGGGCCTTCCGGTGCTCAAGTACCCAAACGAACGCTCCGCTCCTGACGTCCCTAGCTTCATCCAACTGAGCGTTTTGAAAAAACGCACATCGGAAGCATAAGCTTCGGTGCTGAAAATCGACCTTTTTGAACACGCACTTTAATACGGGGGATATAACATCTCTATTGAAAATTAATAGTAATTTTTACGATTTGGTTGACAATTGGGTTTACCTGCTCTTATAATCTTGTTAGTAAAGATTACGATTAATTGAACGGAGCGGATATGGGGAGATGAACATGAACAAGAGAAAGAGAGAGAACAAACTTAACGGTTGGACCTGGAGTGTAACCTCTATATTGTTGGCGGTACTCATCCTGTCGGGGTGCGGAAGTAAATCCGGCGGCAGCATTGTAGAAGGCAAGGTAAACGTCATTACGACCTTCTATCCAATATATGAATTTACGAAGGAAATTGGCGGGGATGACGCCAATGTCGTAAATCTTCTGCCAACGGGCGTGGAGCCGCATGATTGGACACCACGCAGTCAGGATATCGTGAATACTTCCAAGGCCCAGCTGTTTCTTTATAACGGTGCCGGGCTGGAAGGCTGGGTACCCGGATTTTTGAAGGGACTTGATAAAGACACGCAAGTCAAGCCGATTGAAGTCAGTCACGGCATCCAGCTGATTGATGCCGTGGGAGACGATGGTCATGGACACGGGGCAGCAGCTCATGAAGAAGAGCACGATCACAGCCATGAGGAAGGCACCGAAGCAGAGCACGATCACAGCCACGAGGATGGCACCGAAGCAGAGCACGACCATAGCCACGAGGAAGGCACGGAAGAAGACCATGCGGGCCATGAACACGAAGAAGAGTCCGCTGGGACTAGCACCGACACACATCATACGGATCCGCATACATGGGTAAGCCCGAAATCGGCACTGGTCATGGCAGAGAATATCAAGAACAGCCTGGTCGAGGTGGATCCCGAGCATAAGGACGGCTACGAACAGCGCTTTGAAGCCCTGAAAGAGAAGCTGGTTAAACTGGATAACGATTTCACAAGCGAGTTGTCCAAAATGCCGAAAAAAGACATTGTCGTTTCCCACCAGGCGTTTGGCTATCTTTGCCGGGATTATGGCTTGACGCAGCATGCGATTATGGGACTTTCGCCGGACGCGGAGCCCAGAGCGCAGGATATGGTGAACCTCACGAAGACGGTGAAAGAGAAGGAAGTCCAGTATATTTTCTTTGAAGAGCTCGTATCGGATAAACTTGCCAAAACGCTGGCGAATGAAGCGGGCGTAGAAACCTTGGTGTTGAATCCGGTGGAGGGACTGACTAAAGAGCAGGCGAGCGCCGGTGAGAATTATTTCACACTGATGGAGAAAAATTTGCAAAATCTAACGAAGGCTTTACAATAAGGAAGATGGGGGAGCATATCCCCCTCTTCTTTCGTGTTATGGATGTTTATTTATTTTCATATTATAGATAGAAAGATTACAAAGAGAAAGGCGGCCTGATTATGGAGCCGGCAGCACAGGATTGCCACCAACCTATTGTACAAATCAAGGATGTATCCTTTCATTACCGCGAGCAACAGGTGATCAAGGATCTCAATTTCACCATAAAAGAGCGGGACTTTGTAGGTATTGTCGGGTCTAATGGGGCTGGCAAAACCACTTTGCTCCGCATGATCGTTGGATTGCTGCCTGCCGCGGAAGGGTCTATCGAACTCTTCGGTCAGCCGATCCGCAAGTTTCAGGACTGGGAACGCATCGGATACGTTCCGCAGAAAAATTCATTTAATCCGCTGTTCCCGGCCACTGTGCGTGAAGTTGTCATGTCCGGACTATATAATCGGAAGAAAATGTTTCGCCGTTTGAACCGCCTGGACCACCAGAAATGTGAGGACGCTTTGGAAGTGATGCGCATTCAGGATATTGCCGATAAGCGGATCGGTGCTCTGTCCGGGGGACAGCAGCAGCGCGTTTTTCTAGCTCGGGCGCTCATCAATCGTCCGGATCTGCTTATCCTGGACGAGCCTACGATCGGCATTGATGCCGAGACCCAGGCCGGATTCTTTGAATTGATTACCCATATGCATGCCCATCATCACATGACGTTTCTGATGGTCACCCATGATTTGGACATGGTCAAAGACTACCTGGGAGAATCGCCGGTATCGCAGAACGGAAAAATTCAGTTTTTTGTAAGACATTCTCATGACATCGAAAACTGCGCGGAAGTGGATCTGCAGCATTCGCTCGTATAATTTATAGAAACAAGCTTTTTGAAGCAGGAGAAGGGGACGTTATCATTGCTTGATATTTTGTTTAGCGATTTTTTTCAGCGGGCGCTGATCGGAGGGGTTCTGATCGGTATCACGGCCCCGCTTATCGGGATATTCCTTGTGCTGCGCAGGCTGTCCATGATCGGAGATACGTTGTCGCACGTCACGATTGCGGGTGTGGCGCTCGGGTTTCTGATCGAAGTCTATCCGCTTGCCGCAGGACTTGTGTTTGCGGTGCTGGCCTCGTTTGCGATTGAGAAGCTGCGAAAGGCATATAAAAGTTATGCCGAGCTGTCCATCGCCATTATTATGTCTGGCGGCGTTGCGCTTGCTTCGCTGTTTTTCACCCTGGGAATGGGCTATAATACGGATGTTATGAGTTATTTGTTCGGCAGCATCTACACGCTGGATTCCACGGATATTTATATGGTGGGCGGTGTAACCGTCGTTGTGATTGCGGTCGTGGTGATGTTCTTCAAGGAGTTCTTCCTGCTCAGCTTCGAGGAGGATGCGGCCAGCGTGAGCGGCCTGCCTGTCAAAATGATGAACATGATCATTACGGTACTGACGGCGCTTGTCGTAAGCACCGCCATCAAAATTGTGGGTGCGCTTCTGGTGTCCGCATTGCTGGTAATTCCGGTAGCGATCAGTTTATTGCTGGCGAGAAGCTTCCGAAGCTCTATCGTCTTATCGGTGATCATCTCCGAAATTGCCGTTATCGGGGGACTGATGCTTGCGGGCGTATTTAATTTGGCACCGGGCGCGACCATCGTGCTGCTGCTGATCAGCCTGCTTATCATTACGCTTGTCGGCAAAAAGGGCTTTACGACATAAGGGGGTTCTGAAATAAAATGGCTGATATTAATATCGGCATCGCGTTTGCTGCCGGTTTTGCTTCTTTTATATCTCCATGCTGTTTACCGCTGTACCCGTCCTACTTATCTATTATTACAGGCATGTCGGTCAATGACCTGAAGAACGAACAGAACCGCAAGGAGGTCCGATTCCGGACCATGACGCACACACTCGCGTTCATCCTTGGGTTTTCTGCCGTTTATTATACCCTCGGTTGGGGGGCGGGCCTATTCGGGGAGTTCTTCACGGAATATCAGGACCTGATTCGTCAGCTGTCTGCACTGCTTATCATCGTGATGGGACTTATGCTCATTGGCATTTTCCAGCCTAAGTTTCTCATGAAGGACCGGAAATTCAATTTTAAATCCAAACCGACCGGATACATAGGAACATTTCTGTTTGGCATCGGCTTCGCCGCAGGCTGGTCGCCTTGCGTAGGACCGATTTTGACGGCTATTATCGCACTGGCAGCTTCCGATCCGGGAACGTGGTTCCCGCTGATTACCTCCTATTCGCTGGGGTTTGCGGTGCCGTTCTTCATCCTGGCCTTTTTCATCGGCTCCACCCGCTGGATTCTCAAGTATTCAAGCACATTGATGAAGGTCGGCGGCGTTTTGATGATTCTGATGGGGCTTCTGCTCTTCACAGATCAAATGTACAAAATTACGATTTGGCTGCAAGGCATTACGCCGGAATGGCTTAAATTCTAATGGCAGGGGTAAGGCTGGTTCAATTCATAGGTCAATATGGCATAGGATTGGACCAGGACTTGCCAACCGGTCTCAAAAACATGTATCATTACTAGTGCAGGTAAAACAGGTTTTTGCACGGGTTATGTAATTATAGAAAAGAGGGAATAAGATGCCGACACCTAGCATGGAGGATTATTTGGAGCGCATCTACAAGTTGATCGACGAAAAAGGATATGCGCGCGTTTCGGATATTGCCGAAGGCTTGGAGGTTCACCCCTCATCCGTCACGAAGATGATTCAAAAGCTGGACAAAGACGAATATTTGATCTATGAAAAATATCGTGGTTTGGTTTTGACCAGCAAAGGCAAAAAAATGGGCAAACGGCTCATGGAACGTCATCATTTGCTTGAGGAATTCCTTGAGATGATAGGTGTACAGGATGAAAATATTTACAGGGATGTTGAAGGAATCGAGCATCATTTAAGCTGGGATTCCATTACGAGAATTGAGACGCTTGTGGAGTATTTCAAGCGCGATGAGAATCGACTTCAGGATTTGCGTGACGTTCATAATGAATTAGTCAACGAATCGTAATGTGGCATCTGTCCGCTTGTGACAGATGCTTTTTTAAACTGAACCGTCATATTTCTAGTGTTATCATAATAAGTTAGATTACCTGCAAATTTCATATTTTCGGAGGATTAATAGAAATGAAGCTTCGTAGATGGTTGTTGGTACTGATCCTGTTACTATTGTGTCTCCCGTCGGTGGTCCCAACTGCGCAAGCGAAGGCAGCTCGCATTAGTATTCAGTTGGACGGTGTAACCTTAAACAGTGACGTATCCCCTTACATATTGCCCAAGGTCCATGTAACCATGGTGCCTACGCGAATTATCAGTGAAGGCCTGGGCGCTTCGGTCGCTTGGAATCAGAAGTCAAAGACGGTAACGATCGGGATGGACGGTTCGAGTCTGCAATTGACTTCCGGCAGCAAAACCGCGCTTGTGAACGGTTCATCCGTAGCTCTGGATGCATCGGTTGAACTTAAGAACGGCCGGGTTATGGTTCCGCTGCGGTTTATCAGCGAGAATCTGGGCGTGCAAGTCGAATGGAACCAAGCGGCACAGCGTATCTCGCTGACCACAGGCACGGACGTCGTTCCACCGCCGGTATCGACGGGGGATGAGGTCAGAGGGGCCTGGATATCCACGGTGTTTAATCTGGATTGGCCGAAAACAAAGACCAGCGCAGAACAGCAAAAGGCATCTTACATCGCCTTGCTGGATTCACTCCAGGACGTTGGCATCAATACCGTGTACGTGCAGGTACGTCCGGCTGGCGATGCCTTGTATCCTTCATCTATAGTGCCATGGTCAAAGGTGCTGACAGGCATTCAAGGAGCGGATCCGGGGTATGATCCGGTAGCTTTCATGGTAGAGGAAACGCATAAACGGAATATGGAGTTTCACGCATGGTTCAATCCTTTCCGGGCAAACACCGATATTTTGACAGCATCGCTCGATCCGTCCCATGTTGCGCTCAGCCACCCCGATTGGATCGTGAACACGGGTAAGCAGCTGTACATCAATCCAGGGATCCCGGAAGCTCGGCAGCATATCATCGACACCATAATGGAGGTCGTGAACGGATACGATATTGACGGTATTCACCTGGATGATTACTTTTACCCATCCAATACGGTCTTCAACGATGATGCGGCATACCGCCAATACAATCAAGGTGCGTATTCCAACCTTGCGGACTGGCGCCGTGGAAATATCAATGCATTTGTACAATCGCTCGGAGAGAGCATACACCGTGTGAAACCTAGTGTTGAATACGGAATCAGTCCTTTCGGCGTATGGCGAAACCAATCCGTGGATAAGACGGGATCGGATACAAAAGCGGGTGTGACGGCTTATGACAGCATGTATGCCGATGTGAGGGCCTGGATTCAGAATGGCTGGATCGATTACGTAGCTCCGCAAATCTACTGGAGCATGAGTAACCCTGCCGCCGATTATGATAAGCTGGTTGACTGGTGGGTCAGTGAAGTACAAGGAACCGGCGTAGACCTTCTGATCGGTCATGCGCCCTACAAACTGGGAACCAGTGAGATCGGTTGGCAGAGCGCAGCGGAAATCATCAATCAACTGAAGTACAATCAGAATTATGCCGAGGTTAAAGGCAGCATCTTCTTTAGAGCAGAGAATATTTTAAGCAATCCGTTAGGCATTAAAGATCAATTGCAATCATATTATAGATAAATCGGCACGTCCTATAGGTATGAAACATCCCCCGCGCTCATACATAGTCATTAGACCATGTGAGGCGGGGGATTTTATATGCAAATCAATGCGGTATTTGAAGGCGGGGGAGTCAAAGGAATCTCGCTTGCCGGGGCTGTCAAGGCGGCGGAGAATGCCGGCATGGAATTCAGCCGCGTTGCCGGAACGTCCTCCGGATCCATCGTGGCATCCGTGCTGGCAGCAGGCTACAGAGCAGACGAGATCAAGCGCATTATCGAGGAGACGCCTTTTCATTCGTTTCTCCAGCGAGCACCGATCTTTAATACAAAGTTTATCGGTCCTGCCTTGCGGGTGTTGATTAAGAAGGGGCTGTACTCCGGAGAAGCCCTGGAGAACTGGATTCGGGAAATCCTGCTTGCCAAAGGGATCTTTACTTTCTCGGACATCCCGGCAGGCAAGCTATATATTGTGGCATCCGACATTACGAATGGAAGGCTGCTGGTGCTTCCGGATGACCTTCGCCAATATGGCATAAACCCTGCAACATTTCCCGTGGCCAAGGCTGTACGCATGAGCTGCAGCATCCCTTATTTTTTCGATCCTGTCATTCTTCGTTTATTGGGCAGGGCCGCTAAGGGGAAATCGTTCGGGGAACAGTTTGTTTACATCGTGGATGGTGGGCTGCTGAGCAACTTTCCGTTATGGCTATTTGATCGTGAGTCGAAGGGAGGACCCAAGCCGCTGCCGGTGCTTGGCTTTCAGATGGTCGGGAAAAATACGAACTTACCCCATCTGATCGAAGGCCCGTTCGGCATGTTAACCGCCATGTTTGAGACGATGCTTTCCGCTCACGATGAACGTTATATTGAACAGCAAAATCGCAATCGAACGATCAAAATTCCGACGCTGGGCATTGGCACCACTCATTTTAATCTGACGAAGGAAGAAAGTGAGAATTTGTATAATTCGGGATTAACGGCGGGTACGATGTTTTTCGCCCGCTGGCAATCCGAACATTAAAAAACCGTCCAGCCGGCATGAGTTTGCACGGTTGGACGGTTTTCTTGTTAATGATATTTAGGAACATCATCCGATGGGTCGGTTTTTCCTTTTTGCCCATCGATGACTTGAAACGGGTACTGTTTACGTTTTGCAGTTGGACTGCTTTTCCGTACGGTGCTGTTTTTTGCCGCCAGCTTTGCTGCCGTTCGCTTGGAAGGCTTCACTTTGGGCCGCTTGTTAAAGCGGCGGGGCGGGAACTTGTAGAGCACATACACGACAGCAACAATAATTAGAGGAATCACAATATTCATTCTTGATCCAGGGTCTAACAGGAATACCAGTAGCCCTATGGCGGCTAACGTAATCGCCGTCCAAAAAATGATCGCATGCCTTCTCATGGATTATCACCCTTTCGCGGGATCCAGCACACTTCCTGTCACAGATTGGTGAACTGTAACATTCTCGTATTGAGCATCTAACTCACGCATTCTGTTAAAGGATGCGATGGATACTTCAACTTGATCATCAGTAGGTTCCTTCGTCGTTAGAAGCTGCAGCCACAGACCGGGATACCCGAGGAAACGGAGTACCGGCATGTCTCGCATGGCATTGGTAAGTTTCAGGAACTCAAAGGAAACGCCAAGCACGACCGGAAGAAGCGCGATTCTTTGAATGACCCGTTGCGTCATGGTATCCCATGGCACTACCGAGTAGACGACAACGCCGAGAACGATGGTCAGCATCATGAAGCTGCTGCCGCAGCGATAATGCAGTCGTGTATATTTCTGAACGTTCTTCACCGTCAACTCTTCGCCAGCTTCAAATGCGCTGATGACTTTGTGTTCGGCACCGTGGTACTGGAACAGTCTTTTAATGACAGGTGTCTGGGAGATCGCCCATAAATATACGAGGAGCAGTATTAATTTAATTACGCCTTCAATCAGGTTATGCACAATATAGTGATCAAATGTATCGCCAAAAAAGAAATCCTCTACAAAAACAGGAACGAGTGTAAACAGCAGCTTGCCGAATACAAAAGAGAGCACGCTGACGGCGGCCACACCGATGATCATGCTTAAACTCCAGCCTGAGTCTTCTTTCTCCTTCTGTTTCTCACGTTCTTCCGGCTCCAGGGTATCGTCAGCATATGCATCCGCAGAGTAATTCAAATGTTTGGAACCTTTGATTGTGGAATCTATGAGACTGACGATGCCGCGAAGAAGCGGAATCTTTCGCAGCTTCCGAACCCATGTCTTGTCTTCGCGAGGCACCTCGAGAAACTTGATTTCGTTATTTTTACGCCGCACGGCCGTCACATTCACATGCTTTCCGCCGAACATAACGCCTTCGATCACAGCTTGGCCTCCATAGCTGATCGGGGTTGACTTATCGGACAACCAGTTCACCCTCCCTGACATGTTATTCGTTCTATGAACTATTGTATCGAATTTTGAAAGTAATTTCTAGTTGGATTAGGCGCAGGGGAACCGGAGCATACTACTTTGAGAGAAGAACGGAGCAACAGCAGTACTTCGATGACTTAGAGAGGAGAATGATGAGATGCACGAACATCGATTTCGACAGCAGAACCAGATTACTAATCCATTTTCGTTTGCCTTGGAGCTGGGCTATTATGCGGGTCTGATCTGGGGGGGCGTATTCTGGATATTTTACTGGCTAAAATTCACGAAGGTGCTGCCGGGCTTTTTGCTGGAGCCATTCTTCAAGCATGAGTTCCTCCAGACGGCAGCCGGCCAAATTGCCGGTTGGCTGTCCTTCATCGCGTTTTCCGTCATTGTTTCCCTCATTTACGTCGCCTTGTTCAGGAAGCTGAAGGGCCCATGGCCCGGGATTGCTTACGGAATCATATGGTGGGCGATGCTGTTCGTCGCGCTCAATCCATGGCTTCGGCTGACGGACCCGGTGAAGAAGCTGTCTTGGGATACAAACATCTCTGAGGTTTGTATTTTTATATTATGGGGACTATTTATCGGTTATACGATTGCGCAGGAATTCACGGACGAGAAACTGCGCGAACCGAAGAAGGTGACGGGCTAGGCAAGAAAAACTTCTCAACCCTATGCCGCCTATGGTAAAATAGCTTTTGGTTATTTGACGAAAAGGTGGGAAGCCCTATGAAATCCATATGGGTGATAAACGGACCGAACTTAAACCTGCTCGGCTTCCGTGAACCGGGCATTTATGGTTCACTCAGCCTGCAGGCGATCGAAGATAATTTGCGTAAACAGGCGGATCTCGCCGGTATCGGTATTACCTTCTATCAGTCTAATCATGAGGGTGCTATCATCGACCGTATTCATGAAGCTATTGGACAGGCGGACGGCATACTACTTAACCCGGGAGCATTGACCCACTACAGCTACGCTGTACGTGATGCGATCAGTTCTGCCAGAATTCCGACAGTGGAAGTTCATCTATCGAACATTCATGCCAGGGAGGAATTTCGTCATACCTCCGTCATCGCACCTGTTGCTGTCGGACAAATCGCGGGTTTTGGCGCAGCGAGTTACACACTGGGCTTGTCGGCCCTTTTGCAAGTCCTGAACGACCAAGAAGGATAGCTACTTTGATCAGATATTAGAAAGCTTATAACCGAAAGGCTGCTTTTTGCTATCAAAAGAATTACAGCTAACCTTAACTGGCCCCTTAGAAATGCGTCGAAGATGTTTTTCTTGTGCCGGCTTGGGAAATGGGTGAGAGGAGAGGTTAGAATGAGTAACAAACGAGTGGTTAAACTGCGCGAGAAACTTCAGGCCAAAGGCTTAACGGCTATGCTGGTTGCAAGCCCGATCAACCGCAGATATTTGACAGGCTTTACCGGGTCTGCCGGCTATGTGCTGATCACACGGGATAATGCCTATCTGTTGACGGATTTCCGCTATATGACTCAAGCACCGCAGCAAGCCGTCGGCTTCCAAGTGGTTGAGCATGGACCGAAGGTGATGGAGACGGTCAAGGATTTGCTATCTTCCGAGGGAATTACATCGCTTGGATTTGAACAGGACCACGTTACATACGGCGTATTTTCCACCTATTCGGAACAGCTCGCGCCAATGAGCCTGGTGCCGGTTTCAGGTCTTGTAGAGGATCTGCGTATATTCAAGGATGCGGAAGAATTGAGCATTATGCAGCGGGCTGCCGATTTGGCCGATCAAACGTTCAGCCAGGTGCTGACGATTCTGGCTGCCGGCAAAACGGAGCGGGAAATCGACCTGGAGATGGAAATGTTCATGCGCAAGCATGGCGCAACCTCGTCCTCCTTTGACACGATTGTCGCTTCCGGCGAGCGCTCGGCTCTTCCGCACGGCGTTGCCAGCGAGCGTGTCATTCAAGGGAACGAATTCGTTACGTTTGATTTCGGTGCGCTGCTTGACGGATACTGCTCCGATCTCACGAGAACCGTTGCGCTGGGAAGTCCTGATCCTAAACTGAAGGAGATCTATGATATCGTGCTCGAGGCGCAGCTTCATGCACTGGATCATATTAAACCCGGCATGACAGGACGCGAGGCAGACGCCTTAACTCGTGATATAATTACCCGTTATGGATACGGGGAATATTTTGGTCACAGCACGGGGCATGGATTGGGTATGGAGGTTCACGAATCTCCGAGACTGTCCAAACTGAGTGATGATGTGCTGCAGCCGGGTATGGTTGTAACGGTGGAGCCGGGCATTTACTTGCCTGGGCTTGGCGGTGTCCGTATTGAAGATGATATCGTCATCACGGAATCGGGTATTCATATACTAACAAGCTCGTCCAAAGACTACACTGTGCTTTAAGAGGCTGATCAACAAGGCAGCTTTTTGAACTTGTGCTTTAGGAAGATGATGTACTATATTAATTAGACCGCATCCTTAGGAGGGAATCTTAGTGATTTCAGTTAACGATTTTAAAACAGGCTTGACCGTAGAAGTAGATGGCGATATATTCACCGTTTTGGATTTTCAGCACGTAAAGCCCGGTAAAGGCGCAGCTTTCGTACGTTCCAAATTGAAAAACCTTCGCAATGGCAACACTGTTGAGAAGACGTTCCGTGCAGGTGAAACGATTGGCCGCGCGATCATTGACAATCGTGGTGTGCAGTATCTTTACGCCAGCGGTCAAGAGCATGTATTCATGGATAACGAAACTTACGATCAGTTCAGCTTGACCAGCGAGCAGTTGGAATGGGAGCTGAACTTCCTGAGAGAGAACATGAATGTAAATATCATCAGCTACCAAGGGGAAATCCTTGGGATCAACCTGCCTAACAGCGTTGAGCTGAAAGTTGTTGAAACCGAGCCAGGAATCAAAGGCAACACGGCAACGGGCGCAACGAAGAGTGCGAAAGTGGAGACCGGCCTGAATGTACAAGTACCGCTGTTCATTAATGAAGACGATGTGCTTCTGATCGATACGCGAGAAGGTAAATACATCTCCCGTGCATAGTAGGCTTTAACGGGACCCTTCAACGATTGATGGGGTGCCAATATCTTCTAAACAACGAGACTCCTGTACGTATGTACGGGAGTTTTTTTGCGATGGGCCAAAGCCGGGGCGATGATCCCGAGTTCTTTTTGCCTTGAAGCCCTTGACGGAATGACTCACTTTCGTATTATACTGTTTTAAAGTGAGAAACCACCTGAATGCTGTTACATACTGATATTAGTGGGGAGTGAAAGAAGCATTGTCACTGTACGTCATGAAATTCGGAGGCAGCTCTGTAGGGGATACAGAACGTATGAAACGCGTTGCCAGAAGAATTGTAGAGAAACAAGATGAAGGTCATCAATGTGTAGTCGTGGTGTCTGCTATGGGGGATACGACAGACGATCTAATTGACCAGGCGAAGCTCCTGAACGAGAATCCACCGGCACGGGAAATGGATATGCTGATGACCACGGGAGAGCAGATATCCATGTCGCTGCTATCCATGGCCATTCATGGTCTCGGACGCAAGGCAATGTCTCTTACCGGCTGGCAGGCGGGGTTCCGTACGGAAGCGGTCCATGGTAAAGCCCGCATTACGGATATTAGGCCAGAACGCGTGCATAAAGCGCTTGACGAAGGGAATGTCGTCATTGTAGCGGGATTCCAGGGAATGTCCGAAGACGGAGAGATTACGACGCTTGGACGCGGGGGATCTGATACCACTGCGGTTGCTCTTGCGGCTGCCATTCAAGCGGATGTATGTGAAATATATACGGATGTGGACGGGATTTACTCCACAGATCCGCGGGTTGTCAAATGCGCGCGGAAGTTGAAGGAGATTTCCTATGACGAGATGCTGGAGTTAGCCAATCTGGGTGCAGCTGTTCTTCACCCGCGCGCGGTTGAGTATGCGAAGCATAATCAAGTCAAGCTTGTCGTCAGATCCAGCTTTAATCATAATGAGGGTACGGTTGTTAAGGAGGAAACAAGCATGGAGCAAGGTGTGGTTGTCAGCGGTATTGCATTTGACAAGAATGTGGCGAGAATCAGTATTCTGGGCGTTTCCGATACGCCAGGCGTTTTGGCCCAAGTGTTCGGAGAGCTTGCGAAAGAAGCGATTGATGTTGATATTATCGTACAGAGCGGTGTCCAGAACGGCGAAGCAGACTTTTCCTTTACCGTTTCCTTGGCCGACCGGGAGCGTGCGTTGTCGGTTATTGAACAGATCCGCGGCCAAATTCCGTATCGTGACGTTACCTCGGAAGACCATCTTGTGAAGGTATCGATTGTTGGCGCTGGAATGGTCAGCCACCCGGGTGTGGCGGCACAAATGTTTGATGTGATCTCCCGGCAGGGGGTCAGCATCAAAATGGTCAGCACGTCCGAGATCAAAGTATCCTGCGTCATTGAAGGAACCAATCTGGAAGGTGTGGTACAAGCGCTTCATACCGCATACGGACTGGATACGGATCAGCAGGCTTCCGTTGGCGGGCCGCAGGTTCGTCGATAACCTGCCCTGTATGTAATCATTTTCTGCAATCATATCGATATTAAATAGAGTTAATCCCGGTCTATATCGACCGGGATTTTTTGCGTTGTCCGAAAGATTCAACGTTCGCTTCTATGAAATTAAAAAAATAGAGATAAAACGAGAGTGCCTCGCATATTTTTAAACATCACACATGTAAACAAGGAAGAAGGAGGATATATAGCATGCTGGACAAGTTTGTCGCTAGTATGGCCACGCTTCGGTTTTTCTCCGGCAGTCTCGAGATTGTGGCGGCCATCATCATGCTGCGCCTGAATCAAGTCGATAAAGCGCTGGCTGTGAATTCCGCCCTGGCTTTCATGGGCCCGCTGATCTTGATTCTGACAACAACGATCGGGCTTGTGGGTATGGCGGATAAATTGTCGTGGGGGAAGATCGGCTGGATTTTGTGCGGCGTTTCCTGTCTCTTATACGGCGTTCTAAAAAAATGATAGATTCGCTGCATATTTTTCAGGTACAAGCATACACATGGGATATGAAGTTCTCTTATTAGAAAGATGATCAAAAAGGACAACCTGGGGGAAATTGATATGACATTGAATTGGTTAGACCTGTTTCCCGAGACCGTAAAACGAATGCTGCTGAACCTGTCGAATGAGCTTCTCGATCATGTGGAGGAGGTACGTATCCGGGAGGAACGTCCGCTGGAGATTAATTCGGCGGGCAAGCATCATTTTCTGGACCGGCGAGGCGGGCTTACATTGCGGCCTGATGAAGCGTATAAGCCGACGCGTGAAGATACCCATAGGTTGCTGGATCTAATCAGTAACCATTCCCTCTACACCATGGAAGAGGAACTGCGAAAAGGGTTTATCACGATACCTGGGGGCCATCGGGTCGGGCTCACCGGCCGGACGATCCTCAGCGGTGGTAAGGTTGAACACATTCGGGATATTAGCGGATTTAATGTTCGGATTGCCAAGGAAGTTCAGGGAGCGGCGGATGACATCCTCCCGCACTTACTCGACCGGAAACGGAAAAGGGTGATGCACTCGCTGATCTTATCCCCGCCTCAGCAAGGCAAGACAACGCTGCTCAGGGATCTGGCAAGGCAGATCAGTTACGGCAAGTGGGGGAATTCGGCCGTGCATTGGCCGGGAATGAAGGTAGGCATCATCGACGAACGTTCTGAAATCGCCGGTTGTTTGCGCGGAGTGCCTGGATTCGATGTAGGTCCGCGTACGGATGTGCTGGATGGTTGTCCGAAAGCTGAAGGGATGATGATGATGCTCCGTTCGATGTCCCCGGATGTGTTGATTGTGGACGAGATCGGTCGGCCAGAGGATGCGGAAGCCGTCATTGAAGCCTTGCATGCGGGAATCAGCGTGATTGCAACGGCACATGGCTCGTCCATACAAGATATGCGCGGGCGGCCGGCACTCGCCGGTCTTCTGGAGAACCGGATGTTTGAGATGTATGCCGTTCTTAACAGAACGGGCGACCACAGATCATACAAGCTGTATGACGGAGGTCAGCGAACGCTTCAGACGGCTTCCGTCGGTCCGCCGGGCGGTGATGCCTATGCTTAAACTGGTCGGGGCTGTGCTCGTGCTGGGAGCTGGAACTTTAGCCGGATTTTTTCAGGCCCAGCAATTCGCAGCAAGACCCAGGCAGCTGCGAGAACTTATTCTCGCGCTTCAACGGCTGGAAACGGAGATCAGCTACGGTTTGACGCCGTTACCCGATGCGCTGGAGCGAATTGGCGATTCCCTTCGTGAACCGCTCAGATCATTATTTGCCTCAGCCGCGCTTTACATGAGACCCGACTACGGGTTATCCGCACAGGACAGCATCCGCAAGGCACTGGGCGAGTACTGGAAACGAACATCGATGAAAAATGCCGAGCGTGAGGTGTTGGAGCAGCTAAGCGGCGTTCTTGGCACCAGTGACAGGCAGGACCAGATCAAACATATCGCTCTGGCCGTAGGACAGCTCAAGCATGAAGAAGCAGCGGCAAGGGATGACCAGGTCAAATATGAAAAGATGAGCAAAAGTCTGGGACTGCTCATTGGAGCATTGATCGTCATTTTGATCTTTTAGCGAGGTGCCAAGGGAAATGAACATTGAAGTGAACGCCATCTTCCAGATTGCCGGTATTGGGATCATCATTGCCATGATTCATACCGTCCTGAAACAGATGGGGAAAGAGGATATGGCACATTGGGTAACCCTTATCGGGTTTGTGGTTGTGCTGTTTATGGTCGTCAGACTGCTTGACGATTTGCTCAAGGAAATCAAAAGTATTTTTCTATTCCAGTAGGTGGACTTTTATGGAAATTATCCAGGTGGTAGGACTGGGCATCATCGCTACCGTGCTGATCTTGGTTGTCAAGGAACAGAAGCCGCTTTTTGCCTTTCTTCTCGCTGTGGCGACCTCGCTTCTCATCTTCCTGTTCCTGATCGGGAAGATTGGAAATGTCTTATCCATGCTGGAAGATTTGGCGGAGAACTCCGGTGTCCAGATCATTTATCTGAAGACCGTTCTGAAAATAATCGGAATTGCCTATATTGCGGAGATGGGAGCCCAGATCGTACGAGATGCCGGACAGGAATCGATTGCATCCAAAATAGAACTGGCGGGAAAAGTGCTCATATTGGTGCTCGCTGTACCGATTATCGGGATCATCATTGAGACGGTCCTGAAGCTCCTCCCGGCTTGAAAAAGGTGGGGGGACATGGTTACAGGAGCAATACTTCGAAAGGGCTTGGCCGTGTTTCGTCTACTGATCCTGATGTTGTTTATGTCCGGATGGTTCTACGGAACGATAAGCGCGGCTGCCGCGGCAAATCCGGCCGATGAGTGGGTAGAGCAGCAGACGCAGCAGCTGCCGACAGACCAGGTCGAGAAATACTGGGACCGGCTCATGAAGGATTACGGCGGATTCTTCCCGGATGGAAAGACGCCGTCCCTGATGGATATGCTGCTGCCGGGCGGTGACGGTCTTAGCTTCAAAGGGGTTATGTCCGGTATCGGAAAATATTTGTGGCACGAGGTTCTCTATAACGGCAAGCTGCTGGCAACCATTGTGATGCTGAGCATTATGAGTCTGATCCTTGAGAATCTGCAGACGGCTTTTGAAAAAAGCACCGTGAGTCGGGTTGCCTATACCATCTGTTACATGGTTGTCCTGGTCATTGCCGTTAATAGCTTCAGCATCGCAATTGGATATGCCCGGGATGCCATTACCCAAATGATTGATTTCATGATGGCGATGCTTCCCTTACTCTTTGCACTGATGGCTTCGATGGGAAATGTCGTGACCGTCTCGGTGGCTCATCCGCTGGTCATCTTCATGGTACATACGGTAGGCACGCTGATCAGCACGATTGTGTTTCCGCTTCTGTTCTTCTCGGCTCTGCTGCATCTGGTTAGTTCGCTATCCGAAAAGTACAAGCTGACTCAGCTTGGCAACCTGCTGCGAGGTGTCTCGATGGGTGTTCTGGGCGTGCTCCTTACCGTGTTCCTGGGTGTTATCTCGGTCCAAGGACTTACTAGCTCGGTTACGGACGGCGTAACGATCCGGGCAGCCAAATACGTAACCGGCAATTTCGTTCCGGTAGTCGGCAAGATGTTCGCAGATGCAACGGATACCGTGATCTCGGCCTCATTGCTCGTTAAGAATTCAATCGGGCTGGCGGGGGTCATCATTATTTTGTTCCTATGCGCATTCCCTGCGATCAAGATCTTGACGCTTGCCTTGATATATAACGTCGCGGCAGCCGTTATGCAGCCGCTCGGAGACACTCCGATCGGCACCTGCCTGCAGACGATTGGAAAGACGATGCTGTATGTTTTTGCAGCCTTAGCCGCAGTCAGTATGATGTTCTTCCTGGCCATAACGATTCTGCTCACGGCAGGCAACATTACCGTCATGATGAGGTGAGGCAGAACATAGAAGGCGGCTAATGCTTAGGAGGAATGACGAATGGACTGGCTTGGAGGTTGGTTGAAAAGCGTCATCATGGTGGTTCTCTTTGCAGCCTTCGTTGATTTAATACTGCCCGGCAAGGCGCTTGAACGTTACGCCAGATTAGTCCTGAGCCTGTTGATTCTGCTTACGCTGCTTAGCCCGATTATCACATTGATTACGGATCCCCCCGAGAATCAGCTGGCGATGGAGCTGGAGCGACAGGAGAAGGGTCTGCCGGAAGAGGTTCAGCTGGAGCATATTCTGGCACAGGCCGAGAAGCTGAAGGAAACGCAGCAGAGTCAAAGCCTTCAGTGGGCAGGCAACGAATTAGCCCGGGTGATGAAAGAAGAGATTGCGGCAGAAACGGGGGAAGCGGTTCAGGAGGTCAAGGTGGTGCTGGCTGCCGCTGCCGGACCGGACAAGGGATATGCAGGCGCTACGATACGCTCCGTTGACGTAAAGCTGGTTGGAGGTGAATCGGAAAATGCAGAGGTAGAGAATAGCGATGATAAGCAGCCCATCGGTATAGAGCCTGTGGATTCCGTTCAGGTGAATGTTGAATCCATGCAGTCGGAACAAGATGGGAAGGCTGCGGCGAAAGAGAATGCAGAAGCAGTCAGCAAGGCCGAAGAAGCAAGAGCAGAGCCGGTTCGGGATTACATTAGCCGCCGATGGGATTTGGAGCCGGATCTGATCACGATATATATGCCAGGGCAGGAGCAGGATAAAAAGCTGTAGCGGAGGTGAGGATGATGGGAAATTGGTTGAAGCGGTTGGAGCAATGGCTTGGTGGAGGAGCTGGCGGAGCAAGAAAAATGCAAACCTTCAGGTGGTTGATCATTCTTGGTCTGATCGGCGTCGCGATCATGCTGTTCAACTCCTTCGTCAATGTGAAGAAGCTGGATCATGAGAATATCGGTCGCGAGCCGCCGCCGGAGACGGCTGCGGTCTCAACGACCCAAGGCGGGACTTCAACCAGCGGCGGCGGTGAGTTTGAAAGTATCGAGCAGGATTTTGAAATGCGCACCAAAACGATGCTGGAACAGATTGTTGGGGTGGGGTCCGTCGATGTCATGGTGACTGTGGAATCGACAGAAGAACTGGTCGTCCAGCGTGACATGAAAGATACCCAGGAACTGACGGAGGAAACCGATGCTAACGGAGGTAAGCGCCATGTAACAAGTTATCAGCGTGATGGCCAGATTGTCACCTATGAATCCTCCGGGGAAGAAACGCCGATCGTCACCAAGAAGATCAAACCTCAAGTCCGGGGGGTGCTCGTCGTAGCCAAAGGAGCCGAGAATGAAGTTGTAAAGAGTTTGATCGTCGATGCGATCCAGCGAGGCCTCAATGTCCCGTCCTATCGTATATCCGTTGTCCCGCGTAAACAGGAATAACCGCAGCCAATCGAATGATCCGATCATTCGTGCCAAGGTTTTCATTTAAAGGAGGAAACGTTCAAATGAATAACAAAAGACAAACCATATGGTTAGTATCCATGCTTAGTTTAATGGTCATCCTGTCAGCTTACTACTTATTCACCGACGATTCGGGAACGAAAGCGCCGCCGGTTGCCGAGAGCACGCAAGTGGACGGTCAGAAGCCAGGCGCCGGACAAGAAGCAAACGGAACTGCAGGTACGGGCGACGAGCTGGTTGTGAACGAAGTGCTTGAAGAAGGTACTGACGGCGATTCCGGAGCCAATGAGCAAGGGACTGGAACGAGCGATACAGGCGCGGCCGGCACAGAAGATCCTGCAGAAGCAACACAGGGTGAGCAAGGGGATCAAGGAAAAGCCAGCGGCGAAGCCGGCAAAACGGAAGAGCCGGAAGTGAAGGAATCCCCAGAGGGAGCCGAGAATTCCAAAGACGCTAGCAGCACAGGCAAAGAGGGAACCGAGGAGTCCAAAGACACAAGCAGCGCCACGAATGGTAAGAAATCCGATGAAGAAGTGCTGGAGCAAGTGGCTGCCAATGCATCATCTGCAGAAGCCCAGTTGGAGTCCTATAAATTGGACCGCTCACAAAAAAACATGAAATTATACGATGAGTTAATGACAAAAATCGACAATCATGAGAATAAGCCGGAGCAAACAGCTCAAGCTACCGAGCAGCTGAAAGCGGCCGAAGCGAAAGAGGAAGTGATTCTCAGCATCGAGGAAGCGCTGCAGCAGCAATACGGCAACGCCGTTGTGAAGGAAGAGAGCGAGAAGTATAATGTGGTCGTTCTGAGTGAGAAACTCGATGCCAAAGGTGCAGCCGGCATTGTGAGTCTTGTAATGAAGGAATTGAAGGTTTCGCCGGATAAAGTTACCGTTCAATATGTTGCGCCATAACCTTGTCAGCAGATTTCAACATAAATCACGGTTATACTATAAACCCGAAAGAGTCTAAGGATTGCCTTGGGCTCTTTCTATTTCGCTCGATTGTGATATAATACTCTAAGCTATTGACTGACTGTCCTAAGCAAGGGCTTCCAAGAAAGTGAAGGAGTGAACGTCGATAATGTTTAAATTAAACGAGATCAAGGAACTTATTAAGCTGGTGGATCAAACTTCCGTGCATGAGCTGGAAATTGAGAGCGAAGGTACACGCTTATCCATTAAGAAACCCAACGCAGCCGAGGTTGTTAACAACTATCAGGCAGCGCCGCAAACGTACATTCCGGCACAGCAAGTGATGGCACCACAGATCGCACAGCCGAATACGGCGAATCAAGCACCTGCAGCGGCACCACAGCAGGATTCAGTGGAGGATAGCAACAGCTCATTACATAAAATCGTATCACCGATGGTAGGAACCTTCTATCGTTCCCCATCACCTGAGGCTGGGCCGTTTGTCAGTCCCGGGGACAAGGTGACAGAAAAATCGACGGTCTGCATCATTGAGGCCATGAAACTGATGAATGAACTGGAAGCAGAGATCAAAGGCGAAATCGTAGAGGTTCTCGCGCAGAACGGTCAACTTGTAGAATTCGGGCAGCCTCTGTTTCTGGTGAAACCGGAGTAATATGGAGGGACTCGCCAAGAACGAGAGTCGCAAGAGTCCGAAGGAGGTTACTGCATGACATTTCAAAAAGTGCTTATCGCGAACCGGGGAGAGATTGCCGTTCGTATCATCCGGGCTTGCCGGGAACTCGGCATCGCAACCGTTGCCGTATATTCGGAGCCGGACCGGGAATCCCTGCATGTTCGCCTGGCGGATGAGGCCTATTGCATCGGCCCTACGTTATCGAAAGACAGCTATTTGAATTTCACCAATATCATGAGCGTTGCCACACTGACCGAGTGTGACGCCATTCATCCCGGTTACGGCTTTTTGGCCGAGAACGCGGATTTCGCGGAAATTTGTGAATCCTGCAACATTACCTTTATCGGTCCTTCCGCTGACGCGATCAACCGTATGGGAGATAAGGCTGTTGCGAAGCAGACGATGAAGGATGCAGGTGTTCCGGTTATTCCGGGATCCGACGGATTGGTCGAGGATCTGAACGAAGCCGTTATGCTTGCCCGTGATATCGGATATCCCGTCATTATCAAAGCTACTGCAGGTGGCGGAGGTAAGGGAATTCGGATCGCCGAGGATGAAGAATCGCTGGTTAAACAGATTACAAACGCACAGCAGGAAGCCCAGAAGGCCTTCGGCAATGCAGGCGTATATCTGGAGAAATATCTGACCGGCATGAAGCATGTAGAGATTCAAATTATCGCCGACAAACATGGCAACGCCGTGCATCTCGGGGAGCGTGACTGTTCTGTGCAGCGCCGGAGACAAAAGCTTGTTGAGGAAGCTCCTTGTCCGGTGCTAAGTGAAGAGGTACGCAGCCGGATGGGCGAAGCCGCCGTTCGCGCCGCGAAGGCCGTTAATTATTCCGGTGCAGGTACGCTTGAATTTTTGCTCGGCCAGGACGGTCAGTTCTACTTCATGGAGATGAACACGCGGATTCAGGTGGAGCATCCGGTGACCGAGATGGTGACCGGGGTTGATCTGATTCAGGAAATGATCTCCGTTGCGGAGGGCAACACGCTTTCTTTCACTCAAGAGGAAGTCGTTATTAATGGCTGGTCCATTGAGTGTCGGATTAATGCCGAGAATCCGGACAAGGGCTTTATGCCTGCCCCTGGAACCATTCAGTTCTATTTGCCTCCAGGAGGTCCTGGCGTGCGGGTAGACAGTGCGGCGTATCCAGGTTATACCATTTCGCCTTATTATGATTCGATGATTGCCAAGCTGATTGTATGGGCGCCGACCCGCGATGAAGCCATCGCGAAGATGAAGCGCGCTTTGGGTGAATTCGAGATTGAAGGGATCTATTCAACCATCCCGTTCCATCAGAAACTGATGAACCATCCTACCTTCTTGAAGGGTGACTTCGATATTAAATTTTTGGAAGAAAATGAGATTTGAAACCTTTGGCCAAGTTTGTCATAAACTTGGCCAAATGGTATAGTATGAGTAATAAGAGCGCATGCCTTATGCAGTTCGGGTGCATCCGCTAACTTATTCCGAAAGGTGTGTTGAGACAATGGCGGAAACTTTGCCTACAGAATTTGAACGTACAGATATCGGTGAGATTCAGATTGCACCGGAGGTTATTGAAGTCATCGCTGGACTTGCTACGGTAGAAGTACGTGGGGTTGCAGGGATGAGCGGAGGCTTTGCAGGCGGCATTGCCGAATTGCTCGGACGCAAGAATTTATCCAAGGGTGTCAAAGTGGAAGTTGGACAACGGGAAGCTGCTGTTGACGTATCCGTCATCGTGGAGTATGGCCATCGTCTTCCTGAAGTAGCCGGAGAAATCCAGCGCAACGTGAAACGTTCGATTGAGAATATGACAGGGCTTACGGTGATTGAAGTCAATGTACATATTCATGATGTCCATTTCATGAAATCCGTAGAGAAGACGGAAGAATTGGATCTGGCTCAACGCGTGAAATAGAATAGTTTCAGGCTAGCCCTGGGCAGCGATGTCGAGGGTTTAATCTAATTTTAAGGAGGCTGTGCTGAATCGTGGCCAAAATAATGGACAGACTTTTGCTGTTTATCTACAGCTTAAGTATCGGTGTTATATCCGTAGTTGCCATCCTCCTGTTGAGTGGCGCTGTTCCGTATGAATTAACGAGTGTTCAGGAACAACGCCTTTTCTGGGCTGGAATTATCGTAGCTGCGGTTTTGTTTTTGCTGAGCATCCGTTTCTTCTACATCTCCGTAAGGCGCGATCGCTCGAACCTGAATTCCATCGATCAGCGCACGGAATTTGGTGACATCCAAATCTCGGTGGAGACGATCGAGAATCTATGCCTGAAGGCGGCTTCGCGCGTCCGTGGAGTCAAGGATTTGAAATCCCGGATCAAGGTATCCCAATCGGGTCTTGATATTGCGATTCGCGCCGTGGTAGATGGTGAGGAATCCATTCCTACGCTGACAACGGAAGTGCAGAAGCAGGTGCACGACTTTGTTGAAGATACAACAGGAATACCCGTGTCATCCGTATCCGTATATATTGCTAACGTGGTTCAGGCACCAAGCTTCAAGAGCCGCGTGGAATAGAGGTGAGCTTCCCCAATGCCTTGGAAAGAAATATGGGAGAGTCACAGAGGAAGAATTGCCGGGGTGACCGGCGGGCTTGTGTGCGGACTGATTTACTTATTATCCGGTTTTTGGGATATGCTGTTCTTTGCATTAGTGGTATTTATCGGCTATATATTTGGCAAGCGCAAGGATCTGAAGCAGGGCTCCATGTTCCACTTTCAGGAATGGGGACGATGGCTTTCCGAGCGCTGGCGGCCGTTTAAATGAACCCTGTGATATGCTTTCTCCGGAAAAAATGCTGAGGACAGGTGTAGTGCGCCTTTTTTGCGGAGAGAGATATTCACAGGTTTTTTTTTGGTGTTTTAATTGTTGTCAAGTCTTGACGGCAAATGGATCATACTAATTAGAAAAATGGATTCAGCAGGGTCCACAGGAGGAACAAAATGAAAAGACGTGTAGCAAGAGAGATTGTCGTTCAAAGCCTTTACCAGATGGAGATGAACGAAGTCGACAGTGTGGAAGCCGTGTCGATGCTGCTCTCGGAAGCGGCCGAAGAAAATGAGACCGAGCGGGTCATCGGCGACGAAGTTCAAATGAAGGAGTATGTGCTGCAATTGGTCAATGGAACATGGGAATCCAAGGATTCGATTGATGAACTGCTCGCTCATTATTTAAAAGGCTGGCAGGTAAGTCGTCTTTCCCGTGTGGATCGTCAAATCCTGCGTCTGGCTGTATATGAACTGACCTCCCGTGAAGATGTGCCTGGCAAGGTAGCTGTTAATGAAGCGATTGAGTTGTCCAAGCATTTCGGAACCGAGGAGTCAGGGAAATTCGTCAACGGCGTACTGGGCCGAATGATTCAGGAGCTGGATCAAGTCAAGGTGAAGCTGCGTCAGTCTTAATCTGTACGCTAAAGCTTAGCCTGAAACGATATCATTCAATCATAATGGAGGAGAGATTAGGATGACAGCAGCAACGATAATTAGCGGAAAACAGATTTCTGAAGAAATTCGCAAGGGGATTGCGTTAGAAGTAGAACAATTGTCCAAGCAGAATGTCCGTCCTGGTTTGGCTGTTGTACTTGTAGGTGATGATCCGGCTTCGCATGTTTACGTTCGCAACAAGGAGAAAGCATGTCAGGATCTGGGCTTTTATTCCGAGGTGCACCGTCTTTCCGCGGAATCCAGCCAGGAAGAAGTGCTGGCGCTCGTGGACAAGCTCAACGCTCAGGAATCTATTCACGGAATCCTGGTCCAGCTGCCTTTGCCAAAGCACATCCATGAGAAGGCCGTCATTGACGCGATCGCCGTGGAAAAGGACGTGGACGGTTTCCATCCGGTTAATGTGGGTAACCTCGTAATAGGCGATGACAGTCTGCTGCCGTGCACGCCTGCCGGCGTGATTGAAATGATCAAGCGGACGGGCATTGAGATTGCAGGCAAGCATGCTGTTGTAATCGGAAGATCCAATATCGTCGGCAAACCGGTATCACTTCTTCTCCAGCGCGAGAACGCCACCGTTACGATGTGTCACTCCAGAACGGGGAATATGGCTGAAATCGCTCGTCAAGCAGACATCCTGGTCGTTGCGATCGGCAGAGCGAATATGATTGATGCCAGTTACGTGAAGCCCGGCGCCGTCGTGATTGATGTCGGCATGAACCGTTTGGAGAACGGAAAGCTTGCCGGCGACGTTGACTTTGAGAGTGTGAAGGAAGTGTCCGGTCCGATTACTCCGGTTCCCGGTGGGGTGGGACCCATGACCATTACCATGCTCATGCAGAATACCTTGATAGCCGCCAAAAGGCTGAATGGGTTGAGCTGATATGAAGTCGGCAGATCCAGGACGAATATTATCCGTTAAGGATTTAAACCGTTATATCCGCATGAAAATGGAAGGCGACTCCAGGCTCTCCGACGTATGGATCCGAGGTGAAATTTCGAATTTCACCCATCATTCCAGCGGACATATGTACTTTACCTTAAAGGATGAAGGCAGCCGGATTCGTGCGATCATGTTTGCGACTCATAACCAGAGGCTCCCTTTTATACCGAAGGAAGGCTCTCGCGTCATTGCCCGGGGCAATGTGTCAGTGTATGAGCGGGATGGACAGTATCAGTTTTATGCGGTCCAAATGCAGCCTGATGGGATCGGCAGTTTGTACCTTGCTTATGAACAGCTGAAGTCGAAGCTGGAGGAAGAGGGCTTGTTTGCAGCCGAGCGCAAGCGGCCTTTGCCTCGTTATCCCAAGACGATTGGTGTTATTACCTCGCCGACGGGTGCCGCTGTTCGGGATATTATGATCACGATCCGGAGACGGTACCCTCAGGCGAGATCGATACTATATCCGGTGCTGGTTCAAGGCAAAGGGGCAGCTCCTTCGATCGTGAAGGCTATTCGAACGATGAATGACATGGCTGAAGCTGACGTGCTCATCGTTGGGCGCGGTGGCGGATCACTGGAAGAGCTGTGGGCGTTTAACGAGGAGATCGTTGCAAGAGCTATTTATCAATCCGATATTCCCGTCATTTCCGCCGTTGGACACGAAACGGATTTTACGATCGCCGATTTTGTTGCGGATTTACGAGCCGCTACGCCAACGGCAGCCGCGGAACTCGCGGTACCGAGCAGTGCGGAACTAAGGGGGCAGCTTGTTCAAAGACAGCGCCAGCTGAACCAGGGACTACAACAGCGTCTTAAGCGGAGTCGTGAACGTTTACTTTCGCTCCAGCGTTCCCCGGTTCTGGTTCATCCTCGCCGGTATATGCTTCAACATGCCGAACGATTGGACATGCTGTCCCAGCGGCTGCAGGGCAACCTGAAATCCCGGTTATCCCTGGTCCGCCAGCGGCAAAAATCACTGCATCAGGGATTAATCCGGTATAATCCGCGAACCCAAGCGGAGTTCGCCGCGAGAAGAAAAGATCAGGTCAGCCGGCAGTTAATGAATGCCATGCAGTCGATTATGAAATCCAAGATGTCGCAGCTGCAAACCGAAATGAGGCATCTCGATGCGCTCAGCCCGCTGAAAATTATGTCCAGAGGATATAGTCTCGTGTATGACGAGAAAGAGCAAAAGCTTGTCAAATCCATCGAAGATGTCCAGTTAGGCGATTTGGTTAACGTGAGGGTCAGTGATGGACAGCTGCAGTGTCAAGTGTGGGGAATGAAGGAGGATGAAGAAAATGGCGAATGAAACATTAGAGATCAGTTTTGAAGAAGCGATGGCTCAGCTCGAGACGATTGTAGAGCAGTTGGAAGATGGAGACGTGCCGCTGGAAAAAGCGATCGACTTATTTCAACAGGGCATGAAGCTGTCGCAGATGTGCAGCAAAAAGCTGGAGCAGGTTGAGCAAAAAATCGAAATGATCGTGGAAGAAGGCGGAGAACTGAAGCGTAAGCCTTTTGGTGGAACGCTTGATGAGACAGGTGAACTGGGTGAATAACAGACTTCCGATTAAACAATATATGAATGAGATTTGGGACAGACTGGATAGCGAATTAACCAATCTTTTTCCGCCAAGTTGGAAAGTTCCTGAAACCCTTCGCCAGTCCATGTCGTATTCTTTAATGGCAGGCGGCAAGCGAATGCGTCCGCTGCTTGTCATTGCGGCTTGCGAGGCCGGAGGTGGAAATCGTGATGCAGCTCTTCCGGTCGCTTGCGCTGTTGAGATGGTCCATACATATTCCCTTATACACGATGATCTGCCAGCGATGGATGATGATGATTATCGTCGCGGCAAGCCAACGAATCATAAGGTTTTTGGCGAAGCGAGCGCTATTTTGGCCGGTGATGCCTTGCTGACGCATGCCTTTTACAGCGTAATCCAGGCTTCCAGAAAGCATGGGGTTCCGGCTGAACGTGTGCTGTCGATTGTCGAGGATCTTGCGGAGTATGCAGGTCCGCGGGGGATGGTAGGCGGTCAGGTTGCCGATATGGAGGGCGAACAAGGGATAACGACGCTAGAGCAGCTTGAGTATATCCACCTGCACAAGACGAGTGATCTGATCATGTTCTCGCTGATGGCAGGCGGGCATATTGCCGGATGTTCGGAATCCCAAATCGAATCCTTGCGAACCTTCGGGCATCATATCGGCCTTGCTTTTCAGATTCAAGATGATATTCTGGATCTGGTCGGGGATGAGTCCAAGCTTGGGAAGCCGGTACAAAGCGATGTGAAACAGGAAAAAGTAACGTATCCGTTCTTCATCGGTTTGGACGCATCCAGGCGTGAAGTTGAGCGCCTGACAGCAGAAGCCAAGCGGGCCATTTCAGAAGGGAATTTCAATGACCCCTCAAGATTGCTGGAGATCGCAGATTTCTTGATGGCGCGGGATCACTAACCACGCTTTACATGCAAACGGTTTTTTTGTGATATAATGTCTGTTAATGGCTGAATTCATATCAGCTAAAGAAACGTAAACTTAATCAAGGAAAGCGGGGAGATTCTTCGTGCTTCTTCCAAATATCAAACATCCCGAACAACTTAAACATCTATCGGTAGACGAACTCGAGGATTTAGCAGGACAAATCCGTCATTTTCTAGTCGAAAAGCTGTCCGTTACCGGTGGCCATCTTGCACCGAATCTGGGAGTGGTTGAACTCACGCTGGCCTTGCACTATTGCTTTGACAGCCCTCGTGACAAGATGATTTTTGACGTGGGCCATCAAGCCTATGTACACAAGATCTTGACCGGACGGATGGATAAATTTGATACGCTCCGTAAATACAAAGGCTTGTGCGGCTTCGTGAAGCGTTCCGAAAGCGAGCATGATGTCTGGGAAGCAGGACACAGCAGCACCTCGCTGTCTGCTGCAATGGGCATGGCGATGGCGCGTGATCTGAAAGGTGACAACAACCGGGTTATCGCCATGATCGGTGACGGTGCCCTTACCGGGGGCATGGCCTTTGAAGCGCTCAACCATATTGGCCACGAGCAGAAAAAGCTGATGGTCATCCTGAATGACAACGAAATGTCAATTGCACCGAATGTGGGTGCCATGCACAATTACTTAAGCAAGATCCGTTCTGATCGTTATTATCTTCGTGCCAAGGACGAAGTGGAAATGCTCCTGAAGAAAATTCCTGCCATCGGCGGCAAACTCGCCAAGACGGCAGAGAAGATGAAGGACAGCCTTAAATATATGATGGTTCCCGGCGTTTTATTCGAGGAGCTAGGATTTACCTATCTGGGGCCTGTAGACGGACATGATCTGAACAAACTGATCGATACGTTAAAGCAGGCCGACAATGTGGACGGACCCGTTCTGATTCATGCCGTCACAACCAAAGGCAAGGGATACCGGCCGGCCGAATCCGATTCTCATAAATGGCACGGGATCACGCCGTATAAGATTGAATCCGGTCAAGTGCTTAAAGCGGTAGGGAATCCGATGTACACGGAAGTGTTCGGACAGACTCTGGTTGAGCTGGGGGAACAGGACAAACGGATCGTTGCCGTCACGCCGGCGATGCCGGGAGGCTCCGGTTTGATCCCGTTCAGCAAGAAATTCCCTGACCGTATGATCGATGTGGGGATTGCCGAGCAGCATGCCGCGACCTTATGCGCAGCATTGGCAATGGAAGGCATGAAGCCTGTGTTTGCGGTGTATTCCACGTTTATGCAGCGTGCATACGACCAAATCGTGCATGATATTTGCCGCCATAACGCCAACGTGATGTTTGCGATTGACCGTGCTGGCTTTGTCGGTGCAGATGGCGAAACCCATCAAGGGGTATATGACGTAGCCTTCATGCGTCATATACCTAATATCGTCATTATGATGCCAAAAGACGAGAACGAGCTTCGTCATATGATGAAAACAGCGCTCGATTATAATGAGGGACCTATTGCTTACCGTTACCCTCGGAACAATGTGCGCGGCGTTCCCATGGACACCGAGCTGGTACCGATTCCTATCGGGACTTGGGAAGTCGTTCGTCCTGGCGAAGGATACGCCATTCTGGCATCGGGTCCTATGGTTCAATTGGCTGAAGAAGCGGCCGAACAGCTCAAGCGGGAAGGCATTACGGTAGAAGTCGTAAATGCCCGTTTCCTTAAACCGCTTGATGGAGGCATGCTGCGGAATCTGGCGGAGACGGGGACGTCGATGCTGGTTCTGGAGGAAGCTTCGCAAGCGGGTAGTCTGGGCAGCGCGGTTCTGGAGTTCTTTGCGGAGCAGGGAATCCATGATGCGGTCGTATCTTTAATGGGGATCGAAGACCGGTTTATTGAGCACGGAAGCATACCGCAGCAGCGTGAAGAAGTAGGGCTGACATTGGAATCGGTTTGTCAGGAGATCCGGAGCCTGAAGAATGCCCGGACAGCCGTACTCGGCAAGAGAAGTTTTATGTCTTAGTAAACCATCAGGAGTATAATATGGATTCATCTCAGAAAGAACGAATTGACATCCTGCTTGTAGAGCAGGGATATTATGAGAGTCGCGAAAAAGCCAAAGCTGCGATTATGGCGGGCCTGGTCTATGCCGGAACCGAGCGGATCGAGAAAGCCGGTATGAAAATTCCAAGGACGTCCGAACTGAAAGTCAAAGGCTCGGTTCATCCCTATGTCAGCCGTGGTGGATTAAAGCTTGAAAAAGCGATTCGTTCATTCGACATCGATATGAAGGGGCGCACGATGCTGGATATCGGCTCTTCAACTGGCGGCTTTACGGATTGCGCGCTCCAGCACGGGGCCAGTTATGTGTATGCGATTGACGTCGGTTATAACCAGCTGGATTGGTCGCTTCGTAACGATGCACGCGTGTGTGTCATGGAGCGGACGAATTTCCGCTATATGACGCCGGACGACTTGAGTGGCCCTCGGCCTGATTTTGCCAGCATTGACGTTTCGTTTATATCCCTTCGCATTATTTTACCGCCTTTGAAGATGCTCCTGGATAAACCGGGCGATGTAGCTGCTCTGATCAAACCTCAATTTGAGGCAGGGCGGGAGAAGGTTGGTAAATCCGGTGTGGTTCGAGATCCAAAGGTGCACAGGGAAGTCTTAACGCAGGTGCTGACGTTTGCGGATGAAATTGGGTTTAAATTAAAAAATCTTACGTTCTCTCCGATTACGGGAGGGGAAGGCAATATCGAATTCCTGGCCCACTGGCGATTAGAGCCAGAGGTTACTGAAAGCTCGGAAGAACCGGCTCAGGAAGATGGACAAGATTCTGTCCATCTGAGTCAATGGATTGATACCGTCGTAACGCAAGCGGCTCATACATTCACAGGAAACTCATCGAAATGATGGGTTTCTTTTGTTGAAAAAGAGGAATTCATGTTCTCATCCGCGAATACAAAATTCGAGGTGAGAGGATGAATGAGCGTTATGATTGGTTATTAATGATATTGCTTGGTGTCGTCATTGCCTTGCTTATCGGTTATAGGCTGAATCGTTGGCTGATGTCGCCATCACCGGATCGATTGCCGGGCATCCCGATAAATGAACACATTCCAGATCACCCAGCCATTGGGATGCTCGAACGAGAAGGATATGACGTGGTTGGGGGCAAAGTAAAAATAAACTTGTCATTTGAAACGGGACAGAGACCCATCTTGAGTCGGTTGTTTATAGATTACGTTGCATCCGATGACAGTGGCGAGCTGTACATGGTGAAGCTGGCACGGGAACGGATGCCGGTCGAGTGGACGGGCTCTGGCATTCGCGATCGGTTGATGCCGTTTTTGCTGCTGTATCCCGAATGTGCCGGTCTGCTCTATATCGACGTGAATGAGAAGTCGATTCACCGTTTAAGCATGGATTGGTCGGACGAAGAATGGATTGGTCAAGATGATTACAACAGTTAATACTCAGGAGGCTCTTTATGAAGGGACAACGCCATATTAAAATCAGGGATATTATTACCCACCAGGATATTGAGACACAGGATGAGCTTGTAGACGCATTGCGTGCGGAAGGTTTTCAGGTCACTCAAGCTACGATTTCACGTGATATAAAAGAACTGCTGCTCATTAAGGTGCCTACAGATGATGGGCGATATAAATACTCCATGCCGACGGATCAGCGTTATAACCCTGTGCAGAAGCTCAAAAGAGCGCTTGTCGATAATTTTGTTTACATTGACCGTACCGGTAATCTTGTAGTCATGAAATGCTTGCCCGGGACAGCTAATTCGGTTGCCGTGCTGCTCGATAATATGGAATGGTCCCAGATCATGGGCACCATTTGCGGCGATGACACGATATTGCTGATTTGCCGAACGGAAGATGACGGGGAACATGTCGTTGCCCAAATTAAAAATTTCATTTCGTAATAAACATTGTGATTCATTGGCAGTTTTAAGCAGTAGCGGAGGTGGGAAACATGTTAAACACGCTATCCATTCGGAATCTGGCTGTTGTAGAAAGCGTGGATGTGCATTTTTATCCGGGATTTCACGTACTGACGGGGGAAACCGGAGCAGGTAAGTCCATCATTATTGATGCGCTCGGATTAATTGCTGGCGGCCGCGGTTCGGCTGATCTGATTCGCTACGGATGCGACAAAGCGGAGATTGAAGCTCTGTTTGAGCTGCCTGTGGAGCATCCCGTATGGGAAACACTGAAGAAGCTGGGGGTTGAAGCGGATCCGGAAGAGCATTTATTAATTCGGAGAGAACTGACATCTCAAGGAAAAAGCACGTCGCGTATTAACGGACAACTGCTAAACTTAAGCATGCTGCGTGAAGTTGGAGAAAAGCTCATCAATATCCATGGTCAGCATGAACATCAAAGCTTGCTGCGTTCAGAGCAGCATATGGGTCTTCTGGACACGTACGGGGATAAGGTCATAGGGCCTGCCAAGCAGAAGTATCAAGCGTTGTACGGAGAATTCAGTAAAGTCGAGAGAGAGCTCAAGGACCTGCAGGAGACCAGCCAGAAGGCGTATCAAATGCTGGATATGTATCGGTTTCAGCTGGAGGAGATCGCGGCTGCGGAGTTGAAAACCGGTGAGGACGAGGAATTGTCCGAAGAAAGAACCAAGCTGTCCCACAGCGAGAAGATGATGGATTCCGTTGCCGGAGCATACGACCTATTGTACGGGTCCTCGGGACTGGAATCCGTCAGCCGTGCCCTATCTCGATTGGAGGATGTGTCCGGGTACGATGAGAAGGGGCTAAAGCCGCTTGTTGAGCAGCTGCAATCCGCTTATTATCAGCTGGAGGATGCGGTATTCCAGCTTAGGGATTATCGCGACAGCATTGAATTCAATCCGGAACGGCTGAATGAAATTGAGCTTCGTTTAGATATGATCTCCGGATTGCGCCGAAAATATGGGGATAATGTAGAGCAAATTCTGGAATACTACGTGAGAATTCAGCAGGAAACCGATATGCTGGAGAATAAGGACGAATTTATTCAAGCGTTGGAACAGCGTCGTGACGAGCTGTTAAGTGTGCTGTTGGTTAGCGCTAAAGAGCTTAGTATTGCCCGCAAGCAGTGTGCGCAAGATTTAGCACGGCAAGTGGAGGGGGAACTGAAGGATCTTCAAATGGAACGAACCTCGCTTGAGGTTCGGATGGAACTGCAGCTGGATCCTAACGGTTACGAATATGAAGGACATAAAGTAAGGTTGACCAGACAAGGTATGGATACGGCTGAATTCCTGATATCCGCCAATCCGGGTGAGCCTCTGCGTCCGCTTGCCAAAATTGCTTCGGGTGGAGAAATGTCCAGAATTATGCTGGCGATGAAGAGTATATTTGCCCGTCATGATCAAATACCGGTCTTAATCTTTGATGAAGTCGACACAGGTGTCAGTGGAAGGGCTGCCCAATCGATTGCGGAGAAGCTGTTTTTGTTGGCCAAAACCTGTCAGGTGTTCTCCATTACGCATTTGCCGCAGGTCGCTTGCATGGCGGATCATCAGTATTTAATCGAGAAGAAGCTGGAAGCCTCCAGAACGATGACGCAAGTAGAAAACCTGAATGAAGAGGGGCGTGTAAAGGAGCTTGCACGGATGCTTGGCGGAGTCGAGATCACCGAAAAGACACTTCATCATGCCCAAGAAATGCTCAATCTGGCGGCAGCGCAAAAGGCTTCCAGAAAGGCTTTGGGTCAATGATTGACAGTTATAAATCCTTAAGGGCAGGGTAACTTAAAGGTACGCAATTGGCGACCACCTTTTCGTCAAGCGAAAGAAGAAAAAGGGAGCGTGACAGCCATTGAAGCCCAACCTCAGGAGAAAACTGCTCGGTTTCGTTCTTGCTTTCCTTCTTTGTTTCATTGGAACTGCTGATCCTGTCCAGTCTTTTGCTTCATTGCCCAATGAGCTGAGATTGATTTCCGGTCAGCAGTCCCGTCTTGATGTTGCCATGCCTGTTCAAGCCCTCGCTTCAGTTGATCGCCCGGATGTCCTGCAGCTCAACGGCTCCCGCGAGTCAAAACTTCAAGTATCGCTAAAGCATCCACTGCAGCTGAATCCCCAGCAAAGCGGAAATGCCGAAGTTACCCTGAAATTATTTGGTAAAATTCCTCTGAAGACAGTTCATGTGAAGGTGATCCCCGAACTCAAGGTCATTCCAGGAGGTCAAACCATCGGCGTCAAAGTGAAATCCTCCGGTATACTGGTCGTTGGGCATCATCTGGTACGCGTTCAAAACGGTGCTAAAGTGTCTCCTGGAGAAGCAGCTGGCCTGAGGGTTGGCGATCTGCTTACCAAGATGGATGGAAAGCCGCTTAATGATGTAACAAAGGTCGCTGACATCGTCAAGAAGGCCGGTGAAGCCAACCGGCCCTTGGATATCTCCTTTAAGCGGGGCGGCAAAGAAATGACAACAAAGCTCAGTCCGGCATATGATCAAGAAGATCAAAGCTGGCGCCTTGGTCTGTATATCCGTGATTCTGCAGCAGGTGTAGGAACTTTAACATTCTATGCGCCTCACCAAAAAGTCTACGGAGCTCTGGGCCATGTCATTACCGATATGAATACTCAAACCCCCATTGATGTTGGAAGCGGCCAGATCGTTCAGTCCAACGTTACATCCATTAGCCGAAGTGAAGAAGGCGAGCCGGGAGAAAAACGGGCAACCTTCACAAAAGACGGCAAGATATTGGGCAATGTTGAGCGTAATACTCATTTCGGAATCTTCGGTAAAATGAATAATCTTCCTGAACACGGTTTGTATCAGGAGCCAATACCCGTAGCTTTATCCCATGAGGTTAAGGAAGGTCCTGCAGAAATTTTAACTGTCGTAGAAGGCCAAGAGGTTGAACGTTTTACAGTGGAGATCGTACACGTCTCCAAACAGGATACTCCCGCAACGAAAGGACTTGTACTTCGTATTACCGATCCGAGACTGCTTAAGAAGACAGGCGGAATCGTACAAGGCATGAGCGGCAGTCCAATCGTTCAGGATGGCAAGCTGATAGGAGCGGTAACCCACGTTTTTGTAAATGATCCGAAATCGGGGTATGGATGCTTTATCGAATGGATGCTTCAGGACTCCGGCGTACTACAATCTACAGAATCAACTCCTCAAAATCTTAAGGCAGGTTAATGCCTTGAGATTTTTTGTCGTAAAATAACGAATTAGAGATTAATTTGAAACAAAATATTTAATTATAAATCAACTTCAAAAAAAAATAAAGAAAAATAATTTTCGACAGAAGGAATTTAAATGAGTATGTCGAAAACTTTATACACAAGAAAATGTTCTAAAATAACAACTGATCTGATAAAGGAGGAGCACGAATTGCAAAAGATCGAGGTATTATTGGCAGACGACAACCGTGAGTTTACAAACCTGCTTGGTGAATACATTTCGGATCAACAAGATATGGTGGTATCCGGAATCGCTTATAATGGCGAAGAAGTACTGAGCATGATTGAGGAATCGGGAAAAGTACCGGATGTGCTGATCCTTGACATTATTATGCCTCACTTGGACGGCCTTGGCGTACTTGAACGATTACGCGATATGAATTTGTCTCCGCAGCCGAAAGTGATCATGCTTACGGCATTTGGTCAGGAAAATATTACGCAGCGAGCTGTACAATTGGGCGCTTCCTATTATATTTTGAAGCCGTTTGATATGGAGGTACTCGCCAGCCGCATTCGTCAACTCGTTGGCTCGTCCGGCAGCATTTCGTCAGGCGCGCCATTTACAAGTATGAAATCCAATGTTGTTCCCATGGGCAAAGGCAAAAATCTGGACGCGAATATCACTTCGATTATCCATGAGATTGGTGTTCCCGCTCATATCAAGGGCTACCAATATTTGCGTGAAGCCATTACCATGGTATACAACAATATCGAAATTCTTGGTGCGATCACGAAAACGTTGTATCCTGCCATCGCTGAGAAATTTAAGACAACGCCTTCCCGAGTGGAACGTGCGATCCGTCACGCTATCGAAGTAGCCTGGACTCGCGGGAATATCGATTCGATCAGCCATCTGTTCGGCTACACCATCAACATCAGCAAATCCAAGCCAACCAACAGCGAGTTCATCGCGATGGTCGCGGATAAGCTGAGAATTGAGCATAAGGTTTCTTGAAAGGGTAAGGACTAAGGAAGGGATTTAGGGGAATGAAGTTGTGGCACCTAAATGTCTACTTGCGCGGAACATTGAAATCACTCCTTTATTGGTTGCGTCGTCGTAACCAGTGAAGGAGTGATTTTATGTTTGTCATGGACTTTCAACAAAACAAACCAGCCGTTAATGCGGCTGGTTTGTTTTCATTTAGGTTACTAACCCGGTAAATATCCTTCAGTGTTACGTTCCTTCGATTGCCCTCACAGGTAATACATTTTGAACTGGATATCCTGCTCGTGGTTCCCGAACTTCTTGCCGAATAATGTGGCGCCTCCAACGTGCCTTGCATCTTCCTTCACTTCAATTCGAAAGGTCCAGCGATCACAGGTTGCATCCAAATCATCTACGGAGACAGCGGAGAGCGGGTCGCCATCGATATAAGTACCGTGGCTCGTAATTCGTATCGTTTTTAACAGTCCGTATTGGTTGATATTGTGTGGCCACCATGCAGGCGTATATTTCCCCCTTGTATCCGCAAAATCCCCCGGGCTTGTCCACGTGCCGAGTTCAATGCCGTTTAAGGAGAAGGTGATGTCGGAGGGCCAGACATCATTGGAAAAAGGAAACTCCGAGGAAATCTCCAAACTGATTTCGAACTGCTGCAGTTTTTCATCCTTTTGAAGGAAATTAGCGATGTTGTATTGGATAAAGCCCTCGGTAAACCACAGAATTTCTGCATCCACACGCTTGGGATCCATGAAGTACTTGGGCTCGTCAACCCGCCCGATAAATTCCTTCTCGGTCGCAAGGCCGCAGGTAGGCTTCAGGTCATAATCGGTGTAATGTCCGATCGGCACCGAAGCCTCATACGAAGCAAAGGAATGAAAGATTTTTTTCGGGAAGTTGATTTCGATATGATCCACCTTCAGGATCGAGATTTTCTGCTGTCCCGATTTTCCCGGCACTTTCTCAGTCCGGATAATGCCTGCATCTTCGAGCTTTTTAATATGTTTTGTCACAATCGGACTGCTGATTTGAAGTTCTTGGGCCAAATCTTTGATATTCATTTTGTTTTTCGAGAGCAGCTGAATAATCTTGATTCGAACTTCGCTGGCCAAAGCCTCGTAAACCACAAGCGATGACTTGTCTATTTCCAATTGCATATGACCACTTCTTTCAACAAGTTTTTCATAAACAGTGTTCATTAACTAATATGCATCATAACATATGCTTTATTAACCTGTATATAAATCTTATCATTTAATACAACAATTTTTCAAACTTATGATTAATATAAATGTTAATTAAACGATAAATTAACAATAAAGATTTATATATATGTTATTGACACCGTTTTCATTACGAGTGTATACTGAACCAAAGTTAATCGTTTTCATGATCCAAGCCAGTGAATGATTAACCAAATGATTAGTAATAGGAGGAGAGTTTGTTGAAGAAAAAAATGGGGGTTTCACTGATACTTGTAATGTTAGCGGTAGCGGTACTAGGGGGATGTGGCAACGGGGACAAGAACACCATCACCTTTTGGACGCCTTTGACGGGTGATGACGGGGCTTACATGGATCAACTTGTGAAGGATTACAACGCCACCAATCCCGAGTATAAAGTGAAGCATGTGATTACCTCGGACATGTATACAAAAATATCTACAGTTCTTAATTCAGGCAAAGGCGTTCCTGATCTGTCCATTATTCACGCGGACCGCGTTCCAAGCTTTGTTAAGCAAGGCGTGTTGGAGCCGATGACGGCAGTCATGCAAGCTCAACCAGAATTGAAAGCGGATAATTATTTGCCGCAGGCCTGGGCAACGGGAAACGTAGAGGGTACCCAATATACGGTGCCGCTTGATATACACAGCAATGCAATGTACTACAATAAAAACTTGCTCAAAAAATACAATGTAGAAAGCTTCTTGGATGATGATGTGGTTACCATTGATGAAATTTTGTCGCTGCAAGGCAAGCTGGATGAAGGCGATTACGTTATTAATGACGCTCTATTGGGCTGGGTTGTGTTAGCGCAAATCCAGAACCTGGGCGGCGACATTCAACAAGACGGCAAACCTGCCGTGAATACAGAAGCCATGAAACAAGCGTTTACGGAGATTAAGAAAATATCGGATGCGGGCTTGATGACCCCTTTTGGTGAGGACGGATACCTGATGTTCCAAGCTGGAAACGTTTTATTCTCAACAGACGGCACATGGAGCTCGACGGCACACGCAACAGTGGATGGCTTGGACTTTGGCGTAACGAACATTTATTCGACGAGTGCGGACAAGTATACAAACCGAGCCTCTTCGCACTTATTCTCCATGCTGAAGAACGACAAGAGAACGGATGAAAAAGAGCAAGCCATCGGCCAGTTCCTGGAATTCATTCGCCAAAACTCGATTGAGTGGGCAAAAGCGGGACAGATCGTAGCGAGTAAACAAGTCATTGAGAGCCCCGACTACAAAAACTATATACAGTCATTCTTTACCTCCAACGAAAAAGAAGTTGAATCCTTGTACATTTACACTTACGAATACTATCCATACGTAGCGGAGGCTGTAGATACATATGCAGCGGATATCGTACGGGGCAATGTCGATATCGACGAAACCCTGGCGACGATGCAAAAATTTGTAGAGGATAAAATCGCGGAAGGCAACAGTGCCGCAAAGTAAATGACAGCAGAGCATGATTGAAAAAAAGCAAAGTGTCCTTGCTTTCATGACACTTTGCTTTTCCAAAGGAGAAATGAAAGGGTATGAATAAGAAGTCGTTGACGCCTTATTTCTTTGTAGGTCCCCATTTGATACTTTTTATCGTATTTATTCTATTGCCGACCCTATACGGGATTTATGCTTCCTTTACGCAGTGGAATCTGATCAATGATCCTGTATGGGTTGGCTTGGCCAACTATAAAACGATTCTGTTTGACACGGAGTCCACCTTTTATACCCAATTTATGAATGGATTAAAAAATACACTGATTTTTGTTGTTCTAAGTGTACCTATATTAATCATCATCCCGTTAATGATTGCCGTATCGCTCGAGCACAAAAAAGTGAAAATGAAAAATGTCATTCAGTCCATTCTCTATATTCCCGGACTCATTTCGATCTCTGCAGCGGCACTGATTTGGTCTTTAATATTCAATAAGCAGCTTGGGATCACGAATAATATCTTCGGCTCCGAAACGGTCTGGGCGGCCAACCAGCCCTATGCCTGGCTAATCATTATTGTCATTACGGTGTGGGGCGGAGTCGGCGGGAACATGATTATCTACCGGGCTTCCATAAGCGGAGTGTCCAAGGATTTGTATGAATCGGCCGAGATGGATGGAGCGGGGCCTGTCCGCAGATTTTCAAGCATTACGCTGCCTTCCATTCGTTTCCCGCTGATCTATACCTTTGTTATGACGACAGCCGGAGCCTTTAACGTATTCGGTCAGCCATTGATGATGACGGACGGAGGACCTAGACAGAGCACAACCGTATTGATGATGTATATCCGGCAGCTGGCCTTTGGTCACGGAGAATCGATTGCGGGCATGGCTTCCGCGATGGCCGTTTTGCTCGGACTGGTCATTCTCGTCATTTCAGCTCTTCAGTATTATGTGATGAACCGAAACGCGTCCTAGCAGCATGTTCAGCTTGCAAACGACGGAAACGATAAAAGGTAGGTGTACTGTGCAATGTCGAACCCGGTAGTACATGAAGTGAACGCGGATTCCAAGCTTGGTCGCTCTGGTCCGAAGAAGGCTTCAACCAACATTAGCGTGTCAAAATATATTGCGTATACATTTCTCATCCTGCTGTGTGTGATATGGGCGATTCCGGTCATATTTGGCATTACCACATCTTTTCGGTCCCAGGCCGAGGTGGTATCCAGCGGGTTCAGTCTGCTGCCTGATAGCTGGATTTTCGAAAATTATGTCGCGATCCTGCAAAATACATCGACAGCGCCCATTCTGCGCTGGTTGATGAACTCCGTTTTTATTGCCACGATGCATACGCTGCTCGTGATCGTCGTTATTTCCATTACCGGTTATGGATACTCGCGCATGAACTTTAAAGGAAGGGACACCTTGTTCTTTACCTTGCTTGGGATTTCCTTTTTTCCTGGGGTAGTGAATCTGATCCCGTCTTATAAAATCATTGATGCGCTGGGATGGGTGAATACCTCTTGGGCGATGATCATTCCTGGCTTGGCCGGGATGGGGAACATTTTTTTGGTCCGACAATTCATGATGGGCGTTCCCAAGGATTTGGATGAATCGGCGCGCGTGGATGGAGCGGGAGATTTTAGAATCTATTACTCTATTATTTTACCGCTCATGAAACCTGTATTGATTGTATGCGGCCTGTTTTCATTCACGGGTTCCTGGAATGATTTCCTTTGGCCCGTCATCGTGTATACGGATGTGGAGAAGATGCCGGTCACAGCAGGACTGCTGTTGTTGCAGGACATTTACGGCAATTACCGCATGATCGGACAATTGATGGGTTCTGCGATCCTGGCCATCATTCCGACGCTGCTGTTGTTCCTGTTTGCCCAGAAATATTTTGTGCAGTCGATCAACTTAAACGCAGGCATCAAAGGATAGCAAGAAGATTGGATTCATAGAAGTTAGTAAAAATAGAAAGCTAGCGGAAGTCAAACTATAAGGTATAGGAGTCGTCACCATGACTGAATTATATATAAAAAATCCCCTGATCGAACAGCGGGCAGATCCCTGGATCTATAAACATACCGATGGTTATTATTACTTTACCGGTTCCGTGCCGGAGTACGACCGAATTGAGCTTAGACGCTCGCAAACGATTCAAGGGCTTGCGGATGCCGAAGGAATTACGATCTGGCGCAAGCATGAGTCAGGCCTGATGAGTGCCAACATATGGGCACCCGAGATTCATTATATGGATGGCAAATGGTATGTGTATTACGCCGCTGCCCATACTTCAGAAACGAGGGACGGATTGTTCGATCACCGCATGTTCGTATTGGAGAACGCTTCGGCGAACCCGCTCGAAGGGGAATGGGTGGAGAAGGGGCAAGTGATCACGAAGTGGGAATCTTTCGCCTTGGACGCAACGACGTTTGAGCATAAAGGCAAACGGTACTATGTATGGGCTCAGAAAGATCCGGGCATTCCAGGCAATTCCAATCTGTATATCTCATTGATGGAAAACCCCTGGACCCTGACAGGGGAACAGGTATGCATATCGGTTCCCGAGTACGATTGGGAGAAGATCGGGTATCTTGTGAATGAAGGGGCCGCCGTTCTTAAGCGAAACGGGCGAATATTCATGACCTATTCCGCGAGCGCCACGGACCACAACTATGCGATGGGGCTGCTGACAGCCGATGAAGACAGTGATTTGCTGAATCCGAGCTCCTGGGTCAAGTCGCCTGTACCTGTATTTACGACATCTGAAGCCAATGGCCAATATGGTCCGGGGCACAACAGCTTCACGATTTCCGAGGACGGCTTGCAGGACATTTTGGTATACCATGCAAGAAGTTACAAGGAGATCGTCGGGGATCCACTATATGATCCGAACCGTCATACGCGTGTACAGGTCATCCGATGGAACGAAGACGGAACGCCGAATTTCGGGGTGCCAAGAGCGGATCATGAACCGGTCTCCAAGCCATGATGCCGACTTTGTCATTGGGGTTGTGACCGGAAGGATTAACAAACATCAGACCGACTGAGCTTAACAGCTTGGTCGGTTTTTTACATTCTAGGAGGTAAGCGGCAGAATATAAAATAGGAAAAAAGAAGGAGTCTTCGATATGGATGGAGAAAAAGGGACAGATGGTTTTATGAAATGGTTAAGGATGTATAAAGCACAAATCGATTAGCGATATATTCTTATTTCCTGGTAAGGAGGAATTATAAATGGCAAAGATATTAGTATTGGGCGGGACCCGCTTTTTCGGTAAAAGGCTGGTTAACCGGCTGCTGGCTAAAGGCGATGCCGTTACGATTTTGACGCGTGGACATCACCAGGATTCATTCGGGGGTGCCGTTTCGCGGCTTGCCGTGGATCGGAAGGATCCGGAAAGTTTAAAACAGGCAGTGGGAAGCCAGGACTTTGATATCGTGTATGATAATATATGTTATACTCCGGAAGAAGCGGGACAAGCTGCAGACATCTTTGCCGGACGAATTGGACAATACGTGCTGACCTCCACGTTATCGGTATATGATTTTGCGGATCACCCGTTGAGGGAAGAGGACTTTGATCCGTACAGATACCCTGTTATGATGAACGAAAGCAGGGACTACAGCTATAAGGAAGGCAAGCGCCAGGCGGAGGCGGTATTATTCGGTCGCCATAACCTGAACGTTACCGCAGTCCGGTTGCCGATTGTGCTGGGACCGGATGATTACACGCGCAGACTGCATTTTCATATTGAGCATGCAGCGAGCGGTGAAGCTATTGGTTTGCCTGATCCTGACGCCCAAATCTCGTTTGTGCATGCCGAGGAAGCGGCAGAGTTTCTGGAATGGGCAGGTCAAGTCCAATGGGAAGGCCCGGTAAATGCTTGCTCCAGCGGAACGATTTCGGTCCGGGAAATGATGAGCCTGATCCAGCAGGAAATTGGTAGGTCGGCACCGCTGCAGTCTTCGGCACCACCTGATCACATGTCCCCGTTCGGAATTCCTGGAGATTGGACGATGGATCATGCCAGAGCGGCAGCTGCCGGCTTTAAATTCTGGGATCTGCACGATTGGATGCCGAAATTGATTGCTGAATTGTCCGCCGATTTGCAGGTTCGCTAGCGGAGTGATTGGATACATCATTTGAAGAAAGACAAGAGGGAAGTGCCCTGAAAGGAAGATCAGCATGAGCGACAAGATGGAAGCATGGAAAGAGCGTATTCGAGAGGTAGAATCCAAAGGAGGCTTATCTCCGGAAGCCCTAACGCTAATCCATGCGATGTATGAAGAGCTGGAAGTTTTGACGAAACAAAATTTTAATCTGCGGAAAACCGCGCTGAAAGCGACGTCCAGAGAAACGAGGATGTCGAGTAAACTGAAGGACGCACTAATGGAATAAACGGCGGAGTCCAGAACATATGATAAACACCGGGGATGGCTCCCCGGTGTTTTTTTTGGAAATATCATAAAGCGGTAAACATACGAAGCATGGGCTTCCTGATATCGCATGATTAGCTTTTAGATGGCGTTCCTGACTTCGGCGCCTGGCGCTTCTTTTTGAATCGGGGTCCAACGTAATTTCGCTTGCGGTCCCGGAACAGAATCCAGCCGCCCAAGAATCCGATACCGATGACAAACAGGGCCAGCCCGCCTAGAAAAGGCAGCCACCCGAAAGCGGGGTTTGCCACGCTGTCATCCCCATGAACGGAAATATATAGAAAAACCGCATCTTTCATCATTAAGAAACCCTTCATTGCCATAAAACCCGGGATAACTAAAATCAAGATGGCAATAAAGCGGGAAATTAACATTTTCATAGAAGATTCCTTCCTGCGACTGATGTAATGAACTACCGTTTATCATACCTTTTTCATAGGGGTATGTCTATTTCGATTATGGATGATGATTTTGTAATCCGAAAAAAAGAGAGTACAATGAAAGTGTATAATTGGACTTATTATGGAGGTGCCGTTTGTGGCTATAACATGTGATGTAGCAATTCTTGGCGGGGGAACCGGTGGATATGTTGCGGCCATCCGTGCAGCCCAGCTTGGTAAAAATGTGGTCATCATCGAGCAGGACAAATTGGGGGGAACCTGCTTGCACCGCGGTTGTATTCCGAGCAAATCTTTGCTTCGGAGTGCCGAATTGTATGCGGAAATGAAGGATAGCGAGAGCTACGGAATCGAGACGGATGGGGTCCGGTTATCGTTTGACAAAGTGCAAAAGCGCAAAGACGGTATCGTCGATAAGCTGCACCAGGGCGTTCAATATTTGATGCGCAAAAATAAAATTACCGTCGTGCAAGGCAAAGGGAGAGTCATCGGCCCGTCCATCTTCTCTCCGCGCAGCGGCGCAGTGGCGGTTGAGCTTCCGGATGGCGAGATGGAAACCGTGGTTCCCACTCATCTGATCATCGCGACCGGCTCGCGTCCACGTCACTTACCGGGACTTGAGCCTGACGGCATACATATACTGACAAGCGACCATGCGCTTCAGCTGGATGAGCTTCCTGCATCCATCATCATCGTAGGAGGCGGCGTAATCGGCGTGGAATGGGCTTCGATGCTGAATGATTTTGGCGTTCAGGTCACGATTGTGGAAGCTTCGCCACATCTGCTGCCAGCCGAAGACGAGGAGATTGGACGTGAGCTGACAAAGATGCTCACCGCCAGAGGCGTAGAGGTGATCACCAACGTTTCACTTCAAACCGACAGCTGTGAGGTTCGGAATCAAAGCGTGTCCATCACGATCGAGCAAAAGGACGATACAAGAACATTGTCAGCGGACAAGCTGCTCCTTTCTGTCGGCAGAATCGGCAATACTGAAAATATCGGACTTGAAAATACGGACGTTCGGGTTGCGAACGGCGTCATTGTGGTGAATGCCAATATGCAAACAACGGAACCCCATATTTACGCGATCGGCGATTGCATCGGGGGTCTTCAGCTTGCCCATGCGGCAAGCCACGAAGGGATTGCAGCCGTGAACCATCTGGCAGGCGAGAAGGCGGAAGCCTACCGCAGTGAATGGATCCCTCGCTGCATCTATACCCGTCATGAGGTAGCCAGCGTCGGACTGACGGAGAAGCAGGCCAAAGAATCCGGACATGAGATCCGGATCGGAAAATTCCCGTTCTCGGCGATTGGCAAATCGTTGATCCACGGAACGAAAGAGGGGTTCGTGAAGGTCATTGCCGATCAGAAGACGCAAGATATTCTGGGCGTGCATATGATTGGCCCGCATGTAACCGAGCTGATCGGCGAAGCGGCTCTGGCACAAGTACTGGATGCGACTCCATGGGAAGTGGGAGCGGCGGTGCATGCCCATCCATCATTATCCGAAATCATCGGCGAAGCGATGCTTGCGGTGGATGGACGAGCCATCGGTTTGTAGGGATGAGAACATCCTTTTGTGGAATCCCTCATTTCTTTTTGCCGAGAAAGGGATTATAATAACATTAAGCCAAGTCTTAGTACCAGGTTTTAATACTTGATCAAATATGCCTTTAAACTCATGTTACGAGGCCGGTGATCAAGCCTGAAGTCATGGCTCACATAAAGGAGGGATCTCCATGAAAGAACATGAAACGGTTACGGCAAACAACAATAGGCATGAGCAGCTTGGACTGACCGACGGACAAGTGCTAGACATGTACAAATATATGGTGCTGGCACGAAAATTCGACGAGCGCAACCTGCTGCTGCAGCGGGCGGGCAAAATTAACTTTCACGTATCCGGTATCGGGCAGGAGACATGTCAGGTTGCTGCTGCGTTTGCCCTTGACCGGGAGAAGGATTATTTTTTACCCTATTACCGCGACTACGGATTTGTATTGGCAGTGGGGATGACCCCTCGCGAACTGATGCTGTCGGCTTTTGCCAAGGCCGAGGATCCGAACAGCGGCGGACGGCAGATGCCGGGACACTTCGGTAGTAAACGTCTGCGAATTGTGACGGGCTCCAGCCCTGTAACCACACAGCTTCCGCATGCCGTTGGTATCGCGCTGGCGGCCAAGATGCAGAAGAAGGATTTTGTATCGTTTGTTACGTTTGGCGAAGGCTCTAGCAATCAGGGGGATTTTCATGAGGGCTGCAACTTTGCGGGCGTTCACAAGCTCCCTGTTATTATCATGTGCGAGAATAATCAGTATGCCATTTCGGTGCCGCTTCATAAACAGATTAGCGGGAAGGTAAGCGACCGCGCTCTCGGGTATGGATTCCCAGGCATTCGAGTGGACGGCAACGATGCGCTTGAGGTATATGCAGCCGTGAAGGAAGCGCGTGAGCGTGCGATTCGCGGAGAAGGCCCAACACTGATCGAATCCATGATGTACCGTTTGTCTCCGCACTCCACATCGGATAACGATTTGGCGTACCGGACAAAAGAAGAGGTCGAAGAGAACTGGAAGAATGACGGCGTCGCCCGCTTTAAGAATTATTTGGTCGACTGCGGGCTCTGGGACGAAGCACGCGATCAGGATTTGATCGCTCAATTAAACCTGGAGATCAAAGAAGCGACGGAATCTGCAGACTTGGCTCCATTTCCGAAGCCTGAAGATACGCTTCTTCACGTATATGCCGATGATGAAGGGGGCGTGTAAAGAATGGCGGTAATGGAATATATCGATGCAATTCGTCTGGCCATGAAGGAAGAGATGGAGCGTGACGAGTCCGTATTTGTGTTAGGCGAGGACGTAGGCGTCAAAGGCGGCGTGTTTACAACAACCAAGGGGTTGATGGATCAGTTCGGCGAAATGAGGGTGCTTGATACCCCGCTCGCGGAGTCCGCGATTGCCGGTGTGGCAATCGGTGCAGCCATGTATGGCATGAAGCCGATTGCCGAGATGCAATATTCGGACTTTATGTTTCCGGCAACCAATCAGATCATTAGCGAAGCAGCGAAAATCCGGTATCGTTCCAATAACGATTGGAGCTGTCCCGTCGTCATTCGTGCGCCGATCGGCGGCGGCATATTCGGGGGCTTGTATCATTCCCAGTGCCCGGAATCGGTGTTCTTCGGAACGCCGGGATTGAAAATCGTTGCGCCGTACTCGGCCTATGATGCGAAGGGGCTGCTGAAAGCAGCGATACGCGATCCGGATCCGGTCCTGTTTTTTGAGAACAAAAAATGCTACAAGCTGATTACTGGCGATGTGCCGGACGATGATTACGTTGTACCGATCGGCAAAGCGAATCTGCTGCGCGAAGGATCGGATATTACGGTCATCAGCTACAGCCTGCCGCTGCACTTTGCCATGCAGGCTGCCGAAGAGCTTGAGCAGGAAGAGGGCATCAGCGCGCATGTTCTGGATCTGCGTACCATACAGCCGCTTGATCGGGAAGCGATTATTGAAGCGGCCCGTGCAACGGGTAAAGTGCTGATCGTACATGAGGATAATAAGACCGGCGGCGTCGGCGGGGAAGTATCCGCGATTATTGCGGAGCACTGCCTCTATGATCTTGATGCCCCGATCATGCGCTTGTGCGGTCCGGATGTACCGGCTATGCCAATCAGTCCGCCAATGGAGAAATTCTTCATGCTTAACAAGGACAAAGTCAAAGAATCCATGCGTCAATTGGCGCTTTATTAAGAACAGGGAGTGTGAGCATGTCCGAAAATCAGAAATTGACCGATGTTACGATGCCTCAGCTGGCGGAATCCCTTGTTTCGGCGACCATTGCCAAGTGGCTGAAGAAGCCGGGGGATGTCATCGAGCAGTACGAACCGATCTGTGAAGTCATTACCGACAAAGTCAATGCCGAGATTCCATCCACATTGGACGGCGTCATGGGAGAGATTCTTGCCCAGGAGGGCCAGACCGTCAATGTTGGCGAGATCATTTGCCGGATCTCTGTGGCTTCAGGACAAGGTACAGATCTTTCGCCACAGCCGGCTGCAAGTGCTCCCGTGAGTCAGCATCAGGGAAGCGGCAGTGAAGAGGGTTCGATGCGTTTCCGGTATTCGCCTGCTGTGCAGACGCTGGCAGCCGAGCATCAGATTGACCTTTCGCGAGTCCAGGGGTCAGGCATGGGGGGCAGAATCACCCGTAAGGACGTACTGGCTTATATTGAAAAGGGAGGAGCAGCCCAAGGCCAAGGCGCTCCTGCCGGAGCAGCGCCGGTCCAAAGCGCCCAAGCGCCGAAAGAAACGGTTCAGCCGAGCGGGGAATCGCCGTTTCAGGGGCTGCAGCATCAGACGCCTGCGGAACCGTCGCCTCCTCTGGGCACAGCGATTCCGAATGTGCGACATTCCGGGCTGCATTTGACGGAATCGCCAAAAATTCCGACCATCGAAGTGGAAGGAATGGAAGGCGGAAGATCGGAATACTTTATTGATGTTACGCCGATGCGTAATGCCATCGCCAGAAACATGCGTCAAAGCGTTACGGAAATTCCGCATGCATGGACGATGATTGAAGTCGACGTGACTAACATTGTGCTGCTGCGTAATCAGCTGAAGGATGAGTTCAAGCGTAAGGAAGGGGTTAATCTGACCTACCTGGCCTTTTTGCTGAAAGCCGTTGTGAACGCAATTAAAGATTATCCGATCATGAATTCGTTCTGGGCCGTGGATAAAATCGTGGTGAAGCGCGATATCAATCTTTCCTTGGCCGTCGGAACAGAGGATTCCGTGCTGACGCCGGTCATCCACCGTGCCGACCAGAAGAATATTGCCGGCTTGGCTAGAGAGATCGAGGAGCTTGCACGCAAGACCCGTGAAGGCAAGCTGAAGTTAGACGACATGCAGGGCGGTACCTTTACGGTTAACAATACGGGATCCTTCGGTTCGATTCTGTCCTATCCGATCATCAACTATCCGCAGGCTGCGATACTGACGTTTGAATCGATTGTTAAAAAGCCTGTGGTCATCAATGACATGATCGCGGTCCGTTCGATGGCAAATCTGTGTTTATCCCTTGATCATCGGATTTTGGACGGGGTAATCTGCGGAAGATTCCTGCAGCGGGTTAAAGATAACCTGGAAGGTTACACCCTGGATACGAAGCTTTATTAATTTTCGTACATGATCTGCGGACTGATTCTTCGGAAGAAGGTTCGCAGACGTTATTCATACCGAAGTCAATCGCAGGAGCATTCATTGGTTAGTGGGAACCCTATGAAAGAAGGCGTTAGCACATGAACAAACCGTTAGATGTATCGTACACGCCGATTGTAGATTATGGCATGGCTTGGGAGCTTCAGAAACAACATGTTTCCGCCATCGATCAGGGAGAGCAGCACGAGCGCTTGATGTTACTTCAACATCCTCCGACCTATACCATGGGGTCACAGCGTCATCCGGAGCACTTGCTCCTGAGCAAAGAGGAATTGGAAAAACAGGGCATCGGCCTGTTTGAAATAGATCGAGGCGGAGACATTACATATCATGGTCCTGGACAGCTTGTCGGGTATCCGTTGTTACTGCTGGATGGCGGCAAGAATTTGAATCTGCACGGTTTTCTGCGCGACGTGGAGCAGGTCATTATCGATTACTTGGCATCATACAACATCGAAGCCGGCCGGAAACCCGAGTACACCGGAGTATGGGTAGGGGATATGAAAATTTGCGCCATCGGCGTGAAATTCAATAAAGGCCGCCATCATCGCGGATTTGTGACGAGCCATGGTTTTGCGTTTAATATTAAATCCGGAATTACAGACGCGGGATTCTCGGGAATCATTCCTTGCGGCATACAGGAATACGGTGTAACTTCATTGGAGGACTGTACGGGGCGGGTTTTTGAGGTGGAGGAAGTAGCCCGGGAGATCGTGCCTTTCTTCACCCGGGTATTTCCATATGAGGCTCGTTGGTTGTAACTTTATGCGCTCGTAAATGCAGGGTGTCAGCGAAGGAACAATGGCTCAAGGATAACCAGCAGCGTTGATCCGACCATGGCAATCAGCATGAGATAGATAACAATTCGAAACCACTTTTTACGTTGCATTGTGTAACTCCTTTGAAATAGGTTTAATGATGAACATACATGGAAGCAGCATCATTTCAATGAGAAATAGATATAAAGACATTGTATCGTATCTGCGAAAGAGAGGGAAGTCCAGTGATCTCAGAAGAGCGTATCATCCAAGAATTTATGGAATTGGTTCAGGTCGATAGCGAAACCAAGCATGAAGAAGAGATCTCCAACGTTCTCAAACAAAAATTTTCCAGTCTTGGCTTTGACGTCATCGAAGATGATGCCAAGGAAAAGACAGGACACGGAGCAGGGAATCTGATTATTACCTGGAAAGCGGACGAGGCGGCCCAGCAAGCGCCTAAGCTGCTATTTACCTGCCATATGGATACCGTAACGCCCGGTCAAGGCATCAAACCGACACTGGGTGATGACGGCTGGATTCGAAGTGACGGAACGACCATTCTCGGGGCGGACGACAAAGCGGGAATCGCGGCATTGCTTGAAGGTATTCGGGTCATCCAGGAAAATAACATTCCTCACGGACAAGTTCAATTTGTCATTACGGTAGGTGAGGAATCGGGTCTGGTCGGAGCTCGGGCGCTTGACCCTGATGTTTTGGATGCGGATCTCGGTTTTGCCCTGGATTCCAACGGTGAGTTAGGCTCAATCGCAGTTGCTGCACCGACCCAAGCGAAAATCCAAATGATCATCAAGGGCAAGTCTGCTCACGCCGGAGTGAATCCGGAGGATGGCATCAGTGCCATTCAAGTCGCTTCAAAAGCGATAGCCAAAATGAAGCTGGGACGGATCGACAAAGAAACCACCGCAAATATCGGCAAGTTCCAGGGCGGAGGCGCAACAAACATCGTCTGTGACCATGTTCAGATTGATGCTGAAGCACGCAGTATCGTTCAAGAGAAAGTGGATAAGCAAGTGAACGATATGCGCGAGGCGCTCGAAACCACCGTTCGTGAGTACAATGCCAATTGTGAGTTCATTAGCGAGATCGTATACCCGGCCTTCAGTTTTAATGAACATGATGAGGTTGTTCAGCTTGCGCAGCGGGCTATCGGCGGTTTGGGCTTGGCAACCCGCACGTTCCGCTCCGGAGGCGGCAGTGACGCCAACATTTTTAACGGCCTTGGAATTCCAACCGTCAATTTGGCGATTGGATATCAAGACATTCACACCACGCAAGAGCGCATTCAGGCTTCTGATTTGGTCAAGGCTGCGCAGATTGTCGTTGGGATAATCCAGGAAACGGCTAAAGCCTAGTCAACCATTAGACCCATTATGAAAGTATAAAGCCCGCGACGGACGCTTCAAGTCCGCTGCGGGCTTTTAGATTTGCCTATTAATTCAAGGATGACATGGGCGAGTAATTCTCCCGTCTTTTTTGGGCAGGCGACCAGGTGGTATGCCAGTTCGTGTTCTCGACCACATGCAATGCGGCATTGATGTTGTCCAGGTACTGTTCAATCTCTTTCCTCGCCGTTGCAGATGAGTATTGCTCCTCAAGGCGGGCAGAGAGGGAGATCAGGGCTGACTGCAAATAACAAGCAGCCTCGCCGAATCGTATCTCTGTACGCCCGGGGTGAGCCAGTCTAAGCTGCTCGAGCAGGGATGCAGCCTCATCATATTTTCCTTGATCATATAAATGCTCAGCGGCAATAACGCATACTTTTATACTGTTGCTGTCTTGTTCTTGGAGCGGCAGCGCTTCCAATTGATTCAATTTTGAAATCGCGAGCCCTCTGTAGCCTTCATCATAAAGAAAACAGATCAGAGCATAATAAGCATGGTCGCCGCTATGGGTAAGCAGGTGTTCGGCTATGGAGATCATATTAAACGATACGGCAGCGCGTGCTAATTCTAAAGTTTCCGACATGGCGATAAATCGGTCAGGGATCGAATGGTTTATGTTCCACTCGCACACCTGCCTGATTCTGGCCAGCTGAGCCACTCCAGATGTTCTTGGACGAGGCAGTTCGCGCGGGTGGTGAGCCAAATCGCGAAGGTAGCTGTCGATGAACTGCATGGCTTCAGATACTTGACCCGTCATGATCAGGCAAGTCACATACTGGATACAGGTATCTGGGTATAAGCTCCCCTGTTCAGCAAAACAATGGGCAGCATACGGATAAGCTCCGATGTAGAAAAGTGACCTGCCAACCATCATGTGGGAAGATGGAAAGCTCCTCGTTTCGCTCAGGAGTCGTTCACAAATCGTTTGGTCCGAAATCCCCTGCATGTGGAGGAGTGCAGCCCACTGATTCAGAGCCTCTTGAACGTAAGTACCGGAATGCTGTACGACGGTTCGGAAAGCTTCCTCCGATTTGTCGAAGGAACGCATCCGCATGCTCAACAACCCGTATTCGAGCCAGCTTAGATCAACTTCCTTCCATCCCGAGCTCGTTTTATCGGTTGGAGCGGATTGCGCAGCTTCCCTGAAGCTCCTTAACGCCTTCTCAAGATACCCGCGTCTTTTGTACCATTTTCCGCGCTCATATTCAGTTGAAGGTGGATTAGTAATTGGTTCGGTTTCAATAATAGGTATATGTCGCATGTCGAAGCCTCCCAATGATATAACACCATTATAGGTGTAAAGGTCATGGTCCATATTCGAAAAAAGTCGAAAAACAGGTCTTAAGACCTGATTTCACGTCCTGTTTTCGTAAATATTTTTAGAAGACTTAGAAATAATATCCATAATCTTCGCTTCCGAGCCCCATTGCTGTTGCCACTGTTTCAGCATGATCCGTATCTGCCAGGCTTGTCCTACCATATGTACTGAATGGTCCCCTTTGTAGCTTTTCATGGGCAGCTTCCTTCTTTCTTGGAAATTTTGATATAATACACCTTATGCAATAGCATGGTCAGACATGCCGTTTTTAAACAAAGGAGGTCATTTTGTGAGCGATATCGGCAGTAAGAACCGAGAAGCCTCGGATAAATTGCTGGAAGAAACCACGCTGTCTACCCAATCGATTTTTGAAGGGAAAATCATTTCACTGCAGGTCGATACGGTGAAACTGCCAAATGGGGAGACCGCGAAACGTGAAGTTGTCAGACACCCCGGTGCAGTAGCGGTGCTCGCATTAAGAGGCGATAAAATGTTGGCCGTTAATCAATTTCGACAGCCGCTAGGGCGCTGTGAGGTTGAAATCCCTGCAGGCAAGCTGGAGCGGGGAGAGGATCCGCTGGAAGCCGCGAAGCGCGAACTACAGGAAGAAACGGGTTATACGTGCGGTTCCATTCGCAAGCTGCATTCCTTCTATACATCCCCGGGATTTGCCGATGAAATCATTCACTTATATCTGGCAGAGGATCTGGTCAGCGGCGAGATGAACCCGGATGAGGATGAATTTATAGAGATGATGGAAATCTCCCTGGAAGAGGCATATTCACTCATCCAAGAAGAGAGAATCAGCGATGCGAAGACCATTCTCGCCGTGTACGCTTGGAATATGTATAGCCTGACAGGAAAAATCTGATATGCTGCAGCCTGAAAAGAACATGTCAACCGGGGAGAAGCTTCAGTCCTATTACTGCGACATGCACATTCACATAGGGCGCACAAGCAGCGGACAAGCTGTGAAAATAAGCGCAAGTAACAATTTGACCTTTGAAAATATAGCCGTGGAGGCATCGGAGCGGAAAGGCATCCAAATGATTGGCATCATCGATTGCCACTCTCCTTCGGTACAGCACGATATTCTCCAGTGTTTGGACAGCGGGGTCATGCAGGAGATCGATGGAGGCGGAATTGCGTATCAGGATACGGTGATCTTGCTTGGAAGCGAGATTGAAATACGTGAAAGCGGCCGTGGCGCAGCCCATGTGCTGGCCTATTTCCCTGATCTGAACACCATCCAGGAATTCACTGGCTGGATGGCAAAATACATGAAGAACGTGCAGCTTAGTTCGCAGCGTATCTATGTGAGCCCCCGTGAGCTGCAGCAGGAGATTCTAGACCGCGGCGGGCTGCTGATACCTGCACACGTCTTTACGCCTCATAAGGGACTGTACGGCAGCATGGCAGATCGTATGAGCGAGGTGCTGGACTTGGACGGGATTGCAGGAATAGAGCTTGGGCTCAGTGCCGACTCCTCGATGGCAGGGCGGATAAGCGAACTGGACGCCTATTCCTTCCTGACCAATTCGGATGCGCATTCGCTTGGGAAAATCGGCAGGGAATACAACCGGATCGACATGGCGAAGCCTTCATTTTCTGAATTTCGCCAGGCCCTTGGAACAAGTAACGGTAGAAGAATCAGTGCGAACTACGGGCTGAATCCCAGACTCGGAAAATACCATCGTTCTTACTGCAGCGGCTGCGACAGCATACTGGAGGAGGGCAGCGATATACATGAATTGGTGCGATGTCCATTCTGCGGCAGTACCAAGCTGGTACAGGGCGTGTTTGATCGGATTCTGAACATCGCTGACCGCAAAGAGCCCGTGGTACCGCAAAGCCGGCCGGCTTATCACTATCAGGTTCCGCTAGAGTTCATCCCGGGCCTTGGCAAATCGTCGATGTCGAAGCTGCTGGGGGCTTTCGGGACCGAAATGAAAATCCTTCATCAGGCTACGGAAGCGGAGCTTGCCGCTGTTGCCGGAGAGGGGCTCGCTGCCAGCATTGTGATGGCCCGGAACGGGACATTGTCCTTATCGGATGGCGGCGGGGGCTCATACGGGAAGGTTCTCCGGTAAATCGATCAACTCTTTCAATCACAGGTCATACAAGGAGGGTGATGGTCATAGAGTAGAGTAGAGACACAGAAAGGAGACTCTATTCTATGCAATCATTCCGCCAAGCCTTCAAGGATCAGACCATGCTCTATGTGTTCGTGGGCGTCTTGTTTTTAGTTGGCGTGCTGTTTGGAGCGTTGATGGTCAATGCGCTTTCATTGGAGCAGCAGCAGGAAATGGCCCGATATTTAAACCACTTTTTTGTAAACGTGCAGGACGGTGGAGAAACCATGAGTCAGTCTTCTTACTGGAGCATCGCAGCCCTTCATCTGAAATGGATCGGTTTGATATGGATTCTGGGATTGTCCGTCATCGGGCTTCCGGGAATATTGATATTGGACTTCTTAAAAGGAGTGCTTATTGGGTTTACGGTCGGTTACTTGGTCGGACAGTATTCCTGGAAAGGCCTGCTGTTCGCCTTGGTGTCGATTGCGCCGCAAAATTTGTTCATCATCCCCGTGCTCATGATGTGCAGCGTAGCCGCCATAACCTTCTCACTATACATTATCAGGGACCGATTTATTATGAATCGCGGCGGGAGCATGGTAAAGCCCTTTGCTTCGTATGCGATGCTGACCTTTTTCATGGTCCTGTTAACGCTCGGAGTCGCTTCATTTGAAACCTGGGTAACCCCGGCCATGATGCGCTGGGTCACGCCAATGTTGCTATAATCCGCGAATTTTTCCATAAAGCAAAACCGTTTGACTTTGTTTGTCAAATCCCCCTATAATGAAGGAAGTGAACAATAACGTGCAGTGATTTCCAAGGGGGAGGGAAACGATGGAAGCGCGGATCGACAAAATTAAGCAGCAGCTACAATCCCAAGGATACAAATTAACGCCCCAACGGGAAGCCACGGTAAGCGTATTGTTGGAAAATGAAGACGACCACCTTAGCGCAGAGGATGTATTTATGCTCGTGAAAGAGAAGGCTCCGGAGATCGGTCTGGCAACCGTGTACCGTACCCTAGAGCTGCTCAGTGAGCTTCATGTTGTCGAGAAGATAAATTTTGGCGATGGTGTCGCCCGTTATGACTTGCGGACGGATACTTCGAAGCATCACCATCATCATTTGATATGTACTCAATGTGGAAGCATGGATGAGATACGCGAGGATTGGCTCGGTCCATTGGAAGAGCGGTTAGAGCGAGAGTTCAACTTTACCGTTCATGACCATCGGCTTGATTTCCATGGCATATGCTACCGTTGCAAAGAGAAGGGCAAGAATGACCAGGACAAATCATAATTTCATACCATTCAACAAACCGCAGTGATGACCATCACGGCAAGCCCTCTACGGCGGTAAGCCGGGAGGGTTTTTTAGATGGTAACCAAAATATAAATGGAACATGCACGAATCCGTATCGTTCACGCAAGAACAATCTATCATTCTACACCATCAACGTACGTCGAGAAGACGTTTTTTTTATTCTATCCCAATAACCGCCAAGTCCAATGACTAAAGAACGGATCAGAGGAAAGCCGCCGTCATAATCCTTCAGCTTGTATCATAGGCTTTACGTGAAGTGATACCTGTAATATCCACTTTCACTTGGTGATCAATGCAAAGATGAAAGAGAGGCGCTGCCAGTGATTATATCGATCCGAAAAATAGGCTCACTAATCCGATTTATTACGATGTTTGCCGTTCTGACGATGTTTTTTTACTTCGTGCTGGGATGGGTGGGAGATTGGCTGACCCCAGTGGATCCTTACCGTGCGCCTTCCGGTCAAGCGGTTAAGGCTTTTCAGCCTGAAAGCACCATGGACTCCCGATATTCGCCGGCGGAACGTCTGCGATTGTACTACTGGTATGGGGAGTGATCGTGCTGGTAAAGGGCACATGGGAATAGGAGCAAAAAGATCATGAAACAATATTTGGACGAATATGTAACCTATCTGGAAGATGTGAAGGGGCTGTCCCGAAGTACGATGGAATCGTACCGGGCCGACTTACAAGGATTCATTGCTTTTGTAGCGGAAAGAGACGTTATCCATCCGCAGGAAGTTACACGAACCATGCTTGGCTTATACATGGGAAGACTGCGGCAGCAGGGCAAGGCGGCATCGAGCCTGCTTCGCTGCACGGCTTCCTTGCGTTCCTTTTTTCAATATTTGGTGCGTCAGGCCGTTATAGGTCAAGATCCGACCCAGCTGCTGGATAATCCGAAGCCGGAACGGAAGCCGCCCAAGTCGCTGACCATTGAGCAGGTGGACAAGCTGCTGTCGGCTCCGGATTCCGGCACCCCTCAGGGGGCCCGGGACAAAGCGATGCTGGAACTGCTGTATGCTTCAGGCATCAAGGTGTCGGAACTGGTGAACTTGAGCACTCATGACATCAATATGGAGATGCGTTTCCTGCGCTGTGCCGTTTCCGGAGGGAAGGAGCGAATTCTTCCGATTACCCAGATCGCAGCCGAGAGCGTCGCTTTTTATATGCAAGAGATGCGGGACAAGCTGATTCGAGATGCTGATGAGGATGCATTATTCCTGAATTCGCTCGGTACGCGCTTGACACGGCAGGGATTTTGGAAAATTATTAAAAAGTATGGCAAGCTGGCCGAAATCGATGAGGAAATCACGCCGCATACCCTTCGCCATTCGTTTGCCATTCATATGCTGCAGAACGGCGCCGACTTACGTTCGGTCCAGGAGATGCTGGGTCACTCGGCATTATCGACCACCGGCATGTATCAATCCACCAAGAAAAGCATGAAGGAAGTATATGATCATTATCACCCGAGATCTTAGTGGGGCCTACTCTACTAGGATCTACAACTTATTCTCAGTTAGGAGAGGTATGAACATGAGTTCAATTAATCAGCAGAGCATTAAGGAAGCAGCGGCATACATACGCGGGCAGAAGGGTGTCGAGCCCCAGGTCGGCCTGATATTGGGTTCAGGACTCGGCGTACTGGCCGAATTGATTGAGAATCCGGTGTCCATCCCGTACACGGACATTCCTCATTTCCCCGTATCGACTGTAGAAGGCCATGAAGGAGAACTGCTGCTGGGTACGATTCACAATAGACCTGTCGTTCTGATGAAGGGACGATTCCATATGTATGAAGGTTATGGTCCGGAAGTGACTGCTTTCCCGGTGCGCGTCATGAAAGAGCTGGGTGTGAAGAGTCTGCTGGTTACCAATGCGGCGGGCGGTATCAACACGTCCTTCGAGCCGGGTGACCTCATGCTGATCTCCGATCATCTGAACATGACAGGCACCAACCCGTTAATCGGGCCTAATGATCCAGATCTTGGCGTCCGGTTCCCGGACATGTCCCAGGCATACAGCCGTCAGCTTCGCCAATTGGCAAAAGAAGTGGCCGTGGGTCAAGGCGTTGCGCTGAGAGAAGGGGTCTACGCAGGTTTGCTCGGACCAACCTATGAAACACCCGCCGAGATCGTCATGCTGCGTACGCTCGGTGCGGATGCGGTAGGCATGTCCACGGTGTCTGAGGTCATTGTGGCCAGACATGCCGGTCTTGAAGTGCTGGGCATTTCTTGCATCAGCAACATGGCAGCCGGAATATTGGATCAACCGCTGTCCCATGACGAGGTTATGGAGACAGCCGAGAAGGTCCGGGAGAAATTCCTTGCGCTTGTCATGGCCATTATTCCAAAAATGTAATAACCTATTTTAGCAAAGGGCTGGGCTCCGGCGGATATATCTGTCGAGCCCAGCCTTTTTGCTGCGTTCACTTCCGTTCAAGGCGATAATATTTCCGTAAAATACTGGAATAATTTGTTTTCATCCTGACGACAATGAATAACAGACCCGTTGTTTTTCGGGATGCCATTACGAATGTCAGGAGGGGATGGAAGTGAAAAAAGCGTTAATCGCTGGATTTCTGGTTCTATGTGTAGGGTTGTCCAGTGCAGCTGTACCAAGTTATGCAGAAGAAAATAGCAAACCCGGGGAAGGATCATCACAAGAGGAACTGGCACCAGGTGCTCGTTCTGCTATATTGCTGGATGCGGATACCGGAACCATTATTTACGAGAAAAACAGCCATGATAAGCTGCCTCCGGCGAGCATCACCAAGATCATGACGATGCTGCTTACAATGGAGGCCATCGATGAAGGACAATTGCAGTGGACGGATAAGGTGCGTACCAGCGAATATGCGGCCTCTATGGGCGGATCCCAGATCTTTCTTGAGCCCGGTGAAGAAATGACGGTGGATGAGATGCTCAAAGGCATTGCCATGGCATCAGGCAATGATGCTTCCGTCGCGGTGGCGGAGAAAATTGCCGGCTCAGAGGAAGCCTTTGTCAAGCTGATGAATGAGAAAGCAGCCGAGCTGGGAATGAAGGATACGCATTTTGTGAACTGCAACGGACTACCCGCAGAGAATCATTACACTTCAGCCCACGACATTGCGGTCATGAGCCGGGAGCTGCTGAAATATGACCAGATCACCAAATATACGGGCGCCTATCAGGATTATTTGCGTAAAGATTCAGAAAAACCGTTCTGGCTGGTCAATACGAACAAGCTGGTTCGATTCTACACTGGTGCTGACGGATTGAAAACCGGATACACGTCAGAGGCCAAATTCTGTTTATCGGCAACGGCCAAACGGGACGGACTGCGCGCTGTTGCTGTTGTGATGGGAGCTCCGGATACGAAGACGCGGAATAATGAAGTATCTCGCATGTTTGACTATGCCTTTTCCCAGTATTCGATGCATTCCATCTATAAACCGGGTGAAGTGTTAGGTATCGTGAAGGTCCAGAAGGGAACCGTGCCCGAGATCTCGATTCAAGCGGATAAAGATTACAGCGTGCTGGTTAAGAAGGGCGTAAAGAGTCCGGATATCCGTCATGAAATTCAGATGGACCCGAATTTGAAGGCGCCGGTAGCCGCAGGACAAGTTGTCGGCAAGCTAACGGTCTATCAAGGTGATCGCGTGGTCAAGGAGTTCGAGCTGACCTCACCTGTCGAGGTGAAGAAGGCCGGGTTCTGGAAGCTGTTCAAACGGACAACCGGCAAGTTGTTTCATGTAGATTCATAGGAGTTTTCTTCTAGTTTTGTCGGGATGCAGGAATGTCTTTTTCAAATGTAGAAATCTTTGTTCATGTCAGGGAGGAGAGTGAGCAAACATGAATCTGCATGTTGATATGGAGCATCACAGGCATGTACTGATCGTCCGTCTGTCCGGGGAACTGGATCATCATACGGCCGATCATGTCCGGATGCAGCTGGATGAAGCTATTCAGAGACGTCAAACAGAGCACTTGGTGCTGAGCTTTAAGGACTTGGACTTTATGGACAGCTCAGGACTTGGGGTCATCCTGGGACGCTATAAATTCATCAAGCAAAAGGGCGGAAAGATGGCGGTATGCGATGTCAAGCCGCAGGTTTACCGCTTGCTTGAAATGTCGGGGCTGTTCAAGATCATGCCGATATATGAGAACGAGGGCACGGCACTCTCGGGTTTGGAGGTAGTGTCATGAGTGAAGGGAAAGCACAGCATAATTTTATGACTCTGCAGTTTGCCGCAAGGTCGGAAAACGAATCCTTTGCCCGTGTCGCCGTGGCTGCGTTCATCTCCCAGATGGATCCCAACATGGATGAGCTGAGTGACCTGAAAACGGTTGTCTCCGAAGCGGTTACAAACAGCATTATCCACGGTTACGATAGTGATCCGGAAGGGGTTGTCAAGATTGAAGCCCTAATAGACGGGGATATGATCACGCTGTGCATTGAAGATTCCGGCCATGGGATCGAAGATTTGGAAATGGCCAAACAGCCGCTTTATACATCCAAGCCAGAGCTGGAGCGATCCGGCATGGGATTCACCATCATGGAAAATTTCATGGACGAATTTGAAGTGGTCAGCGAACCAGGCAGCGGTACGTCGATCAAAATGAAAAAGAGGATCGAATCTAAGAAAGCTTTATATAATTAGGGGTTGGACAAATGGATGCCGATGTGAAGAAAACTTCGCAGACTTATTTGGACGACGCGGAGGTCAAACGACTCATTGCACTTAGCCAAAGCGGGGATAATGTTGCCCGGGACACGCTCGTCAACTGTAATATTCGTCTTGTCTGGTCTGTCGTTCAGCGGTTTATGAACCGGGGGTATGAGCCTGATGATCTGTTTCAGATCGGCTGTATCGGTCTCCTCAAATCCGTGGACAAGTTCGATCTCAGTTATGACGTAAAGTTCTCGACCTATGCCGTACCGATGATCATTGGAGAAATTCAGCGCTTCTTAAGGGACGACGGGACCCTGAAGGTCAGCCGATCGCTTAAGGAAATGGCCAACAAAGTCAGGAAGAAGCGGGACGAGCTGTCCAAGCAGCTTGATCGTCTTCCAACGGTGAAAGAGGTTGCCGAGGAGCTTGGGGTAACCCCCGAAGAAGTGGTGTTTGCCCAGGAGGCGAACAAACCGCCAACCTCGATTCATGAGACCGTATTTGAAAATGACGGGGATCCCATAACGCTTATGGATCAGATAGCTGATGAGTCGCAGGAACGATGGTTCGACAAGCTGGCCTTGAATGAAGCGATAGGAGGCTTGACCGAACGGGAGCGGCTCATTGTTTATCTGCGGTATTACCGGGATCAGACGCAGTCGGAAGTTGCCAGCCGGCTGGGCATATCCCAGGTACAGGTATCGCGACTTGAGAAAAAAATATTGCAGAGCATACGGAACGAGATCGCGCAGTAGCGGGCCTCAGCCGTTATTCTAAAGCCTGATCAAACTGACGCCGCCCTTAGGGGACGGCGTTTTTTTCATTTTTCAGCAAACCCCTTGGTGGTTTGGCGGATAAAGAAAGTATGGTAAATCCGAGTAGAAAGGAGAGAGATTTCCCATACTAACGGTAATTTAGCAGTAAAGGAGTGTTTCGGATGAAGGTTAATCCCACTCCGACGGTGTTTCTGCAGCTAAGGAGCCGCATACGGTTACCAAAGAACCAAACCGTCAAACTAGGTGATGTTGCCTTCATTGTCTGCGAACCCGAATGGGAGAAACGGCTTAGAGCCCTGCCGCTTACGCAGCCGAAGGATATCGATGGCAACCGCCTTGTCATGGATCTGATTCAAATCATCCCGAAGATTCAAGTCTTGATTCCTGGCGTCCATATTGAACCAATGGGAAACCATCATACCCTGGTGGAGCTTGTCGGTCCGGAGAGCAAGCGGTCAAAATTGTGGTTCCCGCTCATTTGGCTGCTCTTGTTTTTCGGTTCGGCACTGACCATTATGAACTTCCATGCCGACGTCAACATGCTCGAGGTACAGATCCGAATCGTCGAAATGGTGACGGGGAAGAGGGACGAGCATCCCTATTTGTTCCAGATTGCTTACTCGCTGGGGCTCGGATTCGGAATGACGGTGTTCTTCAATCATTTGTTCAAGAAAAAATGGAATGAAGAACCGACCCCGCTTGAGGTGGAAATGTACCTCTATCAGGAAAATCTGGATCAGTTCGTGGTTGCCGAAGAATATCGGAAAATGAACGCCGGAGCCGATACGGCAGGTAAGGAACCATGATGCTGTCCATTCTGCAAGGGATATTCACCTGTGTTCTTGGCGTTGCCGGGGGCATTGCCGTCGGCGGCGGAGTCATTGCGCTCATCATCGTGCTGGACATCATCCCTAGATTGTCCCAACTGACGGCAACTTACAGCCGGGTCCATTGGTATGAAGGGGCTTTAATAGCGGGATCTTTCATCGGCACGGTGGCCGATTTCTGGAGATGGTCCGTTCCATTGGGACCGGTTGTGAGTACCGTGATCGGATTGATGTGCGGGATTTTCATCGGCATGCTGGCAGCTGCATTGACGGAAGTGCTGAATGTATTGCCGATTCTGGCTAAGCGGCTCCGGTTGACGGGGTATTTGTTTGGTCTTCTAATGGCCATGGTGGCAGGCAAGGTAGCGGGCTCTCTGTTCGACTGGTTTGTTTACAGCAAGTGATAGTTATGGCTAGGAGGTAGGTTATGGACGAGAAAACAACACATAGCGGCGAACTGGAAACCGATATTCCGATCATTCCCCCATCGGAGATCAAAGCGTTGGAGGAACAAGAGCTGAAGGAAAAGAGGGAGGCCGAAACCTCCAACAGCACCGAGGAATCCGTCATCTACTGGCAGCAAACGGACCATGTTCCCGCGAAGCTGAGTGATCTGAAAAAAGTGCTTAAGGAAGTTATCGGTCTTGGGGTTTCTTTTGATGTGGTATTCCGTGAAATGAACTTTGCCGGCAGAAATGCGGGGCTTCTCTTCTTAAACGGCTTCACGAATGATGCCATCGTGACGGATATATTGACAAGGCTGACGTACCTGACACCGCAGGATGTGAGCAACCAGGCACTTACCGAGATGATGACCCGCTATATTCCCCATGTCCAAGTGGAGCGGGATACAAGACTCAGCAAAGTGATTAACGAAGTGCTCTCCGGGATATGTGCGCTGTTTATTGAGGATGCACATTCCGCCATCTTGTTGGATACCCGGAAATATCCTGTGCGCGGGCTCGAAGAGCCTGCGGTGGAACGCGTCGTTCGCGGCGCAAGGGATGGTTTTACGGAGACACTCGTTACCAACGTGAACCTGGTGCGTAGACGGGTTCGTGATCCGGGACTGCACGTCGAGGTCATGAAGGTCGGAAGGCGGACGAGAACAGATGTGTGTCTGCTTTTCATTGATGACATCGTGGACCGAACCCAGGTTGAGGCGATTCGCGGAAAAATCCTGGAAGTGGATATAGAGGGGCTTCCTATCGGAGATAAGCAGCTCGAAGAAGCGATTGTGAACAAAGGTTGGCACCCTTTTCCACTGGTCAGATATTCGGAACGGCCGGATGTAGTATCCTCGCATCTGCTCGAAGGCCGAATTGTTGTCATGGTAGATACTTCACCGAGCGTAATGATTATGCCAACCACGTTTTTGGATCTCTGTATGCATGCCGAGGAGAATCGCCAGACCCCGTTTATGGGGACTTATCTCCGCTGGATACGTTTTATAGGCATTTTTGCATCCATGTTCCTGCTCCCGCTGTGGATGCTGCTGGTTGTTCATCCTGAGCTGAAGCCGCCGGGTCTCGATATCATCGGTCCGCAGGAGAACGCTAAAATTCCGATTATCCTGCAGTTTATGATCGTTGAATTCGGTGTGGATTTGCTCCGTTTGGCTGCCGTGCATACGCCGACACCGCTAGCGTCGGCGATGGGGTTGATCGCTGCGATCTTGATCGGCGACATCGCGGTTAAGACCGGATTGTTTGTCAACGAGGTTGTCCTGTATATGGCGGTTGCGTCCATCGGGATGTACGCTACTCCGAGTTATGAGCTGGGACTTGCAAACCGGATGGTCAGGCTGCTCCTTCTGCTTGCAACAGCCCTGTTCGCGGTGAAGGGCTTTGTCATCGGGACGACGCTTCTGATTCTGCTCCTGACGACCCATCGTTCCTATAACTCGTCTTATTTGTGGCCGTTTATACCATTTAGTGCAAAAGCGATGGGTGAAATTTTATTCCGTAAACCGCTGCTCATGTCAAGAAGACGCCCGTCTATCAACAAAACGCGCGACAACACCAAAATGGGTCCTGAAATGAATCCGAGAGGCGAGCATTAACAATAACACAAATGTTGTGTTGAAAAATCCATTTTGATTACCTTCCGTTGTCTGCTATACTGTGAACAATTATTCGATTACCCTATTTTTGAATCAATGGATCGGAGGAATTGTAAGCATGTTTTTACACGGTACAAGCAAGATTAACGATCAGGGGCATTTGGAAATCGGCGGGTGTGACACATCCGATTTGAAAGCTCAATATGGAACACCTCTATATATTGTAGACGAGCAGTCGGTTCGTAATCGCTGCCGGGAATACATCGAGGCCTTCAAGGCGTCAGGCTTGAAGTTCCAAGTCGCGTATGCAAGTAAAGCGTTTTGCGTGATGGCCATGTGCCAATTGGCTGACCAGGAAGGGATGTCGCTTGACGTCGTTTCCGACGGAGAGCTGTACACCGCACTTGAGGCCGGATTCCCGGCAGAACGGATTCATTTCCACGGAAATAATAAAACGCCGGAAGAGATTGAGATGGCGCTGGATGCGGAAATCGGCTGTTTTGTTGTCGATAACGTAGTTGAACTTCATATGCTGCAAGCGATTGCTGCCGAGAAGAGCCGGAAGGTCAACATTTTGCTTCGCGTGACACCGGGCGTTGAGGCTCATACGCATGAGTATATCTCAACAGGCCAAACGGATTCGAAATTTGGCTTCGATATCGGCAACGGCTCAGCTTATGAAGCGGTGAAGCTTGCCGAAGCTCAAGCGAATATTCATCTGATGGGCATTCATTCCCATATCGGCTCCCAGATTTTTGAGGTGGAAGGCTTTCAGATGGCCGTTCAGCGCGTAGCTGAATTCGCGGCTTCCGTTAAAGAAGGCTTGGGGGTTGTATTCAAGGTTGTGAACCTGGGCGGTGGTTTCGGTATCCGTTACGTGGATGGAGATACGCCGCTTCAAGTATCCCAGTATGTAAAAGCGATCACGGATGCCGTGAAGACCCACTTTGCGGGCCTTGGTTCCGAACTTCCTGAAATTTGGGTGGAACCGGGCCGGAGCATTGTTGGTGACGCAGGCACCACCCTTTACACGGTAGGAACAAGCAAGGATATTCCCGGAGTACGTAAATACGTTGCCGTAGACGGCGGAATGACGGATAACCCGCGTCCGGCGCTGTACGAGTCGAAATATGAAGCGTTGCTCGCTAACCGGGCTAATGAGAAGCCGGAAGAAACGGTATCCATTGCCGGCAAGTGCTGTGAGAGCGGAGATATGCTGATCTGGGACCTGGAGCTTCCGAAGGTAGCAACAGGCGATTTGCTGGCTGTATCCTGCACAGGCGCATACAACTATTCCATGGCTAGCAACTACAACCGGATCCGTAAACCTGCGGTCGTATTCGTGAAGGACGGACAGAGCAATCTGGTCGTACGCCGTGAGTCCCTTGCGGACATCGTCAGCCATGATGTCGTGCCGGCAAGTGTAACGAAAGAAACTGTAACGAGCTAAACGGATGTTTTACGCCTCTAATATCCAAGAGGGCCCGCCACTGCCTCCGGCAGCGGTCAGGGCTCTTTGGCTTGCCCAGGACTTGATATGGAATGTGTGAACGGGGGACAAGATCGCTTTGCTTCGGGGCTCAATTCATAGTAAACTATACAATGCATTGTAAAAAAATCGATTGAAGCGTTCTAATAACGGAAGGAGATAACACATATGGCTAAAAAGGCGAAGATCACATTGGAGAACGGCAAAGAGGTTGTGCTTGACCTGTTTGAGAATGATGCACCTAACACGGTAGCTAATTTTGAGAAATTGGCAAACTCCGGTTTTTATAACGGTCTTGTGTTCCACCGCGTAATCCCTGGGTTCGTGGCGCAAGGCGGTTGCCCACAGGGAACGGGAACCGGCGGTCCTGGCTATACAATTAACTGCGAGATCAACCCTAACAAGCATGAGCGTGGAAGCTTGGCCATGGCGCATGCCGGCCGCAACACGGGCGGAAGCCAGTTCTATGTTTGCTACGAGCCGCAGCCGCATTTAGACGGACAGCATACGGTGTTCGGTAAAGTTGTAGAGGGCATGGAGTACGTGGATGCATTCAAAGGCCGCGACAAAATGGAAAAAGTAGAAGTATACGAAGCATAACAATCAGCTTCTGTTCAGGACAGGCTCACCCTTAAGGGTGAGCCTGTTTGATTATTCGGGGAGGGATTACGCAGGGGCAGGGAATAATTGGCGGAGCTCTTCCGGAACAGGCCTGCTCTTACGAGTAAGTACATCCATCGCCACACTGGTAACGGCAGCATCCGCGCAAAGCTCTCCCTGTTCGTTGTAAATCGTCTGAATCAGCACATAACTCGTACGACCGATAGATTTCGGTTCGGTCACGACGGTTAGCCTTTCGCCTTGGCCGCACTCCTTGCGGTAATTGATATTGATATTGACGGTAACGGTCTGGATTCCGAGCCGTTTCAACATATCATATTGAAGGTCTCCTGCTTCGTACCATTCCTCACGGCCCCACTCCAGATATTCCAGGTATTTGGCGTTATTTACATGTCCGTTGACGTCGATTTCCGTAGGACGGACGACAATGTCCAGCGAAGTTTTCATCGTAGCGCGCTCCTTTTTTAACTTTATCTTGCTCCCGTGTTTGCCCAACTTAAACTGTTCTCCCTTGGAGGAGAATTCTCCTTCTACTTCCAATACACATATTGGTATTAAGTTATAAACTTTAAAAAAGTTAGTTGTTTTTTCTTGCAATTTTCAAAAGGTGGTGATAAGATTCTTCATAAGATCAAACAATTTCATATGTTTAATCCTTCGGGGCAGGGTGAAATTCCCTACCGGCGGTGATGAACGCAGTGATTAAGCTTTAGAAAGCAGATGGCTGCGTCTTAGTCCGTGACCCGGATATGCGTGTGTTGTTGCACACCGTATGCGGTGGACCTGGTGAAATTCCGGGACCGACAGTATAGTCTGGATGGGAGAAGGAGTGAAAGACACATAAGCAACATGTGCTATTTGTGTCTATGCGCACAACGTGATATGCGTTATGTGCAGGTTTTCACATGCGGTTCAAGCCTGTACTTGCGATGATTGGATGTCGCCGGTAACGGATTTGAGTTGTTTGTTATAAGCAAAACCTGCATTCATGACGGTTATTTAGCGTGTCGATTATTAACTTCCATCAAGCTCTGTTAAGGATTCCCCCGAATCTTTGGCAGGGCTTTTTTATGTGAACGTTGGGAAAGGAGCATGTTTAGCATGGATATCGTCAACGATGAATTCTATATGTCACTTGCGCTGGACCTTGCTGAACGTGCTCAGGGTCAAACCGGGATTAATCCGGTTGTCGGCTGTGTCATAGTTAAGGATGGCGCGCTTGCAGGGGTAGGAACGCATTTGGAGCGTGGAACACCGCATGCTGAGGTTCATGCCCTGAATATGGCTGGCAGCAAAGCGGCGGGCAGTACGGTGTACGTGACACTGGAACCCTGCAGTCACTACGGTACAACGCCGCCTTGCAGCGAGAGGCTGATTGCCGAGGGTGTTCAGCGAGTGGTTGTTGCTTGCGAGGACCCCAATCCTCTGGTTGCGGGCAAAGGGATTCAAATGCTGCGTGCAGCGGGAATCCGGGTTGAGACCGGTGTCCTTAAGGAGCGTGCTCTTCGCTTGAACGAAACCTTCATTAAGTTCATTACGACAGGTCAGCCCTTTGTAACGTTAAAGACAGCCAGCACGTTGGACGGCAAAATCGCTTCGAAAACCGGCGATAGCAAGTGGATATCCAATGAAGAATCAAGAGCACTTGTGCATACGCTGCGTCATCGCCATCAAGGCATCATGGTAGGCGTGTCTACAGTTATCGCTGATAATCCGAGTCTGACGACGAGACTTGGCGTGGAAGGGCTGGATCCGGTTAGGATCATTGTGGATTCCAGCTTGCGAATCCCGCTCGACAGCCATGTCGTGACAGACGGATTGGCGCCAACGTGGATTTTGACGACGGAGCAGGCGGATGAGACGAAGCGGACCGGGCTGGAAGAGCTGGGAGCCCAGGTTATCCCCTGCGGGCCAGGACCGCGTGTGGATCTGAAGGCTGCGATGGCGAAGCTGGGACAGATGGGGATTGCCTCCATTTTGCTGGAAGGTGGCGGCACGCTGAATGGCTCGATGCTGGAACAGAAGCTGGTGGATCGGCTCATCCAGTTTATCGCCCCTAAGATTATCGGAGGGTATGATGCGCCTGGAAATTACATGTTCAGCGGATACGAACAGATGGATCAAGCGATTATGCTGACAGGACTTGAGACGGAAAGGCTGGGCGACAATATTTACGTCACCGGGATTCCAGTCTGGAAATAAGGAGAAAGAAAGGAGGGAAGCCTGTGTTTACTGGATTGGTTGAGGAGATCGGCGAGATGAGGCGTATCGGACGGAAAGGCGAAGCCATGCTGCTCAGTATTTCCGCTAGCCGGATCATGGATGATTTAAAGCTGGGGGACAGCGTATCCGTTAACGGCGTCTGTTTGACAGCTACATCCATTGACAAAGGTATATTTACGGTAGACGTGATGCCGGAAACCTATAGAAATACCAATCTTAAGGAGCTGCAGCCAGGCGGAAAGGTAAATCTGGAACGGGCGATGGCGGCCGGAGGTAGATTTGGAGGCCATATCGTTCAGGGGCATGTGGATGGCGTCGGCGTCATACGGAGCGTACAGGCAGATCAGAATGCCGTGGTTTACGAGATCGCGCCTGCGAATGGGGACGTATTCAAATATATCATTCCGAAAGGCTCCGTCACACTGGATGGAATCAGCTTGACCGTTGTCAAAACAACAGATTCCTCCTTTACGGTATCCATCATCCCCCACACGCTGGCGGAGACGGTGCTGGCTTATAAAAAAGCAGGCGATACGATTAATATCGAATGCGACATTTTAGGGAAATATGTAGATCACCTGCTGCATTACGGCTCACAAGGAGCAGGGAATCAAGGCGGGACAAAACCGGGAATCAGCAGGGATTATCTTGCGGAGCATGGATTTGCCTAAACCGGGTGCTTTATATGGTCTCCATGAGAAGAAGGAGGAGTAGCGATGGATGAGCGCTTTTCATTTCATACAATCGAAGAGGCGTTAACCGATTTGAAGGAAGGCAAGGTCGTCATTGTCGTAGATGATGAAGACCGTGAGAATGAGGGCGATTTTATCGCATTAGCAGATAAGGCAACCCCGGAGGTCATTAATTTTATGATCACCGAAGGCCGAGGTTTGGTATGTTTGCCCATGACGCAGACCAGAGCTCAGGAGCTCGACCTCAAACCGATGGTTGCCCAAAATACGGATTATCATGGAACGGCCTTTACGGTTTCCATTGATCATAAGGACACCACAACAGGCATATCTGCCTATGAACGGTCCATAACCGTCAAAGGTATACTGGATTCCAGTGCATCTGGCTCAGATTTCCGAAGACCCGGTCATATGTTCCCGCTGATCGCAAAAGATGGAGGCGTCCTGCGCCGGGCAGGACATACGGAAGCGGCTGTCGATCTTGCTAGATTGAGCGGCTCCTATCCGGCCGGCGTCATCTGTGAAGTGATCAAGGAAGACGGCACAATGGCCAGGCTGCCGGATCTCGTGGAGATTGCGAAGAAGCATGATCTGAAGCTGATTAGCATCAAGGATCTGATTCATTACCGCAATGACAAAGAAAAGCTTGTCCAGCGAGAGGTAGCTGTGCGGATGCCGACCGACTTTGGCGTGTTTCAGGCCGTTGCCTACACCAACGACGTGGACAATAAAGAGCATGTAGCCCTGGTAAAAGGGGAGATCGATGGAAATGAGCCTGTGCTCGTGCGCGTGCATTCCGAGTGCCTGACAGGAGACGTGTTTCACTCCCATCGCTGCGATTGCGGTCCCCAATTCGAGGCGGCACTCCGCCAAATCGATGAAGCGGGTAGAGGCGTTCTTCTCTACATGCGCCAGGAGGGGCGGGGCATCGGCTTAATCAACAAACTGAAAGCCTACAAGCTCCAGGAAGAGGGACTCGACACCGTGGACGCCAATCTAAAGCTCGGTTTTGCGGCGGATCTGCGTGATTACGGCATCGGAGCCCAGATCCTGAAGGATCTGGGGATCAGAAAGATCCGACTGCTGACAAACAATCCGCGCAAAATCAAAGGCCTTGAAGGTTATGGTCTTGAGGTTGTGGAGCGCGTTCCGATCCAAATGCCGGAGAACGAGGATAACACGGGCTACCTGCATACCAAGCAAGCCAAGCTCGGTCATATGCTGAAATTCAGCGATATCGAGCAAAACGAGAGCACCAACTAATCACCCAATAATAAAAGGTCAATCATGTGGTGAGGTTTGCCTCATGGAATGACCCAGCGAAGAGGACGGAATGCTGCTGGAGAAGCGGTAGCGGTCGCCTTTAACTCCTGATTTCTTTCCTCCAGAAAATAGATCATGAAATCAGGAGTAACAGCGATCGGAAGAACGGTTTGATTCGGCAGCGACTGAAATGCACAGCAATTAATATGATCACTGCAAGACCTTATATAAACTCCAAACCGAAAGGAAGTCATCCAACAATGGCAACAATATTTGAAGGTAAATTAGTATCCGAGGGTCTAAAGTACGGTATCGTCGTAGGTCGGTTCAACGAATTCATCACGAGCAAGCTGCTGAGCGGCGCACTGGACGCATTGAAGCGTCACGGCGCACAGGAGAACGAAGTCGATGTCGCATGGGTGCCGGGTGCTTTTGAAATCCCGCTCATTGCCCAAAAAATGGCAGAAAGCGGCAAGTACGATGCCATCATCACCTTGGGAACCGTCATTCGCGGCTCCACCACGCATTATGATTATGTGTGCAACGAAGTGGCCAAGGGGGTATCCGCAATTAACCTGAAGACCGGTGTACCAACGATTTTCGGTGTCGTTACGACGGAGAATATCGAACAAGCTGTGGAACGTGCAGGAACGAAGGCCGGCAATAAAGGCTGGGATTCCGCCATGGCAGCCATCGAAATGGCGAACTTGACGAAAAGCCTAAAATAGTGCTTATTTAATGTAGTGCTCTTTTTTTGGAGCACTGCATTTTATTTTTTTGGCGGGAGGATTCACCGTGACCGTATTATATAAGCTGGAAACGTTTGAAGGACCGCTCGATCTGCTGCTGCATTTGATTGATAAAGCGGAAATCGACATCCAGGATATTCCCGTCAGCGAGATTACCGAACAATACATGGCCTATTTGCACAACATGCAGGAGCTGGAGCTGGAAATTACGAGCGAATTTCTGGTCATGGCTGCAACGCTGCTGTCTATAAAGAGCAAGTTATTGCTTCCGAAGCCTCCGGTTATCGAGATGGACGAGTTTGATTTTTATGAAGAGGATGACATGGATCCGAGAGCAGAGCTCATTGCCAAGCTGATCGAATACCGCAAGTACAAAGGCATCGCCCGCCATTTGCATGAGAAGGAATGGGAACGCAGTCTGATTTATTCCAAGGAAGCCGAAGATCTCACGCCTTACATGCCGGAAGTGGAAGAGAACCCGGTGCAGGGATTACATATTTCGGATTTGATCGCTGCTTTTCAAAAAGCGTTAAACAAAGCAGTCAAACGCACATCGTATGCCCGCATTCAGCGGGATGAAATATCGGTAAAGGACCGGATCCGTCAGGTCATGGATGCCCTGGAGGAGGTTGGGCCGGGAGGCAGGATCCTGTTTTCCAAGCTGCTTCACGAAGAGATGGTACGGCATGAAATCGTAGTCACCTTCCTGGCCATTTTGGAGCTGATGAAAATGAAGCAAATTTTGTGCTACCAAGAGAAGTTGTTTGAAGATATCGTCATGGAGTGGAGAGGGGAAGGACGCATTGATGGATTATCCGAAGCTGAAATCGATTATTGAGGGGCTTCTGTTCCTGTCGGGAGAAGAGGGCTTGTCGGTTAGGCAAATTGCTGAGATTACCGAGCAGTCGGATGGCCTGGTTGGCGAAGCGCTTGAAGATATGAAGGAAGAATGGGAGCGCCATGAGCGGGGGATTCAGATCGTACAGATTGCGGGGAGTTACAAAATCGCGACGCTGGCCGAGCACGCTCCGTATTTCGAGCGCCTGGCGTATTCGCCTTCTCGCTCATCCTTGTCGCAAGCCGCACTCGAAACACTCTCCATCGTTGCCTATCGGCAACCGATTACGCGCGTAGAGATTGAAGACATCCGCGGCGTCAAGTCCGAACGGGCTATTCATACGCTGGTAAGCAAAGGATTGATCGAGGAAGTCGGACGCGCCGAGGCGATTGGCAGACCGATTTTGTATGGAACGACCAAGTCCTTCCTGGAATATTTCGGGCTTGCCAACATCAAGGATTTGCCGGAGCCGTCGCAATTTGAGGATAACGATAATTTAGAAGAGGAAACGCAGCTGTTGTTTGATAAGCTTGACGGTCGTCAGCTTACGTTCGATGATGTAGAGGAAAGTTAGCCATTATACACACGAAAGATTGGAATAGAATCCTGGGCGTGGAGGAATCCACCGTCCGGGATTTTTTTATGCAGCTTGCGAAAGTTTGAAATCAAGGACTTGGAACAGTTTCGCATCATTTGGAGGTGCTTTTGCCATACTAAGCCAAGCGGATAACATTTTACTAAGTACGTCTTGGGGGTTACTTCGTGAGGGTATGGATCTTTCTGGCGGTCGGTTTGGTCGTTCTCCTCATCATATTGCTGGTCGTTGTGTTGTGCTCCAAGGTAACGATTAAGCTGGATGTGGTTCTAAAAAAAGATGAATATAAAGCATTAGCGGAAATCAAAATGATCTTCGGCTTGATTAAGCGCAAATATGCAGTCCCTTTTCACCTGGCGAACGGTGGGATCGAGTTTAAGAAGGAAACCGTTCCTGGAGACGGAGAACAGGGAAATACACACGATTCAAAAGAGGAAAAGGCTTCGAGCAGAACGATCAAATTTAAGGATTACGGGCGAGCTGTGCTTTCAACAAAAGGTTTCAAAAAATGGGTGAGGCAGACGATGGCGGCCGTTCATCTCATGGATGTGCGCTGGTCCACCCGAATTGCTTTGGAGCATGCGGCTGATACGGCGGTAGCGACCGGGCTGCTGCATGGCATAAAGCATACGCTTCTTGGATGGATGTCGTATCGCCTGATCATGGAAGAGCTGCCTCGAATCGATGTAGTGCCGATCTTTAACGGTCCGCCGCAAATTTCCACAGAGCTTAACTGCATAGCGAAAATCTCCTGCGGAAAAGCTATGTATGCTGGACTGGTACTTATAGTTCGCGTGTTAAAGGTGAAAGGAGGAATTAGATCATGGCAGAACACCCTATTCAAGGCTTGATGCAAACGGCTATGGAAAACATCAAGGGAATGGTGGACGTTAATACGATTGTAGGCGACCCGGTGAATACGCCTGACGGCAGCGTTATCCTGCCAATCAGTAAAGTGGCTTTTGGTTTTGCAGCCGGCGGTAGCGACTACAACGTAGAGGCTGGATCCACACACCAAGCGACCACTAACGGGACGCACAACGATCATAGTGCCCTTCCTTTTGGTGGCGGCAGCGGCGGTGGCGTGTCCATTCGACCGATTGCTTTCCTGGTCGTGGGTAAAGAAGGCGTGCACATCGTGCCGCTGGACAATCAAACCCATCTGTTTGAACGGATTATTGATGCGACCCCGTATTTACTCGATCAAATCCAGTCGATGTTTCAATCAGGCAGCAATGACGCGAACAGCACCACGCCTCCGCCTGCGTACTGATTGGAGCAAGCAAATCCCTTTCGTTCATGACGGAAGGGATTTTTGCTGTTAGGATTATTGAATTTATGGGCTTTCAGCGTTTCTCTTACGAAATGGACATACCTTTAGCGCGGACGACATATACTTGTACAAGATTTCCGAACACCGGAGGATAAGATGATGAAAATGAAATGGACGAACTGCAGGTTCAAGTCTTTGTTATCCATGTTGATTGCCATAAGCTGCTTGCTGGTTACGGCTGTCCCCGTGCATGCAGATCATGAGAATGGCCCCACCAATCATGCGCAGGCAGCTGCACTGATTGACGTCACTTCCGGTAGGGTGCTGTACAGCAAAAACGGGGACGAGCGTTTAAGAATCGCAAGCCTGACCAAGATCATGACAGCTATCGTGGCCATTGAACACGGCAAGCTGGACGATCGCGTCAAGATCTCCAAAAATGCCTTTGCCAAGGAAGGCTCCTCGCTCTTCCTGAAGCTTGGCGAGGAGATGACGCTTGAGAATCTGCTGTACGGTTTAATGCTGCGATCCGGCAACGACGCCGCGACGGCCATTGCCGAACATGTCGGGGGGACGGAAGAAGGCTTTGTGTTGCTGATGAACGAGAAGGCGGCCGGGCTCGGCTTGACGAACTCGCATTTTATGAATCCCCATGGTCTGGATCATGATGAACATTACTCTTCCGCTAATGATGTAGCCAAACTGACGGCATATGCCCTCAAGAACCCTGTCTTTAGCGAGATTGTCAAAACCCCGACCAAGAAAGCGCCCAATCCGAATGAAGCGTGGGACTACAAATGGGATAACAAAAACAAGATGCTTCGTTTCTATGAGGGGGCGGACGGCGTCAAAACCGGTTACACCAAAAAAGCATTCCGCTGCCTGGTGAGCTCCGCCACCCGAAACGGTCAGCAGATTGCGGCGGTCACGCTGAATGACGGCAACGATTGGAATGATCATTCCAAGATGCTGGATTACGGATTTGCCCAATTTCCACTGAAAAAGGTTATGGAGAAAGGGCAGAAGATCCAGGGCTATCCACTGGTCACGGGCGGTTCTTTTACGTATGCGTTTGCGCATGATGAGGAAGCACGCCTGGTTAAGAGACTGGTCCTGCATAAAGCGAGTACACCCGACTTGTCTTTCGGACTGCGGGGTCATATTGAACTTCTGCTCGATAATGTCAGCATCGGCAAAGTTCCGGTCTATGCGGAAGGAAGCAAGCTTCCTGAAGCCCCTGAGATCTTGCAGAAGTCCAGAAGCACATCAGGACCCATCGGTTCGTTGTCGCTGTGGCAGTCTGCAGGAGAAGTGCTTAGGCATCTGTTCAGGGCCAAATCATAACTAGCCTTCGCTTAAGAGATCGTGGATTCTCACGCAGCGGGGCAGCAAACGGGGGCGAAGAGATGATCAATTTGATTTGGATGGGGATGATACTGATCGGTGTTTGCTTTGCGGCAGTGAACGGGAACATCGAAAGTGTTACAAAAGCCGCATTTGACGGAGCCCAGACGGGAGTGACTGTCTCCTTCGGTCTCATCAGCATACTGGTGTTCTGGCTTGGCATGATGCGCCTGGCAGAGGATGCGGGCCTGCTGAAGAAGGTTGCCAAGCTGCTGGGCCCGGTTGTCCGCTTCCTGTTCCCGGATGTACCGAAGAATCATCCTGCTATGGGGTATATATTGTCCAACATGAGCGCCAATTTGTTCGGTTTGGGCAATGCGGCGACTCCGATGGGAATCAAAGCGATGCAGGAGCTTCAGAAGTTAAACCCGGACAAGGAAATAGCTTCTCCGGCGATGTGTACGCTGCTTGCACTCAACACGGCCAGCATTACGCTAATACCGACAACGCTAATTGCAATCAGGCTGAATTATGAGTCCGCCAATCCTTCGGAAATCGTCGGGACCACGCTGTTGGCCACTGCGATTGCAACGGCGGCCGCCATCATGGCTGACCGATGGTATCGAAGACGGACGATACGCCGCCAGAAGCCGCCGGGAATCGGTACAAGCCTGAACCCGGATGTGAAGGGGTGATGAGGGTTGCTATCATGGATTAATCTCGTATCCGCTTGGTCTATTCCCATTATTATCGCATTCATTCCGCTTTATGCTTATACGCGCAAAGTACCCGTATATGAATCGTTTGTGGATGGAGCCAAGGACGGCTTCTCTACAGCGATTGGGATTATCCCGCACTTGGTCGGCATGATGGTTGCCATTAGCGTATTCAGGTCTTCCGGCGCGCTGGAATTTTTTGTGGGTTGGACGGGCCCCTTTCTGCAATCGCTAGGGGTACCGAGCGAGATTTTGCCATTGGGAATTCTTAGGCCGCTGACGGGTACCGGCTCGCTCGCTTACACAACGGAGCTGATCCGCGCATACGGTCCGGATTCCATGATTGGCCGAATCGCTTCGACCATACAGGGAAGCACGGACACGACCTTATATGTACTGACCGTCTATTTTGGCGCCGTGGGTATCCGCAATGGCCGCTATGCGCTGAAGGTCGGGCTGTTCTCCGATTTGATCGGTTTTATTGCGGCGATTGCCGTCTGCCTGCTGGTGTTCGGTTAATTGCGATCGTTTGAACGGTCTGAGTAAGACGGAGCGTTTTTTCTATGTAACAGGACGTATGCCCATACCCTTGATTCCACCTTGTCATATACTGCTGCAATTACAAATTGTAGTAGGGGTGATGAAATGGAAATCGAGGGTTTTGTTATTCATCATACCGTGTGCGAGCGGGAACCGCGGAACTGGGATTTTAAAATCCATTCGGACGGCTCGGTCTCTTCTTCATCCGTGCTGGTTCAGCCGGGACAGATTCACATCTGTCTGGAGGGCGACTTCAACATCGGCTACGAGTCCATGTCGCTGGATCAGAAAACACAGCTGTTTACCGCCAGCAAAATCATTTTGGAGCTATCCAGACTCCATGATATTTCCCCGTTATACTTGTTTCCTCACTCCGACTCCTGCCCTGGGGCACATTTTCCATGGAACGCGCTTGTGATTTATCCTGTCGATGGTTATCATTAGGAATGAGGTGACCTAACGAACATGGAGAGATTACAGAAAATTATGGCACAGGCCGGAGTCGCTTCCCGCCGCAAGTGCGAGGAATTGATTCTTGAAGGCAAGGTGCAGGTAAACGGAGAGACCGTTACCGAACTCGGCACGAAGGCCGATCCAGCCCAGGATATCATTACGGTTTCAGGCAAACCGATTAAGAATGAGAAAAAGGTATACATTATGCTAAATAAGCCGAAGGGTGTCATTACAAGCGCTTCTGATCCCGAAGGCCGAAAAATTGTATCGGATTATCTCAAGGGCATCAAAGAGCGGGTATATCCGATTGGACGTTTGGACTACGATACGGAAGGACTCCTGCTGCTGACCAATGACGGCGAGTTTGCCAATCTGCTCAGCCACCCTAAATATCATGTGCCCAAAACGTATTTGGCTACCGTGAAAGGGGTGCCCCATGGCACCGAACTGGACAAGCTTCGTCAAGGGATTATGCTGGAAGACGGAATGACGTCTCCTGCCGAGGTGGAGTATAAGGATGTGGATCCGGATAATAAACAATCCGTCATATCGATTACCATTCATGAGGGACGCAACCGTCAAGTCAGAAGGATGTTCGAAGCGATTTCCCATCCGGTAACGCGATTGAAGAGGATATCCTATGGGGATCTGCTGCTGCAAAATTTAAAACGGGGCTTGTACCGCCATTTGACAGCAGATGAAATCAACCAGCTTTTGCAGATGGCGAAAGCCGCTAAGCCGGGCGGGAAACCGAAGAGAAAACGTTAAACCCGACACATAATATTCAAAATGGCGAGCGGCGTTTATGACAAATTTCGTTATAATTGTTCATAGGATGTTCACACCCGTAGTATACGATATGATGAATGTCATAGAAAGGAAGCTGCTGCTTTATGGGCAAATCAAAGAAAAGCGTACAGATTGTGATTCTGCTTGCCATTATCCTGGTCGGAGTGTACGCCGTTGCAACCGTTGTATTCGGCTCTGATGAGGTTCCCAAAGTGGGTCAAAAGGCAGCGGATTTTGAACTTCTAGGCATGGATGGCGGCGTACATACCATGAGTGAATACGAGGGTAAGGCCAGGGTTATTAATTTCTGGGGCACCTACTGTCCGCCATGCGTGCGGGAAATGCCGGCTCTTCAAGCTCAGTGGGAGAAATGGAACAGTCAAGGCGTTGAGATCATCGGAATTAATGTGGGAGAGAACAAAATGACCGTTGAGAATTTTGTTGCTCAAACCGGCGTGAAGTTCCCCATACTGATGGATCCTAAACGGAATGCTGTTGCCAGCTTCGGGGTTGGCCCCATGCCAACCACCTTTTTTGTTACGGCCTCTGGCAAGATTGACCATATTCGTATAGGCGAACTGGATTTGAACACCCTTGATAAACAAATTGAACAGTTGGTGAATGCGAAATGAGTCAAGGTTCCAAGCCTTTGATCCAGAACACGAAGTGTGATTGTGGACACCAGAATCCAACGGGGACGGTCCTCTGCGAGGCTTGCGGCAAGCCGCTGACCGAAGAAGCGGAGGCCCAACCGATTCTGGAAATGCGGTATGACGGCGTTGCTCGCCGATCACAGAAAGAAAATCCCGGTATTATCGATCGGGTATGGAATTTCTTTTCTTCGGTTAAGGTAGCAATATATCTGATAGTGCTTACGCTGATCGGCTCCTCGCTAGGCACCATCTTTCCGCAGGAAAGCACATTCCTTAACATTGACCCCTCAGTCTATTACAAAGAGGAGTACGGACAGCTGGGGCATATCTATTACTTGCTCGGGCTGTCTCATACATACACGTCATGGTGGTTCGTACTGCTGCTTGTCATGATCGGCGCATCTCTTGTCATTTGCAGTCTTGACCGGGTCCTGCCGCTGTACAAAGCACTCAGCAGGCAGCGGGTTCCGAAGCACATGTCCTTCCTTACCCGCCAGAAGGTGGTATACCAAGGGCATATTGATGAGGACGGTGCCGACTGGGTTGAACGGGTGAAGCCGATTATTAAGAAGAAGGGCTACCGCGTACGAACGGATGGCGGGACCCTACTGGCAGAGAAGCAGCGGTTCAGCCGCTGGGGCCCCTATGTTCTGCATATCGGCCTGATTATTTTCCTGCTTGCTGTTCTTGGACGGAATCTTCCTGGACTGCATATGGACGAGCACATGGCCTTCCCTCAGGATGAGCCTGTGCATATCAAGAACACGAGTTATTATTTATTGAACGACGGCTTTAAGGTGGAGTTTTATACCGAGGACGATATGCCTGAGGAATTTAAAGGCAAGAATAAAGTACTGCCGAAGGAATTCCAAACCCAGGCGATTCTGTATATGTGCGAGGCCAATTGTGACGATCTCGATAAAGAGCCTCAGCTCGTGGAATTGACACGCCATAACATTGAGGTGAATCATCCACTCAATTACAAAGGGTTAAAAGCTTATCAATTCGATTATGATCTGACCCCGATTCTCCGTACGGTTTCGCCGGTGCTGATAGACAGTAAGAGCGGGAAGGAATACGGCAAAATCACATTGTCGATCGACGATCCTCAAAGAGAGTATCAGGCGGGAGAATATACGTTAACGCTTACACAATCCTTTACCGATTTTGGACTTGGCGATAACGGCAAACCGGTAAACCTGTCACCTAACCCGAATGCGCCTGCATTCTTATTTCTGATTAAGGGACCTGAATTGCCGAAGGAAGGCATTCAATACTTCTACTTCCCTAAACAGATTGATAAGGAACGCTTTAATCAGGAAGCGATCAATGCACAGCTGGCGGGTGGGGAAGCGCTCGTACAACTGGATGTGCTGAGCATGGACGATGTGGACTTTTCGGAATCTACGACTTATCTGAATATTCGTGTGGATAAAGCCATGCCGTTCATTTGGATTGGTTGTTTTATCGGTATGATCGGCCTGGTCATGGGCTTTTATTTCACCCATCGCCGGATTTGGCTGCGTATTGATAACGGAACGCTGACACTTGGCGCGCATACGAACAAGAACTGGTTTGGACTTCGCAAGGAGATCTCCGCGATCCTCAAGCAAATGAATATCGAAGTCGATGAAAAGTCATTGGAGAATAACAGGGGGACTAAGCATGAATCTAATTGATTTTAGCGGCGACGCATTTATCGTGGCCTTTACCTTATACTGCGTGGCATTTATCATGTATGCACTTGCCGTCATGGGACGCCGGTTCCGCAAACGCGACCCGGAAGCCCATTTGGCGAAGTGGGGCAAAATCGCGTTTGTTACGACAACGATCGGTTTGATCGGACACTTGCTGTACTTCTTTACAAGATGGGCGGGCTCGGGACACGTGCCGGTCAGCAACATGTATGAGTTTATGTCCTTCTTGTCGATGGCAATCATGATTGCCTTCCTCGTACTTTATTTTATCTACAAAAAATCGCTGCTCGGATTGTTTGCGCTGCCGCTGGCAGTCCTGATCATGGCCTATGCCGCCGTGTTCCCGCAGCAGGTGCAGCCGCTGATTCCTTCGCTCCAGTCCTATTGGCTGGGTATCCACGTTACGATGGCGGCGCTGGGTGATGCGTTTTTTGCGGTCGGTTTTATTGCCGGCCTGATGCACCTGCTCCGTACCGTTAACTTTAGCGGAACGGACAAGGGCTCACGCAAGGAACAGCGCTGGCTTGAGCTCGTCATGTTTGCCATCGTGGTGCTGATCGGATTTATATTGTCGGTATACAGCTTCCGTGCAGGTGGATATCAAGCTGAATTTAACCAGACTTTGGTTGACCCGAAGACAGAAAATAGTACAATAGTAAAAGTGGAATATAACATGCCACCGCTTGTCGCACCATATAAGAGCGAGACGGAGAGCATGCAGTCCTTCTTGGGCATGAAATCTCCACTCATGGAAGCCCCGTCCTGGATGCACGGCGTGAATGCGGGACGTAAGCTGAATACGGTGATATGGTCGCTGATCACGGGGTTGATCCTGTACGGTTTGCTCCGCCTGATCCTGCGCAAACCGCTGGCAAAATTCATTCAGCCTGCACTTAATAGATTGGATCCGGACGATCTGGATGAAATCAGTTATCGAGCCATTGCGATTGGATTCCCGGTATTTACACTGGGAGGTCTCATATTCGCCATGATTTGGGCAGAAATTGCATGGGGCCGATTCTGGGGCTGGGATCCAAAGGAAGTATGGGCGCTTATTACATGGTTGTTCTACAGCGTGTACCTTCATCTCCGGCTGTCGCGCGGCTGGCAGGGTAAATACTCATCCTGGCTGTCCGTTATCGGCTTTATCGTGGTCATGTTTACGCTGGTCGGCGTCAACTTGATTATCGCGGGCCTGCATTCCTATGCGGGAACCGATTAATTGTCAATAGAATAACAGTGAATGATCAATCAGAAGGGCCCTTTCTTATTCAAGAGGGCCGCTTCTGATTTTCCCTATAAAAATGAAGGAGTTGGCCGCCAATGTCAGAGCACGGAAATCGTATTCTTGTTGTTGATGATGAAGAACGGATTCGCCGATTGTTAAAAATGTATTTGGAGAAGGAAGGGTATGAAATCGAAGAGGCGGAGGATGGAGAAACCGCTCTTCGCAAAGCAAGCTCGGAAGATTACGGGCTCGTTATTTTGGATGTGATGCTGCCCGGGATGGATGGAGTCGAAGTATGCACGCGTCTCCGTCAGGTGAAGTCGACGCCTATTCTCATGCTGACGGCCAAGGGTGAGGAGATCAATCGCGTACAGGGATTTGAAGTGGGGGCCGACGATTATGTGGTGAAGCCGTTCAGTCCGCGCGAGGTGATTTATCGCGTGAAGGCGATTTTGCGCCGATCATCCGCTACGGCCTATTTGAGCAAGGAACCGAACCCAAGCAACAGCATTGTTTTTCCGCATTTGATCATTGAACATGATGCTCACCGCGTGACGGCCGGAGGGCATGAAATCAGCTTGACACCGAAGGAGTATGAGCTTCTGCACTACCTGGCTTCGTCCCCGGACAAAGTATTCTCCCGCGAAGAACTGCTTAAGGACGTATGGAATTATGAATTTTTCGGCGATCTTCGCACAGTCGATACCCATGTAAAGCGGCTGCGCGAGAAGTTAAATAAGGTATCTGCTGAATCCGCAGCGATGATTACAACAGTATGGGGAGTAGGCTACAAGCTGGAGGTACCAAAGTAACGTGAGTTTCTGGAGATCACTCGTCGGCAAGCTGTGGATTACGATAACCTGTTTAGTCGCGTGCGTGCTGCTGACGCTCGGATTATTTTTGCTCCCCTATATCGATACCACGTTTGCGAATTCGGATGCCATCAAACGTTTATTTACTTATGTGGCCATTATCGGTTTTTCGATGACCACCTTTTTCGGGTTGTTTCTGTTAACGAAGATTACCCAGCCCATGCAGCAGCTCATTGAGGCAGCCAACGACATTCGTAAAGGGAAGTATGGCACCCGTCTAAATCTTGTGACCAGTGATGAGATTGGCGAGCTGGCCAATACCTTCAACCATATGGCAGCAGAGCTGGAAACGAATATCCGCAATCTGAACCATGAGAAGGAGCATCTTTCCAGTGTGCTGAGAAGTATGAGCGACGCGGTGATTACGTTTGATAATCATGGTCAGGTCATTCTGGTGAACCCGCCAGGGCAGGAAATCATGAAAACCTGGAAAGGTCTGCAGTGGGATGATGAGCTGCAGGGCGGAGGCTGGGCAGCCGATGTCATGCCGAAACCGCTCAGCGAGCTTTATTATGCCACCGTGAACGAAGGAAAGGACCAAAGCGCTGACCTGCATGTGAAGCAGGGGATATGGTCCGCCCATATGGCTCCCTTATATTCGGATGATGTGATCCGCGGCGCCGTTGTTGTGTTAAGAGATATTACCGAGCAAGTTACGCTGGAGAAGATGCGTACGGATTTCATCGCCAACGTGTCGCACGAAATCCGTACACCGCTGTCCATGATGCAGGGCTACAGTGAAGCGCTGCTTGACGGGATGGCGGCTTCACCGGAAGAGAGCAGGGAGCTGATACAGGTGATTCATGAGGAATCCCTCCGTATGGGCCGACTGGTGAAGGATCTGCTTGATTTAACCCGTATGGAGGCGGGGCATGCCGAGATGTCCCTGCGGGAGATGGATGCAGGTGAATTGTGTGAAAGGGTATTCCGGAAGTTCGCCGTACGCGCCAAGGAGAGAGATATTGATCTTCAGCTCAACAAACTTCACTCGAATCTTCTGCTCGAAGCGGCGGATGAAGACAAGCTTGAACAGGTGCTGACCAATCTGCTGGACAACGCTTTTCGTCATACGCCTTCAGGCAAGCAGATCCGAATCATTGCAGATCGGATTACCGTATCGAACACAGAGGCTCTCCAGGTAAAGATTAGCGACCAAGGCGTCGGTATTCCGCCTGAAGATCTGCCATTTGTTTTTGAGCGATTCTACAAAGCCGATAAAGCGCGTGTGCGGGGGGAGACGGTGGGAACCGGCATAGGCCTTGCCATCGTGAAAAATATCGTGACAGCGCATCATGGCACGATTAACGCAACAAGTGAAGTAGGCGAAGGAACGGTGTTTACGATGATCATTCCAACTAAATCGGCAGAATCTTAGGGAATGTCTCCACAAAAGACAAAACACGCTCGCAAGGAGCGTGTTTTTTTGTTGAAATTAAGGGGTTAATCTTGTTCTACGTGGAACAATGATTAACCCCTTATACCTTGATTTCTCGCCTGAATTTAGCCCAGCGCGATTTGCTGCGCGGTGTTCAGTTCTGACAGCCCGGTAAGCTTGATCAGAACGTCTTTAGGAACGTCTTTGTCCACCGTCAGAAGCATGATGGCTTCACCGCCGATGACTTTACGTCCAACCTGCATGGAGGCGATGTTGACATCGTTCTCGCCGAGCAGGGTTCCGACACGACCGATAATGCCCGGTTTGTCGTTATGGGAGATCAGAATCAGGTGACCTTCCGGAGAGATATCGACCGGGAATTTATCCAGACGGACAATTCGTTCGCCGTAACCCAGCAGCAGTGTACCTGCGACAATTCGCTCCAAACCGTTTTGCGTCTTAAGTGTAACGGTAACGAGGTTGGTGAAGTCTTTGGTTTTTGGTGTCTGGGAAACAACGACGTGCAGATCACGGCTCTTCGCCAAGTGCATGGAGTTTACAATATTCACTTCGCTTCCGAGGTGGCGCTCCAGCACACCCTTCACGATGTATCGGGTCAGGGCTTGCGTATCGACTTCAGCCAGCTCGCCTGCATAGTCGACGTGAATCTCCTTCACCGCATGTGCGGTGATCTGAGCGGCCACACTGCCCAATTTCTCGCCGAGCGAGAAGTATGGCTGCAGTTTGTTCATCACGCTAGCCGCTACAAGCGGGAAGTTGACCGCATTCTTAAACGGCTCGTTGCGCAGGATATGAAGCACTTGTTCCGACACGTCGATTGCAACGTTCTCCTGAGCCTCAACGGTAGATGCGCCCAAATGCGGGGTCACGATAACCTTGGGATGGTTCAGGAACGGATGATCGCTTTCAGGCGGCTCATGTTCGAATACGTCAAATGCAGCTCCGGCAACAATGCCTTCATCGATCGCTTCCACGAGGGCACGTTCGTCAATAATGCCGCCACGGGCGCAGTTCACGATGCGCATGCCGCGCTTCATCACTTCGAATTGCGGTCTTGCGATCATATGGCGCGTTTCCGGCGTAAGCGGAGTATGGACCGTAATGAAGTCTGCATTGCGGATAATGTTATCCACCGAGGAAAGCGTTACGCCCAGTTTGTCCGCACGCTCTTCCGTCAGGAACGGATCGAAGGCAAGAATGTTCATGCCGAAAGCCTTGGCGCGTTTAGCCACCTCGCTGCCGATTCGTCCCATTCCCATAACGCCCAGCGTTTTGTTGCGCAGCTCAACGCCGAGGAAGGATTTGCGGTCCCAGGATCCGCCCACAGTTTTGGCATAGGCCTGAGGGATGTGTCGGGCGAGGGCAATCATCATGGCAAACGTATGCTCTGCTGTTGTAATCGTGTTACCGTCAGGCGCATTAATAACAACGATCCCGCGCTTCGTAGCAGCTTCAAGATCAATGTTGTCAACGCCAACGCCTGCACGGCCAACAACCTTGAGATTGGTTCCTGCATTCATAATGCGTTCTGTCACACGTGTCTGACTCCGTACGAGGAGCCCGTCGTATTCACCGATGATGGCAGTGAGCTCATCTTCATTAAGCCCGGTTTTTTTGTCTACCTGCACGTCGGCGGCATCCATTAACTGCTGGATCCCCAAATCACTGATCGGATCCGATACCAATACTTTAAACATGGTTTCTCTTCCTCCTTAAAATCCTCTATAAAATGCGGTACTGCAATATTGAATAAGGATTACGCTGGGGCGTATTCCGTTATACACCAAAGATTCCAATAAAGCTGCAAGAGGTCTATACAGGTTTGACGCGGTGTCGTGGCAAAGAGACAGGAACATAAAAAACTCCCAATCCGCATACTACCTCCGTAGTAAGGGACGAGAGTTATTCGTGGTGCCACCCTTATTCGCTGCCAACTTGCGGCAGCCTCAAGCGGTCTGTTCAGACCATGATTGGTAACGGATATCATCCGATTTGCGCCTACTTCAAGTTTCAGCGAAATATCTCAGGAACGCTCAAGAATACTTTTACGCCACCGATTTACACCACCCATCGGCTCTCTGAGGACGTTACAGCTTCTCTTTTCCATCATCGGTTTTCACAGATTAATTTTTTCATAATGTATCATGGCTCTAACATTGTGTCAATAGGTGTTTATTCTGTCCATAGGCCTTATAGTAGGGGAAGAAACAAGGGTTAGCCTTGAATGTCATGCCGTTAATTTGCTATGATGCATATGCCCGCCTATGATTGAATTATTCTGATATTACTGTGGTTGTACACGAAGATAATCTTAAAAATCAAGATGAAAGACAGGCCCATCTTCTATGAAAAAATTTAAAATACGCGTAAAAAGAATCGAAGCCCATCAATTAAACGATCGGCTGCTGCTTATTAATCTGTATCTTACCCAAGGATTGACACTCATTGCAGGTTTGATCTGGATCCTGTTTCAGCAGAGGAATCCGTTTGGGCTCTTTGTCATTCCGAAGAATATCGAGTTTGTTTATTGGGGGCTCGGACTTGCTGCAGCAATGCTGGTCGTGGATTTTGTATTATCCCGGTTTGTGTCAGAGGATAGTATGGACGATGGCGGAATCAATGAAATGTTGTTCCGGAAAAGGCCGGTTTGGCATATTTTTGTTATAGCTCTGATCGTATCCATCTGCGAGGAGTTATTGTTTCGAGGAGCCATCCAGCATGCGTTCGGACCATATTGGACAAGTATCTTATTCGCACTTATTCATGTCAGATATTTAAAACATTGGCTTCCAACTGGGTGGGTTTTCTTAAGCAGTTACGGTCTTGGCTACGTCTATATTCAAACGGGTACCATTTGGGCGCCCATCCTGTGTCATTTTCTGATTGATTTCATATCAGGAATGTTGATTCGGTTTCGGAGGAAAGAGGAACATGAACGAACTTAGCAGAATGCAGCGACATCAGAGCCGAAATAAAAGCCGCAAGAACAAGTCAACGGCTCAATCAGAAAAAAGAACGGCAGCGAAGTCGCAACAAGCAGATGAAACGAGGAATCGATCTAAATCGCCGCCCTCCATAAGCTCCGTGGAGCAAAAGCACCAGAGCAGCAGTACAGCGGATGGATTGAGCCGTTCCAGATCGACCCGGTCCCGCCAGCGTCAAGCAGAGGAGGAAGTGTCCGCTCCTAAACGAACGAATACATATTCCTCTTATCGCGTAAGAATGAGCAAATGGTTTGTGAACTCATTGATCGTCATTTTCATATTGTTAATGATAGGTCTCCTGTGGTGGGGACTTATCGGAGCGCCTCCATTAAAGGAATTGTTAAAGGAGTTATTATGAGTGTGTTGATGTGGATAGCAGGTGCTGCGGCACTCGGTGCAGGCGCTATCGGCTGGATGAGGGCTGAAGCCAAGGGTTATCGAGTGCGTGAAGAAGAAGTGGTATCCGAACGTATCCCTCACTCGTTAGACGGCTTTCGGATATTGTTCATCACCGATATACATCGCAGACAATTGTCAGAAGTGAAGCTATTATCCAATCTATCATCGGTGGACTGCGTACTGCTTGGTGGAGATATTACGGAAAGAGGGGTACCCCTTCAGCGAATGAGGCATAACATGTCGGTGCTGGTCCGTATCGCACCCGTGTATGCCGTCTTGGGAAATCATGATCTGCATGCAGGCAAGGACGCTGTCCGTAAAGTATTGCGGGAGAGCGGCGTCATGCTGCTGAATGACAAAACCGTTACGTTAAAGCGGAGTAACGAGCTTATTGCTCTCAGCGGAGTAAGGCAGCCGGCCAGCCGGAAGCACCCGTACACAAGATTTCGGGGACATGCAGCCGAAGACCAGTTTCACATCATCCTGGTGCATGATCCGATATGGGTCAAAGGCAAGGAAGCAGTGCATGGGGATCTTGTGCTGGCAGGACATACCCATGGGGGACAGATTGTGCTGCCCATTGCCGGAGCCGTTCGTCTGGCGCGCTTTTACAAGAAATTTAAATCCGGATGGTATACGCTGCCGAGAAAGAAGGGCGAAACCAAACCTTCTTCCAGGATGCTGATCAGCCGGGGATTCGGTACCTCCCATATCCCGCTGCGCTTGCAATGTCCCGCAGAATATCATGTGCTTACATTACGCAAAAAACCTTAATTCGATCGTCAGCTGGCGACGGCAGAATTAAGGTTTTTTGTGTTTTTTCGAATTATCTTATTTTAGGTTCGATTAATTGCGGATCCACGAAGCCATACCCTTTGGCTTCAAGCTTGGTCAGCAAGGTATCAAGGGCCTCAACGGTCCAGGGAAGCTCATGCATCAGAATGTTGCTGCCAGGGTGAAGCTGTTCCAGCACATTGCTGACTACGGCATCGGGTTTGTTTTTGTTTTTGCTTTCCCAATCCAGCGAACCGTTGGACCAGGTCATGAACAGCAGGTCATGATCAAGGGCAACTTCCTTGACGGTATCTCCGCCTGAGCCAAATGGAGGACGGAAAAACTTCGGTTCCGATCCGGTCGCTTCTTTGACGATTTGCTGTACATCCCCGATCTGTTCCTTCACCTTCTGTTTGCTTTCTTTTTTCAGGTCGATATGATCCCAGGAATGATTCCCAATGATTTGACCGCGGTCATGGATCAGTTTTAACAGCTCTGGATGCTCCTTCGCACGGTATCCATTGACGAAGAAAATCGCTTTGGCATCATGTTTGTCCAGCGTATCGATCATTTGGTTGATCATGGTTTTATCCTTTGGGCCGTCATCAAACGTGAGCAGCACGACTTTTTCGGGTACGGAATCATCATTGGGAACGATGCGATACACCTTATTCATGTGATATTTTGGTTCAGATGGTGCCTCGTTGTCAGGACTCTTGACAGCTTTATCTGATGGGTCCGCGGATTTATCCACGTCAGGCTCAGCTTCAGGCTTGTCCGTTTCGGCTGCCTTGTCGGTGCCTTCTTTCGGAGTGGACACCTGTCCGGAGGTTTCATTTTGCTGCGCTGCCCTGTCATTACCGACTTCCGTGGCCGTGCTTTGCTTCTGAGCCGCGCCGTTACTGCCGCATGCGCTGAGCATAAGGCAGAAAGCCAGCAGAAGTACTGTTCGTGTTCTAACCATGATTCCATCTCACTTTCCTGTATTTATGTAGCATGAGTTCTTGGCGGTGCGAGAACAATAATCTCGAGTTTATCATAGAAGGAGGTATCATTTGTGAAGACTTCGTCATTTCTATATGGTGTCATTATCGGTGCCGTTGCATGCCGGATGATTTCCCGTAATAACAGCAAGTTCTTCTCCTCAATGATGAAAGATGCGAATCTAGGCCGATTCGCGGATACCGCGATGAGTAAAATTCAGGGCACCAAGAGCCAGCAATATTCTGGCTTCAGCCAAGAAAGCGTGTCTCCCAGTTCAGGCCGACATGATTCCACTCATTCCAATGGAACTGCAGGGGTACAGACATCGACTCATTCGAAGGCTGCCAACCTGAAACAAGTCAAGGATTTCATCCGAAACAACCCTGATGTTAAAAACGAAGTCGAACAGATTTTGAAAGAGACCCATACCGTCATACCGGGTTTGTAAACGGCATGAACCATTTTGAATCATTCTCGGGGAGCGGCCACACGATTCCCTGTGAATGATTCTTTTTTCTTTAGCTACATATTTACGTGCATTTGTGGTTATTAAATGATAAAATCAATTATATAAAACCATTTTTATCACGTCATAATCCAGACATCATAATTTGTTATAAACTTTTGTTTTACGTAAGGAGGATCCTGTCATGAAAATAGAGCGTTTGAGTCAAGATAAGATACGGATTTTCCTCACGTTTGACGATCTGAGTGAGCGTGGGATCCAGAAGGAAGAGATGTGGCAGGAAATACCGAAAGTTTATGACCTGTTTACGGAGATGATGGATCAGGCATACAGTGAACTCGGATTTGATGCCACCGGACCTCTTGCCGTTGAGGTGTTTGCACTGCCTGCCCAGGGCATGGTGGTTATTGTGACGAGAGGGAAATACGATCATCATTTCGGCGGCTTATCCGAAGAAGATATGCCGGACGAGATTTATGAAATGGAAGTAACGCTGGATCAAAGTGATACGATCGTCTATGTTTTTCAGGATTTTGAAGTGCTCATTGAAGCATCGCATATGTTGAAGGACCTTGTAGGCGGAGCGGGTAAGCTCTATCACTATATGGATAAATGGTTTTTGTACTTCGATCCTGAGGAATTGGATAGCGAGAAGCTGCCGGCGGTTATTGCGATGCTGGCTGAATTCGGTGAATCCTCCTCAGTAACGGAGGCGATGCTGGAGGAATACGGGAAGAAAGTCATGCCTCAGCAAGCAGTTGAGGTTATCTGTACACACTTCCAGCGTCAGCATTAATGAAGGTGGGCGTGCGTGCCGGACTTCAGGCCCGCAACTAACGGAAGGGGAATTTTAGTGCTGGTGTTCTCGGTAATTGCGTCAGCTTTGGCGCCGGGACTCGCATTGCTCACGTATTTTTACCTGAAAGATAGGTATGATCAAGAGCCCCTGCACATGGTGATCAAGGTGTTCATGTTAGGGGTTCTGATCGTTTTCCCGGTTATGATTTTGCAGCGGGGAATGATACTATGGCTTGGCGACAATCCGGTAGTCAACTCATTGTTCGTTTCGGCGGGCGTTGAGGAATTTCTGAAATGGTTCGTAATGTATCACATCATTTTTAACCATACGGAATTTGACGAGCCTTATGACGGCATCCTTTATGCAGTGGCGATATCGCTGGGATTTGCTACGGTAGAGAATTTGCTTTACGCCTGGTACAGCCAGGCAGCCTTTGGTCCGATGTTCTTACGAGCACTGCTGCCCGTTTCGGGACACGCGATGTTTGGTGTGATCATGGGATACTACATGGGACATGCGAGGTTCACGGAAGGGAAACGAAGAAGATTCTTCCTCGGTCTATCCTTGTTCCTGCCTTGGATGTGGCATGGTCTGTACGACCTGATTCTGAACCTGCTGACCCACACATGGGTATGGTTCATCGTACCGCTTATGGTGCTGCTGTGGTATGGCGGCATGGGCAAAATCTCTAGAGCTAACAACCGTTCTCCTTTTCGTTTCATTAAGCGGGAGGAAGAGGTTAACACTTAACAAATCAGGGCACACTTCATTCTATAGACCTCGGCTGACAGCCAGGGAATCATAGAAAGGGAGGTGTCTTTTTTTGCGTGTAAAAGTGAAAATTCTTTGCAAAGATTGCGGTGAACGTTTTGTGCTGCGGGGAAAAAAGGAGCAGGGCCGGATTGAAACCGGATTTAAGCAGTGTCTGTGCAACAATCGCGATCACTTCGACATTGAGGAAGATTTCTAAGGGATGAAGGAATTATACAGAGATGCATAAGACTTCTTTCTTCTAGTCAAACTAACGGCAGTGAGTAGAAGAAAGGAGACTATCGCATCATGTACAAACGATTAAGCGCTATTCTGTTTCCTGTGGCCACAATTTTATTGATCGGGGCTCTGGTATGGGGTTATCAAGAGAATAAAGAGAAAAACGCCATATTGATTAATGCCGAGAACCAATACCAACGGGCATTCCATGACTTGTCATACAATATGGACAGGATTCATGCCGAGCTCGGCAACACACTTGCGGTAAGCTCTACCTCCCAAGGGATGCACCGGAAGGGCTTGATGAATGTATGGCGCCTAACCAGCGAGGCTCAAAATGAGATCAGCCAGCTGCCGCTTACGCTCCTTCCCTTCAACAAGACCGAAGAGTTCCTTTCCCGAATTTCTAATTTTGCTTACAAAACAGGTGTGCGTGATTTAACGAAGGAGCCGCTCAGTGAGGGTGAAGTCAAAACGTTGAAATCCCTGTACGCCAACTCCGGCGAAATTACAAAGGACTTGCAGCATGTGCAGAACAAGGTTATCGCAAACAGCTTGCGCTGGATGGATGTAGAGACGGCCCTGGCAACGAATAAAGTCGAAGACAATTCCATTATTGACGGCTTCAAGACGGTGGACAAAAAGGTGGAGTCCTACCCTGAGCTTGATTGGGGACCATCGGTAAGCAGCATTTATGACCGCCGTTCCGTGAAGCAATTGGCAGGCATGCCGATATCGGAAGAGGATGTAAAACGCAAAGCACTGAAGTTCTCGGATGTGGGCAATAATGCCAAAGTACAAGTGACGAAGAACGGAAGCGGCACCGAGTGGGTATCTTATACAGCGAAGGTACAACATCCGAATGGGCATATGCTCAGCATGGACTTTACCGAAAAAGGCGGCCAGCTGATTTCCTATACGGATGAGCGGAATGTTGGCGCCAAGCAAGCGTCCGTTCAGGCTGCAATCGACAAAGCCCAGCAATTCCTGACGAAAAAAGGCTACTCCGACATGACGGTTGTTTCAGCTGACCAATATGACAACCTGGCCAACTTTTCCTTTGTCCGTGAAGAGGACGGTGTGCTGATTTATCCTGAGAAAATCACCGTTCGTTCGGCTATGGACAATGGGGATGTCATTGGATTCCAGGCCAGCGACTTTGTGTATGAGCATCAGATCAAGCGAGAAATCCCGCAGCCCAAAATTAGTCTTGCCGAAGCGGAAAAGGTCTTGAATCCTGAGTTCAAGGTGCTCTATCACCGTAAAGCCTTAATCAAAAACGACCGTTCCGAGGATGTCCTGTGTTATGAGTTTGGCGGGCGAATCAACGGGGCTCAGTATCGGATTTACATTAATTCGGATACCGGCCTTGAGGAGACGGTTGAGGTTGTAAAGGATGCGCAGGCAGGAATCAAATAATCGAAGATTGCGTGATTCAAGCCGGTTCAGGAGCTTTCCTGAATCGGCTTTTTGCATGGGTTGAAGGAGCTGAAGCAACCGGGACCGTTCCATGTTTCCCAAGAATAGGACATGAATCGACCATGATTTGAAGATTTTGTCCTATGGGCCGTGGCATCCCATGATATAATGGGAAATAATGATTATGATGAATTAGTGGGTGAGCGCATTGTATCCAAAGATTAACGATGTCCTCTATATCCAATTGGATACGGGGGATGAGAAGGAAGCCAATATTGTATATAAATCCCGCATTTCCGACATGGATGACGAATCGATGTATATGGAGGTTCCGCTGCAGGAAGGGACGGGCAGGCTGAAAAAGCTGTACATCGGGGACGAGCTGTCCGCTTACTTTTTGACGGAAGGCGGAGTCAAGAATTTCTTCAATTCCTACGTCCTGAGTCACCATGAGGATATCATCCGTCTGGTTCGCATCAAGAAGCCGGAGCAGGATCAAATTACGAAGGTGCAGAGAAGAAGCTTCCTCAGGGTGCAAGCCGAGCTCGAGGTAGCAGTCATGACCAATGACGGCACCCAGTTTTTAGCCAAAACCGATGATGTCGGCGGCGGCGGCGTATCCTTTCATCTGCAGCCGGATCAAACGATTGCGGAAGGAAGTATATTGACTTGCTGGATACTCATCCCGTTTAAGAACGGATCCGTGGAGCACGTCCCGTTTGAAGGAGAGGTTGTAAGGGTGAAGCAGCTGCCTACCAATCGAAGCATCGTTATGCTGAAGTTTAATCAGATCGCAGATATGGAACGGCAAAAGCTGATTCGTTTTTGTTTTGAGAGACAGTTTGATTTTCGCAATCGTTAATGCATAAAAAGGACAGGCCTGTGGCACACTATCCGAAAATTTTGTCCCGGAGGGACTGCCTGCCATGTCAGAAATAGTAAACGATCAAGATCAGCTGCTCGAAAAAACAAGACTGGAAGTTAAGCATGAGGAGAAGGGACAAGCCCTGCATGACCGCTATGGAAAAGTGCTCCTTAAGCTGCTGATCTGGCTTGTGCTTGCCCTGGTGATTTTCCAGCTGCTATTGCATTATGAGCCCAGCCGGCCCTATATTTCGCCCATTCAGCAGATGGAGGGTGTTCCCGTTAACGAGCCAAATGTAAACGATTGGATGGGGGAAAACACCCCTTCTCTTTTGCATCACTCTAGCTAGTGTGGTATAATTTTCACGTCGCAGGCGGGCGCCTGCTTTTTTCTTGAAATATAAGATTGTGCCATTGTTTCATTCGCGCTGTCTTGTATATTTTCACTAGAGAAACGGTGATTCCGTCCGTAAGGGATGGTAAGCCCTTTCGATTTCGAGGTATATGTTTGAGGAGGAATGCCCCGTTGGTTACGCAGGGGACAGGTTATCGCGACAGAATTAATATTGCCATCGACGGTCCGGCAGGCGCGGGAAAAAGCACCGTAGCGCGTATGGTAGCCAGCAGGCTGCAGTACATCTACGTGGATACCGGAGCCATGTACAGGGCAGTCACCTGGTTCATGCTGAACCAAGGGATTTCTCCAGAAAATCCCGAAAAAGTGCTTCAACATGCACAAAACATGGTGATTGAATTAAAACCGCATGAAAATGGTCAAATGGTCTGGCTGAACGGGGAAGATGTTACACCCTATATTCGTTCACATCAGGTTAGTGCAGTGGTATCCCAATATGCACGAATCGAGGGTTTGCGGATAAAGCTTGTCCGTTTACAGCAGCAAATGGCACAGGACAAGGGCGTTGTCATGGATGGACGTGACATCGGCACGACGGTGTTGCCGGATGCTGAGGTGAAGATTTTCATGACGGCCAGTGTCAAGGAACGTGCTCTCCGCCGCTTCAATGAGTTGAGTGATGAAGGCATATCGCTGGAACAACTGGAAAGAGATATCGCAGAACGTGACAGGCTTGACCAGGAACGTGAAGTGTCGCCGCTCCGATGCGCAGAGGATGCCATCATACTGGATACGACACATATGGATATCAACCAGGTTGTGGAAGCAATTCTTTCATATTGCGAAACTTAAGTGGGATGGGGAGAAATGGGCATGATTTATGTTTTTTGCAGAGCGGTGGTCCGCGGTTTGTTCGCTATTCTCTACAGATTCGAATCTGTCGGCGTACATAACATACCTTCAGAAGGCGGCGTGCTAATCTGTAGCAATCATATTAGCATTCGAGATCCGATATCTGTGGGCATTCACGTCAAGCGCCAGGTTAAGTTCATGGCCAAAGCGGAACTGTTCAACATTCCGGTGTTCGGATGGCTGGTTCGTCAGCTTGGAGCATTTCCGGTCAAGCGCGGCGGAGTAAGTAAAGATTCGATCAAAACCGCCCTCACGATATTGCGTACCGGTGAGATCATGGGTATCTTTCCTGAGGGCACGCGCAATTCTGATTCAACCGCGGCAAAACGGGGTGCGGCAAGCTTCGCTCTCCGCAGCGGGGCGACGGTCATACCGGCTGCCATCATTGGAGATTACAAGCTTTTTCGCAAAGTGAAGATCATCTATGGTGCACCTGTGGACCTATCCCGGTTTGAAGGTGACAAGTCACCGGAAGCTCTGGATGCGGCAACCGAATTGATCATGGCAAAAATTCACGAAATGCGCGCAAGCGGCAAGCCAACCGTGAACTGATTTATTCGCTCCATGCATAAAAAGCATGGGAAGATTGGAAAGATACTACAGCAATTATGTTTTGAACTTCGCCAATGCGAGTTTAAATAAATGGGGTTTGAATTGAGGAGGTTATTTGACATGTCGGAAGAAACAAGAAATCAAGAGGCTGCTGAAAACCAAGAGCAGATGGACCAAATCGTATCCTTGAAAAAAGGGGACACCGTGAAAGGGACGATCGTCAAACTGGAGGACAACCAAGCTTACGTAAGCATTGGATATAAATATGACGGCGTAATTCCTGTTCGCGAACTGTCTTCTGTACAACTTGATAATGCATCTGATGCGGTTCAGGTTGGCCAAGAGGTAGAATGCAAAGTCGTTAGCATTAACGACGACAAGGAAAGCCTGGTTCTTTCCAAGCGCGCGATCGACACTGAGAATTCATGGGAAGAGCTTGAGAAGCATTTTGCGGATCAAGACGTATTCGAAGTAACGGTGGCTGACGTGGTGAAAGGCGGACTCGTAGCCGATGTTGGTGCACGCGGATTTATTCCTGCATCCATGGTAGAGCGTCATTTCGTTGAAGACTTCAGCGACTATAAAGGCCGCACGCTTCGCGTGAAAGTAAAGGAACTGGACCGCGAGAACAACAAAGTAATTCTTTCCCAGAAGGATGTTCTGGAAGAAGAGTTCGAATCAAACAAACTTAAAGTGATGTCCGAGCTTCAAGACGGCCAAGTGCTGGAAGGTACAGTACAACGCCTTACGCAATTCGGAGCATTTGTTGATGTTGGCGGGGTAGACGGATTGGTTCACGTATCCGAGATCGCTTGGAGCCACGTCGACAAGCCTGCCGATGTATTGTCCGAAGGCGATCAAGTGCGTGTGAAGGTACTGAAAGTGGATCCTGAAAAGGGCAAAATCAGCCTCAGTATCAAAGCAGCCGCTCCGGGTCCTTGGGAAACAGCTGGCGAGCAATTCAACACTGGCGACATCGTAACAGGCGTTGTTAAACGTTTGGTTACGTTCGGGGCATTTGTTGAACTGGCACCAGGTGTTGAAGGTTTGGTTCATATCTCCCAAATCTCCCACAAGCATATCGGTACACCGCAAGAAGTATTGAAAGAAGGCCAAGAAGTTCAGGTTAAAGTGCTTGATATCAACACTTCCGAGCAACGTATCAGCCTGAGCATCAAAGAAACGGAAGAAGCGCCAGCTCAAGCTCCGCGAGCTGAAAAACCGTCCAAAGGTCCTAAAATCGACCTGAAAGACAACCCGAACGTTTCTTTGAACAATCAAGGCATGAGCGTTACGCTTGGAGAGCGTTTCGGCGATAAGCTGAGCAAATTCAAGTAAGCCCGGGAACAGTTTTGTTCGGTCTATTGACCTATCATAACGAAGTCGGCGAACCCAGAAATCTGGGTTCGCCATTTGTTTTTTTAGGGGACGAACGTTTACGGATGTTGTAACATGGGGTAGAGCATAATAGAAATGCAGATGAAAGGTTAGCCAATTGTAACGTTTTTTGCTATGATGATAATCGTAAGAATTGACAGGAGGAGTGACTATGGCAAGACCCGTAGTGGCTATCGTCGGACGGCCAAACGTCGGTAAATCCACCATATTTAACCGATTGATTGGCGACAGATTAGCCATCGTTGAAGATAAACCGGGTATTACCCGTGACCGGATTTACGGTAGTGCCGAATGGAACGGTAAAGCGTTCAGTGTCATCGATACCGGAGGTATCGAAATCGATGGCGATGACATGATATTGAAATCGATACGCATGCAAGCCGAGCTTGCAATTGAAGAAGCGGATGTCATCGTATTTATGTGCGATGCGAAGACAGGGGTTACCCAATCGGACGAGGAAGTTGCACAGATTCTGTTCCGATCAGGTAAACCAGTCATACTCAGCGTAAACAAAGTGGATAATTTGAAGCGCGTGGATGATATCTATGAGTTCTATTCCCTCGGATTTGGCGATCCTGTCGGGATATCGGGAAGTCACGGCACAGGGATCGGCGACCTGCTGGATGTTGTGGTCGAGAACCTGCCGGAACTGGAAGACGACGGATATGACGAGGATGTTATTCGAGTTGCCCTGATTGGCAGACCGAATGTGGGCAAGTCCTCTCTCGTTAATGCCATTTTGGGAGAAGAGCGCGTCATTGTCAGTGACGTTGCCGGTACTACGCGCGATGCTATTGACACGCCGTTCGAGAAGGATGGGCAGCGGTATGTGCTTATCGATACGGCGGGCATGCGCAAACGTGGGAAAGTCTATGAGACCACGGAGAAATACAGCGTTATGCGGGCCATGCGTGCCATCGAGCGCGCGGATGTCGTTCTCGTACTGATCAACGGGGAAGAAGGCATCATCGAGCAGGACAAGCATATTGCCGGTTATGCCTATGAGGCCGGTAAAGCGTCTTTGTTCGTCGTGAACAAATGGGATATGGTCGAGAAGGATGACAAAACGATGCAGCAGTTCGAGAAAAAGATCCGCGATCATTTCTTGTTCATGACCTATGCGCCGGTTGTTTTCCTGTCGGCCAAAACAAAGCAGCGTTTGCAGAAGCTGCTCCCTGTCGTTAAGCATGTGGCTGATCAGCATTCACTGCGCGTGCAGACGCATCTCCTTAACGATGTCATATCCGATGCGATTGCCATCAATCCGCCTCCAACGGATAAGGGAAGAAGATTGCGTATTAACTACTCAACACAGGTTGCGGTTAAGCCGCCGACCATGGTCGTATTTGTCAACGATCCGGAATTGATGCACTTCTCATATGAGCGTTACCTTGAGAACAAGATTCGGGCCGCGTTTGACTTTGAAGGTACACCCATCAGGATATTTACTCGAAGAAAGTCTGATGAGAGTTAGGGGAGAATAGCTTGATTTTGGAGATCGTAGCGATAGTTGTGTGTTATTTACTCGGTTCGGTAAGCTTCAGCGTGCTGCTTGCCAAAATCCTGAAAGGGATTGATATTCGTCAGCATGGCAGCGGCAACGCCGGGGCAACCAATACCCTTCGCGTCCTGGGAAAGGGACCTGCCATACTTGTATTGGCTTTGGATGTAATTAAGGGCATCGCTGCGGTTTGGATCGGACGATGGCTCGGGGGAGACAATGCGTGGCTGCCGGGATTGTGCGGTATTGCGGCCATTATCGGTCATAATTGGCCTCTTTACTTCCGCTTTCGAGGCGGCAAAGGGATTGCAACAGCCATTGGGGTGCTTGCTACGCTTTGCTTTATACCAGCGTTTATAGCAGGCATTATTGCCATTCTATCCATTGTTTTTACCCGTTATGTATCTTTGGGTTCCCTTATTTTTGTAGTGCTTACCCCTGTTTTTCTATTGATCGCTGATTATTCGTGGCCAATCTTTTGGACGAGCTTGATCATATGCATATTCGCCTTCTGGCGGCATCGCTCGAACATCGTGAAGCTTGTGCAGGGGCGTGAAAACAAGCTGGGTTCTGGAAAAGGAAAGGACAAAGGAGGGAAGCGCGTTGTCTGACAAAGTCGCTGTTCTGGTGGCAGGCAGTTGGGGAACCGCTTTGGCAAGTGTTCTCGCTTCAAATGACCTGGAGGTTGTCGTCTGGACAAGAACGGAGGAACAGACTCGTGAAATCAACGAGTCGCATACCAATAACCGTTATTTACCCGGGGTGGAGTTATCACCGAATATTCGCGCTACAACCGATATGAAAGAGGCCGTCTCATCGGCTGTTGCTGTAGTTATCGTTGCACCTTCGTCCGCGATGCGGGAAGTGACGGGGCAGCTGAAGCAGTTTTGGACCGAGGACATGCTGGTGATTCATGCGACCAAAGGATTCGAGACTGAATCCTTGAAGCGGATGTCCACCGTCATATCCGAGGAGCTTGGCTGTGAGGAAGGCCGCGTGGTGGTATTATCAGGACCAAGCCATGCGGAGGAAGTGGTCAGACGCTGCCCTACAACGGTCGTAGTGGCGTCTTTGAATGCCGAGGCGGCTGTAGCCGCTCAAGATTTGTTCATGAACACGTATTTCAGAGTGTACACGAATCGGGATATGATCGGTGTTGAGCTGGCCGGGGCTCTAAAGAATATAATCGCTTTGGGCGCCGGGATGTCCGACGGGCTGGGCTTCGGTGACAACGCCAAGGCAGCGCTTATCACGAGAGGTTTGGCAGAAATTTTGCGAATCGGCATGGAAATGGGCGCGAATCCAATGACGTTTGCCGGGCTTGCAGGGATCGGTGACCTCGTGGTTACCGCCACCAGCCAGCACAGCCGAAACTGGCGGGCTGGTTCGATGCTTGGTCAGGGTAAGAAGTTAGATGAGGTTCTGGGTTCCATGGGTATGGTTGTGGAAGGAATACGCACGACCCAAGCCGCACATGCCATCTCCGAGAAATACGGCGTACAGATGCCGATTGCCGACCAGCTGTATCACGTGTTGTTTAAAGACCGGAATCCCCGCATCGCCGTGGAAGCCTTGATGGGTCGGGATCCCAAGACCGAGATGGAAATGATGCCGCTTGAAACATGGGAGCAATGGCACACCTAGCTTATTCACCATTCCGATGATTGACTCATATATTGATGTGAGGATGTCGGAGGAGGGGTGGAAATGAGCAAAAGCTTTCACAAGGATGTACTGAATGCGATTAACAAGAAAAGCGGCAAGAAAATTTCTTCAGGGGCTGTCAATAAGCTGGCTAGCACGGTTAAGCCGTCTACAATGCAAAATGAAGCCCAGCTCCGCCAGCTGATCAAGCAGGTATCTTCGATGGCGAACATACCTGTTAGTGAGGACACGATCCAAGAGATTGTCGGCGCGGTGAAGAAGAGTGGCATGAATCCAAGCAATATGGAAGCCTTGATGAAAATGATGATGAACAAATAAGATACGATGATGATGTTGAACAAAAGACGCTCCGGATTGGATAGCGGCTTTTGTTCTTTTTTTCGACATACCTGGGGTGAGGCGCTATCAGTTTCGTGATATAATAGGTTGAAATTGATGAGAGAATGGAGAGTTTCCTGACATGGATCCGATGCAAAAGATGTGGCTGTCCTTAGTCGCATTATTGATTATGGCACTGTCCGTCATAGTGGTTACGCTTGCGCGAAGCAAGACCAAGGGTTTTCTGCGCGGCGCGCTGTCGTTCGTGGCCTTTATGATGATGATTTTCGGTTTTATTATTGGACTGGCCTCCATCATATAACGTAGGAAGTCAATCCGGGACGATACGGTAAAGGGGTGCAGCATGACGCTGAATGATCTGCCGGAATTGGAGAGTGTGTTAGCTACCGCCATTCATAAGCTGAATCAGGTACCTATTGCTTGGCTGCTGGGTGGAAGCTGCAGCTTGCTTCTGCAGGATGTAACATTGGACAAGCCGCCGAGAGATATCGATATATATACCGATGCAGGGGGCGTACAGCCATTGCATGAGTCGCTGGCTTTTATGGCCGTGGATGCTCCCCGATTAGACCAAGAGGGGATATATTCTTCGATTCTGAGCCACTATGAAATAGAGAAAGTTCCGATTGAACTGGTAGGCGGATTTGAAGTGAATTCAAACGGGTCCTCCTACTGTGTTGAGATCGATCCATTGCTGTATCCTGCAGCACCAGAGAGTCATATACAGGGCGTCACGGTACGACTGATGCCGTTATCCCATGAACTGGTGTTTAATGTGCTTCGGGATCGACCCGATCGGTACAATGCCATTGCAGAGGCGATCCTGAGGGACATGGACCAACATATGCCGCTGCTTCAGCAGCTGTTAAGCCGGAACCGTTTGAGCGTGGAACATCGGACGGTGTTGAACCGGTTAATCGGACTACAGCCATAACTGGCGAATAGGGCCGGCAGCATGGAAGAATGTGTACATAAGAAAAGGAGCGCGTTTACCTTTGGACTACGAGGTGTTATTTCTGCCGGATCAAAAGAAGGTCAAGGTTCGTCCGAACACGAATGTACTGGATGCCTCCCGCCGGGCCGGCGTGCGTATTCCTACCCGTTGCGGAGGCAAAGCCGGTTGTTTGATGTGCAAAATCATAGTTCCGAGCGAGGAACGAGATCATTGCTCTGCTCCGGAGCCCAAGGAAATCAGGAAGCTGGGGACATCGATGATGGAACAAGGCTACCGGCTATCCTGCCAGACGAGAATCACGAATCATATCAAGGTAATGATTCCCGAGGACCCGCTCAAAGCTGCGATACGCAAACAGCTCGAAGCAGCGAGAAACCGGGAGTCCGATGACTTTATTTAAAGCGAAGGATGATGTTAGTTGAGTATGATCACTTGGATGACCCAAGCGGCAGGCCGTTCGAAGCGGATGTCTACCGTCTTAATCCTGGTGCTGTTTCCAATGTTGCTGACAGGTTGTCTTTATCCTGACGAGAAATTGCAGGAGAACAAGGTTTCATATAGGGAAAGCGTCAAACGGATACAATCGGCTGTAGATGATTTTTATAAAGAACAGGGAATCTTGCCGATGATTACGGCAGGTCCGGAAATTCCGCGGTATGAGAAATACCGGGTCGATTTGGATCAGCTGAAGAACCGGGGATACATCGACCAAATTCCGGATACGGCATTTGAGAAGGGCGGCAGTGGCTATTTTCTCATTATTAATGAGGAAACCGAGCCAACCGTGAAGGTTATGGACTTGACCACGGCCCAGAAGGTGAATGACGTTCAGAGAGCCGTGAATTTGTACAAAATGGCGCATGACAACGCTCTTCCTGCAGGGGAAGCCCTGTACCCGGGATATACTGCAGTGGACCTGTCCAAGACCGATGCCAAATCCCTTTCATTACTGAGTGTATACTCGGGTCAGGAGATGACCTTCATGATGGATGAAGAGGGAACGGTATACGCCGATTATGCATTCGATATTATGCAGGCTATCCAGAAGAACGGTTCCGATCCTCAAGAAGGTGAGGATTTACGGGTGTTCCTGGAGAAGGAATCCTATTATGTCCCCGTAAAATCCGTACCTTATATATGGAAGGATGGGCAGCCCGTTGCTCAGCCGCTATCCTAAACCTATACCCGCCGTGATCGGCGGGTATTTTTGTTGAACCTACATGGTTACCGATAACTGGTGAGGATAGGGAATTCGGAAGCCATGAAGCGGACCTGTATTTTTTTCTTGAGACCCTTCTTCGATAGATTTTTTGAAAATGGTTGAATCTATTTGGAATATCTATTAAAGTGCGCGCATATTCATAATCTGAAAGAGTAGTGCGGGCAAGAGCCGGTTGCCCACATCATGAGGCATACGAAAACGTCTGAAGGCGCACAGCATGAAGACAAACCGCGCCCTTAGCGGTAGTTGTTTTTAACGGTATTCGAGGGCAGTGTCTAGTTGGTTTAGGCCTATTCGATATCCTTAAAAAAAACTGGACGGACTTTAAGGGGCAACCGTCATATTTTTGAACCCGGTACATATGATGTTACTAGTCCAAATGCATGTACGAGTTACGCCGCTTTGCCGTTTCCATCAAAACTCATGGAATACCGGCGGCGGGATGCTGGCGACATTGTAAAGGCTGCTCATCTGTTGCAATGGCTTTGGCTATGAGTGGAACACGAAGCGGATGCTCTTAAAGCATTTTTCCTTCGGAGTAATTTGAGGAGGGGATCTCTTTTGGAAAAAGTGGACATTTTTAAGGACATTGCCGAACGGACCGGAGGGGACATTTACTTAGGTGTTGTCGGTGCCGTCCGTACGGGAAAATCAACCTTCATCAAGCGGTTTATGGAGACGGTTGTTCTCCCGAACATTACGAACGAGGCGGATCGAGTAAGAGCTGTCGATGAGCTGCCTCAAAGTGCTGCAGGGAAAACAATCATGACAACCGAGCCGAAATTCGTGCCGAACAACGCGGTACAGATCAAAGTTACGGAAGGTCTTGAGGTCAACGTCAGATTGGTGGATTGTGTAGGTTATGCCGTTGAAGGCGCTAAGGGCTACGAGGATGAGAATGGCCCGAGAATGATCTCGACGCCATGGTTCGAAGAACCGATTCCGTTCCAGGAAGCGGCTGAAATCGGAACGCGCAAAGTTATTCAGGAGCACTCCACGCTTGGCGTCGTCGTCACGACAGACGGAAGCATTGCGGAAATTCCGCGGAGCTCTTATGTTGAGGCTGAGGAGCGCGTTATCGAGGAACTGAAGGAAGTCGGCAAGCCATTCGTGGTGGTCATTAACTCGACGCGTCCACGCAGTGAAGAAGCGCTTCAGCTGCGCAATGAGCTGGCAGAGAAATACGACATTCCGGTGATGACACTGAGTGCGGCCACGATGACCGAAGATGATGTAACCGGTGTTCTTCGTGAAGTATTGTATGAGTTCCCCGTGCATGAAGTGAACGTTAATCTTCCTAGCTGGGTTATGGTGCTTAACGAGAACCACTGGCTGCGCAGCAACTATGAGAACTCGGTCAGAGATACCGTGAAAGATATCCGCCGTCTGCGTGACGTGGACCGGGTGGTCAGCCAGTTCATGGAGTATGACTTCATCAACCATGCCGGACTTAGCGGCATGAATATGGGGCAGGGCGTTGCCGAGATCGATCTCTTTGCACCTGACGAACTGTATGACCGGATCCTGATGGAGGTTGTGGGTGTCGAGATTCGCGGTAAAGATCATTTGCTGCAGCTAATGCAGGAGTTCTCTCATGCCAAACGGGAATACGACCGCTTCGCTGAAGCGCTTGAAATGGTTAAAACGACAGGTTACGGTATTGCTGCTCCTTCCCTGGCTGAGATGGCGTTGGATGAGCCTGAGCTTATCCGTCAAGGCACCCGCTTCGGGGTAAGATTGAAAGCGACCGCGCCTTCCATCCATATGATTCGGGTCGACGTGGAATCCGAGTTCTCGCCGATTATCGGCACAGAGAAGCAAAGCGAAGAGCTTGTGCGCTACCTGATGCAGGATTTCGAGAACGATCCGATCAAGATTTGGGAATCCGATATATTCGGACGCTCGCTGCACTCGATCGTCCGTGAAGGAATTCAAGGCAAAATCGCAATGATGCCTGACAATGCGAGATATAAATTGCAAGAAACTTTGGGTCGGATCATCAACGAAGGTTCCGGCGGTTTGATCGCGATCATTCTTTAAGTGAGTATCGCTAAGGTGTTGAATACGCAGTCGCTAACGGGTCTAAAGTCCCGATTAGCGGCTGTTTTTCGTGTTTTCTTTGGTAGTGCAGAGCAAAACGCTTGAAATTATGAGATGGCTGTATTACTATAAATTTGTTCCGCGTCATGCATTCTAAACGCGAGATAGGGGTAAAATACCCGATTGCACGTATAATTTGCGGTAAAACGGAAACAGTGAATAGCAAGTGGAGCACATTCCTTGTTAGGGAGGTGAAAGAATGAATAAATCGGATCTGATTACACAAGTAGCTGAATCTACTGAGCTTTCCAAGAAGGATGCAACTAAAGCGGTTGATGCCGTTTTCGATGCAATCTCCGAAGCGTTGCAAAGTGGAGACAAAGTACAGCTGGTCGGCTTTGGCAACTTCGAGGTTCGCGAGCGTTCCGCACGGAAAGGCCGCAACCCGCAAACAGGTGAAGAAATCGAAATCCCTGCGAGCAAAATTCCTGCATTTAAACCTGGTAAAGCGCTCAAAGACGGAATCAAATAAAGATTTCTACATATTACCTAAGAGCACAGGTCGTGAATTCGTTCACGGCCTTTTCTTTTAGCTTACGGTGAGGAGGTCTGAACAATGGAGAACGTTCAAAACGGGGATTATTTTATCGTCAAGGCGCTGGACCATGGCGTGCAGGTGATCGGCCTTACCCGCGGTCAGGACACCCGGTTTCATCATACCGAGAAGCTGGATAAAGGCGAGGTCATCATCGCCCAATTCACGGATCATACGTCTGCGGTTAAAATACGCGGCAAAGCTGAGGTCATGACCAAGCATGGGAAGATTGAATCCGGCATTTGAATAGGATTACCATCTTGGCAAAGCCCCACCAAATTGGTGGGGCTTTTTTATGTTTGATGTTTCTTTACATGGATTATGTGTTAACCCATTGTTAAAGGTACCCTTGTTGGATTCGCGAACGTTGTATATACTAGCGGGAATGAATAAAAATACGAGAGGATGTTTGAAAAAATCATGGCAAAACAACTCAGAGAGGGACAATATGTGGTAGTCCCTGAAAATCCGGTATCCATGTTTCTGTTCAGCAGTACCCGCTCCGGCTGGATTTGGCTGCTTGTGAGGCTGTATCTCGGTTATGCCTGGTTAACGTCGGGGCTGAAAAAGCTGACGGCGGAAGCCTGGACGGGAAGCGAAGCCGGAGCGGCCATTCAGGGCTTCGTCGGGGGAGCGTTGGCTAAGGCGGAAGAGGGGAAGGACGTCACCGGATGGTATGCTTCTTTTCTCGAAGGGTTTGTGCTTCCCAACGCCAAGCTGTTTTCGTATATGGTGGCCTTCGGCGAGGTCTTGGTCGGACTCGGGCTGATTTTGGGTCTGCTGACGGGGATTGCCGCGTTTTTCGGCGGATTAATGAATGCCAGCTTTTTATTCGCAGGCACGGTAAGCTCCAATCCATTATTGTTTATATTGGCCACATGGCTGGTCATGGCCTGGAAAGTGGCGGGCTGGTATGGTCTGGACCGCTGGGCGCTGCCGCTGCTCGGTACGCCTTGGAGTCGCAGGCGCAAGGATCAGAACATCCCAGAATAAATTGGTTCTCGCTCCAGAAGTAACATTCGTCACTTTTGCAAACGCGTTTGTCAAGTACAATTCCAACAGACCGCGGCCATGAAATCCTTTAATCTGAAATCAGATCAATTGGATAAAGGATGATGGTCATGGGAATCCGAGCTTTTTTTAAACTGGTGGAAATTCAGACGAAGGTAGCCAGCATGATTCCGTTCCTGTTCGGAACTTTGTATGCATTGTTTCGTTTTCAGCAGTTCGACGGGTATCATTTTGCCCTGATGCTCGCGTCGTTGCTCTCGTTTGATATGGCAACAACGGCGATCAATAACTATTACGATTACAAAAAAGCGATTAAAAAGAACGGGTTCGGTTACGAGCAGCACAATGCCATTGTACGTTATAACCTTAAGGAGCCTGCGGTTGTGTCCGTCATCATCGTGCTGCTCTTGACAGCCGTTGGTGCAGGGATCGCGCTTTTCCTGTCTACGGGCTGGTTGATCCTGCTGCTGGGCGGATTGTCTTTTGCCGTAGGGATATTATATTCGTTCGGACCGATTCCGATCTCGCGGATGCCGCTGGGCGAGCTGTTCTCCGGATTGTTTATGGGATTTGTCATTATATTTATTTCGGCTTGGATCCACGCGGAGGACAGCCATCTGGCGGTTCTGGACCTGCACGGCAGCGTTCTTTCCCTTCAGGTGAACCTTCCTGAGGTACTGCTGCTGCTGGTGGTATCGCTGCCGGCCATACTTGGGATTGCCAACATCATGCTGGCCAATAACATATGCGACATGGATGAGGATATGGAGAACAAGCGGTATACGCTGCCCGTATATATAGGATTCAGGCCTTCTCTAAAGCTGTTCCGAATTCTGTATTGCCTTGCTTATCTGGACCTGGCGGCTCTTCTCCTGATGAAGGTGCACCCCGTGTTAGTTCTTCTGGTGTTCGTCACGCTTGCTCCGGTTTATAAAAAAAGCGCCGTATTCACCGCCCATCCTTCCAAAGAGAAAACATTTGCGATCGCGGTGCAAAATTTCGTGTTCATGAATCTGGCGAGGATCGCCGCGCTGGGGGTGGCAGTGGCGTGGACTTCTCGATCGTTCTTCTAAACCGAATAAGGCTCGTTTTACCTGAAGCAGGCATAGCCTGCTTTTTTTCTTTATACAATGAGGTATGGACTAATGAGGTGCGGAAGAAACTAGGAATAGAGGAGGTTTAGGACATGAAGCACTGGCAATCCGTACGAGCCGTACTCCTGCCCGCGGCGATTGCATGTATCATGCTTGCACTGTTAATGGGACTTCAATCGCAAGCCCGTTATAAGGTCGGCGCTGTGACAGCGGCGATACCCTATCACAGCCGGGAATTAAGCGATGCCGGATTAGTGGACTCCCTAATGAATCTTCCTCTTCACTTGAAAATAAGCCGGGCAGATTATGATGCAGGCGCGCTGACGCTGGATATCAAATTGAGCGATCCCTCGGAGACGGCCGCCGAGGTTTATGAGGATATCGCCAGCATTATGTCCTTTACGTTCGAAGGAACGGATAATGTGCAGCAGCTGTATCTAAGAGTGGTAGCCATCGATCGTTGGGGAGGGAAGCGGTATATGCTGCTGGCTTCGAATATGAATAAGGATGCCTGGGACTCACGCTATGCAGAAGCTCTGACTCAGCTCGAGAACGGCGATGTTCCGCCATCCATTGCAGCCGCTCTTAACCTAACATTTACGAATCTTTGGCTTAAGCAGTTCAGCAGCCCCTGAAAGGGGTAAAATAGTAGATGACAGGGCATGTACGCGCCTTGAACATGTGTTATAATAGATTGGATTGTGGGCTCAATTGGACAAAAGAACATCAAGTGCACGGAGGCTGAGAATGAAACCGTATCGCGTACCAGAACTGGCAGAGAAATATTTAAATTATGATATGATTCAGAACCACACGGAACTTCCGAATTTTCCGGATGCCCGTGTTCATTTGCTATACATATTTTTAAAGGATTCGGGCCGAAATCTTGCCGGACATGAAGAATTGTACGCACTGGTTACCTCACTGGTTCAGGTGGGACTCGATACGCATGAGAGCATCGACGTTACGGAGGGCAATCAAGGAGAGGCGATGATGCGATCCCGGCAGTTAAAAGTGCTCGCAGGGGATTATTTCAGCAGCCGTTTTTATCAACTCCTTGCCTTAAAGGGCGAAATTGCTGTCATCTCGCTTCTTAGCAAGGCTGTTAGCGAAGTTAACGTGATGAAGATGAGATTATACGGCAAAATGAAACAAACGCTGCTGCCTTCTGAAGAATATCTACGGCTAACGGTACAGCTGAATATGCAGCTGTTTCTTTCTTTTACTCCGCTGCTTGAGAAGTCCGTACAAGAAACATGGGAGAATCTGCTCAAGGAAATTACGGAATGTGAGACGCTTGTTCAGGAGATGGAACGCTGTGCTACGCCTGAAATCGGCAGATGCGGTTACGTGTACTGGCATCTGATCGAGTCGGGGAGCGACGAGGAACGGAAAATGCTGGTTGGCAAGAAGACGGATATGAAGGACTGGAGGAAGCTGATCCTGAAGCACAAGGTTTCGGAGAAGCTGCTGGACAAGCTGCGCGAGTCCGTTCATGCCGTACAGCTGCTGCTGGCAAGCCGTGTAGGAGAAAGCCCGTACGCTTGTATGCTGGACCCGTTCCTGAAACGGCTAAGCACGTACCGGTCCGTCGTAAGTGAAGGGTAGGGGGATGCTGTGGATAATCAAACAACCAAGTTAGACATGAGCAAGCATGACGGCAAAAATCCGAAAGAGCAATACGTCCATTCCGTCTTTGAAAGCATTTCGGGAAAATATGATATTATGAATGACATTCTCAGCTTTCGAAGACATAAAGCCTGGCGCAAGTTTACGATGAAGAAGATGAACATGCGTCGCGGCGATACGGCCATAGATCTGTGCTGCGGTACTTGCGACTGGACGATCAGTATGGCACAGGCAAGTGAATCCGGACACATAGTTGGACTCGATTTCAGTGAGGGGATGCTGAATGTCGGCCGGGGGAAGGTTGCCAAACAGGGGCTGGACCAACAGATAGATCTGGTTCAGGGGAATGCCATGAGCCTGCCGTTCGAAGACAATCAGTTCGATTACGCGACGATCGGTTTCGGTCTTCGCAATGTGCCGGATTACATGCAGGTTCTGCATGAGATGAAACGCGTGGTTAAGCCTGGCGGGATGGTTGTATGTTTGGAACTGTCCAAGCCGACTTGGCAGCCGTTCAAAGGCATTTATTATTTCTACTTTCAACAAGTGCTGCCTCGGATGGGGAAACTGGTAGCCAAGCGTTACGAGCAGTATAAGTGGCTGCCGGAATCGCTGGCTTTGTTCCCAGGACGAGAGGAGCTTGCCGAAGCTTTCCGTCAGACCGGACTTAAACAGGTTCAGGCCTATCCCTTGACTGGTGGCATAGCAGCCTTACATATTGGGATCAAGGAGAATCTGGATGTTTAAGAAAATAGGAACTTATCTTGAAATGATTAAAGTGGAGCATACACTGTTTGCTCTACCTTTCGCTTTTATGGGGGCGATTCTAGGATCGGCCGTTGTGTTTGACCGTTTACCATCCTGGGGAGATATCGGCTGGATCTTTCTTGCCATGTTCGGTGCACGCAGCGCTGCCTTCGGATTGAATCGGCTCACGGACCAGCATATCGATGCCAAGAACCCCCGCACCGCAAATCGGGCCATTCCGGCAGGACTGCTGAAACCGCTGGAAGTTATCTTATTCATTATTCTGTCTTTCGCGGTATTTTTCTGGGCCACTTACATGCTGGATCCGTTTGCTTTCCGTTTGCTGCCTATCGCTATTTTTATGCTTATTATTTATTCATATACCAAACGGTTTACTTGGCTTTGTCATCTGGTGCTCGGGCTTACAACAGCATTGGCTCCGCTTGGCGGATGGGTTGCGGTAACCGGTCAAATCGACTGGAAGGCCATTGTGTTCTATATCGCGCTTGCGTTTTGGACAGCCGGATTTGATATTGTTTACGCTTGCCAGGATGAGAAGTTTGATGCCAAAGAAAGGCTGTACTCGATTCCATCCCGGTTCGGTTTGCATAAAGCGTTGTGGTTCGCCCGCGGCTTTCACGTAGTAACAGCCATCGGTTTTATCGTTCTTTTCTTTGTCACACCGGTTGGCTGGTGGTATCTGATCGGCATGATCATCGCCTGCGGAATTTTGTTCTATCAGCATTACATCTTGTCGCCGAACGATATGAGCCGTTTGCAAACCGCCTTTTTTACGATGAACAGCACACTGAGCATCATCCTGTTTGTATTCACTCTGATTGATTTGGTGGTGCGGTATATCTGATGAAATCCATGCGCAGAAAAAGCTGGGTTGTCGGTATTACGGGAGCCAGCGGCAGCATATACGGTGTTCGCCTCACCGAGAGCCTGCTCTCGCTGGGCTATGATGTGCATTTGATCATTTCCAATGCGGGCTGGCGTGTCCTGAAGGAGGAAATGGGCTTTCAGGCGGGCAACCGCGAAGAAGTGCTGGCCGAGAAATTCGGCGGATACGAGGGGAGTGTGATGTACCATCCGATCTCTGACATCGGGGCTACGATAGCCAGTGGATCTTTCCTGGTGGAGGGCATGATCATTATGCCATGCTCCATGGGGACATTATCCTCGGTGGCACACGGCTCTTCCGACAATCTGATGGGACGCGCCGCGGATGTGATGCTGAAAGAAGGCCGTCCTCTGGTGCTTGTCCCGAGAGAAACGCCTCTGCATGCGATTCACCTGGAGAACATGCTGGCGCTGGCCAAGCTTGGCGTGAAAATCATTCCCGCGATGCCTGCGTTCTATTACGGACCGAAGACCATTGATGATATCGTGAATTTTCTGGTCGGCAAGGTATTGGACAGCTTACGCATTGAACATCAATTGTATACAAGATGGGGTGACTAGCAGGCTGGAGTGTATCGGGGAGTTAGCGGCTGCTGCAATTCTGCTTGACGAACCTGTGCTACGATTTTGGCGAACGACAACAGGAAGGGGTACGCTTATATTTCAAGTTCGTGGATGAACTTGGCCTGCTAAGATTGCAAGGTAGTGCCGGAGTTATGGAAAGAGAATCTAAGCATACGGGTGAAAAGATGAAACGATTTGACATATTCGGAACATTAAAAAAAGATATGGACGTTATCGAGAAGGAACTGTATCTCAGTGTCGAAGGCGACAGCCCCGAGCTGACAGAGACTTCTTTGCATCTGCTCCGAGCAGGGGGCAAGCGACTCCGTCCTGTTTTTGTGCTGATGGGCGGTAAGTTCGGCGACTATGACATTGACAAGCTGAAGCATGTGGCCGTGCCGCTCGAGATGATTCACAGCGCATCACTCGTTCACGATGACGTGATCGATGATGCGGACACGCGGCGCGGTAAGCCAACGGTAAAGGCGAAATGGGACAACCGGATTGCCATGTATACCGGCGACTATATTTACGGCAAGGCGCTGGAGTTGACGACCCACCTGAAGCAGCCAGAGATTCATCAAATTCTCGCCAAGGCCATGGTCGAGATGTCCATCGGCGAAATGGAGCAGATTCGTGATTTCTTTAATACCGATCAGGACGTCAGAAGGTACCTTCTTCGCATTCGCCGCAAGACGTCACTCTTGATCGCCGTCAGCTGCCAGCTCGGAGCACTGGCTGCGGATGCGGACCGCAAGGTCGCAAACGGTCTGTATCGATTCGGATATAACGTCGGCATGGCCTTTCAGATTCAGGACGATCTTCTGGATCTGTGCGGGACAGAAAAGCAGATTGGCAAGCCGCCGGGGAGTGATATGAGGCAGGGGAATATTACGCTGCCCGTTATATTTGCTCTCGAAGATAGCAAACGGAGGGAGCCGCTGCTGCAAGCGCTGGATCGGATTCATGCAATGAATGGCCAGTGTGATGTGACGGACGCCGTGGAGCTTGTAACCTCAAGCGATGGTATATCGAGATCTGAGGCGTTGGCTGATAGGTATATCCGTAAAGCATTGGCCGCATTGGATACTTTGCCTGACATCAAGACTAAAAAACAGCTTAGAGATATCGCAAATTTTATTACGAAGCGGTCATATTAGCCTTAACCATGAGGTTGCTTTCTGTTAAAATACGGGTACAAACATGTAACATCACCTGAGCATGGAATGATTGTTCAATATCCTAGAATGAGGGGAAGCGTGATGAGGCCAATGGAACGTACTTTTTTAATGATTAAACCCGATGGTGTACAGCGTGGGCTGATCGGCCGAATCGTCGGCCGTTTGGAGGATAAAGGATTCAAGCTGGTTGCAGGCAAGTTCCTGCAGATTTCAGACGAGCAGGCCAAGCGCCATTATGCGGAACATGAAGGCAAAGATTTTTTTGAGAACCTGGTTGGGTTTATCACGTCCGGACCGGTGTTTGCGATGGTTTGGGAAGGGGACGACATCATTGCTTTGTCCCGCCAGGTGATCGGCAAAACGAATGTGAAGGATGCGCTGCCCGGGACGATCCGGGGGGATTTTTCAGCCCATACGCCGCACAATCTGATTCATGGATCGGATTCACCGGAGAGCGCCCAACGCGAAATTGCCAATTTTTTTGAAGAGAAGGAATTAGTTGAATATAACAAGACGCTGTCCCCTTGGCTGTAAGCTAAGGACGCGGAATAATCTGATTAAACAGGATGATACGATGACGGAACATGAACCTGTGCTGGATGATCCGGATTATATCGGCTTTGTTCGCAGTATCGAACGAAGCACGGGGATCAATCTGGCTGATTATAAAGAGGCCCAGATGAAGCGAAGGCTGACAACGCTGCGTATGAAGAAGGGGTTTGAAACCTTCTCGGCCTTCTATGACGCCATGATGAAGGACAAGCCATTATTTCATGAGTTTTTGGACCGGATGACAATTAACGTCTCGGAGTTTTGGCGCAATCCCAACCGGTGGGAAGTTCTCCGTGACAAAATATTGCCAGAGATATCCCGGCAGAATCCCGGGGTATTGAAAATATGGAGCGCCGCCTGCTCCACGGGTGAGGAGCCATATACGCTTGCCATGATACTGTCCGAACAGAAGATGCTGGGCCGTGCGCGAATCGCGGCGACGGATATTGATGATGGGGCATTACATAAAGCGAAGGAAGGCCTATATGTCGAGAGGTCATTAAAGGATGTGCCTCCGGATGTAGCCGCCCGCTATTTTAAGGAAGAAGGCTCGGTGTATCGCTTCAGTGAGCATTTGAAGAAGGAAGTCACCTTTCATAAGCAGAATCTGCTGACGGACCGGTTTGAGACTGGATATGATCTGATTGTTTGCCGAAACGTGATGATTTATTTCACGGAAGGGGCCAAGCATAAGCTGTACCAGAAGTTTGCGTCAAGCTTGAAGCCAGGCGGATTTTTGTTTGTGGGCAGCACGGAACAAATCTTTAATCCGGGACAATATGGCCTGGAGAGCAACGAAACCTTTTTCTACCGTAAAATTCAATAGAGACAGCTGTCAATCACGCAAAAGCGCTTTTCAATCCGTAGGATGAGAGGCGCTTTTGCTTGTCTTGCGACATTCTTGTCAAAGCGTTGGACCTATACTATAATGAGCAGAAGATATTTACGGAGTTTAGCGGTTTAACGCTTAAAAGTTTAAAGGGGGAAAAGCATCATGAGCTTACGCTTTTTAACTGCTGGGGAAACACACGGTCCTCAGTTGACAACCATAATCGAAGGACTTCCAAGTAATTTGGAGCTTGATTTCGAAGCATTGAACTTTCAGCTTCATCGGAGACAGAAGGGGTATGGCCGGGGGCGCCGCATGCAGATCGAGAAGGATACCGCGCAAATCCTTGGGGGCGTGCGTCACGGATATACAACCGGTGCGCCAATCGCCTTGGTCGTGCAGAATAACGACTGGAAGCATTGGCAGAACATTATGAACGTGGAGCCGATTGAAGGTAGCGACGAGGTGAAAAGACGGGTGCACCGCCCAAGACCGGGGCATGCCGACTTGAACGGCGGTTTGAAGTACAACCTGAAGGATCTGCGTAATGTGCTGGAACGCTCCAGTGCCCGTGAAACCACGGTTCGTGTAGCGGTTGGTGCTATCGCGAGACAATTCCTGGCACAATTCGGCGTTAAAGTGGCTGGCCAGGTCATCCGGATCGGCGAGATCGAAGCTCCCCCGCACAATCTTTCGATGGATGAGCTGATCGAGCGTACGGAAGCCTCCTCGGTTCGCGTGGTGGACGAGGAGACCGAGAAGAAAATGGAAGCCTACATAGACCAGATCAAAAAGGAAGGCGACTCCATCGGCGGCATCGTGGAATGCATCATCGAAGGAGTGCCGGTCGGACTGGGCAGCCATGTCCAATATGACCGCAAGCTGGATGGCCGCATCGCACAGGGCGTGATGTCGATTAATGCCTTTAAGGGCGTGGAGGTCGGAATCGGATTTGAAGCAGGCCAATTGCCCGGTTCCCAGGTGCATGACGAGATTATGTACAGTGAAGAGCGCGGATATCACCGCGCAACCAATCGTCTGGGCGGATTTGAAGGCGGGATGACCAACGGCATGCCGATCGTCGTTCGCGGCGTCATGAAGCCGATTCCAACGCTGTACAAGCCGCTTCAAAGCGTGGATATCGATACGAAGGAAGCTTTCACGGCTCAGGTTGAACGCTCGGATGCCTGTGCGGTTCCGGCAGCCAGCGTTGTCATGGAGCATGTTGTTACCTGGGAGGTAGCAAAGGCGTTTCTTGAGAAGTTTGGCGGTGATTCGATGGAAGAGATTCATGCGAATTACCAGAGCTACCTGAAGCAGCTGGAGAACTACTAATATGAGAACACTTCAGGTGGAACTGGGAGAGCGTTCATATCCGATTTATATCGGAGCTGGGATTTTGGATACCATCGGTGAGCTGAGCGCGAAGCATGGGATTACAAGGAAGAGCCCACATTTGATCGTTACGGATGATAAAGTGGCACCTCATTATTTGTCGCAAGTGGAGGAGTTGTTAAAATCGGAAGGATACACGGTTATTTCCCATATTGTCCCTTCCGGTGAATCCTCCAAGTCGCTTCAAGTCTATGAAGAGGTAATGACTACAGCTATTAACGGCAAGCTGGACCGCAGCTCGGCAGTATTCGCGCTGGGTGGAGGCGTTGTAGGTGATCTGGCCGGATTCGTCGCGGCAACGTACATGCGCGGCGTGACGTTTGTTCAGATCCCGACCACCATTCTGGCCCATGACAGCAGCGTCGGCGGCAAAGTGGCGGTCAACCATCCGTTAGCCAAAAATATGATCGGTGCGTTCCATCAACCCGTTATGGTCGTTTATGATGTGAATACGCTGATGTCACTGCCTCCGCGTGAGGTATCCTCAGGTCTTGCGGAAATGGTGAAGCATGGTTTGATCCTGGACCGTGATTTTGCCTATTGGTGCCGGGAGAATGGTCAGAAGCTGCTGAGCCTGGATCCCGATACGTTGATATATGGCCTGGAGCGCGGCTGCGCGATCAAAGCGGACGTGGTTTCCCAGGACGAGCGGGAAGGCGGTTTGCGTGCCATCCTTAATCTGGGTCATACCATCGGTCATGCCATTGAAGCCGTTGGCGGCTACGGACGCTTTTTGCACGGTGAGGCGATTGCAATCGGAATGGCCGGTTCGGCCCGCCTTGCCGAAAAGCTCGGCAGACCATCGGATCTGCACGACGAGACAGTGAGCATGTTGAAGGCGGTCAATCTGCCGGTAACCTTGCCGGGTGACGTCTCGGTTGAGCGAATTATGGACGCTATGCAGCACGATAAAAAGTTCGCCGAGGGGAATATGGTATTTATCGTACCGGAATCCATCGGCACCGTCAGCATCGTTAAGGATGTACCGGTAGAAGCTGTTCGATCCGTGGTTGAACAGTTGAAGGGAGAGGGATAGTTCATGATGAATCGGGGAATCCGGGGGGCGACAACCGTCACCCGCAACGATGAGCAGGAGATTGTACAGGAAACGCTGCGGCTGCTTGAAGAGATGGTGAGACGAAACGAGCTTCAGCCGGAGTATATCAGCAACATATGGATTACGATGACACAGGATCTGGATGCGACATTTCCGGCGAAAGCGATACGCCAGCTGGAGGGCTGGGATCTCGTCCCTTTAATGTGTTCGGTTGAAATACCGGTTCAAGGCAGTCTGCCGCGCTGCATCCGGTTTATGGTGCAGGTCAATACGGATAAAAGCCAGAGCGAGATTAAGCATGTGTATTTGAACGAAGCCAAGCGGCTGCGTCCGGATTTATCAGGCTCCAACGCTTGATGTAGAAATTTAGGGTTGCAGTAACACGGCATCATCCTGTATAGTGATATCAGAATAGCTGAGTAGAGTTAGGTTTTACAGATGAGTTGAGTTGAGAAGAGCTGAGGCATTTTAGGTAATAACATAATCGGGATTAAGGATGAACTTGATTTCATGATGAATAGTACAGCATGTTCGTACGGCTGGTTACAAGCCTATTTCTTGTATCCGTCTTTGGAACAATAGCCGCTGTAGTTCGTCGTTGAATGGGCTCTGAATTCCTTGACCGCGCTCTTTTTTCATAGACTTTTTCTGAACATTAACCTCTACTTCGGTAGAGGTTTTTTTGTTGTATATCATCAATTAAGGAGGGATTGACATGGCGAATCCATCAATGGAGCAAGTGGTGGCTATGGCAGGTGAATATAACCTGATTCCGGTAGCGATCAGACTGTTAGCCGACATGGAAACCCCGATTCGCATTTTTCAGCGGTATGCGGAGCGGAAACGGGCATTTTTACTTGAAAGCGTTGAGGGTGGCGTACAGTGGGCGCGGTATTCGTTTATCGGAACAGACCCCTTCTTAATGATCACGGGCAAAAAAGGCAAGATCGAAATTGAAAGGAACGGAGAGCGTTCCCTGCTGGAAGGAAAACCTGTCGAGGAGTTAAAGGCGCTGCTGCGGACGTACCGCAGCCCGCAGCTGAAGGAGATGCCTCCTTTTACCGGAGGGGCTATCGGATTTTTCGGATATGACCTGCTCCAATATTATGAGAAGCTTCCGCCACATGCGATGGACGATCTCGGAATGGATGATATCCGGTTCATGTTTTGCGATCAAGTCATTGTCTTCGACCATGTGAAGCAGCAGATCATGCTGGTGGGCAACGTGCACGTGAAACCTGGAGATTCGGACGATACCATCCGTCAGACTTACATGGAGGTATGCCGTGCCCTGGAAGCGGCGGCCGAGCAGCTGCAAGAACAGGGACCGCGGGAGAACGTGAACTCCAGAGGCATTCCGGCTGATGTTGATATGGGTGACATTAAATCCAATATGACAAAAGAGAAGTACCTTTCCAACGTGGATCAAGCGAAGGAATACATTCGCGCAGGTGACATTTTTCAGGTGGTATTGTCCCAGCGCTTTCATATTGAGACCGAAGTATCGCCGCTTCACGTCTACCGGGTGCTGAGAACGCTGAATCCTTCGCCGTATATGTATTATCTCAAAATGGACGACGACATTATCGTAGGAACCTCGCCGGAAGCTCTGGTGAAGGTAGATGGACGAAGATTGGAAACAAGACCGATTGCAGGCACCAGACCTAGGGGCCGTGATGAGGCCGAAGACCAGGCGCTGGCTGATGATCTGCTGCAGGACGAGAAGGAACGCGCCGAGCATTTGATGCTGGTGGATCTGGGCCGCAATGACCTGGGCCGTGTGTCAGAGTTCGGCACGGTGAAGTGCGACACGTTCATGGAGATTGAAAAATACTCCCACGTGATGCATATGGTATCCAGCGTTTCCGGTCAGCTGAGCAAGGATAAGGATTTCTTCGATGCTTTTCTGTCCTGCTTGCCGGCAGGAACGGTATCCGGTGCTCCGAAACTAAGGGCAATGGAGATCATTGCCGAGTTGGAGCGGGAGGCCAGAGGCGCGTATGCGGGGGCCATCGGTTATCTGGGCTTTGGCGGCAACATGGATTCCTGCATTACGATCCGTACGATCATTTTTCGTCATGGCAAAGCTTACGTCCAGGCGGGGGCAGGCATCGTATGGGACTCGGTACCGGAGAAGGAATATGAAGAAACCGTCAACAAAGCCAAGGGGATGCTGAAGGCAATCCGCGTCGCGGAAGCGATGTTCCCGTCCAGCACGAACGCTAACGATTTAATTAATCAGGATTACCTGTACCAATACACACCTTAAACCGAAGGAGGAGAACGTAATGAACGTCATGGAAACGATGCAATCCAGCCTTACGAAGCTGATTCAAGGTCAAGATCTGAGCCGGGAGGAAGCGCGCGGGGTCATGCAGTCCATTATGGAAGGCCAGGCAACCCATTCTCAAATCGGGGCGCTGCTTACGGCCTTGAGAATGAAGGGGGAGACGGTCGAAGAGATCACCGGCTTTGCCGAGGCGATGCGTGGTGCGGGCGGGCGCGTCGTTACCGAGCGAAACCAGCTGCTGGATACATGCGGCACCGGTGGATCCGGCATTCATAAATTTAACATTTCTACCGTATCCGCCATTATCTCCTCCTCGGTTTCGGTCAGAGTGGCCAAACACGGCAACCGCTCGGCATCGGGACGGGCGGGCAGTGCCGATGTGCTGGAGGCTCTGGGCGTCAATATTCACTTGACGGCAGAGCAAGCGACAGCCTGTCTGAACGATATCGGCATCTGTTTCCTATTTGCCCAAATCTATCATCCATCGATGAAATATGCGGCTGCTCCTCGCAAAGAGCTCGGGGTTCGAACCGTATTTAACATGCTGGGGCCTTTGACAAACCCGGCGGGGGCAGATCGGCAGATGCTCGGGATCTACGATATGAACAAAACGGAAACCATCGCGCAGGTGCTCAAAGAGCTTGGCTTGAAGCGGGCCATGGTGGTAACCAGCCATGACGGTTTGGATGAAATCAGCATCTCTGCGCCTACTCGAGTATCCGAGCTCCGCGGCGGAGAAGTCCGAACGTATGATATTCATCCGCATGATCTGGGACTGTCGGTTCATCCGATGAGCGATATTCTGGGTGGCGATGCAAAAGAGAACGCGGCCATCATCGGATCGGTGCTGCGTGGTGAGCGCAGTGCTTATCGGGATATCGTGCTTGCCAATGCCGGTGCCTGCATCTATGTGTCCGGGCTTGCGGATAGTTTGGCCGAAGGTGTGCAGCGCGCAGCGGGAGCCATCGATTCAGGGCTGGCTCAGTCCAAGCTGGAGCAGCTGATCTCAAGAACGGGGGAAATGAGTTATGTATCTTGATCGAATAGTAGAAACGAAGCGCAGAGAGGTTGCTCAGCTGCGAGATACATTCAGCATCTCGGAGGCGGAGAGGCAAATAGCGGATTTACCGCCGACTCTCGGTTTTGAGAAGGCGTTGTCCACGGGGCGTAAACGCAGCATGGGATTAATCGCCGAGGTGAAGAAGGCTTCGCCGTCCAAAGGGTTAATTCGTCCGGACTTTGACCCGGTTATGATCGCCAAAGCTTATGAGGCAGCCGATGCCGATTGCCTATCCGTGCTGACCGACATGGACTATTTTCAGGGTAGCGGAGAGTATTTGAAGGCGGTAAGGGCAGCCGTCAACATTCCTTTGCTGCGCAAGGATTTTATTATTGACGAGACTCAGATTTACGAAGCGCGCCTGTTAGGTGCGGACGCGGTTCTCTTGATAGCGAGCATACTGGATCCGCAGCGGATCGCGAATTTTATAGACATCGCTGGTTCCATTGGCTTGGATTGCCTGATTGAGGTCCATGATGGGCAAGAGCTGGAATCGGTTCTTGGGCTGGGAACGGCGCAGCTTATCGGGATTAACAACCGCAATCTGCGGACATTTGAAACCTCGCTGCAGACAACGGCCGATATCGCGGCACAAGTCCCGGAGGGAGTTACGTTGATCAGCGAGAGCGGAATATCAGGCCCCGCCGATATTTCCTACTTGCATTATGTTGGGGCACATGGTGTTCTGGTAGGGGAGCATTTCATGCGCCAGCAGGACGTGTTCCGCGCGGTAAACGATCTGATGGGACCCTTGCCGATCGCTGCAGACATCGAATAAAGGGGATATTGGATGATGAGTACGACGCTAAAAATATGTGGACTTCAAAGCGTTGAAGTGCTAAAATCTATGATAAACTTACCTGTGGATTATATCGGATTCGTATTGGCCAAGAGTCGGCGTAAGGTAACGCCGCAGCAGGCTTCGCAGCTGATGCAAGTATTGCGGGAATGGGATCATGACAAGATTCCCGCCGCTGTCGGCGTCTTGGTTAACCCTGATGTGAATGAGCTGGAAGAGCTTCTACGAGAAGCAGCGCTTGACGTCGTGCAGCTGCATGGTCAGGAATCGCCGCAATTTTGCCGGGAAGTGAAGGAGCGCTTCCCGGTTTCCGTTTTTAAGGCGGTATCGATCGAGAGTGACCGTCCGGAAGCGGAACGTCTGTCAGCATTGGATGCGTATGCGGGCGCCATCGACGGATTGCTGATCGACACGTACGATCCGGTGTATGGCGGAGGGTCTGGCAAGACATTTGCCTGGGAGCTCATTCCGCCTTACCAGAAGTGGGCGAAAAAGCAAGGGATCCCCTTGTTTGTAGCCGGCGGATTGGATTCGGATAATGTATCGCATTTAATAGGTCAGTACGCTCCGTACGGCGTGGATGTATCCAGCGGCGTTGAGAGCGAACCTGGCGTAAAGGATATAAACAAAGTGATTGCATTCGTAGAAAGGGTGAAGGGGAAATGACACAACTTCCTGACCGTAATGGACGTTTCGGAGTGTTTGGTGGCCGGTTCGTACCGGAAACACTCATGAACGCTTTAATAGAGCTTGAACAAGAGTATAACCGCTTTTCGGAGGATCCTGCCTTCAAAGAGGAGATTGCTTATTTGCTTAAACAGTATTCCGGACGGGAAACGCCGTTATATTATGCCGAACGACTCAGCAATCACCTCGGCAAGGCGAAAATTTATCTGAAGCGTGAGGATTTGAATCATACAGGCGCACACAAAATCAACAACGCCATTGCTCAAGGCGTGTTAGCCAAGCGCATGGGCAAAGGCAAGGTCATTGCCGAAACGGGTGCCGGGCAGCATGGCGTTGCCACTGCAACCGTAGCCGCTCTGCTCGGTCTCGAATGCAAGGTGTTCATGGGCGAAGAGGACACCAAACGGCAGCAGTTGAATGTATTCCGCATGAAAATGCTCGGTGCCGAAGTGATTCCGGTGACGTCGGGAAGCCGAACGCTTAAAGATGCCGGCAACGAGGCGCTTCGTTACTGGGTCAGCAACGTAGAGGATACCTTCTACGTGCTTGGATCCGCAGTAGGTCCGCATCCGTATCCGATGATGGTGCGGAACTTTCAGCGGATCATCGGTGACGAGACCCGCAAACAGATTCTGGAGACGGAAGGAAGACTTCCAAACGTGATTCTTGCACCAATCGGGGGAGGAAGCAATGCGATCGGCATGTTCTACCCGTTTCTGGAAGATAAGGAAGTCGGTTTGATCGGTGTCGAAGCAGCCGGCAAAGGGGTAGATACCGATTTTCATGCGGCTACCATGTCCAAGGGGACCCAGGGCGTATTTCAGGGATCGATGAGTTATTTGCTTCAGGATGAGTATGGACAGGTTCAGGAGGCGCATTCCATTTCTGCCGGCCTTGATTATCCCGGCGTTGGGCCTGAGCATTCCTACTTAAAAGATATTGAGCGTGTGCAGTATGTGCCTATAACCGACCAAGAGGCATTGAATGCCTTGCAGCTGCTTTGCCGCACGGAAGGCATTATACCCGCGCTGGAATCCGCGCATGCCGTAGCGCAAGCAGTAAAAATGGCGTCCGCGTGGACCGAAGACGATATTGTCGTCATTAATTTGTCCGGTCGCGGTGACAAGGACGTGGAGTCCATCATGGCTTACACGGGAGGGAAAACCGAATGAACCGAATCGACCAGACCTTTGCGTCGTTGAAACAGCAAAACAAGACGGCCCTGATTCCTTATTTGACCGTTGGGGATCCGGACGTAAAGTCGACGCTGGATATTATTGATGAGCTTGAAATTGCAGGGGCCGATATGATCGAACTCGGCGTTCCTTATTCTGACCCACTCGCCGATGGCCCGGTCATTCAGCGTGCTTCCGAGCGCGCCCTGAAGAGCAAGGTGACCATTCGCACTTGCATGGAGACCGCACACTTGGCGAGAGAACGGGGCAGCAAGCTGCCGTTCATTCTGTTCACCTATTACAATCCGGTTCTGCAGACCGGACTGGATGTCTTCTTCGAAGAAGTGGTAAGGCATGATATCAGCGGACTGATCATTCCGGATCTGCCGGTGGAAGAATCCGAAGAGGTTCGGAAACGGGCTCATGCCGCGGACGTTCACCTAATTCCGCTGGTGGCACCTACTTCCCATGAACGGATTGCGAGCATCGCTTCGGAAGCGACCGGCTTTGTATATTGCGTATCCTCGCTTGGCGTGACAGGCGAGCGCACCGATTTTTATACGGGAGTGGAATCATTCCTTGAAACGGTGAAGCAGTACAGTAACGTGCCAATCGCGATTGGCTTTGGTATTTCGTCGGGCGAACAAGTTGCCAGATTCTCGAAAATCTGCGACGGCGTCGTTGTTGGCAGTGCTATTGTGCGTCAGATCGAATCAACCATTCCTCTGCTTGAGAAGGAAGAGACAAGACGGCAGGGACTTTTGCAAATCAGAGAGTTTGTGGCACAATTAAAAGGATAGTGTTGTGTTAAGCAGTTATGAAAGGTGAGGCGAATAACAAATGAAACCGAAAGCGCAAATTGTTAATCTTCCTGTATATCAACCCGGGAAGCCAATCGAAGAAGTCAAAAAAGAATTAGGCCTGGATGTTGTCATTAAACTGGCCTCCAACGAGAATCCGTATGGCTGCTCGCCGCGCGCAACCGAAGCGATTACCGCTGAACTGGGAGCGCTCAGCCTGTATCCGGATGGTAGTGCAGCCGATTTAACGGCGGAGCTTGCTGACCAGCTTGGCATTGAACGCAATCAGATTATTTTTGGATGCGGATCCGATGAAATCATCGCTCTCATTATTCGGGCGTTCCTGGAGCCGGGAGACGAAACCATTATGGCCGATCAGACCTTCTCGGTTTATAAAACGAATGCAGATATTGAAGGTGCAACAAGCATTGAGGTACCTCTGGTTAACGGGAAGCATGATCTGCCGGGCATGGCAAAAGCCGTTACGGACAAAACCAAAATCATTTGGGTGTGCAATCCGAATAATCCGACCGGAACCATCGTTTCTGAAAGCGAGCTGGTATCTTTCCTGGATGAAGTTCCTGCTCACGTGATGGTTGTTCTCGATGAAGCTTATTATGAGTATGTTACGGACGCTTCGTATCCGGCCAGCATCCAATTAATGGAGCGTTATCCGAATCTGGTCATCCTGCGTACCTTCTCCAAAATATACGGCCTGGCTGCACTTCGCATCGGCTACGGCATGGGGCAGACTGAGGTTATCTCCTTAATTAACCGAGTGCGTGAGCCGTTTAATACAGGACGTCTGGCCCAGGTAGCGGCGAAGGCAGCTCTGAAAGATCAGGAGTTCGTAGCTAAATGCCGTCAATTGAATGCCGAGGGAATCACTTATGTCCAGCGAGAGTTTGATCGTCTTGGGTTATCCTATTTTCCTGCGAACGGGAACTTCATCATGGTGGATGTGAAAAAGCCGGGCACCGAAGTGTTCAAGTCCCTGCTAAGCAAAGGCATTATCGTACGTCCTGGATTTGAAGTATACCCGAACTACATTCGCGTAACCGTTGGCTCTGAAGAACAGAACAAGGCTTTCATCGGCGCATTGGAACAAGTGCTGCAAGAAGTGAATGCACCAGCCTAATCTAATGACATAACAATAATCGCAGCTTGAAACGAGTGAGAGAGAACATGACCATGCAAATTTCTATATTCGGCGTCGGCTTGATCGGCGGTTCGTTAGCTTTAAATTTCAAAGGAAAACCAGGCATAACCGTTACCGGTTATGCCCACACGCAAGAATATGCGGACCAGGTCATCGCCAAGGGTGTTGTCGATAAAGTTACGCTTTCGGTAGAAGAAGCTGCCCAGGACGCGGACATCATATTTTTGTGTGTTCCGGTAGGAAGTCTGGAGATGTACATAAAACGTCTGAGTGAAATGCAGCTTAAACCCGGGTGCATTATTACGGATGTAGGCAGTACCAAAGCGAGTATTGCCGAATGCGCATCCCGGCTTGCGCTTAAGGATGCCTATTTTATCGGAGGTCATCCGATGGCCGGCTCGGAAAGATCCGGCGTAGGCGCTGCTTCCACCGTATTATTCGAGAATGCATATTATGTGCTTACTCCACCGGATGAAGTCCCACAGGAGAAGCTGGACGTACTTGTAGAGCTTCTGTCGTATACGCGTGCACATATTGTCAAGGTTGATCCAAGACTGCACGATGAAATTGTTGGAGCCATCAGTCATCTGCCTCATGTGATCGCCGTGGCTTTGGTGAACCAGATCAGCTCCTACAATGACGATAATCCATTGTACCGTACGCTGGCTGCAGGAGGTTTTCGGGATATTACCCGTATTGCTTCCAGCGACCCGGTCGTTTGGCGGGACATTCTATTAAATAATCGAAATGTCATGCTGCCGCTGTTACGAGACTGGAACGAAGGCATCCAGCGTTTCATGGATATGCTGGAGTCGAAGGACGGGGCGGCTATTGAAGAGGCCTTCCGCAGAGCGGGGGAATTCCGCAGCGTGCTCCCAGAGCGACGGAAGGGGATGATTGTATCCCAATACGATCTGTATCTGGACGTGCCTGACCATCCGGGTATCATCGGCCGCATAGCGACGGATTTAGGGACGAATAGCATCAACCTTAGCAACATGCAGATTATCGAGAGTCGGGAAGATGTGCCGGGCGTGATGCGCCTTTCCTTCCGCAATGAAATCGAGCAGGAGCGGGCTAAAGAGCTATTGTTGTCGCAAGGACACTCGGTGTACCAGTAATTTTCCGGTTGTTTTTAAACAACCGGAAATAAATGCGTTTTCAGTGTTGACAAAATGAAAACGTATACATATAATAAAAGTACAGTATGGTTTCTCTCCACTCCTATCCAAAATATTGCACTGTGTGCAACCGCCTTCAATGTTGAAGGCGGATTTTTTTTGTCTTTTTTCCTATCCGTGGCAAACCTGCTGCCACAAACCTGAACTTTTCTCCAATATGTGCTATAATGCTAGAGTGCTAGTGTAGAAGATTTGGGGAAATTGCCAAATACATAGAATAGTCAGACATCTTGAGGCGTAACTATATATGGTTTGACGGTACTTTTGCACAAATCCATGATCATTGCATCCGCGGAGATGTAAAGGACAGGGAAGAGGCACCGGATGGTGAAGGAGGAACGAAAAATCATATGACGGATTCCCAACTAATCCAAGAAATTAAGCAAGGCAATACCGAACTTTATTCCGAATTAATGCGGCGTTATCAGAGAAAAATATTAGCGTTTGTCTATCATATGTTAAAAAGTTCGCACATGGAGCTTATGGCTGAAGATTTATGTTCGGAAACATTTTATAAGGCGTTCCGGAGTTTGCACTCATTCCGGGAAGTGGATGCATCCTTCTCGACTTGGCTCTATACCATTGCCCGCAACACCGTGCTCAGCGAACTGCGCAAGCATCGGAGCGGCACATTGCCGCTGGAGGAGAGCGGGGTCGTGCCTGTGGCTCCACTGGAGGTTGCTCCTGAACAGGCGATACTACGCAGTGAACGAGTACATATGGTAAGGGAAGCAATTAATAATTTACCGGAGAAACAGAGATCGGCGCTGATTCTTCGGGAGTATGATCAACTGGATTATCAGGAAATCGCAGATATTTTAGGTCAAAGCGTCAGTTCGGTTAAGTCATTGTTGTTCAGAGCTCGCGGCAGTGTCAAAATTCAGCTCGAACCCTATTTTTATGAGCCGGTTTTTGAGGATCTGAGAGGGATGAAGAATAGATGACTTGCGATGAAGCCCAAGAGCTGATGGAAACGGTCTGGGATTTGCCGGACAATGATCTGCAGCGACAACGGCTGATCGCACATGTTCAAACCTGCAGCTCGTGTGCAGCGGAGTACGAAATGTGGGTGGAAAGCCAGAACATGGTTCATGTTCTGGAACATGAGATCCCCGACATGGACGCTGAACAGATCAACCGCAACGTGATGGACCGCATCTATCGCGATTTCCCATGGCTGGTGGAGGAAACATCTAAGAGCCGGGCGGTAAGCCGAGTGTTCCGCAAGCGGCTGACTTTCATGATTGCCGGTTTTTTGGCTCTATTTGTTTGCAGCTTCGTTTATTTTGCAGCGACCGGCAACCAGCCGGAGCCGGTTCCGGAAGCGGTAACGACAGGGATCATCCCTACGGGGGTGGCTGACACGGCCCAAACCCTGAACTCTCAGGACGATTACAACATTCCGAAAACGAACAGCGGCATTATTGATCCTTTTGTGGTTGATATGAGCCCGACCCAGCCAGAATATTGGATGATACTATCCCTGTTGGGCATTGGATTCGCCATGTTTTTCCTGAAGAGATTAAATCGGGTCAGAAGATGAAAAATGGTTAGGATGGAGGAGATGCGGCATGCAAATCGGCTTGGTTCGTCATGGATTAACGGATTGGAATGCGTTAGGCAAAATCCAAGGCCAAACGGACATTCCACTGAATGAGGAAGGTCGTCGTCAAGCGCGTTTGCTTGGGGATAGACTTCTGCAGGAGCCTTACCGATGGGACTTTGCGGTTAGCAGCGGACTCTCCCGTGCTGAGGAAACAGCTAAGATCATCTCGTCCATGCTGAACATTCCATTAATGCCACCGGATAACCGTTTGCGCGAGCGCAAGTACGGTCAGGTGGAAGGTTTGACAGCGGAGGAGCGTGAATCCCGGTTCGGTGCTGATTGGCATCTGTTGGATTTGGGACAGGAGACGGATCTGGAGCTCCAATCCAGAGGGCTTGTCTTTCTGGATGATATGTGGCATAAACACCCGGATGCCAATATTTTGGTTGTCAGCCACGGTGGATTTTTAGCGCAGCTATACAGGCTGGTGTGCCGCGGCGTTCTGAGCGAGCGGATCGGCAATCTGTCGCTTACGGTCCTGGAGAGAAAAGACGATGACTGGTCGCCCCTGCTGTTTAACTGTACCAAACATCTGTTGACAAAACAGTCGTAACATGGAGCTTCATGAATAGAAGTAAGAGCCTTCCCGCGGGAAGGCTCTTATTTGTTTCTAAGATGAGTTTTACGCTTCTGCTATTAAAATAAACCGATGCTGCTGCACCTCGAAGTAGCCCTTAGTCCGGATAACCTGATGAATCTGATATAAGGGTTCGACGTAGCGTTCAACCGTAAAATCCGGAATCTGCCAGGGGATCGCTTTTAGGTAATAGACCAGCGCACCGATGTCATAAAACCGCTGCGGTGAAAAGTCCTCCCGGCTGAAGGTGACGTTGAAGCGGTGATCCTGCAGTTCTTGGACAGCGGTTTTCAGATCCCAATGAGCGAACTCTTCATTTAACGGAACGCCAAACCATTCGTTGATTCCATAACAGTCGGTTCCCCCGGCTTGCTGGGTTACGAACACGCCATGATCGTTTAGAATTCTTTGGATTTCCGCTACGGAATAAGACTCATGCTGATTGATGATCAGATCAAAAAAATGATCCTTCAAAGGCAGCGAGGCATCCTCTTCAAAATAGACGACCTTTGCGCCAAGCGGCTCAAGTCTTTGCTGTGCAATCGGTACGTTTGGCTTATACCCTTCGGTTGCATAGACCGTTTTCGGAAGTGGATGGAGGGAGGATAAGAACTCTCCTCCGCCTGTCCCCATGTCCAGCATCGTTGTGGCGTCTCGCATGAACGGAATCACCATGCTGCCTAAAGACCAGGGTAGAGCATGGGACTGCATGCGTCCTGAAGCTGTAATGCGCGAAAAGTCCCATCCTGAAAAATGTTGATCCGCATCTTGAATAAAGGCCATAAATTCTGCATCTTTTATCATTTCTCATAACCTCCAAGCTTCTGATAATGAAAGGTTCTTTCATTTTTTGAAAAGCTCTTAAGGGAGGCCCCCGGATTCGATTTGCACCTAGTTATATCTCATGTTCTGGAGTTTTCATGATTTTGCTCCTCCTGTAGTGATTGAATAATTACCTTCATATAATCGGTTTATCATTTTATTTAAATGTAATACATCATAAGCGAATTCTCTGCAATAATCAGTAAGTATTCTATCATTAAATAAGAGAGCATAGTCATTTCTATATACAAATAAATAAAAAAATATTTCGTTAAACCGAAGTGTATCAGGTATCAAATGTCCAAAACCTTCCCATAATGGTTGTAAAACGGCGAGGCGATGGAAGATGAATCTAGCGGATATGCTCACATATGCCGATATTGGACAGCTTAGCAATATAGCGAATCACTATGATTGTGATGCTAAGCGGAATTCAAAGCATGAACTGATCCAGAGCATCCTGTCCAAGCTCGGACGCAGAGAGTTTTTCGAGGAGCAGGTCAGCAGCTTGTCCCCAAGCGATTTGCGTTTTCTGAACAACCTGGCATTTGACACTCGAACAGGCTACAGCCTGGAAGAATTGACGGCTGCGATCCGTCATGCGGCGGAAGTGGAGGAGAAAGATGATCAAGCTTCTTCAAACAAGAAAGCTGCCGCTGCCAAACCGGAAAGTCCGCGTGAGGCGGTCGCACGTTATCGTCGAAGCGGCTGGTTGTTTAACGGCTTTACCCATTCCACCAAGTATTTGTTTCAAGTGCCTTCGGATTTGAAGGAGCGGTTTCGTGACGTGCTGCGTGAACGGCTTCATCAAAATCTGCAGCGATTGAGTGATGACCCGGAAGTGTACCGGGATGAGCAGGGACTAGCCGCAGAAGATCTCATGCTGATTCTTAAATATGTCGGCAGACATGATATCGAGTTGAATCAGGAAGGATTTATGTATAGGCGAAATCAGCAACAGCTCATGAGTACGCTGCATATTACGGAACCGCTCATTACCAAGGGAGCATGGCGGTTCGGGTATGGCCGCTCCTGCATTGAATATCCCGATCGGTTTGCGCTGCTGTACGATTATGCTTACGCTAAAAAATGGATCAGGGAAAACAATGCCCGGTTGATCCTGACCGAAAGCGGAACTGCACTTATGGAGGAAGGAAATCAAGTTAGCGTGATACAGATATTCCGCTTTTGGTTAAGACTTTATAAAGGCGCAATTCCCAATATCACATCTCTTGTATACTGGATCAGTCAATGCGCAAGAGATTGGGTCACCGCAGCCTCTCTTTACGAATCGCTGGGCTGGCTAATCCGTCCTTTCTATTATGACAGTCCGCAAAACATTTTGGAGCAGCGGATTATCCGCATGCTGATGCATTTGGGGATGCTCAGAATAGGAGAGAGTCAGAGTATGGGAATTTCGTACAAAATGACCGCTCTTGGCTTAAAGGCCGCGGAAGCCGGCATACATATCAGCGATTCAAACGATTTGATTCTCTAGCATGGTTGTTTGGTTACATTTGCAGCAGCCGTAAAAATTTTTGGAAGTAAAGCATTTAAAGGGAAAGAATATAAGGTATACGCAAATTTAGTTTGGAGGTGCATCCTAATGGATAAGATGAAGGTTACTTACGAGGTTATGTTAGGTCTGGCGGCCGAAATGGTGTGGGACGAAGCATTGCGCAAGCATCGGAGTGAAGAGCTGTATAAAGAAATTGACGAAGCGCTGGCTTCCGGCGACGAAGTGGCTTTCCGAAACCTGACGGATGAACTGAGGACTTTGAATTGAAGAAATGCTTTATCGCATTTCTTCTTTTTTTTGCTTTATCCGCTCTTCCACTCGTATAATGATAACAAAATGATGATGAGTGAGCAGAAAGGATGTACCTTGCATGAAATTTAGTGAAGTAGACGAGCAGACTTGGCCGGAACTTAAACCTTTTTTTGATACCTGCCTGATTCCGTTTACCGGATTATCGGGGTTGGAAACGCCATGGGAGGCTACAGCTGCGCTTGAACGGCTGCGGGATTTTATGGATTTGGCAGAAATTCCGTTTAAGGGAAGATTGGTTACATATCCTGCTGTACAATATGGAAATACTGAAGATATAAAGCTTCTAAATGAGGTTTGTCACAATGTCAAATCCATCGGGTTTACATTTGTTGTTATCATGACAGCGGATGTTGAGCTCTGTAAAGAGGATGTGCCTGAAAGCACGCTTGTACTGTCCCGGTGCAGGTTGGAAGGCCATGAGGGTATCCCCCTGTCAGCTATCGTTTCCGGTCAAATCAGTGAAATGTGGCAGCAGGAAAGCTGAGTTCAAATGTGACAAAAAACCAACAATTTATGAAAGGGCTATTGGAAGCGAACCCAAATTTGGGGTTCAAATTCTTGACGGTCTTGGGTGCCTAAGATATTATTAGTATGTCCTAGTAAGTCGTGTGATTTTAATCATTGATGACACTTAAGAACGGTTGACAAAGGGGGTTGAACACAGAATGAGCAGCAACCACAATGACGAGCATGAAGAATCGCACAATCCACCCCGACAGAAAGAGATGTCCCGCAGACAATTTCTTACATACACGTTGGGCGGTGCCACAGCTTATATGGCTGCTGGAGTAGTTTTGCCAATGCTTCGCTTTGCCGTTGATCCGATTCTTCAAAATAAAGAAGAAGGGTCTTTTGTAAAGGTCGCGGAAGAGAGCAAAATTACCAACGATCCACAGGAATTCCATTTCGAGCTCAAACAGCAGGACGGCTGGTACAACAGTACAGCTACTTTGACGGCGTGGATTCGTAAGAACGATCAGGGTGAAATAGTAGCGCTTTCACCGATCTGTAAACATTTGGGATGCCTTGTTGGATGGAATAACAACAAAAATTTCCCTGATGAATACCACTGTCCTTGCCACGGTGCGCGTTATACACCGGATGGGAAGAACCTGGCAGTTGCGCCGAAGCCGCTTGACCAGTACGAGACGAAAATCGAGAACGGCTGGATTTACCTCGGCGCCATCGTGCCAAATACCGTAGTTAAATAGGAGGCGTAGATTCAGATGTTGAAGAATGTCTACAACTGGATTGATGAACGTCTCGATATCACGCCGATTTGGAGAGACGTTGCAGATCACGAGGTACCGGAACACGTAAACCCGGCGCATCATTTCTCCGCGTTTGTGTACTGTTTCGGCGGCTTGACGTTTTTTATCACAGTCATCCAGATTCTGTCGGGGATGTTCCTGACGATGTATTATGTACCGGATATCATAAACGCTTACAACAGTGTTGAGTACCTGCAAACACAGGTTGCCTTCGGACAGATTGTCCGCGGCATGCATCACTGGGGCGCAAGCTTGGTAATCGTGATGATGTTCTTGCATACGATGCGCGTGTTCTTCACCGGCTCGTACAAAGCGCCGCGTGAAATGAACTGGGTTGTTGGTATGCTCATTTTCTTTGTTATGCTCGGTCTTGGTTTAACAGGTTACCTGCTGCCATGGGATAACAAAGCTTACTTCGCTACAAAAGTTACATTGGAGATTGCGAACTCCGTACCTTGGCTTGGACCTATCATTAAAGAACTGCTGCAAGGCGGTACGATCGTAGGTGCCGAAACGTTAACGCGTTTCTTCGCTATTCACGTATTCTTCCTTCCGGCTGTCCTTCTTGCTCTATTGGTAGGACACTTTATCATGATCCGCAGACAAGGTATTTCCGGTCCACTATAAGAAGAAGGGAGGCGCATATTTATGGCACATGGTCATAAATCTGATGAGAAAGTAGTTTATGTCGGCGATTCGCGTGTGAAAAAAGGCAGCGGTTGGGTTACGCCGCCGGATTACACCGCTTATCCCGGCAAATCAGAAGCGTTCATTCCTAACTTCTTGTTGAAGGAATGGATGGTTGGTGTAGTTGTACTGGTCGGTTTTCTTGTGCTGACCATCTCGGAGCCGGCTCCGCTCGGTTATCCGGCGGATCCGGGAGCTTCAGTAATCCCGATGCCGGACTGGTACTTCCTGTTCCTGTATGAATACCTGAAGCTTCCGTACGCTTCCGGTGATTATGTAGTCCTTGGTACGATTGGTGTTTCGGGCGTTGCCTTCGGCGCATTGCTCCTTGTTCCTTTCCTTGATACGGGGAAAGAGCGGCGATTCTACAAGCGGCCTATTACTTCGGCCCTTATGATTCTGTCGTTATTTGCAGTCATCTATCTGACGAATGCAGCATGGACGCACTATGTGCATGAGCTGGAAGCCACTGGACAGAAACCGGAGCATATTCAGCGTGAAGAAGAGGCGGAAGAGAAGCATGCAGCTGGTCTACCAACGACTAGTGGCAAGCAGGCTGAAGACAGTGTTGTAGCGATCGTGGATAAGGATAATCCGGCGATGGAAACCTTTAAGACAGCTACCTGTATCTCTTGTCATGCTGCAGATTTGAAAGGGGCATCCGGACCGTCGCTTCGTGGTGTCGGGGATACCCACACGAAAGAAGAGATCGTGGCTATTATTGAAAATGGCCAAGGCGGCATGCCGGCTATGAAAGACACGGCGCTTGCGGCTGGAGTAACCGAAGAACAACTCGACCAGTTGGCTGATTGGCTCGCAAGCCAAAAGGCAGAAGCAGCTGCAGAGTAAGAAGCATAGAAGAACCTGACCGCATTGCGGTCAGGTTCTTTTTAAATGTTTGTACACAGATGAAATATATACGCGGTTTAGGTATAATCGGCATTAGTCGTGAAATTAAGAATATAAGGAACAGGACAGGAGGACGGAGTTTGTCGATTTCGTATGTTTGGAGCCGGGAATTTCTAAGCAAGCGATCGATTCTCTGGTTGCTGCTCATATGCAACATCCTTGGAACGATCTATGGATACATATGGTACGGTGGTCAAATGGTCGATACGGTGGATCATGGCTTGATATGGCAGGTCATATTCGTACCGGACAGCCCGACGGCCAGTTTATTCTTCAGTTTGGCACTGCTGCTGCTCCTTTACCCGCCTCGGGGGCTTGGGGGCTCCTTGTTTCAGCAATTTATTGAGGCGCTGGCGGTTGTTACATCGGTGAAGTATGGGATATGGGCTGTGGCCATCATATTTGCCGGACAAGCCCAAGGGGATGTGCTGGCATGGCAGGATTGGATGCTCGTCGCTTCCCATACGGCGATGGCGGTGGAAGCGTTATTGTTCGTACGATTGTTTCATTATCGCTGGACAGCGCTCACGGGGGCCATTGCTTGGACACTGCTGAATGATACCGTCGATTATACGTACGGTGTATTTCCTTGGCTGCCGGGTCAGTTATATGACGACCTATCAGCGGTCGAGCTGTTCACGTATCTTTTGACTCTCTTCAGCGGTTTCGCCGGTTGGATTTTCATGAAGTATGGGAAATCCAAACAACGTTAGCTGTGTAGGCAACGCGGTTCTATGAGCATCCCTTCTGCCATACATATACGGTAGGAGGGATGTCCCATGTTTCGAACCTTTCCGAAGCTCCTGCTGTGCCTGTCTGCACTGCTTATGCTGGTTACCGTCAGCATGGGTGATCCTGTGCGGGCTACCCCGGCAAACGGACAGTCAGAGACTTCGCCCGCCGCGTCCATACAGGCCAAGGCGCTGAACAAGGAAGTGGAGCGGTTATACCGCCATGTGGAAGAAGGCAATGTACAAGCCGTGCTGGAGGATATTCGCCGGGTATCCGGGTTATTTGAGGCTTCGTCATTTCAGGGATTGACCGGAGTAGAAGGTATTCATGCGTTGGCTGAGAGCATTCTGGAAATGAAGGAAGCCACGGCAAGGGCCACACAGGACCCGCAGCACTGGATGGTGTCCGCAGGTAAACTCCGAATGGCAACCGATAGCCTGATCCATGCCAGAGATGCGTTATGGCTGCAATATTATAAGGTCATACGTGAAGATCTGAGAGTCATGGGGGAGTATGCCGTCCAGCAGGATCAGGCTGGCATGAGACGAGCGTATGACAGCCTGAGTGGACATTATGAACTCATCCGTCCTTCCGTTGTCATACAGCGAAAGCCTGAGGATGTTAACATGATGGAATCCTGGATATCCTATGCCGGGGGTCTGGTGTCATCCGGAGACACGGCAGAGGTGCAAAAAGTGGTTCCTCAGGGCGAGGAAATGATCAACACGTTGTTTGGCAAAAAGAAGGATGAGCCAGCCCTCGCTCCGCTGGGAGAGGTCAAGGAACCATGGACGTGGCAGCTGGTCATCGGTGCTTTCATTTTGGCGGCATTAACGTTTGCGGGATACCGCAAATACCGGGGCCAGTTGAATAGCGCAAAACCAATGTTCCCTCGAAAAATGTAGGCGGGAATCCATAGCTGTTCCGATTGAGGCCCGGTGCGAACCGGGCTATTCCTCTTTAAATCCTTCGCCATGCACATCATTGACATCATTAATGATAATAAATGCCCGAGGGTCCAACGATTTGGCGATTCCCGTTAGGCGGCGAATTTCCTGCCTCGATACGACGCAGTATACCATATGCTTGGCTTGCTTGGAGTAGGCGCCGATGGCGGGGATAAGCGTAACCCCGCGCTCCATCTCGGTTGATATGCGATGGGCGATATCTGGGGCCTGATCACTGATGATGGTGAAGGCTTTGGCCGCATAGGCCCCTTCCTGTATGAAATCGATGACCTTGGAAGCGATGAATACGGCCACGAGGGTATACAATATCCGCTCGAGCGGGATAAAGAATAAGGAAAGCCCGATAATCAAGATATCTAGCGATAGAATGATCTGGCCCATGCTGAAGCCGAATTTCCGGTTGATGATTCTGGCAATGATGTCTGAACCGCCCGTTGTCCCGCCAAACCGGAACACGATACCGAGTCCAGCCCCCAATGTGACACCTGCGTAGAGCGCAGCAAGAATATAATCCTGTTCGGTCTGAAACGGCACAACATAGCCGCGGTCGATCAAAGCTTCGAACAGCCACAGAAACAGGGTTAATGAGGCGATGCCAAGACCTGTGTAAATCGATTGGCGTTTACCGAGGATTTTCATGCCGACCAAGAATAGCGGGATATTAAGCGCCATGGTTGAGATGGACGGCGATATGTTAAAGGCATAGTTCAGCAGTACGGTAATGCCGGTGACGCCCCCCTCCATGAGTTCATTCGGAATGATGAAATACAGCAGGCCGAATGCGTAAATAGCGGAGCCGGCGATGATCGGAATGATCGTTTGAAGCTGATGGAGCAACTTGGACGTTTTCATAAGACCCCTCGCATTCCCGATTGTGGATATTACCCGTATGTCTGGGTTGCTTGCACACCTACCTAGTATGTGCTGATCATGTTCCAGCCATAAAAAATTATTTGTTTTCAAATCCGCTTTACGATAACATAGGTTTAAAACCAATCGCTCGTCATGAGAGAATGCTGCTTTTCGGCTTGGAGGTTACAAGTTGAGGCAGACTGTGCAGTGAAGGGAGTTTTAGAGTCTTGGGAAAATCAATGGCTGAAATGCAGCAGGAAGTCGATCAATACATATCACAATTCAAGGAAGGTTATTTCAGTCCTTTATCCATGATGGCCCGGATGTCGGAAGAGGTGGGCGAACTCGCCAGAGAGGTTAATCATCAGTTCGGTGAGAAGCCGAAAAAAGCGGATGAAGCAGACAATTCCATCGAAATGGAACTTGGAGATATATTGTTCATTACGATTTGTTTTGCCAATTCTCTTGGCATCGATCTCGCGGAAGCACACGCTAAAGTCATGCATAAATTTGCGACGCGTGATGCCGATCGTTGGACGAAAATAAACACCGATTAGGCTGCTGCTACATATGCTGTACCAAACCCGCTGTGGGAGGGACAGCCCGTGAAACCTGAAAGTTATATACAAAAAGCATATCGATGCATCCTTCAAAATGATTTCGAAGAGGCCTTACGTTGGTTTGAGCAAGCGATCATTGCGAATCCGGGAGATGCCGAAGTGCATTACCGATGCTCCATTACCTACGGCAGAAGCAACAAACTGGAGATGGCGATTACTCACGCGGAAGAGGCCGTCAGGCTGCAGCCTGACAAACCGGAATATGCGCTTCACTTACAGCATATCAAGGCGGCGGAACTGGTGCAGCGTGCCAGAAAAATGGTGGAAAATCGCAAGGATGTGACCAAGTCGGAGCTCTATCAGGCCGTGTCTCATCTGAAATTAGCCGTAGCGATGGACCCTTTATACGCTCAAGCCTACGTATGGCTTGCTCTGGTCTATAGCGAACTCGATGAGCATGCGCGTGCCATTTCCACTCTAAAAGAGGTCATCTCATTGTACCCGCAGGAGAGTGGGCTTCAGCATATTATGGAGGAACTCAAACAGCGCTTGAAATCATATATGCAGGATACAGCATCGGATTGAAAGTGAGGACATGTAAAAATGGCAAACAAATGGACAGTTGCGGTCGTCGGTGCCGGCGGCCGTATGGGTAAAGAAGTAGTGAAGCTTGTTTTGGGCGATGAGGAGCTGGAACTGGTTGCCGCTGTCGGCCGATCGGATGCAGGTGCTGATGCAGGAACGCTTGTGGGTCTTCCTGCCTGCGGCGTTACGGTGACTTCCGATCTGGAGATGGCGCTCGTCGAAACGCAACCGGATGTCATGGTTGATTTTACAGCACCGCAATTTGCCTATAGCAACACGGCTCTGGCCATTAAGCACGGCGTGCGTCCGATCATGGGCACAACCGGCTTCACGCCAGAGCAAATCGAAGAGTTGGACAAGCAGTGTACGGAGCAGAATATCGGTGGTTTGATTGCACCGAACTTTTCCATCGGAGCGATCCTGATGATGAAGTTTGCCGCTTCGGCTGCCAAATATTTGCCTCATGTTGAAATCATTGAAACCCATGGCGACCAGAAGCTTGATGCGCCATCCGGAACATCGATCAAAACAGCGGAAATGATTGCTGCAAATCGCGAGGAGATCCGCCAAGGCAATCCGAAGGAAGAAGAGGTCATTGAGGGCGCCAGAGGCGGGTATTATAACGGCTTCCGTATTCACAGCGTTCGTCTGCCGGGCGTCTTTGCCCAGCAGGAGGTCATATTTGGCGGTTACGGACAAAGCTTGAAGATCCGACATGATTCTTATGAGCGTGCAGCTTATATGCCGGGTGTGAAGATGGCTATAGAGAAGGTAATGGGTTACACCGGACTGGTCTATGGATTTGATCATTTTATTGACTAACATAGGGGAGAAATTACTATGAATATTGCATTTATCGCTCATGATCGTAAAAAAGAGGAAATGGTCAATTTCGTTATCGCATATGAAAATGTATTCGAAGATCATAATCTTTACTCAACGGGAACGACGGGGACCCGTATTATGGAGCAAACCAAGCTCAGCATTCACCGTTTTGCTTCAGGACCGCTTGGCGGCGATCAGCAGATTGGTGCACTCGTTGCGGACAATGAGATGGATCTGATCATTTTTTTACGGGATCCTTTGATGGCGCAGCCTCATGAACCGGACATTAATGCACTCCTTCGTTTATGCGACGTGCAGGGAATTCCGCTTGCTACCAATGTGGCAACAGCCGAGATTCTAGTTAAAGCGCTGGACCGTGGCGATTTTGCATGGCGGGAACTCGTTCATAAATACAAACCGGGTGTGGATAGCTAATGAACAGCCAACTGGATATTTTAATCTTCGGAGCACACGCAGACGATGCCGAGATCGGAATGGCAGGAACGATTGCGAAGCATACGGCAGCTGGACTGTCGGTCGGGATCTGCGATCTGACGCAGGCCGAGATGTCGTCTAACGGTACCGTCGACATTCGCAAGCAGGAGGCGGAGCAAGCTGCCCGGATTTTGGATCTCAAGGTCCGTACGAATCTGGGACTGCCGGACCGCGGTTTATTTGCGACGCCAGAGAACATTGAACGGGTCACGGCCGAGATTCGCAAGTTTTCTCCCTCGATTGTGTTTGCCCCTTACTGGGAGGATCGCCATCCGGACCATGTGGCTTGCAGCCGTTTGGTTGAGGAAGCTGTATTTAATGCCAAACTTCGTCGTTACATGCCTGAGCAGCCGCCGGTTAAGGTGGACGAGCTTTATTTTTATTTCATTAATGATATCGGAAGAACGGACCTCGTCGTTGACGTTACGGATCATTACGGCGTCAAGGAGCAGGCCCTGTCTAGTTACCGTTCCCAGTTCCAGAAGGCTGAAGAAGATGCAGTCTCTACCCCGTTGACAGAGGGGTACATAGAGCGTGTGCGGGCCAGGGATTCACTGCTTGGAGCGCGCAGGCTTATTCCTTATGCAGAAGGCTTCGCTTGTAAAAGTCCGTATGTTGTTCATCTATTCGGCTCCAAGCAGGCATAATATATAGAGGCGTACGTAAAGGAGGCCTGACATGAATCAACAACCATTAAAAATCGGCATTACCTGTTACCCTTCATTGGGCGGGTCGGGCGTGGTGGCGACAGAGCTGGGAAAACTCCTGGCCGAGCAAGGTCACCAGGTTCATTTTATTGCTCACAGCATTCCGTTCCGGTTAGGGACGTTCCATAAAAATATTTTTTACCATGAAGTTGAAGTGAACGACTACTATGTGTTTCGATACCCGCCATATGATCTGTCGCTAGCGACAAAGATGGCTCAGGTAGCCAAAATGCAGCAGCTTGACGTGCTGCATGTGCACTATGCGGTGCCACACGCGGTGTGTGCCTTCTTAGCGAAGCAGATGGTCGGAGATCAGCTGAAGGTCGTCACGACGCTGCACGGAACCGATATCACAGTACTTGCGCAGGATGAATCGCTGAAGGATTTGATTCGGCTCGCCATTAATGAAAGTGATGCCGTTACGGCTGTTTCTCAGGATCTCATCCGAGAAACGCGGGAGCTGCTGGATATAAGCCGGGATATTGACCTTACCTACAATTTTGTGGATCCACGGGTGTACTATCCACGGGATTCGGAATCGCTGCGTAAAGATTATGCAGAACCGAATGAAAAGATTTTGATGCATATTTCCAACTTCCGTCCGGTAAAACGGGTAGCTGACGTGTTGGAAATATTCGCTCAGGTTCAGGAACAGGTACCGGCGAAACTGCTGCTTGTCGGGGAAGGGCCTGAGCTTCCGAAAATCCAGTGCCGGATCAATGAGCTGGGACTCGGCAGCAAGGTACATTTCCTAGGCAAACAAGATGAAATTGCGCACGTGATTTCGATGGCGGATGTACTGCTGCTTCCTTCCGAAAAGGAAAGCTTTGGCCTGGTTGCTCTGGAAGCGATGGCCTGCGGAGTGCCTACTGTCGGCTCCACGGCAGGCGGGATTCCCGAATTGATTACACATGGCGAAACCGGATATTTGGCTCCAATCGGAGACACCTACTCGATGGCTCAGCATGTGCTTGAAATATTAAAGGACGAAGCCCTTAGTGAGCGGCTGCGCAAGGCTTGCCTGCATCGTTCCAAGACGATGTTCTGCAATGAATTGATACGGGGCAAGTACGAAGAAATATATTACCGAGTATTGGGACGGGAGGTTAGCGAGCTGAAGCCGGTCTGCGGCTAAGCTCGACCCTCTCGTTGTTTTTCGGATAAAGGAACGGGGAACTATGGCAGATATGTTTAATTCAATACGATGGCGCAATGCGGATCCCGATATGGCTGAGCGGAGTGCGGACGTGATCCGGACTCTGCTTCGGCATGGACATGAAGCGTATTGGGTCGGAGGCTGTGTCCGTGATGAATACATGGGACGCAGGGTCAGTGATATGGATATTACCACCTCCGCCTTGCCGGAAGTCACCTGTTCCGTCTTCCCCAAGGTCATTCCTACAGGAATCAAGCATGGGACCGTGACGGTGCTGATGGAAGGCCAGTCTTTCGAAGTGACGACGTATCGCGTGGAGAGCGGTTATGCGGATCACCGTCATCCAACGGAAGTTGCTTTCGTCCGAGAAGTGAAGGAAGATTTGAGACGGCGCGATTTTACGATGAATGCGATGGCCCGAGGGATTGATGGATCCTGGGTGGATCCGTTTGGCGGACGAGCGGATATTGATAGGCGGGTGATCCGCTGCGTAGGCGATGCGCGTCTCCGTTTCCGTGAAGACGCCCTGCGCATGGTTCGCTGCATCCGTTTCGCCTCCGTGTTCGGTTTCTCCATCGCGCAGCATACATGGAGGGGGATTCTCTCGGAGAGAGACACCTTAAGCTGGATTGCAATGGAGCGCATCCGCAGTGAATTTGAAAAGATTTTGACTGGACCGGCCCCGTTGCGCGGGTTGGAGATGTTTGTCCGCAGCGGCTTGCACGCCCGAATGAAAGCGCCGTTTCCGTATACCGGACATGACACGAAGGCGATAGAAGCCATGAGTGGGATCGAGCCGGAGCATTCTACGATCCGCTGGACGCTGCTGCTGCTTGCCTGCGGCATTTCAGCCCAGGAAGCAGAGGGGCTGCTGCGATCGTGGACATTCTCTAATAAGCAGCGGGAAGCCATCGTTAAACTGCTCGCGCTTCATGAGTCCTATCTGCAAGAGCAGGAAGAGGAAGATACCGAGAACGTCAGGCACAAATGGATTAAGCTGGTCCTTGTCCACGGAGCCGAGGCAGCTCAAGGCTGGTTGCAACTGCAGACGGCGTTGAATCAAACGGGGGCGGCCTCTGCCGCACTACGTTTAATCGAACAGCTTGACGGTTGGCTCCGGGAGCTCCGAATTCGGAGTTTGAAGGATTTGGCCATCACCGGAAACGAACTGCTGGAGTCGCTGGACAAGCGGGGGGGACCATGGCTTGGAGAACTTCTCGGGCAATTGCTGGAGAAAGCGGCGGCAGGTTTAATTAACAACGATAAGGAATCGTTGATTGAAGAAGCAAAGCGGGTGGTAATTCATAATGAAGGATTATGATCAAGACAATGCACTTCTGAAAATGTTCCAGGAGCATTCCGGCCAATTTTTGTCCGGAGAAGAGATCAGCCGTAAATTGTCCATCAGCCGGACGGCCGTATGGAAGCAGATCAATAAACTCCGTCATTTGGGTTATGATTTCGAGGCCGTTCCGCGGCTTGGCTACCGCATGATGGATGAACCGGACAAACTGAGCGTGGAACAACTGACAGCGGGGATGACCAGTCAAACCTTCGGTAAACCGCTGAAGCTGCTGGACAAAACGACGTCAACTCAGGAAGATGCCCGGCAATTGGCGGAAGAAGGGGCAGCGGAGGGCACGCTTGTGATCTCGGAAGAGCAGACGGGCGGACGCGGGAGAATGGGAAGGAAATTCCACTCTCCCAGAGGCAAAGGCATATGGATGAGCCTGGTGCTCAGACCGAAGCAACCGCTGCATTTAACCCAACAGCTCACCTTGTTGACAGGCGTAGCGGTATGCCGTGCCATCACGAAGTGCGCCGGTGTGCAGACCGATATCAAATGGCCAAACGACATTCTCTTTCAGGGCAAAAAGGTTTGCGGCATCCTGCTGGAGTCTGCAACAGAAGACGAAAGGGTGCGCTACTGCATTGCCGGTATCGGAATCAGCGCCAATCTGAAAGAGTCCGATTTTCCGGAGGAACTGCGCAGCGTTGCGACTTCGATTCGCATGGCTGGCGGAGCAACCGTCAACCGGACAGAGCTGATCCAAGCCATCATGGCGGAGATGGAGGTTTTATATGAATTGTACAACGAGCAGGGCTTCGAACCTATAGCCTCTCTCTGGGAAGCTTTATCCGGCACGGTGGGCAGGGAAGTTCAAGTTCAGACGGCCCGTGACCGTTTTAGCGGGATTGCCACAGGACTCAACCGAGATGGTGCGCTGCTGGTTCGCAACCAAGATGATGAGCTGATCCCCGTATATTCCGGTGATATTCTTTTTAATACCAGGTAAATGAAACATGGTGAAATCGTGTCTCAAATTTGTTATACTATGACCAAGAGGCGGTATCGCCATGAGCGAATTGCACTCTGCAGCAATGGGTACTGAAATGTATTACTTTTTTTAGAACACCTTCATAACTGTTATGCCGGTTACGTTGGATTCTGCTCTGAGCCGAAAGGACCGAGACAGAAGGGACGATCGCGAGTGACTCTTTTTTGCCTTTCGGACTTTTTAGCAAGTATGTGCTAAAAGGTTTTTTTTATTGTGTCTAACTTATTTACACAAAGGAGGCTGTGTCACAATGGCAGGCAAACAACCACTGAACATCGTGAAGATGAAGAACATGAAGAAGAAGGGTGTACCGATCACCATGCTGACCGCGTACGATTATCCTTCTGCCAAGCTGGCGGAGGAAGCGGATATTGATATGATATTGGTAGGCGATTCCCTTGGCAATGTCGTGCTCGGCTATAATTCCACCATTCCGGTAACGCTTGACGACATGGTATACCATACCCGTGCCGTCGCTCGTGGAGCGGAGGACACTTTCATCGTCGCGGATATGCCGTTTATGACCTATCACGGAGATATTGATGAAAGTCTTCGCGGGGTGCGGAGATTGATGCAGGAAGGCCATGCGCATGCGGTGAAAATGGAGGGCGGCGAAGAAATCGCCGGCACCGTGAAACGGATTGTACAGTCCGGCGTACCGGTACTGGGCCATATCGGGCTGACGCCTCAGTCGGTGAATCAGATTGGAGGCTACCGGATACAAGGCAAGGATGCCCAAGACGCGCAGCGGCTCATGAATGATGCGAAGGCACTTGAAGCGGCTGGAGCATTCGCAATTGTATTGGAACTGGTTACGGAAGAGGCAGCGACGGAAATATCCAAGGCGCTGAGCATACCGACAATTGGCATTGGAGCGGGTCGTTACTGCGACGGTCAAGTTCTGGTATTCCATGATATATTGAAATACGCGTCTCCCTATCGGGACAAACGCTTCGTGAAAACATACGCCGATGTCGGCTCCGTCATCCGTGAAGGCATCACGCAGTATGTGAAGGAAGTAAAGGACCGCTCATTCCCGGCAGAGGAGCATGTCTTCAAGGCTGAGAATCATGCAGGTTCAGAAACAACAACTTTATATGGAAGCAAAAAGGAAAAGGTGGGCACGACATCATGAAAGTGATTCGCACCATTGCGGATTTAAGATCAGAGCTCCAGGACCGCCGGGAATCCGGCAGTGGTCCGGTAGGACTTGTGCCTACGATGGGTTATTTGCATGAAGGACACGCCAGCCTGATGCGTAAGGCGCGAGAAATGGCAGGTACGGTGGTCGTCAGTATCTTTGTCAATCCGATTCAATTCGGACCGGGTGAGGATTATGAGACCTACCCTCGGGATGAGGCACGCGATTTGGCGTTGGCGGAATCCGAAGGAGTAAATGTGGTTTTTATTCCCTCGGTTCAGGAAATGTATCCTCAGCCGACCAAAACCAAGATCGCCGTATCGGAAATTACGTCTTTGTTGTGCGGGGCTTCCCGTCCCGGACATTTTGACGGTGTTACCACGGTTGTTAACAAATTGTTTAATATCGTAAAACCTGACTATGCATTCTTCGGCATGAAGGATGCCCAGCAGGTGGCCGTGATTGAGCAGATGGTACAGGATTTGAACATGGATGTGACCATCGTGCCTTGTCCGATCATCCGCGAATCTGACGGACTTGCTCTAAGCTCGCGCAACGTGTATCTGAAGCCGGAAGAGCGGGAACAGGCACTTGTGCTGTCGGGCTCTCTGCGGACCGCTCAGGAAGCAATCCGGCAGGGACAAGCGGCGACGGCAGGAGAGATCCGTGCTCATCTTCGGGAGTATATATCCCGATCCCCGCTCGCTGATATTGATTATGCAGAATTGCTCACTTTCCCGGAGCTTGTTCCCGTGGAAGATTCATATCGCATTGCGGATGAAGACAGAACCGTCATTATGGCGCTGGCCGTACGTTTTGGCCGCACCCGTCTCATTGACAATGCGTTACTTCAACCAAAAGTAGGGGGATCCCATGTTTAGAACAATGATGAAATCCAAAATCCACCGTGCAACGGTGACGGAAGCCAATCTGAACTATGTGGGCAGCATTACCATTGATGAGGATCTAATGGAGGCTGCAGATCTTCTGGAGAATGAAAAAGTTCAAATCGTGAACAATAACAATGGCGCTCGTTTGGAAACGTACGTAATTAAAGGCGAACGGGGCAGCGGCGTTATCTGCTTGAACGGGGCTGCCGCACGGCTTGTGCAGCCCGGCGACAACGTCATTATCATTTCTTATGCCATGATGTCCAAAGAGGAATACGACAATCACACCCCAACGGTCGTGATCGTTGACGAATTGAATAAGCCGGTTACGACGGAATATCGCGAAGTTCACGCCGCGGTTCTCTAAGAGGACTCCTAAGAGCCAAAATGTGTCGGGACCCTAAAGGGATGAAAAGACCGTCTTCTACAGAAAATGAGTTCAGGTCGACGCACTGATCTCATTTTTCCGCTAAGGGTGGGATGCAGCTATGTTTCAACATGTATTCGCTGAAATGAACAACATGTTAGATGAAATTGTGAAGCATTACCCTTCTGCTCAAGGTCCCCAAAAACAGGCGCTGGTACAAAACTGGAACATGCTCAAAAGCATGAGCGAGGGCATCATCGAGGAATGGCTCCATTTTGAAGAGAAGATGGCCATCTTCCGCGAGAGTGCCGCTTCGCCTCCTGTTTTTCCACCGACCGAAGCGCCTGAACTGCAGCTTGATGCATTCATTCGCGGTCAAGGTTATTACAAGTTGTTGATGTTCCAGCCGGCTATACAGCAATTTGAGGCGGCCGCCACGGTATTTCCGGATAGCCTTCTGATCAAGCTGTATATTGCCATGTCCCATCTTTATTTGGGGCAAACCATACCAGCTTCCGATGTGTTGGTGTCCATCCTGCCCATGGCAGACAACAAGAAGATGCGGGCGATGATCTACAATGCGCTGGGTTGCATCGAGGTGTTGAATGGACAACAAGGGAAAGCCGAGGAGCATTTCGCACTGGCGATCCACAGCGACCCGACGCTTCCTGACCCCATTATCAATTTGGAGGTCTGCAAGCAGAATCGCGGTGAGCTCCAGTACGGCAGCCAATTGATCTCTTTGCTGTAGAAATCAAGCCCAAACAAGAAGCGATGCCAGAGCTCATCCCTGAGACTTTGGTATCGCTTTTTGCCGTATGGAGCGGAGGGGGAGAACGCGGGGATTTTTTACCCGGAATGTTCAAAACCCGCAACTTCTGGTATGCTGTTAATTAGTCTGGAGGAAAGGGATTTTATCGAAATGAAATTTGCCGTATTGGATTTTGAAACCACGGGCAACCAGTCAGCAGATGAGATCATTCAGGTTGGACTGGCCATCATCGAAGAGGATCGAAGCATCTCCCGCGTATACGGCACCTATGTCAATCCCGGGATTCCGATCCCTCCTTTTATTACCGGTTTGACCGGCATTTCCGACAGTGATGTAGCGAATGCTCCTTCATTGGAAGAAATGATGATGGAACTAGTGCCCATGCTCGACGATGTCGTATTGGTTGGGCATAATGTCGCTTTTGATTTTAACTTTTTGCAAAATGCACTCGATCGCTGCGGCTATTTACCGTTCAGCGGCCGAATTCTAGATACGATGCACTTCTTAAAAATATGTTTTCCCTCGCTGCCTTCTTATCAGCTCGGGATGGTGTCCTCTCATTTCGGCCTGGAGCATGACCGTCCGCATCAGGCGGACAGCGATGCGCTTGCCACAGCCTATGCGCTGCTGAAATGCCTGGAGGAGATCGATGAGCTTCCTCTTCTTACCGTACAGCGGTTAAGCGACCTGTTTGCGGACGAGGACAGCGACTTGGCCTGGTTCTTTGACGGCATCCGTGCTGACAGGGAACTCCAGGCTGTACAAGCCGGAGACACCCATACGTACTATCGTCAATTCGCCCTGGCAGTTGACGATTGGAACGATATTGCGCCCGTCAGGGATGAGACGGAGCCCAATCCCTTGGCCGATGTAAGCTTCGAGCAATACATGAATGATGTACGTGAACGCCTGAAGGAAACGCTGCCTCATTACGAGAGCAGGGATGCCCAGGACATGATGTTCCAGGAAGTGATGCAGGCACTCGATAACAATAAACATTTATTAATCGAGGCCGGCACGGGAACAGGCAAATCCCTCGGGTATTTGCTGCCGTCGATTTATCAAAGCGTGAAGCAGGAACAGAAGGTTATGGTGAGCACGCATACGATCAACCTTCAAGAACAGCTGCGTGACCGGGATATTCCCCTGCTCACCCAGGTTGTTCCTTTTCCGTTTAAAGCGGCTATTTTCAAGGGAAGAGGCCATTATTTGTGTTTGAGAAAATTTGAACATAAAATAAATAGAAGAGATTTTCATTCACCGAAGGAAGATGTGATCACCGCGGCGCAGATGCTGGTCTGGCTGACCCAGACGGAGAACGGGGATGATGAGGAGCTGAACCTTGGCGGCCGCGGAGGGGATTTCTGGGAGACCATCTCCAGCGATTCGGATTCCTGTCTTGGCCGTGCCTGCCCATGGTTCCGCAAATGCTACTATCACAGAGCCAAGCATGAAGCGGGCATCGCGGATGTTGTCATTACGAACCATTCGAAGCTGTTCACCGACGTAAAAGCGAATCACCAGCTGCTTCCGAGTTATGAGCGTCTCGTCATCGACGAAGCGCATCATTTGGAGGATGTCGCCGGCAAGCACCTTGGCTTGCAGATGAAATATTTTTCGGTTGTCCATACGCTAACCCGTATGTACAAAGACAGCCGCAGCGGTCAGCTCCCGGCTCTTCGCCAGCTGCTGCAAGTTTCATCCCATGAGAAGGCTGTCGAGTGGTCTTCCATCATAGATCGGATTTATCCGGATCTGATCACCGTAAAAGAGAATTGGGATCGACTCAGCGATCAATTGTTCGGACTGCTTCCGGAACGCGGAGATGCATCTCCAGGAGACGCCGGTCAATTCTCGCTTCGCTTATCGCCTCTTAAGAAGCCGAAGGATTGGGATTCGCTTGCCGAGCTGGAACATCAAATTCATGTGATACTGGGCGATGTCGTACGCAAGGGTGACAAGCTGATCGCCGAAATGAAGGAAGATCTCGACGATTACAGTGCCGACAGTCTGTTAACAGACCTATCGGGTCTGTTTAAGGACCTGGCCGCACACCGCGAGGACCTGAGGTCCTTCATGGCCCTGAATGATGAAGGCACGGTATACTGGATGGAGGCTAACGGCAATTTCCGCGGGAAATCGCTGCAACTTTATGCGGTGCCTGTCGATGTAAGCACCCACTTGAAGGAATTGTTTTTTGACAAGAAACAAAGCGTGATCCTGACGTCGGCGACCTTGTCGGTGGACAAATCGTTCCAGTTCATGATCGAGAATTTGGGTCTACAGGAAGCGGCAGATAGCGGCAACCTGAACACGGTTCTGCTGCCGTCCCCGTTTAATTACAGGGAGCAGGCTCTCCTTGTCGTGCCGCGCGATTTTCCGAGCGTGAAGGGCTCGGTCGGGGATGCACTCTTTGTGAATACACTAGTGCAATCATTGGCCGATACGGCAATCGCTACGCATGGACGTATGCTTGTCCTGTTCACCTCGTACCGGATGCTGCGTCAGGTGCATGAGCCCTTGAAGGAGGCGCTGGCATCCAGCGATATTACCGTACTGGGACAAGGGATGGATGGAACCAGCCGTACCAAGTTAATCCGGAGATTCCAGGATAGCAGCGCCTCGGTTCTGCTGGGTACCAGCTCCTTCTGGGAAGGGGTTGACATACCCGGTGAGGCGCTCACTTGCCTTGCGATCGTCCGGCTGCCGTTCCAGCCGCCGAATCACCCTTTGGTTGAAGCCAAGAGCGAATTGCTGCAGCAGCAGAAGAAGAACCCCTTCATGAAGCTTTCGGTTCCGCAAGCCGTCATTCGCTTCAAACAGGGATTTGGCCGACTGGTACGGACAGCGCAAGACAAGGGGATTGTCATCGTGTACGATACCCGGGTCATTGAATCCTATTACGGAAAATATTTCCTATATTCCTTGCCGGGACCAAAGATGGAGCACATGCCGACCGAGGGGATTGTTCCCCGAATTTCGGAATGGCTGCAGGAAGAGGCAGGCGTAGAGAACCAAGCTGAATAAAGTGAAACCATGAACGATCACATTGAAATGTAGTTATTAACCTATTATTAGGGGGAGCATGCATGAAATCGGAAAAAATTTCGGAAGCCGTGGTCCGCAGATTACCTGTATACTTGCGCTATTTGAATGAGCTTCAGAAAAGGGAGGTCTCCACGGTTTCCTCCCAGGAACTGGGACAAAAACTGGACCTCAATCCTGCTCAAATTCGTAAGGACCTAGCGTATTTCGGTGATTTTGGACGGAAAGGGATCGGATATGACGTATCTTATCTGATCGAGAAAATTCGCCAGATTCTAAAGCTGGACCAGAAGATCAATGTCGCATTGATTGGGGCCGGTAATCTTGGACATGCATTATCAAATTACAATGCATTTCTGAAGGACAATATGAAGATTGTGGCGGTTTTCGATTCGTATTCTCCCAAAGTTGGTATGAAAATAAACAATTTGGTTGTACAGCCGATGGAGGAACTGGAGAAGACGGTTCATGAGTACGGCATTCGTATCGGGATTATCACCGTTCCGGATTTTGAAGCGCAAAATGTAGCGAATCAGCTTATCGCCGCAGGCATCGAGGCTATTCTGAATTTTGCGCCGACCATCCTGAAAGCTCCATCCCATATCCGGATTCATACGGCTGATTTTACTACGGATTTGCAAAGTTTGGCCTATTATTTGGATAACGGTAAGGAGGATACAGCACATGACGACAACGAAGTGGATGGTTAAAAACGGAACGTTTGCGGTACTAGAGAAAGGAAGGTCCGTGCTACGCGGATATATGGTTGTGGAGAATGACCGGATAACCTACCTGGGTGAAGAAGAGCCAACCGTCCAAGAGGGAACAGAAATTATCGACGGAACCCATCTGTTTTTCCTGCCTGGATTGGTGAACACGCACGGACATGCGGCGATGTCGCTTCTCCGCGGTTATGGCGACGATCTGGCACTGCAGGTATGGCTTCAGGAAAAAATGTGGCCTATGGAAGCCAAATTCACGGCCGACGATGTTTACTGGGGAACCTCACTCTCCGTGCTTGAGATGATCAAAGGCGGAACCACGACGTTTGTGGATATGTATGATCATATGGATCAGGTTGCAAATGTTGTGCAGGACTCAGGAATGCGCGGCGTACTGACACGCGGTGTCATCGGATTATGTCCGCCTGAGGTGCAGCAGCAGAAGCTGGATGAGGCGGTTGCATTCGCGAAAGACTGGCATGGCAAGGCGGACGGAAGAATTACGACGATGATCTCGCCGCATGCACCTTACACATGCCCGCCGGATTTCATCGAGAAATTCGTTCAGGCATCCCATGATCTGAATCTGCCTTTGCATACGCATATGTCCGAAACGGAAACGGAAGTCGCTCAGAATGTAAATGATTACGGACTCCGCCCTGTTGCCCATTTGGAGAAGCTTGGCATGTTTTCCCGTCCAACGCTGCTTGCGCATGCCGTCCATCTGACCGATGAAGAAATCGAAATCCTGGCTAAGCATCAAGTGATGGTGTCGCATAATCCAGGCAGCAATCTGAAGCTTGCCAGCGGCATCGCTCGCGTGCCTGCACTACTGAAAGCCGGGGTCACCGTGTCTTTGGGTACCGATGGACCTGCGAGCAATAATAATCTGGATATGTTTGAAGAGATGCGCCTGGCGGCACTGATCCATAAAGGAGTAAGCGGGGATCCAACCGCGATTCCTGCATCCGAAGCGCTTCGGATGGGTACAGAGTATGGTGCCAAGTCAGCTTTCCTTGCGGATATCGGTACGCTTGCGGTAGGAATGAAGGCAGATATGATCGCACTGAACACGGATCAGGCGCACTTCCTTCCGAAGACGGATTATATTTCTCATGCTATCTACTCCGCCAGTGCGAAGGATGTTGAGCATGTATGGGTTGACGGTAAGCAGGTCGTGAAGAATGGCGCGAGCCTTACTCTCGATGAGGAACGTATCCGCCGGGAAGCGCAGCGTGCCTTTGAGCGTCTTACAACCCTCTAGGGAATAATCAAGGGGAGCGAGGAAGACGGATTTGAAGAAAAAAACGAAGTGGATCTTGCTTAGTGTATCCGGCGTGCTGCTGTTACTGCTTGGTTTACAGCTCTATTATTCATATGTTATGAAAGACACTTGGAATGAAGAAAGAATGGCGATTGCTGCCGCCAAGCAGCATGGCCAATTGGTTTCGTCCGGAAAGACCTATAAATCGGTGTGGGGCGAGGATAATAACTATTGGGTGGTAAGCGGCAAGGATCAGGACAATCAAGATCGTATGGTATGGGTAAAATTTACAGATGACAACATACCTGTTGAAGGTGCCGATGCTGTCCAGTCCGTTTTATTGAATACAGGGATGTCGGAAGCCCAGATTCGGGATCAGATTTATAACGAATTGCCTGGTGTGGAAATTAAGCGATTGCTGCCTGGAATGTATGAAGGCGAGTATGCCTGGCAGCTGCAGTATGAACACAACGGTCAGCGCGGCTATCGGTTTTATCGTTTTCAAGACGGTAACACGATCGGTAATGACATTATTCTTCCAAATCAATAATAAACGAAGTAAAGAGAGGCGTCCCTTACTATTTAAGAGGGGCTTCTCTTTTTCTTTCATAATTGTAAGCGGATTCAGAAAAAATATGGAAAAACTGTTCTAAATATTTTCACAGACATGCATGAAAAAGTATATAAGATGTGATATACTCGTACTTGTACAAAACGAGCATATAAATTACATGCATCGGAATATATCGTTGTTATATGTATTTTTGTGTTACAAAATGATAGACAAAATTTTATACAGGAAATGAAGGAGGAACTTCATGAAACTACGCATTGTACCTATCATGCTGACTGTCGTGATCTCAGCATCGGTTCTCTTTGGCGGATGGTTTCTGTATCGGCAGATGGCTTTGCAAAATCCGCTGGCAAATGTTGTGTCACAATATGACGGCGTGAAGGATTCTCATATAGATATTAAACAGAATACCGTTACTTTGAATCTTGATTTGGCTCCAGATACAAATTTACAAGGTTTGGTTCAGCATATTAAGAAGGAAGGCAAGTCTGTGATTGGCAAGCGGGAATTGAAAATCCAGGTGGAGGACCATTCCTCGGAAGCACTGGATCAATGGTGGGAGAAGGCCATGCTTTCAGTCGCCGAAGCAATGGATAATAAGCAGTATACCGATATTCAATCATCGCTCGAGCAGCTTGCTGCCCAGTCTCCGAATTTGAAAGCAAAAGCAACCATCGATGACACCAATGTCTATGTCAGCTTGTCAGACGGCAAGTCTGGTAAATTTATAATCTTGCCGCGTCAGCCTGGCAACATGGAGGTGTGGAATCATGCCTAAATTGGCTAAAGAAATCATGTTAGGCTTTATTCCCGTATTGCTGGTATTCCTCGTATTTGTCGGCGTGAACATCGTGCCCTTGCTCATCGCTGCAGGACTTGTAGGCGGCTTGTTGTTTATCGCTAAAATGAAAGGCGGTATTGCTGTAGGCGCAGGGAATGAGCGCAAGCGGAAAAAGAGCGGACCTGCCAAGCTGACGTTCGAAGAAATCGGCGGGCAGGATAATGCTAAACAAGAACTGCGAGAAGCATTGGATTTTCTGATTCGTCATGAAGACATTAAGAAATTCGGCATTCGTCCATTGAAGGGCATTCTCCTAACCGGGCCTCCGGGAACAGGGAAGACGTTGATGGCGAAAGCCGCTGCTCATTATACGGATTCGATCTTTGTTGCTGCATCCGGCAGTGAATTTGTCGAGATGTACGTCGGTGTTGGTGCGGGGCGCATCCGGGATTTGTTCAAGGATGCCCGGAATCGTGCGACAAAAGAAAACAAACAAAACGCCATCATCTTCATCGATGAGATCGATGTCATTGGCGGTAAACGCGAAGGCGGCCAGCAGCGCGAGTATGACCAGACGCTGAATCAGCTGCTAACCGAGATGGATGGCATCTATTCACAGGATACGCCTCGCATTTTAGTTATCGCCGCGACAAACCGGAAAGAAATGCTGGATAGTGCACTGCTGCGTCCAGGTCGATTCGACCGTCATATTCAAGTAGATCTTCCGGATAAGAAGGGACGCACTCATATCTTGAATCTGCATGCGGGTAATAAGCCGCTGCATGAAGATGTTGACTTGGAGAAAATCGCTGAGGAAGCTTACGGCTTCTCGGGTGCACAGCTTGAGAGCGTCATGAATGAAGCGGCCATTTATACGATGCGCGAGAATGAACAGTTTATCCATCAGCGCCATTTGTCCATGGCGATTGATAAGGTAATGATGGGTGAGCGTTCCGACCGCGAATCGAATTTGGAAGAGAAGAAGCGCGTTGCCATACATGAATTGGGACATGCTATTATGGCAGAGCTTGTGCGTCCCGGCAGTGTGAAACAAGTTGCGCTGAGCCCGCGCGGTAAAGCACTTGGTTATGTACGTCATAACCCGCAGGAGGAGCAGTATCTGTATACAAAAACCTTCCTCGAAGAGCAAATTATGATCGCGCTTGGCGGTGCGGCCGCCGAAGAGATCTTTTACGGGGGGCGAAGCACAGGCTCAAGCAATGACTTTGAGCAATCGCTGAACATCGTGGAGACGATGATGAAGTCGGGTTTGACGTCGCTGGGCATTGTTAACATGAACATGGTAACAACTGAAGAGTTAATGAAAGAGAATAATGTGATTTTGGAAGAGTTAATGAACCGCACTAAGAATCTCTTGGGACAAAAACGGCCAATATTCGACAATTCTCTTGATATCCTTTTAAAGGAAGAAATCCTCTCTGGGGAACAATTTCGTTGTCAATTTCGTGAAAACGCGCTTTTACCAGCATAAATTGTTATGCTGGTTATTTTTTTTTACTTTTTTGTCGTGCTAAGATATTATTATACTTTGTGCTCTGAAAATGTATTTTTCGACAAATGGGGTACAATAAAGTATAGAGATAAGGAAAGGGTGGAGTAGAAACCATGTACTTCAAAAAAATCGGCGTCGTAGGCGGCGGGACTATGGGGCAGGGCATTGCGGAGATGCTGGCAGCCAAAGGTCTTGACGTACTGCTCGTAGAGAAAACTCCAGAGAAACTGGACTATTCATACCGAATGATCGAGACCAGTCTAGATAAACAATTGGAGAAGTGGGGAATTACCCAGGCAGAGAAGAAACTCATACTGAACCGGATTCAAAAAGTAACTCATTTTGCCGAGCTTAGCACCTGCGATATGGTGATTGAGACCATTATAGAGGACTTGGAAGCGAAGAAAGAGGTATTTACACAGCTCGATCAAGTATGTCCGAGCCATGTGATATTAGCAAGTAATACATCCACGCTTAGTTTGACGGAGCTCGCCAGCTCTACCAAATATCCTGAGCGTGTTATTGGCATGCACTTCATTCATCCTGTTTCCAAGGTAGATCTTGTTGAAATCATCCGCGGCCTGAAAACTTCCGAACATACGTTTACGGAAACGAAACGCTTTGTTGAAGAAGTTTCGGATAAAAAAGGCATCATGGTGTATGAGTCTCCAGGTTTCGTTACAACCCGCATGATCACTCTCATGATCAACGAAGCGATGCATCTGCTGCAAGAAGGCGTGGCTTCGGCGGAAGATATCGATGACGCGATGAGAATCGGATATAACTTCCAGCATGGGCCGCTTGAGATGGCCGACCGTTTCGGCTTGGATTCCATTCTCGCTGCGCTGGAGCGCATGTTCCGCGAGTACGGCGAACTGAAATACCGTCCATCGATAGTCTTGAAGAAACTGGTCCGCGCAGGGCAACTGGGCGTCAAAACCGGGGAAGGCTTTTTCAAGTACGATAAGGATGGTGATCGGGTATGAATATTCTCGTAATTAATGCAGGTAGTTCTTCACTGAAGTATCAACTGTACAACATGACGGATGAATCCGTGCTGGCAAAAGGCTTGGTTGAGCGGATCGGCATGGACTCCTCGATTCTGACGCATAAGCCGACGGGAAAACAGGATGTTACGGAAGTTAGCGAAATTCTGGAGCATACCACGGCGATCCGCAAAGTGCTTGGCATGCTCACGAACGAGGAACACGGTGTGATCGATTCTATCGAAAGCATTCAGGCCGTTGGACACCGTGTCGTGCACGGCGGGGAGTCTTTTAAAGAATCCGCGCTCGTTGACAGTGACGCCAAAGCGGAAATCCGCCGCTTGTTCGATTTGGCTCCGCTTCACAATCCCGCATCGATGATGGGGATTAAAGCGGCAGAAACCAATATGCCGGGCGTTCCGCAGGTCGTTGTATTTGATACGGCATTCCATCAGACGATGCCTGAGAAATCATACCTGTACGCTATTCCGAGAGTACTTTATAATAAGTATAAAGTACGTCGTTACGGTGCTCACGGTACGTCCCACGCCTATGTCAGCCAGGCAGCGGCAGAATTCCTGAACCGGCCGCTGGAGGATCTGAAGATCATTACCTGTCATATCGGTAACGGTGCTTCCCTGACAGCCGTAAAAGGCGGGAAATCCATCGATACCTCCATGGGGATGACTCCGCTGGAAGGGCTCATGATGGGTACACGCAGTGGTGATTTGGACCCGGCAATCGTACCGTTTGTCATGAACAAGGAAGAGCTGACTGTCAATGAAGTGAACTCCATGCTGAACAAGCATAGCGGACTATTAGCGATTTCCGGGATCAGCAGTGATATGCGTGAGATTACGGAAGGCATGGAAAAAGGCGATCCGAACTCCACGTTGGCCTTTGAAATGTATGAGTATCGTGTTCGTAAATACATCGGGTCATATGCTGCTGCCATGAATGGCGTGGATGTCATCGTATTTACTGCGGGCGTCGGCGAGAATTCGATCGTTCTTCGTCAAAGAGTGCTTGAGCAGCTTACCTATCTCGGAGTAGAATTGGATGAGGAGCTGAACAGCATTCGTTCCGGCGAACCACGCCGTATTTCTGCGGCGAATTCGAAGGTCGAGGTACTTGTGATCCCTACCAACGAGGAACTGGTTATCGCTCGGGATACGCATCGTATCGTACAAGCTTCCAACCGTTAAATAGTAGTGATATAAGGGAGAGATTTAAGCATGGCCACCAAAAGTGTGATTCGTAACGTCAACCAGCATGTCGGTGAGACCGTCACGATCGGCGCCTGGATCAACAACAAGCGTTCCAGTGGGAAGATTCAATTCCTGCAGCTTCGCGATGGCTCCGGATATATCCAGGGTGTTGTTGTGAAGAGCGAAGTATCCGAACAGGTATGGGATGACGCGAAAAGCCTGACACAGGAAAGCTCTTTGTATGTGACGGGTGTTATACGTGAAGAGCCGCGGAGCCAATCGGGTTATGAGATGACGGTTACCGGCATTGAAATCATACATCTTACGGAAAACTATCCAATTACGCCTAAAGAGCATGGTGTCGATTATTTGATGGACCATCGTCATCTGTGGCTTCGTACCCAGAAACAACGTGCGATCATGGTGATCCGTGCTGAAATTATCCGTGCGGTTCAAGATTATTTTGATACCAACGGATTTACGCTTGTAGATCCGCCGATTTTGACCCCAACTTCCGCGGAGGGTACAACCAACCTGTTCCACACGAAGTATTTTGATGAGGATGCCTACTTGACCCAGAGCGGACAGCTGTACATGGAGGCTGCCGCCATGGCGCTCGGTAAGGTATATTCTTTCGGGCCGACGTTCCGGGCCGAAAAGTCCAAAACCCGCCGTCACTTGATCGAGTTCTGGATGATTGAGCCGGAGATGGCCTTCACGGACCATGAGGAGAGCCTTCGGGTGCAGGAGCAGTTCATTAGTCATGTGGTGCAATCCGTGGTTAAGAACTGCCGCCAGGAGCTTGAAACGATCGGTCGCGACATCTCGAAACTTGAGGCGATCCAGGCACCATTCCCTCGGATTACTTACGATGAGGCCATTGAATTCCTGCATACGCAAGATTTCGATATTCCTTGGGGTGAGGACTTTGGCGCGCCACACGAAACGGCCATTGCCGAGAAGTATGACAAGCCGGTCTTTATCACGCATTACCCGGCGGGAATCAAGGCTTTCTACATGAAGCCGGATCCGAACCGTCCGGAAGTCGTACTGTGTGCGGATATGATCGCTCCGGAAGGTTATGGCGAGATTATTGGCGGATCGCAGCGGATAGACGATCCGCAGCTGCTTGAAGAGCGCTTCAAGGAGCATGATCTATCGATGGAAACCTATCAATGGTATATGGATTTGCGTAAATACGGCACCGTGCCTCATTCCGGCTTCGGTTTAGGTCTTGAGCGTACCGTTGCCTGGATTTGCGGCTTGGACCATGTGCGTGAAACGATTCCGTTCCCACGGACCCTGTACCGGTTGTACCCGTAAGCCGTGAGAGGTGAGTCTATGGACCACGACGGTAACGTGGACACAGGCGTGAATGGGTGGACGGCCGGCGCCGCTGCCGGCATGAGCCAAGGAATGGCGATCATCCCTTATGCCTTGCTACGGCATTACCGGTCACTTGGTTTAAGCGACCGCGAAGCCATGCTGGTCATCCATTTGATTGGTTATCAGCAGGTGGAGTTCAAGGCGTTTCCTTCGCTGGAGGAGCTTGCGGAAGTGACGGGGGCTCCCGCGGCTTTCATCGCTACCAGCTTGCAGCGTTTGATGAAGGTAGGGCTGATCGGGATTGATGAGTATGTGGACGAAACACAGGGGATTCATTACGAGCGCTACAATCTCAACGGATTGTATGAGAAGCTCGCTTCGTGCTTGGCTGAAGAGCGTGAGGAAAAGACCCCTGATGGAACCAAGTTTGCGTCTCCGCTTTTAAATGCCCGGCCTGCTAATGGCAAATCAACTGCATCGGGGAATCCCGTTCCCGAGAAGGAAGAGCGGAATTTGTTCACCATTTTTGAAAAAGAGTTTGGACGCCCGCTGTCGCCCATGGAGCTGGAGACGATCTCCGGCTGGGTTGATGCGGATCGCTATCCGGACGAGTTGATCCTGTTGGCTCTCAAAGAAGCGGTATTTGCGGGCAAACTGCATTTCCGCTACATTGACCGGATCCTGCTGGAATGGAGCCGAAACCGGGTGCGTACCGCACAGGATGCCAAAGCCTATACGCAGAAATTCAGAAATATTGGAAGATAGATAAGAAGCACGTCCGTTAAGGGCGTGCTTTTTTATTTGCAATTTTTTTGTAATCCAGGTCTATGATGGGACTTTTCTAATGCAGCGGGCTGAGGATGGGCTGTTCAGTCCTGTGAATTAGCAGGAGAATTTCTCCGAATTAGCGAATGGATATAGTTGCAGCAGCGGCTGGAGGGGGAGATGAAGATGAGATACAAGGCCATAATTTTTGATCTGGATAACACGTTATTAGACTATAGTCAGAGTGAAAGGTCATGTATGCAGCAGGCACTGGAGGACTACCGTCTGCATGAGGAACTGACGTGGGAGGAATTCTGGAGCACGTTTGGACCGATTAACTTTAATTATTGGATGAACCGGATTCAGAACAATCACGATATTAGGCAGGTGTTGGAGCATTCCTTCATGGACACGTTCCTTGGACTGAAGCGGGAATTTACCCAGTGCCGGGAGATCTCGGAAACCTACTGGGGCTTGTTTTGCAGTTCCAACCATATGGAGCCCCATGCCGATCTTATTTTGGAACACCTGCATGGCGACTTTGCCCTCGGGGTCATATCCAACGGCATTGGTGAGGCTCAGCGCAAACGTCTTGCGGCAGGAGGCTTGTTTCATTATTTTGACTCCTTCATCATTTCGGATGAGGTGAAGTGCTGGAAGCCGGACCCGCAGATCTTTGAACTCGCTTTGCAGGAATTGGCTTTAAGTCCAGACGAGGTGCTGTACATAGGGGATTCGCTTACGGATGACTATGAAGGAGCAGTAAGATCCGGGATTGATTTTTGTTATTATAATCGCCGGGATACCCCGTTAAATGACCATCATCGACCTGCTTATGTGATCAGGGATCTTCTGGAGATCAAGGATTTGGCTAACGATGGAACACGGAGGACTACATAATGAAATATAATCATATACTGTTTGATTTGGATGGAACCCTGACGGATCCGCGTGAGGGCATTACGAAAGCCGTGAAGTACGCACTCGCTCAGCATGGGATTAACGTAAGTGATCTCTCCGAGCTGGAATGTTTTATCGGTCCCCCGCTCCAGACGACCTTCACCGAGAAATATCATTTTAGTGAAGCCGAGGCTTGGGAAGCCGTTCTGAGTTACCGTGAATATTTCAAGGACACCGGCCTTTATGAAAATGAGGTATATGTCGGCATACGCCAGTTATTGGATTTGCTGTTATCCCAAGGGCGCCAGTTGTATGTGGCTACCTCCAAACCTACGGTTTTTGCCGAAACAGTCCTAGAGCATTTCCAGCTAACCGCTTATTTTTCCATGGTGTGCGGAAGCGAACTGGACGGCACCCGGTCCGCCAAAACCGAAATCATTCAGCATGTTCTGGATACGTGCCGCATTCATACTTCGGAAGCCGTCATGATTGGAGATCGGAAGTTTGATCTAATTGGAGCCGGGAACTGCGGGATACACAGCATTGCTGCAGGTTATGGTTACGGTTCGGAGGAAGAGCTGAGGGCATGCCAGCCAACCTATTATTTCAAAACCGTGGAGGAGATGCTCCGGTCGTTTGCAAGCTTAGCGGTTTAAAATCGGCTTGAACGATGAGACAGAGCACTTCGATTTTTCGCGTAACATCGGTTATAATGGTCATAACCAGTCGGAATGTCATTATTTTGAAGGGGGGGGCATGATCATGATGGGAAGATTGACGATGAGCTCTATGCAAAGTCTATATGATGAACAACGGCGGTTGTTTGCATGGAGCGATGAGAAAGTTACCGCCTGATTACCTCGCATAAAAGAGGCCGTTTATCTAATGGACTTTGCATCCTTAAAACCTTTATTTTAATTTTAAGGAGCAGAGATACCATGAAATATATAAACGCGGATATTATACTTCCAGAGGAATTGTTGAAGGAAGTGCAAAAATATGTACAGGGCGGGATGGTGTACATCCCTAAACCTGAAGGGTTACGCAAGAAATGGGGAGAAAACTCGGGCAGCCGGGTGTATTTGAAAAAAAGAAACCTGGAAATCCGGCAGTTGTTTGCGTCGGGCGCAAGTATTGATCAGCTTTCTTCTCAATTTTGTTTATCCTGCGATTCCATCAAGAAAATCGTGTATACCAAAAACAAGTAATGCAAAGTCACATTGGACCTGATTCTGATGTGGCTTTTTCTTATGGATAAAAGTCATTTTAAACCAATCGTTATATAGGAAGTGCAGATACTGAGCAATTATAATCATTCAAGAACGTTCAAATGATAGAGCAGAGGTGAGTTCATGAATGATTTTTTTCAATTTGAAACAGAAGAACAACGGTGTGCGCTGCTCGCAAGAGCCAAGAAGGTTGCGATATCGGCACTTCAGCAATATAACCTGAGATGGGTTGAGATTGAATTTATCGGTATTTCGGACACGATTACATATCAAATTAAGACAAACTTAGATGAAACATACTTGTTGAGAATTCATTCGCATCGACGGCGCAGTAATGAAATAGACCTGGAGCTTCAATTCCTGGATGCCCTTATTACCGCAGGTATCAAAGTGCCGACAAGTATAACCACACCAAGTGGTTTAAGATTGTTGACAATCGTTACGGACAATGGATTCAGATCACCTCATGTCACCGTGATGAGATGGGTGGATGGTGTGCATGCCCATGAAAGACTTACAGAAGATCAGGCTTATCAGGTAGGTGCCTTGATTGCGAGATTGCATGAAGTTGCACTTGGCTTCGAAAGTTCTTCTGATTTCCGGAGGCCCGTATGGGGGATGAACAGTTATAGAGAAGCGCTAGCCAAACTGGAACGATATGCAGGAACTTTTTTATCGGAAGGCTCATGGTCACTGTATCAACTCGCAGCTGAAAAGGTTCTATCCCAGCTTGAGCTTATGAACGCGGATGATTGCAACTATGGCCTCATTCATGCCGATTTACATCTGGGGAATGTTGTATTTGAAGGGGGAATTCCACATCCGATTGATTTCGGTAGATGCGGTTACGGTTTTTATCTTTACGATCTGGCCGCGGTTATGTTGTCACTTGATCCGAAGCAGCGATTTAAAGTGCTCCAAGGATATGAAAGTGTGCGGAAGTTGGACTCGGATTATATTCAGTCTCTGGAGTGTTTTTTCATCATGATCATGATGGAGAATTATAGCCACCATGCCTCTAATCCAAGAGAGACAGAAAGTCTGAAGAGTGAGCAAATCTATGCACTAGCCTATATCCGTGAATATTTGCACGGACGCCCGTTTCTGCTAACTGTGGTGAAGCCGTTAGAAAAAGACGATGTCCCAATCTCTAGTTGATCCGGTCAGGATAGAAGGGTATCATGATATCATCATACGCGTTACAGAATGGGAGAGAAAAGCTTGCAAGTAACGAACCGCCCAGGTGAATTTATCACCTGCTTGATCATCATGATCGCTACCATCGTATGGGTTCAATGGACCTCAATCCTTTTATCCATGGCGTGGGGAATCGGGCTGATCCTGTTGATATATCGTTTGTGCAAGCTAAGAAGCTTACGCAAGATATCGATTCAAATCAGAGACACGGCCATAGTCGCGCTTATCATGGTGATAGGCTATACGCTCTATCATGCTTTCGGTGAAATCATCAAAAATGGATTCGCGGGGCATGATGCCTGGGCCATCATCCTATCGAGGTTAAGCCTGATTCTATTTGTACTTCCGTTTGCGCTCGCGGCCGCATTAACGAAAGAAAAGCCTTTATACCTCGCCACAGGTTCATGGGGGAAAACGATCTATTTTCCATGGATATTCAAAGGACCAATTAAGGATCCGATCTGGCGTTTCATGCTTATTTTCCTGGTTGTCGTTTGTGGCATATTTTCTTTTTTTATGGACTGGGGACAGCCGCAATTTCTCGTTCTAATCGGTTATGCACTTTCCTTCGCGCTGATCAATGCCGTCCTTGAGGAGCTGTTGTGGCGGGGATACATACTTAGTCATATTGTAGGTAGATTTGGGGAGCTGAAAGGGCTCATCATCGCTGGAGCTACCTTTGGTTTATACCATTACCACCTAGGTTTTTCATGGCCGGTTTGTCTGCTGTTTTCAATCTTTGGTATCATGATGGGCGGCGTGGCTATTCGTTCGAAAGGTTTGGTTCCCGTGATGGTCATGCATTTTGTGATGAATGTTCTTTTTGTACTTAGCGGCATGATCCTGTAACATCCTGAAAGGGCGTCGATGGACGTTCTTTTTTGTTTTGACCGGTATGGGCAGACTATGCGGACAAGCTGTTCTGGTCTTGTTTTTAGATGATCCAAATTTTTTTGAAAAAAGTGCAGGGGCAGCTTTCGAAGCTGACGTCTATGTATTTGGGAAGGAGGGGAGAGTTATTGATGCTGAAACGTTAATCACGCGCATCCTGCAAGGTGATCAGGAAGCCTTTCGGGAACTGGTGAGCCATTACAGCCAGCACGTGTTCCATACGGCATACTCGGTCCTGCGGGATGCCAAGGAAGCGGAAGATGCGTCGCAGGAAGTGTTTATTCAAGTATACAAAGCTCTCCCCCAGTACCGATCTGAAGGGTTCAAAACCTGGATTACACGCATCACGCTAAATAAAGCGATTGATATGAAGAGGAAGCTTTCCCGTAAACCGCCGGAGCAGCTGCCCGGCGAACATGCTGAAGTGCTGGATAAACTCCCTTCCCGGGACGAGGACGTGGTTTCTCTGCTCATACATAAGGAGAGAAGAGAGGAACTTCGCGAGAAAATCAAACAATTGCCGGACAACCACCGCGCCATTATAACGGCTTTTTATTTGGAAGAGAAAAATTACGAGCAAATCGCAGCCGAGCTGGATGTCACGGTCAAGACGGTTGAATCGAAATTATACCGGGCCAGACAATGGATTCGGAAATCGTGGAAGGAGGAGGAATGGAAATGAACGTTAAGGGCAACGAGCTTACAATGCGGACAGAACGATATGTTAGAGGAGAAGGCTCGCCAGAAGAACGATCTTCTTATGAAGAGCTCATGTTATCGGATGACTCCGTGCTGGAGTTATATATGCAGATACTGGCGGAGCTTGATTCCGAACTCCCTGGCTTGTCAGACCCGGAAACATTTACGCAGCAGGTGGTGGAACACGAACAAATTAAGCCATACACCCATAAAGCACCGCTGCGGATTCAGGAACGTCCGAAGCGATGGTACGAACGCGCGATCGTTCATTACACCATTGCCGCCTCCATTACCATGCTGTTCCTCTTCACCGGGGCATTTGACCGACTTCTTCCTGGAGAAATGAACGGTGATGCTCCATTATCCGAAACACCTTCTTACAGTGAACAATGGGTGGAAAAAACAACGGGCTGGCTTGACCAGCTATTATCCAGATAAGAAAAATGAAAGGAAGATGCCTAGTGCAACCGCAAAAAAGTAAAGGGTTTGCCTTTATATTAAATATCCTTCCCGGCCTCGGCCATTATTATTGGGGGAGAAAGGGACGCGCCCTGCTATATCCGCTCTTGTTCTTCGGAAGCCTCTTCGGCGGATTTGTGCTCGGGATTATGTCCCATTCCGATGCGGTCTTTGGGCTGGGAATTCTCGGAGCCTTCATGATCTGGGGGATCAGCATGCTCGACCTGCTAGTTGCTTTGATCCGATATACGCCTGTAATGATTATCCACGATGAGTATGGACGGCCGATGGAGATTCGCCAGGAAAAGAGTGATGAGTCTGAACGCTTTTATACCATACTGCTGTCCTTCATTCCCGGTTTGGGTCATTTTCAACTGGGATTGATGCAGCGGGGGTTGTCATTCCTGATCGCATTCTTCGGGCTGGGGACGATTCTGCTGTTCTTAACGGGCTTGACTCACGAATCGGTATTCCTGCTGTTTCTGGGCATGCTGCCTATCATTTGGCTTTACTGCATGTTTGATGTGGTTCAGCTGGTTAACCGCAAGCAAGCTGGGGAATTACTTATCGATCGCACGCTGTTTGATGAGTTAGAGAGCGGAAGGGAGAGCGGACGCCGAAGTAAAGTGTTTGCTACCTTGTTATCGGCGTTTCCTGGAGCGGGTCAAATGTATTTGGGATTGCAAAAACGCGGACTGCAGCTCATGGTCCTATTTCTTGGCAGCATTTATGTGTTGGATGTACTCAAGCTGTCGCTGTTCCTGTTCTTGATTCCGCTGATCTGGTTCTATGCATTCTTTGACGGCCTGCAGCAAGTAAGCCGTTACGGCAGGGAGCCGCTGCGCGATCGACCGATCATCTCGGGACTTGGGAATCAGCAGCGCTGGCTCGGGCTTGGACTGATCGTACTCGGTATTTATTTCGTATTCACCAGTGTTGTGATGCCTTATATTGATACGCTTTTCCCTCATTTACAGCTGGATTACCGCATTCGTTCCTATTTGAAAACCGCGATTATCGCTGTTCTTCTCATCGGAGGAGGAATCAAGCTGATGACCGGCTCGAAAAAGGATACATTAAGGGGAGAGCGTTCATATTATGATACCGACAACGAATGAGATGTCCATTCATGGTCTGGGAAGCCCTCCATCGAAGTCTGCACGGCCATGGAGAGTGGGTACACTCTCCATGGGACTATCCTTGCTCGTGCTCGGTTTGCTTGTCTTGTCCTCCGCCTGGAAAGGCGCAGAGGTGTACAGCTCCGCCGCAAGATGGTGGCCGATCGTATGGGTTCTGTTAGGCGCCGAGATTGTGTGCTATACACTGATTTTTCGGAGAGGCGGTTCGGTCAAGTATGATCTTTTCAGCATTCTTCTCATCGGTTTTCTGACCTTCTGCTGTATCGGCATGGGAGCGCTGAACGCGACAGGTTTACTGGATCAGATTCGCCGTGAGACGATGTCCGTGCAGCAAACGATTCCGTTACCGGATCAGAAAATAACGATCCCGGACGGGGTTAAAAAAGTCATTGTCCAGGGCAGTTACAACCACAATATCCATCAGGATGCTTCCAGCTCGGATGAAATGCTGATCTTCGGCAGCCTGCGTATGGAAGACATCAAAATGTGGAGTACGACCGAGCTGCCGTCGATGATTCAGGTTAAACAGTCGGGAAACATTCTATATGTCCAGCTGAATGATCCCCCGCGCTATGCTTTTCGAGGATCGTTCTCACAACTTGATGTGACGCTGTCCGTGCCTTCTGCAGTCAAAGTGATCATTAGAGATCGCAGCAGTTAGGCTAGGCTGTCTGTCGTACATATGGGTGTTAATAACATCCATTGGATTAAGAGGATCGCGATCTAATCAATGAAATGATATGAACGAGATATGGAGGGAGATATCGTGGCCAAGAATCTGTATTACCTGTTGTATATCGCACTATTTGTTGTGACTTGTTTGTTTATCTTCAATGCCTATTCGTCACCGGATCAGGTACCGGCGCCTTCGATCTCTTTGACGGAGCATGAGCAGAATCGGCTATAATTTATATAAAGAAAAAAACCTGTAAACGATCGGAATCGTTTTACAGGTTTTTTAGTTTTCGTTCAACGAGAATATAAATCAGGATAAAGACGATCACGGTCGCAATACCGGTTGTCATGAAATGGCCGGTAAGCCTGGCGATAAGCAGCAGGACGACCCCGAAGATCATCAGCAGCAAACTGACATAGGCATTCGCAGCTTTAAAGTTCCGTTCATTTTTGAGAGATGACGTCGTTTTATAAGCATAAATGCTCTTGGAACTTTTAGGCGGAATCAAAAAGAGGACCAAACCATACAAAATAAACACGATGCCAATGGCTAAACTTTCGAGCATCCCTATACACTCCTAACGGAAATATAACGCCGGATGCACCCCGAAAACGTTGGATGTAGGTGCATCCGGCTGTTTAAGCCCTGTACATGCAAATATGGCTTTACTTTACTTGGATCCGGCTGCATTCAGGAGTAGACGACGGTAAGAGTATTCGAATATAAATTCAAAAGCCTCCAGATGTTTCTTCGCTTCGAAAGCATTCTTGCCCCACGCATAGATGCCGTGGTTGCGCAGCAAAATGCCGGGTACCGCCGGATCGAGCGCATCCGGAACGAGTTCCGCAATCCGCGGGATGTCCGCATAGTTCGGCAGGATCGGAATGCGAATCGCCGCGTCCTCTTCCCAAATGTTAAAGGCTTTGATCAGCTCGATTCCTTGGGCAGGGACATAGCCTTGTTCACCATACCAGTCGCTGATCAGATTGTTATCGATGGTGTGCACATGGAAAATGGCGCCGCAGCCGGTTTTGCGATAAATTTCGCAGTGAATCAAGGTTTCCGCACTAGGCTTTAAGCCGGTTGCTTCACAAGGTAAGCCGTTCTGATCCACAAAAAGATAATCTTCGGGCGTATGTACCGACTTATCTTTTCCACTGGCTGTCACCGCAAAATAAAACTGCTCCGGGTTGAACTCGCCAACACGGACAGATAGATTGCCGCTGGTGCCAGGGAACCAGTTTCTAGAAGCGAACAGTTCCTTGATCCCTCTAAGATCCTGCAGGGCAGCCTGTTTCTGTTCAAGCCGGATATCTGAAAATGCCACTTACAGCACCTCCTGTTTAAACTTGTCTTTCATATCGTTCTGGATATCGGTAAATGTCTCGAAGGGTACATGAAACACGCCAAGCTTCTTGCACTGCTCGGTGAGCGAAGAACGGGAATAAACCAGGTCGGCTTGCTTGGCGCCTTCGAAATCGGTAAGGCTGTCACCGATCAGAATTCGGTAATATTGATCGGCCGGAAAACGGTCCATCACCGTGACCTTGCACATACCGCAGTCGTTATGGCAGGATTCCTTGCAAGGATGAGGCCAAGTAATCTCGATGTGATCTCCTTCAAAATTCGAACCGTTGCAGAAGATATGGTCTGCCGGAATGCCGAAGGGTTTCAGCAGGGGATCGACAAAGAAATCGATACCGCCGCTTGTGACATAAAACTCAATCCGTTCCGATTTTAAATAGTCAAGGAATGCACTGAAGCCTTCACGGATTCCTGCATGGTTAAGAACAAAATCGGTAATCTCTTCTCGCATCGAGGAAGGGAAGAGGGCAAACATGCGGCCAACGCCCTCCCGTATGGAAATGGTGCGGTCAAGCGTATCCTGCATGATCGACTCGAAGCCTTCCGGTTTGAAGTGCTTCATGATGGCGACAATATTATCGTTGTTCGTGATGGTTCCGTCGAAATCACAAAAAATGATCGGTTGTTTTACTCCAGATGTCATACTTCTCCTCCCCAGATGTCCAGTGCGGCTTTCAACTCTTCGTGCTCTTCGGCAAAGTGTGCGAGCGGAACGGATTTCATCGTCGCCTCAATCGCTTGCACAAAGGCTTTGCCGCCCGCTTCGGTACCCATCGGATGACCGTGGATCCCGCCGCCTGCGTTAACGACCACATCGGTGCCAAAGTCCCGGATGATGCGGGGAACGAGTCCCGGATGAATTCCTGCGGACGGTACCGGCATGCTTCGTTTCACACCAAGTTTAGCGCTATGCAGTTCGTCGCGAATGGCCAGATTCTCTTCTCTCGGCATCGTTACAGATCCGTAAGGCGAAGGGAAGAGCACCAGATCCGCACCGGCGATCCGCATCAGCTGGCCGAGCAGCACCGGAGCCGTTATCCCATAGTATGGAGAAGGATAAATGGCGCCGGCAAGTGCAGGGTGAGCCGCGATAGGAACGGTGATATCCGGATCGCTGCTTAGCTCATGCAAAACGTCATACCCGTAGGACAGCACATTAAAGAGCAGGGCGTTGGCGCCGGCATCAATCGCACGCAGCGCTTGCTCACGCAGCTGCGACGTCCGTCCGGTTAGATTAGCGGCATAGAGCAGCTTTTTACCTGTTTGTTGTTCCACATCGGCAGCAGCCTGGATGCACATGCTTACCCGTTTTTCAATCGGGGTGAGGTCATTCTCGAACAGGATTTCATCATCTTTGATGAGATCTACGCCACCCAGCGCCTGACGGATAAATTGGGCTCTAAGCTCGTCCGCATTCAGGCCGATAACCGATTTGAATATGCTCATCAGCAGCGGACGATCATGGACGCCGAGAAGATTGCGGACTCCGTCGATGCCATATTTCGGTCCTGGAAATGCACTCAGGAAGTCGGGAGACAAATCCAGGGAAGTCAGCTTGATGCGTCCGTCCATGGAAATCTTGCCGAACACCGTCACCAGCAGAGCGGGAATATCCCGGCTGAAATTAATGTCCGGATAAGCAATGCTGACATCCGCATAACGACTGCCGGGCTCCCAGCCCTCGTGAACCTGAATGTCAACGACTTCGCCGAGATGTTTCTGCATCGCTTCACGCTTGGCTTGCGGCAGCTCGGTCCAGCTGCCGACCGTCATGCCAACGGCAATGGAAGTCGCTTTCTTACGAAAATCCGCCTGGTCGTCATAAATTCGGTACGTTGCAATACAGCGGCTCATGAGATCTGCTCCTTCAGCATGGCGCCCATTTCTTTGGAGCGCTCAGCGCAGCGGTTTACGGCGGCAATGACGGTTTCGAAGAAATCGCCTTTGTCTAGCGTTTCGAGGGCCGCTTGCGTGGAACCGTTCGGCGATGTAATCTTCGCGCGAAGCGATGAAGGCTGTTCTCCGGTCTGCTGCACCATCCGGGCCGCGCCCAGAATGGTTTGGAGCGTCAACTCGCGGCTTTGCTCCGGCGTCAGGCCGCCGCGGATCCCTGCGGCAGTCATGGCTTCCATCATGTAATAGAAGTAAGCGGGGCCACTGCCGGAGATGCCGGTCAGGATATCCATCTTCTCTTCTTCAATGACGGTTACATTGCCAACAGCTTCGAACAAGGTCATGACCAGCCGGCGCTGTTCTTCGCTGATTTCCTTCGAGAAAGCGATTCCTGTGGAACCCAGTCCGATGGAGGCGGATGTATTCGGCATCGTGCGTGCAATGGGTTGATGGGTTCCAAGCAGCGTCTGTGTCGTATAAATCGATAATCCGGCGATCACGGAGATAATCAATTGGTCGCTTGAGAGCTTCGGACCCAGTTCTTTCAATACTTTAGCAGCATCCTTCGGTTTCATGGCAAGCACGATCACCGGCGAAGTTTTCAGAATTTCGATTTTAGCGGCTTCGTCGTTATTGATCTGGACACCGTACCGCTCACTCAGTTCCTGAAGGCGCTGAACGTTGCTTCGGTTGAGCATCGTAATATTCTCCGGAAGCACGACAGAACGGCTCACTAATCCTCGTACGATCGCTTCGGCCATCGAGCCGGCGCCGTAGAAGGTGATTGCTTTATCTATTAAAGGTCGGTTCTGCGGGGATTGGCACATCGTTATTTCCTCCTTCATGGGCTTTAGATGAATGATTTATTCGCGTATTTGACCACTACCGATAATAACATATTTGGAGGAAGTAAGCGCGGGTAACCCCATAGGTCCCCGGGCATGCAGCTTCTGGGTGCTGATCCCGATTTCGGCGCCGAAGCCAAATTCAAAGCCGTCGGTGAAGCGGGTCGAAGCATTATGATAGACAGCCGCCGCGTCTACTTCCTGCAAGAAGCGCCCTGCATGATCCTTATTTTCGGTAACGATACATTCCGAATGCTTTGTGCCATAAATCGAAATATGCTCAATGGCCTCATCCAGGTGATCCACGATTTTAAGGTTCAAAATATAGTCGTTATACTCGGTCGCGTAATCCTCAGACGTAGCTTTTACAGCCCATGGAACGTAATCCAGGGTACGCTGGCATCCGCGCAGCTCAACATTGCGCTCACGGAATGCTTCGGCCAGCGCAGCCAGATGCGATTTGGCATAATCAGCATGGACGAGCAGGGTCTCCATGGAATTGCAGACCGAAGGGCGCTGCACCTTGGCATTGAGGCTGATGGCAACCGCCATGTCCGGCGCTGCCGATGCATCCAGATAGGTATGGCATATTCCGGCTCCGGTTTCGATCACCGGTACCGTGGCGTTCATCACGACGTTCTGGATCAGCGAGCTGCCGCCGCGCGGGATGATGACATCCAACAGTCCGTTGAGCTTCAGCATTTCATCCACGGAGGAACGGTTCGGGTCCTCGATAAGCTGTAGCGCATCCTTAGGCAGTGCGGTGCGTTCCATAGCTTCGTGAAGCACCTCGATGATTTTGCGGTTGGAGGAGAGGGCGGATGAACCGCCGCGCAGTACGACCGCGTTGCCTGTCTTCAAGCACAGCCCGGCTGCATCAACGGTCACGTTGGGACGAGCTTCATAAATGATGCCGATCACGCCAAGAGGAACGCGTTTCTTGACGATGTTCAGCCCGTTGGGGCGGTCGATCGTTTCCAAGGTGTCGCCGATCGGATCCGGCAGCTTAACGATTTGGCGCAATCCTTCGGCAATGCCCTCGATTCTGGCCTCATTCAGTGCCAGCCGGTCCAGCAGGGAGGCTGAGGTGCCGAGTTCCTTCCCGCGGCGAAGATCCTCCGCGTTCGCTTCCATAATATCTGCCGTCCGTTGGATCAGGGCGTCTGCCATGATCAGCAAAGCCTGGTTTTTCTCCTCCGTGCTCAGCCTCCCAAGACGAAATGCAGCCTGTTTGGCGAGCTGGGCTTTATTGCGTACCTCACTCATGATAATTCCTCCTTGTTTGAGTTATCAGGAAATCCCTTATTGGTTTATGGCAATCCGGATTATTTTAATGTGATCCATTCATCGCGGTGAATAACCTCGAGTCGATGGATTTCTCCGATGATGCCGATGACTTGACTGCTCGGCAAACCGAGCACGGCCTGCAGCTGGTCCTCATCGTAATTGACGATGCCTCTGCCAAGCCTTTCGTTGTTCATATTAACGACCTCCACCACGTCCCCTGCATGGAAGCTGCCTTCGATCCGTTTTATGCCAACGGGAAGGAGGCTGTGGCCTCCGTGAATCAGCGCTTTCTCGGCGCCCGGATCGACAACGATCCGGCCTAGCGGCGAGGACATAAAGCCGAGCCATTGTTTTTTCATAGGCAGGGAGGATAGGTGGGTAGCAAAATATGTTCCTTTGCCTGCACGCTTAAGCGCCTGAAGCAAATCCCCGGTCTCGTTGGCTTTGCCGATGAAGACGGGGACACCGCCGCGGGTGGCGATTTTGGCAGCGTCGATTTTTGATCGCATGCCGCCTGTACCTACGCTGGAGCCAGCGCCTCCTGCCATGCTGTAAATCTCATCGGTAATTTCATCAATTTCCTCATATTTTGTTGCATCCGGCGACTTGCGTGGATCTGCCGTGTACAAACCATCCGTATCGGTCAGGATGATTAGTTGCTGGGCGCGGACCAAATTGGCGACCAGCGCGGATAACGTATCGTTATCACCAAATTTCAGTTCGTCAATCGAAACGGTATCGTTCTCATTAATAATCGGAATAACGCCTTGCTTCAGAAGCTCCGTAATCGTCATGTTGGCATTGTTCATGCGTTTGCGATTCGCAAAGTCCGTTCTTGTCAACAGAATTTGCGCAGCCTTCAATTGATGGGAGGCGAGCGCATTCTGGTAAGCACGCATCAGCAGCGCCTGCCCCAGTGCGGCGGATGCTTGCTTTTCATGCAGTAATTTGGGTCTCGTCTCGTAGCCGATCTCCCGAAAGCCTGCTGCGACAGCGCCGGATGTCACGAGCAAAACCTCATGACCGGCCTTGCGGAGCGCGGCAAGTTCTCCGGCAAAGAAGGCGACGGAATCAAGATTAAGTCCGCCTTCATCTGTCGTAAGGGAGCTGCTTCCGATTTTTACGACGATGCGTGATAGCATCGTGATCACTTCCTTGTATTTATGATTAGTAGGTATAGCTGTAATGAATCCTTTTCTCAGAAAACAAAAAAACTTTCGTCCTGTATGAAAAAGGACGAAAGTTTGACTTCCGCGGTACCACCTTTGTTGATGAGCGCAGCTCATCCGGCTTTAGCCCTGTAACAGAAGGCACTGTCCTGGCAAGCCAGGCCGCTCGGGGGTAGGATTCGGAAAGGGGGTCACGGCAAATTCTTTCAGCCCATGGAATTTGCTCTCTGGTCATCGTGCCATATGCTTTCGTACTGGTCCCGTCTTTGCGTTTTTGAAAATGGCATTCAATTGTTACTGCAAGAATAGCACATCGTTTTTGTTTTTTCAAAAGGAATTAGATTAACCGAACAGGTTCAGCTTGCCGATTCGGTAGGCGGCTTCCCGCATTCGTTCTTCGCTGCTTAACAGGCCGACGCGGACATATCCTTCGCCGTGATCGCCAAAGCCGATACCAGGAGCAACCGCTACCTTGGCCTCCTCAAGCAGCAGGTCGGCAAAGGATACCGAGGTAAAGCCCTTCGGTACGGGCAGCCAGCTAAAGAAGGAGCCTGCAGGTTTCTGGGCTTGCCAGCCGATTTCGGACAGGGCGCCATAGAAGGCGTCCCTTCTCGATTGGTAGCGTGCCACCAGCTCCTCAACGCAGTCTTGCGGCGAAGTGAGCGCTGTGGCCGCTGCAGCCTGAATGCCGCCGAACAGGCTGACGTAGATATGGTCCTGCAGCATATTGATCAGCGAGATGATTTTTTGGTTCCCCAAGGCAAAACCAACGCGCCATCCGGCCATATTGTAGGTTTTGGAGAGGGTGTAGAATTCTACGCCAACCTCTTTGGCGCCTTCTGCCTGCAAAAAGCTGACCGGACGGTCTCCGTCAAATCCGATCGCTCCATAAGCAAAATCACTGGCCACCACAATCCCGTGTTCGGCGGCGAATGCCACCGTATCCTCGTAGAAGGACAGGGGAGCGACGGCGGATGTCGGATTATTCGGGTAATTCAAGAACATCAGCTTCGCTTTTTCTCTGTCTGCAGGTGTGATCGCACCATAGTCGGGAAGAAACCGGTTAGCTGCGGTTAACGGCATGAACTTCATTTGGGCACGGGCCAGTGCAACACCTGACCAGTAATCCGGATAACCGGGGTCCGGGACAAGACATACATCACCCGGGTTCAGAAGCACTTGCGGCAGCTGTACGAGCCCTGTTTTTCCTCCAAACAGAATGGATACCTCCGTCTCCGGATCCAGATCAACGTTGTAGTCTTCCTTATATCGATGCGCAATGGCTTCTTTAAGAAAGGAAAAGCCGGTAAAAGGCGAATATTTGTGAAACTGCGGATTGTCGGCCGCTTCCTTCAAGCTGGATACGATATGAGGCGGCGTGGGCTGATCGGGATTTCCCTGCCCGAGATTGATCACATCATGTCCCTGTGCCACTTGGCGGTTTACCTTGGAGACCAAGGTCGCGAAAAATTGTGTGGGCAGCTGGGACATCATCTCGGCCGGCTCTATTTGGAATTCGTTTAATTTGTTCATTGCAGTTTCATCACTCCGTTATCTAATTACACTCGAATGCAGCTGATTTTGAAAACAATTAGGATTAATTTAACACGATTTATCAGGGGTGTATAGAGGGAAATGGTGCTTGGGTGTTGCAGCAGCAGGGCGGAGGAGGCTATGATGATGACATCAAGAGAATGGATGAATTCCTGAATAAGAGCCCGAACATGGATTTCATGATCACAGCGGCGCTGATGCTGAATTCAACCCAATAACAGGAGGCTGCAAGATGACTGGTGAAGCAAAGGCTCAATTGAATATCGCACTTATCCAAGCCGATATTGAAATAGGAAACGTGAATGCCAATATGAATAAAATGCTCGGTATGATGGAGCAGGCCGCAGCGGCTGATATGAAGCCGGACGTCATCGTACTGCCGGAAATGTGGAATACGGGGTATGCGCTTGACCGGATTCAAGAGCTTGCCGATCCCATGGGACAGGAAACCTCTCGGATGCTGAGCGAGTTTGCGCGAAAACACCGCATCCAAGTCGTTGGCGGATCTGTAGCCGAACGAATCGAAGATCGGATTTATAACAGCATGTATGTGTTTAACCGGAGCGGGGAGCAGATCGCCAAATATTCCAAAATTCACCTGTTCCGCCTGATGGATGAAGAGAAGTTTCTGCAAGCCGGACAGCATACCGTAACCTTCGAGCTGGAACAATTGAAAGCGGGCGCTTCGATCTGTTATGATATACGGTTCCCAGAATTGTCCCGCACCCTCGCGCTCAGCGGCGCCCAAGTGCTGTTTGTGCCCGCGGAGTGGCCGCATCCGCGGCGGCATCATTGGAGAACGCTGCTCATGGCCAGAGCGATCGAGAATCAAATGTATGTCATTGCGTGTAATCGTGTAGGAACTAGCGGAGATACGGACTTTTTCGGCCACTCCATGATCATCGATCCGTGGGGGGAGGTCATTGCCGAAGGGGATGAGCAGGAAATGATCCTGACAGGTACGCTGGATTGTGATCTTACGGATGAAGTCAGAGGACGTATTCCGGTTTTTGAAGACCGTCGTCCGAATTTGTATTTTCAATAAATCGTTTATGGTTAAACTCCTCTGAAAAATGAAGTTTCATCTGGTCAGTGGCGGGTATACTATGGGTAATCCGTCAGAGAGGAGGCTTGGAATGATGGCAGAGAACAACCAATTCGACAGCCAAAACCATGAGCAGGAAGAAGTACAAAAACAACAGTTCCGCAACTTTGTTGAGAATGTTGCCGGAGGTGGCAACGGGAAGAATGAATCGATTCAGGATCAGTCCCGTACTGCGGATGAACAGAACCGATTGATTGACCAGCATAATTTGCGCAAATAAACCTCCGATTATGATGAAATGGGTGTGTTATAACTTCAGGTTGAAAAGAAGCTCAGCTTGGTCTTGTCAAATTGACCTTAGCTGAGCTTCTTTTTTTATTTATGGGGCAGCACTCATGAATCCTGAACACTCTCCACAACGAGTTTATCCATAACCTGCTTGAACGTATCGATGAACGCATCCGCCGCTTTGGACAAATACCGGCCATTACGGAAAGCCACAACCAGTGTGCGGCTCGGAACCGGATCAGCAAGCGGCAAGTAGACCGGTATAAACTCGCTGCGTTTTGCACGGGCGATAAAACGAGGCACCAGCGTTATGCCCATTCCGGTAGCGACCAGAGATTGGAGCGTTTCGATATTGTTGCTCTCGAATACAACGTTCGGTTCAAAGCCGGCCTCCCGACATATGTCAAAAGTAAGCTTCCGGAAGCCCTGTCCTTTTTTGAGGACAACAAACGCTTCGTTCCGAATTTCGTCGATCGTGATGGGCCGGACGGGATCAGAGGCTGCCCGCAGCGCAAGCGGGTGCAGCGGAGGAACGGCCAAATCGATCATTTCCTCACCGATCGGAATCCAGGACAGTGACGGCTCGGACAGCGGCAGCGCTAGGAGGCTGAGATCGGCCTTGCCGCTGGCCGTCAGCTTCTCCAGGTTCATGGAGGAGTCTTCCAACAGGGTGATCTCAATATCCGGATATCCCTTTTTAAAGGCAGGCAAAACCCGTGGCAGCAGGTGAGAACCCGTAATCGGCATGCTGCCGACTACGACTTTACCCTTCCGTAGCTGGGAGATGTCCGACATCTCCTGCTTCAGCTGCTCGACGGCGTCCATGATCTTCTGGGCATGCTCGACAAAGCTTGCCCCGGCATGGGTAAGCTCAACGTTGCTCGTATTCCGCTGGAACAGCAGCACGCCGAGCTCTTTCTCCAGCTTGGAGAGCTGCTGGCTCAAGGAAGGCTGGGCGATATGAAGCTTCTCCGCGGCACGCGAAAAATTTTTATCCGCCGCGATTTGCAGCGTATATTGCAGTTGTCTCAGTTCCATTTAGGCATCACTCCGTTATAGCTGAATCCTATTACATCTATAGATATTATATCTTGGAACAATGAAGAAGGAAATGATATATTACTATCAACGTAAAGATGATGCGTTGTAGATCTTCCTTATATGTAAAGAAGATAACAAGCAATTATCTTCTCATGGACGTAAAGAACAATGGGGTGATGATGATGAGTAAGAAGACAATGTTCGAGAAAATTTGGGATAACCACGTTATTCATCAAGAAGAAGGCAAACCGGGTATTTTGTACATCGACCTGCATTTGGTTCACGAGGTAACTTCCCCGCAAGCATTTGAGGGTTTGCGTCTCAGCGGCCGTAAAGTACGCCGTCCTGAACTGACCTTCGCAACGATGGATCACAATGTTCCAACGAAAGACCGTTTTAACATTACGGATCCGATTTCGAAGCAGCAAATCGATACCCTGACCAAGAACTGTCAGGATTTTGGCGTTACCCTGTATGATCTCGATACGATTGATCAAGGCGTTGTGCACGTCATGGGGCCGGAACTGGGCTTAACACATCCAGGCAAAACGATTGTGTGCGGCGACAGCCATACATCCACTCACGGTGCGTTCGGCGCGCTTGCGTTTGGTATCGGCACGAGCGAGGTTGAGCATGTACTGGCTACCCAATGTTTGCAGCAGGCGAAAGCGAAGACCATGGAAGTGCGATTTGTCGGCCGCCGCAATCCGGGCGTAACGGCTAAGGACATGATCCTCGGCGTCATCGCGAAATACGGAACTGATTTTGCAACAGGCTATGTTATTGAGTATACGGGTGAAGCGATCCGCGAGCTGTCGATGGAAGAGCGCATGACCGTGTGCAACATGTCCATCGAAGGCGGAGCCAGAGCGGGCATGATCGCTCCGGATGAAACAACGTTTGAATACTTGCGCGGACGTCAATATGTTCCGCAGGGCGAAGCTTTTGATGCTGCAGTAGCAGCTTGGAAAGAGCTTGTGACAGACGAAGGCGCCGAGTTCGACGTGGTGGTTGAGTTCGATGTAGAATCTCTGATCCCACAAGTAACCTGGGGAACGAGCCCGGGAATGGGTACTGACATTTCCTCGACGGTTCCTAACCCTGCGGATTTTAAGACCGAGAATGAGCGCAAGGCAGCGGAGAAAGCCCTGGAGTATATGGCGCTTGTGCCAGGGACTCCAATATCCGAGATTCCGATCGATTATGTCTTTATCGGTTCTTGCACGAATGGACGCATTGAAGATTTGCGTGCAGCGGCTGCTGTAGCGAAGGGACATAAAGTGTCAAGCAATGTAACAGCTATCGTTGTTCCCGGATCGGGCCGAGTGAAGATTCAGGCTGAACAAGAGGGGCTCGACAAAATTTTTGTTGAAGCGGGTTTCGAATGGCGTGAAGCAGGCTGCAGCATGTGTCTCGCGATGAACCCGGATGTATTGAAGCCGGGACAGCGCTGCGCATCCACGTCCAACCGTAACTTCGAAGGACGCCAAGGCCGCGGCGGCAGAACGCACCTCGTATCGCCGGCAATGGCAGCGGCAGCTGCGGTAAAAGGACGCTTCGTGGATGTACGTGACTGGAACTTTGCAGCCGAAGAAGTTGTGAGCTAAGAAGGACGGAGGAGAAGTTTATGCAAGCATTTACGAAATTACACGGTATCGTCGCACCTGTGGACCGGGTGAATGTAGATACGGACGCAATAATTCCGAAGCAGTTCTTGAAACGGATTGAACGTACAGGTTTTGGACAGTTTCTGTTTTACGAATGGCGGTTTGATGAAGAGGGCGGCAATATCGACAGCTTCTCGCTGAATCAGCCCCGATACCAGGGCTCAACCATCCTGATTTCCCGTGCCAACTTTGGCTGTGGTTCTTCCCGTGAGCATGCGCCTTGGGCGATTCTGGACTACGGATTCCGGGTGGTCATCGCTCCATCGTTCGCTGATATTTTCTACAATAACTGCTTTAAGAACGGGATTCTGCCGATCAAATTGTCGGAGGAGCAGGTGGAAGAGTTGTTCCAGCGGACGGAAGCCCAAGAAGGCTATAAGCTGAACGTCGATCTGGAGAGCAAAACGATTACAGATGATCAAGGACTCCGTATTGACTTTGATCTTGACGAGCACCGTCGTCAATTCCTGCTTCAAGGACTGGATGACATCGGTTTGACGCTGCAGCATGAAAGTGCGATCGATGCTTACGAGAAGAAGCATGGGGAGCGTCTGTTCGCTTAATCTCGCAATCACGCAGCAAAAGGTTACAAGATTATTAAACTTCCATTTCCTGTGTAGGAAATGGAAGTTTTTTTTGGTATTATGGAATTAATATGCAGCGGCAGCCAAGAGGGACCCTTGTTTTATGTCAGTATTTGTCCGGCAGCATGTAGTCGGGAATGTGCTGATTTACATATTTTTAGTTTTTGCTAGATTTGCTTTTCAAATTCAATCATGGGATGATCGAGGTGGATTCATGAAGAAGTTAGGGTTTGTAATGATGTTGATAGTCTTCTTGCTGGCGTTTCCGAAAAGTGGTGAAGCCAGTTCTTCAAGTGCGAGCATTTTTCTTGACGGGGAACCATTGAATTTGTCTTCTGGCGTCCAGGTAGCCAACATGAAAGGCAACGTGATGATTCCGATCCGCGTAGTATCCGAGAATCTCGGTTTCAAGGTAGGCTGGGAGAAGGCAAGCCAAACCGTAACGGTTGAAAATAGCGAGAAGACGGTCCGCATGGTGGTCGGCAGCCAGCAGGCAGAATTGAACGGGGCCCAGGTAGATCTGAATTTGGCGCCTGTCTTGAATGGACCGACCACGCTTGTGCCGCTCCGTTTTGTTAGCGAACAGATGGGTCTTGACGTGAAATGGGACAACCAATCGAAGGCTGTGTTCCTCTCCAGCACGGCCCCGCCTGCCACCGAAGTCGAGATTGATCCAGGTGCCGGAACCAATCCAGGGAATCAAACGCCTCCGCCTGCGGAATCTGGAAACAAGACTTCGTTGACGGGGCTTAGCTTTAGCGATAACCGTCTTATGATTGCAACGGAAGGCGCCGTGACGCCGAAAGTGTTCAGCATGACGGGGCCTGATCGGATTGTTATCGATCTTCCGGACACCGTGTACTCTGCTTCGTTTTTAAGCGGACATGTCCTGAATGCTCAAAACGGCGGCAATATGGAAGTTACGGATTACTCTGACGTTACGAATATTAGATATGCCGTGTTCAGCGACAACCCGCCAACCGTGCGTATCGTATTGGATTTGACCGGACCTAAGAATTATGCGGTGACCCAGGAATCGGGCATCATCATCGTGGATCTGAACGCAGAGGGCGAAATCCTCGTTCCGCCGGTACCGCCAGTTACCGGCAATGGCAAGAAGACGGTTGTTATTGACGCCGGTCACGGCGGCAGCCAGCCGGGTGCGATCAGCGCTAACGGCAACCAAGAGAAGGTTCTTAATCTTGATATTGCATTAAAAGTGGAAGCCTTGCTGAGAAAAGAAAAGAATATCAACGTTGTTATGACGCGGAGCGATGATTCAACACTGGGTCTAAGTAATCGCGTGAAAGTTGCCAACTCTTTAAAGGCTGATATTTTTGTATCGATTCACGGAAACAGCAGCACTTCCAGTAGTCCGCACGGTACAGAGACTTACTACACGAGAGATGCCAGCAAACCTTTGGCGAATGTAATACATAAACATCTCGTCAAGGCAACTGAACTCATGGATCGGGGAGTTAAATATAGCAGCCTTCATGTTACGAGAGAAACGACGATGCCGGCTGTCCTGCTCGAGATTGGTTTTTTGAGCAACCAGGGTGACGAAGCCCAGTTGTTTGAAGACGATTTCCAAAATCGTGTTGCACAAGGTATTGTAGCGGGTATTAAAGAATATCTTAAAGTACAATAACGTGTACAAGATTTGATGAACTTAGAGGGGGACGAAAGTCATGAACAAAAAATATTGGATGACAGGATTGCTGGCGCTGCTGCTTGCATTTAGTGCCGGCTGTGGACAGAAGCCGACTGCAGCCCCTGCCGAGACAAATCCGGAGACCGCAACAGGAGAAGTGCAAACGCCTCAGGATCATCCGGAAGAAACGGCGGCTGATGATCATAAGCAAGATGACGCAACACCAGTAAACGCAGGCGAGGGAGCAAGTACACCACCGCAGAACACAACCGGTGAAAGTGCTGGAACCCCTGTGGATACAAAGGATGTGAATGCTACGGAGGATCAAGCGAAGAAGGCTAATATTAAACTCTATTATACGGACCCCGAAATCATGGATCTGAAAGAGGCAAGCAAAGAGATTACATACTCGGGTGAAGAGGATAAATATAAAAAGGCTTTTGAAGGACTTCAAACAAGCAGTGATGCCGAACTAAGTCCACTATGGTCGGATAAGATTACGCTGAAGTCTCTCAAGTTTGATAAAGGAGCTCTGACGCTGGATATCACTAAACCAGCCGAAGCCAACCTTGGAGCCGGAGGGGAAATGTTTGCGATTGATGCGTTACAGAAAACCTTCTTCCAGTTCGATGAAGTGCAGTCTCTGGAATTGCTAGTAGACGGTAATCAGATCGAAAGTTTAATGGGACATGTTGAGCTTGAGCATCCTATGACTCGAAAATAGAGCAAAAGAACCAATGTTGAATTTCATATGAAGGACCAAACACCTATTTCGGTTTTTGAAATAGGTGTTTTTTTGGTAAAAAGGGAACATTTTCGCAACTTTCATTGTGACTTTGCGTCTATAGGTTGTCAGGTAATGTCGGACAGGCCGAGTGCAGAAACGCCAATCTATGGCAAAATAATAGGATGGTAGGGGTGAAGGATGAAGAAGTTCGGTTTTTTAATGTTTCTGGTTGTCATCATGATTGCGTTTCCTAAAATGGCGGATGCGAGTTCGTACAGCGCAAAGATTTACCTGGATGGCCAACAAATCAATCTGTCATCTGGCGTGAAGGTCGAGAATAATAACGGTACAGTCATGGTTCCGATCCGTGTCATTTCCGAGAATTTGGGATTTGACGTGTACTGGAACAAGGCAACCAAGACGGTAACTGTCCAAGACGGCTCGCAGACTGTAACAATGGTGATTGGAAGTCAGCAAGCTGACATCAACGGTCAGCGCGTTCAAATGACCAAAGCACCTGTTCTTCGTGGCGGAACAACACTGGTTCCCATCCGTTTTGTAAGTGAGCAGATGGGCCTTCAAGTAAGATGGGATAACGCGCAGAAGGCAGTCTATCTGACCTCGTCTTACGAGGGGAATAACCCTGGTGAAGAACCTGGCGTAGCTACGTCGACCGTGGACGGTATCAGTTTCAGCGAAAACAGGCTGATGGTAGCCGTTACGGGCAATACGAAGCCGAATGTATCCAAACTTAGCAGTCCGGACCGTATCGTCATTGATATGGTGAACACGAATTTCTCGGATACATTCAGCAGCAATGCCAGCTTTGATGACGTGACGAAAAGCGGTCAGATGGCGGTAACGGGTTACCCGGATGTCAAAGCCGTCCGTTACTCCCTTTACAACAGCAACCCAATGACCGTGCGAATTGTCATTGATCTCAACTACGCCAAGAATTACACCATTTCAGGCCTTGAGAACGGATCGGGCTTGTTCATTGTGGATTTGAATACGGGTTCTAACCCGACACCTGGTACAGGCGGAAAGAAACTCGTGGTCATTGATGCGGGTCATGGAGATCACGACCCTGGAGCAATTGGTGTAACGAAGAAGAGGGAGAAAGATTTCAACCTCGCAATGGCTCTGAAAGTTGAGAAACTGTTGGCCAAAGAACAAAATATCGAAGTCGTTTTGACTCGCAGTAACGATACTTTCCTCGAGCTGAAGGATCGCGCGAAGATTGCGAATGATCTGAAGGCTGATGTTTTCATATCGATACATGCTAATAGCGGCCCTTCCACTGCAAGCGGAACCGAAACGTATTACTACAATGAATCTGACAAAGCCCTGGCGAATGCACTCCATAAAGAGATCGTTAAGGCCATGGGTTTAAAGGACCGCGGAGTGAGATATGGCAATTTCCATGTCATTCGCGAGACGAAAATGCCTGGCGCCCTGCTGGAAGTCGGGTTCCTGAGTAACAAGACCGATGAGAGCAAGCTGTTTGATCCGGCAACACAGGATCGAGTAGCCGAGGCTATTGTCAGAGGCATCAAAAATTATTTAAAGGTTGATTAAGATACGACAGTGATCGTGATTGCAGGAGGTGGCTACTTTTGAATAAAAAAATATGGTCGACTGGTCTATTGGCAGCCGTAATGCTGATTGGCGCCGGTTGTGGACAGAAACCCGGAGCAGCTCCGGACAATACGCCGGAGCAAGTAACGCCTAAGCCTGATGATCAGACAGGACAGAGTAATAGCGGAACGTCGAATGGATCAGGTGGATCGTCTACCGGGAATGGCAGCGAAGTGACGACGCCGGAAGCGAAAACAGAGAGCATCAAAGCCTACTACACGGATCCTGATTTGATGGAGCTGGTAGAAAGCACGGCAGAAATTTCGTATAAGGAAGATCAAGAAAAATACGAAGCGGCTTATCAAGCATTGCAGAAGAGTAATCATGCCGAAATGATTCCTCTGTGGGACAAAATCGGGCTGAATTCACTGACATTTGATAACGGGGCATTGACGCTCGATGTGACGGTTCCGGACGAAGCCAACCTGGGTGCAGGCGGGGAGTCGTTTGCCGTCGATGCGATCAAAAAAACTTTTTTCCAGTTTGACGAGGTGAAATCACTTCAAATTCTGGTGGATGGTCAGCAGACCGAATCGTTAATGGGTCATGTCGATTTGGAAAATCCAATGACTCGGTAATGATGGTTGAAGGAGATCACGATCTGCTGTCGAATATTAGTATATGATGAAGCAGTAGTTATTGAGAGGGGAAAGAAAATGGTACTTAGACACAGCAAACATGTTCATTCCAAAAAAGTGGTCTCCGCCGTCATGGCCGGACTTATAGCATTCGGAGGCGGGGCTTCGATCGTCTCGGCAGATGAAGAAGCGGCAAATGCGACAACGGCAAATGCAGCCCAAACGCCCATTAACGCATTCAGTGATGTTAATGCCGGATATTGGGGAGAAAAGTACATTTATCAGTTAGCAGCACAGGGGATCGTGACCGGGAATAACGGAAAGTTTCGTCCGAACGATCCCGTAACGCAGCAGGAAGCTGTAACGATGGCGATCCGGTTCTTAAGCATGCAGGATCAATTAAGCAGCGGCGCTGCGACATTACCGACAAATGTTAAAGTGAATGATTATTTTACGAAATATGTTGAACTGGCTTTTCAGCAAAACCTGCTCGACAAGCAAAAAGAATCCGGATATACGGATGAGAAAGTTATTTGGGGCGCGCAGAAAGCATCCCGGGAATGGATAACCGAAGTGCTTGTCCGTTCCATTGGACGAACCGCGGAGGCCAATGCAGCCAAAAATAAAGCGACAGGCTTTGCGGATAACGCCAAGATATCCCCGGATCGTCTGGGCTATGTCAATGTTGCGGTTGAGCTGGGACTTGCAAAAGGTGTGAACGGCAACAAGTTCGATCCGCAAGGGGCCGTTACCCGTGCCCAGCTTGCAACGTTCCTTAGCCGGGCTCAAGCCTACATCACCACAAATTATGAGAACCAATACAAAGGCTCTATTGCTTCAATTGAGAATGGAAAACTGGATTTGTATGCCGATGGCAAGCTGAATTCATTTAAGCTGGATAATTCCACAGCGTATTTCACATCCGATTCGGAGAAGAGATTGCAATTCTCGGAGATTAATCCATACACCCAAGCGGTAGTCGTTGTGAATAACGGAACGGCTGCTTACGTGGAAATTACCGATCCAACCCAGCAAGTGGAGCGGTTTGACCGCACGTACGCACGCTTGTCGCCGAACAACGTCATTTGGCTGGATACAGGCAGCACCTTTGAAGAGCTGAGTTACGAGCCAAGCACGGTGTTCCTGGATCAGAACGGGACCAAGATCGATCCGAAGACACTGGCTGCCGGCAGTCTGCTTACGATTGAGCGCGAAACGTACAGTCCGCAGAAGAAAATTGTGTCCATCCGCGTAAAGAGCGGCTTGGTTAACAAGACGGGGGCGGGCGTCGTCCAGAACGTGGATACGGTAAACAAAAGAGTAACCCTTAAAGATAGCACCGGTTATGAGGATACGTACACATGGGATGATGCCACCGTCATTCGCTATCAGAACCAGATAATGGCTCCGGCCGAGTTGAAGAACGGCTATACCGTCAATTTTACGGTAAAAAACAGCATCCTTCAGTCGTTGGAAGTCACGCAAAGCGTTGATCGTACCGTGCAGGCGATGCTGTACTCCGTTGAAGAAAACGGAAAGACCATCACCTACAAACGCAGTGGAAGCACACAGCTCGAAACAAAGTTTTTGGCTGAGAAGCCGGAAATCATTATGAGCGGTGTGGTGAAACCTGTTCTGTCCGATTTGCTCGCTGACGCGGTATCCGGCGATCAAGTGACATTGACCATCAACGGGGAAGAAAAAATCACGAAGATCGAAGTAACGGGTCGTCAAATGGAGCAGCTCGACGGCGTCACCATTGTAAACTACGATTCGAAGACGCACTGGCTGACCGTTAAGGATGCCAACAACCAGCCTCGGGTCATCATCCTGGATGATAAGACGAAGCTGGAATCAAGCAATGGAACGACGCTGGATAAGGTAGAACCACTGCTAGGCGCAGGACGTAAAGTAAGCGTGTCGCTGATTGGTACCCGTGCACTTTCATTGGAAGTGGTGTATAAAGTTGAAGGTAAAATCAGCAGCATTAACACATCCAAGAAAGTGATATCGATTGTGGACGCCACTGGAAAAGTGGAGGAAATTCCATACAACAGCACTTTGATTGTGGAAATCTTCGGCAAATCGAGCGCGTCGCTGGCCGATGTACGGGTCGGTGACGAAGTGTCAGCCCAGCTGTCAACCAATCAAGATTACTTGCAGAGCTTGAAGCTCAAAACTTCCGCGCAATTCGAGGTGGTTTTTACTGAACCTGCGAAAAACCGGATTCGAGTGAAAGCGAACGGCTCCACAAGCGATATTTATACCGACAAAGCAACATTGACCGGTGATAGCGGACAAGCGATTCTGCTTGCGGACCTGCGTCCCGGGACACTCGTTAACATTACGCTGCAAGGTGTGATGGCTGTCGCGATCGCTGAAGTTAAATTAACGCTTGGCGAAGTGACTAGCGTTGATGCATCCGCAAATGCACTGACCGTGAAGGATCATGCGGGCAATAGCCAGACGATAGGAGTAAGCGGTGGAGTTAAAGTCGTGAAGAATGGTTCAACGGCTTCGAACTTAACCACATTGACTCCGGGAGATCGCGTGGAGATTCGAAAGGATATTCAAGGCGTAACCATTGTCCAGGTTCTGGAGAAGGTTGAACGCGCATTCTGGCAGGCGAGCAATACGGAAATTCAAGTTAAGCGTAAATCGATTAATGATAATTACCGGTATACATTATCCGATAAAGTATTTGTTCATCAAGGTGACACTACTTTGTCCGTGCAATCCCTTAAGGAAAATGATAATATTGTACTGTACTTAAACAACGGTGTCGTTGTTGAGATCGTAAAACAGTAAATTATCGACCTGGGATTGCTCGAGAAACACCGTCTTGATGCGGGGATTTCCGCATCAAGATTTTTTTTTGCGGGAGGGAAATCATATGAATGCGGCAACGGTACGGCATATTTTGGACACGATGGAGAGCATGTTTCCGGATGCACATTGCGAACTGAATCACAGCAATGCGTTTGAGCTGACCATCGCCGTGCTGCTGTCCGCCCAGTGCACGGATGAAACGGTTAATAAAGTGACAAAGGATCTGTTTCAGAAATACAAAACGCCTTTGGATTATGTATCGGTACCGATCGAGGAACTTGAGCAGGATATCAGACGGATCGGATTATACCGGAACAAGGCCAAACATATTCAGAATTTGTGCAGGATTCTGATCGAGCAGTATGGCGGTGAGGTGCCGGAAGCTCATGATGAGCTGGTTAAATTACCTGGGGTTGGACGCAAGACCGCCAATGTCGTGGTTTCTAATGCCTTTGGTGTGCCTGCCATCGCGGTTGACACGCATGTGGAGCGGGTTTCCAAGCGACTTGGACTGGCCGCCTGGAAAGATTCCGTGCTGGAAGTGGAGAAAAAGCTGATGAAGCGGGTACCGCGTGAAGAATGGACGCTGACCCATCATCGAATCATTTTTTTCGGACGGTATCACTGTAAGGCTCAAAATCCGCAATGCCCGGTATGCCCCTTGCTCGATGTTTGCCGTGAAGGAAAGAAACGTATGAAAACCTTAGCAGTCAGGAAGAATAAGGAACAACTGTAATACCAGCAAGAATAGACAAAAAAGAGGTTCATCAGATTCATTGGGAATACGGCACTCTAATGAATAGCTAGCGAAATGGACATAATTGCAAGCAAGCGCTGGGCTTGCCTTTGTCTCCGGATTTCTATCTTTAGCCGCATGGGAGAATGGAAATCTGGAAACAACAGTGATCAAAAGTCGCTTTTCGCAAGGTGTAAGAGGACGTATCCTGGATCGGCATGAGCTAAATTTAAAAGAGGATGGGATTACACATGAAATGCATCTCTGTTTACACCGACAATTTTGAATTGTTCTCAGATATTTTTGAACATGTGGTGGAGAGCCAAAGCCAACTGAGTGAAAATGAAGAGCAGGAAGTCGAAGGCGTGACGTTCAGTCATTCCGGGGATGCTCCCGAGCATTATTTGGAGCGCATGTCACAAAAGCCCGAAGTGGTTGTTATGCGTGATAAATCACGCGGTTTAACCATTCTGCAGCATGGAAATGTGTTCGAAATTTTGATACCGGCAGAAGAAAACACCGTTGTATCTTAAGTTCTTTAAATTTGATGTTTTAAAAAATGAGATAAACCTGGTTCTTACAGGGTAATCGAGTGTGAATTCTCACCTCATTCCTCCTGTATGTTCCAGCTTCATGAAGCTTTGGATCCATGGCAGGCAAGGAAGATCACTTCCTTGGCCTGCCATTTTGCATAGATCAAGGACTGTCATATCAAGGCAACGGTCGAAAATAAAATGCAATGATTCCTTTACGGCGCAAGCGGTGATAAAATAAAACGATGTGAATAGATTGTGTCAGAAATTGAGAGAGATCAATGGACAGGAGCGAGAAATGACATTGAAGTTGATGGCTGAGCATGAAATCGGATACAGTGTTACGGAACTCACGAGAGTTCGGGACCGTTTCTTGGAATGGAATGACGAGTCTTCCTCCGCTTTGACTGAGGATTTAATACGCAAGGGTACAGGCGGCGAACTGACGCTTGCCTTCTGCGGACATTTTTCCGCAGGGAAGTCGAGCATGATTAATGCGCTTTGCGGCAAAAAGGTGCTGCCCTCGGGTCCGGTACCGACAAGTGCGAATGTGGTTACAATCCGAAGCGGTGAGCCACGGGCGTTGATTCACCGATCTGCTGCGGAGCCTGGCGAGCCTTTAACGGTAACGATTGACGAGCTTGCCGAATACTGCAAGGAGGGCCGGGAGTATTCCGCGATTGAGGTGTGGGATGATGTGCCGCTGCTTGGCGAAGACGGCGTCTTGATGGATACGCCCGGGGTCGATTCAACCGATGACGGGCACCGGCTTGCCACGCATTCCGCCCTGCATATGGCTGACATCGTTTTTTACGTCATGGATTATAATCATGTGCAGTCGGAGAGCAATTTGATGTTTGCCAAGAGTTTGTCGGATTGGGGGAAGCCGCTGTACCTGATCGTCAATCAGATCGACAAGCATCGTGATGACGAATTGACGCTGACTTCTTATCTGAACGACGTGAAGAAGGCGTTCGCCCAGTGGAAGATCACGTATAAAGGATTGCTGTGCACTTCGCTTAAAGTTCAGGACCATCCCTATAATCAATGGGGGACGCTGAAGTCTTTGATGGGCGAACTCATATCCCATAAGGAACCGTTGCTGCGCTACAGCGTATCCTGCTCCATTCGTCATGCTGCCGATCAGCATGTGGAAGCCTATACCCGCAGCCATCAGGAAGAGAAGGAGCGGCTGCTGGAGGAAATGGGCGGCGAGGAGGCCGCTGCGGCGATGAAAGCGCGGCTGCAGGAGCTGGAGGATCAAAAAAGATCCGCGCAGCTGCTGCCGGAATCCGTCCGCACGGAACTTCGCAAAGAAGCGGATACCCTTCTGGCAAATGCCAATCTGACGCCGGCGGATGTTCGGGATTTAAGTTTGGCCTTTCTGGAAAGCCGGAAGAGCGGTTTTAAAGTCGGGTTTCTGTTCACAGGCGGCAAAACGGAGGAGGAGCGTCGGCGCCGTCTGGAGGCTTTCCATCATCGATTGGAGGAACAGACGACAGCGCAGATCGACTGGCATCTGCGTTCGCTGTTCCGCAAAAGCGTGGAACAGCATACGGAGTGGAATACGGAATGGGAGAGTTTGATGGACGCTGAGCTTCCCGGCGTGCGGGAGGATATGATCACGCGGACCGTGAATCCGGAAGCGACGGTGTCCGGCGAATATGTATTGAACTATAACCGGGAGCTGGCCGAGGAAATCAAGGGCAGCTACCGCCGGGCCGCGTTGGTGCTTGCCGACCGGCTGAAGGCGGTATTGACGGACGCTGCGGCCGTCCGTTTGGAGGAGCTGGAGCGCCAGGGCGCCGAGCTCCTGGCGCAATCTGCGGCTTCCGCCAGCTACGCAGCCCTGCAGCAGGCGGAAGCCGCCCGCGCGGCTGAGCTGGCGCAGCTGCTCCCGCCGCGCACCTCCCTCACCCCCGGCCTCCTGCCGGAGGTGAGGGAGCCGGAAGGGCAGCCCGCGCAAGGGGCTGCCCAGGGCGGCGCCCCGGCGGCGCAGCCGGGGCTAGGGCGCACGGCGCCCCGCCCCGCCGCTGCGCAGGCGGCGGCACCGCAGCGGCGCCAGCGGCTGGATGCCGCGGCATCCGAGCTGCGCGCAGCAGCAGCGCTGCTGGCGCCGCATCCCGCGCTTGTCTCGGCCGCGCGGGATTTGACCGCCCGCGCGGATGCGCTTGCGGGCGGCTCGTTCACTTTGGCGCTGTTCGGTGCGTTCAGCGCCGGGAAGTCCTCCTTCGCCAATGCACTGCTAGGCGAGTCGGTCCTACCGGTGTCACCGCACCCGACAACGGCGGCGGTGAACCGGATTCTGGCACCGGTTGAAGGGAAATCCCATGGGACCGCAGCCGTGCGGATGAAGAGCCGCGAGATGTGGTGGGACGATCTGAAGTACTCCTTCAGCGTGCTGGGTCTCCAGGAACCGAATCCGGGCAATTGGCGGAGCGCGGCAGAAGGATTGAATCCAGCCGGTATTCACCCGGCAGGCTTGCCGCATTACGGGTTTCTGAAGGCCGCCGCCGCCGGTTGGGATGTGATGGAATCCAAACTTGGTACGACGGAAACGGTAGAGCTGGCGGAATATCGGGGCTATGTGGCGGACGAAACCAAATCCTGTTTTGTCGACGGAATTGATCTATATTACAGCTGTCCGATGACAGAGCAGGGGATTGTGCTGGTGGATACGCCGGGAGCGGATTCCCTGCATGCCCGGCATACGGGCGTCACGTTCAATTATATTAAGAATGCGGACGCCATCGTTTACGTAACGTATTACAACCATGCCTTCTCCAAAGCGGATCGGCAATTCCTGTCCCAACTGGGCAGGGTTAAAGACAGTTTTGCCCTGGATAAAATGTTTTTTATCGTCAATGCCGCAGACCTTGCACAATCCGAAGAGGAACTGGATGAGGTCGTGAAGCATGTTCGTACCAATCTGACATCCAGCGGGGTAGGCAGCCCGCATATCTTCCCCGTTTCCAGTCTGGCTGCGCTGGATAGTAAGCTGGATGGGGATGAAGCAAAATTGAAGGAATCGGGGTTTCCGGTATTCGAAGGAGCGCTTAGTCGATTTGCGGTTGAAGAGCTGCCAAGGCTTTCACAGCGCGCTGCTTATGATGAACTGGCTTCGGTTAGGGACCGGATCAGGGCATGGGCCGAAATGGCAGCCCAGGATGAGACCACGCGTGAGCGTAAAATCGTGGAGCTGGAAGAGGTTCATCAACAAGCCTTATCTCGCCTTGAGGCTTTAACGGAGTTTAACATGTCCCGCGACATCGCGCAGGAAAGCAGCGAGCTGCTGTTTCATGTACGGCAGCGGCTGGATTATGCCATGAACCGTTTCTTTCAGGAGTCGTTTAATCCTTCCGTGCTCCGGGAGGATGCAGGTCACCTGAAATCGGCCTTTGCGGCTTGCGGACGTGATTTGATGCGGACGATGTCCATGGAGCTAGATCAGGAGTTATGGGCGACAACGCTTCGATTAGAGATGGCCGGCCGCAAATTAGCTGAAGACGCAGCGCTTAAAGCAGCAGCGGATATCAACGGTATGGCCGAGGGTTTGTCCCTTTCCATACGGGCAGATAAGGACTGGTCACCGCCGGAGCTGGAAGAAACGGATCTGCAAATCCAGGGGGATTGGTTGTCCTTCTGGTCGTCCTTTAAGAACCCGAAGCATTTCTTTGAGGGAAGCGGAAGCTCCAAGCTTCGTGAAGCGGCTGAGCCGAAGGTGAAGGAAGCCGTGGCGAGTGTGGTGAGCATTCGGGAAGAACAGCTGACGGACCACTATGTTCGGATGAGCGAGCGTTCATTGCACCATCATGTCTCGGTGTTGGAGGAACAGCTGAAGGAATCCATGGCTGCCATTCTCGGTTCGCTGCAGGACGGCCAATCCCCGTTGATGTGGAGTAAGCTGGCGGATGAGCTGGAAGTTATGATTCAGGGAGCACAGTAATGACGGTTCTTATGCGATCAAGAGCAGTACCCAACGTAATAGCATAGTTATTGTTGGTGTCAGAAGCTCCCAAACGCATAACGATGATATGCAGCTTAAACTCCAAACCTATACTTCTCAATCAAAAGGCGTCCCATTTGCCACATGGCGGGGCGTCTTTTTTCCTATGTTCACCGTGGGCTGATGAAGGTTAATAGGATGGTATGACGTATTTTAATCCGCTACAGCGTTCGCACTAGGATGAAAACGGCTTAGGATATTACCCTTTTTCAAGCATGTTCAAAAAAGTCGGAAATCGTGGATGAAGCCTGATGGTTGAAGGGACTGACAATGTGATTATATCCCCTAGTATTAATGAGAATTTTCGATGATTTCATTATGAAACAAAGATAAGTTATACTATTTGCCCCCTTTAGGTCCTTTTGGCTCATTTATGACGGTTTTCCCTCTTTGCCGCGGGTTCAGGTCGATGATAAACTTCATAAATGCTACATAACCTGAACGAAAATAATCCAAAGGAGGATAAACATGAATGTTCTCAGGCAACTGCAGGGCTTCTTTTGGGAGAAACGAAGTTATCTTTTTCTTTCCATTCTGTGTCTGGCGATTGCAACCGCTTTAGGACTTGTCTATCCGCAGCTGTTGAAAGTGCTGATTGACGATGCAATCAAGCTGGAGAATTACGGCATCGTGCCGCAGCTCGCACTCACTGTGCTGGGTGTGGTAATTCTGAAAGCTTCAATGCAGTTTCTGCACGGTTTTTTTGGGGGGAGGCTAGGCAACTACCTGGCATACTCGTTACGAAACGCCTGCTATGAAAAATTGCAATTTCTATCGTTCCGCTATTATGACACGGCACGGACAGGGGATTTGATGTCGCGGCTTACCGGGGATTTGGAAGCAATCCGGATGTTTATCGGCTTCGGTTTTGCCCAACTTCTCAATTTAGTACTGATGATAACCTTTGGTTCCATCATGATGTTCACCATCAGCTGGCAATTAACGCTGGTTACTTTGGTAGCGATGCCATTCTTGGTTGTGGCAGCTCTGAAGTTCGAATCCAAGATCCATCCGGCTTTCCAGGAAATGCGTCTTGCGCTGAGCTCGCTGACAACCGCGGTTCAGGAGAATATTACGGGTGTTCGAACCGTAAAATCTTTTGCGCGTGAGCCTCACGAAGTGGAGAAGTTCTCCGAACGGAATGAGCGCTACAAAACCAACCAAATTTTTGCCTCTTCACTGTGGGCACGCTACTTCCCGATGATGGAACTATTCGCGAATATCAGTGTCGTCATTCTCCTTGCAGTCGGCGGTGCCATGGTTATCAAAGGTTCAATGACGGTTGGGGAGTTAGCAGCATTCTTTACCTTGATCTGGTACATAATCGGCCCTCTCTGGGGAATTGGTTTCCATATTAACAACTATACGCAGTCCAAGGCTTCCGGTGAACGTGTGTTGGAGCTGCTAAATCAGCCAATTGATGTGGAAGACCGCGAACGTGCTGTAGATTTGGTGCCAAGCGAAGTGAAAGGACACGTTGTATTTGACAACGTCACCTTTGCTTACGGCAATAAGATGGCCGCAGTTAAAGATATTAATTTGGATGCGCGTCCCGGCTCTGTTATCGGTTTGCTTGGCGGAACGGGCTCTGGTAAGTCCACTATAATACAGCTCTTGATGCATGCTTACAATGTCAACCAAGGCAGTATTAAATTAGACGGAGTCAACATTAATGACATTAAGGTGCGGAGTTTACGCAGCCAGATCGCCACGGTATTCCAAGAGACCTTCCTGTTCTCATCCAGTATACGAAATAACATTTCTTACGGGATGAAGAACGTCAGTATGGAAGAGATCATCCGGGTAGCCAAGCTGGCCAAGGCTCATGAATTCATCATGGAGATGAAGGATGGCTATGATACCATCGTTGGCGAACGGGGAATGGGACTGTCCGGCGGACAGAAGCAGCGGATCGCGATTGCCCGGGCTCTGTTGAAGGATCCGAAAATTCTGATCCTGGATGATGCCACCAGTGCAGTGGATATGGAAACCGAGCATGAAATTCAATCCGGCTTCCAGGAAGTCATGAACGGTAGAACGACGTTTATCATCGCTCACCGGATTTCCTCTTTACGTCATGCGGATGAAATTCTCGTTCTGGATGAGGGAAGAGTCGTGCAGCGCGGCAAGCATAATGATTTGATTGCAGTGCCAGGACCTTATCAGGATGTGTACAAAATACAATATGCGGACCTTATTGCGAAGCAAGCTCAAGCAGGAGGCACGCAAGGGCAGGTGCAAGCATGAACGCCAATGTAAATACTGAACCGCATCAAAAGCAAAAGATTCCGAGGCCGCGGAAGTCCTCGGAAGAACCCAATGAACGTTTTGTATACAAGGACGACGATGCGATTGAGAAACCGTTTAACTGGATGCAGCTGACACGGCTGATTTCGTATATGAAACCTTATGCCAAACAGATTCTCCCGCTAATCGGACTTATGATGGTCATCGGTACCATTACGAAGCTTGCCATACCGTTCTTGACCAGTTTGGCCATTGACCAGGCCATCGAACCGAAGAGTGGGAATCCCAGCCTGACCTTGCTGTATCAGATTACGATAGCCGTCCTGGCGATGTATATCATTCAATGGGTTGCCGGAATATTTCGTATCAAGTTTACGAATATCATCGGTCAGCGAGTGATATATGACCTTCGAGCGGATCTGTTCCAGCATATTCAGCGCTTGTCCTTTAATTTCTTCGACAAGCGTCCGGCTGGATCCGTGCTGGTCCGCGTTACGAATGATGTTAACTCCCTGCAAGATTTGTTTACTAACGGGGTTGTCAATCTGATCATCGACTGCGTGCAGCTAGTAGGTATTGTGGTCATCCTTCTCTTAATAAACTGGAAGCTTGGTCTTGCTGTTATTGTCACGGTACCGATCATGTTCTTCATCTCGACCAAACTCCGTGTACGCATCCGGCGTGCATGGCAGGATGTACGGATTCGGAACTCGCGGATTAACTCCCACTTGAATGAATCGATTCAAGGGATCCGCGTGACCCAAGCTTACACGCAAGAAGAAGAGAATATGAAATTCTTTGACAACATGAACATGGACAGCAAAAAGTCCTGGGATAAGGCGTCTGCCATGAACCAAGGATTTGGACCTCTTATCGAAATTACCGGTGGCTTCGGTTCATTGATCTTGTTCTGGCTTGGTGCCGTGTTGATCCAACAAGGCGAGCTCACCATCGGTCTGCTCATTGCCTTCACCCAATATGTAGGGAACTTCTGGGAGCCGATCAATCGGCTTGGCCAAATGTATAACCAATTGCTTGTCGCCATGGCTTCCTCTGAACGTATTTTTGAGTTTATTGACGAGAAGCCGAGCATTGATGATCAGCCTGGGGCGAAGAAATTGCCGACGATTAAAGGGGATATCAAGCTGGAGAATGTGGTGTTTGAATACGAAAAAGGACGCCAGGCTCTCAAAGGGATCAATCTGGACGTGAAGGCAGGCCAGTCGATTGCGCTTGTCGGTCATACCGGATCAGGCAAGAGTACCATCATTAATCTGCTCAGCCGATTCTATGATATTACCGAAGGTAAATTAACCATCGACGGATACGATATCCAATCGGTAACGGTTGAAAGTCTTCGAAATCAGATTGGCATCGTGCTGCAGGATACCTTTATATTCTCCGGTACAATTCGGGATAATATCCGGTTTGGCCGTCTGGATGCAACCAATGAGGAGATAGAGGATGTAGCGAAGGCGGTAGGCGCACATGATTTTATCGTCCAAATGCCGGGCGGCTACGATACCGAGGTTGAAGAACGCGGGAATATGCTGTCCATGGGTCAGCGGCAGCTGCTGTCCTTTGCCAGGGCGCTCCTTGCCGATCCGCGGATTCTGATTCTGGATGAAGCAACGGCGAGTATCGATACCGAGACGGAATTAAAAATTCAGGAAGCTCTTAAAGTGCTGCTTCAGGGTCGAACCTCCTTCATCGTGGCGCACCGTTTGTCAACGATCCGCCACGCCGATCATATCGTTGTGCTTGATCATGGCAAGATAATCGAAGAAGGAAATCACAGCCAGCTTATGCAGAAGCAGGGTACGTACCAAGGGTTGATTGAAGCACAATACCGATTTTTGTAAAAACGGCTTAACAAAGGTTTAACAAAACCGACACAAATGTAAAAAAAATGTCGCTTGATACTTGCAATCTTCTTCGTAAACTTACAAAATAGAAGTAGAGTTTACTCAGAATTCATAGAAGAAGGGAAGCATGAGGGTATAATGAGCATCGAAAGCGTATTATCTGCGCCTGCACTGCTGATTCGAAACTTTGAGAAGAATGATTTGGAAGCTGTCACATCCTTGATGCGCGAACTGAATTATCCGACCACGCTTAATGTGATGCGTGAACGGATGGAAGCCATGAACGACAATCCTTTATACGGCAATCTGATTGCTGAGGTTGATGGTGTTGTTGTTGGTATGATCATGCTTCGTCAAGTCAAATCCTTCACTATGACCGAACCGGTCACTCAAATTACTTCGGTTATTGTAACCTCAAGCTACCGCGGCCAAGGAATTGGCAAAAGATTGATTCGCGGTGCAGAGACATGGGGAAGACAGCATGGTAGCCACCTCTTGTTTCTCACAAGCGGCAACCGGGAAGAACTTGCTCCCGCACATGCATTTTATGAGCATATTGGATTTGAAAAGGCTGGATACCAGTTTAGTAAAAAGCTGTAGTCTTCGTCTTTTCATAAACCCATCCCAATTTTGGGGTGGGTTTTTTCTTGTTTCTCCCTAAAACTCGATGGGAAGACCACCGATATAAGAAGAGTTCTTCGCTTGAATAAGCATCGATCCCTACATCATGTCTGGGACTATAGACGACTTGGTTTCCGGTATATAGGTAGGAATTCAAGGACGCTTTTCCAACAATTGTAGGATTGCCGAAGGTATCAAATGTGTTACAATGTGTTCGTACGAGATTACAAAAATGTAACCATTGTTTGATCGTCCGGCACCCTAGAAATTCATCTTAGAAGGGCGGTCAAGCAAACTCCACAACTATGAGCATAGGAGATGAGCATTCATGAACAACCATTGGATAAAGAAAATCGCAGGCGGCAGCATTGCTGCTGTGCTGGCTGTCGGCATCATGCTGCCAACGACGGCGTCTGCTGCACCTGCTGAAAGCAATAATTATGTAAACTGGCAACAAAAGATCCAGAAATTCCTGGAGAGCCAAGGCTTGGAATCACAGTTTAAATGGGTGGTCGTTCAGAAGCCGCAAACGGAAAAACCTCAGGCGAACCAGCCTGCTGAAACTCCGCAAGCAAGCAAGCCGGAAACCAGCAAACCAGAAACCAGCAAACCAGAAACGACTCAACCAGAAACCAGCAAACCGGAAACAAGCAAGCCTGAGACCAGCGCTCCATCTACAACACCGTCTCAGCCTTCCGAGTCTGCGGGTACAACGGAACAATCGAACTTTGCTTCCGAGGTTGTAAAGTTGGTGAACAAAGAACGTGCGAATGCAGGCCTGAAGCCGCTTACGGTCCATGCTAAGCTGACAACCGTGGCACTCGATAAAGCGAAGGACATGAGCAATAACAATTATTTCAGCCACACTTCGCCAACGCATGGTTCTCCATTCGATATGATGAAAGCCTACGGTATTTCTTACGGCTATGCCGGTGAGAATATTGCTAAAGGGCAACGTACACCACAAGAAGTTATGAACTCCTGGATGAATAGTCAAGGTCATCGTGAAAATATCCTGTCTCCGAACTTCACCATGATCGGTGTTGGATACTACAACGGATATTGGGTTCAAGAATTCATCAGTGAATAAGCACTTATCTTGTTTCATATGAACAGGGCTGCCCCGGTCGCGCATCGAAAGACTGCGTTCGGGGCAGTCTTTTTTGCGTGTTTTGATTTGCAAATTTTTAATAGAAGTCTTAAGGTAATGTACATGAGGAATTTTGTAGGGGGAATGTCATGAAATCATCTGCATGGATATGGCGAATTACTGCCTCCGTGTCGGTTATTGTAACGATTGTGCTTATTCTTGGCTTTGTGTATGCATTTAAGGATATTAATGATCCGCAAGGACAGCCCTTGCTGACTGGTGGTGGTGGATCCGAGGCGTCCGAAGAAGAGACAGCGCCGGAAGAGCCGGAGAGTGCTCCGTCACATCCGATTTTGCCCAATGATTTAAATGTAACTGCGATTGGAGATTCACTGGCCAAGGGAACGGGGGACAATACCGGGAACGGTTTTGTCCGTCGAAGCGTGGATCAATTAAATGGCGATGGCCGAACAGCGAGCCTGCTGGCGAATCTGGCCATAAACGGAATGACGACCGAAGGACTCCTTCCCAAGCTGGACGACAAAGGAATACAGTATGCCTTGAAGCAAGCCAATGTCATTATGCTATCGATAGGAGGCAATGATATCTTTCAAGGCAGCGGGCTGATGGAAGGGGCGGCGGATTCCGATGAGTTAGAGCTCGAACCTGCTAAGCTGATGGGTGCATTGCCGCAAGCATCTGAACGCCTGCAGGCGATTCTGGAGAAGATTCGTGACATTAATCCGGATGCGAGAATCGTTTATATCGGTCTGTATCATCCTTTTTCCGATTTGGAAGACTTGCTCATACCCGGCAATATCGTGGTCTCTGCATGGAATCATGCGGTTATGGAGATCGTGAACCGGGATCCCAATATGACATTGGTCCCCACGTTCGATCTGTTTCAGCATAAGCTGGGCGAGTATCTGTCCTCGGACCATTTTCATCCGAACGGGGCAGGATATCAGGCTATAGCGGATCGAATTGTAGAGGGTATGCTGTAGGCATGATGAGGATGTCATATGGGGAGTTGGAATTTGATGAATGATCAAGCTCAAGAAATCGTACTATCTGTCCAGCATGTAAAAAAGAAAATCGGTCGAAAATGGATTATACATGATGTGTCGTTCGACGTGCGCGCAGGGGAAATTTTCGGGTTCTTGGGGCCGAACGGGGCAGGAAAGACGACCACAATCCGCATGCTTGTGGACCTGATTAAACCGTCCTCCGGCAGGATTGAGGTCTGCGGTTATGATGTGAACCGCCAGCAGGAGCAGGCGCTGCGTTATATTGGGTCCATCGTGGAGAATCCGGAAATGTATTCGTATATGACGGGATGGGAAAATCTTGAGCATTTTGCACGAATGCAGCCCGGCATTAACCAGCAGCGAATTCAGGAAGTTGTGGATACGGTAAGACTGGATCGAAGAATTCATGACAAGGTGAGTACATATTCACTGGGAATGCGGCAGCGGCTTGGAATAGCCCAGGCCCTGCTCGGCAGACCGAGGCTGCTCATTCTGGATGAGCCGACCAACGGTCTTGATCCGAAAGGGATCAAAGAGATGCGGCAGTTCATCCATCGATTAGCCGAAGAAGGATTGGCTGTTTTTGTCTCCAGCCATCTGCTGAGCGAAATTCAGCTGCTATGCGATCGCGTGGCGATCATCAGCAGCGGAAGAGTGCTTGCGGTTGGTGAGGTCGATGAATTGATTGCCGGCAGCAGTGATCATGTGATCTGGGATCTGAATCCCGCCGTGCAAGGGAAACGAATATTGCAAAAGCTGGATTATTGCCAAATCGTCGACCGCCCCGAGGAGGTGCTCGATGATAATTTGCTTGCAGGCATGTCTCCGGACGCTGTTGTGACCCGTATGAGCACGACTTACACGTCTAGAGCTGTGGAACGGCTGGTGGCCGCTGGTGTACAGGTCCGGGAGGTTCATCGGATCAATCCTACGCTGGAGCAGCTGTTCCTGCAGATGACGGAGGGTGAGAGCATTGAGTAACCTGTTGCCCCTGATCAAGAACGAGTGCATCAAAATTATCAAACGAAAGCGGTTCTATGTTGTCCTGCTGGTTCTTCTTGTTCTGGTTCCCATGTTTACCTATGCCCAGATGAAATCGGCTGAACGGAGCCGGGAGAAGTTCAATAGTGACTGGCGGCTTGAGCTTCAGCAGCGAATCACGGATAATGAGAATTCGCTTAGTAGTGATAGAGTACCGGATGAATGGAAACGATATAGGCAAATCTTTATTCAGCAAATGCAGTATTATTTGCAGCATGATGTGAATCCTAATCAACCAAACGGGGTTACGTTCACACGGGAGTTTTTGAATAATGCGATATCCCTGTTTATCCCGCTGCTCATTATGGCCATTGCTTCGGATATCGTCTCCGGCGAACGGACGACCGGTACCATCAAGATGCTGCTGACAAGGCCTGTGAAGCGATGGAAGGTGCTGCTGAGCAAACTGATCGCCCTGATCATGTTTACGTCTCTTATCGTAGTTTCCACCTTTGTCATTGCCTATCTGATCTCCGGTCTTGCTTTCGGATACAAGGGGTTTGACATACCAGTATTCACGGGATTTCAAATTGTTGGGTCTGATGTGGATATGTCCGGCGTTCATGCTGTTCCACAGTGGAAGTACTTGCTGATGCAGGGCGGCTTGGTGTGGTTTGTCGGCGTATGTGTCGGTATGCTGGCCTTTATGGTGTCCGTGCTGGTTCGAAGTACGGCGGCGAGCATTGTGATTATGATGGCCGCATTGATTGCCGGAAATATTCTGACGAATATGGCATCGGCATGGAGCAGCGCGAAATATTTGTTTATGGTAAACCTGAATTTGACCAACTATTTAGCCGGCAATTTACCGCCAATTGAGGGGATGACTTTGAATTTTTCCCTTGCCGTATTGGCCCTCTGGGCAATTTGTGCGGTTATTGTTTCATTCAGTGTCTTTACGAGAAGGGATATCTTGAATTAAAATGGACAAAGCATGAAACATTTGTTTGCATTTTTTAGGGAACAGCGTTCTTCTAAAATATTGAAATGTAGAAATAGAAATACACGAGATACGTGAATTTGAAGGAGGAGCATGAATGGTCGAACAGATCGATATGTTTGCAGAGTCATCGAAGAACGGCGGTAACAACCGTTCAGGATACGATGCTGACGACATTCAAGTGCTCGAAGGCCTCGTTGCGGTTCGCAAACGGCCAGGCATGTACATAGGGAGCACAAGCTCGTCAGGCTTGCATCATCTGGTATGGGAAATAGTGGACAACGCCGTAGACGAGCATTTGGCCAAGTACTGCTCGAGAATTGAAATTACATTGCATAAAGACGGGTCCGCGACGGTATACGATAACGGACGCGGTATTCCAACCGGAATGCACAAGACAGGCATCCCCACCCCGCAGGTTGTATTTACGATTTTGCATGCCGGCGGTAAATTCGGTGGTTCCGGATATAAGAAGTCCGGCGGTCTTCATGGCGTCGGAGCCTCGGTAACCAATGCGCTCTCCGAGTGGCTGGAGGTGGAAATTTACCGCGATGGTAAAATTCACCGCCAACGTTTTGAATATTGGCAGGACAAAAAAGGAAAAGAGCATGTCGGGGAACCGGTAACGGGCCTTGAGGTGCTTGGTAATACGAACAAAACAGGCACGAAGATTACGTTTAAACCGGATGCGCGCGTGTTTACCGCGGGAACGCATCTCAACTACGACACGCTTGCAGAGCGCTTACAGGAAATTGCCTTCCTGAACTCCGGACTCCGGATTGTTCTGAAAGACGAGCGCAGCGGCAACGGTGAAGAGTTTTTCTACGAAGGCGGCGCAAGCCAGTTTGTGCAGTTCCTGAATGAAGGCAAGGACGTGCTGCATGATGTGATCCATTTTTATGCGGAGAAGGATGATATCGAAGTCGAAATCGCCCTTCAGTATAATGCGGGATACACGGAAACGCTGGCTTCTTTCGTTAACTCCATCCCGACGCGCGGGGGCGGTACGCATGAGACGGGCTTTAAGACAGCGTATACCCGTGTCATGAATGATTATGCCCGTAAGAACAATCTCTTGAAGGAAAAGGACAAGAACCTGGAGGGGAATGATCTCCGGGAAGGCATGATGACCGTGATCAGCGTCAAGATGGCTGAGGTCGAATTTGTCGGCCAGACCAAGGACCAGCTGGGGAGCGCCTCTGCACGCAGTGCGGTTGACAGCATTGTCACCGAGAAGATGCAAATCTTCCTCGAGGAGAATCCACAGATCGCGCAAACGCTCTTGAAGAAGGCCATCCAGGCTTCCAAAGCCCGTGAAGCGGCCCGTAAAGCAAGGGATGAAATGCGCAGCGGCAAGAAACGCAGCGAGAGCTCCAATCTAGGCGGCAAGCTGACGCCGGCGCAGTCCAAGGATTTTTCGAGAACCGAATTGTTTATTGTCGAAGGAGACTCCGCCGGAGGCTCTGCGAAGCAGGGACGGGATTCGAAAATCCAGGCTATACTGCCTCTTAAAGGGAAACCGATGAATCCGGAAAAGTCGAAGCTGGCCGACATCCTGAAGAATGATGAATACCGAGCGATTGTATCTGCCATCGGAGCAGGAATCGGTACGGAGTTCACCGCCGGGGACAGCAATTATTCGAAAATCATTATCATGACGGATGCGGACACGGATGGCGCTCACATTCAGGTGCTGCTGCTTACGTTCTTCTACAGATACATGAAACCGTTAATTGATGAAGGCCGCGTCTATCTTGCACAGCCTCCACTGTATAAAATCGCCAGCAAATCCGGGAAGCTGGAAACCATACGGTATGCCTGGACGGATGAGCAGCTGGCTAATTATTTGAAGGAATTCAAGAACTTTGAGCTGCAACGCTACAAAGGTCTTGGCGAGATGAACCCGGAGCAATTATGGGAAACAACGATGAACCCGGAAACACGGACATTGCTGCAGGTACAAATCGATGATGCTGCCAAGGCGGAGCGTCGCGTGTCTACGCTGATGGGAGATAAAGTAGATCCCCGCAAGCGGTGGATCGTAGAAAATGTCAACTTCGCGGAGTTTGAGGAATAGAAGGTGAAGGAATGAGTTTATCGGAGCAATTTTTGCCGGCTTTTCTGGAAGAGGTCGTAGGTGATCGATTTGGCCGGTATTCCAAGTATATTATTCAGGACCGGGCGATCCCGGACGTCCGTGACGGCCTGAAGCCCGTTCAGCGCCGGATTCTGTATGCCATGTACGATTCGGGTAACACACCGGATAAACCATACCGGAAATCAGCCAAAACTGTCGGGGATGTTATGGGTAACTACCATCCGCACGGGGACTCATCGATTTATGAAGGTATGGTTCGGATGGCCCAGCCATGGAAGATGGGACATGTGCTCGTGGACGGCCACGGAAACTGGGGTTCACAGGATGATGATCCCGCAGCAGCGATGCGTTATACTGAGGCAAGGCTATCGCCGATTGCCATGGAATTGCTTCGGGATATCGAGAAGCGGACCGTGCTGTTTAAGGATAATTTTGATAACACGGCCAAGGAACCGGTTGTGCTGCCCTCACGGTACCCCAACCTGCTTGTGAACGGAGCTAGCGGAATTTCCGCAGGCTTCGCCACTGAAATTCCGCCTCACAATCTACGGGAAGTGATTGATGCTTGTATTGCCGTCATGCAGAAGCCGGAGATTGAGCTGGCCGAGATTATGACCTTTATCAAAGGTCCGGATTTCCCTACCAGCGGAATCATCATGGGCGGCGAAGGCATTTTGGATGCCTATCGTACAGGCAAAGGCCGCGTATATCTACGGTCGAAGACGGACATTGAATCGCTTCGCGGCGGCAAGCAGCAGATTGTCATCACGGAAATCCCTTACCAGGTCGTTAAGTCCCGGCTTGTTACCGCCATGGAGAACATACGGCTCGAGAAAAAAGTCGAAGGCATCGCCGAGGTTCGCGATGAGAGCGGACGGGAAGGACTTCGCATCGTCGTTGAGCTGAAGAAGGATGCCGACGCAAACGGGATTCTTGCTTATTTGTTCAAGAAAACCGATCTGCAAATTACGTACAACTTCAATATGGTTGCGATTGTGAATAAAACCCCTCAACAGCTGGGGCTTAAAGACATGTTATCCGCTTATATCGGGCATCAGCGTGAAGTCGTCACGCACCGGACGCAGTATGAGCTGGAGAAAGCAGAGGATCGGGCGCATGTATTGGAAGGCCTGGTTAAGGCTTTAAATATCCTGGACGAGGTTATTTCGGCGATCAAAGCGTCCAAGAATCGTCAGGATGCCCAGAACAATCTGCAATGGATGTTCGGTTTCACGGAGAGACAAGCCGATTCCATATTGACATTGCAATTATACCGCCTTACGAACCTTGAAATTCATTCCCTGCAAAAAGAGCTGGACGAGTTAACGAAGAAAATCGAGGGCTTGCGTGCGATACTGGACAGCGATAAGAAGCTGATTGCCGTCATTCGCAAAGAGCTGCTTGAAATTCGCGAGAAGTACGGTATCGACCGGCGTTCTGTCATTCAGGAAGAAGTGGAAGAGATCAAGGTGAATCTTGAAGTGCTGGTTAACGCAGAGGACGTGCTCGTAACGCTGTCTAATGAAGGCTACATCAAGCGTACCAGCATGTTATCCTTCACCCGAAGCGGCGGTGAGCTGGAAAGCTCCGGCGTTAAGGAAGGGGATTACATCACCCGTCTGTTTGAAGTCAATACGCTGGAGAATCTGCTCATATTCACGAGCCGTGGACAGTATTTCTTATTGCCGGTTCACCAAATTCCGGAATACAAATGGAAAGATGCCGGTACGGCTATCGTTAACGTGATTCAGGTGCCGAAAGAGGATCACATCGTATCGGTCATTCCGGTTTCGAATTTTGAAGAAGAGGGCAAATCACTTGTGTTCGTCAGCCGCAAAGGTCAAGTGAAGCGTACAGAGCTCAAGGAGTATGTAACCAAGCGAACTGGCGCCGTTGCGGCCGCCAAGGTTGCTCCGGAAGACAGTATTATCCAGGTCGTCGTAAGTGATAGCAATAAAGATATTGTGCTGATCTCGAAAGAAGGGATGAGCATCCGGTTTAATGAGCAGGAAGTCAACGCCATGGGACGCGTTTCCGGCGGAGTCCGGGGAATCCAACTCCGTGACGGGGATGAAGTCGTTGCAGCGTTATGGGTGGAGAACGATGAGGGTGAAATTTTGACCATCACGGATCTTGGTTATGGTAAGCGCAGCTTGCTGTTGGATTACCAGACGCAAAGCCGCGGCGGAAAAGGAATAGCTACGTTTGAGTTTAAGGAAGGCAAGCGGGTGAAGCCGAACGGCAGCGCCATTGTCGGTGCTTTCTATTGCCGTGAACCGCTGCAGATTATGGCGTACAGCGAAGACGGGCAAGCTTATCCGATTCATACGGAGAAAGTACCGATCGCGGAACGTAAATCGATAGGCAAACTGCTTGCGGATGTTGGCAAGCAAGGACAGATTGTTGATTTGGTAAGTATTCCGCATGCAGAGTTAGGCAAAGAAAGTTAAACAAGGATGTAGGTACTTCCTTTGTTTAGCAAGAAATGTTCGAAGTACAGGTGAGATAGATGGACGAAAAAGCACCTTCGATGATATTTGTCGAGGTGCTTTTGCTATATTTTGCGTTTGCACAACATTAGAGCTTTTGTTTATACTATTTGACATATGTCCGGCTATGTCGAAGCAAGGTGAACCTTGAAAAACGCCGTCATATAAGGGTTGACGGGTTTTGTCGCTTGATTGGAAATTATATTTTTTAACGAAAAAAGAAGGATATTGGGAGCTCGCCCGCGAAAAGTTAATCCTATAAACTATTATGGAATCATGACTTGGATTCAAACGAAATCCATTCAACGAAGTACAGTGCAACATCCACGGATGGTATCCGAGGTTTGATCATGACAGACATAATTGAAGGGACGGGATAAAACATGCATACTGCCGAATTCGCCAAGGTGTGGTCCAAGCTGGCCAAGGATTATAAGCTCCATATGGAAGCCGGATTAGCACCGACATTGACGGAATCGCAACTGATGGTGCTGGAGGTGCTGGCTGAACAGAAGCGAATGAAACCTTCCGATTTCATTCCTTACCTGGCCACAAGTCCGGCAGCCGTAACCATGCTATTGGACCGGATGGAGAAGAATGGACTGATCAAACGGGAACGTGACGCAAATGACAGACGGATCGTCTGGGTAACGATATCCTATAAAGGACGTGAGGAGTATACACGCGGATTACAGGTTAGGGATGAGTACCTTTCCCAGATTTTGAACCGCATATCCTCGCATAATCAACAGCTGCTTGTCTATCTGTTAGGAAAGATTAATACAGCTCCAAAGGAAGCTCTGGTTGAGGTCTAAGTTCTGAAGCAAACGTTGTAAACGTAGAGAGCCCCCAGGGCGGCTGCATACGGCAGCTCACCCTAGGGGCTGTTACATATCTTCATACGCATGAAACATCATGGTCAATCCATGATTTCGAACTTTTTACAAGACGTCATGAAATTATGACTTAAGCAACCATAAAGCCGGGACGTTGGAGGGTTCCCAACCAGGCAGGGACGTGTGGGCTTGGCGGCACTCATAGGTGTTGCCTCCATATGTGACTAAAGCTCCCTGCTGGTATGAAGTGTTAGGTGCCCAGGCCGGAGTTTCCGGTGTGGAGCCGTCCGTCGTGGTGACCTGCAGCTGATTGCTTGCAGGAGAGACGTTGCCAGCCGCATCACGAGCTTTCACGGTGAAGTTATAAGATGTGTTTGGCGTCAACCCGCTGACCGTATAGGAAAGCGTGCTGCCGGATACCGTGGTCACCAGCGTTGTGCCCCGATATACTTCATAACCGGTGACCCCGACGTTATCCGTGGCATTGTTCCAGGCTAGTGATACGCTGGTCGATGTAGAACCTACAGATCGTAAATTGGCAGGAGCCGTCGGGGCTTGAGTGTCCGGGACGGGATTCGATGTGGCAATAGTTAACGGACTGCTCGCTGGTGAAACGTTGCCTGCTCCATCACGTGCTTTTACCGTAAAGGTATAGGAGGTTGCCGCTTGCAGACCGGTTACAGTGTGGCTTAAGGTTGATCCGGATACGGTGGTTACGAGATTGGACCCTTGATAGATTTCATAGCCGGTTACTCCTACGTTATCCGTGGAAGCGTTCCATGAGAGCGTTATGCTGCTGCTGGTGACGCCTGTGGATCTCAAGTTACCCGGTACGGTTGGAGCTTGCGTGTCTTGATTCCCGCTGCCGTTATTCAGGTTCACGTCGATTACGTTATAGAAGGCGTTGCCTGTATCGGCGATTTCCCATACGGCGAGGATCAGATAGTAGCCGGTACGGTCGGTAGGTACGTTACAAGTGTGGGTTACGGTGTTCGGCGGTTGTTTACCACCGTCATTGAAGGAGCAGAACAATTCGAGATCTGCGCGTGCGAGGGGTTTGCTGGAATCCCAGCCTTTTTTCGTAATATAATATTTCCAATCGGATGTGGCGTGAGCAGCGGTCAGCACCCACTTAAACGTATTCGGTCCGCCGTTCATGTTCACTTTACTCCAGCGGGTAGGTGATTGTTCATTGAGCTCGTGAAAAATTCCAGCACCAGCAATCTGACCATCCGCCGGTCCACCGATCGGGAAGTTTCCTTTTCCCTCCAGGGAATGCGGTTCATATATGATTCTGCCGCAGTTGGTGTTCTCTCCGAGCTTACACTTATAACCACGACTGGCTGGTGATTCGACATAACCATGAGCGGAGACGCTGCTTGCTGTGATGATCATGATGGTGAAGAACAACAGTGTGCTTCCTAAAAAAATCCACAGCGGTTTCAAATGCAAGCGGTGATTTGTTTGACATCGAACTTGGTCCATAACAAATTCCTCCTTGAATATTTAATTTGAAATTCAGCGGACACTTGTTGCTGATCAAACCTCCCTGAACTGTGAGTTTCCTTGCTTCGTTAAACATCATGAACAACCGAGCCGACAGTGTTACCATTCATGAACAGCTTTGATCATCCTCCTCCTTGGCAGCCGTTGGTTTATATAAACTCAAAACTAGAGTTTATACCATGATTGTACAAATCATCTAAAAAATGTTAAATTAATCTAGTTACTATTTTTCGGCATTCTTTGATAAAAGTAAAGGGATAATATATTATCGAAGAGGGATAAAATATTACAATATTTGCCACTGTGAAAGAGGCATATAAAAAACGAAATCCAAGATTGGATTTCGTTTTTTTGAGTTCTATTGATAGGATCGTAGTGTGGACTCCAGCTTGTCCATGGAGAAGAGGCTCCAGGGATAGACTGAGGGCGGCATGGAACGAATGGAGATCTCCTCTTTGGTAACGGGGTGCGGAAATCCGACCAATACGGACCATAAGGCAATCTGCTGGCCGGCTTTGTTCACCTTGCTTCCATACTTCTGATCTCCGAACAGCGGATGTCCCGCATGGCTGAGCTGTACGCGGATTTGGTGCGGCCTGCCCGTGTGCAGCTCGATCAGGACGAGGCTGAAGCCTTCCGCCGTTTGGAGCACGGTGTAATCCAGAATGGCCTCCTTGGCCCCGTCCGCACCTTTAGAGGTGACATGGACAGTATTGGTTTTTACATCCTTATACAGCATATTCACGAGCCGACCCGAAGTTTTCGAAGGAATCCCGTGAACGACCGCTACATACTGCTTGCGGAAGCTGCGACTGCGGACGGCTTCCGATAATCGGGAAGCGGCTTTGGAGGTCTTGGCAAAGACCATCGCTCCACCAACCGGACGGTCCAGACGGTGCACCAATCCCAAAAATACATTGCCCGGTTTATTGTAGCGCTCCTTGATGTCCTGTTTCAGAATGGTCAGCATGTCGGGATCGCCGGTAGCATCCTCCTGGGAGGGGATGTTTACCGGCTTGGTTACACCTAACACATGATTATCCTCGAAAAGAATCGGCACAACCGGATATGCTGCAGGTTCCCGCTTGCTCATCGAATCAGGACTCCCATCGACCCAGGATGCCGCATGGCAGGTTCATGCCGGAGCGGGTAATCGGCAATCCGATTTCTCCCGCACTGATGGTGCCGCCGTATTTCGGCTTCATGGTCATGGTCAGCATGTTATTCAGAACAGTAGGAGAGATGCCGGTTGTATAGGAGTTAATCAGCATGAACAGCGGATGATCCGATACGATGCTCATGCAGCTTTCGAGGAATGGGTACAAGCTCTGTTCAAGCTTCCACGTTTCTCCACTTGGTCCGCGGCCATAAGATGGAGGGTCCATAATGATCGCATCGTATTTGTTCCCCCGACGCTGTTCCCGTTGCACGAATTTAAACACATCATCCGTGATATAACGGATAGGACGGTCGGCGAGGCCGGACAATGCCGCGTTTTCCTTGGCCCATTGAACCATCCCCTTCGCAGCATCCACATGGACAACCTGAGCTCCGGCCGAGGCGGCCGCGACGGTTGCTCCACCGGTATAGGCGAATAGGTTCAGCACGCTGACCGGACGTCCGGCTGAAGCGATCTTATCCATCATCCAGCGCCAGTTGGCTGCCTGCTCCGGAAACAAGCCGGTATGTTTAAAATTGGTTGGTCGAATATGAAATTTCAATTGGTCGTATGAGATGGTCCACCGGTCCGGAAGCTGCTTTTTCATGTCCCATTGCCCGCCGCCGGACGAGCTGCGGTGATAGTGTCCGTGAACACTGCGCCACTGTCCATCTTCACGTTCAATCGGCCATATGATCTGCGGATCCGGACGTCTGAGAATCACGTCGCCCCAGCGTTCCAGCTTTTCTCCGCCTCCGGTATCGATGACCTCGTAATCTTGCCAATCCTGAGCTACATACATGTTGAAAACCATCCTTCAAATAGTCATTTAGATTTTATTGTACAACATATCAGAAGCTGAATGCCACCAAGGATTGCCCGGCTTGATCAAAGCTATTCGGATGATATAGACTTTGAAGCTCGGCGACTTACCCCAAATCTTCGAATGCGGAGTGGAAACGGAATTCGCCATGCAGGTGATCGAGTGCGCCCTGCTGAAGCTCGGCAACCATGAACACTTCATCGGAAACAGTAAATTGGGTTATATCGATCCCAAAGGTTCTGGCCTGCACAAAACCGTAACGGGGATAATACGCCGGATGGCCGAATAGAAAAACAAGGGGATAGCCGTGCGTGAGACACCGCCGTTTGCCTTCTTCAATCAATTTTCCGCCGATCCCTTGTCGTTGATAATCCGGAAGCACGGCCAGCGGCCCCAGTGCAGCCACGTGATGGCTATGAATCCCGTCAAAAAGGCTGGCTCGGCTGAACATAATATGGCCCTTGATGATCCCATCTTCTTCCGCTATGATTGACAATTCCCGTTGAAAGGCTTTGTCTTCCCGCAGCCGCTGTACCAGAATCGCTTCTTCCTGTCCGGGAAAAGCACGTATGAGAAGGTCCTGGACCTTCTCATAATCGTTCTTGGTTTCTGTGCGTAATTTCATCGTGATCTCTCCTTCGCAAATCCTTAGGATTCTTTTTTGATATCCTGGTCGACCCATCATCAAGAGTTTCGTTACTCCGGCTTCGTTTCTATCTGCAGCCCCTCGATGTGTTTGCGGTTCATCAGTTTACGCTTCTTCCGATTCTCTTTGCTCTCAAAAACGATATCAAGATCATAATCCTCCGGGTATAGATCCGTGGCCGCAATATAAGGCTTCAGCCGTTTATGGTTAATCTTCAGTCGGTCCTTCTGAATCATAACACCGATATTTCCTCTACCGTCCATGGTTTCATACACGGTTCCGCTTCGTTTCAAATAAGGCACATAGACACGATCGCCAAGTTGGTAGAAGGAAGAGGGAGAGGCTTCATGTTCATCTTCATGATCCTTAACATTCTTAAGCTTATCCTGTTCGTCTGACGGTAAGGTAACTTGGTCTACCGGACTCGCTGCTTCTGTCCATTCTTCGGACTCTGATCCAGCATCATATCTAAGGGGCGTGTCACCTCTTGCCGTTCCCGCTTCCGTGATTTCACGCGATCTGGCAATGATCGACTCCGGAATGCCCAGCTTTGCTGCAATGACAAAGGCATAACTGTGACCGGCTTCACCGATCCGCAGACGATAGAGCGGCTCGAGTGTGTCGGCATCAAATTCCATCCGGGCATTCTCAAAGCCGGCTGTTCGCTCGGCAAAATTTTTGATTTCGGTAAAATGCGTGGTGACCACAACCGTTGCTTGACGTTGACTCAGCTCCTCCAGAATGGCGATCGACAATCCAACGCCTTCACCAGGGTCCGTTCCGGACGCCATTTCATCAAGCAGCACCAGCGTGGACCGGCCGGCCGTCTGCAAAATGTCGCGGATGTTGCGAATATGCGCAGAGAACGTGCTGAGGGCATGCTCCAAACTCTGCCCATCTCCGATATCGACGGAAACCTCATCAAAGATGGCGCAATGGCTGCCTTCCGCTACAGGAACCAGCAGACCGGATTGAACCATAACGGTGATGAGTCCAACCGTCTTGAGCGCTGAAGTTTTGCCGCCGGTGTTAGGTCCTGTAATGATCAAGGTTTTGTACTGCTTCCCGATGGTGAAGTCCAGCGGTATCATAGAGGAGCCGATTAAAGGATGCACCGCAGATTTTAGATGGATGAACCCATCCTGATTTAGGCTCACATTGCGCCCGCCGATGGAAATGGCGTACTTGCCTCTGGCTATGATGTAATCGTAGATTCCAACAATGTCGGCATTGGTTCTCAGTTCGAATTGATATAACTCGGCCAGTGCGGTCAAATCACTCAGCACCTTTGTTTCTTCCCGGACTTCTTCGGCGTGCAGAAGAGTTAATTCCATCTGAAGCGCCTGCATGTCGGAAGGCTCGATAAATACCGTCTGCCCGCTGGCCGATTCATCCAGAATCGAGCCATTTACGGATTTACGGTGCTCCTTCTTGATGGGCAGCACGTAACGTCCTCCGCGCTTGCTGATGACATTCTCTTGCAGGATCCCTTTGTAACGGCTCATCAGGCTGTCGAGCTTACGCTTGATCCGTTCCTCGGTTACGATGATTTTTTTGCGGATTTTGGCCAGATCTTTGCTGGCGCTATCCACAACACGACCGCCGTGAATGCTGCGTTCGATTTCGGACAGAAGTGGACGCAGTTCATGCATAGAAGAGGCGTAGGAACTGATCAATGGAGCAATGCCGTCCTTGGCATTCATATATTGAATGAGCTGGCGGCAGCTTCTCAGATATTGGACCATATTCCCGAAATCGCGCTCAGACAGCACATAACCGGTGCCGAGCAGATCCATGATCAGCTCGATTCCCTCCAGGGAAGGAATCGGGACGCTAGCCCCGGTTTGCAGCAGGGTTTTGGCTTCCTCCGTTTCATTTAGCTTATTGCGAATGGCTTTCATCTGGGTGAGGGGGGCCATCTTCCGGATATGCTCGACTCCCAGATAGGATACGGCAAAGCGTTCAAGCTCGGTGCGAATTTTCTCGTACTCCAATTTGTTTAATGCGAATGGTTTCATGGGTGATATTCTCCTTTTGACTATAAAATGGATGGTTATACAACACAAAAAGGGCGGAAAGCGAACTACTAAGGTTCGCTTTCCGCCCATAGACCGTTATTCCGATGGCATGGCGTTATGGGACAGCTCCAAATAACCCTTTTGCTAAAAGAGGGGGAGACCCAAAAAATCCGTGCTGAACTCAGCACGGATGACCATATCATATCTGAATAAACCCTAAAGGGGCTTCAATTGATATCCGCAGTTCTTAACTAATTCAACGGACGAAATGAAAATCCATCAAAAAATAAACATATCCTATTACAGGAAATGCCCAAAATTTTACATTTCAATCCATATGAAATTTGGTTAGTTAAGAACGACCACCGACATCAAAATCTCTCCTTTAGATAAGAGTATGCAATAACTATATCCATAAATATGGTCAGAAGTCAAGGTGGAAAAGCGGATACGATCCCTTAAAAAACTGTGATATGATGGAATTGTTATGCTGTTGCTAATCATTAGTAGTTGCGGTAGTCAATCATGAGAGGATAAGACACGAGAGGAGCTGTATCCATGGGGAAATTGCTGACACGAAGTGAGGTTCCAATTGAGGCAACCTGGAATCTGGATGATTTGTTTGTCTCGCAAGAAGAATTCGAAGCGGGTTTAAAAGCGCTTGAATCACAAGCTGCTCAATTGACGCGATTCAAAGGCCGGCTGGGAGAAGGGGCATCTGTTCTTCTGGAATGCTTGAATGAACAGGAAGTTTTGATGGAGAGCATTAGCAGAGTCGGGGCGTATGCCAGATTACGACAATCGGAGGACGGAACCAACCCGGCTAACCTGGCGAATTCGGCCAAAACGGGCGATGTTCTCTCACGCATCCAATCCTCTCTGACGTTCATTGAATCGGAGCTGCTGGATCTCGAAGATGGAGCCATCGAACATTACATAACGAAGGAAAACGGGCTTGAACCTTATGCCCGCAGCTTAAAATTGTTGCTGGAATCCAAGCCTCACCGCTTGAGTCCTGAGACGGAAAGCGTGCTAGCATCGCTGGGAGAGGTCCTGGGTTCGCCTTACCGCATCTATTTGCGCAGCAAGCTGTCGGATATGACCTTTGACGATATTCAAGTGAATGACGTAAACAAACCGGTCTCGTTCCGTCTGTACGAGAATTCTTACGAAATGTCTGAGGATACGCAGCTTCGACGGGAGGCTTATGCCTCGTTCACGAAGTCGCTGCAGGGATCGCGTCATACATTTGCCGAGGCTTACGCCACCGAAGTGAAGAAGCAAGTGGTGATGTCCCGGCTTCGCGGGTATGATTCCGTAACGGACATGCTGCTGAAGCCGCAGCTAGTGACGATGGAGATGTACAACCATATTCATGATACCATTCTGACGGAGTTAGCTCCGCATATGCGGAGGCTTATGAAGCTCAAGAAGCGTGTGCTTGGGCTGGATCAAATGCTGTTCTGCGATTTGAAAGCGCCGATGGATCCGGATTTCAATCCAAGCGTTACTTATGAAGAAGCGTGCTCCACGATTTCGAGCGCCTTGTCGATTCTGGGTCCTGAATACGGCGAGATCGTTAAATCCACGTTCTCCAAGCGCTGGGTGGATTATGCCGATAATATTGGTAAATCTACAGGCGCGTTCTGTTCCTCCGTATACGGGGTACATTCCTATATCCTGATGGCCTGGGCGGATAATATGCGCAATGCCTTCACATTAGCGCATGAAGTCGGGCATGCCGGTCATTTGATGCTGGCAGCGAAGAATCAGCGTATTACCAATGCGCGTCCTTCCTTGTATTTTATCGAAGCGCCTTCAACGATGAACGAACTGCTGCTGGCGGATCACTTGCTCAGCCAATCCGAGGATAAGCGGATGCGACGCTCTGTTATTCTTCAGCTTCTGAGCACGTATTACCATAATTACGTGACTCATCTTCTGGAAGCGGAAATGCAGCGACGGGTATACCGCCATGCGATGGCTGATGAGCCGATTACCGCAGATAAGCTATCTGAGCTAAAGGGTGCCGTGCTATCCGATTTCTGGAGTGACGCGGTCGAGCTCGATGAAGGAGCGAAGCTGACCTGGATGAGACAACCGCATTATTATATGGGTCTTTATCCATATACTTATGCCGCAGGACTGACTGCATCAACAGCTGCAGCACAATTGATTCGCGAGGAGGGACAACCGGCTGTAGACCGCTGGCTCCAAGTCCTCAAAACCGGAGGCAGCAAGAGCCCACTGGAATTAATGGCGATGGCGGGCGTCGATATGTCCACTTCCGAGCCGATCTCCAAAGCGGTAGCTTATGTTGGATCACTCGTCGACGAACTAGAGTCTCTGTACGAGGAATAGTGACATTTGCATATATGAGAAAAGGGTGGTCCACAGCTCATTGCTGTAGATCACCCTTTTTTTTGTGGAGGATATTGGAGTGAAACCGAAGCTTATTTGTCCGTGATATCATCATGCAGCGTATGGGTCGGGATCGTAAAGTAGAAGGAGGAACCGATGTTTTCACGACTCTCGACGCCGATGACCCCTCCCATCAGCTCAACCAGTTTTTTACTGATTGCCAGCCCCAATCCCGTACCGCCGTATTTGCGATTCAAGGATGGATGAAGCTGCGAGAAGGAGGTGAACAGCTGATGCTGCTGTTCAGCAGGGATGCCAATTCCCGTATCCCTTACTTGAAAAGCAAGCGTGAATTCATGGGTGCCCGTCCTGCGCAGTCCCTCGACACTCATCACGATGCTGCCCTCATGGGTGAATTTGATAGCATTGCTGATAAGATTAACAAGCACTTGCCGCAGCCGCAGGGCATCGCCGATGATCACATCGGGAACCGTGGAGCTGTTGATGCTGCAGGATAACGTTAATCCTTTTTCTTTGGCTTTGGCCGAAAATAAATCAACGACGATTTCAAGCAAGGAACGTAAGTCGATCGGTTCGTGAATGAGGGTCATATTGCCGGTCTCGATTTTGCTGAAATCGAGGATCTCGTTCAGGATGTGCAGCAGCGAACTGCTGCTCTCCATCAAAATATCGGTATAATTCTGTTGGTCCTCGTCAAGCTCGGTCGTTCTTAACAGCTCAATCATACCGATGATGCCGTTCATGGGTGTACGGAGTTCGTGGCTCATCATGGTCAGAAACTCCGTTTTCGCTTGATCTGCCCGTTCGGCATTCTCCTTCGCCCGGATGATCTCTTTCTCATCGGTGATATCACGGAACACCATAACGGCGCCTTTACGCTCTCCTTGATCCCAGATTGGGTTGACCTGATAATCTGCCAGAAAGCTGGTTCCGTCGCCTCGCCAAAGCACAATTTCGGCTCTGGACAGCGGTACGCCTTGTTTGACGGCCCGAACAAGCGGTGAATCATCCCCCCGATAAAAAGTGCCGTCATGGCGAATTTCTTTGATAATCTGGTCGCAAGGTCTTCCGATGGTGGTGGCCGGTTCATAATCCAGCATCGCTGCGCCTGCCGGATTGATAAAAGCGACATGTCCGTGAATGTCCAGCCCGATAATGCCTTCGGATACCGTATTCAGCAAAAGAGTGAGCTCGCGGCTAAGTTTCTTAATCTCTTCCATGGTTCGCATGCGCTCGGTAATGTCCCGGGTAATGCCATAGACGCCGACCACTTCGTCATCCACGAAAATCGGGATGTTGATGGTATTGATGTTGATGGGATGTCCATCCTTATGAATTATCGTCAGATCATAGCTCTGCGGTATGCCTTCTGTCGCCTGATTAAAATGATACAACGTTCGAGCCATGTCATTTTCCGCTACAATCGGTCCGAAATACATTCCGATCAGCTCGTCCAGGGAATATCCCGTCAGCTCCTGCAAATTCTGATTGGCCGTTAAGTAGTCGCCATCCAAACTCAGGGAGTATACCGCCGACGGATTATATTCAAATAGAGAACGATATCGCTGCTCGCTTTCTTTAAGTTTAAATTCCATCATCTTTCGCTCGGAAATGTCGCGGGCAATCGAAATGATTTCGTTCTTTTGGCCGTCCTGCGTGCCAATGTACTTGCAATTGACTTCAAACCAGATGTGCCTGCCATCCTTATGTATATAACGGAAGGTAATGGGTGTGAGCGATTTGCCGTCCAGGCAATTCTTGAAATAGTCCTGGAGCGGGATGATATCCTCAGCGTATACGTAATCGAATATACTGGTGCCAACCATCTCCTCCGGACGATATCCAAGCAGAGAATAACAGGAAGGTGAACAATAAAGAAACGTGGAACAGCCTATGGTGCTGCTCGATATGAAATCAAGGGAATTTTCGGTTATGAGCTTGTACTTATTTTCATTCTCCAGCGACTGCTGTTCAATCAGCACCTGCTCGGTGATATCCTGGGCCATGCCGACCATCTCCATCGGTCTGCCTTGGTTCGTAACGGAGACTTCCCATTGAGCTCGAATCGTTCGGATTTGCCCGTCCTGAAGCTGGATCCGGTAAATGATTTCATTCGCTTTCCCTAGAATGGCTCTGCTCAATTCCGCCTCCAGCCGCTCGCGGTCCTCCGGAACGACCAATGACAGCAGCGTGTTATGGTTTGGCTCGGTAGTACTGATCTGATACCCGTAAATTCGCCTCATTTCATCGCTGTAGGTTAGCGTATGCGTAATCAAGTCCCAACGCCAGGAACCAATCTTGGCAATCCGCTGCGCATGCGCCAGCGTATCCTCATCCGTTTTGCGTTTGGTAATATTTCGTCCAATGGCCAGGACCTTGGTAACCTCGCCTTGCGCTCCCCGTACCAGCTGGAAAGACGTTTCAAACCATAAATAATGCCCGTCCTTATGGCGTATGCGTCGAACGAAACTATCTTCCTCTGAGAATAGTTTGCCCGGTTCTTTCATTTGCTCGGAATCAACCTGATGATAGTAATCGATCCGGCATTGGCCCGTCATTTCCTCTTGGGTGTATCCGAGGATTTCCGTTACAGAAGGTGAGATGTATTCGATGATGCCGTCGGCGTTGCTAATGGATATAAGATCTTGTCCGCTTTTGGAGATGAGTGCAAGCAGCTCATCATTCTTAATGGTCGGCGGCAAAGACGACTCCTCCTGTACGGTCCCTGGTTCAATACAGCATAAAATCCATGGAGCCTCTCCAGGGGCGGGATGGTTCAACAGGGAAATCGTCACAGAGACTTGAACTTGATTTCCGTCACGGCGGATAAAGTAAGAGTTTTTTTTGATCGTGGACGTTAGGTCATATGTCAATGATTGTAATGTTTGTTGAATCGATAAGTTGGATAGAACTTGGATTTCGGAAGGTTTGAGCTGAAGCAGATCTGAACGTTTGGATTCGATAAGTTCGCAAAAACGATCATTAACCTTGGCCACAGGCTCGTCAACCGCAGAAATCAGGATTGCCCCAATAGGCAAGTTATCAAACATCTGTTCCCAGACCCAATGTTCCGCTGTTTGCCTCATGATTATAGTTGCCTCCCTAACTTAAGCTATACCATTTGATCATAGAGGATAGGATCACTCTATCGCAATAGAAAATACCAACGTTACATTTGAACTTGGAAATAATGGCGCGTAAAAGCCAACCGATAAGAGGAGCTTTCTTATGGCTGGCGAGTTAAACCTTACGGGTACATCCGATTCCTAATGCCATATGTTGTTTTAATCATCGTTTGTTATTTGTGCAGCAGTACACGATCTTCGACGTTTTTGTCAAAATAATGTCCGGCGTAGGAGCAAACGGGGATGATTTTCAAATCTTCTTCCCGAGCGTGTCCTATTACTTTTCGAACGAGTTCGTCGGCGATTCCTTGGCCTCGCAGGCCGGGTGAAATATAGGTATGATCGATACTAATCACTCCGTTTCCTTGAGGTGAGTAGGAGATTTCGGCTACCTTTTTTCCGTTATCTTCAATAAAAAAGCTTCCGGGCTTTGTCTGTATATTTCGTTTGTCCATGGTGTTTAACCCTCCTTCATCTGGTTGTACTATACCCGTATCCGCTATGCATTAAACGGATTTCAGATAGGCAAACACCCTTGACGGGACATTTGCATACAATGCGAATAGAAGAGAATGAAGGAGGAGCATTATGAGCCATTATTCAACCCAACCCCAAATGCTGTTTCAATGCGACCACCAGTTGGTACATTCCATGAAGAAACATAGAGAAAGCGCCCATTCGGCCATGAAAAACGTAGTCAATCGCAAGGTAAGAGTGCATACGATGGATGATGAAGCCATTGAAGGTATCGTCATTAATGTGGATGCAAAGAATGTGTACATTCTTGTAGAACAAGGGAACAGAGGTTTCTTCCCGGGATACCCTCCATTTGTGCCATACGGGCCCAATCCTAATGTCATATTGCCGTTAGCATTGTTCAATCTATTGGCCGTTAGCTTGTTGTGGTAGCAAACGAAGAACCTGCGGTCCGATCAGCAGGTTCTTTTTTTTTATGGTAAGTTTTAAAAACATGTTTACATACAAACTGTATGTATGTTAAATTGGATGCATCCCATTATAGAAGGAGATGTTTTCCATATGAAGCTGCAAGGATTTTATCCCGTGATCATGACTGAGAAGATTGCCGAAAGCGCAGACTTTTACACACGGTTGTTTGGTTTTGAGATTGTTTTTGAAGCGGATTGGTATGTAAGCCTGAAGAAGGGTGACGAAGGACAAGGCGCTTATGAAATGGCCATCTTGTCCAAAGACCATCCCACGGTACCGTCCGCTTTTCAGAAACCTGTACAGGGATTGATTCTGAATTTCGAGGTGGAGGATGTGGATGCCGAGTACCAAAGGCTGGTCATCCACGAAAAGCTGCAGCTTCATCAGGATATGCGGGACGAAGAATTTGGTCAGCGGCATTTTATTACTAGTGACCCGAATGGGGTACTGATTGACATGATCAAGATTATTCCGCCTTCCCAGGCCTTTCTCGAGCAGTATAATGAAGAAGTGTGGTCACCAAACGGGGTTGACCCCGGAGAATGATGCATAGGGGGGAACAAAGCGAAATATGAGAAGAAGCAAAAGCGAAACCAACGAGACAATACAGCTGCTGCTGAAGGTAGCCAGAACCCAATTTACGGAAAAAGGCTACGCCAATGCGGCACTGGAAGAGATTGCCGACGAAGCTAAAGTTACCCGCGGCGCACTGTATCATCACTTTAAGAATAAACTAGGTTTGTTCCTGGCTGTGCTTGAATTAGTACAATCGGAAATAGCGCAGCGCGTCGAGACGGAAGCAGATAGCTCCGAGGATCCTTGGGAGCAGCTCCTGTTTGGCTGCCGGGCTTTTGTTGCAGCCGTGGTCGAACCGCAGAATAAGCGGATTATGCTCATTGACGGTCCAAGTGTCGTAGGCTGGGAATCTTGGCGAGAAATGGACGAGCTGCATTCGATGAGTCATCTGCGGGAGCAGTTAACCTTGATGCAGGAACAGGGGATTATGAAAAGAATTCCTGTTGATGCTATGACCCATGCCTTGTCCGGCGCATTAAACGAATGCTCGCTCTGGGTCGCTCAAATGCCGGAAACCGATATAGGCCTCGAGGAAACGATGGATGTGATTGCCGGTATGTTACAAGGGTTCAGGGTAAGAGACTAAAGTACATGATAAGGTTTACCCCTAATATGGGCTGGTTATCCTACAAACCTTACAATTTGCACCCATGTTGTAAGCTGGAGAGGTACATCAAAAAATCCATGAAATGGGAAGGGGTAAACCATGAAACCAATGAAACCGCTGCAGGAATTTTTGGAAGAGCACCAAGATCATCAAGAGCACCAAGATCATCAAGATCATCCCATCGAAGCCATCGGAAGCTATGTTTCCAAATACATTGAACGAAACTGGCAAACCGTACTTACCGTAAATCATGAAAAACTGATGCGGGCATACAACGAGGGTGGAGATGCAGCGTATGGGACGTTTTTGAACCTATTATTCTTGCCGATTCATAGACAATTCAAGGAGCTGGGAATACGTCCTGAACCTAATTTCCCGGGGAACTTTGACATTTCAAGAGAATGGGGAAGCCCGGAAGGGACGGACCAGCAGCGCTGGATGTGGAGCACGGTTTATTCAACCGAGAAGGAGCCGCTTGGCACCATCGTCACCATCGTATATCACGATCATACCCAGTTTCGCGTCCCAAGGCAGCCTCGTATCCTAGCCTTGCATGAGACAGGAAAAGAGGAAGTCGTCGCAGCCCTTTCGCTCAAGTCCCCGGATTTTAAGGAAGCGCTCGAGTTTACGGTTGAATATGAAGCATATCTTCGGAGTTTGCAGGAGTAGGAAGTTACTCATCAGCGCGGATTCTACCGATCAAGGAGATGGCTTCGTCCTAGCGATGGGTTTCAGACGGTACATTAGCCTATAAAAAGCGCCTTGAGCAGGATGGAATTATCCTGGCACAAGGCGCTTTTAACATTTAGATTGTAGACAACTGATCGATCGTTAGGTCTAACCAGTCTATTTCTTCCCTTGTCAACTGGATGGTTGAACCTTCATCACAGGATTTTAATTCTTCGGCTGATTGCGCACCGATCAGCGCACAGGTCGGGAATGGCTGGTTCAGCACGTAAGCGAGCGCGATCTGTATGGCTGTCACATTCTTCGTTGCGGCCAGTTGTTTGGCGCGCTCTAATCGCTCCCAGTTCGCATCGCTGTAGAATACCCGCACAAGATCCGCATTATCTCGAATTTCCGGCGTAAATCGTCCGGTGAAGAATCCTCTCGCTTGAGAAGACCAGGAGAACAGCGGGAACTGCTCGGCCTCATGCCACGCAATCGTCTCTGCATCGGCTGAGACGCAGCCTTTCCAGAACGGCTCGTTTGGCTTGGCCAGACTGAGATTCGGGCTGCTGAAGGAGAAACCGACCAGTCCATTCGCTTCAGCGTAGGCATTGGCATCCCGGATGCGCTCCCATGTCCAATTGGATACCCCAATGGCACCCACACTGCCATCGGCAATGTATTCGTTCAGGGCCTCAATAACTTCACCTGCCGGAACCTCAGGATCGTCACGGTGAAGAGCGTACAGATCGATGAAATTCGTTTGCAGTCTTTCGAAGCTCGTTGTGATGTCACTCTTGATATCTTTTTTATTCACGCGCGGGCCGTTCTGATCATGATGGGCACCCTTGGTCAGGATGACGATCTGATCCCGGTTACCTCTTTCCTGCATGTATCTGCCGATGACTTCTTCGCTTTGACCTCCACAGTAGATGTGGGCGGTATCAACGGAATTGCCGCCGATCGCAAGGTAAGCATCCATATTGGCGGCAGCTTTCTCGTACGAATCATGATAGAAGTAGTCCGTTCCTTTCATTAGTGCTGAGACGGGTTTGTTTAATCCCTTGATTGATATATATTTCATATTCATATCCTCCTTGGGTGTAATTACAATACAATTCGCTTCCGTTCATGGGCAGATTGCAGGCAAGCGTCAATGACTTTCATGTTGTGAATGGCGTCCTCTGCGGAGTAGCGGAGGGGTTTGTTGTTCAAAATAGCTTCGGCCATATGATCACCTTGTTCACTGTATGCGTTTGCACGAGGAACCTCGATTTCTTTACGTCCTTCGCCTGTCGTTAAGATGAAGTTCGCTCCGTCCTCAGGCAGGCTATATGCGTAAGGGACTTCAATCAGGCCATCCGTGCCTACAATTTCAAGAGGGTTGCGATACGCCGCCCACATTCCGCAATCAAATGTCAGAGCGACATTGCCTTCAAATTCGATTAATCCGGATGCCATCATGTCGACATGGTCATGCTCAGGTGAGAAGAAAGCTTGAACGGTAACAGCTTCCGGCTCTTTATTCAGCAGGATCCGCGCGGCATTGATCGGATAACAGCCGACATCATAAATCGAGCCGCCGCCCCAATCCTTGCGGAAACGGACATTGCCGTGATTGGCTGAGCTGTTGAAGGTAAACGCGCTGCGAATGCCCCGAATATCCCCGATGGCACCGGCGTTGATCATTTCCTTCATCAAGTCATACCGCGGGTGATAGCGATACATAAAGGCTTCGGCCAGTACTACCCCGGCCTTAGCTGCTGCTTCTGCCATTTCAGCTGCTTCTGCTTCCGTCAGCGCAAGCGGTTTTTCGCATAGAATGTGTTTACCGGCTTCCGCCGCACGGATGCTCCATTCTTTATGTAGATGGTTAGGGAGCGGAATATAGATAGCATCTATGGAAGAATCCTCGAGCAAGGACTCGTAACTGCCGTATGCATTCGGTATATTCAGTTCCTCTGCCGTTTGCGCTGCTTTTTCCTGATCGCGGCTGGCAATGGCAACGACTTCATTGAGACGGGATTGCTGTAAACCAGGTATGACCGAGCGTTTGGCAATGCTGGCGCAGCCAAGGATTCCCCAACGAAGTTTTTGAGTCATGTTCATCAGCTCCTATACAACTTATTAAGATTATATTGCGATTATAAAAGACAAGAAATAAAATTGATATAATATTATTTTGTAGTCTAATACAACAATATTGTCATTCGAGGAGTATTATGATGAAACGACAAAGTCATCTGCTGACCCTTCCGCAAATGCCGTTCTTCTGCCTGCCCGAATCGGTGGGAATTTACCGGGATGAACCGGACCATACGGTTACGCGGGCAGCCGGGTCTTTAAACAATTTCAATATTCACTATGTGGCTTCCGGTAAAGGGTATGTTGAAATCGAAAATGTAGTCCATACGCTTGGCCCAGGTGAAGCCGTGCTGTATTTTCCTATGCAGGCACAGCGTTATTACACAAGCGAGGACGATCCGTGGGATGTACGGTGGTTTCACTTTTATGGCAGCGGTCTGCAGAACTATTTCATCGAACGCGGATTTCATAAAAGCCAGCTTTGGAGCATTCGGCAGCCGTCTGCTTTTGAGGAAGCGCATGAAGCGCTGTTAAGTGAGGCGGAGACCCACCGGATGCTTAAGCCTGCGCAATTATCCACGCTTACGTATTCCTTGTTAGCGGTATTCGTGGAGCAGGCGTCCGCATTATCGGACAATAAATCGAACAACTCCGCCAACCGGATTCTTGAACTGCTGCCGATTATGCAGCAGGAAGCGGCACAGCCGTTTATTTTGGAAGAGTGGGCGGACAGACTCGGCGTAACCACTTACTATTTCTGCAAATTATTCCGCAATGTCATGGAGATGACTCCGATGGATTTTGTAACGCGCTGCCGTCTCCAGATGGCAAAGCAGTGGCTGCTCGACCATAAAGAAAAAACCATCGGACAAATTGCAGTAGAAGCGGGCTATCCAAGTGTCAGTTACTTTAACAAGCGATTTATGGAGCATGAAGGCATGACGCCATCTTCCTATCGTCGCTTATATGGGGTATAGTTAGGGGGTTCATGTCGCAAGGTCAGGTGAGAACTCGACTTAGGTCCAGGTTCTATTCACACCTATAGTCGGTTATGGAAACGGCTTGCCTCTACTACAATGGAATTAACGAAGGATTTGACGAAATCCGGATTCAATGAAATATGTAATCAATGTATGTGGGGGAAAGCCAAATGTCCAATAACCAAAATATATATGTTCTACTGACTGATACGGGTACGATGTTTACGAAACTGATCAAACGAATTACGGCAGCGCCCTATAATCATGCTTCGCTGGCGCTGGACGAGAATTTGAACGAAGTGTTCAGTTTCGGCCGCAAATGCGCCAACAATCCTTGGGTTGGAGGATTTGTGGAGGAAGATGTATACGAAGGGACCTTCCGTCACTTTCCTGGCACGCGCTGCGCTCTGCTCCGTCTCCAGATCACAAGGGAGCAATTTGAGGCGGCAAGACGCGTGATTCAAAATTATAAGGATGAAGAGGATGCTTACGGGTACAATCTCATCGGTATGTTCGGCGTTCTGATGAGACTTGATATTACGAGAGAAAGATCCTACTTCTGCTCACAATTCGTAGCGGAAGCGATGAAGCAAAGCAGAATCCATCTATGGGATCGCCCTTCCTCCGCAGTAACTCCGAATGATTTCTTTCAGCATCCGGCGTTCGAGGTTGTTTACGAAGGCATGTTATATGACTATCCATTGCTGGATCAATCCAGGTTGGCTGGATTCCAATACCCGTTACAAACGGCTTCAAGTTGAGTTGACTTGTTGCATATCGAAAAATAACTTCTGCCCTCGGCAGAAGTTATTTTTTGTATCGAGAGATTCTTGAATCGTTATTTTAATTGTGCATTTGCACGTGCAATGATAGACTCGATTTTTTGTTCGTGACTGTAAATGCTTTTCTTTTTCGTCAGGATCTGACCGGAGAGCGTCAACAGCCTGGAAAGGGTATCGCTGATTCTGGCCGATTCATTGGCCTTTACTGCGGTTTTGAAATTTTTCCACTCGGTTGTCATCAGTTTATTCGGTGTAGAGATTGCGCTTTTATCGCCCTTGATCTTGCTTTTGTAGGATTCAATCTCGGAGAGGATAGTGCGGACCTTTGCCGCTTTGGAAGTTTTCTCTTTCTTGGCTGCCGTAAGGGCGGCCTGCTTATTTCTAATATCCTCACGTCCCAGGGTAACCAGGAGTTTCATGCCACCGGCCTGTGACTGCAGCATCTTGGAGAGTGTTTTGTCTTTGAGTTTTTTAGCAGCGGCGATTTGCTTATTGAGAGCGGTATAGGTGTTAAACAGCGGCTGGTACTTGGTTTTGGCTGCTTGGAGCTGATCTTCCAGCTTGCGGATTTTGTCCTTATCGATTTCGCTGATTCTTTTGCGGGTTTCCGAAGCTTTGGCTTCATTGGCATAACGAAGGGATGAGATTCGATCGTCCCAATCCATCGCCTCCTTTCGTTCGGATTTAAAATCATCGTACTGTTTGATTAGCTTCCCACGAACAGTTCCGCCGGCCCGGTCCGCCGTGGCATTCAATTGGGCTTGAACCGTATCGGTGAACTCAATCGCGGCCGCATTTGCGAAAGGCATGGGAATTAAAGTGAGAAATAGTGCCATGACAAGGGATGAAGTCAGTAATCTTCTAAACATAAACATCTCTCCTTAAAAATAATAATCATCATTAGCGGTAAGCGCATCATGACAGGATGACCGGACTCACGACAAAAAGCACCCGTAGAAAGGCGCTGTTAAACGCCAGACTTACGGGTGCTTCCTTCGTAAGAGCTCCGATTCACTTTTTTGTAAATATACAGGAAAATTTTGGTTTTGTCAAACGTTTATTCCCCTGAAATGAGCGAAAATTCTCCAAGAATAGTCTTCCAAGCCTCCAAATCTCCTTCCCATGTGGGTCCTTTCGGTATTTGCTTGATGAGCACCAGATCCGAGAATGAGGGAAGGGTTACAACACTCGGACTGCTGCTAAGCATGACAAATAACAGGGTTACGTTCGGATTGGAGTAGGTTTCACGAATAACCTGATCAATCGTCTCAGCATCCTTTTTATGCGGGATGATCCGCACGAGCAGAGTCTTTTGTTCAGAATTCAAGTTGCGGTTAAAGCGCTCGATTCTTCGATTCAGCCGTTCGCGAAAAACGGGGTAGTCATATAACGGCCGCTCCTCCGGGTTGTTCTTGAAATCATGGAAGGATAAACAGGAAGATCGTTTGTCTCGTACATAGTAACAGTTTACCGATTTACCATATATGACCAGGTTATCCCGGAGCATGAAATCGCTGAATTGATGTTTAATGACTTTACAAAACTCGTGTGTCGAAGCGAAGTTGAACCAGTCCAACGGACCCGCTGCATGACGCAGCTTGTTTCTTCTTAGCTGGGCGGCAACCTGACAGTTGTGACCCAGACTGAAAATGGCATCAAACTCCATAGGGGTTGTCATGCTTCCAGACCTCCTTGAATCTATCATTAGATATCCTATGCAAATAGATAGAGTTGGTATGGAGTAGTGACCATGGTAGGTGTGGAGAGCAGAGGCCAGCCACCGTTTAAGCTTACGGCAGAAGGGGCTGATACTTTGAGCAGAGGGTGCCGCACAAAAAAAACGAAGCACGAATAAGGAAAGCGCGCTTCGTTTTTCATATATTTATATTTTCGGGAATGGATGTCTGCCCGAAGAAAGAAAAACGACCCCATTATGAAGGACTCAGGCTATATTTTGAATGAAGCTGCCATATTAATTCCCTTCGGCTGTTGACGCCGGTTTTGATAAAAATGGACTTCAGATGATCCTGAATCGTGTAGGGGGAGATAAACAGCGATTGAGCAAGCTCCTTGGTGGACAATCCTCGCAGAATACCGCTGATCACTTCGTTCTCGCGTTCCGTTAATCCTAACGAATCCGAGATTAGCGGCAGCATATCCGTAGTATTGGCAGGCTCAAGCGTTACGGCAAGCTTGGTAAGAGCATCAGGGCCATGCAGAAAACTTGCCCGTATGCTGGCAAAGGATCCGTCTCTCAGCCTGACGCGAGTATGGGCACTCGTTGAATAGACCGTTCCTCGGTCGTTCTCGGACAAAGCCCGGAAGCAGACTGCCCGCAGCGGGCGGGGGAGTGAAGCGGCATCCAATCCCTCTGCATCCTGGAGCAATGACATCCACTGCCGTGCAGCAGCGTTATAAGAAAGAATATCAAGCGTTTCGGACAGCAGCAATAAACCAGGCTCAGGCATAGGATCCATTCCATCTACAGTGACAGTGGATCGCGGAAGACTTCGATCACGTAGCATGACCGCCATGAATGGCGCCAGGGAAGAGAGAAGCTGCCGTTCCTCCTCGCTAAAAAAGGGCTGGCCCTCCTGACGGAAAATGGTTAGAAATCCCCAGCACATGCCGTTCGCTACCAAGGCGGCACGCATCTCGTCATGAAGGCCTGCCGGCTTCAGCACGTTCAGATAGCGAGGACTTTTGCTCATAGTCCCGTTCGTAGCCCCGCTTAGCGTTGCCACCTTCTCCGTGGAGTTTACCAGTTCATGAAAGTGATTGTAATCGCTGTGCAGATATTCGTACTTGAACAGGCCATCATGGATTGCCTCAATGTCTTCATCCGTTATCGCACCGGTCGAGAGCAATGTGCGTGGATCTACCGTCGTAAAGCAAGCCGATTTGAAAGGAATCCAGCTGCGCAATTGCTTGATGAGTCTGCTCCGGTAGGTCTGGGAAGTTGATAAAGCCCCGCCAAGCGCTGTTATTTTATTTAATAAGCTGTTAAGTTGCGTGTCCATATGGAGTCACCTGCACCATCAGTCTAAGAAAAACCCCACATTTATGGGATAGGGTTATCGTTCTCTATCCTTATAATTGAGAATGATTCTTATTATGTCATGAATGGAGAAGGAATGAAAGAGATCTGCACCTTTGCACCATGTTGAAATAAAGGAGGACTTATACTGAGGATTATCGAGTTTGAACTGGACTGTTACTTATATAGAATTTTTTAGAGATGGAGAGGAAGCATCATGAAGGAACGAATTGTGGTTGTAGGCGGATATGGGCATGTAGGAAGGATCCTATGCGAGGAGTTAGGGGAGAAGTATCCCGGACTTGTATACGCTGCAGGAAGAAATTTGGAGCGAGCCGAACGTTTCAGTCGGGAAACAGGCGGAAAGGTGCTCCCTATGCGATTGGATATGGAGCAGCCGGTCATGGAGAGTGAGTGGGAACGGATCAGACTCGTGGTCATGTGCCTGGATCAGGCGGACGATGCCTGGGTCGGGGCTTGCATCCGGAGCGGGACCAACTACGTGGATATATCGGCCAAAGCCGAATTTTTGAATCAAGTGTCGAAGTGGAGGGGGGCAGCAGAGGAATCCCGATCGACAGCCATTCTGAGTGTAGGACTGGCCCCAGGGTTAACCAATCTAATGGCGAGTTGGGCGAGCAAAGGTCTGGATGTAACAGAGTCGATTGATATCTCGATTATGCTGGGTTTAGGGGATCGGCACGGCAAGGCTGCCGTAGAGTGGACTGTGGACAATCTCCTGTCCAACTTTCAGGTGATGGAGGACCATCGCCTAAGGACGGTTGCGAGTTTCTCGGAGGGAAGGGCGGTTCATTTTGGCGGAAAAATAAGACGTAAACCCGTATATCGATTCCCGTTCTCGGATCAATCGACATTGCCTCACACCTTGGAAGTCCCAAACGTGTCGACCCGGTTGGGTTTTGATTCTTCCCCTCTAACTTCCATACTGGCAGGATTCCGTTCATCCGGTCTGTACCATCTGCTTAAAGTGAAATGGATACGGAAAGCTGCCGTCCAAGCTTTTATGAATATACAAATGGGATCCGATGATGTTGCTTTAAAAGTTGAAGCCCAGGGTAAGCGCCAGGGCAACAGCAGTACGGTTGAATGCTTGCTGGTCGGGCGGGACCAGTCCAAATTAACGGCTAGGGTAGCGGCGATGGTTGCGGATGCTGTGTACAGTGGGAAAATGGCGTGCGGGGTGTTCCATATTGAACAAGTGTTTGAATTAGCGAGTATGAAGGACCGGCTGGAGAAAGAGGTTAGCGTGGAGGTATGGCGGGATGGGGAGAGGGGGATTATTTAGGGAAATTCACGGATTACAAATTTTCCTAAACCGTATGTTATATTAAAGATTAGAAATTTCTAAGGAGGATTATTACATGCGGCAAAAAGCGTTGATTTGGGTACAAAATTTGAGGGAAATCGCATCATTGACCCTATAAACTGCGTATTCCCCTAATTTTATGGGGGCAACTACCAAGTGGAAGAGATTACTCAACCAAGTCAAAAATTACGGATTACAAATGTGAAAGGCGCGTTTGCCTGGCTGGGACTTTTGGTATTTTTCAGCGTTTTGAATGAAACGGTGTTTAATGTGGCACTACCGGATATCGCCAGGCAATTTCATGTGGAGCCATCGACTGCCAATTGGGTCAATACAGGCTTTATACTGTCGTTCGCCATAGGTTCGTTTGTGTACGGAAAAATATCGGATCTGTACGGGATCAAAAAAATGCTCATGATAGGCATCGTAACGTACGGCAGCGGGTCTATGCTGGGATTAGCGGCGCATGCCTATTTGCCAGCTGTGATTACGGCAAGATTTATTCAGGGGGCGGGAGCCTCTGCCATCCCTGCACTGGTCATGGTTATGATTGTGCGTTATTTCGATGCAAAATCTCGCGGCAGAGCTTTTGGTCTTATAGGATCGCTGGTTGCAACGGGCGAAGGAATCGGGCCTGTCATCGGAGGCGTCGTTGCCCATTATGTGCACTGGTCCGTGTTGTTTGTTTTTCCTCTTATGACGCTTGCAACGATTCCGTTCTTTTTAAAAGTGCTGCCGGATGAAACCAAACGGAAAGGGAACATGGATGTTACGGGAGCAGCTATGCTCTCCGTTGGCGTAGTGCTATTTACCTTATTTACGACCAATGAGCAGTGGATGTATCTGGCTGGCTGTTTAGCAGCGCTCGTACTATTCGCCGCACGTATCAAGCGTGCCTCAAATCCATTTATCGAACCGTATTTATTCGTAAGGAAGAAGTTCATCGCCGGAACGATCACGGGCTGCATCATTTTGGGCATGGTTGCCGGATTTCTGTCCATGGTGCCTTATCTGATGAGAAGCGTTCATCATCTGTCAACAGGCATGATTGGCGCGGGTATTATATTCCCTGGTGCCATGAGCGTCATGCTGTTTGGCATGTTAGGGGGCATACTCGTCGATAAAAAAGGTCATCATTTTGTGTTCTATATAGGATCCTTGATGATTATCGGTGGTTTTTTAACCATAGCTATGCTGGCGGATCAATCACCTTGGATTGTTGCCGCCATGCTGATTTTTGTATTTGGAGGCCTTTCTTTTGTGAAGACGGTGATTTCAACCGTCGTTTCCGCTGCTCTGAAAGAGAAAGAAGCGGGAGCAGGGATGGGAATGCTTAATTTTGCATGCTTCTTATCGGAGGGGATCGGAGTTGCGATCGTAGGAGGTTTGCTTTCCAGACGATTCCTGGATTTCCCGCTTCTTCCGATGGTATGGAATGCTGAGGCAGACTTATACAGCAACTTGCTGCTTCTGTTTTCGTTGGTTATCGTAGCTGGAAGTGTGATCTACACATTGGTTTATATCGGGAAAAAAAGCAGACGAATGTAAAGCATAGAAGCACACTGGCGATCCAAAATCCGATCTCACTTGTAACAGCGGAGAGATCGGGATTTTTGGGTAATAAGCCATTTATACGTCACGGTTAGCTGCCACTTCTGTATTGACTAACTCACCAATAACGCCTATATTGTACGAATAATAAATGGAAGGAGTTGTATTATTTAAAGAAAAACTGCATTCCAGTCTAATTTGCTGCCATAACTAAATACTGGGGGAGAACAATGAGGCGCAAACGAACCAATTCTCGCTTGTTCTATCAATTTCTACTGTCGCATGTACTGATTTTTGCCATACCGTTCATTATACTTAGCGGTGTCGTGTATTATAATGCGGTCGTACGGTTCAAAAGTGAAATTGAGGCATCCAATGTATACAAGCTGAACCAGGTCAAGAATACATTCGACTTATTGGCACGCGGTCTGGACAACACCGCTTCAAGGATTTCGATTGATTCCGAACTAACCCCATTCGTAGTGAAGAGCGGGAAATACAAAGAAATTGAAGTTGTGGATGAGCTGGGCAAATATAAGGCAAATAACACGATTGTCGATGAAGTCGCGCTTTATTTCCATGGGGATGAGCGGCTGTATACTTCGTCCGGAATCAACTCGTTCGATACATTCGCGAAACGGGTGTACGGATTTAGTGACCTGGACGGGATCCGGCTGGACGAGGAAATGAGCCGTCTTCAGATCCCTGAAATCCGTCGTACCCAAACTACTGTTTCGGGCAGCAGCCAGAAGCAAAACGTGCTGATGTATATGTTCCCGATTCCACGCAATAGCCAATCGCCTTACGGCACGGTTAGCTTCTTCATTCGTGAATCGATGCTGACCGAACTGGTGGGTCCTATTTTAGGAGACTTTTATGGTAGCGTTTACATTTTGGATTCCAAGGACAACATTCTGGCTTCAAGGAGCCGCGAGAATGACCTGACGGAACAGGCTGCCAAACAGTTACTTGTCTCCAAGACCCAGGATGGCATTCACGATGCCAAGCTAGGCGACGAACATTATTCTCTAATGCAGGCTAAATCAAATTTGACGGGTTGGTCTTATGTCATCGTTATGCCAACCGATCAGTTTTTGGGAAGGGTACTGGAAATGCGGACCTTTGTATTACTCATTTGTGCTGCAGTTGTGGCCTTCGGGATTCTGATCGCTGTACTGCTTTCGACTAGGCAATACCGTCCGATCCGGAACATCGCAGACTATGTACGGACTTTACAGGTATGGACGCATGGAAACGATGACAGCCTCCATAATGAACTCGACTTGATACGCGATTCCGTTCAGGCGACGCGCGATCTGATGAAGAGAATCGATGAACAGCGTCCGATTGTGCGGGAGCAGTTTTTCGTCCGACTGATATTAGGTTCGATCAAGGATGAGGAGGAGACAACAGCTTTTTTGTCCAGGGAAAATTTGGCGCTTCCCGGAGAGAACTGCTTTGTGACCGTTATCCCCATGGACGGGAGTGAGTACATATCCACGCAGAACCGGGAAGAGCTGCTGCGGCTGCTGTCCGAGATATCCATGACAGATGCGGTTGGGTATGGAGTAGAACTCATACCAGATCAGTCCATCGCCATCCTGATTAGCACGGGCTGCAACGAATCATGTCTGCGCCAAGTCCAAGAGGAAATTGCAGACGAAATTGCTCGGCTGTTCGAGCATTGCTGCGGATTTCGGCCAACGGTCGGTATGGGCAGCCCAGTATCCGGGCTGATTCATGTGAATCGGTCTTACATTGAAGCTACTGCAGCTATGGAGCAAAGCGGTCGAATTCGCAAAGGGGAGATCGTATATTTCGCTGATATGTCAGAGTGGCAGGAAGGCAGTGAATGGTACCCGATCGAAGAGCAAATCCGCCTTGTGCAAAGCATGAAGCAGGGCAATGATACAGCGGCCAAAACCGCTCTGGCTAACATCATGCATGATTTAGAAGGAAAAGAAGTATCCTTGTTTTACTTCCGCTGCATGAGTTTTGATCTGATCAACACGTTTCTCAGAACGATGAATGAAATGAAACTGGGTATTCCGCAAGAGTATCGCAGCCATTTGGCGGAATTCACGACCTTGAAACAACTGGATGCGGGGATGACCGGACTCATCGACCTCATATGCGATTATGTGCAGGCCAATAAAGAAAGCAAGAACACCGCTATGGGAACAGAGATTTTCCAATATATTGAGCAGCACTACCAGGAATATGACCTGAGTTTGGAGAAAATCGCCGATCACTTCCAGATGTCCATATCCTATTTCAGCCGTTACATGAAGGACCAGACGGGATATACGTTTACCGAATATGTTACCCCTCTTCGCATGGAGGAGGTCAAACGGCTGTTAAAGAACAGCGACCTGACGATTAAAGATATTGTTGCCAGTGTTGGCTATTCGGACGTCTCCAATTTCATGCGCAAATTTAAAAATACAGAAGGTATTACGCTTGGACAGTACCGGAAACTGTATTCGTGAGTACAAAGCTATAAATCTTCGTATAGCCTTTCGATAAAACGCGTGCTTCTACTCGAAATCTTCGATTCGAGAGAACGCGCTTTTTTTGTCCATTAGGCTTGGGTCGGGCAGAAGATAAGCCTTGATCAAGAAGGATGTACAGAATTGTAAAGAATCGACAATCCAGAGCAAGAACGACAAATTTACATGGATCCGCCTTGTCGCGGCAGGGAATGTAAAGAGTAACAACCACAGAACAATTTCTACAGATTTACGATTACATATTCGAACAGGTAGCATGGGATTTATTAACTGCGGTTCGCCAGTTCAATTTTGAGAAAGGGGTTGGTTGGGTTATGACAGCCAAGACACTGCATGCTACCAAAAGGGTGGGGCGCGGGCTCAGGAAAAACGGATGGAAGTCGGTTCTCAAAAATTGGGAATTGTATTTATTCGTTCTGCCCACGATGGCCTATTTCATTGTATTTCATTATTTCCCGCTGTATGGCCTGCAGATTGCTTTCAGGGATTATGCCCCCAGTTCGGGGATATGGAACAGCCCTTGGGTGGGTCTGGAGCATTTAAGGCGCTTTTTCGATTCTTATTATTTTTGGGATCTGATCCGGAACACGGTTGGCATCAGCTTGTATGAAATGATCGTCGGGTTTCCGATCCCGATCCTGATCGCGTTAGCGCTCAATGAGCTGAAGAACGGGGCATTCAAGAAGTGGGTGCAGACCGTAACGTATGCACCTCACTTTATATCCGTAGTTGTCATGAGTGGCATGATTATCGCCTTTCTGTCTCCGGGAACCGGTTTAGTCAATTTAGCCATCAAGGCTTTGGGTGGAGAACCTGTACAATTTCTGGGCGAACCGGGCTGGTTCAAATCTGTGTTCGTACTCTCCGGTGTATGGCAAAGTATGGGCTGGGGGACGATTATTTACCTGGCGGCGCTGGCTGGAGTCGATCCCCAGCAGCATGAGGCGGCGATGATCGACGGAGCCACCCGGATGAAGCGCATATGGCATATCAATCTTCCGAGCATCCTGCCTACGATGGTGATCTTGCTCATTCTGAACGTAGGGAGTTTTATGTCCGTCGGGTTTGAAAAAGTATTCCTGCTGCAAAATCCACTGAATCTGGAGTCGTCAGACGTTATCTCCACATACGTATACCGAAGCGGGCTTGTGCAAGGCCAGTTCAGCTTCTCGGCTGCGATTGGCTTGTTTAACTCGGTCATTAATTTCATACTGCTGCTTACCGTTAACCGGATCGCCAAGAGGGTAAACGAGACAAGTCTATGGTAGAGGAGGGTGGAAGACAACCATGAATAGGAAACTCAGATCGGACAGAGTGTTCGAAATCATCAATTTCATATTTTTGTTCTTCATCCTGATCATCGTTTTATACCCGCTCGTATACGTAATCAGCGCCTCGATCAGTGATCCTGTCTATGTGAATCAGGGGACGATGTGGCTTTATCCCAGAGGCATTACGTTTGAAGGGTATCAGCGCGTGTTTCAAAATCCGGAGATTTGGTCCGGTTACTTGAACACGATTTTGTATACGGTTGCAGGAACAGCCATCAACCTGTTGTTTACGATTCCAGGGGCCTATGCGCTCTCCCGCAAAGATTTGAAAGGCCGCGGGATCATGATGGGTTTGATCGTATTCACGATGTTTTTCGGAGGCGGGCTGATTCCATCTTTCCTGCTCGTCAGCTGGCTTGGAATGCTGAACACCGTGTGGGCGCTGCTGATTCCTAATGCAGTTGCAGTTTATAACCTGATTATTTGCCGCACATTTTTTCAATCCAATATTCCGAAAGAGCTCCAGGAATCTGCCGAAATCGATGGCTGCTCCAATACCGTTCTGTTTCTGAAAATCGTGCTTCCGCTCTCTGCTCCAATCATCGCGGTCATGGCCCTTTATTATGGGGTGACCCACTGGAACAGTTACTTTAGTGCCATCATTTACTTGAAGGACCGCAGCTTGTATCCGCTTCAATTAATTTTGCGTGAAATACTCGTACAGAATCAGATGAACGATACGATGCTGATGACCGGAGATGACATGGAAGCGATGGCCAAACAAGCCCGAATTGCCGACATCATCAAGTATGCCGTCATGATCGTATCCAGCTTGCCGATTATCGTCATCTATCCGTTTATGCAGCGCTTTTTCATGAAAGGTGTGCTCATAGGCTCCGTTAAGGGTTAACGGGAAGCCCGGAATTTCACAATGATGAACCATATAAACTCATAGAGAGGGGAAACAAAATTATGAAAACATGGTTAAAAGGGAGTATCTGTATCATTTTAAGCGGCGCAATCCTGTTAGCCGGGTGCAGCTCGGGCAATAAAGCGAATCATGCTGGGAATGAGAGTGGGGGAGAACCGAAAAATTTCAATGCCAGCGGCTACCCGATTGTAGGTGACAAAATCACGTTGACGATGATGGGAGCGAAAGCGGCCATTCACGGGCCTTGGGAGGACATGGTACTTTTTAAGGAAATGGAAGAAATGACAAATATCCATTTTAATTTCAATACGCCTCCAGCAGCTAATTATCAAGAGGCTAAGAATCTTGCTTTCGCAAGCCAGCAATTGCCTGATGTATTTTTCAATGCTGGTCTTACACCTGACGATGAAGTTACATACGGCGGCCAAGGTTATCTGGTTCCGCTGGAAGAATTGATCGAGAAGTACGCGCCGAATTTCAAAAAGCTGATGAATGATAATCCGGATATCAAAAAGTCGATCACCACCGTGGACGGACATATCTACGCCCTCCCGCTCATTATCGACGAGCCGCGCGCGTTTGTTCCGAGCAGACTGTGGCTGAACGGGGACTGGATGGAGAGTTTGGGGATTACGACGGAGCCAACGACTACGGATGAATTGTATGAGCTGCTGAAGCGGTTCAAAAACGAAGACCCCAACAAGAACGGCAAAAATGACGAAATCCCGTTATCCAGCGAGAAACTGGGAGGCTTCCAAAGTGTGCTGCTGCCAGCATTCGGCCTGCTTGGCCGTGAAGTGGAGGTAAAGGACGGGAAGGTCCGCTTCAATCCGGTGCAAGATCAGTACAAGGAATATCTCGCTTACTTGAACAAACTGTTCACAGAGAAGCTGATGGATGGGGAAACCTTTGTACAGACGTCCCAGCAAATGACGGCCAAAGGCAATTCGAACCAAATCGGCGCATTCATCCATTCCTCTCCAGATCTCGTCCTGAAGGTCGACAAACCGGAAGACAATTTAAAGCACCCGATGCTTGGGACGCTGACCAGTCCGGTTAACAGCGAGAAGCTGGCGCTGAAATCATCTAAAATCCGCCGTGGCACATTCGCGATTACGAGTCAGAATAAGTATCCTGAGGCAACGATGCGGTGGGTCGATTATTTGTACTCCTCCGAAGGCAGCAAGCTCGGGATTTACGGAAACAGCATCAAATGGCTGGATGACGCCAAAACGAAGTGGGAGTTCGATTTTCCTGAAGGAATGAACAGTGAGGAATATCGGGCAAAGTTAACCCCGGACTGTGGTGGACAACTGCCATTGATCAAGGAAAGAAAATTTGACGCTATGCGTGACAACGGCAAAGGGCCGGATTACAACAAAATGGTGGACGAGAAGTTGAACCCTTATGCGGTGCCAGCATACCCGGACGTATATTTCAGCAATGAAGAGCAAAAAAGGCTGAATATCATTAAGACGGACATTAAAACCTATGTCGATCAAATGGAAGCGAAGTTTATCGTTGGTCAGGAGCCGCTCACGATGTGGGACGATTATGTGAAGATGATTAACAAGATGGGTCTGGATGAAATGCTGAAGATTTATCAGGATGCTTATGATCGCTGGAACAAGTCGGAATAATCAAGAAGCTTGCTCCAGCAGACAATTGGGAGGGTGCTTTTGACACGCGCTGTGCGCTGCTTCGTCTCGAGGTCACCCGGCAGCAATACGAGGCGGCAAGACGTGTCATTCAGCATGACCAGGATGAAGAGAATCCGATTCACTTTTTTGTGGAAAATACAGGAGGATTTTGGTTTTGTCAAACGATTATTTCCCTGAAATGAGCGGAAATCCTCCGAGAATAGACTTCCATGCGTCCAAATCATCCTCCTAGGTGGACCCCTTCGGTATATCCAGAACCATGATTCATGATTTTATTTCAGGTTAATTTATTTAGTGTCTCGGAAGTATTTCCATACCGGATTGGCTACCATAAGGCTAGTCGAGTGCGATCGGCACCCGTATTATAAAATGACTACCATTCTGGAGGGATAAACATGTTTCACTATACGGTAGAAACGGATAAGTCAGTAGACGATGCCATTGCTGCATTGGAACAAGCGTTGGCCGAAGAGAAGTTCGGTGTGCTGTGGCGATTCAGCATTCAGGACAAATTGAATGAGAAGGGCATCGAGTTTGAACAGAAGTACGAAATACTGGAGGTATGCAATCAGGTTGAGGCGAAAAAAGTGTTGAGCGAGAATGACTTGGCCGGGTATTTCCTGCCTTGTAAAATCGCCGTTTATGAGTTTGAAGAGGGAACGAAGATCGGACTCCCGAGGCCCACGGCGCTTATTGGCATGGTGGAGAATGAATTCTTTGAATCCCTGCGGGGCATTGCCCAGGATGTGGAGAAACGGCTTATCGCTAGTATCGATAACAGCAAATAAATTCTCACATGGCGTGAGTGAAAAAGGACGCCGACACGTTTGTGCTCTGAACGATCAAGTTGATTACATTCATAACATTTTACAGAAGAGGCCACCTTCTAAAGGCTCTGACAGAAGGTGAAGCCTCTTGTGCTCCTATATAAAGGGTTACAACCTGCAGGCTCACATGTTGCTCCGTTTATCAGCAGTATACGGTCATTTCCTGCGGCTTGCATTCGTTGACAGATCACGGGTCTGGTGATATCCTCCAATCAAAGACGGGGTTAATCCGGGATCAAATGAATCAATCCGTATTGTCCCCTTGGCGAGGGAGTAAGCTCTCCCAAGCGGAACGGTTACGGCTGCCATTTCTAAATACCGTAAGCCTGAAGCTCTTCGCATGAAGAGTTTTTTCTTTTATATTACAACGAAAAGAATGTGATGACAGATGTTGGTTCGATTACGAACCCAAATGAACGGTTTGCTTCAACATCATTTAACCGGGGAGTCGATGGACTACCGGCAGATTTTTGCTTTATTTTTCCCGATATTGATCGACCAGGCATTTATCATCGGTTTGAACCTGGTCAATACGGCCATGATCAGTTCGTCGGGCGTATCGGCGGTCAGCGCCGTGAACATGGTGGACTCTCTGAACATTTTCCTCATCAATGTGTTCGTGGCGGTGGCAACCGGGGGCACCGTCGTCGTGGCGCAGTATAAGGGAAGCGGCAACGCGATGATGGTATCCCGGGCTTCTGCGGCCACCGTTACATCGGTGGCCATGATCGCATTAGCGATCGCGCTGCTGATCATTGGGCTTCACCAGCCGGTGCTGAATCTGCTATTCGGCTCAGCGTCACCCGAGGTGCTGGAGAGTGCGCGAGTGTATCTGATCGGAAGCAGTACTTCCTTCATCGGAATTGCCATCGTGCAGGCCGTTTGCGGGGCGCTGAGAGGGATCGGCAAGACCCGCGCATCACTGGCGTTGTCCCTGATTATGAACCTGCTCTACGTTCTGCTGAACATCGTTTTCATCACCCTGCTGAATATGGGCGTTATGGGCATGACGCTGGCGATTAACATCGCCCGTTTTGCCGGTGCGGCCTGTGCGCTCTACTATCTGTTCAGAGTGGATGCCACACTGCATATCCGCCTGCGGGATCTGTTTCATTTTCCGATATCGATGCTGCGCAAAATTATGTTTATCGGGCTTCCGTTCGCAGCCGAGCAGATGTTTTTTAACGGGGGAAAGCTCTTGACCCAAGTGTTTATCGTCAGCCTAGGCACTTACGCCATTGCAACGAACGCGATCGGGTCTTCACTTGCGGCCGTCTTCCAAATTCCAGCCAGCGCGTTGTCCTTAACGATTGTGACCGTCGTCGGTCAATGCATTGGCCGCGGAAATATAGCGGATGCCCGGAAGTTCATCAAATCTTTTTTGTGGCTTGGCGCAATCTCGCTCGCCTTCATGGGTTTGATTTTGATGCCGCTCTACCGGCCGCTGGTCGGGCTGTTTAACCCGCCTCCGGAAATCGTGAACGATCTGTTTGTAGTGCTGTTGATTAACACCCTTGTACAGGTTCCGCTATGGTCGATAAGCTTTATTCTGCCTTCGGCGCTGCGTGCGGCGGGCGACTCGCGTTTTACCTCGATCACTTCGATGCTGACCATGTGGCTGTTCCGGGTAATTCTCGGTTATATTATGGGGATCGTTCTGGGCTGGAGCATTCTTGGCGTATGGCTAGCCATGAACTGTGAATGGGGCGTCCGGGGAGCGGTCTTCCTATGGCGCTTCCGCGGCAAGAAATGGTATGCGCACAAGCTGATTTAAGCTATTATCTATTTCATATAAAGAAGAAAAGCCCCGGAATTCCGGGGCTTTTTTGCATGTTGTATTTTTGTTGCAGGCAGCATATCCATCGCTTTCAGAACGATTTAGTTAGGAGCGATTATGATGGCTTGTAAACCGATGCATATGTTTTCCAGCCGCCGTCCAGGTTCTTCACCCGGAATCCATGCTCGGCCAAAATACGCGCCGCCAAATATCCGCGCAGCCCAACCTGGCAAGTCACGTACAGCGTTTCATTCTCCGGCAATTCCTTCAGCCGGCTGCGAAGATCGTTAAGCGGAATGTTAATGGAACCGTGGATATAACCTGCGTCCCTTTCTTTAGGTTCACGGACGTCGATCAAGGTGGCGCCGTTTTCAACGAGGTCGTCGATTTCATGCCATTGTACCGTTTCAATCAAGCCATCCAGGATGTTGGTAGCAACATATCCGGCATAGTTTACCGGGTCTTTGGCGGAGGAATAAGGGGGCGCGTAAGAGAGCTCCAGTTCCGTCAAGTCCCAAACGCTCAGATTCCCCTTGATCGCTGTAGCAATCACATCGATCCGTTTATCCACGCCATCTGCTCCAATCGCTTGCGCCCCATAGATTTGACCTGTTTCCGGGTGGAATAACAGCTTCAAGGAGATGGGATACGCCCCGGGGTAGTACCCTGCATGCGACGAGGGGTGAATATGGATAGCTTGATAAGGTGCACTTACCTGCTTGAGACGTTTTTCATTGATACCCGTAGCCGCGACCGTCAGCTCAAAGACCTTGGCAATCGACGAACCGAGCGTACCCTTGTAGCTGTTGTTTTTACCATAGATATGATCTGCAACAAGTCGGCCCTGCCGGTTGGCAGGCCCTGCGAGCGGAATAAAGGCCTGGCTCTGAAGGACGAAATCCTTCACTTCGATTGCATCGCCGATCGCATAAATGTTCGGGTCAGAGGTCTGCATAAATTCGTTAACTTGAATCCCGCCGCGATCATTGACGGGAAGTCCAGCATCTGACGCCAGCACACTCTCGGGCCGAACGCCTATCGAAAGCAAGGTCATCTCGGTTGATATACGTTTGCCGCTGGAAAGCTCAATTTGTTGGCCGCCGTCATGAAACTCTTGTACACCGTCCTCAAGAATCAAGCGGACTCCTTTTTCCTGAAGATGCGACTGGACGATCGCGGCCATTTCGTAGTCGAGCGGAGCCATTACCTGGTTCGCCCTTTCGATGACTGTCACCTGAACGCCGCGATCCGCCAGATTCTCGGCCATTTCCAGCCCGATAAACCCGCCCCCGACAATAACGGCTTCCTTCGGCTGGGCTTCATCCACGTGCTGCTTGATCCGGTCCGTATCAGGGATATTCCGCAATGTGAATACGTTACGGGCTTCGGACAAGCCCGGAATATCCGGCACCACTGGCTTCGCGCCGGGTGACAGGATCAGATAATCATAACTCTCGGTGTAGGTTTCGCCAGAATTAAGGTTTTTAATCGTAACCATGTTCTCATCACGCAATATGGACGTAACTTCGCTAAGATTCCGAATAACCAGCCCGTAGCGGCTGCTAAGGCCGGGCACGGTCTGCACCATAAGCTTATTGCGGTCCTTTATAGTTTCTCCTATATAGTAGGGGAGACCGCAATTTGCAAACGAAATATATTCCCCGCGTTCCACTACAATAATGGTAGAGCTCTCATCCAATCTCCGCAGCCTGGCAGCTGCGGAGGCCCCACCGGCCACACCGCCGACAATGATGATTTTTTTGCCCATCGTATATTCCTCCCTGAATTTGGAGCGTATTATGAATTGATTATTTTATACCCTGTGGGGTATTATAACATGTATCAGCACCGAATGGTGTGACAAATATCAGACACGACATGTGTACAGATAGGAGGGGTTCGAGATGGAGTACGATGATCAAATGAAGAATCGGGTAAAACGGATTGAAGGTCAGCTGCGCGGCATTCTGAAAATGATGGAGGAGAACAAAGATTGCAAGGAGGTCATAACCCAGCTGTCGGCCACTCGGTCGGCTATAGATCGGACGATTGGCGTTGTAGTCAGTTCCAATCTTGTCGATTGTGTACAGAAAGCCGAAGAGAGCGGGCAGGATACAGAGAAGCTGGTGATCGAAGCGGTAAATCTGCTCGTTAGAAGCAGATAATTGAAGGGATGGTTTCCTACACCCTGCTCCAGAATGGGAAAATGAACAAGATTGACATGATATTCGACATCGTTTAACATACCCCTATGGGTATACAAACAATCATCCATTAAATAGAAGGAGGAATATTATTATGAACGCGGATAAAGTATTGGATGCGAAAGGCTTGGCATGTCCCATGCCGATCGTGAAAACAAAAAAAGAAATAAAAGAGATGGAACCGGGTGAGGTCCTTGAGATTCATACGACGGATCAAGGCGCAAAGAGCGATCTGACGGCATGGGCCAAATCGACAGGCCATGAATTGCTGGACTATCAGGAGGAAGGCGACGTACAGAAATTTTGGATTAGGAAGGGATAATTTTTTTTGAATTACAATATACCCGTATGGGTATGTGTGATGAGCTGATCCAAGAAGGGAATTTCATTATTTTTTACAGGGGGAGATCTTAACGTGACGGAAACAAAAAAGACAACGATCGTATTATTCAGCGGCGATTATGACAAAGCTATGGCTGCTTATATCATCGCGAACGGTGCTGCGGCATACGACCATGAGGTGACGATATTCCATACCTTTTGGGGATTGAATGCCCTGCGCAAGGACGAAGACGTGCTGCTGCCTAAGAAGAAGAATTTCATGGAAAAAATGTTCGGGAAAATGATGCCGCGTGGGTCCAATAAGATGGGACTTTCCAAAATGAATTTTGCCGGAATGGGTCCCAAAATGATTAAGGATGTGATCAAGAAACACAATGCCGTACCGCTTCCGCAGCTGATCGAGCTGGCGAAGGAGCAGGACGTGAAACTGGTTGCTTGCACCATGACGATGGACCTTCTCGGTCTGCAAAAAGAAGAGCTGTTTGAAGATATTGAATATGCGGGGGTGGCAGGTTATTTGGGCGATGCCCAGGATGGCAATGTCAACTTGTTTATATAACGAAAACAGTGGCGACGAATGCGTGCATAAAGAGAGGGAATAAAGATGGAGCTACTCAATATCATGTTCATTGCACTTATGATTCTGTTTATCGTATGGAGAATTCTCCCGGCAAAAGGAGTCAGACAGATTACCGCGGCACAGCTGAAGCATGAGCTGAAGGACGTCAACGCAAACAAACAGTTCATCGATGTCCGGACGACGGGAGAATTCAAGGGAAATCACATTCGGGGTTTTCGCAATATTCCGTTGGACCAGCTCTTATTGAGCAGCGAGTCACTCTCAAGAGAGAAGGAAGTGGTATTGATCTGCCAAAGTGGCATGCGGAGCAACAAAGCCAGCAAAATATTAAGGAAGTCAGGCTTTCAGAAGGTGACCAATGTCAAGGGCGGCATGAGTGCCTGGTCTTAAAACTTAAAGTAAGAAGGAGTGATTATTAACATGAGAGAGATTTCTCCCAAAGAAGTAGAGCAGAAGCTGAATGATAGGATTGTCATGAATATTATCGATGTGCGAGAAACGGAAGAAGTCACAGAAGGGAAAATTCCAGGCGCCGTCAACATTCCGCTCGGTTTGATTGAATTTCGCAAGCAGGAGCTTGATCGGTCGAAAGAATATGTAATGGTATGCCGTTCCGGTGGCCGCAGCGGCCGGGCAGCGCAATATTTGGAGAGCCAAGGCTATCGAGTCGTCAACATGACGGGGGGTATGCTCGAATGGGAAGGTACAACAGAGTAATCAGGTTTCCTAGAAAAAAAATGGGTGTGTTTGGCCCCTTTTTTTGAAATGAAATATACCCGTTGGGGTATATAATGACCCGACAAACAAAACAATGGAGGTTCGATGTGATATGACGACAATGGATTCGAATGTAAAGCTGGACGCGAAAGGGCTGGCATGCCCGATGCCCATCGTCCGTACGAAAAAAGCAATGAAGGATCTTGAAGCCGGTCAAGTGCTGGAGGTTGAGGCGACCGACAAAGGGTCGAAGGCCGACATGAAGGCGTGGGCGGAAAGCACAGGACACCAATATCTCGGAACGGTTGAAGAGGGGGAGGTGCTGAAGCATTATCTGCGCAAATCTTCCGGCGAAGAAACGGCGGAACGGACCTATCCGCATGTAGCGTCTAACGTACAGCTGGAGGAAAAGCTGCGGTCCGGTGTCTCCATCGTTGTTCTGGATGTGAGGGAAGCGGCGGAGTTTGCCTTTACGCATATTCCGAATGCGGTATCCATTCCGCTTGGCGAACTGGATAAGCGTATGGGTGAGCTGAGCCGGGAAGACGAAATTTACGTTATTTGCCGTACCGGAACCCGTAGTGACATGGCTGCGCAAAAGCTTACAGCTAACGGCTTTACCGGTATTGTGAACGTTGTGCCTGGCATGAGCGATTGGCGCGGTCCGAGGGAAGGGCTTGATTCATGAACCTGAATAAATAGAAAGCCTGTCTGTAAAGAAGCATGCTGGACGATGGATTCCAAGACAATAAAAAATGAAGGTTGAAGATCTGGAAATCATGACTGAACTTACGAGGAGGAATAACAACATGACAGTAAGAGAAATGAAAGCACAAGAGGTGGCCATGAAGGCGATTCGCAAAGAGAGTCTGTTCATACTGGACGTGCGGAATGCTACGGATTTCGAGGATTGGAAGATTGAAGGCGAACGAATCCAGCATTTGAATATCCCTTACTTTGATTTAATTGACGGAGTGGAAGATATTTTGGATCGGCTCCCCAAGGGGCAAGAAGTGCTCGTCGTGTGCGCCAAGGAAGGCTCGTCGGTGATGGTGGCTGAGATGTTGGCCGAGCACGGCCGTAATGTCGCGTACTTGAAAGGCGGAATGAAAGCCTGGAGTGAACACCTTGTACCACTGAAAGTCGGCAACTTGGCAGACGGCGGCGCGCTTTATCAATTCGTTCGTTTAGGAAAAGGCTGCTTGTCTTACATGGCCGTATCCAATGGAGAAGCGGCATTGTTTGATGCAACCCGCATGACGGAGGTTTATCTTGAATTTGCTAACCGCTTGGATGCGGAAATCAAACATGTGTTGGATACCCATCTGCATGCGGACCATATATCCGGCGGTCGAACGATTGCCGAGCAGACAGGAGCCACATACTGGCTTCCGCCAAAGGATGCCAGCGAGGTTGTGTTTAAGTACGAACCGCTGAAGAACGGCGGCGAAGTGGCGATTGGGGGCAGCACAATCCGCATTGAAGCGCTCCATTCCCCGGGCCATACCATCGGGTCTACATCGTTTGTCATTGACGATCAATACCTGCTGACAGGCGATATTCTGTTTATCGATTCCATCGGCCGTCCGGACCTGGCAGGGCTTGCAGACGATTGGGTTGGCGATTTGCGAGAGACGCTATATGCCCGCTATACCCATCTCTCAGAGGATCTGGTCGTGCTGCCGGCTCATTTCATGATCATGGACGAACTGAATGAGGACGGAACGGTCGCGAAGAAACTGGGAGAACTGTACCGGGAGAACCATGGCCTGAACATAGCGGACGAAGTGGAATTTCGAACGATGGTTACGAAAAATTTACCTCCACAGCCAAACAGCTATCAGGAAATCCGTCAAACGAATATGGGGAAATTGAATCCTGACACGGAGCGTCAGCGTGAGATGGAGATTGGGCCGAACCGCTGCGCAGTGCGTTAATGATATGACCATCCGATGCTAAGCGGTGGAGCTAATCATTATAAAGTGCTCAATTTGCAGAGGTCGAAAACAAGCTTGGTGATGGATATGAACGGATTGAGATAGATAAAAAGTGAACCAAGGGAACCCGAACAGGTTCCCTTTTCTAAAGAAGTAAGGGGGCAGCACGAATGGAACTCAATATAACCTTTATCATCACGATATTTTTAATCGGATTCATTGGCTCATATATTTCAGGCATGGTTGGCATTGGCGGATCGATTATCAAATACCCGATGCTGCTGTACATTCCGCCGCTCTTCGGTCTTGCGGCTTTCACTGCACATGAAGTGTCGGGCATCAGTGCCGTACAGGTATTCTTTGCTACGATCGGCGGCGTGTGGGCGTACCGCAAAGGCGGATATCTGAATAAAACGCTCATCATCTATATGGGTTCAGCTATTCTGCTTGGCAGCTTCATCGGCGGCTTCGGCTCAAAAATGATGAGCGAAAGCGGCATAAATCTCATCTACGGAATATTGGCGCTTATCGCCGCCGTTATGATGTTCATCCCAAACAAAGGGGTGGACGATATCCCGCTGGATCAGGTCAAATTCAACAAATGGCTGGCTGCCGGGCTGGCGCTTATGGTCGGAATCGGAGCGGGTATCGTCGGAGCGGCAGGGGCTTTTCTGCTCGTTCCGATCATGCTGGTTGTGTTGAAAATTCCGACCCGGATGACCATTGCAACCTCGCTTGCGATCACCTTCATCTCATCCATCGGTTCGACGGTGGGCAAGCTGACCACTGGCCAGGTGGACTATATCCCCGCTCTTATCATGGTTGCCGCCAGTCTGATCGCTTCCCCTCTAGGTGCGGCGGCAGGCAAGAAGATGAACACAAAGGTCTTGCAGATCATATTGGCTGTCTTGATCCTGGCAACGGCCGTCAAAATTTGGCTGGACATTCTATGATATGATGGCGGGCTCCGCCAAAGCAGTATGGTTATTCCTGAAGTTCGTACAATATCATCGATGCGGCAGGAATGGTAAGATGGGGTTAGCTTTCGTGTCTACAGGGTTACATTGATTTCAAAAGAGAGAGGTGCTCAAACGATGAATCCATGGAATGAACGGTTTCAGGGAGATGAATACGTATTTGGAACGGACCCGAATGTATTTATAGCCGACATGCATAAGAAATTAAGCTTAACGGGCGACGCACTGGCGATCGCGGAGGGAGAAGGACGGAATGCGGTGTTCCTGGCCCGGGAAGGGATGAACGTAACCGTATGGGATTACGCGGAATCCGGTCTTAGCAAAGCCCATCGACTGGCTGAAGCCAGCGGTGTTAAGATTCGTACCGAGCTTGTGGATCTGCACGATGCGCAGTGGAAGCAGGATCAATGGGATGAGGTTATATGCGTGTTTGGACATTTTCCCAAGGAATTAAGAACGAGGACTTTAGCGGGCGTGAAGGCAGCGGTGAAGCCTGGAGGACATTTCCTCACTGAAGTGTACTCCCCGTACCAGATTCCTTATCGCAGCGGGGGGCCGCAAGATCAGCAGTTTTTGTACGCCCCTGGGGATTTCCTCGAAACTTTTGCGGATTGGCGGATTGTCCATTTTTTCATGGGTGAGGTCGTCAGGCAGGAAGGGCAGGGGCATCAAGGCTTGTCTCATGTCATTCAGTTTGCAGGCCAGAAGCCGCCAACAACGGTATGACAATCAGAGAGGATTAGGTGAAGAGCTTGGATACATCGGACCGATCCCCCTGCTGCACATAGTCGGAGGGTGACAGACCGGTGTATTTTTTAAACATGCGATAAAAATAGGACGTGTCATAATAACCCAGATAGTGGGCGATATGAGCGATCGTCATGTCCGAATGAAGCAGCAGGCTGCACGCTTCCAGCACGCGCAGCTGGTGCATATACCGAATCGGTGAATGACCGTACACCTCCTTGAAGAGGGCGGTGGCATAATTCGGGGAACGATGAATTAACTTTGCGAGTTTATCGATTTCGATCGGTTCGCGGTAGTGCTCCAACAGATACGATTTGATGGTATCCGCATAGTTTCTTTTGCTTGGTGGCAGCTCGGTCTTCTCGAGTTCACGGGCCAGCATGCCTATCAGCTCCTGCATGATGCCTTGACAGATCATGGCGCGGTAGCTTTTGCCGCCCCGCATTTCCTCGAATAAGCGCTCACAGCGACGGTAGGCATATTGAATATGCGCGAGATTGAATTTAAGGCATCGTCCCTCATCCAGAAACGGGATGCCTGTGGATTCATGAGGATCCATCGTAAAGAGAATGGTGTATTTCTGATGAGGGATGCCATTCCAATTGCCGCCGCTCCGCCTTGTAGATCGCGGGATGAAGAGCACGTCTTCTTTTTCGGCAATGATCTCCTCCCCGTTGATTTCATACCTCACTTTACCTTCTCTTACCACAACAAGGACGTTGTAATCAATCGTCTCAAGCTGAGTTCGCCAGTTCGGAATATCATCATCAAAATTTACGCTCATCAGCTGGATCACATGAAAACACCTCGCAGTGATTTTATACCTATAGCCTAGCATATTCATGCTTTCAATGAGTAGGGGGTTGTTAGTTTTTATGCTCCTACTTATTAAAATCGTAGTAGAATCGTACAACAAATTAACGAAATGTACATCGACTCCGGACAGAGCATTGGCCTATAATTTCAGTCAACTGCAGTCGTTTTGTAAACGCTGACATATATCCAGGGTAAGTGAATTCAGACGAGGAAGGAAGCGATGAGGATATGAGAGTATTATTGCTGGATTTGGATTCGACCAGACCGGATCACTTAGGATGCTACGGATATCACCGGAATACGTCGCCGAACATTGACCGAATAGCGGCGGAAGGCGTGCGTTTTGACAATTATTATACCTCGGACGCTCCATGTTTTCCTTCAAGAACCGCGCTGATGACCGGCAAATTCGGCATTCATAACGGCGTCGTAGGCCATGGGGGCTCGGCAGCCGATGTGCGGCATGAAGGCATTACGCGGGATTTCCGCGATAAACTCGCTTCGGAGAGTTTTCCCGCTATATTCCGCCGTGCCGGCATGAAAACCGCGTTGATCAGTCCGTTCGGAGAACGGCATTCCGCCTGGACCTTCTATGCGGGCTTCAATGAAATGTATAATACAGGTAAGGGCGGCTTGGAGTCGGCAGAAGAAGTATCTCCGGTCGTGCTGGATTGGCTGGATCGTAACGCCGATGAAGATAACTGGATGCTCTATGTGAACTTCTGGGATCCGCATACACCTTATCGGGCACCGCAGTCGCTGGGAAACCCGTTCGAGCATGATCCTCTCCCGGATTGGATTACCGAAGAGGTGCTTCAGGAGCATCAGAAGAAGGTTGGCCCGCATGGAGTGAATGAAATTAACATGTATAATAGTGAAGTATCTCCCGATTTTCCGCGTCATCCCGGAGAGATTCGGACGATGGAGGATTTGCGGACGATGGTGGACGGCTATGATTGCGGCATTCGGCATATGGACGAGCACATCGGCGCCATCTTTAAATTGCTGGAGAACAAGGGAGTGATGGATGATCTGATCGTCATCATTACCGCGGATCATGGTGAGAACATGGGCGAGCTTGGGATTTATGGGGAACATGGCACAGCGGATCAAGGAACCTGCCGCATTCCGATGATTATTCGGGGGCCTGGCATCATGAAGGGAGTAACGGATCGCGAGCTCCACTATCATCTGGATCTTCTGCCTACGATGGCGGAATATTTGAACCTTGCACCGGCACGAAGCTGGGATGGCATCAGTTATGCGGAGAGCTTGCGAAGCGGGAAAGGCAGAGGCAGGGAGTATCTGGTGGTCTCTCAATGCGCCCATGTCTGTCAGCGAAGCGTTCGATTTGGAGAATGGCTCTACATTCGAACGTACCACGACGGCTATCATCTGTTCGACAAAGAAATGCTGTTCCACATCACCGAGGACGTTCATGAACAGCACAATCAGGCCTCTCAAAGGCCGGATCTTTGCAGGGAAGCCGTCTACCTGCTGAATGAGTGGCATGATCATATGATGTTAACGATGCCGTTTGACGTGGATCCATTATGGACGGTCATGAAGGAGGGGGGACCTTACCATGCCAAAGGTCATCTGCCCCGGTATATCGAGCGTTTGAAGAACACGGGCCGAGGTGAAGCGATTCCGGAATTGATGCGTCGCCATCCTCGGGAGTTCGTGTAATAATAATTATAGCAAGGTGAAGCAGGATAACCGCTCCGATAGTGGTTGTCCTGTTCTCCGTATCAAGCATAGGAGGAACTTAGCATGGGAGAACAACATTCTTGCTGCGCCGGCTCCCGAGCGAACGTGCAGTTAGCGGAAACCGGTCAGAAGGAACAGCTTGGCAATATTAGAGAAGATGAGGATCATGAACAGTCTCTTCCTGATCTCCATACCGACATGGTCATGCTGCCTGGAGGGACGTTTACGATGGGCACGAATTCGCAAGAAGGCTTTCCGCGTGACGGCGAGGGGCCGGCTCGCAGCGTAACCGTTTCCGGATTTGAAATCTCACCGTATGCCGTTACGAATGAACAGTTTCGACGCTTTGTGGAAGCAACCGGTTATGTTACGGAAGCGGAGCATTTCGGATGGTCGTTTGTATTTGAACTGCTGGCTTCGGAGGAGACAAAGGCAAGAGTCGCACAAGTTCCGCAAGAAGTGCCCTGGTGGCTGGTGGTCGAAGGTGCATATTGGGCAGCACCCGAGGGAGCGGATTCGAGCATCGAAGACCGGATGGACCATCCGGTCGTACATATATCCTGGAACGATGCCATGGCATACGGCCATTGGGCAGGCGTGAGGCTTCCTACGGAAGCGGAATGGGAGTATGCGGCTCGCGGCGGTTTGGAGGGCAGGACCTATCCATGGGGCGATCTGCTGAAGCAGGACGGAGAACATCGATGCAACATATGGCAGGGCAAATTTCCGGTCAAAAATAACGCCAGCGACGGGTATATCGGAACCGCGCCGGTGGATGCCTATAAACCGAATGGTTACGGACTGTATAACATGTCCGGTAACGTATGGGAATGGTGCGGCGATTGGTTCAGCCCGTCTTATCATCAACAAACCTCGGATGTAAATCCATTCTACATGGAGCCAAGCGGCAGAAGGTCGATGCGCGGCGGTTCGTACCTGTGCCACAGATCCTACTGCAACCGGTACCGAGTCGCGGCACGCAGCGGGAATACGCCCGACAGCTCGACGGGCAATTGCGGTTTCCGTGTTGTGAGGGACACGAAGGAAATGCCTTCAGTTGTTCTGTAATCATTACAAAACCCGAAAAAACACGATTAAAAACGAATATAAACGAATGATTATGATAATAAACGCTTGAAAAACGGGATGAAAATGAATATAATCGAGGTGAAAAGTGGAAGATTAATGAATATCCAGGAGGGGAGATGTATGGTGCAAGATCAATCAGGAATGTTCGCCGAGGAACGTCGTCAGAAAATTCTTGCTTTGCTGCATCAAGATAAACGGGTGATTGCCAAGGACTTGGCCGAACGGTTTGAAATATCGATTGATTCGATTCGCCGGGATCTGACGATCATGGAGGAACAAGGCTTACTTCAGAAAACGCACGGAGGCGCCATTCCATCCATGAAAGTCAGACAACCGCCCCCGGTCCCGGAACAGCGGTATGGTGAAGGCTCTCCGGAAGGGAACGCCATTGCTCAATTAGCTGTTTCATACGTCCGAGAAAAAGATACGTTATTCATTGGCAGCAGTTCGCTTACCTACTTGCTGCTGAAGCATCTTCCGGAGCAGATGCCCTTAACGATCGTGACCAACTGCATGCGTGTAGCAGAAGCTCTGCGCGAGCGCGAATGGATTGACACCTATTTGATTGGCGGGCGGGTGAAGCCTTCCGGAAATATTACGGACGTGCTGGCTAACGAATTTATTCGTCAATTTAAATTTGATATCAGTTTCGTTAGCGGAGGCGGTATTTCCGATGAGGGAATATTCGTGGCTACTCCTGAAGTTGCCGCTTTTGGTCGCGCGGTCTCTGCCGTATCCCGCCGCAGAATTGGCATGGCAACGCATCGGATCCTCGGACAGGATGGCTTTGCCAGAGCCGGCTCCGTCGAAGATCTGGATGTGTTAATTACCGATCAAAAGGCGGATCAGGAGGTTATGGACCGGATTCAGGAGCTTGGCGTAAAGGTTATTGTGGCAAAAACGGAAGAAGTTGCACAGAAATGACGCTCTATTTGATATAACTGAAGATTTAAAGGGGTAAGAGAGGTAAAATCATGATTCAGCATCTTCTGCAAGTCTACTGGCCAGAGTGGAACGGTGAACGGGTTAAAGGTCCGACGGGCTGGAACAATACGACCCACTTTATTCATAACGAACAACGCCGCTCGGTCATGCGTATTTACAATACACATCGAGATAAGGCAAGAATCGAATTCGAGTTTGCGGTTCTGGACTCGCTGCAGCAGGTGCCGCTGAGTTTTAAGATTCCGGCTCCTCTTCCTTCCGCGTCTGGCGATAAGATGGTTCGGCTTCAGGATGGGAGTGATCGTTACGCCTGCCTATTTGCATATATTGAAGGAGTGCGTCCGGAAGAAGGCAGCACTCAAGCAGCGTATTCCTTCGGGGAGAATACGGGGGAACTGGTAAATGCCCTTGCGGTTTGTTCAATCGGAATGGAACCGGTGTACCCACCTTATTTCGAGCTGCTCCAGTCTTATCCTGCATGCAGCGAAGCGTTCATTCTAGATTTTTGCAAGCAGCCGCCAATGGAGTTTAAGGATCAAATCGAGGCACTTCATATACTAAAAGAAGCATACGCCGATATATGCAGCAGGCTTGAATCTCTAAAAAATCTGCCGCAGCAGCTGGTGCATGGTGATCTGAACCTATCGAACCTGCTGGTAGACGCAGAGCACCCGCATACGGTCACCGCTTTGCTTGATTTTGAATTTTGCACACGGGATGTAAGAGCGATGGAGCCTGCGGTCGTCATCTCGGGATTTTTGGGAGTCGCGGACGAGAGGAAGGCCATACAGCAGTTTTGCGAAGGATTTGCCAGCCGCGTTCGACTGAACGTAGAGGAGATTGCCGCAATTCCGGTTCTCATGCGCTTGCGTATGGTTGATGTATTTCTGCATTTTTTGAGCCGCTATCGGGAAGGGACCGATGAGTCTCAAGTGTTAAGGGAACAGGTCAATATGCTAGCTGCCGGATTTAAGCGGATGGAATCCAGCCAGAAGTGGCTGGATGATATGTTGTTTCAGTATTTGATGTAAGAAATGGGTGCTGTATCAGAAAAGCCCGGCTCTCTAAGAGACCGGGCTTTTCTGATGTTTTATGGTGGACAGGTTAACCATAAATTGGGGAGTGAGAGTTTCTAATCACGGTTATTTTTTCAGCAGATTAATATGGTCCAGCTCTGTGCTGCTGTTAAAGATGAACTCCAATTTGTAATCTCCACGGTTGTAAGTGAGCTTGGTTTGCTTGACTTTTCCGGTTTTGAAAGTGGTTGTGGCGTCCGGTGCAAACCAGTTCTGCTTCAGCATTTTCATGGTGATGCCGCCGATGTTCGTCTGCCGCTCCACGTTCGTGCCAAAATAACGCATCTCGCGGATTTTGTTCAGTTTATAGGAAAAGGCGTAGCCTGGATTCCCCATGTTGGCCCCGTATACATCGAAGGCGTCGGCATGCTTGCCTGCCACGGAAGGCTCGCCAATGGCTTTATAAACATCCTGCTTTGTGCTTTTACCGATCGTTAAACCGCTGACGGCACCAGGAAATTGTCCCTTTAATGCGGGTTTATAGAAGCTGTTGAGCGTCTTGAGCGCGTGCTCCGCAGCATAATCGCCGGCATTGGCCGCCGCAGCCGCTTCTGCTTGCTGCAGCGGAAAAACAGCATGATTTACACCGATTGCACTTACGCCGAAAACTCCTGCCATGGTCAAGGCGACGATTGCTTTTTTTGCTGGTTGTTTCAAGTTCATGTTGCATCCTCTCCTTTGTAACAACTAATTACCACCTGCGCTGTGCATCAAACAAGTGTGTCATCCTTATCTTCTTATGATAGTGGAAGCTTAACGACATTGGGTTACGATTCTATGAAGATGAAATATCAGATTTGATACCCCGACCGGATCGAGTTCTGTCCCCCATGAATGTTTCGTCAGGTGAAATGGGGTAATGATACATAAGGTGATATGAATTATTGGAAAAATCGTGTAATCTATATAGAATCGACTTTTTCAGGAGGAATTATGGAAACCGAATCATTACTCAAGGTGGAGCAGCTTGCTCTCAAAAAACACAAAATCTTCAAGCAAAGCCATCTTCGTTACATCGCCCGCTCCATGCTCGCCAGCATGTTTATCGGCTTTGGCGTCATTGTTGCTTTTAAGACAGGCAACTTCTTTTATCTGGAGCATTCCCCCCTGACTTACCCGATGGCCGCCCTTACGTTTGGCGCGGCGATCATTCTGATCGCGTATGGGGGAGGGGACTTGTTTACGGGGAACACGTTCTACTACACGTATGCCGCTCTGCGCAAGAAACTAAGATGGCTGGAGGTCGTCAAGCTGTGGGTCTTCAGCTACGCGGGGAATATCTTGGGGGCGTGCACGTTTGCGCTGCTGATTTTCTTGACCGGACTTTTCATGGATTCATCCGTGAACGGTTTTTTGCTCGATGTGGTTGAGCACAAAATGACCACTCCGACGGTGCAGCTGTTTTTCAGGGCAATTCTGTGCAACTGGCTTGTATGCCTAGCCTTTTTCATCCCGATGTCACTGAAGGGCGACGGCGCCAAAATGTTTGCCATGATGCTGTTTGTATTCTGTTTCTTCATTTCCGGATATGAACACAGCGTTGCAAATATGTGCACCTTTGCTATTGCGCTCGTGCTGAATCATCCCGGCACGATTTCATTGGAAGGCGTACTGCATAACCTGATCCCGGTAACGATTGGCAATTTGATTGGCGGCGTGCTGCTGATGGGTTTTATGTATTATTTTGTGAACAAACCTTTTCTGGATGCGAAGGAATCCCCGGAAGAATGAAACTTAGAGAGGTTTAAGCAGAACCCCTAACGCAAGTGGTTAGTTTTTAATATTGAGTACACCCGCGTATCGTGTGCCACGCCGTTTTGATATATATATTGGCGAAGGATACCTTCCGCTTCAAAACCGAGTTTGGTCAGCAGGGCGTGGGAAGCCTGGTTCTCAAGAAAAACAACGGCACCGATGCGGGTCAAGCCAAGCACTTGAAAACCATATGGGATCACGGCGGAGGCAGCTTCGATTGCATAACCTTGCCCCCAGGATTCTGGATGTATTTCATATCCGATCTCGGCCCTCTTATGCCGCGGGGACCATACGTTATACCCGATGGTGCCGATGAGACCCTGTGTATCTTTCCTTTCGATGCCCCAACGAATCCCGCGTTTCTCCGCGTAGTTGGTAGCGAAGAGCTCAACCATGTGGATAGCCTGCTCGGGGGTGGTCAGTGTGTCTTGTCCGTAATAGCGAGTCACCTCATCATTCGAGAAGCAGCTATAGATGGCCCCGGCATCCTGATGCTGGATTTCCCTCAGCTTTAATCGTTTGGTCTCTAGTATTGGAAACATGTTCTTCCTCCCAAAAAGATATAGTATTCATTATATTGAGATTGATCTAGGAAGAGAAGAGGGCTCCTGACAGGGGGCTCTTATTTCGCGTTTGTATAAGAAATGATTTGAGAAAATGTATTGTTTGATCACATGGAGTGAGATACAATGTTCCTGAACGAAATGAGAATGATTATCATAATCAGTGTAATTGGAAGAAACTCTTTCGTACCTTTTAACAACAGGCAAGGGGAGAAACGATTTATGGCAAGGTCATATCATAAGAGTACCCGATGGATGATAGCATTACTTGTACTGATGATTGCTCTGGCTGGATGCGGAACACCTCAGGACAAGGAGGTTGCAGCACCTTCCGAGCAATTCACGGAAAAGGTGGGGGAGCAGGTCGCCCAGGACGAGACAAAACAAGAGGCTGGTGAAACCAAAGTAATGAAAGATGAGTTCGGCGAGGTCGAAATACCAGTAAATCCGAAGAGGGTAGCAGGAATTTACCTGGAGGACTATCTGCTGGCCCTTGGCATTACACCTGTTGTGCAGTGGTATCATCCAAGCTGGGGGAAACAGGATTATTTGGGACTCGAAGTTCCGACCTTTGATATAACGGGAAGTATAGAATCGCTGCTGGAAGCTGATCCGGATTTGATTATTGTTGACGGCGCGGTGGATGCGGCCAAGTATGAACTATACTCCAAAATAGCGCCTACTTATCGGCTGCCCGAATCGATTTTACAAAGTCCGCCGGACATTATGAAGACGATAGGGGATGTGCTCGGCATACCTGAGGAAGCCGAAGGCGTGTTGAGCGACTATCATAAGAAAATCGAGGAAACGAGGATGAAACTGCAACAAGCTGTCGGGGAAGAGACCGTGGCGGTGCTCCGGTTAAATGTCGGAGATAAAACGCTCGCCCTGTTTGGTATCGAGAACCGGTTTATCGGCAATATCTACAAAGAAATGGGATTGACTCCACACCCGTTTGCGCGTGACATGACCGATTTTCAAGCTATTCTATCCGAAGAGAAAATCCCGGAGTTAGATGCGGACCATATCATTATTTTGCCTTCGAACGGCAGCTGGGACTCGGAAGAGAATCAAGAAGCAATGCAGGTATTTGACAGTCCGTTGTGGAAATCTGTACCCGCCGTCAAAAACGGTCATGTGTACAGAGCGGATCGAACCCACTGGCAATCGGGCGCAATTAAAGCGAATATGATGAAAGCCGATGACCTCTTGAACTGGTTTGTCCAATAATCAGATGAACCGTGCATGATGAGAATGAACAGGAAGCTGTCAACCAAGTTGATATGCTTTTTTGTTCTATGCGCTATACATATGATTTTCGGTAGGGGAAGATGACATGAACGATGAGATCAAGTTGCTGCGCGATACTGCTTTTTATAGGCTTAAGGATATTCGGTTTCGTTCTCGTTCCATAAATGGGCTGGAGGCTCCCGTGTGCGGGAACGACTTCACGCTGCTTATTGCGACTGCCGGGACCGGACGATTAGTACTGGGGGATTCGGAGCATGCCATACGGCGAGGGCAATGTTATTACATTGTCCCCGGCACAACTGCCGTTATTCATTCGGAATCCGACGGTTTGGCTTACTATCGATTAACTTACGAATATTGGAGGATTGATGGCACGAAGACCGACTCTGAGCCAGTGCGAAGCTTCCAATCCTGCCTGCGCCAGGGAGTGCTGTCCTGTCGTCCGTTCTCCCAGTGCCTTGACTATTTGGAAGCTCTCTGGAAGCAACGGGGAATCAGGTGCGAGTTGGAAGACTTCGAGATTCACGTTCGATTTCAGCAGCTTATGCTGTTTCTATGCAGCCAGAACCGGAACGATTCACAGACCATCGATATACGTCAGGCAGTGGAGCGATCGATCGAGCATCTGACAGAAGATTACCGGAAGCCGTGGACAGTGGAACAACTGGCTGAACGTGCGGACGTTGCGCGTTGGCATTATACGCGGATTTTTAAAGAGTTAACGACCCAGTATCCGCTTGATTATCTGAACCGTATCCGGATTGAGCGTGCAAAAGAATTGCTGCTGGCAACGGAAGATCGGCTGCTGGATATTGCATCATTCGTTGGGTTTAGCAACGAATATTATTTTAATCGTCGATTCAAACAGACGGTCGGCGTTTCTCCTGGTCAATATCGACGTCGTCACCATGACCACGATACTATGCGGGTGTTTGCGCCATTCCTTGAAGATTTTCTGGTAGCTCTCGGCATTAAGCCCGTCGTACAATGCACCCACCCGCGGTGGGGAAAGCAGGATTACCTTGGCTTGCACGATGTTCCTGTCATCGATATCGAGCGTGAGGATATTGATGAACTTTCCCGTCATAAGCTGGATATGATCATGACGGATCAGGGCTTCACACGTTGGATGTCCGACGACGGCTTGGGACGGTTAGCGCCAACATACGAGTTTCCGCACGCAGGCGAGGATTGGCGCCAGACGCTTCGCACATCGGCAGACCTGCTGGGCCGGATGGATCGGGTATCGGATGTCATTGCACAGTATGAATATAAAGCTAGTAGAGCCAAGGCGCTTCTGAAACGAGCCGTCCGAACACAAACCGTGGCTTGTCTTCGTATATCGGCATTGGGAATGAGTCTGTATTCGGGCCCAGATCACGGGTATACCGGGCCGATCCTGTACAGGGATCTTGGGCTGACCCCGCATCCGCTCGTCCAGCGGTTGTCAGGGAATGCCAGAAATGCGATTCTAACCCGGGAATACATGAAACTATTGGATGCCGATCATTTGTTTATTACCCTCGATAAACGCCATTCTTCATGGGAAGGCGAGGAGAGAAGCGTGATGGATACGCCGGAATGGAAGTCACTGCCGGCAGTTAAGAGAGGCTGTGTGTACGAGGTTGATTTTCTCACCTGGATGAATTATGGGATCATATCGCACGGGAGAAAGATTGAGGATGTGCTGAGCGTGCTGGTATAGGAAGCGGACAACCGAATGGCACTTGAAGTTGAATCCCAACTACCGCTCTTTTTGCATCATCGTGGTTCCTAGGAAGATATATAAGGGCTGATCCCAAAGTCGCATTGACTAGAGACCAGCCCTTATAAATTTCATTCATTTCTGGAATAACGCCCGCGGGTCATCCTTTACTTTATCGTATCGGAATACGACTTAAACTGCCTCCATCCGTAAACAAACGCTTGATGCTGCGTTCAACCTCTTCATCCGGTATTAATGGAGGGGCTTGATGAGGTTTCGTACGGGCATCGATAATGACCGTATCACAACCCCAGTGCTTGTGCTCATAGCGGCTGTTCACACCGTGAATGTCATGGGAAGGATTGCTGCGCGTAAAGGTTGCCCACAGAAAATTATTCACCGTCGCACTCATGAATTCACTGTCATCACACAGAATGATCATTGGACAGGAAGAGAGGGCACCTCTCGCACGGATCTCCTCGTTTAGATGCTCCATTTCCTGCCGCACTTCGGCATAACTCGTAAAAGGGGCTCCCTGGATCGCGACAATGCCGGGCATGATCCATTTCGCTGGCGAGTACCCGGGCAGATCCTTCAAGGCTTCAGGCACCTCTTGGCACAAATCCCTTTTTTTATCCCCGACCGCCGCAAATACGACCTTGCTGCCGGTGTTGAGTCCGGTGCCTGAATAATCGAGTGTATCGATCGTGGTATTGGTCTGAAAATGGATATCCCGGTGCAGGTCGATACGTTCCAATATATAGGACATAAAATCCTCGATCTGATGCGTGTCTAAGGTTTGGTTCTCCTCAGCCGCTATGAACAGATACTTGGCTAAACTCAATTGGCCCGTGCCCAATATCCGATTGGCAATCGTGAGAAGCTCAGCCGGCTGTTTCACTTGTTGATAAGGGGTATATCGTTCGCTGCCGATGGCAAAGAGCAAGGGGTGAACCCCAGCAGCGTCCACCGCATGAACCTCTTTGACACCCGGGATTTCTTGCCGGATGGCCCCGCCGGTGAGCTCATGAATCAGTTCGCCGAAGGACGTATCCTCCTGCGGAGGTCTTCCCACGACCGTAAATGGATAGATGGCCTGTTGTTTGGCGTAGACCTTGTGCACTCGCATGACAGGAAACGGATGGACAAGGCTGTAATAGCCCAGATGATCGCCAAAGGGACCTTCCGGCTTGGTTTCACCCGGATGGATTTCCCCAGTAATGACGAAATCCGCATCGTGGCTAATGCAGTAGCCGTCAACATAGCTGTACCGGAAATGGCGTCCGGACAGCAAGCCGGCAAAGGTTAGCTCGCTCATGCCTTCCGGCAGCGGCATAACCGCTGAAATCGTATGCGCAGGGGGACCCCCGATGAAACAGCTTACTTTAAGCGGCTGCCCCAATTTATTGGCCTTCGCTTGATGGATGCCGATGCCCCGGTGGATTTGGTAATGGATGCCGACTTCCTTGTTCATTTCATATTCGTTGCCTGTGAGCTGCACCCGGTACATGCCCAGATTGGAATTCATGACACCTGGCTTCTCCGGATCTTCCGAATAGACCTGAGGCAGGGTGACAAAAGCACCCCCATCTTCCTTCCAGTGCTTAATTAGCGGCATATCGGAAATTTGGATTTCCTGAAAGCCAGGTGGGACAGTCCCCGTTTTTTTGATAGGTAATGCGGTTTTAGCTGCCAATCCCGTCCCGATATACTTGAACGGATTTTTGAGTGCCTTCATCGGATCGTTGCGCAGCGCGATCACGTCTTGCGTGGATTCGAAGGTTTCCCGAAAAATGAATTTGCTGCGCTCGATCGTACCGAACAGGTTGGATACCGCGCGGAATCTTGAACCTTTAACGTTTTCAAATAGCAGCGCCGGGCCGCCTGCGGCATATACCTTCATATGTATGGCTGCCATTTCCAAATGAGGATCAACCTCTTCATGTATACGAACCAAATGCCCGTGTTTCTCCAGATCCATAATGCATTCTTCCAGATTATGATATTTCATTACATAGCTCCAATCCCTTGAAGATAGTGAACTTATTCTACTATTATCGACAATCTCACAGCACAGGTCAATGACACCTAATATAGACGGGAAGAATGGCTCCAGCATAAAAAAAATCGCCCTGTCCAAAGCATGAAGCAAAGGACAAGGCGATCGGGTTTGCGCCATCGAACGTATTCGCCGGCAGCCCGAGCCTTTTCAGCGCTGCCGGGATATGATCCTGCAACCTCGTGCCGTTACGATGCATCATCTTACTACCACCACAATCGCAGATCATAGCATATCGGAGAGCTATTTCTGATAGAACATGCAATACACGGTCAGGTCGTTGATATTCTCTTCATGCCTTAAAGCAAATCCCCACCTTTGATACAAATTTACATTCCCCTTATTTTCCGTATCGAGCGCGATTCCATGTGACTTGTTATCCGCATGAACCACTTGGAGCAGGTGCAGCAGCATTGCTGTTCCAATTCCCCTGCCTTGGACCTCCGGATTCACTCCGATCATAATGAGATAATGGTGTGGAGAAGAAGGTGCAGCCGATCTCGTAATTTCCATATAGGAATTGAGGAACCCCAATGTTTTGACTGGTAGTTGGAATAACAAAGGCAAGAGCCTTCCAATCAGCAAAAAAGCGCCCTTAAAACGCTTAAGCTTGCTTATGCCTGGTTTCTCTACAATAAAGGTACCGAGCAAGATTTCGTTTTCAAAATAGCCCCATATATCTTCATTCAGCAGAAAGCTTTTATCAAACATGAAGGAGACAAATGCGGCCGCTCTGCTTCTTGATTTACGATCGAGTTCTGGATCGCCAAATGCATGCAGAAACAAGGGATCCCGGGCAAATGCCAGGCTCATAATGGATGAAAATAAGAGTTTATCCGATTTGGTCAGCTTGGATACTCTGCATGAAGTGTTCATGCTTTCTCTACAGCTTCGCCATAATGATCGACAGCAAAGCTGAACAATACTTTCAGCATAAACAGGGTGCCGGCCAATAACATGTAGGGCTGGATGTTGGACAGCAAGAACGTACCTCCTATGCCGATCGACAGGAGCAAGCCTCCTATAAAACGCTGCGATGATTTCCCGATCAGCGCATTTACGATCACAGCTCCAGCGATTGTATATGCCCATATACCTACGGCATACTCAATATCGGTATTCAAGAGAAGCGCAATCATGATGATATGAACGTGTATCGCAATGAACACTGTGCGATTCGTTTTTCGGGACGCGTAGAAATTACTGGTTGAGATTGTGAAATTGGCAATGCAGCCGGCAAATATATCGAAGATGAGCAATAAGGCAAGGGTACTGCGCCATAAAGGCAAAGAGCTTGTGATTTCAGGATAAATGAGGCCCATCGCGATGGTTAGAAGTCCACCGAAGAGCAGTATGACCAGAATAGAGCCAACGGACTGCTTTTCACCAAAAACATCATGCAGAATCGAAGGAATCTTTACGATTTTCATTACATAACACACTCATTTCTTTTCTAATTTAAATTGATATTATGTAGTAATTAAATTGAATTACTACAAAAACAATATAACTTCGAGTAGGTGGTTGTCAATTGTTTTATAGTGAAAGTATTGAGTTGCTCTAAAACTTGATATATACTTCACTTGAGGTGAAGAATACATGAACGGGTACGAACGAAGAAAGCACAAAAAAATCGAACAAGTCTTCGACGCCGCTTTCCAGCTATTTTCAAGGCACGGTTACCAAAAGGTTAGCGTTAACGAAATCGCCCAACAGGCAGGCGTGTCACCTGCGACGATATATAACTATTTTGGAACCAAAGACCAGCTCTATATGGAAATGATCAAGGATTGGATGGACAAGCAGTTGGAGGTGTATGAGCGCATTTTAGATTCCACGCGCTCTTTTGCCGAGAAGACCCGAGAAATCATGCAGCTGGAGGCTAAGAATCTGACCTTTTTGTCGGAAGAGTTCGGGAAATTCCAAACCTCCGAGGAGCGTGGCATTAGTCAGACGATCCAACAGTATAGCGAGGAGAAGGTAAAAGGTTTTTTCATGAGATTTGTCGCGCTTGGGAAACAAGAAGGTTATATACATAAGAACCAAACCGAAGAGGTCGCGATGCTGTACTTCTCGATGTTCATGAATGAGCTGGGGCGACGCTGGGATTCGGGGAACCAGGAATATGGCAATGGCAGCATGGAAACCTTGTTGGAGCTTTTCTTTTACGGCTTAGCCGGTCAAAAACATGAAGGCCGTTGATATGGTTTTATATCATGATGAGCTGTTTCGGGAAGTGCTTCTAAACGGGGAATTTCTTGAATGAAGTATTGGTAGAGAAATGATATAAGCGTACCTAGTGAGAAATAAGCCTTCATTATGGAAGGCTTATTTCTTTTATTTAGGTTCTTCTGAAGCTGGTGCGGTGTACGAACTGATCCTATTGTTTGTAATCAAAAAGCAGCCGCTTCGCATAGTAGCGAAGCGGCTGCTTTATCAATTCATAACATTATTGCTGAACGATTGCGATAATTTCGTCTTCCAGCTCAAGTCGTACTTGTTCGCTGTAAGCGCGGATATTGTACTCGGAGTGCAGGTAACGGAGAATAGCTTCGATGAGGTTAGCCTCAATCAAATATTGCGTTCTTCCGCTGACCCATACTTCGGCTGTATATCCGGTATCTTCGTCCCAGCTAAGCTCAAGCGATACATCGGTTGGTTTAACGCCTCTACGTTCCGCCTGATGAAGGCAGACCGCATTGACGATTTCATCCATGCTCAGAACCATGGATTAGTACCGATTATTGTTATTGTTGTTGTCGCGAGGTTCGTTTTGTTTACGACGATTCTTCACGGCACGTACAACAGCCATAACGATCATAATCAAAGCCCAGATTGCGATCAGGTTAATGAGCAATCCCATGATTTCGCCCATGAAGCCCATGCCGGCGAACATGCTGCCGAAGAGCAAACCAGCCAGACCACCGATCATAAGTCCTTTCATCAAGCTGCCGCCGCTAAAAAATCCTGGTTTTTTTGTGCTGCCGGCTGCTCCTGTCGTATTGGAACGGTTGTTCGTTTGTTGAACATTATTAGTATCCTTTTTCGGAGTGCTGTTGTATGACTTGGTGCCGGATTTGAAACCTCCGCCACCTCTGCGGGCATCTGCGGAATCAGGCGTCAGCGCTACAAAGAACAGTGTAATCGCTACAAGAATAGTCAATACTTTTTTCATCGTGTTCTGTCGAACCTCCCAGTAAATTTAGAGTAATAAAGAGTAATACGGACGAGTCACGATAAGGTTTCAAAATTTGTGCGACCATGTTTTGAGGCTGTTGTATGCTGCTGCCGTCTCAGTAATTCCAGTACCCAATCACACCACTTCAGCTCGGTTTCAGCCATCATCAACCCTTTTGTAGCGAGTACATAATTGCTGAAAGCCTTGCTTCCAATCTCGCGGGTATCCTCCGGAATTCCCTCTAATATCTGCTCATAATAACGTTTTTTCTCCAGATACCCGATTCTGCGGTCCTCGAAAATATCGACGGCGATGCCGATCTCCGTTAGCCACAGGCAAAAGGTTCGAAGAGAAAGTTCATCCTTGGTGACTGCAGGCGCGATGGGTTGATACATCCATTCACGCAGCTTCTGCATGCCTTTTTCTGTAATCGCATAGATTTTCTTGTCCGGTTTATCACTTTGCTGGACCCAGTGCGAGGACAATAGCTGTTTCTCCTCCATGCTGGACAGCAGTGGATAGATCTGACTGTGTTTGGCTTGCCAAAAAGGCTGTATTCGAAGCATCAAATCGTATCCCGATGATTCTCTTCTTGCTAGTAATCCTAACAAGCCGTATGACAACGTATTCATGGACATAACTCCCTTTGAAACGCATATCGTGGACGCTAAGGCAGGGATGATAATCCGCCTATCGGTCCGGTTGATAAAAAGTGTACACTGAAACTGTATGGTTTGACAACCGGGGGAGGGGGCTTTCTCTCCGCATTTGGCAAAATTGTGACTAAAAAAGCACAAACGCTTAAGCGTTTGTGCTTCCATTTGACTTTGGTTGAATTATTCGTTCTCGTAACCTTCAACGACCAGATCAAGCGCGCCGGTGTTGGGGTCGATGACCATGCCATGAACGGGTACGTTTGGAGGAAGAAGTGGGTGGTTTTTGATCAGGTTTACGGTATTTTTTACACCGTCCGTAATGTTATCGAATCCGCGAAGCCATTTGGATAACCGGATGCCGGAGTTTTCCAGCGTGGATAACACTTCATCGGATATGCCGCGGTCTCTCATATGCTGGATCATGTCCTCGGCGTTCAGGGAAGCCATGCCGCATTCGTAGTGTCCCACAACGATGACTTCTTCGGCGTGCAGTTCGTACAGTGCGACCATGACGCTTCGCATAACACTTCCGAAGGGCTGTGAAATGATCGCGCCGGCGTTTTTAATGATTTTAACATCGCCATTTTTGAAATTCATCGCTTTAGGGAGCAGCTCGACCAAACGTGTATCCATACAAGTGATAATGACGAGTTTCTTCTCAGGAAAACGCCCTGTCAGGTAGGATTCGTACTCTTTATTCTCTACAAAGCTGCGATTGTGTTCCAGAATGCTGTTAAGGTGTTTTTCCATCGATTTTCTCTCCTTTGTATCTATTGTTTATTTGTTGTTCTTATGCTCTGGCATCTAATACTTGAATGTTGGTACCGTAGTTCTGTCCGCTGCTGTCCAGGCGAAAGGAGTAAGTGGCTGGATCGGCGTCGAGCCTCATCTTCTCTTCGAAAAAAACGGCCTGCTTGCGGTTCATGATAAACGGCACCGGGCTGCCTGTCTCGACAGCGATATCTTCCGTCGTCGGCTCATCTACAATACGCAGGCCTGGGAAGCCGTTGACGGCACATCCGCATCCCTCCGTGTCATAGATCAGCCTGATTGCGCCCGGTTTGTCCCCGAGCTTGTCCTTCAGCTTCAGCTCTGCTTGCGGGGTGAGTTGAATTTTCACGGCATCCTGACACTCCTTTATATGTATATTATTATTTATTCTTTCTGGAAGTTGATTATATACCTTGTAAAAAGTATCATCAATAGAGTATAGAAGAATCCTATTATAAAAAAAAGAAGGTGTGCCGGAATGGCAGTACAACATTTACCACAATGGGAACAATTTGATCGATTGGTTCGCAAAATCATGAGTTATTACGAAGCTATTGGCCTACTTCATTGGGATTTACGGACCGGTGCTCCACGCAAGGGAACCGAAATTCGTTCGGAAACGATCGGGGTTCTATCCACAGAAGCATTTAAACTGCAAATATCGGAAGAAATGGGACAGCTGTTATCGTTTTTTACGGAGCCGAAACAGGCAGAACAGCTCGATGACCGCAAACGCCGCATGATTGCCGAAGCACGCAAGGTGTACGATCAGAGCAAATCCATCCCGCCTGAACGCTTCCAGGAGTATTCCATTCTTGCCGCCCAATCGGAGACGAAGTGGGAGGAAGCGAAGCAGAACAGCGATTTTGAAGGTTTCGAACCTTACTTAACGAAGATTGTTGCGTTCAAGCAAGAGTTTATTGAATATTGGGGCGTGAAAAACACCAGATACGACACACTCCTTGATATGTATGAGCCGGATTTAACGGTGGAAAAGGTGGATGCCATCTTCGAACGCCTGAAAGCGCGTCTGGTACCGCTAGTTCATGCGATCCAGAATTCGCCCTTCAAGCCGAAAACGGACTTTTTGAAACAGCTGTTCCCGAAAGAGCAGCAGGAGAAATTCAGCTTGTTCCTGCTGGAGCAAATGGGCTACGACTTTGAAGCGGGACGTTTGGACGAGAGCGTGCATCCATTTGCGACGGGCTTGAACCCGGGTGACGTGCGCATCACGACCATGTATCTTCCCGATGATGTGCTAAGTGCGGTATTCAGCTCTTTGCATGAGGGGGGGCATGCCCTTTACGAGCAAAATATCGATAAGGAGCTTGCAGGTACGCCGCTCTCCGGCGGTACCTCAATGGGCATCCATGAATCTCAATCCCGTCTGTGGGAAAATATGATTGGCCGCAGCCGTCCGTTCTGGCGCCGTTATTTCGCGGATCTGCAGCAGCACTTCCCCGAACAATTGAAGGACGTGGACATCGAGGATTTCTATTTGGCCGCGAACAAGGTAGAGAACTCTCTGATTCGAATTGAGGCGGATGAACTAACTTATAATCTGCACATCATCATTCGTTATGAGATCGAGAAAATGCTCTTTAACGAAGGGTTGGCGGTGAAGGATCTTCCGGAGACCTGGAACGCGAAGTATAAAGAATACCTTGGCATTATGCCGCCGAACGACGGAATGGGGGTTCTGCAGGATGTTCACTGGTCCGGGGGCGATTTCGGATATTTCGCTTCGTATTCCCTTGGCAACATGTATGCGGCTCAGTTCCTTCATACGATGCGCAAAGAACTGCCGAACCTCGACCAGCTCATCGAAGAAGGGAACCTGGCTCCGATTAAGGAATGGCTGACGGACAAGGTTTACAAGTACGGAAAAAGCGAGAAGCCGTCCGAGATCATCGTCCGTGTCACCGGAGAAGAACTGAATCCGGACTATCTGGCCGACTATCTCGAAGAGAAGTATAAAGAGATTTACAAACTTTAAGCATCACGATAAACGCAGCCCAAGGGGCTGCGTTTTTTTGCATTAACACAGTATCACCTTCGAAGGCTTCCACAGGCAGATGTTATTTCCTTCCAAATATCCATAGTGCCCATCACCATCCGCCGGCATACTCTATCAGACGTTTAACCTTTGGGCAGGCACATGCATATGCTGAAAAGAAACAAAGGGTCAATGGGAATGGAGGGTTACGATGAAGCGTCAAAAATGGTGGGGGCTGGCGCTAACCATGCTGCTTGTTTGCGGAGTGGCGCTTGCCGGGTGCGGTGGCGGCGGATCGGCTACGAAGGTCAAGATTGGCGAAGTGACTCGCTCGATCTTCTATGCGCCGCAGTATGTCGCATTGGAAAAGGGATTTTTCAAGGAAGAAGGTCTAGATGTCGAGCTGCAGACGACTCCTGGCGGAGACAAAACGATGACGGCCCTGCTGTCGGGGGCCATCGATGTGGCACTCGTCGGCTCGGAAACTTCGATTTATGTGTATCAACAGGGCTCTGAAGATCCGGTCATTAACTTCGGACAGGTGACGCAGACGGACGGGACATTTCTAATGGCCAGAGACGGATCGGGTGCTTTTGACTGGAACAACCTGAAGGGTAAAGTATTCCTCGGACAGCGTAAAGGCGGAATGCCGCAGATGGCAGGCGAGTTTACCTTGAATAAAAAAGGGATCGATCCGCACGCGGACCTGGAGCTGATTCAGAATATCGATTTTGCGAATATCGCCTCTGCCTATGCTTCCGGTACCGGTGAATTTGTTCAGCTTTTTGAGCCGCAGGCCTCCATATTTGAAAAAGAAGGCCGAGGCAAGGTGGTCGCTTCCTTTGGCGTAGAAAGCGGACGTCTGCCATATACCGTATTCATGACGAAGCAGAGCTACATCAACAAAAACGATGCAACGGTGCAGAAGTTTACGAATGCCCTTTACAAGGCACAGCAGTGGGTGGATGCGAACAGCCCGGAAGATATCGCGGATGCGATTATGCCTTATTTTAAGGATAGCGACCGCGACATCGTGGTGTCTTCCGTTAAACGCTACAAAGAGCAAGGCAGCTATGCAACCGATCCGATCGTGGACGAGGCGGAATGGAACAATCTGCTTGACGTGATGGAGCAAGCCGGGGAGCTGAAAGAACGGGTAGCGCCTGACACGATCGTCAACAACAGCTTTGCCGAGAAAGCAAAACAAGCTAAATAATGAAGTGCTCCTAATCCATAGAACGAAAGGAGAGAGCACCAATGGTACCGGTAGTTGAATTGAACGATATCGCTCACGTATATGTCACGGATCGGGAAGCCTCTCTGGCTGTGGAAGGAATTCAATTGAAAGTGGAACCAGGGGAGTTCATCAGCCTGGTTGGACCCAGCGGCTGCGGCAAGACAACGATCTTGTCTGTCATTGCCGGCTTGCTGCAGCCATCCAAAGGAACCGCCTACGTGAACGGCAAACCGGTAAACGGACCGTCGCCGGAGGTCGGGTACATGCTGCAGCAGGACTATTTGTTTCCTTGGCGCACCATTATGGATAACGCCTTGATCGGCTTGGAACTGACGGAGAGATTGAATCCGGAAAGCCGAGGTATCGTCCAGAGTTTGCTTAAGGAGATGGGTCTCGGAGAGAGCGGCAATCTCTATCCGGCCCAGCTGTCAGGCGGAATGAGACAGCGGGTTGCACTCGTAAGGACCCTGGCGACGGACCCGGGGCTGCTGCTGCTGGATGAACCTTTCTCCGCACTGGATTATCAGACGAAGCTGCAGCTTGAGGATCTGATTGTGGAGACCTTGAAGGAGCGGGGGAAGACCGCCATCCTGGTCACCCATGATTTGTCCGAAGCGATTGCGATGAGCGACCGGGTTATTCTATTGAACCGCAACCCGGGAAGGATTCATCGCATGTTCAATATTCCCGAGAACATACGCCGGGTACAGCCTTTTTTTGCTCGTAAGGAGCCAGGGTTCAACGAATTGTTTCATGAGATCTGGGGCGAAATGCAAACGATCGGGAAGGAGTGAAGCCTATGACATCAAGGGATGAGCCTTCTGCTTCTTCTTCGAAGGGCTGGCTCCAGGATATTTATGTTAAACATATGAAGCAAAAGAAAAGCATACGCACACGCGTGCTGACCGTTCAGCTTAGCTTGCTGCTGTTATTCTTTATCTGGTGGGAAGCGGCGGGCAGATTCAAATGGATTGACGTGCTGCTCTTCAGCTATCCCACCAAAATCTTTGCCAACATATGGGGGAACATGATCAGCGGCGAGTTATGGGGGCATTTGGGGATCACGGTAGGGGAGACGGTTGTCGGATTTCTGCTCGGCACGCTGGTAGGCACGCTGCTGGCCGTTTTGATCTGGTGGTCACCGTTTCTCAACAAAGTTCTGGATCCTTATATGGTTGTGTTCAACAGTATGCCGAAAGTGGCGCTGGGTCCCATATTTATCGTGATGTTTGGCGCGGGTTTTACCGCTATTGTCGTCACTACGTTATCCATCACGGTCATTGTGACCACGCTTGTCGTTTACAACAGTTTTCATGAGGTGGATTCCAATCTGATCAAGGTCGTCCGCACCTTCGGCGGAAGCAAGCGCCAGGTGTTTCAGCGAGTTATTTTGCCGGCGTCCTATCCGGCGATCGTGTCAACGCTCAAGGTCAACGTGGGCATGGCGTGGGTCGGCGTCATTGTCGGCGAATTCCTGGTCGCCAAATCGGGTCTTGGTTACTTGATTATGTACGGCTTTCAGGTATTCAATTTCACGCTTGTGCTGTCGAGCCTGCTCATTATCGCTGTAGTGGCTACAGCTATGTATCAAATGGTGGTATATATAGAAAGGAAATTGCTGACTCATCGTTAATGGGCTTGGTCTGCAGCCCCCAGGCATGGTTGTTTATGGCATAAAAATAAGCTAGGATGAAGATACCTTATATATGTGGTCACATCAAAGGAAACATATATAATCATCATCAACTCGCCTGGAGGCTCTTCATCACATGGGATTTCGTGTCATCAAAACGGCTGCGGCAAGCCTGCTTGCCATCTTAATTACAGATGCCTTGAACATACCGGGGGCTACGTCCGCCGGTCTTCTTGCTATACTCGGCGTTGACGTCACACGAAAACGGAGTGTGCGCTCCATATCGTCCAGATTGTTCGCTTCATTGCTGGGCCTGGTGCTGGCGTGTATGCTATTTTATTTTCTCGGTTTTCATTATTGGGTACTGGCTTTATACATATTGCTTGCATTCCCCGCGATTTCGAAGGCGAACTTCAAGGAAGGCATTGTAACCAGCTCGGTTGTGGTGTTTCGGGTGTTTCAGGGCGAAGAGATCGGGGTGGACATTTTGCTCACCCAAATTGAACTGTTGATTATCGGTCTCGGATCGGCCATGCTTGTGAATCTGGTTTATATGCCAAACAGCGAGGGAGCGATGATGGAGATCCGCCGGAAGGTGGACGGGCTCTTCTCTGTCATTTTCCATCATTTCTCGCTTACACTTCGAGATCCCGAACATATATGGGACGGTAAAGAGCTGATCGAGGCCAACCGGCAGATTGAAAAAGGAATTGAGGAAGCGAAGCGGGCCTCCGAGAATCAGATGATTCATCCGGACGGCTCCTGGAACATATATTTTTATATGCGGAAGGAACAGATGGAGAATATCCAGAGCATGATGCATCAGATCTCCCAGGTGTACGAGCGGCTTCCGCACGGCGTGCTGACGGCGGAAATATTCGATCAGTTAAGCAAGGATGTCGTTGCCGAAGGATATACGGGCAAGTCCGAAGGACTGCTGATTGAGCTGGAGGACAGGTTCAAGGAGATGGAGCTGCCGACAACCCGCGAAGAATTCGAGGTCCGGTCCGCCATTCTCCAGCTATGCCATGAACTGGAATACTATCTGAATATTTCGAAGAAGTATAAGGCGCCCACGGCGAAAAAACCGCAGAAGCACGCGGATTCGGCCGTATAGCTCAGGGATTTGCAAAAAAAAATCTGATATTTTTAGCATCATATGAATTTATTTGGACCACTTCATTCAACATTCGCCCATGTCTTGCATACACATGTATGGAATGATTGTATGGAGGAGGTTCGAAGATGTCATTGAGTCATAAACACCAATGTAGAGAAATCATCACGAAGGCGATCTGCGGCAAGGGTCGTAAATTCTCTACCGTAACACATACCGTGACTCCGCCTAATAATCCGACCAGTATTTTGGGGGCTTGGATTATAAACCATCAATACGAGGCGGTTGCCGCCGGAGACGGAATTGAAGTTATTGGTACTTACGATGTTAACATCTGGTATTCCTATGACAAAAATTCACAGACCGATGTGGCGAAAGAAACGGTATCGTATGTAGAACGCGTGCCTCTTTCTTATCTGGATCCGAAGCATCGTGCATCGACGGTGGAAGTGTCGGCTGAAGCGACACAGGAGCCGAGCTGCGTTGAGGCCAGCGTATCCTCGAATGGCACGAGTGTCATTCTGCGGGTAGAGAGAGAGTACGCGGTGGAGCTGATTGCGGAAACCAAGGTCGTTGTCAAAGTATGCAGCCATCATCACGGCGACTACGAAGACAAAGAATTTGATTACGTCTGGGGAGACGAAGTCGATGATTATGAAGACCTTGATTACGAAGGTCTGGAGGATGAACTGTAAGATAACCCTCCTGTAGGAGTGATTCTAATCTTAGCATATGCAGTGAGGGCAGCTTTGCGGAGGGCGGATGCCCTCTTTTTTATTTTTTTTACAGGGGGACTAGGAGATGGCTCATGATAAAGTAAAACCAGCTGCTGTAAAAGAATATGTACCATTGAAGGGAGCGGCCGCGCTCCTCGCGCAAGCACGTCTGGTCAGATCCGGGATACCGTGCCTTCTGGGTTTGAGCTCAGTTGAGGAAAAGCATTACACGGCCAGGTACGCGGTTCATGTCGAGCAGCTGTCCGCAGCCTCGATCCGATCCTACCAGCTCGGCGGTAGTGAAGTGATGTATGAGCCCGACCCCGAGAACGGGAGGTACGAGGATGGCCTGCATCGGAGATTGGAGAAAGCGGCCCTAAGGTCGCTGTATACGCTGGGTGCGGATGAAGGGGAGATCATCATCACGGCCCGGCCCGGGCGCAGATATGTAGTCGAGAATGTCCGCATGAAAGCGGGCCGGAATAAAACCGTTATGAGTGCCAAAGGCCAGCAGGCGGCAGGTTTTCACGCGTTTAACGAAGACGGTGAATCCCATTTGACTCCGCCGCTGCTTATGGGGATGGATCCCGAGTTTGTGCTGATGAAGGATAACGGAGACATTGTTTTTGCATCCGAATTTATGGAGCGTGGCGGATCGGTCGGCAGTGACGCCGTTCGTTTTCGGGGTGAGGTCATTTACCCCATTGCCGAGCTCAGGCCGTTACCGAGAGCGAATCCGAAGGCGTTAATGATTGAAATGCAAAAAGCTCTGCGCCAAGCCCAGAGCCTGATTACGGATCGTTCACTAACCTGGAGGGCAGGAGCTCTGCCTTATGATGATTTCCCGCTAGGTGGCCATATACATTTCAGCGGCGTACCGCTCTCCCTGTCCCTTCTTCAGACCCTTGACAATTATCTGGCTCTGCCGCTGGCGCTGCTCGAAGACCCCAAGGGGCGTCTTCGCCGACCCCGTTATGGTTTCCTGGGCGATTTTCGGAGGCAGCCGTATGGCGGATTTGAATACCGTACGCTTCCCAGCTTTCTCGTTTCGCCGCTTGTGGCGAAGGTATCGATGTATGTTGCCTATCTGGCAGCTCGATACAGCGACCGTTTGCTGGCGAGACCTTTCAATACGGAACGTTACCATCGCGCCTATTACGAAGGCGACAAGTCCGTGCTTAAAGAATGCATCGCAGGCTGGCACAGGGATCTGTCGGCACTGCCGGAATATTCGGACTTTGCTCGTGAAATCGAACTGGCTCTTGCACACATGGAGGCGGGGCGCGCCTGGGATGAAAGCAGAGATATCAGGCCGCTGTGGAATATTCCCGTTAAGGCGTGATGCCTTGCGATCAATTTCTGTTATAATGGAGGTCAAGCTAGAAGGTAATGGAGGTACGTCATGGCTAAATATACGCCGATGATTGAACAATATTTGAAGGTCAAAGAACAAGCGCGCGATGCGTTTCTTTTTTTCCGCTTAGGCGATTTTTACGAAATGTTTTTTGATGATGCGATCCTCGCGTCGAAGGAATTGGAGATTACGCTGACCGGCCGCGAGGGCGGCGGTGCAGAGAAAATACCGATGTGCGGAGTGCCTTATCATTCCGCTGAGGGTTATATTCAGCGGTTGATTGAGAAAGGGTACAAAGTTGCCATCTGCGAACAGATGGAGGATGCTTCGGTCACCAAAGGCATGGTTCGGCGGGAAATCGTCCGGGTCGTCACGCCGGGGACCATCATGGACGGCAAGGTCGTGCACGACAAATCGAACAATTACATGGTTTGTGTCACGGAAGCGGGCGGCTTAATGTCTTTATCGGCATGCGATCTGTCAACCGGCGAGCTTTATGTGACGTCGGTCCCATCTTCGGAGGAATGGCTGCGGGATGAGATCGGCCTGTATGAGCCCTCCGAGATCATTGGGGACGCATCCCTTCTTGATATCATTTCATCTCAGGCGCTTCCAGGCAGCCGGAACATCGTCTATACGGCATGGGATCGCAGGGAGGACGCATTGGTTCGCACCCAATTCGGAGAACCGGCATGGGCCCGCCTGGAAGAGGAGCGAAGAGCCTGCATATCCCTGCTGATCTCGTATTTAAGCGAGACGCAGAAGCGGTCGCTGGGACAGCTGACACAGATTGCTTCCTATGAACCGGGACAATACATGGTGCTGGATCCGTTCACCAGACGCAACCTGGAGCTGGTTGAGACGGTTCGGGAGCGCTCGAAGAAAGGTTCGCTCCTGTGGCTTCTGGATCGCACGGAAACCTCGATGGGAGCCAGACTCCTGCGGCGGAGAATCGATAAACCGCTGCTGTCCCGCAGCCGGATCGAAGAGCGGCTGGAGGCTGTTGAGCATTTGTATAACCAGTACATACTGCGTGAAGATTTGCGGATGGCGCTGAAAGAGATTTACGATCTGGAACGGTTGGTCGGCCGGATTGCGTTCGGCAGCGCGAACGGACGGGATTTGAACGCGCTCAAGCTGTCATTAAGACAAATACCTTCCCTGAAAGAGCTGTGTGCCCAGTCGGCTTCCGAGACGCTGCGCCGGGTGGCTGCGGATACGGATATTTGCGACGATCTGTGTGAACTGATTGAGCATGCGATTGTCGATGAACCGCCGGTGTCCGTGCGTGACGGAGGCATCATCAAACCGGGCTATCACGAGCGGCTGGATGAGTTTCGCGAAGCGAGCACCAGCGGCAAACGCTGGATCGCGGAGCTGGAAGCCAAGGAACGCGCGGCTACGGGGATCAAGTCGCTGAAGATCGGTTACAACAAGGTGTTTGGTTATTATATCGAGGTGACCAAGTCCAATCTGTCATCCCTGCCGGAAGGCCGGTACGAACGCAAACAGACACTGGCGAATGCAGAGCGATATGTCACGCCCGAGCTGAAGGAGAAGGAAGGTCTGATCCTGGAGGCGCAGGAGAAGATGGTGGATTTGGAGTACGCCCTCTTTACCGAGCTCAGGGACAAGCTGAATACCCAAGTGAGCCGGCTGCAAAAGCTCGCTGAGCGGATTGCCGAGATTGACGTCTATCAATCGTTGGCTGCGGTCAGCGCGGAATACCGGTTCGTGAAACCGGAGCTGAGCGAAGGTTATGATTATATCGTTGAAGGCGGCCGTCATCCTGTCGTGGAAGCCGTCATGAAGGATTCATCGTTTATCGCGAACGGAACGGATTTACGCAAGGAAGGCTCCTCGATCCTGCTTATTACCGGTCCGAATATGGCTGGAAAAAGCACGTACATGCGCCAGGTGGCCTTGTTATCGATTTTGGCCCAGATGGGCTGCTTTGTTCCGGCAGAGCGCGCGGTTATCCCGCTGGTGGACCGTATCTTTACCCGCATCGGAGCGGCAGACGATCTGATCGGCGGCCAGAGCACCTTCATGGTGGAAATGGCGGATATTCAGGTCATGACGGAAAAAGCAACGCCCCGCAGCCTGATCATCATTGATGAGCTGGGACGCGGTACGTCGACGAGTGAAGGCATGGCAATCGCGCAAGCCGTGATTGAGTATGTGCATGACCACATCGGCTGCAAGGCATTGGTATCGACGCATTTCCATGAGCTTGCCCATCTTCAGGAAAGCCTTGGCGGTCTCAAAAATTATTCCATGGCGGTTCAGGAAAGCGGAGACAAAGTGCATTTCCTCCGCAAGCTGATCCCTGGCGCGGCCGACAGCAGCTACGGCATTTACTGTGCGAGATTGGCAGGCTTGCCCGGCAGTATCATTGACCGTGCTTATGGTCTGCTGCAGGGCCTGGAGATGGCTTCGCTGGCCGCGGTGGCATCGGAGCAAGGGATTGTGATGCAGCGCGAGCAGCCGGCTGCCGCAGCTCATTCCGATGAGAGACGAATTGGACCGGAAACGGTGCATGAGTTTCGTGAAGATAGGGTGCCGTATACCGAAAGCTTGAGCGGCGCCGACCAGAAGGGCGGCGTGGTGCAGCTTTCCATTTTTGGCGAGGAGGAAGTGCCTGAACCGAGTGCTAAGCCTGGTAAGGATCAGCACTCCATGCCGCCGGAAGCGTCTCAAGATCCTGCCGTCAAGAGCCTCATTGATGCCGTTAAGGGCGCGGACGTGATGAATATGACACCGCTTCAGGCCATGCAGTTCCTGAATGACCTGAAGCTTCAAGCGAAGGATATGTGATGTTGGCATGGGAATGAAATGAAACGGAGGTAGGAACGATGGGGATTATTCGGATTTTGGACGAGCATATTGCAAACCAGATTGCTGCCGGTGAGGTGGTGGAGCGGCCTGCCTCCGTTGTGAAGGAGCTGGTTGAGAACGCCATTGATGCCGGGAGCACCAAGATTGACGTAACGGTCGAAGAAGGCGGACTGGACAGCATTCGCGTAACGGATAACGGCGCCGGTATTGATCCGGAGGATTGCGAAACGGCTTTTTACCGCCACGCAACGAGCAAAATCGTCGAAGGCCGCGATCTGTTCCAAATCACCAGCCTTGGATTCAGGGGCGAAGCCCTGCCATCCATTGCGGCCGTATCCAAGGTACGTCTGGTTACATCCAATGCTCAGGATGGCCGCGGACGGGTGATCGAAATCGAAGGCGGTCATCTGCGGGTGAACGAAGAGACGGCCGCACCCAGAGGAACGGATTTCCTCGTAAAGGAATTGTTCTTCAATACGCCGGCAAGGCTGAAATATATGAAAACGATCCAAACGGAGCTGGGGCACATATCTGACTATATGTATCGTCTGGCCCTTTCCCGGCCGGATATTGCCTTTACGCTCAGGCACAATGGAAACTCGCTGCTGCAGACGCTGGGCAACGGCGATGCCCTTCAGGTCATTGCGGCCATATACGGTACCCAATCGGCCAAAGCCATGCTGCCGTTTGAAGCGGAGAATATGGATTATACGTTAAGCGGATATATCAGCCGCCCGGATTATACCCGGGCAAACCGTAACGGCATGTCGCTCATCATTAATGGGAGGTACATCCGGAACTACGGCTTAATGCAGGCGATATTGAGAGGTTATCATACGCTGCTGCCGATCAACCGGTTTCCGCTTGTTGTTATTCAGTTGTCCATGCACCCCTCGTTGATCGATGTGAATGTGCATCCATCCAAGCTGGAGGTGCGGTTTAGTAAAGAGCAGGAGCTGTTTGCTTTTGTGGAGGAAGAGATTCGAAAGGTGCTGCAGCAGGAAATCCTTATTCCACGTCCGGCCAAACAAAATATTGGCAAAAGCGACAACGCCTATATCCAGGAACAGCTGCAATTTTCTCCTGCGCAAGGCCATGCCTCGGCGCCCGGCAGCGGCAATGAACGGGATATCGTGATCCCAGGAAGCGGCGACGAGCCTTCAACTGGTGGAAACATGCCTCTCAAGGTGCCGTCTGCGTCGACATGGCCTGTGGGGCAGGTCTTCACCCAGGCAGAGTCGGATATCAAGCGCACTTATGGGGACGGAGCAGCAGGTACAGCTGCCACCTCGCAAATGCGTGAAACGGCAGCAGCTTCTTCTTACCGCAGTGATTACCGCAATGAGACCAGGGGGAATGCCGGAATTCCTGCCGTAACGAAGGAGTGGCTGCAGGCGGCCTCAGGACCGGCTCCCGAGATTCCGCCATTTCCGGAGCTTACCCTCATCGGCCAGCATCACGGTACCTATCTCATAGCGCAGAATGATACCGGGCTGTACCTGATTGATCAGCATGCCGCGCATGAGCGGATTAACTACGAGTATTACTACGAACAGTTTGGCAACCCGGCAGATGCATCCCAGGAGCTGCTGCTGCCGATTACGCTGGAATTCACGCCATCAGAATCGGAGAAGGTGAAGGAACGGCTGCACTGGTTTGAGAAGGTTGGCGTTTATATGGAGTTTTTTGGCGGCCATACCTTCCTGGTTCGTTCACATCCGTTCTGGTTCCCTAAGGGCGACGAGAAGGCCATTATCGAGGAGATGGCGGAATGGGTGCTGAGCGAACGAAATATTGATATCGCCAAGCTGAGAGAAACCTCGTCGATCATGTGTTCTTGCAAGGCTTCCATTAAAGCCAATCAGAAGCTGACGGAGCAGGAGGCGATGACGCTGATTCGGCGTTTAGGCGCCTGCCGGCAGCCATACACATGTCCGCATGGACGACCGATTGTGGTTTCGTTTTCAGCTTATGATTTGGAAAAAATGTTTAAGCGCGTGATGTAACAGCAAGGAGGACCTTCATGATTATTACAACTGGAGAAGCGGAAGCGCCGGACATTGTGGAGCGCGCGAAACGTTTAGCCCAGGAAACCGGCTGCCGTTATGTTCAGCGCGGCGGTCATTCATTGCGAAAATTAGCCCGCAGGTTCGGAGACGACGACGTGCTGGTCGTACTGAACGGACATGTACGTCTAAGCGGACCGGGCGGCTCAGTCATGGAATTTCATCCCAGTATGGGGTTTGTCCGATTGAAACGCGTGCTGAGCGGAAAACCCGATCCCATGCTGGAGGCTTCCGGAATGGAGGAAGGAGATTCCGTACTGGATTGTACGGCGGGGCTTGGAGCCGACTCCCTGGTATTCTCGGGCAAGGGCGGGGCCAACAGCCGAGTCACTGCCCTGGAAAGCTCGCTGCCCTTGTATGCGCTGCTAAAAGAAGGGCTCCGGACCTATGAAAGCCATCTGGAGGCCAGTGATCAGGCGATGAGGCGAATCGAAGTCAGGCACAGCCATCACCTGGATTATTTGAAGTCGCTGGCGGACCGGAGCGTAGACATTGTTTATTTTGATCCGATGTTCCGTGAACCGATCGCCGAATCGGCTTCCATCCATCCTCTGAGACATTATGCAAATGGGGAGCCGCTGGAAATGGAAAGTGTGAGAGAAGCGGTCAGGGTCGCGCGCAAAACCGTCGTGATGAAGGAAGCGCGATCCAGCGGAGAGTTTGAGCGGCTTGGCTTTACTTTGCCTGAACGGGGAAAATCGAAAATAACGTACGGAGTGATTTCCATTGACAGATGAAACCAAACCGAAACTGCTCGTTCTCATCGGGCCTACAGCAGTAGGTAAAACCAAAATGAGCATTGAAATTGCGAAGGAATTCGGATGTGAGATTATTTCCGGCGATTCGATGCAAGTATACCGGGGCATGGATATCGGAACGGCCAAAATTTCCGCTGAGGAAATGGAAGGCGTTCCCCACCATCTCATTGACATTCACGAGCCCGATCACCCCTATTCGGTAGCCGAATTTCAGGAGCAGAGCCAAAGGCTTATTACGGAGATCACGGAGCGGGGCAAACTTCCGTTCATTGTTGGCGGAACCGGGCTTTACGTGGAGTCGGTGTGCTACGGCTATCAGTTCAGCGAGACCGGTGCGGATGAAGTTTTTCGGGAAGAGCAATTCCGCTATGCCAATGAACATGGAGCCGAGGCTCTTCATCAAAAATTGGCAGAGGTTGATCCTGAAACGGCCGAGCGGCTTCACCCTAATGACCTACGTCGGGTCGTTCGTGCTTTGGAAGTATTTCATATGACCGGTGTCCCACTTTCGGCCCAGCTGGCGCCTCAAACCAAGCAATCTCCCTATGACTTATGCTTGGTCGGTTTGACAATGGACAGGCAAATGCTATATAACCGTATTGAAGAGCGAATTGATCTTATGCTGAGCCAGGGACTTGTTGATGAGGTAGCGGCGCTCATGGACAAAGGGTTCGCTCCGGGGCTTGTATCCATGCAAGGGCTGGGTTACAAAGAAATCGTATCATACCTTAGCGGGGAGTTCAGCTACGAGGAGGCCGTCGTGCTGCTCAAGCGCGATACACGCCGGTTCGCTAAGCGGCAGCTATCTTGGTTTCGCCATATGAAGGACATCGAGTGGGTAGACGTCACCGACTCGGGAAATTTTTCTGCAAACTATCAAAAAATCCGTGCTATAATAGCAGGAAAGTTTCACTGAAATCTTGAATATATTTCAAAACAATCTAAATGAACCATTGGGGGTACGGCTAATGAACAAGTCCATTAACATCCAAGACACGTTCTTGAACCAACTGCGCAAAGAGAACATTCCGGCCACGGTATACCTTACAAACGGCTTTCAGATCCGTGGAACGATCAAAGCTTTTGACAATTTTACCATCGTGATTGACAGCGACGGCCGTCAGCAAATGGTGTACAAGCATGCTATCTCCACGTTCATGCCGCAGCGTAATGTGTCCCTGATGCAGGAAAACAGCAGCGATCAATAGATTTTAGAATGGATTTATAAAGAGCAGAATCATACCGTCAACTGATTAATTTGAAACTTTTTGGTTTATATTTCGTTTAGCTTATAAGGAGTGCAGAGAGCAACCTGAGAAGGTTGTTCTTTTCTTTCCGAGGCATGACATGAGTCAGAAGGCTTGATCCCGCAAGGGAGTAAGGAGGGGGACAAATGGCTGGAAAAGATAATCAGATGTCACGGTTGAACAAAAACAAAGACAACTCGAAGACATCGAAAACCACGAAACCGAATGCGAAGAAGAAAAAAGGCAAAGGAAAGCGAATTGCATGGGCGTTGTTTTTCACGGCCGTCATTGCGATCTTCTGTGCGCTTGCAGGTTATTTGTTCATCTTGATCAGCGGCGAAAAGCTGCTGGAGCAGAATCAGGATAAGCTGACCGCTTACGGTACTTCCAAGGTATATGACCGTAATGGCACGCTGATGGGCGAACTGTCCCTCCAGAAGAGTGATCCTGTGAAGTATGAGGATATTCCGGAGAAATTGATACAAGCATTCATTGCAACAGAAGATAAACGGTTCATGGAGCACAACGGCGTGGACATGTGGTCGATCGGCCGCGCAGCGGTAAAGGATATCATGGCCCGTTCCATGGTCGAAGGCGGAAGTACGATCACGCAGCAGCTGGCGAAGAATATATTCCTGACAAGGGATAAAACATTCTTCCGGAAGGCTACTGAAATGTCGATCGCGCTGGCGCTTGAGCGTCAGCACAGCAAACAGGAAATTATTGAGATGTATTTGAACCGGATTAACTTCGGGGGACCTTATTACGGCATCAAAGCCGCATCCGAGCGTTATTTCGGCAAGTCGGATTTGAATGATTTGAAGTTATGGGAAATGGCGACACTAGCGGCAATGCCGAAAGGGCCATCCCGCTATAATCCGCTGAAGAATCCCGACCTTTCCAAAGAGCGTCGTGCGGTTGTCTTGACCTTGATGGAACAGCAGGGGTATATCACGGCCGAAGAGGCAGCGGAAGCCAAGAAAGTGGACTATGCTTATACACCGCCAGAAAGACAGCAGAAGTATACAGCGTTTATCGATTATGTAATGGAAGAAGCCGAAGAAAAATGGGGCCTCACCGAGGACGATGTCAACATTGGCGGATATCAGATTTACACAACGATGGACGTGAATGCCCAGACGGCAATGGAAGAAGAGTTCAAGAATCCGGAAAACTTTGAAGAAAGTCCAGACGACGTGCCGGTGGAAGGTTCTATGGTCATCATTAACCAGGAAACCGGCGGTATCGTAGCCATGTCCGGTGGACGGGAATATACGCGAGGCGGGTTCAGCCGGGCTACCGACAGCCGTCGTCAGCCGGGATCCGCCTTGAAGCCGATTGTATCGTATGCACCGGCGCTGGAATCCGGAAAGTTTACGAAGGACTCCAGATTGAGTAATAAAAAGCAATGTTTTGGCACCAATTATTGCCCAAATAACCTGCACGGATATTCGGAAACGATTGGTATGCCGGAAGCGATTCAGCGTTCCGAGAACATTCCGGCCGTATGGCTGTTGAACCAAATCGGCGTAAAAACCGGATTTGAGTTCGCTCAGAGTCTCGGCATCAAGATGACCGAAGGCGATGCGAACTTATCCCTGGCCCTCGGCGGCATGGATACCGGTACGAACACATTCGAGATGGCACAAGCCTTCAGCGCCTTTGCCAATGGCGGAGAATTCAAAGAGGCTTTTGCGATCAAACAGATTAAAGATAGCAAAGGCAAGGTTGTGCATGAGAATAAAGGCAGCAAAGGGAAGCGCGTGATGAGCGCTTCGACGGCTTCGCAAATGACAGACATGATGAAGCGTGTCGTAGAGGACGGAACGGGTAGAAATGCTCGGATCAGCCGCCCGGTAGCCGGTAAGACCGGAACCACGCAGAGCGGCTATAAGGGCGTCAGCTCAAACCGCGACGTATGGTTTGTCGGATATACGCCGGAGTTAACGGCAGCGGTATGGATGGGTTATGATACCCCTGACCGGCAGCATCTGCTGAAACGAAGCAGTTCGATCTCCGCTTCCTTATGGGGCAAAGTGATGGAGAAGGCGGTTCAGGGCTATGAAGCGAAGAGCTTCCCGAATACCGAGCCGGTTCAGCCGCCTGTAGAAGAAACGACATTAGCCGCAGTCAGCGGTTTGACAGGTTCCTATAATGGGGAGACTCAGACCGTATCACTGAGCTGGAATCCGGTTCAGGGCAACGTTCAATACCGCGTGTACCGTAAGGAAACGTCGGAATCGGAATACTCCCGCATTCTCGATTCCTTGGGAGGAACCGCTATAGAGGATATGAGTGCGATGGAAGGATTGACTTACGATTATTACGTGACGGCCTTCGATCCATCAACCGGCGAAGAGTCGGAACCTTCGAACATTTTGCAAATCGTGGCCGCTTCCGAGGAATTGCCGCCTGAGGATCTTGAACCCGATCCGGGGGACACCCAGGAACCGCCTCCGGTTGATGAAGGTGACAACGGAGCAGGAAACGAGTTTCCTCCTGGGAATGGCAACGGGAACGGAAATGGCAACGGTAATGGCGGGCCAGGCAATGGGAATGGTGAAGGCCCAGGCAACGGTAACGGTAATGGTAATGGTAATGGTAATGGAACGAACCCTCCTGAGGATGGAAACGGAGCCGGGAATGGCCAAGATGGTCAAGATCCTGGCAATGGATCTGATGGCTCAGGAGATGGATCTAGCAATGGTGACACAGGCACTGGAGGAACCGACACCGATTCGGGCAATATTCCTACGGTACCGGGCACCATTGTGGATCCGTCGGATCCGGTTGACGGATCTGACGAGTTCCAAGACAGCCCATGATGAACTTGAGAGCCTCCGCATGATTGCGGAGGCTTCTTTGTTTTGAGTGTGAAACCCAAATGTGGTAAGCTGGGAATACGAATGGGGAGGAAAAGTTCCATGAAACGTAAATTCGGAGATCGGGCGAATTGGCGCCGTATCACCCGCCGGCACTTCACTTCCCGGTATGTGGAATGTGAGCAATTTACAGGGTATCTCACGTTATATACCATATATGGCCTGAAAGAACCGTTGTGGAAGACGTATGGCCGTCATACCTACCGAATCGCGGACAAAGGCTATTCATGGCTGCAGTATTATCCGAAGGACAGCCATTTCATCGTGACAGCCATGTTTGATGACAAACGAAATATTGTTCAATGGTATATCGATATTTGCAAGAAACAAGGGGTAACGGATCAGGGTGTCCCTTGGTTTGACGATCTGTATTTGGACGTTGTGGTTGTCAAGAATGGTGAAGTGTTCTTGCTGGATGAAGATGAGCTTGAGGATGCCCTAGGGCGGAATGACATTACCCGGGATGATTACAGGCTTGCCAAGGTGACTGCACGGAATCTGCTTCGGGCCATCGACGCGCATGAATTCCCTTACTTTATGATGTCTCTGAAGCACCGCGACCAATTATTTCATAACGGAGAGTTCAGGAGGAAGAAATAATGCGTCAGGAAATACATAAGCGTTTGCCACAAGCAGGCACTAAGAAGAGAGCATGGTATCGGCGAGGGATGATTACCTTGCTCTCTCTCGTTGTTCTTGGATTGCTATGGTCAGGTTATGCATATTGGAAGATCGAAAGCGCCGTCAGCAGTCCGTCGGAGAAGGCGGATGTCGGCATCATCTTGGGCGCTTCCATGTGGGGAGATCAGCCAAGTCCGGGGCTTCGGGAACGGCTTGAGCATGCACTGGTTGAATACCATGCAGGCCGTTTTGATACCTTTATCGTTTCAGGCGGCCTCGATAAGCCCGGATATCCATATACCGAAGCCGAAGGGATGAGAAATTTCTTGGTCGAAGCGGGCGTACCCGGGGAACGGATATTCCTGGAGAACGAAGCTACGAGCACGTATGAGAATTTGCTCTTCAGCCAAGCGATGATGGAGGAGCATGGGTGGAACACTGCCATTATAATAACCCATGACTATCACGGGACGAGGGCGATGGAGGTTGCAAGAACCCTTGGTTATGATCATCCTTCTATGTCGCTAACGGAATCTACCGTTTTGCCGATGGCCAAACACAAGTCTAGAGAAGTGCTGGCTTATACGAAATGGACGGCCGATCGGCTGTTGATCGCCATGGGTGTCCTATGAGGACGAAACTTCTAATAAGCAGGCTGTAAATAGAATACATTGGAATAGATAGTCAGCCCTTTGGATAAAGAGGTGAGGAGCAATGAACGGGCGTGTAACGGCCGCTAACGGCCGATCTGAAGGACGGCCATCCAGGCAGATTAATGTCGTGCTCCGCAGCGCGGAACCTCCACTCATCAGCAGTGCGGTTCCGGAACGCGAACCGGCCCCTTCGCCAAACCCTGTTTCCCAGCACAGTCTATTCCAGGAAATACAGAAAGAGCTGGATCAACTGGTAGGTCTCGAACAAATCAAGGACCTGGTATTTGAAATCTATGCTTTGCTTCAAGTGGCCCAGATGCGTACGGAAGCAGGCTTATTAAGTGGCGGTCATGTGTACCATATGATTTTTAAAGGAAACCCCGGAACTGGGAAAACCACCGTCGCCCGTATCGTGGCAAAGCTGTTTCAGAAGATGGGCGTGCTTAATAAGGGTCACCTGGTCGAAGTGGAACGGGCAGATCTCGTAGGTGAATATATCGGTCACACGGCACAGAAGACCAGGGAATTGGTCAAAAAAGCGCTTGGAGGAATTCTGTTCATCGACGAGGCTTACAGTTTGGCGCGCGGCGGTGAGAAGGATTTTGGCAAGGAAGCGATCGATACACTGGTCAAGGCGATGGAGGATCATAAAAATCAGTTCATTCTTATTTTGGCAGGCTACAGCGATGAGATTGATTTTTTTATGGATTCGAATCCCGGCCTGTATTCCCGTTTTCCGATCCAGATGGACTTCCCGGATTACAATTTGGATCAATTGATCCAGATCTCGGAGCTGATGGCGAAGGAGAGGGATTATATCCTGATGCCGCAGTCGCTGAGCAAGCTGAAGGAACACCTGCAGTTGGAGAAGGATCACGGACTACACGCCTTCAGTAATGCGCGTTACGTACGGAATGTTATCGAGAAATCGATAAGGAATCAATCGGTTCGACTGCTGAATCAGTACGTAACCGGAAATCCCGGTAAGCTGGAGCTTATGACCCTGCGGCCGGAGGACTTTAAGTTAAACGGAAAAATACAATGATTTTAAGCTTGTCTTCGAACATAATGAAGGGGTAACGCTGCTTTCTTTGGATCATAATGTTTATTGCAGGCAGCAGCGGTTAGTTAAATTAGGAGACGTAATGTTAGAAGGAGTTGGCTATATGACAAATATAACGCATGATACCCGGACAGAGATCGAAGATAAAGCCGTTTTGGTCAGTTTGGTGACGGATGCGGTTAAACGCTCAGGAATGAATCCGGAACACTCGCTGCAGGAGTTGGTTCAGCTAGCTGAAACCGCTGGAGTGGAGGTGCTGGATGTCATTACACAGAATCGCGAAGTTCCGGATTCCAAGTGGTTCATCGGCAAAGGGAAGGTTGAAGAGCTGCGTATGGCGATTGATGGCTTGGGTGCAACAACGGCCATTTTTGATCAGGAATTATCCGGCGCGCAAGTTCGAAATCTGGAAGAATCACTCGATGTGAAAATAATCGACCGCACTCAATTGATACTGGATATTTTCGCTCAGCGAGCGAAGACCCGTGAGGGGATTATCCAGGTGGAGTTAGCTCAGCTTACTTATTTGCTCCCGCGGTTGTCGGGTCATGGTAAGAATCTGTCCAGGCTCGGAGCGGGGATCGGGACCCGCGGACCAGGGGAAAGCAAGCTCGAAACCGACCGCAGGCATATCCGGGACAGAATCAGCGACCTGAAGCGGCAGTTGGATGAAGTCACCCGGCATCGGACGCTTCATCGGGAGCGCCGGAAGAAGAGCGGTGCCGTACAGGTTGCCCTGGTCGGGTATACCAATGCCGGCAAGTCAACATTGCTGAACCGGTTAACGGCCGCAGACGTTTATATCGAAAATCAATTGTTTGCTACGCTGGATCCCACGTCGCGTGTGTTAGAGCTGCCGAGCGGCAAAGAAGTTGTCCTTACGGATACCGTAGGATTTATACAGAACCTTCCTCATGATCTGGTAGCGGCGTTCCGTGCGACGCTGGAAGAAGCCAACGAAGCCGATCTGATTCTTCATGTCGTAGATGCTTCTTCCCCTATGCGGGACGAACAGATGGCAGTCGTTCAATCCATACTTCAGGATTTGGGGGCGGCAGATAAACCGCAGATCGTTCTGTTTAACAAGAAGGACGCATGTGAACCGGATCAGCTGGAGATGCTGCCTACCGGGGATGGTCAATTAAAGATTAGTGCGTATCATGATCAGGATTTGGAAATAGTTCGTGAAGCGATTCAGGACCAGCTGTCCGGAGGGAACGTGACGTTCCGGATTCCGGCTGACCGCGGCGATCTGAACTCGGTTGTATACCGAGTCGGAGATGTGCTGGAGCAGTCTTTTGATGAGAATGATATCCTCTATGAAGTTCGAATCAATAAAGCCGATTATGAGAAAATGGGTTATTTGCTTCATGATTACGTTCAGAATGGATCTTAGGCATCAATAGGAATCGTCGTATAAGCCCCTCTATGGGGCTTATATTGCGTGTTCAGGGTGTCCTTCCATTGCAGAGTTCTATGAAATAAAAATATGTGTTAAGATGTGAGACATCATGTGTAAAAGAGGAGAGAGCAGTTGGTCATGGCAAGATTTTCGCAAGATATACTTGAATTGAGCAGTGAGATTGAATCCAAAATCGGGCAGCGTTTACGGGAGATCGACGCTATCGTTGATTTTAATCAGTGGAAGGTGATCGATGCTTTCCAGAAGTTTCAGGTGAGTGATTTTCATTTTGCGGCTTCCACCGGGTATGCATACAATGATCGCGGCCGCGAAGTGCTGGATGAAGTCTACGCAGACGTATTTGGAGCCGAATCTGCCCTGGTGAGGCCGCATTTTGCTTCGGGTACCCATACGATCTCGACCGCACTGTTTGGTGTGTTAAGGCCAGGAGATGAGCTGTTGTATATTTCGGGGCGTCCCTATGACACCCTCCATAAAGTGATTGGCGAACCCGGCGACGGCACCGGGTCCCTTCGAGATTTCGGAATCGGTTATCAGGAGGTTGCGCTAACAGAACAAGGGGATATTGATTGGGAGCGGGTAGAGAGGGCAATCACGCCTTCAACCAAGGTTATCGGTATCCAGCGTTCTCGAGGATATGATTGGCGTTCTTCGTTCACGGTTTCCCAGATTGGTGACATGGTCAGCCGGATCCGGTCCATCCGTCAGGATTTGATTATTTTTGTTGATAACTGTTACGGCGAGTTTACGGAGCGACTGGAACCGACGGAGGTTGGCGTTGATTTGATGGCGGGTTCTCTTATCAAAAACCCTGGCGGCGGCATTGCCGAAACCGGCGGCTACATATGCGGTAAAGCCGCCTATGTGGATAAGGCAGCCTATCGGCTGACCGCTCCCGGAATCGGACGAGAAGTGGGGGCGATGCTGGGAACGACCCGAGGCATCTATCAGGGATTATTCCTGGCACCATCCACGGTTGGACAAGCGGTCAAGGGCAGCGTTTATGCTGCCGCGATGTTTGAGGCGGTAGGGTTCACAACCAAGCCGGGCTGGCAGGATGAACGGACCGATTTGATCCAGGCCGTATCGTTTACCGGAGCGGATCATCTAATCGCTTTTGTTCAAGGGATTCAGCGGGCTGCGGCAGTCGACAGTCATGTGGTGCCTGAGCCTTGGGATATGCCTGGATACGAACATCCCGTCATCATGGCGGCAGGTACGTTCATCCAGGGAGGAAGCCTTGAATTATCAGCGGACGCGCCGATCCGATCTCCATATATCGGTTATATGCAAGGCGGCTTGACCTATTCTCATGTTAAATATGGTGTGCTTATGGCCCTCCAAAGCATGAAAGATCGTAAATTGTTGTGAGTTATCCTTACATGCGGTTGACGTGGTTGATCAGGAAATGTACAATAGGATCAGAATAGACCACTTGGAAGGTTGATGAGATATGGGTGATGAGATTCGGAGGAATATGGCGTTATTTCCGATAGGCATTGTTATGAAGCTTACGGATCTATCTGCCAGACAAATTCGCTATTATGAGCAGCATAACTTAATTGTCCCAGCCCGAACGTCGGGCAACCAACGCCTGTTTTCCTTCAATGATGTGGAGCGACTGCTAGAGATTAAGGCTTTGATTGAAAAAGGTGTTAATATCGCCGGTATTAAGCAAGTAATGAACCCAGTCACAAAAGAGTCTGAAGAGGCTACCGTCATTACTCCTGATACCGAGAACAGACGCCGTGAGATGTCGGAGTCCCAGTTGCGACGTTTGCTGAAGCAGGAATTGATTACCGCTAAAAGACCGGGTCAGGTTTCATTGATTCAAGGGGAATTATCCCGGTTTTTTAATAAATAAGGATTGCCATGCTGTAATTCTTCATTAAACTAGTTTTTTATTTAAAAAGGAGAGGATAAAGTGAGTTATACCAGAGAGGACATTCTACGCATTGCCAAAGAAGAAAATGTTCGATTTATCCGCTTGCAATTTACAGATTTGCTTGGAACAATTAAAAACGTTGAAATTCCGTTAAGCCAGCTGCCTAAAGCGCTTGATAATAAAATGATGTTCGACGGTTCGTCCATCGAAGGCTATGTACGTATCGAAGAATCCGATATGTACCTGTACCCGGACCTGGATACCTTCATGATCTTCCCTTGGGTATCCGAGGATCGCGTTGCTCGTCTGATCTGTGATATCTACATGCCTGACGGCACCCCATTTGCGGGAGATCCGCGCGGCATTTTGAAGAGAGCATTGAAGGAAGCTGAAGAGATGGGCTTCACTTCCATGAATGTCGGTCCGGAACCGGAATTCTTCCTGTTCAAAACCGATGAAAAAGGCAACCCGACCATGGAGCTCAATGACCAAGGCGGATACTTTGACCTCGCGCCTACGGATCTTGGCGAGAACTGCCGCCGTGATATCGTATTGACGCTGGAAGAGATGGGCTTTGAAATCGAAGCTTCTCACCATGAGGTTGCTCCCGGCCAGCACGAAATCGACTTCAAATATGCAGATGCGATCAAAGCGGCTGACCAGATTCAAACGTTTAAATTGGTTGTTAAGACGATCGCTCGTCAGCATGGATTGATTGCTACCTTTATGCCAAAACCACTCTTTGGCGTAAACGGCTCCGGCATGCACTGTAACCAATCGCTCTTCAAAGGCGGCGAGAACGCGTTTGTTGACGAGAGTGATGAGCTTGGCTTGAGCGTAACGGCTCGTAACTATATGGCGGGTATTCTTAAGCATGCACGCGCGTTTGCTGCGATTACGAACCCAACGGTGAACTCGTACAAGCGTCTCGTGCCTGGTTACGAAGCACCTTGCTACGTAGCATGGTCTGCAAGTAACCGCAGCCCGATGATTCGTATCCCTGCATCCCGTGGCCTCAGCACGCGTATCGAAGTGCGTAACCCGGATCCAGCGGCGAACCCGTATCTGGCTCTGGCTGTCATGCTGAAAGCAGGTTTGGACGGCGTTAAGCGCGAGCTGTCGCTCCCGGCTCCAATTGACCGTAACATCTATGTGATGACGGAAGAAGAGCGCATTGAGGAAGGCATCCCTAGCTTGCCGGCAAACCTGAAAGAAGCTCTTAACGAATTGATCCGCAGCGAAGTCATTTCCGATGCACTCGGAGATCATGCGCTGGCTCACTTCTATGAACTGAAAGAAATCGAGTGGGATATGTATAGAACGCAAGTTCACCAATGGGAACGCGATCAGTACATTACGATGTATTAATAGAGGAATCCCTTGCGCCGTAAGGCGTGAGGGTTTTTTGTTATTCCAATGAAATTGATCCAACAGGGCTTATGGCATATTAGCCGGCTTTCAAATAAAATTAGTGAGTAGGTGAAAAACTGGTAAGTGGAACAACGAAGGAGGCTCGTGAATGGCAACTCTAAGCGACCACGAAGAGAAAGGAACTCGGGCAGCGTTCGCGTTTATATCTCGTATTGCTGGTGAGGATGAAGGATGCCAGATCAATTTTAAGTTCTTTCAAGCTAACCGAATCATTTATGATTTGAATTTTGGGTGGACCAATGTGACAATAAGGAACTTTATTTCGGTAACTGCTGAATTTCCGCTTGAGTATTTAAATGGTTTTAAATTAGACGGCTTATTTATATCTTTTGAAAAACATTTATACCATCTGAGCTGGGAACAGATGGATCGAAAAGGAATATATCAGTTGCGTTTTTACGGGTCTGAACAGGATTTTCAGTTAACGTCCGACAAAGAATCCATTCGAAGATTCGGTTCTCAATTTAAACAGGCCTGGGAAGAGGCTCCGTTAGTTTCATAGCAATGGCAATAGATTTTGGTTTATGGTTTTGTAGAACCGTTCATGGAATGCAGCTAATACAGAATCGCCCTCCATAAAAGGGGAGATTCTTTTTTTATTTTTCGAAAAAAGGGAACCTTTGCTCACTTCCATGACTCTAATTAGACGAGGTGAATCGGTTGGAGCTGGAATACTTGAAGCAGATGACGGTGATGGACACACAGACACTGGATAAAATCATGAACTTATACGGAAATGATATCTGGAATTACGCTTATTTTCTGACCAAACAGCAAGCACTGGCTGACGATATTGCTCAAGAGGTGTTTATTAAAGCTTATTTTGGCATACATACCTTTCGCGGTCGGGCGACGCTAAAAACGTGGCTGCTTACAATTACAAGACATACCGCGTTTCGATATCAACAAACTTTTTTCTTTCGGAAAGTGACCCTCAAGGACAAGCTGCTCACAGATGCCTCAAGCCGGTCGGCGGAAGTAGAGTATTTGGATGGGCAGTATACCAATGAAATATGGGCCATGATTATGACCTTACCCAGGAAGTTCAGGGAGGTGTTAATCCTGGATCTTTACTATGAGATGTCAATAAATCAGATTGCGGAGTTCCTTAACCTAGCGGCGGGTACCGTAAAATCAAGACTGTATCGGGCAAGGAAAAAAGTACAGAACCTGTTGAAGGAGAATGGCGATGAATGAGGATAAACCAGAATGGTATTCCCGGGCTAAAAACGCTCCCTTTTCAGATGAAAAGTTCACATCCGAAATGAAAAAAAACGTGCATAGGTCCGTGATTTTCACCGACAGCAAGCCTAAACGTCGGAAGCACTTACAAGTTGGATTTGCTGGAGGGTTAATGCTTCTGACTATTTTAATTGCCTTTCAATTGCCTTTTGGCAGAGAGGAACAACAGAGAGCAGGGACTTTACCTCCTGGTACGGAAGAGACGATCCGAGCACAAGGCTTAACAGATAGGGGAAGGTTGAGTGTGGTTGCTGTAGAAAAGGAAAAAATAACGACATTGGGAGCACCGAGCTGCTTCGGCCTCGAAACCGACCTGTCGTTTACCGGAAACTACAGCGTACGATATCGTTCTCATGGCGTTACGGGTGAAGTCTCCACGCTGGAGGACATTACTTTTATTCAACCCACCTCTGCAGCAGTCGATATGATTCGTTTGCCGTTTCAGGATGCTGATGTATTTATACTTGCACCGCAATATAGGGACTGTCATGGTATACAAATCTATGCGTTCGCGGTAGAGCATGAAACGGGTAAAGCCGTCCAGCTCCGATTTCAGGATGAATCCTTGGTATCCGACACTTCCTATTACAGACCAGGCACGATTCCTATGGTGAAAGATAATAAGCTTGTTCTAGAGTCCACGGAGGGGCCTGGCGGAGAAGGTTCATCAGACTCTAAACTCACGCGAACGTATCGGCTGGATCTTAGGCAAAATGCTATGGTACTAGTCCAAGACAATACAATGATATCCCCTGTGAGTTAAATAAAACAAGTAAAGAGGTTACCATCCAATTAAGGGAGGTAACCTCTTATATTCATAGATATATGAAATTAGTGGACGTCCCTGAAGAGTCCGATTACTTTACCGAGAATCGTAACATGGTTCAGGCGCAGTGGCTCGTAGGTAGGATTCTCCGGTTGCAATCGTACATGATCCTTCTCCTTGTAGAAGGTCTTTACCGTTGCTTCGTCTTCTTCGGTCATCGCTACAACAATGTCGCCATTGTCTGCAGTTTGCTGCTGGCGAACAATGACATAGTCGCCGCTGTGAATGCCAGCTTCGATCATACTGTCACCGACTACCGACAACATGAACACCTTATCGTCGCCTACATAATGCTGCGGGAGCGGAAAATAATCCTCAATGTTCTCCATGGCTGTAATAGGAACACCTGCAGTGACTTTACCGACAACAGGCACTCTGGCAATGGTGTGGGTAAACAGGTTTGCGCTATCGGACTCTTCTTGGCCAAGAAGCTCGATGGCTCTTGGTTTCGTAGGGTCACGGCGAATGAGGCCTTTCTTCTCCAGACGGTCTAGATGTCCATGGACCGTTGAACTGGAGGCTAGTCCGACAGCCTCGCCGATTTCCCGGACAGAAGGCGGGTAACCCTTGCTACGAACTTCGTTGCGGATAAACTCTAAGATCGCCAGCTGGCGGCTGGATATTTTCGACATGCCGTATCAACCCCATTTAGTAACGTTTGGGAAAATTATAACATAGAACTTCCGTTCGTACAAACATAAGTTCTAAATAAAAATAGAACAAATGTTCTTTTGGGTATTGAATCAAACAAGTGTTCGTGTTAATATAAATCCATAAGAGAACACTTGTTTGGGAGATGATGATTCCATGTTGAAATACAGTACATACCGCAGCATTTATGAGAACGTTCCAGTGCAAACGAAGAATTCCTCGGAGACTTGGAGCAATCAATTGAAGTCCAGAATGGCATCCATTCCATTTATAAAGCTTTTATTCATCCTCTTGATCGTAGCTTCATTTTGGACAGGAGCATATTCCGTTTTTGCCGGGGGGATGGACAAGCCCACTGGGGAGAAGCAGGTTATTGTTCAATATGGTGATAGTTTGTGGCGAATTGCTTCCCTTCATAAACCGGCAGATATGGATACGAGAGTCTATCTGGATAGCATCCGAAGAATTAACGGATTGAAAGGTCCGGATATTCAGGCCGGAGAGGTGTTGTCTTTACCGGTCTGGTAATTGGACGACGCTAAGAGCAAACCTTTCCTTATATATGTCCCTACTTCTCGCTTTATATTTCTAAGCTTGCCTAACGAAGTGATTTCACGCAGTATAAGCGTGTTTATAATAGACGACTATTGATTTCTTAACATAGAGGAACCCATTTATGGCATCATATGTTCATATTTGTTCTTAATAAGAGTTTGCAAGGGTGCTGTTGCCTTGACAAGCTCTTTTTCACATGTTTAAGTTATACATGATATCGGAATTGGAGGAGGAGTCATGGACATCGATACTTTGGTTGAACGCATCAATGTACTAGCAAGAAAACAGAAGAGTGAGGGATTGACCGCGGAAGAGCTCAAAGAACGGGCTGAGCTTCGGGAAATATACCTTAATAATATTCGCAGTAACTTTAGACAACAGCTGGAAACGATCGAATGGGTTGATGAAAATGAACAAAAAGGCGGCCCGCGATTAAAGCATTAGTCGATCAATTGTCGCATGGATCTACAACAGTGGATTCATGACCAGATAGATGGATAGAATTATAATACTTGGGGTGCCGATTATTCGTGGAATCGAATACGGTTACCCCAAGTTTATATATGGGTTGGTAATATTTTGAAATTGAGTTCAGGGGGAACTATATGTCACGATCATGGGAAAGAAAAGTAAACAAAAATATGTCACAGCTGAACAAGCAGCGTAAAAAGCAGGGACTGACCTCATACCAAGGCTCTGCCGTCAATGATAAGCATGACGTGTTTAAGGGGCGTAAGTATGTTCTTCCGTTAGTACTCGTTGCACTGGCTGGTTTGTATGCGCTTCTCGGAACGGCGACATCCCAGGCAGCCGGCGGAAGCAATGACGTGTTGAATTGGGTTGGTGTCAGCTTGTATATCCTGTTAGCGCTCATGATTTTCCTGCGCAAACCTTATTTGAAGATTGAGCGTGCTTCCGTTTCCACGATGAAGTTCAATCGGGAACGTCGTTTGGCTGTATCGGATATCGAGAAGATCAAATTGGCTTCGGGTTCCGTCGTGATCCAAGGCAAGGGGAAAGCAGGCAACTGGGTATTCTCGCGTATGATGAATCTTTATGATACAAAAGCGATGGGCGAAAGATTGGAAGAGTTCGCAAAGACTCATCAAATTCCAGTGGAGCATAATTAACATATAGAATAGATCACAGTGTATATGAGGAGTGGGAGAGACATGCCGATAGCTGCGGTTTTGTTTGATTTGGACGATACGTTATTGTGGGATGAACGTAGTGTGGAGGAAGCGTTTGAAGTGACATGCCAGGCCGGAGCGGACGAGACCGGCGTAGATGCCCAATCACTTTTGGCCGCAGTACGGGAAGAAGCGAGAGCATTATATGAATCATATGATACCTTTGCTTTTACCAAAATGATCGGAATTAACCCTTTTGAAGGCTTGTGGGCTAATTTTACGGCTGGTTCGCAGCCTGAATTCAGAAAGCTGCAGGAGCTGGCACCCGTATACCGCAAGGAATCATGGCGACGCGGACTTCAGCGCCTGGGCGTTGATAATGAACGATTGGCCGAGACGCTGGCTGCACAATTCGCTGCTGAACGCAGAACAAGACCATACGTATATGAAGAAACGTTTGAAGTTTTGAAGGAATTGCAGGGGAATGTGAAGCTGCTGCTTCTTACGAACGGAAGTCCGGATCTGCAGCAGGAGAAGCTGGATGGTGTTCCGGAACTGGTTCCTTACTTTGATCATATCATCATCTCCGGTGATTTTGGCAAAGGGAAGCCGGATGTTTCCATCTTCCAGCATGCACTTGACTTGTTAGGTGTCGAGGCGGATCAGGCCGTGATGGTGGGAGATAAGCTGACCACAGACATTAAAGGCGGAAATGCGGCTGGACTGCATACGGTTTGGATCAATCGGGTAAACCGACCTCATGATCCGTCCATTCAACCGAAGTTTGAGATTAAACATTTATCGGAGCTTCATGCCATCGTGGCATCTTTATAGACCATACAATTAAGAGCTAGGCCGAATAATTGATACGCTAAACGTACATAGAAACAGCCCTAACAGCAGATTCAGCGGTTATGGGCTGTTTTTTTGTTGGTTATACGATCTGAATTCAACCTTGCCCCTTGGCTATGATAAACGTCACACAATTGTAAGCTGCATGAGATAGAAGTAAAAGAATTATGCGATATAATGGATTAGGAAACTTACGTCGTTTGGAAATGACCATTACGTGAATGAACCATACATAGCCCTATTTTGTAAAAGAGGTGTAGAGCATGACCAGAAAAAAGATGGCCCTAATTGCAGCCATGGTGCTGATGGCGGTTGCGCTTGCTGCATGTAATGACAGCAAGGCGGAATCCGGAGATGATGTGATGGCGGAACCGATCATCGTTGAGCTGTCTCTGACGCCGGAGAGCATTAAGGCTGGCGAGAAGGTGTTGATCGAAGCGAAGGTGACGCAAGCCGGCAGCCCGGTGGAAGATGCGAACGATGTGGAATTTGAAGTCACGCTGGAAGGCGGAGGCGTTCAGGCGAAGGTCCCGGTCAAGCATGATCAAGGCGGGGTTTACAAAATGGAGAAAACCTTCGATGAGGCTGGAACCTATCGTATCGTTTCACATGTCACGGCGAGAGGACAGCATTCTATGCCGCTAAAGGAACTGAAGGTAACGGAGTAACGTTTCGCTAATACATAAGGCAGCGCATGATCCGCAAGTGGATGGATGCGCTGCCTTATTCCATTTTCCTATTCAATCTGCCCTCAGGCTTATTGGAACTGAGGATCTTCTACCGGTGTAGCAACCCAGCCGTTCTCTTCAATGAAAAGACGAACTGCGATGATCTGCTTGTTCTCCATCAATGTGAAGAAGTGAGGCGTATTTTCCGGTACGGAAATGACATCGCCTGGCTCAAGCTCTACATTAAAGTAACCGACATCGTCGGAGCCCTTAATAATGAAGATTCCTTTACCGCCGACAATCGCACGGATTTCGTCTTCCGAGTGGGTGTGAACCTCTTCGAATTTTTTCAGCAGGTCCTCTATATTGGGCGTGGACTCGGAAAGTGTGATGACATCCCAAATTTTGTAGCCGCGTCTTGCAGCCAAGTCGCGAATTTCTTCATCAAAGATGTCCAAAATGCGCTTCTTATCGTCATCACTAAGCTTGAAATTTTCTTGAAGCGCTGCCGGGAGTTTTTCCATATTCCAGTGCTCGTAAACAACCTCTTGGTTATTCAGGAATTCCCGAACATTTTCTTCTCCAGTAATGCGTTCGTTCGTGTTGCGAATCACAATCTCTGCCATAGCTTTAACCCTCTTTCTCCCGTTGGATTAATATGTATTATAGCCCCCCTCACAGCATTTGTCATCTGAAAATGTGGATTTGTACCCATTGCTGCGCAATATTTCAGCTTTTCTATTGAAAAATATTCTGATACACTAAGATTTAACGTTTTCGGGGGAGGTTTACGAGTTGAACAAGCCTAGCTTACAAGAAGTACTTAAAGAACGAATATTAATTCTTGATGGTGCCATGGGTACGATGATCCAGCAGGAGGACCTCTCAGCTGAAGATTTTGGCGGTCCGGACCTTGATGGCTGTAATGAAATGCTGGTCATTCATCGGCCGGATGTCATTCAGAAAATACATGAACAATATCTTGAAGCAGGTGCCGACCTGATTGAAACCAATACGTTTGGCGCAACCTCGGTTGTGCTTGCTGAATACGATATACCTGAACTTGCCCGGGAAATCAACTTGAAAGCGGCTCATTTGGCCCGTGCAGCGGTTGAAAAATATTCCACGCCGGACAGCCCGCGCTATGTGGTAGGAGCGATGGGTCCGACAACCAAGACGCTATCGGTTACCGGCGGTGTGACCTTTGCCGAATTGATCGAGAGCTACGAGGAGCAAGCCGTTGCCTTGATTGAAGGCGGGGTTGATGCGCTTTTGCTCGAAACATCGCAGGATACATTAAACGTGAAAGCCGGGAGCATTGGGATTCGCCAAGCGTTTGATAAAACGGGCGTCACGCTTCCAATCATGATATCCGGTACGATTGAACCGATGGGAACGACGCTGGCCGGACAAAATATAGAGGCATTCTACATTTCTTTGGAACATCTGAATCCCGTATCCATTGGCCTTAACTGTGCAACGGGCCCGGAATTCATGCGTGACCATATTCGCTCCTTATCCGAAATGTCGAGAAGTGCCATTAGCTGTTATCCTAACGCAGGTCTCCCAGACGAGAACGGGCAGTACCACGAATCCCCTGAATCGTTGGCTCAAAAGATGGGGGCTTTTGCTGAAAAAGGCTGGCTTAACATCGCCGGCGGATGCTGTGGGACCACACCCGACCATATTCGCGCTTTAAAACAAACGATGGATGGCTTCTCCCCACGACCGCTGGATGGTGGACATTTGCCGGCATTATCCGGTATCGAGCCAGTTTATATCGAGCAGGAAAACCGACCGTATATGGTGGGGGAGAGAACGAATGTTCTGGGTTCCAGGAAGTTTAAACGATTAATTGTAGAAGGTAAATATGAGGAAGCCTCCGAGATCGCACGTGCACAGGTCAAGAATGGGGCACATGTCATTGATGTTTGCGTACAGGACCCGGATCGTGAAGAATCGGAAGATATGATTAAGTTTCTGGAGCTAGTAGTTAAAAAGGTTAAAGTGCCGCTCATGATTGATACCACCGATCCGGCCGTTATTGACCTGGCGCTGCAATATTCGCAAGGGAAGGCGATTATTAACTCCATTAACCTTGAAGACGGTGAAGAGAAGTTTGAGCATGTGATCCCGTTGGTGCATAAATACGGTGCCGCGGTTGTTGTAGGAACCATTGATGAGACCGGTCAGGCGATCCATCGTGACGACAAGCTGAAGGTAGCCCAGCGTTCTTATGATCTGTTGGTGAACAAATATGGCGTTTCGCCTGAGGACATTATTTTCGACACACTTGTATTCCCGGTAGGTACGGGGGACGAACAATATATCGGATCAGCGAAGGAAACGATTGAAGGCATCCGCATCATAAAAGAAGCCATGCCAAAAGTGCATACGATCCTCGGCATCAGTAACGTTTCCTTTGGATTGCCGGAAGCGGGCCGCGAAGTCTTGAACTCCGTGTATCTGTACGAGTGCACCAAAGCGGGATTGGATTACGCAATCGTGAATACCGAGAAGCTGGAGCGTTATGCCTCAATCCCGGAAGAAGAGCGCCGACTGGCAGAGGATTTGATTTACCGCACCAACGATGAGACGTTGGCTGCTTTTGTGGCGGCATTCCGGGATAAAAAGGTAGAGAAGAAGGAGAAGGTATCCAATCTGACACTCGAGGAGCGACTTGCATCCTATGTAGTGGAAGGTTCCAAGGAAGGCCTCATTCCGGACTTAGATGAAGCATTAACCAAATACGGCGCGCTGGAGATCATTAATGGCCCGCTGATGGCCGGGATGACCGAGGTTGGACGCTTGTTTAACAACAACGAACTCATTGTGGCTGAGGTGCTGCAAAGTGCCGAAGTGATGAAAGCCTCCGTGGCGTATCTGGAATCCTTTATGGAGAAAAACGAATCGTCGGTCAAAGGGAAAATCATGCTGGCCACTGTGAAAGGGGACGTGCATGATATCGGTAAAAACCTGGTGGAGATCATCCTGTCCAACAATGGTTATCAAATCATTAATTTGGGTATAAAAGTACCACCGGAGCAAATTATCGAGGCATACCGTCGTGAGCAGCCTGATGCGATCGGGTTGTCCGGTTTGTTGGTCAAATCAGCGCAGCAGATGGTATCCACCGCACAGGATTTGAAAAACGCGGGCATTAGCGTTCCCATTATGGTAGGCGGGGCCGCTCTGACGCGGAAATTCACGAAGACGCGCATTCGCCCCGAGTATGACGGGATGGTGCTCTACGCGAAGGACGCGATGGATGGGCTCGCATTGGCCAACCAGCTGAGCGATCCGGTGCTGCGGACCCAAATGGCGGAAGAGATTAAGGCGGAGCAAGAAGCGGATGCCGCGGCACCTCAGGTAGTAAAAGTAATGCCGAAGCTGTCTGAAGGACTGCGTTCCAAAATCTCGACCGATGCTCCCGTCTATATACCGCCGGATATGGAGCGGCATGTGCTCCGGAATTACCCGATTTCGCATATCCTGCCTTATATCAACATGCAGATGCTGTTGGGACATCATTTAGGCCTGAAAGGTTCAGTGGAACAGCTGCTGAAAGCCAATGACCCGAAGGCGGTATCGCTTAAGGAAACCGTTGATGGTATTCTGGAAGAGGCCGTTCAATCGGGGATCATACAGGCGCACGCGATGTACCGTTTCTTCCCGGCACAGTCGAGAGGAAATGATATTCTCATATACGATCCGAAAGATACAACAAAAGTATTGCATACCTTTACGTTTCCAAGACAGCAGGTTGAGCCGTACCTGTGTTTGGCGGATTTCCTGAAATCCGTAGACAGCGGGGTAATGGATTACGTTGGATTCCTTGTCGTTACAGCCGGACACGGCGTCGGAAAATTGTCCGGGGAATGGAAGGACAAGGGTGACTATTTGCGCTCCCATGCGCTTCAATCCGTCGCACTGGAAACGGCAGAAGGGCTGGCGGAGCGGATTCATCATATGATGCGGGATACGTGGGGATACCCCGATCCGGCTGACATGACGATGAAGCAGCGCTTGGGTGCGAGGTACCAAGGCATTCGCGTATCCTTCGGGTATCCGGCCTGTCCGGATCTGGAGGATCAGGAACCGTTATTTAAATTGATGCAGCCAGAAGATATCGGCGTTCATCTTACCGAAGGTTTCATGATGGAACCGGAGGCATCGGTATCCGCCATGGTGTTCAGCCATCCGGAGGCTCATTATTTTAACGTGGATAAAGCTTAACATTTGAATACCGGTACAGCCGGTTTGAAATCCTCCGAATGTTTCGGGGGATTTCTCCGGTTTACAACCGAAAGGGGAGAAGAGGGATGGAACTCTATTTTTTAGGAACAAACGCGGGGGTTCCTACGCTGCAGCGTAACGTGACCTCGATTGCACTGCGTATGCTGGAAGAACGAAGAAGTCTGTGGCTGTTTGATTGCGGAGAAGGCACGCAGCATCAAATATTGAAGTCCCCGCTCAAGCTGTCCAAGCTTGAAAAGGTATTCATTACCCATATGCACGGTGATCATGTATTCGGTTTGCCAGGTTTGCTATCCAGCCGAGGTGCCCAAGGGGTAACTTCACCCCTGACGATATATGGTCCCCCAGGTATTAAGGTTTTCATTGAAACTACGCTGAGCATCAGCCAATCGCGTGTCCCTTATACGATGGAGGTTATTGAGCACACCGGTGGCATATTGTTTGAGGATGATAACTTCCTCGTGGAATCGGCAAAGCTGGATCACAGGGCCGAGAGTTATGGCTACCGGATCGTGGAGAAGGATCTCCCCGGCAGTCTGGACCTGAAACGGTTGGCGGATTATGGACTCAAGCCAGGGCCGCTTTATGGCAAGCTAAAAAGAGGGGAGAGCGTGGAACTCGGCGACGGGCGATGGATTCATGCCTCTGATGTGCTCCTGACACCGAAAAAAGGGAGAGTGGTCACGATTCTCGGGGATACAAGGCCATGCCCTGGAGTGGAGACTCTGGCCAAAGGTGCCGATCTTCTGGTTCATGAAGCCACTTTTATGGAGGATCTGTCGGAACTAGCGCACGAATACTATCACAGTACGGCTAAACAGGCAGCGGAAGCAGCTAAACGGGCTGATGTACGATCGCTGTTCCTGACCCACTTCAGCTCCCGGTATAAGGATATTGAGCACTTGCAGCCGCTGCTCAAGGAAGCGCAGGAGATTTTTGAAAATACACGCCTGGCAGAGGATTTCGGATTGTACCCAATCCAGCGCAAATCATAAGTAGACAAAGCTGCTATTTACAGGGAAATATCGAGTGATGGAGTGAATTATTTTCCGGGAAAGCGCAGGAAATGACAAACCGGTTTATAATCACTAACGCTTGGACAGTCTTCGATCTCTTTCGACTGATTTGCCGCCGGGCTGCGATACTCGCCATGAACCTTGCAACCGGAAGTAGCCTTCTTTACAATAATACTAACTGGGGTTTCAGCGTAAGCAAACTTCAGCGCAGTCTATGAACCATGGTTATACATATTTATACCGATATATGCGATGATTGACATCACGGCGATGCCGAGAAAGTTCATACTTTAGCCGATGAATCATTTATGGCGTGAAGGAAAGAAATAAAGAAGGTGCTATCAACTCATGGAAAAACCAAAACCAAAAGGATTACTAATTGATCTGGATGGAACGCTGTATCATGGCCGGCATCGAATTGAGGGGGCAGACCTTCTCATCGAGCGGCTGAAGGAATTGCAGATTCCGTTTCTGTATGTAACGAATAATTCATCAAGGACACCCGAACAGGTTGCGGCGCATCTGATGGAGATGGGGATCCCTGCCTTACCGGATGAAGTATGCACCTCCTCCCTGGCTGCAGCTAAATATATCGCTGAGAAGTCGCCGGGTGCCAAAGTGGCGATGCTCGGAGAAGAGGGGCTCCGTGAAGCGCTTTTGTCTGCAGGTCTGAACATCGTGGAGCAGTCCCCTGACTATGTGATTCAAGGAATCGACCGCTCGTTCCATTACGAGAAGTTAACACGTGCCGTTCGCTGGATTCAGGAGGGAGCCGTGTCGATATTGACCAATCCGGATTTGCAGCTTCCATCGGATACCGGCTTGATGCCCGGTGCAGGTTCGCTGGGTGCTGCGATCGAAGCCGCTTCCGGAGTGAAACCGACGGTCATCGGAAAGCCGTCCTCGATTTTAATGAAATTTGCTTCGGATCGCCTCGGTTTGGCCCCGGAGGAAACTTATGTAATCGGAGATAATATACGTACGGACATCGCGGCTGGCGCGCATGCAGGTTGTAAGACGGTGCTCGTTATGACCGGAATCACGACCGATCACAATATGGAGGCTCATATGGAAGCCACGGGGGTCACACCGGATTTTATCTGCCGGGATTTGAGCGAAGTGAAAAATCTGCTGTGTTCATAATGATCGAGAGTGTACATAAACTTTTGTGATTGACGAAAGGGAAGATGAATCATGCCGGAACTGCCGGAAATGGAAAATTACCGAAGATTGTTATCACAGAGCATTTTGAATGTGCCAATCACGAATGTCGTCGTGAACCGTGAAAAATCACTAAATGTGACGGTTGAAGACTTTACTTCCGTGCTAAAGGGAAGCAAGGTCATTTTTGTGGAACGTCGAGGCAAGCATCTCATATTCCATCTGCATAACGGAGGCAGATTGCTGCTTCACCTCATGCTGGGCGGCATTTTGTATTTAGGGCATAGGGATGAGAAGCGTCCCTCAAGGTCGACTCAGGTCGAGATCACATTTGGTGATCAGGTGCTGTATTTTATCGGTCTGCGTCTGGGTTACTTGCACTTCCTAACGGCCCGAGAAACGGAAAATGCGCTTAAAGAGCTTGGACCTGAACTTCTGGATCGGCGAATGACCAAAGCGCGCTTTGTCGAACTGATCGGAAAACGGCGGGGCGCTTTAAAAACAACGCTGGTCAATCAGCAGGTTGTCGCCGGAATCGGCAACTGTTACGCGGATGAGATTGCCTTCGATGCCCAAATCCACCCGCTGTCCAAAATTCAGGATCTATCGGAGCAGTCTTTAGAGCAGTTATACGAGAGTACCGTTAAAGTGATGCACGAGGCAACGGATGGCGGCGGATATATGGAAATGCCGTTTCAGGAAGGGGACACCCTGACGGGGGCTTATAACGACGAGTGCAAAGTTTACGATCGCGAAGGAGAGCCCTGTGTTCGCTGCGGCACGCCGATCGTGAAGGCGGAGCATACCTCGCGCAAAGTGTTCTTTTGTCCGAACTGTCAGCATGAAGTCTAAAGTCCGGATTGGAAGCCATGTCAGCACACGCGGCGGATTTCTCGCAGCAGCTCAGCACGCAGCCGGCATCGGTTCACTCGCGTATCAGTATTTCCCGAAAAATCCGCGCAGTCTTCACTTGAAGACGCCGGACGTCCGCAATGCCGCCGCATGCTCAACGTTTTGTCAGGAACAAGGACTCGTTTCGATCGCGCACACACCGTATCCGACGAATATGGCGGTTGGCTTAACCCGGGGAGAAGCGTTTTACCAGTTGACCGTAGATTCCCTAAAGAACGATCTCATGATTGCCGAGGCTTGCGGATCGCTGGGTATCGTGGTTCATTTTGGGCATCTCAAGAGTCAGAATGTTCTTGAAGGGTATCAGAATATTATTCGGTGCATGAATGATGTGTTGTCTTCCTGGACGGGCAGGGCCAAGCTGCTGATCGAGAATCAGGCGGGCGACCATGGGTCCATGGGGATGACGCTAGAAGAGAGCGTGAAGGTTAGACAGCTTGCCGATTATCCGGAAAAAATAGGCTTTTGCCTGGATACCTGCCACTTGTTTGCCGCCGGAGGATGGGACATTTCGAATACGGATGAGCTCCTTGCCAGGGGCAAGTCGCTAGCTTATTGGGAATCTACCGTTGCCGTTCATTTGAACGATTCGAAATATGGGGCCGGCTCAAGAAAAGATCGCCACGCCCGCATCGGACAAGGTATGATAGGCACAGAAGCTCTGAAACGTCTGGTTCTGGCACCGGAACTTGCGGGCAAGGCATTTGTCCTGGAAAGTGAAAAAGGGGCTGACGGCACGCATCGGGAAGACATCGCCAAGGTGCTGTCCTGGTCCTGATTAAGGGAGAGAGTAATATGATTCATCTGTATTTAGACGACTGGCGTCCCAATCCGAAGGGATTTGCGCTGGCTCGAAACGGGGAAGAGTGTTTGCTGATGCTCCGTGAATGCGAAGTGGACGTTCTGTCGCTTGACTTTGAACTCGGGCATGGCCAAATGAACGGCGGAGACGTGGTTACAGCCATGATCGCCGAAAACCTGCAGGCCAAGGAAATATATTTGCATACCTCAAGTCCGTCAGGCCGAAGAAAAATGTATGAGCTGCTCTATGAGCACATGCCGAAAAGCGTCAAGGTCCACAATGGACCGATGCCCGAATCCGTGCTGCGGGAAGTTGCCCAGGGTGCAAGATGATTGAGGTTACGCAGCGTGAATTGACGGAGAGGCTTGAATGGCACGAGCGTCTGACGAAACGGGATGCGAATGCGGATCCTGTCATCATATTTTTACATACGCCATTATGCGGCACATGTGCCGCAGCGCGTAAGATGATCAACATCGTGGAACATGTGGTGCCGGATGTACAGCTGCTTGAAGCCGATGTGAACTTTCTTCCGGGCATTGTGGAACGGTATCAAATCCGCAGCGTACCTGCATTGTTGGCCATCCAGTCCAGCCCCCTCGCTGAGCCGGAGGTGCTGTACCGGATGGGTTCCGTGCAGGATATCGTAAGTTTTGTTAGGAGCGTGAAGCCGTGATTTCGCTACAGCATGTGTCGCTCGTCAGAGGGAATCGTCATATTCTGCATGATGTTAGTATTGAGATGAAGCCGGGACAGAACTGGGCTATCTTGGGCAGGAACGGATCAGGCAAAACGACGCTGCTGGAAATGATGACAGGCTATATGTTTCCTTCCAGCGGGCGCGTTGAGGTTCTTGGCCATGTATACGGTCAATGTGACGTTCGGGAGGTCCGCAAATCGATCGGTTATATTAGCCAGTCGTTATTGGAGAAATTGACGCTGAGCGACCCGGTCTGGGAGGTTGTGGCAACAGGGGCTTACGCCTTTCTGCGCTTCTACCAGGACATACCGGAAGAGGCCAGAAACCTAGCGTATACCCTACTGAACGAAATGGATTTCGACCATTTGGCGGAGCAGCCTCTCGGGATATTGTCCCAGGGTGAACGGAAAAAGGTGATGCTGGCACGATCCCTCATGGCCGATCCAAAGATTCTGATTATGGATGAACCGTGCGCTGGTCTGGATTTGTATGAAAGGGAGAAGATGCTGCATGAGATTGACCGGCTGAGGCAGCGTAATATTACGGTCGTGTACGTCACGCATCATATCGAGGAGATTGTCCCTTTATTTACTCATGTGGCGCTTATTAAAGACGGACGGTTGACGGCCGCGGGACGCAAAGAAGAAGTTTTGAACCATGAACTTATCAAACAAACTTATGATATCGACGCTCAGCTGGAATGGGATGGCGGACGTCCCTGGATCAAAGTTATTTCTGGAGGTTAATCCGTTTGGACGAATTAAAAGTTATGCAAGAGCATGAGGAACAGAATGAAAATCGCGGAGATTTCCACAGCAAGTGGGTATGTACGGCTAACCATGGTTTTGCTCCTTACGCCCAAGAAGAGCTGCAGCGGATGTTTGGCAGTGTAAAGAGCACGATGTTGATGCCGGGCGAGGTGTTTTTGGCGACACTCGGCAGTTCCGAAGATGAGGCTAGGCGGCTAATCGCGTCTTCCCCGCCTATATTTCTGCGGCATCTGTTTCCAGTACATCTGGAAATAACAGCTGATACCGCTGTCGAAGCATTGCATGGGGTCGTTCAGCATGTCATGAAGCGGGAGGAGATCGGTCGGAGCCGCGTGTCCATCCAAATCCGCAAGACCGAGAACAGCTCGTGGAAGGATAACCCGGCTGAGCTTCGGGATGAATTACAGCATCGCTTGGCTGCAATGGAACTTGAATACACGGTCCAGGCACCGGAATGGATTATTTCACTATTCGCTGCTGACGGCGTCTGGTACGTTGGCGTGTCGCGGCCGGAGGACAACCTGTCGGATTGGAACGGAGGCGCCGTCCGCTTTCAACGGGAAGAGGGACAAATCTCAAGAGCCAAATTCAAGCTCCTTGAGGCGGAGAAGCAGTTCGGGATTCCGTTTGATTCCTTCCGCAAGGCTGTCGATATCGGAGCAGCGCCTGGCGGATGGACATCCTTTCTATTGGAGCGCGGCCTGCAAGTTACGGCAGTTGATCCGGCTAAAATGCATCCATCACTGGATGGGCATAAGAACCTTCGTGTCGTCCATAAGAATGCGGCGGACGTTTCGTTTAGAGAGCATGAATTCGATCTGCTGGTATGCGACATGAGCTGGAGCCCCAAACTGATGGCCAGAATGGTGACCGGGCTTCTGTACAGTCTTCAGACGGGCGGCACGGCTGTCATCACGGTAAAGCTGCTGACTAAGAAACCGATGGCGCTGGTGAAAGAAATCATGTCGGTGTTTGAAGCGTCCAGAATGCAGATTCAGGGAGCGAAGCAGCTGTTCCATAATCGGGACGAGATTACGCTATATATGATTAAGTATTAAAAAAGTCTTTACAAGTGAATGTATCATGTTCTATAATGATTCCAAAATTAACCAACGACAACAACAGGGAAAGCATCCCGCTCTTCATCACGATTCAGTGATGTGGCGGAGTGCTTTCCTTTTTTGTTGTGCTTGTAAGTCAGAGGAGAGGGCGTTGACATGAATCAGCCTTGCAGATTGGTACATGGGGAAGTGTTGGGTGAGCGTTACGTGATTGACCGCGTGATTGGTGAAGGGGGGATGAGCTGTGTCTATCTAGCCGAGGATCTGAAGCTGCCCGGGAAGAAATGGGCAGTGAAAGAGAGTTTGTCTGAACCCGGGATGCAGCGCGCTGTTCAGGACGAGGCACAGCTTCTGATTAAACTCAGTCACCCGCGGCTGCCGCGCATTGTCGATTTTTTTCATGCTCAGGCTACTGGATACACCTATTTAGTTATGGATTATATTCAGGGCATGACATTGGAGAAGTACTTCCGGGGATATCGGGGAAATGTAAATCCGGACTTCATTATGGAACTGACCGAGCAATTGCTGGATGTTCTGGAGTATCTCCATAACCACGAACCCCAGGTTATATTCCGAGATTTAAAGCCATCGAATATTATGCTGACCGATCAGCTGGAGGTTAGACTCATCGATTTTGGAATCGCGAGAAGTTATAAACAGGAGAGCGGCGAGGATACGGTCAAGCTAGGCACGGTTGGATTTGCAGCGCCGGAGCAGTATGGAGGTAGGCAAAGTGATGCAAGATCGGACCTGTATGGGCTTGGAGCGCTTCTGCTTTATCTCTCAACCGGCGGCAAATTCAGTGAATGGATAACGGGCGTGGAGCGGCATATTCGTGGCGATTTACCTAGAGAGCTTGTGCCCGTTATCCGAAAGCTGCTGCAGTATGCTCCGGAGCACCGATATCAATCCGCCTTGGACGTTCGTTCAGCGCTTAGCAGGCAGCAGCCGATAACGGCAAATTTATCGGGTGTTCAGTCCAATACGCTGGCCGGGACGCTTGTGGCGGCCGTATTGGGGGCATCGTCCGGTGTAGGAACAACGCACAGCTGCATCGCATTTGGGCATTACTTGGCTTCAAGGTACGGGAAGGTAGCGATCGTAGAGATGAGCGCAAAATCCACCGCTTTTACCCGGATTCAGGAGATTGCCGAGGGCGGGAAGCTGGGGTCTATCCGAAAGTTCGAAATTAACGGGATTCACTTTTGGCGGCAAACAGCCAGAACGGAAGTGATCTCGCTGCTCGGGGGGAGTTACGATGCGGTTGTGTTGGATTTGGGAGCATACCGGGACAGCGAACGGCTTGAGGAGTTCCTTCGGGCCGATCTTCCTATCGTTATCGGATCAGGAGCGGAGTGGCGACAGCATGATGTGGTGACGCTGGCCCGGATGCTGTCAAGACATCCACAGCCGGCCAGGATCTATGCACTGCCTCTTGCAGGCGAAGAAACGGTTCAAGAGATGAGAAGAACGCTAGGGACGAATAAAGTTCATTCATTGCCCCTGCAATTGGACCCTTTTGAAGTGCCGGACAGCAGCCGTGAGGCTTTTGCACAGTTATTTCAGGACTACTTGCCGCCGGCAGAAAGGAAGCGAAGATTCAGGTTTCTAAAGAATTAACTGCATATGAACTGAAGGAGATGAAGCAATGCCGATTATCAGGAGGCGTAGCCGCAAACTGATATTTGCCGGACTTGCCGGCGCAGCTGTGACAGGTGCCGTATGTGCCGGCGCAATGATGTATTATGTGCACGGCTATAAAGAGCAGCAGAGTATGGAGCGTACTAAATACGAGCAGCGAATCACGGAGCTTGAAGAGACGCAGCTTCAGCAGCTCAATTCAATGAAGGTTGCATGGGTTCCGTTAAAAGATATTCCGCCCGGTCATTTCATAGATGCAAAGGATATCAAGGAAGTGCGTTTGCCTGATGACGGTTCTGCCGGGAATCTGTTCTCGGTCAAGGAAGAGATTGCAGGGAAGGGAGCCAAGATCGAACTGCTGCAGGGAACACCGATAACTCGCTCCATGCTCTTTGAAGAAGAGCCGACGCCGTCCGATCTTCGTCATCGGGAGATGAAGTCCGTATATCTGCCAAGCAATTTACGCCAAGGGGACGTTATCGATGTGAGGGTCCAGTTTCCTACCGGACAGGATTACATCATTTTATCCAAGAAGAAGATCGACAGGCTTCAGCATCCAGCGTTCTGGACAACGTTAAGCGAACAGGAGATTTTATTGCTTTCCAGCGCTTTGGTGGATGCTTATCTGCATGATGCAACGCTCTATGCACTTACCTATGTAGAGCCGGAGCTGCAAGAGAGAGCGATTCCTAACTATCCTCCGAACGCTGAAGTAACGAAGCTGATTGCAAGCAACCCGAATATTGTGAAGAAAGCCGAGAAGTTTTTGGAGGTCACTCTGCGAAGCACGCTGGAAGAGGATTTAAGCAAGCTTCAGCCGAATCAGCAGCCGAATCAGCAGGCCCAGGTATCCGACATGCATCATAACTCTATCTTTGCTGGCGGTGCAAGGAGTCCGGATTCATGGAGCCCGGCATCCCATATAAGCTCCCAAGCGAAATCTTCAAATGATACGAATTGGAATACCGCTGACATCCGTCAAGAGGATGAGGCAAGTTCAGAGACTCCTCCGCTCCGCGAAGAGCGGGATTCAGAAGTGGAGCAGATTTTGGGGTCAGCCGATCCGGCAGATTCCGAGGCGAGCAGTGATAAGGAATCACAAGAAGCGGATTTGATATTCTCAAGTCCTTAGTAAATACAAGGCAAAGCCCGAAGAACAGATGGTAAGTGAAGGAGTGAAATCAAAATGAAGACGTGGATATTTACAGGCATCTGTGATAAGAGCGACATGCTCCTCTACATGTGCAAAATATTAGCTAATGGAGACAACCGGGTACTGCTTGTGGATGGTGCGATGGATGCGAAGTACAAACATTGCATAGGCGTGATACATCCGCAGCTGCCGGTTATGGAGTTTGCCGGATTCGACGTGGCAACCGGATTTGAGAACTATACGTCGCTGATGGACTATCTGGAAGAAACAGAGGAGAAGAAGTATGACTATATCATCATGGACGTGGAGAAGTCGGAATTTCTGGACAAGATGCAGTGGGATACAGCAGATGCCCATGTTTGGGTTAGCGGATTCGAGGTAACAGGACTGCGTAAGAGTACGGTCTTGCTTGATGAACTGAGAGCCGCAAGAACTGATGATCCGATGCCGCCTTTCCATCGGGTATATGTTCAGGTCATTGAAGATTTGATGGATGAAACCTACATTGAAGGCTATCTGGAAGACAGCCGGATTCAGTGGCTGGGTCCGCCCGTAAAAATGCCATGGGATGAATTGTTTTTCGCTTTGAAAATAAAAAATGAACATGCAGGGAGACTGGGCATCAAGCCATTGTCCAGACAGTATAAACGATCGCTTACCGAACTTCTCCGCAGGTTAACGGAAATGGAGCACCGGCATATTCGCCGGGCACTTCGGCAAGCAGGAAGGAGGCATGCATGAGTCTGATTGCTGTATGGAGTCCCTTGATGAGCGGCAGCGGCAGTACGATGTTAGCCTCGAGTTTACCTATCGTATTGGCGTTCGAATATCAGGTCAAAGTGCTGCTCGCCCATGGTGGACATGCTGGGGAACGAGTAGAACAAGCCTTTACCTATAAGCAGGAATCATTAGATTATATGACGGCTTTTCAAGATACCGGAATGGATGCCTTGGAACGGCTTAGTACAAGCGGGAGACTGAACCCGGAGAATGTACGTAATTATACCTTGCCGCTCCTGTCTGATCGGCTCGATCTTTTATGTGGACCGAAACCCATGTCCGCCGATGATATACATGCCGCAAGAAGTGGGGGGGACGGGAAACAGGCTGAACTTATGACCAGAGTTATGGAGTCCTCCAAGCGAAGTTACGACGTCACGATAGCCGATGCAGGCAATGGAGCCCCTGGAGCGGCAGATTGTGCGATACTTCGAGCGGCAGACTTAATCGTGGTTGGATTGAATCAGAATATGCATGTCCTGGAGAGTGAGCTTAACCAGGTGAAGCTGCCCCCTGAAGTGAAGGACAAGGAATGCTTGTACATCGTCGGCAAATATGACCGGGAGAGCCATTGTACACTGCAAAATATCAAGCGCCGATTTGGCATCAAAGCGATGGTACTTGGTGTCCCGTATTGTTCCGGTATGACGGATGCATGGAATATGCGCTCAGTTATGCCCTACATGCAGCGAAGTCGAGGAGGCGCTGACCTCAAACGCATGAGCCCACTATATGATGCTGTTCGTAATCTGGCGGATGCCGCGGCTGAACACCTTGGTCTTCCTTCCGGCGGTTCGAAAGCGGGAGGCCTGCATGCTCTTGGGTAATTCCTTGAATACGATATGGATCATCGTCATGATTTTGTTTGGATTGCTGTTTGTATATCTGCGTTATTTGGATACCCGAAAGCCGGCGGCTACGATTTCACGGAGATCCGACCCATATTCGCTAGAAGCAATGACTGCGTTTGTTAAAGATAGTCTTCATCAGCTGACGCACAGCCAGTTATCTGATTTAGGGCTACACGAGGAGGAGTATCGCCGGAGGCTGAACAAGCGAAGTGAATTGCGAAGTGCTCTCAAGGGCTGCGTATCCGGAGATGTGCTGGATAAAGCCTATGTAAAGGACTTTTTAAAACAGCTGCTGGTCCGAGATCTGGGTTTGAACGAGTCCAACATTCATGCAGCCATTCCGTTCGAAAACCTGACCGAGTTAACAGCCCAGGATCAATTCGAGATCATATTATACCTGTATAAGCAGAGGCATGGGGAGGATGCTTTATCCGTACTTCTTGAAACCTACGATCTTGCAGGTCCGCGCGTGATACCTGGTTACGGAGAGGGCAGCGTGTATGCGGTTACCGCGGAGGACATCGCATATATCTATGAGTCAGAGCAGCGACCGCTCTTGTTTCAGGAGAAGCTTGACATCGTCGTCCAGCGCATTTATCAGCAGTACAAAGGCTTTTCCGTTGTGGATGAAATCAGGGATCAACGGATCGACGGGATCAGTGGCGGGGTTAGTGGCATTCCTGTCAACAGTGACAGCAGACAGGATATCTTTCACACCCAGGATGAGTTCTTGGGGCTAAGTTTTTCGCATCCCGAATCGCCAGCAACAGGCTGTGAGAGTGTATGGATTTTTTATCGAGGGGTGTCGCTGCATCTAGCTTTTTTATCGTTTGGTTCGATGCTGGAATTGAAGAGGGTATGTCAAAACATATACAAGTACAATCATCCCGGGCAGCTTTCAGAAGCTAGCGGTTATAAAGTGAATGAGATGAAGGATGGCTCCAGGGTCGTTGTGGTCCGGCCACCATTTGCCGAGTCCTGGGCGTTCTTTGTTCGCAAGTTTGATCTGCCCAAGGCTTCGCTTGATCAGTTAATTACGGGAAACGGCTCGGAATTGGTAATCGGTTTGTTGAGGTATTTAATGAAAGGCAGCCGGATTACGGCAATCACCGGTGCTCAGGGTTCCGGAAAAACAACCCTGCTCATGGCGATGGTTGGTCATATTTATGCGTCTTATACCCTTCGGGTTCAGGAGATGGCCTTTGAGCTGCATTTAAGGAAAATCTATAGCCGCAGGAACATTCTCAGCTTCAGGGAAACCGAGCATATTAGTGGGCAGGCCGGTCTGGATCTGCAGAAGAAGACGGACGGTACAGTTAATATTCTTGGTGAGGTTGCCAGCGACGAGGTAGCGTCATGGATGATACAGATGTCTCAAGTGGCAAGTTTGTTTACCGTGTTTACCCATCATGCCAAGACATTCAAAGACCTTGTACAATCCTTGCGCAACTCCCTGCTCAAGAGCGGCGTTTTCAGGCAAGAGCATATTGCTGAGCAGCAGGTGGTCAGCGTGATCAACTTTGATATACATCTAAGAAGAGACGCTTACGGTAACCGTTACATAGAGCGTATTACGGAGTGCATCCCGGTTGAGAAGGGATCCCTGCCACCATTCGAGGGAACTTCAGAAAACAGCTGGAAGAGCAGCGTGGAGCAGTATTTTCAGTTAAGTGCAGAACATATGCGGAGATTGAACGAGGTAAGTTATTTCGAATCCCGTAATGTGATTGAATATCGGGACGGGACCTATATCGCTGCCGCCAAGTTATCCGAATGCAGTGTTCGCGAAATGACGGAGCAGATGCATCCGGAAGATGCCGAAGAATTCAGAATGTTTCTGGCTTCAGGGTGGGGGAATCAAAGTGACCTCTAAAGATGTGTTGATACTGATTTTAATCATATCCCTGGCGCTGTTTTCCATCACGTTCGGTATCGTGTCGTGCATGAGCAGAAGACGAGGGTATCGTGAGGAAACGGCCGTAAAGGTGGGCGCGGGCGAGGTAAGATCACTGCGCGGGATGTACCGGCAATGGTTTCAATTGGCCTATATGTATGGGATGAAGCTCCCGATAATCCAAGCCTATCTTAAACGGATCAGACAGCGAATCACGATCTTGCATCCCTACGACGAAATATCACTCCGGTTTGAAACAGTGAGATTAGCCTTCGCGATTACCGGCACGATCGGTTTTACCGCCATGCTCCTTATATGGAGTCATCCGGACCCGGGGTTTATTGTCATTGTTATTCTCGCAGCAGTGGTTATTAACAATATGCTCGTTGAGATGTTCATTAACCGACTGGAACGAAGAATCCTTATCCAATCGGTAGAATTGTTCTCCTCGGTCCGCCATCACTATCAGCAGCATGGAATGGTAGAGGAAGCTTTGTACGAAGGGGCTGAGACTTCAGGACATGAAATCTCTATGCATGCTCATCGGATCTACAATGCCTTGGTATCAAACGATCCTGATGACGAGCTGGAGAGGTATTATGAGGTAGCGCCGAACCGATATCTTAAAGCGTTTGCGGGCATTTCACATCTTGTCATGGAGTTTGGCGATCATGCGAGAAAACAGGGCTCCATCTATCTGCATGGACTAAGCGGATTGACCAAGGAGATCCAATTGGAAATATTGCGCAGAGACAAGCTGGATTATTTAATGAAGGGCTTGAATGTGATTGCGTTGGCTCCGGTCTTTTTCACCAAACCGATTGAACGCTGGGCCAGAAGCAGTTTTCCGTCGATGGACGAGTTTTATATGAGCAAGCTCGGTTTTATGACCAAGATATCGATTTATGTTATTATTCTCATTTCTTACATCCTGCTTCAGAAGCTTCAGCAAAATCGGGAAACGGACTACCGCGCAGAGGTTCAGAAGATGAACTTGGAAGAAAGGATGTACCGGATTCCTATGATACGCTGGCTTGTGAAGGTGATGGCTCCAACACCTGGTACGGTGAAATATGACAGGCAGGTGCGGTTACTAAAGGAAAGCAACGCGCGAATCAAGTTCGAATGGCTCTATATCAGAAGAATGACGTTCTTTTTCCTGGCTTTGTTCCTGTCGTTATCGCTGGCAATAGGCCTGCATGTGCAGGTTAAACATCATCTGCTGTATGCCCCCGTTTCCTTGAACCCTTCTCTGTTCGGCCAGATGAATAAGATCGAGCGTCAGCAGGCAGAGGAAACGGTTGAGCGCGATCGGCTGCTTATGGAACAATTGCATATGTCGCCGGATGTAACCGATGATCAGGTCAAGCAGATGATTAATGAGACAGAACCTACTCCATTGACCAAGGAACAAGTTGAGATCACAACTGATCGAATTATGACCAAACTGCAGCGCTATGATAGCGAGTATTTGAAATGGTGGGAGTTGCTCCTATCCTTTCTGGCAGGTGTGACTGCATATGCGGCGCCATTATGGCTGCTGCATTTTCACCGGAAAGTACGCAATATGGAAATGCGGCATGAAATTTATCAGTTTCAGACAGTCATATCCATACTGCGCGGAATGGAGCGTATCTCGGTTGAGGCCATCTTAGAATGGTTAAATCGGTTTGCAGTTATTTTTAAGATTCCCATTCAAAAAAGCTTGCTTCATTACGAACATGGCGCACAGTTGGCATTGCTGGAGCTGAAGGAAGACGTCTGGTTTCCTGAATTTCAGCGGCTGGTGGACAAGCTGCTGCTTGCGGTAGATAAAGTACCGATCAAGGATGTTTTTGATGACCTCGATGGAGAAATGGTATTCAGTTTCGAGCAGCGCAAGCAGGAGTATGAAGCGATGATCGACACGAAGGCCGCATGGGGGCGAATGATCGGTTTTACTCCGATGTATGCGCTGATCTTTATGTATCTTGTCATCCCGCTAATCGGCATGAGTTTCTCCCAAATGGAAACGTACTATGAGCACATTCAACGGTTATAACGATACAAGGATTGTCAACGCGGAATTATATCCATAGGTTCAAATAATAAATGAGAGAATGAGGGGGATTTCAATGAATAATGCATCATCCGCTTTAAAGGTTGCGGCAGGTATATTTCTGACCATTGCTTTGATTACCATTGTGGTTATTTTGTTCATTTCGGCGCAGGAGGCAACCAAAACTGCTCAGAACAATTTTTCGGATATTCAGACAGAGCTGTCCCAGGCAGCATTTACCGTGTATGACGGAACAACAATCAGCGGTTCTCAGGTGACGAACGCACTGCGCAAATACAAGGACAAGGATCAATTCGGCGTTTTCATAGCAACAGGGAAAAATAAAGCAGGGCAATGGTACGGCAATGTATTGGAGAAGGACGGTTCGATTCTCAATCCGGATTCAAGACAAGGGAATATCGATTTCGTTATGGATGAGAAAAGCCCAGAATACGTCAATCCAAGCGGAAAATTTAAGGCCACCATCGTTAAGGATGATTCCAACGTGATCAGAGGCATCAAATTCGATCAATAGTTCTGAACAGAAAGGTGACTTGCCTTGCGTGAACAAACCATAAGCGCACTTGAATTGGCAGCAGGGGTGGCATTATTTCTTGGCGCTGTCCTGTATGCATTCCATATTCAGACGATGGTGGATGGCGGTATATCAGCCGCTGGCAGAATGACTCAGGAGCAGCATGCTGGTGTGATCACCGTAGAGATGACAAACGAGATCAGGAAGCTGACTTATAAGGGAAGCGAAGTATTATTCACGCTGCGAGAGGTTCAAGCTGGCGGCTTCGATATGTATGTGGATGGTGTAAGATTCCGATCCGGAAGTAATCCGGAGGAGCTGGATCTTTCGGTCATTGATACGAACGCCCGTTATGATGCGGAGTACGTTCGGAGAATCGATGGATTCGTGGAGAGCATCCAGTTTGTTAAAGTGAGGTAACAACAATGTCAAACTCGGTTTCGAAATGGTTTGCTGCCTTTCTGGCGCTTCTTTTGCTGTATTTGGTTCCCGCAGGGGAGATGGCCAGAAGACAGGATGATCTGTCACGGCTCGTTGTTTATCAATCCGTCACCAAATTCGTGGACAGTGTTCGTACGAAGGGGTATATTACCCCGATCATGTACATGACTTCCTGCAAGAGCTGGCAGCTACCGGGAACATTTACAATGTGGAGATGGAGCATCATCACAAGAAGTACCACCCCGAATATGCCGATCCTTCAGATCCTGGAACATTCCTGAATCGCTACTCCGTCGTATATGATGCTTATTATCAGGAAGATGTTATGGACTATCTATTCCCGGAGTCGAATGTTGATAAAAACGATGACAGTCGCCGATACCGTCTAACGGCCGGTGATCACTTCCAGGTAAATGTCAGTACGTTGAATCGAACGCCCGGACTGATCATGTTCGATGCGCTGACGGGATCAAATTCAGGTGGAAAAGCAGCAATCGCATTCCCTTACGGAGGCTTGGTTCTGAATGAAGATTACTGATCTTGCCATCGTATTTACCGCCGTGTTTTTCCCCATGTTTCTCATCCTGGGCATGCGTGCTGAGAGTCTGGAGGATGTTCGGTACGTAGAGATGAAATACTCGGCTGCTCTGCGCACTGCCGTCCAAGACGGCGGGATGATGCTGAACGAGAATGAGACCCAGGACAAAGAGTCGGCATATGATTCTTTAAAGTTTATGCGTGCGGACAAAGAGCGGGCGCTGGAGTCCTTTTCCCGGACGTTGTACATCAATATGGGGATCGCGGATGATCCGGCTGCGCAGAATGCCCTGTGGTGGTACATACCTGCCATCGTGGTTCTGGATTATGACGGGTATTATATGTATGTTTCGCAAACCTTCACCAACGCGTATGGGGAGGAGCTCATAGAACACAGATGGACACCCAAAATTCCTTATGCCTGGAATGATGGCAGGGGCAACAGCCTCCAGTTTACATTGGATTCCTTCGTACAGGTACATGAATCAGGTGGAGGTTCCTCCCTCTGGCACTCTGGCTTTCGAGAGGATCTGGCCGGCAGGACGGGTGTAGCTTTGCTGGAAGATAAGGATATGTTCGAACAAGTCAGGCGAATCACGATTGTGAATGCCGTTCAAGATCATCTTGCATATTACATACAGCGGCACAACCAAATGGCGCTCCGGAACGGAATATCCTATACGTTCGCGCTTCCGTTGATATCCCAGGAAGAGTGGGTGAATACGATTGATGATATCGGTATGATGGCGTTTATTCAAGGCATTCCCATGGGCGATCAGTATCATAATAATTATGCACTTGGAGGCGGCAGACTCGTTAAAGCCCCGGTCTATTTCGGAGGGGTGGATAGCAGGGGACTCAAATATTATTATCGTGATGTCTGCCAATACAACTATCGCGTGGAAGAAGTGTTTCCGAGGGCCAAGGAGGCAGCGGCCGCCGGTTATCAGGAGAAAAGCTGTTCCAATCCCGGTGTCCCCTAATCCCTGAAAGTTATGGTTTCTGCCGGACTCCATGATGTGATACAATAAACTCTTGACTGTGTATATTTCGCTAAATTAACATGAAATAAGTTCATTTTATACAGACAGGAGTTACTATAGCCATGAGTTTATTGACTGTAGAGAACGTATCGCATAATTTCGGGGAACGTACTCTATTTAAGAATGTATCCTTTCGTTTGTTGGCAGGCGAACACGTTGGTTTGGTTGGAGCAAACGGCGTAGGCAAATCAACACTAATGAATATTTTGACCGGGCAGCTGTTGAAAGACAGCGGCAAGGTGGAGTGGACACCGAAAATCCGGTACGGATACCTGGATCAGCATACCAAGCTGACACCCGGCAAAACGGTTCGCGATGTACTGAAGGATGCCTTCCTGCCCCTGCTGGAGCTGGAAAAGGAAATGTTGGAGATCACCAATAAGATGAGTGATGCTTCTCCTGAAGAGTTGGAGCTGCTGCTCGAGCAAATGGGTGAAATTCAGGAGCAGCTGGATATTGGGGATTTCTACATGTTGGACGTAAAGGTTGAAGAGATGGCGAATGGTCTTGGGTTATCCGTCATTGGCCTGGATCGCGATGTTGCGACGTTAAGCGGGGGACAGCGTACCAAAGTATTGCTTGCGAAGCTTCTTCTGGAGAAGCCGAACGTACTGTTATTGGACGAGCCCACCAACTATCTGGATGTTGAGCATATTGAATGGCTCACTCAATATTTGAAGCAATACCCATATGCTTTCATTTTGATATCCCATGATACGGAATTTATGAACCAGGTGGTGGATGTGATCTATCATTTGGAATTTGCGAAGTTAACTCGCTATACAGCAAACTACGAGAAGTTCCTGGAAATGGCCGATATCAATAAGAACCAGCATATCGATGCTTACGAGAAGCAGCAGGAGTTCATCAAGAAACAGGAAGACTTCATTCAGCGGAACAAGGCCCGTTATTCCACCTCTGGCCGAGCGAAGAGCCGGGAGAAGCAGCTCGATCGTATGGAGCGGATTGACCGCCCGGAGGAAGCGGCTAAACCTGTGTTTAACTTCAAGGAATCCCGTGCCAGCGGTAAAACGGTATTCGAGGGAATAGACTTTGAGATCGGATACGATCGACCATTGCTCCCCAAAATGAATATCCTCATCGAGCGAGGAGAGAAAATTGCCATTGTAGGCTGTAATGGCGTAGGTAAATCAACGCTGCTGAAGACCATATTAGGCAAAATCCCGGCGCTCTCCGGGAAGACGTATCAAGGGGATTTCCTAGTGCCTGCTTATTTTGAGCAGGAAGTACGTCCAGGGAATATTACGCCGATTGATGATGTGTGGAACGAATTTTCACATTTGAACCAGCACGAGGTTCGTGCAGCGCTTGCACGCTGCGGACTCAAAAACGAGCATATTACCCGTCCAATGAAGGCACTGAGTGGCGGGGAGCAAGCCAAGGTCCGTCTGTGTAAACTTCTGATGCGCGAAAGCAACTGGATTCTGTTTGACGAACCGACCAATCACCTTGATGTTGTGGCTAAGGAGGAACTAAGACGTGCTTTGAAAGAATATAAAGGCACGATCCTGCTGGTTTCCCACGAACCTGAGTTTTACGAGGATTGGGTGACCAAGATCTGGAACGTCGAAGATTGGTCCAATCAGAATTCCTGATTATCAGAATCATAATCCTGCTCTCTGCCAGGATATATCAAATCTTAATAAGAATGAGTTTATTAGTTTCATAAGGGGGATGGGCAAATTGCTGCCTGTCCTCCTTTGGTATATCCGGCAAATGGGGCGTACGGAAATGGTTTATGGAGGAAGCGCATTTGTGATATGCTAGAAATAACCTGAAACGAACGGAGGAGATGCGGATGGAAGACATGGACTTATCCATCGGGGCATTATTATATGAAGGGGATTCGCATCCTTAGCCCCATGACCTGTGTAATTCCCTTCTGAAGGGAGTCGTATTAAATGAATTCGGAAAACAACTCAAATCAGGGAGAAGACGTCATACTCTCTCGCGAGAAGTCGGTTGTACGGCGGGGCCAGATTGTGTACCGACCATCCGGAGCCTGGACTCCGGCTGTACACTCTTTGTTGAGACACCTGAGGCAATCAGGGTTTACCTCGATACCGGAAATTATAGGCTCAGGATGTAATGAGAAAGACCAAGAGATGTTAAGTTATATCGAAGGCGAATTTGTTCATCCCGGACCATGGAGCGACGAAGGTATCATCGAGGTAGGACAATTGTTGCGTCGGCTTCATGACGCTTCGGCTACATTTAATCCGCAACCCGGGATGGTCTGGAAACCGTGGTTCCTGCGAGAACTGGGTGATACCCGGGTGGTATACAGCCATGGTGATATGGCTCCTTGGAACATGGTTACCCGTGATGGGATGCCGATTGCACTAATTGACTGGGAATACGCCGGACCTGTACATCCACTTGTTGAACTAGCCCGCGTATGTTGGCTCTTTCCTCAGCTGCATGATGATGATGTAGCTGAACGGGTTGGTTTGCCAAACGCAGAGGTTCGTGCAAGGCAGCTCCGTCTATTGGTTGACGCATATGGCGTCGATCCAGCTAGTAGGGCTGCCCTCTTTGATTTGATCGTGGAGGTGGTCGTTCGGGAAACGGCAGAGGAAGCGATTGAGCTGCAGGTCACGCCGGAAACGGAAGGCGTTCTGTGGGGATTGGCCTGGAGGGCGCGGAGTGCGGCCTGGATTCTGCGTCATCGCGCTATACTGGAGAAGGCGTTGAATACTAGGTTGTATTAGGTTGAAATAGTTAAACAGCCCATCCTCTTCGTGGGATGGTTTTTTTTAATCATGGGTCATCGTCTAAAAACTTCATGAAGTCTTCTTTTATTTAGAAGATTTGCAGATATTGATCGGAGGAAAATTCATGTCTGGTTTAAGCGATAACAGGGAGGAAGTAAATCGTACGTTGCCTCTCTTCATGGCCGCCTCGGAGTCCACGGACCGTGGTGTAACAGTTCATATGGAACGAGAGGATCGGTATTCTAGGCAAGAGCGGTTTACGCCATTTGGAAAAGAAGGCCAGCTTCGCCTCCGGGACAGTCACGTGCTTGTTCTTGGAGCTGGTGCGCTGGGAAGCGCCGTAGCGGAAACTTTGGTTCGCGCAGGTGTCGGGCATGTAACTATCGTGGATCGGGATTACGTGGAATGGAGCAATCTGCAGCGTCAGCAGCTGTTTACCGAACAGGACGCGATCGATCGATTGCCGAAGGCCGTAGCAGCGGCCAAGCGGTTATCCGAAATTAATTCAGACGGTATCGTGGATGGTATCGTTATGGATGTACGTGCGCAGGAACTGGCGGTACTCTGTCAAGGCGTTGATTTAATGATGGACGCTACCGATAATTTCGGAACCCGGCTGATCCTGAACGATATCGGATATAAGCATGGAATCCCGTGGATATACGGAGGCTGCGTCGGAAGCTCAGGAATGAGTTACACATTCTTGCCGGGAGAGACGCCATGCTTGAACTGTTTGCTAGGAACGATTCCCTTGGGCGGTGACACCTGCGACATTAACGGAATTCTTCCTCAAGCGGTACAGATGGTCGCTGCTCATCAAACGATGGAAGCGATGAAGCTTTTATCGGGACACCGACATGTTCTTAGAAAAAAGATGCTGTCATTCGACTTATGGCGTAATGAACGGGTGGAGTTTGGCGTAGACCGAGCGAAGCAATCAGACTGCCCCACATGCGGTGAGCATCCGAAATATCCTTATTTGACGGCTGAACTTGCTGATAAAAGCGAAGTGTTGTGCGGTAGGGATACGGTACAGATCAGGCCTGCCAGCCCCATGCAGCTTCAGCTGGATGAAATGGCCGATCGATTGAACAGGCTTCATCAAGGAAAAGCAACCGTAACGCCGTATATGATCATCTATCAGGTGACTCCGCATCGTTTGGTTATATTCCGGGACGGGAGAACCCTGGTACATGGCACATCGGATATCGCTAAGGCCAGGTCGCTGTATAATCAATACGTTGGTGGTTAATCTGCGACAACTTGCGTTACTAATCTATATATCCGTCAGTTACAAAAGGAGGAGTCGCAAAAGACTCCTCCTTTTGATGTATAAGCCGGATTATTGCACGATCAATTGAAAACCGTTCTGAATGAAAAACCGATCCGGATGAGCGATATTTTGCGTTGTCAGATTGTTAAATGTTGCCGACCCATTGCCCGTATAGGTGTAAATCGCCGCACCAGGATGAGGATTCGAGAATCTTGAGGATGTAATCCCGTCAAGCCCTGTACCGTCAATATGGATGTTGTTAAATACGATGTTCTGAAAGCCGCCACCATAACCAAGCTGAACGGCACTGCGCTGGGTGTTCAAGATATCGATGTTGGTAAACGTGACATTGCGAATCGCATCATTCGATGCTTCCAGATCGATCGCGCCGCGCTCGCCATCGTACAGGTCTTTACTGGTTCCACTCCCCATGATCGTTGTATCGGAGAACAGAATGCCGGTATTGTTTTGGAAATGATACCCCGGGAACACGGTATTCATTCGAATACCAGATCCGCCTACGGTGTCAACAATCAGGTTGTGAGTAGCCTTATGACCACTTCCCCCAAAGAATGCAATGGCTGCCGCACGCCAATTATTTTCGATGGTATTATACGAGAAGGTGTTGTTAACGCCCGCAGGTGCGCCATTGACGTTACTCGTCCATACGGCGAGACCATCGTCTCCGTTATTTCGAATGCTGCTGTTACGAACAGTTGAATGGCTGGTTCCTTGGGCAAAATTGACCCCATCCGCCAGATTATTGCGGATCCGGCTGTTTTCAATGATTAGACCCTCCGCGATAATGGCTGGGGTATGCGCATAATCGCCTACCCAGAAGCCGCACTCAAAATGCTCGACCCACACATTGTGTATTTTGGAGTTGGTGCCGAAATTATCCATAAATCCCTTGTAGATTGCATTTTGATTATAACGTGACCGCAGATTTGAGTTGAGGTAGATATGGCTGAAGTCAAGCTGGCCCGTGATCCGAAGTGAAATCCCGCCAGAAGCGGCGTTCGGGTTGGTAAATTGAATGTTTGTATGCCAGATGCCTGCGCCCATAATCTTGATGTCATCCATCATATTCCCAACCGAACCGATCTTCCACATGTTGCCCAGATGGAATGTCCCTTCAGGAATGTATAAGGTTTTGCCGGTTGAAGCGGCAGCCTGCACAGCAGCTTCAAACGCCGGTAGGTCATCTTGGCCATCGTTTGGCGCTGCACCGAAATCCGTTACGGATACCGAGTTGGCCGGGCGGGCGATAGCCGTCGGTACCGGCTCGATTTCGATAAAATCAACGCCATATTCCAGGTTATCGGCATTGGACTTTTGAATCCGAATTTTGTCTCCCGGCTGGAGCGGCGTATCCATCTTCCAGTGTACTTCATCGAACCGGAAGAGAGGGCGTCCTCCCCCAGGCTCATCTGCAGGATGATCGCTGGAGAAATACTGCCAGCTGTAGTAGGAAGTCAATGGAACGGTTTTTTTCTTTGTGCCATTTACATACACGTCGAGTGAGCCAGTCAATCCCATGCCGTCGGGTGAGTCCGGCATCGTATAACGCATGGTTACGCCGGCCCCGCCTTCACCTGGCCGAACCGTCCATTCCAGATTGGACCCGTTGGAAGGAAGTGCTACATAACGTTGGCCGGATGCTTCCGATGCTGTGAGCGCTTGATCGAAAGTCGGTGCCGTCTTCAGCAGAGCCCCGCCGCTGCGTAATGCATCATCCGTATCGTATCGGGTATATGGCATGCTGGCGCCACGGGAGGAATATACCGTGAGATTGGCCTGGCTGACGTTGTTCTCCCGTTTGACGGGTACTTCGTTTGCATCGGGTGCCACGGTGGTTGTTAACGTGTAGCTGCCATTTTCCGCTGTCCATGTGCCCGGAATATGGACAGCGGCGGAGGAACCTGCAGCAAGCGCGCCATCATAACCACCGGTGAAGGTTTGAATCGTTGAACCGGCGGGATTTTTCAGAGCGACGGAAATCGCGTGGGATCCGCTTGCCGTGGCTTTGTTGCCCTGGTTCTTAAGATTAACGGTAAAGGCTACTGCATTCCCTGCGACAGGAGTGGCGGGTGACCATTGCACGGTTCCTATCAAATCAGAGCTTTCAACGCTACCAATAACCAGAGGGGTTGTATGCGAATAGCTGTTGTTTTCGTTATTCTGTTCCATGATTTCATTATCCTCATCGACCTTCGCACTGACGGAATAGGATCCAGCCGCTTTGGTTCCGGCTTGTAATGTTACCGTGGTGGATGCTCCTGCCGCAAGCGGACCTACCGGGGAGGAGCCTGCTTTAGCGCCATTCAGGTAAAAATTGACCGTCGTAGCCCCAGCTTCCACGTTCCCAATGTTTTTAACTGTAGTACTCAGTGTAATGTCATCGTTTTCAATCGGAGAAGAAGGAGTCCAGGACATATCCGTAATGGTCAGGTCCGGATTCTCGCCGGCTGTGCCGTACACTTCGAATTCCGCAATCTGCCCGGCCGGTGCGCCGGAATTGGACGTTATGTTCAATTGTAGGCGTTTAACGGTTGCCGTTACGGGAATCGTCACAAAGTTGCCGGACGCGGGATTGAACGCATATGACTGTGGCGATACCAAATTACTGAAATTCGTTGTGCTCTGGTCATGCCCGAGCACTTGTATGGTTTGGGTGCGCGAACTCCACGCCTGAGACGGATTGAGCTTCAGTACGATGGTGGTGATATCGTGATCGGTTCCCAAGTCGAGCGTCAGGGTGCTTGGATTGCTTCCGCCTTCCCAGTAGGTTTGGATGTCGTTGTCGTTAGCATGGGTTGCTGCATACGTGAAGGTGCTTGAGGAGGCTGTAATCGGTTTGCCGCTCGCGATGTTGTTACCCGTCGGAGGTGTTGGCGGGGAGACCGATGGTCCATAAATTTCAAACTCCGACAGCTGTGCTGCCGGCCAAGTCGTATTGTTGGTTACGGTCAGGCGAACATATCGCGTGCTTGCTTCGTCAAAATGGATAGTCACCGAGTTTCCTGCTGTAGACGGGTTGAATTCATAGTCGGCCGAGTCCACCATATTTGAGAATGTGGAACCGTTCGAGCTGCCCTGCACGGTTAGCGTTTGTGTCCGTGACTCCCAGGTGGCAGGAAGTTTAAGGACGATCCGGTTGATGCTGGTGTCAGCACCGAGATCGACTTGAATCCACTGCGGGAATGCATGATTCGTGCTTTCCCAGTATGAGCCCTGATTGCCATCGTTAACGTTAGCCGGCCCATAGGTTTGGGATTGACCACTTGCTGTTACAGCTTTGCCAAGCGAGAGGTTGGTTTCGCCTGCGGCTGAAACCGGTTCGGGCGGCCCTGCAGCCGTGCATACGATAGAAATCAGCATAGCCATGACAAGAGGCCATACCACGAGTTTGTTGCGCATGTTATTTTCCTCCTCCAAAGTGTGTTCACACCATACTTTCCTTTCCGATTGAACAAGCGGAATTTTGAAGATATCCCCCTTTCCTAATCCTTTATCCCATTATAAAAATAGCGTCGCATCGGAGATAAGATGTAATTCTACGGAAATCGTATGTGATCCCAGCATCTTTTCGAGTGAAAACAGGATGAATCAGACATACTTACATTATTAAGCGTTGAAAGCGGGGGGGAACCCGTGGAGAAAGTAATTTTGATCGCGGCAGACAATCAAGATCGGGTCCAGACCGTTATGGAGCTTTTAGAACAAGCGGGTTATAAGGTTAAACATGCCATGAATTATTCGGAGGTAGTCGCCGTTTTGCAGCGCTCAGGCCCAGACCTGCTGCTTATCGACAGCAGATTGCCGGGCATGAGCGAATTCAATCTCGTGGAGCGGTTGACAGGCAAAAGGGAACAGGTCCCGATCATCGTCATCGGAAATGACGGTTCTGATGAAGCCATTCAGGCATTGGAGGCAGGTGCCCATGACTATATCCCTAATGACAGAGATACAAGGGAGCTTTTGGCGCGTATTGCCAATTTTCTGAAACTATTTCAGACGGGTCGCATGGAACAGGAGGAAGTCATCCGAATCGGAGATCTGGTGATTGATCCTCTGAGCCGGAATGTATCCCGAGCAGAGGAAGCGATCGAGCTGACTCATCGCGAATATGATCTGCTGCTGTTTTTGGCTAGAAGGCAGGGCCAGGTATGCACGCGTGAGGATATATTAAAACAGGTATGGGATTACGATTTTCATACGGGCACCAACGTGGTAGATGTCTATATTCTTCATTTGAGAGAGAAAATCGATAGAGGGCGCAAACAAAAGCTGCTGCGTACGATTCGGGGGACCGGATATAAACTGCTATCGCAGGAAGAAATCAATGCTGCAAGCAAAAAAGACCGCCTTCCGTGAGGAAGACGGTCTTTGATATAATTCCATAGTAACAATGGAGTGATTAAACTACAGTACGCGACGAGCTTTCAGGTAAGTTTTGCTCCAGTTGCCGGACAGACTGGAGATTGTTACGCCAGGCTTGCCGTAAGTGTGCAAAATTTTGTTGTTACCCATATATACGGCAACGTGAGTCACGTTTCGGCCATTTGCACGGCTTCCGCTCGAGAAGAATACCAAATCGCCGGCTTTCAGGTTCGATTTCGATACCGCTTTACCCACTTTGGATTGTGCAGCAGATGTACGAGGCAGATTCACACCGTATTTTTTGAAGATATGCTTCATAAAGGAAGAGCAATCAAATACTCTTGTAGTGGATGTGGATGCTCCGAATTTATAAGGTGTTCCCATATATTGTTTACCGAAGTTAACGACTCGAGTTCCTGTGCTTACCGATGCTGCTTCTACAGGAGCCGGTGGTGCAACAGTAAGAACTGCTCCTACACCCAAAGTTGCGCTCAAGCTGATTACTACGGCCTTCTTAATCCAATGCTGTCGATTCATGTTGTTATTACCTCCAAGCAGTTTTGTTTTTTGCGATGAACCGAGTATATCAGATTTGAAACCGACTATATTTTGGTTAATCGGCGCAAACCCTTGGGCCGCATGAAATGAAAGCGGATTATTAAAATATGATTAAAAGTTACAAAATATTAAGAAATGGGTACGGACGATGAGTTGAAAACGAGAAAAAACCCTTGATATACAAGGGTTTTTAACGATGAATTTGATTGTTAACATGACCGTACCAAAGATGACAAAATAGTAACGATTAGTGATCCTTGCTCTGAATAATAAGGAGCAGACCGCCTTCGATCCGGACCGTCCCTTTGTCCTCGGCCAGCTTATTGCTAACACCAAGAGACTGCCCTAATCGCAAAGTGGCATCGTGGAGCGGGTACTCGAATCCTTCGAGATGGATCCCGGTAACTTCCGTAGTCAACGGCAGGAGGGAGACATATGTAAACCCTTTGTTCTCGACAATGCAGCTGGAGCCTGTCAGGGTAATAAAATTGTTCTCATCTAATATAGAACACGGGATATGATGCTGGAGTCCACGAATCAGCATGTGGATATTAGCCAGCGTGTGATCCAGGCGCGTGCCCGTAGCTCCCAGAATCATGATGGATCCGGGGGAATGCTCCAGTGCCAGTTCGAAGGCAAGCTCGGTGTCGGTTAAATTTTTATCGATGGGATCACAGTCAATCACCTTGCCGCTCATGGATCGTACTCGATCCATTTGGTCTGGCGAAATGGAGTCGAAATCTCCAACGGACAGGTCCGGTTTGATTCCATGTTCAATCAGGTAGAGGGCTCCGCGATCAGCCCCTATAATGAAGTCCCCGTTTTGAACCTCATCCAGGAATCGTGGTGACAACTCCCCACCTGTAAAGATCAGGACGCGAGTATGGTTCATATAAATTCCTCCTTTTTCGAGAGAATTGTCATTGTATTCTAGTATAGAGCAGTTTTCATGCTTGCACAATTTTAATAGGCACGGCTACAATGTAGTATGTAAATTGACGGGGGAGCGGGGGAACTGAATTTTGGACATGCATGTGTTTGACGTATTCAGTATCATTGGCACCATTGCGTTTGCCATGTCCGGAGCTTTTGTAGCTATGGAAGAGGAATACGATATTTTGGGGGTTGTGGTTCTGGGTCTAGTCACAGCCTTCGGCGGGGGTATTATAAGAAACGTACTCATCGGCGTGCCGGTTACCACCCTGTGGGGACAGGGCGATTTAATCATGCTCGCGATGATTTCGGTATTTGTAGCGTTTGTGCTGCCGCTCGGTTTGATCCAGCACTGGAAGAAAACGGAGGCTCTGTTCGATGCGATCGGATTATCTGCCTTTGCAATTCAAGGGGCTTTATATGCTACGCAAATGAATCACCCCATGAGCGCGGTGATTGTGGCTGCCGTGCTTACCGGAAGCGGCGGGGGGATGGTCCGTGATTTATTGGCTGGACGGAAACCGCTGGTGCTGCGTGATGAGATCTATGCGGTTTGGGCCATGATAGCAGGAGTCGCCATCGGCCTTGGTGTAGCCACCAAGACATGGGAACTGCTTACTTTGTTTGTTGTGGTGATCGTGTTCCGGATGCTGTCCGTGCTTTATAAATGGAGGTTGCCTAGAAGGTCGCTGCACGAGGGCCATCCTGCGGCAGCCAATGGAAAAAAAGTCAGTTCGGGATAATGGAAGGTAGGCAACGTCATTCATGAGTATGAAATTTTTCGTGAAATGACGATTAAGAATAGCGTGAAGGAGAGAGGACCATGGTATCCGTTTTGTTTGTATGTTTGGGCAATATTTGCCGATCGCCGATGGCGGAAGCGGTGCTGCGACATAAAATTGTACAGCGTGGACTGCAGGATAAGATAAGCGTGGATTCAGCCGGCACAGGAGATTGGCATATCGGAAACGTTCCCCATGAAGGAACCCGGAAGCTGCTGGACAGCTGGCAAATCAGCTACGAAGGTATGGTCGCTCGCAAAGTGGAAAGCCAGGACCTCGTCAAGTTCGATTACGTCATCGGCATGGATGATTCGAATGTGGCGAATTTGCGCAAGCTAGCGGGAGGCGACCATGCCGCGATTCTGAAGTTTATGGATTTGCTGCCGGATGAAAAGCTGCGCGAGGTGCCGGATCCGTATTTCACTGGAAATTTTGATGAAGTGTACCGTCTTATTGATGCGGGGTGTGACATCTTACTGGACAAAATCATGAAAGAAAAGCTATAATCGATTCGAACAAGCGGTGAGTCAACCGCTTTTTTGACGAAAATAATTGAAAGCGATACCAAGAAGAACGGGCTGCTGAACATAAAAGATGAACAATGCACATTCCATAAAAAATGCGCGGTTGTTCATCTTTTTTTGAAGTGAAGCAAAGGGCATATAGCTTGCGCTTACTTTGCTTCACGGGTATTCTTTTTTTGCCAACTGCTTTCAAGCGTAACGCGTAAGGTCCGGGTGGGACAGGCAAAGAATTTTGCTGTAACAGGTCATTTAAATAGCCAATGGATTTTGCCAATCAATCGATTAGCCCAGGAAGTACATAAGAGCAGCAGGGAGCTCTTTTTGCCAGAAGCCCCAAAGGTGGCGGCCGTCTTTTTCAAGATAAGATATTGTGGCACCCCGTTCTTCCAGCAATGCCTTTGTTGCACGATTCAATTCAACGAAGTTATAGACACCTGTATCGGTTGCATAGTTGTCTTCTTGCAAGCCTACAATCATATAGATGTCGAGCCAGGACAAATCCGGTTCTTCCCTGATCATATGCTGGGACTTCTCATAGAAGGCGCCGGACAAGCTGATGATTCGGGTGAAGAGATGCGGGTAACGCAAGGCCAGATGCACGGAGACACTTCCGCCAAGGGAGTCGCCGGCGAGTACTCTTTCGGCAGGCTCTTTGCGCACAGGATATTTTTGTTCTACGAAGGGAATAATCTCTTCGGCGAAGCAGGACAGATAAGCGTCGAAACGGTTGCCGAATGGCGCGTATTCCTCGGTGCGAACTTTGGTGTTCACTTCCACGCCTACAATGATAAACGGCTCCACGCCTTCTTCGAGAATGAGCTGATTGGCCCAAGTCGCAATGCGGCCAAAATTGAAAAATTCCTCTCCATCCTGACAGTAAACAACGGGATAGCTGAGAATTTCATTGTATCCGGGAGGAAGGTAAATGCGCAGCGTTCGATTCTCCTGCAGAAACTGGCTTTCAATTACTTCTTTTACGATGGTTCGCTTCAATAAACGTTCATTCGTCATCATTCGTCACCTTTTTCGGGTTAGTTTTTGAAATGCGGTAAACAATAAGTTAAAATTACCCTGACATGTTGAAGTTGGCTGCTGTTCTATGATGTTTGTCATACTGTTATAGTATTGTTCATTAACTGTTATACATACAAACGTTAAGAAATATGAAATTTTATCTGCTATTTCTTTGACGAATGGAGTAAAACAGGTGTATAATAATTCTATAACAGCGGAACTTGATATTCAAATATTTATTGAGGTGAAAAAAATGACCAAGGTTCCTTATGAAGTATATACCGAGGAAGTCGATACTCTATCTGTACTTTCCCCGGATGGCAAAATCGTAAACAAAGATCTTCTGCCTGAATTGTCAGACGATCAACTGAAAGAAATTATGTACCGTATGGTATTTACCCGCACTTGGGACGACCGTGCCGTAAATCTCGGCCGCCAAGGACGTCTCGGTTTCTATGCTCCTGTATCCGGTCAAGAAGCAACGATGGTAGGTAGCGAATTCGCGCTTGAAAAAGACGACTTTGTTTGCCCGGGCTACCGTGATATGCCGCAAATCGTATGGCATGGACTTCCGCTTTATCAAGCATTCCTCTATTCCCGCGGACATCAGCATGGCGGACAAATTCCGGAGGGTGTTAACGTATTGATGCCTCAGATTATCATTGGCGCGCAAATCTTGCATGCCATGGGTATCGCTATGGGTTACAAATTGAAGAAGCAAAAACAAGTGGTTATTACGTATACCGGTGACGGCGGCTCTTCCGAAGGCGACTTCTACGAAGGCTTGAACTATGCAGGCGTGTACAAACTGCCGGTCATCTTCTTCGTGCAAAACAACGGCTATGCAATCACAACTCCATTCTCCAAGCAGACTGCAGCATTGTCTATCGCACATAAAGCTGTAGCAGCCGGTATCAAGGGCGTTAAAGTTGACGGCATGGACGTTCTCGCGGTAATCAAAGCGGTTCGTGATGCTGCAGAACGCGGCCGCAACGGCGAAGGCGCAACGCTTATCGAAGCCGTGACATATCGTTTCCGTCCGCATTCCCTGTCTGACGACGCTACGAAATATCGTACGAAGGAAGAAGAGGGCGAGTGGAACGAGAAGGATCCGATCGCACGTCTTGCGAAGTACTTGGAAGCAAAAGGCCTCTGGACAGAGGAAGATACAGCTCGCGTGAAAGAAGAAGCGAAAGCGAAAGTCAACGAGCAAATTAAAAAAGCAGAGCAAACGGAAAAAATGACGGTACCTGGTTTGATCGACAGCATGTTCGAGCAAACGCCGAAGCATCTGGAAGAGCAAAAAGCTGATTTCCAATAAAAATGACGGGCCGATGATTGTCAAAGGTTGATCCTGGATAATCATCCGGTTTTGTCATGGCTGCAACAGGTCTGTTTTTGAATAACGTTTTGACATCGATATATAGCCGCAAGGCGTAACACTGGAATTTTAGTGAACTGTATTTCTTAAGGAGGAAATGAAGCAATGGCACAAATGAACATGAAAGAAGCGATTCGCGACGCCATGCGCGTTGAATTGAGCCGTGACCCTAACGTTGTCATCTTCGGTGAAGACGTGGGTAATGTCGGCGGTGTTTTCCGGGTAACGGAAGGCCTTCAAAAAGAATTCGGGGAAGAGCGCGTATTCGATACGCCGCTGGCTGAGTCCGCTATCGGCGGTTTGGCAGTAGGTCTCGGTATTCAAGGCTTCCGTCCGATCGCTGAAATTCAATTCGTTGGATTTATCTTTGAAGCTCTTGACCAAATCGTTGTTCAAGCAGCGCGTATGCGTTACCGTTCCGGTGGACGATACAACTCCCCAATCGTATTCCGTACGCCATTCGGCGGCGGGGTTAAAGCGGCTGAGCTGCATACCGATGCACTCGAAGGTTTGATCACGCAAACCCCGGGTATTAAAGTTGTAGTACCTTCCAATCCTTATGATGCAAAAGGACTCATGATCGCAGCGATTCGCGATAATGATCCTGTGTTCTTTATGGAGCACTTGAACCTGTATCATGCGTTCCGCGCTGAAGTTCCTGAAGGTGATTACACCGTCGAGCTTGGCAAAGCTAACGTGGTTCGCGAAGGAACCGACGTTACGATTATCGCTTACGGCCTGATGGTTCATACCGCAACGAAAGCGGCGGACGAACTTGAGAAGAACGGAATCAAAGCGGAAATCATCGACTTGCGCACCATTTCTCCAATCGACATCGATACCGTGCTTGCTTCGGTTAAGAAAACCAACCGTGCTATCGTGGTTCAAGAAGCGCAAAAATCTGCCGGCGTAGCTGCAGAAGTTATCGCTCAAATCAATGAGAAAGCGATTCTGCACTTGGAAGCTCCAGTGCTTCGCGTGACTCCACCGGACACTGTGTATCCATTCGCGCAAATCGAGGACACTTGGTTGCCTACTCCGGCACGTATCGTGGATGCCGTCAATAAAGTATTGAATTTCTAATAGCAGCAATTTCTAGGGAGGTTTTTCAGTTGGCAAAATTTGAATATCGTTTTCCAGAGCTGGGTGAAGGTCTGCATGAAGGTGAAATCATCAAAATGCATATCAAGCCGGGCGACAAAGTAACAGACGACGACATCATCATGGAAGTACAGAACGACAAGGCAGTCGTAGAAGTTCCTTGTCCCGTGAACGGTACGGTTCAAGAAGTTTTTGCCAAGGATGGTCAAGTGTGCCGTGTCGGTGAAGTGGTTGCTATCATCGATGCTGAAGGCGACATTCCTGAGCAGGAAGCTCCTGCTGAAGAGCAATCGGCTCAAGAAGCTGACGCAGCGAAAGGCAGCGCGGATACAACTTCTTCTCCGGCTCAAGATGCTCCGGCTGACGCTAAACAAGGCGGAAACGGTGGAGCAGCTGCACCAGCAGCACCTAACCGTGAAGTTCTGGCTACGCCAAGCGTGCGTAAATTCGCTCGCGAGCAAGGAGTAGACATTGCACAAGTGCAGGGCTCCGGCAACAACGGTAAAGTGACTCGCGAAGATGTTGAAGCCTTCAAAAACGGTGGAGGCCAAGCAGCAGCAGCTCCAGCGCAAGAAGCAGCTTCCGAAGCAAAAGCAGCTCCTGCAGCATCCGCAGCGGTGGATACTCGTGCAGAAGAAGAGCGCGTACCATTCAAAGGCATCCGTAAAGCGATCTCGAACGCCATGGTTAAATCGGCTTACACAGCTCCTCACGTTACGATCATGGACGAAGTTGACGTAACCGAGCTGGTAGCGTTCCGTACCCGCATGAAACCGATCGCGGAGAAAAAAGGCACGAAAGTTACGTATCTGCCGTTCATCGTTAAAGCACTCGTTGCGGCTAGCCGTCAATTCCCTGCTTTGAATGCTATGATCGACGAAGAAGCGAACGAAATCGTGTACAAAAAATACTACAACATCGGTATCGCTACAGATACAGACAACGGTCTGATCGTACCGGTTATCAAAGATGCGGATCGTAAGAGCATCTGGATGATCGCTGACAGCATCCGTGACCTGGCTGCTCGCGGCCGTGAAGGCAAACTGTCCCCTAACGAAATGAAGGGCAGTACGATTTCCATCACGAACATCGGATCCGCAGGCGGTATGTTCTTTACGCCAATCATCAACTTCCCAGAGGTTGCTATTCTCGGTACCGGCCGCATCAGCGAAAAAGCGGTTGTGAAGAACGGCGAGATTGTAGCAGCACCTGTTATGGCATTGTCCTTGAGCTTTGACCACCGTATCATCGACGGCGCAACGGCTCAAAACTTTATGAACTATATTAAACAACTGCTCGCTAACCCTGAGCTGCTTGTTATGGAGGTGTAACTAATGGTAGTTGGAGATGCTTCTTTAGATATTGATACTCTAGTCATTGGTGCTGGTCCTGGTGGATATGTGGCGGCGATTCGTGCCGCCCAACTGGGTCAAAAGGTTCTGATCGTTGATAAATCGGAACTCGGCGGTGTTTGCTTGAACCGTGGTTGTATTCCTTCCAAAGCTTTGATCGCTGCAGCTCATCAGTTTGAATCCGCTAAGCATGCCGATGCCTTCGGTATTTCCGTGGAGAACGTAACCGTTGATTTTGCAAAAACGCAGGAATTCAAAAACGGCGTTGTCAAAAAAATGACTGGCGGCGTTGCCGGTTTGCTGAAAGGCAACAAAGTGGAAGTTTTCAACGGCGAGTGCATGTTCATCAACGAAAACGAAGCGCGTGTATTCAATGATCATGAATCTCCGCGTTACCGCTTCAAGAACTGCATCATTGCTACAGGTTCCCGCCCAATCGAACTGAAGCCATTCCCGTTTGGCGGACGCATCTTGTCTTCTACCGAAGCATTGAACCTGCCTGAGGTACCGAAAAGCATGATCGTAATCGGTGGCGGCTACATCGGTGCCGAGCTTGGTCAAATGTACTCCAAATTCGGTTCCAAAGTAACGATCATCGAAGGTCTGGACAGCGTTCTGGCTGGCTTTGACAAAGACATGACAAGCCTCGTTACGAAAAACATGAAGAAAACCGGTATCGAAATTATCACAGGTGCTAAAGCTGAAAGTGCTGAGCAAAACGATAAAGAAGTTACCGTGAAATACTCCGTGAATGGCGAAACCAAAGAAGTAACAGCAGATTACCTGCTGGTTACAGTTGGCCGTCGTCCCAACACGGACGGAGAGCTCGGTCTGGACCTGATCGGCCTCGATATGGATGAGCGCGGATTTGTGAAAGTTGACCATCAAGGACGCACAAGCATTCCTCATATCTTCGCAATCGGGGATATCGTGTCCGGTCTGGCGCTTGCACACAAAGCTTCCTATGAAGGTAAAGTGGCAGCTGAGGCCATTTCCGGAATGCCTTCCGTTGTGGATTACAAATGTATTCCAGCGGTTGTGTTTACAGATCCAGAATGCTCCAGCGTAGGTTACACCGAAGCTCAAGCGAAGGAAAAAGGCCATAAAGTGAAAGCTGGCAAATTCCCTTACGCTGGTAACGGACGTTCCGTATCCTTGAACCATCCGGAAGGCTTCGTGAAGATCGTGGCTGAAGAAGGAACAGGACTTATTCTTGGAGCGCAAATCGTAGGTCTGGAAGCTTCCAACCTGATTGCAGAGCTCGGTCTTGCGATTGAGATGGGCGCTACGCTTGAAGATGTAGCCTTGACCATCCATGCGCATCCGACGCTTGGCGAAATCGTAATGGAAGCTGCGGAATTGGTTATGGGTCATCCGATCCACATTATTGCCCGTTAATCCAAGACGTATTTTTCGAGTCATTATATATTCGGCCAGGAGGCAGAGAACGCGCAGGCGGTTTCTGCCTCCTGTTTTTTTGCATCCCAAACATTCCACGAACATGATAGACTGTTGATATGAGATTCTAGTGAGGTGACTATACATGAAACAATATTTGGAGCTGCTGCAAGACATACTTGATCATGGAGTAGAGAAAGGGGACCGCACGGGAACGGGAACGTTATCCGTATTTGGAAGACAACTGCGTTTTGACCTTGCCAAAGGTTTCCCTCTGATGACAACCAAGCGGATTCACCTGAAATCGGTAATACATGAGCTTCTGTGGTTCTTAAGCGGGGAAACAAACATCCGGTATCTAAAAGAAAACGGCGTGCGGATATGGGACGAATGGGCGGATGAGAACGGTGATTTGGGGCCGGTTTACGGCTCGCAGTGGCGAGCCTGGGAAACGCCGGATGGACGCCATATCGACCAGATTGCCAATGTCATCGATTCGATTAAAAACAATCCGGACTCCCGGCGGCATATCGTCAGTGCCTGGAACGTGGCAGAGATCGATAACATGAAGCTGCCTCCGTGCCATTTTGTATTCCAATTCTACGTGGCGGGCGGGAAACTCTCCTGTATGCTTACCATGCGTTCTGTGGACAGTTTCCTCGGACTGCCGTTCAACATCGCGAGTTATGCGCTGCTTACTCATATGGTTGCCCAGCAGTGCGGCCTGGAGCCAGGTGAATTCATCTGGTCCGGGGGCGATGTGCATATCTATTCCAATCATATGGAACAGGTCAAAACGCAGCTTGAACGCAAGCCTTATGAGCTGCCGAAGCTGGTCATCAAGCGCAAGCCGGAGAGCATCTTTGATTATACATTCGAAGACTTTGAATTCGAGGGTTACCAGTATCATCCAACCATTAAAGCGACCGTAGCTGTGTAAATAAAAAGTTGTGAGTCATATTCGGTAAAATCCATTCGTACAAGGAAGGAGTGAGTGTGCAATGATATCCATGATATGGGCAATGGGCAAGGATCAAGTAATTGGGCTGAACGGTACGATGCCTTGGCGTTTGCCGCGGGATATGGCCTTCTTCAGGGAGAAAACCCTGCATAAAACCATTCTGATGGGGCGCAAGACTTGGGATTCCTTTGGCAGCAAACCGCTGCCTCACCGAAAGAACATCGTGCTCACGAGAGACAAAAGTTTCGCGCTGTCGGACGATCAGGGCATCGTGATCCATGATATGGATGAAGCCCTTCCCTATGCGGAGAACGAAGAGCTGATGGTCATTGGCGGATCGCAGATTTATGATTTGATGCTTCCGAAAGCGGATCGACTGTACTGTACGTTTATTGATGAGACTTTTGAAGGGGATACGTTCTTCCCCGAAGTGAACTGGGATGAATGGGAAATTATCGAAGAAATTCCCGGCATAACGGACGAGAAAAATCCGTATGCCTACCGGTTTGTTACGTTTGAACGAAAATAAAGAGCTTGATGGTGAGCTTACAAGGGATAGGCATACCCTAATCCATCCATGTTGACAACGCTTTGATAGTAGGATAATACAAATGATCATGCATATAGTCCATTTAACAGGTGAAAAGCGAAATGCTACTATATTTTTAATGTTTATACAAATCGCTGCTTAAATAGCCGCTAATCGTGGGGGTTCAAGCTCTGATAAAAAATTTTTTAGCATAAATAGAAAAAATAAATCAGACTGAAACCTGTTTCTTGGGTCATCTGAAGATCGATGTCGGATGATTTATGATATGATAAATTGTACATGGTAACCAGCATGGATAGAACGGATGGGGGTAAAAGCAGTATGTCTACACCAACAGGATTTATGGAATATCAGCGCCAGCTTCCGGCAGACCGGAGCCCGGCAGAACGAGTTAAAGACTGGGAAGAGTTTCATAAACATTTAGAAGAAGAAGAGCTCCAGACCCAGGGAGCACGCTGCATGGACTGCGGTACGCCATACTGCCATACAGGAATCGATATGCTCGGCGGCACTTCGGGCTGCCCGATTCACAATCTGATTCCGGAATGGAACAATCTTGTATATCGGGGCTTATGGAGAGAAGCTTTGGAGCGTCTCCACAAAACAAACAACTTCCCTGAGTTTACCGGACGCGTATGTCCTGCCCCTTGTGAGGGTTCCTGTACCGTCGGTTTGATCGGGGAGCCGGTTACGATTAAATCCATCGAGCAAGCGATCATCGACAAGGGCTTTGAAGAAGGCTGGGTTGTTCCCGAGCCGCCTGAGAAGCGCACGGGACGTCGCGTAGCCGTTGTCGGTTCCGGTCCGGCAGGGCTGGCTGCAGCTGCTCAACTGAACAAAGCAGGCCATTCCGTAACCGTCTATGAACGTGCCGACCGGATCGGCGGCCTGTTGACTTACGGGATTCCATCCATGAAGCTGGACAAGGGTATTGTTCAGCGCCGTGTAGATCTGCTCGCGGCTGAAGGCGTCGAATTCGTTGTCAGCACCGAGATCGGCAAGGACATTCCCGCCAAGCAGCTGATGGAAGACTATGATGCCGTTGTCCTGTGCGGCGGTGCTACAAAGCCGCGTGAATTCAATATTGAGGGCAGTGACCTCAAGGGCATTCACTATGCAATGGATTATTTGAACGGAACCATCAAGAGTCTGCTGGATTCCGGTCTTGAAGACGGCAACTACTTGTCGGCAAAAGATAAAGACGTCATTGTCATCGGCGGCGGCGACACCGGCTCCGACTGCGTCGCTACAGCGCTCCGTCACGGCTGCAGCAGCGTCACCCAGTTCGGTACGCATAAACAGGCTCCGCTGCAGCGTGACCCCATTGCAAACCCTTGGCCGCAGTTCCCGAATGTGTACACGCTCGATTACGCACATGAGGAAGCGAAAGCACTGTTTGGCAACGATCCACGCGAATTCTCCATTATGACGACGAAATTTGTCGGGGATGAAGAGGGCAATCTGAAAGAACTTCATACCGTTCAAATCGAGCGTATTGTAGATGAAACCGGCCGTAAAGTGTATCAACCGATTCCGGGTACGGAAAAAGTATTTCCTGCTCAAATGGCGTTCATCGCTATCGGTTTTGATGGACCGGAGCATACGCTGGTCGAGCAGCTTGGACTTGAAACGGATCGCCGTTCCAATGTAAAAGCGCCGTACGGCAAATATACGACCAATGTGGATAAAGTATTTGCCGCCGGAGATATGCGCCGCGGACAAAGCCTCGTGGTATGGGCCATCAACGAAGGCCGTGAGGTGGCGCGCGAGGTAGACAAATATTTAATGGGTGCGACCGTACTGGTTTAATCCTTCTCCTAAATATGCTATCATACTAATAGTAGTTAAAAGGACTTCGCGAGAGCGAAGTCCTTTTTGGAGTTAGCCACCGCGACATGGTTACTCATCGGGGAGGAGAATGTCATTTGAAAACGTTGGTCATTGCCGAAAAGCCGGATATGGGACGGAACATCGCTGCGGTCATCGAGCCGCGGGCCAAGAATAACCGTACATATCTTGAAGGTGAGCAATATATCATAACTTGGGCTATCGGACATCTGGTTGGGCTAGCGGAGCCGGATGCATATGATCCGAAGTACAAACGCTGGAATTTACGGGACCTGCCCATCATTCCGGAGCAATTCAAAATCATCCCGAATCCGAAAACCAAGGATCAGCTGAAGGTCATTGGAGAGGTCGCCAAGCGCTGCAGCCATATCGTAAACGCATGTGATGCGGGGCGAGAAGGACAATATATTTTCGCTCTGATCCAACAGCAATTAAAATTGAAACAGCCTGTAAAAAGACTATGGATTTCGGATTTAACGGCGGAAAGCATCGCCCGTGGCTTCGCGGAGCTGAAGGATGGGGTTGAATTCGAGAATTTAACGCAAGCTGCGCGCGCACGCAGTGAAGCCGATTGGTTGATCGGCATGAATGCGTCGCGTGCCTTTACAACCCGTCATCAGACATTACTATCGGTTGGGCGGGTCCAGACGCCGGTTCTGGCTCTAATCTATGATCGACAGAAGGAAATCGAAGCCTTCGAATCGCAAACGTTTTACGATGTGAAGGCCGTGTTTAAACAAGAGCAGCTGGAGTATAACGGAACATGGCAGGGAGAGCGGCTGACATCACAGGAGAAAGCAGAGGCGATTGCATCTAAGGTTCATGGGAAGAATGGGGTTATCACCAAATATGAGGTCAAAGAAACGAAAGAATATCCGTTCAAATTGTATGATTTGACCCTTCTTCAACGTGAAGCCAATGCCAAATACGGATACTCTGCCAAAAAAACGCTGGATCTTGCGCAAGCGTTGTATGAGCGTCATAAGGTGATCTCATATCCGCGTACCAACTCCAATTATGTGAATGAACAGAATATCGAAGGCATGCACAAGGCACTTCATATGTTGAAATCAACCTCCTATGCTTCGATGGCTGAAGGAGCAGATCCTAGCCGGGTGCACATTAACAATAAAGCGGTATGTAATCCGCAGCGGGTGGAGGATCACCATGCCATCTTGCCGACGTTGAAGCGTCCGGGCACACTCAGCAAGGAAGAGCAGCATATTTACGATCTGGTCATCATCCGGTTCTTGTCGCATTTCTACCCGCCGGCGATGTATAAGCAGCATACGGTGCTCACCGAGGTAGAGGGGGAAACGTTCAAGACGGGAATCAAGGAACTGCTATCGCTTGGCTGGAAGGTGCTGATTGTCCAGGACAAAGAGCAGAAGAAAGCCAAATCTTCCAAGAAGGGGAAAGAGGACGAGGAAGAGGAGACCCAGGAATGGAACGACCGTTCCTTTGATCTGTTTCCCGATAAGCCGGTACATTGCAAAAAATCCGAAGTGAAAGAAAAGGCAACCCAACCGCCCAAGAGTTATACGGAAGGAACCTTGCTGAAGGCGATGGAGAGTGCCGGAAAATCCATTGAGGATGAAGCTCTTCGGGATGCGATGAAAGACAGCGGGCTGGGAACGCCGGCAACCCGGGCAGCGACCATCGAGCGCTTGAAGAAGGTCGGATATATTACGATGCAGGGCAAAAGAATCACCGTTACCCAAAAAGGAAGGACGGCGGTGGAGTTGATCCGGCATGCAGGCGTAGAATTACTCGCTTCGCCTGAGATGACGGGTCAATGGGAACGTCGCCTTCACCAAATATCCAAGGGCGAGGCTTCCGCAGACGTGTTCATGCAAAACGTGCAGAAGTTTACCATTTCGATCATCAATAAGGTATCCTCGCAGCGACCGGCGCCTTCGTCATTATTCGGCGGGGATGAGGACAAGTCCAAAGGCAGAGGGAAGCGAAGTGCGGGAAAAGCTGCCGCAACCTCGCGTGACAAGGAAAAGGGGGCGGCTAAGCGGACTCCGAAATCAGATGCCTCTACTTCAAGCGAAGCGTCGTCCGTACGCTCTTCGTTAGGCCGATGCCCTAGACCCGGATGTGAAGGGCATATTATTGAAGGTCGCAAAGGTTATGGCTGCGCCAATTTCAAAACCGGCTGCAGTTATGTCATCTGGAAGGAATTTGCCGGTAAACAAGTTTCGCATGCGATGCTGAAATCCTTGCTGCTTCAAGGCAAGACCCAGGTATTATCCTTTAAAAACGAGGACGGCAGCACGTATAAAGGCAGGATTGTCCTAGCTGTTGAAGGGAACGGAAAGCTTGCTGTTCAGGCAGAGGACTCGAGTGAAGCCGTGAAATCGTGAGACGGCACAGTGTTAAATAAAAAACCGAGCCCATCAGGGAGTTGCTCCTTGATTCCGGCTCGGTTTATTTTGATTAATCCAAATGCTCTTCAATAACCTCGGGCACTTCGGTCAGCGCCGAAACGGTATATAACACATTATGCGGCTCTTGCTTCAGCTCGACCAGGTTATACTGCCATTCGCGCTGTTGTTTGATATAGATGCTGTTGATGCCAGCCGTCAGCGCCGGAATGACATCCGTGCGAAGCGAGTTGCCGATCATCCACGTATCGGAACGGGAGAATGTCCCCATCGTGAGGATTTCTTCCAATGCCGAAATGTTTTTATGCTGGCGAATGTAGATACGGTCTTTGAAGTAATCGGCCAGCTTCATCTGTTCGATTTTACGTTTCTGAATTCTGGTCTCGCCCCCTGTATAGAGGTGGAGGCAATGTCCATCCTCCTGAAGCTTCTCGAGCGTCTCGACCATGCCGGGGTAGGCTTCGATTTCCTGCTCATACACACTGAGTCCTAACTCGTAGAGAAGCTTCTCTTCCTTGCGCGAGCTTTCTCTTCCGTGAATGCGGCCGAAATAATGATACGTATCGATAAGGGACTGGGGAAAGTTCGCACTTGCAAATCCCAGCTTATCGATGCCGGCTACGTCGATCTCCATTTGCTTGGTCCGGACTTCTTCAGTAGTCAAGCCAACATGTTGAAACCATTCGGTCATCCACTCGAAATAATCACCGAGGATCAGATTGAAATATTTGTTGCAATGTACTAATGTGTCATCCATGTCGAAGATAATATGCTGCGATGTTTTACTCATGGTTCACTCCTTCTTGCTATGAAAGTCGAATGTAAGTCTCCAGGAACATCTGAAGCTCGGCAGCCCCATCCGGCCGCAGGCTGAATCTTTCGTTATTCTCGGACTTCAGATGGGAGCGCAGCAAGCCTGCCGCCCTCAATATCATCAAGTGGTGCATCAATTCCTCATAAGGCTGACCCAACTCGGACGCCATTTCGGACACGGCCTTCGGCTCATCTGCAATATATCGCAGGAGACGCAGGCGTTCAGGGTCCGCGAGAGCCTCGGTCATGCGGAGGAGAACGACGGGCGGCTCATCTTCCTCTTCTTCCGGGATATCGATAGGATACTGCAGCAGGAGTACGTTCTCATAGAAGCAATAGGTATTGATCGGCCGGAAATGCGTGCCCGGGAATAAGACTACGTTCTCCTGAGGCACGTCATCCAGTATAACCCCGCTTGAGGCATATTCGATCAAGTTTTCGTCGTCCATTTTCGGAAGGAGCATTCGTTTCTCTTCGGCATCTTCTTCCAGAAGCTGGTACAGGTCAGGCTCCACTTCCGAGAAGTAGTGCTCGTGCCAAAGCTTCATCAGCGGTGTATAGTTTTCTCGAATTCTAGATGTTTCATCCAGTGAGAGAGACGGCAAGTGAGGCTGAAGCAGGTCATGCAGCTCTTCCACGGCGGAAGATTCGATCCAGTTCAGAAAATCCGGGATTTCAAGGTGTTCTCCCCGAAGCATGATCAAAGCGTATAACACATCATAATCTCCGAGTGGCCATGAACGGGCTCGACTGAACTGGACACGAACAGGCTGAGGTAAACGCTCGTCCATCTCCGTTATCAGCTGTTTTCCGATATCCAGATTATCGGTCCATTTCCTTGTTGCATATATCATGAAGCTGCCTAGCAGCTCGTACACCATAGAGACATCGATACTAACTTTATATTTCATTAACGGATACCCTCCCAATTGATGGCATTGTTATTATTATGGCTTGTATGGATTGGGCTTGTCCACTATAATGTTCATTTGGCTGTTTAAATTCATCGTTTTTTCACATTAGAGGAGGACTATATTTCAGTGACAGAAGCTGTAACCCCCCGTCAGGGGAGAACTCATTATTTCATTTTAATTGCCGTCGTGGTTGCGGCAGGTTTAAGTCAGGGACTGTTATTACCGGTTCTGGCTATTTTTTTGGAACGGATGGGTATCTCATCCTCCATGAACGGATTGAACGCGGCGGCGCTATATGTAGGCTCGTTTGCCATGACGCTCGTTGCGGAAAGACTTCTCGGATGGGTCGGTTTCAAAAAACTGATCATTTCGGGACTTGTGATGGTAATGCTGTCGCTGGTCGCTTTTCCGTTGATTCCGAGCGTGGCCGTCTGGTTTCTACTGCGCGTGCTCGTGGGTATTGGCGATAGCGCACTTCATTATGCGGCACAGCTATGGGTGCTGATGATGTCAACGGTTAAGAACCGGGGGCGAAGCATATCCTTTTACGGCATGTCCTACGGTTTGGGATTCAGTATAGGGCCGCTGGGCATTCCGCTGCTAAAGTATGGCGAGGCGGTACCGTTTATCATTCTGGCCGTGCTGTTCTTGTTCATTCTGTTGATCGTGCTCTTTAAACTTCCGAACTTGAAGCCGGAAAAAAACGAGAATGGGGAGCAGCAGCCGGCTGGACGCTATCTCAAAAGCTACCGCCTGGCCTGGTTTGCCTTGATTCCCGCGTTCCTCTACGGATATATGGAAGCAGGCATTAACAGCAACTTCCCGGTCTACGGGCTAAGAAGCGGGTTTACATTGGGCGAAATTTCGGCACTGCTTCCTTTTGTCGGCATCGGCGGTCTGGTGCTGCAGCTTCCCCTCGGCATTTGGAGTGATAAATTCGGACGCAAACGGGTGCTGACAATCGCCGGTATTGTGGGCGGGTGCTGTTTCTTGCTCATTCCTGCAGCAGGAACGAATTTCTGGGCAACCTTACTATTACTAACGCTGGCCGGCGGCCTGGTTGGATCCTTCTTCTCCCTCGGGTTGGCTTATGCGGCGGATATCCTTCCCAGAGTGCTGCTGCCGGCGGCCAACGTCGTGGCTTCCTTCCATTTTAATGCGGGCAGCATAGCAGGTCCGAATGCGGGGGGCGCTATCATGGAAACGGGGTGGAACGGAGGGATCTTCGTTCTGCTTGGTGGATTGTATATTCTGTTTGCGTGTACGGGATTATGGTTTAAAGTCACAACAGCATCAACACAAAAATAGGAATGTGTGTTCTCATGGCAATTGCTTTCGCTTTCTTCTAAACTAGAGAGTAGGAATATGCACTTGACGGGAGAGACGATAACATGATTAAAGTGGATCGGCTGAAGAAAACGATGGGTCCTGAACGCACACCGGTGTTAAAGGATATCACTTTTCAGATGGAGCACGGGGAAATGATCGGTCTGATCGGTGCGAGCGGAAGCGGGAAAAGCTTGTTGATGAGCTGTCTATCCATGCAGCAAAAATGGGACGGCGGCAAATTAACGATTGATGGCGAGGATATGATGAATCCTGCGGGAAAACGGAGAATTCGCCGGGAATGGGCTTATCTTGAGCAGAACCCGTCCTTGAATGTGAATCGAACGGCGCTTAAGAATGTATTGATCGGACAATCCAGCCAAACACCGCTGTGGCGGATGGTAACCGGAATGGTCCGGTCTGATGATTATATGGGAGCTATGGATACGATTGAGCACCTGGGCTTGTTGGACAAGGCCAAACGAAAGGCCGGCGAGTTAAGCGGCGGCGAGAAGCAGCGGATTGCGATTGCCCGCGCGCTCGTTCATGGTGCCAAGGTGATTTTGGCGGACGAGCCGGTCACGGGACTTGATCCGGCTTCGGCCGAGCATGTATTGAAGACACTTAAAACCTTGTGCGAGGAAGAACGTTTAACTGTATTTACCGTGATTCCCTTGGAGCTGGCCGAGAAGTATTGCACCCGGATCATGGGTCTATCCGGCGGAGAACTGGCCGTGGATGTGACCGGAAGACGTTTAACCCATGGCGAGAAGTCAAGACTGTAATTATCGATCACCAAAGACGCCAGGTGAATGTATAGAAATGAGTTGATACTTATTGAAATATAGAGTGATGCAAGCCCTCTTGGCAGGCTTGTTACTATTTATCCTAAGCGGCTGCACGTTTATTCAGGACCCGGTGTCTTTAATGAAGCGACCGGATTTACCGACGGATAAAGCGACGCTGAATGGCGCCATTCAATCTGCGCTTCTGAAGAAAAAGCTGAATGCCGGTGCCATTATCCGGCCGCGAAGTGACGTGGATAGCAGTTCCATCCGTATTCATGACCTGGACAACGACGGGATCATGGAAGCGGTCGTCTTCTATCAGACGCCGGACGATGAAGTGAAGATCCATGGCATGATCATGCAGCAGCAAGGCGATACATGGGTGAAGAAGCTTGATTTCGATGGAGAAGGGACGGTATTGGAGTCGTTTGATTTCGTCGATTTTACGAATGACGGCAAGGTCGATATCGTAGCCGGATTCTCCCGCGGCGAAGAGAATCTTCAGAACCTGCTTGCTGTGTATTCATTCTCCGGGGATTCGCTCGAAAAAATACCGGCTTTGCCATATACACACTTTAATATCGGAGACATGAACGGGGATAAGATCAACGATATTACGGTTGTCTATCTTCAGCAGAAAGAGCTCTCGTATATCAGCACCTATCAATATGACAAATTCGAGGACGCCTTTGTCGAGCTGAACAAGCTGGAACTGGGACCGAATATCGAAAGTTATTACAATGTTGTCGCAGGTAAAGTGGCCAAGGACAAAGAAGGTATCATCTTGGACGCTTCGGTTGTATCCAGCTCTTCTTATTCCAAGCTCATTATTATGGAGGAAAACCAGTTTATTGACGTCCTCCAGGATGAACTGCTTACCTACAAGGAGCTGCCTGTCGAGAGCGAAGATGTGAATGATGACGGTATTTTGGAGTTTGGTGTTCTTATGAGGCCAAGCGGCTGGGAAGATCGGCTTATCCTGGATGAGATCCCGTTCTTCACCACGTACTTCCAGTGGGACGGAGAGGTACGGGAGAGCAATGAAAAAGAAGGGCTTCAATTCGTACTCCAAAGGTACTACGATATGAACAATCACTTCTATCTGGACTTTCCGCCAGACATGTACAATAAGATTACCATCACGCCGGAATCCAACAAAAATGCTTATTTAAACTTTGTCATGACCGATACGGGAGAGTCCGTTGCAGAGATTAAATTCTTTTCGACGGCCCAGTGGGAGAAAGCCGAATCCGATTGGGAGATTTTGGTGAAGGAGAAAAACCGCGTGATTGCTTACCGAAGTCATGGCGATCTGAAACTGAGTAAAAAAGATAAAAAGCCAAACAGCAATAATGTGGCTCCTATCGAAAGAAAGGGGAACTAGACCTTGAGTAAAGTGCTCATATTAGAAGATGAAGAATCTATCCGCAGTTTTATCGTAATTAATCTGAAACGAAACGGCTTTGAAGTTCTGGAGACTGGGGACGGCAACGAAGCCCTTCGTATGCTGCAAACGACGCCAGATATCGATATCGCTTTGCTTGATGTCATGGTACCGGGGATTGACGGATTTGAAGTATGCCGCAGAATTCGGGAAACGAACGAGCGGATCGGGATTATTTTTCTGACGGCAAAAGTTCAGGAGCAGGATAAAGTGTATGCTCTCTCCGTCGGAGCCGACGACCACGTAAGCAAACCGTTTAGTCCGACGGAGTTAATCGCCAGGCTGCAATCTCTGCTGCGGAGGGTGAATGTCCAGCGTGCGGGAGCCGCCAAGGTATCATTTCAATCAGGTCCCTTTACGCTGGATTTGATCTCCAAGCAGTTTAAGAAGAACGGGCAGCCGGTGGAGCTGACGCCTACTGAATTTTCGCTGGTGCAGTTTTTCCTGGAGAAAGAAAACACGCCGCTTAGTCGTGATGTGCTGCTCGATCACGTATGGGGCAAAGAATATATGGGTGACCCCAAAATCGTGGACGTGAACATTCGGAGACTGCGCCAAAAAATCGAAGGCAATCCTTCCGAGCCGGAATACCTCCAGACGGTATGGGGACACGGCTATAAATGGAAGGGTCAGGGACAATGATCATCAAAAAAGGCATTCGGCGGCAAATCGTGCTGCACTACTTCCTGGTAGTGTTCATCGCCTTGCTGCTGATTGAGGTTATATTTCTAATCGCTTTACGATCGTATTATTACGATACGGTATACAATCACATTGTGAATCATATTAATACCGCCAACGATTTCTATCAGCCCTTTCGACTGACCTCGTCGGACAACGTCAACCAGCTGAGCGAGATGGTTCGCCATTTTGAATTGTATACAACGGAGCTTCAAATTCTGAATCCGGCGGGTCAAGTGCTCTCAACATCTACCGGCTTCGAAATAGAACAGACCATCAATACCAGTGATGTCACCCAAGCGCTTGCAGGCAATACGAGCCGTTGGATTGGCAAGCAGCAAGGTACGGGGCAGATCGTTATGGCCGTATCCCAAACCGTTTCGAACGGTTTTGAGAAAACCTACATTCTTCGCTATGTGACTTCGCTTGAGTTCATTAACGACAAACTGATGAAAATCACACTGTTTGCCGTCAGCATCGGAGGGGCCGTGTTAGCGCTAGTGCTTGCCTTCAGCATTGGGCTGGCCAACTCCATCGTAAAGCCGCTCAACAACATTACGACGGTATCCGCCCAGATGGCCAAGGGCAAGTTTAACGTGAGAATCAAAGGCGACTATAAATATGAGCTTGGCGAGTTATCGTCAACCCTGAACTACATGGCGCAGGAGATTGTTCGAAGCAACCAGGTGAAGGATGATTTTGTTTCATCCATTTCGCATGAGCTGCGGACTCCGCTTACAAGCATAAAGGGCTGGAGTGAAACGCTCGACTCCGGCGGCTATGATCCGGAAGAAACGAAGATCGGGATGCAGATTATTACGAAGGAAACCGATCGCTTGATCGGTCTTGTTGAAGAACTGCTCGACTTCTCCAAGCTCCAGCAGAATGAGATGAAACTTGTGAAGGGTATCGTGAATTTACGGGAGCTTCTGCAAGAGATTATGCTCAATCTGTGGACCAAGGCTGAGAAGAAGGGCATCCAGATCAAACTGGAGACCGACGAAAAACCGATTATCTATGGGGATGCCAACCGCTTGAAGCAGGTGTTTCTGAATATTGTGGACAATGCGATTAAATTCTCGCATGAGAACGGCATAATTAACCTGTCCTTCGCTATGGAAGACAAGTTTGTTGTCGTAACCGTGGAGGATCACGGTATTGGCATATCGGACGAACACCTGCGGAGGGTAAAGGATCGGTTCTTCCAGGTTAATCCGCTGAACGGGGGAACGGGACTGGGTCTCGCGATTACACAGCAGCTCATTGAGCTTCATGGAGGCACGATGGAGATGGAAAGCGAGCTCGGGCACGGAACATCCGTTATCGTCAAGCTGCCGCTGCCTGAAGGGAAAATACCGATGGCCGGCGGATTAGAGAACGGTGAGGATGACGAAGCCGGACCGACAGTATAAGCTTTGCCGGGTTACCGGCAAAGCTTTTTTCTAAAGATTAACAGAATTCAAAAGTTTCTAGCGAAGCGTGAGCAATTCTGAAGCATAGGCTCCACTTTGTGGGGTATTGTATTGGGGCCCCGGCAAAGTATTTGGAATAAGTTTCGAAGCATAGACTCCACTTTGTGGGGCTGTTAAAAGGGGGAGAGCGAAAGTGGGGGACACAGAAGCAACATTTTCTACTGAGCAAGGTCTGTTTGAATTAAAACGGGCTGAAGCAGAACAGGCAGGGGAGATGCTGTCGCTTCTCAAGGAAGCGGCGGAGGTGATGGAACAGCAAGGGCGCAAGCAGTGGAGTCCATCGCTCTTTTCCTTGGACTTGATGGAGCAGTATCTGGCGGAGCGTGAAGTGTTTATTCTGTGGCATGAAGACATGGCCATCGGCATGTTCACGCTGCAGTATGGAGACCCAGCCTATTGGGGAGAGCGGGACGATCCGGCCTATGGTTATCTTCATCGGCTGACCGTACGCGCCTTCTATCGGGGACTGGAGCTTGGAACGAAGATGATTTCTTTTGCAGAATCGTATTTGTTATCCAAGGGTAAACAGGGTTTCAGGCTGGATTGCGTATCCCATCTGCCGACGCTGAACCAATTTTATCAGCGCCAAGGATTTCAGTTCGTGGCTGAGCAGGATATGGGTGGTCGCTTCGTGAATTTATATGAGAAGCGTTTTATTTCATAATTTTACGTGTTACAAAACCTAAGTCGCATGCGCTTGAGATACAGTCAGCAGGGCACGATACATGAGAAAAAGCGATCCGTCACGGATCGCTTTTTTGTATAAAAGTCTGAAGGGATTTATCTCAGAGCTAATATTCTGTTGAAGAAACTCGTTTAAGATGAAGAGACATTAGCCCGCAAGCGTCCTTTTTCGTATACATCCTGAAGCAGTCGGGACGGCTGGGTACGAATGGTTGGTTTCGGAAGCACGGCCTCGTAAGGTCCAACAACTACAACGTTGCCGGGAGCCCCTTTTACAATCGCTCCATCCTTGATGATCGCTCCCTCACCGATGATGGCATGCTCGATATGGACGCCCTTGCCGATTTTGGCATTCGGCATGACCACACTGTCCTTGACGATGGAGTATTTGCCGATCTCCGCACCGCAGAATATAACGGAGCTCTTGGCTTTTCCTTCGAAGGTGCATTGGTCATGAATCAAGCAGTCTGTGTGTTCCGTATTGCGGTTCCGCGCCGCCGCCAGTTTGGTCTTCCATGCTCGGGTATACATAGGCCAATCGGATCTCTCCAGGACTAGCTCGTTTTGGCTAAGCACATCCATATGGGCTTCCCAGAGGCTTTCAACAGTGCCCACATCGCGCCAGTAGCCCTGAAAGCGAAACGCAAGCAGTGATTCTTCTCCGACCAGCATCTTAGGGATGACATCCTTCCCGAAATCATGGCTGGAGTTTGGATCAGCCGCATCTTCAATGAGGTGCTGCTTCAGATAGTCCCAACGGAACAAATAAATGCCCATCGAGGCGAGGTTGCTTTGTGGTTCTGCCGGCTTTTCGGCAAATTCAATGATATTGAGATTGTCATCAACGCTCATGACGCCAAACCGGCTGGCGTCTTCCCAAGGTACTTCCATCACGGAGATCGTGGCAGGTGCCGCTTGTTTCATGTGGGCATCAAGCATTTCGCGGTAATCCATCTGGTAAATATGGTCCCCGGATAGAATAAGGACATGTTCGGGATTTTGATCGTCGATGTATGGAATGTTTTTATAAATGGCGTCTGCTGTACCCAAGTATCCGTCTTGGTGTGTGCTGTTGGATGGAAGCAGAGCAATGCCTTCACGTCCTGTATGTGTTAGTCCCCAGGGTTCGCCTTCACCGATATGTTCGTGTAATGATTCTGCCTCATATTGTGTAAGCACTCCAACCGTATCGATTCCGGAGTTCACACAATTGCTGAGAGGAAAATCGATTATACGGTAATGTCCGCCAAAAGGAACGGCGGGTTTTGCCAGCTTAGACGTAAGGGGAGCTAATCGTTTACCTTCTCCACCGGCCAGAAGCATAGCAATACAGTCTTTTCTCTTCATCACGTTTCCCTCCCAATGTATTTTCACGTTGTACATTACATAAACGACATTCCCGGGGTTTGAAACGATTATATTGAAAAAGTAAATTGAAAATTACAAAATTATTTTTCAGGGACATTTTTTATTTTCAACATGGTTAGAATGGGGTAATAGCACTAATAATATGGATTTTTAAGAAAAAGCGGGTGACGATGATTGAACCAAGCAGTTAGGGAAGGAAACATGACTCCGGAACAATTGTATTTATTTCATGAAGGAACCTGGTATCACAGTTACCAATGCATGGGCGCACACCGTGTTACTGAAGATGGACAAGAAGGCGTGCGTTTTACGGTGTGGGCTCCGAATGCAAGGCAGGTGGGTCTTGCCGGAGACTGGAACGGCTGGGACGGTTCCCAAGACACGTTATATAGGATGCCCGATTCGGGAATTTGGAGTCGGTTTTTCCCTGGGATGGAGACTGGAACTTTTTACAAATATCATATCACCGGACCGTATGGAGAAACGTTCTTGAAGGCGGATCCGTACGCGTTTCATGCCGAAATTCGGCCTGCAACGGCATCGGTCGTGACCGATCTCTCTGGTTATCATTGGAATGATGCTGCTTGGAAAAGAAAGAACAAATCCCCCTACACCAAGCCGATGAACATATATGAAATGCACTTTGGAACCTGGCGGCAAAAGGAGAACGGCTCGTTCTATACATACCGCGAGCTGGCGGACCAGCTGATCCCCTACTTGCTGGAGATGAGTTATACCCACGTGGAATTCATGCCCTTGGCTGAGCATCCGTACGACCTTTCGTGGGGGTATCAGGGAACCGGATTCTATGCGCTGACGAGCAGATACGGAAGTCCCCATGATTTCATGTACCTTGTGGATCAGCTGCATCAAGCTGGTATTGGCGTGCTCCTCGACTGGGTGCCCGCACATTTTGCCAAGGATGCCCACGGGCTTCGACTATTTGACGGGGCGGCTCTTTACGAGTACGCAGACCCGCAAAAAGCAGAGAAACCGGGCTGGGGAACACTGTCTTTCGATTATGCCAAGCCAGAGGTGATTTCATTCCTCATCTCCAATGCCTTATTTTGGATGGATATGTATCATATTGATGGTCTTCGTGTTGACGCTGTGACAAGTATGATCCGGTTGGATTTTGAGAAGCGCGAAGGTCAATACAGCCCTAATGAACATGGTGGCTTGGAAAATCTCGAAGCGATATCCTTTCTGCAGGAATTGAATAAAGCCGTGTTTCGCTATTACCCGAATGCCTTGATGATGGCCGAGGAGTCCAGCGCATGGCCAGGGGTTACGGCACCCGTGCACGAAGGAGGCCTCGGCTTTAATTACAAATGGAACATGGGCTGGATGAATGACACGCTGTCCTATGTGGAGAAAGAATTCGATCAGCGGCCTACCCATCATAATTTACTAACATTTCCCATTTGTTATGCCTATTCAGAGAATTTTACATTACCGCTGTCACACGATGAAGTCGTCCACGGGAAGAAATCACTGCTTAATAAAATGCCGGGAAGTTATGAGCAGAAGTTTGCGGGACTCCGAATTTTGCTCGGATATCAGGTTACCCAGCCCGGCAAGAAGCTGCTGTTTATGGGGGGAGAGTTCGGTCAGTTCATTGAATGGAAGGATCAGGAGCAGCTGGATTGGCTGCTGCTGGACTACGAAAGCCACCGGAAACAGCTGGCTTATACGGCAGCGTTAAACCGCATGTATGTGGAGGAGAAGGCGCTATGGGAGCAGGATCACCGATGGGAAGGCTTCGAGTGGCTCAGCGCCGATGATCATGAGCAGAGTGTACTATCGTACATGAGAATGGGCACAAAACCTGGCGATACACTGATTGTCGTCATTAATTTTCAGCCCCGGGCATATGACCAATATCGGATCGGCTTACCGAGAGCGGGACAGTACGTGGAAATATTGAATTCCGATCACACCGATTATGGCGGCTCCGGACTGGTCAACAACGAAGATATGAAAGCCGAGAAGAAGGCCTGGCATGGCCAAACCCACAGCCTGGAGATCAAGCTGCCTCCGTTAGGCATGGTCGTGTTAAAGAAAAAGCCGCGTTCCAGAAAATCGCAGGCTCGACAGGACGCTTCACTCAAGGAGGCAGCAGTAACAGAGAAGACGGCACGGAGAACCAAGCGAAATCAAAGGGGGAAGCAGGATTGAAATTGTTATTTGCAGCTTCAGAATGTGGACCGTACATCAAGACAGGCGGATTGGCGGATGTGATCGCTGCTTTGCCTAAATCCCTTCGTGGCATGGGCGAGGATATTCGGGTGGTTCTTCCCAAATATCGAGGAATTCCTGAGGAATACCGGGAGCGTATGACTCATGTAGGGGAAACCCGGGTGCGGGTAGGCTGGCGCGAGCAGTATTGCGGCATCGAATCCCTGGTAGAGGACGGGGTCACGATCTATTTCATAGATAATGAATATTATTTTGGCCGCGACGGCATTTATGGGTACATGGACGATGGCGAGCGCTTTTCGTTCTTCAACCGCGCCGTCCTCGAGATATTGCCGGTTATCGGCTTTCAGCCGGACGTGCTTCACTGCCACGATTGGCATACGGCCATGATTCCGCTGCTTCTTGAAGATGTCTACCGCCATGATCCTTACTATGCGGAGATTGGAACCGTATTTACCATCCACAATTTGTTGTATCAAGGCGTATATCCATACGAGGTGCTGGTTGATCTGCTTGGAATCCACAGCCGCCATTTCACAGCGGACGGCGTGGAATATTACGGAAACGTGAATTTCATGAAAGCGGGAATCGTCTATGCAGATCATGTAACGACGGTTAGCCCGACATATGCCTCGGAGATCCAGACCGGTTATTACGGATACGGACTCGACGGGCTTTTGTCAGCCCAAGGTTCGAGATTGAGCGGCATCGTGAATGGCATTGATACCAAGAGTTACAACCCGGCGACCGATCCGCACATCGCGATGAAGTTCCGGAGCGGCCTGAATAAGAAAACGCAGAATAAAATTGCCCTGCAGGAAGAGTTGAATCTTCCGGTGGCCCCGCATATTCCGTTGATGTCGATGGTGACGCGGCTGGTCGATTCGAAGGGACTCGATCTGGTCATCCGGATTCTGGATGAGCTGCTGTACTATGATGAGATTCAATTTGTCGTTCTGGGAACGGGAGACCCTTCATATGAACATTGGTTCCGGGAAGCGGCCAATCGGTATCCCAATAAAATGTCGGCCCAGCTTCGGTTCAATGAACCGTTGTCCCGGCGCTTCTACGCTGGCAGCGACCTGTTCTTGATGCCTTCCAAATTCGAACCGTGCGGTATCAGCCAACTCATCGCCATGCGTTACGGCAGTGTTCCGATTGTCCGCGAAACAGGCGGACTGAACGATACGGTTCATGCATATAACGAGTATACGGGGGAAGGGAACGGATTCTCTTTCAAGGATTACAACGCGCATGATATGATGAACACGATCCGGCGCGCAACCTCTATTTACCGCATGCCTGAGCACTGGCGTAAAGTGAGCAAGAACGCCTTGGGCGGGGATTACAGCTGGAACGTTTCAGCGAAGGAATATCAGGAGATATACCATCAAATCACCAAATCACACGCTTGAACCATAACAAGAAGACAGGGGTGCAAGGATAGCCGAATAACGCTGCTATCCCTGCACCCCTGTGTGCTTGTTGAAGCTCGGTATGGATGCTATGGTGCCAGTTGGTCTGAGGCTTCATATCCCTGATCTAGGAGTGTGTATCACATAAGTGGAGTTTATTAATGTTTCAATTGCCGACATAAAATTCGATATGCATAAGGTTCTAAATCGATATGCATCGTACCGTTTACCGGTTTTACAGGCTCCTCGGTCTGGGCATCAATCCAATCGGTCGTGACGATAGGATGCGATATGGTGCGTTTGGAGTCGCTGTTGTTCATCCAGACGATAAAATGCATGGTTTCGTCCGCACGCTCGTACACGATGCAAGGATCATGGAGATTCGCTTGCAGGAAACGGAAGCGCCCTTGTCTCAGCGCCTTATGTTTTTTTCGAAGCGCGATCATCCCTTGATAAAACTTATACAGCTCTTGGTTTCGTTTCTTGGGATCCCATTCCATGCATTTCCGGCAATCGGGATCTCCGTCCCCGGTCAATCCGATTTCGTCGCCATAAAAGATGCACGGCGTTCCCATGAATGTAAACAGAAATACAACGGTGAGTTTCATACGCCGGATATCTTCTCCCACACGGGTAAGCAGCCTCGGCGTATCGTGGCTGCACAGCAGATTAAAGACCACTTCGTTGGTCTGCTGCGGATATCGCATCAGGATCGAGCCGATCCGGTTGGCGAAAGTGAGCCCGTCCATGTTGCCGTTAAAGAACTCCAACACCTTATCGGCAAAAGGGTAATTCATGACGGAATCAAACTGGTCACCTTGCAGCCAGATTAAGGAGTCCGACCAGACTTCGCCCACGATATAAGCCTCAGGGTTGGCCTTCTTGACGACTTGTCTGAAATCCCGCCAGAAATGATGGTCAATTTCATTGGCAACGTCCAGACGCCAGCCGTCGAGATTGATCTCCTTGATCCAGTACTCGGCTACACCCAGCAAATACGCCTTAACTTCGGGATTGGCCGTATTGAATTTCGGCATATTTCCGAAAAAGCCGAAGGTATCGTAGCTGGGAATGCCATCCTTGACCTCGCAAGGAAACTGGTTCACATGAAACCATTCGGCATATCTGGATTTCTCGCCGTGCTTCAGCACGTCCTGAAAGGGAGGGAACTCTTCGCTGCAGTGATTGAAAACCGCATCGAGAATCACTCGAATGCCTTTAGCGTGACAAGTATCTACTACTTTTTTCAACAATTCATTATCGCCAAAGTGCGGATCCACCTGTTTATAATCAACCGTGTCATATTTATGATTGGAGGGGGAGAGGAAGAGCGGAGTAAAATAAATGGCGTTAATGCCCAGGTCAACGAGATCATCCAGATGATCCAGTACGCCCTGCAGGTCACCGCCGAAGAAATTATCCACCTCCGGCTTGCCGCCCCAGGCCTCGGTTTCTTCAGGATTGGTGGCAGGGTTTCCGTTAGCAAAGCGCTCCGTCATAATTTGATAAAACACGGCTTCTTTAGCCCATTCCGGTACTTTGAATACATCGACTTCATGTATGTACGGGAATTCAAAGTAACCTGCAGGCGGATAAGGATAGTCCCATCCGATTCCGCTGTCCACCATATAAACCGTCTCATCTCCGGCATGAATCCGAAAGCCGTAGGACAGTCTTTTGTATTTCGGCCTGACTCCGCATTCCCAGTAATCAAACATGTCATCCGAGGCGGCCTTTTCCATGGTGATCTCGAAGTACGTACGGTCCCAATCATATTTGTCGCCGGTCATGGCCACAACAGAATCAATATCGTTTTTCTTGGTTCGGATCCGAAGATGAATGGTTTTTGTATCATATGCATAAGCCCATTTATCTCTTGGAACATGATACAGTGCTTCTAACAGCATGGTTACACCTCCTATATGAGTAAAGCTATAGCTAATTAATAACCAACTGCTGGCTTGCATGAATCATGGAGTGAAAGAGACAGCCCGGCTGGCATTCATTTATCAAGTGCCGGGATTTTATGCGCTATTATAAGATGGGAAAGGAACGGATAGTTTATGCATCGTCGGAAAAGCGTTCACTACAGATCCTCTTCTCACTTCATGCGTGATTCTAAAGTCCTGTATGTACATTTATATGTAGGAAAAAACGAACGGCCCGTAATGCTAAAAATGACCGACTGATTTCCACAATATAGAATTTAAAAAGATTCAGCGCTCTAATTTATTTGACCAAATGGTTAAAAGAATCATGAGTAACATAATCCTAGGGGTATGATGAATTGACCATTGTATTAAAATAGTGAAATAGGCGCCATGTGCAAGTTAAAAAGCATTTGTGCTCAAATTGAAAATCCATGAATTTTAATTGCATATTCATGCATCCTGTTTTATAATGACTCAGTTGCATTTTTTCTATGATTGAATCTATTTGTAATAGTTAGGGGAGAAACGAGACATATGAAACGTAAATTTACAGCGTGGATGACCCTATTCATGGTGGTCGTGCTATCTTTTGGCAGTATCGTCCATGCGGAGGGTGAGAAGAAAACGGTGATTCTCGGCACGAGTGCCGATTATGCACCTTATGAGTTCCATAAAACGATAGATGGCGTGGATACCATCGTCGGATTTGATATCGATATTGCGAAGGAAATCGCCAAGGATCTTGGTGCCGAGCTCATAATTAAGGACACCTCCTTTGATGCGCTCTTGCCGGAGCTGACGAGCGGCCGCGTGGATTTCGTTATATCGGGCATGAATCCGACGGAAGAGCGCCGAAAAAGCATTGATTTCTCCGAGCCATATTATGCTGCGGAACAATCGGTTGTCGTTCGTAAGGAAGATGCACTCAAGTTCAACACGCTTGAAAGCCTGGAGGGAGCCCGGATCGGGGTTCAGAAGAGCTCCATTCAGGAGTCCATTGCAAAGACCATCCCGAAAGCCAATGTAGTATCACTGGATAAAATCCCGGACTTGCTGCTGCAGCTGGAATCCGAGCGCGTGGATGTTGTTCTCGCCGAGTATCCGATCGCGAAGACCAATATGAATGAAGCGACCATGGTGATCACGGACGCCAAACCAACGGCTGAGAACGATGCCTATGCCATCGGGGTTCGCAAAGGGAACGAAGAGCTGCTCAAGAGCATTAATGCTACACTCGAGCGCTTGAAGGAAAATGACCAGATCCAGAAGTTTGTCGACGAGGCCAGTGACCTGGCTGCCGGTCGTAAGGCAGAGAATCTGAACACATTTGAATTTTTCTGGAAATATCGCGATTATTATGCGAAGGGAATCCAGTTTACGCTGCTTATTTCGGCCCTTGGTGTGTTTTTCGGCTTCATTCTCGGATTGATTATCGCTTTAATGCGGATGTCGGGTGTTAAAATCCTTAAGTTTTTGGCTACCGCTTATATTGAGATCATCCGTGGTACCCCGATGCTGGTCCAGTTGTTTATTATCCATTACAGCTTGGCGGCGTTTGATATTAAATTCTCACCGATCCAGTCGGGTATTTTGACGCTTTCTATCAACAGCGCTGCCTATCTGGCTGAAATATTCCGTGCCGGCATTCAAGGCGTGGACCGCGGTCAATTGGAGGCTGCACGCTCTCTCGGAATGACCAAAGGCAAAGCGATGCGCCACATTATTTTGCCGCAAGCGTTAAAAGGCGTTTTGCCTGCCATCGGCAATGAGTTTGTTGTCATCATCAAGGAATCCTCCATCGTCTCCTTCATCGGTGTGGTGGACATTATGTATCAAGCTCAGATTTTGCGCGGCATGACGTTTGCGGCATTGAATCCGCTGCTTGTGGCTGCCCTGATCTACTTTATACTGACATTCGTTCTTTCGAAGCTTCTGGGTGTCTGGGAAAGGAAGTTGAGTGCAAGTGATAACCGTTAAGGATCTTCATAAATCGTTTGGCAAGCTGGACATATTGAAAGGCATTAACATCGAGATTGCAAAAGGAGAAGTGGTGGTTGTCATCGGACCGAGCGGCTCCGGTAAAAGTACCTTCTTACGATGTCTCAATTTGCTTGAAGTGCCGACCAGCGGCGAAATTTCGTTCGAGGGTGAGCTGATCACCGCCAAGAATCACAATATCAATGCTACCCGTGAGAAAATGGGCATGGTATTTCAGCAGTTTAACCTGTTTCCTCACAAGAAGGTCATTGATAATATTACGCTCGCTCCCATTCAGGTGAAGGGCGTCTCGGCGAAGGAAGCCGAGGCGACTGCAGACGAGCTGCTGAAGTCAGTTGGCCTGCAGGACAAGAAGGAGGCGTATCCTTCCCAGCTGTCCGGAGGACAGAAGCAGAGAATTGCCATAGCGAGAGCGCTCGCGATGCAGCCGCATGTCATGCTGTTTGACGAACCGACCTCCGCACTGGACCCGGAGATGGTTGGTGAGGTATTGGAAGTGATGAAGAAGCTTGCCGAGGGCGGTATGACGATGGTCATCGTCACCCATGAGATGGGCTTTGCTCGGGAAGTGGGAGATCGGATCCTGTTCATGGATGGCGGTAAAATCGTTGAGGAAGGCAAGCCGGACCAGCTGTTTGGCCATCCGACTCATCCTCGTACGCAAGAGTTTTTAAGTAAGGTTTTGTAACTTTTATATCTGCATTGTAACAAACCAAAACAGCGCCATACCTGATTGTTTCAGGAATTGGCGCTGTTTTTGTCTGTTTATTGGTAACAATTGCTTGCAGTATAGGTTACAAAATTGTGATATATTCATGTTCGTTGACATACTACATCCGAATGACCAAGTTACATATAAGGAGGCATCTTTAGATGTTACAACAAATGAAATCATGGACTAAAAATCGTGGACTTAACCATAAGATCGCTGGAAAAACTGCAAAATGGTTTACCATTACAGCCGTTGCCCTTGGCTTGACTTTTGCCGGAGGGGGACTGCAGGCGCATGCAAGCGCAGTGCATGTGGCCAAGAACGGCGATACCTTTTATTTCTTGTCCAAACAGTACGGCGTTAACATGGACAAGCTGATGAAGGCTAATCCGACGATTAAAGCAACAAATATATACCAGGGTCTGAAAATCACCATCCCCGGTTCGGTATCGATGAACTCGACGGCGTCTGCTGCACCCATCGCTCCAGCCTCCGGGTTTACGCCTACCTTGAGTGTTTCCCCTGAGAAGAACGTGGTGGAGGCATGGGGCAAGACGTTTAATTACAGCAAAACATTGTCGGTCAAGGCGACTGCTTATTCTGCTGCCGCAAGTGAGAACGGGAAATGGGGCGCCGTTGATTACTTCGGAAATTCCCTTGAGCTCGGTACCATTGCGGTGGATCCCAAGATCATTCCGCTCGGCACCAAGGTGCTTGTAACAGGACATGAGCATCCAGGACTGCCGAAAAAGGCATTTGTAGCAGAAGCTCGTGATATCGGCGGGGCTATTAAAGGGAATCGGATTGATATCTTCATTCCGGGTTCACAATCGGCCGTGAAGCAATTCGGCATTCAGGACATCAAATTGTTCATTATCGAATAATTCAATTCATCCTCATGAAATAACAATTCTAATACGGAAGACGGCTAGTCTGGAGCAAAACTCCAGTCAGCCGTCTTTTTATGTCATGCAGATTTATCTCGACTCTGATACTCCTAACATCTCCGGGAGTGTCACGAAGCTATATCCCTTACTCCGCAATTCGGCAATAATATCCGGGAGCGCTTCGATCGTTCCGGTTAGGTCCGACCCCACGCCACCTCCGGCATGTTGGAGTACGATCGAGCCTGGCCCGACCGCTGATAAAATGTTGCGCTTTACCTCTTCCTTAGGCAGTCCTTTCCAATCGAGAGAGTCGACATTCCAATTCACGACTTTGTATCCGTTTTTGCGTGCCCACTGAAGCTGCTCTTCGTTAATATCGCCATAAGGCGGACGGATTAGCCGAGGATCCACTCCGGTTAGGGATTTCAAGATCGTGTTGGTACGTTCGATTTGGCTTTTGAATTTGTCCAGGCTCAGCTTGTTCAGCTGTGCGTGATTATAAGAGTGATTGCCAATGGCATGACCTTCTTCATGGATTCGTTTCGCGAGATCGGGGCGTTTTTTGGCGCGTTCCCCCACTGCAAAGAATGTGGCTTTTACCTGATACTCTTTGAGGACGTCCAGTACTTTTCCGGTAAAACGGGGATCCGGAACATCATCAAAGGTCAGAGCGATCTGTTTGATCCGGGGTCCGCTGGAGCGAAAGGTATCCGGGTATTTTCTCAGCAATTGGCTTAAAGACGGCGCATCGTCTGAATTTTGGGTCTTATTGCGGTTGGCATGATCCATGATTTGACCGGACTCCGACATGACGGAAGTGTCCTGGGGGTGAAGTGACAAACTATGTACAGCGGACGCGTTTGCCGGGATGTCCGGCACCATAAAAAAGAATAACATGATCCACAACAGGCAGCTTCCTGCGCAGTATCGTTTGAACATCTCGATCGGCCCCCTTCGCTTTTTAATATGGTATGCCCAGTTGATCGGGCGATTATCCTCAATATGGAATGCGATGTTTTTTAGTTTTCCCGCAGAAAGGTGTATAATAACCGGTATCAGATTTTATTACATCTTGATCATTTGGATATGGAAGGAGATAATCGCTTGGCAGACTTGTTTACACCTTACAATTTCAAGAATTTGACCCTCAAGAATCGCATTGTTATGCCACCGATGTGTCAATATTCCGTTCAAGCTGAGGACGGGATTCCGAATGATTGGCATTTTGTTCATTACGTCAGCCGTGCCGTAGGAGGTACTGGCTTAATTATTGTGGAAATGACAGGTGTCCATCCTGATGGACGCATTACGAATCAGGATACGGGGATCTGGGACGACAATCAGATTCCAGCCTATCGCCGTATTGTGGAGAACGTGCATTCTTATGGAACCAAGATCGGTATCCAGCTTGGGCATGCCGGAAGAAAAGCGCAGGATGCTGAACCGTCGGTAGCCCCTTCTGCGATTCCGTTCAGCTCTCATTACAAAATGCCAAAGGTGCTTTCCGGGGCGGAAGTGGAAGAGCTCATTCAAGCCTTTAAGGAAGGCGCGCGTCGAGCTGTTGAAGCCGGGTTTGATACCGTTGAGATTCATGGCGCGCATGGTTATCTCATTCATCAGTTTCACTCGCCGCTGACGAATCAGCGCAGTGATGAATATGGTCAAGACCTTCCTCTGTTCGGCGAGCGGGTTGTTCAAGCCGTTAAGGAAGTGCTGCCTGAAGGCATGCCGATCATGATGAGGGTATCTGCAAAAGAATATGTGGACGGCGGTTACGATGTGCAATATTGTGCGGAGATCTGCAAACGTTACCGGGATGCCGGTGTCGATATCTTTCATATCTCCTCGGGGGGAGAAGGCCAGGTCGGTGCCAATGGCGGCCCGGAAGCGAAGCCCGGTTATCAGGTGGATCTGGCAGCAGAGTTCAAGCAGCTGTTAAAGGTGCCTGTTATTGCGGTAGGATTGCTGGATGATTACAATGCCGCGCAAGAGGTGATTTTGTCAGGCAAAGCGGATCTGGTGGCGATTGGCCGGGGGATGCTCCGCGATCCCTACTGGGCTGTTCATGCAGCCAAGGCGCTTGATGGCGGACAGAAAGTTCCCAAGCAATATGAACGAGGGTATTAAAATGAACAACTTCTAAAAAAATTTTGAAACGTTTTGGGATCATGGAACGTAAACAATAATCATATACCAGTATTTAAAAGTGAAAGCGAGAGGAAGAGAACGATGTCCATATTTAAAAGATTGCGCGATTTGACCATGTCCAATATTAACGCCATTATCGACAAGGCGGAAGACCCGATTAAAATGACGGACCAGTACATTCGGGATATGACGGAAGATCTTGAGGATGCCGAGAAAGCGGTAGCTTCGCAAATTGCCATCGAGAAACGCTTTAAAGCACTTTATGAAGAGCAAGCTGCGCTTGTCGAAAAACGCACACAGCAGGCTCATACCGCAGCACAAGCTCAAAACGTTGATCTTGCCCGCCGCGCGCTGGAAGAGAAGAAGGCCGCCGAGGCCAAACGTGATGAGTACAAAGCAAGCTACGATCAGAACAAACTGGCAGCCGACAATCTGCGCGGCAAGCTGGAAGAAATGCGTAAGCAGCTTACAGCGATGAAGAACAAACGTGAAACTTTGGTCGCCCGTTATAATGCAGCTAAAGCGCAAACGGAGATTAACAAAGCGATGAACGGATTCGGGTCTGACACAGCGTCTGCCGGTTTGAAACGAATGGAAGAAAAGATGCTCGCTATGGAAGCTCGTGCGGAAGCAAGCAATGAAATGTCGACACGTGAAAAATCCCTTGATGATGAGTTTGAGAACCTTGGCAAGGACAAAGTCGTTGAGGATGAGCTGGCAGCTTTGATGAAACAATACGAGAACAAGTAAAAACGGATTCAACGGTCTAACAGGTATATAGTTTAGGGGGCGAGGGAGAAACAGCAGGGCTGAATGCAGCTGTGCTTCTCCTTCGCTTTTGTTTGATAGTAGATATACATGGGGAACATCCCTTTGGACGATTGTCTTTAATTGATGCAGTCCGGGGCTTAAGGAGTTTTTCGTATGTTGAATGTGGAGGCTTAGCGATGGATTTTGATATGATCTTGCGTGTATTGCTTTGGACAGCTGTCGGTGGACTGCTGTTGTTTGTTTTGATGTTTGTGGATTCCCTGTTCACGAAATATAACGATCTTGAAGAAGTGAAAGCGGGTAATATGGCGGTAACCACAAGACTGATACTGAAGCTGTTCGCACAAGGATATATTTTATCCGTGTCGATCGGAACATCATATCATCTGCTTGAGGCGATTGTGGTATCGATCATTTCGTTTATCATATTGTTGGTTCTCGAATCGTTGACAGAGCTCATGCTGCGTAATTTCGGCAAGCTGAACCTTGATAAAGGCACCCGCGAGGGTAAGACGGGATACGGCTTGTTTGCAGGATCGCTGCATGTGGTTGGAGCGTTAATTATTACCGCTTGCCTATAGAACGCATAATGGAGATAGGGGACAGGAAAGATGAGTATGTGGAAAAGAATCAGCAACTTATTTAGTAAGCCGGAGCCGCCCAAGGTAGAGAAAAGCATGCTGCAGCTGGCTCCCGGCGATATTTGCGAAGTGTCTCTGGTCACTTATGAAGTCACGGGTCGCGTGCACAATCGCGGTCGCAATGCAGTCGTCTTAACGCTGCAGGATGGCAGCACCATTGCTTATCTTCATATCGAAGAGCGCGAGACGGTTCAGTATGCCTTGTATTCGCCGATTGATGGACGGCTGGATTCTCCGGATGAGGTACCCTCCATCATCGATTTGGACGATCATGTATTTCATTTGGAAGAGGAATACGGGGGACATGTTTCGATTACCGGTCGCACTGCGTTTACTCAAAGTGGGGAGCAGCATGTATGGCAATACCAATCGGATGATTACAAACTGCTGCGAATTGAATGGCAGAATGGACGGTTTATGTTGTATGAAGGCGAGAAAGTGATACCGGGGGACGTTCGAGTTATCCGGGCGACTTAGGAGTGGTGGCATGAAGGAACGCTCTTTTATATCTATAAAAATCATATTGGTGCTGAGTTTGTTCGTATCATTATTGAGTGGATGCGGAGCGCCGAATATCAAAGATACCTATCCGCTGGAATCCGTCAATCGAGACGGAAATGCAACGTCCTATGTGTACCGGGCAGCTGATAAAAGCGTTCCCGATGTTGCAGGCGAGCTCATGGCGGCAAACACGCCGGATCAATCGTCTCCTGAGGATAGCGAGCGGATGTTTCTGGTGTATGGGGATGAGTATTACCATTTGCAGCAGGATCCCCAGAAGCCGACCGATACGCTGATCGAAATCGATTCCAAAGAGTACGTTCAGCGCAACTATGATTCAAGTTTCCTGCAAGGCTACTTAACAGCCGTTCTGATCGGGAACTTATTTGATTCGATGGGCGGCGGAGGTTACCGCGGTTATACAAGTAAAGATGTGTATAAACCGGCACAAGGTAACTACAAGAAGCCGACAAGCCAGGATAAGAAGATCGCTCCGCCGCTGACGGTGGACCGGAGCGGTAAAATTACCCGGCGCGGTCAGGATTCTGCCGGTACCGGCGGAAGCCTGTTCCGACGAAATCCGGATACAAGCGGAGACCGCGGCACGATCAAGCGCGGCGAAAGCGGCGGAGGTTTGTTCGATTCGCCGAAGAAATCGTACAAGAAGCCGAAGACCCGAATCGGCTCCGGCAAAATTTCCCGAAGGGGACGAAGGTAATGCAAGAAGTTTCAAGCGCATGGTCTGGTGACCATGCGCTTTTTTTTGTCCAGATAAAAATTGTACACCCGATTGGTGTCTTCCTATATTGCTTATAGAGCCGGAGGCATTGAGGGGACCTGGTGCTCGGTTTGAAGATTGTTCAGAATGTAGTACAGTAAGAATGTCAGTTTTCTTTGAGTCAGAAAGTGAGGGATGCGTTGTGAAGGATAATCATTCGATATCGCCTAAGAAACAAAATCATAAATTTGATCGGCGCGCATTACAGGTAGCGGACGCGCAAGCGCTTGCCGCTTCTTATGCGGGGCTTGGTCAGGAGGAGCTCATTCGGCTGCAGGAGAGTGATGGACGTGTGCTTGCTTCCGATGTCATCGCCCCCCACCCGTTTCCGGCTTTTGCCCGTTCGGGCATGGACGGTTATGCCGTTCGATCAGCGGATTTGGCGGCATGCGATCTAGGGGAAAAGGTGTGGCTTGAGGTTGTCGACCAGATCCCGTGCGGATATGTATCTGCAATCCCGATCGAGCAAGGCAAGGCTTCCCGCATCATGACAGGCGCTCAAGTCCCTGAAGGGGCAGACGCTGTCGTTATGCTTGAAGCGACGGAGCTTCGAGTCGAAGATGATGGCCTAACCCATGTAGGCTTCAAGCGGTCCATCGAGAAGGGAAAGAATATCACTCCCCTCGGATTCGAGCTGCAGGAAGGTGATTTGATCCTCCGCCGGGGAACTCTCATCGGGCCTGGAGAAATTTCGGTTCTGGCTACCTTCGGCATACATCAGGTAGAAGTGTATCGACAGCCGGTAGTAGGGATTTTCTCAACGGGCACCGAACTATTGGACATCACCGAGCCGCTTGAACCCGGTAAAATCCGAAACAGCAATACCTATATGCTTGCATCGCAAATTCGGGAAGCCGGTGGTGTGCCGGTGATTATGGAGGCGATCCCGGACGATATCGAGCTTGCCCGCCAGAAGGTGGAGGAAGCGCTCCAGGTGTATGACATCGTGGTTACGACAGGCGGCGTTTCTGTAGGCGACTACGATATTATGGGCGAGCTGGTGACTTCCGGCGGTCTGGACATGCTGTTTAATAAAGTCACAATGCGTCCCGGAAGTGTGACAACCGCGGCTGTGAAGGAGGGTAAGCTGCTCTTCGCGCTATCGGGTAATCCGGGGGCATGTTATGTGGGCTTTCTGTTGTTTGTCAGACCTGCGATCCGAAAGATGCTTGGCATGGAGCAGTTGTTTTTAACCGAATGGACGGCAGAGTTGGGTTCGGATTACTCGAAAGTGAATAACTTTACCCGTTTCGTCCGGGGGAGCCTTGAGGTATCAAATGGAAAGCTTATAGCGACACCTGCATCCCTTGATGAATCGAGTGTTATGATCACGATCAAAGACAGTGACTGCTTAATTGTGATTCCGCCAGAGCTTCGAGGTGCGGTTAAAGGCCAAACCGTACAAGTTCTCGTTCTGCCGGGAGCCTGGACATGAAGATTTTCCAGATCTGCGGTTATAAGAACAGTGGCAAAACAACGTTGATTGCCAGCTTGATTCCACAGTTGAAACGGCACGGCATTCGGACAGCCGTCATCAAGCATGATGGCCACGGATTTGAAATGGACCACGAAGGGACCGACACGTACAAATTCCGTGAGGCGGGAGCCGAGGGGATCGCCATCGCTTCACCGGGGCGTACGGCGATGCTGATGGAAACGGAGCTGGAACTTGCGTCGTTGATCCATTTGTACAGCGATTTTGATCTGGTGCTTGTCGAAGGTTATAAGATGCAGCCTTATCCGAAGCTCGTACTGCTGCGGGGAACGGAGGACATTGGGCTGCTGGATCAAGTTGAGGAGATCAGGGGTATCGTGGTGCGTCCTGAAATGCTAAAGGAACCGACGGCCCTGCATGAGATACAGCAGCGGCTAGCGGTTCCCCTGTTTACTTGGAATGACACGGAGCGGGTCACGTCGCTGCTGCTGTCATTATAAACAAGCTGTGGTTAATCTTCAGAGCGGCGTTCAATCGCCTCGGACATGGTTTTGTCCGTTAAGTGGGCGTACACTTCGGTTGTCTCGGTAGAAGCGTGTCCCAGTTGTTCTTTGGTTTTGTAGATATCATTTTGAAGATAATAGTCGGTTGCAAACGAATGCCGCAGCTTATGCACGGTCAGGGATGGCTTGCCAAAACGCTTGGCGTATTTGATGATCATCGCCTGAATCGCCCGTTTGGTCATGCGCTGCCCTTCGTTCTGGCCGTTACGCAGTGCAACGAACAGAGCTTTTTCTTTTTTTGGCACCTTGTAGCGAGCCTGCCGAAGCTGCAGGTAATACTCAAGATCGTCTTTGGCTTGAGCACGGAAGTAGACCGGGGTTTTAAAGGTTTCGTCATTATTCCCTTTACGATAGACATGCAGCATTTTATTGTTCAGGTCGATGTCTGCAAGATTCAAATTGACCACTTCGGATACACGAAGACCGGAATTTAATATGAGGCTGGCGATACAGGCATCTCTGACTTTATTTTGTTCATGCGCATAGAGCGCCTGCTTGTTCTGCTCCACATCCAGCCCATAACCTTCGTGAATGTAAGTAATGAAATCCTGAAGCTCTTCTTCTTCCAATATTTTTCCTTTTAACTTGGCAGCCGTATCTTTGGGTTTATGAATTCGCTTAATTTCCACTTTAGCCATGATGTTACGCTTGAGAAGCGGATAAAAATCCTCATCCTCTGCAATCTGGCTTAAATAATGAAACAGGGAGCGCAGCGATGAGAGCTTGCGGGAAACCGTGATTCTCGAGTTGGTCCCTTCCCGGCGCGTAGTCAGATATAATCGATAACTGGTGATGCTGTCCATGCGCAGCGTCTCCAGCTCAAGCAGCGTCACCTCTCGGTTAGAGGTTGCTTGGGACAGCCCCTCCGACCGGAGCCAGTTAAAAAACGTTTCATAATCCCTTACATATTCGAGCAGGGTGGAGGGGGAGAGATCCGGGAGCTTGTAGTCGATAAATTGCTGTACGAACCAAGGCATGTCCGGCGATTTCTCATCGAGTCTTGCACGGTCGATATCTTTTTGTATATTCATGTTCCACCTCGAATGATTGTCTTTATAGCGATGACCTGTGTCATTAATTACTAGTGTAACATATGGAAAGTCTATCGTGCTTGAAGGTGTCAGATCACCGTGCTCACGGATCGATATTGCGCTTGTGTTTCACTATGAGCGGATACTATGATGAAGATATGAAGCATGAAAATGATAGATGATATGCCCAGGGAGGCGGCAGCATGATTTCAGAACGATCGGAACGCATGGGAATTGAGCTGGTTCCCAAGCGAAAACAAGCCGTTATCGTAAACTTGATGCAATTGTACTTATATGATTTTACCAAGTATCTGGATATTTCGGTGAATGATCAAGGGCTGTTTTTGCCCTATCCGGATCTGGATGAATTCTGGAAAAAAAGGGAACGGAAATACCCGTATCTGATTACGTTTGATCAACGGCCAGCCGGGTTTGCCTTGATCGAGCGGATGGATGACGCCGCAGAAGCGGACTATTACATGACGGAATTTTTTGTTATGCAAAAATATCGGCGTACGGGATTGGGGACTTGGGCGGCGACCTGTCTGTTCGATCAGTTCCAGGGACGCTGGAAGGTGACGCAAGTCAGCAGCAATTTGCCGGCGCAGGCTTTTTGGCGAAAAGTCATTGAATCTTATACGGGCGGACGATATGAGGAATATATTGATCCGGTTCGTCATAATCCTTCGCAATATTTCAATTCCTAACATGTTTACACGGATCGAATGAACGCTCAACGTGGATTATTGAATCTGGTTACAAAAAGATGATTAGGAGGGATTCGGATGTATTTACCGAGCTTTAATCTGGAAGGAAAAAAAGCTTTTGTAACAGGGGCGGGACGTGGAATCGGACGCGCTATTGCCGTAGGTTTGGCAGAGGCCGGATGTGATGTCGGCTTGATGTCCCGAACCAAAAGCGATTTGGAGGAGACCGCAAACTTGATCCATGGCTTGAACCAGGGTCAAGCATTTGTGCTGCCGGGTGATCTGACCATAAGGGAAGAGATCGAGGGGGCGATTCGCGAATTTGTAGATCAGACAGGACGGATCGATATACTGGTGAATAACGCCGGCATGAACATTCGTACGCCTGCGCTGGAAGTGACGGATTCGGAATGGGACTTGATTGTACAAACCAACCTGAAGTCGGCTTTTGTAGCTTCTCAAGCGGCTGCTCGATTTATGAAAGATCAGGGAAATGGCAGAATTATCAATATCTCCTCCGTAGGCGGACATACCGCCCTTCGCACAGGCGTTGTCTATGGATCAACGAAGGCGGCTCTTATCCATATGACCAAGGTGCTTGCGATGGAGTGGGCGCAGTATGGAATTCAGGTCAACTCGGTCGGACCTTGGTATTTCCGGACTCCGCTGACAGAGAAGCTCCTTAGTGATGAAGCTTATATGCAGGCCATATTGGACCGGACACCGCTTAAGCGCGTGGGAAGTCTGGAAGAAGTGGTGGGACCTGTCGTTTTCCTGGCATCCGAGGCTGCCAATTACATGACCGGGCAAACGCTGCTGGTGGATGGCGGACTTAGCATATATGGATTTTAGCAGGGGAGTATTCTTTCAAACTTAAGAAAATCGTGAAATCGGAATGATATGAAAAAAAAGCTTTCAGGTTTATTCGGATCGGGTAATGATGAATGGGATTAACAGGGAGGAGAGTGAAGGAAAATGGAACGAAGAGCATTTGGACGTACGGACATGCAGGTTAGTGTGCTGGGATTTGGCGGCGCCGAGATCGGCCAGTCGGATCAGAAGACGGTGGACCGGCTGCTGCACAGCGCTATTGATGCGGGTCTTAACATGATTGATACCGCGGAATGTTATGGCCACAGCGAGGAATTGATCGGCAAGGCATTGTCAGGTCGAAGAGATGATTATTACCTGTTTACGAAATGCGGCCACGCTTCCGGTTTGGACTATCCGGATTGGGATCCCGTGATGCTTGCGCAGAGCATTGACCGCAGCTTGAAGCGACTGCAGGTGGATCACGTCGATGTCATCCATCTTCACAGCTGCTCTGAAGAGATCCTGCGGCGGGGCGAAGTGATCGAGGTGTTACGAAGAGCTAAGGAGCAGGGCAAAACGCGGTACATCGGCTATAGCGGCGATTCAACCGATGCGCTCTATGCTCTTCAAACCGGCGTATTCGACAGCTTTGAAACTTCGTTGAACATTGCCGACCAAGAGGCAATCGATCTCACGCTTCCGCTTGCCATGCAGCAGGAAATAGGGATTATTGCCAAACGTCCGGTAGCCAATGTTGCCTGGAAGAACGAATCGCTGAGCGAACAGGATTATGCTTACCCTTATTGGGTCCGGTTAGGCGAATTGAATTACGATTTTCTCGCGGATGTTCAGCAGGGCGTTGAAACGGCATTAAGATTCACGCTGAGCACGCCGGGTGTAGCAACTGCCATCGTTGGCACGGCAAATCCGGACCGGTGGGGACAAAATGCCGCAATGCTGGAAAAAGGGCTATTGCCGGAGGAGATTTACGAGTCGATCCGCAACCGCTGGCGAGAGGTTGCCGGTAAGGATTGGGTGGGCAAGGTATAGAAATGGTCTAAGATGAGCTTGTCGAGATCTCTCGGCAGGCTCTTTTTCGCGGACAGGAGCGGGGTGTCGATATGTATTGGACCAGGTAAGATACAGCTCTAACGGAAGGGCAGTCCTTTGTATCTTTGATATGGACACGAACCACCAGTTCATATAAGGGGTTCCTTTAATAGCTGCATTCCGAAAAAGTCATCAGCGGAACAGGACAAGTCATGAACGCAACCTAACAACTTTGCGCAAGTGTCCCTATAATTTAGATCAACAACAAAAATGATACCGCTTACATCACGGGAAGCCATTTTTGTTCAAATCGAAGTAGGGACAGGAGGAATGAAGAAGAATGCGAAGACATTGGATTTCTGTCATGCTTGTATGTTTGCTTATGTTGGGAGGAATGGATCGTGTAGGTTTAACCGCCGCAGCGGATGGCGTACCGCCAAAAGAATGGAACTTTATCACGCGCAGCGGGGATCGATTGATCGATGGCGAGAAGGAGTTCCGGTTCATATCCATGAACGGCTCAAATCTCACGTATATGCCAGCTCCCGTATGGCATCGCCCTGATCCATGGGAACAGGAGGATGTATTTAGATCCTTGCAGCAAATAGGTGGCACTGTAGTCAGGCTTTATACGTTCACGATCAAAGGGGGAACCGCCAATGGGGATCAGCCAAGTCATGTAACCGGCTTAAGGCAGTATAATGAAGACTATTTTCGGGACCTGGACCATGTGCTGAGACTGGCAAATGAGTATCATATCCGCGTCATTATTCCTTTTATCGATACATGGGAGCATGTCGGAGGAATAAAACAGTTTGCAGGTTTTCGGGGGAAGACCGCCGAGGAGTTCTACACCGATCCCGAATTGAAGGAAGATTATAAACACCTGGTTAGCTATGTGCTGAACAGGACGAATACTTATACCGGCATCAAATATAAAGACGACAAAGCCATCCTTGCTTGGGAAACCGGCAATGAGTTATACCCGACGGATGCTTGGACACAGGAGATGAGTGCTTATATAAAAAGTATGGACCCTAATCACATCGTAATGGATGGACGGTACGGTATCAGTCAGGCTTCCCTTGAGGATCCCAATGTGGATATCGTATCCAATCATTATTATGAGAGCGGAGGAGCTGATTATGCGCTGCGTGCTGCTGCGGACCGAAACTTGAGTTTGGGTAAAAAAGCGTTAGTCATCGGGGAGTTTGGACAGTCGAACAGGACAAATCTGACCCGAACGGCTGATGAGGCGATCGCTAATGGTACATCCGGAGCCTTGTTATGGACGTTGAAGTCTCACAACAAGGACGGCGGCTTTTACAACAAGGAAGGTGATTTCCGTTGGCCAGGCTTTCCATCGGGTGAAACCTATGACGAAAAGGCGATTATGTCCATGATTCGCGAAAAAGCCCACGAAATCCGCGGACTGCCGGTCCCGCCGATGCCAGTACCTGACGCACCTCAGCTACTGTCGATCGAATCGGTGCTTGGCATCGCCTGGAGAGGATCTGCGGGGGCGGAATCCTATCAATTCGAAAGAGCAGAGCACCTGGATGGGCCATGGACCATCATAGGCACTCAGGTACTGGATAGTGATATTCCTTTTCGGCCTTTCCAAGATACGACGGCTGCGGAAGGAATGAATTATTATTATCGGGTAAAAGGGATGAACGGAGCCGGAATCTCGGAGCCTTCGAATGTCGTTGGCCCAATTACCGCCTCTTCAGTTCCACCGGTACCGGATCAGCCGATGTGGATACCTTTTACCTCAGTTGCTTCCATGACCTGGTACCCGGTAGAATGGGCTGAATCGTATGATATCGAACGGGCTGAAGCGCCAAATGGACCTTGGTCGGTGGTTGGGGCGGATCTCGAGGAAGCAGATCAACCGTTCAAGGATGCGTCCGCAAGCAGCGGCATACCGTACTATTACCGAATTACGGCCAAAAACACGGGCGGTGCCTCGGAGCCGTCTGAAATATTCGGACCGATAACCGTTCGCAACATAGCCCAGCTCGCAGCTTTGACTGTGGATTCAACCAACGGATCTAACGTTAAGGAATATGCCGTTGATGGAAATCTATCCACCCGCTGGTTGTCTCAAGGGCAGGAAGAGAGCCATTTTATTGAAATGGAATGGACGGTTCCGCAAAAACTCAACTACTTAAAAATTTGGAGTGGAGCCGCGAGCGGCGAACAATGGCATATCCGTGATTTTAGCGTAGATTATTGGGACGGAACCGTATGGGTGCCGGTGGCATCCGTTGTCGATAATGACATGGACGGCTTTTATGGCGAGTATAATGATATGCACTTCGAAACACTTCAAACGACAGCCTTGCGCTTAAATATAACGAAGCCTTCATGGCAAGGGATACCGGTGAATCCGAATGATAAAATCGCCAGGGTTATGGACATGGAGACAGGCTACAACGACGACACGGCACCGAAGGAAGTGAATGACGCGGCGGTAGTGGAAGGGGACGGCCAGCTGACCTTATACTGGACGGATCCGGAGGATGACGATTTCGCCCAAGTCGTCGTTTTGGAAGAAGGTGCAGCAAAAGCCGAAGCTGAAGCGGTTCATGTAGGCAAAGGCGTACAAACCGTTACAATAAACGGGCTCGTGAATGGGACGGACTACGCGTATCGAATCCGAACGGTGGATGAGGCAGGGAATAAGTCTCCTGGCGTCACGGTTTCCGGTACGCCGGAAGTCGATCGTCCGGGTAACAGCTGCCCAGGCGGCGAGAAGCCTGATAGAGGCAAGCCGAGTAACCAACAAACTAACCACGGAAGCAAACTCAAGGATAAACCGTGCAAAGATAAACCCGGGAGCGTTCATTCATAAAAGGAAAATAAGGTTCTAACGAATTTGGATGAGTGTGTTCGTTAAAGAGCTGTTTTCGCAGGTTCCTGCCTGTGAATCAGCTCTTTTTATTTTAAGCCCATGAAAAGGTCATGATCCGAACAGTGAATGTCATCAGCGTGTGCTAATCATGACCGCCATGGGGATCTAAAATGTAGGTATACCCGAATGGATCGGGACATTTCGAGTTTACCAACTGGAGGGTCTAAACATGACAACGAAAAGAACATGGACGCTGCCGCCGGAAGAACTGCCTATTATGAACCAGGTTGATGTCGTCGTCGTCGGAGGAGGGCCGACCGGCATTGCCGCTGCCATCGCTGCCGCCAATAATGGAGCAAATACGTTGCTGATTGAGCAAAGGGGATTTCTAGGAGGTATGGGCACGACGGCACTGGTTCCTGCCTTTTGTCCTTTTACCGACCATGAGAAGCCTGTCATTCGCGGTATCGGGCTCGAGCTGATGGAGCGAATGAAAGCGAATTGTAAACCTTCTTATGTCACGGAATATAAAGAACAGCTGGATTGGGTTCCGATTGACGTTGAGGTATTGAAGCGGGTGTACGATGAAGCGCTGCTTGAGAGCGGAGCCAAGGTTCTGTTCCATACATTTGTTGGACAGCTGGTCATGAATTCTGGGGGGCATGGTGTGAACGGTCTGGTGCTTCTGAATAAGTCCGGAAGATCGATCGTCGAGGCCAAGTACGTCATAGATGCCACAGGTGACGCCGATATTGCGGCGCTGGCCGGCGCTCCGTTCCAGAAAGGCGGGGATGGCGGCGAACTGCAGCCGGGGACGATGTGCTACCTGTTAACCAACGTGAACCGGGAGCGCTTCAGGCAATATATGAGGGATAGCGGTGACACCGGACAAATTCCGCAAGCGGTTCAGTTAGCGCAGAGCAACGGCGATCTGCCTCCCGGCCGGAAAGAAGTCTCCGGCTTTGCCTGGGTGTCCGATTACTTGGTTGGGGTCAACTTCGGGCATGTGTTCGGCGTGGACGGAACGAAGACGGAAGATCTCACGAAGGCTGCGGTAGAAGGCAGAAAGCTGGTCAAAATACAGGTCGAATTTCTGCGGAAGTATGTACCCGGATTTGAAGACGCCCATTTGGTCAGCACAGGCGAACAAATCGGTATACGTGAAACCCGCCGCATCGTCGGTGACTACATGCTGGTTCAGGATGACTTTATATCCATGCGAAGCTTTGAAGACGACATTGCAAGAAATGCTTATTTTATTGATATCCATATGGCAACCAGCAAAGAAAATATGGAAATTCGCCATCTTCCCCCCGGTCGGTCGCATGGGGTTCCATACCGTTCCCTTCTTCCTCAAGGTTTGGCAAATGTGTGGGTTGCGGGACGGGCCGCCTCCGCTGACCGAGTCGTACAGGGCTCGCTTCGGGTAATGCCCAACTGCTTTGCAATGGGGCAGGCAGCGGGAACAGCCGCGGCCATCTGTGCAAAGACGGGCAGTACATCCCGGGATGTCGATATCAAACAATTGCAGCGTCTTCTCATCGAGCAAGGGGCCTGGCTGGGCGAGCTTGCTGAAGTTTAGGCGGAAGCGAATCCATTCTTTTTTCATAGCGACAAGACAACAAAAGAGAGGTGAATGCCGTGGCACAACATAAGGCTGTCACCGTGCCCAGACCGTCCGGCACCAGCACCGATACGGTCTTAAACAAAAAACGTTTCGCAAACCTCAGGCAATATTGGGATTTGTACTTGATCATGGTTCCTGGTATCGTGTATTTTCTCGTTTTTAAGTACCTTCCGATGTGGGGGATTGTGATCGCCTTTAAGGATTACAGCATATTTGCAGGATTTAATGCCAGCGAATGGGTAGGACTCGACCATTTTGTACGGCTGTTTCATGATCCCCAATTCTATCAGGTGTTCTGGAACACGGTCATTATCAGTTTATATAAGCTGTTCTGGGGTTTCCCGGGTCCCATCATCCTAGCACTTCTGCTCAATGAGATCCGCAGCATGTTTTATAAGCGGACGATCCAAACGCTTGCTTACTTGCCGCACTTTCTGTCTTGGATCATTTTAGGCGGTATATTGGTAAACGTCCTGTCTCCCGCAACGGGCGCAGTCAATGAAATCATGAAATGGCTTGGATTCGAACCCGTGTTTTTCTTAGCGGATCCGGCTTGGTTTCGATCGGTGCTGGTCATCAGCGATATTTGGAAGGAGGTCGGTTGGGGGGCCATCATCTATCTTGCTGCTCTCGCGGGCATCGACCAGCAGCAGTATGAGGCAGCCGTCATGGACGGTGCAGGGAAGTGGAAGCAGCTGTGGCATGTAACCCTTCCTTCCATTAAAGGAACGATCATCGTGCTGTTCCTGCTTAGACTTGGCAGCATCCTCGATGTGGGGTTTGAACAAATATTCGTTCTGTATAACTCGCTCGTATATGATGTTGCCGACGTCATTGAGACCTATGTGTACCGGATTGGTATCGGTCAGTCCGAGTTCAGTTATTCGACTGCGGTTGGATTGCTTAAATCCGTCATCAGTCTGGTGCTGGTCGTTATCGTCAATAAAGCCGTTAAAAGAACGGGTCAAGAAGGGATCTACTGATTATGAAAATGTCAAAGGGAGAAAAATGGTTCAGCGGCATCAATCACTTTGCGCTTGCCTGTTTTGGGCTTCTGGCTTTGGCGCCCTTCATTCACATTCTGGCCCAGTCGTTCAGCAGTTATCGGGCAATTGTATCCGGCGAAGTCTCCTTCCTGCCGGTAGAATGGACGACGGAAGCTTACGTGAAGGTGTTCAATGACCCCGGGTTCGTTCAATCTTTTCTCGTCAGCGTGCAGCGGACGGTTGTGGGAACCCTCATCAGCGTAGTCATGACCATGCTGCTTGCGTACCCTCTATCAAGATATTACATTAAAGGCCGCGGTCCTATCATGTTCCTCATTGTCTTTACCATGCTGTTCAGCGGCGGGATGATCCCGACATACCTGGTAATCAAGGAGCTGCATCTGATGAACACCTTCTGGGCCTACGTCATTCCGGGTGCTGTTAACGCATTTCATGTGGTCATCATGAAAAATTTCTTTCAGTCCATCCCGAATGAACTGGAGGAATCCGCAAGAATCGACGGTTCGTCCAATCTCGGGATTTTATTTCGCATCGTAGTACCGCTGTCCATGCCGGTGATTGCCACAATCGCCTTGTTTAATGCGGTCGGACAATGGAATTCCTTCTTCGATGCGGTTATGTACGTTACCGATTCTTCTTTAAAGCCGCTGCAAATCTATTTGCGGGAGCTTGTGATGTCGGGGCAATCGAACATTAATACGACGGATAGCCTGGAACGTCAGCTCCTGGCGGTGGAGTCGCTGAAAGCCGCAGCATTGATAGCGAGTACATTGCCAATATTGCTCGTGTATCCGTTCCTTCAGAAATATTTTGTGAAGGGAATTATGATCGGCTCGGTCAAGGGGTAATAGGACATATTGTGCTTGTATCCGTTTACATTTCGTAATATTTTTATATAAAGGGGCTGAAAGTATGAAATTGCGAAACATGTTGTCAGGATTGGTGATCTCCGCTATAGCGGCCGGTTTGCTCAGTGGATGCGGAGGCGGGAAGGAGGCTTCTGGCAGTCCCGATTCAGGAGAAGTCGGCAAAAGGCAGACCATCAATATTGTGCAGCCTAACTTTGGTCGTAAATTTTTGGACGGTATGAACGAGAACAACAACCCCTATCAAAAATACGTCAATGATAGCGTCAATATCGACGTGCATGTGGTATACCCGCCCTCCGACGGCTATCAGGACAAGCTGAATGTGATGATGTCATCCGGCGACGATATCGACATGGTATTTACACAGGATGCTTCCTGGTTCATTAACATGGTAAACCAAAAGGCGCTGCAGCCGCTGAATGATGCTATCGAGGCGTCAGGTCCCGATCTGAAGAAGTCGGTTCCACAGGAAGCGTGGGACTCCGTTACGGTGGACGGTAACATCTACGCGGTGCCAGCGGTCAATTATATTCTAGGTAACGATTTGATGTATGTGCGTAAAGATTGGCTTGACAATCTGGGATTGCAGCCTCCGAAGACGCTGGATGAATATGTGAATGTGATGCGTCAATTTGCTCAGAATGATCCGGACGGTAACGGCAAGGATGACACGGTCGGCTTGTTGATGGGGGAAAATCTCATCCGATCGGCGCCATTCTTCGGCTCTTTCGGTGTACCGTTCAATGGTGCGTCTGCGGTCAATCAATGGGTGATGAGAGACGGCAAGCTGGTGAATGCCACCATTCTGCCAGAAACGAAGGAAGCTCTCCAGTTTCTGGCGGACCTCTATAAAGAACAGCTGATCGATCCGGAATGGGCACTGAACAAGAACAACAATATCGAAGAGAAAGTAGCCAGCGGCAAAGCCGGCCTGTTCTCGGCAACCTGGTTTGATACGCGGGGGCCGATCTTGACGAATAAGACAAACGATCCAAAGGCGGAATGGATCCCTCTTGACTATCCGGTGGGCCAGGAGGGAAAGTCAGGCGTCCTTGCCTCCAGCATGGTGATGGGCTACAGCATCGTGCCTGCAAAGAGCAAGAAGGCGAATGACGTCATCAAAATGTTCAATTTTGCCAATGGCGAAGGCCATGAGCCAATCAAACTCGGCTTGCCTGAGCACAACATATCGAAGAGGGAAAACGGCAAGCTGGTCATGGACTTTGAGGAGCACAACAAGCACGTCTACCGCAACAACATTTTGGACTATGCCGCTCCATGGGATCAGGAGCTTGACTATCAGCGGCTTGATGCGCTCGGTCCTGAATTCAAGCTAAAGGATAACGTGACACGGATCAGCAGCAACCTGATCCAGAACGAATACAATGGACCCCCGACGCCAAGCATGGGCAAGAACGGGGTGCAATTGACCAAGCTGATGCAGGAGACATTTACGAAGATCATCATGGGGACTGTGCCGGTCGAAGCATTCGATCAATACGTGCTGCAGTGGCAGAGCCAGGGCGGTGAATCCATCACCGCTGAGGTGAACGAGAATTATGCAAAGATGAACAAATAAGCTGAATAACAAAGTGAAGGGGCTTCCTCTAGAGGCACCTTCACTTTGATTTATGTAGACAAGGATGATGCTAAAATGATCAGAACATGGAAAAACCGTTTCAGGCAATCGATTCAGCTGCGGCTTACCGGTTATTTTATTCTGATCCTTATCCCCCTCGTTGTGATATCCACCTTTTCCAATCATCGCTCGCGCACGATTCTAAAAAATCAGATTGGCGATCGTACGCAAAGCGCCATGCAATCCGTTGTCCATTATGTGGACCTTACGATGCAGGGGGTGTATGAGCTGACCACGGTCCTTGCGAACAATTATGACATTAACCGCAGATTCGAATACGCCGGCAAAGTGCTCACGCCGCAGTCGATTTTGGATTTCCAGTGGATTGATCAGCAAATCGCCGCCATCTCCTCGGTTAACCGGATGGCTCCGAAGGCGTCCCTATTTCATTATGATTCCGGCATATTATTGTCAACCACCGGGTATCAAAAAGAACAGAATCCGGAGCAACTGGAATGGGTCAAGCAGGCCATCGAAGCCGATGGGAAAATCACGATATTCTTCCCGGAAGAGAACCGGTACAATGCGAACCATATGATAGACCCGATCTATAACGAGAACGTCATGGTGGTTATGAGGCGGATGAGTTTACTCAATCCTGAACGGAACAAAAATATCGTTATACTGCCGCTAAGCAAGGATTATTTTGTGAGCCAATTGAGGCGTTTGCTTCCAAGCAGTCGTGCAGAGGCTTTTCTGTTTACTCAGGATGGGAAATTAATTGCTACGACGACAAGCAGCACTGCGACTCCTCCCTCCTGGCCGGACGAAGGCAAGGATTTGATTGCAGCCCATCTCCCGGGTTACCCTGAGCGTATGCTTATGGTTCGGGTAACGTCACAGGACTCGGGCTGGAAACTCGTCATGGTACAGCCCGAGAAGGATATTTTGCAGGAATCGCATACGTTGCAAGGGTGGACGTACTTGATCATCGCCGTAAGCGTGTTGATATCGTTATGGATATCGTGGATCGTTTACAGCGGCATATCCAAACCGATGAAGAAGATGGTTGCCGCGATGAAGGAAATGAGGAGGGGGCAGCTCGATACCCAGATCATCCATCGAAGGGAGGATGAGTTCGGGTATGTCATGGATACGTTCAATCATCTGGCCAGTGCGCAGCGGCACCTGATCGAAGATGTGTATGAGAAGCAGATTTTGCTGACGAAGACGGAATTTAAATTGCTGCAGTCGCAGATCAATCCTCATTTTCTGTACAATACGCTGGATTCGATCTATTCGGCAGCGGTATTAAGCGACGCCGACGATGTGGGAGAGATGGTCATCAATTTGTCCAAGTTTTTGAGATACAGCCTGGGTAAGGGAAAGGAACACTACACGGTCTCGGAGACATTCAACCATCTGACCTATTATATTAAAGTGCAGCAGAGACGATTTGACTTTGAAGTCACTTATCGGATGGGAGAAGGTACGGAAGATATCCTGCTGCTTAAATTGCTGCTCCAGCCGTTAGTGGAGAATGCGATTTTGCATGGGCTTGAGCGCAAACATGGCGGCCGGGCACTCGAAATTTCTGCAGTGAACGACGGGGAATGGTTCGTTGCCGAAGTAAAGGATAATGGTGTTGGAATGGCGCCGGATCGTCTGCAGTATATTCAACAGCAACTGGATGGAATCTCCATGATGAATTTGGATCTCTCAGCGGGAAGGGACCGGATGGACGCGGAACTATACGGTTTGAGGAACGTGAAATCCAGGCTGAAACTGCACTACGGGGAAAAGGCAGATCTAGTGATTGATAGTGATGAACTGGAAGGAACGCGTATTCGATTGTATATACCGCGGGTTGAATGCGGAAGTATCCGGTACATGGAGGGGGACGGGGCATGAATTTAATGATCGTGGAAGATGAGATCGGTATCCGGGCAAGAATGGCGGGAACCATCCCCTGGGAAGAGAACGGCATCGACGTGGTTGCTCTTGCGGAGAATGGGAGTGAAGCGCTTCAAATGATGGAACGGACCCGCCCGGATATCATTGTGCTGGACATTCGGATGCCGGAAATGGATGGACTCACATTGGCGAAGCGGATTCACGAGTCCAACGAAATGGTGAAAATGATCATCCTCAGCGGTTATGAACATTTTGAATATGCGCGTTCTGCCATGGAGTCCGGCGTACTCAAATACCTGATTAAGCCTGCAAGCAATGAGGAGATCCTGCAGGCCGTTCTGGAAGCGGCAGCTATCCTGAAAAGCGAGTTGGAGAAGCGGCATAACTATGAGATGCTGTTCTCGAAATGGAGGAATCATCTGCCGAGACTGCAGGAAAATTTTTATAATCATTGCATTTCCGGTTCCTTTGCCGATTGGGAATATGAAAGCCGAAGCAAGGAATTGTTGATCCCGTTTGAAGCGGAACGACGATTATCCGTTGTTGTCTTGGAGCCGGATCCATTGATTGACGGGGGGAGATTTCGGGCAGAGGACACACCGCTGCTTCAATTTTCACTGCGAAGCATTGCGTTTGACGTGATATCAGGCATGGATTCCGAATTGTTTCAGGATGCGAAGGGCTCTACGGTCATTATTTTTCATAGCAGGCCGGAGGAGGTCCCAGGTGAATTCCAGCTTCGTGTCAGCTTTACCACAACCAAAGTGTTGTCCACGTTAAAAGAGTGTCTGAAAGTGACAGCTAGTGCGGGAATCAGCAGTATCGCGACTGGACTGCAGCATCTGCCCATGTTATATGCCCAGGCGCAGAATGCACTTCGGAAAAGGGTCGTATACGGACATGACCTTGCGATCCCTTATGCGGATGAACTCGGGGAAGATGGTTCGGCGAATTTAACGATTGCCTCTGATGAAAGAGCACTTGAAACAGGAATCGAGCTTGGAGATATTCAAATAGCGGAAGCGGCGCTTGATCGATTGTTGGAGAAGGTGTTCGGGCATGCTTCTGCGGTAGAGGAGGTACAGGAGAAGCTGCTTTATCTCATGCATGGTTTGCTTCGCGTCATTCGCGAACAACAGTGGAACCTGCGCCAGATGGTGGGGGAGGATGCCGTATATTTTTACAGTGTGCTGAACCTTCATTCAAGGGAACAAATTCAGCAAACCCTGCACCGGATCGTACGTAAGATTACGACCCATTCGCAAAAGCGCCCTCAGCCAAGCGGACATAAATTGATTCAGCGTCTGCTTGTCCTTGTCGACGAGGAAATCGGTCAGGATCTAAGCCTGAATTTGATCGCGGATCGGTTATATGTAAACAAGTCCTATTTAAGCCGATTATTCAAGCATGAAGTTGGTGAGTCGTTCTCCCAATATGTGCTTAAACGCAAGATGACGCTGGCCAAGCAGTTCATCCAGGAGGGAGGACAGGTTGGGCAGGCTGCGAGACAAGTTGGGTACATCAATAGCGGTTTCTTTTCGAAGGTATTTCAGAAGTATTGGGGGGTCCTGCCGAGTGAGATTAAGCAGGGTTAGAGATTAGATTCGCTCATCCGAGAATAGATGAATGAATATGAGGGGATTCAGGGGTAGGGCCAACCGTTTAGAAGGGGTTGGTCTTTTTTTGCTGTGCTTTGAAAGAAGTCAATATGGAAGTCATGAGATCATAATATTTCAATACATGAAAAATTCACAATAGAAAAAATCTATCACCAATCCTTATCTAACCACTCTTAGTTTTAGCCTAACTTCTCCGTTACCTAGCGCATTTTCCTACTCTAAAAAAGGGAGCTATGAAGCGGATAAAAATCAATATGGAAAAATTTCCCCCTGCCAAAGATGAATGTCCCCCTTTGAAACCAGTAGGGCTTGGAATAAAATTCTGGTAGACAGCAAGTATTTACATAAGGTTCTGAAAAAATACTTAGGGGGATTAGAAATGAAAAGGACTTCCATGTTACTCATGAGTGTGATGTTGTTGCTCTCCATGTTCCTCGCAGCATGCGGTAACAGCAGTGGCACCAACACTCCTGCTGCTGAAGGAGATACTCCGAAGACGGAAACGACTCCGCCAGCCGATGAGAAGAAGGATGAAGCCGCTCCGGTTTCACTCCGCGTGTTCTCGACTTTCGGAGGAACTGACGCAGCTCGCGAAGCCTTCCAGGCAGCGTTGGATGAATTCACGAAGGAGCATCCGAACGTGAAGATAGACAACGACACCATGTCAGCAAATGATGACGGTTTCAGAACGAAAGTGAACACCGACATGAACAGCGGCAACGAGCCTGACTTGCTGTTCTACTTCATCGGGGCTGATGCAGAAGGTTTCGTCAATGCCGGTAAGGTTGTCCCGCTGAACGAAATTCTTGACGCTGACGCTGAGTGGAAGAACGGCTTCATTCCTGATGCACTTGAGCTTGCCAAGCAAAAAGACGGTAACATTTACGCTGCACCATTGACCGGTTTCTATGAAGGCTTGTTCGTTAACAAAAAAATCTTCGAAGAAAACGGTCTGGAGCTTCCAACAGACTGGGCGAAATTGACCACAGCTGTGAAAACGTTATCTGGCAAAGGCATCATTCCTTTGTCCGTACCATTTGACCAATCCCACTACCTGATCGAGCACACGATTTTGTCTGCGGCAGGTCCTGAAGGCCAAAACAAAGGTCTGCTTGACGGCATCGATCCAAACTGGGAAAAAGCGTATGCGGCTATGAAAGAATTGTATGACCTTGGCGCATTCCCTAAAGATGCGGCAACGATCGACCTGAGCATGTCCGGCAACTATTACAGTGAAGGACTGGCTGCTATGACCATCGAAGGATCTTGGGCAGTTGGCGGCTGGAGCGATGATACTCGTGACAACTCTACAGTTCTGCCATTCCCTACGGTTCCTGGCGGCGTTGGCAGCGGTAACGATATCGTAGGCGGTTTCGGTTCCGGTTTCTACCTCTCCAAGGCCACTTATGATGACGCAGCCAAAAAAGAAGCGGCAATCGCTTTGCTGAAGCACCTGACTTCCCCGGCCTCCATTCAAAAAATCGCATCAGCTAACGGCGGTACACCTGCTGCTGACGTTGAAGTGACTGGATTGCCGCAAGTAGCTCTTGACGGTTTCGCTATGACAGCTAAAGCAGCTTCCATCAGCGCTCCGGTTGACAGCAAAGTTTCGCAAGAAACGTTTGGTAACCTTCGCGCTAGCGTTCAGCCTGTAGTGGAAGGCAAGAAAACTCCTACTCAAGCGATCGAAGAAGCGAAGAAAACCGAGGATGCCAACAAAAAATAGTTTTCATAAGAAACGGTAGAAATAAAAGTGACGTTACGCCGCCCCTCTGCTTCATTTGGGCGGCGTAGTCATTTGAGGCATGGACGATGAAGAAAAATAAACATCAAGGGTGATTAATATGAAGGGTGATCGCAAGTACATTGTGCTGTTTTTGTTACCCGCAGCGGCCATCATGACAATCTTTCTATATTATCCGTTCTTCAAGAGTTTGTATCTCAGCTTTTATCGCACAAGCGGCTTTTTTGACAAAAAGTTTGTGGGATGGGCTAACTATGAGAGACTTGTTACGGATAAACTGCTTGGCGCTGCAACATTGCACACACTGGAAATCATGCTGTATGTTATCGTGTTTCAGGTTGGGATTGCACTTGTGTTGGCCGTCCTGGTAGATAACATTTCCAAGCTCAAAGGGTTTTATCGGACTGTCTTTTTCTTCCCGGTAGTCATCTCCGGTACTGCCATTTCCTTATTATTTGTATTGTTCTACAATTACAATTTCGGTTTGCTGAACAATTTGCTGGCCAATTTCAACATTGAGAAGATTTTATGGCTGGATGCGAAGAATGCGCTTAAGGCGGTATCGATTCCAACGGTATGGCATTATGTGGGCTTTTATTTCGTTCTGTTCTTGACCGCCATGTCCAAAATCCCCGCGGATTATTATGAGGCTGCAAAGTTGGAAGGAATCACGGGGCTCAAGAAAACAACGATGCTTACCATTCCGCTCATCATGAGTGATATCAAGGTTGTTATCACCCTTGCCATTACAGGTACGTTGAAGGTGTTCGAATTCATCTGGGTCATTACAAGCGGCCAGAATGGAACGGAAGTGCTGGGAACGTACATGTACAAAAAGGCCATGGTTGATCAGAACTTTGGATACGGATCAGCGGTTGCGATATACATGGTGGTCTTTGGCGTACTGCTTGCGTTAATTGCCAACCGTTTGTTGAAAAGAGACGAGATTACATACTAAGCATTATAGGGGTGTACTGTTATGGAGCCAACCATCGTCGTTGAACACAAAACTCAGCGCGTTAGGAAAAGTCGGTTTAGTTTAGGCACCACGTTGATGTACGTGATTTTGACAGCGTGGTCCTTAACAACCATCTATCCGTTATTCTGGATCGTGAACAACTCGTTTAAGGTTTCGCGCGATGTGATGAATAATTCCTTTGGTATCGCATGGGAACCGGTGTTTGTTAACTATCAGAACGCTTTTGACCGCATCAATATCGGAAGAAGTTATATCAATAGTTTGGTGATGTCCTTCAGCACCGTATTTTTGGTGTTACTGCTTGGGGGATTAGCCGCTTATGTGTTGTCGAGATTCAACTTCAGAGGTAAGCGCACCATTTATTCCATTCTGTATGCGACTTTGCTGATCCCGGCGTTTGCCACCGTCGTTCCGGTATACGAGCTGCTGATCAAAACCAGTCTGGTCAATACCTATTGGGGCTTGATCTTCCCTCAAACGGCAGGCAATCTGACGTTTGCGACCTTGGTTATTGCCGGTTATATGGCAACCATACCGAAGGAGCTTGAAGAAGCGGCTTTCATGGATGGATGTAACCGATGGCAGATGTTTGTTAAGATCTTCGTGCCGATCTCGCAGCCCGTATTTGCATCGGCAAGCATATTTGTATTTATGTGGGCTTACAATGACTTGTTCTCAGCGTTGATCTTCGTTAACAAAGAGAATGTCCGTCCGATCGTTGCGTTGCTCAATGAGATCAGCTCCCAATACGGAACAGACTTTGGTCTGATGGCTACGGCAGTATCGTTGACCGTTATTCCGGTGCTGATTGTATACCTGTTTATCTCGAAGTATATTCAGAAAGGTTTGACCGAAGGAGCTGTCAAAGGTTAAGGAGACAGCGAACTCAACGAATAGGCAAGTCAAGAGGGGACGCTTTCGTCACCTGTTTGACTTGCCTATTCGTTGTTATATTTCATCTAGACTTTTAATCAACAGAATAGTCGGATCCGTATTTTAAGCAGTTGGGCGATTAAATTCGACTAAGCGTGAGAAGCCATCTCCTCCATGACCGGCTTGGATCGCTCTTTGGGCAATAGCTTTTGCAGCGTTTAAGACACTGCTATCGATGCCGTGTTGTTCAGCCACGTGGATGATATGCTCCATACTTGTCATATTGGAGATGAGATTCGAGCCCTCACCAGGGTATACGCCTTGATCCACATCTTGTGCGATATAGGTCATGATATCCGGCATAATGTTAATGATATTGTGCGCATAGGGAGCGATGTCTTTTGCGGGAATATTCTCAGCGCGTGCTATAGCCAGAGCGTGCACATAGCCGCTCATGGCTGTCCAGAACACATCAAGTAATGCGACATCATATGCCGCGGCACGACCAGGATCCTCGCCTAGGAACGAAGCGGTCCCTCCCAGGCTGGAAAGGGTTTCTCGATGGTTGCGATACGCGTCTTCTTGCCCGCTGTACAGAACAACCGCCGAAGGCTGCCCTATGGTCGTTATCGGCGTCATGATCGCTCCATCAATATAGTCAATGCCGTTCTCGGTTGCCCAATCCGCCATGTCGCGTGCACGTTCAGGGGAGTCGGCTGTCAGGTTAATGAGGGTTTTCCCTTTCAACGCGCTAGTCGCAGGAGAGAGAATGGAGCGGACTGCATCATAATTGAGTACACAGATGATAATAAGCTGGCCGGTAAGTACGGCTTCCGTAACAGTCGGAGCAAGCACTGCACCTTGTGTTGTAAGTGGGTCGGCCTTTGCAGCCGTCCGATTCCACACCGTTGTAGCGTGGCCGTTCTTGATAAAAGCTCCTGCAAGCGCTTGGCCCATAGGGCCGAGCCCGAGCACGGTCACATGCTCCTTGTTGGTGTTGTGCTGAGTTTCACGAACTTTAGGTTCGATCATTTGGCCTTGATTTTGTTTGGATGGTTCCATCTTTGTTTCCTCCTTAGGTGTTAGCTTCGAATATAGTGTAGACCTTGACACTAATGTCAAGGTCAATCGTTTTTTTTATCTTAAAAATAAGGTGAGTATTTCATTATATGAAAAATTCATAATAATGAAGAAAAGCGCTCCCTATCTCACAAGCAAGCTATATACGATTGCATCCGTACCTAATTACGACGAAAAGGATAAAATGAATCAACAAACTAACCAAAAGAAAGCTATTGACAAAATATTAGCAGCATGTTAATTTGTATATACAAATGAGAGGTGACTGGTTATGAACATCGATGATTCCATACTAAGCTCATGCTTGTTTTTTACTTCGAATCGCTTTGCTCGTTCGATGACCAAGATGGCGGAGGATGCTTTTGCCAAAGCGGGCTTATCGCCAACGTATTCCTATGTGCTGGTGGTAATCCATCAATATCCCGGCATTACGCAGAAGGAGCTAAGCGATAAGTTATCGATTGCTCCATCCACAAGCACCCGGTTCATTGATAAGCTGGAGAAGAAGCGGTTGGTACAGCGCAAATCCGAATGGAAAGAAACGCATATTTTCTTAACGGATGAAGGGAAGCTGTTGTATCAGGAGCTAAACCAATATTTTGAACAGCTGTATGGACAGTATGTTTCCCTCTTGGGGAAGGAACATAGCGAACAATTAACTAACCTTCTCCATGAATCCAGTGAAATATTGAAAAAGGGAATATAAAGCCTCTTTTTCCTCCCTCATTTGCACATACAATTGATAAAGGAGAGATTCACAATGCAGATTGGTATTATCGGTGCAACAGGGAAAGCGGGAAGTCTGATTCTCAAGGAAGCACAAGCACGTGGTCATGAAGTAACGGCTATTGTACGTGATGCATCCAAGATCTCCGATTCCAGTGTTAACATTTTGGTGAAGAACGTGCTGGAATTGACGAATGCCGATCTTCAGGGCTTCGATGTCGTCGTGAATGCCTTTGCGGCGGCGCCCGGGCAGGAAACTCAATATGTGGAAGTAGGCCGGGTATTGGTAAAAGCTCTGAAAGGGACGAGTACCAGACTGTTTGTGATGGGCGGTGCCGGAAGCTTGTTTGTAGATGAAGCCAAAACCTTGCGGCTCATGGAAACTCCTGATTTTCCTAAGGAATATTATCCGACGGCATTTCATGCCGGTGAGAACTTGAAAGACCTGGAGCAGGCTTCCGATGTGAAATGGACGTATCTTAGTCCGGCTGCATTCTTTAATCCGAAAGGTCAACGGACTGGCAGCTATCAAGAAGGCAAGGACCATGTTATTGTCAATTCGAGCGGCCAAAGCTATGTCAGCTACGCGGATTACGCGATCGCGGTATTGGATGAACTTGAACAGCCGAAGCATATCAATGCGCGTTATACGGTAGTATCCGAGGCTTAATAGGCCCGGCCACAACCTTCATATAGATCCTTGAATAAGCTGATTTCATCATGAAATCAGCTTATTTTAATGCGGAAAATTCGTTAAGTGAATAATACATCATATGAAAAATTCACAACAAGAGAACCACTTCAATTTATCTAGCTACTTTTATCTAATTCCCCCCCAACCTCCTGTATAGACCCTAGCCCAATAGTGAAAATGGTGGGGAAAGGGCCAGATCATAAGAAACGAATATTGACATCATGAAATCGGCCAGTTGACATTTTTGGCATCTTAATTTGTAGTGTGGGCTGTTTGTAGGTCGCAATGCTTTGCGCAGGAAGAATGGGGACCGGTAAGATGATGGTCTGGCTTTGATCTTTGGGTAGACCATGGATTATGATCTGTGTTCGATTTAGCTTAATCCCTAAATTTTCCGGATGGACACGTTTGGGTACATAACATTTGACAACCAGAAAGTTATGCGTATCAAACGTTTCGTATCGAAGTGTGGAAGGGTTAGGCAGCATTTCATTTCCAGCGGTTGCTTGTCTTATCGTATCCTTCACATAATCCTCAATCACGGTTGGATCCAGCTGAAAATCCTCATTGAGGTCATTAAGATCTTTGAATGGAAAAGATTTGTTGTTGAAAAAGGAGTCCTTCGTTAACCAGTCGGGGCGTTTGGATCTTGAGTTCACTAGATATCCCTCCTTCGTTCTGTAATTTCATTATATGGGCGAAGGAATGTTATAGTGACATCTAGGCATCCAACCACATAGAATAAACCCAAGCGTATGATTTTGAATGAAGAGGTGGAATTGTGGTTTCGATTATCGGCAATATGAAAATTGTTAACGTGGGCCCCAGTTCTACGGTCTTGGTTGGAAATACAGGCGTCATTGATTTAAACAGCACCACAAAAGCGTATTCCGGCGCCAACTCGTTCACCACCGGTGACAGTATTGGCACAAATATAACAAACAACCAGGCCAACAGTACGAATACATTTGATCCGGACCTGATTGATTCGCCTAATGCTTAATTAAGGTTGTGATCCACTGTGAATCTAACAGTACATCAATGCATTAATATACAGCAGCTCCGGGTTGAAGCGGTAACAAACTCTTCGGTGCTGCAGATTGGAACCGCAGGAGAGATCCGGGCATTATCCAATATATATAACACAGGCGGTTTTACAGGTCCTGCGCCTGAGTTTGAGCCTCAGAATAATAACAATCCCTTGGTTCCATTGCCTGCGCCGACTGAAGAACTGTACCGACAAGAATGAGGTGAATTGACTGCGCATAGATTGTATAAGGAGCAGGGAGGCGGTTCCATGTACGATTCCTATTATATACAGCAATTGTTCTATCTTCTTCGTACTCAGTCAGACCAGCTGAGTAGAATGGAACAAATGCTGAAGGAAATGCGCAGTGAAATAGATCGATTAAGACAGGGAAGCGAGAAAACGATAGATCGGGTGGAATATAATTTTGATTTATTGAAAATTGAAAAATTGGAAGGCACCTTAAATATTGGACTGATGCCTAAAGAGGGGCAGTCCCTGGACGATATTACCGTGAATGGTCAGCCGTTAGCACAGTCCTCGTCGGGATATGCCGACGGTGAGCAGTACTCGAACATATATCAGAATGTATCACGTTATCTAGAAGACATCGTACCCGAGCAGATCGAACGCGTGATTTCCGAAGCCAATCTTGTACCTGGTGATGAATATGCTGCGGTTATGATAGAAGATATTCGTAAACAACTCGGAGACCGTATTACGGTGTATCTGAAGCAATATCAAACGAACAGGGAAGGCATGAACCCGCTAGACGTAGAGCAATCGATCATCAAACAAGTGAAGAGTGAGATCGTTACGGCAGTTGAACAGCATCTTCTTAATTTGCAACGAGGGAAGTGGAATTCAAATGAAAATGACAGTCGTGAATAAAGAGCTCCAGGTTGGTTCGATTCGCATTACGGCGATCTCAAGTTCGTCCGTACTGTTGATAGGAGATACCCATGTCATTACTAGCTCCTCCATGTACGATACGCCTTCCGAATCACTGCAAATCAGTCCGCTTGTTCCGTTATCCCCGGGCTCGGCACCATGAAACGTCATTCACATGTTGATCATATGTATATTATCAATATATCAAATAGTTCAGCATGTATATGCGGTGAATCGGGACATATCGATGCCAATACGCGTGCATTGGCGGTTCAGCGGCAGGTCCCGGTGTTTTTTGAAGATGAGGGTAATTATGAGGATTACTCGATATTTTCCAGATCCATACCGACATGGCCGTCACAGTCAGACGTAGAGCTCAACATTATACAAGACCATAAGAAGATTCATGTGGGATGCCTCGAAATTATAGCGGCTGCATCTGCATCGGTTGTACAGGTGGGTCCGAACGATACCATGGATTTGGAATCCAGGGTGAAGGCGATTAGACACTTTATTACGGGTGCGCCCGAGTATTTAAAGGATTATAAGGGAGTCATTGTCAAAAAGAGTTTCGTGGAGAAGGAATAATCTCAAGTAGGCGATATGTACAAAACAGGAGGAGCACATGATGCTCCTCCTGTTTTTATGTGATCTACGGATTATTCTCCTTGCTGATGGGCAGCTTCGTCTTTGATCTCTTCCCGGAAGCCGGAAATACTCCTTTCACGACGAGCATTGCGATCTTGAATCTGTTCTTTCTCGCTTGCCGGAATCTCATCCCCAAACTCCTCGAGATAATCTTCGGCTTCACGGTAGTTCTCAATCGTGTTCTGGACTGCCTGCTGCAAATGTTCTACATTGTCTTCGCGATTATCGGGTTTAGCCATGAGTGTTCACCTCCTTAAATTCAACTGCCTTGCTAAAATTACACACCTCAAAAGTCTTCCATAATAAAAACATCCTTATACATATGAGACTGACACTATCAAAAAAGCTACAGTATTGTAAATTTTGCAAGTCAGTTCTTTACATTTCCGTTGGACGTAATATGTTATAATGTCGAAAAAGCAGACTTGCAGCATGACATCGAAATAAGAGGAGGAAGAATTCTTGAGATCAAGTCGTTTTATATTCTGGCTCAGTATGCTAATGATGATGACATTGATGTTAGCAGCCTGTACCTCAGAACCGATAAAACAACAGCAAACTTCTACAGTAGAAGGCCCTCCTGAATCGGTTGAAGATGAAGAAGAAGGTCAGACCATTACACTAGTAACGCCGGATACGGCGATGAAAGCACCTGAGGAAAAAAGTAAATATCAGATACATACACGTTTGACGGATTTCCAGCTCTTAAATGAGTCAACGGGGATTGCATGGGGAATAACGAACACGGAACTGCGCCTTTACCAGACCCAAGATTATGGCGAAACGTGGGTTGATATCTCTCCTTCATCCAACGTTCAATTCGTTGACAAGCTGGAGTATGGGAAAGACATCGTGTTTACGGATAAGAAACATGGCTGGATTATACGTAACAAGCAGAGATCAGCCGAAACGATCCTGCTCAATACGACGGACGGGGGAGACACCTGGAAGCTTTCCTCGCTGCCGGAGACAGGCGTCGTCACGGCCATGTCCTTCGTTTCATCTCAGCAGGGATGGATTATGGCGAAAGGCGACCTTTCGCGGGGCTCCGAGGAGAAGTCGCTATTTCGAACCAACAACAATGGCGGATTATGGGAAGAGGTCATGCAGAATACGGAGTATCCTACATCCCGAGTTCCCGGCAGCGTGATTCCACGAACAGGGTCCATCATCGGCTTAACATTCACGGATTCGCTTGTCGGATTTGCAACCATTCGTGAAATGCAATCCTCCAAATTGTATATTACCCGTGATGGAGGTCAGAAATGGAAGTCCTCCGGTCAGATATTCAAGAGCAAGCTGCTGGATTCGTGCGGTTCGATCTTTGCCGGCACCCCCAAGTTTCTGGGCAGAGGGAGTAGCGGAAGCGAGGTTTATATACCGGTTACCTGCGTGAAGGATGATCAGGCGAGCTATTTGGGTTACTTTACTGCCGACAGTGGGAAATCATGGAATCTGGTGTCATTCCCCATGCCGGGTGATACCGGCAAGGGTTCCATTCAGCCTGTTTTCCGCCGCCTTCATGACGGGTGGAGAATGGTGAATGGTATTGTTTATCATACGAACGATATGGGCAAAACCTGGAAGCCATTTCCGAGGAGCAAGCTGTTGAACGATAATCTCGCCAAATATCCGAACGTGGTAAAACTGCAGTTTACATCTTCTGATGTCGGTTGGATGCTGATTGAAACAACGGACAAGAATCGATCGCGTCTGATGAAAAGCAGTGACGGCGGAGAAACCTGGCAGGGTCTATAATGTAGGGCGAGAATACCTGAATTGAATTCGCCAAGACCAGATCAAAAGCTTATCGACTGTGACCAGCAGTTCTGATAAAGCTTTTTTTCAATATATATTGTGAAATAAATCACAAACATTAACCTTTATGTATGCTACGATAAAGGTGTAATCAGATACTCCAAATTGTTTGGAAGGGGACGATCCATATGCATACCGATCAAATGACGATAAATTTCCTCCGCCTTTGCTACCATTGTGATGATGCATGTTTATGCGACACCGAGGAGCAGTGTCTGGCTTGCTGGAATGAGCAGGAAATGACACCGCAGGAGCATGAAATGACAGGACAAGAAGAAACGATGAAATGGATGAGATTGGCTTACGATTGAATGGAAATGAAGACAATGAAGAGAAGGAATGGAACAGGACGTTCTAGTCCCACGAAGAAGCTGATGACTGGCAAAGTGCAGACATCGGCTTTTTTGGTGCTTCCAGAAAGGGACAAGTTCTTTAAAATTTCAATCAAACTTTCCATGAGGTATGAGTTAAATTGTCCGAAATAAAGCATATACATATTTCAAGACAAGGTGGAGGGGGGAGCCGTATGGGATCGGGGTCAGTTTGGATGTTCGATTTTTTCGGCAGCGTAATGCCCGTGTTTTTCATCGTCGTCATCGGGATCATTTTGCTGTCGGCCGGTAAGGGAATCTTGCAATGGAGTCAGAATAACCGACAGCCTTTGCTATCGGTCGATTCCAAGATTGTGAGCAAGCGAACAGAAGTGAAACATACGCAGCAGACAGATGATACGATGTCGAGCCGTACTCGTACCACCTATTATCTGACATTTGAAGTAGAGAGCGGGGACCGCATGGAGTTTGTTGTAAATGGGGAGGAATTCGGCATGTGCGCGGAAGGAGACGAGGGACTGCTGCGTTTTCAGGGAACCCGTTATTACGGGTTCGTTAGGCACCCGAGGGCGCATCTTAGCGTGGTCCGGGGTTATGACCAACCTAAATAAGTGTCGGATTTGATTTTTATATCCGCCTTCTCTTGTGGTATATAATGAAGGAGAAGAAGGGGCAGCATATGAAATTCCAGGATAAAACGGTCGTGATAACGGGCTCTGCCAATGGGATTGGCCGCGGGTTGGCTGAGGCTTATGCTCTAAGCGGAGCTCGAGTGATAATAAGCGATGTTCATGAAGAACAGGGCAACCTGGCAGCAAGCATCTTGAAGGAACAAGGATTGAACGCGGTTTTCGTCCCTTGCGATGTAAGGAAGGAAGAAGATATTAAACGTCTGATGAACCAAGCCGTTCAATATGCCGGCACCATCGATATTTTGATTAACAATGCCGGGGTCTCCCGGTGGAAATCACCATATGAGCTTACGGTTGAAGACTGGGACGATGTGATCAACACGAATGCCCGAAGCTGCTTTTTAGCTACGCGTGAAGCGGCGGTACATATGAAAAAGGCTGGGAATGGAGGGGCTGTCGTCAATATGTCATCCACGCGTTCGATCATGTCCGAGCCGAATTCGGAGGCTTATGCAGCTTCCAAGGGAGCCATTGTCGCGTTGAGCCATGCCATGGCCGTTAGCCTGGGACCCGATGGGATTCGGGTGAATTGTATAAGTCCAGGCTGGATTGAAACCGGAAACTATGATGAGCTTCGTTCAGTGGACCATAAACAGCACCCTGCCGGACGGGTAGGGATCCCGGCCGATATCGCCAAAGCCTGCTTCTATTTTACCGATCCGGACAATGATTTCGTGACGGGGGCCCATTTGGTTGTGGATGGCGGCATGACCCGCAAAATGATATATGAGCCTTAGTTTATCTGAAGAAGAAGAGCGTCTTCCCATGGAAGGCGCTCTTCTTCTTGATGGTCATGGGGGCGATCGTCTCGTATATGATACAAATTCGTGATGCATTAACATTTTTGAAGAAAACCTGTTCATGATAAATAAAAACAGTATGATGTAATTAATGTAAGTACGAAAAAGTCACATCTAAAGAATGGGAAGGAATGAGGGTATGGGGAAATTGACGACAACCAGCGCAAAAAATGAACGTTCCAATCGAGTGTCCGTGTTCGTTACACTGCTCATGTCCTATCTTGTGATACTGCTGATCCCGGTCATCGTGTTCTGGGGACTGTATACGCAAATCGAGCGGATTATGATCGAGAATGCCAACAACTCCAATATGGCACTGATCGAACAGGCGAAGCAGGTCGTGGATAGCCGACTGGATGAAATGCATCTGATTTCCCGGAACATCTCTTCGCATCCGCGACTGGATGCGCTGCTAAAGGCAAGTTCCCCTCAAAATGGAACCGAGAACTACAATTACTACACTTTTATGCAGGAAATGCAGCGATACCGTAACAGCAGCAGTTTTATCACCGATTTTTATGTATATCTACGGGAGAGCGATACGGTTCTCAGCCCATCCTTAAAGACAACGTCCAGTGTCTTGTTTTCCGATATTTACGGATACGAAAAATTAACCTTTCAACAGTATCAAACAGATGTTCTTCACGGTGTCCACTTTAATCGGTATTTGCCCGTGACCGAAGTTGGCAAGGGGTTAAATCAGAAACGCATGCTCACATATATGCAAACGCTTCCATTTGGTGAAAAGGCTAATCCCAAAGGCGCGCTTGTTATGCTGATTGAGGAGAGGCAGATCGCGGGATTGCTTGAGGAGATTGTGAAAACAAACCACGGAACCATTTACATCAAGGATGCCAGCGGCCAAGTGATTCTGAGTGCTGGTGAATCCGAGGTTCGCGTGGGTAAAACCACGGATCATCCGCGTGTGATGACAGTATCGACTAGATCTACGCGGAGTGGGTGGGAGTACGTATCGGCCGTGCCGGAAAAAGTGTTTATGGAAAAGGTCAATATGGTCAAACGAATGGCCGTTGGCGTTCTGGTCATCTGTCTTGTCGCCGGGATTGCCGCCTGTGCGTTCATGACCTACCGCGCGTATTTCCCTTTGCGCGACATTATCCGCTTCATCCGCCAATCCCATCCGGTTAAAGAGGGAAAGGTACGTAACGAATATGATTATATCAAATCGACCATGGCGGATTCCTTTGGGAAGCAAACGGAGATGAAAGAGCAATTGTCCAGGCAGACACCGGTGATCCGGTCGAATTTTTTGCAGCGCTTACTGAAGGGGAACGTGGATACGGCGGATATGTCCGATCATGCTCTGGATTTCATGGGGATCTCATTCCCGCATTCGAGTTTTGTTGTTGCCTTGATCGAGCTGAGGGATGCCAGCGGGTTCATACATAATGAGCGGGAAAGCGAATGGGCCCTGATCCGTTTTGTCACCGGGAAGGTGGCGGAAGAAATTCATCCCTTTACCGCATATTCCGTAGAGCTGGAGAAGAACGTGGTTGCCATTATTCTAAACATGCCAGAACCGCTGCATGACAAGGCAGCCCAGCTGTACGATTGGGCAGAGGAAGTGAAGCTGGTGATTGAACAGCGCTTTAAATCCGAGATAACGATCGGGATCAGCGACATCCGCACAGGTCTTGGATGTTTGGCGAGCGGTTACACCGAAAGCTTGAAGGCGTTGGAATATTCCATTTTTACTGCGTATAAACCGATTTTATTGTACGAAGAAATGAAGCAGAAAACGGGGGTGTATTATGATTTTCCCATTGAGACGGAAATCCAGCTCATTAACGCCATGAAAAGCGGGGATACGGGTAAGGCGCAGGATATCATCCAGTGTCTGTACCACAATAACTTCAATGGACAATCCATCTCACCTGAGCTCGGCAGACTCATGTTCGCTAACCTGCTCAGCACCATGTTCAAGCTGCTGAATGCATTGAATTTGAAGTACGAGGATATATTCGGCGAGTCGGGGAAATCGCTTGAGGAAATTACGGAAGGAAGTACGGTAGAGGAGCTCTACCGGGAAGTGAAATGGATGCTCGGCAAGGTCTGTCTCTACGTAAGAGATCAAAGGGGAGATTCCTCTTCGCTGCTGCTTGAGAAGATCAAGAGCTACATTGCGGATCACCACGACGATGCCATGATCAGTCTGTCTTCCATTGCCGAGCAGTTCGATATTACGCCGCCCTATCTGTCGGCTTTCTTCAAGAAAAACAGCGGCACCAATCTCACGGATTACCTGGCCAAGATTCGGATCGAGCGCTCCAAGGAAATGATGCGGGATGCCAAAAATACAATATCGCACATTGCCCGTTCCGTCGGGTATACCAGTGACGTCGGTTTTATCCGGGTATTCAAGAAATACGAAGGCATCACCCCGGGAAAATACAAGGAAACCCTGCATTCCCTATCATCGACCTTAAGAAATGATCATCTCAATTCTTAATCCCTGTTTATGAATGTTGAAACTGTACGGTATACGTTGTAAGCGCTTCAGCATTAATATTTGAGGCAGGGCTGGTTGGAATAACTTGAGCCTAGTCTTATCAGATGATCATTCATTAGGAAAAAAGGGAGGCGTCGTGATTTGAAAACAAACCGGAAACGTGTTGCGAGACTTGCGATCTTTATGCTGATTGTGGCTATGATTGCCGGATGCAGCGGAAAAAGCTCGGGGACCGAGGAGCCTGCCGGCGAAAAAGGTAAGGAAGGAACAGGCGTGGCCGCTGGAGGTGACCCGGGATATCCTGAACAGTTGACCTATTGGGTATCGCTGAATGCAAATGCATCAGCAACGATGCAGGATATGAACGGAATCGCTGCATATCAGGAATTGGAGAAAACGACAGGCACCAAAGTGAAGTTCCAGCATCCGCCGGCGGGCCAGGAGGCAGACGCCTTTAACATCATGGTTTCGTCAGGCAATTTGCCGGATGTTGTGGAGCATGGATGGGCCAACGTATCAGGAGGCCCGGATAAAGCCATTTCGGACGGGTCGATCATTCGCCTGAATGAGTTGATTGAAGAGCATGCGCCGAATTTATCGAAAGTGTTGAACGAGCATCCGGAATACAAAAAATTGATCACGACAGACGGAGGGAACATTTACGTATTTCCATTTATCCGCGGGGACGAATATTTGCTGACCTTTAACGGCCTTATCATTCGCAAGGACTGGCTTGACCAGCTTCAGCTGTCCGTTCCGGAAACGATCGATGAGTGGTATGAAGTATTGAAGGCGATCAAGACCAAGGATCCGAACGGAAATGGGCAAGCGGATGAAATCCCGCTCCTGCTTGATATGGATATGACGGGCATCAACCATGCCTTTGTCGGCGCGTGGGGAATTACGACCGGATTTTATCAGGTGGACGGTAAGGTGCAGTATGGACCCATCCAACCCGAATTCAAATCGTATTTGGAGACGATGAGCAAATGGTATGCCGAAGGCCTGATCGATCAGGATTATGCGGCAACGGACGGGACACTCAAAGATGCCAAAGTGACCAACAATCAAGTGGGTGCCTTCTCCGGTTACATGGGCAGCAGCCTCGGCCGCTATTCCGAGCTCATGCTAAAAAGCAATCCTGACGTCGAACTGGTGGGCGCTCCGAACGTTGTGCTGAAGAAGGGGGACACGCCGCTCCTTGGACAGAAGGATTCGCCGTTCAACGGATTTGGGGCGGCTGTTACAAAAGCGAACAAGTTCCCGGCGGAAACGGTGAAATGGCTCGATTACAAATATGGGGAAGAAGGGCATATGCTGTTTAATTTCGGGGTCGAAGGAGTCAGCTACGAGATGAAGGACGGGTACCCGACCTATACCGACGAAGTAATGAAAAATCCAGATGGGCTGTCGATCACCCAGGCGTTGTCGAAATACAACCTGGCCAGTTATTCGGGACCTTTCGTCCAGGATCGCCGTTACATCGAGCAGTATTCCGCGCTTCCTCAGCAGAAAGCGGCCATTGAGACATGGATGAAGGCGGAGAATGACCGTTTGATGCCGATTATTTCGCCAACGGCTGAAGAAAGCACACGTTATGCCTCGATCATGAACGATATTAATACGTACTACGAAGAGATGGTTAACAAATTCATTATGGGCGTGGAGCCGATCAGCGGGTTTGATCAGTTTGTCCAAACGGTTCAAGGTATGGGCATTGAGGAAGCGCTCCAGATTCAGCAAGCCGCGCTGGACCGGTTCAACAGCCGTTAAGTTGTAGGCGCATGAAGAGGGAGAATACCTCGGGATTCTCCCTCTAACTGTGAATGATCTTTTTGTCAGAGGAGGGCATACGGTGCAGCTTAAGGAAGAGACAAACCGCGTTACGATACAGAGCAAGCCAGAGAGCTTCAGCGCAAGAGCTGCGAAGGACTTTCGCCGGAACTCCACGATTTACCTGATGCTGCTGCCGGTTGTGGCTTTTTATGCCGTGTTTCACTATGGACCGTTATATGGCCTGCAGATTGCGTTCAAAAACTTCTCGGCAGGGCTCGGCATATGGAATAGCCCGTGGGTCGGATTTCAGCACTTCAGCGATTTCTTTAACGGATTTTTCTTTGAACGAGTGGTTACCAATACCATTATCCTGGGCGCGTACGATCTCATATTTGTTTTTCCCGCATCCATCGTGCTCGCGTTAATGCTGAATGAGGTACGATATCGCATATTTAAGCGGACGGTACAATCCATTACGTATATTCCCCATTTCATATCTGTAGTTGTGGTTGTCGGGATGCTGGTCGATTTTTTGTCGGTAGACGGGCTGATTAATCATATCATCACCTACTTCGGCGGCAAACCGATATCATTCATGCGGCTGCCGGAATGGTTCCGCACCATTTATACCTCATCCGCCATCTGGCAGGGAATCGGTTGGGGCTCCATTATATATCTCGCAGCTATTTCCAATATCGATCCGTCCCTTTATGAAGCGGCTAAAGTGGACGGTGCCGGCCGCTGGAAGCAGATGCTTCAAATTACGCTGCCCGGCATTCTGCCAACGGTCATCATTCTGCTCATCTTGCGGATTGGTTCCTTTATGGCGCTGCAGGATGAGAAGATCCTGATTATGTACAATCCGGTTACCTATGAGACGGCCGACGTGATCGGTACCTACGTCTACCGTAAGGGGATTCTGGAAGCAAGCTACAGCTTTAGTGCCGCCGTCGGCATGTTTAATTCCATGATTAACTTTATGCTGCTTATTGGAGCCAATTATCTCAGCAAGCGGTTTACGGATACGAAGCTGTGGTAGAAAGGGGGGGCATCTATGCGTACTTCAAAATCTGTCAGTGAAGTCCTGTTTGATTCTGCGAATGTCATTCTCTTGTGCTTGCTATCGATTGTCACGTTATACCCGTTTCTCTACGTATTGTTTGCTTCAATCAGCACGCCGGCTGATTTCGTTCAGCACCGGGGAATCCTGCTGTGGCCCAAGGGCTTCTCGCTGGATTCCTATCGTATGGTATTTGAGAACCCCAATATTATCCGAAGCTACCTGAACACAATATTTTATGTGGTGGTCGGCACGACGCTGAACATTCTGATGACGGCTCTAGGAGCCTATGGCTTATCCAGGAAAAACGTGATGTGGAAGGGCACCATCATGATGCTGATCGTAATGACGATGTTTTTTGACGGCGGGCTCATCCCGAAATACCTGCTCGTGAAAAATATGGGTCTGCTTGATACGTACTGGGCATTGATTATTCCAAGCGCCATGACGACATGGAACTTGATTATTATGCGAACGGCATTCCAAGGGATACCGGATGCGCTTGAGGAATCCGCACGGATCGACGGAGCCAGCGACTGGACCATTCTGTTCCGGATCATCATCCCGCTATCGCTGCCGGTCATTGCCGTCATGGTACTCTTTTACGGGGTATGGCACTGGAATAAATGGTTTGATGCCCTCATCTATTTAAGGGATCGAAACTTGTTTCCGCTGCAGCTGATCCTGCGCGAAATTCTGATTCAAAACGATACCAGCAGCATGATGACCTCGGTAGGCGGGGGAGATCGGATGCCGGTTGGCGAAACGATTAAGTATGCAACGATTATGGTGGCTACGCTGCCGATTTTGTTTCTGTATCCATTTTTGCAGAAATATTTCGTGAAGGGCGTCATGATCGGAGCTATCAAAGAATAAGGAGGCAGTTGACTCATGTGGGAGCAAGCCATTAGGGATGCGGTAGAAAAAACAAAGCGGAATATCGGACAATTCCCGATGAAGTTTCCTCATATCACGGAAGAGAAGCGTTACGAGTGGGGAGAAAGCAATGACTGGATTGAAGGATTCTACACCGGGATGATCTGGCTGTGTTATGAATATACGAAGGACCCGCTGTTTAAGGAAACGGCAATAGCCCAATTGGAGGATTACAAGCTGCGCCTGCAGGAAAAGCGGCATCTGGACCATCACGATATCGGATTTCTGTATTTGCCCTCTGCATTGGCCGCGTGGATCGTGGATGAACTTGAAGAGGGTAAGCAGCTGGCGCTAAAAGCAGCGGATCATCTGATGCTGCGCTGGCGGGAAGAGGGACAGTATATTCAGGCCTGGGGACGGAAAGGCGACGAGAAGAACGGCGGTCGCATTATCATCGATTGCATGATGAACATTCCGCTGCTGTATTGGGCGTATGATCAGACAGGTGATGAGCGATACAAGCGCGTGGCCGTAGCGCACGCGGACAAGAGTCGTCGCTACTTAATGCGGGGTGATGATTCGTCGTATCATACCTTTTACTTCAATCCGGAGGATGGAACCCCCATCCGAGGAGGAACGCATCAAGGATATCATGACGGCTCTACATGGACGCGCGGCCAGGCATGGGCCATCTACGGATTTGCGCTCTCCTACCGCTATACCCGTGATCCGAAATATTTGGATACGGCTTTACGTGCCGCCCGTTTCTTTATCGAATATCTGCCGGAGGATCATGTTGCGTATTGGGATTTTGACGTTCCGATTGAAGCGGATACACCTCGCGACAGCTCCGCTTCCGCCATTGCGGCGTGCGGCATGCTGGAGATATTGGAGCATCTGGACGGAGAAGATGACAATAAAGGGCTATTGACAGAAGCCGTCGATAAGTCGATGATATCTCTCGTAAACCGATATTCTACCATCGGTGAGGCGGGTGAGGAAGGATTGATCAAGCATGGTTCCTATTACGTCAGAGGGGGCGTCGGACCGGATGATTATATGGTCTGGGGCGATTACTATTATCTCGAAGCCTTGCTGCGACTGACCAAAGGGATACCTGGCTATTGGTATGAGAGAGGTCAAGATAATTGAATCTATGAATCATTCCGGGGATGTCGCGTGCTGTGCGGCATTCCCTTTTTTATGTAAAATATCATAGGATCATTGTTCACAATATACTCATTAGCATTGTCAGGATGTCTTTGTTATGATGAGGAAGATTCAAATTTAAGATAAATGGTTTGGAGGAGATATGCGTGTTGAAACATGTGAAAACTTCAGTCTTGCTGACCTTGGGTCTGCTGCTAATACTGGTGTTCCCGACAGCAACGTGGGCCCATTCCAAGCTGGAAACCAGTACGCCCGCGGCGGATGCCAAGCTGACGGAAAGCGTTCAGGAAGTAAGCCTGTCATTTAATGAAAATATCGATGAAAACTTGAGCACGCTCAAGGTTAAAAATGCGCAAGGCGAATCGGTTGAAGTAGCCGAGGTCAAGGTCAACCAGAATACCATGCTGGGAACGCTAGCAGCACCGCTTCCATCCGGCTCCTACACGGTCGAATGGAAAATCGTTGGCGGCGATGGACATCCCGTGGATGGGACATACGCCTTCGAGGTAGATGCCCCGGTAGCGGAAGCTCCCCCCGAGACACCAGCCGATACCGAAGAAACGCCTGCGGATACAGGAAATACACAGGATGAAACAGCGCCTGCAGACGATACCTCCGCAGACAACGCGGATCAAACGGCTGGCCAGGATCAGCAAGCGGACAATTCAGCTTCCGAACAATCGGGAGGCAGCGGGTCAACCGTGTGGATCGTGGTCATCGTGATTGTAGCACTTGTTGCAGGTTACTTTGGAATTCGAGCCTCACGGAAGAAAAAATAAATGTCTTACTATTGGTTAAGTGAGCCGTTTCTATATTTAGCCTACGCCATTTTGGCAGGCATCACGGTACTCTCCCTGGTACCGAAAGCATATAAACCGGACATTTCGGTTCCGGCCTGGCTTGGTCCGTTGGCGGCAGCGGCCATCCTCGTATTCGGATTTGTGCCGCTGCTGCAGATCATGATGTTCTTCAAGGATGATATCGGGTTTTGGAAGTCCTTTAACAGCATCATGTTCAAGTTCAGCGAGGGTGAGCGTTACGCCTGGATTCTGGTTCTTTCGATCCTATTGGGGATTCTGACCATGATCGTCCGCCGGAAACCGGGTTCCGCATTACGCTGGCTTATGCCCGTTGCCTTGCTGGGCATTGCGGTGGCGATGTCTTCGTTTAACCACGCCGCCTCCCTGTTCGAAAGCACAGGACAGCTTGCATTCTTCGGCCATTTCACAACGATGGCGATCTGGACGGGAACATTGCTGATAACAGGATGGTTCACTACGGATCAGAGCCGCTGGAGTGCGTTTCTCGGATGGTTCCATCCATTAGCGATCGTCTGTGTCATCATGGTCATCGGATCGGGTCTGTTCCTGATGACAGCCGTGACGCCGGAGCCCATAAACAGCTGGACGCTGTCTTATGGACAGGCTCTGCTGGTTAAGCATATTCTCATTCTGCCGCTGTTGGCATTCGCGTTTGTAAACGGTCATCTCGTAAAGCGCAAGCTGCGCCGGGATTCCGGTTACCATCCGGTGGCATGGGCACGAAGTGAAGGAGTTCTGATCTGGTTGATTTATATCGTTACCGGATACATGAACCAGCAGCCGGCTCCGCATGAGGTGATGGATACATTGGCCTCATATGGTCCTGCTGCAACCTTTGTTTGGTTCCATCCCGGGTTTGCGATTGGTGAACTGGCATTTACGTGGAGTTGGATAGGCATTCTTAGTCTGTGTCTCGGGCTTGTTCTACTGTGGAATGTCGTGAATGTATTTCGCAGAAACCGGGCCGCAGCAGGCGCGCTGTTAAGCGCTTTAGGCGCAGTTGTGTTCATCTATTGCGGCCTGATGTTCTCGGTTACCGCAGTATAATATCATTTGAGTTTATAAGGTCCTTGCTGTTTACGCGGCAGGATCTTTTTTTTATGATAGGAGATGGAAGTTAAGGCTGGATAAAGATGGTATACGGGCGAGTAAAAGGATGCCTGCACCTACTCTTCAAATGGAGGATAATCACCCAGCCATCGGAGCATATGAGAAATCAGGTTATACGCGGGAGGATGAAGTGCTTCTGGAGAAAGAGCTGGGGTAATAGGTTGCGTGAGTGTATAATCTAACCCATAATATTTCACTTTTCGGAATGGGATGGAGGTGAGCCTGATGTTATGTGATAAAGACCAATACGTTAAAGAATTGCTCATTCTGAAGACGATTGCGGAAAATTTGAATCAGAGCAACGATATGAATCAAATGCTGCAGACGACACTAGAAAAACTTTTGGATTTAACCCATCTTGAGACAGGGTGGCTTTTTCTGGTCGAGGATAAACCTGACTATACCAAGATGGCTGATTTCAACCTTCCTCCTGCTTTATCATGGGATAATCAAAAACCGATGCGATGCGGAGATTGCCTATGCCTTCGCATGTATTGGAAAGGAACTTTAAATGAACCGGTTACGATTATTGAATGTGAACGTCTGCATAATGCCAAAGAGCAGTCCTGGGGAGAAACTCGCAATCTGACCCATCACGCTACGATTCCCCTTACGGTTCAAGGTAAACGGCTGGGACTTCTGAATGTGGGTTCGCCGGGCAAAGCGCATTTTAGCGAGGGAGAACTTGCGTTGTTACAATCCGTTGCCTATCAAATTGGAACTGCGGTCGAGCGAACAAAACTGTCCGAGCAAAAGGAGAAACAGGCGGTGGACAGCATCGCCCGTTTTATCGTCGACTATTATGCCAAGGCAAGCAAAGTAACAAGATATCTATGGAAAATTAACGATATGAAGAGAATGCTTGTGGCGATCGTGGAGCAGCTTGCTTATTCATTTGACTGGCCGTGCGTGGCCATGATTACGTCTGACGATGACAACTTGTATCTTCGTACAGTCCATCAGAATGGGCAGACGCAGAGCGGCAAGGAGCTGGTGCGTAAGGCTGCCAAAAAGTCCGCGCGAAAGTCAGGAATCGTACAACGTGCATATGAGGAACAAAGCGTGGTGGTTCAGGAAGGCCTTCTCCGGGCGCTTCCCGGCATTCAGCCCCATTCGTATACGGCAGCGATACCATTAAAGCATCTTGAGCGCATTTTTCAAACCTATGAGACGATGGGGGTGCTCCTCATTGGACGGGAGAGTGGTCCCTTCAGTGAACTGGAGGTTGAAATCTTAGAGGTGCTGGCGGAGCATATTTCACTAGCGATTGAAAAAATTTGTTTATATTACGAGTGGCAGGATTTATTGCTGGTGGAAGAGAGGAACCGTTTGGCACGGGATCTTCATGATTCCGTCAATCAAAAGCTGTTCTCTCTTTCATTGCTTGCTCAAGGCGTTCGCGAGACGACCTTACATGAGAACACGCATACGGCTGAGGCTATACATGACATTGGACAGCTGGCTCAAGAAACGCTCACCGAAATGCGGACGTTAATTTGGCAGCTCCGACCTTCGGGAGAGGCCAAAGGGATACTGGCATCGCTGAAGGACTATGCCGAGAAACTTGGCATACAGCTGACTTTTCTCATGAAGGAAATCCCTGTTTTGACGAACCGGGTGGAAGAGACCCTTTATCGAATTGGGCAGGAGGCATTAAACAATATCAGCAAACACGCGGGAACGAATCGGGCATGGATCCGAATGGAACAAGACGGCTCCTATCTCTATATGAAAATATCGGATCAAGGCCGAGGATTCAACCCCGGATCGCCCGAACTGTGTCCCCGCTCGTTTGGGCTTACCAGCATGAAGGAAAGGGCTTCTGAGCTACAAGGAACATTAAGCATTTACAGTGAGGAAGGTACGGGGACGATGCTGACGATCATGATACCGTTGTGGACAAAGGAAGAGGTTATAGATCAATGAAGAAGATTAAAGTTCTCATCGTTGATGATCATCTTGTCGTATTAAGGGGGTTGCGTTATTTCCTGCAGACACAGCCCATGATAGAAATCGTAGATCAAGCCCTGAACGGGCTAGAGGCTCTGGAGAAGGTAGAAAAGCTGCTGCCTGATGTGGTACTGATGGATCTGAAAATGCCGGAGATGGACGGAGTTGAAGCCACAAAGCGAATCACAAGCAAGTTTCCTCATATGAAAGTCATCATTCTCACCAGTTTTGCCGACCGGGATTCGGTTCTGCCGGCGATAAAAGCGGGAGCGATTGGATATCAACTGAAGGATATCGAGCCTAAAGTGCTGGTCGAAACCATCATTGCCGCTGTAAACGGAAACCGCATGCTTCATCCTCAGGTAACAAACCAATTAATTGCCCATGTGGCGACAGATCCCGAGGTTGTCAAAGGAATCGACATTCTGACGATCCGTGAGCAGCATGTTCTTGAACAGATTACATTGGGCAGGAGTAACAAAGAAATCGCCGCAGAACTACATATTGCCGAGAAAACGGTAAAGACGCATATCACGCATATTCTGGGAAAAATGGAGGTACAGGATCGTACCCAGGCAGCGCTGTACGCGATAAGGAACCATTGGTTCAACACATAAACATCAGACTATAGTCGTAGTGACAGGTCTTATCTTCGGATAAGGCCTTTTTTGTATGGCTGATGTAGACCAGAGCTGGACGTAACCGGTCTGGAATTACGTTTAAATGGAACTACAAGGAAGTACCGCTGCTGTAGGCTTGTTATTGAGATAAAGGAGGAATAAACCATGACAATACTAGTTACAGGTGCGACAGGCAAAGTAGGTCGTCATGTTGTGCATGAGCTGCTAAGGGCTGGACATAGCGTCAGGGCACTCAGCCGTTATCCGGCTTCTGCCAAATTACCTGCTGGCGTAGAAGTGGTTGCCGGTGATCTGAGTAACCCCGACACGCTGATTCCAGCATTAGAGGGTGTGACCGGGCTTCATTTAATCACGACTGGAGCAGGTTACGTCCCGCTTACGACAGGGGAGGAGATTATACGGATCGCCGAGGCTGCGGGAGTAAGGCGTGTAAGCATATTATGGGACGGAAAGAAAGGGACGGTGGAGGAAGCAGTAGAATCGAGTCATCTGGAATGGACACAGCTGCAGCCGGTAGATTACATGTCCAATGTTATGAACTGGAGAGAATCGATACGAACGGAGGGAGTTGTCCGCGATCTGTTTGGTGCTTCGTTAAATGCTTCGATACATGAGCGGGATATCGGACGGGTGGCTGCAGCGGTGCTGTCGGAGGACGTCCATGCGGGCCAAATGTATACCTTAACCGGTCCCGAGGCGCTAACGGTTCCTGAAAAGGTGCAGATTCTTAGCCGCTTTATCGGTAAAGATATAAAGTTTATCCAGTTAACCGAAGAACAGGAGCGTAAACGAATGGCCGAACTTGGGGTTGATAAGGGCGTCATCGATTACGTCATCAACTGGTACATGAATCCGCCAATCGAAGCATACACCGTCAATCAAACGGTTGAACAGATAACAGGACGTCCTGCAAGAACATTTGCCGAGTGGGCGGAAGAGCACGCAAGATACTTCAAATAAGAAATGGAAAAGAAGGAGCATATTCCTAAGCATGATGACCTTGGATACCTTGAGGATCATCATGCTTTGTTTATTTGCAGGAAAGTCCGGTCGTTGATGAATGATGCTGAATATCGCTCCGGTATTGACCAGGCGTGAGCCCTGTATTTCGCTTAAACACCGAGTGGAAAGAATGCATGTCCTTATAACCGACCTTCTCGGCAATCGTACTGATTTTGTCCGTGGTGGTGCGCAGCAGCTCGCGGCTTATTCGAATCCGCACGGTCTGCAGATAATGATGCCAGCTCTGGCCTGTATACCGGCGGAACAATCGCTGCAAATGGCGCTCGCTGAATCCGCTGATTTGGGCAAGGTGTGTCAAAGTGAGCTCATGCATGTACTGCCCTTCCACGTATTGAAGGACATCCTGAAAGGAATGGTGCTGCGGCACCGAAGGTATAGTATGGGAATGCTCAATGACACGGCAGAATTCAATGATCAGCTGTAACAGCAGCGTGTGCAGATAAACGGCAGAACCGCTGCCTGGCATGGCATTTTGTTCATAGAGGGAGCCGAAGAGCCTCTCGAAGCGATCATGTCGGTCCATAATCGCGTGGTATCCAAGGGACCCATCCTCCATGCGTTTCAAAAAGGCTGCAGTATCCGAATCTGTTGCAAAAGCTATCAATTTGGGCAGCAGCTGTACAGAGAATATGCAATTGTTCACAATGAGCGGTTTCCCGTTTGCAGAAGTGGGCCGGAATACATGAGATATTCCGAGTGGTATATAGAACATTTGACCTTTGCGTACGCGCTGAACCGAGTTCTCCAGGTGATGAAAGCCTTCACCCTCCGCAATATAAGCAATCTCCAGAAAATCATGGTTATGGTAAGAGCCTGTAAAATTCTCGGCGTTTCGATTCACATACATCAAGGTGTCATTCTGGAAAAAGGTATCTCCATAATAGGTTTCCATCGGTCGCTTCATCATCATACTCCTCATCGTTAATAGGGGAAGAATGTCCGTTATGCCTCATATTATTGTCCGATATCCCCATAATTCCACGTTCAGGTTCACTTATAATAATAGTTGAAATAGGCACGGTTAGGAAGCGAACATCCCGGATTGCGGCCTATAGAACTTGATTGTTGTGATAACTTTTTTATGAAAGGGAACGGAGGAATGGTCTATGTTCAGCGTAACGGATTTACGATGTGAGTATCAGCATAATCCGATAGGAATCGGGGAGAAACACCCGCGTTTAAGCTGGAAGTTGGTCTCGGACGAAAGAGCGGTCAGTCAAACGGCCTATGAGATTGAGGTTTCAAATGATAATAACTTTGCCAATCCCCTTTGGACCTCAGGGAAAGTGGCTTCATCACAATCCGTTCATGTGGAATTAAGCGAATGGCGTGCATCGTCTTGTAAGCGCTATACTTATCGAGTCCGCGTCTGGAATCAAGTCGGGGACGTATCGGAATGGTCGGATACAGCCTATTGGGAGACGGGTAAACTGCAAGGGGAGAAATGGGTGGGGAAATGGATATCGGCACCACATTCTTTGCTGCCTGCGGACTCTGCTCATCTACCGCTGCTTCGCAAGGGCTTCAGCTTGAAGTCGCCCATTTCGAAGGCAAGAATATACGCCTCGGCCTTAGGCCTTTATGAACTGGAACTGAACGGGCATCGGGTGGGAGATTGTTATTTCACACCCGGTTGGACGAGTTACGAACATACGATACAGACGCAAAGTTATGACGTGACGGACATGCTGAACACTGGCCTAAACGCAATCGGAGCTTGGCTCGGAAATGGATGGTACAGGGGTCAATTGGGATGGGAGGAACGGAGTTCAATCTATGGGGATCGATTAGCCCTTTTGCTGGAGCTGCATATTACGTATGCAGACGGGAGCGAAGAAGTGATGGCAACCGATTCAAGCTGGCAGTCGGCCATAGGCCCGATCAGAATGTCGGAACTCTATCATGGTGAAACCTACGATGCCCGGTTGGAGCTGGAAGGCTTCAGTTCAGGAAATTATAACTCAAATGATTGGCAGGGTGTCGAATTGATCGATCACGGGTTTGACATGTTGAAGCCTCAGATTAACGAGCCTGTAAGAGCCATCCAAACGGTGGAGCCCGTTGAATGGCTGACCACGCCTAAAGGTGAAACCGTCATCGACTTCGGACAGAATTTGGTGGGCTGGGTCCGATTTAGCGTGTCCGGTGACAAGGGAACTATCTTGACGCTGCAGCATGCGGAGATACTGGATTCCAAGGGTAACTTTTATACGGAGAACCTTCGAACCGCTAAACAAACGATTCAGTACACGTTAAAAGGTGGCGGGAAAGAAACCTACGAGCCCCATTTTACGTTCCAAGGCTTCCGGTATGTCCGCTTAGACGGTTTTACGGAGGAGCAGCTGGACCGGGGGGCTTTCGAAGCGGTTGTGCTTCATTCGGATTTTGAAGAGACCGGGACTTTCCAATGCTCGGAACCTATGGTGAATCAATTGCAGAGCAACATTCGATGGGGGCTTAAGGGAAATTTCCTGGATGTGCCCACGGATTGTCCGCAGCGTGACGAGCGGCTTGGCTGGACGGGAGATGCGCAGATGTTTATAGGTACAGCTGCTTATCTTGCCAACGTGGCTCCTTTCTTCACCAAGTGGCTATCCGATCTGGCTGCAGAGCAGCGCGATGACGGAGCCGTTCCGTTCGTTGTCCCTCATGTACTCGGAGATGGTCAATATGCTTCGGCCGCATGGGGAGATGCAGCGGTCATATGCCCGTGGACCCTATATGTCTGTTATGGCGACCGACGGATATTAGAGCGTCAATATAAGAGCATGAAGAGCTGGGTTTCCTACATCCAAGCACAAGGGGAGAATGAATATTTGTGGAATACCGGCTTCCATTTCGGTGATTGGCTGGGGCTTGATGCGAAATCCGGTGACTATGTGGGTGCTACAGAGCGGGATTTTATCGCATCGGCGTTTTATGCTTATTCGGTAGAACTGCTTAGGAAGACGGCCGTGGTATTGGGACAAGAAAAAGATGCGGCAGCGTATGCCACGCTTAAGGAAAGGGTTGTCGCTGCATTTCGTAACGAATTCGTGACCCGGTCCGGAAGGCTCGCGGCTTCGACTCAGACTGCGCATGTGCTTGCGCTCATGTTTGGGTTGCTGGATGAAGAGGCCGAAAAACGGGCAGCGAAACGTCTCTGTTCGCTGCTGGAGGAGAGCAGGCATCATCTTACGACAGGCTTTGTGGGCACACCTTATATTAACCATGTATTAAGTCAGCATGGGATGCATGACGCGGCGTATAAGCTGCTGCTGCAGCGGGACTATCCTTCTTGGCTGTATCCGATTACGAAAGGCGCTACCACGATATGGGAGCATTGGGACGGAATAAAGGAGGACGGCAGCTTCTGGAGCCGCGATATGAATTCATTTAATCATTATGCATACGGAGCCATCGGGGAGTGGTTGTATCGTACGGTTGCCGGCATACAAACCGTGGAGGAGGCTCCGGGTTATAAGCATATCGTGATTGCGCCCGTGCCCGGCGAAGGATTGACATGGGCTGAAGGCAAGATCGATACGCTGTACGGAACCGTCCGGTCAAGCTGGAGAATGGAAAGTGGAGGGTTTCAACTGGAGGTAACCATCCCGCCAAATGCAACGGCGGAAATCCGTCTGCCAGGCGCTTTTGATGCATCCAGCGTTACAGAAGGAGAGGCGATACCTCTAGACCAAGCGAACGGGATCCAATCTGCATGTGATGGGGAAGCGGGCGTTGTGATTCAAGCGGGCTCAGGAGAGTATACGTTCAGATATGTTTATTCCGATCATGCTGTGAAGTGATGAATAGATGCAGGGAGCTAAAGTTCCTTACCGTGGTGAGTTGCGGTAAGGAACTTTTTTTCTCTTCACTTAGTCACATTTATGGGCGAATGCACATACAAATACAAAGTGATCTTAAGGAAGCGAGGGGAACTCTGTGGCAGTCATCAAAACGAATTCGAATGATGTGGATCTTCTGGCAAGATTGATCCGCGCAGAGGCAGAAGGTGAAGGCGAGCAGGGCATGCTCATGGTCGGGAATGTCGGCGTGAATCGGATACTGGGCAACTGCCTGGATTTTCAAAACGTCCGCAATATGAATGATATGGTGTTCCAGAGCCCAGGAGGGTTTGAAGCAACACAAAAGGGCTATTTTTATCAACGGGCCAGGGAGCGGGATCGTCAGCTTGCCCGAAGAGTGATCAATGGGGAACGTATATGGCCAGCGAGCAATGCGCTTTGGTTTTTCCGCCCGGCAGGGGATTGCCCGGCTACCTGGTACAATCAGCAGAACACAGGTCGTTTTAAATCACACTGCTTCTTCACCCCGACATATGCCGATTGCCCGACTGTTTTTTGATTCATGTTATACAACCGCTTAGGCGGGAGTTATAAATTAAAGGAGGAAATTACTTATGTACAATCAAGGTGTGCCACCTGTGAACTTCATGAATGGAGTCCGCTATCCGGGAGTGCCGAGCCGCGGGACGGCTGGTTATATGGCGAACGTTCCACCGCAGGTACCTAGCGGAAGCCCAATGACTCCAGGAGGCACCGTTGTTCCGGCCCCGCAATTCGAGCAATCTTACGTTGAGAATATTCTTCGACTGAATCTGGGTAAACAGGGAACCTTCTACATGACATATGAAAACAATTCACAATGGAATGCCAAGGTGTTCACAGGCGTGGTGGAAGCTGCTGGGCGCGATCATATCATAATTAGCGAACGGTCGACAGGACGCCGTATCATCCTGCTGATGGTAAATCTGGATTATGTCGTGTTCGACGAGCCGCTTCAATATCAATATCCAGGCGTTATCGGCAACCCGCCTCCGACGGGAAGATAACTTCTAGCAGCATCAGCATAATAACCTTCGTTTACTTAAGCGTAAACGGGGGTTATTTCATTATGTTTCAAATGGCAAATATTCGATGTCATGCGAATTTTTTCCGCCCGGATGTCTGAATACATAGTATTCTATTAACATTTTGAATGTTTATTCATAGAATATATCAATTCATCGAAAAACGAGTGCTAACGGCTGAGAATCAAATTAAAGCTTATAACAACGCTGATTAATGTCATAAGACAACGTTTGACTGTGTATCGTAGTACTATATAATTACTTATATAGCTTGCCTAAGTCGGAATAAGATAAGGAGATGAGACCATTGGGAAGTTGATGCGTAGTCCGAACACGTTGTTATGCTTGATGGCACCACACATTTTTAATAACCGAAGGAGGTGTTCCTATTCGTCATAGCATGCTGTATGGCGGGTAGGAGATCGATTGAGTGACCCCTTACCGAGTTTGATAAGTTTAACCTTGGTATTGATTCTCGTCCTGTTAAATGGATTTTTTGTATCGGCTGAATTAGCTTTCGTTAAAGTCAAAAGCAGCCGTATTGACGCTCTGGTCGAAGAAGGACATAGACGTGCAAAATTTGCGCAGAACATACTGCAAAATCTGGACGGATATATATCCGCATGCCAGTTTGGTATTACCATCGTGTCCATTGGACTCGGATGGATCGGCGAAAGTACGATATCTGCTATGATTACGCCTTGGTTTCATGGCATAGGCTGGAGTAATACAGCCGTTCATGCCGTGTCTTTGGTATTAGCCTTCATCCTGATTGCACTCATGCACATTATATTTGGTGCATTGGCGCCCAAGACGGTGGCTGTTCGTAAAGCGGAACAAATTACGCTGCTGTCAGCAGGCCCACTGCGGGTATTTTACACCATCATGTTCCCGTTTATCTGGTTTGCGAATGGGCTCTCCAATAACGTTCTCCGCCTATTCCGGATGCAACCGGTGGTTGAACGGAATGTTCATACCGAGGAAGAACTGCGGGATATGATGAAAGAGAGCAGTGAGAGCGGCCTGATGGATAGCACGGATATGGTATTGGTAGACAACATTTTTGAATTTGCCGATACGACGGCAAGGGAGATCATGATCCCCCGAACAGAAATGATCTGTTTATACAACAATCTTTCATTGGAAGAAAATCTGAAGATCGCAAGCGAGGGGATGCGAACCCGTTATCCGATCTGTGACGAAGACAAGGATCATATCATTGGCTTTATTCACATTAAAGATCTGATGCGCGGATTCGTTCGTGACCAGCTTTCCTTGATTCGCCCGATCATTGCTGTTCCTGAGTCGATCAAGATCAGTGATTTGCTGCGAAGAATGCAGCGGAGCAAGACGCAAATTGCCATTCTTATTGATGAATACGGCGGGACTTCAGGACTCGTAACCCTGGAGGACATTATGGAAGAAATCGTCGGTGAAATTCAAGATGAGTTTGACGAAGAGCGTCCGGGCATTGAAAAGGTGGGGGAGGATGAATACTCCATTGATGGATTGATGCTGATCGATGAAATTAATGACCAATTTGGTCTGAATGTGGATACAGAGGATTATGATACTATCGGTGGATGGCTGTCCTCACGTCTTGAGGTGCTGCTCCCGCACAAAGGTCAATCTGTCATGTATGAGGATTATCGCTTTGTGATTGAGGAAACCGAGAATAAACGGATCTCGCGGATTCGTCTGATCAGGCAGCAGCAGCAGCTGATTCAGGAAGAAGCAGGCGCGTAAACTGGATATTAGAAGAAGTAGCGACATATTATGCCGCTACTTCTTTTTGCTTGCAGAAAAGTTTCAAAAAATATATCAAACCATGAAGAATTAGATACTTTTGTTCTGTTACTGCGTGTTAAAATATGGATGTTCCTATTATATTGAAAGAAAGGTGATGTTATGTCGAAAGTACGCAGTCCTAAACGTATAGCTTCAGCACTTGCAGTCAGTGTTCTATTAAGTTTGTCTCTGGCAGGAGGGGCTTACGCGGATTCCGCACCAGACATTGCACCCGGCGCCTTAACGACACCGCCTCCGGTTGAAATGAATCTGAATTCTTCTCTCAACATTTTAGCCAATAAATATTTGATGAATTATTTTTCTTCGATAGGGAAAGTAAGCAGCACTCAAGTAGGGATAAACGGTACTACCAGTGCTTCCCAAGCTGTAGATTCTCTGGGAATCAATTATGTTATTCAACGCTGGACGGGCTCCGCTTGGGTTGATGCGGGAGCTGCATACGATAACGGAACGAATAAGACCTCTCTGAGCGGAAGTAAAACGTTCAACGTACAGGCAGGTTATTATTATCGGGCCAAGACAGTTCACTGGGTCAATGAGAGCGGTACATATGAAGAAGGGACTTATTACACGAGCTCGGTATTGGTGGAATTATAATACGAATATGGATTTATGAAGGGGGTGTCCCGAAAGATCGTAGATCTTGCGGGGCACTTCCTTTTTTTGCGCTGAAAGACGCTCCATGTCGGACCTGTCCCACCCATCGCTGGCCCGCTAACTGTTGATGTGGGCAACCATGGAGCAAAAAGGTCGAAGACCCAGCACTCAACTTGAGCCTGTCTTCGACCTTTTACGGTGCATGAATGAAAATCCGGTCTGTTCTTTTTAAGATCATCTCAAAATCATTGTATGCTGTTTGCAATTTTTATGAATTCTTCTTCTGTGAAGAATCCGCTGATGGATACAACCACTTGATCATTATCATATAAGAAGCGAAGATTATTCTCGGTTAGATAGGCTTTCGCTCCGGAATCAAGAACAACAGTCTTATTGATATCTCCATTGAGATTGATCATTTTGCCAAGTTGCATTCCGATAAGATCAATATGGAAAAACTTTTCGTCCGAATTTTTATAATGAAGATGGAGCTCGTCAAAAACGGCAGTTTCATCGGTTGTTAATGCGGTAGCCTCATGGAATTTGTAGTCCTCCGGAAGATAATTGACTTTTGGTATTTTAAATACGGCACGTTTTTGCGACTCTGTCAAAGATTCATCGGTATCTGTGAAAGGAATATATTCGGTGTCCACTAATTCAGCCGGCGGTACATACTCTTCTTCCGGCTCTACTGTTTGTTCCGGTGGGGGAGCAGTTAATGCCTTGCTCTTATCGACAGGCTCTCGCATGCCGAAAATTTGAGTCACCACACCATTTCCCCAATCCTTGATTTCCTGATAAACCGGTGTTACCGCTTGAGTTACAGAGGATGGAGAGAATATCAACGCACCAAAGAGCATGGAAGCTGCGATGACACCGGCTAACTGAAATCTGCGTTTGCGCTGTTTCCGAGTGTTTATCTTCTCGACTTGCAGCTTGACCTGCTGCCAGGATTGACGTTTGGATTCGTTGTCAGTAGGGAGTGAGGAACGTGAGGCTGCACGATCAAAGGCTTCGTCAAAGGCCTCATCAAACCAATCATCGTATTTTTCGTTGCTCATCCAATTCACCCCACTCTCTATACAGCATTTTTTTTACGGATTCTCTGGCTCGGAATAAGCGCTGCTTCACGATCTCTTCGCGAGTATTCAGCAGCTCTGCGATTTCCCTGTACGTCAAACTATGCTTCCAACGGTACTCAATCAATAGCTTGTATTCAGGCTTCAATTGGTCGAGGTAATGCTCGATGGATTCCTCCAGCATATTCGACTCCACCTGATGTTCTACGTTCGTGGAAGAAACTACCACGTCCTCTTCATTAATAAAAACACTCTCGACATCCACTTGGTTACGGTATTTTTTATTTTTTCTTAAATAATTCATGGTTGAGTTTTTGGCAACGACACGGAGCCATCCCCGCATCTTGCTTTCGGTTTCAAAATTCGGCTTACTTGTAATCACTTTTATAAAGGACTCCTGAATGATATCCTCAACAGCAGCATGATCCCGTACGACATACAGTATCTGCCCATAAACGAGATCATAAAATTCATAATAGATTTCTTCCTGAATAGGTTCGCTCAGATCAGCGAAATCTGCTGCAAGGAGGAGCTGTAATCGGTTGGACACGCGATAATCCCCTCTCTGGTGTAACCATCCTATTTCTCTCATCATTTTACAACATATCGGGTGAAAAAGCCCTATTAATTCTAATAACAGCCGGCTCTGAAGACGGTTTGCGGGAAAAGGGTTTAACTGTATGAAGTTATGTGTTTGAAGCGCTTTAGCTTATGAGTTAAAAAGGCAATTCTTAGACATGCGTCCATCTCTTCATCCTATGCTCGGCAATCTATCGGTATTAATCGAAAAAAAAAAACAGAGCAGCCTCTGATTACAGGCTGCTCTGTTGTATAGTTTCGATCACATTGCGATGTGTTTGTCACGCATATAACGGAATGGCAGCGGTTTACGCCCAATTCCCGTTGATGAATACGGGTTCCTCCGTGCCATCATGCGTGATTCCGGTAATATTAAGCTCCTTGGAGCCCATCATGAAATCGACGTGGGTAATGCTGGTGTTCAGACCGCTTGCTTGAAGCTGTTCGGACGTCATGGTCTTGCCGCCTTCAAGGTTAAAAGCATACGCGCTGCCGATAGCCAGGTGACAGGAGGCATTTTCGTCAAACAGCGTGTTGTAATACAAGATGCCGCTTTCCGATATCGGGGAGCGATATGGCACAAGAGCAACCTCGCCCAGATAATGCGAGCCTTCATCCATGGAGATCAGGCGGGTTAAGGTATCTTCGCCTTGTTCCGCGGAGAAATCGACGATGCGGCCATTCTCGAACGTGATCGAGAAATTGTCGATGATGTTACCGCCGTAGCTTAAAGGCTTCGTGCTGCGTACAGTGCCGTTCACGCCGGTTTTGAGAGGAGCGGTGAATACTTCTTCCGTCGGAATGTTGGCAACGAAACGCTCGCCTTTCTCGTTGTGGCTGCCCGCCTGGGCCCAAATATGCCCCTCTGGAAGCTCGATCGTAAGATCCGTTCCCGGTGATGTGAAGCGGAGCTTATGATATTTCTTGGCATTGAGCTCATCCGATTTGTGCTGAAGGGTCGTAATATGCTCTTCCCATGCACCAATGGGATCTTCGAGATCCGCGCGAACCGCGTGAAAAATTGCGTCCCAAATGTCGTTCACCTGCTGCTCGGCCGGAACGTCAGGGAACACCTTGGCAGCCCAATCAGGGGAAGGGTAGGCAATGCCGGTCCAGCTCATTTTATCGGCTTGCTGATATTGCCGGTATTTCGCCATGGCTGCGCCATATGTACGTTGATAATTGGATATACGCTCCGGATCAACGCCTTTAAGCAGGTCAGGGTTCGAGGAAAGAATCGTCAAGAAAGCAGCCCCTTGCTCGGCAAGCTCGGTTACTTCCTCCGCATAATATGTCGGCGGCTCCAGAAAAGCCTCATCTGGTGCCAGATCGTACCGAATCCGGTTCACAACCTCATCACTGTAGTTCACCTTAACTTGCTTGGCGCCCGTTTCATAAGCTTTCTTCACGATAAGACGTACCAACGGTGCAGCATCGATCATCGCGTTAACTACCAGCGTTTGTCCTGGCTGTACATTGGCACCCACCTTGACGGCAAGCTCCGCGTAGCGTTCCAATTTTTGCTCAAAGCTGGACATGACAGACCCTCCATTTCTTTTATGCTACCTTTAAGAGGTTGTTCAAAAAGTTGTTTTTTGATCACGAGGTAGATGATCAGGAAGCGAAGCATAAGCTTCGGTGCAACAGCCGACTTTTTGAACATGCATTTTAAGTATCTTCGTTCGCTTTCTTGATTATCGCACAATTTTTCGGATTGTAAATCAACCTCAGGTCAATTAAAGGCCGGAAAAGTTCAAGAAAGCAGCTACTTCATAAGAAATAGCTGCTGATGCTGTATCGTTTCTTAAAATGCCCAGTTTCCTTTCAGGAATACCGGTTCTTCCTGGCCATCTGCCGTTACTCCGTAAATATCCATTTCGCCGGAGCCGATCATGAAATCGACATGGGTTACACTCGTATTGAGGCCGTTCTGAATCAACTGCTCCTGATTCATTTCTTTTCCGCCTTCCAAGCAGAAAGCATAAGCGCTGCCAAGTGCAAGGTGGTTGGAAGCATTCTCGTCAAACAACGTATTGTAATACAGGATGTTTGACTCCGAGATCGGGGATTGGTGCGGCACCAGCGCCACCTCTCCAAGGTAACGGGCACCTTCGTCCATGTTCAGAAGACGCTCAAGTGTTTCATAGCCTTGCTCTGCCGTGAAGCTGACCACTTTACCTTCTTCAAAAGTAAGGGAGAAGTTGTTCACGATGTTTCCGGCATAACTCAAAGGCTTCGTACTGTGTACGGTTCCGTTGACTCCTGTTTTGAGAGGAGCGGTAAATACTTCTTCTGTCGGCATGTTCGCCACAAAGGCATGCCCGCGCTCGTTGATGCTGTCGCCTTGCGCCCAAATATGCCCTTCCGGCAGCTCGATGGTAAGATCGGTTCCCGGTGCGATATAGTGGAGTTTCTTGTATTTTTTTGCGTTCAGCACGGAGGATTTTGCTTCAAGCACTTCGAGGTGCTTGTTCCACGCTTCAACCGGGTTATCCTGATCCACACGTACGGTGTGGAAGATAGCATCCCACAATTTGCCGACTTGTTCGGATTCCGGCACATCCGGGAATACCTTGGCAGCCCAAGCTGCTGAAGGCACAGCGATCAGACACCAGCTAAACTTGTCGGATTGTTGATAGGCGCGATATGTCTTCAATGCTTCACCGCGCGCTTTGTAGAAGTTTCCGATACGCTCGGAATCAATGCCGCTGAGCAAATCGGGATTTTCGGCAAGCACGTGCAGAATGGCTGCGCCGTTCTCCACCAATTCCGTCATTTCGCCGGCATACCATTTCGGCGCTTCGGTAAAGACGTCATCCGCAGCTTTTTCGAATTGTAGTCTTGTTATCGTTTCGTCGGTCCACAGGATCTTAACCAGGCGGGCACCCGCTTCATATGCCTTTTTGGCAATCAAGCGAGTGAACTCGGCAGAATCGACAGGAGCATGAACCACTAAGGTTTGTCCTTCCTGTATGTTAACTCCAACCTTTACAGCCAACTCGGCATATTTGTCCAAGTATGTATGGAAATCGGACATTTGGTACCCTCCAATGCAATTTAATTTACCAACCCATATTATACTAGATCTTGCCGTATAAGAAAAACAATAATCAGCTGCCAAGAAAAGTGATATACTGAGTCTTGTGAGTGCTTTACAACGTAATGAAGGAGCGTGGAAACGTGTCAGAAGTCCGAATCGAGCGTGCGGATATGAAGCGGGATGATAGCGATCAGTTCGTAGGATATACCGTATTTTCTATAGATGGACATGCATCAGCCTACGAGATCACCTTCCTGAGCAAGAATGGCCGGGATTGGGACTACAGCCTGAACTTCGCCGGCGAGCCGGGAATCGAGGAGCAGTTTCTTCAGATTGACGAGCGGATTGAGGCCGACAACGAGTTGTTTGATGATTTGCTGGATGCAGCCATCGATGCGAGTGAGTTCGGGGAATAAGAGACCAATCCAAAATGTATTCCAATGAAAACAAACCGTGCACCTCCCGTGGAAGGGAAGCGTACGGTTTGTTTAAGATTGAAGCATGTATAAGTTTTCAGCGAAGGTGAACAAATTCGATAATCGCTGGAAAAACATCCTCTAAACGGGGTCTGTCCTCTGTGAAAGTGCGTCGATAGATGTTTTTCTTATATGTGCCGACATGGGAGAATAACAAGTTAACCAATCGTAATTCGACCTTCCGGATGGCGGTATAGTTCTTTATTATTCTTGCGGCTAAGCGCGTACGCAAGGGTTAGCGGACCCAACCGGCCAAGGAACATGAGCAGGGCAATGGTGACCTTGCCAACCCCGGACAGCTCGGTTGTAAGTCCCATCGATAGCCCGGCTGTACCAAACGCGGATACGGCTTCGAACAGAATTCTTAAGAATTCACCCGATTCCGTAACGGACAGAAACATGGAAGCTCCCACCAATAGCAGCAACGATAGTATCGTCAGCGTAATGGAACGATAAACCAGGGCTTGGGAAATTCGATTGCGATAGAGAACCACATCGCGTTTACCCTGGATCATCGTGACGACGGCACCAATGAGCACGGCGAAGGTGGTCACCTTAATGCCCCCTCCAGTCGATCCGGGCGCTGCCCCGATGAACATGAGGAGAATCATGAAAAACTGGGAGGATTGCTCCAGACTCGCGATGTCCAAGGTGCTGACGCCACCGGAACGCGGAGTGATCGATTGGAATAAGGACGCCATGATTTTTACCGGGTATGAGAGCGGGCCTAGTGTTTTGGGATTGCTGTGCTCCAGAATAAAGATCATGACAGCCCCGATTACGATTAACAGTGAAGTCACGGTTAATACAACCTTGGAGTGAAGCGACAGTTTCCTGCACTTCGGATATTCGATAAGATCAAAGATGACGATGAAGCCAATTCCCCCAAGGAAGATCAAAAACATGAGAATGATATTGACAACAGGATCCGCTACATAGGTTGCAAACCCTGAGAAAGGTCCGTGAATTTGACCAAAGAGGTCAAAGCCTGCATTGTTGAATATGGAGATGCTTTGGAATATGCCGAAGTAAGCTGCATCCGAAAGCGGCATAATCGCAGAGAACCTGAACGTCAGCAGCAAGGCCCCTGCGCCTTCGATGATCAGCGTGTAGACCAGCACTCTCCGGATGAGATCCACGATGCCTTGAATTTGGTATTGACCCATCGCTTCTTGAAGGATCATGCGCTCCCGAAGCGAGATTCTGCGATTGAACATCAATGCAATCCAGGTGGCTGAGGTCATAAAGCCCAACCCGCCAAGCTGAACGAGCATGAGCATGACAATTTGTCCAAATATGGACCAATGAGTCCCTGTGTCCACAACGGTTAAACCCGTTACACTGATGGCGGAAACCGCTGTGAAGAGAGCATCTACAATCGGGGTAGAAGTCCCGTCCGCAGTAGCGATGGGAAGTTTAAGCAGGAATGTCCCGATCAGTGTAATCGACGCAAAGCCGATCGCCAGAAATTTGGGAGGGGTCATTTGGTTTCGAAGGTCTTTCTTTTTCATGCCAATTATCCTTTTCCGAATGTTTTAATTTTGAAATCATTCTCTAATATAACACGAAAGGTGAATCATTTAACCATCATGAATTCGAACCGAGCACCGATTCCCGTATTTATTCCTCTATTTATCGGCATCATCGCTATTTCTTTTTCCTCGATTTTTGTAAAATGGTCCAGCAGCCCCGTTTCCATCCAGGCGATGTATAGACTGGTGATCACGTTCCTGATCATGCTGCCCTTCGCGGGTAAATATGTGCCGGCTATCAAATCGCTGAAGCGTTCTGAACTGCTGCTGCTCCTTCTATCCGGAGCGATGCTGGCCCTGCACTTTTTGTTATGGATGGGCTCCTTGAAATGGACAAGCGTAGCCAGCTCCACGATTATCCTTGCCCTTCAGCCGGTATTCGTGATGATGGGTGCTTACTTTTGGTTTAAGGAGAAAACATCGCTGGCAGCAATCGGAGGCATGGCCATCGCCTTTCTCGGCGTATTCCTTCTCATTGGAAGCAGTGGGCTCAGTGGGAGCAAAGGGCATTTGACCGGTGATATCATGTCTTTGATGGGAACGGCTGCGGTCGCCGTCCATATGCTGCTGGGTCAATTGCTGCTACGGCGTTTGCCGTCATTCCTGTACAGCTGGCTTGTCTTTGCGGTGGCAGCATCCGTATTGGCGGTGTACAACGTGGGAATGAACATTCCCATGACGGGGTATTCCGGACGTGAGTGGGGGATATTTGCCTTATTGGCTGTCGTGCCAACGGTATTCGGCCATCTGTTATTTAACTGGCTGATGAAGTATGCCACAGCCTCCACCGTATCGATGAGCGTTCTCGGAGAGCCGGTTGGAGCGAGTTTACTGGCCTTTCTCCTGTTGAATGAGTCGATGAATTCCCTGCAGGCGGCAGGGGGAGCGCTTGTGCTGTTAGGGCTGGTATTATTCTTGAAGGTCGGGAAACCGAGAAAGCAGCCTGTCGACATTCAACCCGAAGCGCTGGGGTGAATGTCGCTTTATTTTTTTGCCCTGCCGGAGTAGTTCTGATTGAAATGGCGTACACTGATCCTAAAAATACAAATCCTTACAAAAATGGATATTGATATGAAAAGGGGTTTCGTACGTGAAAGCAGTCACTTATCAAGGCAGACATCGGATCCAAGTGAAGGAAATGAAAGACGCCGTTCTTCGGCAAGCGACGATGTCCTGATTCGAGTCACCACCACGGCCATCTGCGGATCTGATCTGCATTTATATAACGGCGAGCTAAAGCCGCTTAACGATGATTACATTATCGGCCATGAGCCGATGGGAATCGTTGTGGATGCAGGTCCGGAAGTAAGCAGGGTCAAAGCGGGCGACCGTGTGATTATTCCTTTCATCGTTTCTTGCGGAACGTGCGTCTTCTGCCAGAATCAAATGGAGAGCCAATGCGATTATGCGAATGAAGGCAAGAATACCGGTGGTTTTTTTGGATACAGCGACGCGTACGGTGGCTTTCAAGGCGCGCAGGCGGAGCTGCTGCGGGTACCTTACGGTAATTACATGCCCTTTGTCATTCCTGAGGATGCCGAGATGGAAGATGAGAAGCTGCTCATGCTGTCCGATGCGCTGCCCACAGCCATATGGAGCGTGGAGAACGGAGGGGTTAAGCCCGGCGGTGTCGTGGTGGTCCTGGGGTGCGGTCCGATAGGATTGTTAACGCAGAAGTTTGCCTGGATGAAAGGCGCGAAGCGGGTGATTGCGATTGATCATGTGGATTACAGGCTGGCGCATGCGAAACGGACCAATCACGTGGAAACCTACAATTTCGAGAAGATACCCGAGATCGAGGATTATATTCGAGAGATTACCAAGGGCGGTGCCGATGTTGTCATCGATTGTGTGGGCCTGGATGCCAAACGGACCGGCATTGAGATGCTGGGAAGCATGCTAAAGCTTCAGGGGGGCTCCTTGGGTGCTTTCCGCATGGCTGTGAATATGGTTCGCAAATACGGGACCATCCAGTTAACCGGCGTATATGGGCTTGTTTATAATGCGTTCCCGCTAGGGGAGCTGTTCGAACGCAATATCACGTTAAAAATGGGGCTGGCACCCGTCATTCATTACATCCCGCATCTTTATCAAATGTTGAAAGAAGGGACTGTAGACCCTTCGGATATCATCACACACCGGCTCCCGATGGAGAAGGCTGCCCATGGCTACGACATCTTCAATGAGCGGAAGGATGGCTGTATCAAAGTCATCTTGAAGCCTTAAGCAGCCAAATAAACCGAATGAAGAAGCGTTCTTGGCGAATGAGCAGCATTCCCGGGACGCTTTTTTTGATGGGAAAATGGTGTAACAGCGTTGACAATCGTGCAGGAAGAATTCATAGTAATTAAAAATAGAATTGTAGAGTGAGAGAGGAATCAAATACAGATGAGCACCAAGTCAGAAAGGCTTCCCACTAGTCTTGAGGGGCCCAAGGGAAACTCCTATCTTCAAGGCTTCAAAGATTGTATTCCAACCCTGCTGGGTTACCTGAGCATCGGTTTTGCGGCAGGCGTCGTCGAGCGTACCGCAGGTTTCAGCCTGCTCGAAATCGCACTCATTTCGCTGCTGCTCTATGCGGGCTCCGGGCAATTTATAGCCGCAGGGATGGTAGCCGCTGCAAGCCCGGTCTTATCGATTATTGTTACGATATTTTTCGTGAATGCCAGGCATCTGCTGTTAAGCGCCGCGATTGCCCCGTACTTTAAAGGGCTGTCCTCGGGAAAAAGCTTCTTCATCGGCTCCCTGTTAACCGACGAGACGTTTGGCGTTGCGGCAGCTAAGGCCACCGAGCAAAAGAGACTCGGCTATAAATGGATGGTCGGTCTGAATATCACGGCATATCTGTTCTGGTGTGCAGCCAACATAGCGGGCGGATTAGTCGGGGAGTGGATTCCGGAGCCGGAGAAGTTTGGCCTTGATTTTGCTTTGCCGGGGATGTTTATCGGATTGCTGGCTCTGCAATGGATCAGCCGGAAGAAGTATAAACTCGACTTCATGGTGGTTATGATTGCCGCCGTTTCTGTGTTAGCTGTCAGTACGATTATGCCGGGAAGCGCGGCGGTGATTGTCGCGATTATGGCTGCGGCCACAGCAGGGATGGTGATCGAACGATGGAAATAAGATGGCCTATCGCCATACTGATTATCGGTTGTGCTGTCGTAACCCTCATTCCCAGGGTCCTGCCGCTTATGATCCTGAGCAAGCTCCGCATCCCGGAAATGATGATCCGGTGGCTCAATCATGTACCGATTGCTGTCATGGGAGCACTGCTAGCCCAGGAGCTGCTCCTATCGGATGGACGTATAGATCCAGGGGGGCATTCACTCGAATTGATTGCGGCCGTGCCTGCATTCCTAACCGCTTTTCTCACGAAAAGCCTGTTTGCCACCGTCATCGTCGGGATCCTGACTTTGGTGGGGCTCCGCTTGTTTTTCTAATTAAATGTCGCATGATGCATAAGCTGTTCTCCCAGCTGACAAGCGGGAGGACAGCTTGTTTTTGTTAGGGTTGACAGAAATGCCAGCATGCCTGAACCATGCACGTGCCTACAGGGAGCAGGGCGCACGATGTTACAAAAGCTGTTCCTATGGTTGTCCTTTTATATGCCTTCTGCCTGTTATTTGGTCATATGTCAGGGGACAGGGGTCCCTTTCGGAATGCGTAAGCACTGCATATGGTGTACTAACCCATGATATGTATTGAGATCATATATCAAGATAGGCAGAAGGAGGAGACAGGGGATGATGCCGACGGTTACGATAGTCATACCTTTCTATAACTGCCAGTATATACAGCAAGCATTGGAAAGTGCGGTACACCAAACGTACCCTGCCGTAGAAATCATTGTGGTAGATGATGGGTCAACCCAATATTCCAATCTGATTACACCTTACATGAACAGAGTCTACTATATGGGCAAGAGTAATGGCGGAACGGCCAGCGCCTTGAATCATGGCATTCTGCATGCTTCCGGTGAATATATTGCCTGGCTCAGTTCGGACGATCGTTTTGTCCCTCAAAAGATTGAACGGCAGATGTCGTTTATGCTGAGCAGGGGACTCGATGTCACGTATACCGGTTTTTGTGTTATCGATGAGCACAACCGAATCACGAAACCTTATGGCGGGATTCCTATGGCAAGTACAGCAGATTTATGTCGTCAGTTTATCCATTTCAGCCCAATTAATGGTTGTACGGTGATTGCGAAGAAAGACTGGCTGCACCGGGTAGGTCTGTTTAATCAACAGCTTACTTATACCCATGATTACGATCTCTGGATTCGTCTGCTCTTGAACGGAGCCCAATTTGGATTTTTGCCGGATATACTGACCATGTACCGGGAGCATTCTCAAATGGGAACGATCCGCCACCAAGCAACCATTGTTCGGGAATATGAAATGGTCAAAAATAATTACCGCCATGTGCTTGAGCATTACGCACTTCAGCACGGCGGTTAATGGGGGATACCATGAAAATACTGCTAGCAACCCATTGGTTAATCCCTCACGTCGGCGGGGTTTGGCACTTCATGGAGCAGCTTAAAAATCATTTGGAGCGGCTTGGACATGAAGTGGATATGCTTGGAAACAGTCCCGATTACAAGAAAATCCATATTGTTAATCGAGGAAAGGAACTTTCAAAGGACGTTTTGCTGCCCATGCTAGAAACCAAACTCACTAAGCAAACCGCACCGGGACTAAATCAACATTTTGCCTTACGCTCTTATGAGATGGACCGGTACTGCTTGGAGCTTGCAGCATCTTATTTCGGGCTGAATCAGTATGATATTATCCATACCCAGGATATATTCTCCACTCGTTCCTTAAGCAGAGTAAAACCAAAGCGTACCCCGCTTATTTCCCATGTCCATGGCTCCGTAGCTCGAGAAATGATGGACCACTTTCGCAAGAATCCCGCCGAAGGCGTAGACGAACGAAGTCCGGCATGGCGATACTTTCCTGCACTTGAATATCATGCTGCCATGTCTTCAGATATAACGATTGCTGCGAACCAGTGGTCCAAAAATATTCTGGTCGGGGAATTTGGCGTGCCTAGTTATCGAGTAGCCGTTTTCCAATATGGGCTGGATGCTGCCGGATTCCAAGCAAAGTTTAACCAAGGAAGTTCGGTGTTTCGGCCGTATGGAAAAAAAGTGATCATTTGTCCTGCCAGGCTGGTGTATGTTAAGGGAATCCACGTGCTTCTGTCCGCATTAGCCATATTAAAGCAGATGCGCAGTGATTGGGTGTGCTGGATTGTAGGGGATGGGAGTATGCGGAGACAACTGGAGGAGCAGTGCATACATGCCTCATTGCAACAAGATGTGTTTTTTTTGGGCGAGCGAAGCAACGTTCCGGGGCTGCTCGCCCAGGCTGACATCTTTGTACACACCTGTATTCAGGATAATCAGCCGTTCTCCGTAATGGAAGCGCAAATGGCAGGATTGCCTTCTGTTGTGTCGACAGCAGGAGGTTTGCCTGAAATGGTCACGCATGGCTATACCGGGCTGCTTGTGCCAGTGGAAGATGCCCTGAGCACAGCTCAGCAATTAAACGCGCTTTTGGGAAATGATGAGTACCGTAAGTTCCTTGGTCAGAACGCAAAGGCGTTTGCCATCAATCACTGGTCCATGGACCTGATGATTGAACGACTTCTAGCCATATATAACAGCGCCATTTCGCAAAAATCTTCTTCTTAAAGGGGAGTGGAGATATGAATCAGCAGCAAGGATTTGCGGTTATGAGTGATTTATATAACCGACTATTTGTGAATCAGGTGTCAACTCCGGAGCTTGTTGTCGACTATGTAATATGGAACCGGATATTTCAATCGCTTCCTAAAGAATATAAGCTGCCAGACGAATCTGTCACGAATATTTAAGGATGAATGGCCGGTCAAGATGAGATTCTTGCCCGGCCATTTTGTTTTGATCATTGTTTTTTCATGAAGTGAAATATGTCAGGTTAGATCAGCCACATTCCATCAAAGATAAAAGACCAACGATGGCGGTTGCTATACCAAACGTCCTGATTCGGCATGTTGACTACGCATACATGCTTTAGCTTCCAGTCCTGCAATTCAAGCTCCGGAACCGGCAAATGGTTAACAACGAGGAGATGGAATGGACCTGTGACTAGCTGCTCCAGTGTTACAGCAAGCTCTTTGATATCTTCATAATTGGAATCGGTTCGGATAAAGAGAATACGTCCTCCGCTTTCTACTTTGTGCAAGAACCTTAAAATTCTTCGATCATATTTAGCTTTGACTTCCGGATAGGCTGCAAGGTGAGGCGGGAAGTTGCTGTGTATATAAAAATCATGGTTCATATATAGATCATATTCCCGATCCCACACGTTATAGAGCTCATCATTAGCCTTGTCAATTGTCGTTAGGTTAGGATAGGATAGCATTCCTTGAAATCGGTTGCGAAGCAATCTTGTAACATTAGGAAGTACTGGGGTACCCATCCAATCGAGAGGTCCAGCCATATTACGCAGTCCATGTGCCCTCAGTTCCATGGCGGGCAAACAGTTTATCCCCAAGCTGAAAATGGCAGAATAGGGTCCCTTCAGATCCTGCAGAGTCATCACGATGGTCACCAACCTTTCCAATCGAAATTATTCTTCATCATATTAAATGCGAATCGGAAAGAAACGGCTTGGACCGGGGATCAAGTCCCACGCATTTGGATGTTCGTCACTATGGATATGCCCTTACCGGCACAGCGGTAGTTACATATCCTGATATTAATGAAGCTGCCATAGCCAGGAGGGAATGAAATGTCCATCTTTCGTTTAGATGCAGTGGAATACGGTAACATTGACGCGCGGTATATCCAGTCCGTGGACCTCACCATTACGAATGCGGGGCCTGATGTATTTGATGTCCTCGTGCATGGATATCACCCCCAAGGAGTTTACCATGTCGGCCTAGTACATGTAGGGGTCGGTTCCACGGTGTTTGTGCCCAATATCATGAATCATAATATTGCGTTCAGCCTGCTGCTCGTGACCAATATTAATTACTCGTACTCCACATTGGTAACCGTGCATGCCAAGAACGAAGGACAGCTTGTGGCCGTCTACTCACATTCTGATTTTCAAGTTATCGAATAACGGGAGGTGTGCGACATGAAGGTGCTGTTCGTCTACTATGTGCCGAGCGGTGGGGTCGAAACATTAAACAGACAGCGATGCCGTGCACTGCGACTTGCCGGGATTGAGGCGCATTGTCTGTATTATAAGTGGGGGTCGGGCATGCAGAATGCTGCGGACTTCCCCATCTACGTAACCCGCAATGACATCGAGATCAAGCACATCTTGGATTCGAATAATTTTGACGTCATCGTCGTTACGACGGATCACGCCAGTTTTCCGCGGTTTCGAATGCTCGGTTTTAAAGGGAAATTCGTGCTGGAGATTCAAGGCTATGGACCAAAGAGTGTGGCTCATGCGCAGCTTACACAGGCAGCGCCGTATGTGAACCAGTATGCTGACGCGCTGTTGAATCCCAATACCCCTCATATTGCCGCTCTATTCCAGCAACTGTATCCTCATAAGCCTCAATTTCATTTCAACAATTGCTTTGATAGTCAGGAGTTCACATACAGTCATTATCCGAGTTCCCCAGACAGCCCGGTCATGGCATGGCTCGGGCGGATTGAGGATAACAAGAATTGGCGTGAATTTCTTCATATCGGTCATGCGCTTAAGGAGCATGTTCCTGATCTGCAAATGTGGATGTTCGAGGATATTGAGCTCAGCCAGCCGGCAGAAAGGGAACAGTTCCTCGCACTCATTCATGAGTTGGATCTGTTGGACCGGTTAACCCTTCGATCCAATGTGCCCAATGCAGAGATGCCTTACTACTATTCGGTTATCGGTGATTCCGGCGGGTTTCTGTGCTGCACCTCCAAGGTAGAGGGAGCGCCTTATGCCGTTCTGGAGGCGATGAGCTGCCGCTGCCCGGTGCTGACAACCGATTCGGATGGGGTATCTACCTCGGTGTACCACAATTCCACAGGCAAGTTCTACGTGCTCGGGAACGTACACCATGCCGTTAACGAAGCGCTTGAACTCATGAGGGATTCGGATCTGCGTGAACAAATTCGAAGCAAGGCGATGAGACATGTCGAGCACAATTTCAATCCACATATCTATGCGATGAATTTTGCCGGCCTGCTTCAATCGATAGGGTTGTAATCCCATGGTTTTAACATTCAGTACGTATAACAAAACAGCCTTATTCCTTGAGATGAACGAGGAACAAGGCTGTTTTCTGTTGTCACCTACCGTTCATTAGCTAACTAGGATGTGCGAAGCCAGTGGCGGTAGGTTTCTTCCACTCCTTCCTCCAGGCTAAATAATGGGCTCCACTTCAGGAATGCCCGGGTTCTCTCATTATTCAGACAGCTGTGCAGAATATCACCGTTCTTCGCAGGCAGATAGTTGACATCAATGCGGTCAGGATGCAGCCTGCTGATGAGATCGACGAGGGAATTGACGGTATGGCCGGTGCCGGTGCTAACATGAAGAACGCACTCATCCCCGTGTTGGATGGAGGCGAGGTTCGCTTCAACCACATCCTTGACATAAATGAAGTCCCGGGTTTGCTCGCCATCCCCGTATATATGAAACGGAGCCCCTTGACGCAGGCGGTCACCAAACACCGCCACAACACCGCCTTCTCCCTTCGCCGTCTGACCCGGACCGTAGACATTCCCATAACGAAGAATGGTGTACTGCAGGCCGAAGAAGCGGTGGTATAAACGGATATATTGCTCACCTGCCACCTTGGATAGTGCATAGAAGGAGATCGGATTAACCGGATCATCCTCCGTCAGCTGAGATTTCTCCAGATCTCCATATACGCCTGACGTCGAAGCAAACACAATCTTACGGACCCCTGCCTTACGGCAAGCTTCAAGTATATTGATGGTGCCCATCACATTCGCATCCGCATCAAGCCGAGGCTCCTTGATCGACCGCTGGACATCAGCCTGTGCGGCCAAGTGGAACACGACGTCCGGCTTCAGCGCGGAGATATACGACGTGGTCTGCTGACTGTTTACATCGGCTACATGTAAAATCGCCTCGCTGTGAAGGCGACCTGGATCTCCGGTTGTCAGGTTATCAATCACATGGACTTCATAGCCTTGATTAACAAGTCCATTCACCAGATGGGAGCCGATAAAGCCTGCTCCGCCGGTTACAACCATCTTCATGTCTTAAACCCTCCAGCCTTTTGATTGGGATGCTTTATCCTACGTGATACGGAAGGATCATGCATTGGACAATTGACAGGGGGCGCGAAGGAATGGGCAGATTAGATTGACGTTTACATTCCTGTTATAATGGAAGCTGCAATTTAACATTATTTTTACACAGAAGAGGGAATGGAAAATGGAACGCTACCTTGAACAAAGGTTGAAATTATGCATACTCGTTTTTTTGACGCTCTTATTGAAGTTGATCCTTCTAAGAGTGTTTCTGTTTAATGGGGTCGCATGGGGTAAGGTGCTTACCGATGCGCTATCTCTGATGGTCCTGATTAGCTTTCTGGAGCTGATCCTGCCGGTAAGAGGGAAAAAGATGGTCTATGTGATCCTAAATGTCGTATTATCTTTCACCATGTTTGCGTCCGCTGTTTATAACGTTCATTTTGGGTCCATACCGACGTATACCGCGCTTGCGGGTATCGGTCAAGTAAACCAGGTGAGAGCCAGCATTACGGCTTTGTTAGAGCCGGAGCACTTTCTTTTCTTCCTGGATGTGTTCGTTCTACTGGTCATATGGGCGATTCGAAAAATTCGTTCGCACTCCCAAAGAGGATTGCATTTCGGCGGAGTCCGTTCCAGCTATTCCGCATCCTATTCGCGCAGGCCTGGAATGAAGTGGCGTATATCCATGACGGTTGTACTGGTCATTGCGGGTGTTCTGTCCGGACTCATCATGCGCAAAGAATGGGGAATTGAGAATGAAATCGTGCGAGCGGAGCAAATGGGATTCATGAATTATCAGGTTTCCGCCGTGATCCGGAATTCGCAGGAGAATCGTGCGCTGGCCGAAGGGAGTCTGCAAGACACCATTCTGCGGTCCCAGCAGCTGCTGGCGACCTATCCTTACGTTAAGGAAGCTAAGGACAAGCCGGATTACTTCGGCGCTGCCACAGGCAAAAATCTGATCATCGTTCAGATGGAATCGCTGCAGAATTTTCCGGTTGGTCAATCCCTGAATGGCCAGGAGCTGACACCGGTGATGAACCAGCTTGCGGATGACGGCCTGTATTTCCCGCATGTCTTCCAACAGATTGGACAAGGCAACACGTCGGATGCTGAGTTTGCGGTCAATACATCGATTTATCCAACCGGAACGGTGGCGATGTCCACCGGGTTCGGACATAAAGAGCTGCCGGGTCTGCCGCGGCTCTTGAACAAGCACGGTTATGTTACGACGACATTCCACGTGAATGATGTGAAGTTCTGGGATCGGAGCAAGATGTACCCGGCCCTTGATTTTCAACATTATTACGACAAGCCGTACTTCACGAATGATAACTTCAATGAATTCGGACCTTCCGATGAAGAGCTGTTCCGTGTCGGCGTGGACAAGCTGTTGGAGAATCAACAGCAGAACAAGCCTACCTATGCCCACTACATCACGGTATCCAACCATTCTCCATACCATGTGAAGGATGAATTTGCAAAGATCACCCTGCCGGCTGAGCTGGAAGGGACCCATCTGGGGAATTACCTGAAGTCGGTGAATTATTCTGATTATGCACTCGGAACATTGGTTGACCGTCTGAAGCAGAACGGGTTGTGGGATGATACCGTACTGGTTGTGTACGGCGATCACTTCGGCATCAATCCGGCAGAAGCCGACGCCGATATGATCTCGTCCACGCTAGGTATTCCTTACCATGAGCGGGTCAGCCGATTTAACATCCCGCTTGTCATTCATGTACCCGGCATGAAGGAAGGAAAGGTCATCGAGCAGGTAGGGGGTCAGGTCGATATTCTGCCAACCGTCGCAAATCTTTTAGGCGTATCGCTTGACGATGAAGGCTTTAACGCATTTGGGCATGACCTGCTGAATGTGGACCGCAATGTAATCGGGATGAGATATTATTTGCCGACGGGTTCCTTCTTTAATAACGACATTCTGTTTGTGCCAGGGGACGGGTTTGAGGACGGCACGGCGGTTTCCTTAAAGACGCTCGAGCCCGTAACGGACATCACGCAGTATCGCAGCGATTATGACTATATATTGCAGCTGATGAAAATGTCCGATGAATACGTGAAAATGCTGCCCAAACGGGCACCGTAAAGCCAATGAGTGGTTAACGAGGAGAGGATTGTTTCATCAAGCCTGCCTGACGCAGGCATAGATGAAGCAGTCCTTTTTTTTCTTGTAAAGCTGCGATTGAGGATTGCCTCAGTTTCGTCATCTATGCTATTATTACCCATATTGTTAACTTGATTATTAATAAAAATGGTTGACAATAAAACGGAGAGGGTGAAGGAAGATATGACGACTCAAACCCATTATGATTGGGCGACGCTGGCTGATCATGTTGTGCAAGGGCATGATATTACGCCGATTGAGGCTATGGGAATTCTGAACAGCGAGGATCAAGAACTGCTGACGGTTATGCAGGCCGCCTATCGCATCCGCCGCGAGTATTACGGGAATAAGGTCAAGCTCAACATGATTGTAAACGCCAAATCCGGGCTGTGTCCTGAAGATTGCGGATACTGCTCCCAATCCATCGTGTCGGAAGCACCTATTGATAAATACGCATGGCTGACCAAAGACAAAATTCTGGAAGGCGCGCGTGAGTCGGTTCGCCGAAAGGCGGGAACCTATTGCATCGTTGCCTCCGGTCGTCGTCCTACCAATCGGGAGATTGATCATGTAGTCGCAGCGGTGAAGGAGATTACACAAACGACGCAGCTGAAGGTGTGCTGTTGTCTGGGTTTTTTGAATGAGGACCATGCGCGTAAGCTCGCCGATGCCGGCGTGCACCGATATAACCATAATCTGAATACTTCCAAAGATAACTACGAGCAGATTACGACCACGCATACATACGATGACCGGTTAGATACCGTGAAGCAGGCAAGCTCTTCCGGAATGTCCCCTTGTTCCGGAGCCATCTTCGGAATGGGCGAGAGCCTGGAAGAACGGGTGGAAATTGCGTTTGCTCTGAAATCGCTTGGAGCGGATTCGATTCCCTGCAATTTTCTGAATGCGATTGAGGGCACTCCGCTTGAAGGACGCAAGGAATTGACGCCGATGATGTGTTTGAAGATTCTTGCGATGATGCGGTTTGTTAACCCCACGAAGGAGATTCGGATTGCTGGCGGACGTGAAGTGAATCTGCGCTCCTTGCAGCCGCTGGGATTATATGCAGCCAACTCGATCTTCATCGGCGATTATTTAACGACAGAAGGCCAGGCCCATACCGCAGACTGGGGATTGATTGAAGATCTAGGGTTTGAAATTGAGGAATGCGCTCTGTCATGATGTATTGACATTTATGCATGAAGCACATACTATATACCCGTAGGGGTAGGAATGGGGACGGAATGTCCCATGCTCTTCCCACCAAGCATCAAGCTGATGCACTTGACAATGATGGGGGAATGCTTTGTGCTGATTGCATCTGCCGCTGTGATTATATTTATATTCAGTTTATATTACCGCAGGTATGTACCTATAACTGGTTTACGGTTCATGAAGTGCAGTGATCTTCGACAGGCTCGGAAGGAGTGTCCGAATCTGAAAATGCTCGATGTACGCGATGTATCCGAATATATGGCCTGTCCGCGGAAAGAAACGATTAACATCTCTCTCGGCAGATTGCCGTATGTGTGGGAGCAGGAGCTGAAACCTGATGACTCCGTGGTGATAGTAACGCCCAAGCGCTCGGATGGAATTCTCGCTGCGCGCAAGCTGAAGAAGGCCGGCTTTACTTCGCTTTTTTATCTGCAGGAGGATTGTACGGCTTGCCATTCCATGCAGCACGCATCACTGAATTAATGATGATCTGATCAGCAGGCTTTTGCTGGTCAGATTTTTTTAGTTTTCGGTTGAGGCATAGAATTTGACAATGATAATCGTTATCATTTAAAATGGATAAATATCGTTCATTTGTACGGTTATTTTCGCTAAGGGAGTGTTCGTTGAATATGTTGATCGAGACGAAAACGATTATTGTTAAAGCAGGCACATCCAATCTGGTTGTTGAGCGTTTCAGCAAGCCGGGACCTATTGAAGAAATTGAAGGTTTCATCGATCTGAGCGTCCTTGTTAAGAATGCAAAGCGTACCGACGAAACCGAAGAAGTCATCGTCATGATTCGCTGGGAATCCAAAGAAGCGTGGAAACGCTGGGAAACCAGTCCCGCGCATATTCAAGGACACCGTGATAACCGCGGCAAGCCGCAGCCGGAGCATGTGATCAGCTCCAGCCACGGCATGTATGAGGTTAAGGCATCCAAAGGACCGAGACCTGTCCAACAGGCATAATATTATATGATCCAAAAAGAAGCGGCTGCTAGAACCGCTTCTTTTTTTGTTCCATGGTAACCTCGGGTGGGGCCCACAAGGGTTAAAAGGGTTAAAACGACAGATTTTAGGGAACCGTAAAGGGATGAAAGACAGGATCAGCTAATCATTCCACCTACTGTTTGGAGGAAGTCACCTATGTATCATCTATATAGCCATAATGATCTGGATGGTGTCGGTTGCGGCATTATCGCCAAATGCGCTTTCGGTGAAGGAATTGATGTCCGTTACAACTCCATTCACGGTTTGAATCAACAAGTTGCAAGGTATTTGAACCGGACTTCCGTGCAGGAAAATCCGTATGATGTGTTGTTTATTACGGATTTGTCGGTCGCTCCGGATATGGAGAAGGAACTGAACGTGTTTGTTGAAGAGGGAGGGCAGGTGCAGCTGATCGATCACCACAAAACGGCTCTTCACTTGAATGAATATAGCTGGGGCCAAGTGGACATCACGCATCGGGACGGCCGATTGGCATCGGCAACCTCACTATTTTACGAATATTTAATTGAGCATGGACATCTGGGCAGAAGTGAAGCGCTGGACGAATTCGTAGAACTCGTCCGCCTCTATGATACGTGGGAATGGGAAGAGAACCAGAAGATTGAGGCTAAACGCCTGAATGATCTGTTCTTTATGTTGTCCCTTGACGAATTTGAGAGCAAGATGACGCAGCGTCTGCGGGAGCAAGGGGGCTTCTTCTTCGATGAGTTTGAAGAAAAAATATTGGACATGGAAGAGAATAAAATTGATCGTTATATCCGCCGCAAGCAGCGAGAACTCATTCAGACCTTCGTGGGGGAGCATTGCGTAGGCATCGTTTATGCCGAATCCTATCATTCTGAACTTGCCAGCGAGCTGGGAACGACATATCCCCACCTTGACTACATTGCCATCTTGAACATGGGGGGAAGGAAAATGAGCCTTCGCACGAGTCATGATCACGTGGATGTGTCCGAAGTGGCGATGAGGTACGGAGGAGGCGGCCATCCCAAAGCAGCGGGGTGCACGATTACGGAGGAAGTGTATCAGTTATTTGCTGCTGATCCGTTCGAGCTGGAACCGATCCGGTTCGATGCTTCGAGGAATCAGTTCAACATGAAGGGGGCGGAGTCCGGCGTTCTGTACGAAAGCTGGGGCGAGGATCTGCTGTTTGTTTATGCCAACGCCGGAGAATGGATTGTCGAGTGGAATGGAGAACCCCTCCCATTCCGGTTCGGATCGTTCGAGGAGGCAGAGCGGCACATGAAGCGGCAGTATGGCGTCTGGCTGTCCAGGGATGACGTGTTTGTGAAGATGCTGAAGGAACAATGGATGCGAAACCGATCCAATGACCGCCTGGGTCTGCCACTGGATATGGATGAGGAGAAGTTAATGGAAGATCTGTAGCTGTAACAGCATCAAGGGTGGAAGAGATCTATCCTAGAGACCTTTATTGTGAGACAGGAGGAATTTACGGTGAAAAAAATGATCGCCGGCTGGGCTCTTGCCCTGTTAACGGCAGGCATTCTCGCATGGAGTCAAACGCAAAGTCATTCCGAGCCCTCCATTCCCTCGGCTGTTCACAGCAAAGAGCTGCTGAAGGATGTTCCTGTACCTTGGTCTGCTACGAAGAACACCATCCGATTGAATACATCCGATCCTGTAAGTGCGGCCGTACTGACCTCCAAGACGCTGTGGCAGTCCACGAATGAGCATAGTCGACCGCAGACGGTGACCCTGGTGGATTCGGCTCACTGGTCCATAGCGGCTGTGAGCGTCGATCTGACGCAGCTTAACGAGGGACCTCTGCTGTTTGTGGAGGAAGAGGGGATTCCCAAGGAGACACTGGAAGAGCTGAGACGGTTGAAGCCAAGGGGATCGGAGCATAACAAGGGCATTGAGATTATCACCGTCGGCCCGATCTCGGACAGGGTGATGAAGGAGCTGAACGGGCTTGAATATAAGACCGATCACATTCCTGCCGGGGAACCTGAAGAAGCTGCAGCCGCTATCGATGAATACGCCGCTAAGGTATCCGGATCTGTACCCACCTCGGTTATTGTCGGATCGATGGATCGTCCGGACTATACGCTCCCTGCGGTGAGCTGGATTGCGCATATGCCGGAAACGATGCTGTATGTCCGCGAGAAGAATGTGCCTGAAGAGACGGCACAGGCGCTTCATAAGCGAAAAGGAAAAGCGAATATATATATTATCGGCCCGGAAAAGGTGGTATCCCGGGCCGTAGAGGACGAGCTGCGGCAATATGGGAAGGTAACGCGAATATCCGGGGATGACCCATTCGAGAACGCCATTCATTTTGCACAGTTCCATGATCCCGCAACAGGCTTTGGTTGGGGCGTTCAATCGCCAGGATACAGCCTCTCGTTCTCGACACCAGATTCACCCATATTGTCCATAGCAGCTGCTCCTTTGTCCCATATGGGTAAGCGAGCACCTTTATTGTTTACGGAACGCGACGGGGTGCCACGCTCCATTACGAAGTATGTAGAATCCATACGGCATCAGAGCGGCACGTCTCCGCTGGAAGCTCCTTATAATCACGCTTGGATCATTGGAGACGAACAGACCTTGACCACGAAGCTCCAGAGTGAGATTGATGAAATTTTGGATATGGATGCAGGGCGTGACTAATGTCGTCTTCCAAGTCCATTGCAGGTGAAGTTGGCCCATGGTGTATTGAATGTAAAGAAACCGTTCCTTTCGTAAATGGCGGGTAGCACTTCCATTTTACCAAGAAACGGTTTCTTTTCGTTTGTCTAAAGTATGTTTCCGCACCACGCAGCGGAGAAGACGAAACGATTCCGGACAAGCGAGAGCGGTTGCCTTTGTCCCCGAATTTCTTCCTTACTTCAAACCATTCCAAGAAATTTGGGGACAACAGCGATGGGAGGAACAATTCGTACACGCAGCGTCTCTTAGTAGAAAAAGAGGGCATCCCGCCAGATCTAAGATCTTTTGGAACACCCTCTTTGTTATTGGATGAAATTATCGGGATGCGGACGTTCATCGTTACGTTACAAGTTCACAAAGACTCGCGGGTCTTAAGCGTACCAGCCCCATATGAAGATGAACAGCGTTCCGAAGATCGTGACAAGGCCGACAAACAAAGCGAAGGCAATGTTGATGTAAACGGACTTTTTGTCATCACTTTCCCCGACGTGCATGAACAGCATAAGCTGAACGGCTGCCTGCAGGATCGAGGTAACCAGCAGAACGGCCAATTTCGAAGCTGCCGGCATATCCAGCAGAACGACGAGCGCAACCGCTGAAAGGACGAGAGACGATATATAACCCGCTACATGCTTAATTGGAAACAGCTGTTTTATCATGTCACATCAGTCCTTTCAGATACACAAAGCTGAAAATGAAGATCCACACAACGTCCAGGAAGTGCCAGTAGAGCGAGAAGATAAAGGACTTGTTGGCTGTGGAATGATCCAGCCCATGCTTTTTAAGTTGAATCAGAATGGCAGTTCCCCACAGGAGACCGAAGGTAACGTGAGCTCCGTGCGTGCCAAGCAATGTGAACAAGCTGGAGGAGAAGGCGCTCGTTGAGAGCGTTACTCCTTCATGCACATAGGTGAAAAATTCGAAGATCTCGATCCCAAGGAAGCCCGCACCCAGCAGCAGGGTGATGACCATAAAGATCATCGTTTGCTTTTTCAGTCCCAGACGCATCGCATGAACAGCCAAACCGATCGTGAAGCTGCTCGTTAAGAGCAGGAACGTCTCAAGCAGGACCGGTGTAATTTCAAAGATTTCCGCTCCGCTCGGACCGCTGGCAAAGCGGTTTACGAGAACGAAGTAGACGGTAAACAAGGTAGCAAAGAGCGCGATTTCAGCTCCGAGGAACAGCCAGAAGCCGAAGATACGATTACGGTTTTCCTCTGTTCCATATTCCAGCGGCTGAGTGGCATCTATTTTCATACCGTATCACCCCGCAGTTTCTGTTCGGTTTGAACAATCTCTTCAACCGGAATGTAGTACCCGTGATCACGGTCGAAGGACATGGTAGCCATAATGATCAATACCGCGATACCGGCAACGATGGATGGAATCCACCAGCTGAATACCAGGAAGAAGCCAAGGAAGAAGAAGGCGATACCCAGTATAAACGGCTTACCGGTGTTGCTTGGCATGTGAATTTTGGTAATTTTCTCATCTGAAAGCGGCTCGTTGTTTTTCTTCGAGAACCAGTAGGCGTCGCGGCCTTTGACTTTCGGCGTTACTGCAAAGTTGTATACCGGAACCGGACTTGGCGTAGACCATTCCAGTGCGCGTGCATCCCATGGATCTCCTGTTTTATCGCGCGGCTCGTAACGTGTACTCCAGTAGATGTTGTATACCAGAATGATGAATCCGATCGCCAGGCCGACGGCGCCGACCATCGACAGCATATTCAGCGGGCCAAAGCCGGTTTCAGCTGAATAGGTGTACGTACGACGGGTCATCCCCATAAGTCCCAGGAAGAACATCGGGAAGAACGTTACGTTAAATGAGATGGCAATGAACCAGAATGCGATTTTGCCAAGCTTTTCGTTCAGACGGAAGCCGAACACTTTAGGGAACCAGTAATGGAAACCGGCAATGACGGCGAATACGGCGCCTGGAATGAGCACATAGTGGAAGTGGGCAACCAGGAACATCGTATTGTGATATTGATAGTCCGCACTGGCCATCGCCAGCATGACGCCGGTTACGCCGCCGATCGTGAAGATCGGAATAAAGGCAAGGGAGTAGAGCATCGGCGTCGTAAAGCTGATTCGACCCTTGCGAAGCGTGAAGAGCCAGTTGAATATTTTGATCCCGGTCGGTACGGCGATCGCCATCGTTGTGATGGAGAAGAAGCCGTTGACCATGGCCCCTTGACCCATCGTGTAGAAATGGTGGGCCCATACCAGGAAGGACAAGCCGGAAATAATCGCCATACTCAATACCATGGAGCTGTAACCGTACAAGTTCTTTTTGGAAAAAGTTGAGATAATCTCACTGAAAATACCGAAAGCCGGTAGTATGACAATGTATACCTCAGGGTGTCCCCATACCCAGAACAGGTTGGCCCATAGCATATCCATGCCGCCGTTGGCCATCGTGAAGAATTGCGAACCGAAGATGCGGTCGAACATCATAAGCAGGAGCGCAATCGTAAGCACAGGGAAAGCAAAGATAATGATGACGCAAGTAATCAATACCGACCATGTGAACATCGGCATGCGCATCAGGGTCATGCCCGGCGCGCGCATCTTCAGGATCGTTACGATAAAGTTAAGGCCTGTCAGCAAGGTACCAATCCCTGAAATCTGTAGCGACAGAGAGTAGTAGTTGTTGCCGACCGTCGGACTGAATTCGATACTGGCCAGCGGGAAGTAAGCGGACCAGCCGGCATCCGGCGAACCTCCGATAACGAAGGAAATGTTGAACAGCATGGCTCCGGCGAAGAACAGCCAGAAGCTGATTGCGTTCAGTTTAGGGAAAGCTACGTCACGGGCACCGATCTGAAGCGGAATGATGACGTTCATCAGACCGAAGATAAACGGCATGGCCATAAAGAGGATCATGATGACCCCGTGAGTCGTGAATACTTCATTATAATGCTGACCGGTCAGAAACTTCATCTCCGGTGCGGCGGTCTGCGCGCGCATCATGATCGCGTCGACGCCCCCGCGGAACAGCATGATCAATGCACAGATGATGTACATGACCCCGATTCTTTTGTGATCCACGGTTGTCAGCCATTCCCGCCACATATATCCCCACTTCTTGTAATAGGTCAAACCGAAGAGGATTGCGAGCGAGACGAGCACGATACTCACCATGGCGCCGTAAATTAACGGATCACCGGTAACGAAAAATTCGTCCCATTTCATAAAGGCCTAGCTCCTTTCTGGATGTATGAAGTAGATCGGGAGAACCATGATTCACTCACCGATTTAATGTCCTTCATGTTGATGATTTGGGCTTTCTTCAGCCGGGAAGTTCGGCAGCGGTTCGTTTGGATCCACGTTCGTTTCGCTGTCAAATTCCGTTTCTTCCGTTGTTGCAGGATCCGGGTGGACGTCTTTATGGTCCTGATGCTCCTCATTGCCGTTGACATCACCGCCATGGTGATGGTCTTCGGATGGCGGCGGGCTGAAATCCAGATGCGTGTTGGAGAAGGTCATTCGTCCGACATGCGCGGTGTCCAGAAGCTTCTTGAACTCGTCTTCCTTCAGTTCAGGCGCGGTGTCCTTTACATCCTTAACCCACTCATCGTACTCGGCCGAGGTCATGGCAAGGGCTTCGAACTCCATATGGGCAAAGCCTTCGCCGTTGAAGTTCGCGTTACGGCCCATCATGGAACCCGGTACGTCGGCCACCATGTTCAGCTTCGTGATCATGTCGCTCATCGCGTACTTCTGCCCGTGAAGCTGAGGGATCCAGAAGCTCGTGATCGGACCGAATGAATACAGTCTGAACTCAATCGGACGATTGGTTGGAATGTTGACGTAATTGACGGTCTCAATTCCTTCTTCCGGATAGCTGAAATGCCATTTCCAGTTCGAAGAGGAAGCGTAAATGACCAAAGGCTCTTGGTTCTCATAACCTTCCGGCACGTTCTCGACGGCCACCGTCGTTTTGACGGTTACGACCGATAGCACGGCAACGATCAGGATCGGTATGGCAGTCCACAGAATCTCCAGCCATTTGTTACCCTCTTCATGAGGCGGTTCGTAACCTTCGTTGGATTTCTTGGCTCGGTATTTGGTGAGCATGTAGATATAGAGCGCGTAAACTACCGCTAGAATTCCGACCATCATGAGAATGGAGAATATGATTGTATCGGATAGGGTTCTGGCAGCCGGTCCTTTGGGATCTAATACCGTGAGCGAGCTGCATCCCGATAAGAGCAAGGTAAAGCCTAAAAACAATGCAAATAACGGCCCTCTTTTGTTCATGATGTACCCCTTTCCTTGAAACGTTCGTTCGATTCAATGTTACTGACACATCTATAGTAGAAAGTTCCGGTCGGCTTTGCAAAACACATAAACTTGTATAATTAACAGATAAATCCATATTCGTGTCAATGTATGTAATTTTATGTGTTCAAATTGTTACAAAAGGGGATGGTTGTGAGCGAAATCATTGTAGTGGCGCGGTTTCGGGGCAGTTCATACATTGTTCAAACTTTCACGAGAGTTACCAGTTTCGTCACAATTTTAGGCCTGTTTTTCGCTGTGATTGCCCTCTGAGCTTGTCGAATAAATCCCAGTATTGATAAGGGTTTAGGCCTGTATGTATATTTTTTCACAATAATATCGAAGCGATTTTTTATTTCCAATTTACTTATTTCCCCAAAAGTATCGAATAGGCTTGTGATATGATATAACTAAAATTTGGAACGGTATTTTTTATTGTAAATTGTGAAACTCTTGATAGGAAAGAGAGGAGAGCATGTGCGGTCGTTCTGGATATGGTTTTTATTTCTTCTTTTAAGCTGGCTATGCGCCTTCATTCCAGTACTCCAGCATGTTAATCCGGATCAATTGCCTTGGAGATTGGGGAGCAGCGCCATTTTCTTCACTGGCTTTTTTTTATCGCCGTTATACCGCGCCAAGCCTGCAATGCTATTTATCACACTGCTCATTGCGTCAATATGTTCCGTGATCTCCTTATGGCCTACCACTACGAATGCAACTGACCCGTATATTCTGCTGGTTTATTCCATTCTTGCGGGAAAAGCCGTGTATCGGCTCTCCGCCGTTCATGCCGCCTGCATAGGATTAGTCCTGACCGCAGGTGCCATCGCACCCGGCTTGTTAGGATACTCCGGATTACCATGGCTGTTTCTCGCGCTTTACTCTGTTATTCTCGCGATTGCTCTTACCCTGTTTCGCACCACCTGGTCCCGTTATGAAGAATCGGTTGTTCGAAATGAAACGCTGCTCAGTGAATACCGTAATATGAAACGTCGTCTTATAACGGACGAGCAGCATGCGAGGCAGGAGGAGCGGGCTCAGGTCGGGCGCGATATCCATGACTCCGTCGGGCATAAATTAACGGCGCTGCTCATGCAGCTGGAGATGCACCGGATGCAGGCAGACGGGGAAACCGCCGAGGTTCTGAAGGGGCTCAAAGCCCTTGCCAAGGAAAGTCTGGAGGAGACCAGGAATGCGGTGAAATCCATGAAACAGCAGGAGACCAGCGGACTGCCCGCGATCATTGGACTTCTCCGGCGCTTGGAATCCGAGAGCTTTATGCGCGTAACGCTAACGGCGCGGCATGGAGCACTTACTGTGCCTTTAAACAATATCCAATCCATTGCGGTATACCGTGCGGTTCAGGAAGCCATGACCAATGCGATGAAGCATGGGAGCACTCGAGAAGTGCATATCATGTTTGAAGCGCCTGGAGGCGGGATATTTCGTTTTGAGGTAAGCAATCCGTATCACCGGAGACGCGATACATACCGGGAGGGCTATGGTTTAAAAGCGATGCGAGAGCGAATGGAAGAGGCTGGGGGCGAGCTTCAAATCTCTCAGTACGACAACCAATTTATCGTTCGCGGAACGTTATTCATGTCCAAGTTCATAGAGGAGGGAGTCCGCTGATACGTATATTATTGGCAGAGGATCAGGCCATGGTTCGTCAAGGTCTGAAGATGATGATCGAAAGCGATTCGGATATGCTGGTTGCCGGTGAAGCTGGCAACGGCAAAGAGGCTGTAGCATTATGCGAAAACCATATCTTTGACGTCGTTGTGCTGGATATCCGAATGCCGGAGATGAACGGATTGGAGGCTGCTCGCATCATACGTTCACGATGGCCAAAGACGAAAGTGCTGATGCTGACGACGTTTAACGACGACCAGTATGCGGTCGAGGCGCTAAAGAGCGGGGCTAGCGGGTACATGCTGAAGGAGGCGGAGCCGGAGGCGTTGATTCGCTCGATTCGAAGCTGCTTGAGCGGCGGGTTGTCGCTCCAGGAGGATGTGGCGGCCAAGGTGATTCCTAAACTTCTGGAAGAGAAGAAAGCACCCGTCGTTGATGCTTCGATTACCCCGCGGGAGCTGTCCATCATACGTCTGGTAGGGGAAGGGCGCAGCAACCGCGAAATCGCAGACGAGCTGGGTTTGTCGATCGGAACGGTCAAGAATCACGTCAGCCAGATTATGGACAAACTTGATGTAAGAGACCGGACGCAGCTGGCGATTTATGCCATACGGCACAATGTGGTTTGATTCGCGAGAGAAGGCGATACCCTGTTAAATCCGAATCTAACATGACGGAAGTCATGGTTCGGAATCAAAGCAATGACCGAGGGCAGTGATGGCACTGCCTTTTTGCATATACACTTGTAGCTGTGGACGATATGAACGAAGGGCACCAAGACAGCTTAGGTGTTCATATCGAGAACGGGGGGAGACATGATGCTGGAAACCGTAGAACTTCGAAAAGTGTTTAAGGGCAAGACTGCTGTGGAGGAAGTCAGCCTGTATCTGGACCGGGGGGAATCCGTCGGATTGATCGGTCCGAACGGCGCCGGGAAATCGACAACCATCTCCATGATATCATCCTTGCTGAAACCGACGGGCGGCGATGTACGCCTGAACGGCAAAAGCGTGCTTAAGCATCCGCAGGACATTCGCACCGTATTAGGCGTGGTGCCTCAGGAAATTGCCTTGTATGAGGAATTGACCTCGTATGAAAACCTTAAATTTTTCGGGCGCGTATATGGATTGAACGGAAAGGAATTGGAGATAAAAATTCAGGAGCTGCTTGAGACGGTCGGCCTTCGGGATCGCCAGAAGGAGTTAATTAGAACCTATTCCGGAGGCATGAAGAGGAGGATCAATATCGCAGCTGCTCTGCTGCATGATCCGCAAATCGTCATCATGGATGAACCGACCGTAGGCATTGATCCGCAGTCCCGCAATCATATTCTTGAAACCGTCCGGCGTTTAAACCGGGACAATGGGACAACGGTACTGTACACAAGCCATTACATGGAAGAGGTAGAGCAGCTGTGCAGCCGGATGTACATCATGGATCACGGGCGGATTATCGCTTCAGGCACGAAGGAGGAGCTGCAGCACATCTTGTCCGGTGAGGATACGCTGATCATCCAGCTGAATCGCCCAAATCCGGAGCTGGCCGAGGAGCTTCGATCCATTGAAAGCGTCAGGCAGGTTGAGGAGACGGAACATGGCCTGAAGCTCATTGTCATGAAGAACAGTTACATTCTGTCCGGGATCGTGCAGACTGCGGAACGCCTTGGGGTACAGATTCAGAATATTCATATCCAGTCGCCAAGTCTCGAGGATGTATTTCTTCATTTGACCGGCCGCAAGCTTCGGGATTGAGAGGAGGGACGGACGTTTGGGCGTATTTTTCAAAAAAGACTTTCTCGTCTATTGGAGAGACCGGAAAGAGATGCTGATTGCTTTGTTTATGCCATTAGCGCTAATCCTGGTTCTCGGATTTGCCTTGCCGAATTGGGTAGAGAATTCGAATGAATCCCTTGAGATGAGCGTCGCATTGGTCGTGAAGGATCGACATGAAGAGGGAGTCCATGCCTTTCAAGAAAGCCTAAAGAATATGTCGATCAGTACGGAAGAGAAGAACGAACTGAGTAAAGCAGCCGCGAATTTCCAACCGGAAGCCCTATTAATGAATATGTTCGGTGACGATGAGGTTGAAGAATTTCTTCAAGTTGCTGCATTGGATGACCAGACTGCCCAAGTACAGCTGAAGGAAGAGAAAGTGGAGGCCATCATAACCATTCCTGAGGCATATACGCTGGGTGCACTTAACAAGCTTCTCCTGCATGAGGGGGACGGTGCGGTTCTGACTTTAACGGCGCTAGAGAATTCGATGAAAGTGAATATTCTGCAAAATATGCTGGATGGATTTTTAGGTGCCGTTAATTATCAGGCTGCGCTGGACAGCGGAATGGAAGGACAGGAAAGCAAGGGGGAGGGCGAGCTTGCACTGGCGAACAGCCCTGTCGGCGGATTGGAACAAATCGAAGGTGTGGACATGATCACCTCGTTCCAATATTACGCACTGGCGGTCAGTATATTTTTTGCGCTGTCCGTCTCCACAACAACGGCGTCCAAATCGATCACGGAAAAGCGTGAGATGGTATTTATGCGTCTCCTTCTTGCCGGAACCCATCCATTTCGCTACTTGTCCGGCAAGGTTGGGTCGACCTTGTGCATGTCTTTGCTTCAATCTTGGGTACTGATCATGGTCTCACACTTTCTGTTTCAGCTTTTTCCGGGGAAATCCCTGATCTTCTGGATCGGTTTGACCCTCCTCATCTTCATGCTGTGCCTAACGGTCGCGGCGTTATCCGCGCTTTATACAGCGATGCTGTTCCGAATGAAGGACGCTGATGTGGCAACCGGCATTTCATTCATACTGCTTGTTGTGCTCGGCGTCATCGGAGGGAATCTGGTGCCGATCTATATTTTGCCGGATTGGCTCATGAACATCGGCAGCGTAACCCCCAACGGCTTGGCCTTAATGTCCATGATTCAGTGGATTCAGGGCAGTCCGTTTCAAGAGCTATGGCTGCCGATTCTGTACCAAGGGGTATTCTTCATCGTTATTCTAGCTGCGAGTTTATGGATCTTTCCAAGAAGGGGGCGGATCTGATGGCTCCCATCTTATTATCGCAATGGATGAAAGAAAAGCGAAATCCGTGGATGATCATCATGTTCATCGGTCTGAGCATATTAGCTACGCTTATGTTCGGAGGGAGCGTTGACAGCAAGATCAAGATTGACATCTTCACCGAAGACGGGGCGGTGGAAAAGTCTGAGGCCAAGTGGATCGAATTGCTGAATCAAAACGATACGTTCGAATTTCGAATTCAGGATGAACAGGCGGCAAGAAAAAAAGTGCGCGAGGGACGCGCGGATCTCGCCGTGAAGCTGGTCTCTGACGATTATCGCATCATAGCCGCAATGGATAACCCATACGTCCAGCTGGCTGACCAGCATCTCCGTACGGTATATGAACGAGAGCAGCAGCTTCGGGCCGCAGCGGCAAACGTGCAAGATGAAGCGAAATTCCGCGAGCACGTTTATGCTTATATGGAGAAACCACCCTTGCGTCTCCAATCCGAGTCGCAGGGTGGGGGAGAACTCGTTCGTCATGATATGGGACTTCAGCTGCTGTTTGGATTTTCGTTATTCTTAGTCATGTTTACGGTTGGTTTCAAGGTGAACACGATTACGAAGGATAAAACCTCCGGCGTTTGGAATCGGCTGATTCTGTCTCCTGTCCGAAAAACGGAGATGTATATGGGTCACCTGTTATACAGCTCTTTGATCGGCGTCTTGCAGATCATCATCGTGCTGCTTATCTTTCGGTATGGTTTCGGCTTCGACCTTGGAGACCATTACGGCTTGCTGCTGCTGGTCATTGTGATCTATATACTGACTATCGTCGCGTTATCCATGCTCTTCGTCGGCCTATTGCAGTCGCCCGAGCAATTTGGGACGCTGTTTCCGTCCATCATTCCGATCCTGCCGCTTATCAGCGGGGTATATATGCCGCCAGGCACGATCACCAATCCGATTCTGCTTGGCATCGCGGAAGTCATACCGCTGACTCATGCCATGAAAGCATTAACGGGAATAGCTGTGTACGGTTATGGCATTGCGGATCTCTGGATCCCGATTTCCAAATTGCTTCTCATTGGGGTATTGTGCATGGGCATAGGCATTAATCTGATGGAACGGCGTCATGTGTAGGTGACAGGTATAGATTAGAGATTATGGAGCGGGCACGCTGATAAAAGGAAAGGGCCTTCCCTGTGGACCAAAGACCTCGGGAGCGCCCTTTTTTTCATTACAACGCATGGAGTCGGATAAGCTCCGCAAGCCGGATAAGCCCGCTCTCCAGCTGATCGTACGAGGCGTAAGCATAGGATAGGCGCAGATGCTGCTGGTCGTTACGATCATAAATATTTCCCGGATTAAGCAGAATGCTCTCCTTCAGCGCCTGCTCAAATAAAGGGCGAATGGAGAGGAGGTTCTTGATGCGAAGCCAAATATAGAATCCACCTTGAGGGATATTCCAGTGTGCGATATCGTGGAAATATTGCTCCAATAACGCTAGGGTAAAGTCTCGGCGTCTCATCAGCTCTGCCCGGATATGATCGAGATGATTCTCGTATAACCCGCTGGAGAGCCATTCGGCGACGGCATGCTGGGAAAGTGAGCTGGAGCCGTAATCGGTTTGCATTTTGATGTCGGACAGCCGGTCGATTACCGGCTCAGGCCCGACGATCCATCCGATGCGCAGCCCGGGACCCAGGGTTTTGGACATACTGCCCATATAGAGCACCAGGCCTTGTTGATCCGAAGCCTTCAGAGGGGATGGTGAGGGGGAATCTAGCCATAAATCCCCATACACGTCATCCTCGATTAAGGGCAGCCTTTCCTGTGCGCAAATCCGAAGCAGCTCTGCCCGCCTGTCGGCAGACATCAGCGTTCCGGTAGGGTTATGAAAGGCAGGGATGGTATAAAGCAGGGCAGCTCTGTGTTGGCGCTTGAGTCTTCCGATGGCTTCCGTTCGGATTCCGTTCTCATCCATAGGGATGCCGTGCAAATGCATGCCGGCGGATTGAAACACATGGATCGAGTTCAGGTAAGAGGGATTCTCCACCAAAATGGAGGAGCCGTGATGCAGCAGCCCCAGCGAGATCAGCTGTAAGCCTTGCAGCCCGCCGGAGACGATGAGTATGGAAGCAGGGGAGGCGATAATCCCTTTCTTTTTCAGATGCTCACTGATGATCTCTCTTAAGTACAGGCTCCCTTTCGGTTCCGAGTAGCCCAAGGTGAAACGGCCGGACATCTTGCCGCTAAACGTCTCCCGCATGTGGTCAGTCGGAAGGAGATCAGGCGAGAGCTCGCCTGTTCCGAGACGGATCATGTCCGAATCGGTTTCCGCACGATTGATTTGCTGGATCATATGGATGTTGGGCTGATAGGAGCCGGATTTCACATATTGATTCCAATCAGGCGGAGGTGTCGCAGCGAGTAAACTCCAGGTATTGTTGATAATTACGGTCCCTTGTCCCACGCGGGATTCGATTAAACCGTCTGCGGTGAGCTCACCAAGCGCATACACAATGGTGCTGCGGTTAACTTGAAATTTGGCAGCCAGATCACGCTGCGTGGGAATCCGGGTTCCGACCGGCCATTCCCCGTTCATGATTCTGCGCTTGATATCATCATAAATTTGCTGATGAAGCGGCACATCGGAGTGCTTATTCAATTTCCAATCTTCAGCCATAGGTAGAGGTAAACCCGCTTTCATGTAGGAATATGCCTCAGTATAACTCATTGGTTGGGTCAAACGCCAACCAATTGGTTGGAGACGCAAGCAAAAACCTCCATTACAATGGTAAAAATATTTGTTGGAGGTTTGTTTGCATATGATAGGTGTCATTGTACATGGATTCATTCTAGCTTTAGGTCTTATTCTTCCTTTGGGCGTGCAGAACGTGTTTGTATTTAATCAGGGAGCGGTACAAGCCCGCTTCGTCAAGGCACTGCCCGCCATGATTACCGCATCGCTATGTGATACGCTGCTGATCTCATTAGCGGTTCTGGGAGTATCCGTTGTTGTTCTGGAATACGAGTGGATCCGAACGGTGTTGTTTTCATTGGGGATCTGTTTCCTGGTCTATATGGGGATCGTGACCTGGAAGAGTAAACCTTCGGGTCAAGCGCAAGAAGAGGCTCGTTCGTTTACCTCGAAGAAGCAGATTGTTTTTGCCATGTCCGTATCCTTGTTAAATCCGCATGCCGTCCTGGACACGATGGGGGTCATTGGCACAAGCTCGCTCCAATATGCCGGGATGGATAAAGTGGTCTTTGCCGTTGTATGCATCGCAGTTTCATGGTTGTGGTTCTTGGGCCTTGGAATAGCAGGCAGGGCAGCGGGAAGGATGGATCCATCAGGGACATGGTTGTCCACGTTGAACCGAATATCAGCGTTGATTATGTGGGGAACAGCTGTATACCTGGGGGTTCGTTTGATTCTATCTTAGCTTGGACACGATGCCTGATTTTTTTATTATAGATGATAAATCCCTTTGCCCACTTTTCTTCCAACCTATATAATGAGCCTAATTCAAAAGGGTATAAGGAGGGGGAGTTATGGAATACAGATTAGTAAAGGCGGATCGCAAGGTGTTCTCGAAATATTTTGCTACCTATTATAAGAATAATTGGTTTAGACCGAGCTGGGGTGATTTAACCAAGGTTTTATCGGCTTCGGACGACGGTTACTGGGTTATCTCAGGTGACGATAAAGCGGCTGGGGTTTATTTGTCTGACAACTCCATCGGACTTGTATTTGGCATCCCCCCTATTTAATTACCACCAAGATGATCGATGACATCAAGAGGCATCTCATCAAATCTTGGAATTTGACAGAGGATCTGCATGCATATAACGTTCTGGCTGAGCAGGAGATCGCTTTTCGTGAAACGGGTTTCGTTCGGGTTGAATCCAGGCAATGCATGATGCGGCCTACCGAAGAGCTGGACGCATCGATGAGTCTCAATTATTTGCATAGAAAACCGGCAATAGATGATAGGTCTAAGATTGCAGAGGTGTTTAAGGAAGCATATGCTAATGGCCCGGATGAGCGGGAAGTCGGGGTTTATGCTGATGATGCGGCACGATATTTTGACGTAGTGCCCTCCAAGCTGTTGGGAGCATCTTCCGTAGTATATGACCGAACAACGGAAGAAATCGTCGGCGTATGTTTGATCTCTTTATGGGAGGGCTTGCCACTCGTCTATAGTATCGCAGTATTACCCCAACATCGAGGAATGGGGTTGGCGAGCGCGATGCTGGATAGGGCGTTAACCGTCTTGGAGCCTGATTATCCTGTGCTGCGTCTTTTTGTAACGACGGGAAATCTCGCGGAGCAGTTGTATAGGAAGAAAGGTTTTCACTCCGGCGGGGAATATCATCATCTTAAATACACCATCGAGTAAGATAGGATGCGTAGGTGTTTTGGAAGTGTGATAAACGGAAGCTAGTTCTTTCATCCATTCTCTGAGGAGGTATTCAGTTGAACATTTCGATTGGCGGTTATTCTTTTTATAATACGTTTCTGGAAGGCAAAATGGATGTGTTCGGTTATTTGGAGACAGTGAAGTACCGGTACCGAATGGATGCGGTTGATTTGTGGAACGGTTTTTTTATCGATCGGGGCGACAGCGAATATAGGCTTGCGGATAAGAGCTACATCCGGAAAATCAGAGAGGCACTGGATGAGAAAGAGATGAGGGTGGTCAACTTTGCTGTGGACGGAGCGCACCTATGGGATCCTGACCCGGATATTCGGCAGAGGCTGTATGAGAATGCGCTGGTTCATCTGGATGCCGCTGAAATCCTGGGCGCCGAAACCGTGCGGATCGACACCGGCGGCAGTTATAAGGGATCGGAGCCGATGACTTGCGAACAGTTCGAGTATACCGTTAAACGTTATCGGGAATATGCGAATCGTGCAGCGGATGGCGGTTATACCATTGGTCCGGAAAATCATATGGGCGCATCGCTGCTTCCGCGAGAAATGAAACGGCTTGCCGAGGAAGTCCATCATCCGGCTTTTGGTTTTCTGCTTCATCTTGGTAGATGGAAGGCTGATGAGGCTGAAGGTGATGAGATGGTTGCCCCATGGACGGTACATACTCATTTTGACGCGAAAACAGCGGTTCATCCCGATGCGGAGGAGAAGGTACGGAGCCTGCTCGCAGGCGGATACAAGGGTTACTGGGGCGTCGAATACAATGCGCCGCGCAACCAATATGTGGAGATGGAATGGATTATCGGGGCTGTGAAACGGATCGTGAGTAATGCCAGTCGGGTTGAGTTGGAATGATGAAATCGACGGGATGGTTGCCTTGCATTGAATTGAAATGCATTGCATTGCCGTGAATTGCATCGAATTTGTATTGCATTTGTATTGCATTTGTATTGCATTAGTTTTGCTAACGGACTGAGCTTCCGTTATTTAGTTAAAAAAGATGAATTTAACTAGTTTAGAGGACATGAGATACGTTATTCGCCGTAAAAGTGTGATTATCGCCCTATTTAACTAAAATAACGGACCTGGTGTCCGTTCGATTTGCGAAATGAGCTGTTTTGATGGAAATAACGGACCTGGTGTCCGCTCGATTTGTAGATTGAGCAGGTTTGATCGAAATGAAGGGGCCTAGTGTCCGCTCGATTGGCGAATTCAGCGATTTTGATCGAAAGGAAGGCGCCTAGTGTCTGTTCGATTCGCGAAAAGTGCTGGGGTGATCAAAATAGAGGTGTTTGGGTCCGGCGTGCTTAATGGTAAGAGTCTCATCCCCATTAGTCTTGGATTGGTACAGATGCTTTATCTTGGTCTGCATCTGCCCCCTTCAGTTATAAGGGGAAGGAAGCTGTGTGGTAGACTGCGCTTTTGTACGCAGATCATTTATCCTTATAGCAGAAAACAAGAGAGCCGGTTTCATGAACCGGCTCTCTTGTTTGTTGTCAGCAGCCTGTAAGCAAGGCCGCTTCAACCGCTTAACTTAAACTGGCTGTTGTATAACTCGTAATAAAAGCCGCGTTTGGTCAGCAGCTCTTCGTGTGTGCCGCGCTCCGTGATACCGCCTTGATTCATGACGAGAATCTGGTCAGCCTCACGGATCGTGCTTAGACGATGAGCGATGACGAAGCTCGTTCGGCCCTGCATCAGGGTGCGCATGGCGGTCTGAATATGCATCTCCGTCCGCGTATCGATGCTGCTGGTAGCTTCGTCCAGAATCAGAATGACCGGGTCGGCAAGCACCGCGCGCGCGATCGTCAAGAGCTGCCGCTGGCCCTGGCTCAGGTTGCCTCCACCCGAGAGAAGCTGCGTATCATAGCCTTCGGGCAGCTTCATAATGAAGTCATGCGCATTGGCAAGCTTGGCGGCAGTTTCGATCTCTTCGTCCGAGGCATCAAGCCGGCCGTAGCGGATGTTCTCCCGAATCGATGCCGAGAATACATAGGCATCCTGCAGCACGATTCCCAGCTTGCTCCGCAGATTGTCCTTATCAAGCAGTCGGATATCGACCCCATCAATGGTGATCACGCCAGAATCGATTTCATAGAAACGGGTGAGCAGATTGATGATGGTGGTTTTGCCGGCGCCTGTCGGACCGACGAGCGCAATGGTCTCACCCGGCCGAGCGGTAAGTGAAACATCCTTCAGGATCGGGACGCCCTCCTTATAACTGAAGCAGACTCGGTCAAATTGTACCTCCCCATACATGTCATCTGCTGTATTCTCGTCTTGATTGTCTTGGTACTCGGACTCGGTATCGATAATCTCAAAGACCCGTTCAGCACCCGCCACAGCAGATTGCACCAGGTTGAATTGATTCGCCAAATCGTTCAGCGGCCGTTGAAACTGCTTCGAGTAGTTCAGAAATGCAACGACAACCCCAACGGTAGTAAAATCCTTGAATGCCATGTACCCGCCAACCGCCGCTATTAAAGCAAAGCTGACGTTATTCAGCACGTTCATAACCGGACCGACGGTACCCGAGTAGATCTGAGCTTGAATGCTGGCATCGGTCAGCTTCTTGTTCATGACATCGAACTGCGCAGCGGCATGCCGCTCCCGGCGATATACCTGTACGACCTTCTGACCCGAGACGGTTTCCTCGATAAAGCCATTAAGCTCACCCAGCGTGCTTTGCTGCTTGGAGAAATGCTTCCTTGTCCGGCTTGCTACCGTCTTTGTGAACAGCATGACAAGCGGAATGGTCACCATACTGAGCAGCGTCAGCCATACATTGAGGTACAGCATGATGGCAAGCGATCCAACCAGGGACAGTACGCTTGAGATTAGCTGGGTTACGCTCTGATTCAATGTCCCGGAGACATTCTCGATATCGTTGGTTGTGCGGCTCATCAATTCGCCGTGCGTCTTGCTGTCAAAGAATCGCAGCGGAAGGACTTGAAGTCTTGCAAAAATATCCCTCCGCATAGCCTGAATAGACAGCTGGGAGACCTTAACCATGACATGCTGCTGCAGCCATGCCGTGAGTGCGGTACCTGCGTAAACCGCAAGAAGCACCGCACACAACCCCATGAGTCCCTTAAAATCTCCGGGAATGATGTAATGATCCACCGCATTTCCCAGCAGGTAAGGAGCAACCAGAGACAGAATCGTTGTGATAAGCGTGAACATGAAAACAGCGATCATACCGCCTTTAAATGGTTGAATGTAACTCCAGATCCGGCGTATCGTTCCCATCGTATTTTTGGGCTTGGCCTTGGCCATCGTCATTCCACGCATGGGGCTGCCGCCGCGCATGCTCAGATCCGGAGCGTCCGCATGGACATGCTTTGATCCCTGATCCGGTTTAGCCATGGGAAGACACCTCCTTGCCGAATTGCGATTGATAAATATCCTGGTATAACTCACAGGAAGCAAGCAGCTCGCTGTGCGTACCCTCCGCTACCAATTTCCCATCATCCAGCACCAATATAAGATCGGCATCGATTACAGAAGAGATCCGCTGGGCAATCATGAGGCAGGTGCGGCCGTTCATCAGCCGGGCCAACTCTTTCTGAAGCCTGGACTCCGTACCCATATCGATGGCGCTTGTACTGTCATCAAGAATAAGAATGGCGGGACGAAGCAATAATGCCCGTGCAATGGAGATCCGCTGCTTCTGGCCGCCGGAGAGGTTCACGCCTCTTTGTCCAAGGATCGTATCGTACCCATCCGGCATGGACGAAATGAATTCATGCGCCTGCGCAGCCTTGGCTGCTGCAATCACTTCTTCATCGGAAGCATCCGCTTTTCCGTAGCGGATATTGTCCCGGATCGTGCCTGTGAAGAGGATAGATTCTTGAAGTACGATGCCAATTCGTTCGCGTAACGCCGATAAATCGTATTGTCGCACATCGGTTCCATCGATGAATATCTGCCCGGAAGTTACATCATACAGGCGGGGGAGCAGGGATACCAGAGAGGTTTTTCCCGAACCGGTTGCCCCCATAATCGCGACGGTCTGCCCCGGTCGAACCTTGAAACTGACATGATGTAAAACGGGCTTCTGAATCTCCGGTTTATAGGAAAAAGTCACCTGGTCAAATACGATTTCTCCCTGCTTGTATGCGTTCATCGTCGGATGAACAACGTTCACGATCTCGGATTCTGTATGCATGACTTCCTGGATACGATCAGCGGAAACCTTGGCTGTAGAGATTCGAACCAGCATCATCGCCACGGAGGAAACGGAGAACAGCACCTGTGTCACATAGTTGATAAAGGCTATCAGGCTTCCCACTTCAAATGAGCCATCAATCGCGTTCTTCCCGCCGAGCCATAGGACAATCACGATACTGATGTTCAATATCATGGTCAGGATAGGCATATTCAGCGCAACGATCCGTTGTGTTTTAACCGAAACTTGCGTGAAATCGGTATTCGCTTGATGGAATCGATCCTGCTCATACCCGGCTCGCACGAATGCTTTGGATACCCGGATGCCGGCGAAATTCTCCTTCAGGACCGTATTCACTTTATCGAGTTTCTTCTGAACGGTGGCGAATAAAGGGAGGGTGGCCCGGATCAGGAAGAACATCACAACGAACAATAACGGAACGGCAATGGCCAGAATGATGGCGAGCTTGGGACTAATGATCACCGCCATAATGATACTTCCAATCGCGAGAAATGGAGACCGGACGAAGATGCGCAGCAGCATCTGGATCATGGTCTGAAGCTGAACGATGTCGCTCGTAAGTCGAGTGATAAGTGAACCGGTTGAGATATCGTCCAAATTACGGAACGAGAGGGTTTGAACCTTGCGGAACAAATCCCGGCGCAGGTCGGCACCGAAACGCTGCGAGGCAATGGAAGAATAGATCGTACATCCGAGACCTCCAAGCAGCCCGATGGCAGCCGCACCCAGCATGATGAGACCTGTATGGAGAATGTGTGAAGTATCGTTCTGCATGACGCCTTGATCAATAATGCTGGCCATGAGAATGGGCTGGAGCAAATCCATGGCAACCTCCAGCAGCATAAGAAGCGGTGCAAGCAGGGCCGCAGCCCAGTGGGGACGTAAATAACGAAATAATTTGAGCAAGAATAATGGCACCTTCTTTATTCTTTTTAGTCTAAATACCAAGTTAAGCCATAGGCTCCAATCTTGTCAAAGGGAAAAGGGACAGGTGCGATTCACCTCTCTTAAGAAAAACTTTAACTTTTTCCTACTTTTCCTTAAACTCTATTCATTAATCTGGATAGACCAAGCTAGAGGGAGTTGTTGAAGTTGAAAAAGGGTTTAATCATGCTCGTTTTATTTCTGTTGGTCGGATGCGAGTCCATTCTGACGGAGACGCCGAACGTGAAGGATAGGGTGGACAGTAGAGATGGACAGGAAACAAAAACGGATTCCGGCATGCCATCGAATTATCCATCAGCTAAGCAGACGATCCGGGTATCGGAAGAACAAGTGACACGTGGAAATTTGGTCCTGGTCAATAAGGATCATCCGCTAGATCCGGAAGCGGTGCCGAAGGATATCGTAACATTGTTTGAGTATAACGACTTAATGTATGGATATGTGGTTCTGGACAACACGATCCGGTTATCGCGCAGTGTGGCGGAGAATTTCGGAGATATGATTGAAGCCGCCGGACAAGACGGAGTCAATCACTTTATGATCAGCAGCGGGTATCGGAATGAGAGCGAGCAAGAACAGCTATATCGTGAAAAAGGTTCCGATTACGCCTTGCCTCCAGGCTACAGCGAGCATAATCTCGGGCTCTCGATGGATATCGGATCGACGCAGCAATCGATTGACCGATCGCCTGAAGGGAAGTGGCTGAAGGAGCATGCATGGGCGCACGGCTTCATTCTTCGCTATCCCCAGGACAAAACAGAGATTACAGGCATTCAGTATGAACCGTGGCATTTTCGTTATGTTGGGCAGCCGCACAGCATGATCATGAAGGAATTGAATCTTACATTGGAGGAATATTTGGATTACCTGAAGGAACAATCCAGCTATAGAACAACCGTAGAGGGGAAGGAATACGAAATAAAGTATGTACCCGTGACGTCCAAAGATATGGAGATTGAGATACCGGCAGGAAGCGAGTATGAGATATCCGGAAACAATATCGACGGAATCATTGTGACGGTACGGCTAAACAAGGATGATGCGGAATGAAAATATCGTATAAATGGATGCTTGTATTACTATATGCGCTGTATCTCTATGTCTTACTCAAGGTGATTTTATTCAAGTTTGGTTCCGTAGATCTATCGGTTTTGTGGCAGCAGCTGCATCGAGCCACCGAGATCCCGGAATATCTACAGAATCGATTGCAATTTGCCAATTTCACGCCCTTTGAATCCATTCGAATGAATATGAAGCACCTATCAAGCGGGCATGACGTGATCAATCTCTTCGGGAATATCGCCATATTTATGCCCAATGGCATATTCGTCGGTTTTATGCTTAGGAACAAGTTCTTCGGATTCATCGGCTCCTTCACGACATCCCTGGGGTTGAGCCTGGGACTGGAATGCTCCCAGCTCGTTTTTTCAATGGGAAGTTTTGATGTGGATGATTTAATCCTGAATACAGCCGGTGGGGTGCTCGGATACGGCGTGTTTCTCATGCTAAAACTAACCTTAGCGGGAACAACTCTTCCTATTGACGAGAGAAGAAGAAGAACGGATAAGCCTTTAACTGGGAACGAATAAGTAGGGAATGGAAGTGGATTGGATAGAAGGGTATCTGAAAAATAAAGAAAGAACGCATGACCATTACCCAGTATTATACCGGGTAATGGTCGCAGCATAACATGTTCTTAACCTTCATATCGTTTGACGGGGTTATATCCTGAGCGTCTTTCATCTAGATCTTGGCTGAACCGGCCTGCGGGCCTGCTGACACGCTGCGAAGCCAGCTTCGCCGCCATTTCAGCTGCATCACGACCGTAAGCGCCAGCGAAGTCGCGGCAATGAAACTTAAGATGATGAAACCTGCGGTATATGAGCCTGTCGCATGGTACAACCGGCCAAGAATAAGCGGAAGAGCATAACCGCCCAGACCTCCGGCGGCCCCGACAATGCCGGTAACCAGGCCGATCTCGCCACCAAACCGCTGAGGGACGAGCTGAAATACCGAACCGTTTCCCGCACCCAGGCACATCATGCCGATAAACAGCAGCGTGACAACCAGCCAAAGGGGAGGCAAGAAGGAGACGCCGATTAGCATGATGGACGCCCCGGCATAGAGAAACATCAGCATCCGCGAGCCTCCGATTCGATCAGCCAGAAAGCCGCCCACAGGGCGGAAGAAGCTCCCAGCTATGACGCAGATTGTGGTAATGTCCGCCGCCTGAACCGCTGAGAGACCATACTGGGTGTTGAAGAAGATCGTCAAATAGTTGGCAAGTCCCACAAAGCCGCCGAACGTTACGCAGTACAGGGCACAGAATACCCAGGCATCACGCTGCTTAAGGACATTTCCATATTCGGATAATTTTTTGGGAGCCGGACGATTCGGACTATTGCGCGCAAACAGCGAGAAATAGATGAAGACCAACACAATGGGGATAATGGCGAGTCCGAACACCATCTCCCAGCTTCCGAAATGTTGGGCGAGCCGATTGGCAAAGAGGGTTGCGAGAACGGTGCCGCTGTTACCGGCCCCGGCAATTCCCATCGCCAAACCTTGATGTTCCTTGGGATACCACTGTCCTGCCAGCGGCAGAGCTGCGGCGAACGAAGCTCCAGCAACCCCTAGCAGAACAGCAACGACATACAATTGATCCAGGGAATCGACCCACAGCCAGCCTAATAATAAAGGGAGGAGCGTAACGACCATTCCAATTTGGGCTGTTAGTTTGGGGCCGAGGCGATCCGCCAGGAAACCTAATACGAGTCGGAGTATGGAGCCGCCCAGAACGGGAAGCGCCACCAGATTTGCCTTCTGCACCGGGTCCATCGGATAATCCGCGGCAATGACCACCGCAAGGGGTCCAAGCATGCCCCATATCATAAAGCTGATATCAAAATACAGAAAAGCACCGAACAGCGAGGGCTTATGCCCGCTTTGCCAAAATCCTTTTCTCTCCATGGTTATCGCTCCTTATCCAAATGTGTACTTTCTCTAATCGTTGTCGACGCACAGCTGCAGGCATAAAAAGGCCGCAATTCGCCCTTTGCCAAGACGATTTGCGGCCTCATTGCCCAAGACTAAAGACACAGCATTGTGTCCCCGTCCGTAAAATAACATATGATTTTGATGATTCACATTATAGAGAAGAGGTTAAATGAATGTCAATATACTTTACATAATTTATCTGAAAATTTATTTATCCAGCAATAGAATTAATTTAGTGTTATATATATTGACATTTAATTGTTCATCAACTAATCTGAATGTATTATAAGTATTGAAATCCGGCACAATGATGTGCCGAATTCGAGGCAATGACGCCCTTTCCCTGATCACGGGGGAAGGGCGTTTGTCATTTTCTCACATGAAAATGACATGGCGGGAATGGAGGGAATTCATGATGAGAAAGAAACTACTTGTCGTTGGCAATGGGATGGCGGGGATAAGATGTGTAGAGGAAATCCTCAAGCTGGACCCGGAGCTCTTCGATATTACGATATTCGGTGCGGAACCTCGTCCCAACTACAATCGGATCCTGTTATCCAAAGTTCTTCAAGGTGAACATTCTCTTCAGGATATCATTCTGAACGACTGGTCCTGGTATGAGGTGCATGGCATTCGATTGTTGGCGGGGGAGACCGTTCGTCATATCGATATCAAATCCCGCTCTGTTGAGACAGCCTCCGGTATACGGGAAACGTATGATGCTTTAATTCTAGCAACAGGCTCATCCCCCTTCATTCCGCCGATCCCCGGAACGGATAAGGAAGGAGTTATTTCGTTTCGGACCGTGGACGACTGTATGCAAATGGCCGACATGTCCAAGATGTACGCTAAGGCGGCTGTCATTGGCGGAGGATTACTGGGATTGGAGGCTGCCCGCGGGCTTCTCCATCTCGGGATGGAAACCCAAGTGGTTCATAATGCTCCTTACATCATGAACCGACAGCTGGATCGAACGGCTTCGATGATGCTGCAGCGGGAACTTGAAGCTCAGGGGATGCGATTTAACTTATCAAAGGACACCACGCGAATTGTTGGCCGTACCCGGGCTCAAGGCCTTCGGTTTATGGACGGGTCGCGGCTTGATGCGGATGTAGTCGTACTCGCTGTAGGGATCAAGCCTAATGTGGAGCTTGCCCAAAGAAGCGGCCTTCGAACGCAGCGGGCGATTCTGGTGGATGACTTCATGAGAACAAGCGAGCCGAACATTTATGCCGTGGGAGAGTGCGCGGAACACCGGGGCATTAGTTATGGTCTGGTCGCTCCCCTGTATGAGCAGGGGAAGGTGCTTGCCCGTGTCATCTGCGGCCGGGAGGCTGAACCTTATTGCGGGTCGATTCCCTACTCCCAGCTTAAAGTATCGGGCGTGGATGTATTTTCCGCCGGGTTGGTATCAGGAGAAGATGCTGAAACGGCTATTCAGCATTACGATGCCGTATGCGGCACATATAAAAAAGTGACCATGCGCAAAGGCAGGGTAACGGGTGCTATTCTGTTCGGAAATACGAATGAGGGGTCCTCGCTGCTGGCATTGGTGCAGCAGGGTGCGGCTGTGTCGGAGCTTATACCTTCTGAAAGCAGAGCCGCCAGCACAGCCGAATCTGCTGCGGAGGCGCTGCCTGACGATGAAACGGTGTGTGCTTGCAATGGTGTCAGCAAAGCGGCGATCATGCGGGCTATTACCGAACATCATCTGGAAAGCTCGGATGAAGTGAAGGCGTTTACCAGGGCATCCGGTTCCTGCGGTGGCTGCCGGCCTATGGTGGATGCCCTTGTCAAATATACGCGAAGCGGCAAAAAGAAAGAGGGCACACATACGGCAGTCAGAACGCAAGTTGAGGTTCCTGTATGTGAATGCACGGTGCTTGGTCAATCTTCACTGAAGCAAGCGGTTGTTCATGCCGTGGATCAAGGCTGTTATTCCATTTCGGAATTCATGTTACATCAGGGCTGGAAGAAGCGGGACGGATGTGAGGTGTGCCGTCCAGCCTTAAGCTTTTATTTTGAAATGGAAATGACGGGTGTAGTTAACGATGATGAACGGGCGCTGGCAATTAAAGCCCTTGACGATGTTTCTTTTGGGGGCTCAGGTTCTTATCAAGGGGTCAGGGTATGGGTTGGAGACACAGAAGGCTCTAACCCGGAGGCGGCAGGCATTCTTCGAATCGGAGAATGGCTTCGCAGTGCCTGGCGAGAAGTGTCTCTGCCTTCCCCGGTTCGTGCAGGAGTGTCTGATGGCACGGCATCGTCCGTCAGCATCCTGGTCCAGGGGATCGGAATCTCTGCTTCCCCCGCGGGCTGGGAGGTTTATCTCGGCGGACATGCGGAGCATCCTGTCCGTGAAGGGCAGCTGATCGGTGTTGCGGAACGCGAGGACGATGTCGTTCAGCTCGTAGCTGCTTGTTTGCAGTGGTACCGTCAGAACAGCATGTATGAGGAACCGCTGTGGAGGTGGGTGGAACGTACAGGCGTGACGGCGATCCGGGAGAATGTTCTTGACGATGATCTGCGAAGAGAACTTGCAGAGAAGCTGTCTCGCCATGTATGGGAGGCCCAAGTCGGTTAAAACAGGTGAATAATAGGAAGAGGTGGTCTGGATATGCTTCAATCGGATCGTACTGAAGCAACTGCTGAAGCGACAAGAACTGCTCCCGTAATCGAGACGCAATGTCCTTTCTGCAGTGTACAGTGCAAGATGACGGTTACCGAAGGTGAGAACGGCATTCCGGGTCAGCGCCGGGCTGAATATAAGGTGGAAGGAGTTCCGAACGCCGCTTCGGAGGGCAGGGTATGCGTCAAAGGCATGCATGCGCATCAGCATGCAGTCCATTCGCAGCGCCTGACGCATCCATTAATCCGTTCAAAAGGTGAGCTCGTTCCATGTTCATGGGATGAAGCCTTTGCCGTGGCCAGTCAACATATGCAGGGGATATTAGAGCAGTATGGACCTGATGCCAATGCCGTATACGGCGGTGGATCGCTGACCAATGAAACGGCATATTTGCTCGGGAAATTTGCCAGGGTGGCGCTGGGTACCCGCCATATCGATTATAACGGCCGCTTCTGTATGTCTGCCGCAGCCTCTGCCGGGAGCAAAACCTTCGGGATCGACCGGGGGTTGACGTTCCGATTGGCTGATATTCCTAAGGCCCGCTGCATCGTGCTGGCCGGCACCAACATAGCGGAATGCCAGCCTACGCTGCTGCCTTACTTCAACCAGGCTAAGGAGAATGGGGCGAGGATCATTGTCATCGATCCGCGGAAAACAGCCACCGCCACAATGGCCGATATGCATTTGCCGATCAGACCGGGAACGGATACCGTACTGGCGGATGCGATGCTTAAGATCATTATGGATGAAGGGCTCATCGATGAGACCTTCATTCAAGCAAGAACGAACGGTTACGATGAGCTTAGAGTTTATTTGAACAGCTTCGATCTCTCGGAGGCTGCAGGTATATGCGGATTGGAGCCGGGGCATATCCGGGAGGCGGCTTTAGCTTATGGTGAGTCGGATACAGGCATGGTGCTGACTGCGCGAGGGGTGGAGCAGCAGACGGATGGCCATCTGGCGGTTCGTCATTTTCTGAACCTGGTCTTGGCTACGGGGAAAATCGGGAGAGAAGGCTGCGGATACGGAGCCATCACCGGTCAGGGGAATGGACAAGGGGGAAGAGAGCATGGACAGAAGGCCGATCAGCTGCCGGGTTACAGGTCGATCGAGAATGAAAAGGATCGGGCTTATATTGCCTCCGTGTGGGGTGTGGATCCTTCAAGCCTGCCCGGGAAAGGCGTCTCGGCCTATGAGATGATGGAGCTGATTCATCAGGGAGTGATTAAATCGCTCTTTGTAATGGGCTCCAATCCTATCGTGTCGAATCCGAATGCCGGGCTTGTGGAGGAAGGCTTGAAGAAGCTTGATTTTCTAATAGTTGCCGACATGTTTATGTCCGAAACGGCTCATTTAGCTGATCTCGTTCTGCCGGTCACCTCCTACATGGAGAATGAAGGAACACTGACGAATCTGGAGGGACGGGTTCTTCTGCGAGAGGCAGGGCGCAAGGCGCCTGGTGAGGCGCGTCATGACTGGATGATTCTGTGCTCCATGGCAGACATGCTGGGGAAGGGGCATTATTTTCACTTTAACGAGCCTGAGGAGATCTTCAATGAACTGCGGCTTGCGAGCAAGGGTGGAATTGCGGACTACTACGGTATTACCTATGACCGATTGCGCCAGGAGAAGGGCGTATATTGGCCGTGCCCCTCACCAGAAGAGGCAGGGGTTGGTCTCCTGTTCCAACAATCGTTCGCCCATCCGGACGGGAAGGCCGTGTTCTCTGTAACGGAAGGGGATCCATGGAAAGGGGTATCTGAGACATATCCGCTCATTCTGACCAATGGTCGTGTTCTGTCCCACTATCTGACCGGCGTGCAGACCAGGAGGAGTCCTTCTTTGCTTGCACGCGAGCTGGAAAATTTCGTGGAGATCCATCCGATTACCGCTCAGCGTCACCGAATTCAGGACGGTGAGTGGGTAGAAATTCAGTCGGAGCATGGATGTTTTACCGTTCGAAGCAGAATCAAAGACCATATCCGAGAAGACACCTTGTTCGTCCCCATGCATTGGGGCGGCGTGCAGAATGTCAATTACGCGACCCGGCCGGAACTCGATCCGTTCTGTAAAATGCCCGGGTTCAAGACATCCGCTGTCCGGATAAGGCCTTTGAGGCAGGAGTAATGTCGAACTCTTAAGCTAACTCTTCATTGACAGGATGAATATGGAAATTTATAATAATAACAATTTTAATCATAAGGTAAACACGATAACTGGGAGTAGTAGGAGACGATCATGGTTCAGAGAGCTGCAGCGATGGTGAAATGCAGTCCATGAAAAATCCGAAGCTCGCCCATGAGTGGTGGGACAGAAAGCGAAGTATGTTCCGACGGTTGGCCTCCGTGATCTGGCCGTAAAAGCGGATCCGATGCATACCGGATCAAGTAGAGTGGTACCGCGAGGGCGTTAAGCCTGTCGTCTCTTCATGGAGATGGCAGGCTTTTTATATTTTATCGAAGGGAAGGGCTTTGTTATGGTTAACCCGTTTGAACAAGAGAGAGACTGTTTTATCTGTCGAAAGCATCGAGGAGAGATCGAAATTTCCGGTGGAGCGATTTATGAGGATGAGCTGCTCTACGTAGGCCATATTTCATCGGATTCTGGAGAGGCGTATCTCGGATATTTAATCGTGGATTTGAAGCGTCATGTACCCGGTTTGGCAGAGCTGCAAGACGATGAGTCGGCTGCCGTTGGACGGATGCTTACGCGGGTGAGCCGAGCATTAAAAGCCTGTGTAGGCGCAGAACATATTTACTCATTTGTATTAGGGGACCATGTTCCGCACCTGCATATTCATCTGATCCCCCGTTATCCGAATACGCCTTCGTCCTTCTGGGGATTCAAAATTAGCGGATGGCCTGATGCCCCTCGTGGTGATGCATCTCAGATCGAAGAGGTGTGTTCACGAATCAGGAAGTTTATGAGGGGAGATGAGGCTGCTGATAAAGCCCCGTAGATTCATGTGGTGGAAGCTCTAATATATACCTGGATTATGGGGAAGCGATGCCATCCGAACTCCAGGCTCACTTTACATAGCCCGCGAAGCAGTAAAAGCCGGAATCCTCAGCGATGGGAGGGAACGATTCGTACACGGTGCGTTTCTTCACAGAAAAAAGAGGGCATCCCGCCAGATCCTAAGATCTTTTGGGACGCTCTCTTCTTTTGACCTAAACAAGCTGATCTTGGAGGGCTTTCGCCCACTGTTCATGAAGCTTTTCTTCGGAAAGCTGGAAAATGTCATGATAACCATCCGGATTGCGGATGAGTTGATTTAATGGGCCTAACCCGTATTTTTTAATGATGAACTCAACGATCAGATAGGAGAACTGAAATCCCGTTTTGCCAAAATCCCAGGAATCATCATTGAGATCCTCGAAACTTGGAACTGCCCGATTGCTGATGGCCTCCGAAGTGGTGCTTCGAATGAAATCTTCGGACATTTGCTGCGCTTCGTACCCGCCGATGCCCTGACGGATCCATTTGGGGGCGAGGGGGTTGATGTCGCTGATCAACCACATGGTATACAAGTGCAGGGTGGACCGGAGGATCGATTGATACGTATGCTCGGGCCCCGGGTTTAAGGGTGAGACGATTTTTAACGTGTTGTTATCGAACGTGCCCATGAACCAATCCGGTGCATCCGATTCTCCAACGGCTTGATGGAATGTTGGCAGATCGGGATAGATTTCTATTACGATTTTACGTGAAGGCTGATGATTATATTTCGCTGCAATCTGTTCTACATTGTTCTTAAGTTCTTCAAACAGGTCCTGATGCACTTTGCTCTGACGATGACTAACTTCACTTTTGCTTTCAAAGGATATCAAATCCAGAATTGACATAATCGTGATGTCACCCCATTCTTTTAATTCTTTCTTTAGCTTCTCCAAGGACCGGTACAATCGATTTTTCACCGCACTCTCGCGCATGCCCACGATCCTGGATATTTCCGACAGCGTACAATCCACGAAAAATCGTAAGGATACAATCTGTTGATCAAGCTCATTCAGCTGCTTGAGTGCCGTGCTAATATCGATTCGAATATCAACATATCTGGCAAAATCAAGGGAGATGGACTGTGATTCATAACTTGTAAAGTCATAAGGCATCTCATGTTTACGTGATATACTTCGATATTCGTTTTTAACCGTGTTCTGGGCGATCTTGAAGATCCAGGTGAACAGACTGGAATTCCCGTTAAACTTATCGAGGTTCTCCATTGCCCTTAAGAACACTTGTTGTGTTAAGTCATCTGCAGCCATCGGATTCACTTTCAGTGCGAGATAATGGCGAATCCTCAGGCGGTATTCATCATACACCTCTTCAAATGTACGATGGGTTCCCTGGTTATCCGGATAAACAGGGAGATTGTCATGAGCTCTTGACATGAATAAGAACCTCCTCTTGACCTTACAGTTTATTAGACACCGGAGGGATGTAAAAAGCCACATTCGACGGAAATAATTTCTCCTCATTTTTCATATGCTGACTGGGCTTGAAATCTAGGTTATTGACGCATTTATATCAATCATCCTATAAAGGCACAAGAATGAAAGACGGCTCTGCATATGATGTCTACATGATGAATAGGGAAGCGAGGTGATCCTAATATGTCTTCGAAACGCGCAAGGAAATCCAGAACCGCTTCAAAATCGAGACCTCCGCAGCATTGGGTAGGTCAACCGGTCGTGGTTGTTCTGAAGGACGGCAGCTACTATATCGGAGAACTGAATCAGATTCAAGGCCGGGAAGTGACGCTATCCGGACTTCGTGCTAACCAAAAAATGCCGGCTTCGATTGCTCGGAGCGGGGATAAAGCGCAGATTTCCGGATTTTTAAGCGATTTGTTTGGAGGTCCTCCAAGCACTCCGGCAGCCGAAGGGGCTGAGGAAGGAGAGGGAGTTGCGGCTGTAGGCGGTTTGGGCTTTTTGGGACAAATCGTGCCTCACATTAAACTGGGCATGAATGTGATAAAAACCATTATGCCATTGATGGGAATGTTAAAAATATAACGTTGCTGCAACGTCTGGCAAATCACGAAACGAAGAAAAAGAAGCTTGAAGGCTTTTCAAGCTTCTTTTTTTTATATGAGATATGCTTCCGCCATAACGATCGAATCATTACATGGCGATGGCACGCTGAATAATCGATTTGGCTTCCAGTGCAATGGCTTCATCTTTATCGTCGATGGCCTGCATGAATATTAACATGGGGATATATACGGCGATCATCCGTGCCAGAATCTTAGTTTCGTCGTCCACTTCGCCATAGATGTCATAGAAATCCTCCCTGGAGGCCGGTGGCAGGAAGCTGTAAACGATACTCAGGTCACAGGCTGGATGGCCGATGTTGACGTCACCCCAATCAATAATGCCCGAAAGCTTGCCGGCATCGTCGACCAACATGTTTTTAAAATGGAGATCGCCGTGGATAAGAACGTGTCGATGCCTGGCCCGATCTAACTGGATGCTCCGCAAATAGTCTGCGATCTCATTTAATTCATCTTGCGTAATATATAGGGTAAGACTGGAGAGGAGATTCAGCATTTTGTCTTTGCGGCCGGCGATATCGGTCAGATTACGCTGGTCAGACAATACTCCCGCCTGCTGCGCTAACTCCACGGGAAAAGCATGCAGATTCTTCAGGAAGCGGGCGAGCGTTGACGCCGAAAGCATCCGCATTTCATCTGAAATTCCAATCGGAAATTTTCCGGGAAGATAGGTATACCCCAGAAAAGGTGCAGGATAGTCTTCGCTTTCTTTTCCGAAGAAAAGGGGTTTCGCGTAAGGTAACGTTATGTAGTTCGCAAGCTTGGGGAGGATTTTTGCTTCGGTTTTTAACAAAGATATGGCAATACCTCTTCGGGGAAAACGAAATACATACGCATCGCCAACGCGATAAACGGTGTTGTCCCATCCGTTGCCAATTTCCTGGATCGGGAGAGCGGACAACTGGGGAAATTGACGGGTAAGCAGTAGACGCACTAACGGCTCGGTTACTTCCCATTCGGCATCCCATAGATTTCGTCCCATGGTGACCTTCACCTCCATAATGAATTTCTCGTAAGATGTATCGGATGTTATCAAGTCTAACGGAAGCGCTCCGTACAGGCAATCGAAGAGATAACTATAGTTGAAAATGACCAGCGAAAGTGTGTATCTGAATCATAGTGATTCCTTTCACAATAACAATATTGTATAGTAGAAGAGAGATAAAAGTCACTTGAGGACATCTATAAGACAATAATTCGACGAAATGAAGGGATCAGAGTGCCATATTTACGCTTTAAAGGATTTACCGAAGTTTTTCTTGAAGAAATCACACCACAGGTCGTTGCCGAATTCGCGGGGATTGTTCAAATACCGCAGGAAATTGTGAAGATCGAACTGCTTCCTTATCAGATCATAACCAATACGCCGTTATCCGTGGAAATCCTCATGTTCCAGAGATCTCAGGAGATTCATGATGCTGTTGCAGCCCGCATTCACGACATCTTGTCGGAACACGGGTACCGGAACGTACATATTTTCTTCGTGATTCTTCAGCGGAGTCTTTATTATAAAGAAGGCAGGCCGTTAGAATAAAATAAGACATTGCAGGCGAGACAGGGATGCAGGAGATGCATCCTTGTTTTTTTATATGAGGTAAAACAGGCTCAATGTTTCTTAGCTGATATGAGCATCTTGTCATGAATGATGGACTTTATAACTTATCTGCACGATCGTTATGATAAAGTGAAAGGGAGCACCAAGATTTATAAGAAGGTTGATAGGAGGACCCATGGATCAATTACAAGGCATATTGAAGGAATATTACGGATTGGATCATACCGTCGTTGTACCACAGAAGGGTGGTTGGGCAGCGCTCGCTTATAAAGTGCAGATGGATGGACAGGCCTATTTCCTGAAGGTTTATGAGAAGAGCCGGGCTTCCACGCCCAAATGGACTGCGCTCATTGATGATTACGTTCCTGTCCTGTTGTGGCTTGAGGAGCATAGTCGTTTAAAGGGTAAGATTCCTATGCCTATTCTTACGACTGACGGCCGCTATCAATGCGAGGATGACGAAGGGATTTATCTGTTATATGAATACATCGCCGGGGATACAATCGCCGATACCGAGCTGACCAAGGATCAAGTGAGGCAACTGGCAGAGATGATCGGAGAGCTCCACCGCTATGGAGAGGATTTTCCGCTGGTGACAGGTGCCATGACGGAAAACTACACGGTGCCGTTTCTTGAACAGCTAAGGAGCACCCTGGACGGGGAGTTGCCGTATGACCTCGGGAAAGTGCTGCTTCATCATATCGATAGCTTGAAGAAATTAATGCTTAAAATTGAAGAGCTGTCCGAAGCGCTGAAGAATCGTGATCTGCGAATGGCGTTATGCCATACCGACGTACATGGATGGAATCTGATGTTTACGGGGCAGCACCTGAAACTGATTGATTGGGAGGGACTGAAGCTGGCACCGGTCGAAGCCGATATGATGTCGTTTGCCGACGAGCCCTACTTTGCTGAATTCATGAGGGTATATAAAGAAATGCATGGTCAGTATGAGGTAAACGTTGAGGCGCTTGCATTTTATCAAGGGAGACGCAAGCTGGAGGATGTCTGGGAATTCATGGAGCAGCTCCTCTACGATACTCAGGCGGACGCGGATCGAAAAGCGACCCTTAACTATTTAAAAAAAGAGCTGGAAGGGATTACGCCGTAAGTCCAAAGCCTGGGTCTCAACATGTAAAAAAGCCAACCAGTAGAGTTCCGGACATCTACCAGGAGGCTTTTCCTTGCTTGTTTATCCCAATGGTTCACATCACGTATTTGGCAAGTAACCAACAGAGCAGAGCCATAAACCAGGAGACAAAACCGAAAATCATCACGATTTTGTTCTCGCTCCAGCCGTACTTGAGACTGAAGTGGAAATGGATCGGTGCCATTCGGAACAGACGCAGCTTGGTGCGTTTGTAGTACCATACCTGCAGTATGACCGAGAGCTGCTCGGCCAAATAGATGATGAACAGCAGCGGAATCAGGATTTCGACCTTCTCAATCACCGCTAAGAAAGAAAGGGAGCCGCCAATGGCGAGAGATCCCGTATCACCCATGAAAGCCCGGGCTGGATGAATATTGTAGAGCAGCAAGCCGAGCAGGCAGCCGACCATGACCAGCGAGAACATTTGCACTTCCGGTTTGTCGGAGATTAAAAAGAAGAAAAAATAGGTAGGTATAGCTACATTGATTAACAGTCCGTCCAAACCGTCGGTAAAGTTAATGGCATTCGCCGAACCCACAATGAACAGCAGCATGATGATGACGTACACACTAACCGGCAAATGGAGCTGGAAGTCGTTGAAGAGTCGGATCTCACTTGTCAGTGAAAAGGAATGGAACAGTACATACAGCAACGCGCCGGTAAACAGGAACTGAAATACAAGCTTCATCCGACCGGAGATTCCGGACGGGTCCTGCCACGCAGCTTTTTTGAAGTCATCCATAAACCCGATCGAGCTGAACAAGAGGAAGGTCGCGCATAAAAAAACGGTAAGCGGCGTAGGTTGAAATTGCAGTGAAATGGCAACGCCAATCAGCAATATAAGACCTGCCATTAACGGCGTCCCGCGTTTGGCCTGATGATCGGGAGGCAGCTCGGTCCGGATCGGCTGCGTAAGCTTTAACGTGCGCAAGCCCCAGATAAGCAGCGGCGTGAACAGTGTCACCAGCAAGAAGGATAGTCCGGATACACCCAGAATTCCATTCATCTCATACACATCTCTTTCTATCGATTTCGTGTTAGTACATTGTATTTCGATGAAATGGACAAATATTCCTTCTAGGTAGAAGTTGACAAAAGAGTAACGTATCCTATTCTCGACGGAGAGACGTTACTCTTATTAATATTCTAGAATTGATAGGGGCCGCTAATGGATAATCGTAATACCATAGCCGTCATTTCCTGTGGAGTGTAGGGATATCCATTCAATATCCACCACAAGATGGTTTCGTGAAACGCACCCGTCATAAAGTTGATGACCACTTCGGACGGGACGATGATCTCGGTGCCTGTCTCGATGGCAGCTTCAAGCCCGACCTTTACAAAATGGTATAGCGTGGCTTTGAAATAACGCGTAAATGGGGTGTCCGGATGGATTAAGATGAAGGCTTCGTAAAACTGCCGATTCTCCAGCACATGGTTGAATAAAGCTACCATATTGGAAGGCAGTTCATCGTAATCAACCTCTTGAAGGGATATTTTTTTCTCGATCACGATGCGGCGTTCCAAATCTTCCATTGTCTCCTTGGACATAACCTCCATTAACTCGGCTACACTGCTAAAATGCTTGTAAAAGGTAGGGCGTGTCACTTGTGCCTCGGTACATAGATCCGTAATGGATATGGGATCGGTTCGGGAAGCCATCATGTGTAGGAGAGCGTTTTTTATTTTTTGCAGGGTTCTGATTTCTCTCGGATCTAACTCCGGTTTCATGACGATAGTTCCACTCCTTCGCAGTTCCACAATAAGTATCTCTCTAATATACAAAACATCATTATGTACTGAATCCGGGCAGTAGCTGCAACTGTTGTTGCTGGATTCATAACGATTTAATTAACCTTATTTTTCAGTCTTTTGAGTAGTTTACGGCTCAGCCGGTACATTGACCCTGTATAGATTGAATTAGTGCATACTCCACTATACAGCCTGTTTACATAACGCTGCTACAAGTCTAATAGTTTGCTTTCTTGGGACATTAGTCACCGATATTATATTTAATTCCACGAGTATTTACATCCAAGTATAATCTAAGAATCGCCACCAAACTCAGATGGTTATATATCTTAAGAGTCAAATGTTCCAGCTTATTGGATAGAAGTAAGGCGCGTTGACGGTACTGGTGCATTCGTAGCAAAAGATAATGTGAGTTACTCGGAAGAGGCGTGAAACATCAAGACCGATTCGCTACGCTACTCGTCATCATGTTACACACGAAGTGCAGTACGAAGATTTCGCTTGCACTACATTTTCGTGCTTGAAGTAAGGTGAGAAATGAAGTAGCCATGGCTGCCTTGATTATGGTTTAATCTATTTAATGGCTATAAGAATTTTAAACCCTAAGCGTAATATTACTGAATTGAATGCGGCTAGATTATAAAGGGTGATGGATAGCACCGAAAGTATCGGGAGCTTACAACGTCGATTGCGGCGATTGTGAGTTCTTTTTGCTTTCCAATAATTAGGTTACTGCTATAATGAGAGGGTGGGAACGACGTGGGTATATGGGTGTCTCGAAATGATGAAGGTTCCTTATATGTTCGTTTTAAGTATGATGAACAAATGGTGATGAAGATTCGAGAAATTTCAGGAAGGAAATGGGTCCGTGATAAAAAGGTCTGGATGATTCCATTTACGCCCGAATCCATTCAACAGTTGTATACACTTTTTGAAGGAACGGAGATTCATGTTGATAGCATGTTGATGAAAGAGTGCAGCTTGTTCAACAATGAAGTTCACATACAGGATCACATTCCAATCTATTCATGGAATGAGTCGATAAAAAGGTCTTTCGTTCATGCACTGCAGCTTCGAGGTTATAGTAAAAAAACGATAAAAGCTTATTGTAGTCAAGTCCATCGATTTCATGCTTTTGTACAGCAGCAAAATAATGGGATGGACCACGAGAAAATGATTCAGAGTTATTCATTACACTTACTCCATAGGAAATGTTCCCATTCCTATGTTAATCAAGCGCTCAGCGCGATCAAATTCTATGCTCAAAAAGTATTATTGCTTGAGGAAACAGTCTCTTATGTTCGCCCCAAGAAAGAAAAGAAGTTGCCGAATGTGTTATCGATGAACGAAGTGATGTTGATCTTAAAAGCACTCCAAAATTTGAAACATCGTGCGATCCTATACCTTACCTATTCTTCAGGATTACGGGTAGGGGAAGTGGTCCGGTTGAAAATTCAAGACATTGATTTCGAGCGAAAAACACTTCGAGTTTCTCAAGGCAAAGGTCGAAAGGATCATCTTACGCTATTCTCCGATACAGCTATGGATATGGTTCGACCGTATTTACAACAAGAAAAGCCTGAGAAGTGGATGTTCCCAGGTCAACACCCAGAGCGCCATATGACTGAACGAACGGTTCAAAAAGTGTTCGAACAAGCACGTGCTGCTTCTGGAATCCAGAAAAAGGTTAGTATTCACGCTTTGCGCCATTCATTCGCTACACATCTATTGGAAGGTGGAATTGACATTCGCTTCATTCAAGAGTTGCTCGGTCATCAAAGTGTACGCACCACCGAAAGGTACACACATGTGAGTGTGAAGGACATAAGAAGAATTAAAAGTCCGTTAGATCAATTGGAAGAGGAGTCGTAAACTTGGATGTTGAAAATGTGTTCACGAAGTTCATAAACACCTCAAGAGATGATATTTTTGCGAAGTTCGTGAAAAAGACGTTATACGCAATAACTGAAGATTAAATTCTATAAGGAGAACTTAAATGAAATACATAAGTATCATGTTTGTATTATTAATCATTTTGAGTGGATGCAAAGCTGAGAAAACAAATATTAAATCAAATAAACCTATGATTATTGAACAATATTTTTACTCTACAGAAGAGGAAGAACTAAAAAAGCTAGCAGATAAATTAATAACAGAAGGATATCAAATAAATGATTTTAGATCATATGAACATGAAGGGAAAAATGAATGGTACTTTTATTCAAGCAAAGAAATAAATGAAGATGAAATAAATAATGAAGACATTAAAAGTGAAAAATATGCGAAAGAATATAGCGTTGGGTATGACGGACATGGTTTCCCGATTGAATAAGAATAAAGACTAATTATGAAATGTATAAGTCAGTCAATGAAGTCAGTTACTGCGTATAACATTATATTCACGCATCGGAGCCTGGCGGCTCCTCGGTCCGCGAGAAGCGATCGGCAGAGAAGTGGATTCAGCGGACACATCCGCACCGACTAACCGCATCGCGGCCGGCTGCTGATGCAGCCTTAAGTCGGTGGGACGTCGTGAATACGGGAACGTTATATGAAAACTTGTAAAATAGTTAGAAAAAATTATAAACCCGGGGGAATTCGAAGATGCCATCGGAAAAGCATGAAAAGTACCATGTACTAGCAAGAGGTGTTATTTTGTCGGAGAAGTATATTTTAGTTGCTCATTGTATCGGAATGGATAATACATTTCTACCTGGTGGTCACGTAGAGTTTCGAGAAGGAATAAGGACAACTTTAACTAGAGAAATATTAGAGGAACTTGGCTTAGAAAGTGAAGTAAAGGAATATCTAGGTGCTGTGGAAGCAGATTTCGATCTTGAAGAAATATACCATCAAGAGATTAACCATTTATTTAAAACCGGTATACCAACAATAAATCATTTGCGAAATCCTGAATCGAAAGAAAAGCATTTAGAATTCTATTGGATACATATTGATGAGATGGAAGCGAATAATCTTCAACCTTATCCAGTAAGAACTATAATACAAAATTATATCAATCAAGAGTCAGGATCCTATTTTGAAAGCACTTTTAAAGACGTTTAAGATATTGTGGAAGAAATTTCGATGAAGAGCAAGTCTTCGTATAACATAATATTCACGCACGGGACTAACGCTCCTGGTCTGCAAGATGCAATTACGCGGAGGAAGATTCAGCAGACAACCCTGCACTGGCTAAGTCCATCGGACCCGGCGCTGTGCGCCTTAAGCCAGTGAGGGTTCGTGAATACACAGACGTTAGATGAAATCTCCAAAATGGTAAAAATACACAAAACATTAATAATTATAGAAACAAGAATGGGGCATAAAATCATGAAATCTATAACTTCGGTAGTGAGACAGGAAAGAAGATTGAAGCCTTTAATAGTAAAAACTTGATGATGACAAAAATTTTAAAGGAAACTAAAGACACTCACGTTGGATGTATGTACATTGAAGGAAATGGAATCATTGGTCTTCATCAAGCGACCGTACCGCAATTGTTCTTAGTCGTGTGTGGAGAAGGAATCGTTAAGGGTAAAGAGGATAAAGAATTTCTTATTAGAGCAGGATGTGCAGCCTACTGGGAAACAGAAGAATGGCATGAAACAAAAACAGAAACAGGCTTAACTGCTATTGTTATTGAAGGTATATCTTTGGAGTTAATGATGAAAGAGGAAGAATGGTTGAAAACCAATTAAATTATATGTAAGCATTTCGGAGAAGTGGCGACAACATCTAACATTGCATTACCACAGCGGTCGCTACACTCCCTTGGTCACCAAGAAGAAGTATCGTTGAAGTTAATTCAGGTGACACATCCAACCGGCTAAGTGGCAGTGCCACACGGACCTACGGTCCTTAAGCCGCTTGGACGTCGGTAATGCGCGAACGTTATAAGAAATCCACGCAAAATAATTAAAAACGACAATTATATGAGGTGCTGGAAGATGAATAAATTTAAGATTAATTATGTTCCCCAGCCAGATTTTTCATCGTGCGATGAAGCGTGCTTAGCAATGGTAGCACAAATTCCTATTGAGGAAGCAATGGCTGTGATGAGAGGAAAGGAAGGTTCAGGGACTTCAGATTTTTATAAAGCTCTAAAAAAATATAAGATTGATTACTTGAGTTGGCGTCATATTAATACGATTGATGAACTTCCACCACTTTGCGTAATACTCGTTAACTTTCCGACATATACACATAGTGTGCTCTACTACGATGGAACTTATTATGATCCGGAATTTGGTGTATTTGAGTCGAAGTACGAACCTAATGGGGAAATTACGCATTTTATGGAGCTTTACATTGATGAAATCTATAAGAACAAAGAAATAATAGTAAAAATTCCACAAGATTTTAAAGAAGCATTTGAGAAAGATAAAGTAGCATACGAGCTTTTTCAGAACTTATCGTATCCAGAAAGATCAAAATTCATATATGGAATAAGCCACTTTAAAAACCCAGAGACAAGAAGAAAGAACATAGAGAAGAGATTGACAGACCTTAAGAAGTAAGTGCTGCGGGATCAGCGCCGAAGGCGGGGACATCTTATAACGAAGTATCTACGCTGCGGGCATACGCCCTTGGTTCGCGAGATGAGGTAGGCAGTGGAGTAAGTTCAGCTCACAACCCTGCGAGGCTAAGTCCGTCGGCCCGTTCGCTGCGCTCCCTTAAGCCTCTCGGGTTCGCAGATACAAGAGACGTTATGTGAAAGTTCGGTAGTTCTAAATAAAAATCTGAAAGATTTAAGGGGCGAAGCCATGAAAAGTCTCATTTTGTATAACTGGGAAGTTCGGGATGAATATATAAAAGCTTTTAGTAGCTTGTCAAAAGAGGAATTGTTTAAAGACCGAAATGCAGGGCTTGGGACGATTATAAAGACATTATTGCATATTATAGATGTTGAATATAGCTGGATCAGGGCAATGAATAAAAAGCCAGATATTTCGATAAATTTAGATGAATACAAGGATCTTCCAGAAGTTTTAGAATTATCTAATCAGTTAAGAGTTGAAATCAAAGAATATATAAATCAATGGAACGATAACTTGGAGAATGACAGGGTAGAACCTTCTTGGATGGAAGAATCATTTAGAAAAGGCGAAATCTTTAGACATATATTGGTTCATGAAGTTCATCATATTGGACAATTATCAATTTGGGCAAGGGAATTAGGAATAGAACCAATCAGTTCAAATTTTATAGGAAGAGACATTTTTAATAAATTGAAGAACATGTAAGCAACTCAAGGAGACCGAACCTTCACATAACAATGCATTCACGCGGCGGGCCTTACGGCCCTGGGTCGCCAGAGGCATTTCGGGGAGTGGATTCAGGCGACAACCTTGCGAACCTAACCGCGTCGCGGCCGCCCCCGTTGGGGGCTTAAGGTTCTCGGGTTCGTGAATACAAGAACGTTATGTGAAATCAGCCTAAATACAGAGGAGAATGTGAATGATAATTCGTGAAGCTGAAACAAATGACACCGAAGCTATTGAACGACTATATAAAGAGCTGCTTCCAAACAACACAAAAATAAAAGTGTTGGAAGATAGAATAGAAGAAATTAAACAAAATCCTAATAGTTTCTTGTTCATTTGCGAAGTAGACCAAGAGATCGTTGCAACTGCACATCTGCATCTATGTTTAGATGCGTTGATAGAGTCACAACCTTTTGGGGTTGTAGAACGTGTAATTGTATCTGGAAACAGACAAGGTCAAGGTTATGGATCGCTCATTATGAAGCATATTGAAGATCTGTGTATTTCAAGGGATTGTGTTAAGGTCTTTTTAACCAGCGGAGCTTCGAGGAAGCAAGCACACGAGTTCTATACAAAGTTAGGTTATGACGGTGATTCGAGTAAAGCCTTTAAGAAGTACTTATAAGTTTTGAAAGTTTTTCGAAGATGAGGCAGACATCACATAACACCATATTCCCGCAGTGGGGCGTTCGCCCCTTGGTCCGCCAAGAGCGAAGGGATTTCACTACGGAGCGAATTCAGAGGTACAGGGAAGCGTTGGCGGACAACCCTGCGAACCTAACCGCGCGGCGGCCGGCCCTTCGGGCCTTAAGGTTCTCGGGTTCGGGAATACATAAACGTTATAAGAAATTGGCGTAAGAGCGGATTTGTGAAGGCTAATACTTCGATGTAGTATAAAAAAAGCAATGTCTGGAGCATCCTTATATATTGGCGTATAATAAGAATGATTAAATAAAAGGGGGTACAGTTGATGAGTGTCCCGAATGATGAACTGGAAAACATATTAGAAAACTTAAATGATAAGAATAAGATTGTCGCAAAGAGCTTTTTATCATGGTTACTTGAGAAACAGCTTGATGAGGAAGATGACTGTTTGACTCCAGAAGATATTCAGGCGATAGAACAGGGACGCCTTGAGTTTCAAAATGGTCAGACTAAATCCTTGGAGGACCTAAAACGTGAACTTGAAATATAAAGCCACATTTTCAAGTGAAGCAGAAAAGAGCCTAGGGAAAATAGACCGAACCATCGCAAGAAGAATCTTTGTAGCCCTTGAGCAATTATGTAATGACCCATTTAACAACCCGAATACGAAGAAAATGAAGGGTAAAGAAGGCAACATCTATAGATTACGGGTGGGGAATTACCGAATAATCTATGAGGTTCTTAATAATGAATTAATCGTTTTTGTAGTTCGTATAGGACCTAGAGGAGACATATATAAATAACATCAGAGCCCTAGCAATAAAGTTAGGGCTATTTTTGTTTGAAAATGGTTATGTAAGATGTTCAAGAAGACGCCAACATCTTATAACAATACATTTCTGCTTCGTCGCTGACGCTCCTTGGTCGCCAAAAGTATGCCAGAGAAGTAGAATCGGGCGACACATCCAATCGGCTAAGTCTAACGACCCGGCACTTTGTGCCTTAAGCCGCTTGGACGTCAGAAATGCGGGAACGTTATGCGAAATTGAATATGCATAGGAGGAAAAATGCCAAATTACTTAGAGTACCAAAGGTCAATTTCAAATGAATTTAAAGCATATGAAAATCGAGTAAGAAATTTAATTGATGATGCAAATTGGGGGGAAGAGGGAAGATATAAAGAGATTATTCTAATAAATTATTTAAAAAGAATTCTTCCAAAAAATCTTTCTGTAGTGACTGGCTTTGTTAGAAATAGGGATTTAATTTCCAGACAAATAGATATCATTATTTATGAGAATTGCATACCACCAATTTTCTCAGAAGGAGATTTCATTATAACAACGCCAGAAAATGTTGTCGGGATTATCGAAGTAAAAAGTACTATTACAACTGGCAATCTATTAGATATCATAGATAAGGCTAATGGAAATGGATTGATTATTTCTGGTGATCGTAATATCTCAATATTCAATGGGATATTTTCTTATAGTATCAATCAAAGAAACGATAGCTTTATAAATGCATTAAATAGATTCGACATGAAGAAATTAGTAGAGAAGAAACATTGGAATGAAATTTTACCAAGCAGATTAAGTAGCTGTGTAAATCAGATTTCTTTAGGTGAAAACACATTTATAAAACTATGGCCACATAAAATGAATTCTGATGGATCATTCTATGCTGAGTATTCTCTTTATGATTTATATGATGGATTAGGAATATCTTATTTTCTATCTAATCTTCAAGAGTTCATACTTCGCAGACAATTGAATAACTATACTAATCCTCTTGAAGAACATTATCAATCAATCTATTACCCAATATCTGAGGGGAAAGAAGTTTATAAAATGGGGAGTATACAACAAAATTATTAAGTCAACATCGCATAACAAAATATTCACGCACGGGGCATTCGCCCCTGGTCTGCTGGAAGAATTACGAAGAAGAAAATTCAGCAGACAACCCTGCACTGGCTAAGATAAGAGCTATCTAAGCCAGTGAGGGTTCGTGAATACAAAACGTTAGGCGAAATATCCGCAGTAATAAATCTTTAAGGACTGATTCGATGGAAATATCAAATAATAAAATCAATGAAATTCTTAAGAAAGAGCATTATCTCAAATATCATGATAAATCTGAATTAATTGATGTAGTATGGCCAGACTTTGTGGAGGTAGAAGGTTGCATTGTAATAAAGAAAAACACTGAAAATAATGTGGAAATTAATATTGAACATATTATTCACCAGTTTGGGGATCGAACTGGATTTGAAGCAAGTGAAAGTCATGTTCATATGATAGATATATCAATTACCTTTAAAAAACATCCTTTAGAAGGATTAAATTTTGCAAAGAAGCTATTAGAAATGTGGTCCACTAAACTAAAAATTGATTTTCCAGAGTATGAATTTATCCTTATCTTAACTTATCATGATGATGATACAATTTTACGTTTTCATAGATTAAGAGAATCAGAAGAGACTTGGATAAACATTAATAATATAGAAGAGTTTGAAGAAGGGATCATTATTAGGAAAGTGTAGTCGAAGAAGGCAGATACCTCGCCTAACATAGTATCTACGCTGCGGGCTTTGCCCTTGGTTCGCAAGAGGTATTAAGCAAAGGGGTGTACTCAGCGAACAACTCTACGAGGCTAAGTCCGTTGGACCCGGCGCGGTGCGCCTTAAGCCTCTCGGATTCGTAGATACAACAACGTTATCCGAAACCTCCGATTAGCAAAGGAATAACCTTAATTAAAGGAGGCTTACATGAAGCTAATACAATTATTAAGTATAGTAGTTATAATTATCCTTTCAGGTTGCAATGCAGATAATAATAAAACTTACCATTCGTCAATTCCATCGTCTTTCTTTTCTGACGTTGAGGGAAAGTATTATATCACGGCAATTGGTACCACTGATGAACAAAATCTTGAATTTCAAGAAGTGTTTGACCAAAACATAAGGATTCTTAGTGGTTATTATCAAACCGGAAATCCAGATGATAAGGAACTACAAATGTTAAACATTGATGATGTACCAAAGTACATTGTTTTTGATACAGAAAAAGAATTATATCGAACAGACAATTTAAATGAACTTAATCAATTTCTTTCGAATCAAAGAACAAAATAATAATCAAATTCAAAAGAACGAAAAGGATACTCAAGAATTAAAATTAAAAATGAATAAAGACGATAAAGGACGAATTGTGTAAGTATATCAAAGAAGTCGGAGGCATCGGATAACAAAGTATTCACGCATCGGGCCATTCGACCCTCGGTCCGGCAGGAGTTAGAAGTGGAATCGGCGAGGCATTTCAGCTGCAGGGAAGTGAATTCAGCCGGACACATCCGCACCGACTAACCGCATCGCGGCCGGCTCCTGGCGGAGCCTTAAGTCGGTGGGACGTCGTGAATACGGGAACGTTATCGGAAATTCCTTAAAGGAGAGACATTATGGAAACATTGATAAGAAATCTGATTTATTCATCAATACAAAATTTTTTTCAGAATGAGAACGACTTTTTTGAGTATACAAGTCAAACAGGCATGACAGAATGGAATTTAACCCATCATGTCTCTAATGAACTCAGTAAGTATATTTTTTGGCTTAATCATGAATTGGATGTAACAAAATTAGAGTACAAACGAAAGAGGCCTGATGTTATTTTTCACAAACGAGCGAGCAATCGTTTTAATTTCCTTGTAGTAGAAGCTAAAAAAAATCGTAGAGATAAACAAAGAGATATACAAAAAATTGAAGAACATTGGATGAGCAAAACTCTTAATTACCGATTTGGAGCATACATTAATATTTGGGGCCCTAACCAGTTTAAAGCGTTTTTGATAGTGCAAGAATTTGATGGATTTAAAGAGATAGAAATCACTAAAAATAATAGTGAATATATATCACTTCACATATTAGGAGAGCAATTTAAGAATCATATTAGAAAAACCTTTCATGAAGTAAATGAAGAATCGACGGGTGAATTTTTAGAGAAAAACTTAGAGAAAAAACTAGATAATGAAATTTTAAAATTGTTTTCATTAGCAAATCGGAACATCCGATAACATAATATTCACGCTGCGGACATTCGTCCTTGGTCCGGCAGTCGCCAGACACCCAGCATGCGCTGGGTCGTGAATACAGGAACGTTATAGGAAATCAGCGCTACTACATATAGTGAATCTAGGAAAATTATGATGATAAGGAGCATGATGCATGAATATTGAACTGGTTAGAGCGCAAGTAGCTGATGCTCAGAAGATATGGAGTATGCAGAAAGAAGCTTTTGATGAGCTTTTAAAGAAGTATCAAGATTTTGATACTAATCCAGCAAATGAGTCATTAGAGAAAGTAAAATATCGTTTAGAACAAGATGATACATATTACTATTTTATTCGAATAAATGACGAAGTTATTGGAGCAGTGAGAGTTGTTGATAAAAATGATAGTAGTAATAAAAAGATCAGTCCCATATTCATACTTCCGAGGTTTCAAAATAATGGATACGGGCAGTTTGCAATGAAATCAGTAGAAGAAATTCATGGTAAACATGGTTGGGAATTAGCTACGGTTTTACAAGAGTCTAGAGATTGTTACTTTTATGAAAAAATGGGATATAGCCGTACAGGAGCACAAACAATAATCAACGAAAAAATGACTATTGTGGGCTATGCAAAAAAGTGATTGTAAGAATCATTTGTGATAATTATTGAAACGACGCCTGGAAAACTCCTTCATTAGATATGTGAAAATCAAAGCGGGTGGGGATGGAATACTTGATTAAGTAACTCAAGAAGGCACTGTAATCCTATAACATAACATTCAACGCTTCGGCCGACTTCGTCGACCTTCGGTCCCGGAAGCAGAATGCGAGGAAGCGATTGCCGGGACACATCCACCATTGGTGGACGTCGTGAATGCGGAACGTTAAGTGAAATTGCTTGGAAGCTATATAAATGGAGGATTCCAAAATGAGTATACCATTTAGGCATTCTGCTGGGTTCGGCAAACGAATTGAATACTATTTGATAGGCTTAATGCTTAAAGAAGGTATAGATGTCTATGTCCCTTTAGTTGATGACAATGCAATTGATGCAATAATAAAAAAGGCAGATGGCAGTTATATTGAAATACAAATTAAAGCTAGATCTCTTGATGTTAAACCAGGAGATGCTGCCTTATTTGCAGCTATAACTCATAAAGATAGAAATAACTATTATTTCGTATTCTATATCGAGGAAGCAGTCTTAGATAAATCTGGGAAGAACATTGGTAAGCGATCAATTAAGTTTAATGGTTCAAAAACGGACAAAATCACTAAGGAAAGAATTGAATATGCCAAAGAAAGATATGATAAGTACCTTGTGAATGATTTTAGTAAATTCTATTAGAGTAGTCGAGGAAGAAGCAACATCACTTAACATAATATTCACGTATCGGACATACGTCCTCGGTCCGGCAGTCGCTGGACACCCAGCATGCGCTGGGTCGTGTATACAACAACGATAGACGAAATTCCTGATGAGCTGATGCAATATATTTAAATAAAATTAATTGCTACTCCTTCATACGCTTTGAAGGAGTCATTTATCAAATACAGAATTTGAAAATGAAGAATCGAATCATTAAGCTCTGACAGACGGATAGTATTGAAAGAAACTAAAGGAGAATGAAAATGAGAAAAGTAGTTGTATCTGAGTTTGTCTCGCTGGATGGCGTCATGGATAATCCGCAGTGGACGATCCAATTTCGTAGTGAGGAAACAAAGCAATTCAAGTTCAATGAACTGAAAGCAAGCGACGCTCTTCTGCTTGGACGTGAAACATATGTTGAATTTGCAGCGGCTTGGCCTAATATGATTGAGCAAGAAGGGGAATATGGCCGGATGATGAACGGTTACCCCAAGCACGTGATTTCAACAACCCTGGAAAAAGTGGAATGGAACAATTCATCGCTGATCAAGGGCAATATCACGGAGGAAATATCCAAGCTGAAGCAGCAGCCTGGTAAGGATATCTTGGTATTTGGCAGTTGTGCGCTCGTTCAAACACTGATCAAGTTTGACCTCGTCGACGAATATCGGCTCATGGTTTTCCCAGTTGTGCTTGGAAACGGAAAGCGTCTCTTTGGAGAAGGGATCGATAAGATAGTGTTGAAACTGGCGGAAACAAAGACATTCGGTTCAGGCGTAGTTGTTCTGACTTATCTTCCGGATAGATAAGATTGATCAGGAAATCAACTACGAGGTTGCGGGAAAACTGTCTTTCGGCAACATTATGTGGTGCTGACGGTCTGAAGATTAATTCCAGTTACTTACTTGAACTGTATAGATATTCATATAAATAGGCGTCAGGGAAGTTCGCCTGATGGTCCTTTTGAGTTGGAGGATATCCGAAGTATTGTATTGTCATTCAAGAAGTCAGGTCTTCGTCTAACATCATATTAACGCTTCGGGCCATACGGCCCTCGGTCCGGCAGGAGTTAGAAGTGGATTCGGGGAAGGATTTTCAGTAGCGGGGAAGAAGATTCAGCCGGACACATCCGCACCGACTAACCGCATCGCGACCGGCTCCTGAGGGAGCCTTAAGTCGGTGGGACGTCGTGAATACAATATCGTTAGCCGAAAGAAGTTCTTAGTTTAGGAGGAGTCTATATGATATTAAAAAAAGTTATAAATAGAATTGTAATACAAAGTGAATATAAGGGTTTTGTTGATAAGTATATAGATAATATACTTACCGAATTTAAAGGTAAGATTCATAGCATCTATATGTGTGGCTCGATTCCAAAAGGAACTGCTAAACCTTTTAAGTCAGATGCAGATTTTACTATTGTATGTGTAAATCCCAAAGATATTGATTACGAAAGATTGTCAAATATTAATGACAGTCTTTTGAAAGAATATCCAGTATTAACTAAGATTGATACGACAATTTGCTCGATTGACGATTTATTAAGTAAACCGAATGAGTGGGGTTTTTGGGTTAAGATAATTTGTGTTTGTATATATGGTCATGACGTTGGTGAAAAAGTACCACCGATAATTATTTCTCCAGAGTTCATTTTAGACTTAAATACAGAGACGAAGGAGGAAGTAGATCGTATACATAGTTTACTTACTAATGCTAGTGATAACACAATGAAAATTAGATATATTAAAGGTTACTCTAAGAGATTAATTCGTGCATTATACTCTTTGGTTTTAGAAGATACAGGCGTATGGCAAGATGACATTATTAAGATGAAGAATGCCATATTAAACTATTGTGAGATTGACTCCGCTTTAGTTGATTATCTGTATGCTTGTTACTTGGATAGTAATAATGTACTTGTTGAAGAGTTTCTGGGAATTGCAGATGAAGTATATAGCTATTTTGAGAACGCGTTAAATGCAATGGCTGCTTCCAGAACTTCCTTCGACTAACACCATATTGACGCTCCGGGTCACTCTGAGAAGCGAGTGACCACATCCAGCCCCCTAAGCCCGTCGGGACGTCACTGCTTTAGGTGTTCGGCAAGCCTCACAACTATAAGCATCGACTCTAAGGGGCCAGGACGTCGTCAATACAAAACGTTATATGAAAGATTGGCAAATAAATAATCAAATCAAAGAAAGACGGTAATTCTATGGCATTCTGTATCGAATTCAAATTACTTAAAATGAATGATACAAAAGCAATATATGTATATGGGGATTGTTCGGAAAATTTTGAGGGGATATTTGAACTAGATTTAGAAAAATTAATATCTGGCGAGATTCCAGGTGATACAAACATGAGCCAAGTAGTGAAAGTAATTAAACCATGCTTAAGTGATGGAGATTATCAGCATAAAGCAAACAGGGCATTTAGTAAGATCTACAAACACTATAAAGAGACAAGAACTTATTTATTAGATGGTGGCTATTATTCGTAGATTAAACCGACTAACAAAACGTATAAAAACATTAATTGTTGAAGTAAATCAAGAAGGCCGATCAATCATATAACAATGTGTTCACGCATCGGCAGACGAGCTGCCTCGGTCCCAGATGATAAGTCGGAGAAGTCGTTGCCGGGACACATCTGCACCGACTAACCGCATCGCGGCCGCTCCCGATGATCGCTTAAGTCGGTGGGACGTAGTGGATACAGTAACGTTATGCGCCATTACCGGTAAATATTAAAGATAATATTTAAGGAGATAATTTATGAAAGGTAAGATACTCTTATTATTTTTTATTACGATAGTGTTGTCATCTTGTCAAAATATTAGTCAATCGACTACCATGAACAGCGAAACTAAATCAATAATGAATTCTGAACTGCCTCCTGATGTAGTGAGTACGGGTAATGGAACAGAATCGAAAGAAATAACTGAAGGTCGATCAGATTCTTCTAACAATGAAGTGTTATCCATGAGCATTGGGAACTATGATTTGACTGGAGAATTTTATGATGAAATGCTTCGAAATCCTATAGATCATGATTATGAAGTGGAATTTAATGAATTTCAAAATTCCAAAGAGTTTTCAACATTTGGATGGGGGGCGTTGGAAAGCAAATATACAGAGATTTGGGATAAAGAGTTGAACCAAATATATAAAAAGCTTCTTTCTAAGTTGGATAGAGAACCAAGAGAAGCACTAATTGAATCGCAGAAAGAATGGTTACAGTATCACTTAAGGGAAACAAAATTTGTAGAGAAGACATTTATTAATAACGGTTACCTTGGATCACAAGGATCGGTAAGCCTAGCCACGGTTATAATGGAGAGAATAAGGGAAAGAACAATGCAATTATTTGAATATCGATATTTGCTAGATGGTGAAGTTGAGTTTTTATACCAAAGCAAATTAGAGTTGGAATCTTGATCAAAGGTATTCAAGTGATGCTTCGAAGACAGTAGCGGTGCAATAACAATGTATTCAAGCTGCGGGGCTACCACCCCTTGGTTGTCAGATGTATAATCATGAAAGAACACTCAGACAACAAACGACCCAGCCTAAGATAAGAGCTATCTAAGGCTGGGTCGTTTCGTGAATACAAGAACGTTATATGCAATGGCTGGAAACCCGAATTAAAGGAGAAATCAAATGACATTTGATAAATTTATTAATGATTATTTTCCTAATCTGATTGTGAGACCGCCGCTACTTTATAATTGGAATACTGGTATTCGATTTGAACTTGGTGATCCACATTTATATGATCTGGATGTAAGTCATTACATGGAACAGGTCTATAGTAGAACAACAGAATTATTTAGAGCACTGTTCATGAAAGATGATGATATCTTTATTGTTACCAATGCCATTTTCGCTTATAGATATAAATATCAGGTTAAGAAGTTGAAACTTTATAGTAGATACATTAGAAACAAACAGGTATTAAAGAATTTAAAACTGACTATAATTCCTGATATTTATGCTGAAGATGATGAAGAGCCTAACGAAGAAAATAATACGTACCGATATATTATAAATTGTAAAGTAAGCGATGTAGACAACTTAAGTTTACTCAAAGCTATCTGCAATCAAGATGTAGGAATAAAACCTTCAATACATCATGATGTTTTTTTCATCAATATTAACAAAGTATTAACAAAGGTTTGATTTTTCATATTTATGATGATCGTGGATGTGATGTGATTTCAAGCTCAATTTTACAGTTAAAGGATATATACATTAAGTTCAATGAATGGATCCTAGACTATGATAGAGAAGAAATAAAGAAGATATTTGAAGGAAAACTCTAGAAGCTAGCCACAGCATATAACACAATGTTCACACTTCGGGCCGTTCGGCCCTCGGTCCGCAGAAGTTAGATGTGATTCGAGAGGTATTTCAGTAACGGGGAAGCATACTCAACCGGACACTTCCGCACTGACTAAGCGCATCGCGCCCGCCCTTGTGGCTTAAGGTGGTGGGACGTCGTGAATACAACAACGTTATATGCAAGGGCAGCCAATTGTATTAAATCCATATTTAGAATCGAAAAACCAAACTCATAATAAGAACGCTTGTACGCAGATGTAAATAAAGGTAAAATATAACTACAATTGAATCTTGGGCGGTCATGGTTTCCCTTCGAAAGGAGGTGAAGCCATGGAAGTGAAAGATACACTAACGATATGTTCCTATTTGGATCATTCATTCTTGCACTTTTAACTTACATTAATAATAATAACAAGAGAAAGTAAAAACCCACCCTAAGGTTGACCGCCGAAGGTGGGTTTCCGATCGTAAATGACTAAGAAGGGATTACCCATCCAAGCCAATTGTATGGACCAAGTGTTAACGCACTTGGTCTTTATTAAATATATAATACCATACTTGAAAAGAATCAAAGAACTAATTGAGTTAGAAAACATTGTTGAAGAGGCATATAGACTGATATTGAAAGTTATTCGAAGATGGCATCCCCATCACATAATATCGTCTCTACGCTCCGGGCCGTTCGGCCCTTGGTTCGCGAGAAGTGGTAGTCAGAGAAGCTGAATCAGTTCACAACCCTGCGAGGCTAAGTCCGTTGGACCCGGCGCGGCGCGCCTTAAGCCTCTCGGATTCGTCGATACACAAGCGTCATAAGAAATCAGCGCAAATACAAAAAAATTAAAATCGAAAGGAGATGAGGTTATTGCTTTATATATTTAGTGGACTGCCGGGTAGCGGTAAGACCACATTATCATCAGCTTTAGCACGAGAAATAAGTGCTACGTATCTTCGGGTCGATGTCGTGGAGCAGGCTATGCGGGATTCGGGAAAGAGAATCGAAGGACCTGAGGGCTACATTGTGTGTTATGCAATTGCATCGCAGAATCTCCAATTGGGCCTAGACGTGATTGCAGACACAGTTAACCCCATTCAGATTACGCGCCATGCATGGCGCAACGTGGCGGATTCTCTTGGAACTCCTTATGTGGAAATAGAAGTGATTTGCTCTGACGATAATGAACATAGGCATCGAATTGAAACCCGTGCAGCCGATATTCCAGGCTTTGTTCTTCCGACATGGGAGCAGGTCAGAAATCGAGAGTATGATGTTTGGGACCAAGATCGCATAGTCATAGATACAGCCCATCAAACTGTGGAAGAAAGCTTAAATACATTATTTAAACAATTAGAAGATAGAGTGAAATCTTGAAAAAATTAAATGAAATATTGTTGGCATCTCAAAGAAGGCAAGTACATCTTATATCATTATATTCACGCGGCGGGCCGGCTGACGCCGTCCCTGGGTCCGCCCGAAGCATTCGAGGAAGTGGATCAGACTGGACAAACCTGCGAACCTAATCGCGCGCGGCCGTCCCGTTGGGCTTAAGGTTCTCGGGTTCATGAATACGGGAACGTTATGTACCCGAAAACCCATTCTTTAATGAAATAATCTTGAACATAATCAGGTGAGAAATTTGTACACGAGGAGAAAAAACTATGGAAAATAATAAATTACTAAGAATGGACAATATCGGCATCGTTGTAGAATCCCTTGATGACGCAATTTCTTTCTTCGAGGAGATTGGCTTGAACCTCGAAGGGCGAAACACTGTCGAAGGTGAATGGGCTGGTCGCGTAACCGGACTAGGTTCTCAGTGTGTAGAGATTGCTATGATGGTAACCCCGGATGGCCACAGCCGACTTGAACTTTCGCGATTTCTCACTCCACCTACGATATCAGATCACCGGACGGCTCCTGTAAACTCCCTTGGTTATCTACGCGTCATGTTCACAGTTCAAAACATTGACGAGATGGTATCCAGACTTACTAAGCATGGTGCTCAGCTCGTTGGCGAAGTGGTTCAGTACGAAGATTCGTATCGGCTCTGCTACATTCGTGGAACCGAAGGACTTCTAATCGGTTTGGCGGAACAACTCGGTAACAAATAAGCAGCTGCAAATGACGTTTCATAATTATAAAAGCCTTTACTGAAATATACATGGCTGGAGTATAAATTGAAACAGATAAGCAGTGTGAAAGTAACTCGAAGAAGCCAATTACGTCATATAATACCCGATTCACGCTGCGAGGCTGTCGCCCCTTGGTCCTCCCGAGGGTTTTCGAAGAAGTGAATCAGGCGGACAACCCTGCACTGTCTAACGGGTTCGCGGCCGTTCCCTTCGGTCACTTAAGGCAGTGAGGGGGCGTAAATGCAAGAACGTTATATGAAAGGAATGCATATTTGGAGGTGTCACCTTGAAGCAATATCCTTTTGATTGCATTACTCAACTAGTATTTGTAAAAGAAGAAGAGCTTTTTACCGGCAGATGTCATCCTTGTTCCCGGAGGAAGTCATACAAAGCCGATGAAGATTGCATGTGATTTATATAAATCTGGATTAGCACCATATATACTTCCATCCGGTGGTCATAATCCTAAGTTAGCAATCACTGAATGGGAATTTCAAAGAGACATTGGTTTGTCACTTGGAATTCCTAAAGAGGCAATTCTTAAAGAGGATCAAGCTAAGAACACATTCGATAATGCAAGAAACTCATGGCAAGTCTTAAAAGAACATAACATTAGTGTCACTCGAGCTATTATAGTTTGTAAATCATTTTTCTCAAGACGTGCATTAATGACTTATCAAACAGTATTCCCGTCAGATATCGTTTTCCAAGTAAAGCAAGATGATTTTAGAATAAGCAAGAATAACTGGTTTTTAAATGACCAAGGTATCAAGTATGTATTAACAGAAGCTGAGAAAATTACTAAATACTTTGGTCATCACATACCAAACTGGGTAAAGAAATTGTCTTAAACTCGAAGAAGGCATTCCCATCATAAAAGACTCATTCAAGCTGGGTGCCAGAAAGCTGCCCCATGGCGCCGAGAGGCATTTCGAGGAAGTGGAACCAGGCGACAACCTGCACCGACTAAGCGCATCGCGGCCGCTCCCGTTGGTCTCTTAAGTCGGTTGGACGTCGTGAATACTGAAAAGTTATCGGAAATTTCCCATGAAAGAGGTTTTTAGTTCGTGGAAACAAGAGTAGAAAAATATAAAAAAAGAAAAAAAGAATTGCAAAAGCAAATTTTAGGTATACCTAGAATGCTATTTTTCCTGATTATCAGCCTTTTTGCATATATGATTTCAATCTTATTATGGACAAAGTCACTTAGTGGAACTGTTTATTACGATTTGCTGGATACTATTATTACAATAAATTTAATGGCTGTTGGTTTATTTATGGGTCTTTGTTATATGAATTTAAAGTTTTTTATTGTCTTAGTGAAGTCATTATTAAAGATAATGTTTACGGTTTGGATTGTAATAATTGTTCAATTTTCTTCAATGGAACAGCTCGAACAGAATGTCTGGATCATTCTTTCAGCATTCTTTTTTGTATACTTAGAGGTTCTAATAGATATTAATGATTGTTTATTTCAGGTGAAGGATGATTTTAAAGTGCCGAAGTTTAAATTTTTAACATCTACCTTTTTAAAAGATAATTCTATATCAATATCAATTTTGTTTCTAAGTATTATTAATGGAGTTTTGTCTTTCTTTATTATAGATGTATTAGATAAGATAAAGGCATTTTAGGGTGATTCGAGGAAGCGGGAAACTCCCGATAACATTATATCCACGCTTCGGAGCCTGACGGCTCCTCGATCCGCCCGAAGGGGATTGGAAAGGAAGTGGATTCAGGCGGACACATCCGCACCGACTAACCGCATCGCATCCAACCCAGGCGGGTCCTTAAGTCGGTGGGACGTCGGTAATACAGTAACGTTATATGAATTTACCGTAAATCTAATAAATAACTAAAGGAATAAACCAAAAAAAGGGTGTAGTTTATAGTGATTTATCCGAATATTGAAACCGAAAGACTGTTCATGAGAGAACTAAATTTAGATGATGTTGAAGCAGTTTATAAACATTTTTCATTTCCAGAAGTAACAAGATTTATGGACATTGAGGTATGTAAAGATTTGCGAGAGGCAGAGGAGATTATTGCTTTCCATATACACGATTCAGGCTGTAGATATGGGTTATTTAATAAAGAGAATAATGAACGTATCGGGACATGCGGTTTTCATTGCTAGTCAACAGAGAATCAAGAAACGAAAGCTGGAATAATCAAAGCCCACTCAAAGAAAAATCCCACTGGTTAAGTGGGAAGGTAAATCAGAAGTAAGTATAACCGAAATCATGGCTTTCAGTTATCGTTTTGTTTTGTTTTATCGTTACTTCTTTAAGTTTATACTTCTGCAATTTCAGATGGTTCTCAAGGATTTCCATGGTTTCATGATCAAATATCTTACTAAATTGAGCATAATCATAACTATCGACTGTCATGTCGCTATTTGTGTTGTTGGAATAAATATATAAAAAATATTTACCAGCTGGTACATCGTCGATATTATAGTAACCATTGCCATCCACAACTGCTGTATGAATATTGTTGTTGTCTTCTTCAGTTTGTTTGTTGGTTAATGCAAAAAAAGGACTATTTATTTTGTTGTTCGTGGTTGTTGGGATAAGCGCCACTTTAGCACCGATATCCGGTTTTGTTCCAATGTACTGATTGTACTGCCAGGTGATTGAGCCCTTGATGTTACCAGTTTCCGTTGGAGAGTAGTTACCGAAACTAAAAATTTTATCTTCTTTGGACACTTTGAATTCCTTACCAGTTATTGCCGTGAAGAATTGCGTGGATACCATAGTCTTACCTTTACTTGAGAAAGCAGGGTAAGTAGTTTGTTTTTTCTTTCCATTTAGGGTGTATGTCTTATCATTCAATTTGAATTTAATAGTATTTTCATTTTTCTTAACCGTATAATTCTTTGCTTTTGCATCATATGAGTATGTAATTCCAGATGACTCTGCAAGAGCTTTGATATCTAAATAATTTACTTTGTTTTTTTCTATTACTTCTGCATTAACAAGTATTCCATCTAAAAATACTTGAAACTTAGATGCTGCATGTCCAGTTGCAGGGAAGACCAAGCAAAGCAATAATACGAAACTTAAAAAATGATACAACTTCTTCTTCATGTTTATAAACCCCCGTAGGTTAAATTTGACAATTACAATAGTAACATATTCACCCGACTGAGTATATAGTCTTATATGGCTTGACGTGTTGAGTAGGTATAATTGCACATATCGAATAATAGGGAATTAACTGATGGCTATTTTTTATACTGCAGATACATATTTCTGTCATAAAAATGTTTAGTTATTTGAGTTGAGGGCTATGACTCCAGATAACACTGTATCTACGCTGCGGTCTTTGCCCTTGGTTCTCAATATGTAGTGAGCATAGGAGAAGACTCAGCGAACAACCCTGCGAGGCTAAGTCCGTCGGACCCGGCGCTTTCGCCTTAAGCCTCTCGGGTTCGTAGATACAAAAACGTTAAGCGAAAATCAACGAAAGTTGTATTAAGAATCATATTGACGCTTATTTCAATCAGTAGGGTAAGCCTTCTTGATGTTGGTTCTGTTCAGAAGATAGTCCGTACTGGTTTGATGGAAATCGGCAAGTTTAATTAGTATTGCCGTAGGGATGTCAACTTCACCGCGTTCATAATTGCTGTAGATACGTTGACAACAGTTTAGATAAGCAGCAATTTGTGACTGCGTCAAGTCTTTATCTTCGCGTAGGCTTCGGATTCTTTGGTACATGCCTAACACCTCCATAACCAAGATAATCTAGCGAGTTATTCGCTAAAATATTCTGTGATTAACTTATTGGAGGGAGAGGTAGGGAATGAACAGTATATTGGAGCAATTATATTTTGGAGAAATTAAACCTGAAGAAATGATTGTGCCAAAGAATCTTGAGTACAGATCTATAAATAACGAAATTTCCAACTCGAAGAATCACCTTAGATGAAGCTATCACAAAATGATATGGAACTTCTTGAAAAAACATTTGATTTACTTAACAGATCTGTCTCAATATATTCAACAGAAGTTTTCATCTATGGTTTTAAAATGGGTGCTCAAATGATTACTGAAGTGTTTGCTAATAGAGAATTGTCTAATTGATATTTATAAACATTTAAAGTTTGTATGAAGGGTATTTTTTAGTTCATGGATATAGTTGTTCAAAGAGGTCGTTGATTTCAGTTAACAATCCATTCACGCTGCGGCACGCCCTTTGGTTGTCAGATGTATAATCAATCATGGAAGAAGCTCAGCAACACTCGACCCGGCCTAAGATAAGTGCTATCTAAGGCTGGGTCATTTCGTGAATACAGGAACGTTATAAGAAATCCTTAACAGGAGATGAATATGGGTACGAGTCGAATGGGACTCAGCATCTTAGTAGGCCAGGCCGAGTATGCAAAAAATTTCATCGTTGGCCAAGGAACTTACTTGTTTGGTTACTTTTCATAGCGAGGGTTATACTAATATATAATGAAGGCTATCTTAGGCTGCTTCGTTATGCCGCCATCATAGCCTGGTTTTAACAAGCTCTTACGAAGAGAAGCTCCTTCTGGATGAAAAAAAATCTATAATAGATATAAATTATGTTCAGATTGAACAATAGGAGCAGCATGAATCGAACAAAAAAGTGGTGGTTGAATTGGGGTAACCGTTAAAGATTTACTGCAGCTGCCTTCATTTCGAGGAGCTCAGGTGGTCACTGGAACAAGCAGGCTTCATCAGACCGTCTCCTCTTTATCTGTGTTAGAGGTGGCGGATGTCAATTTCTTCTCGCAAATTATTCAAACCGTTCAAGAAGAGTGGTATGCCGAAGAAATGGTCATTAGCTCTTTTTATTCCATTAAGGACAGCGTGGAGCAGCAATGCAAAACGGTGCAATATTTGCATGACCTTGGAGAAGTGGGATTGATTTTGTACTATGTTGGCATTGTCATGCCAGATATAGCCGATGAAGTGCTCGAGCTGGCCGAATCTCTGAATTTTATTATCATTTGCATGCCGAGAAACGATTACTCTCTTAGGTATAATGAAGTCATTTATGAAGTCATGGAGGCAATCGTAAGCAATCAGAATGTGAATGAGCATTTCGTGAATGAATCACTGGAAAAGGTCTCGCTGCTGCCGGAACATTTGCGGAGCGTGGAAATTACCCTTAAACTGCTGTCGGACCGGATGAAAGCGAACATCGTTCTGACAAACAGCAACCTGGATATCATCAATCGTGTCATGTGGCCGCGTAATTCATCACTCGATGTTGCGAGTCTAATCCGGTCCATGGCGCCTTCCATTTTGAACGGTAGAGTGGGAGAAGGAGAAGAGCTGGATTCGTCCTGCTTTGTTGAATACAAACGTGTTCACCAAAAAAACGGGGAGGTCCTCTACCTGTTTCTCATTAAAGAGAATACGAAGCTGCCTCCGAAGACGATGGATCAAATCAGCGAGGTGGTGCAGGTGGCCATTAATTTGTGGGGAGACAAGCATAACGAGGTCAGCGAATACGCTTTGGTTAAAGCCATCGTGAATGATGAAAGCGAAAAAATGCGCAGATTGGCCAGTTTGCTCTATATTGACGTTTCCGCCATCCAAATGATGTGGCTTGTTTACATTCGGGATTTGTCGGAGGAAAGAAGGATAAGGGAAGACTTAAAAGCGCATCTCTCGCAATATTATAAAACCGCGGTCATTCAAACGATCGATCACTGCGTTGTCGTGTTGCTAGGGAATTGTTCATATAAATACAATGAGTTTGAAATCGCAGCCGAATATATCGAAACCACGAGTCACACCGCCGAAATATCAAGCATCGTTTATTCTCCAAGGATGCGGAATACACAGGACGTACGCCGAATGTACCAACTCGTCAACGGTGTCTCTAAAGAGGTTCACCGCATCTATCATAACCGCAAACTATTTACCGCGGCTGAAGTCCGTTCCATGAAACGGGCCATAGACCTCAGTAAACAAGGGGAAGAAATCACGGAAGAATGTTTGTCCGTCATCGAGCCGATTATGGACGACCCTGACGCATTGAAAACCCTGATGACTTTTCTTCTGGATGCGAAGGGGAATATGGATGACTGCAGCAAGCTGTTGTTCGTCCACAAAAATACGGTGAAATATCGCATTAAAAAAATTTGTGAGCTCATCGGATATGATGTGACCATAAACTCGGAATCGTACGATGTTTATACCGCCTGCATGGTCTACCGTCTCATCCATAATTAAAAAGTTCCGATGTTTTGTCCAATCAGACAAAAACATCGGATTTTTTTTTGTTTTCTGAAAAAGACGCTGACCACCTTCATCTTTTACAATAAGGAAAAAGTATTCGAATAATCAGCATCCCGAGTTTGTCGGTAGGGAATGTGCTTATTGCATGCATGGGGCTATCGAAGGCATTGCTTGTTACGTTAGCAGGTTGCTCCATGAGTGTGCTGCTCATGATTTTCCAGGGGTAATTAAAGCACTGAATAAGGAAGGACGACGGTGTGTGATCCTTGTTCCCAAGCTTGCCACAGGTACCGAATCAGTCGTTGATCGGGATTGTCATCTCTTTTGTCGTGTATTATACAGACTATCGTTTATCGGATCAGAAAACCGTTATATTGGAGGAATCATGAATGAGATATTTAGATAAAGCAGCTGTTGAAAACATCGCCGTCGGCGCAGCATTTCTAGGAACCGGCGGAGGGGGAGATCCTTACATCGGGAAATTGATGGCTCTCTCGGCCATTGAGAAGTTTGGACCTGTAAAACTATGCTCTGTCGATGAGATTCAGGATGAGGACTTTTTCATTCCAGCCGCGATGATGGGGGCGCCTTCCGTATTAGTGGAGAAATTCCCTAAAGGGGACGAGTTTGTTAAGGTTTTTCAAAAATTAGCGAATTACTTGGGAAAAGAACAAATCGCCGGCACGTTTCCGATGGAAGCGGGAGGCGTCAATTCCATGATTCCGATCGTCGTTGCGGCGCAGCTGGGATTGCCTCTGATCGACTGTGACGGTATGGGGAGGGCGTTCCCGGAGCTTCAAATGGTGACGTTTAACCTGGACGGCATTCCGGCGACACCGATGGCGATTTCGGATGAAAAAGGGAACATCGGCATCTTTGAAACCATTGATAATACATGGACGGAACGGCTCGCCAGAGCGGCCACGGTTGAAATGGGCGCCAGTGCTTTAGTAAGCCTGTACCCGGCAACGGGTGCTCAAATGAAGCAAAGCGGCGTTCATCATATTGTGACTCTCTCCGAACAGATTGGAGAAATCATTACATCGAAGAATCGGGACGCGGGCGATAAGCTTCAAGAACTGCTGAAGCTGGTGTCCGGCTATGAGCTTTTCCAAGGCAAAATCGTGGATGTCATCCGGGAAACCAAGGGAGGATTTAACCTCGGTCGAATGCATCTCGAAGGAATCGAGGCGTTTAAAGGCGGAGAGATGAAGGTTCATTTTCAAAATGAAAACCTGATTGCTGTAAAGAACGGTCAAGTGGTAGCGATGACCCCCGATTTGATCTGTCTGGTTGATTACGAAACCTTGTCGCCTGTAACCACGGAGAGCCTGAAATACGGTAAACGCGTACGTGTTATTGGACTGCCCGCTCATGAAAAGTGGAGAACGGAAAAGGGAATCCAGACGGCAGGACCAAGATGCTTCGGATATGATTACGATTATGTTCCTATTGAGGAAATGGTGAAAAAGGCGGTGGCTCAGAATGTATAGAATCGGGATCGATGTAGGCGGCACCAACACAGACGCCATCATTTTGGATGAGCATTATCATCTGATTCATGCGGTGAAAACACCAACAACTATAGATATTAAAACGGGTATTGAAACCTCGCTCCGGAATTTGCTAAAGGAATCGAATAGAGATAAAACCCAAATCACGCATGCCATGTTAGGTACAACCCAGTGCACGAATGCCATTGTTGAGCGCAAAAAGCTGGCCCAAGTCGGCGTCATTCGTCTGGGTTACCCGGCAACGGCTTCCGTTGCTCCCTACACGTCCTGGCCTGAGGATATGGTTCAGAAACTGTCGGGTAAATATGCTCTCGTTCATGGCGGTTATGAATATGACGGCCAAGTGCTTGGAGAAGTCGACGAAGCTGAAATTAGAGCTCTTTTAGAGGAATGGGGGAGCAGTGTCGAGTCCATCGCCGTCATTGGTGTGTTTTCATCCATTAAAAATGATCAGGAGCTTCAGGTTCGCGATCTCATCCATCAAGTATATGGACCGGGATTCCCTGTTTCCTGTTCTTCCCTGATCGGTTCGGTCGGTTTAATAGAAAGGGAAAATGCGACCATACTCAATGCAGCATTGTGCAAGGTTATTGAAACGACAACCCAAGGATTTGTGCAGGCGTTAAAAAATGAAGGCATCACAGACGCAGCGGTGTTTTTATGCCAGAATGACGGTACCTTAATGTCGATTGATTACGCCAAACAATTTCCGATCCTGACCATTGCATGCGGGCCAACGAACAGCATACGCGGCGCCTCTTATTTGGCGAAGATCAAAGATACGATGGTTCTCGACGTGGGAGGGACGACATCGGACATCGGGGTTTTGCAGGACGGGTTCCCAAGAGAATCTTCGGTTGCGGTCGAGGTTGGCGATATCCGCACGAATTTCCGCATGCCGGATATTATCTCCGTTGGGCTGGGCGGCGGAAGCATCGTGCGCTCGGAGAACGGCAAAATTACGGTTGGCCCTGACAGCGTAGGATACAAGATTGGACAGGAAGCGCTGGTCTTTGGCGGGCATACGCTGACTACAACAGACATTGCCGTTCGGCTGGGACTCGCGGATGTCGGGGATAAGAGCTTGGTAGCGCATCTGGATGAAGACTTCGCTAAAAAGGTGCAAACTGAAATTGGAACCATCCTTGAGCAGGCCATTGATAAAATGAAGACATCGTCGGGAGACGTTGAGCTTGTTTTGGTAGGCGGCGGCAGTGTCGTTATACCGGACACGATTCGCGGGGTATCCCATATGATTAAACCTGAGAACGGGGGCGTAGCCAACGCCATTGGTGCGTGTATTGCTCAAATCAGTGGACAATATGAACAAATTTATATTTATTCTACAGAGCCCCGTGAGGATTCCTTAAGAGATGCGCAAGAAAAAGCCGTGAAGCAGGCGGTGCTGGCTGGCGCTGATCCGGCTACGGTGGAACTCGTGGAAGTGGAAGAAACCCCGCTGGCTTATCATCCGGGAAATGCGACAAGACTGAGAGTGAAAGTCGTAGGAAACATGAAGTAGGAGAGAGGCCTCACATAAGTTTATACAACTTGTGTGAGGCTCTTTTTCGTTATCGGTGAGGTGCAGTGTGATGAATGGAAAAGAGATTTCACTCATTCTATATGAACGCTAATTTCGGGGAAGTAGAATCTGCCGGACGCATCCGACCGTGTCGGACGCCATGAATACAAGAACGTTAAAGGATTTATGATAAAAGCTTCAATTGAAGAATAAATCAATCCTAGAACATATAGCGGAGCAATAAGTAAATTGAATAAAGTGAAAGGTCCGGCCAACAGGAATGTGGCCGGACCTTTTTCATTGCTTATGTCACTTGGTAATGTTGGAGGCTTAACTCGGTTCAATATGAACATGTACGTCATAAACGCCGTGTGTTTCTTTTAGTTCATGCTCCACCTGGTCAGAAATATCATGGGCGACCCGGATATCCAGATTCGACCTGACCAGGATGACGATGTCGACAACCGTGTTGCTGCCATAATTCCTTGCCCGGATGTCTTTGACTCCCTTAACGCCAACCACTTGTTTTACGGTTTCTTTATAGTCTTTGACAATGTTCTCATCGAAGCCATCGGTTAAATGATGAGAGGCATCCCGGAATATATCCCAAGCGGTTTTACATATCAGGAAGCCTACCAATACGGCGGTAAGCGGATCGAGCCATGGCAGATGAAATTGGGCGCCGATGATACCGACGACCGTACCGATGCTGACCCAGGCATCCGACAGGTTGTCCTTGGCAGCCGCCATAACGGCCTGACTGTTTACTTTGGTGGCTAGGCGCTTATTGTAGCGGTAGACCAAGTACATCACAATGGCGCAGCCCATGCCGGTCCACGCGGATATAAGATCAGGCGATGCATGGTTTCCTTCAAACATGGAAGTTACGGCCCCGAACAGGACCTGGATCCCGACGGCCATCATGATGAAGGAAGCAATCAAGGAGGATACCGTTTCCGCTTTCCAGTGACCGTATGGATGATCCCGGTCCGCAGGTTTTTGCGATAATCGCAGTCCGATCAGTACAGCAATGGATGCCACGATGTCTGTGGCATTATTTAATCCGTCTGCCCGCAGGGCCTCGGAATTGGCAGTGTAACCTATCCATAATTTGATTGCAGATAGACAGATATAAGCAATGATACTGATGATGGCACCTTTTTCACCCAATTTTAAATCCTGATAACGTTGTTGTTCCAAATCTAGCCGACTCCTTCCGCACGCCCCAAAAAATAGTACCTGACTATATTACCAAGCAGAGCAGGGGTGGGTCTAGAGCAACGTTTTTTCCTATCACTTAATAAGTGACAAGGGGCAAAAAGAGTTGCACCAGACTAAGAAAGATAGATTCGAATAAAACACAAAAACCGCTGGCGGCAGGCCGGCGGTTTTTTGTAATTATATATCAAACGTCGATAAGCAGCCTCCAAATCGTGTTTCCACCTATCGTATGCTATCGATTATTTTTCCGGGATTTGCGCCGGATAATGCGTATCATCAGCATGATGGAGAGAATCCCGATTATGGCATGCATAGGCCTCTTGCCTCCTGAAGGTTCATGATGGATCATCGGCTACGCATTCATATTATTCACGATGGAAGGACAGTGCTTGGGTTGTTAGGCTCAGTAGGTCCACAGAATCGAGAGTGAACACGCATTGATGATGGATAGTCGACATGCTATGGCGTTCGGTTCGTTTCCCTCGCTTTTGCCGTTGATTGGCGGGGAACCAGAACCGTGGGCAGCTTGATCTGCTGGTATTCGCTGCTTTGATTCTCTATTTGCTTTATAATCAGCCTGCCGGCTTCACGACCGAGTTCGAGCTCCTGCTGGACGACGGCCGTAGGGGGAATGATGCAGTAGTCTGGATACTCCACATCATCGAAGAATACAACCGATAGATCCTCCGGCACGGAGATGCCGAGTTGTAAAGCAGCTTGAATGACATGCGGGCTGAAGTTAGAGGACAAGAGAGCCGTCATCTGCGGATTCGCCTTTAAAAACTGCTGGATCATGGCGATAACCTCCTCGTCACTGCTGGTCATCGTCAGTTTTGTCATCTGCATGCCGCGATCGATGAGAATGTGTCGGTCCTCAAGGGCTTTTTCGTAGCCGTGTAACCGGTCTTCGATGCTTGAAGTTCCTTCAACAAGTGTAGAGATAAACCCAATTTGGCTATGACCGAGCTCATGCAGATGGTTGACGGCTTGTATGGCCGCCGCATAGTTATCCGAGCTGATCGAATTGGTGTCCACTCCCTTTAGCTCGCGGTCAAGCAGGACAAGGGGGAAGCGGTTCAGCGTAAGCGACAGGATTTCGTTGTTGTAGTGCTCTCCTTCCACGGGATAAATGATGAGACCTTTTACTCCGGCCTGCTTCATTTCCTGGATCCTCAGAATTTCATGTTCCTGGGAGTCATTGGTTTTCGCGAATAAGAGCTGGTATCCGTTAGCGGACAGGGTATCTTCGATTCCGCTCAGCAGATTGGCGGTGAACCGGTTGTCCAGACGGGGCAGGAGAAAACCGATTGTCGGCACTGTGTGAGTCGCTTTTTCGTCTGAAGAGATACTTGATATATCCTCCGGGTGGTGGTCGGACACAAAGGTGCCCTTGCCCTGCAGTCTGTAGACTACTCCTTTATCCACCAGTGTCGTCAGTGCATTCTTCACCGTAATTCGACTGACGCCGAATTGTTCTGCGAGTTCATTCTCGGAAGGAATGCGGCTGCGAGGTTTCCAATATTCGTTTTGAATCTGTTCAATGATAAACGTTTCGATTTTCTTGTACATGGGCGTGAATTTTTTTACCATGGCATTTATCTCCAATCGCTAATAGATCCGATTTAAATATATTATAAAAATACAACATATACAAGTGTTGTTTATTTATATCAAGTTATCATGAGGATAAAAATGAGAGTCAATCTTTGTTCATGCCTGTTAAACCTGAGATGTCTTATTGTTAAAGAAAATGTCAGATGGATCCAGCTCCTAGGTTGTATTAAAAAATAAACATTTAAATCAAAAAATATGTTGTTTATATTGTTATTAAAGTTATTGGATAAAACGTTTCCAATACGACGTATTCATCTCATATGAATGACAGGTCGCATGAATGTTCCTTGAGATCAAAAGGAGGTGTAGCAGCTTTTATCCGGATATGGCTAGTCATAATGAGTTCGTAACTGAAGGACATTCAAAAATCGAAGATAAGGGTGGTTGCACAATGAAAGCCAGAGCAGGAATGATGATTACGCTGTTGACTGTTTTTTCTCTATTTGTAAGCGCTTGCGGTGGAGGCCAATCAAGCGGAACTGATTCGGGCACTAATAAAGAACTGACGATGTGGACCTGGAAGGTGGCTTATACGCCGGGAATCGAGGCTGCCGCGAAACTGTACGAGGAGAAAACAGGCGTCAAAGTAAAATTGGAGACGTTCACGCCGGACGATACGTACCGCCAGAAATTTCAGGCTGCCGCTAACTCCAAGAATCTGCCGGATATCGTGAATTGGTGGGCAACTGCCGGCGATTCCATCGAGAACTCTGTAATGGAGCTCTCGGGAGAGGTAGGCGACGATATCTTGAGCACCTACTACAGTGCAGCTATGGATCCGATCATCGTCACGCAGAGTCAGGTTGATTCCTGGCAGGAAGACAAGAACGCCACAACGATTCAAAAGTCGCTGAAGGCTGGCCAGTTCTACGGACTGCCCTTGGATATCGGCGGATTCTTTACCTTCTATGGTAACAAGAAGCTGATTGAAGAAGCGGGTCTGACGGCGGAAGCGCCAAAGACCTGGGAGGAATTCGTCACGATGATGGAGACGATCAAAGAGAAGACGGGAACGCCCGGATTGGTATTCGGAGCCAAGCTTCCTGATTTGTGGGAGAACTGGGCCGGATCGGCTTTGTCCATCATGCTGAATGAACCGCAAGGTTATATCGATCTGCTCGAACGCAAGTCCAAAATGAGCGATTCGGCTAATTTACCGGTGGTGAAAGCGGTTGAAACGTTAGCCAATAAAGATCTGTTAATGCCGGGCATTCTTTCGACGGATATCGATGGTGCCGATCAGGCATTTGCCGCAGGCAAAGCTGCCTTTGACCTGGGGGGTTCCTTCACGATGTCGACGCTGCTGGCCATGGGGATGAATCCGGAGGATATCATTACTTTCCCGGTGCCGCCGCTGGAAGGATCGAAAATTACGAGCTGGACGACGGATCCTTTTACTTTGACGATGCTGTCCGTGAACAAGAATTCCAAGAACAAGGATCAAGCGCTCGACTTCATTAAATTCCTGACCGCCGATCCGGATGCTGCCGTTGCGTTTGCTAATGCAGCGTATACCGTACCGGCACTGAATCTGGGTGACCGCGCGCAGGATCTGGACCCGAACCTGAAGTCGATATCGGATGCGTTCGCAGCGGAGCCTGGGCCGTACAGCCAAGCGTCCCCGGCGATCAATACGTATCGCGGCAAGCATAAAGAGTGGGAAGTATACGCCCAATCGATGCAATCCATGATCGAGAAGAAAATGACGGCCGAAGAAGTGGCCAAAACATTCGACGACACGATGGAAAGTCTGAAAGCCAGCGGCAACTAAGCCGCATACCGGAGCGATCGACCGGACCCACCACGGGTTCAGTCGATCGCTAAATTGAGAAGCCAAAGGTGATGGATCATGATAAAGAGTCGAAATAAGTGGGTGCCTTATCTTTTTTTGCTGCCCGGAGTACTTCTGTTTCTTGCCATCGGCATTTACTCGGTCGGATTCTCGATCATGCTCAGTTTTTATAACTGGTCAGGAATTGATTTTTCAACGGCGCGGTTTGAAGGTCTCGCGAATTTCCGTCAATTCCTGCTTGGCGATGATCCGATCGTAACCCGGAATTTCTATAACGCGGTGCTCCATAACTTGGTGATTGCCGTTTCCCAGGTCATAGTCGTCGTACCGATCGCGCTTGTCCTGGCCTTTGTGCTGCAAAACACGAAGGCGGCATCCTGGTACCGGACGATTTACTTCCTGCCGATGATTGCATCCGGTGTAGCGATTTTCTATGTATGGAAAGGACTGTTTGAACCAAGCGGAGCGTTCAACTCGCTGTTCCTCTGGCTGGGGCTGGATTTTCTGGCGGTGCCCGGGGGGATGCTCGGTAGTTCATCGACCTCCTTGCTCGGCATTATTCTGACATCCATATGGGGCGGATTGCCTGGAACGCTGATTCTGTATTACGCGGGTCTGACGTCCATCGATCCCACCCTTTACGAAGCGGCAAGCGTAGACGGCGCCAAAAAATCTACGATGATCATGAGAATCACGTGGCCGCTGCTGAAGCCGATTACGCTCATTGCGGTCATCCAGATGGTGAACGGTGCCTTCCAGGCCTTCGAGAATGTATTCATCATGACGGGCGGGGGACCGGCCGGAAGCTCGGAGGTTATCGGCACCCTGGTGTATCGAACAGCTTTCCTGAACAATGACTACGGTCTGGCCAGCGCGATTGGATGGGTATCTTTTCTGATTACCGGCGTTATCGCCATCTTCAGCATCCGTTCATTCCAGGCGGACATCTAAAGGAGGATCACATGGTCAAACTTATTAAACACGTCGTTCTAATCCTGTACGGATTGACCTGCCTGTATCCTTTCGTCTGGATGATCGGCACCTCGCTGAAAACGTCGCAAGATGCGCTGGCCAATCCGCAAAGTCCGTTTCCGCAAGCCGCTCCGGCCTGGTCCACGTTCGGAGAGGTCTGGAACAAACTGAACTTCTATCAGTTTTTTGTCAACAGCGTGATCGTGAGTGCGGTCGTCATTGTCGGCGTCATCCTGATCTACACCATGATGGCATTTTCGTTTGCGAAGTTTATATTTAGAGGCAAAAAATTCATCTACTACATGTTCATTGCGCTGCTGCTTGTTCCGGGGGTAACTACACTGATCCCGCTTTATATCAACATGACAAATCTGGGGCTGCAAAATACGTACGTCGGCATGATCCTGCCCATGATCAACGGCGCTGCGCCGTTTGCCATTTTCCTGTTCACCAGCTATTTCCGCACGATTTCGCATGAGCTCTACGAGAGTGCCGTGCTGGACGGCTGCGACAACTTCAAAATCTACTACAGGATCTACCTGCCGCTTGCTTTGCCTGCAATCGGGACGATTGCCATCCTGAACTTCATCGGCAGCTGGAACAATATCCTGTGGCCGATGATCATCGTGGACAGCCGGGATATGTTCACCTTGCCTATGGGCCTGATGTACCTGGATTCTTCCTCATTCAAGAAATGGAATGAATTGATGGCGGGCGCTTTGATTACGGTCATTCCGATTCTGGTCGCGTTCCCGTTCATGCAGAAGATGTACGTCAAGGGGATGACGGTCGGCTCGGTCAAAATGTAATAATGCTTGGATTCGTAATCATCGACAAATGAATTAACCGGAACTAAACCTTACAAGATTGGGATGAACTGGATGACTACAAAAACAGCGCACGTTATCGCGCATTCGCATTGGGATAGAGAGTGGTATCTGCCATATGAGAAGCACCGGCTGAAGCTGGTTCGGCTGATGGAAGATTTAATCGAGACGTTTGAAAAGGACCCGGAATTTACAAGCTTTCACCTGGATGGCCAATATATCGTGCTGGAGGATTATTTGGAGATCATGCCGCACAGGGCGGATCAGGTCCGATCCTTAGTTGAACAGGGCAAGCTGATCGTGGGCCCTTGGTACATCCTCCAGGATGAATTCCTGGTCAGCAGCGAAGCCAACGCCCGCAACCTGATGATCGGCATCATCGCTTCAAGGAAAATGGGCGGTTACCCGAGGATCGGTTATTTTCCGGATTCCTTCGGCAACATGGGGCAGGCGCCGCAGCTGATTCGTCAGGCGGGCATAGAAGTAGCCGTCTATGGACGCGGCGTGAAGCCCGTGGGATTCAATAATGAAATCCAGTCCGGCAGCGAGCATACCTCCAAATACTCGGAGATGCATTGGGAGTCTCCGGACGGTTCCAGGGTGCTGGCGATTCTGTTCGCCAATTGGTACAACAACGGGATGGAGATTCCGGCGGAGCCTGATGAGGCAAAAGCGTACTGGACTCAGAAGCTTGCCGAAGCCGAGGAATTCGCTTCAAGCCCGGAGCTGCTGTTCATGAACGGTTGCGACCATCAGCCGCTCCAGAAGGATCTGACGCTGGCGTTGCAAACGGCCGCCAACCTCGTGCCTGGCGTGACGTTCCGTCACTCCAGCTTTCCGGAGTATATCGCCGCCTTGCGGAGTGCGAGCCCGGAATCGCTGGACGTCATCCGCGGCGAGCTTCGAAGCCAATGGACCGACGGTTGGATTACGCTCGTGAATACGGCGTCCGCCCGTGTATATATCAAGCAGCAAAATGCGAAAACGCAAACGCTGCTGGAGAAAGTGGCCGAACCGCTGGGCGTCATGTCATCGCTGGCCGGTGCGGCGTATCCGCGGCATGAGCTGTTATATGCCTGGAAGACGCTGCTTCAGAATCATCCGCATGACAGCATCTGCGGCTGCAGCATCGACGAGGTGCACCGGGAGATGATGACGAGGTTTGCCAAATCCCAGCAGGTTGCCGAATCGGTTGCGGCGCAGAGTGCGGCTTGGATAGCCGAATCGGTAAATACCTCCGGTTTCGATCCGAGAGCGGCCCGCCCATTCGTAGTATTAAACACCTCGGGGCACAGCCGATCAGGAGTTGTTAGGGCAAAAGTGGATGTGGAGCGGCGGTATTTTGACCACCAGCCGCCACATTTGAAGTATCAGGAGTTCAAACAGCAATTTGAAACATTTGATCCGAAGGAGTGGATCGTAACAGACGGGAACGGGAAACAGGTGGAGGCCGTGATTATTTCAATAGGTCCGGTGTTTGGCTATGATCTGCCGGATGACCGATTCCGTCAGCCTTACTGGGCTTATCAAGTGGAAGTGGAGCTTTACGTTCAAGATATTCCAGGGATCGGATACCGCACGTTTGCCCTGGTCCGCAAGGATGTCAAAGGTGAGAAGGCGTGTAGAGCGCCCGTATCCTCTCAATTGGTCGCAGGCGATCAGGTCATGGAAAACCAGTTTCTCCGTATTGTGATTGCCAAAGACGGATCTTTTTCGTTATCGGACAAAATCAATGACCGCATGTATGAGGGACTTGGCATCTATGAGGATACCGGCGACATTGGAAATGAATATATGTACAGGCAGCCGGATGACGAAGTTCCACTGACCACTCAAGGGCTCCCAGCGAACATTAAGCTTATGCAACATACAGGGCTGAGGGTGGTATACCGGATCGAACACACCTGGAAGCTTCCGACCCGTGCGGATGACCTGCTGGATGAAGAGATTCGGTCCATGGTACCGTTCCGGTTCCGTCAATCCCGGCGGGTGAGCGAAATGGCGGAGGTCCGGCTTGTAACAGAGCTGACCCTTGAGAAGGATAGCCGTTCGGTCGGCATCAAGAGTTACATTGACAATACGGTGCGGGATCATCGCATCCGTATGCTGTTTCGAACTGGGCTTGAGGCGGAACATGCGACGGTTGACTCCATCTATGAGCTGGCAAAACGTCGAATTCAACCGGAGGCGGAATGGAGCAATCCGAGCAATACCCAGCATCAGAACTCGTTTGTCAGCATAAGCAGTGGCCATGAGGGATTGACGATTGCAAACAAGGGTCTAAACGAGTATGAAGTGCTTGCGGATCAGAACGTGCTCGCGATCACGCTGCTGCGTGGAGTGCGTGAGCTTGGGGATTGGGGAGTATTCGCGACCCCGGAAGCCCAGTGCCTGGGGCAGCACATCGCTGAGATGGAGCTGATTCCGCATGGTCTGGACGTGGTCAACTCCGGTGCCTATGTGCAGGCATATCAATTCTCGGTTCCATGGACGGTGCAGCAGACAGGAGTGCATGAAGGTCCATTGCCATCGTCACACGCGTTTTTGCGATGGGAAGGGGAAGGTCTCGCGTTTAGTGCGTTAAAACGGGGTGAAGAGAGCGATGATATATTGTTCCGAGCCTTCAATGTGTCCTCGGAAGCAACTTGGATGAAGATAACTCCATCATTCAATGTCGATCAGGTATATGAAAGCACGATTATGGAAGATCAGGGAGGACCGATTAGTCGGGATGAAGCCGGTTACATGCTGAAGGTAGGCCCGGCGAAAATCCAGACCATCGGCATTCAATCGGCTGCATGCAGATCCGATGGAATCTTTTAATGACGGAGGGAAGGGCATGGCTATCATTTCAGACATTCAATGTATTCGCACCCGGCATGACGGAAGCTGGGTCATCGTCAAAGTGCTGACTGACCAGGACGGCCTGTACGGGATCGGATCTGCCAGCGATATATACCAGCCCGGGGCGATTGTCAGCGTTATCGAAGAATTGCTGAAGCCGCTTCTGATCGGCCGGGACGCGAGCCAGATCGAGGACATCTGGCAAACCATGTATACCAGCGGGTATTGGCGCAACGGTTCTACGCTTCATACGGCGATGGGCGGGATTGATATGGCGCTGTGGGATATCAAGGGCAAGGAGGCGGGGCTGCCGGTATATCAGCTGCTCGGCGGCGCTGTCCGGACGGCGGTTCCTTGCTACGCGCATGCCAATGGTTCCTCCTATGAGGAGCTTGAGGAAGAGGTGCTGGCTTATCAAGAGCAAGGATATAACGTGATCCGCTGCCAGCTTGGTGGATACGGCGGCGGCGGTTTTGTATCCGGACGACAGCAGTCGTCCAGATTCCCTGCTGCCAACCGGTTTGATGAAGCCCGTTATATCACGGCCATTCCGGCCATGTTTGAGAAACTGCGTGTGCGGTTTGGTATGAATCTGTCATTTACGCATGACGTGCATGAGCATTTAACGCCTTCAGGTGCGGTTGCCCTATCCAAGCAGCTTGATCCATATCGCTTGTTCTTCTTGGAGGATCTGCTTCCGTCGGAGCACACGGACTGGTATCGCAGCGTGAAGTTGACCAGCACAACCCCGCAAGCCGTTGGCGAGCTGTTCGTACATCCTCTGGAATGGCTGCCCTTGGTCAAAGAACGCTTGATTGACTTCGTAAGAATGCGTGTCTCCAAGGTCGGGGGGATTACCCCCTGCCGCAAAATCGCCGCCGTCTGCGAAGCGTTCGGCGTGCGGACCGCATGGCAGGAAGGCGGGGAGAATGATCCCGTGAATCAAGCGGCCGCAGCCCATTTGGACATGGCCATCATGAGTTTCGGCGTGCAGGAAAGCAATCATTTCCTTGCAGAGGAACAGGAAGTCTTTCCCGGACATGCGGTGCTGAAAAGCGGGCATCTGCAGGTTAACGACAAGCCGGGGCTCGGGATCGATATCGATGAGGCCAAAGCGACAGCGTTACTGCGTGATCCAAAACGCCTCACATCCTATCACCACCCATACAAGCTGGACCGCAAGCCGGACGGAACGCTACTTCGGCCGTAAGGCTAATGACAAGGAGGCATCATCATGAACAAAATCATCGTCACAGGCTCGGAAGGCAAACTCGGACATTACGTGGTGGAAGAGCTGAACCGGGCGGGTTACACGGTCATTGGCACGGATACCCGCCCGTCCAGCGGAAGGAACCGGTATGCCCGTTATGTTCAAGGGGACTTGAATCAACTCGGAGAGGTATATGGATTATTAGCCGAGGCGGATGCCGTGATTCATCTGGCGGCCATACCGAATCCTGTCAGTTATTCGCCTGAGCGGATATTCGCTAACAATGTCATGTCCACCTTTAACGTTATGGAGGCCGCATCGAAGCTGGGTATCCAGCGTGTCGTTTTCGGGTCCAGCGAGTCGGCTTACGGCTTTTGCTGGGCGAAGCATCCGTTTGCGCCTCACTATCTTCCCGTTGACGAAGGCCATCCGCTGCTGCCACAGGAGAGCTACGGACTATCCAAACAGACCAACGAGCTGATTGGCGACACATTTGCCAGGCAGGTGGACATGCAAGTATTCGCCATGCGGTTTTCTTTGGTTCTGACTCCGGAAGAGTATAGCCGCGAGATTGCTGCTTTCTCCGATACCTCCAGGCATCATCGCATTCTATGGAGTTACATCGATGCGAGAGATGCAGCCACCGCATGCCGTCTTGCGATAGAAACAGGACCTAATGAAGCGCTGGAGGCCTGCCGCCTGGATGTGACGTCCAGCGATATCCTCAGCGATATTGGTTTGGAAGAACTGGCACGGCAATATTATCCACAGGTACCTTTGTCAGGGACCTCTATTCAGGAATTGACCGCTTTCGTATCCAATCGGCGCGCGCGAGAGCGGCTGAACTGGAAGCCGGTGCATTCATGGAGGGAAGCGGTTGGACAGCAAGACATGCAATGAGGAATAACCAAGACCCGGACCATTTATATTGGAAAACTTAGAATCCTGTCGTCCATCCATTGTGGAAGCAGACCTGCATGGGAACTGCTTCGCCTTTGCTGCCGATCGAGAGCGAATACAATCATGATCCCGCATCGAACAGGCTTGTTTTCGAGCAGCTTGATATCATGATCAAGCATGGGAGGTATAATCGTGAACAGTCGATTATGGTTAGAGGTAAGGAGCGCCATCGCGCGAATGGTGGTTATCGTTATGTTATGTTCGGGTGTCTTCGTTACACCTGTACCGGCATTTGCAGCCGCAGAGCTGCAAGAAGCCGGCAGAAGTGGAGACGTTATGCCAGATGGGATGCCCCCTATGGATTCGGAGGAATCCGTAAAGATAACCCTGGGTGAGACGCCCTTGGAGGAAGGTATTTCCGGGCGTCCTGGCGATGGCCCGCCGGAAGGGCTGCAGGTTGGAACGCTGGACGGCAAAGGGTATTGGCAAACCAATCAAAGTGTTAACCCGAACAACCCGGGCGACAACATATTATATTTCTATTTCGATGTTGCAGATGACTTTCTGTTCGAAAATACCGATCAGGATGTATTCGTATCGGTTGATTATTTCGATCGCGGAAGCGGTGCCATGGTGCTTCAGTATGATTCGAAGGAATCCAGCTTCAAGGATGCGGCGCTGTTCCGGTACGGGAACACCGAAACCTGGAACACGTATACCTTCAAGCTGAGCGACGCCAACTTCGGAAATCGGACCCATGGAGGAGATTTTCGGATCGGGGTAAGCGGCGCAGGAGCCCCGGAGCCGAATCCGGAACTTTATATCGCTCAGGTGACCGTTCATAAACAGCCGCGGCTTGGCGGCGGTGAGTCCGAAACCAAGGTCTACGATACTGAATACCAAACGTCAGATATCGTGATTGCGGACCGGAGCGTAACGGATTATGGAGCAAAGGGAGACGGAACCGCCGATGATACCCAAGCGTTCCGGGATGCCTTGGCGCAGGCAGGCAATCGCGGGGGCGGTGTGGTCTTCGTTCCTTCAGGAACGTACAAACTGACGGGTGAGCTCGTCATTCCTACCGGGGTTACCTTGCGCGGTGATTGGGGGAATCCGGACGAGCACGGAGGTTTGGTGAAAGGAACGATTATTGCCGTATACAGCGGCAAAGGACAAGAAAACGGAACCAGCTTCATGAAGCTTGAGCCCTCCAGCGGCGTTACGCATATGTCCATTTGGTATCCCGAGCAGGACGTTTCTGCACCGGTAGCTTACCCATGGACGATTGAGCAGCTTCCTGGCGACAGTGCCACCGTTAAGAATGTGACACTCGTCAACGCCTATCAAGGCATCAAAATCGGGCCGGAATGGAACGAACTCCATTATGTGAAGGACCTATACGGCACCACGCTGAAAACCGGTATTTTCCTAGATTTCACGACAGACATCGGGAGACTGGAACAGCTTCACCTGTCCCCGGACGTATGGGCCGATTCAGGTTTGCCAGGTTCACCCGAACGCACTCAACTGCGTGAATACATGACCCGGCAATCCGAGGGCATCGTGATGGGCCGTTCCGACTGGGAGTATATGTCGAGTATCCATATCTCTGGATATAAGATTGGAATGCGGATTACAACAAGAACGGGAAGCCTCGAAACAGCGAATGCCCAGCTGTATAAGATCCATATCGAAGATTGTCATGTCGCGCTCAAAATAGAAGGAGTCAATGATTATGGATTGCTCGTGACTGACAGTCGATTCGAAGCAAGTGTTGGAGATGCCCCTGTTGCCATCTACGCATCGGAAGGCTTCCGCTCCATCGCACAGTTTAACAGCGTTACGGTGGGAGGCACTCCATCGAATGCGGTCGTGAATGAGGGAAGCGGGACATTGTCCTTTGAAAGCAGCACCTTCGAGAATTGGGGAGAAGGCAGCGGCGACTATGCCATCGCGGCTAAAAACGGCTCGCTAATATTAGGCGGTTCCAGCTTCGCTAAACCGGATCGGCATCTTTTGCTTGAGGGGAATGTGGAAACGATCCATGCCATCAATTCAGGTTATCAAGGGGAACTTACGGTGAACGATGATAGTGCCGCGGCCGAGCTGAACATCCATCAGGATGAAGGGTTTGCATTAGAGACTATTCCAGATGTTCCGTCTGTGGAGATCGCTGCACGGCCCAAACCTGGAACACGCGAATTGTATAACGTGGTGAAAGAGCCCTATGCAGCGGACCTTACAGGGAATGCGGATTCATCGCAAGCCATTCAGCGCGCCTTAAGTGACGCAGGGGCGGCAGGGGGCGGCACGGTGTATATGCCAGCCGGCATTTACCGGGTCGAGCAGCCGTTGGTCGTGCCGTCCGGCGTGGAACTGCGTGGCAATTATGATGTGCCGCATCATACGATCGGAAACGGCACGGTGATTTTTACGAATTACGGGGAGAACGCTCCGGAAGCCGATGCCTTTATACAATTGGAAGCTGCGGCGGGACTTCGCGGATTGTCCGTCTATTACGATCAGCAGACCTGGACGGAAGCGAATCCGGTTAAACCATACGCTTGGACCGTGCAGGGATTGGGGGAAAGCGTGTATCTGATCGATACGACATTGGTCAATCCGTATAAGGCCGTTGACTTCGGGAGCCATGATACAAGCGGCCATTATATCGATTACGTCGCAGGCTCGCCGCTTATGGAAGGCATATACCTTGGCGGCGGGTCTGACGGCGGATATATGCGGAACGTCCAGTTCAACCCGCATTATTATGGACGCAGCAATTATCCCAACCACCCGTCGAACGACGCCGAGTTCAACATGATCTGGAACTATCAGAAGGAAAACCTGAATGCGTTCCGGATTGGGGACGTTACAAATCAGATCATATTCAACACGTTTGTTTATGGCTCGAAATTCGGAATTCATTTTGAAGAACAGAACGGCAATGGACCGGAAGCCGTCGTGATCGGCCATGGCACCGATGGCAGCAAGAAGGGAGCGGTGCTGCAAGGTGCTGGCTCGGCAGGCCTGTCGTTTATCAACACGGAGCTGGTATCCATGAGCACCACAGACAAGGTATACGTGGAGGTGTCGGACAGCTTTGCCTCCAAAGCGGTGTTTTTTAATACATCCATGTGGGGGGATACAACGCGTTCTTTTGATATTTACGGTGGAGATGTTCGCATTCAGCAAGCCAACTTCACGAATGTCGGCGAAATCGGCATCCATGCTATCGGTGGTGACATCCGGCTGTATAATTCATACTTTCAGCAGCCGCGTACCGATCATGTATACGCAGGTCCGGGTATTGAGAAGCTGGCCATTTCCAACAACTTGTTCAAGGGAGGCTTTCAGATCCGGAATGAAGCGCCTCCTGGAAAGGTAACGGGAACGAACCTGTTTCCGGTAGCGCTCAAGCTGATCCAGGAAGGATTTAATCCTGCTGATCCCGGTAATACCGGAACCAAACTGTCCTTAACGAATGTGGCGGGCACCACTTCGCTTAAAGGGCAGATCGAGTTGATTCAGCCGAGTGTGTATCATCAGAACTTTACTCCGATTCGTTTCGAGGGGCTGGGGATCGGTGAGAGTCTGGACATTCCGCTGCCCTATCTATCGAGTGACTTGCTCGCGTTCCGAGTAACGCTCGAGAATGGGTACCATTATGAAAGTTCGGTCAAGCTTTCGCAATCCTTCGCAACCAGGCATGATGCGGCCGGCTCTGTTCCTTCTATTGAAGTGTCCGGCCCTGAACATTACAACAGCGTTGGCGGAAGCTGGGGAGGTACAGATGATCTCGGCATTCTCTCGGAAGTCAGCTGGGATGAGGAAAACCTGTATGTAAGGGTTGATGTTCAAGACGATGTTCACCATCAAACCTTAACGCAGGGCGATATTTGGCAGGGGGACAGCTTACAGCTCGGCATCGACTTGGCCAAACAGGACGGTGCGGCTAGCAAGCATGTCAATGAGCTTGGATTTGCGTTGAATCAAGCGGGTGCCATAACCAAGTGGAGATGGAGAGCGCCGGATGGGATTGCACCTGGATCGTTGCAGTCCGTGCATGCCAACGTTACACGCGATGAAACCTTGAAAATAACGCGTTATGATCTTACGATTCCATTCGAAGCATTGCATGGCGACGGATACAGCTTCCGAATGGACCAACCGATCGGCTTTGCATTGCTCGTGAATGAAAATGATGGGGAAGGCCGCTCGGGCTTCATGGAGTTTAATCAGGGCATCGGCACTAGCAAGGATGCAAGATTGTACGGCAATCTGCACCTGCTCTCCGTGGATTATTCGAAATTGCTGGAATCATCGGCTTTAACCAGCGTCCAATCAGCCGAACATAAAAAAGACGTTACTTCAATCGATGCCGCGACCAACTTCGTCAATCTGCTTTTGGAGGGTTCATTGAAGTCCGGGTTGCAGTCACGACTAAAAGTGATAGCATCAGGGCCAAATCCGAATCCCGGGGGACCCGATCCAAATCCGGGTCCCGGCCCCGGTTCCGGATCAGGGACTGGCGGAGGCACGGGATCAAGCGACGGCAGCGTTCCAAGTGGTCCGACATCTAAACCCGACCATGAATCGAATAGTCCGCTGCTGCTGCTGCCCACACTGGATCCAGCCAACAAGTTGGCGACTGTCGAACTCGCCCGTAAAGACGCAGATCAGGCACTTGCGCGGATCAAGCCAGGCTCAGACGGTAAGAAGAAGTTGATTATCGATGTCAAAAGGGTGGACAGAGCCGAGGGATATGCACTTATACTTCCGGTTGAGCTTGTGAAGGAGCAGTCCGATGCTGGATGGCTGGAGATGAGAACCATATGGGGCAGCTTGTTACTTCCGGGAAGTTTGCTTGCCAACACGCCGGAACTACCCGGGAAATCAATCACCCTGACTCTAAGCCAACCGGATCGAAGCAAGTGGAGCATGGAACAAAAAGCCGGGTTCGAAGAGAGACCCGCCATCTCGCTGTCTGTTACTTCGGGCGGCAAGCCCGTGGAGTGGCAAGATGCGGAGGTTCCTATGACGGTTAGGATCCCTTATCAGCCGAATTCCAGCGAAATCCAAGACACGGAGCGGCTTTCCGTGCGTTTGCTCGGAGATCGGGGGCAAATCACTTCCATTCCAAGTGGCCGATATATCGAGTCTTCGAAACAAGTCGGGTTCCATGCGCAGCGGACGGGAACTTACGCCATTACACACCATACGAGACGTTCCGGGATATCGACCATCTGACATGGGCACGGCATGCCATCGAGGTGCTTGCCGCCAAGGGTCTCATTAACGGGATAACGGATAAAGAATATCAACCGCAAACGCCGATCCGCAGAGCGGATTTTCTAATACTCCTAGTCGAAACCTTCGAGTTACACGTGGATGACGGTAGTCCTGGAACGTCTTTTGCCGACGTACCGGAGCACGTGTATTATGGTCGTGCTGCAGGAATTGCGAGAGCGCTCGGCATCGTTCAAGGCGATGGCAGTAATCGCTTCTTGCCTTCATCCCCGATTACACGGGAGGAAGCTGCCGTTATGATCCATCGCGCGATGCAAGTCATCGATATGCCTTCCAATGCCGAATCTGGATCCGCGCTACCAGAATTCAAGGATGCGGGGGCAATCCAAGCCTATGCGCGCGAAGCCGTCGATATCTTGATGCATGCACGAATGCTGCAGGGAGCAAACGGATATTTTCATCCGGAAAAAACGCTGACCCGGGCAGAGACGGCAGTGCTCCTGTACCGCTTGTATAATCTGTTGCCAAGCTACATGTAATCCTTATACCCAGCCTTAGCTGCCATCTGTGCGCGCTTAAGAGGCTTCATCAATAGAATCCGGAGGAGGATCTCACCTATGAAACAGATGTACATGCATCCATATGCAACGACACAGCATAAAACAAGTTCGATGAATCCCGTTATTACCAGCATCTATACGGCCGATCCCTCGGCACATGTGTGGAATGACGGCAAAATCTACGTGTACGCCTCGCATGATGTGGATCCACCCCGAGGCTGTGACCTGATGGACCGCTATCACGTATTCTCTTCGGAGGATATGGTGCATTGGCAAGATGAAGGTGAAATATTAAGCTCCGATGAAGTGAGCTGGGGTAGGCCGGAAGGCGGATTTATGTGGGCGCCGGACTGCGCTTATCGAAATGGAACCTATTACTTCTATTATCCTCACCCGAGCGGATCGGATTGGAACGACACCTGGAAGATTGGAGTCGCCACGAGCGACAAACCTGCCAGCGGGTTTATCGACCAAGGATACATCCAAGGTCTGGGAGGCTTTGCGATGATTGATCCTGCCGTATTTGTTGACGATGACAACCGGGCGTATATGTACTACGGCGGGGGCGGCGTGTGTGCCGGGGTCGAGTTGAACGATGACATGATGACGATTCATAGGGACGTTCAAGTTATGGAAGGGCTGGAGGATTTTCACGAAGCAGCCTGGGTATTCAAAAGACAGGGCCTATATTATCTGACTTACGCGGACAATCTGGAAGGAAATAACCGAATGCGTTATGCCATCAGTGACCATCCGCTTGGACCGTGGACATACCAGGGCATATTCCTGGAGCCGACCGGCTGTTCAACGTCCCATGGGTCCGTTGTCGAGTTCAAAGGAAGCTGGTATTTGTTCTATCATAATCAAGCGATATCAGGTGAGGGCACTCTCCGTAGCGTATGTATTGACGAGCTTCACTTCAATGAGGATGGCACGATCCAGACCGTGGGCCAAACGATCGAGGGGGTTAAGTCCGTTCCGGGACGGTCTTCGTCTTTTCCGAAGCTGGAGGTATATGACGCAGCGATATGCCTGGTGGGCGGCGGTGCCGAGCTTAGGCGGAACGAAGATGGTGTTACCGTTGCAACCAATCTGCAATCCGATACGGCATGCTGCCGTTTTGAAGATGTAAATGGCGGCTCGACAGGAGGTAGGGCTGAAGTTGGTATCGTCTACGGTACAGCGGAACGTTTGGCTAAACTGAGATTGAGCATTAACGGTAAAGATTATTCATTTGTTAACGCATTGGATACGGGAGGTATCCACGAAAGAACAGGATACACGGGAATTACGGTTGTGCTGAATGCCGGGAATGAGAATACCGTCGAGTGGAGCGGGGGACATGGCGAGATGGTGATCGAGGCGTTAATTGTAAAGCATCTGGAAGATTGATTTCTCCATCATTCTTTATTTGCATCTGGGAACCTGAATGAGAAGGTACGGGGATGGGTTCGAGTTAGTCTGTGCATGCAATCGCTTATAGCGGGCATGCGCAGGCTATTTTGTGCGGGAAGTAGTAGAAGAAGAAAAATAGCGGGCGAGATCCTCTCTCGACACCGCTATCAGTCTTTACATCCTATGCGGGTGGTCCGCCTAACGCGAAATACGCTGAATTATATACCAACATTCAATTCCATCAGCCGCATTTCCACCTGGATTCTTACATAATCTTGTTCAAGTAAAGCATATATTCACCGCGGTTCAGCGGGTTGACTTGTCGCCGTTTATTCACAGGGAAAGGGGCCTGCGCCTTCACGTAGCCTCCTGGTTTAACGGAGAGCATGCCCTCACCGCTTGTCAGAGAATGGACTTCGGCTTTCAGCAAGTCGGTTGTCCGCACGGGGATGGTACCATGCACGTATACAGCATTATTGTGGAATGTTGGTTCCTGATAGGTCCCTTCCAGTGCCGCCAACTTGGATAACACTTTGCTTAAACTGGTTTCCGGGACAATGAATTGGATCACGTTCATGGGCTCATATACTTCCGTTCCGGCTTCGTTGAGCGCAGACATGAGGACGAGCGGAGTCAGGCTGCGAAAATCCTTTGCCGTCGAAACCGGACTTGCGTAACCGGTATGCGTCAACGTGACAATCATATCGGTCACGGACCATCCATACAGCCCCTCCTGCAGCACCTCGAACACCGTGTCTTTAATTGCTTTTTGAAAGGATAGGGGGAGGGAGCCCAGCTCCACTTCCAGGCGGTACTGAAGTCCGGTTCCTGACTCGCCGGGTTCGACCCGTATGCCCACCGTTGCATAAAAAGGACACTCGCCCATATATTCAACAGCCTCTCCGGTGGCAACAGGCTTCTCGATACAAATGACCCGCGGAGCTGAAAATACAGCTTCGATGCCGTATTGCTGCTGGATCGTTTCCAGCAGAATTTCTTGCTGGACTTTGCCGAATACGTGGATGATATGTTCCTTGGTTATCGAATCCTGGATATATTGCAGGAACGGATCCTCTTCGGTGAGATCGCTTAGGGCAGTATGAAGTTGATGCTCATACTCTGGATCCTTGGCCGAGACTTGGACTTGAATCGGCGGTTTCTGAAAGTGGACCCTCTTCATCCTGTCGGAAACAGTGCCGATAACGTCGCCCACCTTGAGTTCATCGGTCATGAGAATCGCAATGTCTCCGGCATCGATCTGATTCACCGACATGGATTTGCCATGGTGCAGAGCATGTAGGTGTTTTACCTTGAACATGGTGGTGTTGCCGTTCTGCGTTATCACCGGAATCTCGTCTCGTGCTTGAATACTACCGGCGAACAGCCGGAGGTATACGTTCCGTTCCCCATTCAGAAGTTTAATTACTTTGAACACTATGCCGGATAACGCTTCATGCTGAAGCACCGAGGCGTCATTAACGGGGAAAAACTCACCGAGCGTTTGGCGCAGCGGCTCGATGCCGATCCCTTTGGCTGCCGATCCTGCAAATAGGGGGTACACTTTACCTTGCTGGGTTTGCCTGCGTAATGCCTCCTGCAGCCGCTCGCGAGTGATGGGAATATCTTGGGCATAGTCGTTCAGCAGATCGTCATTGGCCAATGCCAAAATTTCGATCCAGCCGACGCTATGGGGATCGGCCACGTCCACCCGAACGGCTGCGCTGCCTTCATGAGTTATAGAGCTCATCTCGCAAATATGTTCATCCAGCAGATGCCGTATCATGGTATAGACATTCTGGTAATTCGCGCCCATTCGATCGATTTTGTTCATGAATAGAAGGGTGGGAATCCCTTGTTCTTTCAGTGTTTGCATGAGCACCCGTGTCTGGGCCTGGACGCCCTCAACCGCGGAAATCACCAGAATGACGCCATCCAGCACACTTAGTGAATGCTCGACCTCCGAGATGAAATCGGCATGTCCCGGCGTATCGATCAGATTGATTTTTAGATCCCCCAACATGAAGGATACCGCAGCGGATTTGATCGTGATGCCTCGTCTGCGTTCAATGTCCAGCGAATCCGTGATGGTATTGCCTTGGTCAACGGAGCCCGCTTGATCAATAATGCCGGACCTGAACAGGATTTGCTCCGTTAGTGTGGTTTTACCGGCATCAACATGGGCCAAAACTCCAATATTCAATATTTTCTTCATATATCATTACCCTCATTCGTTTCATGGTTAGTTGTCCTTTCCGTTGGATGTTATCGTTCAATTGCCGCATCAATATCGCCTCCATAATAATAAAGTTACTTCTAGTTTATCCATTGAGAGATATTCGGAATATGTAAACAATGCTTATAATCATTCATTATCTTGCTCTATATCCGGCAGCGTGCAGCGTCTTATTTGAGTTTACATATTTAATACCGTGAAAAATGGTCGGCATTGGATTAGGATAAAGGCATACACCCTATATGAAGGAGTCTTGCATTTGATAACACTTCATGCCATAGATAAAGACAATTGGGAGGATTGCATCCGTCTTAAACCCACACCTGAACAGGAGAAGTGGATTGCCCCGAATCTATATTCGATAGCGGAAGCTCAATTCATGGAGGGCTTCGAAACGCGTGCGATCTACCATGATGAAGAGATGATTGGATTTGTAATGTATGGTCTGCACCCGCACGATGATAACTACTGGATATACCGGTTTATGATCGACGGTAAGTTTCAGGGACTGCATTATGCCAAACCCGCGATTCGTTTGGTTCTCGAGAAGATTCGGAGCTCGCCGGATACGACGGACGATGTTATGCTATGTTACAAACCCGAGAATGAGCGTGCAGAAAGACTCTATTCCCAAATCGGATTTAAAGAAGCCGGGATTGCCCCTTGGGGAGACGTGATGGCTAAATATAGTTTTATTGAATAGAGAAAAGCCGTGCGTTCAACCATTTCCTATGGCAAAACGCACGGCTTTTTTAGCTCGATCTTTATGGGTGCACAATGAATTGAGCCTCCTCTAACAATTCAATTGCTTCACCGTTCGGGCTGTACACGAGTGCATTTTTCACCAGAAGCGGAGGTTCGCCCAGCGGGAGGGTGCTCGGTTCCTCACAAGGCGTTGCTCCGTATTCAAGTGATGTTGGTGTAAAGGAGAATATGCTATTATACCTAAATAGCAAAGTAACTCGGATTGGATGTCCTTAAATTATAAGTGACAAGGAGTAACATCGGTGGAAGAGCTTGCTGACTTTCAGGATTCGATTGCAGGCATGGGTCCGTCAAAATCATGAATCAGCCTGAAGAACCTGCTGGAGAACAGAGTGGTATTATGACTAGGGTAGGAGGGGACTACGATTCGAATATTAGCAATTAGCGACATTCATGGCTGCTACGATGAATTCAACCAGTTATTGTCTGACGTGCAGTACAATCCCGCTAAGGACCAGCTGATCTTGCTTGGGGATTATGTGGATCGCGGATTAAGAAGCAGGGAAGTCATTGAGCAAGTGATGGAATTGCGGAATGCAGGGGCTGTCACTCTTCGGGGAAATCATGATCAGATGATGCTGGATGCCATTATGCTTGATACGGATGAAGTGAACTCACGCTGGATTCGCAATGGAGCTCGACATACGATAGAAAGCTACTGCGGCGCCGATTTTTTTGAGGGTGAAATGGATCGTGCCAGATATAACGAAGGTAAAGCCTATATTAAAAACCAGTTTGGGCACCATCTATCCTTTCTCGATACGCTGGCCCTCTATTATGAAACAGACACCCATATATTCGTGCATGCAGGGATCAATCCGGGTGTGGATGACTGGAAGCTGCAGCCTCATCATGATTTCATCTGGATTCGTGATCCATTCTTCAATTATCCGACGGGCCTTAACCAAACGGTGGTGTTCGGTCATACGCCGGCCATGAACTTGCATGATTCGGAGGGGATCTGGTTTTGTGACGAAGGGGACAAAATCGGTATCGATGGAGCGTGCGTGTACGGTAAACAGCTTAACTGCTTGGAAATCACGGAAGAGCAGGAATACCGAACGCATTCTGTTCGCTTCATTCGCAATGATGTGAACGTAGAGGAAGAGAAATGAAATGAACGAATATCTACATGACTTTCGTTAGGAGGATCTGTTCATGTTAGTTATGAATGAAAAGATAAAAGCACGCGAAGTAGAACTGACCGGCCTAAACGGCGAAGATCTGGGAGTCGTCTCCAGGGATGAGGCGCTTGCGCTGGCGAAAAGTCACAAAGCCGATTTGGTGTGTACCTCGTTATTCAGCAGTCCCCCGCCATGCAAGCTCGTAAGCCGGGGTCAGGCGAAGCAGGAGGCCGTAAAAGAGAAGAAGGGCCAATCAGCTACATCCGGTCCGATGAAAGTAAAGGAATTCCGTTTGTCCGTACATATTGAAGAGCATGATTATGACACCAAGCTGTCGCAAATGCATAAGCTGCTGGCAGCGGGCAAAGCTGTCCAGCCCGTTATTCGTATTCAAGGCAAGGAGGGCGAAGCCGCCCGCAAGCTGCTTGAGCGACTCGTTCAAGATTTGGCTGAGGCAGGCAAAAAGGAGACGGGCATTCAGGTCAGCGGCAAGCAGGCTACGGTGAAGCTGCTGCCGAACTAAGCTGACGGAACGCATGTTCAGGCGTTTCATTTTAGCAAAGTGCCATGGTTTACTTTTTTATATTTAGATGATACTATGGATCAAATTGTAAACGCCATGAAGAGAAGAGTAGATGAACAGGAATCCCCACAGAGAGCTCCGGTAAGCTGAAAAGGAGTTGGAAGCCATTCATTGAACCAAGCCTCTGAGCGGCGCATCGGAACTTATGGATAAGGGATGGTGCGACAGGAGCTCCTGTTACAGAGCTAGGGTATAAGCGATCGCGTGATGGCCGTACCTGATAAGGCGGGTATCGTGAGATATCGGCGAATAGGGGTGGCACCGCGAAACCAATCTCGTCCCCAAGACTTATGTCTTGGAGGCGGGATTTTTTTGTTTTTTACGGAGTTACGGCTGAAAAAACTACGTAAGGAGGAGTTAGGTATGAGAGACGATAAAAACAGGGGAGAAGAAACGGTGGATTTTTTGACCAGGATGGTTAAGGAGGATGTAGAGAACAACGTGTACCACAGGCCGGTGGCTACTCGGTTCCCACCGGAACCGAACGGTTATCTGCATATCGGCAGCGCCTATGCAATTTACATCAATCATTCCATTGCCAGCCGGTTTAACGGGACATTCAACCTTCGGTTCGACGATACGAATCCGTTGAAGGAAGATGTCAAATACGTGCATGCGATTCAGGAGGATATCGAGTGGCTTGGACTTAAGCCGAACGTTTATTTCGGGTCGGATTATGCGAATCAAATTGCTGAAGCCGCCAAGAAACTCATAACCAAAGGAAAGGCTTACGTCTGTGATCTCACGCCTGAACAAATGACGGAATACCGGGGGACGCTGACCGAAGCCGGCATGAACAGCCCGTTTCGGGAGCGCAGCATCGAGGAGAATTTGGCGTTATTTGAGCAAATGATCGCAGGGGCATTCCAAACGTCGGAAAAAGTACTTCGAGCCAAAATCGATATGTCTTCTCCCAACATGAACCTGAGAGATCCCGTTCTGTATCGTATCCTTCATGCGAAGCATTACCGTACGGGAACAACGTGGTGTATATATCCGATGTACGATTTCGCCCATCCGATCCAAGACTGGATTGAAGGAATTACCCATTCGCTGTGCTCAGCCGAATTTAAAGATCATCGACCGTTATACGAGTGGGTGCTTACGGAGCTGGAAGTGACGGAGCCTCCCAAGCAGCGGGAATTCGGAAGGTTGAATATCTCGGGATACGTAACGAGCAAGCGATACCTGAGGGAACTGGTGGAGGGGGGCTTTGTCGACGGATGGGATGACCCCAGACTGCCAACGTTGAAAGGATTACGGCGGCGAGGCGTGACTCCTGAGGGCATCCGGCGTTTCCTGGGAGAACTCGGGGCGTCTCGCGGCAACAGCCTGGTGGACTCGGGCATGCTCGACCATTATATCCGTCAAGACTTGAAGGAACGGTGTTTTAATGCGATGGCCGTCATGAAGCCGCTGAAGGTGATTATCACCAATCTTTCAGAAGATTGCACCGAGATGCTTGCTATACCGAATCATGAAAAAGATGAAACGTTGGGTGAGCGGCAGGTTCCTTTTTCACGAGAGCTGTACATCGAACGAGCGGACTTTATGGAGGAGCCGGTTCCCGGATTTCATCGGTTATCCCCTGGCAAGGAAGTGCGCCTGAAAGGAGCCTACTTCATCAAATGCGAACATGTCGTGAAAGATCCAGCAACGGGAGACATCATGGAGATTCACTGCACGTATGATCCATTAACGAAGAGCGGAAGCGGATTTCATGAGCGGAAGGTGAAAGCAACGCTGCATTGGGTATCCGCGAAGCACGGGATCCCGGCGGAGCTTCACTTGTATGAAAAATTGCTGAAGGAATCAGCCGAGTTATCAGAATCGAATAATGTTTGGGAGGATCTGATGAACCCCGATTCATTGATTCGAATCGAAAACGCCATATTGGAGCCTTCTATGCTGAAAGCGACGATGAACCGAACATACCAATTCATCAGACACGGCTATTTCTGCGTGGATTCCAAATATACGACCGAAGACAAGCTGGTGTTCAACCGTATCGTTCCTTTGAAGGATTCATGGAAGAAGCGCGCTTAAAGTCGTTTGGCCAACATCAAAAATCCGACAGCCAGTCAGCTGCCGGATTTTTAGTGTTTATAGTAAATCATCATCTGTTCTTTCCTAATATATTGAGCGTTAACGCGTCCAATGTCCCGGTCGAGATAAGGAGGGGGGCAGCTTGGTGCTGGCGTCTCCTTTCGCTGCGTTAACCTGGAATTGCGTAAGGAAGAGGCTGGTTGCTAGATTGGCCCCCCTAAGGTCTGCGTCCCTTAAATCGGCACCGATCAGATCGGCAGCCCGCAGATCGGCTCCTCTGAGGTCCGCGGCAATGAGATAAGCTCCTCTCAGATTGGCGTATCTCAGGTCTGCTCCTTTAAGCTTAGCTCCCATCAAGTCAGCACCGCGGCCTCCGATCTTTTGACGCACAGGTGGCCCTTTATGCTTCTTTCGCGCATCCTCCCGCACAAGCTCACTGGTTCGTAGAAGCAGCTGATTCACTTCTGCCCGATGAGCTGCCACATCCAGCCGTAACAGGGATTCGGGAGGAAGCTGAGTCAACCGGAGCGTCTCTTTTAGCGATAAACTCAGATCGGGTTGAATGTCTTGAGCCGGTTGCAAAGCCAGGGCTTCGTTCAGATACCATAACAGCTCGTGAAGCTGCCGCATGATCGGGAATACGTCAAACATTTCTTTTGCGGTCTCAGGAGCCTGCCGCCAGTCGCGACCGTTATACGTGACCTGTGAAACCACTTGGCCTGCTCCGAAGCAGTCGTATACGGTGCAGCCTCTCATACCTCGCTGCCTCAAGCTGCTGTGCACGCCGCAGCGGAAGTCGGATTGCAGATGGTGACAAGGGGTTCCGCCGTCTTTGTCCATGGCAAAATCCGTGGAGGCGGCGAAGGGTAAAGCGACGCAGCATAATCCAAAGCAGCGTTCGCAATCCGCTTGTAATTGTAATCCGCCCAGTTCATTGGGGACTTGTTCTTGTTTGTCTAGCATAACGTTAGAGGAGCTCCTTCCAAATCGGTGTTACGTCAATGAGTGACATCTAGTTCTATTTTAAAACAAAATGTTCATAGAGTCATAGATGCAATCTTGGTTTAAACTGTTTTATACCTCGGGAATGGGTTGAAATCAGAAACCCCAGATGCTGTAATGCACCATACGCATATTACCAAACGATTTTTTCTCGTTTCACCGAAGGGTATTATCCCATCACGTATCATCAGCCCTCCACGCTAACCGCATGTTACTGGTTCGGCTGCAAGCGGCATGGGCATCCTGAATATGTATAAGTCACGTCATCGTGATAATCCCTTAAGCTGCCAAGGAAATTCCGGCAGCTTTTTGTATGTTACCTGCCAAGCTGACCGATAGTATATAATGAAATTCGTGTCTGGGACATCGCTTTATTTGGAATTTACGTCATTTCAGGACATATGTCCTTTCCTGAGTTTAGGGTATTCACTTTTAATAGTATACAGACCTATAGAAGAAGGAGTATGTATCGTGAGAGGAATCTTATTTGCATTCATTGGCGGTGCCTGCATTACGCTGCAAGGGGTGGCCAATGCCCGAATTAGTCAGGATATGGGCACCTGGCAAGCTGCCGCGGTTACGCAGTTGACCGGATTTATTATGGCTTTCATTATTCTGCTGTTCGTTCGCGACGGAAGCAGACAAGGATTTGGACAAGTGAAGCCGCTCTATCTAATCGGAGGAGCCTTGGGGGCACCCATTATATTCAGCGAGGTGACAGCGATTCAGAACATCGGTGTTACATTAACGATATCCGCGTTATTGATCGCCCAGTTATTCTTAACGTTCCTGATCGACAGCAACGGATGGTTTGGCGTGGTGAAAAAGAGAATGAGCTTGCCGCAATTCATCGGGATCGGAATGATGATCGCCGGTGTCGTGATTATCAAATTGTGATATGGAAAATTCGGTTCATTAGATAGAGTGTTCGGGGAAAGGAGTGAGGGACGTGAAGGAAATTCATAATGCGGAGCTCATGCAGCATTTGTTGCTGAGCAATCAGATCGAGTCCGTATTTCACGATGATTTAATGCATTATCTGGTGTTATATCACTTCGATCAGGGCGACATCGTCTGCACGCAAGGCGAGCCGGCCGAGATGCTGTATATCCTGGTTCAAGGGAAGATTAAAATCTTCACGACCTCAGCGGAAGGCAAAGCGCTTGTTCTATCTTTCAAAACACCGCTAGAGGTGATCGGAGATATTGAATACATTCAAGGCAATCCGTTGATTAATACGGTACAGGCCGTATCATCGGTCTATATGATCGGCGTGCATTATCGCTGGCTTCGCAAATACGGACAAGAGCATCCGCCGCTGCTTCAATTTTTGCTGCGGATCATTACCCGGAAATTTTATATTAAATCCAATTTTTTGAGTTTTAATTTGCTGCATCCGGTGGAGGTACGACTGGCTAGCTATTTATTGTCCGTTTCGGAGGAGGAGTCGGATACGTTGGCTACCCATAACCCGGCCGCGTTCAACCTGACCGATATCGCGAATCTGCTTGGAACCAGCTATCGGCATTTAAACCGGGTGATCCTGAAATTCAGTCAGGAAGGGCTGATCGAGCGTCATAAGGGGAACATTCTGATCAAAGACCGGGATGCGTTAACGCGTGTGGCGGGGGGCAATATTTACGAAGAATAACACACAGTGATGATGAATCATGAAGCAAGGAGATGGAACATGTTAGCAGGATTGGTATTGGCCCTCATCGCGGGTTCATTGGTTAGTTTGCAGAACATTTTCAATAATAGAGTGAATGAGAAGACAGGCTCCTGGTCTACAACGACGTTGGTGTTAGGCATGGGCTTCGTGGCTTCGTTCGGCATGAGTCTTGCTGTAGAAGGCAAAGGAACGTTCGCGTTTCAAAACATGGAGCCATGGTACTGGATTAGCGGGTTGATTGGGGTCGGCGTGGTGATTTGCCTGGTGCATGCGACAAGGCTGCTGGGTGCCACGTTCGCCATTTCAATTGTCATGACCTCGCAGCTCGGTTTCGCGCTGTTGTGGGACTCCTTGGGATGGTTAGGGTTAGAGAAGGTTTCGTTTACCATGAATCAGCTAATCGGTGTTCTTGTGATTGTCGGGGGGATACTCATATTTAAATTAGGCGGGAAACGGGAACAACAAGAAACGGCTTAGCATGAAGTTTACATGATAAGGGGAGGAATCCATATGATAACGGAGATTGACAAAGTCGCCTGGATCCACATTGGGGATGGACGCATATTGGGCGCTCGTTCCAAAGGGAAGGATACGTACTACCTGCCGGGAGGAAAACGGGAACCGGGAGAATCCGATATCGATACACTGGTGCGGGAAATTAAGGAGGAGCTGTCCGTTCGTATCAAACCGGAGACCGCGGCGAATGCAGGCAGCTTCCGAGCGGGCGCTCACGGAAAATCGGAGGGCGTTCGAGTAACGATGTCCTGTTACACGGCGGAGTATGAAGGAGAGCTAAGTCCGGCTTCGGAAATCGAAGAATTGGCTTGGCTAACGTATAAGGATCGGGAGCGGGTCTCTGAGGTTTGCCAGATGATCTTCGATCATTTGCATGAATTGAAGAAACTGGCTGATTAAGCCCCATTGAGAAAAGCATCCTGCATCCAGGCTGCCAACCTGATGAGCGTATTCTATATCCAAACCGGTCCAACGGAAGGATACATCAACAGATCCATGCACCGAAAAAAGACGCTCCCGCGGGAGCGTCTTTCCTATATGGAACAAATGTTCGTTTTGTGGGTCATCTAAATTGAAATGGACAGTATTCGGCTTTCATATTATTAGTATAGCTCAGCGCTCATTATAAGTCTATATTTTGCCAGGGAAATGTTTTATAGTTTGTAATACCCGGCCGGGAAACGTGTTATATCGTAAGCTTATTAACTTGTGCTGTTCGGATGGAGAGAGGGAATTTTGTGCAAATACGATTATGGGATAACAATTTAAAGGTTCGATTATTGGGTGAAGCGCTGTTTAATATGCTGTTTTGGATGTACTTTCCCTTCATAACGGTTTATTTCGGAGCGGCTTTAGGCAATCATATCGCGGGAATCCTCATGACGGTTCCTCCAATATTCAGTATCATCGGCAGCCTGCTCGGCGGGGCTTTAGCCGATCGGATGGGACGTCGCCCCGTCATGCTGCTTGGCGCCTCGCTGCAGACGGTCATGTTTGCGCTGTTCGCGCTGTCGCCTTCGCACTGGATCGATTATGCCGCTTTTATCGGCATCGGATTCGGGGGAGCCATCTATAGACCCGCCAGCTCCGCGATGGTCGCCGATTTGGTTCCTGTTCAAGAACGACGGCAGGTATTTGCAACGTTCACGACAGCGAACAACTTGGGGGCCGTGCTTGGTCCGGCTCTTGGAGCCATTTTCTTTTTTCAGTATCGGCAAGAGCTTCTGTGGTCTTGTTCCTTCGTATTGTTGATCTATTTCATCGCGATTTACTTCATCGTTCATGAAACCCTGCCAGCGCCTGCGAAAAGCGTAGAGCCGACGGGTACGGGTTCAATTCTTCAGGTATTCAAGGAACAGTGGAAGGGATATGGCATCATTTTTCGGGATAAAGTGTTTCTGGTGTACATACTGGCAGGGATATTTGCCCTTGTGACCATCATGCAGCTGGACCTGTATTTGGCGGTATATGTCATCGATTATGTGCCCTCCCAGACGCTGTTCTCCTGGAACGGCCATTCGCTAATGTTATCGAGCACGGAGATTTTAGGGTGGGTGCTGGGCCTTAACGGGCTCCTGTTCGTTCTATTTATTCTTCCGGTAACCAAGTGGTTTCGGAACTGGAAGGAGCGTGACGTATTCGTACTGTCTTCCTTGTTATCCGGTGTAGGTACTTTTGCACTCGGGCTGAACACGAACATCTGGTTTTTGTTCTTCGTAACCATTATCTTCACTTTCGGAGAAATGGTTCGTTCACCGGTGACGCAAAGTTTCATCAGTCGTTATGCCCCGGAGCATGCAAGAGGGCAGTATATGGGAGCTGACAGCTTGCAGTATACGATCGGAAGATTGTTGGCGCCGGTGACGGTATTTCTGTCTGCTTGGCTGCCGCCAATGGGGATATTCAGCATTATCTTGATATCGGCATTAATCAGCGTGGTATTGTATATCCTGCTATTTCGAATATATGTAGAAGAAAAAGGCGCTGCATAACAGGTCTATGATATGAGAGTAGAAAATGAGAGTTGGCCCGGTTGGAAAACAGCCGCAGGCTTGCTCTCTTTTTTGAATGAGATACTGAACGAGCCAGAAGCCTTCAAAGGAATAAATTTGAAATTCATATTTACAAACCGATGGTCGGTATATATAATGAAGTTACGAAATTCGGAAGGTTGGTGAGGTTGATGATACCCTTTGTTGCCATGTTGGTTTCGCTGCTTTTGTTTCGGACGCTGGGTTTCGCAGGCTGGGAGTATGTAAATGATTGGGTCATTTCGCTCAGGTTGGCGGTTGCGGTCCTATTTCTGGTAACAGCTTCTGCCCACTGGGGAAAACGAAGACCCGATCTGATCGCCATGATCCCGCCGGGAATACCTAAAGCTGCAGTTATGGTTACCATCACCGGGGTGCTGGAGATTGCAGGCGCGATTCTCATCGTTATTCCGGCTACCACAGCTTTGGCATCTGCAGGTCTGGCCCTGATGCTGGCAGGCATGTTTCCTGCCAATGTATACGCAGCGAATCACCACTTGTCACTCGGCGGCAAGCCGGTCACTCCAATCGGACCGAGAACGATGCTGCAAATCGTGTTTCTGGCAGCGGTTCTCATGGCGGGATGGCTTCCACCACAGGGGTAATCCATGATCATCAGGGAGGAGTTATGAGATGAAGCAGGAAGAAAGGCGAGAGCATACCAAGCGAATACTGCTTGAAGCCACGGAAGAATTGATAAGGGAGCAAGGCTGCAGCCAAACCACCCTTAATGACATTATGAAACGTTCCGGCTTGTCCAAAGGGGCCATATTTCATTATGTTTCAAGCAAGGATGAGCTGTTTGTGCACGTATTACGAGCGAAACTTGCCGAGCAGAACGAGCAGTTCATGAGCGAAGTGAATAAGCAGGGGGACATCAAGCAGTTTGACGGACCGATGAATACCATTACCAACAGCATGTCGAGACTGGAAAGTCGTGACGATGTCAGCAACCTGATCTTAATGTACCTTATTGGCAAAAGCGATCAGCCCGAGATCGCCGATATTGTGGCTGGCTTCTATAGGGAAGCGACTGCAACTTCGAAGAAATGGATTGTTACAGGCCAGGAAGCAGGGGTCATACCGGAATCCATCGATGCGGAACGGACGGCTGAGCTGTTTGAGCTGTTATCGTTCGGACTACGGATGCGGGGGCTTATCGGCGTAGATAGTCATGTATTCAGCACGAAGGATTATGCGGATTTCATCATCGACATTCTCCGTCCCAATCACCAAGAAGAGGGGAAGGATGGCTTATGACGTTATGGTTATTTCTGCACATCGCCGGATGTGTGTTATTCCTCGGCAATATCATTACGGCGGCTTTCTGGAAAGTAAGAGCTGATCTGAAAGGGGATCCGGCAGAAATCCATAACACGGTTAAGAATGTCATGTTAGCCGATATGGTATTTACCCTGCCAGGTTTGCTGCTGATCATCATTTCAGGCGTTGTGATGGCTGTTCAAGCCGGATATGGTATGGGCGGAATGAGCTGGCTGGTGGCTTCCTTGATCCTGTTTGGCATTACGGGGATCCTGTGGGCTGGTTTTTTGATTCCGCTGCAAAAAGGGATGATTCGGCATAGTAAACAATCCATAACGGATGGGGTCATTTCAGTCAATTATAAAAGAGCATCGGTATATTGGGCGGTAGGCGGGACGATAGCCACGCTGCTGCCGGTCGTTATATTGTATTTCATGGTCAGCAAGCCATTTTGAAGCGAAGAGAACGATCTGATTGCCTAAGGTGATCAGGTCGTTTTTTGGATTTGCCTGTCAACCGACAATGGAAACTTAGGGCGTCAGAAGTGCTTCCCCTCAACGCCTTCAGGTGCATATTTGACCATCGTCTGCATACGATTAGGCGAGAAAGCTCTGAACAAGGGAGGATGTCCAAATGTCTGTTAACGACCAGCAGCTGGCACAAATAGCTATGGCCTATCTGCCACAAGGTGCTGAACTTGTACGAATCGATACGCCTATCGAACATCCCGCAGTTATCGCAGCCGACGTCACGGGAGATCACATACCAGAGATAGCCGGTGTGTCCCGATTGGATCATGAGCTTTATTTATTTGTGCTGCTTTACCGCAATGGCGGATATGAGGTCGTTGCCAACGTCTTGGGACAGGGATATGGGGTTACTTCATTGACGGCGGCTCCTGTGTTGAACCCAGGTATGAATCAATTAATCGTAGGTTGGCAGCTCGGTTCCATCTGGTCAAAATTGTCGATATACGCCTGGACGCCAGAGGGCCTTCAAGATATCGCACCTGCTGATATATATTACAGTTATATCGATATTGCGGATATGCCGGGTGCTTCAGGCCCGGATGCCCAGGCTGAAATCGCGCTTTGGATTCACGATACAGGCGAAGCTTATCGAGTCGAGGTCGTTAGATGGAGCCAGGGGGCGTTAGTGACTGCACCGGATGTATACCCCTATTATTTCCCTGTCGTTGTAAGGTACTACGAGAGACTGACGCAAGAACATCCGGATTATTCTTATTATTGGTATTACCTCGCGGATGCACAATATCGGGCCGGGATGCCGGAGGCGGCCCTTGTGTCGGTCCGCAAAGCACTCACGTTTGCAGAACCCTACCCGGCGCGTGAAACGCTGCTTGAACTTGAGAGGCGGATCAAGGAGATGCTGGCAAGCAGAGGGCAGCCACAGCAGCTTGTCGGGATATTTCCGGCATCTGTGAAGACAACCGACGGAACGAAGTGGGGATACATGGATCGTAGTGGAAATTTGGTTATTCAACCTAAGTATGATGATGCGCAGGATTTTCAGGACAATGGTCTCGCGATTGTAGGCGTAAACGGTAAGTATGGTCTCATCGACAGGTCTGACCGTTTCGTAGTACAGCCTATATATCAGTCCATCAGCCCTTTCTCGGAGCGTCGAGCGACCGTGATCGATGATCAAGGGTTTAAGATGGTCAACGAACAAGGGGAAGTGCTGACACGACGAGGATATCCGTATATGTCAGAGCTTAAAGAAGGAAGGGCGGTTTACTATGTAACCGATAATGGCAGTGGAGATGGCGCAAACAGCCGCTACGGATACCTCGACTCCGCGGGCCAAGAGGTGATCCCGGCGCAATATGAGGAAGCGAATGATTTTGTCGATGGCAAAGCTGTTGTGAAAATAAAAGACCATCATTACGCGCTCATTGATCTCCATGGCCGCCGATTGGCTAACTATCCGTTCGCCTATGTCGGACCGCCAGGCGATGGCTTGCTTGCCTTTCAGAAGGATAGCACTGGCAAATACGGCTATATCAACGAGCAGGGGAACATTGCCATTCCGCCGACATATACTTCGGCATTTCCTTTTCATCATGGCAGAGCCATCGTCAACACGGCCGAAGATTACAAGTCGAAGTATGGCGTCATTAATAAGCAGGGCGAATGGGTAATCCAGCCGGAATATAATGATATTCGGGATTTGAATGAAGACCGGTTTGCGCTTGGACGTGCGATGGATCCTGCGCAGCCGTATATTGGCTCGATCTATGCCATAGCAGATTGGGATGGGAAGAAGCTATCCGATTTTACGTATCGCGATGTATCGGACTATAGGCACGGATTGGCCTCGGTTTATGATGCGAAGCAGACGTATTTTATTGATCGAACCGGCAGACCGGCGCCAAGGTATCCCCGAGTGAACGGCAGCGGTTCGCTTACGCTGGAAGCAGGCGGATTGATTAAAGCCCTGGTCAATCAGCGTTTGTCTTACCTGAATCGGTCGGGCCAGGTCATATGGGAGCAGAATACAGTGATTCCGCTGCAACAACCATATAAGGTCATGGAAGAAAAGTATAAACCCAATCCGGATTACTTGGTCTATTATCCACAGATCGAAGGAATGAGGGATCAAGCATCTCAGCAAACGCTGAATACGAAGCTTAAGGAAATGTCACAGGTGAAATTCATTCCTGAGAATCAACAGCTTGATTATTCTTATTCAGGCGATTTTGACGTCATTTTCTATAAGCAGAACCTGCTCGAACTGGAGTTGAACGGTTATCAATATCCCTTCGGTGCCGCGCATGGCATGCCAACCAGAGTATATGCCATTATCAATCTGGAGAACGGCAGGATGTATGAATTGAAGGACTTGTTTAAGCCGGGCAGCGCTTATGTGAAGGAGCTCAGCCGGATCGTTGGCAAGCAGATACAAGAGGATCCTCAGTATTCGTACGTATTTCCGGACAGTTATACGGGTATCGCTGCCGATCAGACCTTCTATGTGACTGAGAACGCGCTTCATTTGGTGTTTGCACCCTATGAGATCGCCCCTTACGCAGCGGGTTTTCCGACGTTCACGATTCCTTTTGCTCAGATCAAGGACATGATCAATACCGAGGGTGAGTTCTGGAATGCGTTTCATGCCTAACCTTTCATCTTCTAGAATTAAAGCCGTGCCGAAACTTTCCATATGACCGAACAAGGTTTAGAATAGATGAAAACTACCCTTACTTATGTTCATGATCATAGCGTAGAAAGGACTTTCATTTGTGGTAACATTTTTTCTTCTTATTATTTATTTGGCCTTTATTAGTTTAGGGCTTCCGGATTCCTTGCTCGGGGTCGCCTGGCCGGCCATGCAGCCGGATATCGGTGCTGCTTTCGAATCCGCAGGGTTGCTATCCATGGTCGTAACCGGAGGCACGATTGTGTCCAGCTTATTTAGTGGGAGCGTGATCGAACGCTTCGGGACGGGTATCGTTACGCTTGTCAGCTGTTTGTTAACGGCGAGTGCGCTGCTCGGTTTTTCGTATGCGCCATCGCTGTTCTGGCTCATTCTACTGGCGATTCCGCTTGGTTTAGGTGCAGGGGCGGTCGATACAGGGTTGAACCATTATGTGGCAAACCACTATAAGGCCCACCATATGAGCTGGCTGCACTGCTTCTGGGGTGTAGGCGCAACGTTAGGGCCAATTATCATGTCCTATTCCATAGGAACTAATGATGCATGGAGGGACGGATATTATACCGTATCGATGCTGCAGTTCGCTCTGGTCTTCATCCTGCTGCTCACGCTCCCACTCTGGAGGATCGTGGCGGGCAAGCATCAGCAGCCTCAAGGCATGCATGAAGCCCAAACAGGAAATGAATCAACGGATAGCAATGAAGCCATGGTCCGGAAGCAAGGAAAGCCGCTTCACATCAGAGGAGTAAAGATAACCCTGTTGGCGTTTTTGTTTTATTGCGGAGTGGAAGCGACCGTCGGTTTATGGGGAGCGAGCTTTCTCGTAGGAACCCGAAATCTGCCTCCGGAAACAGCAGCAGTATGGGTATCCTTGTATTATGGAGGTATTACGCTCGGGCGATTCATTACCGGGTTCGTAACGCTGAGGTTTAACAATCGGACGCTCATCCGTGCAGGGCAAGTGACGGCCATTGCCGGTGCTATCCTGTTATTGCTGCCGCTGCATCCCTATCTTTCTCTCATCGGACTCATTGTCATCGGACTTGGGCTTGCCCCCATTTTTCCTTGTTTGCTGCATGAAACGCCGGCCCGCTTCGGCAAAGCCCAATCGTCCAGAATCATGGGCTATCAGATGGCTGTTGCCTATACCGGCACCACGATATTGCCCCCACTGTTTGGTATCGTTGCGGCCCATGTATCGATAGGTTTGTTTCCCGTCGTCATTTTGTTGTTTGCGCTGATCATGCTGCTGAGCTCTGAGAAGGTGAACCGAATCCTTTATCAAAGCAGGAAGAGCCAGGTTTGATTAGAACCGGGCTCTTCTTTTGTTCGGTATTCCGACGTAAACCCTATACACCTAGCAGGTGGACTATTCTATTTTGGACAAACCTGATACATTATATGAATACAAAACAATAGTAGAGTAGAGGTGTTTGACACATATGCTTCATAACCCGACGGGAAAAGAACGCCTCGGATTAGCCTTGCTCCTCAGCTTGCTTGGCATATTAGGACCGTTCAATATCGACATGTATTTGCCGAGCTTTCCCGACATTGCCGATGATTTAGGCGCACGGGCATCGCTCGTACAGATTAGCTTGACATCCTGTCTGATTGGCCTTGCGGTAGGCCAAATCATAGTCGGACCTATCAGCGATGCGCAGGGAAGAAGAAGACCGCTGCTCATATCGCTTGCCTTGTTTGCCCTTTCTTCCTTATTCTGTGCATTGGCACCCGATATTACGGTGCTTATCATCGCCAGATTCTTACAGGGATTTACGGCAGCCGCGGGCCTTGTCATCTCGCGCGCGGTGGTAAGGGATGTGTTCAGCGGTCGCGAGCTTACGAAGTTTTTTGCCTTATTATCAGTCATTAATGCGGTTGCCCCCATGGTTGCACCGATGTCCGGTGGAGCGATTTTGCTTCTGCCGGGTGCAAGCTGGCATTCGATCTTTTATTTTTTAAGCGTGTTCGGTGCAGTCATCGTATTGATAATTGCTATTCAGTTGAAGGAAACCTTGCCGCGGGAGAGAAGAACCCCAAGCTCTCTTACCCATTCCGTACGTACGATGGGAAGCCTGTTCAAAGATCGATCCTTTATCGGATATGCGTTGACAGTAGGCTTTATTCACGGAGGAAGCTTTGCTTACGTTTCGGGGACGCCGTTTGTATACCAAGGAATTTACGGTGTGTCGCCGCAGGTATTTAGCGTGCTGTTCGGAATTAATGGAATCGCCATTATTTCGGGAAGTTTCATCATTGGCCGCCTTGGCGGCATCATCCATGAACGGAGTTTGCTTCGTGCCGGAGTCATTATTGCAATAAGTGCCACGTTCCTGCTTCTGATTATGACCATGCTCAAAGGGCCTCTTGCCTTTATCGTTATATTGATTTTTATCTATATGATCACGATTGGAATGGTAGCGACCAGCACATTTACTTTGGCCATGGAGAAACAAGGTCATCGAGCAGGAAGCGCAAGTGCTGTCATAGGGTTACTGCCCTTGATGCTGGGTTCGATCGTGTCACCGCTGGTTGGCATTGACGAATCCACAGCTGTGCCGATGGGAGCCATTTTGTTTGCCACCTCCGTGCTGGGTGCGGCCTCGTTTTTCAAACTGACGAAACCACAAGGGAGAGCAGTGGAAAGCTGATATGGTGATTGGGGAGAGGGCGAAAGTCCTCTCTTTTTTGGACGTGCATGCTTAAGAAAATATGCAAAATATCCCTCGAATGACATGTCCACTTTAGTGACAAAATGTACTAAGGTGGTGAATGCGAAATGCGGATAAACAGGATGTTCATCGTAATGCTGTCCCTTGTGCTGATCACGGTAACGGGATGCCAGCATCAAAAACCTGCCGAACAGGATTTGCTGAGGGTTAAATCCGAACAAGGGAACACTCATAAGAAAGTCATATTTCTGATGGTCGACTCATTAATGGCACAGGCGATCGATAAGGGCATATCTCAAAAACAGCTGCCCACCTTTCAATATTTGATTGAACATGGACAATACTATAAGGATCTGGTCAGCTCTTTTCCTACGATGTCCGTCACGATTGACAGCACGATGTTGACGGGAAAATATCCGAATGGCCATAGCGTACCGGGGCTTTTATGGTATTCATCCGACGATAAAAAGATGATCAACTACGGAACAGGACCGATGGAAATCCTCAGGCAAGGCATCAATCCGGTCCTGACCGATGCTTTAATCCATTTGAACGGAAAACATCTAAATCCGAATTCACGTACAATCCACGAAGAATTAGCCCGGCTCGGCTTGAAATCAGGATCGATTAACGGCCTGATTTATCGTGGAACGACCGAGCATACGCTGACGATCCCGGATTGGATTCAAGGTCCGACTTCCCTGCAGAAAAAAATAAAAGTCAAAGGCCCGGATTTTTTAACCTTGGGAGCCTTGTCGAACCCCCTAGAAGGTAAAGAGAATCTGCCTGATGATCTCAACGATCGGATGGGGCTGAACAATAAGTATGGAATCGAAGCCGTTAGCTATCTGATTCAAGCCAACAAGCTTCCGGATTTTTTGTATGTTTATTTACCGGACCTGGACCAGAAGCTTCATAAAAAAGGTCCGTCAGAGCTCGAAGGCGTCAAAAAGGTGGATCAGCAGCTCCAATCCTTATTAAATGCCTTCGGATCCCCGGAAAAAGCGTTTAACGAAGCGATTTTCGTCATCGCTGGGGACAGCGGAATGACACAGCTTCTTCCGGCGGAACAACGTTCGGAGATTGATATGCCCGCTATGCTGAAAGGCATCTCCGTTCTAAAGCCGGGCGAAGAGGTGAAAGCGGAGACCGAGGTCGCCCTCGCAGTCAATGAAACGATGGCTTATGTATATAATTTCAAATCGAGTCGTTCTTTGAGAAGCTTAGCGGATATCCTAAGCAAGGACGACCGCATCGATTTTGTTGCTTGGAAAGAAAATGAATGGATTCATGCCATTCAGGGATCTACTTCGAAAGAACTCCGATATAAGGCGAAAGGTAACCTGGTCGATCGCTATAAACAGACATGGACCGTGAAGCAGGATGCCGAGGTGCTGGACCTTAAATTGAATGCCGATGATCGGACCTTGGATTACGGGCAGTATCCCGATGTGCTGGAGAGGCTGTCCGGGGCGCTGAACTCTCATAAAGGTGAATTTTTGGTCGTGACGGCTAAACCGGGATACGAATTGGCGGACCGCAGTTCACCAACGCATGAGGGGGGCGGGGGCCATGGCTCGATCCGACGTATGGAGTCGCTTGTCCCACTGATCATTGTTGGAACGAACGAAAAGCCGGCGAATTTACGAATGGTTGACCTAAAAGCATATCTACTTGATTTGTTGACGAATCACATTCAGAAGACTAAATAATTAGCAAGGGCTATACAGTCATGTTTTATGACGATGCCATTGTTGTGAAATTTGCAAGATAGTAGGCACTCTTTTTCGATTTCATGGAAAAGGGTGCCTTTTTCGTAGCGATTTATTTGACGATTGACGTTATAATATGATGTAACTCTAGCCACAGTACTTCAAGTTATACAAGATCATCAGCCTCATACGAATCTTAATAAGGAGCTGGACAAACATGACAACCAACCCAATCATTCATTCCGTTATTTTTTCACTTAAACATGAGAAAGGATCGGCGGAGGAGCATCGTTTTTTGGAGGATGGACGATCTGCCCTCAGTACGATTCCAACGGTTCAAGCGTTTAAGGTATTTAAACAAATCAGTCCTAAAAATACATATGATTTCGGCTTCTCGATGGTATTTGATAACGAAGCCGATTATGAAGCCTATAATGTGCATCCGCAGCATGTTGATTTCGTCGAGAACCGCTGGAAGAAGGAAGTGGAACAGTTTTTGGAGATCGATTACAGCGAAGTGTAGAAGATGAATACGCGGTAACGGAGGGCGAACACATTGAATCAAGCAGGGGAAGATAAAGAGTTGCAGGTCACGCCGCGGCAGGCATTAGGACGGTTGAAGCCTTACACGGCAGGAAAGCCCATCTGGGAAGTACAGCAGGAATACGGCTTGGATCGCGTCATCAAATTGGCTTCCAATGAAAATTCACTCGGTCCTTCGCCCAAAGCATTGCAAGCCATTCAGGAGCGGTTGTCTGATCTGCACCGTTATCCCGACGAACGCTCTTCGGGTCTCGCGCAAGCGCTTGGCGAGCACTTGGGATTGGCGGCGAATCAATTCATTGTGACAAACGGCGGCGATGAACTGATCATGCTGATTTCTCGGGCATACCTTGAGCCTGGCGACGAGATCGTGGTTCCTGATCCGACATTCAGCGAATATGAGTTTGGTGCTTTTCTTATGTCCAGTACGGTCATTAGGGTACCGCTGCGCAAACAATTTGCCTTCTCTGCGGAAGATATACTGTCCGTGATTACGGAAAGAACCAAAATCGTGTATCTGTGTACGCCCAATAATCCAACAGGCACCTATATTCCCGAGCTTGAAATGAAAAAGCTTCTGGACCGTCTTCCTACTCGCGTACTGGTTGTGATCGATACGGCATATCGCCATTACGCGACAGCGCCTGATTACTCGGACGGGATCGATTTCATCAAGATGGGATATCCGGTCATCACCCTGAATACCTTCTCCAAAATCTATGGTCTTGCGGGTATTCGCGTCGGCTACGGAGCAGCTTCAGCAGGCATTATCCGCACATTGCTTCAGGTTAAAGAGCCGTTTAATGTCAATGCGTTGGCGCAAGCAGCGGCATCGGCGGCACTTGGGGATGAGGAACACGTCCAGGCATCATGCCGGATGAATGAACAAGGCAGACAACAAATCTATGAGGGACTGAGTCGGTTATCGATTCCTTACGACGAGAGCATGAGCAATTTCATACTGGCAGAGCTTGGAGAACATGCGGATACCCTGTACCATAAGCTGCTGGAGCGGGGGATTATCGTCCGATACGCCAAAGGTTGGGGACTGCCTGGGCATATCCGGATTTCGGTAGGAACGGCGGAAGAAAATCAAGAGCTGCTGGATGCTTTGGGCGAAGTCTTAATGCATACAACGTAACCCATGGTAAGTATGAAGCGTTATAGGGGATGCTGGTCATCCGGCAAAAAAGCCAGCAGCAAGAGCAGGTATGCGAAATATCAAAAGGACCGCAGGTGCGGTCCTTTTTTTGATGGATTGTTATGTGGTCCAATCCGTATCCTGGACTTACAAATCTTTAAGATTACCTCGATTCTCAATGACGGTCGTTACTCGCAGCTTGAAATCCAGATTAGGGTAGTAAGTCGTTCTCCAATCCCGCAGCTGTTCTCGGGTCAGATGATTTCTGAAAAATTGGCCCAAAGCCAAGATATCCGCTTGTTCATTTTGTGTCTCTTGAAACATCTGATTCAGCCGGAGGGTGAGCAGTTCTTCCAGCTTCTCGGTGATCTGCCCTTCCGTCGGATGCCCCCTAGAGTCCAGGATGGTAACCTTCAGTCTAAGATGGCTTCGAAGATAAGGTTTGCCATCCTGCATCCAGCTGTGATGGGTAAGCCTGTTGCTTATGATTTGTACGGTGGCGCTTTCCATGACCTCGACTTTGCCGAACGCGCTTTTTCCATAAAAGGCATTAGCCACAAGCGTTTCATCGGGTCCGATTCGGCCCGTCATCCTGCCATTCTTAATGATGGCCGAACCCATGCATTCGATGCTTGTGGATTTTCCTGAACGTATAATGGGGACGATGACATCATGCGTATAGGAATGAATGCTGCGAAACATTTGCCATACCCTCGTATCCGCTAATTGAGGGTTCCAGCCGGCGTTTTTTTCGAAAAAGTCATAAACGATATTACCGCTGTGTTCGGATTTCGCTGCCATATCCGAAAAGAATTGATCCAGCCCTTGATCGCTGATAGCAAAAAGCGTTTTGGAGGAGATATCTCTGGAACGATTAAATGCGGAAATGATATCTTCCATGCCGTTTCGGGCAAATTTTTTATCCACGATGACGATTTTCAAATGCAGCAGATCCACTTGAGTCTCCATGTTCATGCTTATATGATCGATGATTTCATTGATGGTATCGCCCGTATCCGAAACGATATTTACGGTGCTTGTATCATTCGTTGCCGGGATATCCAAAAACACCTTGTATTGATTCTCCTCGGTTAACGAAATGCCCATGATCACCGGAAGCGAGCGATGATTAATGTCTTTGATATCCCAGCAGCCGGTAAGCAAGGGAACCAGGGCGGCCAGCATGAGAAAGCACTTCAAGGCATGGCGGATGATGACCGGGTTGTCCATTTTATGTTACCTCCGTTGCACGGTTTGCTTTATGCTTGTGCCGCCATCCGATGATAAACGTGATCAGCGGAAGAACCAGGAAAATATACAGTCGCAGAGGAATAATCCACACTTGCAGCTTCTTAAGGAAATCCCAGTTGGGGATGGCGATGGATATGGCAAACAAACCGGCGGTCAAAGCAATCAGTAGATAGATATTGGGAATCATTGGGGCAGCCCGTTTGGTAAGCGTAACGAGAACCCATAATGTCACTCCCAAGTACAGCAGCGCAAACGCCATCAGGCTCAATAAGAAAAAAATCGTGACCCGATCGAACAACAGCCAAGTGATATTCACGGTGTCTATGGTCATCAGCATGGGAAATTGGTATAACTCGGCGGTCGCTTGCCCAAAGGTCAGAAGCGGCAAATATACCGATAACAAGAACATGGGAAGCAGCAGAAGGCAGCCCAGCATCATTTTCTTGATGCTAATATGTATGGATGGCGGTAACAGTCCCAGGAAAAAGAAGCCGCCAGCATAGACGAATAAACTGACTAGAAAATCGGGTTTCGCAAGAAAATGGAACGATTGTTCAGGGTCTATGATCGGCATCAAATAATACCAATCCACGTTTTGAAAGCTAAAGCAGAGAACAAAAATGATGGGGAATGTGAACAGAATGACCAGCAGGATGCTGGTTCGGGCCATGCTGGCCATGCCTTGCCAAGCCATGAGAAAAGCAATAGCAATCAATAACAACTGGATCGCCCACAGCGGCGTGGTTGATAAAAAGACCAGGTTCAACATCTCGGAATAGGCCCTAAGCGTGATGATAATAGCGATACCAAAGTAAAAGAAGGCAGGAAGCAAAAAGATCCACGCGAGATATTTGCCGGCGCTCCGGAACACATCCACGATATTCACGACATTCCGCTGGGCGGCCCATTGCAGGCCTTTAATGTACATGAAGAGGGCGACTGCATGCAGCGCATAGCTTATGGAGATTCCGATCCAGTGCCCCATTTTCATGCCTGAAAACAAATCGGAGGGATAGAGAAAAAAGATAAGCCCCATATGACAAACCACGTACAGGATGGTTGCATGATAACCACTTTTATCCATTTCGCTCATCCTTCTGATTTAATGTAGGTAATGATAAGTAAGGAATCCCCATACTTTTCTGATGGCCCATATAGGCGCAGACGACAACGATTCCAGCAAGCAGCCCTAACATGCCATAGATGGCGGATAAAATGATCAGCAGATATTTGAACACGCGAACAGATACAGAGTTCTGAAATCCCACTACCGTGGAAGAAGCAATGGTTGTACCCGCCAGCACGATAATTAGCAGGTTGCTGACCAGTTTGGCGGATACGGCAGCTTGGCCCAGTATAATACCGCCCACCATCGTAATGGTGGGTCCCACGCTTTTCGGAAGACGGACACTCGCTTCCAAGATGAGCTCCAGAACGATGAGGAGCAGCAGCGTCTCGACAAAGGCGGGATAAGGGACGTCCTGCCGGCTGTTCGCAATCGATAAGGCCAGCTGAAGCCTCAGAATTTCAGGATTGACGGACACCAAGGCCACATAAAGCCCGGGAATAATGGTCGCGATCAAGACGCCGACAACTCTCAGGAGTCGGATCAGGTACATGAACGGGAGAGGATAATTATGATCGTCCTTCATGCAGAACATATCCATGACAAGGCTGGGTAAAATAATTGCGAACGGATAACGGTCCAGCATGAACACAACCTTGCCTTGCTGAAGGGAGTGAGCCGCATTTTGCGGCAATTCCGTCATGGTGAAGTTGGTTACGAGCGACCACGTGTTTACGCCCAGCATGTTCTCGAGATGCTGAATATGGTGAACTTCCTGATCCAGACCCGCCTTGATTTTCGCTTGAATGGATTGCAGTAACCGGGGGTCGATTCGGTCTTCCTGATAGATTAACAATAAGGATTTGGGATGACTCTTCCCGACGGTGTACGTTTCGACTTGCAAGGAGGATCCGGTGCAATGTTTTCGAAGAATGCCGATGTTCGTATTGATATCTTCCAGAAAAGCGCTGCTTGAGCCGTATAACGTATTTTCCGTTTCTGGCGATGAGACTGAGCGGGTGACACTTTTCGATATCGGAAGGACGGCGCTGCAAGTTCCAGACAAGGGTTCCAGGACGATCAGGTTGCCCTTCATGATGTCAGGAATAACCGCTTCCAGTTTGGGTTCGACAAGCTCGCCTAGATTTTTAAGAAGTGAAGCGGGCGACAGGGAATTTTCAATCATATTTGAGGTTTGGATTTGCAGTGAAGCGATACTCTGGGGAAGATCAACTAAAGAATCTAAACCGATCACTTGAACTTGATACTGAAGCAATTGAATTTCAACATTGAAAAAATCAGCATTCGCTTTGAAATACTCAGCCAGGCTTTCTTTGAGATCCATAACTTCACTCCCCCGACACATATATTAGATATCCTTTCCATCGCAGCCTTTGATTTATGCATAAAATCAGAATTGATGTCACACTTGGACCGCCTTGTTTGTCTACATTATGAAATAGTCGAAAAAGGAGAGATATAAGATGGAGAACATACTCATTATCAACGCACATCCGAGGGTGGAGTCAGCGACTTCGGTCAGCTTGCGGGTGCTTCAGCATTTTTTGGAGGCGTACACGAAATGCAACCCGGCAGGTGCTATAGAACAAATCGATTTATACCGTGATTCTATACCTGCCATAGACCATATGGTTTTAGAGCTTTGGAACAAACAGGGTAGAGGGGAGCCGCTTAACGAAGAGGAGCAGCAGATATCGGACCGCATGTCCGCCATTCTGCAGCAATTTAAGGCGGCACGGAAGTATGTCATCGTATTGCCGATGCACAATTTCAACGTTCCGTCCAAGCTTAAAGATTATATCGATAATATCCTCATTGCGCGTGAGACATTCCAATATACGAAGAACGGCTCGGAAGGTTTGCTAACCGATGGCCGCAGTCTGCTGGTCATTCAGGCAAGTGACGCCATTTACACAAATCATGACTGGTACGCCGAGGTGGAGTACTCGCATAAATACCTTAAGTCCATGTTTAACTTTATGGGAGTAATGGATTATCAGATCATTCGGGCACAGGGAAATGCGATTCTGGATCGGAACCAAGTTCTGGAACAGGCCTTTCTGGAAGCCGAAGAAGCTGCGAAACGGCTGGCGAGCACGGAGGCTGCGATAAAGATTAAATAGGAATGGGATGTATGGAGTACGGTGACGAAGCATAAAAAAGGCTGCCTGATGGCAGCCTTCACTGTTTGGATGGAAGCATAAAGAAATCTTGAAGATGTTATAAGCAGCCTTGATCCTTCAAATAAGCATGCAGCAGGGATATTCCGTCGCGGATTTCGCCTGCCTCCAGGTGACCGTAGCCGAACAATAACTTGTTTGCATGGATCCCTTTTTGAATACCATGATAGTCCAGTGGCGTGATGCGTATCCGATCCTGCCGGGTCCTCTGCCTGAAAGCCTCGTCAAAGATCGCCCCTGGAAATTCTACAGCCAGATGCAGACCGGCTGCATCGCCCCAGGAACGCCAAGTATCTCCGAAATACTCATGTAGCGAAGATAACAGGACCTGCCTCCGTTCGCCGTAGATCTTTCGCATTTTCCCGATATGCCTGTCAAATTTCCGGGTGCGCAAAAACTCGGCTAAGGCAGCTTGCTCAAAAGGGGGATTCTGCACATCCGTATGGGTACGCAAATGCCCCCAGCGCTGTTGAAGCTTACGGGGCACAATCGCATACCCGATCCGAAGCGCCGGGAACAGAACTTTGCTGAACGTGCCGACATAAATGACCTTATCGGGATCCATGGCATATAAAGGTGCGACCGAATCTCCGCTATATCGGAACTCGCTGTCATAATCGTCCTCGATGATATAGCTGCCGTTTTTTCTGGCGTAGCGGATGAGCGCAGCACGCCGATCCGCCGGCAGAATGCCTCCAAGCGGAAATTGGTGAGAGGGTGTAACATAAACGGGACATCCAGACTTGTCGGTCAAGTGATCGGTCTGAATCCCGTGTTCATCTACGGGAACATGATGGATTCGATATCCTTTGTTGATGAACGTCTGCAGCATCTCGATGTTGCAGGGATCTTCAAACCAAATTTCCTGATTTTCCTGATAGAGTAAGTCGGCAAGGATTTTCAGCGCATGTGTTGCACCTGCCGTTATGAATATATCCTGGCTGCATACCTTAAGGCCTTTGCAACGATAAAGCCACAATGAGATTTCTTCTCGAAGTGCAGGCAACCCCTGAGGACCCGTATAACCTAGCAGAGCAGAGCTCATGTCGCCAAGGGTTTTCATTGAAATCTGCTGCCATGCGTACCGTGGAAATAGCCGGAGTTCAGGCTGTCCCGTGCGGAAATCTGCTGCGAAATCAGGAGGAGCTTCTTTCCGCGGCGGCGGTTCAAGGTTAGCCAGGATATCCAGTGCAATGCCTTTAGCGACCCGTGTAGGTGCCCCTTGTCGGCTTATAACGTAGCCTTCGACGCTCAACATGTCAAACGCTTCATTGACCGTATTACGAGATACCATGAGTTCTCTCGCCAACTGACGGGATGAGGGCAGGCCTTCTCCTGGCTGCAGGATTCCTTGAACAATCCTCTCCCTTATAGCTGTATAAATTTGTCGTTTAAGCGATACTTCGCTGCTACGGTGCAGTCTTATTCCCAACATAAGAGCATCCTCCAACTGGTCTGCATAAATTTGCGCTTAACTGGATCTGTAACCATACCAGTATTTTCCCTATGATTGTAGCATAGATTCAGTCGCTGTCGATCTGTAATAACTGGGGGATGTGATTTTTTTGGAACGATGGAAAGGGATGCTTTATTTATGCGGGGCTTTCACGCTTGCAGGGACTTCTGTCATCACGGCGTGGTTTTTGAACGGGAAATTAGGGACATTTACGATAACAGCCGCCAGCTTGGTATTGGCTCTGCTATGTCTGCTTCCTCTATGTAGGAAGGAGCTGGTGAAGACGGTTCGACAGTTAACATTCCGAGACTGGGGGGTTCTATTCTTTCAGGCGATACTCGGAATGTTTCTGTTTCGGATGCTGCTGCTGCAAGGACTTCTTCATACCAGCACGGCAGAAGCAGGAATTCTAACAGGCGCTACACCCGCCTTTACCGTCATGCTGGCATTTGGGCTCCTGAGAGAATCGGTGAACGGCAATAAGCTGGTAGGCATTGTTACCACGGTGGTAGGCATTATGATCATACAAGGGGTACTCACGCCGGGCCATGCATTCGAGGCACAACATCTGTACGGTAACCTGCTTGTGCTCTGCGCTGCATGGAGTGAATCCGGCTTTAATCTGCTTTCCCGCATCGGTTCGATGCAGCGAACGGCTTCACCAAACAAAGCCATTCATCCTATGGTCCAGACGACGCTGGTCTCGGTGATCGCCTTGTTGCTATGCTTGATCCCCGCATGGTTCGAGGATCCGGTGGCTTCACTGGCAGCAATAGGATTGCAGGAATGGCTTGCGCTGCTTTGGTATGGACCGATCGTGACGGCCGTGGCCTTCATGCTGTGGTATGCCGGCATTAAGCGCTGCCATGTATCAACAGCTGCTGCTTTTTCCGGCATGATGCCTTTCACGGCTTTGTTGTTATCGGTCATCGTATTAAAAGAATCCGCAGGATGGGAGCAATGGTGCGGCGGCATCTTGGTCATCCTAGGCATGTTCCTCATTGGTAGGCAACAGGTTGCAATCAACCCGTTGCCCCACAACTCCCGCCGGAACCTGGAATCATCGGCGAGGGTCAGGGAATGAGTTAAAAACAAAAAAGAAGCAGCATCCAAGGACAGATAGAAAAGGAAAAGTTTGAAAGGATAAAATGGGGTTATAAATTATACAAGCAGATGTTGTTACACCAATAATAGGAGTGATCAGGATGGAGAAGTTACTGGTTAAGCTTTTGGTCCATGGCGCCATGATTACGGCCATCATCGTCGGGCTTTCGAATGCCACGTTTGCATCAGCTGTGATTGCTGCACTGGGGATAGGCGTTGCTTCTTATCTGGAATCTTTGAATATTTCTTCCACATTTGGCTCCTTCGAGATCATCAGCCTGTTAAGAAGCAGCAGGCTTAGCGAGTAGAAGCTCAATGTGCGAATACATGATTAAATCAAAAAAACACTCTGAGCCACATCAGATCAGAGTGTTTTTTTGATTGATTACACTATACTCATTCAGGTCTCTTGAGTTGAAGCGGCGGCGGAATGAGCCAGCCTTTTTCCTTATTCATCTGAAGGATACGCACACCCAGCGCCGTCTTGGTGAGATGATATTTAGCGAATAACGCGCCGATATCTTCCCGGATGGATTGTCCCATGGTTTGACTGCATGATACCAATCCGAGTGATGTATCAGCTGCGATTTTGGCTGCTATTTCCGGATCCGTGAATCTTGCGCCAGCCGGAATATCCTCGAGTTTAACCGGGGGTCTTTCGGGAAGTCCCGGTGCAGGGGCGATTCCGTTGTCGGTAAGCAATTCATCACATTCTTTAATCTCAAGCTTGGATTGATCCAGCAGATCATTCAGAATTTTTTTGAGATCTTTATCGCCTGCATGATTCAAATAAGCCTCGTAGCAGGATACCATGCCTTTTGCCAACATGGATGCTGACCATACGCTAAATATTTCCCCATAATGCATGGGCTCATTTTTAGGATTACCGCTTAAAATTCCCAATCTTATTCGCTCCTTTAAGATTTATTCAAACAGAGTCATTATGTGCAAGAGATAGTTGTTTAATTCTTTCGAAATAAGCAGAATAGGCACCTAGCAATTTCCAAGAAATTATTGTGACGAGTGCAGTGCATGGAAAATGGGATGTAAACGCAAACTGGATTCGTGACTATATTGAGGAAGCGGGAGGATATTACATGTATTTTTATAAAGAGGATCTGATCAATCTGATCGTTCCAGATCAACCTGATCCAGCAGCTGCAAAGGTGCTGCAGGAAACGTTAGGCGGCCGATTCGGCGAAATGCGGACGATGATGCAATTCTTCTTCCAGAGCAACAATTTCCGTGGGAATGCCATTCCATATCGCGACCTGATCCGTGGCGTTTTCTTGGAAGAGATAAGCCATGTCGAGTTGGTTCAACATACAATCAATCAGCTGCTTACCGGCGCTGGCGCTGAAGGCGCTGGTAATTCCGGTATGGACGAGGCCCCGCTCGATGAAGCGATCAAGCATGCGAATCCGCATCACTTTATCATGGGAGCCCAAAGTTCTTTACCTGTTGATGCCGCAGGAAACCCATGGCAGGGAAATTACGTCTATGATCACGGAAATTTGGTTAGTAACTTGCTCGATAACGTTGTTCTCGAATCAACGGGAGTGCTTCAAAAAACGCGAATCTATGAGATGAGCACAAACAAAACGTTCCGTGAGACGTTGGCTTTTCTGATTGTGCGGGATAATGCGCATCAAAATGCGTTTGCCAAAGCACTGGAGACGCTGGGCGTTGAATGGGGTAATATATTCCCTGTTCCGAATTACGACATCCATAAATATCCGGAATGCCAAAAATACGTAGATATGGGCTTCCATAACGCACAGTTCAACTTCAGGCTGGATGATACGCGAATCGGCGAGATTTTTAGCGGTCAAACACCAAGCAGAAATGGCGGAGAGCTGCAAGTGGTTCAACCTCCGGAAGGGTTTCCGTTACCTATAATGCCTGAGCTGGCGAACGAGCACGCACCTGGGTTATATGATTTAAATCATTAATTCAGCATCCGTTCCGATATGCAGGTTATTGAACAAAAAGAGGCAGTCATCGGGCTGCTTCTTTTTGTTATTCATTTGTTTTTCAGTTGAATTTAGAGATAAGTGTAGTTATGATAGTACACAATCCAAAAGATCGGGATGTCTCTTCATATGATAATAGAGTGACAAGGACGGGGGAGGATGGCTTATGAAGAAAGTGCTTTTACTGTTGGCGGATGGATTTGAAGCTGTGGAGGCTAGTGTGTTTACCGATGTACTGGGTTGGAACAAGCTGGAGGGGGATGGGACAACCCAGGTTGTGACCGCGGGACTGCATGACCGGTTGAAGTGCACGTGGAACTTTACCGTTATTCCTGAGATCACGCTGGACTCGGTTAATGTGGACGATTATGATGCGCTGGCGATTCCCGGCGGGTTCGAGGAAGCTGGCTTTTATAACGATGCATACGACTCCAGGTTCTCCAAGATCATTCAGGAGTTTCATGCGCAGGGCAAATGGATTGCTACGATTTGCGTTGCAGCCCTTACGCTTGGCAAAGCCGGCGTGCTGGAGGGACGAAAAGCCACGACTTATGATCACCCAACCAGCATCAGAAAATCACAGCTGCGAGAATTCGGTGCCCATGTCATGGAACAACAAATCGTTGTTGATGGGAATCTGATCACTTCATGTAACCCGGCAACGGCTTTTGATGTGGCTTTCACTTTGCTGGAAAAGCTGACATCTTTGGAAAATACCCTGCATGTGAAAGAGCTTATGGGATTTACAAGCAAATCATGATTGAAGACTAATTGATTTTAAGCAGTAAGCCTGTCTTAAAGAAGACAGAGCTTATTGCTTTTTTTTGTAAATTACAACGTACCGTGGTTTATATAAAAAATAATTATAATCATACAGCCTATATGTAAGAGTTTGTCGAGGATGATACCCTTGAGTGCAAGGAGGGATTGGGGTTGCGTTTATTTCCTGTCACTTACTCGCTTTTGTCTAAACAAGCGGTAGGGTTACATATTCAACACAATTATGAGATTGGTTCCGTTGTAAAAATTCAGTATTTTTTGCGGGGCATGAACGATGCGTACGAAGTAGAAACGGATGTTGATAAGTATATCTTCCGTATCTACAGGGCTGATCGAAGAAGCGGGTCTGACATCGAGTTTGAATTGGAGTTGCTCCGGTTTCTCAGTGCGAAGGGGATCATCGTTTCAGAGCCGATTCCGGGAAAAGACGGAGCATACCTTAGAGGGTTTAACGTTATGGAGGGAATTCGATACGGGGTCCTATTTCAATATGCGGAAGGGCACGAGAGACCGATTCACATCGCAGTCGACAGTTACCGATTCGGTGAATCCATCGGCCACATGCATAAGGCGATGGATCATTTTGAAAGTCGTCATGCAAGGGAGCAGCTGGATATGGAGTTTCTAATAGATAAGCCTTTATCCATTATCAGACCCTATATGGAGCATCGGTTGGCGGATTATAACTACCTAAGTCAAATGGTAAAGGAACTAAAGAAACGAACCTCGGAACTCAAGGTTCGTGGTTTAGATTGGTGCGTGTGCCACGGAGATTTGCATGGCAATACGAATGCTGCATTTACAGAGGACGGAAAGCTGACCCATTATGATTTTGATTTTTGCGGTTACGGCTGGAGAGCTTACGATGTTGCGGAGTTTAGGCTTGCCAGAGAACTACACAGCGGACATGACCCGGAGGAAGTGGAAAGATTATGGGACGCCTTTCTGAGAGGGTATTGTAGTGTCAGATCGTTCAGCGAAAATGATCTTGCTGCGGTCCCAGTTTTTGTTGCCATTCGGCAGCTATGGCTCTTAGGTCTATGTTTTCAAGATTCGGAGTTTGTGGGGATTGCCGACTTCAATGAAGGTTTTATAGATAGCAAAATGCAGGATTTCAAGAGATTGGATTATGTCTAGGACGGAGGAAAACATATGAAAGTTACCGTGGAGTTAAGCGATACTTCCACCAAATTTATCATTAATAATATATATCCGCTGTATCTGCATGATTTATCAGGGATATGGGGATGGAAGCCGAATCGATATGGCGTCTATGAGGATGATGACACAAAAACCTTGAATGACCAGATCCAAGTTTTTGATATATGGTGGGAGAAGCCCTCGATTTTGTTTCCTTACCTGATTCGGGTGGATGGCATCCCGGCAGGATTTGCTCTGGTAGCAACCCCGCCGTACACTTTTGGCAGTGAATTTTACATGAATGAGTTTTTTGTTATGAAACCCTTCCGAGGCAAACATGTTGCGGAGAATGCTGCATCACAAGTGTTCAACAAGCATGCCGGCAGCTGGGAAGTCCAGACGAATGCCACGGATCGCAATAAGCGGGCGCAAGCATTCTGGAGAAAGACGATGAACAAGTATGTTTCGGACTCACGCGTGCAGGAATTTATTGCTACGAGGGACGACAGTGAGAAGTTGATCTTTCAGTTTGAATCATCGCGGGCATAGATGATGGCCCTGGTCCCCGATTCTATTGATCGAGAACCTGGGTTTTACCATGGGAATGATGTGTAAGCTGCTTGGATGATAGACTCCATCTTAATGTGATCATCCTTTACGGTGCGCTTGGATTAAAGTATTCTGACCAGCAGCCAGGAGCCATGTGTCTTGGTTCTTGACCATCACATAGATGGCCAGACTTCCTTGTCCGTCTTCGATGAGTTCCCCCTTCGATGTAGCCGGATACTGACGTATATGCGCGATGGCCACATCCTGGTGCAAGAATACAAGTTTCTCAATGAAATACTTTGCGTATGCATGAAGAAGCGGCCCCTTTAAAACAACTTGATGTGCGTTATTTATTTGCTCCCAGCCTGAGAGCATCTCCCCTATGACATTGACCCAAGTGGAGTCTTGACTAAAGTGACGATCCAAGGCATCGGCATCATGTTGATTAAATGCAGCTTCCATTTCGGCAATCGTTTGTCTAATGATGCGACCTTCCTGCTCCTCTAGTCCCTTGTGAATTTCATGTATGTTGGACATTGCATATAACCTCCTGTTATTTGTACTGCATTATGGGCCGAGACCTCTTCATCCTATCCATTGATATCTGTAATTTCATTTTAGATGGTAAGAAATATAATTAAAAATATATTTTATGGCAGGAGTATATGCCCTCAGGTATATAAGCGAGACGTGGGATAATCAAGACGTTACTGATAAAAGAAAAGATCGACATTACAACAAAACAATTCATACTTAAGGTATGGGTTGTTTTTTTATTTTTAATATAGAGTCCCTTTTTTGGAAGAAGAGGTGTTATACATACGTAAATAAGATTTACGCGGAGGTGCGTCTTCGAATTGGATTCGATAGAGGAGTGCGTGAGGCGCGTTAAGGCCGGTGAGGTGGATGGTTTCGAGCCTATCGTCGAAACGTACAAAAAACAAATCTACATATATTGCTGCCGGATGCTCGGCTGCAAGCAGGACGCGCAGGATGCCGTCCAGGATGTCTTCATTAAAGCATTCACCAAGCTTCATACCTATGAAGCGAAGGTTTCGTTCTCATCATGGTTATACAAGATTGCCTATCATCATTGTCTTAATTTGCTTCGCAAGCGACAAGTTCGCATGCGAGTGAGCCGACTCATTCGATCGACAGGGCATGCTGATAGCGTGGAACAGTCGCTGGAGCGCCGGTGGTTCAGCGAACCACTGGAATATGCCATGACGAAGCTCTCGGTGGAGGAGCGGAATCTGCTCGTGCTGCGGGTGTTCGAAGATAAACCGTTCACGGAGATCGCACAGATTCTGGATAAGAATCTTAGTGCAGTGAAGAAAAAGTATGCTCGGATGAAACAGAAAGTCATCAAGCTGATCCAGGAGAAGGAGGGGACGGGGTTATGCGAGATTCGGGACAGCCGGAGCAAGATCGAATTCTGAGAAGCATGGAATTGCACTCCGTGGAAGAAGAGTTGGACGTGACCCCCGCCATCATGCACAAGGTGCGTCAAATTCACCAGAAGAACCACAGGGGACATACCGGCAATCGTAAGAAAACCTTGATTATTGCAATGCTTACTGCGATTTTGATTCTTTCGTCTCTTAGTGTTTACGCAAGTAATTACTTGATTCAGATCAAGAACAAGGAAGGCGAAGTCATTCTGTCTACCATGAAGCCATGGAAATATTCCGAATCGGAATATAACGCCAAACGTATAAAAGAGACGGAAGAAGAGCTGAGCAAGAGGTTAAAGCCGGGTGAACAGGCGGTATATTATATCAAGGACCAGCATCTAACTTCATCCACTAAAAAATATCCACTGAACTATTTTTATATGGCGACAAAGCATCCGAATTATCAAGAACTCGCAAAAGAAATCGAAGAGAAGAGTGCGCCCTTACTTCGAGAACCTGATTATGTTCCCGAAGGGTATCGATTTGATTTTGGAAGGATTCAAATTAGAAATGAACCTGTATGGGGAACACCGGAGTATGAAAGTCTTCTGAATGAACTCAAAGAGCAGGCTGGAAAGTCGGATGAAGAACAGGGACTGTTCTATAAGATTGTCCCTTGGTTCGAGATTGCTTCTACGGGAATGGAATATCGTAAAGGCGAAAATCGGATCACGATTCTGGCTTTTGCCCGAAAGAAAGGCTCAAAAGCTGGGGTGCTCACAAACGAAGCCGTAAAACTGACGGTGAACGGGAAAGAAATGATACTGTCCGCCAATTCGACTACTGAAACTCGCAGCTTGACTTGGCTTAGCGACAGTGAAGAGATTCTGTATGTGATTACAGATGATCCAAAGGATCCACTGTCCAAGGATGAGTTTGCGAAGATTGCAGCCGGTCTTATATCGGAATAAACGGTTTCCCTTCATTTTTTACAAAATGTCCCTTTTGTTGTCGGTAAGGTGTTATATGTGATGTATTTATAAATTAACATAAAAGGCCTTACCGCCGAAAGGAGTACGAATTTTACCATGATGAAAAACAAGATGAAGGTCGCTTTATTTCTCGCAGCAACGATGATGGTCGGATCCGCGAATGTTTACGCAGCAAGCAATGCAAGCACGTCTGTTCCACAGGCGAAGGTAGCGGTTTCTACTGCCAAACCGGAGAAGACATCCGTTTCGTTTGATGATCGTATCAAGGAGTTAAGTAACAAACTTAAAGCAGGGCAGATGGTTGCGTATTATGTTGCGGACCAGGAATATAACCGGCTAGATGAAATTTACTTTACGTCCATGGGTTTTGTTAATACCAAGTATGCGGACTATGTGGCGAAGGCGAAGGCATTGAACGCTCCAACGCTAACCAAACCTTCTGACTTGCCGAAGAGTTATTCATTCCAGAACGCGATTATATACTTAAAGAGTCCTGAAAGAACGTCGAGTCTATACGAGAAGCTGGACAAGGAATTGAGAGCGAAGGCCGCAAGCGGGGAGAAGTTCGTGTACTCCGACATCATGAAGTCGAATGAAGCATCCGCAGCCATCCTGAATTTTGATAAGGGAAAAGTAAAGCTTCAGGTCGTTGCGAGTTATATTGTACCTGAACAGCCAATGGGCGGAACGCCAGTGCCGCAGAAGAAACCGAACGAGAAAAAGGAAACCATCGCCATTAACGGAGTGGAATGCATCTACACAACCGACTCCAAGGGAAGGGATCACCTGGATTGGGTGGATGAAGAGCAGCAGATTCGGTACAGCATTTGGGCGGAGAGCGCCAAATCGGATGTGCTGAACTATGCCAAGAAAATGATTGCGAAATAAGGCTTCTTCTTAAAAAATCCAGATTTATGTTGACCCAATTCCTGTCTGTTTTTATTTTTTCCTCAAGAGTCTACGCTCTTTGATATTACGAGCATAGGATGTTGTGTTCGGAAAAGTAAAGGAGGTTGGAACAATGGGTGAAGTTGCTGGATACGGTGGCGGAGGATATGGATCCGTTGGAGCAGTACTGGTTCTCTTTATTCTCTTGGTCATCATCGTTTCTGCGTTCGGATTTGGATTTGGAGTTTAATAGGTAATGTAAAAGAAACCCGCACCGCTTGCCCGGTGCGGGTTTCTTCTGTTCAATGCGAAACATGTCTGACGATGGGTGAAGTCCAACCGTCATTCGGGATGGGTTCTAACAGCAAGGACAGCCACTTGTCATATAACTCCCACGGTTTACCCGAGTCCAGCAGAGCCTTGCAAGTATAGATCCCTTCCTCGACGGAGCTGACCTTATCCGCCAACTGTAAGCGAACGGCTCCATTTAGCAGAACCTGGTAGATAAAAGCGATGTCCCCCGTACCCTGCAGAACCTGCTCGGTAACGTCAGCTTGTTCGGAGGGGGTCCAGCTTATGTCTGGAACAGGCGTATCGAGTCCGTACGCTTCCGGGTCGATGATCTGGAGGCTGGCTTCACCCTTCTCAACTCGGTAAGTCCGCGTGGGCCGGTGAATGAATAGTTCATCCGAGCCTTCACTGCCTTGAATGATGATCGCTTTCCGATAACCGAGTTTCATGATCAGTCGGCTTAAACGGTCAAAGACCGTATTATGGTATACGCCGAAGGTTAAGAAAGGGGAATGAGAGTAATCCACAAACTTTTCGGCCGTATTAAGCACGGTCCGCATACCCAGCTCCTCCCGGATCGGGCGAAGATTCTTAAGCGGGGGGCACCACTCTTCAGCATGTACATATAATACGCCCGATTGCTGGGCAGCGCGGACGCATGATGCTTTTGCCAGTAACGGTCCGATTATCCCCTTGGCCGCAAGTATATCCGACAATGTGATCCCCCACTTCGGGGGCAGTGATGCGGTCCCATGCAGAGTGACAGGCAGATCGGCGGCTGCCAGCACAAACGAGGTGGCTAACGTAGAGAAAAAGGAGGACTTTCTGCCATCATAAGGTCCTGCGCAATCTATACCCTCATGTACAAATGAACGGTCTGCATATTCACGGCCGACCTTCACGAATGCCTCCAATTCTTCCACGCTTTCCATTTTGATGCGTTCCGCAATGAAAAAGGCACCGATCTGTGCAGGGGTTGCCTGCAATCCGAGAATCGATTCTGCAGCCTGCAGCGCTTCCTCGTAAGTCAGGTCCCGTGCACCCCGTTTGCCGCGGCCGACTTCTTTTAATAAGTGGATCATGATTTTTTTGCACCTCCTGAGCCGGTCTCCTGAAGCAATTGATACAACTTGACGATCGAGGTTGCGACATCCACCATTCTTTTTCTTTCATTCATCGCCTGTTTGCGCAGGACATCGTATGCTTCGGATTCCGAAATATTTTTCATCTTGCACAGAATGCCTTTGGCCATATCAATCCATTTTCGCTCTTCAATGCGGGCAAGAAGCTGCGTTCTTTCATTATGCCACTGCTCTCGTTCGTAAAAATGCTTGGAACTAAAATGCAGTGTCCAATGCAGCTCATGCTCCTTCATGGTGGGGAATAAAAGTCCATCAATTATAACATCATCTTCACATGCTTCGAGAGATTGCGAAGCGGCATGATCGCTGCACCACCACAGAACGGGAACGCGCTTTTGTTGTTCGAGCGTGCGGGACCACGATTTAATTGCGGCAACCGGGAGGTGGAGAACCGTTCCGTCTGCTTCCATGATGCCGGCCAGCGCTTGCTTCTCACTGCGGGCTAGGTGGACCTTGTAGCCGTATGAACGAAGGATAAACTCCGGAAGAAGCGCCCTGGCATCTGTGTCGCTTCGCTCTGAAGCAGGGACCGGATGGTGGATAACCAGCAATGAACGCATGGATTGACGCTCCTTTCATAAATGATATCCTCTCAGGGTTTAAGCAGTTAGCACAAAGCAGTTATTATGTTAAATTATATAACATATATCACAGGGTGATGTCGATATTTAATTAAATTTCTCCGTTTCATGTCAAATATGTTGACAGACAGATCGGATGTGGTGTATATTTCCCTCAAGAAACTTTATATCTCCCGGATACAACGGTGTATCCCATTAGCGGCAAAGAAGCCTGCTTTCGTTCCCGGTAAGAGTGTGCCTACTCTACTGGAGCGAATGCAGGCTATTTTGGTTTTTAAGGCTTTTGATGAATGAACAAGTATATTCTAAGGTGTTAGACGGAGGGGAGCGCAAACCATGACAAAAAAGAAATTAGTAATGATCGGGAATGGTATGGCAGGGGTACGGGCAATCGAGCATTTGATCAAGCTTGCGCCGGATGCTTATGAGATTACGATATTCGGATCGGAGCCTCATCCGAACTACAACCGGATTATGCTGTCATCTGTCCTCGCAGGAGGCACCGATATGAAGGAAATCATCATTAATGATTGGGATTGGTATAAGGAGAATCGGATCCAGTTATATGCGGGTCATACGGTGACACGGATCGACACCCAGAATCGTCAAGTCTTTTCCGATCAAGGAGCTGCTGCTGACTATGATGTATTGATTATAGCCACCGGTTCCAATCCATTTATGCTGCCTTTGCCTGGTGCCGACAAGGAAGGCGTTATCGCATTCCGGGATATCAAGGATTGTGAAACGATGGTGAAGACATCGAAGCAATACAAGAAAGCGGTGGTTATCGGCGGGGGTCTGCTGGGTCTGGAGGCTGCTAGAGGGCTTCTGCATTTGGGCATGGATGTATCCGTGGTTCACCTTAACCCCTATCTGATGGAACGACAATTGGACGAAACGGCGGCCAGAATGCTGCAGCGTGAACTTGAAACCCAAGGAATGAAATTTCTGCTGAATAAAAATTCGGAGTCCATCTCAGGGCGGAAGCGGGTGAAGGCACTCCAATTTACGGATGGGAGCCGTGTCGAGACCGATCTGATCGTGATGGCCGTCGGAATCAAGCCGAACGTTTCCTTGGCACAATCCTCCGGGATTGAAGTCAAGCGCGGAATCGTTGTTAACGACTATATGGAGACGAATATTCCCGGCATCTATGCGGTGGGTGAATGCGCAGAGCATCGCGGAATCGCTTATGGTCTTGTGGCACCGCTATACGAACAGGGGGCTGTGCTAGCCAAGCATCTGGCGGGTGTGGAGACGAGCGGGTACGCCGGATCCGTAACGTCAACGAAATTAAAGGTATCCGGCGTGGATGTGTTCTCTGCAGGTCATTTTGCTGAACCGGAAGGAACAAGATCGATGCGATATCAAGATGAAGTTGAAGGAGTATACAAAAAAATCGTGATTCGCGAAGACCGGCTCATCGGAGCCGTTATGTTCGGAGATACAGGGGATGGACCCAAGCTGTTCTCGCTGATGAAAAGCGGCGAATCCATCAAGGGCCGAGAGAAGGAGCTTCTGTTAGGCTTCACGGGTCATGCCGGTACCGTATCGACGGAACAGCGGCTGGCTCAGCTGGCGGATGATGAGATCATTTGCGGCTGTAACGGCGTATCGAAGGAAGCGATAAAAGATGCCATTCTTACGAAAAATTGCAACACCGTGGCTTCCGTTAAAGCTTGTACAAAAGCATCGGGATCCTGCGGCGGCTGCAAACCGCTCGTTGAGGGACTGGTTCAGTTATACGCCGGAGATGCAGCAGGGGAGCCCGTGAAAGAAGGGATATGCGGGTGTACATCGCTAGGACGGGATGAAATTATTAGCGAGATAACCCGTCTTGGACTTGGAACCGTCAAAGAAGTGATGAATGTGCTGGGATGGGACAATCCAGAGGGATGTTCCAAATGCCGGCCATCCTTGAACTACTATCTGGGGATGCTGTTTCCGGAATCCTACGTGGATGAGAAGGAATCCCGCTTCACGAATGAGCGGTACCATGCCAACATTCAGAAGGATGGCACCTATTCCGTTGTTCCCAGAATATATGGCGGGGTAACGTCACCTTCGGAGTTAAAGAAAATCGCAGAGATTGCGGAAAAATTCGATGTCCCGATGGTCAAGATTACAGGCGGACAACGGATCGACTTGCTTGGCGTTAAGAAGGAGGATCTGCCGAAGATGTGGGAGGAGCTGGATATGCCTTCCGGTTATGCTTACGGTAAAGCCCTCCGTACCGTTAAAACTTGCGTGGGGTCCACGTTTTGCCGATTCGGCACCCAGGATTCCATTGGCATGGGTGTTCGCTTGGAGAAAGAGTTTGAGCGGCTGAGCACACCGGCCAAAGTAAAACTCGCGGTTTCCGGATGTCCCCGCAACTGCGCAGAAGCGACCATCAAGGATTTTGGAGTCGTAGCGATTGATGGCGGATGGGAACTGCACGTCGGCGGCAATGGAGGCGTTCATGTTCGGGCAACAGAGTTATTATGCATCGTGAAGACGGAAGATGAGGTGCTCGAATGGGCCGGGGCATTTATCCAATACTATCGGGAAAACGCGCAGTGGAATGAGCGGACATCGGTTTGGATCGAACGAGTAGGCTTGGACCATGTGAAAAAAGCATTAGAGAAGAAGGAGGACCGCGTCGCGCTCTTCTCGAGAATAAAGCTGGCTTTAAGCAAGCAGAAGGATCCGTGGAAGGAAATTACGTCGGACAGCGGGCTTCGTAAAAACTTCGTGCCTTTGCCTGATGCTGAACCTGTGACGAAATAGGGGGAATCCAAAAATGACGAAACTTCATGTAGGATACGTGAACGAAATTGATCATAAGGGCTCAAGGACCATTGAGATCGACGGAACGGAAATCGCGCTGTTTCGTTTATCGGATGGGGATATACTGGCCGTGGAGAACAAGTGCCCGCATAAAGGAGGCAAGCTTTCGGAGGGAATGGTGTGCGGGAAGCAGGTGCACTGTCCTCTGCATGATTGGAAGATCGACCTATGCAGCGGGCAGGTTCAAGAGCCGGATACGGGCAACGTAAACACCTATCAGGTTGAAGTTGATCCAGTAAGCGGCGCGATATACCTTCAGGATCGTACGGCTTAAACGCGAAAGATGGATTCCATAAGAGGGGGTGCACGATATGGATTATGTGAAACCGAATCAGGTCATGTATGACATGATCGAGGCCGGAGCCGCGAAAGCTCGGCTGAAGACTTCGCAAATGCTCACCCGCGGCATGCTGTCAGGCGCCATCCTGGCGTGCGCCACCACGCTAGCTTTTACGGCTTCGAACCAAACGAATATCCCGATGGTGGGCGCAGTCCTGTTTCCGGTTGGCTTTGTGATGATTGTCCTGCTGGGCCTAGAGTTGGTAACTGGAAGCTTTGCGCTCTTGCCATTAGCCGTCCTGCAAAAGAAAGCTTCAAGTGCCTCCATGCTTGCGAATTATGGATGGGTTATTCTCGGACATCTGATAGGCTGTCTGATTTATGGGGGGCTCTATGCGCTTACCGCGACCAAGATGGGGACGGATATGAGCCATCCGCTTATTCAGATGATTGTCGACACGAGCGAGACAAAGACACTCGGCTATAAGGCGCTGGGCGTGAGCGGCATGCTGCTGGTAGTGATCAAGGCTATGCTCTGCAACTGGATGGTGGCGTTAGGCGTTGTCATGGCGTTTACATCAAGCTCAACGATAGGAAAAATCGCTGCGATGTGGCTGCCCATCCTGATCTTTTTCGGTCAAGGATTCGAGCATGCGGTTGTAAATATGTTTGTGATACCGGCGGGCATGATGCTCGGGGCGGATGTCAGTGTGGCCGATTGGTGGCTCTGGAACCAAATCCCCGTACTAATAGGTAATTTTATTGGCGGAGCGGTATTTACCGGGGCGATGTTGCACTTATCCCAATTCGGATTCGGAAAGCGCAGCGAGGTTAATCCGGTTGCGAAGGCCCATCATGGACTCAGGGTTATGGAGGCGACGGCAGTTCCGGTCGATAAAAGACGATGAGGCCGGGCATGGTGTATATTGTTGGCGCAGGTCCGGGAGATCCGGAGCTGATTACGCTGAAAGCCCTTCGGCGTATTCAGGAAGCGGACGTCATTATGTACGATCGACTGGTGAACGATGAGCTGTTGAGTTACGCAAAAAAGGATGCTTTGCTCGTATTCTGCGGTAAGGCCCCCGGCAGCCATTCCCTTCCGCAGGAGAAAATTAACGAGAACATGGTGACTTATGCCCTTGCCGGTCATGATGTCGTAAGACTCAAGGGAGGTGATCCGCTGATCTTCGGACGAGGTGGCGAAGAGGCGTGCGAATTGGCTGCGCGAGGCATTCCCTTCGAGATCGTGCCCGGCGTTACCTCGGCATTGGGAGCAGCCTCCTCCACAGGGATACCTCTGACCCACCGTGGAGCCAGCACTTCGGTAGCTTTTGTCAGCGGAACGAGCTGCCATGGAAACGAGAGAAGCGTGAGGTGGGACTTGCTGGCTCACAGTGTGGATACACTTGTGGTGTACATGGGCGTCAGCAGAATGGACGACATCTGCAAGGAGATGCTCGCTCATGGCAAGCCGTCGTCAACTCCCGTTGCTATCGTTGAACAGGGGACAAGGGCAGAGGAGCGAACCATAACGGGAACGCTCGGAACCATCCACAAGATTGCCCATCTTATGAACGTGAAGAATCCGGCGCTTCTGATCATCGGCGAAGTTGTACGAGTGAGGGATCAGCTCCTGAAACTGGCTGCGGAGGCGGAGGAACGGACAGGATAAAGCTTATGCAGGCGTGAGGACGATCGCATGACGAAGCATGAACATCGTTTAATCCATTGGAACGAAACGCAGATACGCTAACCATAAAGTGAACCCTTATCCATTTGGGGTTCACTTTTTTTGGTGTTAAACAAGTTTGTGGCACAGGGAAGGCATACACTATATGAATACGACATGAGGTTCTGCGATTCCGATTCGCAGCAAGAGGGAAACGCTTCCAATTCGGAGAATATCATGTTTAAACAACCAGACGTGCTATTGCCAGAGTGTTGCAGGTCCTGCTTGTTTATATCCGATAAACGGGGGTGCACGTATGAAATATGACGTAATCGTGGTGGGAGCGGGGTTATCCGGTCTTGTGGCAACCGCGGAGATAGCCGAGGCCGGCAAGCGGGTGCTGCTGCTTGATCAGGAACCGGAAAGCTCGCTGGGCGGGCAGGCATGGTGGTCTTTTGGCGGGTTATTCCTTGTTGATTCGCCGGAACAGCGAAGACTGGGCATCAAGGATTCCCGTGAACTGGCGTGGCAGGACTGGCTGGGAGCCGCTGGTTTCGATCGGGAGGATGACGAGGATCGATGGGGGCGGAAATGGGCAGAGGCCTATGTTGATTTTGCGGCCGGCGAGAAACGGGCATGGCTGCATTCTTTAGGGGTCCGATTCTTTCCCGTTGTAGGCTGGGCCGAACGTGGCGGGTATCTCGCGGAGGGGCATGGCAATTCCGTGCCGCGCTTTCATATTGTGTGGGGAACAGGTCCTGGAGTCGTGCAACCATTCGAGTCCAGGGTCAGAGACGCCATACGCTCAGGAATGGTTGATTATCGCCCCCGTCACCAAGTGGATGGACTTATCACGCAGGAGGGTGCCGTTACAGGCGTAAGAGGCTCAGTCCTTGCTCCGAGTTCGGCTTATCGCGGCGAAGCAAGCACGCGGGAGGTGGTCGGCGACTATGAGTTTTTTGCAGAGACCGTCGTTGTCTCCAGCGGAGGAATCGGTGCCAACCATGAGCTGATCCGGCAGCATTGGCCATCTCGGCTCGGTCATCCTCCGCAAACGATGCTCTCTGGCGTTCCCGAGCATGTGGATGGACGGATGCTCGGAATAACGGAGAAAGCAGGTGGGCGGGTCGTCAATAGAGACCGGATGTGGCACTATACCGAAGGGATTAAGAATTGGAGCCCGGTCTGGTCAAAGCACGGAATCCGGATACTGCCGGGCCCTTCTTCTGTTTGGCTTGATGCCAAAGGGCAAAGGCTCTCTGCCCCGAATTTCCCGGGCTTCGATACGCTGGGAACCCTGAAAGCCATTCAGGATACCGGCTTTGATTATTCCTGGTTCATTCTCACCAGAAAAGTGATAGAGAAGGAATTCGCCTTGTCCGGATCAGAGCAAAACCCGGATTTGACCGGAAAGAGCATCCGCAAGGTGTTAGGCAGAGTAGGTTCAGGTATCCCGGGGCCGGTGCAGGCATTCCTGGATCATGGAGAGGACTTTGTTGTTGCCGATTCACTGCCCGAGCTAGTGGATGGCATGAATAAAATGACAGGCAGCGATCTGATCAAGCAGGTGGACATGGAGCGTCAGCTGGCTGCGAGAGACCGCGAGATGGACCATGCATTTACCAAGGATCTGCAGATTACGGCGCTTCGAGGTGCAAGGAATTACATCGGCGATCGTCTGGTACGCGTAGCCAAGCCGCATAAATTTCTGGATCCGGCCCATGGCCCTTTGATCGCGGTACGCTTACATATTCTTAGCAGGAAAACGTTGGGCGGGCTGCAGACGGATCTATCTGGCCGGGTACTGAATGCAAACGGCGAGCCGGTTCCCGGACTCTACGCGGTTGGAGAAGTTGCGGGATTCGGAGGGGGAGGCGTTCATGGATACCGTGCATTGGAGGGAACGTTTCTGGGAGGCTGTCTGTTCACAGGGAGACAGGCGGGCCGGAGCATTGCGAGGCTCTGGTGATAGGGCATTCATGTTTCGGTTAACGCACGGCAGATTTAATTTAGCGGGCAATTCCTATCTTGCCAAGTGAAATGAAAATTTCTTCTTATCGTAAGATCGTTTATGGTATTCTGTTTGGTAGCACATGAAAGGAGAATGTCCATGTCCCATGATCAGGATATTGCTGAAACCAAGACAAAACGGCTATCCCATATTCAATCTTACATAGATTTGCCAGATTTGCAGAACAAGCTGTATAAAAAGACCCTTATCGTTGTGATCCTCTCGCAAATATTCGGTGGGGCTGGCTTGGCTGCTGGATTGACGGTCGGTGCGCTTCTGGCACAGGATATGCTCAAGACCGACAGCTATGCAGGAATCCCTGTTGCCCTAATCACGGTCGGTTCCGCTCTGGGTGCCTGGTATATTGGCCGGCTTACCCAGCAATATGGTAGAGGGCCGGGTTTGGCTGCCGGATTCCTGGCGGGTGGGATTGCCGCGATCGGAGTCATATTGGCTGCTGTTTATCAAAATATCTATCTGCTGTTCGCTTCGTTGTTAATATACGGTGCAGGTACCGCAACGAATATGCAAGCTCGTTATGCAGGCACGGATTTGGCTAAACCTGCACAGCGGGCGGGAGCGGTCAGCATGGCGATGGTTTCCACCACCTTTGGTGCCGTTGCGGGTCCGAATCTGGTGGGGGTTATGGGGAACGTTGCGGAATCCTTCGGGATTCCTGGATTGGCGGGACCGTTTATTCTGGCAGCCGTGGCTTTTATTCTGGCAGGCCTGATCCTGCTAGTATTCCTGCGCCCGGACCCCTATGCGATTGCCCAAGCGATTGAGGAAGTTAAAATTAAAATTTCCGGTGATTCTTCGGCCGGAACGGTAAACGGATCAGAACGAAACAAACGGGGAATCTTGGTTGGAGCCTGCGTGATGATATTGACTCAGGTGGTCATGGTCTCCATCATGACCATGACGCCCGTCCATATGAAACATCACGGCCATGACCTGAGTGCGGTCGGTTTGGTGATAGGCATTCATATCGGAGCGATGTACCTGCCTTCGTTAATCACAGGTTTCCTCGTGGACAAAATTGGCCGCATCAGCATGTCAATCGCTTCCGGAGCCGTGCTTCTGAGCTCCGGGATTCTAGCCGCTTTGGCTCCGGCCGAATCCATGGCGCTGATCATAACGGCGCTGGCTTTGCTGGGGCTGGGTTGGAACCTTGGCTTCATCAGCGGAACGGCGCTCATCATAGATGCTACCCATCCTTCCGCCCGCGCCAGAACACAGGGAACGGTGGATGTCTTGATTGCTTTGGCCGGAGCATCGGGCGGCGCTTTATCCGGTATGGTGGTTGCCCATACCAGTTACGGTACACTCTCGATTGCGGGAGGTTTGCTGTCGCTGGTGATGATACCTGTTTGTCTAAGCTCGGTGAACAAGCGCAAACCTTCGTCATCCTCAAACAACGCGGCATTATAATGAAACAGCCTCCTATCGTAGTCGATAGGAGGCTGTGTTGTAACGGGCCTTAAGGCAGGATGTTGCCTGCCGCACGGTAAATCGCATACCATTCTTCGCGGGTGAGCGTTACATCGCCGGCTTTAATGCAGTCTTGCAAACGACTGATGTTCATCGTCCCAATGATCGGCTGCATATGTGCAGGGTGACGAAGAAGCCATGCGATGGCAATTGTGGTATTCGTTACGTTGTATTTTTCCGCAATTTCATCGATCTTCTGATTAAGCTCAGGGAACTTGTCGCTTCCAAGGAATACGCCTTCAAAGAACCCGTATTGGAAAGGAGACCAAGGCTGAATCGTAATGTCGTGAAGTCGGCAGAAATCCAGCACGCTGCCATCACGGTTAACTGCGGCGTCATTCTCCATGTTGACGTTGATCCCGCTCTGTATCATGGTGGTATTCGTGATGCTTAGCTGCAGCTGGTTGGCTACGAGCGGCTGCTTCACTGCTTTTTTCAGAAGCTGGATTTGCATCGGATTCTGGTTGGATACGCCGAAATGACGCACTTTACCGGAGCTTTCGAGTTTATCGAATGCTTCAGCCACCTCTTCAGGCTCAACTAACGCATCCGGACGGTGAAGAAGAAGTACATCGAGATACTCGGTTTTGAGTCTTTTCAGTATGCCATCGACGGAATTCAAGATATGCTCTTTGGAGAAATCGAACATGCCCTGACGAATCCCGCATTTCGATTGCAGAATGATCTTCTCGCGGACTTCTGCATTCATATGTATCGCATCTGCAAAAATTTCCTCGCAAGCTCCGCCGCCGTATATGTCGGCATGGTCGAAGAAGTTAGCGCCTTCCTCCAGTGCGGATGACACGAAACGCTCGGCTTCCGCTTTTTCCAGCGAATTTATACGCATGCAACCAACGGCTACAACAGGTACTTCCAGTGAACTGCTTCCAAGCTTCATCGTTTTCATGATTAAGGTCCTCCCGTTCAAAATAGGTTGATTGTGCTGTCAGTCTCTAGTTTATTGTGACATGCAGGGGGCAAGGTGTACAAGCTTAAATTTGACAAGAGAGTTCGTTTGAAATAAAATGACCCACGAGTCATAAATGACTGAAGGGTCAATTTCAATGAGAAGTTGGGTGATGTGTTGAGTAAACGCGAACAGAAATTTGAGGCGAGGCAAGAGCTAATCCTTCAAACAGCTGAGCGGCTAATTACGGACAACGGTTATTATGCCATAAAAATGAGTGACATCGCAGATGCGTTAGAGATAGCAAAAGGTACATTGTATCTGCATTATAAATCCAAAGAGGAGCTTGTATTTGAGCTCATTAAACCTAAAATAATGGAATTCCGGCAGATCGTGGAATCGACGGTTAGCGAGGATTTCCATCCGGTTCAACAGGTGGAACGGATCATAGACGAAGCTTTATCCAGCTCGTTTTTTACCTTTGTGCTGACGAGTTTTCCGGATATGGGTGCCATCTTCGCGGATGCAAAGGCTAAAGAGCTCCAGAGCGTTCAGGATGAAGTGATCGACTGTTTGGAGCGAATCATTGAGCGAGGGAAGAAGGAGCGGGTATTCACCGAAGATTTGCCGACGCATTTCTCTGCCTTGCAGCTTATGCAATTACTGGATCCTCTTGTGTACTCCATCCTGGTCAGGGAAGATAGCATGTCACATGCAGATTTTGTGAAGTATACTACGCTTCATTATTTGAACGGCATCCGAGCATAAGGAGTGATATTGGAATGGAATGTAATTCGGCACACCATCAGACGTTGATGACGATTGAAACGGCGGAACAATGGGTGGATCGATCCAACCATAAAGATCTGGAAGGACTGCTTGGCTTAACCGCACCCCAAATTGAGATTGCAGGTCCACGAGGCGCCGGGTTCATGAATAATGCGGACTTGGAAGAGTGGCTGGAACGAGCGAATCTGCAGATGGCTACGCTAAATCGTTACGCCAAGGATGAATGGATCGTACTGGAGCAGCATGGGACTTGGCTTGATGAGGATGGCCGTATCAAGGGGGAAGCGATCGTATTTACGGTATTGTGCGTTAAAGACCGCAAGGTGCATTCCCTGGCTCGCTATGATGGGAAAGAACAAGCGTTTCAAGCCAGCGGATTGAGCGATGAGGATAAGGTCGGTTAAACCATAACCATTAACGCCTAAAGGAAAAAGTCAGCGGTAGTTGGAATGCTTAAGTAGGCACGCATGATGTCACCCCTGACTACCGCTTCATATCCTAGTAGTTTTTATTACAACGCTTTGACTTTCCGAATAACGATTCGACTGTGGGGAAGAGACGGCATATCGTGAAAGCTGAAGCTTACGTCCTGTACAGGCACTTCATAACTCATCTTGTTCGCCAGAAAGTCCAGACTCTCCTTCATGATCTCAAGCGTAATCCACTCCCCGGCACAGCGATGTCCCGTATGATGATCTCCGCCTCCTTGAGGGATGAAGTTAAAGGGGCTCCCGTTCCAATCATCGAAACGATCCGGCTTGAACAGCTCCGGCTGATCCCACAGACCGGGATGATGATTCGTTCCGTATAAGTCAAGGATCGTGAGCACACCTTTATCAAATGCATATCCCTTCCAGGTAAAATCCTTCCGTGCGCGCGCAGGCGCAAAGGGGAAGAATGGGTAGAACCGCCGCACTTCCTGAACAAAATTCTTGAGCTGCTTCTCGTCGGACGTCATCAATTGTTCACGCTCTTCGGGCTGCTGAATGACAGCTAGAGCAGTAAAGCATACGTAAATGGCAACCGCTACGATAGGGCGGAGAATGTTAATGATTTCTACCGCTGCGGTTTCCTTATCCAGAAGCTCGCCCCTAAGATCGCGGTGCCAGGACATCGTATGCAGGGTACTGCCTTGCTTCGGGTCTATTGTTCCACTGCGCACGTCAACTACGAGCTCTTGTATCCATTTTTCCGCTTTGGCACGGGCATTTCTTCCTTTCCTATGCTTGATTCCAAAAGCGGCTGTTGCTTCGATCATAGCAGCTAGCCAGCCCGTTTTCTCTTTCACTTCAGCTTCAGGAAGCGGCACAGCCGCCCACTCACAGGCCACCCGGCATAACATTTCTTGAGCTTCCTCATACATCTCGACCTTATCCTCGGATTCCCATCGACTTACAGCCAGTTCCCAATGTTTACGCGTGATTTCTCTCATGCTGCGAAGAGCTTCCTTGGACATCAAGGACATGAACATCGCTTTGCGATGATGATGCTCTTCGTCATCCAGCGTCTGTACACCGTCTTCACCGAACAGGGTTTTCAGCACGCGTTTCGGCGCTGCACCGCTTCGAACAAACTTCTCCTGGTCATAAAAAAGCCTGGCCGCTTCTTCTCCGCGCATGCAGATCGCTCGCTCCCCCAATAGACGCGTCTCGAATAGATCAGATTGAAAGCCGATGGTTCTGTTTACCCGTTCTCATCCGATTTGAACAAACCAAGCTTTTACTCCCATGTCTAAAGACTAGCCCATCTCGAGTTGAAATATTGGGTCTATCCTTTGCAGGATTCTCAGGCTAGCGCGAGAATTCAATTAGATGTACATAACGAAAAATGAAGCAGGAGGGTGAGGATCGTGACAGCAGAAGTAACCAAAGTATATAAAGAACATATCCCGTCAACACGCTTGATCGGCAAACGGTATTCCGATGAGCACCGGAATGCGGCAGGAAGCTTCGCGGACCGATGGGATGAATGGTCCGCCAATGGCTGGTTCGAAGAGATCGGGAAGCTTGGCGCACTGCCTGAATCTGAGGGTTCTTCATACGGAATCATGCGAATGAGCGGAAATCAGTTTGAATATTGGATCGGGATGCTGTTCCCGGAGCACACGGAAGCTCCGGACGGATTTGATTATGCGGATCTGGCGGAAGGCGATGTGGGGATCTGTTGGTTATACGGCAATAGGGATAACGGTGAGCTCTTCGGTATGGAACCCCATAACGCATGTATGGCTAAAATCGCCGAACAAGGCTGGATCCTGGACGAGAACCCGTGGTTCTTCGAACGCTATCACCATATCCGTTTCATGACGCCGGACGAACAGGGGAATGTCATATTGGACTACGGTGTTTATGTGAAATGAGACAACCATTCGCTTTGTATGAATGAGAGCCACTTGATGGAGTGGCTCTTATCTATTCTTCTGATTCAGTTATGTAAACTACACGCCAGAACCTGATCGCCAGAATTTGTATGTTTCGATGCTTGTTGGCCATTTGTTGGTAAGGCGAGAGGGCGATTGGTACAGGTAATAACGGATACGCCTTGCGGTTTGTTAAATTTTTCATAATAGGAGGGCATCAAGATGAAAGAGGGATGGGAACGCTCAGTTCCCCCGATGCAACTAGACATCACACAAATTCAAGATATGATGGCACCCGTATTCCCCGGTAAAAAAGTAGCAGCCGCTGAACGGATCGGTACCGGACTTAGCAATACCAACTACAAAATTCGTCTGGAAGACAGTGCAGAGCCTTACGTGCTGCGCTTATTCAGGAAAGGTCGTGAGATTGCCGACAAAGAACTGGCTATCATTCGAAAGGTACGCCAAACCGTTCCTGTTGCTGATTATCTCTATGCCGATATGACCTGCAGCGAATTCGATAAACCATGGGCGGTAATGGAGTGGAAGGAAGGCGTTCTTCTTCGTGATGTGATGCGCGACGGAAGCGAGCAGGATCTCATCGCCGCCGCAGCCTCCGCCGGACGCATTCTCGCCAACATACACAAGCACACATTTACGGAGTCCGGTTTCATCAATGGGGACATGAAAGTCCAGGATCCGATGAGGATGGACGGGGAACGGTTTCTCGTATTTATGGAACAAAGCCTCTTTCAGGATCCATGCGGCCAATGGCTCGGGGAAGAGTTGGCTCAATCGGTATGGTCCTTCAGCCGAACGTATAGTCATTTATTGTCGGAGATTGAAGATACACCCGTTCTTGTTCATTCGGACTATAACGGCTTAAATATATTGATGCGGAATGGTGCTGCAGGATGTGAGGTTTCGGCAGTGCTTGATTGGGAGGAGGCTTTTTCATGGAACCGATACGTAGATATTGCCAATATGCTTCGATACGAACGCAATGGATCTGTATTTGAAACGAACTTTATTCGTGCATATCGTGAGGGAGGAGCGGTTCTGCATGATCACTGGACAATCCTATCCAAGCTTGAGGATCTGGTTGCCTTGTGCGATATGTTAACCCATTCCAGCTTGGCCACACCCAATCGAATGCATGATCTACAGCGTTTGATTGCGGAAACCGTTCAGGTTACGACGAATGGCTGAGGTTTTATTCGCTTCTTAAATCGTAATAAAGAAATTGGATTGCATTATAGATTTTGTTTGTCTATAATGGATGTCATAAGTCTATAATGATATTTGTCCATGGCAATCTTCCTTGGGCGCGGAGAAAGAAACAAGAAGTCTTGTCTTCTTGCGTTCTTATTATGGACATTAAAGATCCAGAAAGGTGTTGGTATAAATGAGTGAACAAATGCATGATGTCCTTATTATTGGCGGGGGGCCGGCAGGCTTGAATGCTGCATTGGTATTGGGGAGAGCGAGGAAACATGTGGTGCTGATTGATGAAGGGAAGCCGCGAAATAGGGTTACCCGCGAGTCCCATGGTTTTCTTACCCGAGACGGTGTCAGCCCATCGGAATTTCGCAGGATCGCAAGGGAACAGATTAGCGTTTATCCCTCTGTAAGTTTTGTAGAGGATACTGCCGCTTCGGTTACAGGTGTTGATGGTGATTTTCAAATTACAACAGGGCAAGGGACGGTATACCGCAGTAAAAAGCTCCTCTTTGCCGTCGGGAAGAAAGATAGCCCCTTGGATATTAACGGATTGGCAGACGTATATGGAAAAAGTGCCTTCGTCTGTCCTTATTGCGATGGATGGGAACTGCGGGATCAGCCGCTTGTCGTGATTGCCAAGGGTGCGGGTGCAGCGCACCTTGCCAAAGTCATTGCAGGTTGGAGTGATCATTATACAATCTGTACCCATGGACCGGATGAACTGACGGATGAACAACGACAAGAATTGGAGGAGCATAACATCCCCGTATTCAGCTCCCCGATTCATCGCATTGAGTCGAACGAAGGGATGGTACGGCAAGTCGTGCTGGAGGATGGAAAGGTTATTCCTTGCACGGGTATCTTTTTCGCGCCGAAGCTGGTCTCCGGCTCTGAATTGCCGGGCGCCATCGGCTGTGATATCAATGAAGCCGGAAACGTGGTCATTGATGCCTTCGGCAAAACGAGCGTGCCAGGCGTCTACAGCGCCGGTGATGCAGCCACCGAAATGTATCAAGTCATAGCCGCGGCTTCGATGGGAGCTATGGCTGCTGTAGCCATCAATGGTGAGCTGCTTAACGAACGCTGGAATCGTTAAAACATGAATATGCGAAAGGCAGGCTTGGTTAGAATCCATGTCTGCCTTTTTTATACCCTTAGGGGATTTTTTGATTATAAATGATTCTTACACTCCGGGGTGGTACCGTTTTTGGGTATGATGGAGTCATCAAGTAAAAGGAAGGGTGTTGGGAATGAGAAAAACAATCGAGTACATCATGAATCAAGTTTGGAGGGATATGAGCATTTAACCCTCCGACATTATGGAGGAGATATATTTGAATTCTCGAACCAAGAAATTTTTGTCCTATTATAAACCGTATCTGGGGTTGTTAGTTGCAGACTTGGCATGCGCTTTTGTTGTTTCGGCAATTACACTGATGCTTCCGCTGTGTATAAGGTATATCACCATTAACGTGTTGGAAGGGAATTCCCCGAATCCGCTGAACCAAATCTATGCGGTGGGTGCGATCATGCTGGCCATGGTCCTCATTCATACTTTCTGCGATATGTTCATCTCCTATAAAGGACATATGATGGGGGCTTATATGGAGAGTGACATGAGACGGGAGCTGTTTGACCATTTTCAGAAGCTGTCTTTTGGTTTCTACGATGAGAACAAAACAGGACAGCTCATGACCCGCACAACTAATGACATTCTATCGCTAACCGAATTGTATCACCATGGGCCCGAAGATATCGTCATTTCCGTTCTGAAGTTCCTGGGTGCATTCATCATCTTAATGTATATTGACGTGAAGCTTACCTTGATCGTATTTCTCTTTCTGCCGGTCATGGCTGTGTTTGCTTTTTATTTTAATAAGAAGATGAATGTGGCGCTGCGGGTTAGCAAGGATCGGATCGGGGATATCAACGCCCAGGTGGAGGATTCTCTATCGGGTATCCGCGTGGTGAAGTCGTTTACGAATGAACATGTGGAGAGGAAAAAGTTCGCCTATGCTAACGGGCGGTTCGTGGACAGCAGAAGGGAAGGGTATAAGAGTGAAACCTACTTTCACGAAGGGTTGGTCGGGTTTACCCAACTTATTACGATAGCGGTCATTGTGTTTGGCGGAGCCGCAATCGTGGATGCCTCGCTGGAACTGGCGGATTTGCTGACCTTTTTCTTGTGCATCGGCATCCTGATCGAACCGATCCAGAGACTGGTTAATTTCGCCAGGCTGTATCAGGAGGGCATTACGGGGTTCGACCGTTTCATGGAGATTCTGGAGGTAGAGCCGGATATCGAGGATTCCGTTGATGCTGCGGCCATCACGCAGGTTCAGGGGAATATTACATTTCAGAACGTCAGCTTTCGATACAAAGATAACTATGGCTATGTGCTAAAACAGGTATCGCTGGACATTAAGCCCGGAGAGTATGTGGCATTGGTAGGTCCCTCCGGCGTCGGCAAGACGACATTGTGTTCGTTGATTCCGCGTTTTTATGAAGTAAGTGAAGGATGCATTATGCTGGATGGACGCGATATCCGGGATATCACGCAGCACTCGTTAAGGAGACATATCGGGATTGTTCAGCAGGATGTATATTTGTTTGCGGGAACCGTCTTTGATAACATCCGGTATGGCAATATGGAGGCCAGCGAGGAGGAAATCATTGAAGCGGCAAAAAGAGCGAATGCCCATGATTTCATCATGGCACTGCCGGACGGTTATGATACGGATATCGGGCAGCGCGGCGTCAAGCTGTCCGGAGGACAGAAGCAGCGGCTCAGCATTGCACGCGTGTTCCTGAAGAATCCGCCGATTCTTATTTTTGATGAAGCGACCAGTTCCCTGGATAATGAAAGCGAGCGAGCCGTCCAGGAGTCGCTGGAACGGTTGAGCAATAATCGCACAACGCTTGTCATCGCTCATCGCCTGACAACGGTACGGAATGCGCAGCGAATCGTCGTGTTATCCGAGGACGGAATTGAGGAACAGGGCACGCATGATGAATTAATTGCCCGTCAAGGCGCTTATGCGAATTTATATAATATGCAATTAACCATATAAGCAGGAAGAAAGGCGATTTGTGAACGGTTTATGCACCGTCAGCAAATCGCCTTTGTCTGTAGTTGGATCAATCTATAGATTGCGTTGTTGCGTTGTCCTGTTCCAATCCGAAACCGAATTTATCCTTGAAGCGTTTTCCCAGGCTGTTGGTCTTCCACTTCCTTGATTGCATTGTCCTCGTCTTGCACTTTCTCCTTCGATGAACTAAACCATCCGATAACGGCAATCAGCACAAGAACAATATAGAAGGATGCCTTCCAGATCGAGCTTTCCGGGAAGTGATGGTCGATAAGGGCCACATCCGGATGCGCAAGGGTGATGACTGCAAGTTTGACCCCAACCCAACCGACAATGAGGAATGCTGCCACTTCAAGTCCGGGGCGCTGCTGCAGCAGCTTCACGAAGTAGGATGCCGCAAAACGCATGATGATCAGACCAATGAATCCTCCCAGGAAGATGACGATGAACTGACCTCCGTCCAGGCCGCCGATGTTCGCCAGACCGCTTGGCGGCAGTGCCACAGCCAGTGCTACGGCTGCAAGTATCGAGTCTACAGCAAACGCGATGTCTGCAACTTCCACTTTGAAGACGGTCATCCAGAAGCCGGATTGCTTCTTAGGTTTGTCCGGTAGCGGCTTGGCGTCTTCCGTTGGTTTCTTGCCTTTGATAAAGTGTTTCAATGTGTGATTGATCGAAATGTAGAGAAGATAGAGTGCGCCAATAGCTTGCACCTGCCATACGTCCACCAGGAACGAGATTAAGAACAGCGATCCGATGCGGAAGACAAACGCTCCGAGCAACCCGTAAAATAAAGCCTTTTTACGCTGAGTCTCAGGTAAATGCTTTACCATAATGGCAAGGACCAGCGCATTATCTGCTGCGAGTAACCCCTCCAGTGCGATGAGCACCAACAGTACCCACCCATACTCCAATAAAAGCTCCATACCAATTCCTCCTAGTTGTATAATTGAAGGCACAAAAAGGACCTCCACCGGCAGGTGAAGGCCCTCCATAATCAAAAAGAGACCTTCACCACAGAGTGTGGTAAAGGTCTCGCAAACAACGTATCGTTGCCAACAAAGCCGGGGAATTTTCCCGGAATGACGACTTTGTTGTGTCAGCTACTCCCCTTTAATCACGTTCCTGCATAACTGATATCGTCATCAGTTAAGCCGTGATATAAAGATATAAATTTTTGAGGAATAAGTCAAGCTTTTTTACTTGAATTCAGCAGAATACGTCTCCATTGGAACGGGTCTATTCTTGATGGTAGACCGTTGTCTCACTTTTACATTAACGCTCGATAATACAACACTAAGGAACACAAGGGCAGCACCTACATATTGATTGGAATTCATGATCTCGTGAGCAAACCAGAACCCGACCAATGCCGCGAATACAGGCTCCAGGGAGAATACAAGTCCCGTCCGGGTAGCGGTTGTATATTTTTGGGCGATCGTCTGGAAGATGAACCCGATTGCGGTGCATACCACGCTAAGAACAAGGACAGCAATCCACGAGTTGGTCGTGCTTGGCCATACTGGAGTTTCAAAGAGCAGGGATGAGATGAACGCATACAATCCCGTGAACCCTAGCTGGAGGATGCCAAGGCTTAGCGTATCAACCTTCTGCGCGGCAGTGCTTACCATATTGATATGGAGCGCATAACATAATGCCGCCGCTATGCAGAACAGATCACCAATCTTCAATGTGAAAGGAAGCTGGATGGTTAACAGCGCGATGCCGGTTAAGGCTAGCAAAATACTGACAACCACTTTGTTCTCTATTTTTTTCTTAAATAGAAACGTATGTAATAAGGGGACAAACACCACCGTTAGACTGACCAGAAACCCGGCATTGGATGTGGTCGTGGTCTTCAGACCGAAGGTAAGCGCCGTGAACATAATAAATAATATAAAGCCCAGGAGCATGGCATACCGAATCGTTTGTACGTTAACCTGGCGCAAGCGAGGGAGAAAAATCACTCCTGCAAGTAGAAAGGCCAATCCAAAGCGTAGGGCTATCAAATTAAACTCTCCTAGCGAATCCAGTCCCATTTTCATAAAAAGATAGGACGAGCCCCAACAAATGGTGATGAACAAAATCATAAGATCGGCCTTCAGCGGTTTCAAGTTCTTTTTCCTCCTTCAAGTGATTGAACAGAATCAGTATACTCACGTACAATAGACAAGTAAAACGAATGTTTTTCATAATATATATGAGAAAAATTCATGCATTAGCGATCAGGAGGAATTCCCGTGAGTATCAATAAATTTAAAGTTCTACTAAAGGTCGTCGAGCTCGGAAGCTTGACCAAAGCTGCCGAAGTGATGGGATTTACGCAGTCCGGTGTCAGCCATATGATCAACAGCCTGGAAGATGAATTCGGCTTCTCGTTGCTGGTCCGGAACCGGTCGGGCGCCAAGTTGACAACCAATGGCGAGGAGATTCTGAAGACGATACGGGAAATATTGAAATGGAACGAACATTTGGAGCAGCAGGTGGCTTCCATTCATGGAATCGAGCTGGGAACCATACACATCGGGACCTTCACCAGCGTTGGCGTTCACTGGCTGCCGGGCATTATTCAGGATTTCCAGCGGGATTATCCCCATATCGAGATTCGTTTGGTTGAAGGAGACTATCGGGAAATTGAGGATTGGATCGCGGAAGGCAAGATTGATTGCGGGTTCCTGTCACTTCCAACGTCGGATTTATTCGATGTGATTCCCCTGCACCAAGACCCGATGCTTGTATTGCTGCCGATGGAACATCCGCTCCGTTCGGAGGATTCGATTACCTTGTCCCAGATTGAGAATGAACCGTTTATTATGCCCAGCCAAGGTTCCGATTATGATGTGAACCGAATGCTGGAGAAGGCCCGGATCAAGCCGGATATCAAATATACGCTTGGTGACGATTATGCCATTATGGCCATGGTCGAAAAGGGCCTTGGCATCAGTATTCTTCCAGAACTTGTGCTGCGAGGGCAGCAACGGAATATACGGTTGATCGAATTGAAGGAGAAGAGCTTTAGATCGCTCGGCATTGCCGTAAACTCCATGCGGGAGATATCTCCAGCTACGAAGCGATTCTTGAATTATGTTAAGAGTTATCCCAAGCTGTAGCTGCGATAGCGACGCTATCAACACGAGCCGGTTGTGTACGAGGGAGAGGCCCGCATATGCTGCGGGCCTCTCTTTCATTCATCATCACGATGGTTATGTTTCGGCCCGGAATGTTTTGCCTAACGGGTTGCCGAGGCCATAATAATGCCGGAAATTATATATAAGCGGACTCCATTTGCCGGGATCAATGTGATGATCATTCATGATGATGTTGCTATGGGCGTGAACATGGATCGCCTGTGTTTCGACAATGGCAAACATGGAAGAATAGTCAGGAACCCGAATGTTTTTCACTGTCGCCTCGATTTGAATAGGACACTCCATGATGCGAGTAGGCTTTACGGCGACGGAATCCGCAGGAGTTAATCCACTTATCGCATACTTATCTTTTTCATAAGTAAATCCGTTCTTTGCCTTATAATCAGGAACCGGATATTTTCCTGTATGAGGGGCTAATTGCTCAACATTCTCCCATAAGGAAGGGTCGGGAATGTTGATGACGCATTCAGGATGCCTTTCCAAGTTCTCTATCGCTTTACCCCCGAGTCCGATTCCTAAAATAATGTATTCCCCGAGCGCCCATGAAGAGGATATGGGACTAATATTGACGGTTTCATCTTCATTTAGCGTATTGAGTAAAATAACCGGGGTTCCATAGTAAAGAATTGTCGGTTTAATGATGTCCGTGTTAATCATGCCAGTAAGTTCCTTCATGAAATGTCCTCCTAAGTAGCTGTTCTATCTCAAATCATTGTAAAATAGAAAAGATTCGATGCACATCGAAATATGGATTACATCAGGAGGAATGAAGATGAATGCGAATCCAAACGTAGCACAAGTAGCTTCACTCGTAAGCGATGCATCGAGAGCGGCTATATTAACCGTCTTATTGGATGGGCGATATCATCCGGCAAGCGAGCTGGCGTACATGGCAAAAATCAAACCGCAAACGGCAAGCTTCCATTTATCGAAAATGGTAGCGGCGAATCTGGTCACCGTCGAAGAACAGGGAAGGCATCGTTATTACGGAATACGAAACCAGGAGGTTGCGCAAATCCTGGAAACCCTTCTGTCGATTACGCCTCCTGTCGAAATAAGATCATTAAACCAAGCTACGGAGCATGAAGCCATACGTCAGGCAAGAACTTGTTACGATCATCTTGCAGGGAGCTTGGGAATCCAACTGACGAATTCGCTGCTTAACGCAGGAGTCATATCCGAAACGGAAAATCAATTTACGGTTACAGAAAAAGGGGAAGTATTCTTTAAGGCATTTCAGATTGATCTGGAACAAGTCAAGCGAAAACGCCGCTCCTTCACGCATCGATGCTTGGATTGGAGTGAAAGACGTCATCACCTTGCCGGCGCATTAGGCCATGCCTTGCTTGAAAGGTTATTGGAGTTAAATTGGATACAACGCCTGCCAAGAACAAGGGCCATAACCATCACGCCTGAAGGCAAGAAGGGATTGAAAGAAACATTCCAGATTGATATGGAGTAGGAACGGGGAACGGGCTGCGGTATAGACTTATGGTCGCTGAAAGACCTATGGTACCCGAAAAATAAAAAGGACTGCCCTCACTCATCGGAAGATGAAGGGGACAGTCCTTGGATCAGAGATTAACGGAGTGTTTTCAATGCTCCGCTCCATGCAAGCACTTGGTCAAGCATACCATTCAGGTTGACGAGATGCAGATCAGCTGGTTTGAACACAGAACCGTTCTCAAAATCCGTGAATAACGAGAGCGCCGGGTGTACACGAACATCCGCTACGGACAATTCGCCCAGAATTCCACGCAGATGTTCGGCAGCACGAGCGCCGCCAACAGAACCGTAGCTCACGATACCTGCAGCTTTGTTGTTCCATGGCTCTCGAGCAAAATCGAGTGCATTTTTCAAAGAGCCAGAAATACTGTGGTTGTATTCTTGTACGATGAAGACAAAGCCATCAAGACTGTTCAGCTTATTGTTCCAAGCGGTAGCTTGCTCTGTAGCATCAGCTTCGCCCAAAAGCGGGAGCTTGTAATCAGCGATATCTACGATTTCGTAGTTTGCATCTCCGCGTTCATCAGCGATACGTTTAACCCATTCACCTACTTGTGGACTTAAACGGCCTTGACGCGTACTGCCTAAAATGATACCGATATTCAATTTGGACACTGTTCTTACCTCCCGATCATTCTGAATATATTTTTATCGTGATGTGTTTGTTATTTTGCATGAGCTAATCATAATCTTAGGGGGTTAACTTTGTCAAGTAGCTTACAAAAAGTTTGTGTAAAATATTCCGATTTTTTTGTGCTTCCAAGTACGGTTGGATATGTGCCTGATTCGGACGTGTTTTGTACCGTATAGGCAGCAGCAATGTTATACTGATCATGTGCCCTGGAATAAAATTCCCGTGCAGAGAAAACACGCGTAATTCAGCACTTATAGTACATATAAAGATTGGAGAGGTGAAGCAAGTATGGAACTGAGACAATTAAGGTCCGACGAGTTTGAGATCAGCACAAAATTATCCGAATATGCCTTTCAATATACACTGACACCAGAACAGCGAGAGTCCAATCAAAAGCATTTTAAACCTGAACGCTTCTGGGGGGTTTTTGACGGAGAAGAGCTGCAAGCGAAACTGACCATCATCCCGCTGCAAGTTTATTTGCATGGAAACCTTTTCGAGATGGGCGGTATTGCCGGTGTGGCAACCTGGCCCGAGAACCGCAGACAGGGGCATGTATCCACCTTGCTCAAGCATGCATTGCAGGAGATGAAGGGCAAAGGCCAGACCCTTTCCTTCCTGCATCCGTTTTCGATCCCGTTCTATCGTAAATTTGGCTGGGAACTTTACGCGGAATATAAAAAGTACATCATTCCGGTCCCTAAATTCCCACGTAAGGTGGAAGTGCCTGGCCGCATTGTAAGAGGCGTAACCGATATTCCAACACTGGACGGCATGTATCAAGCCTATGCCAGCCGCTATAACGGCACGCTTGTGCGGGATGACACTTGGTGGACAAGATTCGTGCTGCAGGGGGACAGTCACAGCGTTGTTTATTATTCAGCTGAGGGCAAACCAACGGGCTACGCGTTATATGAGCTCAAAGACAAAGATCTCGTGTGCGACGAATTTGTATACCTGAATGAAGAAGCCCGAAGCGCAATCTGGACCTTCTTTGGAAACCATGATTCCAGGATTGAGCAGGTTACGATGACAATGGTGCCTGGGGATGATCAGCTGCCGTTCATGCTGCCGGATCCACGCGTTACCCAGGAAATCGTCCCATACTTCATGGCCCGTATCGTAGATTTGAAATCCTTTGTGGAGCAGTACACTTTTGAAGCGCATCAGGAAGCCGTAATGACCATAGAGGTGGAAGATTCCGTTGCGCCTTGGAATGCGGGCAGATGGAGGTTGTCCGTTAATCAAGAGGGGAAAGCGGAGTTGTCGGAGCTTCCGTCTGATCATGGGGAGCAGCCTGACCTGTCCACCGATATTCAGACGTTATCGGCGCTGTTTACGGGATACAAAAGGCCGCAGGCGCTGCATGCCATTCATCGGCTATCAGGAAATCCAAAGGCCATAACACAATTGGAGACGATGATTCCTGCGGGTCAAGCCTACCTCATGGATTTCTTTTGAGAAAGGGAGAAGACTTGGTGATTCGCAGACTGTTGCCTGAAGAACTGGGGCGTCTCTTAGAAACGATAAACCGAGAGCAGCATTTCTTATATTATTCCTACCTGGCGTTCCGGAAGAAACATACCGTTCACTATGGGCAGTTCTCAGAATATGGAGAGCTTTCTACGCCTTCTCGGAGCGATGATTATGTGGAGCTTGGCAATATCGGCACGGATACGGCGTGGAGAAGACAAGGGGACGGCAAGAAAGTGTGCGCGGAATTGAACCGTAAGGGGCGTGCAATCAATCACTCCCGATGTGTATCTGAAAGTGCTGGAGAAGAACGTAAACGCGATATGTTTATATCAGTCCCTGGGATATGTTACGGTGTGCAAACAATCTATCGTTGAATTCGCACTGTAGTTAGTAGAGACGAAACAAAAAAAGCCTGACAACTCAGGCTTTTTTGTTTTTTAGCGGAGCGTACAGGTTCAATCCTGAACCTCCCGCTTGGAATAAACATAGAGCTTCCCGTCATCTCCATATTCCGCGTAAGCGATATCTTCCAGGGAGTCAAAACCTTGTTCCCGCGCTTTCGATTGGATCACGCTGTGTTCAATGTGCATGCCGAGCATCGATTCCTCGAGCAGCTTTCCCTTGTCGATGACCGCTACCGTAAAGGTGTCCGGCTTGGCTTCCATGCCCATATCCTGGGCTGTTGGCGGCTCGTACTCGGGTTTGCGCATGACAGACAGCGATCCGTCCGTTTCCAGAATGGCGTATTTAACTTCAGTTAACGAGAAAATGCTTTGCCGTCTCAGCATGGATAACAGCTGTTTATATTCCATATCGTATTTATTCAACAATTTTTGGTTGAGTTTACCGTTATCGATCAGAAGTACCGCCCGGCCTTCCGTTAAATATCCGAACTTAACAAAGTGGGTGGTTGCCTTCTCGAAGAGGTAAGACATCGTCGTCCAAAGCGCAAGAGCGAATAACAAATGATATATGTTTACCTTATCATCATAAAGGCTTGCCCCGACGATTTCACTCAGAATTAAGGAAGATAAGAAGTCAAGCGGTGTAAGCTGGCTGATGGTTTTTCTCCCCGTAACAAACGTGATGATCCATAACCCGAAAAAGCTGATGATCAGTTTGACTCCTAAATCGATAAACATATCCATGGACAACCCTCCTTCAGCGTTAATGTAATATGGTAAGATATTAAACGCTTTGGCTTCAAGCAGAAACAAGGGAGATTTAACCGGATAGGGAAACCTTTCCTGTTGATAAGGAATATCCGCTTGTGATACGATGACTCGCACTGTCTCTCTGGTATATTCAGCTGGCCGGAGCACCGGGAAACGGGAGTTTTTAATGGACTGGGATGGGAATCGTGAAGAATCGCTTTTTGAGAACGGTATTGATTATATCAGCTATGATTAATATTCTAGGAGTCTTGGTTTTCGGTAACCATTACATAACGGATCATAACAAACATGCTGTGGGAGATAATAGTTCATACAGAACGTTTATTCACGGACTAAAGTTTTATAGTCAATTTCTTAGTCAATTGGATGACGATCAGGTGAAGGAGAAAAATATGAATCTATTGATTAATGCAGATGAGAGATTACATCTGGCAAGCAGATCATTGATAGAATTCAAATATTCGATGTCTACTACGAATTTGAATATGAATGGTGTTGAAATCATACTTTCTTCAATTGAAGAATCGATGTTCAACGAAATGTCCGTGTACTTGTTAGAAGACAGTGGGATAGGCCGGTTCATCGCGCTGCAAAGCAGCGTCGATCAGTTGTTGGAGAAACTACCCCAGCATTATAACTCCCAGAGTCAAGAACAATTTATCGGTGTAATAAACAACATCCCGTGATCATCTGTAATGAACGAAAGCCGCTGTTAGCAGCGGCTTTTTTTGATCTGTTCAGCAATGGATTCATTCATGAACCTAAATTTTTTACGCTAACCCCTTGAAAGCGACGCGACGTCATCTTGTAAGATGTATTTGTCATAGAAAATTACGGTCTACGTCATAAATACATACAGAGGGAGATGGTCGGAATGAACAAGGGAGATGTCATTATTTACGCTTGCGTCATCATTGGAGCGGGGATCGGTTTAGCGCTGGGCAGTGCATTTCCAGGAGTTCTGGTCGGTTTAGGTGTTGGGTATTTGCTTAAAATATCTTTGAACAATGAAGAAAAGGAACCATGATAGAGATGTTGACATAAGTTGTATTAGAGGAGACATTAAGTTATGCATGTTAACATGGATATAGCAGTCAGATTATTGTTTGACAATTAGAAAAAACTGACTTATAGTACTTTACTATCAGCAACGATCAAAGACATGATTCTTGGAACAACCTGCCCAGAGAGGGAAGCGATTGGTGAAAGCTTCCTCCGTGCTTGCTTCTTGAATTACCCCTTTGTAGCTGTGTTTTTGAACCCTGATCGGTCGTTTGACTATCGAGATATGGAACTAGAAAACACCGAGTCATCCCCGTTATCGGATGTCTGAATGAGGATCGAAAAGAGCACGCTGGCCGTATGAGCGAATGCAACTTTCGATCAAATTAGGGTGGAACCACGAGCTGAACGCACTCGTCCCTTAGGGATCGAGTGCTTTTTTGCGTTCAATCAAAATTTGATGGAGGGATAACAATGTCAATTATAGTAACGCTGCCGGACGGAAGTAAAAGGGAGTATCCCGCACAAACGACGATGAGCCAGATCGCGGAATCCATTCATTCAGGTCTGAGGAAACAGGCTGTTGCAGCCAAAGTGAATGGGAAACTCGTGGATTTGAATCATGAGCTGCGTCAGGATGCGGAAGTAAGCATCATCACGCTGGATTCAGAGGATGGGTTGTACGTGTATCGGCACAGCGCGGCTCATCTGATGGCCCAGGCCGTTAAACGGATGTATGGCAGCCAATCTGTCCATTTTGGGGTAGGACCTGTCATTGAGGATGGTTTTTATTACGATATGGATCTGGGGCATTCGATTACAACCGATGACTTGATTGCCATTGAGCGAGAAATGCAGAAGATCGTTCAGGAAGACCTGCCGATTATTCGCAGGGAGGTTGGTCGTCAGGAGGCCAAACGTATTTTCAAAGATGACCCATACAAGATGGAGCTGATATGTGAATTGCCGGAGGACGAGGTCATTTCGGTGTATGAGCAGGGGGAATTCGTTGATTTGTGCAGGGGGCCGCATCTTCCATCAACGGGTAGAATCAAGGCATTCAAATTAATGAGTGTGGCGGGAGCTTATTGGCGGGGGAACTCGGATAATAAAATGCTGCAACGGATATACGGAACGGCGTTTCCTAAGAAGTCGCAGCTCGAGGAACATCTGTTACTGCTTGAAGAGGCCAAGAAACGGGATCATCGGAAGCTGGGAAAAGAGCTGGGGCTCTTTATGTTCTCGGAGGAAGCACCGGGCATGCCTTTCTTTTTGCCGAACGGGATGATCATCCGCAATGAGCTGGAGCAATTCGCAAGAGGACTTCAATTCCATCGCGATTATGATGAGGTGCGCACGCCGCTGATGATGAACAAGCGGCTCTGGGAAATGTCCGGTCATTGGGATCATTACAAAGACAATATGTATTTCACACAGGTAGACGAGACGGAGTACGCGCTGAAGCCGATGAACTGTCCAGGGCATATGTTAGTCTACAAAAATTCGCTGCATTCCTACAGAGAGCTGCCTATTCGTATATCCGAATTTGGTCAGGTGCACCGACATGAATTCTCAGGCGCTCTTAACGGCATGATGCGGGTGCGTACGTTTTGTCAGGATGATGCACATATTTTTGTAAGACCCGATCAGATCCAGGAAGAAATTAAGCTGGTTATCGATTTTATCAGCCAGGTTTATCAAGTCTTTGGCTTTGAATATACAATCGAGTTATCGACAAGGCCGGAAGATTCCATGGGGTCTGAACAATTGTGGGAGCAGGCGGAGTCCTCTCTGCAGCAGGTGCTGGATCAACTAGGGCTGCCGTACCGGATTAATGAAGGGGATGGGGCGTTTTACGGACCGAAAATCGATTTTCATATCCTTGATTCCTTAAAGCGAAGCTGGCAATGCGGCACCATCCAACTGGATTTCCAATTCCCTGAAAAATTCGATCTTTCGTATATCGGAGAAGATAACCAGAAGCATCGGCCGGTTGTTATTCACCGGGCGGTATTTGGATCCATCGAGCGATTTATCGGGATTCTTACAGAGCATTACGGCGGGGCTTTCCCGATGTGGCTGGCTCCCGTACAGGTTATGATTATACCGGTATCGGACCATTATATCGATTACTCGTTAAAGGTGAAGAAGCGTCTGGAGAATGCCGGCATCCGGGTGAACGTCGATGTAAGAAATGAAAAGCTGGGTTATAAAATCCGTGAAGCGGGTTTGCTGAAAACGCCATACACGCTGGTCCTTGGGGAGAAGGAAATGAACTCCGATCACGTATCGGTCCGTAAACGGGGCGAGGGCGAACTTGGTGAAAGCTCCATAGATCAAGTAATCGAACGGCTTCGGAACGAGATAGAGTCTAGGAAATAAGAAGAGGTCTGTCAGCTGTTTGAATGAAGCTATTGTTTGAGCGGTGAAATCTTTTGTAAGTGGAATAGAAGATTGTCAAAAGTCCTTCTCAATCTCTGCTGGAGTAAGTGGTTTAGTAGCTGTCGTCGCTTATATATGCTTAGGTTTACAGTGTTACCGGAGGAAAAGCGCATAGATGATATCCATCACCGTACATGGTTCCTGGGCATGGTATAATTTGGATGTGCCTGTTAAGTGGAACATGTAAATGATGGAGGAGAGGGTACATTGCAAACGTATCAGAGCAAAGAGGCTTTCATCGCAGAAATTCAAAAAACGTATAAGCTGTTTGACCAAGAATTTGATGATGTCCCGGAGGATAAAAAGAATCATCGCATTGGCGAAGTCGATAGAACGCCGCAAGAGATGATCGCCTATCAGCTTGGATGGCTAACGCTGGTGATGAGCTGGGAGAAGGATGAATTAGCGGGCCAAGAAGTCACGACGCCAACCCCTGACTATAAATGGAACCAATTGGGAGCGTTGTATCAGCAATTCTACCTTGCCTATGACGCCTATTCTTTGGAAGAATTGCGTTTCATGCTGAAGCAGAGGACGGATGAATGGTGCGAATGGATCAACCGGTTGACCGAGGAAGAGTTGTTTCGTCCGGGCGTTCGAAAATGGACGGTAACCAGTGCCAACTGGCCGATGTGGAAATGGCTGCATATCAATTCAGTCGCCCCTTTCAAAAGCTTCAGAACCCAAATCAGAAAGTGGAAGAAGTACGACGGCTAGACCATATCGCTTGGCGACATATGGGACCGTCCTATATAGATTTAGTTGCCTGATGAACGGCTCTCATAAACAAAAAGTGTGTCAAATAAAGCCATGGTGGTGCTCAGGATGTTATTCCCACACCGCTATGGCTTCAGTTTAATCAGATAGAGTTGGTCCATGGTATATTGAATCGATTCCGGACAAGCGTCAGCGCTCGCCTTTGTCCCTACATTTCGTCCTTGCTCAGAACCATTCCAAGAAATTTGGGGGCAGCAGCGATGGGAGGAACGATTCGTACATGGAGCGTCTTCTAACAGCAAGAAGGGGGCCTTCCGCAAGATCTAGGATCTTTGGAATAGCCCCTTTTTTTAGTCGGTTTCCAGCGAAAAGGGACAGATCTAATCCTTTTTTACCGCCCTTGGGACACAGAAGTCAAAATATTGCACATCAAGGCAAAAATCGGCTCTACAAGAACCGGGTGACTCTCCTTATCATGAATCGTAATCAGAATCGATTTGAAGGGAGTAAGAGGTTATGTGGAGCAGTGCGATTCAAGATGCCGTAGAGAAAATCCGAAAAAACATGGATACCTTCGGGACCAGATTTCCCCACGTCAGCAGGGACGGATCTTATTTGCTGAATGACAATGACGACTGGACGAACGGCTTCTGGAGCGGCCTTCTCTGGCTATGTTATGAATACACAGGTGACGAGGCTTTCAGACAGGGGGCAGTGCGAACGGTAGAAGATTTCCGCCAACGCTTTGCCGATAAGAAGGTGCTTGATCATCACGATATCGGATTCCTGTATTCCTTGTCTTCCAAAGCGGAGTGGATCGTTGAGAAGAACGAGAGTGCCCGCCAGTTGACGCTTCAGGCTGCGGACTTGCTGCTGAAACGCTGGCGTCCGGGCGGAGGTTATATTCAGGCCTGGGGTCCTGAAGGAGATGAACAGGAGGGTGGTCGGATCATCATCGATTGTTTGATGAATCTGCCGCTGCTGTTCTGGGCGGAACAGCAAACCGGCAATCCCGTATATCGGGAGGTTGCAATTATGCAGGCGGAGAAGACAAGACGTTATCTGGTGCGGGGAGATGACAGTTCATACCACACCTTTTTCTTTGATCCGCGTACCGGGGAGCCGATCGGAGGTGCCACGCATCAGGGCTATACGAACGGTTCGACTTGGACGCGGGGACAAGCCTGGGGGGTGTACGGCTTCGCGCTGGCTTACCAATATACAGGAGATCCTGTATACCTCGATACATCTAAAAGAATGGCGAGGTATTTCTTGAAGCACTTACCGGAGGATCATGTCGCCCTTTGGGACTTTAATGCTCCCGTAACCGCCGAAACCTATCGCGACAGCTCGGCCTCCGCCATTGTGGCAGCAGGCTTGCTGGAACTGATTGGACACCTGGAAGAAGAGGATCCCGAAAGAGAGGGCTTCGAACAAGGACTGAAGGATTCCATGACCTCGCTGGTACGAGATTATTCCACGATCGGCAAAGAGGCGGAGGGCCTGCTGCAGCATGGTTCTTATCATGTGCGCGGCGGATTGTCCCCGGATGATTTCATGATCTGGGGGGATTATTTTTACCTGGAAGCTTTGATTCGGATGGAGACCGGGCGCAAGGGGTACTGGTATGAACGCTGATGCCACGGAAGCTTCGGTGGATGCCGTTTTGGCGATAATGAATCTGGAGGATCCCGCTATGGGTCCGATGCAAGTTGGAGACGATCAAGGCCATCGGTACGATATCCTGTGTAAGCTGCATCAACACTTCTCTTGCCGGAGGACACCCGGATGGTGGATGAGCAGTGAGGATAAGCAGAAAATCACGGATTATGTGAAGCAATACTGTGGAGATGAGCTGGAAACCGTGATGAAGACGGCGGATGAGGTGGTGCGGCAGACGTTCCTGTTCCGCTTTCCATGGGATATGGAACGGAGCGTGATTCCGGTTACATTTGACGGTGATATAGACTGGTGCCATATTCCCGATCAAGACGTGGAGTGGGCTTACATGCTGAATCGCCACCGCTATTGGGTGGCGCTGGGACAAGCGTATGCGATGACAGGCGATGAGGAGTATGCGGCGGCATTTTGCCGCCAGCTTGAAGATTGGATCAATCGGAATCCTGTTCCTGGAGAACCTACGACGGATACGTTGACATGGCGCCCGATCGAAGCGGGTCTGCGCAGCGTGAACTGGATCAAGGCACTTCGATACATGATCGGCAGTCCATCCCTGACTCCGTCGCTGCTCGGTATAGCGCTGGTTTCGCTTCACGAGCATGGGGAGTATCTGGCTGCTTCCTTCACCAGCTGGAAGCATATCAGCAACTGGGGTGTTCTGGAAACTTGCGGTTTATACCATATTGCACTGTTCTTCCCCGAGTTCGGCAAGTCGGCACGGTGGCGGGAAATGGGGGAAGAGAGACTGAAGGAAACGGCACGGCTCCAGATCATGGCGGATGGCATTCACTGGGAGCAATCGCCCACGTACCATCATGAGGTGCTGGCTTGTTATCTTGACTGCGTTCACCTCGCCAATCTCAACGGGTTGGAGCTTGATGGTCCATTTCGGCGTACGGTCCGCGAGATGGCCGGAGCCTCCTTGTACTGGGCGAAGCCGAATCACAGGCAGCCGATGCTGGGAGACAGCGACGACAGCGATATCCGTTCCATTCTGACCTATGCTGCGTGGTTATTTGGGGATTCCGTTCTGCGCTTTGGCGGTAATGCCCGGCCCGATTATGATAATGCCTGGCTGTTCGGCATAGAGGGAATCCGGGATTACCAAGCGATGGCTCCCGCGGAGCCGCCATACCTGAGCCGAGCTTTTACCCATTCCGGTCATTATACGATGCGAACGGGCTGGGACGAAGAAGCACTGTACCTTTATTTTCACTGCGGTCCGCTCGGGGGAGGCCACGGGCATGCCGATATGCTGCATATGGATCTCCATGCCTACGGCCGTGATCTGCTCACCGATGTAGGAAGATACAATTATAGCGATCATACACCGCTGAGAAAAGCATTAAAGGAGAGCGCAGCCCATAACACAACGGTTGTCGACGGAATCGGATTTACCGGGGTCAAGGACACCTGGTCCTTCGACCGGATTGCCGGGCCGCTAGGCTGCAAATGGATCAGCAGACCGGAGTTTGACTATGTCGAGGGGGCGCATGACGGCTATCTCTATGGGAATGAACCGTTATACCCGCGCCGAAGGATCATCTTTATCAAGCCGTATTATTGGCTGCTGATCGACAGCTTGGTGTGCCTTGAGCAGCATACCTTTACTCAGCATTTTCATTTTCCGCACCCGCCCGGAGAAGTCGGGGTGGAAGCGGAGTCATTGATATGCCGTACAAACACCCTCGGGGAGGCGAATCTATCCATTATCCCGGTAACCACAGACGGCCTGAATGCGGAAGTGGGCGAGGGCGTGATATCCCGCGAATATAACCTGCTGGACCCAAATTCGAATGTCTCATACTCCCGGACAGGGAAAGGACTCATCAGCATCATGCAGGTACTGTATCCACATCGTCCAGGCGAAACGGTCCTACCTCGAGTCCGTAAAGTGTCTGTATATCGTCATACGGGCGAGCGGGTTCATGACGGACAAGCTGAGGCATGCGGGGTGCAGCTCCCGGGTATGGAAGTGGAGTTTATTCTCGTTGTTAGTCACCGTGCGCCGTCCGGCCATTATGATTCTTATGTAGTGGAGGGCATGCAGATCTTCGGAGAGGTTGTGCTGATAATCCTTCAAGACAGAAAAAAGCAAGCAACCGTGATCATTTAATGAATGCTTCCGACACAGAGGACTGATAGAATAAAGAGGACAAGAGCATAAGAGAGGCGCAGAGAAAAATGTTTAAATTTACCTACTACAAACGCATCCAGCTGTCGTTTCTTTTGCTGATCTTTATTCCGCTGATTGCGGTTTCTATCATTTCGTTTGTTCTGATCCGGGATACGATGGTAGAGAAGCTGCAGCTCAGCAACGAGAATGTCCTGAACGTCATGACGGATGAGCTGAGCAAGACCATTGACGATGTCACGTTTGCTTCCCATTTTATCGTGAACGATACGAATGTGCGCAATATCTTGAAGTCATTTGCAGACACAACACGGCTGGCTACTTATCAGGATTATGTGCATTTTAGACAAATTCAGGATGTATTTTCCCTGATTAACTCCAAGCCGCTGAACAATAACGTCCGCATGTACTTGGTCAACCGTCAGCATTTCGTCATCTCTTCCGGTACGGAGGATTTAACCGCCATTAACGGAAGTGTCGACAAGCTCATGGAGCGCGTCGATCTCAATAAACCGGAAAGCCTGCAATGGCTTGGGATGGCGGGCGGCGACTCGGCAGGAAAGGGGAAAAGTTACTATATCGCCAGGGTCATCTATGACAGCCGCGAGAAGAGGCAAGTGTCCGTTCTGCTCAGCGCCATTTCCGATTCGTACTTCAACAGGCTGCTCGGTACGGTCGACTTTGGCAAGGTGGCGCTCTTTGATACAGCCGGGGAATTCATCGCAGGCGATTCGGGGCTGATCCCGCATCATACGGAGACTAAGGGCAGTGTCCGAACGGACAGGACCATTTTGAAATCGCACTGGAAGCTGTCCTATGAGGCTTCGGAAAAAGAGTGGTCGGGGCAGATATCCCGGACTTTTTATACCGGTCTTGCAGGGGTTCTTCTGCTGTTTCTCGTTTTCTCCGGGATGTCCATCCTGATCGCCAAAAGGCTGCACAGTCCGATTCTCAAGCTGCAGCGGGTTGTTCGCCAGTTCGGAATGGGAAACCTGGATGTCAGACTGGAGGTCAAGGGGAAGGATGATATCGCCGAATTGGGGCAGACGCTGAATACGATGCTCGATCAATTACAGCGGCTGATTCACGATATCGAACAGGAGCAGGAACAGAAGCGGGTGATGGAGCTCGAAGCCTTGTTTATGCAAATTCGTCCTCATTTTTTGATTAACACGCTGAATTCGATCAAATGCAGCCTGATCTTGACGAAGGATACGCTTCACAGCGGAATTATAGATTCACTGATGAGTTTGCTCCGAGCCTATCTCAAGGTCAATGAGCCTGCCACTTTACGCGAGGAATGCAAGCTGCTCGGCCATTATGTCGACATTATGAAAATCCGCAATGAAATCCCGCTTCATTTAAAGGTTGATCTGGATCCGGAAACCGAAGGGCTCATTTTGCCGAAACTTATTTTGCAGCCTGTCGTTGAGAATGCCATCGTCCACGGGCTTGTCGATCATCAGACTCCACGCATCGAGATCCGTTCCCGAAGCCACCCGGACGGAATCATAATTGAGATTGCAAACAACGGCTCCGGGGCCGAAGAAGAAATGCTCCAATGTCTGAACCGTAGGCTGGGAACAGCAAGCGGCGAGCAGGATGGGGCTTATGAGAGAGTAGGTCTTATGAATGTGGTCCAAAGACTCCGATTGACCTTTGGACAGGAAGCAAGTTTGACACTCGCCAACCTTCCGCAGGGAGGCATGTCAGTTTCACTGTACTTGCCCCTAAGTCATCATCATGGTTTTTTACCGGAGGGAGAGGAAGAATGATGTATAGAGTAATGCTCATTGACGATGATGTTCCTATGCTCAAGGTACTGCAACAGATGATTGACTGGGAGGCAAACAATCTGCAGATTGCCGGCAGTACGTATTCCAGCGCGAAAGCGCTGCATATGTTTGAGGAAGTCCGGCCGGACATTGTCATTACGGATATCGGACTGCCGCAGAAAAACGGCATGGAGCTGGCGGACCATTTTATTCGCATGAAGCCGGAGGTTCGGATTATCTTCCTGACCTGTCATGAGGATTTTCATTATGCCCAGCAAGCCGTAAAACTGCAAGCGGATGATTATTTGATCAAAGATCAGCTTACAGCTGAGCAGCTGGAACAGAGCCTTGGCAAATCCATGAACTTGTTAAAGACTCGGGCCGGTCTGATTCATCGCGAGGCGGCGAGTTACAACAGCCAGCTCTTTCGGCAGGATTTACTGCAAAGGGTGATCAAGGGCTCGCCGTCCGAGGCCACGTTGGCTTACGCTTCGCAGATCGGCATCTCATGGACTTATCCGTGGTTTATGTTGGGGCTGGTCAGCATTCAGCTTTCCAGCTTTGACAAGCGTTTCAGGCAAACGGAATTTCCGCTGATTTTATACGCTGTCTACAATATCGCGATGGAATTGTCCGAATCGTATGAAGGAATTACGCCGTTCATGGAGCAGGGGAACATTGTGATTCTGCATAACTTTAGGGTGAATCTCGCACAGAATGCCAGCTTGCATCTGCATAATTATTTGCAGCGGCTGCGTTATCAGTGCGTCCACTTTCTTAAAATTCAACCGAGCGTTACCACGGTAACGGACAAAATGGAATTAAGCTCGATTGGCTCCATCTATCAGGAAATCCTTCATGGCAAGTGCGAGTTCTACGAAAATACCGACTATACGATATCCGAAGTTTCGCAAATAAGGGCGCGGTGGTTTCAAGCCGCACCTCAGGGGTTTCTTGACGGTTATGTTCCAGAGCTGGAACGGATGCTTATCAAGCAGGATCTAGATGGTATACGCGCCACGCTGCAGAAGATCGCCGGGACCGCAAAAGAGCTGTCGATTGATCCGGGCGACTTTACCAGGGATCTATCCTCCATGCTTCGCGGTATCGAGTTGATGTTTTCCAGTCTGAAATTCGATGAGGATCTGTTCGCCTATCTTGCTCTGGCTCGCACCCTGGAGGATATGATGGAATTGGTGGAGAGAAAGCTGACCCAGATGATCGGAACCCGGCATACGGGAATGGGAAGCTCCCCGAATGAGCCGAAGCTGCAGGTGATCCAGCAATATATCGATCAGCATCTTGACGATAACATCACGTCGATCGACATGGCACGCTATTTGTTTCTGAATCCGAGCTATTTTTCGCGATATTTCAAACGGATGACGGGGTTGACCTTCACGGATTACGTGCATCAATACAAAATGAAGATGGCCACCAAAATGCTCAGAATGTCCGGACAAAATCTGGAGTCACTGGCCATGGGATTAGGTTATTCGGATCGGACGTATTTTTCAAAGGTGTTTAAAAAATACGTGGGGACCACGCCCAGCGAATATAAAGCGAAGTACACCGCGCGAAAATAAGAGGACCGATACAGCCCAATTAACATATACGGCAGTAAGCCGCCCGACAAGGGCGGTTTTTTTAAGTTTTTAGAATCAGCATCGAGGCATGGGCTCCACTTTGTGGGGCATTTTTTAGGTCAAAATCTTGCACAGGGCTGGTCATAATCCCTCCTTCTTGCCGATGGCGGATGTATTACTATAATGACAACTTACAAATTGTTGAGGTGATGCTACATGGAGGCTGTACAACAACCAGTGCCCAAGAGCCGGCGGAAGTTTTGGACTCCCAAACGGAAAGAGGCTTTGATCGGGTGGCTGTTTCTGGCCCCGGAGATTGTCGGGATGCTGCTATTAAACGTATTCGCCCTTGGATTTTCTTTGTATTTGAGTTTATCCGATTGGGATATGCTGTCGGGCGTCAAGGGTATTGAGTTTACCGGACTGGATAATTACATCAAGATGTTCCATGATCCGACCATTATTCAAGCGATAAAGAACAATTTGATTTATATGGTTCTTACAGTGCCGATCCCGATTGCGATCGCTCTGGTGCTTTCGGTATTGATTCACAACAGCGTGTTCTTCAAGAGTTATTTTAAAGTTGCATTCTTTATTCCTTATATCTCATCGATCATCGCAGTTGCGGCGGTGTGGAGCGCATTATTCCATCCATCGCTGGGGCCGATCAACCAGTTTCTGATGGAACTCGGGATCAGCAGTCCGCCGAAATGGCTGGTCGATCCGAAAACGTCGCTCTTGGCGATTTCGATTATCAGTTCCTGGGCGGGCCTGGGTTACACGATCATTATCTATATGGCGGGGCTCACGAACATTTCGAATGAAATTTACGAAGCGGCGGATATTGACGGTGCCAGTGCGATTAAAAAGTTTTTTGCGATCACGGTTCCGATGCTCCGTCCGACGACCTTCTTCCTGTTGATTACGATGCTGATTGGCTCGTTTAAAGTGTTTGACATCATTGCCTTTTTAACGGAAGGCGGCCCGAACAATTCTTCTACCGTGCTGGTATTCCGCATCTATGAGGAAGGCTTTAAATACTACAATATGGGATACGCTTCGGCTATTTCCTGGCTGCTGTTCGCGATAATCGGTCTGATTACCGCGCTCACCTGGAAAATGAGAAATGAAGAATAAGGAGGGAGAGGAATGTACATGCAGCTGCTTCGAAAAAACATGTCCAAAGTGGTAATCACCCTTTTCATGGGGGCATTGTCCATCGTGTTTCTCGTTCCGCTCATCTGGATGATTTCCGCGGCTTTTAAATATGAGAAGGATGTTATGCGATTCCCGATTCAATGGATACCGGAAAAGGTGAATCTGGCGTACAATTTCAAGATGGTCTGGATGGGAAGAGTTCCCTTCTATGATTTCTATTTTAACTCTTTTAAAATAGCGATTATTACGACCTTAATCACGCTGATTATCTCGTCCATGGCAGCTTATGCGCTGACGAAGATTCGATTCAAAGGACGGAATCTGGTCTTTATGGCCTTGCTCTCGTTCATGATCATTCCGGATCAGGCGACGCTGATTCCGCGATTTCTGCTGATTCGCTGGTTTGGTCTCTACAATACGCATGCGGCCATCATTTTCATGAGTATGTTCTCGATCTATTTCACGTTCCTGCTGCGACAATTTATGATCGGGATCAGCGATGAGTATTTGGAAGCGGCCAGAATTGACGGAGCGGGTCATCTGCGGACATTTGCTTCCATTATGGTTCCGCTGTGCAAGCCTGTGCTTGCTACGGTAGCGATTATTAAGTTCATTTGGACCTGGAACGATTACCAGAATCCGCTGATCTTCCTGCTGGACAAGGACTTATACACGATTCCGCTGGGTATGACGCTGTTCCGTGATGACTACACCAACAACTATGCCATTATGATGATGGCGGCGGTATCGGCGATCATTCCGCTGGTCATTGTGTTCATTGCTTTGCAAAAGCAGGTCATAAACGGCATTGCTTTAGGCGGGGTAAAAGGTTGATACTATGTCTAAAGTCAAAAATCAGAAGTTTGCGGAAAGTCAAAAATGTAATCCTAGAACCTCAAAATTTTGCACTTGATCGGCCTTGCTGGTGCCTATAATGAACATGAAAACAGCACGACAACTAATTTATCTGTGCAGGGGGAAGTAAGATGAAGAAAAAAAGCAAACACAGATTATCCGTCATTCTTAGCACGATCCTGGCGAGCATCCTGGTATTAAGCGGCTGCGGGAAGTCCGGATCAGAAACCGGTGACAGCAAAAACGCCGGAAACGGTCAGACGGACAAGCAGGTTACCGTCAAGTATTACAACTGGGATAACGAAGCCCAACAGGCGGGTACGGACGCCATGCTCCAGGAATTTATGGACCAGAATCCGAATATCAAGGTCGAACACGTGGTTCTGGTTCCCGGCGATTCCGTGGAAATGTTGAAAAAGCTTGATTTCCTGATTTCTTCCGGTGAAGCGATCGACGTTATTCAATTCCCAAGCTTGGGCGGAGTTCTCGAACGGGCTACACGCGGAGCTCTTGCTCCCCTGAACGAGTTCTATGAGCATGAAAGTCTGGTTCCGGAAGACGAGTACTTCGTAAATGCCAAGGTAGATGACAAGTATTATGGCATGCAGTACACCAAGAGCATGAACTATGTGATGCTCAACAAGGATGCTCTGGATGAAGCGGGACTTGAAGTTCCGAAATTCGGCTGGACGTGGGATGATTACCGCGAATACTCCAAAAAGCTGACCAAGGGCGAAGGCGTTGACAAGCGTTATGGGTCTTACTTCCACACGTGGGAGCTTTATATGAATGCTCCGGCGCAAACCATGATGAAAGATCCGTTCGTATACGAGGACGGAACGACCATTCTCTCCGATCCGACTTACAAGTATTTCTTCCAGCTCCGCAAAGATATGGAGGAGACGGACAAGTCGGCCAAACCTTACAGTGACGTGCTTGCCGCGAAGCTGAACTACCGTACTGAATTTTTCAATGAAGAAGCCGCTATGATTCTTACAGGCAACTTTACGATAGCGGATCCAGGCAACACAGAGCAATATCCACATGATTTCAAAACAGCCTTTGCTCCTGTACCTGTGCCTCCTGCTGGCTGGGAACCTAAAGAGTATGAAGGCAAATACTTCACGAGCGGCAGCATGCTGGCGATGGGCGCCAATTCCGCCAACAAGGAAGCTTCTTTCAAGCTTATGAGATTCATGACAACAGCCGATTCAGACAACAGACTTGAGTTCTCTGGCTACAAGAAGGCGAATAACGAAGAATTACTGACGAAGCTGGTTGCCGGTAAAGAGGATAAGTACGACATGGATTCCTTGAAATATACGCTGTTCAGCGATGATATCCAGTATCTGGATGCAGCCAAAGTCATGATGACGGCTACCTCGGAATTGACCAAGATCATTGATGACGGCTTTGCGAAATTCATGCTCAGTAATGAGCCGATTGATGAAGTGCAGAAATGGATGGTTGACGAAGCAACGAAGATCATCAACGAAAAAGGCTTAGTTAAATAATCGGGCCTTGACAAAAACCGCAAGGTTGATGCTTAGCTATGGATTGGAAGGGCTGTCTTCAGTGATCATACATCTGAGGCAGCCCTTATTCTATTGTGATATTCAAAAATAGGAGCAAAGCGATGATCAACGATAATAGAAAGCTTGTAGAACGACGGCCTGCACAGCTCTGGACGGAGGCTTTTCCCATCGGCAACGGGAGACTCGGAGCGATGGTATTTGGTGGTGTCTCCACGGAGCGGATCGGTTTGAATGAAGATTCCGTCTGGTATGGCGGACCGAAACAGCATGACAATCCAGAGGCGTTAGAAAAGCTGGATGATATCAGATCTCTTCTTCGCTGTGGGGAGCTGCAAGAGGGGGAGCAGCTGGCGCTTACACATTTTACGAATGCTCCGCAATACTTTGGACCTTACCAACCGTTGGGGGAGCTGCTGCTTCAGTTCAAATCCGGCACGTCAAAAGTTAATCATTACAGGCGGGAGCTGAATCTGAGGACGGGCGTTGCTTCCGTAAGCTGGGAAGACAACGGCATTCTCTATGATCGAGAAGTCTTTGCTAGCGCTGTTCATCAAGTGCTGGTCGTTCGTATTTCCGCATCGGAACCTGCAGCTATTCATGTATCAGCCCGGTTAAGCAGGCGACCCTTCGATGGAAACATAAAGCGAGAAAATGAACGTACATTGGCGATGGAGGGCATATGTGGGCCGGATGGTGTTAATTACGCGGCAGTACTTCATGCTTATACGATTGGCGGCAAATGTCAAACGGTTGGCAATTACCTCAATATCCAGTCTGCGGATGTCGTTACTTTGCTGCTCGCCGCTCAAACATCGTTCCGCTGTGATGAGCCTTACCGGGAGGCGCTGCGACAAGTGGAATCCGCTATATTGCTGCCATATGGCTCATTGCTGGAAGCGCATATTGCTGATCATTGCGCTTTATTTGAGCGAGTAAGTCTGGAAATCGAAGCGGCTGATACATGGATAACTCCGGTAACGGACGAGAGCGCTTCAGAGGCAGAAGATGCACTTGTTGATAAACCTACTTCGGAGAGACTACAGCTTTATCGGCAAGGGGTTAATGATCCTGGGCTTGAGGCGTTGTTCTACCAATATGGCCGGTATTTACTGATGGCAAGCTCGAGACCGGGGAGTTTACCTGCCAATTTGCAGGGAATCTGGAATGAAAGTTTCACGCCACCCTGGGAGAGTGATTATCATCTGAACATTAATTTGCAGATGAACTATTGGATTGCCGAGACAGGTAATTTGCCAGAATGTCACGAGCCTTTGTTCGATTTTATCGATCGTTTGGTCATCAACGGGCGGAAGACCGCGAAATCTCTGTATGGGGCGAGAGGTTTTACGGCGCACACTTCTTCAAATCTGTGGGCAGAGAGCGGCTTGTTTGGAGCATGGACACCCGCTATTTTCTGGCCGATGGGCGGGGCATGGCTGGCACTTCATTTATGGGAGCATTACCGCTATAGCCTGTCAGAGTCATTCCTGCGTGAACGGGCTTATCCAGTTCTGAAGGAGGCTTCCTTGTTCTTTCTTGATTTTCTTGTTTTTGATGAGAACGGCTATATGGTTACTTCGCCTTCGCTCTCACCGGAGAACAGCTATATTAACGAGAAAGGACAGATCGGTTCCTTATGCTCTGGTCCTTCGATGGATTCACAAATTTTATATGCGTTATTTACCGCCTGTATTGAAGCAGCGGAGATCCTGGAGCTGGATGAGGAGTGGAGTAGACAATGGAGTGGTGCGCGGGCGAAACTTCCTCAGCCTCAAATCGGCCGATACGGACAGGTCATGGAATGGGCTGTTGATTATGAAGAGTTTGAGCCGGGTCATCGCCATATCTCACATTTATTCGCTCTGCACCCGGGAGAACAGATTATCCCCCATCAAATGCCCGCGTTAGGAGAGGCTGCCAAGGCAACGCTGGAACGGCGCTTGAAGAATGGCGGAGGACATACCGGTTGGAGTCAAGCGTGGATCACGAATTTCTGGTCCAGACTTGGCGAGGGAGAGAAAGCACATGACAGTCTTCGCGAGCTGCTGGTCAAGGCCGTACATCCGAATTTGTTCGGTGACCATCCCCCTTTTCAAATTGATGCCAATTTCGGCGGAGCGGCCGCGATCCAGGAGATGTTGCTGCAATCCCATGGCGGCGAAGTTCGTTTGCTTCCTGCTCTGCCGTCCTCATGGGCAAGTGGTTCGGTGAAGGGACTGCGTGCTAGGGGCGGTTATACCGTAAATATTTGCTGGAAAGAAGGCAAGCTTGAAGCGGCTGAGATTTATTCGGAGAATTTCCGGGATTGTGTTTTATTTAGCGGGCAGCAGCTTGTAATACTTGATTCCACGCATGTTCCTGTACCTATAACATGCCTAAGCTCAGGCTTGGGTTATCAATATACGTTTGCGGCTGAGGGGGGAGAGACCTATCAGATTGTTTTAAAAAGATAATGAACCATGTCATTTAATCTATTGGATCTAAGTTTCATACTGAAGCAAAACTCATGTGAGGGAGTGAATACAGATGAATGATGATTTGAAGCAGCATACGGATGATCTTGCGGCTTTGCCGACCCCAGAGCAGTTAGTCTGGCAAGACATGGAGCTCGGGATGTTCTGCCATTTTGGAATCAATACGTTCTGTGACCAGGAATGGGGGGAAGGGAGGGATGCTCCGGCTTTGTTTAATCCGGACCGCCTGGATGCCAAACAGTGGGTCCGATCCGCGAAGGAAGCGGGATTCCGTTATTTCATATTGACGGCCAAGCACCATGACGGCTTTTGCCTGTGGCCGACGGCGACAACGGATTACTCGGTAGCCTCGAGCCCGTGGAAGGATGGGCTGGGCGATGTCGTAAAAGAATGCGCAGATGCTTGCCGGGAAGAGGGGATCGGATTCGGTATTTATGTATCCCCTTGGGACAGGCATGAGCCATGTTATGCCGACCCGCAGAAATATGATGACTTTTACTGCAAACAATTGGAGGAGCTCTTAACCGGCTATGGTCCGCTGGTAGAAATATGGTTTGACGGTGCGGGGTCGGAAGGCCGCGAATATGACTGGCCCCGAATCATGGATCTCGTTAAAAGGTATCAGCCCAGCGCCATGGTGTTTAATATGGGCGCGCCGACGATCCGTTGGGTCGGCAATGAGGATGGTGTAGCTCCGTATCCTTGCTGGAACACGGCCGATTCTTCGCGGGGCAGCATGTTCAGCGAAGAATCGCTGAAGTGGCTGCCGGAGACGCCCGGCTGGGTACCTGCGGAATGTGATGTTCCCATTCGCAAAGACCGCTGGTTCTGGCATCCAGACGAAGAACACTTGTTGTTGTCCGTTGATCAGTTAATGGAAATCTATTATCGATCGGTCGGACATGGGGCGACCTTGCTGCTTAATGTCGCTCCAGACCATCGAGGGCTGCTCCCGGAAGCCGATGTAAAGCGGCTGCTGGCATTTGGCAGAGAGATCGAGCGTCGGTTTGGTCATGCCCTGGCTGAAAGCTCGGGATCGGGTGAGGTCGTTGAGTTCCCCCTTCCTGGAGCATGCGTGATCGATCATGTTGTTGTCATGGAGGACATTGCTTACGGAGAACGGGTAAGTCAATATGTGCTGGAAGCCCTCATCGATGGAGAGTGGCTTGAGCTTACACGCGGCAGCGCGATCGGTCACAAAAAAATCGATGCGTTCTCTCCAGTATCTGCCGACAAGGTGCGTTTACGGGTACTGCAATATGCAGCAAGTCCGAAAATCAAAAATATAGCGGTTTATCGCTGCGGGCAATAAATTTGGGGTTTTAAACATGAGGTGGAGGGGATCTGTAATGGGAATGCTCACTTGGGAGAACGGACAATACTTGTTGAACGGGCAGCCGTACCGGATTATATCGGGGGCGATTCACTATTTCCGTGTCGTTCCTGAATATTGGGAGGACAGGCTATTAAAATTAAAGGCCTGCGGCTTTAATACCGTTGAAACATATATCGCCTGGAATGTGCACGAACCCAAAGAAGGGAAATTTAACTTTAGCGGTATGGCCGACGTCGTATCGTTTATCGAATTAGCCGGGAAATTAGACCTTCACGTTATTGTCAGACCAAGCCCGTTTATCTGTGCGGAGTGGGAATTTGGAGGTTTGCCGGGCTGGCTGCTAGGTTATGGAGAAGTCCAGCTTCGTTGCAGTGACCCGCTCTATTTGAGCAAGGTGGATCATTATTACGATGAGCTGATCCCGAGACTGGTTCCTCTGCTGTCCACAAACGGCGGGCCGATTCTGGCCGTGCAGGTCGAAAATGAATACGGTAGTTATGGCAACGATCACGCCTATCTGGAGTATTTGCGCGCAGGGCTGGTCCGGCGGGGCGTTGATGTGCTTCTCTTTACCTCCGACGGACCAACCGACGAAATGCTGCTAGGCGGGTCACTTGACGATGTGCATGCGACTGTGAATTTCGGTTCCAGGGTAGAAGAATCCTTCCGCAAATACCGGGAATATCGAACGGAAGAGCCGCTGATGGTCATGGAATTCTGGAACGGCTGGTTTGATCACTGGATGGAGGACCATCATGTGCGGGATGCGGCGGATGTCGCCGGCGTACTGGATGAAATGCTCCAGAAGGGCTCCTCGATCAATATGTATATGTTCCATGGTGGAACCAACTTCGGCTTTTACAGTGGAGCGAATCACATCCAGGCATATGAGCCAACAACGACAAGTTATGATTATGATGCCCCTTTGACGGAATGGGGGGATAAGACAGAGAAATATGAGGCGGTACGGTCGGTCCTCAGCAAGCATGGTTTTGCGCCAGGTGGTGTCTTCCCGGAGACCGTTCCTAAGGCAGCCTACGGAAAGGTTGCTTTGTCTGAAATGGCCGGTCTATTTACGGAAGCCAATCTACAGCATCTCTCAGAACCGATAAAAAGCGTATGCATCCAGCCGATGGAAAAATTCGGACAGTCCTATGGCTTTATATTGTACAGCACCTTTCTTCAGGGACCGCGGCAAGGACAGCAGCTGCATATCCAGGAGGTCCGAGATCGCGCCCAGGTATTTCTGGACGGTCGGCCGCTCGGCGTGATTGAACGTTGGAATTCAGAGCCGCTCGATATTACCGTTCCCGCAAACGGAGCAAGGCTGGATATTCTCGTCGAGAACATGGGCCGGATCAATTATGGGCCGCTTATCCGTGATCCCAAGGGAATCACGGAAGGTGTGAGAATCGATAACCAGTTCCTGTATGATTGGACGATCCGGCCCCTGCCGCTGGAGCCCGAAATGCTGGCCTCACTCTCTTATAAACCGGTTATGGATGAAGGGCAGGCGGAGCAAGAAGAGCTGTCCATGCCGGAGTCAGTAAACGCGGGCCTGCCAGGATTTTACCGCGGCTGCTTTGAGGTGGAGGACATCGGCGATACGTTTCTTCGCTTTGATGGCTGGACTAAGGGTGTTGCCTGGATCAATGGCTTCAATCTCGGCCGGTACTGGAAGGCGGGGCCGCAAAAGGCATTGTATATTCCCGGCCCTTTATTGCGTAAAGGGAACAACGAACTGGTTCTTTTCGAACTGCATGGCCGTCCCGAATCTTGCGAAGTAGAACTGTCGGATCAACCGGACCTCGGACAGACCGCGGCGGTGGACGAAGCTGTGCTCAATTTCGTACAGGACGGAGAAGACAAATAGTCCATAAAGACACCGATATCGTACGGTTCACCAAGTTCAACGAGCCCGGTCAGAGAATCTCTCTGGTTGGGTTTTTGCTGCAAATAAGATAAATGATGGCATGGGTTCTGAAATATAGCTTCCTTTTTTGTTTATTTAGGTATTTAATGTTTATATAGGTTCAAATGATGTTTCTTTATGTTCGTTTTAATTTTACATTATGTTGGGACGCAGCTTTACCTATCGGATTGGGAAAGGAGAACACATGAACGATTATAAAGATAGAATGAACCGGATTGTCCAGAACGTTGCGGAACAAGCATGGAGACAGCCTTTGCAATCCAGCGGACTGTGGTTTCATAGGGATGTGCGTGATAACTTCTATTATGCCTCCTATCTGTTTGCTGCTTCGGTAGACTTTGAGAATGATCCGCGGTTCAACCGGCGGGAAGGCAAGGGGATGGCAGAGGAGGTTCTGGGTCGTGTGCTTCGGCTGCAGAACAGGGACGCGAAGAGTCCAATGTACGGACACTGGCCGCTGAACCTTGGGCCGAAGCCGGAAGAGGCGAGTCCGCATGCGCTGCCGGTAGAATTGATGGGGAGCTTGATGGTTTTGTTCCATCGTAAGTTTGAAAGTGAGATGAGCGAGAGCTTGGCGGCGGAGTTTGAGGCTGCGCTGGAACACATCTACCACGGAGGTTTTTTTCGCAAGCCGCTCACCGTGTGCAATCATCATGAGGCTAAATATACAGCGGCCAAGTTAATATTCGGCCAGCTCTTTCGCGATACGGAACTTCTGGAAGACGGAAAACAAAGTCTTCGGGATACTCTGAGTCTGCTCCGCCGGGAAGGTATGGCTGAGTATGGGTGCCTGCCGTGGTTCTGGCATTGGACACAGGCGTTCACCTGTGCGCTGGAATTAGCGGAGGAGCCGGAATTGAAGCGGGAGCTTAATGAACTGTTGGATGAGCTGTGGAGCCTGCGCACGGCCTATTATTTGAAAGGGGCTTGGGTAGGAGCCCGCTCCAGGGGATGGCCGCATGATGCGCCGAGGGATGCCAATGTGCTTCACGACTATGTGCAGTTCGGTGATTTCAGCCTCCCGGAGGAGATGCCGCGCACGGAGTATGCCGGTTTTCTGTTCCACGAAGCGCCGGAAGCTAAACGGCGCCTAGCCCTCAATCGAGGCGAACCGACGGAAGTGCGCAAGGCTATGATGAAATCGGTTGACGGCGAGATGAGGCAGCTGCACTCTTATGCTTATGTGACGGCATATTTTGCGGCGGGCGGATTGTGGGAGCGGGTTCGTGAGTTCGACAATGAGCAGCTGCGCTGGATGTTCAGCCTCCCTGTCCGCACCGGCGGCAAGGCCAATCAGCTGTATTTTTTTCACCCGGGAGAGGGATATGATCCTTCTGGAGGCGATCCCCGTCACCAAAGCGAGTGGATGGAGGTGCTGTACCACAAAAATGTGGTGCTTGCGGTTTATCCGCTGCCGGAATCAGCTGATGATGGGGGCGGAGAAGTTGTTGGCGTTCTACCGGAAGGGGAATGGTTGTATGAGGCAGAAGCTTTGTACGGCAAAGTAGATGATGTTTATTTTGCCGTTCATTTGAGTGACGGGACTATTTATGATATTAGGGAACAGTCCGGCTGTCATTTGGTTGTTTGTCAGGGAGCAGGAATCGGTCTTACCGTAGAGGCGGTGTCCGTTCAAGAAGCGGAGCACAGGGGCATCGGACAGCTAGCGGCGTTTGCGCGGCGGATGTCCGAACACAGACCGGAATTCAAAACAGACGGCGGGCATGAGGTTGTGTATACAGGATGGATGACCGAGGATCGGCTACATCTGAAGGTTATGGCTTCAGGCAGCTCAGCGAGAACGATAAATGGGGCGGAGTGTACGTTTGAATTGTATTCTGTGTAGTTATCGAATAGAAAAGAGGAGTTAAGATGAAGAAACTGCAGCTGATTCAAAAAATTGCGGAAGAAGGCGTGGTCGCCGTCCTGCGCGGCGATACGCCGGAGCAGGTTGTGGAGATGGCCGAGCAGGCGATTGCCGGCGGCATCAAAGTGATTGAGGTGACGATGACCGTACCGTTTGCGCTCCGGGCTATTGAAACGCTGTCGCGTAAATATTCATGGAACGCCCAAGACCCTTCCTCCTACGCCATCATTGGGGTAGGTACAGTGCTTGATCCGGAAACCGCGCGTGCTGCGATATTGAGCGGTGCCCAGTTTGTTGTTGGGCCGTGCCTGAGCAGGGATACCGTGATGTTGTGCAACCGCTATCGGATTCCGGTCATGCCGGGGGTAATGACAATCAAGGAAATCCAGGAAGCACTGGAACTGGGGGCGGACATTGTCAAGCTGTTCCCTGGCAACCTGTATGATCCATCCATGATCAAGGCGATCAAGGGTCCGCTGCCGCAGGCGAATATCATGCCGACCGGTGGTGTCTCACTCGACAACCTTGGCGAATGGATCAAGGCCGGGGCGATAGCCGTCGGAATTGGCTCCGATCTGACAAGCGAAGCTTTGAAGCGGCAGGACTACGGCTTGATTGCCCAAAAAGCGGCCGAATACAAGCGAGCGTATCTGCAGGCAAAAGGGCAGACACATTAACAATTAACAACTTTAAAGTGGTAGAAAATTTTGATCAAATTAACGCCTGTTGCGGACTCCCCGAGTCTTCGGTAGGCGTTATTTGTTATTTGAAAGTTCATTCTGAATATCGAATGAAAATCAGTAGTCCGTATAAAAAGTATATAATATCCAGCTGCGGGAACAGTAAAGGAAAAGATAAATGAAGGTCATTGAATTCCTTGTAAGGCAAAGCTGGCCATGAGGGAAAAACGAGGAGTCGTTTACATGACGAATAAAACCACGCGCAATCATGTTTCACCAGAAAAATTGCCGGTTTCCATAGCGGAATTTATCGAAAATATGAAGAATCGATTCGGGCAGAGCGGAGATATCATCTACCGGGAGTTGACCTTGGGCGCTTTCCCTACTGTGATGGTCTATATTGAAGGGATGGGAGATCCCCGCTTGCTAATCGAAGCGATTCATGCAGATTTACCTCTATTTATTGAATTTCCAAACCAGTCACCGGAAGTACGCATGAACATGCTCAAAGAACTCACGATCACAATGGGGAAAGTGGGAGAAGCCAACACCTTTCAAGAAGTGGAAGGGAAATTGTTGTCCGGGAATACAATCATTTTCATGGATGGAACATCAACCTCACTGTACGTTGGTACTGAAGCGCTGAAGCAGCGCGGAGTTGAGGAAGCCAGCTCACAATCCGTAGTAAGAGGGCCGAGGGAAGGCTTTACCGAATCACTCCGCGAGAATACGGCTCTAGTCCGGCGAAGAATTCAAAGCCCTAAGCTTCGTATTGAAGAAAGAACGGTAGGCGAGCACACCAATACGCTAGTGGCGGTGATGTACGTGGATGGATTATATGATATCGATGTCCTTGATGAGCTGCGCAGAAGATTGGATGGAATCAAGCTGGACAGCGTCCTTGAGAGCAATTATATCGAGGAGATGATTCAGGATCATCGGTACAGCCCTTTTCCGACGGTATATAATTCAGAGCGGCCTGACGTCATTGCATCCGCTTTGCTGGAAGGACGAATTGCGATTTTTGTGGAAGGAACGCCCTTTGTGCTGGTGGTTCCGGCGCTGTTCGTTCAACTGTTTCAATCGAGTGAGGACTATTACCAGCGATGGGATTTTGCCAGCCTTGTTCGACTTCTTCGATACTTTTGCTTCGGAATAGCGCTTCTTACACCCTCATTATATATTGCGATTACCACGTTTCATCAGGAAATGCTGCCGACCAACTTGCTGACCAGCTTAATCGGCCAGCGGGAAGGGGTGCCCTTTCCCGCATTTATCGAAGCGCTGATCATGGAGATCACGTTCGAGATTCTGCGTGAGGCCGGCATTCGCTTGCCTAAATCGATTGGCCAATCCGTTTCCATCGTTGGCACTTTGGTCATTGGGCAGGCCGCTGTCGAAGCGGGTCTCGTATCGGCTGCGATGGTTATCGTTGTGTCCATGACAGCGATTGCCAATTTTGCGCTGCCATCCTTCAATATTGGAATCTCGGTGCGGATATTGCGATTTGGACTAATGGGAATAGCAGCGTCGTTTGGATTGTACGGGATGATTATCGGCATGATTATGATTGGCCTTCATCTATGCAGCCTGCAGTCCATGGGGGTTCCTTATATGTCTACTTTTGCGCCTTTACATTGGCGAAGTCAAAAGGATGCTTTGCTGCGAATGTCGCGTCATAGCATGAAGAAATATTTAACCAAATCCAAGACATGAGCCGTCAATTAGCTATGACTTGAGTTCTCTATTTCATATAGATGGGACTGGTTATGTATGTTGGAAAGAAAAATACTTTCAGTCCTGCTCATATTAAGCCTGGCCGTAACACCTGGATGCTGGAGCAGAAAAGAATTGAATGAGCTTGCCGTCGTCATGGCACTTGGAATTGATACGCATGAGAATGGGTATGCCATTTCTGCTCAAGTGCTCAATTCCGCAGAGGCGGGCTCCAAAAAAGGCGGATCGATGGGGAGTCTTCCGGTCGTCACCTATAAGTCAGTCGGCAAAACCATCCCCGACGCCCTTCAGCGCATGTTAAGCATGGCACCTCGGAGACTGTATCTGTCCCACGTTCGCGTGTTGGTATTTGGCGAAGAGATGGCCCGGACAGGGGTCAGCGATGTCCTCGATTATATCTCCCGAAATCATGAGCTTCGAACGGATTTCTTCATGCTCGTTGCCAAGAACGGAAAGGCCGCGGAGATCCTGGAGGTCGTTACGCCATTTGAGTATGTTCCGGCGAACTCGCTCTATTCCTCCATTCTGATATCGGAAAAAAAATGGGCAGCGACGGGGAAAGTCACCTTGCAGCAGTTTGTGACGGAGTTAAAACGCAACGGCTCAGATCCTGTATTATCCGGTGTCCAATTAAACGGCAGTTTAGCCGAAGGACAGTCTATGGAGAATGTGAAGGAAATCAATCCCTCAACGCTTCTTCAACATACGGGCCTCGGCGTGTTTAAAGGGGACCGGCTTGTAGGATGGCTGGGGGAACCGCCCAGCAAGGCCGTCAATTATGTCCTCAATAAAGTCGACAATACAGCGGGATATATTTCATGTCCGGATGGCGGCATTGTCGGGTTCGCGGTGAACCGGGCAGACACAACGCTTGATGTTACGCTCAATGCGGAGGGGATTCCCGAATTTTCAGCCGAGCTGGAGGTCGAGGCCGACGTGAATGCCGTTCAATGTCCGATTGATATCAGTCAACCAGCTGTCATAGACGAATTAGAGAAGGATATCGAGGATAAATACAGCACCAACATTCGGAAGCACATCGGGCTGGTGCAGCAGCGTTATGGATCCGATGTTTTTGGATTCGGCGAGGTCCTGCACCGAAAATATCCGGACATTTGGAAAAAATACCGGAATCATTGGGGAGAAACCTTTAAAACGATGAGGATCCGCGTGGATACCGATGTAGCGATCCGCCGGATCGGATCCATCATACAACCCTTAAACCAAAAGGTGGATGAGCCGTGAATTGGCATTGGTTATTCATATTGTTCCTATCCATCGTATTCATTACGGAAACCCGGCATCTTATGAAGCTGCGCTCCCTTAGGGACACGATCGTGTTCTATGCGGTATGGGGAGTAACCTTGCTGGCCTTGTTCGGGGATATGATGGAGGTCCCTTATTTAAGGCCGCTGGACTGGATCCGCGCCTTGATGCAGCCGCTGAACAGGTTAATCTCATAATGAAGAAGGGTATGGTAACACGTGATCAAATACAAGGATATCGCCGCACGGCAATTTTTTATACTGACTTTCGGCTTGACCATCGGAACCTCGATCCTGGTTACCCCCTCCGGGTTAGCACATACCGCACGGGAAGATGCGTGGATAGCCTCCCTCTTCAGTATCTTCATCAACCTCCTTATGGTTGGGCTGTACATAGCCATCGCGCGTGTCTATCCAGGCCAAACGATCTTCGAGATCCATGAGAAGGTGCTCGGGAAGCTGCTGGGAAAGATCCTCTCGCTGATTTATCTATTTTACTTTTTAATTCTTACGGGCACATTGCTCGGCAACTTGGGTTTTTTTCTGAGCAGCGAAATGATGCCGGAGACGCCGATCGAAGCCATTCAAATCTTGTTTTTGATAGCGGCCGTCATGTGTGCCAGGATGGGCATCATTCTTTTGGCCCGTGTCGGTGAATTAATGTTTCCGTGGATTGTATTTCTGTTTATGGTTCTTGTCCTCTCGCTCACTCCCCAGATCGGTTGGAACCATATCAAACCTATGCTTGAGGAAGGCTGGATGCCTGTTGCCAAGGCCGGATATCATGCCTCCATGTTTCAGGAACTGATTGTGCTGATGGTGTTCCTGCCTCTGGTCAAGGGGGAGAAAAAAGGGGAGAGGGCATGGATGGGGGGAGCTGCTGCAGGCGGATTCGTGCTGAGCATCATCGTCCTGCTCAGTGTGTTGATTCTGGGAATTGAACAGACGGAGAATAGCACGTTTCCGGCATTTGCACTCGCGAAGACGATTAACCTAGGAAACTTCTTTCAACGTGTTGAAGGCATATTGATTACGCTTTGGATCCTGACTTTTTTTATCAAGATCTCTCTATTGTATCTTTCCATTCTTCAAGGAATGAAGACTGTGTTCCGACTGAAGGAACAAAATCCGCTGATCTATCCGTTGTCCGTGCTGTTTATCATCGTGGCCTGGAATACATACATCAACACTGTTTATGTTGCTGATATCATTCAGAATGTGTGGTCGAGTTACGCCCTTCTCCACTTGTTGGTGATTCCCATGGGTCTTTATCTGATCGGGTTAACCAGAACGAAAATCCTCAAATCGAAGTGAATTTCAGATTGTTTTAGAACCATGCCCGATCCCTCGGGCTTTTTTTGTGCCGGCTGCATCGAATCATAAATGTACTATTTTTTAATTAAAAAGCTTGAAAGTGACGTAACGTCATCTTATATACTGAAAGTATCAAAGACGATTAAGAAAGCAGGTGATGAAGTCGATTCCCATTCAAGAATTATCCAAACAGACGGGGATTACGGTAAGAACGCTGCGCTATTATGACCAGATTGGCTTGCTGATTCCTGCCGCCAAAACACCGGGCAAACATCGTATATACAGTGATGATGAATTAAAGAAGCTGCAGCAAATACAGTTTCTAAAAAAGCTGGGCTTCAGTTTGCAAGAAATATCGGATATGATTTCAAATCCGGAATGGAACTGGTCCACCAGTTTGATGAATCAGTTGGACTTCGTGTTGAACGAACAAAAAAAGCTGAACCAGATGGAATCGGCGCTGCGGGCTGTGCTTCATAGCATCGCGGTGGAAGGTGAGACAAGCTGGGATGTTATTCAGAAATTAATACACCTCTTCGGAAGAGACCCCTCGTTAAAGCATTCATTAAGGCAACAAATGTTTGAGAAGCGCGAAGTAGAGTTGTTTAGTCTGCTTCCCAATATGAACAGCACCGATCCCGACTCTCTCGAGTGGATTGCGCTGTTGGGGCAGCTCAAACGGCGGATGCAGGACGGACCCGACTCACCGGATGTACAACGAATTGTACGTCGGATGGATGAGAAACGACTGGAGGTATTTGAAGATGAAGATCCCTTCGTAGATAAGCTGTGGGAAATCCGTAAATCCCGGGCACAGTCGGAGCAGATGGGGTTATATCCCATCGAGGATGAACTTCTTCAATTCATGGAACAGGCTTTTGAAATTTATGTATTGCAAAAGGATAAAAAACAAGTTGAAGAGGGGGAGACTACTTGACGCTGGAACTGCTGCTCTCCATTGGAGCCTTATCACTCTTGGACATGCTGAGTCCAGCCACGCTTGGCGTAACGGTGTATTTGCTCATGACCGAACGGGACCGGTTAATCCCGCGTTTATTCATTTATTTATTCACAGTGGCGGGTTTCTACTTCCTTGTTGGAGCAGCGCTTATGCTGGGCTTGGATGCTGTTCTGCAATCCGTAACCGGCATCTTTCAGAATCGAACGCTCAGCTGGGTCATGGCCGTGATCGGCGGAGTCCTGTTTGTTGCCAGCTTCTTTATCCCAACAAAAAAATCGTCCGAGCCGCGCCGTCCAAGATCCAACAGCTTCGGGGCCATGATCGGGCTTGGTTTCACGACCTCCCTGCTGGAGGTAGCAACAGCCCTTCCGTATTTTGCGGCCATCGGACTCATGACTAAGGCGCAGTTAACTACAGTTCAATGGATGCCCATCCTGGCTGCATACAATATCGTGATGGTGCTGCCTCCATTCATTTTGCTCGGTTTACACCTCGTATTAGGTCGCATGATGCAGCGTCCGCTGGAGAAGCTGCGCCTGAGAATCGCGAAGAGCTCCGGATCGATTCTGTCATGGGTGCTGTGCATTGCCGGGCTGATCTTGTTGCTGAACAGCATAGATAACTTGTAAAGAAATCCGATTTTGAATGAAGAACTCGCTGGATGAGAGAGGGCCGAGAAGCATCGGCGCCCTTTCTCGAAATCGGGAAGGTCAGCCCATGAAGAGTCAGCCTTCCAACGATGTATGAACAGCTTCAATGGCATGTATGAAGGTTGTATCAAACAGAGGAACTATGGAATCCTCGGGTTTAATTAATAATCCGATCTCCGTACAGCCTAGAATAATTCCTTCGGCTCCATCTTGAATCAGCCGTTCAATAACCTCTTTATAGTAAGCTTTTGAATCCGATTGGATGTTACCGAGACATAACTCCTCATATATCACTTTATTTACGATCTCTCGATCTTGTTCATTGGGAATAAGCACTTTGATATGATTAGATTCTAATCTTTGCTTGTAAAAATTCTGCTCCATCGTATATTTGGTTCCAAGCAAGCCTACTGTGCGAATTCCCTGTTCACGGATTTGATTTGCCGTGGCATCGGCAATGTGCAGCACAGGGATATTTATTTTTTCTTCGATATCCTCTAGTACCATGTGCATCGTATTCGAACATATCACAACAAAATCGGCGCCGCCCTTTTCTAAAGAAAGCGCAACTTCGCCCAATGTTTCACCGGCTTTTTTCCAGTTCCCCTCAGATTGATAGCGTTCAATCTCTTCGAAATTCACGCTGTACATAAGGCATTTGGCCGAGTGGAGGCCGCCGAAGCGGCATCTCACCTGCTCATTTATGATTCTGTAGTATTCAATGGAGGATTCCCAGCTCATTCCCCCGATAAGTCCAATCGTCTTCATAGATAAGCTCCTTTGCGGTCCTAAGTAAACCCATTATAGGGTGTTTCAACATGCATAACAAATACTATCTCCGTATCCGATCCATGGTGTTCGCATCCGAGAGACTGCAAGGTAGAGTTTGAGTTTCTGGTCTAGAAAGGATCACCAGGGCTGCCGTTAAGCCTGCTAAGTATTCATATTATTCTCGTTATGATATATTAATCGCAGGGTTCATCGACTGACCGGCACCTAAAACTCGCGGTTTGCTACAGATGTGCTTGTCCTGGTATTACAGCTCGAAACATTGAGGGGGTTATCCATGAGCACACGGATTTTAGAACGGTTACGAGAAGAGACGGCAGCGCAGCATGAACGAATCGAACAGAATCCATACGCCAAAGCTGCATTCGATCAGACCCTGACCATTGATCAATATCGGTCTTATTTAGCAAAGTTTTACGGATTCATTAAACCAGTCGAAGAGCAGCTTATGGAGGATGAAGCCCTGAACCATATGGGATTGGATATGGGGATTCGGATGAAGTCGAAGCTATTGGAAGATGATCTTATCCATCTGGGAATGACTCCTGATGAGATTACACATTTGCCGCCGTGCAGCCGATTGCCCGAGCTGAGAACCCGTGCGCAAATATTGGGGTATTTGTACGTTTTGGAGGGATCTACACTTGGTGGCCAAGTTATTACGAAACAGCTGATGAAGTTCTTGCCACTGGGCCCCGAGTCGGGCAGCCGTTATTTTTATGCATATGGTCAAGAGACCAAGTTAAGATGGACCGAATTCCGGGAAGTACTGCTTTCCAATGCCACGGAGGATTCGGACGTGGTTATTAACTCGGCTATAGAAACTTTCCGTTTATTGGATGCTTGGATCAGAGAATAGGACTAATTTTTGCGAACGGACTCCAACATTCGTGATTTAATCGCATGTGATTGACTTAAATCGCCTTTAATAGCCATAGAAACACTTTTATGAAAAAAAACGTGTCCATATCACGTTTTTTTTATTGGCGTGAAACAAGCTTACATATACTCCTGTCTAGCTATAGCCGTAGGCTATAACTAGATATAGCTTATATGAGTTACACTATACCGATCAATACGTGATATCTTTCTTGTAACAATTTGTATAGGAGTGTTACATAGATGGCAAAGAGCAGTGTACTGGGATATCCGCGTATTGGCGCTGATCGGGAATGGAAAAAAGCCCTGGAAGCATTCTGGGCGGGCAAGCTCGAAGAATCGGAGTTTCACAAGCAGCTGCAGGAGATTCGGTTGAATCATTTACGCAAGCAGCAGGAGAGCGGAATTGATTTGATCGCCGTCAATGATTTTAGTTATTACGATCATGTTCTGGACACCGCGACGATGTTCGGTATCGTACCGAAGCGCTTCGCTTACGAGGGCGGTGTTGTGCCATTGTCAGTATATTATGGTATAGCTCGCGGAACGAAGGACGCTACAGCAAGTGAAATGACCAAGTGGTTTAACACCAATTACCACTATATCGTACCAGAATTGGATGGGGCGGCTCCAGTTTTGACGGAGAACAGACCGCTGGCAGCTTATCGAGAGGCCAAGGAGAAACTCGGGATAGAAGGCAAGCCGGTTATTGTCGGTCCGCTCACTTTCCTGAAGTTGTCCAAAGGCTACCAAGCCTCGGAAACGGATGCCTGGCTTGATAAATTACTGCCGCTGTACGTTCAGATCCTTCAGGAGCTCACTCAAGAAGGCGTTCAATGGGTACAGATTGACGAGCCGATCCTGGTAACGAAATTAAGCGAAGCCGATCTGAAGCGCTTAACAACCATCTATGAAACGTTTGCGACTTCGGCGCCTGGCCTAAACATCATGCTGCAAACCTATTTTGAATCCGTAGAAAACTATCAGGATATCATTCAGCTTCCGGTTAGCGGCATCGGACTTGACCTGGTGCATGGTTACCAAGGCAATGTGCAAGCCATTAAACAGTCAGGGTTTCCTGCGAATAAAGTGTTGGGCGCCGGTATGATCGACGGACGGGGCATCTGGAAGGCGTCGCTTCGCGAGAAGCTGTCGCAATTGGAAGAGCTGACGACATACGTAGCCGCTGAACGGTTGATCGTTCAATCCTCGTGCAGCTTGCTGCATGTTCCAGTGACGGTGAACAATGAAACGAAACTGCAGCCTGAACTAAAAGGGGCGCTCGCCTTTGCCGACGAGAAGCTGAATGAACTGGTACTTTTGACAAAAGCAATCTCTACAGGCACAGCCCGAATCTCCAAGGAACTGGAGGAATGCGAGGCTGCGCTTCAGGCACTTAAACAATCCGAAGAGCGCAATCGACATGACATTCAGCAGACAGTTGCCGAGATTAGTGCTCAGAATCCGGCTCGCAGTCTGCCGTTCACAGAGCGTCATGTCGCTCAACAGAATAAGTGGAAGCTGCCGATTCTTCCGACCACGACGATCGGCAGCTTCCCTCAGTCAGCCGAGGTGCGCAAGGCACGCCAGGCGTGGCGTAAGGGAGAATGGAATCATGAGCAGTATGAGCGATTCATTCAGGAGCAAATCGATGTTTGGATCAAGCTGCAGGAAGAGATCGGCCTGGATGTGCTTGTGCACGGCGAGTTCGAGAGAACGGACATGGTTGAATTTTTCGGAGAGAAGCTTGGGGGCTTTGCCTTCACTCAGTTTGGATGGGTTCAGTCTTACGGCTCACGCTGCGTGAAACCGCCCGTGATCTTCGGGGATGTGGCATTCGAGAAACCGATGACGGTGAAGGAAACGAAATATGCACAATCGAAGACTAACCGGCCCGTGAAAGGGATGCTTACCGGCCCGATTACGATCATGAACTGGTCGTTCGTCCGCGAAGACATCTCGCGGGAACAGATTGCTTATCAACTGGCCTATGCCTTAAGACGGGAAGTTGAGGCGCTGGAGCAGGCGGGCATCGGAATGATTCAGGTGGATGAGCCTGCGGTCCGCGAAGGGCTGCCGCTGAAGGAGGAAGACCAAGCGGAGTATCTTGCATGGGCTGTTAAAGCCTTCCGTATGACTACATGCACGGTTCAGCCGACCACGCAAATTCATACGCATATGTGTTATTGCGAGTTCCATGACATGATCGATTCGATTGAGGCGATGGATGCCGATGTCATCTCGATTGAAACTTCGCGCAGTCATGGCGAACTGATCCATAGCTTCGAAGTCAATACCTACAGATTAGGGATTGGACTTGGCGTGTATGATATCCATAGTCCACGGGTACCTCGTGTGGAAGAGATGACAAGTATGATCGAGCGTGCACTGCGGGTCCTGGAACCGAAGCTGTTCTGGATCAACCCGGACTGCGGTCTCAAAACACGCGGTAAGGAAGAAACGGTCGCATCTCTCCGTAACATGGTCCAAGCAACGGAGATCGCTCGGTCGTCCTATTCGCTGAACGTGTAACGTAGACACACGCCTTCTGCCTGTACGATTGACGTCGATCTGTCATTGGAGAATTAGGGAGGAGACACGTCGCAACGGGTTTATAAATTTAAAAGTGTATGATTTCGAGAAAGCCGCACACGTGCGGCTTTTTTTCTGCGCGGTAGTTTTGCCTCGTCATGAATCTATGAAAATACTCTTGTTTGTATCCATAGTACAGTATCGGACACAAGTTGTTGACAACTTGGTAAAATCGTTGTCACATCCGGCGATTATATTCTTCTTATGGAATCGTATCTAGCACGATCACCCAGAAGGAGGAGCCATGAAATATTACAAGAAACGCAAAAAATTTGTCATCCTATTCTATATTCTACTGATTGCCATCATGTCTATTGTCGGCTTCAAAATGGTAGTAAACACAGGTGCATCTACTATGGAGCTGGTACCGGCATCATCGGCCAAACTTGCGGATTCCTTTAAGACGCTTCCTGCCGTGCCCCATCATCAAGAGATATTTCGGATCGTCATCGATCCAGGCCACGGGGGAAAGGATCCTGGAGCTACAGGAGTCAGCGGCGCATATGAGAAGGCGTTCAACCTGTCCCTCGCCGGACGGGTTGCTGCCCTCCTTGAGGAGGATCCTATGTTTGAGCCTCTATTGACACGAACGGATGACCGTTTCATTGAATTGGATGAACGGGCAGCGATCGCGAATGATTGGAATGCGGATGCCATGGTGTCCATTCATGGCAACACTTATACCGATCCTATGACATCGGGTACTGAAACCCTATACCGGCACGCGGATAGCATTCCTTTGGCCGAAACCCTGCAGAAGCATTTGGTGAGGGCGATCGACCTTCGTGATCGCGGTATAAAGGAAGAGCAATTAAAAGTGCTTTCAACGCCGATAATGCCGGCAGTGCTTATCGAAGTCGGGTATCTTACCAATGCCGAGGATGAGCGATTCCTGTTAAGTAATGAAGGACAAGAGCTGGCGGCAGAAGCCATTGTTGATGGGCTCAAGGACTATTTTGCGGGAGCGCAGGAACTTTCCCTTGAGCAGCAAGCGAAGGATGGTTCAGATGAAGAAAAATCATTGGGCACTTCTCAAAGCGGGGAGAAAAAGGTGTATTTTAATGGATCAGCACAGGACGGTAAACAGGTCGCACTTACATTCGATGATGGACCGGATGCCATGGTTACGCCTAAAATTCTTGATATCCTGAAAGAAAACGATATTAAAGCTACCTTTTTTATTCTGGGAAACCGGGCTGAGGCCCATCCTGAGACTGTGCGGCGGATTGCAGAGGAGGGGCACGCGATAGGAAATCATTCCTGGTCACATCCAAACTTTACCGAAATATCGATGGAGGAAGCGCTAAATCAGGTGAAGAATACGCAGGATGAACTGAACGACATTATCGGCTATCGTCCATCCTTGTTTAGGCCGCCTTATGGCGCTTTGGATGAGGACAAAGTGGAAGCTATACAAAATATGGATTTAGCGATCGTGAATTGGTCCGTGGATACGATGGATTGGTCGGGGGCGCCCGCGCAGGAGATCATCAGGACCATTGACGAGCAGTTGAAGCCAGGAGGCATCATTCTTCAGCATACCGCAAATGGTAAGAACCATCTTGCCAACACGCTGGAGGCACTCCAACTGTTCATACCGGATCTGAAAGATCAAGGCTACTCGTTCGTCACGGTCCCGGATCTGCTGCATTTGCCCGAATCGCAGTCTTAATAAGCCTGTAACGGATTAGACTTATCATTTGCAAACCGTATATGCTAAAATCGATTCATCAAATAGGCGTTATGGAAAAAGAATGGAGACTTCATGAAAAAAACTAAAATTCTCATTATCGAAGATGAGGGACCGATTGCCGATTTGCTTGCCTATGGTCTCCATATGGAGGGTTTCGAAACTCGTATTGCGGCCAGCGGAGCAGCTGGCTTAAGGGAGCTTGAGTCATTTCATCCCGATCTGCTCCTGCTGGATTGGATGCTGCCCGATCAGAGCGGACTCGATATATGCAAAAGAGTAACAACGGACTATAACATCCCCATATTCATGATCACGGCAAAGTCCGACATTACAGATAAAGTCCTCGGGCTTGAATTTGGTGCCGATGACTATATTACGAAGCCCTTCGATCTACGGGAGGTTGTCGCCCGAATTCGCACGATCCTCCGACGACTGGATCAGGCAAACCAAGGGGATAGGGAAGGAACGCCGGAAGCCGTGATCCGCTTTAGGGGCATCGAAATCGTAATGGAAGAGCGACTGGTCAAGAAAGACGGAAGACCGGTTGACCTTACGCCGAAGGAATTCGACCTGCTCATGACCATGTACGGCCATCGGGGGAAGATCTATACCCGCTCGGAACTGCTGGATTTAGTCTGGGGTTATGACTTCATGGGGGATACCCGGACCGTGGATACGCATATTCAAAGGCTCCGCAAAAAACTGGATGCCGGCGATTTGATCACAACCGTATTCGGCATCGGCTATAAATTCGAGAAGCAGGCGGAATAAGAGATGATCCGGACCATCAGAGCCAAGTTTATTGTTGGTTTTTTTGTGATCTTCAGTCTGTCGTTCCTCGTACTCAATCAAACTGTCAAGGAGATCATTCGGACAAGCAATCAGAAGATCGTAACGTCGGATCTGGTGGGGCTCAAAAACAACAGCAACGTATATGTAAGGCAAGCATTTCTTATCAACCACTTCACGAACAATAAGCTTTATTTCGGACAGATGGCCGAAGAGATGGTGAATGATTTGAAGCATGCTACGTCAAGCGATGTTAGTGCGTACACCGTAGACGGCAAGTTATTATTCTCATCGGATGAGCAAGAGTTCTCCGGGTCATCCGACGAGGATCTGCGGCAAGCCATCGAGGGTAAAACAGCTTATACCATCACTTATGGCCGGAACAGCGGGACCGTTCTATACTCATACCCGGTTATCATCGATGGTGTCAAGGTCGGCATCTTAAGATTTACCAAAGACTTTACCCTGCTCTATGATCAAAGCGGGCGCATCATGGACATTATTTTCTACATCGCGCTTGCCATATTCGGGGCAGCGTTCCTGTTCTCGTATATGCTATCCAGGCATATCACCGTTCCATTAGTAAAGCTCACCCGTGCATCCACGGAAGTGAAGAACGGGAATCTCGATGTTCGAATCCCGTTCCGGCGCAGAGATGAGATTGGCGAACTGGCCCTGAACTTCAATGACATGATTGACCGGATCGGAAGCCAGATTTCCATGATCGAGCGTGATCGGGATCGTCTGAAGGACCTTAACGAGCAGGAGAAGCGTTTTTTTGACAATGTGACTCATGAACTTAAAACACCGCTGACGTCCATACTTGGTTATGCCGAAATCATTCGGGAAAAAGGGGATAACGATCGGGAGTTCTTCGATAAAGGTATGAATCACATCGTTGAAGAGAGCCGACGGCTGCATAGCATGGTGCTGAAACTGCTGGAGGTGTCGCAGCATAACGCTGGCGATAAGGATATGGAGCTTGTAGATTCAGGGGCTATTCTGCGCGATGTATGCGACTCGATGTCATTTCGGGCCAAGCGGTATAAAAAGAGCATCGTTTGCGAGGCGGAAGAGGGAGCCTTCGTGCTTGGCCAGCCTAACCGGCTGCGCCAGCTCTTTATCAATCTTCTGGATAATGCCATCAAATATAGTGCCGCCCAATCGGAAATTACCGTCAAGGCTGAGCGTGCAGACGGCAGCGTCCGTTATACCTTCGATAATCCCGGAGAACCCATCCCGGCGGACCAGCTTGCAAACGTCTTTCAGCCATTCTACTCGGTGAGCCTGAAGCAGAAGGAAGAGGGCAGCGTCGGTTTGGGACTCAGTATCGTTAAGTCCATCGTCGATGATCACGACGGAACCATCCGTATCGTCAGCGAGAAGTATCATACTGTCGTCTATGTGGAGATTCCTTATGTAAAGGCGGGGGCTGTCCAATGAGATATCGATATAAACGGTTTAATTTATGCTATGCTCTTGCCTTGATTTTACTGACCGGCTGTGCAAGCGGACTGCAATCAGAGACCGTCATCATCCCCGGCACGGAAACGGATCAAGCCGTGGTTGAGGGAAGCCGGCCATTCCAAGTGAAGACGATTTATCGAATGCCAGAATCCAGGGGTGAAGGTGTATTGCTCGGCTGGTCATCATCGGAGTCGGTGATCGGTCTTTTATATGAAACCGGGGCAGCAGACGAGGCGAAATTGATCTTGGAGCGTTTTTCACCCCCATACGATCGCGCTGACCATTTGTTTGAGGTACAAATGAATAAGCTTTCCTATCAAATGTCGCCCAATGGAAAATTTGTTTCGGGAATTGCCAAAACGGATGAGGGCGTTGTACTGCAATTGATTGCGTATCCGAGTGGGGAGGAGGAAAGCCTTGTGGCGACGACAGATGCCAATCAGCAGCTAGGGTTTGAGGAACCGGCTTGGTCCGACAACAGCCGATTCGTAAGTTATATTGTCATGGAATCAGACAAAAGGCAGTCGAGCATCGGGATTTATGACACGGAAACGGAAGCGGCACGAGTTTATAGGCTAAAAGGTCTTGAAACGGAAAGTCTCCCCATGAAGGTAATGGTCTCCGATGACGGGAAGATGGCGCTAATCATTCTGGATGAATACGGTCACCGTCGTCGAATAGCTTTGGGAGCCGTCAACGAAAACGGGATTGATGTTCAGTATGAGCATGAAATCGGCACAGACCAGGCCGCATGGTTAAACAATGACCAATTTGTATTCTTAGGAACGGAGGGAACCCTCTATGTGTATGACCGCAGAAATCACGAGCTGTCCATTCTGTTGGAGAACGTGGATAGCTTCGAGTTCTCGCTGGATCGCAAGTATGTCGCCTATTCCCAGAATGGGGAAGATACCATTTATGCAGGTAAGCTTCAAGGAAAGAATATACTGAGCGCAGAACCCATCTATCATGGGGTTATCCCTTCTAAGATGTATTGGAGTCCGGACCATCGCCGGCTGCTCGTGAATGGCCGCAAAAATTATTCCAAACAGCAGGGGCCTGTTGCGATCGAACCCTCGGATCAACAGCCATTTATAATCGAACTCAAGTAAAAGGGCTGAGGTATCTTCCACCACCCATAGCGATTCTCCGCGATGCGGCAGATTGAACGATAGGCGTTCGGTCTGCCGCTTTTTCATGGATTCCAGAGGACAATCATGTCAAGTTAGAGATTCGGTATTCTTTCAAAGAGAGGATTGACAGATCAAACCAATAGATGTTAAATTATCCCGCAACCAAACCTTGGCTAATGGGGTTTATATGATGAGAGTGCCGTGCCATTAACATGCATAAGTGGAGGGGGATATGAAATAAGTGAATGAGATAACCTGTAACCTAGAGGGTTTCAAGGCGGTATCGCGATGAGTGACAGGTCATGGCGGATTTTTTTTGCAATCGTGGCGTTGATCATATTGTCGGGAGCGCTCTTTTCATTGGTTCAATCCAGAACGACCTACAAGGAGTTGATGGGCGATCAGATCCATGACATACAGAAGATAGATCATATAACCATTGAGAAGAGGGGCAGTTCGTACGATGAGGAGCGACTAAAAATTAACGATCCGGCAACCATCGAGCGCATCATGAATAGCTTCTCCGACGCGAAGTTATGGAGGACCGACAATTACCCAAGGGGGACGGAGTACTGGATCTGGATTAATGTCGAATACAAGCCCTTTCAAATACATTATACGGAACCGGATATCATCCGAATCTCTCCGAATAGAGGCATACATAAGAAATATACTTGGAGTTACAGGATCACCAATGGCTATGACAAGTCGATCATTGAAGATCTCTTTAAGGAAGAATAACAGGGGACTTCAGACTAGGGCAATTTCGTAATCATGACAGAATAAAATTCATGAAAGTTGAGGAACCGGAAGATGAAGCTAACCGAACAAAATTTGAGCAAAATGCAGAATATCATCAAGGAGCATCAATTCGAACATGCCGCAGACTATTTAATCGAGCATACGCGGCAAGGCGTACGATTATCCAAAAAGAAGCTGGAGGACTATGCCGAGTCAAACAACTCTCGGTTTGGCGGTGACCCGGATCTTCCCCAAGAGGTGGAGTGGCCGCTCAATTCGGAGGGAACACCAATGACGTTTCTGGCACAGCTGCAGTTGAAGGATGTGGCAGCTCAGGACGCCACTAGCTCGCTCCCGACAAGCGGAATGCTGTATTTCTTCGTTGGCGTGGATGAACCCGCCTATAACCTTGAGCACCGTGTGCTCTATCTTCCCGAGGGTCAGAGTTCGGCAGCGGTTCGCCGCCGCGCGCCCGAGGAAACCGCGTTAGATGAGGTGTTTACCGGCTATCGTATGGAAGCCAGAGCCACGCTTGAGCCTCCTAATTATGCTTATGTGGATGATGAGGTTATCGAGGATGAGGAGCACGATTTTGAATCATATGAGGACCTGTGCTTTCAATTGACGGGTCTAAATTCCGGCGACCTCGGGACCATCTTTGGCTATCCTTCGACCCAGCACGGCGATTGTGAGTTTGAGGCTGCATTAATGCTCTTAACCGGTTCGGAGTACAATTACTCTATGGATGCAGCCATGCAGCAGATTACCAAGCATTGCGGCGGCAGCGCGGAACGCGCGCAGCAGGAAATTCAGGATACGGTGCTTCTGCTGGCTGTTGATTCGGACGACGATGTCGGTTTTTGCTGGTGGGATGCGGGAGAACTGCAATTTTTCATTCGAAAAGAAGATCTGCTGGCCAAGAATTTCGAGCGCACGTATTGTTCCCTGTACTCAAGCTGATCGTAATCAAACGAGTTAGTGCGATTATAAGGCGCAGCAATGGGTAGGAATTCAGCAGGTACATATGGAGGTTATGAAGCCATGAAGGAGAAGGTTTTGAAGGCATACGACAAGCTGGCTGGAGACTACGAACGGCATGTGGATTCGCAGAGCGGGCACAATGCCTTTTACGAGAGGCCGGCCATGCTCCGGATGCTGCCACAAGAGATGGAGCAGATGTCCGTGCTTGACGCCGGATGCGCCGCTGGGTGGTACACGGAGCAATTAATTAAACGCGGGGCTCGGGTGACGGCGATCGATCTGAGTCCGTCGATGATTGAAGCCTGCAAAAGGCGAGTGGGCAGTGAAGCGACCATCGTTGAATGCAATCTGACCGAGCCCCTGCCATTTGCAGATGAAGCTTTTGATTACATCGTAAGTTCATTGACGCTTCATTATATTGAGGAGTGGATGCCAACCTTTCGCGAATTCCAGCGGGTGCTGAAACCCGGAGGCAGCTTGATCTTCTCCGTTCATCATCCCTTTATGGATTATAAACTGGTTGAACGGCAGGACTACTTTGCCCGAGCGCTATTGAGGGAAGTTTGGAACAAACCGGAATCCGGGCCCGTCGAGGTTGTTTTTTATAGAAGGCCGATGCAAGAAATCATCAACGTGACTTCCTCCTGTTTCAGCATAGAAGAGATTGTTGAGCCGCAGCCGAGCATAGAGCATAAGGACAAGCCAGAGGCGGGGGCCTGGATGGCAAAATGGTATGAGCGATTAATGACAAATCCTCATTTCTTGATCGTGAAGGCACGGAAATCAAAATAATATAATAGATTCCATCAACAAATGGCGCTGTAAAACGTTATGCATAAGGAGACATGGAAGAATAGTACGGGATTGAACCAACTCCAACCAAACCAACTAACATCCGCAAATAGGGGAACTGCGAACATCGCGGTTCTTTTTGCTTTCATTTCGGCATTAAATGCTCGGAAGAGTAGGGGATAACAAACCTGCCGGTCCAGGCTAAGACATGATATTCACGCATGACTGCAATCGAGGCACGGTACTGATACGGGAACGAACCGTTTTCCTATTGGGAGGATGAAGCTTCCAACAGATAGAACATTGTTCCGATAGGGGCACTGTGGTAACATCGGTTTAAAGATTCGATCGGTTGAGATGACCGGTTAACCACATGCAGACTTGGAGCCTACAACATGGGAACACCTTACTCCGCTATGATTACGCTAATTGTCACGGCAGGCGTATTGAACATCATCATGGGTCTTTACGCGCTGTCGGGGCGTTCGAAACTTGCTATGGTCAAACCCTTCTTCGTCTTCAGTATGCTGGCATCGATCTATACTTTCGGCGCTGCACTGGAATTGTCCAGCAATTCGCTTCATGAGATTCAATTTTGGATCAAGTTTGAATATTTGGGCATGCCATTTCTGCCCCCCCTTAATCTGCTGATCATTCTGTCCTATCTTGGTATGGAACGATATCTGAGACGTCCTCTGCTGATTGGGATGTTTGCTATTCCAGTCGTAACCATGCTCCTCGTCATGACAAACGAAATGCATCATTTATACTATCGCGACATCGGACTCCACTCAGGCATTTCCAGTCTGAAAGTAGACGTGGTTGCCGGCCCATGGTACATCATTCAGGGCGCCTATACCTTCGCTTGCATGATCGGAGGCGTTATTCTACTGCTGCGGAGCTGGCATAAGATGCCGTCCTACCGGTTTCAACTGAATACGATGCTGATCGGTCTTGTTCTGCCCCTTATAGGCGATTTTCTTTATCTTGGCGGACTTACGCCAGATGGGATGGACCCGATTCCCGTCATCATGACGTTGACTTCGGCCCTTTATCTCTGGGCGCTGACATCCAAGGGTTTGTTTCATGTGGCGCCGATTGCGAGGGATAATCTCTTTTCGAGCATGCGGGAGGGGGTCCTCGTATTGGATCTGGACAACCGTTTGGTTGACTTTAATCCGGCTGCGACAGTCATGATGCCGGAACTGAGCCCTTCCGCCATTGGAGGGCCGCTGCTTGAATTGTGGCATCTTCATACGACCGAGCCCATCTTCGGGATGGAGCAACGGGAAGGACGGGATGCTGAAGAGTCAGACATCCAGGAAATCCGGTGGCAATTAGGGGACCAATCGTTCAACTATCAGATCAGGTCTTCCGTTGTGCGCAATCAGGGGGGACGGGAGGTTGGACGATTGATTGTCCTCATTGACGTAACCGAAAGGACACGTCTTCAGGAGGAATTGCGGCAGGGAGCCTACTATGATGGCTTGACACGCATCTATAACCGTGCGCACTTCATGAAGCTCAGTTGCACACTTTTAAGCCAGGCTGTTCGCTCTCGTGAACCTATGGCCATCCTGCTGTTCGATATCGATCACTTTAAACGAATTAATGACGTCTACGGCCACGATATGGGCGATCAGGCTTTACTGCACATTGTCGAGTTATCGCGACAGTCTCTGCGGTCAGAGGATCTGTTCGCGCGTTATGGCGGCGAAGAGTTCGTCATTGCCATGCCGGGTCGGACGACGACAGAAGCAGAAGCCGCGGCACAGCGTATTCGTGCAGAATTAAGAACACAACCGATGGCTACGCCGCAAGGACCCCTGTTCATTACAGCCAGCTTTGGCATCGCATCGATAGGGGCAAGCTTCTATAACAGCACGATTGAAGTGGATGCAGAAGAAGTAAAGTGGGATGCAGAGCTTAAGAGATTATTGAAACTTGCGGATCGTGCATTATACGAAGCTAAACACTCCGGGCGTAATACAATTCGAGTGTCGGATGAAGAGTGTTAATCTATAAATATGAAATAGCGGAATCTATGTGTATAATAGCTATTGGTTGTATAATGAATGCAATGCGATAAATCACATCTAAGGGGAGAAAATCATATGCAATGGAATGAAATCACAACACTAGAAGAATGGGATCATATTCTAAAAAAATCTTCCGAACGCGGTCAAGTCATTCTGAAGCATAGCACGACATGCCCGGTTAGCTCCAATGCTTTGGCAGAGTATGAATCTTATTTGAAAAAGGCGCCAAACGGCAATGTGGATTATACATTGGTAAAAGTCATCGAATCCCGTCCGATTTCCAATAAAATCGCCGAGGATTTGAACGTAAAGCATGAATCGCCGCAAATTATTTATGTGAAGGACCAATCGAAGTACTGGACGGCTTCACATTGGGCGGTTACGTCTGCGCACATCACAGCGGTTCTGGACTGAACAATTAACCTGCATGTCTCCTGAAAGCAAGGTGATCATTATGAAAGAACTGGAACAACTGACATCGATCGAGGCGATCGAACGATTTATTCAAGATCACACCTTCAGTTTTTTATATGTATCCAGGGCAGATTGCAGTGTATGCCACGCGATATTACCGAAACTTCGAGAACGGTTAACGCGGTTCCCGAGTATCTCACTGGGACATATTCAGGCCGAAGCGGTAGGGGAGATCGCCTCAAGATATTTGATATTCACCGCCCCCTCGCTTCTGCTATTCGTTGAGGGCAAAGAGTATCTGAGGGAAGATCGATTTGTACAGTTCGGGGAGTTAGAGCGGAAATTAAACAATATAATGAATTTCTTTAAATAGGCTTCCTCTTCATGCAATGAAGCCATAAGGCGATATTCCAAAGTCATCTGACTAATCGGAATGTCGCCTTTCTTTGCGTTTCCGAGTGATGTGGATCCAGCGATCCAGTTGATGAAATTTCAATGAAAATTCAAATAATTGTCGAAAGCCAGGATTATTTTGCATTCAAATATTACTAAAGTATTAAAAATATAAGGGAGAATGCCGATTTATTAATAGTACAAAAGATGCAAGGTTTATGGAATCATAACGTGAATATGGATCTATTGAACTGAAATTTCACATAACAAGAACTTTATGTGGAATGAACCTATGTCAGAAGAATGATGGAGGGGGAAGGCGGTTCATTCAAGACGAACATTTTTGAAAAATGTAATGTATTCATGAAAAATTCCGGAAATATTCAATGTTTCCAGGAAAGTAGGTGATGCGACAGGTTCGCTAAAGAAATCCCTATTTTAAATGGAAGATACATAAGAGATATCAAAGGAGAGACACCAAGTGAGTGAGCGAAAAACGTTATCAAGAGGAACGCGTTTTAAAAATCTGAGTATTGTTACAAAAAACATGTTATGGACGAGCCTGTATATCATTATTACGGGTGCCATTGTGATTGGTTCAAGCTATTATATCCAGGACAGCGTACTGACGAAGCAGCTGCAATCCGATTCGGGGAAAATTATGGATACCTTGGTTAAGTCCGTATCGCTGGAAGATGCTCAAGCGGTGAAAGGCGAGACTGACCGCAATGCGGATATCCAAAAGAAACTAACCAAAACGTTTGATGACTTATCCCTAAGTCATCCCAACATTGCACAAGGCTATATTTTTGGACCGGAGCTCGAGGGTGGCAACAAGACCTCGATTATTGCCATGCCAACGGCAGTGCTCGATATGTTTGCCGAAGAAGACTTGAATCTCGGGGACTTATACGAACAACCGAAGATCCATGCCGATGCCGTGAGAGAAATGCTGAAAACGAAAAAAACCGTCTACACCAAAGGTTATACAGACAATTATGGTACCTGGATCACCGTGCTGCATCCTTTCCAGGATGCCAGCGGCGAAGTTTTTGCTTACATGGGGATCGACGTGGATGCAAGCTTAATCGCTTCCGGGAAACAGGAATTGATCACCAATACGGTTTTTGCGCTGCTGATTACTTTGCTGATTGTATTAGCACTGCAATACTTCACGATTAGACGGACATTCGCACCCATTCAAGCATTAATGGGGGCGCTTGACAAGCTGAGCAAAGGTGACTTCACCGTCCAATTAAAAACCGGCGAAGATGAGCTGGGGCAGGTTAATGCCAAGTTCAATGCAACCGTCAATCATATTAATGAACTAGTTACAACGATCAAAACGGTATCGGAGCAGTCCGCAGAGCAGTCTAAATTCCTCTTCTCGGCAGTGGAAGTCAATAACAATAACTCTTCTGCTATTACTAAAAACATGGAGGAAATGTCGGAACGAGTTGCTTTACAGAGCACGTCCATTACCGAAAGCGTGGTTTCGCTTGAGGAAATCTCATCCGGCGTATCCACGATTGCCGGCAATACATCGGATCTTTCCGAGATATCCATTCAGATGAAGGAGCAGTCGGAACGTGGTAATCACAATGTGGAGCAGGTTATCGAGCAGATGAATTCGATCGATCATTCGGTTAAAAACTCGGTGAATATCATCGAGAAGCTGCAGAATCGCTCACATGAGATCGGTCAAATCGTGCAGGTTATTACCGAAATTTCCTCTCAGACGAATCTGTTGTCACTCAATGCCGGTATCGAGGCGGCAAGAGCGGGCGAAGAGGGCCGTGGTTTTGCTGTCGTCGCCAGCGAAGTTAAGAAACTTTCAGAGGAATCAAGAAAATCGGCGGACCAAATTATCGAATTGGTTCGATACATTCAGGATGAAACGGCATCTGCGGTAGAAGCGATCAGCGAAGGAGAACACAATGTCGCCAAGGGGATTGAGGTTGTCAAAGAAACCGGTGAGCTGTTTAAAGGCATGCTGGTGGCAACCGATACGGTGACCAGTCAAATTCAAGAGGTGTCTGCGGCTACACAGCAAATGGTTGCCGAAACCGAACAGATTACCGCGGCTATTAAACAACTGGCAGAGCTTGCGGAGAGAAACTCGTCCGTGTCGGGTGAGATCCGGATCAGTGCCCAGGAACAGCAGGCTTCCTTCGCCAAAATCTTCGAGTCTGCAGAACAGATCAACCAGGTTTCCGCTGAGTTGGAGGCCCTTGTTAACAAATTGCAAGTGTAGTGCGTAATGCTTTCGAGAACAGAAACAGTAGAGAAAAAAGATGGAGCTGAAACCTTTGAATACAACATTGATGATCGAACAAGGCAAAGAATATTGGTTGAATGAACTGCAGCTACCTTTACCGGGATTCTATCTGTACACCGATGGTCCAGCGCATCTTCAGCAGCAAGAGCTTGATCGCATGGCGATTAACCTTCGTATCGAAACCGGTAAGATCAAGCGGTTCCGCGATTCATATGACTTGAAGGCGTGGATGCTCACAAGCTATGTGGTATTTCTGTACCGAATGACTCACGATACCGATTTGCTGATCGGCGTAAACAATGAGAAGGGCAATCTCCTTCCGCTTAGAGTTAACTTAAGCGGTGACGATTCATTCGCACAGATTTATGAGCAGGTTTCCGTCAAAATGGAGCAGATTGAAGGAAGCAGCTTTTCGCTTGAGGATATAGAAGGATTCACTGGTCAACCGCTCACTCTCCAAACGGTCTATGGCAATAATGGGAACGGTTATGCCTATAGTTCCAGCTGGCTGAACTGGATGGTTCAGGAGGAAAGAAAGGATGAGTGGACACTCTACGTATCCTATGCACAGCCTTTATATAAAGAAGAAACGATCGAAAAATTCAGCAGGCATTTTGAGCAGCTAGCATGCGCGGCTCTTGAGCATGGAGACATGCCGGTTAGCCGTTTGCCTATGCTGACAGAAGAGGACCGGAACGCGTACACGATTCTCAATGACACAAAGAAGGGGCTCCCGGAGGATCCTACCATTGTGTCGATGCTTGCTTCCATTGTGAAGAAATTTCCGGAACGAATTGCACTATCGTCGGGTCATGAGCAAGTAACGTACGAACAGCTTGACCGGTTGTCAAACCAAATTGCACATATGCTTATAGACAAGGGGCTGCGTAAAGGCCAATTCGTCTCGATATTTATGAAGAGGGGCCTGGATACAATTATCAGTATGCTCGGTGTGCTCAAGGCCGGCGGAGCCTATATCCCGCTGGATCCATCACATCCAGATGAACGAAATGCCTATATTATCGAGGATACCGAGTCAGCGATTATTCTTACGCATCAGGATTTCACGGCAAAGCTGGATGGACTCCTGGCTGGTTTTCAACCGAAGCCAGCGTACTTCTGTCTTGATGAACAATTCCTTTCATACTCGGCCGAAGCCTGTGGCGTCTGCGTTGAAGGCGATGATTTGGCATACATTATCTATACCTCCGGTTCTACGGGCAAACCGAAAGGTGCCTTAATCGCCCATCAAGGCGTCGTGAATTTGGCACTGGCCAATCAAGAGAAATTACAGATGAGTGAACAGGATATCATTCTTCAGTATTCCACATTCAGCTTTGATGCTTCCGTTTACGATATATTCGGATCGCTGGCTTGCGGTTCGCAGCTGCATCTTCTCTCCGATGAGCAGCGTTTCTCCATAGACGCCTTTACGGAGGCCGTGGTAGAAACCAATGCAACGCGTGTCGCGATTTTGCCTACGGTGTTTTTTAATCAATTGGCAGCCTATTTGCCTATGGAAGATACTTACAAATACCGTAATATCAAAACGATCGTGGTCGGTGGGGAAGCACTGGCTGGAGAAACCGTTCGTATGTTCCAGAAGAAGCTGCAGATTCCAATCGTGAATCTATACGGCCCAACGGAAACGACGGTTGTAGCAACAGGGCATGTCGTGGATTATCCGGTTCCTGACGATCTGGCCACCGTGTATATCGGGACGCCTTTTGCCAACTATGAATTGTATATTGTGAATGAACATAATGAGTTATGTCCAACTTGCGTAACCGGAGAGCTGCTAATCTGCTCGGTTGGCGTAGCCAAAGGGTATCTGAATCAGCCTGAGAAAACCAAAGAAGCCTTCATACTGGATCCGATAACACCGGAATCTGGAAAACAATACTACCGTTCCGGAGACTTGGTTCGCCTGCTGCCGAACGGACAAGTGGAATACCGGGGACGTAAAGATTCACAGGTGAAGATTAGAGGCTTCCGGATCGAGATAGGGGAGATCGAAGATAATCTGGCGAAGCATGAACGCGTAAAGGACATCGCGGTCATTCCGAGAATGGACGAGGACGGAACCAAGATGTTAGCGGCATTCTATACAACCCATGATGGACAGGCGGCTTCCGCTAAGGATTTGGTGCAATTTTTAAGTCAGAAGGTGCCTAGTTACATGGTTCCTAAATACATGTGTTTCGTCGAAGAAATGCCGCTATCCCCGACCGGCAAGATTGATCGTAAGAAGCTGGCATTATACGAGTTGTCGATGGAGATGGAAGAGGATGACTCCCACTATGAGGCACCGGTTAACGATATTCAGCGGGATATTGCTGCAGCCTGGGAAAAAGCACTCGGCCAAACCAAAATCGGCATCCATGACGATTTCTTCGATATTGGCGGCTATTCTCTGAAAATTCTGGAGATTCTGGTGCTCCTTAAGCCGCTTTATCCACAGTTGAAGATCAATGATTTCTTTGTGTATCCGACGATTGCAAAATTAGCGGAGCGAGTAGAGGAATTGGGGCAGCAAACGAAACCATCCGATCAAACAGAGGATAGGGATCTTCCGATTCAGGATTTGGCTGAGTATCCGATCTCTTTCCCTATCCATCATGGTTCGGCACAACCCACCTATACCCAGCAGCATATTTTGCTGACAGGCGCCACAGGATATCTGGGATCACATCTGTTGTATGAACTACTGAAACAATCGACTGCTACCGTGTACTGCCTGGTTCGACCATCGAAGCTGATGGAGCCTTATGCTCGCCTTGAGCAGATCATGACCGGATACTTTGGCGAAGATGTCAAGTCTCGAATGGATAAAAGGGTGATTGCGATACAGGGTGACTTGGAGCAGGAGTTCCTCGGGCTCGGAGACCAAGACCGTGCAATGATTGAAGCGCGCATCGATTCCATCATTCATTGCGGAGCTGAAGTGAAGCATTTTGGCGATTCCGACTATTTTGCGAGAGTCAATGTCGAGAGTACGGACCGCCTGTTAGCATTGGCTCAGAGAAGACCGCATATCCGCTTCCACTTTATATCTACGCTAGGGATCCCTGAAGATTTGGCACTGGGCGGTCAATGGGATGCCATCGTTGCCGGAACGGGATATGAAGAGTCGTCCATCGAGAATGTCTACACGAACAGCAAACTGGAGGCAGAGAAGCTGGTCATTAAAGCCGGTGCTGATAGAGGCATCCCGGCAGCGGTTTATCGCGTGGGGAATTTGTCCTGTAACTCGGAGAATGGAATTTTCCAGAAAAACATCGACAACAACGCTTTTTACCGCATGCTAAAAGCGATGCTGCTGTTGAAGAAAGCACCTGGCGTGAGATGGGAAGTGGATATTACGCCGATTAACTATGCCGGGGAAGCCATTACCGCTCTTCTGCTTCAGCAAGAAACGGTCGGGCGAGTGTTCCATATCTGTAACCCGGTTGCCATTCCTTATGAGGACATGGTGGGGCATTTTAAAGCCCATGGATATGACATTTCGGTGATGGACTGGAAGGAATACGAGGCATGGTTATTGGACCCGCAGCAGCCGAAGGATAAGGAAGGCCTTGAGCTGGCGATGGCACAGTTCGAAGGCGACGGTGCGAAGAATTCCATCTACCGGTATACTTGTCCGCAAACATCGGAATTCCTCAAGCACACAGGCGTGAAATGCGCTTTACCGGACAAGCCGTTATTTGAAAAAATGATTGAGTATGCCGCTGGTATCGGATATTTCGTGAAACCGGAATAACGATCAGGCAGCAAATGAAACCGCGAGAAGCTTTCGCGGTTTTTTTGTGTTTAGGATCAGCCATCGCCGGCAAATATTTTTTTAAGAGATAAGAAAGTATAAACATCCGAGGCTTATCATCCATATCTCGCAAGAAAAACTTCATCTAATTGCGGTCTGTCATCTGTGAAAGTTCGTCGATAGACGTTTTTCTTATGGCGTGAGTGTGGTAATATCATACTGATTTAAGTCCAGTAACACCAAAAGAGGTGGCCCATGAATCACGAACATTGGAAGCAGGCAGAAACTGCACTGGCTTGCATGGAAGTTATCAAGAACGGTGAAAACGACCCTGTAACGATTGAAGGCGAATCGGATGACCTGCGCTGCATCGGAATCGGTACGGATGCTGCGGTATTCGTATACGAACCATTGCCGGCCTATGCGTTTAAACTGTATGCTGCGGAGGCGCTGCCTAAGAAGGAAGCGGAGATTAAGGTCTATCAAGAATTGGTGGGAAGCCCCTATTTTCCTGCATTTTATGGAGCAGGTGAGCGTTATGTGGCGATCAGCCATGAATCCGGATTAACGTTGTACGATTGTTTGCTCTATGGTGTATCCGTTCCAAGGCAGGTCATCGATGATGTCGAGGCTGCACGCTCCTTTGTGCGGAGCAAGGGCTTAAACCCGCGGGATATTCATTTGAAGAATGTACTGCTGCAGGAAGGCAGAGGCAAGGTACTCGATGTATCAGAGTATATTCAGGATGGAAACGACAAGCGATGGGAGCATCTCGTGTGGGCATACGACAACGTATATCCGCTGCTTGAGGGCAAGAAGTTACCGCTCTGGGTATTGGAGGCCGTGAAGAACGGATATTACCGTCTTGACCCATCCAGTGTGAATATGCAGGAATTTGCGGACCGGATTGGGCGACTGTTCTTCAGAAAATAGGATAACCGGCCCCATTCGAAACGGTTAGGAGCATTCCCTTCTTACCCTCTTATCAAACAAAGCGCTATATTCAGAACATATACGGCGGATTCAATCCCCCTGAGGCTGTAACTGCTCCAGGGGGATTATTGTAATTAGAAGATACTCCAGTCCATTTCCCGGGATATGGTTTGCAGCAAATGTACGCCGGCATAGCTGTTGCCCTTGTCATTCAGTGCTGGGCCTAACACACCGATTCCATAACGTCCCGGCACAAAAGTTAAAATGCCCCCTGAAACGCCGCTCTTGGCGGGTAATCCTACATGAATGGCGAATTCTCCTGATGCGTTGTACATGCCGCATGTCGTCATGAATGTCTTGGCGATTTGAACATATCTTCGAGGTATGAGCGCTTTGCCGGTTAGCGGATCCGAACCGTTGCAGGCTAGCACCAAGGCCATTCTGGCTAGATCGGCACAATCCACATGGATCGAGCAGTGTCGAAAATATACTTCTAACACCTCTTCAACATCGCCGCTTAGAACCCCGTTTTCCTTCAAAAAGAAGGATATGGAACGATTCAGATTCCCGGTTTCCGATTCTGAGCGGTAAACCCCCAAGTCATACTCCAAACCAGCGTTGCCTGAGAGCTCTTTAAGGAACTGAAGAATTCGGTCGGATTTCTCGTTCGGGCTGCCTCCGCGAATTAAGGAAGAAACGGTAATCGCGCCTGCGTTAATCATCGGATTGAAGGGAATGCCGGGCCTTACTAACTCCAGCTTCAGCATGGAATTAAAGTTGTCTCCGGTCGGCTCCATGCCAACCTTACTGAAGACGGCATCCTCTCCATTATCCATCAGCGCCAATATTAGCGTAAACACTTTGGAGATGCTCTGCATCGTAAAGCGCAGCCCGCAGTCCCCGGCGGTAGCGGATTCGCCCTGGGTGTTCAAAAGGGTGATGCCCAAAGCAGCATGGGGAGCTTTGGATAGCTCGGGGATGTAGGAGGCGACTTTGCCTCTGCCGACACAGGGCAAGCTGCCTTCCAGCCAGCCGGGGAGCTGCTGCCTAATGGTTTCGATTTCGGGTGACATCATTTCTTAAGCCCCTTCCACCATTCAGAATCTCGAACAAGGATTATGAAGACTTTTATAATAGGACGCTTTAGCCCGCCATGGCCATGTCCATGCTGCGGGTTTTATGTTTTGTTCTGGGCAAGCAGGTTCGTGTAAGTGTTTTCCACTAGTTTGTTAAGCTTTATGTAAGGTTCGTATAAAAATCGTGTAAGGTTCGCCTTCTATAATTACATCTGTGCTCAACTAACGACGACTTGAAGGAGAACGCAATATGACAACTATATTACAAGCAAAACATGTAGAAAAAACATTCGGCATTCAAGGGAATCAATATACGGCATTGCAAGATATCAATCTTGAAATTCAGGAAGGCGAATTTGTTGGCATTATGGGACCTTCCGGGGCAGGCAAATCCACGCTGCTGAATATTTTCTCGACGATCGATACACCATCGGCAGGCGATATTACGATTGCCGGACAACATATCGTGTCGATGGACGAGGAGCAGCTGTCCGATTTTCGCCGGAACCAGCTCGGATTTATATTTCAGGACTACAACCTGCTGGACACGCTCACTGTCAAAGAAAATATTTTGCTTCCCCTGGCGTTGTCCAGGGTGCCTGCGGCAGAAATCGAGAAACGGGTTAACGAGATCGCCGATACGTTCGGCATTCGCGATATCTTGGATAAATATCCTTATCACATCTCAGGTGGTCAGAAGCAGCGTACCGCAGCCTCACGCGCTATCGTTGCCAATCCAAGCCTCATATTAGCGGATGAACCGACGGGGGCTCTGGATTCCAAGTCGGCAACAAGCTTGCTGCAAAGTTTAAAGAAACTGAATGAGTTCCATCGCTCCACGATCATGATGGTCACTCACGATGCTTATGCCGCAAGCTACTGCAAACGCGTCATTTTTATAAAAGACGGACAGCTCTACCAGGAGCTTCATAGAGAAGACCAACTGCGCAAGGTGTTTTTTGATCAGATCCTGGAGGTACTGGCTGCACTTGGGGGTGAGCATGATGACACTGTTTAGCATTGCCAGAAAAAACATCCGCAAAAATTTCACGAATTACTTTTTGTACTTTGCTTCGATGATCTTTAGTATCGTCATTTATTTCACTTTTGTTTCACTAAAATATGATACTGCGATCCAGTCCGCAACGGAAGGGTCGACAAAAATCAGTTCGGCCTTTAGCGCTGCGGCCGTCGTGCTGATCATATTCGTGGCTATATTCATTTGGTACTCCAATTCCTTCTTTACCCGCAAGCGCAAGAAAGAAGTCGGATTATATTCGCTGCTCGGTGTTCGGAAGAAACAAATCGGCCGGATGTTATTTTATGAAAATTTTCTGATGGGTGTGCTAGCTCTACTGGCAGGGATTGCTCTCGGCTCGGTGCTGACGCGTTTCTTTGTATCCCTATTAATGAAGGTCATGGGTTATGACGCAGTGTCGAATTTTTCGATATCGCCTGCGGCCATCATCAACACCACCATCGTGTTCATGATCATTACGCTTATTACGTCACTGCAAGGTTACCGATTGATCTACCGTTTCAAATTGATTGAGTTGTTTCATGCGGATCAGGAGGGAGAAAGGGAACCGAAGGCTTCATGGATCACCGCCTTATTGTCTCTGGCATTCATAGGCACCGGATACTGGCTTGCTCTGCAGAACCTGCTGCAATCCAAGGCCTGGGCGGCGATGGGATTCATGCTAACGCCACTCGTTATCCTGATGACGGTGATTATTGGAACGTATCTGCTGTTCAGTACCCTGACCGTTACGTTGTTGAAATTATCCAGAAATAACAAGAACCGATTCTGGAACGGGATGAACATGATCGGCGTCTCCCAGCTTCTATATCGCATCAAAGGAAACGCGCGGACGCTGACGATCATTGCGGTGCTTAGCGCCACAACACTGACTGCTGTTGGGACGGCGTACAGCTTCTATTACAGCAATGCAAGCAGCGCACAGCAAGCGAATCCGAACAGCATGATGTGGATCTCCCGCGATAGGGATAGCAGCATGACGAAGCGAGTCGACGAGTTGATAGACTCTACTCCGCATCACGAGCTGTTATATCATGTGTCCGTCCCTGTCTTGGAAGTGGATGCTGATGTTAGAGGTCTTAGCGAGGCATTCTTGCATGACATTCAAACATTCAGCATTATATCCCAGCATGATTTCAACGAGCTGGCGAAGGCGCAGGGCCGCAAAGACACCATTACTTTAAGGAGAGAAGAGGTAGTTGCCATGGACCCGGCCTATTTCGAAGGAATATCACCGGCGTATGTGGGTTCTACAGTCACTCTCAAACAAAACAAGCAGGAGCAGCAAATTACCTTTAAGGAATTGAAGAAATACAGCGTGCTGAATATGGGAACGGTCTATTCTACTATGGTGGTAAGCGATGAGCTGTTTACGCAATTGGAGAAGCAGACAAACACCTTCATGCTGGAGGCATATGGCCTATCGAATCAAGACAAAGCGAAGCAGCTGACGGAGGATATTGAAGGCGTCTTGCCGGAAGGCGCGGCATTCGCCAGCTATTATCAGGATTATGCAAGAGGAATGGAATCGTCAGGCCTGTTGATTTTTATGGGAGGATTCCTGGGGCTTGTGTTTCTCACGGCGACCGGCAGCATCATCTATTTCAAGCAATTAACCGAAGCCAATTCGGACAAGGCAAGATATCAGATTTTAAACAAAATCGGCGTAAATCGGCGTGAGGTTAAAAAGAGCATAGCCCAGCAAGTCCTGTTCATCTTTGCTTTGCCGCTCGTTGCCGGCATTGCCCACTGCGCTGTCGCGCTTTCAGCTTTGTCCAAACTTCTGCATATGAATCTTGTGATTCCAGTTGTGATCTGTATGGGCGTCTATACCTGTGTTTATTTGATCTATTACATTGTGACCGTTAGGTCCTACTATAAAATTGTAACCAAAACAAATTAACCTATCATAAAGGAGTAGAGTCATGAAAAAAACGGCGATCTTCGGCGGCATTCTTGTCGCCATCCTCATTGGTTTTGTTGTATTTATTCAAAATGTGAACATTAACCGCTTCGGGACCGATTCATATTATGTGCAAATTCAAGATGGAACCAAAGTGGAAGACAAAGCAGATAACGGGGAGAAGTACATCTACTATGAGTACACCTTGGAGGGATTCAATAAAGAAGGGAAGGCGAAGACGTTGACCTTTACGGCGAACAAAGAACTGCGCAAGGAAGCGTACCTGCGTTTATACGTCAAAGAAAAGGGTGTCAGCTCCTATCAAGAGGTACAGGCAGACAAGCTTCCGGAACAAGCCAAAGTAAAGCTCGAAACGTTAGGAAAATAAGGACGATATCAGAAGGAGAGAATAACGTGACTCATGTAAAAGAAAGAACGACGATTCTATCGAAAAAGGTTATCATCGGCTCACTTGCATTGACATTGACTGCATGCCCGCTCATTAGCGCGGGTAGTGCAGCGGCAAAAGCTATTTCCCCTACTGCAATTTCACAAATTTCAGAGAGCGACGAAGCGCATGCACCGATTCAATATCACATTCAGGCGAGACTGAACGAGAAGGACATGACCATACAGGGAAGCAGCATGGTTACCTATCGAAACATCAGTCAGGATACGTTGAATCAGCTGGTATTCCACACCTATGCGGATGCGAACCGTTCAAAATCGACACAGACGTCCATGTTTAAACGATCAAACGAAGAAATCAGCAAGAACCATCCGGATAAGAAGCCGGAAGATTTTCTTGGAGGTATTGATATTCAGGAAGTGAACGCAAACGGCCAATCACTTGTTTTCCATAATGAAGATCAGGCTTTGACGATTCGATTGAAGGAGCCCATACAACCGGGCGCATCGATAACGGTACATATGGACTTCTCTCTGAACATTCCGTATGGTTCGCAGCGGTTGTCGTATTATCAAGATATTGTAAATGGCGCTCACTGGTTTCCGGTTTTGTCGGTCTATGATGAAGAGAAGCATCAATGGAATACGACCCCTTACAGTCCATCATTCGAAAGCGATTATTATACTTCTGCAGATTATGAAGTAGAGTTCAACGTTCCCGACGCTTATCAGGTGGCGATGCCAGGCACGATAACGACACGGAATAACGTGGAACCTGGCCGCAAGGTTGTTTCCACTGTTGCCAACAATACAAGGGAATTCGTATTCTTTGCCAGTCCCAATTTCAAAGTAAACAGCGCTACCCGCGACGGCTTGACGATCGAATATTTTTATTTTGATAACGAACCCGGAAAGAAACAGGTCATGGATCGGTATATCGATCAGGCATTTAAAGCGATCGAATTTTTTGGTGATAAATACGGCGCTTATCCTTATCCGGAATTCCGAATCGTCGAGTCTTACGTGGAAGGCGTGGCTATCGAATATTCGCGGGTCATCCAGATGGGACAGGTTCACAGCAAAGCCGATCCCGCGCAGGACACGGTATTCATTCATGAAATCGCGCATCAGTGGTTCCACGCTCTGATCGGGAACGATTCGGAGAAGGAATCGTTCCTAGACGAAGGTTTTGCCGATTTTTCCAAGGTGTATTTTGCCGAGAAATTGGGGGATAAGCTGAATGGTTTTAAATCCATTCAATTTGACGATTCCAAGGTGGAACTTGCTATTGCATCGACCAATGACGAGGTGGGGGACTTGGCTAGTCCGGTTTATTACGAAAAAGGTCGCCAAGCGATATACCAATTGTACCGGTCCGTTGGCGAGGAGAAGTTTGACCACTTGATGAGGGAATATTTCAAACGCTATGTATATAAAAATGCCACAATTGAGGGACTTCTCCAAACGATTGAAGACGTGCTCGGAAAAGAGGCGCGAAACGAAATGGCCACGGCTCTATATCAACCGGGTTTTGTTCTTAAGCCTGAATACCAACTGTCGGACGAAGAAAAAACCGCATATTTGCATGATCAGTTTCAATTGCTGTATCAATCAGCCTTAACCCAAATTCCAGGCTTGCCCTACGAAACGATGAGCCGCATCATGGAGAAGGCCCTTCAAGGAGAGCCGTTATCGATCGTTCTGAGCGATCAAGTAAGCACTCAAACACGCAAGCAGCAAGAAGCCATGGTGAACCAGCTCACGATGCTTCTGGATATCAGCGGAGTGAAATATGATGTTATTCGGGATCGCCAGGTATTAAAAAAGAAATTGAAGAAGGAACTGGGGACAAGCAATCTGATCGTGATCGGCAACGGTAAATCAAACGGGGTGGTGCAGGCGCTGAAATCCGGTATTATCGAGCGGGCGAACAAAATGGGCTTTGCCTGGAAGGATACCATGAATCAACCGAGTGCTTCCGGGGCATATGCGATCAAGCATCCATTCAATCAAAATCGCTTAATGCTTCACTATTTTTGGAATGGTGATCATGTAACAGACGAGGTCTTGGAGACCTACATGGCGAACATGCAGGAATCCATCGGATTCACGAGCGCTTATTATCAGTATTATGTGTTGGACAAGAAGGGCAAGGTGGTGTTAGATAAAAAAGTGGAGAATCCGCTGTCGAAGTTTTTTGCGGAGGAGTAAGCTTGAAGTTCCCTTCTCGACTCTCCAAACGCTGTTGAATAGCAGCTTGGCAGGTGGGAAAAATGTTGGTTATAGCAGGGGGTGAACGAATTTGGCGTTTGATCAAAAGGTACTTGTCGTTGATGATGAGGCGGATATTGTCAGGCTTCTTCAAACCGTGCTGATCAAGGAAGGCATCGACCAGGTGTATACTGCGGGAACAGCGGAAGCAGCATGGGTTGAATTCCAGAAATGGCAGCCTGATCTTGTTATTCTGGATATCATGCTCCCGGACGGAGAAGGATACGAAGTATGCAAGAAAATTCGCAGCGTCTCGAATGTTCCGATATTCTTCTTATCCGCGAAGACAGAAGAAATTGATAAAATCCTGGGCTTCGCCATCGGCGGCGATGACTACATTACCAAGCCATTTAGTCCGAAGGAAGTGGCTTACCGGATCAAAGCCCGGTTTCGGAGACCGGATATTACGGAGCTTGCGGACAAACCGAATCGCGTGATGAAGAAAGGCCCCTTTGAATTAGATGAAGAGAAGGTAGAGCTGAAGAAGAACGGCAAAGTCATTCCACTAAAACCGAAAGAGCTGGGGCTGCTTACGCTGCTGCTTAAACATCCGGGCCAGATCATTAGCAAGGAAAGTTTATATGATCAGGTATGGGGTGAGGAATTCTTCGGTTTTGATAATACCGTGATGGTTCACATCAGGAGGCTGCGGGAGAAAATAGAAGAGGACCCTTCCAATCCCCGCTATCTGCTCACGGTAAAAGGCCTTGGGTATAAGCTTGTTGTAGAGGATGAATAGGGGATGAAGTGGAAGCTGACCGGCAGGTATCTGGTCTCCGTGGTTCTTATCGTCGTCATCGTTATTATTATGAACATCGTGGTGATTATCGGCTTATTCATTCTACAAGCGGTAAATGAGGATCTCCCACTCCTAAATAGGCAAACCTCAGCAGAGTCGATATCCCGATCCTTTCAGGAATATATCGTAATATCGGAAACGGGAGCTACCATAAGCGAGAAGGGCAAGGAGATTCTGGAGAAGAATCAGGCGTGGGTTCAAATTCTGGATGAGGATGGTGAGGAAATCTACCGTTATCTTGCTCCGGAAGAGGCCAAAACCAAGTACGCCCCCATCGATATTGTACAGATATATAAGTATGTCGAGAAGGAAGTCCTTTCCACCGTCTTTATTGGCGAAAAGACAGGTTTCGAACATCGTTACAGTTACTTGGTTGGATTTACGACCCCATACCTGGAGCGGCAAGTGTTCACCATCGATTCACGGAACTTCGCGCAGACGTTTAAGGTTTTTAGTGTGTCCATTATCATTGTTGACGGATTCATCGCCTTATGTATCGCTTATATATTCAGCAAGCGGCTGACCAAACCCATGTTTATCTTAATCGACAGCATTAAGCGTTTGGCTGGGCGTGATTATACCATCTATCATCAGCCTAAGGGGATATATAAGGACGTTTTCGCCAATATCAATCTTTTGTCCCAAGAGCTGAAATCAAGCGAGATGGAAAGAAAGAAATTGGATGCGATGAAGGAAGAGTGGATCGGCAATATCTCGCATGATATCAAAACGCCTCTAGCTTCGATTCAAGGATATGCGGAGATGATAAAGGACACGGAATATCAGTTCTCCATGGACGAAATACGGGATTACGCCGGGATCATCGAAGGAAAGTCTAAGTATTTGAGTGACGTGATCGAAGACTTGAATCTGTCCACCCGCTTGAGGAATAAAGAGCTGACGTTAAATATGAAAAATGTAAACATCGTAAGCCTGGTACGCAATGTCGTGATCGATACCCTCAATGACCCCAGGTACGCCAACCGGGATATTGATTTTAAGAGCAGTCATGAGGTCATTAAAATCGAGGTTGACGATATTCTGATACGCAGAGCAATAAGCAATCTGATCTATAATGCGATTGTTCATAACCGCGAGGATATTTCGATCAAGGTCGAGGTCGAGAAGAAGGAAGAGCAGATCGGGATTCGTGTGCAAGACAATGGAAAAGGCATTAAGCAGGAGGAGCTCGGAAGGATCTTCGATCGCTATTACCGTGGGACCCATACGGGGGAACTCCATAAGGGGTCAGGTCTTGGCATGGCCATTACGCATGACATTGTGATCGCGCATGGAGGACATATTCAGGTGCATAGCACGGTTGACCAAGGCACGGTTATGGAAATCAAACTGGGGCGTACTTAGAGCGTCCGATATCCATGATGGTTTTCCGACGGTTAGGGATCTTGGTTAAGAGTAATAATGATGCAAGCAGGTTACACTACCGTTAAAAGGAGTGTATAGTTTATGAAACTGCTTGTTAAGTTATTGGTGCATGGAGTTTTGATTACGGCACTGCTTGTTGGGCTTACCGATGCTTCGTTCACAGGGGCTATATCGACGGCATTAGGAATTGGTATCGTTGCTTATTTGGTGGGGGATTTATATATTCTGCCCCGCACCAGCAATATGATGGCTACGATCGCGGATGCCGGCTTAGTATTTGTTATGCTGTGGATCATTGGCAGCGTTGCGAACTGGAACCTTAATTTCTCGGAGGTCCTGTTAATCGCGGTACTTGCAGGAAGCTTTGAGTATTTATATCATATGTGGCTTCGGGGCGAGAATCTGTTTAAAAAAAGACAGCGGGCCTCGTAAAACCAGAATGGAATCTATGAAACAAACACATAACGCGCGATCCGAAAAGAAGCCTGAAATCAGGCTTCTTTATTTTTATATATCGAAAAGAAGGTTTTGCTGAAAGGGCAAGGCTATAATTCTTGATTTTTGAGCAATTGAGAAGAAATTTTTAGCTGCTATTAGAGATAAACTTAAGAAAATACATGAAGGGAGAATTTCATTATGAAAAATGGAGAAAATCATTTGCAGCTTCCAAAAGTCCTATCCCCGGATGCGTGGCTATTCGATCGTAAGGAACTGATGGCCAAAGAGACTGGAGAGGAATCTCCCAAAATCGTGTCACGGGACGAGTGGCTCGTGGCTCGTAAGGCATTGTTAGCGAAAGAGAACGAAGTTACCCATGAACCAGATGCGATGCTGGTTGAACGAAGAAACCTGCCCATGGTTGAGATGGACAAGGATTACGTCTTCGAAGGTCCGGACGGCAAGGCAAGACTGCTGGACTTATTTGACGGTCGAAGTCAACTCATCGTCGGGCACTTCATGTTTGACCCGGACTGGGAACAGGGCTGCCCAGGCTGCTCAGCCGGTGCTGCCGAGATTTCGGATGACCACCTGAAGTTGATGCATGACCGTGACACCTCTTTTGTATACATCTCCCGTGCACCACTGGCAAAGATCGAGGCATACAAAGACCGCAAGGGCTGGAGCTTCCCTTGGTACTCTTCGTATGGCAGTGATTTCAACTACGATTTCCACGTTACGCTGGATGAGGCCGTGACTCCTGTAGAATATAATTACCGCACCAAAGCGGAGTATGAGCAGGAAGGTAATCCACTAGACTTTGAAGGCAAGCAGTCGATTGAGCTGCCAGGAAGAAGCTGGTTTCTTCGGGTCGGCGATCGCGTGTTTCACATCTATTCTGCATACCACGGATAGTGGCCTAAAATCATGAAAGGAGCAGGATCCTGAACGATAAGATCACTGCAAGGCCGCCGAAAAATGATATTAACCCTTTAGTAGGCAGTGCGAAGAATGCGCACAATCGTCTACATGGAGGGGATAATATCATCATGAAGGCAGCCTTGTTTTTTTGACGTTTAATCCAAACTGCCCAATTGATTCATGATGTCCTGTCTTCGCTGATCAATATATTTACGTATCGTATCCGGTTCGGAGTCAAACACCTTGTCGCTCCACTTATGATTAGGGTCCTTATAGATATGGTCCGCAATCGCATTGTGCATTTTGTATACGATCGGCAGTTGGCGCCTCACGGTGAATACCGACTCAAGAAACCCTGACAGGAGAGCTTTATACCTCTGCCTGTGCGGACGGAAGGATAATATTTTCTCGGTCAGCTTATTATAACCTTGAATTTTCACAAGATCGGAATCTACTAATTTTCCATAGCAATTCCTTCCCCAGGTTCCCTCGTAGTCCCACGGGATCATGCGGTAAGTTCGAGTTTTTCCATGCTCAAACAAGGTGTAATTCTGATTAAAGCCATCATAATTCCCGGTTAATACTGCGCCGCATAACCACCGCAAATAATTTTCGATGTCCAGGTGCTTACGGAGATACTGCTGCAATTCGGCACCTACTTTTAGATGAATCTGCTGTACGAAGTTGGATAGCTTCACACGATCGCGTTCGGAACCTTTGATCAGGTTATAACCCGAGAAGGAGGATTTACCGGATGAACGCTTATCCGTAAAATCGGCATTGTCGTTAACGGCATAAATAATGCTGCGCACGGGAATTCCCCGCTTACGAAAAAAGGGAGTCTTGACTGCCTCAATATTAAGGTATACCCCCAGATTCTCATGATTCAGATGCAGCACGCAGTGGCGGGTCGACGGGCTTGGCACGTGGATGGAATTGAAAAATTGAAAGGAGAGGGCGTTTCGAATCATGGAAGGGTCATCATATTCGGCATTGAAGTGGTAGGTATATTTTGAGGTTTTAATTTCATAGGATTTTTTCGGGTATTCACGTGTATGCCCTCCGCGATAGCGAATACGTATGGGTATTCTTTTTCCACCGCTAACCAGCTGTGCAGGCACAAAATGATTTGACCAAATATTGCTTTTTAACTGTTCATAATCCTTGTCTTTGATAGTTACGCGATACACAGGCAAGGGCATGAAGCTACCTCCTTCAAACTGGTAGACTATCGTTGATTTTATATGATTCGATTATATTAAACCAGTTCCTTTCTATTACGGGAAACATATGAATATATTACCGATAGACCTGATGGACAATTGAGGGGTATCCAATGCGGTCAAGATGACACCTGAAATATACCATTCATGATCTGTCGAAATATGAATCCTCGAAAGGAGCATGAACATGGCTTATAACAGGTTTGGTTTCGGGAATTTGGTAGGAAGAAACGTGAAGATCAACCGCGGCGGACCGGATTCAATCGAAGGTCTTCTGCTCGATGCTCAGTCAGACTACCTGGTTGCAGTTGCTGATGGCGGTTTCGTTTATGTTAAAGACGATCATGTCAAGAGCATTACGGATACAGGTAAATCCGGTGGAGCGAGAGAAAGCATCGTAAATCCGATCACGGCATACAACTTCGTAGGAGTCATGCAAGCCCTTCGGTATCGCCTTGTTAAAATTAATCGCGGCGGACCAGAAAAACTGGAGGGTATCATCGTTGACGTGAACCAGAACTATCTGATCTTAACCGTAAAAGGTCAAGAGGTCGTTCACATCCCTGTTAGCCATATTAAATCGATCACGGTTGTTCGTGGCGGAGGGAATAACCAATCCGGCGGCAATCAAAATCAAAATCAGAATCAAAATAGCAACTCTCAAGGCAACCAATCCAACCAATCTCAATCGCAAGGCAACCGCTCAGGCAGTAACCAATCGGGAGGCAACCAAGGAGGAAACCGTACGGGGGGCAACCAATCAGGAGGAAACCGTACAGGCGGTAACCAAACAAGAGGTAACCAAACAAGAGGTAACCAAACGAGAGGCAACCAGACTGGCGGAGACTGGATGAATTGGACAGGCGGCAACCAATCCAGGAACCGTTCCGGCAAGCGCAATCGCAGCGGCAACCGTTCCAATAACCGCTCCGGCAACCGGAATCGCAGCGGAAAACGGAGAAATGGCGGCGAGTAACTTATCGTTCCATTACAAACGGTGTAATAACATCCAATTCCAGCCATCTTCTGCTCACTCATTTTATATAGGAAGCAATAGGAATTTAAACGTAACCAATGTTAGTCCTCCGCAGCGAAACACCTCACATGAATCATTGCGTTCTCCTCTTTTATAAGGTGAGTTGCATGAATATTCCCCCGATTCAGCCCCTTACCGATATCATTGTGCGTGCATTATTCATGTCTTGCCTCTGAATGAGCATTGGCTGCCGAAGGCATCCAATGCTTCCTTCAGGGGAATGTTTATCCAGTTCGACTATTGCAGTTATAAGCATGCACGTTGTCGTTCGATATCAACAATATATGCAGGCGCAGGCGTTAGGTGATGGTGATTCGTAATGCTTAAGATCTAGTTATATGATGTGGAAGCCATCCGTTACGCAGCGAAGTTTTTTTGTAAGGAGGGAAGAGATGGAACCATTACGTTCAATGATAGGCAAACGTGTTGAGTTGGAGCTTTCGGGCTGCAAGACGCTGCTTCATGGAGAATTCATTGATATGGGAAGCGACGTTCTGGTGTTATATTCCAATTCAAAATATATATATACTCCAATCCATCATTTACAGCATTTACGTTTATATGAAGAATGGGAAAACCCTGCAATGGATAGCGGTCCTGATTCTAAGATTGATCTCACCAATATTTCATATCGCAAAATGTTGATGAATTCCAGGGGCGTTTTTACGGAAATATACTTGGGAGGCTCACATTCATTGCATGGTTATGTGACGGGCATTATGAACGATTTCTTTGTGTATCACTCACCGATGCATCAGGCGGTTTATATTCCGGTTAACCACGTCAAATATCTGATACCGTATCCGCCCAACATGACCCCTTACAGTCTCAGCCAAGAACATTTTCCAGTACAGCCTTCCGGTGTTGCACTGTCCCGCACCTTGGACCAGCAATTAAAAAAGCTTGAGGGGCAGCTCGTCATATTCGATCTCGGCGAACATCCCCACAAAAAAGGATTGCTGAAATCCGTCAATGATAAAATCATTCAATTGGTTCTCGCCGGCGGAGACGACATTTACCTGCATATGGATCACATTAAATCGATCCATCTGCCCTAAAGCTGATACGCTAAATTTTTAGAAAGTTTCAGACTTCCCACTGACAGTTCATCTGGCGGTGGGGTTGCTATTTAACAAGCTCTGAGAAATGCCATATGAGTCGGTACTCATATTAATGAAGTCATTATTTAATCAATGAAGCTCTCCTTAAGAGGGAGGAGGGTATCGTTTCATGCGATCGAGCAGTTGTCCATCCGTGCTCGGATTCTCGCCGCTCACAAAATCTTTCATATAATAGGACAGATAGTCACCGTATCGACTTTCGGTCTGAAGGAGTAATTCATCCACGAAATAAACCCCATTTGCAATTTCATCTTTGAGGAGTGTGCATAATGCGCCATATAGGCCGCAGGCGACCTGAAAATAGGTGGCGTTGATATGATATTGAGGGAAAATGTCATCGCTGCTCAGAACATTATACATATACCGCTCTTTGTCTGGATAAACAAGCAGAACCCCCACTAAATCTTCTCCTCCGACTTCACCATTCACCGGATCAAGCACCTGCTGATCCCATTCCCATATTTCGTCAATATCTTCAAGCTGGGAACGGATTAAATGAATGGTATGGTCGCTTACGCGGTAGATAAAACCTGTCTCCATATCGAAGAGTTTGCCGAGGGTCAATACTTCCTCATGAGGCATTAATGATCCATAGAATTGTTTCTTTCCCAACGTGACCTTGAATTCAAGCTCGTATACCGGAAGATGCATGGTGAACGGAAACCGATGCTTCATAAACATTGGATAGTTGAGAATGGCTTCATCGAGAAAACATTCTGGCGACCAAGTGGAGTAAATCGTGCGCTCTTTAACAAGGGAAGGGTCTTTGTATAGTGAAGTGTCATGTTCAACGATATAACAGGCCAGCGGTTTCTCGCCAGGTGTTTCGTTCATTAACTTGATGGCCATCCACTGGACGACACCCGGATTCATACCGGTGCCGATGATGGCGGCAGATCGTGTGGGTTGATTTCGGCCTTCCTGGAAAATTCGGTACCTTTCCAAGAGCGTATATCCTGCAAGACTCTCATTCTCATCCACTTTCGGATTTTCAAGCGCGGTATTTATATAGTGTACGCCGGTTTCTTGGCAGCATGTAAGCATATCGACCGTATCCGCCCATGATACATCGATTACATGCGTGGTGCCGGTCGAGCGCAAATGCTGGCGAAACTGTTCCAAATGGTTCAAATCGAATTGGTGCAGTGTCGCATGCTTGAGCAAATTCGGCATGAATGTTCGATAATGTGCCGCTTCTTCCTGCTTCAGGTCGATCAGATGAATCTTGCTGTGCTTCATAAAGATATGAATGGGGTCATGGATATCGCCAAGGCTTTTCTCCAAAAGCGAGAGGATTGCTTTAGCCACTCCGCCGGAACTCCCAAGTATGCTGATAACGATGGGAGGCTGCTTCATATTCTACCAACTCCTTTCTAGTAACACATTATTCATAGAGTGGTGGAAAGGTCTGTACGAACACACATGGAATGCTGATATTCGTTCGAAATCATGATATGTACATAGTCAGCGGAACGAATTGGACGTAAAAGAGAGAGCAATGAATGATGTGCGTATTCTTCATCGTTCTTAAAGAACGATGAACGGCGCGCCACATCATTTTCAATGCTCTCCTCGAGTTGCCGCATCAGCATCAGTATAGCCATTGAACCCAAAAGGCCAGAATCACCAGCGTAAATATAAGGGTAGGAGGGATGGTCAATATCGTGACCTTGATATAATCCTTCCATTTGATTTTGACATGGTGCTGTTTCAGAATATGAATCCATATAAGGGAAGCGAGAGTACCCATCGGGAGAAGCAGCGCTCCAATATCACTGCCGATTACACTTGCGAGGTAAGCAATCTTGAGAGTTAGCGGATCAAGGTTCATATTGGTTAGCGTGATGGTGCCTACCATCAGGGCAGGGTGATTGTTAAAGAGGATCGATAATAAAGAGAGAAGGCCACCCATTAACAAGCTGGCGTTTAGTAGATCTGTTGCAACGATAGGTTCGAAGAATTGGATCAAAAGCTGCGTTAAACCGATGTTATGAAGTCCATAGATGAGCACATACATCGCGAAGGCAAAGACAAGAATATGCCAGGGTGTTTTTTTCAATAAATCGTTTGGGGGGATTTTCAGAACGGCCCATCTCCAGGACAATAGAATGGTTGAGCCTAGGATGGCAACAATTTCGATAGGTATTCCTAGATAGGAAGCAACGAATAAAGCAATTCGAACAGTAAAAACAAACAGGAGAACATTACGCATAAACAAATTGCGTTTGTGAACATCTGCTGGAGATTTCAGGGAACTGCTTAGCGGATGTTTACCTTCGCCCAAATGTTTCTTCACATGAAGCCTACGCGGCAGCTGATGTTTAAAGCAAAGGAATAACAGAAATACGAGCAGCAAAAGCCCGAGGGTCGCCGGAACGAACATCATCATGGTGTGCATGTAAAGATCCATGTCCACAATTTCTAAAGCGATTAAATTTACGATATTGCTGACGCCTATAGGTGCGCTTGATGCAGTGGCTATGAGTGCGCCTGAGAGTAGATAAGGGATTTTTTCATGGTTTTTGAGTCCGAGTCGCTTGAGTAGAATAAGGAGGATCGGCGTTGTAATGAGTATGCTTCCATCATTGTTAAAGAATAGCGTCATTAGAAAACATAATAAATTGACATACCAGAACAGCCGAATTCCCGACCCTCTTGCTCTGGCCGCCAAGCCCTCGGCAGCCCAATTGAAAAACCCGAAACTCTCGAGTATGATGGCCATGACAATGGTGGCTATAATCGTAATGGCAGCGCTGCTTAAGGTTGACCCGATCGTTAGGAGGTCCGGCAACGATACGCTCCCACTTAATACAACGATTGCAGCACCAACGGAAGCCGGTATGGCTTCATTTAATCCATTCGGACGCCATATGATTAGAACCATGGCGATTATAAAGGCTGCAATGGTTAGTGTGATCACTGCTGGACTGAGCATGGAGTGTCTCACTCCCTTCTATCATTGATCGTTTGCAATGGTTACGTATCCTTATTGTCGGGGATCACGACACTAATAAAAGCAACTTGCTCTCTTGCAGCCTCATCCTTAATAGATTCAATTGGAATCTGTTTAGGAGGCGTTAGTAGAGAGTAAAGTCCCCAGCCTGCTAACAAAATAACAATGAGCACGATCACGAATATCACTCCTCGCCGTCACTTATTCATTTTTTGTAAAGATACCTACCATTCATAATTAGTAGATAGATATACTCTATTTATATGTATCGAGGACTGGCATTGCTCTAATGGATTTGCCTTGATCGCGCGATATTCCGCGATTGTAGGGTCGTGCATGCGACAGGTAGTCTTTTAAACTTGAAGGGGATGAAGGTAGGATTCTGGAAATGGACAAAAGGGGACGAGTCTGCGGGAACATATAGAATAACCCCGCTGCTCAAATAGAGCAGCGGGGTTATTCTCACCTCAACTTACGGTATTCACGGTTTAGCATTCTTCCAATAAGCATAAGCATGCACCACGCTACCGGTAAAGGAAGGTGAATCCTTCAATAAATCAGGCAGCTTGGCAAGCTCTTCCTCCATGTAACCTGCTCCTTCTTCATAGAAGGAAATATGATTGCCTTCATGGCTGGCTTTGATCTCTACAGAAATCTTGATCGGCTTGCCCAGCTCATCGGCAAATGCAATCTCTTCCTTAGCGACCCCGACAATCCCGTTCGATCCTTCCGCTGTATCCCGGAAGGCCATGAGAGAAACATGGTCCATGCGGTTGATCATCCACTTGCTGAGCGACATATCTTGGCCGGTAACTTTATATTTGTCCAGCCACACGGCCATATCCATGCTTGCTTCCAGGTTGGAATCTTTTTTCAATTCCGTAACAAAGACATCCAGATTCGCGGTCCATTCGGAAATAACCTGCTGCGAATTTTCCCTCCATGCAGGCAGCACATAAGGTTCAATGTCCAGATGAATGCCATGAAAACGCTCATTGCCTTCCACTGCGCGGTTGTAGTTCTTCACGTAATTGACCAATCGCAGCATTCTGGGCCGGTTCTCCTCAAGTGCCCATATCGGATGGCCACCCATGGCATGAACCTCAATTCCGGCTGCAGCCGCTTGTTTAACAAACGATGAGTACGAACTGTAAGGCTGCTCCAGGTCCAGCCTTACATACAGCCAGTTCAAGTTTTTCTCTTTCGCAAAATCAAGTATTTCCTGACTGTTTTGAATCACCTCATGGGCTTCCCATATATAGGTGCCTCTTACGATAGGGTCCCGTGTAACCGGATCCGCATCGGGCACGCGACCGCCTTCTCCCGGTTCAGGATCCGGATCGGGGACCGGTGATGGGGAAGTAGGTTCCTTATCGTCTGGCGGTACGCTCTCATCATCAGACATGTTTTGCCAGTTGCGAATATCGTGGATAGCGATTCCGGCAAAGGATGCATATGAACTGAGCGCACTGGACAGATGCTCCAATTTCTCGTTCATTCTTTCCTTACCATGTCCATAAAAGCTGGTGTGAGACTCACCCGGCATTTCCTTCGTATTAACCCCAATAAGAATCTGCTTACCAAGCCTGTTGGCAAGCTCAAGCTCATCTCGCGTCAGGTCCAGAATCCCATGCTCGGATTCTACCTCGTTCCGGTAGGCCATCACGGTAACATGATCAAATGTACCGATCAGCCATTCATTCAGACTGGTTCCACTACCCAAGGTGTATGGATCAAACCAGAAGGGGATGTCGATTCCGAGCTCCAGGTCGTTCCCGGATACTTGATTCAGGAATACCTTAAGATTTTGTTCCCAGGTGCTGATGATCTTGTCCTTCTCATCCTCCCAGTGGGGAAGCACGTACGGCTCTATATCAAGATGGATTCCGTCAAATCTGGCACCAGCCGAAACCTTGCCGTTATAGTTGATCACCCAATCAGCGAGTCCGAGCATATCCTCCCGATGTTCGGTGAGGGCCCATCTTGGATCTCCTCCTAAAGCATGCACCGCGATTTGATTCTCATGCGCACGCTGTATAAATGCCTCGTAAATTTCGGACGGCAGTTGACGATCAATCTGTAAGTAGATTAGATTAATTCCCTCTTCTCTGGAAAAACGAAGCACTTCTTCGCCGCCATCCTGAATCAGATTCGTCTGCCAGATCCAAGTTGCTTTTTTTGTAGCATTTTCTCCATAAGCCGGGGTATGAAGCCCCACCAGAAGCATGACAGCCAAGAGGCCGGCAAGCATCGGGTAACTTTTTACTTTCATGTTTTTCCTCCGTTTCTCTGCGAGAACTCCACGTATTCTCTATTTAGTAAACGGGGTTATTATAGCATTGATACCTCAAAAAAAGATGAGCCCTTGTTCTCACGGGACAGGGAGCAAGGATTACATCGAACGAATGATCGGTTTAAAAGGAACTACTCTATATTTGGAAATGTTTAACTAAATGAACTAAATTATATGAATTTGAACAAGATTAAGGCTAACTGCTTAGGAAAAAAGTTGTGTTTTTGACTTCGATATGGCCTAGTGTCACTATTTTAATAAAAAACTTCATTAAATTTATGGGTTATGGAGGAGATTTGAAAGCTTACATCATAGCGACTAGTAATTTAAGGGAGAGGAGCGGCTCGTCAGATTTGGACCGCGAGACTCCGCATATATGGAAACGATTTGTCATGTTGAAATCTTAAAATGAGATCCGTATATTGCTTGGAATTCAAGCCCATGCTAGGACTAAAAAGATAAGGCGGGCGCACATGATTAATTTGGAATCGAGATTGGAGAATATTGAAGACCGTTTTGTGAATATTGATACCTATCTATGTAAACATGATTTTACGTTAGCCGGCAATTGGGATTACAAGCATGGCTATCTGGACCGGCGGTTGGACCAGGAGCGGATGGTGTGGCTTCGGATCCCTTTTCTGGTCACCAAAGGCAGCTTGGACGGCGAATGCGGCGGTTGTCATGCTACGATAAAGCTTGGCCGTCCATTCGTGTTCAGACATATATACAATACGGGAACCGACAAGCATGCGGTACCTCGTTTAATGGGAGCTCTCTTTGATCAATTCCAGGCTCCGATCGACCCTGACGCATCGGTGGATGATATGTGGATTGAACAAGCAAGAAAAGTCTTGGACGAAGTGGAGACAGGGTACTTGCACTAACACTCGGCGCTATTCGAGGAGATCAAGTTTTCTTGATCTCTTTTTCATATATCCATCATAACAAGTAAAGGAGCTCTGAGGCATGCTGCCGCCAAAGGGCTCCTTTTTTGTATGGGCAGAAAAGAAATATGGCAATTAAAGAATATCCTTTGAAAACTTTAGTACTTTTGTAAAAGCGGGATCAAATGATCAAGCATCCTGATATAGTAGGATAGACAGGCTTCAATATGCTGCCAACATGGAATGATTAAATAAATGAAGAAGGTGATACCACCCATGAACAAAAAAACATTATTTAATGATGGATGGACATTTGCAAAAAGCAGTCTTGACCTTACGGATTCGGCGAATCTAAAATTCAAACCCGTGGATATTCCCCATGATTGGCTTATTTATAACACGGAGAATTTATATGAAAACAGCATAGGCTGGTATCGGAAGCTATGGTCGTGGAATAACGAAGGCGGTCAGGTTCTGCTGTGTTTTGACGGCGTGTATATGGATTCTTCGGTCTATGTCAATGGTCATTACGTGGGTGAATGGAAGTATGGCTATTCCTCCTTTGAACACGAAATAACGGATGTCCTGGTAGAAGGGGAGAATGTCATCGTTGTGAAGGTGGTGCATCAAAGTCCGAACAGCCGTTGGTATTCGGGTGCGGGCATCTATCGTAATGTGTGGTTAAAGACAAGGGTAGCGAACCATATCGCAACGGACGGTATTTACATATCGACAAAATATCAGGAAAACGGATGGTTGGTCGAAGTCGACACGGAAGTGAACATCGTAAATGATGTGCTTATCAGCCACGTGATCATGAAGGATGGTCAGAGGATCGCAGAGGTGTCAGATCGCGTCAACGCAATCCGCACTGGCAGCATAACGAATACGCAAACTTTAGCCGTAGAGCGTCCATTGCTCTGGAGCCCGGATGAGCCTCATTTGTATCAGTTGGTTACCGAAATGAAGGTGACTGGAACAGATCGACCGGCAGACTCGCACGATGAAATGGTAGAATCGGTATCGCACAACGTGGGATTCCGCCACATTCAGCTTGATCCCAATCAGGGCTTCCTCTTGAACGGCAGTAAACTGAAATTGAACGGCGTTTGCGAGCATCATGATCTCGGAGCCTTGGGAGCAGCCTTCAACAAAACCGCCCTAGCCAGAAGATTGGCCATTTTGAAAGACATGGGAGCTAACGCGATCCGCACCGCTCACAATATGCCTGCAAAGGAATTGATGGATCTTGCGGATGAGATGGGACTGCTGATCGTATCGGAAGCCTTTGATATGTGGGAACGACCGAAAACCTCTTATGATTATGCAAGGTTCTTCCCGGATTGGGTTCGGCGCGATGTGAAGAGCTGGGTCAAGCGGGACCGGAACCATCCGTCCCTCATGATGTGGAGTATCGGTAATGAAATATATGATACCCATGCGGATGAGAGGGGGCAGGATATAACAAGAATGCTGATGGCAGAGGTCCGACGATACGATCCCAAGCAAAATGCAAGCGTTACCATCGGGTCCAATTATATGCCTTGGGAGAACGCTCAACAATGTGCCGACATCGTAAAGGTGGCAGGTTATAACTATGCCGAGAAATATTACGAGAAGCATCACCGGGAACATCCGGATTGGATCATCTATGGCAGCGAGACCGCGTCGGTTGTACAAAGCAGAGGCATTTATCATTTTCCGTTTGAAAAATCCATTCTGGCCGATGATGACGAGCAGTGTTCCTCCCTTGGAAACAGCTCGACAAGTTGGGGGGCCAAATCGGCGGAGGCCTGCATACTGGCTGAGCGGGATATGCCTTTCTCGCTGGGACAGTTTATATGGACCGGATTCGATTATATTGGAGAGCCTACGCCGTATCATACCAAAAACTCTTATTTCGGACAGGTGGATACGGCCACCTTTAAGAAGGATTCTTATTATATCTATCAAGCGGCCTGGACGGATTACCAAGTGAAACCTATGGTGCATCTGCTGCCATATTGGGATTTCAACGATGGTCAATGGATCGATGTTCGCATTTGTTCCAATGCGCCCAGCGTCGAACTGCAGCTTAATGGGGAAACCATGGGTAAGCATGATATTGACCATGCACACGGAAGAGAGCTGGTGGGTTGGTGGAAGATTCCTTACGTGAAAGGCGAATTGAAAGCGATCGCTTATGACGAAGCAGGCCGTATCGTGGCTACGGATATACGATCCTCATTTGGTGATGCCAAGCGAATTGTTTTGCGCCCGGATAAAGAAGAATTAACTGCCGACGGAACAGACCTTATCTTTGTTGAAATCGCGATGGAAGATAAGGACGGCCATGCCGTCGAGAACGCGAATAACCGGGTGGAGGTCCATGTCACGGGTGCCGGGCGATTGCTTGGACTCGATAATGGGGACAGCACGGATTATGATCCGTACAAAGGCCGGAGCAGAAGGTTGTTCAGCGGTAAACTGATGGCGATCATCGGAGCAACATTGGAGCCAGGCCAAATCCGAATCGAAGTGTCTTCGATTGGTATGGAGAGCCGAGTTCTACATTTGACATCCGTCCCTGCACGGGATGAAGTGAGGAAGGGCATATCGGCAAGCATGAATAACGAAGAGGGGCCGTGCCTGACGGGGAGTATGCTGGAGCTTCCGCTTCGCAAGATGGAACTGATCAGCGAAGGAGGTCAAACCTTTCATCCGTCCAATCGGCAAATGGTGGTGCATGCCATTTTACATCCGCCAAAAACCTCATATCAAGAGGTCGAATGGGCTGTCGTGAATGATGCCGGCATCGAATCCAACATCGCCAGTGTGGAAGCCGATGGGCATAAAGCCATCGTGACTGCTCTTGGCGACGGTGAGTTTCGTTTGAGGTGTACGAGTCGGAACGGGACGGATAAAACCAAGCTTATTTCTCAGCTTGAATTTCAAGTCGACGGTTTGGGTGCAGCGTACAAAGACCCATACTCCTTCATTTCTGCAGGACTGTATGACTACAGTCAAGGTGAGGTTGGAAACGGGAACGAAAGAGGCGTAGCTACGAGCAGAGACGGCGAGACGCAAGTCGGGTTTCGGGACATCGATTTTGGTCCCCATGGTTCCGATACGATAACCATTCCGATATTTGCACTATCAAGCGAAGCGTACTCGCTGCAAATCTGGGAAGGCATGCCCGGTGAGGAGGGCAGCTCTTTGCTGGCCGATTGTATGTATCAGAAAGAGTCCAAGTGGAACGTGTATCAGGAAGAAACCTACCGGTTGTCCAAGAAGCTGCGCGGCATCACGTCAATATGCTTTGTCCTTCGTCAGAAGGTGCATATCAAAGGGTTTTATTTTCAAGCGGGGAATCGAGCGTTCGAGCAGAATTTTGCCGCAGATAGCGATCGGATCTATGGAGATACTTTTAAGATTATGGATGACAAGGTTGTTGAAGGTATAGGAAATAATGTTTCCCTTGAGTTTGACTCTATGGATTTTTCAGAAGCAGGTACATCGAAACTGGCGGTATACGGCCGTTCAGCCATAGATAAGAACACGATTCATATCCGGTTTGCCCATTCGGAAGGGGAAAGCAATCAGCTTGTTGAATTTACGCAGTCTGATGGATACGAAGAGCGAGTATTCGATCTGGAGCATGTGACTGGCAAACAGAAGGTGACGTTCATCTTCCTGCCGGGAAGCCAGTTTGATTTTGGCTGGTTCCGGTTTGTACGATCAGGTTCATAATACACGGGTTATCGAGGCTGCTGATCCAATCGGCAGTCTTCTTTTGTTTTAATGAAGATAAGAATATCTCTGAACGGATTCATAGGCATTTAATTAACCCTGCGGTATAATTAAGTGGTTGACATACCTAGATGGAAGGGAACGTGATGGAAATGAGGCCAAACCATAGACCGAAGAGCAAGAGGTGGCGCAGATTCTGCATATGGACCCTATGCATTTTAGTCATGGTGATTATAGCGGCTGGGGTCCTGCTGGACTCCCTCACCTATGAACCGCTGGATGAAGCGCAAGCGGTGTTTCAACATGATACCAAAATAACCATCGAACAACTTAAAGACGGTTATCGTTTCGAGCCAGCGGGCAGGGAGGTTATCCAGCCTGACATTATATTTTATCCGGGTGGTTTGGTGGAGCCCGAAAGTTATGCGCCTTTTGCCAAGAGAATGGCTGAGAAGGGGCACCGTGTGTATGTTGCATCCATGCCTTTGAATCTCGCCGTGTTCGGACAGAATAAGGCGGATGCGTTTATATCGGAGCATCCCGGCAACCGTTATGTCATTGGTGGGCATTCCTTAGGCGGGGTTTTTGCTGCCAGATATGCATCTGAACATGCGGATGTTATTGACGGTGTATATTTTATGGCCTCATATGCGGATGATGGAGGCAAGCTAAACGCATTGAAAATGTCCGCGCTTCAGATGACCGGTACGCAGGATGGTGTTCTTGATCGAACAAAATGGGAAGCTGCAAGAGAGAATCTGCCGGACGATACGACATACGTGGATATTGCGGGCGGCAATCACGGACAATTCGGTTCTTACGGTTTCCAGAAGGGAGACAATGAAGCTTCCTTAACCCCAGAAGAGCAGTTGATCGAAGTGACGGAGGCTATGGACATCTGGATACAGGCTATCGATTCGTTTCAACGCTGAAACTGAAATGTAACCCGATTGAAACTTCTACGTATATAGGTTATAAACATGGGTACATGTTAAACACTTAAAGAAGTTGAGGGATTCCATCATATGAATGTGGCGTATACAGATTATGCCGATACGGGATATCGGCGGGCTGAGCAGAAGGCAGCTCAGTATTTTGCATCACTTTATGTACAGGTCAAGGAAAAGAGTTATGTGCCGATCCTGACAGAAGACATTCTAATGTGGAAAAGGAAGCATATTCATCGTCCTTCATGGCTGTCTTTTTTATCGCCGAGTAAAAAGAAACCGGATACCCGGGATTATCATAGATATATCGGATGGCTCCATTATACCGGTGGATTGGAAGATTACTTGGATCGAAGCATTTCCTATATTTATATGAGAGATCTGGGTATGGCTCTGGACTCGTCTGACACGAAGGCCAGAATTCGGCGCGTTGTTGCCGATACCAAAAAACTTCTCCTTCGCTCCACCAGTGCGAATGGAGGGGACACGCCGGATTATATGAGTTTGGCCGGGCTGTACCGCTGGGCCCAGAAGGAAGGCATAGAAAATGCCGTGATTTGGGTCATTAACAAACTGAAGCATGTGGCGACCCATATTCCGGAGGAGATGGATGCGGAGCAAGCCCAGCGCAAATTGATCAAAATTATTGTTGGCGTTGTCCTGCATGTCATTGAAGATATGGGGGCTGAGACTCCGCCAGCAGAGCGTTCGGCTCGCCTTGATGATGCCATCCGATTGGGTTATTCTTACGGGTTGACCTATCCTTTTATAGACGATCTGCTCGATTCAGGCGTCTTGAACGCTCAAGAGAAGGAACAGTACTCCCAGATGATACGTCAGGCGCTACTCACTGGAACGGTACCAGAGCTTGGTCAGTGGAGCGGTAAGAACATGGATCTCGTTCATTTCGTTCATACGGAGCTTCGGGAGGCATTTGAGTATATTCAGGGGCACCAACGCCCGGAAACGCAGCATGCTTTTTTCGAGCAGTCTAATGTGTTTTTTCAATCTCAGCACATTGACCGCATTAAGGATCTCGCAAATCCCAATTACAGCAACGAGGAATTATATTTGCCGATCATCCTGAAATCATCGTCCTCCCGATTGATCGTCCGCTCCGTCATCAGCGCATCGGCCGACGAAGGCTTTGAGGACCGGACGTTCTTCTACGGTATCTACAACCAGTTGGCCGATGATTTTGCCGATATGTTTCAGGATATGGAGGACGGGGCGGTAACACCGTACACGTACTATTTAAAATATCGCGGTCAGCGTACGGATCTTATCAATCCGTTTGAACTGTACTGGGCGGTCATCTCTCATCTGATTCATGACGTGTATCATTCGGACGCCAAGACGCGAGAGGTGATGCTGGACCGGGCCATTAATGGCCTGAAGCGCTGCAAAGCACGTGTCGGGGCAGAAAAATATAATGAAATCATGGGTGTTTTTGCATCCGGAATCCCGGAGTTTAATCGGCTTATCCAGCAAATGGTTCGCAAAGCCGATCAGGTGGATTTCTTCGATAAATTGCTGCGGGACCAGATGATTTCGGTACTCCGAAACGAGCGGAAGGAAAAGGATTTTTTTATCGATACCTTCAAAACCGTTCGGAATGAGATCAACAACAGCTTGCAAATCGCGAAGTCCCCTGGCATTCCACCAATGAAAGAGTCGCTCATTGACGCCGCCAATTATACGCTCGAAGGGGATGGCAAGCGTCTAAGACCCATCTTGACTTGGGTCATGGGCGTGAACGAATACGGACTGCAAGCTTCCGCCATCGTGCCGCTGCTGAGATCGCTTGAATACATGCACACCGCTTCCTTGATTTTCGATGATTTGCCGTCCCAGGATAACGCCTCTACGCGTCGAGGACGACCGACGTTGCATCGGGTTCATGATAGCGCGACGGCGGAAATCACCGGCCTGTTCCTGATTCAGAAGGCCATCGAGGAACAATCGTCCCTAGAAGGGTTTGATCCGAAAACAGTGCTGAACCTGATTCAATATTCGTCCCAGCGAGCGGGTGACATGTGTGCGGGCCAGGCGATGGATTTGAATTCAAAAGGAAAGGCATTGTCCTTGGAGGAGTTGAATACGGTCTGTTATTACAAGACGGGCATTGCGTTCGAGGCATCTCTCGTTATGCCAGCCATCCTTGCTCAGGTGAAGGAGACCGAAATTGCGACACTGAAGAAATTCGCTTACCATGCGGGCATTGCCTTTCAGATCCAGGATGATTTGCTTGATGTGCAGGGGGATTTGGAGCAGCTCGGGAAACCCGGCGGGCAGGATGTGGAGAACAACACATCGACCTTTGTGAGCATTTTGGGTCAGGAAGGCGCCAGTCGGGAAATGTGGGAGCATTATTGCCTTGCCATGGAGGCGCTCCAGGAGGTGCCGCGCAATACGGCGTTTCTCAAGCATTTATTAAATTACATGGTAAATCGAGAACGTTAAATTGCTATAACTAAATTGTTGAATGTAGAGAAAATATCCCGGGTGGAAGTGTTGGCGTGAATGCCAGCACTTTTTTTGTTCCGGCATTCGTTAAGGCCATGCGTGTTACAAGGATGGTTTGTGAAAGCAGCAATCCAGAAGAAATACCGCGTATTCCCAAAAGATATAGGGTCAAGACCATATGCCAAATCCGGAATTGTTGCTGCCATTACTCACAAGCTTTCTTCACAAGCAGTTTGAATGGAGGAGCAAAAAGGCATCCCACCCGGAATGCCTTTTTGCTACGGAATCAACGAACTGGGAAGCAACCCATTAAGGATCATTCGACAAATGAAAAACGAAGTAAAGAAGGGTTAGCAGGCCGGATTGGCGACTTATTCCTAAAATGACGCATTCCCGTCGGTTCGCCTCGATTCTACTGGGCCGTTAAAATCAGCGGTCCGTCCGGCGTGATGGCGATCGTATGCTCATATTGCGCCGACAGCTTGCCGTCGGCCGTTCTCGCCGTCCACTGATCGTCGTCAATCGTGATACGGAACGTACCTTCGTTAATCATCGGTTCAATCGTAAACACCATGCCTTCCTTTAACCGAATGCCTTTGCCGGCTACGCCGACATGCTCGTAGTTCGGCTCCTCGTGCAGGCTCCGCCCGATCCCGTGCGCTAGCAGATCGCGTACGACCGAGAACCCGTTCGCTTCCGCATGCTGTTGAATCGCCGACGTTATGTCGCCGAGCCGGCCTCCGGGGATTGCCCGGGCGATCCCCAGATCCAAGCATTCCTTTGCCACCTTCATGATTTTCTGCGCCTCCGGCCGGATATTGCCTACCGCATAGCACCAGCACGAATCGCCGAACCATCCGCCGTATTCCACGACGATGTCGAGCTTCAACAAGTCGCCATCCATCAGCGCCCGGTTCGAAGGAATGCCGTGGGCCACCACATCGTTGACCGAAGTGCAGGTTTCGGCGGGGAAACCGTTGTACCCTTTCGTAAACTGCTTGCCGCCCAGCTTGGTGATGTGTCTGGCTACAAAGTCATTGATTTCCCGGGTGGTGATCCCAGGCTCGATCAGTTTGGTCACCTCGCGGTAGCAGTCCGCAACAATTTGGCTCGCCGGCTTCATCTCTTCGATTTCTCTAGGTGATTTTAAAATGATCATCTTTGTATATTCGCTCCATTCTATAATTTTAAAAACCGGGCGATATCCCTGGCCTCCTCATGCAGCTTTCCGCGGCGGAGCGAAAGCGAGGCGCAGCCGACCAAGGCGGCCAGCAGCATTTCCACTCGCAGTAGCAGCGGCGGCTCCGCCGCGTTTCCGCCAGAAGCGGCAGCCCCGTCCGCCGCACGGCCGGTTTCCAGCAGCGCGGCAAGCGGCGCGAGCACCTCCCGGCGAAAGGCGGCCGAGAGCGGGACCGAGCGCGCTTCAGGCAGCGAGGCAAAGCCCTCACCGGCCAGCTTAAACAGCAGGTACAGGGCGTGGTCCTCCGCCCAAAGCTGCAGCAGCCGGACGCCGGCGGCGGCGACGGGGGCAAGCTCTGCGGCAGCGGCCGTTTCACGGCTTCCGCCTCGGGAATCCGCGGCAGCCGGGTTCCCGGTGTCTACCGCAGCCGACAAGCCGAAATGCCCGCCCGCCGGCGCCTCCCCCGAAGCCGAAGCTCGCGGGATCTCCAGCGGAGCTTCTATCGCTGCCTCCAGCGGGGCCTCCAGCCATTCCCCGGCCCGATCCAACGCATCCCATAGCAGATCGTGGAGCAAATCGCCCTTATTGCTGTAATAATGGTATACCGTGCCATAGCCGAGTCCAGCCTGCACGGCCACATCGCGGATTTCCAGTAAAGGCCCTTTATTCAAAAACACATCGGCAGCGGCTTTCCGGATTTGCACCAGACGCCGCAGCCGGATTTCTTCGTTTTGTTCCTTCGTGCGTGGAGTCACCTCGTCCGTTCACCTCTTTTATTTTTGACCTACTCTTATGTCAATATAAAACATCGGCTTGTGAATAACAAGAGATTAGCTGAAGGATTTCCGGCTCAACCTAGAAATCGGTGCTTAACTAACGGGTTAGCCTCGAACCGGCGACCGGTTTGGAAACTTGCTACGCTAACGGTTGTCATAGCAACGCTTCTCATTTTTTGATAAAAAAGTACAGTTCTTCCGGCTTGGAATTTGATATGATGACCTCATGACCAATCCACATAGATAGGGGGCAAAAGTATTTGAAATGCAGAGCAGTGAAATCGTTCAACGCGCCATTGATTACATCGAACATCGTCTTACCGAATCGCTGACACTCGAGGAAATTGCCGGCGTGGCGGCCATGTCATTGCCCAATTTATACCGATTGTTTCATAGCCTGACGGGACACCCCATTAAGGAGTACATACGTAAACGCAGAATCAACGAAGCCGCCATCTGCTTGCGGGATACCGATTTGCCAACAATCGATATCGGATACCGCTGCGGATTTGAGTCCTACCCGACATTCATTAAAACCTTCAAGAGGCACACGGGACTGACACCAGGACAATAGCGGAGATCTCAGCTGGTTTATAGTTTCGAACGGATGAATCTGAATGAACATGTATGCTATTTAGAAGAGCGGCAGTTATCAGAACGATTTCCTGAAGTAAGGGTTATCCGTCTGAATTCTCAGCAAGGGATCGGCCATCTGTTTGTTTCCGAATTTGAGAATGGCATAGAAGTTGCTGCGATCGATCATTTTCGCGAACGATTGTCTTCACACCGCGTCGACCTCAATGGGCTGAGGCTCTTCGGTTGGAACGTGGACATGGAAGATGAAACCAAGCCATTCGGTTATCAGCTGCTCGCTGTTGACCTGATGAACCAGGTCGAGAATTTAAAGCATCGCGAACTATATTCCATAACTCATAACGGCGGTCTATATGCGGTGGCTCGAACGCCATCGGTGGCGGAAGACAGTATTCAAAACACCTGGAACCGTTTGTTCTCCGAATGGCTGCCCCGCAGCGTGTTTGAGCAAGGAAAGCATGAATTCATTGAAGAATATGTTCTGAACCGGGATCAAATCGTTCGCATGAAGCTTTATCTTCCGGTGGAACGAAGCAAGCTGGTGAAGCGTATCGAAATCGTGGAGCTGTCTTCGCTGAAGGTGATGCGTTTTCGAAGGACGGGTGTAGACTGCGTGAAACAAGCGGATGAAGATTCCATTTCCTGGTTATGCCGAAATGGATTGATTGATGATTCGCGAATTCGCGTGTTCATGCACTGTGACGGTGGACTGCTGGACGAAAGCTCTACCTACGAGGTTTATATCGCTCCTCCTAAGGAGTTCCTTCCTTCCCGTGAAGAAGTAGATCTACAAGTTGAGCTGGAAGGTGGACGGTATGCCTGTCTGGAGTCAGGTGCTTATGGCACAATGACGGGTGTACTTGAAAGAGTGGATCGGTGGCTCGATATGTCAACCGAGTATAGGCCAGATCCAGCGCGCTCTTGGTACGCGAGTTACTTACCTAAGGAAGAGGCGGATGACGGGATCATCAAAGTGAAGTGTTATGTTCCTGTTCAAATCATGTCATAGTCATAAGAATGGAGGGAGTTCATGAGCCGATTGCCTATCGAAAGAGTGCAGCCGGAAGGGTATCGTCCGTTTATGACACCCCGCGTGTTAAAAATGATACATGGAGGCAAAACAATGAACGAACAAATGCAGGATCGTCACAACCATGCTCTGGCTAGCCCGATTAAGAACAAAGTGGGCAGCATATTCATTCCGGTTCGGGATATCGAAAGATCGCGCAGCTGGTACTGCCGTGTACTCGGAATAGTGGAAGATGATTGCCAGGTTATGAATGGTCATCTATGCCCTTTACCGATGGAAGGAACGGGAGTGATCCTCGATACCATGCCGAAATGGGGAGGAGATCAGCCGGGGGGAGCACCCTCTATCGATACTCCTGCGTTCATGCTGCTGACAGAGGACCTGGAAGGATCTTTAGCATACATGCAAAAGCTCGGAGTGGAACTCGTGACGGAGATTGAACATAATCATTGGTTCGTCGTGAAGGATCCCGATGGAAACAAACTCATGATATGTCGTGAATAAGTCTGGATGAAATCATATGGCCCAAATAACCTGAATCTCCCTGCGAGAGTTCAGGTTATTCTTGTTCCGTCAGATGGAACTTTGATGTCCAACCGTCGGACCTGTCAATTGAATGGATCTACGATTTTGGAAATGCTTGCAGCCGGCTTTTTTTGATAGGATAGGGATGCATAAATTACAGATTTTAAATGTAAAAAAATATAAATTAAGGTTGATCGTGGTATATAATGGTTCTATAATGGAAATGTAAGCGCATTATTTCATATGTTATATTCTTGAACAACAAGTGAATCTACCATCATAGATTGGTTGTACGGCAAACAATAGAGAACAGAAAGAGGGGTGATTCGAAGTTTCAGTAGACGGTTCGCGCAATGAACAGCTATGCAAATACACAAAGTGTCCATGAAGCCTAAATCCGATGAAAATTAGGAGGGAACATGATGCTAAGAAAAGGAATATGTGTAGTTCTACTGTTCAGTCTTCTGGTCGTTCTATTGCCTGTCAACAAAAGCAATGCCGCACCGAACTGGAATTTGGTATGGAGTGACGAGTTCAATGGAACCTCGCTCAACAGAGCCAATTGGACTCCGGAGATCGGTACCGGCAGCGGTGGATGGGGAAACAATGAGCTGCAATATTATACCGACCGGGCACAGAATGTGCAGGTTACTGGCGGAAATCTTGTCATCACGGCACAGAAGGAATCCTATGGCGGCATGAATTACACTTCTGCCCGGATCAAAACCCAAGACTTGAAGAGTTTTACTTACGGGAAAGTGGAGGCTCGGATCAAGCTGCCATCGGGTCAGGGCCTCTGGCCGGCGTTTTGGATGCTCGGAAGCAACATCAGCTCGGTTGGCTGGCCGAAAAGCGGAGAAATTGACATTATGGAACGGGTAAACCATAACCCTTACGTGAATGGTACCGTGCACTGGGATGCAGGAGGGCATGCCGAATTTGGACGAGTGTCCGGCAATTTGGATTTCTCCCAGTTCCATGTCTATAGCATCGAGTGGGACTCCAAATATATCCGTTGGTTCGTGGACGGTCAGCAGTTCAATGAATTCTATATTGAGAACGGAACCGGCAATACCGAGGAATTCCAGCGCCCGTTCTTTTTACTACTGAATTTGGCAGTAGGCGGAAATTGGCCGGGAAGTCCGAACAATTCCACGCCGTTCCCATCGCAGATGCTGGTGGATTATGTACGTGTGTATCAGGACACGGGTGCATCGAACGTTATTAGTGATGGGATTTACACGATTGCTTCCAAGGCGAGCGGGAAAGTGATGGATGTTGTGGATGTCTCCACGGCAAGCGGAGCCAAGATACAGCAGTGGACCAACTACGTCGCCAATAATCAAAGGTTCAGAGTAGAAAGCACCGGAGACGGATACTACAAGCTCACAGCCGTGCATAGCGGAAAAGTCCTCGATGTACCGAATTCGTCCACTTCCACTGGCGTTCAGCTGCAGCAATGGGACGATAATGGATCGAATGCGCAGCGTTGGAGGATCGTTGAGGTTGGCGGAGGGTATTACAAACTTGTGTCCAAAGTAAGCGGACTGGCAGTCGATGTAGCCAGTGCTTCCACAGCAGATGGGGCTGCTGTCCAACAGTGGACGGACAATGGTACGGATGCGCAGAAGTGGTTGTTCACCAAAATTAACTAAACTTGTACAAGCAGCTCCGTGAGGGGCTGCTTGTTTGGTTTGGGTGAAGGTTGACTTAGGGCTGCTCCGGCTGACGAGCTGCATGTCTGTCTGGTATAATAATGGGAAAAATTCGGAGGAAATAAAAACGTGCAACCTATCCTTTTTACGAACGGTAATCTTTTTTCACCACATGCTGCTTCATTGGCGGATTCTATATATGTGGAAGACGGAATCATTCGTGCTATTGGAAGCTCAGCCGAGCTGCGCCTTCAGCTGGCGGATCGGCATTATCGAACGGTGGATTGGGATGGCGCCTGTGTATTACCTGGCCTGGTCGATGCGCATATGCATCTCGGTATGCATGGACTGAAGCTTGGCATGCTTGACTTCACCAAGGCGACTTCGAAGGAAGAGATGCTGGCTATGCTGCGGGCGAGGGTCGCGGTTACGCAGCCTGGCGAGTGGATCATGGGGTTGAACTGGAATGAACATAACTTTCCAGACCAGCGGATTCCGAACATGCAGGAACTCGACGACATGACAACGGAACATCCGGTCTATCTAACAAGGACCTGTTTCCATGCTTTCCTCGGTAATTCGGAAGCATTCCGAAGAGCGGGTATTACAGCGGATACGCCAGACCCGGATTCCGGCGCTTTCGGCCGGGATGCCGATGGGCGTTTAAACGGCTGCATCTACGAGAATGCATCGATACCTTTTGCCAGGGTTCAGCCGGAGCCTGAACCCTTCAGGCTGAAATTAGCGATGCTTGAGGCATGCCGTGATGCGCTTCGTTTAGGCCTTACGGCAGCTCATACGGAGGATCTCCGTCTACTGGGAAGTGCTGAAGCCATGTTGCGGATTCATAGAGAGCTGAGGGAGGAGGGACTGTACTTCCGTACCCATCAGCTGATGTTTCATGATTATCTTGATGAAATGAAGGAGCTTGGCCTCCAGGCAGGCAGCGGCAACGAATGGGACCGTATCGGAGCCGTTAAATTATTCGCGGACGGGGCCGTTGGCGGAAGAACGGCACTGCTGAAGGAACCCTACCATGATGCGCCTCATACCCGGGGGCTGGCTATGCATACTCCAGAGGAGTTAAGGGAGATTGTTGGCAGCGCGCGCAAAATGGGCTTTCCCGTTGCTTTTCATGCGATTGGGGACGGCGCGGCAGAGATGATGACGGATGTGCTTGAATTTTTACCATTAAGGAAGGCAGCGAAACTTCCGGACCGCTTTATCCATGCCCAAATTGTACACCCGGATACGGTTAAGCGAATGAGTAAGCAGAATTTGGCCGTTGACCTGCAGCCCCGATTTATAGCCAGCGATTTCCCATGGGTGCTGGAGCGTGTAGGTCCTGATCGGACAAGCTATTTGTATGCATGGAAAAAGTGGCTGCGCTCCGGGCTGCCTTGTTCCGGCGGCAGCGATGCTCCTATCGAGCCGCTGAATCCACTGCTCGGGATTCATGCTGCAATCACGAGACGGAAGCCGGAAGAGACTCACGATGGATTTATGCCGGAGGAGAAGCTGAGCTTAACCGAAGCGATCGAATTGTTTACGCTTGGCGGCGCCAAGGCGGCGGGAGAAGCAGGGCAGCGGGGAACGATTGAATTAGGGAAATATGCTGATTTTACCGTTGTGGATCGTTGTTTGGAGGATGATATGGATCCGGATGAACTACTGAAGGCAAAGATCAGAATGACGATTGTCAATGGGGAAATCGGTTACATGCAGTAAATGATCCAATCGAGCAGTCCAGTAATGGACTTGCTCGATTTGTTTTTATGGTTGATTTTTAACGATGTCAAGGTGGGTTATTTCAGATATGATGGATAGGATGCAGCTGGATTTACATCAGGGTGAGATGTTAGAGGCAGAGTCGTTGATCGTTCACAGGCTGCAGGTGCTGCATGATTAAGCTGGATGTGAAGCTGAGTGCTGATCTTCACCCCCTCCGTTTTGCTGCGAGGAATGATGAACTGTAACTGTTCTCCGATCTCTACGCGCAATTGTTCCCATGGAGCAACGAGTATGAAGATGATTCCGTGACTGGCCGGATCCAACATGTTTTGGCATACGATCACCCGTTGTTGAATCCATACATATGATTAAGAACGAGAATGGAAATGGCGATACATCGGGAAATGGAACTCGAGGCACGGCGACTTCAGCCATAAACTGGTTCCGTAAGGCGTTGATAGGATAGCAGCTCATGAAATCAGCCGAGTTTTCCGAAAATTTTATAAATAAGGTTTACCACCGAAATGGTTTTATATATAATAATCATAACAAATGCGATGAAGAGACGAGTAAATAAACGAATTCTTGTACAGAGAGCTCCGGCAGCTGAAAAGGGGCAAAGCGTTCTTTATTGAAAAAAGACTCAGAGCAGCACATGGAACCCTCATTGTGAGGAGGATGGTGTGCCAGGAGCTCCTGTTACAGAGCTAGAGTATCTGCATTACCGTGTAATGCCGTACTCGATGAGGCGAATATGGTGACATATTGGCAAATTTGGGGTGGTACCGCGAGTATAACAATCTCGTCCCTAAGACTTATGGTCTTGGGGGTGGGATTTTTTTGTTAAGAGATAAGAGTGTATAAACTTCAGAGGCTTGCCGTCCTTATGCGGCTAGAAAAATTTCAGCTGTATGCGGTCTGTCTTCTGAGAAAGTAAGTCGATAGCGTGATTCTTAAATCAAAAGAAATACGAAGCTTCTGGGTAGGAATCCTACACGGATCGCGCCGGATTGAATAGTTATCTAGAAGAAGCATATTTACTGCATGCTATTGTCCGTACGGTAGATCAGAGTCGATGTATGGGGAACATGACGCCACTATTGAAAGGATATGAGTAACGAATGTCAGAAAAGCTTAAAGTCGGTATTGTCGGTGGAACGGGTATGGTCGGTCAACGTTTTATGCAATTGCTGGATGGTCATCCATGGTTCGAAGTCACTTCCATTTCAGCCAGCAGAAATTCAGCCGGCAAAACGTATGAAGAATCCGTTCAGGGCCGTTGGAAACTTGCGACGCCAATTCCCGAGCAGGTGAAGGGCATTGTTGTGCAGGATGCTTCGCAAGTGGAACAAGTAGCAGCAGAGGTTGATTTTGTATTTTGCGCGGTGGATATGAAGAAGAATGAGATTCAGGCATTGGAAGAAGCCTACGCCAAAACGGGCACGCCCGTCATTTCCAATAACTCCGCTCATCGCTGGACGCCTGACGTTCCGATGGTCATTCCGGAAATTAATCCGGGGCATATTGACGTGATTGCCGCACAGCGCAAACGTCTGGGAACGACAACCGGATTCATTGCGGTAAAGCCGAATTGCTCCATTCAGAGTTATGTACCGGCGCTTCACGCCTTGCTTGATTACAAACCTACCCATGTCGTTGCCTCCACCTATCAGGCGATTTCGGGTGCCGGTAAGAACTTCACCGATTGGCCGGATATGCTGGACAATGTGATCCCGTATATCGGCGGGGAGGAAGAGAAGAGCGAACAGGAGCCGCTGCGCATCTGGGGCAGCGTTGTGAACGGTGAGATCGTGAAAGCCCAATCGCCATTGATTACGACGCAATGCATTCGCGTTCCCGTAACTGACGGCCACTTAGCCACCGTATTTGCATCGTTCGAGAACAAACCTTCGAAGGATGAAATCCTGGACCGCTGGCAGCAGTTTAAAGGTAGACCGCAAGAACTGAATCTACCGAGTGCGCCTAAACAGTTCATAACGTATTTCGAAGAAGAGAATCGGCCGCAGACGAAGCTGGACCGTGACATCGAGCGCGGCATGGGCGTATCGGTGGGCAGATTGCGCGAGGACTCCCTCTACGATTACAAGTTCGTAGGACTCTCGCATAATACGCTGCGTGGCGCGGCAGGGGGAGCTGTTCTAATCGCCGAATTACTGAAAGCCGAAGGTTACATTCAAGCGAAATAATAAATATACTTGTTAGACAAAGGCGACTGCTCGGGTGCAGTCGCCTTTTTGTGGTCTTGTTCATGGTTCGTACATTGACGAAGTTTGTACTTATCGTTTATAGTGTTACTTTGTGCTTCATTGCACAGAAGCAAAGAAGCCGAAAAGCATAAAAGCGAAAAAGTGAATCATTCATAATCAAACGGACGGGAAGGATCTCCCGCCACGACCATGTATAAGGAGTCTTAGCACCATGGAACGACATCTCAGTTTCTCAAAAAGCATCATTCTTATCGCGTTTATACTGGCAGTACTGTTTGTCTCCATCTTTCTTTTTAAGGCAGAGCCGCATATTCCGCTCCTGGCAACGACCGTGGGCATCGCCACCTTGCTGCGGTTGTTCGGATTTTCCTGGAAGCAGCTCGAATCCGCGATCATTCAAGGCATCCAAACGGCGATTATGCCAATTCTCATCCTTTCACTCATCGGTATTCTGATTGCGGTATGGATGATGAGCGGTACCGTCCCGACCATTTTATACTATGGAATGGATTATATTGAACCTCATTATTTTGCCGTGAGTGCGTTATATGTGACGATCGTGGTTTCGATGTTTACCGGAAGCTCCTTCACGACTGTCAGTACGGTTGGCGTTGCCTTCATGGGAATCGCCGTAACGACAGGGATTTCTCCGACACTGGCAGCAGGAGCGGTAATCTGCGGCGCTTGTTTCGGTGATAAAATGTCGCCGCTTTCCGACACAACGAATTTTGCTCCTGCGGTCGCGGGCATATCCTTATTCACCCATATAGGCAACATGATCTACACCACGGTGCCGGCCCTAATCGTGACAACGCTCTTTTTCCTGCTTGCACCAACCACGAATACCCTTGATTTATCATCGATAAATCAAATCAAAGCTGCTCTGAATGGCGGATTTCAAATTCATTGGCTAACGTTGATATCTCCGCTTGCGGTTATTGCCTGTTCCATCAAACGGATTCCAATTCTCCCGACGCTTATTGTCGGCATTGTCACCGGACTCATCGTAACGGCCTTCGTTCAGCAGCAGACGGCGATCGATGTCTGGTTCAGCGTCATGCAGAGCGGCTACAAGAGCACAATCGCCAACGAAACCGTTGCTTCCATCGTCAACCGCGGCGGATTACAATCGATGATGGGGTCCGTATCGCTGATCTTGATTGCTTTAGCCTTAGGAGGGCTGCTTCAGCATTGCGGCGTCATTGAAGCCTTCTTCCGCAAAGTCATGCAACCGCTGAAGCGGAAGAGCAGCATTGTCCTGATGACGGGGGCATCCTCGATTGCGGTCAACGGCATGACGGGCGAGCAATATTTATCGATCCTTTTGCCTGGTCAGATGTTCAAGGAAGAATACACCCGCAGAGATATTCCGTCGAAGACGTTGTCCCGTACATTGGAGGATTGCGGTACGCTTGTTAACCCATTGATTCCTTGGGGGGTTAGCGGTGCCTTCTTCGCAGCTACGCTTGGCGTACCGGTCATTGAGTATGCACCGTATGCAGCTTTCTTATGGTTAAGCCCGCTCTTCACGTTTGCCTATGCGTTGATCCCGCGATTGCAGCGGAACTCGCTGGGAAGGAAGATATAACGGTTACCCATTAAACCTAATCTCAATGTTGACCTTGCCTCCCGGATAGGGGGAGACAGGGTCTTTTTTATTAAAGCGATTCATACCCAGCCTATTCTTGGATTTATCTGTTACGATGGAAAGTGATATGCAGCCAACTTCGAGGATTCATTTCTAAGGGAGGGGATATAAGCATGAACCATTGGATAGATAAAGAGCCAACGGCTACGGCGCTGATGGAAATGCATGTCCGGGCGATGTTTACGCATGACCGCGATATGCGAATTCGCACCATCAACGAGCCTTGGCCGGGGGAGGAGCTTGCCCCCAGATTTTTCCTGGGTCGCACGATAGACGGTTCCGCGATCTGCCGGTTTCGTCATGATGTTCCCGAAAGAATTGCCGCCCAATTGAAGGCGCTGGTTGAAGATGAGCCGATCGTAAACGATGAGGTTCCGACGAAGCCTAAACATGTTGCCGCTTATATGAATCTCCTTCGTACTGAGCACTATACGAGCGGACCCTGTTACCGGATACCTGACAAAACAACACCGGCCAAACAGACGGTATGGATCACTCGAGAAAATATGAACGACTATTCGCTCACCGGTTTTGAATGGCTGATCACGGAAATCGATTACGGCCAGCCTTGCGTTGCGCTCATTCATGAAAACAGGGTGGTATCGGTTTGCCGGAGCGTTCGGATTACGGAAGGAGCACACGAAGCCGGGCTTGAGACGTTAGAGGAATTACGCGGAAGAGGTTATGCGGCTGCCGTTGTTGCCGGATGGGCAATAGAGGTGCGTAAGAGAGGCGCGCTGCCGTTGTACAGCACTTCATGGGAGAATAACTCTTCCCGGAGAGTCGCAAGTAAATTAATATTATCCTATTACGGGGTTAACTTCACGATCAGATGAGATGCCCGGCAGCGTAGACTCCTTACTGTATGAAGCCATAAAGAAATCCCTCAAAAAAGTTGAGGGATGAAGTGAAGTACTCCATGATGATGTTTAATGATTAGCTCGAGCTGCCTCTTCTGTTCTTATAATAGCCATGACCTTGGTTGCCATGCCTGTGCTTGTAATCAGACGAGGAACCTTTACGACGCGAATAGCCATGACTGCTGCTGTATTTTCTTCCATAATTCTTCGCGGAACTGCTGTAACGCTTACGGCCATGACTATGGGAAGTAGAGTGGAGAAGCTTGTTCATGATTTTTCTTAACATGTGAAAACATCCTCCTTTCTTGTTCGTAATCATTCCATATAATTTAATCGGATCGTAACATAAATGAAACCCCATAATCAAATTAAAGGCTGCCCTTCTTATCCGAGGGGTGGCTTCTTGTTTCAGCGAGCGACTGCAGCTCGTGCATGAACTCCAAAGAGCTTGAGTAAGGTTCACTCAATTGCAGCAAGCGTTTGATCATATGCTGCAGTCCCGTCGAGAGATGCAATTCTTCCTGCCAGCTTCGCTCCACGGCTGCGACCCGATTGTGATCCGGTTCGTAGGTGGAGTAGAGCATGAACAACATAAAGTGACCAATGTCCCGAAGATCCTCGCTTTCCTTCGAATCCTTAAATTGAACAGAGGACGCCGAGCTGCCTCGCTTGAACTTTTTCCGTACAGGTACTTGAAGCGGAGGGGGTTCACCGATCCTTCTCGCCAGGCCAAAATCAATAAGGTTGATCCTGTCATCCTTAAACAGTACGTTAGGAATCCGCAGATCAAGATGAACATAGCCTTGCTCGTGTAGGTATCGGACCAGCTTCAGAAGCTGCTGTGTGATCTCGATGCATTCGTCTTCTTCGTATTTCATGTTTTGTTCAAATATCAAATCTTCAAGCGTATCACCGTTCATGTAAGACATGACCAGATAACGATCGCGGTTGTTCGTGAAAAAATCCCGATATGCCGGAATTTGCGGATGCTGAAGGGATCTTAATACCGCTGCCTCCCGATCCAGCAATTGTCTGGCATAATCGCCTTTGCTGGGTCGTGACTGTTTGACCGCCACCACATCGCCGCTCTGTTGATCCATGCATTTATACAGGATGCCGTAACTGCCTTCCCCAATCCTCTGTTGAACGGTGTAACGATTCCCCAGTATCGTATTTTCTTCAGCCGGGTAATCCCGCCAATTGTTTATAAAGGAGCTTAGGTATGAAAAAAAACGCATATCGATTCCAAATCTCTCCTTTTGGTCCCTCTAGTATGTTTAGAGCAAGTGCGATCCCTTGTTATCGTACATTATATGCTTTTTGAATGGATTAGACGAATAGAGGGAATATCCTGCCGGATTAGGGTGAACCTCTGCTGGTCAATCGATATCCTCTCGATCTTTCCTATAATCTAGCGGAGATAAGCCGTTAAGTTGCCGGAACAGCTTCGAAAAATAATGGATAGAAGAGAAGCCGTGCTTCTCGGCGATCTCCGTGATGCTGAGGTCCATATTGCGCAGATCCTCCTTGGCCCGATTGATGCGGAACTGGTTAATGTATTGGGTTGGCGGCAAGCCTGTCGATCTTCTGAACAATTCGAAAAAATAACCTCTGCTGATCCGAAGTTCCTCGTAATACGACTCCAATGGACGCAGCTTGCCGTGCAGGATATCCTGATCCAGTCGCTCCAGTAGTTTGTTCATTCTATGATCGGGAATGGCTTCATCCTGCAATGCGAATGCAAGAAAATACTCGATGAATTGCAGGAACCGGCTTTGTGTCCTTACGCTGCGCATGTAGGTATGCTCATTCTCGAATTGGTTCCCGGTGTAGAATTTTTCAAAGAGGTCGCTCCATACGTTGATCTTCTCAACCCTCATAAGCTCGGGTATGGCATAGGGAAAAGAAGGGCCTACATAGGAAGGAATCAGCTGGGCAATGTCATAACAGATCACGCTGGGATGATCCGCCATAGCCCGGCGGTCCACATAGGACCAGTCGAAATAACAGCAGACATGTACCATGGGATCCTGGCTGTCCGCTATCCAATCATGCGGCTGTCCTGCCGGTATATAGACTAGGGAACCCGGGTCGGTATGGTATGTGTGGCCTCTGGTGCGAAGAATGCCCTTACCCTCGGTAATTAGATAAAGCGATGACGAATAGCAGTGCCGGTTGTTATTGCTTTGACCTTTGGAAAAGGGATACCGTGTCGCATAAAACACATAGGGATGGAAGACGGCAAAATCCACGTATTTATTTCCACATCCTTATAAGATAAGATTCTATAAATATTCGCATGACGATTGTACAAAAGCCTGACGTTTATGTAAATACAGCGATCGTCACCATTGCTATACTAACACTGAATTCATTTCATGCATGAGGAGGGAATTAAGATGTTGGATTGTGAATGCCTGTTGACGGATGAACAAATCATTCAATTTATTACGAAGGGGTATGTGGTGCTTCACAACGAATTGCCGGATCAGCTTCATGCTGCCGTCAGGGATAAAATAAATGTTGTATTGCACGAGGAAGGAAATCCCGGCAATAACATCCTGCCCCGTGTGCCCGAGATTCAGCAGTTCTTCGAAACGCCGGTCGTTAAAGGGGCTTTGACGAGTGTACTCGGACCGGATTACTATATGCATCCGCATCGGCATTGCCATTACAATCAGCCGGGCGATCCGCTGCCGGGAGGCGGGCAGTGGCACAAAGACGGTTACTGGTCCAGCATGCGCAGCCACCGGCCTTGGTGGGCGATGATTTTTTATTACATGCAGGATATCACTGAGGAAATGGGACCGACCGCCATCATGCCCGGTACCGCATATTACGAAAAGTTTGTAGGCGATCAAGGCGAGACGCTGCTGCCGACCGGCAAAGCCGGAACGATGGTTCTGGTTCATTTTGATTTATGGCATAAAGCTTCGCTTAATGTCTCCGACATGGATCGTTACATGTTAAAGTTTCAATTCGTTCGATTACATGCGCCGGAATCGCCGAGCTGGAATCATCAAGAGAAGGAGATGAGCCTTACGGGCGGAACACCTTACGTGCATTTGAATCTATGGAGAGATGTATGGAATTGGATGCGCGGCGAACTGGGTCAGGGGATTCCCACTGCAACGGGAGGCAAAGCTCAAATAGAGCAATTGGCAGAAGATCTAAAGTCTGAGGACGAGACCGTTCGCGCAAGGGCCGCGGATCAAGCTGGATTGCTAGGAGAAAAGGCTGCTTCGTTGGCTCCTGAACTGGCCAGAATGTTGAATGATAGGGAGCCGGTAGCTTTGAATGCCGGTTATGCGCTTGGCCAACTAGGCTCCGCCGGCATCGATGAATTGATACGCCTCATTTCCGAAGGAGCAACGCAAATCGCAGAGAGAGCGGCTTACGGACTGCAAGGTGCCGGCGCTGGTGCCGTTCCAGGACTGCTTGCACTGCTGAAACACGCAAACGAGAAGCGCAGGGCGCTTGCTGCTTTCGCGTTGGGAGCGATGGTACCTTCGACGCATGAGGTTTCATCGGCATTGATCGCGTGTTTGCAGGACCCGAGCGATTGGGTTCGTCGAAATGCAGTCGAAGCGCTGGGCATGATGGGGAGCGAGGCAGGCGATGTGTGTCAGGCCTTGGCAAACGTATTGGAACAGTCGCTTCTGCAAGAGGGAAGTGGAACCGTGGAAACCGATGACACGGACTTCAGCCAGCAGAGCTATATCCTAAATAAAATGGGATACACTGCGGCCTTGTCGTTGCTTCGTACCGCCAAGGCTCCTGATGTTCCCCTTATTATCCATTCGCTTGAGCAAGCGCTTCACAGCAAGGATCGTTATGTAAGGGCGTATGCCTTCGAAACGCTTACCCATCTGCGGACACCCGAAGCGATAGATGTCCTGATTCGATATTATCGACCGGCCAGATGGTGTCCGGACACAACGAAGGCGAGCACTTTCTGATATCCGAATTTGCCTTCCGAAGCCCTTCCCATTCCCAGCCGAAATGAGAGGGGCTTTTTGGAATGCCTAAAGCTCCGGCGCGATTCATGGCAGGTGTCCTTTTTTTGCAAAAGCATGACCCTTTCATGCAAAGACTTGTGCGATCTGCTCTAGTAAAATGGGGCTCAAAGTTCGGCGTTAGCCGTTTATTGTTGAAAGGGGAAGTCATGGATGGCAACATCAATCAAAAAAGTTCATGTCGTATTCAAGACCCATCTGGACATCGGGTTTACCGATTTGGGAAAGAACGTAATCGAGCGTTATATGGAGCATTTCATACCCCAGGCTCTGGAACTGTCCGAACAGCTGGCAAATGAAGAGGGGAACGTAAAATTCGTATGGACGACCGGCTCATGGTTAATCGATGAATTTCTGCGAACGGCTTCTCCTGACATGCGAGCGCGTATGGAACATGCCATTGGGGAGGGACGCATCGTTTGGCATGGGCTGCCGTTTACGACGCATACGGAGATCATGGATGCCCGGCTATTCGAATTTGGAATCTCCATTTCGGGCGGCTTGGACCAAAAGTATGGAAAAACCACGGTTGCCGCTAAAATGACGGACGTTCCGGGCCATACCCTTGCCATGGTACCTTTGCTGGTTAAACACGGCATACAATATTTGCATTTGGGCGTTAACATGGTGTCCAAAAATCCCAAGGTGCCGGAGATGTTTGTATGGCGGGCTTCCGACGGCTCGGAGATCATCGTTCATTATGCGGATAGTTACGGCAAGCCGTTTCACATGGAAGGGCTGGAAGATGCCTTGTATTTTGCCCATACTCATGATAATCATGGTCCATCTTCTATGGAGGAGATCCGTGTTTTATTTGAACAGTTGGAGCGGGACTATCCAGGGGCGGAAATCATGGCCTCGACACTGGATGCATTTGCCCGGCGGCTTCAAATCGTGAAGGGCCGATTGCCTGTCGTGAGCGAAGAAATCGGGGATTCGTGGATACACGGCATTGCCTCGGATCCTTGGAAAATTTCCCGCTACCGAGAATTGCTTCGCCTCCGGGATCGCTGGATCGAATCCGGTCAATTGGACAAGAACAGTGATGCGTACGATCGATTTTGCAACCGTCTGATGCTGATTCCCGAGCATACCTGGGGGCTGAACAATTCCGTCTATCTCGCCGATTTTGTTCATTATTCCGCCACGGATTTAGCCGCTGCAAGAGCACGGGATATCGTTGAAGACAATACATTGAGAAAATATGACTACCTATGCCAGCAGGCGATTGATACCAGGTCGTACAGCCACTACGAGAGCTCTTGGCAGGAGCAGCGGGATTATCTTGAGGAGGCCGTTCAATCGCTGCCGAAGTCGTTGGCAGCTGAAGCGAGAAGGGAGCTGGATCGGATGAGCCAGCATCATCCCCTTCCGGGATCGGAGCCGATGGAGTACAAACAACCGATCGAAACAAACGAGCTGTACGAATTAGGTCAGTTTCAGGTGAGTTTCGCCGCCGACGGCTCGATAAACCGATTAATGGATCGATCCGGGAAGGCGTGGGCGGATGACCATCAGAGACTGGGCACTTATAGGTATGAAACCTTCAGCAAAGAAAACTACGACCGTTTCTTCAATGAATACATGACCAATCTGGATATCCATCATGGCTGGGCAGACAACGATTTCGGCAAGCCGGGAATCGAGTATGTCAAGCCGCGGCCGGAGCATCGGCGATATACCGCGTCATTGCGGACGTTGCACCTGGAGAGGAACGCCGATTATGATATCGTAACGGCGGAAATGAAGCTGCCGGAGATTCTCAGCAATCACTATGGGGCTCCCCGCCGATTGAACGTAATCTATACGTTCCTTGCGAATGAGCCCGTCATAGAGGTAAGTCTGAGCTGGAAGGGCAAACCAGCCTGCCGTCTTCCGGAAGCAAGCTGGTTCTCGTTTGCCCCCCTTGTGGATAATCCCAACGCATGGATGATGGATAAGCTGGGCCAGCGTATATCTCCGTTATTCGTCGTGAAGGACGGTAACCGGAACATGCATGGTGTCAATTCCGGCCTATATTATGAGGGGGCAGACGGAACGGTGGTTATTGAAACCTTGGACGCGCCGCTTGTGTGCCCGGGGGAACCGCGTTTGCTGCAATTCGACAACTCCTATGCTTCATTGACCGGTGGATTCCATTTCAATCTGCACAATAACATTTGGGGTACAAACTTTATGATGTGGTTCGAAGACGATATGAAGTATCGGTTCAGATTGAGACTGCATTCTCATTCGTGAGCTATATGTGCCCATCATGAAAAACAACACGGAAAGATGTGAGTTTATAACTCGCATCTTTTTTATATATGCACGATCATCCGTCGATCAAGTTATGATGAAGGATGGTTCTTGGTAATAAAATCGTTAATCCTGCTTCGTAGCTGCCCATGCTGTGCAAAATGGTTATACATGCGATAAGCTGCCGTCTGCGCATTTCCGAAGAAAAATCGTTCAAACTGGGTTTGCCGACCACCGAACGAGCTCGCACCAAGCTCCCAAGCAAGCCTGAACAATGCGATTCGATCCCAAGCCTCCGTAGTGGATCCTTTTAAATATTGGTTAAGGTAAGGTCCGGAATCCGATTGAAAATCCAATTCGGAAGGGATCATAATCAGGCCGCTGGAGCCTAGCAGCTGAATCATCTCTACCATCTCGGGATAGAATTTGGGGAAGAGGATGCTGGATGCGAGAAGAGGACCGGCGGCAGGAACAAAATATCCGAATGGATCCTGGCTGGCCCCCTGCTCGGACGCCAATCTTAATGCTTTGAAGGTCTCCAGAAATGTAATCATTTTCGCAACATTCGAGACCATATGGGGCTCGAGCCCTACGTTCTGTTCATCTGCCAAGGATTCCAGCAAACCGAGCATGAATTCGGTTTTAACGATATATCGGATGGCCATTTGGTGGGCGATATGCGTATGAAAGTGACTCTCGCCGAATAAACGCCCGGCGTAAGTCTCGTCCCCATAGTAAAATATTCGATCATGAGGGACCAGCACGCGGTCGAAGATGACAAGCGTGTCCATCTCTTCGTATCTGGCGCTGAGAGGATAATCATAGGAAGAAGTGGCACCGTAGCTTTCGCGGCATATAAAAGTCATCCCCGGTAAATCGTTGGGAACCGCGAATGCAAATGCAGAAGGATTCACATCCTGGGACAACGTTGTGGACGGTGTCGGGAATACCAGCATTTCTTCGCATGTTGCGCCTTGTGTTGCCATCATGAAGGCCCCGCTTATGATCATTCCTTCATCGTTAATCTCTATGACTTTAGCCGCGATAGAGTCTTCAGCAGCATCTTGCTGACCGGACATCTTACAAGCATAGGGCTGGATGAAGGCGTGAGATAATGTAATGTCATGATCACGACAGTACTTATAATAGTTCCTGAGATTTTCCGCATATTTCGGGTGATGTTCCTCCAGAATATCGGCTGCGGTATATAAGGACATGATCGCGGTGTTCATATAATCGGGAGAGCGCCCTAGAAATCCGTGATGCCTGTTCGCCCATAACTCCATCATGAGTCTGCGTTTCTGCAAATCCTCAGCGTTCTTTGGCGGGAGAAAAGACAAGCCTACGCGTTCGCCCGTATCGGGTGAGGGGTACGTCATCTGTTCGATATAACTTGCTTCACATTGCATATCGTATAGATCAGCCTGGGTTTGTATAAGACCTTGGAATGCAGGATGATCGGATAAAGGTCCCTGGATAGGCTCTCCTTTATACCAAATGTTGATATTCTGTCGGTCAATCCGTTCGATATACTGCTTTCCCGATTTAATAGGCACGTTGTTCACCCCATTTGCGAAAATCATAGCTAACGAACCTGTCTACTGCTGTTAATGTACGTGCTTAGTCTATATGGAGTACGTTGTCCGCCGGATACGAAGTAAAATATGCGAATGTACCTTAGAAGCATAAGCCAAGAAATGCAGGCAAAAAAAACGGACCCATTATGGTCCGTTTCTTGATTGTGCGATTATTGGGATTGGCCCAGATACTGCTCAAGCGTCAGGTTTTGTCTCGTGATTTCTCCCGCTATATAGACGCCAACGTAACGAACATGCCAAGGCTCATAAGAATAGCCGGTTAATTTCTCCTTGCCTTTTCCGTAACGAATGATAAATCCGTATTTCGGTGCATTGGCTTTCAGCCATTTGCCCTCCTTGGTATTTCCGAAGCTTTGCTCCAAAGCATACCCTACGGAAGCACTGGATATATCCATGCTGAGCCCGGTCTGATGCTCGCTTTGTCCCGGACGCGCACTTGTTTTGTTAGCGACAGCCTCGCCCTTATTACGGGCGTTGCGTTCGAATATGGCTTTTTGGGTGGCATAGGACCGGTAGCCCGACACGGCTTTGAGGTCAATCCCGTCTTTCTTGGCTGCCGCAAACAATTTTTCCAGCGCAGATGCCGCTACCTTTTTCATCTGTTTTTTAGGACTGGGTCCCGAGAAGCTGAACGGAATATGGGGTACAACCAAGTCTTGCGGAACATAACTCGATGGTAGATTTCTTTGCTTGTTGACGAGTACAACGGTACTAGATAGATTGGTGACCGTATTTATACCATGAACGGTCTTTAAAGTCCGGTGAGGTGCGTTGTTTTCCAAAAACTTAGTAAATGATAAGCTGGAAGAAGATGCAGCGGCAGCTTCCACCTTGCCAATACTTGTGCTGCTGAGAACACTAGATAAGGCTAGGCTTGTGACAACGGAACCTATGATGACCGTGGGTATGATGGATTTGACGATTTTTTTGTGCATTTGAAGTCCCTCCTCGTTAGCTATCTCTGAGTATATAAGAGAGTTATATCGATAGAATCTCTGACTTGTTTCTGAATTGTAAACAAAATAGAATAGATCGAATCTAATAATAACCCAAAATAGATAATAGTGATATGAAATAGAGACCAATTTCTACATAAGGAGACATTTTAGATGGAAATACGCAATTATATCAAACAAGGGTTTGAGACCTATTACGCCAAATACAGTCAAGTTACGGAGGAGGGATTCTGCAGGTGGATGCGCCCGGACGTTCCCGCAGAGATGAAGGCCGTCGATACGGGTGAGGAGTGGTCCATATGGAAGTTGGTGCCTTCCACTATAAGCGAAGTTCATATTGGGGCGATGGAACAAGAGTATGGATTGACTTTTCCCGAGTGGTATAAAGCATTCATCTCCACGTACCATCATTACTTTGACATCATACCAGAACAAGCTGTGGACGAGCCGCTGGATAACGTCAGGGACATGTACAATTCCTTGTTATGCCGGCTGGGATATCTTCCTTTCACATGGGATTCCGAATACGGAAAAATATGGTGTATCGATGTAAACGAAGACGCGGGCGATGGCTTCGGGGCTATCTATGAGATTGAACATGAAATATGTTTTGATCTGGATGAAGAACAAACGGATCGGGCTGAGCTTCAAAAGTCACTGGTATTTCTATATCCTGATTTCAAGGCGTATTTTGACCATACGTTCCTTGAAGGATGATGCGGTCCATTTTATACATAGAAGGAGAAGTTTCACATGCAAAATGAACAGCTGCAAGAAATTTTGAACGAATACGGCATCCGGGAACCCGAGATTACGTTTATTCGGCATAATGAAAATCGAACCTATAAGGTGGAAGACCATGACGGAAGTACATATCTGCTGCGCATTCATCAACCGGTAAAAGACGGCATGGCAGGTCAGCAGCATACCTATGACGGTTTGATGGGTGAACTCCAAATGCTGGAGCACTTGTCAGGCCGGGATCAACTGCTTGTCCAAAGGCCGCTGCGTAATCGGGAAGGCAAACTGATTACGATCATCGAACACGAAGGGAAGCGTTGGAACAGCTCCATGCTTACCTGGTTGGAAGGAAGAGACCTGCAGAAGGATGACCTAAGCGATCCGGTCATGGTCGAGAAGCTGGGGGCCAGTATTTCAGAGCTGCACCAATTCTATGGTCAGTACGTGCAGGAGGGCTTGGATAAGCGTCCGAGTCAGGGGATTGCTTACAATCAATACATGATCGGGGTTATCAAGCAAGGGTTAACAAAAGAATTGTTTACTTTCTCCGATGTTTCCGTCATTGAAGAAACGATATCGTTAGTTAACGCGCGGCTTAAGGACAGGCGCAATGAAGAAGCCTGGGGTCTCATCCATGGTGATTTAAGCTTGGGGAATATCATCAGGACCCGGAATGGAGAGCTGAGCTTTATCGATTTTGGTTTTTTCGGACCCGGGTATTATTACACGGATGTTGCTATGGGTGTGATGATGGTTCCTTCGGAGCTTCGGGATTTATTCCTGAAAGGGTATTATGGGAATGATCATGCGGGACAAGATGAGCTTGTTCTGTTAGAAGGCTTCATGCTGCTGGCCATTATCGGATACTACGTCTTTCAGATGGAGAATGAATCCGTGCATGCATGGATGCGTGAACGGATGCCGAAGCTGTGCGCCGATTACTGTAAGCCTTATTTGTCGGGTGAACGCATATTTTATTCTGTATAGTTCGATAACGGATCTGACAGTACCCATGAAAGTTCATTTATGCATTCAATCCCTTGGTATGGACGCTGATCGGGTGATACCATATGAGGTATACGACTTAAGATTAGAGGTGAACACCAAATGGCGGAAAGCAAGCTTCTGCTGCAACAAAAAGCTCTCCAGGACGAGGCTTCTGAGGTGGCAGAGGAACTTCGACTTTACGAGTTATTAAGTCAAGCAGGCGAACCGGTGCGAGTCGGCAGTTCAGCCCTCGGATTGATGGTATGGAGAGACCTGGACATGACGGTAATATGCTCTCGGCTGAATCAGCAATTAATTGCACAGATCGCAATGGAGCTCATGCTGCAAGCTGGTGTACGGGAGCTGAAGTTCATCAACGATACCGGCGATTATAATACGGATCCCGCTTATCCGGATGGCTTGTACATTGGCCTAAAGTATAAGTCTCAGCAGGGGAAGGAGTGGAAAATGGACATTTGGTTCGTGGATGAACCGGAAAGACAGCCCGACTTGAAACATATCATAACGATGCCTGAACGGCTGACCGAGGAACGCCGGGAAGCTATTTTGAGAATCAAACATAGTTGGGCAAGCCGTGATGAATATGGCAAGAAGGTGCGAAGTTTCGATATTTATACAGCGGTTCTGGAAGAAAACGTAAGGACGCTGGAACAGTTTCAGGTATGGCTGGACCAAAGGTCCATGAATTAAGAATAAAGCCCATGATTCAATAATAGGAGATTTACATATGGAGATTATCAAGCATAACCAGAAGAGTCATCCTAGCGGGTGGCTTTTCTTTTTTATGTATATGTAAAACATAAGTGAATCCTATTTTTTTAATATTATCCATATCATTTTTCCTGTGATAGCATAATCGTATGTCTGGCTAGGGGAGAGAGGAATGATGGATATGAGTTCAGCATTTTGGTTAACAAATGCCCGATTAGAGAGTGGTTATGAAGTACAAGAGGGCGTTATTACGGGAACAAAGACGGAGATTCGCCATATATTCATAGATGATGGGAAAATCGCGAAAATCGTAGCTTCGGACACAACTATAACAGACGAGTGGCCGCAACACGACGTGAAGGGTTTATTGCTTCTGCCATCCTTTATCGAAAAGCACTGCCATTTGGATAAAACGCTGCTCGGTGACAAGTGGCGTGCCGTTACGCCGGTTTCCAGTATTTTCGAGCGTTTGGCTATCGAGAAAGCGACGCTTCCTTCGCTGGATAACTTGACGCAAGACCGTGCAGAAAGGCTTCTTGATGTTTACCTGGAGTTCGGCGTGACGCATGTGCGTACGCATGTGGATATCTATCCGGAAGTGGGATTAGACCATTTAGAAGCGGTTCAACAGGCATTACGCACATTTGAAGGAAAGTTATCCTATGAGATCGTTGCTTTTCCTCAGCATGGTTTGCTGCGCTCGAAGTCAAGGGAATGGGTAAGACAAGCACTTCGCAGCGGAGCAAGCTTGGTTGGCGGGGTTGACCCGGCGACGGTGGATGGCGATATCGAGGCATCCTTGCAGGAAATGGTGGAGCTCGCAGTCGAAGCCCATGCGGGCATTGACCTGCATCTGCACGATGCCGATCATCTAGGGATCTTCACCATGAAGCGATTAGCTCAGTTAACCATTGATGCAGGTCTGCAAGGCAAGGTGGCGATAAGCCATGCCTTCGGACTGGGTGATATTCCACCATCCCAAGCACAAGAGATGGGGGACTTGCTCGCTGATGCGGGGGTCGCCATTATTACGAGTGTGCCCATTGGCCGCAAGTTTCCGCCGGTTGGCTTACTGCACGGGCGCGGTGTAGAAGTAGCCGTCGGATGCGACAACATCTTTGATGTATGGTCGCCATTCGGAAATGGGGATGTGCTGGAGCGCGCCGGCCGACTGGCCGAAATATCCAGATGGGTGGATGAACGCGCTTTAGCGCAAACGCTCCAATATATTACCGGTGGCATTACACCGCTTAATCATGAAGGGGAACAGGTATGGCCGCAGGTCGGAGACGTTGCCAGCATCGTATTTCTAGAAGCTTCTTGTTCGGCTGAAGCCGTTGCGAGAAGATCCAAACGCGTGGCGACGATGTTTCAGGGAAACATCGTTTCCGGTTCTTTTTAGGCGAATTTCATGTCCATCCGGATTAAGTTGCTGCTGTCCTATACCGGTATGCTGGTCATCAGCTTGCTGGTCTTTGTCTTGACTGCCAGTTTGTTTACCGTTGCGGCTACCGGCGATATTCACGGTATTCGGGATTTTTATAAAGTGCACTACCAGATTAACCCGCTCACGGAACAAGAGGAGTCTATTTTCCTCGAATTAAAATATCTTGCCAAGAACGAGCCGGATGAGCTGCAGAACAAAGAGCTGCTGACGGAATACGATTTTAAGCTGAGAACCGTACGAGCGGGCCTGTATGTCCGCAGAGAAAACGACCAGATCTTTGAGTCCCATACGATGAACCAGCCTGAACTGGAAGCGAATCTGCCATCATATGACCTGAACAACAATCAGATTCGCAATACCCTCAACATCGGTGAGCGGTTTTATGCTTATGCCAAATATGATTTCCGGTATTCGGATGGTGCCAGAGGGAGTGTGTTTGTTATTCGAGAGCGAAGTCCTTTCGGCGAAGTCACGCGCAAGCTGCTGCCTATTCTTGTCTTGAGTCTCGTTGGCATCGTTGTCGTTGCAAATGTATTGTTATATCGCTGGATCACGCGGAGCGTAGTCAAACCGCTTGATTTGCTCCGCCATTCGGCGGAACACATCAAGGAGGGAAATCTCCAGTTTTCTCTGGATTTGCATTCCAAGGACGAAATCGGCCAGTTAAACGAGACGTTTGAGAATATGAGGAAACGCCTGCTTGAATCGATTCAGCTCCGGCTCCAGGATGAAGAGAACCGGAAAGAGCTGATCTCCAATATCTCTCATGATCTGCGAACACCCATAACAAATATTAAAGGGTATATCGAAGGCATACGCGACGGCGTTGCGGATACACCGGAGAAGATGGATAAATATGTGAACATCATTTACACCAAAACCATCGATCTGGATAAACTTGTGGATGAGCTGTTTCTTTATTCCAAGCTAGATTTAAAGCAGGTTCCGTTCATGTTTGAGCATGTCGATATCATCGGTTTTATAGACGATTGCATCGATGAGCAGCGCTATGTTTTGGAGGAAAAGGGAATACGGCTGGCGTGGAAGGAACGCACCGGTCAGCCTGTCGAGGTCATTGCCGATCTGGAAAAATTAAAACGAACGGTGCTCAACATTATCGGGAATGCTCAAAATTTTATGGACAAGTTGCACAAAACCATCTACGTTTCCACTCAGCTTTCTCCGGAATGGGTAACGGTTGAAATACGGGATAATGGCGTGGGCATCGAGCCGGAAGCAATCCCTTATATATTCGAAAGGTTTTACCGTGCGGAGCAATCCCGCAATTCTTCTACGGGCGGCAGCGGCCTGGGGCTTGCAATTGCCAGCCAGATCATCGAGGGACACGGAGGTGCGATCTGGGCGGAAAGCGAGCCCGGCGTCGGCACCAGCCTGTACTTTACCCTCAAACGAGCGATTACAAAGGAGGTGCTGTAATAACCCATGACAACACGCATTCTCATCATTGAAGACGAGACAACGATCGCTCAATTGGAGCGGGATTATTTTGAACTGAACGGTTTTCTCGTAGATCTATGCCATACAGGCAATGAGGGATTGAAGCTTGCCCTTAACGAGGACTACAGCCTTATCATTGTCGATCTCCAGCTGCCCGGTATGAATGGCTTTGAACTATGCAGTCATATCCGAAAGAACAAGGAGGTTCCCATTCTGATCGTATCCGCCAAGAATGAGGAGATCGATAAAATCCGTGCCTTTAATCTCGGTGCCGACGATTACATTACCAAGCCATTCAGCCCGAGCGAATTAGTTGCAAGAGCCAAGGCCCATCTGATGAGATATGTAAGGCTTATGGGCAAACAAAGCCAAAGTCCAAGTTCAGAAATTCATATTCGCGGCTTGGTCATCGATAAATCGGCGCGAAGAGTGTTCATCCGAAATGAGGAAGTCACGTTTACGACCCGGGAGTTTAATTTGCTTGAATTTCTGGCAAGCCATCCGAACCGGGTGTTTAACAAGACGGAACTGTTTGAACGGATTTGGGGCATGGATTCCAGCGGGGATATCGCAACCGTAACCGTCCATGTCCGTAAGTTGCGCGAAAAGATGGAGGTGGATCCATCCAATCCGCAGTATATTGAAACCGTATGGGGGGCTGGCTACCGCTTTTCGGTCTAAACAATTTAGAATTTGTTAATAAAAGTTTTCGAAACGCTTAATCCCTGCTTTCTTGGGAGTTTAGGACTCTCTTCTATCATGGAGATATGACGATCCACGTTCATACTCATCGAAATAGGGAGGGTTTACAAATGAAAACATATTCTAATAAACTGGCGGCCATGATGGTGGCGGCTGCCCTGGGAACGACCGCTTCGCTTCCGTTTCATGTTCTGCAGGCTGAGGCTGCGGAGGTCCCACTGGCTGCACAAGATATAGAGCAAGCCACTCAAGAGCTGTCCCAGCTTCGCGTGATGCAGGGATACCAGGATGGCACGATGGGGATAACCAGTCCTATCACGCGGGCAGAGCTGGCGAAAATGCTTGTTCTTGCATTTGGACTTGAAGGCAAAGGGGATGCAAAGACAAGCTTTACGGATGTGAATCCAAACGCGTGGTATGAACGGTACGCGGCTGAGCTGGTAGCGCAGGATATCATGCAGGCACCGGAAGGACGTTTTGATCCACGGGGAATGGTTACCCACGCTGAGCTTGTACAAATGGTGTCCAAGGCTCTGAAACGAGACGCGAAGTCCGTGGATGATTGGGCGAAACGTTTTTACTCCGAGGAAGGCCATACGACTCGCGGTCAAGCGGCCTACTTGATAAGCGTTGCCCATGAGGCAATTCCGTCGGAAAAAGCTAAAATCACGAGTATTCGTGCATTGAATGCCATAACCCTGATCGTCACCTTCGATGCTCCCTTGACGGCAGAGAATGAGGCGTTTGCCAAAGCCAAAGAAGATTTTAAATTTAACGACGGGCTGGAACTCACCAACATGCCGCGCTTGAAGACAGGCTCGATTTCCACTTACATCGTCCCAACCTCCGTTCAAAAACCAGGTACATCGTATACGCTTACCTATAAAGGGAAAACAGCAGGCACATTTGCAGGCAATAGCGCGAAGTTGGACATGACAGAGGCTAGACAAGTCGCTCAGGATACGTTTGAGTTGGAGGCACTTAAAGAGAATGGCGTCGTTGACTACGGCTACGTTATTTCCGCCTATAGCGGAGGTCGCGGAGCCAATGCATTCGTGCTGGATGAGAACAACAGCGCCGATGGAATAGTCTATCAGATCATATCCTCTGGCCAAGCCAGGGAAGTCACGATTACGCCTGCAGGCGGACAACCTATCGTGGCCAAATACGTACCTTTTACCCAGTCCACGGATGGCAAACAAGAACCGAAATTCCGTTTGCCGGAAGGCCAGACGCTGACGCCGGGTGTTACTTATACCGTTACCTCGGATTGGGCACAGATGGCCAACCCGACATTCGTAGCAGGAGCGTTTGCTCCGCTGGAAATCATCGGAGCCGAGGCAATCAGCGACAGCTCCATTGCCATTACCCTGTCCGAGGATCCTGGGGACGAGCTCTTCTCCGGCCGGAGCGTTGAATTGACTGGAGCAGACGGCAACAAGCACATAGCAACCTACAAATATTCAAGCCGCAAGGGAGCCGTAGGCGTGTTTGATCTGACACAGGAGAGTAAACTGAAGTCGGGAATGACGTATACCATCAAACCGGTAGGCGAGTGGGCAGGAGAAACCGATGCGGCCCTGACTTTAAATTAATATTTTACAGCATGGACATGGCTGTACATGATCGAGAGGACGAGCGTAAAGCTTGTCCTCTTTGTATTTTTTTTTTGCGGACTATGATCAAAATATTCAAAAGCATGGTTATTTTCCGTTATTGTCATAAAGCATCATGATCCTTAACAATCGGATATTTACCAAGCTCACCGATTACCCTAATATGGAGTTACTTTCTGTCATTTAGCTGCATGCACGTATCGAGGCGGAAAAATGTACCTTTCTATACGCAGAAGTACCTACCCATGCGCCGCCAACATCCATTATGATCAGATTTATTAGCTGGCGGGAGAATTTGAGTCGATATTTTTTGAAAACGCTATCACACAAGGGGGGGGATATTTATTCTTAAGCATTCGAAGGTATTTCGCAGCTTTCTCATCTCCTATATTGCCATTCTGCTCATTCCCACTATCGGAGGATACATATCCTACTTAACCTCCATCTCCGTAACGCAATCCGTTTCGATTGAGAATAGCATGATTCAGCTCGAGAAAAGCCAGGAGCTGCTGGAACACCGGATGGCGGAAGTGGAAGGGATGACGCGGCAGCTGGCGATCAATCCAGACCTTAACGTGCTGCTCAACGATCATCTTGCCCAAAGGGATGTTTACGGCATATGGAGAACGATGCGCAATGTGCTGACCTTCGGTCAAACCAACGATTTTCTTCAGCATTACTACATCTATTTGGCGAATTACGACTTGATTGTAACGTCGGGCTCCTCTTATCGGCCGGAGCATTATTACGAGTTTTTTCATTATGACGGTCTCACGTTTGAGGAATGGAAACAACAGATCCTGGAGAAAGCCCATCGCAGTGAAATCAAACCGCTTTCTTCCTTCTCGGATAGGAACAACGAAACTTCGGTAATCACGTACATGCAGTCGCTCCCGTTGGACAGCTTCAACGATTCGTCCCCGGCCAATGTCGTGGTCGTGATTGATGAACAGACGATTGCCGGGTTGTTCTCGGGGTTAACCGACAATTACGGCGGCTGGGTCCATATCCACGACGGGAAAGGGAATACGCTTGCCCTTCAAGGAAACATGAAATCCGATGTGAGCCAAATCATAAACGATCCGGCATTCGATCAGAGCAAAGCCAGCCAGTTCTATAAGAATGACCTTGTGATCACCACACGCTCGGATAAGAGCGGCTGGGTCTATCAGGCCGGCATCCCCCGCAGCGCCTTAATGGAGAATGCCGATCAAATTAAACAAGCGTCCTGGTTCATTACCGGGGGCGCCATGATCGTGGGGCTGCTGTTCGGGTTGTATTGGGCTCATCGGAACAGCGTGCCGATCCATCGCATGATTAGCATCATGAAAGAGCAGTTCGGCAGGGATGAGCTGACGGAGCGCAATGAATTCGACTTTTTGAGCGGGAATATTGCCAATATGATCAGCAAAAACAAACAACTGGAAAACGAGCTGACGCGTCAGCTTCCGTTTGTCCGGGATGCTTTCCTGAGACGGCTGATTGCCGGCGAGTTTCAATCGAGGGACGAAATTGCTTCCGCTGCCCAGCAAGCTGATATTGCCTTGCATAACGGAAAAGGCTATGTCGGCATCCTGCAGATCAAAGGATATGCCGGCATGGATAGCGTGGAGATCCTTAATGAGCTTAACGCCGCCCGGCTTCTCATGAAGCAGGCCTTTTCCGAAATCGCCGGGTCGCTGCCCATGACGGATCTGGGCTCGGACAAAATGGTGGTTTTGTTCTTTACCGACGAAGAAAGAGAGCCTGGGCCGGATGAAGAGCTTCGAATTACGAGGTTGATCGAAACGCTGACGAATCAGGTTCTGCATGAATATAAAATGTTCCTCCAAGCCGGTTTTGGCGATCCGTTCGACTCGGTCTCAGAGGCGGGGCAGTCCTTTGACCAGGCCAAGCAAGCCCTAGAATATGCCGTCTACTTGAATCAAAAAGAGACGATGTGGTACCGCGAAGCCAGAATCGTCAACACAACATATTACTACCCACTGGACACCGAGCAGCGCTTGATCAGCACGGTACGGGCAGGAGAGCTGGAAGAAGCCGAGAAGATCGTCAATCTGATCATGGATCATAATCTCCAACAGCGCGAGTTATCGGTCGAGATGAAGCATCAGCTGGTAGGTGAAATCAAAGGAACGTTCCTTAAATTAATGGATCAGAAAATTTTTGCGGAGTCGGAATGGTTTGAAAGCATAAAAAAGCGCATCATCGATATCGGGTTAACCGGGCCGCTGGAATCCATTCATAACGAAATCCATGCGATCATGGGAGAGCTGTGCAGATATATTGCCAATAAAAAGAAGGACTCCCATGCCAAACTGATCAAGCAGATTTATGAATATACGGAAGCGACGTACGCACATCCGGATCTCACCTTATACCGCGTGGCCGAGCACGTGGAACGGCCGGAGAAATACATCTCCCAATTGTTTAAGGAAGTAACCGGGGTCAATTATTCCGATCATCTGATCAAGGTGCGGATGGATCGGGCGGCCATACTGCTTGCGGAGACCAACCTCACGGTCGATGAAATAGCGGCTCAGGTGGGCTACAACAGCTCCCATTCGTTTCGCAGGGCATTCAAGCGTCTCATCGGCATATCACCGAGCGCTTACCGTCAGTCTCACGATGTCGTGTAGTATAGGTTGATCCTGACAAGCCGCATTGTCACTTAGGACGATGCGGCTGTTTGGGCTAAAGAAACGCGAATACGCGGGATTTGGCCCCTGACGAGACAGGATGCCCTGCGGAAAAGCGGTTATTTGTACGCCAAACAACCGAAGTGTACCTGTTCAAGGACCGGAATTCTCCCCTATGATCGACACATAAAGAAAACGCTGTCATTTCAATGCCGACACATCCGTTGTCATTACATTAGGGGGGATTATTCTGGAGAAGCCATTGGTAATCGAGCCGGAGCCTGTTATCCATACCGGCACCAGCACAGGCTATTGGCATGTTGCACGAAAGAGTTTGAGGAAGCATTGGCAGATGTACCTGCTCGTGATTCCGCCGCTGCTGTTTTTCCTGATCTTTAAGTACTATCCGATGCTGAATGCCGTTCTTGCCTTCAAGGACTACAACGTCATCAAGGGAATATGGGGCAGTCCCTGGGTAGGCTTCAAGCACTTCGAACTGTTCTTCGAGAATCCGTTATTCTGGACGCTCGTCAAAAACACGATTATTCTCAGCGGTTATCTCATCTTAGCCGGATTTCCGATTCCGATCGTGCTGGCGTTAATGATCAACGAGATCCGGGGCGGTCGATTCAAAAAGTTCGTCCAGCTGGTGTCCTTTGCGCCGTATTTTATTTCCACGGTGGTCATGGTGTCGATCATCATGCTGTTTCTGGCTCCGCGGCTGGGCTTTGCCAACGTGGCTTTGAATTTTTTCGGACTGGAGTCCGTGAACTTTCTCGGCGATCCGGGGATGTTTCGTTCCATCTACGTATGGTCCGATATTTGGCAGACGGCAGGTTATAGCGCGGTGATCTATTTGGCGGCATTGGCCGGCATTGACCCGACCCTGTATGAAGCGGCAAAGGTGGACGGCGCCTCGCGCTTCCAAAAGATCCGCCATGTGGATCTGCCGGGCATTGTGCCGACCATCGTCATCATTTTGATTCTGAATGTCGGTAACGTGATGGCACTCGGATTCGAGAAGGTCTATCTGCTGCAAAATCCGCTGAATCAGGTGAACTCGGAGATCATTGCAACCTATGTCTATCGGATCGGACTGCTGAATGCGAACTACAGCTTTGCAACCGCGGTCGGCCTGTTCAATTCCGTGATCAACCTTATTCTGCTGCTGACCGTGAACGGATTGGCTAAACGAATAACTAATAACAGCATTTGGTAAGGAAGGAGCTAGGGCATGGCAGTTCAACAAACAGGTACGAGAAAAATCAAGGAGTCCGCTGGCGACCGCATCTTCCTGACAACGGTATACGTCGTTCTCTTTCTGGTCGTTATTGCGGTTTTGTATCCGCTGATTTACATCATCAGCAGCTCCATCAGCAGCCCGGCGGCCGTTACTTCGGGCAGGGTATGGTTGTGGCCGGTCGATATTTCGTTCGAAGGCTTTCGGGTCCTCTTTAAAACGCCCGAGATTATGACCGGATACGCCAATTCCATTTTCTACACGACCGCCGGCACGATCATCAGTGTCTTGTTGACCATTATGATTGCTTACCCGCTGTCGCGCAGGTCATTTTTCGGACGTAACGCGTTGATGATGATCATTACATTTACGATGATATTCAGCGGAGGACTGATTCCAACCTACATGGTCGTGCGGGAGCTTCATCTGATCGATACCCGCTGGGCGCTGCTCATTCCCAATGCCATTTGGGTGTGGCAGGTGATTATCGCCCGATCTTTTTTTCAGTCTTCCATTCCGGACGAATTGCAGGAGGCCAGCGAGATGGACGGCTGCAGCGATATACGTTTTATCTGGAGCATCGTCCTGCCGCTGTCGAAGCCGATTATGGCCGTGCTTGTGCTCATGTATGCGGTTGGCCAGTGGAATGCATACTTCGATGCGTTGATTTACTTGAAAAGCGCTGACCTGTTCCCGCTTCAGCTGATTCTTCGAAGCATCATCATCCAGAATAACAGTTCGGGAACGATGGATGCTTTAGCTATGGTCGAGAGGCAGCAGCTGGCCGAGCTTCTGAAATATGCGCTGATCGTGGTTGCCACCCTGCCTGTGCTGGTCATATATCCGTTTGTTCAGCGCTATTTTGTGCAGGGGATGCTCGTGGGTTCTGTGAAGGGCTGATCGCTTTCGAGGGGACGGCTGAATTCCGCAAAGCGATTTGATCTTATGATGGAAGGGAGGTGATGCTCTCATTACGTGCGAAGCTAGACGTTTACGTGTTCACTTTAATGAAAAAGGGAGCGATCCAATTTGAAAAGAGGCCTATTAAGTTTGTTTATGCTGCTATTGGCGAGCAGCATCGTGATGTCAGGCTGCTCGGGCAAAAATACAGAAAGCCCGAGCAGCCCGCAGGGCGGAAGCTCGTCCGGCAGCACGGACAGCTCGAAACCCGTGGAAATCAGCGTTTTTGCCGTACAGGAATCAGGCATCGATATTCCGGCCAACAAATTCACCAAGCATATGGAGGAACAGTTCAACATCAAATTCAAATGGCAGATCAATCCCTCCGACGGCGCCAAGGAGAAACGTCAGATCTCTCTGGCCAGCGGCGATTATCCGGATGCTTACCTGTTGACGCACTATATCGATGAATTCTCTCAAGCGGATGTGCTCAAATACGGTCAACAGGGAGTGCTCATTCCCCTGAACGATCTAATTGAACAGCATGGACCGAACATTAAAGCGGCCATGGAAGCTACGCCGGAAATGAAGGCGCTTGTTACGGCCCCGGATGGGAATATCTATGGGCTAGGCGCATACACGGAATGTTTTCACTGCTCCTATCCCAACAAAATGTGGATCAATACCGAATGGCTGAAGAAGCTGAATCTCGAGGAACCGACAACGACGGAGGAATTCAGAAGCTTGCTGCAGGCATTCAAAACGCAGGACCCGAACGGCAACGGGAAAGCGGATGAGGTGCCCCTCAGCGGTTCAACGGAGGATTTCGGCGTCCGGATCATCCCTTATTTGATGAACAGCTTCGTTTACGACGATGACCGGAACTACTTGACGATGAATGGCGGCAAGGTCGAGTCCGCGGCGATCACGCCGGAATGGAAGGAAGGGCTCGCCTATATCAAATCGTTGTATGACGAGGGATTGATCGATCCGGGCGCATTCACCCAAAATGCGGAGGCGTTCAAGAAAATCGGAGAGAACGCGGATGCGGAAATTCTCGGCGCCGGTGCCGGCATGCATCCGGCCATCTTCGTAAACATCGATCCGGGCAACACCCGCTCGGCGCATTACAATCCGCTTCCGCCGTTAAGCGGGCCGAACGGAATTTCATACGCAACCCATGATGCGGGGGGCGTATCACCGGGCGCAAAATTCGTGATCACGAACAAAGCCAGTGAAGAAGCCCGCATTGCATTGATCAAGATGGTGGACTACATGTTTACGCCGGAAGGCCAAACCAATGCCGCAACCGGCATGAAAGGGATCGATTGGACGGATCCCGAGCCCGGCGATCAAGCGCTCGGCGAGGGCGTGACCCCGATGGTCAAGACCATTCCGATGAAGGAAGGCGAAGCACCGCACAATGCGGGTTGGAGCGGAATGGGCCATTTCTATATGCCGAAGGAGTACCGCGATACTTGGGTGCAGGGAACCGACATTTTTGCATCCGATGGCTATGAGCGCAGATTGTACAATGCGTCGCTGCTGTATCAAGGACATGAGCCGAAGGAAATCTTTCCGATCTGGTCGATCTGGATCGATCCGAGCGTCATCGACGAAGCCAGCATGCTTCAAACGAACCTTAAAAACTATATTGAGCAGAACCAGCTGCAATTTATTACCGGCAATAAGGATCTGAACAAGGATTGGGACGCTTACGTCAAGGGATTGCAGGATCTGAAACTGGATCGTTATCTTGAAATTCTGCAGACGGCTTACGATCAATCCGCCAAATAAATAATAGAAGGGCAACTCGCAGCTGCGGCTGACTATGGAGCCATACGAATATCCATATGCGGGTGCCGGTCTAAAGAGATCGGCCACTCCGCATTTTCTCTGTTTTACGGGTGACTAGCGAAAAGAAATAGGCATTATACGAGGGGAGGCTATCATATGTCCGATTATAACAAAGGTACGGATCGTGCCGCGTTCATCGTTCATCGCCGAGGGCTGCCTAATGTGAAGGCCAAGCTTGCAGGGGAAGCCCCGGTTACGGTTGCCTTTTTGGGCGGATCCATTACGGAGGGAGCCGGTGCCTCAGCGGCGGATAAGACCAGCTGGCGCGCCTTAACGGCTCATTATTTAAGAGACCGCTTCGGAAAATCGCGGATTCGCTCCATTAACGCAGGGGTCGGGGGGACGGATTCGACGCTCGGAGCTCACCGCCTTCGCGAGCATATGCTGCGCGTTGAGAACATTGATTTGCTATTCGTGGAATTCAGCGTAAATGACGGCAGCAATCGGGAGGAATCCATCAGAGGAATGGAGGGAATTGTCCGCCAATGCCGGCGTCTGTCCCCCCGCACCGATATATGCTTTATTTATACCGGGGCGGATCGAAATCTGACCTGTATCCGGCCGTATCCCATTGCCGTTCACGAAGAAGTGGCCGAGTATTACGGCATCCCTTCTGTCGATTTTGCTGCCGGGATTTATCGCATGCTGCAGAATGGTGAGGCCGTGTGGGCATCGCTTGCACCTGATGGGTATCATCCGAATGATGACGGGCATGAGATCTACGCCGGTTTTTTGCGAAGAGGTTTGAATGATCTGCTGTCGACCGAGGTTGATTCTTTGATGCTCGGTCACTGCGAATCTTTGCCCGAAGAACCGCTGATGACGGGGAATTACGAATATGCCGACATGCTCTCCTATGAGCTTGCCGATTATTCCGGGGATTATCATATCGGGAAGCTGCCGCAAGGTTCAAAGCTCATGAATTGGCGTTATGCGACAGAGCATAGGTACTCTGATCATCCAAACGCTTCGTTTACGTTTACTGTGGAAGGACAAAGCGGCGGACTGCTGCTGCTATGCGGACCCGACACCGGAATCTTTGAGTACTCGATCAACGGACAGTCCTTCGTACGGGTCAATCCCTTCGACGAGTGGTGCTTGAACGCCTATCGGCCAGTCAGCGTACACTTTCCGAGACATCATCTGCGCGGGCCGATCTCGATCATGGTTCGAAACACTGGACTCAAGGATAAGCGAAGCCAGGGTACGGGCATGCGCGTGCTGAAGCTGCTTGCGAATTAGGCGGAATCGACTGGACTCCTGCGATTGTTATACCAAGCTTGAAAAGAGCTGCTATTCGTGATGGAGGTGTTGTTATTGCATTTTCCTGGTAATCAAGATAAAACAACTCCGATCGTCCTTTCGTTACGGGATTACGAGGACCCCAATAACCCGGATGTGCAATCTGCGATGAAATGCGCGATTGAAGCCGTCAGAGCAATGGAGGGCGCGGTCATTCTGGACGTACCGCCGGGGTGCTATCATTTTTATCCTCAATCCGCCGTTCGGGAAGCGTACCATATATCGAATACCACCAGCGAGGAAGAGAATCCGGATGTGACCAAAACGATCGGGATATGGCTTAAGGATCTTCACCATATGACACTCGAAGGGAACGGCGCCTTGTTTATTTTTCACGGGAAGCAGACGATGCTTGTGCTTGATGGCTGTACGGATATTGAAATCCGCAATCTGCACTGGGATTACGCCGCGCCGACCGTGACCGAAATGACGGTGGATAGGTGCGGTGATGCTTACCTTGAGACGACCGTTCACCCGGATTCTTGCTATGATTGCGTAGGTGGTAAATTCGAATGGGTTGGGGAAGGCTGGCGTTTTCGTGAAGGGCCGATGCAGTTATGCAGTGCAGATTTGAGTGCTACCTGGCGCGTGGATAATTGGCTGGAACGGGTGTTACATACAGAGGAGATATCTCCTCGTCGGCTTCGGTTTCATTTTGGAAACCATGCTTCCCCGCATCTGGCTCCCGGTACGATCGTGCAAATGCGCGACGGCATTCGGGACCAGGTTGGCATGTTGATCACCGGAAGCTCCCGGGTGACGCTAAGCAACGTGGGCATACATTTCATGCATGGATTGGGCGTAGTTGGACAGTTCAGCGAAAATCTGATCTTTGAACGTTTGGATCTGACGCCGCGTCCGGAGACCGGCCGCACGGTGGCGGGGTTTGCCGATTTCATCCATCTGTCGGGCTGCAGGGGGAAGGTCTCGATCCGGAATAGCCGGTTTGCAGGGGCGCATGATGATGCAATCAATGTTCACGGCACCTACCTTCGGATCGTTGATCGACCGGCCACCAATCAACTGCTTGTAAGGTTTATGCATCCGCAGACCTACGGATTTTTGGCCTTTCTGCCAGGTGATGAGGTCGCATTCGTGGATGCGGATACGCTGAACACCTACGCTTTCGGACGTGTGGCTGCTGTCGGTATGAAGTCGCCACGCGAAATGCTGCTTACGTTGGAGAAGGCGGTTCCTGCGGTCGTCGGAGTGCGGGACGTGCTTGAAAATGTGACTTGGACGCCGGAGGTCGATATTGTCGGCAATGCGTTCGTCCGAATTCCCACGCGGGGCATTCTAACCACGACACCGCGGCGGATCATGATCCGGGATAATACCTTTATGAATATGCAGATGAGCGCGATCCTGGTCGCAGCGGACGCCTCATCCTGGTACGAATCCGGCGCTGTAACGGATATGAACATTTTGGATAACCGGTTTGTGAATTGCGGCGGCCCCGGGCATTCCGTGATTCGGATTGCGCCTGAGAATAAACATCACCATGCATCGGTTCATCGCAATGTCCGGATTACAGGCAACCGCTTTGAAACGACCGGAGAAGATTGGTTAATGGCAAGAAGCACGGAGGGACTGATATTTAAAAATAACGTGATTCGGATGCAGGAGAAATACGACCGTGAAGGGAATGTCCCTTTGGAAGAACGCGTCAAGCTGGAAGCCTGCATTGGAGCGGATATTTTGTGTAACGACTTGGAGTATGACGATTTGAATTAAAGGAGGGATAGCGAGTGGGAGAAAATATGAAATTGAAGTATGTTAAGCCGGCGTCAGTCTGGACCGAAGCGCTGCCGATCGGCAACGGACGTCTTGGAGCTATGATTTACGGCGGCGTGGAACGTGAAACGATTAGCTTGAACGAGGATACGCTTTGGTCCGGTTATCCCAGGGATTGGAACAACCCGTCAGCCCGGGATGCGCTGCCGGCGATCCGAGAGCTGATACGCCAGGGGCGTTATTCGGAGGCTGACCAGCTAGGGCGCAAGATGATGGGGCCCTATACGGAATCTTATCTCCCGTTTGGAGACCTATGCCTCAGGTTTGATCATGGAGGCGTGTTTCATTCTTACCGAAGAACGCTGGATATCGCTAAAGCCGTTCAACGAACGGAATACCTTATCGGAGAGGTGTCCTACACGAGAGAATGCTTCGCATCCAGCCCGGATCAGATGATTGCATTGCGGTTAACCTCAAGCACCCCTGGCGCGCTGAACTTCCATGCACATCTGGAAAGTCCGCTGCGCTATACCGTAAAGACCGAAGAAAATATGTACTCCATGTCGGGATTTGCACCGGAACGCGTCGAGCCCAGCTACGTGTCGTCTGATCGTCCTATACGTTACGGCGATCCTGAACATACCGCCGCCATGGCTTTCGAAGGTCGGCTGGCAGTGGCTGAAACCGATGGCCGCGTTACAGTGGACGCCGCTGGCATCCATGTACTGGATGCCAGCGAAGCCGTCATCTACTTTACAGCGGCAACCAGCTTCAACGGATTCGATCAAATTCCCGGTCACCGCGATGGCGGAGACCATCCGTCGGCTGCAGCCGCTGCTAAAGCTGCGGCTTGTATGGTAGGTGTAAGAAGCCACGCTTGGACAGAGCTGCGCGAGCGGCACATCAACGATTATCGCAGCCTATATGATCGCGTAAGCCTCCGATTAGGCGAGTCACTAGCTTCCGGTGATATGGACACGGAGAGGAGAATCGAGCAATTCGGTGCCAGGGATCCAGGCCTGGTCGAGCTGTTGTTCCACTATGGCCGCTATCTCCTGATCTCAAGCTCCAGACCCGGAACGCAAGCCGCCAATCTCCAGGGAATATGGAATGCATCAACCCGGCCGCCGTGGAGCAGCAATTGGACCTTGAACATCAATGCGGAAATGAACTATTGGCCCGCGGAGATATGCAATTTGGCAGAATGCCATCAACCTCTGCTGGAGCTCATCAGAAGTTTGTCGGTGAACGGATCGGACACCGCCGCCGTTCATTACGGTACTCGAGGCTGGACCGTTCATCACAATACGGATATTTGGGCCCATACCGCTCCGGTCGGCAATTACGGGGACGGGGATCCTTCATGGGCGCTTTGGCCAATGGGGGGAATCTGGCTGACGCAGCACTTATGGGAGCATTACGCATTTAGTGGTGATGAAGCCTATTTGCGCGCAGTTGCTTATCCTATCATGAAGGAAGCTTCCTTATTTGCTTTGGACTGGCTTATAGAAAATAACGAAGGTCATCTCGTGACATCTCCGTCGACCTCACCGGAGCATAAATTCCGCACGTCGGATGGGACAGCTGCGATCAGCGAAGGGGCGACCATGGATATTTCCCTCATTTGGGAGCTGTTCACCAATTGCATGGAGGCGGCCAACATTCTCGGCGCGGATGAGGATTTCCGAGAGGAATTGATTAACAAACGAGAACGATTGCTGCCACTGCAGGTCGGTCGATACGGTCAGCTGCAGGAATGGTCCCATGACTTCGAGGATGAGGACGTATTTCATCGGCATACGTCCCACCTGGTCGGGGTTTATCCTGGACGACAGCTATCTGCGGAAGAAAGCCCTGATCTGTTTGCAGCAGCCCGAACTTCCTTGGAGCGTCGCGGGGATGAAAGCACGGGTTGGAGCCTGGGCTGGCGAGTTGCGCTATGGAGCCGATTCGGGGACGGCAACCGAGCGCTGCAACTGTTAAATCATATGCTGAGATTAGTGAAGGACGGCGAATCGGAGCGTTATGAGCACGGAGGCGTATATGCAAGTTTATTAGGAGCGCATCCACCTTTTCAGATCGACGGCAATTTCGCGGCTACAGCGGGAATTGCGGAAATGCTGCTGCAGTCGCATCGCTCCGAACTCATGCTGCTGCCGGCACTGCCGGATGCATGGCCGGAAGGCGAGGTACGTGGACTGCGGGCAAGAGGTGGCTATGAAGTCAACATTCGCTGGAAGGATGGAAAACTGACGGAGGCAGAGATCATGTCCCGGTGTGACAATATGTGCAGCGTAGACGTAGGTCATGGAGATTTGATTGCGGTTTACCAAGGCGAAGCCCGGATTCCCGTACAGCTCTCTGGTAAAGATGTATATTCATTTGCAGCAGAACAGGGGATAACCTATAGGCTGGTGAGGGAATCGGCTGGGGAATCTAAGACTTGATCGGCATAATGCATACCTTTTCGATTGTGTCCGTACAATTTGAAGTTAAAAAAAAGACTCCTTCAAGGAGTCTTTTTTACGTGGAATCAGAAGAAAATTCCAATTTATTTGTTAGTTTTGTAGTCGAAACGTCTAAGAAGTGGGTATTAATTGTTAAACGGTTGACAACCTGTATATACATGTATATGATTTTCCTATGTGCAACCTGTATATACAAGATGACGAGGAGGACCCAGTCACATGCAAAACTCAGGAATCCAGTCTCCCGATTGGTGGAGAACTTCGACGGTTTATCAAGTATATCCGAAGAGCTTCAACGACACGACCGGCCAAGGCACCGGCGATATACGCGGGCTCATGGAGAAGCTTGATTATATAAAAGGACTTGGCATCGACATTGTGTGGCTCCAGCCGGTGTATGTTTCTCCGCAAAATGATAACGGTTACGACGTTGCGGATTATTGCAGCATAGATCCTGTATATGGGACGATGGACGATTTCGACGAGCTTGTTGCCGAGTTGAAAAAAAGAGGCATGCATCTGATGATCGACATGGTCGTGAATCATTCTTCGACCGAGCATCGGTGGTTTAAGGATGCAATTTCTTCTCGCAACAGCCCATATCGAGACTATTACATCTGGCGGGATCCCGCAGAAGACGGCGGCCCACCGAATAATTGGCAATCCAAGTTTGGAGGACCGGCTTGGCAGTATGATGAGGGGACAGGGCAATATTACCTGACATTGTTTGACAAAACGCAGGCAGACCTCAATTGGGAGAACGAGAAGGTCCGTGCGGAGGTTGTGGATATCCTCACCTTTTGGGCGGACAAGGGCGTAAGCGGATTCCGGATGGATGTCATCAATCTAATATCGAAAGATCCCGCTTATCCCAATGATGACGGTTCCGTAGCGCCCGGTGACGGACGCAGGTTTTATACGGACGGCCCCCGAGTGCACGAATACATCAAGGAATTGAACAAAAAAGTATTCAAGCCTTACAATCTTGTCACGGTGGGCGAGATGTCCTCCACAACCTTGGAGCATTGCGTTCGTTACTCGAACCCAAAGGAGAATGAATTCTCCATGACGTTCAACTTCCACCACTTGAAGGTAGACTATCCCAACGGGCAAAAATGGGAGCTTAAGCCGTATGATTTCGAGGAGTTGAAAAGCGTGCTCTCCGATTGGCAAATCGGCATGCAGAAGGGGGGCGGCTGGAATGCCCTGTTCTGGAACAACCATGATCAGCCACGCGCACTGACCCGGTTCACCAATGATGGTGAATACCGTACGGAAAGTGCAAAGATGCTGGCCACGACACTTCACGGGTTACAAGGCACGCCATATGTGTATCAAGGCGAAGAGATCGGCATGCCTGATCCGAAATGGAATGATATATCCGAGTTTCGGGATGTTGAATCCTTAAACATGTACACCATTCTCCAGGAGCAGGGTAAAACGCCGGAGGAGGCTGCCCACATCGTCAAGGTACGCTCACGTGATAATTCCAGATTGCCTATGCCGTGGAATGACGGCGATCAAGCCGGCTTTACAACGGGGACGCCTTGGATCAAGATCGATGAGCGGTATCCGATCATCAATGCGCAATCCGAGGTGGAAAATCCGCAATCAATATATCATCATTACCGGAAGCTGATAGAAATGCGAAAGAACATTCCGGTGATTACGGACGGTGAATATGTTCGTCTGGATGAAGGCCATCCCGAAATTTATGCCTATGCCAGAACAAACAAGGAGCAGACGCTTGTTGTCATTTCCAATTTCAGCGACCGAGATGTATCGTTCGAGCTGCCCGAGAAGATGAAAGACAATCTGACCGAAAGCCGATCGGTTCAACTGGTAATTGGCAACACAACGGAAGAACCCAAGCTCATGCCAACAGTTGCACTTCGACCGTATGCTTCCTATATGTGGCTTATTCACAATAACTAAATTCATAAATGTCAGGAGCGTAGAGCTATGGCCATTGATCGTAAAAACGTGGAGCGCATTGTCGAGGCAGTCGGCGGAAAAGACAATATCGAAGCCGCTACGCATTGCGTAACCCGATTAAGATTTGCCTTGGTGGACGACAGCAAGGTGGATTCCCGGGCACTTGATGAGAACGACCTGGTGAAAGGGCAGTTCTCTTCTCAGGGTCAGTTCCAGGTCGTGATCGGACCCGGTCTTGTAGACCAGGTATACAATGAAATGATGGAGATTACCGGCGGTGCCAGAGTATCGAAGGACGAAGTGAAGAACATTGCAAGCAAGAAGCAAAATCCGCTGCAGCGAGCAATCAAAACGCTTGCGGATATTTTCATACCGATTCTGCCGGCAATCGTCATGGCAGGTTTATTGTTAGGGATTAACAATCTGCTTACGGGACCGGGCATATTCTATGAAGGACAATCGTTAATTCAGGTCCATCCCGAGTGGGCGGACGTAGCCTCGATCATCAATCTGATTGCCAGCACCGCCTTTACTTTTCTACCTGTCCTGATCGGCTGGTCGGCGGTACGCCAGTTCGGAGGCAATCCGCTGCTTGGAATCGTACTGGGCTTGATCCTGGTAAATCCGGATCTGCTCAGCGCTTATCAATATGCCGATGCCAAGCTGGAGGGCACGGTTCCGATCTGGAACCTGTTCGGCTTTGAAGTGGAGAAAATCGGTTATCAAGGCCAGGTGCTGCCTGTGCTCGTCTCCGCTTATATTTTGGCCAAAATCGAGAAGCTCCTGAACAAACGCGTCCATGACTCCATCAAGCTGCTTGTCGTGGCGCCCGTTGCCCTGTTGGTGACCGGATTCCTTGCGTTCGTTCTGGTGGGGCCGATCACGTTTGCCATCGGCAACGTCCTCACTTCAGGTCTTGTCAGCATATTTGATTCCTTTGCCGCTCTCGGCGGACTGATCTACGGCGGACTGTATGCACTCCTTGTTATTACGGGGATGCATCATACCTTCCTTGCGGTGGACATTCAGCTCATCGGCAGTGAAGGCGGAACGTTCTTGTGGCCGATGCTGGCATTGTCTAATATTGCTCAAGGCGCCGCAGCGCTGGCCATGATGTTCATTATGAAGGAACAGAAGGCCAAAGGACTTGCCGTTACATCTTCCATCTCCGCCTTCTTGGGGGTAACGGAGCCTGCCATCTTCGGGGTCAATGTTCGTCATAAATATCCGTTTATCTTCGGTATGATCGGATCCGGGATTGCCGGGGTGCTGCTGGCCATGAACAACGTTCTGGCTTCGTCGATCGGCGTGGGCGGAATCCCGGGATTCCTGTCGATCTTCCCTAACCAGTGGGGCGTCTTCTTCATTGGCATGGCGATTGTACTGGTCATTCCGTTCACAGGCACATTGTTGTTCGGGCGTTACCAGTTGTCCAAGCAGCTTCGACGTCCTGTGAAAGAGAATGCGGCCGACACCGTCACTAGAGATCAAGCGGTAATGGCTGAAACGAACGACAACCGTCAATCAGCGTCATCGTTAACGGAGCATAACCCAACGACGGAAGCTCCCCAAAAGGCTGCAGTCGATATCATGGCGCCGATTAAAGGGACTGTGGTTTCTTTGTCTGAGGTACCGGATCCTGCCTTTGCGGACAAACAGATGGGCCAGGGCATCGCCATCATCCCGTCCGAAGGGAAAGTGTATGCTCCGTTTGACGGACAAGTCGCGCATCTGATCAAGAAAAGTAAACATGCGATTATTTTAACCGATAAAAACGGGGTACAGGTTCTCATTCATGTGGGTATTAACACCGTCTCTTTAAAAGGTGAGGGATTTACCGCGCATGTGGAAACTGGGGCCGAAGTAACCCAAGGACAGCTTCTGCTTGAATTTGATATCGAACGTATTGAACGAGCCGGATTGCCCGTCATTACGCCGATTATTATTCCAGATGGACAAGACATTCAAGAGGTTCACGAGTTTGAAGGTGAAGCGATCCCGGGGGAAACCCGAGTACTGCAAGTGTCTCTTGGTAATGGAATCTGACGCTTCCTCTGTTACATGTAATCGTCGCTGGAACATGGTACAATAGCTGATGGTGATAATGGGATGACAAACAACATTTATTGGACGCTATACAAAGATTATGCCGATCAGATTGAAACCGGCGCTCTCCAACCCGGGAGCAAGCTTCCTTCGGAAAACGAGCTTGCGGCAACCTATCAAATTACAAGGGAAACGGTGCGCAAGGGACTTAATCTGCTGGCTCAAAATGGTTACATCCATAAAGTAAAAGGTAAAGGTTCCTTTGTGCTGGATACAGGAAGAATGAACTTCCCGGTAACGGGGCTCGTCAGTTATAAAGAGCTTGCCAAACGGTTAGGAAGAAAGAGCCGAACGCTTGTTTACGCAACAGAACGCGTCCCTGCAGGGGAGAGCATTGCGAAGGAGCTGCATACCCGTCCGGACCAGCTCGTATGGAAGGTGATCCGTGCCAGGGAAATCGAAGGGGAGCGTATCATTCTCGATATCGATTACTTGCTTGCCGACATCGTTTCTGGGTTAACGAAGGAAATTACCGGCGATTCCATTTATGAATACCTGGAGCATACACTCCATCTAAAAATCAGCTACTCGAAAAAAATAATCTCTGTTGAGCGTGCCACGGCCATGGACCAAGCCTATATGGATATCGGAAATGATACGCATGTTGTCGTCGTCCGGGGATACGTACATTTGGAAGACACCACGCTTTTTCAATATACGGAATCGAGACATCGATTGGATAAGTTTCAATTCGTTGATTTTGCAAGAAGAGAATCCAATCATGAGCTTGGAGATCAATAGAAGTAATTATTTAGCCGCGATTTCATCGCGGCTTTTTTGCTGTCTTGACAGGCTGCCGTGGATGAGGCTAACAGGGGAATAGAGCTGGAGAATCCAAGGAATGAAAGAGGAAAACTCCTCCTCGATGTTGAAGCTATCTAGGAGTAATTGTCCGATAAATCAAGGTAAAGGAGCCGATAGAACATGGACTTGGGACTGACAGGAAAGGTTGTGTTAATCACCGGAGGAAGCAGGGGCATAGGCCTTGAAGCCGCGGTGACGTTTGCGCTCGAAGGTGCCAAGGTTGCTATTTGTGCACGAGACGAGGAGCAGTTAGCCACTGCGGCAGACCATATCCGGCAAGCAGCGGATATCGAAACGCTAACCATAACTGCGGATGTGACGAAACCGGAGGACTGCATGAAAGCGGTAACCGATACCGTGCAGCATTATGGACAGCTCGATATTCTGGTGAACAATGCCGGAACCGCTGCTGCGAAGCCGTTTGAGCTGATCGATGACGAACAATGGGCATCTGATCTGGATCTCAAGCTATTTGGTGCGATTCGATTTGCACGTGCAGCCGTCCCTCCTATGCGGGAGTCCGGCGGAGGTGTGATTATTAATGTTACCACATCCTGGGCCAAGACGCCGCCTGCTGCGTCCATGCCCAGCAGCGTCAGCCGAGCGGCGGGGCAGGCCATGACCAAGGCCATGAGTCGCGATCTGGCACCTGACCATATCAGAGTAAACACCGTATGTATCGGAATGATCCGCAGCGCACAGCTTGAAGAGCGATGGAAACGGGAAGAACCCGAACTGACATGGGAACAGTACGCAAGGGACAAGCGGCACAATATTCCGCTAGGACGTATTGGAAACACGGAAGAAGCGGCAAAAGTCATCGTTTTTTTGGCATCTGATGCTGCCTCCTATGTTACTGGAACTTCCATTAATATTGACGGGGGTTCAGCGCCGGCTTTGTAAGTAGACATGGTAGAATTCAATTTTCCATAAATTATATTATGTAAACTACTTAGAATGAGTGGCAAGAGACCATTTGCCGGTGACGTTATCATCATGATGATGTCGTAATTTTATATATGATTTGTCGCATAGTTGGACTAAAAAAATGAGTGAGATGTGATACCTTATATGTGGATGTCATGGCCGCTAAGTTCTTATCCGGAGACCGAAGAGACGTTGTGGCAGAATTACATACATAAAAGCCCGCCTGCTCTTTAAGACGTCATGGATAGGCAGGACTTTATAATTGATGTTATTAAAAAATAATGAAAAGTGATGGTGATGATTCATGTCAAAAGTTTATCGTATTGGAATTATCGGCTGCGGCGGTATCGCAAACGGGAAGCACCTGCCGAGCTTAAGCAGATTAAACAACGTGGAGCTCGTGGCATTCTGTGATATCGTCCTTGACCGGGCGGAAGCGGCTGCTAGCAAGTACGGTATCGAGGAAGCAAAAGTGTACGGCGACTATAAAGAGCTGCTGCAGGATCAAAGCATCGATATCATTCATGTTCTGACGCCTAATGACTCGCATGCCGAGATTTCCATTGCTTCGCTTGAAGCAGGTAAACATGTCATGTGCGAGAAACCGATGGCCAAAACGGCTGCGGATGCCAAGCGGATGATGGAAACCGCGAAGCGCACAGGCAAGAAATTGACGATTGGATACAATAACCGATTCCGTGAAGATAGTCTTTATCTGAAACAAGTATGTGAAGCTGGTGAACTCGGAAATATTTATTTTGCCAAAGCTCATGCTGTAAGAAGAAGAGCTGTTCCGACTTGGGGCGTATTTTTGGATGAGGAAAAACAAGGCGGCGGGCCGCTTATCGATATCGGTACGCATGCTCTCGATTTGACCCTCTGGATGATGGATAATTACAAACCGAAGATTGTCCTCGGTACCACATACCATGAATTGTCCCGCAAGGAGAACGCGGCAAACGCTTGGGGACCATGGGATCCTGAAAAATTCACCGTCGAGGATTCCGCGTTCGGCATGATTGTCATGGAGAATGGCGCGACCATTATGCTGGAATCCAGCTGGGCGCTGAATACGCTGGATATCGATGAAGCCAAATGTACGCTGAGCGGTTCGGAAGGCGGAGCCGACATGAAGAACGGTCTTCGCATCAACGGCGAGAAATTCAGTCGTCTGTACACAAACGAAATCGAATTGAATTCCGGCGGAGTGGCGTTCTATGACGGTAAGAAGGAGCAGGCACCGGATGTTGAGATGAGAAGATGGATCGAGGCAATCGATCAGGATAAAGATCCTGTCGTTACCCCGGAACAGGCATATGTTGTATCTCGCATTTTGGAAGCTCTATACGAATCCGCAAAACTCGGCAAAGCCGTTTACCTGGACTAAGTTTTATATTCATAGGATGATTTAATTATGCAAAAGCCCTGAGAATCAGGGCTTTTTTTATTCGAAACATGCTGAATCTAGCAAACGGGTTATGTATTTCGGTGGAATGAGATATAGATTTACGGGAATAATAAGCTCATGACATAGCGAAGGCAGGGTATATGAAATGATATTTATTTATAATGATTACGGTGGAACGCACACAACCTCGCTGGCAGCAGCGTATCATCTAAATAAATTACCCACGAATCGGCAGCTTACAACCGAAGAGATTCTGGCGGTGGACTACTTCAATAAACTCAATACTTCCGACATGGGCAAACTTGTTTTTCACGGGCTGGATGAGAACGGGAATCCGGTGTACACACTTGGACGGGGCTCATCCAAGGTTGTCATTCCAGGTTTAAAAAACCTGAGTCTGATCCTTCAAGACAAATATCAGAACACGGAGCCCATCGTGTATTCCAACACTTCACCTACCGTTCCATTGGTCATGACGATCGGGGGATTTTTGACCAAAAGATTGAAATGGAGTTTTGTCGGCGATCCTTTATTGGTCGCAGGCGCGAAGCAATGCTGCAGCAGCATCCGTGAACTGGTTCTACATACCAAACAAACCGCAGCCGCGAGGTCCGGAACGGAGTCCGTAATCGTTATGGAGAACAAGAATTTCTCTTCTTCTTAGCCATACGAATCGCTTCATTCATAGGAGAAGGTAAGCCTGGATTCCACAGGGTTGCCTTCTTTTTCGTTGCCAGAAAAGATATGATCTCAAGTTATCTGGTATAATTTAGGAATGAATCGATTGGTGTTGAACCAATCGCAATGTTTGTGCCGATTCATTCAGGCTGAGTTCTGCGCATGAAGCCCAAATACGTATTTCATATTCATGGTGATCACATTCTTCAGAGGAACGTTATCCCTTCGCGGAAGTGTGCTAGCGGCCATTTTCACCGCCTTGAGTATACTAGAGCGTCGTGGGGGCCGCAGTACCCTGCATCTAAGTTTGATGACGAATAAAAGAATGATGTCCGGGTCAACCGACTTTCTGGATGTCGTTTTTTTCGTTTGTCCGCGAAACAATTTAACGAAAAATCAATCGATTTTCAGGTGAGCCGCGTCTTACTTTATGAGTAGATGATATGGCGGCTAATTTCCCATTACCCAAAGACATAAGAAAGGGGGACGGTGGGGTGGAGAATACGATGAAGGAAGTCAAGGTCTCGGATTCGAAGGAGATGGAAGAAGAAACTTTTTTCAACCATTTGTCAAGCGAACAACGGAAATTATACTCCATAGCATTCAGTTATATGAGAAACGAGGCCGATGCGCTGGAAATCGTGCAGGAAGCGTCCTGCAAAGCTTGGATGAAGCGCAAAAAGCTGAAGAATGAACAGGCGTTTTCCCCTTGGCTGATCCGTATCACGATCAACTGCTGCATGGACGAGCTCCGGCGTAAAAAACGCGTTTTTCCGGTCGAGGCATTGAGGGAAGAGGCTGCGCAGGAAATGCAAAGCAATGATCGGATCGATCTTGAGCAGGCACTGGATCGGATGAAGACAAATTATCAGCACGTCGTGATGCTGAAGTATTACCAGGATATGACCACGGCAGAAATTGCAAAAGTGCTCAAAAAACCGGAAGGCACGATTAAAACCTGGCTGCGTGAAGGGCTGAAGCAGCTTCGGAACTACGTGTAAGGATAGGGAGGCGATAATACCATGCTGGACAAAGAACAGCGCGTACTTATGAAAGATTCAACCATATTGAATGAGAAAGCCAATTCCCTCCCGGAGTCAAAGCTTTCTACTGCAGTGCGGGGGGGAATGGAACGGGGGAGGAAACGCGAAATACGGCGCATGTATTCTTACGGATTGGGAGCCATGGCAGCAATGACTGCCGCAGCTCTCCTCATGCTCACGGTGAACGGATCTCCATTTACGGGGAAACAGGACCGTCTTGTCCTGACGTCCAGTATCGGCAGCGTCCATAATCTGGAATCGTTCCCGGCTGAACGGATTAAGGATGCCTCGCTGAGGAGCGCGCTTGAACGAGGTCTCATACAACCAATTAACCAGGCCATGGAGGAAAAAGGATATCGCGTCGAGATTCTGGGATCTGTATCCGACGGCCGGAAGTCCTTTGTTCTCTTTAATGTGCTTAATCAAAGTGACAAAGAGATCATCGTACGGGATTTCACGCTTGATTATGGAGGTTACGAAACCCCGTCAGTTGGAGCCATGATAGCCAATATGAGCGGGAGCGGACAGATTCCCCCAGGGCAGAACTCCTATTATGCTTATTCCACGAATCTTTTGCCAACGGATCCTTACACGAATAAGGCAAGCATTCATATTACCTTATCCGATACATCGGATCGAGCCTTGAACTCTAGCAGTAAGAAGTACTTAACCAGCATGGATTTCTCTCTGGAACTCGAACCCAATATGTTTGAAGACAATGAACGAGCTTATTACCCGGATCGTACATTGAAGGTAGACGGACAGCGGATTAACGTTCGCCAGTTGCTGTTTACGCCTCTGAACACCTATGTGGATTTGGAATATGACCAAGCCAATGAGAAACAGATTTTTAAATTGCTTAATCCGGTTCTAATCGGAAAAAGCGGGGAGCATACCGAGAAGTTATATTATCCTCAATCGATCTCAAAGGATGACACCAAAGTTACGCTGGTTTACAAGAACAGCCAGCTGGATCAATTGGATACGACCTCATTCAAGACGTTTGGCATCGCGGCCGTGAAAAAGGACGAGATGAACATCGTCGTTGATCTGAAGAAGAAACAAATCATCGATGCACCGGACGAGCGTCTGCGAATGCTCCCGTCCGATCAGGAAGCTGGCGCAGGAGAAGTATATTTTCAGCGCATTCTCGAAGAAGCTCAAGCAGCAGAAAGCTTCGGGATGTGGCTGGAGGACAGCTTCACCGATGCCTCGGGGGAGAAACATAACAGGTTATCGCCAGAAAGCAGCAGTCACAGCGGACTCCTGACGTCGGTTAAAAACGATACCATAGAAGACAATACGACCTATAATTTTGGGGAGGACGCGCTTGAGTACCCGCAACCGCTTACGATAGGGGTCAAACAATACTGGATTCCGATTAAGGATCGTCAGGCTATAGAGCTGCTAAAGAAATGAAATAGTTAAATTTTAAAGATATACGATTGTCCCCTCATGGCAGAAAGAGATCATGATCCCAGTGAACTCTACATTGTGACTATGGGGGATATTTGTATTTGTTATGAAAGCGATCCAATGTAAGTTTACAGCTTGTTTTCTTCGGTAATAATGTGGGAATAGCATCTGTGAGAGAAAGGATGTTCCTATGCGGTATCGAAGAAGAACCGGCCATTCCATCAAAAACAACGCTAAAGATACCTCACCGGCTAATACATCGACATCAGATCCCGATGCTTTAAGCCCGGACATAAAAAGCAATCTAAAGCATATCAGAGCAGCCCTCGGTAACAGTACCGATATCGTGATCAGGGAAATTCCGCTGGATGAAGAGGAGATACACTATATCGCTATCCTCTATACGGACGGCTTGGCTGATCAAAAGATCATTTCGGAATCCATCATGATGGTCGTAGCTGATACTGCTAAATCCCTGGTGAGGGAAGATACGGAACATCCGAAGCCTTTCGATGGGCAAAAGATATTAGAAAACATTTCATTTATCAATCATGAGATTCACTCCATTTATGATTATAAAAAGTTGTTCCATTCCTTATTGTCGGGAGACACCATTTTTCTGGTAGATGGATTGGATCGAGGCATCGCGGCAGGTACACGGGGATGGAAGGACCGCGGGGTCATGGAAACGTCGGCGGAAAATGTCGTCCGCGGTCCGCGCGAATCCTTTACGGAGTCGCTGCGAACGAATACGGCCTTGATTCGTCGAAAGATCAAGGATCCCCATCTGTGGATGGAAACAAAGCAAATCGGTCGAGTTACGCAAACGGATGTCGCCATGATGTACATCGATGGCATTGCAAACGAAAAAATCGTCGAGGAAGTCCGAACCCGGCTTGGACGAATCGATGTAGACAGCATTTTGGAGAGCGGATATATCGAGGAACTGGTCCAGGATAAGACCCTGACTCCATTTCCCACAGTGTACAATACCGAACGTCCCGATGTGGTTGCTGCCGAGCTGCTGGAAGGCAAGATTGCAATCATCGTGGATGGCACCCCATTTGTTCTGATCGTTCCGGCCCTATTTGTTTCTTTCTTGCATGCTGCGGAAGATTACTATCAGCGCGCGGATATCAGTTCATTCCTGCGGATGCTGCGCTACCTGAGCATATTCGTTTCGTTGCTTGGACCTTCCCTCTATATCGCCATAACCACCTTTCATCACGAAATGCTACCGACCCGGCTCCTGTTCGGGCTGGCTGGACAACGTGAGCAAATCCCGTTTCCCGCTTTTGTCGAGGCCGTCCTCATGGAGGTTACCTTCGAGATTCTGCGGGAAGCAGGCGTGCGGCTTCCCAAAAATATCGGATACGCTATTTCCATCGTAGGAACATTGGTCATTGGGCAAGCCGCCGTCGAAGCGGGGATCATTTCTCCCGCCATGGTCATCGTGGTTGCCATAACGGCCATTTCCAGCTTTGTCGTTCCATCGTTTAATATGTCCATTGCTTTTCGGATGCTCCGGTTTCCGTTAATGGCGCTTGCCGGATCCTTTGGCCTGTTCGGCATCCTTGTCGGGATCATCGCTCTTATTCTGCATTTGTGCAGTCTCCGCTCGTTCGGAATCCCGTATATGTCGCCTTTCGCACCGTTAATTCCGGATGGGCAAAAAGATACGATATTGCGGCTGCCCCATTGGATGCTGATGAACCGTCCCCGACTGATCAATCAGAACAACGAAAAGCGCAGAACAAGCACACCTCCCCAAAAATCGCGGGAGTAAATGCAGACCAGCGGGAAAGCGAGTGAAATGGATGAAACGGATAGTGGCGTTGATTCTTCTACATATCGTCATCACTCTTCTTTTAAGCGGTTGCTGGAACCGGAGAGAATTGAACGAACTGGCCATAGCGGTAGCCGCAGGGGTTGATTGGGTGGACGGCCGCTACCGTTTATCGGTCCAAGTCGCCATTCCCGGGCAGCTTACCGCCAAACGAAGCGGAAGTCCCCAAGCGCCGGCTACACTGTTTACAGCTGAAGGAGATACCATATTTGAAGCGGCGCGTAGGATCACCCAGATCAGCCCGCGAAAAATTTATTTTTCCCATTTACGGATGTTTCTGATGGATGAGGCGATGGGAAGGGAAGGGATAGGCAAAGTTCTTGACCTATTGTCTAGAGATCACGAATTCAGACCCGATTTCTACCTGGTCATTACCAAAGGGGCAACGGCGGAGGAAACCTTGAAAATCATGACGTCTATGGAAACGGTCCCTGCGAATAAACTCTACGATTCCTTGCAAATCTCAGAAAAGGTATGGTCACCCAGCATGGCTGTAACGCTGGATCAAATAATAAACGACATCACCAGCAGCGGAATACACCCCGTGCTCACAGGACTCGTGATCACAGGGAATCGGGATCTCGGAAAAACGAAGAAAAACGTAGAAAATATTGAAACACCAAGCCAATTGAAATATTCGGGGCTTGCCGTTTTCAAATTTGACAAACTGATTGGCTGGTTAAACGAGAAGGACAGCAGAGGTTATCGACTCATAAGGGGGCACGTGAAAAGCTCTGTAGCTTTTGTTCCCTGCCGGAATGACGGGAAGGTTATCTTGGAGACGCTAAGGACCGATGCCAAGTTGAAGGGAAGAATCGTTCAAGCCCGACCCGAAATGGATATCAAGATTCGTATGGAGGGAAACATTGGCTCTGTGGAGTGCAGCGGCTTGGATCTGTCGCAACCTGCGACCGTGAGGGATCTCGAAGCCGACATGGAAGAAAAAATAACCCAAAGCTTGGAGTCTGTTATCAACAAAGTGCAAACGGAGTATAAAGTTGACATATTCGGCTTCGGGGAGGCACTTCGGCGTTCGCATCCGAAGGCATGGAAAGAAATGAAGGACGAGTGGAACGACCGATATTTTCCGAACCTCGAGACCCATATTCGAGTGGATTACAAAATCCGGCGAACTGGGACAACCAATGATTCTTTTCTAAATGATCTAAAGGAATGAGGAGAATTGATGTTGAATATCGCGATTATTGCCGTTTCAGCCACCATCCTAACCTGGCTGGAGCTGCCGAGGATGCTCCGGGAAAAAGAATACAGGGAAATCTGGGGGTTTACTGTATTCATGATCATGGGCATTGGAATTAGCGTGGCCCAAACCATCATGAACGATATTCCAACCCCTCTGGTTTTGTTAACGATCGTATTCAAGCCGCTCAGTGATTGGCTCTCGGCCATCGGTTTGATCCAATAAGAAAAGGAGCGGACAAGATGCCCGTAGTCAAAATTTCATTGCGCCAGGTCAGCATTTTAACCGCCATGTATACGATCGGAAGCGCTATCCTTATCGTTCCTTCGGGTACGGCTAACATTGCTAAGCAAGATGCATGGATTGCCGCTTTGGTCGGGATCGGTCTCGGATTCATTATCTTGGCGCTGCAGCTGCAATTGTCCAAAAAGTATCCGGAAACGAATTTGATGCAATTGTCCGAGAAGCTTTTAGGGAAATGGATCGGCAAAACGGTAAACTTTCTGTTATTAACTACATTACTCCTAAGTGGCCCCGCTTGGGTGTTACACGAAATTAGCGACTTCATGACCATCCAAATGCTGCCCGAAACCCCGATTCAGGCGATCATTTTCCTCTACGGGGCCCTTGTTGTCCTGGGGGTGCGTTTGGGGCTCGAAGTGCTGGCCAGATCTGCGGAGATACTGTTTCCATGGTTTCTTCTTCTGTTTCTGTCCATGAGCATTTTATTATTGTCGGAGATTAAATGGGAGAATGCACTTCCCATTTTCGAATCGGGTGCCAAGCCTATCTTCCCTGCCGCAATCTCTTTCGTTAGTACTGCGTTTTTGCCGCACATCGTGTTGATGATCATCTACCCGGGGGCCGTGAACCGCCCGGCGGAGGCATACAAAGCCGTATATATCGGAAGCCTAATCGGAGCGGGGGTGCTTTTTGCGATTATTGGTTTAGCGATTTTGGTCTTGGGTCCGGACATGACTGCACGAAATATGTACCCAAGTTATATGCTGGCCAAAAAAATCAATATCGGTAATTTTCTTCAGCGTATTGAAGCAGTCATGGCGGTGATGTGGTTTATCACTTTATTTTTCCGAATCTCTTTGTACTTTTACGCCATTGCGATCGGCGTGAGCCAGATATTTAATATCAAAAATTATCAGCCGCTGGTCGTGCCGTTAGGCTGGATTTTGGCTGCGGTTTCCGTCTTCATATATCCGAATGTTCCATTCAAGGTAGAATGGGATACAAAGACTTGGATACCCTATACAATTACGATCGGATTTATATTCCCGCTGCTGTTGTTCTGCATGCATGGGTTGCAGAAAATCCGGTCCAAAAAAACCAAAAAGCACTCGGATTCCGTCTGAAACTATTTTAGGGATAGGTGCAGGATAACGAACCCGTTGAATGGCAGCCGTCTAGTTATAGACGGTTTTTTATATTGCAATCAATTCGGGGAAAAAGGACGGTGACCCGGAAAAGGTACCTTCCATGTGGAGGAAATCGGGATGGTATTTCTTGAAGTGCACCTATCTGGAAGTCCATCGATCTTCTATGATCAAATGGGAAAGCGCTAACAAACATCAGCGGCAATGATGAAAGGAGGAGGCGATTACTTAAGTAATAACTAATCAGCTTTAGTCCGAATGAATGGTGAATGCTGCTAATGAATTCGGAAAGCGAGGCCTATTATACGCGAAAAGGAGAAGATGTGATGAAGAAAAAGAAAAGTCTGGTCTTGATGCTGCTGGCTGTCCTGCTAGTGGCAGCTCAGACTCATTTTGTTCCACTCCAAACGTCCCTCGTACATGCGGCGGGTAACGACCTTGCAAGCAAGCCTTATATGGGGTGGAGCAGTTACAGCCTGCAAGTGTACCATACCGGCAGTTGGATCACGGCCGATCATATTAAAGCGCAGTCGGATGCGATGCATGAGAAGCTGCAGCCGTATGGATACAATTACATTAATGTTGACGCGGGATGGAACGGCAGCATGGATGAGTACGGCAGACCCGTTCCGAGTACGACGCTATATCCGGACGGACTTCAGGACGTGATCGATTATGTCCATGCCAACGGCCAGAAGTTTGGACTGTATCTTATTCCGGGACTATCCCCGCAAGCGTATGAGGATAATCTTCAGATTTACGGCACGACCTGCCGAATGCAGGAGATTGCGGCTCAACCACTGCAAAAGTCGGATTATTGGGGGCTCGGATACAAGATCGATTTCTCGAATCCCTGCGCGCAAAAATATATCGACTCCATAGCGGATCAACTCGGCGAATGGGGAGTCAATTTTATTAAGTTTGACAGTGTAACGCCGGGCTCCGGTATATCCGACTTGTCGATGGATGCCCGCGACGATGTAAAAGCTTGGTCGCAAGCACTCAAACGCCACAATATTTGGCTCGAATTATCTTGGGCATTGGATATCAATTACGTAGACTATTGGAAAGAGTATGCCGACGGCTGGCGCGTGGATTGGGATATCGAATGCTATTGCGGATCGGAAGCGCTTACGACCTGGCCCAGCATAGCCCGTCTGTTTCCGAAAGCGGAGCAGTGGTGGCGGCATGCCGGACCCGAAGGCTGGAACGATTTCGATTCCTTGAATGTGGGCAATGGCGAAATGGATGGGTTGACAAAGGATGAACGCCAATCGGCAATGACCTTTTGGGCGATATCCTCCGCACCGCTCTACATTGGAGATGATATGACGAAGCTGGACGATTATGGCATTGAGCTGTTAACCAACGAAGAAGTGATAGCTGTCAATCAGGCTGGCCGTCCGGCGCATCCCATATCCACGGAATCCAACCAGCAGGTATGGTACGCCAACAACGGCGACGGCAGTTATACCGTTGGACTGTTCAACCTTGGAGACAAGAGCGCTGAGATTGCCGTTGACTGGAAGGCCATTGGTTTAGAAGGCGCTGCATCCGTACGCGACCTGTGGAGCCACACTGAGCTCGGCATTTTTCAGGATGGATATCGTGTCGAATTGCCTTCGCATGGCTCCCGCTTGTTCCGCGTTTCGGCGCAAGATGGCTGGGTTGCTGTGAATGATGATGATACCGGCATGAGATACAGCGGGAATTGGTCACGTAACCGCGGTTTGGAATTGGCGGCGGATATGCAAAATCTCGTGATTGACGTGGTTGACGCCAAAGTGAATGGAAGTACAATCTATCCGTCAATGGCAAGCTTCGATAAGATGGCATCTGAACAAAAGGATGTAGAAGTAACCGTTGATTGGAACGACAACCATGAGATTAGTCGAATATCCAACGGCGGCCATGATCTGGTGCCTCTTACAGACTATACTGTGAACGGTAACAGCGTCAGCATCCATAAAGCATATTTAGCGAAGCTTCCGGTAGGTACAACTAATCTGACATTCACGTTCCCCGCTGGCGCAGCGCAGCAGCTCGTACTTACGATCCAGGATACGACTGTACAGGATAGCAGGGTATATCCACCTGTTATCAGCTTCGACCGAAATGAACGGTTAGCTTCGAATCGGACCGATTCCCATCTGGCCATTGCGTGGAACGGGAATACGCTGAGTGCCGTCACGAACGGCAACACAATGCTCGAGTCTGGTACGGACTATACGGTTTCAGGCAATCAAATGCTGCTGAAGAAGGCGTATTTGGCTTCTCTGCCTGTGGGAATGTCCGAACTCGGTTTCACGTTTACGAACGGTAAGGCACAACGTATAACCATAGCGGTAAGAGATACTTCGTCAGGCGGCGTTATTTCGCTCAACGATGACGATCCCAACATTAAGTATACGGGAGCCTGGAACCGCAGCTATAATCGGGGGCTAGGGGATTACCGCGACGACGTTCATTTTGCCGAGAAGGATGGAGAACAGTTCGAATATACGTTCCAGGGCACGGGCGTTGAGCTTGTAACGGAACTGGATCCTTCACAAGGCGAAATGGATATCTACGTAGACGAAACTTTTGTTCAAACGGTGGATACTTCGAATGCCGGTCGGTTAGCCCAGCAAACGGTTTACCATCTGTCCGGCCTGGAGAACGGGACGCACACGGTTAAAGCGGTAAAAAAATCCGGCACGTTCATGCTGCTGGACCAAATCCGTATTCTGGTGCCCGATCTGATTACGCCGTCTGCCGTTCGTTACGATAAGGCGGGTTCAGCTCAGGGTGACATATCCGTCACGGCTGACACATACGGATATACGTTGAGTAGGATCACGAATGGTCAAATAGAGCTTGTAAAAGACAAGGAATATACGGTATCCGATCAACAGGTGCTTTTGAAAAAGTCTTATTTGGAAGCACAACCAATCGGCATGTCCGAGCTTCTGTTCTCATTCAGCGGAGAAGCTTCGCAAACACTTGCATTGACTGTGGAGGATAGCGCGGCCCAAAACAGTCTGCTGGACATGATGGAAGTGTCGTTCGATAAAAATGAGGCAACCCAGCAGGATATCGCGGTCGAAGTGGTTTGGAACGGAAACACGCTTACCGGTGTATCCCAGCGAGGCAACGATCTGGACTCAGGCACGGACTATTCGGTAAAAGACAATCAAATCGTGTTGAGCAAAACCTATCTTGCAGCACAGCCGGTTGGTCAATCCTATCTGAAGTTCTCCTTCAGTGGGGGTGCACCGCAAACCTTGGTTATTGAAATACGGGATACAACACCGCCGAACAGCACCATAATGCCTAACCTGGGCAGCTTCGATAAGAATGCTGATGCACAGAATGTCGTTACAACCACGATGGAACTTAACGGCAATCAATTGGCTAGTATCATTCATGAATCTTCGGAACTGGAGGCGGGTACAGATTATATAGTCTCCGGAAATGAGGTTACCATCCTGACGCCGTTTCTTGAACAACTGCCGCTGGGGACAGCGAAGCTTGAACTAGGATTTAGCTCGGGCAAGCCGCAGGAGCTTTCTGTGGTTGTCATCGATACATCCAGAGGACGCTATGCGACCGTTAACGATGACGATCCTGCTGTGAAGTATGTGGGCGCATGGCAGCACAATAGAAACCGGGGGTTGGGCGATTACAAGGACGACGTACATTTTACCGAGAAGAACGGCGATTATTATGAATTCAAGTTTAAGGGAACCGGCATCGAGATTATCACTGAGAAAGATAACGCTCAAGGCGATATGGATATCTATGTTGACGGTGAATTCCAACAGACGATAAGCACATATGCTGCAGAGAAGAGGGTCCAGCAGAGCGTTTATCATATTGCAGGCCTGCCGGACGGAGAGCATACGGTGAAAGTGGTTAAAAAATCCGGCTACTACATGCTGCTCGACCGTTTAAAATATCGGGTTGCCGATTTGATCGGGCCGGATTCGGCCGTCTTTAACAAGAGTGGCGGCAAACAGAAGGATATCGAGATCAGCCTTCACATTGACGACACCAATCTGCTTGCGATCCGTCACGGCTCCACTGTCTTGAAGGAAGGCAAAGATTATAGCGTATCAGGAGATAAAGTAAGGATTAAGAAATCTTACCTGGCGAAAGCGCCAACCGGAACGAATGTGTTTGAGTTCCAATTCCGTGGCGACTACCTGAATGACGTGCATGCTACTGGGCAAAATGGCGATTATTTTGAGTATACGTTCCAAGGCACGGGAGTGGAGCTGCTGACACCGAAAGGACCGGATCAAGGAAAGATTGACCTGTACGTGGACGGCAAATTTATGAAGACGATAAATGCTCACCATGACAGCCGCCAGACAATCCAAAGTGTCTATCGTCTGAACGGGCTTAAGGAAGGCACACATACGATTAAAGGCATCAAACGCTCCGGGACTTGGATGATTGTGGATCAGTTAAAATTCAAGGTATTGTGAGATGGATGGAGATGAATTTGCGGGTATCTTAAGACGTATGGAGTAAGCTGTAACAGGAGAAAAGCCAGCCTTTCCAGGCTGGCTTTTCATGATGCGCTGTCATGTTATGAAATCGCTCAGGCTGCATTACAGGAAGTTTATTGTCTCCTATGCCAAATCCTTAGGTTTATCACCGATCAAGCCCAACAAAAACATTTGAGAATAAGCGTAACCTTTATAGGTCTTGGATAAACACGAAGGAATTGTTAGATTCAGATCCATATAGGTAGTCAAGATTAATTGTGTGAACTCCTTCTGGTTCGTCAAGGAATGCTCCTGCAATTGTTTCGCGAATTCCTTGCTGACATGTTCTCTTCCTCCAAATGCTTGCTGTAATTGGTAACCAGCCAAGTATAACTCAGCAGCTGTATCTTCATCTGTTCCTCGATGCTCAGCTACATAATTGCCGATCCAATCACGAACAAGAGAAGAAGGGTCTGTGTTATTGTCCTTTGCAATCTCTTGAAAGCTCTCCTTGAGGTCTTTGGATAGACGGATGTGCAGATTGGTATCCATTGGCGTAAAGCCTCCTTAACATAATACATCTATTGTATTCAATTTGTATACACGGTGTCAACACAATATATGCACAACACAAACAAGGTAGCCGAGTGGATATCTCACATCCTATCAAGATTGATGCCGACTGAAACCCCACGTACCTTGCAGTCGTATATGATACATTGTCATCTCTGACATTGTTAACAGGGAGAGGAGATAAACCCGTGGTCAAGCAACGTAAAAATAAACCCAGTAGAACAGGTATACATACATATAAGCGGAATGCGAGAAAACACCGCAAACGATCCGAAGACACCCGCTTCGATCGGTTCTGGTTTCGGATTGTGGAATCGGTCGGATGGATCATCCTGCTCGGATCATTTCTAATGTATTGGGATTCCGCCCGGCTCACGGCCATTATATTCAAAGCTCAGCCGGTCCATCAATTGACATCCGAAACGACAGGCTATGTACGGCTCGAAGGTCAGGCAGGAGGAGAAGCGGTATACACGGATGAAGGCAAGCTTCAGGATCGTTACGCTCTGCTTCAGAAAGAGTCGTTCCGCTGGGAATGCGGCAAAGGTGGTTGCGAATACAAGCTGGATGATAACGGAAGCCACCGATTATGGGGAGGTTCAGAGTTAAACGGAGTAACGGTTCAGGCGGAACGGTTCAGGTTCTACAAGGACTGGCTTCCGCTGAATTTCGCGACGGTTGAACCAAAACAATTATCCCTGATTTACCAAGGAAATTCATCGCGTCCGCTGTTGATGGAAAGCCCCAAAGGCACGGCTTACGGTTATTATGCTGTCTCCCCCGGAGATTGGGTGACGGTAATTGGCCGGGCTAACAAAGGCCAGCTGGAAGCCTTCAACTTACCGGGGGACGATACGAAGCAGTCTGTCCTGCTGATCGGTACGAGTGTTGAGCAGATGCTGTCGGAAGAGAGGGGAGTCCAGACCGTGTATTTGATCATTTCTTGTATCGTCGCATTGATAATGCTCCCTAAAATGATCGGAAGAACCAGGCGAATCACTCTATGGATAAAGGCTAGAAGAACGAGATAGTATGAGCTGCATACGGATTTGGCATGTAAAAAACAAGGAGTACAATGAATTTGCAGCTGCTTGAACAATTGTTCAAAACGAACGTTCAAAATTTAGGATTATTATCGGATAATTGGAATAGCAAATACATGTAGGGTTTGAAGGCACCATCGTCAGGCAAATTTGTGACGAAGCAGGTGTCGCATTAGCGCTTGTATCCTACCATTTCGGAGGAAAGGACAAGCTGCTCTATGTTTTGTTCGAACCGCTTAATGATCATTTTGCGGATCTGTCCTTTAACTTGGAAGAACCGGTCGAGGCGCTTGAAACGTTTATCCGTGGTTTTGTTGCATACCGTTACGATAACGATGAGCTGATTCATATCCTGCAACAGGAAATGATGATGCAAAGTCCCCGGCTCAAGATGCTTTCGAATGCCTATTATCCTTCTTGGGTACATCTAAGAGCCATTACACATTTTCATAAACCAATTGGGTTAATAAAATCAGAGTGAGGTGAGCGTGATGGAGAATGCCATCACCATTGTAGTGTATGATCAAAGCTGGCCTGAGGCTTTTCAAGCCGAAAAAGAAGCGCTGATATCGAGCCTTGGTACCGAAGCGGCAGCAATTGAGCATGTGGGGAGTACCGCGATTCCCGGGCAGGCATCCAAGCCGGTGATCGATATCTTTGTCGGCGTAACGCAGCTGCAGCCGATCGCCTATTACGAATCACGGTTCGATCCCGTAAGCTATTCGCATATTCAAACCGGAATGCAAGGAAGATATTTATTCGCCAAGCATACGGAAGGAAGGTGGACACACAATGTCCACCTTATGAAGCATGACGAATTATTCCATACGAGAAATGAAATTTTATTGCGAGATTATTTGCGCAGCCATCCGGAGCTTGTCGAGCAGTATGGTGAAATAAAAAGGAAGGCTGCCCGGAACGCAAACTCCATGGAAGCATACACAAGGGAGAAAACCGCTTTTATTCAGATGGTTGTGGATGCGGCCAGAACGGAGCTCGGTCTTCCGCTGCAAAATGTGTGGGAAGACTAGGATTATAAACGCGCGACCAGCGCCATCATGATGTGCGCTGGTCAATGAAATCAATGGGGATAAGGCGTTTCAAATTCGACGCCGCACGGACCTCCATTCGGATTGATGTCCAGATTGATCTCCGTCCCGTCTTCCCGGAACAGCGGCCGATAGAATGCACCGATCTTGGTAGCCGAAGCGTTGGCGTAGTGGCAGATGAAGGCGCGGCGGAACCGATTGGATTTGTTGCGGTAGGAGCCGTGGATCAGGTTGCCGTTAAAGAACAGCACATCGCCTTTGTCCATGATCGCGGGGAGGACCTGTCTATCCTTGGGCGGCTTCACGAAATGAGTAGTAAACGACTCGTTTGAATCAGCTTCTTCCGGGCACACCAGGGCATAATCACTTGTTTTTGGAACGACCAGTAAACCGCCGTTCTGTTCATCAGCCGCATCGATTGCAGCCCATGCCGCGATACAGTTGCCAGGCTCGACCTGCAGGTAGAAGTTGTCCTGGTGCAGTGCTTGACCGCGGGAACCCGGAGGTTTGTAATAGAACATGCTCTGAGCCGCAAGCGCCGGTTCGCCATATAAATCGGCCAGCACCTCCATGACAGGCTTGTGCAGCATGTATTTCTTCGCGGTTGCATTAAAGCGGTGCGGATGCATCACACGGGGATAACGCTTCAGCGGTTCGGCAGTTTCATCATCCAACACCGGTTCAAAGTGGCCGGGAACGGTCGTTTGGCTGATCTCCTCAAACGTCGCTTCGATTTCCGACAGCTCTTCTTGGCGGAAGAGCCCTTTTACAATTAAATACCCCTCTGTTTCGAACTTCTGCAGCTGCTCTTCCGTCAATACCTTTAACTTCTCTCGCATACGAATTCCTCCCGTAAGATTATTGTTTTTTCCTGTTGACAATAGAATAAGGTCTGCTTAACTTGAGAGGAAGTATGATATCTGCTTATAATTACCGGGATTCTGCTATTCGAGGTACAGAGGAGGAGAGGTTTGTGCGAACGCCTGACGGACAGGAATGCATATCCTTAGAAAGTACCGGCACCATATTCGGCGACCATTTCGATCAAGACGATGCTTATCGGCTGCGTCGTCCTCACGGGATGCAGGATTGGCTGCTTGTCTACACGCTGCATGGAGAGGGCTATTTCCGGACGCCTGCCGGGGAGAAACGCTGTGGGCCCGGGGAGCTCGGCCTGCTGCAAGCCAACATCGCTCACGAATACGGGACTGTGCAGGGGAAACGCTGGAACTTCCTGTGGATCCATTATCCCGGGCTTCCTGAAAACAGGCTGCTGCGAAACGAGGAGTTCCTGGTTGAAGCCCTGCCCGATGAACATGTCCGAAGACGTGTCGAGCTAGCATTTCGGAATGTGCTGCAAGATTCGCTCGACCGGTTAGAGCTGTGGGAGGCACTGTGTCAGAACGCCCTGCGTGAGATTTTGCTTCTGCTTGCACAGCGCACGCACAAAAGACTCGATCCCAGAGTCGAGCAGACCCTCGGTCTGTTGTCCCGTTCGTTAAAAGAAGATATTCGAATTGACGCCATATCGCGAGAGATCGGAATATCGGGGTCCAGGCTCGCCCATTTGTTCAAGCAAGAAACGGGGTACACTATCTTGGAGCATCTGAATCAAATGAGGGTTCGCCATGCCGCCTTACTGATGACCCATTCCGGCCGCACGGCGAACGAAGCCGCGCAGGATGTCGGGTTTAACAGTTACAATCATTTTGCCGATCAGTTTCGCAAACAGTACGGGGTTTCACCAAGGCAGTACCGCCAGGCGTGCAAGCCTACATGAATGCTTGGCTTAAGTACTATGAATGAATCATTCCAAGAGAAGCTGCATGCAAGAGCTCCGTTTAGAATCGCTTTGTACAACTTCCCTGATGAGATGTTAACTTGTAAGGATGCCCCTAATATAGAAAGAAGGTATTAAGAAAGGGAGCCCCGAGTTCGCCACATCCGTCACCTATCTTGTTCCTGCAACGGCGATGATCTGGGGATATACACTGCTGGATGAACCGATTGGATGGAGCCTGATTATCTGCTTGATTCTCATTTTATCCGGTGTATTTATCACAAATCGTGGCGGACGAACAAGGAAAGAAAGAGTTGCTGCCGTACCTAAGTAATCTTCAAAAGTACCAAGTCGGACTGCTGAGAGGCAGTCTTTTATTTTTTTATCCCCTCGCAGTATTTTATATGAAGCAATCAAGTTATTCAGGAAATTCATTATGCACGCAAATTGAGGAAATTCATAAAGAGCTCCCTAAAGTGGGAATGATGCCGCGAGTGATACCAATCTTTACTTTACGCCGGGCCGCTTAAATTGCGGCTTTCTTTGTCGTTAACCCGCTGCGTTTTGATATTTTCCTATTGGGTTTAAAGCTTGAAAATGCGATGAAGACTTTGCGATTATTCTACTTCTTTTGCAAAATCCACATGGACCCCTAACAGGACAAATGTAATGAAGCATGATAAATATCGATTGACACCATCTTGGTATTTGCCTAATATACGGGCCAGATGGCCCCCGTCCATGTTCTATTTTCTACTTACAAGGGGCTTATCAATCCATCAAAAAAGGAGGCTCCGTATATAAAAACAGAGACTGAACGCCCGTTCGATATCCGTCTGCATGTGGAGCGATCTTTCGGGAAGACAACGATTGAATCTAAGGAGGTTATTTATGAGAATTAGAAAGGGTGGCAAGTACCAAGTCTTGATGTTTGCAATTTGTTTTATATTGGCATGCTCGGGAGGCGGTGGTGTCGCAGCTGCTTCCGGGGAGAGCAGGCTGGCTCAAAAAACGTATGGGACACCGGAAGAAATTCTGGTCCCTAACAACTATACGGTGGCCGTGTTCAACGGTACCACCGGCAAGGAAGAGGGCCGCAACGTGCTTTACGCGACCAGTAAAGGGAAGCCGGGTCATCTTAACGTCATTGATCTGGAGGATTATAAACTGCTGCGGAGCATTCCGATCGGACCTTCCGAAAGCTCCTGGGCACATACCACGGCACCGGACGGAACATTGTTCCTTGCGGCTGACGGCGGCGGAGCAAGGCTGTGGAGTTACTCTCCGGTTACTCATGTCCCTGTGCAGGTGGCGCAGTTTGACGGACAGTCGGTCCCGAACAGCATCACTACGGATGAACAGGGCCGTGTGTATGTCGGAACCTATCCCGGCGGCAAAGTGTACCAGTACGACCCGGCTACAAAGCAGACAAAAGATTATGGCCGCGTCATCGGATTGCTTGATCAGGAATATGTGCGCTCCATTGCTTACCAGGGCGGCAATATCTATGCGGGTACCGCACATAAGCAGATCGTACGCGTGAATTTAACGACAGGTGAGAAAACGAATATCGTTGCTTCCTTGCCGGTTAAGGAAGACACCGTATATGACTTGAGCACGATTGATAACCGTTATTTGTTTGCCAGATATACGGACGGAAGCGGCATTCCTGGAGAGGCGTTTATCTACGATACGCAGACGGAAAGCTGGCTGGATGTTGTGCTGGAGAACGTAACGGGACTGCACGCAACGGACTCGCTTGACGGAAAACTGTATTATATGTCCGACAAGAAGCTGAAAACGTTTGATCTTGCCACGCATGAGGTCGAGTTGACCGGAATGGAGTACAACAGCGGATTTCGGGGAGTAGATTGGGTGGAATTTCCGAACAATCCGGAATACCCGGGCAAAAATCTGGTTACCGTCCGATATGACGGCGGTGTTACGATCATGAACATCGACACCAAACAGGTACACCTGATGCCGCCGGTCATTCCGGGTCTGCCCGGCGTTGTAAACCGATTGAAAAGCGTATCCGATACAGAGTTGATCACCACTGGCTCGCAGGCGCGTTCTTCGCTCGTTGATCTGACGGATAAAACGGCGACGCCGTTCAGCATCGGTCAAGCCGATAGTGTTCATGCCGTGGGCAATAAGGTGTATATGGGCGTGTATCCGGAGGGCGGACTGTACGAGTTCGATTTATCGACAGAACCTGGAATGAACAATCCGAAGAGATTGGCCGTGCTGGGCAATGATCAGGAGAGGCTGGTGGATATCTCCAGTTCAAAAGGCAAATTGTACATTTCAACGATTTCCGGTTACGGAACCTTGGGCGGCTCCCTGACCGTATATGACACCGCTACCGGTGAAATAAACGTTCACCGCAATGTCGTCCAGAATCAGAGCGTGCTCAGCACCACGGTTTATGATGGCAAGGTGTTCGGCTCCACGACGATTCGGGGCGGACTCGGCTCCGAGCCGACCGAGGCGGAAGCGAAAATCTTTGTATGGGATGAGGAGAAGCAGCAAAAAATCACCGAATTCCCGCTCAGGGTTCCCGGATTGGATAAACCGATATTCATCGGCGATCTTTCCGCAGGTCCGGACGGTTTGATCTGGGGGGCATCCTATGAATACATTTTTGCAATTGATCCCGATACCTATGAATTAGTAAAAAGCAAAAAGGTGTATCCAAGCTTAAACTTCAGCCAATGGGCGCATCACCCGCTGCGTTGGTCTGAGGATGGGTTGCTCTATGTGCTGTTTAACAACAAATTGACGGTCATAGACCCTGAAACGCTGGAACATCGGACATTGGCCGATACCTCCAGATTCGATTTGCATGCTGACGGGAACCTGTATTTCACAGATATGCAAACCAACACGATTCTGTATCGGATGGAAGTTGACGGAGAAGTCGTGGAAGAACCGCCGCATACGGCTGTTCCTGTTACCAATCCGGGCTTCGAAGAGGCTTTAAAGGGATGGAGCCCGCTATTCGCTCCCGGTAACGGTTACCGCTATGATCTCAGTACAGAACGCAGTTTCACAGGAACGAACAGCCTGAAGATTACGGACACGCTGAGAACGGCATCCGTTGCCGTTCAGAGTGATCCGATTCCCGTTATCCCGGGAGAGGAATATACGGCGGGCATGAATCTTTATATTGAATCCGGTCAGCCGGGCTTTATGTTCCGATTCTTTGATAGCAATAACGCGACCATCTCCACCTTGGAAACCCATTTGGATGAATCGCGATTGGCCCAGTGGCAGAAAGTGACGCTCAGAGGCAAGGCGCCGGCCAATGCAGCCTACGCTAAACTGATCGCGGTAACCTCCAGATACAATGTGGCAGCCGCATATTATGACGATTTCTATGTAACGGTAAAAGACAGTGTGCCGCCAGTCTCAACGGTAAACCCATCGCCTTCTCCCAACGAGAACGGCTGGGTGAATTCCGATGTGTCGTTGTCCATCTCTGCCGACCGTGCCTATTCGATCGAATATTACGCGGAAGGGGCACAACCGATCGAGAAAACCACAGTAAAAGGGAGTACGGCTCAGCTTGAAATCACGAAGGAAGGCGTTACGACGGTCACCTATTCCGCCACCAACTTCTCAGGCGTGCCTGAGGTTCCGGGGACGATGAAGGTGCAGATTGACAAGACGGTTCCGGTAGTAGAATTCACGGGGGAACGACAGTACACGGTTACCGATTCCGTATACGTCTCATGCAGCGCCGACGATAGCTTGTCCGGGTTAGCTGAGAATCCATGTCTTCGTCCACTGATTGAACGTCCTGCCTATTCCTTCGAGCCGGGATCCCATGATATTTCCGTAACGGCAATCGATCTGGCGGGAAATCAAACGGAAGCGGTCTTTAGTTTCGAGGTGTCCGTGACTTATGATAGCTTGTCCGCGCTTGCAGAGCATTTTGCCGCAAGTCACCCGGGACTCGCACAATCTCTGTCAACGAAACTCCTCCATGCCAAAGAGGCCGAGAATAGAGGAGACTCCTCTGCCAAGGAAGGCATGCTGAACGCCTTTTCCCATGAAGTCAGCGCACAATCAGGCAAAGTATTGACGGGTGAACAAGCAGAAGTGCTTGCCAAACTGGCAGGTCACCTGTAAGCAGGCGAAAGCTCTAGTCCTTCGTAAACACGATACTTTGCTTCTATATCTTCGTCCATATTTTAGAAACAGCCGCGTGAAATCGCGCGGCTGTTTTTTGTATTCCATAAAGACAAGTTTCTTCATCTAACAAGCATGAAACGATGTTTTTTCTTCCGTTATGATATGGAAATGGGGTACCGTCGAAATTTGTCATAACAAATGTGCGGTTTATACATCTAAAGTAGCAATTTTTCGATGTCATATTGACTGGAAAATAAAACCTAACTAGAATGTGTTATAACAAATAATCAGGTGTATAAAAAATGTTAATACAAGTTGTCGGGAAGGAGGTGGTGCATTACCAAGCAAGCCGATATTAGTGCCCCAACATGGCTAATATTGCTGACGCAATTTGATCGAGAAAAAGGAGGTCATGACAAAGCATGGACACCCGATTAAACTCGGCTTCCCCACAGCCCGCTCCAAAGTCCAACAAATGGACGCATGTAAAAAGGCAGCTTAAGCGAAATATCGGGTTGTACATCATTATCTCGCCGGCGGTGCTATATTTTTTGATCTGGCATTATTGGCCGATGTACGGCGTCCAGATCGCGTTCAAGGATTTTATGCCCGGGCTTGGCATTTGGAACAGTCCATGGGTCGGGTTCGAGCACTTCGAGCGGCTTTTTGACGCTTATTATTTTTGGACGATTCTGAAGAATACCATCGGGATCAGTTTATACGGACTGCTGGTTGGCATTCCCGCTCCAATCTTGCTTGCGCTTTTGTTCAACGAGATTCGAAATCGTAAATTCCGCTCATTCGCCCAAAGCATCTCCTACGCCCCACATTTCATTTCGGTTGTGGTCGCGGTCGGTATTCTGTTCTTCTTCATCTCACCGACGAATGGCGTCTTCAACTCCATCCTTGTTTCCTTGGGGAGGGAACCGGTCGATTATCTGGCAGAGCCATCGAAATTCTGGCATCTGTACGTCTGGTCGGGTGTATGGCAAGGAGTTGGCTGGTCTTCGCTCATCTACAGCGCTGCCATATCGGGCATCTCGCCTGACCTGTACGAGGCGGCTTATATGGACGGGGCCAGCAAATTTCGGCGAATATGGCATATTACGATTCCCGGTATCGTTCCGACCATCGTAATCCTGTCCATTTTGAGCGCCGGCGGCATCATGAGTGTCGGCTTCGAGAAAATCCTGTTGATGCAAAACCCGATGAACCTGGAAACCTCCGAGGTGATCTCCACTTACATGTACAAGAGCGGGCTGCTTAACACCCAGTACAGCTTTTCCGCGGCCGTGGGCCTGTTCAACAATGTAATCAATTTTATTATCCTGATCATCGTCAATGCGGTTGCACGCAAGGCGGGGGAGACCAGCCTATGGTAAAGACTCGTCCGTGCAGGATTAAGGAGGGAATGTAAGCCGTGCTGCTGAACGTCAAACGAACGCCTGGAGAAAAGCTGGCCGATATCATCATTTTAGTGCTGTCCGTCCTCGTGATCATCATTATTTTGTACCCGCTTCTCTTTGTCTTGTTTGCTTCATTTTCCGATCCGCGCCAAATATGGGACAAGCCGCTGCTGCTGTTCCCGGCAGGTTTCAACCTGGACAGCTATGCCAAGGTGTTCGAGAACAGCGAGATCTGGAGAGGGTATGCCAATACACTCCTCTACGCATTCATAGGGACTGCGATCAATATTATGATGACGGTATTTGGCGCTTATCCGCTGTCCAGAAAGCGCTTTTACGGCAAGGGACTGTTTACGCTTCTGTTTGCTTTTACCATGTTTTTCGGCGGTGGGTTGATCCCTCTTTATTTGGTAAACAAGGAGCTTGGTTTACTGAATACGATGTGGGCCTTGGTACTCCCTGGTGCGATCAGCGCCTACAACATGATTATCATGCGAACCTACTTCCAGACCCGGATTCCGGTGGAACTTGAAGAGAGCGCCTATGTCGATGGCTGCAACGATTTTCATATGCTGTACCGAATCGTCCTGCCTTTGTCTATGCCGATCATTGCTGTCATGATCCTGTTCTACGGGGTCGGCCACTGGAACTCTTATTTTGACGCCATGATTTATTTGACGGATCGAAATAAATTTCCGTTGCAGCTGATTTTAAGAGAAATACTGGTTCAGAACGACTTCAAGGAAATGGCCGGAATATCGGTCGGTGCCGAATATGCGGATCAGATGATGGTCAAGGAAGGCCTGAAATATGCGATCGTCGTATTATCCGCGCTGCCGCTGCTCCTGCTGTATCCGCTGCTGTCGCGTTTCTTTGAGAAAGGCATCATGGTGGGAGCTATCAAAGGGTAAAACCGATAAAGGGAGCGGTCATTACCGCTTGGAACTCATAACTCATGGAAAGAGGGGATACGGAAATGAGAAAAGGAATGAAGGTTCTGCTTGCCTTAACGATGACGTTCTCGCTTACGCTTTCCGCCTGCAGCGGTTCGGGAGGGAAGGCAGAGCCGGAACCAGCCGGAACGGACGGAGATCCCGGCAGCATCAAGTTAAGGATCGTTAAGCGCGGATATACCGATGTGCATCCTCCGGCCGATCAATTATGGATGTGGCAAAAATACGAAGAAATGTCCGGTATTGAAGTCGAATTTGAGGAGCTGGCGGGCTCCGCCGTGACCGAAAGGAAAAATGTCATGCTCGGCTCCAACGACCTGCCGGATGCATTCTATCGCATTGCCTTTGGCACCGACGAGCTGATGAAATACGGCAAACAGGGTTTGTTTGTTCCGCTTGAAGACCTGATTGAGCAGCATGCGCCGAATTTGAACAAGCTGCTGAAGGACAATCCGGACATCAGGGGAGCCATCACGATGTCGGACGGACATATTTATGCCCTGCCGTACGTTGATTTCTCGAAAGCGTTTAATTCCGTTCGTTTGTATATCCACAAGGGTTGGCTCGATGAAGCGGGACTTGAGGTTCCGAAGACGACCGAGGAGTTTCGCCAGGCGCTGAAAAAGGTGCGGGAGAAGGACAGCTCGCGTCTGGGCTGGGTGCTCGAGTCTTCCTATTGGACTTTCCTGGAGAGCTTCCTGGCCGGCAGCTTTGGTATGGGAGAAGGCGGTGCCAAGGCATTCGGCCAATATCTATACAAGGATGCGGACGGACAGGTCAAGACGACGTTTAATGATCCAAAGTACAGAGAGCTGCTCCGCTACATGAGCGATCTGTATAAGGACGGGTCGCTGGCCCAGCAGAATTTCACGACGGGCTACGATTATGCGAAGTGGTCTACGGACGGTTCCAACAATCTGGTCGGTTCGTTTGTTTGGGAAGGGCCGGGATATATCGGTAAGGATGCGGCGGAGAACTATGTGGGCATTCATGCCCTCGAGGGGCCTAATGGGGATAAAGTCGCAGGGGTGCTGGGACCGCCGGCGAAAGGAATCTTTGGATTCGTCATCACGAACAAAAACAAATATCCGGTTGAAACCATCAAGTGGATTGATTATTTCTATGGGGAGGAAGGGATTAACTTCGCCACCTTTGGACTTGAGGGCGAAACCTACGATTTGGTTGACGGGAAACCGAAATACAAGGACGAGATTTTAAACTACAAGGGTGGCGTGCAGTTGGGTGCTTTCCAATATGTCGATAATGTGTATGGTGCTTATTATCCGTATGTTGAGCCTGACGACGATTTGCGGATGGCGGCGCGCGGGACGACGGTAGCCGACGAGATTAAGGCGGATCCGGCTGAACTGGATCAGCTGGCGCCTAAAGAGCTTTGGCCGGATTTCGTTCCCACGGATGACGAAGCCAATCAAACGAGCGCGATCCTGACCGACATTAATAAATACATTGAGGAGATGCGGGTGAAGTTTGTGACGGGGAAAGCCAGCTTGGACACGGACTGGGATAACTACGTCAAGACCCTGGATAAAATGGGAGCCCAGAGATACCTGGATATCAAACGGGCGCAGTATGAACGTTATTCCAATGTAAAGTAACCGAAATGGCGCAAAGAACGAAGGATAGGAGCGGTTTACATGCCAATGATGCAAACGCTATAATTTTAGTACGACAAGATGAACACTGGAAAATAGATAAAGATGGGATGAGAACCAAGTTGACCAAAGACAATAAACCACCGCTGTACCGCGTGATTATGGACGAGCTGAAATCGCAAATTTCATCAGGCCACTATCCTCCTGAAGCCCAGCTTCCAACGGAGGCCGAGCTGAGCTCCGCCTTTGGCGTGAGCCGTATTACAACAAGAAGAGCGCTCGAGGAACTGGAGCGGGACGGGTTTATCTATCGCATCAAGGGAAGCGGCAGCTTTGTCAAACCCCGGCAACGTGGACAGGAGCAGCGGTCGGTTGGAACGGAAAAAATGATATCGCTTATCCTGCCTTCCGAAGACGACCGCGGTACGATGGGATATATTCGCGGAGCTTCGGATTGGCTCAACGCGAACGGCTACTATTTGAGCATTCACCAAAGCGATTATGATTCCCAGAAAGAACGCGATCTACTGGAAATGCTGACCCGAAAGGGCATTGCGGCCATCATATTGTATCCGCGGAACGATCAGACGAACTATGACATTTTGCATCGACTTTGCCTTGAAGATTATCCGATCGTGACCATCGATAAATATTTTGACAGCCTGCCGTTAGGGGCGGTGGTTTCCGACAATTTGGGCGGTTCCTATCAAGCCGTATCCAGGCTGATTGAGCTCGGTCATCGAAAGATTGCGTTTCTGACAGCGGTCAGCATTGAATCCACCTCATCGGTGCGCAACCGCTATTTCGGATACTGCCAAGCGCTGAAGGACCACGGGCTTCCCGTCGATAGCCGTTATATCAGGCTGAATATGAAGGATTATCGGGAGAAGGTTGGCTTTGAGCAATTTTATAATGAGCTGCTCGACTCTTATCAGGCGGAAGGGGTAACGGCTGTTCAGACGGAGAATGATCTGATCGCCGCCAACTTGCTGAACCGCTGTTTGGAACGAGGGATCCGCATTCCGGAGGATATATCGATCATAGGCTTTGATAATAACCCTGTCACAGAGCATGTCATGATCCCGCTGACTACCGTTGAGCAGAATTTTTATGAGATTGGACGCCAAGCGGCCGAACATGTTGTAAACTGGCTGGAGAGAGGGAAACAGACACCGGACCGGACATTGATCCCCGTCAAGCTGGTGGAGCGTGATACAACCGCTCCTCCTCCAAAAGGGAAAGTCACGGAGTAGATTGATATGAAGGCTGATTGCCGGGTAGACTCTTTACCTGCGAACAATCAGCCTTTTTATAGGCATGTAAAAGTTGAGTATAAAAATTTTCTACTTACTTAAACACGCTGCAAGGATGGTACATTATTTAGAGGTAAGGAGTCCGATAAGCGAAACATGACACCAAGCGAACCAAGACATGAAAGGAGGTGAACAGCATGTGTACGATTCATATGCTGGTGGGGATACCCGGCAGCGGAAAAAGCTATCATGCCAAACAACTATGCAAAAGCGAGCGTGCCGTCATCGTTGCGACGGACTCGATCCGTGAAAGATTGTTCGGCAGCGAATCCAAACAGAAAAACACGTATCTGGTATTTGACGAAGCGTTCGCCGCGATCGAACAGGCGCTTGCGTCAAGGCGAAATGTCGTATTTGATGCCACCAATGTCAGCCGGGAGCGGAGACAGAAGTTCCTGAAGCGATTTGGCGATAGATCGGTGGAATGCCATATTTGCACAGCCCCTTATGAAGTGGCTCTGGAAAGAGTTAAACGACGAAAACGCCGGCTCGATGAGAAGATCATGACGAAGTATGCCAAGAATCTTGAATTTCCTGTCATCGGAGAAGGATTCAGTGATTTGCATCTTGTTCACGAGCAGGGCGAAACTCAGCTTACAAGAGAAGAACTGGAAGTGCTGCTAACAAGCAAACCGGGTCATGATGAGTTATTCGGCTACTTGTCCCAATCTCCTTATTTCAACATGATGCTGGGATATGATCAGGAGAATCCGCATCATTCCAAGACGTTGTCGGAGCACACGTTTGCCGTGCTGGAATATATAAATGCTTTCTATGAAGGCGAGCATCTGCTGGCTATGCAATTAGCTGCGCTGTTCCATGACGCGGGCAAGCCGTTCTGCAAAGTATGGAAGCAGGCAAGAGGGTACTATTCCTATTATGGGCACGAGCATGTATCGGCAAGCATATCCTGCCATACATTGAAGGATCTCGGTTATGAACATGCATTTATTCAGCACGTCGTTCAACTAGTGAGCTTTCATATGGAAATTTTGCATGGAGGGGATGCCGGTGCATCCAAAATCTATCATTTGTTAGGCGAAGATTTGCTGGCTGAGCTGTATTTCTTCGCGGAAGCCGATACCTACGGCAAATAAGGAGGTGAACAACGATGAAAATGAAATATCCCAAAACGATGCATTTGCCATGGTCCAGAGGTTATACGGATGACGATAAGATTTTACGGAATACCGACCATTTTACGGGGCGGGAAGTTGTCATTACCGAGAAAATGGACGGGGAGAACACCACGATGTACCCCGATTTCATCCATGCCAGGTCCCTGGACAGCAAGGATCATTCTTCCCGTCATTATGTGAAGACACTGTATGGTAGCATCAAGTATTTAATTCCGGAAGGTTATCGTCTCTGCGGGGAAAACGTATATGCCAAGCATTCGCTCTCGTATGGAGCGCTGCCTGACTATTACATGCTGTTTTCGGTGTGGAATAAGGATAATGTATGCTTGTCGTGGGATGAGACGGAGGCTTGGGCGGAGCGTCTGGGGCTAGTAACAGTTCCTGACTTGTACCGGGGAGTTTGGGACGAGGCAGCCGCCAAGGCATGTTATACGAAGCAGTCAAACTGCGGAGGGGAACAGGAAGGTTATGTGGTTCGGCTGGCTTCCTCATTCGCTTATGACGATTTTAAACGCAGCGTTGCCAAGTTCGTGCGCAAGAATCACGTACAAACCGATGAGCATTGGCTAAGCAAACCGATCGAACCGAATCGTTTGGCTGTCGGGGAATACAACAGTAAGATTGAATAATTATCGATAATTTATAGAGAATGAGGTGTTGATCATGTAATTCCTGATTGCTTTTTATATGAGACGAAGTGAATACATAGACATGAGCTGCCGCTTATATCGGGGCTTTTTTATTGTTTTTTTGTACATACGGTTACCACATTTTGTTAGTTCAAGTATAATGAACCTATCATAAGGATGAACAACAGAACCATCATGATTTCAGGATAGGAGATAAGATGAATAAGAAGAGGATGTTTCGAGTTTCTGCTCCGTCAGGGGTCAGACTGATGATTTCGATGTTGATTTTGATCGCTATTCTTCTTGGAAATATCATGAGACACCACGGGGAAAAGGATGTCTTTTATTATTTCAGTATCATATGGTCAGTTTTTTGTTCGGCCGTTTTCATCATCTCCGTATATCGAACCTATCTAATGAAACCAGGCGTGATGGAAATGGCTCAAGAAGGAATCGTCATAAACGGTACAGTTATTAACACTGAAGCTGTGAAATGTTTACTGATCAATCATGACAGGAAACCAGTGATCGGGATCAAGCCGAAAGGGCGTGCAATAGTTCCCTTGAAGTTTTGTTTTCAGTTAGCGGAGGACCAGGCGGAGGGAATTAGGCAGCTGGAGACCTGGGCACAAGAAAGACAGGTGAAGGTTTCAAAAGGATTTTTTATGAGATGGATGTAGGGAACTAGTATCCCACTTTGTTCATGTATTGGCTGCAGTTTTACTTTGCTTCACAGGTTTAATGCTATTAATTCTTTTATTAAAATATTAAATCAAGAAAGCAATCAAGAAGAAATGTCACGAAGATGGGTCAGCTATAATGTAATCAGGTGTTTAGCCATGAACTTCATTATGGGGAGAGAAATCATGAATAATATGTACAATCATTTGGATATGACCCGAATATTAAACCGAATCGACACATTAAGCTCTCAAGCACAGCCGTTATGGGGGAAAATGGATGTTGCCCAAATGCTGTCTCACTGCTCCGCGTTCCAAGACATAGCCATGGGCATCACGAATCCTCCAAGAGGTTGGTTAGGTATATTGGTAGGAAAATTCGCGAAGCCCATGTTTTATAACGAAAAGTCGTTACCCCGCAATATGTCTACCATTCCGGACATTTTGATTGCGGATCCAAGAGAATTTGAAACGGAAAAAGAACAATTAAAAGAAAAAATTATAGCGTTCCAAAACAACGGACCCAACAAATGTACCACGCATCCCCATCCATTCTTCGGTAAAATGACCCCGGAGCAATGGGGGGTAGGATTATACAAGCATCTGGACCATCATTTAAAACAGTTCGGCGTATAAGACTCAAGAACCTATGTAGTCATGATGCAGATAAAACCTCGCAGTGCCAGCACACCATGAATGTTGGCTCTACGAGGTCGGAGGTTCTACTGCAGCTTATGTATGTATCTCTTTATATCCAATCCTCGTATTTCTCCATCGTAAACTCGCCTTCCAGCTCGAGCCGGGTATCCGGCTTACTGCCGTCATAATAGTTGACGTCCATCGATCCAATCCAATATACGTAAAATACGCCATTCCCTCTATACTCGATACGTCCCTGGTTATCATTCACCTCCTGGTGTTCAAAATAATACAGCCTTGCATCCAGGCTTCTGGAGTTCTCGTTATAACCCTGGGTAATCGTAAATTCCAGCGGTGCAAACTCATCTAATTTTAACGTATCCAGATAAATCGTAAGCTCCGCGTCCGGATTGTTCAGCAATGCATCCGAATCCGGTAAACACTGGAGCGGCTCGGGTTCTTGAATCCTTACTTCTTTTTCTAAATGGTAGCACAAACCCGTCACGGCACCAATAAGAAAGCTTACTATCGCTACCTTCCATATCGTGAAATGGATCGATCTGCGAAATTAACAGGGAGAGGGAATAAATATGCTATTGCTAAATTGATATTTTATTGTAAAATGATCCGCAATAGATTCGTTTAATCATGGCAAGTCTTCATGTAATTACAGGAGAGGTTGATCGAGCATTGATGAGACGACGGAGGTTAGAGCGTGTAACCGGAAAGTTCAGCCGATGGATTTACGGCATTTCGTTTAAACAAAGAGTTCGCTTGTCCTTCGCTATTATGATAACGCTTGCAATCGGAGCGGTAGGAATGACTACCTATTGGATCGCCTCCAAGGAGCTACAGAAGAACGCATTTGAATCCAGACAAGAGACCGTGAACAAAACGACTCAGATTCTGGACGATAAGCTGGCCGGCATCTCCAATTCGGTTCGTTCCCTGATGTTCAGTTACGCCTTCAAGGAAATGATGCTGGATGTGCAGAGCAACGACATCTCGAATTATTACGTGCATTTGTCCGAGCTTCAGTATGTGTTTTCGCAAGTTTCCTTTAACGAACCTCTAATCGAAAGCATTCTCATTGCCACACCTATCGGAGATTTCTATCCGGTATCGCAGCGTCGTTCCCAGACGCAGTCCTTTTATGAATCCGGCATGTATTACGATGTGAAAGAGAGCTATGGGGGGATTTGGGTTAAGGGGCACACCGACAAGTTTTTTACCGGGGACAGCCGCACGCTTTCCTTTGTTACCAAGGGAACGCAGGAGAACGTTTCGAATACCAACGTATTCATCGTGGTGAACGTGAACGAAAGCGGATTGATCGGCACGGTCAACCAGCATTCATCGAACGATGACAGCGACTATTTTGTCATCGATTCGAAAGGCGAGGAAGTGATTCGGACGGCATGGTCGTCCAACCACAATCTTATGAAAGATAAACCGTTCTTGTACAATGTTTCAGAAGGTAACCAAGGTTCATTCTTTCATCATTTTGACGAAACCGATTACCTGGTGAATTACACCCGATCCGCCGTGGTCAAGGACTGGAGCCTGTTCGGCATTCAGCAGAAGGATAAATTGCTCGAACAAATGAACGGCGTCAAGCGAACCACCTTTTATATCATGCTGTTCTTTCTGCTTCTAACCTGGCTTCTATCTACCAACTTGACTGGAATCCTGCTAAATCCGTTATATAAACTGCAACGGCTCATGCGGGAGGTCGAGGACAACCGCCTGAATGTCCGCTTTGCCAGCCGGTCTACTGACGAAGTTGCACAGGTGGGTTATCAATTCAACCGAATGCTGGATGAAATCAACCGCCTCATCGATGATGTACGGCTGAGCGAATCCGGGAAACGCAAGGCGGAGATGCGGGCTTTGACCGCGCAGATGGAGCCACACTTTTTATACAACACCCTCAATACGATATACTGCAAATCGGTATTAGGCGAGAACGATGAGGTCAATGAGATGATTCTGTCCTTGTCCCAGATGTTCCAGTTAGGGCTGAGCGGAGGCAAGGATTGGAACACGCTGGAGGATGAGCTGCTGCATGTGGAGCAGTATTGTCTCCTGCAGCAAAAATGTTATGAAGGTCTGTTTGAGTTTGAAGTTACCGTGACTGACGACTCGTTATTAAATAGCCTTTTGCCCAAAATTCTATTGCAGCCAATCGTGGAAAACAGCATTCAACACGGTTTTAAGGATATAAGCGCTGGAGGTTGTATCCATGTGCGGGTTTACAGGCAAGACGAACGGCTGCACCTGATTATAGAGGATAACGGGATCGGCATGGATGCGGCTAAGGTAAGGAAGGGGATGCTGCAGCCGCCGGTCTCCAAGAAGGGTTATGCCTTGAATAATATCGTGAACCGGCTCAGTCTCTTCTATGGCGATGAAGCCGGAATCGAACTGACCAGCCTTCCTGGCAAAGGATCAAGAACGGAAATATGGATGCCGATTAGAGAAGGAGACAGTGAATCATGATGAATGAATCACCCGTGATTAAGTTATGCATCATCGATGATATTCGAAGCGTGGTCGACATGATCGCCCGAAAGCCGCCATGGAAGGAACATCATATTGAGGTCGTTGGTACGGCGCTGGATGGCGAGGAAGGGATTCGCCTGGTTAAGGAGATGAAACCTGACATTGTCCTTACGGACATCCGGATGCCCAAAAAGGATGGCTTGGCCATGACGCAAGAAATTCTCGAAAGTTCTCCTTCCACGAAGATTGTCATTCTCAGCGCATACACCGATTTTTCGTTTACGAGGCAAGCCATTCGCCTAGGCGCATTTGATTTTGTCAAGAAACCGTTCTCCATGGATGAAATCGTACAGGTGGTGTTAAAGGCAAAGGCAGCTTACGAAGAAGAACGGCAGGAACAGAGCAAGCTCATGGAATTGAAGCAGAATATGATAACAAGCATGCCGGTTTTGCAGCAGGAATATTTATCTTTGTTGATCCATCACCGTACGAATGCTGCAGCGGCCTATCAGAAATGGCAAACACTCGGAATTAAGCTTGAGCCGCGGTATTTCAATCTCTTCATCGTGGAACTGGACCGTTTCATGGACAAATATAAAGAGCAGCCTGCGCGCGAAGTGGAGCTGATCCGGTTCAGTCTCCGAAATATTCTGGAAGAAACGATAGGGACTTTTACTCGTGGCGTCGTCTTTAGCGAGGCATTGAACCGTTTTGTCTGCCTGATCAATTGCGAGGATATGGGGAGGGCGGAGCAAATATCGGAAGCGTGCCGGCTGAACATTTACCAATTTACGCATTCAACCATCTCCATCGGGATTGGCATGTGCGTCACTTCGATTGATGAGTTACCCGATTCGTATCAGCAGGCCCTGAATGCAATGGAATATCATTTCTATACGGACGGCAATGGCGTGAACAGATATATCGGTTCCTCGGTTGAGGAGAAAACCCTGCTGAATTATACGGCTTCAACCGAACAAGAATTTCTGTTTGCTTTACGCTCCGGGCATAGGGAAAAATGTCGGCTGATTCTGGAGCAAATTTTTAATGATATATTGCAGCGTGACCCGCTGCCCAAGCCGCAGCAAGTCGAAAATTTATGTTATGAGCTGTCATCCAAGATATGCAGGGTCATGTCGGAGTTATTCCCTCACGAACGAGTAAAGAGGCTTGAGGAACAATGGAACGCGGTAAAGAGTTCCACCCTTGTTTCGTTCCCGATCATGCGGGATACGGTAAAAGGGATATGCCTTGAAGCTTGTTCTTGGGTCGAGCAGGAGCGCTCGGACGAATCAACGAAATTGATCTACCAGGCGAAGGATTATATATGTGCGCATCTACATACAAACTTAACGCTGGATGTTTGCGCGAAGCAGTTTAATATCAGTCCAGGGTATTTCTCGAATCTGTTCAAAAAAGTGCTGAATATCTCCTTTCAACAATTCGTGATTCATCAGCGAATGGAAAAAGCCAAAGAAATGCTGATCGATGATTATCAGGTACAGGAGATCGCTCAGGAGCTTGGGTATGAGCATCGGCGCTATTTTAGCGAAATCTTCAAGAAACATACCAATATGACCCCATCCGAGTTCAAGCTGTATAGTACGGGGAAGGTCAGCACACCGATGGACCTGGACTAACTGCGAGTCAATCATCATATTTCGATAAAGCCTTGTTTCCGTGTTTATTGGATGCAGGGCTTGTTTTGTGAAGGGACGGATTCATGGGGAAACCTGCCCTCGATGTGTGGTTACCCGCATTATGCGAGTGAGAGGCGGCCCTTATAATGAGAGAGAAAGAACGAGATTCCGTAGATAAAAAAAGGGAGGTAACATGGATGAAGTTAAGCAAGAAATTCCTTATATCCGCGATGTGTTTGGTGCTTTCGGGAAGTCTCGCAGCTTGCGGTAGCCCGAAATCCACGGATCAAGGAGCGGATTCCAAAACCGATGCCAAGACAAAGATCACTTATTGGACCGGAGATCGCCATGATTCTGAATTTGTCAAAGAGACCATCGCGACATTCAACGAAACGAACCAGGACAATATCGAGGTGGAGCTGGTCATCAAGGGTGATGATTTCGATCAAGCGCTCGACATGTCCTTTCAGACTTCAGAGCCGCCGGATGTTATCCGCGTGAAAGAAAACACCATACAGACGTTCTATAAAAAAGGATTTCTGGCACCGATCGACGAGTTCCTGACGGACGAAATGAAAGAAAAGTTTCCGGTGATGGAGGATCTGAACCGTTTTGAGGGAAAACGCTACAGCCTGCCAAACTACGGCACAACGATGCGATTGATCTATAATAAAGAGCTCTTTGCCAAAGCGGGTATTGAGCAGCCGCCAACCACCTTGGATGAGCTGGTCGAGACAGCCAAGAAAATAACCGAAGTGGGGAAGGCAAGCGGAGCCTATGGATTCGCCCAGAATTTCAAAAATCCTTCCAGTGCATTGGGGCGTTCCGCGCGAGTAATCGCAGAGGTGAGCGGTTACGGCGGGTTTGGATATGATTTTAAGACGGCCCGTTACGATTTCAGCGGCTTTAAGCCGATCATGGAAGCCTTCAAGCAAATCAAGGACGACGGAAGCATGCTGCCGGGTGTCGAATCGCTTGATATCGATCCATTGCGTGCTCAATTCGCCGAAGGGAAAATCGGCATGTACTTATCCTTTTCCGCTGAGGCTGGTGTCTACCAATCGCAATTCCCGGCAAAAATCGACTGGGCAGCGGCACCCGTTCCTTCCATAGACGGTCAATTCAATGGCGCTTCCGGCTTCCTTGGCGGGCAGTGGTTGGCCATTAGCTCGGAGTCGGAACACAAGGAAGCGGCATGGAAATTCCTAACGTATATGTACGATGAGTCGATCCTACAACAGTACCAAGAGAAGGGATTCGGCATATCGATGGTTCCTTCGGTCAGCGCGGTTGCGGCGAAGCCCGAAGTGAAAGGGATCGACGGATTCCTGCCCAACAAGTACGACGGTGTCTGGCCGGTCTATCCGACCGTGCCGGTACAAGGCATGAAATCGGATGACGCCTTCTTCAAATACATCCTAAGCGGAGGCGATCTGGATTCCATCATCAACGACTTGAATACCCGCTATAATGCCGCGTTGGACGCTGCCATTGCGAGCGGGGAAGTGAAGGCGGAGCCGATGGCAGATTTTAATCCGTTGGATCTTGCCGGACAATACGCTAAATAGACAGATTCATGGGGGATGGGGCATGCTCCATCCTTTCTTACATTCTAAAGAGACCGCAAGGAGTTGAGAGGATATGAATAAAGCGAAGAGTGTTGCTTTTTCATACAGCTTTCTGTTGCCGAGCTTTATTCTGACCATGGTTCTTGGCATTTACCCGATCATGTGGGCGATGAGGTATATGTTTTACGATTATAAAGGATATGGCGCCGAACGATTCGTAGGATTGGCCAATTTCGAACGAGTCATGAGTGATCATCAATTCTGGGAATCCGTAGCCAACACGTTCATCTATGCCGGAGGCAAACTCCTGCTGTCGATACCGCTCGCCCTGATCTTGGCCGTTATTCTGAATTGGAGGATCAAAGGCAGAAATTTGCTGAGAGCGATATTCTTTATGCCGACAATCATAAGCACCGCTGTGATGGCGGTCGTGTTTTTTACGATCTTTAATTCTTATAATGGCATTCTCAATCAGTTCCTGCTGAAATATCAAATCATCGGGAATGCCATCGATTGGCTGGGCGTGGATTATGCCATGCTGACCGTTATTCTTGTAGCCGTGTGGGGAGCAATTGGCAATTACATGCTTTTGTTTCTGGCGGGGCTGCAAAACATCCCCGAAGATGTCTACGAAAGCTCGGCGCTGGATGGGGCAAACAAATTTCAGCAATTTCGGTACATTACCGTTCCGATGCTGGGGCCCGTGATGCAAATGATCATCATGTTGGCCATCATCAATGCGCTAAAAGGCTATGAGAGCATCATGGTGATGACCGATGGCGGTCCGATCGGAAAAACCAATGTCATGTTCCTATACGTATATAAGTTGTTCTTCCCGCCGGCTGGCTCCACGGCATCCACGCAAATCCAGGAGTTCGGCTATGGCAGTGCGGTAGCATTTGTTACGGCCGTGATCGTCGGCGTCATTACGATACTTTACTTCTATGGCTCGAAACGCATGAGTCATAACGAATAAGGGGGAAACGTTCATGAGAATCGCATGGAATACTATACTGTGGGCGTTTCTGTTAATCGTCGCATTTCTGACGCTGTTTCCCGTCGTGATCACCTTGCTCGGTTCTTTTAAAACCAATGCCGAGCTTACGGCTGGGGCCACGTTTCTGCCGGCCGATTGGCAGTTCTCCAACTATATCGAAGCCTGGGAACAAGCGAATTTCTCAACCTACACGCTGAACAGCCTGTTCGTTGCCGGGGCCGCGACCATCGGAACGTTATGGGTGGCTTCCATGGCGGCGTACGTCGTGAACCGAATGGACTTTATCGGTAAAAAGCTATACGTCGGCCTGCAGGCATTTACGATGTTTGTCGCCATCGGCGCCGTGGTGCTGCGCCCTCAATTCGACCTCATGGTTCAGCTTCATCTGCATAACTCGCTGTGGGGCGTAATCCTAATTTTAATCAGTGCTCATGCTTCAGCATTCTTCATCCTGCTCAGCTTTATGAGCGGGATTCCCAGGGAGTTGGACGAAGCCGCGCGTATCGACGGGTGCTCGCCGGGCAGAACGTTCTGGAGAATCATCATTCCCTTGCTTACGCCCGGGCTTGGCGTGTGTGCACTGTTTGCTTTCCGCGGTGCATGGAACGAGTATCTGCTCCCGTTTGTGTTTACGCTCAGCAAACCGGAGCTGCAGACGTTGACCGTCGGCCTTGCCAATCTGAAGTACGGTGTCGCAGCCGCTTCACAGACCCACTTCATGATGGCCGGGGCGTGCCTGTCCATTCTCCCGATCCTTATCGCTTATATATTTGCCAACAAATCCTTTATGCAAATGACCGCCGGCTCTTTAAAGGGCTAGCGGCATCTTATCCACAACCAGGAGGCTCATGCTATGAATTCAGTTCATATTGGAAATCTCATCTCTAGTTCCGTGATTCGGCGTCATCCGGGTAACCCGATTCTGGATGCGGCCCGCGTTCCATACCCGACTGCGCTTGTATTCAATGCAGGCGTGACCAAATTCAACGGAAAATACGTGATGGTGTTTCGTAACGACTACGGCAGTGCAGAACGCCAGACGCTCGAGCCCCATCATACCACCGACCTTGGCGTCGCCTTCAGCAATGACGGGGTTCATTGGGAGGTGCAGCCAAAGCCGTGCTTCAAGCTGCATGACCAAGAGATCATTCGGGCGTATGACCCTCGGCTCACCGTTATCGACGGTCGCTGTTACATGTGTTTTGCCGTGGACACGCAGCATGGCATTCGCGGAGGCGTCGCGGTTACGGACGATTTTGAGAATTTTGAAATATTGAGTTTGTCGACACCGGATTTGCGCAACATGGTGCTGTTTCCCGAGAAGATTGGCGGCAACTATGTGCGGCTGGAGCGGCCCTTCACGGTGTACAGCCGAGGAGGAGTCGATCGGTTTGATATGTGGATATCGGAATCGCCGGACTTGAAGTATTGGGGAAATTCCGATTTACTGCTGGCTGTCGAGGACGTCGCATTTGCCAATGACAAGATTGGCCCCGCTGCTCCTCCGATCAAGACAAAGCATGGTTGGCTAACAACATTTCATGCGGTGGATCTTGACCCCGAAAGGGGCAAGAACGGGTGGGAATCTTCCTGGAAAAAACGCTATACCGCCGGATTGATGATGCTGGATCTGGATAATCCCAAAAAAATCATCGGTTTGTATAAGGAGCCCTTACTGGCACCTGAGGTTAGTTACGAGACCGAAGGGGGCTTCCGGAACGACGTGATCTTTCCTGGCGGCATGATACTTGAAGATGATGGCGAGGTTAAAATTTTTTACGGTTCAGCGGACGCGGTGGAATGTTTGGCCACGGCACATATCGATGATTTGATTACATTATGTCTGAATGACTAGTGCGAGGTGAGGATAAGAAAATGACGATTTGGAATCTTCTGCAGCATCCTCCTGCTCGTTATCGAACGGTGCCATTTTGGTCCTGGAATGACGATCTGAATAAGAATGAACTCTTACGGCAGATCGAAGAGATGCACAAGGCCGGTATCGGCGGTTTTTTCATACATGCCAGGGGAGGACTTACCGTACCTTATATGGGTGAGGAGTGGATGGAGGCCATACAGGTCTGCATCGAGAAAAGTGAGGAGCTCGGGCTGGAGGCATGGCTGTACGACGAAAACGGCTGGCCCAGCGGTTTCGGTGACGGAAAGGTGCCTGCACTTGGCCCTGCTTATCAGCAGAAGCGGCTGGCTTATGAATGGGCTCCGTTTAAGGACGGAAATGAAGTGACGATAGCCTATTATGTTCAGAGCGGTGAAGAGCTGCGGTTACTCACTCCGGATGATCCTCGCAGTCCTGACTTTCGTGTATATTACGAGATCAATCCGTACTATATCGACACGCTAAGCAAACAGGCTGTAAAGGCGTTCATTACAACCATCTACGAAGCTTACTGGACGAAGTTCGGCAATAAATACGGTTCGGTTCTAAAGGGGATATTCACGGATGAACCGCAGTTTGGCCGGGGCGATCTTCCGTGGTCGCTGGAGCTGGAAGAAGCTTTTGAAACCCATTATGGATATTCCCTGATTGAAGCACTACCTGGACTCTTCTTGGAAACGAATGACTGCCGCAAGATAAGGTATGATTATTGGTCTTGCGTTACCGCATTATTCACTGAAGCCTATGCCATGCAGATCGGAGCGTGGTGCGGGGAGCGGGGGTGGTCCTCGGCCGGACATGTCGTGGACGAGCAAACGCTAATGAGCCAAGCGACTTCGGTAGGCGATCCGCTGCTCTTCTATGAGTATCTGCAAATCCCCGGCTGCGACTGGCTCGGCCGTTCGGTCAGCGAAGAGCCGCTTGTTCCCAAGCAAGTCAGCTCCGTTGTACGTCAGCTCGGCAAAAAACAAGCCATCACCGAGAGTTATGGCTGCACCGGCTGGAATATCAGCTTTCAGGATTTAAAGCGGATCGGGGAATGGCAATTCGTTCACGGGATGAATCTCATGTGTCAGCATTTGCAGGCCTATTCGCTTAGAGGGCTGCGGAAACGGGATTATCCGCCATCGTTGTTCTATCAACAGCCTTGGTGGGAGCACTATCACCACTTTAACGATTACTTTGCCCGTTTGTCCATGCTGCTTGTGGAGGGCACACGGCAGGCCGATGTACTGCTGCTGCATCCCATCCGGACCGCTTGGGTGGAGCAAGCGGGCTCAGACTCCAGCCGGATTGAACCTTATCATCAATCGTTTGCCCAGTTGTCCCGCTGGCTGTGCCAATCGTTTATCGAGCATGATTACGGCAGCGAGGGAATCATGGAACGTCATGGTAAGGTAGCGGGTGGACGATTCATTGTAGGAGAGGCCGACTATCGGATTGTTGTCATACCTCCTTGTGTTACCTTAAATAAAGTAACCGTGAATCTGCTCCATCAATTTATTCTTCAGGGAGGAACGTTGATCGCTTTCGAGCCTTATCCGTACCTGATCAATGGAGAACAGAGCAAAGATATTATTAATTTAATAGGAGCTGCATTGAAACCCGCCTGGAACCGGTTATCTTTGGCGAAAATGATGTCCGGCATCGTTTCCCCTTCGATCTCTGTAAATGACGGGCAGTGGAATCCCATTGCATCGGATATGCTTAACATTCAGACCCTTAAGCTGGACGACTCTTATCTCTATTATCTGGTGAATTCGGGAGAAGAGCTATATCCGGATACGGAGGTAACTATTTATCGAAAGGGTAGGCCCTTTCTTATTCATTTGGAGAGCGGCGGGCTCGAACCGTTGAACCATAAAGTAATGGCGGACGGCATTCGGCTGAACTTGACGCTGCACCCAGCGCAATCCTATGTGATCCGAGTTGTGCCGGATGATGAGGCTCTGAACGATTCCGATACGGTAACTGAACTCGAATGCGGAAATGCCGAAACTCATATTCAACACTTGGATGAGCGGTGGAGTGTCGATTATATCGATGATAACAGCTTAACGCTGGATACGTGCAGGTATCGGGTGGAGAATGGCGAGTGGTCTGAACCTCTGCCCCTTATTTTTATTCAGGAAGTACTGCTCAAGATCGGAGCGCCCGTGCGTATCGAATTGGAATTCGAGGTTGCCGTAACTTTCGATCCAGTCATTGAACGGGAATTGTATCTTGTCATGGAGAATCCGGAGAAAACGATTATCCGGGTGAACGGAAACGAAGTAGCTTCTCATAGCTGTGGCTGGTGGAGAGACGTTGCTTTCAAGAAGATCGATATTAGAGGCTGCCTTCAGCGCGGTCGTAATACCATCAGGCTTGCCCTGGATTTTTGGAACGCGCCCGAAACGTATGCGGCAATGGAGCGTGCCGATCAATTTGAAGCTGAAGCGAATAAGCTTACGTTTGATACGGAGCTCGAGAGCGTTTATATCATCGGGGATTTTGCGGTAACATCAGAATCTGCGTTCGTTGATGGGGGAGATGGCGTCCTCTATACGGATGGTCCGTTCAAGCTATCCGAACCTCAGCAAGAATGCTCGCTGGCGGATGATCTGGTCCGTCAGGGCTTGCCGTTCTTTGCAGGAAGCATTCGGCTTGTGCAGACGATTTCGATTCGACCGGATAATCGAGCTAGCTGGTTATGGCAGTTTGGCTCTAGGCCGAATGCAATTGTTACGCGACTAAGCATCAATGGGAAAGAAATTCGCTCCTTCTTATGGGAGCCGTATGAGGCGGATATTTCAGGATATCTCCAAACCGGAGAGAACCTGATTGAGCTTGAGTTGATTGGGAGCTGCAGAAACTTGCTCGGTCCGCACCACCATGTGAAAGGGGAGCCGCTTAAGGTAGGCCCCGACAGCTTTAAGGATAAACCCGGTTGGACGGATAAGGAACTCGATCCAGACACCCCGATCTATCAAAACCGATATGCTTTCGTTCGGTTCGGATTGTCACATGTTCCAAGATTGGTTTCCGGGATATGAATCTGAAGAGGAAACACCCTGGAACAAATTCGTATATAGAATCTGCCCTTTTTGTGGAATTACCCTCATTATTTTCCCTTTGCATGCAGTCTATAATGAAGTGGCGGAATGCTGATTCAGACAATATTGAAACGGCTTTCAAATAATCGAACGAAAAGGAGGAAACATGTGATGACATTCGTAAGCAAATGGTTTCGTGCCGCACTTGGATTTACGCTTGCTGCTGCCTTGCTGTCACCATCTGCGAATCTTCAAGTGGAAGCATCAGAGGGAGGGGATGCATTTACTCCAATGGCACCAGCCTCAATCGTAACCTACGAGCCTTCGGAACGATATGCAAGCTCCGTCAATTACACACTTAAAGCGAACGGAGTACCCGTCCCGGTGGTGAAGGGATTCAGCGATTATGACTATGCGCATTTTTCCATGTCCGACGGTCCTGTCACTTATGAATTAACCATTCTCAACACAGATAAGGTGCATGAGTATTCGATAAGTCCGAAGAAACTCGGCATTCAAGCAGACAAGATTGAGGGAAGAACCATCACCTTCACGACCCGTTCGGACGAATACTTAATCGTCATGATGAATAACCGCAAGACGCGTATGGTCATCGCTGCGGATCCGCTTGAATCAGATGCACCTGCCTCAACCGGTGAGGGAATCTTCAATGTAATATCCGCTCCGTATGATGTTGTATCCTCGGGTTCATCAACAACCGAAGTTTCCATAAGAACGCGGGCCATCCAGCAGGCCATTGACGATGCCAGTCAGTACGGCACCACGCAAGGAGACGGTGCGCAGGGCATTGTTTACATACCGGCGGGAACCTATGAAATCGGCAATTTGGTATTAAAAAGCAATACGGCGGTCTACATGGAACCGGGAGCCACCTTGGTCGGCACGGGAAGAACAGACGATTACACGGAGCATTGGTTCAAGGATTCGATGGGACGACCGGCTACATGGTGGATCTCAACCGCATTTCAATCCGAGAATATCCGGATATATGGTCGGGGCACAATCGATGGCAATGGGCAGGCCCTGCACGACGACAAAGGATCCAACGGCAAGGGAATGATCAATAATCTGGTCGTTCCGATTGATACGTCCCATTTTGTGATGGATGGCATTATCATTCGGGAATCATCGGGCTGGGCGGTTGTCGCGGTCCGCTCGAATGATCTGGCCTTCAGAAATCTGAAGCTGTTCAACAGTTTGGGGATGGGAGAGAATGACGGGATCGATATTTGCGAATCCCAAGACGTTGTCGTACAACATACGATCGGTATTTCGCTGGATGATCCGTTCTCCACGAAAGCTTGGAAAGAGGATACCGATATCGCTTCGGGTAAAGTGCCTTGGCCAGGTAATCCGGAACCCGTCCGCAATGTGTTATTCGAGGATACGATCGCGTGGACGTTATGCTACGGTTATAAGATCGGCCAAGGCATCATGCAGGATCAATCCAATATCGTGTTCAGAAACGGAGTCGTATACAAAGCCGCAGTGGGGTTTGCCATTCATCATAAATACGGTACCGGCACGGTGAGTGACGTAAGATTCGAATCGATGGACATTGAAGATATCAGCGGCAAGAACGAAGACAATAGCGCCTGGATGACCCTGTTCACAGTGAATGGAAGCAATAACGGCGTGGGACCAGTCAGAGACGTTAAAGTGAAGGATATTACAGTACGCGACGCGGGTGAAAGTTTTGCGAAGATCAAGGGTGTGGAAGGTGCCGAGATTACGGATCTGATGTTTGAGAATGTCTATATGCCTGGAGCAAGCGTACCGGCGACTACGCTTCACGAGATGAACTTCCTGAGCAAAGAACATTACGGCGATGTCACGATCAGGCCCGTTCAGAACGAGGAACCTCCACCAAGAACCAATTTGGCGCTGCACCGTCCAGCTGTGGCTTCATCCAATGACGGACTGGAAGACACCGCGCCGTACGTGAACGACGGAAGTTTAACAACTCGCTTCGGTTCGAAGCGGGGAGTGGATCCCGGTTGGATCTATGTCGATCTCGGAGAAACCAAAACGATAGACGAAGTCAGGCTCTTTTGGGAGGCTGCTTACGGGAAGAGCTACCGAATACAGATAGCCGACGATCCGAGCGATGAGGCTAATTGGAGAGATGTATACAGCACCACGACAGGCAAGGGTGGTCTTGAGACGATTACTTTTGACGAAGTGGAAGCACGGTATGTTCGGATGTACGGCACGATTCGGGCCACGATATACGGATATTCGATTTGGGAATTTGAGGTGTATGGTCCTGAACGGTAAGGATCAGATATCCAGATTCCCAGTTGATCAATGGATAAAGGACACATTCTCTTAGAGGTGTGTCCTTTGTTTATGTTATCCGCAGCCCTTCCATTTATTGAAGCGATAAATATTCCAGAAGCGCCTCCATTTGCTCGCTTCCCAAAAGATCAGTCAGTGTTGGCATCACATGGGAGATATATTCCGGTTTCGTTTCAAAGGTTTCTTCGTCGCTGATTTCCCCTTGGAAAAGCCGAGCTCCTTCGATGAGAATGGACAGCGCGTCAAAGCAATCCGCAAGCGAAGTCGCAATCAGCTTCGGCTCGCCGCCTTCGAATGCGGCATATACGGGTGAACCACTCGCTTGGACGTCAACGATCAGCGGATCATCGTTTACATTGGCAATGACGACGTGATGAGTCGGCCAAAGGCTTGATTCTGCCGTTTCACCGCCGACGTAAATCCAGCGATAGCCCATTTGCTGCCGGACCAGATGCTCAGGAGACACAAAGTAGATGACAGCCGATTCACCGATCTCAACCGCCGCGTTCTTCATTTTGTGGGTTCCTTCGGCCATAGCGTCAATCATCTCATAATGGCTATATAGATAAGTCAGTTCAGGAGACAGCGTGATACGGTCATCCACGGGCGGCAGCTGGACCTCGGACCGCTGCCGTAATTCATGATCGGTGAAGAGCCCGAAATCCCGATTATATAAGTCCTGTTGTTCTATGAATCTAGTTAAAGCTGCTTCCAGTTCCAGCATTAATTTCATTCCCTCCAGCCTATTAAACAAATTATAACACGCCAAGTTACCGTGGGTAAGCGTCTGAAATTCAAACTCAGGAATGATATATGGTAGAATATCCCGTATGTTGAGCATCTATATAAACGACAGAAGATGTTATAACGAATGCTAAAAGGATGATTTGAATTTGCAGTAAGCAAGGAGGCGGCAAGAGATGAAATATGAATTCAATATTACGGCGTCGATCTCCGAGCTCGTATGGTATCCGGATGAACGGTCTGCTCGTCATTCATGCTGGAAGAGGGCGAATCACTGGAAGATTGGCTCAGGTCTGAACAGACCAATCTGCTGCACGTGCCCCGTACACCGGAGGGAGAGACTTTTACATATACAGGTCGGTTAACGGGATATTACTTTCAGGCTTACGGGGCTGATGCGTTGTATCTTTTCTACTCAAGGGAGCTGCGCAAGGCAGTCATATGCATGGAATATACTTGAGAAATCAGCAGGATCTATATACTAACATCTATAAAATACACATGGTTGGGCTGTTTCGTTGCCGATTTGCGCTTATCTCTCGGAGAGATCATTCCTGGCGATCCGCCTCTAAGGCCCATCTCGCTCGATAAGCGGCGGGGGGGATGCCTTTGAACTTCGTGAACAGCCTCGTGAAGTAATGAACGGATGAGAACCCGGTTCGCTCTGCGATCACCTTGATGGGATCACGGGTGTGCTGGAGCATTAGCTCGGCTGCCCGGATTCGTTCGGTGCGAACCATGGAGGAATAGGATTCATGAATGCTCTCCGCAAACAATCGGGATAATTGCCGCTCGGACACATTCAGGTAAGCCGCCACTTCGGGTAGTGACACAGGCCCGCCGAGGTTGTCTCTTATGTACAACTTTGCCTTTTGAACGAGTTGTAACGCGGAGGATAAGAGTAGAGCGCTTTCGAAACTGCCGGAAGCCCCGAACAGGCCAGGAAAGGATTGCAGGAGTACATGTGCTAGCTTCGGCAAAAGCGATGCAGGCAGCGATGTGTCGGATTCCGAGCGCAGCAGCATGGATTTCCATATTTGAATGGCAGGCGAATCGCTGGCGTGCTCGGTCCAAACGGCACATCGCTGAAGAGCCTCGCTGTATTTCACCGTTACTTCTTGGGCAGACGGTCTCTCCATTGGTTCAAACGCGACGAATAACAGATTCAGACCGTCTACGTCTTTGATCTGATGCAACCGGCCTGGGATTGTACAGAAAGCTACCCCTTCATATAAGGGATACATCTGATCACCGTCCGTATATATGCCTTTTCCGCCGTCCACATAACAAATCTCATAGAATGAATGCCGATGTATGGAATTGGCCGTCAAATGCTGGACGGTCCCCCAATAATGGACAAGGAACGAGAGGCTTTCGCCTTCAAGCCGTCCAGCATAACGATTAAGGCGTTCCTCGCTTTTGCTCCAATGGTACAAGTCATTTGCAGCTCCTTTGGCGTAATTTTGCAAAACGTCGTCATTCCCGTGCAAATACGATTTCGCTCGCCCTTACTATAATGAACTTAGATAAACCATAACATATTGAGAGGGTGCATGGTGATGATGGACGAAAAGGATGTGCAATTTTACAAAGACAATGGGTACCTGCTGGTCCGAGGCGTTTATAATCAACAGGAAGTAGAGGATATGAGAGCGGCAGTTGAAGGGATTATCCAGAGGGCGGCACGCGCTAAATCGGATCAAAACCATGCATGGCAAGGCGACTTCCTGCCGCCTGAGCAGCTTAAGAAGCTGGTTCTGAAAGGCTTTCACGACGTGCACTACCATGATGCCGCTTTCATGCGAGCCGCGATCCATCCTCGAATGACAGAAGCGTTGAACGGAATCATCGGACCCAACGTGCAGCTGCATCACTCGAAAATGCTGGTGAAGCCTCCTGCTAACGGGGCCGCTTTTCCCATGCATCAAGATTATCCGTATTTCCCGCATCGCGATCATACCATGTTAGCCGCCAGCGTTCATCTCGATGATGCCGATATGGAGAACGGCTGCCTATGTGTTGTGCCGGGATCCCATAAACAAGGCGTTTTGCCGCATATCGGCGCTTACTATTTGAACCACAAGGAGTATCCATTATCTTCGGGAACCCCGTGTCCAGCCAAGGCGGGCGATGTACTCTTCTTTAATTACCTGACCATTCATGGCTCGGACGTGAACCGGAGCGATCGTACGCGAAGAAACATCCTGTTCCAATATCGTGACGCTGCGGACGTGCCTACGGCGGATGTTCACTTCGATTGGGGAATGGGCCTAATGGTAAGCGGAACCAATCCGGATTTCAACAACGTGAAGCCAAAATATGAAATCATCGGTTCGAAATGACCACATCATAGTACCGATGCCTATACTGAATTCTAAAATAGCTTAAAAGCCCCTTGCGGGGCTTTTTTTCTATGCCTGGAACCCATGCCTGTCATGGTTCACAACGAATATGTAAAAATAATTCGTTGTAATGTCAGCCGGCCCCCCTATACTAGATGATAATAGATCGGTTGATACCAAATGGGGGGAAAGCATGAAACTTCAAGCTCCGGGCAAAGCATCGAAATGGTTTGTGTATCAGAAAATCGTCATCGTTTTTATTCTATTATTACTTCCTCTCATCTCTATGAATATTTGGTTGAATTATAAGGGGATGTCCGTGACGAAGGAGTCTCTCTTGAACTCCGCGACAGCAGGCGCGTCTTTCTATTCCAAGCAGCTGGATAAAGAGATGTATTTTATCCGGAATTTACAGCTGCAGCTGTTAAATGACAAGGATCTGCAGAAGCTGAGCTTTCGAGGCAGCATGCTTGAGAATTATGAAGAGGTAGAGCTTATCGATCAGGTCAGGGATCGGCTTGCCACCCTTATGGTCTCCAGCGAGTACATCGTTAGCGCCGGCGTTTACGTGAAGGATATCGGGAAAACGATCTCGACCACAACGGGCGTGACCAATACGCCCAATAAGGAAATGGAACGGATATCTTCCATGATGGCGGTGTTGCCCAAGCCTTCTTTTTATCGAAGCGGTGAGCGGATTTTCCTGATTGAAACCGAAAACAACGGCGGTATCTGGTCCTATATCGAAATTTCACGAACTAAGCTGCTGGGGGCTTTAAGCGAAATCGCCAAGCTGTATCCGGAATCCGAAGTATTACTCGGGAGTAAAGAAGGGGGGACCATATTAACGACGGCTCCGCGGGCCGATGAGTCATCCGAGATTTTGAGCCATATCTTGGACAATCCCAGCCCGGAGCAAAGTGTGCCGGCGACGGGGAAACTGGATGGCGTAGACTATTTTATTATCCAGAATGAAGTTAGCGCGCTGCATCTGTCCCTGGTTATGTATGTGAACCAAAATGAAATTACGCGGCCTTTAAGCCAATTCATTACATGGTTTTATACGTTGTTTATTCTAGCGGTAACCGTCATGGTGCTCTATTCGTTCTCGGTCAATCTGATGATCCACCGGCCTCTGTCCAAGCTTGTCAAAGCCTTTCATATGATCGAAACCGATAATTTGAACATCATGATCGAGTCCAGAAGCAAAGACGAGTTTCATTACGTATTTAACGGGTTCAACAGGATGGCGTTTAAGCTCAAACATTCGATTGAGGAAAACTATGAGCAAAAAATAGCACTGCAGCACTCGCAGCTGAAGCAGCTGCAGTCCCAGATCAATCCACATTTTCTATATAACAGCTTTTTCAATATTTATATGATGTGCAAGGTTGGAGACTCGGACAGTGCGGCGGAGCTCTCTCAAAAGCTCGGAAGCTACTATCAATACATCACGAGAAGCGGCTCCGACGAGGTTCCTTTCTATACGGAATATAAGCATGCGCTGGATTACTGCGACATTCAAGGCATCCGCTTCTCGAACCGGATCACATACGAGCATAAGGAAATTTCGGACATCCCGCCGTTCATAACCGTTCCGAGACTCATCATACAGCCTATCGTAGAGAATGCGTTTGAACACGCGTTCGAAGACGGCATGGAGGAGGGGGAAGTGTACATCAGCAGCGATTACCGGGAAGGCCAATTGCGTGTCACGGTAGAGGATAACGGGAAGCTGTTAACGAATGAGATGCTGCAGTGTTTGCGGGACAAGCTTGCCATGGATTCAAAGCATATTGAAAAAACAGGTTTGATCAACGTGAACAACCGGCTCCAGCTTAAATATGGACCCGGAAGCGGATTGTTCATCTCGCGCAGCGACTATGGCGGCTTAAAGGTAGACCTGATCATTATCATCGATGGGATAGAGGAGGCATCATCATGTACAGACTGTTGATCGTGGACGACGAGCCCGTCATCGTTAACGGCTTGGTTCAGCTTTTTCAGGAGCATGCACAATTGGAACTGGATGTATGTAAAGCTTATTCCGCCAAGGAAGCGCTGGAGATTGCCATGAGAGTGAAGCTGGACATCCTGGTCAGCGATATACGAATGCCCCATAAGAACGGGCTTCAACTGATTGATGAAATTACATACTATTGGCCGCATTGCCGAATTATTTTCCTGACCGGTTACAGTGAATTTGATTATGTGCATGAAGCACTGCGCAAAAACGTGGATAACTACATCCTGAAAACCGAAGGAATCGATCCGATTTTTCAAGCTGTCCAAGAGGCTTCATCTAAGCTTGATGAGGAAAACCGTCGCAGAATTCAGGCAGAAAAGGCAAGGGTGCATTTTCAAATCGCCGAGCCTTTGCTGAAACGGGAGCTGATACGACAGGTATTGAAAGGAGAAGCCGTCCATTCCCTGCTGTCCGAGCCCCGCTATGAAGAGGTGGAGTTCCGCATTGATGTAGATCAGCCGGCATTTTTTATCATCGGAAGGATCAATGGAGCGGCGGAGTCAAAAACCAAGGATGTGGCGCAAGCTGTTCAGATGACGTTTATTAACGATTTGCCTGCCTCATTTGCATGTGAGCATGCTGTTCTGGACGATGCCTTACAGGTATGGCTGCTGCAGCCGGATGCGGAGCTTCGGAACCGTTTTCGCGGTGATGAGCCGGAGAGTGAGCTTCATTGGCACGGGGTTATGTCCTATATGAGAGGCATCCTGGAGCTGGTCCAAAATGAATGCGAAGAACTGCTCGGTGTTCATGTTTCTTTCGGAATATCAGGCAATCTGCTTCATAAGTGGGATACCTCGGGACAGCAGCTTGATGTTTTAGGATCCATGCTGCAGAGCAGGGCTGCGCTTGGTCAAAATATGGTCATTGTGGACATTGAAAAGGCTAAAGAGCTTGAGGATCCGAACCAAGATTACGACCGGTTCAAGCAGGATGATATGAAATTCGACGTGATCGACCGGATCCATAAATATATCTTGGAGCATTTATCCGGGGATGTTTCCTTGACCGCCATCGCGGAGGAAGTCCATTTTAACCCATCTTATCTTTCGCGCTACTACAAGCAGCTGACAGGGCACAACCTGCTGGAGTATATCCAGGCGAAGAAGCTGGAGGGGGCGCTTCACCTGATGCAGCATACGAATATGAAGTTGCAGGAGATTGCCACGCGGCTCGGATTCGAATCTCCTTCCTATTTCACGACATTTTTTAAGAAAAAGATGGGTGTTTCCCCACAGGAATATCGAAATTCCCAATAAGTAAAAAAAGTGAAAGAGAAGTAAAAATCTTAAAATTGATAGCGCTTTCCAATAAAAACTATAATGATACCTAAGCAACACAGATATCCAGATTACGTCAGATAAAGGGGGAAAGCAATCATGAGATGGATCAAGCTAGCGAAAATGATGTTGATTAGCACGATGACGCTTTCGGTAATGGCTGCATGTTCGAATCAGGTAAAAGAATCTGAGGGGACGCCGGCCAAAACCTCTACCGAGGATGCAAAAACCAGTACTGCACCGCCCGAACCTCTCGGCAAATATCCTGAAACGGTAACGGTCACGCAAGTGCTCGGCTACAATCCGCCGGAAGACCCGCGGACGCCTCAAGGGATTACACCTGAACAGAATGCTTACTTCAAAGATCTCAAAGACATGCTGAACATTGAGGTTCAGTACAAATGGACGGTGCCATCCAGCCAGTTCGAACAGAAGTTTTCGTTAGCCATGGCTTCGGCGGACCTGCCGGATATTATGGAACTGGACCAGAAGAACTTCGAGAAGCTGAAGAAGCAGGGTATGCTTGCCGATCTAACCCAAGCTTACAACGACTACGCTTCGCCGGCACTGAAAAAATACATGGAGTCTGACGGCGGCTTTGCGATGAAGACGTTTACGTCGGAAGGAAAGCTGCTTGCGATTCCCGGATTTGAGGATCCGTTCCTGTCCACTCAGCTGCTCTGGATCCGCAAGGACTGGCTCGACAACCTGAATTTGCAGCCGCCGCAAACCATGGATGAGCTGGAACAGGTTGCAAAGGCCTTTGTGCAGCAGGATCCGGACCAAAACGGTAAAAGTGACACATACGGTATCGCGATGCAGAAGAATCTGTTCTTCTGGGGCTTTGACCTGAGGGGCTTCTTCAATGGGTTTGGTGCTTACCCGTCCATCGGGGACAACCAGTCGGCCTGGATCAAGGACGACAGCGGCAAGCTTATACCTGGTCTCATTCAACCGGAAGTAAAGACCGCGCTGGGCAAGCTGCAGTCCTGGTACAAGGAGGGGATTCTGGATAAAGAATTTGCCTTGAAGGATGAGAACAAGTCTGTTGAAGATATTACCGCAGGCAAGGTTGGTATTTCCTACGGCGAATGGTGGTATCCGAACTGGCCATTGAATCTCAATGTCGATAAAGATCCTAAGGCAGAATGGATTGCCCTTCAGATTCCTGGACTGGATGGACCCGGGAAGTCGATGGTACCCAAGATTCGCAGCAATAAGCTCGTGGTCGTGAACAAAAAAATGAAGAATCCGGAAGCCGCCATTAAGATGATCAACTTCTACATCGAGATGGGCAACAAGAAGTACATGGATCAGAATAAAGCGGAAAAAGGATATGTATACAATTGGTTTAACCCACGGATTTATAATCCGGCCCAAATCGATACGATCTATACGGAGGTTAACAAAGCGCTTGACGCGAACCAATCCGAAATTACGCTGGATGACGAGAACTACAAAAATGTGGCGGACGTCTTCAAAGCAACAAAGGATTACCTTGCAGGAAATACCGCAGATGCCTCGAAAGGCGTGAATTGGGGCCAGTATTTCAGTCGGGCGGCGAAAGACGGCGGCTGGGGAATGACGCGGCAAATCAAAGAGAGTCAGGCTTACGTGAACAATGAATTCTACGGCCTTCCTACGGCAACGCAGGTGGAAAAGGGATCCCAGCTCGATAAACTGATGCAGGAAACCTTCACCAAGATTGTCATGGGGGCTTCACTGGATGAATTCGATAAATTCGTTCAGAGCTGGAAGTCGCTTGGCGGCGATCAGATTACGCAAGAGGTCAACGATTGGTACGGCCAGCAGAGTGCCAAATAATCTTTGAATGATAGAACGGGAGGATGAGCCTTGATGAAGTTGGCAAATTCCTCCCGTTTTAAATGGACGGGGAGGTTCATCTGTGAGAACGCTAAAAAAAGAATATCTGCTGCATTTGATGTTGCTGCCTGGAGTTATCGTCACATTGATTTATGCTTATGGACCTATGGCCGGTCTTGTCATGGCTTTTCAACAATTTGAGCCGCTTGCCGGGTTCTTCCACTCGGAATTCGTTGGCTTTGATAATTTTCGCTATGTATTTGAACTGCCTGATTTCAAGCAGGTATTGTGGAACACCATTGTCATTTCCGTATTTAAAATGATTTTGTTTTTACTGGTGCCTCTAATCCTGGCACTGCTTCTCAATGAAGTCACCCGAAGATGGTTCTCGCGTTTTATCCAATCCGCCATTTTCCTGCCGTTCTTTCTGTCCTGGACGGTGCTTGGCGGCGTCATCATTGAATTGTTCTCCTTAAATGGTCCGGTGAACGGCTTGGTGGGCGCACTGGATATGGAACCGATCATGTTTATGCTGGATAACCACTGGTTCCGTGGGATCATCATCGGTTCGGACGTATGGAAAGGGATGGGCTATAACATGATTGTTATGCTCGCTGCCATAACAGGAATCCATGCCACGCTGTATGAAGCTGCTGAAGTAGATGGAGCGGGAAGATGGAAGCAGATGATTCATATTACGCTCCCAGGCATGGCACCGATTCTCATCCTGCTGGGTGTATTAAGTCTTGGCGGAATTCTCAACGCCGGTTTCGAACAGATTCTGATCATGTACAACCCGACGGTTTATGAAGGGGCGGATATTATCGATACCTTCGTTTATAGGCTCGGAATGTTCAGTCAGCAATTCGGACCTGCCGCCGCAGTCGGCTTCTTTAAATCGGTCATCTCGCTGGCTCTCGTGGCTGTGACGTACTATGCGGCTTATAAATATAACAACTATCGGATCTTTTAGGCTGGAGTGGAGGTAGGAAAATGCACAAACCAACGATCAGCAGAAGGCTGTTTGTAATCGTGAATACGCTGGTTCTAACCGCAATCACCTTGCTCGGTATCATTCCGTTCATTCATTTGCTCTCGATTTCGTTAAGCTCGAATACAGCGGCGATGGCGGGGGAAGTGAGGCTCTGGCCAGTCGGCTTTAACCTGGATGCTTATCGGTACTTGGGCGAAAAGGTCGAGTTTTTTCGATCATTTCGAGTTTCGCTAACGCGGGTCGTGCTCGGGACGGCAGTGAATATGTTTTTGGTATTCATCACCGCGTATCCCTTATCGAAATCCAATCATCAATTTAAGTTTCGAACACCGTACGTGTGGTTTTTTGCCATTACGATGTTTTTCGGCGGGGGCTTGATTCCAACCTACATGATCGTGAAGAATACAGGCTTGATTGACTCCGTTTGGGCTCTGATTCTGCCTGGGGCACTCAATGTATGGAACATGGTTCTGATGCTGAACTTCTTCCGAACGATTCCGAAGGAGCTGGAGGAGGCGGCAACGATTGACGGTGCCGGACACTGGAGAATATTATGGCGTATCTACCTACCGGTTTCGCTTCCGTCCATAGCGACGATCGGCCTGTTTACCATCGTGGGACACTGGAATGCTTGGTTCGACGGAATTCTATACTTGAATTCACCGGATAAATATCCGCTGCAAACCTATTTGTCCACGCTCATCATGTCGATCAATTCCCAAATGACTTCGATATCGATCGAACAGATCAAAGCAATGGAGAATTTGAGCGAGAAAACGCTCCGGACTGCCCAAATATTCATGGGCGCGCTGCCGATCATGATTGTGTATCCGTTCCTGCAGAAGTATTTTGTCAAAGGGATGACGGTCGGAAGCGTCAAAGAATAAGTGCTTGCATAAAAAGGAGAAGAATCGGATGAATAAGGTTAAGGTTGCCCTCATCGGAGCAGGACTGCGAGGCATCAATTATATGGAATATGCCCTGCTGCATCCCCATGAGCTGGAGGTGGTTGCCGTCGCGGAACCGAATCGGCAGCGGAGGGAACAGTTTCAAGCTAGGCATGGTCTTGAAGACGCGGCGTGCTTCGAGAATTGGGATGATTTCTTTGCAGGGCCCAAACTCGCGGACGCGGTATTGATATGCACCCAGGATAAGCAGCATTTCGAGCCGACAATCCGGGCGCTAGAGTCCGGTTACCATGTGCTGCTGGAGAAGCCGATGTCACCGGATCCCGAAGAGTGCATCCGGATGGGCGAGATGGCTTCGCAGGCCGGCCTGGTGTTTTCCATCTGTCACGTGCTGCGGTATACGCCGTTTTTCACGACTTTAAAGGAACTGCTGGAGCGTGAGACCATTGGCCAATTGATGTCGATCCAGCATAACGAGAACGTGGGCTATTGGCATCAGGCGCACAGTTTTGTGCGGGGAAATTGGCGTCGTAAGGAAGATTCCAGTCCGATGATTCTCGCCAAGTCCTGTCATGATCTCGATATTTTGCTCTGGCTTGCCGATGCCGATTGTCTCCGGGTATCCTCTTTCGGTTCGCTGAGCCATTTTACGGCTGCGCAAGCACCGGAAGGCGCGCCCAAACGGTGTTTGGACGGATGCCCGGTCTCGGACCAGTGCCTCTATTATGCGCCTGATCTATATTTGACAGAGGATACGAATTGGCCAACGTCGGCGATCAGCGATGATATGAGTTATGATGCCCGTTACAAGGCGTTGCTGGAGGGACCATATGGCCGCTGCGTATACCATTGCGATAATGACGTGGTGGACCATCAGGTCGTTAATCTGGAATTTGCCAATACCGTGACGGCGGCATTTACGATGAGTGCGTTTACGCGAGATGTCAGCCGCACGATCAAGCTGATGGGAACCCGTGGGGAAATCCGCGGAGCCATGGAGAAAAACGAAATAGAGATCATTCATTTCGGCAGCGGCAAGATCGAGCGGATAACATTTGAGGATAGGGGCGGGCATGTCGGCCACGGCGGCGGTGATATGGGTCTGATCAAGGATTTTCTGAGGCTGGTACAGACAGGGGGAAGCGATCAAGGGCTGACTTCGGCAAGTCGTTCCGTTCAAAGTCATCTCATGGCGTTTGCCGCTGAGCAGTCGAGAGTGGATGGGAAGGTCATCTCAATAAAGGAATTTGAGCAGCAGTTCAACACGCAAGTAAGCACGATGTCCGGGAAATAATGTGTAGAACGCAAGCCCGATTGCAGCTTCAATCGGGCTTGTTTTTGTATTTTAACGACAAGGAATAGGCACCGCTCGATGCAGGTCTCTAAGGCACAACGCCAAGTGGCTGGGTATGGTAAAATAAACCCAGTGCTTGATAGAAGAACAAATAGATCGGCCGGAATATGACCGTTTTTTTTGAATGCTTGTTTTAACTGATAGGAGTTGACGACTATGAGATATCTAAAAGATATTCAGGAGCCGGGGATGGGAACCTGGTATTTTGAAATAGACAACAACGGCACGGCTTATAGGCAGATCGTTCTTGATGAGGATGGCAGCTGCATTACATCCAACCGGAAGCACGATTCCTATCATTTCATGCTGGCGGAGCACCCTCTTGATCCGGAGGAACCCTATTATACAGAGATCAGTCAAGCGGCATTCGAAGAGCTTTGGATGGAACAGCTGCAAGCTGGCCAGATGGACTGGCATCGGACCCAACGTTTATTTCCAGTCGGCGCTAAAGTGGAAGGCTTCATCGAGGCCTTTTTTCCGCAAGGCACGTTGATTAACCTGCTGGAGCCGGGGGCCGTAGGCTTGGCGGACACGTCCAATCTGAAAGCAGGTGCCCCTGCTGAATGGATGTATCCTTGTTATCGGGTCATTGCTGAGGTATCCGGTTACGATGAAGTAAACCAATGGGTGCTTCTTACCGAAACAGAAATTCCGGGAAGTCCGTTTGACGAAGCTGAACTTGGCAATAAAGAAGGAGTATAGGTGATCGAAAGGAGTATGTTATTACTCTGCCGTTCCATGGGGAAAGGCTATGAGTGGTTGTACTTTAACAACGTTCCGTTGATGGATGAATCGGTCACATCCTTAATAATGAGCTCAGGAAACCACGGGAAACGTGGTTTTTTTTGCGATTGCGGACATGCGTATGAAGCGTTTGGTTTGAATTGGATATAATTTGCTATGCTCGGGATATCCTAATTGCAAGAAGTATATCTTTGAACGAATTCAAAATGCTCAGGGAAGGGTAATCAAGTATAATTCCAAGACGAAACAGGAGGTTAGCATGAAACATACAAACGGTATGTCCGATGCTGCGATTCTCGGGATGGGTACGGCATTGCCGGCACATTCAGTGGCACAGTCGGATATTGCGGATTTAATTGCCTCTACGCTGCAGGATAAACCCGATTTGGCCCGCTTTGCTCGAAGAGTATTTAGATCCTGCGGTGTCGAAACTCGTTATACTTGCGAATCCAACTACCTTGGTCCATTGGAAGAATGCCGCTATCTGCCTTCCCATGACGAGTCAGATATCCCGACAACCGAGGAACGAATGGATACATACAAGCGGGAGGCCCTTCCGCTTGGCGTAGCAGCAGCCGAGAAGGCGTTGAAAGATGCCGGTATGTCACCGGATCGAATCACGCATCTCATTACGGTCAGCTGCACGGGTCAATACCAGCCGGGTATGGATGTACTGCTGGTCCGTCAGTTGGGGCTTTCTCCACGGGTCAATCGTCTGCCGTTGATATTTCAGGGATGTGCTGCGGGTCTTAAGGCGATTCAAATGGCAAGGGATGTTGTAAGGGGAGCGCCGGCATCGCAAGTTTTGATTGTGTGCGTGGAGCTTTGTACCCTTCATTTTCAGCCGGTCAAGGAGAGGGAAGCGCTGTTTGCAGCCTCGTTTTTCGGGGATGGGGCCTCATCCTGTGTTATCGGTCTTCCGGAAACGAATCATCGGCATTATTTGGAGCTCGGCCCGGGTTATTCGGTCTTGCTCCCGGATTCAACGGAGGATATGACGTGGGAGGTAGGCAATACAGGCTTTGATCTTTTTTTATCGCCGCGTATTCCGAAGCTGCTCGGTATTCACCTGGAGGAAGAACTGCGTATTCTGCTGAAGGACGATAAGCTTCCGGAATTGTGGGCCATCCATCCCGGTGGACGGGGCATCGTGGATTCCGTGCAGGAAGTCATGCGCTTGACCGATGAACAAACCAAATACAGCAGGGACATCTTAAGAACGGCAGGGAATCTCTCCTCCGTGACCATTATGTTTGTGCTGAGTGCGATGCGTAAGGAGATGCTAGAGCTGGACAAAGCTTCCACGGAAGGGGTAGCTATGGCCTTCGGGCCAGGCCTGACAGCGGAGCTCATGCGTTTTACCTACGTAAAGGCTTATGCGTCATCGGTTAAGGAGCAGGACCATGTCCTTCTTTAGAACCTTGTCCATCCGGGCGCAGGAAGATGAGCTGATGGATGACTTCTCCATGGGAGGGGAAGAGTTAATTGAAGCGCTGAAGCACTTAAGGCGGCTGAATCGGATCTTCGCGGCGCCGGGACCTACCCTGAACGGCGTGGAGAAGCTTTGGAAATCGATGGGCAGCCCGAGCACCCTTAGCATCATGGACGTAGGGGCCGGTTCAGGCGATGTGAACCAGAAGCTGCTGCAATGGTCGGATCAAAGGGGCATCAAGCTGAATATTACCTTGGTCGATATGACGGAAGAGGCATGCGATGAGGCTAGACAACTGTTTCAAAACGAACCGAGAGTTCGAGTTCGGCGCGCCGACGTTAAAGATGTCCCCGGTGCATCGGCTGATATCGTGACCGGTTCCCAGTTCATCCATCATTTCCAGGGCGATCAGCTGGTGGAGATGGTGACACATATGCTGCGAGCCTCTATTCACGGGGTCGTAATCAATGATATTCATCGGCATCCGGTACCCTACACGGCTGTCTGGATTACGACGCGCATCATTTCCCGCAATCGCTATATTCGCCATGATGGTCCGTTATCGGTTGCAAAGGGGTTTAAAGGGAGAGATTGGAGAGAGTTGAAAAAGCAGCTTAATCTCGACACCATGACCTATGAATGGAAGCCACTATTCCGTTATTCCGTTGTTATCCCGAAAGATCGGACACCCTAGTCATCTACTCGTTTCGGAAGCCAATGTTCTTCATGTAAAGCTATAAGGCAGGTGTTCATATATGTCAAAGCAAGCGGATGTCATAATCATCGGAGCGGGAGTAGCCGGCACCAGCTGTGCACTACAGCTTGCAAAGCAAGGGCATCGTACGATATTGCTGGATCGGCAATCATTTCCGCGCCATAAAACCTGTGGTGAATTCATGTCGCCAGAGACCCAAGAGATGCTGGATTATCTAGGCGTCCATCTAATGGGTGAAGAGGTTAAGCCTAGTTCCATGGATTATGCCAAAATCGTGATGTCACACGGCGGTGAGATTAACGCTCCGTTACCGGGACAGGCAACCGGCATCAGCCGCTATGAGCTGGATCGCCTTCTTCATGAGAATGCAGTGAACGCGGGTGCGGAAATTGTCACGGGAACAACCGTGACCGGTATTCAGAAGCTGGGTGATCATCGGTATGAAGTCGATGCGAGGCAAGGGAACGAGCGCGTTCGATATGAGGCAAGGGTCGTCATTGGTGCATATGGTACAAAAAAGCCGCGTAGCGTGGCCCCTGCCGAGGAATATCGGGATGACACCGTCTATGTCGGCGTAAAATCGCATTTTAGCGGCATTACGATACCGGCCCGTGTTGAACTGTATTTTTGCGATGGGGGTTATGTCGGGATTTCGCCGATTGAAAATGGAACGGTCAATGTGGCCGCGTTGCTGTCCTTGAACTCCGTGCAGGGCAGCGGCAAATCGGTGCCTGACATTCTCCGGGCCGCTTCACGCACGAACAGAAGGTTGGCCGAACGGATGGCTGAAGGAGAGCCTGTATCGGGAACGCAGGTATCCATTGCTCCGCTTCGTTTATCCCATACACCGCATCCATGGTCGGAATATCCTCACATCGGCGATGCGATGCTGATGCTTCCGCCGCTGTGCGGGGACGGGATGTCGGTTGCTCTGCGATCATCATTGCTATGCTCTGGCTGGACAGACAAATATTTAAAGGGAGAAATAAACTTCGTTCAATGGCGAAAACAATATACACTTGAAGCCAATCGTACGTTTACGGAGCTTCTCAGAAGGGCAAGGAGAATTCAGAACCTCGCTTTCGCCAAAACCAATCGCTTCTATCCAGGCATCGCCAGGATGATTCCAGGATTGGCTTCCTATATCGTAAAAGCTACCCGGTTATCCGAATCGGGCATAGGCACGAGATAATAGCCGCATAATAATTGCGGCTTTTTTGTATTAGTTATTCTACGGATATATGTTGACATTAAACAAACATTATTTTATTATGTTTATAATAAAATAGACAAAAACAAACAATGTTTATAAATTTGCACAGAATGGAGGGGTGGAATGCAAGATGGACAATTTTCACCTAATCCGACCGGAATCATTCGAAGTACTCTTGATTTCCAGTTCCAAATCGCTTGGCAGCTGCTCGACTTGCATCTCGCGGGGCTTCAAGACGAGGAGTTTCATTGGCGACCTGCTTCAAAGGGGCTCCACGTTTACCGTGAATCTGAAATCTGGCTGGCAGAATGGCCGGAATCCGAGGAGTATGAAATGGGCCCGCCGAATATATCATGGCTGACATGGCATATCACATACTGGTGGTCTATGGTGCTGAATCATTCGTTCGGCAGTGGGACATTGGCCCGTGAAGAGATCCATTCTAAGGGTAACATCCAAGAGACCAGGGATAGAATAAATGAATTGAGCAGCGAGTGGAAACGGGAAATGTCGGCTTTGACGGACGAAGCGTTCCTTTCTACGGAACGAACGTTATGGCCTTTCATTGATAAGCCTTTTCATGAATTGGCAGCCTGGCTCAATCTAGAACTGATGAAAAATGCGGCTGAGATCGGTTATTGCCGTTTCCTTTATGCTGTTCACAACAAATAATCCAATGATCCATGGGACAATCCATCGTATAGATGACGATGAAAAAGAAGGGCTGCTAAGTTGCTTTGTGCAACCTGGCAGCCCATATATGTAGATGCATTAAGAATTTGTCACTTCGTTCTCGATGACGATGCGATTTAGCTTCAAATGTACCGGCGCAGCTATCGTGTCGCCCACTGGGCATTTACGCTCCAGGAATTCAACGAACTGCTCAACCTTCTCGGCGGGCGAAGGGGTTTTGATGTAGAAGGTGTACCGAATATCGGAGTATCCTGGGCGTACGTCCGAGCGGTTAAAGAATCCGTCCAGGTCCAGGTCGCCTTCTACCTCAACTCTGAAATCTTCAAGGATCACATCGAATTTTGGCGCATATACACGGGCCACGATCGATTGGCATGCCCCCAGGGACGCGAGCAGAGCTTCAACGGGGTTCATTCCGGTATCCGTACCTCCAAGGCTTTTCGGCTCATCGATGACTAACTCGAACTGCCTTACATTAGTAACAACCTTGACCCCTTCTTGCAAATGGGCAGTTGCTTTGAACGTTTGAACACTCGGCATATACCACATCTCCCTTTATGGACAGCCCCATACGGTGGGGGTGATCTGTCTCTCAATGAAAATCTATACTATATTACTAGGTTTAGTAAGGATTATAATTCTATTTGGCATGATCTGTCAATCAAACATGAGTGGGAGGATATGGCGGGCGTTTGTATTCCTATGGGAGAGAACTGGAAGAAGGAGAAAAAAAGAGAGCGTGTTCTCGTATCGAAAACACACTCTCCAGATCGGATGCATATTATTTTTCGGAAGCCTTATTTTGTTGTTTCAGCAAATCGCGAATTTCTGTCAACAACAGTTCTTCCTTTGATGGAGTCGGCGGTTCTTCCGCCTTCGTTTCTTCCTTACGTTTAAAGCGGTTCAGTGTACGGATGAACATGAAGATCGAGAAGGAGACAATCAGGAAGTCTACGACCGTTTGAAGAAATACTCCATACGTCAGGGTTGCATCCCCGATTGTCGCCTCTAGTCCGGATAGATCCACCCCGCCAAGAATCAATCCAATCACCGGCATAATGATATCACTCACCAATGAGGATACGATTTTGCCAAAAGCAGCACCAATGATAACCCCAATGGCTAAATCCAGCACGTTACCTTTAAGCGCAAAGGTTTTAAATTCTTTTAACAAATTCATAATACGTCACCTTTTCAATCCAAAATGTAGGGCGGCCATTAATCTACCACTGAAATATCCTATCAGCTACTAGTGGAATGCGCAAGATCGTTAAGTCGTATTTTTTACGGAAACGTAGGCGAGCGGCCGCTTGCACGTACAGGTTGACCAACAGGCGGCATTCATGTTAAGTTTTTTAATATTCACACGATAACGGGATCAGTTCAAGGAGGGATAAAGCGATGACTGAATTAGAGGTTGTAGATGTTTATGTGAACCTGTCGATACTGGGAAGCATAAGACAAGGTTCACACCATAACCAATCAGATACCGGAACTTTATCCTTCTATACTTATACGCAGGCAATTTAGCGATGGCTTGATCTTCGCTTGTTTCTTTATGGTATAGTTGGTTAACGTAGCGAAGAACGCACCGGATTTCTGGTGTTTCTGCGCTTTTTTTCGTTCTGAAATTTTACCGTAGAGGAAAGATGAAAATGTCATTAATCAATGTTTCTAACCTTTCGTTTGCTTATGATAGCAGCTATGATCCAATATTCGAACAGGTGAGCTTTCAAATCGATACCGATTGGAAATTAGGATTTACCGGAAGAAACGGCAGGGGAAAAACCACGTTTCTCAATCTGCTGCTAGGCAAGTACGAGTACAGCGGGAATATTTCGGCCTCCGTGAGCTTCGAATATTTCCCTTACCATGTCGAGAACAAGGAATATCTCACTCTGGATATCATCGAGGAGATCTATCCGGAGTATGTTCATTGGCAAATTGTGCGCGAGCTTAACTTGTTAAAGGTTTCGGAAGATGTACTGTACCGGCCTTTTTCGTCATTATCCAACGGAGAACAGACCAAAGTAATGCTGGCTGCGTTGTTTATCAAGGAAAACCGCTTCCTCTTGATTGACGAACCAACCAATCACCTGGACATGCATGCGAGAAAATTGGTCAGCGACTATCTCAGCAAGAAAAGCGGATTTATTCTGGTATCTCACGATAGATCATTCTTGGATCACTGTGTAGACCACATCCTGTCCATCAATAAAACCAATATCGAGATCCAAAAAGGCAATTTTTCCGCATGGTGGGAAAATAAACAGCGACAGGATCAATTTGAGCTTGCCAGTGATGAGAAACTCAGGAAAGATATTAAACGTTTAACCGATTCTGCCAGAAGAACGGGGAATTGGTCGCACGAAGTGGAAAAATCCAAAAACGGCACCAGAAATTCAGGCTCCAAAGTAGATAAAGGTTATATCGGCCATAAGGCAGCTAAAATGATGAAACGCTCCAAAAACTTGGAGCAGCGACAGCAGTCCGCCATTGAGGAAAAATCGAAGCTGCTTAAAAATATCGAGAGTTCCGAGAGTCTGCAGATGTTCCAACTCGATTATCATAAAAAACAGCTGGTCGAGCTGGAGCGTGTCTCTGTTTCATATGGCCCTAAGACGGTGTGTGAAAACCTGAGTTTTACGATTGAAAAAGGGGACCGGATTGCCCTTTCGGGTAAAAACGGTTCAGGTAAATCCAGTATCCTTAAGCTGATATGCGGAGAAGAGATGCAATACACGGGTCATTTCAGCAGGGATAGCCAGCTTAAGATATCCTATGTATCTCAGGACACGTCCCACCTTCAAGGCAGTTTGACGGATTATGCCATAAGCAGCGGGATTGATGAAAGCCTGTTTAAATCCATACTGCGAAAGCTCGATTTCTCCAGACTTCAATTTGAAAAGGATATTTCGACTTATAGCGGGGGACAGAAGAAGAAGGTGCTGATCGCTAAAAGCCTTAGTGAGCATGCTCATTTGTACGTTTGGGATGAACCGCTTAATTTTATCGATGTTATCTCTCGTATGCAAATTGAAGAGCTGTTGCTCGAGTTTGCACCGACCATTCTGTTCGTGGAGCATGATCGTGCATTTTGCGACAATGTGGCCACAAAGATCGTTGAGCTTGATGGCAATCAAGAAATTTAAGGAACAACAAGACCGTTATCCCGAGAAGGAACGGGAGTATGTATTAGCTAGGCAATGTTCCTTAAGAGGATATTTCAAAAAAAAGCTGTCCGCTGATTAGCGGCAGCTTTTTTACATTTCATTGTCATGTCAACTGGACGTTCTTACAGTATACCTAGACCTTCCAGTAGCCGGTCAAATACAGTTCTTCCATCGCTTGATTCCAAATGGACTCATCATTTGGACGGTCGATGGGGCCTGGAGGGTGCAAACGCCGTCGATCCCCCAATCCAATTAGTGCAGCTCAATAACCGGGGTAACATCCGAAATCGAGCTCGATATCATCCAATCAAGCGGGAAAGAAAAGCGTCTTCGTTGACGTTGCCGTAAATTGACTGATGGCCCGCACCAGCTGCCCAAGCTAATGATCACATCGTAGGCGCCTTTTACATCCACCAGCTTCACAACGTCACCACTCTCTCATGTACATCTATAATTATCGTATTCAGCCTGTTTTCAAGCCGTATGGACATTCATAAATAGGGAACCGTCTGTTTTGATCAGCGTGTCTTACAACAATGTAAGCTTGTAGAAAGGTTAATCGATAAGAGAATCTTTCATTATGGTTTAGACTGGAGTTAATTGAACATATAAGAAGGGGATGTAGGATGAGGAATGTGATGATGATTTTATTTGCAATTACAAGCATTATGCTTATGGGGACGTGCAGGGAACTGGAGTTAGAACAAGCAGAATGCGGGGAGATACATTGAAATGGGGATCAAGCGAAGGTCGAATACAAGTGACATCATACGCACCTAAAGAAAAGAAGCCGCAAAACATGCAGCTTCTTTTCTTTGAATGATTCGAAGGTACAGATTCAATGTGAATAGACAGACAGGGCTTCCTTGGTTATCCTCTCAATGACTTTCTCGAACCAACTGCTGCAGTTGATTGGTGTAGAAAGTCAGCTCATTCTCCGAAGACAGATCCTTTAGCAGCGCTTGGATCAAAAAGGAACGTGGACGTTCGGCAGTGAACTCTTCCCGCAGCATCGCCGTTACCTCAGACAAGTCTTTTTTTCTGGAGTTCGTTATGGACATATCCGGGATAATCGACTCGATTGTATCCATCAACGCCGTTCTTCGTATTTCCTGCGTATAGGTAAGTGCTTCTAAATCAATCATCGAATATTCCTTCATAAGTTCGTCGGTGAGTAGGGGACGGGGAGCACGTTGTTCCAATCCCAGCACGAGATCATCCATTCGCTCAGCGATGAAAACAGCCAATTCCTTTTGAATGAGCGGTTTGAATCCAAACAATACATGAAAGGTAAACTCTCGGATCAATCCGTTAAAGACGGCCGTAGCATCCCATTTCCATTCCTCTATGGAATCCCCGTAATGACGGAGCAAAATATTCTGGTAATAACGAAACATATTCAATTGGAGCTGATGAATGACGGTGCCGATCTTGTCACTGTTCGCCGGTGGGAGCTCGTTGTGATCACGCGAAATATAATATCCATGCTCGATGAAAAAATCGAATTGGTAAGCGATCTCCTCAATAAATGTTTCCCTGCGGGATAAGCCTTTTTTGCGGATCTTCTCTACGGCATCAATCATATCTTGCTGTCGTTTCTCCAGAATACGGATGTACAGCTCTTCTTTGGAACCATAGTATTTATAGATTGAGCCTTTAGCGATGCTGCAATCATCCGCAATATCTTGAATCGAAGTCGCTTGATATCCTTTTTCGGCAAAGGAACGAATAGCCGATTGCAATATTTTTTCTTTTAACAAGCTCATAGCGTGGCCCCCTTAACGATGTACAAAAAAACGGATTCGATCATTATCATATCGTTTTTTGCAGAGCTAATCCACAGGCACAAAAAAGGCACCTTATTCTTGAACGAGCATAATATCCGGATATTTCTTCGACAGTTCATCCATGGCGTTATTCCGTATTCCCTTGAGATGCTGGTCAAAGAAAGCAACGCTTACCTCGTTTATGATGCGATGAACCGACCTTGGATCCTCTCCCGGGTTAGGCAGCAGCGGAGAGAATAGATGAAAATCCGTATAACTCATATGGGAAGTATGCGGAATCGTCATCGTGTATCCGCCTCCCTGCAGAGCATTCATGCGACGCCTTACCGTTTCCTCCCAAAAATCTTCGTAATACTCCCGTGTTTGGCCGCTTTGTGCCATGGCTTGATCCAGCGAGTTATCGAATATCGACTTATCGATACTCTTCTCACCATTCATCTGTAAATATGGCTTGTTTAGCCCCGTGCCGGGCATCGGGTCTCCATATAAGGTTCCATCCATATTGATCGCAGCCTTGATACGAGAATTCTTCAGCAGCATCTGGGCAGCGGTGACTCCACCGTAAGAATGCCCGAACATGCCGATTCGCTCCAGATCAAGCCGGCCGGTAAAACGGTCCTGTTCATCCTGTTCATTCATTTGTTCAAGCTGATTCAAAATAAAGGATACATCCTGAGTCCATAGTGTCATGTGCTCATCAAGCGCTGTAAAACCTGAAAGAGTGTGCTGGTTGATCAAAATCTCCCGGCCGTCCGGGTAAACCGTGGCAGCGGCATCATAGGCATGGTCGATTCCGACCACGATGTATCCATGGCTGACCAGTTCTTCGATCTGGAAGGTATTCTGGTTGCGGAAACCCGTCATGCCATGTGAAAAGATCAAGATCGGATATTTCCCCTCAATGGAAGACAGCGGGGTATTGCTGTAGGCATGGGTCTCCACAAGGCCCAGATGGCTTAACGTCCAAGCAGGGAAGGACAATGCCTGTTCAAGACCTTGCGTAATGGCTGCTACGTCACGGATATAGGGTTCGGCTTCTTCACCCGAGTCGGGTTCGGAAGGATACCATATCTGTGCCATCAGCTCGCGGTGATCCGTCGGATCGGCAGAGTACTCATCGGGCCGTTCATAGTCAACAAAGTGGTATACCGCTGTTCCCACAGAATAGGGCCCTTGAGGTTGATTAAATGCGAATACGGGGAGCAAGAGCGGCAATGCGACCATGACCGATGCGTAAAAGAACAACACCGTGGTCCACAACCAGGCTATCCACCTATTCTTGCTCTTACTGCGTTGTTGTTTTTCATGTTTTCTAAAAATGATGCAAATTGTCAGGATAACGGAAGCCGCATAACAAGGAATCATTTGCCATCGGCAATCCTCCACGATGATCTGCACAACCGTAACGATATATAACGCGATTAACGAGTAGATCAACCGGTTTTTCTTCGATCGGGGTCCCCAAATCGTTGCTATAGCCAGAGCGATAATGAATAGTATGATAACCATTTCTCCGAATCTCAAGTAAGTTCCTCCTATGTTTAACGGTTATTGTGGTTGATTCGATATCTGCCTTTTAATCGAACGAAGATTCATCGGTAATTTGTTTTGGTTTTCTAAGAAATAAGCTGAGAACCAGTCCCATACATGCGATGCAGGCAGCCAGGAAAAAGGTGTCCGCGAAGGAGGCTGCATGGGATTCCAGCGGGTTGGTTCCAACAGGGTTACTCGGCAGGTTTGATGTCATCCGGGAAGATAAATATCCAGTGAACCCGGCGACGGCAAAAGAAGCGATCACCTGCTGCGACGCACTTGTAAGTGGAGTAACCCGGCTTACAAGGTGCTTAGGCGTTGCATTTAATACATGCGTATTCAGGGACATCATCGATAACCCCATGCCGGAGCCCATTAGAAACAGCACGATCATGATAAGGAATAAAGGGGTATCGATTCGAACAAAGGACATCGTGAACAATGCAATGCTCATCAGTGTCATTCCGGCCACAAGCGGGGGACGTGCTCCCACTTTATCAAACAGCTTGCCTGCCATAGGCATAAAGATCATGGAACCGACTGCCTGTGGCAGCAGGATTAGCCCGGTCGTCAGCGGAGTGAAACCTCTAATCTGCTGCAGCAGCAGCGGGAACAAAAGCACGGAGCCGAACATGGCGGCCTGCATGATCCAGGAGATGATGATACCGCGTGTGAAATCAACCGATTTGAACGCACGCAGTTCGAGCAACGGTTGTTTTTGCCGTAAGCAGGACCAAATGAAGAGAAGCAGCGCGATTCCGCCGATGATGATTCCGGACAACGTTCTGGTGGAAGTCCAGCTTACCCCTCCCTCACTGACTCCATAAGTAATCATGGCAAAAGCCACGGGTCCAAGTATCATGCCAACCATGTCCAGGGACGGAGCCTCCTTTCCTGGAAAGGAAGGCAGATGTTTGATTCCCACGAATAATCCGATCATGCCAATGGGGAGATTGATCAGAAAAATCCATTGCCAGCTGACAAACTCAATCAACCATCCGGATAATACGGGACCGAGCGCTGGGGCAAGCAGTAATGGTATTCCAAACATTCCTATAATAGAACCTCTTTTATCCGGAGGCGCCAAACGGTACACCATGGCCATTCCGATCGGCGATACCATGCCGCCCCCCATTCCCTGAATAACCCGGAAGGCGATGAGCTGCTCGGCTGACTGGGCAAAAGCACATAACACGGATCCTATCGTAAACAATCCGATCGATATGAGAAATACCCGTTTAGGCTGAAATTTATCCGACAGCCAACCCGCGAGAGGGATAACCGCTGACAATGCAAGAGTGTATGCGGCTATCGACCATTGAATGGTATGCAGGGGACTATCAAAATATTGAACAAGCGTAGGTACAGCGACATTTACGACGGTGCTGTCCAACAGGACCATGAAGGTGCCGATGATGACGGCAAGTAATGGCGCCATAATGTCCTTGATTGTAAAAGCTCTTTCTTCCGGGGTGTTACGAACAATTGCAGATGGATCTGACATGATGGTGAACCTACTTTCTTTGAAAATTTGCAATAATGAACTAATTAGTTTTCTATAAAACCAATAAGTCATTTATAATAGTAACGATGAACGTTTGATGTGTCAAACGGGTACCCATCAAGTTTTTTATCGAAAAAATAACATTTCGATATACTCGTCCATCTAATCTTATAGAGGGCCCTCAAAAGGAGATGAATATCGTGCGAGAATTGGAACATGAAGTCAAGAGAGCACAGCGAGGAGATCGTGAAGTCAAAAATCGCAATGAATAAGAAATATAAATGCATCTGGCATGTTATGATCTGAAGAGAAAAGGAATCATAGAAGCAAGCTGGTTATGACATTTATCTTACTTATGCGAGGGAGTGTAACAATCGATGATTAGCAAAATTGGTCAAATTATGGTGTATGTGAATGATCAGGATCAAGCTGTGAAGTTTTGGACTGAAATGGTAGGATTTCAAGTCATAGCTGAAGAGAACAACGGTGAAATGAGATGGATTGAAATCGCTCCTACGAAGGAAGCAGAAACAAGCATCATTCTGCATGATAAGGAACTCGTAGCCAAAATGTCGCCAGGATTACATTTGGGCACACCTTCTTTAATGTTTTTCACGGAAAATTTCGAGGCGCTGCACAGCCATTTAACCAGCCACAATATCACGGTCGGTGAAGTGGTAACTATGCCTTCCGGCAGAGTTTTCAACTTTGCGGATTATGAAGAAAACTATTTTGCTGTCATGGAAAAATAAGAGTAACCGAGCCATACGATCAACTATAGATGGTATGGATGTAAAGTCGCCTATATGGCGGCTTTTTTGTATAGAAGAAATGTTCCTGCTGACATGCTTTAGCCACCGTTCCAAACCCTTAGATGGTGGACGTTATACTTTTTTCCTGTATTCGCTATAATGGATACAGTGATTTAAGGAAAGGGATGTCATGCAATGAAGAAAGTGATTGTCATTGGATCAGGAATACTAGGGGCATCGACTGCTTATCAGTTGGCAAAAATGGGAGCGGAAGTCCTCATGATAGACCGCAAAGATAAAGGACAGGCTACGGATGCCGCAGCAGGCATTATCTGCCCCTGGCTGTCGCAAAGGCGGAATCAGGCGTGGTACCAACTAGCCAAGGCCGGCGCACGTTTTTACCCTGAGTTAGTGAAAGAACTCATCAGCGAAGGCGAGACAGAAACAGGCTACGCACAAGTCGGTGCTCTTAGCATTCATGACGATTTGGATAAAATCCGCAAGATGGAGGAACGGGCTCAAATTAGGAAAACAGATGCTCCGGAAATTGGTGAGATTACCCGGCTGAATGAGGAAGAAACCCATGAACGTTTTCCTTTGCTAGGTGAAGGTTATCATTCCGTTCATATTAGCGGTGCCGCCCGTATTGATGGTCGTGCGCTGCGCGATGCGCTGATCCGGTCCGCACAGAGGAACGGGGCCAAGCTTATAAACGGGGATGCCGCATTGTTATATCAAGGAAATCGTGTAACCGGAGCAACTGTCGGAGCCAATAGCTTCGCGGCTGATGAGGTTATTGTTTGTGCCGGTGCATGGGCTAACCAACTGCTTCAGCCATTAGGCATTCACTTTCAGGTTCGTTTTCAAAAAGCCCAAATCATGCATGTAGAGGCGGCTGAGCAAGAAGATACAGGCAGCTGGCCTGTCGTCATGCCGCCTTCGGATCAATATTTGCTCTCTTTTGATAACCAGAAGATTGTGATCGGAGCGACTCACGAAAATGATGTCAAAGGCTACGATACGAGAGTGACAGCCGGCGGCATGCAGGAAATCCTGAATAAAGGATTGGCCTTGGCGCCTGGACTAGCTGACAGCACGTTTCAGGAAGCGCGAGTCGGGTTTCGTCCGTTTACACCCGGTTTTCTTCCGGTTATCGGTGATGTCCCTGGCTGGGAAGGCCTTATTACGGCAAACGGGTTGGGTGCGTCCGGACTGACGATGGGTCCATTTATCGGGAGCCAACTTGCAAAGTTGGCGCTTCGAATGCCGCTGGATATCGACATCCGGGATTATGATGTTCGTAAAGCTATGGATGAAGCCCAAGCATGGCCGTCCAGCTGATCGGAACCATGAATCAGTCATAGCAAGTTTCCGTATGTGTGGACACGTATGGATGTGGATGTATGTGCAGATGCATACTTGAATATAAATAAGCCGCGATAAGTCGCGGCTTATTTGTTATGGTGAAGCTTCCGTACTCTAAACGGTCGTGAAGGATTCGTTCATGCGGCTTGCTTTCAGCTTGCCAAACAGGAATCGAACGGTCGGGCCTACAATGAGGAGCTGAAGCGGCAAAGCAAACACAAAATTTTTAATGAAAATGGAGAAGTAGCTTCCAAGCAGCGATTCTCCTCCTAGGCCGTTTGCATAGTAGGAGGACGCCAGTCCGTATATGGACATAAAGGTCACCATTCCTATCACCATAAAAAATGCCATCGCCACGATCATGATGATTTTACTGGAATTGTTGCGCGTTAATGAAAACACGATTTTTTTGACGGCGGGTCCGACAACAAACAACTCCAGCATGAAGGCAATCATAAAGCCCAGAACGAATTGCATGAGCAGGGCTACCAGTGATATTCGTCCGATTAATCCGTTAGTAATCAAATTGTAAGTCGTCATCATGATGACCATCCCCACACACATCATCATACCAAAATAAAAATTCTCTTTCTTCGTTGTTGGCAATTTCCTCATCCTTTCTAGTTACCTTTGTCATTATAGAGATGGGGAAAAGCTCCTCGTAAGTGAACATTATGTGAACATTTACTGAAAAAGTTTCTGCTGATAACCGATTCAAAATTGAGTATAATAATCAATTGAATAATACAACTGGCGATATACCTTGACAGTCATAGTAATGTGATGTACATTTTATACGTGGAGGTGATCGCCGTGGTAAATAAAATCTCCTCGGACCTACTCAGGGGACATACGGATACGATTATTTTGAAGCTGCTCCAGAGCGGCGATAAGTATGGTTATGAAATATCGAAATTAATACATGCCAATTCCGGAGGCGAGTACGAGCTTAAGGAAGCCACCATGTATTCAAGTTTGAAGCGACTCGAACATGACGGGAATATAACTTCCTACTGGGGGGATGAGACCCAAGGAGGAAGAAGGAAGTATTACAAGGTAACCGCTAGAGGACGGGAAACGTATGAATTGAACAAGGAAAACTGGGAATCCGCTAAACGCATTTTGGATCATTTACTTTAAAAAGAAAGGCGGTTAACATGCCATGCAGGATCAATTAAGAAAGTATTTGGACGGCATCTTTTCGCCGTATGAGGATTTGAACGAAGTCAAGGATTTGAAAGAGGAATTGTTCCTTGATCTGAGCGAGAAATGGGTTGATTTGAAGGCTCAAGGTTATGGGGAAGCGGAAGCATACCGGCTGACGATCAATTCCATCGGAGACGTGTCGGAAATTATCGAGAGCATCACGGTTAAAACCCGGGAACTTCAACGGAAGATAGGGATGGATTTATCGAAAACCAATTTGGTGAATTCCGATTTTCAGCAGGTAACCGTTCATGATGGGAAATTCAATTACAGCAACCTGCGCGGGTCGGACTTTAGCAACGCGGATTTGACCCACAGCTCTTTCAAGTGCAGCGATCTTCGGAACGTCATATTTGATGGTGCAAACCTTTCGCACGCCAAACTCACGATGGCCGACTTGACGAGCGCAAGCTTCAACGGCTGCATTTTCGATCAAACGGATTTCAGCAAATCGGATGTATCCGGCGTGAGTTTTGATAACCAAACCTTTACGGGCACCAATTTTAATTATACAGGCTTGGCGAAGACCTCCTTCCGAAATGCCGTGTTTCACAATGTCTTATTCAAAACCAATGCAAAGAAAGCAATCTTCGACGGTGCGACCATGGATAAACTGACCTATGCCCTGCTGAAAGGCAGCAAGGCCGATTTACGGAATGTAACGGTAGTCTAAACCATTTCGGAGGAGGAAAACGGATATATCATCCGGTTCGTGCACGACTCCATTCAGAATATATATTCAGCCGAAATAGGTCGACCAAGCAGTTTTGGTCGGCCTATTTTTTTACAAAAAAACATTCATTGTTGGCTTGTTGATACAATCACAATATTTTATAATGAGTAAAAACTCACTCATAAAAAGGAGAAGCAGCTTGCCACGTACAAAGGAACAATACGAAGAAATGCGTAACGCAACCAAACAAAAAATACAATCTGCCGGGATGCGGCTTTTTGTTCAAAAAGGGTTCGGCTCCACGAATGTGCAGGACATAGCAGATGCAGCCGGTATTAGCATTGGGCTTTTATACCGGCATTACAAAACAAAAGAAAGCTTGTTTAATGAACTTGTTGAATTTGCGCTTGACGGCTTGATCCAAATCATCCAAACCTTCGAGAACGCTGATTCACCGAAACAACTCTTGGCGCAGTTCGTTGACGAAATATATCGCGATATGCAAGATGGGGAAGAGCTTGCCAATTTGCTGATACTCATGAATCAGTTGTTTTTCTCCGGTGATGGAACCAATCGGAAACAAGCTGAGGTTTTAGAGGTAAATGGTCGGCTGTTGCGTTCTACCGCCGAACTTATTAAGAAGGGACAGGAGTCAGGCGATTTCCGTTCCGGAGATGCTCATCAAATGGCCGTGTTGTTTTATTCGGCATTGCAGGGCCTGGCTGATATGAAAGTGATTTTGAAGAACAACTTTGTGATGCCATCCCCGCGCGTACTCACATTATTCCTTTTCAAGGAGGAAGATTGACTATGTTTACAGTTAGGAAAGCCGATCAATTAGGAATGGATGCAAGGGTTCAAATGTCCCGTATTTTTGCAGAAGGATTCTCGCAATGGCTTGGATATTTCTCTAAAGATAAGGAGCAAATCGCCAGAGCCTTTGCGCACATGTTTAACCTGGATCAATTTTATGTTGCCGTTGCCGGCGAGAAAGTGGCTGGGATGGCTGCATGTTCTGACGGCACCTCTTTATCCGTGAAACTCAACAAAAAAGAGCTGCGGGAGCATTTGGGATTATATAAGGGCAGCCTTGCGCACATGTTTTTGAAAAAGGAATTTGAAACGCCACTTGCGAATCCGTCTCCGGTAAAGTGTTCGATTGAGTTTGTAGGGACGGCCGCGGAATATCGAGGACAGGGGGTAGGCTCGCTGATCATAGGCCATATACTTGAAGCTTCTCCATACCGTGAGTTTTTAATAGAAGAGGTAGCCGATACGAATATACCAGCGATGAGACTCTACGAAAAGATGGGGTTTAAGGAATACAAACGGACCACGATTCCCCCGAAGAAAGCAGGAAAAATAGGCATTAATCATATCGTATCTCTAAAGCGCGTAAAATGAGGATTACGGCTAGGATCCACTCAGCGTAGATCCGTGAATGTCAGCTTGCATGTAGGTTATGGCCATTTCGGTTCAAACAACATTCTTCATTCATAGTCCTAAAGTTTCAATAACGGATCATATCCTGGTTGAAAAGTAATAATCGAATATCAGCGGACCTAATGGATATTACGGACCTCCGACAGATGTGCGGGATATCCAGATCATGATAGGGTAAAGGCAGGATCAGGCAGCCATTGTAAGTGAAAACGAACGATGCAGCGTCGAATCCTCCTTTTTTATTTTAAAATGACCACATTACGATTTTGGTCATTTGGTTCTGTCGAGATTCATCCCGCCCAGTATAGGGGCGAATACAAAGAGATTAAAGGAATAATGGAGGGAGATAGCATGACACAAACCAAGTTAGTGCCTCAACCTAAAACCTACGGTCCGCTCGGCAATCTGCCGCTGCTGGATTCCGCCGCTCCGGTCCAATCCCTTGTGAAGGTGGCCTCGGAGCTCGGACCGATCTTTCAATTTCAATATCCTGGCGGACGCAAGGAGCTGTACGTCTCGGGACATGAATATGTCAAGGACGCTTGTGACGAGAAGCGTTTTGATAAACGAATCTGGGCACCGCTTCAGAATGTTCGTCCGTTTGCGGGGGATGGACTGTTTACGAGCGCAACGCAGGAGCCCAACTGGAAAAAAGCCCACAACATTCTGCTCTCCAGCTTCAGCCAGCGCGCAATGCAAGGCTATCATACAAAAATGGTCGATATTGCCATGCAGCTCATCCAGAAATGGGCTCGGCTCAATCCCGACGAAACCGTGGACGTTCCTGCTGACATGACGCGCCTGACGCTGGATACCATCGGCTTGTGCGGATTTAATTTCCGGTTTAACAGCTTCTACCGCGAAGACAACCATCCATTTATCGATAGCATGGTGCGGGCGCTTGATGAGGGCATGAACCAGCTTCATCGTCTGGGCATCCAAGACATGTTTATGATTAAAAAGAAGCGGCAGTTTCAGGAGGATATTCAGTTCATGTTCTCCCTTGTGGATGAACTCATCCAAGATCGCAAGACGCATGGCGGTGAAGAGGGGGATTTGCTCGCGCATATGCTGGAAGGCGTCGATCCTGATACAGGCGAGCGCCTCGATCATGAGAACATCCGTTACCAGATCATCACGTTTCTTATCGCGGGGCATGAGACGACTAGCGGCTTACTGTCCTTTGCCATTTATTTTTTGATGAAAAATCCGGATACCTTGCATAAGGCGATAAGCGAAGTGGACCGCGTCCTGAAAGATCCCGTTCCGACCTATAACCAGGTGAGGGAACTGAAATACGTCCGCATGGTACTCAACGAGTCGCTGCGCTTATGGCCAACGGCTCCTGCTTTCTCGTTATATGCGAAGGAAGATACGGCGATCGGCGGAACCTATCCGATCAAGAAGGGGGATAGCGTAACGGTCTTGATCCCAGGACTCCATAGAGACTCGCGTGTGTGGGGAGACGACGTGGAAGCGTTCAGACCCGAACGCTTCGAGGATCCGAGCAAGGTGCCGCATGACGCCTACAAACCGTTTGGTAACGGACAACGGGCTTGCATCGGGCAGCAGTTTGCGCTGCAGGAAGCAACCTTGGTGCTTGGGTTAGTGCTCAAATATTTTGAACTGATCGAGAACCAGCCTTATGAGCTGAAGGTGAAGGAAACACTCACACTGAAGCCGGAAAGGTTCCATATTCAAGTTCGAAGCCGTCAAGACGGGACTGCACTTTTGGTTCCAGGAGGAGGTAAGACGGTGTCACCCGAGTCGGAGAAGCGGGAGTACGTCACGTCCGAAACCTCTGCGGCACATGCCCATCATACACCGCTGCTCGCGTTGTACGGTTCCAATCTGGGCACGGCAGAGGGAATTGCCAGAGAGGTGGCGGATGCTGCGAAGCACCAAGGGTTCGACAGCCAGGTCGGCGCACTGGACGACTTTGCCGGAAAGCTTCCGAAGGAAGGGGTCGTAGTTATTGTTTCTGCCTCGTACAACGGGCAACCGCCATCCAATGCCAAAACTTTTATGGAATGGCTGGAAACGGCGGATGAATCCGAAATCGAAGGCGTCCGTTACGCGGTATTCGGCTGCGGAGATCACAACTGGGCAAGCACGTATCAGCGCATTCCCCGCTTCATCGACGAGCAGCTAGCCGTCAAAGGGGGACAGCGTTTACTCCAGCGCGGCGAAAGTGATGCAAGCGGCGATTTTGAGCGGGAAGTCGATGAATGGACGGAGCATTTATGGCCGGATCTGATGCAATCGCTAGGACTACCTCTTATGTCCGTAAATGAGCCGAAACGCAGTGCTTTGTCCGTCCAGTTCGTGCAGGGTGCGGCCGCCGTTCCGCTGGCGGAAACCTACCACGCCGTGACGGGGCGTATTGTCCACAGCCGCAATCTACAGCATGACGACAGCGGAAGGATCACGCAGCATATCGAAATCTCGCTGCCTCCGGGAACGGAATACCGGGAAGGAGATCATCTAGGGGTGCTTCCGGTCAATCCGATGTTACTGGTTCAGCGTGTTCTCCGAAGATTCAAACTGGACGCGGATGCACACCTTATTTTGTCTGCTGAAGGAAGAAGCGGTGCACATTTGCCCACAGGCATTCCTGTCCGCCTGGACGACCTGCTCTCCCGCAGCGTGGAGCTGCAGGATCCGGCTACAAGAGCGCAGATTCGGGAAATGGCCGCTTGTACGGTATGCCCGCCGCATGCCAAGGAGCTTCAGGAACTGCTTGCGGAAGCGAGCTATCAGGCCGAAGTGCGGGCCAAACGGATCACCATGCTTGACCTGCTGGAGCGATATGAAGCCTGCGAGCTGCCGTTTGAGCGGTTTCTTGAGCTCCTGCCTCCATTGAAGCCGAGATATTATTCAATATCCAGCTCACCGAAAGTTAGCCGGAATACGGCAAGCATCACGGTCAGTGTCGTGCGGGGTAGTGCTTGGAGCGGCAAGGGAGAATATCGGGGCGTAGCTTCCAACTATTTGGCCCAAATGGAAACAGGAGCGGAGATCTTGATGTTTATACGCTCCCCTGAGTCGGGCTTTGCGCTGCCGGAGGACCCGGCGACGCCCATGATCATGATCGGACCGGGTACGGGCGTGGCTCCGTTCAGGGGGTTCATCCAGGCAAGACAAGCGCTTCGGGAGGCTGGTCAAGAGCTGGGTGCCGCGCATCTGTATTTCGGCTGCCGGAATCCGGAGCAGGACTATCTATACCGCGAGGAGTTTGAGCAGGCGGAGCGAGAAGGGCTGGTCACCCTGCATACGGCCTTTTCGAGGATTGACGGTGTAGACAAATGCTATGTCCAGCATTTAATGAAACAAGACGGAGCTTTATTGTTGTCGCTGCTTGAGGGAGGAGCGCAAATGTACATTTGCGGCGACGGCTCCCGGATGGCGCCTGAGGTGGAACAAACGCTGATCCGTTCCTATCGGGACCGACATGGCGTGAATGCGGAAGAGGCTGCTGCCTGGTTATCCGGACTGGAGGCCTCGGGACAATATGTAAAAGACGTCTGGGCCGGATAATCATCATGCCAGCGGAAATCGCACCCTAAGACTACGATCTCCTTGCGATCCCGTGCTGTTTTTATGTTAAGATGATCAGTACATGATAAATGGAACAGATTAGAAGGAGAGTGTGACTTATGCGTGAGACTGAGACCTGTGTTCCGACTGGCGTGAAACCCCAAGACACCGGCTTTGGTTATACGTTATCCTTGATCGGCGGCAAATATAAAATGATCATCTTGTATTGGCTGTCTGAAAATAAGGTGATGCGGCATAATGAGCTGAAGCGAAGCATTGGTTCCATATCCTTTAAAACGCTAAGCATCATGTTAAAGGAGCTGGAGGCGGATGAGCTAATCGTTCGTACGGAATTTCCCCAAGTCCCTCCAAAAGTCGAATACACCTTATCGGAACGCGGACTGTCCCTCATTCCTGTGTTACATATGATGTGCGAGTGGGGAGAGAAGAACAGTTTGCCGGCTCTGGAAGCTGTGCAGCGGGAAGCATGAAGATTGGTTATATCCAAAGAAGTATTTCCTGAACAAGGAAATACTTCTTTTTTTAACGGCTCTATTCCGTTCATTCATCACAGGTTGTCTATGAACTTCAAATAATCTCGTGCACTGATATTCAATGCGTTTTCAGGAGGCGATAGGTCCATGTCAGGCGTGTTCCCGCCAGGAGCAGCCTCTTGCCCGTAAAAAGCAAAGAACGAACGATAATCTGCGTCGCAGTAGCGGAAGGTCGTTTCAAAAGGGGTTAGTATCTGTGCAAGCGTGTAGCGATACCTTCCGTCTTCCCGATAATCTTCTTTTTTTATGCCGGCCGATACTGCTAATCCAACCTTGCGTTTCTTTAACTTATCCCCTCCATTTGAACCGTAAGCCCACCCGTAAGCCAAAACCTCGTCAAGCCATGTTTTGAGGAGCGGCGGGCAATTAAACCAATAGATTGGAAACTGTAAAATAAGATTGCTATGCGATTCAATGAGCTGCTGTTCTTTTTGTACATCCAAGTTTCCGTCTGGATAAACCCGATGCAATTCGTGAACCGTATACCGCTCCGGATATTTTTGGAGTTCTTCGACCCAGCGCTTATTTATAACCGAGTTTTCCAGGCTTGGATGTGTAACGATAACAAGAGTTTTCAAAGATTTGTCCTCCCTGAGCATGATTTATTTTCTTGAGTATAAAGGGATCGCAGCCATGATGTAAGTATGCACTTTTAGTACAGGTACTTACCAAAAGGTGAGTGCTGTGGAGGAAAACAGCGTCTATAAATTCCTGAGTTACAGAATAATAAATAACAACCATGATGGCATATTATGATATATAATAATTTGCACTGACTGTTATTAGAATGAACTCTCGCGGGTACATAAACTTTAGATTACTCTCTAGATAATCGTTACACGTATGTAAGGCCTATATTAGGTGATATTATTTGTATCATATTATTTATAAAAGGAGTCCTTGTTTAATGGTAGATTTTTTTATGAATTTCAATCCCATTATCCAAGCATTACTAGCCACCTTATTTACTTGGGGAATGACGGCGTTAGGGGCGGCTCTTGTTTTTTTTACAAAAACATTGAACCAGCGCCTGCTGGATAGTATGTTGGGTTTTGCTGGCGGTGTCATGATTGCGGCCAGTTACTGGTCCTTATTGGCTCCAGCCATTGAGATGTCGGAAGGCAATGCGATCGGGAACTGGTTTCCGGCTGCGTTCGGATTTTTATTAGGCGGCATCTTTATATGGGGAATCGATAAGGTATTACCCCATCTTCATCCCAATTCTCCGATTGGAGGAGCGGAAGGGTATAATCCAAAAGTCAGAAAACGGAGTACGCTGCTGGTACTCGCAATTACCCTCCACAACATTCCGGAAGGATTAGCGGTCGGGATTGCATTTGGCGCGCTTGCCAACGGAGGGACTGAAGCATCGCTTGTGGGCGCTTTGACGCTGGCTCTGGGCATCGGCATTCAAAACTTCCCGGAGGGCGTTGCGGTTTCCATGCCCCTGCGAGGTGACGGAATGTCTCAAAGAAAAAGCTTTTTCTATGGACAATTCTCGGGTATGGTGGAACCCGTTGCCGCGGTAATCGGCGCGGTAGCTGTCGCCTTTATAGAACCCATGCTGCCTTACGCATTGAGCTTTGCGGCCGGTGCCATGATTTTCGTTGTAGCCGAAGAGGTCATTCCAAGCTCGCAAGAAAAAGGCAACAAGGATTTGGCTTCCATGAGTTTGATGTTCGGTTTTGTATTGATGATGATTCTTGATGTGGCATTGGGATAGGTGTCTTTTTATTGAAGAAAAAGTCGCGATATTTGCGGCTTTTTTTATTTTCAAGGATAGTCTGCGGTTTATTCCCGATGAGCCGGCTTCCATACGAGGACTTCAGTTCTAACGAATTGGTCGCCAATCGGCTGTGAAGTATCGAGCTTTACTAGACTTAGGTCGGGGTTTCAATCTCATTCGCGGGCCCAATGCTCATTCCTCTAAGGGATGCTATACTGAACAGGACTTAGGAATTGGAAAATAAAGAAAGCTCATAAAGGGACGATGGAAGGAATGAGGAACACGTTATGAAGAAGAGAACGGGATATTTGATCGTGGCAGCCGGCGTTCTGCTGTTGATCTTTACGATGAACCCGAGGAACATTTTTTCGGATGTCCATTTCGGCTTTTCCTTTGACACCAAGAAGATTAACGAAGAGACAACATTGGCCGCTGATGATTTCCAGGATATGATCCTCCAGACTGGAAGCACTGACATTATGGTCACAAAAGGAAATGCAGACGAGATCAAGGTTCGACTGAATGGAAAGGTAAGTTCGAAATATGCGGACCAAGTGAAATTGAAGGTCGAGCCGAACGGAGATTCGCTGGTGCTTGGAGTGGATGAGGATCACGGTATCGATCTGGGCATAAATATTATGGATATCGAATTATCTGTGGAGTTACCGGAAAAGCAATGGGCAGCGGCCAATATTGAAAGTGGAAGCGGCGAAATCGAGATCGGGAGTATACGGGGGGACGAGGTAACGGTCAAGGCAGGCAGCGGCAATGTAACTGTTCAGCATGTAAACGCTGGCGAGCTGACGGTGAAGACCGGCAGCGGCAATATCGAGGCCGAGGAGATTGAAGCCGAATCGGTTTCGTTGGTATCAGGGTCCGGCCAAATTTCAGCAGACCGCTATCATGCCACGCAGCTGGACTTTCAAAACGGCAGCGGCAATGTCGAGCTGAAGGATGGAGAATCGGCTTTACAAGGAAAGACGGGATCCGGCAATATACGCGTGGATATGGAACGATTGATTCATGATGCCGACCTGCGAACCGGCAGCGGCAACGTGAGCATTGATCTGGATGAAGAGCCTACATCGCTGGAAGTCGATTTCCAAGGAAGTTCCGGTGAGGGGAATATTCAGTTGGACGGAATGCGTTATGAGGTTAAGGACGAAGACAGAGGAAGACTGAAGGGAACGCTGGGCAGCGGCGAGGTCCTGCTAAAGGTTCGCACAGGCTCTGGAAACTTCAAGCTGGAATAAATCCTGTACCATGTGATCTTCTTTCATTCGCCCTCGAAGCGATTAACCGCTTCATGAACGACGCGAACAAAATGATGCGGACGAATATCGTCTCCAAGTGCATTAGAGATGAGGATGGTTCATGGTATATTGAACGTAGAAAGAAACCGTACCTTTCGTAAATGGTGGGTCACACTTCTATTTTACCAAGAAACGGTTTCTTTTCGTATGTCTAACGTATGTTTTCGCACAACGCAGCGGAGAGGACGAAACGATTCCGGACAAGCAACAGCGATGGGAGGAACGATTCGTACACGGAGCGTCTCCTAACAGGAAAAAGGTGGCATCCCGCCAAATCTAAGATCTTTTGGGACATCCCCCTTCTTAGTTATGTTCGAAGTCAGTAGGGGGCTAAATCTAAGGTTAATTTCTATCGATTGGAAGCGATTCAACGAGTAAGACTGGACTAAATTAAAACCCAAAAGCCTGTTGAATCAGCCTCGCATAGATGGCAGCAGCTTCTTTGCGCAGAAGTTTGTCGGATGGCCGGTAATCGGCGGCGCCGTTTGCGTCTTTTGTCACCTCGGGTCCATGCATCCCGGAGCCGACCATGAACTGTACCGCTTCATCTGCCCAGGCAGCCGGTTTTGAGCTGAGTTTAGCCGGAACCGCCTTGGCGCCAAGCGCGTTGTGTGCCACACGCCATATGATAGCAGCAGCCTCTTGGCGCGTGATTGGCTGATCGGGTTCAAAGTTCTGGGTCGGAGTGCCGGTGACGCCCCCCATGTCCGTAACATTCTGCACATAACCAGCGAGTGGGTGCCCTTGCATATCCTTAAATGAACTCGGGCCTTCGCTAGGCTTCATCCCGGCCAGTCGGCTGATCGCACTGACAAACTCTGCCCGCGTGATCGGTTCATTCGGTCGGAAGCTGGATTGCTCATTCTCGTCAAAAGCCTTGAGGGACTGAACAAAGTAGATATCCTTGGCATAAGGACTCCCTTCCGGGACGTCGTTATATGCAGCAGGCTCATCGAGCTTCTCGGACATGCTGTCTATCGCCGTGTAATACATATATGCCACATTGCCGTTATCATCTTCCTTGAAGGCGGCCGGCGTACCGTTCTCATCCACGAATCGCAGCGGACCCACCGGCGTGAGTTTATGCTCGCCCATGGCATCGGTAACCTGCAGCTCGCCTTGACCCGCTATCACCTGCGTGGCGATAATCGGTGTTCTTAAGCTTCTGAACGTGCCCTCGAATTTCTTGAGCTGCTCCTGATTAAGCGGGAAGTCTTTCTGCTGAACCTGCTTTTTTGGATAAAAATGATCCATGAATGCGGTGAAAAATTCGGTTCGGATCGATGTACTCGTGTCGCTGTTAACAACGATCAGGCCTCCGACATTCTGGTCCGGAAGGAGCCAAAGCCAGGAATGGTAGCCATCCAAATCGCCGCCCTTACCAATCACGGTTTTGCCATTGTGGCTGCTGTGCATAAACGACTCGAAACCGTATGACATCAACGGAATACCAGCTGCATCATAATGCGTCTGATGCATCAAACGCAGGGTCTCTTCCTTCATGATGCGGGAAGATCCAAATTGGCCATTGTTTAGATGGGCAGTAATGAAATTGGCCATATCGGTACCGCTCGCGAACATGCCGCCTTCCGGTGCGATGGTAGGTATGTTTTGGTATGCTTTAAACGGTTGACGTTCGACATTATAGCCTGTGGCAAGGTTCGCGATGATATCCTCATTCATCCGAAATGCAGCGTGCTCCATGTTTAATGGGATGAAAATATTCTTCCTTACATAATCTTCAAACGGCTCCCCCGATACCTGCTCGACAATGTAGCCCTGCATGGAGGAGGCAAGATTATCATACCGATAAACCTCTCCAGGCGTGCGAACCACAGCTGGCGCATTATACCGGATAAAGTCAGCGAGCGGCACCTCCCCCTTCTGAACGATAAGCGGTGGAACCGAGTAGTTGTCCGTAAAGTCGAAGCCTGTCGTATGAGTCAATAAATGCTCAACGGTGATGGGCGTCCCGGTGTTGTTGGTGATCTTAACATCCGGTATATATTCGGTGATATCTTGCTTCAGGTCGATTTTTCCGTCCTCTACCAGTTGCATGACCGCCGTCGCGGTTATCGATTTGGATATCGAGGCCATGCGGAACAAGGTTCGATCGGGATCAATCTTTTTCTTGGATTCAACGTCGGCATAACCGTAGCCCGTATTCAGCAGCACCTTGTCATCTTTTACGATCACAACAAGCGCACCCGCCAGCATGTCCGAAACATGGGGTTTGGCAAAATAAGCATCGGTGAACGCCTTGACTTCTTTGGAGCTCAGTATCGGTGTTCCCGTAAGCTGTGTTGCGGTTGTACCTGTGGACGGTTTCGCCGTATCGGCAAAGATATCGGCAGGGAAAGCCAGCAGGCTAGCGGACAGCACGGAGGCTGCCAGTACACGAATGGTTCTAGACTTACTTTGTTTATTTAGCTTCATGGGTTCCTCTCCTTGTTCATCGCATTTGATTTCCATTTCATGGTAGACGATGGAGGGAGAAGGAAGAACCGTCCGCAGAATGAGTTTTAACTGGCTTTTCGACGGGAACCGGGCCTGGACTTTGGTCCAGGGGGGATGAATAAATGTGAAGCCAACCGTCTAAATTTATACTAAAAATCATGTTGAAGTACAATAAAAATTTAATATAAACAATAAAATATCGATCTATATACTATATAATTTATAATAGTATAAATTATTCATGAGACTGGGGATGGACATTCTGAATCTATACATCAAGGAGTGCGGAAACAAAAAGGCAGCAAGCATGATCGTTTTTTTGCATGGGGGAGGTGTGAGCGGCTGGATGTGGAACAAGCAGATTGCCTTTTTTGAAGACAACTTCTGCCTGATACCCGACTTGCCTGGACATGGGCGCAGCCCCGGCAATTCGCCTTTTTCCATAAGCCGCACCGCGGAGCATCTTAACGAGGTCATTTCGACTAAGGCTGACGGACGGGAGGTTGTTGTTTTCGGATTTTCACTAGGGGCGCAAATTCTCGTGGAGATGATAGGTCAACGACCAAGCCTTATTGATTACGCAATCGTAAACAGCGCATTGCTGAGGCCGATGCCGGCAGCGCTTAAACTGATTGAACCTTCGGTTCGAATAAGCTTCCCGTTGACAAAATACAGATGGTTCTCCAGATGGCAGGCAAGCACGCTGTACGTGAACGAGGTTGATTTTGAACAGTATTACGCGGAAACTCTGCATATGAAGCGGGAGATGCTGGTTTCGGTGCTGAAGGAGAATATGTCCTATTCCATTTCTCCAAGGATTCAAGAATCAACAACGAAGCTATTGGTTACGGTTGGGGAGAAGGAGAGAGGCAGTGTCAAGAAATCGGCTGAGGATCTCGTGCAGATGAGCGAACGCGCTGACGGGATTGTCTTTCCCGGAGTTGGGCATGGCATACCGCTTGCCGATCCGACACTGTTTAATCGGGTAGTGGACCATTGGCTTAACACCGGTACAATTCCGGAAGGTATTCCTCATATATAGTAGGGGTGGCTGAGTGATTCAAGTCCCCTTCTCATCATTTGCTGTGGACTTTTCCCTTGGGGGAAGGTGTATAGTGATCTTGAACCAAGATCCAAAACCAGAGATGAGGTGAACCTTTGCTGTCGATTGGAGAATTCTCCAAAATATGCGAAGTATCTACAAAGACGCTTCGATATTACGATGAAATCGGATTAATTCATCCGGATCAGATCAATCCGGAAAACGGTTATCGATATTATTCCATCAGTCAATTAAAGAAAATGCTCTATATCAACCGTTTGAAGTCCTATCATTTTTCGCTGGAAGAAATCAAAGAGCTTCTGGACGAGGAAGCGGATCCATCCGAAGAGAAGCTTCGCTTCGCCCTTCATCGCAAACGTCGGGAAATTCAGGAGAAGTTAAACACGTATGAATATACCCTGAAACAAATGAACCAGGATATCTTGAATCTGGAGCAGGGCATACATTTGATGTCTTACCTGGATGATATCGAAGTACAGCTTGTTGAAACGGGGCCCATGAACCTCCTTTATATGCGTCAGATGATGAGCAGTGATGACTATGCTTTAGGGTATGGCAGGTATTACAGCAGATTATACGAGAAGATTGCCAGGGAGAAACTCACCTTGGTTGGAACGCCCATGACGATATATCACAGCCCGGAATTCAATCCCGCAGGCAATGACACAGAGTTTGCCCTCCCGATCAAGGAGGCTGTAAAGGGAACGAGAGATTGGTGTGGGGGCCTTTGTGCGAGGTCTGTATTAAAGGGGGCTTATTCTAATTTAACATCGGTATATGCCAAGCTGAGGGAATGGGTAGAAAATGAAGGATATGCATTGACACAATCACCCTACGAAGTCTATGTAACCGACCCCTATCAAGCCTTGGCTGCCGAGGAAATGGTTACTGAAGTATATTTTCCCGTGACAAAAAAATAAAATATTTACATATACCATATGGCTTGAATAACAAATTCTGCGAGGTATTTATAATGAAAAGAAGCTGCTGGCCAACAACAGCGTGGCAAACCCTAGCCCCCGCGACCTTGGGAATGGATGCTGACAAGCTTTCAGGGCTGGACTCATGGATCAATACCGAATATCCCAATATTAATGGTATCGTTGTAGTTAGAAACGGAGCCATCGTTTATGAAAAATATGATCATGGATATGGTCCCGAGGATAGGCACCACGTTGCATCGGTTACGAAAAGCATCATATCCGCACTTATAGGCATTGCTATCGATGCAGGCTATATTCAACATGCAGATCAGAGCGTGCTGGATTTTTTTCCCGAATATGAACAAGAGGCTGCCGCTCGTCAAAAACGAGACATTACGATACGCCATCTTCTCACGATGACGGCTCCTTATCCATTTGAGGACTGGCACGAACCCCTGGACAAACTGTGCATGCAATCGGATTGGGTACAATATACGCTGGATATGCTGGGCATCGGTGGAAGCCTGGGAGCATTTAAGTATTCCACCGCAGGGGTGCATCTTCTTTCAGCTATCCTAACTCGCAGCACCGGAAAAAGTGCCCGCGCGTTTGCAAACGAACACTTGTTTAAGCCGATCGGCATGAACGAAATTCCGGATTATGACATGAGCTCATTCGGATTTGATGATTTATTCGGGAAAGACGTCAGGGGATGGGTCAAAGACCCGGCCGGCAACTCTACTGGAGGGTGGGGGCTTACGTTAAGTCCTCGAGATATGGCTCGTTTTGGCTTTCTTTATCTGAACCGCGGCATATGGGACAATCAACCGATTATATCGGAGGCATGGGTGGACCAATCAACGGCGATGAATTCCAACCATTATGGATATTTATGGTGGCTGCGCGATGAGGACGGGGTGTCTGCATACTCGGCAGTAGGCGACGGCGGCAATATCATTTGCTGCATTCCGGAAAAAGACTTGGTCGTAGCCATTGCATCGGCCTTTACCGTCAATCCTCGGGATCGATGGACACTGATTAAAGAAAGCATAATCCCGGCGATCCTCGACTAAATATGTACCCGCTATCTTAATCTCTTATCTTGCGCACAACTAATTGATGATGTCAAAAGAACAAGAATATCTGCGCATATGAAGCCGCCAAATTGGCGGCTTTTATCGTTACTGCACACTGTTTCAGGCAAAAATCGCTATCAGTGGCCCTTCTTAACCATTCTGATGTTACATGTGTTTTCATACAATGTATGGACAAGCGAAAACAGAAATATGCAGAGGGTGGGGAGGAACCGTTGTGAAGCTGCATCAAATCCATGTGACGGGCATGACTTGCACGGCTTGTGCAGCCCGGATCGAAAAAGTTCTTCGTAAAGTGGAAGGCATTCAATCTGCCCGTGTCAGTCTTGCCTTGTCTCAAGCCACGATCCAGTATGAACCGACGCAGATTGGATTAGACAAGATCACGGAGAAAATCGAAAAACTTGGCTATGGAACGACCGACAGGCTGTCGCATCCGCAGGCAGGGATCGAATCGGAGACGGGGGCTTATCGCATCCGGTTCATCATCGCCGCTTGTTTATCCATGCCGCTCATATGGGCAATGTTGGCGCATGTTGCCGATTGGCCTGCACAATGGACGCCGAATTTACTGATGGAACCTGTATTTCAATGGGTGCTCGCTACCTTGCTTCAGTTTGGTGTGGGATATCCTTTCTATTATGGAGCTTACCAGGCTATGATCCATCGTACGGCAAACATGGATACCCTCGTTGCGTTAAGTACCTCGGTGGCTTATTTCTACAGCCACTATGTCATGTTTGAATCCAGGCAGAGCCTAACGCATCCCATGCTTTACTTCGATACGATTGCGATGGTGATGACAGCGGTTCTGCTGGGCAAATGGCTTGAGACGATGGCCAAAGGCAGAGCGTTGAAACAACTTAGTGCCTTATATGAGCTTCAGGTTAAACGGGTTCGAGTCATACGCAGTCATGGGGAAGAATGGATTTCTGCGGATCAATTGCAGATCGGGGACCGCATCCGGGTGAACAATGGGGAATGGATCTCCATTGACGGTTTTGTTCAGTCGGGATCGGCGGATGCCGATGAATCTATGCTGACAGGTGAGAGCACAGCGGTGGCCAAGGGCATGAGGGATCGAGTCTACGCCGGAACGCGTTGTCTGGTCGGAAGTTTGGACATCGTGGTTGATAAGCATCATGACGAAACCCGCCTATCTCAAATGATCGGGCTAATCGAATCCGCACAACAGGAGAAACCGGCCATTCAGCGAACCGTTGACCGTGTAGCGGCAATTTTTGTTCCCATGATGATCGGTTGTGCTGCGCTTACCTATGCGGGATGGCTCTGGTTTTTCCATGCTCCCGATGCATCCGAAACGGCCATGCGCCATGCGCTCTCTGTTTTACTGATCGCCTGTCCCTGTGCGCTTGGTTTAGCTACGCCGGTATCCATCCTGATCGCAACCGGATCGTCCGCCCAAAGAGGCGTTCTATTCAAAGACGGCCGGTCCCTGGAGAGCTTGCGGCGAACCGATGTTGTATTGCTGGATAAGACAGGCACGTTGACGGAAGGAAGACCTCAGCTCACAGCGATTCACACTGCGGAAGGCAGCAACGGTGCCTACGCGCTATCCATGTCGGCTGCGCTGGCTTCACGGTCCAATCACCCGTTAGCACAAGCCATTGTACGAGCCGCCCAAGACAAACATTCCCCGCTATTGGAAGCACAGAAATTCCAAGAGAAGGTTGGGAAAGGGATGGAAGGCCATGTCAAAGGAGAGCACGTATGCGTGGGGAACCGGAGATGGCTGCTGGAGCAGGGCATACAACTAGGGAGTCCTCCAGATCAACCTGGCTATACCAGACTTTTTGTCGCCGTGAACGGGAAGTGCATCGGATCGCTTGTGTTGATTGACAAGCTAAGAAAAGATGCTAAGAAGACGGTACAGGAGTTAAAGCGCAGAGCCGATGTGTGGATGGTAACCGGTGATGAGGAACAGGCTGCCGTGGCGGTGGCTGCCGCGGCAGGGATCGATCAGATGCGTGCGGGCATGCTTCCTGAAGACAAGCTGGCGTTCATTCGCGAGCTTCAACATCAAGGACGATCCGTTGCCATGATTGGCGATGGCATAAACGATGCGGCTGCGCTAGCCGCGGCAGATGTCGGCATGGCGATGGGCGGTGGAGCGGATGCGGCTAAACAGGCCGGCGACATCGTGCTGATCGGAAACAAACTCTTCAACATTATCGATGCTTATACATGGAGCCGCCAAACGATGCGGAATGTTCATCAGAATTTGCTCTTTGCTCTGCTGTATAACGCCATAACCGTGCCATTGGCCGCATGCGGTTATTTGGACCCGCGCATCGCTTGCATCGGCATGGCCGCAAGCTCCGTGCTTGTTGTTGCTAATGCGCTCAGATTGCAGCTTAAGGTGCAGAGATGGGATAAGAACCGCATAACCGTGAATGGTTGAACGAATAAACCGTGAGGCTATGGTCACGATCACGAGGATGAGGTGTATTATTTCGATACCTCCACCAAGGATGAGCAGGGCGAGTTCCCTGTCATGCTTTATGTCCTCATGAATGATTTGGTCGAGGCGTATGCTCATGCGAACCGAGCTCTAAATGATAAAATATGAAAATGCCGCAGTCCAGGGACTGCGGCGATTTCTATAGGCAGAGTTGTTGCCATCGCTCCGATGTAGCAAGCAGGATATCTACGCCAACTCCAGCACAACCATCTGGTGATTATCCAAATAGGGAACCGTATAGCTGAGTTCGCCTTGGTTACGAATCTGATAGGGAAGATCCTCCATCGAGGGGGCCAGGTAGACCCGCTTGATCGAAGCGGCAGATGGGAGACGCAAGCTGGCGGATATATTCTGCAGCGGAACGATGTCCTCGATGACCTCCACGCGGCCCTTCATTACGGGGGAAGCATACAGGAGATGATGAACATAGCGATTTTCCACAGTCTGATACTGCAGCGTCGCTATGCCCCGTGCAGGCAAATCGCAGTGCAGAGTAGGCTGCGGCAGGAGCCGGTCAATCGCGTGCAATACCATCTCTTTCAGAATGAGATGGCCGTTGTCCGCATAGTCGCCGAACACATTCCAAGCGATGTAGATACCGTTTGTGCTTTCAATCATGCCCGGGCCGTCGTCTTCTCCAGCGCTTGGCGTGTGCTGATGTGAGCAGAACGTGAATACGTCCCGGTTGAAATACGGATTTTCCCGACTGCCAAGCGCTTGGCCGCCATTCAATTCAACCTGCTGTCCCTCGCCGTACATGACAAACGAAGCGGGCAGAAGGGAGCCTGGAGTAAAGTCCGGTCGGAAATACGACGGGTGGTAAGGGCTGGCGCCTTTCCAGTTCAGTCCAAGATCGAGCGCAAACACGTTGCCGGCTGGATCCAAACCCGAGCGGCCCGTGGCCAGAACCTTGCCGCCGCTTGCGGTAAATGCGCGGATGGCTTCTCCCAATGCCGGCCATACTGGCACTTCGTCCGGCAATATCAGCACCTTGTAACGACCGAAATCCGCATCGGCATCCACGATGTCGTACAAGTAATGCCCTTCGGTCAGGATGCGCACCGCTCCGGCATCCGCCAGATTGTTCCGGTCTTCTGATTTCCGCGCTTCCGGACAAGCCTCCCAAGCAGCCTCCAGCGACAAGACGGCAATGTCCGCTACGGACGTCGTTTCGCTGCACCATGGCTCCTTTGCTTCCACCTCCGCGAAGGCGGTGCCGATCAAGGCGTAGGTGGCTTCATCCATCAGACCTGATGGGTGAAGCTGGTCGCCGATCGAGCACTTGGCGCCGTGCGCGAGGCTGAGCGCCGTTTCGAATCGCAGCGCGTTCGGATGCTTATACCCGCCGAATTCACCCCAAGAGGTGTGGAATTTGCCCGTCATGCCGAGAAAATCCATGCCCAGCGTCTGCGCGTAGCGCGCTGAGAGCGGAAAATGATCGTAGCCCCAGCCCCCGGTTGGCAGGGATTCCAGCTCCAAATGGCTGTTGACATGGGCGAGGTCGCGGCGGCCGCGACGTTGATGCCCGCTGTTATGAAAGACCGGCAGACCGGGCTTAATCTCGTCCACCGTTTCCCGTACGCGGCGAGCATAGTTCAGGTAGGTAGCCTCGCCCAAGGCGGCAACGGCCGTTTCATCCCGAGGATCTTGGCCGGCTGATCGCAGCGCTGCCACACAATGCTGGCAATGACATTTTCGGATGCCGACGATATCAAGGAAAATGCCGTCCGCATCATAGCGGGAAACAACCTCGCGGATTTGAGCCAGCAAGAGGTCCAGGTAAGGCGTGTTGAAGCAAAACTCATGGTACCCGGGCGTCATGAAATCTTTGGCCCATCGCGTACGATCTTCCGCATCTCGAATCAGCCATTCGGGATGGCGACGCGCCAGCTTCTCGTCAAGGCCGGCGGACAAGTACACAGGCGTTTTGACGTCGATTTCGTGGGCGGCTGCAATCATTTCGCCTAGCAGATCGAACGAAAGATGCGGGTGCGTTTCGTTGGCTTCGCTCGGGTGGTAAGCCCAGCCGTGATGACATTTGGAGAAAACGGTAATGGAGTCGACATGCCCGGCACGCAGCATGTTCTGAAACTGTTTTTTTGAAAACTGGCTTCCGATGCCCGGAATGGCCTCGGATGTGTGAAAGTCGAGATGAACCTGACGAAATCGCATGTGTGAACAGCCTCCTTTGCCGCCTGATGAGAACGGTTTCTTTTGTTCAATGTACCTCTTTAATAAGCGGGTAACCAGTGATAATATAGACTTTGATTAGCACAAAATGGACTTGCGAAAAGGAGAGAACCGCTGTGCTGTGCTTAGAATTCGCCATTCCGCCGCTGCCGCAATTCGTAACGGCGGGACATGCCGTCTGGAAGCCCGGAGACCGGCATTTCGCCCGCACCTTCGGCGTCTACGACCTGCTTCTGGTAACCAAGGGAACGCTTTATATGACGGAAGAACAGACCGAATATGAGGTCTGTGCCGGAAAGCTGCTCGTGCTGGAAGCGGGACTGCGGCATTTCGGGCATCGGGCCTGCGTGGAGCATACGGAGATTTATTGGGTGCATTTCATCCATGGACATCCAGCTTCATACATCTCGCAGGAGGATATTCCTTGGTCGGCCCTGCTGTCCAAAGGCACGGTCGAGGATGTCGAACCGTCCACGCAGCAGCGCATGTACATGCCGAAGTTCGCCTCCGTCGAGGTGCAGACCGTAGAGCCGATGCTGCGCGGGTTGAATGATATCCACAACCGGCTGAACGGGGAGAATGCGCTCAAGCTCCATTTATTGCTGGCCGAGCTGTTCGCCGCACTGCAGGCCGACTGCGCGCGGATGACCGAACCGGAGCCTTCCATCCGACTGGCACAAGCCGCCGCCGCTTATTTAAACGAACACTGGAGGGAGCCGTTTGAACGGGCCGCATTGGAGGAGAAGCTGCATTTCCAGGCGAGTTATATCGCCAGATGCATGAAGAAGCATATCGGCAAAACGCCGCTCCAATACGTACTTCATCTGCGCTTGGAGGAAGCCAAAAAACTCCTCGGCGGCACGGTGCTTGGCATTTCGGAGATCGCTGAAAGGGTGGGAATCCGCGATTCGAATTACTTGACGCGCTTGTTTACCGCCAAGCTTGGCATGACGCCCGGCGCGTATCGGCAGATGCTGCGGCAGATGAAGGAAGAAGCGGGGGAAGGAACGGCTATTTTTTGGAAAATGCCGATTGACAACGAAAAACCCGCAGGATTATAGTAAAGCCACCTAACCTTGCAGGAGAGTGGTCCCATGAAGTTGCTGCAAACCCTCCGCTCTCGCAAATATTTGCAGCGGATTATCCTGAGCTTTATGCTCGTCGTCGCCATGCTCGCCATCGCCTCCCTCTTCCTGAACGCCGCTGCCCGTGATAAAGTCCTGAGCCTCCAACACGAAGCCGATCGCAAGCTGCTCACCCAAATCAACTACAATATCGAGAACATGAACGGGATCGTGAAGGATTTGGCGGTGTCGTTGTACAATGACGAAGAGCTGATCGCGCTGAAGTCCGGGGCGGATTATAAGCAGAGCATTCTGAAAATCGAACGTTTGAACCGGACGGTAGCCGCTTCGCCGTACTTGCACGCCGCCGTTTTTTACAACGGCAAGCAGAACCGTTTTTTCTCGTCGCTGAGCCATGATATGGACACGCGGGCCCTGTACGGCGCGCTTGAAGATTATATGGCTTCCCGAGCCGATCTGCCGAAGCTGCAGCTCATCCCGCTCGATCTCGACGGGGAGAATGAGGGCATCGACGTATTCGCTTTTTTCATTTATGACGGGCCGACCCTCGGTTCCGTTAACCGGAACGCCCTCATTTTGACAGTGAAGCCAGGCTGGATGCTCGACAATGTGAAAGCGCTTAATCTAGTGGCCGAACGGGAAAACGACGTCCTGTTCGTCACCGACGGCGATGGACAGGTGCTAATGGCAGGCGAGCGCAAGCTGCCGCCCGGGCTGGACATCAAGAAGGATTTACTTGGACGAATGGGCTCGACGGACAATGCACCGGACTCTTTCATCCATAAACAAGGAGAGAAGGAATATAAGGTAACCTATTTGAACAAAGGCTTGAACAACTGGCAGATCATCAGCCTGCAGGATTACGATGACGTGCTGGGCAGCGTACGCCAGATGAGATGGACCGAAATGGCCGTGACGCTGTCCGTTGCCCTGCTGGCCTTGCTCTTGTCCGTATTAATCTCGCTGAGGCTGTATAAACCGGTAGGCCGTCTGCTTATGCTGGTTCCCCATGACGGGCGCGGTGATAGCAGGGCAAAAGATGAGTTGTCCCTCATCGTGGAGAATGTGACGGAGATGATAGGCAAACTCAAAGGCTTGGAGCAGGAACGGGCGACGCAATGGAATATCGCCAAGGTTTATCATTTGCGGAGCCTGATCAGCCTCAGCGATAGTATGGACGAAGATGCATTTCTACGGATTAAGGAGCAGTATGCGATTGATATAACGCATCCATCGCCGCTCCGGCTTGCGGTTGTACAGCTTGACGATCTGCAGAGTCTTCTCCTGCAGCCGGATTCCCAGACGGAGGCCCTGTATTATTTTGCTATCGCAAACATCGGCCAAGAGCTGCTGCAACGTGGCGGTTCGTGCGAAGCCGCGGACATGAAGAGCGGCCATCTTGTCTTTATCGCCAGCGGCAATCCCGGTTACCTCGAGATGCTGGATGAACGGTTCCGGGAGCTTCAGGAGACCATACTCCGCTTTTATGGGGTTACGTTCACCGTAACGCTTAGCGATGCGTTCGAAGATTACCGCAGGCTAACGAAACATTACAACCTGGCGATGCGTCATTCCAACTATCGCATGATTTTCGGCAAGGGGGCCGTGATCCAGCCTGACATGATCCGCCGTAACGAGGGGAACGAGTCGTTCGCCATTCCGAAAGAGCTGGAGCGCCGGCTGACGGAGGGGTTGAAAAGCGGAGACTCGGAGGAGACAGAGCAAGCGATTCGAAGCTGGAGAGGACTCCTGGGCGAGTTCAGCTTCGATAACATGTTCTCGGCGCTGCTGCATTTGACCATGACACTGAGCCATACGCTGGGCGAGATGAATAACAATAATCTGAATCCGGTATCGGTTAATCTGCAGGCTATCAATCGGCGCATTCTCGAAAAAGAGACGCTGGATGAGATCGAGGGCGTGCTCCTGGACGTCGTGGGCGATGTATTCGAGCAGCGCAGGAGCGGAAGGGAGGACAAAAACCGGCTGCTTGTGGACACGGTCAAAGAAATGATCGAGAAGCATTACGCCGATCCGGACCTGAACGTCCAGAAGATCGCCGAAATGCTGAAGATGAGCGCCGTCTATTTGGGCCAAGTGTTCAAAGCCCAGGAAGGGACAACGGTGGTCGACCAGATCAATGCGACTCGACTTGCCCGAGCCCAGCAGTATCTGGAGCAGCAGCATTTGACCGTGGCCGAAATCATGGAGAAGGTGGGCTTCGGCAATGAAAGCTATTTCTATCGGCTGTTCAAGCGCCGCTACGGAGCGACGCCGAAAGAGTACCGTCTGAAATCAGCCATCGACCGAAGTACCTAAAATTAGAAATGTTTCATAAGACCCGCAGATGAAATTTACCGTTTGCGGGTCTTTGGTATGCCGCGGTTATGTAGTGGGTGATTCGGTGGCTTTTATGAGTTGCGCTGGTTCCGATTGATCCAGGTACAGCAATCCTGTTTCTATACAGCCGGCTGTACAGCATTCCGTAATCCTTACAGCCCGCCCGTACAGCAATCCTGAAATTGTACAGTAACGCAGAGCCCCGGGTTTGAGCTATCGTTAATCATGCAAAGCCTGGGATGCAGGCGAGGAGTGCATAAGAAAAGGAAGGGGCTTTCGCTATGTTGAAGAAGGTAACACTATCGGGTTCTATTGATGCAGACCCGGCTAACCGTTCGGGACCCGAATCGGAACCGAATCCTGGACCTGCCGACGCACGCCCAAAAAAATCGGCGCTTCGCAGAGAACTTCGCCATTTCCGCAACAACCGGGAGCTGTTTCTGCTATCGCTGCCCGGGATTCTGTACAAGCTGATTTTTGCCTATATCCCATTAGTAGGATTGATCATTGCCTTCAAGCATTACCGCTACGATCTCGGCATATTCGGCAGCGAATGGGTAGGTCTGGAAAACTTCCGTTACTTGTTCTCGACCGACACGGCTTGGCGGATCACGCGCAATACGGTGCTGTACAATGCTGCTTACATTGTAGTTACCACCGCTGCAGCGCTGCTGCTGGCCATTCTGATGAACGAACTCAGGGCGAAATGGAGCAAATTTTATCAGACCGCGCTGTTCTTGCCCCATTTTTTATCCTGGGTGCTGGTCGGATACGTGGCCTATGCCTTCCTGAACCATTCCGACGGTTTCATTAATCGAACCTTACAGATGTTCGGCATGGAGCCGGTCAGCTGGTACCAGACGGCTGAGACTTGGCCAGCCATCCTCATTCTTGTTCATTTATGGAAGGCGGTCGGATTCAATACACTTATCTATTTCGCTGGCATACTCGGCATTAACAGCGAGTATTACGAGGCAGCGCGGATCGACGGAGCGACGAAATGGCAGATGGCGATGAAAATTACGGTTCCGCTGCTGGCTCCGCTGGTCATTATTTTGCTGATATTGTCCATCGGCAACATGTTCCGCGGCGATTTCGGGCTGCATTATTTCATTCCGAACAACTCCGGCTTCCTGTACGGGTCCACGGATATTATCGACACGTACGTATACCGTGCGCTCCGTGAGATCGGCAACGTCAGCATGTCGGCGGCTACGGGCTTTTATCAGTCGGTTGTCGGCTTCGTACTGGTGCTGGTGGCGAACGGGATCGTTCGCAAAATCAATCCCGAGCATTCCCTGTGGTAAGAAGGAGGACATCCGATGCCTAAGAAGTTCGAACTACCCAAACTGTTGATCCATCTGCTGTTCATCCTGCTCTCGCTGGCGGTTGTCCTGCCATTTCTGCTCGTCGTCGCCGTGTCGTTGACGGATGAAGCGTCGCTAACCGACAACGGGTATCAGTTTCTGCCCGAATCATTCAGTCTGGAGGCGTATCGCTATCTTCTGGATGCACCCGACATTCTGCTGCGGGCTTACGGGGTTACGATTACGGTGACCGCCATCGGAGCGCTGGCAGGCCTGCTGCTCACCGCCATGACCGCGTACGTCATCTCAAGGCCGGATTACCGCTACAACCGGGCAACGACTTTCTACGTATTTTTCACGATGCTGTTTAGCGGAGGGCTCGTTCCTTCCTATATTCTCATCACACAGTACCTGCATTTGAAAGACAGCTTGCTGGCACTGATCTTGCCAGTGCTGCTCTCGCCGTTCAACATTATGGTCATGAAAGGATTCATGTCCAAAATTCCGTTAGAAATCGTGGAATCCGCCAAAATCGACGGGGCGAGGGAGCTGCGGATATTTTTCAGGATCATATTACCGCTGTCAACGCCAGCCTTGGCTACGCTTGGGTTGCTGATCTCGTTCACGTACTGGAACGAATGGTTCAATGCCATGCTGTACATCGACGATCCGAACAAGGTCCCCTTGCAGCTGCTGCTCGTGCGGACCCTTGGCAGCATCGAGTTCATTACTTCCAATTCGGAATTTGCGCAGCAGCTGGGCATCGATTTATCCAGCTTTCCGAACAACTCGGCAAGAATGGCGATCGCGGTGCTGGCTGGTGGACCGATGCTGATCATCTTTCCGTTCTTCCAGCGGTTTTTCGTGAAAGGGCTTACGGTTGGCTCCCTCAAGGGTTAACATACAAAACCAATTAAACACTCAGGAGGTCATGTTATGAAAAAAAGACTGCTAGGGCTCTTGGCGATCATCTTCATCGTGATGTCCGCGCTTGCCGGCTGCGGCGGCAACGGCGCGACGGATAGTGGAACGCCGGACACGCAAGGATCGTCACCGGATACAGGCGGCACGGACGCGCTTGATCCCGTCGAGCTGACTTGGTATTACCCGCTGCTGCAGCTGCAGCTCGACCAGAAGAAGGTCGAAGAGGAAATCAACAAAATCGTGAAAGAGAAGCTGAACGCCACCGTAAAACTGATGCCGGTTGCAATCGGGGATTACGTGCAGAAGATGAATACCGTACTGGCAGCAGGCGAGAAATTCGACATTCTCTGGACCGGTTATATGCTGAAACCGGAAGAGCTGGTACGAAAGGGAGCGATTCAACCGCTGAACGGGCTCTTGGATGAGCACGCGCCTCAGTTGAAGGCGGATGTCCCTCAGGTAATGTGGGACGGTCTCTCGGTGGACGGGGAAATTTACGGCATTCCGAACCAGCAGATCAATGGTTCGAGATACGGCTTCATCGTACAGAAGCGGTTTGCCGACAAATACGGCTTGGATCCTACCACGATCAAAACGATAGCGGATATCGAGCCGTTCCTTGAGCAAATCAAGCAGAACGAGCCTGGGATTATCCCGATCGGACTATTCGGCGGCTCGTTTGTCAATCCGCAGGCGCATGACGATCAATACTGGGTCGTTCCGGGGCTTGACGATCACTTCTACATCAAGACCGATGACCCGTCTTATACGCTTCATCGCTATCCCGAAGAGGAGCTGGACAATTTCAGACTGGCCAGCAAATGGTATAAAGCCGGGTACATTCACAAGGACGCGGCTACGGAAAAAATGACCGACTACCAATCCAAAGGCCAGATCGCGGTCGAGTTCGACGTCACGCTGAAGCCGGGGGTCGAGGCGGAGGTCAAGCCGAAGAACGGCGGCAACGATGTCATCATCATTCCGCTCAGCGATTGGTTCTCCAACGGCTATTCAGCCACAACCAACCAGTCGATCAGCCGAACTTCCCCGAATCCGGAACGGGCCCTGATGCTGCTCAATCTGATCAACACCGACAAGGAGCTCTACAATTTGTTGATCAACGGTTTAGAGGGAGTGCATTACGAGAAACTGAGCGGCGATTATATCAAAGCGATGCCGGATTCCAGGTATCGTCCGAACATGGATTGGGTGTTCGGCAGCGTGTTCAATTCCTACCTGAAGGAAGGGCAACCGGAAAATATCTGGGAGGAAACGAAAAAAATCAATACGAGCTCCGAAATCAATCCGGTCGGCGCATTCAAGTTCAATTCCGAGCCAGTCAGCACGGAAATCGCCAACCTGAACGCCGTATGGGGCGAGTACAAACGGGGACTCGTGACCGGAACGCTTGATTTTGAGGAAACCTGGCCGGTTCTTTACGGCAAGCTGAAGGAGGCGGGCGAAGATAAATACGTCGAGGAGGTGACGCGTCAGTTCGAGCAATTCCTAAAAGAGAAGGGCTTGAAATAATCGGCCCGTAGGCTTGTAGACGGATGGAGACGAAACGGGAGAAACCTGCTGCCTGGGTGTGCTTTGCCGACACTGCGCACGGCGTAGGCAAAGCTGACCGGATTCCACGCTGGAGGAAGGGGAGCGATTTATGAAGAAGCTTGTGCTTGCGGCACTGGCGGCAAGTCTGTTGTTCGCGCTGTATCCATTTCTACCGGCCGCCGAGACGGCGTCGGCTTATGGAAATCCGCACGGGACGGCTTATTACGTGGCAATAGACGGAAATGACTCGAACAAAGGGACGATCAAGAAACCGTTTCGAACGTTGGAAAAAGCGCGTGACGCCATTCGGGCGTTGAAAGCGAAGAAAGGACTGCCTCGCGGCGGCGTCACGGTCTATCTTCGCGAAGGCCGGTATGAGCGGGCAACCAGCTTCGAGCTGGGTTTGCAGGATTCAGGGGAATCGGGTAAGCCGGTCACCTATACGGCCTATCCAGGTGAAACGGTTATTTTGTCGGGTTCTAAGCAGTTGGAGAAATCCGCATTCGTTCCGGTAACCGATTCTGCCGTACTGAACCGTATGATCAGCGAAGAGGCAAGAAACGAAGTGCTGGTCGCCGATCTGGCCGCCCTCGGCATTACCGATTACGGCGAGATGAGCCGGCATGGTTATTATTTGGCCAACGATTTAAGCAAGGTACCGCCGATGGAGTTGTACGTGGGCGGGCAAGGGATGACGCTGGCCCGCTGGCCGAACGAGGGAACCGTACAAATGGACGAAATTCTCGATCCGGGACCAACGCGGAAAGATCCAAACGGGGAGGTTCATACGAGAGGCGGGACCTTTACGTACACGTATGACAGACCGCAATACTGGACGCAGGCGGACGACATCTGGCTGGATGGTATTTTCGGCTACAGCTGGGAATGGTCCTATAACAAGATCGCTTCCATCGACACCCAGGCCAAGAGCATTACGCTCCGGTATGGAGAAATGAGCGGCATTTTCAAGAACTGGTACCCGGATTTCCATTTCGCTCAAAACCTGCTGGAGGAGATCGATATGCCCGGCGAGTATTACATCGACCGCCAGGCCGGAAAGCTCTATTTTCTGCCGAATGCCGAATTCATGACCGCGAATCCATCCATTGAAGTGACGATGCTGAAGACGCCGATGATCAATGCGCTGGACGCATCTTATATCGATTTCTCGGAGCTGATCCTGGAGAACGGGCGCGATTCGGCGGTCGTCTTCATGGGCGGCAGCCATATGCGCGTCCTCCATAGCGAAATACGCAATTTCACCAATAGCGGCGTGCTGGTCAACACTCCGAGCCGGTTCCATTACAACGATTTTACCGGCGTTCCGGGAACGGACCATAAGATCGAGTTTACCCACATCCACCATATCGGGGGAACCGCCGTCACGCTTACCGGAGGCGACAAGACAACACTTTCGCCGGGCAACAACGCGGTGGAGAACTCGCACATTCATGATTTTGCCTATTATCATAAGGCGTACAACCCGGGCGTCCTCCTGTCCGGAGTGGGCAACCGCATGTCGCATAACGAGCTCCACGATGCTCCCCATCCCGGCGTGCTGATATTCGGCAACGATCATCTTGTGGAGTACAACGATATTTACGACGTATGCAAAACCTTCTCGGATCTCGGCGCCATCTACATGAATGCAGGCGAAACGCCCCAGCAGCGGGGCACCGTCATCCGTCGCAATTACTTCCACAACATCGGAGAAAGCAAACCCGGCGTAGAAGGGGTCTATCCTGATAATTTCACGATGGGGCTTCAGATCGATGAGAATATCTTCTATCGTATGGGGAATTCGGCAATCAAAAACAACGGAGGCGCGCATATTTTGTCCCGCAACAATATCTTCGTGGACAGCAAGGTTCCATATGACTACGCGGATTTGTTTCTCGGCGATGAGCCGGACGATCAAGTTCCGCTGAATTACATGCCGAAGTGGGAGGCGCTGTTCGAGGCCAACAACGACTTCGTCGGCACGCCGTACCTGGCCAAATATCCGGAGCTGGCGAACTTTTTCACGGAAAATCGTTATTATCCGGATACGAATACGTTTCACGGCAACGTCGTCTACAATCCGACGGTTCCACGCAGCACGACAACGAACGAGCAGGGGGCGTACGACAAATTCAATCTTGTCCAATACGCCGATAACTGGGTAACCGACGAGGATCCCGGGTTCGTCGATTTGGCAGGAGGCGATCTGTCGCTGCGTCCGGATGCGGAAGTATTTCAGGCCATCCCCGGCTTCCCTGATATCCCATTTCACGAGATTGGCATCAACGGGAAAGCGGGCACGACCAACAGCCCGGACAGCTACCCAGTGCAAAGCGTGGTGGTCTACGACAACGAAATCACGGTGGACCGGTGGAAAACCGTGAAGCTGCGGACGGCGGTTCTCCCGTGGAACGCCGATAACCCGCAGCTGGTCTTCACGTCGGCCGATCCCGGCATCGCCACGGTTGACCTTAACGGCATCGTCACGGGCCAGGCGGTGGGTCAAACGGTCATCACGGTGGCGTCGGCGGAGAATCCGCAGCTCACAGCAATGGTGGGGGTCACGGTCGAAGCCGGAGACGGGATCATGGATTTCACCGATTTCGAGTCAGGTGCTAACGGCTGGCCGCAGGATGCGAACCGCAGCATCGTCAAAGAAGGCAACAACCGCTGGTATAAAATACTGAACGGCGCTACCGCACTCAGCAACAAAACCTTCACCGATTATGAGCTGAGCTTCAAACTGAAGACGCCTGAGTCGATCGGGGAAAACGCAACGCTGTACGTGTTCGATCGACAGGCGGGCAGCGGCTCGACCCGCGTCGGATACAAAACCCGTCCGGACGGCTCCTCCTCCTGGCTGCTATATAACGCAGCCTGGACCGTACTGCATGAAGAGAAACTCCCCGGACACGACCTGCAGCCGAATACGGAATACGAGATCAAGATGCGGGTCAAAGGAGGCGATATCAGCGTGTACGTGGACGGCCAATTCCGCCTGAAGGCCGCCGATCCCGGACATAACGCGGCGGGGAAGGTCGGATTCTACGTCAACAACGTCAGCTACATGCTGTTTGACGACATCCGGTTCAAGGCACTGAGCACGGAGCTGGCCGGGATCATTCCGTCGGAGCGCGGAGTGCGGCTTACCGCCGGCGAGGAGCATCAGCTGCAGCTGACGTTCGACCCCGCGGATACCCCGGATACCGGCGTTACTTGGCAATCCGCCGATCCGGCGGTGGCTGAGGTGAGCGATACGGGCGTTGTTAACGCCGTTTATGAAGGCCAGACCGTAATCACAGCCGTGTCCGTGGTCAACCCGCTCATCAAAGCGGATATCGCCGTGACCGTTTCGAACATCATGCACGAGACCGACTTCGAATCGGGGGGCAACGGCTGGCCGGTAGACCCGAATCGCAGCATCGCGGCCGATCCGGACGGTAATCGCCGCTACAAAATTTTGAACGGGGCAACAGGCCTGCTGGACCGAGTCTTCGAATCGTATGAGCTGGAGTTCACGCTGAAGACCCCGGCCGTCATGCCGGACGACGGCACGATGTACGTCTTTGATCGGCAGGATGCAAGCGGCTCCACCCGGATCGGCTATCGGACCCGCGTGGATGGGACATCCGCCTGGATTCTCTACGACACGGCCTGGCAGAAGATCGCCGAGTCCGTCTTGCCGAATCGAGACCTGCAGCCGGAAACGGAATATGCAGTCAAGATCAGCGTAAAGGATGGGGACGTCTCTATTTATTTGGACGGCGAGCCGAAGCTTGCCGGCACCGATCCGAATCATCGGCCATCCGGCAAAGTTGGCTTCTACGTGAGCGGATTCGACTACATGCTGTTTGACAACATCCGGTTCACGGTGGTGCCTTAAGGTAATGAAGGCGCTTCCTCCCGGTATATGGGGGGAGCGCCTTTTACAATCGTCAAATAAAAAGGATACGAATTTTGATCTCCACAGCTTCAAAATTCACGAGGAGGTTCATCATGCAACGATGCCTATATAGGGCAGAGGGAATCGAGGAAGATATCCTTATGCTGTTACGGGGCAAAAGTATTTCACAAGAGGTCCATGCGGCGATGGAACAAAAATGCGTGTCCCGATTAAGCTTGTTTGCAGACGGAAGCCAGTTGTTTCTTTATTATGAATGCCATGGGGAGAAGGTCCTTCCGGAAAGTCTGCTGCCGCAAGCTGAGGCATGGCTGGCCGTTTGGCCAGGAGGGGATCCGGGACGCAGGTGGACGTCGATGGCCGACATTTTCCATTATCAAGCACCCGTTTCCGAGCAGCATTGGGTACGGGGAAATGTTCACAGTGTACCGTATGGAAGGATTGCCCGGCTAAAGCCCGAAGAGGTGTCAAGCTACGTGTACTATCATTACCAGTACCAGGAAGAACGGCCGGGCGACGGAGATAAATTTGGCATCATCGGTTTGCATGAGAATTTGCTCTTTTTTTACTCAGAGCTTCCAGCCACTCTCGAGCCAGCCCCTTATGAAGGAAAGCTGAAAACGACTCTACGGCCGAACGATTGGGCGGCGGTGATGGATCCGCATTTTATGAAGTGGGAGGAAGCTCCCTCCGGTCAGGAGATCTGGCGGGAGTTGGAGCTTGTACTGGATGCACGCTCCTTCTTCGAAAGGAAGGGAGCACACCATGGGTAACAGGTTATGCCTTAACGGGGACTGGGACTTCATGCCGCTCTATGGGCAGCCGCAGTGCCGGCAGCTTCCGGAGGAGATCGTCTACGAGCCGCAGCAAATCCAGGTTCCTTCCAGCTGGAGACGGTCCTATGTGCAGGCGAACGGCAGAACGTTTGGCGAAATTTGCGAGCATGGGTATGCCCCGATGGATCTCTACGGCTACCCGAAAGAATGGGACCGCGCGGAAGCGGGCGTGTTGCATAGAAGTTTTCAAATTCCCGAATCCATGTCCGGGGAGCGGATTGTGCTGCGAATGGACGGCATCATGCAAAAGGCCGTCCTATTTCTCGACGGGGAAGAAGTCGCCGTATGGGAAGACGGCTACCTGCCGCTGCATCTCGATATCACGCCTTGGGTCGAGCGGGGGCACGAGCATCATCTCCATGTCGTATGCGGCAGCTTCGATAAAGTAACGTTGGCAAACGGCATGGTGAAGGTGACCGGGCTGATGGGCTCCTGGTTCGGCAATGTTGCCCGTGGAATATGGCAGGACGTTTACCTGGAAAGCCATCCGGTCCTGTCTATAGAGGACGTAACCATCCGCACATCCGTTCGGAGAGGGCGGCTTGAACTGGCCGTCACCGCTGGGACGGCGGAAATAGGTGGGGAGCACGGTCCCCTTCACGTCAGGTTGAACATACGGGAGATTGGCGTGCTAAGGCAAGAGGAAGAAAAGTCAGATACGAGGGAAGTTGCAGACTCGATAAGCAGTAGCAGCAGCCGGTATGCGGCTGATGAGAAGAAGTCATTGCAAAGCCGTAGGCTTGGAAGTGAAACGGAGGGATTCTGTGCACAGGAGGGGGAAGGAGGCGGACTGCGATTCGGAGACGGAGGGCGGGCCGTGCCTGTCCTCCAGGCAGAGCAGACGGCACAGCGCATCGATCCAGCGGCTGCGGTGAAGGTTAGGCTGTGCGAAAACAAACGCGGCGGGGCGGTCTACCGCGCTTCCTTTGATCTGGAGTGGAGCGATGCCATGTTATGGGATCCGGATACGCCGTATTTGTATATGGCGGAGCTTGAACTTGTAGAAGGAGAGAAGGTGCTGGACCGGCGCGAGGAAATGTTTGGTTTCCGTGAATTTTGGCGCGAAGGTCCGCAATTCATGTTGAATGGCATTCCGATCCGATTGCGCGGCGATTCGTGGCATTTTCAAGGCGGACTGCAGCAGACCGAAGCGTACATCCGCAACTGGTACCGGATGTGCCGCTCCGTCGGAATCAACAGCATCCGGCTGCATGCTGAGCCTTATCCGGAGGATTATGTGCGAATCGCCAACGAAGAGGGCATGCTGATCATCGACGAAACGGCGATATACGGATCGGGCAAATCCATGCTCGCCGACCATCCCGATTACTTGGACAACTGCCGCTTGCATGTACAGCGGCTCGTGAAGCGAGATAAGAATCATCCTTCCGTCATCATGTGGAGCCTGCAGAACGAAATGCGCTGGGTGGACGGCCGGGACGGCTATAAGCTGCATATTCCAGGCCTCATGGAGGCGATCCGGGAACTGGACGCCACGCGTCCGATCGTCGCCGAAGGCGACAACCGACTGGTGTCCAAAGCCCATACGGAGGTGGAAAGCCGCCATTACAATATTGACGGCACCATCGCGCAATGGGACCGTTCGGTCCCATTGACCTTCGGTGAACACGGTGGCTGGTGGTACATATGCCCGCAAAACGCCAGCATGTATGCGGGGCTGCAGGCATATCGGAGTACGGACGAAAGCACGGCCGGGCTGGCGCAAAAGGAACGCCTATTCGTGGAGTATGCGCGGCGGCAAGGCGTCTCGGGCATAGCTACGTTCAATTTTGCTCATTATTTCATGCGGTCAATGCCGGAGAACGACGTCGCTGTTCCATCGTCCGGACCAGGCTTGCCGGGGGTAAAGCCCAAGGTGATACCGGCCTATTCGCTAACGATCAATAACGGCCTGCTGCCGGAACATCCGACGTACGTGCCTAATCCGGCATTTGCCATCATGGGGGAGGCGTTTAAGCCGGTCACGATGTTTGCAGCCGAATACAACCGCTGTTTCTACGACGACGCAACCATTACACGTAGCTTTGACGTCTTCAACGACACGTTGTCCGCTCAGGATGTTCGGATTGAGTGCGTGATTAGGCAAGGGGAAACGGTCGTTCATGAACGCTGTTTCGCTTTCCGTCAGGAGCCGGCCGAGCAGAAAACCATCGAGATGTCGTGGGCACCGCTCTCCGTTGAGACGGAAGGAACGATAGTATTGACGGCAGAGCTGTTCCACGGCGATCGGCTTATGCATGAGCTGCGGAAGGAATACCGGCTTGTGTCGGGAACCCTGCTTCACGAGCCGGTCGATGTTGATCGTCCGGCGGCTTATTGGGGATCGGATGAAGATTACTTCAAGATTCGAAATCTTGTTCCCGGCTGCAAGCGGGTAGCCCGGGAAGGGCTTGCTCTCTTGTCATGCGATCAGTTGCTGATCATCGGGAGCAAGTTGGAGGACCCGGATGGCGGGTTGGAGGCGCTGCTAAAAGGCTTCGTCGCACGCGGCGGTCGCCTGCTGCTGCTGGAGCAGACAGGATTGTCGCTCGGCGGCCGGCTGAGGCTGTCGCGAAGGCCGTTTCTTCGGGCCCATGCCGGCGATTACCAACATCCGGTGCTGAAGGGTTTAAGCGACCCGGATCTGATGTTCTGGCACGAAAAGCTTCGCGAAGAGGGCCCGCTGCCGATCATTCACGCCGCATTCGAAAAGCCGCTCCAAGGCGATTTCACCCTGCTGCTGGAATGCAGCGCCGGCGACTTCGGCGATGGTGGGGATCTATGGACACCGCTCTTGGAGTACCGAAGCGGAAGCGGCATGTTTGTGGCCAATCAGCTGGAGCTGATGGCTAATCTTCGGTGCGCTCCGCAAGCCTGCCTGCTGCTGCGCAACCTGCTGGCTTACACCGGTCGTACTGAGATAGCTCGCGGTGCGACTGGGCGGCCGGTGGGTGCGCTGGTCCGTCCCGGCGGGGAAGCGGCTGCGTTCCTCGACCGGCTTCGGCTGCGCTGCACGGTGCTGGATGCCGATGCGTTGATCAATAAAGACGCGACTCACGACGAAAATGGATGGGTCGACCTTCCCGTATCGTCCGCGCATTCATTCGGCCTGTTGGTAGCCGAAGCAAGCCTGCTTGCGGCTCCTGGCGCAGCCGAGGCCGTCCGGCGTTATGCCGAAGCCGGCGGGCATGTGCTTGTCCTGCCGGCGGACAGCAGTCAGCAGGACACGCTAGCCCGCTTGTTGGATCGGCCGGTGCGCGCGGAGCCGCACGAGACGTACCATTTAGCGGCGGATTACATCAACGAGGTCGTACGCGGCTTCAGCCCGGTTGACCTGTTCGGCTATGATAAAGTGTTCCTTTCGCCGCGTGATGTCACCAACCGGCCGCTGGCCAGTAACCGGCTTGAGGTGCAGGGCACGGACGCTTTGTGCGTAAGCATCGAGGGAACCGCTTGGAAGGATTATTTTGCGAATGGTTACACATCCGAATACAGCCGTCTCGCACTGGTCGAACTGAACCGCAGGAAAGCCCGTTCCTCCGGAGCGTTTCTGATCCAAGAGAGGACGGGGGCAGGCTCCATCCTGTGCTCCCAGCTTCTGCTAGACCCCACCAATGAAAAAGCACTGAGACTCTATACCCGTTTGCTCGCCAATCAGGGTGCCGTCTTTGATGACGGCTTGCTGGAGAGCGAGAAAGACGACGGGGCGTGGGCCGTGGAAGCGGTTATGGTACTGCCTTGCCCGTCTCATGTCGATTACGAGGCGATGAAGACCTACTATACCGATCCCGAATTTTCGTTGAACAATTTGGGTGAAGGCCTATACGGCTGGATGCAGAAAAAAGAGCGGCAGCCCGAGGATGGAATGATGCGGATTGCCTGCACCGGAGATGAGCCATGGTTTATGAGCTGTTTTGTGCAGGTACCTGGAGGTGCTAAGCCAGTCCGCACGGGACGTTTGCGAGTTCATGCCAATGTGCCGTATGCCATTTACCTGAACGGTGAGCATGTGCGTGAACCGGAGCGCGAGCTTGTCTTGAAGGGCGGACTTAACCGGCTGATCGCGATCGTCTGCGGAACCGGCGGGGATATTGCCTTCGGCATGACCTTTCTGCACGCGGACGGGACGTACATGAAGGATCTGGAATACCGCATGACCCTGGATGAAGTCGAACCGAAATAGTCGAACTATAGACGGTATCGGTATCGGGATGGAGCCAGAACAGATGAAACAAAATGGATATGGGAGGGCATTATGGACTGGAACGCTGTCATCGAACGAACCTTACACACAACCAAAGCGAATATCGCCCGGTTTGAACATCGGTTTCCGCATGTCGGAAACGGGGACGGCAAGTATCAGCTGGTGAATCATACGGATTGGACGGAGGGATTTTGGCCTGGCATTCTGTGGCTAAGTTACGAGTACGGCAAGGATCCCTGCTTTCGTGAGGCAGCTATCCGATCCGTGCGTTCGTTTCAAGAGAGATTAACGCAAAACCAAAAGCTGGAGCATCATGATATCGGCTTTTTGTATTCATTATCCGCTTTGGCGGAATGGTTCGTGGAACGAGACGAGGCTGCCAAGAACACGGCACTGCAAGCCGCAGATGCGCTCATGAGACGATGGAGGCCCTCGCTTCAGCTTATCCAGGCATGGGGTCCTGAACATGATCCTCAAAACGGCGGAAGGATCATCATCGACTGCCTGATGAATCTGCCCTTGTTATGCTGGGCCACCGAACAGACTGGAAATGCTGCATATGCCGATGTCGCACGCATTCACGCTGACAAAAGCTTGAAATTCCTGGTGCGCGGAGACGGCTCTTCCTATCATACTTTTTATTTTGACCCGGAATCAGGCGATTCCGTGCGAGGCGGAACGTTTCAAGGATTTCAGGACGGTTCCACATGGTCTCGGGGTCAGGCCTGGGGAATTTACGGATTTGCATTAGCCTGCCGTTATTTCAAAGATCCGCAATATTTGGACACGGCCATTCGAATGGCGTGTTACTACATCGACCACCTTCCGGATGATCAGGTCGCCTATTGGGATTTCGACGTCCCGGCATCGGCGCTAACGCCGAGGGACAGCTCTGCCTCTGCCATTGCGGCATGCGGGATGCTGGAAATCGCGGATCAGCTCCCAGGCGATGATCCCCGCAGAGAATTTTTCATAAATGCCGTTCGGCGTTCGATGGTCTCGATGGTTAACGGTTATTTTACGGACGGTAATCCGGATGAAGAAGGTTTTTTGCGGCATGGTTCGTATTTTGTCAGGGGAGGGATCGCGCCGGACGATTTTGTTATATGGGGGGATTATTTCTTTCTTGAAGCGCTCATGCGTTTAATCAACGGGCGTCCGGGTTATTGGTATGAACCTAAGAGGAACAAAGTGAAAGAATGAGTGCATAAAAAGTGAGAGACCCTGTGCCTTTAGAAATAGACAGGGTCTCTTGATACCATGAGCCCTTGCTGTGCAGGGCTTTTTTTGATCGTACATCATGAATGGACATAGGTCAGCATTACCGATGAACACGGATTGGAAGCTGCGTCAACATTTGTCCTGCCGCAGACGGACTCAGGTTATCCTCCAGTTTAAAATCGGCAATGGGCTCAATACGCGGGAAGTAATCCATAAATCTGCTTATCGCAATGTTTGCCTCAAGTCGTGCTAGCGGAGCTCCCAGGCAGAAGTGTGCACCGTTACCAAAAGTTAAATGCTTTTTATTATTGGCGCGGTGGATATTCAAGGTGAAGGGATCCTCGAATACCTCTTCATCCATATTGGCAGCGCTCATCCATGCGACGACGACATCGCCCTGCTTTAAATCCACGCCGAGTATATCGTTATCCTGTTTTACGGTCCGGTCCATTTTGGCAATGTTAAACCGATATCGGAGCATTTCCTCTACGGCATTAGGAAGAAGCTCGCGGTCGGCTCGAATTTCTCCATAAATTTGGTTGTTGTCATATAAGAAGGAATAGAACGTGTTGGCAAGCAGATGGGTCGTCGTTTCAATACCCGCACCGAGTATGAACATCGTCGTTCTGACGATCTCGTCATCCGATAATCGATCCCCATCCACCTCGGCTTGAATGAGGTCGGAGATGATATCGTCAGATAGATTTGCTCTTTTTTGGACGATATGAGGGTAGAGATAATTGTAATATTCCTTGGCTGCTTGACGTTTCAGTTCCTGTACATCTTCCGAATGGTTTTTAGGCAAGGGGAGGAATAAATGGTTGACCCATTCCTTAAACAACAAGCGGTCTTCCGAAGGGACGCCGAGCAGATCCGCTATGACGATGGTCGGCAGCGCACTCGCGTAATTTTGAACGATATCAATGACATCGGCGTCTCCCATTTCGTTCAGAAGCTGCTCCGCTATCTCTTGAATGCGCGGCTCCCAGAGTTTTAAACTGCGAGGGGTAAAAGCTGCAGAAATCAATGCTCTGCTTTTTTGGTGCTCCGGCGGATCGGATTGAAGGTTGATTTTACTCATCTTCTGGCCTTCAGCATTGTCGGCGCCGACGCTAATCGTTGTTCGGGTTCTTGCACTAGAGAAATATTCATGGTCCTTTAGAACCCTCTTTACATCATCGTAGCGGAAGACGTTCCATGTATTGGTCGCCTGGTTATAAACGATGGGCTCATGCTGTAATTTGTGCTTGTACCAATCATAAGGATTGAATTCTTCGGTCGGTGAATGGAATTGCGTGATTTCCTCTAAGGAGATGATATCATGATTCATTACATTCCCTCCAATGCTAGTTTAATATAACATATGTTAATTTAACATAACATCGTAAATGGTCATAGTTTCCAATGGCCCATGTCCAAAGTTCCGTTTATATTCTTCCTTGTCGGATTTTAGTAGAACATATACGCTAGAGGTGTGCTGCATTTCAGCAATATTGCCAAATCTGTTGACGAAAGGCCTGAACGATCATGTATCTTGAACTTCTTATTTTGATCCAAATCGAAAAATCCCCGAAACACGGGTATGAAATAAAAAAAGAAATCCAGAAAGATCTCGGTTATTTGATGGACGTCAATCACAACATGTTATACCCAACATTGCGAAAATTTACGGATGAGGGATTTGTTCGGAAACATCGAAATGAGCAGGAAGGCAGACCGAATCAGTATGTTTATGAAATTACAGAAGCAGGGAGGGAAAAAATCGCAAACCTCATTAACGAATTCACCGAAAAAGATGCAAAACATCAAATCGAATTCATGGTAAGAGTGTCCCTGTTCGATCGTATTTCTAAGGAGGACCGGATTCGGATTTTACATAGGAGGAAGAAGGACTTGGTAGAACTGCTGTCAGATATCGAGAGAAGACTGGATGAAGGCGGAGATGCGTTGTTCCGGGACGAGGTTCTGCGGTATTCGATCTCCCAGGTTCAAGGCGAATTGGCGTGGATTGATAGGCTGGTCATCAGCTTAACCTGATGGGTAAGTACGGTTTCGACCAGATCATGGATCAACGTAGCATCAAGCACGAGGATGTTTCAGCGATAGTAAAGAAGCCGAGAAATGGCGGCTTTTGCATCTAATGCAACTACTGGATAATTTCACTCAAGGTGACTCTGCTGAAATCCTCTTGCCCTGCATCTGTCACGCCAAAGGGAGAGGAAGGGAAACTCCGTTCTTTTTTATGCTTATTTTGTTTGACTGTAACGGCAGCCAAAGCCTGATTCACTTCGGCGGTTTGTTCCTTATCCCATCTTTCGATCCATTGTTTTTGCGCTCAATGAACAACCTCCTTATTCCAGAATCGCATGTATGCTCTTAGAAATGATCTTTAATTGAGACGGTTTTATAGTATCATAGATGAAGCAATAGATTCCAAGATTTGTATGGGGTCAAATCCATGAAGGGGCGGCGAATAGAGGTTTAAGTCATGATCATGGAAAGTGTAAGGGTGGATGAGGGACAATACGGAATGATATAAAGGAGTATAGTGGAACATGGATCAGACACTGGATACACTTTTGAACGAAATGAAACAGGAGATCGACAAATGGATGGACTATATCAGCGATAAAAACGCGGACAAAATCGTGAAGCGTACTCCGCTGCAGATCGGGATTCACGACTATGCGCTGCTTGAATATGACAAGGGCAGGGTGAGCATGACGGATCATGAGCTGGACTTATCGATGCCGGTAGACAAGGGCATGCCTGGTGAGCCGTTGACTGAAGAACATGTGCGAGAGCACATTGTTCCTGAGCTATCCTCTTATATGCAGGATAAATTGGACGAGGTTCCGAGCTCGTTCATCGATTATCAGTTTACGTTTAACGGCAAGTTTCGAGTACGGGAAGGCGACCTGAACCTTTGTATTCTTACATACGTAGATGAGACAAAGAAGAAGCAATTACAGGAACGAATCTCAATCTATATTGCCAATAAGCTAGAAGCGGGAACCTATCCGACGAAACCGTTGGAGACGTTTTTCCTGTCTAGGCACATCCTGGACGAGGGACTGTTTCCTGACGCGGATCCCGCATGGATCATTGCCGTTTTTGAGCGGGTTCAGCAATTGAACAAAGGGAACCAACATCTCGCAGAGCATCGTTCTTTTCTAATCACGGCTTTGCGGAATTGGGCCGAGCAGCGTTGGCTTCCGCGTTATTTCGATAATATCGGGACGCAATGGCAACTGGAATACAAGAAAAAAATCGACATTCATTTGGAAAATACCGAGCAGGGTCCAATCGAACTGCTGATCTATGCCGCCATCCTAATTCTGAAATACGAGCCCTCCTATAGCAGAAGCACAGGATTGGCCATGTTGGATTGTGCCAAGGAACTGGGGAGCGTACGGGCCAAACGATTGGCCAAGGAAGGAAGCGGGACTTTCGTGAAGGAAGACATCTCCTTGCGTGATGAGATGGTGGAATGTACGGCAAACGATGTGTTTGCCGAGGTCTCCATAGCCATTAAACAGGAAACAGGGGAGAGTTACGCTCGCGCGCTCCGGTTTTTGACACGCCTCTTTAACCTGGGATTCCCGAAAAGCTATCAAATCAAACTGAAATCCTCGGTCAAACAGTGGCTGCCGATCAAAGGATTGGCCAAGTCGGGAACGCATCGGTTCTTCGCCAACGCCGTGGAATACCCGGATTTGTATCCTTACTTGGAGGAGTATGCCAAAGCAGCGATGGAGCCGTTTGAATGGTATGCGGATACGGAAGGGGAAAACAATTGCATGCCGGGAAGTTACGCTGTCTTTGGCCTCGGATTGAAGGATCAAACGTATTTCCCGTTGGTCGAAGAATACATGGGCAAAGTCGATGACGAACATCAATCCGTTCAAAACCACTTCACGGTATCTTTTACTGAGCGGCATGGTGTTAGCGTGGAAACCGTTCCAACCTTGGTAAAGTGCATGCTGCACTGCACCGATTCGATGAAACTGAAGGTCCAATCGGACATGGAACACGGTCTAAACGTCAGGCTGCTGCTCGATCAAGTTCGCGACCTCCCGTATTACCGGGTGGAGCATATCGTATATTTGATCTGGGGCGGAACCGACAAGCTGAAGAAGATAGCCGCCAAAGCCGAAGGGGAGAGGGCACAGTGGCTCTCCGAGTTGGCGGAGGCCGCTCGTCGGAAGTAATCGTGTCCACTAGCGTAGCATGCGTTGTAAAAACATAGACATGAGTATGGCTGGCAGCTTAGAGCGGCAAGTCATCCATTTCATTTCAGCCGATTTTTTTAATATCAACAGGCTGCCTACATTAAATAAGTCAAAGATTAGCTGCTGAATGGCAGCTTTTTTTATCTTAATCCTACTGGTCTTGGCAAAAAAGATGGAATCGGTGCCGTTTATATAGTAGCTAAAGAGAGAGGCGATGATATAAAATACGGACAAGAAGGCATGGAAGCATAGAGCCATCCGATAAGTTGAAAGCGTTGTCTTTACGAATCTGCGGAACTTATGAATACAGGGGAGGGGAGGGAGCCATTCGGTGAAAGTGCTGATTGCCGACGACGACGTTTACACAAGGGAGGGCCTCGTTGAGGCGATCGAATGGAGGCGGCTGGGCATACAAGAAATTCTTCAGGCAGTCGTTGCGGTCGGCCAAGTTCACCCATCTTGAAGATATTTCGTTGATGATCATGATTAACGAGCAGATCAACGAGGTTTTCTCAAAAGTGCCGAAGCTATGCAGGTGTGGGAACAGCTATCGTCATTTGAGCGGATTATTGATTATACCCGAATATTGCAGACCAATTCCGAGATGAGTGGCATTATTTCCTCATATTGAAAACATGAGGACAGAGGATACGCTTCATGCTGGAATTTGCCTCATATTGAAAACATGAGGACAGAGGATTCGCTTCGTGCTTGAATTGCCTCATATTGTAAACATAAGGACAGAGGATTCGCTTCGTGCTTGAATTGCCTCATATTGTAAACATGAGAACAGAGGGTTCGCTTCGTGCTGGAATTTGCCTCATATTGGGATCATGAAGGCAGAAGCTCCGCTTCGTGCTTGAATTGCCCCATATTGTAAACATGAGGACAGAGGGTTCGCTATTTCGCCGAAATGAGCTCGTTATGGTGATCTTGCGGACACAGGATCCGTTATTGCACCATAATCGCGAATGATTCCACGCTAAATCCTGCAATAGCGGATCTCTTGTCCGCATATTACTGTGAAATAGGTAAAACAAAGAAATAGCGGAACCAGGGTCCTCTAACATCGGCAAATCCATGGAGTTAAACAAAGCTGGATCGATGGCGGTGGTCTCAATATATCCGGGAGAATGGCAGGCCATCGTCGAGCATTTGCATTCGGAAGGCGCGAAACGGGCCGATGCGAATGGTGAGAGCCCGCTGGCGGCATTCCGTTTCGATACGGGGGCGATAACGGAGGAGCTTGCAGCCATGGAGGCAGTCAGATCGCATTACATCGTACCGCTGTCCGTCGGCATGTCCGAAGACATCGAAGCGGATTTGGCGCTTGCGAGGCGGCGGATGAACGAAGCTGGATTTCCGAGCTTCATGGAGGAGCTGCAGAATCAGCTGGATGCATTGGCTGGGATGAAATGATAGTGGATCATCATGAAACAATCAAGTGATCCGACAAGGAAGCGAGGAGGTCTCTCAGATGACGAATTCCAATAGTAACCTTAATGCTGAACGCATTGAACGCATCCCTTCAACCCTTACCGATGACGGTGCCTGGTGCTGGTTTGCCGATCCGAGGGCGATGCGATATGTCAATGCCGCGACAGGCAGCGTCAAGACGTATATCGGATATATCGATGTTGCGGGTAACATCCAGGCGGTTCAATATGATCATATAACCCAAGAACGCAAGCAGGTACAGGTGCGAACGGGTTTTCAGCAGGATGACCATAACAATCCAACGTTTTTGGCACTGCCTGACGGCCGGGTGATGATTTTTTATTCCGAGCACTCGACAACCCCGTATTTCTATTATCGCGTAACCACCCGTCCTGACGATCTTGAGACGTTAGGGCCCGAAAAAATCATCGATACCACGGGATATGGGAATACCACCTATCCTTCTCCCTTCGTGATGACGGATCAGCCCGGTTATTTCTATCTGCTGTGGCGGGGCATGAATTGGCACCCGACTGTCGCTAGGTACACGCTGCCGGATCCAGATGGCGACGTCTCATGCGACATGGAGCCGAAGCAGATCGTGGATTCCAGGAGCCATGAACAAGAAACCGGAAAAAGGCCGTATGCCAAGTACGAAACGAACGGAAAAGACAAAATTATGATGACGTATACCTATACGCATCCGGACAATATGATTCCGAATTCGTTATACTATTCGTATTTGGACGTGAATACCCTGAGGCTGCACGGCGCTGATGGACATCAGCTCGCAGATCTGAACCGTGGGCCTCTAAAGCTGGATAACAAAGAAACGGATCCGGCCCATTTGGTGGATCGCCAGCCGGGCATACGCAACTGGAACTGGGATATTGCCGTGGATAAAGAGGGATACCCGGTGATTTTGTTTGTTAGGATCCATGAGGAGAAGAATCGCCACCACTATTGTTACGCCAAGTGGTCAGGCACCGAGTGGCGAATTACTCCCTTAGCGGATGGCGGACGTTGGTTCCACCAAAATGATCAAAGAGAACATTGCTATTCCGGAGGCATGACATTGGATCATAACGACCCTTCCACCGTGTATATGTCATTCCCTGTACAGGGTAAACACGGTGAGGTCTTCGAAATTCATCATTGCGTCATCGCGGATGACGGGACGATCGCTACAATAAATCAAGTCACCGAAAACTCGAGCCAAAACAACGTTCGACCTTTTGTCGTTCGCAATGCAGCCCTGGGCGAAGCGTATGATTTGATATGGATGCACGGGGATTACTACTATTGGGATCATACGCAAGGGCGATTAGGTTATACGACAGGGCTGCGAACCTTATGTGATATCGTTGTGAGTGAAGACGAAGCGAGGACCGATCCTTCGGCATAAGTATTTGCGGCTATACCGAAGAGCATTTTGGGAGTCGACCGTTTCCCGTTAAGGAGAAACGGTCGATTTTATATTAGAGGTAGGGATTTTTGTTTAAAAGAAGCTGCTTCCCGATGAACGCAGTGCAGATTATGGCTAAATCAGACAAGCGCATAAGGATCGCGACATGTGCATGCGATAGGAGGCTTAACGCGAGAAATACCAGATCGGTATGGTCGACACAAGGGAGCGAGCGATTGCCGGATACGACGCGAATCGAAGGGTGACAGGCGTTCATTTCCGGAATTTGCGTATCAACGGTGAGCCTATCATGAACGCCGAAGCGGGCCATTTTCAATGCAACGAGTTTCAAAGGAATGTGACGTTTGATTAAACGCAATTTGCATGAATGTTCATGCAAATCGAATAGCGGCATAATCGCACCTTATTAATAGACCGGATCGTTTCCATTCACGGAAATCATTCGGTTTTTTTATGCAAAGACTTGATTTTCAGAAATCAAAGGTATATCATTGACCCATCAAACATTGATGGATCAATGAATTGAAGGAGGTCTCTAACATTTCTACATGTCATACAGAAGACCTGCTGTACTTGCTAATGCATCTGAATAAGCATATTGCGACTCGGTTTGAACGATGTGCTGGAGTTAGTCCTAATCGGCTGGAACTCCTCTGCAAACTAACGGGTGGCGAAATTAGCCAGTCGGATCTGCAGAAGGCAGTGTCTATTGATCCAGCTGCGGTGACCCGTCATGTTCAGCAGTTGGAAGCGGAAGGCATACTTCTGCGCACCAGATGTGAGAATGACAACCGGATAACGTTAGTTCAACTAACCGAAGCGGGCAAAAGTAAAGTAGCAGCGTTTAAGGCGGAGAAAGATCAATTTATGGAGAAGCTGCAGGCAGATCTCACTGAATCCGAACGACTTGTGTTAGTTCAAGCTCTCCAGAAGCTGAACAGCCAGATTCAACAGATGAAAGAACCAGGTAAGACCAATTAACTTATAGAGATTAAAGGAGAGAATATCATGACTGTAACTTCCCTTAACAATAATTATAAAGAAATTATTACATCCCGTCGCTCTGTGCGGGTATACGACCCATCGGTCAAAATCAGCCGTGAGGAAATGACTGAAATTTTGGAAGAAGCGACTTTGGCACCGTCATCCGTTAATCTTCAGCCTTGGAGATTTCTTGTCGTTGATAGCCCAGAAGGAAAAGCAACGCTTGAAGAGCTTGCACCAGGCAACAAAACACAAGTTTCAACTTCTTCCGCAGTCATTGCTGTATTTGGGGATATGAACGCATTCGACAATGCAGATGAAATTATGGGTACTGCTGTGGAACGCGGTTATCTGCCACAAGAGATTAAAGATCAGATGATGGCAAACTATACCGATCTGTTCGGACGTATTCCGGCACAGGCTTTCCGTGAAATGATCCTGATCGATAGCGGCTTGGTTTCCATGCAGCTTATGCTTGCTGCTCGTGCCCGTGGATATGACACCAACCCAATTGGTGGATACGACAAATCCCGAATTGCAGAAGCATTTGGTATGGAGAAAGAACGTTACGTGCCGGTAATGCTCATCTCTGTAGGTAAAGCTGCCAAAGAAGCGCGTTTGACGACTCGTCTTCCTATTGATCGCATTGCAGAGTGGAAGTGAGGTCATAGCGATGATTATTATTCATGCAGAAATGAAAGTAAACAGTGAACTAGAGGCAGAATTTCTGGAATCCGTAACAGAACTTATTGAGGCTTCCCTTGCAGAACAAGGAAACGAATCTTATAAGCTGCTCAAAGATACGGAGCAGGATCATACGTATCTCATGGTTGAACAGTGGAAAGACCAGGAAGCTCTGGGGCTCCACAATGCAAGTAGCCATTTTCAGGGGTTTGTAGCCAAAGCTCCAAAATACCTGACAGCTCCGCTAAATGTGCAAGCATATGCAGGCCAACGGATCAACAAATAATGAACGGACTACTGATCGTATTAAAAAGCCAATTCATGTAGTCATACCCTGTTAAAAAGTAGACTGAACTAAAAAGACAGCTTTAAGCAGCAACCGTTTCTCGGGATTTCACCGGGGAACGGTTGTTTAATTTTTCTGAATTGGCGATATGAATTCCCTTGGGGGTAATACCCGCCATAGGCGGTTTTTTTTATGGGTTGAGGGAAATTAGAAGTCATAACCAACCGCTTTTTTCACATAAAATGTACAAGCTTTGGATTTGTGGGCGGGAGTGAATGCGATTGAATGTGAATTTATTGATCAGCTACATTATTCTGGGATTAACTTTGGCCGCTCCCATCGGGCCCGTGAACTCGGCCAGGCTTGATAAAGGCATCAAGAACGGCTTTTGGCATGCCTGGGTAGTCGGAGCCGGATCCATGCTGGCAGATGCAGCTTTTATGTTGTTCATTTATTTAGGTCTCGTTCAATTTCTCAATATTCCGATCGTTCAGATCTTTTTGTGGCTCTTTGGCGGATTCGTTCTGATTTACAGCGGGGTTGAAAGCATTATGAAAGTGAATAAATTGAAAATCAGTTCGGCAGCGAGAAAAAAGGATTCGTTGTTCAGCTGTTTTTTGCTCGGATTTTTCATGTCCATTACGAGTCCGTTATCGATTTTGTTTTGGCTGGGGATCTATGGCTCCATCCTGGCGAAGACCGCCTCCACGTTCGGGACGAGCCATTTGCTGTTGTATAGCAGCATGATCTTTTTGGGCTTGACCCTATGGGATCTATGCGTTGCCGGTTTAACGACGGGACTTCGTCGCTTCCTGAATGAGAATATGCTGACTGTCATATCGGTCATATCGGGTATATCACTGATCGGTTTCGGCGTGTACTTTGGTATTCAGGGCATTCTTGCTGTAACAGGATAACCGAGTGGTTATCTGCCCAATTATGTTCAATATACATTGGACAAAGCGACAGTATTGGAAGGTAAACATAAACTGTTCTCAGTCAAATAGGCAGAAGTTTACATTTCAATATGTTGTGAAGGGGAGAAGTCTACTTGCTGAGATCTATCGTGATTCCTGAGCGTTACCAATCCAGGCTAAACAGGTTGGAAACGGCCGTCGCCATACAAAAAACCAAATCGTATTTTAAGACCGGGCTTGAGAAGGCACTCCGCTTAATCGAAGTCTCCTCACCCGTTATGGTAAAGGAAGGCACAGGCATTAACGACAATTTGAACGGTACGGAACGGACCGTATCTTTTGATGTGATGGATATGAAGGAAGGCAGAGTCGAAATTGTGCAATCCCTTGCGAAGTGGAAACGGTCGGCCCTTGCCCAATACGGCTTTAAGAGCGGAGAAGGTTTATACACCGATATGAAAGCGGTCAGACGGGATGAAAACATGGATAATCTGCATTCGATCTACGTCGATCAATGGGATTGGGAAAAAGTGATATGCGACGACATGCGTACCCTCGGCACCTTAGAACACGAAGTTGTAAGGATATATGATGTGATCAGGTCCACGGAAAAGCACCTCTATGAACTCCATCCCTGCCTGGAGCCGATCCTCCCGGAGCGAATTCTATTCATTACGACGCAGGAGCTGGAAGATCGTTTTCCTGGTTTAACGCCGAAGGAAAGGGAGAATGAAATTGCCAGGATGCATGGTGCCGTATTTATTATGCAAATTGGCGGAAGGATGAAGTCCGGCCAGGTGCATGACGGCCGCTCGCCGGATTATGATGACTGGACCTTAAACGGCGATATTGTTTTGTGGTATCCGGTATTGAATTGCGCGGTGGAAATATCATCCATGGGAATCCGGGTTGATGCTCGATCGCTGTGTCAACAACTCCAAGCAAGCAGCAATATGGAACGTTTGCGTCTTGACTTTCACCAAGCCATCGTAAGAGGAGTGCTGCCGCCAACCATCGGGGGAGGTATCGGACAATCGAGGCTGTGCATGTTCCTTCTGAGAAAAGCCCACATCGGCGAAGTGCAGGTTTCCGTATGGAATGAGAAAACACTAAAAGAATGCGAAGAGGGGAACATCCCGCTCCTATAAGTAGCAATAAAGAAAGGGTATCTTCCTAAGAAGATATCCTTTCTTTATTTATTGCTGATGGTGTTGGTCTGCATCTTATTCCATATCTTAACCATGATCAGCGTCACGATAGCCACTAGCGCAGCCAAGATTAAACTGACGAAAAAACCGGGCCGAATGCTCTTCTCCATGATGGTTCCGGTTACGGCACCCAGCAGGAGAATGATGCCGATTCCACCCAGAATTATATCCCACATTCTGACTTTTAGAATTTTGTAAGCCGAAATGATAATGAACGACCAATTATACATCTGCAGGATGCCGGCCGCGGTTGTTATATATTCGTATATTTTTCCGGGCAATAGGAGTGCCGTGACGATTGAAGCGGACAGTCCGACCGCAGCAAGCACCAGAGAAGGGAGTGGCAGCTTCCGGAACTTTTCCAGTTTCTTCGTAAAGATAATCGGTGCATCGCCGTCCTTGGCCATCGTCACAAGCAAATTCACCACGGCAAACAAGGAGGCGCTCATCGTCGAGAATCCGGCCATAATGATCGCTCCATTGAATACATGGGGAAAGAAAGTCAGCGGATAGCTGGATAGAGCTGTTACGAATGGGCTTTCTTTCTCGCTCAAGAGTTTGTAGGAAACAATGAAGACAGCAAGCCCGATGGATATCATGTAAATCACGGTCAGTCCAATGAGCATGACTTTTCCCGACTTGGGAGCATCCTTCTTGTTTTTGAGCTGCATGGACATCAAACCGATAGTTTCGACACCCCCATAGGCATAGAAAGCATATAAGAGCGAGGACCAGAATGCGGGAAATCCGCCGGGGAACACTTGTCCAATCGAGTCGGGAAAACCCGGTCTGCCATCGCTCCCCCCGCGAATCCAGCCCATAAGCGCAGCAGTAGAAAGAAGGATGAACATGAGAATCGCCGCGGTTTTGATGACGGCCAATACATTTTCCACCTTATCGAAGCCTTTTGTACCAAGCAGAACGACGGCAATCGATAATACGGCATAGATGGCTGCAAATATCCATAGCGGAATATCAGGGAACCAGAACTTGGTCAGGATGGACAGAGCCGTCAGCTGACTGCCCATGATTAGAATTTTCGTGCTCCAGTAATTCCATGCGCTTCCGAAACGTGCCCACCGCCCAAACGCTTTTCCCGCATAATAACAAAAGGATCCCTCTTGAGGATCCGCCGTCGTCATTTTGGCCAAAAAATGAAAGACGATATAGGTTCCTATGGCAGCGATAAGGAATGATAAAACCATGGAAGGTCCCGTCAGTTTAATACCTATGCCGGAACCTAGGAAATACCCCGTACCAATCGTACAACCGATGCCAAGCAGTGAAAGCTGCCACCACTTTAAGCTGCCTTTATTGCTCTTTTGATCCGACGATGTGGAATCGTTCGGTTCTGCACACCCAGGTGAATCCATAGCACATGCCTCCTCTATGGTTAAAATGTTCATGTGTCGTACGGAGTATGTATCTGGGTGATGCATTGAGCAGATTAACCATTATTGGAATAATTAAATTGTAAGTCCCCATAATAGCTATAGGATCAATGGGGAGTGACTGACAATGTTAAGTCGATTACTGATAAAAGCGCTGAAACGAAGCAGCCCAAAGAACAGAACAAAAAAAACAACAGCTTCACCACATCAGATACCCCCTTCTCTTCAAGACACCATGCAAATCATGAGTCAGAGAATGGGGAATAGTTCTGATTTTATGGTCAGAAAGGTGCCGGGCCGTGACGGTATACCGGAAATTGCGCTGTGCTATATAGAGGGACTCGTTGATCCGGATCAGCTTAACAGCATCATGGATGCATGGTTGACCGCTACAGTGGATGTCACTGAAACCACAGGTATGGATTCGTTACTGAAAAAAGTATTGCCAGCAGGACAAGTCAGTCAGTTACAAACCGTTAATGCCTTAATTCCTGCCGTGTTAGAAGGTAAAGCCGTTATTCTAATCGATGGTTCGCAAGTCGCTTACTCAGCTTCGATCGCGGGTCTGGAAAAGCGATCGATTGTTGAGCCGAGTTCCCAGACGGTGATCCGAGGTCCTAAGGATGGGTTTACCGAAGATATTTCGACCAATCTATCGCTCATCCGAAGAAGGCTTCGAACGCCGGATTTACGGGTTCAAACCATGGTGATCGGCAAATATACCAATACCAAAGTGACGACAGCTTATATTGATGGTATTGCGGATCCGAATGTGGTATCGGAGATTATGTCACGGCTACATTCCATTGAAACGGATAGCATTCTGGAAAGCGGATATATCGAAGAATTTATTCAAGACGCTTCAGTGACACCTTTTCCAACGATGATTAACACAGAACGACCTGATGCAGTGGCTGGAAGCTTGCTGGAAGGTCAAGTTGCTATTTTGATTGATGGTTCACCTTTTGTACTGATAGCCCCTGTTACTTTTTTTAAGTTCCTCCATTCCAGTGAAGACTACTATCAACGATATGATTTGAGCACATTTTTGCGGGCCATTCGTTTTGTTTCATTTGTGGTATCCTTGCTGCTCCCCTCCCTGTATATTGCCTTCTCGACGTTTAATCAGGAAATGATTCCGACTCCACTTCTGATTAGTTTGGCAGCACAAAGGGAAGGCACTCCGCTTCCGGCGCTGATTGAAGCCTTCATGATGGAATTAACGTTTGAGATCATTCGCGAAGCGGGGGTTCGGATGCCAAGGGTCATCGGACCGGCCATATCGATTGTGGGGGCGCTCGTTTTGGGACAGGCTGCAGTACAGGCGGGACTTGTGTCCGGTGCGATGGTGATCGTAGTTTCCTTTACAGCTATTGCGAATTTCGCGATCCCAGCCTTTAGCATGGCTGCAGCTATTCGCTTAATTCGTTTTGCCTTGATGCTGCTGGCAGGGACGCTTGGATTGTTCGGTATATTGGCAGGCATCGTGCCTATTTATGTTCATTTGGTTTCCCTGACTTCGTTCGGCGTTCCGTATCTATCGCCTTTTACACCGTTCCGCTTCTCTGAAATGAAGGATCTGATTGTCCGTCTGCCATGGCCATTGCTTAAGACCAGACCTAAGGAGATCAGTCAACGAAACCTTGTTAGACAGAAAGAGAAACAACGTTTTAAGGCTACAACAGAGGATCGGATTAAGTGACTTCAAGTAACAAGAGGTGAAATATGCGCACTTTCGCTCATTTAACACTTTTACTGGTCATGACATTTTCAATGACTGGCTGCTGGAATCAAACCGAGTTAAACGAGATCGGTCTCATCTCAGCCATCGGCATAGACCGGTCAGGGGATGAGTGGATCGTTTCTTATCAGTTAATTAACCCGTCTGCGATTTCATCCGGTGCTGGTGGTGCTGGCAAAGCTGGCGGTTCGAACTCTCCGATCCATGTATTTTCCTCAACAGGTCCAACGCTTCGGGAAGCGATTGATGTCAGTTATACGGAATCAGCCAGGCGTCTATATTTTCCGCATACGGATATCCTTGTGCTTGGTCAGCAGACAGCGGAAAGGGGGATCAGCGAAATCATTGATTTCTATTGGAGAAACACCTATATGCGTGAGACGGTTAATGTGCTGGTAACGAATGGGCAGGCTAGCGAGCTGATAAAGCAACTTGTACCGACAGAACGCTTACCAGGCGCAGCCATCGCCAATATTTTGGAGAAAACGGATGAATTTAACGGGAATTACCCATCCACTAAAATGTATCAGCTAGCTTTTAGTTTGGATTCGGAGTCGCAAGCAGCCGGTGTTCCCCAGATTGAATTAGTGGGTGGGCCGGAGGCTAAAGTGGAGTCCGTTGATCAACTACATAAAACCTCAACCCGCGGGAAGCTCAGAATTACGGGATTATCCGTATTTGAAAAAGACCGGAGGATCGGAACGTTAACACGGAATGAAAGCTTCGGAATATCCTGGTTAACCGATAAAGTGAGCATTAGTACGTTATCCATTCCTTGTCCAGAATCCAATACAGAAAGAGAACAAATATCATTTCAATCGGCGTCTGCAAAAACCAAAGTGACACCTCACAGAACGGCTAACGGTTATCAGATGCGGGTTTCCGTTAAAGTCAAAGGTACAATATCGGAGTCTCATTGTCGCAGCAACTTATCCAGCTTACCTACACTGCATGCGGCACAGAAGGAAATCGAGAAAGTCATCAGGGATTACATGGAACAGGGATGGGAAGCCGCCAAAAGACTTAAAGTCGATTTGCCGCATTTTGCTGATAAGATCCATCGCAGATATCCGAAGGATTGGCAGAAGGTGAAGGACCGTTGGGAAGAAGAGGAGATGCAATCCATCCAACTAGTGCTAGAGGTAGATGCAACGATCAGCCAAACCGGCATGTCACTGTCGTCTTTTCGATAGACGGGAGCTCTTAGTAAGCCTTAGCACTTTCGATGGTAAGGGCACAGAAAGGGACAGCTGCTTATGAAACAGTCCATTCGAGTTACCGAATTAGTGTGTTATCTGGCTCTTTTTGAGGTTGGAAGCACAACCTTGTTTTTCTTGGGAGCTGAAGCCAAGAGGGATGCTTGGTTAGCTATGGCCCTAGCCGCCTGCGTTGGACTGCTCCTGCTCAGTATGTATCTGATGATCCATCGGACAGATCCCGAACTCGATTTGTATGATTTGTGTAAACGATATTTCGGTAAATTTATCGGTTATGTAGCAAGCTTTGCCTTTGCCGCTTATTTTACTTATGAAGCCTCCCGTAATCTAAGGGATTTAGGCGAACTTACGGTGTTGACGTTGTTAAACCGAACGCCGCTTGCATTTATCATGCTGGTCGCCATTATCGTTATAGCAAGTACGGTGATGTATGGTCCGCGTGTTGTCTTTTTGGTCAACGCTGGCCTGCTGCCCATCGTTGTTTTGAGTTATATCATTATATATTCTCTGCTGATTTCGACAGGACTTATTAAAACGGAGATGATGCTGCCGGTTCTAGAGCATGGTTTCAAACCAGTACTCTTTGCGGCCATACCGGAGCTGGTGTCATTTCCGTTCGGACAAACGCTCCTGTTCCTTGTGTTTTTTCCTTTGGTTAAAAAGAAGGGTAAGCTGCGGAAAGGCGTGATGATCACATATATCATTACGGTGATATGTTTAGTGATGATCAATCAAGTCAATATTTTGGTCTTAGGGCCGACACTGGCAGCCAGTAGTACGCTTCCGCTGCTGCAAGTGGTGCAGCTCATCGAAATTGCAGATGTCTTTGAGCGTATCGATGTTTTATTCGTTCTTGTCCTATTTCTAGGGTTGGGTGCGAAAATGACGGCATTTTATATGGGAGCTGTAGTCGGACTCAAGAAACTTACGGGAATACCCTATAAGATATGTACCGTTTTATTAGGTGTTTGCTTATATATGCTTTCTTTTCTGTCCCCTAATTACCCACATCATTTATGGCTTGGGATCAAGGTCGTCGTTACTTATGTAACACCCATCTTCCAAGTAGCGCTGCCGTTGATGCTGCTCTTTACGATATGGATCCGACAAAAGATGGCAAAACATCATCAATGAAAATACCCTGAATACTTTTGGCTTGTTTAATTAACAATAAACCTGAACTGCAAAAAGAAGCCGTCTGCAGCTACCACCCCGTTAAATCATTACTTGATTGAAATCTAGGCAAACCATATTAGGAGGTACGAGAATGCAATTCGAACAACAAAATCACCAAAACATGGAAACCGGTATGATTCCACAACAATTGAACCATGGCGGCCATGAAATGTTTGATGTCCACGAAGTATTGGCAGGGGCCATCAACACCATGAACACGTATACCATGCTGAGCGGGCATGTACAGGATCCGGAGCTACGGGATATCTTGCAGCGCCAGAAACAATTTATGGCAGATGAATATAACATCACGTTAGAGTGTTTTAAATCCGGACAAGATCCGTCAAAGCCTACGCAGAGCTATAAAATGAAGCAGGGTAATGACTTTATTTACGGCATGAAACCAGGCCAACCGAAAAAACCGATGCAATCCACGGCCGAGATCAACGATGAAACGATTGCACTCAGCATGTTAAATGCAGTGAAATCGGGTGCTACGATGAAAACCAATGCTGCCATGGAATCTACGAATCCGGTAGTGCGCCGCGTGCTAGCCGATTCCTTGCCTAACTGCATTGAAATGGCATATGAGATTTCGCTATATCAAAATAAGCATGGCTACTACCAAGTGCCGCAGCTGCCTCAGCAAGATATGCAGTATATGCAAAATAGTTACGCCAGCGCACCGATGCAGCAGCAAATGCCTGGCAAAATGGCCCCTCACTAATAATCAAAGCGCCACGTCCTTAGGGACATGGCGCTTTTTTATTTTTCTCAAAGATGGAGCCATACATAGCCTCGGCGGCTGGATTGATATTGAGAATGATTATCATTCTAATTATAATAGGATAAAACAATAGCTACAGTCTGAAGGGGTGGCCGTCAGCATGGAAGAAACACATTATTCGCTGTTGGGAGTACGCTATATGAAGCTTGGTCATACCGAAGAGGCTGCCGGCGGATTCATGAAGACGCATACCATGTTAATGGTAAGTAAAGGTTCCGGTGATTTGTATTTGAATGGCGTGAGGCACCGAGTGAAAGCGAGATCGATCTGTTATTGTCCACCGGGAACGATGGCGGACATTCGCCGGACGCCAATCTCCTCGGTTCCGCTCGAGGTCTATGAATTACAATACGACGTATGGGAGTTCGAGGAGCGGACAACAAGCCGTGTCGTCTACGGCAAGCGAATCTCCGCACTGATGGACGTCGGTAAGCTTCCGGTTGCCGCTACTCCGGAAGCTCTTGCTCTGGTCCAAGAACTATACCAATACAAGCAAGTTCCCGGCGTCAGCGGAAGAGTTGCTGCAAACCTTCGTATAGACGCGATATTCAAACAACTGTTGAGTACGGTGCTGCAGTCAACGGAGGATGAGGAGCGGGAAGAGGATTGGCTGGAGCGGATGAGACTTGCGGTGGATTATATGGAGAAGCATTTTGCCGAGTCGATTACGCGTAAGCACATGGCGAAGCGGGTAGGACTTACTCCGGAACATTTCTCCGTATCGTTCAAAAGAGCAACGGGATCTGGTTTTGCTGAGTATCTGACGCGGATCCGCCTTGAGAAAGCCAGAGAGGAATTGCTCAGCGGCGACGATCGCAACCTTGACCGCATCGCGCGGGAAGTCGGTTATCAAGATGGCTTGTATTTAAGCCGGAAGTTCAAGCAGCATTTCGGTCACTCTCCGCGCGATTATATCCAGCGTCCGAAACGCATTGTGGCCCTGCAATACCTGGGCCATTTGCTGGTGCTTGGACTTACGCCCGCGGCAGCTTCGACCAATCTGCTGCGGGCTCGCCCCTATAGCGGAAAACTGGGGAATGTTGCGGATATAGGAGACGCACGGTCGCTCCAGGCGATCTCATCATTGCAACCCGATCTGATCATCACGTCCGAACCGAACAACGAGCCCTTATCCCAGCTTGCTCCAACCATTTCACTTCCTTGGGGGCGGGAAGACACCTTCGACGAACTGCTTCGATTAGGCAGAGCACTCAATCGCGAACTTGAAGCGAAGAACTGGATTGATGGCTTTCGAGCGAAGGAGGAACAAGCTGCCGTTCAAGTAGCCGAAAGGATCGGTTCACGTGCTACGGCAGCCGTATTCGAGTTTTGGGCAGATCGGCTATGGGCAGTTAATATCGCGTATGGCAGAGGCCTGCGCATTTTATACCAGACGTTCTCGTTTCGGCCACCGGAGCCGCTTGAAGAACACGTGTTAGGTGACGGAATCGGCTTGGAGCTAACGCCGGACATGCTGGCAGCGTATGCCGCAGATTATATGTTCGTAACCATCTGGGAGGCTGGTGGCGGTGCAGCTTATGCAGAACGTGTCATGAACGGCAAAGAATGGAGGAGTCTGCCTGCCGTTCGGAACGGGAACGTGTTTTTTCTCGATCTGGAGTTGTTTAAATATAATGATCCGCTTGCTTTGGAGCAGCAATTGTCCATTCTCACGAAACTTCTAACAAATGTCCATAGAACCGCATACGGAACGCAATAGACGCATTCCATCCTTGTCGGTATGATAATAATGATAATCATTATCAATAAGATGGAGGGTTCAAAGATGTGGTTGCTTAGAGGATTGATGTTGTCTCTGATCGGAAGTATGGTCATTGTGCTGGGAGCCTGCGGAGACACGCAGCAGCAAAGCGAAATTGTCGAAAACAATGGCGCCCCGCAAACAGGGGCAACACGTAAATATGAAACGGTCATGGGGGAGATCGAGATTCCGAAGGATCCGAAGCGCATTGTCGCGACGCAATATCTCGGCCATCTGCTGACCTTGGGAGTTAAACCAATCGGCGCCGGAACGGCCAGCCTGAATCAATATTTTTTGCAGGACCTGACCGGTGGCATCGAGGATATCGGCGACGATCAGGCGGCGCTTGAGAAAATCGTTTCTCTTGACCCGGATCTCATCATTAGACCGTCGGATAAAAACTATGAGCAATTCGCCAAAATCGCTCCTACGATCGTTATTCCCTGGGGAGCAAAGGATCTGTATGCGGAGCTGCGGGATTTCGGAGAATTCCTCGGGAAATCGGAGGAAGCGGAGGAAGCGATTCGTCATTATGAGGAGAAGCTTGCAGAGGCCAAAGCGAAGCTGAACGGAGTCGTGAAGGAAGGAGAAACGGTTGGCGTCTATGAGATTTGGGCGAAAAACTTCTGGGTTGTGGGAGAGAGCTTTGGGCGCGGTACCCGCAACCTCTATTCGGGCCTTGGTTATCAGCCGCCAGAAGCCGTGAAGGAGCAGATCGTAAACGGAGGAGCCGGTCTGGACATTTCCCTGGAATCGCTGCCGGAGATGGCCGCAGATTATATGTTCGTGACGGTCTACGATGCGGACGGAGGCGGGGATCGTGCCCAGGAAATTTTGGAGAGCGCCATCTGGAAGTCACTTCCGGCTTACAAAAACAATCGTATCTACACATTGGATATCAATCAATTTTCGGCAGGCGATCTCATCTCGCTTGAGAAGCAATTGGAGATCCAGACGAATCTGCTCCTGGGCAGCGGGAAGTAGCTAGATGATAAAGTGTCGGAGGACAAGAACAGCATCAGAAGAAGTCGCGAATCTTGCGGCTTTTTTTGTGATGAAGTGGTTAGCACATGTCTAATCCCGGTGAAGAACAACACGAGTAACGGTAAAAATGGACTTCATCCCCCGTATGAAACGAAGTTAATGCTATGTTTATTGGGCGTTTAGGTTTTGTGGAGGATCTTCTCACTTTGTTAACAAGTTTAAATGGTTTATAATGATTAGATAATAGTAGATATTTTAATCTATCAATATTTATAATAGACTATAATATGGTGATAATTGACACAGAAAAGGTGTGTTTTCAGGGGACGCCTTGCTTTTTAATGACAATTTTAGCAGGGACGCCTACCCTTTTTTCAAATATATGGGATAAGGAAGGTTTATAATGAGCAACATGGAGAAAAAAACAGATGTAATCTTAATTGGTGCCGGAGTTATGAGCGCGACATTGGGAGCCCTACTGAAAGAGTTAGTGCCTGAATGGGAGATCAAAGTGTTTGAGAAACTCGCAAGCGCGGGGGAAGAAAGCTCCAACGAATGGAATAATGCGGGGACCGGCCATTCCGCACTGTGCGAGCTTAACTATACATCCGAAAAACCAGACGGATCTATAGACATTAGCAAAGCGATCAATATTAACGAACAGTTTCAGGTTTCAAGACAGTTCTGGTCTTATCTGGTAAGCAGCAATCTGATTCGCAATCCGCAGGACTTTATCATGCCTATTCCTCATATGAGTTTAGTGCAAGGCGAAAAAGACGTGGCTTTTTTGAAAAAACGTTTTGAAGCGCTGTCAAACAATCCGCTCTTTCAAGGGATGGAATATTCCGAGGATCCGGATCAGCTGAAGGAATGGATTCCGCTTATTATGGAAGGGCGTACATCAAATGAGCCGTTAGCGGCAACCAAAATTGACTCCGGGACGGACATTAACTTTGGCGCTTTAACGCGCATGCTGTTTGAGCACTTGAAAAGCAAAGACGTCGAGATCAACTACAGACATAGCGTCAAGGATATTAAACGTACACAAGATGGTTCGTGGAAAGTGAAAGTGCATGATATCGAGCACGGTAAAACCGACTATCATACGGCCAAGTTCATCTTTATCGGCGGCGGGGGCGGAAGTCTGCATTTGTTGCAAAAAACCGGTATACCCGAGTCAAAGCATATTGGAGGATTCCCTGTAAGCGGACTATTCATGGTATGTAAGAACCCGGAAGTAGTAGCGCAGCATCATGCCAAAGTATACGGAAAAGCCAAGGTTGGCGCTCCTCCAATGTCCGTTCCGCACTTGGACACAAGATATATTGACAATCAAAAAGCATTGCTCTTTGGTCCGTTTGCCGGCTTTTCGCCTAAGTTCTTAAAAACGGGGTCGAATTTTGATTTGATAAGCTCCGTCAAACCGAATAATCTTTTCACCATGCTGGCTGCCGGGGTAAAAGAGATGGCATTGACCAGATACTTGATCCAGCAAGTGGTGTTATCGAATGAAAAGCGCATGGAAGAATTACGCGAGTTTATTCCGAACGCCAAAAGCGAGGATTGGGAAATCGTTGTAGCGGGCCAACGCGTACAAGTGATTAAGGATACTCCTAACGGTAAAGGAACGCTTCAATTTGGTACGGAAGTGGTCAGTGCTGCGGATGGATCGGTCGCTGCCTTGCTCGGTGCTTCCCCTGGCGCTTCGACGGCCGTTCACGTTATGCTAGAGGTATTAGAGAAATGCTTCCCGCAACAGATGAAAGAGTGGGAGCCGAAAATAAAAGAAATGATTCCTTCTTACGGCATGTCACTTGCGAAGAATCCGGCTCTTTTTGAAGAAATTCAAGATTCAACTTCGGAAACGTTAGGTTTAAGCTTGAAAACACTGGTTCATAGTTAATACTAGACTGGTAGAAAAGAGCAATTAAAAAGACACATGGGGCGCTTTTACTGAATAACGCACTACTAAGGATCATTCCATATACCTTTCGGCCAAATGGCCGAAGATCGAAGCGGTTCAATATTGAACCGCTTTTTTATGTTATTTAACAGCCAGGACATCACTGATAACAATAATTCGGATAATATTGAAAGTTTGCAGGATATTATGAAAGGGCCAAGCCTCTTATAATGAAGTGAAGAAATTGATAACACTTACATAACGATCATAGGAGGCTTATCCATGAAAATTACCCGGCATCCGGAAAATCCGATCGTAGTGCCTGGACTCTACGACTGGAGAAAGGTGACGGTATTCAATCCGGCCGTCATTATCGATAACGGAAAATTTTATATGATTGAACGGACGGCGGGATCCCTGACTCCCTGCAAAAACTACTTGGGTCTCCTGGAGAGCTCGGACGGCGTGCATTTCACCCATGTGCTGGACGAGCCCGTCGTAACACCGGACCAGCTGGGATTTCCTTACGGCAGCATCCAGGACCCGCGAATCGTCAAAATCGACGATACCTTTTATTTGAACTATGCATTGCGTCCGTGCGCCATGAACTATTACCCGACGGGAGCCGGCATCCCTGAACGCTCGATTCCCGAATATCCGGACGGCTGGGGCGAAGAGGAAGGCCATTGGCTGACGCGCTCCGGGATATTGACCTCCAAGGATCTCATTCACTGGGAATACCTTTGTGATACGACGCCGCTAGATATTAATGATCGCGACAATATTCTGTTCCCGGAGAAAATCAACGGCAAGTATGTGCTGCTTCGCAGACCGGAAGAATATGTAGGGGAGGAGTACGGTACCGAAAAAGCAGCGATGTGGATCAGCTACTCCGATGATTTGGTGCATTGGGATGAGCCCAAGCTGCTGGCAAAAGCCGAAAACAACGACTGGGAGTACAAAAAAATCGGTGGCTCGACGCCTCCGATACGAACGGACAAGGGCTGGCTGGTCCTTTACCACGGCGTAGACCAAGATACGGTGTATCGCGTTGGGGCCTTGCTGCTGGATCTGGAAAATCCGGAAAAAATCATCGCCAGAACCCGCCGGTTCATTATGGAGCCGGAGACGTATTATGAGAAGTTCGGCTATCAGATTCCGAACGTCGTTTTTCCGACAGGCAATGTAGTCAAGGACGGGCTTCTCTATATTTATTATGGTGTGACGGATACGGCGATCGCGCTCGCAACGGTTCCTTTGGATGAGTTGGTAGATTATATTTTGAACGAACCGCAATAACGCAGGGTGAGGGCGTGGCAGAGTTAAAATTGGTTTCTCCGCCACGCTTTCTATAGAACCTAACATGTAAGCGATACCATTAATTTGGAAATTTGTAAAGTTAATGTCATTAATATTGACGTATATCAACAAAATTGTGCATGATATAAATCCTATCTATTCAAAATGACTTAAAAAAATCAGATGAAATCGTTTTTTTAATGGATATTGGGATCTGCAGCCCGATTGTATAATTAACATATCTTATATTGTCAAATATAAGAACATTATATGTAACATATATAGAGAGGGGTATACGAACATGAAAACGTCTAAGAAGCTTAGATCGATGCTGCTCACTGGAACAGCTGCACTGCTGCTCATGTCAACGGTGGCCTGCGGTTCCGGAGAGAAAGATGCTGCCGAACCGGAAAAGGTTACTTTGAACATCATGCATCCATGGACTTCACCGAACGTGGATAACGAGGTGTACAAGGAGCGGATCGCCGAATTTGAAAAACAGCATCCCGACATTATCATCAAGCAGGACGGGGTAGCGGCAACCGAGTATAAAACGAAACTGCGAACGCTGGCTGCCGCCAATAACCTGTCGGATATCAATGTCGTATGGCCCGGTGCCGATCTGGCTCCTCTGGTAGCCGGGGATCTGCTGATGCCGCTGGATGGCCTGATGGACAACTGGAAGGATATTTTGCCGGAGGACGCATTAGCCGGGTTTAACCAGAACAACAGTCAATTTGCCGTGCCAACCAAACAAACCTTCGTAGATATTATTTATTACAACAAAGAGATGTTCGCAAAGGTGGGTTACGACCAATTTCCGGCTACTTACGAAGAGTTCATCGATGCGGTGAAAAAGCTGAAGGAAGCCGGCATTACGCCGATATCCTTGGGCAATAAAGAGAAATGGCCGCTGCAATCGTCCTTCTTATCGATTATCGGGGACCGTTACGTAGGCAGTGATTTCTTGCAGAAAATCCTGAACAAGGAAGCCAAATTTACCGATCCCGAATATGTGAAAGCGATTGCCGTCATTGACGAACTCGCCAAGCTGGAGGCTTTCAATACGGATGCGAACAACATGGATTCCGTGCAGGGTCAGGATTACTTCATTCAAGGCAAAGCAGCGATGCATATCTCTTCTTCTACCGTTGACGGAAGAATCCGCATCAACAACGAGGAAGGGGACAAATTCGGCATTGCGCTCCTTCCGAGCGTCCCTGGCGGATCCGGTGATCCGGTGAAAAGCGCGGGCGTCGTTCAGTACGGGATCTCCATTAAAAAAGGATTGAGCGATGAAAAGAAAGCGGCGGCCGAGGAATTTATCAAGTTTTTTGTTAATGAGGACTTATACAAAGATCTGATCAGTAAAGGCGTTGTCGTACCGGCCAACGTGGAAATCCCTGAAGATGCGAGCCCGTATCTCAAGGAAATGCTGGAGCTGACAAACAAGGGAACGGCGCCGGTGTTCGACAGTGTCATTCCGACGCAAGTTACCGACGTCATGCAGAACGGATTGCAGGCTCTAACCATCGGCAGAGGTACGCCGGAGGAGCTCGCCCAAGAGGTGCAGGAAGCTTTCGACAGCATGAAATAAGCGATAAATTTCCCTAGGTCAACTTTATGATGGCACAAAGAAAAACCCGGCAGCGGGTTTTTCTTATTAAAGGCAGAAAGAAAGGAGTTACGCCAATGCATACGCTTAAGCATACGAAATGGGCTATTTTCTTGGGCTTGGCGCCAGCACTCATTATCTATATATGTATTGCCATATTTCCCATCGGCTTATCGGTTTATTATTCATTAATGAACTGGGACGGAATCACGCCCATGCGTTTTATCGGGCTGGACAATTTCGTAGATATTTTCAAGGACGATATCTTTTGGTTGTCCGTTAAGAACAACGTCATTATCATGTTTACCGGGATAGCGGGTCAGATCCCGCTTGGCCTGCTGCTGGCCCTGCTGCTGAATCGAGGGCTCAAGGGCTCCAGTTTCTTCCGGACTATCGGATTCCTGCCGGTCGTCATTTCATCGGTTATGGTATCCCTGATCTGGGGCATGGTCTACAACACGGAATACGGGATGCTGAATAACCTGCTCGGCGTTTTGGGGCTTGAGAGCTGGCAGCAGAATTGGCTGGGCGATCCGTTCTGGTCCATGATTTCTATCAGCATCGCTTATATATGGCAAAACTGCGGACTGTATATGATTATTCTTTTGGCAGCTTTGCAGAACATCCCCGATGAAGTCAATGAGGCGGCTGCCCTGGATGGGGCGACCGGACTAAGCCGGATCATGCGGATTACCATTCCGATGATCCGGGGAACATTGCTCGTCTCCGTTGTCTACAGCATCAGCAATTCGTTCCGCGTGTTCGATCTGATCCAGATCATGACGGGCGGAGGACCTGCCCATGCGACGGAGGTTATGACCGTCTATATGTATAACAACTCGTTTATGAATATGAGATTCGGCTACGGCAGCGCGGTATCCGTATTGATTCTGCTGTTTAGCCTCATCGTCATCACGATCGTAAATCGATTGGCAAGAGAAAAAGAATAGAAGGGAGAGGGAGGAGATGTACAGACAAACGAAATGGTTCCATTTATCGGCATACACTTTTTTGGGGATATTCGCTATTATTAATATAATCCCTTTCTTTTGGATGATCGTAGATTCGTTCAAAACCGAGCAGGAGTATGCGGCGAACCCGTTCTCCATACCGACTGAACTGCAATTCTCCAATTACGCAAAGGCGTGGGAAGTGGCGAATATGGATACCTACTTCCTTAACAGCATTATTGTAACGGTCGTGTCATTGATCGTGACGGTCCTGCTCGGATCGCTTGCGGCGTACTTTTTAGCCCGGTTCAATTTTAAGCTGCGCGGTGCGACTTACGCGATATTTCTGCTGGGCATGGTCGTTCCGATCCATGCGACCTTGATTCCGATCTTCTTGATCATGCGGAATCTGCATTTGCTGGATACCCACTTATCGTTGATTCTACCTTACACGGCCTTCCATCTGTCGTTGACGATCTTTATTCTGGAAGGCTTTATGAGAGGGTTCCCGAAGGATTTGGAAGAGTCGGGCGTCATGGACGGTGCGGGTGTGTTCAAGATTTTCTGGTCGATCATTTTGCCGATTACGCGTCCAGCGATTTCAACCGTCGTGATTTTGAACTTTATCTATAATTGGAACGAGTACTTGTTCGCACTCGTCTTGATCAGTTCGTCGTCGCTGAAAACATTGCCGCTGGGGCTCGCCAACTTTGTCGGCATTGAAACGGCCAGCCTGACGCTGCAAATGGCTGCACTGACGATCGCGCTTATACCGATCATTATATTTTACCTGCTCCTGCAAAAACAGCTCGTTAACGGCATGACGGCAGGCGCAGTCAAAGGCTAATCCGGTTACTGTTCAACATCATGAAGACATCGAAAGAGGGAATGGACATGCGTAGCGGCTTTGGCTGGATCGGGAATTATGGTCTGAAACAGAAGGCTCTGGTCATTTTCCTCTTTTTTGTCATTCTGCCTACGCTTGGGGTCGGCGTCCTGGCCCAAGACAAGCTGAACGAAGTACTGCGCAGCCAATTTATCCAATCAAGCCAGCGTAGCCTGGAGATCGTAACGAACCAGCTGGAAGAGCAAACGACCATGATTGAGGATATTGCCGATTATTTGATCCTCAGCAATGACATGCGCCAATATTTGCGGCTGAACCCACCGCCCGAGAGCGGAAGAGCAGAGCAGTTGAAGCAAAATCTCGAAGGATTTCTGACGTTTCAGTTGATGTCCAAAAACTATATCAAATCGATATCCATCACCGGCTTTAACGGCAATTCCATAGAGATGGGCGAGCCGATTCACGGCAACGAAGAGTCATGGAACCGCCTTGCGGACGAGCATAAAGGCGGGATCGTATGGAGCAACGGCTATCCTTCAACCAGCGGCTGGTATGGAGAAGTAAATCTCGTCTCATTGTTCCGTGTGCTGAATTCCTATGACGAGATCACGCTGCCGCTTGCCCGGCTTGTGATCCGCATGGATGAAGCGAGTATACTTAAACAGCTGCAGCGGGGGTTGACACGGGACGAGGGCATGGTGTTTATTGTAGATTCGGAAGGTCAAATCGTACTCCCCTCCAAAGAATTGCTATCCTTGAATATCGGCGACGGGAAAGCGATTACGGATATCGTGACCGCAGGGACGATGGGCACTTCCACTTACCGCCACGACGGGGAAGCGTATTTGACCTTTCATCAACGGATGGAAAACACCGACTGGAATATCGTTTCCATGGTGCCCAAGGCTGCGCTTGATCAGGATATACGCGGCGTAAGAATTCTGATGCAAGTCATTCTTGTCGGCATTCTCCTATTGGGTTTATCGGCCTTGATCGGCTTCCACTATACGATCATCAGGCCGATTCTGCGCTTGAAGATTGAGACCAATCGCGTAAAACTCGGCGATTTCTCCGCGAGGGTACCTATTCGTTCCAAGGACGAGATTTCCGAACTGAATCGCAGGTTTAACGATATGGTATCCACGATTCAGGAACTGATCGAGCATAAATACAAGCTGGAACTGCGGGAGCGCGAATCCGAGCTGCGTTTGCTGCAGGAGCAGATGGACCCGCATTTTCTCTATAATACGCTGGATATGATCCGCTGGACGGCCAGGCTGGAGAAGGCCAGCGAGTCCAGCCAGCTCATCGAAATTTTGTCCCGATTCCTGCGTTCCAGTCTGAACAATGGCCATTACGAGACCAGTCTCGCTAAAGAAATGGAGTTCGTGCGCTCCTACTTGTATTTGCAGCAGAGGCGGCTGGGTCAAAAACTGAAATACGCGCTGTATATGGAATATGATCTGGCGAATTCGCTTACGTTGAAGGCTACCATTCAGCCTTTGGTTGAGAATTTTCTTAAACATGGCATAGATCGGCGCGAGCCGGCAGCGAGAATATCGGTCATCGCGTATAAGCGGGAGGATGAGATTTGGATCGACGTGCAGGATAACGGCCGCGGAATGGACGATCTTACTTTAGAGGAAGTTCGGGAATCCCTTCGAAACGGGGTTCAAGCCGGTCACAAACGAGGTGCGCTCAGCAACATTCATGAACGTCTATATCTATATTTCGGAGAACGCTACGGACTGGAAGTGCTTGAGGCTTCACCTCAAGGAACCTTGATTCGCCTCAAGCTCCCATATTCTGAAACCTACGGTGGTGAATCGTACGATGCAACACGTGAAGACAGTAAAAATGCTGATCGTTGACGATGAACCCGTGATCTGTCAAGGCCTACACTATACCATTGACTGGGCGGATTATGGAGTCGAAGTCGTCGCGGAGGCTTATGACGGCCATGAAGCTTTGCAGGTGGTGAAAGAGCACGGGATTGATCTGGTTCTTACGGACATCCGGATGGAGGGAATGGACGGGCTTCAGCTTGCTAAAGAGCTGAAGCGCTGCCACCCTGAGGTTCGGGTCATCATGATCAGCGGTTATGAGGAATTCGAATATGCGCGCCAAGCCATCAAGCTTGATGTAACCGATTACTTGCTGAAGCCCGTCGATATTGACGAATTGGTGGCGGCAGTGACCGGAATCGTGGAAGACATTCGCAGCAAGGATACCCGTGTCAACAGTCCAACGAAGGATGCGGAGCTTTGGCTTTCCGAGATGGCCGCGCATTATGAAACTTCATTAGCCAAGTCGATACCTCCATATCTGTTAAACAGTGCCGAGTATAAACTCATAGCCACGCAGCTGGAGAAGTTCTCGATCCTTGCGGCTTCCCAGACGGAACAGGATTTTACGATGCTGCAGCGTTTGTGGCTCCAGACGGTTCGCGAAAGCCTGGAAAAGAGCGGTATCCGTCAAGTATCCGTGTTTGTGCATAAAAATTTGCTGATGACCCTGCTGATGACGGATCAACCGCGCTCGAAGCGGCAGTGGGATGAAATTCTGCAAACGATGCTGGATGATTGGCCAGAAGAGCATCGCTTGTATGGCGCGGTATCGGATACCTATGTTTCCCTGGACCAAACGGCAGCCATATGTGCGGAGGTGCGCGCGTTACTGCCATATTATGCCTTGGAGAAGCGCTCCTTGCTGGATCGCGAATATAAGACTGAGGTGGATAACGGCCGGGCCATGCACGATTTCGACAGTGCCGAGATGGTCTCGAAACTGTCCGTGGCATTATTCAAGCAGGATGCCGATATGCTGGAAGAGCTTATCGACGGCATGTTCCGATTATTCCTGGATCAGCGCTACCTGTTGACGGATATGGTCAAAGTGTGTGATGAACTATCCATCATGCTGCGGCAGCGACTTCGTCAAAGCGGCCTGACCCAGCTGGAGCATGGTCTGGAGCGAACGATCGACCTGGAGGTGTTCAATCATCCCGATGCGATCCGGCAGGCGATATCCACGGAAGTGTTTGACCTGCTGCAGTTGATCGACAAGGTTGGCATCGACAGATCGTTCTGGATCATTGAGAAGGCCAAGAAGTATATGGCGGATCATTATCTGAGCGACCTGAAAGCGTCGGAAGTGGCGGCGTATTTGAAAATTACGCCGAGCTACTTCAGCAATATTTTCAAACAAAGCACGGGAAAAAGCTTCAGCGAATACATGAACGAATTGCGCATCAACGAGGCCAGAAAGCTGCTGCTGACGACGCAGGACAAGGTGTTTGAGATTGCGGACCGCGTCGGCTATAAAGAATACAAGTATTTTGTATCCGTCTTCAAACTGTACACGGGCATGACGCCCAAGAAATATCGGGTCTTGAATATCAAAGAATGATCAGAAGTATGACGACCAGGATGGAAGGAGTATGGGAATATGGAGAAATATCGGAATGCTGCGCTACCGGTAGACGAGCGTGTAGAGGATTTGTTATCCAGAATGACGCTGAGGGAGAAGGTCGGACAGCTGAATCAGCACTTGTACGGCTGGATGGCTTATCGTCGAAGCGAAGGAACTGAACCGGAGTTTGAACTGACCGACTTATTCAAGGTTCATGTCGAGTGGGGGGCCGGCATGGGGGCGCTGTATGGACTGTTCCGGGCGGATCCCTGGTCCGGGGTGACCTATGAGAACGGGATTCCTACGCAGGACAATGCGAAGGTAGCGAATGCGATCCAACGCTATGTGATCGAACACAGCCGGCTGGGCATTCCCGTCCTGCTCTCGGAGGAATGTCCCCATGGCCATCAAGCGCTTGACGGAACGCTTCTGCCCGTCAATACGGCCATCGGTTCCACCTGGAATCCCGAATTAATTGAACAAGCCTACTCCCAGGTAGCCTCCGAGATCCGCAGCCGAGGCGCGCATTTAGGGTTAGTCTCGGTATTGGACATCCTGCAGGATCCGCGGTGGGGACGCTCCGAGGAGTGTTACGGAGAAGACCCTTACCTGGCTGCACGAATGACGGAAGCGGTTGTGTTTGGCATGCAGGGAAGAAACCCGGAAGAATGGGAAAAACCGGACAGAGCGGCTGCCGTCCTCAAGCATCTCTGCGCTCAGGGAGCGGGGCAGGGCGGTCGCAATGCAGGACCTGTTCCCGTTGGCGAGCGGGAGCTTCGCGAAATTCATTTGCCTGCCGCGGAGGCGGGGATCAAGGCAGGAGCGGCTGGTGTCATGGCGGCCTATAATGAGCTCGACGGCATTCCGTGTCATGCCAATGTTAAGCTGTTAACCGGCATTCTGAGAGATGAATGGGGATTTGAAGGAATCGTCATGGCGGATGGAACGGCCATCGACCGGTTGGTGTCCATTACGGGAGACTATGAATCCGCGGCGGGTCTAGCCCTGTCATCCGGGGTTGATCTTAGTTTGTGGGACAAGTCCTTCACAACGCTTGAACAAGCGGTGAAACAAGGGAAGGCCGATATGGTGAGCATTGACCGCGCGGTGGCTCGAGTACTTCGGCTTAAATTCCGATTGGGACTGTTCGAGCACCCATACGTTGACGAACGCTTGGCAGCTATAACCGTCAACAATGCAGCCGCTAAAGACTTGAATGCAACCGTCGCGAGAGAAGCGGTTGTACTGCTTAAGAACGATAAAGACGTACTGCCGCTGAATGGCGGCAGCATCAAACGACTGGCGGTTATCGGCCCTAACGCGGACAGGCTCTACAACCAGCTTGGAGACTACACCAGCGTTCAGCGCGAGGGCAGCGGAGTCACGGCGCTTCAAGGCATTCGGATGGCTGCCCCCGAAGGTACGGACATCGTTTTCGCTCCCGGATGCAGCGTCCGAGGCATGTCCACGCAGGGCTTGCCAGAAGCGATCGAAGCCGCCCGTTCCGCGGACGCGGTCGTGCTCGTACTCGGAGGCAGCAGCGCCCGTCAATTCGGAGATACGTTTGATAGTAATGGTGCAGCCATCGTAGCTGAAGGAGATCCGACGGAAATGGATTGCGGTGAAGGCGTCGATCTAGCCGATCTCCGATTAGGCGGCATACAAGAGCAATTGGTTCGGGAAATTCACGCGCTCGGAAAACCAGTGATTACGGTACTCATTCAGGGACGTCCGCTGGCTATCGACGAGGTGGCTGAACTCAGCGATGCTTTGCTGTGCGCCTGGTATCCCGGCAGCGAAGGCGGCCATGCCATCGGAGAAATTCTGTTCGGCCAGGTGAACCCGAGCGGCAAGCTGCCCGTCTCGATCCCGCGCTCCGTAGGTCAATTGCCGGTTTATTATAATCAGAAAAATGCAGGGCGCCCTCGCCCTTATGTCGATATGCCGTCCAAGCCGTTATATCCGTTCGGATTCGGCTTGAGTTACAGCACGTTCGATTACGGTTCTCCGACCATCTCGCAGAGAGAAATGACGCTTGAGGAGCTTCGATCCGGAAGTCGTGTCGAGGTGTGCGTGGAAGTGAAGAACGCCGGAAAGATGAAGGGGGACGAAGTGGTACAGCTCTACATACAAGCCGATCAATCCGGGATCACCCGCCGCCTGCGAGAATTGAAGGGATTCAAAAAGGTAGCGCTGGAGCCCGGTGATGTAACCACCGTCACGTTTGAGCTCGGCTTCGAGGAGTTGGCTATTTGGAATCGAAACATGGAATTCGAAGTGGTCCCTTGCAGAGTCAACATCGTTGCGGGAGCTCATTCGGATTGGGAAACCGGCGTTGTTGAATTAAGGTTAAAGTCCTAAAACATAGCTGAAAACAGAAGGATATTCTTATAACATTAGCACGGAGCATCGATCATTTGAAGGCAGCATTTATGGCTGTCTCTTTTTGTCGTACAATGAGCGCTTTCGTTGACATGAGGAAGGAATTGGGATATGATTTTAGAAATTGAGGAAAATATCATCGTTTTATTATTTTCCGGACAAGGAAGTGTACCTATTGAGAGACCGAATTGTTGAGGCGGCAAGCATTGAAATCAGGAGAAGAGGATTACGATTTACGATGGGTGATCTTGCCAAACGGCTGGGTATGAGCACGAAGACGCTGTACGGATACTTCTCTTCGAAGGATGTGCTTATTGCAACGATTCTTCATGATGCCATTGTCGAACTTCAAGAAAAAGAAAAGGAGATCATGGGTAATCCTGACCTGACGACACTCGATAAACTTAAGCGATGCCTCATCCTCATCCCGACTGATTTTCAGTTTATCGGATTGAACCTCATAACCGAGCTCCAGCGTTATTATCCTGATCAATGGAAGACGCTGGATCAATTTCTAAACAAACAATGGGACAGCATCACGGAACTATTTCATGAAGGAATCAATCAAGGATGGTTACGCCCCTTTAATACCAAAATATTTATTGATTTGTATGTAGGAGGTCTTTATCGATTAATTGAGGACTCGTCTGAGAATAAGAGCAGCATTACGCTTCATGAGGGTCTGCGTGATATGGGAGAGATCCTTTTATCCGGTATTATCAAGAAGGAAGGTTGAACAAGAGGAGAGGATATGAATTGAGTAAAACATTAAAAGGTTTGTTTTTATTTACGGATATCGGATTTATTTTGTATTGGGTCGTCACCGCACTTGCGTTAATTCCCAAGGAATATTTATATCAGGATTATACCAATGAGCTGTTAGTGGTTTGGAATTGGTCGTTCTTCCCGCTGGATATACTCATTTCCATCACCGGAATGTACAGTCTTTACTTACATAAACACATGAATGTAAAGTGGAGAAGTTTTGCCTTAATATCGCTTATCCTGACATTTTGTTCCGGACTGCAGGCGATCGTTTTTTGGATCATGAAGTCCGATTTCGACATCATGTGGTGGGCGCCTAACCTGTACCTCATGTTATATCCTTTGTTCTTCATCCCAAAACTGCTTGAGACCAAGGAGCCGCGTTAATTCGCGGTTTTTTTGTTTTTCGTATGACTGTTTCGGATGAACATTCGATACAAATCTCTTCCGACATATTCTGCGCTCCAACGTAAAAAAAAGGGCTAAAGGACCAGGCGATTCATCTAACTTTAAGTATTTTATACACGGGAAATTCTTGAGGTAAATGATAAACTCAATAGTGGATCCCCCACTTTCTGTAGAGAAGCAGAAACTTGAGTTGAATGAAGCGATGTTTCTGTAACAAGAGAGGAGGAATGTATCCTATAGCCATGACAGTAAAATGCCCGCTTGAACCATGTTTTTAGTACGCTTTCGGCGGCAGTCCAATTTGATTCCTACTATTAATGGAGGTGTATTGATGGTTGACGTTCAAGGGTTGAACCATATGAAAAGGCATTTAAAAATTCTCGCGTCCGCAATACTTGCAGCGCTCGTGTTTTGTTTGTCCGGATTGCCGGCATTCGCGGCAACACCTGAGAAAACGGTGAACGCTTCAGCAACGCTCGCCTACAATCTGAAGGGACTTAATCACAACGTGGCGGTTCAAAAAGCTTACATTGCGGATAAGTATCTGTATGTAACACAGCGCTCTAAGGGAACTTGCTATCTTTCAAGATTGCTCATTAACGGGAAAGACGCTACCTATGTAGATGAAATGACCGTCACGAATACCGGTCACTGCCAAACGCTGGATATGTATACCTACAACGGCGTCAATTACTTTTATTTCAGTTCAAAGGCAGATCCTTCGACGGACTATTACTGGTCGCTGCAGGTAGCAAGACTACAATATTCGGCCGGCAAAACTGTGGATTATACGGATTTGCATCGGTTTACCTATATGAATTACGCCAATAAAACGGGGGCAAGGCTAGGCGAGACCTACCGTGTGGATGGCGGCGGCAACAGTACGCATACGGTGTTCCGCGTACAAACAAAAGAGGGGACGGTAACTTGGTCCATTTATGACACAGTCGCACTCAATAAGCTTCTTGACAGCAATGAACAGGTGCGGATGGACAGCGCAGCAGCGGTGAACGCAGCGGTTGGCAGCTTTACGCAGTCGGGCACTGGGATCGTAAGGCCGAACGGATCCTTCCAGGGGGCCGATATGCTGGGTCAGACGAAAATATATACATCAGGCGGAGCGGAAGGTGACATCCCGCAGATTGCCATGATGACAAACGCAGGGACATTCAAAACCCTCGTGAAAATCACGAATGTGGGAAACCATGAAATCGAGGGAGTGCAGACAAAGAACAGCAACGTTTATTTTACGATTGTGACGGACCCGGTAAACAAAAAAGATACGCAAAAAGTGTATTACGTTCCGGATAGCATATTTAATTAACTTCCACGCGGGTCAGCCTCTGAGAGCTGTAGCAACAGAAAAGTTAGCATCGTTCGGCATTCAACAATGAAAGGGAGAGTCGTCCATGAAAAAAAGCTTGATCTCGTTTATCGCTTGCTTGTTGTTTGTTCCCGTGTTTACAACGGGGGTGATGGCGGCTGGAAAAGGACAAGGCAAAGAAGTAAGCACGACCGTAATGTCTTACAATATCCATCACGGTGTTGGATTGGATGAGCAGCTAAGCCTGCAAAGAATCGCCGATGTCATCCGTGATTCCGGCGCAGAAATTGTCGGCCTTCAAGAAGTGGACCGGTACTACGGGGAGCGAAGCGACTTTCAAGACCAAGCGAAGGAACTGGCGGGTTTGCTCGGATATCACTATGCTTATGGTGCCAATCTTGATTTGGAGCCGGAGGAGGGTCAGACGAACAACCGTCAGTACGGAACTGCCATTGTTAGCAAGTACCCGATCCTTCGATCCGAGAATGTTTTGTTAAGCAGCTTCGGGAAGGAGCAGCGCGGTGTACTGCACGCTGTCGTCAATCTGAAGGGGATTCACGTCGATGTGTACAATACGCATCTTGGACTGGATGTCACCAGCAGAACGGCACAGGCGCAGGAAATCATTGACCTGGCGGCTTCTGTCTCTGAGGGACCGGTGCTGCTGATGGGCGATTTTAACGCGGAACCTGACAGTTCAGAGTTTCAGCTGCTGCTCGACAGCGGTTTATTCGTGAACAGCTTTCAGGGAATAGACGATGCCTATACGTTTCCTGTAATTAATCCGTCGGCAACGATCGATTACATTCTGACCTCACCAACTGTTCAGCATTCGAATCAGCGCGTGATCCATACGGAAGCTTCGGATCATCTGCCCATCGCAGCCGATGTGTCATTTCAGCGTTAGGACCTTGAGGTGGGCTTAAAATTAGGTTCAAGCTAGACGTAAGCATGACATAAGAATCATGAGAAGGCTACCGCCAGGCATTTGCCTTGAGGTAGCCTTTTTCGTATGGGAGATGAATCGATAGTCTTCCCTTTACAGTTTTTTTACCGTTCTGTCTATATCCACAAAATAGGTTATGCTACGATACAAGCACAAGGAGGGTGTGTGCATGATCACGTGGAGATTACCGCTGGTTGCATTGATGTGCTTGAGCATAACCGTAACAGGGTGCATGCAGGGTGGCAAAGGGCAGGGCTCTGATCGTATATTTTCGTACTCAACGGCATCGGATATGGCTGGTGCCGCAGAAAAGACAAAGCTGAGATTCTGGTCAACGGGGCGTCATGACGCGAACTATATCAAAGAGGTTATTCATCGTTATAACCAAGAGAACGCCGATCATATTGAGGTTGAGATGACGGTAATGGCAGATGATTTTTCCCAATCGCTTGATTTGTCATTTGCCAGTGAGCTATCACCTGATATTTTCACCCCGATCGATCTTGCTGAAATGACCCGAAAAGGCTATGTGGAGCCATTAAACGAATATTTAACGCCCGAGATCAGAAACAGGTTCGGAAAGCAAGCCTTCATCGAAGGATATAACGTGTTTGATCCATTCATATACAGTCTTCCTAACAGCGGATCAACCTTGCGGCTTATTTATAATGTGGATCTGTTTAAGCGGGCCGGCATAACCTCACCTCCGAAATCGCTTGACGAGTTGGTGGAAGCCGCGAGCCGGATCACCGAAATTGGAAAGGCGGATGGCGTCTACGGTTTTGCGCTACCCTATAAGATTCCTGCCAGCGCTCTCGGCCGCTCAGCCGTTCCGATTGCGGAAATAAGCGGAATCAGCGGCGATGGTTATGACTTTTCGACAGGCAACTATGATTTTACAGGCTTTATACCGATTATTAGCGCATTCCGGACCATGATGGAGAACGGCAGTACGCTGCCGGGATCGGAATCCCTGGACATCGATCCGCTACGGGCACAGTTTGCCGACGGGAAGATCGGGATGTATTTGTCTTATTCATCGGAACCCAGCATTTATAAGTTTCAGTTTCCGGCCAAGATCCAATGGGGAGCTGCTCTTCCCCCATCAATTGACGGAACCTATAAAGGAGTGATCAACCAGGGAGTTGGAGCGACGAGGTGGTTATCCATTAGCAGTCAGTCGAAGCACAAGGAAGAAGCTTGGAAGTTTCTCCGTTATATGTACAGCGATGAAGTGCTGATCGGGTATCAGGAGGCCGGACTGGGCATTTTATCGGTGGATGCGATAGCCGCGAAAGCCAGGAAACCCGACATCGAAGGCATCTCCAGCTTTTTCCCAGGTGATTATGACGGGATATGGCCTGCATCGCCTCAAGGATTCAAACCAAAGGGAAGGGAGTGGGAGGACGAATTTGTAAAGTACATCATGATCGGCGGAGATCTGGAGCGATTGGTTGAGGATCTGAACGAGCGTTACAATGCAGCATTAGATCAGGAACGGGCCGCCGGCAGAGTGAATATACAAGCTATTCCGTCATTTGATCCGCTGCATCCTCAGGACGTCTCATGGCAAAGTGATTGATCATTAAAAACGGACAACTGCTGCCACAGCCGAAACTTAGAGACGGAGGATGTTGATCTATGCTCTACCGACTATCGTTCAGACGCCGAATCTGGATCGCGTTTATGCTCATTGTCATTTTTGCGGTTACAACCGCAGGCGCGTTAAGCTACATGATCGCGGAGGAAGTTGTGAAGGACAACGCGTACCAGCTTAGTCAGGAAACGATTCTTAAAACATCGAAGGTGATGGATGAGAAGCTGAATCATGTCACGCAAGCGGTTTACTCGATGATGGTCAATACGGCTTACCGAAGAGCGTTAGGGATGGACAGCAGCTACTCCGAGGTCGAGAATTACTATACCCATCTGTCCGGACTGCAATCGACTTTTGTACAGACCAAGCTGTATGAACCCATTATCGATTCCATTCTGATCGCCACGCCCGAGGGTGACTATTATCAAACAAGTCAGCAGCGTAACTTCTCCCATTCGTTTTATGACTCGGAGCTGTATACGCATATCAAAAGCGAGAAGCGCAAATTATGGGTGGCCGGTCATGAGGACCGTTTCTTTTCCAGCAGGGAGAACGTCATTTCCTTTGTGATGGAGGGCATTCCCTCTCATTACATCGAAGATATTTTCGTTGTAGCGAATGTCAAAATCGACTCGATTCGATCATTAATTGCCTCGGAGGATAAAAATCGCAAACAATTCCATCTCCTGGCCTCATCCGATGGAAGCGATGTGTTGTTAAACGATTCCATCATCGCGGATACGCTGAAACTTGAGCCTAAATACAGGGAGGCCTTAACAGCTGAGCAGGGAAGCTTTGAGTATTCGGACCAAGGTTATGAGTACCTGGTTAACTTTACCAAGGTGGGTGGAGTGAAGGAGTGGACGCTGTTCAGCTTTCTGCCCAAATCAGAATTGATGAAGCAGATGGACAGCATTAAGTTAACCATTCTCGGGGTGATCACGGGATGCTTGCTCGTGTCGTTTGCTTTTGCGAATATGCTGACCCGATTGCTCATAAGACCGTTAAGCCACCTGCAATCGCTAATGAAACGGGTGGAGATGAACGATCTTAACGTTCGTTATGAAAGCGAATTCAATGATGAGATTACGCAGGTCGGTTATCGCTTTAACCGGATGCTGGAAGAGCTTAATGAAATGTTTGACGTTGTGAAGCAGGCTGAGAAGGATAAACGACAGTCCGAGATGAAAGCCCTGCAAGCTCAAATTGATCCTCATTTTCTATATAACACGCTGAACACGGTTTACTGGAAGTGCCAGTTGAATCAATTGGAGGATGTGCAGGAAATGGTGCTGTCCTTATCACAGCTGTTTCAGCTCGGCCTCAATCGCGGCAATGAGATGACGACGCTTGAACATGAGCTGCTCCACGTAGAGCAGTATTTAAACATTCAGCAGAAATGCTATGAAACGCTGTTTACCTACACCATCGAGGTTGATCCTATAGTGGATATGCAGCACCCGATCTTAAAAATCATGCTGCAGCCGCTGGTTGAAAATTCAATCCTGCACGGCTTTAACGATCGTAATGAAGGTGGGTTCATTCGAATTCAGGTGAAACAGGATAGCACCTATCTGTATTTCAACGTGGAAGATAACGGCATGGGGCTGAACGAAAAGAATCCAGCCGATCCACTACTTCGACAACCGGCATCCTCGGCTACATCGGGTTATGCGTTAAATAATGTCCGATTGCGATTACAGCTTCAGTATGGAAGCATGGCTGATTTGTACATGGAAAGCGAACCTAATGTATGTACCCGAGTTTCAATTATCATCCCTCGTTACCCACGACTTGAAGGGAGTTGACCCAAGCAGATGAGCACAATAACGACAACGATTTGCTTTATTGATGACATACAGAGTGTCGTCGATGGCGTATCCAAGCAAATCAACTGGGAACGTCATGGGATAACCGTAAGCGGAACGGCAATCAATGGAGAAGATGGACTCAAGTTGATCACCTCGTGCAGACCAGATATCATCGTGACCGATATTCGAATGCCGAAGCTCGATGGTCTGGAATTGACCCGACGCGTCAAAGAAATGCTGCCCCGCAGCAAAGTCATATTGATGACAGGTTTCAGCGATTTCGAATATGCCAAGCAAGCGGTTCAGCTTGGGGCGTTTAACTTCATAACGAAGCCCTTTTCACTGGCTCATATTGAGGAGATTGTTGTAAAGGCCAAAAAAGAAATTGAAGCGATACGAGACCAAGAGGATCATATCGCTGAATTGGAGCAGCGCGTTCAGGAGAGTATGCCTTTCCTGCGTCAGGAATTGTTCACGTTACTGTTACATCATAAGGTGAACGAACAGGAGGCGGAGCAACGGTGGGACTATGTAAAGCCGGATTTGGAGTCTAGGGACCTGCTCGTCATGATTCTTGAAATCGACGGATTTACTGACAAGCATCGAGAGTCACCGATGAATGAAATAGAGCTCGCCCGGTTTGCATTAAAGAATATTACGGAGGAGACCATCGCTTTGTATACAAAGGGGATGGTATTCCGGGATTCGGCTAACCGCCTAGTAGCGGTGCTGAATACACCGTTATCAGCTTCAGCGGCAGCTATAGCGGAGGCGTGCTGTCAGCATGTCAGATTATATACTTCATTAACGATATCCATAGGAATTGGCAGACCCGTAACGTATATCCATGAGCTGCACTCATCGTATGATCAAGCTTTGCATGCCCTGTCATACCATTTCTATACCGGAGGCAACGCGGTGATCTCATATGAGGATATAGCTAATACGGAAATCTCCTTGCCGCGAAGCATACGGACCGCAGAGCAGGAAATGGTATATGCCTTGCAATCCGGAAACGTCAACCAAGCCTCACTCACGCTCGATCATATCCTGAATGAGTTTACGGACAGGTCGCCGCTTCCCAAGCCGGAATACTTCATCAGCCTGTACTATGAGCTTGCCTACATGATGCTAAGGGCGATTCAAGATAAGGTACCGATGAATGAACTGTCCGATTTGAACATGATCGTTCGGGAAGGGCGGGTCAGCTCGGAGAGGTCCTTAACCGACATGAAGAAGATTCTGCATAGCATCGTGACGCTGGGCTGCGAACGCATCGAGAATCAGAATCGCTCCGCCGCTGCACAGATCATCCAGGAAGCCATTCATTATGTGAAATCCAATCTGGATCAGGACCTCAGCCTAAGTGTTTGCGCGAAGGTAGTTCACTTGAGCCCAAGTTATTTTGCCGGTTTGTTCAAGAAAGTGACGGGAATGGCATTCAGTCAATTTGTCACTCAAGAACGGATGGAGGTGGCCAAGAAGCTGCTCTTGGAGGATCGGCAAATCCAGGAGATTGCGGAGTCGCTTGGTTATGAGGAACGGCGCTATTTTACCGACGTGTTCAAAAAATATACGCAGATGACACCATCGGAATTCAAGCAGGCGCACATAAGAAACAACATTTCATTGTAATAGGAGGGGTATCGTGACTACCCGCATAGAGAATGCCATCGACTGGCCGATGTTTATGTCCAGACACGATATGTTGTGGACGACGCGTCCGATCAGCTGGGATGAAGGGGCTTTTCTTGGAAACGGCATGCTCGGAGCGATGATCTATAGTGAAGAACATCGGGATAAACGGAACGTGCTGCGCTTTGTGCTTGGACGTTCCGATATCACCGCATCACGTCCGGGTGAACAGGCTTTCCCGGTACGCGTACCGATTGGCGAGCTTGCATTGGAGCTGGAGGGATGGATTTATCAGCCCTACGAAATGCGGTTGGAATTATGGAACGCGGAGCTCCGGGCGATTATACCGACAACTAAGGGAGAAGTCAGAATTCGCGCGTTTGTTCACGCATTAGCTCCCGTACTTGTCTTGGAGCTGGATGCAGATGAAGGCGAACGCGATGCGAAGCTGAAGTGGTACGCCTATTCGGAGGTTGATCCTATTTTGAAGAACGCGGACGGGATCAATCTCAACCAATATATTCCTGAAACCACCGTTCAGCATCTGGAATCCGGTGAGGTATCGATCGGCGTTCAGGAATATGGAAGCGGGGAAGGCTGCACGACGGCCTGGCTAACTCGCCGTCCTGACCAGACGGAACAGGCGCCGGGAAGCTGGCATCGGCAAATCTGTATCTTAACGGTGATGAATGGCATGGACGATACCGTTCGTGATCAGGCGGTGCGGGAGCTTCGGGCAGTGCCGAACTCAGCTTCAGGATGGGAAGCCTGGATACATGCCCATCGCAGGTGGTGGCATCATTACTATCCGGAAAGCTTTATTTCCATACCGGATACGCAGCTGGAAAGCTTTTACTGGATACAGATGTATAAGCTGGCGTCTGCGACCCGGGCGGACTCCTTCCCTATCGATAATCAGGGGCCGTGGCTCACATCTACGCCCTGGCCTGGATTATGGTTCAATATGAACGTTCAGATGAGCTACTCTCCGATCTATACGGCGAATCGCCTCCATCTGGGCATGTCGCTGATTCGTTCCTTGCAGGGGCAGCAGAACCAGCTGATCCGTAATGTTCCCGAAGCTTACCGTGCGGACTCCGCAGGACTCGGTCGAAGCTCAAGCTATGATCTGGACAGTCCGGTCACGGATGAGGTGGGGAATTTAACTTGGGTGATGCATAACTGCTGGCGTCATTACCGTTATGCCATGGATGATCAAATGCTGCGAAGCTTGGTATATCCTCTTCTGCGGCGCAGTATAGGTTTATATTTGCACCTTCTTGAGGAAGGACAGGACGGCCACCTTCATTTACCTCCCACAGTCTCACCGGAATACGGGTCTTTCAAGCAGGTGATGACAGCTGATTCTCATTATGATTTAGCGCTGCTGCGCTGGGGATGTGAAACCTTAATCCGCATGGCGGATCAGCTTGGTGTTCATGATCCGCTGCACGGACGCTGGCGTGAAGTCCTAGAGCGATTGGTACCTTTTCCGGTGGATTCATCCGGATATATGATCGGCGAGGGACAGCGTATGGAATTCGGACACCGCCATTTCAGCCATTTGCTGGCGGCCTTTCCGCTGCATATCGTCGGCGATACCGAAGAGGAGAAGGCGCTGATTCTTCGCTCGCTCCGGCATTGGATCGGTCATGAAGGAGATTTGCGCGGATTTAGCTTCACCGGAGCCGCCTCCATCGCAGCCAAGTTAGGTTTAGGAGATGAAGCCCTCGCGTATTTGCGGAGTTTAATGCATCTCATTAAGCCGAACACGATGTACAAAGAAGCGGGACCGGTTATCGAAACGCCGCTGGCCGGGGCGGAATCGATCCATGACATGCTTCTTCAGAGCAGACGGGAGCGGATCTATGTTTTTCCTGCAGTCCCTAAAGAGTGGCCGGAGTCGGTATTCCATCATCTGCGGACAGAAGGAGGCTTCCTTGTTAGCGCTGTTCGGGAGGAGGGGCGCACCGCTTGGATACATATTTGCAGTCTTGCCGGAGAGCCCTGCCGGATCGTAACGGATATGGTCACATCTCCGGACGACGGCCTGGTTATTGACATCGGGGGAATATCCAAGGAGTGTGTTATCCAGGCAGATGGGGTGATCGATCTAGCTTTGAAGCCTGGTGAGGAAGCCTATATTTACAGGGCCAATTGGAGCGGATCCACTCGATTCCACATCTCGCCTGTTCCTGCTGAGAAGGGCAAATGCAATCTGTTTGGCAGTCGCAAACCGTGGAGATTGTATGGGATTCCGCATTAAACCGTAATCAGTCATACCCCTGCAACCGTATTCGTCTTAAGAGCAGCCTTATCCCTATGAAGGCTGCTCTTGTTATCACAGGAGGCAATAAGGAGGAGAAAAATCACATGTTCAACATCCTTCGTAAATATAACCGCAGCGTCATTGTGGCATGGCTGTTCTCTTATGTCACCGTATTAATGGTGCCGATTCTGATCAGCTTTGTGCTGTATTCATTCTCATACCATCAAGTGAAGAGCGAGACCAATCGGGCAAACGAATTGCTTCTTCAGCAGATGGAGATGTCCATCGACAGCAAGCTGAAGAGTTTGGAGCGTTTAAGCTTGGAAATCGCGCTGAACAAGGGAATTTCGGCTTTTTCCAGCGTGGAGTTACCGCTTCGTGATCCTCAGTATTACGATGTGTTCAACATTTCGGAAATCCTGCGAACCTATAAAAATGCAAACGATTCGATTGAGGATATTTACGTGATGTATTTGAACAGTGATACGGTGATTTCAACGTATGGTCATACAAGCGGCAGGGGGCTCTATCAGAAGCTGAGGCAGAATGGCGAAACCTCCTATGAGAAGTGGATGGGATTGTTCGAGCAAAGATATGTAAACGTTTACAAGTCTATGGAGTTTAAAGATGGCCTTCAGAGCTTCCCGGTGGTCGTATTTGCTCATTCTCTCGTATTTAATTCACCGGCCCAGCCCCCGGCTGTGGTTCTGTTCTTAATCAAGGATTCGAAACTAATCGAGAGCGTTCCCCGGCAAAAAGATGCCAGCATGTTCATTATAGATGCGGATAGCCGGTATATCGCCGCATCACGACAGGATCCGGCCGTACCTGCTCGACTGAGTTATGAGCAGCTTCATGGAGACAGCGGAATGATCTATATGGATTCGGACGCGGGGCAGTTCGCGGTTTCCTATATCACGTCCCAAGTAACCGGATGGAAATATGTATCCGTGCTGCCAGCGGCATTATTCAATGAGAAAATGAAAGATTTACGCCATCTGACATGGATCAGCATCGCCCTGAGCTTGTTTATCGGAGGTATTGTTACGGTATTGTTCTTACGCAGAAACTATATGCCGGTTCAAGTGATGCTGCAAAGTTTATCCAAGCAATTCGGTCTGAGGTTTGACGGAGGAGCCAATGAATATTCGTTCCTGCAGGGGACGATTCAGCAATATTTTCATGAAAAGGAAGATATGCAAACGGCGCTTCACAAACATCGCAACACAATCCGAGCGCATTTATTGCGGCGTCTGTTAAAGGGGTATGCCGATCATGATCAGTCTCTCCATACAACGCTGCCTGCTCACGATATACAGTTTCAATCCGACCGATCGGTTGTCCTGCTGATATCGATCGATCATTATGGCAAATTTGAGCAGTTTGGCATTCGCGGACTTCCGGATCAGAAGCAGCAAATGCTTTATTTCATACTAACAAACGTGCTTGAGGATACGGCTGCCGATGAAGCGCTTGTGTTCACGACAGAAATGAACGATGCGCTTGCTTGTGTCGTTAATTTCAAAGCGAGTATATCAGAGGAGCAGGAGCAAAGCGTATTGAATCGAATACTGGCTCAGGTTCAAGATTTCATGCGAAAGCATATCGAAGCAGAGCTTACGATGGCTGTCGGCCAGGTTCATTCGAATTTGCACGAGATCGCTCTTTCTTATCAAGAGGCGCAGGCCGCGCTTGAATACCGGATTGTGATGGGGAGCGGACAGTTCATCCCATATACGGACACTCTTATGGACAGGAGCACCCAAACCCGTCAATTTTATTATCCTTTGAGTGTCCAGCAGCAGTTTATTGGCTTGGTGAAGAGCGGGAACTACGACAAAGCGGAAGCCACTTTGGATGAAATATTCCAAGCCAACTTTTCCAAGCAACCGGTTTCGGTTCCACTCGCCAAATGCCTAATGTACAACCTGGCAAGCACGATGCTGAATACGCTTGAGGAAGTGAGAGCGGGCAGCAAGCGAACATATGAAGAAAATTTCATCGATGCGGATCTATTGCTCGAGTGCGATCATGTTCCGGAGATGAAGGAACGGATGAAACAGTTGCTTGCGCAAGTATGTGAATGGATCCTGACCGAGAAACGAAATCACCACCGTTATTTAATCGAAGATGTCCGGCAGTATGTCCAAGAGCATCTGTATGACCCGAAATTGAATATTTCAATGATTGGCGACGCGTTTCAAATGACCCCCTCTTACGTATCGAGATTGTACAAGGAATTTACAGGAGAAGCCTTGCTGGATACCATTAACCACCTCCGTCTGTCTAAGGCGAAAGAACTGCTTGTTCTGCAAAAGCTTACCGTCAATGAAATCGCCAGCCGGGTCGGTTATGCGGATGTCAGCACGTTTTTGCGAATCTTTAAAAAATTCGAAGGCGTGACCCCGGGAAAATATCAGAAAGCCGCACTATAAACCGGATTTTTCATAAAAAACCATCGATTTTTAAGGAATTGCCTGCGATTTTAGATTTTGTCTATGGTAAGGAACACGGGTTTTATTGAACAATGACATCGGATAGGGCAGCATGCAGGCTTTATCCAACACCTAATCTTACAATCGGGGGAATGATGATGGTTCAACGTTTGCTGGTCAAAGACAGCTTGTTGCGAAATGTAAAGTCAGGACTGACCGCCATATTGTTAACAAGTCTGGTGCTTGCGGGATGTTCGTCAGGAAGTAAGGATAACACGCCGGACGCTAAGCCGAACGAGGCCGGGAAGGGTACATCCACTGCAATCGGTTCATCGTATCCGCTAAATACAACCGAATCGATCACGTCATGGGAAATCTTGAACATGAATGCGGTAACCTTCTACTCCAACCTTGCAGATACGCCGTTTGGGAAAGCGCTTGCCGACAAAACAGGTGTTCAGGTGGAGTATATTCATCCGAATGATCAGCAGACGGCTGAACAATTTAATCTGATGATCGCGTCCGATGAGCTTCCGGATGTCATTGAATACGACTGGACCGGACGAAGTGCGGGATCTTATCCGGGCGGACCGGAAAAAGCCATTCAGGACGGCGTCATTCTGGAGCTCAATGACCTGATTGATCAATACGCGCCGAACCTGAAGAAGAAACTCGAAGCGGATCCGACGCTTGACCAAATGGTCAAGACAGACAGCGGCAAATATTATGTATTTCCCATGATTCGCAATCCGTCCGGGCTGGTCTTCCGTGGCCCCATGATCCGTCAGGATTGGTTGGATGAACTTGGTCTCCCAGTTCCAACGACTATAGAGGAGTGGGAGAAGACGTTAATCGCCTTTCGCGACGAGAAGGGTGCCAAAGCACCGCTCAGCGTAACTTACACTGGAGGAAACTTTGAGATCCGCGATGCTTTCATCGGAGCTTACCGCACATCAAACTCCTTCTATGTGGACGATGAAGGAAAGGTGAAGTATGGACCCATAGATCCGCAGTATAAAGATTTTCTGGCCTTATTCCGCAAGTGGTTTGCGGAGGGATTGTTTGACAAGGATTTTGCGCTCACCGATACCAAAGCGTTGGATAACAAGATTCTGACCGGGCAGACGGGAGCAACGGTAAATCTCCTCAGCGGCGGCATGGGAAAATGGATGGATGCCATGAAGGAGCAGGATCCGAAATTCAAGCTCGTGGGTGCTCCATATCCAACGCTCCTTAAAGACGAAGTTCCTTTTATTGGACAACGGGATTTCAAGTACAATCCGGGACCAAGCAAAGCCATCACAACCGCTGCGAAAAATCCGGAACTGATCGTACGCTGGCTTGATTATGCTTACAGCGATGAAGGCGCGATGCTCTTCAACTTCGGCATTGAAGGAGAGAGCTACGTGATGGAGAACGGTGCACCGGTGTATACCGATTTGATTAAAAACAATGAAAAATACAATCTGCAGCAGATGGTATCGCAGTATTCCAAGCCGAATGGTCCCTACGAAGCGGATGAACGTCGGAACTGGAATACGTTCCCTGAACAGGATGAGGCCGTGAAAGTGTGGGCGAAGACGGATGCCGAGAAGCATATACTGCCTGGCTTCCTGACGCCAACCGCTGAAGAAAGCAAGGAGCTTGGCAAGATTCTAACCGAAGTCAGCAACTATAAAGAGGAAATGTTTGTCAAGTTCATTGTCGGCAAGGAGCCAATGGAGAGTTACGACAAGTATGTGGAGCAAATCAAGAAGCTGGGGATCGAGCGCGCGGTTGAAATCTACCAAAGCGCTCTGGATCGATACAACAGCCGATAACGAAATCTTAGGCGAGGGGAATGGAGCGGCATTCCCCCAATAATTTGATACTTCAATAGACAGATACTTCAATAGACAGCACAAGAGGAGTGAGAACGGCATGGCGAAACTTCCGCCTCCGACACGCACGTCAATTCCTTCGAACTCAGCAGGACTGAATCCTCGAAATTGGGGCTTGCTGAAGGACATTAGTAAAAATCGTTTCCTGTACATCATGTTAATTCCGGTACTTCTATACTTCGCGGTATTTCATTATTTCCCTATGTACGGGGCGTCCATCGCCTTTAAGGAGTTCTCACCACGCCTTGGCATCATGGGAAGTCCATGGGCCGGCTGGGAGCACTTCGAATCGTTTTTTAACGGCATTTACTTCTGGCGGGTTGTCAAAAACACGCTGTTAATCAGCTTTTATGAACTGCTCTTTGGCTTCCCTGCGCCCATTATATTGGCACTTCTGCTGAACGAGGTGAGAAAGACCGTATTTAAACGCACGGTTCAAACCATAACGTATATGCCGCATTTTATTTCGCTGGTCGTTGTTTGCGGCATTATTAAGGAATTCACGATGAGTGACGGTTTAATTAACGATATGTTGGCTTTTTTCGGATGGGAACGGGTCTCCCTTCTGCTGGAATCTGAATATTTCCGGACCCTCTTTGTCACCTCCGGAATTTGGCAGAACATCGGTTGGGGGACCATCATCTACCTTGCAGCCCTGGCCGGTATCGACCAGGAACAATACGAGGCCGCGAAGATCGATGGAGCCAATCGGTGGAGACAGATGTTGAACGTGACGTTGCCTGGGATCATGCCTACGATTATCATCCTGTTCATTCTTGAGATCGGCAGGCTGATGAACGTTGGCAGCGAGAAAATCATCCTGCTCTATAACCCGTCAATCTACGATACCGCTGATGTCATAAGCTCCTATGTGTACCGGGTCGGGCTGCAGGAATTCAATTACAGCTTCAGCTCGGCAGTAGGGCTGTTCAATTCGGCCATCAATTTCACGCTTGTCATCGGCTCAAACTGGCTGAGCCGCAGAATGAACAAAACCAGCTTGTGGTAGGAGGTGAAAGGAATGGAATGGAGAGCTGGGAACAGGTCGGTCGGTGAAAAGCTGTTTGATGTTTTTAATTACGTCTTGTTGACCGTAATCACGTTATGTACGTTATACCCATTGATTTACGTGCTGTTTGCTTCTTTGAGTGATCCTACCCGTTACATGCAGCATTCGGGGATTCTGTGGAAGCCGCTGGATATGACGTTTAATGCTTACCGGCTGGTGTTTGATAATCCGATGATTATTCAAGGATACCTGAATACGTTCCTTATCGTTTCTGGCGGCTTGGTGCTCAATATCACATTGACGGCGTTCGGGGCGTATGCTCTCTCCCGTAAGGGACTGCGCTACCGAAAGCAGCTGATGCTGTTTATCGTATTCACCATGTTCTTCAGCGGCGGTTTGATTCCGCTGTATTTTACAGTAAAAGGTCTGGAGCTCACCAATACGCTGTGGTCCTTAATTATCCCGCAGGCCATATCCGCATTTAATCTGATTATCATGAGAACGGCTTTTGAAGCGGTGCCTGATAGTCTGGAGGAATCGGCCAAGATCGATGGAGCCAATGAATTCGTCATCCTATTCCGGATCATGATGCCGCTGTGCATGCCGGTTATCGCCGTCATGCTGCTGTATTACGGTGTCAGCCACTGGAACTCATGGTTCCAGGCCATGATCTATTTACAGGATCGCTCCCTGTATCCTCTTCAGCTCGTCCTGCGAGAGCTGCTGCTTCTGAATGATGCAAGCTCCATGGCAAGCGGAGCGAGCGGAGGGGAGGTCGCCGTCATCGGCGAAACGCTGAAGCATGCGACCATTATCGTAGCAACGGTGCCGATTCTGCTGGTCTATCCGTTTTTACAGAAGTATTTCGTGAAAGGTGCTCTTATTGGAGCCATTAAAGGATAACGACAGGAGGATATGATGAGTAACTTAAAGATTCAACATGAACTCGACCTGGATATGTGGTGGAACGGTGCGCGGTTGAAGGTGGACCGGATGTTGGCTAGAAAGCCTGAACTTGCTCCGCATGCGGCCAAGGACGGGGAGTACGACGGCCTAACCCTGGACAACTGGATTTCCGGGTTTTGGCCGGGCATGCTGTGGATTTTTTACGATATGACTGGAGAGGCGAAGTACCTGGAAGCGGCTTGGGAGTGGGATATACGGATGGAACGATTGACGCTCGAAGAGAGTCGCTTCCATCATGATGTCGGGTTTCAGTATTTGCCGACAGCCGTATTGAAATACAAGTTAACCGGCGATGAAGAAGGCAGAAGGCGAGGGCTTGCGGCGGCTAACTTTCTGGCCGGACGATTTAACTTGGCTGGACAGTACATCAGGGCATGGAACAAGGATCTCCCGGGCTGGGCTATTATCGATTGCCTCATGAACCTGTCCCTCTTGTACTGGGCTGCCGAAGAAGGAGAAGACCCGAGATTCCGCCACGTTGCGAATGCCCATGCGAATATGGCTTTGCAGCATATGATCCGTGCCGATGGATCCACCTGTCATGTTGCTGTGTTTGATCCGGAAAGCGGGGAATTGCTGGAATATAAGGGATGGCAGGGCTATGCCCCGGATTCCTGCTGGTCGAGAGGGAATGCGTGGGCGCTGTACGGGATGGCTAACGCTTACCGTTTCACGATGAATAAGGATTTTTTGTATGCCGCGAAGCGGGTAGCTCATCATTTTATAGCTTCCTTACAGAGTTACGGGGTACCGCCATGGGACTTCCGGGTACCGAATCCCGATACCGAGCCTCGTGACACCTCCGCTGCGGCCATTGCCGCTTCCGGGTTGTTGGAGCTTGCGGCCTTGACAACTCCGGAGGTTGGGGCTGTCTACCGGAAAGCCGCTGAGCGCATCGTCCTGGCTTTGTCGACGGAGTATGCTGCATTCCAGGCTCCTGAGCATGAGGGGATCCTGTTTGGCGGAACCGGCCATAAGCCGGCGGATACCAATATCAATGTGTCGCTTATTTATGGGGATTATTATTACATCGAGGCTCTCGCGAAGCTTCGGGGCTGGACCCATCGCGTATTCTGATTGGTTATGGGACGTTAATATTCGAGGAGAGGTGAACGGATATGCAAACGTTATTAAACGCATTAAACCAACGGTATCACAGATTGATAAGTATGGGGCTGGCCATGATCCTTTTGATCGGAACACTGGTGATGTCGCCTTCAGAAGCCCAGGGGGCTTCGAGCGATGCAGGAGGGAGCAGCAGCATGAAGCGGATTGAGAGCACGGTAACGGCAAGCAGCTACCAGCCAGGCACGAATTACGTACCGGGGAATGTACTGGATGGGGTATGGGGCGAGGACACGGAGAGCCAGCAAAGCCGCTGGTCCGCTTCCGGTCAAGGTCAATGGCTGCAGTTTGATCTAGGCACGGAACAAACCGTCACTTATGTGAACATTGCCTTTCTGAATGCTAGAGAGCGTCAGTCCAGCTTTGAGATATTAGGTTCGAACACTGAAGATTTCCAATCCAGCACGGTTGTTTTCGAACGACTGTTCAGCCGGCAGCTGAAACCGGAAGACAGCATCATGCAAACCTATGTATTACAGAGTCCGGCGAAGGCCAGATATTTGCGGTTGATCGGATATGGCAATAACGCCAGCGGAAGCTCAGGAAACTGGAACAGCATCATGGAAGTAGAGCTTTACGCAGGGAAAGTGCCGGGTGAGCCTCCGGAAGAGCCACAACCACCGCTTCCTCCAAACGCTGGCGAAGAGAAGGAGGAAGACGTGAAGCTCCCGGAGATGAAGCGAGTTTCGGTCAGTACGGCGGAACAATTGCAGCAGGCACTGGATCAGGCTGTGGCCGGTACGCTGATTGAACTGAAGGATGGGACCTATGAGCAGAACGGTCCGTTTGTTGTGAAGGATAAACACGGCTCTGCGGTCTATCCGATTCGGATTACCGGGAAGCCCGGCAAGGCAATCATTAGTGGGAATAGTTATATGCACATTGAAAATTCAAGTTATATTGAAGTGAGCGGACTCACGTTCCGGAACGGGATCGGTGATGAGAATGGAAAGCAGACCTTGAATGACCGTGGCTTGGCACATCGGGCGCTTACAGGAGTTCATCCAGGGATTCAGCTGGAAAGCTCCAGCCGAATCTCCATTTTGGGCAACACTTTTGCCTTGGATGAAACAGGTCAGCCCTATCGATTTAAAGCTCAAAACCGATATGTTTGGTGCCTGCTCAATGTGGAGAACAGCTGTCGGTACAGTGAAGATCGGTATGACCCGAACGGAGAAATATATGAGGGATTAACGCCATATGAAGATCCGAATCTGATTACGGATAATGGCACGCACAGACATTACATCCGTGTCGAAGGAACGAGCAGCCATAACCGGATCGCTTATAATGATATTGGACCGAAGAAGGGCTTTGGCGCAGTCCTGATTTATGATGGGGAAGGGCATAGCGGACAGCATATATCGCAATACGACGTCATGGAGTATAACTATTTTCACGGCATTGGTCCCCGGGTAACCAACGGGTTGGAAGCCATCAGGCTCGGGCTTTCCAGTACCTCGCTCTCCTCTGGTTATATTACGGTTCAGTACAATTTGTTTGACGGGTTTAACGGTGAAGATGAAGTGATATCGGTGAAGAGCAGTGACAATATCATTCGGTACAACACGATTCGTCATTCATACGGCGGGATTGTGTCACGACATGGAAACCGCAACAGCTTCTACGGCAACCATCTGATTGGCGATGGAGTGACACCGGGCAGCAGCGGGTTCCGGATATATGGCAACGATCACAAAATCTATAACAATTATATGGAAGGTCTTACGGACAAAGTGATTCGTCTTGATGGAGGAACACATGACGGCGGACCGGAAGGCAGTACGAATCCAATCGTTCGTTGGGGTGGAAACCAAGAGCAAACTGCACGGCTTGGCGATCTGCCGGCCGAACAAAGAACGGAACTTTTGCGCGGACATTGGCGGCAGTATAACGTCCAGATCTACAATAATACCATCGTGAATGTCGGCAATCAAACGACGACTTTCAATCTGGGCGGCAGAACCTATCAGCCTGTAGGGACTAAGATTTACAACAATCTGATATTTAGCCATGCAGGTACGATGTTTCATGAAACCGATGCGGTGATCCAAGCACCCGATCAGGAACGGGCTGTGTACAAGGGAAATATGCTCTCTGGGAACGCACCGGTTTCTAACAATCCTATTGTGGACAGGGAGATGACCAAACAAGAGCTCCATTTGGTGCGCAGCAGGGACGGTCTCATCCGTTTATCCGTCTATAGCCCAGCCGTGGACGCTGCCCTGACTCCATACGCTGCAGCGGACGACATGGATGGTCAGATCCGCTATATACCTGACGTGGGGGCAGACGAATATGCGCCAGGCAAGCAGCGGTCCAATCCTCCGCTTACCGTCCATGATGTAGGCCCTGAAGCCTGGACGAAGTGAAGGTGAGTCTGCTCGGCGGATGATTACCCACTCCTTAAATTTCGGTATTCTTATGACAAACGGCACCATCATTCTGCCTTCATCCCGATTCTTCGAACTTTGGACGTTACACGGAATTCAAAGGTTACGTTTTTATAGATTTCACTCCATTGTTCCGCGGATTTAACATGGCTATTCCAATAGGATGGTTTTCTGGCACGTACCAATTCGCCGAATCCGAATATATCGGATTCTTTTTTTTGCGTCTTTTGGACTAATCCGATTAATAATTGTTTAACGGAATGCTCGTTCTCGCGTGCAATTTCCTCCAGAATTTTCGAGTGATTGATCGGGATGGTATCCGTGTTTTTTTCTTCGACATTAATCTCCGTAAGCGCCGTGATCGTAAAATGGGGAATACCGTTCTTAATTTCGACCTTGATATCCGACTCCCGGTTCGTAGCATGGATCGTTACTACCTGAGAATCGTCTCCTAAATGAATGATTCCGCGGTATCCTGCGGGACTAATTCCTTTGATGACCAGGTATCCGGCAATTTCAAACGGTTTTGTCACGCCAACCAATTTGGCGCCTTTAAAAAAAGCCATTCCGCTGATTTCCACGTTATCTCCCTTCATAATTTTGATATAAGGCAGAAATCCTTCCTGACCTTTCTTTGAAGAATTGCTCCAGAACGTCCCAATGTAGTTACTCGGAAATTTGCCTTGTTTTACGGCATCGTCCAATGTGGACGCTAGATACAGCGCAGGGACACGCTCCAATTTAGGTGCTGCCTGCATATGATTTTTTGCCTTCCCTTTCGACACCATCAACCAGGCCATACGGCGAACTTCCGCGTTACGGTGAAGATAGTCGTTCAAATTCTGTAATCCTTTTCTGGCAAACTCTTCCGATACGACAATGACGCGCAGATGACCAAAAAACAATTTTCCGGATATTTGCTGCTGTAAATTCATCATGGCGTCGTCGACCGTGTGTCCTACAACATCAAGCACCCACACGGTTTCTTGCTCACTTTGTCCCGAACCGCCGCCTTCACCTGGCCCGAGCGGTATTCTGCCGGGAAGAGCAATTTGCACGGATAGTTGGATTAATTCCTGTTTAGGTGCCGGGTACTTCCCGCGAAGATGAGATATTTCATCCTCGCCTGACTCAGCATCCTTATCCGCCGTATCGATCGATATTCCCAGAACGACAGCACGCTCTTCAATCTCCATCCGATCCCAGCAGCTTGTTAGGAGTGAGCAGGATAGAAGAAGGACGATCATGAATTTTACGTTTAGGTTAACGCTTATTCTTTTCCTCATTGAAATCCTCCTAAACTTTGTAACATGCTCACTCACACTAGGACTTTGACAAGTATGACACTTAGAAACAATACCGTTCCGATCACGATATGGATCCAGCCCAGTATACGAGATACCTGTTTTTCCTTGGCCATGTTCGACTGTTCATACTTATATTTATCGATGAACAGATTGAACATGCCGGATAACACGCAGATCAAGATGGCGACATCCAAATAACCGCTGTATAGATTTCCGATCATTTGGACGCACCTCTTTTTTTACGCAGCATGGCGATGATAAGCAGCACTCCAGGATATACGATCGTTATCAGCAGACCGTATTTGGCGATCAAGCTGTTCACTTCATTCAATTGAATCAAGCTTTGGGGCAGCATGGCCAGAACGAACAGAATGGGGAGGATGAAAAAGGACAGCATCCCATGATCCGCTAATCGGAATAACTTGCTTATCGAGTAAATCGTAAAGTAGTAGCAAGAGAACAAGGATGTAAAGACAGCCGTTACCCAGACGGCTAGAAAGACTGCATCCAAGCGTTCCAGTATATTGGCAGGTAATGAAGTTGCTTTTGCCAGCTCCAGCGTCGGCCACAGCAGCTTCTTTGTCTCTTCTGCTCCAAACACGCTAACCGTTGCCGTGACGATTAATATATACAGCACCCCGGTAATCAGCATCGCCCATATGCTGGACCGCATCGCTCTTTCCGGTTTGCACATGGCAGGGATGACCATCATCATAATAAAGTATCCCTGGAACATGGTGGACAACGTAATAATGCCTGCTGGTATTCCTCGAATTTCATTCCCCAACACAGGCAGAACATTGACGATGTCCGCGTTTTTTAACGACAGGGCGACGATCAACAGAGCAGGAATTAGGATAAAGGGGCTGTAAAATAAGTGAACGTAAGCAAAGGTCATGATATTTCGGCGTGAAGAAAAAGCAGCCAGGAGCAGCATGACCAGTACAGTCACCTCGAGTGGCGTATTTTTCAAAACGGCTGTGACAACGACCTCTCCGAATTCTCTTGCAACAAGAGAGCATAAGACAGCAAAGAAAACAATCGATATGAGGCTTCCGATTCTCCCGAGCCATTTGCCAATGATGACCTCGCTATACTCGATGTAAGAGTCATTCGGGAACCGCATGCCAAGCCGGGTCATGAAAAATAGTCCGACAAACGCTAGCAGCATTCCCAAAAAAGTGACTAACGGAGCTCCTGCATCCGCGGCCTTCACCGCAGCCAAGGGAAGTGCAAGAACGCCTACGCCAACGATGGTGCTGATCGTAACGGCAGAAGCCTGCAAGACAGTGATTTGGCGCTGTTCATTCATGGTTAACGCCCTTTCTCGTCGTTAGGATGGACGGGATCCATAATATGGGACGAAGAATGATCCACCTGTTCCTTCATTTGATCACCCAGCCTTGTCCTGCTAATCGGATGAAGGAAGGAAGGCCGGTTCTTCATCTTCCACAACGGCCCACGGGTAAGGAGATCCCGCATGCCTTGAAAGTTGCCAGGCACAAAGGGGCTTAAGTACGGGACCCCGAACGATTTAAGTGACAATAAATGATTGGTGATCAAAATGATTCCGACCATGACGCCATATAGACCGAAGATACCGGCTAAAATGATCAGCGGAAAACGAAGCAGGCGAAGAGCCAGAGCCGCATTGTAGGCCGGCGTTGCAAAAGAGCCAATAGTCGTTAAAGCGATAATAACGACGGTTATCGGGCTTGCGAATCCGGCCGCTACAGCGGCTTGCCCGATGACAAGCACGCCGACAATGGATAATGCCCCGCCTACCTGTTGCGGCAAGCGTATGGTTGCTTCCCTTAAAACCTCCATCGAGATTTCAATGACAAGCACTTCGATCACGGCTGGAAAGGGTACGCCCGCACGCCCGCCAGCAACGGCGACCGCAAATTCTGTGGGGATCAGCTCCGGATTAAACGAAATAATCGCCACATACAGCGAGGGAAAAACCAATGAAAATACTAGAGCAACCAGACGGGACATTCGGATCGCACTCATCAGGACGAAGCGTTCGGTATAATCTTCAACGGTCTGATAGAACTGGCTAAACACCGTAGGCGCGATTAAGGCCAGAGGGGAGCCGTCCACTAAAACGGCGACTCTTCCTTCCAGCAAATTCGCCACGACTTTGTCGGGGCGCTCGGTATACTGGATTTGTGGAAAGGGAGACCAATGGTTGTCTTCGATGAATTGCTCCAAATAACCTGAATCCAGAACAGCGTCGATTTCAATGGCATCCAGCCGCTTTTGTACTTCTTTTATGATTCCGGGATTGGTTATGCCGTCCATGTAACACAGGGCAACTTTGGATTTGGTCTTCGTTCCGATCTCCATGGATTTCACTCGAAAATCCGGCGTTTGCAGCCGATAGCGGAGTAGAGAAATATTAGTCCCCAGGGACTCTATAAATCCCTCTCTGGCCCCGCGGATGACCTGTTCCGTCGCCGGCTGCTCAATAGCGCGCTGCGTGGTCTGCCGTGTGTCAATGATAATCGCCTCGTCCAGCCCTTCAATGGCTACGACGGATTGCCCCCTTAGCAGGTTGTCGGTAAGAACGGATATTTTTCTTTCCGTATAACCCTCGCTATGATAAAGCGTATCTTTCATTATGGTTTTCATTAACGCATCATGCGGGAGGTTATGAACATCGATATGGCGCGGCCCATATTTGAGAGGCTTCAATATCGTGTTATTGATAACGGCATGATCCGTCATATCGGAGAAATATAACAATACAGCCGGATGCTGGCCGAACACATGGAAGCCATATACCATAAAATCGTCACTATCACCCAGGACTTGCTTGATTTCGGATATGGTTTCTTCCAGGTTCACCGATATGTCCATATCCTCTGAGTTCTTCCCATTTGGATTGACAGAAATATGATCGCTATTGTTGGGTTGGTTCGAACCCGCCCATGTGGAAAATGACATTGTACCAACACCTCTCCTGATTCAACGGGCTCACAGCATTTGGATATTTTGCTTAAGTATTTCCTCCGGTTGTTATTTTTATCAATGGAAGCAGTCTGAAATGTGTTGTATTTAATATATGAATGCGATATATTGCATATAACAAACATGAATAGTAAGGATGATAAGCGATGCCAGTACCTAAGAATTTTGTCTCTCCAGTTCGGATGACTGCAAAGGAAAGAGCCTTCTCCCAAATTCAACGATGGATTATCGATGGCACGCTGCAGCCCGGCGAGAAATTGCTCGACGCCGAATTGGCGGAATCCCTTGGCGTAAGCCGGACGCCTATCCGGGAAGCTTTTCAATTGCTCGAAGTACAAGGACTCGTGTCCACGCACCCTGGGAAAGAAACAAAAGTTACGGCCATTGAGAGGGAAGATATCTTTAAGATGTATTCGACCATGGCTGCTCTTCAAGCATTAGCTGCCGAAGTGACCGCTACCCTTATTGTTCCGGAGCAGATTCAGCAATTGCGGGCGATGAATCTGGATTTTGAAAATGCCATGAAGAGCGGGCAAGCTTATCAAGCCATGGAGATGGATGAACAGTTTCATAACTTCATCGTAGAGCTCTCAGATAATCCTTATGTCGCTGCATATAGTGCTTCTCTACAGATGCATATCCGGCGGTTTAAGTACGTGTTCTTAAAACAGCCGATCGCGGCTGCACAGGCTTCTGTCGATGAGCATGCATCGATTATCAGCGCTTTCGAGCAGAAAGACAGTGATCGGGCACAGGCCATGATGAAACAAAATTTTATGCGTCCGATGCAGGAACTCCATGAGTTGCTTTAAATAGAAGGGAGAGGGAAGAATGTCAGACAAAAAAGATTTACGCATTCGCAGTAAGGTAATCAGCGAGGGTGTCAATCGGGTACCGAATAGAGCGATGCTGCGGGCTGTTGGTTTTACGGATGAGGATTTCAAGAAACCGATGATTGGCGTAGCCAGCACTTGGAGCGAGGTGACTCCGTGCAATATGCATATAGACAAGTTAGCCTTAGAGGCCAAGCAAGGGGTCCGCAACCATGGCGGCGCTCCGCTTATTTTCAACACGATCACGGTTTCGGATGGCATTTCAATGGGACATGGCGGCATGCTGTTCTCCCTGCCCAGCCGTGAAGCCATCGCGGATTCGATTGAGATTGTAACGGGGGCCGAACGTTTCGATGGTCTTGTGGCGATCGGCGGTTGCGACAAGAATACGCCCGCCTGCCTGATGGCGATCGGACGGATGAATCTTCCTGCGGTTTACGTTTACGGCGGCACGATACAACCCGGGAAGCTCGAAGGTAAGAACGTGGATATCGTCACGGCTTTCGAAGCGGTCGGGCAATATCATGACGGAAAAATGACGGACGATCAGCTCCATAAGGTGGAATGCAGCGTCTGCCCGGGACCGGGCTCTTGCGGGGGCATGTATACAGCCAATACGATGGCCGCGGCGGCAGAAGCCATGGGGATGAGCCTGCCCGGTTCCTCCTCCACGCCGGCTATTTCACCTGACAAAGCAGCGGAATGCGCTGCGGCTGGAAGGCAGGTCATATCGCTGCTGGAGCATGAAATCTATCCCAAAGACATTATGACTATAAAGGCATTTGAGAATGCGATAACGGTCGTCATGGCTTTGGGCGGTTCAACCAACGCGTTCCTGCATTTGCTTGCCATTGCTCATTCGGTAGGCGTTGATTTGACGTTAGACGATTTCGAGCGAATCCGTTTGCGTGTTCCCCACCTCGCAGATCTGAAGCCCAGCGGACGACATGCCATGCAGGACTTAAACGAAGTCGGCGGCATACCGGGTGTCATGAAATTATTGCTCGCCGAGGGACTTTTGCATGGCGATTGTCTGACGGTCACTGGTAAAACATTGGCGGAGAATCTGGCGGAAGCAGCGCCGTTACGGGGCAGCCAGGAAATCATTCGCCCCATCGATAAGCCGCTGAAGCCGAATGGGCCATTGGTTGTGTTAAGAGGTAATCTTGCACCTGAAGGTGCGGTTGCCAAAATGTCGGGTCTGAAAAAGCTGCGTTTTGTCGGACCGGCCAAGGTGTATGACAGCGAGGAGGAGGCAACCGAAGCGATCCTGAGAGATGAAATACGCAAGGGCGACGTGTTAGTCATTCGTTATTGCGGTCCTAAGGGCGGACCGGGTATGCCGGAGATGCTGTCGGTAACGGCCCTCATTGTAGGAAAGGGTCTCGGCGGGGAGGTTGCGCTGATAACGGACGGGAGGTTCTCTGGCGGCTCGCATGGGTTCGTCGTCGGTCACGTGTCGCCTGAAGCACAGGTAGGAGGGCCGATCGCGCTGCTGAGGAATGGAGACATGATCACCATCGACAGCGAAACGCAAGAAATGACGTTCGACGTACCGGATTCCGAATTGGCTGCAAGGGCACAAGCATGGCACCAGCCTCCACTCAAGGTTTCCACGGGCGTATTATACAAATATGCACGATTAGTGTCCTCAGCATCTAAAGGTGCGGTTACTGACTCTGCAGAATAAGGGAATGCACGGCCTGATATATGGCTGTAGCTTAACAAGCTCTTGCGATTTCGCAGGAGCTTGTGGCATTGGGCCCTCCCCGACGATTTCTTATCGGATTCCCGTAATCCTTTCGATACTATCGTTCACATAGTGTTACATTTCAGTATGACTGCAATCACATATGCGGGGATGGGAGTTTCTTATACTTGAGTTGTAAGAGTGAAAAAGTTCACAAACACGTATTTAGTCTAGGGAGGTTTGAATATGAGTTCATTCACGCTTCAGAGCCAAATATCCGATATCGTAACATCCATCCCGCAAACCGCGGATTTATTTCGATCCCTCCGCATCGATTTCTGTTGCGGTGGCCAGGTGCCTTTGGAAGAGGCGGCCAAGCAGCGTTCTTTGGATCCAGCCGCCGTCCTGGAGGAAGTTTGGTCCGTGGAGAGCAAGTTTGCCAATTACCAGGAAAGCCGTCCTGCTTCACTGAAGGAATCCGAATTGATTGATCACATCCAACAAAAACATCATGCCTTCCTGCGTGATGAATTACCGGCATTAACGCCATATGTCACGAAATTGGCCCGTGTGCATGGAGAGCATCACCCCGAGCTTCTTCGAGTGCAGGAGCTCTTCTCGGAATTGAAAAAGGAGCTGTTGGAGCATACGAAGGACGAGGACGAGCTTGTATTCCCGCTCATTTTGAAGTTTGTAGCAGACCCCAGCCACCAAGCGGCAGCAGAGCTTAAGCCGCATGTGTCCGAACTGGAACATGAACATGCTCATGCCGGCAGCTTGCTGCAGGAGCTGCGGGACGTAACATCCGATTTCGAGCTTCCGGCTGATGCCTGCGGAACGTATCGGCTGGTCTTTCAACGGTTAGCTATGCTGGAAAAGGATACCTTCGAGCATATCCATCTGGAAAACAACATATTGTTTGAGCGGTTGCGCCAAGCGGTATAGCTTTGATTAATACCCCTTCTTCACTAGGTGAGGAAGGGGTATTTCATTGCCATGCTCTGATAGGGAGAAGAGATCAAAGAAAATTCACTTAACAATTACCTGTATTTAGTCGATAATTATATAGATTAGTTGGAATTATTCGACACGGGAGGGTTCATATGGATTATTCGAAATTAGGAAAGCAATTCATAGGCGGGCAATGGCGAGACGGCAAGAGCGGTAAAACGCTGCCGGACATTAATCCATATAATGATGAGGTCATTACCGCATTTCAAATCGCGAGCGTTACAGACATCGATGATGCCTATCAAGCTGCCTATCAAGCTAAGCTGGAATGGGACAAGGTTAATCCTTACCATAAACGCGATATCCTTGAAAATGCTGTTAAATATATTGAATCGCATGAGGAAGAGATTTCGTCCATTATTGTTCAGGAGCTGGGCGGAACGCGTCTGAAGGCGGCATTCGAGATCGGTCTTGTGAAAAATATGATTAAGGAAGCGGCTACGTTCCCCCTTAGAATGGAGGGAAAGATTTTACCTTCCACAGAGGATGGCAAGGAGAACCGCCTGTATCGGATTCCGGCTGGCGTGGTTGGGGTTATCAGTCCGTTTAACTTCCCTTTCTTCTTGTCCATGAAGTCCGTCGCCCCTGCACTGGGTGCCGGCAACGGCGTCGTGCTGAAGCCGCATGAGGATTCGCCGATTACGGGCGGAACCCTGATCGGCAAGATTTTCGAAGAAGCGGGTATACCGAAGGGCCTGTTGAATGTTGTGGTAACAGATATCAAGGAGATTGGCGATGCATTCGTCGAGCATCCGATTCCGAGAATCATTTCGTTCACGGGTTCTACCAAGGTCGGAAGCCATATTGGCCAGCTGGCCGTCAAGCACTTTAAAAAGCCGCTGCTGGAGCTCGGCGGGAACAGCGCGTTCATTATCCTGGAAGATGCTGATATCGATTACGCGGTACAAGCGGCAACGTTCAGCAGATTCACGCATCAAGGCCAGATCTGTATGTCGGCCAATCGGATTCTTGTACAGAAATCGATCTATCAGGAGTTTTTAGATCAATACAAAGCGAAGGTTTCTACCTTGACAACAGGTGATCCGAGCGATCCGCAGACTATTATCGGACCCGTCATCAACAATCGGCAGGCAGAGACACTGCAGAAGCTGATTGAGAAGGGCATCGAGCAAGGCGCAGTTCCACTGGTGCGAGGGAATATCACCGGCAGAATGGTGGAGCCTACCGTCCTCGTCAATGTGAAACCGGATATGGAGGTAGCACAAGAGGAATTGTTCGGCCCGGTTGTTTGTATCATTCCGTTCGAAACGGAAGAGGAAGGAATCGCAATCGCCAACGACACGCGTTTTGGGCTCAGCGGGGCTATTCACACCTCCAATCTTGAACGTGGGGTTGAAATGGCAAAGAAGGTCCATACAGGCATGATCCATGTCAATGATGTCACGATTAACGACGAGCCGATTGTAGCATTTGGCGGAGAGAAGCAGTCGGGGTTGGGTCGTCTGAATGGGCAATGGAGCCTGGATGAATTTACGACCATGAAATGGATATCGGTTCATTACGGACAAAGGAAATTCCCGTATTAAGGGTTGGGGGAGATAGGCATGAATAATGTGACTGAAGAGCAAACACAGCATGAGCTGATCCGTGCTTTTGTAAAGGTAGCTCCATTGCTGAAAAGTCTAACGAATGATGACATCACGATCGGCATTTATGATACGGAGAAGCTGATCATTAATATTCCGGGCAAAACCTTCTCGCTGAATGTTAGCCCGGGAGACCCGCTGGTTGAGGGCGATATTGTCACCAATGCGATTCGAAACAATACACCTTTATCGGCTGTCGTTCCGAAAGAACTGTTCGGATTTCCGCTAGCTGCACGCGCGATCCCGCTGCACGACGAACAGGGCAGGGTTATCGGCGGTGTCGGCATGGGGACAAGTCTTGAAAAAGCGAATGCGCTGTTTGAGATGGCCGAGAGTTTTTCCGCAATTGTCGAACAGACCACCGCGTCCATTGAAGATATCAGCCAATCGATTGCTCACCTGACCGAACGTGTAACCGACGTAACGAACCAAATGACGGACGTCAGCTCCAGCGCGCAGCAGATTGGGAAGATCTCCAGCGTTGTTAAGGAGATTTCGGATCAGAGCAGCATGCTAGGTCTTAATGCTTCGATCGAAGCGGCAAGAGCGGGGGAAGTCGGAAGGGGCTTCTCGGTTGTTGCCGATGAGATTCGGAAGTTAGCGACAAGCTCCAAAGAGAACGTGGATCAGATTAATGGCATTACGAAGAACATTCAGGAATTTTTGCAGCGGTTGAATCATGCTTTTTCCGATATCCATACCCTAACCGATACCCAGTCAAGGACGATCCAGGAATTCTCGGCAACGATCCATGAGATTAGTATCAAAGCAGAGGAGCTAGCGCAGGTTGCTGAAGAAAGCCTGTATGCCAAAGAAAACAAGCAATAGAAAATCAGAAACTCCTCTTATACTTTAACTTTATATACAGGCGCCAATAAAGCAGAAAAGCAGAAATACATCGATGATGTATTTCTGCTTTTTGTTAGGTATGCTGTAACAATACATGTCACAACACGGTTACCCGTATTATACGCGTCATAATCCCTGACCCGCTTTAGTGTGTCCTGAAAATGGGCTGAATGTAACCCAGCTGAATTCCTTTCGAAACGGCTTCCAGCGAGGAGGAGACTTCCAGCTTTTCGAATGTATGCTGCAAATGATTGGAGACCGTACGCTCACTGATATGGAGTATGCCAGCGATGTCCTTGCGTTTATAACCGTCGCATATCAGCTGAAGAATCTGTTTCTCGCTGTCCGTAAGCGTCTCGATATATTCGATGGAAGCGGGGAAATGAAGCAGCCCGTTCTGGATATCCAGCAGGGCATGAACAACCTCATCGGGGTCCATGTGTTTATTCAGAAAACCTTTGGCCCCTATTTTTTGCGCCTCATACCGGTACACCGGCAGATCGTAGCCGGTCAGCATGACGATAATGGCTTCCGGAACTTCATGCAGAATTTTTTTGGCAAGCAGAATTCCGTCCTCACTGCCGGAGGAGTTTAAATGGATGTCCATTAATATAATGTCCGGCCGCTCCCTCTTGATGACGGGAACCGCTTGGGCAACGTCCGACACGGATTGAAATCGCTCGATTTCTGGAGTGCCTTCCAAAGCGATTTCCAGGCTTTTGGCGAACAGGGCATGATCATCGATCAAAATAATGTGCATAAGATCCTTCTCCTTTCATGGGAAAGCATACCTTAACAGACAGGCCTCCTCCAGGTGCCGATTCCAGGGTGACTGAACCGTTGATCAGAGCGAGCTGTTCCCGAATCGACTGCAGACCTTTCGGCGTTCCCGTCCTGTTAGGATCAGATGGCTTTAAGCCTATGCCGTTATCTTGTACCATTAACTCCACATAGCCCGTATCCAGAGAGAGCCTGATGTCGAGAGCGGTTCCTTTCGAGTGTTTTAAGGCATTGGTGGTAAGCTCTTTAAGCACTCGATACACGATATAGTTGTAAGGCTCAACCAAGAAAAAAGTATCGTCGCAATCAAATGAAATGTTAAATCTTCTCGTTGGATACGTCTGCTGGACCATGCTCAAAAGATTTCTCAGATTTTCCTTAAAAGTCAAAGTATTGAGCAGGGTGGGATGGTATTCCTGCATCTGGTGCCGGATCGACAGGTTCAGACGGTCCAGCGCTTCCATGATCAAGCTGCGGACATCCGGCCGGTCCGATTTGTTCATCATATTCCGAACAGACAGCAAGTCCTGAAGGATGTCGTCATGCAGATAATGCGAAAAATCTCTTTTGATCGATTCCTCCCGCTCGATTTGATGCAGAGACCTTGCATAATAGCTGTCCATACTCCCCAACGAATTTTCCCTGGCCCCGTCTGACCGTTTCTTAGCGTGAAGATACAACAATAGAGCATATACTTGTATGCATACGAGCAGGCCGTGAGCGATGACAAAATATTCGCTTGGCTGAAGCCGCAGCAGCAGGGCAATCGAGCTAAACCAACCCACCGTCCCGAACAAAAGGGCCAGCGCCGTTTTCCCTCGAAACAGCATGACAGGCAGGTCCCCGGCATATGTAAATGCAATTCGGTGGATGCTGAACAAGGGCAGGATAAGAAACGGGTAGACTCCAAGTCCCTCGACATATTCCGGTTGTGTTCCAAAGCACAGCACATAGCCGACAAATATCGCAGCTGCCGCCAAGGCCGAAGCGCCAAACTGCTTCCATTCGCTGCGGAGTACAAACAGGATTCGTTTTCGATGCACATAACACAGGAAGACGCCTGCTCCAAAGCTAAGCAATAGCTGAACCAAAAAAAGTAAATGAAACCATGAATCCTGTACCATGCCTGCCAGCAGCGTTAAGACGCATGTCGCTTTTAATAAGAGGTTCGTCTGCTTTTGATACATGTAAGCCGAATCTTGAAAGAAAAAAGCGAATACAAACCGGTAGGAGACATATAAAAGTACCGAACCCGAGAAAGAGAGCAGTTTGGTTAACTGCTCTTCTCCCGAATCGATGCTCCACAATGTGTACCAGCCCGATAAGATTAACAACCATGTAAACCGGGTCAATACACCGCTATTTTTCAAATTTATGTTGCTGATGTATATGGCGTCCGCGGCGATTAAAGTCATTAGGACCAGCAGGATGACGTCTGCAACGGCGGTAACACTCCGAAGTCCGGACAAATGTCCGTAAGCGAGGTAAAAGATAATCAGCAGCTCATTCACGATGAGTATCATTTGTCTGTACAGGTAGCTGTTTTTTATCTGGCTCGCCTCCTTCAACGATTAACCTTACAGCGAATTGAATTAACGGGGAAACGCGGCCCGGTAACAAGCTCTCTTGGTAATGAAATAATAAAGGCAGAATATAACTCCGGCAATGGCCAAGGCCATTGCGACCGGTACGATAATTTGATGGCTTTGGCCAAGGACATCGTCGATGAGCAGCGATTTATAGCAGACCAACCCGCAAATGCTATGGACAAAACCGATCCCGAACGGGATGGCATACATGACTTGAATCTGCCTCCGTATCATTTTCTGGATCTTCCTCTTACTGTAACCCATTTTGCTGAGAATTTCATAATCCTTCTGCTCATAAGTGACAGCAGAGATGTTATGAAAATACAGGATGCTGCCAGCCGCAATGAAAAAGAGCACCGTCAGAAAACCGAGCAATAAAAAGGTGGAGCTGTTAGCGTACATTATTTCATAAGTTCGGGCATAGGCGCTGGCGAAATAAGGGTTGTCCTTCAATATGGGCTGCAGTGCCTCATAAGCCGTCTTGCTTTGCCTTAAGTCCGGACCATCTATGCTCATGACTGAAAACTCGGGGAGTTTGAGATCTGCTAACCGATGATACAATTCATTGGAGATGACCAGGGTGCCTACGCTGATGTTAAAACCGACCGGGTTGGCCAGCGTTGTGTCCCGGATCGTGACATCAAGTGACTGGTTGTCCGGAAGGGAGAGCCGATAGGTTTGGCTGACATCCTTCTTTTCCGGATCGGAACGGTATTTTACCAAAATGCCATTGTTGTTTTCCAGTTGCTTGAGGCCTATTTTCTTGCCTTGCTGAGCCAGCAGCCGGTTATAGTCGGACAAAGCAATCAATTCAAATCCCGGCTCTTTGCCCAGAGCGTATTCGGTGGGCACATTGTCCGATTGGGATCGGACTTTTATAAGAGTTGTTTGAAGGGCTTTATACTGTTCGGAGCCTATTGCCTCATGTAATGCTTGAATAGCCTGGTCAGCCTGTTCCGGCTTCTCAACCGGGAATTCTATAGCGGATGGAATGATTCGGGTTACGGCCGCCACGGGATAATACATGGTCAATGCCGTAGAACCGAATACCCCCAAAGTGCCGGCAATGAGCAAAGAGAGCATAATTAAGGTTTTGGCGTTGGTACGGATACGGTAAATAAACTTGGGTATCGTGACAATAGCAATTTCTTTGTACAGCAGTTTTTTACGTTGTTCCAGCTTGCGCATGAGATACGGCACAAAAGAGTAAATAAACAATGAAGTTCCAGCAGTAATCAGCATCACCATGAGTAGCCCCATGGGACTCACGCCAATAGATTTCCATAGCGATTCTTTTCCACGTACCGCATCAATGGCCACCCAATCACCTGCAATGATGAGCAAGAGACCCAATACGGCTGCCGCAAGACGGATCTTGATCGGTTTTTCAACCGCTTGTTCAAGCCGGACAAGACTTAACAGCGTCGTTTTACGAAGTAGTCTCCAATTCGAAAAGCTAAGCGCGAGGACAACCGCAAAAACAAATACGAGACTGTAAAGCACGGCCTTTCCGTTGAATAACGGAATGATGGCGGAGTTGATCCTCAAATCGAGCAGCATAGAGATGCCGCCTACGATTCCTTTGTGGGCAAAACCACCTAATAGAATACCGATGAGAAGTGCTCCTAGGCTGATAAGGATGTTCTCGAAGGTCAGTAATTTGAGCATTGCGGACTTTCGATATCCCAGCAGTGCATAAATGCCCAGCTCCTTCATTCTGCGTTTCATAAAGAATGTATTGGAATAGGACATATAGAATAATACAAAAGCCATTAAAAAGACGGAGATGGTCCGAGTCATTGTTTCTACGCGGCCGTCTTCCGAAATTTTATCCATCATGATGTCATTCATCGAGAACGACACGAAGGTGAAAAACACCGTCAAAATAAAAGCGACCGAGAACAGGTATAGAGAGTAGAACGACAGATTCTTTCTTACATTTTTAAAAGCTATGGTTGTTAATTTCATCATTGCACCTCTTCAGCGGGATTCGTCCAACAGCGCGATCTGTTCCAGAATGGTCTCATAAAAGCTGCGCCGGTCTCGATCCATGCGGTTAAGCTCATTGAATATCCGTCCGTCCTTAAATATCAGGATTCGCTTGGCAAAGCTTGCCGCGTAAGCATCGTGAGTAACCATCATAATCGTTGTGCCCAATTCCTCGTTAGCTTCGCTTAAGGTACGCAGCAGTTCGGTTGCCGAGCTGGAATCCAGCGCTCCAGTCGGTTCGTCCGCGAATAAGATCGCCGGTTTCTTGACGATGGCTCTTGCTGCCGCAACTCTTTGTCTCTGTCCGCCGGATAGTTCACTCGGATATTTCCCTAGCTGCTGGGATATGCCGAAGCGCTCGGCCAAAGCTCGTATGGAGCGATCGATTTCAGAAGGGGGGAGCCCTTTCAAAGCAAGTGGAACAGCAATGTTTTCCATTACCGTTAGACTGTCCAGCAAGAAGTATTCCTGAAATATAAACCCTAGATGCTCATTTCGGAAATCGGCAGAACGAGTATCGTCCAGGTCGCTAATATCCATGTCGTTAATGGTGATTTGTCCTCCGGTTGGCGTGTCGATGGTGGACAATACATTAAGCAGCGTAGTTTTTCCTGAGCCGGAAGCCCCCATGATACCGATGAACTCCCCCTCATGAACTTCAAAAGAAATCCCGTTCAAGGCAGGTCTCTGCGCGGGATTATAGAGTTTGGTCACGCCTTTCGCTTGTAACAGGCTGCGCATAACAATCTTCCTTTCTGTATGTTTGTTCAAATACACGATATCTTCTTTTTGACCAAAGGACATGAGCAATTAACGCAATCCTATGATGATCCGTTCATTATCTAATGTTGATATGCTTTTTAAGCCAATCGATAGGGTATTTTCGCTTCGTTGTTTGGGATATCATCAGACAAGGGGGAGTTTTGAAAGTAATAACATGCAACGAAAACCGAGCTCCGTATAGCTCCCAGGAAGCTATTTGAAGAAAGGTGCAGTGAAGAGGATGACAAAGACGAGCAAAACCGTATTGTTTCAAGGAGACTCCATAACGGACGGGAATTGGGGGCGCGACAACGACCTTAATCATATCCATGGACATGGCTATGTGTATCTGATTGCCGCAGAGCTGGGATTTGAACTAGCGGAAAACCAGCCAAAGTTCATAAATCGAGGGATCAGCGGCAATCGTGTCTCGGATTTGTACGCGCGTTGGAATGAAGATGCGATTAGTCTGCAACCTGACCTGATCAGTATGCTGGTTGGAGTTAACGACGCAGGTCGGATCATCGAAGGCTCGCCAAGCGGTGCTACCGACAGGTTCGAGAAAGCCTATCGGAACATACTGGAGGAAACGAAAGAAGTGCTACCACACACGGGGTTGGTTTTATGTGAGCCATTCGTGCTGGAAACGGGCGCAACTGTGCAAAATTGGGACAAATGGCGTCAACGGTTGAATGAATATAGCCAAATTGTCCAGCAATTGGCTCAAGAGTATGAAACGCTGTTTGTCCCTCTGCAAGAAGCGTTTGATCATGCAGCAAAAAGAGCAGGAGCCGAGTATTGGATATGGGACGGCATTCATCCCACGACAGCCGGGCATCGATTGATCTCACGTGAATGGCTGAGAGTCGTTCAGAATAGTCCATTGGCTATTCGTTGATACAGGTACATAACTTTTCTCAGATGCAACTCTTTCGCCGTGAGGTTGGGGGAGTTTTTTCTTGCACTGAAGTGGCCTCAACAATGGGTTGGTAGACTATATATAAATATATTTATGGAAACACCGTAATAATCTAATTTGTCTTATTGAAAAACGGATTGTAGAATAATCTCTGTAAACAGCCAACAAAATAAGGGAGGAAGAAAAATGGAGAAAAGCATACTGATTGTAGTTACCAATCATTCAGATATACAAGACGGAAGAAAAACGGGCATCTGGTTATCAGAGTTCGCTGAAGCTTATATTGAGTTTGTTAACAATGGCTATCAGGTTGCAGTGGCAAGTCCTCTCGGCGGACAAAGTCCAATCGATCCGAACAGCGTGAATGAGGATACTTCGAAGGATATATGGGAAGCAGTAGTACACCTTGAAAACACGGTTCGCATCCGTGATGTTTTTGCAAATGATTTCGATGCTGTTTTCCTGCCGGGTGGTCATGGAACGATGTATGACCTGCCGGATGAACAAATGCTTCATCAATTAGTCCGTGACTTTTATGAAGCTGGAAAAATAGTCGCTGCAGTGTGTCATGGTCCTGCGGGATTGACAGGAGTCACATTATCGGATGGACAGCCCCTAGTTGCTGGGAAACGGGTGAATGCTTTCACAGATAGAGAAGAGGCGGAAACCGGACTAAGCGAAATTCTTCCTTTTCTACTTGAAAGTAAACTTCGGGAACTGGGAGCCGTTTTTGTGGCTGCGCCAAACTGGACTAAACATCATGAAGTTGACGGGAATTTGATTACAGGCCAGAATCCTCAGTCTACCCTGGCAGTGACCAAAGCTGTTATTGATAAACTCGGCTAAGAAGCATGGAGGCTGCTGCTTGTATAAAGTAGTGGCCTTCATGCTTTTCTTTTGTATAAAATGAGTAGGAAATCATTCATTACAGAAAACAAGCCGGTATCGAAAAGCACAGCATGGACCGTCATTGCGCTGATATTAGGGGCATTCACGATTGTATCTATATGCAAAGGGGTAAGAATAATGGTGGATTTTGAATGGTACCGAAGTTTTATCAGTATCTATAAACATAGATCCGTATCGGAAGCCGCCAAAACTCGGTTAATGACTCAACCCGCAATGAGCCAGCATCTTGCCGCATTGGAAGCCGAGCTGGGCGAAACATTGTTTACGAGAACCTCAAGAAAGATGGTTCCGACCGAGAAAGGAAAAGAACTTTATACTCAAGTGGTTCCGCTGATCGAAGCCTTGGAAGAAGCAACGCAAACATTCAAGATGAACACTTCTGCAACAGCTCCCGTCGTCCGAATTGGGACAGCCCACGAATACTTTCGGGAGAATCTTGCTCCCCGTTTGGGAGAGTTGCCGTTTCGAATGATTGCTCATTTTGGCGTTGCCTCACATATTTTGGAGTTATTATTGGAAGAAAAGGTCGACATAATCATAACGTCCCAAAAAATATCTGCCTCCGGCATTGAATATATCCATTATGTTCAAGAAGAGTTTGTGCTGGTTGCACCTTATACCTTTAAAGAAATCGACTTCGAAGATCCCGACCAGTTCGAAGCCTGGCTGTGCGCGCAAGATTGGATCAGCTATGGCAGTGATTTACCGATCATACGCAGATTATGGAGGGAACACTTCAAGAAAAGGCCGCATATGCAAATCATGCACGTTCTGCCGGACCTGCATTCCATATTAGCCGCCATAGAACACGGTTCGGGAATAAGTGTCCTCCCCACTTATATGCTGGAAAAATCATTACACAATCATCAGGTAAAGATCATCTATCCTTCGTTCAAGGTAAGCAACGAGCTGTATCTGGCTTATCCTATCAAATTTCGAAACCTTCCGATAGTGAAAGCGATGATTGAAGCATTGCGAAAAAATCACGATACGACGTGAAGAGACCCGGAACAAAAAAACACCATATAACTATCTAAACCGCTAATTCGATACGGAATTCAGTGGTTTTTTTGTTATGTCAAAAGGGGAAATCAATTACGATATCAAGTCTTACCGGAACGATGCTAATGCAATCTAAATTCAAATCCATGGAAATAATTGTTGACGATTACAAAATGCCATGCTATATTCTTTTCAGTTTTAATCGTAATAATTACGATTAAACATTGGTCAAGCCAACTACCATAATTCGGCGTAGAGGGGAGCCCGTGTTACGTGATGAAGCAGAAGATCAATTTTGTGAAATGTAATCCGACGCAAAATATGACGATTCTAATTAACACCATGCTTCCGTCCGATGAACATAAACGCATTGCTTCTAAAATTATGTCATATGACAACGTTTATGCTGAACAAGTTGGTTTCATTGAGCCATCCATGAACCAGGAAGCTGACGTGTTACTGCAAATGGCGGGAGGTGAATTTTGCGGTAACGCCTGCATGGCCTTGGCGGCATACCTGGCTGAGCTGCAGGAGATGGATCGTCATGAAACAACCGAGTTTCGATTAGAGGTTTCAGGATCCGAGCAATTAGTGGCATGCCGCATAACAAAAAACAGGGAGGATTATCGCTGCCGGGTCAACATGCCGCTCCCGGTGAAAATGGATCAAACGGTTCTTCAGGAAGGGGGGGCCCCTGTTAACGCGTTTGCCGTCCGGTACAGTGATTTTATTCATTTCGTGATTGAAGTGGAACACATCGATTCAAATATGAAGAACCAAATGTTATCCTTGGCCAAGCGCATTGGACCCTTTCTAGATACAAGCATGCTTGGGATTTTGCTATACAACGCCAGCTCAAGTCAGCTAACACCGCTTATATACGTCCCGAAGTTGAATAGTGCGGTGTGGGAAAGAGGGTGTGGCTCCGGTACGGCTTCCATAGGCGCTTACTTAGCCTGGAAGAATAGGCGCAATATCGAAGCTCATATCCATCAACCCGGCGGGACGATGCTTGTAAAGGCACTGTATGACCAGGACCGACTGACCCATCTGGAAATCGAAGGTTCCGTTGGAATCGTAGCACAAGGCACAGCGTTTATTGATATGGATTTTAACCTGTCTGTGGGAGAGGATATTCATGAAATTAGCAACGTTTGAGCAATCCTTACGTGATTACTTAACTAGGTTTGAGTACTTCGCTGACCGATTCGATTATTCTCATCGTCACCGAACCGAGCTGGAACGTCTAATTGACCAATACTCGGGGTTTATAACAGACGAAACGAACATCAAAGTATGGGATGAACTGGAGCAACAGGGGATCGGCCGAATAAGCGATCTGATCGATGGACTAAGAAAAAATTCGGCGCGCTGCGTCGCGATCCTGGAGAAATATCGTGCGCTCAAATTGCAAAAGGGAGATACGGAGATCACCGATTATTTCAAAAATATCGAGGATTGCATCGAGAAAGAGTTTGGAAGTTTCCTGATCACTTCTAAATCGAGAGTATTGCTGGTTGGCTCTGGCTCTTTCCCGATGACGGCGCTATTGATCGCAAAGCGTACAGGAGCTCCGGTGGTCGGGATCGACATTGATGTTGAGGCAATTGAGCTTGGTGAGAAGGTTGTAGAGAAATTGGGTCCGGGGTTGAAGATCCGTTTGGAAAAGACATCGGTTGAATTCCTTGATGATTTGAAAGAGATCACCCACATCATTTTTAGCTCGACGGTGGCTGATAAGTACGCGTTGTTGGAACAGTTATATCCATTGACGAATGAACAGGTTGTTGTCGCCATGAGATATGGAAACCGATTGAAGTCTTTATTCAATTATCCAATGAAAGAGACGGATGATCGTAAATGGGAATTAGTGGATAACGTACTACGCCGAGACGATATATTTGACATTGCTTTATATAAAAAAATCATAGCTTAGCTAACGGTAACCGAAGTGAGGTGTCTAATGAGAGAGATGAAGCATGTCTTGTTGTTGGGAACAGGCCCTGCAGCCTTGCAGCTGGCAGTAACTCTTAAAAAGGGATTCCATTGTCGCCTGGGGATTGCCGGACGGGAATCGGTCCGGTCTGCTGAATTCTTCGACTCGCTTGCGGCAAATGATCAAAGGGTTCTCGCAAGCATCCAAAATGAAAAGCATCGTTCCATGGAAGGCGAGTGTCGCATTGACGATGTGTTTCGGGGGTTTGAAACCATTGAAGGCGAATGGGACACTTTATTTTTGGCGGTGACCACCGACGCTTATATGGAAGTCATGCGACAGATTCACCATAACGTTCTGCGTAAGATCAAATGTTTCGTACTGATATCACCGACTTTCGGTTCCAACAGCTTAATATCCGGTTATATTCGAAGCTTGAATCCGAATGCGGAAGTCATTAGTTTTTCTACATATTATGGAGACACAAGGTGGATGGGGGGCCGAGTTTCTAATCATGTCATCACCGCGGGGGTCAAGAAAAAGGTTTATATCGGCTCGACACGGGGGCGCTCCGGTCTAGTTGACAGTCTCTGCGGTCTCTATGAGCAATTGGATATTGCTCTGGAAGTCATGAAGACGCCGCTGGAAGCAGAGGCGAGAAACATTTCGTTATATGTTCATCCTGCTTTGTTCATGAATGACTTCTCATTAAACGCCATTTTTGATGAGTCGGGTTCGCGCAAGTACGTCTACAAGCTTTTCCCTGAAGGCCCGATTACGCAAGATCTGATCCGCAATATGTTATCCCAGTGGAAAGAGATGATGAACATCTTAGACCAATTAGGGATGACGGGCATCAATTTGCTAAAGTTCATGACGGATGACAACTATCCGGTGAGAATCGAGAGCTTATCGCGCCAGGATATCGATCGCTTTGATCAATTACAAACGATTCATCAGGAGTATTTATTGTATATACGTTACGCCTCATTGTTAATTGATCCTTTTTCTCAGCCGGATCCAGATGGAAAGTACTTTGATTTTTCGGCAGTTCCGATCAGGAGTTTGTTTATCAATCAGGAAGGCTGCTTGGATATCCCGAGAATGCCCAAGGAGGATTATTATCGGATCAAGATCATACAAGGGATAGCCAGATTCTTAAAGGTGGATTGTCCGACGATTGATCATTTCATAAAAACGTATGAAGACAAAATCGTAAATGTATCACTTGCTCACAAGGACCGGTTGTTATCCAATGCATTCACGGTTCAGAGCTTCGGGCATGATCTGGAGCTGATATGCACGGAATTATCAAACAGATGAACGAAACAATAAACAAGTGGGTAGCAGGAGGAAAACCGTGAACAGAAAAAGTGTCAAGCTATGGTTGTTGTTGATGATCTCGATCGCGCTTCTGGCAGGGTGCGGCGAGGCGAATCAGGGAAGTAAGGCCGAATCGGCAATCCAGAATGAACTCATCTATGCAACAGCAAAAGATATTCAAGATATGAATCCTCATTTATACACCGGATCCATGCCGGCTCAGGGTATGGTATATGAATCGCTGGTGGAGAACACAAAAGAAGGGATCAAGCCTTTGCTGGCGGAGTCCTGGGACATTTCGGAAGATGGGAAAACCTATACCTTTCATTTGAGGAAAGACGTGAAGTTTCATGACGGGGAACCGTTCAATGCCGAGGCTGTCAAACTGAATTTCGACGCCGTACAGCATAACGCCGAAAAACACGCCTGGATTAAGCTGTCGACCAAAATCAAGAGCGTGAAGGTAGTAGATGCATACACCGTCCAATTGGTTTTAAGCGAAGCCTATTACCCTGCACTGGTCGAACTGTCCATGACGCGGCCGTATGTATTCCTCTCACCCAAGGATTTCATTCAAGGGGAAACGAAGGATGGCGTTAACGGACACCATGGTACGGGTCCTTACCAGTTTACGGAACATAAAATCGATGAGTACGCTACCTTTACCGCCAACGAGGAGTATTGGGGAGGTCCGCCAAAAATCAAAAAAATTACGGCCAAGGTACTGCCTGCAGGGGAGACGACATTTTTGGCTATGCAGAAAGGGGAGGTGAATTTTGTGTTTACTGATGATCGGGGGGCTGACAGCATCGATGTGCAAGCGATGAATCGCCTGGTTGAATCCGGAGCATACCAGCTGGTTCGCAGCGAAGCCATGAATACGAAAATGATTGTGGCCAACAGCAGCCAATCGGATAGTCCGGTAAGCGAAACCGCCGTGCGTGAAGCGATCTGGCATGCGATCGATCGCGAAACGATCAGCAAGGACATATTCGAGGGGAGCGAGGCGGAAGCGAATCAACTGTTCTCGTCCAACGTGAACTATGCGGATGTCCAATTGAAGGAACGCGAATATGACCCGGGAAGGGCTGAGCAACTTCTGGAGCAGGCCGGATGGGAGAAGGGCAGCGATGGCGAGACCAGGATCAAAGCCGGGAAGAAGCTGGCCATGAATTTATACTATGACAGTAATTCATCTTCGCAAAAAACACAGGCGGAATTCATCCAAAATGCGGTAAATGGGATCGGAATCAAGCTGGATATCATCGGCGAAGAGTCGAGTTCCATCGCGAATCGAAGATCCACGGGGGATTATGAGCTGTTGTTTAATCAAACCTGGGGATTGGCGTATGACCCTCAGAGCACCATCTCTGCCTTCACTTCCGAGGCTTCTTATCTACATACAACCAAAGGGATCGCGGAAGCGGATCATCTTTATGAGCATATTCAGGAGGTTATGGTATCCAAGGACGAGGAGACCCGCAAGTCGTTATACGCTGACATCATAACAATGGTTCACGATGAAGCGGTGTTTATCCCGATTTCAAGCGGAAGCGTCACGGTTTTGGCACCCAAGGATTTAAAAGGCATTGCATTCAAACAAACCCAGTTTGAGCTGCCCTTTGAGTTAATGCATTTTGAATAGGTCGCGAACTCAATATTGGATAAGGAGTCATTATGGGAAGTTATATCGTTAAACGGTTGTTGCTGTCAGTTCCGATTTTGCTCATCATTTCGTTTTTGGCCTTTCTGTTGATCAATCTGTCCCCCATGGATCCTGCCGAAGTGGTGCTCCGCGCCCAGGAGGTTCCGGAAATCACGGAAGAGCTGATCGCACAGACGCGTGAAGAGCTTGGGCTGAATCAGCCGTTCTTAAAGCAGTATGCCGATTGGGTGATGGCCTGCCTTCGATTGAACTTTGGAGAATCCTACGTGACGGGACAGACGGTTTGGTCCATGATCAGCCCGGCATTTCTCAATACCTTAAAGCTGACTATGGTTTCGTCTATCATTATTATCGTCATGTCCATTATCTTGGGGGTTGTCTGTGCATTAAACCAAGGCAAAATATGGGATCGATCGGTGAGAGGCGTTTCCTTCTTTCTGACGGCGATGCCTTCCTATTGGCTGGCATCGATCATGATCTGGTATTTTTCCGTCCGATTGGACTTGCTGCCCACCAGTGGCATGGATTCCTATCGAAGCTATATCCTTCCCGTGACGGTCATATCGGTGAGTTATGTCGGGATATATTTCCGAAGCGTAAGAAGTTCGATGCTGAATAACTTACATGAAGACTATGTTGTATACGGGAGAGCCTGCGGTTTGCCCGAAAAGAAGATTACCCTGCGCATCCTGAGAAATTCGCTTCAAGTTGCCGTATCCATATTTTGCATGGCCATCCCCATTATTCTGGGCAGTACCGTCGTTATCGAAAATGTATTTGCATGGCCGGGACTTGGGCGGCTGAGCGTTAAATCCATTCTGAGCAGGGACTTTCCGGTCATCCAGGCGTATGTTCTTATTTTGGCGGTAGCCTTTGTACTATTTAACACCTTGTCTGACATGATCAATGCTGCATTGAATCCGAAACTAAGGAAGGAAATCTGATGAACGTACTTAAAAGTCTAAGCAGAGACAAGCTGGCCAGCCTGTCATTGGTCATCATTGCCGCCATCGTAATCGTCGGCCTGTTCGCCCCTGTATTTGCGCCGCACGATCCGAATCAAGTCGATATGAAGCTGCGTTATGCCGGGTCTTCCTGGTCGCATTGGTTCGGTAACGATCATCTGGGAAGATGCATCTTATCCCGGCTGATTTATGGCATACGTCCCAGTATTTTATGGGTTCTGGCAGCTTTGTTGGCGTCGGTAGGAGTTGGAGGGATCGTTGGTTTCATCGCAGGTTACTTCAGAGGAAAAACAGACGCAATCCTGATGCGAATTTGCGATATCATGCTTTCATTTCCCGGCTATGTCATGACGTTGGCGGTTGTCGGCATTCTGGGAGCAGGCCTTGAGAACATCCTGATTGCCTTTGTCGCGATGAAATGGGCGTGGTTTGCCCGCGTTATCCGAACGTCGGTCCTGCAGTACGCGGAAATGGATTATGTGAAATTTTCAAAAGCAGCCGGGATCAGCAATCGAAGGATCATTCTGAAGCATATCGTTCCCGTGACATTTTCGGATATTGCCGTCATTGCAAGCGGTTCAATGTGTTCCATGATTCTGCAGATCTCCGGATTATCATTCTTAGGGCTGGGCATCAAGGCTCCCAACGCCGAATGGGGGATGATGCTGAATGAAGCGAGAGAAGTGATGTTCTCACGCCCGGAGCTCATGTTAGCACCCGGCTTGGCTATCGTGATTGCCGTATCGGCTTTTAATTTTCTGGCGGATGGGCTTCAAGTCGTGCTTGATCCCAAACGGATGAACTCCGGTAAACAGCCGCGAACAACAGAGGTGGAGAAACCGACTTATGAATATGCTAGAGGTTAATCATCTGAGGGTATGGGATTCGAACGAGGGAAAAGAGATTATCCATGACAGCTCCTTTCAATTGAAGGCGGGAACCTGCCTGGCGATTGTGGGGGAAAGCGGGAGCGGAAAATCCCTGACGTGCCGATCGATCATAAGGCTGCATAAACCCTGGATTCGACAATCCGGGGAGATTATCTTCAAGGGAGAACATTTGAATCAGCTTTCAGAAAGGGACATGAGGAAAAGAAGGGGAAAGCAGATTGGCATGATCATGCAGAACGGCATGGGAGCATTCGATCCGTCCAGCGTCGTCGGCGTTCATTTCCAAGAAACGTTGAAGGCGCATTTCGGTTGGAGCAGGGGCGAGGCTGAAACCAACATGAAAAAAGCCATGGAAAGCGTCATGCTTCCCCATCCTATGGAGATCATGAATAAGTATCCTCACCAGCTATCAGGCGGCATGCTGCAGCGTTTGATGATCGCGCTCACGCTGGTGCTGGAACCCGATATCGTAATCGCTGACGAACCGACGACCGCACTGGATACAATCTCGCAATACGAGGTCGTGGAACAATTCATCCAGCTTCGCGAAAGAATGGGAGGCTCCATGATCTTTGTTTCGCATGACTTGGGTGTCGTGAAGAAAATCGCCGATGAAGTCTTGGTTATGAGAAGCGGTGTTATTGTAGAAAGCGGAAGTATTGAATCGGTATTTACGGAACCCCGGCATCCTTACACGCAATACTTGGTTTCTACGCGCCTAGAACTCAGCAGCCATTTCAATAAGATCATGAACGGGGGATTATAACGTGCTGAAAGTTGAGAACGTCCATAAATCCTACCGGGTAGGCGGCTTGTTTTCGGGGAAAAGGCAACGCATTTTGGAGGATGTAAGCTTTGAATGCGGAAGCGGGGAATGCCTCGGCATCATCGGTGAAAGCGGAAGCGGTAAATCAACCCTTGGACGACTGATCTTGGGAATAGAAAAACCGGACCTTGGACACGTCTTATTGGAAGGGAAACATGTCATGAATCGCCATGTGCGTTTTGGCAATATAAGTGCCGTATTTCAGGATTATACTTCGTCTATCAACCCGTTCTTTACTGTGGAAGAAGCGATCATGGAGCCTTTAACGGCGCAGGGGTCATTGAATAATGACCATAGGGCCAAAATCGATCTGCTGCTGAATCAGGTCGGGTTGGACGCTTCCTATAAAACGAAATATGCTCATGAGCTGTCCGGTGGTGAGGCCCAGCGAGTCTGCATTGCCAGGGCAATTGCCACAGAACCCAAGTGCATCGTACTCGACGAGGCGATCAGCTCTTTGGACGTGTCCGTCCAGATACAAGTCCTTCGATTATTGAAGGAGCTTAAAGACATTTATAAGATGAGTTACATCTTCATCACGCATGATATACAAGCTGCTGCTTATCTGTGCGACAGGGTTCTGATTTTCAAAAGCGGCAGGGTCGAGGAAACGGTTCGAATGGAGCAATTAAAGCACGTCCAGTCGGACTATGCCAAAAAATTAATGGAGCATTTGATTACGTTTTAAGGATCAGTCGCTAGCAGGAGGAGAGAAATAGTGAGTGGAGCAATGTCTTGGCCATTTTTGCGTTTATATATGCTGGCACTGCTTTATTTCAGTGCGAATGCGTTACTCAATGTATTAATTCCGCTGCAAGGAGCCGCTTGGGGAGCCAGCAGCTCTACCATCGGTCTCGTCATGGGAGCTTACATGTTTACGACGATGTTCTTTCGGCCCTGGGCCGGACATTTGATTCAAAAGCATGGTCCGGTCAAGGTGCTGCGCCTGATCCTTTTGGTCAATGGCGCTGCCTTAATTCTGTACACATGTACGGGATTAGGAGGATATCTGATTGCTCGAATACTGCAAGGGGTATCAACGGCTTTTTTTTCGATGGCACTCCAGATCGGCATCATCGATGCGCTGCCCGAGAAGGAACGTTCGCAAGGAATCTCGTTCTATTCCTTGTTTTCCTATATTCCCGGCGTCATTGGTCCCGTTGTCGCATTAGGCCTCTGGCAGACCGGAGGCATGGATTCATTCACCATCATCTTCGTAGCTATTGCCATTTGTACCGGTGTATTCGGATATAGCGTCAAGATGGATAAAGAAACGATTCCAGCGGAGCAATCGGCAAACCGTTCAGGCATGTTTCATTCCTTCGGACAAATCGTAAAGAACCCGTTTCTGTTCAAATGCAGTGTCTTAATGTTGTCGGCATCGATCGTATTTGGAGCCGTAACAACGTTTATGCCTTTATACGGCTCGCAGTTACGCAGCGGCAGTGCCGGCATTTATTTGATGCTCCAGGCTGCTGTCGTTGTCGCTTCCCGGTTTCTTCTAAGAAAAAGAATCCCGTCGGATGGCAAATGGCATTCGTTTTTTATCATGGGTACCATGCTTCTGCTCACCCTCGCTGCAGTATGCATTAGCCTTTCCTCAGAACAGGGAGCGGTTCTTCTATATACCGGCGCGATTCTTATGGGCATTGCGCAGGCGCTCCTATACCCGGCGTTAACTACTTATTTGTCCTTTGTACTTCCCCCATCAAACCGCAATGTGTTGATCGGACTGTTTATTGCAATGGCTGACCTTGGGGTATCCATGGGCGGGGTTGTGATGGGACCGATCGCCGATTATTATTCATACTCCGTCATGTATATGATTTGCGCTGTATTAAGCATGATTATGGTTGTTGTTGCGTACGAGCGAAGAGGAAGCTTGGCTGCTTCGAACCAAAACCATGCAAGGGAGAGTGAAGGGGATGCTTAGCTGTTTAGGTATGTTCAAGGCTGGCGGTGGATGTCTGTGATTGAAGCATCAGTCAAGGCCCGCCGGAAGGTTCATAAAATCTCTGCTCGTGGGTTGAGCAGAGATTTTTTATGAACATCAATTCTTTCATTATGATCTCTGAACAGGCGCGGAATAATGTTGGAGCTCATCCCAATGGGGTGTCGCCATGTTCGCGCGAATTTTCAATTGATCAAAAGCTTGCTGTAAAGCAGTCACCTCGTTTGCTGACACCGCCTTATCACTTAACAGGATTCTGCCAATGGGGTTCGACAGCATCATCTTCAACAGGATGTAGAACAGCTTTCTTTTTTTACGGGCGAATTCCTTTTGAGCGGCAGGCGTAATTGTAAACCCGTTTTTCTCCAATACTTGATGTCCCTCATCAACAGCATGGATGACAAGATTCAGCAGCTGCTTGTCTTTTGCGGCTTTGCGCAAATCCCCGTGATAGGTAGAAGCAATGGAATTCAATGCCAAGATCATGACAAAATGACTTTTCAGCCATTCATTCATATTGTTCTGGTAGGTCCACTTATATTTGGTGTTAACCAAAGCCTGATCGATCACCGAACGCCAAGACAGCTCCTCACCTAAACCGCCGATATTGATTTTGGTTCTTGGTCCGCGTACGCTAATGACCCGGCCATTCTCTCTCCAGCCAGCGATCGTCTGAAAAGCGAAAGCAACCTTTTTCGCTACCGGGCTATGGGTTTGCAAATACTCCTTCATTTCCCCAGGACTCGCATTGTTGCCCATTATAACGATGTAGCTGCTATGGTTCGCTGCAAGTGCAGGCAGTACCGCTTCGAAATCCGGATATTTCATCACAACAAAAATAAGATCATAAACATCGTCAGGCTGTAGTTCCCGGATCACCCTTACATTATGAACCGTTGTTTGGAACTGAAAATAATGCCGAATGACATTGCCGCTCTTTTCCAACTCATCCGCTCGTTGTCCTCTGGCCAGCATCGAGACGTTGTGACCTCCACGCACCAGCTCGTGGGCTAAATAACTGCCAAGAACCCCAGCGCCATAAATCAATATTTTCATAGTAGTTCCTCCATTCGAGTTATACGATTTGATCAAACCGTGTTCTCAAACACTTATTTTTGTTATTAATATAGTTTTTAAATAATCGTCGTGATATTTAAAAATTACAGCTTGATTCTATATGGACATCGGCCGGACTGTCAAGAAGTTTTTAAATATCGATCCCAAAATTTAAAAACCACTCTTTTTATGGTAAACTACTTGTAGCGACGAATACGGGAAGTGAGTGAAAACGGATGAATAAATTCGAAATCAGAACGCAGCAAAAGAAGGATGCGATCATTCATGCCGCGTTAAAGCTTTTTAAAGAAAAAGGCTTCGTCCATGTCAGTATCAAGGACATTGCCGAAGAATCCGGTGTATCGTCTGTATCGCTGTATAACTATTTCGGCAGCAAAGAAGGGGTGGTCAAAGAATGTGCGAACGTTCTGATGCAAAATACCATCCATATGGCCAAGGAGCTGTTGAAACAAAATATCGAGTTTAAAGACAAGCTGTCCCAAGTGCTGGAGATCTGTGCTGACCAAGACTATCAATTGCTGGGTACACCGGGTGCAGTTGAGGATCAGGTTCTGGCGAGCTTATATAGTGAAAACACCAATAAAATCAGAATGGAGCTTATTCGGGAACTTATTGAGCTGGGGAAGAAGGAAGGGGCGATTCATTCCTCTGTTTCTCTGGAGACTCTTTTGGAATTATTAAGTGTTGTCGGGACACTTCAAGCTTCCTGGGCAAAATCCGGGAATTATACCAATAAGATGGCTGAACTTAACCAGCTTCTCTTGTTTGGTTTTATTGGACGCCAATAAAATGAATCATAGAATGACCTCCGACGATCCAGGCAGGAGGTTATTAACGCTTAACGATGCTGACGGAAACAACGCAAAAAAGGAAATTAGCCTCCCAAGGAGAACCATATACTACTTGAAGGAGGATGCTTTTTATGCCTAAAACCATACTTGTTGTCGATGATGATCCGGATATTATAGATATGCTTAAACTTTATCTGGAGGCAGAAGGATATAGGACTTTGGAGGCTTTCGACGGGAAAGCAGCCCTGGAGCATCTACAAAGCAAGCATGTGGATCTCGCACTCCTCGATATCATGATGCCGTTCATCGACGGAATCCAGCTGCTCCGCATGATGCGGCAGGATTACAAAATCCCGGTCATTCTCATTTCGGCCAAAAATCAGGAACTTGATAAAATAACCGGGCTCAAGCTGGGGGCAGACGATTATGTGTCCAAGCCGTTCAGTCCACTTGAAGTGATGGCGAGAATTCAGGCCCAGTTACGACGTTTCTATGAGTTTAACGAGCCTTCGGAAGCTCTGCCGTTATCCGAAACCTGCGTCGGGGACTTGCTGCTGAATCACCGCGAATGCATGTTGTACATCAAGGGAACACCGATTTCACTCAGCGCTATTGAGTACAAATTGTTAAAATTGTTTATGGGGGAACCGGGGCGCGTATTTACGAAAAAGCAAATTTTCGAACAAGCCTGGGACGAGCATTATCTGGCTGACGATAACGCCGTCATGGTACAAATCAGCAGGCTGCGCGATAAAATCGAAGTTTGTCCGAGGAAGCCTGTCTATATCAAGACCATTCGCGGACTCGGTTACCGATTTGCGAAGAAAGATGAGTTGCAGCCATGAAATCCCCTAATCGCCTGCAGCGTTCGCTGATTCGCCAATATATTTATTTTTTTGTTACCATAGCACTCATCGCTGCGGCTTCTCTGTATATATTAAATGCGCAAATCTTGAATTATTTTATGGATATATCCGGACAGATCAAGGCAGAGGATACCGCCCTTGGCACTCCTACCGCCGTGCTTGACGTCCCTAGCGATCAGCACGAGTTGGTGTTTTATAGAATGGCTCTTCAAACCCTGCTTCTGTTTCTCGCTTTGTTTGCGATCACCGTGTACGCATTCGGAAGATGGACGGCTTCCCGGCTCACAACCCCGCTTCGATCGATTACGGACGGCATCCGAAACATCGCTCGTGGGCACTACCACCAAAGATTAAATTTTCGAGCGAGTTACGAACTGGCGCAAATCCAGGAAGATTTTAATGATATGGCGGAACGCCTTGAACGGATGGAGAAGGAAAATCGGGAGCTTGCGGAGAGCAAGCAGCGCATGCTGATCGACATTTCCCATGACCTGAAGACACCGATGACCACCATTAAGGGTTATATCGAAGCGATGGAAGTGGGGCTCGTTGATTCGGAGGAGAGAAGGCGGCAAATCCTGCGTATGATCTCCGACAAAGCCAGTCTGATGTCGGAGTTGATTGACGGCATCTTGGAACTGTCCAAGCTGGATAGTCCCGACTATCCTTTTGCCGTTGAGGCATCCGACCTTACGGAATTTATGAGGGAAATCGCAGCCGAGTATTACGAGGTTTTCGAAGAAAAAAAGTTTCTATTCCAGTATGATATTCCCGATCGTGTAATCATCGTCCCCTTCAACGCGACCTGGTTATACCGGGCGGTTTCCAATATTCTATCCAATGCCATCCAATACAACCCGCCTGGCACAACCGTTGGATTGAAATTGGCAACGAGGGGAAATGGAGTCGAAATTCACGTTTCAGACGATGGCATCGGAATTCCGGATGCCATGAAGGCAAAGGTCTTCGATGCCTTTGTCCGCGGAGACCAAGCCCGTAAAAGCGATGGGGGTACGGGTCTAGGTCTTGCCATTGCCAAACAAGTGATAGAAAAACATGGGGGTAACATCACGCTGACCACGAACGGGCATACGAACTTCGTTCTTTTTCTGCCTGATCATTTGTAAGATTACTGAAAGGTTCAGGAAAGTGTAGAGAACGAATTCTCCGATATAATCAGAAGTAGAACCAATAACGATATGGGGATACAGGAGGACTGGAGAGATTGGAAGCACAAAAAGAGAAAGAATTTGAGAAGGGCGGTACCTTTTTTCGAGGAATCTTTGCAAACCGGAAGCGCCGGGGGCCGTTATCCCCTGGATGGAAGGGTGCGTCACTGGGGCTTGGGGCCATCGCCTTTACCCTGATTCTGATACAGGCCAATTATCTATTGACGGGGCATGGTTTCGGTAAATTCATCGTGGGTACATTCCTGTTTGTCTTAGCGGCAGCGCTTATAAGCGGCCTGGCTGCATTATTGCTGCACGGAGTCAAGAAACTGCCAAGCCGTTATATTTGGGTGTTGCTGTACTCCCTGATCATGCTTTTATTCTGTTTCATTGGGCCGCTGGAAGTATCGGTCGTTTTTATCGTGTTGATTGCCGTTGTTTTTTCTTTGTTTGGTGCATTGGTTTATAAATTTGCAACAGGAAGCTACAAGCAGGCATCAAAAACTAGGATAATCGGCGCCGTGGCCTGTTTGTCCCTGATCACTGTCGTGATCGGAGCCGGCAGCTTCTGGTTGATTCGGGCCGGGGATGAAGCCGCTCCGGACGTGACCTTGAAACAGCTGAAGACTTCAACCCGATATGATGGCGCCTCGATGAAAAACCCTGCCGAAGAAGGCGAGTATTCCGTCAAGAGCCTGTTATACGGAAGCCCCGACAACTACAGGAAAGAGTTTAACCAAAGCGGATCCCTGGCTACCAAAACGGTGGATGCCTCCGAGTTTGTCGCCAAATGGTCTTCTGTGCGAACGAAATCGCTTGGATTCGGACCGGATGCCATGCCGTTAAACGGTAAAGTGTGGTATCCCGAAGGGGAAGGCATCTTTCCGCTTGTCCTGATTGTACATGGAAACCACTTAATGAACGATTACTCCGATCCGGGTTATGAATACTTGGGCAAACTGATGGCGAGCAAAGGGTATATTTTCGTCTCCGTGGATGAAAATTTTCTTAATGTTTCCCCTTATGAAGATCTTTTCCTGATCAGCCCGCCGCAGAATGAAAATCCGGCAAGAGGCTTGCTGCTGCTGGAGCATTTGAAAACCTGGAAAGGCTGGAACAGTGAACCGGACCACCCGTTTTATCAAAAGGTCGATATGGAACGAATCGCCCTCATCGGGCATTCCAGAGGCGGGGAAGCGATCGCGATTGCGGCTGCATTCAACAAACTCGGCAATCACCCAGATCACGGCCATGTCAAGTTTGACTATAACTTCTCGATCCGCTCGCTCATTTCCATTGCGGGTACGGACGGGCAGTATAAACCTCAAGGCAAACCGCTGCCGCTGCAGGACGTGAATTATCTGGCTTTGCATGGAGCTCATGATATGGATGTCAACAGCCTGGACAGCGCGAAGCAATATCACCGGATTCGTTATACTAAGGGCACAAATTACATGAAATCGCTGGTCTATATTTATGGAGCTAACCACGGCCAATTTAACGGAGGCTGGGGCAGAGGGGATGTGGCAGGCTTGGGGAACCAACTGTTTAACCTGCGTCAAATTATGCCGCGGGATGAACAGGAAACGATTGCAAAAGTGTTCATATCTTCTTTTCTGGATGCCACGCTGAAGGACCAGCGGCAATATCGCGAGGTGTTCAGAGATTTGGGTTATGCCAAAGAATGGCTCCCCGATACCCTGTACATCGGCAATTATTACGATTCGCAAACGATCTTACTCGCGGATTATCAAGAAGATATTGATTTACAGAGCACCACGATTCCCGGCGGCAGCCTGATGGGCGAGAACCTCCGGCAATGGAGGGAGGAAAAGGTGAAGGTCAAGATGGGTGAAGCGGCTTACAGTGCGGTTCGCTTAGGCTGGAATTCAAACGGATCGACTGAACCGGCATCCTATACCGTTACTCTGCCGGATCAGGGGGCAAAAACAGGGAAGGAAAGCTCCATCGTATTTTCGCTTGCGGATGCCCGCAGGAAAGAGGAAAACGGCAACCCGAAAGAGTTTATCGATTTTACGATTACCGTCGAAGACAAGAAGGGCCATCAGGCAAGTCTTCCCCTTAGCTATATATCCAAACTGCCGCCTGTCATTGAAGGTAAACTGCTGAAATGGCCATTTTCTAAAGCAGGGAATACCTCGGAACCCGTATTTCAAAGCTATGATTTTCAGCTAGGCGATTTCTACAAAATGAATCCGGATTTCAATCCGGAGCAGTTAAACAAGATCCGTATGGAGTTCAACCTGAACGAGCGGGGAACCATACTGCTTAGTGATGTGGGCATCCGATTATAAAAGGTAAAAAAGTCGCCATTTAGGGCGACTTTTTTTGGTTTATTGATATACATTCATGTGCAGGTTTAAACGGTTACAGCAAGCTGTGATACGTATCCGTTTTAGGAAAATGGATTGTGACCTTTGTATACGTTCCTGCCTCCGACTGGATAGACAAATTATGACCCAGCTTATGCGCCAATTGATTTGCAAGGTATAGTCCCATGCCGGTCGATTTGGGATGGCTTCTTCCGATAGAACCGGTAAATCCTTTCTCAAAGACGCGATGAAGATCCTCCGGCTGGACCCCGATCCCGGTATCTACAATGTTCAAGCGTTTTTCTTTACGGTCTTCTTCGACCGTGAATGTAATGTTCCCGCCTTCGTCCGTATATTTCAACGCATTTGCAACGATTTGATCCAGGATGAATCCGAGCCATTTGCGGTCGGTATGGATGGTTTGCCGAAAGTCCTCCATCTGTATCCGAATCTGTTTATTGATGAAGGTTTTGGCGAATTTTTTCGCGCAGGTTTTAATGATCGAGTCTAACGGTTCTTCCGTGATGAAATAATCCTTGGAGAACGAATCGATTCGAGAATAGTACAGTGCCTGCTCCACGTAATTTTCTATTTTATCCAGTTCATCCTCTAGCTTATCGGCAAGGGAATCTGCCGTTTCCCCCGTGCTGTTTTCCATGAGCAGACGACTTGCTGCAATCGGCAGCTTTACCTCATGAATCCAGGACATGATAAATTCCTGGTGATCTATTTTCTCTTCATTGAGTTTCCTGAGGTCTCGTTCATGTTGACGGCGCAATTTGGCAAAAAGCTCAAGGTACAGCCGTTGCTGCGAATTTTGCGGTTCAGGGGCAGCGACAGGCCAATCTTCGCGGTCAAGATCGATCAGTTCCTGCAGCTTGCGGTAATAGGATCTGCGGTAAGCATAGCCAATCAGTAAGTAGGCTGTGGTGAAGGCAAAACAAACGATTTGAATATACAGAATGCTGCCTGCGACTTGACCCGGGGTGACCGACAGGGCAAGGATCATTGAAATAAAGCCCATCATCCCCGCGTACAGCAACAAAAAATAACGTTTGTCCTTTATGTATTGAATGAAACTCATGGGATCATATAACCTTGCCCTTTCTTGGTCACAATCCAGTTTTCCTTGCCGATGCCGGCCAGTTTTTTGCGCAAGCGGACGATGTTGACGGTTAACGTGTTTTCGTCCACGAAGCTTTCATCCTGCCAAAGATGACGCATGATTTTCTTGCGGTCTACAACGGTTCCTTTCTGCTGCATCAGAATCTTCAATATACTGACTTCGGTTTTGGTAAGCTCCGCTTGTTCGGTTTCATAAGTGAGCATCCCTTTGTCCGGAAGGAACAAGACCCCCTCATGCTCGAACACATTGGAAAGCAGGTCCGAATAGGAATACGTTCGGCGCAGCAGCGCATTGACTTTAGCGGTCAACACATCCATATGGAACGGCTTCTGAATATAATCGTCCCCGCCCATATTCACCGACATGACAACATCCATGGGCGAATCGCGGGACGAGAGAAAGAGCACCGGTACATTGGAGATTTCCCTAATTTTTTGACACCAGTAAAATCCATCATACGATGGCAAGTTGATATCCATGATCACAAGATGGGGCTGGTCATGAATAAAGCACTGTGCAACATGGTCAAAGTTTTCGACGATGACCGTTTCCAGGCTCCATTTAGACAATGCTAACTGGATCATCCCGCGAATGGTCGGGTCATCCTCTACGATCATAATTTTCATAAACGATCCTCCCGGGCGTTACTAGCGGCAAATTAAACACATTGTATACGATCTTCCCGCGGCAGACAAGCAAGTTTCCGGGGCTGCTTCCTTTGTCTAATGTGACAGGAATGTAAGGTAGAGGGGGAAGTTGTAAGCTAAAGTAAAGGTGACCTGTATTAAGATTAGGATAAGCAATCATGATTTCGAAATCGTGCTGATATTGTTTCATATTGATAACCAGGAAGGATAGATCAACATGAAAATGGTAGTGAACGCGGCTCAGGTACGAAAGGTTTATGGCGTGAAAGGAAATGTCTATACCGCCTTGGATGATATCGATTTGACCGTGCAGGAGGGAGAGTTCGTGGGGATCATGGGGCCGTCGGGCGCAGGCAAATCGACGTTGCTCCACGTGATTGCGACGATCGATCAGCCTACCTCCGGAGACGTTGTCATTGACGGGGTCGACGTGCTGAAGATGGATGAGGAACAACTATCCGCTTTTCGCCGGGATAAACTGGGATTCATTTTTCAAGATTACAATTTGCTGGACACTTTAACGGTGAAGGAGAACATCTTGCTGCCCTTGGCGCTGGCCAGGATGGATGTCAAAGAACTGGAGCAGAGGGTGGGGGAGATCGCGGAGAAATTCGGCATCACCCCGATTCTGGACAAATACCCGTATCAGATTTCCGGAGGTCAAAAACAGCGGACGGCGGCTTCACGCGCCATGATATCCGGTCCCAGCCTGCTGCTGGCCGATGAGCCGACCGGCGCTCTGGACTCGAAATCGGCGACCGACCTGCTGGAGAGCCTGAAGGATCTGAATGAATATGATCAGGCAACGATTCTGATGGTCACTCATGACACGTTTGCGGCAAGCTATTGCAAGCGCGTGCTGTTTATTAAGGACGGTCGCATTTTCACGGAACTGACGAAAGGCGAAACATCCCGCAAACACTTTTTCAAAAAAATATTGGATGTATTGACCGCTCTGGGGGGGAATGCAAGTGACCTTGTTTGACATCGTGAAAAAGAACATGAAAGGGAACTTCAAAAACTACTCGATCTATTTCATTTCCATCCTGTTCAGCGTCATCATCTATTATACTTTTCTTTCTTTGCAATACAGCCAAGAAATTGCGAGTTCAATCGAATCGTCGCAGAGCATGCAATCCGTCTTCATGATAGCGTCCATCCTATTGATTGTGTTTGTTGCCGTCTTTATCCTATACTCCAACCGTTTTTTTTCGAGACAGCGTAAAAAGGAAGTAGGCTTGTACGCGTTACTTGGTTTGCCCAAAAAAAAGATCGGAAAAATGCTGTTTTATGAAAACCTGATCATTGGGGTGACGGTTTTAATCATAGGAATCATGATCGGCACTTTGTTGTCCAAGCTGTTTGCCATGATATTAATCAAGCTGCTGGGGACGCCGGTACAGGTAGGCATGGCTTTCTCCCTTCGCGCGCTGGTTCATACGCTCATCGTGTTCATGGTGATTATTTTGGCGACATCGATCCAAGGCTATCGATTGATCTACAGCTTTAAACTCATCGAATTGTTTCGCGCGGAGCAGGAAGGGGAGCAGGAACCGAAAGCGTCATTTCTCTCGGCGGTGGGTGCAGTCCTCTGTCTGGCTGCGGGATACGGATTCGCCTTCCGCGATTTTTCCGTCACCGAAGAAATCCTAGTCAATCTGAGCGTGATGACCGTCGGTATTGTAGCTGGAACGATTCTGCTCTTTTCCTCCTTGGTCATTGTCTTGTTAAGAACCGCCAAGAAGAGAAAACGAAGTTACTATAAAGGCATGAATCTGGTCATCACCTCTAATTTGGTGTACCGGATTAAAGGAAACGCTCGTTTGTTAAGCGTCATTTCCCTGTTATCCGCTGCGGCTTTGTGCGCCTTCAGCGTCGGATTAGGTGCGTATTTCACTTTTGACAAAACATCGAAGCTCACAGCACCGTTTAGCTACATGTATATTGCCCAGGACCATGCCTTTAATCAGAAGGTAGACGATGTCATACGCGGGGATGAAGCGCATCCGATTATAGCGCAAATGACGATTCCGGTGCTGGAGACGAAAGGGGAGGCTTCCGATCCCGAGATCTTTCCGGAGAGAATGATCGAAGCAGATAATACCCCGCTCAAAGTGGTTTCAATCGATCAATACAACCAGGTGGCCAAGGCACTGCGTCTCCCGAAAATGGATTCGATCGAACAGGATGAAGCTGTTGCGATCCGGCCCATGTATACGGACTATGAATGGTCGGATTATGAAGGCGAAACGATCGACATCGAATTGCCTGATCAACGGATAACCCTTGCTTTTGCGGGGATGACCGAAGAACGAATCATCCATTGGAGTTATCCGGATGTGATGATTGTTGTAAGTAACGGCACGTACGACAACATCGAGGCGCAAGTTTCGCCGACCCGCTATGTCGGTTATTCCGTGCAGGAACAGAAGACGACGAAGCACACGGCCGATGCGCTCGCGGCGCTGAAGACACCGGAATCGAACTTGTCTTCTTTTTATTCCGAATACCGGCTAGGAATCGAAGAAGCGGCCTTTAATGTGTTTATATTGGGATTTCTCGGGCTCGTTTTTGTCATGGCGACAGGAAGCATGATCTATTTCAAGCAATTGACCGAAGCGGCGGCAGACAAACCTCGGTTCGATATTCTTAAAAAAATCGGCGTAAGCGGAAAAGAAATCAGCATGGCCATTATCAAACAGAACGCTTTCATTTTTGCTTTGCCGCTCGCGATCGGGCTTGCTCACTACATGGTCATCCTGCAATTGTTGAAAAGGTTATTCAGCAATATGGCAGGCGCCAGTCTCATGCTGCCCATCCTGATCTGCGTCGCTGTGTTTGTCCTGATCTATTCGGTTTATTATGTGCTCACGGTCAACTCCATCAGCAGGATCGTCCATGGAAAAGCGGCCCCCGTGGTAAGAATTGCGGCTATTGCAATCATGGTCTGTCTACTGGTTCTGATTGGCATATTCTTAAGCACGGAAACCCCGACATCGCAGGATGAGAGGGGGCAGGCAGAGAAAATCCAGTTACAGCTTCCGAAACCTACTGGAGAATATTCTGTGGGGACGATGGAGATGCACTTCAAGGATGACAACCGGGTGGACCCATGGAAACAGGATAGAGACAGGGAGCTGATGGTCAGCATATGGTACCCTGCTTCGGGGAAAAGCGAGCAGAAGGCTTTGTACATGCAGCCCGGGGCAGCAAAGTATTACGATGAAAACACGATTTCAACGATCGGAGTGGATCCGGGGAGGGTCGATCTATCCGGTATCGGGACACATTCTTGGGTGAATGCACCTCCAGTGAACAACAGGGAGGGGTGGCCTATCCTCATCTACACACCTGGAGGATCTGTTCCAAGAAACTTCGGGACGGCTGTAGTCGAAGATTTGGCCAGCAGAGGTTATGTGGTTGTTGCCGTCGATCATACGTATGAAGCCTCTGCGGTCCAATTTCCTGATGGACGTGTGGCAACCGAGTTATTACCGTCTTTCAGCGCAGAAGTGATACTGAAGATGCTAGAGGTAAGAGTGGATGATATCCAATATGTGTTGGACCAACTTGAACTCATTAAGGAAGGCCGTCATCCAGGCGATCAACCTTTACCCGCTGGACTTCAAACAACATGGAACCTGTCAAAGATCGGAATATTCGGACATTCCGCCGGCGGGGCTACCTCTGCTCAGGTGATGTATGAGGATGACCGGGTTGACGCAGGCATCGATATGGATGGAACGATGGGCCACATGCCCGATAACCCGCTGCCGGTGGCGCAGCACGGATTGGATCGCCCGTTCATGCTCATGAATTCAGGCTACAATAAGGAGGGCGAGGTCGATTCCCATCTTACCGCGATGGACCGTCAATCGTTCTGGCAGCATTCGACCGGGTGGAAGCTCGATTTAAGCATACCCGAGGGAGCACATTATACGTTTACAGATTATCAGTCGCTTCTCCCACAGCTTCAAGAGAAGCTAAGTCTTTCGCCGCGAGTTGTCCAGCAGTTTATCGGAACAGCTGACCCACAGCAGACGATCGCTGCCCATCGAGATTATGTCGCTGCCTTTTTCGATTTTCATTTAAAGGGTGCTCCACAGCCACTGCTGGACTCCCCGTCTGCAGACTATCCTATGGTTGAATTTATTAAATAATGTCGAGCCTGAAGCGCCGTGGCGCTGCTGGCCGCACAAATTAAACACACTTGCGAAGTCGCCATTTTGGCGGCTTTTTTTATGAGATAAGAAAGTATAACTTCGGGGGCGTAACCATCCTTAACTCGCAAGAAAAGCTTCAGCTAAACGCGGTCTGTCTACTTAGAATGTACGTCGATAGACGTTTTTCTTCTCGATATCAGTTCATGACCTGAACTAATAAGAATGATTACGATTTTCTGAAAATGATTGACATAAACGTATAATCGGGATAGAGTATATTTTGTTAATCGTAAAAATTACGAATAATATTACCTCTGAAGACCAAACGCAAGATTGGTAGCTTAGAGACAAACTTATCATCGGGAGGGGAAGTAAATCCATGTACTTCAGATTCAACCAACGCAAGAAAACAGCTTATGTCGTAGCTGTCAGTTCATTTCTCTTATTCTTCACATTCATCATGTCAGCTTGTGGGGGGAATGAGACTTCCAGCAGTCCGGAAACCAAGCAAAGTGACAATGCATCAATATCGGTACCGTCCGATACCGATACTTCCGCAGTTCAGGAAGATTACATAACATTCCAGGATGCGACGGATCGCACTATTACGCTTCAGCAGCAGCCTGAGCGCATCGTCGTGCTATCGCCCGAATTCCTTGATCTATTATACGAGGTCGGCGGAGAGGCAGTAGGACGGATGGAGGCTACCGGCGTTTCGATTCCTGAACAGGCTGAAGCGATATCGTCCGTTGGCAGCGTCAGCCAGATCAACCTGGAACAAGTTGTAGCGCTCAGACCTGATCTGGTTATCGGGCAGGTACGGTTTCATAAAGAGCTTGTACAATCGCTCGAGAGCAGCGGGATTCCTGTAGCCTTGATGAGTCTGTCCAGCTATGAGGATATGAAGTCCAAAGCCGAATGGATGGCGAAGATAGCGGGTACGGAAGAGCAGCTCCCGGAAAAGCTTGAAGCCCTGGATGTGCAGGTAAACGAAATACTGGCAAAATTGCCGGATGAGGATCGTACCTTTATCAATCTGAATGTCACGCCGGGTGGAATTTCGATTCAGAAGAATGGCACATCGGGTCTCGAAATTGCAAAGATGTTGGGTCTGACCAACGCTGCCGAGAATCTGGAATCGTCGCCTAACAGTCCAACCACGACGCCCTACAGTATGGAGACGCTTGTGAAGCAGAATCCGGATTATATCTTTTTGATTATCCACGGACAAAAGACCGTTGGCGAGAAGAAGATTAAAGAGGAGCTTGAGAACAATCCGGCATGGGCCTCCATCGGAGCCGTCAAGAAGCAGCACGTCATTGTCGTACCATCCGATCTGTTTCTTACCAATCCGGGGCTTCACTATGATGAGTCTTTGGCGTATTTAGCCAAGCTGGTGTATCCGGAGATTTTCGGTGATGGTGAATAAAAGGGTCCGTCATGTATCCCTGATCATTATTTTCACGATCGCCGCAGTTTCGGCGTGCTTGATCAGTATAGCTACAGGGGCCGTCATGATTCCGCTTCGGGACATTATCACGGGTATCCTGCATCATGAACTGCCTGGGATGAATCGGGATATTATCTGGAACATCCGGCTTCCGCGGACGCTTGTTGCGATGCTTGTAGGCGCGAACCTGGCGGTCTCCGGGGCGCTATTGCAAGGCGTCATGCGCAATCCTCTGGCTGACCCCCATATTATCGGGGTCTCCAGCGGAGCCGGATTATTCGGGATTTTCCTGCTTGTTGTTGTACCACAGTATGATTACTTACTGACGCCCGCAGCATTTCTTGGAGCGACTCTCGCCGCGTTCATTATCTATCTCTTGTCATGGAAGGATGGCGTAAGCCCTCTGCGAATCGTTCTGTCCGGGGTGGCTGTCTCAGCCTTTCTTGGATCCGGGATTTCGGCGATGCTTACCTTTTACAGCGATCGGGTGCATGGTGCCCTGATCTTCATGGTCGGCGGGCTTGCCGCCAAAAGCTGGCCGGATCTCTCGACCATACTGCCATACTCGCTTATCGGCCTTCTCCTGGCGATGATCTTCTCCAAGCAGATGAATATTATGATGCTGGGTGACGTCAACGCACGGAATTTGGGGACGCGGGTAGAGCTGTCCCGTTTATTGATAACCGCAATAGCCACGCTGCTCGCAGCCAGCGCCGTCAGCATCGCGGGCTTGCTTGGATTCGTTGGGCTGATCATTCCACACATCGCCAAGCTGCTTGTTGGCGGAGATTACCGGATTCTCATCCCGTCCTCTGCTTTGCTAGGCGCTGCCGTCCTGACGTTCTGCGACACGCTGGCAAGAATGATGTTCACGCCGATTGAGCTTCCGGTTGGAATCATCATGGGGGTGTTAGGCGCACCCTTTTTCCTTTATCTGTTAAGGAGGAGGAAAGCATGACACGTTTGGAAACTCGCGATCTTTCGCTGAAATATCAGGATAAGTTTATCATTCAACATCTGGACATCTCCTTTGAGGCGGGATCCGTATACAGCATTATCGGGCCGAACGGGTGCGGAAAGAGCACATTGCTTAAAGCACTTGCGCGCCAGCTGAAGCCCGCAGGAGGGCAGGTTCTGCTTGATAGCAAGGCGTTATCCGAGTTGAACGGGAAGGATGTGGCCAGGCAGCTGTCCTATATGGCCCAATCGCAAGAGCCCATTGAAATCACCGTGAAGGAATTGGTCGGATACGGAAGAACGCCGCACCAGCCTTACTGGAATCATGTTAGCGCCAGGGACCGTGAGATCACGGATTGGGCATTGAAGGCAACCGCTCTTACGCCTTATGAGGATCGACTTCTGCATACGCTGTCTGGCGGGGAAAGACAGAGGGCGTGGATTGCCATGGCTCTGGCTCAGCAGCCCGGCGTGCTGCTTCTGGACGAGCCGACCACTTATTTGGACATTGCCCATCAATTAGAGATTTTGGAGCTGGTACGGGGATTGAATCAACAATTAAAGATGACCGTCATCATGGTTCTGCATGATATGAATCACGCTTCGATCTACTCGGACTATATCCTGGCGATGAAATCAGGAAAGGTGGAAGGCTATGGCTCACCATCCGAGGTCTTGACGCCGGATCTGCTGGGCAGGGTGTTCGGTGTTGAAGCTTCCGTGGAAACCGACCCGGCTCGTGACAAGCCCATTTGCCGGATTACCGGATTAATCAAGAAATAAGGAGGCGAACGCAATGGAACATATAGATCAGCAATATCCCTTTACAGCCATTGTCGGCCAATCCAGAATGAAGCTGGCTCTCGTTCTGAATGTCGTGAATCCGAAGCTCGGGGGCGTTCTGATTCGAGGGGAGAAAGGAACGGCGAAATCAACCACAGTACGTGCCTTATCGGGGCTTGTGCCTGATCTGAACGTTGTCAATTTGCCGGTGAGTGCGACGGAAGACCGGGTAGTCGGTGCTTTAGACATCGAGCATGCGATCAAGCAGGGAGAAAAGAAATTTGAACCCGGATTGCTGGCTGCGGCCCACGGCCATATTTTATACGTCGATGAGATTAATCTGCTCGATGATCATATTGTGGATGTGCTTTTGGATGCAGCTGCCATGGGGGTTAATACCGTTGAGCGAGAAGGCATCTCCTATTCTCATCCGTCACGGTTCCTTTTGGTAGGGACGATGAATCCCGAAGAAGGGGACCTGCGTCCGCAGCTATTGGACCGTTTTGCGCTGTCGGTGGAGATCGGCGGGGAAAGGGACGTTCAAGAGCGCGCGCTTGTAATCCGCAGACGATTGGAATATGAACGTGACCCTGCTGCATTTGCTGCGCGATATGAGCCGGAGCAGAAGCGGGTGTTGAACCAGATCCTACAAGCCCGGGACCGTCTGGACCATATCCCGATCTCGGACGATGTGCTCGAGCTGGCAGCGAAAATCGGCATTGCACTGGAGGTGGAAGGACACCGTTCCGACATCACCCTTATCAAAACAGCGGTTACTCTGGCTGCCTGGCAAGGGAAGGGGACTGTAAGCAAGGAGCATATGCAAGAAGCGGCGTACTTGGTTTTGCCTCATCGCATGAGACGGCAGCCGTTTGAAGATACCGGCGGCATTGAACAGCGATTACAGGCGATGCTGACATCAGTTGAATGGGTACCGTCATGATAACGGAAGAGTTGAAGAGCGCCGCTCCAGTTTACCCATTCAGTGCGATTTTGGGCCAAGAGAGGGCCAAACGAGCGGTACTGCTATTTCTTGTCAATCCAGCGATCGGAGGCATTCTCATTAATGGCCATCCCGGGTCGGGTAAAAGCGCTCTGCTGCACGCGGCCTCTTCTTTGGTCAGGCCGCGCCGAATGATATCCATACCTGTCAACGTTACGCCGGACCGGTTGCTCGGCGCTTTGGATATGGCAGCCGCCATGAAAAGCGGAAAGCTGGTGCTTGCTTCAGGATTGCTGGAAGATGCCGATGGACAGCTTCTGCTTGCGGATCATATGAATCTAATACCTGAAGCGATTTTGAAGGAGATTGTCAGCGCGCTGTCTACGGGCTGGATTAATCTGCAAAGAGAAGGGGTATCCGCGGTTCGGAGAAGCGGTTTCATGCTGCTTGCAGCTATGGACCCCAATGAAAGCAGCGTATCGCCTCCCCTACTGGACCATTTTGGTTATAGCGTTACGTTGGACGATATCCGCGATCCCATATCTAGAGCAGAAATTATTCGCCGAAGTCTTCAGTTTGAGCGTGATCCATCGGCGTTCCAGAACCGATATCGGCCACAAGATGAAACGCTGCGTCTTCGCGTCGAAGCCTCCGCACAATCTCTTACCCAGGTCCAGGTGTGCGCTGACATGATTCAATTGTCAGCCTCCATCGCTAGAGAAGCTGGCATCAGCAGCTCCCGAGCTGAACTTAGTCTCATTGAAGGGGCAAAGGCTGCCGCCGCATGGGATGGTCGTACCGAGGTCACTTCGGCCGACATCCGGGAGATAGCAGAATTTGTGCTTCCCCACAGAATGAGACATGCAATGGAGAAACCCCGTGCTTCTAGCGGCGGCTCGCCGGACCAAGGTAACAATAAGCAGCCGGAGCAATCGCTTGAGGATCATGCTCGCTCTTCTCACATGCCTCCGCAGAAAAGTCCTGAGCAAAAATGGAATCCCCATAATCCCGGCAACGATTCTTCTGCCAGCCACGACGCAAATAGCCGATCGACAGATCAGCAAGCGGATGATCGACAGCGCGTATCAGATTGTTTGGAGGAACGGGTCCTGCTGCCTGACGAAACGTATAAAATTAAGCCGTTGCAGCTCGAAGGGATGCGTAAGATCGATCATGAGGGATCGGGTAAACGAAATAAATCCCGTGCCAACCAGAAGAAAGGCAGAGCTATGGGGTATATGTATCCGAGCAGGAACCTGCGAACCGACGTGGCTTTTGATGCCACGATCCGCGCGGCGGCTCCCTATCAGACGATCCGAACCAAAAGAAAGGGAGTGGCGTTTGCCATTGAGTTTGATGATTTGCGTCAAAAGAAAAGGGAGAATCGGGTTGGGGCAACCTTACTGTTCGTTGTTGACGCCAGCGGCTCCATGGCGGCTCGAAAGCGAATGACCGCCGTCAAAGGTGCTATTCTGTCTCTGCTGCAGGATGCTTATGAGAAGAGAGATCGAATTGGCATGATCGCCTTCAGAAACAACGGAGCCGAGCTCATTCTCCCGGTAACGCGCAGCATCGAAGCCGCGTCCAAACAACTTCGGGAAATTCCCACAGGTGGAAAGACGCCTCTGGCAGACGGGCTTGTCCATGCGTACAAGGTGCTCCATACGGAGAAACGCAGAAATAACGATACGCTGCCGATCATGATTATCGTAACGGATGGCCGAGCCAATGAAAGCTCCATCGGATTAACCGCGTATGCTGATATTTGGAACGAATGTCTGGAGGCAGCAAAGCTGATCCACGCCGCCGGGATTCGCTGTCTGGTGCTTGATACAGAGCAGGGATTTGTCAAATTGGGACGTTCGAGAGAACTGGCTGATGCTTTAGGTGCGGAATACAGATTCCTTGACCACGTAGATGACAAAGGGATTGCAAGGGCCGTCCGCGCCACCATGAAATGAACCGAAATCGCGTTAAATATAGAGGGGAGGCGACAGGAGTGAAGATCGCTGTTTTGACGACATCGCATGCAGCGATGAGGGATTTGTCGCAGCTATATAAGAAATGGGACGCATCTCTTCGCAGTCGTCTATCGTTATCCGTGTTTAATATAGAAGGAACGTTATCGGAAGAAGAATGGAAACGGCTGAAAGCAAAGGTAGAAGAAGCGGAGTTCATTATTCATGATCCGCACGGCACGCCAGCTCTAACCCTTTCCCGCATTCATGATCTTTGTGCAGGTCTTGAGGCCGAGCAGGTGATTCTAGGAGGAAATGCGGATGGGATTCAAGATTTGTTCCGATTGGGCTCGCTGCGTTATGAAGATATTGCCGGCAGCGGTCATCGGGGGGATCCGTCGGCTTCTTTCGTTCAGGTTGATAAAAGACAAGATCTTGAGCATTACCAAACCTTACTCGAATACTGGAGACATTCAGGTATCGACAATTTGGAGCATATGCTTGGCTGCATCGCTACAACCATTGGCAAGGTAACGGATTGGCCACCGGTGGAACGGCCCTTTGTTCTAGAGACGTTAGGTATTTACGACCCCTTCTTGAAGCGATCGTATGAATCTTTGAAGGCGTATCAGACCTTCGCACCCGTTCGGAACAATGTGCCGACGGTAGCCGTACTTTTTATGGGGTACAGCTATCCGCTCCATACCGGGGAAATCGTTGGCGGAATCATACAGGACCTTCGAAAATTTGCGAACGTCCTACCCATCGCACTCACTTCCTTGGTACGCGTCGATCCCCAACGGCTGCGAAATTTACTGATGCAAGGAGGCGCCGAGGGCGGGAAGATCGATCTGATCGTAAATTTTGTTCCGTTCCGGCTTGGCGCGGGACCAACCGGAGGGAAGAGCAATGAGATCCTATCCTTATTAAAGGATGTTGAAGCGCCGATGTTCCATCCGTTCTTCTTAACACGAAGGGAACGGGAAGAATGGGAAGGCTCGCTGCAGGGTTTATCGCCTTCCGAATTTTTGGTCCAAATGATGCTGCCCGAACTTGACGGGAGCATCGACATGCTTCCGGTTGCCGCATTATCCGGCCGTGAATACGATGAGGAAATGCAGCTGCATACGAAGGAACTGCAGGTCATAGAGGAACGAGCGCAGCGATTGATCAGCCGGGTTAAGCGATATCTGGACCTTCGAACCAAGCAGCCATCCGAAAAGCGTATTGCCATCATCGGCTATAACTATCCTCCCGGGGAGGGGCATTTATTTCAGGCATCGTTTCTGGATACGTTCGAATCCATATCCCGAATCGCGACAGCGATGAAAGATCACGGATACACGACAGAGGTTTTTACCGGAGCTGAATTAAGGGAGCGCTTCATTCGGGAGGGAGCAGTCAATTCCGGAGTCTGGACGGACGAGCGTTGGTCCGTTGAGCTTCCTAAGTTCGACAATAAGGCCTATGAGCAGAATAATAAGGTGTTTGCCAATCGAAGGAACGCGCTTATTTCGCAGTGGGGTGAGGCGCCGGGCAATATCATGACAACGGAGGATGGCGCATTCAAAATCCCTGGTTTGCTCACCGGAAACCTGTTTATCGGGGTTCAGCCCAGCCGGGGCGTTCACGAGCATCCCGAGGCTGCTTACCATGATAAGAGCCTCCTTCCGCACCATCAGTATTTAGCCTTTTATCAATACATTCGGGACGAATTCAAGGCGGATGCCATCCTGCATGTGGGAACCCACGGTACCATTGAGTTTCTAGAGGGGAAAGAGAGCGGAATGTCCGGTGATTGTTTGCCGGATGCCCTAATTCAAGATCTTCCGCATTTTTATGCGTATTATGTTGGCAATCCGTCCGAGGCAATGATTGCGAAGCGAAGATCGCATGCGGCCTTGATCGGCTATCAATCCCCGCCCTTCGCGACAAGTGGATTATATGGCGAATATGCCGGGCTTGAAGCGATGCTGCATGAGTACCGGGAAACGGAACGGCTGAATCCAATGCGTCTTCCCGACGTAAAGAAGAGGATACAGGACCAAGCTGCATCGCTTTCGATGGAAACGGCTGATCTGGAAGAGCTCGAAATCGAGCTGTATCGGATTCGAAGATCCATGATCCCGAACGGCCTGCATGTTGTCGGTGAGGGCTACGACCATGAACAAGCGGCAGGGCATATGAAAATGGTTGTGAGCCATGATCAGGGAACGCTTGGTTCACTGCAAAGAGTATTTGCAGCTTCCATGGCATGGGATTATGATGACCTGCTGGAAAACAGGGACATTGAAAGACTGCAACAACTGGATGCGAGTGTGGAAAATGCCGTGTTATCCTTCATTCAAAATGAAATGATCCCAGAGCCACCGCCGCTGCCGGATGAAATGATGGCACGCTGGAAGGACATTTGGAATACTGGCTTAACGGCTTATCATTCCACCAAAGCGGATATGGAGCTTAAGAACCTGCTGCGGGCACTGGATGGGGCATATTTACCGGTTAGTCTAGCCGGCGATAGCATTCGCAATCCGGAGGTCTTGCCGTCCGGGAACAATCTGGTTCAGTTTGATCCGAGATCCATTCCAAGCCGGACGGCGGCTGCAAGCGGTTCGAAAACCGCCGAGAATACCCTGAAGCTGTACTATAAAGCCCATCAGACATATCCTAAAACGACGGCACTCGTGATGTGGGGGCTGGAAACTTCGCGAACCCAAGGGGAGACGCTAGGCCAGATTCTGGCTTATCTCGGCGTCAGGATCAAGGAACGGGGACATTCCATGCATATGGGATATGAAATCATTCCACTTTCCGAGCTGAACCGACCGCGAATCAATGTAGTCGTGCATATCTGTGGATTTTTCCGCGATATGTTTCCGGACCAGCTGTCAACGCTTCATCGCATTTTTAGAGAAGTATCCGAGCTGGAGGAGCCGCTGGATCAAAATGGGTTCAAACAGCACTCGGAGTTACTGTACCGACAGCTGCGCAATGCCGGCGCCGGGCACGACGAGGCTTGGGACTTGGCATGCGCCCGTATTTACGGTCCTGCCGAAGGGGAATACGGAACGTCTGTAACCAAGCTGATCGAGACCAAACAGTGGGAAGAGGAAAGCCAGCTTGGGACGGCATTTATGAGCAGCCTGAAGCATGTGTACAGTTCCAACCACAGAGGCAAGGAAATGCTTGAGCTGTATCAGTCCAACTTGGCTGCCGTGGATATCGTTTCGCAAATCCGGAGCAATCATGAACACGAAATTACGGATTTGGACCATTATTACGAATTTTTCGGAGGGCTGGCGAAATCGGTTGAGATCGTCAAGGGCAGTCGAGCGGAAATGTATATCACCGATACCACGCGCGAGCAGGCATTAACGGAGGAAGTGCGCAAATCGATACAGCGAGGCGTTCGAACCCGCTTGCTCAATCCCAAGTGGATGGACGGATTGCTGAAGCATGAATATCACGGTGTACAGAACATAGCCGACCGGACGGAAAATTTGCTCGGTCTGGCAGCAACAACGAACCAGGTGGACTCCTGGATTTTCTCATCGGTTCACAAGGAATATGTTGCGGACGAACAGCGCAGCAAGCAAATGCGGGACAATAACCGTTCGGCATATCACCATATGCTGGAAACTCTGCTGGAGAGCCATCAACGGAACTATTGGAACGCATCGGAGGATGAATTGGGTGTGTTGCGGGATCGTTATTTGGAGCTTGAAGGAGATCTGGAAGGCGGTACCTAGGTCGTAAAGTTGAAGATAAACTATGTCACAACCGGGATAGCAGGGATGATATCATCCCTGTTTTTTCTTTTTTTGGTTCAAGATTAGCATCATCCTTATATTCGGCTATTGTTATGTTTTTGCCACAATTATTCTCGAATATCAATAGAAAAAACAGTATAATAAAAACAAACAAAACTAAACAAAAACATTCGGATAAGGCGGTGGCAGGGATGAATCAGAATTTTTTGCATCCGGCAGATCAGCTCCTTCAATTTATCAATCGTATTTACAACCATGGCATGACGACCACGTCCGGGGGCAATCTGTCTATCAGGGACCAGAACGGAGATATTTGGATCACGCCGGCCGGGGTGGACAAAGGCTCTTTAACCCGGATGGATATGGTATGCGTGAAGGAGAACGGCACGGTCCTGGGCATTCACAAGCCGTCCAGCGAGTTTCCGTTTCACAGGCTTATCTATCAAGCCCGTCCGGACTTGAAAGCGATCATTCACGCCCATCCGCCCGCACTGGTTTCGTTCAGTATCGTCCGGCGCATTCCGGATACCAGGCTGCTTCCGAACGAACGGCAAATTTGTGGCGAGATCGGGATCGCGCCTTACGCCCTGCCTGGAAGCGAGCAGCTCGGGGAGAACATTGCGGCTGTTTTCAAGCGCGGGATCGACACGGTTATGCTGGAGAACCATGGCGTTGTGGTTGGAGCTGGGGACCTTTCTCAAGCGTTTAACCGGTTTGAAACCCTGGACTTCTGTGCGCGGCTGGAGATCGAGGCGCGTCGACTCGGAAATCCCGTCCTGCTGACCGATGAGGATTACGATACCGTCCGCAACAAAAGCACGCTGCAGCTGGATACGTATATCTACGACACCTGCACGTCGGAGGAAAAAGAAATCCGCCGAGAGATGTGCGCACTCATGCGGCGTGCGTATAAACAAGGTTTGTTCACAAGCACGCAGGGCACCTTTTCCCATCGATTGTTTGGAAATGATTTTGTCATCACACCCTACGGCAAAGACCGCAACGATCTGGAACCGGGTGACCTTGTCCGTATTGAGAACGGTAAAGTCGAGGCTGGCAAACAGCCGAGCAAGTCTGTCTTTCTCCATGAAGCGATCTACCAAATGCAGCCGCATGTCCATTCGGTCATTATCGCGCATCCTCCCAACATCATGGCATTTGCCGTAACCGATACCGCATTCGATTCAAGAACGATTCCGGAGAGTTATATCTTGCTTCGCGGAATGCCAAAGCTTCCTTTTCATGCGGTTTACAATGAACCTGAGCGTACCGCTTCGCTGTTTAAAGCCGATACGCCGATTGCCATTGTAAATAATAATTGTGTAATTGTTACCGGTCAGAGCCTGCTCAACGCGTTTGACCGATTGGAAGTTGCCGAGTACAGCGCCAAGTCCATTCTGTCGGCAAGAACGCTCGGCAATGTTATCCACATCGATGACGACCGGATTCGCGAGCTTGAAGCAGCGTTTCATCTAGAATAAGAAGATCATGGGATACCTCAGCTGTACCAAGGCTGCCGCGGGAATAGAGCGGCAGCCTTTCGTTTGTTCTGGCTTGAAGCATGGAAGTTGGTATTTACAATAATAGCGAAGATGTCTATTATATATATAGACAAAACGTAAATACGTTTATAAATATTTAGAAATGAGGAGAGACCATGGAAAACCCTGCTTCTACAAATCATAAACCCGTGATGATGTCGGATAACTATGGGAAAGTGGATGGACGTTTCGCATATAAGACAGATGTAAGAGCCCTATCTTTGGGATTGAGCGGGCAGAATGAGGATGGCAAGGCGCATATTGCCGCCAAAGTATGGAGAACTGCCGAGGGACAAGGGATTGGATCTTCGGATGAGATCCCCATCCATCGAATTCTAGATTTGTCCATTCTCATTTGCAGTGCCCTGACCCATTTTAGCGAAGCCTATAGATATGAACATTTATATGATCCACAACATCCTGTGATCGACCGGATCGGATTGCAGGGGAACGCCATGACGGTGGCTGTTTGTACGGATAACGAAGAGATTCATGAGGATATCAAGCTGTTCAACGAGTCATTGAGCGATAACGGTGAGATGATTGGAGAACGTCTGCGCACTTTAACGAGAATGTTAGAGGAATTGGGTTATGCACGATGAGAAACCCGTCGAACGGGGAGTTAAGAGCGTTTTCCCGTGTTCAGAGTTAACGAGAGTTTGGAGGTGAGCGGTCATGAACGACCAGAATGACAATGAATCTTGCGTGCTGTCTCCTGGGAGAGAATGGACTGACGAAGAAAAGAGCCTTGTCTGGAAAAAACCATTAACGCATAAAGTAAGCGAGGAAGAACGCCGAATCACGAATGAAATTAAGCGTAATTGGCATCGCGGCGAGATGAAAATCGCCAATATTCTATTGGAGGGAGATGCCGGCTCCGGAAAAACACAGCTCGCCAAGGCGCTGTCTGCAAACTTCAGGTTACCCTATACCAAAGTAACTTGTTTTGCCGATATGGATAAATCGGATATTCTTGGCGCCATTTTACCGGTTATTTCATCGGATCGAATGAAGCAGCTGGAAACCACCGACCAAGCGGCCTTGAAAGCATTATACGAAAGCGATGGCTTTCGAAGCTCGACGGAGATTTTAATGGAGGCGCTGGAGATTCCACAAGAGATGGCTGCCGCCAAGATGAAGCAATTATTGAAGCTGGCTGCGAATAACGCTCAGGATGGAGCTGTAGAGTATCGATTTTACGCTTCCGAGATCGTCAGAGCTTTTCAAAAGGGATATCTGCTGGAAATACAGGAACCGAACGTGATTCGGGATGCTGGCGTATTGATGGCATTAAATTCCGCATTGGAGCCGGGCGGCAGTCTTAATCTCCCAACGGAGATCGTGCACCGGCATCCGGATTTCATAGCCGTGATCACGGCAAACCGCAGTTATGCGGGATCCAGGCTGCTTAACGAGGCATTGCGCGACCGAGTGCAGCATACGGAGAAGATGGACCTGCCGACCAAAGAGATCATGATGGAGCGGGCAATGGCCAAAACCGGTTATCGGAACGAAGAAATGCTGGACGTGCTGGCAAGCGTCATTATTCTATTGGATAAAACGGCCCGGGCTAATGCCATTAAAGGCGTGGCTGGCATGCGCTCCTACTTCTATTGGGTGGATGCCGTTGCTCAAGGTGCGCCTGCGAGGGAGGCACTTTACCATAAAGTGATCTACAAGATAACTACCGATTCGGAAGAGATCAAACTGCTGGAAGAAGCGCTGGTAGGCGAAGGCTTATTGGATACGTTGGAGGAAGTCCCGATTGAAAATAATAAAAAGCGGAATGCAGATGCAGTGGAGATCACGACATGGGGCAGCGATATAGACCCGGACTCCACTTCTGATGGGGAAGCCGAGGAAGAAGGGCTCCGGTTAAAAAAGTCCGCTGAAAGCGAAAACAGCACAACCATCCTCGCGGATGAGTCAGCGGATATGGAGAGTACGGATTCAGGGGAGGACGGATCACCGCAATATCATCAGGCCAATCCCGCACCCATGTCGGAGGAGGAGAAGCAGAGGGAGCGGGACTTCCGCAAAAAACTGAATCAAGTCTCCAGAGCCATCGTGTCCGACTCGATTCATCAGACTGTTAAGCTGATCGTTCACCGTCCTGAATACGAACCGAATCAGCAGGAGGAATATTCGAGTCTGAGTAAGGGCCTTATGCCCATCGTTCGGGAAATCGCCAGAAAGACGCTGCCGCTATTGGAGCATGAGATCACCGCGGAATATGCCAAAAACCATTACTATGGTTCTTAATCTCAGGCTGACAGCGTGGCCTATCGCGATTTCAAGTATTTTGCCAAGAAACGTCCTCCGACGGAATCCCCTGGTCTTGTGGTCGGTTTGAGGGTGGATGAATCCGCATCGATGGCTGCTTTCGGTAGATTAGAGGCGGCCAAGCGGGCGGTCATTGCTGTCTATGAATTCTGCCAAATTTGCCATATTCCTGTTTTAATTTACGGGGATACTGCGGATGTTTCCCGTTTGGAACAAATGTCCATCTTCGCATATGCCGATTATGATCAACCGGATGTTCGGGATCGGTTCAGGTTGATGGGGATCCGTGCCAGAAGTAATAATCGGGATGGTATGGCTTTAAGAATTATGGCGGAACGGTTAGCAGCTTCACCGAAGCAAACCAAGCTGTTGATCAGCATCAGCGACGGGCAGCCAAAAGCCATGGAAGACTATACAGGAAATCTGGCTATTCAGGACATGCAGCAGACGCTATCCGAATACGAAAGAAAAGGAGTCAAATTTTTGGCGGCCGCCATCGGTCAAGACAAGGATGTCATTAGTCAGATCTATGGTGCCGAGAGGTTTTTGGATATGACCAACCTGAATGAACTGCCAGCGAAATTGGTGCGCATCATTTCCCGGTACTTGTAAGTTCATACTGAACAGCTTCCGCCTGCGTGTCCTTGTGACATGCGGGCTTGTTTCCGTATTTATGTCAGTGAATACCTGAACTTGCCTCCTAGTTCGTTCTTGGTAAACTGGACATGTGCCCCGGTCAAACATTATAGTTAAAAGAATGAAGATCACGTCATTTTGTCGGATTTTTTCATTGTCGTGAATCAATGCTCAGCTTTACATCTTGAATATGTATACATAAGTAAGGGAGGACATGTATGGAGCAACCCCGTATTTGGCCGGATCGGTTCAAGCGCTTTTTTCTGAACAATAAGTTTGTGCTTCTTTTGCTTGTTCTGTTGCTGGTTGGACTCAATGTGTTGGTTCTAAGCAAGATTTCGTTTGTGCTGCATCCGCTCGCCGTGTTAATCAAGACGATCGTGTTGCCGATCATTTTATCAGGAATTCTCTATTATTTGCTGAACCCTCTGGTAGATGTAATGGAAAAATGGAAGATCAAGCGCGGATGGTCCATCCTGATCCTGTATCTGGTTATTGCCGGTATTCTAACGATCGTGGTGCTCGCGGTCATTCCGGTGCTGCGCAACCAGATTATGGGGCTGATTGATAATTTTCCGACATATAGCGAAAAGGCTAGACAGCAGTTTGAAGATCTAACGGGCAGCGAGTTGTATAATCAGATTCAAGAAACCATGAACATTAACTCCCAAGAGTGGTGGACAACCGTCACGCAGAAGGCAACGGAAATTCTGAACCATACATGGAGCAGAGTGGGCGGGTTTCTGGGTGCTTTTACGGAGGTTGTGCTGTCGATTGTGACCGTACCCTTTGTGCTGTTTTATATGCTGAAAGACGGCAAAAAGCTACCTCTGAAAATATTGTCTTTCCTGCCGACGAAGAGTCGTTCCGGAATTTTGCATGTGCTTCAGGATATCAATCATCAGATCAGCTCGTTTATCCGCGGGCAGATTATTGTGAGCTTCTGCATTGGGATTCTGCTCTATATCGGTTACATGATCATCGGTCTGGATTACGCGTTGATTCTTGCGATTATTGCATCGTTCACCAGCGTGGTGCCCTATCTGGGACCCGCAATTGCGATTACGCCTGCGCTCATTGTGGCTTTGGTCACTTCTCCGATGATGCTGCTGAAGATGGTGGCGGTATGGACGATCGTGCAGTTAATCGAAGGGAAGTTCATCTCACCGCAAATCATGGGCAAAACGCTTAAGATTCACCCCATTACGATTATCTTCGTCATTCTGACGGCCGGTAATCTGTTCGGTGTGGTTGGCATTCTGTTAGCCGTTCCCGGTTATGCGGTCCTCAAGGTTTGTGTATCCCATATCTTCGAATGGTTCAAGGACACATCGGGATTATATGATCCTCGGAATAACAACACGCTGAAATAGTCCATCAAATTTCGGCGGTTGCATGCCCCGTTGACCGTAAGGCTATCATATGAGTTTGCTTGCGAAGTCGCCATGTTGGCGGCTTTTTTTGCGGACAAATCTTTTCAAAGAATCAGAAGGTAAATGTAACCAAGACCCACCCTATAACCTGGGTTCATTGCAAAAACGAATCCGAGTTAATATAATGGATATCATAGGTCTATGTAATTCGAAATTAAAGGAGGAAACCGCCATACAGTTTTCCAAAAGCGTTGATTATGCTCTCCACGCCTTAATCCATTTGGCTCATTCGGAGCGTGACCAGAACATCGGAATCAAGGAGTTATCTGCGACGCTGGGCGTTTCGGAAAGCTATTTGTCCAAAATCATGTCCAAGCTGAGGCAGGATGGAATCGTGCGGGCAGTGCCGGGAGTGAACGGAGGCTACGAGCTTGCAAAGACGGCCGAGCAGATTACATTCCTTGAAGTGATACAGGTGATCGAAGGAAGGCAGCAGCTCTTTGAATGCTCAAATATGAATTCGCGGCAGCACCGTTTGCTGACCGAAGAGAAGGCTGCCGAGAAACAAGAGGACCATCCCCGTGAGTGCGTATGCCTGGTCAAACAGGTGATGGACGGTGCCGAACGGCAATTGAATCGATACTTGGAGGAGCAAACGATCCAGTCGGTATTGGACGCGGCATCCAAACGTGGCAGCTGTGCTGAGAACAAGAAGTGATGAACTTCTTGTATTCCGAATGTGGATACATTAAGTCTATAATACATGTGCACATGAAATTAAGGTAACTTCTCATCAAGCTGAAAGTTTGGGAGGGATTGTAATCGATAAACTTTTTGAGAAATTAAGCGGGTTTGGAGAAAGAGAGCATTGGCTTTTACTTCGTCAGTTGGTGAATACAGCGATACACGATTCTACGCATGGTGAGCACGAAGATAGAATGTTCGGTCAAAGATTGTATCATCTGATGGAAATGCACATAGATACCGTTAGCTACCAGAGACTGCAAGAAGAGAAACTTCAAACTCACGTCCATATTGTGTTCAGTCTCTCTGAAGCCGGTTCATTAAAAGTTGCGCTCAGTAAAGTTGGTAAACGGGAGGAATCTCGGGTAGTAGCATTTAATGATTGGTTTTCAGTTGGTCCCATCACGGAATTAAGCACAAAGGAAGGGCAGCTCCGAAGGCAAATGTGGTTGATGGAACATGACAGGGACTCATATTATTCAGACAGTATAAACCAGGAACACCAAATCGAGCGTATGATCGATACGCTGAAGAATATACCGGAGAGCAAGACCGTTGTGATATGGTGCGGGGATAATGCCCATGATCAAACGGGACTTCGATTTGCAATGTATCTGCTGAGGGAGCGGACGAGTCCAGTCCATATGGTCAATGTGACACAAATACTCACAGAAACGGCGCAGGGTAATGCTCCAGTATCGCAGGCATTGGTCGAACGAGATAAATACATCGAAATCGTCAGAAATTATGGTGAGGGAATCTCTCTTAATTCTGATCTGAGGAAGCGTTATGAGTCAGAATGGTTGGAGTTGGCTGGACAGGATGATGTGCTTCGACTCTGGGAAGAGGGAAAAATCATAGGCTGCCAAGAGGATAAACTGGACGAGGTTATCGTCAAATCGGTCATGGAGCTGCAAGATAAACTCAATCCCGGTAATTTTGTTAAGGCTGGAGACGTCGTGACTAAAATACTGGAGAGCTCACAGCAGCGTATAAGCTATTCCTTTATCATCTACAGAATCTGGAGTTTGGTCAGTGATGGTGTTTTAACGTTCAAGGGTTTACCGGGTTTTCCTCATCAATTCTCGCTAGGTTTATCGCATGTTTAAGAAGCCGCCATGGGCGGCTTTTTGTTTTGATTTGGACAGTTCTTACCCCATGTAAGGAAAGGCACTTGGATTTCACGCGTTTTTCTATTGACCGAATGTTCAGTCTTAAATTATATTAGAATCATAATCTGGATCATCATCCACAGGAGAGAGGGGTTTTCAAATGGATTTAGCTTATCAGATTCAAGGCAGTGGGACACCCGTTGTGTTGATACACAGCCCAGGTGTAGATTCAAGAGAATGGAAGTATGTTGCCCCGCAGTTAGCCCGGAATCATCAAGTCATCACATATGATGGTCGCGGAACGGGAAAATCTCCTGCGCCGCAAAAGCCAACCAGCTTGGTTGAAGACCTACGGTCATTGCTTGATCATCTGGAAATTGACCGCGTTTCGCTTGTCGGTCATTCCATGGGAGGGCAGACAGTTACGGATTTTGCCTTGACTTACCCTTCTAGAGTCGACCAGTTGGTATTAATCGCACCATCACTAACCGGATTCGAGCACTCCCAGCCATTCATCGATTGGATGGCCCAAGTTAATGCTTGTGCCCCCGATGTCAACCGTCTGGTAGAACAATCGTTAAGCGGGCCGAATTATCGTGTGACGATGTCCAGCTCTGAAAGGGACTTTCTGCGCGAGATGCATACGTTGTATATGACCAGAGTGTTTAGTGAGTGGAAGAGCTTCGAGGTGGTATGGCCGATGCCGCCAGCGATCGAGCGGTTGGAGGAGCTTGTTGCAAACACGCTGTTTATTCAGGGGACGGTCGAATGGGAGGATATGCAGCGAATTGCGGAACAGTTCAAGCGAGCTCAAGACGTCCGTTTCGAGGTAGTCGAGGGGGCTGACCATATGATCACGCTGACGCACGCAGAAGAACTGGCTGGTTTGATTCTTACATTTTTAGCGAGAGGATAAAGGGACTCATCCGGCAGAACTACAAATAAAAAATAGGCGCTTTGCTTGGTAGAGTGACTAAAGATTGCACTTAAAAAAGCCGCACAAAATGCGGCTTTTTTGATGAATTCACGCGATTTTTCTCAACGAGTAAGTGAAACGACTTTTATTCATTGCGACTGTTATTGTCCAATAAACGGAAGATGGGAGAGAGACGGTTTCACGCCCCCCGATTGCCTCGGCTCCTCACTTGTCGGCTTTTTTCTCCGGTGCAGCCGGGGGTGCTTTTTTAGATGTTTCCTGGCTCGTCTCAAAGCTAATCGGCGTTATGCCTTTTGCCTGCCATACTGTACCTCTACGCTCGTATTCGAATAACTGTTCAATGGCATTCGCAATCTGCGGCCCGACTTCGCGCTCAACCAAATACAAGGCCACATCAAGTCCGGAAGTAACACCTCCGCCAGTCACCAAGCGCGGACCATCTTCTACGATTCTTGCTTCAACCGGAACTGCACCGAGAGCTCCTAGCGCCCCCATGCCGATCTGATTGGTGACTGCATATCTGTCTTTCAACAAGCCATCCATAGCCAGCAGCAATGAACCTCCGCACACGGTAGCCACCGTGACTTCTTTATTATTCATCGCTTGTTTCATCATACTTGTTAAACCAGTATCCTTAGCCTGCCTTAAAATGTTGGGAATAGCATCTCGGGAATTCCCCGCCGGCTTTCCCGACGCTCCAGGAACCACTATAATTCCGGAACGGTTAGGGTCTAATACGGCTTGCGCTTCGAGGGTAGGCCCATTCAGCCCGCTCGGGACCGAACGTTTACCTTCTGCAGATACCAATTCTACCGTGACTTTTCCATCAGTATACATGCCAGCGGCAGCAAATACTTCATATGGCGCTAATGCGTCCAGCAGATCAAACCCATCGAATAATACGATTTGTACATGTACACTTTTGTCCTTGAATGGATCTTGCTTCTTAGTGCTTTCCGCGCTTGCTGCGGGGGCTAACAGACTTAGAATGAGTGTGAACGACATGAGTAAGCTAAGTATTTTTTTCATCCTTACATCAATTCCTTTCGATTCGTTCTGATGATTATTTCAGGAATAACTAGCAGCAGCGCAATAGCACCGTAAACGCCGATGGTGTAGCTGGTAGCGTAAACGTACCCAAACCCCTGATGAAAAAGGGAAGTAATGAGATGAATCAACAGGTTCGTGAAGCAAAAGGCGTAACTACGAATCATCCAGTTGCGATGACGAATGATCCGTTTCCTCTTGATCTGGACGAGCGCCGTAATGGTGATAAACAGCCAGATCATATTCAGCAGATTGAATCCCATGCTGCTTATTTTTCCGCCGGTGGCGTAGGGGGCCATATAGCCGGAAGTCAGCACAACTAGCAGTACGGACACGATATATATATAGCCGTTTATGCGATGGGCCCTGAGGCTTTTTTCAAAAATCCGATTCGAAAAGTTAATCAGCCCCGATGCCATGGCCATACATGCGAATGCAACATGAACGTACATGACATTTAACCAAACCGGGAGATTAAGCTCGCGCTTCAGCCCGGTTTTATGGCTTAAAAACCCCGCAGCACCGGGATCGATCCAGTAGTTTTTAACCAAGGCGTATAGTATAAATAGAATGCTGACACAGGCCAGCAGTAGGTATAACGATTTCCGTTTCTTCATCCGTTCCCAACTCCCGAAGCGCCATATTTGATACATTCATTCCATTCCTGAAAAAACTCGATCGATGTACATTCTTGGAAGCCAGACCGCGTGTAGGCCACGGTTTTTCGTAGGATTAGAAAACCCGTTTTCCTGTTAATTTGGATGCAGGCAGGAGGCCGGCTTTGGCCATACCGATCATGTGATCTCCATCGACGACAACTTCAAATTTGAGATTCAAGCGCATGGGTTTCGTGATTCGCAGCGACCAGGTCAGCTTGTTATCCAGTAGCACGGGGTTTATAAACTCGATGGTTTCATCTCCTTGCGTTGCGGTGCCATGGATCATCTCATGTCTTGTCGCAATGGAGAGCTTGACCTCCAGCTTCCCGACAGGCGTAGCGAGGGTGGTATCCCAATCCCCGTCGAAGACCGATGTCTGTGTGCTATTGCTATGCAGGGAGGGCGTGGTTGTCATCGATGTTTTGTTCACCGCGGTGCTTGGTTCCTCACTCGTCAATGGTTTGTGAACGCTAGGCGCAATCCCTTTATCCTTCCAAACCGTTCCTCTTCGTTCATATTCAAACAACTGCTCTACCGCGTGAGCGATACGAGGCCCAAGTTCACGCTCCACCAGATATAGCGCAACATCGAGTCCTGAAGTCACGCCGCCGCCGGTAACCAGATTGCCGTCGTCCACGACGCGAGCCGAGACGGGAATTGCACCGGTTGCACCAAGTAGATCCATGCCCAGGTGATTGGTTACCGCCGGCCTGCCTTCCAAGAGGCCTCCCATGGCAAGCACCAGGGAACCGCCGCAGACCGTAGCGACGATGATGTCTTTGTGCTGGAGCGCCTGCTTGATCATATCGGTCAATCCCGTACTCATGGCCCGGCTTAGAATAGCCGGAATCGAATCGGGCCCATCATCTACGACATCGCCGGATGCGCCAGGTACGAGAATGATGCCCGCACGTTCCGGGTTCAGTCTGCCACTCGCTTCAATCTTCAACCCGTTGATGCCGCTAGGCACGGATCTTGGACCTTCGGCGGTGACCAGTTCTACGCTTAACGCGTTTTCAGCATTCATGGCTGCGGCGCAAAAGACCTCGTAAGGTGCTATTGCATCCAGAAGGTCGAAGCCGTCAAACAACACGATTTGAACGATTAGCATTCCATAATTCCTCCTAGTCTCTATTTGATCAGAAGATCTTTCAGCAAGCGATATTCCTTCTCATCAATTTCACCTTTGGCCATTCGACTCTTTAGAATCATAGCGATGTCATCCTTTTGATGATCGCTTTTGTAACGTTGACGAATCGCGTATACTCGAACCGCCAGGAAAGCAAACAGCGTGAGACAAAACAAAGCGCCGAAAGGGAAGAACGAGAAAGCGTTATTTTCCAAACCCATATGTAAACCTCCTTTATCGATGACTGCGCCCGACAATCACCCGAAATATGGGCTGTCCGTGTGCGCAAGTAGAAGCATAACAAACGAATATCTCAAACGAAGATGTAGAAAGGTCACAAAAGTATAAACAAACCATCACAATACATAAGCTTGCGTTGGTTCTTGCTAAAAAAATGATAAACTAGGAAAGCAAAGGTGGGATAAACATGATAGGATCAAAGACGATACTGGTTGTAGACGATGACCAAAGTATCGTTGAGCTATTAAGGGATTTTCTGGAGAATGACAACTTTCAAGTAATGACTGCTTGCGATACCGCTCAAGCGTGGGACATATTCAAGCAAAATTCCATTCATTGTATTGTTCTTGACATCATGATGCCGGGACAAAATGGATTTGAGTTTTGCCGCCGGATTCGTGGGGAGAGCAATGTTCCTATCCTCTTTTTGAGTGCTCGCAGCGATGATGTGGATAAAATTCGCGGCCTGACTCTCGGAGGCGATGATTACATTGTCAAAACGGCTTCGCCGGGAGAGATCGTTGCCAGAGTGAAAGCCGTATTGCGGCGTTCCGCTTCCCCGCAGCCAATGGATAGTAGGGTCTTGAAATACGGCCGCATCAAGTTAAACCTGTCCACAAGAGAAGTACTAGTGGATGGAAATAACGTCGTGCTCACACCCAAGGAATATGAGTTGCTTCGATTATTTGCCGAACACCCGAGACATGTTTTCTCCTATGAACAATTACTTGCGAAATTTTGGGATGGGGTGGGGGACAGGCATACGATTCGGGTCCATCTCAGCCGGCTTCGCGAGAAAATCGAAGCCGATCCGAACCAACCGATATTCCTGGTCAACGTATGGGGAGTAGGGTATCGCTTTGAGGGAGGGTAACATGAGGTCACTCCGCATTCGTACGTTTACAATGCTTTGCTTCTTCTTTATCCTCTTATTGCCTTGGATCTTCTTTGTTGCCGCACACTTTATGGAAACCAAGACGCTCAGCTTCGAAAAAGGTCGGCTGCAAAACGAAACGCTGCAACGAAATATATCGGAAATAACTCAGCGAATTGAAACGGACACAGACCAATGGTCGGATCCGAACTGGCAAAACCAATTGTATACAGCGCTGCGCGAAGCGAAGATGGATGTTCTCATTCAATCCGCAGCAGATCAGGAAATTTATCGTTCCAATCCGGAACGACGAGGAACTACGTTATCGACCGAGCGGTTCTCTGTCATAGAGGACGGCCAATTGCTGGGAAGGATTATTCTGTATTTGCCTCAAACCAATCAAGTTCAAGTCATGTCGGCTTTTATCGGGCTCTTGCTTGCGATCTTTGTTGTCGGAATGGAAATGAGAAGATTCGTTCTTAAACCACTCGAGAAGATGGGAATCGCAGCTAGACAAATTGCAACAGGGGATTGGGAGGTTCGGTTACCCATGTCCAGGGTCACCGAAATTGCTGAAGTCCGCGACGGATTCGATGTTATGGTGAAGGGACTGGAGCAGTCCTATCGGAAACAGGCCGAATTGGAGGAGGAACGCCGATTCGTCATTGCTGCTGTTGCGCATGATTTACGGACACCGTTGTTCGCTTTGCGTGGCTATTTGGATGGACTCGAGCAAGGGATCGCACAATCCCCGGAGAAAATGGCCCACTATGTGGCGGTTTGCAAGGATAAATCGGCACAATTGGATCGTTTGGTAGAGGACCTTTTCACCTTTACAAAAATGGAGTATGTGGAGTCGGAATCGGAACTGAACCATAAAACGGTTGATTTTAACCAGGTAATTCGGAATTCAAGGGACAGTCTAAGTCCGCTGGCTCGGCAAAAAGGCATCTCGATCTCATACCATGTAACAGATGGCTGCACTATCAATGGAGATATGCATTTATTAGAACGTGCCATGAACAATCTTTTGGATAATGCCGTCAGACACACGCCAGCGGGTGGTGAAATCCAAGTCCAGTGTAACAAAGATGGCAATAAGGTTAAGTTTACGATACGCGATACCGGGCCGGGTTTCTCTCCGGAAGAACTTGAGCGCGTATTCGAACCTCTATATCGGGGGGAAGCATCCAGAAGTCGTTCAACCGGTGGCAGCGGATTAGGCTTAACCATTTCACGAAGAATTGTTAGGCAGCACGGAGGCGAACTTGCTGCAGGCAATCATCCGGAAGGAGGAGCACTGCTTGAAGGATGGTTACCTGCAGCAGCATCTGAGCAGATGGGTGTTGTGGATGTTCTTTAGTACACACGATTTGTTACACGCTAAAAAGCCGCGACAACGCGGCTTTTTGGTTTGCATGAAAGTGTCGTTGTGGACAATGCTAATCACCCGGGCTTGGATAAACGAGATCCTTTGACTAGAATAATCAACGCTAGAATCAGCGGTATCCAGATCTGAAAAATAGGAAAATGATATTTCAAATTTTGATTAAATCCGATCCAGATATGATATATAAAGTTGGGGGAAAGAAACGAAATGGTATAAATGAAGGCACCCACGATCACTGTTAATTTTTTATGGCTCACTTTGATTAAACTCGAAAGACCAAGCACGGCTCCAAGGTAGAATGCCGTCATTTTAACGAAAATTCCAATATAAATCAGCATGATAATCAAAGGATCCAAACGTTCAAGGAAATTGGCGATTTGGATGAGACGGACAGAACGAAGCAGCGGAAAAGTCGAAATACTTGTAATCGAAGGGTCCAGAATAGCAAGGTTTAGAATGTTGAATAGCAATAAAAAGATGCCGACGAAAATATAAGCAGAAACAGATGCTTTGGACAGCGTTTTCTTGTCGTCGAGATGACTCCAAAACATGAGAAATACCACGATTTGTCCAAAGGGAAAGCTAATCACCTCTGGTAAGGAAGCACGCAACACCGGCAGAATGCCACTCTCTAATATGGGCATAAGACGCTCAAGATGAATGATGTTCGAGCCGATGAACATGATGATGATGAGGATATAGCCTATTAGAGTGAAAGGAAGCATGAATTCGACGACACGAAAGAAAACCTCAATGCCTTTTGATACCGCGTAGCCGGACAGCACGATCATCAAAAGAATAAGGATGTACAGCGGCGTACTAGGGAGAAAGGAGATATTGATAATGTCCGAGAACTCCCGGGTATTCCTCATGGATTCATACGAAAAATAAACCATGTAGGCTACAGTAATGAATGAGCCTAGATACTTACCCAAGTGTTGATTCAATATTCGGGGGAGACTAAGATCCGAATTTCTGTTCTGAATAAATAAATAGACATATAGCAACAATGATCCCGCGATCATTCCAGCCAACATGACAAGCCATGCATCTTGCTTAGCTTCGATCCCCAGTTCATACAACGGGGAACTGCCAATCATAAACAAGATGGTCATGGCAATGATTTGGTATTTACCGATTTTCTCCATGTTGAACCTCCTATTCATGGGATCGAACGCCGGTTAATTCTTCGGTTCAATCAAATTCGAGAATGGTTTATTGATCATATTCGTGTGCTCAATGGTCACTTTGATGTTCAGGTTGAGTTCCAGTTCCTGAAGTGGTCGTTCGGACATTGATAATCGTCTGCTGACTGAAGGGTACCTTCTATGAATCATATCCATGAAGCCTGCCGGATCGCTATTCAATTCCTGCATCCTCTTCCAGGCTGTCCCTATCTCGTCCTTGATTTGTTCGGTAATCGTCTCCTCAAGTTTCGTTATGACATTCGGCTTTGTTAAATCCATCGTACAGCTGGTTTCATCAAGGGCACCTTTCGTTTCAATGTGTACCCTCATATTTATAGATCCGTTTACCATGACTGGCTCCACCTGGGTCGATGAATGGACTACCCGGTAGCTCGATAGTTGAGTATTATCTCGATCACTGCAAGGAAAAACAATGATCAAGTTCTTGACGCTGTTCGACAGCCAAGCAACCCCTCTGCTTTCTTCCCGCTTCATCCATCCAACCAGCTTGTCCCCTCGAAAGACCCCCAGATCCCCAAGTTTGATTACCGCTTTATTCCGGGTTGACTTGAGGGCATCCAGGGTGGATTGTTCCTCTTGATCGCCGGAAACCTTTAGCTCTGGAACGACGGCACTTCGGTAAGGATTTGCGATCATCGATGCAAAATCGATCAATTTAATATTTTTAACCTGGGACAGATTCTCTTGACCTTGCGTAATGACTCGTTGAATCGCGTTTCCCGTTATTTTCTCTAATGGAATTAGTACTTCTAATAGATTTGAGGCTTTGCCCTTGGTCAGGAGAACAGACATCGTTTCCCTGCTTTCCAAGGGCCGGAGGAAAAAATCAAGAATTTGCCGTACTCCTTCCTTACGCGCGACCTGCTCATTCAATATCAAAATGGAGTTATGGGCAAAAAAGAGCGTTCGAGGTGCTTCTAAATTGGCATTCTGCATGGCTTCACGAATCGTCTTTCCCCTCGTCGAAAAGATGGTGATCGGAGATTGGCTGCCGCCGGCTCCACCGCCTGTCTGGGTAGCAATGGACTGCGGGATGACGACTTGGAAAGAAATAACCCATTCGTCATTGCTTCGGTCAATGGATGTCGCAGATACAATGCTGAGCGAGTTAAGCTCCCGGCTATCCCAGCAACCGTTTAGCAATAACGGGAGGATCAAGGTGAGAATCAGGAGATTAAGTTTACGGTTCATCTAATTCTTCACCTCCTAGTTTTCCGGTTGTTGACTACTTCCTGTCTTCGGTAGGCGATGGTCGCGGACTCATTTTTTGACGTTTCCGGTTATTCTGACTGATTAAGGTCGGTCTTGCCAGCATGGCCCACCATGGAACACGAACCAACACGTCTTTTTGGTCTGACGGGATAAATGGAGCGAACGGGGCAAGGTAGGGCAAGCCGAATGAACGTAAACCGCATAAATGAATTAACATCGCGATTAATCCAGCCATAATGCCAAACAGCCCTAATGTCGCCGCCAGTATCATAAAACCAAAACGAAGCAATCTGGCCGAGTTCGATATGCTCACGGACGGGGCCACAAAGCTGGCAATGGCCGTGAATGCAACAATGATCACCATGGCAGCAGATACTAAACCGGCCTGGACTGCCGCCTGCCCCAGCACCAAAGCGCCTACAATGGATATCGCAGAACCCATAGCTCTCGGCATTCGAACGCCGGCTTCCCTTAATACTTCGAATGTAATTTCCATAGCCAGCGCTTCGACAACGGCCGGAAAGGGGATGCCTTCCCGCTGGGCCGCAAGGCTAATCAGCAAAGTTGTTGGCAGCATTTCTTGATGAAACGTTGAGATAGCAATATAAAGCGAAGGAAGAAGCATCGATACAACAAAGGAAATGATGCGTAAGAGACGCAAAAAGGTGGCGATATCGAATTTTTGATAGTAATCCTCACTCGATTGAAAAAGCTTAAATAGGGTGATGGGGGCAAGCAGCGCAAAGGGAGTTCCATCAACCAATATGGCCACTTTCCCTTCCAGAATCGCACCGGCGATCGCATCGGGGCGCTCCGTGTTGGTAATGGTAGGAAAGGGGGTGAACGTATTGTCTTGAATGAATTCTTCGATATAGCCGCTCTCCAGAATACTGTCGGTATCAATTCGGTCTAATCGATTCAGTATTTCTTGTACCACCTTATCATTGGCGATACCATGCAAATACATGACGGAAACATGCGTTTGGGTGACCCGGCCAATCTTTCGATCTACAATCCAGAGATTCGGGCTTTTAATCTTCCGACGGATTAAAGCCGTATTGGTGCGGATATTTTCCGTGAACCCTTCCTTTGGGCCGCGAACCACGGTTTGAGATTGGGGCTCCTCTACGCCCCGCTCTTCGCCTCCTGTAGAGCTTGCCATAATGCCGTGGCATGATCCGTCTATGAGAATGACGGTATTGCCTTCAAGCACGGCGGAGATGAGTTGACCCAGATCATTCAAATCGCTAATGCTGCCGATGGATAAGAATCGGTTTTTGATCATAGAGAGGATCTCAGTTGGGTCGGATGTATGCAGCTTTTCATAGTAGTCTTTTGGTGTTAAAGATTGCATGATCGAGTTATTAATCGTAAGCGTATCAACCAGCCCATCGATATAAATGACCGCAATGGTATGGTCGCTACCGAAACTATGTTGTAACGTACGAATAATGATATCTCGGCTGTTACCGGTCTGCTCCCTGAGCTTATGCAAATTCTGGTCCAAGCGATCAGAGAGGGGAGAGGGGGACGGTATTTGATTCGTTTGATGATTTTGTTGAGATCGATCTGGTTTGGATTTTGTTTGCTTTGATTTTTTGAACAATGGCATGTGATCAGCTCGCTTTAACAATGATTCATACGATCTAATCGTTCCCTAATTCTGGTTTAATATTCGGTTGGTTTGAGCACCTAGCGCATTGATTTATTGTGTATATCTATAAGCGTTATTCAAACTATATATTGGACCTATAACCGCCTTGATTCTATGATCTTTGTATAAAAAGCAAGAAGGAGTGTGACCGATGTCCATTTATCAATTTCAAGCCAAGTCCATTCTCGGCCAACCCGTAGAATTATCAACCTACCGCGACAAGGTTCTTCTTATCGTTAATACTGCCAGCAGATGCGGCTATTCCCGTCAATTTGCTGATCTTGAGCAGCTTTATGAGTTTCACCGTGAACAGGGCTTTGAAGTACTCGGTTTTCCGTGCAACCAATTCAATGAAAAAGAGCCTGGGAGCAACGCGGAGATTCAACAATATTGCGAGGGGCAATATGGAGTGACATTTCCTTTGTTTGAAAAAGTCGAGGTTCGCGGACCGTCGGCTCACCCGTTGTTTCCATATCTTACGCATCGAGCGCCTTTTCAAGGCTTCGACACACAAACCTCGAGCGGGCGCTGGATGCAGGATTTCCTGCTGGATAAATACCCGGATATATACGCCGGTGACGAAATCAAGTGGAATTTCACAAAATTTTTGATCGACCGTAACGGTAACGTAGCGGGGCGATATGAAACTGTGACGGATCCGCTAGAGATCGAGCCGACTATCGTATCGCTTCTCTGAAGAAGTTCATTTCCTTCATGAATGGCGCCGAGGAGCCATCCTTATAGGTCTCAGCCCTACCAGAAATATCAAGCTGTATGCCCAGAATAGCCAGGCAGCCAGAACGTGGATGCTCTGCTCTGAAATAACCGGGAATACGACAGAGTGGAAGAGTAGCGACAGAATGTCCAGCAGCATGCCAGGCAAAGCGATGTAGACGGAAAGACGAGGGCGATCTGAATTCGGAATATCCAGATAGGAGAACAAAGGAGCGATACATCCATAAATCAAGGGGATCGCGATTAGAAAGCTGACGGCGGTTCTCATGGGATGCCTGACATCAATCAACCAATCACCCCAGAAATGAAAGATAACTGTCGCTGCCAGCCAAAGGACAAAACCCCATGCCAGAAAAAATCCATGACGCTGCCTGTTTATAGGAATGCTGTTCATTTCTTCACCTCGCTGGACATGAAGTCAAAAAACAGTTGTAATGCATGAAAGATTTCGTCTTTTGGAAATTCTTCATTAAGCAAAGCTTGCACGGCTAGCCCATCCATTAATGCGTTCATTAAAATGCCCCAGTGCTCCATGGACATTTCCTCTATTGGTGATTCACCCCACCGAGCAGTAAGAATTTGAGTCAGGTATTTGTTTTCTTCTTGAATCATGGCGCCCATTCGGCTGCGATTCTCTTGGATCTGAAAGCTTGCAGCTAATGACGAAAAAAATAATCGGTGATAAACAGAATGATAATCGCATCTTTCCTTGGCTTCTTGTATGGCTTCTTCAATTGATCGATTGTTTTGCTCCAGCGAAACCCATGAAGCATTACATAGACTCTCAACAAGTTCGATTATTAATTGCTCTTTCGTTCGAAAATGATAATAGACCGTTCCCTGGCTGACATTAGCCTGATCGGCCACTGCTTTCAAAGTTAATTTATCCATACCTTTTTCTGAAACACACTTTTGGGCAGCCTCGAGAAGCTCTTGTTTGCTAATTACATTTGGTTTCGCCATGAACGTTTCACCTTCCTATAAAGTAAGTTATTCAAACAACTAACTCTAATGTAAAAAAATAAACTTCATTTGTCAAACAGATGAAAAAAGGCACAACGATCAATATTGTCAGCAATATTCATGGTTTTGATGTATAATAACGTCTCATATTAACAATTACAATTCATAGTAGCTAAAGGAGCCCTATATATGAAGTCTTACACCTCTGACCAAATTAAAATCCCGCCGGGATTTTGGGAAGGATTACATCAATTAGGGATTGCCGCCCATGAAGTAGCTCGACAAGCACAATTACCGCTTACCATCATTACGGAATCTATAGTTACTACCGCCCAATATTTCGCGATTTGGGAGGCTTATTCCGATCTCATTGGGGACACTGCCCAAGCCATCATCGAACTTGCGACGGTCTTTGAAACGGCGAAGTACCCACCGACCGTCTTAGCGCCTTACCACGCTCGTGACTACCGCGATGCTCTAAACCGGATGGCTCGGTATAAACAACTATGTCCGCCCGAAGGCTTGCTTATCAACGAGGATGGCGAACGCTGTACCATCGACCTGGAATGGCTGAATCTAGGCGAGCAGCCCGGTCCATCGCTGCTTGTTGGTATCACACTGGCATGTCTTTTGGAGCTTGGACGCCGGGGCACAGGTCAACCTTTGACCGCGCAGTTGGTCGAATTTTCGGAGCCCATGGGCGATGTACAGGCGCTTGAAGCTTATTTTGGCTGTCGGATCCGGACGGGCGCAAAACGTAACCGGTTGACGATCTTTCGAAGAGATCTGGACCGACCTTTTCTCTCGTACAACGAAGAATTGCTGGAGATTCTGACTCCCGCACTGGACCGATCGCTTGATGAACTTCAGAGTAATCGCTCCATTACCGAGACGGTCAAGTGGATCATCAAACGCTGTCTCACAGCAGGACGCCCTGACATTCAGTCTGTGGCGAAGGAGCTCAATGTGAGCGATCGCACCTTACAGCGCAGGCTAACGGATGAAAACACGAGCTTCAAGCAACTGTTGACACAAGCTAGACATGAACAGGCCATCGAGTACTTGGCAGACCCTTCGCTCGATATCAAAGAAGTTGCCTTTTTGATCGGATATGAGGATCAGAACTCGTTCTACCGTGCCTTCCGTCTTTGGGAAGGAGATACTCCATCGAATTGGCGAACTGAACATTTCAGTACCGGTTCGCTATCAGAACAACGGCACGGAATGCTGACAATGGAAGCATAGCGTTACAACGTAGACGAAGTCTGTAGAGAGGTTGCAGGTTCCTTGGTATTCACAATTGGCGTGTTGTACAAGTATTTTGGCGTTATATGCTAGTTACTCTTCATTCCTGACAAAGTAATATAGTCACTATCCGGATCGCAAAGGAGAATTGATTATTTTATGGATATGGGATTAAACAATAAAACGGCTCTAGTAACTGGGTCATCAAAAGGAATAGGTAAGGCCATTGCCTTTGAACTAGCTAAAGAAGGTGTTCATGTACTCATTAATGGACGAAATCATGAAGAGGTCGAGCAAACCGTGAATGACATCAAGTCCAAGTTCCCGGCGACTTCTCCTCAAAATGCTACCGCCGATATCGTGGATTCGAAGCAAAGAGAAGCACTGTTTGAAAAATATCCCACAGTGGATATTTTAGTTAACAACATGGGGATTTATGAGATTATGCAGTATGAGGATGTGGATGATGAGGTATGGGAGAAATATTTCCGTACGAATGTTCTTGCTGCTAATGGACTAACTAAATTTTACTTGCCTCAGATGTTGAAGCGTGATGATGGGCGCATTATTTTTATAGCAAGCGAAGAAGCCGTTATGCCATCCGGACAAATGCCTCAGTACTGCATGACAAAATCAATGCTGTTATCCTTGTCAAAGAGTTTGTCCAAATTAACCATTGGAACGGAAGTAACGGTCAATACGATCATGCCAGGACCCACCCTCTCTGAGAATGTGTACGGAATCATTGAAGGGATGTACCCTGATAAAGATATGACTTTTGCTGAAAAAGAAAAAGAATTTATGGTTACGAATCTGCCTCAATCCGAAATACAGCGATTTATCAAGCCTATCGAAATAGGTAGGCTGGCTGCATTCCTAAGCAGTCCGTACGCATCCGCGTTTAAAGGTTCTCCAATCCGGATGGATGGGGGAATGGTGCCTACGATTTTCTAACGTTTATTTAAATAGGTCTGCACATAGTTAAAGCTTGGGATCTAAAACAGATCTCCAAGCTTTTTTAGTATCCGTAAGCAGCGTCCCTGATGTGAACCGGGTTTTATTCGCCTATCAATTCCAGCTTGGTCTGCCTTTTGTGATATACAATGCGAGACAATCCAACGCTAATCTCATATAGAAGGAACAGGGGCACAATAACGAGGATGTCCGACACGATATCCGGCGGTGTAATGGTAACGGCTGCTATCGTCAGCAGTAAATAGGCGATTTTCCGCATTTTAGCTAAGCGGAGCGGGTTCAGAATGCCAATCGAGGTCAAGAACATGATGACAACGGGCATTTCGAACAGCACACCGAACGGTACGGTCATGTGCACCATAAAACGGAAGTATCTCTCGGCGGTATATGCTGTTATGAAATGGTGCGACAGCGAATCCAGGAAGGACAGGACCATGGGATAAATGACAAAGTAGCCAAAGGCCAAGCCCAATAGAAAAAGGGCACCGATTGCGGGGATATACGCCAGTGAAGCACGCCGCTCAATGGTACTCAAGCCGGGTACAACGAATCGCCATACCTGAAATCCGGCAACAGGCATCGTCACCGCAAGAGCTATAACCCCTGCAATCATGAAGTATACCCAAATCACGTCCGTCGGTCCCAGCACTTGAAGCTGACCCTCCACGTCGCGAGTCAGCATTTCATACAGCGGTTCGACATATAGAAAAGCGGCACAAAGGGCTACCAAAAAGGTGCCCAGTGTGATGAGAATCCGCTTGCGGAGCTCTGTTATGTGCTCTATTATATGCTGCTCCTGTTCGTGTCCCTGCTCGTGCGGGGTCATTTCAATTTATCTCCATCTTGGATATCTTCGCTTGATACCAGTTCACGTGTTGAGTTTTTGAACTCACTCAGTGTTCGACCGAAGGCACGGCCCAGTTCAGGCAGCTTCGAAGGACCGAAAATAATTAAGGCGATCAACAAAATGAGGATCAGCCCCGTCACGCCGATGTTTCCTAAAGGCATATGATCAACTCCTTTACCCTATTTTGTATCCGAAGCCATCCGAAGCAGTTCTGAAATATCTCTGGCTATCGACTCGTCGCGCGGTGCATCATGCAGCTTCGAGGCAATTCGGTCGATCAGCGCAGGAGCTTGCGGATTCGTTACCGTTAGAATTTGCACTTCTTCATTAAACATGCTCTTCACTTGCTCTTTGGCTTGCGACATATTATCGTTGTCCGCAATCTTTGCCCCGCTTACGCCTTCATCCGGCTCGCCTTTGCCTGACATTCCTTCTGTCTGACTTAACACCTTTTGCTGCATGTTGTCATAGTGGTTGGACGAAACCTGTGATTCTGCGCGTGCCAGAACAATCGTGTCATTAAGGACAAAAGCTTTCACCCCATCAATGCCTAGACCTGCAAGTCTTGACTGTACATGGGAAGAGACACCGCCCTCATGCAGGCTGGATGAACCGATCATGCTGTACACGGACATACCCATACCGCTTGTGGTATTGCCATGGACATTGGTCGTTTCGGTTTTCGGCCCATGATAGCTTGGGATGACATCGGTACTGTGCAAGTGCACGGCATCGGCATTACGCTGCTCCATGGATTGTGCATTTTGTTGATTGTCGTCGGTTTGATTTAAGCAGGCTGTTAAAGAAAGAAGCAGTGCCGAGCCCAAAATCGGGCCTTTCCACCTGCTCCACAATTGATTCATGAGCATTCGCCTCCATATCGGTTAGTAATTTTATCATGCCCGGATGGAGAATAATGTATGAATGAAATTTTGATGGGGACAATACCCATTATTCAAAAATGAAGAAGAGTAGGGGTGCAGAGAGTTTGAGCGAACAAGACGAACAACAAACCAAACCATCGAAGCCTGGCAGCTCGCAGACCATGTCACGGCGGAAGTTTCTGAGAAACTCCGGTTATGCCGTGGGAGGGGTCGTGCTGGGCGGTGTGCTCGGTTATCTGCTGCCGAAGCGGGAAACCCCGCCTGCAGCGCCGGCGCCTGAGCAGAATGAAAACAACTACAACCAAGCCTTAATGTTTTTTAACCAGGAACAATACAGGATCACGGAAGCAGCCGTAGAGCGCATTTTTCCTGCGGATGAGAATGGTCCGGGCGCCAAAGAGCTGGGTGCGGCATTCTTCATCGACCATCAGTTGGCCGGTGATTGGGGCTTCAATGCAAGAGATTATATGCAGCCCCCTTTCTATGTTGGAGAGAAAACGCAAGGCTATCAGGGTCGATTAAGACGACGAGAGATATTCTACATTGGTCTCCGCGAGATTCAGAACTACAGCCAAAAAAAGTATCAAAAAGATTTCCCGAGCCTGGCGCCAGAGGAACAGGATGCCGTGTTAACTGCCTTTCAGAACGATGAGGTCAAATTGACAACGATCTCTGCCAGCGGGTTCTTTAACCTGCTGCGCAGCAGCACATTGGAAGGGGTATACAGTGATCCGCTGTACGGCGGCAATAAAAACATGCAGGGCTGGGTCATGCGTCAATATCCGGGTAACCAAATGGCTTATACCAACATCATTGATAAAGATTTCACCGTGATCCCGCCGAAGAGCTTAAAGGATCACCTATAACCGCTCATATATAGCGAAAGGAGTACAGATATGGCCAAAAAATTACCGAAAACGGATGTTGTCATTATCGGCGTCGGCTGGGCTGGCGGGATTATCGCTTCGGAATTGACCAAGAAGGGATTATCCGTTGTCGGATTAGAAAGAGGGAAAGAAAGGGTAACGGAAGACTATTACATGGCTCATGATGAGCTCCGTTACGCGCTTCGGTACGATTTGATGCAGGACCTCTCCAAAGAAACGATTACTTTTCGGAGCACCGAAAAAATACGTGCGCTTCCGATGAGGCAGTATGGTTCGTTCCTGTTAGGGGAGGGGCTCGGAGGGGCCGGCGTCCATTGGAACGGGCAAACGTTCCGTTTCCTGCCCTACGATTTTAAAATCCGGAGCATGACGGAAGAACGATATGGGAAAGATAAAATACCGCCGGAAATGACAATCCAGGACTGGGGTATCACCTACGATCAGCTCGAGCCGTTTTTTGATAAGTTTGAGAAAACGACCGGTATCTCCGGCGAGGAAAATCCCATGGCAGGGAAACGTTCGAATCCTTACCCGACCCCGCCTATGCTCCACACGCCATCTATGAAGATGTTTGCAGAAGCGGCGAAAAATCTGAAGCTCAACCCCTATACGGTGCCTTCAGCCAATCTGTCGGAAAGTTACACGAACCCGGATGGCATTTCCAGAGCGGCCTGCCAGTATTGCGGATACTGCGAGCGCTTTGGCTGCGAATACGGAGCGAAAGCGGACCCTGTCGTTACCGTGATTCCTGTTGCGAAAAAAACCGGAAAATTCGAAATCCGTACCCATTCTTATGTTAGAAGAATTCTACATAAGGGCGGTAAGGCAACGGGTGTCATGTATACGGACCTAACGACCGGAGAGGAAATCGAACAGCCGGCGGATATCGTAGTATCTACGGGATATGTATTTAACAATACCCGTTTGATGCTCCTCTCGAAAATCGGCAAACCATACGACTCGTCCAGCGGGACGGGTGTGATTGGCAAAAACTATGCCTATCAGGTTATCAAAGGGAACGCCGCCGGATTTTTTGAGGATAAATTCAATTTATTTGCCGGTGCGGGAAGCCTGGGAATGAGCTTGGACGATTTTAACGGCGACAATTTTGATCACTCGGACTTGAAGTTCATTCATGGAGGGAACATTGCCCATACGGTAACCGGACAAAGGCCAATCCAAAACAATCCGGTTCCGGAGGAATCACCGCGTTGGGGAAAAGAGTTTAAGGCGAATTCCTTAAAGTATGCAAACAGCGTGCTGTCCGTGGGCTCTCAAGGTTCTTCTATGCCATTTCGGCATCACTATCTGGATTTGGATCCCACCTATAAGGACGCATTCGGAGACCCGTTGATTCGAATCACGTTTGATTTCGAAGAGCAGGACCGCCAGTTGGCCAGGTATCTGTCCGATCGCTGCGCGGAGATCGTGCAGGAGATGGGAGGCCAGAACATAATGAAACTGAAGGAACTGGGACCTTACGAAATTACGACATACCAATCGACTCATAATACCGGCGGGGTGATTATGGGAGAGAACCCTGGCAATTCGGCTGTCAACAATTACATGCAAATGTGGGATATGGAAAACTTGTTTGTAGTAGGCGCATCCGCTTTCCCGCATAATAGCGGCTATAATCCGACCGGAACGGTCGGAGCTCTTGCTTATCGCACCGTGGATGGAATTCTGGAGTACAGCAAAAAGGGCGGGCTATTAGTGTAGCCTGCATTTTACAAAAGGAGGCAGTTTCAGACATGTTCAAAAAAGGGTTACTGTTTGTTATGCTTTTGACAACTTTTGCTTTTGCAGCGGTAGCATGCGGCGGCGGCAATACATCCGAGCCTGCTCCTGCTGAAAACGGGGGACAGGCCCCACAAGAAGGAGCAACCGGCGGAGATGCCGGCAATGCTGAAGCAACGTCGCTCTACAATGCCAACTGCATGGCTTGCCACGCAACAGACTTGGCCGGGGGCGGGAATTTCCCAAGCCTGCAAAACGTAGGGTCCAAGTATGATGCTGGAGAAATTGCGGGTATTATTACGAATGGACGCAATGGAATGCCGGCATTCCAAGGCAAGCTGACGGAAGACGAAATTAATGTGCTGTCCCAATGGCTGGCTGCAAAAAAATAAGGTGAACTAAAAATGAAATATGAGGACCCTCATGCTACAATGCAGATAGGAATTGCGTTGTTATCATGGGGGTTTCTTCATATGATTACAACGTAAGAATGGAACACTTTTTTGGAGGTGGACTGTGAAGTCATGACAGAGGCGTTCGTATCCTCCTATAGCACATGTTCAATAAAGTGCCGAACGGTGGTTTGCTTTTTTGCCGGCATCCTCACCTATCGGAATAATTTTGAAGACGCTGCAAGCGAAATCGCCCTTCGATATCCCGATGCCAAAATAGTGGTGATTTTTCCGTATGGGATGGCAAACGGCATAGCGGGTTCCGCATTAATCCGTTTACTAGCCCGGCAGCTTACTCAAGTCGGTTATGACGTGGTTCGAGAGTACTCTCGTCGGGTAGTGAACGCAGGGCAGATCCTCCGCAAGCATGCAGCAGATGCTGATCAACTGATCCTGATCGGTCACAGCGCCGGAGGCGTTATTGCTTATAAGGTTGGGCTATATTTGGAGGAGAATTTTGACTTTCGAGGAATCCATGTATTTGCTGTGGGATGCCCAAAGTTTTATTTGAAGGACATTCCATATAACGACCGCTTTACATATATTACGGGCCAGAATCCGGACAGGATCACCCGAATTGGCAGTTGGCGCAAGCCGGGTTCTAGGGTGTACCGCGGAAGGCCGGGGCGCGAGGTTCAACTGGATTTTAATCCGGATCATCAGGGATGGCGGTTTCATGCCTCTTACTTTCTGAAATCGGCCTGGACGGATTCAAACGAAGCGTTCCATACCAATTCAGTAGATCTGGTATCCAAAATCCATGAATTGTACCCCGGAAACTGATAGTTACGTAATAAATATTATGTAAACTAAAAGTGCGTGTAGGTTGTCTCATTTGCTGCCTCATCATGTGAATGGTCAAAGCGGTGAGGAAGAGTTATAGGACAAAGAGCCGAATTCCCTAGAAGGAATTCAGGCTCTTTGTTGCTTTACGGCCGTATATTCGTCTGATGATTTTTACGAAATTTCAGAGGAGAGAGACCGATTATGCTTTTAAACGTGCGGCCGAAATGGGTAGAATTCTCGAAGCCGACGCTTTCGGCGATATCGGAAACCTGCAAATTGGATTCTTTCAACAAATGACATGCTTGCTTGATCCTTACGTTATTCACATACTCGATCAGGGTAAATCCCGTTGATTCCTTGAAGGTTCGACTAAGATGGGAGGGACTTACATGGAATCGGCTGGTGAGTTCCTCTAATGTCAGGCGCTGATTGTAGTGGTGATTGATAAAGTGGGCAATATGGGAGATGCGCTGATGAACCTGGTTGGTTGAGACAGTTATGTATTGACGACCACTGTTTAGTATGCGGTGGATGAACACCAAAAGCTCGGACAGCAGGATTTTGAGATAGAAATTCGACTCTGGGAATCCGTTTGCCGATTCGGCGGCCATCTTCGCAAAAATCCCTTCGACATACCCCTGCTCCTGGCCTTTTAACCGGACGGAACCGGAACCTGCCTGGAATGGGGAGAGGGGATGAAAAGACGAATCCTCGGTTAATAACCCGCCTAAAAATTCCTCTTGAAAGAGCAGCGTTACTCTTTCAAATGGGGCCCCGTTAGGATTGATCAGACGGTGCCCGTCATTCTTGCGAATGAGCAGCATGGAACCGCCCACGAGCTGAAACGGCTGGCTTCCAATACAATAATGCAGTTCGCCCGAGACAATATACAAAATTTCATAAGCGTCGTGATAGTGGAGTGAAGGAATGCTTGACCGGGATTTGCTCTCTCGACTGATATAAAAGGGATCGGAGCAAAAAAAGTTGATGTCATATCACCTCTCACGGAATCCAGCTAGGTCATGATGTCCTCATTGTACCCGAAGCCGTTTGAATTGTTAATCAAAATAACAGCAATATATGTTGAAAATGGCCATTTTTAGATAAGATCCCGCGAGAATCCAGAGAAAACATGGGATATATTCAAGAAGGTGGGATTGAATTGAATCCTCAAGCCAAGCCGTTCATGTTGAACGGGAAAGGGGTTGCAAAGCATGCGAATCAAGAAGAAAAGAGGAAGGAATCCACAGCGGATGGTCTTATTGTTTTTAGCATTATTGTTGATCCCCTGGACATTGCCGGCAAATTCCTATGCCGACTCCGTGACGTCCAAGCCCGAGCTAGCCTCCGATGGACCGGGGAAAGCGGCCGAGGCCTTAATCGCTGAATGGGTCTTCAAGAACAAGGGAGAAGGAGGCATCCATCCTGCAACCGGAGGACAAAACATGTCTTCCTCCATCCTCCAACAGGTCGGAGGATATTTCGAATACTACGACAGCAAAGCCCAAGACATCAGCTATCAGGGCTGGGACAATGGCCAGGGCAAGAAATATTGGTTGGCCATGGTTTCTACTTCAGCCTACAAGAATGTCAAACTATCCTCGGAGCAAAGCTCTTCGGGTTCCGCTCCTAACGATTTCAAAGTACAGGTAAGCACCGACCGAACGGTATGGACGGACGTACCGGGAGGCACTGTTCAGATGAATATTGTATCAAGTTACAATTGTCCGAATCAATCCTGCATACTCCGTAACATCCCCCTGCCGAATGCAGACGATAAGCAAATGCTGTATATCCGTTGGGTGGTTAACTCCAATAAGCCAGCCAACCCCAAAGATAATCCGAAAGGCATAGGATCGGGAGGTTCCAGTAAGATTCGGAACATTCGCGTAACCGGGGAACCGATATCCGGAACAACGCCTGAACAGCCTACCATCGACTTATCTTATGTTCCGGAACAAGGTGCGGAAAAGGTATCCGTGACGACGCCGATTGAGGTGAAGTTCAACAAACCGATCACGTTAACGGCCAAACAGGACATCACGGTACGGGATGGCCAGAATCAGGCTGTTCCAAGTCTTGCCGTCGAAGTTATAAACCAAACGACCTTACGCATGGGGCATGGAGGTTTAGGTCAAGGGAAAAGCTACAGGGTTACCATTCCCCAAACCGCGGTCCAAGGAAAAGACGGCTCCCCCCTGATTCGAAATATCGAGTGGAGTTTTACGACTGTAGGAACCGTCTCTTCGCCGAAACTCATTAACATGACCTTGAACGGCGATCCAAGGACGAGCATGGCTTTCGCTTGGTACACGGATACGCCGGCCGGAACCAAAGTCCAGGTTGCCGAATCAACGGGAACCGGAAACCTGTTTCCGAAAGAGGGGGTTCTTGAATTCACCGGATCTTCGGAAGAAATTTCGACTTATATGACCAAGAGTGACAGAACAATCGGAAAGAAGAAAACGTTTTTCAGCCATAAAGCAAGCGCGAATGGATTAAAGCCGGGAACCGATTATGTATTCCGGGTAGGCGATGGTTCGATATGGAGCTCCGTTGGATCGTTTAAAACTGATACGGCGACACCGCAGCCTTATCGCTTTATCGTGGGAGCCGACTCTCAGGCCTCGAGCAAATCAGGCTTTGAACCATGGGCAGATACCTTTAAGAAAGCCTACGAACATATTGGCAACCCCAAATTTCTGATCAATGCCGGCGATCTGGTCGATAATGGCGACTTGGAAGAGCAGTGGCAGTGGATGCTTGGGCTCGCGCAGGAGCATCTGATGAAAGTGCCATTTGTACCCGTACTGGGCGGACACGAAGTGTCGGATTGGGACGGGGATGCCACGACGCCGAATAACAACTTTTACAACCATTTCAATCTGCCACGGAAAGTGGTGGATGCAACACATGACGGCTCGGTTTATTCTTTTGAATACGGCGATGCGCTTTACATGGTCTACAACTCGCAGTTTGACGGCAAGTTGAACGAAGACGGCTCCGTCGACTGGGATGATGATCAGCACGAACAGTTTTGGAACCAGATTGATTGGATGCGGAACACGGTGGCGAAGACCGACAAGAAATGGAAGTTCGTCACGCTTCACAAAGCGCCTTATGCAGCCGGCGATAATTCGGCTCAATGGGAAGGAGATCGCGTTGAATTTTACAGAAAAAATCTGATTCCTGTTTTTGACGAGCTTGGCATCGATATGGTGTTCGAGGCTCACGATCATATGTACATGCGTTCCTTCCAAATGTATGGGGACAAGGTCATCGATCCGAAAAAACTGGAAAAAGACGAAGCTGGCAACGTCGTCAATCCTCAAGGAACGGTGTATCTGATGTCCAATGCATTTGGAAACAAATTCTATTACAAGAACGAACCGTATAACGATTACTTCGCGGCAATTAACAGCCAGCCGAAGAAAAAAATGTTTACGGATGTGTCGGTTTCGGATCAAATTCTGAAATTCGATGCCTATACGGCCGCTATTGAAGATGAAGGAAAGAGCGGATACGGAAAAAATGGGCTGAAGGTATACGATCATTACGGCATCAAACGAACTGACACCAAACCGGATCCGGTGGAGGGAGCTCAGGTTAAACTCCAAGGTGCCAAGGCTACGTTGACCTGGAAGACACCTTCTTCCAGCAAAGAGCAGGTAAGAGGATTCCGTATTTACGAAAAGGATGACAAGATCAGCAAGCATTGGAGCCTCTATGTGCCCGTGAAGTCGGGAACGTCGCAGTACAGTGCCGTCATCGACAAATTAAATCCGGATATCCAATATAATCTGGTGATCAAATCTGTTGGCAGAAGAGACAATTCCAGTCCAGTCACGGTAAGCACGTCGGATCATGCCGAGGGGAATGAGCCTCCATCTGCTGTGGATGGTTTGGCGGGCAAAGGCGTGTCTCCTTTCCAAATTGACCTGACCTGGAGAGCGCCTTCCGGCAAGGCACCGGATCGGTATCATATTTACCGCAACGATCGTCATGTTGGAACAACCAAGGAAATAACGTATATCGATACCGGGCTGACGCCCGACACGGAATATCGGTACAAGGTGACGGCCGTCTCCGCGGGAGGAGTCGAATCGCTGCCGTCTGCAGAAATCCGCTTGAAAACGATGCCTTCTTCGCAAGGCACCGGGCCTTACAAGCCGTTCCCGCAGCATACGGCTTACACCGCCGGCTCGATCAAGCCCAATCATCTGCAACAAGCGCAGCTGGATGCGACCGTTGCCCGGCTGTATGATGAATGGAAGCAGAAATACTTGAAAAAGAAGCCGTATCTTCAATCTTCGGAGCCGGATCAGTACTACGTCTGGTATGCCGACGGGGACTGGTTCCAAGAAGAATATGACGAGGAGCTTAAAGTCAAGTATCAACCGATGACCGTTTCGGAAGCGCACGGATACGGGATGCTGATCACCGCACATATGGCGGGCCATGATCCTAAGGCCAAGGCTTATTTTGACGGGTTATATCGTTATTTCAGAGCACATCCGAGCAAGATCAACCCGGACCTTATGGCTTGGAAGCAGGGCGATACAGGTCAGGCCGTCGTGAATGTCGGCGGTGTTGATTCGGCCACGGATGGTGATATGGATATCGCATACGCTTTGCTCCTTGCGGATCGCCAGTGGGGAAGCGATGGTGAGATCAATTACTTGGCCGAAGCCAAAAAAGTAATCGACGCGATCATGAAGAGCGATGTCAATCACGCTGAGTGGACGTTGAAGCTTGCGGATTGGGTGAGCGACAACGATGCTAAATATGGCAGTGCTACGCGTCCTTCCGATTTTATGCTTCAGCATGTGAAAGACTTTAAAAACGCGAGCGGAGACGCCAATTGGGACCGGGTCATCGACAAAACCTATTCCATTAGCGAAGAAGTATACAAAAAGTACAGTCCGAATGCGGGGCTGCTGCCCGACTTTGTGGAGAAGAAAAACGGCAGCTATGCACCGGCAGATCCGGAATTCCTCGAGTCTGAAACAGACGGAGACTTCAGCTATAACTCTTCGCGTATTCCTTGGCGGATCGGCACGGATGCTCTTATGACTGGGGAAACTCGTGCCAAGGAGCAGCTCAATAAAATGACGTCTTGGATTCGCCAAGCGACCGGGGATGATCCAAGCAAAATATATGGAGGATACAAGCTGGACGGGTCCAAAGCACTCGTGGATTATACGGATACATCATTTTCTGCGCCGATGATGGTTAGCGCCATGATAAATCCGGCCAATCAAGCGTGGCTTAACCGATTATGGGACCACAATGCCTCCATCTCCACGAACGATGACGTCTACTTTGGGAATACGCTGCGTCTTCTAAGCATGATTGTCGTTTCGGGTAACTGGTGGTCACCGACCATCGCGGACACCGAAGCGCCGATGCAGCCAACCATCGAAGAAGCGGTAGCCGTATCCGATTCATCCGTGGAACTGAAATGGATTCCATCTATTGATAATACGGGAATTGCGAAGTATAAGGTTTATCGGAATAATAGCGTTATTGGAACGTCGAACACGACGGATTATAAGGATAGCGGCTTGACGCCAAATACAACGTATCAATATTTTATCGTTGCGTACGATATTTCCGGCAACATGTCCAAAATCAGCAATGTCCGAATCGTCTCGACGGGGAAGCAGTGAATGTAATGCGATGATGATTTTACGATGAAGTGCTCTTCCGCATTGATAGCATGGGCTAAGTGGTAATCATAACGAAGGAATAAAGAGCCTGGGACCACCCGGGCTCTTTATTGTCCGCTCCCGATAACAACCTATTTACCGTTTGTTTAAGAATAAGGGGGATTAGAGCTATACCTGCTTCCTTATTTGATTGCGAATTTCTTAAGTTGTTTCCTTAGCCGAAAAGGTTATACTTATCAATAGGTTAATTTGAAAGTCATCAGGAGGATATGTGAATGGCAAAACAAGATGAAGTTTCATTACAGAAGAAATTGAGGCCAAGGCATATCAGCTTTATGGCGATGGGCGGTGTAATCGGCACCGGCATATTTAAGGGAAGTGCGGAGACGATCAGTCTCGCCGGTCCGGGCGTTATTTTCTCTTATATCTTTGCAGGACTGCTTCTTCTGGTCGTTATGGGAGCCATGACGGAAATGGCAACGGTATATCCGGGCCGCAATATGAAAGATTTTGTTCGGGAAGCCTTTGGAAAACGGGTTTCTTTTGTCATGGGCTGGATGTATTGTTTCATGTGGCTGTCAGTATGCGTAATTGAAGTGATTGCGGCAGGCAGCTTTCTGCAATACTGGTTTCCGGAGGTTCCGCTGTGGCTGCTGAGCCTTGCAAGCGCGGCGCTCATTATTTTAATCAATATGATGAGTGTTGGAAGTTTTGGCGAAGTGGAATTCTGGCTTGCCGGGATCAAAATCGCCATGATAATTAGTTTTATTGTATTGGGAAGCTTTCTTATGTTTGGCATTATTCCAAGTTCGGACACCCCGTATCTTCAAAATTTCACCGCTCACGGCGGATTTTTGCCAAATGGGTGGTTCGCCATATTCTCGGCTCTGCTTGTCGTTACCTTTTCGTATGGAGGTTCAGAGCTGATCGGTCTCACATTAACCGAAACCGAAAATGCGGAGAAAATCCTGCCTAAAGTCGTGCGCAACTTTATTTTAAGGGTGATTTTGTTCTTTACACTGCCCATCCTGATCATATGCGGATTGATTCCGTGGAACCAACTGGGAGGAGAGGCAAGTCCTTTCGTTCAGGTGTTATCCGCTACGGGATTGCAGGGCACGGCCCATATTATGAATTTCATATTGGTAACGGCCGTGCTGTCGGCAGCCAACTCCGGCATCTATGGTGCGACGCGCATGATTTATTCCATGGCAGCCGCAGGGGAGGCTCCCCGGAGCCTGGCCAAGACCACGAGCAAAGGCATTCCGCTTAATACGCTGAAACTTTGCGCGATCATTCTTTTGGCGGGCTCCCTGCTGGGACTGATCGCGCAAGACCAGTTGTTTCGGATCTTGATGGCGGTTCCGGGCTTCGTTGTGGTGCTGGTATGGATCTGCATTTGTTTCTCGCAGCTGAAGCTTCGCAAAGCATATCCGATGCAGCCCAGCTTCAAGGTGTGGGGTTTCCCTTATGTGACTGGGATTACTGCGCTTTGCCTTTCGGTAATCACGGTTCTTTTCCTCATAGATGGACAGAATCGGGTCAGCATCAGTGTATGTCTGTCCGTTCTGCTGTTATTGGTTGTCTGGTCCATCATGAAATTCAAGAACGAGAGCAGAAGCGGATAATGGAATGGATGTCGGGCTTCAACTTCATGGTCATCGGACAAGCGGAAATGGTGTCATGATCCGGTTGTGAGCCGCATGGCTGCGATTAAGAAAACGGAAAGTACGAAAGAGAAGGCGGCAGAGGAATGAATCCTCTGTCGCTTTTTTTTATGCGTGGGAACAAGTAAAGAAAGTGAAAGGAATGTAAAAAAGGAGAAATTGATAGCGCTTTCTTATGGAAATTATAATGAATTATACATAAATTTGCAGTGGTCTAGGTAGGATCGTGTTCATTAAAAAATCCTAATGACGAAGGTGCTGATGGGTTTGATGGTACATAAATTTTGCAGACTGAAATGGCTGAACATAGTCGGATTCTTAATCTTGATCATCGCGATTATCATTTTTATCGCAAAGCCTGAATTTACACAAACACATCATGAAGACACCTATATCGCGACAGTTGACGGTGTAGAGATTCATATAAGCGAATTTCAAAGAGCAATTCGTGCCAATCGAGCTGGAATTATCAAGTATTTCCATGAAAAATATGATTCAGCACAGTCGACCGATTTTTGGTCCACAACATACGGAGATGAAACTCCGCTTGAGTTGATCAAAAAGAAGGCGCTCGAAGATAGCATCCATCTTAAAATGCGGCAGATCCTTGCCAAAGAGCAGGGAGTGCTCTCCGATATCAGTTACGACGGTTTTGTACACAACTTCAACCTTGAAAACGAGAGAAGGCAAAAGGCAATCAAGAATCATCAGGTTGTTTTCGGACCCGCTCAATATACGGAGGAAACTTATTTTGAATATGTGATGGGAAATACAACCTTATCGGTCAAAAACCAGCTGATGGAACATGACTGGAAGCCGAATGAACAACAGCTGATTACGTTTTACGAGGCGAATAAGGGCCGGCTTTACGATGCCCCCGCAACGGTGAAGGTACGACAATTATCGTTATCTTTTCTTGATGCAAGTCGGAATGTCGATCCACTTCTTAAGACGCGGGAGAAAAAAAAGATGGAGATTGCCAGGGAGAAAATTTCATCCGGGATTTCATTTGAGCAAGCAGCCAAGGACATCAATCAAGGTGACCAGGTTACGGAGCAGTTATATAACTTGGACAGCTACAGGCACAACGCCAGAAGTCCGGTAGCTCAAGCTTCAGCCAACCTTCGTCCAGGAGAGGTTAGCGAAATTGTTGAAGAGAACGGCCACTTCTATCTAATCCAATGCATGGAGAAAGGTCAGAAGGGTTCCAAGTATCTGGCATTTGACGAAATTCGAGAACAGGTGTTAAAGGACTATATCGATAACAAATACGAGGAATACATACGTGAGCGGGTAACCGATGCGCAGGTTGCATTGAATGAGGAGCTGTACAGAAAATTCCAAATGTAACCGCCAATTTGGCATTTACATAAATAAAAATGAAAGGAATGAAGTTGATTGCGCCAATCGTTTTTCAAAAAGCTTATCTGTATGGTTTCGATTTTATCTTTCGTTTGCAATTGGGTTACCGTTTCACCGTCGACTGCTTCAGCAGCCGGAACCACTTATTATGTGGACAGCACAGGGGGAGATGACGGGAATAACGGCACAAGTCAAGACGCTGCATGGAGATCGTTAGATAAAGTTAACGCAACTACCTTTGCCCCAGGCGACAAAATCTTGTTTAAAGCTGGGGAGAGCTGGAACGGCAGGCTGTGTCCTAAAGGTTCAGGTTCAAGCGAACATCCGATCATTATCGATATGTACGGTTCCGGTAGCAAACCATTAATCGCAGGGATTACGTCCGAACTGGAAGCCGTTTTTTTGAAAAACCAGGAGTACTGGGAAATCAACAATCTGGAGGTGACAAACAGCTCGCCGCTGCCTTTTGATCGAGATTGGGAGAATCCGCGGGGCCAAAGACGGGGTGTTTATATCTTGAATGAGGAAGCTGGTCTATTGAATCACATCCATATCAAAAACATGAACATCCATGATGTTGATGGATCATATACCACACGCTCCGGGGGCATCATTTTTGATTCGGTTGGCTCGACTACACCCAGCGCATTTAACGATATTCTCATTGACGGAAATATACTGACAGATGTGGATGCCTATGGCATTTATATTGGTTCCAACTGTATCTTGCGGTATGGAATGGGTGATTTATGGCCATGGGTACCTAAACCATACGGGCCATGGACGCCGTCTACCCACGTGAAAATATCCAATAATACCGTCATCAGGGCTGCAACAGGCGGGATCGCGTGGAATGTCACCGATGGAGCGGTGGTCGAGCGCAACACCGTCCAACAAGCTACGTATCTGGCAACCAATGCTTCCATTTGGTGGGCGTATGCGGACAATAATCTCGTTCAATTCAACGAATCGTTTGCCAGTGTGAACGGCGCGGAAGACGGGCATGGCTTCGACGTGGATGCAGGAAACATCGGTTCGTTGGTTCAGTACAATTACAGTCATGATAACGCTGGCGGCTTCATGCTGTTCGTAAACGACACGTACTACACAATCAATACCATCGTCAGATACAACATAAGCCAAAACGACAGGAAAAGTATATTCCGATACAGCGGATCCATCGATCATGTCTATAACTACAATAATACGATTTACGTCGGAAAATCATCAGGCAACCCGGTCATGAGCGATTACTTCACCAAGGCTTCGGGTGCTCCGCGCAACATTCATAATTATAATAATGTGTACTACAGCGTCGGTGATAAGGGATGGGACTTGACAGGTCAAACGTTTGACTATAATGCATATTACGGAGGAAACACATTGGTGCAGGCTGATGCCCATAAGATAACCGAAGATCCGAGATTCGTTGATCCCGGAAGCGGCGGCAATGGCATGGATACAGTGAATGGGTACCAATTGCAAGCGGATTCACCACTCCTAGGGGCAGGCATTCGCATAAAAGATAACGGAGGAAGGGATTATTTCGGCAACCCGTTATATAATGGTGCTCCCGATATCGGTGCCCACGAATACGAGGGCGGTGTGCCACCAGCCGGGAATATGCCAGATCCGATCGTCATCGTTCCGAAACGGCCAGCCAGCACACCTGTTGACAATCTAGCTACGCAGGCTGTTGCAAGTACGACATTTCAAACGTCATCAACAGGACCGGTCGAAAACATTATTGATAATGATTATGACACGGCATGGGAAACCGATGCTGCGCCAGCATTTCCGAACGATATCACGCTCGATTTTGGCAGTCAAACGCTTATGGCCAACCAATTGAAGTTAAATACTAGATACGGAAAAGAAAGGGGGATTACGAACTTTGATCTTGAATACAGCAATGGTTCGGCATGGATTCCCTTACGCACGAACATCAATCTCACTTGGGATCTGAACACGGGCGCGGATGAGATCAAATCCGTGGAATTTCCACTGACTCGATTCTCTCAAATCAGATTGAAGGTCCATGACGGAGCCGGCCAATCGGGGCGAATCGCACTGAACGAACTTGAATTGTATAACAATCCTGAACTGTCCAAAGATATGGTAACCACAACCTTTGCTACAGGAGCAGGCACCATTACTAATATCATCGACAACAATTTGAACTCTGCATGGGGAAGTAGTGGAGATGTGAGTTTTCCTGGTTATATTACCCTTGATTACGGCAATCATAAGGTTCCGGTCAACAAGGTTACATTGGTCACATTTTTCGGAATCGGCCAAGGCATTACAAATTTTGATGTAGAGTATTACGACGGAAGCCGGTGGGTGACGGCATTATCCGACGCATCGGTTGAATGGGAGCTTAACGACAGCACCAAAGAACACCAGAGCGTTTCTTTTCCAACGGTAAACGCCTATAAACTTCGATTAAAGGTTCATGACGGGAATCGGATCTGGGGGAACATTGCGTTAAATGAACTCATCGTTGAGCATATCTCTGATAACGTACCCGTTACTGGAATTATGATTGATAGACCAGAGCTTGTGTTTAATACCTCTTCCGGCCGCAGCGTAGAGCTCCATGCAACGGTTATGCCTGATCATGCAACCAATAAGAATATGACATGGAGCACGAATCAAGTCCAGGTGGCAACGGTAGACAATCATGGAATCGTAACTGCCGTAGGGGAAGGAAGGGCAGTCATCACGGCCACGACGGACGACGGTGATTTTGAGGCCTCCAGCCATATTACGGTGGATTGGACAGCTCCGGAGATTACGATAAATCAAGTGGTAACATCTGAATTCAACACGGGTGTGTTTCAACCCGAATTTGAAGTGGCAGACACGCTGTCAGGCGTCGACCAAGCAAAAACCGAAGTCATGTTGGATGGAAAAGCACTAACGGATCTAATGGATATTCCTTTATACAAACTTGAGCTGGGTACACATACGTTTACGGTAAAAGCTATGGATGCAGCAGGGAATTCATCGACGCAATCCGTAGATTTTCAAGTAAAAACAAGTTATGCTGCTCTTGAGGAACTGGTTCAACGTTTTGCAGACAAGGGCATAATTAACAACAAAGGAATTGCTAACAGTCTGCTGAAAAAATTGCAAAAACAAAACCTAAGCAGTTTCATTTCAGAAGTCCATGCACAAAAAGGGAATCATATCTCCGCCGAAGCTGCGGAATATTTGTTACGCGATGCAGCGACGCTCCTTAACCCATAGCAGATTTTTTATAGCCGTCATTGTCACATTGCCATTGACAATGCCGTCAGATTCAATAGATTCATAGTAAAATTCCAATTGTCTACTTCGTATTCTCACAGCTACGGCTCATGTGCAAACTTCCTTGCATGTGAGACCGTAGTTTTTTATGCCAGTTCATACTCCGTTCATATTGACGTCACGGGGAGTACATCTTCATTGGTTAAGATTCCATTAGCGGCGCATGGAGGAAGCCTAATAGACAGATCAGGACAGGAGAAGATGAGCGTGACACAAACAGAGAAAATGACGACGAGGAATGGGACGAAATCAAAGAAAGTACGAAGTGTTTTACTTAAAATCATAGGAGCAATCGTTATCGCCATTGTTCTTTTTCTAGGTATTGTTTATATCACCAATGTGATCAGCAGTCATTCCGAGGCGAAACGAATAGAGCCTTACGGCCAGCACGTGTCTGTAGACGGGAAAAATATGAATGTGTTCATTCAAGGCGAAGGTAAGGAAACGATCGTGCTTCTTCCAGGTTATGGAACAGCTGCACCAGCGCTTGATTTTAAGCTGCTCATTGATGAGCTATCTCCATATTACAAAGTTGTGGCGGTTGAGCCTTTAGGTTATGGATTAAGTGATGGAACTGAAAAAGAACGAACCATAGAGAATATCGTAAGTGAAGTTCATGAAGCGCTACAGCAACTTAACATTAACCGATATATGCTCATGGGCCACTCGATTGCAGGCATTTACGGCATTGATTATGTGAACAAATATCCGAGCGAGGTCACTGCATTTGTCGGCATCGATAGCAGTGTTCCAACACAACCGGGTATGGATGTTAAATTCCCGCTAAAAACGTTTGCATTTCTTAAAAAATCAGGTCTCCAAAGATTGGCGGTCAAATTTGGTGGCGATCCCTATGCTGACCTCGCATTTGATGATCACACCGTAGAGCAGATGAAAATGCTGTCGAATAAAAACTCGAATAGTTCCACGATGTTAAGTGAGATGGACCATATTTCTTCCAATTTTAAAGAGGCTCAAGGCTTAACATTCCCTAAAGACCTTCCACTTCTACTCTTTGTACAAGCGGATAATCCAGACTTTCCAACCTGGATTCCGTTGCATGAAGGTCAAGTCAAGGATTCTGACCATGGAAAAGTAATTCCACTTGAAGGAGAACATTATCTGCATCATACCAAATTCAAAGAAATCGCTGAAAAATTTAGAGAGTTTATGAAAGAAGTATAAGGGGGGCCAGCCCTTTAACGAAAATATACGAAGTGAACGGATTCATATTAAAAAGCCGGGTTTTCCTTCTTTAAGGAATCCGGCTTTTTGTTGGATCAAAAAGTTATTTCTTCGATGGCGTTACTGTTTTGTATTCAATGACTTGCAATACTTTTGGTTCGATAGCTTTTAACATTTGTTCTTTTGAAAGGTTGTTGTTAGGAACTTCGCCATCAGCTTCAGCTTGGATTTGCAAATCAACCTGTGTTTCTGCAATGACATCCACAACTTGCTGCTTCGAGACATGTTTAGTTGCTGCAATCTCCACTACAGATTTACCTTTTGTTAATTCTTGTTTTAATTCGGTTGGATTCATATTAAGTAAAGAAAAGAGTTTATCATCATTTAAAAAGGCGTCTGCAAAATAATCGGGCTTACCATTTGTAGTGAAGAAACCTTCCACTTTACCGTTTGAAGAAGCAGTCTCTCCTCCAATGAGAGAAACACTGATTGAATTACTCTGCACCATAACCTGGTAGAACGGTGTTTTTGATCCCTTATGGGTGTAATTCAACATCAACGTTTTCTGATCCGGGTTCTCCAATTGCTCCGAAGCAAACTCATACGCTTCGATGTTGCCATACATTTTATCCAAGAGATCATCAACCTTCGCTTTGATCTCCCGATCGGTTAAAGCCGTGATTGGCTTCTCCTTAGGCTCCCAATTCTCTTGAATCACGTGTTCAATCTCACCCGTCGTACTGTTTGTATGAAGGGTGATTTTTTTGCCGATTCCCCCTTTTTCCTGGAGGATGATGCTTGTTTGGACACCTTGGACGTTGCTTGCCTCGATAATCTCAAACGATTTGGTTTCAGGAAAAGCACGATACAGCTTCTCAAGAGTTGCTTTGCCAACCTCATCCGTCTTGACTTGTTCAGCAGTCATCGGGGTTCTAGTCAGCATTTCAATCAGCGTAGGGGCAGCAAATGCTGCGGTTGGAATCAAAATCGCAGTCGCAACAATTCCAGCTATTAATCGTTTTTTCATAGGTTTCCCGCTCCTTTTTTGTTGCACATATTGTGAATAGGATCGTGCTATTCGGTTGGAAATTGCCGGCGGGCAATCCAACGTCTCTGCTTCTTTGCGCAGATGTTCACGGATATTGCGTTCAATAGTCATTGATTTTTTCCATCCTTTCCGGGGGGAGATTCCATATGTTTTTTCGAAGCGCCTGGATGCCTGCATGATATCTGGACTTGACTGTGCCCAGCGGGATGTCGAGTACGGTCGCGATTTCCTCCAACGTATAGTCGTGAAAAAAGCGGAGGATAATCACCATTCGCTGTTTATCAGTCAGTTTCTGGATGGCCTGCGATATCATTTGATTCGAGCCGTCCATCAACACAGAAGGTTGATCCCAATGCGACTCTTCCCGTGAGAAGGCACGGATGCGTTCAAAAATTCGGAATCTCCGCCAGCGCTTGACCCGAAATCTCTGCACTTGACGGATGACCAAGCCGTGCAGCCAGAAACGGAAAGGTCGATTCGTATCGTAATTGGCAAGCGATGTCCACATTTGCATATAAATCTCATTCATGACATCTTCCCGATCCTGCTGATGATCCACCAGAAAGGAAACGGTCCGGTAGACGTCCTGATAGGTGGCATCGTACATCGTATGAAACGCCTGTTGATCACCATCCTTCATTTGTTTGAGCAATTGGTACATATATTCACTTTGCATTCAGAGGGCCCTCCTGGGTAAGCTTACACACTATATTGTCTCTCTATCAAAAAAAGGTTCGGTTTCTTTATTTATTTTTTTCGAGAACGATTCCATAGGGGAGGACAACCCGGTTACTTAACTATTATACAGTCCGTCTGCGTATGTGTTTGTTGCGAACCTATATAACCGCGGAGGTTAACCAATGGAAACTAAAAAAAACTCGTATCCTTCACGGATACGGGTTTTTTAAATCATGGAGGGAGTTCATGGCGAGATCATTGCAGATCTCGAAGAGAGATTGGATTGAACGTTAATGGTTAATATCGCATTTGTTCATAATGAAGGAGATTTGATTCTCCAGTCGGTTGAGTTGTTCCTGTGTTTCCTTGTCTTCAGCACCCTGTTCCCGCAGAGCGGCAAGCTCCTGTTTGAGCCGATGGAGATCGTCGCTGGCTTTCGCGCAGTCATAGTCGCTTTCCAGATTGTCGAGCATCATGGTTCCTCCTTGGTTGTATTGTGTGGTTCTTCACTAGTATGGAGGATACTTCCAAACTTATTCATGGCTTCGGTTAAACGAGTTTTTTGCGAATCGCCCCTGAATTCATGTCGGTCAAGGTAATCATGACGATAATCCCGAGCAAATGCAATGAGGGCATAGGGGCGGAAGGCCGTGTATCGGGCTTGGAGGTTTAAAAAATATAACTATGACAATCCTTGTCACTATTAGCAGATAGGATGGAGTTAAGGATGAATTTCTTACATCCAATTTCAATGGGGAGGGAAGATGTAGAATTAACGATTACCATCAAATATTGAACGAGTTTCTTAAGAAGGGATGAACCAATCATGTATATAACCGTTTCAGATTTTATTACAGAATGGAAAAGAGAAGCAGAATTAACACAAAGGGTGTTAGACAGTTTAACGGATGAATCATTACTGCAGCAAGTATACCCAGAAGGCAGGAATCTGGGAAGAATTGCATGGCATTTCGTAACGAATACCCCCGAATACTTGACTGAATTCGGGCTTGTCGTCGATCAGGTACAAGATTCTGCTGAAGTACCCTCCGCGAACCAAATCGCCGAGACTTTTAGAAGAATAAGTTCTGATGTAGAAACAGCTCTTGAACAACAATGGACGGATGAGACTTTAAAACAATTTCAAAATGCCTTTGGACGTCAGGAATCCAATGCTACCATTTTTATGGGATTGATTAAGCACATCGCTCATCATCGAGGACAGGTTACCGTCCTGATGCGTCAAGCGGGATTGAATATCCCTGCGGTATATGGTCCTTCAAAGGAAGGATGGATACAAATGGGAGTAGAAAACCCGCCGCTTTGAACATGAATGAGCTCGGAAAACATGAACATACACGCATAGGAAGTCGCGAATCATCGCGGCTTTTTTTGTTATTACGATGTAAGATCATGAACAAATTTCATCCCCGCATTGAAGTTTTTATAGTAAAATGGAATTTGTGGGTTTTACCATAGATTAGAATCGTGATTTTAGCGGAAGAGGAGTTATTGAGCAAGTGAAAAAGTTATATTCAACATGGTTCGGAAGCTACTGGAGTCCTTATCTCGTTATGGCCCTGGCCGGTATTCTCAGCGCGGTCTACTTCGGAATCACCCATACGGTATGGGCGGTAACCGGTGAGTTTACTCGCCTCGGAGGGCATATTCTGGAATTCATCGGGGTGGATATATCGGATTGGGCGTATTTCGAACTCGTCCATATGGACGGAACGACATGGACGCGGACCGACGGGTGGATCGTATGGGGCATGTTTATCGGAGCCCTCATTACGATTCTGCTGAGCAGCAATTTCAAGATCCGAATGCCGAGACAGAAACGGCGGTACGTTCAGGGATTTGTCGGCGGAATCATCGCGGGCTTTGGAGCCCGGCTGGCTCTGGGCTGCAATCTGGCAGCCTTTTTTACCGGCGTGCCTCAATTCTCCCTTCATTCCTGGATCTTTATCGTTGCTACCGGTGCGGGTACGTTTTTGGGTGCTCGGCTGGTTAACACAAGATGGTGGAAAGGGAAGCCCGTACTCAAAATGGGCGGTACCGTGCCGTCCGTTAAAACGGGTAAGAACCGGCAACCTCTACTAGGGGCTGTGTTAGGTCTTGCGTACATCGCGCTGATCGTATACTTCTATGTAACTGGCCGCACGATGCTGGGGACAGCCGCCCTTTTCGGAGCGGCATTCGGCATCCTGATCGAACGGGGGCAGATCTGCTTTACTTCCGCTTTCCGCGATCTGTGGATCAGCGGCCGGGCCACGATGACAAAAGCGATTGCCGTCGGCATGGCAGTCAGCTCCGTCGCTACGCTTATCGTAATTCTTGTATACGGTCTGGACCCGATTACAAAAATTGCCGCCCCTAGCACCTTTATCGGCGGATTGCTCTTCGGCCTGGGTATTGTCATGGCCGGCGGTTGCGAAACCGGCATGATGTACCGGCTGATGGAGGGACAAGTTGTCTTTTTACCCGTGTTTATCGGCAACATTATAGGCGCAACCGCTTTGGCATATGCATGGGATCATATGGGGGTATTTAACCTTCTCGTGAAGAGCGGCTCGCCTATTAACCTGATCACCGTCATGGGTCCGGCGGCTGCATTGATTGTTACGCTGCTCGTACTCGGTGGCGGATTCGCTGTCGCCGCATACTGGCAAAAAAACTACCGCTTCGGCGTAGGATTCAAGAAAGGGGATGCAACCCATGTCCGTTGATTTCACACTGGATCTCCGAGGGGAATCTTGTCCTTACCCGGTCATCTACACACTCGAAACACTCCGTGATATGAAAAAAGGACAAACGCTTCAGGTCATTTCGGACTGTCCTTCCGCTTTTCGGAACGTGCCGGAGGAAGTCGTTAAACACGGCTACACCATGGCACAGGAGCCGGTCAAAAACGGCCAGGAATTCAGCCTGTTTATCCAGGCGTAATGCTATTCTCATAACCGCGAAAGAAGCCTCCCTTCTGACAGGGGGGCTTTTTTATGTGAAGCCGTTTGCGGCAACCGTAAGCAACATGGAATGTTACGGTAAGCTTACGGGCTGTGGAGTGTGAAAAGCTCTCCAAGTTAATTGAATGACTTGGGGAGCCTTTTTATTGGAGAAGATCACATGGAATCAGAACTTGATTTTAAGCGTGTCACCATCCAGATAGACACCCTCGGAACGCATAATCGGCAGCTTCTGCTCCGCCGAAAAGCCAATGGTTTCCCCGTCTCTTAGTGTGACGTTCTGTTCAACGATATATAAAGAAATATCCATAAGGAATTCACGAAGCTCGACAGGTGCCACCTGGCTGTCCAGCACTTCGATCTCGTCTTTACCAAAGGCTCTGAGCCCATATGTATATCCATTGACTCCGGATTCCGTGCGAACTAGCCCGAAGTATACCAGATTTAACAGCGGAAATAGATCGTCGGACTTCATGGTTTCAGCCATTTCCACATAGAGCTCAGGCTGAAATACCGTGCCGGATGAATAGAGGCCGACGGCATTAGGCAGCTTCAAACAGCTCGCCGCCAGCTTGGTGTACACCCTGCCGCTATCAAGCGGGGAGGCAGCACGCGAAAACACCGCCAGAATAAGCTGGCTGACATGGGTTTTGGTTACCTCCACAGCCTCTGGCCACAGGTAGTTGCCTTGCGCGTAATGCTCAGCCTCGCCATCCGGTACCGGAGCATCAACGAAGCTGACCGCGATCATGCAGCCGTCTGACTCAAAGACCAGAATTCCTTCTTTTTCCTCTCCGGAGCTGCCATCCTCCGGGGAAGAGGAAATATTCCAATCGTGCAGAAGATTTGCTTTGATCTGTTCCAGGTCGCATTCCGGGGAGTTCAACAGAACGAAGCCATTAAATATCCCGGATGATTCATTGGAATCCAACGTGTTATCCTCTGAAGCTTCCCCTGTCTCATATTGTGCAGCCTGCTTCATCCAATACTCACGAATCATGTTAACCATGGCTACAGCTTCCTGTTCCGCGGTGGAAGGATGATAGGGCTGCATCTCACTGAACACATGTCCACAATGCTCGGTGTCTGACGGATTTTCATAACCGCCGCAAACGCCGACCAGCCATTTGCCAAACAGGGTCTTCTTATATTTGAAAATATAATAATGCATGTCGTGGAGATCAAATTCTCCCGCTAATTCGATTTTGCTGGGCTTATGGCCGAGCTCTTGTTCATTTGCCAGCCATTCGATCATGGAATCCTTAGCTGCTTGTGGTTGAACTGTCATTGTGTTCCTCTCCTTATGTATGTGCGATAGTATAACTGTTATATTCTACCAACCTTTATGATGTTGGGCAATACTAGAAAAACGCGGATGATTAACCGATGAGGGAACGTTTTTTTGGCTGCGGTATTCTCAAATATAGGCAGGATTGATCCATAACCATATTGAATATTTTTACATGCATACGGAGGAATGGTGGTGGGTAGGTGGAACTTCTAAGGGTTTCATATGAGCAGAAAATAATATTACGTAACCTGATGGAACTCTATCAATACGATATGAGTCCATATGAAGATGAGCGTGAGAATGACGTTAACGAATTTGGCCTGTACGATTATAAGTATTTAGACCATTACTGGACGGAAGAGGGGCGGTATCCTTACCTTGTTATACAATCGGGGAAGCTGGCCGGATTTGTTTTGGTGAGAGAAATCAAAACAGCAAGTGATGCAACTCCAAACTATTCCATGGCGGAATTTTTCATCTTGAAAAAATACCGAAAGCAGTCAATTGGTAAAGAGGCAGCTTTCAAAGTGTTCGAAATGTTTAAGGGCAATTGGAGTATCGCTTGGTTGGAAAAAAATCTGTCAGCCCAAGCTTTTTGGACAAAAGTCATCTCAGAATACAAGGCCGGCGAATATTCCAATACCATGTTCTCAGGTAACCCTGCAATCGAATTTTATGCATAAGGATTGATGAGAAATCTTTATGATTGAATTTCTTGAACGTCAACCGATGGGAACCTTTGAACTGATTACACCAATCGTAGTTTGAGGTGAACTTATGGAGCATCGTTACCCCTGGTTCAGGGTCGCGATGCTCGATACGCCTCTTCGGCATGAATCGGCCATCATGTTTCTGGTGGAGCGTTATCTTTTCCAGAGGAGAAGACAAATGGAAATGAAGAAGCGTCATAAATCCATCCGGGACGGTCGCCTAACCGCCATCCACTGAATATATCTGGAGTATCAGATGATTCAAGAGAGGATGTTGGCCTTGCAAGCAGTTTCTCATGTTCTCGATCAAGGGTGGATTGCCTACACATCGAATCGCGGCGGACCGTTCGACATTTGGCTGTACCGACCGCAGGACGGACTTCATGTTCAACTTACTCGGGGACTTGGCGCGGAATTTTCCGTTCCCTATTGGTCGCCCGACAGCAGGAGGATCGCATTTATCGGAATTGGAAATGTGGTCTACTTGCTGAGTATCGCCACGCGTACTGTAGCCAGGATTGACCAAATCGCCCCCTTCACGCTGTTGGACTGGTCTCCTGACAACCGGTCTCTGGTGTATGTTAAAAACGACCGAATCGTCGTTTATGATACGATCACGCATCGGAGCTATACCTTCTCAGAGCCAGGAGCTAGTGATGTCCAATGGTTCCCTTCGGGTACGGAGCTTCTTTTTGCGGCTCCCGATGCCAGCGGCATCACGCAGATCTTCCGCATGCGAACCGATGGCACGAACCGGAGACAAATCACACAAAATACGAACGGACCGCTCCACGACGTTCGGATATCCCCGGACGGAACCTTCGCACTGTATACATTCCCTGGTGCAAGCATCTCCATAATTTCAACTGTGGATTTGGCAACGGGTACCATCTATACGCTGGAAGGCGGACCGCTCGCCAAAAACTATTTTCCGTCATGGTCCCCGGACTCCCAGAGCATCGCCTACAGCGCAACCGCTTATGAAGAGCCTAATTATTATTCTCTTATCCAGATCGACAGCCGCACCGGTCAGAATCAACGAACGATAGCGGTATCCGACTGTTTTGCCACTCCCGTAGGGTGGTCCCCGGACGGTATGAAAATCGCGTATTTATCGGGATGCGCAGGTGTAGAAAGCGCAAGTCAGCTCTGGATTGTGGATCTCAGGGATCAGGTGCCGATGAACGTTGTCAGTGGCGGCCGGATTACAGCTTTGCAGTGGTCTCACAGAGCCAGAAGGATTTCGGAAAACATCTTCACCAGCTTTGTGTACCGGGTATCCTTTCCATATCCCGCAAGCTGGCGTCGGGTCAGTGAAGAGAGATACGAGGGGGCCGACGGTTTTTTTCAGGTATCTGCCATTTCATCGAGTGAAGGTATTACCGAAGTGTGCCACTCTGAAGCCTTTCACCCATTGATGCCTTACGGCTCATCACCAAGAATTGTTCCTGTGAAGATACAAAATCAAGAAGCGTGTTTCATTTTTCCGTCAGCCGACCAACCAGCGGAGATGAATAAGCAGTCCGCCTTGATCGTAAGATACCCACGCCCTGTCCAAATTGGGGAAACGTTCTACAATTATTTTATCTTGTTCGCTGACGTCAACCATATCCGTCAAATTGGTGCGCGGTTGTCGTTCATATAGTTAACTATTCATTTCTTTCGAACCATGTAGAATAAATCCTACTTGACAGGTGGTATTAATTGGTTTAATCTAGCCACAGGCATTTCCCTTCAATGATCATTAAATGATCATTCATTATCTTAGCATTGAACGATACGGTCAGCCGATTGGTCCACCAAAGGCTCCTGTTTACTCGTTTTGTCGTTAGTACGACAAAAGGGGTAGATGGGGGTCTTTCTGTATTTCAAGAGTTAGCTGCGGGAGATAAGGACTGCATATGGAGGTTTATGACCCGAGAGAGGAGCGACATGGAAGAGAAGGATTGGGATTTATTGGAGGAGGCTGATTGGCATTTTCGTAAAGTAGTACGCAGGTTTGTCAAAGAGCGTGACAAAATCTCGGTAGAAGGCATCTCACTGCCAGGCTTGTTGATTCTCAACACGATATTCCGGAATGGCGAGCAAAGGCTTGGCGAGCTGGCGGAACAGCTCGATTTCACATCTGGAGCGGTAACGGCGATATGCGACAAGCTGGAGACTTCCGGATTCGCGATCAGAAGGCGAAGCAAGACAGACCGGAGAGCGATTGCCTTAGACATTACAGAAGCAGGAAGACAGATGCTGCAGCGTAACGAAAATGTTGGCGGGTACATGATTGAGCTGATCTTCGGCGCATTCTCGCACGAGGAGCTCAGGGAACAGATTCATTATTTTAAACGGCTCCATGAACATCTTGAAGGTTTCTCGGATTCCGTGCAGCGACAGTGCGCATTATCCACCCAACCCAACGAAGGAAATGTTCAAGGTCATCGCGGCTCCTTGAAACGTTCGAATGCATTTATTTCTTACTAAATTCAAATTTGAAAGGAAGTTGTGACATGGGACATCCGACGATTTATCCAACAGGTACAACGGTATATAACCCAAAGAAGGCTTGGAGCGGTTACACGATTTATCATGCAGCGGATACAGGGGCTCTCCTCATTGACATGAATGGGAAAGAGGTTCATTTGTGGAAAGGACTTCGAGGTTTTCCCAACAAGCTGTTTCCGGGTGGTTACGTGCTTGGCAGCACGTCAGAGCGCGATCCGAAATACGGGTTTCAGGATGAGACCAATCTGGTGCAGGTCGACTGGGACGGTAATATCGTCTGGAAATTTGACCGTTATGAATACATAGAGGATCCGGGGCATCCGCCGCAGTGGATGGCACGCCAGCATCATGACTATCAGCGGGAAGGCAATCCCGTCGGTTATTATGTTCCAGGGCAAGATCCGAAAGTGGATTCGGGCCATACGCTCATTCTGGCCCACAAAAATGTGAAACGTCCCGAGATATCCGACATTGAGCTATTGGACGACACGATGATCGAAGTGGATTGGGAAGGGAATGTCGTGTGGGAGTGGGCCGTCAGCGATCACTTTGATGAACTCGGATTTGATGAGGATGCGAAGCACGCATTATCCCGCGATCCGAATACGCGCGGCTTTGGCGCTCATGCGGGCGATTGGATGCACATTAATTCGGCATCGGTGCTCGGGCCTAACCGATTCTATGATGCGGGGGACGAACGCTTCCATCCCGATAATATAATCTGGGATGCTAGGGAAACGAATATTATTGCCATCATTGATAAAAAAAACGGGAATATCGTCTGGAAGCTTGGCCCCGATTATTCCACGGAGGAAACAAAGCATATCGGCTGGATTATCGGTCAGCATCATGCTCATCTCATTCCACAGGGCCTTCCGGGCGAAGGCAACATTCTCATCTTTGATAACGGTGGCTGGGGCGGTTACGGAAAGCCGAATCCGGAAGCGGGAGACGGCCTGAAAATAGCCCGGCGTGACCATTCGCGCATCCTGGAAATCAACCCCGTTACTTTAGAGATTGAATGGCAATATACGCCGACCGAAGCCGGATTCCAGGCTCCGCTTGACTCATACCGTTTTTACAGTCCATATATCAGCTCGGCTCAGCGGCTCCCTAATGGCAACACCTTGATCACCGAGGGGGCTGACGGGCGAATATTCGAAGTGACACGAGAACTCGAGCTGGTGTGGGAATATATTTCGCCTTATAAAAACACCCGCAACTCCAATATGGTCTATCGCGCATACCGGGTTCCGTATGAATGGGTACCTCAGCTTGAGTTGCCTGTTGAGACGGAGATTGCTCCGCTTGATGTTGCCGATTTCCGCCTGCCGGGGGCCGCACAAAGAGGTGCCGTTACGAGCGTGGAAGTAGAAGGCACGATCTCGTATGGAGAGGGAGCGCTTTGCGTGGCCAGAACGGATGAACTTGTGCAAAAAGGAAGGGATCGCAATGAGTAGAAACCAATTTTTGAAGCAATGGAGTTTTCGGTTTCTGTCACTAATTCTCACCATGAGTATGCTAAGCGGGTGCGGAAATGCTTCGGGCGAGCAGCAGGGGAATCGGCTCAAACTGAAAATCGCGGATATTTCCACCAATACCGTGTTTCGTGTGGCTAAAAGCAAAGGGTTCTTTGACAAACACGGAATTGATGCCGAATTGGTAAACTTCGCTACGCCGGCTGAAGGCGTGAACTCCTTATTCATTAAACAGGCAGACGTTGCATTCGGAGCGGACTTCCCACTCCTGAACGCTGTCAGCAAAGGCGATTACTCCATTTTCGCTTCATCCGGTACAGCAACGGATGTAAGTGCAAGCGAATGGAAGCTGTTCGTCCGTAAAGAAATCGGGAGCGCTGCTGATCTCAAGGGTAAAAAGTTAAGTTTCTCAAGAGGCACTTTCATCCCTTATCTATGGGATGTATATTTGGACGAAAACGGAGTTGCGTTGTCGGATGTGGAACTGATCGGACAGGGAGGTTTCGACGAGGCGTTTGTGGCCCTCAAAAAAGGCGATATTGACGCCGCCTGGGTATATGGGGCAGTGCTGAACGAGAAGTTCGGAACGCTTACCGAAGCCAAAGAACTTTCGGATATGTCCAAGACACCGGTAAGGCTGGGTACTGGATTGATCGCTTCGAATGAGTTGATCAACAGCAACAAGAAAGGTTTCGTAGCGCTTCTGAAAGCGCTGGATGAAGCGTCAGCCTATGCCCAGGCGCATCCGGAGGAAACGGCGGACCTAATGTATGAAGAAGTCAAGCAGCCGAGAGAAGCGACCCTAAAGGATCTGCCGAAGAATCCATGGAACATAGGTTTTACGGATAAAGCCTACGAAGGATTACAGGGACAGAAGAAATATATGGTGGATAACGGTATCATCGAGAAGGATTTCGAACTGAATGAGAAATTGAATCTGGATTTGGTGAGAGAAGCATTCCCGGATCGAGTCATTGAATGAAGTGAGGAGATGAAGACGATGAGAGCAGCGTCAAGGCAGAATGAAATCCATATTGAACAGTTGAATAAAAGCTACACACAGCAACCCTCGGCAGGTGACTTGCACTATATTATCCAAGACGTCAATCTGGCGGTAAAAGGCGGTGAGTTCTTTGTTCTTCTGGGTCCAAGCGGGTGCGGTAAGTCGACGCTGCTTAGTCTGATCGCCGGCTTTGTATCCAAGACATCGGGGCAGGTGAGAGTAGGCGAGAAGGAGGTGGACCGTCCGGGCCAGGATCGCGCCGTTGTCTTCCAGCAAGCGGATTCCTCCCTGTTCCCATGGCTGACCGTAAGAGAAAATGTGGAATTTGGACTTCGCATGAAACGCATACCTGCCGCGAAGCGAAAGGACATATCCAACCAGTTTATTTCACTAGTGGGTCTTGCGGGGCATGAAAGCAAATATCCACGCGAACTGTCAGGCGGTATGAAACAACGGGTACAGCTGGCAAGGGTATTGTCCAATGATCCCGCGATATTGCTCATGGATGAACCGTTCGGCGCATTGGATGCGATGACAAGGCGGACCATGCAAAGGGAGTTGGTGCGCATATGGCAGGACACCGACAAAACCGTCATCTTCGTGACGCACGATATTCAGGAAGCCCTTCTGCTGGGAGGACGCATCGGCATCATGTCAGCGGGACCATCCTCGAAAATAACGGATATCTACGAGGTGCCTCTCGCTTACCCGAGAGATTTAACAGATCCGGCTTTTCATGCGCTGTATAACCAAATCCAATCGCACTTTGACGAGTAGGGAGGAGACCCATGAGCGAGAAAATGAAGAAATGGTCGCTTCATATCCTGCTGTGGATTGCCGGCCTTGGCGTCTGGCAGTTGCTTTCCCTTGCGTATGGGCCTGAAATACTGCCGGGTCCTATCTATACCGCCAAGGGCGGATATGAATTGTTGACGGACGGCACCTTGATTCAGTATATCGGGATCAGTTCATACCGGGTGCTGCTCGGCTGGACCCTTGGCAGTCTGATTGCGATACCGGCCGGACTTATCATCGGAAAGGTCGGGCCGATCCGCGCTTTCGCCGAACCTTTCCTCAATTTCATCCGGTTCATCCCGCCGATTGCCTTCATCACCTTGTTTCTGGTCTGGTTCGGCATCGGGGAAACATCGAAAGTGATGCTTATTCTGTATGCAACCTTCTTCATTGTGGTATTAAATACATTGACGGGCGTTCTATCCGTAGAAGAGGATAAGATTCGCTCCGCCCGCAGCATGGGGGCATCCGAGTGGCAGATTGTGCAGCATGTCATCATTCCGGCAACGGTTCCTTTTATGTTCACTGGCATTCGGCTGGCCATGGGAACCTCGTTCATGGCGATTATCGGGGCAGAAATGATTGCATCCAATGAAGGCGTGGGGTATCTGATCTGGAATTCACGTTTGTTCTTCCGCACAGATTGGATTTTTGTGGGATTGATTTGTCTGGGATTGATGGGGTTCATAACGGACCGTGTCGTGGGTCTGCTCGGGCGCAAGCTGTTGTCCCGTTACGGGGTGGTTAGTACGAATTCACTGCGTCGTTGAACGTGGAGCAATATACGAAGCAGCAGTTCCCTCTTATGGAGGGGGCTGCTGCTTTTTCAAATCTCCTGGTTATTTGGAATAATGGATCACCATGCTTAACCTGTTTATGGAGGCGCCGGAGTTATGGTAAACATGAGGTTTATCGGCCTTAAACCGAATGGATTTACCTGGAGTCACCGTATATTCCTCGTTATCGACACGAATGGTAAGCTCTCCCTCGAAAACAGTAATAAACTCTTCCGTCCCCTCGATGTGAGCCTCTGCACTTAAATAACCGCCATGCTCCATTTCTAATGAATACATCTCGAAGCGTCGTCCGTCCTCATAGGGGAAATAAGGATAAATCCGAATTTTTCCGTTATCCTCCACCAGCGCTTGGATCTCTTCCTGAGATACCACGACCGTTTCGGAATGAGGCTCATTGATCAATGACGTAAAAGAAAGCTTTAATCCGTTCGCGATTTTCCATACGGTTGTTATGGAGGGGCTCGATTCTCCGCGTTCGATCTGTCCCAGCATCGTCTTGCTGATTCCAGTCATCTCCGCGACTTTATCCAGGCTTAGCTTCCTTTGCTCCCTTAGCAGCTTCAAGTTATTCGCCAATATTAGATTGATGGGCTTCAATGTATCATCGACCTCCATATTGCACATATTGTGCGTTATGACATACATAATGTATAATTATGACGGATGAACGCTATAACGTACAATTTTATTCATTATAACATACAAGAAAGGAGGGGGAGCGTGTTGCTCGTTCCGCTGTTGACCTATGCGATTGTCGCTTCATTTACGCCCGGCCCCAACAACATCATTTCGATGACTTATGCACGGAGTCATGGATTTAAAAAAACGCTGCGCTTTATCGGAGGTGTAGCGGCTGGATGCTTGGTCATTATGCTGTTGTCCAGCTATTTCAATCTGGTATTATCCCCATTCATCCCGAGGATCAGGTTTGTTATGAATATCATCGGATGCCTGTACCTGATCTATCTGGCCATTAAAATCATGCAGAGCAAGCCGCATCGTGCAGATGATAAGATGCGTGGATTCAATACCTTTTCCTTCGGGTTCATCTTTCAGTTCATGAATCCGAAGGTTATTTTATACGGGATTACAGCCATATCGACCTTCGTAATGCCGATCTCTACATCCCATGCGCAGTTGTTATCATACTCGTTCTTGCTCACGATCGTCGGCATTTGTGCCAATATGACCTGGGCGTTGTTCGGCTCGCTGTTCCAGCATCTGTTGTCCCGGTATGAGCGCCTGTTTAATATATCGATGGGATTGCTTCTGCTTTACAGTGCAATTTCTATTTATACCGCCAACTGATACGCCCTTCTTCGCGCGTCATCCAAAAGAATAAGGCTTCCCGGATCGCTCATCCGGAAAGCCTTGCCTTGTTTTATTCGTAAATTTTGGAAATCTGCTCTTTCAGTTTGTTGGCGGATGCATGGAATTGGGTTAGTTCCTCATCATTAAACTCGAGATTCAGAATTTCACGAACCCCTGTACGATCAACCACACATGGTACGCCTAAGTACACATCGGACACACCGTGGTAGTCCGTGAGCAGGGTGGATACATTGAGAACGGAACCTTCGTTTTGCAAAATGGAGACGATGATCCGATCAAGCGCCAATGCGATCGCATAGGAAGTGGAGCCCTTGGCGTTAATGATTTCATAAGCCGCATTCTTGGTGCGGTCGAAAATATCCTCTTTTTCGCCGTCTGTCAGATCGATCCCGATCCCTGCGATGTTGGCAATGCTCCAAAGCGGCAGCTCGGAATCGCCGTGTTCTCCGACGATATGGGCGTGAATGCTGCGCGGATTAATGCCTTTGTTTTGTCCGATCAAATACCGGAAACGGGCGCTATCCAGCAAGGTACCGGAACCGATTACGCGATTGACCGGGAAGCCGCTCTTCTTCAAGGTGACGTAAGACAGAATATCAACCGGATTCGTGGCCACGAGAATGATGCCGTGATCATTGTATTTCACGATGTTCTGGATAATTTCGTCAAATATCGCCGTATTTCGCTTCAATAAGTCAATTCGCGTCTCGCCAGGTCTTTGGTTGGAGCCTGCGGCAATGACAATGATGTCTGCATCCTTGCAATCGCTGTAATCTCCAGCCCAAAGCTTCACGCCTCCGGCAAAAGGGAGGCCATGATTCATATCCAAGGCTTCGCCAAGAGCTTTGTCATGGTTCGCATCGATTAATACCAGTTCAGATACTCTCTCACGTAAAAATAAGGTGTACGCAGTCGTTGCTCCTACAGCTCCTGTACCAATTACCACCACGCGGGACGGACGCTGAACTTCATTTTTTGTCATAAGTGTTTCTCTCCTTGTACTGAGTTAATGAAATTTGGTGAATGGTTATACTTCTATTTTACTTACCCTCATAAGCCGCTGCTCGAACAGTGACTCCCTCAGGCATCTTCGAAAGTAATGATAACATATTCAGGAAGATTTAAGCAGCGGGAGTGTGATTTATTTCATACAGTAATAGAAGTAAACAGTTGCCTTATTTCCTGAATTATGACTCTCTGATATTCATTACCGTCATGGTAGAGCTCGCCGATTTTTTTGTACGTTTGGTCCAGTTGTTCTTGATATCCTGCAGCTTGTTTATCGGGGTGGTTCCTTTTGAACTCGTCCATGACGTTTTGGATGTATGCCGGTCGAGCGCCCCAAGTTCCGAATACTTCTCCGGTGCTTGCATGGAGGAAGACTGCAATCGGCTGTGCGCGTCCGCCATCCGTGAGAAAAAGATCCATTGTCTCCATATGATCTTCCATGATGAGCACTTCGGTCGGAATACGGCTATATTCCAATATTCTAAATAGTACAGGAACATTCCATATGACATCCGGACACCAATCCGTACAGAGAATAAGGCAGTGCAGTTGCTTGAATATGTGCAGCTCAGAAGTGAAGAATCGCTCAGCCTCTTCGTTCTCCCATTGGAAGCGATCATAGACTTGTCGACATAATTCCTTGGTGTTTGGGATGCAACTCAATTTCATTTCTCGAATCTTCATATTCTCCATAAATTGGTGAGGCGTTAAACCCTGGCCGATTTTGTGATGGAGACGGATGGGATGAGTCATGGGATCATACGTCCTTTCGTAACAGATTCATATGGATATACATCCAAGGTATCGTTAGCGTAAAATAAAACTGACCGTACCGAAATGGTCAGTTTTTATCTGTTTATGAAAGTCAGATGTTATAAAAGTGGTATTATCGAAAGAAATATTTCGTGACTAGGGATGCGCATAACGTGGACCTGATTTATTGTATAATCTAGTAAAAGTATCTCCTATTTAGCTATAAAGAATGCCTGAGGTGGTCCAAATTGTTTGATATTCTTTTACCCGAGCAAAGCGAGTTCCCGTTATACCAGCAGTTATATCTTCAAATTCGTGAGGGTATCCGTAATGGCACCATTCCCGACGGACAACGATTGCCTTCCGTTCGTTCTCTCCAGCTTCAACTCAATATAAGCAAAACGCCGATAGAAACAGCTTATCAAATGTTAACGTCAGAAGGGTATGTGACCAGCAAGCCGAGGTCAGGGCTATATGTCATGAACCCATATCAGGAACTATCACATCACCATCAACAGCAGATTCCCCCTATAACCACGATGTCTGTCATGCATTCCTATGGGCGCTTGAATCCAGGTTTTATTGACTTTAATCCCACTCGATTAGATCAAGCGTCTTTTCCGCTGCGAACCTGGAATAAAATGTTGAAGGAAGCGCTGGAACAGCATGTGAGTGACATTGGAATGTATGGAGATCCGCAGGGTGAATACGGGCTTCGCACCATGGTTTCCGAATACTTGCGGAATTCCAGAGGGGTTAATTCAACACCTGAGCAAATTGTGATAGGTGCCGGAACGGCTTATAGCATGGGGCTACTTTCCAGAGTGCTGCAAGGGATTAAACATATCGCTGTTGAGGAACCGGGTTACAGCTTGGTACGAGATCAATTTCAGCTGAATGGCTGCCATTTACTTCCGATAACGCTTAATGATAAAGGAATCTCGCTTGACCAGCTGGAGCGCAGCCATGCCCAGCTTGTATATGTCACACCCTCTCACCAATTCCCGACGGGAAGCATTATGCCATATCCGGAGCGGGAGCGATTACTGGAATGGGCCCATGCCAAAAACGCATACATTATCGAGGATGATTATGACGGCGAGTTTCGATACCAGGGGAAACCCATTCCTTCCTTGCAAGGATTGGATAACAACGGTCGGGTCATATATGCCGGCACGTTCTCGAAAGTATTGACTCCGACATTGCGAATGAACTATCTCGTTCTGCCGCCGGCGCTGCTGAATCAAATATCCCACATGCGTCAGGAAGTGTTCTTTGCCCCTTCACGCGTGGAACAGTGGGCAATGACTGCGTTTTTTGAACAGGGGCACTGGTACCGTCATATTCGTAAAGTGCGTAATCTGTACAGGAAGAGACATCATCAGTTCATCGGGTTGATCGAAGCTTATCTTGGCGGGTTTGTTGAAATTACGGGTCAGAATTCAGGACTCCACATTCAGCTGATCGTTAAAAAAGATGTGTCCTCGGAAGAATTGATCCAGGAGGCGGCGAAGGTCGGGGTTGTCGTATATGACCTGCGAAAAATGTGGATGAACCACCAGCAAGATGCTAACCAGTACCCGAGGTTATACATGGGATTTGCAGGCTTGAACGCAGTTGAAATGGAATCAGGAATACGGCTTCTGCAAAAGGCTTGGAACATGGGCTGAACACGGTTAATGTTTAACCTGTCTTTTATAAAACGTTGAAACTGACCATTTCATAAGGGTCAGTTTATTGTTTATGATAAAGCAAAAAAGTAGGAGTGTACACTTATGATCAGCCAAAGTGAGGTAAGGGCATATTTAGACCGTTTAGGCATCTCGGATATTCAGGCTCCGTCGAAGGAATATTTGTTCGAGCTGCATAAAGCACACGTGGCGCGAATACCTTGGCAGACCTTGGATATTTTTGCTGGGAAACCGACATCCATCGATATACAAGAATCGGTACAACTTATGATCCAGCATCGAAGCGGTTATTGTTTTCATCTAAATGGAGCCTTTACCGCGCTTCTTCGAGGCTTAGGTTATAAGGCATATTGGCATCAGGCAGGAGTCCAGCCCTTAGGACAAGAACCTCGGATTAACGGCTTCCATCTCGGGATAACCGTATGTCTATTGAATGATCAACATGGGGAAGAAGAGAGGTGGCTCGTAGATGTCGGTCTGGGCGATATGCCCTGGGAGCCGATCCCATTGAAATTCGGAGAATACCTACAGGGACCTTTTCAATATGTGCTTGAGCCGTCTCGCATAACGGATCGTGGCTGGAGGCTGATTCATGATCCCCATTATTCTTTTGTAGGCGTAGATTATGCTCCTGATGTGGTGAACAGCCTGGATATGTTTAAATCAAATCATGCATTTTATAGCCGATCACCGGAATCTCCATGGATGGATCTGTTCATTGTCAGGCAACGGCACGAGTTGGGTATGAATGAACTCAAAGGCTGCATATGGAGAAAGTGGAGCGGCAACGCCCTGGATAAGGTAGAGATTTCATCGAAGTCGGAATGGTTTGAGAACCTGGCGGACATATTTAATGAGCCGCTCGTCAACTATTCCACATTCGAACGGGACCTGATATGGGAGAAGGTATATAGGCAGCATCAGAATTGGAAGAAGCTTATGGAGAATGAGTCAATATAGAAGGCGTCGAATGCTTTACCTCCATTTGGTTCTCGAGCTGATCCCCAGCGGTATAGAACACGCTAAACCAATCTGTCACTTGAATTCCCGGAAACGCAGGTGATAAGATGAAACATAAAATTTGTGTTGTGAAGCATCATTAATTGCTACATAACCTAGCTGTAAGGAGATATAGTCATGGCAACCATCGATGATTTGACCAAGCTGGATATTCGGATCGGGACGATCGTGGAGGCAGAGCCTTTCCCGGAAGCACGCGTTCCGGCTATCAAAATGAAGATTGATTTCGGCCCGCTCGGGATCAAACGCACAAGTGCCCAGATTACGAATCGATATGATGCGAACACCCTCGTAGGGAATCAAGTGGTAGCTATCGTCAATTTTCCACCGAGACGCATAGCTGGCTATCAATCCGAAGTGCTTGTGCTCGGCGGGGTACCGGAGCCAGGAGACGTTGTGCTTCTGAAACCGGATGTCGATCTGCCGAATGGAACGCCCATCGCTTAAACCTATTTCATCGGTCGGTCCGGTCGCCTCCGACCTGGTCCGACTAGATGAACCTCACCTCGCTACGCCTTTTCAACAATTCCGCGGCTCCTTCCGCAATTTTCTGAACACCGACTTCGATTAGTTCCTCCTTCACTTGAGATACGCTCAGCCGTATCATGGATTCGTTCTAAAACTCAGGCAAGAACATGCTGCTGGCATCCTGAACATATACGTTCTCGTTCTCCAGATGGCTAACCAACTGATATGCTTTCAATGGCACCGGCAGCTGAATCGTGGAATAAAACCCGGATGGCGAACCCGTAAAGGATAAGAAGGGCGGCAGGTGAGTTTGGTAAGCCTGCTGGAGCAGAGCTCCTTTCTGACTATAGGTCTGCCGCATCCTCTGAATATGTGCACGGAACATCCCGTTCTTCAGATAAATTTCGAGTGCGCCTTGCATGAGCACGGGGCTATGTATGTCTGCAGCGTGCTTCGCCCGCTGGAACATTTCACTCATCTCTTCGGGGATCACGGCCAAGCCCAGCCTTAGTCCCGGGAGCATGACTTTGGAAAAGCTCTTCGTGTAGATCACCCTGCCGGACGGATCGTAGGCAAACATCGGATCATGTTTTGAATCCCGATCCAAATCTCCCATATAGTCATCCTCGATGATATAAACATCATACTTCTGCGCCAGCTCTACAATCCTCTTCTTCTCCTCATTGGAATAGCTGTAGCCTGTAGGGTTATGGAACCTTGAGACCGTATAGAAAAACTTGATATCGCGAGTTTTAAAAATGTCTTCGAGCTGTCCAAAGTCGATTCCGTCGTTCGTAACCTCAATCCCGTATGTCACAGCATGATGGATCTTGAGGGAGTCCATCATGCTAAAATGCGTGGGCTGCTCCACGCAAATATTGTTCTTTCCGTTAGGAAAAGGGAGGGAGACAAGCAGATGCAGCGCTTGCTGCGAACCGGATACAACATAGATCCTCTCAGGAATCGTGAAGACCTGCAAATCGAGTAAATGTCGGGCTAACTCAACACGAAGTGACTTCAAACCCGGAATCTGGGAATAGGTGAACAACTCTTCCTTATATATTTCAATCGCTTGGTTCATGCAATGCTGAAAGTCTCGGTAGGGCATGACCGCTTTGTCAGGTCCCGCAGATCGGAAATCGATCACTTGGTCCGCGGGGTTCTGGCGGTTTGTGCGTACACTGCCCTCAACGATGTAGTAACCACTCTTGGGAACAGCGTAGATGATATGTCTCTTTTCCAATTCAGCATAAGCCCGTATGGCTGTATTTTTGCTGCAAGAATAGGATTCTGTCAAAGCACGGATGGATGGCAGCTTGCTGCCTGGTTTCAATAATCCATTCAATATTTGGCATTCTATTGACTTTATAATGTCGGTGTATTTCATATCTCGTTATACCTCCAATCGATCTGTACGGGTACAGAGCCGGAAAACATGCATTCTCACAACGATACGCTATAAGTATACTCTACAATACAGCATGCTTTGGTTAGATATTGTTTTTTTCTGGGTTGTTCTCCTTATTCCGCTTATGGAGGTCTCATTGTGGAGGTGGAGCTTGCTTGCCGTTTCGCTCATTGAAACCGGGATAACGATTCATCGGAGACAGCATGCCAAGTTGTTGATGCTGATTGGGATGGATTGTGTCCTGATCATGATACTTTTTATGGTTAGGAGAACGATGTAATGACGTCTAATGATATGGGGTTTGAGGAGTGGAATCGATGCATTTGAAGTGGGTATGGGTCTTCTTGTGCCTGAGTTTGGTGCTAATACATACGGGCTGTGACCGCAACCAAGAACCGGATCCGGAAGAGATCGCAAAACGGTATGTTGAATGGTGGGAGGAAGGCAGCTATGAATCGATGTACGATCTGCTGTCACACAAATCCAGACAGGAGATGACAAAGGAGGAATTTATAACACGATTTCAGACTATTTATGAAGGGATTGGAGCTGCAGACCTCACCATAACGCCTGACTTTACGGCTAAAGTAACTGAAGAAACAACGGATGAGCGAGTATTCTATCCATACCATATCCAATTGGAAACATCGGCAGGCCGGGTGCAGGCAAAAGGTTCGTTTGAGCTTTCAAAAGAGGACGATGAAACCGAGGGGAAGAGCCTGTCTTGGCGAATAGTGTGGCATCCATCCTTGATTTTGCCAGCTATGGATGACGGGGATAAAGTGAACGTGCAGACGTTGCCATCCAGCAGGGGGGAGATTTTGGATCGAAACGGTCACGGATTGGCCATTAATGGCACCATGGAGGTCATCGGTATCGTTCCGGGTAAGCTCGGTGACGATAGAGAACAGATCTTGCTTGAGTTGGCTGAGCGATTGGGAGTATCGACCGAGATTATAAAGCGAAAGCTTGATGCGGCGTGGGTGAAGGATGATCTGTTCGTACCCATCCTAAACCTGAATGCGCAGCAGAGCAGAATGGATTACAGTGATTTGGCAGGCGTAGTAAAGAAGAATGAACGTGCTCGAGTCTACCCTTACGGTGCTGCAGCAGCACATCTAACAGGCTACATCCGACAAGTGACGAAGGAGGATTTGACCAATGCGCCCGAAGCGCAGTATGGAACGAATGAACTTATCGGTAAATCAGGATCCGAGCAAGTATATAATGAGGTGCTGCGCGGCCGGGACGGTAAACGGATATCAATCGTGGATTCCTCGGGTAAGGTCAAAGATATCGTAGCCGAGAAGGAAGCCGTAGATGGTCAGGATATTCAGCTAACCATTGATGCTGAACTACAACAATCCATATTTGCTTCATTTCGTGAGGATGCAGGTACCGCAGCGGCCATCAACCCTAAGACCGGAGAAATTTTGGCATTGGTTAACAGCCCGTCCTATGATCCTAATGCTTTCATTGTTGGATTATCGACCGAGCAGTGGGATGAGTGGAACCATAATCCGGATAAGCCGCTATTGAATCGTTTTACTAAGCTGTATGCTCCGGGCTCGGTATTCAAACCGATCACGGCTGCGATTGGTCTGAAGCTTGGGGTCACTACCCCCGGAAAAGTAAGGGAGATCCACGGCTTGCGTTGGTCCAAAGATCCGAGCTGGGGAAATTATTACGTGACACGCGTGAAGGAAGTTCCTGTCCTGAATCTAAGAGATGCTCTTGTGTATTCAGATAACATCTATCTGGCGCAGGAAGCATTGGAGATTGGTGCGGATCCTTTTTTGAAGGAAGCTGTAAAGTTCGGCTTCGAAGAGGGACTGCCGCTTCAATTCCCTTTCCCGAAAGCAAGCCTAGCTAATGAGGGGATAAAAAGCGAAATTCAACTCGCGGATTCCGGATATGGTCAAGGGGAAGTGCTCATGAGTCCTCTGCATTTGGCACTAGCCTATACCCCCTTTATGAATGGCGGGAAACTGATTCAGCCTGTGCTGGATTCATCTGAGCAGGAGATCCGTCCTAGTGAGACGAAAGAGGTGTTGGATTCGCATACTGCCGAGATCATCAAGAGTATGCTCGTAGATGTGGTTCAGGATCCAAAAGGCAGCGGACACGGTGCTGATATTTCGGGCATTGAGCTTGCTGGCAAGACGGGAACCGCCGAACTCAAAATCAGCAAAGCCGAAAAAGGACAGGAGAACGGATGGTTCGTTGCGTTTGACACGACGGAGTCCAAGCTCCTGCTCGCGATGATGGTAGAGCATGTTGAAGGACGGGGAGGCAGTGGGTATGTCGTGAACAAAGTCGCGCCGATTTTGCAAAAATATTACGGGAACAAATCGCCTTGAGAATAAGCTCACGAAAAGCTCTTGTTAAGCGAATTGGACGGTTGTAATATGGAATAAAACTAGTCGGAGATGATCTTATGAACAAGATTCAATTCTCAGTCCAAGTTCGATTGGTATCCGATCTAACACGTTCCAAACAGTTCTATGAAGAAGTGCTGGGTTGTGAAGTGAATGACGTTTGGGCGGTCAGGGATGATTTTGCGCTCGGATTCAAACTGATTCAGGCGGAATCCCGCTCAGATGTCACGCCGAATCCAGTAGGCAAGGACCAAGTGACGAGATGGGATACCTATGCTTACGTGGATACACATCACGATTTAGATGCATTGTATGAGGAACTGACCTCCAGGGGGGCCGAAGTGGCACAGGAACCTGTATTTATGGAAGCGGACTGGGGCGTGTGGAAGGATTTTGCGATTCAAGATCCGGACGGCTACGTGATTGCATTCGGCTCCGGGAAAAAGAACTAGGTAGGTGCGATGACGAACATCGATATAATGCAGGTCCTTATTAGCAGCGATCCTTCCCTCTTGGATTTGGACGCCATTGTACAATTTTTGCGGGAAAGCTACTGGGCTAACGAGCGCTCGGACCAGAAAATCAAAAAATCGCTAGAAGGCTCTACGTGCTTCGGCGCATATTACAACAACCGACAGATCGGCTTTGCTCGCGTGGTGACGGATGGCGCAACGGTTTATTGGCTGTGCGATGTGTATGTGGATGAAGCTTATCGGGGGCTTGGAGTGGGGAAGAAATTAATCGAAACGATTACTACCCACGAGGATTACCGAAATGTATTCGGCATATTGTCTACGCGGGATGCCCATGGTCTGTATGAACCATACGGTTTTGTCCGTGATCACGGAAAAACGTTGACTCGAATACCGGACTTTCTAAGGAAAAATTAATTGAAAATAAATCGTATCCCGTGCTAACCAAGGCAAAGGAATCGGTAAATTTCCATTAATCCCTCGGATATGAGGACCGTATCATTAAAGGGCTTTATAAAAGCTTGCCCTGTTAAGAAGGGGGATTCATCTATGATTATATGGGTAAACGGCGCATTTGGTTCAGGGAAGACCCAGGCTGCGCATGAGCTTCAGCGAAGAATCCCGAACTCGTACGTGTACGATCCGGAGAATGCAGGTTACTTCATTCGCGATAATGTGCCGAGGGATGCGAAACGCGATGACTTTCAGCATTATCCAATGTGGAGGGAGTTTAATTACTCCATGTTTAAGTATTTGAACCAGGAATCCGATCAATTGATCATTGCGCCGATGACCATTACGAACGCGGAATATTTTGATCAAATCGTTGGTAATTTGAGACGTGATGGCGTGGTGGTACATCATTTTACGTTGTGTGCTTCCAAGGAAGTACTCCTGAGACGACTGCGCAGCAGAGGGGAAGGCCCGAACTCATGGGCCGCACAACAAATTGACCGGTGCATTAGCGGATTCTCGAATGAAGTGTTCCAGCATCATATCGACACGGATCACCTATCGATTGATGAAGTGGTAGAGAGTATCGCAGCATGGGCAAATGTGAAGTTATTGCCAGATCATCGCAGCTCAGCCAAGAAGAAACTCGATCGAATGAAAACCAAATTTGCGCACATCCGATTTTTTGGATAACAAGTGGAAAAGGTATATTCTAAAGTGCGTGGTGTAGAGTTTTAGCGATACCGGGAATATTAACAAAAGAAAAGACGATTTCTCTTATAGAGAAGTCGTCTTTTTGTGTGTTTAAGATAACAAAAATCAAATCATTAAAATATTTTATATATAACTAAATATTTTGCCTTGATGAAAAACGAGCCCTTCATGTACGTATATTATCAATAAAATCAAGGGGTAATGGAGAGCTCCATCAGAATTGGATGTTCGAATTCACAAAATTACATTGACAAATACCTAAAGATGGATTATTTTTTGTACATAGGAATTAAAGTTGCATTAGAGCAAAATAATTGGTTCGTGGCAGGACGGGGCTTGAGATTTTCCCGGATTGTCTAAGGATTGAGTAAACTCATTATTGATGTGGAGTGGAGGAGAAGAAGATGGAGAACAAGAGGACTAGTAGAAACAGGATATTAATAGGGGCAGCCGCCATTCTGAGTTTGCTGCTGGTGTTATCCGCGTGCGCTTCGGGAGAAGTGAAACAGGAAGGAGCAGCGGGTGAACAGGGAAATAAGAAAATCCGCGTAGTTACAACCATTGGACAGATTGCGGAACCCCTCTCCGTTATCGGGGGAGATCGGGTCGAGGTACTGAGCTTGATGGGGCCCGGCGTCGATCCGCATTTATATAATGCAACCCAAGGCGATATCAAGAAATTGGATAGCGGTGATGTTATTTTTTATAGCGGGCTTCATCTCGAAGGCAACATGACGGAAATATTCGAACAGATCGGTAAGAACAAACCTGTACTGGCGATTGCGGATGCCATCCCGAAGGATCAATTGCTGCAGGATGATACGCAGGCCATCGATCCCCATGTATGGTTTGACATCGATTTGTGGAAAGTGTCTTTGGATTCGGCTGTAGAGAAGCTGAAGTCCCTGGCCCCGGATGATGCCGACTATTTTGAAGAGAACAAGCAGAAGTATTTTGCCCAGTTGGATGAATTGAAAGCGGAGGCCAATGATAAGTTGAGTCAGATTCCGCAAGAGCAACGGGTCATGGTAACCGCTCATGATGCCTTTGGATATTTCGGCCGCTTGCATGGTCTGGAGGTAGTTGGACTGCAAGGCCTGAGTACGGAGGATGAAATCGGCCTCTCGGATATCAACGGAACGATCGATATTCTCCTGCAGCACAAGGTGCCTGCTGTATTCGTTGAGAGCAGTGTCAATCCAGCATCGATTAATGCCGTTATTGAAGGTGCTGCCAAGAAAGGGCTGAATTTAAAGCTTGGAGGAGAGCTTTTCTCCGATGCTATGGGCGAAGCGGGAACAACGGAAGGAACTTATATCGGAATGTATCGTCATAATGTTGAAACCATCTATCATGCATTAACAGGAAGTGGTGAATAAAATGTCTGTACTTCAAGTTCAAGACCTCAATGCATCCTATCGTAAAAATAAAGTGCTCCACCATGTCTCTTTTAATGTGGAACAAGGCTCTTTAACCAGTATTGTCGGGCCGAACGGCGCCGGTAAATCAACGCTGTTAAAGGTCATGCTGGAGCTTCACCCCAAGCTGTCCGGTAATGTCTCATTTTTTGGATCAAGCTTAAGCAAAACCAAAACTCGTGTCGGTTATGTGCCGCAGCGCGGATCCGTGGATTGGGATTTCCCGACCGATGCACTGGATGTTGTCATGATGGGTTTATACGGCCGGGTAGGCTGGCTGAAGCGACCGAATAAGAGCCATAAGGAAAAAGCGATGGCATCGCTGGATCAAATGGGCATGGCGGACTTTGCCGACCGGCAGATCAGCCAGCTCTCCGGTGGACAGCAGCAGCGCGTATTCCTCGCAAGGGCGCTTGTCCAGGATGCCGACCTCTATTTCATGGATGAGCCGTTAGCCGGTGTGGATGCTGCAACCGAGCGGGCGATTATGACCACGCTGAAGGATCTGAAAATGGCCGGTAAAACCGTAATGGTGGTCCATCATGATCTCCAGACGGTTGAGGATTATTTCGACCATGTGCTGCTCCTGAACCGTACGGTCATTGCGCATGGGAAGACAGAAGACGTATTCACGAAGGAACATGTATACCGCGCCTACGGCGGTTCGCTTCGCTGGATGAAGGAGGCGTAACGCATGCTGAATTCATTACTATCACCAAACACGCAATGGGTGCTATTGAGCACGTTAATCCTGGGCATGGCAGCCGGCATGATCGGCTGTCTCGCCTATTGGAAACGGCAAAGTTTGATGAGTGACGCGTTGTCTCATGCGGCTCTTCCCGGTGTCGTGGTTGCATTTGCATTGACCGGAAGCAAGAATCTGCTGGTGATGATACTCGGAGCTGCTGCAAGTGCTTTAATCGGAGCCTGGATGATCCAGTGGATCCGCACCTCCAGCCGCATTAAGGAAGATACGGCCATGGGCATGATCCTTTCTGTATTTTTCGGATTGGGCATTATGCTGCTTACGATTGTGAACCGTACAGCGGGCGGAAATCAGAGCGGGCTGGATAACTTTATTTTCGGTCAGGCTGCGTCCATGGTTCGTAAGGATGTTTTTACGATGCTCATCCTGGCAGCTTTAGTTATTCTGGTCGTCTCGATTGGCTTTAAGGAATGGAAGCTGTTTCTGTTTGATCCCGATTTTGCTCGGGGATTAGGGTTGAATAGCCGTCTGATGAATACTTTCTATATGGGGGTGCTCGTTCTCGTCATCGTCATCGGCATACAGGCTGTCGGCGTTATTCTGATGGCGGCCATGCTGATCATTCCAGCTGTCAGCGCAAGATATTGGACTCAATCCTTCAAAATGATGGTCATTCTGTCAGCCATATTTGGAGGGGGCGCCGGGTTTGTCGGGACGCTGGTCAGCACGATAGGAAAAGGGTGGCCTACAGGGCCGTTCATCGTTGTGGCTTCTTCCGTATTGTTCACGATCTCCCTGGTTTTCGGAGCCGAGAAAGGCCTGCTGATTCAGGCACTGCAGCTCCGGTCCCAGAAAAAAGAACATCTGGACGCAGGCAATCAAGCCGTTCTTAGTCCCCGGCTATCCGAAAGGGGTGGCAATCAATGACCTATACAGGATGGATATTGCTCACGGCTTCTCTCGTCGGATTGTCTTGCGGCATCGTCGGCGTGTTCCTGATATTGCGCAGAATGGCGATGATGGCCGATGCGATCAGTCATACTGTGCTGCTAGGGATCGTAACGGCTTTTATCGTCACCAGAGAACTAAGCGGACCTCATATGCTGATCGGTGCGATTATTGCCGGATTGCTGACAGCGGTCCTCGTTCAATGGTTTCATTCCCGGGGCGTTCAGCAGGATGCATCGATTGGTGTTGTCTTTACCACCTTGTTTGCGATTGGCGTTATCCTGATTGCAACCCAGGTTGGCAATGCGCATCTGGATACCAAGCATGCCCTTATGGGAGAGATAACGTTTGTGCCTTGGGATGTGATGCACGTTCCTCTTTTAGGGGAGGTGCCAAAAGCTACCTTCATGCTTGCAGCCGTACTCATCGTTGTGGTCCTCGTGATACTGGCATTTTACAAGGAATGGAAGATTACGTCCTTTGATCCGGCCCTTGCAGCCAGTATCGGCATTCCTGTCGTACTCATGCACTATGTATTTATGTCGCTGGTCTCCATCACGACGGTTGCATCGTTTGATGCCGTGGGAGCGATCATGGTGGTGGCTATGCTTATAACCCCTGCGGCGGCGGCTTATCTCTGGACGGATAAACTCTCCATCATGCTGGTATTAAGCGGAGCATTTGGCGTCATTTCTGCATTCATGGGTTACTATGTCGCGTTATGGCTGGACACCTCCATCTCGGGCTCTATGGCATTTGCTACCGGAATTGTATTTATTCTCAGCTTCATGATCTCTCCGAGACATGGCGTGCTCTCCCGTTATTTTCATAAATTTCATACGCACGGCAGCGAAGAGAAACTGGACGGTGTATCCTAATATAAGGGTTGCCATGAAGCTTGGGCGATGAGATGCCCAGGCTTCTTTTGTCTTCCAAAATCCAGGGTGTGGTATAATCAGGAAAAAATGCCGTGTTGTGATGAAGGTTAATTTCAAGGAGTGAGTACATATGCAGATGGAGTCAACAAGACTGGTGATCCGGGATTTTCAGGAGAAGGATTTTGCTAGTATTCATGCTTACGCCTCTGACCCATTGGTGACCGAGTATACGATGTGGGGACCGAATACGGAAGAGGAAACTTTAGAATATTTAAAGGAAATCCAACAAATGAAAGAGCAGAGCCCCCGTGACAGCTATGAACTGGCGATCGTACTGAAAGATAGCGGCCATTTAATCGGCGGTGTGGGTCTTCACCGATCCAAGACAAACGCAGAGCTTGGGTACTGCTTGAATTCCGCCTATTGGCGACAGGGTTATGCTACGGAAGCGGCTAGCGTCATGTGCCGTTTTGGTTTTAAGGAGCTGGGAGTTCATCGGATTTACGCCACCTGCCGGCCTGGAAACATCGGGTCAGCTGCGGTTATGCGCCATATCGGAATGAAGCAGGAAGGGCATCTTCGTCAGCACCTGTGGTTTAAAGGGGCTTACCATGATTCCTATTTATTCTCCATCCTCAAAGATGAATTCGAAGTGTAAATCTATCTTATTGTTAAGGAGCTTCTGCCTGCATGGATAATACCCAATTGTTGATCCGTCATAACGGAATTTCGATTTACGAGGAAGCGTCAGGTAAAGTGTATTATACGAAAGAAAATCATGTGTCCGTTGTTGTTCTGGCTAAGCATGGCGATCAACTGCTGCTGATCCGTCAATATCGCGCCGCGGTGGATGACTACGTCATTCAGTTACCCGGCGGTGGCGTAGGCGAGAAGGAGGACCTGGAATCGGCAGCACGCCGTGAGATGATGGAGGAAACGGGCTGCACCTGCGGCAAGCTTCATTATCTGGGCAAGCTGTATCCGGCGTCCTGGAGATGCAATGAGATTGCCCATGTTTATTATACGGATGAGGTAATCAGTCAAGCGGATCAGCAGCTCGAGGGATACGAGCACATCGACGTAGTAAGAATGAGCGTAACGGAATGCCTGCACCGAATTAAGGAGAATGAGCTTCAGGACTCCGAGCTGGTCTTTGCGATGATGCAAGGTTTGCTAAAGGGATTTATTCAGTATAATTAATGGAGGTTTCATACTTTATGGAGTTTGTTGGGATTTTCATGACCGTGTTAAGTATCGTCGTTGCCATCATTGTCATTCGTTACGCGATCAATTCATCCAAAATCATCATTAGAATGGATGCCATGCTTCAAGAGATGAGAATGCTTCGAAAGGATGTAAATGAGCTTAAGGAGAACAAACATATCGTGGATAAAAGAGCATAAGTCGATCTCGATCCTCCATGAACTACAATCCGTACGAAGAGCCATGCCAATACAGAACTTATCTGTATGGGGGGCTCTTTTTTTTCGTGAATTATGGACAAATTCATCATTTATGCCGCGGTGACAAACTTGGAGACCTGGGAACGAATATAATCCAATATGAGCATAAAGGAGTGTTCGAACTATGGGAAGGCATCTGCTGATCTATGATGTGGAGTGGTGGATCTTAGGAAAGCATGCAAAGGTCATTCAACAGCATCATCCCGCTCTGGACCTGATGTCCATCGGAGAATTGGATCGGTTTCTGGAACAGCACAGCAGCGATGATATCAATCAGGCCTATGAACGAATAGGTTCGTTGTGCCTGGGGATCGCAGCTTACTGCATATTCAAGCATATTCGAATCGATGCTTCAGCCGCTGTCTCCTATTATTACTTCAGTCAGAATTATGAGACTCTTCGGGAATGGCAACTAGATGAACTTGTCCCCGACCCGGAGTTTCTCAGGCTTGTCATCCCTAGAATCGGGGTTATTGGCGCGATGAACGAAAAGCTTAATCAAGCTCTGCGAAAGGTTGCGCCGGAGGCGAACGTGGAATATATCGGTCATTTTGTAGATCATCGAATCTTTCAACCATCAACCCGATTACGCAGGAGCAGCAGCCCGCTTGTGATCGGTTGGGCCGGTGATCCTGCTAAACGATCTAAAAATTACACTACATTATATAAGCAAATCCGAGACCACTTCCGTCATGATGAAAGGATTACATTTATGGAAACGTCCGGGGCGTATTCTTATGAAGATATGCCTAACTTTTATCATCAGCTGGATCTTCTTCTGATCACATCGGCGAATGAGGGAAGCGGAGCAACAGCGCTGGAGGCTTATGCATGCGGGGTACCTGTACTAGGGACCCATGTGGGCAACGTCAAGGCAGCGGCTCACCCGGAAGCGCATGGCTTGATCCTGGACAGCGACAATCCGGAAGATTTTATGAACTTGATCCATTCATGGATAGGACAAAAGCGCAAGCTGAATGACATTGGAGCGCAGTGCAGACATTACATTGAGTCATTCTGGACGATAGAGCAGGGGATTGGCCGCTGGTTAAGCGTATTATTCCAATTGGATAGGTAGTATGGCTATGAAGGAGGGGAGCCTGTGTTAGATCGAGTATCCGTGCTGATTCCGTATCAATCGGATGGTAACGGACCCAGGGATTCAGCTTTTGAATGGGTATTGGGCTACTACGCGCAGGTTATGCCGGAAGTCGAAGTATGCGTAGGCGAAATAACGGATTCCGGAGAGCTCTTTAGCAGATCCAAAGCCATCAATCGTGCCTATCAACAGGCTAACAAAGACATTATTGTCATTGCAGATAGCGATATTGTATACGATCCGGCTTTATTGAAGGAGTCCTTGACTTACGTAAATAGCGGGCAGTGGGTCATTCCCTTCAGCCGGATCCTTCGTTTATCCAAAGAAAAATCGCATTTGCTGCTGCAGCAAGAAAACATATGGCCATTGACCGTTAAAACTGAAACAGCCGCGGAGCAGGCGACCGCATTTGTTGGCGGATTTAATGTGCTTGGCCGCGAAGCATATGAAGCGGTAGGAGGATATGATGAACGATTTGTCGGTTGGGGCGGGGAAGATGAGGCTTTTGCCTATGCGCTGGATACCTTGGTCGGCAGCCATATCCGCCTGGAAGGGGAAATGGTTCATTTTTGGCATCCATTCGTAGGACCTGATGGGAATCCCAATTACGATTCCAATTACGCGCTGTATCAGCGGTATAGCCTAGCAAGAGGCGATGTTAATGCGATGCGAAAATTGATACTCGAACAATCTTCTCAATAAGGAGGAGCAAATCGCTATGAAGCTGTCAGTTATTGTACCGGTATTAAATGAAATCACCTTCATTCCCCTGTATGTAGAAAGCGTAAGCCGCTTCGCGGATGAAATCATCATTGCCGATGGCGGCAGTACAGATGGAACCATCGAAGAGATTGAACGTCTCCAGAATCGGTATGCGATCCGACTGTTTCATGTCCAGCAGAGCGGATTGCCATACACCGAGGATTGGAACGAGTCCGTGGTACGTAACTTTCTGATTGACCAGGCTCAAGGAGACTGGATCATGAATCTGGATATCGATGAAATGATGGAGGATCGTTTTGCTGAAGTGTTGCCGGAACTCATGAACCGATCCGATGTGGATATCTATCAGTTTCCCTTCGTTAATTTCTGGGGGGATCCATGGACGATCCGGGTGAACAGTCCCGGTGATGAACGCTGGTCAAACGACATCACCAGAATGTGGCGGGGCAAACAAGGAATACGCTATCGTGACGAGAAGCATCACTGCACGCTGGAGGCGGCAGAAGGCAAGAGTATATGGAGCATACCCCGCGGGCGAAGCGATGTGAACGTGTATCATTACCACTATGCACTCGGCAGCAAAATCAAGTTCAACGATAACCGAAGAGGCGATGTCAATGTGCAGATGAATCTCGGACAGCCGGATTGGAACTTCAAACCCGAACAATATGATATCGTCACACGGCCTTATGAGGGTCATCATCCTGAAGTGGTCATGAACTATTTGAGTCGGCGGAAAGACCAGGAATCAACCGAATAAATCTATACAACAACAACCCCTCCATGATCTGAACGTCACATTCAGTTATCATGAAGGGGCTGTTTTTTAACTTATCCTTCTATTACCTCATGAACAGACAAGCACAGATGGCTAACCGCTTGAGACACACCGATCGGTTCCAATACTTGCAGCTTCGATACTTTAGTATGCAGGGAATTGAGCTGTTGTTCATGATAGCTTAAGGAATCAGCCCAGTATTGAACGGAATGGACCTGGGGGTGGATATCCGTAGAGCCGCAATAAATGACTAGATCAAACCTGACCTCAGAGAACAAATCGATCCGGTTTGTAAAATACAGCTGGGGTCCTATTTTTCGAGTTCCCACGATTTGATTGCTGTGAAATAGATGGGTATACACGATCACCAAGAGGTCCTCGTTCTCGCATAATCCCTTCACGATCTGCTGCCAGCGCCTGGAATTGGTTTCCCATACGGTAAGTCCGAGCACCAGGACTACTTTCTTCCCGGTTTGGTTGACTCTGGAGGCGATTTCGGCCGGTCGATCCACTAAATGAAAAATACTATTCGGCCCTTTTGGCATTCTCCACGGTTTGTTCCACTTTTGTTCATAATAAGCTTTGTTCTTGTTCCATAACTCGTTATAGACATTATTATTCAGCTTATTGATCGTAACGCTGCCGTGATGATATACAAAGGCATCTTCAACGATGGCCAGGCGGTACCCGGCATTCCTGACGCGCTCGCAATAATCATCGTCCTCAAACATTCCAAGGCCGAAAGCGGGATCCAGTGCACCCACATGTTCCCACACACTCCGCCTGATGGCTACGCAGAAAAATCCAAGCAGATCCGTATATCGGTATTTTCGCCGATAACGTTCGTAGAATTCGGTAAGCCAACGTGGATGGGCACCTTGAACAGCATCCCCTATAAAATGATCCAGCGCTTGATCATTTCCCACATGATTGGACATCGGACCTGTCATAGCAAGCTTGGCATCCTCTTGAAAAGGTCTGAGCAGACGAGAGATCCAGCTTCCGTCGGGAACAAGTGTATCGTTATTTAACAGGACGATAAATTCTCCGTTGGCGTGCTCACACCCCAGGGTGTTGCCGGCGGCAAAACCAAGATTCGTAGACGAGGTTATCACCTGGATCAACGGATGACGCAGGCTCTCGAGATAGGAGGATGTCTGATCCTTCGAGGCATTGTCAACAACGATAATCTCCAGGTTAGGATAGTGACCCGGTTGGAGGAGTCGTTGAAGACATTGCTGCGTATAGGACCAGTTATTATGAACAACCAGGATAACACTGACCTTGGGATATAGATGCTGCACAATATAATCATGAAGTGCTTCATAACGTTGAGACCAATTGTTGCATTCGGCAAATTGCCGCCGCTGTTCAATTGCGCTGTTCTCGGACTCAAGCAGAGCTGCTTCAATCGCCTCTTCAAATTGCACTTCCGTATCGGCAATCGTGACGATGTTACCTGCAACCGTCCTTACTTCAGGAAGTTCCGTAGAAATGACGGGTTTACCGGCTGCCAAATATTCATACAGCTTGACGGGATTGGTCGCTAACGTCAGTTCGTTCTTCTTGAACGGAATTAAAGCAACCTGGAACCGATGCAGGTACGCCGGAAGTTCATGATACGGTTTTTCTCCCAGCAATAATACGTTACTCAGCTCCTCGATCCCCGAGGTGTCGCAGCCAAAGGTGTGTCCAATGAGGACAAACGTCCATTCCGGCCGGCTTCGGGCCAGTGATTCCACCAGTTGAATATCAAACCAGTCCGAGATAGCCCCGTAGTAACCGATGATGGGCTGATGGATGGATTCAAGTTCGGGCAGAACCTCATCCGGAGGCTTCGAGAAGTAATCGGAATCTACTGCATTGCGGATAAGTACAGTGGCCGGATTGTAATGGGCGGCCCAATCATACAGATGCTGAGAGGTTGTCACCACAAGCTCTGCTTCCCGAAGCAGCTGTTCTTCCAGCAGGAGCATGGATTTGTCGTTCGTTGAGAAGCCGCCATGATGGTCCATGCAGTCGTAGACGATATGATGCTGATCCATCGCGGTAACAAGCGGAGTCCAGAACGGGAGATCCACAATCGAGACCAGTTGGGATAGTCCGAATTTATCCCGAACATATTCAACCGACCATTTTAAATACTGAATATCCCAACGATCCATTTCATCTTGGTATAGATTTAACGGTCGATTCGCGCATAAGGTGACAAGCCATATATTCCGATCAATATTTTTGACCTTTACCTGGCGACTGATTTCTTCTCTGGATGTATCTTCTTTACCTATGCTAATCATCTCCGGAGTTACATAGAACACCCGGTGCCCCTGCTGCGCAAACTGCTCAGACAGTTGTTGGGGCCGCTGCCATCGAAACTGCCAATCGATAACGGGAAAACGTATAACATCGTATAGGGCCTTGGTCTTTGGCCCGATCTTCTCGGCAGTCAGCGTAGCCGCCGCTGTGGCTGACTGAACAGAGACAGGCTCCATGTGTTGTACGGACCGCGAGTACGTCGTTGGGAATGAGACCGCGGGAGCGAGCGGGGAAGCCGTTGGCTTCTTGCGGTTGTACTTCAGGTTCAGGCGGCGATGTTTCCCGCGACGTGATGCGGCTCGATGGGTTGTAGACTTGCGTCGGCGGTGCTGCTTGATTTTATTCAAGATTAGCCTCCTCACTGGTGCAATGGTCTATTTAACAAAATATGTATCATCCCAAACATCTGTATGGGTAGAACACCAGGTGCAGCGGAAAATCCTTTAATGATCAGGAAGCATTCCTCGAGCCATGGACAGCTGAAGCCTATAGCTTTAGGCCATTTTCTTATCTTTGTACATTCCGAGTTACCACTGTCCCGACGCTAACATAAGGTACCAATGAACTACAAAAAGGGAGGAAGCTCTTGTGAGGAGATATTGGAACCTTGGTCATGATTGTGAGTGCAAGGAAATCACTGGCCGAAGAAAGAAAAAGCAGGCGAAACCTTCTCATTCGGTGTGGAGGAAAATCCTGATTCTACGTCGCAAACTCATACGCAGCATTGTACAGATCCGATTACAGATTGCTCAGTTGAATGCACGCATCATCGCGCAGCAGGAGCAGGTGAGTGCACGCATCAATGCGCTGCAGGAGCAGGTGAATGGTTTAGAAGTAGGACAAAGCAGCGGTGTCCTTGCTTTATTAAGAGGAAGGCTGAATACTCGGATTACTATTGTAACCACGGCAGGTTCCGTATTCGGAACGCTCATAGCCATCGGTGAGGATTATATACAGATTGCCGAGCCGAACGGCAGCATAGACATCATTCCGTTCCGCAGTCTGTTGTCTATCGCTTAGATAAAAGAGAGGAGGGAGAACAGAATGGATTTTTCAGAAATTCTGGCTACATTCGTGGGCAGGACGGTAGAGGTTATTCAGACCAATCAATTTCTGCAGGGGCAGTTGCGTTCCTCGGCAAACGGATTAATTACGGTGGAGGTTGTGAGCTCGAATTATATCCCTACCTCACAAGTGGTCACCGTATTTAATGATACGATCTCATATGTGCGCATTCTGCCCCTCTGAGTGATTTGCCAATTCCGATTCATTTAACTTGTCTATTAAAGAGCTCTTCCATGCCAGATAGCGGTGGGGATAGCGATGGGTCATGCTGGCTTTTCTTAGTCTTCGGTGGTAAAGCGCCTCCGGGACATGGTGAAGCTTGCTGGTTTTGGATAGCTTGAATAAAAGCCCAATATCTTCATACAGTCTTCCTTCATAGAGGGTATTATGGTCCCAGCCTTTCTGCTGCTTGATTATAGAGACATTGAACATGCGCGGGGCAACAGCCGGGGCATCGTTCAGCAGCAATAGGGAAGACAGGGGAAAAGGCGCAGCCTTAACTCCTTGATATACCAGTTCTTTATTTGAGCGTTCAAGCCATTCCATATGGTCACCATAGATGACGGCAGCGTTCTGCACACTCTCTGCTTCCCGTAAGAGAATTTCCAGTGCATGGGGGGGCAGCCAATCATCGGCATCAAGCTCCAATAACCAGGGGGCTGTCGCCATATTCAGAATTTGATTCAGTGCTCGGGACTTCCCTGAATTTTCCTCCAAACGGACCAACTTCATTCGGGGATCCACAGGCAGTCTCTGCAAATAAGCTGTCGTCTCTTCATCGGATGAACCGTCATCCAGAATGACAAGCTCCCAAGCCCCACAGGTCTGTGCCAATACGGATCGGACAGCCCAAGGAAGATATTCGCCATCATTATAGGTGCACAGAGCAATCGTCACCTTTGGAGGAGTGGCGGCTCTTAATGTTGGTGTATGTCCTTGGGCTGCAGCTTGAAGAATTGGTGATACTGCGTTCCATTCTTCCGGTTCTTTCATCCAGGCAGGGGCGATGCGATGAGGATATAAGATTCCATCGGAAACCATTTCCGTCCACTCATATCGGGTTGATAACTGGAGTTGTTTATCGATCAACACGTATTTTTGGAATGGCAGCAGATCCCTCGTCGTAAAACCCGGTGTCTGTTCCTTCATTACAATCTTCGTGCGCCATAACAGGGGACCGCGGGGAAAACGGAAGGATGGAACAGGTCTGTAACTAGCGGCCGGTTGATCTATGATCGTAACGGGATTCACACTAAAGCCAGGTGAGCGGTCAGTGCAGGTTTGCAGCCACCGTTCGATTTCTTTCTCGGCATGAGGTTGTACAGCATCTCCGGCATAGAGTGTCATAAACCACGGATCCATTTCCCGGGATAGGGCTTCATTCATTATAGCTGCAGATTGTTCTTCGATTTGAACCACGATAGGACGCGCATTAGAAATAAATCGCTTAACCGTGGATAATGTATACTCGCTTAGATGCGGATTTAAACCTGGAAGAATAAACACGAGCATGGTCGTTATCGTTCCTTTCTCGATCCTTATGGAAACGGCTTGTATACGGATTTAAACGAATGGATAGCACAATCTGTTTATCATATGCCCATATGCACGCGCGGGATACAAACTATTGCCTGAAACCGACTCTTTGTTGCGACGTTCTGGTAAATCGGGAATAATAGAGTTTAGAGTTCGACAGCCAGGGATGGGGGATAATGATTCAGATGAAATCGACATATAGTCAAATCATTCAGCAAGCACAACAATTTGCGCGTTCTGTTCTCGAACAGGATTCAAGCGGTCACGATTGGTGGCATGTTCAGCGTGTCACCCGAATCGCGCGGATCCTGGCATATCTTGAAGGTGCGAATGCATACATATGTGAATTGTCAGCTTGGCTCCATGATGTAGCCGACGAGAAGCTGAATGAATCGAAGGAAGCGGGTTACGAACGGGTTCAGCATTGGTTGCAACAAGCCGGTGTGGAAGCTTCCGACCAGGAGAACGTGTTGGAGATTATCAGTACGATGTCATTTTCGGGCGGAACAGGAAGTACAATGCGTTCATTGGAAGGCCAAATTGTACAGGATGCAGATCGTCTGGATGCGATAGGCGCTATTGGGATTGCCCGAACATTTGCTTATTCCGGATGGAAGGGGCAAAGCATGTATGATCCATTCATTCCCCTTCGGGAGCATATGACACGAGAGGAATATCGAAAGGGCAAAAGCACAGCCATGAACCATTTCTATGAAAAGCTTCTGAAGCTGAAGGACAAGATGAATACGGAATCAGCAAGACTGCTGGCAGAAGGCAAGCATCAGAGTCTCGAACTCTTTCTCCAGTTATTCGATAAAGAGTGGGCGATGGGGAATGAAGCCTACCTGCACGAATCCCCGATGCATCGCGGGAATGTTTCGCGTGTCCATATTGCCTTCGACGATTCAACCGCAGGGTCGTTAAAGATGATGCTGCGATCGAAACCAGGAGAAATCGTAGTTACATTGGGCGATGATCTCATGGTTGGGCCGCTTCCGAAAGATGAGGATTTCTCCCGTTCGTTTGCCATCCGAAATGAATGGTTTATGGAGCGGTATAGCATTGGGCATGCGGATGACAGGAAGTTAGGGATGCTGCAAGCAGCCTTCGCTTGGCTTACTTGGCCCGAGCAGCTGAGGGAGGTGCCGTGCTTGGTTTGGGCAGGGGATTCCGCCTCGGAACAACTTGGTCTGCGCAGACTGTTATCACTGATTCCGGGCCATCTCGATGTTAGGTTGGTGAATGCGACAAGTTTTCTTCACAAGCAAAACCCGAACATTTCGTATCGAGGTACGTTTGAGTTAGCTATGGATAAACTTCAAAACGTGCTGGACACAGCCGAGCATGTTCCATTGTCGCCGCAGGATCAGGCTGGCTATCGTGCGGATTGGCAGCGTCTCGTAAACGACGATGGGTTCCTGCGCGTCCTTCAAGGCGAGCGGTTGTACACTGTTCCTGAATCTTACTATGATGCAGATATACTGCAAGCCGCTTATCGTCTTGAGGCTAGACACGGGTTCTTCAAGAAATCAGCCCGCATCATTGGCGAGGTGATCGGAATGGGTATTTTAACCGTATCCGACTCCTTTATCGAGTATCGGGTTCGCCACCTGATACAGAAAGGAGCTTTAACCTACTCTGGCGAGCTGGATGCCATGCGACACTACAGCGTATCGCTTGTGGATGTTTCGACCCCCGAGGAGCAGTGGAGTAATGAACAGCGCCTGGCGAAGGTCGTGAAGCTGAAGTCACTGCTGCTTGAGATGGTGGAGATCAACCATGCAGAGAGAGCTCTGATGGAAGAAATCCGGCAGCTGGATGCAGATGATCTGGGATTATCTGTATCCTCCAAGCCGGAAGCCTTAAAGAGCAGCTTGCAATCTCAAATCGACAGCCTGTTGGTCGTGTATCAACATCATCAAGAACAACGCGTGTCCTTCATGGGTTCCCTGGAGAAGGTGTTAATCCAGATCGATGAAACGGCTCCGAAAGAATAGATTAAGGACATTCGTACAAGGTCGGAATCGTTATATTATTTAGACAGAGAAATGATAGTGGAAAGCGGTGGAGTTATGCTATTTACAGCACATCAGATTCAAACCATAAGAGAACAAGCGCTTGGGATGGACAAGCATAGACAAGTAACACCCGAAGTGCTGGCAACGATATATGATCATCGATTGTTTCACTTGTTTGTGCCCGATGAGCTTGAGGGACGAATGACCTCGCTGCCGGAGGCTGCGCGCATTTTTCAGGAGAGTGCGAGGATCGACGGTAACCTGGGATGGTTGGTTACGATTGGGGCAGGTGGAGGATTCTTCGCTTCACTGATGAGCCGGGAGGTGAGCCGCCGCGTATTCGCACACCGAGAAGCGGTGATTGCGGGCAGCGGGATGCCGACAGGTACGGCAAGACAAGTGGACGGCGGATTTATTGTGAACGGCAGCTGGAAGTATTGCAGCGGTTCTACCTATGCTACGACCTTTACAGCCAATGCAGTAATTGAACCGGGTTTCACGGTACAAGACGCGACTGGCGAACTGACTGCAGATCAGAATCAGTCCCTAATTCGATCCTTTATCCTGAATCCTGGTCAAATCGAGATTCTGGAGGATTGGAATGCCTTTGGGCTGCGGGCAACGGCCAGTCATACGATTTCCGCTGTGAATGCTTTCGTGCCGTTTGAGATGACGTTCTCACTTACGGAAACCCAAGGGTATGAGAACGAAACGATCTATCAATATCCCTTCCTTCCGTTTGCTCAAGTATCTTTTGCCGGAGTCGCCGCCGGCATCGCTGAGCATTTCCTTGAGGCTGCAGAATCACTTGCGACACAGAGGGGAGGCTCTTCTCATGTGGTCGGCAAGCTGGAGGAGCGTAAAGCTGCGTTGGAGCAATCTGTTTCGGATTTTTATGAGTCGGTGGAAGGCTCATGGGAGGAGCTGCTGCGTAACGGTGAATTATCAAATGCAACAGAAGCAGAGGTAACCGCCCGAAGCATAACAGCAGCCCAAACCGCGTTATCCTGCGGCCAGCAGGTGTTCCCGCTGCTGGGTTTATCGGCTGCGATGGAAGACGCCGAAATCAATCGCTGCTGGAGGGACCTTCAGACGGCATGCTCGCATGCGCTGCTAAGAAGCTTCTGATTGAGAACTAAAGCCATTTCGAAGTAAAACCATGGGCTGCATACCAGGCAGCTCATGGTTTTTATGTTTTTGGCTTTGACAGAGATGTCTTCATTCGCTTCATTTGATAGGACTTACAAACCAGGTCGTCAAACCAGGAAATAACGCTGCGATAACGGCAGGTGGGAAGATGGGGCGCTTGTCAGCCTTTCGCCGTTAACGCTTACCGCATAGGTCACCGGATCCACCATAATTTCCGGCGTCTCTCCATTGTGAATAAGATCCGTTTTTCTCACAGTTCGGCAGTTCCGGACAGGCAGGAGCTGCTTCCGCAATCCCAGTGGATCAAGCGTACCCAACTGAAGGGAGGATTGGGATACGAAAGTAGCGCTTAGCGCAGCCTGGGCTCCGCCATAACTGCCGAACATCGGCCGATACATATAAGGCTGCGGTGTGGCGATCGACGCGTTGGGGTCGCCCATGACGGCATGGACAATCATGCCGCTCTTCAGCACGATCTCCGGCTTGGCTCCGAAGAAGGCGGGTTTCCAGAGTACGAGATCGGCCATTTTTCCGACTTCGATGGAGCCGACGTAATCGGATATGCCGTGGGTCTTGGCAGGGTTAATGGTGTATTTGGCAATATAGCGCTTGATTCGGAAATTGTCCGATTTCGTATCCGATCCTAGCGGGCCGCGCTGTTGTTTCATTTTGTCCGCCGTTTGCCATGTGCGGATAGCGACTTCGCCAACACGGCCCATCGCTTGCGAATCGGAGCTGGTCATGCTAATCGCTCCTATATCATGCAGAATATCCTCAGCTCCGATCGTCTCTGCCCGAATCCGGGAGGAGGCGAAGGCAACATCCTCGGGAATACGCGGATCGAGATGATGGCAAATCATCAGCATATCCAGATGTTCGTCAATCGTATTCACCGTATAGGGCATGGTCGGACTGGTCGAGGAGGGGAGGACATTCGGCATGGAAGCTACTCGCAGCAGATCCGGGGCGTGACCGCCTCCTGCACCTTCGGTATGGTAGGTATGAATCGCCCGGCCGTTAAAGGAGCGCAAGCTGTCTTCAACAAAACCCGCTTCATTCAACGTATCGGTATGGATGTTAACCTGCACATCCAGTTCCTCGGCGACGTTCAGGCACTTGTCGATTACGTAGGGCGTGCTGCCCCAGTCTTCGTGGATTTTGAGTCCAGCCGCACCGGCATGGACTTGTTCGGCCAGCGCTTCCGGACGACTGCTATTCCCGCGGCCCAGAAAAACCATATTAATGGGAAGGGCATCCGTTGCTTGCAGCATTCGCTGCAGGTTCCATACCCCAGAAGTACAATTGGTTGCCAGTGTTCCCGTAGCAGGCCCGGTACCTCCACCAACAAATGTAGTGACACCGCTTTGAAGCGCGATTTCGACTTGCTGTGGACTGATAAAGTGCACATGCGAATCCACGCCGCCGGCTGTTACGATCAAGTTCTCGCCGGAGATGACTTCCGTGCCTACACCGATAATCATCCCGTCGGTGACGCCATCCATCATGAGTGGATTCCCCGCTTTTCCGATACCGCTGATGAACCCGTCCTTGATCCCGATATCCGCTTTAACAATCCCCCAAGTATCGATAATGATGGCATTCGTAATGACCAGATCCAGGACGCCTTCCGCGCGGGTCGCGAGAGGATGCTGGCCCATGCCGTCACGTATCACTTTACCGCCGCCAAACACGCATTCATCTCCATAGACGGTATAATCCTTCTCAATCTCAAGCCAGAGGGAGGTGTCGGCGAGTCTAACCTGATCCCCTGTCGTAGGCCCGTACATGCTGGCATAGGTAGCACGATCGATTGTTGTCATAAGCTCACCACCCCATTGGTTTTTCCGTTCGTTAAACCTGCAAAACCGTGAATCTCCTGGCTGCCGCCAATTTGAACAAGAGTGACCTCCAAGGTTTCCCCGGGTTCGAACCTGGTCGATAATCCGGAAGCGATATCGAGTCGATAACCTTGCGTGCCGTTTCGATCGAATTGCAGGGCCGGATTGCATTCGTAAAAATGGAAGTGCGAACCTACCTGGATCGGGCGGTCTCCGCTGTTCGTAACTTCGCGCGTAATGCGAGGGCGGCCGGGTACCAGCTCGATCGGCGCATCTCGCAGGTCGTATTCGCCTGCAATAATGCCGGATGAAACGTTAGCGCCTTGAATCGGGTCATGAACGCTGACCAGCTTGGTACCGTCCACAAAGGTGGCTTCGACCTGAACTTCTCTAAGCAAGTGGGCCACCCCGTCCATCACTTGATCGGCTGACAGCACATGACGCGCTTCCTCCATTAATTCGGCTACAGACTTACCATCACGAGCTCCTTCAACAACAAAACCTGAAATGAGTGCCGCCGCTTCCGGATAGTTCAATTTCAACCCGCGTGCTAAACGTTTCTGCGCTAATTCCGACGCGAGAAAAAGCAATAATTTGTCTCTTTCTTGGTAAGTGAGGTGCATCCTAGCCACTCCTTTTGCATTATTTGCGTTACAATACATAACATTAAATGAGGTGAATAGAGACTGTTTGAAGCGATAAGACATTTATTTTGGATAAATGTAGCACTATACAAAAAAATAGTCAACATTAATGTCATATTATATAACATTGAATTCACTTCGTTTTCTGATGATCTCCAAGCGTGATAGAGGATTTTGTTAGGCACAAAAAGGCCAACCAGAAATCTCTGGCTGACCTAAAAATACGAAAAAGACCTTAGTAAGGGCCTTTTACTATTTATCGAAACTTCCCGTAATCTTTAATATGCACATCAAACGTGCATTCCACCGGAATCTTTTGAAGCTCCTGCCGCCAGTTCATTTTTTTCCATTGTTCATAGCCAACCCGATTTCGAACATGACTGCCGATTCCGAGATTATCCACCTGATGTTTTTTCATCAACGCAATCATGGCATCGCTTTTTTTTGAAATATATTGACTGATTCGCTGCTCCAGCTCACGCCGTTCCCGCTCGTTGTTTAACCTGGCATCACCGATGTATTCCAGAACAGAGCCGGTAACCTTGACATGAAACGTAACCTTCTCAACGCCTTGTACTCCGCGGGTGATCTTGACTTTTCGCGTGCTGATCAATGAACTGAACATGACGTTTTCCTGCTTGCCGTTAATCTCCGTCAGATCAATATTAATTTGGCCTTCTCGGAATTTGTCTTTCAGAAAAGCGAAGACCAATGCGTCCTGAGGTTCAATCTTCGTAACATAACGATCATCTCTAAATAAGGCGATACCATCCGTTGTAATGTAATTGTTCTCATGCTTCTTAAGAATCGGTGCAACAGGGTCTACGCCCTGATCAAAAAAATCCCTGGCGAAATTAAATAACGTGACCTTGGGAATAGTCTGCCCGAGTGCTTCCTTCTCAAGCAGCATATCGATATATCTGCCGGTTCGCGGGTGCTGTTTGTAATCGTCAATGAGCAATTCACCTGCACTGCCTTCAACCACGCTGATTTTTACCTGCGAAGAGATGGAGGGATCCCGAAACAAGGTATCCAGATGACCGTGCAATCCGCTTTCCGCCAACGAAGTACCAAACAGCACATTACGCAATTGTCCACTCACCAGCAGCATCCCCGTTTGTCTGGACATGATCATTCTCGCTTCCTTGCTGCTCTTGGCTGTTGCCGTCAGCACTTCACGCTTAGCGGATGTCTCTGGATCGGCTTGGGGTATCGAGACTGAGAAGCTTAACTCGCCATTCGGGAGCAAATCATAGCTTGTCGTTTGGATGAATCCTAGATCTTCCAAAATGCGTTGATCCCCGCAGCCGGATACAGGGATGATACACAGCAGTAGGAGTAAGCACGTACATTTTTTTAACATATCACATCACGCTGCCTTTTTGCGCCGCTGCCATAACAGCAGAAGTATTAATATCAACGGCATTATGTAGGCGAATCCAATCTGGATATAACCCAGAAACAAAAGCCACTCCCGGATTGTGTTCAATACCGTTGGAATGTAGGAAATGAGCAAAGCTGCCAGAATGATAAAAAAATAGTGGACATGGATTTTGACCTTTGGAAAAACTCTTTGGGTGCTTTCGCCAGCCGCCCAGAAGTAAAGGACCAGGGTAATGAGGGTGGTAAACAAGAAAAAGCCGTAGAAAAGATTCTCGATTCGCTCAACGAATGGAAGCTTGATATAAGCCAGCAAGTCCAGTAACGGGAATAACATGACTTTAAGCATATCCGAGCCAATTACGCCAAACGAAACAAAACCCAAGAGCGTATAGGATACCGTACGAATTAAATTTCCATAAAATACCGCTCTGAACAGTTTGGTCTTCTTATCGGTATAGGGAAACAAAAGTAAGCACAGCTCATAACCCAAGTACGCCAAATAAATTTGAAAAAGACCCTCGGTCATGCTGTAACCGTCTTTAAAAATATAGGGGGATAATCTCTCGATTTTGAATTCCCCAACGTAATATAGCATAAGCAAGCTCATCCAGATGGTGGTCCAGAAGAAAACGGTCGAAGCCTTGGAAATGTTATAGAGCCCTTTGGTCAGCAGTATAAATGCAAGAACATCGATCGCAATCTTGAACACCATGGGGTTGGTTGTTGGGAACGCGAACATCTGAAAGATCAGTACATACTCCTTGGCAACGAGACAGCCAATAAGTGCCCATACCGTACTAATCGCCAGATAGAAGGGGACCAGAATGAACTTGGGAATACTTTTTTCTAATATTTCGAAAATGGACTGTCCTTGGCCCAGCCGATACACCCAATACATCATGTAGATATTCAGACAGACCATAAGGGACACCGGGATGGTGATTAGCCAACCATTTGTTCCGAAATAATGGGCTTCTACCTGGGTAATGCTGAATACATAGACACCCGTTTGAATCATGTAGATGAGGATCGCGGTATGGAATTGGGATAGTTTTTCTTTCAATTGTCCTCACCTCTTCATTTTTAACTTCACTTTATTTCTTGCTTTGACTTGGGTTGGCCGCTTGGCCAAAGTGGAAAAAGGCAGTCTCAAGAATACATCTTTCCAGTCATAGGGCTCAAAAGGAGCAATGGGTGACAAATAGGAGGAGCCGACACTCGTCAAACCACTTAAGTGAATGACGATATAGGCCAAGCCAAGAGCCAACCCCATATTCCCCCATAATCCAGCCATTACAATAAGCCCAAAACGGAAGAGGCGAAAGGATGCGCTCATGACATAATTGGGTATAACAAAGGAAGCGATAGCAGAAGAGGCAACAGCAATGATCAGTATGTTACTGGTTAATCCCGCTTGCACGGCAGCCTGACCTATCACGATACCGCCTACGATGCCGATGGTCTGTCCAATTTTGGTAGGTAGTCTGGCACCGGCTTCCCGCAGCAGCTCAATGGTAGTCTCCATCAGGAGCGCTTCAAAAATCGGGGGGAAGGGCACTTTACTTCTGGACTCTGTCAGTGTCAGGATTAGATTCTCCGGAATCATCTCATAGTGGAAGGAGGTTACCGAGACGTAAAGGGCCGTCAACGTCACCGTGATCATGAGCGCTGCAAACCTCAGGAACAAGGTTGCCGTGCCTATGCTCCACCTTTGGTAATAATCGTCGGAAGACGAGAAAAATTCAAAAAAGTTGACCGGGGCGCTGAAGGCGGTGGGGCTCCCGTCCATAATCCCGACGATACGACCCGATACCAGCTTGGATGCGATCGTATCCGGCCGCTCGGTGGTCAGAAATTGTGTAAAGATCGAATACGGATCATCATCAATGCACTGAATCAGCATGTTCGCATCATGGATAGCATCGATTTCGATATCCTTAATTCGCTTTATCACTTCTTTTACATAGATCTCATTGGCGATGTCTTGGATGTAAAGAACATAGACATCAGATTTGGTCACTTCACCAACGGACAATTTAATGACTTTGAGATGAGAACTCTGCACTCGCTTCCGGATCAACGAAAGATTGGTATAAGCTTGTTCCGTAAACGCCTCGTGCGGACCAATAATGATGGACTCCGTTTCGGATTCGGCAACCGTACGTGATACCGGGAAAATAACATCGATCAGGTATGCATTTTCTTCGTAAAAGATAGCCGCCATACCGCTAAGAATGCCTTCCACGCATTTTTTGGTTTCCGTTACTTGTTTAAATTGGGATTGCTCTGTTAACAGCTCCAACGGCATCTCAGATTTCAATAATGGAGGGAGCAGGTCACGCTCCAGCCGATCCTCATTGACCAAATGGCTGAAATACAGTACATGCAAACGTTCCTTATGATAGGTTTTATGGACAAAATCGGCGGCATTATCAAATTGATCCATGATATGCTGCAGCGTTAGTGCAACTTCTTCTTGGGGGTTAGGGTCCTGTTGATTTTCGTGAGTATGGCCTTCTTCAGAATGTTCATGGCTAACCAGAAACATGGATTTTAACTTCTGTTTCATCCTCACGCCTTTTCACCTCGGATTCCTGCATAGTCTGTCACAGTGTGTGTACTTTTCCCTCAATTTATCCAACGAATCCCATGTCGAATTAGGATGAACATAAGCGGGAATCTTAGGCATGAGAGACAAGCGCCAGATTTATCTAGAGGTGTAAAGAGGAGGTTTACTATGCTGGGCAGCATCTTATTAGCCGTTGTTTTATCGCTTGGGATAAGTCCTGGCGATGATCAAGGAATAAAAGAGTCTTCGAAAAATCAGTTTCAGCAGGCTATCTTTGAATCTCGCGGTGAGCTTGTGGAGGAGGCTGTGAGGACCTGTGAGAAACATTTCGGTACAGCCATCTTCTTACCGCCGCAGTTGCCGCCCGTAGCTTTCACGCATCAGTATGGCCGCTGTTATGACATGAAGGGCGGATTGGACGAGCATTTGGAGGTTCATTACCAAAACCGATATAAACCTGAACATGACTACAAAATCGAGTTATATCCCCTGGAAAATAAACAGCAGCTGAACCATCTATCCTTTCAAGAATCGGAGCTGGCAGATCATACAACCGCAAAGTTCTACAAGGGACCGATCAATACGCTTCAGCTGTTCGTACTCGAAAAGGGAAACTGGCAATACCTTCTAACTGCTGCAAATCGCACTTCATCAAAAATCAGGCAGCAGGAATTGACGGAAATTGCAGAGTCCCTGATCCATGCCGTGAACAGTAAAGACCCTGCTTCCGCCACATGGGGAACTCTCGCGGTGACGGAAACGAAGCGTAAATACAATATGGATGTCGTCGACTACCTCTATATGGGAAGAACCACGATATCCAGTGAAATGGCGGAGGAGAAATTTAAGCTATGGCTGAAGAAAGGGGCTCGTGAATTCGGTGTATACGTAACCGTTTCGTTTCATCCGACAACTCATCAGTTCATATCGATTCGGTACGAAGAAATGTAGCTGGAATTCGAGCTGGTTAGCAGGAATACACAAGATTTTCAGATAGAGATTCACGTTTGCTATTTTGAAAGTCGTGTTTTCCTGCTGTTCAGAAGCATGCATATGGTGTACCATATTTGGTGAAACTTGCCTCCGTTCTACATTTTGCGCCAGTAATAGTGATTTAGGAGTGATTCGCTTTGTCGTTTACAGTACTCAAGCTCCTATTTGTACCAATGATATCGGTTTTTATCATGGTGTCGTCAGTTTATCTTGGATATCAAACGTCAATCCCTTTGATGCTGGTCACGGCATCGTTACTGTATGCATCCGTTTTTTTCGATCGAAAGTACGAATGGCTTCGCAGTATACAATTTCTCTTTCTCGGGGCGTTTCATTATGTCAGCCAATTGAATTGGTGTATCTTGCTGTATTACATACTAATCATCAATCTCATTCATAAAAAAGAGCGTTTCATAGAAACAATGCCGCTGTGCCTTCTTATGGTCCTTCAATATTCCATCATTCGTCTGACGTATGTACCTTTTACAAAATACCATATTCTGGTTTCCGTGTTTGATTGCTTAGCATCCTTTGTCGTCGTCATTTCCTTTCATTTTGTTAACTTTCTCGAATCGGAGAAGAAGAAATTATATAAGCAAAACGATTACCTGACCTATCACGATCCCTTGACGGGACTTCTGAATTATGATGGATATTTGCATAAAGTTCAGCATCTCATTGAGGTGAACAAGCCCTTTCAGTTGGTGTTACTGGACATCAACAACTTCAAATCGTTAAATGCCAAGGATATCTCAACAGCCAATGAGATTCTGATCAGTTTCTCACGGGCCGTGCGCAAACTGTTCCTGAACGATATGCTGGCAGCTTCCCGTTATGCGGGAGACCGCTTTGCTATACTGCTACCCGAGCACGTCAACATCGACAGCAGCATGTTCCATTTTGAACATATCGGTGTACAGGTGACCTATAGCATCACTTGTTACCCGCATGAAGCTATAAATTATCAAGAGATGATCAGCACGGCAGAGGACCGGATCTTTCAAATGCGGCGCAATTCCTGGATGAGAAGCCAGGAGGAAATGATCCGAACGGAAAAGATGAAAATGGTGGGGGAATTGGCTGCCGGGATGGCCCATGAGATTCGGAATCCTCTTACCTCCATTAAAGGGTTTATTCAACTCTCCAAAAATCAAAGTTATAACATTCAGCCCTGGTATGAAGTCATTATGGGGGAGATTACGCGGGTAGGGGAGCTGACGGCAGAATTTTTGCACTTCTCCAAGCCCCATGCCAGCAATATGAGGGTAGAATCACTTACGGACTGCATGACTCGAGTCTATTCATTGTGTGAATCCGAAGCAGCCTCGCATGGACATTTATTTATGCTGGACATAAGCGATGAACCGATCCAGATCGTCATGGACCGTGATAAGATCATCCAGGTGCTAATCAACCTGATTCGTAATTCCTTTCAAGCGATGGAGCACACCGGCTCCGTCCGAATCTCGCTCAGGGCGGAAGAACGAATGGCTGTCGTCGAAGTTGAGGATACCGGTAAAGGCATTGCCGATGAAAATTTGGCCAAGATTTTTGATCCGTTCTATACAACCAAAGAAGAAGGGACCGGCCTTGGGTTATCCCTGTGTCAAAAAATTGTAGAGGATCATGGCGGCAGAATAACAGTGCAAAGCGAGCTGGGTATTGGCACAACATTTACCTTGCGGATTCCACTGGCTTAGAAAAAATGGATGGCAATCTATCGTAATATATCCTATGATAGGATAGTTATTTAGCAACCTAAGAAGGTTTGCTGAAATTTTATACTTATGCATCAATGTGTTGCAGGAAAGGAAGTAACAAAACGTATGTCGATGACCACGAATGAAGCCGGTTCAGCCATGGTTCTAACTCGCAGGAAGAGGCTTCAGTTTGCCTTGATTCTCGGATCTCTTTCGGCTTTCGGGCCGCTTTCCGTTGATATGTATTTACCTGCACTGCCTAAACTCTCCGAGAGTTTGGGGTCGCCAGCATCGTTGGCCCAATTAAGCCTGACGGCGTTTTTGCTTGGTCTTGCTCTGGGACAGCTTGTGGCAGGCCCGCTCAGCGATATCCGGGGGAGAAAAGCACCGCTCATCATATCCTTGATTATGTATTCGATTACCTCCTTGCTGTGTGCGTTTGCCCCAACGATATGGGTTCTGGTTGTGCTTCGGCTTGTACAGGGAGCAAGCGGAGCAGCCGGTATCGTCATATCCAGGGCTGTCGTCCGGGATTTATACACCGGTTCGGAGCTGACCAAATTTTTTACCTTGCTGATGCTGATCAATGGTTTAGCACCCATTATCGCTCCCGTATTCGGAGCGTTTATCCTTAATTTCGTCTCTTGGCGCGGAGTTTTTGTCGTCCTCTTCCTGATTGGATTGCTTATGCTGCTCGCTGTATGGTTTGGTCTTCCGGAAACGCTCAATCGGGAGAAAAGGGCCAACGGCGGGATCAAGCAAACCTTCCGTACCTTCGGTACGCTGGTTCGGGACCGCGTATTTGTCGGCTATGCGCTTTCCCAAGCGTTCGTATCAGCCGCGATGTTTGCTTATATCTCAGGGTCACCATTTGTATTGCAGGATATCTTTGGCGTATCCCCTCAAATGTACAGCCTGTTCTTTGCCGTAAATGGGGTCGGTATTGTCCTGTTCTCTCAAATTACGGGCAGATTAGCTTCCCGCACAGGGGAAACCAAATTGTTGACAACGGGTCTGGTCATTGCGGCCTTTGGCGGCACGTCGCTGTTCGCGATCACATGGCTCGGCGGCGGATTGCTGCTGATTGCACCCATGTTGTTCCTGATTGTTTCTGCTGTCGGCATGGTCAGTGCAACGACTACATCCCTGGCGATGCAGAAGCAAGCAGCCCACACATCAGGCAGTGCGTCTGCACTTCTTGGATTACTGCCATTGTTATTAGGTGCAGCCGCAAGTCCACTCGTGGGCCTGGGAGACGGAACAACCGCGGCCCCCATGGGAACGGTCATCGGGATTGCAGAATTGCTGGCCGTAAGCTCGTTTCTGTTCCTTGTTTTGCCCTTTAGTCATAGGAAAGAGACTCCTGTCTCCTTGTAAATGAAAGTCATGACATATAGAGAACCCGCACATTCATGGTGCGGGTTCTTTTGTTTATAAAACAATCTGAATGAATTACCTGTAATGCAATCATAATACCAGAGAGTGAACGAAACTGGATATGTACAAAAACGCGAAAAATAGAGAAAAACACAAAGATAAAGCAGGTGAACCAGCTTGAAATGGATGTCAGTCCTTGGTCTATTGTTTATGCTCATGCAAGGGGATGAACCGGAAAACAACAATTTAATGATAACGCAAGAAGGCAAAGTCATGGCAAGCGTGAACCGAAGCGAACATGCGCTTGATGTTTTCCCGCTGCTGGATATGGATAAATACGATCAATGGGTGGATGCGCTTGATCGGAAAACCTATCTGGAAGCCCGGAACGCCCGGATTGGCAGCAGTGGCCAAATCATTCCGGGGCAGAATGGTCATAGACTGGATCGACGCAAGCTGCTGGAACAATATTATTCATATTGGTACGGCACTGGGGGTGCTTCCGTCGAAGCACCGAGGTATCCGATTTATCCGAAGGTGGATACCGAGCTTCTGGCCTCCATTCGGGTTAAACCGATAGGTTACTATGTCACCTATTTTAATTCCAACAACAAAAATCGTTCCCACAATATCGCGTTAGCTGCTCAGGCGATAGACAGTGCAGTTGTATTCCCCGGAGAAACCTTCTCGTTTAATCAGGTGGTTGGCATGAGAACAGTGGACAGAGGTTACAAGCGTGCCGGCGTTATCGTCAGGGGCGAATTATCAGAGGGAGTCGGAGGAGGGATTTGTCAGGTCTCCTCCACACTGTATAATGCCATTGACCGTGCAGGCTTACAGATTGTAAAGCGCTACTCTCACAGCCGGAACGTCCCGTATGTGCTGCCCGGGCGCGATGCTACGGTGAGCTGGGGAGGACCTGATTTTGTTTTTGAGAACGCCTATAATCAGCCTATCCTCATCCGGGCATTCGGTAATGGGGGAAGAATGACCGTTGCGATATACTCTTCTGAACTCATTGAATATAAGCCACGTAACGTACCGAGCATCTCCAACATGCTGCCGGAGGAGACGAGTGACAACAAGCACAATCCGGTTAATGGTGATTAATCCAAGGGTTGGATGGATGCAGCAGGTCGCGGGCTCGCTGACCTATACCATTGCATACACAACCAAAACACTAGAATAAGATCAACCGCGTCGCCACCGTAATACATCAGCATTCCGCCGAGCTGGGCCTGTTCCGAAGATACGCCATCGGGTGGATGGGCATATAGGTATTTGGAGAGTATTCCATGTCCGGCAATGGCGATCATCAGGATGATCGCACGAGCCTGAAAGCTGCGACGGTGCGGAGCCACATCCACGTAAATCAATGATACTGTAAATAAATACCCGGCTGCAAAAACATGAACATGCACGACGATATGCAGCAAAAGGTTATTATGCATGGCCATGAATAAGCCGGTTGTGTACAGGATCCATAATCCACCGATATTCAACAAGGTCGCTACCGCCGGATGAACAATGATTTGGGCCGGTTTGCTCTTCAGCAAACGAGTGATTTGTCTGGCGATTGGAACGGGTGTAGACCTGAGCAGCAGCGTCATCGGCGCGGAGAATGCAATCAGCAGCGGTCCCAGCATACCGAGCAGCAGATGTCCGAGCATATGGATCGTGAAGTTCGCAGGGGCGAGTCGCGCTAGCGGACCGATCAGCGGCAAAACCATGCAAAGCATACCCGCAACCCAGCAAACATAACGATGGATCGGCCACATTCGGTAGTTGCGATTGGAGACCGCAGCAGCAATGATATATAGAAGAATGAGAAACGCAAAGATTAAGCCACCCATGATCCATTCCCAGAAGGTCCATGAAGCAGAGGCCACGGACATTCCAGCCCCATGATCAAGCGAATGGTTACTCATCATAGGATCAGGCCTCCCTGGAACGGTCACGATTTTGAGTTCGCACGATGAGTATCATACCAACTATGATCATGGCCGCTGCAATCAGGTTCCAGACCCAATCGTAGGGACGGATATCGACGTTATACCGAATCTGGTGCAGCCGCATCCATTTATGCTGAATGATGCCGTCATACAGCTGGAAGGCGCCGCCTCCAAACAGAATGCCTCCAATCCACCGTTTAAGCCAGAATGCATTCCGGCGATGCAGATCGGCAAGCATGAATGAGGACCCGATGGTAGCAAACCAGCTGAACGCATGAAATAATCCATCAGATACAAGTCCAATCTCGGTTGTAGACTTATCGTAGAAATGATGCCAGTGCAGCAGCTGGTGGAACACAACCTCATCGATAAAGCCGACCAGACCTAATCCGAATAAGATTCCGGCCCATACATTACGCGCGGAGTATCTTATGCGCTGTAATTGGTTTCCTTTGGCTGTTGTTGATTTCATTCGGTTCATCCTCTTCCAGTTTATAAAAATTCGAGGTGTATCGGTTTAAAAGGGTGCTACTATCTAAGTTTACCCATTTTTACCATATCAATAACCAGAAGAGGTAGAGCGGTATGTTCTTATCGATGTCACCTCGATTAGATGGGTACTTATGCCAATTCTTCATGAAATTTGCCGGAAGTGCAAACGGGTGGGAACCTCCTCGATTGCGGCGATTCCATGAACGTTACGGTGTTTCTGAGGCGGGGTAAAGTTAAAAAGGAGGATGCAGATAGGCTGTCATCCACAATGAACGTCAGTTCGGCTGCTTGACACGGCTGTGTCCCATGAACAGTACCAACCGTTTCCCCGATTAACGGGGAAACGGTTGGTTTATTGGATGTTTATGAAATGCTTCATAAGCTTTGATGGGATTTTCGAACCAGGCGGCAATTCCGTCCGCCGTCATTTGATCGGAGGCAGCTTGCATCAGCAGTCCAGCGATAGGCTCAGGAAGCGGCTCCGTCATCGCGTTGGTCCATTCCGTAACAGCAGTAATATATTGCTTGGTACGGTTCCAGTAGTCTATACCAACAGCTTCATCCCAAGTCGATTCCTTATGTGTTATGAGGGTTTCATATAACTGTTCAGCGGCATAAGAAGCGGTATTACAGCCTTGGCCTGTTATCGGGTCACTGAGAAAGACGCTATCACCGCACCCAAGTATCAGCGTTCCGTCCATTATTGCATATGGCCTGTGAATGACAGGCGTAATCGCGGTTTGTAGAAAGGCGTTCTCATCGATGAGTGCAAATTGATCCAATTCGATTCGTTCATATATAGGATGAAAGTGCTCTTCAATTACATTCGCCATACGTGCTACAAATTCGGAAGTGTTCTTAATCCCTTTAAAAACATCCAACATACCTTCAGGCACAGCTTCAATGAATAAGATGGTGGCACGCCCTGAATCGGTCATAGCGGGAATCTCGAACATTTCACCGTTCCCCGGAAGAACCGTAATGGAAATACCCTCAGGCTCCACGGGTCGTACTCCGGTAAAATAACCAACAATGCATTTCCGTTGAGGCGCTTGGTAAGGAGTGAGTCCCGTTTCTACAGGAAATGGTGCCAGCGGCCCGGTCTTTCCCGTTGCGTCGATGATGAGATTGTAGGATGGAATCAGGTCCAGAAGATCTTCCGGCTTCAAACGCCCGTGAATTAACTTCACGCCCTGAGCAGCTAAATCATTCATCGATTCGGCGAAGCGTAAGCGCTGGTCCATGGATGCTGCGATTCCGGAAAGATTGCCCGTGAACAGTTTTTGTTGACCTAACTGAAAGTGAATCGTGCGGATGTGAGGCGCGTTATCCTCGTCAGGCATGCTAAAACGCCGTTCGCGTTCCAGTGTGGGATGAAAATGAACCTGTGTGGATCGAATTCTCCCATCAAGGATGTTCTGCGGCTCTTCATAATGATGCAACGTGACATCAAAATCATTTTTCAGAGAATAGGCAAGCTGGATTCCGGCGGTACCGCAGCCGATGATACCAATACGTCTCATTACATAAGTCCTCCTTGAAAATGGCTTTTAATTAGAATACAGTGATGCCGTTTGGATAAAAAGGGTGGAATTAACTATTATTCACTCCTGCATTTGAACTAAAGGAGAAATGTCAATTATGAGATTTAGTTTACATAATAATTAATATGTAACCATATAGGGTGTTCTTAGAGATTACTCATGAGATATCTGCATCTTATCTGCATCTGCTCATGGTATTCTATTAAGATCAGAATCATCTATTTTATGAACGGGAGATCGAACGGTGCAGAAAACAATTCTTATCGTTGAAGATGAACACATTCTAAGAGAAGTCATGAAAGACTATTTGCTTCATGAAGGGTTTGAAGTTCTGGAAGCTGTTGACGGGAAAAGAGCAATGACATTATTTGAAGAGCATGAAGTAAATTTGATTATTCTCGATATCATGCTGCCTGAACTGGACGGCTGGTCCGTCTGTCAGCGTATTCGCAAAATATCGAACGTCCCGATCATTATGCTGACCGCCCGTGTCGATGAAGACGATACATTACTCGGTTTTGAGTTAGGAGCGGATGATTATGTAACCAAGCCATACAGCCCTCCCATATTGTTGGCAAGGGTAAAACGGCTATTGGAGCGTAAGCAAAATCAAGGAAATCAAGGAAATACGCTGACAAGCGGCGGAATCAAGGTGGATTTTCCTTCCCGTACGGTTACGGCACAAGGGGTAAACATTCATTTAACCTATACGGAATTTGAGATACTTGCGTATTTAATGAAGAATACAGGCGTTATTATTACGAGAGAGCAATTGATAACTAGAATCTGGGGTTATGATTATATCGGGGATGAACGGACGATTAATAGTCATATTCGAAATCTGCGCACGAAATTAGGTTCCAGCGCTGTTCATATCGTAACCGTCGTTCGTTCGGGATATAAATTTGAGGGATGCCCTTGAGGAAACATTCGAGGAAGCTGGGTATCGTTATTTTAACCCTTTTTAATTAACTACAGGTTGATGCCGCGATGGCGTGTTTTTCACATGAAATGCATTTAAAACATAATGTTCACGTAAAGGGCGCAGAACTTCGGTTCTGTGTTTTTTGATGTTCATGCCATACCTGTGACCGTCCATCATGAAGTCGATGTCGCGCACCCATTTTTAAACGATATCAATATAATCTGCATTTAATCTTTATCGAGCCGCATTAAACTCTGACGTGTAGAAGATTTACACAACCTGAGAGGAGTATTGCAATGCGAAAGATGATGATGGCCATTCTAGTTACGGGAATAATCAGCCTAACGTTGATGGCTTGCGGCAATCAAAAACAAGTGATGGAGGAGGAATCCTATCAATCCATCTTCCAAGACAGTGTATTTCTTGGAGATTCTATAACGGAAGGACTCTCGTTTCATGATGTATTGGATGAAGCCAATGTCATAGCGGGTGCCGGGAAAACAGCCGAAATCTCGATGGCCATGAAGGATGTCAAAGACATCGCAAGCAGAAATCCGAAGCGGGTGTTTATTCAATTGGGGTCGGATGACATTCTATGGCCGACGGATGAGCCCATACCCTATTCGTTGTCCCATTATGCGAAATTAATCCGCAGCATCAAGGATGAACTTCCTAATGCCTCGATTACCCTGCTGTCCGTAACCCCGGTTACGCCGGAGGCGGAGAAGAAGGAGCCTCGTTATAAACAAATTGGGGATTACAATCAAGAACTGCAAGAGCTTGCTCTTAGCGAACAGGTAGGATTCGTCGATCTGTCTCCGATATTCAATAACACGCAGGGACTGCACGATACGGACGGGATCCATTTTAAAGCTCAATTCTATACGCTTTTGCTGGATTTTCTCAAGGATCAGTTAACTTAATGGCGGCATGTATTGCTGGTTGTCCGGGAGGTGAGGGGATTTGGTCTTTAGCAGTCTAACCTTCCTGTTCGTCTTTCTGCCGGTTACCCTTGTCCTCTATTATATGGCTCCACGCCGAATTCGTAATGCCGTCCTGCTTCTTGCGAGCTTGGTGTTTTACGCCTGGGGTGAGCCATTGTATATCGGGATCATGGTCTTTTCCACCGTCTTCGATTATGCGAATGGGCTGCTCATTCATCACTTCAGGGGACGAAAAGGATTAGCCCGCACGATTTTTATCGGCTCTATTTTCGTAAACCTAGGCGTTCTTGGTTTCTTTAAATATATTGGATTCCTGGTCGACAACCTGAACCTGCTGTTTGGTTTCCAGCTCGAGGCTTCAGAGCTTCCGCTTCCGATAGGAATCTCTTTCTACACGTTTCAAACGATGTCTTATGTGATCGATATCTATCGTGACAAAGTACCTGTGCAGAAAAACCTTATATCCTTCGGTGCTTACGTCACGATGTTTCCTCAGCTTGTAGCGGGTCCTATCGTTAAATATGGTGATATTGCCAAGCAACTAGCCTGTCGTACGGTAACACTGGCCCGCTTCGGCGAAGGGGCGGAGCTCTTCCTTAGAGGGCTGGCCAAAAAGGTGCTGCTTGCCAATAATATCGGACTACTTTGGACCAGCGTGAAGGCTGTGCCTGCAGGAGAGTTGACGATCGCTTCCGCCTGGCTCGGCATTATCGCATTCACCTTCCAAATATATTTCGATTTTAGCGGATATTCCGATATGGCGCGCGGACTTGGTAAAATGCTAGGCTTCGATTTTCTGAAAAACTTCAATTATCCCTACATGTCTGTGAGCATTACGGAATTTTGGCGGAGGTGGCATATTTCCCTGGGCACCTGGTTCCGGGAATATGTTTATATTCCGCTTGGCGGTAATCGGGCTGGTATACGGAATCAGACTCGAAACTTACTGTTTGTCTGGTTTTTAACCGGCTTTTGGCATGGAGCGAGCTGGAACTTCATCTTGTGGGGGTTATATTTCGGCTTCTTGATCTGGATGGAGAAATGGTTCGTTCTCGGATGGCTCAGCAGGCTGCCAAGCTTCATTGGTCATATATATACACTTTTCGCCGTGATTATCGGATGGGTACTGTTTGAGTTTGAGCAAATATCAGCAGCGGCTGCATATTGGGGCGTGATGTTCGGTTTTGGAGGACAAGGGTTCTACAATGCCGACACCCTGTATGATCTGTCTACGAATGTTGTAATGTTGCTTGTTTTGTCCCTGTGCGCAACACCGTATCCCAAGAAGGCTTTATTATTATTCAGGCAAAAGTCGGGGATGGGAGGGGCCATCGTTGTATGCGGCCTTTATATTGTGATGTTCTTCATGTCGACCGCCTTCTTAGTCAATGAAACCTATAACCCCTTCCTGTACTTCCGGTTTTGAAGGGAGGTGATCTTTCTGAGTAAGCATGACCCATTCTATTACGGCATAATGGCTATCGCCTTTATGTTATTTCTGGGAGCAATCCTGGCTCTGCAAATGTGGTCACCGGTAAGATCTTTCTCGGAGTCGGAGAATCGGGTGCTGGAGCAGCGGCCAACCTTAACGTTCCAGCATATGATGACAGGCCATTTCACATCTCAATATGAGCGATATGTTTCTGACCAATTTGTTCTGCGGGATAGATGGATTGAATGGAAGTCCGGGATTGAACGGGGGATTGGCAAGAAGGAGAGCAACGGGATCTATTTGGGTAAACAGGGCTACCTGATCCAAAAATTTAATCCCCCAACGAACGAAGAGCTTGAAGAGAAGGCGGCTGCCCTTCTTGCGTTTGCAGAGGATACGCCTCAACTTCGTAAATATGCCATGCTTATACCCACCGCTGTGAGCGTGCTTTCCAATCAATTGCCGGACTTTGTCGATAATGACGATGAGTTAGCGCATATAGACCAATTAAGCACAAGGATTTCACCTGCAATCACGATGATTGATGTGTATCCGGCACTCTTCGCTAAACAGGAAGAATACATTTATTATCGAACCGATCATCATTGGACAACTAAAGGTGCATTTTATGCCTACCAGGAGTTAAGCCAAGCGATGGGATGGACGCCAAAACAAAAAGCGGATTTCAACGTGCGAACGGTGACGGAGGATTTCTACGGTTCTCTGTATTCGAAGAGCGGCTATAGACATTCCAGTCCGGACTCGATCGAAATTTATGAACTGAAGAAAGAGGAGAAGTACCGCATCGAGTATGTTGATGAACATACAACCGCAGAATCTTTTTATGAGCTGAGTCATCTCAATAAGAAAGACAAATACGCGCTTTTTCTCGGCGGAAATCATTCTTTAATCAAAATAACGACCGAGCATCAGGTAAACAAGAAGCTGCTTGTGGTCAAAGATTCCTATGCCAACAGCATGATTCCGTTTCTAACACCTCACTATGGCGAAATCTATGTCGTAGACCTTAGATATTATGATGAAGAGCTGACATCATTGGTGAAACGGCACCGAATTCAGGACATGCTGCTGCTGTATAATGCTGTAACTTTTTTTGAAGATCCGTTCGTTAAGAAACTGGCAGAATAAGAAAATAGAGAAGGTGAGAAATATGGTTGAATTGCTTAAACTAGGCCGTATGCCATGGTTCATCATCTGCTGCTGCATCATGTTATCCATGGCCGGCATATTTACCGGATGCTCAAACATGAATGACAGAACCGGGAATTGGTCTGCGACCGAAGTCGGTCGGCGCATTCAGGAAACAATAGCGTTCGATCATATGAAGGAAGGGGATCTGGCAAAACTCCAGAAGTTATACCGTATCCCTGCCGAACAAGTTGAAGATTTTGTACTGTATACGTCCTCGTCGAATGTGAAAGCAGAGGAATGGACAGTCATGCAATTCAGCGATGCGGCGGATGCGGACGCTGCCATAGCCAAACTAAACGAAAGAATCAAAGAACAGGAGGCAAAATTCAGGGACTATCGTCCGGATGAATATAAATTGGTAAAAAACCATGTATTAAAAGCCAAGGACAGATTCCTTTTATTCGCGGTTTCAGCTGAAGCGGACCTCATTGAACGCACCTTTGACGAAGCTGTCCGGTAGACTTATGTTCTAAAAGGCCCTATTCAATACACTTTGTTTGTCTTAATAAATAACATAGTCAAAAGGCGAATCCCTAACGGGATTCGCCTTTTTCATGGTAGCAGCAAAATTCATCATGTTGAGCATTAGCCATGAAGCGATATCGGAATCTCCTTTACACCGCGGACAATCATACCTGGTCTCCATTCAAGCTCATCGATGTCCCGTTGAAGCTCAAAATGGGGGTAGCGGCGGAGCAGCGTGTTGATTGCGATTTCACCCTCCAGTCTGGCGAGGGGGGCTCCCAGACAGAGATGAATCCCTTTGCCAAAGGCTAAATGCTGACTCTTCTCCCGGGTGATATCAAAGATATCCGGGTCGGCAAATTGGGAGGCATCCCGATTTGCGGAATTCAAAGCAATGACAACCAAGTCGCCTTTCTTCATGTGAACGCCATGAAAATCCATATCCTCCGCCGCCCAGCGGGAGGTGCTGAATTCAACGGGGCCGTTGTAGCGCAGCATTTCTTCAATAGCGCCATGAATGAGTTCGGGCTGCGCCTGCAGAAGCCGGCGCTGCTCCGGATGCTCCAGTAGCGCAAGCACGCCATTTCCGATGAGGTTCACCGTTGTTTCATGGATGGCAATAATCATTAAGGTAACGACGCCATACAGCTCTTGTTCCGATAAGCGCTCACCTTGATTCTCGGCAATGACCAATTGACTAATCATATCATCGCCGGGATTTTTGCGAACCTTGGCAAACCAGTCCTTCAAATAAGCGATAAACTCGTTCATATGCTGACTTACTTGCTCGTTCATTTCCTGGTTGGAAGCGCCGATGATGGAATTGGACCATACCCGGAACTTGTCCTGATCCTCGGTAGGAACGCCAAGGATTTCACTTATTACAATAATGGGAAGTTTGAACGCGTACTCGTCAATGAGATTCATGGTGTCTTTGGAGGAGACAGCATCCAGCAGGCCGTCCGCGATCTCTTGAATATGGCTTCGCATATCCGAGATCCTCTGCGGCGTGAAGCCTTTCTGGACCAATCCTCGAAGCCGTTTGTGATCCGGCGGATCGGAGAACAGCATGTTGGTGCTGAACACGCTGGCCTGTTCCCCACCCATTGCTTTCGCGATGTCTTTGCTGAACCGGCCATCCTTCAGTGCTTCAACGGCTTCAGCGTAACTGCTGATCAGCCATCCGAAACGTCCATCCGGAAATTGCAGATTCAGTATGGGATCGCTTTGCCTCAATTTCTCGTACACAGGATAAGGGTTATGGGTAAATTCTTGGGTAAACAACGCATTTTTCAGAGATTCGTTCACATTCATCGGTATGGTCTCCTCTCGAAAATGATAGTTTCATATCCAGTATAAGGGATGGCGAAAAGGATAACCAATTTACGGTTGAAATGACGCCAGTCTCCAGTTCCTTCATGTCTCCTGTTAATGAATCATTGAGTTTTTTAGCTCAAGACTTTTTGCAATATGCCAATCGAATTGTATAAATCGTCATTTGCTTAAGATGAAATCAACATGCCGTTGTATGTTTTGCGAATATCGCCCCGGCGGACCCTCCATTAATCTGGGATAGACACAAACATTCGAAACGTTGGAGGGTTAGGTCAATGAGAAGAAAAGCACTGTCCACGAGTTTGATCATCTTGTTATTAGGCACGATACTCATGGCTTGTTCGTCAGGAGGAGGCAAAACGGGCGAAACGAATACGGGGGAGGGAGGTACGGACCCCAGCAGTACAACCGAAGCGGGAGCAACGACTTATCCGATCCAAACAGATAAGAAGCTTACGTATTGGGGCGAGATTAACGGCAATCTGATCGGAGTCAAAAATTCGCACAGCGAAATTCCGTTTTTTCAAAAATGGCAGGAGAAAACCGGGGTTCCGCTGGAATTCACAGCTCCGCCTACGGGTCAGGTCCGGGAATCCCTGAACGTCATGCTCGCTTCCGGGGATTTGCCGGACATGATTGAGTACAACTTCATAGGAGACTTTCCGGGGGGGCCGGAAAAAGCAATTAATGACGGTTACATCCTCAAGCTGAACGATTTGATCGACCAATATGCGCCCAACTTGAAAAAGTACCTGGAGGAGAATCCGGATATCGACAAAATGGTCAAAACCGACAGCGGCAGCTACTATGTATTCCCGTTCATCCGCGGGGATGAGTACCTTCGCGTCTTCCAGGGACCGATCATCCGTAAGGATTGGCTTGACGAGCTGGGACTTCCGGTTCCGGAAACGATAGATGAGTGGACGACAACCTTACGGGCGTTCAAAGAGAAGAAAGGGGCAGCCGCTCCGTTCTCGGTAGTGAGCAAGCCAAGATTTTTCAACGATTCCGGGAATGGCGCTTTTATTGGAGCGTTCGGCGTGAATCGCGGTTTCTACCAGGAAGACGGGCAGATCAAATTCGGCCCTTCGGAGGCCGGGTTCAAAGAGTATTTGAAACTGTTCCAGGATTGGTACAAGGAAGGACTCATTGATAAAAACATCGCAACAGCTGATACCAAAGCCGTTGATGGAAACATGGCGTCCGGCGCTACCGGGGCTACCGTCGGGAACGCCGGGGGAGGTATCGGGAAGTGGCAGCCGCTGGTAGAGGCAAACGATCCGGATGCGGTCCTAGTAGCAGCCCCGTACCCGGTGCTGAATAAGGGCGACGTGCCGAAATTCGGCCAACGCAACCAAGGCTATGCCTCGGAGGGGACGGTCGCCATCACGACTGCGGCGGAGGATCCGGAGCTTGCCGTTCGCATGCTGGATTACGGCTACAGTGAGGAAGGGCATATGTTCTTCAACTTCGGTGAGGAGGGCGTCAGCTACAATCTGGAAGGCGACTATCCGAAATTCACGGATCTGTTAATGAAGAACCCGGATAAACTGGCTCCGGCGCAGGCGATATCGCTGTATGCCCGCAGCAGCTATAACGGACCGTTCGTCCAGGACAAGCGTTACGCGGAGCAGTTCTTTGCCTTGCAAACCCAGCGGGACGCGATTGAAGTGTGGAAGAATACGGATGCAGCCAAATACAGCCTGCCTCCGATTACACCAACGCCGGAAGAGAGTTCTGAATACGCAACGATTATGAACGACATCAACACGCTTGTGGATGAGATGACCATCAAGATCATTCTGGGGAACGAATCGGTGGATGAATTCGAAGGCTATGTGGCCAAAATGAAGTCGCTGAATCTCGATCGTGCCATCGAGATTCAGGCCGCAGCGCTGGAGCGTTACAACAACCGGTAAACAATACAAGGGGAGGGCGCTCCTGCCCTCCCCATTTGAAACGAGGTGAAACCCTACATCATGAACGATCGTCTGTCCTTCAAGAGCCGGTTCATCCGGGACTTCGTGATGAACAAGTATTTGTACATCATGATGATTCCCGTCATCGGCTATTACCTTATTTTCCATTACGGTCCGATGTACGGCGCGATCATTGCCTTCAAAGACTATTCTCCGATGAAGGGCATTCTGGAAAGCGATTGGGTCGGACTCAAGCACTTTGAGGAATTCTTCAACAGCTATTATTTCCTACGCGTTTTAAAGAACACCATTCTCATCAGCTTGTATACGCTGATCTTTGAATTTCCGGCACCGATCATTCTGGCGCTGTTGATCAATGAAGTGCGCAAGAAGAAGTTCAAACGGGTCGTCCAGACGATAACCTATATGCCTTATTTCATATCACTGGTCGTAATCTGCGGCATTATTACGGACTTCACGAACGCCGACGGATTAATCAACCGACTGTTCATGTTGCTGGGATATGACGGTCAAGCCATGCTGCAAAAGCCGGAGCTGTTCAGGCCCATCTACGTCCTGTCCGAAATATGGCAGCGAATCGGTTGGGAATCCATCATCTATATCGCCGCGTTGATGAGCATCGACTTGGAGCAGTATGAAGCCGCTCGCATGGATGGAGCGAGCCGTATCAAGCAGATGTTTTACATTACGCTTCCGGGGCTGTTGCCCGTCATTACCATCATGTTCATTCTGCGCATGGGCAATATGCTGAACGTCGGGTTTGAGAAAATCATTCTCCTCTATAATCCGGTCACGTACGAAACGGCCGATGTCATCTCTTCCTTCGTGTACCGGAAGGGATTGCTGGAATTCGGTTGGAGTTACAGCTCCGCGGTCGGTTTGTTCAACTCCGTTATCAATCTGGTGCTCCTGATTTCGGCGAATTACATCAGCCGCAGGGTGAGTCAAAACAGCTTATGGTGAGGTGGTATTTTTGAAGAAGGAAAGCGGTTGGTTTGACCGGATATTTAATGTCATTAATTATACATTTCTGGTACTGCTCGTCATTGCCACGTTGTATCCGCTGCTCTACGTATTGTTTGCGTCATTCAGCGATTCGTCGCAGCTGTTGGCCAACAAGGGTTTGTTATGGAAGCCGGTCGGCTTCAGTCTGGATGCCTACAAGAGCGTCCTTGCGAATCCCGGTATCGGCATCGGCTTTCGGAACACGTTATTCATTGTGGTGTTCGGCGTGATCGTCAACCTCTTCATGACGGCGCTGGGAGCATATGTGCTGTCCCGCAAAAACGTGATGTGGAACAAAGTGTTCATGTTCTTTATCGTATTCACGATGTTTTTCGGCGGCGGGCTGATTCCGTTGTATTTAATCGTAAAAGGAGTCGGCCTGCTGGATTCCTTGTGGTCAACGATTCTGCCATTCGCCATCAGCACGTTCAATCTGATCATCATGCGAACGTCCTTTATGGGCATCCCGGACAGCTTGGAGGAGTCGGCCAAGATTGACGGAGCCAATCACTTCACGATTCTGTTCCGGATCATTATTCCGTTATCCATGCCTGTCATTGCTGTAATGATTCTGTATTATGCGGTAGATAAGTGGAATGGCTGGTTCTACGCGTCGGTGTTTATCAAGAGCCGCGAGTTGTTTCCGCTGCAATTGGTGCTGCGCGAAATCCTGATTGCCAATTCCACGGAGAGCATGTCGGCCGGCGCATCGGCGGGGGATCGGTTCCAGATTGGAGAAACCATTAAGTATGCAACCATTATGGTGGCTACGATACCGATCCTGTGCATTTATCCATTCTTGCAGCGTTATTTCGTTAAAGGCGTCATGGTTGGATCGTTGAAAGGTTAATCCCATGAATCATAGCAATCGCATAAAGGGTAAGGAGGTCTGGCTTTAATGAACAGCATGATTGAGAACAAGCAAGAGGTTTGGAACCAAATCAAGAGCAAAACGGATCGGATGCTGGAGGCAATCGGGGACAAATCTCCGCACGTTGCCGGCGCGGACGGTAGGTATGACGACATGAGGCTCGATTGGTGGACATCGGGCTTTTGGCCGGGAATTCTATGGATCGTCTATGATATGACCGGTGATGAGAGATACAAGAATGCAGCTTGGGATTGGGATGAACGACTGTCGGAGCGATTCCTTGAGAATCACTATTTCGACCATGATGTAGGCTTTCAATTCCTGCCGACCGCAGCAATCAAATACAAGCTGACGGGAGATGCGGATGCAGCCCGGCGCGCTTTGTTCGCAGCCAATTTTCTAGCGGGCCGGTTCAATGCCCAAGGCAGCTTCATTCGGGCGTGGAATGGTGATAAGCACGGCTGGTCGATCATCGATACCATGATGAACCTGTCCTTGCTGTTCTGGGCATCGGAGGAAAGCGGCGATCCCCGATTCGCCCATATCGCAAGAGCCCATGCAGACATGGTGATGAAACAGTTCATAAGGGAAGACGGATCCGTCCATCATATCATCCGGTTTGACCCGGTGACCGGTGAACGGGCAGAAGCTATGGGCGGACAGGGAGCAGCGCCGGATTCCGCTTGGAGTCGGGGGGCGGCATGGGCCCTATACGGTTTAACGAATACGTATAGATATACGGGAAACCCGGCATATCTGGGAGCCGCGCAGCGCGTAGCCAACTTCTTCATTGCCAGCCTGCCCGACCATCATGTGCCTTCTTGGGATTTTCGGGCAGAGCGAGAAGGAGCAGAGGACATTCCTCGGGACAGTTCGGCTGGTTCAATCGCCGCCTCGGGGCTGCTGGAACTTGCCGACGCGCTGCATGAACCGGAAGGCGGGGGGTATAGCGCGGCCGCAAGACGCATCTTATCGTCGCTGCACGAACATTACGGAACCTGGAACGAACCAGAGCATGAAGGCATTCTACTCGAAGGCACCGGCCACAAACCGGCAGGGCAAAACGTGAACGTGTCCCTCATTTACGGAGACTATTTTTACGTGGAGGCCATAGCGAAAATAAACGGCTGGCAGCATCGTATTTTCTAATAATGAAATGGTGCCGGGATGGAATGATTCCTGCTGCTGAGCATAGGAAGCCCGATAGACGAAAGCTGTCTATCCGGGCTATTTGTGCTGTGGCTGTGGGCGCATCGAATTATCGGATCGTCTTTTTGTCAATCGAATTGAACTTTTTATCTATATGCCAATGCAAGCTCTTGCCGTATAATAAACTCCTGATCTACACATAGACAATTTACGAGGATATGGGTGATGAGCTATTGCTGAACATTCAATATTTATGGCAGAAACGGGAGAGCATTATCGTGACCTGGCTCGTATCGTACAGTGCCGTTCTGTTTGTGCCGATTCTGATCAGCCTGGTCATTTACGCGCAGGCAAACGATACGCTGAAGAGCGAAATTCACCGGGCAAACGATTCCTTGCTGAAGCAGATGCGCTACACCATCGATACGCAGATCGATCTCATGAAGCGGCTCAACATGGAGATGACGTGGAGCCCGACACTCCAAACGCTGATGTATTCCAATCAACCGGCTAAGGAAGCGCCCTATACCGCTTACCAATTGGTCAAGGAGTTCCGCTTATATAAAACGTCTTACGCATCCATCGACGAATTCTATGTGGTGTGGAAAAAAGACAACTCCGTTCTACGTTCCGGCAATATCCGGGATATGAAAACGGCATTCCATACGATACATAATACGGGAGCGCTAGCTTATGACGCATGGAGGGAACGGATCCTAGGCGCGGGTACGAATCAATTCATGCTTCTGCCGCATCTGAATGCGGCTCCGGCCGAATCATCCATCGCTTACGTTACTCAACTGCCGAACGATCTGAATGGACAGGAGACCGGTACGGTCGTGGTTATGGCGGATACCGGCAGGTTTCAGGAAGCGATCGAGAGCATATCGGGTTTTAGCGGCGGGACGCTGATGATCCTGAATCAGCACAACGAGATTCTAATGAGCAATCGACCAGGATCGGAGGAGCTGAAGCCCTTCATGGACGGAAGCCGGGTTATGCTGGATCAATCGAGGGCCGGCGAATCGGAGCTGTTCTACATGGACTCCTCGGTGTCGGATTTGAAGTATGCCTTAATCATCCCCAGCGGATTGTATTGGGAAAAAGCCGTCTATGTCCGGAATTTCACCTATATCAGCATATTGGTAAGCCTGATCGGCGCCGGCGTGCTGACCTGGTTCTTCATGCGTCGGAATTACTCGCCGATCCAGCAGCTCGTGGAATCGTTGAAGGACAAAGGCACGCAGAGCTTGCCCGCTGAACGCAACGAGCTTCGGTTTATTCAGAAGGTCATCATGAACACGAGATCGGAGAAGAACGAAATTGCCCAGCAGCTGCAGAAGCATCAGCATGTGCTTCGGTCCAATATGATCAACCGGCTGTTAAAAGGAAAGCAGGACACGCTGGTTCCTTACGAAGAAGCCTTCCGCTCCTTCCAAATGCCGCTTTATTCCAGTGAATTCGCCGTCATTCTGTTCGTGATCGAAAACGAGGAGAATCTGTATGCGAAGCTGCCGGGCATTGATATTAATGAAAGAAACAAATTGATCCACCTCATCATCTCCAACGTTGTGGAGGAGTTATCCCTTCAGCAGGGCCATGCGGGGTACGTAGCCGAAGTAGACGATATGATGGTTTGCCTCGTGAATTTGAAAGCGGATTCTTCCGACAAGCATCACGATTTGCATACCATTGCGGCGGAAGCCCAGCGCTTTCTGGACCGGTATGACATGGAGTTGACGGTCTCCATCAGCGGAATACATTCGTCGTGGATCGGTATTGCAGAGGCCTATCAAGAAGCCGTCGACGCGATGGAATATAAAATGGTGCTCGGCAAGAAAGGCATCATTACCTATGAAGAAGTCCGAAGCGATGCATTGGAAGAAGATTCGTTCGGGTACGATTATCCGCTTCAGGTGGAGCAGCAGTTAATTAACTTCATTAAGGCCGGTGACATCGGTCAGGCCAGCGCCTACATGCAAGAGATCACGCAGCGAAATTTCGATAAGCCGATGATGTCGCTCACGTTGGCAAGATGTCTAATATTTAATCTCGTCGGCACGATGATCAAGGCCATGAATGAGCTGGGCGACAGCGAGAACAGCACATTGGCCAACTATTCGCAGCGAATGGACGACATCATAGCATGTGATACCATTCAGGAGATGCAGACAGCCTTGCAGACTCTGCTTGAGGAAGTTTGCGCTTACGCCGCCGAGAAGCGCGTAAACAACGTATCCCAAGAGCGGGAGGACGCCATCCGCCATCTCGTCGCGCAGGTTACGTCATACATTGAGCACAATTATCATGATGCGAATTTGAACGTCAATGCGATCGGCGAGCATTTTGAACTGAAGGGCAGTTATTTGTCCAAGCTCTTTAAGAATCAAACAGGCGAAGGCCTGCTCGACTGCATTCATAAATATCGAATCCAACAAGCCAAAGAAATGATCCGGCACAAGCAGGAATCGATCAACGAAATATCCCGATTGGTCGGTTATAACGATGCGGCGACTTTTATTCGGGTATTCAAGAAATACGAGGGCATTACGCCCGGCAAATACAAAGAAATCTATTGATGAAGGGAGTAGGCATGCGTATGAAGCTGCAGAGCGAATGCACGCGGATGGCGTTGATGGTTGTCTTCATTGCGCTCACCTGCCTGTTGACAGCTTGCGAACACCCTGGGACCGATTCGGCCGTTAAGACCAGTGACCGATCGTCTCCTTCTAAACAGCAAGGGCCCCACACTCCTGCTTCGGACGAACAGCTGACTTTAACGTACTGGGCTGAGCTGAACGGCAATGCCGCAAGCGTCAAGTCCAGCTTCTACGAAGTGCCTTTCTTTCAGGAGTGGCAGCACAGAACAGGGGTCAAGCTTCAATTCATCCAGCCGCCGACCAACCAAGCAAAGGAAGCGATCAATGTCCTGCTTACCTCCGGAGAGCTGCCGGACATGATCGAATACGAATGGATCAACTATCCGGGCGGACCGGAGAAAGCGATCAATGACGGCTATATTTTGCGGCTGAACGACATTATCGATCAATACGCGCCCCATCTGAAGCAGTACCTGAACGAGCATCCGGATATCGACATGCAGATCCGGACGGCCAACGGGAGTTATTACGCTTTTCCGTTCATTCAAGGAGACGACAAGCTGCGTACCTACCAAGGTCCGATCATCCGTAAGGATTGGCTGGACGAGCTTGGACTGGAAGTGCCAACGACGATCGACGAATGGCATAATGTCTTGACCGCTTTCAAGGAACGGAAGGGTGCTGAAGCACCGCTGACCTTCCTGGGCGTACCGAATCCGCTGTTCGGCATCGAAGGCGGCGGCTTTATTGGAGCTTATGGCATTAAGAAGGGGTTTTACCAGGAGGACGGCAAGATTAAATTCGGAGCCCAAGAGCCGGAATACAAGGAATTTTTAACGTTGTTCCGCGATTGGTATGCCGAAGGCCTCATCGATAAAAATTGGGCTGCGGTCGATTCCGAAACGCAGGATATGAGCATGATCATCGGCCGCAGCGGTGCAAGCATTTGGAATGCAGGCGCAGGCATCGGCACCTGGCTGCCTATTCTGCAAGGAAACGATCCATCGGCGGAGCTCGTTGCGGCGCCTTATCCTGTCCTGAATAAAGGTGACCGACCGAAATTCGGCCAGCTCGCCCCAGCCATAGGCTCCAGCGGCGGAGTCGCAATCTCCAGCAACAGCCAGCACGTCGAGGAGGCGGCTCGCATGCTGGATTATGGTTATGGGCCGGAGGGTCATTTGCTGTTTAATTTCGGCATCGAGGGAGTCAGTTATGTGATGAAGGACGGCTATCCCACGTATACCGACACCATCCTGAAGAATCCTGACAAGCTGGCACCTGCCCAAGCTCTCGCAATGTATACCAGAGCCAGCTACTTCGGCCCGTTTGTGCAAGATACGCGGTACATGGAACAGTACTATAATTTGCCGGAGCAGAAGGAGGCGGTTCGATTATGGTCCAGCACGGATGCGGCGCTGCATAGCTTGCCAACGCTGCCCAAAACGGAGAAGGAAAACACGGAGATGTCGGTCATCATGCAGGAAGTGAACAAGGTTGTCGATGAGATGTCGCTTAAGATTATTTTTGGCACCGAACCGGTCGAGTCCTTTGATATGTACGTGGAGCAGATGAAGTCGCTCCAAATCGATCGCGCCCTACAGATCCAGCAGCAGGCTTTAGATCGCTATAATCAGGCCGTTTCTGTCAGGTAAAGTCCGTCAGTGGAGGAAATGGGCATCGAAATGTAGTTTTTGATCATAGGACTCCATTCGTTCATGCCCTACAATCAAGGTGAAATGCCGACATGGCTTTGCCGTGAATCTTGCCGAGCAGCGATGGGAGGTGCAAAACACAGCTTGTTGTAACCGTTCACATCCGAATAAATCGTAATCAAGGAGGAGAATGAGGCAATGAAAAGAAAATGGCCCTTCCTAGTGTTGGCGCTGACTTTAGCTGTTGGAATATCCGTACCGGCAACGAATGAGGTTCAGGCATCGGTGAAGGATCAACAACCATCGCAAGGGAGCGCAAGTGAGGGTATGTCATTGAACAAGGATGGCAGAAGCCGACTCTATCCTAAGAACTGGTATCCGGGATATCGTGATGAGCAGGGAAGATTTTTGCACGATTTCTCCTATGCCGGTTATCGGCGCGGGGAAGAAGAGATTCCGAGAACGAAAAAGAATAAGCGGATCGATGTGACAAAAGCGCCGTATCATGCGGATTCGTCCGGCGGCAGCGATGCGACGGCGGCTATTCAAAAAGCGATCGATGACGCATCAGCACTTGGTGGAGGCGTAGTGTATCTTCCAAAAGGCACCTATCAAGTCGCTCCACAGCCCGGCAGGGATTATTCCTTGAACATATCGGCAAGCCATGTTGTCCTGAAAGGCGACGGCATGAACAAGACCCATATCTATAATGCGCAGGAAAACATGAAGAATAAGGATATCATCCGGGTCAGCAGCGGAGATTGGAAGAAAACCGGGATTTCCACGAAGCTTCGGAAATCCCTTACCGATCCAACCGCGCTCTTGCCCGTTGAGGATACCAGCGGGTTCGCGGTGAACGATTACGTGGTGATCACATTCGAAACGACCCCGGGCTTCTTGAGCGAACTCGGCATGCAGAACAAATGGTCTTCCCGTCTTGGTAAGGTAGAGCCGTTATTCTACAGGCAAATCGTTGCCGTGGATCCTGAGAACAAGACGCTTACCTTGGATATTCCAACCCGGTATCCGATGAAACTTCGAGACAATATCACCATTAGCCAGACGGAAGATCCGATCGCTGAAATCGGTTTGGAGGATTTCTCGTTGGCCAACGTTCAGAATTCCAAGCCGGGGCTTGGCGAGGATGATTTCAAGGTCATCGGAACGGCCGGATATGAAAGCGATAATGCCAAAGCAATTAATGTCGTGGCTGCGGCCAACAGCTGGATCCGGAATGTTAACACCTATAAGCCGTCTGGCAATGAAGACTATCATATTCTGTCCAAAGGGATCATACTGGACCGAACCAAAAATGTCACCGTCGATAATGTGACGATGCAGTACCCGCAATACCGGGGAGCGAACGGGAACGGTTATTTATATCAATTCATCGGCAATGATAATCTCATCAAAAACAGCAAAGCGGTTGGAGCCAGACACAGCTTCACGTATGCCAACTTCTCCGCGAACGGGAATGTGCTGCAGGGTGCGTACTCCGAAAATCCTTCGCTGCTGACCGATTTCCACATGTATCTCAGCATGGCGAATCTCATTGATAATCTGGTCGTTAACGGCGATGCGATATCGGCGATTACGCGAGACTACGGTTCATCGGAGACGAACCGCCACGGTGTCGTTACCACGGAGAGTGTATTCTGGAATACAACCGGACAGGCAGCACATCGCAGCAAACCCGGAGTCATCGTGGAATCGGAACAATTCGGCAACGGCTACGTGATCGGAACGAAAGGCAGCGTCACCGGCGTGAACGTCCATATTGTCGGCTCCATTCCGGATGCGAATACCCAGCCGTTTGATATGGCGGAGGGAATCGGTGAAGGAACGCGACTGTCACCACAGAGCTTATATCAAGACCAGACAAAGAACCGAATGGATCAGATCAACCTGGGCTTGCAATCCCTGCTGATTGATGGCGAGCCTATAGCAGGCATGCAGTTTTTAAGAACGGAGTATGCCCATACGCTGCCATATGGAACATCGGAGCCTCCGGTCATCGCTGCAACGCCTTTTTCCAAGGATGCTAAAATCAGCATTAGGCAGCCGCGCGGAGCTGACGGCACAGGCGAGATTATCATAACGTATCGCGGGCATACCCGGAAAGTAAAGGTGAATTTTAATGTAGCGGCGACGCCGGTCTTGCCGGAGAATATCTCGATTACACCGAATAAAACCGTTCCAGGGTGGAGAGTCGCCGGAAATGCAATCAGTGCCGGTCGGAGCGGGGAACTGGCATCCTATCTAACGTTAGATAACGGTGAAGTGGTCCAAATCTCGGATTTGAACATTCCTGTAACGTATACATCAAGCGACGAGACAATCGGATATACGGAAGGGAATACATTCCATGCAACGAAAGCAGGCATTGTCGACATCATTGCAAGGTGCGTGTTTCAGGGAGTGACCGTTGAAGCACGCGAAAGATTCGAAGTCAAAGAACCGATGGCGGAGCCGGACGGGCCTTTGGCCGCTGTATCCAAGGTTACTGCAAGCGCTGACGACGGCAACCTGCCGATTCACACGCTGGACCGCGATCCGGATTCCAGGTGGTCCGCGGATGGCAAAGGGCAATATTTGCAGCTGGAGCTGGAGCGGCCGACGCTGGTGGATCAAGTCAGCATCCTGTTCTACAACGGGCATACGCGAACGAATGCTTTTGATCTTGAAGTTTCAACCGACGGAGTCAACTACCAGAAGGTGCTCAGCAGCGTTTCCAGCAAGAAACAGGCAGCATTCGAAACCTTTGCCTTTACGCCGGTTCAGGCGAAATACATTCGTTATGTCGGACAAGGGAATGAGCTCAATACCTGGAACAGCATCATCGAATTTTGGGTTCATGGGGAGTAGCTAGAGGGGCATCCTGCCACTGTGATCAAAGCAGCGGCGGGATGCCCTTTTTCCTTTGTTCAGGTGCCGGGCATAGGGATATGACGCAACGATGAAATAACGATTAAACCGAATGGGCGTATCAGAGACCTGCACCAGCAGGTCTGTTTGCGTTACGATTCTGGAGGGAGAAATCAGTGCCTTTTGGTCTACTGACTATGCGCACAGTTCTTTGTTATATTGGATCATATCTGAAAGGAAGAAAGGGGGAATATGCCGGTGAAATCCGTTTCGGGGGAGAAGGCTGGGCTGTTGTTTCGATTTTTTATACCATATGCCGTCATTCTGGTAGGCTCGCTATTGGTTGGTTGGTTTGCATATGGGAAAACCTCGAATCTGATTGAAAACGAGACGGTGAGGAGCACCTCCGCGGCACTGCAGCAAATTCAGGAAGCGCTCGATCAGAGATTTGCCGAAATCGAAAACATTGCAAGGCAGATGTCGAGCGAATCGAAGATTCAATCCTTTCAATTCGAGAAAGAACCATTTGCCGGGACAGGTCCGTACCGTCTATGGGATTTAGAAAAGAGTTTGTTTAACTACAAATTGTTTAATCATTTCATCGTGGATTATTACATCGCGTACAAGAACAGCAGTATGATCATCTCTCCCCGCAAGGTGTATACGGCAGATCAGTATTATCGTTCGCTGCTGCGCTATGAAGGTCAATCATTAAGCGAGTGGAAGCAAGCTCTGTTTGGGCAGTACCATTATAAAACGTATGCGCCGGGGCATTCGGTTGTTTATGAAGGTAAACCTTACTCGGTCGTGAGTTATATGCAATCCTTCGGGAATAAAAGCAGCAGCGGGGTGGTCACGATTCTGATTAACAACAGGCAGATCCAGGACATGCTTCGCAAAGTCGATCCGGAACAAGAGGGCTTTGCCTACATCGCGGATCAGAACGGCAACCTTATCAGTTCTATTGGTTTGAAAGAACCGGACATTTTGAAAGCGCTTCCCAAACAAGGGGGCTACTCCCATATCCGAAGGAGCGGTCAGGAAATGCTGGTGACGCAATCCACGTCCAAATACAATGGCTGGAGCTATGTATCCGCTCAACCGAAATCCGTGGTGCTCCAAAAGGTAAATTATATCAAACAGCTGACATTGACGATTTTTATCACGGCTCTTCTGTTGGGGCTTGGCATGGCCGGCTATTTCGCTTATCGAAGCAGCAGGCCATTCCTTAAGATCCTCCAGCTTCTACCCTCTTCGCGTCGGGATGTAAGGTATGCTGTCTCTCGTAACGCCGTTGACTATATTGGACATTCCGTATCCGAGCTGATTGAAAGCCATGATACGCTGAAGGAACGGTTAGAAGAACAGATTCCGATGCTGCGAAATGTCGTGGTTGACAGGCTTCTGAAAGGAAGCTTCACATCGATGCAGGAGATAGATGCTGCCATGGAGCACGCACAAGTCCAACTTCGGGGATCTCACCATGCGGTAGCTCTTCTTCATATTCGGGGATACCAGGAGCCGTTTATGGAAGAGATGCTGATGGAACTCGATATTGTAAAAATCAACATCCGTGACCGGATTCAAGCGTTATGCGGGGAGAGGGTGTTGCTGCATGATTTTGGTGAAAACCAATTGGTCCTGATCCTGTCGGGAACAGCAGCAGACAACGCGGATTTTACGACACAGATGCGAGCGAATGTACAGGTAATTTATGAGCATTTGAGCGGAATCTCAGATACGGGTTTGTATCTGGCTGTAGGAGAATGCCAGTCCAGCGTTGCTGAGCTGTACCGTTCCTACGGGGAGGCCAGGTTTGTGCTTCATCACGCAGGATGGAGCGAGAAGATTCCCATCTTATATCATGCTGAAATGGAAATGCCGGCCTTCTCCTATTATTACCCGGCCGATGAAGAGATGAGGCTGATACAGCTTGTGAAGGCAGGCAATCTGGATGAGACGCAGCAGCTTCTGCTGCAGATCAAGGAGAAGAATAGATCGGAGCGGCAATTGCCGATGGCCGTGGAGAAGCTCCTTGCCCAGGAGCTTAGCGGTACCTTGATGAAATGCTGCGAACAGACAGGAAATGATGGAAGCGGCAGAACGGAGGAAATGGACGCCGTCATCCGAGCGTTAAATCCGGTCATGCCGCCTGCCGAAGCTATGAATATTCTCTACACCGCATTCACTCGGCTCTGCCTGAAGAACGAGGAGAGGAAGAAGAGCCACAATGATCATTTAACGAACCGGCTGCTTACCCATATCGAGAACCACTATGGAGAGAGCGATCTGAGTTTATCCACGCTCGCCCGGGAAACCCGCACCTCCGAAGCTTACGTATCTTACTTCTTCAAGGAGCAGACGGGTTTGAATTTCTCGGAGTATCTCGAGAAGCTCCGAATGGATGAGGCAAAGCGGGAGTTGGCGGCGAGCGACAAGCCGGTAAGTTACATCGCTGCAGCTTGTGGTTATCTGTCGCTCAACACCTTCAGTCGGGCGTTTAAACGGGTAAATGGCATTAGCGCTACCGAGTATAGACGCCTTCACCGGGCCGGAGAACATGCTTAATCTAAAGAAATGCGTAATGCCGGATTGGTGAATAACAGCCCATTCTAAAATTCTGAATAGCGACCGGAAACATGAAGATTTACGCCGATCAATCCGGCTGTATATACTCCAATCACGGACCGGATTGGGACGAATTCATTAACGATTGGAGTGGTAACTGCTGAGTGGCTGGAAGAGTATCATCCGTAGCTGGCAACTGTACGCTTTTTTTTTGCTCCCGTTGTTGTACATCATCATATTTAAGTATGTACCGATGTACGGCGCGCAGATTGCGTTTAAAGAGTTCAACGTCACGAAGGGAATCAACGGAAGTCCATGGGTAGGCTTTGCCCAGTTCGAACGCTTCTTTCAATCGCATGAATTCTGGCGACTGCTGAAGAACACATTCTCCATCAGCTTGTACACGCTGATAGCCAGTTTTCCGTTTCCCATTATGCTTGCGCTTGGACTGAATTATGTAAGGAACCGGCGATTCAAGAATACCGTCCAGATGGTTACATACGCGCCTTATTTCATCTCTCTGGTCGTACTGGTGGGCTTGATGCTGCAGTTTATGGATCCAAGAACGGGACTCATCAATACGATGCTCGGCTGGATCGGCATAGGTCCGTTTCATTTCATGGCGGAGGCTTCCTGGTTTCAGTCGATCTATGTGTGGTCCCATATTTGGCAGAATGTCGGGTTTTCCTGCATCATTTTTTTGGCAACGCTTTCAGGCATTGATCCGGCTCTCCATGAAGCAGCTGTCATGGATGGAGCCACGAAGATGCAGCGGATGCGCCATATTGACCTCCCGGGCATTATGCCCATCGCCATCATTCTGCTCATTTTGAATACGGGTCAAATGCTGGAGACCGGCTTCGAGAAAATCCTGTTAATGCAGAATGCGCTGAATTTGCGATCATCCGAGGTCATCGACACGTACGTGTACAAGGTTGGATTGGTATCTCAAGCGATGAACTTCTCATATGCCACGGCAATTGGGTTGTTTAAAGCGATTATCGGTTTCGTTCTGCTGCTGATCGTGAATCAGACGGCCAAAAAGCTGAAGCAGGAAAGTCTTTGGTAAGGAAGGGAGGACATGTATGCAATCACCTGCCATGAAGGAATCCGGCTCGGACCGCGTTTTTACGGTGGTCAACTACATCATATTATCCGTTTTCCTAATCGTTGTGTTATATCCGCTGATTTATGTAGTCAGCGCCTCATTCAGTTCCAGCAGCGCGGTTTTGTCGGGAAAGGTATGGCTGTGGCCAGTCGACCCGACGCTCGAGGGTTACCGTGCGGTGTTCAAAAATACGATGGTCGCCAAAGGCTTCATGAACACGCTGTTCTATACGCTGGCAGGCACCTCGATCAATCTCATTCTGTCTGTTTTGGCGGCATACCCGTTGTCGCGCAAGGATTTTCGGGGCCGCAGCGTGTTCATGCTGCTGTTCGTGTTCACGATGCTGTTCAATGGGGGGCTCATTCCGACCTACCTGCTGGTGAAGGATCTCGGCATGATTGACACGGTATGGTCGATGCTGATTCCCGGGGCGCTATCGGTGTGGAACGTCATCATCATGCGGACCTACTTCCAGACGACAATCCCCCCGGAATTGCTGGAGGCTTCGCAGCTGGACGGCTGTACGGATTTCCGGTTTCTGTGGCGCATCGTGCTGCCGCTTTCGGGTCCGATTCTGGCCGTCATTGCCCTATTCTATGCCGTTGGACACTGGAACCAATATTTCAACGCCATGATCTATTTGAAGAGCGCGGATTTGTACCCGCTGCAGCTGGTGCTCCGCGATATTCTGGTGCAGAACGAGGTCAATATCGAAATGCTCGGCGACGCCAAAACCGCTGCGGCCCGGCAAGGGCTGCGGGAGCTGCTGAAATATTCGCTGATCGTGGTCACTTCAGTGCCGCTGTTGATTGTTTATCCATTCTTGCAGAAGTTTTTTGTCAAAGGGGTCATGATCGGTTCGTTAAAGGGATAATACATCCATCATTTCAGGAGGGCGGGACGTAATGAGAAAAAGAACACGGGTTATCATGAGTGCTTTCACCGCATTTAGTATCCTTCTTGCAGGCTGTACGGGTTCACAGAGCCCGAAGGGCACGGATGAGGAGCAGAAAGCCGGCACCGAGCCTATCGCATTATCCGAACCGGGAACCTATCCGCTGGTTCAAGAGAAAACCACCTTGAAGGTAATGGTGCGGGGAAATCCACTGGTCGAGAATTTCGAAACGAATGAATTCACCAAATGGTACGAAGAAAAAACGAATGTGCATATCGAATGGGAGGTCGTTCCGGAGCAGAGCATGCAGGAGAAGCTGAATCTCGTTCTTGCCAGCGAGGATTATCCCGATGTCATCATGGGCTTGAACATATCGCCGGCGCAGCAGATGATTTACGGCTCGCAGGGCGCCTTTCTTCCATTAAATGATTTGATTGAGAAGCAGGGCCCGAACACGAAGAAGTTGTTCCAGGAGAACCCGGAGATCCAATCCACGATTACGGCGCTGGACGGCAATATCTATGCGCTTCCGGAAGTGAATGAATGTTATCATTGCTCCATGAGCCAGAAAATGTGGATTTATGAGCCTTGGCTGAAGAAACTCAATCTCAAAATGCCCGAAACCACCGATGAGCTGTACGAGGTGCTGAAGGCTTTCAAAGAACAAGACCCGAACGGCAATGGAATCCAGGATGAAATTCCGCTGTCGATTTCACCGAAATCCTGGAGCTCCTCCATCGATGCGTTCTTGTTGAACTCTTTCATCTATAATCCGGTTTATGGCTCAAGTTACAAGCATATATTCATAAAAGACGACAAGCTTGACGTTGCCTTCAACAAACCGGAGTGGAGGGAAGGATTGCGGTATATGAATAAGCTGTATGCTGAAGGGCTGCTCGCTCCGGAGTCGTTCACGCAGGATGACAATCAGCTGATCCAGATCGGGGAGAATCCCGATACCGTGCTTCTTGGTGCTTCAACCGGCGGCCATCAGGGTATATTTACCCAACTCCTCGGCGAAAGCGGAAGATGGTTGGAATATAAGACCGTGCCGCCGCTCAAGGGACCGAATGGGGTTCGCTATGCGGCTCTCGATTCCACCGGAATGAACCCGGGTGCATTTGTCATCACGAAGAAGGCCAAGCATCCTGAGCTCGCCCTGAGGTGGGCGGATGGGCTGTACGAGCGGGAGCATACGCTGCGAAGTGTGTATGGCCGCCCGGACCAGGAATGGCGGGAAGCGAAGGACGGAGAGATCGGCATTAACGGGGAGCCTGCGGTCTGGTCTGAGTTGAAGTCATACGGTACGGTCCAAAATATTGCCTGGATTCAAACCGGCCCGAGTTTGCGTACAAATGATTTCCGCCTGAGCGCTGTTGCCAAGGGAGACGACGACCTGGAAGTCGTATTGTACAACGAAACGAAAAATAAATACGAACCTTACAAACCAACCGATGTCAGCACCGTGCCGCCGTTATTTCTAACCAACGAGCAGGCGTCCGAGGTAGCGGATCTGTCCAAGACGATCAACGATTACGTGGATGAAATGATGGCCCGCTTCGTGATCGGCGATGCCGATCTGGATAAGGACTGGGATAGCTACGTGAAGCAGCTGGAGGCGATGAATGTAGCCCGTTACCTGGAAATCTACCAGGAAGCTTATGATGGAAGAAGCAAATAAAGGAGGGATTGCAGGATGAAGGTTGGTGTGAGCACCTACAGCTTGCTGCCGGCTATTCGCGCAGGAGAAATGACGGTGCTGGATGTGGTGGATTGGATCGCGGAGAACGGCGGCCAGCACATGGAGATTGTACCCTACGGATTTACGCTGGAGGACAATCCCGGGCTTGCCGATGCGGTGCGTGAGCGGGCGGCGGAAGTCGGCATCGCGTTATCCAACTACTCCATGCCCGCTAATTTCGTCCAGGAGAGCCGGGATGACTTCGATGCGGAGGTAGAGAGGATCAAGCGCCACGTGGATACGGTCAACCAGCTGGGAATGAAGCATATGAGGCATGACGTAACGGCGTTCACACTGCCGCCGGAGAAGATGGGAATTGATTATGTGGAAACCCACCTGGATATGATCGTGGAAGGATGTCGCCATATTGCAGATTACGCTGGCCGTTACGGTATTACGACCACGATCGAGAACCACGGCGTGAGTGTACAGGCGAGCGACCGGGTACAGCGCGTGCTGCAGGCTGTCGATCGCCCGAACTTCAAAACGACCCTGGATATCGGCAACTTTCTATGCGTTGACGAGCAGCCGCTGGTCGGCGTGAAACGCAACTTGCCGTTTGCCTCGCTCATTCATGTGAAAGACTTCTATTATCGTCCATATGATCAGGATCCGGGCGGGGGAAAGTGGTTCCGAACCTCCCATGGCAATTACCTTCGAGGCTCCATCTTCGGCCAAGGGGATCTTGATGTGCGACGAATTCTCCGACTCATTAAGCAGTCCGGTTATGACGGAGATATTACGCTGGAATTTGAGGGCATGGAGGAGTGCAGGGAAGGAACCCGGTTGGGCTTGGACAATCTGAAGCGGTTATGGGACGAAGCCTAGGTGGTTTCGTAAGAGAAATAATATTATCATATTGAAACAGATATGGAATAACAGAATAGCAGAAAAGTCGCGCCTAGCGCGACTTTTTTATTTATTATACTTCGACTTCGAGGCATTTATTTCATCATATTAACTAATAACATGGTGCGTGGGTTATGGATGGGTTTCATTCTTCATCTGCATCAGGTCGGCTTTGATTTTACTTTCGCTTCGAATTCATATAAGATATAACGTGGATAATGTTTATCCGCTTTAATCGCGAATAGATGTATGGATGTGTTGTTAAGATAATGAACCGATATTTTCGTAAATTGAGGTGCTGCTTATGCATATGAAAACAGGCGTGGAACAGTCGGTGTATGCCCTGGTTCTATTGAATATGCTGCCGGACAAGGCGGTGCTGCCTGGGGAAGCGATTAGCCAGCAGCTGGGGACATCGGTAACCTATTTTCAGAAACTGTTAAGAAAGCTGGTAACAGCAGACATCATCACGTCTGTGCCCGGAATCAAGGGCGGTTTTAGATTAAAGAAGAAACCGGAGGATATCCGAGTATACGACGTATACCTCGCAGTGGAAGGGCAGCAATCTCTCTATTCATCCAACGGAATTCTAGTAGATTTGCTGGACTTGGAGAAAGAAGAAAGCTGCTGTCTGTTATCCGATTTAATGGAGGAAGCGGAGTCTTCCTGGAAGGCCGTATTAAAGCGGGAGACCATCGCTTCACTGTCAGAGGAAATGTGCGGTGAACGCTTTAAAGACAAGGTTGCGGCTTTAGAGGAATGGATCAATAACAAAATGGTCATTTAACCGAGGAAGGGATGAAATCGCATGAGATTAAGCGTATTGGATCAGGCACCCGTAACAAGCGGGAACACGGCGGAAGGCGCCTTGAAAAAAGCGGAAGAACTGGCTATCCTGGCAGATGAATTGGGATACAGCCGAATGTGGATGGCCGAGCATCATGGAGGAAATACGTTTGCCAGCTCCGCACCCGAAGTGACGGCAGCCCGGCTTGCAGCCAAAACCGACCGGATTCGCATCGGTACCGGCGGCGTCATGATGATGCATTATTCTCCCCTTAAACTCGCGGAAGTGTTTAAGACGCTAAGCGCTTTTACTCCGGGAAGGATTGATTTCGGTGTAGGACGAGCGCCCGGCGGCGATACAAGTGCCATGTACGCTTTGTCGGAAGGGCGGCAGCTGATGCTTCATAACATGTATGACAAACTCGCCGTTACGATGCAGCTCCTTCGTGATGAGGTCCCGGGAGATGAGCTGTATGCCCCAAACGCTGCTGCTCCAACCGGCGTTGCGCTGCCGGAAGTATGGCTGCTCGGCTCAAGTGGCAACAGTGCGTTAAAAGCGGCTCAGATGGGGGTCGGCTACTCCTTTGCGCAATTCTTTAACGGAGCGATGAGCAATGAGATCTTGGATCATTACCGCGATAATTACCAGCCATCCATATTCATGGAAAAGCCGGAGATTAACGTATCCTATATGGTGACTACGGCCGAAACGAAGGAAGAAGCCGAGTATGAAGCGCTGCCGCAGGATATTTTCCGTTTGATGATGAGCAAGGGTCGGATTACGCAGGTGCTGACGCCCGAAGAAGCTCAGAATGTGTCCTTAACAGAAATCGACCGGATGGCTATCCAGGAAGGCCGCAAGATTCATCTTGTGGGAGCGGTTCAAGATATCGCGGCACGCTTGCAGGAAGAGCAAGCCCACTACGGGTTTCAGGAAGCCATGATATGCAGCATTCCGCATACGCAGGAAAAGCGACTGGAGGTTTACCGCTTGCTCGCACGCGAACTGCTGTAATACTATAAAGTAGACTAGGGATAGGCGGATGCCTGTCCCTTTTTATAAAGGTGAAATTTTATTGATCCCTAACGAGAGTGAATCTGTTAGAATAGTAAAAAATTAGCTATTTTCATCATTCACACAGCAGTTAGGAGATCTTATGCCGTTTACATTCGCTCACCCCGTCATCACGATGCCTTGGTGGAAGAAGAAATCGCTGCCGGTGTCAGCCCTCATTATCGGCTGCATGGCACCGGATTTTGAATATTTTGTCCGATTTCGGGCAGCTGGTATATGGAGCCATGAGGGTCCTGGTATCTTGCTGTTTAATCTTCCCATGATCTTGCTCCTGTACGTTTTATTCGAGACCGTGGTACGACCCGTTCTATTCGTATATTTGCCTTCATGGTTCCCCTACCGCTGGGATCGGGAAGGGAAGCTCCCGACCTCACTTAAAGGTTGGCTTACCGTAACCCTCTTGGGATTGGTGGGCGTTGGCACGCACCTGCTGTGGGATCAGTTTACGCACAAAGGTGCCTGGATCGTGAATCAGATTCCTATACTTACCCAATGGATACATATCGACTCCGTACAAATACAGGTGTATAAATTATGTCAGCACGGCAGCAGTCTGTTGGGGCTGATTCTGATCGTATGGTGGATTCATCGCCATTTGTATGTAGCATCAACGCGAAGAGAGCATTCGTATCCGGTTTTACCTTTTTGGGGCGTATTTGTGGTGATTTATATTCTGGTTATGCTCATGGCCATGTTGACAGTTGTTGATGGTGATGGGATGACGTTGGTATTACACCTTGTCGTTCCGGCCATCAGCAGCTTTCTACTTGCAATACTTGTAGCTTGTCTTGTCTTTTGGCGGGCTGCAAGGGGTAAGTAGCATAACTAGTACACAAAATCGGAATTAACAGGAGGATGGTTATGGTAACCGTTGAGCAATTCACGCATAGGGGAATCCATTTCTTAAATGAAGATGCACTAGTCGTAAACGAGCGAGCTGCCGTGTATGGCGTGTTAGATGGGGTTTCATCCATCGTCCCATACCTTAGCGCCAAGAAGGAAACCGGAGGTTACATCGCTGCTCAAGCCGTGAAAAACTACTTCGAATCACTGGACCGGGTCGAACAGCTTACGGAGCATGCTGCGGCAGCGAACCAAAAGCTAAGAGAGCTTATGGTGCAAGCCAATATCAACCTGGAGGAAAAAGATGGGCTTTGGGGTACTGCTCTTGCTCTTGTACGAATTCAAGAGGATCGCGTGGAATTTGTACAGACAGGCGACTGCATGATCCTTGCCGTATACCAAGATGGAGAGGTTCGCCCGTTGACCTGGAGACAAGTCGCTCATTTAGAATCTCCAGCCATCGAGAAATGGGAGGAAGGCGTGAATAAGGGATTGTCCAATCAAAAAGACCTCCATGGGACGGTTATGGATATCATCAGGGAGAATCGCTTTCAGAGTAACACGAATGGAGGCTATGGCGTATTGAACGGGGAAGCCCGCGCCGCCCATTTTCTCGAATACGGAAAGATCAACAGGTCACGATTGAAGCACGTGATCTTGTTATCGGATGGTTTATTCTGGCCTTCCAAGGATGTGCCCAGTGATCGATCCTATTGGGACTATACCGCGCAGCGTATACTCGAAATCGGTGTTGAGCAGTATGCACATGAATTGCTAGAGATCGAAGAGGCTGACCCTGAATGCCTAACCTATGCAAGATTTAAAAAATCCGATGATAAAACAGGTATGGTGCTTCATTTTAACAGCCCTTAGATGGTCAATCGATAAAGCGTTTATGGTCTCCCAGAGCCCGTGTATATCACGGGTTCTTTTTTGATTTCGGAATGATGAGGCATCCTCATAATATAGGGAATCTTTTTCCACGAAATACTGACATATTGTCGTCAGTGTTTCACTTCTATAATGAAGAAAAAATTCGAAAGCGAGGTTATCCCATGTCTAACGATCATCACGAAACCAAGTACCAAGATAACAACTCGATCCGACCCTTCAATATGAACATCCCTCAACGGAACATTGACGAGCTGCGAGCTCGTTTAGCTCAGACCCGGTGGCCTTCTCAATTACCTGGAGGTGGATGGAATCGGGGGATTCCTGTCGCGTATCTTAAAGAGCTGGCGGAATACTGGCAGAATGAATATGACTGGCGTGAGTATGAGCAGCAGCTTAATGCATTTCCGCAATTTATAACGGACATTGAGGGTCAGCAGATTCACTTTCTACATGTACGATCTCCCGAGCCTAATGCCCTTCCGTTGATCATGACGCATAGTTGGCCAAATTCCATTGTTGAATTCATAAATATGATTGGACCACTATCCAATCCAAGAGCATACGGTGGAGATCCAAGCATGGCGTTTCATATCGTGGCACCTTCACTTCCAGGGTTCGCCTTTTCCACTTTTCCGGAGCCGGCAGATGAGAGACCATGGAGCATCAAACGCGTAGTCCGTGTTTGGGCTGAGCTGATGCGCAGACTCGGTTATGAAACTTATGGAGCACATGGCAACGATGCGGGCGCTTTAGTTTCCCCCGAGTTGGCTATCCTTGATGCTGAGCATACGATTGGTGTTCATATTACAGGAGGGCTGGGTATCCCGATGGGAGACCCGAATGAATTGGATGGGCTCAGTGAGGAGGAAATGGCCGAATTCACCCGTCTTGCCGAGCTTTTTGCAGGAGGAAGCGGTTATGCACCTTATCTGTCCAATCGGCCGCAGACACTCAGTTATGGGCTTCTTGACTCACCGGTAGCTGGACTTGCTTACCTTGTCGAGCGGTTTAAAGAATTTGACGGATGGCCCAACAACTCAGAAGAGCTTCCTCAAGAACCGATCCATAAAGATTTGCTGCTCACTAACGCAACATTATATTGGTTCACGCAGACAGCGGCTTCCTCGTCCTGGACTTATTATGAGGGGGCAGCCGGGATGCCAGCAAATCAAATGAAAGTACCGACAGGGGTTTCACACGGGGGAGGTTCTGTCTTCCGGCGTATTGCTGAGGCCAAAAACAACATTGTGCACTGGTCAAATCGAGAGAGTGGTAGTCATATGGTTGCCATGGCAGACCCGGATTCGCTCATTGAGGATATCAGAGTATTTTTCAGCAAGCTTCGCTGCTTTAGACACGTTGAGAAATCGGTATAAAACAAGAGCATCAATAGAAGGTGTTGGGGTCCGATATCATGAAAAATATACAAACGTGCTTTGCCTAACAACATTTTCATGTCCGAATCATATTTTATTGTAATGGCATGGAAGCGGGAGGTATGTGGCATGGGCCAACGAACGCAAAGAAAACGAAGACAGCAAACAACCTCGCATAAAGCTACGATTAAACAATTGGCGTTTATTGCAGCTATCTTAGTGTTAATTGCCTCAGCTATAGGCCTCTACGTTGCATACGATGACTTGTTCGAGGATGAAGACGTGGAAGTTATCGTATAACAAAGCGTGTTGGGACAAACCGATCCAAAAAACGTTTATTTATCTTTTTCATATATGGCACATGAAGATTCCGCTTCAATACAAAGGCAGCCGTTCTTGACCATTAGAACAGGCTGCCTTTGTTATGGCTTCTTTTTATGGCAAGAGTCAGGAATCTGCTTCGTTTTTGGTCGTAGGTGTCATTGGACCATTTTGATGGGGGAGCAATTTCATGCCAGCGTGCTCCAGATGTACTTCGACGTGAACGGTTTCCAGAGCGTCTGCTTCAATCGGTTGGGCAGAGGACTGATTGATTTTTTTCCAAAGCTGGGGGTCCTTCCTGAACAATACATGCTCAAAACCGAAGAGGTCCGTTTTTGAAGTTACCCCATTTCTAAACGTAGCTAGAATTTCCTTTCGTACTTCCTTAGCTGCCTGTAGTTCCATATCCGTCTTGTTCATATCATCGAGCGCTTCCACCACGTTTCCAGTTAATTTGACGCTGACGTGGTATTTAGGCATGCCGTTGACAATCTTTAGTTTCCTGCGGATTTTGGGGTTCGATAAAACCAAGTTTCCAGCTAATTTGCCACTCTTATTTGTAATCAGGATGTGTGAACGTTTCGTATCGGCTTCTAGCCAGCGCAAACCGGTGAGCTTGTCATTGGTGAATAAGCCTTTCGATTCCCCTTTGGCTATAGGAAATACTCCGTTAACCACCAACTTCGGATTTTCTTTTTGGTTTAGGCTCCATGTCTTTTTATCAATCGTGAGATTTGGAAGCAGCATCGTCCAGCCTGGTTCTGTCATCAGCGCCATGAAATCGAAATATCGAATGGGTTCAATATAGGATCTCTGTTTATATTCCTCAACAGGTTCATGGGCTAATGTGTTTAACGGGGAAAGGTTGAAAAACGCTGGGATATTCAATAGTTGTTCGATCGAATCCTTTGTGCCAAATACCCACGGGGTCATTCGAACCTCCTGATAACGGCCGATGGTATCCAATTTGGTCAGGACATTCGATTTCAATACGTTCTCACTAATGAGTATACAGGAAATATGGCTCCAGACCGTTCGTTCCTGGGAAGAATCATAGATGGCATTGATCGCCATGTCCAAGGTCCTGCCCTTTGTTTTGGAAGTCCATATTTGGGGGGGCTTTTCCGCCTTACCGGATTCGCTTTTGGCAACGGATGTAAAATCCATCATCTGAGTGTAAACAACAAAGTGATCCCCTTCTTGATCGATTCCGATGGCCGTGATGTAATTGATGTCTTGTATTTCCTTGATGTCCCAGCAGCCTGTTAACATATTGAGAATGACCATTAACCACATTAATTTTAGGATTCTGACGCAAATTGTCATCTCATGTAGGTTCCCTTTCTTCAGATGTGTCATCTATCGTTTGATACATTTGCGGTCGTTTTTTGTTGAAAGCCCAAGGTTTTTTCAAGAGGGAATTCATCAGATCTTTGATGGTTAATGGTGACAAAGGAGCTAAATACGGAAGACCGAAGGATTCCAACACAGAGAGATATGCAATGAGGCTTAGTACTCCAATGAAGAATCCAAGCATCCCCAGCAAGGAGGACCAGATTAACACATAGACTCGGATAATGCTGACCGTCCCACTTAGCGTCTGATTAACCAAAGTAAAAGTTGCGACCGCTGTCGTTGCAGATACAACCAGCATGGTTGGTGATGTAAGGCCCGCGCGGATGGCGGCATCACCGATAATCAGACCGCCTAACACTGCGATGGTTTGACCGACTGCTTTGGGCAGCCTGATGCCAGCCTCTCTGAAAAGTTCGAACATACCCAGCATCAACAGGATCTCCATCGGCCCGGACAGCGGAAGCCCGAACCGGGAAACGGTAACGGTCGCTAGAAGCAGAAAGGGGAGCTGATCCATGTTATAGCTTGTCAGCGCTACCCAAAATCCCGGCAGCATAATGGCGAGAAAGAGACCCAGCAGCCTGAGAAGTCGCTCAAAGATTACAAAGTAATAAGGAAAATAGGAATCTTCTGGCGTTTTTAACAATTCCATCAAATTGCATGGGGCTATTAATGCCATTGGCGAACCATCCACAAGAATAACGAAACGTCCTCGAAGCAAGCACTCCACTACAAAATCCGGTCTGCCAATGTAGTCCATCAGCGGAAACAGGGAGAGAGTAGAATCGGAAAGGGCTTCTTCCAGTTGACCGCTGGTTACGAGAGCATCGACTTGGATGCCTTTTAATCGCTCTTTAGCCTCGTTGACTACTTCCGGGCGTATGATATCGGAAATGTACAGCAGCGAAACTCGGGTCTGACTGCGTTCGCCGATAACCATTTGTTCATTATGGAGCGTGGCGGTGCGCAGTCTTTTTCTGACAAGTGCCACGTTCGTGATGATATCCTCCGTAAAAGCGTCTCTTGCGCCTTTGATGGCCACCTCGGTATTGGATTCCTCAGGCTGTCTATTGGGACGCGCGGCGATATCGATGGAATAAAAGCATTTTTCGGTTGAAAAAAATAGTATCAATCGCCCTTCAAAGAGAAGCTTTACAACATCGGCATGCTTGTTAACTTCACTCCATTCCATCGATTTATCCAGTTCTCTGGCAAGTGGTTCCCAATCTTTGAAGTGCTCCAGCTTTTCTTCCAGATCCGGCAGCACGTATTGAGTCATCACCATGGCATCAACCATACCTTCACTGTAGATCAGCAAAGCAGGAATCGCACTAACATTCTTTGCCGGGAAGGATTTGATGACAACGTCTGCGGAAGAGGCAAACATGGAACGCAGGGTATGTTCATCCAATGTGTCGAAAGTGGGCTGACGGTCAACAGCACCCCGTACTTGTTTTGAATTTCGACGGAACATTCGATTTCGAGGTCTGTGATGTGTCATCGTCTACCCGCCCCCTTTTGTTTTAGGTCTAAATGTGACTACGATCGCAATGAACAGTGTCAGCCCAGATAGGAAGCCAAGGAATGCAAGTGAATATTTGCCCAGAACGAATAACTCGATTTGTCTATCGATTACCGGAATTAAAGAGAAGGCAGACAATGCCACCCCGAGCCCTAACAAATACCAAAAGCGCCGCTTGGATTTTTTAAAGGATATGCCATCCGCCATAATAAACAGGAAAAGAGAGATACGGATTAATGTCCCTGAAATCCATTGGTATAGAGCCAGAAAATCGACATGCGTTATATATTTCGTAATCGTGACCAGCATCCACTGTTCGTAAGCGGGATAGCGGGATTCCATCGCAGGAACAGGACCGAATGTGGCGATCGCTCCCATCAACGGTCCAAGCGTGAGCCCGCCGAGAAGGACGGATAATATAACAATGGAGAGGTAGTTCATCTTTCGTTTCATATGATGCTGAAGAAAGATCAGCACAATCATCTCCATAAAACCGCCGCCGGCTACCATCATGCTCTTGAGCATCGGGGTGTAACCTTCTACGAATAGGGGGGTCAACAAGGAATAGTCCTTATATTGAAGATTCGACACAGCTACAAAATGGCCCAATACCCACACGATGGGAAGTAAGATTCCGGATATAATGGCTATTGAGCGAATGCCGTTATTCGCCACATAAACGCATAACAGAATAATGGCCAGCGAGACGACCGTTTTGGGCGTTTGCGGCAGATAGGTGACCCGAATCCAAGTCGCTGTTTCTCTTAAAATGACCATGGACATCCAAAAAAAGTAGAGCGTCATGATACTCACAAATATCCAACCGACGACCGAACCAAAACAATCCTTGAACCAGGTGAATATCGATTGCTGCTGCGTTCGTTTCATGATAAAGAACAAAATGTAGACCCAGCCAATATGCAGGATCATCGTCAGCAGGGTACCCATCCATGCGTCACGGCCCGCGTACTGCAGAATAAGCGGAATCAGGATAACATGATTGGTGATACCCAATGACAACAGCATGATGAAGTAGACCTCAATCAATGATATCTTTTTGCTAGTGGGCATTATACTAATCTCCATACAAGGGAATACATGCTAATCGATATAGTGAGTATTCACCATTTGCCGCATTTTATGTATAAGAGAAGGAAGTACAGCAGAGAGTCCTTCAAGTTCATAACTAGTTCGAGCATCTGTCGAATGGATGTGGTTTTTGCGATTACCCAAGAAATAATCAGGGGAAATCATCTGGCTGCAGATTAATTTGACATCGTAAATCGGGTCGATTGATGGGGGAGAGGAGGGTTGAACGATGTTAATTAATGATATTAACTAAATTAATTAACGGCATTAAACACCATCAATGAATAGTGATTGCGTGGTCAATTAATGTCGTTAACTAATTTTATTTAATGACATTAAATATTTTCTCTAAAGGCCGCAAACAAGGGGGAGGGCAGGATATCTATTACATCATAAAAGCATCGCAGGTCCAATCCTAATCGGACCTGCGATGCCCCTATACATCTGTCACTTGTTTAACAGGAATCATCATTTCTTAATTGGCGGCAAGTTGTAGCTTTCACGGATCAGAGAGAAATAATGATCGGCGCGAACGACTTTGAAATCTGCCCCGAGCTGTTCGGTCAGGGCCAGCGCATCGGAAGGGGTCATGCTCCATGCGAGCATACCGAGTGAGACAAACAACGGTGACTTACCGTCCCAATTCGCTTTGGCTTCATTGAGCACCTGCAATCCGTCTTGAACGGTGCTGATCCCGCGGATCGTGGATACGGGCAGGCTGTCGCCAACGATTTCAACCCCGTATTTGTCTTCATAACTAATAAATAAACCGGGTACGTTATATTCCTCCTCATATGCTTTTGCTTTAAACGGAGATAACGGCACATTCTCGCTATCGACTCGGTTCAGAACATAAGGGATCGTCATTCCCGTCTTTTTCAGATATTTCTCGGTTTGCCGTAAAAACTGCTGGAAGCTTGCATCCGGCCAAGGACTAGGGTAAAAATATCCGGCACCAGACGGCCCGGCAATCAGCAAATCGTTCTCTGTAGCCGAGTTGAGATAATAATTCAAAATCGCGGGAGCACCTTCATAGAGCAGCGGGCTGGAGGTCCAGTTGATCGGAACTTTGCCCCGCGCCGGGTCATCCCACATGACGCGCATGCGATGCTGGTTATATTGAAAATTGTCTCCTTCCGTAAAGGTATAGGTCACGTAGATTTTGTTCTCAAGTGCCGGTTGTGGAGGTGTTTTCGCGAGCTTGAACTTCGGCTTGGTTCCGGAGAAAACGGTCAGATTGCTGAACCAATCGGCCGCCAGAACATAGACGCCATAACGGGAAGCAATCTCGACCGAGCTGAACTCGCCCTCCACATCATTGCTGAACCAGCCAAGGTAAGGAGTACCCGGCTCCACATCGGACATGATTTTCTCGAAGAGCGCTTTTTGCTCAGGCACATTAGAATCGAGCCAGAATACCATTGCTTTATTGGCAACGGCGTAATCTCGTAAATAGCCATAGGGTTCCTGCTGCTCGGCAGAAGGAGGGCGGATATTCCCCGCCGAAACCTTGTACTGGTTCCACATATCGACTTCAGCGGTCAGTTTCTCAGTTCCCGCAGGAGGGGTGAATTCATATACAAAATAACTGCCGTTATCGGCAAAGCGGTGCCCGCCTGAGCCTTCACTAAACTTGGAGTTTTGCCGATCATAGAGATAAGTCTCTTCTTCAGGGGTTCCTGCGACGAAGGTCGCTATCTCTTTGCCGTCTGCCTTAACCGTCACTTCATGTACCGCGGGTCCCCAACCATCCTGGGTGAAAGCATCATCAAAGCGCAGATAAACCGATGATTCTCCCAAGAGGGAGGAGAGGTCGAGGTTATAAGTATCACGGTTGCTTGCATCCCGCACCTGCTGCTTCTCTTCTGCAATTGTCACGAACGATTCAGGCAGTCCGGAAGGAATACGAATCGCTGTATCCGGATCCAGCCCGATCAGCATCTGATGAGTTGTCTGCTTCCACAGATGCTCATATTGCCAGGTGTATGCTTCAAGCCGGCTATCGAATTTGCCGCGAAGATCGTCCAGAATCTTCAAGTCGTATGGAGCTTTGGACAATTTATCGGCCAGCTCAGGGCTGGCAACGACCGCCTTCTTCAAACCTGCGAGCGTGGTGGCGACATTAATCGTGTCAGGAACTTCCGGATCATATACAATCATGCCTTTTGCCTCGCTGCGATAAGCGGAGAACACGTCCCAATAATCTTCATGAAGCGTGTAAGGCACGTTTATATCGTTAAGCCAGGTCATTTTCCCTTCTTCCTGGGATTCAATCAAATAGATCCGGGGCTGTTCCCTGTTAACGATTCCCTGCAAGGTCCCTAACAACAATTTAATGTCACCTGGCGCATCATAAATATCTGCGGCGTCCAAATGCTTAGGCTTCTTGAAACTTGGCAGTTCACGATGATTGGAGCCGTCAGTTTGCGCTGACTGTGGATCCGTTTCGGAAGCGTAAGCTGCGCCGGTCGTTAATGAAAAAGCACATAGGATGGCTAAACAGAGAATCGTGAATCTACGAGCCATGGCGAATTCACTCCTTGTTATGGTCTATGGTCAGAAATTGAAGCGTGTGTTCATCCGTAAACCTCTATCCTCCTTTTGCGGCCCATTAGCAGGTCAACACGCTTATCAACACATATTAAATATATTCAAATATAGATTTACAAGTGGTTCGACAAAACCTCCTATAATTCTTGAAAATTAGGCAATTTAAACACAGGTATAGCAAGGGTTTGTCGTCATGGGCTGTTGATCGACTCATGCTTGTTTATTGCGCTTGTATGTGTAAGGATATATTATATATTTCAAATATTATGAATGAATTGGTGATGTGATTAGAATGAGTGTAAACGATCGAATTCCGTTGTATCAGCAAATCCAGGACTATATCCGACACGTCATAGCAACAGAAAATATGAAGCCAGGTGATCGTATTCCGACAGAGAAGGAGCTGATGGATCAGTTTCATGTCAGTAAAATAACGGTTGCCAACGCCCTGACCGGATTAGCGAATGAGAAATTAATTGCCCGCGTCCCGGGCAAAGGCAGTTTTGTAGCAGAGGAGGCCAGCTTCTTACCTGCGGGCCAGGCATCGACGACGCCGCTTAAGGGAAGAGACGGGAAACGGGCCACGGGCATGATTGGCGTGATTATGCCCACCATCCATGATTATTTCGCGATCAGACTTATCGAGGGCATCCAAGAGGCACTGAATGACGAAGGTTATCGGAGCATGATCATGTTGACTGACGGCAAGCTGGAAAAAGAAAAGGACGCCATCAAAGAGCTGAAGGCACTCGGAGCCGAAGGCCTGTTAATTTTCCCGGTCGACGAGGAGAACTACAACGAGGAAATACTGGGTATGAAGCTGTCCGGGTTTCCTTTTGTGCTGATTGACCGGTATTTGCCTGGGGTCGAGACGCATTATATTGCCGCCGATGGAAGGCGCGGCACGAGACTCGCCGTTGAACATCTATGGGAGCTGGGACACCGGAACATCGCCATATGCTCCGATTCTCCCCTTCAAACCGTCACCGTTCAGGAGCGGATCGAAGGATATATTGATGCATTAAAGGACAAAGGCGCATTAATCAATCCGGCGCATATGATTACGGATTTCAAACCGCTGAGCGTGCTAAAGGATGCCGAAGCTCATCCACTGTACCGGTATATCCGAAATCGTATGGTTACCGCCTATATTTCGCTGAACGGGAGATTGGGCGTACAAATCTATCAGATGGCTAAGCAAGCGGGGCTTAACGTGCCGGAAGACGTTTCGATCGTCAGCTTCGACGATCCGACTTCCATCGTGGAGGAATTCAGCATATTTACCCATGTCAAGCAGTTTGAATGGGATATGGGATATCAGGCTGCCGGCAAACTGCTCGAAGTTTTACGAGGTCATGGAGAAGTGAAGAGCTACAGCAAATTGCTGATTGAGCCTGAGCTTGTGATCCGCCAAACTTCGGGTCATGTTCCACAAACTTAATCATTACGCTAAGGAAGAGCCCTTTCCGTTAACTAACGGAGAGGGCTTTTTTTAATTCTCTCTACAAAACATATTGAATATATTAATATTATATATTATATTCTAGAAAATGATGGATTACCTAGAAGCACAAGTACATCTAACCTGAGCAGGGAGGTTGAGAACGTGCCAAAAGATCGCAGAGAAGAGCGAACCGGGTTTCAGGAATCGGCTCCGTATCATCCCGACTATGATCTTCAGACTGACTTTGTGATGGTCTACGGAATTGACGAATCGATGCCGGAGCGCATTCAGCAATGGAAGGAAAAGGGATATATCGTCCATCTGATGACAGGCGTCGCATGGGGGACATACAACAACTATCTGGACGGGGAGGTTGACGGCTTATCCCATTGGGATGAAGCTCAGACCGATCGTCACGGGGAGATGATCCTGCATGGCAAACGACCGGTTATTCCTTACATGGTGCCAACGATTTCCTTTGGCCGCTATCTAGCGGATCGAATACGGATCGCGGTTGATGCGGGCGTCGAGGCCATCCATCTGGAGGAGCCGGAATTCTGGGTGAATGGCGGTTATTCGGAAGCGTTTAAGCGGGAATGGCTGCTGTTTTACAAAGAGCCATGGATTCCACCGCACACTTCACCTGACGCACAATACCGAGCTTCCAAATTGAAAGCGCATTTATACACGCGCGTGCTGGACCGGTTATGTGCAGAAATGAAGGATTACGCACTAACTCGTTACGGCCGAGTCCTTCGCTTTTACGTTCCGACCCATAGTCTGATCAATTATACGCAGTGGCGAATCGTCAGCCCGCAATCCGGACTCGTTGAGCTTCCATCCATTGACGGATACATTGCACAGATCTGGACGGGTACATCAAGGACGCCAAACGTGTATGAAGGGGAACGCAAGGAACGAACGTTTGAAACCGCTTACCTTGAATATGGTGTGATGCAGGAGCTGGTTCGCGGAACTGACAGACGCATGTGGTTCTTGCATGATCCGATCGAAGATAACCCGAACCACACTTGGGCGGATTACAAACAGAACTACTTAAAGACCGTTGTCGCCTCACTGCTGCATCCCGGGGTTGCCCATTACGAAGTTTCACCCTGGCCGCGAAGAATCTTTAAAGGAACTTATCCATCCGATGACGGCTCGGGTAAGGAGTCCATCCCGTCGGACTATGCAACGACGCTGCTCCAGGTCATGCATACGCTGGGCAACATGGGCCAGGAAGTGATCGTATCGGCGGAAGATGAAATCCAAGTTGGCGTTCTTATTGCCGACTCCGCTATGTTTCAACGGATGAAGCCGGAACCGGAAGCGCCCGATGCCGGCAAATACGACGGTACCGACCCTGAAGGATTTCAGGCGGAAGGGGACACGGAGCTTCTTGATTTTTCCCCTTTTTACGGTCTGTCGCTGCCGCTGCTGAAGCATGGAATACCCGTTCGTCCGCTTCAGCTGGATAATGTAAGGCGGTATCCCGGGTATTTGGCTCCATACCGAGTGCTGGTTCTGAGCTATGAATTCTTCAAACCGGAGTATCCGGACATTCATAATGCGCTTGCCCAGTGGGTGCACGAAGGCGGGGCGCTGATCTATGCGGGCGATGACAGCGACCCGTATCATGGCATTCGTTCATGGTGGAACCATGATCATAAGGATCAACCGTTTGGCTCGAAGTACAACTCACCGCGAGAGCATCTGTTTGAGCAGCTTGGTCTGAAGGAGAAAGCGGAAGGGATCCATCGGGCAGGAAAAGGCGTCGTGTGCTGGTTGGATCAACATCCGACTGAACTTGCCCTATCCAAAGCCGGGGCAGACCGGCTGCGGCACGCTGTCCAAGCCACGCTGGAGGCACTTCAAGGCACAGAACGAACGGTGATTCCCAAACATTATTTCAAGCTCAAACGAGGTCCTTATCTTATCGTTTCGGTTCTTGAGGAATCGATCACCGATGAGCCGTTGAACATCGCAGGCCCGGTTGTGGACTTGTTCGATCCAAAGCTATCCGTTCTGCCTCAGGTTATGTTAAGTCCAGGGAAACAAGCACTGCTCTATGATGTTGAGGCCGGACGCCCTTCGGACGGCAAGGTATCCGTTATTGCCGCTTCCTCCCGGATCGAGAATCTTGTCCAGACGGAATCAGGTTTCCGATTCATTGCGAGAGGGCCGTCCAATCTGCAGGCAAGCGCGAGATTATACTGCCCAACAGAGCCGATATCTGTCCAGTACATCATTCAGGATCAAGCCGTACCTGCCGGATGGGCATGGGATCCGCAGTCGCTAACCGTCCTGCTGCAGTACGAACATGGCGGCGCGAACCTGGCAGAGATCCAGGTTGATTGGACAGCGCAATTCATACCTGAGCCTGCAACCGATTGATGCCATAGAGAGGAGCAAATCATCATGCCATACGAACCGATAAGGCTGGAACCGTTAAAACAAATGTTAAAGCATCTCCGGGAAGCTATATATGAGCCCGTTGCCGAGTTGGAAGTGACGGCATGGGTTACGCCCGAGCCCGTATCGTACATGGATCGAATGACAGGCACGCCAATGACGCTTGTCCATGGAGAACGATGGGGCAGACTGTGGGACTGTGCCTGGTTCCGTTTTACCGGGAGTCTTCCGGCTAATTGCCGTAAGGAAAACGTCGTCCTCTTACTCGACATCAACGGCGAGTTGTGTCTGGTAGACCGGGAAGGATCGCCGGTTCAGGGATTGACTACCGTGAATTCGGAATTCGATTTTTCATTAGGACTCCCCGGCAAACGTGTTGTCCGGCTTCATGATATGTACATGAACGGATCTGACATTGAAGTATGGGCAGATGCAGGCAATAACGATCTCTTCGGCAAATATCGGGGAGGAACCTTGAAAGAGGCTGTCATTGCGATCTGCCGGGAAGACATTCGAGGTCTCTATTACGATGTCGAAGTGCTCTTGGAAGCTGCGGAGCAGCTTCCTGCCGGAACCGCACGCAAAGAGAGAATCTATCAGGCGCTGTATGACGTATCATTGCAGCTTACGGATTTCTCGCCGGAACCGATCAATCAAGCGAAGAGGCAATTGGATAAACAATTACGCTTGCAGGGGGGCGATCCGGTCTTAACGATCAGCGCGGTGGGTCATGCACATATTGATTTAGCCTGGTTGTGGCCCATCCGCGAAACGATCCGGAAAGGTGCCCGAACGTTCTCGACCGCACTTCGCATGATGGAACGCTATCCGGAGTATGTATTCGGCGCAAGCCAGCCCCAGCTATACGACTGGATGAAGTTGCATTATCCCGCGCTATATGAACAGATCAAGGAGCGGGTACGTGAAGGCAGATGGGAACCGCAGGGGGCCATGTGGGTGGAATCGGATACCAATGTGCCGGGCGGTGAATCCCTGGTACGCCAGATCCTGTACGGCAAGCGATATTTTCAGCAGGAATTCGGTTTGGAGATGAAATCGCTCTGGATGCCGGACGTATTCGGTTACTCCGCAAGCCTGCCGCAGCTGCTCAAGAAGTCGGGCGTGGATTATATGATGACCCAGAAGCTCTCCTGGAGCGAGTATAATCGACACCCTCACCATTCCTTTCTATGGGAAGGGATTGACGGTTCCGCCGTATTAACGCATATGCCGCCTGAAGATACGTACAACAGCCCGGCAGCCCCGCGTTCCATCGCCAAAGCGGAGCGGGAATATTTAGATAAAAGTGTATCCGGCCATGCCCTGATGCTCTTTGGCATTGGCGACGGCGGAGGCGGTCCGGGCGAAGAGCATTTGGAGCGGCTTACACGCGAGAAGAACCTGCTCGGCCTGTCCCCCGTCAGGCAGGAGCCCTCATGGAAGTTCTTTGAACGATTGAATGAAGAACGCGAGTCATTCCAGACCTGGCGCGGTGAGCTTTATCTGGAGAAGCATCAAGGCACCCTGACCAGCCAGGCCCGAAGCAAACGGTACAACCGAAAGATGGAGAAAGCGCTGCGCGAGCTGGAGTTTGCTTCCGTGCTGGCTGCCCGGTTAGGCAAGACATACCCATCCGAAACGCTGGAGACGATCTGGAAGGAAGTCCTGCTGTATCAATTCCACGATATTCTTCCGGGATCCTCAATTAAGCGGGTGTACGATGAGTCGTTAGAGCGGTATGAAAAGCTCCTTTCACAAACGGAAGCCATGATTACTGAAACCTACCGATATCTGGCAGACCACATTTCACACGATGCCGAGGCTTCTCCTGGAACTGTCGTGTTCAATTCGCTGCCTTGGGAACGCCGGGAGTGGCTGCGCTCAAATGGACGATGGCATAACGTGTTGGTTCCATCGATGGGCTACGCCGTCATATCAGATGTCGCCGATCCTGGCCCTGGAGTCGAAGATGAAGTAGCGTCAGGGATCGAAATGCTTCTGGAAACACCGGAGACGGAAATAGACGTTACAGCCTCGGAACGAAGTCTGGAGAATGACAAATTGATCGTTACATTTGATCAAAATGGAGGCATTGTATCGATCCTGGATAAGGCGGAAGCACGCGAAGTCATTCAGCAAGGCCGCTCGGGTAATGATCTGCGCGTGTATCATGACGACGGGGATGCCTGGGATTTCCGTCATGATTATTCGGCGAATCCAGGTAAGCCGTTAAATCTCCTTCATATTCAGGAGCTGCGGGAAGGCCCGCGAATCGGGCTGGTCTTCGACTACGCTTATGGGGAATCCACGCTGACTCAGAGCGTTGTGCTAACGGAGGGCAGCCGGCGCATCGATTTCGAGACGGTCGTTGATTGGAGAGAGAACGGCAGGATGCTAAGAACCTCGTTCCCGGTCAATATACGCACGGATCAGGTTCACTGCGAAATTCAGTTCGGCAGCTTGAGCAGGCCGACCCACCGCAATACGATGTGGGATTTTGCGAAAGACGAGATTTGCGCTCATCAATGGGTTGACTTATCGGAGCCGGATTATGGTGTCGCGCTGCTCAATGATTGCAAATACGGCCATCGGGCGATCCATAACGTGCTGGATCTGCATTTGCTCCGCAGCAGCTCTTATCCGGATCCGGAAGCAGACCGCGCGGAGCACCGATTCACCTATTCGTTATATCCGCATCAAGGGAACCATGTCCAAGCCGAAATCTACCGAAGAGGCAATGAGCTGAACATCCCGCTTCGTACGATGACCCTGCCTTCCAAGCCTGATCAAGAGGAAGGAAAGCTTCCTTCATCCCAAGCATTTCTGCGGCCGGATCATCCGAACATTATGGTGGAATCCGTCAAGAAAGCCGAGGATGGCGACGACATCGTGGTTCGACTGTACGAAACATCGGGAACACATGCCAACACGGCACTTCATTTCGGATTTGAAGCGGCCGAAGCCTGGACTACGGATCTGATGGAAAACATCCTTACTGCGCTGCCGATTGACAAAATATCCAATACCATTGCGCTTTCCTTCACGCCGTTTGAAATCATCACGCTGCGTTTGAGATTCCGTTAATATACCCGGGGCGGTCCATCCGCCCCACTGAAAGGAGAGGTGGGAATGTGAGCAAGTCACGATTAACCAACAACCGATTCATGAAACGAATCTGGCAGCACAAGCTCTTTTACTTGTTCATGCTGCCAGGCATCGTCTGGTTTTTTCTATTCTCTTACGTGCCCTTATACGGAATTCAAGTTGCTTTCCGGGACTATACCTTCGTTGGCGGATTCACCGGGAGTCCCTGGGCAGGATTTAAATACTTTGAACAATTCTTCAATTACTATCAGTCTGGTGACATCATTCGCAACACGGTCATCATCAGTCTCATGAAGCTGCTGATCGGATTTCCGATGCCGATCGTGCTTGCGCTCCTGTTAAATGAAGTTCGGAAAATGAAATTCAAGAAGACGATTCAGACTCTTTCTTATTTACCTTATTTTGTATCGTGGATCGTGGTTGTTACTCTCATGCAGCGTTTACTGACTCCATACGGGGGTCCGGTCAATGACTTGCTGGGGTCATTCGGAGCCGAATCGATCCAGTTCCTGAACAACCCTACCTGGTTCTACCAGATGATTGTCGGGTCGGACATATGGAAGAACATCGGCTGGAATTCCATTATCTTTATGGCCGCCATTGCGGGTATCGATCAGCAGCTCTATGAAGCTGCCAAGATGGATGGCGCAGGACGTTTTAAGCAGATGTGGCATGTGACACTTCCAGGTATCCGCAATGTGGCCATCATATTGTTCATTCTCGCCGTGGGGAATCTGATGAGCGCCGGGTATGAACAGCTCCTTCTCCTGAATGGTCCTGCGACTGCCAGTATGGGCAGCGTGCTGGACGTGCATGCCATCAATTCCGGTATCCGGGAAGGGCGTCTCAGTTACGCCGCTGCGGTCGGACTGTTCCAAAGCATCATCGGGCTCATTCTGGTTCTGACCGTTAATCGAATCGCCCGCAAAGTCAGTGATGTATCCCTGTTCTAAGGAGGTGACGTTATGAAACGTAAATGGTCATTATTCTCGGTGTTCAATTACACCGTTCTTGCCATCATTGGATTTTCCATGATCTATCCGTTTATTTATATTTTGGCGTATTCCCTTAATGACGGGAAGGATTCCATGATGGGGGCGATCTATTTTTTGCCCCGTAAATTCACGCTGGAGAACTACGCCCAGGTATTCGATAATGCCCGCATCTGGAAGGCGTACCAAATTACGCTCATGCGCACCGTGCTGGGTACATTCCTTCATGTTGTGCTGTGTACGCTCATGGCCTATGCGCTTTCCAAAAAAACATTGCCAGGCCGCACTTTTTTCACCTTTTACATCTTTTTGCCGACGATTTTCAGTGCCGGGTTCATCCCGTTCTTCATCACGCTGCAAAAACTGCATCTTATCAACAGCTTCTGGGTGTATGTTCTGCCGATGCTGTTCAATTTCATGCACATCGTCATTATCCGGACCTTTCTGCAAGGCATACCTGAAGAGCTGGAAGAGTCCGCCCGCATTGACGGGTACGGCGATTTTCAAATCTTCGTGCGGATCATACTTCCGCTTTCGGGACCGGTGCTGGCCACCATCTCCCTGTTCATCGGAGTGGCCCATTGGAATGATTGGTTCTCGGGGGCGTACTACGTATCCAACAAAGATTTGATACCTGTGCAGACCCTGTTGCAAGAAATGCTGACGGAAGCTGAAGCACTGTCCAATTCCATGCAGCGGGCCGCGCAGCAGGGAGGGCAGACGGTTGGCGGAACCAGCGGTGCTGGCGCAACTCCGGAATCGCTCCGGATGGCCTTGCTTGTCATTACGGTCTTCCCGATCTTGTGCATTTATCCGTTCCTGCAGCGATATTTCGTAAAGGGGGTTATGATCGGTTCGGTTAAAGGTTAGGTCATCCTGACCCGGAATTTGTCCAAAGCTTTACCAAGATCATTGATATCCATATTCCAGGAGGCGATTAGTTTGAAGAGGGTTTGGTCGAAAGGCGTATCCGCATTGCTCGTGTCCATCATGGTTGGAGGTTTGCTGATCAGCTGCACGAATTCATCAGGGAACGGAGATAACGGAGAAGGGGCAGAAGGAGAGAATTCATACAAACTCAAAATATTACACAATTGGAATGGCTCAAACGGTTCCGATGCCATGACACCGGTGGAGGAAGTCATCAAAGAGAAGACGGGCGTTACCCTGGAGTGGGAATATACCAAGGGCAGCGAGACGGAGAAGGTCAACCAGATCTTCGCCACGCAGGATTTGCCGGATATCTATACCGGACCTGCCTGGGGCGGGGAACTGGATGGCATCATTAAGGCTGCCAACGAGGGACAATTGGTGGACATATCGGACAAGCTGAAGGATTATCCGAACCTGTCCAAATCCATTGCGGAAGAAAATGTGCCGCCGGCATTATATGAGAAAGCGATTGATGCTTACGACGGCAAAAAATATTTGCTGCTGCAAAATCAGCCGGCCACGAACGAAGACGGTATGGATTGGCTCTATGGCTTCTATGTGCGCAAAGACATTGCCGAGAAAGTCGGCGTCGATCCGCAATCCGTTGTCACGAAGGACGATTTCTATAACTTCCTCAAAAAAATCAAAGATGCCAATCTGCAAGAGAACGGCCAGCCGGTCTTTCCGCTGGGCGGTTTCAGTAACGGCTGGGCCGTTGGCATCGGCAACACTATGTTCTACCCGGGTGCAAGTTATGTAGATAAAGGTGACGGCACGGTTGAACATAACTTCTTCACGAAGGGTTATGAAGAGTACACGCTGTTCTACCGGAAGCTGGTTGAAGAAGGGCTGCTGGATCCGGAAACCTTCACCCAGACGGACCCGATCGCCAAGGAAAAAATCAATCAGGGCCGCATCGCTATCCTTGCCGCGCATTATCCGGCCATTCTGGATGCTTCCAAGGAGTATGTCTCCTCGCATCCGGGCAGCGACTACATTCCTCTCGGCCCATTGGAGCGCGCTGACGTCGAGCCGGACAGGCCTGTTGATCTCGGAATTCAGGGCAACAACGTCACGGCGATCACGAAGAACTGTAAAGGCGCTTGCGTCGACGCAGCGCTGAAATTACTGGATTTCATGGCCTCGGACGAAGGGTTCATGCTGGCAAGATACGGAGTGCAGGGCGTTCACTGGGACATGAAAGACGGCAAGCCGGTTGCCAATCAAGAATGGTTTGACAAATTCAGCACGGACACCAACATGAAGCTGCGCAAGAACGAAGGCATCAGCATTGGCCTGGAGTCGCTGACGGGTCTTGACCGGATCAATTCGGTTGCTGGCGGAGACATCTGGGCTGAACAGGAACGGCTGGACGCCATGGAGAACGCACGCAAAATCCTCCGACCGAACGGCATTCACGTGATTACCGCCTATAACCCGGGCGATGTCATCACGAAAGCGCCGGAATGGGAAATGCTGAAGCCATCGATGGATCGGATGGGCGATGCCTGGAAGGAAGCGGTTTTTGCCAAATCGGATGAAGCCGCCATGAGCATTATCAACGAACTGCGCGAACAGCTCCGCAAGACCGGATACGATAAGGCGATGCAGTTCACGAACGAAAATCTGAAGGGGAAAGACGTGGTAACCGTTCAGATGCCGAACTGATGACGTCCATCATCAAGGGAGCCCGGTAATACGAAAGGCTTCGCAGCACCTTGGCAATCAAGGGGGCGAAGCCTTTTGCGCTCTTCTCACTTTTGTTTCCAAATCGCAAGGATATGAAAGGCATTATCCAGAATAAAGAAGAATAAAGGAGTTGAAGTCAGATGACAACGAAATTCAGACCTCCATCCGTACCCCTGGTCACCGTGGATCCATATTTTAGCGTGTGGTCCGCTGCAGATCATCTCTACGATGATCATACCCGGCATTGGACGAACAAGATTCAGGGCATGACGGGACTAGCCAACATTGATGGCGCCCCGCGAAGATTCATGGGAAAAGTTATCACGCAGGATGCGTCAGAACGACTTGAGCCTGAAGCGCTTGAGCAAATCGATCTGACAGTTGAGCCACTAACCACCCGTTATACGTTTCAGGGGGAAGGCATTGAGCTTCAGGTTGAGTTCACCACGCCTTTGTTGCTGGATCATCTTGATCTGTTATCCCGGCCCGTCACGTATGTAACGGTACAGGTTCGTTCGATGGATGGGCGTGCCCATGATGTTAAGATCTATTTCGATGTCACAGGCGAGTGGTGCGTGCATACACCGGATCAGCAAGTGACCTGGGAGCATCGCCTAATCGATGGACGCTTGAATATGATGTCGATGGGCACTGTGGAACAGCCCATTCTACAGCTTGCCGGAGACGATACGAGGATCGATTGGGGGTACATGGTTTTGGCGGTCCCCCGTACGGAACGTGTCCAGACGGTGATTCATGCTGTGACAAGCCGTGAATCATATGTACGAACCGGTCAATTACCGTCGGAAGATGATCATCAGAAGCCGCGACCGGTATCCGATAACGTTCCCGTTATGGCCGCTGAAATCGAATTGGGTCCGGTCCGGGAAGAATGGGTATCCGAGTATCTGATGCTTGCTTATGACGATATTCATGCTATCGAGTATTTTAACCAGCCGCTGGATGCTTACTGGAAGCGAAACGGAACGACGTTCCATGACATGCTGTTACAATCTGCCGACCAATATGAAGACATCATGCAGCAATGTGAGAGCTTCAATCGTCAACTCATGGCCGAGAGTCTTGCCGCAGGCGGCGAAAAATACCGGGATATCTTGGCGTTGACCTATCGACAGGCAATTGCCGCGCATAAATTGGTTGCCGATGAAGCGGGACGCGTGTTGTTTTTTTCCAAGGAGAATTTCAGTAACGGATGCATCGCTACGGTCGATGTCAGTTACCCGTCGATTCCATTGTTCTTAAGATACAATCCTGAACTGGTCAAGGGCATGATGCGTCCGATTTATAAATATGCCACAAGCCCTGATTGGCCGTTCGATTTTGCGCCTCATGACGTGGGAACGTACCCCAAAGCCAACGGTCAGGTGTATGGCGAGAATAAACTGGAGTACCAGATGCCGATTGAGGAATGCGGGAATATGCTCTTGATGGCTGCCGCGGTATGCAAGTATGAAGGAGATACGGATTTTGCCCGGGAACACTGGGAACCTCTTACCGCATGGGCGGGGTATTTACTGCAGCATGGGCTCGATCCGGATAATCAGCTGTGCACGGATGATTTCGCCGGACATTTGGCGCATAATGCGAATTTGTCCATTAAAGCGATCTTGGGCATTGCCGCGTATTCGTACATGTGCGACCAACTGGGCTTGCAGGAAGGAGCCACTTATCTTGCAGCCGCTCGAAACATGGCGAATGAATGGATATCCATGGCCGATGCAGGAGACCATTATAAGCTTACGTTCGACAGTGCCAACGATTCCTGGAGCATGAAATATAATCTGGTATGGGATCGCCTGCTGGGATTAAACCTGTTTCCAAAAGAAGTTGCAGCCCAAGAGCTGGAATATTATAAACATAAACAGAATCGATACGGTCTTCCGCTGGATAGCCGCGATACGTATACAAAAGCGGATTGGCTGGTATGGTGTGCCTCTATGAGTGCTACGCAATCCCAATTCGAAGCCATGATTGCGCCCTTATGGGATTTCATGAATGAAACCTCTGCTCGCGTTCCGGTGACCGATTGGTATGACACGATGAGCGGCAAGCAAATGAATTTCCAGAACCGCTCCGTTGTCGGTGGGTTTTTCATCCAATTGCTGATGTCCCGGTCTGGATTAAATTCGTGAAAAGACAGGTGATGCAGTGTGAATAACGTTAATGTTCAGGACGAAGTAGCCCATAAGGATCTAAAGCAGGAGCTAACGCAGCTGAAGGTGCAATTCGAGAATCCGGATGCCACGTATCGCCCGCAGCCGTTCTGGTTCCTGAATCATGAGCTCACGAAGCCGGAGCTGGAAAGCCAGATACAATCGATGTATGAAGCGGGTGTCGGCGGTGTTGTTCTGCATGCTCGTCATGGGATGCAAACCTCGTACCTGTCACCGGCATTTATGGAAGCGTTGGAGTTCTGTACCCTGGAGTGCGAGAAGCGCAGCATGGTCGTCTGGCTGTACGATGAGGACAATTGGCCAAGCGGAACGCTGGGCGGCAAGCTGACCCGTCGGCATCCGGAATATCGCATGCGATACTTAAGGGTCGAAGAGAAAAGATATACGCACGACGGACAGCAGCAAGGCTTGAAGCTGGACTTTGCACGCTATGATCATAATGAGCTTATAGCCATTCTGGCTTATCGCGCTGTGGAGCAGGACGGGGAATGGCTGCTCTGTGATGATCCCGAGGATCTCACGCATGCATGGGGAGGAGATTGGACGCCGACAACGGAGGATTCTTATATCGTGCTGGCCTGCTGGTCCTGTGAGATCGCGGAAGGCATCACGTTTGCCCAAGGGTACTACTTGGATACGTTGAATCCGGAAGCCGTCCAGGCTTTTATCCGAATGTCCTATGATCCGTTTCAGTCCTTACAGAAATACTTTGGCGCAACGATTCAAGGTGTTTTCACCGACGAACCCGGACTCATGATTCACGATGGTTTCTTCGGCGTGGAAGCGATCCGTACGACCGTTCACGATGTGACCGCTACCCTGCCCGGCATGGTGTTTGCTTGGACACAGGGCATGGCACAGCGGTATCGCCAAGAGAATGGGTATGATCTCATCCCGCGGTTAGGCGCATTGTTATACAACATGGCTGATGGCAGCCGATCAACGAAACAGCAATATTATGATACGATAACGCGCTGGTATGTTGAGGGTTATCATCAGGCGATTCGTACATGGTGTGAAGAGCATGGACTCCTGTACATCGGACATACGCTTGAAGAGCCGGTTTGGGGACAGGCCAGATCGCAAGGCAATCAGACCCGGGTACTGCAGCAGTTTCACTACGCAGGCGTGGATTATCTAACGCCCGGAATCGGTACGAAGGAGAATCCCCATCGGATTGTGTCCGTGAAGACGGCAGCTTCTGTCGCGCTGCTGAACAGCAAGGAACGGGTAATCTGCGAATCGTTTGGGGCAAGTGGTCACGGCTATTCCATGCGTCAACGGCGACTGGATGCGAATTTCATGGCATTCCTGGGCGTTAATCTGTTTATCCCGCATGCGTTCTATTATTCGTTTGCCGGGTATCGGAAGACCGATTTTCCGCCGACGGAATTCAAACACGCGCCGCATTGGCCGCATTATCGTGCTTTTGCCGATTATATCGGGCGACTGAGTCTGCTCGGCGCGTGCGGTAAACGTACACCGGAGGTTCTTCTGCTGTCACCTATTCAGACGGTATACGAAAATATGTTCGTATCCGGTCAATCGAATAGACATCCCTCTTCCGATGCTATGTTCTCGCTCCTGTCGGATCGTTTGCTTCGCAGATCCATTGATTACGACTATGTAGATGAATGTCAGCTTCGCGAAGCCACCCTTATGGATGGGGAAGGGGTTCGATTTAGCGAGGGTGGGAACGTATATTCGGTTTTGACTATGCCGGAGATTGAGGTCATGTCGAAGGACATTGCCGCACAGCTCGTTTCTTATGTGAAGCAAGGCGGTACTCTCGTGGCTGTAGGAGCGATCCCGCGGCATAGCGAGTCCTTGCATCATGATCCAGAACTGGCGAAGCATGTGCATGAGCTATTTGGTTCGACTCCGCAGCATGATGCGTTACGATCCATTGGCAAGGGTTATAGTCTGTTTTATTCCCTGGAGGATCGCGATTCATTGGATTCGTTGTGTGAACGTTTAGGCGGGTTATTAAGGAAATCTCCTGTTTTACGATGGAAGTTGATCGAAGGTCAACATGAGGATTTGATCAGTGTAGAACGTGTGTTCGATAATCAAGTATTTGTGTGGCTGATGAACTGGTCGGAGAAGCCTGTTTCCTTGAAGCTTGATGCAAGAGAGGCGAAGCACCGTATTGAAGAATGGGACTTGGAAAGCGGGAATATACGCCGGTTAACCAGCGATTCCGTTCTTACCTATGCTCCCGGAGAGCTGCGAGTTCTCTCGCTTGTACCGGAGGAAAGCCCAATCGGCGAAAAAGAACAGATGTTCGATTCGGATCGAAAATCCAAGGATGTAATCGTTCTTGAAGATATGTGGCGTTTTCAGACACTTGAACCCAACGTTTTATTACTGGACCAATGGCAGGTCACGCTGAATGACCGAAAGTCCAGAATGAACGCAACGATGCCTGGGCAAGTGAACACGTATCGTACAACGTTTACCATGACGCAGAAATTGATCGAACGATTGCAATCACCGAGCGATAGGGGGCTTCCCGATCAATCCAATATCAACCCATCACCGAAGATCGAGTTAATTCTGGACGATGTGGAGCAGAAAATACCATCCCATATCGGCTTTCTGCAGCGTAGGCGCAATCTTGAAATCTTCGTGAATGGCGTAAGGCAGAATGCGCTGCAGCCCTCAAATTGGCAGGATCAACACTATGCCAGTGTGGATGTCACCCCTCATTTGTTAGCAGGCGAGAACCAACTTGAGATTCTGACGGTTTCATTGCTGGAGCCGATGCCGGCGATTTCATTCCCTGCATTTTTGATCGGAACCTTTGTTATAGAGGATCAGATGAGGCTAAATGCGGGTTACGAACATGTGTTTGGTTGTTGGTCATCTGCCGGCTATCCTTATTATGCGGGAGCGGGAGAGTACTCACAGCAAGTGGATCTAACTCAACTTAACTTGGCTCCAGATGAGGAATTATGGCTGGAAGCAGAAGATATCAGAGAGACGGCTTGTTTATACGTGAATGATATGGAGGCAGGGATCCGGTTGTGGCCGCCTTATCACTGGAACATCACGTCATATGTTGAACAAGGGAACAATCACTTTACCATCCGTGCAGCCAATACGCTGGAGAATTTGTATGGAAAGTCTGCTTTGCCTTCAGGGATGAACGGACAGGTCAAGTTGGTTCGTCGAACCTTATCCAAAGATATATAATCTTATAAGATATTTCTGAAAATGACTACAGCGAGTTCAGGTTGTAGTCATTTCATTAATTTAGTTTACATAATATATGATATGTAACCTATTAACCGAAAAACTTGCGTATTTCGAGTTTCAAAGCCGGTTGCTTTTTCTATCGGACATAGGTAGGGGAGCTCCATTCTTACAAATTCAACGATTTACGATGACATTCTCTTAATCATGAGGGCTTACACTTGAGAAGTTTGATGAATGATAACAACTCGGAGGTGCCATGAAATGCAGCTAAAGAAGAAAACCATCATGGTTTTGGCGCTCAGCTTGGCCATTCTTTCGCAAGGCATGATTGTTCATGCCAAGGAAGACGGGGCGAGGTTTAAGCCGGAAGGAAACGGCAAATGGATGACGGGTGAGTATCACGCGCATACGTATCAATCCGATGATGCCAGTCAATCGCTGCAGGAATTGCTGGACAACGGATTCGAAAAGTATCACTTGGATTGGATCGCGGTCTCCGACCATCTTAGAGTTTCTAAACGGGACGACGAGGGAAATCCTCTGGCCGGCGGAGCTATTCCGTTCTCTAAGGGAATGGCTCAGTACCAAATCCCCAAGATCCAGCAGCTTCAGAAAGCAGGGAAATACAAGAACAAAATGATCTTTTCTGGTGTTGAGTGGGACATGCCTACATATGAACATGTGGGAGTCGGCATTATAGCAGGCAATTTCGGTTCAGAATCGAGCCTGAAGGCAGTTCGTCAGTTCGAGTATCTGTTCACCGATCGCGAGGAAGCGATGTTCGATCCCAAAGATGTTGCCGAATGGAACAAACATGACAGCCGGGCCTATACTACACCCGAAGATGCCCGAACAGCGCTGGCTTGGCTCCAGAAAAACTACGGGAACAGCAGTTATGCATTGCTCAACCATCCTTCTAGAAAAACCGTGTACACCATCGCGGATATACGGGATTTCAACAATATTGCGCCGGATGTCGTATTTGGAATGGAAGGCATGCCCGGGAATCAGATGGAACCGGATCGTGGCGGACTAAATTTAGCCACACCGGAAAACAGAACCTACGGCGGTGCTGATTTCATGATTGCCAAGGTTGGCGGCGTCTGGGATGCGCTGCTTGGCGAAGGGCGCGAATTTTGGAACTTTGCGAACTCGGATTCTCATTTTGAGATCAGTGAAAACCGTTTATACTCCAGTGGATATTGGCCGGGACAATATGCGAAGAACTACACTTGGGTGAACGGAAAAAATATGCAAAGCGTATTGGACGGTATGCGTTCGGGTAAATCATTCTCCGTTTACGGCGATTTAATTAACGCGCTGGATTTTCGCGTTCGTCATGGGAACAAGCAGGCCGAGATGGGAAGTAACCTGCAAGTGAAAAAAGGGAACCCCATCGAAATAACGATCCGATTCAAAAGCCCGGACCAAAACAACAACGGTGATTCTGTATCCGTAGATCATGTCGATTTGATCTCAGGCGACGTAACCGGTAAAGCGAAACCAGGTACGGCCGCTTACAGCAAAAGCACCAACGATTCGACCAAAGTGGTTAAACGGTTTACGAGCAAGGATTGGAAAACCGATCGGGATGGATATAATGTGATTACGTATCGGACAACAGCAACGAAGGATCAATATTTCCGATTAAGAGGGACTAACCTTAGCGTGAATGTTACTGGAGAAACCAGCAATGGCGATCCACTGATGGATCTAAAAACGGACATCGAAGACAACGAGCAGCGGTTTGCGGAAATTAATAAACGGAACTACAGCGACCTGTGGTTTTACTCCAATCCGATCTTTGTTAGCGTTGACGACAAGCCGGTTAAAGCCCCTAACAAACAGGGGAAGCATCCGTAAGTCGCGGCTCGCGCACGATTCAGAAGACTGCCGATGGTTCGGCGGTCTTTTTGTTTTATTCACACGCAGTATAATGAAGGATGATCGTAATCTAGCTGATAAACATTGGATTGTAATTTTGTTGACATATCCCATCATTTTATTGTGCAAATTGAACGAAGCGTATAGGCTATTAAGGAGAGGAGAGATGATATGTTTACGATCGGTGAAATATCCAAGCTTTTTCAGATCGATATTCGCACCCTCCGGTATTACGACGATATTGATTTATTTAAACCGGCATCCGTGGATCATCTGACCAGTTACCGTTATTATGCGGTCGATCAATTCGAGCAGCTGAACACCATTCTGTATCTCAAAGCGCTTGGCATTCCTTTAAAAGACATTAAGCTTTTTCTGGATGATCGGGAGATTGAACATATATTAACCCTGCTCAAGGAGCAGCAGCGCAGAACTGAGGAGAAAATTGAGGAATATCAAAGAATCCAGGCGAAGATTAAAAGCCGAATCGATCAGATTGAAGATGCCTCGAATAAGGAAGAACTCTACAAAATTCGGGAAGTAGAGCTTCCCGAGAGAGTGATGGTGTTGCTGAAACAGAACATACATAAAAGCGACAATCTGGATATGCCGATCCGATTATTGGAGAACAGCACGAAGATGAAGTCCACCATTTTCCTTGGCAAAGTAGGATTATCGATCTCGATCGATCGTTTAATGCAAAGCAAATTTGATGAATACGATTCTATTTTTGTGATTGTCGAGCAGGAAAGTGCGCGCAGCAGCTCCGAAGTCGAAGAGAAGAGATGGCCGGAAGGCACCTACATCACGATTCGGTTTGGAGGGACACACGAAGATGCAGCGCCTTATTACAGAAAGCTCCTGGATTATATCGAGGAAAAAGGATACAGCCTGATTGAGGATGCGCTTGAGATCACGTACATTGATTATGGGCTTACCGGTGATCCCTCACAATTCGTAACCGAAATTCAAATGCTCGCTAAATAAACGATTGACCCTCCAGCTGCTGGAGGGTTTATTCTTTGTATCAAAACATATTAGTAGGAGAGAACGACTGTGATAGGAACCATTGTAAACGTAACAACCATTGTTGTAGGCAGCACGATTGGAAATGTATTTAAAAAGGGAATGAGCGAGACCTATCAGGACATCCTGATGCAGGCGATGGGTTTGGCCGTTATGGCACTCGGTGTGCATTCGATCGTGAAGTATATGCCCGATAGTCATTATCCCGTCTTATTCATCGTAAGTCTCGCCATAGGTGGTCTTATCGGGGAGAAGCTGAATCTGGAGCAGGGATTTAAAAAAGCGGTTTCGAGGTTTACCAAGGGAAATTTGGCTGAAGGATTATCAACGGCCATTCTGTTGTTCTGTATAGGAACACTGTCTATTATCGGACCGATCGAGAGCGCTTTGAACAATAATCATACCTATCTGTTCACCAATGCCATCCTGGATGGCGTGACGTCAATTGTACTGGCTTCAACCTTTGGCATTGGCATCGTTTTATCTGCCGTGGCCACATTTTGTTGGCAAGGGTTATTGTACGTTATAGCCGGCGCAGCCTCTGGCTTGATCACGACGGAGCTGTTAACCGAAATATCCATTATTGGCGCCATTTTAATATTTGCTTCAGGCTTAAACATTTTGGGCATACGGAACTTCAAAACCATGAATCTCACGCCGGCGCTGTTGATCCCCGTCGTATTCCTTACGGTTAAAAATCTGCTCGGTTTTTAACCTAAAACCCGGATTCATACCAGCATATCGAGATTACAAGGATAGCCCGCCTCGGATGGCGGGTTTTTTGCTGTATTCCGTACCACATACGCTGCATGAGCCATTGTTTACCTGGGTGCATAAGTTTTGTGACAATTTCAATAATATAGGAGAACCGACAGCATCTAAGAATTGGACTCGTGGATAGAGAGAAGGAGGCGTCATCGTTATGAATATAGCTGAACATAAACTGCTGGTCGCAGCTCTGGGCGGCGTTAATGAAATTGGAAAAAACATGTACTTCATTCAGTACGATCAAGATATCGTGGTCATTGATTGCGGCTCCAAATTTCCTGACGAAAACCTGCCCGGCATCGATTTGATTGTGCCTGACTTTACCTATTTGCTGGACCATGCGGATAAAGTCAGAGCTCTTATCGTCACCCATGGACATGAGGACCATATCGGAGGGATACCTTATTTACTGAAGCAGCTCCCGATCCCTGTATATGGGACGAAGCTCACGATGGAGCTGATTAAAATCAAGCTGAAAGAGCATCGCATTCTGCGTGAATCCGAGCTTCACACGATCGATGTAAATTCCACCATTCAAGCGGGTGCCATCCATGCCTCTTTCTTTTCGACCAGCCACAGCATCCCGGACTGCGTGGGCATCGTTTTTCAGACCCCGGAAGGCAATGTTGTCCACACAGGGGATTTTAAATTTGACATGTCTCCTGTGAAGGGGCCTTATCCGGATCTGCATCGAATGGCTGAAATCGGCAAGCAGGGGGTTAAGGTGTTATTGTCCGAAAGCACAAACGCCGAGAGACCGGGATTTACACCTTCGGAACGTCTCGTTGGCGGACACATCCTGGAAGCATTTGCGCAGGCCAAACAGCAGGTATTCATCTCAACGTTTGCTTCCAACGTGAACCGTGTTCAGCAGATCATCGATGCCGCCGCTGAAACAGGACGAAAACTAATTCTGCTCGGCCGCAGCATGGTCAATGTCGTTACCGTTTCCAAGGAACATGGCTATTTAAACATCCCCGATGACTTACTGATTGATGCAGGCGACAGCGAGCGCTATCCATCAGACAAAATCGCTGTGCTATGCACGGGGAGTCAAGGCGAGCCCATGGCAGCATTATCGCGATTAGCCAACTCCAAGCATCCCCATATCGAGATTTTACCTGGCGATACCGTCATCATTGCTGCAGGAGCTATACCGGGAAATGAAAGGAACCTTGCTCATGTGATCGATAATTTGTATGTGCTGGGTGCCCAGGTCATCTATGGGTCCGGCTCAGCTTCAGGGATGCACGTATCCGGTCATGGCAGCCAAGAAGAATTGAAATTAATGCTCACCTTGATGAAACCGGACTATTTGATTCCTGTTCATGGTGAATTCCGAATGCTGTATCAGCACCGGCAGCTGGCGGATTCCGTGGGGATCCCTAATGAAAATGTGTTCATCATCCAGAATGGCGACACGATACAAATCCAGCAGGGCATGGCATCCTTAGGTCCCAAAATCCCTTCAGGCAACAGCCTGGTGGACGGATTGATGATCGGAAACGTAGGCAATATCGTTTTGCGGGACCGTAGACAGCTGTCCTCCGACGGGATGCTCATTATCGTAACCACGCTCAGCAAAACGGAAAAGCAGATGGTGGCCAAGCCCGAGCTCATATCCAGAGGTTTCATCTTCGTGAAAGACTCGGAGGAATTCATGGGTCAAATCCACGATATCGTCACGTCTTCAATGAAGGATTTAACGGAAACCGGGTCTACCCAATGGAATCTGATCAAGCAGACCTTGAAAGATCATGTCGGCAAATTCATATACAGCGAGACCAAGAGAAGGCCGATGATTCTGCCCATCATTATCGAAGTATAAGCCCCTTTGCATATATAAAGCACAGCCTTAAATAGGCTGTGCTTTTATTTGTGCGTCGATATAGGGTTCAAAACTAGGCATACACCCGGATGCGGGCAGCTGCATACACTGCCGATAAAGGAATCACTGAAGGTGTTGTTCTTCCATTCATGTCTGTGAAAAAAAGAATAACACATAATCCGGATTCGTCCACATAACCATTTACAGAATGGACATGAACGTCTTGTCCGATTACCGGAAGGGATCCGGCTATTAACGAAAGGAGGAGGATCGGTTTGTCATCCACCCCAGAAGGGAAATGGACTGCGGAACATGGAAAATGGTCTAAACGAAAGTTCAGATTTACGCGTAATGACTGGATGGGTTATCTATTCAGCGCCCCTCTGATCATCGGAGTCATCGTATTTGCCATTTATCCCATGTTCGCCGCACTGTTTATGAGTTTTCATCAGACATCCGGGCTCAATTTATCCGGCACCTGGGTGGGCCTGAGCAACTACCGTTACGCATTAGAAGATTCCTTATTTTGGCAAGCGCTTTCAAATACGTTTGTCATGGGGATTTGGTCTGTACTGCTTGGAATCGCACTATCGTTTGTTTTGGCGAGCCTGATTAATAATCTGAAATGGCATCTGGGACGCAATTTTTTCAAAGCGGTATATTTTCTGCCCAATGTTGTATCCGGCGTTGCTACAAGCCTGTTGTTCTCCTTCTTGTTTTTTCCTTCCAAGGAAGGGCTGATCAACTTTGTGATTGGTTTGTTTGGCATCGATCCTGTCGGCTGGTTCACGAACCCGGAAGTGGCGCGTTACAGTATCGTGCTTATGAGCTTGTGGGGCGCCCTTGGGTATAACACCATTATTTTTCTGGCCGGTTTGCAAAGCGTCCCGCGGGATCTCTATGAGGCAGCCGAAGTGGATGGGGCCGGCACCTATCGGAAATGGTGGTATATTACGATTCCATACTTGCGTCCGATCTTCGTGTTCATGCTTATCATGGGAACCATCGGCGGAATGAAACGCTTTACGGATGTATGGTTAATCGGTGGAACCGCAGGTAATCCTGGTGGAAGCTTGATGACCGTGGTGCTGTATATTTACCGAAACGCGTTCCTCTCATCACAGATGGGGCTGGCCACGGCCGTATCTTATCTGTTATTCGTCATCATACTCATCCTAACCGTGTTCCTCATGCTGCTCAACCGCCGCAAAGACAGTTTGGACTAATGCCATTATCCATTTCCGGGTCCGTAGGGGAGCCTTATTCCAGAAGACAGGAGGGTAACTATGAGCAGTTCAGCCTTGCCCAAGGAGCCTGTGCGCCGTAAACGAATCACACTTCAACAGCTGATCCTAACGCTGGTTCTGTTGGTAGGATCATTCATCATGATTGTGCCATTTTTATGGATGCTGGTCACGAGCTTCGATTGGGCTGCACGATTAAATATTTCATTCCCGCCGAAAATATGGCCGGAGGAGCCTTCGATCCGAACATATGAAGCAGCATTCACCAACATTAATATGTTTCGATATATCGGCAACTCCACGCTTGTAAGCGCAGGGGTCATTATCATCAGCTCGTTGTCCGCACTCTTATCGGGTTATGCCTTATCCAAGCTCCGCTTCAAAGGAGCAAACTTTGTCCTGCTACTAGCGCTAAGCACAATGATGATTCCATTCGAAATGACGATGATTCCGCAGTATTTGCTGTTCAGTAAACTCGGACTGGTCGACAACTATCTGGCTTTTTATTTGCCGGCGATGAACTATGCGTTCGGTACATTTTTAGCCAAAGCCTTCTTTGATCAATTACCCAGCAGTTTAAGGGAAGCTGCGGTTCTGGATGGCGCCAAGGAAATCACCGTATTCAGCCGGGTTTATCTGCCGCTGTGTACGCCCATTATCGCTACCATGGTCATTCTGCTGTTCTTAGGCGTATGGAACGATATGCTGTGGCCGCTGCTGATCTTGAAATCGGCTGCCAAGTACACGATCCAGATTGGATTGGCCATGTTTACGTATAACAACGGAATTAACCAGCAGCCATCCATCATTATGGCAGCAACGACTACGAGCCTCATTCCGGTTATCGTCGTGTATATGTTCCTGCAGCGTTATATTATCGAAAGCATTGCGCTGTCCGGTATCAAGCAGTAATTCAGAATTGAAGTTAAATTTATGCGGGGGTGTTGATGTGATGAAAAAAGCGGTGCTGCTTATTCTGTCATTCGTGCTGGTGTTTACATTGGCCGCTTGTTCAGGCAGTTCGGGAAAAGATGTGACAGGCGGCGTTACGATTGAAAAGGTATCGGATATGGAAGGAACGGTCCGCGTTGCACTGGCAGGCTGGCAGCTGGATAATGGAATTGATGCGCTGACAGGCAACCCGACCGTCGGACTCAACGAATATTTGGATAAAACGTTCAAAAAAATGTATCCCAACATCAAACTGGAGGTTTATCAAATCCCTTGGGAGAACGTAAAAGCCAAACAAACGGCCATGCTGCTCTCCGGCGATGCGGATGTCTTGTATACCGGTGGAGCCTTCGCATCACAATGGTACCAGGAAGGGCTGCTGCGTGACCTGGACGACTTGATCGAAAAGGATACCTCGTTTGACCCGAGCATTTATCTGGAAGGCATTATGAACAACTCCTACAGCACCAAGTCGCCCGACGGAAGCAAGCAGTTTGGCATTCCTGCCGTTCTTGGCCGCCGGATGACGATTTATGATAAGAAGCTCTTTGAAGACTGGGGCGTGGAAACACTCTCGGCACAGCCGGGACCGGATGAAATTCTGGAGAAAGCCAAACAAATGACCGGCAAAAACCCGAAAACCGGTGAAGACAATTTCGGACTGTATTGGAGCGGCAACTCGTTAAACGGATCCACCTTTGTGGCGTTAACCCTTGCTTATGGCGCCAAAGGAGCGGAAGGATCGCTGAAGGATATCAAGAACATCAAATGGCACCTGAATTCTCCGGAAATGGTCAAAGTGCTGGAATGGCTGAAAGAAGCCGCACAACTGCCGCCGGCAGGTTTCGTAAATGCCCAAGGAGCTGAGAATTTCGGTCTGGAGAAGAACAATATCGCCATCGCCCTTGATTCCACCGGCGGCTCAACGATGAGTGAATACCGGTCGAAGCAGAACAAAGAACTGCTGGACCGTTTTGAACCTGTGCTGAACATGGGGCCTAAGGGCGAAGGCTGGGTGGCGGTTGACCCGTTCATCATGGCAAAGAATGCTAAAGATGTGGATGCATCATGGGAAGTATTAAAGTTCTTAACCAGCTACATGACGCAAAAATATATGTATGAGAACTTCTCCAGTACCCCGACACTTAAAAACGCTGATTTCGTAACGCCGGAAGACAAGTTTGTGAAAAAAGCACTCGAAATCGCAGATGTTGGCCACTCGGAGCTTATGGATGAAGCCAATCCGTTCTATATGAGCGATATCGCTCCAGCCATAAACGGATTCATAAGCCAGGCTGCATCCGGAAATGCACCGGATATTCAGAAGTTTCTGGATGATCTGCAGGCTCGTGCTGAGAAATGGTCGGCAAATCTGAAGTAAAATCAGGAGGGGACTGCACAGGGTGCGCATTGGCGTGGTTGGAACGTTTAGTAACACGGTGTCACGAGTTTGCCCGTATGAACAGACTGTAGAAAAATCTAAGGAAGTTCCTATCCCTGCAGAGACAGGCCTAATCATGATGATTATATGAGTCAAACAACACAATATATTCCAATATTATGTAAAACGTGCATTATCCCGGTAATGCCCGGATAAAAACCGACCGATATGGCCGGTTTTTTTGTGATTATGCTGACCAATTCCAGATTAGGCCATCATGGATTTCAGTACATAAAGTGGATAATGAAACCACTAATAAAATTACATTAAATGGTAAATAATAAGAATGTAGAAGGGAGGCAATGCGAAAAATAATACCGATCATCATTACAACAAAAAGGAAGCGCTATGAATTGATTATGATGCTCGGGATGATCAATTGAAGTTATGATTAACTACGAAGTGAAAATGTTTAAACCGACCGACGCGACGATCATCGATGATTGATATTGGTTTAAGCCAGAATTCAAAAGAAATTTAAATGAGACTTAACGAATGAACTAAATTCGAAAGATAAGAAATTAAAAACAAAACGAATGGCGTGATTAAAAACGAAAGAGAAACGATAAATATGTAAATGTTAATAATGAAGAAATAAGCAGTAAATCAGAAAAATCATGTTCAGAAAACCTTCTAAGGAGTTTTTCCTTAGCTCTGTTTCACAAAACTCGTATTTTGTACATATGTAGGTAAAGTTGTTTAGCCAAATAGTGTTGCAAATACTTGGTCGCAACACCATTGAAGCGGTCCATCCTTTTCTTCAAGCGACTGTGGTAGCTGTTGACGTTTTGAATGTGGTATACGCCTTTCACACGTTGTTTTCCGTCGGATTTGAAGCGGTAATGAGCTAAGCCCTTCGCGTTCGCGAAACGTCTCGAGCTACCCTGCCATACTCCACAATTCCCCCATTTCCTTTGGAGAACTTCTCTTTTATTGGTGTTTAATCTTGCTATACTTACTTTCTATTTCATCAAATTCTTCTCTTGTTATCCCCAATAAAATATTATCATAAAATTTTCCATTCATATAAATAATTCGTCTTCTTCGTCCTTCTTCAATGAATCCGAGATTTTTATGGAATTTAAGAGATGCTTCGTTTATTTCAACACAGCTGGAGTTGCATTTTTGCATCCGTAACTCATAGAAGCCGTATCGCATAATTATTCTTGTTGCTTCTGTTGCGTATCCATTGTTCCTATAACCTCTGAACACTCCCAATCCAAAACTAAACACTCCATTTTTGTGGTCCAATGAATTCAAGTTAATGAGTCCAACTAACTGATTATCGGATAGCGCCTCGATTGCAAACATTTTTCTATAATTGTCTTTGAAATTATCATACTTATCCGACACTTCGGCAACGTCTATATCATTCTTTGGGAGTTCGATACCCCATTCCATTAGCCGAATTGCTTCACTATCGGTGCTTTCCAATTTCCATTGTTCCCAATCACTTTTTTGAGTTGCTCTTAGTCTAGTCTTAGTACCTTGCCAAAAATAACTTGTTTCAATGATTGTCATTAATTCGTTCCCCCAAAACAAATTTGAAATAAAGGTAACTTGATCAAAGGCCCATACGAAATTTGTTGGTTCATCTATTTTCTGATTCGTTCCTGAAACATAAGGTGATCCTCGTATTGATCGGAAAGTAAATATTACCAAAATTGGTCGAGAAAACAAAGGTAAAGGATAAATTATAGTTAAACAATCCTGCCCATCAGCATAATGAAATTGCATGGGACATAGTTAGATACTTATCTAATCGGTAATCGGCTCATGTTCTTGTCCTTTACGGCAATCGGTACAGGTTCTTGTCTTTGACTTGGGACAAGAACCTGTACCGATAAAACAAAAAAGCCGCTAAAATAGCGATATTCAATGGGACCAAATTCTTGTCCCCCGACAACAATTGGCGTGTTTGCTACGATCAATCGATTTATCACTCTCCTTCTCATTTAAACAAAAATTTAAACAAAAAAATAAAAAAGCCGCTGATAGCAGCTTTTTTATTATGGTTGAAGCAATCGAACTATTTTTTCGTATGCATGAATAATTGTAGTGTGATCACGGCCTCCGAACTGTTCACCTATTTTTGGTAATGAACAATATGATTTGGCCATGCCACGAGCATTCCTCCAAATCCATATGGGTTCTTATGCGGTTTTCAATGTCTATATGTTCATGTCGTTCGACATTGAACAAAAGCAGCCGATCTCGTAAACGGCTGCCTTCTCTTGTCTTCTATTGAACTAACGTTCCCCGTTAGTTTAATCCTTACGCTTTGACCCGACAACCTCTCCTAAATTCGTGAGCCCCCACACTCCGGCAATCCGTTAGCTTTCCACGCGAATAAGTTCAAGAATCATTGACTGTTTTTCAGCGCCTCTTACACTTAACTCATTCTGCTTCTGGAGTGAATCCCATCGCAACCGACATCCTGTTCCAACTGTTTATCATCACGATCAACATCGTTAGATTGATGTACTGTGTTTCCGAAAAGTACTTCCTGACATTATGGTACACATGATCCGGCACTTTAAGCGACGGCAATAATGTTACATGCTCTGTAAGTTCCAATGCCGCCTTCTCCATTTCCGAGTAAAGATTGCTTTCTTCCCATGCACTGAGACAATAAAGCCGCATTTCGGATTCCCCTGATTTTCGCGCATCAGCTGAGTGATAAGATAGGCAATATACGCAGCCGTTGATTTGCGATGCCCTGATTTTGACCAGTTCGCGAAGCTTTGGATCAAGATCAGTCGACTTCGTATACGCGTCCAGCTCACCTAGAAGCTTTACTCCTTGGGGCACTAAATTCATTACCTGATTCATTTCAAATCGTGCAGCCATGGATAGACCCTTCTTTCTTGATTAAGTTTTTCTTTCTTGCTAATCATATCTCGCTATCGCTGACAGTTACGGTCAGTATTTCTATACTGGTTTTCTTTCGGCCGCTATGAAAAGAAGGGGCAGTTCCTCGAATAAGGAACTACCCCTTCTTTTCATGAACCTGACTCTAGATTCCTTTGCCGCATACCGGCCGCAGCTTTATCGGTTCCGCGCCGGCAATCAACGGCTTGCATTTCCGAATCAACGCCAATACATTCTCATCTTGAAGAGAAGCGGCATGCGCTTCGGCGTCTCTCCAAAGCTCCGTGATCCAAACTACGTCCGGATCGTCTACCGAAACATTAATGATATACAATTCACAGCCTTCCATAGAATCAAGCTGATTGGCCGCTTCCAGCATCGTCTGTACGAGCTCGTCTCGTTGACCAGGGTGGGCGATCAATTTTCCATACATGGCGTATTTGTTCACATCGTTCATCCTTTGCTATCTGGGATTCGAACCGATAGCATCGATTCGTAATGTGCCGCAATATCGCGACTTACTTCCACTAGCCTTTCAATAAGCATGTCCGGTTCGAGAATGACCAGCGATTTCCCGTAAGGGAGAAGAAAGTAAGGAACATAGGATTCCAAAGAAGACAGGCTAAGCTTGAATAAGGCCTGTCCCTCTTTACGTTCGACAAGCGTATGGCTGAATAGCCAATGCTGGCATAAGAGATCCAGCGCCTGCTCATAGCCCCGGATCTTCACTGTTAAGAGAGATTCTGAATCCGAAGCGCCTGGCAGCAAGTTGAGCAGCAGAAAATCTTTTGCAGAGAACTCGGAAGGCCGCTCGAAATAACGATCACGCAGTGTGATTCGGGAAATGCGATCCACCCTGAAGCTGCGTATCGCCTTCCGAAGGTTGCAATACCCGACGGCATACCAACTCCCTTTCCAATGTACAATGCTGTAAGGGTCGATTTCGCGGATGCTAGGGGTCTCTCGCTTGCCGTTGTCGTACACGATCTCCACAGATCTGCCCCCAGCAGCCGCATCTTCCAAAATCCGAAGCCAATTCCTTGGCATCTCTTCGATTGGCGGATTAATGATGGTGATACCTTCCATATGGCGCTCGATTTGATCAAGCTGCTCTTCGTTCGTATAGCGCTTCAGCTTGTTAATCGCCCGATTGAGCTCATCTTTGAACGGGTAACCCGTCTCGTGAGCGAACGTTGAAGCGTGAGCTAGCGCCTTTTGCTCTTCCATATCGAACATTAGGGGGGACTCCGTGAACCGATTGAGTATTCGATAACCTCCGTTTGGCCCTGAGTCCGCTATAATGGGGACCCCGCTGGCACACAACGAATCGATGTATCGGTATACCGTACGAAGATGGATCTCCAGCTCGTTCGCGAGCTGCTTAGCGGTCATTCGTCTACCTGACCGGAGTAACCACAGAATGGACAGCATATGGTCTGCTTTGGACATCGTTCGCCATACCTTCCTTTGATGAGTTGGATATATCAAGGGCGTTAAGGATATATTTTTTCGCCTTTCTCAAGCATCTGGATGAACTGCCGGATCCGCTTCTCTCGGGTTTCTTGTTTTTTGGCGTTGTTAATTCGAAATCCGATTGAATATTTATTTTGTCTGTCGAGCGTATCGTAGAACGCCTTAGCCTGGGCATTGCGCTCCAACTCGATCGCGAAGTCCTCAGGCAGCGAGGCGATGCTTTGAGATTCGTAGGCTTTATCCCAGTTCCCGTTCTTTTTGGCCACTTCAATTGCCTGATATCCGGGAGTCTTCATTCGCCCTGTTGTAATCAGCTGTTCGGTTTTATCTTTATTGACTTTCGACCAGATGCTCTTGGCCCCGCGCGGAGTGAACCGCTGCAGCCATGTTTTCTCATCTAACGCTTCTTTCTGACTGTCAACCCATCCGTAACATAAGGCAACATCGAGCGCTTCGTTATATGAAATCGTAACGACGCCGGAATTTTTTTTCGCAATCTGTAATCGGATGCCGGGTGAGGTATAATTATCGTCGAGCCAACTCTCAAAAGACAGTGGATCGGCAAAGGACATAACCGGCAAGTCACTCGATTTTTTTACCACATGAATCGCCTCCTGATTCAAGTGTACACAATAATTGCTGACAAGGACAGTCAGTGATTTTCGACGGGAGTTATTGGAACGAGAGCCCCTTTTTTGATCGTGCTCGTGAGAGTTAGCCCTTGGTCGCACTCGTCAAAAAAGCATATGATTATTCATAAAATGCGTACTTGTGGGATTCAAACAAGAAGCCGAGCGATGTAATTAACCTGTGTGCCGATTGGTTCTCCAAGTACGGAAAATAGACAACACTCGATCGGCGCTAAGTTGAGTATTAACTCTTAACTATAGTAAGGACGATCGTTAGCAAGCTCCTACTCCCAACTAAGTTAAGCCTCCCTCTATTCAACTATCCTGCCCTTTACTTCAATAAACAACGGCAGCCGACGTTTGGGTGGCTGCCGTGTTATATTGTTCCAGCTATCGTTCCCAGATAGCTTAACAATCAATCGATTTAACTTTCCATTATATCGGTTGTTATGATAACCATGTTCAGGTTATGTTCATGTAAAATTTCGAGTCCATTTAGCTGTCCTTAATTGAGAATTTAATTTTAAAGCTTATTTTAGTAATAGCAAGTGAGAAGCACAATTAATTTACAAGAAGGAGAATTTAGATGAAGAGTATTGTTTCACCAAATGAAAAAATCAATGCAGAAAGCTGGTTTCCAGGTAGATGGATTGGAGGATTGTCGCTGGTACTGGGGCCGATTCTTCTTCTTGCCGGGGAACTTCTCAGGGTAAAGTACCACTTTTACTATCCTGATCAACTTGCAGCCTTTAAAGAGCAACCGACACTGATGGCGGCGTCCTATGGATTATTCGCAGCCGGCATTATTGTTATGTGGCCTGGTATCCTTGCACTTGTCAGGCTAATAGGCGCAAAAAAGCCAGGATGGGCTTTATGGGGCGGCATCCTCGCGATTATGGGACTCTTTGCGCGCATGTATCATGCCGGTGTGGATAATCTTGCTTATTGGCTAGTTCAATTCCAAGGCTTAGAGCTCGCAACTACTTTTATAAGTGAATCTTACGCATATAATTACCAGGGATTTTATGTTATCGCTACAATCCTGTTTTCCGGCATGATTGGATGGTTCGTTCTTGCGATCGGCGCTTTCCGTTCTCGCACACTCAATCTACCCTACTCAATCGCGTTGGGATTAATGGGGATACACAGTTTAGGAGTTCTCAAAGGCACCAGTTGGGACACTTTAGTTGCCGTGATTGGTCTTTGCGTTGCGTTGACGCCTCTAGGCATTAAGATTTTGCAAGACGGTCCAACACCTAGCTTATCAGTCGCAATGAAATGGTTTATCGTAATCGTTATTATCGGAGGAATTTTCTTCTTTGTTGGCCAGAATGCATAGCATCCTGTCTTCCTGCGTTTGCCTTACGGAACGTTATTCTCGAAAGCCGATCATAACGGAAGAAGGATTGTAACTGCAGTCCCTTCCCCTGGCGCGCTTTGAATGTTGATCATGCCGTGGTGCGCTGCGATAAACCGTTCTGCTATCGCCATGCCGAGTCCTGTACCGCCAATAGGTGCTTCCGTTGACGTCCCGCGATAGTATCGCTGAAAGAGGTTGTTTTTCTCATTTTCATTCATCCCGATACCATTATCAGAAATCGTAATACACAAATAATTGTTCCTTTGCACGGTCATAGTTATGATCGTTTCAGGCGGGTTATGAAGAACAGCATTTATCAATAGATTGACCAATGCTCTCCCTATTAACTTTTCGTCAAACTCGTAATATATAGATTCTTCAGCCACCTCGAATCGAATTTGCTGCTTCCGGGCTGCGGGTAGTTGACGTATATCTTCTATAACTTTTATCGCGAACGAAACGATATCTGTTCGTTTCATAGTCGGTCGTACAGCACCGCTCTCAAATCGGAATGCATCGCTTAAATCTTCGATAAGACGGTGCATATGATCGGCTTTCTCCTGTATAATCGCTATAAACTTCCTCTGTTCTTGAATGGTCCATTGGTGCTCATCGGATAGCAACATCGTCGAATATCCCTGAATATAAGAAAGTGGTGTTTTCAAGTCATGCGTCACGCCTGAAGTCCAATCTCGGCGTAAGTTCTCCAGAACCATTCGTTCGTTCTCGCTCGCGGACAAACGATCGGATAGTTGCTTCATTTTTTCGGTCAACTCGTGAAAGAGACGAAATCCCATCGGTGATTTATTTCTTCTCGATCTCGGCATTTCTAAAGCGAAATAATTCCCCTGTGATAGTCGTTCAATCCAATTCAGGTAAAAAAACAGGGGCTCACTCAGCTTGCGACCATACATAAAGGTTGTTCCGAAAAAAAACAAAGAAAAAGACAGAAGAAAAACAGATAATATAAATGAGTCATCAAATAATCCTGACCACGCCAGCCTTTCTCCGAAAAAACTTATGTCAAAACCGAACAACATTAAAAGAGTAATGGAAGACGCGACATACGAAAATAGCATGACTGCCACGATAACTGCAACATAATGAAACATTAATTTCTTTTGAAGACTCACTAGTTTGACCCCTTCGGCGAGCTAAGGAGCTTATAGCCCATTCCCCTAATGTTGACAATCCATTTCGGATCATTTGGATTTATTTCGATTTTTTGGCGTAACCGTCGGATATGAACCATCACCGTATTCTCTTCTCCAAAGCTTTCCATTCCCCAAATTCGCTCGTATAGGTGTGATACACTGAATATTTGATTTGGATTCTCGCACAGAAACAGCAATAATTCAAACTCTTTGGCCGGACAGTTGATTTCCTGCCGGTTCACCATTAATCTTCCCTCTTGCTTATACAATTGAAAGGCCCCAAAATCGTATACTTCATTGTTGGTTTTTTTTCGATCTGACATATTTTTACGGCGTAATTGAGCTTTAATTCTCGCTACTACCTCTAATGGATTAAACGGCTTAGTAATATAATCGTCGCCACCGATAGTAAGTCCCATAATTTTATCCATATCCAGAGTCCGCGCCGTCAAGAATAAAATCGGTACGCTCGTCACTTCGCGTAGACGCCGACACAGTTCGAAACCATCCAAATCGGGCAACATAATATCTAGCACGATTAGATCAAAATTCATTGCATGTACACAATCAAGCGCTTCTTGGGCCGTAGTAGCAAAAGTAACGTCCTTAAAGCCCTCTTTTGTTAAAAGGTAATTCAACATATCCAACAGCCCTGTCTCGTCATCTACCAGGAGCAATCTACAATCCATTATTGTTCGCCTCCACCGAAACGATTTTTGTGTTGACTCATTTTACGACGCTTAAGCCAAATCAGAATGAGATAGCCGCCGAAGATACATCCTACTCCAATAAATATTATTTTAATATAATTTTCCACAAGATCGAATACAGAATTCCATTGATCTCCGAATAAATAACCAATCGAAAAAAATACAATCACCCATAGGCAAGCCCCTGTATACGCATAGAGAATAACATTACGGAAAGGGACGCGAATAACGCCAATGAAATATCCGATAAATTGCCGAATCCCTGGAATAAAAAAACCGATAAGCAACAGTCTATCTCCGTATTTATTATAATAATGACGGACCTTCTGTATAGAAGAGGGCTTTAAAAGCAACAATCCACCATAGCGTTCTATTAGGGGAGCCCCCAACTTATAGCCAATGCAGTACGTAATTGTAATCCCTCCTATCGCCCCTGCTAATGCCATAAAAAAAGCTGGTACAACATCCAATACGTTTTTAAAGGATAAATATCCAGTATACGTTAACGTAGTATTTCCAGGTGGAATAGGCAGTGCTATAAAATCTAAAGGCAATCCTATCAGTAAGACCAGGTATCCGTATTGTTTAAACCATAATTCAATCATTTCCATCATGTTTATTTTACTCCTTTTGTCATTTGTCACATCACTCCCCACAGTCTAAAACGAGAATATGAACCTGGCTAAAAGCCATGCTGAATAATACCATAAATTCGCCTGAATTTTACCTGAACGAATACATCTAATCGAAGAAACACTAGCTCTTAAATTCCGAGAAAAAACAATACAGGAGTTCCCATTCCAGAGGGACTCCTGTTAGTTCCAAGTTTCAACTATCCTGCCAGTTACTTCACTGAACAAAGGAGCGGTTGCCGCGGTGGCGAACTGCTCCTGGATCGTTTAACTATCGTCTTCCGTTAGTTTAACGCAATTTTCTGTGATGAAAATTAACGTACTATCTATCTTTCTTAACTTGTATTTTTGTTTACTTTTATCTTTAACCATTGAATATTAAACTGTATGATCAATAACCCAGTAATAATAAATATCCCTCCGACTATTAATCTATTTGTTAGATGTTCAATTCCAAAAGCAATGGATACAACACTCGCAAATAATGATTCAGTCATTAAAATTAATCCGGTTGTAATCACATCAGTGTATTTTTGGCTATATATCTGTAACGTTTGTGCTACGAACGAAGCACTTACCCCTAATATTATTAGGGGTATTACTGCGTGTGACCAATCAATAAATTCGTAACCTTCACTTTCAAATATTAACGAATAAACCCCGCTCACAATTAATTGAGTCATTCCTAACATAAACGCAACGATTTGAGGTCGTGCACCAGTGGCAAAATGTCCATAATATACAATCTGAAAGGATAAGGCTAAAGCGGCTAAGACAGAAAGCCAATCCCCTAACTGGACATGAAATCCATCATCAATTACTCCAGTTAAATATGCCATTCCTACGAGACATAGCACAATTGAAATATAACTTTTTTTAGCAGGTTTCTTTCGAAATATAAGCCATGTAACAAAAGGAAGTATAACAACATACATAGCTGTTAAAAAAGCACTATGACTAGGTGTTGTAAACTTGAGACCAGAAGACTGCAACTGAAGAACAATGCAATTGATTAATCCAGCAAAAACGCCTACTCGAAATTCAGTACGAGTCATTTTATTGATGATTCTGAAAAAGAATAGATATATGAGTAAAGTAAAAATCAACCCCCGGAGAGAATTAATCAATCCCGGAGGCATCCCTGCAGCAATGGCTTGCTTGATAAAGGTAAAACTTGTTCCCCACAAAAATGCCACAATGATTAAAGCCAAATTTGCTTGTGTCTTTGATAGTTTCAATTTTGTTTTCCTTTCTTACCGAGGGAGCTAAATTGATAAGATAAATCTCATGAACTATCGCTTTGAGTGATTTCCTAAAAACAGCGTACCCACATTCGCTCCTTTAATAATGTCATACAGAGCAGATGGATTCTTGCCATTGGTAATGATCGTGTCAATCCCCTGCATGGTTGCCAACTGTGCTGCTTGTAACTTTGTTCTCATGCCGCCTCTACCCCGGCGGGAGCCAGATCCTCCTGCTAATGATTGTATTTTCTCATCAATAGTGTATATCCGTTCTATAAGCTTTGCGTCAGCATGTAACCGAGGATCATTGTCGTAAAAACCGTCAATATCGGATAGAATAACAAGTTTTTGAGCTCTACATAATACGGCAACAATAGCTGAAAGCATATCGTTATCGCCAAATAACCTGTCTTCAGACTCGATTTCGGAATAACTAACGGAGTCATTCTCGTTCACAACTGAAATGATACCCATCTCAAGTAAAGCATCAAAAGTGTTTGTCAAATTCTCTTTTTTTTCCTCGATTTCAATATCTTCAGCATTTAGGAGGATTTGCGCTATGGTCTTATCGTAATCATTAAAAAATTTATCATACAAAAACATTATACTGCACTGTCCCACCGCCGCCGCAGCCTGCTTCAATCGCATGGAAGTAGGCCGCGTTTTCATTTGAAGCTTATTTGAACCTATGGCAATTGCTCCGGAGGATACTAAGATAATCTCATAGCCCATATTATGAACATCAGACAATACACAGGCAAGACGATCAAAAGAACGCAAGTCGTTTTGTCCTATTTCATTTGTCAGTGTGGAAGTTCCAACCTTTACAACAATCCTATTCTGATATAGTCCCATGTTACACCTCAACAATAGATGGGATATGCTTCACGAAAGGCAGAAATCTGTGAATAATTTCTTCTGTTTTAATTTTCATATAACCTGTGGTTGTACCATCACTACATCCATACCATTCCTCATAGGTAATATCCTTATCAAGAACAATTTGTATCTCATTTTGTTTGTCAAGTAATGCACCAAATACCGTTGCCGCGCCGATTTTCGTTCCTAGCATATTTTCCATTAAATCCGAAGGAGCAAATGAAACTCGGGAAACTCCTAATGCATTGCTAAACTCCTTTGCCTTAAAAGACTTATCACCTGCCGTGATGAACAGGTAAAATGCTGTTTGCTGTCGGTTGCAAAGAAATAAAGTTTTGACCATCTTCATATTCATCTTTTTGTTGATCTGAACACAGTCTTCCATTGTAATTGCCTCGTCTGTATCTACACGTTCAAACGAAATCTGCAATTCTTGCAAGGTACGGTACGTTTTTTCTTGTAATACCGTCGTATACTCAGATGGTGCACTTGTATAAATATCACTGATAAAAAACATGATTAATGCATCCTTTCACTTAAAGTTTTCTGCATCAGTTAGTTTATCATTCTTAAATTAATTACAATAGCGAATAATAATCATATTATACATAACAATACCAGATGTATTATTGCCGTATATCTCTTCATTATTCATTGTTTGACCTTGAAGACCTTGACTCGCCTATCCAAATGGAACCTAATAGCAAAGCAGCGCCAATCAGTTGTTGCACAGACATTCCCTCTCTGATGATAAAGGCTGAAATCAGCAGTGAAGTAAGTGGATCAACATAGCTCAATACGGCAATACTTTGTGCCTTTAATCCTTTCATTCCTGCAAAGAACATGTAAAATCCAATTCCACCATGAAGAATACCTAGTAAAAGCAAAACAAAAATCGACTTCCCAGTGAGAGAAGAAAAATTAAATCCTTCGGTGAGTAACACTAAGGGGAATAATAGCAAAACCGATAAACCAAGTTGTAAAAGTGTAATGGTCAGGCCATCCAGACCCCGAATAAATTTGTTTGCCAGGGTTAACACGGCGTAAAACCCTGCTGGATCAGTCCATAACCGATTCCAAGCAAATGATTTCCGGTGCTACCCCCTGTACTGTTTTGCAGTATTAGAAATAATCCTAATAATGCAACAACGATACACATTACCTTTTTAAGCGATAATTTTTCTTTTAACACAAAAGGTGAAAACATAATTACCAAGACAGGTGCAAAATAATAACTTAATGCCGCATTGGCTATTGTTGTTTCCTTATACGCTTGAAATAAAAAAATCCAGTTCCCGCTTAGTGCTATACCTGCAATCAAAAGAACTAAGACGTTTGTGCGTACAAGGTCCCACGATACTTTCATTTTCTTAAATACAAAAATAATAAGTAGAAATACTGCTCCAATTAGACTTAGAAAGAACGCAATTTTACTTGAAGACAGGTCAATATATTTTGCGAATACGCCTACTGCGCCGAAGATAATCATCGAGAACATAAAATATAGTTTTTCCTTCAATTTAGATTCCTGCTTTCTTTTTGATCTTAAACAATGAGTTATCATCATTTGTTTTTTCAACATAGGTAGATTATCATATATTTAAAGATAACAAAAACGAATATTTATTATGTTAAGTATGACAAAAACAAATGAAAAGAGGACAAATAAATATGGATATGAATATTCAAAAATATAGGGCTTTTATCAAAACCGTCGAATATGGCAGCTTTACTAAGGCTGCAGGAGTGCTGAATTATTCTCAGTCCGGGATCAGCCGCATGATTAACGATTTAGAAAAGGAATGGCAAGTGTCACTTCTTGAACGTGGTCGTGCTGGTGTTCGTTTGACTTCTGATGGGTTAAAGTTGTTGCCTTTTGCTCAAAGCGTATGTAACGAATTTGAGAAATTACAAACTCAGGTAGACGAACTAAACGGTTTGCAATCCGGGTTAATTCGGATTGGAACGTTCTCCAGTGTGGCAACGCATTGGCTTCCTAAGATTATCAAGGAGTTCCAAAAAGACTATCCTAATATTGATTATGAGCTATTATTGGGAGACTATACCGAAATAGAAAGCTGGATCTTGGAGGGGCGCGTGGATTGTGGATTTATTCGGCTACCGACAAACCCAGAGTTTGAAACAATTTTTTTGGAGCAGGATAGATTACTAGTCATTTTGCCAGAAGATCACCCCATGGCCGACTGTGAACATTTTCCTGTAATAGCGTTATGTGATTATCCCTTCATGCTTTTAGAAAAAGGCGCTAAAGCTGAAATATCGGAGATTTTTGAAAAATGTAACATTAAACCCAATGTACATTTTACAACATGGGATGATTATGCCATTATGTCCATGATTGAAAGTGGATTGGGAATCAGTATTTTGCCAGAGCTTATACTGCAACGTATTCCATACCGAATTATAACGAAAGAACTGGATATACCCGCTTACCGTAAGATAGGACTAGCAATGAGAGATAAAAAAACAGCATCACTTGCCGTCAAGAGATTCATTGATTACCTGCAACATAGAAACAAATCTATACACGATGAGGTGTAATAAATGATAAAGCTAGTTCAACCGAAGCCTTTTTTTCTATAAGGAGGAAATAAGGCCGTATATTGCTGCATTCCTTTACAAGTAATACTCGCCATGTTAAACAGCTCGACTATGTTTCCCCATTAGTCATCTTAATTAAGATACGATTCGAAGGGTCTGATATTAAACTAACCTGCCCGTTAGCTTAATGAAATTGCATGGAAACATAATTAGATACTTATCTAATCGGTAATCGGACCATGTTCTTGTCCTTTACGGCAATCGGTACAAGTTCTTGTCCTTGGCTCGGGACAAGAACTTGTACCGATAAAACAAAAAAGCCGCTAAAATAGCGACTTTCAATGGGACCATGTTCTAGTCCTTCCACATTTATTTCTATGTTTTTTGGAGCATCTTATGCTCATCACTTGGATTGTTCATGATAAGCATTGTAATATTAATTATTGAATCGACCTTTTAAGTTTGAAGGAATTAGGATTAAATTAACCTGCCCGTTTCGTCTGTGTTTAGACGTTGGCTTTTACCTTCTAATTACTAAAATAACATGTAAGACGTATGCCATAAGTATCTTTTAAGTAAGCATCTGTTGCAAGAATAATTTGTTTCATAGGATTTGTGATCTCTAATATCGAGACCCCTGGCTGGACAATAGATATTTCAAATTCCGTTTCAAAACCAGCTCTCACCATCTTTTTTAACATATTTAGAGGTGCCGGTGAAAATATCGTTAGGAATCACGAGTGGGAAGCATTGTGGTAAGGCGTTGAATTGAATGAGCACAGTCGTTTCCTTTTTCGAACGGGAGACAATGCGCTTTACCACAGCTCACCTGTCCCAATATATTCCTACTCTTCTGGTGGTTTTCTATCTGGTGCAGCAAGAAAATCATGTCGTTCCACATTTGAATCTATAAATTCCTTGTAATAATATTAAACTCCGAGTTTCTTCATCATCAGTAAGTTAGTCAACCCAGACTCTCCCAACATCTCTCTATATAAAGCCTCTTCAGCCGTTTTCTCCAGGATCAATATTTCCACCAGGTAACCTAAACTGTACACCTGGCACATTAAAGTAAACTAATAATTTTTTTCTTCCCATCTGATCTGTTTGTGCGATAAAACCGAAGGATTTTCTCTTTAGGGGTTTATTCGCCTTCATTGAATTATCTTCCTCAGAATTAGATTTTATACCGTTGCATGCTTTTCACATAACGTCTTAGTCTTAATCACGAAATTCGCAAAAAATTCCATAATTATTTAGGGTGTTCGCGAAACTTTTGAATTATCCTGCCCGTTAGCTTAATGAGATTGCATGGAAACAATGTTAGATACTTATCTAATCGGTAATCGGCTCATGTTCTGGTCCATTACGGCAATCGGTACAAGTTCTTGTCCTCAACTCGGGACAAGAACTTGTACCGATAAAACAAAAAAGCCGCATTTCTTCATTTAAGGTAGTTATGATATGTCAAAGATAGTCAAAGTCAAAGATATTACAAATGGCGTGTTTGTTTGCTATGATCAATCGATTTATCACTCGGTTTTCCATCAAGTTGCTCGACGTAAGGTAATAAGCCGTTGTTCCCTGAATCAGAGTGTTCTGCGATGACTGCTGATGAACGATATTGGTATTGCATAATACCAGCCTATAAAATAAAAAAGCCGCTAACTTAGCGACCTCTTTTTCGCCGTCAGGGTTATACTCCGGTACGTATTTTAAATCTTTGAGTTTTTCATGGACAAGTCTTCTCCTTTACGATACCCGCCATCACGAGTTTAACTAAGAGAATATTCTCTTGCTCAACTACACTTGTCTGGTAATCGGCACTTCACAAACAATTTGTTGGATACTTTATTTTGTTCACCATATCTCAGCGGCGAATCAGTCGATCTATCACACTGATCAAACCAAGGTCAACAACTTTTTTTCGAATATGATCACTTTCATTCAACATGACCTTATTTTTTTGTTTTTCACCATAAATTCATGTCAGTTGTAAAGAAAAGCCGATACCGAAATTACTGCAGATGTACAAAAAAAACAATCTCCTGTACATTAATTTTCAATAACTCGACACATTTTGAAACCAGGAGAAGGAGGTGATGAGGTTTTTGATTAAAACTGAAGTGCAACAACCACACCAAGAAAAGCCGGCTGCCGCCCGCTCCCTCTCCCGTGCCAGAACGCTCTGGAAGAACTGGGAGCTGTATCTGCTCATCCTTCCTGTTGTGGTATATTACATTATTTTTCATTATGTACCCATGTATGGAGTGCAGATCGCCTTTAAAGACTTCATCGCATCAAAAGGGATTACCGACAGTCCTTGGGTAGGCTTTAAACATTTTGAACGCTTTTTTGACAGCTACTATTTTGAGAGATTGATTATGAACACCCTGGAGATTGGGCTTTATGAGCTAGCGGTGGGCTTCCCTGTCCCTATTCTGCTGGCACTCATGATCAACGAGGTAAGAAGTAAGCGCTTTAAAAAGACCATTCAAACGGTAACCTATGCCCCCCACTTTTTGTCTACTGTCGTGCTTGTCGGTATGCTATTCATCTTCCTGGATCCGAATTCCGGTATGATCAATACGATCATCCGATTGTTTGGCGGTGACCCGGTTGCCTTCATGACTCAACCCGGATGGTTCAAGACCATTTATGTCTTTTCAGGTGTCTGGCAATCCATGGGCTGGAGTTCCATCATTTATTTAGCCGCCCTAACCGGCATCGATCCGCAGCTTCATGAAGCAGCCAAGGTGGACGGCGCCTCTCGTTTAAAACGAATATGGCACATCAATCTGCCAGGCATTATGCCAACTATTATCATTTTGCTTATTATGAATGTCGGCTCCATTATGGCTATAGGGTTTGAGAAAGTCTTCCTTATGCAAAATGATCTTAACCGGGACAGCTCAGATGTTATCGCGACATATGTGTACCGAAGCGGGATTTTAGGCGCCCAGTACAGCTTCTCTGCTGCCATCGGACTGTTTAATTCGATTATAAACTTCATTTTGCTCGTAACGGTCAACTTCATATCCAAAAAGGTGGGACAAACAAGCCTATGGTAAAGGAATCTGCGGGCGACCGCCTCTTTGACATCATCAACTATATTCTTCTGGCCATCGTACTGATCATTGTCCTGTACCCTCTCATCTTTGTGGCCGTTGCGTCTATCAGCAACCCGGCTGCCGTTGTGAAAGGAGAGGTATGGCTTCTGCCCAAGGAAATAAATTTCACGGGTTATGAAAAAGTATTTGCGAACAAGGAAATTCTGAACGGTTATATGAACACCATTCTCTATACCGTTGCAGGCACGATCGTGAATGTTGGAATGACCATTTTGGCTGCCTATCCCCTGTCGCGAAAAGATTTTCGCGGGCGGAATATCTTCACTGCGCTTTTTGTTTTCACCATGTTCTTTAGCGGCGGTTTAATTCCAACTTATCTGATCGTTAAGGACCTCGGGATGACCAACACGATGTGGGCACTGATTATCCCTAATGCGGTGGCTGTCTGGAATATCATTATTATGCGCACCTTCTTCCAGCAGAGCATTCCATTTGAAATTCAGGAATCGGCCCAAATTGACGGCTGCGGTAACTTCAAAATTTTGCTGAGAATCATCCTACCTCTCTCGATGCCGATTTTGGCTGTCATGACCCTTTTTTACAGTGTTGCTCACTGGAACTCCTTCTTCAGTGCATTAATCTATCTGACAGAGAGGGACAAATACCCGCTTCAGCTTTTTCTTAGAGAAATTCTAATTCAGAGCAATATGCAAGATATGATCCAGACTAGTGAGGAGTCGCTAGCCAAAACGATTATGGAGGCGGAGTCGATCAAATACGCACTTGTCATTGTGGCCAATCTGCCCATTTTACTACTGTATCCATTTCTTCAGCGCTATTTTGTTAAAGGCATGGTCATCGGAGCTATCAAAGGTTAAACCTTTATTCAATCTTTATTCATATATTAAGGGGGCGTATTATGAGAAAGTCCATGAATCTGTTTCAATCCGGTCTCAAAGTATCGCTGGCTGCCATCATGTCTTTTTCCATCCTGGCGGGCTGCAGCGGCGGAGGTTCTGATGGACCTGCGGAGGGAGAAGCTCCAGAAGCTTCAAGCAACTTTAACCCAACGGGTCTGCCGATTGTTAAGGAACCCATCACGTTGAAGATGATTGCCGGCAAGGCGCCGACCACGGCACCCGATTGGAACACGACAATGCTATGGCAGGAATATGAAAAAATGACCAACATCAAAGTCGAATGGGAAATGGTTCCGAATGACACGATGACGGAAAAGCGTAACATTTTGCTTGCTGGCGGCGATTATCCGCACGCCTTTTTCACGGCAGGCATTCCGCTGGCTGATCTTCAGAAATATGGTCAACAGGGCATTTTCATCAAACTCAATGATTTAATCGATCAACATGCACCAAATATGAAAGCGCTTTTAGAAAAATACCCTGACGTAAAAAAAGGACTTACGATGCCGGACGGCAACATCTACTCCTTCCCTGGCGTTTACGACCCCGAATTTAAATCTGTGCTCTCTTCTGCAAAAATGTGGGTCAAACATAGCTGGCTGGATGAACTTGGCCTGAAGGAGCCTCAAACGACGGATGATTTTTACAACATGCTGAAAGCTTTTAAAGAAAAGGATCCGAACAAAAACGGACAACAGGACGAAATTCCTTACATGGGTGTCGGCGTCGATAGCCTGATGAACTATTTAAAGGGCTCTTGGGGCCTCAGCAATCACGGAATCCGTAATGCCAATGTAGATCTCCAGCCGGGAACCGAAGAACTCCGCTTTATTCCAACCGACCCGAAATATAAAGAAATGTTGGAGTACATGAACAAGCTGTATAAGGAAAAATTGATCGGCGAGGACGTTTTTACTGTCCAAGCTAATCAATATTATGCTAAGGGTGCGGAAGGTGTTTATGGAGCAACCATAACGACAAGTCCTTATACTTTGATGAACCAGGATGATTATATTGGAGCCACCGCATTAAAAGGGCCGCATGGCGACCAAATCTGGGCTGCAATCGGTTCACCCCTTGCTACTCCTGGTGCTTTTGTCATTACCGACAAAAATCCAAACCCGATTGAAACGGTTCGCTGGATTGACTACCTGTACGGTGAGGAAGGCAGCAAAATGTTCTTCATGGGCTTTGAAGGAAAATCTTATCATGTCACGGCAGACGGACAGTTTGAATATTCGGATGAAATCACCAAGAACCCGAGCGGACTTACATTCGAGCAAGCATTGATTAAGTATGTTGTATGGCCTGGCGGCGGTTATCCGAATGTTGTCCAAGAGAAATTTTTCAAGGGTGCGGAGAGCCGGCCGGAAGCAGTTAAAACCGCTGAAAAATACGATCCATATGTTCCTGAAGAAGTATGGCCCGCCTTCTCTTTTACAGCCGAGGAAAATGAGGATATGGGCACGCTGGGAGCAGACATCAACAGCTACGTAACGGAGATGAGAGCCAAATTTGTTTCCGGCAGCGCCTCCTTCGATGAGTGGGATAACTACGTAAGCACTATAAACCAAATGGGCCTAGAGCGCTATATGGAAATTTACAAGAATGCGTATAATCGTTATAAACAGGATTAATTATACGGTACAGCTGACGATCGGGATGCCTCTCTCTTCCCGATCGTTGCCGTATCCTCATCTATTATGACGGGAGGCTGTGATGCGCATGATCAAAAGCCAGCGATTCTACCGATATTTTTTGTCATACATATTAATAACGGTAATTTCTCTGTCGATCATGAGCGGTGTAGTATACAACCTGGTATTAAGTTCTATGCGTGATGAAGTCCGCCACGCCATGATAAATTCACTCGATCAGTTCCGGAATGCCCTGGATCAGAGGATCCAAGAAATGGACCGGATGGCGCATCAGATTTCGAAGCATACAGATCTCACTCCTTTTAAAACAACGTCAACAGGCTACGGCGCCTACCTAGCGATCGATGAATTGAAACAGTTCCTCACCACAAACCGTTTTATTTCGGATATTGTCATCCATTATAACAGCCGCAAAGTAGACACCCTCTATGCCGCCAGCGGGACCTATGATATTAACCATTTTTTCAACGATATCTTTCGTTTTAAAAATTGGGACCAAAATCAATTTCTAATTGATAGCGCTTCCATATTATCGCCAGTCATGCGTCCAATGGATGCGGTGCTCGTAAATCAGGTTGCAGAACAGAACTATGTCGTTTATTCGGTCCCATTGGTAGCCAGTGCCGATACTCCTTACGGTACAGTCATGTTTCTTATTCCTGAAAAATCTTTTAACCAGCTTGCCGCTAATGTCCTTGGCGATTATAACGGTTCCGTGTATATTTTGGGTGACCAGGGCCAGAATCTCTATACCTATAACCGCGGCACAGCTGATGCCGGCCTGATGAATACTTTAACAGGTATGATGCCCGGAACCCAAAACCCCTGGAGCATTAATCATATACATTACCAGAATCAGGAGTACACGGTTACCAAAAAGGATTCCACAGCAAGGAACTACCGCTACCTCGCAGCCCTTCCATCGGATCAGATTATGTATAAAGTGGATCAAGTAAAAGACATTTATAACCTGACGGTATTTGGCATCTTTATTTTCGGTGTGGCTTTAGCCACTGCCCTATCGGTTCGGAATTATAAACCACTTCAGAAGCTTATGGGTGTGATTGCTGCCCAAAATCCGGCTTCACAGCTGCCTACACCGTCAGGCAAAAAGGACGAACTGGATGTTATCTCAACCGCTGTCGCAAATATGATCCGCGAAAATGAAGGGATGATCCACCAGCTGCATCATCAAGCTATTTCACTCCGGGAACAATTCGTACTCTCTTTGATCCGGGGAAAATACAAGACTAGAGAAGAAATTAATAGCTACCTGCATTCCGCAAACCTGCCGATGTATGATCCATTCTTTGCCGTCTTTTTGTTATATATCGATGATTATGAATCATTCTGTGCAGAATATTCAGACACTATGCAAAGCCATCTTAAAGACAGCCTCATAAGGGTCCTGGAGGAAGGGGCCGACGGTATCGGTCAAGGCTGCGGCGCAGAGCTCTTAGACGGACGCAGCATGGTCTTCGTATTGAATTTGAAAGACGGCCAGGATACAGAAGCTATTCTGCGTCAATACGCCGAACAAGTTATGTCTCTCATCCGGCATTATTTCCGATTTACCGTCACAATTGGTGTTGGATGCACTTATCCGGAGGTTAATCAGATTTCACAGTCCTTTATCGAAGCAAGCCATGCTGCGCGCTATCGGCTGATGCATGGCGGCTGTCGGATCATTTATTACCCTGACATTGACCAAAACCATGTAACCAAGCGGTCTTATCCTGTTGAGATTTTGGATCAGTTGGTAAAATCCATTCGACAGGGCGATCAACTGGCGGTGACAGATGCGGTTCAAAAAGCCATGACATACATCCGTGATCAGAACATGAGTGTGGAAGTCGCTTTGTTTATCTGCTTTGATATCGTTAATAATGTGGCCAAAACGCTCATTGAGCTGGAGATCGAACTTGATGAAGCAACCAACGAGACATTAGGTAAACTATTCGTTCCCCATCTGGAAACGATTGAGGAGCTGGAGCGATTAATCACTGACATCTGCCTTCGAGTCTGCATTACCACCAGCAGTAAGAAAGAAAGCGGGAATACAGAACTGCTTGATGAGATTAAAGCATATATTGAGGAAAACTACAAAGACCACTCACTCTCTCTAAAATGCATTGCTGACCAGTTCGGCATATCGGCTTCTTATGCTACTCGCTTCTTCAAAAACCAGACCGGTGAACCCCTAATGCGTTATATTGATTGCTTGCGAATGCAGGAGGCTAAGCAGTTGTTAAAAACAACTGAGCTTACGCTGAAAGATATTCTCTACGAGGTTGGTTATATTGATTCCACTAACTTTATTCGTAAATTCAAACGAAATGAAGGTCTGACGCCTATTCAGTACCGCAATCTTATGAATTAAGGATGTTCTGCGATTTTAAGCAGGTCTCGAGTCCCCGGTAACACCAAAGAAACCGCATCAAAAACATAGTTAGATGATTATCTAATCGGGAATCGGACTATGTTTGTGTCCTTTACAGCAGTCGGTACAAGTTCATGTCCTTGGCTCGGGACAAGAACTTGTACCGATAACATAAAAAAGCCGCTCAAATAGCGACTCTCTATGGGACTATGTTCTTGTCCCCCGACATCAACCCTTCGGCAATCCGATGTCTCTTCGGATGTACATAAATGCCCACCAACGGGATTGCAGACAAAGTCCAACATCACTTTCGTATAGACAGGTTCAGGCATCTACCCGAAAATCACCAAATCAATCAACCGCAATGATGTTTGCATTCATTCATCTGCCGTTTACTTTGATACAGGAAGGTTCCGGGCCACATCCCCTCGTTTCCGTGCAGTCCCAATTAGCATAGGAATGGAAATCAGAAGACTGACTACAACCGGAACAATAGAGCCCTCGAGTCCAAAGTCGCCCCCTGTGAGAAGTGCGGCACCATTCACCTTTACGGTAAAGAGACCGGCAGCAGGGTGTCCAGAAACAGGAATGCCAAGCAAGCCTTCAATGGCGTTCCATGCAAAATGCAGTCCCATGGTAAACCACAAGTTCCGCCGCCACAAGAAGGCGGCCCCGAGCAGAACACCCGCTTCCAGGACTATGGCGAACGCGCTCCATAATGTTGCCCCTGGATTTCCAAGATGGGCAACTCCAAAGAATAGAGAGGTCACAGCAAGCGCGAGCGGTCTTCCCCCCAATTGAGCAATGGCTTGAAACATAAGTCCACGAAAGATAAGTTCCTCGACAATGGCTGCTCCTAAAGCTGCTTCAAGGGAGGAGATTAGAACAGAACTCGTATCCGCAGAACTTGCCCACTGAAAGGAGTACCCTCCCAGAGCCATAATAATAAAAACGGACCCTGTGATAAAAATCGCCCCGGTTAGTACGCCCAGAACCGTTTCGATCCCTGCACGCTGTCTGGATATCTCTGGAGTGGACCGCCGGGCCAGGTATGTCAGCGTGAGCTTATAAACTAAGATGGCTAGAGATCCCATCACTAGTGTACAAACAAGGGAAACTGTCCCCTCTACTCGCGCTGACAGCTGCCGGAATAACGTATCGATGAGAATAATGCCGATAGCCCCCGCAATCATCCAGACGATAGGAAAGCGCCAAAATGAACTCCAAGCACTTAACTTCCCGCCATTCTGCTTCAGAAGTTCTTTATTTCTGGACATTTTTTTCTTCATATCTTATCGCCTCTTCTGTTGTTTGATGCTATGAGTATAGGCTGAAAAAGTCATAAAGAGACAGTGCGCTTTTGTCATAATTTATTCTATGGCTATATTCAAAAAAAGCCGGCAACCCTAATAAGTTACCAGCTTCTTGGGGATCGACTTTTAATGATCCATAATTCCCGAATCTCGGGCTTTACGGGTGGCCTCCCGCCTTCCTTTCACATTCAGCTTCGAATAAATCGTTGAGATATAATTTTTAACCGTCCCTTCACTAAGATACAGCGCCTCGGCAATGTCTTGATTACGCAGGCCAGAAGCCAGCTTATGCAGCACTTCTATTTCACGGGCAGTGAGCCCGAATTCATTATTTTTCGCAGGGGTGGCATTGTTGATGCTCTTGATCATTTTACTCGCCATTTCCTGCGAGATTAAAGTCCCTCCCGCCTGAACCACCCGTATGCCTGCAGCCAGGTCTTTGGGATGAAGAGCTTTGAGCAGATAACCTTCTGCTCCATAGCTTAACGCCGCTAACACATATTCTACTTCCTTATAGGAAGTCAGCATGATGATTTTGGTTGCAGGTATTCGTTCCTTAATCAGGGCCGTTGCGGCAACGCCATCCATGATTGGCATATTGATATCCATCAACACAATATCCGGCATAAACTGCTCGCAGCCCTTCATTGCTTCTTCCCCATTCTTGGCTAAACCGACAATTTCCAAATCTTCTTCCATGGACAGGACGATATGTAAGCTCTCGAGAATTAACTCTTGATCATCAGCAAGCAGCACTTTAATTTTCACCATGTGGAATCACTCCTTTCAGCGGGATTTCGCATCTGACTTCGGTTATCGCTGGAGTTCCCTCTCCAGATGTTAGGTGTAGGCTGCCACCCAACCGCTCGACCCGATGATTCATCGTGGTCAAGCCGAAGCCATAATTTAGCTTGTCGATCGGTATACCGTCATTTCGAACGGACAATTGCAGATTGCTCTCAGAAAATCTAAGCTCCAGATGCAGTTGAGATGCTTTTCCATGTTTTAGTGCGTTTGTAAAGGATTCCTGGATGACCCGAAGGACCGCTTGCCGTACTTCAAAACGTATGGACCGCTCTGTCTCCGGCAGACTCAAAGTCAGGGCCGTACCCGTGTGCTCCCGGAAACGGACCACAAGGGATTCAACCTGTTGGATCAGACTTGATTCCTCTTCTTCCCCCATCTCGTGTACGATGTTTCTCATTTCGTCCAGATTTTTCTCAGCCAATGTTCTTAAGCGAAATAACCGATCTTTGGCCTCGGCAGGCTTGCTATCCATAAGGGCAATAGAAGCATCAAGACTCAGAATGAGTGAGATAAAGGAATGCCCCAGTGTATCATGAAGTTCCTTGGACATGCGGTTGCGCTCTTCAAGCAAAGTCATTTTCTCGATCTCAGCCGTGTAGTGAGTTAACAACTTATTTTGCTGCTCCACTTCGGCTACCAGTTTATTCTTCTGATCATATGCATTGGCGACGAAGCTTGCCCATATGCCGATGAAGCAGAACAGCAGATTGTCTGCTCCGATACTTAGGGTTTTCTCCCAAGATAATCTTAGGTAAGACTGAAAGGAAAAAGGAATGAAAACAACTACGGGAATGATCCAAAGGGTTTGCTTAGTCAATAAGTACCCCATTGTAAGACTCGGCAGTAAATAGTCCGCTTTTGAAGTCAGATCCGGATGAATGACAGAATTCACATAATAAGAACCGCCAAGCAATAGCTCCAGTATGCAAAACCAGACTTTGTTCATCCGGCGCCCAGGAAACCAAAACAGCAACGGGACGACAAGAGCTATGCACAGCCAGATTACGTTCAATAACGTTCGGTTCGAAAATTCATTTACTGCCAAAACCCGGGACAGCAGCAAAATATAATGGTATAAACGAAGAGCGAATATACCCCAATCCATGAAAGATAATATTTTTCTCATATCATCATCTTACAGGAAATCTAAAGGGTGAATAATAAAAGATTTCTCAAATACAGTTTAAACGAAATATTTGCAGCACAATTGGAACAAAGAAAACGAATCTCCTACTGCCTTCTTTAAGGTTTCAGGGATTTCGCGGCTTTAGCGGTACGGTGAACCGTACCATAGTTTACAGACAGGTCATTCAGCTAACGGGGCTCAATAAAAACAAGAAGGCAGCCGATCAACGTGATCGGTTGCTTTTGTACGTATTTCTCCGCCGATAGGAGAATAAACATCGAGAAACCAATTTGTTCTCCATGCTACAATGAACGTCATGGAGGGGAATGTAAAATGCAGTAGTGTTGTGGATTTTTAAGCGTGATGGACACCATCATCCAGGACTATAAACGGCAGTAAGCGCATGAACCTCCGGCCCGGAGGTAAGAGAGTCTCTGAATCGCCTCCAACTACCTTTTCACAAAACTTGTCACTACTTAGGATAAGGTTCTTCACGCAATCTGTAACGGCAAGTATTTAGCTCTGTTGAAAGCCCTCGATTCTCAAGAGAAAAACAACCCCAAAATAGAACCATCATAATCCGAAAAATCAATATTTCCCCCTAGAAAATACCCAATTGAAATAAAAATCGCACACCAGCACATGGCTCCCAAGCCCGAGTAGAGTATATATTTCAGTGGGTTCATGGCGCTCATCCCTGCCAGATAACAGGTCAGATGGCGGAGCCCTGGGATATAGTAACCGATGCATATCGCCCAGGGGCCGTAACGCTCGAACCAGCTCTCTGTTTTCTCTATCCTCTTGGTCGTGAACCTGACCCATTTTCCATACTTCCACAGCAACGGCTTGCCGAACTTCCGCCCAAGGGCGTAACTGCAGAGCATACCACTCATAGCCCCGAGGACGCTGATCACAAGGGATACCGGGAAATCAAGCAGCCCCATTGACGAAAGATAGCCAACCATCGTCATAAGAACCTCATCAGGCACAGGCAAACCAATAATGCCAAGCGCAAGGCATAGGAAGATGGCAATATAACCGTAATGGATAACGATATCTTGTAAGAAAGCGATGATGTTCACACTCCAGTTCTAATGGCTTTGGGCAAGGATTCATCGCCCTTACAGGTATTTTAATGCCTCCCTTGTCAATAAACCTAGTGCCGAATTGTCACATGTCTCTTTCAAAGTGGCTGCATGTCATGGATGACAAAATGCAACTTGTGGGTGTGACAACTCCTTTGCCATACTGGGCTCAGCCGCCGATCGTTAAGAGGCAAATCTAATAGGCAAGGAGACATCATTTATGAAGAAATGGATTCGCACGAATCTCGCAGTTCTGCTATTAACTGTTCTGCTATTGACTGTTACGGTCATTACCGCTTATATCGGACTAGGGAAAACACCTAGTACCCCGCAGGCTCCCCCGCCAGTTGCATCTGAGGAGGCCAGCATGTACCTATTGTGACACTGAAGTAACTCATATTCTCTTTAGGGAGATGCCATTACTGAAAAAGCAGTCCATCCTCATTCGAGGTCAGGCTGTTTTTTTTCAGTTAACTTCAACATTGGGCTCACGGATAAAAACACAGTGTAGGCTTATAAATCCATTACCGATTGCAACCACCCGATCTTGTTCAATCTTGACAGATATTTATTAAACATTTATATTGTAACTACCGACTAAATAGTCGGTATTATAAAAGAGAGATAGGTGCATGTCATGGTAAAGAAATATGGCCTTCAACCGCCGATCCCACTCAGCTTTAAATCTTTAGCAGGATTCATCCTCATTTTTGTGATTTGGCAAGGCGGCACGTTAATGTGGTTAGAACTAACGAATATTATGATTCCCGCTACCCGCGCAGGCTTACCTAGCTTTATCACGCTTTTTTTGTCATTTTGTTTCCTGATTCTCGGAGTCTTTCTTATCACTAGATATTTCTTCAAGATTCGTTTTCGCACATTTCTGTTTGAAGGCAAAAGGTTCGACTTCCGAAAGTTTGCGATTTATTTTTCATTGTATTTTTTAGCCCTTATCCTCTACTTGATTATCGATATAAACGTTCATCCTCAAGCCTTTACGCTTCATTTCGATCCGCTGCCGTGGTTAGGCGTATTCATTATTGTCACTCCTTTGATTTTGGTTCAAAGCGCTGCTGAAGAAATTTTGTTCAGAGGCTATATGTACCGTATGTTCAGATCATTAAGAGGCGGAGCTTTCTGGTCCATCCTCATCACATCCCTGACCTTTGCCCTGGTCCATGGCTTTAACCCTGAGATGCTAAGTTACGGAATTTGGGGACCGCTTTATTACCTGTTGGGGGCATTCTTTCTGGGAATCGTTACTTATCACACCAATGGTCTGGCTGCTCCCATCGGAATCCACTTTGCCACAAATATTTTTAATACAACCATTTGGTCATATGGGGCATCTACGGTAGAAAACATGGGGCTGCAAAGTATTGTTTATCGCCACACGCTGAATATGCCGTTTGCATTCTTTGGGATTTTTGCTATCGTTGTCTCATATGGCGTTTTTCAGTTTTTTAAATATAAAAGGAACCGTTCGTAAGGTTCCCGGGGGAGCTTTATGACCAGAAGACGATTGCCGGCAGAAGAAGCAAAAACGATTATTTTACACCATGCTAAGTTATTATTTATTGAAAAAGGTTATGATCGGACCACAATGGACGACATATGTGCTTCGACGCAGATGAGTAAAGGCAACCTGTATCATCATTTTAGAAATAAAGAGGTGCTCTTTCTCCAATTGCTGGCCCAGCATGCCGAACAAATGTCACAAAAGTGGCTTCGTTCGGCCGAGCAATCCACGTCTCCAAGCGAACAGTTGATCGCAATGGCTGATTTATTCGGAAGAGATTGTGAAAGTCCCTTACTCCCTGCACTCGAAGAGTATGCCAAAACACTATCCAGCGAATCCGAGGCATTGGCTACATTGAGAGAAATTACAGAAGCAGCCTATCGTGCAATAAGACAATTGCTGCAAACAGGGATTGACCAGGGCGTCTTCATTCAAGAAGATATCGAAACGTTGAGTTTTACTGTGATGTCCACATTGTCTGGAGCGACGCAGCTCTGCCTAACGATGCCAAAATTAAGCGGGGACGAATACGCAGCCCTGCATGTCAATGCGATCAAGCTGCTGTTAAAGGGAATAGCAATGGATGAACCCAACTGATTAAATTCATTGGTTAAAACAATACAATGGGATCGGACATGATGAGGGTAACAGATATCGACACGCATACCGGTATTGGTAGTGTTCGAGGAAGAGAGAATGGGACTTCGTACAAAAAATGACCCTCAAGCAAAAAAGCCGCATATACACGAAGGTATAAATCAGTGGTGAGCGGCTATACTCATATTGAGTGATGTTTCCCCAATTCACTCCCTCAATACCAAAACCCTGCTGGCTTCATCGCTGGCAGGGTTTTCCTCATTTCATTAAAGATCGTAATCCAATCAAACAACGGACGAGACTGTTCAAAATTATAATTACTTTTGAAAGAAATTCTCAGACTTCTGGCCTCGATCTATTACGTTGAATGACTTCAAGGCTGCCGATCTTGCCAAGTTAATGGAGCAGCTCGGCCTTCCGATATGAATACGACTTTAATCTATACTCATAGTGCCTAAGAGGATCGACGTCATTCGATAAACAAGTCCGACAGTTAATTTTCTGTTTATTAGAGCGAGTAGTTACTCCCTAAGTTTTTATTCAATCAATGCAATAAGTAAGTCTATGTTAAACGGATATAAAAGGTGTGTATATGCCCAGCCCCTTCCCCTTACATTTTTTAATGGCGACCTAGCACTCATTAACGATGCCATCTCATTAAGATCTCCACTTGTGTCATAAGAATCGTATGCTCAGTTTCTTCATTATTCATTTACTCAAACACCATTTAATCCCATATCAACATCTTCACTTTTCCGTCCCTTTTCTTGCATGGAGGTTATTTCCTTCAACTTAGTAAACACCAATAAAGCAAAAAAAGTTACATAACAAAATTCATTCTTTTCTGAATGATGGTTATAAAAGTGAAAATCTGGCGTCCCATAAGACACGTTCTCCTTCAATCTTTATATCTGCAATATCCATATGTTTGTTCTCAACATGTAAGTGTACGGTCGAGTCAGGAGCCTTTGGCTCGGGACAAGACTTGTACCGATAAAACGAAAAAAGCGGCTAATAGCGACTTTCAAAGGGATCATGCTCTTGTCCCTCGACACCTTCACAGAAGTAATAAAAAAAATTAAAAAAATTCTATAACTTCCTTCGAGAATTTTGATATATATTACAATAGATAACAAATAATGAGGCATGTAACTTGTTGCATACAATTATTTTCCTTCTCAAAAAAAATTGATGGGGGGTGTGAAGAAAAGAATATAATCATTGAGTATTTGTACAGTCATAGATCTCAAATCAAATAAATCGCTATTTTCAAGGAAGCCTAGTTAACACTAAGCTTCCTTTTCCTATGTCCCTAAAGGTAGACAAAAAAGGATCGTCAGCATTTTTGCAACGATCCCTATTGTCAGTCCGCTAGTTGAAAACATCAGCTGATCACGTTGATGCCTTCTTGTTTTTATAGCTATCGTTTCCCGTTAGCGTAATAGATCTGTTCGGTTATGGTTGCCAAACCTCCCATATGTTTCCGTCAGGGTCAGCAAACGTTATGTTTGGTCCGCTTGTGACCCGTTCTCCTAAAATATTCACTCCGTTTTTCTTAAAACGTTCAAATAGCTCTTCGATCCGTGGTGTAATAAAACATGCCATTGCATGGGGTTTGCCGCTGTCCAATGACCATGAAAAGCGTAAACGACCGCCCTCTTCGTCTGATTTGTGAAGGAACAGAGCGGGTACAGCTTGCCTTAAACCAGGTGAAGGCAGGTTTCCATTCCGATCGGGAAAATTCAAAACAGCCATCACAATCCCGGGCTCAACACGATCGTTGTTTGCAGGTTGGTACCCTAAATTCTTTTGGTACCATTTAATGGACTCGTAAACATCCTTTACTGGTACGTAAATACAAGTAATACCCGTAATGTCTTCCAGTCCTTCTTCCATTTTGAATTCCTCATTTTCCTTCATATCCGTTTCATCCCTTTGTTCATCAACGTTTCTAATCATTTTTAATGCTGCTGGAATAAGAGTAGGCTTGTAACCATCTGCGTTATGGTACTTTCTCGCACTTCGACCCATTTTTCATACATCCTTTCAGATACAAAGATCATCCTCGTAAAATGACAGGTACGCAGCACTCTACAGAAACTGAGCGTTCGAATTCCCTTCCCTCACCTGGATTATTCCCTATATAAGGTACGTAGTACGAATACCACGAGCGTTTGCCATCTGGTCCATAATCCGGGGTCGAACTAAGCCAGCGATAGATCCGTTCAAGCACTCCTGACATTGAGCCATAAGCTCTTGTGGTTATACAGGCGTACAGTCCGCCTTCCAAGTAGTTCGTCCGATGCAAATCCTCCTTTGACGGGACAAATTCATCCGGTGGTGCAATGTGGACTTCATATGCGAGTCTTTCATCCGCTGGAAAGCTGCAACTCATGAATAGATTGATGCGAGTATCCCCGATAAACCCATTCCTTCTTAACCATTGGACAGAAGCCTTGTCTGCCCGTATCACGCAATCCTTCCCTTCCTCTCGAAAAGAGATGACCTTCACCGCTGAACGCTCCAGGATTTCGATGGTTTCTGTCTCATGACGGCGCTCGACAGGGAGATAGAGCTTCAAGCGAGCAATCTTTTTGCTGAACTGTTGATACTCTTCAAGAAAATTATGTTCTCCGAGTTCGAACGTACTTAGCGGAAGCCAATCGGAGACCAAATGATTCCAAGTGTCAATGATTGTCCGACAGGACCCCGCCGTAGTACGCGTTACCGCATAAAGACCTCCAGGCAGTTCAATAAGGTGTAAGTTCGGATCTTCTATGCAAGGTGTCACGGTCTCGCCGACAGCCGCCAGTTGGTAGCCGTAGCGTTGTTGACTTCCTTGCATATCAACATTCCACCCGAATATCCTCAATTGATTCAAGTCTAGCCCTCTCTTTTCCAAGATGGTATGGAATTGGATAAGGGCATCATCTTCAATGCCTTCCTCCTGTTCGGCGGCATAGAGAAAACCTATACCTTTCTGAGGAGACAGTCGGATAACCTTTACGTCTGGGAAACGATCGAACATCTCTCTTTCTTCAAGGTAGGTCACTCGTTCAAGCAGGTTGATCCGCTCAAAACTGAATATGAATTCCGCTTGTCGATACTGACCCGGAGTCAAACCAGTGTTTCGCTTAAATGTATTGATGAATGTTTGGTACGATTGAAATCCGCAACCAATCCCAATGTCGATAGTTGCATGATCGGTATAACGCAAAAGACGGGCTGCTTCGCTAATCCGGCGTTTGCGTACATACTCTTTAATTGGGTGGCCCGTCATCGCATAAAATAAGCGGTATAAATTGGGAACCGACATAACGGCAGCCTCTGCGATGTTTTCTAACGAAAGGGGCTCATAAAGTTGTTCTTCTATATAGTCGATCGCCAGCTGGACTATTCCGGATGTCTCCATATCTAGCCTCCTTTTAAGACCGAAGACGTTGTTCGGAGTATTTTTTATCGCTAAATTCAGCTTAGCAAATCCCATCTGGAATAGACTGTATTTTTTTATCAAAAACAATCACCTGTCAAGAATACAAAAGAAAGAAGGTTGCAAGTCGATTATTTATCAATTTGGCAATTTTGAGTGGCATCACTCTTTGGTTTTTAATAAAGTCGTAAACTCGTTCCGGTTTCAAAGGCAAGTCTTTTGCCAGTCAATCAGCTTCTTGATCGGCCATTATGTTCTTTTATGATTGATTAGGTCTATAGAAAGATCCCCCGACACTCCTCTTCAAACCAATCGGACAAGTAGGGCGTTGCATCCAACAGACAGCTATTTAATGCTTGCAGCAATTCATATCCAGCTAGGGATCTGTCTGTGCTCGAACCGAAGCCCCGCTTCTTATCTCCTTCACGATCTCCGCACTGACTGTAACGGCAACTTTTAAGGCCACTCCTTGCGGAATGGCCCTTACTTTCATATATTGAACGATCTTTTCCGTAAAACAGTTGATTCTAGTCTCTCGATTCAAAGTAATTGATCGGCCGGATCTCAATCCCCCATCCAAACTGCTCGCCTGATGCCACTTGTACAGTTGGATGTAAGGAAGCAATCCGGATAGCTTCCTCCATATCCCGTGCTTCTATGAGAAAAGCACTACCGATCATCTCCTTCGTTTCGATAAAAGGACCGTCCATAACCTTCACTTTCCCATTCGCCCGCCGCAAGCATTTCGTTTCGGATGCGAGACCAGCATCGATAATCACTTGGCCGCTCTTGTAGAAATTTTCTAGGTGGGGTGGACATTCGTTCATTATAGCATCAATCTCATCCTTTGGGCGGGCATCCATTTTATCTGACTCCAAGTAACCCAAGCACAGAAATTTCATTTCATTTCTCCTTTAACGTATGAGTTTGAAGCATTCTTTCTTGCCTCTATTTAATTGACGAACGGTATATAAAAAAATCGACATACCCTAGAAAATATTTTAATAAAATAATCTTTATAATTATATAGAGCGATCTTCCGCAGGTTTGCTTTTCAAAATTTCACTTTCAGCTCATTTAATAGCAAATTTCAATCGCTGTGTTTGTATGGAACTAACGTTTCCCGTTAGCTTTACGGGCTACCGATCACCCCAACCACTTTCCCCTCAATTTTATCTGTGGGTAATGAGCCGAACAATTTGCTATCATTACTGCGTAACCAATCATCACCTACAAGATAAGCGCTGTCTTCGGGGATCTCGATTTCCTCCATGCTCAGTTGTTGAAAATAATCCACATTGTTTTTAATGTTTTTTCGTATGTAATCTTCTAAGTCAACACGCTCTAAAGCTTTTTTCAAACTATCGAGATCAGCACCCAGTCGATGTGCTCTTCCGTAAAAGGCATCAAGCAATTTCCCGTTAATATAGATCTGTCCTTTTTCAATCTTTACTTTTTCGCCAGGTAACCCGATTAATCTAGAAATACTGTACTCACTAAGATTCTTTTTAGTTTCAGGATTTGTAAAATATACGATATCACCGCGACCATCGCATGATCATTGTAATACTTCAAATCAACCACAACCTGACCTTTTAAATCATGATTCCCACGATCCATGTTGTCATAGTTATGATTGTAGATGACCTGCCCGGAATCTAACTCATTTTTGGTTACTGTATTAATCGTTGGTTTGGTTATGGAATCAGTTATGATTTTACTTGTTCGATCTGAACTACTACATGCTGCAAATATCAGTCCAAATACAATAACGATAATGACCACTTTCATCATTTACCACTCCCCTCGGACTTCTTTTCCTTTATACGAAACTTTAGGTTAAGTGTTCCAAAATTACAGTGGCTTGATTGAACTAATCTGCCCGTAAGCTTAATGAGATTGCATGGAAACATAGTTAGATCCTTATCTAATCGGTAATCGGACTATGTTCTTGTCCTTTACGGCAATCGGTACAAGTTCTTGTCCATGGCTCAGGACAAGAACTTGTACCGATAAAATAAAAATGTCGCTAAAATAGCGACTTTCAATGGGGCTATGTTCTTGTCTAAGCCCCTCCTGAACGTACTTTTGACCGTTGGAATGAAATTATATCCTCTTTAAATGCACTTGTGTAAACAATTGAATCAAGATCCTTCAGAATTTAGTTCTGAAGTTAGATGAAGGGCAAGGTTATATATAGATTTTGTTGCAGTATCTCTCTGCTCTTGGTCTATGCCGTCTACTCTCAAATCAATATCAAACATTCTTCCAACGCGTTTCCCAGTTTATTTTTTCTAGCAGAGCGATTATTCAAATGTTGAAGAACTTTATTCGTACATGTATCTTGCATGGGGTCACGTTAACAACCTAATTTTACAATATTCTTCCTAGAAATAAAATACTAAGAACCCTGTGTTTGCCTATATCTGTTCTAGTAATCAGCGATTTCAGATTACAACCAAATTTCTTAGGGCAGTCAGTTAATACAACAGAAAAGACGCTTCCCGCATGCGACTTTCTAAGCTTCCATATTCTTGTCCCCTCTATCTGCCTCCTTCGTTAAAAAAATGTTAGATGGTTATATGAATCATAAAAAAGGCTCCAGATAATTTTGCTGGAGCCTTTTAACTTATATCATGTCGTTAATCAGATAACTATTACGATGTAATTCTCGATTTTGATCCTTGAACCTAATATTTAATAAAAGCCTTGGATTCATCCAATTATGATTTTCTTTTTCCGCAAATTGATATATGGTTTGACCGTTAGAATTTTAAATGCTCCTTCTCATCCAGTTCTTCTTCCCAACGTTTGTTTGAATGCTGGATATTTGGATAAGAATTAATCACATGAAATTCCATTTGAATCTCTTTTCTTATGAAACTTGCTAACCTGCTATAAAAGTTCACTTAGCATTTTTATGAATATGGTTCACAACATACTTTGCATCCGGACCAACCCCGCGGAGGGTTGCTGAAGCAAAGGTTCGTTGTCCGGATAGGCCCACATAATATAGACCGGGTACAACTGTACTTACGCCTCGGTCTTGTAATGGATCTCCCTTAGGATCAAGCCCTTCAAGATCTTTGATAAAGGAAAGATTGGAACGAAACCCAGTTGCAAAAATAACACTATCCACCTTCTCTTTTGAACCATCTGGCCAGATCACCCCATCTTCATAAAACGATGTAAACATGATCTTTTGCTTTGGATTGCCATCCTTCAACCTTTGTTTATACCCATCCAGGTCCATGACGGAAGATGCTTTGGCTAATGACTTCCCTATCCGCCAATGAGAATCGATACCGGTGATAATAAACCAAAAATGAATATCCTTTCCTAAAAAACGCTGCGGAACAAGCGAGACCGGCTCACGAACAGCTAACGTGGTATTGGATATTTCCGCTAACTCCATTGCGATTTGCACGGCTGAATTTCCCCTACCAACAACGATAATCGATTGATCCCGAAAGGGATCCGGTTTCTTATAAAAGGCGGAATGTACGATAGTACCTCTGAAATCTTCCTGGCCCTGTATCGATGGGATATATGGCTTGTTAAAAGAACCGGTAGCGCAAATCACGTTGCGTGCTGTATATGTCTCTCCCGAAGTTGTACGAACTTGAAAAACACCTGATTCTTTAGAAACTTGCTCAACACGTTGATGAAAGGTAATCGGTAACTGAAAGTGAGACGCATAGTTTTTAAGATACTGAACAACCTCATCTCGATTGGGGTATCGATCACCTGGAGGCAGTATGGATAGTCCGGGTAGGGATGAATATTTAGCCGGCGAAAACAGCTTTAAACTATCGTAGTAATTCGGCCACGAACCTGCAGCTTCCCCACTCGCTTCCAAAATTAAAAAGGATAAACCTCTTTGTTTCAGGTGGTACCCTGATGCTAATCCCGATTGCCCGCCACCAATGACTAGGACATCTAAAACATGATTCATTGTCATTCTCTCCTCCCACATAATGTATGGTTATCAACATCACTTAGGATTTCACTTTTCCGATCCCTTTTCTTCACTCGAAGCAATACGAATTCACACAAAACTAACAATAGAGCAGCTCCAACATTCAATGCGGCGTCTCCTAGTACAGAGAGCAGTGTGACACCCAGAAACAGACCTAACGCGGCACCTATATCAACCGTCATGGAATACGAAAATACGACGTAATGTTTATTGGATGAATCAGCTGCATATTGAGCAGCATCAGCATCTAATAATGTAGTTACGATTGAAGATACGAGAAATAATAAGATAAGCGTTGAGAGCCACACAATAGTATGGAGATGGAATGCGATGATAACAAATAGAATACCAACCACTGTGATACTTCCTGTTAACCATTCTGTTCTCGACTGCCTGATATCACGAAACCTTCCAACCCAATAACCAAGGAAAGGATCTGCAGCTAATTTGAGGGTGAGTAGTATTCCTGTTAACGTTGCAGCACTAATCGAACTTAATAAAGATAAAGCACTAAAATCCCGCATTTCTATCCAGTTGCTTAGTGTCGATTTCACGGACCCTTGGAATAATAAAGAAATTACGTTATTTGCAAAATGCAAGTAATAACTCTTAGAATACGTCCCTTATTCCACTTCAAGGAGCATAGAAATTAAAACCCACTCACATTGTATGTATCTAACCTTAGATCAGTTATAACTCAGATATTTGTATTTTGCAAGTTTTAACTTTAAAATGAGTCCATTTAAATAGCCCCGCCTGTAGAACAGGTGGCTATCATAAGACTATGCTTCAAATATTTTTGCGAGGGATTCCCTTTGCGTCGGCTTTATTTGAATAATGTGACGATTAATCTTAGCTTTTTCCTCAGCTTTGGCAATGGTTTGGGCCTCTCCTAGGGCTAGCAAAGTTCCAATGGCAACGGTTCCTGTTCTTCCCTTACCTCCCCCACAATGAAAAGCAACTTTTTGGCCATTGTGATAGGCACTTACTACTTCATCGATCGCCTTTTTAAATAAAACTTCCTCGCTCTCTGTTGCATTGTCGCCCAGGGGGATCTTAATCCATTTCACGTTGGCATCAGTTGATGCGCACTCCGTGGCTTCTTCTCGAAGATCCACCACAACCTGGACCCCTTCCTGTTTAACCATTTCTTCGACATCAGCGGCTCCGCCCATATAGATCTTATCTTCATGTACGGCATGGTATTTCTTCTCCATGTTCTTCGTTGCCTGCTATTTTTGTGGGGCCGACATACTCCTGTAGAACAGCACATGGCCAGCTCATAAATTTCAATGGATGTCATGTCGTTTCCCTCTAGTAATAAAGGAAGCCGAGAAAAGTTCCCGGCTCCTACAACCTACTTGATTACTCGCCGGTTTCAGCGAATTTTTGAATACGCTCGTCGATTTGATCGCGAACACGTTAAAAAACAGCCCATTTTTCTTCGTCAGTACCCTGAGCCTTGGCAGGATCGTCAAATTCAATTTTTTTATTCGTAAGCCCTCCTATTTGATATACATCAATTTTTTTGATTTATTAACTAAAAATGAACCATAATCTTCTTATTTGCATATTTCAAGTATAAGCTACAAAAGTAGTACTATAGTGAATGAAGACCTTTGGACTTTATGAGCAGCATCCATTCTGCTTGTCGCCTATCGAACGAAAAATACAACATAACTCAGGAGAAAGCAGCCGATTAACTACAGCATGATTTAACTCATAATAGCTCCAAGTCCCTCTCGTCTCGAGAGTGATCATCTGGGCATCGAGTAGGATTCTTAGGTGATACGATAGCTTTGACTGAGGCATTTCCATGATTTCCATCAGGTCACAGACACAAACACTACCTTTTTGACTGAGCTCATGCATGATCTTCAGTCTTTTCTGATCTGCCAATGCTTTGAATTTAGTTTCGTATTGGACAAAATCAACATCCATGCTGGATGGCTGGATAACGTTCAGTTCTTTGATCATAAACACTTTACCTCCATTTAGCAGCAATGGCAACAAGCAGTGGTTGGTTGAACAGTGATAGGTGCCGAGATGCTCGTCGTCTGTTTCAAGTGTTGTGAATTCAACCACTTCCACATTTGTCGTGCCTTCAGCTCAATTTCATTTTGTTGATATTCAATCAATTTTTCCATTGTGTAGTAATTCATCATTGGACGTCCCACCATCCATCAATAAAATTTGATGAATGAAGCATAACATGAAAAAATTGTATGTTCAAGGACTAAATCAAAATATTTTGATTAATAATCATTCACTCAACTCATATGAAATGAAATTCAAAATCTTATATGGATTCCGTGTTATATTTGCATGTTGCAAATATATGTTGTATAACTATGACAAGAGGTGATTCGAAATGGAAAATGCTCGTGAGTTGTTTCAGATCATGACCCGAAGATTTGGTCTTCTAAATAAAACCTGCTGCAGCGTCGGAGGAAACGATGTCTCGTTAGTACAAAGCCACATCTTGTATGAGATTGACCGGCAGCACAACCCTTCGATGCAACAAATCGCTGAAACTTTGGGAACTGATATTACAACGTTTAGCAGACAGGTCCAATCCTTAATCAAAATGAATTTAGTGAAAAAAACTCAGGATCCACAGGACCGAAGAGTTTATACACTGGCTCTTACGACGGAAGGAAAGTTTATAGCGACTACCATTGATCAACAAATGAATGAATATCTTAACGAAGTGTTTTCGTACATGACCGAGTTTGAAAAAGAAACCGTGCTACACTCCGTTAAAATTTTTAACGATGCGATGGCGAAATCTAATAAATGCTGCGGCCCATTATCTGAATAATAAATTTGATACATAGGAGATGAATTACGATGTTGCTACATTCTTACGTTGCAGTATTTAATGAAAAATGACCTTCACATTCAAAAAAGCCGAGAGATAACCAATAAAGAACTCAATAGAATACAAACACGTATAGCTTTCTCGTTTTCAAGACAACCACGCATAAATACCTGCTGTGTCACCTGCTGCTAAGCTTATATTTCCTACATAGGAGGAACTAACAATGAAAACCCCTTTGATTAGAGAAGCAGATACTGGCGACGTGGAACGTATATTGCACATTTATAATCAAGGAATCGAGGATCGCATTGCGACACTAGAAGTTGATCAAAAAGATATTGCCTATATGAATAATTGGTTCGAACAACACCAGGAGCGTTATGCAGTCATTGTTGCTGAGCAGGATGGTGTAGTAATCGGCTGGGCTTCCCTCAACCCTTACTCACTGCGATGTGCTTATGACGGCGTTGCCGACCTATCCGTTTACATTGACAGAGCCTTTAGGGGTAAGGGAGTTGGAAGCATTCTTCTGGAGCGTCTAGAGGAGATCGCTAAGGAGAAAGACTTTTACAAAATCGTGTTGTTCACCTTTCCGTTTAATCATAATGGTCAAGGCTTATATCATAAACTTGGTTACCGTGACGTGGGGGTTTTCGAAAACCAAGGGATCTTGGATGGCAAATATGTGGATGTTAAGATTATGGAGAAGTTAATTAATATCTAAAAAAACCTAGAGCGTTCCTTCAGTGTTTTTTTACTGTTATTTCAGATTTGTGCTTATCGGAACATTATCTGATTCCTCATTGTATCAATAAAAAGCGAACTATCATCTGATAGTTCGCTTTTCTCACCTCGTTTAAAGCTGCAACCACGTGGAAAGATCCTCAGAAACGAGAGCTTGATGACGGTGCCTAATAGGCATCTCACTAATTTGCAACAGAAAGTAACTATCGTTGTTCCTAAAACATTCAAGGAGATACTTATCTAATAAATCAATATCATCATCCGTCTTGATAAGGTATACACGATCATGAAGATGTTTGATGTCATGCAAACTATCCAGATGAAAATTAACGCAATCTTCAGTCCAACCTTCGTTCTTTGGCTTATATGAAAAACAGATAGAGCTTCGATATTTAAATCAACCCATTAAAGCCCGCTATAGTCCGATTTTTTTGGAACTATTCAATTTACCTTGTGGTTGAAATAGGATCTTCAACAACGGTGGAGCAATTAATGTCGTCAGAATAACCACAATGACAACAGATGTGAAATATTCTGGTAGTAGAAGTCCTGCTTGTAGGCCTGTGGAAGCAATGATTAATGCAACTTCCCCTCTTGATACCATGCCAGCTCCGACAGCAAACGATGATAAGTTATTAAAACCTGTAATTCTCGCTCCAAGAGCACCTCCCAGCAATTTGGTCAGAACTGCGGCTATGGTCAATACTACTATGAAGCCTACTTGTTGACTAACCCCTTGAAAGGATACATTGAGCCCAATGCTTACAAAAAAGACAGGGACAAAAATCGAATACGCGATGGGCTCGATTTTTTGTTCAACGGTGTGTTTTAAGGCCGTTTGTGAGATCGCTATTCCCGCAGCAAATGCACCAATTATACCGGCCATCCCCATCAAATCTGCGAAATAAGAAAATCCAAAACACACGACAAGTGCAATTGAAATCACAGGCTCTGTAACCTTTAAATTGGAAAGCCAATTCATGACCTGAGGAACAATAAGCCATCCTGCAATAATAACACCGACGAAAAATAACACCTTCTTACCTATAAGAAGGCCCATGGATATTTCCTGACCCGTGCTCAGGAAACTCACCATGAAAGCGAGTAGAATGACGACCAAAATATCATCTACTACAGCTGCCCCAAGTATAGTCGTTCCTTCTTTCGAACCAAGACGATCCAGATCTTTTAATACTTGAACAGAAATGCTTACGGAAGTTGCGCTAAACAATACTCCCATGAAAAGGGCGTAATTAACTGAAAAACCAAATAACTCTGCAACTCCATACCCTCCGATGAAAGGTAATATAATTCCACCAACAGCAACAGCGACTGCTGATTTCCAATTTTTCTTCAGTTGTTCTACATCTGTTTCCAAACCAGCAATAAACATAAGCAGCAATACTCCTATCTCTGATACGTAATGGATAAATTCATTACTATCTATCCAACCAAGTACGGCAGGACCTAGAAGTATCCCGACAATTAGTTTTCCAAGTACAGCTGGTTGACCTAAACGTACTGATAAGTCTCCAGCTAGTTTAGTGAAAAGCAAAATAAGAACTAAATACCAAACAAATTCCATCCTATCTTCTCCCTCTGTCTAAATAATATCTCATCTTAATATCGAACGCGTTCTCGATAAATATAATCGACCAAAAACCCTGGGTCAATATAGACATGAGAGCAATTTAAATAGGTATATAAACGCCTCAAACCCCCAATAAAATCCCCAGATACGAAGAGTTATAGTGAACCCGTTAAAACTGGAATTAGGGGTGTATTAGAACGTGTGTTGTTTTTTTGGTTTCAACAAAAGAAAAAGCGAGAAGAGTTACGCAGGTCTCAGCACGATATTGTCTATTCCTGCACATTTTAAGTTTAAGTCCAATCGTCCGTTAAAAGAAAAAAATGCCTAAATGAGCGATTTCAATGGGGCAATGATCTTTACTCCCGACACCTTAAAGGTCTTCAAAATCACAACCTAGAAATGACGTTTGATGAGTTGAGTTTCCAGAATGCCCCACATAACAGGCCAGGATTCATTAAGCATGCGCTTTTGAATATATCACCTATAATGTAGTCTTATTTGTGTCAAATTCCAACAAAGTAGACACTTTTGTGTCATTAGACAATCTTCATATTTAGTTGTTTATCTAATCGGTAATCGGTACAAGTTCTTGTCCCAAGCCAAGGACAAGAACTTGTACCGATAAAATATAAAAGCCGCTAAAATAGCGACTTCAATAGGAATATGTTCTTGTCCCTCGGCACTTGTACATTCCAATTCTGATCGTAGGCGAAGCCGCCTCCATCACCGACTCGCCTAGCGGAATCAACTTGGTTGACATCTCATGGTAAGGAACATTCGCGCAATGGAACCAGACGTCCGCGTCGCCTGCTTGAGACGCAATATCAGCGGGCTTCATTGCGTCCCCTACGGCAAGCGTCAGATGTGCAGGGTTCCCTAGCCGAACCGCGAACTGCTCTAATTTCTAACGTGATCGCCCGAATGCAATCGTATGAATCCCTCGTCTAACCAGTTCTTCCGTAATCGCGGCTCCCGTTCCGCCGGTTGCTCCAATCACCATTACCTTCAATTTGTAATTTATCGATCATCACAATTTGCGTTTTTAATCTTGATAATGAAGAACAACCGTTTCTTTTAACTTTCCTTCAGTTCTGGCAATCGAATAGCTTCGGCAACGTTACATAGCATCCCGCGGGCAAGGAACAGTATCGTACTCTCTTCGGGATTCGAATTCTCCACCTGACGGAAAGCTTCGAGCACCATTCGGTGTACCCCTCGGAACCCATAACGCATGGCTTCTTGGATCGGATCTTTTTGAATCGTTTGAGCCTGCATCTGTAGAAGCATTTCGTTGCGATGGCTTTCCGAAATTTTCTCGTAAGCTTCGGTCAATTTAGCTTCCAACCGCTCCGAAGACGCGGACTCGATCACTTGGTGGAATGACTCAAAGATTCGCAACCAAGATACTTCAAGCGCTGACAACAACAGCTGCTCCTTCGTAGCGAAGAAGCGGAACACGTAAGGCTGTGAGATTTGAACCCGCTGAGCGACTTGGGCCGTAGTGGCTCTGTAGTAACCGGTCTCGGCAAACACTTCAATCGCCGCAGAGATGATGTCGGTTCGGCGGTTGATGGATGTCTTCGCGTCTTTGTTCATGAACTTGAGCTCCTTTGCGAATTAACGGTAATACTTTCGTTATAGGTCGGGAAGATTGCCTGATTTGGTTCCTACCCGGTATGACGTCGTAATGCCTTCGTAATTCAACATCATGCTCATACCCATCGAGGCGTGCTTGAGGTTGTGGCAATGTATCATCCAGAGGCCGGGATTGTCAGCTTCCAGGTACAGCTCATAGGTCTCACCCTTCTTCGTCAGAACCGTATCGAGATACACCGGGCTGCCTTGCAAAGCTTCGCCGTTCTTACTCAAGACTCGGAACACATGCCCATGCAGGTGAAAAGGATGATCACCTCCGCCTTCGTTGGAGACAGTAATGAAAACATGGTCGCCCTCTTTCACGGTCATCGGAGGAATATCGTGAAAGGATTTTCCGTTAATTGACTTGGTGAAAAGAGTTTGGCCGAGCTTAAGCTCAAAATGCCGATCGGGCTTGACATGTAAGACGGGGTCTTCAGGCAACGGGGTGCCGTAATCGAGAAACGAGAAGAGCTGCCCGTCTTCTTTATGCTGCGGCTGGCTTCCGCTGCCTATCATAATCGGTAAACCCTTAGCCGAGGAGCTGCTGACGACGACTTTACCCGACCCTGGAACTTGGATAAGCAGATCATAACGCTGGCCCGCCCCTATCGGAACTATCGTCCCTTCCAGCAGACCGGGTTCATGCAGATCGTGGCCATCCATCGCCAGGACCCGGAAGGGAGCCCCGTCGACGCCATATTCCATCGTTTCATTGCTCGAATTGATCAGCCTTAGTCTGACCCGTTCGCCTGGCTTGCCCGGGATCGTCAGTCCTCTCTCGTTTCCGTTCACCAGCATGGAAGAACCTAGCTGTTGATAAAAGGCTGTTGTCTCCGATGTTGAAGTATCGGATTCAGAACCGTTTTTCGGCTCGACGATGAGCGCGCCTAGAAGTCCTTTGCTTACCTGAATCGAGCTCATCTGATGAGAGTGATACCAATACGTGCCCGGAGTCGTCGCAATGAAGGTGTACGTGAACTGTTCCCCAGGCGGAACGGCGTCCTGCGTTACTCCCGCAATCCCGTCCTGCGAGCACGGAACCGTAATTCCGTGCCAATGAATCGTAACGCCGTCCTCAATATCTTGGTTATGTAGAGTAACAACAATCTGGTCGCCCTCCGTGACGCGAAGTTCCGGACCCGGAGATAAGCCGTTGAAAGTCCAAGCATCGATGGTCTTACCGTTGTCCAATTTTAATGTCGTCCGGGCGGCCTTCAGATCGAACTTGCGAATCGGAGCCGATGACTCCGGGGTCGTGATTGAGGAACAAGACACAGCGCCTTCTTCGGAGGAAGATTTCCTCATGCCCTCCATATGCTCCATGCCCTCCATATGGGTCATGTTTACCATTCGAGTCATGTCGGCCCCCATCTGATGGTAAGCCATGTTGATTTCTTCCGGCTTCTGAAGTCGCATTTGCCAAAAATAAGTGACAAGCACCGCTCCGACCAGAAGCACCAAAGTTAAAGGAAGGCCGAAGTAAATCAGGCGTTTAACGATTTTTCTTTTATTCAAGATTATTTTCACCTCGTATGATTGATTAATTAATTACTATTCCGCCGATGTCAGCTGCAAGCTCTCGGCTGTTGATTTGAGGGCGGCGAGCCAGGCATTCAGCGAAGCCGTAAGTGCAGCGCTCATGCCGTCGGGATCAGCTGCTACTGGCGGACCGTCCCAGGATTCCGCGGTGTGCACGATTACTCCTTTAGGTGTGGGGGTGATGCTCCATACATGAACGCCTTCGATACCATGTGCTGGACCTCCCCATACAATACGTTTCATGGGTTCAACCTCAAGGATTGTGGAGACGATTTGTAGCCCATGAGTCTCCCACCAAAACGTGCTTCCTATCGCGATTGGACCGGATAACCGCACTTGCGTGATATCCTTTTGCCAAGTCGGCCACTGTTCGACGCCAGTCTGTAATTGCCATACGATCTCCTGCGAAGCTTCAATCTCAATGGACAGGTCGACGATGACCTGTGCATTTCGGTCAACGTCGACCGTGCCCTCCAGTACGAACAATTCTTCCGTGTTCTCCGATCCCGTTATGCTGGCTACCCCATTTACCATCAACTTTTTCATTTCATTGACCTCATTTCGTTGGATTTGTAATTGATTACGAACTTGGATTTCATGTAACGCTTAATAAGTTATATTGATATCCTGAAGATTATCTGACTTGGTTCCTAACTAACTGCGCGTCGCAAACATCTTGTGATTGATTGGTCACTTACTTCGTAAAACGGGGAAGCCTTACAACCGCGAGGACCACTATCGCTCCAATAATCGCGAACGCAGCAGCTCCAAGGAACACCCAGGAGAATCCTCCGGTCAACGCTTGTGCTTCGGATACGCCGCGGCCCAACAAGCGATCGCTTCGAGCCGATGCCGCCGTTGTCAGCACCGCAAGTCCAATGGCTCCGCCGATCTGTTGGCTCGTATTGACCAAGCCGCTGGCAAGCCCAGCTTCTTCGTCCGCTACACCGTGAACCGCAAGCTCTGTTCCTGAGACGAAGGCGCCTCCCAGACCGATTCCGATCAAAATGGACGGTCCTAACAAATTGGCAGCAAACGTAGCGTCACTTGGCGATAGAGATAACCAGATTAGCCCTGAGGCCAGCAGGATCAGCGATGTCGCAAGCGTCTTGCTTGGACCAATTGCCTTAACCACCGTGGGAACGACTCCGGCAATTGCGACCAGTGCGCCGGCTAACGGGAGCTGGGTGAGCCCTGCTTTTAACGCATCGTAATGAAGCACTTGCTGCATGTAAACCGAGAGTGCGAAGAATAATCCCGTTGTCGCCCCTCCGATGAGGAACATCGCCAGATTGCCGCCCGTAACCGATTTGTTACGGAAGATGTCCAGCGGCATAAGTGGATTCGCAGCACGCTTCTCGAGGAAGATGAACGATCCCAGCAGCACAATTGCCAAGCCTGCCAGAATCAGCGTCTGCGGGGACGTCCAGCCGACCCGCTCTGTTCCGGAAAGCGCGGCCACAAGCGCTACGATGCCCCCCGTTACCGCAACCGAGCCTGTCATATCCAGAGTTATGCGTTCGCCGAGCGAATCTTTGGTGATGAGCAAGGGAACTGCCGCCAGAACCAATGCCGCTACAGGAACATTCACATAGAACACTGCGGACCAGCCAAGCGAAGCCGTCAGCACGCCTCCGAGCAAGACACCCGCCGCGCTGCCGATACCTGCAACTGCACCCCAAATGCCGATTGCCCTCGCCCGATCCTGAGGATCTGCGAACAGCTTGGTGACAAGAGCAAGCGCGGCCGGGGCGAGCAGAGCGGCCGATGCGCCCTGGATCGCTCTGGCCGTGAGCAGCCAGGCTCCCGAAGTTGCCAATCCGGCTGCGGCCGAAGCAAGCGCAAATCCGGCGACTCCGGTCATGAATAATCTTCGATGTCCGAATCGATCCGACAACCTTCCACCGAGAAGCAGCAGGCCCCCGAAGGGCAAAACGTAAGCCGTAATGACCCAGCTCAGCGTATTTGTGCTTAGGTGGAGTTCTGAGCCTAGAGAGGGAAGCGCGATATTAACGATGGATGCATCAAGCACGACCAGAAATTGAGCTAAAGCCAGCGCGATTAGCGCCCACCACCGAAGCGACATATGGCGAGATTTCGCGATTGCCGGTTGAACCATTGAATTCATAAGAATTTCCTCCTGTTATTGATTGATCAATTACACACTGTTAAAAAAATATTCGATCCGCCAAACCTCTTGAAGGTTTTCGTTATAGTCCCTTTGATCACTTTCGATCGAGTCTGTGCCAATAGGTGGGACTTTCCTCACCTCCTCGTTTCTTCTGTTAGTGATTGATCAATTACTAACTTGGTGATTTCACTATATCAGATCGTTATCAGTTGGTCAATAACCATTTGGAACAAATTTCACCTCCTCATCCTTTCATCAATTCAGGCAAATTAATCGCAACGGCAACATTGCACAGCATTCCACGGGCGAGAAACAGCATCGTTCTCTCTTCGGGCTTATCAATACCAGCTTCGCGGAAGGCAGTCAGCACCATATCACGGACTTCCTTAAAGCCGCTCCGCATCGTCTCCTGGATTGCATCTTCCCGAATGGTCTGCGCCTGCATCTGCAAAAGCACCTCGTTCTGGTACATCTCCTGGATGTTCATGTACTCCTGAATAAGCTTGGTCTCCAGCAATTCTGGCGAAGTCGTCTCCACCAACTTACGGAATGATTCGATGACCCGGGACCAAGAAACCTCCAGGGCGGCCAGCAATAAATTTTCCTTAGTCGCGAAAAAACGGAAGACGTAAGGCTGCGAAATTTTCGCCCGTTCCGCCACCTGCGCCGTCGTAGCTCGGTAGTATCCGATTTCTGCGAACACTTCGATCGCTGCGGAGATAATCTCGGATCTGCGATTAACTGTCGTTGTTTCGGGTTTAGCCATCCTCTTCTTCCTCCTTTCAAAAGTGATTGATCAATAACTAAATCATTATACAATGGCTTCCGGAACAAATCAACAGGGTTGCTGCAAGCTCCTCAAGCGTCAAAGGGCAAAACTTTACGGAATACCCTCCGTCGATGATAAGAGCAACCGCTTCTATTCTCCATTACTTACGATGTTGTGATACTTTAATCTTTATTTGCGACCGGCCCAGCTCACTGCAAAGTGCTAGAAACATAATGGCACTATTCACCTAAAAGAAATAACGCCTGCCTGAAATCTGCCGGCAGGCCCCTGCTGCAGAAGTTGTTGAAAAATGGTTGAGAAAGGAACCTACGGTCAGTACACGTACTTATCTCGAAAGGAAGTAGCACTACTTCTGGATGCTACAACTGAAACTGTACGTAATTGGGAACGTAACGGACTTATTACCGTTCCAAGAATGAACAATGGTAATCGGGCATATGGAGAACGGGAACTTGAACAGCTACGAGTTATTCGTACTTTGAGAAGTGCCCATTACTCAATTAATGCCATTTTACGTCCACTCAAACAAATTCATCAACCATTATCTGACATTTTCACCATTTTAAATACACCAATAGATGAAGAAGATATCGTGTCAATAACGGATCAATAACGGATCAATTAGGCAAACCATTATTAGAGGCCATAACAGATGCAAAAACTACTTTAGCTTTGTTTCATGATAAATATTTTAAGGAGGGATCGTTAAGAGTGTAAACTCAGATGAACGGATTGTAGCAAGAAGGAGAAAAGAAAAATTAATTCACATGCGTTGCAGAGGAACGATACCTTTTTTGTTAACAAATAAACAGTTGGTGTGGACATTTACTCGCTAATTTGCATTCTATAATGATTTGTCGGGGAACAAGATTATGCTCACATTGAAAGCCGCTAATTTAGCCGATCGCGTCGCCGACTGCCTACGTGTCTATTTCGTTATCGTTTCCCGTTAGCTTAAAGATACTACACAATTTCCTGGTAAAGATCCTCTAAATCTTTTAACAAGTCAGGTATCCAAGTTTCTGAGCCATGGATTATTTCTGTCCCACCATAGACAAGCCAATGTAATGTCTTGATCAGCCAACATAAACCGCCTAGTCTGTAACGGCAAGTTTTAGGGCTATCCTCTGAGGGATGGCCCTTTCTTTGATCTTACTTTATCCATCTATGAATTTTAGGCACTCATAAATTAAGACTTACGACTCGAAAAACTGTATTACGGAGGCTATGCCATTCGTTACTTCGACTTCCGCTAGTGCTCCATTGACGAACGTCATCTGTGGGGGCACATGACCGCAGTCGATATCGTAGACTACTGGAACGCCTAGCTCCTCCGCAAGCTCTCGGTACACATCCAATACTTCATAATCGTCGATGGGCTTGTTCGCATCGCTTCTGCCGAATAGGATGGCGCTACAATGGTCAAACCAACCGGCCAGTCTCATTTGTACAAGTGAACGCCGAAGGTCGGTTACGTTCAATTCACAATTTTCAAGATACCAAAGAATCGGCTCGCCATGAATGAATTGACTCTGGAATGTCCGTACATTGCCATACGGCGTCCCAATCAAATGCCGGATGACATCAATACATCCCCCAAGTAGACGCCCGCGTACACGGGCATTATTGCCTGATGTTTGCCATGCGGTAGACTCGGTTAGATGAAAAACACATGGCGAAGGATTTTCGTGATCCCATGTCTTTTGAAACAGCTTTGACGAAAATTGCTGAACGGATTCACCGACCCGCGTCGCCAGCACGGTTTCCCACATTGCAGTTGTCTCGTCCGCATATTCCCCTCTCAAATCGATCAGATTCGTACCGTGAGCTGTGGCTATTCCTGTAGCGAGCGTAACAGCCAGTAATAGAACACTCGTATCTGAGTAGCCGAGAATCCACTTGGGCTGAATATGATCATATTCGATTCGATCCACTATTTCGATCAACAGTTCTCCGCCCCATGGCGGGAAGATCATTCCAATCTTTTCGTTCTGCAGTAAAGCGTTAAGTTCTGTAGACCTTATAGTGGCAGATGCCGACTTTGCTTTCTCTTGAGTCCATACTGTTTCCCCGCAAATCACCGGATAGCCCTTCTCTTTCAAACGGCCAATTGACTGTTTTACCAACTCGTGTAAAGGTCCTTTTACGCCGGATGATGGGGCGGTGACGCCTATCGTCGTCCCTTTCTGTAACAATGGATAGCGGATCATATACTGATTCCCCCTCAAACATGTTGCCAGATCTACTAGTCTGTTGTTTTGTGTCCTGCCAGCAAATTTGCATACATATATACGAATCCACGCCATGCAAGAACCGATTCTAGCACATTTTGGAATATATATCATATTCGTGACCTAGTACCAAGACCCCTTTTTCAAGGGGTCAATTTAATTCTAAGGTGATGTAAGAATGAGAATCATCAAGACAAGGCAGGACTTTGACGTAACCGCGTCGGTACATTTCGGTGGCACTCCTCGAAAATGTCGAGGGACCATGTTCTTGTCCCTCGACATATGGCTGGAACCCTACGAATAAGAAACAAGCTACCGATAAACGATAGCTTGTTTCCTTTTAAGAACCGTTTTCTATCACCGGTACTCATCCTTATGTCCGCCAAACTGGAAACCGAACTGACCACTATAACCGCCTAAATGGGCACCGGCATCGAAGCCAAAACCATGTCCCCCACCAAGATGTGCACCGGTATAACCACCGACACCATATTTTCCACCAAGATATCCACCTGCATGAACTCCCATCCCATGACCACCACCGAGTTGGCCGCCAGCATGAACTCCTACTCCATAGTCACCACCGAGATGGCTGCCAGCATGAGCTCCTATTCCCTGGCCACTCCCGAGATGACCACCGACAAAAATACCTGCTCCATAATCACCCCCAAGCTGACCACCAGCATGAACACCAATGCCATGTCCGAAATGGTTGCCATTAAGAGAATAAACGCCATAATATGGTGCAGGATACGGATAATAATAAGATGGTTGAGGGAATCGACTATATGAGCATAAATAGGGGTTATTTATCATTAGTAAGCCTCCAATCTGATCGATGATTGTAGCTTATTCCGAACTGATAAAACATGATACTTGACCATGAAAATCAGCTTTTTTTCAATCTGTAAGCACGTCTTGATGCAGGTGGACCGAAGGTCGTCCTGCTTCCTACGTTTTGACGACTCGGCGAGCTACGGGTGGCGTACGATCTCGGCGATTCCGTCTTTGTCGAAGCCATTCAGAGTCGTACTATTGATAGAACTCTGATATCCATGGGATGCCCCTTTATTTAATCCTAAAATAAAAAACGCCGCTTTATTTGGGCAGCGGCAGCCCTTGCAATCCACTCTTTAACCGCAACAGTCACGGTGGGAAAGGAGGGCAGAAGAAAATAACAAACAAGAGAAGAGTAATATATTCATATGATATTAAAATCATTTTTGACTAAGTGAGATATCTTCGAGTTAAGAATTAAATTGAGTTGGTTTCTACATATACACCCCGACAAATAGGAGCATACGCCAACGCTATGCCCCTTCTCTGCTTTTTTCCTTCTATGATACTCCATCCACTCACAATCACGGCAACCCACCACTTAAATAAGCTCTGATTTTGTCGTTTAAAAGCAATTATTCTCTAAATTTATGTCTACAACGATTGTCTAAACCAATTACGATCTATCTATCAAAAATTACAGCTATTAAAACATCTATAATTATTAAACCAATAATTAAACCAGGCATACTTTTAGTGTCTGGTCTTTCGCTGCGCTTTGACTGAACATCAGGAAGCCCATCGCTTGATCAAAATAATCCCGATTCGGTCTCTGATTAGCCTGCAACGTCATGGCAAGTCTAGGGTCATTCTCAATTTGCTCTTTCGTCTGCAGTCGAACGCCTTCCGCATTGACAGCTGCATAGCCTCTCGTGGAGATGGAGGCCAGCAGGATCAACCGCTGCACGCGCTGCGGATAATCGGCTGCAAACTGCATGGGGACCCCTCCTCCGTTGGACCACCCCATGAATACGACCTGCTCTACGCCCACCTGATGGATCAAATCCAGTCTTTTGAGAAATCCCTCATGCCGTGAATCAAATTTCGGTAGCTGGACTCGCCATAACCCCGCAAATCCCGATAAGACAACGTTTCTCCATTAGACAACTCGACTGAATTTATATGAACTGCCATTTTGCCCCATCCTTTCATTACAAATCCCCTAGTTTATTCACGAACTTTACGGACAAGAAGACACTTGCCAAGCCTAACAGGCAGAATAAAGCATAAAGAAGATCATGGTTCAACGTGATACGTAACAGCCCACTGAAATTCGGGAACTGCATCATGAATATCGCGCAAATGACCGTCGGAATGACCGCTCGCTTCCAGATGCCGAACCAGAACAGCGGAACCAGCGAAGCAAGTGCGACAACGACGGAGTGAATGACCGCTCGGGCGGCATAATGCATAAGATCCGCTGCTGTAGGCGTTCCAGGAATGATATCCGTCACCTGATCGAACGCATATGTCGCAATACCGCTCAACACGAACGATATCATCGTCCCGAGAAAAACAGCTAGGAAGATAAACAGCACTTTCGCCGTCACGAGTCTTTTTCGACTGATCGGGTATCCGAATGATAGGGCGATCGTCTTATTCTTGTACTCTTCAATGAATACATGATTGATCAAGGACGCGCCGAATAAGAGAAACCCCAGCTGGATGGGCAGCATCAGATCCATGGCGGCTGCGTAACTCTCGCCAAAAGAAATCGTCGGCATGTCGGCAAAGACTACTCTCAGTATCAGGAAAGGCAGGAACATCAGAATGATCCAGTATATCACCGCTTCGCCGATCACCTTCTTCCGCTCCAGCTTCATCCATTCGAGCTCGATTAGTTTCATCATATCGGTTCACCCCTTCCCCTGAATTTGATGATAGAAATAGTCTTCGAGCGTACTGGTATGTTTCTGAATCTCCTCAATTTCGATCTCGTGGGCTACGAGCAGCTTCGTGATCTGTCCAGGCGATATCTCGGCATCATAGATCCGGATTCGCTGACCCTGTACAATCTTCATATTGGAAATTTGCAGCTGCTGTTCCAGCAAGAAGGCCGATCTTTGCACATTCGAGGTCAGTATTTCAATATAATCGGTCCCATGTCGGCGTAACTCCTGCAGAGAAACTTCGTCGACCAACTGTCCCTGCCGAATGACACCGATCCGGTCCGCCACCTGCTCGATTTCGCCTAAGATATGGCTCGACAGCAGAAACGTAATCCCATATTCCTGATTCAGTGTTCGAATCAAATCCCTCATGTGTTTGATCCCGATGGGGTCCAGCCCATTTGTGGGCTCATCAAGCACGATCAGCTCCGGCTTGGTGACGGCTGCTCGTGCAATACCTAGGCGCTGCTTCATGCCGAGGGAGAATTCCTTTACTTTTTTACCTTCAATACCAGTTAATTGGACCAGATCCAACGCTTGGCGCATCCCCTGCTGATCATAGTAACCCAAGTATTCGCAGTGAAGCTGAAGATTCTCCACGGCTGTCAGATGCTCGAAGAAGATGGGATATTCAATGATGCTTCCGACTCGCTTCAGTCCCTCCTTCGCGGTTTCGGAGAATGGCTTGCCGAACAGCATGATCGTCCCGGAGGTTGGCAAGATGAGTCCGGTGAGCATTTTCATGATTGTCGTTTTACCTGCACCGTTGGGACCCAGCAGACCAAAAATTTCGCCCTTTCTCACATTCAGATTGACGCCGGATACGATGGTATTGCCATTTGCGATCTTCGTCAGCTTGGAGGTTTGTATGATGGCATTCATTGAGATTCACCGCCTTGTTTACGATTGGTTTCCTTTGTTATTTAAAGGATAGACCAGAGATTGAAGATATTCCTTTCCCAATCCTTACATGTTTCTTAAGAATCGAAATCTGTGTACGAACCACATAGAAAAAGAGACGTTGAACGAAAGAACAACCTCTCTTGTTTAGCTTCAGTAGGTTAACTGCTTGAATTTGCAGGTGAAGGTCGTCATTCGCTCACTCTGTGAGCTGCTCAAGCAGATGGACCCATTCATTTCCTCTGTTAAGCGTTTCGTAATGCTGAGTCCCAGCCCGCTTCCTTGAAATTGCGGGTTGCGCGCATCGTCCAGCGTATAGAGCCTCTCAAATACACGCTCCTGATGAATCTCTGCAATGCCTTTGCCGCGATCCCACACGTCGACAGCGACGAACCCTCCTTCTTCCCGAACCGTCAACCCGAATACTCCGCCGTCACTGCCATAGCGAATGGCATTCGAGATGAGATTACTCAGTATGCGCTGCAGAGCATCCTTGTTGCCAAGGAAGAAGCATGGCCGTTCTGGTATGTCGATCTGAACCTGCAGGTTGTTGGATACCAGCAGGTCGTAATACTCGAGCACGCTGCTCTTGCATACCTCGCTGAGAGAAATTTTGCTAAGCGGTATGTCATAGTCTTCCGATTCGATCTTGACCAGATCAAAGAACTGATTCAGCAATGAGATTAGACTGTTTACTTTATCATTTAGTCGCTCCATGAGCTGCTCCTTCTCTTGCGGAGTTAACGCATGCTGCTGATTTAATTTCTCCGTATAACCCAGAATGACTGTCAGCGGCGTCTTCAGATCATGGGACATATTCGAGATCATTTTCCGTTGGCTGTCCTTCGTGCGGGCATAGTCCGCAAAGACCTTCTGCTTGTTATCGAGGAGGCGGTTGATCTGGATCAACAGCTGACGAACCGGATCATCCCCTGTCGATACCAGCACTTTCTCGGCCGTTTCATGCTGCAGGATGTCAGATACTCGGTTTGAGATTTCAAGAATGCTTTGACTTCGTTTATGATGCAGATATGATTGCCAGCCAATTACCATGATCAACAGACTCATCGTGACGGTTAAAAAAAGGATCATGGCCTACTCCCCCAACTTGTATCCGATTCCCCAAATTGTCCGGATGTATTGCGGATTGGACGGATCAACTTCAATTTTTTCCCGCAATCTGCGGATATGTACGTTGATGACGTTCTCATTCCCATAGTAATCATCTTCCCAGATGAGCTGGTAGATTTGCTCCTTCGTGAATACTCTGCTGTGATTGGTCATAAGAAGCTTTAGGATGTGAAACTCCTTGGATGTCAGCGGAACGTTGTTTCCTTTGACTTTTACGGAGAACGAATGCAGATCCAGAACTAGGTCCTGATAGTTGAGCACAGGAGGCTTGGCCGGTTTGCTGTCCGTTTCCGCATACAGTGTCGCCCTTCGAATAGCTGCCTGGACTCTGGCTGTGAGCTCGATCATGGAGAACGGCTTGCTGATATAATCATCCGCCCCAAACCCAAGGCCTAAAGCCTTGTCCAAATCGCTGCCTTTCGCTGAGATGATCAGGACCGGGACTTTGCTTGTCCCTCGAATTTGCTTGAGCAATTCCATGCCATTGATCTTCGGCAGCATTAAATCGAGCAATATGAGATCAAACTTCTCACTTTGAAACTGTGCAAGGGCTTCCTCTCCATCACGTGCGGAAACTACGGAGTAGTCCTCTTGTTGCAGCTGACTCTCGATTAATTGATGAATGTCGTTGTCGTCTTCAACGAGCAATATTCGTTTTTGCATTTAAGTTCCTCCTGAACAGGGATATACGCTTGTTGCGGTTTCTTTGCGATCATGCGAATTGTAGTTTTATGCTTCGATTTTAACATAAATTAGCATAAGTAGCTGTGGAGATCCGCTAGATTTACACAACTTGATATACAAAAAGAAGCCACACAACACGTGGCTCCTTTAAAGTATATTCCAGGTAATCACCTGACCGAATTGCTGATGTTATATATCTTTCTGATTCGCTTTGAACGGTGGATAGTGATACGAGCACGGGACCGGCAAAGTCGGAAGCCTCTTCCCCTTTCGGCATTTGAAGACGGAAGAGGCAAGCGTCGCCTTGCTCTGACTGCCATACGATGTAATCAACTTTGTCATTATGGCTTCACAATACATTTGATCTTTTGGTGTGACTTTAAGAAAATATAATCATAAGATGTTCCTTTAATGTGATATACAGATGATTTTGATTAGTTCTTTATGGTTGTTACGGGTTCATTCCGTTATCCTACCCGTTAGCTTAATGAATTAGAGCAGTGAAAAGTAGTTAAATATTTATCTAATCGGTAATCGGAACATGTTCTTGTCCAGTTAAAAATGGTTATAGTATCTTCTTGGCATAAGGGATTTTCCGAATCAGCATAGCGAGTAAATAACTCGTGATCGTCCCTAACCCACCTAATATCAGAAACTCAATAAACGGAGGCATTTGCGCGCTGTGCAACCAAATGCTATAAGCGATCAATACGAGTGAATGGATGATATAAACCGTATACGAGGTAGCATCCACACTACGTTGAAATCCGTTCGTTTGATTGCTATATTTGCGGTACACTGCCAACAATAGTAGCGAGATGCCAAATCCGACAAAGGGCTCCCACATGGCATAAATGAAGGCATTTGTGTTTAGTCCCCCTCCGGTACTCAATGTCGGATTGAGGATGAGAGCGGCGATCGGAAGTATCGGCAGGAAAACGAGTGCGATGATGCCCATGATTTTCACGGTTCGACGTGGAATACTCGTTAACCAAAGATTGCGGTACGCCATGATCCCTGCAATAAAGAGTACGATATATGCAGGAAAATAACCAAAGTTCAATCCAAATATCAGCGTACCAATCGGGAATATTTGCCGAATTCCGAAGGTTACAAGCCCAATGAGCGTGGCAGTAAGCAAAAGCACTTTCACCGATGGAAAAGGGATACTCTTCTTCGGTGCACTATCTTTCCTTACCATACTTACAAGCGCATAAACTGCATTAAACACAAGCAGTGCGAGCAGAAACCAGAGTGGTCCAGGTTCTGTGATTGCAAAGCTGAGGATCTGGGTCCGGTAAAACTCCCAAAATGACACTACTTTGCTAGCGTTTGCGTTGTAGTGGAGCGTAGTGGTATATAAAATCACTGGACTGATGAGGAAGATATAAACGATCAACGGAATCCCCAAGCGCATCAGCCGATCTTTGAGAAAAGGCTTTGGTCCTTTGCGATCAAAAGATGAGGGCACGAAGTACCCCGCGATAAAGAAGAATAATCCCATAAAGAACGCTTGGTTGATAAAGACAAACAACAGCATCAGCACAAAACTCGCATCTGGCTTTTGTAGCGTATCAAAAAAATACCACGAACCCGGTACAGCATATGTCGTCGCTGCATGATGGAACACAACCAGAATCGTGAGAAATGTCCGCAGATGATCCATATAAAATAGACGATTGTTCATGTTGTTCCCCCTTTTATATGATGTTTTTCTTATTGGCTTTTCGCCTAGCGAAACCCACTAATAATACTAAATGGCATACTGCTTGAAATTAGCAGCCGGACGATGCATTAAAATTCCGACTTCTGGTTCGTTGGATAACAATTGAGCAACAGCTATAAACATTTCGAAAACTCCTGCTGCAATCGCAAAAAGCCAAAGCAGATAAGATTTTTAACATCAGGCGGAATCCTCTTGTTGAACATAATAACCATTCCCTTCCATTGAATTGTATCTTTATGTTACTTGGAGAATGGAGTGCCCCAAAACAACCTTGAGTCTGATTCATAGCTCAGTCTACAGTCCGAGTTTTTTATTTACCTATCATAGGTGACTCCCTTTATCTCATTGAAATGCAGCCGAATGTAGCCAGCTAGCTTCATTATCTTATTAATTTAGCGTTTCCCGTTACGTTGTACAGGTGTATTTATAATGCGTTTCATAATAATGAGCAGAACTTGAATGAAAATTCAGTAGTTGTTTTGAATGATGATTTTGGCTCGTTACTGTTCAACTAATTTGTGTATATCCGACACGTTGACCTACCTACTCTCCTCAATTTATTCAACTAACCTACCCGTTAGCTTAATGAAATTGCATGGAAACTTAAATTAGATCCTTATCTAATCGGTAATCGGACCATGTTCTTGTCCTTTACGGCAATCGGTACAAGTTCTTGTCCCGAGCCAAGGACAAGAACTTGTACCGATAAAACAAAAAAGCCGCTAAAATAGCGACTTTCCATGGGACAATGTTTCTGTCCTCCGACACTTAGCTTCTTAAAGCAAAGTGTAGATAGACGAACCTTCGTCAAGGAAGATACGAATGCCCCCGTTCATCTACCAAGCCCTATTCCTCTACTTGGCGCCGCAATGACCGCAGTAACGCCAAAGCAAGATGGGCGTTTCCCAGTGCGAGGTTGACTCGAATTTGACTGACTTGTATGTTGTGCTCTTGCACCTCAGTGGCTTTACTATGTTTATCACCTCCTATCCTCTCAAACATAAGAAAACACAAAAAAAGCCGCTAAATTAGCGACTTCCAATGGAACGATGTTCGTGTCCTTCGACAACTGGGTTCAGCAAATTCCAAAATTGTTCAACCATGACGGATGGCGGATACGGCATCGAACGGATAATCCACCATTCCAATACACCCACTGATGCTGAAATTAAAAATTGTACTGTAATGTCCCTGTTCCTGTCCTGATCGAGATTGATTGAATCCAGATGTTCCATCAGACTTTTTCTGAACATGGTCTCCATTTGGTTTCGAAATACCACGCTTCCCTTGCTCTTCAGCATAATCGAGTAGAAAGAAGCATGCTGCTCCAAATATTCAAAAGTGTGAAGTAGTGCGGTTTTGGAAGGAAGATAAGCCAGGTCATCTCCAGACATACAATGTCGAAGCAACTGGTTAATCTCAGCTGCTATGCATTGCTCGCGCAGATCGTACTTGTCATCGAAATGCAGATACACCGTTCCTCGATTGACATTCGCTTCTGCCGCAATTTGATTAATCGTTATGCGCTCAAATTCCTTTTCTGACATTAGCCTCATAAAAGCATCATTAATCGCCTGCCTTGATTTTGGCATACGCTTGGCCATAATCCATCTCCCCTTTATCCCATCCCAAAAATGGTCACTTTGAAGTCCTGTGTTGAAAAATCAACAACTGAGCTTGTTTTAACCATTGAACCCCATTTATCGCTCTGATACTTTCACTATATAAAACTCATGTTGATAGATCAACATGTGATCAATTCAAGAGGAGGTTTACAACATGAAACTTACAGGAAACACGATTTTTATTACAGGCGGCGGCTCGGGAATTGGACGTGCGTTAGCAGAAGCTCTCCACCATCTTGGAAACAAAGTTATTATCTCTGGTCGACGTAAAGAGCGATTGGATGAGACAATCCAAGCGAATCCCGGTATGTCCGCAGTGGAATTGAATGTACAAGATCCTGCCAGCATAGAGGTGGTTGCCAAGCAGCTAATCGAAGAATTCCCGGATTTGAATGTCTTGATTAACAACGCCGGCATCATACAGCCCGATGACGCGGCGGGCTTGATCGATGAGGATGTTTTGATTTCGACAGTCGCCACAAACTTGTTAGGTCCGATTCGGTTAACTTCTGTATTAATCGACCATTTGAAGTCCAAAAAAGAAGCTATTGTCATTAACACGACTTCGATCCTTGGTTTTGTACCGTTAGCCACAACTGCTATATATTCCGCAACAAAGGCAGCGCTTCATAACTATACGCTGTCCCAAAGATACATGCTCAAAGACACTTCGGTAAAAGTGATAGAAGTTGTGCCACCGTGGGTTCAGAGCAACAACGATGAACCGCGTGCGATGCCACTTTCGTCATTCATTGATGCGACGATAAAAGTACTTGGTACGGATACAGACGAAGTTCTGGTCGAAGAATCGAAAATGTTTCGAAATAACCCTGGCCCGAACGAAGGTGTTTTTGTGACCCACCTTAACGATACGATGAAGTCTGAACCTCCAAAGATTCATTAAGGAACAAGTTCTCGTCCTTTACGGCAATCGGTACAAGTTCTTGTCCTTGACTCGGGACAAGAACTTGTGCCGATTAAATAAAAAAGAAGCTAAATTAGCGACTAAAAGGCCCCTTCTTTTATCTCCAAGATCATTAAATATTAGTCCAGAAGGCTGTAGATCTGAATGCTCTCCACCTTGGCATCCTTGATATGAAACGACATCACATCCACATAATTGGATGGCTCGTAACGGAAGTCATCCTCCTCATTAGGGGCTCCATCACCAAGCAGTTTCCCTTCAGGGTAGGCGTTTTTGAGTGTATCCAGGCTATCTCCTGCTTTAATGTTTCGCACTGTCGCGTACTTAGGATCTGTAATTTCGATATGAAAGATGGAGTCTTGTTTCCCCTCCGGTATACTGATTGTTTTAATCTCCAGACCAGGATACGTATACACCTTTTCTGTAAAACCGATTAACGTATCCATGTTTGTTCCATCGCCGGCACGGTACGTATGAGATTTCAGGTTATCCGGTTTGCCCAGCATCTGTTCCATCTGATCTTCATTCGCTGTATCCGAAATCGCAATGGTGTGCTCATTATAGACAAAAGCAAGCTCCTTCAGCACCACATTGCCTTCCTTCTCGATCGAACCTTCCTTAATAGCTTCAGCACTTTGTCCTTCCGAATTTTCTGAAGCAGGCGCAGTAGAATTGGATGCTCCTTCGCCTTTGGCCTGTTCGTCGGGCGTATTTTTTTCAGACGAGTTCTGTGCCGCTTCTGGCGACTTGGCACCATTGGACTGACAGCCCGTCAGTGCCATCGTTAGAAAAATACTCAGCAGGATAGCAGCTGTAGCTTTGTTTATCAATTTCATCATGATCCCTCCATAAATGTGTGGTTTCTTCTTATGAAGTGATTATAAAAAAAGCATTTGTTAGTCTCATAACAGAATTGTATCAATCTTGTAACGTTAACTATTTACGCGCGTGTTTACGCACGGGGTAACACAATCGTAACGGTCGTTCCTTCCCCGATTTGACTTTCCATGTCGATATATCCATTAAACCGCTCTACAATCTCTTTACAAATAGAAAGCCCAAGACCTGAACCGTTCGCCGTGCTTGCATTTTTCGCCCGGTAAAAGCGTTCCTGCACTCTCTCCAGCTCATCGCCCGCGATACCGATACCTTGATCACGTATCCGTATAACGACCTCGCTTGGCGTATGTGTAAGCTTCAATTCGATTAGCGATGGACTGCCTGAATATTTGATGGCATTGTCCACAAGGTTGGCGATTGCATGGGACATTAGCATTGGATTCACGTTGGAGTGGACTCTCGTCAGAAGCTTATCCTCCGCTTCCGCCTCCCTGAACAGAATCTCGATTCCTTTATCTTTGGCCTTGGCACCCATACTCGTTGCGACTTGCTGAATCAGTTCGTTCATTTCCGTCTTCTTGGATTCCAGTTCGTTAGAACCAGCTTTGTCGAATCGGGATAGCAACAACAGTTCATTAATCAAGCGCGTCAGCCGATCCGATTCCTGCAGCAGATGAGCATAAATTTTTTGCAGCTCCTTGTTCTCGTTCTCCCCTTCAACCAAGTATTGAGAGAAACCACGAATGGCTGCCAAGGGTGTTTTTAACTCGTGAGATACGTTGGAGACAAATTGTTTCTGATACTGAATATAATCATGAAGCTGCCGCCCCATGGAATCCAGCCCATCTGCCAGCATGCCCAGCTCATCCTTCCGGTTTAGATGAACTCTCCGAAACTCCTGTCTAGAGAAACTTTGCGCAGCGCCAAGCAACAGCTTAATCGGCTTGGTTGTGTTGCGGGCAATCCACAGACTGGATAACGTAATCAGTACAATAAATCCGCCTGCACCCGCAAACAGGATATAACGGATTTGATCCATAATCGCATAGAAGTAGGAAATGTCCTCTACGAACTCATACACATAAGCGTTTTGGTAGTATTGATCCTGAATGGGGGTAGAAAAATAAAGCAGATGATCTTCCGTTACGGTGTAGGCATAACTGCCGCTCAGAGCTTTCTCAATATTCTTTTCAAAAATAAGAGGTTTGCCATCATTAATGATGATGCCATCCACAGCCAAGCCCAGCAACTGCTTGGAGCTATCATAGATACGTACTTCCTTGCCTGAAGCTTTCAGCTTCTCCAGAGCAAGTCTGACGATTTCTTCTGTCTGCGGTTCTCCTGTCGATGATCTATGCTGTGCCAACACCTCACGGAAGGACAACTCGGACAGATCCGCCTTCTCCATCATCTGTTTTTCAATGGTAATGAAGCTGTAGTAATCGATGGCTTTATTCACCGCAATAATGATGATACCAAAGGACAGCACGGAGAAAAATAAATAATTCAGCAGTAACCGGGTTGCGTATTTCAGGCCTCGTCACCTCCAAGTTGATAGCCAAATCCATAGATCGTCCTGACATACTTCGGTTCGTCCGCGTTATCCTCCAGCTTCTTCCGTAATCGCATGATGGTCATATCCACACTGCGACTGTCTCCCATAAAGTCATATCCCCATCCGATCTGCAGCAGCTCATCCCGTGTAAAGATTTTGTCTGGCCTTTTGAGTAACGTTTCCAGAATCTTAAACTCTTTGGCCGTTAAAGACACGGGTACACCGTTTTTCAGCACCCTTCGGCTTTCCAGATCAAATGTCAGCTCTTCATGAATGATGCGTGTAGATTTCACTTCTGTTCCTTCAATTGATTCCTCCTTGCTCTCGTTTCTTCTCAGAATCACCTTGATCCGAGCGAGCAATTCACGATTGTCAAAGGGTTTGGTCATGTAATCTTCCGCCCCTAGCTCTAGTCCCAACACCTTGTCGATTACCTCATTTTTGGCAGAGAGCATGATCACAGGAACGGCACGTTTCCCGGTGATTTCCTTGCACAGGTCATATCCGGAGCAGTCAGGCAGCATCAAGTCAAGCACCACCAGGTCCGGCCCAAAAGCATCCAGCAGCTGCAGGGCTATTTTTCCGTTTTCAGCCGTTTGAACGACGTAGTTTTCTCTTCTCAGTACGAGCTCAATTAAATCCCTGATTGCGGCTTCATCGTCAATGACAAGTATTTTCTTCAATGTGCACCCCTTCTAGCCTTGTTCACCAGCTTGAATCATCATTTACCCTCATCTTAGCACAGACACTTTAGATTCCTCTACCAACTGGAAGATGAGGTATATTCCACTGACAATCCATGGATCTGCTCTGGGTACTCATTGTTGGTGGACTTATTGACTGGTTAAGCGGCAACTTGTTGGAGCGGGACGTAACCGAGCGGTGTACTTGGGAACATTATTGCGGGTTTTATCGGTTCCTGGTTAGGAACAGTATTGCTGGGACCAAGGGGGCCGGTGATTGGCGGATGCTGCCAGGGCATAAAGGTACAGGATAAATATAAAAGGACCGAAAGCATTCATCGATGGAAGATGAACACTTACGGTCCTTTTTTTATTTTTGTACTGATTTCATCCATTCTTTCAGTGCCTGAACAACCTGCTGAAGCTGTTCCTGTCCGGTAACCATAGGCGCGCTGCCTCCCTTTTTGTATTCCGTAGGAGCCAAATTGACCATGGGTTGCCACTCTTTATACTCACGAATGTCGTGTTTTTCGGAAGGTAAAATACCCCTTTGATCTATCCGTGTATTATTTGTCGTAACTCGTTCCTTTAGTATGAACTCTTCTTGTGGATAAGAGTTCGATTTCCTCAAAGGTAAGATATACTGTCTATCGATGAGAATGTATCATTCCTGCTGTCTGCTTTATGAGATAATTAAAGGCAAACTTAGAATTTTAAGGCGATTTCGCACGCTTGTTGTATCGCCTTTACTTTGATCTCAGGTTCCTGATCGATTTTTGCAGCCATTCCCTCAACAAAAATCCCCTCAAAGCTAGGAATCCCAACGAAATCCATAATGACTTTCAGGTGGCGATGACCCATTTCTAGGTCTGCATCATCTGAGCCTGGTGACAAGAAGCTACCGCTAGCTTGGATATGGACGGCTTTTTTATCACTCAACAAGCCGATCCTGCCGATATCCGGTAAATATTTGAAAGTCTTGCCTGCTATACAAATGGAATCAATGTATGACTTCATAACGGGTGGATACGAATAATTCCAAACTGGAGTAACAAATATATATTTATCTGCAGCAACAAATTGATCAACCAATTCATTGATTCGGCTCAGCTTCGTTTTCTCTGCTTCGGTCAATTTTTCAAATGTAGTGCCCGCCTTCAGTTTGTCCCATCCGTTAAAAACATCAGTATCCAGTTGTGGTATATCCATTTTATATAGATCAAGATGAATTACCTCATCATTCAAATTGGCAGATCGGTAAGCCTGTACAAATTCATTACCTACTAACATGCTGTATGATTTTTCATGATCGTGTGGATTTGCCGTAATATACAGAACTGTTGCCATGATGGCAATACCCTCCTCATTATTTGCTCTCGGAAACTGTTACGATCTGCCTTGTAGAGACGTTTAGTCTATTCCAGAGATTGGCCGTAGAGATCCCGGCGATCAGCGTGGCCAATGCCTGGACATCGAAGTGTCGGGCTGCCTCGTTAAAGATCTCATCCGGCACTGGGTCCACTCGGTCATTGAGTCGGGTAACCGCTTCACTGAGCGCAAGTGTAGAACGCTCGGAGTCATTGAAGTATTGCGTCTCACGCCATGCCGACACGGCCAAAAGTCGCTCTGCAGATTCACCTGTCGCCAATGCATTACGCGAATGAAGGTCGACGCATACACTATCCCCATTAATTTGGCTTGCTCGAAGATATGCGAGAAAAAGCGTGCGCTTGGGAATACCTGTTTGCTCTGCGGATACAAATAGGGCTTTGCCAAGGGCTTGTAAGGCTTGAGTCGCATCGGGTACGATCGTAGCAGGACTATCTATTCTTGATTTCAAATGAAAAACTCCTTTAATTAAGATTAGAACCGGTTTTGGCTCTCCAATATGTTGACGGATCAGACCTTGGGATGTGTGACATTATTTCATGAGAAATGTAAAAATCAGTTGAATGCGACGTCTTGTCACATTGTTCAGCTTACATTCGTCAGTACTTATAGTGGTTTATTATTTTTGTACGAGGGAGTTTGAAGGATGAGCGAACAGGATTGGTTGGCAAATACATTCGAAACGCATCGGAAGAACCTTCAGGTTGTTGCTTATCGAATGCTTGGATCATTAAGCGAGGCGGAAGACGCGGTACAGGAGTCTTGGTTGCGTCTTAGTCGTGTGGATGCAAAAGGCATTGAGAACTTGGGGGGATGGTTGACCACCGTTGTTTCGCGTGTATGTCTCGATATGTTACGATTGCGTAAATCAAGGCGCGAAGAATCGATCGAAGCTCATTTGCCCGATTCTTTCAACAGCCAAGAAAATATAATCGACCCTGAACAAGAGGCCATATTAGCTGATTCTATCGGTATTGCACTATTAGTCGTGCTCAATAATTTGAAACCTGCGGAACGCATTACGTTCGTGCTGCACGATGTTTTCGCCATGCCTTTTAATGAAATTGCTCCTATTGTAGGAAAATCGGAAGCCGCGACAAGGCAGCTTGCGAGCAGGGCACGTCACCGGGTTCGAGGGGTGAAAGCATCGGAAGTCGACATTGCTCATCAACGCAAAGTTGTTCAAGCTTTTCTTGCTGCAGCGCATGCAGGCGATTTCGATACGCTAATAGCTGTGCTTGATCCGGACGTTATACTTCGAGACGATCGTCCAACTGAATCTTCAAGAGTAACGCGAGGAGCGATCGCTTTAGCAAAACAAGTATCGGGACGTGCACAGAAAGCAGCCCAACTAGCCTTGGTAAATGGAACCGTAGGAATCATTGCGGCCCCTCAAGGAAGATTGCTCTATGTACTCAAATTTACAATGAGTCACGGGAAGATTGCCGAGGTCGACCTGATCTCCGATCCAGAACGCGTACGCCAGCTTGATCTGGCGGTATTGAGTAATTGAGCCTTAAACTCAGCGTCTTCGACGGTGTGAAAGACATAATCCCCCCATATAAAATATAACAGTTATTAAAACCATAACACGCTCAAGCGGCACCCTTTGGGTGCCATTTTCTTATTAATGTCCTATTGTATCGCCTATTACATAATTACGTACGGATATTTTGTTCTCGTAAAGACTTTAGCTTGGGAACTGGACTGCTTTCTTCTCCTTTGTACAGTCAAATTTTACAGGAGATGGTAGTTTGTCTATGACAAACAATGAAACACGCCTTAAACCAACTTACATTTTGTCTTCTGGGAGTAAAAGAAAAAGCACCCCAAAGGATGCTATTTCTCCAACACAGGTCTCATATATTCCGCATTGAGCCGATCTTACTTAACATCACCATCACATTTGCGACATTTGTACAGATTCTCTGACACATGCTTTCCATAAGAAAGTTACGAGTGACTCTCCTTTTTGTCTCAGGAATAATGAGTCGCCGTTCCAAAGATGAATCCAAATCACCAAAAGTACTAAGGTTAAACGGGAAAGCAAAGTCAACTTACGTTCAGTTCGTGTTCATTTTACTTTCAAACCCAACCTCGTCTCACATGCCCCACCTAATACACCTACCCCCAGGTAATTAAACAGTCCCTGTTGTTACAATTAATTTTCGAGGTATCGATACAAGGTTGTTTTACTAATCCCGGTTTCTTCACGTATTTGCGCAAGCGTATATTTATTGCTTTCATACATTTGGATCGCCTTCATCACGTTCTCATCAAGCTTACGAGGACGTCCTAACTTCGTACCTTTTTCCTTAGCCTCATCTAACCCTTTTTTGGTGCTTTCACTAATTATATCCCCTTGAAATTCCAGGATAGTTTCCACATGTTTATGGAATAAACGGCCAGAATCTTCTCGGGTGTTTAAATTTTCATTCAATGAATACAAATGGACCTGTCGATTTTGAAATTGATCCAGTAATTCACTAAGATGCCTCGTCGAGTCAGCAAGCGAAAATAGTCTGGTTACAACGATTGTATCTCCAGGCATAAGCCTATCCAACATCGATTCTAATTGAATTCTCTTTTTTGCGGATGAGTGCTCTTCTTTAAATAAGTGATCGCAGGACTTTCTTTTTAAAATTTCAAGTTGATTTTGACAATGTGGATCATCCTGGGAGGGTCTCATGTAACCAAATATCATATTAAAACTCCTAATCACGTATGACTTTATAAAATTATAACACAAACAAAGGACCAAAAAGGTTCCATTTCGGAACGATCCGTGATAATATCAATGTACTTGAAGCGGTCATGACTTTAAAAAGCAAAAGTCATAGCAAATTATAAGGAGTGGAAGTACAAGTGATTGAACGGATTAAACAAGAATGGTTTTCTAACCCCAGAAGCGACATCTTAGCTGGTATCGTGGTTGCTTTGGCTCTTATTCCAGAAGCGATTGCATTTTCAATTATTGCTGGTGTTGATCCAATGGTAGGACTATATGCTTCGTTTTGTATTGCTGTAATTATATCCTTTATAGGTGGTCGGCCAGGGATGATTTCCGCTGCTACCGGAGCCATGGCCTTACTTATGGTTCCGCTAGTAAAAGAACATGGCGTGCAGTATTTATTGGCTGCAACTGTGCTCACTGGTATAATTCAATTGCTGTTTGGAATATTCAAAATCGGTAAACTCATGAAATTCATACCGAGAGCTGTCATGATTGGCTTTGTTAATGCTCTTGCTATTCTGATATTCATGGCTCAGGTACCGCATTTTGCAGGGATTTCAACGCTAACCTATATTTTCGTTGCCGTTACTCTCATTATTGTATATGTATTACCCCGTTTCTTCAAAGCAATTCCAGCACCTCTTATCGCTATTGTTGTGCTCACTGCCACAGCTATATGGGGCAATCTAGATTTGGGAACTGTCGGTGAATTGGGAGTCATCAATCAATCCTTACCCTCTTTTCTAATCCCTAACATTCCATTTAATCTTGAAACGTTACAAATCATCTTCCCTTACTCGATTTCCCTAGCCGTTGTGGGTTTGGTTGAATCTCTTCTAACCTCTTCGATTGTAGATGATATGACCGAAACAGACAGTAATAAAAATAAGGAAGCTCGTGGACAAGGCATTGCAAACATCATTACCGGTTTCTTCGGTGGAATGGCTGGTTGCGCGATGATCGGACAGTCAGTCATCAATGTGAAATCGGGCGGACGTACTAGATTGTCGACATTTGTAGCTGGTGTGTTTCTGATGTTTCTGATTATTGTTCTAGGTGGAGTTGTGGTACAAATTCCAATGCCTGTATTGGCTGGGATTATGATCATGGTATCCATTGGAACCTTTGATTGGTCATCATTCACCTATTTAAGAAAAGCCCCTAAAAGTGATGCTTTTGTCATGCTGGCTACGGTCATTGTTGTCGTTGTTACCGATAACCTTGCAATTGGGGTTCTCTTGGGAATCATCCTGAGTGCCATATTCTTCGCCTCTAAAATATCAAAAGTAAGTGTTACGAGCGATAACAAGGGGCATAAAACAACTTTTAAGATCTCAGGCCAACTCTTTTTTGCATCTGTTGAAGGATTCGTCAACGCATTTGATTATAATGTGAAAGACAAAGACATCGTTCTAGACTTTTCGAATGCACACATTTGGGATGACTCAGGAGTCGGTGCCGTAGATAAAGTTGTGATTAAATACCGTGCCAATCATAACCATGTCATCGTTAGAGGACTCAATGCATCAAGTGAAAAAATTGTAAATAGATTAGCTGTGTATCATGATTCTAACGCGCAATTAAAATCACATTAGAACAGGAGTGATATCTATGTATCAACATATTGTACTTGCTGCAGACGGTTCTAAAAACTCTGTTCGGGCTGCAACTGAAGCTGCTAGAATCGCATCTCTTATTGAAGGTGCAACAGTAGAAGTTTTCTTCGCTGTAGATCCAACTAAAATAAAAGAAGAGGTACTTCATTAACAAAACCACGAAGAAATTGAGTTCAAACGAAAGCAGAAATTATTACCGGTTACAGAGGAACTAGGAAACAAAAAAGTGAATCATCAAATCACAATAGTTATTGGAGACCCTGGTCCCACCATTGTTGATTACTCGAAAAAGAAAAATGTTGATCTGATCATTATAGGAAGTCGTGGCCTTAATTCATTTCAAGAATTTGTTTTAGGAAGTGTCAGCCATAAAGTAGTCAAGAGAGCCCAGTGTCCAGTAATGGTGGTGAAGTAATACCAACAAATTAAACATAATCTATGTCAAAAGGAATTGTTAAAACACCTTCAAGAGAATGCAGCCATGTCTTAAGATATGGAGACAACCTTGGAGGTGTTTTTGAGTTGGCAACAATATTCAGCTATCCTTTAAAAATGAAGAAGCACTCTTGAGATCCCCTTAATAATGAGCGATTTCAATGGGGCAATGTTTTTTACTCCCGACACCCTAAAGGTCGTCAAAAGCACAACCTAGAAATGATGTTTGATGAGTTGAGTTTCCAGAATGACGTACATAACAGGCCAGGATTCAATAAGCATGCGCTTTTGAATATATCACCTATAATGTGGTCTTATTTGTGTCAAATACCAACAATGTGGTCACTTTTGTGTCATTAGACATGATTATGGCCAGCCTGGCATTCTCTCCTACAAGTAGCTTTTCAAGTGTCGGAGGACACAAGAACTTGTACCCTTTGCCGTAACTGCCCTTTTCCCCCTTAGATTTCTTCCATTATCGTTTATTAAAAATAAAAACCCGTTGGAATTGATCATCAACGGGTTTTGAAAATTCAATTTTTTAACATATAGATCAACCGATTTTTGGAGTTGTTTATTCTCATCATCTGGTTTGCTCATGACTAACATTGCAATTTTCTGAGGTGTAAATGAAAACATAGATTGGATTGCTTCCTTGCTTTGTTCATCCTGATACGGACAATTGTGCTTACCGGTTCATCCGTCCATTTACGGAGTTTTATTCTGTATCGTCGAAAAAGCACACCCCGGGCGCGTGGCCGCGCTAATCGGAATGTGCTTAGATCAATTGTTCCGCGTCTACTACTGCTGCTGCCCCTCGATTAATTGAAGAACGCGATACAAGAACGTCGCCGCTTCAGCCCTGCTGGTTGTACTCTTCGGCTTCATATAGCCGTTAAAGCCCGTAACCAGACCATACTCGAACATCATTGCCACGCTGTCCGCAGCATATGGCGCAATCTGGCTCGCATCACGGAATCCCTCAAGCGTTGAACCTGATGCGGACGGCTTTATGGCCCCCGTCGTTTGCAACGCTCGGGTCAGCATAACCATAGCATCCTGGCGGCTAATTGAATCACGAGGAGCGAAGTTAACTTCGTTCACTCCTGAAGCGATTCCCAATTGCTTGGCGATGGACACCGCATCGTGGTAATAATCATTCGGCTTCACATCGGCGAACGTCGAGGCGATTTCGGCACGCAGGTCAAGCATGTTCACCAGCATCAAGATAAAATCAGCTCGCGTTACCTGATTTGCGGGGCTGAAAGTGCCCTTTTCGATCGAGGTGCCTTTGACGATGCCTCTTTCGGCCAGCTTCTCGATCGCCTCGCGCGCCCATTCATGCTTGCCAAGGTCGGTAAACGCAGCCGGATTCTTGCCGCCGATAGCATAGACGCCGACATGGTCGATGGAGAATCGCAGCATATCCTTGTCTTTGTCATAAGACGCGTCATTCATTGCCGCCGCGCTGTCGCCCATCAGCTCGAAAGCTTGCAAATCAACAGCTTGCTCTCCCGCTTGAAGCGAATACGGAATGGCAATCGAAATCGGTGCCTTCGCATTTTTCCAAGACAGAGCTTCACCGTCCAGTTGCAATGCAACTTCCACGATTGGCCTGTTGCCGATCCGCCCGGCCGCTTCGTTACTGCGATACTCGCCCGCATCATCGCTTACGATTACGAGCAGCTTTCCAGCATTCTTCTTGACTCCTGCCAGCATGTCACCAGTCAAAACAAGCTGAGCGTACGGCGTGGAGATATGCAAAATCAGATTAGACTGGTTCGTCAGATTAGCCGCCGGAAGCTCCAAAGCATAGCTCCCAGCCGCGTTCGATGACTTCAATTCAACATGAACATGTTTATTACCTTTGCTGTCGGCCACTGCCCTCTGAATGGCGGCATTTAGATCCGACACCCCGACCGCAGCGGCAGCCTGCTGACCGTTCATCGTCGGGACAAGCACGGCTTTGACTGAACCGTCCGCCTGCAACGTATACGGATCTTGCGCCTGACCGCCTCCACCGCTGCCACCACCGTTGCCTCCACCGCCGCTTCCATTGCCTCCACCAGTCGTAGGCAGCTTACGGTATTCGAAGGTTACCAGCTCGGGAGTCGTCATGTCATCTGTTTCCAGCTCGACCGTATACCGTCCTTGCTCTTCTCCGGTCAACGTAAAGGTGATGCGGAAGCTTCCGTCATCCTCAGTGCCCGTCTGACCGGTATATTGAATGTTGCCTTTCGGGTCAAGCACTTTCACATACAAATGTTCTTTCTTGCCGTTCATGACCAGACCGTCAATCGTGACTTTCTTCGTGGAAGTGTCCACAGCGGCTTGTATGCCGTCCAACATCTTTAGCTCTTGCTGCGGGGCAAGATCGTACACGCCGAATTCATAGAAGGAATAACCGTAAAACGTTGCCCGATTCAATCCCTCAAACTTGATGTATCTTGCCGTCGTTGCCGGGAATACCAGGGTGTTCTTGCCGTCGGCAGCTTTAACCACGCCATTGTTGCCGACTTTCAAGGGCTCCCACGTCTGCTTATCATCCGAGACGCTCAGACGGTATTGGTCCGCACGCGCATATTCCCAATCGATTCGGATCGTATCGAAGGTTTGCTGGCTGTCCAGATCAACCTGGAACCAAGCCGTATCGCGCACTTCGCTCGCCCAACGCGTGGCCGGTGCGCCGTCGAGCGCCTTCGCAGGCTCCAGACCTGCGGCCTCCGTCGAGGATGCCTCTGCTTCTTTATCTTGTGCGATGCTGCCAGCCTCGTAATACACACCTTCCTTCAGCGCCGTATAAGCGCCTTCCGTTACAAACTCAAGGCTTTTAGCTCCTTCCAGCTTCGCATTGAATGCCAGCAAATAGTCCCTGGCTTGCTCAGGGTCGCTCTCTTGCGTGCGCTCCATCATGATCAAGGCGTTGCGCATAGCGCGTACCGAATCGGCATTGCTAAGCTGCTTGTTGTCCGCGTACTTATCAACAAGAGCCAATAGGCCTTCAGCGCCCAAACGAGCTTCTATTACGAATTTAACCGACTTGGATTTGGCAGCCGCCACGGTCAGCTCCAGCACATGCTTACCCGGCTTACCCGTCAGATCTACAACAGTTCCTTCCGTATAAGGCTTGCCGTCATACTTGGCCGTAACTTTAACAATCCCGCTCCCGTCATCTCCCGGAATGGTCCAGGTGAAGGCGGCCTGTGTCGTATCAGGCACGATCGTATGCTCCGAGATCGGCTGCCCGTTCATGAGCGCTACAACATCGGGCGGGGCAGCGTCTTGCTTCTGATAAGTGCCTTTAGAGAATTGGTATAGCCAATCGTAAAGCACGCGGGTAGCAGGGTCTGTGCTTTTCGCCGCGTTGTATACAGCGTTGTTGCCTTGATAGTAAGCTTTATATCCATGCTGCATCAGACCGGTATCCACGCCGCTGTTCAAGTACTCGATGAACCGCTCGCGGAAGACGGCGTCGTTGATCATCCGGTCGTCGAATTCCAGCTCCAGCGACATGCCGTACCGCTTCGCCATATCCGCTGTATCCTCCAGACGCGAAGGGTCCAGTTTCTCGAAGAAATAGTTCGGCTGCAGAGATACGGCATCAATGCCGACATCCTTCCACATGAATGCCTTATAGGCCATAAAATGAGGAATCCAGAACAGCTTCAGGCCTGCGTTATGAACGATGTCGCTCGCTCTCTTGACCATCTCCGGCTCGGTTGCATGCGTGCTGATTTGTTCCTCCAGCCAATACATGCCGACGAGCTCCAGGTTCGAGTAGCCCCCAGCCGTCCATCTGGCTTGCACTCCATCGACCCACCACTGAATCGCTTTGGCCCTGTTATCCAGCGATGCGGCATCGCCGACCGCACCTACATCGAAGTTCAGATCCTCGCCGTCAATGCTGCCGAAGTCGGACTGATACTCGCCCGGTTCTGGAATCATCAGAACAACCTTCGTCTTATGGTCGGGCTCGCCAAGCTCCACGCCTGCCTCGACCGTCGCCTCGTTCAACGCGCTCATATCGCCGCCAGCGTTAAACGTTTTATCCAAATACCATTCCCATTCCTGTTTTCTGGCTTTGCCGGCCGCTTCTGTCGCTCCGAAGCCTCTGCCGTTATCCGATGTCAAGCCCAGATACAGCACGCCGTCGAACAGCCAATCGACAGGCTCTCCCTGCTCGTTCACATAACTGATATTAGGGATAGCCCGTTCCTTCGTCCAATTTCCTGTGCCGTCCGCGTAGTGTCCGTTATACAGCAAGCCCAGGTTTTGAATTCCACCAGTAGCATCTCCAGGCTGCAGGAGGGCGTATGGCTCAGGCTGTACCGGCTGCGCTCCGGCGATCAAGCCATCCGCTCCGGTAATCGTCACCTCGTCAATCATGCTCCATGCCCTCGGATGCATGGAGAACACGACTTTCACATACCGAGCGTATACGAGTCCTTCGGTATAATCGCCACGCTTGACAGCTCCAGTTTCAGGGCTGCCGTCCCATGCAAATGTCTCGATGTTGGTCTGGTCGCCCCATAACAACTGAGTTGCATTATGAGATAATACGCCCCAGCTCACCCCATCGTCCGACGCGTAGAACGAAACGGTGAGCGGCACAAGCGTTTCGTTGTTCGGCCAATCGTGCAGGAAACGCGCGCTCACCTCCTGAACCGTCTTTTGCTCGCCTAGATCAAACACAACCGAACGGGATTTCTTGCTCAGGTGGCCCACCCAGTTGCCGCTGTCACGCGAGGGGTCGGCGGCATTTCCGTCCGTCAGCTTCGTCCCGTCATCCGGGAAAGCGCCCTCCGGCTGTTCCGACCATGTGTACGTTTTCCCTTGAGCCAGATTATAAAAGCCGGCGCTTTCTCTGCCCGCCTCCTCCGCATTCACAGACGATATTAACGATAACAGCATGACCGGGACAAGCAGCAAAGCAGTCAAACTTCGTCTAGTTTTCACCTAATCTCACGCTCTCTTTCTATGCATAATTAGTTCTGCTCCTGTTCCTTCAACTCCGCAAGCGCATCAAGCATATTCAGAATAACGGTCACTGCTTCAGCTCTCGTCGCCGAGGCGGCCGGCGCGAACCGGTTGTCCCCGCGACCGTTCATCACTCCCGCCTCCTGGGCTGCTGCCACGTACGGCTTCGCCCAAGCCGGGATTTGATCCGCGTCCGCGTAAGAGAGCTCATGCCCTTTTGCAGTCTTCAGACCCAAGCCGCGAACAATCATTGCTGCCAGTTCTGCCCGACTAATCGAAACCTTCGGTCGGAATGTCCCATCCGCATAGCCGCTGATCAGTCCGGATTCCAAGGCTTGCGCAATATAAGGCTTCGCCCAGGTTTGAATCGAGCCTGCGTCCGCGAAGTCCAGCGAACTGTTCGCACCTTGCAGCTTCAACGCTTTGATCAGCATGACGACGAATTCGTCTCTTGTGACCGTCTTATTCGGCTTGAACGTCTTGTCGGTGTAGCCCGCTACGAATCCAAGCTCAACCGCCCGTTTGATGGACGCTTCTGCCCAATGGCTCGCAATATCGTTCAGCCGAACCGTTGTCGAGCCGCCGGACTCCCCGCCGTTGCCGCTGCCGTTCTCATTGCCGCTGCCGTTCTCGCTGCCATTGCCCGGATCTTCACCTCCCGGATTCGAACCGCCGTTTTGGCCTCCTTCCGGACCAGGAGTTACTGGAGTCGGAACCCATCCTCCGCCGCCGGAGCCAGGCAGCGCTTTGATTTTGATCTTGAACGTTTTCTCCGCGGATGCAGCTCCCTTGCTGATCGTCGCGGTCAGCACGACCTCCATGTCGCCTGACCCGCTTGACGGACGTTTCAACAACTGTCCATTCGCATTCAGGTAGTCGGGCTTTGAGCTGCTCCAGACGATGCGCGTACCGAACTGCCCTTTCTGCGGGAGGTAAAGGTTGGATGCGATACTTCCGTTTACATTAAGCTCGATCAGACCCATTACGTCTTCGATCGTTAGACGATCACGCGCAACGCTCAGCGCTGCATACGCCTGTTCGGCCTCAGGACGGGACAGCTGGGCGGTTTGAATAGCCGCAGTCGCTTGCCCAATCGCTTGCTGAAGCTGTGCCCAGCCCTCAGGTGAGTAATTGTCCTCCACAAGCTTGTCGGCCTCGATAGCCGTCAACAGGTCGATAATCGGCCGTAGATTGCCGAGTTTATATTCCTCGCCGTACACTTCAAATTCCTCAAAGGAATAGCCGAACATAGTAGCTCTGGACACGCCTTCGAACTTCACGTATCTGGCTGGCGTGCTCTGGAAGGTAGTCACGACTCGTCCCGGCTTTCCGTTAATCTCCCCGTTGCTGTCTTTCACAACGTTCGTCCAGTTCTCCTTGTCCTCGGACACGAGAATGCGGTATTTCGAACCATAAGCCGTTTGCCACAGAATAGATACAGCATCAATGTTCTTCACTTCACCTAGATCCACCATGAACCAGGTATCGTCCACCCATTCGCTGGACCATCTGGTATCCCCTCTGCCGTCCACCGCTTTATCCGCCGTGTAGGACGAGGATTCCGGCTGCGAGGATTCAGCTTGCTTATGCAAAGCCAGATTTCCATGCAGGTCCAAGTAGGTGTTCCTTACGATGAGTTCGTCAATCAAGCCTTTAAAAGCATTCGTTTCGCTGCCGATTTTGGCTACCGGCAGAACGAATGTTTCCAGCTTGGAGCCGTCTTTGAGAGTAGCCGTATATTCACTGCCGTTAATGAAGATGGAGGTCCCCGTGTCGTCGCCGATCATCATGACATGGGTCCAGCGATCGGTCGGCAGCTTATAATTGAATTCGCTGACGTAATTTTCTTTTGTGATGGCGATTTTGCCGCTGCCCCCAATGTTGTATTTCAGCTGTCCGTCCGGAGATTCCAGCAGCACAGCTCCTTGCGGGTTGTCAGCGTCCGGTTTGATCCACATGGACATCGTCCAGCCGAAACCAAGCGTGCGAAGCGGCGTTTCCACGTAGCTGGCCCCGCCGTTTAGCTTCACGGCTTGACCGAAGATTCCCTTCTCTGTGCCTGCATTCACCGCGTTGCCGTCAAAGCCGTTCCCCGAACGGTCCGCGAAGCCTTCGTCGAAGGTATAATCCAGCACGAGATGCCGCTCATTGTCGATTTGAAGCTGGTGGGACTGATGAACACCCGGCGGGTCCACGTACCTTGCGGCATCCGCCTGGAAGCTTGCGAAGTTCCGATTGATGCGGTTGCCTCTCCACAGCTTTTCCGCCAGCACTTGCATGGAAGGCAAGATCCGCTGATGCGAGTCCGCCATGGATACGCCTTTCTCTACGGACACATCGTTCCAGAGCGCGAACATGCCGCCTTTGACCTGCGGATGCGCATAAGGAAGCTTCGTTTCCAGCCAATCGTTAGGCTCCCACTCGTTGTAAATAAAATCGTAATTCAAATAGCTGCGGTACAGCTGCGGTACGATGTAGAGCAAATTCGTATTGGTATTGATAATATCGTAGCCGAGCTCCACGGCCTGCTGAGCGCTTCCGTACGGCTCATACCAGATGTCCATCGTCGCATTGTTGCTGATCGGCGTCGTGCCGTCGTATGCGGACAGACTGCCCCATAGACGGGCGCGTTTGCCTTTGCCGTTAATGTGGTTAAGGAGCATATCCACGTACCTGCGGAACGCCTCCTTGTCGTCGCCGAAATATTCATCCGTGCCGACGTGCACATCCGGGCCGACGAAGGTCGGATTGCTGCCGTCGAGATACTCGTCAAAGAGTGCTTTAATGAAGTCGAGCGTCTCTGGACGATTGATATCCAGCTGATTGTTGCTGCCCAATTGAGAATCGTAGGCGATGAACGCGCCGGAGTGGCCTGGCGTATCAATTTCCGGCACGACGTTTACGCCGTATTCCATCCCAAGCAGCTGCAGGTCTCTGAATTGCTGTTTTGTATAGTAGCCGTCCTTGCTCGTCACTCCCGGAAATTTCTCGCTCTCCAGACGGAAGTAACCGACATCGCCGACATCATCGTTCAGGTGAATCTGGAACCGGTTCATCTTATAGTAGGACATCAGCTTGACATAGTCCTGCAAAAACTCGATCGTATAAAACTTGCGGCCCACATCGAGCATAAAGCCCCGATCTGGGTATTTCGGATAATCGCGCGATTGCCCCTTAGGCATCGCCTTATGATCGGCAGCGTGGCCGAGAAGCTGTAAGATCGTTCTCGTGCCGAACATGACTCCCGTCTGCTCGGACGCAGCAACAGAAGCATACTCGCTGATATTCAGCTCATATCCCTCTCTCCCCAATCCCGCTTGCGCGGCATCCAGCATCAAATAGATATCTCCCTCTTGAGGAGAACCAACCTCAACTGTCAGTGACAACTTCGTTAAATCCAATAAGTCCTGCTGCAAAATGTCAACCGTCCCCCGCAGAGCCGCTTCATCATCTGCGCGAATGACGATTTTGGATTTCTCCGACAAGCGGAATTCGCCGGTCGCGCCCAGCCACTCGCGCAAAGAAGGAATGACGCGCGGCTCCGGGTTCCGCTCGCTCGTCTGCTCATAGAGACCGGGTACAATGACTAGCGCATTATCCGTTAAGAGATATGTCGGATCACTGTCGCTCTGGATTTGCAGCAGCAGCTGAACCTGAGTATCGACAAGCGGCGCATGAATATTGCCCTGCACGTCGATCACCGGCAAGCTGTCCGTGTTCACCAGCGTCAGCGTATAACCTTCCGGTACAGCGGGCAGATTCAGCAGGGTATCCCCTTCGGAGACGACGATGCTGTTTTTCACCGCGTCCATGATTGGCTGCAGTTGCGGTCTGCCTTTGTATACCTCGAATTCCCAGAAGGAGTATCCGTAATAAACGCCTTCAATAGGACGTCGCGTCTCCCCTTGAAACTTGACGTATTGCGCCACTGTCGGCTCGAAATCGATCGTATCTTCACCCGGCCCGGACGCGACGAGCACGCGGTTGTCCGCGAATACGTTCCGCCAGGAAACCGCATCGTCGGATACTTGAATTTGATATTGCTCCGCCGGAGTCTGCCAGTTGATGATGACTCTTCCGATTTCTACAGCCTCGCCCAGATCAACGTAAAACCACTGATCGTCCGTTCTTTCGGAAGACCAGCGGCTTGCATTTTCGGTGCCCCCATCGACCGCTTTTTCAGGTCCGAAAAAATCCACTTCGTTCGACGACGAATAAGCCGCCTTCCCTAGAGCCATATTCCCTGTTGCGGCATTGGACCTCTCCGAAGGGGTGGTCACCATTATGAAAGCGGTAACAAATATGACTAAAAAAATAACCCTCTGCCGTAAACCCACGAATATCCCTCCCGTTGTAATTTGCACAGATTTACCACAAGCAACCCGCATGACCATCCATGCTATTTGCTGCGGCAACTTCATTATAAGTAGAGGGCAATGAAGCATCGATATACATGTGTTTACTTTGCATATACATGTGTTTACATTGCATATACACGTGTTTACATTCCATATACAAATGTGGACATTTGGCCTTCTACGGTGAATCAAGGCTAAGCATGCCAGCATTTCGATCATAGCTGGTGCCACTATCAAGGCGCTTTCCACTAAACTCGGACACAGTACTATTCGAGTCTCGTTAGATAGAAGTGGCTTTTCTTCATGTTATGGAATATCGAATCCTTCTATAGGTTCCGTCAGTTTGAAATATTCCTTTATATAATTCGGGTTTAAGACGCATAAAGAAACGCATTCGAGCAGCTTGTTCGATTCCAGTTCTGAATCGTCAACGACGATTCAATAATTCGCCTTCAAGCTTCTGACCGCCTTTTACGCGGAGTATTCGGAGCAGAACAAATTGAACCGCCCTGCCTTCGACAGAGGATAGGGCGGTTGCTTTGCTTTAAGGAAACATAATGGTCTGAACGGAGCATGCTCGCTTCCGAAAAAGTCGCAACGCCGCCAAAAAATATCTTAGTGTAACCCAATGTGTGGCCACGACTAAAAAATCAATTTTTCAAGAAGTGAGGACACAAGCCAAAAATGTTACGAACGCAAAAACCGAAACGTACAGAGAGAAACAAAAATAAAAAAACCTTTTTTCGTAAGGGTTTATCTGCATTTTGGTGGGGCGGCTATCTGCAAGCATTTTGAGAAAGCTGACAAATTGACCTTTAACTCCATACAAATTACAGCTGCAGGGGCCACAGCAGACACGCCGGCGACAGGCGAGATCTGTATCACCCCATGCTATCGGGTATAAAAAACAGAGCGATCCCTCCCAATGGGACTTCGCTCTGTTTTTATATTGCATCTGCCAACATTTTCTGAACATTAACGGTCATTTACTTGGAAATCAGTTTTGAAGTGCCTACACAACCTTAGCGTATATTTACGTTAAATTGGTGGCCCCACTAGTCTTTTATCGTTAAGCAAAATCGCAATCAGTATGATGGTTGATTTTCGTTTTGAACGGTGCGTTTTCCATAAGCGCAAAGAAAGACGCGTACGCCTTCAGTGATGATACGTTTGGTTTGTTCCTTCTCCAGATCCCCTGCTTTTATCGGTTGATCAAATACCAATAAAAACGTTAAGGCAGCGAAGTGCTTTGTAGCCATTACAGGATCTGGCACATCGAGCAGTCCGTTTTGTCCAAACTCGGTAAACCTCCTGATAATCCCCTCTTCCGTTGCGTTATCCAGCTTTTCTAAAAACGAGGCTGGCAGGTTGGCGGCTTCCATTGTAACCAGACGGATCAGAGCGCTGTAATCGGACGAACCGTTCGCAGAAGCTACGAATTGTTCGCAGAATAAGATGAGCGCCTGCTCCAGATCCTCGAATTCCCACAGGTAGTCTGATATCCCTTGCTTGATCATGTCCAGAACCGCCTGACTGGTTTCTTCCACAACAGCAAGCAGCAAGTTCTGTTTGTCGCCATAATAATCATAAACGGTCCTTTTGGAAACCCCCGCTCTAGCTGCGACCGCATCGACGCTGGAGCGATCAAACCCATCTGAAAGAAACAGATCTCGTGCCGCTGCAATAATTTTAGCTCGTTTGTCTGAAGAGCCTTTGCGGATTTTTTTGTTTTCCGTATTATCCATGCTTACGTTTCCCCCCTACAGGTATACTATCAAAAATGAGTTCCACTTTACAAATTACACTGCACGGTGTAGTGTATTTAATGCAACATATCAAAATCAATGATCAAGGAGGATTTTATCCATGAAAACCGTGCAGTCTTTTGTAGATGTTCTCATTGTCGGGGCCGGACCAACAGGGCTTACACTTGCCTGCGACCTTGCCCGTCGAGACGTCGACCATCGTATTATTGAACGAAGTGCCTTATATAACGTAGCGTCTCGCGCCAAAGCAATCCAGCCCCGCTCGCTTGAGGTCGCCGATGATTTGGGGGCCGTTCGTTACATTATGGACACAGGGGTCGTGGATTTGCCTGTACGTTATTATAACGCAGATGGCAGGAGTGTGGACAAGCCGGCTATTACCGTTGCAGCCAGCATCGAACTGGAGACACCCTATCGTGATCCGGTCTGGATTGCTCAGTATGATGTGGAAAAAGCATTGCGCGACCGCTATGCGGCGCTTGGCGGTCAAGTCGAGTTGGGCGTGGAAGCTGTAGGGCTTGAACAGAATTTGGATGGTGTGACGGTAACCGTGAATACACCGCAAGGAGAAGAGCAAATTCGCGCTCGTTATGTCGTCGGCGCTGACGGGGGCAAAAGCAATATCCGCAAGTTTATTCAGTTGCCGCTGGTTGGAGAAACACACGATGATGAGCGATGGTATCTTGGCGATGTACGATTGGAAGGGTTGGATCGTGACCATATCCATATCTGGACATCTTCGGAGGGGATGGTCGGGGTGACACCGCTGCCGAAATCCGATATTTGGCAACTGCAGGCTACAATTCCGGCAGACATCGAAGAACCAGAGCAGCCGTCGCTAGAGGCGTATCAAGCCATGTTTGACCGTCGCGCCGGGGCCGGACGTGTTCGGCTCACGGATGCTTCCTGGCTGTCCATCTACCGGGTCAACGTCCGTATGGTTGAATGTTACCGCAACAGACGGGTTTTTCTTGCCGGCGATGCTGCTCATGTTCATTCGCCAGCTGGCGGTCAAGGCATGAATACGGGGATACAGGACGCCTACAACCTCGGCTGGAAGCTGGCGGCCGTCATACGCGGAGCGGACATCGCCTTGCTCGACACGTACGATGAGGAGCGCCGCCCTGTGGCTCAAGCCGTGCTCGAGGACAGCACGAAAAAGATGGGAAAGGTTGTAGGAACGGCGACTGAAGGTGGAACATTGTCCCAATCCTTGAGCACCATATCCGACGATCTGACGAGTGGGCTTCTCATTTCCTATCGGTTAAGTTCGCTTACCCGTCCGTCTGCTCGAACAAATGCTAACCGTTCATTTCCTGGAGATCGTGCTCCTAATGCTACGGGCCTGCAAGGTACCAGGTTTGCAGGAAGTGTCTTTGACCTATTGCGCGGTCCGCACTGGACGCTTTTGGCTTTTGCAAACTGCATCGATCCTTCTCTGAAGAACTTCACCAACGACGAACTCCATGTGCATTATATCCTGCCATCGAACGTGGAGGGGGCGGAAGGCATAATAGACACAGCAGGGAATGCCTATAGAATTTATGATGTAGCAAGTGAAGAACTCGTATTGATTCGTCCCGATGGTTACATCGCACTGCGTACCTCCTTTGATGATACCACATCGATTTTGAATTACTTGAATTTCATTTATCGCGAAAACTGATTTGGATAAGCCTGCGGCGATCTTTTAGAACATCTCAGGTGACTGCCGGCACTATTAATGAACTGAGTTTAAATTGATGATACGGAAAGGACTGTTTCTATGGAAGAGATTATTCGAACCATTAACCTGACAAAGCAATACGGGAATAAAGTCATTGTGGATCGCGTTTCGATTTCCGTTAAAAAAGGAGAAATCTATGGATTCCTGGGGTTGAATGGCGCAGGGAAAACGACAACCATTCGAGCTCTTCTCGGAATGAGTAAGCCTTCTTCCGGAGAAGTGTATTTGTTTGGTCAGCGCTGGGCGAATGGGAATCCAGATTTGTCGAGACGAGTAGGTTATATGGTGGAAGTTCCTTATGCCTACCCTAACTTTACGGTTAGGGAAAACTTGAGTTTGATGGCCAGGTTGCGAGGATTACCGGTTCCGAGGGCAGTTGACGAAATTATGGAGCAATTGAATTTGACCCAATATGCGGATAGTAAGGCAAGAGATTTGTCACTTGGTAACGCGCAGAAACTTGGATTGGCCAAAGCGTTAATTCATAAGCCGGACGTTCTGATTCTTGATGAGCCAACCAATGCGCTTGATCCTGCCGGAATTGTCGAGATAAGGGAGATGCTGAAAGCTCTAGCTTCTCAACAAGGGGTTACCGTGTTTATATCGAGCCATATCCTTGAGGAAATGTCCAAAATGGCTTCTCGAATCGGCATTATTCACAAAGGCGTATTGCTTGAAGAACTGACAACAAAAGACTTTGAAACCATCCGCCGAAAGCAGTTGATGATCGGTACGAAGGATGCTCGGAAGGCTCAAGCTATTCTTTCAGACTCCGGGTATGCGGTACATTCGATTCCGGATAACTGCCTTGCACTACCGGATGATCATGCCGTGAAGCATCCCGAACATATTGCGAGATTGCTTGCTCATCACGAAGTGCCGCTCACCATGCTTAACATTGAAGAAGAGAATTTGGAACATTATTTTCTCAAAGTAATCGGAGCCCAGGAGGGAAAACGAAAATGAGACCATTGTTGACAGCCTGTAGCGTTGAAATTTACAAATTGCGTCGATCCTTTGTTTTATGGGGCACGCTTCTGTTTATATTGTTTGTCATCACGTTGTTCTTGGGACAGCCCGATTGGCCTTCTTTTTTTGAACGGACTGCGTTTTTGTATGCATCCGTGTTTGGGCTGCTGGGGTTTGGATTGGTGACAAGCTGGACATTTGGCCGTGAGTATTCTGATCGGACGCTTAAGGATTTGCTCGGTTTGCCTATATCGCGCGGTAAAATAGCGATTGCCAAATATGTCGCAATTATATTTTGGTGTTTTGTAGTGATGTTGATCAGCTTTGCTTATGCCTTAGTACTTGGTTTTGCTATTGGCCTTCCTGGCTTTTCGTTCGCGATTGTACAACATTATTTGTTCCTAATACTTATCATTGGTGCTCTCCACCTTTTATTAAGTGCCCCTCTTGCCCTATTGGCCTGTATATCGCGCGGTTATCTGGTGCCGATCGGCTTTGCTTTTACAACTTTGATGCTGGCATTGGTATTTGGGCCTACTGCCATTGGCACGTATCTGCCCTGGTCTGTACCTGCTTTGCATTTGCAGGAAAACGGCATCGCATCATTTCCCTTGGCAAATACCAGTTATTTTCTGGTATTTTTAATAGGACTGGCAGGCTTCATTGGGACGGTTAAATGGTTGCAAAACAGGGAGCAACGATGATTTACTAGAAAATACACTCAACAATTCAATATAATAATTGACAAAATCAGTGTAGCATGACCAAGGATGCGCCTGAGTGTAAAAGGGGCGCATCCGTTCAAAATTGAAATTTATCATCCGAACATATACAGCTAGACTCTAGCAGTCGCTCTACAACTCGATGTTGGAAACATCGCCAGCTTTGCGGCCTTTGCTAAGACAGTCTGTTCGACCTTGCAATCTACTTGGGATAGTCCCACTTTCAATCATCTGGTGAACAATGCCGGCCACGGAGAAATGATAGACTTCGCCGAAACGCGGCTGCAGCGGTGTTCATTAAGCTATAGTTTCTGGTTAGTTTAACCTTTCTAACCAGACGTGACCTTGAGGATACTCCGTCTCAATAGCCCATCTTAACCATTGTTTTTGCTCCAAACTAAAACATGTTAAGGCTGAATCGAAGTCTTGATTATGGTAGTCAGCATCGCTGCCATCTAAATAACTTGATTTATAAAAAAGGACTATTTCAGGAGCTAGATATGGAACTCCATCGGATGATGATAAAATGGATTTTTTTAGTTCGCGTTTTATTTTAGTTTCTCCTAGCAAGAAAAAATTTCCATCATTACGCTCATTGAAGAGAAACTCTACATACGTAAAGTATTGTTGTTCAACCTTCTCTAGTCCAAACCGATATTTGTCTTGTCCAATCGCTTCAAGTTTAACTCGGTGCTCATTGACAGTGAAACAAAATAGATTCCTCTTTTCAAACTTCTCATCTTGTTTCTTATTCAGTTCATGGACTACTCCACCACCACAAGCCTGAAGCACCCTCCATCCCGAACTTAACATCAAATCAATGATCAAATTTCTATCTTCCCAGAACACAGCAATATCTAAGTCTTTATGAATTCTGGTCTGTCTGCCAAGATATAAATCAATAGCAGCACCACCACAAATTGACCAATCGAACCCATGTTCATTAAGTAATGTGTAAGCTTGCGAAATCAATTTTTTCATTTTACACAGCTCCCCAATAAGCTTAGCCTTCTACGCAATCTTACAATATATGGGACACCTCTACAATCAGATTTGTTGACGTAATCTGCCCGTTAGCTTAATAAACTTTCTTATCTAATCGGCAATCGGCTCATGTTCTTGTCCCTCGACACCGACATATATTGTCTATTGACAAATCATGAAACATAATTGACACAAAAGTGGCTACCTCCAAGCACGATTAATCCGTTATCATTCTGGTCGATTTGGTCGATTTCCAAGAGGATGATACTACCAAGGCCACAATATAAGCCACTATGGTTGCAGTTCCGATGATCAGAACGGTTGCCGTCCGAATTCCCACCATAAAAACCGGCATTGCTAGCGGAAGTTCTACTTTCCGAAGGCTTTCCGTTGATCCATCCCCATCGCACGAGCTGCCTCTAAGAGGACAGGGCCACTTCCTTGATCCCCGTATATGTGTTTCGGAGGATGGGAAGCAGTACATAGATCCACTCGGCAAAAATTCAAATTAGGGATGAATCGGCAGAGGCAACCTACCCCTAATTCCTCCAAGTCAACTTGAACACTGCCACACGGAGTTTGCGTCCAACTTTTGGTTTTATGTTGATCCAAGTTACGCTAATCTGCCCGTTGTCTTAACGAAAAAGCAGCCGATAATTTTACCGGCTGCCTCCCTATCTTTATTAATAACTAACGTTTCCCGTTAGTTGAACGACTGAAATCGGATCTAGTACCTTATCTGACATCGATAAAAATATAGTTTGTTCACCATGAACATTCAATATCCTAATATACACTCGAAGATATTTCAATCTAAATTACGAGAAAATAACAAAATTCAAACCATAAAAAATCCGCGTAAAACGCGGACTTAAATGGATATGTATGTTCTTTCCTCTTACATGAATACTATGCAAGTGGCAATAAACTTTCCTATCTAGTATTGAGCCCGCTATCGTCCTTAGTCGTGCGATTGTAGACGACGGTTTCTTTGGTGCCATCCGCGTATTCCAGTTCAACTTCGTCGATACGTATTGAATCCAAAGCACCTTGATACGTGAAGAGCTCAAACACACCGAGTTCTAACCCCGGTATGACCGGACCGACATATTGAAGATTGAATGAGTTCTTTCCGGAGTGTTCATCATACGAAGGGTCTCCTACGGGATTAAATGTGCTGACCTTCACGGTATAGTAGTTGATCGTTTTGCCGGTCAAATTATCGACGAGCCACGTCAGCGTGATACCGTTCGCTGAATTGACACTGTATCTGAACTCTCTTGGGTCGCTGAAACGATTCTCCGCAGTCACTCGGGTAGCTTCGGGTTCGTCGTTGGCCGTTTCGTTACCTCCTTGATTCTGAGCCGTGGAAATCGTTGCGCCTTTTTCGCCATCTCCGTTGGAAGGTTCGTTTTCGGTATCCACTGTTTGCTCAGCTTTAACTATAGTTGGTTCACTCCGACTATAACCCAAGTCTTCCGAGAAATACACACCGCAGCTGAACGCGATGATAATAGATATTAGAAAAGATAAAAAGATATTCAATTTTTTAGCCATGCTGATGTCCTCGCCTTTTCCGTTATTTGTTTTATAATAACAGATCTAGGTCCAATGGGACAGACAGAAAGTAGTAATACCGAACTATGATTATATAGTAAGACCTAACTCGCAACTCCTTGTTCCTTCTTCTTACATGCATTCTTTATTATGAATTCCATCTTCCTCTTCCAAATCTCCATAATTAGAATCTGATGTTATCAAAATCCATATCGAGATCCTTTCACGATAAACTGCCCGTTAGCTTAATGAAATTACATGGAAACATAGTTAGATATTTATCTAATCGGTAATCGGCTCATGTTCTTGTCCTTGACTCGGGACAAGAACTTGTACCGATAAAACAAAAAAGCCGCTAAATTAGCGACTTTCTATGGAACTATGTTCTTGTCCTTTGACAAATAAGTTTCTCTGTCGTCTCCGTTCAGCCATGTTACATTAATTCTATATGATCGCTAAACGCAAGGAGCTGAGAATATGTAACATCTACAAGGATAAATAAAGACACATTTAATATATCAACCGGCCATCACGGTATAAAATGTAACCTGCTGCATATCTGTTTTATATTTTAGTGGATGGATAGTGTATCACTCAACAAGCTGATCCTCAATAAAATGCATTCTCTTAATTACCTTCCCTTCCTTACTTTTGTCATAACTATAGTATTCTTTTTGTGAGTCTACATCTGACCAAATTATTGATGTAATCAGATCATGCTTATGATGTTCTATCCGATCTGTATTCATGTAGCTTTCATCGGGCTGCCAGTCTCTTGGAAAATCCTTGCTTTCCCTATAGAAGTACATATAAAAAATCCGGTTTTTTCCTTCTATTATTTTAATTTCGCCTTCAACTGGATGATCCTTACTGTATTTTTCAACTAATTCTTTCAATTGTATTAAATCCTTCGGTGGATTTAGAATCATATAGTGCTTTCTAACAGTCACCATTTCTTCATCCTTTTTACCAAAAACCTCTTCTGTATTGGCAATTTCGAAAATCTTTGTTTCCCCACTTGATTCCTTATTCATTGTACATCCAATTAAGTATGATGAAATTAAGAATATACCAATAATCAAAACTAGAATTTTTAAATCAACTTTAATCACATTTCCCCCTCGGTATAACGTCTTATCTATAATGTAGTCTTATTTGTGTCAAATTCCAACAATGTGGTCACTTTTGTGTCATTGGACATATATTGTCCGGCTGGTTGATTTCTAATAAAACTCGTATTAGACCGTATAGAAACTAATTCTACACGGCCCTTCAAAAATCCCATTTTATTGGATATATTTGTCAACCGTCACGTTTCCGCGGACTTATTACGAACTGGGATATAAGATCAATGATTGATATAATGGGCATATAATTGCTCGAAGGTTGTAAAACGTTCGACTTCTCTGCCGACCTTACCATATTCGTCTACATATTCATCCATCATTTCAAGGAACTTCTCTTTCATTACTGGTAAATCACTTGCATCAAAGTACTGCATGAGATCAAATTTCTTGGTTCCTTTCTCCGCAGCCATTTCATCAAGATATCCTTGTGCTCCAAAGGCCGAAAGAAAGGCATAGGAGGCATCGTTCGTTTTAACACTGTTCAAGATTTTATTGCGGTAGTTGCACCACAATTCTTCGTAAGTTCCCCTCAGATTATCAAATGTCGGAGCGGGTTTAGCAATGAAGTTATCACACATCTTGCTATGTAACCTCGTAACGCTGTTCAACATATTAAAAGAAGCCATTCGGATATCTTCAATGGTATGAGCTTCGATGACTGACATGTATAAGTATTCGAGATCATCTGGAACATAGCGATACGAGCGTATTTCTTCTAAATATCGCTTGATTCCTCGTTTGATGCACGTGTTATTCATGCTGACCAAGGCATTGACCAGATTGTACAGAACGCCGGCAGATGCATGTCTCACTGAACCAATATTATCACCCAGCATCGTATCGCTGTATGCTTGCTTAGCCAGATCGATCCATTTTTTTGCTCGGTTAAGACACGCTTCTCCTATCGGCTCCGCAAGCGCATCAAGAGCTTTTTGCCTAAAGTCGTTCAATTTCTCCAAATCCTCAGGCTTTGCATAATAGAGAATTTTGAGCTCGGTTAGGCTCGATACGTTGGGACTCTCTAAGATGGATTGTGCGTGTATTCTTGTATCCCATGGTGTGCAATAGATGTCATAGCCAACGTCATCCAAGATGAAGCAATCGGATATTCCCCATCCCCTTTCTGTATTATTTATGATAATTAAATCAAGATCGCTCTTCTCGTGAAAGTCCCCGGTGCTAAACGAACCAGTAAGCCCAATAATTGCGATATCGTCTAGAAAATCTCTTCTTGCGCGTTCGATCACCATGTTGATCAGTAGTTCATTTTTGTCCAGCAGCTTCTTCTTTATGATTTCGTTCATTTGTTACACCCCTTCGTATGAGACGGCCGTCCTTCATCACTACAACCTCAACTAGAGTCTATCGATTTAGAGGTGCGGTTGCTATGTATAAGTTGATTTAATTCATCTTTGCACAAAATCCGCTAAACTTTCGCAGTTTTTTTCACGGTTGTAGACCCATAATCGTACCAAAGTGTCACCTGTGTTGGGCATAACTTCAGTTATTATCATATACATGTAGCGCCATCAACCGGGAATCGTACATGGATAATAAATCATCGCCTGGATAATAGCGCTGCCCTCTCAACATCAAATCCGATATTAGGTATTCTATGATTGTATTGAGCAATCCTGCCCGTTAGCTTAATGAAATTGCATGGAAACATAGTTAGATACTTATCTAATCGGGAATCGGCTCATGTTCTTGTCCTTTACGGCAATCGGTACAAGTTCTTGTCCTTGACTCGGGACAAGAACTTGTACCGATAAAATAAAAACGCTAAAATAGCGACTTTCAATGGGACAATGTTTCTGTCCTCCGACGTGAGTTGGTGGCAGGAAGCATGTCCTTTTTTTACATCAAGCTCCGCAAGTTTAGGTTACAGCTCTCGGGTCATAAAGGTACTGTAAGGATCGAGCGTATAGTCCGCAAATGGCCCACACTCCTCAAACCCGAAGGCCGCGTACAGCCGTCTGGCCGGCTCGAACGACGCCATCGATCCTGTCTCCAGGCTCAGCCGCCGGTATCCCCGCTGCCGGGCCTCCTCAATCATATGGGCCAAGATGGATCGGGCCACGCCTTTACGTAGGTGGGCGGATGCGGTCCGCATCGATTTGATCTCGCCGTGGCCAGGATCGAGCTCCTTGAGTGCCCCGCAGCCAAGCAGTTCTCCCTGCTCCCACGCGCTCCAGAACGTCACGTCCGGCCGGCGGAGCCCGTCCAGATCAAGGGCGTGCACGCTCTCCGGCGGCGACTCCTCCGCCATGCCTTGAAGATGCTCGCGGATCAACGCGGCAATTTCCGGCCCTCTTAAATCATCCAACATAATTTCCATACCGTTCACCTTCGCTTCGTTGGTAAATTTTCATCTCATCTGCTGTGATCATTGTACTTCCGCACAGGTTTAAGAAAAAGGTAATCTTTCCGGGAAACATTTCCCCTTTCGTCACATGTCATGTTTTCCCGTACCGTATCCGTTATAGCTCTCCCGCCATTACCCTTCTCCTTTAAACCAGATGTCCTTAAAATCTACCCAACCGGCAGCATTCAGCCTTACACCCTGCTGCGCCGGATGGAACAGCACCCGGGCTTCATTGTAGGTCAAATAGACGGCCGTGCCGCGTTCCATCAGCCAGGTCTCCAATCGCTGAAACGCCTCGTCCCGGGCTTCCGGTTCCGCCTTCTGAAGCAGCTGCCCCACAAGCCCATCTACCTCCGCCTGCAATTCGGGATCCAGCATGCTGCGAATGAAGCTGTACCGGGACAGCAAATATTCGATCTGCCGAAGCAGCCCCTCGCTCAGCAACGCCTCAAACAGGATCAGGTCCGCCTCCCGGATCCGCTCTTCCTTCATCATGTCCTCCCAGGGTACAATATGCACGTCCAGCCGGACCCCGGCCTGACCATATTGCTGCTGAAGCCAGTAAGCCGCTTGCTCATGACGCCGGTAAGCGTACAGCTTCAGCCCCTCTCCACTGTATCCGGATCGTTTCAATTCCCTGGTTGCCTCTTCCAGATCATACATTGGATCAGCGGAAGCCGGCTTCGGCTCAAGGTGAAAACCGGGGCATGGAAAGGAGTACGGGTACCCCAGCTCCCGAACCATGCGGCTCCGGTCAACCGCAAGTCCAAGTACTCTGCGGAAGGAACCAGTTTGCAGGATTCCCGGCTTTGCGAGGTTTATGGTCAGCATGCTGCATCCGGTGACGAGACGGCTGCGCCGCCATGTCTTCAGCTCCTGACGGCGGGCTTCTCCCGTCTCGACGACCAGTACCCCCGGATTGGTCTCTACCGTCCATTCTCCACCGGTGTCCGGGATGATCATCACTTCGATACGATCGATCTGGCCCCGGGCCGCATAATAATTTGGGAATACCTCGAGAACGCACATCCCCGGCGTAAACTTAGCGATCCGGTAAGGCCCGGCCCCGACGGGCAGGCTGCCGGGAACACTTCCGGTCCCGGACTCGCCAGTGTTGCGGGAAAGGACCGCTGCCCCCGTGTGAGACATAAATACCGCGAACAGAACGTTGGGCTGACGCAGCTCCATGCGGACTATATAGCGGGATTCAGCGTAGATCTCAACGATGTCCCTGCACAGCCAGGAATGATTTTTGGATTCCTGCTGAACGCGGAACAGGCTGTATTTGACGTCATCGGCCGTAAGCTCCGTGCCGTCGTGAAACGTCACGCCTTTCCGCAAATGGAATGTCCAACGGCAGGCATCCGTACTGGGCTCCCAATGAAGTGCGACGCCCGGAATAACCTTGCCGGTCGCCCTATCCAGCTCGACCAGGGTCGCATGGATCTGGCGGATCATATGGGTGTCGAAAGCATACATCGCGTCCGCCGGGTCCAGCGTCACGATCGGCCGGTATATCGGCAGGCGAAGCGTCTCCACAATACGGCCCTCCCCAATCGTTTCCATGCGGTATCCGAAATACCCGGTCAGCCAGTCCATGAACCGCTGCTTCACTTCGGGTTCGCCCGCCTGCTCCTTTACCCAGAGCAGCGCGCCTTGCAAGTCCCCTTGCCTCACGTAATGCTGTGCTTCCAGAATCACGAACTCCCGCTTGTCCGCCAGAAACGTCAGCTCCGACCGATGGCTCCTGCCCTGCCCGGCCGCATACCGGACCAGGCCGGCGTCCGTCATTTTGCGCAGGATCAGCCTGGCGTTACGGGGCGTGCAGTACAGGGCCTCGGCCAGCCCGTCGATCGTCACCCGGAACGGCTCCCCTTCTTTTTCGTCGGAATAAGCGCTTCGCAGCCTAAGATAATCCTCTGCCAATCTCACCGGCCATGGCTCCTTTTGCTTAAAAAATGGTATGAATCCAACATACAAATTTTAATGGCGCATTTCAATCCCAGCGATCGGGCTTTTCTGTAGGGAGCAAAAAGGCAGCCTTTGGGCCCGTTTCAGCCTTCAGACTGCCTGTCCGTATATTTTGTGGTTGTACGCTAGCTACTTCAGCAGTTCAACCGCCTGCGCATCTGGATTCGACATCCATATCTGTTCCACCTTGTAAACCATTCTTGACTTTTCACATTATCTAAACAAATGAACCATTGCACCACGCTATCCTGCCCATTAATTTAAGGAAGGCAGCTGATCAATCTGACCGGCTGCCTTCTTGGCTTTATTCAACTATCGTCTCCCGTTACTTTAATGACTTTTCTCTATGTATGATTGCTTCAAATATTTTTTTACCTGTAGAGTCTATCATCGTTCCTTGAGAAGGCTCTTTTTTAGTAATCCATTTTATTATTTGAGCAAAATAATAATCCATAAGAACATTGGAGAAAAAAGAATAGTTTGATAGCAACACAATTCCTACACGGAGTTCCTTGTTGAAAGCTAGATAACTATTAAAACCAGCTGAACCCCCGTTATGCCAGAGGATATCTTTATCTAGAAGTTTATCCTCACCCCAGCCAAAATAACGGTTTGAATTTCCGGTCCATATCGGGAGATGACTTTTTTGTAGTGTAGAGGCTATCGGATTATCATCATTTAGATTGGCTTGGACAAATAAACTCAAATCACTAACAGAGGACTTAATACCACCAGCACCTTCATGTATACCGAGATCCCAGTGAGGGACTCTTTTCCCAGTTGAAGCATGTCCATTCAAAAACCTGCCATTCTGTTCTGAATCAAGCATAACGGCTGTCTCATTCATCTTTAATGGACAGGTTATATATTTTTTTAACAGTTCATCATACTTGCTTCCTGACACCTTACATAGAATGTTTCCCAGTAAGGCCACACCGATATTGGAATATCCAAACGAACCAATGCTATCCGTGTAGTCAGCATTAGCTAAAAAAGCAGTCAAATCTTCCTCGGTATACATTGAATAAGGATTCGATCTTTTTTTAGCCAAAATGTGGTTGGTTGCCAATATAGGTAATCCAGAGGTATGAGTAGCAAGGCTTTTCAAGGTAATTTTATTCAAATAATCGTTTTCAGCGTTCTGCACAAACTTACCAACCATGTCATCCGAGGAAAGCAGTTTTTCCTGTTCCATTTCTAATAAAAGTATTGATGTAAAAACTTTGGTTATGGATCCGATTTCAAACAACATATTCTCAGGAGGGACCATACTTTTCTTTTTACTATTACAAAACGAAAAGTATTCAATATCTCCCTCCCTAATAATCCCGATAGCAAGATGTAAATGTTTCTTATCTTTCGTGTAATCTGATACAAAATTATGTAAATCCTTCATATTAAAATTTACCCCTTTTAGTTTTATGATGCTTTCATTACTCGAATGTTGAAATCACGTTAATCAACCTATTTTGGGAAGCTAGATTATGTATTCGTTTCCATTTCCCAACATTCCTGCCCGTTAGCTTAATAAACATTTACGGCAATCGGTACAAGTTCTTGTCCTTGGCTCGGGACAAGAACTTGTACCGATAAAACAAAAAAGCCGCTTTAATAGCGACTTGCAATGAGACTATGTTTTTGTCCTCCGACAGGAAGCTCGATATGTAAAAAGCCTTCTAAAAAGTGTGAAACACCCTACCGTTAATTACAAGGGGGCTTTTGTGTCAATTTACAAGAAATCATGATCAATAAAACAACCCATGCAATCCTATTTCCAGGACTGCATGGGCTTACCCGCGCAAGACCAAAGCTTGCTCAAAATATTATTTCTGCACCGCTTCTTTCAGAATGTCGACCTTCTGTTCCTTCGACATATCCCATGTGGTTGAAATGCTGTATTCGAAGCCGCCTTCATGCCAAAAAACGTATTTTGGATAGATATGTGCCGGTAAGTCATCCTCAAAGAAACCTTTTTTCTTGCTTCCTTCTGCGTCTAACATATATTTAGAAATGGCCAGCGTATCTTTGCCGTTCGTATATTCAAGTCGGATGGTTGCCGCCTCTTTCCAATCTATCTTTTTCGCGTAGATGGGTTTTCCGCTCTTCTTGCCTTCGGCCCTTACTTCATCAAGGAACTTTCCTTCGGTTGGACCTTCAATTCTCGCTTTGGCAAACTTATATCCTTCCGGCAGGTTGGCGGGCTGCTTCAGAATGGAACCCTCCAGAGTGGAAGCTCTTTTCAAATAGTCCTCGTAAGCAGAGAATTTTTCTACCGCTCCCCAATAACTTAGATCGAGACCGCTGTTAAGATCCTTATATTTATGATACAGAACGTACATATCACCGGTCTCTTTACTTAGCTTCTTCACTCTATTGGTCTCATCTTCGATATACTTCTTTTCCTCTGGAGTCAGAGCCTTGGCTGCTGCTTCTGCTTTTTTTCGGGCCTTTTCCAGCTCTTTCTTGTTGAACTCACGGTCTACATCCCCCTCGGGGTAGATAATATCCTGATCATTATTCCCAGCAGCTTTTAGATCCTGTTCCGATTGTACGGAAGCCTTTGGTGTTACGCTCCCCGCATCGCTTTCCTTGGCATTAACCAATGTCACGCTGCCAAGCGCTAGAATCATCCCCATCCCCAGAATGGACAGGCGGTATGATTTTTTGTGAAAATGTTTAATCATCGTAAGTCTCCTTTTCATTTGTTTATGTGTGGCAGACAGGCCGGCAAGCCCCGGCTGGCGTTGGTTTCCTGAAAAATGCTCCAACACATGGATGATCGTTTGTCCGTATGCATTGTTTTGCTGTGGGCTCATCCGATTCAAGGCGCATGCATCGCAGGCCATCTCCTGATCCTGTCTTGCTTTACGTACGGCTAGCCATAATAACGGATTAAACCAATGGATGATCAGGATGATATGCATCAACCAGTTCACGGCGATGTCCCGTCGCTGAATATGTGCGAACTCATGCGCCAGAATATATTGAAGTTGATCTTTTTTCAGCGTGATGAGCAGACTGGGCGAAATGACGATCGCCGGCTTGCTAAAACCGACCACGGCAGGTCCAGGAATTCGCTCGCTGGACAGAAATTGCACTTTTTGCTTCACGCCTAATTGCTGTTTCGTCTCGTGAAACACTGCCGATAGAAAAGGCGTATCTATCTTTCGGCCCGTGCGCAGGGCTTGTTTCAATCGAAGCTGGTCGTATACCGTTTTCGCGGCAAGAAGCAGCACCCCCGCAAGCCAAACCGCAATCAGCGTATTGTTGAAGCCTATTTGGTTGAACCCCTTCCACCAAAAGCCTCTCTCCTGCACGAGTCCCGATTCAAGGGATGGAGCAGGTACTTCCGAGGTCCCGCTTGCTTCCGGGTTTGTAGAGCGCTCCACATGAACCGTCGCCTCGCTTATTCTCCCCGCTTCTTTCCCACCCGATGAAACTTGAGTTTGTTGATGAATACCGGGTGCTATGGCCTCCAAAGACAAAACATTGTATAGGCTAAGCGAGGATTCCGGAGCCCAAGGGAGCAGCAAGCGTATGGCCACAGGAAGCCATAGCCAATATTTCCATCTGGCCTCAATCTTGTTTCTTAATAGAAATTGCAGGATCAGGACAAGTACGATCAGGATGGAGGCCATGAACGATCCGCGAATTAACCAGCCGAAAATAGATAATAAATTTTCATACAATGTAAAACTCATCAGGGCTCTCTCTTTTCTGTTTCCCCGTCGCTGCGGTTATCGTCGAACAAAGCCTTTAGATCCTCGATTTCTTGCGCATTCAGTTTTTTATCCTGCAGAAAGTTAGCCAGCATCGGCTTTAAAGCTCCCCCATAAAGCTTTTTCATGAAAGATTTGGTTTCGAACTGCAGATACTCCTGCTCGCTGATGATCGGATAAAATAGTTGGGTGCGCTTTGAACCCTTTTCCAATTTCGCACCCGCTGCTTCCTTCTGCACCAGACGACTTAGGAGCGTCCGGGTCGTATTGGGGCTCCACCCCATTCGATCCGTCATTTGTTTTACGACCTCGCTGGAAGGGCAGTCCGGATTTGTCCACAATACGCGCATAATTTCCAGTTCTGCATCCGTAATCGGTGGTATTTGATTCATGAATGAAACCTCCAAAGTCAATTTACTCAGACTACATATGTAGTAATAATACACATCCTACATTTGTAGTTTAGTAATGTCAACTTGTTTGGCAGACCGTAATTTCTCGTTTTTGTTACACGAAAAAATGATTCGCCCCGCCTGTCCGGCATGATGATCTGCAAAAGAACACATGTCATCGTATTTTGGAGCGCCTGTCCGAGAAAAAATATAGCTGGCGCAAAATGTTATTTTTTCACGGCTGCTTTTAGCACTTCGATCTTCTGTTTCCTGGACATATCCAAAGAGGAGGTTGAAATGCTGTATTCGAATTTGCCGCCATCATTCCAAAAAACGTATTTTGGAAAGACATGCTTCGGCAGCTTATCGTCAAAGAAACCTTTTTTCTTGCTTCCCTTCGAATCTACCGTATACTTGGAAAAGCCCAGCGTGTCTTTTCCGCTCGCATATTTAATACGGATGGTTGCCGCCTCTTTCCAATCGATCTTTTTCACATAGATGGGCTTTCCGCTCTTCTTACCTTCGGTCCTTACTTCATCAACGAACTTTCCTTCGATCGGACCTTCAATGACCGCTGATATAAACTTATATCCCTTTGGCAGGTTGGCAGGCTCCTGCAGAATGGACCCCTTCAGGGTTGAAGCTTTTTTCAAGTAGTCCTCGTATGTAGCGAATTCATGTACCCCTCCCCAATAGCTAATATCAAATCCGCTATTTAATTTTGGGTACTTATGATACAGGACATACATATCACCCGACTCTTGGGTCAACTTCTTCACTCTCTGGATCTCTTGTTCGATAAACTTTTTTTCCTCAGCAGATATAGGCTTGGCTGCTTCGGCTGTTTTTTTAACAGCGGCTTCTTGGGATTTCTCGTAGGATTGCGCCTTCGCCACGAGGCTTACGGAAGAACCCATTAATAAAATGCTGCTTAGTGTCGCGATTGCTACTTTCGTTGCTGCTTTCATTTGGTAATGCTCCTCTCCTATAATTTAATTTTTATTTTTGCAAACTACAGTTGTAGTTGCAAATTAATACTACAACTGTAGTTCAATAATGTCAATACGGTTTTTGCAGAATTTTTTTAGTTTTCGTTGAATACAAAAAAAAGCCGCTAATATAGCGACTTATTATGGGACCATGTTCTTGTCCCTCAACCAGTTAGTTATGCGTAATTAGATTGATTAAATCCTTATCTACTTCAGTTTTTTATGATTTGTCGGATGATATTCTTATTCGCTAGCAGGAGGGAAACATGAAGAAGCAACCCCATATAACGGAGAAAACAAGACAAAAGTTTAAAGAATGAATCTGTCATTCAAACCAAATCCATATGTTGTATAACAATAAAAAAGCGGCATAAGCTTGTTTACACCATATACTCCATAAAGACTGACCTAACCTATTTTTAAGCGTCCGCATTCTGTAAATACAGGCCTGCAAATTTTCTTCAGAAGTATTGCCTCAATTTGTGATACGGTTCACCGAGATTGAACTTAAACCTCCTCCAAGTAGCATTGGGATACTTAGATATTCATCTAATCGATAATCAAAAATCACTACCGTTATATTTTTGAATTGATGAAACTTTAACTTAAGCATCTCGCCTACGGTAAAATACAATAGCTATTGTAATAAAGATTATTGTCCATAATATTGAAATACCTGTCCCTTGCATTGGTGTAAGGGCGTTTATTTCATCAGGAGAAGGCATCATATACATATAATACCCTGCCGTATCCGGAAAATAATTTTTAAACCTAGGCAGGAAATCTCTCGTCAATGGACTGATAACGAAATAATAACCAAGCAGTACCACTAAAGCAGGTGTGGTGCGTCTTAATAAAGCTCCCATAGCTGCACTGAGAAGTGTGGTTAAGGTTAGATAGCCTGTTGCACCTGCCAGTGCTTCGATCATGATGCCTATTTCAAACCCTACTGCTGTGTCTCTCATCCTAATAAAAGTATAAAGTACACCTGATGCAGTAATAATAAAAGCCGCAGGAATGGTTATGATTGCCAATGCCAAGTACTTCGTGGATAGTTGAAGCCCACGCCAAGGTATCGTAATTAATGTAGTTCGAATCTGTCCATCGGTATACTCCGAACAAGCAGCTTGGATTCCAAGAATAATGAACCCTGCTTGAAGATATCCCATAGTAGCAAGCCCTATATTCAGTATACTTTGCGTCCCTGCTGCACCTTGTAGTCCAACCGAAGTAAAAGCTGCGGCTAAAAGTAAATTAAGAATGAATGCACCCATAAGAGTGAGCCATGTCAATGGTAATGTAACTAATTTATCTAGTTCAGCACGAAGGATCTGTGTTCTGTTTCTTCTGGAAAGGACACTCATGAGTTAACGTCCCTCCTATGGAATACAATAGCTGCAACAATGAAAAGAACGACTACCCAGGCAAACATGACTAAGCCGCCTGTAAACGGGGAGAGAAATCTGTCGCTCAGAAACATAAACATTTCAAGGCCAACCCTATCTGGTAAGTATAACGCCAACTTTGTAACCTTAGAAAGCAGGAAACTGAATGATACTACGGATGTATTTATGATGAGCACAGTAAGCGGAATCGTGCCATTCTTAGTTAGAACAGTAATCCCAAATGCCAAAAGAGCAGTGAATGTCCAGTAACAAACTGCACCGATCAGTTTAGACCATTCAAATGCAGGGGTATATTCACCAAGAACCAGATGCGTAGCTGTCAAAGTTGTCATTATAGCCACAACACAAAACAGTATGCTGATTACTGTCACAGCGCCTGCTTTTGCCAGCAAAAAATAAAGCCTTGATGAAACAACAGTTAAACTTGTTGTAATCTGTTGACCTCCGCCAGATTCACTACTCTCTGTCAAAAACTCACTGCTGACAGCAAGCACACCTAGAATAATGACACCTTGCACACCAAGAGCTAGTCCAATATAGCCAACTTCCAATAGTCGTGCGCTAACCCCAGCTATAATCTCCTCTTTTTGTGCTATACTGTCCAAGGCAGATATGAACGCTGGGGCAAATGCTCCAATAAGAAAGGCAAGCCATATGCCGGGCAGGGAGAACAATTTAGATAGTTCTGCGTTGAATGCTCTCATACAACGACACCTGCTTTGTCAGATGTCAGGGCAAAAAAGGCTTCCTCCAGCGAGGAATGGTTACCCATTACTTCCTCCAATGTGCCATCTGCAACGATTTTCCCATGCTTAATAATCACCACATCATCAACAGTCTCTGCAAGCTCTCCTATTAGATGGCTGGATAGTAACACCGTGTTTCCGGACTCAGCACGTTCACGTAAAAATGTCCGAATAAAGCGAATTCCTTCCGGGTCAAGCCCGTTCACGGGTTCATCTAAAACCAATATTTTGGGATCACCCAGTAGCGCAGCTGCCATTCCGAGTCTTCTCCCCATACCAAGAGAATAATTCCCGACTCTTTTGTCAGCTGCTTTAGTAAGACCTACCATGTTCAGAACTTCCTCGACACGTGAGTGAGACAATCCTGCGGCACGAGCAATCCATCGTAAATGTGCCCGCCCTGTTCGCCTACGATGAGCTCCAGATCCATCCAATGTTGCACCTATTATTACTGCAGGATTATATAATTTTGCGAATGGCTTGCCATTAATTAGTGCACTTCCTGAGGTGGCACGATCTAATCCAAGCAATATGCGAAGTGTAGAACTTTTACCTGCCCCATTTGGACCTAAAAAACCAGTTACTCTACCTGGCCTAGCTTTAAAGCTGATACCTGATAAGATTTCTTGATTTCCGCGATGTTTGACTAAGTTATTAATTTCAATCAACCATAACACTCCCTTTCTGTTATGGTTCCCATTATAAAGAAGCAAAGTTACATCACGTTTATCAGCCTGTTTAATTCTGGATTAACTTTAAGTTAAGCTCTACCAATAGTTACTCTTGTGCCATTTTCATTGGATGTAATGTCAGCCATCAGCTTCATTTTGTTCAACATAAAATTACATATCGATAAACCAATCCCCGCCCCAAGCTCATAGGAAGAGTTATCCATACCTGGACCTCTGTCCGCAACAATGATCTGTTCTTGTTCTACATCAACCACAATGTTGGCATATTTCCCCTCCGCTGCATGGCGAAGAATATTCTGAAATAAATTGTCCAGAACCCGTGCCATCCATGTAGGATCTGCTTCCCAATAAAAGGTCTCCTCTGCCGGTAGATTAACATCCAGCTGGATTTCTTTTTCTTCAAAAACGGGATACCACGCAGCAACAGATGCTCTTACTAAACGCACAATATCTGTTGAAACAGGCCCAAAAGGATGTTTCCCTGAAGTAAGCAGTGTATAGGAAAGTAAATCATTCATAAGATCTCCAACTCTTGTAATCGTATGGTTGATCTCTGTTAACGAGTTTTGTCCATCTATGCTCATGGATTCTTTATTTAATCTGGTGACATGACCTCTCAAAATGGTAAGTGGCGTTCGTAAGTCGTGTGATAAATTCGCAATGAGCCGATGTCGTAGCAATTCCTCTTCATATTCTCGCTTGCGACTGTCTTCAAGCTGTTGAATCATCCAATTAAAAGAAGCTCCTAGCTGGTCTATTTCATCCATACGATCACTTTGAACTGATACGGGTTTGGGAAATGAGTTATTTTCAACTGAAAATGACATGTATTTCTGTAAGCGGGTGAGACGATTGCGAAGTTTCAAGAAGAACTGCCAAGATATTACAACAAATGCGACCATAATAAAACCAAATAGTGACACGGTAATGTAGAATTGATCTAACGTATTCATTTCTTTTTGATTAATGTCAGAAACCCCAAAAAACGCACTGAAGAAAATAAGCACAATGGGAGGTAAAAAGATAAATAGAAAATGTACTTTTAGAAAACGACGAAATAAGGATCTATTCTGTTTCATAGTTTCACCCGATAGCCTATTCCCTTCAACGTTTCAATAATCTCCGGGGAATCGGGATCACGTTCCAGCTTTTGACGCAATCGATGGATATGTACCATTATGGTTTTATCACCAGTAATATAAGCTTCCTGCCAAATCGCTTCATAGATTTGTTCTTTGGGCAAAACTTGATTAGGGTGGCGTAAGAAGTACATTAATATTTGATGCTGCCTCCCTGTTAATATAATTTCTTCTCCTGTGCGTTTGTCATATACCATTTGAACTTCAGGATCTACTTCAATATGATCCCCTAATGAAATGCGTTCGGAATGCGTTCCACCACTTCGACGGATTAATACTTCTATTCTTGCAACTAATTCATCCGTATGGAATGGTTTCGTTAAATAGTCATCGGCAAATTGCAATCCATCTACCTTGTCATCGATCGATGTTCGAGCAGATAACAGCAAAATAGGAACAGCAGGGGCTGCCTTCTTTAATCGTTTTCCCACAGTAAATCCGTCTAACCCGGGTAACATGATATCCAAAATAACTACTTCATGCGGGCTTACTTCTTGTTCGGCACCTTCCCCAGAAAGCAGCCATTGAACCGAAAACCCTCGCTGTTCCAGCTCTTCTTTGACCCAGCTGCCTATTTTTTCATTATCTTCAATATATAACACGCTTCTTTTCAATTAACATCCCTCTCTCTACACGGTGTTCTCTATTAGACAGATTAACACAATCTAAAATAAGGTTTCCATTTAAGACAATTTTAAAAATACTTAGATATTCATCTAATCGGTAAACGGACTATGTTCTTGGCCTTGACTCGGGACAAGAACTTGTACCGATAAAATAAAAAAAACGCTAGAATAGTCAGTAATCCAGATGTAGGAGGAACTCAATTATGAGAAAAATTATTGTGCTTGAACATGTCTCCCTTGATGGTGTCATACAAGCCCCAGGCGAGCGAGACGAAGATATCAGCGGCGGTTTCGCATATGGCGGGTGGTCAGCGCCATATTCTAACGAGATTGTTGGAACGCTACTGAGAAGGCAGATGAACATGCCGTTCGATCTGTTGTTAGGGCGCAAAACCTATGAAATTTGGGCACCGTATTGGCCGCAACATGCGGACGTATGGCCGATGGCCAACAAGGCAACCAAGTACGTCGTCTCGAACACCATGACATCTGGCGTATGGCAGCCGTCCGTGTTTAAGTGGAGATATTGCGGGAAAAATCACTCAAATCAAGCAACAGCAAGGACCAGATTTGCACGTTTGGGGAAGCGGTGATCTCATCCAGACGCTTATCAAGCATGATTTGGTGGATGTGTTCTGGCTGATGATATATCCTATAACGTTGGGCAGTGGAAAGCGGTTGTTTGCTGATGGCGCTACCCCGGCAGCATTTAAGGTGACGGAAAGCAAAGTCGCCCCGAATGGCGTTATTGTCGTGAATTACGAGCGTGCAGGCGCAATCACAACCGGAAGTTTATGAATATTCGCGCAGTGTCAGGCAGCTAACATCAAGTTCAGCGTGCAGGAAAACCTGTCGCTTAACTAACCGGTAACATTAGTTCAATGAAACAGCGACAGTCTAGGAATTTTTTTCTCGTCCATGGCAGTCGCTGTTTCGTTCGCAGGATGGATTGTGGTTGAGCGGCCATTTAAAGCTGCAAACGCGATTGCTGTTCGTCCTGTCTGACTAGTCGAACCGATGTTGGCGGCGTACTCAGGAGAAGCATTAAAAAGAGGTCTAGGCTCTCTCTGCCTAGACCGTGCTTTTGATGATATCTTAGTGAACCCCGTGAAGTCTCACAGAAAATCATCTATTCTATAATTCTTGAATTCACTACGTTATCCGCATAGCTTTCTGCTGCGCTTTCAGACACAGTTCTGCCGCCATAAAAGCATGCGCTTGGGTCATGGCTTTCTCGGTTCGATTCAAGCAGTCGAGAATCAGTTCGCCGAAGAAGGGATATCCAACCTTACCGGACACTTGAAAATGATACTCTCCTTCTTTGTTGACCAGATAAACATGATCGCTGGCACGGTCGCGGGCGATATCGATATACTTTCTTAGCTCGATGTATCCTTCCGTACCCAAAATGAGCGTACGACCGTCCCCCCAAGTACCTAACCCGTCCGGTGTGAGCCAGTCAACTCGGAAATAATGCGTGGCTCCGTTATCCCCTAACAGCGTAGCGTCGCCGAAATCCTCAAGCTCCGGGTATTCAGGACTATGGTAATTACCGACTTTGCTGTGGAGCACCTCCGCCTTCTCGCAGCCGGCGTAAAAGAGAAATTGTTCAACTTGGTGACTGCCGATATCGCAAAGGATCCCTCCGTAGCGTTCCCTTTGAAAGAACCATTCCGGCCGGGAAGGTGCATTCAGGCGATGCGGACCGAACCCTGTCACTTGGACTACTCGGCCAATCGCGCCTTGCTGGGTAAGCTGTCCGGCATAAACCGCCGATTCCACATGCAGCCTTTCGCTGTAGTACACCATATACTTTCTTCCGGTTTCACGAACTTTTGCTCTGGCCGATTCCAGTTGCGTAAGCGTCGTAAACGGCGCTTTATCCGTAAAGTAATCCTTACCTGCGTCCATGACCCTAAGACCGAGCGCGCAGCGTTCCGATGTAACTGCCGCGCCTGCAACCAGGAGAACGTCCGGATCGGAAAATATCTCGTCTTCCGATGAAGCGATTTTAACTTGAGGAGAGGTCCGCGCGAATGCCTCAGCTTTGGCGGGGTCGCGGTCATATACCCACTTTAACGTTGCTCCCGCTTCGATCAGCCCGTTCACCATACCGTAAATATGTCCGTGGTCGAGCGCAACAGCGGCGATGATACATTCGCCCGGCTTCACCACCGGACTGGGCTTCCCCTTCGGGGCGTAGTTCATTCCGTCGCTTTTCTGCACAATGATAAGCCTCCACCATCATCATTGTTTTTCGCCATAATTGCTTCCTGTCGTGATCTTCCCATCCTCAAAATTCTCAACGCTCTTGCCCTTTTGATAAAAATAAGGAATATTTTGTTGGGCACCTTCTTGTGTATAGAAGGGATCATCCTTTCGTAGCGGAAGTTGTACGTTCTCTCCCATGCTTGCGGATTTGTAGATGCTCATGATCAACTCCAATGTGCTGCGGCCGTTTTCTCAGTCGATGAGCACCGGCGTTCCCTTCTCGATCGCGCTCAGCACATTGTCGATCTGACCGGCATGGCCTTCGTACGGCAAATCCGGCAATTCGTCATAGTATTTCTGAATTTTTTCTTCCAGTTCCAAATCGCGTTCAGGGAATCCGTTCGGCAAGGAAGTGGAAGCCGTTACCCGCCATGGGGCGGAAATCCGTGCAAACTGTCCTTGGAAGACGTATTGCTGCTCTTCTCCGTGGTGGACGACCGAGCTGGTAAGTTGTCCCAAAGCTCCGTTCGGATATTTCATCATCGCGATGGATAAATCCTCAACCTCCGCATTGTCATGCGCAACGTTAGCCATGTAAGCTTGTACGTGGCTAGGACGACCTAGCATCCACAGCAATCCGTCGATATGATGTACGGCATGATTCAGAGTGGGGCCTCCCCCCTCTTTCTCCCAAGTGCCGCGCCACCATAAGTCGTAATAACAATGGCCCCGCCACCAGAAAGAATCCACTTGGGTATGTAGAATCTTGCCGGCCAGACCGCTATCCAGCACTTGTTTAAGCTTCATAATCGGATTTCTGAATCGATTCTGGGCGATCACGGACAACACCTTGCCGTTATTCCGTGCCGCTTTGATCATGTCATCACATTCCTTAAGCGACGCTGCCATAGGTTTCTCTACAATGACATGGCTTCCTGCGTTCAGGAAATCGACCGCAACCTGCGCATGAACGTACGGAGGCATACAAATGGACACGAGATCAATTCCGTCTTGAAGAAGTTCCTTATAATCATGTACGATTTTAGCTTCCAGTCCGTACTGCTCCCGCCTCACTTCAGCCTTCTCTGGGTAAAGATCGCATAAGGCAACAATTTTACAGCGGTCCTTAAACTGCAGATAGGCTTCGATATGACTGGGCGAAATTGCACCCGTACCTATAATCGCAACCTTTAACATACGTTATTTTTGCCTCCCAACTTTATTTTTTATATAAAAATTATATCCGGTGCAGCCTTGTAAATGTGTTTGGCTATGGGGGAAAAATAACGCTAGATTGCGGATTGTATGGTATATTCAAAGCATGTACGAAGACGAGGAAGAAGGAGGCAAACAAGTTGTCATTGGTTGCAAGCAACTACAGTATCTCTCCCTTGTACTTTGCCTATAGACGTAAAAGCGAAAATTACGAGCATAAAGAGACTTTCCATTCCCATCTTGGCCTTGAAGTGTTGTACATTCATCAAGGAAGGGGAACCATGATCGTTAACAACCATAGCTATGAGATTAAGCCAGGCATGCTTTGTATATTTCAGCCCTGTCAACTCCACCACCTAAAGCTTGAATACGACGATCATCAATGCTTCGAACGTTCGATTGCGATTTTTGAACCGACCGTGTTTGATGCTTATTTTAAACAGTGGCCCGCTCTCCATGAATTTTACAATTATATTTATCTAGGCAATCTTCCTTTCCCTTGTTTATATGAGGTCGACGACCCTTACCTAGACGGTGCATACAAGAGCATGAACGATCGATTCCCGACGCTGTCCGACACGGAAAAATATGAAGAAATTTCGCTGTTTCTTGTCGCACTTTTTCGCTCCTTGAAACCAATCTGGGATAAGCGGAAAGAACGGAGTTCAACTTACCAAACCCGTAAAAATCATCGGGTGGAGCACATCTTAACCTGGATTGAAACGAATTATACGATTCCTTTCCGATTGGACGATATGGCGAAGTCGCTGCATCTATCTCCCTACCATTTGTCACATCTCTTTAAAGAAGCGACAGGGATCAGCATCACGGAATACATAGCAGCCCGAAGGATTCATCAATCCATACAGCTCCTTGCGACTACCAAAAAACCGATCTCGCTTATTGCGGAGGAGATTGGATTAACAAATAGCTCTTATTTTTGCAAATGGTTTAAAACGCATATGGGAATCACGCCGCATCAATATCGCAAAAAATGGACGAGTACCTAAATAACGGGAATGCGCCTATTTATATTCAAGCATGCTCGATTCAGCACAACCTCTGATATTGCGGAATCCTCTTCTTGGCTCAGGTAAGGCTTTTATCTCTCTCATCTATAGCAGCAAAAAAGCCTGATAAGTCAGGCTTTTTTAACTTTAAGAAATGTAGACACCTTTGTGTCATTAGACATAAGAAGAACCGACAAGAACATATATATAAATTTTCGGTTAACTCCGTTTCTTCCTATGGAGCACTCCTTTTACAATGGCTTGCCACCGTTTCTTATATTAATGGTCATGACCTCTCTTGCTTAACTCTTTCGATACTTGGGATTCGGTGCCTGGTTCGACAATGACAAACTGCCCCATCATACCGCTATCCTCATGATACAATAAGTGACAGTGATACATGTACGGCGTATCGGGATCAGGATAGCTTCCAAAGTCGACGGCCAGTCTGACTGTAGTGCCATTCGGAATAAAGACCGTATCTTTTCTACCACGCTCATATAATGGCGGCACTTCTCCATTCTTGTCCATTACGGTGAATGCTGCATCATGAATATGGAAGTTATGATCCCAACCCTTATTCGTGATCTCCCATATTTCACGTGCCCCAGCCGGAACAACCTCATCAATACGATTCATATCCATTTCCTTGCCATTAATTGCAGATTTCGTTGTGAGTTCGAATTTACGTACCTTTACATTTCCGGGCACATCGATGAGCGGCTCAGCGGTAAGTTGATCCGGGAGTTGCGACGAAGCCGATAAACTTGTATCAGCGATAATCTTTACGATATCAAACTCCCCATTTTCAATTCCGTCTTTGCCTGCAAAGCTGTGCAAGATCGTTTCTTCGCCAGCTTCAAACTCCACCACGATCTCTATACGTTCACCTGGACTTAGCAACAAACGATCTAATAAAACTGGTTCGGGTAAAAGTCCCGCATCATTGCCGACCAGATAAAATGAACGATTATCTGAAAAGCCGATATTATAAGCTCTCGCATTCGAACCATTCAGTAATCTAAAACGAACCTGACTTGCAGTGATCTCCAGGTAAGGATCGAGTGTCCCATTTACCAAGATTTGATTGCCCAACAATCCAAACGGAGTCATACTCATATTCTCGTTAAAAGACCCGTCGCCCTTAAATAATTTATCCTGGATAATAATCGGGATGTCGTTAACTCCATATTCCGAAGGCAACTTTTTAGACTCTTCATCCTCCACGATAAATAGTCCTGCAAGACCGCGATAAACGTGCTGCGCTGTCTTCCCATGCAAGTGGGGATGATACCATGTTGTCGCGGCCGGCTGCTCAATTGTCCAAAAAGGTTTCCAGGTTGCTCCTGCTTCGATCATCTGATGCGGCCCGCCGTCCATTACTGCGGGTAATCGCATGCCATGCCAGTGCAAGGTTGAGCTTTCATTCAATTGATTGATCACATCGAAAGAAACTTGGTCGCCGCGCGAAACTCGGAGGGTCGGCCCTAAATAAGATCCGTTAATCCCCCAAGTCGGTGTCTGCTTTCCTTCCAAAAACTCGGTTGATCCTGGCTGCATGGTTAAGGCAAAGTGTTTCTTCCCCTCCGAATCTGTGATTGGCTCAAGTATTGGCGGAATTTGCAATGGATTCTTAAATTCGAGCTTACCGACGTTAGTGGTCGTATCCCCTTCACATCCGACTAAAGAAAATGCTGATAAAATGAGCAGCAGCATGAACAGTTGAAGGTATTTTTTCATTTTTCTATACTCGCTTTCCTCATCGTTGTTGAAATCAAATTAAATTTTGTGCAATTTTAATTGCTATTGCAATCAATCCTGAGCATAATCCCCAAATGGCATTGCGGTAATAATCTTTTCTCCTAAACCCCCGGCTAAAGGCAATATCATAGAAAGAGCTCCGATGAGCGTTACCGGAAACGCGTCCATTTGCCGCAACACGATCCGCACGATGAATTGAAAAAGGGTAAACCCTCCTAATATGCCAACAACAAAAGCGAGAAACAGCATTCCTGTCTTCTTCATTCCTAAGTCTCCCCTATGTCTCCTTTTATTCTCAATAGATCTACATGTGACTCGTTCATGTAAAGATCATATTAGACGAATATTGTGAACTTATGACAATGAGTTGCGGTATCTGTGAATTTTTAAAAAGATATTTTAGAAGCAGAAATCATGGACGAAAAGAAAATGTGGAGAAAGACGGTGAGACGCTATGAGCCATACCCTGTTAATCGAGGATGGCGAGGAAAAAGTAATCGAGTTTATCGTTCCGCTCCTTCAGCACCGTTAATGACGTTGTTAGGCCTTTTCCACGATGGTTCCATACCCATAGCTTCGTTCGTGATACGGGGTCTACCGCACCTAGCAGCTCAAATATGGTTCTTTGGTGATCGTGAGAGAACAGTTTTTCTTACGGGATCATTGCCCCTAAAGCCGTCACATTCTCACGGTTCCTCCATCGTAAAACGAACACAAAAAAGGCCAACCAGAAGATTCTGGCTAACCTGATAATACGAACCGCTAAGAAAATAACAACTTTCAATGGAACAATGTTTTTGTCCTCCGACACATTTATATTGCTTTCTTATTCGATGTGTCACCCACTCGAACTCATCTATAGAAGATTATCAAATGCAACTATATATTATACTAAATTTAATGTTTAAAGATGGATAAGAATATTGATAAGTTTCCCGAATGGGTCCCTAACAAAAAAACGCCGAACCCCCCATGGCTCCTCAGTTGGTCCATACTCAATTGGAATTCCTGCTTCTTTTATACGAGTTAACGCGTCATCAAGATCATCAACCTCAATTGACAGATCAGGCACAGGCGTCCCAGAGCCACCCTCTAATAGGAAACTAACTTGAGTGCCCATTTTCTCATGCGAACCGTATGTTGCAATAAATCCCATATCCATTAGTTGATCAAGTCCAAGTACTTCCCCGTAAAAATACGAAGCTTTGGAAATGTCCTGTGTCTCAATATTTGCAACAATTCGTTTGATCTTCATTTTTCATCCTCCTAAAGTTTTGATATCAAATGATTACTCAACAATGGTCCCGTTCGTGGCAAACTAATCCTTCAGATCTCAGAGTACCATAGATTTACTTTTACGCATTCAATATGCTTAAACCTAGCCGCGCGTTTTGAGCGCTGCCGACAGCAAAGAGCGGGTTGCGGTCATTTTTTGTACTTTCATCGTTTAATCCCTCCCTTAGACTGGCCTTTCGGAAACCGCACGAATGGTGTAGGGGTACGGATCCAATTGAAACTCCCCTTCTTTAGGATCGAGAATCGTCATTCGAATCGGGTGAACTTCTGGAATCTTCATTGAAGGGTACCATCCGATGGCCATATCCCCCAGGATGAACATTCCGTACTCGTCACCGAGCATCTGAAACGTCTTTCCGTCCCCGATATAACGCATGACGTCAAACCGAGAGTTTAGACGTTGGATTGTTTCCGATACGCTGCCGTGAAGCGGTAAGCCGATCTCGCTGACATTCAGAATGGATTCATGATCAAAAGGCTCTGTTGAGGTATTGTCCATTCGATGCCGAGCGATGAACTCCACCAGATTCCCCGAAGGATCTTCGAAATAGAAGGCATGCGCATCCGTTCCTTCGAAATAAGCGATATCTTCGTTTGCCTGGATTCCTGCGTAAGGAATGGACGCAGCGGAAAGCACCTGACATCCTTTGTCCAGAAGCCAGCTTTTTGCTTCGCGAATTTGGTTCTCAGGGATATTCATTGCCAAATGGTAGGACGGCAGTATCCTTCCCTCCTCTTCGTGAACGAAAGTCAATCGCGTTCCCCCGACAATGATCGTGATAGAATGTTCCGTTATGTCTGCTAGAGCAAATCCAAGTCTTTCTGAGTAGAACACTTTCATTTCAGCTAACCGGGCAGTTCTGAGTTCCAATTCGATGATTCTCATCTTACTACCTCCTCCAGATACTTAAGTTTGTCAGGATTTGCAACTGCATAGATGGAATGAATCCTACTGTCCGAAGCCTCGAACGAGTAAACGTAAGCAATACGTCCGCCGATCATCATGATGATTCCCGGGCTTGCGTTCACCGTAGTGATGATATAGGAATAGTGGCTGTCAGGACGCCTGAACCAATCCATCCATTGCATATAAAACGGAATGACTTGCGCCGCTCTGACGACGGGCTGCCGCGCGGCCGGCACCTTGCCACCTCCATCTGTATAATGGATGGCGTCAGGAGACAACAACTGCAACAGGCGGTTCGCATCCCCGGCGATCACGCTTTGGATGAATTGCCGCACTTGCGTCTCCGTAACGGTGCTCTTTGCTATGTCCGGCGGTTCATGGCGGATACCTTTCTTGGCCCGATGGAAAATTTGCCTGCAATTGAAGCTGCTTTTCCCCACCATGCCTGCAATCTCGTCGTACGGGTATTGAAATATTTCCCGCAGGAGAAAGACGGCCCGCTCGACCGCGCTTAGCTGTTGCAAAAGCATTAAATAGGCCGTTGAGATCGTTTCCCTTTGTTGATAAATTTCAGAAGGGTCCAAGCTGGCGTCTTCAAGATGCACAAGCGGCTCTGGCAACCAAGTCCCCACGTAAACTTCCCGTTGTTTCGCGGACGATTGTAACAGGTTCAGGCAACGGTTCGTTACGATTTTGCACAAGTATGCCTTTAGGTTCCTGATATTTGCGTCGGAAGGCAATTGGTTCATCGCCAGGAAAGCATCCTGCACGATGTCTTCCGCATCCATGACGCTTCCGAGCATTCGATATGCCAAGGAGAACAATAATGTCCGATAAGTTTCATATAGTTGTTCCGTGTCCATACAGACCTCCTTCTCGATATCGTCCGTTTAGTTCGCGAGAATATGAAGTGAAGCTCGCTTGGCGCTTGCTGCCGCCCCGCCTGCCAAATATTCACCGTGTGACACCCAATCTCCAGCCACGTATAAACCCTTAATCTGAGGGACGGCAGGACCTGGATTCTCGACCCGCTTCATATGTGGAAAGTCATGAACGACCGTCATCTTGGGCAAATACTGCTCCGCCACCACTTCCCGTCTCCAACCGGGATGAACGAGATCCATGGCTTGTTCAAGTTGGCTGCGGTCTTCTTGCGCATGGCTTCCCTGCACTTGAAACTTGATCATTTGATACACTTGAACGTCATCGTTCTCACAGAGTTCTAGCCCTTTGATACGGGAGGAGTTGATCGTAAGGACCGGTTGATCGATGCCGTAGACGAATTGATGCTGCGGTGTGGGAAGTCGACGGAGCCCGATATCCAAACAAGCGGCCGTAATCGGAATGGCCTGCTGCTCCCACGTCCGCAGGGAAGTCAGTTCGGCTGATGGAACCAACCGGCTTGATATCTTCGGCGCTGTCGTCAGGATCACATAAGGAGCCTCAATCGTTTCGCCATTCTCGCATCGAACCCGCTGCACCCGTCCGTCATCATGCTCAACGGAAATGACTTTCCTACCTGTAATGACTTCCACGCCGAGCCGACGTGCTTCCGAACACATCTCTTCGATCAGGGATCCCCATCCTTTCTTCAAATAATACACTCCCGTGATGGAACGCTGCATCTGCCTGAACAAGGGTCCTGCCACTTGTAAATCCGGAGCCTGCACGTATGTTCCTCCTCGGGCCAGCACGTACAGAAGATGACGTACCATCGGGCTTCTCACGTGCTCCTCCATCCAGTCTCGCAGACTCATGTGTGGAATCGTGGCCGTGTCAAGCTTGAGGATCTTCAAGAGGATGGCTCCGAACCTGTATTTGTCAGTCGACGATAACAAGGAAGTCTTAAGCAGCGAACGGATCGCAGCCGGAAATGGGTGCACCTGCTCTTTCCAGATGCCGTACGGGGTGAACTCGTCGACTTTCCGAAAAATATCCGGATTTACGTTCAATTCCCGAAAAATGTCGAACGCGTCCCCGGCATAGAGTGCATGCGAACCCAAATTGAAGCGTATTCCGTCCTTCATGTTTGTGATCGCCCTTCCCCCCATCTGATTCTGACTTTCCAAAACGACGACGCGTTTTCCTCCTTTTGCTAAATAAAGAGCTGCGGTCAGTCCGGCAATACCTCCACCAACAATCGCCACATCATACTTTGCAACCATTCGAAGAAACCTCCTTCATGCGCTGTCATTAAACAAGACAGGAAGGAGGCGGAAAATGTGACAAAATGAAAATGCAATGTAGAAAAAAGAGCAACCCGAATATCGCAGCCCACATTGAGCTACGCAAGAAATTATTTACTTCAAACAAAAAAACGCATTTATGCGACTTTCAAAGTGTATCATGTTCATGTCGTCGGACACATATTGAGTTACGATAAGATCATTAAGAGAATGAAAGGGTATTTGACCCGTTTTCTCACAACGTGAATTGTTACAGACGCATGAGATCACCGACTTTCTGAAATAAAGAAGCATTGTGGCCTAACGACATCGACAGTGGTGTGTCGGGGCCTCAGCAAACTAACTGGCCATATAGTCATCCGGTTCTGCCTGAATTTATCGGGGGTCTGAGTATTGCAGATCCGCATAATGGGGCCGTGGTCGAAATTCCTTCGCTGATGATCAGCTTAAGTTTGCCGTCCTTCGAATCGGTAATCGGCTCAAGTTCTTGTCCTTGGCTCGGGACAAGAATTTGTACCGATAAAACAAAAAAAGCCGCTAATAGCGACCTTCAAAGGGACTATGTTCTTGTCCCCCGACAATATATTGAATTCCCCTTCCCTCTGGATCGATTTCCTTAGACTTAAGAGCGACTTCTCTTTTTATCATATAATGATTCAAGCCATTTTCTATACGTTTTCTTAAAACATAAGTCTTTAATTCATCCATGACCTGTTTCCTGATTTCTATTGGTATATGTTGGACATGTAATCTATCTTTCTGTTCGAAGATAATAAAGTGTTAGACTGAGGTTGTTGATTTGACGCCGTTATAGAGTTGGAAAGTCGTCAGCATTTGAAAAATAAGTTCTAGACTAACACACAGTAACCCAAACAGCGGCAGGAATGAAAAATTAAGTCATAGACCGCCGCTGTTTTATTGTACTATCGCCTCTTTAGGTCGCTGGGTCAACCGCAAAACTAAGCTGGAACGTAGGTCAACCTGATCACCTGCTCGCCAATTCGATCGCTTGCCACGAGGCGCAGCGGCGGCCGCGGACCGGCGAAGAACGGCTTGCCGTGACCCAGCACGACTGGTTGGAGATAGAGTCGATACTCATCAACGAGACCGAGCTCCGTTAGACTGTGCGCCAACTCTGGCCCGGCAACTTCAATTTCCCCTTCATGCTGAGCCTTCAGCCCACGTATGGCCGCTGAGAGGTCGCCCTCGATCAGAGAAGCGTTCGGACCGACGGACTTTAACGTCCTCGACACCACCCACTTCGGTTTGCTTTGCCACGCAGCTGCGTATTCCCGTTCCGGCGCATCCCATTCAAAATGGTCTCCATCCCCGTCCCAATACCGCATGGTCTCGTACATGCGGCGCCCGTACAGGCAACCCGTCAGACCGCGCACGTCTTCGATGAAATGACGGAATAGCACAGGGTCGGGCTGAAATGCCATATGGTCGACGAACCCGTCCAGAGACTGGTTCAACGCAAAAATAATCTTTGCCATGAGACTGACTCTCCTCTCTGGTTTTCTCGCACATTCATCATTAGGATTACACGTTCCATATGCAGCCTCCTCTAGATCTTCATTTTATCATCCAACAGCATGCCCGGTTTCTCATGGATTGCTAATGTGCACAGCCCGACCGAATACAACTCTAGCTTTTTCGACTAGGAATGAGCGGCTACATCGTTGTTCTCGAAGCGGGAGACAATCTCCGCGACCTCAGCTACGTTGGTTTGAAACCCGAGAGTGGTGGACTGGTGGGAAGTTACCCTGAGTATGTCGAATCGCTGGACTTGGGCGACTGCCAAAAGGCGTACAAAGTCGTGTTGCTGTACGACACGTATCTACTATGTTCCCTTTACCTTATGCCGGGAATGCCGGAATCGTTGGGGCTGGTATTCGTAATTATGCCGCAAACCTGCACAATGAGTTGAAAGAAAAAGGTGTGTTTATCGGACATCTTTCAATCGGAGCCATGATACAACCCGGAACAGCAGGGGACCCAGATGTTATAGCGGATGCTTGGTATAATGTATATGAGAAAAAGGACCATTTTGAAGAAATATTCCCTCCAGGGCTTGATCCAACTAAAATTCTTGGTGAAAATTAATACGAAAGAAATAAGACAACTATTGAAATGATAGTTGTCTTATCTCTTTTATATGCCTAGAGCAATCTCTAATCGACAATCGGAACATGTTCTTGTCCCTCGACAGGACTGTCTTCAACCATTTTCATTGTTCCATTGACATATGGAGAAGTTCATTAAATCACAATTATAAAAAAATACAAAGTCGCTAAATTAGCGACTTTGTATTTGGGCATAATCAAATTTTGATGTTAGTTCGTTCAATTTGAGATTCTAATACATCATATAGAGCAAGCTTATAGTTTATTTTATCCAAGTTAAAATATAGTTCCCTTATGCTTTTCTCAATTTCTTTTTTATGATGGAGCATCATCATTTTTCGTTCCGAAATCGTCGAATCCCCTTCTTTATACAAGTTTACATACTTCTGAATTTGAGCAATCGGCATTCCTGTTGCTCTAAGCGCAGTAACGAAGTGAATCCAGCTTAAATCATCTTCGTCATATAACCGCTTCCCATTTTCATTTCTCTTCACATGTGGAAGCAGTCCCTCCTTTTCGTAATATCGAAGTGTGGACGCCGCTATTCCTGTCAATTCAGTAACTTCCCTTATAGTCAACATAAATAAAACTCATCGCCTCCTATTAAAGTAAACTTTAATTGATTTTATGGATAATAATAATTAATACATCCAAATTTTAGGTTATATAATTTGAGGAAGGTATAATTAAACCAAAGATTTCACGGTTCAATTATACACTTTTTTTTCAGTGAAAAAGTCTTGACTTAAAGTGAACTTTATAATCTATGATAACAATGTTATTAGAAATGAGCTCTGAAAGGATGAAGTTACAATGAAAAATATCTCAATCGTTACTGGCGGCAGCCGCGGACTTGGTCGCAATACTGCCATCAGTATTGCACGTCATGGCGGTGATGTCATCCTGACCTATCGTAGCCAAGCAGAAGAAGCAAAGTCTGTCGTTGCTGAAATTGAAGCCCTAGGGCGTAAAGCAGTCGCTCTACAACTTGATATGGGGAACATTTCCAGTTTTACTGCCTTTGTTGAGACAGTTCGTTCGACCCTGCAGTCAACCTGGAATAGCACCACTTTCGATCATCTGGTGAACAATGCCGGCTACGGAGAAATGACCGGCTTTACCGAAACTACAGAAGCTCAGTTCGACGGCCTGTTTAATGTGCATGTTAAGGGTGTGTTTTTCTTGACTCAGGCCCTTCTGCCGCTTCTTGCAGATGGTGGTCGTATTGTGAACTTCTCAACGGGTCTTACTCGCGTTTCTTTTCCTGGATTCTCTGCCTACTCTGCCGCAAAGGGGGCGGTCGAGATTCTAACCATCTATTTGGCCAAAGAACTTGGTCACCGAGGTATCACCGCTAATACCATTGCACCTGGAGCAATCGAAACCGATTTTCTAGGAGGTTCTGTACGCGACATACCTGCTTACAATGAAACGTTTGCCGCGATGACTACCCTTGGTCGAGTCGGGGTACCCGAGGACATTGGTCCCGCAGTCGCCAGCTTACTTGGTTCCGACAATCGCTGGGTTAACGGGCAGAGAATCGAGGTCTCGGGTGGTCAGAACATCTGATCGCAAGTAATGGCAGCAAAGACAATCCGTGAAACTGGGGCCGTTTTCGAACGAATTCGACCATATTGTGTGTCTAAGGATAGTGTCAGCTATGTTGGACTAATATTGAGTTACAATAAGTTACCATGTTATTGTCACGAGCTGCTTCCTATGATCCACTCTATTCTATCCCTAGTTAAAGAAGCAACGGCAGCCGATCTCTTGGTCGACTGCCGTTAATTCATTATGGGGTATCATTTCCTGATAATTCAAATAAACTTTATTTCATTAGGTTAAGCCAATTGATCCATATCATGAGTAATAATGATGGTGCTTTACCCCTGCCTTGCCTACATATCCCCCTTTAACATATTGCCCCGCTTTTGCAGTGATTTCATTTTGAGGTTTACAAGCGCAATACCAATGATAATTAGAATAAGTCCCACTACCATCTTGGTAGTAATCGTTTCTCCCAAAAAGAGAACGCTGATCACGATCGCAATGAGCGGGACCAGAAAATTAAACGACCCGATTTTGCCGGCTTCGCCCGATCTGACAAGCAGAAAGAAGACGAGCCAGGTCAAGGCCGTACAGAAGATTGCAATAACCGATAACGTCGAGATAAACGTCTGATTCCAAGCGATATCCGTCCAGTTTTCAAGGGTAGTACCCGCTATCAACAATACAATTCCACCAAAAATCATCTGAAGGGTAGTCAACCAGATCGCATCGACTTTATTAGATGTTTTCTTCATATAAATTGTGCCGAATGTCCAAGTGATCGTGCTGGCTAAGCCAAGCAAAACACCAACGGTCGAGATATTTCCAGAGCCATCGTTCATGCTGATAACAGCGACTCCTATAAAGCCTAGAATCAAGCCGACTATTTTGAAACCGTTCATGGATTCACTTAACCACAACCAAGCTCCGATTCCGAGAAGAACGGGCTGCATGAACACGATTGTCGAAAATAAACCGGCAGGCATCATATTCAGTCCGAACGTTTGAAAACCGAAAAAGAGAATGATATTCAGCAAACCGGAGATGGTAAATGTGCCAAGTATGCTTCAAATTAAGATATCTATAACGCGGTAAAGCGACAAGAAGCAAAATGAGACCTCCGATCGTGATTCTCAAGCCGGCGAAAAGCAATGGGGGTGCAAATTCGAGTGCATACTTGGACAACGGCCAATTCACCCCCCACATTGCGACTAAAAAGGTTAACAGGATAACAGTAAGTGTTCGCGAAAGTTGCATTTATCTTCATCGCTCCTTTGTGTAATGGTGATTACCATGGTACAATGGATCAACTTATAAATAAAATGCATGTTTATTATGAAGGAGATATCAAAATTGTTATGACACATTCGCAATTGATGTTGTTTGTGAAAATAGTCGAGACTGGTAGCTTTACCAAAGCCGGTGAGCACTTAAATATGACACAACCTGCCGTCAGCCGCGCCATCTCAACGCTTGAATCGGAATTAGGAGTCACTCTCATGATACGGGAACGAAAAAGCGGAGTTATTCTCACCGATATCGGCTTGCGCTTACTGGCCATATTCAGAGAGATTTTGCAAGGATACAATAAGGTAGAGCAGGAGGTAACCGCTGAAAAAGGGTTTGAAGTTGGCTCCGTTCGTGTCGGGGTGTTCCCGATTGTGTCCGCGCACTTCTTGCCGAAAATATTGCGGATCATTGGGGAGAACCATCCGGGGCTGACATTTGAACTTTATGAAGGAACCATCGAGGAGATTAAAAAATGGCTAGACTCCAGAATAATCGATGTCGGTTGGATTATACCGCCTAGCAACGAACTTGAAACGATTCCGTTCTTTCGAGATGAATTATGCCTGGTCCATCGGGATGATCATCCATTGCAAAGCCGCCAAACCATTCATATTACGGATCTGGACAATGAACCTATGATTGTGTGCAAAGGGGGGTTTGTAACACCCATTTTTGAGCTGTTTAAGCAGTTTGGAACCACTTTGTACGCCAAATATAACGGCCACAACATAAACACGGCGTTGAGCATGATTCAAGAAGGGCTGGGAATCTCGATCGTATCGAAAACTTCTTTGTCGCTTTCGACACTGCCACCGAATGTCCGCATCCGGACAATTAATCCGCAACCTTTTAGAGACATTCACTTGGCAGTTCCTTCATTAAAGGAGGCTTCACACGGGGTGAAACTGTTCCTTCAAACTGCACGAGAGCTTTATTTATCCGGGGATCGGTCCCACTAATTACCCCAATCAAAAAAGCCGCATTCTATGCGACTCTGTAAGTAATGATGTTCATATCGTCTGATATGTTGAAAAAAATACTAACAATCAATGCAAAAACACCTCCAAAGTAGTCTTCATATCTTACGACATGATTGCATTCTCTTGAAGGTGTTTTTAATTTGTTCACGTTATGGGGCCAGTCTCCACTATTCAGTGAATTTGAGATCCTGTTCAGTGAATTTGAGATCCTTTTTTATGTTTTAGACGTTATGTTATGTTCCCATGTGATGCGAACAATTTGGGTACAGCCCCTATTCCCGTGTGATATGCCCTGTTTCACTGCTTATGGCAGCTCTTGTGGGTATTCGCTCATTTTTTAGTATCCGCTAGCCCGCTAAACATTATAATTTAGCCAGGTATTTTGCGGTACGTACTAACTGGCTGGTAAAGGAGTTCTCGTTATCATACCATGCAGCAATTTTCACCAATGTATCTGTTCCTAGCTCTGTTACCTTTGTCTGTGTAGCGTCAAACAAACTGCCGTAAGTCATGCCGATAATATCAGACGAAACAAGCTGTTCATCTGTATACCCATATTCATTCGATTGGGACTGTTCCATCTTCTTATTGACCTGCTCTGCTCTCACGGAGCCGCCTACCACTGCGGTTAATTCTGTCAGTGAGCCTGCCATGACCGGCACCCTTTGCGATGTTCCATCCAGCTTGCCATCCAAGGACGGGATCACTAGCCCGATTGCCTTTGCTGCTCCGGTTGAGGTTGGGATGATGTTGCCCGCCGCAGAACGCGCCCGCCGCAGGTCGACTTTGGCATGGGGTCCATCCAAGGTGTTCTGGTCGTTTGTGTAAGCGTGTATGGTGGTCATAAAGCCCTTTTTGAGTGGTGCAAGCTCGTTCAAGAAATACGCCATAGGCGCAAGACAGTTCGTCGTACAGGAAGCAGCCGAAACAATGATATCGCTCTTAGCCAACGTATGTTCATTGATACCGAAAACAATAGTGGGAACATCCTTCCCGGCAGTGGTGGAGATCAGCACCTTTTTGGCGCCTGCTTCAATATGTGCTGCTGACGCTTTTTTTGATGCGAAGAAGCCAGTGCATTCCAGAACAACATCAATTTGCAGTTCTTTCCACGGGAGCTTTCCGGGGTCTTTTTCGGCATAGATCGGAATATCCACACCGTTCACGTTCAAGCTGTTTTCGCTATAAGAAATCTTGGCATCATAACGCCCTTGCGTGGTGTCATGCTTCAGCAAGTGCGCAATCATCTGCGGACTTGTAAGATCATTGATGGCTGCAACTCTATATCCTTCAGTATCAAAAAGCTGCCGAAATGCAAGTCTGCCAATTCTGCCAAAACCGTTAATTGCGATGTTAATTGCCATCATCATAACCACCTTTCTGTCAATATCCAAATTATATCCCTTGAATTTTTGTGATACACTGTCATAAGTGAAGCATTTAACTATACTATCTGTCAGGTGAGAACCATGCCACAAATTGACCGCCATAAAAACAGAACCGTAAATATCGAATTTGTAGCTGCCGAGGATTTTGCACATTTCCCCTACCCGGAGCGATTTACTCTTGTTTTTGTTACGAATGGAAGTATAAAAGGGATATTGAACGAACGCCCGGTCACCATTTCAGCACCCGCTATTCTTTGTTTGTCTGCAGAGGATACGATACAAGTTTTAGATAAGCACAACGCTTCTGCATCATCATTTTGTTTTCATCCGGATTTTCTTAACTCAACCCCCCATTCTGAAACACAAAATTACTTTCCGACCGATTTGAAAATACAAACAGGTCTTTCGCTGTTTCGTAAGTCTCCTGAACGAACGGGGATGCCTCGCATAACCGAGAAGGCATATCCACAATTATTTGAGTGGTTTTTTGTGCTTGGCACAGAAGTGTATGCGCAAAGCGATGCACTCTGGGCATGTAGAATAAAAAAATATTTTATACAAATATTGGGGGTGCTTGAAGATTTAAACCGTCATAGCGAACAATCACCTGTGGATTTAGTTCTGGAATATATACACACCAATTATTCGGACAAAATCACCCTGGAAGATTTAACAAAATGCGCGTACTTGAACCGCGTTTCTCTCAATAAGATGTTTCAGGAAAGATGCGGGTGCACAGCGATGGGTTACTTACTGTCGCACCGCTTGAAGGTTGCGGGGAATCTTCTGACTCATACAGACATGAGCTTAAATGAAATTGCACGTGCTACCGGATTTGAGTATGACACTTACTTCATCAAACAATTTACGGCTAAAAAGGGCATGTCACCAACAGCATATCGGGAAATCTCCCGCAAGTTCTCTGCTGCCCAATAATGAAGGAAACTTTGACTGGCTGTGCATTCGTCATACCCAAGGAGTAGGCGGCTACCCGCTGACCAGGAACGTATTCCAGCCAGTGTTTGTCACTTCATACGGGATACCCGATAGTTTAACAAAAAAATTACTGAACATGTATTTCCGATTTGATATCATTTCGACTTAAAAATATCATTAAATCATTACTCAGCTGCACAATCTCATTGTTAGCATTATTCGCATAATCCGGCAACATCATATCCCTAACCATTTTAGTTCGTAGCCATGTCATAAAGAAAAGATCCAATAATAAGTTTGGAAATTTAAGCACCAGCTTAAGCATGGGTGGATCAATTGAAACGCCAGCTTTTTGTATTGCCCTTAGATACGCTTTTAAAGTGACTGTTATTTTGCGTGCCGTCTTTCTGGTTCTGGCTGTTTTTTTGTCAATTATCTTATTCTCAGAATGCAAAACGCTCAACATGGCAATGTCTGATACGGAATGTGTAATTAGATACGCTTGCATATCCTTTTTAATAACGTAGGGAAGCCTTGCTGCTTTAAATATTTTTGCAAGGTTTTCTATGCGTTCTGTCACTACACCATTAATTTCTCCAAATGCAGTTGCCACTATAATCTTTGGTAGAAATCGAGCATGCAATACTCCATCTTTAATCTGTCCGCCGAAGCCGGGAAAGGCTGGTAAAAGCCTATCCCCTACGATATCCAGCCACGAAGAAAATCCAATTGAATTATTAGTCATCGTAACTATATTTTTGCTTTGATTATCTTTTAGCGCTAACAACGCTGATTCAGACCGATCATAACGAACGGTAACGAAAATATAATCGTATACATCGTCATTTTCGAGCGTATCAATGACATTCACCTGTATCGATTTAACCGTACCTTTTTCTTTATATTGCAGGCCATTTTTTCTTAATGATTTAAATCTATTAGAACGTGCAAACAGGGTAACGTCAACCCCCGCCTCAATGAGCTTAATTGCGTACATGCTCCCGATAACACCTGCCCCAAAAATTAAAATTCTATCTTGTTTTGCTGACATTAAAACCACCCCTACTTAGTAAAATTTCCCTTTGATTACCAGACAACATGTTGTATGATGTGAGTTTAAATCTTTATTATTCCTTGATCAACCATCAGTTTTTAATGATTTGTCGGATGATATTCTTATTCGCTAGTAGGAGGGAAATATGAAAAAGCAACCCCAAATAACGGAGAAAACAAGACAAAAGTTTGTAAAAGTTTTTTGTGAGTTATATAGCCAAAAGCCGATTGAGAAAATTTCGGTTCAGGAAATTGCGAATAAGTCAGGATATAACCGCAGCACCTTTTATCAATACTTTACTGACATTTACGAATTGTTAGACTCTGTTGAAAATGACTTGTTAAATGAAATGAAGATAGAGTTGGCGAATAAAGAACTATCGATGCATACGTTTCAAGATACGCTCTATTGTCTGGACAAAAGAGAACATCTCCTGGTTCTTAATGCCCTTTTGGGTGATTATGGAAGTGCCCGTTTTTTAAAACGCTTAAAAAAAGAAATCACTTTGGAACAATTAGAATTAAACGTTCTGCAAAACCATTCCTTAACGCCATACTTCATTGAGTTTTACCTGACAACTTCCCTTTCTTTATTTCGCCTTTGGCTCCAGCGTCAAAAGGATTTATCGTCAGAAGAGTTTTTCAAGTTAGTGGAAAACCTATATTCAAGAGGGATTACGCCCTATTTTAAAGACAGGCCGACCTAACCTACTCTTAAGGGTCCGTATTCTGAAATTGCATGGAAACCCAGTTAGATACTTATCTAATCGGTAATCGGCTCAAGTTCTTGTCCCTCGACATAAACACCCACATTTTTGATACATCTCGGTAACCCATTTTTAGATATAAAGGATGTCCCATTTGACTAGAAATAAGTACACTCTGGACGGCGCCTTCCTGCTTGGCGTCGATAAGCATTTTTTGGCAAAGAGTTTTTGCCATTCCTTTACCCCTATGTACTTTTGACGTAAAAACATTATTCAAAAATACGGTTTGATCTACTCGTGCATAACTTCCATGAGATACAGGATACCCGTTTTCCTCAGCAATGTAAAAATGCAGATTGGGATCATTTAATTTCTCAGGCTCGATAACAGTCTTATTAAAAAAATGATTAATGCTTTGAGCTTCTTCCTCAGTTTTGACACGCTTGATGATCTTGGTATCTGTTTCAAAAGACCCGCTTTCTAGATTTAAAATCATAAGAAATTCTTTGCTTTTAATGGTATACCCTTTCGTTTCATATTCATCCAGTTCTTCATCTGAAAACACAGTAATCCAATAGTCCTTTCTAATGTCAAGTTTATTTATGGTATCGAAAACGTGGGCTGGATTTGAATTATAAACGATAAACTCGTCTGTTCTGCCATCCACATTTGCACCAAAAGCAAGATGTTTTATAGAATCGTAATCATATACTTGGGATGCAGCTTGACGACTACAATAAAATTCACCTCGAACAAAATAATCAATGGCTTTTATTAACTCCGATTCTTCCCTCATTGAATAGTCCTCCAATTTACTTTGTATACAAATTTCTTATAGGCATCATTATAGAAGTGGCATCCAAGGATTGAAATATAAAATACAATTAATAACAGTATGATGCATAAAACCGACTCATGAGCAGTCCTGCCCGTTAGCTTAACAAAGATAGCCGATCACAATGACCGGCTGCCTTCTTGTCTTTCCAGAGATCAATCTAGAACACTCTTTTCACTAATACCTGCATTTTCTCGAATCATAGATGGTTAAAATGTTCGCATACATAGCCAATATGCATAGGAGTTACTTTATTTTAATGACCACCTTTCCTTTGGCACTTCCGCCTTGCAGGTACGAGAATGCTTGCGCAGTCTCTTCCAAATGATACACCTTATCAATAACGGGTTTAATGTGGCCTCCTTCAATGAAATCTTTTAAAACCTTCAATTGTGTTCCACTCGATTTCATAAAAAGGAAATGATATCTTGCATGGTACTTCTTCTCTAGTGCTGTGATCTTACGGCTCACGATAGACAAAATGGCCGTTTTCATCCAACCCAACTTTGTTTCTTTTCCAAATCTTGCGTTTGGCAATCCAGAGATGGATACGATTTGTCCACCTGGCTTCAGGACTCGGAACGATTTTTCTAAAGCCGCTCCTCCTAGCGTATCAAAAACAGCGTCATATCCAGAAAGCATTTGTTCAAAGTTTTCTTTTTTATAATTAATGATCAGATCAGCACCCATCGATTTGACCAACTCATACCCTTTATCGCTTGCTGTTGTTGCAACAAAAGCTCCCATCAATTTGGCCAGTTGAATGGCGAACGTCCCCACGCCTCCTGAACCTGCGTGAATCAGAATTTGTTGGCCCTTTTGGAGATGTAAAATATCGGTAAAGGCTTGGTAAGTCGTAAGTCCGACCAGTGGAATAGATGCAGCCTCTTCAAAGTTTAAATTCTGCGGCTTTAACCATATATCATCCTCATGTACAGCAATGTATTCCGCCAATGTGCCGATACGGCTCTTGCGTGGTCTGCCATAAACTTCATCACCAGGCTTAAATGCACTCACCCGTTCGCCAACCTTAACTATAACGCCGGAGAAATCATTGCCTAAAATTAGAGGGAACTTGTAACTCAACAGGAGTTTTACTTTCCCTTCCTTAATTTTATAGTCGATAGGATTTAAGCTTGCTGCATGAATTTCCACTAACACATCATGTTCTCCGACATGAGGCACTGGTTGTTCTGTCATAACTAAGGGAACATTTTTCCCGTATTTCTCAATGGTTATAGCCTTCATGTAATATCACTCCTATTATGATTATTGGTTTAAACAAATGGATCAATATGACAAAAATGATCTGCTCTACAGTATTCCACGTAAGTCTTTCGGGAATCACTGAGGCCAAGTGCACTCTGCTTCAATGGCAGTAATCAAGGTTTTGAGTTGTTCGAGTGGTTTGCGGACAGTCAATACATAATAATTTTCTACGCCCTTTTTCTCGGATTGAATAAAACCAGACTGTTTCAGCACCTTCAGATGATGGGAGACCGCCGGTCTAGATAAATTGATATGACCTGATATCGCATTTACATTTAGTCCCGATTTGTTCTGTGCCAGCACCATAATTATAGCTTGACGGTTTTCATCGGTCAGCACATCCAACAGCGGGATGGACTCTTTGAATTGTTGAAGAACTTGCTCGGTTCGCTGGTTCATTCGATCGGCCCTTTCCGTTCATTCGTTTAATCACTTAAACATAATTATAGCTATATGCTTGATAAAATCAAGAGTAAGATTGACTGTCCTCTATAAGCAGCCAGTCCCACTGTCCACAATATCCTTATTAATTTCTGGATATAGTTTAATAGAAATGTAACTCTTAAAGGATCCTCTTGACTCCAATTTAGTGAGACAAAGTCAATAATGAACCCCTAAATTGGGCTGTCTCTTCTCCGAATTGGATTTCTGGAGAGAGAATCTTTGAACGTCTAAGGATATTATTCCGATTCTTACTTACACAAAACTGATACGTTATATAGAAATCCTTCCTGTTTGATATTCGCCTTACTTACTTCCACCCTGTGGGACCATGATTTAACGCCATTGAACAGCTGATCAAAGCTCTATCGAAAATATCCGCCTCCACGCCAGCAAATATGAAGAGGCTGCCGCATGCTTTGGAAGCAATGCGGCAGCCTTGCATTTTTTTCTTTAGTGCAGTCATGTCTAATGTCTGTCAGGTGGCTTTCACGGAATGGATTCGTTCGAAGTTCTCGCGGTATTGTTCTACCATCCAGTTGCATACCTGCCACAAATCCGTAACCGGCTGATTGGTAAAAGGCAGCGTATGAAGATATCCCGGGGGACCGTATTCCGGAGTAAAGGTCAACTCTGTAGCATCAGCAAGCTGTCTCGCTTCGGCGATTCGCTGCCACCAGTCAAAATGCCGCGCGACTTCATGCGCGTACTCGGGTGCCCGCGGGTCCGGGACCTGCGGTCCTTGCGCATACCCGACACGCCCATGGATATGTACGCTGCGGGCGATCGCCAGATCCAATTCGCTCTCCAGATGTTCCAACGTGGATTCGGTAACGCAGCACCAGTGGCTAAAGTCGGCCGTCAGCCCGAGCCCTGGGACAGCATTCAGCACTTTCCCCGTATCCCAAGGATTAAATAATGCTCTTCCCCGGTGGGTTTCATGGCCTACCTGGACTCCCATCTGCTGCTCAAGCTGTACGGCTCGCCGGAAATAATCGATCTGCTCTTCAAGAGTAAGATAGTCCTTCAGGGAATGGGCAGTGACATGGATTGGTTCAAATGACTTCGCCCGTTCCAATTGTGCTTCGAAAGAAGCATAGTGGTCTGGCCCTTCGGTAAAAATCATCCCCACGTAATCAAGCCCATGGCTTGCGAGGAGTTCCTTAAACCGCTGTTCGTCTTCAGGTGCCGGCAGGGGAGCCTCAACGCCATCGTAGCCGACGGAAGCGATGCGCGCTATCTGTTCTTCCAATGTGCCCGTACCCTCCATGCCCCACAATGCCTTGATCAATTTTAGTTTCATCCTTTTCCACCTCTCCCGGTTGATTGGACCCCGCTTCTCCCATTATTTCCGATACTTCGCCGGTTGTCCATGGATCCAAAGGAATGATTCGTGGATGGATTTGATATCTTTATATTTGCGGGCCGAATCCTTGAAGTCTTTTTATTATACATTAGTGCGCCTATTTACCACTGCTGTGGCAATGGATATCGAAAAAGGCAGCCGGCTTTTGGGTCGGCTGCCTTCAAATGTCTTCATTGAGCTACGTGTCCCGTTAGCATAATCTACTTCTGGAGACAAGGTCATCTAATTGTCTGGTAAACGAGGCCTATGGCTCCAGAATCAAATGTCTTGTTTTCGATAAGTTTAAGATTGCTCTTCTCCTTGATACCTTGGAATAACGGCAACCCGCTGCCGATCAGGACGGGAGAAACCGTAATTTTATACTCATCTATTAAACCAAGGTGCATAAGGTAGTGTGCGAACCTAGGACTACCGAGGATGACCATATCCTTGCCTGGTTGCTGTTTGAGGTTCTTGATCTCTTCCTCGACATCTTCTTTCACCAGTCTGGAATTGTTCCATTCGACTTTCTCCAGCGTCGTGGAAAAAATGATTTTGGCTGTCTTTTCGATCCACTCGGCATGATTCCGTTCATGCTCCGAAGCTGATGGGTTCGAAGGCACAGATGGCCAGTAGCTGTGCATCATCTGATAAGTCCCACGTCCCCAAATAACAGTGTCGGCAGTACTCAGAATTTCTTTTGCGTGTTTCTCCAAATCAGCATCGTAGGAAACCCAGCCAATGTCCATTTCACCGTTCGGACCTTCTACAAAACCGTCAAGCGATGCGTGCAAAAATAGAACAAGCTTTCTCATTTTCAGTTCTCCTTTGTTCATAGGGATCTCTACATTAACTACATTATAGGACATTTCAGCTTGGTTGTTTCTTATGGATTGCTAATCACAAATGGAGTATTTTACTAATCCAGAAAAAATTCTTAGTTTGATATTCTACTAAACTGCCCGTTAGCTTAATTAACCTGATTTTGTAGTACTTATAAGCGCTAAGCTCGAAAATTGGAATGGTCATTCGTCTACTCGGATGTGTATCGGTTACGAATAAGGCTCTACAGTTGTCTTCACGGCTGGCCAGATACTTCTTAAGTACACTTTGCACTCTGTCGTGAAATAAACCTCTCTCTGCTTTAACCCTTGCCATTAACAATTGCGGAGCAGTTTTCCCAGTTAAGATTCTCGATATTTATCTTTTCTACTTCTCCAACCCGGCAGCCCGTACTGTAGAGAAACTTAGTAGCGCCCTTTCCCTCAGTGATTGAAATCGATCTTTAAGTGAAATACATCTTCATCGATTATAAACTGAGGGAACGAATAAACCGAATCCGACTGGCTTCAACCGATTAGATTGCTTCGCTAAGTGCTCCTTCTGCAGAGTCAAAGTTATCTCGGTTATATCCAGGTCACCGAGTTCCTTCATCAGCATTTATGCTGGAGGGCGTGTGCTTTCCATGTTTTCGGACTAAATCCTTGGATACGTTTATCATTCTCATACAATCGCCATAACTCACTTAAAATCATAACAAAACCTCCTATTAGAACTATTAAATCTAGTTTGCTTCTAATAGAAGGTTTTAATCTTTCTGATTTGAACTAGTGTTTCCCATTAGCTCCACAGCGGAGTATATCAGGGCGAAAAATGTTTCCAATTCCCTTCGGAGACAACTTCGACCGCTCCGTCGATCACTTTGATGGCGGTCTGATCATCAATCGCATACGTCTGCCCTTGCATCCCAGCGGCCCATCTCTCTGCATCAGCCATGGTGTTTCTCGGCAGCATCTCGTGGTCAAGATGCGGAAATATTGCAAAATCAACCAGATTCAGCGTTTCATCGCTACCGGTGGGTGGAGTCCAGCCAACGAAGAATTCCCCGATGTTAGGTGCCATCACCATACTCCCGGCGCTCAGTCCCACATAAACCGCCTGCAGAGACGGCAAGAGGTCTGCCAGTCCGGACTGCCGCATCCAGTGGCACAGGTAGAGGGCGTCGCCGCCCGCAACCAACAGGACGTCCGTCTCCTGGACTAGCGGCACCCAGCGGTTTTTGTCGATGCTTGGCAGCGCTGTGAGCTCCAGCACGCCGACGGACTTCCAGCCCAGGTCGACCATGGGATTCTCGGAATTCCCGCTGATGAACTGCCAGGCTTTGACGCCGGGGCCTACCCAGGGGTGTCCGTACATCGCGGTGGGGATGCAGAGGGCGTTGGAGTCTGCGATCGGCTTACCCAGCATATCAACTAGCGAGTCGTGTATGCTTTTGTTATTAATGCCTGCAGATGTGAGCAATAATTTCATAACTTCACTCCTTTGTGTGCGTCTGTCGTTTATTCTTTTAGACTTTAGAGGGGCCTACATAAACTACAATATAGTACATTTCCGTTCGGATTGTTTCTTACAGATTGCTAATCTAATCGGTAATCGGAACATTTTCTTGTTCTTGTCCATTTCGGCAATCGGTCCAAGTTCTCGTCATAGTCTCCGACTTCAATCTCTTCGATTCGTCCCAAGGATAAATATGACTATAAAGGCTCCTTTGATTTCTCTATCGGTCTTTTGTTTTTAAGTGAAAAGTTTCTTCTTTGTCATCCCATTTAATTTCTACTTTAATAGGCATAGTTTCGTTCGTTACTGCACAGCCTGAACAACTAGAAGGCATTTCTATTATTGCTCCTCTGTGGTTCCCCTCTTTAAGGACGCGTTCTCCATCATTAATGGTAATTTCTAAATTATTAAGTTCTTTGCCAGTTGCATTTTTATAACCAAAAATGAAATTTCCACTTTCCTTATCTCCATTAATGTTTGCTGTGTATTCGCCACTCCAACTATCACTCTCCCCAGTTAGCGAAATTGATTTATTATTGCATCCGACCAAAGTTAAAATCATAATCAATATCAACACATATTGCTTTTTCATTATGTCCTCCTCTGTAATATTGTTCTAAACTGCCCGTTAGCTTAATAAGGTGCGATCGCACCTGACCTTAGATAATCATCTATTCGGTAAAATATATAAGTTCTTGTCATTGAGCTAGAAATACTTAAAACAAAAAGACCGCAAATTATGCGGCTTTCAATGTCTATATGTTCTTGTCGTTCGACATTAACAAAGGCAGCCAATCTCGTAAACGGCTCCTTCTCTTGTCTTCTATTGAACTAACGTTTCCCGTTTAGTAAGGGCCCACGTAATCTCAGGTTTATCTCCTACTATGGTTATCATTCGCTCCTCCTAGACCTTAAATGTTTTCTTTTATCCAAGAACGCAACTTATCAGCATAGAAAGAGCGTTCATCTGGATCGGTCTGAGAACCCTTTGTCAGATAAAGTTGATCATTCACATATCTAGGGTAAACATGGAGATGATAATGCCACACGTCTTGATTGCCAGCAGGCTCATTATGTTGCCGCGTAGAAATCCCATCACATCCATATGTACTTTTCATTGCAAACGCGGTAAGCTGAGCCGCGCGGTGAATTTCAACAGCGTAATCCGCAGGTAGTTCAAAGATGTTCTCGAAATGTTGATTAGGAACAACAAGAACATGTCCTTTATTGTTTGGCCACCATTTGCTCGCTATAAATGCCGTTACCTTTTCATTCTGATAGATGATTTCCTTTTGTTTTGTTCCCTGATTAGGTCGCTCGATACCCCAAACACGACAAAATGGACATTCGTATCCTTCGGGCTTATGTGAAAATGATGCTGGCATCTTTTACATTCAACTCCTTTCATCTTTCTCCAACCAGCTATTAGACGCAGGCAACTTCTGTTCGTTAACGGTATTCTGCCCGTTTGTTCAGCAACGAGAAACAATCTACTTCGAAATATATGTTTGATGTTTGATTGTAAACTCGGGCTTATTTACGTAGTCCGCGTAGTTTACAGTTCCGTTAAACTCCAAATAAGCCTGATAGCGAAAGCGAACACTTGGCTGTGTAATCAAATCGAGAACTCTATCCTTCGCTACCCAACGGCTGTCGGTTGTTTCTTCAGAGAAAGATAATAATTCCCCACCAATAGGCTGACATACGAAATCAAATCCAACTTGCGTAGGAACATCAGTCACGTCGTCATACCATTTCTGTATCCCTGTATTCGAATAGACACCAACTAAACTGCCAACAGAAACATCAATTCCGCTTTCCTCTTTGATTTCACGAATCAAACCATCTATCAGATTTTCTCCAACTTCCACTTGTCCACCAGGGTAAACCCAACCACCGTCACGAGTTTTTACTAAAAGTATATTTCCTTGCCCATCTTCTACAAATCCGCCTGTGGCTACGATATGCGTTGGAAATGGCATATGACGACCTCCTTATGCAGTAACGTTTGTATATTTATTCCACATCCTCCTCGCACTTCCTGCACGTTAGGTTAACAGGCTGCCGATGTAGACCTACAGGACCTATCCGAGCAGTTCTTTGGCTCCGTTCATCACTAAGGGCATAGTCTGTTTAACGAATGATTCCGCACTTATTAGACGCCCCTCATTGTTCCAAACGTAAGCCGCTCCATACATCCCCCAACTTAACATGATAGAAGCTGTATTTATTAAGAATTGCGCGTTTGGACTCGATAGCATCTTGTCTTTGTCTATAAAGGAAAGAAGTATCGTTTGAATTTTTTCCTTTATTTGAATTTCGAATACAGCTCCAAGCGATGTATACCTTCTTTTGCACATAGTGCTTAGACTCTTGTGAAAATCGCATACACCCAGAAAAATACTCTGAATGGTTTCTTCATTTAATACTTCGTGACCGCTTATTCTACGATTTATGATTGTCATAAAGGATTCCATTAGTCTGGCCTCTAGAATTTCGAATTTATCTACAAAGTGCGCATAAAAAGTCGCTCTGTTAACAGTAGCCCGCTCTGCAATATCCCTAACGGTTATCGATTCAAAGTCTTTTTCTTGAATTAATGAAGCAAACGCGTCTTGAAGGAGTCGCCGTGTACGTATCACACGAGGATCAGCATCATTCTTTTTAATTGTCATAGTTAAAATCCCCCCTAATAAAACGACATTATAGAGATGGTGTTGTCTATACAACGGTTTATGGTTATTGATGATTGCGTATCATTCGGTTGTTATCATAACATATAAATACAACAAGTGTTGTTCAAACAACTAATGTTGTATTGAAACAAAATGCAGAATACCACTTTTCCAAAAGGAGGAGAGAACCATGTCGGTTTCACAACCGTCACTAACGATGGAGCACCAACTTTTTTTGATGTTATCCAAGAACGTCGGTCGGTTCGTAGCTATGATCCCGAGACCAAGATTTCGCGGGAGGAATTGACCGAAAAATTGCGGCAAGCCACACTCGCCCCTTCAGCCGCTAACCTGCAGCCGTGGCGGTTTCTCGTTATCGACTCGCCGGAGCTGAAGCAGAGGCTGCTTCCGATCGCATTCAATCTGAATAATGCTATGAATTAGCAGAAGCAGCAGAGGAGCCAGTCAACAAGCTGGGGGCTTCTTTGATTTGATGATTACAATTAACCAATATATGAGTATATGCTGATATACGCATAAATTTCGATTTATATTTCGATATCTTTGAAAACATAGTTATTTAAACACATCAGGAGAGTGAATTATGAAGAGCACATGGAAAGTTTACGTTCTAGCCTTGGTCAGCTTTTTAGTTGGAACATCCAATTACATCATTTCCGGGATATTGGACCGGATCGCAGAGACGATGGGAACAAGCGTTGCGGCAGCAGGCCAGCTCATTACAGTCTATTCCCTGGCCTATGCGGTCGGCACGCCTATTTTAATGGCGCTGACGGCCAAAATGGACCGGCGTAAGCTCCTACTTTATTCGCTGGGCCTCTTTATTGTCGCAAATCTGCTGACATTTATATTGTCCGGCTTAGGTCTCTTCATAGCCGCCAGAATCATTACGGCGTTAGGCGCCGGGGTGGTCACCGTTAACGCGCTCAGTATCGCCGCCAAAATCGCTCCGCCAGGCAAGCAAGCCAGCGCCATCGCCAATGTCACCATGGGCATTACCGCATCGCTCATCATCGGCGTCCCACTCGGCAGAATGGTAGCCTCGGCTTTTGGCTGGAAAGCGGTATTTCTGACCATCGCAATTGTCGGGGTCATTGCCATGCTTGTCATTGCTGCGGTTTTTCCACGTATGCAGGGCGACAAACCTGTCCCTTTGATCAATCAATTTGCTTTGTTAAAAAAACCACAGGTTTTGGTTGCTTTAGCGATTACTTTTTTCTGGTTGGGCGGATATTCCCTTGCCTATACTTACATCTCCCCTTTTCTGCTAGAGGTGACTCATTTAAATGAGTCATTGATTAGCGCAGCTCTGTTCGTGTTCGGCATTGCCAGTTTGATGGGCTCGAAAGTCGGCGGATACAGCGCGGATAAACGAGGCATTATATTCACGCTCGTTTCAGGTATGGTGCTTCACGTCATTTCGTTGATTTTGCTATCCTTAGTCGGACAGTCGGTCATTGCCGTTTTCGCCATTTTGATCCTATGGTCTTTTGCCGCCTGGTCATCCGCTCCGGCGCAGCAATTTAACCTGGTCAAGCTTGTTCCTGAATCCTCGGGTGTCATGCTGAGCTTGAACAGTTCCATGATGCAGCTTGCCATGGCTGTCGGTGCAGGAATCGGAGGGCTGATCGTTAACCGTGTTTCTTTGGCATCCATTACCTGGTTCGGGGTACTCGGCGTACTCATCGCCATCATTGCCGTGTTTGTATTGTCCAGCATGGCATCACGGCATTCGGCGGTGCAGTCACCGAATTAAAGGGTATGCTAAACATGGAATATTTGATAAAAGACTCTGCTCACTAAGTTGATTTTTCGGATCATATCCATCCTTAACAAAAAAGCAGAACGCAAATGAACTGCACCCCAATTGTTGGACGCAACAATGTGGTGTGGTTTTTTGTAGTTTAGGTAAATGGGCTGAGGAAAAAATATATATAATCCTGTTCGGAATACCCCAAAAAACCCGAATACATCGCTTCTCGAAAACTGCAGATATATGCATGCAACGTCATTACGGGTGATTTTTCAATAGATAGTCCCATAGAAGAAGTACTTGACCCGTCCCTCCGCTGCACCTTCTGTCTAGTCGTTTCAAGATTAGAGCCAAGAAAGTAGTTAAATGCTTATCTAATCAGTAATCAGACTATGTTCTTGTCCCCCCGATAGCTGTACTCGTCGGATCTGGTTTGGTGTAGAACTGGTATAAAAAAAATAATTGTTCTCACTCACAGCTGTAGTGATTTTAATTAATAATTATATATATACGTTCTATTACTAATAGCAAAAGCAAAAACCCGTTGATGATGAAGTCAAACGGGTTTTAAAAATTCGAAGGGTTGGATCAAGACGAATATCAGGCTGAACTCCTATTCTTTGCGTTGGTGTTTTTTCTGGATAAAATATACCGATTCCACTTGTTTCTTCTTTTATCGGCTTTAAACCAACCCTTTTCTTAATCTATATAAATTATAGTTTTTACTAAGGTTGGCCGTGGTCGCGTAATTCTTAAATTACAATGTTCCCTTAATCAGCCTTCCTCCTCTTTGTTCCACTAATCTGCCCGTTAGCTTATCACCAGGCAGGACATATGTACCAAACAACTTATTTTGTGAGCTTGTAAAAAGGAGCTGCTTTATGACAGCTCCTTCAGTGTTTCTGTTGTAGACTTCCTTATTGAACTATCGTACCCGTTTGTTCAGCAACGTGCTCAGGTATGCCAGATAACACCACAAACGGAAAACGGCCATCTCCGCCCCATCGGACGGAAATGGCTGTTATGACGGTACCGGGGCGCCTTTGAAGTCAGCTCACCTTCGCGAGTTTCGTGCTGCGAACCGATGCCGTAGCGTATACGACGAGCGCTGTCCAGATGAGCGCGAAGCCGACGAGCAGAACCGGCGAGACCGATTCCTTGAACACGAATACGCTCAGTAGCAGCATGATCGTCGGGCCGATGTATTGTACGAAGCCGAGCGTAGACAGCGTCATCCGGGCAGCCGCCCGAGCAAAGAAGAGCAGCGGCAGCGCCGTTACTACGCCGGAAAGAAGCAGTTCGACGAACATGGACGGAGGCAGCGTCCATGCCGTCGTCTTTCCCGCGGCGGCCAAATAGATCCAGTAGCCGAGCGCGAGGGGCAGGACTACAGCCGTCTCCGACAGCAAGCCTACAGAAGCGTCTTGTACGATCTTCTTCTTCGCGAGGCCGTACAAGCCAAACGACACGGCTAGCGAGATCGCGATCCACGGGAACCGCCCGTAGTCGATGGCGATGATAAGCACCGCAGCGCCAGCGATGGCAATCGCGAGCCATTGGCCGCGGTTTGGCTTCTCACGAAGGAAGACGACCGCTAGCAGCACGTTCAGCAACGGGTTCAAATAATAGCCGAGACTTGTCTCGACGACATGGCCATTGTTGACCGCCCAGATGAAGATGAGCCAATTAGCTGCGATCAGCAGTCCGCTGGCGGCGAGCGACAGCAGGAGCGAGCGACTAGCCGCAATCCGCTTCATGTCACCCCAGCGGCGCTGGACGGCGACGAGAATCCCCATGAAGACAAACGACCAGACAACCCGATGTGATAGAATTTCTCCTGCAGGTACTTCGTCAAACAACTTCCAATAAAGCGGGAGGACCCCCCACATGATATACGCGATAATAGCGTTGACCAACCCATTGTTCATAATCAATTCTCCTCTTCTCACTCCGATGTCTGAACGAATTATACGCCTCGATCCTCTCGTAAGTAAAGAAAATAATTGGTACGCTGGCAGGCAGTTGGGCACATAACGAAAAGCTCAACCAGTAAAAACTGACTGAGCTTATAAATATAATGACTGCTCCGTATGATACCCAAAACGTGAACGCTTATTTCGATCGATTCAAAGCCTTCTTCCACTTCTTCCACGATGTGACTACGAAGTAGATGGCCTTGTAAGCAACAATCTTTTGGAACTCAGCCATTAACTTGAAAACTCCCGCCAAGAAATTCATGGCTATATATATAGGTGATTTTTTCTAGCACTCGTTGTGCATGTTCTGTAAATTTCACGTCCGTAATCCGATCTTTGAACAGAAACACGCCGGTCTCATTGCTGTGTTTGCCTAGGGCTCCCTCATATAATAGATTGGCTCCATGAGTAGGCGGAGAGGAAAAAAACTTCATAAACCGTTCAAACCCTGCGGTCAGTCCTGAATCTTTTCCTTTTCTTAGCGTGTTGTTTATGCCCGGGTCAACGCTGCGGAGCTTGATGCCCTCCTTTGCAAGCTGCGGTGCGACGGCTTGGGTCCACAACGAAAGAGCCAGCTTTGATGTCGCATAGGGTCCATACATTTTGCGGAAAGTTTTGGGACGCTCCAATTTTTCGATCGAAAACTCCTTCGTAAATCTAAACACCTGCGACGAAGTGTTAATCACCGTTTTTAAGCGGCCGTTCTTCAACAGCTCCTTCAATTCCATCAGAGTAATAAAAGGAACAACCGTCAACAATTCATAATGCAATTCGCGGCCTTGTTTCGAATAGCGCAGCTCACTTAAGCCTCCTCCGGCGTTGTTAAACAAAATATCGATCCGTTGTTCCTTGCTTTTTATTTCGTCCAAAGCGTGTCTCAAGCTGCCATAATCGGTGAGATCCTTCACTTTATAAGCTCGGAGGCGTCCTTCCTTGAGATGATTTTGTAGGAATTTATCGTCTGCTGGAAAATCCGACCGGTTCAAAGTAACCACCTGCCAGTTCTCCGACAGCATTTTCCGGGTCAATGCCAACCCGATCCCGTTACTTGCGCCTGTAATCAGTGCAATATGTTCTCGTTGGTTCTTACTCAATGCATGTCCTCCTTCATTCAGAATTTCATCGGTTATATGTGCTCATCAGTCGGAGTCGGGCAGGAGGATCAGTTTGCCATGGGCGCCTCCGCTCTGGCTGATTTCGACAGCTGAACGCCATTCGTCGAGTTCGAAAGTCTTCGCGACCGGAATCGTGAACTTGCCGTCCGCTGCGTACCCGGCAAAGTCGCCGACAACGTCATACCGTGCGGTATGTAGTTCTCCATAGCTGGTGCGAACGCCAAGTTCAACGGCTGCGGCGAAATCGCTGACGGTTAGGACATGCTGGGGATGCCCGTTGACGATTTGGACCAGATCTTTCAATGAACCGCTGATTGGTGCAGCATCCAGGGCAAGATCAATCGGCTGCTTTGCCAGTTCGGTCACTCGTTCGACCATTCCATCACCGTACGAGGTCACCAACGCCCCCATTGCGTGGAGCTTGTCGGCGTAGGTGGGCCCAGCGGTTGCGATCACACTGGCACCGCGCATGAGGGCAATTTGAACGGCAGCGAACCCTACCGTGGTGCCGGCTCCGTGCACGAGTACGGTCTGACCCGATTTCACCCCAAGAGTATCAATGCCACGGTAAGCCGTTTCGACTGCCATTGGCAACGCTGCAGCTTGAACAAAGTCGAGTCCGGCCGGCATGCGGAACCAGTAGTACATAATCGCTTGATCCGACGCACCGGCGCTCGATCCATTCATGAAATCTGCGGCACCCAGAACGGAATCGCCGATGGCAACATCGGTTACGCCCTCTCCGATTGCGTCTACAATACCAGCCACGTCCAGCCCGATTCCGCGAGGCAAGGGCAATTGAGCGGCAAAATGGCCTTGACACGTCACCCAGTCAACCGGATTTAAGCCGCAAGCGCGTACTCTCACGCGAATGCGTCCCGGCCCTGGCTCTGGGATCGCCACCTCATCTAAGCACAAGACATCCGTTGGTTCTCCGTATTCGTGGAACCGGATTGTCCGCATGGTATTCTCCATTGTGATCTCCCCTCCATTTTGCTCTGATAAAATCGCGTTCTCTGTGATTTCGAACGGTCTTCCAAGGAAAACAAAGAAATCCTAAACTATAAAGTTCACTAGAAGGCAAGGGGGTCATGAGGGGAACCTATGCCCCCTGCCCTCGCTTTAATAGTCAGGTGTGCTCGAACTGAGGAGCTTATATCTGGGAGCCGCCTCCATCGACAGGGAACTCAGCCCCGGTGGTATAGGTGGCCTCAAATGCTAGGAATGCAACAGCCTTGGCTACCTCAACTGGATCGCCTAATCGCAGCATTGGGATCTGCTGTCTCATCTGTGCCTTTGTCTGCTCGGCAGCTTCTTCCGGCATAGACTTTTCCATGATGCCTGTGTCAATAACGCCGGGACTGACTGCGTTGACGCGAATATTTCGAGGTAATAACTCGCGCGCCAGACCTCGAGTCATGGAGCGCAGCGCTGCCTTACTAGCTGCGTAAGCACTGAGCATTGGGAGACCCACTACGTTCACGATTGAGGTGGTAAGGACTACCCCGCTACCTGAGCCCAGCAACGGAGCGAGTTTCTGTACGGTAAAGTACGGCCCTTTGGCATTGATTGTAAGTATCTCGTCGTACTTTTCTTCGGTCATTGTCTCGAAAGGGACAAACCCCGTGACACCAGCGTTAACGAACAGGGCATCTATTGTTCCAAATTCAGCCTTCACTCGATCGGCTAATGCGGCGATATCCTTCAATGAGGCGGCATCGCTTAAGACCGCGATCGCGTGGCTTCCGAGTTGTTCACGAGCCGTATCCAGCGTCGCCTGAGTACGTCCAGTAATCAGAACGTGTGCGCCTTCATCCACTAGCAGCTTCGCCGTCGCAAGGCCGATTCCGCTGCTGCCTCCCGTGATCACGACCTTTTTGTCAGAGAATTTGCCCTTACTGAATGGTTCCATTTAAATCGTCCTCCCTTTGTATAATCCGTAATCGGATGATTAGGTACAGGAGCGATTATACATCAGTAAATTTATTAAGTAAACAAAATTAATTAATTTAGTTCATTTAATTAATTTCATACATAAAGGTCAGCAAATTTGTTATAATGTGTTTTATAGGCATCAAAGGGAGGTACTTATCCGTGAGAAAAGCTGTGAGTGTAGATACCTATGTGGAAAAAATAAAACCCATTATAAGAAAAACAAAATTCAGCCAACTGAAAGTCGACGATCTCGCAAAATATATGGATATCAGCAAAGTGACACTCTATAAGCATTTTTCCTCCAAAGACGACATCATCGAACAAGTCGTGGATTATTACATTGATTATTCGAAGAAGGCTGACACCGTTGTGAAAGACGATTCCGTCTCTTTTTTGGATCGTTTTCAATTAACATTTTTACAATCTTTAATGTGTGCCGCGTATATCTCTGATTTGTTCTTGCAAGATCTGAAGGAATTTTATCCACAGCATTTTGAGAATCTGTCCGTTGCCCTGCAAAATCGGAATAAAAGCTTACAAACTTTTTTTGAATCCGGTATGGAGCAACAGATTTTCAACAGATTGAATGCCGTGTTGTTTATGGTTCAAGATGACGCTGTTCTGCGACGCTTTATCGAGCCATCTTTTTCGATTCAGTATGATATCACTGTGAAACGAGCGATTATGGATTTCTACTACATGAAGCAGTATCAATTGCTCAAACCTGAATATCTGAAGATGATTGACGACTCCGATATGGAAAGGAAGATCGTTCATATTTTGCAAGCCATTTCGTAAGTAAAGCGTCCATATCCGATTCCGTCTGGACTACATTGCTAGACGTCTTCCCATAAGAGTTGAGCGTTACGCTGAACGTGAATAGACGAATCATGAGCACCTTGATGAATGTAACCTCCCATGATAAATCTGGGACGGACGCTAAAACTAAGAACAACGAATAAAAGCATGCGGTGCCTGGTCGTTTGCAAATTAGGCATAGAGAAGACTTTAAGGGTGTAATCCACGTCTGAAATATTTCAAAAATGCTTGCCGAACGTAAATAACCGCCCTAACGAGCGGTTAGAAAAGCGACGTTCCAGTAACGAATCTAACGTTTTTATTTCATACTCCAAAAGCTATGTTTACTTACGTCGTTCCATGAGCGATTGCTTTCGTTTCATGAACTGTGCCATATGGATGCTCAGGCGGCGCATAGATAACATAAACTTTAAGAGGGCGATTACCTGTATTAGTTATATTGTGCCATTTTCCTGCAGGTATCATAATTGCATAGTCATCGTACGCCATCACTTGAAAATCTAAGTTTTCTCTGCGGTCACCCATTTGAACAAGTCCCTGACCTTCTTCAATCCGTATGAATTGGTCAGTTGTCGGATGAACTTCCAAACCTATGTCTTCACCAACATTAATACTCATCAAAGTTACTTGAAAATACTTGCCTGTCCAAATAGCAGTACGGTAGTTATGGTTTTGTTTGGTTGCTTGGTCAATATTCACAACAAATGGTCTTGTTCCATAATCCTGTAGTGTAATGTTTCCAAATGGATTATGGTTTCGATTGTTCCAATTGAAATAGTGGGGGTTCCAATTGTTATACCAATAGCATTGCATTGGATACTGCCATGGATGCTGATAACCTGAATTAGGGTACATACTTATACTCCTTCTAGTGATTTTCTTATTGACCATTTATCCTATGCAACTGCCTAGTTACAGGTAAGCAAAATGGGCAAATGCCCACTAGTTTACAACGATGAAAAAAGAGGGTTCTCTGCCCCTCTTTTCTATTACCATTTCTTGTCCGCTTTGTATTTCCTTCAGAGGTGTATTCGTATAGTTGAACTGTCCAAACTCTTTTACGCCCCTAGGTTTTCCCTCAAGTTCACCAAACGTATCGCTACTTCGCTCTCCTCCGCGTTACTTCAACGTAAACAGCAGCCGATCACCTTGCCGGCTGCCGTATGTTTCCGAGCTATCATCCCCGTTAACTTATCCCCACCACGTTCCATGCCTGAGCACCGCGGGAGCGGTCCGGAGGCGTAACGACTCTCTTCAGCGCAATTATTCGTCGTACCCTAGAATCATTTGGTCCAGCGGCGTGCCGGCAAGCACCATCGGGTACACGTTCTCATTGGTTGGGATGACGAACTCGACGAGCACAGGTCCTGGCGTCTGCAGCGCCTCAAGCCAGACCTTGGTGGCTTCAGCCTTGTTCGTTGCCCTTAATCCCTTGACTCCGTATGCTTCGGCAAGCTTGACGAAGTCCGGACTGCCCGAAAGATCAATCTGGCTGTAGCGTCGTTCGTACATCAATTCCTGCTGCTGCTTAACCATGCCGAGCACCTGGTTGTTCAAGACCACGATCTTGACCGGAATCTGATGAATCGCGCAAATCGCCATCTCCTGCGCGCACATCTGCATGCCCCCGTCGCCGTTGATCGAGACGACGAGACGATCTGGATTTCCGACTTGAGCGCCGATCGCTGCCGGAAAGCCAAAGCCCATCGTGCCAAGTCCGCCCGACGTGATGAGCGAGCGAGGATGCTTGAAGCGGTAAAACTGAGCGGTCCACATTTGGTGCTGGCCTACATCGGTGGTGATGATTGCCTCTCCTTGCGTCGTCTCGCTAATCATTTCGAGCACATATTGCGGTTTAATGACGGTATCCGAATCGGTATACCGAAGCGGATGCTGCACCTTATACTCTTGAAGCTGCTCAAGCCAGGTGACCGTCTGGGCTGCTTGCGCTTTCGTGTTCGCATAAGCCAGCACGTTTTTAATATCGCCGATGCACGCGAGATCTGTCTTGACGTTCTTGCCGATTTCCGCCGGATCGATATCGATATGGGCGATACGTTTGGCCTGGGGCGCAAATCCGTCCAGTCTCATCGTGACCCGATCATCGAAACGCGAGCCGATCGAAATAATGAGATCCGCATTCTGCACCGCCATGTTCGCAGCATATACGCCATGATGTCCGAGCATGCCCAGCCACAACTCGTCATCGCTCGGAAACCCGCCGAGGCCAAGCAGGGTCGTCGCGACCGGAATCCGGGTAGTGTGGACGAATTTGATCAATTCCTGCGAGGAGTTCGCATAGACAACGCCGCCGCCCGCGATAATAACCGGCTTGCGCGCTTCTGCAATCGCCTCAAGCAGCGCATCCATTTCTGCCGGATTCGGTTCCGGGGCTCCATGGTATCCGCGCAACTGAACCGTGTCCGCTGGTCGATACGCCATCCGCTGGTTGGTCACGTCTTTTGGAATATCGATCAAGACAGGGCCTTTGCGGCCCGTATTTGCAATGTAAAACGCTTCATGGATGATGCGAGGAAGGTCTTGTACATCGCGAACCATGTAGCTGTGCTTCGTAATCGGCATCGTGATGCTAATAATGTCCGCTTCCTGAAAAGCATCCGTGCCCATGAAATTCGTAGATACGTTCCCCGTTATGATCACCAGCGGCACCGAATCCATATAGGCGGTTGCAATCCCGGTCACCAGATTTGTTGCTCCTGGACCGGATGTCGCGATGCATACCCCAACCTTCCCCGTCGACCTAGCATAGCCGTCCGCCGCGTGGATCGCGCCTTGTTCGTGCCGGGTCAAGATATGCTTGAAATCCGGCTGATGTACCATCGCGTCATAGATATAGAGCACATTTCCTCCAGGATAACCGAATACGCACTCTACGCCTTCCTGCAGCAAGCCGCGCAAAAGCACCTCCGAACCGGTGATATATTCCTCTGATGGCGTCGTTGTTTCATTCTTCATTCCTAATTGCTGTTCCATTGGGCAGCCTCCTTTGCAAAATAAAACCCCCTCTCCTCCTGAGCAAACTGACAGCGGTCAGCTCACACAGGGACGAAAGGGGATTTTTTCGCGGTACCACCCAAGTTCGCTGCTACCCTCGCGAATGCAGCCTCATGAGGTAAGGCCGATGCCTTACCTGCGGCGCGTTAACGAGCACCATTTCGGTTAAGCCTACTTGCGGGTATGGAAAGAGACCAGCCGCGCTTTCGGTTAACAGCTCCGAGACGACACCATACAAAGGGTTAAGGCAAAGGTTTCAGCGTTTCCTCTGCTCTCTGGGCATAACCGCCCTTGCCGGCTTTCTCTTCATCGCCTGTTGGTATTAAATAACCCCTTCCTTCCCAAGGCTCGAAGCTACTGCTTGAAGCCTTGGGACGAAAGGGGAATGTTCGCGGTACCACCCAGGTTTACTGCAATCTCGCAATTGCAGTCTCATGAGGTAAAGCCGATGCTATACCTGCAGCATGTTAACGGATGCCAGGCCGGTTGATCCTACTTGCGGGCGTGCAATCACGCCTTCCGCGTTCGGTCAACAGCTCCGAGACGACACTATACATGCATTATGACGGAGGTTTCAGCAATCCCTCCGCTCTCTGGACATAAACGCTATTGCATAGCCTTCTCTTCTTCGCTATATTTTTATTTTTCTGATAGTAGCACAGACTCGACTTTTTTTCAAACCGAATTAATACTAAGCTGCTTTATGATTATTGAGTTCTTGTACCCGGTAAGTTTAACCCATTTATGCTCCAGATGAGAATTCACGTTTTGTAAAATATAAAATTGCCGGCAACACCACATGATCAACAATCGTCAGGCATTGAAATAAAATCCGTTTACTTGGAACAAGACACATTAGAACAATTCAGCGGATTAACAGCCTCCGTACTCGTTATGGTTCTCTTTTGTAGAAACGACATTCAACAGAGACTATAATAATCATGTATAGTGTGCTTTTGGTCTATTTGGTTAATAGCGATATGTATCTTCCATATGAGTAAATAGAGGTGACCCACTTGAAAATGAATCGTTCCTCATCCGCATTGGGTGACTTCCTTAAATCGCGCAGAGAACGGTTGCAGCCTTCAGAGGCCGGGATTCAGCCGCTGCCCGGACGAAGACGCACTCCGGGACTTCGAAGAGAAGAAGTCTCTTATCTTGCCAATATAAGCGTGACTTACTATGCCTGGCTGGAGCAAGGCAAGGAGGTTAATCCTTCGCCGGAAGTGCTGCTAAGTATCAGCAAAGCGCTTCAGCTTGACGAAGACGAGCAGAAGCATCTATTCGATCTGGCCAATGTAGATGTGGCGAGCTTCGTCACAGTGCCAAATAACGGTGGGCCGGATACGGGAGTTCTGCAGAAAATCGTAAATCAACTGCATTATCCTTCTTTTATCACAGACGAAGGTACGGATGTTATCGCTTGGAATCGGGCGGCTGAACTGATCGTAGCCGATTTCGGCAGTCTGCCGGACAACGAACGGAATATGATGGACATTATGTTTTTAAAGCCTGATTACCGCAACAGACTGGTGAATTGGGAAGGCGCTGCCCGTTACTCTGTAGCCATTCTGCGGGCAGGCTTCGATCTTTACAAGAACAACCCGTTATATATGGAACGGTTTGAACGCTTGATGCGGGAAAGCGTGGAGTTCGTACATTTCTGGGAGCTATATGAAATCAAACAAAAACGCGTAGCCACCGCTTTATTCCGTGTTCCTGACGCACAGGAGATGGAGTTCGAGCTCCATTCCGCGGCTGTAATCGATAATGACCCGGGACTGCACTGGTGTTTCTTTGTTCCGGTGCCCGGTTCAGGTACGGAGGAGAGATTATTGCGTTTACTTGAGCAGGACAGGCAGCTACCGTAGACTGTTACTCCCGTTAATAGAATAGACGTGCTGTGGCTAGCTCCCTCTAGTTGTTTGTATAATTCAGTGGATGACAACGAATGGAGGGTGTTTAGCATGCAAACTTGGTTCATTACAGGAGCATCAGGAGGCTTGGGTTCACGTATAACTCGCCAGTTGCTTGATAGAGGGGACCGTGTAGCCGCAACGGTACGCAAGCCGGGGGTGCTGGATGATCTGCAGGCACAGTATGGCTCACAACTTTGGCAGGCTAATTTAGATCTGACAAACTCTCAGCAAATTGCTGAAGTGGTGGAACGTGCATTTTTAGAACTGGGCACGATCGATGTGTTTGTCAATAATGCAGCCTATGGCTTGTATGGCGCAGTGGAAGAAGCAAGCGACAGGCAAATTGAGCATCAGTTTATGACCAATGTGCTTGGCTCCCTGCGTGCAGCGCGTGCAGTCCTGCCCTTTTTCCGTAAGCAGGGCGGCGGTCACATGGTACAGATTTCGAGTATGGCGGGTCATTATTCTATTCCGGGTATGGGACTGTATTGCTCTACGAAATGGGCGGTCGAAGGAGCCTTTGAAGCGCTAGCTAAGGAAGTGGCTCCGTTCAATATTAAGACCACTATGGTGGAGCCCGGCGGAATCCGAACGAATTTCATTACAAGCAACGCCGTATTCGGCGAGCGGATGGACGAATACCGGGATACGGAGGCGGGCCAATTCGTTAGCCTGATGAAGGGAGAACTGCCTGGTATAGATATGAGCATGTTCAATCAAATGGTTGTAGGCGATCCGGATAAAATGGCGCAGCAGATTATCCGCCGAGTCGACCAGGGAGAGGGTCCGATACGTATGGCGTTGGGCAGTGACGCCTATGAGCAAATCCGGGCAGCCCTGCTGGACAGACTCGCCGCTCTGGAAGCACAGAAAGAGCTGGCTCACTCCACTGATTCAGATGATGTGGTAAAACAATTTTAGAGGACACCAAAGAATTCGACATCCACGGCAACTGATATGCTCCTCTGAAGTGCTCTGATAATCGATTAGCAGTTGCTGCAGATTACCGCCATGGATGTACATTATGCACCCGACTCCGAAGCGCCCTCCCATCCTTTAAACGGGAAACGATTCAAGGATCTCAGCTTAAAGCTGAAAGATGGACAATTGATTAACTCCTATCCGCTCCTGCACAAAGGTACTTTTCTTCTGGTGCGGAAATATTACCGTGTATTAATTCGTTTGAGGTGTGTAACTGCCTTCCCGTTGGGTGAACTTGTATTTAGGGCGTCTGAATGAACTAAAATCACGGTACGCTGCACTCAAAAAAACGCAATGTTCTCCATGAGTATGAAAACACCGCCTAAGCGTTATTCAACAACGCTTAGGCGGTATTTTCATTTCTGAGAAAGAAGGTACTTTACGCTCCGCTTTGTTCCGCCGCTGCAGATCGGCGACGCATGGATAAAGAAATAATAGCCGGGATGAGTGCCATTGCGACGCCAACTCCGCCAAACCAACTAACTGCTGCAAGAGAGATGCTTTCTACAACGATACCCCCAATTACAGCCCCTACGGCCATGCCCAACTGCACGATCGAATTGTTCAAACTCAGGACGATCCCCGAAGCCTGAGGAGCCATGCCGATTAAATAAACCTGTTGAACCGGCCCCATCGACCAAGCAAAAAAGGACCATAACATAAGCAAAGGCAACACGAACATGGACGAGTGGGAGAACGCAGTCAGTAACAATAATATTCCGGAGTGAAAGAGCAGGCCCCCAATCATCGTACGGGGGATACCCCATTTATCTGCACCGTAGCCGCCAACTTGGGAGCCTATGAGACTGGCCAGTCCAAACGCAAACAACCCGACGTTGACCATCCCTTCGCTCATCCCCGTAATGTCCAGAAGAAACGGCGTTATATAGGTGTACAGCATCGTATAGCCCAATATCCAGAAAAAACTGATGGAAAGCGCGACAGCGATTCGGGGGCTTTTTAATAAGGCAAGCTGTTCCCGAATAGGAACGGGAGCCTCTCCTTCCGATTTCGGAATCGTAAGCAAAAGGACCGCCATCGCGACCAAGCTTAGGGCCCCGACTCCCGTGAAGATGATTTTCCAATCATGTGAGCCCGCAATGATCCTCCCAAGCGGGACCCCTAGAATAAGTGCGAGGTTAAAGCCCACTAAAACCGTGGCGATAGCGCTGCCCTGTTTTCCAGGATGAGACATTTTGGCGGCAACCGTCATGGCGACGACCATAAATACCCCCGTGCTGATCGCCAAAATAATTCTTGCTCCGAGCAGCATGCCGTAGCCTGTAGTTGTGACAGTGATCAAATTCCCAACGAAAAATAATCCCAAAGCCGATAGCATAAGCTTTCTTCGATCCATTTTTGCCGTAAGTGCAATAAGAATCGGGGTGCCGATGGCATAAGCAAGCGAGTAGACCGTAATCAACTGCCCGGCCGCTACTACCGACACTCCAATATCGCTTGCAAGCTTATCCAAAATGCCGGTAATCACAAACTCCGAAGTTCCGACTAAAAAGCTGACAATAGCCAGAATATAAATTTTCCATGAGTTCCTCATATGTTTCTCCCCTTTTTATTTCTATATTTCTAAATCTATAGAAATCATATTCAAAAAAATGAGTGCTCAAATTGCCGGCTTCATTTCTCTGCCTACTCAGCTTCCTCGTTCCAAGTGTTCGCCTCTGCTTTAGGCGTTATGGTCAGACTTCTGATGGGCGAGCTCCTTACGGACAATCGGCGCTACTTTGGTGCCGAGAAGCTCAATCGTCCTTAGCAAGTCGCGATGCGGCAATGAACTGAAATCGATGTACATCATGAATCGAGTCAAGCCAAGGTTTTTATGCAGCAGCACGATCTTCTCTGCGACATATTCGGGATCTCCGACATATAGAGCGCCGTGAAGGCTGCGGGCTGCATCGTACGAGTCTTGTGTATAAGGAGGCCAGCCTCGTTCCCGTCCAAGCTGGTTCATTTGGGCGGCCATAACAGGGTAATAACGCTTAGCTGCCTCTTGTGCCGTATCCGAAATAAAGCCATGTGAATGCGTAGCAATTTGCAGCTTATTCGGATCGTGGCCGGCTTTCACGGCCGCTTCTTTATAAAGCTCCACCAAGGGTGCGAATCTCTCCGGCGCTCCGCCCAGGATAGAGAAGGTAATCGGAAGTCCCAGCAAACCGGCCCGAACCGCCGATTCCGGGCTGCCGCCCGTACCGATCCAGATCGGCAAAGGCTCCTGCTGTGCACGAGGATAGACGCCCATGTTGTCAATCGCCGGGCGATGACCGCCACGCCAGGTCACCTTTTCGGAAGCGCGAATCTTTAACAGCAGTTCCAGTTTCTCTTCATACAATTCCTCGTAATCTTTCAGGTCATAGCCGAAGAGCGGGAACGATTCGATGAACGAACCCCGTCCGGCCATGATCTCCGCTCGCCCGTTCGACAGACCGTCCAGCGTTGCAAAGTCCTGATATATCCGCACCGGATCGTCCGAAGATAGCACCGTCACTGCGCTCGAGAGCCGGATCCGCTTTGTTGTAGCTGCAGCTGCTGCCAGAATGACCGCTGGCGACGAGCTTGTGTATTCGATGCGATGATGCTCGCCGATGGCATAGACGTCAAGGCCGACCTGATCCGCCAATTGGATTTCTTCGATCGCTTGACGCAGCCTCTGGGCATGCGAGACACCGCCATTTCCGGCATTTGCATGGAGGAAAGTGCTCATTCCAATCTCCATCGTATTCATTTGACCGCTCATAGTTATTCGCTCCTTCTTAATATGGAATAGGGATGATTAGCAAAAATCATTGAAGGATCATTCCAAGTCGATTCGTTCGCTAAAATTACATTTAAGTATGGGTCCCATCATTTCCATTGTTCTAAATATATAGAAATGATTTTTAAAAAAATTACGCCAACAAAAAGGGCGCAAATTTTTCCGCTACTTCTCGATTGACGTTATAGTGAATAAACGATCCATTCTTGCGAGAATCAATCAAGCCAGAGTCCGTCAATTGCTTTAAATGATGCGATAGTGTCGAGCCTGCAACCGATTCAAGCCTTTCACCGACGGCGGTGAAGCATAAATTGCTCTCTTTCGCGAGCAGTAAAGCGATTTTCAGCCGGGTTGGTTCCCCCAAAGCTTTATACACTTTAACCGCTTGCCCGATATCTTCTTGATTTTCTCCCACTGTTTCCACCTCCCCGAATATCTTCGTCAGTTCTATAACTATCGAAATCAATATTAGCACCATGTCGTTCAAATGTAAAGGGCGTATTGGTTCTGTGACTCGATCAAGGATTACCCTCGCTAATTTTTTTCCTCGACTGCGATGCCGGCAGCTCTTAAATGGCCGTAGGCAACGATTCGACTAAACTGAGATGAAACTTCATCTGCAGGAAGGGGTTTATCGTTTTTAATCCACCAAATTGCAATCCCCATGAAAGACGATCCGAGGTATTCGAGCAGCAATTCCTTGGATATCGCTAATGGGGAGTTTCCCTGAGCAGGTTTCCACCCCTCCATTAATTTATCTTTAATGATATTCTCCATTTTCGCTTGAAACTGATAGATTCTATTCTCTTCAATTAACATGGAATGATAAAAGGTCATATTTAGGGAAATATGTTCCAGTACAGTTTGCATGACTGTTTCGAGTAGAGAAATACTGAAAGGATTCATGCTGATGGGACAAAGAACGACCGCATCCTTTAATTCGCTCAACAATTCATTCATACATGTATCTAATAAATCAGGTTTATTTTGGTAGTGGAGATAAAAAGTGTTTCGATTGATCATAGCCCGATCGGCAATATCCTGGATCGTTATCGCTTCATATCCCTTTTCCCGAATAAGCTCATAAAACGCTTTTCGAATCGATTGTTTCGTGCGCAGTATCCTTAGGTCGGTTTTCTTGTTCATTATTTTCGTTCCCCCTAAATTTATTTTTAGGTCGTTAAGCGACAAAGTTTTATGAGTTGTCTGTTATACTTCAAAACTAAAAATATTAAATATTGAGCGTTGTATTAACCTCTATTATAATGAGCATCAGATAAATAAACAACATACTGTTCATTATTTATCTAATGACTAAAAAAATCCAAGGAGGATATTTCAATGACATCCAACCATCAAAATGATCTTGTTCGTAAGGCAGTCGCCGTACTGGAAAGTTTTGAGAGCGGCAACCCCGAAGCGATTACGTCTTACGTTCATCCAGATCAATATATTCAGCACAATCAGGCCTTACTCGATGGTCGTGAAGCCATGCTTGGCGCACTTGATCATTTAAAGGAGCTTGGTACAAAGGTAAGCATTAAGCGGACTTTAGTCGACGGAAATTATGTTGCTCTTCATTCTGTATATGATTTTCACGGCCCTAAAATCGTATATGATATCTTCCGTTTTGAGAATGGACTAATCGTTGAACATTGGGACAATTTGCAAGAGATGGTGGAGAAGACACCAAGCAATCATACGATGATTGACGGACCGGTTACGATTAAGGATATCGACAAGACGGATGCCAACAAAGCATTTGTCAAAAGCTATGTTGAGAACATCTTGCTCGGGAAGAACCCTGACCTGCTTGCCTCTTACTTTGATGGAGATAACTACATTCAGCATAGTCCGCATATTGCAGACGGTCTTTCCGGTCTTCACGCTGCTTTGCAGGCTCTGAAGGAGAAAAATATTGAGTTTGAATATACTCATGTCCATCAAGTAATCGGACAAGGCAATTTTGTTCTTACAGTAAGTGAAGGTCTATTTGATGGTCAACATACTGCTTTCTACGATTTGTTCCGCGTAGAGGATGGAAAGATCGCTGAGCATTGGGACGTAATCGAGGCCATACTGCCGGAAGAAAAACGAAAAAATTCAAACAGTAGATTTTGAAGTTTGTGTAGCTGAATCGGAAGAAAGACATCACCGAATTTAAGTACGGTGATGTCTTTCGCTTCACGAATGTACTTGAGTGATAAATCGTGTAATCAAATGGAAAAGGATCATGAAAATGCTGACACAAAAAATGATGTGGCTGGGAATGGTGCTCGTCCTGATCGTGTTGATCGTATTCGGGTTAGCGATGATGGGATCGGTGCTTGGATCGAAGTCAAAGGAGCTCCCGGTGGCCCTCGTTATCCTGGACCAGCCGACGGAGCTGTCGACTGGAGGAACGTTTGCGGTAGGGGAAATAATCCAGGAAAAGTTGTTGACGAACCCGGCAATGCCCTTCGTCTGGCATGTCGTGGATTCCGAGCAAAAGGCTCGGGAAGGACTGGATAAACGCGAATATTACGGAGCGATGGTGATTCCGGCGGATCTGAGCAGTGGTTTACTCTCGTTAGCAACTCACTCGCCGATTCACCCTAATGTGAAAATCATCTCTAACGAGGGTATGAACCCCCAAGCCTCGATGGTCGTAAGTCAGGCAATGGGGCAAGCGTTGAAAATGATCAACGGGGAACTGTTGCAGCAGCTGCTTGGGCAGATCGGACAGCAAACGGAGCATATTCCGGTTCAATCGGCTAAAGCTTTAATGACACCGGTGAACGTTCAGGAGGAAGTCGTGCATCCACCGGGAGCGAATAATGCGTCGGGGAATGCGCCGGGTTTGTTTACCCAGATTATATGGATCGGCAGCATGGTGACCGGAGTCGTCTTGTTCCTGGCTAGCCAGAAGGCGGTCGCCGCGGGTTCAAGGAGATGGACCGTCAGCGCGCTGCAAGCTATCGGGGGGCTTGTGGTCGTCGGCATAGCCTCGTGCTTCACCATATGGATGGCTTCGTCGTGGTACGGCATGGAACTGGCGAACGTCGGGGAGACGTGGTTGTTCTTATGGTTGGCTGGATCGGCGTTCTTCTTGTTGCAATCCTCCTTGCTGAATTGGATCGGATTCCGGGCAATACCGCTGCTCGTACTTCTGATGTTCTTCTCCATGCCGCTGCTGAACATGGCTCCGGAGTTCTTGTCACAGACGACGCGAGATTGGATCTATTCGTGGACGCCACTGTGGTTCGCGGCAGGAGGGTTACGGGAAGTAATGTACTTCGGCGGACTGGACGCAGCTCACTCAAACGCCTTGATTTTGTGGGGCGTCGCCGTGGGATTTTTGGTCCTGCTGCTCGCTTCCGGATTTAAGGCCGGTCGAGCAACAGATACGCCCCCTTCTTCTGTTACAGGTGATTAATATAAAGCTAAGAACAATCCACGTTGCGTTGTCGGTACTTGGTTTGGATAAAGTGGTTCTATAGGTTTGTTGGACGAAATCATGCGCACGAGATTAGCACGGTCGTTTCCTAAGAATGAGTGGCAGGGATTTGACTCTTTTTGGCTGAAAATCGCTCAGCGTACAAAATTTCCGAAATGCCTATCAAGTGAGTATGTTCTTGTCGTCTTGCAATTCATGCAGCACTTACTACGCTGTTTTATTGAACTTTCGCCCCTTTAGGTCGCTGGGTTAACCGCAAAACTAAGCTGGAACGTATAGGACAACCTGATCACCTGCTCGCCAGTTCGATCGCTTGCCACGAGGCGCAGCGGCGGCCACGGACCGCCGAAGAACGGCTTGCCGTGACCCAGCACGACTGGATGAAGATATACAAGAAAGGGCACCCTCCCAGGTCCCCTTTTAATTCTGCCGTTAAAAATGGTTTTAGCCCCAGCGAAAAAGCTTGTGAGAGGGAGGTCGAAAGTATACGCATTTCAAATTTAATAAGAAATATTATGCCTTGTATGAACCCTGACATAACGTTGTCAGGGTTCGTTATTTAATATAGATATAGTAAATAAAATTAATGTAATTCATTTTAAGGAGGAAATTCCATGACCAATTCAAGACAAATCAGTTCCGAGGGAAGAACAGAAATTCATCCTTACCGCATTTCCATACTGCAAGAAGATCTTGATGATCTTCGAAATCGGTTGTCCCAGACTCGTTGGCCGGATGCGTTGGGCGAAGCTGGCTGGAAATATGGGGTTTCGCTGGATTATGTGAAGGAGTTAGCAGCCTATTGGCAGAAGGAATATGATTGGCGTAAGTTTGAAGCTCGCTTGAATGCATACCCACAGTTCCTTACGAATATCGATGGTGCCAACATTCATTTCCTGCATGTTCGTTCGCCTGAGCCTGACGCATTTCCACTACTGCTTACACACGCATGGCCCAGTTCGATTGTCGAGTTCTTGGAGCTAATCGGACCGCTCAGCGATCCGCGCAGTCACGGCGGTGATCCGACCCAAGCATTCCATCTGGTCATCCCTTCCATTCCTGGGTTTGGGTTCTCGGGGCCATTCCTTGAAGGCGGATGGGATATAGCCCGCATATCTAAAGCATGGGATACATTAATGAAGCGCTTGGGATATACCGAATATGGTGCTCATGGCAGCGATGCCGGTGCCCTTGTGTCCAGAGAACTTGGAATTCAGAAGCCGGACGGTCTTCGGGGCATACATGTGCTGCAGCTGTTTTCATTTCCATCGGGAGATCCGGCGGAGATGGTGGACTTATCGGAAAAGGATCAGCTTAAGCTTCAATTTCTAGCGAATTTCCAAATGAGGGCGGGTTTCAATGCGATTCAATCCACACGCCCGCAAACACTCTCCTATGGACTTGCGGACTCGCCGTCAGGTCAGCTTGCTTGGATTGCCGAGTTATTTTGCGGTTTCGGGGACCATGTGGACTTTATTGACCGTGACGCATTCCTAACGAATGTCACTTTGTATTGGCTGACGAATACGGCGGAATCATCCGCTCGCTTGTATTATGAGAATGCGCACAACCACGGCCAGGAGACGCAGGGGCCGAATACGATTCCGACAGGTGTAGCTGTGTTCGGAGATGATTTTAAATCGATAAGGCGCTTTGCTGAACGTGACAATACCAATATCTTGCAATGGTCAGAATTTGAACGCGGAACCCATTTTGCTGCGATGGATGCGCCGGACCTTCTAATCCCTGACATCCAGGCTTTCTTCCAGAAATTTCGCTAACACTTAACGATATTGACGGGTAAAGGATGGGAGCTACTAACATGGACTCAGTAAAAGAAACGCTAACTGAAGGTAAGTACTCAGTAACCGCGAGTTGATTCGCACCTTGCCCGCAAGGCAGATGCTGCTTAGCCGTGGGGAGCTTCCTGTCTCAAAAGCTGATTTGATTTCTTAACGGATCAAATTACCGTCTGCGAGAACAACCGTGATGTCAGTTGGTCACGAATACATGGATTCGCTCAAAGTGAAGTTACCGCATGGTAGCATGACGGAGTACTTATACAGCAAGGGTCTTGGCAAAAAATTCAGGGCACCGTCGCATGGGTGCCCTGAATCATGGTGTTCGGTTATGTCCCCAAGAGTTACCCCCTGCCGCTGAACCGTTTGATCGCTTCCTCAGTCACCGGCTGGAAGAGGTTAATGAGGTTGCCGTCGGGATCACGGAACAACACAGCACGGTTCCCCCACGGCATCGTGGTCGGTTCCTTTACCCACTCGTCGACAAACGGCTTCAAGCGCTCGTATTCGGCATCGACATCGTGGACTCGGAACTCGAGGATGACAGTGTGATTGTCGGCCGCCACTGCGGAACCAATGCCGAACAGTGGCACCGTCTGGGAGTGACCGATCGCCAGAGTGCACGATGGCACAACGAGTTCGGCAAAGGCAGCCGCGGGACGTTCCGCCGAAACACCCATGACTTTCTCATAGAACTCAACAAGACGATCCACATCGTCGGTAATGATACGTACAGAAGCAAAATTCATAAAATACCATCCTTCCTACCTTCTATAATAAATGATACGTACCATATCATTTTTTGGGCAAGAACAAGCTCTCCACCCCATTATGTTTACATAATCGATAATAAAATAACGCTACTGACAACGGGATGTCAGTAGCGGTTTAACGCTTTCGGGTATTCTCTCTGCTAATGTTGATACCGCCCCGTTGTCTCGCATGCACCTGTGTTCGATGCGAGCCCCAATTCATCCACCTGCAGAAGCTCTCTTTCAGACGTCAGGCCAATGATTGCCATTCCGCTTGACATGGAATTGCACTTGTCTATCACCGGTGCCACCCTACTATTCCCGGTGTTGCTGCCATCTCTGACTCTCTGGTATGAATATTTTTACTCATAAATTAATAGATCCAGGATTATATTTGAACTGCAGTCACAATGTTATAAAAAGCCGCATAATCAGCGGCTTCTAATGTTACTATGTTTATGTCACCCGACACTTGTCTTCCGACTCAATATGCTAAGGCTGATATTGTGTAGTGCCGTATATTGGTTTCCTTTGGTGCCAAAGGTTTTTTGACGTTCTCCGCTTGCAGTATTGTTTTCATGAGATATCTGCTTCAGCTTTGTTGTATTCGTAACTTATCGCTTACACCCCTCATGTTATATTCCGAACCTTTCAGCATGTTAATCCCAACCTTACAGCAACCTTAAATAGATAAAAGGCGGAAAATACCGGAGAGCGCTTGGGCGCGCCCTCCACATGAAATGAACTCCAAAAAATAAAAAAAGTCCGCAGCATATCGCGGACTTTTCCACTAATATGAATATGAAACAGCATTAGAAACGGACTGGAAGGCTCACCAAAGATCGCAGCGTGCTGTAATGATATGTCAAGTCCTCTGGATTAACGTCAAGACGCAGGTTGGGAAAACGCCGCAATAGAGAGCTGAACGCGATTTGCCCCTCCATACGGGCAAGGGGCGCCCCTAGGCAAAGATGGATTCCTCTACCAAAGGCCAAATGATCGATCTCTTGTCTTGTGATGTTCAGCCACTCAGGCCCGTCAAATCGGCTTGCATCCATATTCGCTCCGGCCAGTGAAACCACGACCATCTCGCCTTTTCGAATTTGTGTGCCATGTATTTCGATATCTTCAACCGCGACCCGGCTCGTTATCATGATCGGACCCGCATACCGCAACAGTTCTTCAACCGCAGCCGGCATAAGGGCCGGTTCCTCCTGAAGGAGCCGTATTTGTTCGGGATTTTGAAGCAGCGCCAGGGTTCCGTTACCGATCAGATTCACGGTCGTTTCATGTCCTGCCGTAATGAGCAGCCATATGGTGGAGAGCAGCTCGTTCTCGTTGAGCTTATCTCCCTCATCATAAGCCTGGAGTAACCCACTGATGACATCGCTCCCGGGGTGCTCTCTCTTTTCGGAAATCAAAGATTGAATGTAGTCAGTAAACTCCTGAAGGGCTCCTTGAACTAAACTTTCTTGGCCGGGGTTTAGCGCAGCCCGGGCCAGCCTGTGGGTCCACTCGCGAAAACGTGCCTGATGATGGCCGGGGATCCCCAGCATCTCCGATATCACGATGATAGGCAGCGGATAAGCAAAATCCGAAATGAGTTCCATCTTGCCCCGGGTGGCTACCTTATCCAGCAGCTCGTCGGCAATTTGTTGGATTCGCGGACGAAGCTCTTCAATCATACGGGGCGTAAATGCTTTGGAGACCAAACGCCGCAGCCGGGTATGATCGGGAGGATCCACCGTGAGCATATTGGGCATATTCTTGAACCATTCAAGCAATTCATTGACGGAGCTGTTCTGGGGTGAGGCTTTTTGCGGTGAAGAGTACTTTCGCCGATCCGAGAGGAACCGGGGGTCCTTTAAAATTACCGAGACATCCTCATACCGAAAGGCTACCCAAGCTTCGCCCATGCCAAAAAAGTCATCAAGCCGATAAAGTCCTTCCTGATGTTGGGTCAGCTTTTGGTAAAACGCATTAAAATCACGCATTGTGTCCGGCGATACAAAATCGTTGCTTGTTATGCCTTTCACGGCTGATCACCTCTTTACTTTGTTTTCCATACCGAATCGGATCATGTCACAAAAAGCGTTCAGTTCCTTCATAAGGCTGCGGGTATAGGTTTCATCAATATGGTTCCTACCTTTCGTCTCCTCCAGAAACTTCGTTTCGAAATGTCTGGTAACGGCCATGACGAGCTCGAATGCATGCTTGCGGTTTATGCCTTCGCGAAGCGGCACCTTGTCGAAAAGCCTTACGAGCATCGCTTGACGGGTTTCGCTGACCTGACCGTACTTATCCTCGACTTCCTCCTTCAAGCCATCGGGTGTGGCATAAAATGCTTCAAATACTAACTTCCATTCATCAGAATGCTCTCGAAAATAGTTGAGCTTCGCATGGCTTAACTGAGAAATGGCTGTAAAAAAATCGGTGTCTTCCGTCCACTCATCGTAATGGATGCCGGTTCGGACTTTCTCAAAGCAGTGGTCAACTAAGCTAAGATACAGTTTCTTCTTACTCGTGAAATGATGAAAGATCAAAGCTTTGGAGATACCAGCAGCTTCCGCCAACATTTCAGTTGATGTATTCTTGTAACCGTTGCGGGCAAACACGGATAAGCAGGCTTGCAAAATCTTCTCCCGTTCGTAGAGCTGTATCGGCAGATTCATCACCTCTTTTTGAATTTGCTGACCAATTGGTTAGTAAGATCATACAGGATGCTGACCTGTCGGTCAATATAAATGAAAAAAACCACCTGGGGAGAGCAGAAGGATTTATTGAGGTTACGGTTCAATGTCCTCAATCTCAATCGGCGAGTGGAGATGTTGTTCCGCATAATCGATGGATTGGCGAAGCAGCTTAAGCGTCTCCAGGATCTGGCATCTCCTTTCTCCATCAATGTAAAAGAACCACTGAATATCTTCTTGTTTAGAAATGCTCCATTTTGTCTAGACATTCAAGTACCACAACGAGAGATCTAGTCACGGTTCAATTCCTCTTCCGACATGTATCATTCCTGACCGATAGAAGGATTTCGCTATCCTTCTTTTTTTGTCTTTCACTTCACTTTTGTTAAGTGGAATTACGTATAATCAGCGAACTCTTGTAGGTTTTCGCGATAGGAGCAGATCGCATCCCCTTCAATCTCCGGGTAAGACATTCTGTAACATCCCTGACCATATCGGGAATACAATTGGTTAATGTGGTCAGTTCCGGATTCGTCATCAATCCCACAGGATGGTTATCAAATCCGATGACGGACATTTCTTGAGGCACGGATATCCCCTTTTGCTTTGCTGCTTTCAATAAACCTGTAGCTACAAAGTCACTACCTGCTATCATTCCATCCGGCAATTGATCAGAAGTAAATAATTGTTCTCCCAAGGCATAACCATCTTCCATCGTCACCAGATCCGTATAACATTGTGATTTCGTACACTCTAGGCCGAATTGTTGGTGAGCCAGTTGAAACCCGTTCCATCTTTTCTCTTGCAATAGTGTCAGGTGATCCATACAGAAAAACAGATGACGGCGCCCCTTGGACAGCAAATATGCTGTCGCTTGAAAGACCGCATCTTCTTCATCCAATCGAAAGACATCGAGAAACTCTCCGTCCATCGCTTCGTTGCAAATGATTCCAATGTAAGAACCTATATATTCTTTAATTTCTCTCTCCGAGAAATGGGAATGAGCAATAACCACGGCATCCATTTCTCGACGTAACAATCGGGCATACACATCAAGTTCATGCTCGCGGGATAATTCGGTCTGATAGATGACAAGTTGATACCCCATTGAGCCTAAAGATCGACTTAATGCACTAACAAGCTGACTGAAATAGGGATGCTCCACATCCGGGACAAGCACACCGATATGATTGCTTGCCTGTAGACGCAACTGAACCCCTTGCGTATTGCGGACATATCCTAGCTCCGTAATGGCTTTCTGTACTTTTTGTCTGCTTTCAACAGATACGTGTGGATGGTCGTTTAACACACGTGATACCGTCGACTTGGAGAGACCGCTTACACGTGAAATATCAATTATGGTGGGCAAAATTAACACCTCATCTAAAGTATTGACCTGGGAACGTTCCCTGCAACTATGATATCGTTAACAAACTGTAGGAGGAGTCACACTCATGGAAGTCATCTATACCCCCGCTGTAACCGAATATCTGATATTGTTTGATTTTGACGAAACGTATTACCCGCATGAATGTTTGCCTGAACAACTCAACATGGTGTACGAACTGGAACAATACCTCCAGCAGCTTGCCAGAAATCATCAAGTAAAGATAGCTTGGGTCACCGGAAGCAGTGTTCAGCAAATACAAGCAAAAATGAAAATAGCCGGTATGACGCAGCTCCCCCATTTTATAGCGAGCAATCTGGGCACAGAGATGTGGGAAGTCGAGCCTGACGGACAACTGGTCACTGTTCCTTCCTGGGCAAAAATTATAAGGGCATCCGGATTCTCTCGAAGAGATGTAGAAGATTTAATTAGCGAATTAAAATCAACATTCAACATTGTCCTTCACGAACAGACTCAATTTGGTCAATCCGGATATAAAATGAACTACTATTATTATCCGGTATCAGCAGCCAGAACCCAATATGATATTAGTGTCATCAGGCACCTGGCTGCAAATCACGGGATCGGAATTAATATCAATATTTGCAATCCTAAGGCGGGTGATCCGGAGCACGCATATGATGTCGATTTTATCCCCGCAGGAACTGGAAAGAAAGCGGCTGTGCAATTCCTGATGGATTATAGTCAGGTACTCCTGTCCAAAACATTGGCCTTCGGTGACAGTGGAAATGACATCGAGATGCTTCGGATGGTTGCCCATGGATATCTTCTCCAGAACGCTACGGCAGAGGCAAAGTCATGCCACAACAACGTTGCCCCTTATCCTTACGCCGAGGGAATTTTGCATGTATGCAGAAATTTTTTTGGGGAGTAATTCATATTATGCCGTTTGCTCAGCTGTTGTACAATACAAATACCGCCGTTTTCCTCTACGGAGAAGGGCGGTAGTAAGAGCGGTGAGATCATCTATAATAACAAAATAGTAATAGCCATAAGACTTTCAAGATTCATGAATGATTCCACTGTTTCTCTTCGTGATCCTTTATACAGACTAGTTGCACAACAAGCGCTTGTTGTCCGGGGGATCGTGAAAGGATTCGTTCGTTTTTAATTTTCTACACAAAAGCCACGCTATCCTGCCCGTTAGCTTAATGAAATTGTATGGAAATATGGTTAGATACTAATCTAATCGGTAATCGGCTCATGTTTTTGTCCTTTACGGCAATCGGTACAAGTTCTTGTCCTCGACTCGGGACAAGAACTTATACCGATAAAACAAAAAAGACGCTAAAATAGCGACTTTCTATGGAAATATGTTCTTGTCCCTCGTCATTTGTGTCAGTCAATAATCAACATTCGATTGCCTCAAAAAGATCGCTCAAGCACATTGCTTGAATGATCCTAATCCTGCATATGCTCCTGTACGCCTGATAGACTCTGACTTGTGGTGACACTGGCGAGCCGGTTGTTTTAACTACAGATCTTCACCTACTGATAGTTCGGATTCATGATCCGTGCTTTGTAAAATGCAGCACCGGTCTTGGTACGTGTTGCACTCGGAAGGAAAAAGTCTGCCGAGTCCGTACACCACGTGTACAGCGTACACCCGCCGACCGGATTTTTCGCAACATCCGCGACCGTTTGCACCACCTGTCCAGATGACTGATTACCGACGGCTTTCACGCCTACCCGGCTGATCTCGTCTGCTCCCGGATACGTAAGGTCGAGTGAATTGGTCGATTTGACATATTGATATACCTTCCCGCCCGATGCCACCCACATCCGGTCAAGATCCCCATATACCGGCTGTATGTCATGTCCATTCAAGCGAGCAACATCCAGCCGAACATGCTCGGTCAGCGTCGGGTTCGCGGCTGTTCCTCCGACCTTCAACCCAACGATCGCCCCATTTCCCAGGCTCCACAATATTTCATTGTGCGGATCCCAGGATACCCCATGTGCACTCTCCAAACGATACTCTGCGTATTTCGTTGAATGGCAGCGCTGTGACGACATGTATATCCGTACCCAGCCGCCCGTGCTTGCTGCAACGGCAATGTTGCCATTAGGAAGAAGCTCGGCGGAATGGGGATTGCCTCCTACGTTCGCTGCCCATAGCTTAAAGTCTCCAGCAGGATACGGAATGATAGCGGCCAGTCCCCTTGAATCGGTAACGAGCATAACCTGAGTTCCGAAGAAATCACTATTTCGGATCCGCGCTTCCGTCGGCAGCCCCCAATTGGCGGTGAACTCAGCGAAGCCATTGGAGGCACTGGGGGCCCAAGTCCATTTGACGGCACTGGGATCATTCCAATCGGAGACGCCGGGATCCATCACCAATATTTTTTGGGAAGCTTGGTCGCTCATGGCGATATCATAATCCTCTTGAAGAGACGAGGATGCGTCCACCCACCTAAGGCTCTGGTGATCTCCGACAAGAAACAGAATCAGGACTGTCAGCGCGAAGCCGGCAGCAAGCTGCATATGACGCAGCCGGGATACGATTTTTTTCCGCTCATTCATATGGTCCCTTCCTCTCCTAATGGGATTATGGATATTCAGCAGCCTCCGGATAAGCAAGATCATAGCCTTTGATCAGCTGTTCCCAGCACGCTGCCAATTCCGAAGGATCAGGTCTGCGAACCTCGAACATAAACGGGCCCTGATAATCATGCAGAACCAAAGCTCGCAGCACCTCGTTCCACCGGATCGAGCCCATGCCCGGCATCCAGTGTCTTTCATCCTTACCGTCGCAATCCGACATATGAACCGTAAAGATCCGCTTGCCCTGTTCGCGGATGAAAGCCTCCGGCGCCTCCTTCAGCAGGTGGTTGACATCACAGCATATGCCTAGCCTAGGATCTGCAGCGAGCAGATTACCGATCTCCCGCCCCGTATTCCCAAGACATGTGCGTGGCAAGCATTCAACCGCGATCCGTATGCCAAGGGCTTCCGCTTCATCTGCCAGCACCGATAATGCCCCCCTGCACGCTTCCAGCCGGCCGGGACGTTCCTCCTCCGAAATCGGCTCCCAGCTCGGGTGGAGCACGACCATGGGGATCCCCCATTCATGGGCAAGCCGCATCAGCCGGCATAATAAGCGGGATGCTTCTGCCGATGCCGCTTCGTCGACGGTCGATATATCAAAGACGGGTCCGTAGGGAAGATGCAGCGTCCAAATGTTCATCCCAAGCTCTCGCATGTTCTCGATCCAGGAGTTGCATATGATTTCATTCGCCGGATTGAACAGATCGAAGGCATCGTTGCGCCAAGCCAGCTCGATACACGTGATACCGGCTTGACGAACAGCTTCAATATCGACATAACCATTGGCCCAATCATTTAACGACAGCGATGTTCCAAGCGGCCATCCGGAAGGATGAACAGAATGAGCTTGCCGAATCCTCTGTCCTGAAGTCATAATAACCTCCCTCCATTTCCAATCATTTGTTGGACGAATACCCTGGCGTCCAAATTCTTGCCTTGTATATCGCGGCTCCTTGACGCATCCGATTCGGAGCTCCGTGAAAGCGGATCTCGTCCGTCGTCCATTCATAAAGTCCTCCCGGCTTCGGCGAAGTGGATACGATCAAGCCCGACGGCTGATTGCCGATGCTCTTCACATCATGCCGATCCATAAACGAGCAATCAGCATTTTCACGGTCAAACTGTCCGGATGATATTACGTACTGATAAACGTGCGAAACTGTAGTGATCCATAGACGATCGTCGTTTCCCCACACGGGATGAAGATCATGGCCATACTTGGTCGGCAGAGGGACTCGATCGTCCACCACGATTTTGGGTTGATCATCCGTTCCTTCCAGCCGGAGAGCGACCAATTCGTTATCGCCTAGCGCCCATAACACGCTTCTTCGAGAATCCCAATGCACGCCATGCGCACCTAGAAATGGAATCTCGACATAATCTTCACAAGTTGGCCCTTGGGAGGAAGCGTAGACTCTGACCCATCCGGCTGTACTGGCCGCTACGGCCAAATTCCCGTTTGGGAGCAGCTCGGCGGAATGAGGATTACCTCCTACATGGACACCCCATATGAGAGATTCTCCACCGGGATAAGGAACGATCGCTGCTAGTCCGCGAGAATCCGTAACGATCATGCATTGTCCCCCGCGGATCGGATCATGCCGAAGCTTGACATCGGTCGGCAGCCCCCATGCCTGGAGGAGCTCGTTGCATCCGTCCACGTCATGGAGAGACCAGGACCAAATCTCGGATTCATCTGCGCTCCAATCGAGTGCTGAAGGTGAGAATACTAGGATTCGATGGCTTTTTTGGTCAGTGCAGGCAATCGGATAATCCTTGGTCATGCCGCTCATTTGTCGAGCCCCTGCTCCCGCACAGCCTCATTTACTTCCTGTATGGCCTGCGATAGGCCCTTGTTCTCGTACCCCTGCACTATGCTCTCCCACATGGCTACCGGGTCCTCCTTGGAGAGCATGACCCGCGTCAAATCCTCCGTCGGATTTATGGTGCTCAATTTCGATTTGGCCGGGGTATACAGCAGTTCCAGTTGATAGTTGGTCGGCACAGGAACATGCTCGGCAATCCGCTGCTTCAGTCCCTCCCTCGACATCCTCGACAGCTTCTCTCCATATGCGATATTGTTGACTTCACTCTCTACGAATTCGAGCTCTTGTCCCCAAGCTGCGAGTGAGCCAAACAGGTTGAAGGACGGATACAAGCTGCCAATCGTTTTAATTTCGCCCTCTTCATTCTTTTCGCGCGTAATCGTAATCTTCTCGCCTTCCATGGTATAGTCCTTTCCTTCAATTCCATACTGCTTATCCCTGATAAATTCATCAGAAAGCAAATAGTCATAGATTTGCAGGATTCGGTCCATCTTCTCGTCGTTCACTCGGGCACTGAAATAGCTTTCCGACCAAAAGGTAACAGCCGTGTAGCGATATCGGTTGCCGTCATCCGATTGCCAGCTCACCGGAATGATGTGGGCAATATCCTCAAACTTCGTGTCCTTGTTGTATTTGCTCCACGCCGCATTGAGCTTGGCTAAACCGTTAGGGGTTGCCTGCATGGAAATCGCGCCCACCTTACCCTGACCGAATTTTTCAATCCCGTCATTTGTCTTCATGATGGCAAAATCCGGATCGATCGCGCCCTCCGTGAACAGCTGGCGCATCTGCTTGACCACCGTCTTCATCTTATCGGAGGCAAAGTAAGGAATGTACGTTCCATCCTCCTTCACCCATGAGCTGTTCAGCAGGTGTGGAAAGGTGCCTCCGGCGATGGGAGCCAGCATCGCAGCCGACCGGAAGGTAAGCCCAACTGTATCGTTTTTTCCATTTCCGTCCGGGTCATCCTTGGCAAAGGCCTTCAGCATATTCAAATAATCATCGTAGGTAACGGGATCTGCAATCCCAAGCTTCTCCATCCAATCCTTGCGGACGATCAAGGAACGTTCCATCGCCCATGTATCATAGTCCCGGTATGTCAGACGCGGAATCATGTAGGCCTTCCCGTCCACTCGAAGCGACTTGGTTTCATCCAGCGAAAGCACCTTAGCTACATTCGGATAGGGACTGAGATCGTCCGGCAGTGCGCGTATGATCCCCTGCTTAATCCAGGAATAATACGTCTCCGAGTTGATGATATCGTGGCTGAACACGTCGGGAAGCTCGCCGGAGGCGCTCCACAGCTGATATTTCTCCTTGTAATCCGAATAACTGATCACTTTGTCAACGAATCGAACATTGAATTTGCTTTCGAGCTTTTTCAAATATTCGTCCGTTTCTCGGTTTGGAAAGGCCAGCCCGATGTTAAAAAATGAGACGGATATGTCCAGTTTCTTCCCGTTCTTCCCTTCCCCCGATCCATCGTTTCCCCCAGCCTCGCCATTGCCTGACTTCCCGCTGCAGCCTGAAATTACAAGTGCGATGATCATGATCGCAATCACGACGGATCTTCCTTGCCATCGAACCTTTTGCATCGTACAACCTCCCCAAGTATATTCGTGAACCGCTTGTTCCGACTCCTAACTTTATCCCGCGTTATGATGCGTTACTCTTTGATAGCACCTAATGTAACGCCGGCTGAAAAATGTCGCTGCAAAAATGGATATACCAGCATAATCGGCACCATGGTTATGATGACGCTTGCCATTTTGATCCCGTCAGGGTACCCCTGATTGAGCTGCGACATCATGGCCGCGCCCATATCGTCCCTGGCCATCTTGGTTACGTCTGCCAGCATATTCCTTAGAAACAGCTGCATGGGATGTTTATCGGTGTCGGTCATAAACAGCATCGCATTATACCATTCATTCCATCTGGCAACTGCGTAAAACAAGGTAATCGCAGCAATCGTCGGCTTGGAAATCGGAATAACGATGCGAATGAGAATATACAAATCATTCGCCCCGTCGATCTTGGCCGACTCCTCGAGGCTAGGCGGGATCGTGCGGAAGTGATTGATCATGACGATCAAGAAGAAGGTGCTGACAGCTACGGGGAAAATCATGGCACCATAATGATTGATCAAATGCAGGCCTTTAATCGTCAAATAATACGGAATGAGTCCTCCCGAGAACAGCATCGTGAACACAATGCCTGCCATCATGATGGAGCGGCCGGGCATGGATCTCTTGGACAAGGCGTAAGCTCCGCATGTGGTAACCAGCATATTAACCGATGTTCCGAACACCGTGACGATGAGGGAGTTCAACAGTGCCTTCCCGACATAACTGCCGTCAAGCAGCATTCGGTACGAGCTGAGATTGAAGCTGGTGGGAATTAAATAGAACTGCTGCTTCACGACCGCCGCCGGATCGGCAAACGAGGTGATGAACACATTGTAAAAGGGCAAAATGGTCAAGATGGCCATCAGCATCAGCAAGACGTGAATAACGTAATCGGCTCCGTTCGCTTTCGGTTTCATTGGCGTCCTCCTTTCAGCCGAAGTACAAGCAGCAACGTAGATTCGAGCGCTTTAATAGAGTCCATCCTGACCCAACTTCTTGGCCGCCCGGTTTGCCGCTACAAGCAGTCCAAGATTGATGATGGATTTAAACAAGCCGACGGCCGTTGACGTCCCATAACTGTCGCCGACCGAAAACGTCCTTCGGTAGACATAGGTATCGAGAATATCCGCTTTTTCATAAACAGCCGGATTGTACAGATTAAAGATTTGGTCGAAACCGCTGCCCCCGGAGCTCATTGTATTTCCGATTTGCAGAATCAACAGAATCACAACCGTGCTTTTGAGTGACGGCCACGTAATATAACGCATCTGTTGAAATCGATTGGCTCCATCGATGCTGGCGGCTTCGTAAAGTGACGGATTGATTCCAGCGATAGCCGCCAAATAAATGATCGTCCCCCATCCCATATCCTTCCAAATGCTGCTGCCGAACAACAGGCCCCGGAAGGATTCCGGATCTACCAGCAAGTTGACTTTTTCGAACCCCGCCATGTCCAGCAGTTGATTCAGCACGCCGAACGAGCCCAGAAAATTAACGAGAATTCCGCTGACGATAACCCAGGATAAAAAGTGAGGAAATGTATAAACGACCTGATAAAATTTCTTTAGTCTCGCCTTTCGGACCTCGTTCAAAAGCAGAGCAACCACAATCGGTACCGGAAATTCGAAGATAAGCCGGCCCAGTGCAATGATGATCGTGTTACGGAAGGCGGTCCAAAAATCATCCAGCAAAAAGATCTCCCGAAAATTAGCTAGTCCAATCCATTCGCTGCCCCATACACCCTCGGCGAAATTAAACTCCTTGAAGGCAAGCTGCAGGCCATACAGTGGCACATACTCGAACAGTATGTAGAACATCAGCAGCGGGAACACGAGCAAGTACATGTATTTATGCTCCACCATCCGCGCCCATAAGCTTTTCTCCATCGCATCGGCCCTCTCTTTCGTTGCGTTATCTTTCAATGATCCAAGTATACGGTGCGACGCTGTCAAACCATATGTACGATCCTCAGCTATACTATGTACTTTTCTAATATCATTCGTTCAAAGCTTTCGTCTCAAATTTGTTCAGTCGCACGAAAAAGCCCCGGACACACTAGGTGTTCCGAGGCATTCAGCGGGGCTTACCCGAATCTATGGTTTTGTCGATGCATCAATGGATCGGTACTCGGTCGGCGTCAAGCCCGTATGCCGCTTAAACATTTTTGCGAAATAGAAATAGTCTTTGTACCCGGCCCGTTCAGCCACCTCGCGGACGGATAAGGGACTGTTGAGCAATAAGCCGCAAGCGTGCTCCATTCGGATATCGTTCAGAAATTTCGTAAAATTAACCCCGATTTCCCGCTTGAACAGCGAACTTAAGTAATTGGGATGGAGAAAGAACTGTCTGGAAATATCCTGTACCGTTAGAGGGTCTCGGAAATGCTCGCGAATGTACTGCTCGATAGAGCGAAGTGTATCGTCCCCCGATCGCGAATCTGCAATGTCCGGGATCTCGGGAGATGGTAAAATGGCTTCCGGCTGTTTGTCCCGCTTCAGGCGATTCTTTAAACTCTGCAGCACCTCGGTTATCTCATCGTTCTGAAACGGTTTAAGGATATATCCACCGGCCCCGTAATGCATAGCTTGCTTGGCATACTCAAACTCTGCGTATCCGCTGGCGACCACGCAACAGACCCCGGTCTCTTCCTCATACAGCTTGCGGATCAATTCGATCCCGTTCATGCCCGGCATCCGAATATCAATGAACGCAACATCCGGCCGATGGTGCTTCATTTGTCGATAGGCATCCAGCCCGTTGCAGGATTCCCCCACAATCTCATAACCGTGAGACGTCCAATCCAGCATACGTTTCAAGCTTTCCAAGATCCATGGTTCATCATCTGCAAGCCAAACTTTATACTGCATTCGTCATACCTCCACACGGAACCTTGATAACTACTCTAGTTCCATTCGACGGTTCGCTTTCGACCGATACGATGCCGTACGCCGGCCCATAGGCATATCGGATTCGGTTGTTTACGTTTAACATCCCGATAAATTTTATATCCGAGGTTAGATCCGGGCCAGACTTGTCCTCTATATGAGTGCGGATCTCATCCAGCTGGGCAGGCTCGATGCCAACACCGTCGTCTTGCACCCATATCAGCATACTGCCACCTTCGATCCGGCTTCCTACCGTTAGGCGGCAGCGCTCAAGGCTCGGTTCGATTCCATGGAACACCGCGTTCTCCACCAGCGGCTGCAGGATCATCTTGATGACCGACACCCGCAAGCTTCGCTCATCCACATCATAAACAACGTCAAACCGATCCTGGAATCGAATTTGTTGAATTCGGATATAGGCGTTGACAATCGCAAGCTCCTCCTCGAACCGAACATCATCCCCGCCTTTGATGCTGTAACGGAAGATGAGTCCAAGAGAATCCGTCATTTCCCGAATCTCGGGAACATTCTTCACATATGCGATTCCTTTAATGGTTTCGAGCGTATTGTATAGAAAATGGGGATTAATCTGATTCTTTAAAAATTGCAGCTCCGCTTGCTTCCTAAGAAGCTTAAGCTCATAAATATATGTTTTTGAATCGACAAGTTTCGCAGCCAGATCGTCAATCTCATCGAGCAGTGTATTGAACTGCCTGGCCATGATGCTAATCTCCGCATACCCGTCAAGCGATACACGCTTGTTGGGATTATCTAATCCTTGCGATCGCAGGCCGCTGATTATTTTCATGAAGGCACGGATCGGGTTGAGGATGTTGCGGCTTATAGCGGTGTAGAAAGCATATAAGATTACAACGGACAACGCAAAGATGCCGAGAACAAGGACTAGCATATCCTTTAATCCGCTGAAGAGGTCAGCCGTTTCGAATACGCTGATGATGCTTCCGCCGATCGCCGGCACCGGCCTGGCATGCAGGATGAAATCTCCCTCTTCGTTCTGAAACTTAACGGGCTCACCCTCCTTGACTTGAAGCGCTTGAGCTACCTCCTCTGCCATCCCGCCAATCGGTTGGCCGATGCTGGAAGCATCGTTGCTGGTCACCACGATTCCGTTACGATCCAGTACATAAAATTTCCCTGCAAGATGGGTCGACATCGAGCCGAGCTGAGGTGCGATCGCATCGGCCTCCAGAACGATGACGGCATATCCGATTTTTTTCCCGATTGTCACAACGTTTTTCTTATCATACACAGGCGTCCCCACATACACCACATTTTTTGTCGGACTTGAGAGCTTAAAGCGGTAAAGTCCAGAATAATACGCGTTAGTCTGGTCGGGAATATCGGAAAAGGGGATATAATCCTTGCAATTTACGCAATTATAGAAGCCTCCCCCTACCGTGGAGAGGAGCACGATCCTGTCAATTCCCTGCTTCATGGACTGAAGATTAACAAGCAGTGCTTCAACCCCTCCCTGCAGTTCGAACTGAGCCAGGCGCTCGCGCTCCATTAAAAACCGCTGAATCGTCTCATTATAAGCGATATTAGGCAAAATGCGGTTAATGGAGTCGGCGTTATCCGCGATATTTTTCTGAATCGTTGATATCAGCTCCAGGGTATATTCGCTGTTCCGTTTATACGTGATTCCCCGCATTTGGTCGTAGCTCCATAGAAAAGTTCCGAACAATAACAACAGCATGGCTGCACCGATTGTAAGCAGCTGAACGCGGATGGAATACTTCCGAAGTAAAGTGATCACGCGTGCTCCTTTCGTTTCATGGAAGATATTTCCCTGCAAGCGGAGGAGAGCCCGCTTATTAGGATTACGGAACCTATCCCTTTTCAATTCAGTATTCTAGCACATGCTAATCCTTTACCATATATATCATAAGGTTTATCTTCCCCTGTGCTGAAAGCAACATCCGAAGGGAAAACGAGTTCCTGCTGATCAAATCGATCCACTAACATGCCCGTTAGTTGAACAAAAGCAGCTGATCACGTTTGGCCAGCTGCTTTAATGGTTTTATTAAGCTACCGTTACCGGTTACCGTAATGATTTCTATTCCCAATGATTAATACCTCGTGTTGCTACAACCAGGTCTTCACGATTTCGGCAAGCGTTATTGTAGTCGAGCCCTCGTCCGAAGGGTGAATTCCATCCGGAATAAGCCGGTCGAATTCGGCGGGGTTCTCGTCTAGCATCCTCCGCCAAACCGGGTAATGATCTATGAGCAAAAGTCCGCGCAAGCGAGCCGTATCTCGGTACACCTGATAATATTGCTCAATCAGAGGGCGAATTTCTAGGTGTTCCCGAACCGGTGGATTCATGGTCATCAACAGAATTTCGCAATTCTTGTTGGCAGCACGTAATCGATCAATAAGAGCATTCAGGTTTTCACCGCATTTCGTAATGCTCGTCTGATAAGGCAAATACGAGTCATTTATAGCGAATTCCAGAAAAACGGCGTCGGGAGCGAAAGCGATTACACGTTCCTCCAAATGTTCAACTCCCCAGCCCGACCATTGTGCAGCTTTGGCGCTGTTGGTCAACTTAACTTGTCCCGGAAACCGGCGATCCAGAATTTCCTTTAATCCGCTGACCCAAGCGCCGCCTTCGGTTAGACTCGTTCCATAAACGACGATGTGCTGATGTTTGCCGTTTTCCAAATTGCTGATTGTTGCCGATAGGCTCATACCGCTCAGCTCATCCTTCCATTTCTGATTTAGATAAATTTTTTTGCTTATTCTATTCGCCCTTGAGTCACGCAATCCTGCCCGTTAGAATTCCTGTAAATACGAATCAGCTTCGCTTCCACTCGCATCTCATCTCCAAGCATCCATCTTGGAGCCTAGCAGTCAATCGCCCGTTCATCTTTAACATGAGACTATAGGCAATGGATAACCCCAAACCAGTTCTGCGGCTCGATCTTGACCGATCCGCTGTGTAGAAGCGATCAAACAGTTTGTCTATGTCTTGCTCACTTAAGTTGTCCGCTTGATTCTTGATGATAAGCAGAATATTCCCTTCATTCTCCTTCAAACTAATCGCTACAGTGCCTGTCGTATGACGGATCACATTACTGATTAAATTTTCGAATACACGTTTGACTGCAGACGGATCCACTTCGGCAATGAGCGGTTCATCCGTTATTTGTAGGTCGGGTTCTATTTGGTTCTCAATAAATTGATCATAAAAACCGGTCAGCACCTCCCACAACAATGCATTCATTTGCACCGGTTCAAGCTTAAGGTGATACTCTGTAGATTGCACAAGAGACAACTCGAAAAACTCATGCAGTAAGGTATGTAATCGATCAGCAGTGGCTCTGATAATAGACATATACTCCTGTCGTTTCTCGTCCGTGACAGTACTGACTTCCAATAATTTGGTATATCCGATAATAGCCGTTAGCGGTGTTCTCAAATCATGGGACATATTAGCGATCGCTTGTCTCAATTCGCGATCACTGCGTATTCGATCCCTGTTCGACTGGACCGCCAGATCGATTAATTGATTGATATTTCCAGCGAGCTCTTCGATATCTTTGTCCAGTAAAGCAATATCGACCTTCTTCCCGCTCAAGCCTTGATGAAAACGTCCGACCTGGGCCGATAAACGTCTCATTTCTTTCTTGATCCACGCAAGACGAAGGAGAAAAATGAACATAAGCAGAACTGCAGTGATCGTTACATAGATCATTTTTCTCCACCTCACGGCCATTATTTAATCTCTTTCCTGTTAAACACCAATTTCCCGCACAACATCAGAACTAGAAGGGTGCTTATTCCAACCGACAAAGACTGGATGATATCAGCGTCGGACATCCTGATTCGGAAGGAATCAATAAGATGATGGAATATTGAATAATGATACAATGTTTCCAAGATCCCCGGTAGCGGTCTCAGAACTTCTGCTACGGAAATGAATAATGCGATTACGACGGAGATAATTATGGTTTTCCCGCTATCTTCCACAAGCAGCGCGATCAGCATCAATAAGGCAACAAGGGCCATCAAATGAATGAGGAACAAACCCAGTGCTCTTGCCAAGTAGCCCAATGCCGACGAGTTTGTCATTTCTCCAAATCCAAACAATAGCTTTCCGCCCATGATTACAATTAACGGGCACACCACAGCCAGAATCACGGAACCGAGTGCCAATATGACGAGCTTAGCTAAAAAGATATGACTTCTGCGATTCCCGCTCATGACCATGTTCTTGACGACCCCTATTGTAAAGTCATTCGCAACAAAAAATCCGGCCAATGTGCACAAGAATAACATGAAGTAGAACGGGGTTGTAGCCAGCGCAAGGGATGAGAACTGCTCCAGTCCCGCATCCATGAACAAGTTATTCATCTTCCACCATCCGATGGTGATTAAATAGTGCATGAGGGCAAAAACAACGGTCACCGTGATGGTCAGTGTCCAGAATACTTTATTCTTGCTGAGTTTGAACAGCTCCGCACGTAATAAATTAATCATGAAGTTCTCCCCCGACCCGTTTGGTAAAATAACTTTCCAAGTCATCCCCGCCTGGCGCAAAATATTCGATGACCAGACCGCTGCTTGTCAAAGCCATTGATACCCTTCTGACATCGTGATCGAGGCTGTAAAGCTTGATCGTGCCATCCTGCAAAACTTCATAATCGGGTGTGCCCAGTTCCATTTCGAGAACCGTTGCTGCTTTGCTTGGATCATCGACCCGGATACGAAGATGCTGTCTGCACTTCTCATTTAAATCGTCATGGGTCAATTGCTCCAACAGTCTGCCTCTATGAATAATGCCGTACTTCGTTGCCATCTGATGAAGCTCGCTCAAGATATGGCTGGAAATCAGAATCGTTAGTCCCATCTCGCGATTCAGCCTCTTGACCAGCTCTCTAAGCTCCACGATGCCTCCTGGGTCAAGGCCATTTGTCGGTTCATCAAGTATAAGCAGCTCCGGGTCACCCAGCAAGGCGATAGCCAGCCCCAATCGCTGCTTCATGCCGAGTGAAAAGTTCTTTACCTTCTTCTTCCCCGTATCCTGCAGTCCGACGAGCGCAAGCGTCTTCGCTATGCACGCCTTGCGGGGGATCCCCCGGAGCAATCGATGGACTTCCAGATTATCGTGGGCCGACATATCGGGATGTAATGCCGGGCTTTCAATGATCGCTCCTACGCGCTTTCGGGCTTCAATCAACCCCGCTTCATTGCTTTCCCCGAACAAGCTGACGGTTCCGCTCGTTGGCCGGGCCAGCGCGGTCACCATGCGCAGTAACGTACTTTTGCCTGCCCCGTTCTGCCCGATAAAACCGTATATATCACCTTTTTCGACAACCATGTTAACACGTTCAAGGGCGGTCTGTTCTTTGTATTTCTTTGTCAGGTCGATCGTTGTCAAAACAGATTCCTTCACTGGGAGATACCCCCTCTGATCCGATGATACATTCGTGTCCCGGTGATGGACACGGCACATAGGAAGATGACGAACAATAGAATCGCCAAGGCCGGCCACAGGCGGAATACATCCAGGATCGTCGTACTGTTATCCTGTAATTCCGGGACGATAAACAGTAACCAACCGATCCCCGCGATCGGAATGATTTGCGGGATTAACCGCAGATAATAGCGTAGAGCTGAATAGTGTCGGCGTCGATCGGACCACTTCTTGCCGCGCAGGATCCCCCTGATTCCCAAACCAGCATACAGCAACGTCAGTAATCCAACGGAGAAATCAATAATTGTCGGTATTGGTGTCTTCACTGTGTGCGCTTGTCCTTCGGTGAGTCGGATAATGCCGTCGCTTATCGCATACGCATGCTCGAAAGTGGTGGTGAAGCTATTAAGCATGACCGCTACTGCATAACCGCTCTCTGGTACGATGGTTTGTTGAGCCTGATAGCTGGATAAGGCTCCGCTATGCTGCACGCGTTTCGGCGCGATATCCGAAGCGCTGAGCGACCAGCCTAGTCCATAATGCTCGCTTCCGGGTTGCGGGGAATAGGAATCGTCCAGCAAGGATTCGGATAATAATCTTTCTCCGGATGCGCTTACGCCGTTACGGGTGTGCATCGCAAGCCATTCTCCCATATCCGCCGCTGTCGTTACGATTCCCCCCGAACCGGTGAACATTTGCTCCATTTCGGATATGGAAATTGCCGTTCCGAAGGCCGTAACATACCCGCGCGGCAGCCCGGGAACCGAATCGCCAGAGTTCACGGGCGAGAGGGAATCGTCCATGCCGAGCGGAGAGAACACCTTCGTGTCTAGATACGCAGCGAACTCCATGCCGCTTACGTTCTCCACCAGCCATGCCAGGATCCAATAGTTCGCATTGCTATAGGAGTACCGCTCACCAGGATCGGACTGCAGCTGCCACTGGTGCACACGCTTGACGCCTTTTTCCAAGGTATCCGCCTTGGACACGATGGTCGGGGTGGATATCCCGGAAGTATGGCTAAGCAGATGGCGGATGGTGACTTGCCCGAATCTTTGGTCGTTCATCTTCAGATCGGGCAAATGCTGGACGATCGGATCGTCCAGTCCGAAAGCTCCTTCATCTATGAGCTGCAGTACGGCAAAGGCGGTAAATGATTTGGAGACGGAACCGATTCTTAGTAAGGAATGCTCCGTCAGGGGTTTTCCTTCGGAATCATGCCCATAGCCTTGCGCATGGGCGATCCCGCCATCCTTGACGATAACAATCGACGCGCCTGGCAGCCCGTTTCGATTCAAATAACGTTCAACATAGTCGTCCACTGCGCCCTTGTCGAGAACAGACGCGGCATGGGTTGACGGAGGAAGATACAGAAACGGGGCCAAAAGCGCTATTGTTGCTATTACTGCGATTAAAATCTTTTTCATTGCACATTCTCCCTATACGATATGATGTTCTTTCATTCTAAACATCAGATCCTAATAGGATATTAACCAACATCTTAAGAAATCATTAATTCATCCTCTCAACCGATATCCCATTCCCCAGATAGTCTCAATATACTCGGCCTCCGGGTTTGCCTGCGCTAGCTTCTTTCTTAAGTTGCTCATATGTACCGTAATTGTGTTGTCATCACCCAAGTAGGCGTCCCCCCACACCGCTTCAAATAGATTCTGCTTTGTAAATACTTTCTTCGGATAAGACATGAGGAGTTCCAGCACTGTAAATTCCCTCGCAGTCAGCACCACATCGGAACCGTTAACCGTGACCGCCTTCGTATCGCTATCCAAATGAATGTCCTTGTACGTCAATTGACGGATCAGATCGGGTTCTGCTGCACGTCTATATCTGCCGAGATGAATGTCGATTCTGGCCGCTACCTCTTCCACATCAAATGGCTTAGTAATGTAATCGTCCGCTCCCATTCTTAGAACGGCGACTTTGGACTGCTGCTCGTTTTTGGCCGATATAATGATAACCGGCAGGCGGCGATCCGGTCCCAACTTCCGAAGGATTTCTTCCCCGGCAAGACCGGGAAGCATCAGATCGAGCAATACCATGCTCCACTCCCGATCATTGGCCAAATACAACAAAGCTTCTGTGCCGGAAAAAACCGGCTGCGGTACGTATCCGCTATTGGTTATGATTTCGCATAATAACTGATTAATTTCATTATCATCTTCGATAACCAATATTTTTATTGTTCCATTCATAGCATTCACTCCATTAATCGAGACTCTTTCCGATGGTTTCGAGATGTTCTCCTTGACCGTGCCGAATACGTATGATTTCCCTTATCCGACTGCCTAACATCAAATCGATATTAGTATTCTATGATTATATAGTTCGATCACTTTACTTAAAAATCCCCCCATTTATCTTCTCTATTATGTAGGATAAACCATGCAGGACCTCAGAAACGAGAGACAAAGCGGCGTTGCCAAGGCGTCTCAACAGCACGCGGTGTGTAGTGCTGGCGAATATAGTCGACAGCTTTATGATTTGGTAAGCCATCAATCACAGCGAGACAGGCTAATGCAGTACCCGTTCGTCCAATCCCTCCCCCGCAGGCGATTTCAACCCGTTCAACTTCAGAGCGAGTCCATGCTTCGCGAAGCGCGTCGGCGGCTGCAAGCTTGTTTTTTGGCAGCCAGAAGTCCGGCCAAGGAATCCAGCGGCTATCCCAAGCAACCGGCGCTGGTGGTCGCCCGAGCAGATAGAGTGCAAAAGTGGGTTGAAGCCCTTGGGGAAGAGGATGACTTAGTGCTCGGCCGCGGACAAGTCGACCTGAAGGAAGGCGCAGCACGCCTGGCGATTCGGGGTTCCATGTATCATTCATAATGTCACTCTCCTAAGGAAAAATTTTAGAATCAGGATAACATCTTCTTTGCTTAAGGATTAATAAGTTACACGTTTAATCACAAAAATACTTTCATCAAACAGTCCACTTGTAATTAGATGTGGCGGACGTTTGGAACGAAATTCTGGATCCGGATGTTGTTCTGAACCAAATGTAAACTCTACAGGCTGATTCCCCTTAACTTCTACAAAGACATCCAAACCTTGTTTTGGAATACCTGCTTGTTTGTAATAAAAAGTTTCCATTGATTCAGCTATGGTAAAGGATTCTTCACCAACTTTTGTTTTTTGAACACGACCACCAGGTATGGACAGATACATGTTTTGCACATCTGTTCCACCTGTAAATTGAAAATGAATGATTTTATTTCCTTGTTATGTCTCTGTCTTTACTAGCTTTGTTTATGGCATTTGTAATATATTGGTTGTTAGTCATAATTGATCCCTTCTTAATGTTATTGGATTGCTTTTTACATGCGATTTGCTATGAAGCATACGATTAATTTTTTGAATGTAATACGCCTTCAGAAGGGAATTGGGTACAACTCAGTTCCATGGTTGTAAATATCATATTGAATAAGAAAAAAACAAACCAATGGTTTATCTTACATTTACCTTACTTTACGGTAAGGTAGGTTATTTAGAAAAAAGTACGCACTGTCGTCCCTTTGCCAATAAGGAAGGTCCTAATTAAAATTTTAAGGGTCAAGCGTGCGCCCACAGGCTGAAGCCCGGGCAACCGGCACGCCGCCGCTCCCTCATATCCGGACGGAGATCCGCGTAAAAAAAGACAGCCCTAATGGGCTGCCTTCATTCCCTCGCTATGAGACTCTTACTTTTAAATAACGCTTCTCGTTATGTCTAGCGAATCTGTTTAAACGAAACTACCGTTTGGGCTAGTAGCCGAAAAGAGTTTTGATCAAATTACAATACAGGATATATCCGACAAAGCTAATGTAGGTCGAAGACCTCCTAATCATGAGTAATATCTACGTTCGATTTGTCGCTCGTAGCATCCCATGTTCATGAACACTTAGCAGTTAGCTATATTTCTAAACGTATTATATTATTCTGCCCGTTAGTTTAATAAATGGGCGTCTACCGTCGTTGATGAAAAATGTATCGAGAATGTTATTCCGTTCTTGTCTTGTTCTTGACAATTAGTGAATATGAGGCAGAACCCCCTCCAGATAAGGGCAGTCAGCTCAATACAATTGCGGATTTGCTGAATCGGAAGCGATATTGACTACAGTCATCGTTCATCCTTCCCATTCGAATGGATCGTGATAGCTACTGCGAGGATGGATGGATCAGCATGGATTTGAGAGGCACCATCGAATCCTGCGGAACGTAATAATTGAATTTGTTGTCGCTGATCTGCCCAAGCAGCTGGCGGCGTATCGGATCGGCGTCCTTCAGCAGGCTCTCAGACGCCGAATGATAGTCGATTGGACGCATCCAGATCGGGCTGTAGCCGAGGAACAGCTGTCTTCTTGTGAATGCGGAACGATTCGGCGAACCAGCATGCCACAAGTTTTGGGCGAACACGAAGACGTCACCTGGTTTTCCGCACACTTGTACCTCCCCGTCAAGCTGCTGGCGCACATCCTTGTGATTCGGGTTGTACGGCTGCTTGTGACTGCCCGGAATCACTTTCGTATTGCCGCGATCCGGCTCCGACATATCGCTCAAAATATAGCAAACCTTAATATAATAGGTTGCCGTCAAGCCGTTAATGACAGGAAACTGCGGATGCGGACCGTCTTGATGCCAATCGATAAAGCTGTGCGTGGCCGTTTGGGCTTCGCTTGGATTCGGTTGTCTGATCGTGAGGTGGGAGATGTGAAGCTGAATGTTGTGGCCAAGCAAATTAACGATTAATGGAAGAATGGCAGGCTGATCGATTAATGCAGCGATCTCGGCATGGCGTTCTACGCTGTTATAAATATTATGTGAAAGCGCTTCTGGTTCCATCAAGACAATTTCGTCGATCGCGGCATTCAGCCGGCTCACCTGTTCCTGCGACAAAATATCTGGTATAACCAAATACCCCTGTTCATGAAATTGCTCCATTAATTTCGGTATTTCCAAATGGGCTGTCTTCATCCTTTATACCTCCTACTTGTATTTTATTTAATTATATTTGGCGAACCATCATGTTATAATGTAAGAAAAATCGATTTTCCTTGTATATAATTTCAATCTATGAAAAGGTGTTGTCATGCAATGGAGTTCAGCCGATTTCTGGATCCCGATCTGCAATACCATGTCTACGTGAAGGATACCCCTCAATTTCAGAAAACGCATGACACGTATGATCATTGGGCGTTGTTCATCGTCGAAGAAGGCGCTTTTAATTACAGAATGGGCAGCCAAAGCGGAAGGGCGGTCAAGGATGACATCGTGTTATGCCCGCCCGATCTAACCTTCTACCGGCAAACGGATGGTTTATCGTTCCATCTCATGGGGTTTCAATGGATCAATTCCCTAGAGGAGCCGCCGAGAGCGGCCGATTTTCCGACTTTCGGCAAACTTCGGCTATTGAACAACAAACGCTTCCAATCCACCCTCTCTCAATTTCGCGAAGCCCAATACTTGCATGCAGGGATTGGTCATACGTACAAGAAACATCTTCTCAGGGATCTGCTCTATTTGCTTCAGATCGAGCAATCCGAGCAGCATACGATGACCTTGTTCAGCGAGGATCCGACCCTTGGGCGAGCCCTGCATCTGCTTCAGCAGCAAGCAGAATTCGGCCTATCGTTGAAGTCGGTCGCTGTGGAGCTTGGTCTTACCCAGGTTCAGCTGACAAGACTGTTTACACGCGAGTTCCGCATAACGCCAAGTGCCTACGCGACTAATCTTAGAATGGACAAGGTGAAGCAGCTCCTTGTATACTCTTCGCTTACCCTTGCCCAAATCGCTGAGCACTGCGGATTTACCGACGAACATCATTTAAGCAAAAGCTTCAAAAAGCTGTGCGGCGTCAATCCTTCGTCGTACCGAAAAACACATAGCGTATGATAAAACAGGCCGACCTGCATCGAATGAGGTCGGCCTTTCGTTCCCGTTATTTAGTCCCCGTAACCGAGCGCCTTAAGCTGTTCCATGGCGCTGTCCACTAACGCTTTGTAGTTCATAGACGTTTCCAGCGTCTTGATAAAGTCATCATATTCGGTCAATGGACGTTTATCGTAGATGAACTTCGCGATCTCCTCTTCCATGTACCGGTTCGCATCGGCTGGGTTATATCCCTCTGGATTGTCGATAAATCCGTTCAATGCTTCAATACGGGGTTGATCGTTCGCGAATTCGATTGCAGCCGATTGAGCGGCGAACTTCGCCTGTAAATATTCCATTTCCGGTCTGCCGGTGAATTGGTACAGCCAGGAATGACCAACCTCGCCCGCTTTGTCCGTCATCTTCGGCTTGCCGTCCTCAAGTGTGAAGTGCGTATCCTTCACCCCGAACTGCACGAGCATTGAGCCTCCGTCCGGATTCGAAATATAGTTGAGCAGATCGAACACCCGCTGCAGTTTCTCAGGGTCTTTCTCAAGCGCTTTCGGAATGGCATATCTCCCAGGCGCCGCGCCGATATCCCATGAACCGTCGAATTGTCCTCCTGTACCCGAAGGAGCGGCGATTTGCAGCCATTCCGCATTCGGATTAACGGTTTTGATTTGTTCCACGAACTGCTCCTTCGTCATGTTCGGCCAATCAATATAGACGATGCCCGCCTGCCCTTTGATCGCCTTCTCTTGATGCTGCAATCCGCTATTGGCGAGCAGCTCCGGATCAACCGATCCGGATGCGGTCATGTCCTTAATAAAGGCCAAAGCATCCTTCATTGCCGGTTCATGCAGCGCATTGACGACTTTGCCGTCCTTCTCGTAGAAGTTGCCTGGCATTCCGACGCCGAAGGCTCCGAAAACGGTCGAGAATGCGCTCAGCTTGCCGCCCGTTAGACCGAAGGTGTCCGGCTTGCCATTTCCATCCGGATCGTTCTTCGTGAACGCTTCCGCTACGGAAGCCAACTGCTCCACGGTCGTCGGCACTTCCAGCTTCAGCTTGTCGAGCCAATCCTTGCGGATCCATAAGGTGTTGTAAGGGATTTGCGGAGATTTGGAGATGCTATATACTTTCCCGTCGACCATCCCCTTCTTGACGCTGTCCTCCCCTATGAACGCTACCGTTTGCTCCAGCTTATCCATATACGGCGTCAGATCGAGCAGCAGCCCTTGCTTGGAAAATTGAATTAGCTGCTGCCGGTCGACCATGAACAGGTCGGGAAAGTTCCCCGAGGACATCCGAACGTTTAGTTGATTATTGTAATCGTCCGCTGCTGGATACACGGTCAGGTTCAGGTCGATATTCAGCGCCTTATCCAATTCCTGCTTAATCATGTCTTTATCGGGCGACGGAAGATTGTTCCCCGTCTCGATAATGTCGAGCTTAACCGGTTTGCCGCTAGGCTGCTCCGTCGTTTCCGCTCCGGGCTTGGCGGAAACGCCCGAATGGTTTCTCGGATTATCGCTGCTGTTCCCCCCCGAACAAGCCGTAAGCATGGCTCCCGCTAATGAAACGGCTACTAGCAAAGTCCCTAATTTCTTCATGATCTTAACCCCTCTCTGATTGGTTTCATCGGTTAACCTTTAATCGAACCAAGCAGCATCCCTTTTGTAAAATGCTTTTGAAGAAACGGATAGATCACGATGACCGGCAAGCTCGCAATCATGACGGATGCCATCTGCATGGTCTGCGTCGGCATCATATTTTCCGCGTTCTCGAGCGGCTGCTGGCTTTGCATCAGAATCTCCCGGACGACGACCTGCAGTGGATACAGCGTGCGATCGGTCACATAAAAAATCGCTTGAAAAAACTCGTTCCAATGGCCGACCAGGTAAAACAAGCCAACCGTCAGCAAGACAGGTACGGAAAGCGGCGTAACGATTTGCAGAAGGATGCGGAACTCTTTGGCTCCATCCATTCGGGCCGACTCGAACAGCTCCTCCGGCAGCCCTTCAAAAAAGCTTTTCATAATAAGAACGTTAAAGCTCCAGATTGCATTGGGCAGAATCATCGCCCAGATAGAATCGAGCAGTCCCATCGACTTAACGACCAGATAGGTCGGAATAAGCCCTCCGCTGAACAACAGGGTGAACACGATCAGGAGCAGAAAAAAGTTTCTTCCCGGCAAATTCCGGCGGCTGAGCGGGTACGCCATCAGTCCCGTCAAGACGAGATTGACCGCTGTTCCGATCACCGTAATGAGAACGGTTATTTGGAACGCCTTCGGAATATTGGACTCCGTCAGCAGCGTGCGGTAAGCGGAGAACGTAATTTCCTTCGGGAACAATATGAATCCGCCGTTACGCAGCACTTCTCCGAACGGAGTGATGGAAACGGATACGACATAAAGGATCGGAAGAATGGCGACAAGTCCGCATAGTCCGAGAATAACGTATATAATTGTGTTGAAAATTTTATCATCGAGGCCTCTTACCATATGCCCTCACCCCATTTCTTAGCCACACGGTTAGCACCTAGCACAAGGATGAGTCCGATGACCGATTTGAACAATCCGACTGCCGACGCCAAGCTGAAATTAAGCTGCTGCAGACCGGTTCGGTAAACCCATGTGTCGATGATGTCTGCAACCGGGTACACCTGAATATTGTACAGAATGTAAATTTGATCAAAGCCTGCGTCTAGCAGATGGCCAAGCTTCAGAACGAACAGCAGGACGATAATGCTTCTAATGCCAGGAAGCGTAATATGCCAGATCATTCGCATTCGGCTCGCACCATCCACCTTCGCCGCCTCGTAAAGCGTCGGATCGATACCTGCCATCGCGGCTAAATAGATAATCGCACCCCAGCCGAGATTTTGCCATACCTCCGATCCGACCAGTATGCTGCGGAAATATTCCGTCGAGGTCAGAAACGGGATGGAGCTTCCCCCCGCTTCCACAATCCAGCGGTTGATGAGACCACCGTTCTGGGAGAAGAGCGTCAAAAGAATGCCGAAAATAATGACCCAAGACAAGAAGTGCGGCATGTAGGTCAGCGTTTGTACGATCGACTTCAGCCAGCGAACGCGGCATTCGTTCAGCAGTACGGCCAGCATGATCGGTGGCAGCGTCCCCCATAACAGCTTGTAGAGGCTGATCAACAGCGTATTGGTCAGCAGCTGGCTGAAGTAAGGCGACTCGTAAAAGCTCTGAAAATGCTTATACCACGGATCGACCCACGAGCTGCCCGTTATGCCGTCCAGGATCGCAAAATCTTTGAAAGCGATAATGACTCCGTACATCGGGAAGTACCGAAATATGACAAAATAAATAATGCCGGGCAGCAGCATGACGTAAAAGGCTTTAAACCGCCATGCTAACTTTAAAAACATGAGCAGCCTTGTCCGCGGAGATAACCGTATCCGAGGGGCTGGCGTTAGGCTATGATTGGCTTCCATCGTATCCCTCCCTAGTTTGAATGCGCTTCCAATTAAGGTAAGTATAAAGGTCCTGACATCTTCTCGATATACACAAAAACGTAAAAAATGTAAGCATTTCCTTCATCATCATTAACATCGAATATGGATCCATCTGCATCAATATCAACGATAAATGAGTAAAGGCTGTCACGAATGGTCTGAAGAAACCACGTAACAGCCTTGGTATCGTTTATGGTTAACGCCAAATACCTAATCGTTCGTCGCTTTCCGTCAGGGCGGGCATTTCGACGCGGACAACAGTTCCTGCCCCCTCCGCGCTGCCGATCCGCAAGCCGTACGTCTCGCCGTGATGGATCCGAATCCGCTCATGCACGTTCCGCAGCCCGATGCCCGTAAACCGGTACAAGGAGCGCTGCTCACCGTCCTGATTTTCCAACAGCAGCCTGCTCCGCTTCTCCCGCTTGATGCCTATCCCGTTATCGCGCACATAGAGTCTTAGAACACCCTTCCTCAGCCCGCCTTTCACAACGATAAGCCCGCCGTGATTCGGCGTTAGTCCATGGAAGAGTGCATTTTCTACGAGCGGCTGCAGCGTCAGCTTAAGGATGCGATACTGCAGAAGGTCAGGATTGATGTCAATCATAAACCGATATTGCTCCCCATAGCGCACCTGCTGAATATGCATGTACATTCGCAGCCCTTCCAGCTCCTCCTCAAGCGATACGTATTCCGATTGCTTGTCGAAGCTGAAGCTTAACAGCTTGACCAGCGATCGAATCGTATCGCGCAGCTCGTCGATCCGCTGCTGCTTTGCCAAGCTGCTTATGCAGGCAAGGGTATTATAGAGAAAATGGGGTGCAATCTGGCTTCGAAGCATCTTCAGCTCATATTCTTTCTTCTGCTCCTCCGCATTTTTCGTCTTTTGGAGCAGGCTCTGAATCCTCTCGAGCATGGCATTGTAGCTCTGCGTTAGCCTGCCGATTTCGTCCATTCTCGTAACAGGCAGCTTCGCCACAACCTCAAAGTTGTTAAGACGGTCCATCTTCTCGACAAATCGGCGAATCGGATGCGTGAACGATCGGCTGAGCAGATACGCACTGATCAGTAGCATAATGATCCATACGATACTCGCGGTCCGGTAGTTGTTGTTCAGCCTCTGAAGGTCCTGATAGAAATAATCCTCTTCGATGAACGCCGCAAGCGACCAGCCTAGACGGTTTTTGGTCGACTTCACGGCAACGAGCGGATTCAAGGAATCCCCTTCTATGCCGCTTACGCCGACTTTGAGCAAGGCGAGCTGCCCGCGAAAGCTCTCCTCCAGCTTCGGCGGATACGAGGCGGCTTGGAAGGGGAGCAGCTTATCGCGGGAATCCAGCCGATTAATGACGCTGCCTTCCTTCGTGAACAGTATATAAGATTGATAGATCATCGGCGCAATACGCTCCGTGAGCAGATCGAGATTAAGTTCGGCGACGACGACACCTTTCACCTTATTGTCAGCATCCGCAATGGGCAATACGTAAGCAAGCGTTCGCCCCGACATTGGCGAATCATAAGGTTCGCTCACGTTAATGGCCCCGTAGTTAATAAGCGCCAGCTCATAGAGCTGATTCAGCTTTGGATTGCCGATGATGTCATAAACGACCTGCGAGCTTGCAAATACTTGGCCGTCAGCTCGAATCATGTACAACGTTCTGGCAATGGAGTTGTTAATCCCCGCAAACTTGCGAAGCGTCTCGACGGCTGCCACCTCATTCCCTTCCTCCAGCAAATCGGCGCGGGTCGAGAGTAGCAGCAGCATATTTTCCACATTGTCCAAACTTGCATCGATATATTGATTCGTCCGGCTGACGAGCAGCTCTGCATCGCGAATGACTTGATTCTGAAGCAGACTTTCAGCCTCGTGGAGATTGCGCCAGGCAAGCACTTGAACGAGCAGCAGCGTCACGATGAACAAATAAATAAACTGCTTGGTAGCGAGACCAAGGCTGGCATACCAATGAAACAGTTTCGTCATTTCCACCCTTCCTTCGCGCTCGTTCTCACCCTCCCGTGCTTTCAGCCATTCCGTTTATAGTCCGTCGGCGATACCCCGGTCCAATTTCGAAACGTAACGGTAAAATAGCGGTAGCTCGGAATGCCGACCTCTTCTGCGACCTCATATACCTTCTTATTCGAATGCCTAAGAAGCTCAATCGCCTTCTCCATACGAAGACGGGTAATATACTGATTAACCGTACTCCCCGTTTCCTCTCGAAACAATCTGCTAATATAATGTGGGCTCAGCCCTACCTGCTCTGCGATAACGGGCAGCGAGATCGGCTCCTTGAGATGGTCTTTGATCCATTGCACGGCCAATCGAATCTCAAAGCGCGAACGCGTCTTCCCAAGCTCGGCAGCTTCCATATCCTGAACCATATTGGCGATCATCTCAGCTAATGTTCCTGCATCCATTAATAGCCCCATTCGAGCTGCGCTCAGCACAGCGCCCTCTTGCTGCCTGTGCCAATCAACCTGCCAATGGAGTACCCGCTCCTTCAGTTGATTTGGCTTCACTCGCTCTGCGATGCACCATTCCCTGAATTCGCCAAGCAAGCATTCCTTCAAGCTCGCAGGAGACAATGTTGCTTTTCTCAGCAGCTCGTTTAATTCCTTCGTTTTCTTTTCCGTCAGATCCGATAGAGGCAACGAATGCTGAGTGTACACAGTGCTTTCCTCGGGACATCGGTCGTAAAACAACGCATCTTTCCACTCGTTCGAATAGGCGAGCGCTGATGCAACTTCTTCCTTCGATGTGACCGGTTTGCTAAAAAGGGCATATGCTGTCGCCCACCGCTCCTGCTTGGCCTCTTCCCGATTCAACAGCTCCGTCAAATGTTGAACAACCGTGCGGAGTGACTCAAGAACAGCATTGGGAGAAGTTCTGCCTTCAAGCAGAACAAAATATTCCCGCTCCCTTACCGTCAGCCAAGTCAGCCAGTTTGGATCCCTTTTTTCCTGCTCGATCAGCCTCTGCTGAACCGCTTCCTTCACAGCTAGATAGGCTAATGAAGGAATGTCTAACATAAGCCGTACCAGTCGAATTGGACGATCTTCACTTAGCGTCATCAGCTGCCAATCGGAGCCGGCTGGCTCTTGCCCATGAAGCAGCTTGCCGAACAAGGCGGTTTGCAGCTGCCTCTGTTCCCTTCTCGCATGCTCCTGCACCATGCGCTCCTTGGCGACCGCAGCTCTCGCTTTGCCCATCGCCAGCTTAAGCTCTTCTTCCTCCAGTGACACCTTCAAAATATATTCAAGCGCTCCAAGACGGAGCGCTTCTTGTACGTAATGAAAATCGCTGTGACAGGTTAACAATATGATCTGTACGTTCGGGTGCCGCTTCCGGAGCTCCCGAATGAAAGCAATACCGTCCATAACCGGCATCGTAATATCCGTTATCACGACATCTGGCGTGCGTTCAGCACATAGCTGCATCGCTTCCGAGCCGTTGCTCGCTTCCCCTATCCATTCGGCTCCGCACGCCTCCCATGGAAATATCCGAAGCTCTTGGCGCAGAGGAATTTCATCTTCGACGATCAATACGCCAAGCGGCTTTATGACCATGATATCCTCTCCTTTAGATCAAAATGTAAGCGCTATCATTTTATTTATTCCATTATAGAGCATAGACTCTTATTTCGGCAACCTCCGCGCGTGGTCCTCCGTTTGTTTCGTCGATCCATAGTCTAATCGTATGCGACGAGATGGAACGGCTGAGCTTATGCACTTTTTTGCGCTTATGGTTGTGCTTCTCTTCAGCCAGCGTGACCCATTCCTCACCGATGAGCGCTTCTATCCGATAAGCTCGGACGAGCTCAGGAATCGCTTCGAAAGCGGTGCGGTGATGGTGCAAATTTATTAAGTCTTCATTAACATCGTCGTTAAAGGTGACGTGGATCTCGGCGATCGATTGCACTTCAGCCCACTCCAGCTGCAGCCATTCCGGATTGCCTGGAGACATCGGCTCGGACATCCATAAATGCGGACCGGCGAACGGCCGAATATACCCGTCCGTCACCGCTGCGGCAGCGTACGCTTCCGTATTTGGCGTAACCTGCAAACATAGCGGCTTGCGGTTCCAACGGCGCATGCTCCACTGTACGACCGGCTGATCCGGCTGACGATCCTCTAAAAGAGTCGAGACGATCGGCTTTGGCCCTTTCTCAAAGCACAGCACGCCGGTCATCGGAGAATCCGATCCGTGAAGTTGAATCGCTTCGTTTGCTTTAATAATAAGGAATGCATTGCAGGGTGCATTGGGCTGCCAAACTAAGTCCAGCTTAGCCCACTGCCATGTACCTTCGGCTACTGACACCGATGCTTCAGCCACCATCTGCTTTGGCACGTAATTTTCACCTTTTTCCGTATGCCACAGCTCCACTTCAAGAGTAGCAGCCTTTGCCGCATCGATCAGCAGCGCCACTGATTCAAGCGAGGGATTCACGGGAAACAGGATGCCCAGTTCTTTGTCCAACGGGTGTGTATAGGTTGAGTCCGTCAGCGACACTTTGGTCATGGTGCTGGATGCCGTAATGCGGGCCGATTTGGCGAGATCGTAAGGGTCGTCTGCCGCGATCCCGATAATCGACGCATCCTGCCTGATCATCGTCTGCTGCAGGTCGTTCATATGGTCACGGTGCAACACACGCGGCGATATCCCTTTCTGCACGCACAGTGCGGCACCGCTTCCGGCTGCTTCGCCGATGACGGCACAGGTTGCCATTACCCTCGTCGTACCGAATGCGACGTGAGTTGCGCTGATATCGCGGCCTGCGAACATCAGATTAGTGACGTTGCTGGAGTACAGACACCGAAATGGAATATGATAGATGCCGTCCGAAAATAAATGCTTTGAACCGCTCTCTGTCGAATACATGCCTTGCGGCGGATGAAGATCTATCGACCAGCCTCCGAAGGCGATGCGATCGGTGAAGGGCACCTGCTCGATAATATCGTTTTGGTTCAACACATAATCTCCAGAGAATCGGCGGTACTCCCGTTTGCCAGGGATCGATCCGACCCATTCCAGCGTCATGCGATCGGCATCGAAATTGCCTGAGTTTTTGATATAATCCCATATCCCGTAAATGACCGACCAGAGCTCATCGCGTATTCGTTCATTATCATGCACCGTATCCAGCTCCCCGCCCCATTCGATCCACCAATAGTGGCAGCCGGAGTCGCCGCTGCGAATGATCCGCTTCATCGGGATCGCCGTTTGCGTAATGTCCTTCGCAAAGCTCGGCGGAATGTACTTGACCGGCCGATCGGCTTCCTTCGTATAGAACAGGAGCGTGCTGCCAAGCGTAATATCGTCCGCCGTCTCCGGTGCCCAGTCCTCGTTGTATTCCTCTGCGGCCTCGCGGCCGATCCGATATTTAGCGCCTGTCAAAAAACCCGCAAGGCCATCACCTGTACAATCTATGTACATATCGCTTTCAAACCGGATTTTCCGCTCGGAGCCCATCATCCAGCCCGTGACCGACTTGATGATGCGCTCCTCCTCCGCGCCCTCCGCTTCGACCTCGTGCACATCCGTATTGAGAAACAAGGCAATGTTCGGCTCTGCTCGGACCGTCTCGAGTACGACGAGATCCCATAAATACGGATTTCCATCCGGGTTCCGGAATTGATTCTCGACGAACATTTCCCCCATGATGCCGGTTTCCCTCGCGTAACGCTGCGTACCATGCGCCGTAGCACCGCACACCCACACCCGTACCTCGCTGCTAGAATTGCCTCCGAGTACGGGTCTGTTGTTCACGAGCGACACGGTTTGGCCAAGACGTGCAGCTGCAACGGCAGCGCATACGCCTGCCAGGCCTCCGCCAATAACGGTAATGTCGGATTTTACTAATTCAAACTTCAATCGAATCCCCCCATTCCTAGAATTACTATCATCTTAATCGAGGGGGTCGTTATTTAACATGCACTGCGCTATCATATTGGCATATACTTTATTTCATTCTGGAGGATGATTGCCGTGATGATGTTAAATCGAAGCCCCATCCTATATCCTAGTCTAATACATCATGTCTTTTGGAATCATAAGAAGCAATTTCAATACAGCGTGGATACCTATGGACATTGGGTTCTATTTGCGGTGGAGGGCGGCAGCTTCCATTATGGGATCGGCGATAGCGAGGGTACGGCGCAGATGGGCGACGTCATCGTTTGCCCGCCGGGCGTCGATTTTCATCGCAACGTTATTCATCCGCCGTCCTTTCATTTCATCGGATTTTCGTTAGGCTCTATATCGGGAGAGGCGGTTGCAGGGAAAGAGGCAGAGCAGGACGTCCACCTTCGTTTGGCGGCTTCTGCCTACAAGCCCACCGTCACGCATAAAGAAAGGTTTGCCGATAATTTGAGATGTTTCAAGCGGCAGGACGAAGCTGCCGCGGGGATCGATCAGCGGAGCTATTGGCAAAACCATGCGCTGAACGATATTTGGCTGTTTTGTTTGCAGTCGATAGCAGCCGGCGTGGTTGGCGAAGACAAAGAATCTGCCGATCCTCTGATGGAACAGGCACGGCTCTATATCCAGCAGAACGCCTATAAGGACATGAGCATGCTGGTGCTTGCGGACGAGCTGGGCATCAGTCCCGTCCAGCTCACCCGCAGATTCACCCGAAGCGTGGGGATGACGCCTTCGCGCTATTTAAGCCACATTAGGCTGGAGCAAGCAAAGTCTTTGCTCGTCGATACCCATCTGAATTTAGAGCAGATCGCATTAGCTTGCGGCTTCAACAATGGCTTCTACCTCAGCCGCGTGTTCACGAAGCTGATGAAAGTCAGTCCTTCCGCTTACCGGAAAACGAACCGGGTCTAATGCCTGCCACTTGACATCTGCAGCCGTCGATGAAGTCATATCGGTAATGTAACATTGTTCTTGTAACGGTACGACACGATTAAATACAAGACGATCACCGGTTCGGAAGAATGCGAGAACGCGGTATATGAAGCGCTGATGGCCGGTTATCGCTTGATCGACACCGCCGCCGGTTATCTAAAACGAGGAAGCGGTCGGACGCGCGATCAAGCGCAGCGGCGTACCGCGTGAGGAGCTGTTCATCACAACCAAGCTTTGGGTTCAGGATGCCGGTTACGAGAGTGCCAAGGTGGCGTTTGCCACATCCTTGAAGAAGCTACAGCTCGACTATCTCGATCTATATCTAATTCACCAGCCATTCGGCGATTACTACGGCGCTTGGCATGCGATGGAAGATCTGTACCGCGAGGGCAAGATCAAGCCGATCGGTGTCAGCAATTTCCTGCCCGATCGTCTGATGGACCTCATCGTGCATAACGAAATCTTGCCCTCGGTCAACCAGATCGAAACGCACCCATTCTTCCACCAGATCGAGAGCGCCGCTTTTATGAAAGAGCAGGGAGTGCAGCACCAGTCGTGGGCCCCGTTTGCTGAAGGACTTAACAACTTGTTCGGCAACGAAGTGCTGGCCACAATCGCAGAAAAACATAACAAGTCCGTAGCCCAGGTCGTGCTTCGCTGGCTTGTTCAGCATGGAGTCGTTGCTATTCCAAAATCGGTGTGCAAAGAGCGGATCGTTGAAAACTTCAACATTTTCGATTTTGAGTTGAGCGCAGACGATATCGAACAAATTTCTACTCTCGATACGCGGAAAAGTCTTTTCTTATCATACCGCGATCCGGAAGTAGCCAAGATGATGGGCAATTGGAGAGTAGATCTGTAAACCTAGATCGAACCGCAAACTTACTCTCATCTATTAAGAAAGGACAGGGCGGGGTCCCCTTGTCCTTTTTCTGCACTTGATTGCAAATTTCTAGAATAGTGAACCTGTATCCTGATCTTAGGCTGCATTAAATCATATACCTATTAAAAAACACAGGAGTTCAGATTGAAAACTTTGCAGTAAAACTAAGTTCACGATTTTTATGAACAAATTAGACCATGCGAAAAACTCATTTTGGGACCATCAATGCATAATGTAATGATCCAAAAACGTATTTCGAAACTTCCCTATTGGATCGTATCGAAGCAGCAGCTGACGGAAATCCGCTAACCGCTCATACCGAGCTTGCATCATTTCCGGTTCCATCGTAAACAGTTTCGCCCAATGTGAGCGTGCTCCAAACGGTTCGAGTTCACGTTCTATAAGCGGAAGTAACTGGCGCACACGCGCCCAATCCGGCTTCCATGTAAAATGCAAACCAACACTGTCTTGTCGGTAGCATGGACTCATCCAGTAGGTATCCGAGGCAATAGTTCGTATCTCGGTGATGAAAAGCAGAGGCGCAATTCTATCACTAAGTTTACCTAGCGCACGCATCGCTTCGACCGCATGCCGCCTCGGAACGAAATATTCACTTTGCAGTTCGTTGCCCGCGCTGGGGGTAAATTCCATGCGAAAATGAGGCAACCGTTCGTACCATGGTCCAGGAACGCTTAGCTGCTCGCTACAGTTCACCACAGATTGACCAGGTACCATATGCCGTTTTTCCGGAGCTGGCAAAGCCCCGAAGAAATCGGAAGATGCCTCGTCCTCCCCGTTATTTCCCACCTTTCGCTTAACCCACACTTGATTGAATATGGGCTCTGCCCAATCCGTAAACAAGCTGACGCTGTATGCGGAAGATAAAATTTCGTCTATGCCATGATCCAGTGCAGAAAAAGGTAGACGATCATATACGGTCTGACTTACCTGAAACGAGGGTACTAAGTCCAGTTTAAGCTTTGTGACGACTCCCAGTCCCCCGAGTCCGACAACTGCCCCATCAAACTCGGGGTCTATCCCGCGCGTGAGTACCGTAACTTCTCCATCCGCTTTCATTAGCTCGATAGCACGTACGGAAGACGCCAGGCTTGCATTCAGATCGCCCGAGCCGTGCGTGGCTGTCGCCACGGCGCCAGCCACGCTTATGTGCGGCAGCGATGCCAAATTATGCAGCGCATAGCCATGATCATCTAAATATCGGCACAGATCGCCATACCGAATGCCACCCTCGACGGTTACGGTTCTCTGTACACGGTCGAGATCGATTACCCGATTCATCTTTCGAAGCGAAAGATGGCAGCCCCCGGTGTCGGCAATCCCGTTAAAAGAGTGACGCGAGCCGAGCACGCGTATGCTTGTACGGCTAACTACCAGGTCCTTAACCTCTTCTAGATTTTTGGGCTCAAGCAACTCCATCGAACAGTAGCGATAATTCCCGGCCCAGTTCAGCTTATCTCCCATATGAACTCTCCTATTTAATATGCTGGTTTTGTCTTAAATCTATTGATCATTGGTTTACCTGATTGTCCAAATACAGTTCTTATCTGTCAAACTGAATCGGTACTCATAAACTTTAACAAACACAGGCTATCGCATCTTTGTGTTGATTCACCAGTAATCAACAGGTAAGTCAACTTAAAACTAGGTATTCGGCATCGTGTTCCGCTTTCCTGCCCGTTAGCTTAATGAAAGTGTATGGAAACATAACTAGATACTTATCTAATCTCTGATCTTGTAGTTGCAAGCATGTAGGGCATTATGTCGGTTCAACTATAAGTTAGATTGTTTCGGATTGGATTATATTGCTACGGATATTTCAAGAATGAAGAATCGGCTGAACCCCTCACCCCGCTGACGCACTAGATGAGGAGCAACAGCTCTATCCACCCCACCTGGCATGCCGCTATGGCTTTTGGATCAAATGCTTTTCCTTGTATTCCTGCGGTGAACAGCCGGTAGCCTTTTTGAAAAAACGAGTAAAAGAGGAGGCGGTTTCGTAGCCTACACGGCGGGCAACTTCACCGATTCGGAGATTCTCGCTATGAAGTAAACGCTTCGCTTGCATAAGACGGGAGGAGTCGATAAACTCCGTCAGATTGTTTCCGGTTTCCTTTTTGTAGATGCGGGATAAATATGACGGATTCAAATATACTTGTTCCGCCAATCGCACCAACGACAGGTCTTCATCCAAATGATTCCGAATGAATTCCTGCAAAAAATCGATGATATGATCCGCGCGTTTTTTCTGCTCTACTTTTTGCATGTCAAACAACACAGACGATAACTCCGTCAAATATAAGGAAGCTTCGCTCCAGCTGTCAAAAAAATCGATCCGCATCAGTCTGTTTTGACCCACCTGAGCTTCAATTTTCTCATTGAGTGCCCATCGATTGATATAGGACATCAAATATAAGGACACGGTGTAATAAATTTCCTGGGCAAAAGCATTATTCTTCGTGCGAACGTCTCTGATAGGAGCAAGAAGCAGCTCCAAGGCTTCAAAATACTTACTCCTTTGTCCTGCCTCCAGATATTGCTCGATAAGCGAAAGATCGTTGGACTTAAGCACCCGCGCAAGCCTTTCTCCTTCGAGATCCTCTTCCTTCAAACCCTGAACATTGCCTGCCTCATCGGGTTCATCATGACTAACCACATCGTCGATCAGAAGAACTGTATTTTCGAGTCCGATCCGGTAATTGAGCAAGTGGTGGAGCGAGTGATACTTATTGGAAACCGTTTCCCACCCATCCGCTTGGCTGCCGATTGTAAAGCTGATCGGAATTCCGATATTTTCCTGGCATGCCGACTGGATGACCTCCAATATTCCTTTAAGGAACGACACTGTTTTATTGAACGTCTGCAGGATCGTCTCCGCATTCTCAATACCGGTAGCGGACAACGACTCCTTAGGCTGAATAAAAATCACGAATCTGCGACTATCATCCAGCACAATCACAAAATTGACACGGGTGGCTAAGTACCTGTGCATGATTTGACGTACGGCATAGATTTGCTGCATCTTCTGCATATAACCGGTAGAGTCGGGGAATTTGTCGATCTTGCCCACGACCAGGGCAACCGGCCACTTAACATTCAGCGGGATCGACAATTCTTCGAACTGTGATTGGCTGGCTTGCAACCCGCGGCTGCCTTTTAACATACCTAGAAGATAATCTTCTTGAAACAAATTCAGCGCTATGTTTATTTGCTCTTTGGCCTCCCGGATCAAATCTTCCGTTTTAATTTCTTGGCGGATTTTTGATACGGTCTCTTCGACCACCTGAATCACTTTGTCGATATTCTCGGTCTTTAGAATATAGCTGACATCCTGATACTGAATCGCTTTGTATACATATCTGAATTCACTGTGTCCTGTTAAAAAAATCACTCTGCACTGAGGCCAGCTTCGAAAAATCTCCTCCATGAGCTGCAAACCATCAATGTGGGGCATGTCGATATCGGTCAACACGATATCAATTCTTGTACGGTTGAGCCACTCGATGGCTTCTTCTCCACCGTAGGCTTTATAGACATCGAGATCCAAATGGTCAAATCCTCGAAAAATTTCATAAAGATGATTCACTATGATCTCTTCGTTATCAACAATCAGGAGTCTGTACATCCCTTACACACTCGCTTTCGGGTCAAGTTGCAGCGTCACCTTCAAGCCGCCCATTGCGCTTCTTTCCAAAATGAGGCCGTGTTCGTCGCCATATATCAAACGAAGCCGGCGATGAATGTTAATCAGACCTGAGGTCTCGATATTGGTCGTATCGAAAAGGAGCTTTTGGAGCGCGGATAATTTGGATTCCGACAGATCCGTTCCGTTGTCCTCTACGATAATACGCAAAGCGCGATCGTCCTGCTGAAAGCGCATTGTGATCAAGCCTTTGACTTTGGTTTGTTCCACAGCATATTTGAATGCATTTTCAAGAATCGGTTGAAGAATCAATCTAGGCACCTGTATTTCCTTGACCTCATCCGGAAGATCTTCAAAATGGATCGTCAGCCGGCTCGGAAAACGCATGAACTGAATCTCGCTATAGGTCCGTGCGTGCTCTACTTCCTCACGCAGCGGTAAAAAATCCGAAGCATTTCTTGTAATAAACTGAAAATAATCACCCAGCAGCTTAGTAAAAGGGATTAAATTATCGTCCCCTAGTTTGGCCATCGTGTTAATCAAAAATAAACTGTTATATAAAAAATGCGGACTAATTTGCGATTGCAATTGCTTTAGCTCCGCCCTCTGGTTTAGAATTTTCTGCTTGTATACCTGCTCGATCAATGCAGATACGTTCTGTACCATCGAATTAAAGCCTTGATAAAGATAACCGAACTCGTTTTTGCTGTTTACGTGGATCGAGACGTTAAAATTTCCGCTCTCGACGTGTCGGAACGATCCGACAAGCTTACGCATGGGCTTATGAATTAAGTTATAGGTGTAGATAGAGTAAAACAACATAATCATTGCGCCTGCACCGGTGAATACCCACAGCCAGATATAAAAATCTCGCAACGGCACAAAGATCAGCTCTTGGGGAATATAACGCAGTAAGAGCATATTCAAATAATCCGATTTGACAGACACCACATACATTTTCTGACCGTTTATGTTGCTGTATATGACGTTCCCGCTCTTAAGTTCATGGTAGTTTCCCGCCAAATCTTGTAAACGTACATTTGCATCGTTGCCTTTGCCGCTAATGACGATATCGTGCGTGAGATCAATTAAAAAGGATCCGCTGTTGTCGTAAGTATGAAACTGGCCCAGCGCCTCTTGAAACGCCGTCGTATCGAGTTCAATCTCGATCATGTACTTTTGAGGCAAGCCGGCATTTCCGGTATGTAGAGTGGTTATGTAAAGATTATTTTTGTATTGTACCAGCTGCGCGCCAGTTTCCCCCGCCGGAACGCGAATCTGATCGAATTTGTTCATATCGATCGGACTTACGGTAGCGGTGGAGGAAATGGTTTTTTGAATCGGCAAAATGTGTGCGCTTACATTTGAGGTGTAGGAGCTGCTGTTATGAATAGTGACGAGACGCTGATGGAGCTTTCGCATGCTTTCCATGATTTCATACTCGTCCATGATGGAATACCGTACCGCGAGTTTGCCCAGGTATTCATCAGTCAAGCTTTCGTGTTGCAAAATTTTAATGCGTTCGATCTCCTCCTCCAGGCTTGTAAGATAAAACGAAACCTGTGCAGTCGAAGAATTAATAATTTCATTTTTTACGGTGTTCAGGCTCCAATTGTACATATAGATGCCCAAGAAAATAATTAGGACGATCGCCAATAAGAAGGACGCGATCAATCGTGCGAAAATGCTGTTCTTGATCTGCCCTCCCTCCCTTATTCACGATTATTATTGCGGGAAACGAGGTCGGCCTTTCGTGTTTATCCCTTCACGCTCCCGAGTACAATTCCTTTGACAAAGAAACGCTGCAGGAACGGATACACGCAGATGATCGGCAGAGCTCCAAGGAAAATCTGGGCCGAACGCAGCGTCTTATCCGAAATGTCCGCCATCAGCTTGGCCTCTTCCGGCGTCATCGTGGCTAACGAGCGCTGAACGACGATCGTCTGAATGTAGCTCTGGATCGGGTAATGGCTGGGATCGTTCATATAGATTAACCCATCGAACCAGCTGTTCCAGTGCGTGACCAGTGAAAATAGCAGAATGGTCGCAAGAGCCGGCAAGGATACCGGAACGTAAATCTGACACAGCGTTCGCCAATGTCCGGCACCATCGATAAACGCGGCCTCACTCAGTTCCTTTGGTACTGCTCGAAAAAAATTCAACAGCAAAATGACACTGAATACAGGAATCGCAGTTGGGAAGACCAGCGCCCAGATCGTGTCGATCAACCCGAGCTGTTTGACAACCATATAAGACGGAATTAATCCAGCCCCAAATATCATTGTAATAAAAAAGGCCCATGAATAAAAGGTGCGCAGCCGGAATTCTCCCTTTTCTTTCGAAAGTGGATATGCGACTGTAGCGATCAAAACGAGATTCAGCGTCCCTCCCAAAGCGATGCGCTCCAGGGATACGAGCATCGATTGCCAAAAGGCTGAACGATGTGCGACAAATTCATAGGATTTCAACGTAAATTCCTTCGGCCACAAGGTTACGGTTCCTGTTGCAGCGACAGCGCTGGAGCTTAATGACACGGCCAGGATGTGTATCATCGGAATCAGACACAGCATTCCGACTGCGATCAAGAATATACTATTGCACACGACAAACCAATCCAGCCTCTTTTTTACAGGCATATCAGTCCCTCCTTAGAAAATCCTGTAGTCCGCAACTTTATACGCGATGTAATAGGAGACGGACACGAGAACAAGCGCGATAACGGACTTGAATAATCCTACTGCGGTTGCAACCCCGAACTGCGCATCCAGCAGTCCGATGCGGTACACGAAGGTATCGAGAATATCCCCGCTTTCATATACCATCGGGCTGTACATGTTAAAAATCTGGTCAAATCCGGCATTCAGCAAATTCCCCAAATTAAGAACCATAAGCAATACAATAACCATCTGCATCCCAGGCAGCGTCACGTGAAGCGTCTGCCTCCAACGGCTCGCTCCGTCGATTTGCGCCGCTTCGTACAGGTTCGGATTGATGCTTGTAAGCGCGGCCAGATAGATGATGGTTCCGTATCCAAACTCTTTCCATACGTCTGTCAAAATCATGGTGTTTGGGAACCACCGATTGTCCCCAAGGAAAAAGATCGGTTCAATCCCGAACGATTGAAGCGCCCGGTTGACCAAGCCGTCATTCGGTGACAGAATTTCGATAAAGATTCCGCCCAATACTACCCAGGATAAAAAATGGGGCAAGTAAATGGCGGTCTGCACACCTCTCTTCAATGCCATATGCCGGACCTCGTTTAATAGAATCGCAATTACAATGGGAACAAGCAGTCCTAGAATGACTTTCATCATCGCGATATAAAACGTATTCCACATGATGTTATCGAAGCTCGGCAGGTTCATTACATATTCGAAGTTGCGCAGACCAATCCAATCCTGATCGCCGAACAAACCTTTCGCCGGTATAAATTTTTGGAACGCAATAATGATTCCGCCAATGGGAAGGTAATTGAATACTAGCAAAAATAGAAAACCCGGCAAAATCATAACATGCAGAGGCAATTCCCTTTTCCAGCTTCTTTTTTGCATCATAAATCACCCGTTTCTTAAGATGAGAATGAGGAAGGGAAAGGATGCCCTTGGTCAATGCAGCATCCTTTCGCATGGTCCTAGGCACTTATTTTACAGATGCGTACCACTCATTGACTTCTTTGGTCATATCGGCTCCCCCAAGCGTATTCCAGTTCTCTACAAACTTGTCGAACTCATCAATCGAAGTGGCGCCCATAATGATTTTGACAAACACCTCGGTTTCCAGTGCTTTTAGTGTGGACTGCTTTTCCGCCATTGTTTGGGTAGGCGGTCCGGCAAACGCCTCAAGCATGAAATGGTCGTTCTCCAGGTATTTCACGCTATGCTGGAACACGCCGTCTTCCCCATAAATTTTAGGCCATCCCCATAAAGTGGTTTCTCCATTGTTGAAGGCTTCCATATTTTTCTGAATCGACAGTGCCTCGCCGGTTAGCTGATCCAAGGTTTTATTCTTACGCGCCTCCTCGATTTCCTGGAACGCATTCACGTTTTTAAATGGTGGGTAGGGTTGTACCGGCGAATATTTCCACACGCCTACGCTGTCATTGGCGGAAGGCATATAATAATAATCGAAATCTCCGCTTTCTCCCCAGTTCAACTCAATGTGCAAATTAAACATTTTCACCAAGGCTTCCGGATTGGAAAATCCTTTTCTGACGACCCAGAATTCCGATGCAGCAAATTTCTGAGGTGACAGCACCGGTTCCCCGTCCACCGAAACCAAGGCGTAGCCTTTCCAATCTGCACCCGGATCGTTCTGATAGTTGCTAATGAGCGGGTACATCGGATTCCATTGTTGCCCGAACTCCATGCCCACCTTGCCGGCGGCTATCGTCTCAGCCACCTTGCCGCCGTCCTTAACTCCGAATTCCTTGTCGATTTCACCGGCCTTATACATCGAAGACAGCGCTTTCAATCCCTCCTTTACTTCAGGAAGCGTACTGCCCCAAACCAGATTTCCCGATCCGTCATCGATCCACATGTTCGGGTACGCGTGGTATCCGGCAAAAAATCCTTCCAGCCCCATGGCTCCGCCGTACAGATCCTTCGTAATGGCTAGACCGTAGGTGTCATTGACCCCGTTCCCGTCCGGGTCCTGCGTGGTAAACGCTTTACTGATTGCAATCACATCATCCATCGTTTTGGGCTCTGTAAGCCCGAGTTTCTCTAACCAGTCGGCACGAAGCCAGATAAATACACCGTCTCCGTATACCTCCGGCGGACCAAGGCCCATCATCTTACCATCAACCGTAGCGGCCTGGAGGACCGCAGGCCCTTGCACCGCGTACAGCTCCTTCATTTGGTCAGAAGCATATTCGTCCCAGTACGGTGTGAGATCCTCGATCATATCTGCTTCAGCCATCTGTTTCATTTGAGCGGCTGTGACGCGAATCATGTCCGGAATATCCCCAGATGTCAACGTTACGTTAACCTTTTGGGTATAAGCATCCCCGCCGCTGACCGTCCAATCGTATTTTACGTTGATTCCTAGTTTTTCCGAGAACGCTTTCAACCAACGGTTGTCTTCCACTGTTTCGCCAGGTGTTTTGGGTATGATGTTATCCTGCATATCGTTGTCTACATCGCGGGCAAATCGAATCGTAAGCGGTTCTTCATATTTGCCGAACGGTCCTTCCGCTGCGGTGGCTCCCCCTTCAGATAATTTGCCTGAACTGCTTCCTGACGGATTGGTCGACTGTGGATTGTTTGAGTCGGAACTACATGCGGCGATCGCTCCTGTTAAAAGTATTGTCGCTAAGATGAGGCCGACTTTCGGGTAAACCCTTCGTTTCATGCTAATAACCCCCTTGAAATCGTTTTTGCTTTGAATCACGTTTCATTTTAACCCTGAAATTTAGGGATGAATACAGGCGAGCTGTTACATTTCTAACATTTGTTTACGCATTTGTCCCACCCCATGCTCGCAGTTTTCAACAAGTTTATCATCTTTTTACAACCTCGTTCGGGAGCGTGAAATCGGGTTGAACCGTTAAAATGAAAGCGCTATAATGGAACATCGCAAGGAAGTTCACAGGTCTGGCAACATATATTATTCCGAATGGAGAGGAAGGCAATGGCGTTACTGTTCATTGATTCAGGGCGGCAGTACGGAAAAATCAACAAAAATGTTTACGGGCATTTTTCAGAGCATTTGGGACGAGGTATTTATGGCAGCATTTATGTCGACGAAAACAGCCCAATTCCCAATATCCGCGGGATACGCACCGACGTTGTGGAGGCATTGCGGCATATCCGGGTGCCGGTGCTGCGCTGGCCAGGAGGATGCTTCGCTGAATATTACAATTGGAAAGACGGCGTCGGTGCTGAGCGCAAGCGCATCGTGAATGCAGGCTGGGGCGGCGTGGTAGAGGACAATTCATTTGGCACCCACGAGTTTTTGGATCTATGCGAGCAGATCGGCTGCTCGGCTTATATCGCGGCCAACGTCGGCTCCGGTACACCTAGAGAAGTGAGCGAATGGATTGAATACATGACCTTTGACGGAGACTCGCCAATGGCGAACTGGAGACGCCAGAACGGCAGGCACGAACCGTGGAAGGTTGAATATGTCGGCATCGGTAATGAGAATTGGGGATGCGGCGGGCAAATGCGGCCGGAATATTATGCCGATGTGTACAAGCAATTCAACACTTATGTTCGCAATTACGGCAATCATCGGATTTTCAGGGTTGCTTGCGGTGCCGATGGTAACGATTATGCCTGGACGGAAACTTTGATGCGCGAAGCGGGCACCCATATGAATGGATTGTCTCTGCATTATTACACCATGCCGGGATATTACAAATTTGACGAATATCCCGAGGAGCGCAAAGGTCCGGCTCTGGAGTTCGATAAGCCGACATATTATCGAACCCTGCGCCGGGCGTTGTATATGGATGAATTAATTACCCGGCATAAACATGTCATGGATCGCTATGACCCCAAAGGCGAGGTGTCGATCATTATCGACGAATGGGGAACCTGGCATGAGGTGGAGCCTGGGACTCACCCGGCATTCTTGTTCCAGCAAAATTCGATGCGAGACGCCATTGTCGCCGGGGTGTCCCTGAATATATTTAACGCCCATAGCGATCGGGTTCAAATGGCCAATCTGGCGCAGCTGGTCAATGTGCTCCAATCGGTCATCCTGACGGAAGGCGAGGATATGGTGCTTACACCGACGTACCATGTATTCGATCTCTATAAAGGGCATCAAGATTCGACACTGATCGAGAGCTATATCCAGCAGCAGCTAACGGGTACAACCGATGCCGAGGTGCCGGCTCTGCACGTCAGCGCATCGAAACGGGCGGACGACCGCGTTCACGCCACAGTGGTGAACTTGTCCGCAGATGAGTCACAGCAGCTCCTTTGCGTGTTAGATGGTCAAGCGTTTTCCTCTGCCGAAGTTCGTTACATTTCTGGGACCATGACGAGCAACAACGCGTTCGGACATCCCCCACAAGTCGAAATAAAAAAGATGCCGGTCAAGCCAATTAAGGACAACCGTCTGGATATGCACCTTCCTGCCTGCTGCGTTGCTGAAATCGTTTTGTCTTAATGCATCCATGCTAACTCGTGGCCGAGTTCGTTGATTTGTCGATAGCTCCATTTTCCTACACATGAGACGGTGGTTTCTTACTTGAGTCTTCTGAAAATGCTTGAAATTTGTAATTTATTTGCATCATAAATGCACCCCTAGAATCATCGGAATCGCCAGGGGATTCCAATGTCTATTCTAAGGGGTGCACTTAATGGTCTGATACCGCCTGTGGAGAGGTTGCCCAGAAATTTGGCCCGTCCGGCATTGTTTTTGTTGATAGCCACAATCACCAACTTGATATGGTCTTTATATGCTGACGTGCACCTGCCGTCTCCTACCTTCCCTACAGCTTGCCTCCCTGGTTCTGGCCCTGAATACAACAGCCCTCCTCCAAGCACGTCCGAGCGGTATCCCGAGATCTTTGTCAGCGTTACGTTGAAATTGCGTTTCAACTGCTCTCGCTTTTCTTTTTCAATTTGAGTGTTTTTAACCCCTTTTCACAAGATCCTCTCTGTTCACAATAGCATCAACAATGCCTTTGGATGCTTTCGAATGATCTCGATGATTGCCATTCACATTTCTTTATATACAAAATAATCAAAATCAGCGTGTTTCCGAGTCCCGCCAAGATCTTGCACGCAAAGACCGATGAAGGTTCCCGTAAACCGGATATATTCAGGGGATTCATCCGACAGATGCGTGATATCGAACCATCCGCCTACCGGATGCCAGGACGGATCATCATGTAACCCATAGTAAAAACAGGCACGGTCATGATCGATCACAACCTTTAACCGGATCAAGCTCACCGATTTCAACGGGATATCCTCCAGCAGCTCGTCGTATAACCCGTATCGCGACTGAATGATTCCGAGGCACACTCCTTTCTCTTCGTGATACGTTATCCGTAAATAAAGATAGTCTTTCGTATCGTAATACAGAATCAGCCCTGCCATTTGCTGCGGATGGTCCGGTTCAAACTCCAGACAGGTTTCGGCTTCACACGCAAAACCCTGCTGTCTTCGGGCGACCATGCTTTGCCTGTGCGTTGAGCTCATCGACTCCATGCCGCGCAGGCGCAAGTAACCGGGACGTTCCCCAAGGCTCAGCCAAGTCGGATCCGGCGGAATACGAAGCGTATTCCAATCGCTCCGGAGCATGGGTTGATCAAAGTGGTCCATCTCCGGTGCCGGTTCAAAAGGGTGTGGCTTGATTTTCGGCGCAGGCACCTGAACCTCGGGATAACGGTCACCGCTCGCAAGGCGCAGCCAGCCGTCCTCGCTCCAAATACATTGCTGCAGAGCCGTCTCACGGCCAAGTGTGCAAAACTGTACATTGAAGGGCCGGCCGACGAGGTGGGCCATGTACCATTCACCGGTGTGCGTTTCGACGAGACTACCGTGACCGGCCTTCTGGAGCTTTAAATCCGGCCTGCCGTATGAAGTCAGAATCGGATTGGCAGGATCGACTTCATAAGGTCCCTCTAACGTGCGGGAGCGTGCTACCGTCACCGCATGCTCGTAACCGGTTCCCCCTTCAGCCGTTATTAAATAATAATAATCCTTATATTTGTACAGATGCGGCGCTTCCGTCAGCCCTAATTCTGTGCCCTTGAATATGTTAACAGCGGGCCCGATCAGTTTTAGTTCCTTAACGGAAAATTCCTGGAGCACGATGCCCGAGAACCGGTTCTTTCCCTTACGGTGATCCCAAATCATATTGACCAACCACTTGCGTCCGTCCTCATCATGAAATAAGGATGGATCGAATCCGCTGCTGTTCAAATACACCGGCTCGGACCAAGGGCCTTCGATATCCGTTGCCGTCACAAGGTAATTATGGGTATCTTTAAAAGCGCCGATCCGGCTTTTGACATCCGTGTAAATCAGGTAAAACACACCGTTGTCATAGGTAAGGCAGGGAGCCCATACTCCTCCGGAATCGATGCTGCCATCCATATGCAGCTGCGATGTCCGGGTCAGTGGAGATTGTATTGGCTTCCAATGAACCAGGTCCCTGGATTGGTGAATCCGTACGCCCGGGAACCATTCAAAGGTCGACGTGGCGATATAATAATCTTCCCCCGCCCGACATATGGACGGATCGGGATGAAAACCGCGAAGAACGGGGTTCGTGATCATATGCATGAAGCAACCTCCGGTATGAAAATGATGTTTGTACAAAAATGTTTGATTTCAATGCCAGCCCAGTGCTTTTTTGCCGGCTTCCAGAGCGGTTATGATCCGCTCCACATCGTACACATTCCCTCTCCATGTTCCTCCACTGACGGACTGCAGCGCAGCCCACAGCCTGGTGTCATCCGGCAGAGCTTCATCAGGCCGCATATCCGGGTGGAAGGGCCTTTGTGCTAAGATGAGAGCTCCCTCCTCTGGCGAAACCTCGATTTCCCCTTCACCGACAAAATTCATGCTGCCTTCCAGCGTGTTGCGATCCACGACAATATCGATCAAGTCACCGTTCCGAAGCTTGCCGATCGGCCCGCCTGCCAGCGCTTCGGGGCCAACATGGCCAATGCACGCCCCGGTGGAAACACCGGAAAACCGGGCATCGGTAATGAGCGACACGTATTTGCCGAATGGCAGATGCTTCAGCGCAGACGTAAGCTGGTAAGTCTCCTCCATCCCGGTCCCTGACGGCCCCCGCCCGAGAAGTACGACGACGTCGCCTGCCAGAACACCGCCAGTCTTAATTGCACGGATCGCTTCGCGTTCGGTTGTAAACACTTTTGCTCTTCCTTTGTGACGATACACGCCATGGTTATCCAGTACCGTAGGGTCGATCGACGTGGATTTGATCACAGAGCCCTCCGGAGCGATATTCCCTGTTGGAAATGTCACGGTAGAGGTAATGCCAAGACGCCGCGAATACTCAACGCTCATAATGACACTGTCCGGATCTATCCCGTCCTTCTCCTTCAGCTGCTTCCGCAGCAGATGACGGCGTTCCGACGATTCCCACCAGTCGAGAACCTCGCTCAGCGTCGTACCTGTTACGGTAAGCACGGACTCATCCAGTACGCCAAGCTGCCTGAGGTGAAGCATCACTTCGGGCACGCCTCCAGCTTGAAACACCCGAATGGTCGGGTGGAAGATCGGGCCGTTCGGCAGGGCGCTGACCAATCTCGGCACATCTTTGTTGACCTGGATCCAGTCCTGCACCGCAGGCACGGTTAAACCGGCTGCATGGGCGATGGCCGGAATGTGAAGCAGCAGGTTGGTAGAGCCGCCGAACGCGGCATGAACAGCCATCGCATTGCGAATCGCCGCATCGGTGACAACGTCCGCCATTCTCAGCCCTTCGGACTCCATCACCATCAGTGCGCGTGAGGATTGGCGCGCCATTTCGATCCAGATCGGCTGCCCGGAAGGCGCAAGCGCGGCATGCGGCACCGTCATGCCCATCGCCTCGGCGACGACCTGGGCCGTTGCCGCCGTGCCCAGAAACTGGCAGCCTCCCCCCGGTGTAGAGCATGCCCGGCAGCCAAGCTCCGCCGCCGCTTCAAGCGAGAGTTCGCCGCTGACGTACCGTGCGCCGATCGTTTGAATTTTGCCTGCATCCTCTCCATCGACAGGCGGCAGGGTGACGCCTCCGGGAACGATCACTCCGGGCAGCTTCGGCATGCCTGCAAGCGCAAGCATCATCGCCGGCAGACCTTTGTCACAGGTGGCGACGCCGATCACGCCTTTGCGCGTCGGCAGGGAACGAATCAGTCTGCGGAACACGAGAGCGGCATCGTTCCGGTACGGGAGCGAGTCGAACATGCCTGTCGTGCCCTGTGATCGGCCGTCACAGGGGTCGCTGACATATCCGGCAAACGGTATTCCGCCGCGGCTCGCTATCTCTTCCGCCGCAGCCTTCATGAGCAGGCCGACCTCCCAGTGGCCCGTATGGTAACCGAGGGCTGCAGGACTGCCGTCCTCATTGCGAATTCCGCCCTGCGTGCTCAGGATCAGAAACTGTTTTCCGTTCAATTCCCCGGGCTTCCAGCCCATTCCCACATTCTGGGACATGCCGAACAAGTCGCCGCTCGGAGCGTTCCGCAGCAAATCATCGGTTAAAGGCAGACGTCCCGATGCCCCGGGAGCTTGCGCTATAATATCGAAACAATTTGAGTCCTTCTCCCCCATAATCGACATAATCGGTTCGTGCATGGCACCCTCCTGCAACTTATGACTTTACGAAGACTGTTTTGATGGTAGTGAAAAACTCGATCGCCGCTTGACCCTGTTCCCTGGAATGCGAGCTTGACATCTTCATCCCGCCGAACGGTGCCTGCAGTTCTACGCCGGCCGTTTCCGCATTGATCCTGACCAATCCGGCATCCATATCCCGGATGAAAGACAGCATTGCCCCGACATTTTGCGTATAGATGGAGGCACTCAAGCCATAGTCGCTGTCATTGGCCGTCTTTATGGCTTCCTCCAGGGAATCCACTACGATCAACGCAAGCACAGGGCCGAAGATTTCTTCCCGGGCGATGGACATATGCGGTTCGACACCCTCAAATACGGTCGGCTGGACATAGAATCCATCTTCAAGCCCTGGACCGTCCGCTCTTTTTCCGCCGGTCAGCAGTACGGCACCTTCATCCTGCCCTTTTTGAGTATAGCTCAGCACCGTTTCGAGCTGTCCTTCGTTCGCGCACGGGCCCATCCAGCTTTCGGATGACATGCCGTCGCCCAATCGGATCTCCCGGATTTGCGACAGGAGCTTTTCTTTAAAGGCTTCATATACTTTTCGTTCAACAATGGCCCGGCTGGTGGCGGTGCATTTCTGGCCGGTGGATTTCAAGCCGCCGCTGATGGTGGCCTCGACTGCCAAGTCCAGGTCGGCATCTGCCGCGATAATGATCGGATTTTTGCCGCCCATTTCAAGTTGATACTTGGCCCCGCGTTCCAATGCGGCTGCGCCGACACGCTTTCCGACTTCGTTGGAACCCGTGAACGTGATCCCGTTGACATCCGGATGCTCGGCAAGCGCAGATCCGATCACCGATCCTCTGCCGCATACAAGATTGAGAACGCCTGCCGGAATTCCCGCTTCCTCAAAGCATTCCATGATTTTGGCTGCCGTGACCGCTGTTTCCTGTGCCGGCTTTAACACAACCGTATTGCCGTAGATCAAAGCCGGGGCCGTCTTCCAAATCGGAATCGCTACGGGAAAATTCCATGGAGCAATGACCCCCACGACGCCAAGCGGTACGCGTGTCGTAAACATCAGCGCTTCGCTGTCCGTGGAAGGAATGACATCGCCGATTTTTCGCATCCCTTCACCGGCGTAATACCTTAGGATCGCAACGCCGCGCATCGTTTCTCCTTTAGCTTCAGCAAGCGTTTTACCCATTTCCCTGGTCATCGCCTCGGCGACCTCCTCGGCCCGGAGTTCCAGCGCATTCGCCGCCCGAAACAGAACATTGCCGCGTTCCGCGCCGGTTAATCTCCGCCAATCCCGGCCTGCTGCTTTGGCCGCTCCGACAGCACGGTTCAGATCCTCTATATTGGAAACCGGCACATAACCGACTACCTCATTCCGGTTTGCCGGATTGATGCTGGGTTCGGTTTCTCCGGACGCAGCCTTTATCCATTCTCCGTTGATATAGTTCCTGTATACTTGCTCTCCCTGAAATGCCGTCATGGAAATATGTCCTCCTTATTAAAAACTAATTTGATAAGACACGGTTCACCAGCGTTCCGATACTGCTGATCGAAATGGCAATCCGGTCCCCGGGCTCAAGCGTAAAATCATTAGGCGGCACAATGCTTGTGCCTGTCAAAAGCACCGTACCATCGAATAAATCGTTGTCCTTTGCCAAGAACGAGACCAGCTCATCCAGCTTTCGGTTTAATTCACTCGTACTCGCCTCGCTCTTAACGACAATGCGACCCTCGCGATAAATCTCGCAGACGATGCTGAATGCATATGGATTCTGTACCGTTTCCGCAAGCCGGATGGCCGGTCCGATGGAACAGGAATTGCGCCATATTTTTGCTTGCGGCAGGTACAGCGGGTTCTCCCCTTCGATATCGCGGCAGCTCATGTCATTGCCGACGATATATCCCACAATGCTGCCGTCTGCGCCAAGCACCAATCCCAGCTCAGGCTCAGGGATCTGCCATGTGGAATCACTGCGCAGCGTGACGGCCTCGTTCGGTCCGATGGTGCGGGCAGCCGTGGATTTGAAAAAGATCTCAGGCCTCTCAGCCTCATAAACTTTATCGTAAAATGTCTCCGCATCCAGTTTTCCATCCGTTGCTTCATAATTTCGTGCTTCGCGGCTTCGTTGATACGTAACGCCTGCCGCCCATACCTCCGGTGCTTCCACTGGCGTGACAAGGTGCAGAGAAGTCCAGTCACCAGCCAACTCATTCACCGGACTAAAAGCGCTTTCAACCAGTTGGACAGGAGAGATCCCACGCTCCCTGGCTTGATGGATCAGAGTCATAAAATCCGGCTGTGGCAGATGATAGACTCTTTCATCATCCGTAACTGCTGCCAGCCGCTTCTGTTGCCCGTCCAGAAATCGAATTATTCTCATTCAGGCTTGCCTCCCATTTCCCCTTTGGGTTGATAGTATTACCTTAGCATCACAGATGGTCCCTGACGATGTGCTAATCATGACGTCGATTTATCCTTTTCACGCATTGTAATTCTGTTAATATAAATGTATCCGTATCTGGAATTCAGATTTTTTCGAGGAGGTTGCTGTGACCAAGCTTTCAGAAGCTGTATATTTAGGCCGTCTGCCCGATGTTCGGATGTCTTTTCAATTATTAGGACTGCACGCAAGAAAGGTGGATTCCCACTGGACTTATCCGTCTCATGAGCATTCCATGTATGAGATCCACTGGTTGATGGATGGCGAGATGAACATGGTGGTCAACGGACAGTTGTACAGACAGTCCGCCGGAGACCTGTTGTTCATCCATCCCGGTATGACTCATTCCTGCACCGGCGCCGGAACGCAGGGCTTCACTTACTTTTCCGTTCATTTCAGCGTACACGATACTTCGTTTTGCAGAGAACTCAACCGCTGCAAGGACATTTATTATTCGGCCGATTCGGCATTGGCCCAGGGACTGTCTTCCTCTCTATCTACATTATTTGATCTGGCCAGAGAGCACTTGTCCAGCTCATTACCGGCCTTCAAACAGATGAAAGTGCATGCAGCCGTCTTTGAACTGCTCGGCACCCTGGTCGGCCAGTTGTCTCAGAACGTATCCGTAACCTTGACAAGAAAAGAAGCCATTGCCCGTCAGGTGGCCGACCAAATAGAGGACTCCGTGCGATATATTCATCTTCATGGTGAAATTCAGGAAAGCGAGCGAACCTGGATCCAGGACATCGCCAAGTCGCTGAATCTTAGTCCCTCCCAGATCAATCGGATCTTTCGTGAAGTGTACGGCAAAGCACCTCGCAAGTTCTTGTCAGAAACCCTTTTGGGCGAAGCTCAGCGGCTGTTAAAGCAAACGGATTTAAGCATGGACCATATCGCGATGATGCTAGGATATAAGACCAATGCGCATTTTAGCCGCCAGTTCAAGCGGTGGACAGGGATGGCGCCCAGTGAATACAGAAACTGAGTCCAGCAACGGTCATTAGCTTATGCCGGATCAGTAACCTCATGAAGAATGCGTATCACGAGCAATAAAGTTAATTGTTGCTCTCTCATCCCTTTTCTGGGTGAACGTGTAAGACCGGCCGGCTTCTCCCGTAAACGAAACGGGGTCAAGTCCAGGAGCTTCCAATCGGCACGGACCGGAAACCGCGCAGGTCACGACCGCTTCAGTTACCTGTCCCTTCGTCCAGATGAAATTCAAGGTGAAGCCGCCTCGTGCCCGCAGACCTCTGACTTCCCCATCACTCCAGCTGTCAGGCAAAGCGGGCAGCAGCCGGATTCGACCGGCGTGGCTTTGCAGCAGCATCTCGGCAATACCCGCCGTGCCGCCGAAATTACCGTCGATTTGGAATGGTGGATGGTTGTCGAAAAGGTTAGGCAGCGTGGAGTGATGGAGCATTGCTCTTACGTTTTCGTAAGCCTTGTCGGCATCCAACAGCCGTGCCCAGAAGTTGATGATCCACGCCCGGCTCCAGCCGGTGTGTCCGCCGCCGTTATCCAGCCTGCGTTCCAGAGTCGTCCGAGCCGCTGCGGCCAGCTCCGGCATGGAATCCACGTTAATGCCTTCGCCCGGATAAAGCCCGAATAGATGGGAGATGTGGCGGTGTCCGGGCTCCACCTCCTCGTAATCCTCCATCCACTCCTGAATTTGTCCATATTTGCCGATTTGCGGTTTGGGCAGCCGGTTCAAGGCGGCAGCGAGCTCCTCGCGGAACGCCTCGTCCCTCTCGATGATTTCTCCGCTGCGGATGCAAGCCTTAAACAGGGCTTCGATAATCTGAAAATCCATCGTGGCCCCGGCGCACAGCACCCCCGTCTCGCCGTTTGGCAGCTTATACCGGTTCTCCGGGGAAACGGAAGGGCAAGTCACGAGCCGCCCTTCGCCGTCCTCGATCAAATAATCGAGCAGGAACAACGCCGCCTCCTTCATCGTCTCGTATGCCCGCGCCAGAAAATATCGGTCCTGACCGAATCGGTAATGCTCCCACAGATGCAGGCACAGCCAGGCGGCGCCCATCGGCCAGAATGAAGCCGGAAGATACGTGTCCTGCGGTGCCGTGTCCGCCCATATATCCGTATTGTGATGCGCCGTGAATCCCCGGCAGCCGTACATGACGCTTGCCGTGACCCGCCCAGGCAAACGCATCCTTTCGATCAAATCGAACAAAGGCTCTTGGCATTCGGACAGATTGCAGATCTCCGCAGGCCAGTAGTTCATCTGCGTGTTAATATTGATCGTGAATTTACTGTCCCATGGGGGAGTAAAGCTATCGTTCCAGATGCCTTGAAGATTCGCGGGCAAAGAGCCCGGCCGGCTGGAGGCAATGAGCAGGTAGCGCCCGAATTGAAAATAGGTCGCGATCAGGCCGTGGTCTTCCTCGCCGTGTTGGAACCGCTTCAACCGTTCATCGGTCGGGAGCGCGGCTTTGTCCGGATCCTCGGGCAGCTTCAGTTCGACCCGTCCGTACAGCTCGCGGTAATCGGCGACATGCCGGGCTAACAGCTCGGCATACGGAACTCGGCTCAACTCCTCCAGCCGCCGTTTGCCGTCAAGCTCCGGGTCGGGATGCCGGAACGTCGTTCCGGCGGCAAGCAGCAATGTGACCGAGCTTGCGCCGTCCACCAGCAAATACTCGCCAAGCGTGCGGCAGACGCCGCCTTCCGGGACCGCCTTCAAGACGGCGCTTAAGGAGCTGCCTCCTTCGCCGCCGCAATCCCCGCGCATGACCAGCCCGCTCGCCTCCCATTTGTCCGTCTTCTCCACGTACCTCCAGTTCCGGCGGTTGAACCGGGCTTTGAACGTGACCGCCTCCTGCTTGTCGGCGGTGATGCGGATGACGATCGCCTGATCCGGATAACTGGCAAACAGCTCGCGCGTATACCTGATCCCGCCGATCCGATAGCTGACCCGGGATACACCGCGCTCCAAATCAAGCTCCCGCATGTAATCCTCGGCAAGCTGGCCATGCTGGCCGAACGACAGCAGCAGATCGCCGAGCGGCACATAGTGCCGCTGCGCTTCGGGTAGCCCCGCCATCGTCATCGCCGCCAGCTCCTCCGCTTCCTGCAGCCTGCCTTCCATAATCAGCTTGCGGATCTCGGGCAAATGGGGCAGCGCATCTTCGTTGTTGCGGTCGCGCGGGCCCCCGTACCATACCGAATCCTCGTTAAGCTGCAGCTTCTCCTCGGCCGTGCCGCCGAAGATCATCGCGCCCAGCCGGCCGTTTCCGATCGGCAGCGCCTCATTCCATTCGGCCGCCGGTTTCCTATACCACAAGCGATGCTTCAGTTCCATGCCATTCAAACTTGTCATGCTTCTCCTCCAATCCGCTATCGCTATTTGAACTAGTTCAGCTCCACCAACGCCTTGATCACCTTCGATTCCGGCAAGAGCCAACTGTCGAACCTGTCGATCATGTCCTCGAGCGAGCTTCGGTGGGTAATGTAATCGGCGATGTCAATGCAGCCGCCGGTTATGGCCGCAATCACCCGCTCGAAGTCCTCCCGCGTCGCATTCGGCTACCCTGCACCGTCTTTTCGCGCGCGTGAAAATCGGGATCGTTAAAGGTAATCGTGCTTTTTACCAACCCGACAAACGTCTAGGAACCGCCGTGGCCGACGAGCCCAAAGGCGCTTTCCATCGACGAGGCGCTGCCCGTACGGCCGTTTCGCTTAATTTCAGAGTGAATTCGGTTTCCTCGATCTCGGCGCCGCCTGAACAAGAATCGTATGGCCGATGCCGTGTCTCTGCAAATGCGGTTTGAGACCGGAAGGCAAATGGTCGCGGTAAAGCACCGGAATTTCGGGCGTCATCCATCCGTAATCGTTGCGTTCGATTTTCCAAAAATGCTGATGGGCGTCAATGCGCATCGAACACAACCTCCATTCCACCTTGTTGTAACATCCGATAACCGAATAGAAATTGCCGAATCCCGCATATTTGTACCTTTTTTTGATGTCACGGTCCCAAATCGAAGATCACTTAAACGCCGAACTTTAAAAATAATGAAGACAAGAGCCCCCGCGTCCTGAGCGAAGACTCCTGTCTCCAAGAAGCCGGGCTTATCGGGCCACGGTTTATTTCGATATTGTCGATGAATCGTAAGCAGCCTGCATGATTTCAATATAACGCGGCATGTTCAGACCCTCCAGCCCTTTCAAGTAATCATCCCAATCCTTATCTAGGCTCTTGGCACCGGTGATGAACAGCAAGGCGTTCTGGTCAATATAGTCCTTGATGTTCGTCTGCATCATGCTGGCTTCGTCGGCAACCAGCGGGTCGACCCAAAGCGCCCAGTGCGGGAAGATATCTTGCGGCTCCTTGCCTTCCATCAATAGCGTTGCCTCGTACAGGCGGCGTTCGTAACCGTCATCGGCGTAAATATCTGTGCCCTGAACCTCGGCATCGCGGTATGCCCGGTGATGGTTATATTGGGTTAATGCTCCCCAATTGTCATTGCGGGGCTGCTCCCCGGGTTCAAGCGGGATCGCTTTATAGAGCGGATCCACTTTATCGTTCAGCGCGATTTCTCCATCCTGCGGCTTGCGCCAGCTTTTACCTTCTTCACCGAGGTAGGAAAGCATCGCGCCTTCTTGCGTGTAGAAATAGTCCAGCATTTGAATGGCGGCAATTTGGGCCTCTTTGCTCGCTTTATTCGTCAAGACGAAGGATGCGCCCGGATCAATCGGATAGTTGAATGTTGCATAATCGGCATGCGGTCCTCGCAAAGGCGAAAGCGGGTTATAGTCCTTGCTGTACGGCGCGTCTTCTCCCGTCGTCAGGAACAAGGCGGGATGCATGCCGGCCCCGGCGCCCAACAGCTGTGCGTCCGCGTTATCCCCGATTTTTTTGTACGCGCCTGCATTTTGCGTAAAGGCTCCCGGGTCAATGAGCCCCCCATCATAAAGCGATTTGATGTAGGCCAGCGCTTCCCGCCATTCCGGTTTGTTCGCGGCGGTGTCTACCTGGCCCTCCTTCATGATGAGATATGTTCTGTCGTCGTTATATATAAAGCCGTTCATAAGGTACGGGATTACGTGAACGCCGAAATTTTCGACGGATCCGCTGAGCGGCACTTCGTCCGCCTTGCCGTTGCCGTTCGGATCCTGTGTCTTGAAGGCCTCGAGAACCGCTTTGAATTCTTCCGGCGTCGTCGGCTGCGCAAGCCCGAGCTGATCAAGCCACTTCGTATTGATCCACATTTTATTCGGGTAGGAGCAGTGGAAGCATTCGTTTAAGCCGGTCAATCCGTAAATGTTGCCATCCGGCGCGGTGTTCATCGCTTTATAATATTCGTTGTTCTCCAGCACTTCCTTAATGTGCGGAGCATGCTCATCGACCAGGTCGTTCAGCGGGATGATCACTCCCTGCTGTCCAAACTTCAATAAGTCCGTCTGCGAGAAACGGTCTACCCATGGAATAAGCATATACAAATCCGGATAGTCGCCGGACGCGAGCGAGATTTGCCGTTTTTCGGCCGCGCCGTCAAACGGAACGGTTGTCCAATTGAATTTGATGCCGAATTGCTCTTCCATTTTTTTCGTAAACTTGTTGGTTTTCAGATCCATATCCGATCCTTGATGGGCAAAAACGTTGATCGTTACCTTCTCGCCGGAGTCCGGCATGCCGCCTTCCTTCCCTGCGCTTCCCGGGTTGTCATTTCCGCCGGAGCATCCGGCAAGCACGAAACTAAGCATCAGTATGAGAACAAGCAGACGAGTTGCTGTTTTTCTCAAATCAATCTCCCCCTCATGAATTGGTAATGCAACATAACGGGCTCTGCCCACGATCAGCCCTTCACGGAGCCGATCAGCATGCCTTGCACGAAATAGCGCTGCACGAACGGATAGATCACCAGCACCGGGAGGCTTGCCACCACAATAAGCGAGTATTTCATGAGCTCGGCCATTTGCTGCTGCTTCACCATCTCCCCGGCGTCCATATTGCCCGTTCCGCTTCCCAGGATGAGAATGCTGCGGAGAATGAGCTGAAGTGGATAGAGCGATTGCGATTTCAAGTAGATCAAGGCATCGAAATAGGCGTTCCACTGCCCCACCGCGTACATAAGCGAGAGCACGGCGATAATCGGTTTGGCAAGCGGAAGAACGACGCTGAAAATGTAGCGGATGTCGCTGCACCCGTCAATGTCTGCCGCCTCGGAAAGCTCATCCGGGATCGAGGTCTGAAAGAAGGTTCTGGCGATAATGACCTGCCATACCCAAACGGCATTCGGAATGAGCAGCGCCCAGCGGGTATCGATCATGCCCATCGATTTGACGACCAGATAGGTCGGGATCAACCCGCCGGAGAACAGCATGGTGAAAGTAATGAAAACCATAAGCGGCGTGCGGCCGAAGAATGACTTTTTCGACAGCGGGTAAGCGACCATGATGGTCAGGGATACGCTGATGAACGTACCGGCAACGGTATAAAACAGCGAATTGGCATAGCCTGTCAGCACCTGGCCGTTTCGGAACACCGCCTCGTACCCTGCCAGCGATACGTCGACCGGCCACAGCCACACCTTGCCTGCAGAGACGGCGCTTGGACTGCTCAGGGACGAGCTTACGATGTAAATAAGCGGATACAAGACGGCAATTAAAACCAAGATCAGCAAGATGTAGGTCACGCTCAGAAAAATACGGTCCCCCAGCGACTCCTTGATCCTCACGCTCCGTCGGCTTCCGGAATGGGCCCGCAATGCGTTCATGTCACTCACTCCTTTTTGTGAAATTTACCAGAGGCTGGTATTGGATGCCCGCTTGGCAATGGCGTTGACGACTAGGAGCAGCACCAGATTGATCAATGAATTGAACAATCCTACCGCCGTGGCGAAGCTGTAGTTCGCGTTCAGCAATCCGATTTTGTACACATACGTGGAAATGATCTCGGACGAGGACAAGTTCAGCGGATTCTGCAATAAGTACATTTTCTCGAAGCCGAGTGCCATGATGTTGCCTACACTGAGAATCAGAATGATGACCGCGGCCGGCAGAATGCCGGGAAGATCGACGTTCAGGATTTTCTGGAACCGATTGGCGCCATCCACTTTGGCCGCTTCATATAATGACGGGTCCACTCCCGCCAGAGCAGCAAGATAAATCACCGCGGAATAGCCCATGGTTTGCCATACGTCGGACAGCACGTAGATCGTGCGGAACATGCCAGGCTCTCCAAGATAATTGACCGCTTCAAAGCCAAGCGCGCCAGCAATGGTATTCACGATCCCAAGACGCGGGGACAGGAACAGCATGATGATGGACACCATGACCACCGTGGAGATAAAATATGGCGCATAGGTGACCATCTGCACGGTTTTTTTGAACCTTGCGCTCTTCACCTCGTTCAAGGCCAACGCCAGCAGAATCGGGATCGGAAACCCGACGATCAATTGATAGAACGAAATGTACAGCGTATTTTTGATCAGTGTCACGAACGCAGGGTTGCGAAAAAACATCTCGAAATACTGTGTGCCGACCCATGGACTCCCCCAAATCCCTTTCATTACGTTATAATTCTTGAATGCTAGCACGGTGTTTGCCATAGGCAAGTACTTGAAGATGATGAAGTACAAGACCGGCGGAATGACCAGCAGATACAGCTGCCAATGTCTTCTGAAGCTTCGATAGGCGGCTCTTCCGATTTCCGAGCGCTTGCCGCTCGGGGCTCTGACCGTTTTGGACTTGGAAAATAGAGTACTCAGTTCCATCCCTCCTTCGATGAGTAGCTGCCAATGAAGCCAGAACTTATTTGGCAGCGCTTTCTTGTGCGTAATCATAAAATTGCACGCTCGGCTTCGTAAAGGCACACTTTCTCCCTTGCCGTACAATTTCGGAAACGGATGCTTTCCAAGCCTTGATTTTACTAGGTTTTTCATTAGGCGGATTCGATTAAAAAGCGTCCGCCAACACGTTCGATCCCCTTCGATTAAGCAGACGGCTGACCTCCTTTTACGTAAAAGATTGGCGAGATCGCCGTCTCCTTAATCGGCCATTTGCCGGAATGTGCTCGGCGACACGCCGCGAACCCGCTTGAAGGCCCTCCGAAATGAATGTGCGCTGTTATACCCCACCTGCGCGGCGATCTCGTCAATCGTCAATAGGTTCTCCTGCAGCAGCTCGGCCGCCTTGCCGATCCTCACCAGCTCAACGTAGTCCGAAGGATTCGTTCCCGTATGTTCCTTGAACATTTGGGAGATATACTTTTCGGGCTTGCCAATATGCTCCGCGATACGATAAAGCGTCAACTCTGCGTCGGAGTAACGCTCGTGGATATAGCGGATGATCTCACCCACGGTCTCGGCATGCATGTCGCATTTTTTCTTCCGGACGTCCATGCAGATATCATGAATGAGCTTCCCGAATCTGTCCCTGAGCTGATCGACCCCGTCCGTCGTCGTAACGGCCGCGATCTGTTCCTTGATATGGTCGGTCAACGACTCGTCGTGGAATATTTTTTGTTCGGCCAGCTTCAAAAAGGTTCCCTTGAGCTCCGTCACAAACTGCTGCGTCATATCGTACGACAGCTCCCTTTCTTCAAAGTTCCGGCTGAACAGCTGGTCAAGAAGGCGGCTTGTTTCCTCCAGTTCACCCGCCTTAAGCGTATTGAGCATACGCTGTTCGGATTCAATCGGATAATAGTACAGCTCCGTTGCTTTCATCGCATCCTCGAACCGGGTGATGCCGACTGCCCCAGTGTGGACGGCATATTCCAACGCTTGCTGCGCTTCGTTGAACGAGTCAGCTACGCCGTTCCACGCGTCGAACACCGAACCCAGCCCGATCGTGATCGACAATCGATGCTGCCGATATACGGTATCGACCAGTTCGAGCAAACCGGCTTCCAGGCGACAATGTAAATCGTCCAGCGGCTCTCCGGCAAGCGCATGCACGAAAGCGATCTGGTCCGAACCCCAGTCCGTAACCAGCACATCGGGTTCCAGCCGGCTCAAGCCCTGCCGGACGATCAACCTTGCGACGCTGAGTTCCTGGATGATTTCCTCACTGTCAGCGCTGCCATATCCGGCAACTTTTAGAATCCCTGCACGTCCATGCTCGCCGCGGAGGCGGACTCCGGTTTGACCGGAGACCGCCTCGATCTCGCGCAGCGTATAGAAGTCGCCTGTCAGCAGCCGCTTGATAAACGCATCCCTAAGCAGCGGGAGCTGATCGTTCAGTGAAGACTCCAGCAATTCATTGTTTGCGATCAGCGCCGCGATATTGCCGGCCAGAAAATCATACTCGTTACCGATCTTCTCCCGAGAAATGTGGTTTTGCTCGCGAAACACGGACAGGAGCGAATGGAGCTTAGCACTGTGCCGGTACGCGAGCACAAGTCCGATCAGCAAACCGATGACCAGCGCAGCCAGCGTAAACGTCGTCGTGACCCGCTGGATTTTGTCGGCCTTCGTCAACAGCACCTGCTCGGGTATTCCGGCCATATAGGTCCACCCGTTCAGGTCGGACCGGATGGAAATCAACAGTCTGCCGTCGCCCGTTGGGCTGACTTCGCCGTTTTCGTCTCCCGGAGCTTCGGTGAAGCGCTTGGCTTCCTCTTCGCCGATGCCGCGGGACAGGATCAAGCTGCCTTCCCGGTCCGCAACCACCGCCCAGCCGCCGTATTGGTCCACGATGTTTTGCAGCAGGCTGCCCATATGATCTTCATCGATCATAACGCCGATCATCGCCTGTGGATTGTTGAAGCTGTTAAGCGGTATCGACTGGAGAAACGTGACTGCCGGCATTTCGACAAACACCGAATCGCGGATTTCCCGCCTATATTTCTTAAGCGGAATCAACTCATTTAGATGAGGTTTCTTTAATACGGCCTCTTCCCATTCCTCGAACGTCATTCCTTCAAGCCGATTCGCCTCGTAATAATGCTCAGGCCGGTAATAGACGGTGCTCGGCGTAATAATGGCGTTATAATTGCGTATGTAGATGAAGAAATTGGACAGGTAATCGTTCGTGCTGCTGTACATGGACAGACTGCGCTGCATCCTCCCCAAGCCGTAAACGTTGTTGCTGTCGAGCGGCTTGGGATCGGCGATCAGACGATATAAATCCTGATTGATCGCAAGCTGCTTCGTGAAAGCTTCCACCTCCACCAGATGCCGCTCGATGATCTCTTTTCCCAGATTCAATGAACTCAGACTGTTTTCGATCGAGCTTGATTTTGCTACTTCAATCGAAGCCCTGTACGATGCATAACCTGCGATTTGGGGGATTAACAGCACAATCAGGTAGGAAATCAGAAATCTGCGGAACACGGGGGAGAACTTGGACCATAAACGCTGCATATGTACCCTCCTCAATAGAAAGCGTTTTCAAAACTGAAGCAATTCGATGATACACTTGACTGTTCGCAAGAAAAAGGTACAATTCCTTCCTCGGAGTACAATTGCATACGATATGGCAATAGGCTAGGAGCGAAAGGACGCAAATTCCTTTACGAGGCAATATGATCAATCAGAGCTAATATAAACATTAAGGGGTTTGGCAGGAACCACTGCGAGCTGTGTGTCGGCACTTCGTGGATTTCCTTACTGATTACCAGCCCAGAACAAAGAGCTGCCCTTCCAAGTCACCCTTGTGACTTGAAGACAGCCCTTATCATACGCTTTGTTAACAGTACCGTAAACGATGTGTTACCGTCCGAGTTCACCCACAAAAGTCGTAACGCTTTGCGCGGGAAGATGAGCCCAGAAATTGCTCCCTGTTACATTGAGAGACGTTCCTGGCTGGAGATTGCTGCTGCTGCTCGTGATCCATCGGGATACCTGCGAAACGGATCCATTCTGAAGGACAAAGTTTTGATTGACCCCGGAGTTGTTCCGGTTTATGGCAACGATAACGATTTTGTTGTCGCCTTTATAGGCTGATACGTAAACGTTCGTTTCTGGATTTTTCGAAGCATCCACCCTGATATAGCCGGGACGGACAAATTTGGAGAAATGAGCCATATTGTAGCCGCGTTTGCTGATCGTGCCGTCCTCTTTCATCGGACCGTAGGATCTGCGGATATACCACCATACGTAAGCTTGAAAATCTCCCTCTACCATCGCGTTGTGGATATGGTAGGACACATCCAGGGCTTCGGGCCAGCGATCTGCCGAGTTGTTTTCGCTGTTCGGGTAGTACACCTCGGTCATCCAGAGGTCTTTTCCCGCTCCTTTTTGTTTGAATAGTGGATACGCGAAATTGCTAACTTGGGTACCGTACAGATGAGCGCCAAGAATATCCATATTGGCAAGCGCCTGGGGATCATTTAGAATCGGGTCCGACATATTTTTCAGATATTGGAATGATTCCGGTGCGATCACTCTGCTGTTGATCGATCCGGCATTTTCTTTCATAAAGCGAAGCATTTCCTGCGGCGTCCACCACGTCCAGTCATGCGCATAATCGGGCTCGTTCTGGACGGAAATCGCGTAGAGATTCACGCCATTGTTTCTCATGTAGGTTACGAAATCGTTAAGATGCTGGGCATAAGCGGCATACTTGTCGTAACGAAGTCGCTTTGCCGACGTATCGCCGTTGCGGTTGAAGGTCTCGACCATGTCGGCGGGCGGATTCCATGGCGAAGCGAATACGATAGCTCCAAGGGCAATCGCTCGTTTGGCCGTATCCAGTTCACGGTACCACTGATTTCGGTCTTCGTGCACGTAGATTCTTAATATCGAGAATCCTAACTGGTTGTTTCCGTTTCCGAATGCGGTTTCTCTCTGTGCTGCCGTCAAATCTCCGATCCATGCCGGGTGGTTGATGCCTCCGAAACCGCGTATCACTTGTTTCTCCGACGATACATTCACAACGGCGTCGCTGGCTGCGGCAACATCGCCAGGTGCCGCCATGAGAGACAACGCAAGGACAAGGGCCAAACATGCACTTATGGCTTTCTTATAACGTGAAATCAAGAAACGATTCATGAGACTGCTCCTCCCAAAATTTTTTTTTGGATTCGTGTCAGGATGCACTCGGTTGAATTCATATCCGACCTTTCAATTCCACTCCATCCCTTCCTCAGTTAGCAATCGCTTTATCGCTTTGGAAGCCTCGACGAATAGTTGGGGATTGGTGAATCCCTCGAACCTTCCGGCGGCCCGCAGATGCGGCTCCAAAGACAGAAAGCCGGAATACCGCCTGCGGCTAAGCTCTTGAAGGAGCAGACGTAGCTCGCCGTCTCCATCGCCTGCGGGCACGACCATCCCCTTCCCCATCATGGCGTCTTTGACATGGATATACGCCGTATAGTCGCCGACCAATGGGTAGGCCTCGCCTACGGGTTTCACGCCGCACTGCACGAAATTCGCCGGATCGAATGCCGCCCGCAAATGGGGGGACGAAACTGATTGAAGCAACTCCAAGCATCGCTCGCCGGTGTCTCCGTAAATATGGCTTTCGTTCTCATGAAGCAGTACAATGCCTTCCTGCTCTGCCAACTGAGCGAGCCGAAGCATGCGCCGTATTACCTCTAGCCGATACTTCTCGTGGTCTCCGTCGGGAATGTAAAAGGAAAACACGCGGACATAAGGCGCCTGGAAATACTTAGCCAAACGAACGGCATGCTTGGCATGTTCGAGATGAGGTTCAAAGTCGTCGGTGATTGGATTTTCCCGATCGGCGATCCGATTGAGGAGACTCCGACCCCCCGCTGCGATAATCGTTCTTTTATGCCAGACAACTCTTCTTCCGTTAACTGCAGCACGTTTTTCCCCCATACGCCTCGAAGCTCAAGATAACGGATGCTTTCGGAGTCAAGGACATCCAGCTGTTCCTCCAAATCCTGGGAGATCTCATCCGCAAACCCGGTTAACGTGATCATTCGACCATTCCCTTTCTTAGCTGAAAATTTCGATAATAGCAAGCGGCGATTCCATGGTAAAATTACAATCCAATCACAGGTTGTAAAAGTTCATTAGGACGTTACAATTTTTTTAAAAGGAGGCGATTTTCGCATGGAGCTTGAATATCACCCTCATCTCGTACCGAATATCTTTCTGTTCGTAGACCGTAAATGTTATCCGGATTGGAAAATTAAGAAGTCCCGAATCGGATTTCATGATTTGACGTTCGTTGTTGAGGGCCGGGCAAACTACTACATTGACGGCAAAAAATTTGCAGTCGAAGCAGGCGACCTGGTATACGTTCCCGGAGGAAGCGTACGAGAAGCCCATACATGTAAGGAGTCGCCCATGCATGCGTATCCGTTCAATTTTTTCTGGGCCGATCCGCATAATTATATCCGGCTTCCGTTTGGCGTGGTCACAAAGAAATTGATCACCAAGGAGATTCTTGCCTACATCCGTGAGTTCAACCTCGTGTGGATGAATAAACAACCGTTTTATATGATCCATGCGCGCGCATTGTTCGAACTCATTCTCCATCGGCTGCTCCGCTGCATGCATCGCCAAACGACGATGCAGATGGATCCGCGGATCAAGAAACTGACAGCATGCATCGAAGAGCACTATGCGGAAGACTTGACGTTAAACGATTTTGCCGAGCAGCTCAATCTCCACCCCGTCTACCTTGGAAAGCTATTCAAGCTGAACACCGGTTCGACCTACAAGGAATACCTGCAGCGCGTTCGCGTAAATAATGCTGAAATCATGCTGGCGACCGGCAATTGTACTGTTACGGAAGCCGCGGAATGCTGCGGTTTTTATGACCTTTCCTATTTCAGCAAAGTGTTCAAGGAATCGAAAGGCTATCCTCCCTCTGCCATTAAGAGGCATTAATCGAAATCGCTTTCCAACACGAATGGCTTTACCTGAAGCCGCCCTCCTAATCGAAAGAGGATGCGAGGGCAGCTGTTATGCTTGACGATCCCTGCTCACTTTTTCCAAACCGCATCAATCGCTGACTGGAACGGTCCTTTATATTTCTCGACGACCGTCGAAACCGGGATGCCTTCCATGATTTCCCCTATAAACTCGTAATAAGGCATCGATGGATATCCGCTGTCGGTATCGATCACTTTAATGCTCTCACCGGCCATCTTGGCATTTTCAATATCGTCCTCGTTGCTGAATAAAGTCTCCAGCGTAGATTGTTTCGGATAGTCGTAGATCGAGTCGATATCGTTGATTTTCTCATAAATGTAGACCAGACGTTCGGGATGCTCCACCGCGCTTGGAATCGTCAAGTAGTTTGGGATCGTATTATGCGAATGATAACTTGTTGCGCTTGGCCCTTTCGGGAATGGGAGAAAGCCGATATCGTAATCCGGCATGTCCTTCTTGAAGTTTTCCATTTCATAATCGCTGCCTGCAAACATCAATGTGTTGCCTTGGCGGAAAAATTGGCCCGGCTCGGTCCAGTCTCCCCCTTCCGTTGGTCTCCCGACCGCCTCGGTTGCGAGGCGCGACAAGAAGTTCAGCACTTCCAAGGTTTTTGGATCCTCAATGCCTTGCTTATCGAGAATGACCAGATTCGCTTCGTTCGAAGCCATGGCAGGAACCAGCAGGGAAGCGGTTGCAAGACCCCAAATATCCAACTTGCCGTCGTTATTTGAATCTTTGTTCGCTTCTTTCGCGACTTGAATGAACGTATCCCAATTCCATTTGTCTTCGTTCACGTATTCCTGCAATGGCTTCATGCCCAATTGATTCATTAACGTGCGGTTATAGAAAATGCCGGATGACGCGCCGTTGATCCCCGTCCTGAACCCGTAGCCCCTTCCTTCGTATTGGGAGTACTCGTTCGTATACTGCTGGATGAATACCTTCTCATTCTTGGTGTATTCATCCACTGGCGCGAACAAACCTTGATTGACCAGCGTCGGAATCATCCATGGCCTTGCAACCCGGATGATATCGCCGATCGGTTCGCCCGCTACCAGCGAAGCTGTCACCTTGTCCTGATACTCGCCGAAATCCACGGTTACGTATTCCATTTTAAAATTATGCTTTTCCATTAACTCTTCCAAATTTCGTTTCCGATTAATGTTGTCAGGGTTGTCTTCCTGAATGGACTCGTCATACCAGGACACCCATTTGATGGTGCTGCCGCCCATATCAAAATCCATTTCCGGCGTACCGGTTATGTCTTCCTGGCCGCTTGGTTGGTCTGCCGGTTCCTCGTCTTTCACTGCAGGCTCGTTGACGGCCTCATTCGCTATGCCGGGTTCGCTCGACTTCAGATCACCGCCCGAACCGCTGCTGCATGCCATCATGAACACCAGAATCAGACTGCAGAACAGCAGGCTGATCTTTCGCATCCACATGCGTTATTCCCCTCCCTTGGTCATGGCTGCATCCATGTTGCAGCGCTTACATTTTGTAGCTACCAAGATCATATAACTGCTTGCGTTAACGGACCAGAGAGAAACTAAACATGATTTGTAATTACTAAAAGTGTTGATGCTCTGGGCAACGCAAAGGGCCGGAAAGTGGAAAGAGCATGAGCGTCGGCTAGACGGTGTGCCCAATCTGAATTCATCATTGGCAAAGGATTAACCTCGGGTCACGTCGTCAAAACGCAAAAGAAGCGCTGCGTACCCGCACACGGGAACACGGCGCTTCTTTTGTTCTTCATGTTCAACAATTCGCACAAACCCAGATAAGTTGTTGTTCCGTCATCCTTCCACCAATGCTTCCACCTGCACATCCAGGTATACGGACGCAAGCGCTGGATTCAGGTCCTTCTCTTCCGTCAAGCCCAGCATTGGTTCACCGTCAACGTCGAAATGCACGCGACGGAGACCCGAGCAGCGGGGTTGGCCGATGCCTGGACGAGCGTGATATACGCTCCAGATCGTTCCTTCCTCGTCCTTCACATAAGAATTGTGTCCTGGCCCGTATTCGCCCGGCACGCTTCTGGAGGTTAGCAGCGGGTAATTTCGCTTCGTCCATTGGTTCGGGTCAAGCAAATCAGCGTCAGAATTGACGCTGAGCATGCCGACGCAATACGTGGCATCGACCAGAGCACCGGATATCGTCACGAAGATCTTCCGGTCTGTCATGAGTGCAAAGGGCCCTTCCTCCACGAACGTTTGATTGTTCGCCCAGCCGTAATCGGGCTTGGACAGCAGGACAGGCTCCGATATCAGTCTCCACGGTTCCCTCGGATCCGCCTCGGCGATATAGATCCACGAGCCCAGGTCATGCGGTACCAATTCCCTTTGCGCCCAGAGCACATATAAACGGCCTTTCCGCTCTAATACGGTCATGTCCAGCGTTATGCCGGCTTGAAACAGCGGGCTTCCGTCATTCCTGGCGACCCGGATTGGGGTCCCCCAATCCGCAGCCATTCTCGGATTGCCGCCATTCTTTAACCGCATAACATGCGATTGAATGTCTTTGAATTCGCCGCTGCTGCCGGCAAGAAAAATATACAGATCGCCGCCGATGCCATGAAGTTCAGGCGCCCACAGAAATCGCTTCAGATGATCATGCATGCCTGTATCCAGGATTTTGGTTTCTTCTGCCGAGACCAGACCGAATATGGAATCCGCCTCCCGGATCGATATCGTATGGTTGCCGTCGGCATCATTGGTCGCGACAAAATAATACCTTCCGTCCCACTGCGCAATGCAAGGGTCGGCAAGGTTCGTCGCCATCGGAAACGTATAGCGATCCTGCCGAATGCTTCCAGAAATGCGATAAGTTCCGGGACGGCTCCAATCGATCTCGGACGCATCCCACTCAATCGGCTTGATCGCGGTTGTGCCATCACTGTATATCGCCGTCACTTTAACTGCTTGTAACTGTTCTTTGGACGTAACGGCCACACGCTCCGGCAGTTCATTACGCACATGAACCGGTACCGTAAGCTTATGAATCAGCCTCTGAGCCACGCCTCGCGATACACCTATCGCATTGCGGGGCACTGCTCCTTCAATGTCGACGCGTCTCGGGCTTAGCGTGAAAGCTTCGCACGGCTTCGGCTTGGCAGCGTCGTCCGGGCATGTCACGTCCGCCATTTCCCTTTGATAATACCTTCCGTCTTCTTCACGCCAACGAAGGATATACCTTCTGGAAGCATGTTCATATTCGCACATAATATCTTGTACATGAAGCCCGTTCGTTAGGTTCAACAGACCGAGCTCCCGATACTGCAGCAAGTCCGGGGAAGTGAACAAAAGCACCGAGCCCTTGCTCTGCTGATCGGGAGAACCGTCCGCTTCCGTCCGAATGGCCAGTACGCCAAAGTTTCCGTCAGCCATGTGGAACAGGTACGGATTCTTCAAACTCTTGGCGGACAGCGTGGCGTTTGAGAGCTCGGCGGCTTTAGCGAACAGCACCCCCGAGTTGTGATTAAGCTCCCGATAACTCATCCCGTCTTCGGTGTAAGCGAGATGCATGCTATATGCAAGCTTCGGGGAATAGATTTCCGGTTCAAGCGGTTCTCTCGTATAGCAGAGAACGCTGAGAATTTCATTTTCCATACGCTGCTCCTTCCCTCCTAACGGATAAGGCTTTTCAAGAATAATCTCTTCCAGCTTTGCAGTAGGCTTCGAGTAATGAATATTCACTCCGATCGTCCCGTCGAACAGGAACGTTATGTGAGACCTCCGACAGCTTACATCTCTCAAATCTCCATTACGGAAATGGCAATTTTACCGATCTCAGTATCCGCCTGTTTGATCGTACTAGTCATCAGCCTAGATCTATCGCAGGAATGGATGTTGATCGGCTGGACACACAGAATATTTTATTTTTCTCTCTTCACTATAATTTTGTACGCGTTACTTTGAAGTAAATTTGATAAGGTTCGTACCCGATATCCCGAATTCGTTTGAACGTGATGGCAGGTTCCTGGTTGACTGTCTTGAAGAAATACCGCCAACTCCCCCATTCACGTTCATTTTCGTTCTCGATAGCGGACGCAATATCCTCATCCCTCATATAGAGCTGCTGTTCTGATTCGCACAAGCCTGCCAACACTTCTGGCCCGTATCGGAAGGCACCTGTTCGTTCGTCGTCCGGTAGCGGAACAAACCGAATGCCGATTGGCAGCATAATCGAGACGGTATCGCCTTCCTTCCATTCTCTGTGAATGTCATAGAAGTTCTCGCTGTCCAGAGTCGTCCCCTGCAGAACGTCATTGACGTTCACGGATGCTCCCGCCATGATCCACTCAGGTATGCGGAAGCGGAGCGTGAACGTTGTCGGTGCGGCAGCAGATACGATGAAATCGTATTTGCGAAAAGTAGGTATATTTTCATTTATCGACGCTGTATCATTAATAGCTTGGTACCCGGCCGTGTTAGACGAGGATAGGAGGCTACCGCTCATTTTGTCCTGCGTCTGTACGATCCGTATGAGGGTTCCAGCGATACTTGCGTCCAACTCGGAATCGAAATATTGACTGATATAGACGATATCCCCGTCCTGATAATAAATTCCCATGTTCCAGGCCGCATTCGCCTGAACCATCGTGCCGTGGCAGCAGAAGAAGCTGTCGGTTTCCGTGCTCCACTCCTTGCGCAGACCGGCCTTCATGGGGAGGAAATAGGTCAGCAGGCCGGTTCTAGGGTAGTTATGCTGACTACCAGTCAAACCATATTCCTGATAATAGGATTGCGCCATAATGCCATTGTATAGATTGTACTCGATATATTGCGCGTAGGTAGGGTCGCCAGATTGACGAAATAAGAAATCTGCTAGTCGGATCATGTTATAGACAGTACAATGCTCCTGATTTTTGTCACCTAGGCGTGCCTTCATCTTCATCTTCGGCATCCAGACCTCTCCAGCGGTTTGACCGCCTGTCGCAAGGCTTCCCCTTTCCGTTACAGCGCAATTCCAATACGCTTGGACGATGGACAGCCACCTGTCGTCTCCGGTAACCTCATAAGCTCTCGCACAGCCGAGCACTTCCGGTATCGTAGTGTTAGCATGCATATTCGTAAGTGGATCCTTGCCCTCCAGCAAGGGTTGAAACAGCCGACTGCGATAATACCGGTCTAACAGCACACGATATTTGTCCGCTCCGGTTATGTGCAACAGATCGGCCCAAACCTCAAGCATTCCGCCTGTCTCCACATCGAGAATATCGTCGAATTGCTCTCTTGTGAATGTGCCGCTCCATTCGACAAACCAGTCCGCGAACCGATCCACGATATCCAGGGCCTGCCGATTACCGGCATATTGCCAGGCATCGACCAACCCCATTAATATTTTGTGCAAATTGTATTGGGGCGCCCAGATGCTTTTTCCGCTTGCAATCCAGTGCAGATATTTTTCGGGTATCGGACCGACCCACTGACCGCCGTTATCGCGTTGGCATTCATGCAATTCATGCACAATAGCATCCAGTTTGGCCTTTAATTCGATGTCGCCGCTTTTTTCATAATGCAACGCCGCACCAGACAACCAATGACCAAGAAAATGGCCGCGCAATTGGCAGACCGGCGTTTCCCAACCGCCGTGCGCACCTTCGGGAATCGTTCTTCCATGAAATCTTCCGGCCTCCAAATGATAATTAAACAACAGATGACCGCTGTCCAGCTTCATCAGATAGCTTCTGTTCGCTCGTTCCCTGCGAATCAGTTCTTGCTCTTTCAAAATGACCTGTTTGCCTCTCAATGCTTTCATTGAGTTCCTCCTTTCGATATGTCGGAATCTTTCAGCCCGGATACCGCAATGCCTTTAATAAAGTACTTTTGTCCTGACATAAACAGCATAATAGGCGGAACGAGAACCATCGTGGCCGCCGCCATCAACAACTCCCATTGAGCTGTGTAATAGCCAATAAATTGCTGCAGGCCAAGCGCCAGCGTGAACTTAGATTCCTTGTTGATGTAAACAAGCGGGCCCAAAAAATCGTTCGACACACCCAGAAACTGAAACAGCGCAACCACAATGACGGCCGATTTGGATAAAGGAAAAATAACATGCGTGAAAATGTAAAAATAACCTTCTCCGTCAACAAGAGCTGCTTCGTCAAGTGATTTAGGGATCGTTCTATGAACTGCCTTATTAATATAATGTTAAACGCTCCGCCACCGAACCAGGCTGGCAAAATCAAGGGCAAATAACTGTTGGATTCGACCACCATTTGCCGAGAAAAGTCGGGATAAGCGTGACAGCAGCCCTCTAACTTACCCATCGCTCCAGCTGTTACGCAAAACGGACAGCAGACGGATCAAACCAGAGGAGTGGTGGAGCATCGCTCTTACGTATTTGTAAGCTTTGTCGGCATCCAACGGTTGTACCCAGAAGTTGATGAACCACGCTCGGCTCCAGCGGTATGTCCGACGCCGTTAGCCAGCCTGCGATCCATGTCGTTCGAGCCGCTGCAGTCAGCTCGGGCGTGGAATTCACGTTAATACCTTCGCACGGATAAAACGCAAACAAATGGGAAATGTGCGATGACCCGGCACCACTTTCTCATAATCATCCATCCACTCCCGGCTGGCTGGAGGTAATAAGTAAATATCGGCCGAATTGAAAATAGGTTCGATCAAACCGTTATCCTCTCAGCCCTCCCTTAAACCGTTTCAGCCTGTTTCCGGTCGACAGCGTGTTTTTTCCCAGGCTATCTTGCAGACTTAGGGTCACCCGGATGAACAGTTCAGTGTAATCTTTACTATGTCGGGCAGCAGCTCAGAATAGGAAACTTGGCTCAATTTCTCCAACGTTCATAAAGATCCATCTTTGTGTTTTCCATATCGTCTATTTCACAGTAAGCATCTGGCGGCGTCATACCACCACGGAAGGGTCCCTCTTGCGGGACATGCCGCGCTGGGCGGAGATCAGATTGTAGTAAATTCCCTGCTTCTTCATCAATTCTCGATGCGTGCCGATTTCGGCGATCCGCCCCTTGTCAAGGACGATAAGCCGGTCGGCATTTCGCAGCGTAGAGAGACGATGCGCGATAGCGATCGTCGTGCGATTCTTCGTCACCCGTCTCAGTGCCTCCTGGATGGCCGCTTCCGTCTCGATATCAAGCGAAGCCGTCGCCTCGTCCAGAATGAGGATTCTCGGATCGTTCAGCACGGCCCTCGCGATGGCGATCCGCTGACGCTCGCCTCCCGACAGATTGTTCCCGTTCTCTTCCAGCCTCGTGTCGTAACCGTCAGGCAAGCTGATGATAAAATCGTGCGCGTTGGCGATTTTGGCCGCCTCAATAACCTCTTCCGGCTTCGCGCCCGGCTTCGAGTATTGAATATTCTCCGCGATCGTCCCGCTGAACAGGAACGTCTCCTGCAGCACGACTCCGATCTGCGAGCGCAAATCTTCCTGCCGGATCATCCGGATATCGATATCGTCGATCCGAATCTCCCCTTCGTTCACATCATAAAAACGGGAAATCAGATTGATCGTCGTTGATTTGCCCGATCCGGAATGGCCGACGAGTCCGATCATCTCCCCCGGCTTCACGGTGAGGTTGATTTCCTTCAGAACAGGCTCATACGATCGGTAACCGAAAAAAACGTCGCGGAACTCGATCGAGCCCCGAATCCGGTGGCCCACCGCGTTCTTTGCATCGATGACTTCCGGCTGCTCGTCGATCACCGAGAATACACGATGCATTGATATGACGGCATTCGCGATCCAGCGCGGCATGAACATCAACCAGGAGATCGGCCCGAATATCATTGCGGCGTAAGCGCTGAACTGAATCAGTTCGCCAACGTTCATTTCCCGGCCGATAATCATGTAGCAGCCGATCATGAGGACGAGATATTGGCCGATCTGAATCAAATAATTCGAGATCGGCGATAAAACGCTGTACAATTGCTCGCTCTTGATCGCGGCTGCGGCAAATTCGCCGTTGTATTTCCGGAATCTGCGGATTTCCCGCTCTTCCTGGCCGAACGCCTTCACGACCCGGATGCCGCTTAGAACGTCGTGAAGAAATGAGTTCGCCTTATCGGAGATTCGCCACTGCTTGTGAAACAGCTTGTGCAGCACGTGTCTCCAAATATGGTAGTGCAGATAAGCAACGAACGGAGCGGGAAGGAGCACGGCCAGCGCTAGCCGCCAATCGGCGGTAAAGAGCAGAGCCGCTGACGCAACCAGGATGATCAGTTGGTAGATGGCCGTTGTGCACATCTCCTGAATCAAATGACGGATGCGGTCCGTATCGGCCGTCACCCTGTTCATCAGCTCTCCTGCTCGCTGGGACGTCAAAAATCCGAGCGACATGTTCTGAATCCGATCGAATACCGTTTTGCGCAAATCGGCCGCAATGCCCGTACTGACGCTGGCCATGATCCGGTTTTTGGCGATGCCGAGCAGCTCGCCGAAGGCCAGGGCGAACAGCATCCCGGCGAGGGCAAGGAAGAACACCCTAACGTTCGCTTCTTGCCCGGCGAGGGGCAGCAGCGCAGCGTTGACGAGTAACTTCTGGAAATAGGGTCCAGCCATCGCCAGTCCCGAAGCGACGATCAGAACGCCAAGCCCAAACATTAAGCCTCGCCAGTGCCTTCTCGACACGAGAAGCAGTCGTTTGAAAGCGGCTGTTCTGCTCATGCATCGGGGACACACCCGCGTACCCGGGACGAGCGATCGTCCGCAAGCTGCACAAACCGGATCCGCTTCATCATGATAAATACGGATGGGGCGAGCGGCAGCCATGTCATTCAAGATTTGGGCGATATAGCCGTACCTGGCCGCATGCTGCATCGTCACCCGGACGACGATTCGCTTCGTCTCGTTCTCCGTGGCTTCGAGCACTGCATTGCCAACGAACGGCACCAGCTTATAATCGCTGGCGTCCGCGATGTTTCCCTCGTCTCGCACCTGGCCGTCTTGCACATAGGCCCAACTGCCACCGCCGATCGCAAGATAGCCTTCCACCCGCCGCCCTTCCAGCGACAGGTCGGCCGGGACGCAATAAGCGATCTCCGCTCCGACGACTTGCCGTACCGCCGCTAGATCCTGCTCTGAAAGCGTGAAATTAAAATTCATCGATTTTCCTCCGTTACCGCCGTTTATAATCTCATTTCGACCATTCGGTATTCCTTGTCGCTCAGACGGTCCACCTGCGGGATGACGAATCGGTTTCCGTCGACGTCGATAATCAGCAGGCGGTTCTCCGCGGCGAACTTGACGTTGCCGCTGCCGTTTCGCACCGTAAACCGGCACAGTCCGGCAGTCGTTGCAACTTCCCAATAGGAATAGCCGAACTCCTCGGTTACGGCAATAACCTTTGTGATTTCCGGCGTAAAATAGCGGATTATCATCTGCCTTTCAATCAGGGAGGCCGTGCCTTGGGGAAAATCGTCAAGATGGCGGATCATGCCGATCTCCTTGTTATCACCCGTACGAATCGACAAGAATGAGCGCTGGTTCGTATGCGGAAAGGAACAATGCACGTAAACCGGCGAATGCACTTCGCCCCCGGTACAGACCGATAGCATACGTCCGTTCGTCTCCGTGAAATCCGTATTGCCCGGGGTCAAATATCGGATGCCCGCCGCATCCGCCAGCTCTGTCCCCCGATGTTCGTCCATCGTCGTCATGCGATGATCTCCCCCTTCATTCTGAGCGCTTCGTCATGTTTGCGGACCAGTTCCCTATAGACGCCCTCCATCGCCATCAGCTCGTCGTGTGTGCCCGCTTCGACGATGACACCTTTATCCATCACAACCAAAAAATCGGCTTGCCTTAACGTGGACAGCCGGTGGGCGATCGCGATCGTCGTCCGTCCTTTGACAAGCGAATCGAGCGCCTGCTGAATTTGCAGCTCCGTCTCCGTATCGAGCGAGGCGGTCGCCTCGTCTAGAATGAGCACCTTTGGGTTGTGCAGCACGGCCCTGGCGATCGAAAGCCTCTGCTTCTCCCCGCCGGACAAGCTGTAACCGCCCGATCCGACCTGGGTATCATAGCCGTCCGGCAGCTTTTCGATGAAATCGTGCGCATTCGCGATTTTGGCCGCATGCAGAATGTCCTCCGCCTGGCAATCGGGATCGGCGTACGCGATATTTTCGGCGATGCTGCCCGAGAACACATAGACATCCTGGGATACGATCCCGATATGACGCCGCAGTGAAGCTGTCGAAAGATCCTTGACATTGACGCCGTCGATCCGGATTTCCCCCTCGGTTACGTCGTACAATCGCGACACCAGATTGACAAGCGTCGATTTCCCTGCACCCGAATGGCCGACAACGCCGATCATCTGCCCCGATCTCGCGTAAAAGGACACCTGCTTCAAAATCGGTTTGTTCGGCTCATAGCCGAACGAAACGTTATCGACCACGATATCGCCTTTCATCGCCGGCAAATGAACGGCGCCAGGACGCTCGGCTACATCCGGCACGGCATCCTGGATCTCGAAGATACGCTGCGCCGCCGCCATGCAATTGGACCACCAGCCGACGATATTGTTCATGAACTGAATCGGCCCGTACAGCATCATCATATAGTTGACGAACGTCAGCACGGCGCCGAACGACATCCGGCCTTGCATCACGTACCAACCGCCGAACGCCCAGATCAAGATCCCGCCCGCCTGCGTCAGGAAATTGAGCACCGGGAACACGGTTCCGCTCAATTTGTTGAAACGCTGTTCGGCCCCGGAGAATGCATCGTTCGCCCGCTGAAAGCGGCGGATCTCCACCTTTTCTTTACCGAATGCCTTGACGACCCGCGAGCCGCGAACCGAATCGCTGATGATTGAATTCAGGGCGCTCACCCTGCGGTGCCTTCGCCAGGACAAGCGCCACAGCTTCGGAAACGCGCTCCGGACAAGCCAGAGGACCAGTGGCATCGGCAGCAGGCAAATCAGCGTAAGCCGCCAATCCATCCAAAGAAGCACGGCGGTGATGCCGATGATGTTCAACGCATTTACTATGAAATAAGAAAGCCCGTCTACGAAGAAATATTGCAGTTCCTGTGCGTCGTTATTCACTCGGGTCATGAGATGACCGGTCTGCCTACGCATGAAAAAATCGAGCGACAACCGCTGCAACGCGGTAAATACGGCCGATTTCAAATCGAATGCGACCTTTGCCGCCAGTTTTGCGATAATGGTGCCGAACAAGACCCCGAATAACAGCGATAGCGTTCGGAATGCGAGAATGATCACAATGACAAGACCGATCTTCCCCGCAAAAGCGCCACTTCCGGCAACCGCCTGATCAAAGAGCACCATGCCTTGAAAATAAGGAATGACGAGACCGGTCGCCGAATTGAGCAGCATAAACAACACGATAAAAAAGATGGACAGCTTATACTTGCCCGCAAACGACAGCAAACGTGCGAAGACGGCATGCCTCTTCATGCATTTCGGGCAAAATGGCCTGCCTTCTTCAGGGTACATCAATCCGCATGTCGGGCAGGAAGCCTCAACCGATTCCTCCCCATGGTCAAAGTGCTCATACAACTCGTTTTTCTTCAATTTATCGAAGGCTTGCGCAAACCGGACGGCCTGATTCGTTTGACCGCTTGTAAATGCACCGATTACTCGCTCCTCCTGCTCCTTGGCAACGACCATGCCGGAAGCGACCTGATTGACGATGGTCAAGGCTTCCAGTCGTTCGAGGGGAATGCGCTCCCAAGCCCAATCGCCGGAACGATCTTGCCCCGGCTTGCCAGCGTCCTTGCTCCTTCTGGCTGCATAACCCGAAAACGTCTTCTCCTTCGAAATGTTGGTGCCTCGAAAGATGTGGAGATATTCCCGGGACAAGACGAGATAGCTGTCTGCAAATCCGCCGTCCGGCAACCGGTCGCACGCCATCCAGTGCACCAGATCCGCAGCTTCGGTGGTACCGTTTCGGTCCAACATGGACACGATGTCCTTCGGCAGTAACGTCATGATTTTACCCTTTCGTTCATTTTGGCTGAAAGTAAAAAGCCCGGCCATAAACGGGCAAGGCTTCCTTGCACATTAGCTATCTTTAAAAAGGTGCTGTGAAAAATGATACAAATCGTTCTTCCATACGGACCAATCATGTCCGCCAGGTTCCTCAAACCAAATATGTGGAACCTGGTGCTCTGCCAAATACGCATGCGTCCGGTCGCTTATCGGCTTAAGATTGTCTTCGTCACCGCATGACAGCCACAGCAATTTAAGCCCTGACGACGTTTCTTCCGGATTCGGGACGAGCTGTTCCGGCGATTTCGTATTCGGAGCCGGAGAAAAAGCGCCAATCCATGCGAAGCGGTCAAGATGCTTCAAGCCGATATTCAAGGATTGCCCTCCGCCCATGGATAACCCTGCAATCGCGCGGTTTTCCCGACCCGTCGATACTGAATATCTCGACTCGATATAGGGAATCAGATCGCTTAGCAGATCGAATTCGAACGTCTCGAACGCTTTTATTTTGTCCGGATCAAACAGGTCCCCTTCCGCCCGATCGTTTGGCATCGCACGGCCATTGGGAAACACGACGACCATGGGCGCGAGTTTCCCGTCCGCATATAAATTATCTAGGATCGTCTGAGGATCGCCATGACGGTACCATTCGGCTTCATCACCTCCGATGCCATGCAGCAAATAAAGAACGTTGTACACGTTGTCTTCCGCATACCCTGGAGGCGTGTAAATCATCGCCTTTCGATCATTGCCCACCGTTTCGGATGCATATCCCACGGTTTCCATTTTTCCCCTGTCGATATGTTCCCGCGGCCGATCGTATCCAGCCAATGCCGGTGCCGTCTCCTTCATATTCCTCTCCCCTTCTTATTGAATTAGCGCCGGTTAATGTCCAATCAGGCTTACCCTTGGAACTTTAAGCTATCGCAATCCTACGGGACGTAACCGAAGCCCAGAATTGTGAACCGCTTATCCTCGCGCCCTTCCGCCATTTTGATCTCTACCGCATGTTCTTCTGACTTGGACTCGTTGTATAAAATCACGGCGCTGCAATGCGTCCAATTGACGTCATGCGGATCAGCTGTCTTCTTCAGCTTCCCGTCTACCCAGATCTTCGCGGTCCCGAATTCCCGGCTTCCCGAATCTTTATAAACAAGGATAAGACTCATGCTCCGGATGGTCATCTTAAAGCTGTGCTCGCCGGAATCAGCCGTGTGCATCCAGTTATTCGGAAATTGCGGCGTGCCGTATGCATGATCGTCCAGCTCCGCCATTTGCAAATCCATGTCGGTGTCCGAAAAACCGCCAGGATCAATGCGGGCGATGCGATCGCCATTCCTGCGATCGAGCAGCTGCGTTAAGGCGAAGTCATTTCCGATCAGCGGAGGCTGCACATATGTCAGGTCTTCCTCGTCGATGGAGGAACGATCGGTTACTTCAAATAACCAGTCCAAACAATCGGCCATCACCCGATGGCCTGCATTGGTTGGATGATAAATGTCGTAGAAAAACTGTCTTTTCGTAATCACGTTCCCTTGCTCCTTGGTCCATCGGAACTGATCCGTGACCGCATCCTTCACGCTGACCATCGGAAGATTGTAATGCCAACCGACCGGGGCCAGGCGGTCTTGAAGATTCCAGTCGTTCACGAAGACGCTGAACAGCAAAATTACCGCGGGCTTGTGATCGGCGCGAAGAGCCTTGAGCACCAGGCTCTCGTAACAATTTCCTTTCGTTTCGTCGCCGGCGTCGTTGACGGCAAACTCGATAATCACAATATCCGGCCGTACCTCCCCTTCTCGAAGCACATCCCGATCATAGCGGACGATGCCCAGCTCCGACGGCGTGCCGCCTACGCCTGCTTTGACTAGACGAATCGGGCAATCTGCGGCCGGTGCAAACCTTCGCTTGAACAGGTCATAGGATTGGTATGCGTAGCATTGGGAATGGAGCGGGACAGCGCCGGCCCCTTGGGTAATGGAACCGCCGATGTAGGCGATGGTTACGGGCTCGCCTCGCTTCGCTTTTTCGATCGCCGACTTTAATCGTTTGTTATGACCCGGGCTTATGAGCGATTTCTTAATCATCTCTTTGTACGCTTGCGATTCCACATCGACCGGCGGGTCGTCTGCAGCCTCGGGGACTTGGTAACCGTCACGAAGATAGAATACGATGCTGGCCGTTGCCAACACGCCCCCTCGCTCAAACTCGAAGACGAATTTGCCGGGAACATCGTCATCCGGATATCGACCCTCGTCGTCATCCAGAACCAAGAGCGTTTCCGTGCCGTCGGTTGGACAGGGTATGCTCAGCCGGGATCCCGTTTCGTATGGATTCGCTTTCGCTTTTCCCCAATTCCAAAATGTGAACAGAGCGCTCGATACGTCCCGTTCATGCGCATGAACGGATATCCCGATGCAGTCCACCAGCCGGCGAAGACCGCTGCTGCTCTTTAGCAACTCTAGAATGGCTTCATCCGTCACACCCCCGGTAAATCGGGCTTTATCGACGAGCTGGCTCCCGTCCAGGTATATCTCTTGCGTGTACTTCCCATCGGGACGAATCGTCGCTTCGATCATCGTCTCATACAGGATGTACAGTCCGCGACGTTTGACTGCCGGATCCTGCGGCGCCACAGGACCTTCCGTTCCAATTTCCCTTGGCGTGAAATGGCCTGTCAGGGTTCATCCTCCTCCTCACTTTGCCGGCTCTTTTCATACATCGATCGGCTCCTCTTATTTTGGTTACTTTGCTTATCGCTCGGCTTTTTCGTAGCGGAAATAATCGAAGTCGGCATGACCGCCGATGTGCCCGGTCGCATAATAATAAAGCCCGATGCGGTAACCCATAAAGTGATCCAACGTAAAGCGCATGCTCAGCTCCCCTCCGATCGGAATCCATTCCGCCCCGTCGACGGAATACTGAAAGAAAGCCACATCTTTGCTGTCCTCAAAATCAAAATCAATTTTCAAGTGCACATCCCTGCCGCGATAAAGAACCCTTTCCAGCTCTATTTCTTCGCCATTCCCGCCGTTCACGCTCATCACTATGAACTTGTCGCCGCTCTCCACAATTTTGACTGCGATGGTGCCGAAATGGCTTTGCAGCGCAACAAGCCCCGCTTGATCGCCGGGCTTCATCCCCCCCGTGTCCAATAAGACACTTCCCGAGCATGTTGGCCCTTCCGTACGCTGCGTCAGCGTATTCCGCGCTTGAAGCACACTCGATGCCAGGCTCCCCGTTGTCAATCTTAGGAAACCGGGGCGTTCGGTCACCGACCATAGCCGATGATCCGGGTTGTGGTTCCACTGCCAATTCAGCGCCAGTTTATTCGATTCGTATTCGAATTCATCGCTGATTACGAGCGGCTTCGCAGCAGCTTGCGGCAAGTCGACTTCAAACCGTTCCGGCACCTTGCCTTCCCTGCCGAACACCGGCCAATCCTCTTCCCAGACTACCGGCACCAAGCACGGGATTCTGCCGACGGCATCATGATCCTGGAACAGCATCGCGTACCACTTGCCATCCGGCGTATCAAACATCCCGCCTTGTGCGATTCCCTTGTTATGGTAGCCGAGATCATCATCCAATACGATTCTTCGTTCATAAGGGCCGAGCAGTTCCCGTGACCGGTAACAGATTTGTCTGCGCCGGCCGTTGCCGAAACCTGCTTTCGGCCATTCAATGAACAGTAAATAATAATAACCATTGATTCGATAGGCATGGCAGCCTTCGCAGCGCAGTCCGATGCCCTCCACTTCCGTTTGGAACAGCAGCTGGTGAATTCCGTTCGGCTTAAGGGCCTCTGCATCCTCAGTCAACTCGGTGATGTAAATATCCCCGTTGCCGTAGATCACGAACACCCGGTCATCATCGAATAGCAGGCCCGGATCATGCCGCAGTCCATCGATGACGGATCGCTGCCACGGCCCCTGAATGACGTCATCCGTGCGGTACACATAAAACCGTCCGGTATCGTTGCTGGAGAAGCAGACATAGAATTTCCCCTGATGATGGCGAAGGCTGGCCGCCCAAGAGCCTTGCCCGTATATATTCTTGCCGCCTTCCAAACGATGGGCCTCGTTGTCTTCGAGCGTATCGTATACGTAACCAACGATTTCCCAATGCATCAGATCCTCGGAACTCATGATCGGGCAGCCCGGCATGGAATGCATGCTCGTACTGACCATATAATAGGCGTTCCCTACGCGAATGGCATCCACATCCGGCACGTCCGCCCACATGATCGGATTCGTGATCTGCGTCTTGTTCATCTGATGATTTCTCCTTTCAACCCATGGCGACTGCCGAAATACGACTTACGATCGTACATCTTGGAATGTTGTTTCGGGATTGGCTTCCTTCAACAGGTTCCAATAGGATTCCTTCGGAAGATGGTTCTCGTCGAACACGAACGGCCAATTTTTACGGCCCCTTACCGGAAAATGATCCAGCCAGGTATAATCGTCCGCCGCGCCCCAGAAGGTTACGGAAGCGATGCTGCCGCTGTACTCTTTAAGCAGCCGGAACAATTGTCCGTAACGCTCCGCCTGGCGTTCAAGCATTTCTTCCGTCGGCGCCGCCAGATCGGTCCGCTTATCCTCATGCGCGAAAACGGATACGTCAAGCTCCGTTATATGCAGCATCAGGCCAAGGCTGGCATATCTTTCGATGGCCCTGCGGATATCGTCAAGCGATGGAAACTCCAGATTCCAATGAGCTTGAAGTCCGACGCCGTGAATCGGCACATCCTGCTCCTTTAATGATTTAAGGAGCGCGTAAATCTTCTCCCGCTTCTCGGGTACGGATTCGTTGTAATCGTTATAAAACAGCAGCGCTTGCGGATCTGCCTCGTGCGCGTATTCAAATGCCTTGGCGATAAAATCCTCCCCGATCGAAGCAAGCCACGGGGAGGAACGAAGAAGTTCGCTTCCGCTGTCGGCAATGGCTTCGTTCACGACATCCCAGGCATAAATATCTCCGCGATAACGGCCAACCACCTCATGGATGTGCGCTTTCATCCGCGCAAGTACCAGCTCGCGGCCGGCTTTCCCTCCGGAGCTGTTTTGAAATACCCATTCCGGCGTCTGATTATGCCATACGAGGGTATGCCCTCTCACCGCCATTCCGTTCGATTTGGCAAACGATACGATCTGGTCGGCTTGATCGAATGTATATACCTCTTCCGATGGGTGCAATCGCTCGAATTTCATTTCATTTTCCGCGGTAACGCTGTTGAAATGGTGCGCCAACAATTCCTTTTGGGTCACCATCGTGATCGGATTCACGGCAGCACCGATCTTAAAGCTATTTCCATAGGCTTCATGAAGGCTGGGCAGCCTCTTCACATTTATTCTCATAACTCGGCTTTCTCCTTATCAACGTTTTTTTCAGTAAGCAGCATTGAGCTTTGGGTTTATCCATAACCGTCCGCCAGGCTCTGGGAAGACGTCCATTTATCACTCATTCCTCGCCGCCTCAACAACGGCCCAGAACGCCGGTTTGGGCTGATGTTGTTGATCGAACAGCAAAGGCGCATTTGTGCGTGCGACCGGAAAACCATGAAGCCAGGTATGATCATCGGCGATGCCCCAAAAGACGACACCGCTAAGGATGTCCTTGTTTTGGCGGAATGCCTTAAACAACTCGCCATATCGTTCGGCTTGCAGGTTTAGGATTTCTTGCGGGAGATCTTGGCCGTAATCGCTGCGGTCGTTCCAGGCATAAATGCTCATGTCGAGCTCGGTGACGAGATTGTCGAGGCCAAGCTCCGCGAATTTTCGCATCGACGTGATGATGGAATCCACCGATGGACCATAGATGTCAATATGCGTCTGATGTCCGACACCGTCGATCGGAACACCTTGCTCCAGCAAATCTTTCACAAGCTGAAACAAACGGTCCCTTTTTACAGGGTTATCCGTACCGTAATCGTTAATATAAAGCTTCGCTTCGGGTCCTCCGGCTTCCCGAGCCGCTCGAAATGCCGTTGCGATGTAATCGGTGCCGGCAATTTTATACCATTCGCTCGCGCGCATCCCGTCCGGATCCCCGGGTTCAATGACTTCATTCACCACGTCCCAAGACGTAATCTCGTCCTTATATCGGCCGACGATCGTCCTTACGTGGGTATCCAGGCGTACCAGCAGCAATTTTTTGTTCGCTTCCCGTCGCTTGGGGTCTGTCTCATCCACCATCGGTTTGCCTTCCGCATCTTGAAAAAACCACTCGCCAACTTGGGTATGCCAGACCAGCGTATGGAAACGGACTTGCATGTTGTTCTCCTTGGTAAATTCCACGATTCGGTCGGCATTCGTCCATATAAACTGGCCTTCCGATGGCTGGATCGCATCCGGCTTCATGACGTTCTCCGCCACCAGCCAGTTGACATGCTTCTTCAGCAGCTCCGATGATGGGCCGTTGGTCTGATTCGGTTCGATCGCGGCGCCGATCGGAAAATCCTCCTTGTAGAGTTCATGAAGCGAGGGAATATCCCGCCGTACAGACGGTTGTACCTGCGGTTCAGTAGATGCGGGTTTGTTCGTACTGGCTGGCGATTCGGCACTCGTATTCCCGTTCAACGCTTCGGAATCCCCCCTTATCTCCGCTACTCCTTCCTCCAGTGTCCCAGGTGCCAGACTTTCAGCGGCCTGCTTGTCGCGGCTGTCCATATAGGACACGATTAAGAGGAGAACAACAGACGCTGTCACCGCAGCTGCCGCTGCCGTTACCGCCCATCGGCCGCGTTTAGGCATACGATGCAAAGCATTACCTCCTTTCCGCTTCGAGCAAGGAAACATGGATCCGGTACGGAACCCAGCCCGAAATGTCATAACTCCATATTAGCGCTTACATTTTTTTGCAACAACCTGCCAAATTGGGGTCCTTCACCCGTCCAATCTCAGGTTGTCAAAATTTCTTACGCGTTCACATACCGGTTATATTCAGTAAGAAGTAAATATCGGTTAGAAATATAAAGATTGGCACATTGTGATCCAGCCTTCCGTTCACCATAATGTTATCAAACCGTATGTAAGCGTTATTACAAAGAAGTTAGGGGGAAGCATTGTGCATGATATTCTGCTTGTTGATCTGGAAACTCATGATGTAGAAACACCGGGAAGCCCGCCGGATTGGAATGATTTGAGATGCTTGCGGTGCCGCTGCGTCAGGTCCTCCTCATCCGCTATGCAATTCGTTGCCTTGGAGCCTTACACGGTAGTAATTATCCATGCGTTCGGTTCAGATTCCGCAGGCATGGAGTTATGCGAACAAATCCGGTGCGTAAGCCGAGTCCCTATCATTGTTGCCGGAGGCAGCACGGACTTTTATTGGACCCGGAAAGCCTTGCAGCTGGAAGTCAACGATTATTTGCCAGCACCTTTCACGATCGAAGAGCTCAGCTCCAGCTTGCAGATGATCACGCCGGCAACCGATTCCGGTGACGGGAATCCGTGTCTTAGAGTGTCCCATGTCCATGCGGAAAAGGAGGATCAGGTCATTCAAGAGGTCAAGGAATACTTGGAAGATTCGAAGTATCAAAACGTCACCTTGAAAGAAATTGCCGAGCGGATGCATTTCAACTACTCCTATTTAGTCCAAAAATTCAAGTTCCACGAGAAGATGACCTTTAACGAATATCTGTTGCAGCAGAGGATGGAGAAAGCGAAATTCTTGCTGGTGCACACCGACATGAAGATATACGAAATCGCTGACATGGTGGGTTATAACGATATGGACTGGTTCTATAAAAAATTCAAGTCCTATGCCAGCGTAAGCGCTAACATGTATAGAAAAATGCATGGATCGCAGACAGTTCAGATCGCCTCTGGCCAGCATTAACTTGTACGTACATTATAACCTCGAAACCTAAAAGAGGCGCTGTTTTTTCGGGAGCGCCTTTTTAGATTGCAATCATGTTATTAACGAACAGGCAATATCAGCAATCAATGATGAAATTTCCATGCTTCGAAATCAAATAGCCTCTGATCCCGCTGACCGGTAAATATGAAGTAAAGATGATGGATGCCGGACGCGCCCGAAACCTCTATGGAGAATTCCCTTCGCTGTTCCGTACCGGATGAAGGCGGTACGTCCACCGTGCCGATTCGTTCTCCATCCGGACGATCCAGCCGAAGCTCCAGCTGCCCTCCCGCATCTATACCCGAGACCCAAGCCGTAAACACAGATGCTCCTTTCCCGAAATCAGCATTGGCCACTGCGATCCAATCCTTGTCATGGATGTCCGTGACCGTCAGTATCGGGCCGCCCTGCGAGTCCTCAGCAGCCGTAGACGTATTGACTTGAATTCCGGCATTCCATGCCATCGTTACCGCCTCCGTTCGTTGGAAAGGATTGAGCGGCTGGATCCCTTTCACGCCTTCCATGTCAGCTTCAATCTCCCTGATGGTACCGTCCGGCTCGATATAAACCCGGTTCAGATGGGTGGAGCGATAGCCTTTGGGAACCCCCATGGACTTCGACAGCGTTTGGGCGTGATAGGCAATATACCAGTTTTGTCGGAGCTGAAAGATGACGTGATGATTATTCCCTCCGACCCCGAAGAAATGCCCTGGATTTTTCAATATAGTCCCTTGATACGTCCAGGGTCCCATCGGATGCTCGCTGACCATATAAGCGATCTCGCCTGGAGGAGGACTGTTCTCCGGCCGCGTTCCTCCGGAGAAATTGGAACAGTACGTATAGTAATACCTTCCACCAAACTTGTTGATTCCTGAATCCTCGAACATATAAGGAGCTGGAATCGTGACGGCTTCTCCAAGCACGCTGACCATATCTTCGCCAAGCTGCATGACGCGAGCCGTATCCGGCATTTCGGCTTTGCCTTCCGGAATGCCGCCGCCAAAGTAAATATAGGCTTTCCCGTCATCGTCGACGAGCACGGCGGGATCAAACAACCACGTGACTCCTTCCACGCCTGGCGTGTTTCTTGTGATCAGCGGCTTTCCTATAGGATCTATCCACGGGCCAACGGGGCTGTCGCTCGTGAGTACACCGATGCCGCTGGCATTGTTGGCAAAATAGAGGAAGAATCGATCTTCCCCGTGAATCACCTTGTGCGCGGCCGCTGGTGCCCATGATTGCGTTGCCCATGCGGTAGCGCCGGTCGGTCCTGCAACCTGGATTGCGCCGTGATCGGTCCAGTTGACCAAATCCGAAGAAGAGATGACGGACAGCTTGTTGATCGTGCTGTAGCTGTTGTCCTTGACGTTCCCGTCACCGTCATACTCTAGTGCGTCGTACGTGTTATATAAATAAACGCGTCCGTCTACTGCCAGCGCATAGGGATCCGCGCCGAATTTATGCGAGACGACCGGATTCCCATTTGGAGGAATCTTGCCGATCGCGACCGCCTACGGCTCGCTGCGGGTGCTGTCCGCATTCCGAATCGTATCCATGCTGCTGCCCTGGTCCATCATTTCAGTTCCCGCCTTGCCTGCTTTGATTTCATCACCCATCTTGTCACTCAACTCCTGGTTTAACAGTTTTGGATCGTCTTGGCCACGATTCGCAAGGTTTGCAAAGACAAACATTATGCAAACGAACGCGAATACGGTAGATATGACCAGTAACGGCTTTACGGGCTTCATCCCTGAACACGCCCTCCTCCATCGTTACTAGGCGACCTGTCATTCCCATTACGGGTCGACATTCCGGAAGTGGTCGTAAAAAGTGTACCGCTTGCTAAGCAAGGCAACAACCCGACATTCCATCTGAAAACACCGGACTAATGGTAGGTGGCCGGCCTAATTCACGAGATTGTCCCGGTACTCCTGCGGCGTTAACCCCGTCGCCTTTTTGAAGAAGCGGGTGAAGGAATGGGCTGCATCGTATCCGACAAGAGGAGCCACGTCCCTTACCTTCAAATCCCCTTCCTTAAGCAGCTCCTTGGCTCTTCGGATTCGGCATTTTTCGATATATTCGGAGATGTTGATTCCCCGTTCTTGCTTAAACAAGCGCGATAGATAGGACGGATTGAAATAATATCGTTCGGCAAGATGCACAAGGGTCACGTCCTGATCCAAATGCTCCTCGATATATTGACATACCCGATCAATGACATGCGCCGTTTTGCCTCGTTCATCCATTCGTTTGAAAGCGAAGATGTCTTCGGCCGTTCGCCTCAAATACCGAAAAGCTTCCTTCATGGAATCATGGCCTTCCAAGTCCAGCAGCTTTCCCCGTTCACCGGTAGGATCCTGAAGACCTAGCCGGGTCAGCTTCGCATACAGCACCAGCGCAATAGAATAATAAGCTTGGGCAGCGTGCTGATGAAGATCGTCTACGTTCAGCACGAATTCCGACAACTGCTCCAATTCACACATGAATTCATTTTCCCTTCCGGCCTCCAAATGTGCTTCCAAGATGTCCGCCTTATGACTCGCCTCCACTCCTTCCTTGCAGTACGGCGATTTGTCAGAGTCGGTTTGATCCTTCAGAATCATCGGAATTCCGTCGCCCATCTTTAGCTGCTGCAGCCTTCGCAGCCGTTCATACTGTGGTGTCACATCCTCCCACCGGCACGGGAAGCCGCTTATGGTGAATGATACGGTAAGTTCAAGAGAATCAAGGCAGGCTTCCTGGATGAGTTCAAGCGTACCCTCCAAATAAAGAACCAGACGATCCCCGGTTGGGTTCTCGGACCGCGGCTGGAGCAACCATAATAAATCCCCGTGTTTGTCCACGACGCCGATGCTGCGGACATGCTCCTCCATAAAAGAATTCCATATCCATCTTACCGATCGATGGCCATTTTTCTTTTCTGTATATGCTTTGCCTGCTGAATACGCTACGCGGCCAAGAGCTAACAGTACAGGAAGTTTAGGATCCAGCCCAATGTTCAAGGTTTGGAAATCGTCAATCATCGCTTCGTTATCCGCTCCAAGCAAGCTGCTGTCCGCTACGAATTGCCGGAAGTACTCCCCCTGCTCCATCCACTCCAGCGCTTCGATCTGCATGCGAGATTGCTTGAGCCATTCTTTCATGCGGTTGCCGCTCTCGATTTCATGGATAACTTCCTTCACGACCTCCATGACCTTATCGAAACCTTCCGTCTTCAACAAATAGCGAATATTGGGCATCTGGATCGCTTGATAAGCGTAATCGAAATTACTGTACCCGGTCAGAAAGATAATTCTGCACCTTGGCCAAAGAGCGCGAATGCTCTCCGTCAATTCCAATCCGCTCATGCCCGGCATGCGTATGTCCGTCAGAACGATGTCGATTCTCGTGCGCGACATCCAATTCAGCGCTTCCTTGCCGGAGTAGGCCCGGCAAACATCAAGCTTTTCGGGCATCCATTGATGAAATACTTCGAACAAACTGTTCGTAATAATCTCTTCATCGTCGACGACCAACAGTCTATACATGTCCATTCCCCTCCGTCAGCCTGATTCGAATCTGGACTCGCAATCCATTCAATGGACTTCTTGAAAAAACTAATCCGCTGCTTTCCCCGTACGTTAAGGCAATTCGCCGATGGATGTTGATAAGGCCGGTCACTTCAGGGGATTCAGCGGATTCGGATGTCCGTTCAAGCCGCCTGTTTAGCGCTTCGATTTCGTTATTCGTCAACCCGCTCCCATTTTCTTCAATGACGATGGAGGCTTCGTCATTATCCAAATGAAACGCTACATGCAGCAAACCTTCATCCTGCATTTTTTCGAGACTGTGCTCATAGGCGTTTTCGATAATAGGCTGAATGATCAATCGCGGCACCTTGATGGTCTCCATATCCTTCGGCAGCTCCCCGAATTGAACGCGGATCCGCCTTGAGAATCTGAGCTTTTGAATCTCGGTATAAATGCGGGAATGCCTCGTCTCTTCCAGCAATGGAACGTTGTCCGCATCATTGCGGGTAATGAATCGAAAATATTCTCCAAGCATGTTCGTGAACAACTCGATTTGCGCGACATCCCCCGTTTTGGCCAGGGAGCTCAAGATGAAGAAGCTATTATATAAAAAGTGGGGATTGATCTGGGATTGGAGCTGTTTCAGCTCCGCCCTTTGCATCATGAGCTTATGCCTGAAATCCTGATCAATCAAATGCTGCAGCTTGATAAGCATATGATTGAATCGATCGTATAAATAGCCGAACTCATCCCTTTGTCCGTGCCTGATCCGGATATTAAACATGCCATCTTCCATTTTCCTGAAGCTTTGGACAAGCAGGAGCAGCGGTTTATGAACCAGCTTGTATGTCGATACGGCATAGATGGCGATGGCTAAGAGCGTCGTGCCTGCAAACAGCCAGGCCCAGACATAAAATTTACTTAGCGGCCGCTTCACCACCTTGGTAGGCAAGTAGGTGAACACGGATAATTTCAGCTTGTCGGAATACGCCTTATCAATCAGATACCTGCCTGTACCGATCGTTATCAGTTGGCGATTCGCATTTTGGATGGCCTGCACGGCCCCTCCCATTAAACGATCCGCCTCCTCATGGCTGGCCAGAGCAAATCCGGACGGCTCGGAGACGATAAAAGCCCCGCTTTCCGGATATACGCTGATTTGCATCAAGGATTCCCTGAGTTTGCTCGGATCCAGTTCGATCTGAACGATCAGGAACGGCTCTTCCCCTTTTCTAGCTCCGTATTTAGCCGCTACAAGATGGAGCGTATCGTCGATCTGCAAGAGTCTCGCATTGCCGCGCGCCTTTCCTGCTTGGACATTGTTATACCGTCTCGAGTCGAATGGGTTCATCCCGGTCATGGCTGAAATCGTTTTATCCATGCCGCGGATATGAACGAATACATCTTTTATGTAGACACTGCTGTTTTTGATGGAGACCAGTCGAGGCAGCAAATAATGGAGGCTTGCTTTTCTATCGACCGTGCTCATCATCTCCCATGTCAGCGCCATTTTGTTGAGTTCCCCGTCCTGCAAAATATCGTATTGCTGAATTTCCAACCATTCGATTTCCCGGTTCAACCCGTCCAGGTAAGCCGAAAGCTGCGCTTGCGAATTTTTGGATATTTCCTGGCTAGCGTATTGGTAACTCCAGTTATACAGATAAACACCGAGAATGATAAGCGGAAGAATAACGAATAGATAGGTAGCAACCAATCGAATAAAGATGGTATTACGAATGGAATTCACGGGTAACTTAAGCAATTAAACTCCTCCGATGCGTGTGAATATACTTGATGATTATCCGCCTGATGGCCTTTGAAGCCAATCATGCTTGCGGGGCTCATGGTTCTATGGACGGCCTTTCTTTTCCTCATGCCATTGATTCACTTCGGCCGTAATATCCGCGCCGCCAAGCCGATACCATTCCTCGACAAACCGGTCGAATTGGTCAACGGGTTCGCCGAGGATGATATTAACGAAGTAATCATGCTGAAGATTGTCCAGAATGTTTCTTCTTTCGATCATGGTTTCGGTCGGAGCGCCGGCAAATGCATCGAATAACAACTGATCGTTTTTCTCGTATTGGTCCAGGATACTCATCGCACCGGATGACCCGTAGATTTTTTCCCATCCCCAGTCGGATTCGCTGTCTTCTTTCTTATCCATATACCGATCGATTCGGTCTTGAATGAATCCGGACTCACCTTGTAACTGTGACGTCGAGCCTTGTCGACGCGCTTCGGCGATTTGCCGGTAGGCTTCGAGGTTTTTATCAGCAGGGAAAGGAGTCACGGGAGATAGACCCCACACGGGCGAGGAATCGTTGTAGTAAGTCCCGTACTCGGCCGTTTTGCCCCAATTTTTTTCAAGATGCAAATTGAACAATTTCAGAATCGCTTCCGGGTGAGCAAAATCCTTTCTTACGGCGTAAAAAGAACTTGTGGTAAATTTAAGCGGAACCTTTGGCGCCTTGCCGGAGTCAGTAACAATGGGAAAAGCCTGCCACTCTGCATCCGAATCGCCGCTTCGGCTGGATTGAAACAAGAACGCTCCCCATTGCTCTCCATAGGCCATTCCGATCTTCCCATCGGCTATGAGCTGTTTGGCTTTGCTTCCGTTTTTAAAAATGAATTCACTCTCGATTTCATGGTTGCGATACATATCCTGAAGCGCTTTGAGTGCCTGTTTCACTTCGGGCTGAATGCCTCCGTATACGAGTTTGCCGCTCTCGTCTTCAAGCCATATGTTCGGGTAAGCTCCATAACCGGCCATGAATCCGGTTAAACCCATGACGGGGTCCCACAAATATTGGGTAGCCGCTATTCCATAGGTGTCCTGTTGGCCATTTCCGTCGGGATCCTGTTCTGTAAACGCTTTCGAAATTACCAGGACATCATCCATCGTTTGCGGAGGCAACAGCTCCAATCGGTCCAGCCAATCCGTTCGAATCCACAGAAACATCGCCTTTTCGATAGAGGAATCGGTCTCTGGTATGCCCATCAGCTTGTCACCGATTATGCCGGATTCCAGGGTGCCGCTCCCTTCCTGACGATGAACTTGCCGAGTCAACGCTGAAGCATATTCCTCATAAGCCTGCGTCAGATCCTGGATCAGACCGGCATGACTTAATTGCCTGAGCTGCTGGGCATTGACCTTGACGATATCCGGAATGTCCCCTGAAGCCAGCATAATATCCAGCTTTTTGTGGTATTGTTCGCTTCTCACAGCCCATTTGTATTTGATTTGAATGCCAAGAACTTGTTCGTACAACTGACTCCAGCGATTGTCCTCCAGCGTTTCATCAGGCAATGCCTTCAGAATATCTTCCAAGCCGTCGCCGATTTCTCTAACAAGCGTGACTTCGATCGGCGGATGATAAGCGCTTAATGACTTATCGTTGTATACGCCCTCCCCGCGTGTTTCCGGCCCCCGATTGTGGTCGATACCGCTGCTTTGGTGACAAGACGCCAGTGTTGAACCAAACAGTAAAGCGCTTAGCATGACCTTGGATAAGTTCTTTACGATGATCAGCAACAGATAACACCCTTTCCTATCGATTAATTGTATTATTATACTTTAAAGGACCCGGCCCACAATAAACATTTTTTTACTTTCTATCCCGTTATTTACTTGTTGCTGCATGCAAGCAAAAACCGCCATCCCCTAGATTCGGGGTGGCGGTTTTCATCTTGAAATGTTAGCCTACGATACCGGTACGCTCGATACTTTCCACGAAGTATCGCTGGACGAACAAATAAATGACGATCAACGGAAGGATGGCCAGCAAGATGCCGGTATCCTGCACCATACTCAAATAAAAAGGGTCTGCCTTCGACGGATCGCCGCCCAGCATGACGGACAGATTGTACGGCAGCGATGAAAGCTGGGTGGACATGACCTTGCTTGAAGTCAGATACGTCGTCGTGTAGAAGCTGTCGTTCCATTGCCAGACGAAGGAGAACAACGTCGTGGTAATGACGGCAGGAATCGCGTTCGGCATCATGATGCGGGTAAAGGTGGTTCCGACGCCCGCGCCGTCGATATAAGCGGCCTCTTCCACTTCTTTCGGAATGCCGCGGAAAAATTGTCGGAATATAAAAATGTACAAACCGGCTTTGAGGGAATTGGCCGTCAGCGAAGTCAGAATGAACGGCCAATAGCTGTTTAACAGATTGACGGATTTCCCGGTTATGAGCGGGATCAAGCCCATCAGCGTAAAATCTTTCAGATTCAAGTATATGGGAATGAGAATCGTGGTTGGGGGCACCAGTATCGTCAGGATAACGCAAGCGAACATAAATTGGCTGCCCTTGAACTTCAAACGGGCAAAGCCGTATCCCGCAAGCGCGCAAGAAGCGGCTGTCAAGACCGTCGTCGTCGCCGACAGCGCAAACGTGTTGAAGAGCGTTTCCCAGTAATCCATAATGCGGATGGCATCAAGGAAATTGCTCATCGTAAAATTTTCCGGAATCCATACGACGACCGGTGAATAAAGATCGGCCTTGTCTTTGACGGCCGTCGAGATTTTTTGCAGAATCGGATACAGAATGACAAAGGACAGGCCTGCGATCAATGTTAAACGTATGAAAGACCAGAGCCATCGTTTCCAATGTTCGAGCGATAGCAACCGAGATACCGGCATTGCATTCACCTTCTTCTATTCATGGTAAAAGACCTTTCTGGATACCAAATATGCGCTGATTAATAGGATGATAGTAATGGCTAAGAAATAAATCCAGGCCATCGCTGAGCTAAGGCCGAAATCGAACTGAACGAAGCCCGTGGTACGGATTAACTCTGTCAGCTCATTTCGGGAGAACGAGTCGATAATCGTATAAATCATATTGACCAGGATTAGCGGGCTAACCATCGGAAACGTGATTTTCCAGAAGGCTTCGTAACCCGTTGCCCCTTCCATCTTGGACGCTTCATACAGCTGGGGAGATATCGTCTGGATGCCAGCCAGGAATATGAGAATCTGTACGCCGGATTGGCTTACAATATCATAAATACGATCCACGGCTCCCGTTAAATAGTTTACGATGGTCTCGCTTACGCCGGCATGAAGCATTAATCGCTCGAGCTCAAAGCTTCCCAAAGCGTTGATCAGCCCTCCGGAACCGGCATTCTGATCATTGATCGCCTGAACGAGGCTGCTGCTTTCCAGGGTCAGTATGACCCCGGAAGCAAGAATGACAGGCAGGAAGAATATCGATCTGGCAAAGGAACGGCCAAGGAATTTCTGATTCAGGACAACAGCCAGAAAGAGGCTGAAAATAACGATCAGGGGCACGTTTACCACCATATTAACAATCGCTTCGGTCAGCATTCGATTAAAGCTGGTGTTGACCGTAAAGGCGGTCACATAATTTTTCATCCCCATTAGGGTAATGCCGATTCCTTCGGAATTCGCGGTTACAGTGCTAAAACTGTAGATCAGGGAAGTCAGCAAAGGGATCAGGAAGAAAAATATAAAGCCGAGAAGCCAAGGCATAACATAAGCAATGCCCCATAAAGCCTTCTGTTTCCCATAGCTCCTTTGCTTTCCCCCCAATCGCTGGGTTATGAATTTCACGGCGCTTCACCACCTGTCACATAGCTTTCGGCTTCAATGGTTAGATCGTCAATCGTCACCGGTACATGATTATAATTCACGATGACATAAACGCCGCTCTCATATATCGTCTTGAATACGCCGTCAGCCAATTCGTCATGTCCGATGATCCGATCATGGCGAACCTTTTTCAGAAAAGCATTCACTTCCTCATAGATACGGGCGGCTTCATCGATCCATATCTCGTAATTGGCGGAGAACAAGTCGTTATGCGCTGTGTCCTTTATGTTGTGATTCGGTTCATAGATCCATTGGAAGTACACGCTGGAACCGTACTCCAAACACTTCAATATATACGGTTTGGGATCGGTATACGCAGTCAGATTGTAGGGTGAGCCTGTGTAATCGATATAACCGCGGACGACCATTTGATAGAACGGGATTTCCGCGTCCTCGATTTTAAACCTGCTGCTTGCCATGGGCGCGTGGGTGATATCGGTTAAGAAAGGCAGCGCATAAGCATTTCCTCCGTCAGCCATGACCTGAAGATTGGCATCTTCAATCTTGTTCAGCGCATCCTGAGACAGCTGCTCGGACTCCGTTCGGTCAATTTGGCGGTGCTTGCGAAAATCGCTATCGAGCTCGGCGGCCAGATCACTCAGCGAAACGGCATTTGCGCCGTATTTGCCATAGTCCTTTAAGAAAGCTTCCGTGTAACTACCTATAAACCGCGGCGATATGACATAGGTCGGCGAACCGGTCCGATCCCGGCGATTCAATGCCGGATTGAATGAATAGAGCTCTGCGGGGACGCCTCGGAGCGTTCTGGCCGCCTCCTTCGTTTCGTTGAACCCGGAACCGGACAATGCGGTAAGGATGGCGACATCCGGATATAGCGTTACCCCATTCTCGTTTGCATAGGATAACAGACGCCGAAGTCCCTTCTCTCCCCCTACCTGCTGGTCAACGGAGACGCTGCCAGGTACCTCATGAGCCAGCCCCTTGTTGAACCAGCCGCTATATTTCAATTTGATGTCATGGATTCCACGCTGGCTCATGTCTGTCAGAATACTTTGCGCTTGTTCAAAGGTCGTGAGCGGCTCCAGCGCCCGATAGGGAATTCCTGCAAAATGCTTTTTCTTATAAATGCTGCCTACGAGCTCCAGATAGAACGGCATATTCTCCCTGTTCCACTCGGCAATTGCGGGAAGACCGCCATACTGCTCCAAATATTTCCTGTAATAGGCAGCAAGTCCTTGATAGGAAGCCGACTGCTTGCCCACGAAGGCATATCGGACCGTAAAATCGCTTCGCATCGGAGCTTCTTGAAATTTCGGAAGCGAGCGCTGCTGACCGTTCGCATCCAGGCTTAAGTCGCCTTTGTTGATCACCGTGAACGTCGGGTAAACGTAGTTATAGCTGTTCAGTCTGCCGCTAACGTCGGCATTGATTGTCGCGGCCGGAGCCCCTTCCTCGATGATGCCGATAAATGCCCCGGCTTGACGGATGATTCCGAACACCGGCAGCCTGATTTCCTGGCTGATTTCTGCCGTTTCGATGCGGCTCACGGTTCGGTCCGTTCCGTACACGTTCTGTTGGTAGGCTGGATACCGGGTCTTGCCGTTATTAAAATGGATCAGAGCCCCCGATCCGTCCGGAATGAAGATCGAGCCTTTTTCTTCCGTTCCCCCGGCACCGAAGAAACTCAGGAACGATATGGTGTTCACCGGATATTCAGCCGGGAAATCGATGCTGGAAACCGGGATCTTGGCGAGCAGACTGTCGCCGTCCAGCGTGTATTCAACCGAAGCATGAAATACCCGCGGTTCAGGCTTGGTCTGATCCAAATGGTTTTCCTCAATGTCGACCAGCAAATCTTCTTCGGTATACCCGGCATCCTCAAAGGCTTTAAGCGCCCGCTCCAGCTGAAGGCCTTTAAGCGCGCCGTCGGACCGGACATACATCCCCTGTTCCGCATCCTCGGTGTACGCGATTTTCAGCGTTCGCTGGCCCGTGCTGTCCAGCTTGCTTAACAGGTTCTGCTCGAAGCGCGAATTGCTGATCTTCTTGGGCATGTCGTCGATTGTTTTCTTGTCCGAGCCGAACCGGTAGTTTACGCGAACGCCATTTGCGATTTCCTCCATGCCGATTTGTTTATAAGCCACGCTATCGGCGTGCGAATTGACGGAGTTTATTTGTCCGAAACTATTATAAAAATCAAGCTTCAACTGAGAGGACAACAAACTCTTGTTCACGCCTGCAGCCAGCGGATCCGACTCACGCCCGGGAGGATTGCTGTGCCAAACTTCCCTGCTCGCTTTATGCACGACGGCGATCGCCCCCGTCTGATCGTCCGCTAGCAGCTGCAGTTGATCGTTCTCGGCGATGCCTTTCATGCCTTGGACTCTTGGATTGGCGAACGACGCCTTAAGAGTTGAATCGGGTTTAAACGTTTCGGTGAGCCTGTTGACTTGATCGCCAGCTGCCTCATCGGGTCCTTTATCCGTGCATCCGGCCATGATCAGCGCTGTCAGTACACTGGCAGCAAGCAGCATATATCTAGCGAAATTGCCCATTTTTCCTCCTCCTTAAGTTCTCATGACGAATTCTTGATAGATGACGGATATAAAGGCCACGATCTGTTGGACCAAGCTGAAAAACAGCAAACTGATAAAAGCCATGAACCCCATGGCGACCAGGGTCAGCATCATAATTCCGATCGTTTTGGACGGGGAAAACTGATGTACGGTCATATTGCCGATAAACAGCAGATATACGAACCAAAGAACCGCAACGGAGTTGGAAAAATAATAGAAGGCGGTCTCTTGCAGCGAAACGAGATTGCTGAGCCAAATCCATGGAAATTGAATGATCACGAGCGGCAGAAGCGCAAAGCAGGTCGACGTGAAAATTTCGACGAATTTGCCTTCTCCGTCCATCAAGGTCGTAAGCGACCAGTTGGCCACGCACCAGAACAATACCGGCACGATCACATACACGATTTCCATGAAGCTATTCATGGTCTCTGGATTGTACACATGGACTAGAAAACCGCTGTACTGGCTCCCCAAAATGTTCGTAACGGCCACCAGGAACAATACGCAAAATGAAATGATCAACGTGAATTTTCGGTTGCGATCGTATTTCAGGTCCCAATAGCCTTCAAAGGGATGAACCATGAGATTTAGGGGGAATCGAATCCAATCCCTGCTCATGCGGAAGCCCCCTTTCTTCGTTCCTTCGCTTTCCGAAGCCTTGCCGCAACAAAAATACCGATTCCGGCTAAGAACAGCACGGTCATGATCAACGGAAAATGCTCTCTCATGACTTCTTTTCGATATAGCAGGAATGCTTTGGAATAGTTTTTCTGATCCAAACTGCGTTTAAAATGCTTCATGGCGTCCTTATAATCGCCTTGACGAAGCAAGGCTTTACCGATCCCCGCATAGGCAAAATCCAGATTGGCATTCATGGCGATCGTTCGATTAAACAACGCAAAAGCGGTTTCTTCCTCGCCACGGTAATAGCTATTGACTGCTTCATTCAGCGTTCGCCCGTACTCGGTCGTTCGGAATACTGTGATTTCGCCCAGCGCTTTATCCAGCACAAGAAAATCCTCGCCGATTCGATCGATGGCGGCCGGCGTATGAAACTGGCCCAATTGGTTCCCCAGCCCGCCGAATACGTACATCAGATGACCGTCCCCGTTGTAAGTGAACACCCGCCCTCGCTTGCCATCGAGAACAGAGTAAATCTCGCTGTCTGTAACATCGATATCGATCAGCTTAGAAGGACCTTCGCTGCTGATGTAAAGAATGTCGCCCTGCGGGTCGGAATACCCTGTTCTTCGTAAAATATCGCTGCCTTGCGCGTTAAGCTTCTTAATGTTGTTCCCCCACTGGTCTCCGTTAGTGGCATAGATAAATCCTTCCGAGTCAATATCCAGATTCGTAAACTCCGTAGGCGTAAACATGACCATCTGGCTGCGCTGCGCTTTGGTCGACACCTGCTTCCAGAAATATTCGATCGGATCGATATAAACGCGATTCGCGCCAATGAAAGTAGTAAACGCCCCTTCGGCGTTGAATTCCATGAACCCGTCAAACACGCCGACAGCCATGACATAAATTCGCTGCGCATGGTCCATTACGACCCGCACGGGTTCGAATTTAAACGAATCTTGCAATAGTTCCGACTCCGGTGAATCGATGATCTTGACCAGCTGAAAATCCGCATCTAAGTGAACCACCCGCTTGTTACCCGTGTCCGCTACAAGCACATCGCCGTCATCCGTCACGAAAATCCCTTGCGGTTGAAGGAATGTATCCGGCTTGCCCTCTCTCGTGAAGGAATCCACGGTGGTTACCAGCTTTAGATCATGGTCCAGCACAACGATCCGATTGTTGCCTGAATCCAGTACGTATACGCGATTGTCGGCGGCGACGTGGAGATCACTCGGCTCTTGGAAAGCCCCCGTCCCCAGGTCCGAGCCGCTGATCCATTCGGTCGCTACATAAGCGGCCGGCGCTGCGACGGCATCGCCCCAATAGGAATAATTGTAGGAGTCCGCGGCGCTCTCGGCGCTTACGTTCCCCGTTCCTGCGCCAACCCCCAATAAGCAGCAGATCAAGATGAGGAGAGGCGTTTTCAGTTTGCGCAAGCTGTTGATCAATCTGGTCATGCCTCCTTTCTAGTCCTTCATCCCTGAAGTGGCCATCGTCTGCATGACGCTGCTCTGGGAGATGATAAAGAGCGTGATGGGAACGATCATCAGGAGCAAAGCAACGGCCGCGCCAACGCCGGCTCTTGCGATTCCGCCTTCCGTGATCTGTCCCAGCGCGAAGTGTAACGTCTTCAGATGCTCGCTGTATATAAAGCTGCCGCCGTCGCTGCCCCAAAGCGCGGGAAATTGCAAAATCATAAGCGTCAGCCAGGCAGGCTTCACGTTCGGCATCACAATGGACCAGTAAATCCGATACTCGCTGGCCCCGTCAATTTTGGCCGCCTCGAGCAGCGCGTCGGGAATTTGCTCCATAAACTGCTTCATCAGGAACAGCCCGAGCGGAAAAGCCAAGGAAGGCACGATGATGGAGGCATGCGTATTGATCCACCCCAGCCAAGACATGACCATATAGTTCGGGATCGCCGTTACATGAGGCGAAAACATCAGGGCGAGCACCACGATGGAGAACAACGCTTTCGAGCCGGGAAACCGGTATTTGGCTAGCGGATAGGCTGCCGCGGACGCCAGCAGAATATGTCCGGCCGTTCCAATGATGGTGATCAATAGCGTGTTTGCAAAATAGCGCGATAAGGGTACCCAGGAATTCCCCATTAACACCATCAAGTCCAGGAAATTATCCATCGTCGGATTGTTTACGAAAAACCGCGGAGGGAAAATGAACAATTCGTCCAGCGGCTTGAATGCGTTGTTCACCGCGTAAATCAAGGGCAATGCCATGAAGGCTCCGAACAAGGCGAGCAGCGCAAACAGCAAAATGCTAACGGGCAAAGAACGGTTCAGCGTTCTCGGCAGCCGGAAATATCGAATCATTTTCGCAGCCAACGTTACTCACCTATCTTTCTCAACATTTTTTGCGTTAACTTGTTGGTCCCTACCATCAGCAGGAACAGGAACGTCGCAATGGCTGATGCGTAGCCGAGTTCAAAGCGGATCGTGCCGAAATCCATCAGATGGGTTACGATCGTGTGCGCCGCATAGTTAACGCTCGGAAACCCGGCGAGCGCGATGGAGATATCCGCGACCGCGAATGCGGTTGTAATCTGCATGACGGCCCCGAACATCAGCTGCGGCCTCATGGACGGCAGCGTAATATACCAGAGCTCCTGCCAACGATTTTTAATGCCGTCCATCGCCCCGGCTTCGATCAGTGACTTGTCGATCGTTTGCAGACCGGCGATAAAAGCCAGAAAGCTGGTGCCCAGGCTGAGCCAAAGCTGTACGATAATCACGATCCATAGAATATAGTTTTCATTCAGAAGCCATTGAATCGGTTCCAAGATAAAGCCTGCTTTCATAAGAAATCCGTTTAAATACCCGTAGCTGTCACCGGAAAAGATGATGAGCCAAATGAAATAAACGTTTCCCGATATGGAAGGCGCATAAAAGACCAGCGTCATGAACGCCCGCACTTTGGGCGACAGTTCATTGATGATCCATGCAAATACAAAGCAGGCGATATAACTGACAGGACCGGTTACGACTGCAAACATCAGGGTGTTTTTCAAGGCGATCATAAAGATATCGTCATTCAGAAATAGTCTCGAATAGTTTTGCCAACCGACGAACCTCGGAAATTCCAGCATGTTAAAGTAAAAGAAGCTTAGGGCAAAGGAAAAAACCACCGGAATAACCGTAAACAGAAAGAAAATAATCATATACGGACTCATCAGCAAATAGTAATGCTTGCTGCGTTTTAACTCATTTATGAAGGAGACCCTACGGCTGTTCCTCTGCACATTCGATTTGGGGCTCTTCACGGTTTGAATTCCTGGTTGCATCGACTACCGCACCTCCCCTGTTAATATGGGCAAATTGAACTCCTTCCGCTTGATCTCAATTTCATCGTTAATGTACAGAATATAATCGGATAAGGCTTCTCGCGGATTTTCGCTGGCATTCACCACTTTTCTAAACGCATTGTCCAAATGCCTGCCCGTGAAATATCCTCCTGGCACTTGCGGAATGCCTCGCACCCATCTCCATTGGTTATTCAAATTCCGGTAATCCTTCACCGGCCATGGCAGCTCCTCCAGCGCTTCGATGTTGGCCGTCGGATAGCGGGCCGCCTCACCCATCAAGCCTTCCATCTCTCGTCCATACGCAATTTGCGTATCCTTGCCGGTCCACCACTTCAGAAATTCCCAAGCGGCCTCTTTGCTCTTCGAATTCTGAAGCAGCATGACGGCGGTCGTATGGCTGGCAACCTCGTGGTTTACGGTGCCGTCCCCGCGTTCAGTGCCCGGCACGATCGTGAAATCCCACAGTCCCTTAATCTCGGGGGCCATAACCGTCAGCATGTTGTACGTCGTGTAATCCGCAATCCCGATCGGCATCTCTCCGGTCCGGAAACGGTTCGGAAAATCCGCTTGAAGCGGGAACTTGTAGCTGGTATAGAACTGCGTCCACTTCTTGAAGGCTTCCATGGAGATGTCGGAATCGAGCGCGCTCTTCGTATCGTTATCGCGGTAGAACTGCCCGCCGTTCTGGTACAGCAGCATCGCGAACGTGGCATTCGGGACCAGGCTTGCATTAGTGGCTTCCAGCGGCAAATAAAATTCCATGTTGTGCTTCTGAAGCACGGAAATCATGTCATAGATTTCTTGCCAGGTCGCGGGCGGCTTTAAACCAAGTTCCTCCAAAATATCTTTCCGATAGAACAACATCGGGAAGGTTTGCTGCTCAGGCAAGGCGTATACTCCGCCGTTATACTTATAAGGCTCCAGCCCGCTGTCGCGAAACCGGGTAACCACCTGCTCGAAATCATCGAATTTCGTCAAATCGGCCGCAGCGCCCCTCATCGCGTAGTTGACCGGCACATCCTCGCCGATTTGCATCGCGACATCCGGACCCTCTCCGGCAAGCGTAGCTGGCAGAAGGATATTTCCCGGAACAAGCCGGAGATGCACCGGAATGCCCGATTCAGGCGTAAACGTGTCGTCGATCAATGCTTTCAGTACTTGGGCCTGATCGCGTCCGGTCGTTACCCAAACGGTAAAGGCGTCTTCTTCATCGCCGGCGTTGCCGATCGTGTCATAGTCTTCCGTGTATGAAGCCACGTAAGCGCCTAACTCATGGCCCGTTATTTCGAGAAACGACGCGTCCGGTTTGGGCAGCTTGCGATCCGGCGAGTGAATGATAAGGTAATCGAGCGAGATGGGCTGCTCTTTAATCTGCAGCATCCAGGTTCCCAGACTGCCTACGTTCACTTTATACGTATCCAAGCGCTTCGCGACGGTTTCGGGATTTTCGGCAAGCTCGTTCAGCTGGTGCACCATCGAATGCAGGACAGCTACCTTGTCGCTGCGCTCGCCCGTAGCCTCTTCCAGGTAATCGGCCACGCTCTGAATGATTTCGGCCTGCTCGGCGAACACCTCCACCATATCCGGAATCCGCTTCTCCAATTGATAATCGCGGAACGGATCCGGCGTATTGGAGGTGATCATCAATATTTTCCGGTACATTTCATTCAGTTCCAGCACGCTGGATTCAATCGTCTGCAAGAGCGGTGCGATCTCGCCAAGAGACACCATCATTCGGACCCGGTGCGTGCCTTTGGTGAAATGGAATAGATAAGGCTCTTCCTCGCCCAGCACATTCATCTGCCAATCGCGGTCGTAATGAAAGCGGATTCGTTTCATTTCCTGAAAAGGAAACTCCCCGTCAATCATAAGGCTGCGGGTGGCGAAGACGCCGCGGAGCTGGTCCTGCTTTTGCTTTAAGGCGATTTGGTATAATCCGTCTTCTTCCACCTCGAACTCCCATTCGATCCATTGCCCCGGCAGCTTCCAGTTGACGCCTCCGATGGTGTTGACTCTGATTTTGGAAACGTCGTAAGGCACCACGGTCGGGCTGGATCTGTCGGATGTTGGATACAAGGTCGGCGACGATTTCCGCTTGGCGTCCTCCGCTTGGATCAGAATGTACTGATCCCGGCTCGGTTCCAAGCCCTCGGACTCATATTCATTCGCCAGCTCCTCGTACGTTCTCAAGGCATGATCCTGATAGAGCTCGATATAATCAATGGCCATCGGCTCCCGCAAGGACGTTAGCGTAAGCTTTTGCTTGCCCTTGTCAAAATAAAAGGAATACGGCTCATCATAATAGCCATACCGATCGGAGAGCGGCGCAAGCTGCCATGAAGGCTTTTCGACCTGCCTTGGCCGCAGATCGTTTCCCCGGTTATCCTGCCTGATTTCTTCGTCCCGATTTCCCCATACCCTGTCGAATAACACGATATCCGCACCTTTGAAAGGCACCTCGTCATTGATAGAGAACTGTCTTTCGATCGCCGAACTCTTACCTTCAATAGGATAATATCGGATCCGTATATGGTATAAGCCCGGTTCTTCCACGTTCACGTCCCATGTGATGGAACCTGCCTCTGGCGTGATCACGGATTTGCCTTCGGAGCCGTGTAATTTCTCCGCGATCTCGAATCCCTTCCCAGCGGTTGATACAAAAGACTCGCCTTCGATGCGGACAATGCGGTCCGGACGATTTGCCGATGCATGGGCGTCTAAATACTGGCTGTACCCGTCCTGCCCTTCCGTTTCCATGATCGCTTCAAAGTCGGCGGTCGCTTGAACGGTGCCTTGGTTTGTCGATTTCGAAGGGTAGAAGGCCCATAGAGACAAAAAAAATAGGACGATGACAAGTATGGCGCTGCCGAAACGCTTGTTCCTGGTGTTCAATTTCTCTCCCTCCCACACGGTTAATCCATCCAATGACCGCCCCTGCCGCAGCAATGAGCTCCGCAGGGACGATCGGTCTTCGGCTAATATTCAAGGTCAAGGACCATATACTTCGTCGATGGCCGCTTGAAACGTTGACTTATACTTCTCAACAACGGTGGAAACGGATATCCCTTCATTCAGCTCCCCGACGAAATCGTAGTACTTCAAATTCGGGAATGTATGGTGGTCAAGAATCATCATGTTTGGCGCCACCATTTTGGCGTTATTCAAGTCGTCTTCATTCGAGAATATCGTTTCGTATGAGCCTTGGTCCGGATAATCGTATACGGAATCAATGTCGTTGATTTTCTCCCAGATATACAGCAACTGTTCCGGATTTTCGACTGCTTTCGGAATTGTAAGCGCCTGGAAGAGTGCTTCGGCAGAGTGGTATTCCGTTGCGTTCGGCCCTTTTGGAAAAGGTACGAAACCTATGTCGTAATCCGGCATATCCGTCTGCAAGCCGCTCATCTCATAGAGGGCACCGGCGTACATTAATGTATTGCCTTGACGAAAAAATTGCCCTGGCTCCGTCCAGTCGCCGCCCTCGGTCGGTCTTGCTATTTTCTCGATGGCAATACGAGAAATGAATTGAAGTGCATCCAATGTTGCAGGATCATCGAGATTTTGCTTATCTTCTTTGGTCAGCCCCGTATTGTTGGAATACAAGGCATGGTCCATGAGCGAGGAATTTGCTAGCCCCCAAGTGTCCAGCTTGCCATCGTTGTTCGTATCTTTGTTGGCTTCCTTAGCCACTTGGATGAATGTTTCCCAGTTCCAGTTATCTTCGTTCACGTACTCTTGAAGCGGCTTTAAGCCAAGCTGGTTCATAAGTGTACGATTGTAAAAGATGCCTTGAACCAGATTTGCTTGGTTTTCGGTAAATCCGTACCCCCTGCCTTTATACGTGTAGTATTCCTTCGTAACCTTTTGATTAAAGGCGATGGGGTTTTGGGTGTATTCGTCGATCGGCCAAAGCAGATCCTGTTTAACCAAGGTAGGCACCGTATAGGTTTTGCCAAGTCGAACGATATCGCCGATCGGCTCACCGGCTATCAGGGAAGCGGTAACTTTCTCTTGGTACTCGCCATAATCGATCGCCACGTACTCCACTTTAAAATTATGCTTTTTCATCAGGTCTTCAAGGTTCTTCTTGCGCTCGATATTGTCCGGGGTATCCTCCGGAATCGTCATATCCCACCAAGAGACGATTTTGATGGTCTTGCCGCCTAAATCAAAATCCATATCCGGCGTTCTGTAGACTTCTTCCTCGCCGCTGTTTTCGGTCTCGTCCGTTCCCTTCGACGTCTCGTTTTCAGTGCCGCTATTCGTCTCCGATTCCACGGTTTCTTGGTTGCCGCTGCTTGGGCTGCCTGAGCCTCCGCTGCAGGCTGCAAGCAGCAGCGCCAATCCTAATAACAGAACCATTAATTTGCGAACACGCATCTTTAATCCCCCTCAACGATTGATGTTTGGTCCATATTCATCCAAAGTTTAGCGCTTACATTTCCATGCAACAACCTGGGGAAATCGGGATGTTCAACCTGTGAAACGCTAGATAGCCAGCTTGTTCTGCGGCATGTTCACCGATCTTTATAACCCAGCTATGAAAGAAGTAAAGAACGGCTAGCTATGCAAAGAAAAGCACATTGTGAAGAACGGGATCGGGGCAACATAATGAAAGCGTAAACATTTTTGAATGATATTCCGCTTTTCGCAATATACGGGGAGGGAGTCATCATGTCTAAGTTATTGTATATCAATCTGGGCTGCTGCTCCGATGACATGCTTCGCCTGCAGGATTGGGGCAAATGTGGGATGAACATGGAAATCTGTGATGATGATTCTGAGGCATCGCTGCATCTGATTGAGGAGAACGGCTATTCACTGGCGGTTATCAACATGAACGGCAGCCCCAAGAAAGGGCTGGAGCTGTGCGGTCGGATCCGGGGGATAAGCCGATTGCCCATCATTGTTATCGAGGATACCATGGAATTTGCCTTCATCCGCAAAGCGCTGCAGCTGCAGGTAAGCGATTACGTACCGAGCACGTTGCCGGCTGAGGAACTGGTGAAGAGCGTAGCTGCTGTTAACGCGAACCAACGCCGCACTGAGGATGACGTAATTCACAGAGTCAAGGAATATGTGGGGAAAAAGCTGCACGAAAATATTACGCTCAAAGACATTTCGAGCAAATTCCATTTCAACCGCTCCTATCTTGGTCAAAAGTTCAAGAACCATGAAAATATGAGTTTTAACGAATATTTGCTCATCCAGCGCATGGAAAGAGCGAAAATATTGCTGGAGCAAACGGATCTCAAGGTTTACGAAATTGCGTATGAGGTGGGCTATACGGAAATCGACTGGTTCTATAAGCGATTTAAATCCTATACCGGCGTAAGCGCGAACGAATATCGGAAGATGGTCGCCTCCTAATAGTTTTAAGGGAACGCGTCAACTCTCCCAGACTTTGGAGAACTCGCAGCAAGTTTTACAGGCCTATATCGACATTCGAAGCCAAACGGACCTCAAGCTCAATTCCATGGTTTACGATGAGTATGCACCAGCCTTACAGCTCCCTCGTTTTTCAGACGGTTGGGAACCGCCTTCGGCGCCGACTCTGCGATGGATTTTCCATCATGTTTTCGATCATGAATCGTACCATGTCGGTCAAATCGGCGTCATCGCACGTCTGAACGACTTTCCCGGCCCCCTCTTCTGAACGTAAAGATCAACTAATCCGCTCTCTGCTGTCATCTGATTTCTCATCAGGGAAAATAACTTGTCAGCAGTTCACTTCAGCTTTTCCATACTTTCAAGTTCCGGAAGTCCCGCTTCCGGACGTTTCTCGATGATCTATTGTACATTCAATGACAAGAACCACAACGGAAATGGCAAGCAATAACCAAATGTTCATTCCATTCCTCCACTCATCCAGGGTTTAAGTGATCTGCGACAAATTCAATCGGCTCGTCTGCCGCCCTCGATGTAATCATAAATATAAAAAGCCGCATTCAGCGGCTGCTTATATTACTATGTTTTTGTTACCCGACACTTAATAACATAAATGACATGAACATGATAATCGAAATATACCGTAGTCGCGATTCCCCATGGTGGAGTGGTTTTCCTCTCGTTACCGGACACTGCTTCTTTGCCAGCCACACTATGATCGGAACTCTACAGCTTAGACCGCCTCGGCCTCCGCTAATGCGGTTAGCAAATGCAGGTCTTTTTCTTGCTGCCGATTCGGCCCATCGCCTCGATCTTGCCGATATATTCCGTTGCAAGCGGGACTTTGCATGCCGTATTGCCGACATCCACCTGCACTTTGCCGACCTCCTCTGCGACAGCCTTCGCTTCCTCCGTTAATGCCTCGACGTATGCGCCGACCGAAATAACGAAAGTATTCATAACATATCGGACCCAGTTGCGCTCGCCGTGGATGGTGTCGCGCACTCTAAACAAATAACTGCGTATCTCCTCCATGTCGAGCGCTTCGTCTGGCGCAACCGATACATAATTAGCATAAGTGCTCCATCCGCTCACAGCGACCAGTTCCTCCGGCGAATCAATCCACTCCACCGCCAGGTCATGCGCATACGGACTTTCTGCGGCCACTCTCGCTACCGTATACTCGGCTGGCGAATGCCAATTGGCTCCCTCCACCCAATGCTGCAACTGTTCTTTGGTGATCGTCTTCGGATTGATGCTGAGCCCCGCCAGGTACATCGCATCATAGTTGCCGGAATCATACAACTGCAGAGCGAGTGCTTGGTCTTTTTTCACATGCTTAACGAGCCTCTTCATGTCCCCGATTTTGACGCCAAAGAACGGCTCTTTCGCACCATGGCGAATATAAGTGCTTTTCGTCTGCTCACTGCCCATGCCAGCCAATGCTTCCATGATTTCTTCATAGGTCATCTATTATTCACGCTCCTAAACCTATATTAAATCTTCGAGAGGTTCGTTGTCATCATTTTGACTACTATGACCCGAATCTCGCCTTGCAGCCCCCTTGCGATTTGAAATTTTCCTGAAATTTTAACAACTTGTGGTGATACCAGCAAAGCTGACACCACCTGCAGCGTGGATCAATAAGAATGATAACATTGGTGATATCGAAAAACAGACCGATTCAATATAGATATCGGTCTGTTTTGACGCAGGAAGAAAGAACGTTATAGCTTCTTGTAACTTAATCCTGATTTACTTAAAACCACTAGAGTCTACGGAAGTACCGAAGGCAACTTGCAAGTAACGCATCAAAAACAGTGATAAATACTCTGCCACCCTTGGCAATCAGGACCAAGACCAATGGCGGAAGCGTCCGACGGTTCGGCGGCTGAAGTGGGTTGATATCCGACGTACCATGCGCGGGTTCGGTATCAGTCTTCGATAGCCTGATAGACCATGGTCCAGAAGTCGTGGATAAGATGCGCCGAATCCGGAGTGGACATCCCGACCTGGGTGAGCAGGATTCCGATGAGCTGTTTGTCCGGGTCGGCGTATGCCGAGGTACCGCTCCCGCCGTCCCAGCCGAACTGGCCGATGGACGCGTAGTCACCGCGGTAGGTGCGTACGGCCATCCCGAAGCCCCAGCCGCCGTGCTGCCCTTGGCCATGCGACAAATGGACATTGTTTTTGGCCAGGTCGTCCCGGAATGCTTGTTGCTCGGGCGTAAGACGGTTCGTTGTCATCAACTGGACGGCGGGCCGGGACAGGATCCGTTCGGTCCCGTGCATCCCTTGGTTCAGTAGCATACGTAAAAACGCGTGGTAATCGTCAACGGTTGAGAGCAACCCACCACCTCCGGCTTGAAATGCCGGAGGCTTACTGTAGCGTCCGCCTGCCGCTTCGTCCCACACGATGAACTCTCCGGTCTGCGGATCAGGGACGTAGGCAGGCGGCAGCCGATCAATCTTGCCTTCGGGCACGTAGAAGCCGGTATCCTTCATCCCCAGCGGTTCAAAGATGCGTTCGCGCAGGAACGTCTCGAATGTCTGACCCGTGACCCTGGCAACGAGTACGCCGAGCACTTCGTTGCTCATGTGGTACTGCCACCGCTCTCCGGGCTGGTAGCATAGCGGGAGCGTACCCAGGCGGCGCATCCATTCATCCGGCTCAGGCATCTCCTGCCCTGGCGTATCAAATAATCCATTCTCGAAGATCGCGTTTTGGATCGCTGAGCCCATTAGCGTCATATCCACTCCGAGTCCGAACGTAGAAGTCAACAGGTCCCGCACGGTGATCGGCCGTCGCGCAGGCACCGTGTCGTCCAGCGGGCCGTCGGGTCGTTTCAGCACTTGCCGGTTGGCAAGTTCGGGCAGCCATGTGTCTACTGGGTCGTCGAGATGCAGCTTACACTCATCGAGCAGGATCATCACCGGGGCGGCCCCGACCATCTTGGAAGTGGACGCCATCCGGAATATCGTGTTCTGGCGCAACGGCGCGCCACCGTCATGGCGCATCGTGCCGATCGCTTCGACGTGCGTCTCCCCGTTCCGGCTGACTAGGGCGACGAGCCCTGGAATCTTCCCGGAATCGACATGTCTTGCCAGCACGTCGCGCATTCTGCGCAGCCCTGTTTCGGAGAAGCCTCCACTCTTTTGTTCCATCATCTTTATCATTAAGTTTCCCTCACTTTACTTTTTTTTCAGTCCTATTGTTTAAACTCCAAAATCTCTCCTCGCTTATCGCTTTCCTGCAAGCTTGGCATCGGATCCCCTTCCTTAAATGACCGTAACTTTTGACAAATCAGCATCCATGCCTTTCAGTAGAGCAAAGGTTAATTTATCCATCGTTGCACCGTCAAAGCAGATGGTTTTGATCATACGATAGTACTTTTTAGTCAATGTAAACCCCGGATGGAAAGAAACATGATGAAGAGTAGCGCCCTTGAACGAAACGTCGGTTAACGCAGCTTTCTCAAACTTGACGCCGATAAACGTCTGTCCGTCCAAACGTTTCCCGCTCAGATCGGAGTCCTTGAAGTCAACCCCATCAAATAAGCAATCTTCAAACATCGTGTTTCTAAGATCGGTCATCGTTAACGTGACGTCGGTCAGTCTTACTCCTGTGAATTTGGCTCCGTGAAGCTCAGACTTGCTGAAATTCGTTCGTACCAGGATCGTCTTATTGAAGCTTGCATTCGTCAGGTCAAGCGTGGATAGGCTGCAGTCCGTCAGATTGGCGCCATCAAAATTGGCTTCCCGTACATCACTGCTGTTAAACGTACTGCCGGTCAAATCTGCGCCCGAAAAGTCGGAGCCGTGCAATGCGCTGCCTTTAAACTGTCCTTTATGGGCCGTAACGTCTGCAAAATCGCTTTTCACCAGGTTGCTTGCGCTAAAGTTTGTCAGTGCATGTCGTTCCGGCGAGCGGGTGTTCATAGTCTGATTCATAACATTCACATCTCCTTATAATTAAGTTTTTAACAAGCTTATGAACTGGATCGCCTATTCATACCAACCGTTGGTATGAATAGGCTGAAAAATAAGCTGCCTTTCGGCAGTTAGTTTTCTTTGATGATTTCTCTAGCTGACACACGAAATAGCTCCTCGTATCGTTGATACATTTGCTCATCGAATAGGTCAAGCCCCAAGCCTTTCAACATTTCATCGAAGAATCTTACCTTGCGCAACATCATTTCGGGCGAAGCCTGGATGACCTCCGGGTTTAGCCACAGGTTGGTGAGAATGACCAAAGCTTCGCTAAGTTCCCTTGGATAGTCGGTTCGGATCGAGCCGTCACGCATACCCTGTTCGATGATGGGTTGGATATAGACGGGTACGGCTTTTTCGATGATGTTCTCGATCTGCGCCGCCAACAGCTTCGGATTGCGTAAGAGATTCGGCCCGACCGATGCCAGTTCGTTGCGGGCAGCATTGTCGAGGGAGACTTGGGAAATCTTGCGGAGCTTCTCCAAGCCGTTCAGCCCATTGTCATCCCGGATGCCGGCCAGCATTTCGTCAACGCCTTTGAACGCATGATCGATGACAGCCTGCCAGATCTCTTCCTTCGACTTGAAGTGATGGTAAATAGCCCCTTTCGTCAGCCCGCCCAGTTCATTAATGATATCCTGAATGGAGGTTTGCTCGTATCCTTTTTGCATGAACAGGTTTAGAGCCACGGTTAGGATTTGGTTGATTGTTTCTTCAGGATATTTATTTCTTGCCATTTGCCCCCTCCTTTCATACATTCGGTTGGTATGTAACAAATATATCCAATCATTTTTTTGATGTCAACCCCTTTTCTAAAAATAAACAGCAGATGCTCGACTAACCAGCTGAAACGTCTCATGAAACCAAGGCATGAGTACATCCAACAATGCAATAGAGATGGTTACGTATGTTTTTTTGACTTAGGTTTCGTGAGTTCAAAGCTATGATGCACCATTTCGAAAATATCATCCTCTTCCATGTTACGATCTAAAATAATGGTATTCCAGTGCGTTTTGTTCATGTGATACCCAGGCTTAACATCTTCATAAATGTTGCGTAGGAAATCGGCTTTGTTCGGTTCACACTTGACGTTAAGGCAAAGATGTCCATCGAGGTTAAAAATCATTGCAAATATCTTCTTGTTTTTCTTGTGACGTAAAACAGTCCATTTATCATCAAACGGTTTGTCTTTATAAACATCGGGGTAGGTTAAGCAATAGGAGATTATTTCCTCCTCCATCATTTTATTTTCCTCCTTGCTAAGAATAAATGTCTTTCTTATATAGAATGGGTATCACTTGAGTTTCCGTTCTTCCTTCCATAAAATAAATATAAGTTGAATCCCTATGATGATAGACACTCAACTTATACTAATTCTATCTTCTTACCGGAGGAATCATGAAACTAGTTGCTTTTTTTCCTTATCGAAATGATGTGAGGAAGATCCTGATCCCTTATTTAAACCAATTGACGGAAGAACAGTGGTATGCAACGCATCCCGCCCATCCCAACTCTATCGCCTGGATCGTTGAGCACATCGCACGTAGTGAAGACGAATGGATTAACGTCATTAGTTTTAAGGGAACGTGTCAACTCTCCAAGACTATGGATCATCCGCAGCAAATTTTACAGGCCTATATCGACATTCGGAACCAAACAGACCTCAAGCTCAATTCCATGATTTACGATGAGTATGCACCAGCCATACAGCTCCCTCGTTTTTCAGACGGTTGGGAACCGCCTTCGGCGCCGACACTGCGATGGATTTTCCATCATGTTTTCGATCATGAGTCCTATCACGTCGGTCAAATCGGCGTCATCGCTCGTCTGAACGGATTCCCCGGCCCCCTCTTCTGAACGTAAAGATCAATTTCGTTTGTTAACGGTAAAGCCGGTTGTTATCCAAAGTCGAACGAATTAAGCTACCGGAGCTATAGCCCAAGAGTTTGATCATTTAGTTGGCTAGAACAAGCAGTGGGTACTGTGTCATCGTTCAGAGATATTTACGAATCAAGAAATTTTTTTGCGGCAGCCAAGAAAGCTGGTAAATTATCATCATGCACAAAGTGCCCGGCATCCTGTATCATCACCAATTCACAATTCGGAATAAGCTCAGAAACTTCGCGTAATTTGTTATGAGGAATGTGACTGGAGCCTCCGCCTATAATAAGAGTAGGCATGATAATGTCATTAAGACGCAACCACCAATCGGGATTGGGTTCATTAAGTTGCCGTAAAATCGAAGGCACTACTTGCCAATCAAACGGCAGGGGATCAGAAGGTTTGGCAGGAACTTGGATCGGCTTATCCGCAAAAGGAGGCGGAGTGTCTTCAACGATCAACCGTTCTATCCTCGACGGATAGAATTCCGAGAAAAGATAAGATACGGTTCCCCCCATGGAATGGCCAAGAAGCGTAAATCGTTCCAAATTCATGGCGTTTGCAAAATGAAACAAGTCATCGCACATCAGTTCAAAAGAGTAAGTACCTATTCTTGCACTCCCCCCGTGACCCCGCTGATCTAAAGCTAAAACGCGGAATTTGTCTCCTAATGCAAAAGCGACTTGATCCCATGATTCTGCGCTTGTTCCAAGCGCGTGAAGTGCAACAAGCGGCGGTGCAGAAGGCTCCCCACTCTCGCGATATTGAAAAGTGTGTCCATTCAATTCAATTTGCTTCACACGTGTTTCCATCTCCGCTCATCTCCTAATTTAAGATTTGCCCCTTTTAAACGGTAGACTAGATACAAACTCCCTTCTAATCTGCTTCTTTAGGAAACTGTAGATAAGTAGAAATGTAAATAGAACCGATAGAATTCGGGTTTTTTGTTGATATTATCCATGGGACCATTGACTACAAGTTCAAGCTGTTTACTAGATGTATCTAAGGTGAGTGCTTCTTCCATGACAACAGGATCATCAGTGCAAGTAATCTCAAAATGTAAATACAATGCAAACACTCCATTTTCTACTGTATTTTTTAGTATTAGTTTATTATTGAGTGAACATTTAGTCAATATAAAATAAAACTGGAATCGCGCCAGACATTAGATAATCATCCGAAAGCGTTTTTAACGGAAATGATATATTAAAGTAAGTTGGCATTATTTCCTCTACATGATTCAGCAGGGACGGATTTAACTCCTTTATTAATCAAAACTGCCCATAAGCTTAATAAAATGGCTGTTGAATTCTAATTAGATATGTACCGAATCAGTAATCGGACCAACTTGATGTCCATTACGGTAATAGGCACAAGTTCTTCTCCTTGGCTCGGGACAAAAACTTGTACCGATAAAACAAAAAAGCCGCTAAAATAGCGACTTTCAATGGGACCATTTTTCAGATCCCTCGACATGGACAATGGGACAACGTTTTTGCCCTCCGTCAATTCCATATGGTAAATCCCCCCTAGATTTAGGCAATTATTTCAACCGGCCTCCCTTTTTATTACTTTCCTCCAACATGAAACACACCAATTACAGTTTCACCATCAACATCAAACAGCGGAATATCGTGACCATCTGGTGATCTTCTGTTCTGTATTGCAATGGCTTCCTCGGGTGATTTTGGCAGCTCGCCGTCTAAGTCTTTTTTTAGCACATATCCTGCAGTGCCATCCACACCTATAGCACTAATTAATTCAGGTTCCGTTTTTGGAGAAGTTGCATCTGAGCTAGAACCGTATGTCTGTCCGTTTTTATTTTTAGGATAGTTCATATGCTTATCGCTAATATGAAAAGAACCAATTATGGTTTTCCCATAAACATCATACAGTGGGACGTCACCAGGTTCACCGAGATAATCTTTTTTCAGCAAATACCCTTTAATGCCATTCACACTTCCCGCATGGATTAAATCTGGTAGCATTTCAACGGAGGTGGTTTCTTCAGCAGAACCGTATGTCTGTCCATGTTCATTTTCAGGATAGTTAGGAGAATTTGTGTGGCTTTGACTAGTCGTACTTTTAGCATATGTGTTTTGGAATACCATTACACCTCCTACTAAACAAACTATAAAAACCACACTAATCAATATTCTATTGCTTTTAGAATACATCCTCACATTTTCGCTCCTTTCTCACTCTTCACACTGTAACCGTTCGTCCCGTCATTTCACTTCTTATACTATACCATATAATGGAAATTGCGCAAATCTGCCCATTAGCTTAATGAAATAGCTGTCGAATTACAAAAAAAGCCGCTAAAAATAGCGACTTTCTTTGGGACCATGTTTTTGTCCTCGAGAATTAATCTCCTTTTACTTCATTATCGTTCGGAATTAATTCATACAATGCACGAACATCACAACCGATGGAATCGGCGATCGATATGGCAATTTTGAGTGGCATCACTCTTTTGTTTTCAATAAAGTCGTAAACCCGCTCCGGTTTGAAACGCAAGTCTTTTGCCAGCCATTCCGCTGACTTTCCGGATTCCATCAATCGTTCATTCAGTAAGCAACGTCCTAGTTCAAATTTCAACAGCGATGACCTCCCGCATAAGATAATCTTTAACCTTAAGCGTTGTCCATTGCCAGCATGGATATACTTTATAAAGGGCCCATAACGATGAAGTTTCCCATGCGTCTGTCCAATATGTTGGGCGAGTTCCAACGCCGGGCTATCGTCTCCCGTTAGTTTATTGATCCATTCTTTGAAAAAGGAGACAAGTCTATAAGATTTTTACGGCGTCGGCGGCAAAACTACGGCTCCATTCGCCTTGCCGTCAAGGCCAAGAACTTCGATTTCATCAAGGAAGACCCAGACGTTGACCGGGAATTCGACCTTGACGTAGCGGGCGTACACTTTATCGGCTCCCGCTTTTCCCGGTACGCCGTCTGCTGACCCGCTCCATTTCACGAATTCGGCAGAGACAGCATCATGTGCCGGTGGTGGGGAAACGGTTGCCAGTGTACTCCAGGTTTGGCCGTTCGTTGAAACGGAAAAATCGACGTTCTGAGGGAAATAGATGCCGGGTCCTTGATCCTGAAGAAAATGGGCTCTGATGGATCCGATCGATTTGTTGCGGCCCAAATCACATGTGATGGTGCGGCTTCGTTCCTCAGGGAAGGCGCTTCCCGCATGACCCTGCCACTGCTCGTTGCCGAAATCCATTCCGCCGAATAGGCCGTTCGTCAGTTCATTTCCGGAATCGGGATAGTTGCTGTTCGGCGGTCGCGAAATGGTATAGCTTAGACCTTGAGCCAGGTTGCTAAGGCCCCAGTCGTCAGACCAAGTTTCCATGAGAACTTGGGCATAGGTATCAAGCACCGTTGCTGAAGGTGCCGATATCAATCCTTGCGCTTGCACGGCAGGGTCGTGAATGTGCGCGAGGAAATCCTGCATATACGATACGGCGTCCTTCGGCTTGTTTTGCTCCAGAAGCTGCTTGATGTTCTGCAAACGATACAACAACTCATTGCCAAAAACCGAATCGATCTCGCTCGATGCGACATAACTCCGTACCAGCTCCTCCATTGTCTCCGGCGTCGGGCCGCTGTCAATCGTGTACGTTCCGTTTAAGAACTGGTACAGCCAGTCATACATTAAACGCAAGCTTGGATCCTTGCTTACCCCTATGTTATAAACGGCATTATTGCCTTGGTAATACGCTCTAAATCCATTTTGCATCAAGCCGGTTTCAACACCGCTGTTCAAGTATTCAATATAACGATCGCGGAATACGCCGTCCGTCAGCATCCGGTCATCGAACTCAAGCTCGATCGACATCCCATATTGCTTGGCCAGGTTCGCGGCATCCTCCAAACGGTCGGAATCCATTTCGCCGAAGAAATAGTTAGGCTGTAGCGCCACGGCATCAAACCCTACCTCTTTCCACATAAAGCTTTTATAAGCCAAAGAGTGAGGAATCCAGAAAAATTTCAAGTTCATGTCATGAACTTTGCCGCTTACAGCTTTGAGCAAATCCGGACCTGTATCGCTTGTGCTGATTTGTTCTTCCAGCCAATACATGCCAACAAGCTCCAGATTGGAATAGTTCGCCTCCTGCCATCTTTGGCGGACCTGATCGAGCCACCACTGCATCGCTTTTATCCGATTGTCGAGCGCTTTCTCTTTGCCGACAACCGAGTCGTTAAAGCTTTCGGATACCCCGTCACCGTCAATGTCGCCAAAGTCGTTTACGTATTCCCCCGGGTTCGGTATCATGAGCACAACCTTCATCTTATGATCAGGCTGGTGCAGCTTGGCCCCGACTTCCACAGTAGCCTCATTCAGCTGCTGCATATCCCCTGCGGCTGCGAAGGTTTTATCCAAATACCAGTTCCAGTCCTCCAGGATCGTTTGTCCGACGCCGAAGTCACGGCCGGCAGGCGAAGCCAGTCCGAGATATAATATCCCGTCAAAAAGCCAGTCGACAGGCTCGCCATCTTGATTTACATAACTGATATTAGGGATAATCCGTTCTTTGTTCCAATCACCCAAACCATCTGCATATTGTCCGTTATACAGCAGATTCAGGTTCCGGATACCGGCCGTAGCTTCTCCCGGCTCCAAAAAACGAGGCGGTTCGGCAGGAACCTTTACCGCCCCCTGGGCCTTGCCATCCGTCCCTATAATTTCGATTTCGTCAATGTATTCCCATTGCGAAGGATGCATCGTAAAGGTTACTTTAACATAACGGGCATAAGCCAGCTTGCCGTCCGTATTCCCGCCTTTGATACCATCCCGGCTGCCGTCCCATTCAAAGGTTTCCTGTCTTGGCGGTCCTTCCCCCCAGAGCAGCTGGGTGGCGTTATGGGACAGCAGTCCCCAATTTTCTTTATCGTCGGAAACATACATCGAAACGGTTAAAGGAACGAGGATCGAGTTGGCAGGATAGTCTTGGAAGAAGTGAGCTGTAATCTTTCCGATTGACGTTTCCTCACCGAGATCAAAGACGACTTCCCGCGTTTTTCCACGCACATGTCCTACCCATGCCGTGTCGTTCATATCCAATGCACCGTATTTTCCATCCGTAAGCTTGTACCCGCCGTCTGGACGCGACGCTTCTGGCTCCTCGGACCATTCATAAGGGAGACCGGCCGCCAGATTGCGGAATTGTATCTCCTCCACTGCCGAAGATGCACCCCTCTGGTTTGTATTCGGCGCTGAGGATGCTTGTTCCGCTTCCGGTTCCCCGGCATCCGTCGGCTGATCCGGTGCGAATTGTGGATCTCCTGTATCTTGTCCTTCCATCTGCGCTGCAGCTCCCGCCTGCGTAAGAACCACTTTTGGAACAGGCGATATCGCCTGCACCGCGGAAACCGGGGCCATCAGCAATACGGCTGCCAGCAGGGCGGATCCCCATTTCTTATTTGAAATCATCTGGTCAACTCCTTTTTTACTCTCGAGTGTTGTAGAAATGCCTAAAATCATTACCACATTGTGAAGAATACCTGAATGGATCCCCCCTTTCATGAAATATGGCACAAGCCTCATTTGGAACCGCTTTCAAAAACAAAAATTTCTCATTCCCCATTTCCTTCTTTGCTCGCGAACTTGTGCGGCATCCGGGGTACTCACTTTCCAAGCCCGGACGCCGCGGATGTCCGCCATCATTACGGCGCAGCAAGTGATTCCGTTCAATTTTGCCTATCCCACACACACATCGTTTTGAAGATTTCTACAATTAAACGCCCGCTTCTTCCTTGTGATACATCTCGGTCAGCTTTATGCTTCTGCCTTGCTGTAAACGGGATCGTTCGGAAGCGAAGGCAATCAAATGGCTTTGCAAGGAAGCTGTAGCCGATGTAAGTCCTTGGGACGGGTTGCGATCGAACTTATGTACATTTTTAAGGAAAGAGCTCACCATGCGCTCATCGCCTCCGCCGTGGCCGTCTCCCTGCACGCTGCATTTCATTTCAATTTCTTCGCCCGTTGCATAGCGGTACAGCGTAAATGAGCCCTTATCCATATCGCCGATGATCTCTCCCTGCGTGCCCATAATCTGAACTCGGCGAGTACCGCTCTGGGTTAATCCCGACATAATAAAGTTAGCGTTAGCGCCGCTGGCAAATTCCATATTGACGACCTGATGGTCGACAACATTGTTATCGCAGCGATAGACGCAGCGCCCGAACGGTCCTTCCTTAAGTGCCCGGATAATGCCTTCCTGTGATAAATCGTGCGTCATATAGCGCGCCCAATGATCGGCAGGTTGCTCCAAATACATTTTAATCGCTGAAAAGGCACATTCCCTCTCAGCTTCGCAACCATCGATGCAGCGGTCCGTTGCCCCCTCCGGCGCGTTCTCGGCTTTAAAATGAAGCAATGAGCCAAAGGAGCTGACCGCTGTGCACGGCTCATCCATCAGCCAGGAGATGAGGTCCAGGTCATGGCAGGATTTGGCCAAAATCATCGGGCTTGTTTCCTCGGAATTGCGCCAATTACCGCGTACGTAGCTATGAACCATATGGTGATAGCCTACGTTCTCTGTCAGCTGAATGGTGCCGATGGCACCCAGCTCCCCAGCCTCAATGCATTTCTTGATGCCCGACCAGAACGGGGAATAACGAAGCACATGCGTGACCACCAGCAAACGCTTAAACTTAAGGGAAGCCTGCTCCAGTTCTATGCATTCCCGCATATTCGGTGACATCGGTTTCTCCAGCATGACATGGTAGCCCAGCTCCAGCGCTTTCAATGTCGGTATATAATGCATCCGATCAAGCGTGCAGATGATCATCACGTCGGCTATTTTTCCCTGCTCGAATGCTTCTTCCCAAGAATGATAAACATGCTCCTCAGCGATTTCATGAATCTCTGCAAAGCGTTGTCTGCGTTCATCATCCGGCTCGGCTACGGCAACAAACTTCAGCTCATTCGGAAATTTTTCCGCATACGGTCCATAGATGTATCTTCCTCTACTGCCTGCGCCTAATAGTACAGCCGTTAATGTTCTCAATGTTAGTCCCCCTTGCATGTACAATTGCATTATAATTTCATTGTAAGGGGTGACTCCGCGCATCAAAATAGATCATTGCTTACATTCCATATACATTTATTGACCTTGCTGCATCGTTTCGGTGCGGGCCGTCCGAAAATCCTGCGGCGTCATATCATTTTGCTTCTTAAAAAAGCGGATAAAGGCAAGCGCTGAATTGTAGCCGAGCTTGGCGGCAATTTCATTGACTTTCATGGATGTATTGAGCAACATGTCCTTTGCAATGACATTACGGTAATCATTTACATATTTAGATAGTCCGATTCCCGTTATTTGCTTGTAAAGCCTTGATAAATAGGATGGGTTCAAGCTGACATAATCCCCAATCGCGGTTAGGGATATATCATCCGCAATATGCTCCTCTATATAACGATGCACCTTATTGACGACCTCCGCCGGCAGCTCTGTCCCTCGAATCGCATTCCATTCAAAAAAGCAGTCCGCGATTTGCCAATAGTATGGAATGAGCTCCGTCCATGAAGCGGTCTCCTCCTGGCGGAACAGCATGTCCATATTCATCTGGGTATTCATATAGTCTCGCATGTCTTTATTTTTGTGCAAATGAGCCAGAAATACCGCAGATAGGAAATGGTACAACTCCACCTTGCGCTCATAAGGAGTATCCGGTTCGTTCCAGATGTCTGTCAATTCAATAAACAGATGATTAAACTGCTCGCGGTGATTATTTTCAAGACAGCTCATCAGCAACTGTACGCGAGCGTGAAAAAAGCTGTCATGATAGCTGTTCACCTTCTCTTTTTCTTCGGACTTCTGAATATCTTTATCGGTCATGATGACCTCATGGAACAAGCCATGGCCTTGCATAAGACCGTATTTCATCGCATGAAAACGATCCGACAGCCGATTCCATGGGACAGCCTCGCTGCCAATAAGAAAAGATACGGAGAGGCTTAGCAGCTTTTTGCTGGTTGCCTGTATCGTCTCCAAATGGCCGCTCACATAGCGGTATGCCCGGGTCCATTCCATCGTACCGGTATCCTCCGTTATCTTTGAGCCGGCTTTAGGCTGGAAGATCCATACCATTTTGTTCATATCAAATACGACGGAGAAGCAGCGCACATGGGCGGATAAATACTCATCGCCGATATTTTGAAGGGCGTAAGCGAGCAAAGCCTTATCCGGCGCCGTGAACATTTCCTTCCAGGCATCGATCCGGCCAATCAGTAAATAGACAGGCAGCGATGCGTCGAGCGGAATGTCCATTTCCGCAAAAGCGTCCCGAAGCTGCTGCCCCGTCATCGTCTTGCCTTGAAATAAGCCCCAAATATATTCCTTCTGCAAGGAAGGCATCGCTATTCTCATTTTGGACTGGGCACGCAGGATCATTTGAGCCTGTCCCTGCTCCTCTTCAATTTCCTCTATCGCCCGTTCAACGGTATGAATGATCTTCTCGTCGCTTTCTACTTTCAGCAAATAATCAAAGGCGCCAAACGTAAGGGCGTTCTTCGCATAGTGAAAATCATTGAACCCTGTCAATAAAATAACTTTGCACGCCGGCCACTGCGATTTTATTTCCTGCAGCAGCTCAATGCCCTCGATGCCGGACATCTTAATGTCCGAAATCACAATATCCATCCGGTGATGTGACAGCACCTCAAGCGCCTCTTCGCCGGAATAGGCCTTCATGACTTCAAGCGCCAAATGCTCCGTCTTCTCGAACAACTCCAGAAGACCATCTACAATAATCGGCAGATCATCCACGATTAAAAGCCTGTACATGGCGATTCCTCCTTAGCTCATGCTCAGTTTAATAATAGTTTGAAGCCCGCCAAGCTCAGAGCGTGATACGTCAATCCCATACTCTTCTCCATAACGAAGCTGAATTCTGCGATGAACATTAAGCAGGCCGGTTGTCTCCTCCATCTGGTTCGTTGAATAACGCAGCCTCTTGCCAAGCGCTTCGATCTCCTCGTCCGTAATGAACTCGCCGTTATCTTCTACATAAATGTATAAAGCATCATTTCGCAGCTTGCTGTGCACCCATAGCTCGCCCGTGCCGCGCAAATTGCCGAGGGCGTACTTGTAGGCATTTTCAATAATAGGCTGCAAAATCAATCGGGGGACTTCAATCGGCTGGGTTTCGACTTCAAACAGCACTTGGATTCGATCCCCGTAACAAATCGACTGCATCTCCACATAAATGCGGGAATGCTCAAGCTCCATCTCCAGCGGGATGTCGTCATCATGTTGGCGAGTAATGAATTGAAAATATTGCCCGATGTACAAACAGAACTGGTAGGCTTTTTCCTTCTGGTGATCGGATTTAATCAAGCGGCAAAGCACGAAAAAGCAATTATATAAAAAATGAGGATTAATTTGCGATTGCAATCTTTTCAGCTCCGAACGCTGATTGCGAATTTGCTGCTCATAATTTTCCTCAATCAATGTTTTCAAAGATTTCACGGTATCGTTAAAAGCCTGGTATAAATAGCCGAACTCATCCTTCCTGCGGTCGATCAAGATCGGCTCCAGCTCGTTTTGCTGTATGCGGCGGAAGGAACGCACCAGCTTGATCAGCGGTCGGTAGATTAACCGGATTAAAAAATAGGTAAAAAATAAAAAAATAATAACCGCAAGCGCGCAAGCCCACCAGAACAAAGCTTTATATACCTGCAACGAACCGAGAATCATCTCTTCCGGTATGCTCGTTACCAAGTATGAATTCCATAGGCTGGAATACTTGAATACGGTTAGATATCGCTTATTTTTATAATGAATCGTATCATAGCCCTCATCCATTTTCGCCGCCTGCTTTTCAAAAGCCAGCTGCTTCATCAGATCATGAAATTCAAGGTCGGAGCCGCCATTGATTTCCCAGCCGCGCTCCAGATTAAACAATACGGTCTGGCCACCCCTGCTATTGCCGATTTGCGCTAAGGTTTCTTTCATTTTGCCGGTTGAGAGCTCTACGCCAACCACATAGAGCGGGTCCGTTTTGCCTGCAGGGTACTGCATCGTAATAAACAGCCGGTCCTGCCAATAAATAAAGGGCTCCGCATAAAGCTTCTTGTCTGGCTGCATCGCTTCATATTCTTCCGCATCCAGACTGGTTTCAAAGCTGTTGCTCAGCACCGTTCGCTCGATATGCGGAATGTACGCCTTCGCCTCACGAATGAACGGACTGGAATTTTTCATTAAATCCAAGCGGTGCTGAATATCCAATATTTTATACGACCGCTCATAGGAGTTCATTTGCTCGCCTGTCGCCGCCACTTCCATTAAATCCCTGTCCATGACGTAGTTAGGCAAATATCGGCTGATCCGGTCTGCTTCCTGATCCAGGGAGTCTAAATAAAACCGCGTCGTATTCAATATTGAATCGGATATTTCACTGCGGATATGATCGGCTCCTTGCTCATTCATCATCCAGGTAAATGCCATAAGCGGCAGTAAGGCCGCCAAAAAGGCAGCCATTATTTTTCTGAATATAGAGGAATCCTGTAAAAAGAATATACTTTTCATCGTTTGTTCTCCTGTGTCTGAGATCTACGACCTTCTTTGTCTATTCTTTTACACTTCCCATTACTATGCCTTTGATGAAAAACCGCTGCAAGAATGGATAGACAATAAGAATCGGGAAAGCCGCTACGAAGATTTGTGCCGCCCTGCTTGTACGATCGGACAGCTGGAGCATGAGTTCCACATTTTCCGATTTAAGAAATCGGAAGTCCATCTTAATAATAACGGTTTGCAAGAAGGTTTGCAGCGGATAATTTTCCGGATGATTCATATAAAGCATGCCATCGAACCAGCTATTCCAATGCCCTACCATCGTAAACAGCCCCGTTGTCGCCAGTGCGGGCAACGATAGCGGAACATATATTTTCCAAAGTGTTGAAAAATGCCCGGCTCCGTCTATCCGTGAAGCATCCTCAAGCTCCCTGGGCAAATTGCGGTAAAAGTTCAATAGCAGGATGACGTTGAATACGTTAATCGCCATAGGAAACACCAGGGCTCCGAGAGAATCAATAAGTCCCAGGCTTTTAATCGTCAAATAGGTAGGAATGAGTCCGCCGTTGAACAAAATCGTAAATACGAAAATCCAGGCATAAACGGTTCTTAGACGAAACGTATGGCGGTCCTTGGATAAAGGATACGCCGTAACAATCGTTAACAGCATGCTTAATGCCGTCCCAACCACAACCCGTTGAATAGAAATGCCAAAGGCTCTTACATATTCAGGCTTGCCGAACACGTTATCATAAGCCGCCGTTGTAAACTCTACCGGCCACAGCGCAACCTTGCCGGCTGCCGCCGCCGAACCCGAGCTAAAGGAAATCGCCAAAATATGAATGATCGGCATTAAGCATAAAAATGATATAAACGCAAGAAAGATGAGATTGCAAACGAGAAAAGCCCTTCTTCCGAATGAGGGTTTAATAACCACGGTCTGTCTCCTTTCTGAATCACCGACTTTTCCGACATTAGAAAATACGGTAATTCGCTAGTCGGTATGCGAGTACGTAGGATACGGAAATGAAAATAAAGGATACGACGGATTTTAATAGGCCGACAGCTGTGGCAAATCCGAACTGGGCTTGCTGTATCCCCATGCGGTAGACGAAAGTATCGATGATATCGGCACTTTCATACACCGGCGCGCTGTACAGGTTAAATATTTGATCAAATCCGGCATTCAGCACATTGCCGATATTAAGCGTAAGCATAAGAACGATGATCGGCATCATGCCCGGCAGCGTCACGTGAAGCGTTTGTTTCCAGCGGCCCGCGCCATCGATTTCAGCGGCTTCATAAAGCGTAGGATTGATTCCTGTCAGCGCCGCCAAATAAACAATGGTCCCAAATCCAAATTCTTTCCATACATCGGAGATGACCATGACATAAGGGAACCAGTTATTATCGCCAAGAAAGAAAATCGGCTTCATGCCGAACCATCCAAGCAGCTGGTTCAATATGCCGGAGGAAGGAGACAAAATATCGACCAAAATCCCGCTCAGCAGCACCCAGGATAGAAAATGGGGCAGATAGACCAGGGTTTGAAACGTTCTTTTCATCCATTCTCTACGCAATTCATTAAGCAAAATTGCTATCGTGATTGGCACGAACAAACCGGCAACGATTTTCATTACAGCAATGTATACCGTATTAAAGAAGATGCGGCCGATATCCGGATAATCCATTAACAGCTGGAAGTTCCTCCATCCGATAAACGGGGAGCCGAACAACCCTTTATTCGGCACATATTTTTGAAAAGCCATCATGATTCCTGTCATAGGAATGTAACTAAAAATAACAATCATAGCTAAACCCGGCAGCAGCATCAAATGAAGCGGCCATTCCTTCTTCCACATGCGCGTCAGACTATTCATATCTTCACCTCGCTGATTCACTTTTCATGTTGTGCGCATTCCTTGCTCAAGAACCTGATTGTTCTTGAAAAAAGGAGGGATTGCATAGATTCAATCCCTCCTTTGCGCTACAGATCCTATTTCATCGATTGATACCACTCGTTAACTTCTTTCGTGATTTCATCGCCGCCAAGCTTCTTCCACTCTTCAACGAATGTATCGAATTCGTCTACGGATACTTGGTTCATTATGATTTTGATGAATATTTCATCACGTTTCTTCGTTAAAATTTCTTGACGGTCTGCCATCGTCGGCGTAGGTGCGCCGTAGAATTTGTTTTGCAGGTATTCTTTGTTTTGCTGGATTTTTGGGTTATGCGATACCGCTCCGTTCGGCCCCGAAATCAGCACTTCCCACCACATATTGATATCGCTACCATCGATAAATTTCATCGCACGTTCATAACGACCCTTCTGGTCTGCAGTTTGAAGAATGCTAGGATCTTTCGTTTCGATCGCTTTCGGCAGAATTTCGCCGTTGTTATCCATCTGTTTGCCTACGCGAAGCGGGTTCAGCAGCCAGTAGTTGTTGCCTTTTTCTTGTTTGTCTTTACCATACAGATAGATTTTTTGCTCATCTGTCGGATTCATCGTATTATCAACGACGATCCATTGGTTCAGCAATTTGATAACGCCTTCAGGATGCTTGGCTTGTTTAGAGATCACATAGTACTCGTCAACACCAAGACCAATTTGATTCAATGTAGGCTTGTTGTCTACGGAAGGGATAGGGAACACTCCCCATTCTTGAACAACCTTCCCGTCTTTCACAGCGCCCTGCACAAGCTGCGCCGGTGTCCAGGAAGCACCAAATACCATGCCGATGCTGCCGTCGTAGATGAGCTCAGCGGCTTTTTCCGTATCTTTAACCGCAAACTCAGGATCGATCAACCCTTTTTTGAACATGTCTTGCAGCGCTGCAAGCGCCTGCTTCATCTCGGGCTGGATATCACTGTTCATCAAACCGCCGTTCCCATCTTCCATCCAAATGTTTTCATAAGCGTGATAGCCGTTCAAGAACGCTCTCAGACCGGTAACGCCTGTCTCGATACTAAATGGGTTTTTGCTGACCGCAATACCGTAAGCTTGTTTTGTGCCGCCAGGATTCTTGGTTTTGAACGCTTCGGCAATTTTTATGAAATCATCCATTGTTTTAGGCTCAGGCAAGCCAAGTTCTTTCAGCCAGTCTGTACGAACGAACAAGTATTGATAGTTGAACGGGTTGTATGAGCTTGGAATCCCCATCATTTTCCCGTCGATCATCGCAGTTTTCATCTGCATGCCGCCGTCCATGGTCAGAAACTTTTTCGTCTCTTCCGTAGCATGCTGATCATAAATCTCTGTCAAATCCATAATCATATCCGCTTCAGTAAGCTCTTTAAGCTGTGCGGCGTTTACAAGCAAGAAATCCGGAAGATCGTTGGATGCGATCGCAATTTTTACTCTCTCTTTAAATTGGCTTACATCGGCAATCCACTTGTTTGTAATTTTGACACCGATATCTTTTTCATAAACGTCATAAACTGAGTTTTTGTCGAAGTCTTCACCTTCGTCAAATTTCAAGTAAGGATCGCTTGGCGAAACCGTTGAAACCTCAACGATATCATTGCTGTTTCCTGTGCCTGGCGTTTGGATTGGTTCCTTGGAATTTCCAGGTGGTTGGTTTGGCTCAGACGACGTTTTGAAGCCGCAGCCTGAAATCGCCAATGCAAGCGTCAAGGAGATCATGACAAGTGCTTTTTTGCTCTTCAAATTTTACCCCTCCGTGTATAATTCGTTTAGTTTTTGCTGCAAATTGTACTGCAGTCTTTCATAATTCCAGTATAGAAAGAAGCTCCTCGCTGTTCTATATACTAGTCTTTACTTTCGTATACACCTCTTGACACCAGGCAAAAAATAAATAATTACCGTGAATTAACGTATACAACGACGGCGTTTACTTTTCAATTGAAACACCTCAACATGTATGTATGAACGTAAATAACAGTATCTGGTTGAAGGCATGCCTTGTCTATATACTTAGCATATAAATTCATGTTTGTCTGGAGGCGTTGGATCATAATGAAACTTCATATTGCCTATGACCATCCCATTGCTATCAATGCTTTCGAATGGACACCTGCCACTTATCGGCAGCCGCCTCATGTGCACTCAAGTCTGGAGATCGGCCTCTGTTTAACAGGCAAAGGCTATTTTTACTTTGGCAACAAACAATATGCAGCGAAACCTGGCGACTTATTTCTGGTCAATAATGAAGAACGGCATATTGCCCAATCTGCCCCCGACGACCCGAGCCGCTATCTTTTTATTAACTTTGATCCCGCGCTGCTGCTAGCGGAAGAGCCCGGTCTGCTGCTGCCATTCTCCTATCGCTCCACTCATTTTTGCAATCATATTATGGGCGGCTCGCCCCTCGCCACACTGCTTACGCCTTGGGTGCTGGCTATAGCGGAAGAGCTGCGGGAGAAATCCCCGGGTTATGTGGTCATGGCCAAAAGCGCGCTCATTCAGCTGTGCGGCCGTCTTCTTCGACATTACAACGGTTTGCTAACCGATGAGGAGCGTCATCATATGGTACATTCCGTTCGCCAGGCGCAATCGTTGGCCGCTTTGGTCGAGCATCGTTACCACGAGCCGGTTAGCTTAGGGGAATTGGCTGATGAACTTGGTTTAAGCGTCTCGCGCGCGAGCCGGGCATTTCTGGAAACGACCGGTTATCGTTTCTCGGAATATGTTTCCTTGCTTCGTGTCCAGGCTGCCAAGCGTGAATTGGCAGGAACGGACAAAGCTGTTGCTGATATTGCATTCGAATGCGGTTTTCAAAGCTTGCCGACCTTTTACCGCGTATTTAAAGAGAATGTCGGTCTGTCCCCGGTCCATTATCGGCAATCTATGGGGATTACGGAGTGAGCAAAAAATGAGAATAATGCTTTCCTAATTTGAGAAGTCATTGTCGTCATGACTGGTTATAATCAAGGCATATTTTGATTACATGGATTTCAGGAGGGCAACCTTGATGACGAAATGGATTGGACTGAGGGAATTAGTTCGGGATGAAATCAAACAGCGCGGAGAAGAAGGCTGTCATGTAGAGGGGATGGCCGAGCGTCTGGAAGCAGTCGGCACAAACGAAGCAAAGCTAATGGAAGTATACCAGGCTTTAATGGCTCTTGAACCACATGCGGATTTCAAGTATTTTGAGCCGTCGGAATTGGAAGCCATTCGCGCCGAACGTCCGAATGGACCGAGATTCCTGTCCGGAAACTGGGATGAGCTTAAATGGCAGGATAAATTTCATGGTGCATGGCTCGGCCGTTCGGCTGGCTGCGCGCTCGGAAAACCTCTCGAAGCTCCTGCTTTCATGCAAGGCTCGGGCGGAAGACCCGGCTGGCACAATATTAAGTTGTGGTTCGAAGGCGCAGGGCAATGGCCGATTCGCCACTATACACCGGGCGATTCAACTGCAGAAGCCGAGTACAGCATCGAGATCGCAAGGTGGAGCAGCTTGGCCAGCTGCCGGGAAAACATACGCTATATGGAAACAGACGATGATATTCGATATACCGTTCTCGGCCTGCTTATGCTTGAGGAGCGCGGGCTTGATTTCAACTCCTGGGATGTGGGCAAGCTTTGGCATCGTCATTTGTCCTTCGGGCAAGTATTCACGGCTGAAGCGCAGTCCTATCTTAATTTCGCTCGTGTCACTTCACATATTAGCGGCGATCGGCCAAACGACTGGGAGAAACATATCCACTGGGGACGCTCTTATTTGAATCCCTACCGTGAATGGATCGGCGCTCAAATCCGTGTGGACGGCTATGCATACGGTGCTGCGGGCCAGCCCCAGCTTGCAGCTGAGCTTGCTTGGCGGGACGCTTCCTTCTCCCATGTGAAGAATGGTATTTACGGCGCCATGTTTTGCTCGGCTATGATTGCCGCCGCATTCGTTGAACGTGATGTGAAGCGTATTGTTGAGATCGGATTGAGTGAAATTCCGAAACACAGCCGCCTTGCAGAAGATATCGCATTAGCGGTCAACATTGCTGAGGAAACGGAAGACACATTAGAATTGGTGAGTAAAATATGGGAAGCGTTTAAGCACTATCACCCTGTTCATACCAACAATAATGCTGCATTATGCGCGGCTGCGCTCATTCATTCCGGAGGCGATTTCGAGAAAGGCATTACGACAGCCGTGCTCGGCGGCTGGGACACCGATTGCAATGGCGCCACCGTCGGTTCCATTCTTGGAGCATCGCTTGGAGCGGCTGTGCTTCCCGAGAAGTGGATCTCGCCGCTAAACGATACGTTGTATGCCGATGTCAGCGGCTTCCACCCCATTGCCATCTCCGAATGCGCTCAAAGAAGCTATAGAGTCTTCCGAAAATTGCAGCTTTAAAATGATTAGAGATGAATCGAGTTTAATGTCATGTCAAGTTCAACTAACATGTCTGTTAACTTATAAAGGCAGCTGATCGCTCTGACCAGCTGTCTTCTTTTCTTTATTCAACTATCGTTCTCTACCTCCATCAGGTTCATTTGATTAGGGATGGTTACCCTTTTATCCTGCAGGACGGACGCATATACATGCATCTTACGGTCCGCGTCCTACGGGTCGCCTTTGTTTTGATGACAATTGAAAAGTCGCCATCTATACTAAACTTATAAAGCGTACGGAATGGAGGAGCCGTCTTTACATGAAAATTTTACTCGACATCGACCCGCGCAACGAAGAAACCACGGTGACGATTCACTGCAAAGAATTGACCCCAGCCATCCAGGAGATCCTCGACTACCTCAATAAGAATGACACGGATTTGATCGTCGGAAAAGATGGAGAGAACCAGCACTTAATTAAGCACGAGGAAGTACACTACTTTCGTACAGAAGGCGATGTGGTCACAGCCGCCACCTCAGAAGGAATCTTTAAAGTAAAAGAAAAATTGTATGAGCTCGAAAACTCCCTTCCCTCCCACCGGTTTATCAGGATCTCAAAGTCCGTCATTGCAAACCTTTATGCAATGAGCCATTTCGAACCATCATTTAACGGGACCCTTTGCGTTCACTTTAAATCAGGTGAGAAAGAATATGTTTCGCGTCATTACATTGGTCGAATTAAAGAAGTTTTAAAAATGAACAGGAGGGAAACGAAATGAATGCATTTTTTTTCAGAAGTTTGATCGGTATATTCTTCGGCGCCTTTATTGCTGTAATGACTACAAGTGCGCTTATTTATTTTGGAGGTCAATCGACAATAGACGGACTGAGTTTTATTAAAAATGCATTTGGCTATATATTCTGCGGTTGGTTGTTTACTGTCACCCCCCTCTATTTTGAAATCCGCTCACTTGCCCTGCCCATGCAGACCGCTCTGCACTTTCTAACCGTCACCATCGTCTACTTTATTTTAAGCCTATGGGCTGGCTGGATCCCGTTTGCTGTAAAGAACTTTTTGTTATACCTGGCAATCTCTATTTTCGTTTACGCCATCGGATGGATTGGGTTTTATCTTTATTTTAAGAAGGAATCGAAAAAGCTGAATAACGACCTTCGAAGGCATTGAATTAAAGGAGGATACGCATGGAGAGTGTCATTACTGTTAGCAATCTATCGAAAAACTTTGGCGGGACCAAGGCAGTAAAGAATCTTTCTTTTGATGTTTACAAAGGAGAAATCTTCGGGATTATCGGGCCGAACGGCGCTGGGAAAACGACCACCCTTGAAATTCTGGAAGGCATCTCTGATCCAAGCGAGGGAGCGGTTGAAGTCCTTGGACTTGTTCCCAATAAGCAGCTCCGGGAACTAAATAAGAGAATTGGTGTCCAGTTTCAAGCCACTTCGATCCAGAAGAAAATGAAAGTAAAAGAAGCGCTGGATCTCTTTTCTTCATTTTACGATAACGCCACGCAAAAAGATTATTTAATAGAATTGCTTGGCTTAAGCGAAAAGCTGAACGTAAAATTCGATGACTTATCCGGCGGATGGAAACAGCGGGTAACTCTTGCTTTAGCCACTCTGCATGAGCCTGAAATCTTATTTCTTGATGAGCCGAGCATGGGGCTGGATCCCTCAGCAAGGCGGGAAATGTGGTCATTGATTCGGCTGTTACGGGACCGTGGAAGTACCATTGTGGTAACCACGCATTATATGGAAGAAGCTGAGCAGCTGTGCGACAGGGTGGCGATGATGTACGGCGGCCAATTAAAAGCTTTAAATTCTCCCCGTGAATTATTAAACGAAGGTACTGCTGGCTGTCTTGCCTTTGTCAGTGAAGAGCTTGGTCCCGAATATTTAAGCTCGCTTCCCGGAGTGGAGCGCGTTGAAAAGAATCAAGACGAATTCAAGGTGTTTTGTGATGACCAACAGACAACGGCTTATCACATTTTCAGCTACTGCCAGGAAAAAGGCATCCCATTGTCCAGCTTCAGGTTTGAGAAAGGCTCTCTCGATGATTTATTTATCCAGTACCTGGAAAAGGAGAAAATCGGATGAAGGCAATCGTAAAACTCGCCAGTTTAGAAACGAAAATGTTCTTTAGAGACCGTTTAAGCATGTTTTGGACATTCCTCTTTCCCGTTGTGATGATTGGACTGTTTGGATCCATGTTTGTTGGAGATAACATGAGCCAAAAGGCTTTTGCGGAATATTTTGTTCCATCGTGGATTGGCGTCAATATCGTAACCACTTCCTTTTTTACACTGGGAACTGTTTTAACCAATTACCGGGAAACGGGCGTATTAAGAAGATATCAATCAACACCGCTCCAGCCATGGAAAATCCTCGCCGCCCATACCTTTCAAGGGACCGTCATCTTTGCTATATCCGCCATGCTACTTATGGTTTTTGGCATGCTGCTCTATGGCTTAACCCTGCCTGCCTATATCGGAAGTACCCTGCTTTCATTGCTTATTAGTATCCTGGCCTTTTTCCCGTTTGCCTTATTTCTGACTTCCTTAGCAAAAAACACTCAGACTGCTTCCGCAATCAGTTCATTATTTCTAAACCTGATGCTGTTCCTGTCAGGGGCGACATTTCCGCTCGAGATGATGCCGACGGTTCTTCAATATGCAGCGAAAATACTCCCGCTTTATTACGTCATTCAGTTGCTTCGTGGGACGTGGACAGAAGCGCCCATTACGGAATATGGCTTTGAAGCTGCTGTTTTGATTGGCATTGCGATTGTATCTGTTGTGCTTGCTACGCGGTTCTTCCGGTGGAGCGGGAAGTAGGAATATTATTAGGAGATTATTTTCAAGGTGAAGGCCCTCTGACCAGCTGCCTTATACGAACTCTCATACCAATGTTACCACGACGAGAGCTCTGTTCTTTTCCGCTTGTTTTCGGTAACGCAAACATATACACAATTCTCGTCCCATGCTATTTGACCCTGATTACAGGCATCTGTGGATGATCCCACGAGGGGATATAACCAACATGCATGTTATGGATGCACGAAATCATTATCATCCATATTAGCTTGTTCAACGTCCACCCAATTTGTATTATGCATCATCTCGGAAGAATTCCCATGAAATGCCTTCATGGCTTCCTGATCATCAAGCAGCCGATATCTCATCCAAGCCGTCAAGTACCCCCTATGATTGCCACCATCACCTTCAATCGCTGTATGAGCCGCACCTTTTGCCATCCCCATCATAACAGGCGTGCCCGCGTTAGTGCTATGTAATGCTAATTGATTCGTTGATACCGGTGAGATTAGAAAATCTCGTGTACCTCCCATAATGAGAAAAGGAACGGTAATACGTGCTGTATCGTACACATCTTCTGGATCACAATGCTTCAAATCCGGGAGAGCGATGGATACAACCGTCTTAATCAACGATCCACTTTTATAGTTGGTATGAGCATTAATAACCCCTGTTGACCCTTGAGAGTGTCCAGCTGCACCAATATGTTCCATTTGTATTTTTTGATAAAACAAGCTGTTTGCTTGTTCGTTTTCATTTGTCAAATAATCAATGGCCTCTAGAATTTCTTTGCCTGTTCCTGTTGTTTTACTATAGGAATCGATTACAATGAATCCCCAGCTTGCTAGATGAGTTAAGAGCTCATCATAACGATCTGGCGTGGCATCTGTTCCATTCCCCCATGAAATAATAGGATAGGATTCGTCTCCTTGAAATGCTGGGTAGTATATTCTAAATAAAGCCTCCCCGCTCATACTCTTAACTTCTTCTACCTTTACATGATGGCTTCCTTTCTGTGCATACCGCTGCTCAATGCTTCCTTCTGCAAGCTCTGGTACATTAGAATGAATGATAATTTGCATGGAAATTGTTATTGGAACTGCAACGATAAGGACAAAAGCTGACAACCATATCATCCACTTTCGTTTTCTCAAAACTGACATACACGTGACCTCACGATAGCCTATCAATTTCTCTATCGTTTCTCTGTTAAAGTATGAAACTGAATGGATATACGTAAAAGATGTCGTTAGGTTTCGTGACAAGCCAAGTTGGCGTTAAACTTTGGACTATTTCATCTCAGCTCTATGCTTTCGAAAAGCTTTGGGTGTTCTTTCGTGGTACTTTTTAAAAGACTGAATAAAATGATTCACATGATTGAAGCCTACCCTGCCGGCTATCTCGGTTATAGTATCGTCTGTTGATATTAATAATTCGCTGCTTTTCTTTATCCGGTATTTGATCAGGTACTCGTAGGGAGTCATATGAACCGTTTTTTTAAAACACCGGGTGCACTCCGAGATGCTCAGATGCGCAACATCGGCTATTTCTTGCAGCGTTACAGGAAACGAGTAGTTTTGATGTATGAAGCTAAGCATGAATTGCAGTCTCTCCTGTTGCCGCTTCACGTGTTTTGGTCCTTCCTCGGGAGAGACCGACATATTGGAAATCAAGACGAACCATAGCTGTACGGTTTGAATCGAAATCTCATACTCCCATCCCCAGCTTTTTTTTATATTGAACTTCTTTCTCATTTCCCAAAGCATCTCCAATACCTGCTTCTCCCACTCCGCGCCTCCTTTGATCACCAGCGAAACGAAAGAAGAATTAGTAAAAGGGAACACATAATTCTTTTCCATGGCACTGTCCGTGTAGAAGGCGAGCAGTTTTTCAGGAAAATTGAAGCTCACATATTGCCCGTCATGCGTTAGCTGCGTCGTCACATGAAGAACTCCCTTGTTTATCAAAATTGCCTGGCCGGTTTCCAGCTCATGATCAATCCCATTTACTTGAATACTCAGTTTCCCTTTCGTCACCAAAGTGATCTGCAGCTCTTCGTGCCAGTGCAGATCGTTGAATCCTCTGCCTTCGGGAATACTTTTATGAATCGTATGCGTGTACATGATATAAGGAAACGAATCGTCGGGATACGAAATAGTCTCATGCAGCGGCTTAGCCATTCCAAGAAGCTCCTTTCTATGACGATATATCTATATTAATGAAAGATATAATTGCACAAAAAAATTAATTCCGATGATATTATTATATCATGAATTTGGCTTATCACTAGCCTGTGCACAGTCGATCGGATAGGCCCTCTTGGAGGGTTATAGTTGAAAAGATATACATCATCGCTACCGCTTCATCCTTATATACTGCTGTTTATCGCTATTCTGTCGGTATCCGTATCTTCGATCATGATCAAATCTTCGGATACACCAACAGCTGTTGCCGGTATGTACAGACTTTTTCTATCGGCCATCATCATGCTTCCATTTGTCCCCTGGACAACGCTCCGCTCCTCGAAACTGGACTCAAAGGATTGGAGAAACGTTATATTAGCCGGCCTGCTTCTGGGACTGTATTTCCTGTTTTGGATGGAGTCACTGGTATATACCTCCGTGGCGAGTTCCATGGTGATCCTGGCGCTACAGCCTATGTTTGTGATGATCGGCTCGTACTATATGTTCAGGGAACGAGCCAGTATGCTGACCGTTCTCTGCTTGGTTGCCGCCCTGTTTGGCTCGATCATTATCGCTTGGGGAGATATTGGAGTTTCAAGAGAGGCTTTGATCGGGGACGGTTTGTCTCTGATAGGAACCATACTGGTGTCAGCTTATATGCTCGTCGGACAAAAAGTGAGCCAAAAAATCAATGCAAACCTATACAGTGTTGTCGTCTTCTTTATTGGTGGGAGTGTCCTGCTCGTCTACAGTTTGTTGAATAACTTTTCTTTGACCAATTACAACGCTTCAGATTGGACATACTTCCTTCTGCTTGCGATCATTCCCACGATCTTTGGCCAATATGTTTTCAACCTGCTGCTCAAGTCCATTGGCGCAACAACGGTTTCCGTTGGCATTATCGGCGAGCCCGTTTTGGCCATTATGCTGGCTTATCTGTTTTTGGGAGAAACGATCTCCGCATTTCAATTTGTGGGTGGAATGATTACGCTGCTGGGTATGCTCATATACTTTTGGCTGCAAACCTTAAAGTATTCAGCTCACAAAAATCTTTCCCATTGATCGGTGTATGCAGCATTAGTACATCCGTAGCGTTTAACTAGCCAGGATCCTCTATATGGAACAGGATAAATTGCATACCTTACTATTGCATGAGGTACAACATAATTAAACTGCCGCCCTTTTGCTGAACAAAAACAGCCGATCCACGTGGATCGGCTGTTTTTAAAACCTTCTGTATAAATACCATGCAACGACATCTTATTTCTTCTGGCCATAATCCCGCTCTCGTCCGTATTATGGCTCAATAATTTGTCTGCCCACGTTCACATCGTCTACCTTCCATTGGTTATCAACAAATTTATAGAATACATAACGATCAACGAGTTCAAGATTGATAGGACCGCTTTCAAAGTAAGCCGATTGGTGCATTCTCGCCGCTGTGGTACTACTATAGGTAATATCGGCCTTTTTTGTTAATATGGCGTTATTTTTAATGCCATGACTGTGAATCATCTTGTTTATAAATGAGTCCGTGAAATAAGGTCTGAAATGTGTTCGGATTTGCGAATAGCTTGAGAGATCGGTGGCTTCATTTATCTTTTCATTAAGTACGTTTATTCTCTCTTGACTCATTCTCCAAGGCTTCTGCGGCTCTGTATGGATAAAGACCTGCTGCAGACCGATCGTAATGGTTGCTTTTCGTTCTTGTTCGGACCACAGCGCTGTTCCGCCAAAGGCTTCAGCAAAAACACGTGCGGGTACATAAGTCGTTCCATGATCGATTTTTGCAGGCACATCAAGGCTGAAAGCGGCGTTATTTAATAAAGCTGTGTGAGAATTCACACGCAGCAATAGCTCTCGTTTGCCACGAATAATCGCAATGCTTTTTTTGGCCTGGTTCCAAGTTACTTCTGAATTGAATCTCTCTGAAACAGCACGTAATGGAATCAGCATTCGTCCATTTTCGATTTTTCCATTGTCAACCGTATTCGAAAAATTATTGGCGAAGCTGATCGCTGGATTACCGATTAGTAAGGTACACACTAAAGAAAGAGTGAGTGCGATTATTGTTCTTTTCATAGATGATTCCTCCCACGGTTCGATTGTATCCTTGACCCTGACTCAATCCTTGTTTTTTAAAATAAAACCCTCCAGCAAATTATGCCGGAGGGATCAGGCAGTACGTAATGAAGCTATTTTTGCTCAAATATGATTGCCGTTTTGGGATTCGCCATGTATTCTACGGGAGATCCTAACAGCTCGGACACGAAGCGTACGGGTATAAACGAACTATTCTTCTTCAACAGTAACGGCGCATCAAATGAAACGGTTTTTCCATTCACATTTGCTTTCTTCTCATTCACTTTCCAACGGATCGTCGTGTTGTCTTTGCTGATCGTTACCTCTTGTTTGCTTTGGTTCCACCCTACCTTCGAACCCAATCGCTCGCATACAAATCGAATCGGGACATAAGTGCGGCTCGATGCAATAAACGGGGCTTCGCTTAACTTAAAGGAACTCTCTCCTACGTAAGCAGTTCTACTCCCGATTACTAATCGCTGGGCTTTCAGTTGGGAAGACCCATCTCCACCGAGCTTATTGAGAAGTTGATACGTTTTGGTCGTACTTCTTAAATCCAAATAGTTACCGCTTAAATCCAACGCGTATCTAATTGCTCCCGTGTCAAAATGAGGAGGATCGAACGTATGATTTCGAATGGGATCCAAATTCCATACACGGTTATCCGCTAGATATAAATAATGAAGTTCGCTTAGGGATTTCAAAGGCTCAAGATTGTAAACCAGATTCGAGTTTAGATTCAAGGAAGACAGGTTAGACATTTTTTTCAGTGGATCTAGTTTCTTGATCTGATTGTTTTCCGCGGAAAGAGATCGCATTAGCGTCATCCCTTCAAGCGCACGGAGATCCGAAATTCGATTGCTTCCGATGTTAAGGCTCATTAAACTTTTGGATAGCGGCTTAAGTGGACTCAGGTCCGAGAATCGATTGCTCGCTAGTTCCAAATTCTTTAGCTTGGTTAATTTGCTCAAGGGCTGAATTTTCGCGATCTGGTTCCCGTTCAGTTGTAACCATGTTAATTCTGTGGCCGTCGATAATGCCGTAATATTCGAGATTTGATTATCGTTCGCTTCGAATGTATGCAGACGCCCAAGCTGCTTGATCACTTCAATCGACGAAATTTGGTTCCGGTTTACGATCAACATTTCCAAATCCGTCATGGCGGACAAATCCTGAATTGAAGCGATCTGATTGTCCGCAATATCAAGTTCGCGAATCTTAGTCAATGGCTTGAGTGGCATAATATCGTCAATTTCATTATTGGACAAGTCAAGATATTTCACATTGGAAGCATATTGTAAGCCTTGAATGCTTTTAATTCCTCGATTTGAAAGATCAACCAAGGTTAATGATTGCATATCTTTCTGTGTAACAGCCGCATTTGCATCCTTTTTTAAAATTTCTTTTATTGCTTGCTCCAACTGCTCGTCCTGAAAACTTACTTCCAGGGAAGCCTGCTCCATAGATGCCTCGCCCGGTAAGCTGATCATCATTACCAAAACTAATACTAGCCCTGATAAAACCTTATTCATTTTGTTCCTATCCCCTCTTCTACTGGTGTCTTATGGTAATGACGCTTATACCGTTAAAGAGTTGCGGTCCAATTTTTTACATTCCTACAAAAGATCTTGGGAAATTTAAATTGCCAAATCTAAAAGTGGCTGCTCCGTATGTTGAATTGTATATGACATAGATAAGCCACCTGGTTTCTTTCCAAGTGGCTTATTAAGCTTGCTACATATTTGATTTTTTTCGTTTTATCCCTTGAAAAATCAGCATAAACGCCATGAAGAAGAATAAAGTATTGACTGAACTTAGAGGCTGATTTCCTAGAAAGTCCTTTATTATAAGATAAGATTGGATAACCAAGATTATGGCTGCATATAGGAAGTACATATCGGATTTGTCTTTAAATTTCCGGCCAAGTAACTTAATTATCATTGTAAATGCAGTGGCATAGATAGTGATTATCCCCATAAGGAAAAGAGCTAGGATCGTTAAGCTCATCAAATCAGCCCTTCCATTTATTGATAATTACATTTTATCACAGGGGTGTTGTTTGTAACATAATCATTTTGGTGTTTCAGGAGTTTAATTAGAGATTAACTAGCGTTTACCTCGACTTATACCGCTGTCTATATTCGCTCGGCAGCATGCCTGTCTGTTCTCGAAAAGTTCTGCTGAAATATTTCTCATCCTCGTATCCGGTTTGCTTGGCAATCCAGACAATGGGCCTGGCCGTCTGCTCCAGATATTCCCGCGCTTTATCGATCCGTACCTTGCGCAGATATTCATTGAAGGAATAGCCTACGATTTCTTTGAAACATTGATAGAAGTAGCTTCGGCTCAGATTGACCCGCTTCGCGACATCGATAGCGAATAACGGAAACTCAAGTTCGTCGTGCACGATTTTGACCGCGGTCATAATGCTGCCGCTCACTTCCGGGCTCAGCTGCAGGCTGCCTGACAGCGTTATCCCAATTTCTCTAAAATGTTTGAGCCAGTCCACAACCTCCCGCCAGCACGTAAATGTGTCAGGCAGCTTGATATCATCCGGTTGTATCGCTCTATAGAGCCGGTTCCAGTCAACCATAAAGCCGTAGATCCATTGCATTAGCTTTGAGACGGGGATACGCAGTTCTTTTAATCGACTACAAAGCTTATCAAAGGCTTCATCGTTATGGACCCATGTGAAGGCGTGTAGTAATTCCTTCACATTGTCCGTCTCTTCGTCTCCCGGTTCCGGATGTTCCGCCAGCAGCTCCATGACAGATTTCTCAATCGGATAGGGTTCATTGCCGTCGCAGTCGTAGAAAAAATCTCTTCTCCTGTAGACCCGTATCCGTTGATGCAGATCGGATGGAGATAAATCGGCTGTATGCCGCAGCCGCACCATATGCCATCCGGTGCTGCGCGTTCCGTTTGGAAGCGGCGGCAACGGGTCTTCTTCGTCATTGCCTTGAGGCTGAGCCTCCTTGGCAAGATCCGTCAACCACAACAGAATAGAGCCTTCCGCTTCGGCTATCCAGCCCAAGGAAACGCAATCCGCAACCATTCTGCTTGTTAATGGCTCATCCGGGAACTTCAATAGCGCATAGGCCGTATCGCAAGAACAAGCCTCTACTATCGAATCCGACTCAATTTTGTGTTTCTGCTTCTCTTCCACAATGCGCGAGTGAATACGCCGAAACACTTCTTCGAACTGTTCTTTTTCAAGCTCTACCTTGGCGATGTAATCAATGGCACCCAGTCGCAGCGCTTCCTGGATGTATTCAAAATCCTGATGAAGCGTCAGCACGGCGATCGCGATATTCGGATATTGCTTGCGTACAACCCGAATTAATTCGATGCCCGACATCACCGGCATGGCTAAATCGGTCATTAACAAATCCACCCGATTCGCCTTCAGAAAATCGAGCGCCTTCTCCCCGTTAGCGGCTTCGCCTACAACTCTCATTCCGAACGATTCCCAGGGCAAAAAGGACATCAATCCCTTACGTACAAGCTTGTCGTCGTCTACGATGAGAACATGGATCATTTCGTTTAATTCCCCTCCCCGATTTGAATCGAAATGATGATCCGGGTACCTATGCCAAGCTCGCTTGTTACCGTAAGACTCGCTTTCCCTTCGTAATGAAATTCTAACATTCGTTTGACATAATTCAGGCCGATTCCCATTCCCACTCGATGGTGTTCAGCCTGTTCCTGCTCAAGCAATGCCTCAATCGTATCCTTAGAGATCCCCCCACCGTTATCTCGAATTTCGATCTCTAGTCTATCATTCTTTCTAACCTCCACCTCGATCCTGCCGTTGTCATCTAGTCCGTGATACAGTGAATTTTCAACCAACGGCTGCAGAATGAATCTAGGAACTGTCACTTCGAGCAATGCGTCGTCCACGTGAATATGGACATCGAACTGAAAATTGTATCGAATCTGCTGAAGAATGAGATATTGTTTCAATGAGTCAATCTCATCCCTGATCGTCGCGACACTGTTGCCTTTGCGGAGATTGTAGTAAAGCAGTTTGTTCAACGAAGTGACAAGCCTGTCGATCTCCTCTTGACCGTTCATAACGGCAAGCCAGTGTGCGGTATCCAGCGTATTCATTAGAAAATGCGGATTAATCTGATACTGCAGCTTCTCGATCTCCAGATCCGCTCTGCGCTTCTCCTTGGCCTTGACTTCAGAATACAGCTGCGTAATCTGAACCTTCATATGTTGAAATTGATTTAACAACATCTCAAATTCCGGGATGCGCGAATGCGTGGCAGCCGCATTAAAATTGCTGCCCGCAATCGATTTGATCTCCTTATTGAAGTGTGACAGCGGCCGGTACACCATTTTCCATAACAGCCCGCCAATCGTCAGACTGACTACAGCGAACAGCAGCGCCAGCCCCAGCATCTGCATCAGCCAGCGATTTTTCTCGCGGTTGTAGTCGGATTGCGCAATAAGTGAGACCACACTCCAGCCCTGATTGCTGACTTGTCGATACCAATAATAGTCGGAAGTAATACCTGTTACCAGCGAAGGCTCTGGTGAGTCCGAAAAAAATGAATTTTCAGGAAAGATATCTTGAAGTTCGCTGTATGAAATTCTTCCGTTGTTGTCCAGAATTAAATGATTGGTATGCTTGCTGACTTCATCCAAATCAAGAATGCTCTGCGTCAGCTTGAAACCGGACTCAATGTAGACATAGGCATCTTCCCTCTCCGGCAAATCAACCTTACGCAAGGCGGAAAGCACATATTGATTGTTGAATCGATCATTACTGATATGCGGTCCAAAATAGGTGATGCCATAATACTCTGCTATGATTGGAAGGTTATCGATATCGAATGGTTGTTTCATGCCTGTATTCTCAAAAAGAGTGGTCTGATCGTCGCGTAAATAATACAGCGTTAATCCGACATTGGGATTCGTGAATGTAATGAGATTCAGCTGATTTTTGATTTCATCCGTCAGATAACTCCGGTCATAGGGCTGCTTCGCCATCAAAAACATCTCAAGCTGCCTACCGACATTCCCCTTAAAGGTCAGTTGTTGGGAAACGTGATTCAGATTGTCCAGCGTGTTCTCAAGCGACAATCTGACCTGCTTTAAATTGCTTTGAATGCCGGATTGCAGCTTCGTATTCAGAATGGATGTAATGGTGTTGTATGAAAGATAACAGGTGCAGATGAAAGGGATCAATGTGGCTGCGGCGAACAGTAAAAGAATTCTATTTTTCAAGGTCAATCGCTTCAGGCGGGATTTCCAATCCTTTTCCGGTTTCATCGTTTCATCCCCATCAATTACTTAATAAAGTGTCTGTAAACTCGAGCGCCCCCCTATGTTGTTTCCCAGGGCCCTGAATCTCATCATCATTACCGCAAAAACGGTGTCATGTCGGGCAAATCGTAACCGCTTCCAATCACTTGTGAAGGTAACTTTTCTGAATTGCATAGCCGCTAATTTCTCTTCCACCGTTTTACGGTAATCCGGAAATTTTGGATCGCGAGACAGGGTCCTGGCTCTCATTCTATCTGATCATTCAAAATCTCCTATGAAATGGGCTCCTCCTCTCTTTGAATGATAGGGTCTACGACGTGCATAAATAGAAACAGGTGAAAATTCTTTTTAGAATATAACATAAATAAAGAATGATTATTGAGCAAAGATTTCAATACATCAGGTGCCTAAACTGTTATCCTTCAAATGAAAATCATGGGTAGACATATGTCTGCTCCTTAGTGGGTGAAATGTCCAACCACCCGGAACAGCCGTAAATTTTTGTACATATGACCCCCTCATTTAGAAACCACCTTCTATCCTTGAAGGCGGTTTCATTGTGTTACAGTTAAATGGTCCATGAGGATAGTAATTCCATTCAATCTGAAAGAAGGGGTGTAATTATGAAAAACAAGTCCAATATGTTTGCGCTTATACTGGCCTCTTTTCTCGTACTAGGTGCTTGCAGCAATACAACGAATAACACGCCGGCTGCACCGGAGAAAAGCGCGGAGTCAAGCGAACCCGCTGATCCATTTGGCCGCTACGAAGAACCTGTCCAGATCAGCATCAGTATTGAAATCGATCCCACCGATAATGAATTGCCGCCTGGCGACACGCCGCTGGACAATCAATACACTCGTCAGATTAAGGAAGCGCTTAATGTGGACGTCGATCATCAATTTGCTGCGTCTGGCCAGAACCTTCGTCAGAGAATTAGTCTCGCCATTGCAAGTAACGATTTGCCGGATGCTATGGTCGTCAATGCCGTTGAGCTGCGCCAAATGGTCGAAGCCGACCAAATTGCCGATTTAACTGAGGTGTATAAGCAATATGCTTCCCCGGATATAAAGACAATCATTGAAAATACCAACGGTGCTGCCTTGGATGCAGTAACATTCGATGGTAAAATGATGGCCCTTCCGGGTGTGCAAGCCAATGCCGATGGCATTCACCTCATGTGGATTCGACAAGACTGGCTGGATAAGCTGAACCTTGAACCGCCAACTACGATGGCTGAGCTTGAGGCCGTCGCCCGTGCTTTCGTCGAAGATGATCCAGATGGAAACGGTCAGCGCGATACGATTGGGATCACCGGACCGGAGAGTGGTGGCAAGCTGTACGCGAACTTCCTTGAGTCCAAGAACAATTTATACGGTTTTGACGCCATTTTCTCCGCGCATGACTCGTTCCCTGGATACTGGCTCGAGGGCGAGGATGGCAGCCCTGTATACGGCTCGATCCTGCCGGAGACTCGTGAGGCGTTAGCTAGTTTAAGAGATTTGTATTCCAAGGGACTGATCGATCCCGAGATGGGTGTTCGAAACAAAGCGGATGAGCCCATTATCGCCGGAAAATCCGGTATGTTCTTCGCGCCATGGTGGATGGCTTACGGCCCGCTAACCAATGCTGTAAAAAATGATCCCGAAGCCAACTGGCAAGCTTATGCTCTGCCTTTAAATGAAAATGGCGAATTTAGACCACATGCTGCTACCCCTTCTACTGAGTTTGTGGTGGTTCGGAAAGATTACGAGCATCCAGAAGTTCCTATGAAATTACTTAACAATTTGTTTAAAAACGAGCAAGAGAACACCTTTGACCCGAGCAAAGGCGGTCCCGGTTACTATCCGCTCCGCGTGGTACACGCTCCATCCGATGAAATTGAATTTACAGTCAAAGCCCTCCGTGATGTGCTGGCCGGCAATAAAACCGCAGAGGATTTTGCGGATGACAAAGCCTACAAACTGCTGCCTTCGGACATCGCCAGTATCAAGACAATCAAAAAAGAGCCTTATGATTCTATGGATCTTTCAACATGGAACCCTGAAGGGAACTGGGGAGCATGGACTCGAGCGTACTCCATCATGGTAGGCGGCAGGCCGCTGGTTGATACCGAGTTTGAGGAGGTAACCAGTCTTCTGTATGAGCAGACGCCGTTAATGGAGAGCCGTTGGGTAAATCTGCGCAAGTTAGAGGATGAGACCTTCCTGCGCATCATCATGGGTGCGGCTCCGCTGGAGACATTCGACTCCTTCGTCGAGAACTGGAAGCGTCAAGGCGGGGACCAGATTACTCAGGAGGTTGCGGACGCGCTGGCAAAGTAAATCTTAAGGCATATAACGAACCATATAGCCAGAGCTCCGGGCACCTGACAGGAGCTCTGGAACATTCGATGTGGATTCAGGGAAAGGAGTGCTGTCATGCGAATGAAAGGTTTCGCCAAACATTATTATCTGATGCTGATCCCGGGATTTCTATGGCTGTTCGTCTTCAGCATCGTTCCGATGTTCGGCATCGTCATTTCGTTCCAATATTTTAATCCTGGCAAAGGTATACTGGGCTCGGATTGGGCGGGGCTTGAGCACTTCAAGTATATGTTATTGCTGAAGGATACACAGGAAGTCTTTATCAATACGCTTGTCATCGCGTCCATGAAGATTGTCGCTAATCTGATTGCGCCTCTGCTGTTTGCACTCATGCTCAATGAGCTGCGTCTGATGATTCTCAGACGTTGGATTCAGACCATTGTTTATCTGCCTCACTTTTTATCCTGGGTTATTCTGGGAGGCATTGTACTTGATCTGTTCTCCTACAACGGCCCCGTCAATCAATTGACTGCTTTGTTCGGATTCCAGCCCAAGCTGTTCTTTGCCGATTCCCAGCTGTTCCCGTTCCTCGTTGTCGGCAGTGACGTTTGGAAGGAATTCGGTTTTGGTACCATTATCTATCTTGCGGCGCTGACCGGAATTAACCCGGCACTGTACGAAGCCGCCAACATCGATGGCGCGGGACGCTGGAGAAGTCTCTGGCATATCACGCTGCCCGGGATTCGCACGACAGCCGTATTGCTTACGGTACTCAGCTTGGGTAATGTGCTTAACGCGGGTTTCGACCAGATCTTCAACCTGTACAACCCGCTCGTCTATTCTACAGGTGATATTATTGATACCTGGGTCTATCGAACAGGTTTGCTCAACCTGCAATATGAACTTGCGACCGCCGTCGGCCTGCTGAAGTCCGTTGTGGGCTTCCTGCTGATATCCGTCTCGTATTATCTGGCATACCGTTTTGTTAACTATCGCATATTCTAAGAATTCATCCGGATGCAAAGCTTTTTAAACTCATCCCATTCCAACTAGAGTAGGAGGTGCTGACCGTGGTCAGAGATCGGACGTTCGGCAACCGAGTGACTGATATTATACTGATTGTAGTCCTGATTGGCATTACTTTGTCATGCATCCTGCCGATCTGGTACACGTTCTCCCTTTCGCTTAGCTCCAACTCTGCCGCTGCGGCCGGTAAGGTCTGGCTATGGCCGGTCGATTTCAATCTTAACGCATATGCCCAGATTCTCAATGACAATCAGTTCTTCCGGTCCTTCTGGACCTCGACCCAGCGAGTTCTGCTGGGGGTTATGCTCAATTTTATCACGGTTGTGCTTATGTCTTACCCGCTCTCGCGGACAGCGAGAGAGTTCAAGGGGCGCAATGTGTTCATGTGGATTCTCATTTTCACGATGTTGTTTAACGGCGGTCTGATCCCGTTGTATCTGACGGTCAAAGAGCTCAACATGCTGAACAGCATCTGGGCACTTGTCCTGGTTGGAGGCGCGCAGACACTCGTCTTCAACGTCATCCTCACGATGAACTTCTTCCGCAACCTGCCCAAGGAGCTGGATGAAGCCGCCCTTGTCGACGGCGCGGGACCCTGGTACATCCTGTTCAAGATCTACATCCCGCTGGCCGTGCCGGTGCTGGCGACCGTCTCGCTGTTCAGTATCGTGTATCACTGGAATGAATTCTTGTACGGTCTGATCTTCATGTCCCGTGAGCAATTCTATCCACTCCAGACGTATATCCAGCAGCTCGTCGTCTCGGTCGATCCATCGACGATGTCCGAGGACCAGTACCGTCGCTTGTCTGAGTTGTCCAACCGGACACTCGATGCCGCCAAGATCTTCATCGCGATGCTGCCCGTCCTCATCGTTTATCCGTTCCTCCAGCGCTTCTTCATCCACGGGATTACGCTCGGTTCGGTTAAAGAGTAGCCGAGTGCGCCCGAATGGCGGTGATCGTTGTGGAACACCGTGTAGTGACTGGCCCTCCCTCCTGTCATCTTCAACGTCAGCATTTGAACAGCTAAAGGGAGATAAAAACAGCGGCATGGTAGGACACAAATATCCTAGAATGCCGCTGTATGTTTCATACTATAACGTCCCTCCGTTAGTATAACTATTCGTCATCTCTGCAGTTCCCCAAGGAGTTAATGTACAATGAGGACTGGGCAACTCGATAGCTGTGAAACCTTGTGGCTGACACTTCCAAGCATCATTTCTTTTATGCCCCTTAGCCCACGGCTCCCAATAATAATAAGTTGCTGCTCGGTATCCCTTGAAAAATTCAATATTTCATGTGCAGGATCTCCCTTAAGATGAACTATTTCCGGTTTAATTCCCGCAGATTCTAACTTAGATTTCGCTTGTTGCAACTGTTCCAAACTCGCTTTCTCCATTTCGTTTAATATTTCCTCCAAGAAATTCTCTGGTACATATATCATGCCATTTGATACATATTCCTGGCTGACATTAACTAAGGTAACTTGAGTTTGTTTGTTTTGTGCTATTTCAATGGTTGCATCGAGGAGTTTGTTCGTTATTTCAGCTTTATCAATGGCCACCATAATTTTGTCAAACATATTTATCATCCTTTCCGAGGCAACTCGTAATGATTTCGGCTACCTACAAAACGGTTTCTTGCTGCTCCTATGCCGACTAAAAAGAGTGAGACCGAAGCGCCAAGCAGAATGAAAAGTGGCAGGTTCCAACTATTTGTTGCATCATGCAGATATCCTATAAGGGCAGGACCAATTGCGGCAAGCAGATATCCGATCGATTGCGCCATGCCAGACAGTTCCGCTGCTTGATGCGCATTTTCAGTACGTAACCCGAAAAACATCATGGACAAACTAAAGGCGAAGCCTCCACCAATTCCGAGTATGATGATCCACAACAGAATGATATTGGAGCTTCCATAAAGAAGTCCGAGCGTTCCCGTCAAAAACAAAATGGTTGTGATGACCACTAACAAACGTTGGCTAGACATGCGCCCAGCAATAACGGGAACAATAAAGGTAAATGGAAGCATAGCTAACTGCATGATCGAGAGGTACCATCCTGATTGGCTGGAGTCAATTCCTTGCTCCTTTAAAATTTCAGGCAACCATGCGATCAACACATAGAAAACCATGGACTGTATACCCATAAACAAGGTTACTTGCCAGGCAAGCGGGGAACGCCAAACATTCACATCGTTGCTGGCCATCTGTTGACTCGTCGTGGCTGTTTGCTTCGTTTGATTTCTTAATTGGGGCAACCAACAGAGGATCGATACAAAGCTTAGAATCCCCCACATTCCCAATGCTCCCTGCCATTTTAGCCCTGCGTTCACGGCTAGCGGTACACTGATTCCCGATGCGATTGCTGCACATAAATTCATTGAAATCGAGTAAACACCTGTCATGGAGCCAATTTTATTTGGGAAATCCCGTTTGATTATACTGGGCAATAATACATTACAAACGGCAATTGCAAATCCAAGAACTGCTGTCCCAATAAACAGATTAACTGCGCCAGATAAAGATCGTATTACAATACCAACAGTCAGAAAGATTAGGGCAATCAAAATGATACGCTCAACCCCATACCTTCGTCCTAATTTTGGGACTAGAGGCGATAATAAAGAAAAGGCAAGCAAGGGTACCGTTGTGATCAGGCCTGCTAATGTATTTGTAATATGAACGTCATCCCTTATAAGGCTCACTAAAGGACCAACTGAGGTTAAGGGAGTACGTAAATTAGCTGCAATAACAATAATGCCGAGAATGATTAGCCCTACAGAGGATGGCACGGATTTTTTATTTTGTTTTTTCGGCATCTCTTCATTTCTCCTTCCTGAATTCATACACATTATTTTTTTCTATATGATATTAACATCCGCGCGAACAACAAAAGTATATTATAATATATTTAAATTAACAAGTAATATTTTATAATATACCTTATCTCATCTAAACAACAAAAATACAACTCTGAATTCCCACCATGAATTCGGAGTTGTATTTAATAAGTAGAATTTATCAACTTTTAGAAACCATACTGTAAGGATATATGGAGCACTGTTTCGCTATCCGTATGGTTGGTATAAGAGTGAGGACAATCTGCACGAAAACTGATCGTATCATATTGATTCAATGTGTAAATCTCTCCATTGATTTGAATTTCAATGGAGCCCGTCATTACTGTCGCAATTTCAGTTGTATTCACATGATGACCTTCAGGGTGATACGAGCTATTTGGCTGTAAGTAAGCCCGACACATTTCAATATCGTTGCTTTTAAAGACTGGCTCAATGATCCAATTCTTTTGATCATTAGAAAACCGTAGCCCTTCGCCTGCTCGATACAAACTAACAGGGTTTTCTGATTTGAACAAAGCCAATAGCGGTAAAGATATGCCTTTTGAAATTTTCCATATAATTGCCAAAGTTGGATTTGTATCGCCACGTTCGATATTCCCCAGTGTAAGTTTGCTTACGCCCGTAATTTCCGCTAAATCGTCTAAACTCATGTTTTTTTCTTTTCTATACTTTTTCAAGGCACCGCCCATTTGTAATACAATTTGTTTTGTTTCATCAACTTCATCCATTTGATATTCACCTCAACCTTTAACTTTATAGCTAGTATATTGTTTATCTAGACTCTTTTCCATACGATTAATATTTGATGGTGGACTACACACCTATGCAAATAAATTATGACTTCTATGTAAAATAATCTGCCCGTTCATCGCGCTCGTTTCTGGATTGTCGTAGATCTAAGGCGTAGAACATTTTATCGTATCGGGCATTGCCGACGGCTTTTTCAATATTGGCATGAGGACTGTGCTGCTTTTTGTACAAACGATAAATCTTCCATGTTTGCTACATCTAAGATACGAAACTAAACAGTGTCCGCCATATTATCAACTTCCTCTTACCCTGTAATTCTAACATAACGCAATATTTTCATTTCAGTCGGAATCGTAACGTAAAATTCTAAATTTCTCTTTATCGCCAGTTTTCACGCCATTCGCACACGCGAGCCCAATTGGGTGCAGCTCGCCTTTATCGACTCAGGCTTGCTTCGATGCGGCAAGGCAAACCCCTTTATAATATGTTGTTATGAGATGTTATAGCTTGATGGATTAGAGCCAGTGATAGTTCGTTTTAGAAAGGCAGCCGATCACTTTGTTCGGCTGCCTTTTTGTTTTTATGAACTATCGTTTCCCGTTAGTTTATATTCTTGTATTCGGGAGCTTACGGCTTACACAGTCTGCCCTTTTATCGCTTCTTTCCTGCTTCATTTTTTCTTTCTGCCCGTCTTCTTGTATCTGTCCGGTTTCTGCTCCCTACCTCATTACTAATGTACTTTACAGTTTGGTTCATTCTCATTTTATGCGAGCCTTTGACAAGAATCGTTGTGCTCGGTGTAGTCAATCTGTACAAAGCCGCGTGCAGCGCTCTCCTGTCGTTAAAATGTCTGGCATGGACGGACGATAACCCTGAACTTACAGCTGCGTTTCGAGCATGTCGGGAGGCTCTGCCGTAGGTTAGAAGATGATGGACCTTATTCCTTGCCGCATAAGCTCCAACGATTTGGTGCCCCTTCTCGGAGTAACGTCCGAGTTCCAGCATATCTCCCAGAACGAAGATCCGTTTCCCCTTGCCGATCTGTGCCAGGACATCGACCGCCGCCTGCGCTGCTTGCGGATTGGCGCTGAAGGTGTCGTCGATCACTTTGACATCTTTTCTAAGCCGGTAGACGACTAGCCGCCGGTCCGGCTTTTGATAGCTCTCCAGCCCTTTTCTTATCGTGTCGACCGAAATGCCGAGCTGCCGTGCAACCCCAATGGCAAAAAGCGCATTGTAGATATTATGCTTGCCGAATGCAGGGATGTGGAAGCGGATCTGTTTTCGGTTAATTTCAACACTGAACGACATCCCGGTTTCCGTGAAGGCGATCCGACTCGCCCGGTACTCCGCTTTTTGATAAAGCGAAACCGTGAATACCTTTCCTCGAAAATCTTTGGTGGTCAAATACCTCGAATTTCGGTCATCCGCATTGAGAAACAGCATTCCGGATTGATTCATGCCTCTGATAAGCTCCGATTTTGCTTGGGCCACTCTTCTGATGCTTCCCCCGAAATTGCCGATATGCGCGGCTCCTACCATGGTGACGACACCGATGTTCGGTTTAATCAGCTGACAGCTTTTTCGGATATGGCCCGCCTTTGACATCCCGTACTCCAGGACGACTGCTCTATGCTTGGACGAAATTTCTTTACTTTGCTTATCAATGTAAGCGGGGAGATTCATATTATCTTTGGTTTTATAGACTTTCCATTTTCTTTCCAAAATCGATGCGATCATTTCCTTGGTCGTCGTTTTTCCGGCGCTACCCGTGACGGCAATCACCGGACGATATTTGGAGCCCAGAATATCATCCCCTTTGCAATCATTCGTACCAAAACATTGTATGTGGCATATGCGGAGCCGTATGGGCCTACTTCCTACCGATCCAGCCCATTTTATGGAAGAAGGATTATGATCGGATTCCGAATCTATGAACTTTTCATAACCTTATTTACCCCCCCCCCCCTTATTTAAGGTTACTAGAGGGACTTTGGCTCCCGTTTGTCAAACTGGGGTTCGACATGCGAATTTTATTGTATTTGGCATCCGTGGAGATGATTAGGCAGCTTGTCGGATCGCTTCTGTCCAAATTGAGGGGACTTGGACCTTTAACTCATTCCAATACGATTATGAAATCATATACTGTTTTAACCGCTAGAAAGGAAGTGTTGGATGCATGCAGGAAATTGGCAGAGTTCATTTTCGGGTGGATCATAACGGGGTAGTTAAAGAATTGATATTGTTACAAAATAGAAATGGAAGTATAAACTATATTCCGCTTGAGAAAGAGAGGCACTATTTGAATGCAATAAAGAATCGGGACGTAACAAAAATTTTGACCATTGAACAGATTGGCGATAAATATTATACGAATTACAAAACGCTTCCGGGAAGGCACAGATATACAAAAAAAGATTTGAAGATGATAACCGCTTCGATGTTGAAGCGATTGGAGGGTACGGGCCGACAAAAGATCATCATTCTTTTTTAATGAATGGTTAAAAAAGAATAGTTCGACATGGGAGCAGAAGTATTCAGGGATTAGGATTGTACGATGTGGCCTTTGTATTCGTCTGGAAAACTTTTTCCCACGCGGCTATTCGAAATGAGTCTATAAATTGAAACAGCGACAGCTAAGGACGAGAAATAATGTCCTAGACTGTCGCTGTTTTATTGAACTAACGATCCCGTTAGGTTAAAGGACATCCCAGGTTCTCGAAATCCAAGACTCGGGTATACCATTCCTATACTCCTCTGCGTCTCCACCCAAAGACTTTGACGTGCACGATGGCTTTGGTTACCCAATGCGAGAGCACATACAACACGATGAACAGGATTAGCAAAGGCCTAAATATTAGCACGGCCACAGCCCAGGAAAGCAGAATCTGCCAATTCTTCATTTTTCTCAAAAATTTGCCTGGCCACAAAAATATTTTAAATAACATTTCGTTATGCTGAAGCGCCTCTAGAAATTCATCCTGGTACTGTTTGTCTTCTGGATCTAAGCGAACGGCATTCCGCATATACGTCTCTTTCAGCTTGTATTCCCCACGCTGGCCAGCCGCCAAGCCGAGAAATAAATATACTTCTGACGATTCCATATTGTTTTTGAGGGCGAGTCTTTCCAACCTAGCAGAATCCTCATAGTTTCTCAGCAACGCTTCCGTATAGCTTAACACAGCCAAATATAATGGTGATTCCGGACGCAGTTCAAGTGCATGCGAAAGTGCCGTCTTCGCTTGGTTTGGTTTGCCCTTCTTGTTCAACATATTTGCTTGTAGATAATAATAATAAGGCTCATAGGGATCGATTCGTAAGGCTTCCTGCAGAGCTTCTTCGAAAGCCCGATCCTTATCCGTAGTGTAGTAAACGCTGACCCGCACATACCAGGCCAGCTCCTGCTGCGGCTCCCGGCTAAGCGCCTGGTTCGACCAATGCAGTGCTTTGTCATATTCGTTCATAAATAGGTGAATCTTCGAGATTAGCGCAAAGACATCCGGGTCCTCCGGTTCCTGTCTTATTAGCTGCTCAGCTTCCTTTAATGCTTCTTTATACCGCCTCCATTCGATAAGCTGCTGCGCCTTAGCATAAGCGGCATAATTATGTATGTTCTCCACCTGCGCTATCCCCCCTTATACAATTATGACTTGACACCATGCTTCTTAATGTAATCCAACACGATTTGATAATCACGGTTTACATCACTGAATGTCGCATAATTCTTTGCTGTAGCAAACCAATCCAGCGTCGTTGCCTTGCGGCCTTTTGCCGATTTCTTTAAATCGTCCTGAGTAATAGGCTGGATCTCACCCTTCTCAAAGGTTCGCTCCATGGCTGATTCTACGGCATCCTTGACTAGCTGCTCTAAATCGGCACCGGAATAAAGCTTCGTCTCTGCGGCAATCTTGGACAGGTTCAGCGAACCCAGCGGCTTGCCGGATAGCTTTAGTTCCAGAATGATTTGCCGCTCTGCCTCTTCAGGCGGCGGTACAAAAACAAGATGGTTAAAGCGCCCGGGACGTCTCAATGCGGAATCAAGGTACCAAGGCGTATTGGTTGCCCCGATGACAAACACGTTATCGTTCTCCGCCTGCAGACCGTCAAGCTCCAGCAATAATTGGTTAACAAGCATGCGGTCATGATGCTGGCGCATTTGATGACGGCTGCCTCCGAGCGCGTCGATTTCATCAATGAAAATAACGCACGGCTTGCTTTCCCGCGCTTTTTCGAATATATCGTGTAAGTTATGCTCGCTCTGGCCAGCATACATGGAAAGAATAGACTGAAGCTCGACATGAAGAAAATTAGCATCGATCTCGCCTGCCACCGCACGTGCCAAAAATGTTTTGCCGCATCCGGGAGGCCCAAACAAGAGCAAGCTCCCTCCAGCTTGTTTACCGTATGCGGCAAATACTTCCGGCTGCTTCAGAGGCAGTATAAAATTCATTCTGATTTTTTTCTTAACCTCTTCCAGGCCTCCGACGTCGGCAAACGTCTCCTTTGGTTTCTCTGACTCGACAAGCGATTGATCCTCTTTGCTGAAATGAATGAGCTTTAAATTTTTGCGCCTATGCTCTGCTAGTTCATCATGGTCCGACATCCTGCTCTCTCCCCTGTCATAGTTTCTCTTAAGAATATCATATTCCCATAAATTAGGGAGTAACTAAACAAAAAAAGACTACTCACAAGAGCAGCCTTTACAGTTAACTGAACTACTTCCGATAATGATAAACATGAGATACTCATCTAAAAGATGGTTTTATTCTTTAAAATCGAATAATCCTCTGTAAATCAAGTTTGCAGAAACCGGCTTCTTTCCGATTTCTCGTGACCATATAGACAATTGACCGATATGGTGAATTTCGTGGGCGATCACGTGCCGCATCACTTCACCGAATCTAAAGCTTTCCTGCTCCCCGTCTTGGTTTGTATCAAACATGACATGGTCTTCCAAGCTACCATTCCAAGCGTAGACGAAAGGTGCAATTTCCGCATGGCTTCGGGCCGAATAATCTCGTAATCCTTGCACGCTGGCACAATCTTCGAACGAAGGGATATTCAGCTCTCTCCCTTGCAAATCCCCGCACAACCAGGCATATTCGACTGTCACGATATGATATAGTGTGTAAAGAATGCTTCCTATGCCGCCGGTGCGCCTTTTCAACAGCTCTTCCTCGCTCACCGTTTCGCACCAGTCAAACCAGTCATTGCGAACTTGCCAGTTATACTCGAATAGTTTCAACATGTCGCCGCCTCCTGAAATAATCAACTTTGTTACTCCTACCATGATTCGCGATATAATCCTGTTATCCTCCGTTTATCGCATAAAGATCTGCAGTGCCCCAACCCAAAATGTTGCCGTAACAATCCCATTCACGTTCCCCACCCTCTGCCGGAAGCTGAAACCGTGTCACCTTTGTTAAGGGGGATTATTCCTGACTCCTCCACTCGTTAAAAAAATCACCTCAATTATAGGATTGTAACACTGACAGCATAATGTCAGTCTTTAAATGTCCCCGTTAGTTGAAGCTTCTTATGATACAATTACTGTTCAAGACCTTCAAAATTGCGTCGCCAATCAGAACGTCATAACTCTAAAAATAAGTTACAATGACATTTGGTTGTAAGTACCTGTGCCTAATCTATATTTCTAGGAGGAATTCATGAAACTCGCTGCCTTTTTTCCTTATCGAAATGATGCAAGTAAGATATTGATCCCTTATTTAAATCAATTGACTGAAGTACAGTGGTATGCATTGCATCCGGATCACCCGAATTCCATCGCTTGGATCATTGAGCACATCGCTCGCAGCGAAGACGAATGGATTAACGTGATCGTTCTTAAGGAAAAGCAACGCCTGCAACGAGTCTTGGATCACCCTCAGCAAATTTTGCAGGCATATATCGACATTCGGGAGCATACAGACCTTAAACTCAACTCTATGGAGTACGATGAACATGAGCCTGCAGTACAGCTACCTCGTTTTTCAGACGGTTGGGAACCGCCTTCACCGCCGACGCTGCGATGGATTTTCCATCATGTTTTTGATCATGAGTCGTATCATGTCGGTCAAATCGGCGTCATCGCACGTTTGAACGGATTCGCCGGCCCCCTCTTCTGAACGTATAGAAGATTTCGTTTTCTTAACGGGAAAGGTGGAGCCTCTGTTGACTCGTGTTTTAGCGACTTATATATTCTTTCTCACGACATCATCAACTAAGAATTGTTATATAATTATTTTATTCCACCTGTAAAATCCCTTATTTTTTCAGAGATTTCTTTTGGATGGGAACGATATAAATAATGTCCCGCGTCCAACAAGACCATTTCTCCATGTACAGACTCCTCTATTTGCTTCTCATGTTCGGGGATCCATCGGTCCGTCACAGGGTGATTCGCTTGGACAAAGAAAAGGACTGGTAAGTTGGTAGGAAAAGTAAGCTGCTCTGCTGCTTCAAAGTTGGAATACATGCTCACCGCCTCATTTAATTGAGTGCTGTTATACATGTTTTTGCGTATCAACATGTTCAATTGTTCTTTGGTTTGTTGATCATACGGCAGTCCTTCATAAGGGTCAGCGCTTAGTTTCAATTGTAAACGGGCGAAGCCCAAGTTGCGGAACCATTTAACCGGTTCTGTGTCTGACGAATCAATCTTTTGTTCACTCAGCGTGGGAACACTGCTATCCAGCCCGATAAACGCTCTCACTTCGTTTGGATATTGGTTCACATAATCCAGACTATAGATCCCCGATATAGAATGACCCATAAGAATATAACGATTGATATGGAGACTTTGTAACGCTTCATGAATTTCGCTTACGATATTTTCTGTACTGCGCTCCTTCTGGGTTTGATCGCTCAAACCGTAACCAAAAGGTTCAATCACGACGACTTTATAATAAGGGATTAACTCTGATAGAAGTGGCTTAAAATCAAGTGCAGGTGCTGCTGTTCCATAACCAGGAAGAATCACTATGGTTTCTTCACCTTGACCTTGAATGAAAACATTCATCTGTTTTCCATCTACGGATACATGCTGACCGTATTGTTCCATTCTTTTTTGTTCTGTAAGACCGCTGATTTTATTTACGGTATAGACGATTGCGATAAAAAGTAGGATGGCTATAACTACTGCGACGATTACTTTAAGCAATATATGTAGTACTCTCTTTGTTTTTGTACTATACCTTACTTCCTTTCTTGCTGCTTGTGTCAAACTCTTCAGCTCCTCTTGTTATTGTTATCTGTACAATGGCCTTGTGGTCCACTCATACAAGTCTAGCCAACCAAGATGTCCTCTCAATGAATGCAATATGAACGGAGCATGAACAAAGTTTTTCGGCAATCGGCAGAAGAAATTTGTACCGATAAAACAAAAAAGCCGCTAAAATAGCGACTTTAATGGGTTATTACCGATTGATATTATGCATAATTGCACTGTACAGAAAATCTGCGAAATCCTCATGGCTATATTGATTAAAATAGTTTCTGAAACGTGTATCGAATTTGTAGGTATTAGCCATGCAAGTCAGTAATTCTGCGTCGCAAGTCATGAATTGCATTAGATTTTTTTTCCACTCCTCGATTAATCGCTGAACTTCATCGGAAGAAGGATCCTGATCGACTAAAGACGCGATTTGTTTGAATATTCCTTCCATGGACCGAAAACGTTCCTCTTTTTCATCGAGTGATATTGTATCCAACGTTTCATTAAACTTTTGATACGCCTCTGTTTCACCATAAATGAATTTGGCTTCATTTGCATATTGTTCTTTCAATGGCAGAACGGAAGAATTGTTGAAGATTTGCAAATGACTAATATCATTACCCGAAACATATTCCTCGAGAGCGACCATGATGGTTTCTATTCTTTGTTTTCTTGATTGTAAGGTTTGTCTCTGATTCTTTACTATTTGTTTTTGTTCTTGTCGGGTCAGTTTTAAAATGTCCGCAATTTCTTTCAAGGAAAAATCCAGTTCCTTTAAGAATAAAATGGTCTGAAGTTTTTCCAAACTGCTTCGTTCATATAGGCGATACCCTTTTTCCGTCAGGTGTGTCGGTTTGAACAAATGAATACGGTCGTAATAATGCAGGGTGCGAGCGGTAATGCCGGTAATCTGGACGATATCTTTAACTGCTAATAATGGTTTCTTCATTCCAATACTCTTCTACTTCGTCTAGTATTTGAGCGGCAGGCGTTATCGTAGCCTCGAAAATCGTTTTCCCTGTTTTTCGTAAATAATATTGGATTAAATGATATCCGCAAGCGTATCCGGCACTATAAGGCATGTTGACGGGTTTTGAATTTTGAAGTTTTGCGATCTCGTCACCGTAAAGATACGGAGCAATTTGATCGAACCCTGTTAATTGCAGATGCTCTCTAAGCACTGGCTTTATGCGCCTGTTAAGCGTTTCTGCGTTTGTTTTCGTTACCCAAGGACCGAGCAATTCTTCTCCAAACATGAACGTAGCATAGTTTTCGGCCAAGCCTTCACTTACAATGAGCTCGCCCAAGTTAACGGTGTGATCCCACTGAATAAATTGATATCGCACATTATGGTTGCATTCGTGCGCCAGGGCAGCCTTCATTCGAGGAATCGTGTACTCATTTGGCAAGATTGTACCCCAAATAAACCCGGGAATGCCCCCAAAACCGCTATATCCTTCGTTTATGGTTAAGGCACGGCTTTCCGGATTTCCTAGTTGAATGGTAAACAAATATTCGGAAACGGGGAGGTTAATTTCATGCTCTACAAATAGATGTAGGCTTTTCTTTACAGCATGCTCGCACGCTAACCAAAATGATTCGGACGATATCAGCTCGATCTCTGCCGAAATCTGAGAGGTAATTTGATCAGGAGATCGATGCATCATACTATTGAACGTAATAACGTCAAAACCGTTGGCCTCTTCGGCTTTAAAAGGGATCTGTTGAATTTGCCATTGTTTCTTAAAGGGAGCCATCATTTCGTTTCTGAACAATTCAAGCTTTTCCTCGGGCGAAGCTTGGGCCACTTTTTGATAAATATGATCTGATCGCAGTGATTTAATCTTCATTTCTCTCACTCCTAGTTATGGATTCATTGAGAAATTATGCACTATGACCTAACGTCATAGTCAAGAACTTTTATCCCGACTTTGGGTACATCTTCCGCTGATCGAAAGAAGACCTTAACACATCATCATCATATTTGAAAAAAAGAAACCGATGAAAGGTCGACTTTAGATATATTCATTTATTATCTCCTCAGCGCGTAACAAAAAAAATAAAACCTCCATGATCCAGAAGTTTTATTTTGTAGTATAATCCTTATTTAACTAGAATTCCCGCCACATATACATCATCAATTTTATCTTTGCTAACATCGCTTACAATAAAACCATGATGGTCAAGACCATAACCCGCTTTTAAAATCCTATTTCAATCGCCGCCTTATTTCTTACCCCAGCATTTTCCTAATTATATCACCAAAAAAACATCTGGCCTAAAAGTGAGTTAAGACGCTCCCATCGGCTTTTTTTAAAATGGCTTAACGACCATAAGCACCAATATGGCAATCATCAGCAGCTGCGCTGCCGTCTCGATGGGTATGATCTTTTTTATGAGCAGTCCGAACTCGGCGGGTATTTCATTACCCTGATCTTGACTTTCCGATATGATCTCTATGACCTTTTTCATACGCGGTTCGATCCATCCGTCGATGAGGACGATCATGAGCAGCGATAATAGGATGGATACATTCAGCCACATTTGGGATAACCCCATCTTGGTTATGATCATAAGCCAAACCCCGGTTACAATAAGTCCAATTCCGCCAATTTTAGGCATGATGGCAAGCTTGGTCGTTATACCAAAAGTAAAGTGCAGCTGGCCGACGGTTCTAGCGAATCTACGAATGATGGGCATCACGAAAGCCGGGCCAATGATGGCAATCGAAGCCAATATATGCAAAACGAGCAGTAATCCAAACAAACCTATGCTCCCCCTTCTTCTTAGTGCACCGTAATATTGTTTTGATAGGCTAGACCGACCCTTTTTCTTTTAAACGCTCCCCCGAGCTCAATATGGTCCAGCATACATCTTGCGACATCGTCATAAGTAACATTCAGCTCTTGAAATCGGCTGAACAAGTGACCGGCGATATCTGCCTCGGAATATTCCTTGATCGCCTCCGGTATCGGAACAGGCAAGGTTTCCGTTGTTACATGCAGATGAACCGGCTCTGATTGCTCACTCGAATCCATCATGGTCCCCGGACACATAACGGACCAATCGAGCCCAGTCTGTTGCAGCCTTTCGTAATTCCGATTGTGATTTTTATACTCAGGCGGGAAGCCGGGTAAATGATTTCCGATTAGATCGGTATATGGAATATCCAGCAGTCCCGCTCCTCCCATCATCCATACCCGCCCAGAGAAACTAGGCTCTAATTCACATTGGCTTATAATGGTATCGACGATACGAACAAACTCTTCTCCCTGGCCCGCATGGCCGGCTGCAATAATAGCGGCGTTTTGATGCGCGAGCGCCTCACCGACGCTAACCGGGTCCATCATATCGTCCACGATCACCTTCACATGCTTTGCGGAATGCTCACCTAGCTGATCATAAAGCTTCTCAGCATTTCGCACATAGGCGGTCATTTCATGCCCCATTTTTATCCCTTGTACCATCACTCTTTTCCCTGTATTCCCCGTCGCTCCGAAAACAATAATGTTCATTGTTCTTTCCTCCTCATTCATGGCCCCTAATATTTGGTTAACTCAAGCTTAGCATCGCTTCAAAATGATGTTAAGAACCCACTTTAAAGTAGGGTGCTTACTTAAAAGTAAGCATGACGGAAAGGGATGCCCTAAGAATACGCAAGAGCTCGGGAGGTCGGGACGTCGGGACGTCGGGAATATTCTAAAGACAGATTGGCGACAATCCCACACTATAAGGAGGATTTTTTTGAACTCAAACCCGATAATCAATTCAGATCAGAAGTGCGACTGCAGGCAAACAAAAGCTGCCCGGAATCCCGTGGCAGCTTTTGTTTTGAGTTGATTGAATTCGTGTACAAGTTCATTGAACCAGCTTTATGACGCTGACTCTTGATATTTCCGCTTATTATGATTTTCTCCCCAAGCACACATGACTTCTGCTACAGGAATCAAGGTTCTGCCGTATTCACTAAGAGAATATTCTACTTTTGGAGGGACAGTCGGGTAGACCGTTCGATCGACTATGCCTTCTTGTTCCAAATCTCGGAGATGTTGTGAAAGCATTTTTTGTGAAACATCAGGTATAAGCTTTTCCAGATCGTTAAATCGCTTTTTGGATTCAATCAGATGCCATAAAATCATTGGCTTCCATTTGCCACCTAAAACATGAATGAGTGTCTCAACTGGACATTCACGCTGATGAATCATTGATAAATCATCCCCTTACTTTTAAGTAAGTGCATTACCTAAAATTAACATAACGGTAGCTATACAATCAAGTCAATATTGAAAGTAAAAAGCTACAAGACATTAACGAATGCAGTACTCACCTCCGCCCTACTATCCGTGGAGATGAGATCAAGTTCTTGACTATATCATACACAGGTATAGAGAAATGGTTTGGTGGGCTTTTAAATTTCTACCTCTAGTCCTGTTCTTTTTTCTCCTGTACGACTGGCATCATCATACCGTCATCCATTCCCATCAACGTCACGCTGGATGATTCGGGAATCTCATCGTGCTGCGTAATATCCACCGGGGTATTGAATATCGGTTCCGCATAAGCAAGATGCGTCCGGCCTCGCGCCAAAATCTGGCGGTAGTTCCCGCTTTCGCCCTCATAACCGTCATGGTCCCACGGAACGAACGACCGCGCGTTACAATAATGGCACACATAGGAGCGGCGATAACGGTCCTTCGTTCGGTTCCGATATGAACGGTGGAACAAATGGGAATCAAAGAATAGCACATCCCCAGGCTTCATTCGCACAGGAATCGGAGCCGGATATTTTGACACCACTTTGGATAGCGTGTTGACCTCATCGTCCAGATGACTGACATTCTCAACGGAGTGGAGATCGGTAAAGGCTTCTTTAGCATGAATACTGCCGCTGTTATCCCCTGGCGGTGGGTAGATCGGCTCGTGATTGGAACCGGGGACGACCCACAAACACCCATTCTCTTCATCGGCATCCTCCAGGGCAATCCATGCCCCGATTAGCGTGTCGGGGTGGGTCTTGATGTAATAAGCATCCTGATGCCAACCTTGCCCGCCCTTTCCCGGCGGATTAAAGAACATCATCGATTGCAAAGCATATACGTCGGGCCCAATAAGTGCCTCAAGCACATCCAGAATCCGGGGATGAAGCATCAGCTGCTCCCCTTCCGGATGGACGCGGGAGATCATATGAACCCTCGTCTTCTCGGCAAACTCCGATTTGAGAGGGTCCTTATCTTCCTTAGATGCCTGTTCACGTTTCCCCTCATTTTCAATACGCAGTCTCTCTGCCCACGCTGCATATTGTTCTGTTTCTTTCGGATCCAACAGTCCTTCAACAATGAGGAAACCATCTCGGTGGTAGTGCTTGTATTGCTCTACCGTTACATAAAAACGGCCTTCTCTTAGTTTGACCTTAGGTACATAAGTCTGCCCCATATTGATCCCTCCACATCCATTGATTACCTTAAGTTTGAAGGATTCCGAAAACGTTCTCAATGGGGAGGACACGGAAAACAGTGGACGGATTTGATATCCGTTATCATGTCCGCTCCTGATTCAGAGCGACAAAATGCCGGTTCAGGGGATAAGCGGACTCCTCCTCTTCGATCATGGCCAAATGACGAAATAACGGATCCGCATAGCGATCGCGGAATTCAAGTGCAGTAACACCCCGGGTACGTTTGAACATGCGGGAGAAGTAGTGCTCATCGGCAAATCCGACATCGTAAGCGATTTGTTTGATCGTTCGCTCCGCTTGGATTAATAGCTGTTCCGCTCTCCGTAGACGGCGTTCCAGCAGCGCCTTCTGGGGAGGGATTCCAATCCAGCGGACAAACATCCGGGTAAAGTGCTCATGAGTCCAGCCTGAACTGGCAGCAATTTCTTCAATGGTAATCTGGCGGTGAAGATGTTGTTCCAAATAATCCAATGCCTTGATAATCGGGGCAGGCAGGGTCGAGGAAGAGCGCGAATCGTCTTCATCGATCGCCCGCCATTCCTCTAGGACGCTCAGTAGCAAGATAGCTCCTCTTCTCTGCCAGCCGCCGGGTTTTACATGCACGATCTTGAGCATTTGTTTCAACAGTGAGGGAACAAGACTTCCCCCGGCAATCACCGACCAGTCCTGACATTCCCCTCGGCTATTGCCCTGTTCGCGGAAGGTTTCCCGGAATGCTGCGTATTCGAAGTGGACATATAAATGCCTGGTGGGAACGAACGGATCAAACCGGTACCTATGCGGCTCCCCGGGACAAGTGAATATTATGCCGGGGCGATCCAGCAGAAACTCACCCCGGTCGTTTTCATAAACGGTCCGGGACCCCGTCGGAAAGAATACCAATTCGAAATCATCGATCGTTCGCATCCCCAGAACGGATCCCTTGTTGACGGTGATATCCCCCATGACATGAAGTGCGGGTAGCGTAAGCGACAACGGATAACCCTCCATTCCTTTCATACACCGTAATGTTAGTTATTTTCATAGTTTCCTGCATAAAGACGGCGCTGCTCTTTGTTGCTCGGTTCTTGTCTAGACATTAGCACAAATGGCCAACAACCAACTAATGAATTTTCGTAGAAAGCCATTAGAGTTATCTTTTTCCCCTTCCCTTCCCTTCCGTTTCTCTTCTAGACATCTAATGTCATACGCACCCTGTTTATACCATGCAAAATGAGTTGAACATACTGATCTAATTATGCGGCTTCGTTCTCCCATTCAGCTATAAAATCTTCAACCATACAGAACATCGTCATATCCCTTATTTTTGTTCCATTAAAAAATCATTAACCGCCTGATAATAACCGTTTAAATCGTCGGAGTGGACGCCGTGGCCGCATTCTTCGAACACGATCAGCTTGGTGTTAGGCCTTTTAGCTTCCATCCGTCTCGCTTGTTCGGTACCAAGAATGAAACTCTTCCCGCCGTGAGCATGTCGCATAGGCTTGATCAAAGACATGTCTCCGAAAAAGTGGTCGTCGTTTATGGGGGGAATAAACTTATTGTGCGGTGGCAAGTCACAATAAGGAGAAATATAGGGTCTAATCCGTAATCGCACCATCTTCGTATCATTACGGCGAGAAAACAAAAAAAGCCGCTAATATAGCGACTTTCTAAAACTCTTCCAAAACCTTGGATTTGTCACCATAAACCTTTTCCAGGTGATCCTCTCCCCAATAGCATAAATGGTCTAGCGCGGGCTTTAATCCCCAGCCGTAAGCCGTTAACTCATACTCCACCTTAGGTGGAATCTCTTTATAAACCTTTCGTGCAACAATCTCATCCTTTTCCAGGCCTCTTAGTTGGGTGGTCAGCATTTTTTGCGTAATGCCGGGCATTAACCGTCGAAGCTCAGACGTCCGTTTCCGCCCTGTCATCAAATGATAGATGATTAAAGGCTTCCACTTTCCCCCCATTACTTCTAATGCCGCCTCCACCCCAACTTTATACTTCTTTTGAACGTTATTTTCCCTATTTTCAGTCATCTCTTATTCCTCCGTTAAAAGGCTGTGTTTTTGCTAGGAACATTAAGATTGATTCATTTCATTCCGTTTTTCAGGTAATTCTCTAGGGCACTTCCATGTTTCTATGGCACCCGTATCATCCTATAGAACTTGAAAGTGCGTACTTCCAGGTTATTTTATTACTGTTTATAATAGCATCAGCCATTGATCGTGGCTACAATTTAGCTGTTGAGAAAGGCAGTGAAGATACAAGTATGAGAGTATTAAGCGTTGTTTCGCACCCAAGAAAAGATTCCCTGACCTTTAAGGTTGCCGATCGTTTCGTAAAAGGTCTTGCCGATGCTGGCCATGACTATGAGATATTGGATTTACACGGGATTGGCTTTGATCCTGTTTTAAAAGGAGTAGATGAACCGGATTGGTCAGCTGAGAAACAGTCCTTTTCCCCTGAGGTAGAAATGGAAATAAGGCGAATGAAGGAGCATGATGCCTTGGCATTTATTTTTCCAATTTGGTGGTGGCATTTGCCAGCCATGCTAAAAGGTTATATTGACCGTGTATGGAACAATGGGTTTGCGTACGGTTCGAACCAGCTTCATCATCAGCATATCTTGTGGATTGGTTTGGCGGGTGTTTCGAAAGAACAGATGAACAAGCGTAACTATGATGAAATGATGACTCATCTGCTCAATGTGGGAATTGCAGATTATTGCGGTGTATCCAATTCCAAGGTTGAATTTTTATACGAGACTTTGGATTCTAATCCCAAGCATTATGAGATGCTGCTTAACCAAGCTCATCACTTAGGCTTGAATTATGCCAAGGAGCTGTAACCTCTAAGTTAAGTCTGCACGATCTGATTTACGTTATTATGCGTTTACGCTGCATGAAACCTCAAACAAACCTCCTGCCCTCTGATAAGAGGGTTGGAGGTTTGTTTGCAGTCGTTAATAGATTTTTGTTATAGCACTGCATTTCATATCATTCTCGGAAATAGAGGGAACATAATGGTGAAAAATAAATTTTGACGGAGGAGCATTATTCCTGCAGCCTCTTGTTTATCGTTGTTGAGCTCTTAATCCTCAGATGGATCCTCATCCATGCCGACGGCTGAATCAAATACACTGTCCTGTGGAACGCTTGTTAGATCCAGCTTTTGCTTCACCTGGTGGTTGATATTCCCATACCAGGCCTCAAAAGAGTCATCCAACTGCTCTTCTCGATTACGATCTTCGTTCACATCCGAATCCACTTCGATTTTATTACCTAATACCCCATAATCGTCTTTGGGATGGATCATACCCTGCTTCAGCTCCTTTGGTATACGGATACTTTAAAATTCCCTGTTAAACCAATTCTATACAGTTTCTGTCCAATATTTGTTGTTCAAAATCTTGTTAGCAGCAAGATGATTAATTTGTATTCTCTCTTGCTTCAACCACTTCCGATAATTTCCAGTTGGTCTAATACTATATTTTCAGTCTAGTAACCCGTTGGACGAGAACTAATTATCGATCCAGATTGGGTTGAAAAAGTTACTTTGGGTAAGGAAAACGAAATTCGTACGGCGTCAACTTTAAGTGATCAAACATCCTTAACATTGGGTTAGCGCGCCTAAGGCGCGCTTTTTTAAATCTCATATTTGACACTTCTTGACTTTCACTTTCTACACGACTTCGTTTTATCCGAAACCTTTTTCATGCCTTGTTACCTTTTTGGTCTACAGATTCTTGATAGATGTCAGCGTAAGTTTTTGAATCTTTGATTAGATCATCGCAAAAAGCCGCTACGTCACTGCCTGTCACTTCGAGCACGCCTTTTTCCAATGCCGCGCCCTCTTCAAAAAGATCGATAATTCCCGAGAGCAAACCCGTCCCGCTGGTTAACTCAACAGGGCCGACCTTAAAGAGATATTTTTGAATCTCTTTATAAACAATCTGATAATCTTGCGGGAGTGCTTTGACACGCGCCACATGCGCTCGCCACTCTCTTTTGCCTTCAATGATATCTTGTATTCTCATTTTATCCTCCTATTTACCTAATTTTTTAGCGATATTATTGTTGAGCTGCTTACGCCACTTGTCACGAAAAGACTTAGCCCCTTCCTCGCCGGCCAGCGCTGAACAGAACCCTTTGATATCATCACCCAAAACCTCTTGGACACTCTGACCGTCCGCCGCCGTTTCTTCGAGCAGGCCAAGTACACCGTCAAGAATTGGCATGAGGTTACGACCGGTGAAATCGGAGTGCGGCCAAAGATTGGCATTAATTTTTTCCCATGCCGCTTGATAATCAGCCGGCAGCTTTTGGGCTCGCGATTGAAAATTTTTCATTTCTTTAGTCATGTCGCTACCGGTGATTTTTTCCCAAAAATTCATTATTTTTTCTCCTTTAACTCGTTAATTTTTGATGAAACAAACTCCCATTTTTCCCAGAACCTACGCAGCACCTCGCTCCCCACGTCGTTGATCGCGAAAAACTTTCGCGGCGGTCCCATATTGGAAGGCTTCTTGGTGATTTTCACCAACTTGTTTTTGTAAGCCGGATCAGGATGGTGTACACCGCTCCCTCCACAACATCTGTGAAGCCGAGGGCGTTCAGCCGCCGCGTGATTTCGCAGCCGTAGATTTCTATGCGGTATATAAAAATTCAAGGACACAGCACTCAAAGCACCCATTGCTATTCTGTAACACTGGTATAAAGTGTTACTTACTACAGCTATAAAGTAACACGTAGTAGATGGATTGTCAATAGCGTTTCTTTTGACACGGATTTTATGTTTTCAACTACCCGTTTAGAAAAAGCTTTTCGTCTACCATCATTACGACTCTATTCGTAATTTTCCATGGAAACGTCAATGCTGGAACTGGGGTCGGCTTCGGAAACGGTGTAATTTGCCGCCCCTCCCCTGTATCCGTATTGCCGGACATACTTATAACAAAAAAGCCGCATATCATGCGACTTTCAAAGTAATCAAGTTGTTGTCGTCCGACACAAGTTCTCCTTCCCCTCATCGTCGCCGTTAATACTAATAGCTTGCAAATTAGAACATGGGAACTTCCCCGCCCGGATACAATGTCGAGTTGGACAAGCGTTTCGGCTGCGGCAGTGGGATACCTGAAGGGAGCTCGCTCAGATCCGCAGGTTTGCTTGAATATATGGACGCTGTTTCGCTGTTGTAAATAATGACTTGCTCCGTACCGCTGCCCCATAGGTCGGCATGGACGGCATAACCCTCGGAAGGAAACTCCACGACGGCGTTCATATGACCGTCATACAATGTTGGGAAGATGCCCCCACCGCGACGGTATGCCAAAATATAGTCTGGGGCGCCTTCCGCCCACCCGCTCAAGGGCTCGATAATCGTAAGCCAGCCGGGTGTTTTGCGGTCTTCTTTCCACACCTCTTGTCCGCTGCTGTCCAGCAGGAATAAGGCGTCTTTGCCAATGAAGCCCTTGCCGTCGTCTTCTCTCACGAGCCGATCCAATCCGGCAATTTGAGTTCCCGGCAAGTCGCTTCGGAAGCGCCCGAGCGCTATATGTTGTGACTCGACTGAGCCTTCGTATCGCCATAATTCCGTGCCGTTACGGTCATACATGACCGTAACGCTGCCTCCGATCACAAGCTCCGGCTCTCCGTCGCCGTTTACATCACCGATCCAAATGCAATCGGCGTGATCGTCCAATTCGCGGCAGCTCCATAACGGCGTGCCGTCATGGTCCAGCAGCGTATAACCGGCCATCACTTCGTCGTATCCATCGCCATCCAAATCGTATGCCCAAGGGAAATGGCCCGGGTTGCCCTCGTGCGTCCAGAGTAAATTGAAGTTCCGGTCCATTGCCCACATGCGGTGATAACGATCCTTTAGAATGAAATCTCGTCCATGCGGGCCGCCCGTCAAATTCGCAATGATTATGCAGTCGTGCGCCTCAGGGTCCGGGAGCTCATGGGAAGACCTAACGCTTCCGTCGTGCCCGTTAATGACGATGAGCCGGCTGTCCATAACACACAGCACCTCCAAACGGCCGTCTCCGTCGATATCGACAATTTGTGCGGGATAATCCGAGCCTTGACTGCCTGCTCCTGGATCCGGCTTTCCCGTCTGCCAGAGCAGATTCCCCTCCAGATCGAACGCAGTGAGGCACTGCACCTGATGGGGAATATAACGAACGTCCTGGCGGTTGTCGGGCTGCACGAGCAGCATCTCCATCCGGCCATCTCCGTTTAAGTCGCCGAGCAGCATTTTACAGCGTGGACCTGCCGCCCGTATATCCAGCATGCCGATGAGCAAAGGTTCTTTTGTCATCACTTGGTTCATCCGATATCCCTCCATTCCTCTCTTCTCATTACAACTTGATTTGCTTGCCGCCTTTCACTTCGACGATCTCTCCGTCCACGTTCAACCAAACACTTAACGCTGAAGGGTTGTAGACGAAATCCAAGTCAGCTGCAAACTTCAGTCCTTCGAATGCCTTGGCGTAATCAACAAACTCAATGTTTGTACAATACCAAATATCCGGATGGCCTCCCATATAGGTGCCGAACTGTTCCATAAGCTCCCAATTGTTATCATTATCGAATTCGTAGCTGTGGCCCCATACGTACATCAGATACAGGTATTGCTTTTTGTGCAAGCTGACGAAGGTTTCCGCATGCTTCATCAGCTCACGATTATGATGGCATGTCGGCTGCCATTCCAGAAAATCGTCCGGCATTCCGAAATGCCCTGAACCGGCAACGACTCTTGCATATTCTATGCCCAGACCCGGCAGCATCTCTTTGATTCTGCGATTGTAAGAGCCGTTCGGATACGACATCCCTCGCACCGCATAGCCCACGATACGTTCCAGATGACGCCGATCTTCCATGATTTCGTGCACGATTTGCTCGTTCGGGCAGCGAGCGATCGTCGGATGGGTCAGCGTATGCGCCGACACCTCATGACCATCATAGAGCGTTTTGACCTCATCTGCCCCCACCCTATCCGGCGTTCCGAGTAGTCCGGAATTGATATGAAAAGATCCTTTAAGCCCATACCGGTTAAATATGTCTACCAGCCGCCGATCGGCGAAGCGGCCGTCGTCGTAACTCATCGTTAACGCTTTGTGCCGCCCTTCCGGAAAGCACATCAAAATGTTCGGCATCCTCTTTCCTCCTTTGCGTATATGCTCCACTGCAGGCATACTTCTGCAAATTTCCGTATTTGGATATGAGCGGAGCCAGCAGACGGATAACCTGGTTTCAGTGAGAAACGGCCCGAGTTCGAATCGTCTACCCTCTAGCTATACGAACCAAAGCATTTACATCAACAAACATGGATGACCCTCACGGGTCGTTAGTTGCAATTACGTTCGCATACACGGGGTAGATATAGACTTGGGATTGGAACCTTCGCCCAATCGATGTCGGATGCAAAATAAAAGCTTGCGTAGCAGGGCTGGTTATATACGACATTCTGCCATGCGATACCGGTTCTGTACTGCGCATCATGCATTAACGTATACAATTTGCGGTCTGTTACCTCGGTGCTCAGGTAGATCCGAATCGCCGAGCTATCCGTTGTTCGGACCAGCAGCTCTTCTCTCCAATCTCCGAAAACGTCAGCGACAAGGCAAGGATTTCCCTTCGTTCCGTTATTGGAAACCGTGCCTTCTGCTGTAAGCAGCCTGCCTTGTTTCCAATCGTCGATCGTAACAGGCTCGTCAAAGCTGCCGTTAATGATCTGGGTTGTCATGTTGGCTGACCACTTGATACTCATGTTCGTGCCCGGAATCTGTTTTGCAATTTGGTCTCCTTTACATGTCCTCAAACCGAAGGCTTCATCGCTTTCATAACCCTCGCTGCACCATGTTTGAAGACCCCTATGGTTCGGATCAACCTGTCCGATCATCCCGCGCCCCACGTCATCGATTGCGAAGCCGCCGTACAATACCTCGCCAGTAGCCGCATCACGCAGCGTGTATCCGTAAGGTCCCGAGTCGCCGCTTTCATGCACCATGAAAATCTCCAATCCCTGCCGGTCTGGATCAACGTTCGCTACATGAAGGGCGTCGCCATGACCAAGCTTGGCGATTTTACCAGGTGCCTTGCTTTCCGGTGGCATTATGCCCCGGGAGCTGTATAAAATGGATCCGTCATGGTCAATGGTAGCGGCTCCGTAAATAATTTCGTGGCAGCCGTCTCCATCCACATCTGCAATGCTTAAGGAATGCGCCCCTTGTTTAGCGAGGCTGCCAAAATTCTCATTTCGGCCGTCTTCCTGACGAAGCGTATCATGAAAAGGATTATTCATCGAAACCCAGCCGCTGTCAACGAACCAGCTCTCCTTCAAGCGTGTTCCATCCCAAGCGTAGGCTGCAACAGCAGCTCGAGTATAATAGCCGCGAGCAAAGATCGCAAACGGTTGTTTACCGTCCAAATAGGCTACGCCTGCTAGAAATCGATCCACACGATTGCCTGGCTCAATGCGATTCCACGAGTAATCCCCCCACATCAGGCCATCATCATGTCGTCCCGGTTTATAGTGGATCGTCTCCAATTCTTCGCCTGTTTGTCCATGAAACACGGTTAAATACTCTGGCCCATCAAGAATGAATCCCTCAAATGACCTCAAGTTGTTGCGCCCGCTCCGATGGGGAGCATACACGTCGAGGAAGTAATCGGCAAGCTGCTCCGCATCCTCCCTTGACAATGGATAATTGTAACGACGCTCGATCCCAAAGCACTCTTCAAGCGTGGAGGGCCATCGCTTCGCCACGACCTCCTCATGCGAGTGCCAGCGCATGAACATATGGACAATATGCTTATAGTAGTCCATGCTGCTCATTCGATAGTCGTCCTGATGACTGTACCCGGCAGCTATATCCTCCGGAAGCATGGTTATATAGGTTTCGGAGGATACTCTTCCTTCCTGATCGTACCTTATGACCTTTGTACCGGGTGCTGACTTAAACATCAGCTCGGCTTTCCCGTCTCCGTCAAAATCATAGACCAGAAACTGTGTATAGTGAGCACCCGCCCGAATGTTCACACCAAGCTCAATCCGGTAGAGCAGCGTTCCGTCCAGCTTATAGCAGTCGATGTATACCGGACCGGTGTAGCCGGAATGCGATACATCCTTTGCATTGGACGGATCCCATTTCACAAAGTACTCATATTCACCGTCGCCATCTACATCACCGACGCTCATATCATTTGCCGCATAGGTGAAGATTTGGCCAGTCGGCGTGACTCCGTCAGCCGGTTTTCGCAAAGGTAATTCATAGTATGGACCCACCCAGGGAGTGACGTCGGCACAACGGTCAACTTCCCGTCCATCCACAACTGCACAAACATAATAAACCGATGTTAGCGTCCCGCCGGGGTCCAAATAGTTGGTACTGTCGTGGATAGCTGCGATACAGGCGCCATTGCGATACAGGTTAAAATGGGTGCCGATCATTCCGTTACCGCTATAGCCGGTCACTTCATTCCCGAGCAATCTCCAGCTGAGAAATATTCCTTCCGTTGTCGCAGCTGCAACCAACCCCCGGTTCAGATATTCCAGCTGCATCCCGGATAACTTCTTTGCATCATACTCGTGCTGCTCATGGACGGTTTTCATAAATAGACACCCCTCCTTAATGGGCTTTGGCAGTAATTATGGAGATCGCTGTGAAAATTACAGTTTGCTTTCGGCATAAACGGTCAAATTCGCATATTCTCCAATCATAGGCGCCATCTGGCGGAAACCAAGCTTTCCGCCAGCGATCGGAAGCCCGTACGTCTCGCCGTCGTCTTCCCACAAGAAAACCGGAAGGTTGTTAATGGCAAACGTAATGCGGTGGCCGTCCTTGACGATGAGCATCTTATATGGTCCGACAGCGTCCATGACGCTTGGAATCGGGTCGGCACCTTGCGCGACCAGGTGGAAACCGTAGCTTTTACGCAAATTGCATGTTTGAAACTTTCGCTCCTCCGCCCACTTCCTCCGGAAGTAAGAAACATGGAAGGCATTCATTTCGCCGTGATGATACTGGACGTATTCTCCTGTCCGTGGCTTAATTGAAGAATCGAACAAATCCCTGCCTTCCGTGCCGCTTGCGCTAAAAAACATAATCGCCAGGCCCGGCTCGCGGACCGGCCAAAAATCCCATGAGATAGCAGCGTCCGCCGGAAAATCCTCCGGGCACCACAGCACGAAATTGGCGCGCTGTCCCTCCGCCTCGTCGCGGACGCTTTCGAGCCGCATCCGTCCCAAAGGAAACGTAACGGCTGCTTCTCCCTCCATCCGAAAATCCGCGACATGCTCGGGCTTGGCGAACGGGTTTGCATATATCGCACGCCAACTTTCGGGAATAAGCGGGCTTTTAGCAGCATGCATGGCCCCTGTTTCGGTTGGTTGACCCGTTGTCATCGTATTCATGCTCCTTTCTTCCCAGGTCTGGGTTATCGCACTTCTGCGACGAGACGAGCGGTAACCGCGCTGCGTTAGACATTAGCTTCCTGGCGGGCCAAGCCTGTATGGTCAGGCAATGCATCGGGGATCAGTTCCAGGCTAATGATCGTGTTCAGCGACCATTGCGACGCCTCGTTCGTGTTCATCCAGTCAATCTCCTTCAGCTCGTCAACGTACGTAACATCAGCTCCGTCTTTCTTGAGGTCGGTCGTGGCAAAAGGATGCTTCAGCAGCGTCGACCAGACAAAATCGGCTGTACGTTTATCCTTACGGTACCAAGCGCCGTAAGCGACGAGGGCCAGCGTCAGGACGGGATGCTCAAACCGTTTCGTGTTGATCGCACCGCCCGTGATCCGATCCTTTTCTTCCTGCGAGAGATTATAGAAAACACCGAAATCGGCCATCATTTCATCCCACTGCTTATCCTTCAGCATGCCGGACAGCTCGAACCACACCTGCGGCGCGCCCATGCATAACGCCAGATGGCGGCCCCAATTGTCGTCGCCCATCGACGTGAGCAAGCCGGTATTCGGGTCATAACCGTAAGTCGGACCGGAGATCAGACCGAAATTCGCCTGTTTAATGCATTGAATGCCGGCAAGCAGTTTGTCGCGGTAAAACGTATCCTCTTTGCGCTCCCAACGGGTCATCCAGTTGGAGCTGAATGCCGCCCAATCCGGACCGACCCGGATATGTGTCTTATGCTCGTCCTTCGGAAAATAGGCGCGCATCGGGTCGATATGAACGGTCGTATAATCAGCGTCCTTTGCCTCGTCCATCATGTCACCGATTCGCTCGTCTCCCGTCAAATAATAATAGTATCGGTGCAGGCCGGCCATGCCGATCCGGGCTTCCTTGCAGCCGCAGCCCCAATGGACGACGTTATGCCGGGAGCCGAGCCCGGCGTATTCACCGAAATGATAGACGTCGACCTCGCTCGTATGGCGCGTCATCGCCTCCGCCATCCGGAAAATATCTTCGCGTCCGGAGCGCAAAAACATCAGCCACAGCCACATGTTCGGAACCAGCTCGGTATTCTGCCACGCACAGCCGCCGAGGTCGTAATTCCAGACGTGACGGGCCGGATCGTAGCTGTGCATGAAATCGCCGTAATCCCAGAACCCGTACCAGCGCCGCTGCTCGACCTCCCGTTGATAGAAGGCGATGATGCCGTCCAGCTTCTCTTCAAGGTAAGCCTTGGTGGGCGCTCCCCGGTCCGGCAAGCTCCAGATGCCGAATGCGCCCTGGCTTCGTAAATAAGCAGGCTCGCATACAAGCTGCGGCGGCGATTCGTTATAGCTCGCATATGCCTCTAACTCAACCGGCGACGGCGTCGACGTCCGGAACCAGATCGTCAGCTCGCTCGTATTGCCGATGCCGTAAGGTGTTGCACGCAATTCTTCTGCACCTTCGTAAGAAGACTCAACATGCGTATCCGTATCGTAATGGCGCATGTCCATGGCCGGCGCTTCCGGCGACCAGAACCAGGCGGTCAGCTGCGCCTCGTCCTCTGTAAGGCCGTGTGCCTCCAAGCCGGAAGGATGCTTTTGCCAGAAATTACGGATCGCAAGAGCCAAACCACCGCCTGGTCCGCCGACGTACGCGACCCCGCGTGATCTGCGGCCTTCGGCGGCTTTGAGCCAGCTGCAGCCTGCCTTGGTCCGCTTGGCCATCAGGTAATGGTCGGCTGAGAACTGTGTCGCCTTAAAGCCGTCCCAGCATGCGGAGTCGCCCAGCAGGCTCATGAAGTATTCGTCGTCCATGTCTTCGTCGGTCAGCGTTTCCCCGCTGAGCTGACGCTTGAACAGCTCCAAATATTTGCCTGTTGTGCGCCGCGAATGGAGCGTTTTCGGCGATTCGCTTAAAAAACCGGTATCACCTGCGAACCGAATGTGGCGGTTGTACAGCGGCCCACGCATCGGCAGCCTGAAACGGATACCGAGTCCCTTCACGAAATCCTGATTCGGATTGCCGTCATAAAAAAACGTATGCACGATCCGGATCGACTCCAGACCGGCGTAAGCGTACAGGCGAAGCGAAAAAGGAAGCCATTCACCGGTTCCGTTTACGGCCCGGTGTCGGCCCGTCAGCTTGACGACCGCTCGTACCGGACCTGCCTGCTCCACCTTCGCCTCGTAGATTTGGGAATGATATCGTTCTTCCCGGATCGTTCGGCTGCCGGTCAGCTCGCTTATGCTTTCCTTGATGGCAATCAACTCGCCGCATGAGCTGATGCTGACGCCATTACGGTGAACATCCGCGATCATTTGGCTGCCCTTTTTCGGTACCCGAAAGGAAAGAACGCCCGTGTCGATGGTAAAGCCATCCTCCGTCTCACGTACGGACAACGAAGCCGCTGCCTTGAAAAGTTCGGGATATCCCTTCACGATGGAGTATCCCTGTGGTGCACCAGCCTGAAAAGCAGCTGCATGCGCCGTCCATTTGACGCTGCCGTCCGGCCAATAAGCAGTCGGCCAGCTTTGCAGTGCGGGGGCGGTGCCTTCCTCCATGTGCAGCGACAAGCGATCGTCCCGCGAAAGCTCTCCCTCCTTCCACGGCATTCCCCATGTCACCCCAGCCGGAATATCTGCGGCTGCCTTTAACCAACGCAGTGTGACTCGCGTGTCGTTCATGGAATCATCTCCTAAACGTTTTGTTGGTTTCCGTCTTGCTGCAACGCCCTCATTGTAGAGAGCCGCAGCTTTCCCGGCAATGGCACTTTCTTGATGACATCCGCCGGCCTATATTGCACGTTTTCGTGAGAATTGCACTTTATTGCACGATAGGGTTCTTATAGTGCCCTGGTGCTTCGCGGTCTTGCGCATCACAACAAAGCCGGCAGCGGTCGTATCAAGAACCTGCTGCCGGCTGCTCCTCCGATTTTATTTCTGCAATACACTTCCTACTCCGCCCGGCTTAGTTCACGGTAACGGGTGGGCGTCATGCCCTCGAGCTTTTTAAAGATCCGATTAAAATAGCTGTGCCGATATCCGACTTGTTCGGCGACCGTGTTAATTTTCATCTCCGATTCCCGAAGAAGCTCCTTCGCTTTATCCATGCGCAGCTCGGTCAAATAATCGATAAAGTTTTTGCCCGTTACCTGTTTGAATGATTTGCTCAGGAAAAACGGGTTCGTGCCGATGTGTTCAGCGCAATTGTCGAGCGAAATGTCACGCATATAGTTTTGCTGCAAATAAATCATGGCTTGCTCGATCAGCCGTTTCACCTGGCCATCCGTCCTGCTCGTCAGCTCCTTCATGAAGGGGGCGATCACCTTCACTTGGAACCATTCCCTTGCACCTGCAGGCTCTTTGACCTGGGAAAGCTGCTCATACAGATTGGCGCCCTTGAACAGGCGATTCGGCTGAATGCCGGATACGAGAATCGCATGCTGAACGGAACCTAGCAAATGAAGCATTCCCTGCTGAACGTCTATCGCTTTAGCCCCTTTAGCGGACAGCGCTTTCTGGAACTCGACGAGCAAGGCATGGGCGTCCGCTTCCTGCCCGGTCCGAAGCGCCTGAAGAAATTCTCTTTCCAACGTAAACGGATACTGCGGTTCGGACGAGTCCTCAAAATTCAGCTGTTCCATTTCGATGATCTGGTTGTCGTTATCGAATTTGCGGAAGCTGGCTGCGTGCTTCACACCCTCAAATGCGAGCGGGATGTCGCTCACACGAGTGGTACCCCTGCTGATCGCCACCGTTACCACCATGTTCAGCAATCGATTAACCGTCTGTGCCAGCTCTTCGCTGAACGATTTGATTGCTTCCGCATATGGCTCCCCTTCCGGCAAGATCAGCAGCACTCCCGATCCAAGATCATGGAAGTTGATCGTGCTGCTTTGCTCGAAATACGAATCCGCCAGCTCTTCGATCATGTTGACGGACGCAAAGGTGACCAGTCCCTCGTCGCCAAACTTGAATTTCCCTTCCATGCTCGCAATTCCGGTAAGCTGTACGTACAGCACGACAAACTGCTTGCCGCATACCTGCCATTTATAACGCTCCATCCTTGACCGCAGATCCTCCTCCGTATAGGCGTACAAATAGCCGTGCAGCAGTTGATGGAGAAAGCTTTCCTTCACGTGCGGCAGCTGCTCGAGCAGCTTTGCGTTCAGCTCTCGACTCTCCCTGTTTAAATGCTGCCATTGCCGCTCAATTAGCGTGAACTCGTCCTCCCGGCCTCCTCCCGCCAAGGAGGCACTCGGCAGCAAATCCATCATCAGCCGTTTGACGGGCAAGTACATGCGGATCGATGCAAGCCAAGCAAGCAGCATTGCCAGCAAGAGAGCGCTCAAGCTAACCGTCAAAATGACTTTGGAGATAAAAACGACCGGGGCCGTAATATTGGTGATCGGCGAAGCCGACACGTACAGCCAGTTATCCATGATCCGTGCGAAATAACCGTACGTGACCGCATAGGTTTTGTCGTTCCATTCATAAAGAAACGAACCTTCCGTGTTCCCGTTTGACTCGACCTCGCTCCTGACTGCCTTTACAAACATCGAGTCGATCGAGCTCCCGTTAGCGGATACGTATAGATCTCCACCCGGCTCCATGAGAAAGTTTTCGCCGTCGGCATAAGGTGTAATGGTCTGCAGCGCCTCCGCAACTTGTTCGTTGTCCAAGCGAACGATCAAAGCCCCCATCGGTTTTTGGCTGCCGCCGGGAACAAGATGTACAAACGTCAATTCCCGTTTTCCCGGCTGATCGGGATCAAGCGTTAACTGTGTCCAATACGTCGTTTTTCCCGCGTCGAGCAGACGGTCGTATAGCGATATGACACTTGCGTCATTCAAAGCGGAATATTCCGGATAAAACAATACTGGCTGGCTTCCGTGCAAATAGAGGCTGACGTTACGAATCATCGTATTGGAGCCTTGCATGACGAGCAGCGTATTCGTAATATCGCGGGTCTTCTCGAAATCGCGCACGAAGTCGCGATCGCTGAGCGAATAATCGAAGCTCGTATCGAATGCCCAATGCGCCAGCATCATTTCGAGATTGGACAGCTGTTTATTCAGGTTCTGCGACCGCTGCTCAATCTGGTTATTATGGAGCTTCAACAGCTCCTTTTCCAGCTTACCACCCGCCATCGAATAAACGAGAACCCCCGTTATGATGCCGGGAATACCGGCAACGAACAGGAACATGATGAAGCTTTTCCTATAGAAGCTGCCGGATCTGCCGGATAAGCGGGCCAATAACGTCTTCCATCCATTCATCGTCTGCTCACCAACCATATCTAAAATTAGTTTTGCCTTCCTCGTCAGGCGGTTCTTTGCCCTTTCAGATATGTAAGCGTATTCATAAAACTAAAAAAAACGACTTCCTTAATAAGGATAACGCGGTCCTATCCATAAAACCTGCATATTTTCAGAGTACATTGTTCAAAAAACAGAGGAATCCAAATCAACACCATAAGGCGTGTCTTGGCTGCTTATCGGATACATTCACTTTGCTGGCCCCCTGGAAAGATAATTTTTATAGAGAAAAAAGAGGCACCAGGCCTCTTTTTCCTCTGAACGTAACTTAGAATGACTTCACCTAGGATTTGGATGCTGCGTACAGCTCGTTGATTTCTTTAACGTAATCGTCCCCGCCTGATTTTTTCCACAATTCAATTGCATCGCGCCAGCCTTGCTCGTCGATTTGGCCGACGATGAATTTAATGCGGGCGTCGTTAATAATATTGCCTAGCTGTTGTCCTTTTTGCGAGTACACCTCAGAAATAAACGGCTCCGCCGGATTGGTGACGATCGTTTCCCGGTTTTTCATTTGGACCTCTGTTTGCTTTAATCGAAGTGGCGTCTGAGCCACCTGCAGTCCTTTGCCTTCCGGAATGTAAGGTACCATTTGGTTTAGCCCTTCGACTTCCGACTCGAGGAGCACCGAATCCGTGCTTCTTTCCAGTGTTGTATCATCGATTTTTGTATAATGCACGCCTTCAAGCCCGAAGCTGGTCAGTGTCTGCAGGTCAGGCTCGTTCAGTTGGTCTAGAAATTTCAAAATGCGGTCGACCTCCTCCTCGGTCTTTACACTCGACTTCGGAATGGCCAATAGGCCAGCAAAACCGGAGGTAGGCAGCGTACGAATTTGTCCATCCGTACCGGTTACGGCGCCGAACACGTCCATGTAATGCTCTCTTGAGTCTGTACCTGCTGCCACGTTCGCCGCCTTGATTTTGTCATCAACTCGAGCCGCTCCGTCCACGACGTCGATAATCACGCCGGCTTGCCCGTTAACGAGCGGATCCGTCCACTTCGCCGAGTCCATGACGGCAAAATCTTGGTTGACGAGTTTTTCGTCATACAGCTTTTTCATGAACTTGAGCGCTTCGAGATATTCGTCGTATTCAAACTCCGGTACGAGCTGACCGTCCCTTTCACCCCATACATTAGGTGCACCGAACCACAGTTTGATCTGGTCGAAGCCCGCTCCCCAGCCGGCCGTCCATTTCACCATAACCAGTCCGTAGGTGTCATCCTTGCCGTTGCCGTCCGGATCCTTCTCTTTGAACGCTTTCAGCATGTTGTAAAAATCATCGATCGTTTTCGGCTGCTCAAGGCCGACGTTCTCCAGCCAATCCTGGCGGTAATAAACGCCGTTGCGGCCAAGCTCGCGTCCGCGATATACGCCGTACGTTCTGCCGTTAATCGAGGAGTTGTTCAGGATGACTTCATTGGCCTGGCCGAGGTTTGGATAATTTTTGAGCTTGTCGGTCAAATCCCAGAACGCCCCCGATTTCACTGCGCTCACGAAGCTGGGACCCTTCGAGTCGGGTACGTAAATGATTTTCGGCAAATTGCCGGATGCGAGCGTAATGTTGAATTTGTCGGCATACGAAGCGTTAGGCACCCATTCGAAATGAATGTCCGTGCCCGTCAGCTTCTCGAGCTCGGCCGCTACGGGACTGTCGTCCTTCGGATAGTTCGTTTTAAAAATCGGGAGCATGATGTTCAGCTTAAACGCCTCTTGCGATCCTGCGGAAGCGCTTGCAGGCGGAGCCGCCGTCGAATTGTTGGAAGAGTCTGCGCCCCCATTGTTTTTGCCGGACGAGCAGCTTGCCAGCAATACGATGCAAACCGTGCCTAGAATTAGAAATGTGGAAGCACGCTTCGCCTTCATTGTCTTTTTCTTCATTAAATAGCCTCCCTTTATTATTAGAATCATATTGCAAAACCGCGCGAGCTCCAAGCAAAACAATCCGTGGGTCTCGGTATAAACAGCAGAGCCAGGCGGAATCACACACTTGGAAAAACAAGCTTTAGCCTTTCACCGAGCCAAGCAGGACGCCTTTGGCGAAATGCTTTTGCAGGAACGGATACACACACAGGATCGGAATCGTGCCGACGACGATCACGGCCATTTTGATCGATTGATCCGGCGGCTTCACAAAATTAGGGTCCATCGAGTTCAAATCGCCGGCGGCCGCTTGCGACAGCAGAACGATCTGGCGCAGCATCACCTGCAGCGGCCATTTTTCCGGATCGTTAATATACAGCAGTGCCGCAAAGAAGTCGTTCCAATGCCCGACGGCGTAAAACAACGTAAATGTAGCAAGGACAGGCATTGAAAGCGGCAGCACGATCCGCCCTAAGAGGCCAAGCTCGGAGCAGCCGTCGATCCGGCCGGCCTCCTCGATCTCCTTCGGAATTTCCTGGAAAAAGTTTTTGACGATGATCAGGTTAAATGCGCTGATCGCGCCAGGCAGCATGAGTGCCCAAAGCGAATCAAGCAGGTGCAGCTCCTTGACGACCAGATAAGTCGGTATCATCCCCCCACCGAACAGCATAGAGAAGATGACGAGATTCAACACCAGATTCCGGCCGTACAATCCTCTCTTGGCCAAGGAATAGGCCATCGTGACCGTGAAAAACAAGTTAACGAGCGTGCCGATGACCGTTATGTAGACGGAGACGCCGATGCTTTTCATGATCGTATCCGTCGAAAAAATAAACTCGTAAGCATTTAAAGTAAATGTTTTGGGTATGAAAAATACCGCTCTTGACGTTAACTCCGCGTCCGATGCAAAGGAGCCCGCAATCACGTAAATGAAAGGGAGCACGGCAGCCAGCCCGAACAACGTTAGCACGATATAATTGGCAGCGTCGAACGTGACACCGGCCGCAGTTCTGTAATGCTTGGCCATAGATTGATTCCCCTTTCTTGCTTATTAGTACAGCCCGGATTCGCCGAATTTTTTCGCCAGCCAGTTCGTGCCGAGCACAAGCGTGACGCCGACAACCGATTTAAACAGCCCGACAGCCGTGCTGTAGCTAAAAGCGCCTTGCGTGATACCCATCGCGTATACGTAGGTGTCGAACACTTCGCCTACCGAGCGATTGAGCGGATTCAGCATCAAATATATTTGTTCGAAGCCATTGTCCAACACGCTGCCCATCCGCAAAATCAAAAGAATCACGATAGTGCTGCGGATCGCCGGCAGTGTTATATGCCAGATTTGCCTCCACCGGTTTGCCCCGTCAATCGTCGCTGCCTCGTACTGCTCTACGTCAACGGCCGCCAGCGCCGCCAGGAATATAATCGTTCCCCAGCCGCATTCCTTCCAGATCGTCTGCAAAATAATAACGGGGCGGAACCATGACGGATCGGACAGAAATTGGATTTTGTTCCCCGTATATTGGAAAAGCAGCTCGTTGACGGTGCCGCCTTCCGTGGTTAGGAACACGTACGTTAGGCTTGCCACGATTACCATCGAAATAAAATGCGGAACGTAAATCATCGTTTGAATCGTGCGCTTGAAGAAGGAAAGCCTCACCTCGTTTAACAGGAGTGCCAATATAATCGGAGCGGGAAAAAAGAAGATGAGATTATAAAATGATAACAACAGCGTATTACGCAGAAGCATCAAAAACTCGGGATTGTTAAAAAACAGGCGAAAATGCTCAAAGCCCACCCATTCGCTTTTCAAAAATCCGGTAAACGGCTGATAGTTTTGAAATGCCAGCATGACCCCCCACATCGGCACATATTTAAAAACCAAAAAATAAAGCAAGCCGGGGAGCAGCAACAGGTATAGCCATTTGTCCCTGCGAAGCCTTGCCGCGAAGCTTGTGCGGTGATCCGCCCGCTTGAACGGTTGCGGGAAATCCCTTCGAGCCGTAGCTTGCTTCATCAGTCTCCACCTCCATATGTCGTTCATCGCCTCGCGAGCGGTGTGGCCTAATTATGCAGCAGCGCTTTCTTTTCCGGCAATGAGACATTTTTGAAGAGTAAAAAAGCCTTGGTATTCGGCATTTTTAAAGAAAGTGCAAAGTCGGCAAACGAGTGGTAAGACGTGGATAGCTCGGTATAAAACGGTTGGATGGCGTCCATTCGGGTCAACCGTGGTTCGAACATCGGCCCCTCTTCGAGTAGTTGATATTCCCGCTCTGGTATTTTAGTCTTGTCCTCAGCTCGGAAAGCTCTTATCACTGAAAACAAAAAAGCCGCCTGATGGCGACTCCATATGCTAGTCCACGATGGACTCTATAATTTGCTTTTTATGATATAGATGCCCGTTTGGAACATGTGTATCTGATGCGTTTGGTTACATTTGGCCGCGCTCTGCGTCGGCATGCCGGGCTATTTTAATAATAAGCGTTCCATTTTATTGACGTTTCAACGCATACAGCTTTTGAATCTCTGTCATCACTCTTTTCTCCGGGACCACAAGACAACTGGAATAAGAAGCAGGGATAGAAATCCTCCGGCCAAGGAGAGTGTCGAATAACTGGACTGAGCTACAACCATGCCCGACAAAGCACCTCCGGATGCACCAGCCAGAGCGATAAGCACGTCCACAGTTCCTTGAGTCTTCGCACGTATTTGCGGAGGCGTGGCATCGACTATCGCTGCTGTCCCGCTAATTAAGCCAAAGTTCCACCCCAATCCGAGAAGCGCAAGCGCAAGAATGAGCAGTACCATAGAGTCTCCGGGTGCAAATGCAGCTAGTAAACCCGCCAAAAGCAGAGTAATGCCGGAGGCATAGGACATTGGCAATCTTCCGTACTTATCAACGAGAACACCCGTTAGCAGCGATGGTAGATACATGGCTGCAACATGGATTCCGATCACAATGCCAACCTCCCCTAGTCCGTGTCCGTGATGCTTCATGTGAACCGGTGTCATGGTCATAATGCCAATCATAACAACCTGGGTTAGCACCATCACCGACGCACCAACGATGATCCCCCGTTTATTAACACTCGCCTCCAAAGTATGCGATGGTTGAGCGTTATTCTGAATATCTTTGGCAATTTGAACCTCTGTGATGGCTTTGGCCACGATTAAAGGATCAGGCCGCAAAAAAATGAGCAGTACTAATCCTGCTACAATATACGCGATAGCTGCCAGCATAAATGGACCGGATAACGCAGGAGCGCCAAGAGAAGTCGCTATCCGGCCTGTCATATTTACAAGATTCGGCCCGGCAACCGCACCAAAGGTCGTGAAGACCATCGCCGTACTAATGGCTTGGGCCCGTCTTGTCGGAAGTGCCAGATCCGTACCGGCGTATCTTGCCTGCAGGTTGGTTGCCGTCCCTGCTCCATAAACCAGCAGCGAAAGAAAGAGCAGCGCTATATTATGGAGGACGGCTGCCAAGACAACGCCTGCAGCACCCAGTCCGCCTGTTAAGAAGCCGGCAGCCAGCCCCGCACGACGCCCTAAGCGTTGGGACAAGCGACCGACGATTAGGGCCGCGGCAGCAGAGCCTAATGTAAACAATGCGGTCGGAACGCCGGCATAGCTGTCCGTTCCGAGCATATCCTGTGCAAGCAGCGCCCCTACCGTGATGCCCGCAGCCAATCCCGCCCCGCCAAAAATTTGAGAGACAATTACGATAATCATCGTTCTTTTGTGCAACTGACGCTGCTTCTCGGGGGAATCCACATAGGGCCTCAGTGATTCTCCCATGCTTTCTATTTTTTCTGTAACGGAAGCCGTCTGGATCGACATGTATGAACTCCACCTCTACTGTTTCTATAAATTGCTTTCATAAATATGGAGAACGGCTCGAAACCGGGTGGATGCCGACAACATTTTGTCATAGGCCTCGCTTGCGCGTTCTAGCGAAAAGCATTCGACTATAGGCCGTACATTCGTAAGCATGCTAAAGTTAACGGCTTCCTGAATTTCTTGAGCATGTCCAGTAAAGGAGCCTCTAACCGTCATCTGCCCTTTTAAGAAATCACTTGCCGAAAATCCCAGTTGCTCACCCGAGCCAGCTACAATAATGAGCTCACTATCCGATCCAAGCCCGCTGATTAGAGAAGAGATCGCTTTGGCGTTTGGCGCAGTCGCAAGAATGACTTTGGCTCCTCCTAAAGCCTGCAGCACCAAAGCTGGATCTTCCATCTCTGAATTAATGTAGTGATGCGCTCCAAGTTGACGTACCCGTTCTTCTTTGTCACTCCCGCGCGAAATCGCGACCGTTCGGAACCCCGCTTTCTGGGCGTACTGAACCGCCAGATGCCCTAGTCCGCCAATGCCTTGAATAGCTACAAGATCGCCAGGTCGAGCTTTACTATTCCTAAGTGCACTAAATGTTGTTTCACCTGCACACATAAGCGGTGCTGCTTCTACTGCGGACCATTCATCCGGGATGCTTGTCAAACTATCCTCATAGGCAACCATATACTCAGCGTAACCGCCGTTGATGGTCAGGCCTGTTACGTGGTTGTCCCCACCATGCCATCCAATGCCCACACGATCACCCATGTTCCACTTCGTCGAACCGGCGCCAAACTGCACAATTCTACCAATGACTTCATGGCCTGGAATGCGGGGATATTCTGGGGAAGCCCCTCTAATCGCGACCGAATCTCCATGACATACTCCGCACGCTTCTACTCGGAGCAGTACTTGCCCATCACCAGGCTGTGGCACTGGGATCTTCACTAATCTCATTTTTTCCCCTTTGGACGGAATTTGTATGGCATTCATCACGTCCATCGTTCATTACCTCCTATCCATTTGGAAATCTCTGAAACTGCCTTTTCAGCTGACCGAAGTGCTCCTTCCAAATGCCCGCCGAATTGCGAATTCGTCTCTGTACCAGCAAAGAAGACTTTCTTCTCCCATCCCCCAACTACCGACGGTTGACCGTATTCCGGATAATTTAAAAGCGGATTGAAGTCTTCTTCAACAGCGGTTTCGTCATCTTCTGACCAATCCTTGTAAAGAAAATCGCTTACTTGATGAGCCGAGGGTCCAAACATCCGAACCAATTGGCCAACGACTCGTTTTTTCAACTCCTCCTGCCCCAGCTCATGGCGTACTTTTGCTGGTATTCCGAAGAAACCGAATAGCGCTCCAGCGGAGCCTCTATCAGGAGAAGCATCATGGATTTCCTGCAAGGGTCCGACCCGGCTCGACGCGAAACCGGAGAGCCCCAGTTCTCTCCAAAACGGACGATCATAGATGACAACTGCCTTGGCCTGTCCTGCCATCCACGTAGGTTTGTTGACAAGATCAGTAATCAGTTCTGGAGGAAGTGGCGGCGAGAATTCCATATGTCGCGCTACAATCCGAGGCGGCAGGGCTAGGATCACCGCGCTTGCTGAAATTTGTCTTCTCTCTCCATCTGCAAGCTCTGCTTCAATCGTGATTGCACCACCTTTATCGAGCCCCAAAGCTCTAACTCGTGTTCCTAACTCGATTGTCCCGGGAGGTATCGCATCCGCTAATGCATCAATAAGTGATTGCATGCCTCCTGTTAATCGGAAAGAGCTTGCATTTCCGTTGTCTGGGAGCATATATCGCTCTGGTGTTTCGTTATGCAGCCGTTCCAGCAGCATCGCCCCATTGGTATACTGAATAAAGGTTCCTAAGTTTAGTTCTTTAATCAGATTGGTAATCTTGCTCTCATACTGCGGCCAGAACCATGTCGGTCCAAGGTCATACTTGCCCAACTCCGGCCGATTTAGAACAGAAGTGCTCAAGACCCTGCCGCCAACCCGGTCTCTAGCCTCGAGCACCCTGCAAGAGATGCCATTCACATGAAGTAGAGAAGCAGCCCGAAGGCCGCTTAATCCAGCTCCAACAATAACCACTTGATTGTTCATATCGTGTCCTCTTTTCCTGCAAAAAGGGCTGTTCCCTACCCTGTAACTAGATTTGCCCCATCATAACACGCACAAAAAAACCACACAATATTATAATTGTATGGCAAACAATTTTTCTATTAAGTCAGCTCTTGAAGTAAACGTTGAAGAATCCTTAATCCTTCCTCTAGTTCTTCAAGTGTTTCTGGTGCACAGACAGCAATCCTTACAGCCCGCTCTGGGGAGCTATTCCCCACAACGAATCGATCAGCCGCATACACTTGTACCCCTTGCTGTGCTGCCAGCCTTTCGAACTCGGCGCCTGAGATCATGCCTGGTAACAGCAGCCAACGAAAGATACCTGTTTCAACCCCCAAGCACGTATAGTCTGCCAAATATCGGTTTACGACTTGGTTTCTGCGAATGGCTTGTTCCCGGTGCCCATGAATTAAGCTTTCGAATTGATTGGATACAATCGTACGCGCTGCCAGTTCAGCAAATAACGGCGAAACGGATACATTTAAATTATATAGCGCCTTCGAGATTGGCTCCTTAAAGGGATCCGGAACGGCTGCATAAGCTAGTCGCAACCCCGGTGCGATGGATTTGGATAAACTCGCAATATAGATGGCCCGCTCTGGCGCAAAGGACGCGACTGCTGGAAGCGGTTTTTCGCATTGGAGACTGTAAGCCGCATCCTCAATCACGAACTGATTATACTGTTTAGCAAGTGCTGCAATCCTTTTGCGATTCTCTACAGACATCGTGCTAGCTGTCGGATTATGATAATCTGGAATTAAGTAAATACCTTTAATATTGTCATTTTTACACGCATATTCCAAAGCGGTCGGACTCATTTCATTGTTCACCGACTTTATCGGTACAATCTGGATACTGAGCATCGCTGCAGCTGTTTTTAAGCCAGGGTAAGTATGAGGATCGGCACCAATGCGGTCTCCAGGCTTGCATAGACTTGCTAGTGTGGCCGCTATCACGTTTTGACCACCATTAGCCAATAAAATACGATCAACTGTTGTTTCAAGGCCGCTTCTTCGGATTAACTTAATAGCTGCGTCCTTTTGCCAGAGGCTTTCGCCTGCCCGACCATAGCCAAACCACTTTGCATAATCCGTTTCTTGCAGCATGCTCTTCAGTTGAAGCAGCAACGGCTCGTATGAAGCATTATCTGGCAGCGTTGCTCCCATTTCGATTAAATGTTTCGGCTTTGCGTCTTCGAGTAAATACGCATTCGATAACGCATCGTACGATACGAATGTTCCACTACCAACTGCTGCACTTAACAAGCCTTTCAACTCACACATCCTAAACGCTTTTGATATCGTGCTCAAATTCAAGTCTAAAAAATCGGCCAGTTCACGCTGCGAGGGAAGTCTTGTTCCTGGTAATAAAACTCCGTTTACAATATCCTGATACAATTGCCTTGCGAGTGCTTTATAAATGGGTTTTTGATTTTTATCAATCGTTGGTTTCCAACTCATTGGATAGTTTTCAAACGAATTAATCGGCATGATCATCGGCATCCTTTTTCATATTTCGCTAGTTATAGAAACAAGGTATGTTTTATTATACCCTTGGGCCCTTTATTACACTACCTCCCCCGAAAAGAGGAGACCTGGGATGTTATCAACAAATTTCTTTGTCATTATAGGCTTGCCTGCACCACAACCGCCATGTATCCAGTAAACTTTTTAATTGCTCTCGCCCTTTACGGCAAAAGGAACAAAAAAAGCCACCATCTAGGCGACTTCTAATGCGACTATAATCTTGTCCCTCGACGGCTAAAGAAGCCAATAGTGTGTCAATCCTTTCGAAGGGCGACATGGAGAACAGCGCCCCAATGGCGGCGAACCGACTTTTCTGGACGGCTATTAAGGCGAATTCGGATTTCATTGAAGAGCTTGTCGCGTTTCCACTCCTCCATAAGGATGTGTCCGGAAAAGGTTTCGAGGAGTTTAATGTACTCATCAACATGATAAATGCGCTCCCAGTCGAAGTGTCTAACGTGAACAACCTCAAACAGCCCACTTTTCTCAATCTCATATCTTTGCTCGTGTAGTTCTCCTGGTCGCGGCCATTCGTTATGCTCTACTGATTTACCCTCGCCGATTTCATAGTACACGGTTTGAATTTCACGGAAGAATGGGTCCCCACCCTCTGGAAAAACGTGATCTGCGTTCCAAAATGCCAGATGTCCGCCTGGACGAAGGGCTTGCCATGCCTTGATGTATCGAACTTCGGGATCAACCCATTTCCAAGCCGTTGCAGCGAATACCAAATCAAACTCTCTCTCCATCTCTGGCTGCCAATCTTCGAAACTTCCCGTGATTATGTCGACGTCCATGCCGACAAGGTTTTGACGGGCAACTATAGCGAGCTCAGCACCAAGTTCTACACACGTGATTTTAAATCCACGCCTGGCTAACGGAAGAGTAGCCTTACCTGTAGCACAGCCCACTTCCAACAAATGATCACCTGCATGCAAATTGGCCGCCTGAATTAATTCATCGAACAATTCTTCCGGGTAATCCGGACGCGACCTTTGATAATAGCTCGCGGATTGCTCAAATGACTTGCGCAATATCTTGTCGTCCTTCTTCAGGTTCATTATATTCCTCCTTATTCGTTACTCATCATAATGCGACTTATAGAGTGTGCATGTTCTTGTCGTCCGACATATGCAGCCACACGAATAAGCGCTCTTGCATCGCAACAGCGCTTATCCATAATATAATAGAAATTTGTAGTCCAACATCATTATATTCTCTGGCTTATTAACGGCTTCTTAGGACCAGCCGGATCGCTTTACAAGGTTTGTTACAAGTTCATCGTCGAAGACGATTCCGAAACCAGGCGTTGCCGGAATATGAATCTCTCCGTTTTCGATACGATAGCCTGATACATCCATTCCTTCAATTGTAATGTCGTCATATTCCACAAATTCGAAGTTCCGCACTGCGGCTGACAAATGTCCTGACGCGTAAATACCATAAGCATTGCCGTAACAATGAGGCGCAGACCGCAAACCATGGGCATCCAACTTCTCGCCTAATTCCATCCAATGCGTGAAACCGGGCCAGATGATATCATACTGCAGCACATCGACACGGCCGCGGGTCGCCCACTCAATAAGATGGGGGGATGCAAGCCCTTCCCCATCCGCGATGAGCACATTCTGCCCACGTTGCCGGAGCCATTCCTTCAGGTCCTCGTACAAGGCTTCATCCTCATGAAACGCTTCTTCCAGCCAATACAGATTCACATCCGCCAAAGCCGCCAAGACCTCTTTGGTTAAGTTCAAATTATATGCATTATTCGCATCGATCATGATCTTGCCTGCGGGACCTGCCACTTCGGAGATCCCTTGAACGATTGCGATATCTCGTTTCGTCCCTTCCCAGAGTGGCATATGGCGTCCGCCTCGGCCAACCTTAATCTTAAAATGACGTTGGCCCTTCGCATAACCTTGCATCGCTTCTTCTTTCATCAACGCAACTGCGGTCTTCTCATCGGGCAAATGCAAATCGTCGAAGTATAAAGAGGTATCATAGCAGGGTACAACCAATGGGACTCCCTTTTCCAAATGGGCACCCGACACCAAGTCATACACTGGTTTGCCTAGTCTCTTTCCTAACCAATCGAACACGGGATATTCCAATTGCAATCGATACGCTTCGCGTAGTCTGCCCCGATCATCGAATAAGTCAAGCAATCGGCGACCTATTAGATCTTCCGCCCATTCCGGTGTTATATGAATCGAGCTACCGTAACCTGTTTGTCCATCGATCGTAATTCTCGCGATATCCACTGTGCAGCCTTTGCCATGAATGCCGATTCGACCATTGGCCCCGGCGCTTCTGGCTCGCTCTCCCGTTAACCTCGCGAATTCGATTTTTTCCACTTTCCAATCAGATTGCATACCCGTAATGTTCATAGGATCCTCCTTAACCGATTCGACGGTTTCATGTCCCGATTTGATTCGTAAGTAGAATACCATATTATAGAATTATACTGTTAGTGGATAAGAAAATTCCTCATCAATTGGAAATCTGTAATAAAAGTTGAATTGATCCACTTTTGCCAATATTAATTGCTGTTTCCCACTGTCCCCAACACAATCCGCCTCGTGTGCATGGTTAGTTAAATTTTCGATAATGTGTTGCTCTAGATTTGATCCATGAATCCGGCTTTTTGTGATTCAAAACTCCGGAACTCGACTGTGTTAAAAACAAAAAAACCGCAACTTATGCGGCTTTCAATGTCTATATGCTCTTGTCGTCCGACAAACGCCGATTGTTTTGAACGGCTGCCATCGATCGTTCCTATTTAGTTATAAACTGTAAAGGATAATTTTTTCTTTACACTAGGAAGAACAAGATACGTCGTCTATGACCAGAACCAGTCCCCCACCAGAAGAAATCGGCACCCGGCTGTTCCGGAAGAAACAACCCTTGTTGATGCCACGGCTTGACTACTAACTATTTTGCTGCTGCTTCTTCTTCAAGAACACTTCCGCCTGCCGCTCTCCAGTTTGCAACAAATGTGTCGAAGTAGTCGATTGGTTTTTTCCCCGTAATCATATCTACATAGGCTTCTGATCTGATTTTGTCAATTTCCGCTTGATATTTTGAAGCGGATGGTAGCGGTAAGATGACTTCATTCATAATACCGTCACTTTGGAGTGTTCCAAGCGCATGGCCCCATGCGTATTCACGATTAACCTTCTGAATGATGGACGGCAGCCAAATTGCATTGTTGAACGTTGCTCCGCCGCCAATTTTAACGATTTCATTCCAATCAGAGTAAGGCGCGATCGCCTCAGGGTATCCATCTTTCATGTTGTAATGTACGCCCTCCTTGCCGTAACGAGTAAGCATATAACCTTCATAAGTAGATGAGGAGTAATCCAAAATACTTAAGATACGAGCCTGCTTATCCAGATCTTTCTCCACTTGCTTACCGAATACAATAAATCTGCCTTGGAGCGAATTTCTCATATTAAGACCTTTCTTACCGTTCGGACCCGCGACAGGTTTGCCGTAGACAAGCTTGTCAACAGCATCCGGCATTGTTTTTCTCATTTCCATAATGTTAGAACCCTCTCGATCGCCGGCTGATTGTGCTGGTTTCCAGTACAGATAATCCGCATAGCTGGTTACACCGATAATACCGTTAACAAAATCAGTAGCGATCGACCAGTCTCCTCCCTTATTCTCGCCATTGATAAATTCTGGCGTAAGCACACCGTCCCTGTACCACTTTGCCAAAACTTTCAAGGCTTCTTTCATTTCAGGTTGAACAGCGCCGTAAACGAGCTTTCCATCCTTTCTTGTCCATGATGTTGGAAGATAACCGTATGCGCCATAAACGGTTTGCATCATCGATTCAGACAAACCGTACGTATCTTTTTTTCCATTCTTATCGGGGTCATTGTTTGTGAATTTATACATGGCATCTTCAAACTCAGATAATGATTCTGGAACCTTTGTGATGCCTACATTTTCAAGCCAATCACCTCTCCAAACAACAAGCGGCCTAAAGTTCCCGCTTTCTGGATTAGGTACAACGAGTCCATAGTTTTTGTCACCCATCTTCGTCAAATCCATATAGGTTGGTACTTCCGTTTGATAAGCTTGGTATAAATTCGGGGCATATTTTTCAATTGACTCATATGGAATTTCACCTACAATTTCATCATCAATGAATTTTTGGTATTTTGAGAAGTCAAGCGGAAAGACATCGGGAACTTCTCCAGCTGCGATTTTGACGTCAAATGCGGTTCCATCACTAGCATCTACCATGTGAATGTCAACGTTGAATTTTTCTTCAATTTCTTTGACAATTTCACCTTTGTCATGAACAGGACTGCTCCAGCCCACCCAAGAAATGTTTATTTTCTTATCAACGTTTGGAGTTGCGGATTCTGACGAATTTGATGCTTCTTCGTTTGCCCTTTTGTTTACTTCATTATTATTGCAAGCTGTGAACGATGCCAGCATTGCAGCACAAAGAATAAGTACCATGCTCTTTTTTAGCGCCACTAAATTATTCATACGTTTCACTCCCCTTAATTTTTATCCCTTTAAAGAACCCACCATAATCCCTTTAACAAAATACTTTTGTAAAAAAGGATAAATGGCGATTACGGGTAACGAAGTGATCATGATCGTAGCAGCCTTTATTGTTGTTGGATTAACGCTGCCAGAGAGCACTGTGGAGGTTGAACCGGCTTCTAAAGTTACATCCCCCTGTTGAATAATGTTTCGCATAACAACTTGTAATACTTGCTTCTCGGGAGACGTTGAATATAGAAGCGAGTCAAACCATGCATTCCAGTGTCCGACAATTGACCACAATGCAACGGTCGCAAGAATTGGAGTAATCATTGGCGCAATGATTTTATAAAGAATGGTAAATTCACTTGCACCGTCTATCTTTGCCGACTCCTCGATACTATCAGGAAGTGACATGATATAATTTCGAATCAGAATCATCGAGAAAGCGGGAATCAGATTGGGAAGAACTAACGCCCATATTGAGTTCATTAAATGCAGTTCTCTTATGAGAATATAGCTTGGAATTAGCCCCCCGCTAAAAAACATCGTAAATACAATGATTCCGGTCCATGAATTCCTCAAGGGAAGATATTTTTTTGCAAGCGGGTAAGCCGTAAGTAAACAAAAAAACAGTTCTAACGCTGTTCCAAGAACAACACGCATAACCGAATTCATAAAACCCGTTTTTATATATCCATAGCTTAAAACGCTTTCATAATTTGCAAGCGAAAACTCTGGAGGGAACAAGTGGATTTTCGTTAATGAGATGTTCCCACTGCTTAAGGATAGAGAGAGCAGATACAAGAATGGATATATTGTAGTAAAACACAATACCATCATGAATACGACATTGAGAGAATCAAAAACATGCTCTCCGATGCTCTTCTTTATTCGGTTAGAACTGTTCATTTTGCCCACTTCCTTTACCAAATTCCGTATTCGCTGAATTTTTTCGCAAAATAATTAGCAGCGAAAAGCATGATCAAAGATACAATATTGGTAAACAGTCCCACTGCCGTTGCAAAACTATAATCCATGCCTTCGATTCCATTTCGATAGGTGTAGGTACCAAGCACATCGCCAACTTTATATACGGCTGGAGAATAGAGGTTGAAAATCTGATCAAAATCGTCTGCAACGATGCCGCCAACAGCAAAAATGAACATAATGGTAACGATCGGCATGATGGCTGGGATTGTTATATACCTGGCAAGCTGAAAGCGGTTGCAACCATCAAGACTACCTGCTTCATACAGTTCGGAGTTGGTCCCCGCAATAGCCGCAAGGTAAACGATCGAGCTCCAGCCAATGCTTTTCCAAATGCTTGTAACAACCAACGTGCTCACAAACCATCCATTATCCCCTAAGAAATATATAGGCTTCATCCCCAATTCCTTGAGCAATATATTTAGAGGACCTGTAGTTGGTGAAAGTAACTGTAGGAATAGACCGCCAAGGATTACCCATGAAACGAAGTGTGGAAGATAACTGATGGTTTGAACTGCTTTTTTGAATTTAACCAATCTGAGTTCATTTAAGAGTAAGGCGAAAATAATGGGAGCAGGAAATCCGAAAATAAGTTTAAGCGTACTTATTTGTAGCGTGTTAACAAAAACTTCTTTGAAGCTCGGGCGCGCGAATAAGTCGTAAAAATGCTGCAGCCCTACCCATGTACTTCCTGTAATACCTTTGTTGAACTTAAAATCTCTGAACGCAATTTGTATTCCGTACATTGGCGCATACTTAAAGATTAAAAAGAAGAGTATACCGGGCAAAATCATAAATAAAAGATTTCTGTGCTTGATGCAATCGGCAAGCAGTCCTTTCTTTTTGTGATGAACACCTGCATTAACAAGTTTCAAGCCTATCGCCCACCTTCCTAATAACCACCGTTCACGTGAACGATTTCAGTCTAACATGACATTCCATTTTGGTAAATACTTTTTTCGTTCACGTGAACGACTCCTTTTTTCTTTTACTTTGGATACGGAATAATGGTATAGTAACATGCAGAAAGAAATACATTTTTATGTTCAAAGGTGAATGGGATGAATATTACAAGCAAAGAAATTGCAGAGATATGCGGCGTTTCCAGAGGGACCGTCGACCGAGCGCTGAATAACCGGCCGGGAGTGAATGAGGCTACAAAGCAAAAAATTCTGGAAACGGCCTCGCAGTTGGGCTACCGGCCTCATTTTCTAGCCCAAAGCCTCGTCAAAGGCAAAACGATGTCGATCGGGACGGTCATTTTCGATATCAATAATCAGCTGTTTCCGCAGCTTATCAATGCCGTCGAATCGCGGGCAAGGGAAGCGGGCTACTTCCTTAATCTGACGCTCACGAGCAAAAATCCGGACATCGAACAGGAATGCCTGAATCATTTGGCGGACCGGAAGGTGGACGGCATTATTCTATTATCGGTCAACACGGGTGCGGCCTTCGAGCAATTTATTCAGCGATTGAATATTCCAGTCGTCACATTTGGCAACCGGGTCTCCAAGACTGTGCCGTACGTATGGATCGACGACCGGAAGGCCGTCCGCGACGCGATTGCAATGCTCACCGCCAAAGGCTATGAGGAAATCATTTATGTCAGTCCCCCCTTGTCTCTTCGCGGAATTACGAACGTTTATGCCGTGGAACAACGATTCGCGGGCTTTCAGGATGCACTGAAAAAGGCTGGCCATCTCAAGTCCCATGTCATCGGCCATAAAGGATATATCGAAGAGATCGACAAGCTTCTTGCGCAGGGCGGCAAACGTAAAGCCATTTTCTGCACAAGCGACAAATACGCGCTGAAAATTTGGCTCCACTTGAAGCAAAACGGGGTTCGCGTGCCAGAGGATGTCGGACTGATGGGATTCGACAATATCGAAACGCTCAAATATATTTCCCCTGCCTTATCGACGATATCGTACTCCTTGGAAACCATCGGCAACCGGATCATCGACTGTCTGATCGGACAAATTGAAGGCCGGCAAGTGCCGCTGACTACGCTCGTTGAGCATCAAATTATCGAGGGCGAATCGTGTTGATCCCCTCGATTCACCAATAAAGCTGCTATGGACTGCCGCAACCTAGACTCTCAAAAGTGAGGCTCAGTGAGCATAGCAATTCCGTGCACGTGAACGAATAACAGTTCACAAGGTTATTTGCCTATGCTAAGATAGAGTCGTTCACGTGAACGGAACAAACCATTTCCTGTTCAAAAAAGGAGATATGCGGCGATGAGCAGATTTATTTATGAAGGCTCCAAAACAAAAGAAATTTCGTTTCCGCTTGGAGGCATTGGAACAGGCTGCATCGGTCTTGCCGGAAACGGCCGTTTGATCGACTGGGAAATTTTCAACCGGCCGAACAAGCAAAGCGAGAACGGGTTCAGCTTTTTTGCGGTGAAAGCTGAAGCGGACGGCGAACTTCTCGACGCCCGTGTGCTGAACGGCGATCTGTTGCCTTCTTACACCGGCAACATCCAAACGAGAAAACACGGCGGTTACGGCTTCGGGCCCAACCAGGCGACGCTGGCGGGTGTCCCCCATTTTCAGCATACACGCTTTATCGGCGAGTTTCCGTTTGCCCGTCTTCAGGCAGCCGACGATTGTTTCCCGGGCACGGTGGAGCTGACGGCTTTTAATCCGTTCATTCCGCTTAACGACAAAGATTCGAGCATTCCCGGTGCGTTTTTTGACATCGCGCTGCATAATACGACTGACCGGACGGTTACATATACGGTCAATCTTTCGCTGACGAATCCGATGCAAGATCATAAACGTTATCACCGTTATGCGAGGAATGGCAAAATTCAGCTGATCAAACTGTCGTCCCGCGGCCCTGATTTCAGCGCCCCCGAATTCGGCGACCTGTCCATTGCAACGGATGCGGAAGTAGTCAGCTATCAGGAGTATTGGTATCGCGGCGGCTGGTTCGATAATCTGGAGATGTTCTGGAGGGACTTCACCGAGGCGGCCCGATTTACGAATCGTACTTACGACCCGGCCGCGACAAAAGGTAAAGGTGGTGACGTCTGCTCCCTCGCCGCGCACTTCGTGCTGAAGCCAGGGGAAAAGAATAACGTCCGCTTCGTGATCACCTGGAGCTTCCCGAACTGCCACAATTATTGGCATCCGGAATCTTGCGGCTGCAGCGACGACGATTGCAAGCCATCGCAACCCGCAACGTGGAAAAATTATTACGCAACGCTATTTTCTGATTCCACCAAAAGCGCGGCCTACGCGCTCGAGCATTGGGAGCGGTTGTACGGCGAAACGAAGCTGTTCAAGGATGCGTTGTACTCGTCCAGTCTCCCTCCCGCCGCGCTCGACGCCGTTTCGGCCAACATTTCGATCCTGAAATCGCCGACCTGCCTGCGGCTACCGGACGGATCGTTTTACGGCTTCGAAGGCTGCATCTGCAATGAGGGCTGCTGCGAAGGCTCCTGTACCCACGTGTGGAATTACGCCTATGCCCTGCCGTTTCTTTTTCCGAAGTTGGAGCGATCCATGCGCGATCTGGATTTCAAGTACAACATCCGAGAAGACGGCAAAATGGCCTTCCGACTGCAGCTTCCGCTCGGCAGATCGACATCGGACTTCCGGGCGTGTGCGGACGGCCAGTTCGGCGGCGTGATCAAAGCGTACCGCGACTGGAAGATTTCCGGCGATACGGCATGGCTGAAATCGATATGGCCGGCCGTCAAAAAGTCGATCGAATTTGCTTGGGCCGATACGAACGAGGACGGCTGGGACGCCGACCGGGACGGCGTGCTGGAGGGCAGGCAGCATCATACTCTCGATATGGAACTGTACGGACCAAACGCCTGGCTGAACGGTTTTTATCTCACCGCGCTTAAGGCAGGCGCTGAAATGGCCCGTCATTTGGGAGAAACGGACGCGGCGGAACAATACTTGGCGCTTTTTTCCAAGGGGAAAACATGGACGGACGAACATTTATTTAACGGTCATTATTATGTCCAAACCGTCGATTTGAAGGATCGGTCCGTACTGGAGAAATACGACGAAAGCGCTGTGCGGGATTATTGGAACGACGAAGCGAAGGAAATCAAGTATCAGGTGGCGGACGGCTGCGTTATCGACCAGGTGCTGGCCCAGTGGCACGCCAACCTGTGCGGTTTGGGTGAGATTTTCGATCCGGAACAGACCCGGAAGTCCCTCGCATCCATCTACCGCCACAACTTCAAAAAAAGCATGCGAAACGTATTCAACCCATGGCGCTTGTACAGCTTGAACGACGAGGCAGGCTTAATGATTTGTACATGGCCGGAAGGCACTGTGAAACCGACCGTTCCACTCACCTACTCGACGGAAACGATGAACGGCTTCGAATATCAGGCGGCCATTCATATGATTCAGGAAGGAATGGTCGCCGAAGGCATGGAGATCGTTGAAGCGATCCGCGACCGGTACGATGGTGAACGACGGAATCCGTGGAACGAGTTCGAATGCGGAAGCAACTATGCCCGATCGATGGCCAGCTATGCGCTGCTGATCGCTTTCAGCGGATTCGAATACGACATGACGGAGAAAAGGATCGGCTTTCAGCCCATAACCGGGGAAGTATATTTCCGCTGCTTCTGGTCGCTGGATTCAGGCTGGGGAACATTCGTGCGGAAGAACGACCGGATCGAACTGAGCCTGCTTTACGGGGAACTGGAGATACGTTGCCTGAACTTGCCGTTTATGAAAGGGCAGAATGTAAACGGGATTTCATTAGACGGCACGGAAGTCCTTGACTGCAACTGGGACGAAGGAGTGCTCGTTTTCTTTTCAACCGTTCGGATAAATGCCGGGCATTCGTTGGTTATTAAGCTCGGATAGACGAGTGACTATTAGTTTCAGTTAAAGCGGTCTGGTACTAGGTGAATAGGAGGAGGGGCTCCCCCTCCTCCTCTAGCTCGTCATTACTTATTTTTTTTCAACCACGAATAGGCAAATCACGGATCTCAAGCTTTCGTTGCTGTTGTCCATACAAACCAGCGAGCACAGCGGCAATCGCCATAAAGATTGCGCTGGATGCCACGCCGAATTGCAAGCCGAACTGTTCGACCCCCACGCCTCCAACGATCGGACCGACAATTTGTCCAGCGGCAAAAAAGGCAGTGGCTATGCTAAGGCAAGACGCATACGCATGGTGAGGGACATGACGACGAAGAAGTGCAGTTGTCATCAGCGGCGGGGTAATAAAGGAAACCAGCCCGATCGTGGTGGCTCCAAGCACAGTAAATAACATATTATTAGTGGTTACCCCACTCACACCGATTGTCCCCAAGGCTAATCCCGACGCAAGCGTGTACCCACTCGGCCATCGGTCAATGGCTCTGCCTCCGATCCATCCGTTAAACAAACCCGCAAATCCGATTCCAGACCAGATCAGCCCGGCATAGAGAGACGGAATGCCTTTGCTCACCAGATAGGGAATCAAATACGTAAAATAGATGATGTATCCTGAGCCGAAGAAGAAATAAGAAGCAATTAGGAACAGGAGCTTGTTTGGGTTCAACAAGAGACGATATACATTTTCGCTTTTTTGCTCCAGTGGCTCCGAATCGGTCGGTGCGGGTATTTTTTCTGTTCGCCTCTCTCTGGTAACAACGAACTCGAAACCCACTGCGGCAATTACACCGAATACGCCCATGATCACCCATGCATATCGCCACCCCTGCAAGTGTGAAGGATCTATGGTATAGGGGGCGAATAAACCCGTCACTAAAATGCCGGCAGATCCGCCCAGCCATATAAGGCCCGATGCCACTCCTCGTTCCGCCGGTCGAACGGCATCCATTGCAATGGACAGGACTAACACGGTAGCGAAGGCTGATAACAATCCACTGGCGAACCGCCAAAGCCCAAGCCCGATAAAATGATCACTAAATGCCGAGCCGATCAAAGTTAGTCCGAGCCATAAACACGTCATCCGATTCATGGCATGCTTGTGGTCTGGAAACCGCGAGATCAAAGGAGAAAGACACAATGTCCCGACAAAATAACCGATAAAGTTGACGGTGCCGAGTATACCCAACTGTCCGTAGCTCCCCCCGATGACCCTCTGGATTCCAGGCAAAAACATGCCGTAGGAAAGCCTGGAAAAACCGAGTATGACAACAAACAATAACGATGCCCATAGAGTAATCCAATTAAATGCGGATTTTGTCCCCATATCCCCCATCTTCCCTCAAAATAATAAGGCGGTCCATTTATATAGCTCACTAACCATTTACGCGATCTTTGTTAAACCTGAGTCATATCATTGTGGTTGTATTTTTAGCTTTACTGGACATATGTTAGCCGCTGCTTTCCTGCAAAACAATCTCCGCTTCGATGCCCAGCTGTTCACACAGCTTGTGAATACGGCGCATGTCCTGAGTGCTGGTAACCCATTCGCAACCCAAGGTTGATGCCTCGTGAGCCGCCCATTGCAGGATATATGTCAACGCATCCGCATGGGCTTCCTTCGTAGCGAAGTCCTCCAGCACAAGCACACCGCCGCGGACCGAAGTACGCACATATGCCCAGTGCTGGTCGGCAAAGCTGCGGGCGACAAAACGTGTTTCGCCATCCGACTGGACCTGCATGGAGAGCGCTTGCAGCCATTTGCTATAGGCGCCGGTCCCTGTCGGGGCTTTCGGGTTCCCCCATTCAAGTGAATCGGCAGCCAGCTTCCGCAATTCATCTTCCCCGTCTACCCGCTTCCACTGCTCACTATGGAAAGAATTTTGGAGAGTCGGTTTGAAGCGGACTTGCCAGCTGCGTTCGCCTGCCCTGATGCCATCAGCATGAAGTAGTTCGGATACCGTAACCATATCAAGACCTTTGGCGTGAGTATGGTGTACAAGCGATTTAACGGCCTGCGGCGTCTCTTTGGCGATTTCATTGGCATGAAACATTAAAATGGACCCATGATCCAGCTTAGGCATCACCCGTTCCACAAGCTGCCCGCTTGGCGGTCCCGACCAGTCGACGGTGTCCTCCCCCTCGATGACCAGATAGCTCCACTCCCGGAGCCATTCCAAATTCTCTTCCCGATAAGAGGCATAAGGAAAACGCATGAAGGTCGGAACCGGCCTTCCCGTTGCTTCTTGATAAGCGAGCTCAGCCAACTTCAGCTCTTCGAAGAATACGGCTTTGGTCACATCTGCCATTCTGCGGTGATGGTAGGTATGCGTTGTAAGCTCATGACCCCTGGCTATCATTTCTCTTGCTTTCGCCGGGAACCTATCGAACCATTCTCCTGTTAGAAAAAACGTCCCGTAGGCGCCTCCCTGCTCCAAGGCATCCAGCCATGCATCAACAGGAATCCGCATAGGACCGTCATCAAACGTAAAGGCACAGTGAGAAACCGCCGGATTGCCGCGGGTAATGACCAAATTTGACATTGTAAAACTCCCTTCTGTGATATCTTTCCACCATGATACCACTTGAACCTATTGTAAAATCCCGGTAATGTTTTGTAAAATTGAATAATATGAATAAATGGTTCGAATAACTTAAACAAAGGTGATGACAATGGATCTTCGAGCTTTAAAGACCTTCGAGGCTTGCGTGCGTCTTGGACATTTTCTGAAAGCCGCAGAGGAACTCCAATATGCTCCCTCTACGGTAACCCTTCAAATTCAACGTCTAGAAGCTGATCTTGGGGTTTCTTTATTCGTGCGCGACGGAAAACGTGTGATCGTGACCGAAGCCGGCCGATGGCTCCATCATGAGGCAGCGGTTTTACTGAAATCCATCGAAGCCATGAGGCAGACCGTCTCGGATATTGCTTCGGGAGATAACGGCTCGGTGCGTTTTGCCGCTATTGAGCCCGTCGCAAGCCAGCAGTTAGCGACCGTTGTTGCTGATTTTTACAAGACTCGACCGAAAGTGGAGTTAACGATGGAAGTAGGCGGCAGCAGATCCATAGCGGAGAGGGTTCGGGCCGGCGAATTGGATTTTGGTGTTTGCTCGGCCCCCCCTTCGAAGCTCATGCTGGAGTTTGAGCCGCTGATCGAGGAAAGATTAGGAATCATGTTACATACGAATCACCCATTAGCCGATCGAGATAGTATCTCGGCGAGCGACCTCGCGGGGCATACCATTCTAGTCAAAGAACCGACTTGTATCTATCGAGAGCTTTGGGAAACGGCGATTTGTGAGTCGGGGCAATACCTGTTTTCTTGTATGGAGGTTGGAAGCTTCTTTGTCATTCAACAAATGGTTAAGGCAGAGCTCGGCATCGGGATTGTTCCGATTTACAGCGGTCTGGAACAGGAAGGCTCCATGGTCATAAGACCTATAACCGATTTGAATCCTGTCATCACGATAGGCATCGCTTATAAAGACAAAAACCTCCTAGGCAAGGCAGCATTATGGTTAATGGAAGCAATTAGGGGCATCCGTGAACCCAACACGCTACAAAATTCGACAGGGCCTGAAGGGAAAAAGACGGGGACTTAACATCTATGATAAAGAATAGCAGAAAAATGTATTATGGATTTATGGAGGTCCTTTTGGATCTCTATTTATTTTTAATATTTCACGGAATTAAATCATTATAATGATATAATGTTTTAGTCGGCAAATCGTTGTTGTTGATGAAATCGGATTTTCGCATGACATGAAAGCATACAATGGAGGATTTACCCAAATGACAATTCACAAGCTCAAATCATTCATCGTATCCACTTTCCAAATAAACTGGAATCACTTTAAGTCGAAACTGCTCTTAAGATACGTGCTGTCTTATATTCTGATCTTCCTGATTCCCCTGACGGGGGTAACGATTTTTGTTTATGATAGCGCTGTCAACGGGCTTCGTTCCGAGATTGAACAATCCAACATTAATCAATTGAACCAGATGAAAATGACCATCGACTCTCGTATCGCAGAGCTTCGGGAGATTTCCGGCCGAATCGCTTATGACAGACGTTTAACCCCTTATATGGTTCGTGATTCTTATTATAGAGTTGAAGCCATTCAAGCTTTGGCTAATTATAAGGCAAACAGCAGCATCATTGAAGACATCTTCTTATACTATCATAACGACCCAGTTGTCTATTCTTACCGCGGTCTGACAAATGTTAACGTTGCGTTCGATTCCTATTATCGTTATGAGAATTGGAGTTTGGAAGATGTCATCCTTGCTCTGAACGAAACAAATCAGATGGTAATACGCCCTGCCGAGAATGTTACGATCAACAGCTCTAGACAGGAGGCGATGCTGACCGTAATCGTACCCATTAAGCCAAATGCCCCCTATCCCTACGGAAGTGTCATATATATGGTGAAAGAGTCCAATCTTACCGGGGTCATGGATTCCATTCTTAGCGATTTCACCGGGAGCAGCTATATTTTCAATCAAAAGGATGAAGTGCTAACAGCCAACAATCACGGCGTATCCCTGTCTCAAGAGCATCTCGGGACATTGGCTGCGCTTGATGCCGGCATACACAATCTCTCCCTGAACAATGACAAGTATTCCGTCGTATCCGTCAAATCCCGGGAGAATGGATGGAACTACATGACCATCATGCCAAGCTACCAGTTCTTCGGCCGGGTCGCTCATGTACAGACGCTCATTCTGCTGGTGTTTGGCATCGCAGTCATAACCGGAGTGCTCGCCGCCTTTGTGCTGGCTAAACGCCAGTATCACCCGATTAAGGATTTGATGGAATTCGCCAAGCTCAGAGTCAATGATACCCCAGAGCCAAAAACGCGCAATGAATGGGAATGGATTCGTCAGACCCTTCACGATTACAGTGCCCGAATCGATATGCAGGAGCCCTTCGTGCGCAACCAATGCATGCTGCTTCTACTGAAGCACGGCAAGCCGGATGATCCCGAAATCGAGCGAATGATCGCCGGAGTTGGACTGGAACCTCCCCAAGAACAAGTCATTTATTTCTGTGTGATTCTGTCCTGGGAAGAAAACGATGCGGCCGAGGAAGTCCAGCATGATCGTCAACAGGTGCATGAAATTCTCAGCTATGCTGAGCCATCAGGGCTTCAAGCAAATATTTATGGCGTTGAATTCTCAGCCGATAATCAATTTGCGCTGATTGTATCCCTTCCTGACCCTGGTCAAGATTTGCTGAAAATCCGGATGGAGCAGATTATTCATGCGGTCCAGGCATTGATCACCGAGAACACTCGGCTCGATCCGAGCATGGGCGTAGGTACGCCTTACCGGGATTTGGGGCAACTGAACCAATCCTTCATCGAAGCCGCAACCGCTCTGGAGCACCGAATGGTTGGCAGCAGCCGTATCACCTATTTCGACCAGTTGGCTGAGCAGAATTATCCTGTCGCCAAAGGCGTGTGGCTTCCAAGAAAGTCGCTGCTCAAGCTGGAGCAAAGCCTAAAGCAAGGCAACGAGTCGGTGGCTGTGCAGATGATCGCCGAGATGATGGAGACCATCCGGAGCGAACCGCTGCAGATTCATCTGCGCTGCATTTGCTTCGATCTGCTGAACGCACTGCTTCGGTCCGCCTCTGAGGTCGGAATGAACGAAGTATTCAGCAACATCTCGGACTATACGTCGTTTGAAACGCTGGAGGAATTTGAGGATAAGCTGTTGTCGCTGACGGCAGAGGTTTGCGAGAAGGTTGAGCGTAACCATGAGCAAGCAGCGCCTAAACTGATCGATGATATCGTACATTATGTGAATCAGCAGTTTGCCGACTATACGCTCAGCCTGGAGCATGTTGCCCTTAAATTTTCCGTCTCTACCTCTTACTTGAGCCGCAGCTTTAAAGAGAAGACCGGGATCAGTTTCTCCCAGTATATCTGGAAGAGGCGTACGGAGGAAGTCATTCGGCTGCTTGTGACGACAAGCGCTCCCCTGAAGGAAATCATCGAACAGGTGGGCTACCTGGATGCACCCAATTTCATCCGCAAATTCAAGAAAGAAACCGGGCTTACGCCCGGTCAGTACCGCAAACAACATCACTCGAACAGGCTGGATATCTAACAGAAAGGCCCTTTAGGAGACTATGTCTCAAAAGGGCCCTTCTGTTTCTACTTCACTCACGCTTCACTCACTGTGGTTCGTTCAAGATATGCTCTACCAGCTCATCGACCGGCACGGTAGCCAGTGCAATTGCAGTGTCGGTGACACCATAATAGATATAGAGCAGGCCGTCTTTGACCACGTTTCCTGTCGGGAACACCACATTCGGAATTTGATAACCGAATTTCTCATAATAGGTTTCCGGTTCCATAATGAAAGTCTTCGTTCTTGCTATGACCTTCTCAGGGTTGTTCAGGTCAAGAAGCATCGCCCCAACACGGTAAACGACCTGATCATCAACGCCGTGGTAAAGGACCAGCCAGCCTTTATCGGTTCGCACAGGTGGCGTTGCTCCGCCGATTTTCCTGGATTCCCAAGAAGGATTCTCGGCCTTGGCCAGAAGCTTCGGCTCTTCCCAATGAACCAGATCCTCGGAGTACGTAATCCATATCGCAGCGCTGTCCGTTCTGTAAGCAGCACCCACGTATTCCTCCGGACGGCGCAGCAATACATATTTTCCGTTAATCTTCTCAGGGAACAAAATGTTGTCACGGTCATTGATGTTGAGCGGTGTCGTATCGGCAACGAATTCCCAGTCGATCAGATTGTCTGACTTTAGAATCGAAGAGCGAGTGAGCCAGTGGCCTTCCTCCTCCCCCCAGCCGTCCGGATATTTCGGAATCGACCGCTCCGGTATGCCCGCTCCTGTCGGATAGTAACTCATGGCGCATGGCCTAAGGGCATAGTTTAAATAGTACGTGCCGTCCATTTTGACGATCCGCGGGTCCTGGACGCTTCCATATGGAAAGCCCAGCATGTCAGGCGTCACGATCGGCTCGTCTTTCACGTGCGTAAAATTCACTCCGTCTTCACTCTCGAGCAGTCCCAAAACATTCTTACAAGGCGTTAGCGAGCCTGCGGTACGTTCGATCATGTAAAACTTGCCGTTGTCTATAATAACCGCAGGATTGAATACGGTGACTTTACGCCAGTCGTATTTTCCCGGAACGACGATCGGATTGCTCGGATGTCTCGTAATTTTCATAGGCTATGCCTCCACATTTGCATGATCTTCAGGATTGAATCAGGCCTTCTTGCATTCATAGGTACGCCTGAAGCAGGCATCCCACCTCTCCAGGCCACCTTTTCCTTAAAAGCTTCTGTCATCTCAAGTGCTTCAGTTTGTAGGCACCTTTCGGTTAAACACATTTTTATGTTTAGCTCGACTTCCAGCGGTCATATGCACCTTGATAGATTTCGACGACCCGGTCAGCACCCATTTTCTTCATTGTGTTCAGGTAGTTGTCCCAATTGGACAATGGTTCTGCTCCAGTAACGAATTTGGCCTCCATCTGTTGTACATACGTGCTCAGATCCGAGTTCAGACTGTTGATCTCGGTTTGCTCTTCAACGGTAAGGAACAAGGCAGGGAACGGGGGTCTGGCTCCGCGATCAAGCAGCTTTTCCTTCGTTTCTTTTTCAACCCACAGATCAAAGTCGGTCTTCAATCCTTTATTGATATCGTCCGTGTTGATGGTAGGAGCCGGAATGCCGTAGTTTGGCGTCAAAGTCGCACGGTAATCCTCCATTTCCATGCCGTCCGGAACAGGCAGATAGCGCTTCACACGATTGGCTTCATCCGTGTACTCCCACAGCATGCCTTCTGGTCCTTTGTTGAAAAAGAGCGATCCTTCATAAGAGTAAAGGTAGTCCACCCAACGCATCGATGCTTCAGGGGCGGGATTGGTAACCGAGATGGCAAAAGCCCCTGTCGTAATCCCTCTGTTCTTGGCGATGGCCGGCTTGTCTACCAAATCGCTCTTCACCGGAGCAAACATCGGATCTTGGGTGGACGGTTCCCCGCCTTTGGTCATGTAGGCATGCCAGTCGGAGAACAGGGCCACCTGATTGTTCTGTGCCTTGGCCTTTTTCTGTTCTGCGGTTTGCGAATAGCTTTCGTGGTCCAGCAGATCCTCTTTCCATAGACGGTTCATATAGACCAGATACTCTCGGAAGCCCTCTTCTATCGGGGTATAATGTACAACATCCTCATCGTCTACATAAATTTCGTCTTCATAGACGCCGAAAGCACCAAGAAGCCAAGTACGAATATCCCGAGCATTGGTCGTAGCTGTCGATACCGAAGAGATCGGGATTTCATCGGCAACTCCATTGCCGTTCGGATCCTCTTCTTTTACACGCTTCAGGAAGGTATAAAGCTCCTCGGTCGTCTCCGGAAGCTTGTCGATATTCAGGGCCTCCAGGAAATCACCGTTGTACCACAGCGGGTTGCGATACCAGTGCTGGCTTAAATCGATTGCAGGCAAGGAGTAGATGTGTCCATCCGGAGCCGTAATGGATTTACGGATCTCCGGAATCTCGTCCATCAGCGCCTTGAAGTTCGGAGCATATTCCTCGATAAGCTCCTCAAGCGGGATCAGAATTCCCTGCTCGCCATAGTTCATCTGTTCAGCCGCCGTCAAGCCTGCAGCATAGAAGACATCCGGGTAATCGCCGCTGGCAAATACGAGGTTCTTCTTCGTGTCAAAGCTATCCTTCGGTGCATTCAAGTATCGGAATGAAATGCCCGTCTTTTCCTCCATCTGCTGCAGCACGACCATATCCTTCCAGTTCTGAACACCGACATCAGGTGCCATCATGGTCAGCGTAATCGGTTCATTCATAATCGGGAAGCCCTCTTTAATCACAGCGGCTGCTTCTGTTGACTTCGTTCCGGTAGAATTCGTATCGCTGGCCGAACTGCATCCGGCGAGCAGGGACAGGACTGTCATGCCCGTCAACACCAGCTTCCACGATTTGCTTGTCATCTTCATTCATGTTTCCTCCCTTTGAATACTCAAACTCTTTTTGATAAAACGCTTACATTATCCTTTTACAGAACCGATCATGACCCCTTGAACAAAGTAACGCTGTAAAAAAGGATAGAGAGCCACAATCGGCAGCGTCGATACGACGATAACCCCGTATTTGATCAGGGATGCGGTTTCGGCTTTGGAATTCATTGCCCTGGCCGCATCCCCGCTGATTCCGGCACCAGTCGTTTCCGCCGTCATTTCCTGAAGAACCAAAATTTGCCGTAGTACCATCTGCAGAGGATACTTGCTCTCATCGTTGAGATAGATCAGAGCCGGAAAATAGCTGTTCCAGTGACTGACTCCATAAAACAATGCCATGACTGCAATAATCGGCGCGGACAGCGGCAGAATAATGCGGGCGAACAGCTTCAGGTTGGTACAGCCGTCCATATATGCCGCTTCCTGCAGTTCCTTCGGGATCGTCGACTGGAAGAATGTCCGGGCAACGATGATATTCCATACCGATGCTGCTACGGGAAGAATGAGCGCCCCCATCGAGTTGATCAGCCCCAAATTCCGGACGACGAGATACGTTGGCACAAGCCCCCCGGTAAAAAACATCGTGAACAGAATAAATCCCAAGAACAGTTGACGACCGACCAAATCTGACCTGCTGAGTGCATAGGCTGCAGGCAGTGTCACGGCCAGGTTCAATAGCGTACCTATCCCAGTATAAACGATCGTGTTCAGATATCCGTTCCAAATCTTCGGGTTTTCGAAGACCAGCTGGTATCCGGCCCAGGTAATCTCTTTGGGAAACAGCCACATCGCACCGGAATTCACCTGCTGCGGGCTGCTGATCGATGCGCTGAGAATATAAATGAGCGGATACAGAACAACAATCAGAGCAATGGATAAATAGACATAGACGCTGCCAAGAAAAATCTTGTCCCACTTCGATTCCTTCATTGCGGTAACCAATGTACTTCCCTCCTTTCTACCATAGGCTGTTCTCGCTGGTGCGTCTGGCAATCCGGTTGACCGTTACCAGTAGAATGACGTTGATAACGGAGTTGAACAGGCCAACGGCTGTCGAGAAGCTGTACTGCGCGTCTACCAGACCGGTTCGGTAAACATAAGTTGAAATGACATCGGAAGACTCCATATTCAGTGAGTTTTGCAGCAGCAGTATTTTTTCGAAGCCAATCGTAAGAATATTGCCCATGTTCAAAATCAACAAAATGGTGATCGTCGGGAGTATGGCCGGCAGGTTGATGTGCAACAATCGTTTGAAACGACTCGCTCCATCCACTATCGCGGCTTCATGCTGCTGGGGATCGACACCGGACAGCGCAGCCAGATAGATAATGGTCCCCCATCCGGTGCTTTGCCAGACCCCGGACAGAACGTATACGGTCTTGAACCAAGCCGGATCCGAAAGAAAGTTTGGCGCATCGATGCCCATCCATTTGATAAATTGGATCAGTATGCCTGTGGACGGCGATAAAAAGGTAATAATCATACCCGCCATGACAACAACGGATATAAAATGAGGCGCATACGTAACGGTCTGGACGATTTTCTTGAAGGGACCCGTCCGGATTTCGTTAAAAGCGAGCGCCAGGATGATCGGCAGCGGAAACCCGATTAACAGCTCGTAGAAGCTGAGGCTGAACGTATTCCAGAGCAGATCCCAGAAATAGTAGGAATTGAAGAAACGCTCGAAATGATCGAAGCCCACCCATGGGCTGTCCATGATTCCTTTGCTAGGGATAAAGTTCTTAAAGGCAATCTGGATACCATACATCGGCGCATAGTGAAATACAAGGAAATACAGTAAGGCCGGCACCAAGAACAGATAGAGCTCCCAGTTCACGCTGATTCTTTTACCAAGGGACGTTTGGTTTACACCTGGATTAGGCGGCTTCGTTTCGCGATGGATGGAACGTCTTCCGGATATCACAGCAAGTAGTCTTCTTCCCCTCATGTTTCCCCTCCTCTCTTACCTATCGATTCATGTCAGGTTATCTGGTTCACTCACGTACATCACGTTTCAGTGAATAACAGGTAACGCTTACATTCCAAAGTGTAGAGAAGACAGCATGATATCGTAAATGTGTAAGATGTGCATTGTCATCCGTCTGTGCGGTGAAATCCCGCTACTAACATTTTTTTCTCATCCAAATCTTCGCGATCCTTGCTCATATATGATCTGGAAAATATGTAACATATGAACCTATTATCAAGTTTCATAAGTTACATATTGCGCTCCATCTAGCTGCCCGAGCCCGTAGGATAATCCTAATGAACCTGCCAGATCGAACGATGTATAGATCCTAGGTGGTGTCACGTCAACAATATGCTGAGTCATCAGACCAGGCATAGAGAGACCTAAGACTTAGACATATAGTTGCATTTTTTTATAATTAAATCATTTTTAGTAATTTTTGGTTGTTATGACATTCTAGGTGTGTTACATTATCTCTGATTTTATACATTGAAATAATAAGGAGGACGATGAATGTGAAGGATCGAAAAAAAATGGGTGTCGGTTGGTTGCGCGTTATGTTGGCCACCCTGACGCTTATAGTCGCGGCTCCCGTCTCCACGATGTTTGCCACCGAACCCGAATTGGAATCCAGAGCTGTGGAAGGAACTGTTGAATCTACCCCTAACATCACGATTATTCGTGCCAACGGGGATGTCGTCACCCCGATGGGAGCAGGCGAGTGGGATTACCTCGGTAAACTCTCAACGGTTTCCTCACAAAACCCGGCAAACTACGTTCACTCTGGCGGCGGTGATTTCAAGTTCCAGGTTGAGAGCGGTCCGGGCGGCGGGGCCTGGTATCAGCTGCGGGAATATGATCCGGGCAGCAATACCGACGAAATTGTGACTGGCTATGAATACTTTCTGTACCCTGGCGACACACTGATCTATCGGGGAATTAGCAACTATGTCGACGGGGACAACAAGAAGGCAGAATTTTACGTTTATGAAAGCTTCAGTGGATCCGGTTCTGTGAAGTTTTGGGATTAAACAACCGGGATTGAAATGATAACTAAGTCATTGTGAATACTCTCATTAGCATATTAAAAGACCAACTTATCATTAAAGTTGGTCTTTAATATGCTTTAATTAAATGACTCCACATCATAATCTTAATAGGGATACATCTGTAAAACTAGGTACGGTTTGAACCTATACATCTCATTCATGTCGCCTGACACCGCTATCCCGAAGCCCAGCTACCTTTAATCACATTTTCGAAACCCTCTCACGGCTACTTTAGGCAGTGTATTTCTACTAGCCAGAATTTCTCATGGAATTTATTGGGTGTGGGCATCAAGTGCTTCTATAGCTGCTTCAATAGAAGCAATGCGTCTTTCAAGTAACGTTTTTTGAGGACTACCTTCTTTAGCGTGACCATACTGTTTTTCAACAGATGGAAGAATATCAACTATGACATTTCGGGCTTCAAGGATGTTTTCCTTCTCGTATGAAAATTCTGTTCCATACCAAGCATTTTCTAGACTATCTAAGGCGATTTTCACTGCATCCAGCCGTTTCTTAGCCAGGGTTGCATTTGATCCTTTCTCAATCATATTCTTATAGGTTTTTTCGAGTTTGCTTAAAGTGGACTGCATCGATTTTATCAACAATGTTTGGCGTTCTGGGCTAACAGCTTTCATTTTTTCAAACCTCACTTGTTATGTATTTGTACTGAACGTAAGTGCGAAATCCAAAGGCCGCTGCACCCACTCCTGAGCTTTCGTTTCCAATATAAGTGTACAACATGTATGCAAGTGCAAAGATAAAGCGGGCATACCCTTGATTTCCCTAATATCAATATAAAAAGATTATCTTTGTACTTTAATGTTTTCTCTTAAGATGGTTGGTCATGACTCAATGACAAAAACTTATTTACTTAAAACAAAAAAACCGCAACTTATGCGGCTTTCATTGTTTATATCTTTGGTTGTTCTCGCTCATAGCCCCCCCACCAATAGATCTTTTGGGACAAGAGAAATTGTTGGTAGTACGAAGGGATCGCCGTGAACGTTCTCCATCTCCTTATTGTAAGCGGCTCTTCGGTGGCCGCAGCGCCCACGAGAAGATATTTAGTGCAGCGTATGAAAGCGGGAGGATCAGATTAAACCCGTAATCACCATAATCGTTAGCAAATGCATGGGATAATGCCGCACCCGTCATTAAAAAGAAGATACCAGCGTGAACCCATTCTTTGAGTCGAGGTAAACCTGGCACGACAAGAGCGATGGCTCCAAGCACTTTCCAAATCCCGAGAATGGTCAGGACGTATAATGGGTAGCCCAGATTCGTCACCAACTCGAGGTTTCCTCCAAATTGCATCAGTTGTCCGATACCACTTAACATCATAGCTGCTGCGAGTAGCACTGTGACTGTCCAATAAGTTACCATTTTTCCGAGCGGACGGGCATTTACTTTCATCGTTGTTTCAACACCGATCATCTTATTCATTAGTTTCCACCTCATCAATATAATTTCTCTTCATTACAAAGAACGAGCCCCGAATGGTTCCGGCTAATTTCGACTTCTGCCTAGCAAACTTAAACTTCCCTTCTAACTCCTCTGGTACCTCCATCCCCTCCGAAAGCTTAAAACCAACGGCCCGCTTCTTACGGTCATCAACCGTATACATGACATTGAGTCCAAGACCATTCTCATAAAATACATAGGCAAATTGGATGTTATCCACTTGAAAGCGCGACGTTTCTAACGGTTTAGCCGCAAACTCAAGATCACGTTCTTCTTTTAAAATTCGGTTTACATAATCAAGGGTTTCCTGGCTTTCTCTAGCGGGTACAACCGTAAATTCATGCTTATATTTGTTCATAAAGTAACGGGCTTCATTCGCTCGTAACCCAGCAAGCGCATCTGCTACGGGTGAAGATTCTAAGCCAACCGTAGACACATTTTTAAAATCAACGATATTCGACATGTTCATCCCTCCTTATTTCCTGACAACGGGAATCCACATTTCACCAAATGCGAGGCCGTTTCGCTGCCCCATCTCAACCGCTGCATTTGGCCCGCCGACATAGGCGAAATTCTTGGCTTCCGGCAATACTTGACCAAAGGCAATGCCAGCAAGTTTATTACTCAACTCATCAGCCGTCTTCCCTTCCCCTTTTACAACGAGGTATTCCCCTTTAGGAAATTGGATAACGCGGGTTGCTTCGGGTACCGATTCCTCAGTCACAACGCCAGCGTAGTACATCATCTTGTTATTCACCGCTTCGTTAACGGCAAAAATGTAGTCATTTGCAGCGATGGCCTTTAACGTGTCCAGCCTTCCATCTTGTTGCACGGCCTCCCAAAAGTCGGCCTTCTCCTTGCTTATGCCAGCATAGTCTGTATAATCGCTCTGAAGCTCCGTTCCAATTCCTAATACGATAAAGCTGTCTTTTTCCTCAAGCGTATAGTTTGTCATATTCAATCCCTGCCTCTTCTTTAAATTTTCTTTTTACTTGATGGGTTTATCATATTCTTAAATCATGTCAAAAAGTGATACTGTTTATGGAGTCGATGAAAAAAGGTCAGACGGATCAATATCATCATGCGGTATATCGAGAACCATGCGCCAATCTAGACCATCATCTAATGGGCTAAGTAATTGATGTCTTCCGTATTTCGCCCATGAAAAATCCCCTTCAAGTAAACCTAATGCGCTTTTTACACATTGTCTACTTAAAGGGGATTATCTGCGACTCTAAATGTTCACTTATGTTCTTTTGCTTTTCGTGATCACCTCATTTCCGTTTGTTTTTTAGATATATATTTCTGTAACTATTTTTATAGCATCCTTAGCTATAATGAACGTATCACAATTAAGAATATCATATACATTCAGCGAGTTTGCTTTAGTTGTCTGCACCTCAGGAATGTTATTTGCGCTTTTATACACAAGGTGATCCACCTCAGGAGTTACGAGAAGCACTTTCTTATTGGCATCAAGAGCTTTAAGCATGGCGACGATCGATTTTGTCCTGTAGCTTTCAAGTGTAATACGGTCAACTACAATGAGTTCGTTATCTTGTACTTTGGCGGATAGAGCTGATTTGATCGCAAGACGTTTAACCTTTTTATTGAGACGATATCCATAGTCACGAGGTTTGGGACCGAAGGCAATACCTCCGTGACGCCAGTGCGGCATACGAATGGAACCCGCTCTAGATTTATTAATTTTATTTTGTTTATAGGGTTTTCTGCCACCACCTCTAACTTCGCCACGAGTTAAAGTCGAGTGTGTCCCGCTACGCTTGTTCGCAAGATGGTTCACAACAGCTTCATGCAGAACCGATTCATTGGGGATAATGCCGAAGATGGATTCTTCAAGTTCCATTTCACCCGTAATTTTACCTTCCATATTATAAACAGAGACGTTTAACAATCTTAGCTACCTCCTGATTATCATCATAAAAAGTGGATTTTATATAGGAACGTATAGCTCAAAAGTGAGCAGAAATCATGATAATCAGTTGTTTTATTAGATTTAGAAAATCAACCTTTTCTTCCTACTCACTTATATTGCAATCGAAGTATGTACGATAACATCCATCACTTCGACCCCCTCCTGGTGCAAATTTAAATGGTTTAAATCCCATGTTCCCCTACATCTACACGATAGCAGATTGAAAAATCATGATCTATATACAAAACGATGCTGTAGTATTTTATATTAGTTAACATATATCTGTTGCTAATTAACTTATAAGTGGATACTCAGTGTTCCGAAACTCTTCTTTTTATTATAAAAAACCCCTTCAAGAATCGTGCTCGATTTAGCACACTTGAAGGGGAACGTAGGTATCTATTTCTGATATATTATTTTTCGGATAGCATAGGTTGATAAAAAGAATGATTCTGAGAGCTCCTCGACGGAAGCGCCAGATAAATAGGCATTCAGAATATCATCATTTCTTTTGTTAATCTCTTTTCGTGCGCCAGACAGCTCTCCCCAGACTTTATATTCATTTTTTCTAGCTGGTATATAGAGGTATTCACCTTGAACATATTCCTGTAATTTTTCAACTAATTCCTCCGGCAAGACGACAGAAGCATTAATATATCTCACGAGCGACTCACTCCTTGAAAATTATAGTTCAAGTAGCAAAGCCAGTTTAAATGCTATTGGCTACTCCATGCAAATACCCAAAACCGGCTCTGCATGGAGTAACACATGTGTTATAGATGTATTTTTATGGAATATTGTAATTCCCTCCTAGCAGCTATAATTTTTCCATAAACTTATTTTGATCCATATAGTTGACCGCATGCCGCGTTGATGTCCGATCCAAATTGGGTTCTGACGGTGACATGGATTCCTTTTGACTTCAAGATTTTAAGGAACGTATTTATACGGTTCTGATCCGACTCTACAAAACTTTGTGGTGTGGCATCAGTGGAATTGTAAGGGATTAGATTAACATGATATAAATGTTCCCATGACCCTCTTCCACGCAACAAATCAGCAACAGCTTCAGCATGTTTAGTGGAATCGTTTATTCCCCTTAGAAGTATATAAGCAATGTAGACCTTTCGCTTCGTTTGTTGAATATGCTCATCCAACACGGTCATAACTTCTTCTAATGGAAAATGACTGTTAATTGGCATTAACTCACTTCTCTGATCATTAAATGGTGAATGCAGGGAGAACGTTAAATTAATCTGTGGAAATTCCTTCGTCAACTTTTTTACTCCAGGTAATAAACCTATTGTAGAAACCGTAATTCTTCGATGCCCTAAACCGAAATGCTGAGGATCCGTCAACACATGCAATGCATCAAACACGTATGGGTTTGCAAGTGCCTCCCCCATCCCCATAAAGGACACACTGTCCAATGGATAGCCATTCAAAGTAAAGAAAAGAAGTTGATCCGTTATTTCATCCGTCGTGAGATTCCTTTTCAAACCAAGTGTTCCCGTAGCGCAAAATGTACAACCAAATCCGCAACCACACTGCGAAGAGATACAATACGATTCCCATCCCGTTTTATAACTTAATCTTACGGACTCAATGTATTCATTACCAGGAATGGCAAACAGAATTTTACTAACTTGATTGGATTTCTGCTCCATTTTTGGTGTGATGCTTAACACTTCGTTTCCAAGCTCTTTGATTAATTCATTTCTTAATGGCTTTGGCAAGTTGTTCATTGCTTCAAAATTTCCAATCTTGTTCTTGAAAATTGCCTCTGTTATTTGCGAATATCTATAATTAGGTTGTTTTAGAGCCGATAAGATTTTACGAATTTTCTCATACTTTGATAAATGCTTCATATCTATCTCCCTTTTAACGGAGAAACGCAAAAAAGCACCAGCTTACCGGTGCTTTTTTGCGTACATTAACCTAACTATACTTATACAAAAGTAAGAGACTAACTATAAATGAGTCACGAATTGTATATATGCATAGAAGGATAAAGTTCCGGTATCTGATTTGTTATTTTGTGAACCTTGTCAAACATCGCTTTAAAAGACAGGTTCACATTTACATCTACAATTTCAGAAGCAGTCATCACTTTATCCCTCCCATCATTATTCATCATTATCACATGAAAAACTTAACACAATAACTATATTACGGTCAAGAAGAGTCATTTACAGGTATAGAATTCTTTAGTTGTTCTAAGTATTGATATAGATCCGCGAAAAAGTCTTAGATGTCATTTATTGAAAGTGACCTTCTCCGAACCGCCTTCAAGAATGATCGACGTGTCCCGCGGCTTCGTTTCCGCGATTTTACGGCCGCCTCTGAACGAATAAAGCACTCCGGCCTGTTTGCGTATAGCCTCATATTCATTCTCTGCTTCAAGGACGATGAAGTTGGCAGGCTTACCTTCTTCAATACCGTACACATCTTCGATATGCAACGTTCTTGCGCTGTTTTTCGTAATGAGATTGATCGAATTCACGATCTGATCGTATCCGAGCAGCTGCGAAGCATGGATGCCCATGTGCAGCACCTGAAGCATGTTGCCCGTGCCTAGCGGATACCATGGATCAAAGATGTCATCGTGACCGAAGCACACATTAAGACCCGCTTCCTGCAGCTCTTTGACGCGAGTCAGCCCTCTTCTTTTCGGATACGTATCGAAGCGTCCCTGCAGGTGGATGTTAACCAGAGGATTGGAGACGAAATTTAGGTCAGCCATCTTCAGCAATCTAAACAATTTGTACGTATATGCATCATTGTATGACCCCATCGCTGTCGTGTGGCTTGCCGTTGTACGCGAGCCCAGCCCGCGTTCGTAGGCTTCTTTGGCAACGACTTCCACGAAGCGGGATTGTTCGTCATCGATTTCGTCGCAATGGATGTCGATCAGACGGTCGTATTTTTCGGCGAGGTCAAACGCAACCTTCATGGAATCGACGCCATATTCCCTCGTGAATTCGAAGTGCGGTATGCCGCCGACCACGTCAACGCCCATTTTCAGGGACTCTTCCAGCAATTCCACGCCGTTCGGGTAAGAGTGAATGCCTTCCTGGGGAAAAGCAACGAGCTGGATGTCGATGTATGGAGCCATTTCTTCTTTCACTTCAAGCATCGCTTTAACTGCGGTCAGGCTGGGATCGGTGACGTCCACATGCGTCCGTACATGCTGGATGCCCTGCGCCATCTGCCACTTCAGTGCCGTTTTGGAGCGTGTTTTGACGTCTTCATGCGTCAGGAATGCTTTGCGTTCTGACCAACGCTGTATGCCTTCGAACAGTGTACCGCTCAAATTCCATTCCGGTTCGCCCGCCGTTAATGTGGTGTCCAGATGAATATGAGGTTCAATGAACGGCGGCAGCACAAGTGAGCCGTTGACGTCAATGACTTCCTCATTCCCTGTCGCTTCCAGCGCCTGCGTTATTTTTACAAACTTCCCGTCGTTCACGACGATATTCCATAAACCTTCTTTACCCCGCAATTTTGCGTTCTGTATAATCATTGTTTTTCCCCTTTTCTTTGGATTCTTTGGCAGGAACGATCAGCATTAACACGATGTAGGCCACCGCCGTACCAATTAGTGCGTTCAATGGCGTTATTCCTGGGGCAAGCTGGGCGAACGCTACGCCGATAGCCCAAGCCACCATCGCTATCCAGTTTACCTTCTTGAAAGTCATGTCGGCAAACGGCTTATAGTTTCTGCGCTTCACGAAGAAGTAATCCGCGATGATGATGGCCCCGATGGACGGTACCGCCGCACCCAGCACATTCAGAAAACCGACGAAATTATTGTACATCCACATGGCCAATACGGTACCCACAATGCCGTTTACAATAACGAAGAATTTTTTCGAAATTTTTGTGATGTTGGCAAATCCCAGTCCGGAAGCGTAAAGGGCGTTATCGTTGGTCGTCCAGATATTCAGCCCTAGTACGATGATCGCGGGAAGGATCAACCCTTGCAGGAACATGACCTCCGAGATATCTGCCAGGTTATAGGCCATTGCGCCGACAGCGCCGAACAGGAACATGAGTGAATTCCCCAGGAAGAACGCAATGACCGTAGCGGTAACTGCCTGCCGGGAAGTCCGGGAGAACCGTGCAAAATCGGGCGTCAGCGTTCCGCCGCTAATGAATGAACCGATGCAAATGGTCAATGCCGCTGCCGTGGTGAGTGTCTGTGTCGGCGTGTAATCGAGCAACCCTTGAAGTCCGCCCAGCGTATCTGCGCCCTCGAACATGGAGTAACCACCGAGAATGGTAATAGCTGGAACCGCGATATAACCCAAAATGACGAGCGACTTCATGCCGAAGATGGCCGATGCCGTCATGGCGAGACCAAACAAGAAGATCAACAGGTACACGTTCCAATCCATCGCTTTGGCGACCGGGATCGCAAACATCGCCACGCCGACGCCGAACCATCCGACCTGCGTAAAGCCGAGCAGGAACGAAGGCAGGTACGACCCTTTCTCACCGAACGCATATTTTGCCAGCAAATGCGTGGAAAGGCCCGTTTTGGCAGCAATATGTGCCAGCGCTCCCGTATAGATGCCGAGCGCCAAATTGCCCGCCAGCACGACGCCGATGAACTCCATGAACGTCAAACTGACGCCCAATGTCCCCCCTGCCAGCATGCTTGCCGAAAAGAAAGTGAACCCTAACATAACGGATAACGTCTTCCAAAAATGGTTTCTCTGCGTTTTCGGCACCTCTTGCCACGAAAACTCTTGATCTTGTTTGCTCATCAGAATACCTCCAGGTTAAAGTGTTCTGATACCAAAGAAGCAGAAAAAAGAGGCTACTCGTCAAGTCTTAAACTGACAAGTAGCCTCTTTTTAGTACATCATAACCCGCGCGAAGACGCAGAGCATCCCTGACGGAATACTCGCTCATACACGCGTGATTATAAAAATCCGCTGCCCTTGCCAGCCTCTCTGGACTGAATTAAAGGTACCAGTATTCAATTACATTCTATTATTTTGGAAAAACCTACGATTGTCAATGTTATAATTATCCAATGGTGTTTATTTTGCGTCCCGTTTATATAGCTGCTCTCCCATATACTTCATCCGAGACAGGTTCCAACCATTCCGGCTTACCCGCCGTGATCGCAATGTGTTCAAACCAGCTGTCTTTGGCGGCACCATGCCAATGTTTCACACCATCATGAGTGACGATCACATCACCAGCCGTTAAGAATTGAGCCGGTTTTTCTTCTTCTTGGTACCACCCTTCGCCTCCAGTGACTAATAAAATTTGGAATCCACCTCGATGGATATGCCAGTTGTTTCGACATCCCGGTTCAAAGGTTACATTCCCCACACCAACATTTACTTTAGGGTCGGCGATCAAGGTTTTAAGATAACTTTGCCCCACAAAAAATTGTGCAAACGAGGTTCAGTTTCGGCGGGATATACCCGAGTTGCCTGCCTATTTATACAATTTGTCCTCTATTTCATGTCCTGCCAGCTTTTGAAATCGTGAATGGCGAAGCCGGCATAGCTTGCGTAGTGCGCCAATTGATTATGGGCGGACTGCAGCTCTTTTTCCATCACTTCGCTGCTCATGGAATAGAATGAGACCCTCGGACCCTCTTTGCTTATGAGCGTTTCTACAGCAACAACAACTTTCTTCTTCAGCGTGGAGGCCTCTCTCAGCATGGCCTGCGCATTTTCCACAATTCCATTGCTGCCTAACGCATGATTCCGATAATTCATAATGACGAGGCAATCGAACTTCTCCAGCATCCATGCGCTCATACTGTAATCCTTCCCCGGTACATTAATCGTATTTAGCCAAAATGGAACGTCGATCGCAATTTTCAAGCCGCTTCCTTTGGTTTCTTTCTCGATCAGTCTCATATTGTCCATCCAGCTTTCAAGAATCGTCGTATTGTCCTTCGTCCATTCACTTAGCGCATAAGGTTCAATATCGAAATGCAATCCCGAAAAGCTTGCTTCCGGACCGACAGAGGAGTTATAGGCTTTGACCCAGGCTATAAATTTTTGAATCTCCTCCTGCTTAGACTTATAGGCCCATTCGGGACGACCCTCAAGTGCTTCTACTTGAATTCCTTCGCTCTTCGTTTTTCGAATAAAGCCCTCATAAATTGTAGGATCTATATCTCTATCAACCTGAAGGTAAATAGATGTCACACCTTTCATTTTTGCGAAGCTTATAATGATATCTTGATCTTGTTTGATGATGTTACTGTCCCATATCCATGTTCCTTTCGGAACACTAGCAACTGAGGACATAATGTTCACCCGATTGTGCGCGGGCTGCCATTCCACAATTGCATGCAAGGTTTCACTAATAAAGCGCAGCGGAACCATCGTGCGACCGTTTTTGAGCACCGCCGACCCTTCAAAGTCTACTCTTTTTCCATTCACCAGTGCATGATTTTGGCCAATCACCAAAATAATGATGTCACGGTTAAGCAAGATCGTGATTTGTTTTAATTTTCCGTTCCATTTCGCAGTAGCTCCGAGCTTGTCGGATACAAAAGCAAGTGGAACCATCGTAAGGTTGGATCTCTGATCAACGTATGGGTGCTCATCTGGGAATTGTACTTCACGCCCATCCACGGATACTCGGACTTCAGAAGCGTAAATAGCGGGGGGAAACGCAGTTAAACTTAGCATGATAGCTAATGCGCATACTAGCAATTTTTTCATGGGTGACTTCCTCATCTTTTTGAATTTGTTCTTATCCTTACTGTGCACGCATTGTCGCACAATGAGATTATAAGGTATGTAATAATTGGTAACAAGATCAACAGGCTTGATCGTCTTCTGATATACAAAAATAAAACCCGTTGGACTTATCAAGATCATCAACGGGTTTTATAAATTTAATATTTTAACATAAAGATAGATCAACCGATTTTTATATTCGATATTCTCTTCATCTGGGTTGCTATGATGATTTCCCATGGGTCATACCGAATATAGTAGAAACTCATCACTCCGTGTTTCGATGTACAGCCCGGAACGCAAATTCATGAAGATCATGGAAACGCCGGCCCAGCAGCTCATACCCCTCGGCTCCAGGGTGCAGACCATCCGTCAGAAAGGCTTCATCCTCCGGACCGAACCAGTTCAAGCCATCCTGATAGAACAACTGGCGATCGCCTCGAGCCCTTAGCAGCTCCACGGTCTCGCGGATGAATTCCCGCATAATGGGCAGGGTGAAACCCAACGAATTGAGCTGCGTTTCGCGGACGGTGCCATAAATCGGAGAAATGACAAGCAGCGGGATATCCCTGTGTTTGTCGCGTATCGTCTCCAGCAGTCCAATCAGCAGCGGCTTGAACATACGTGGGCTTAAGGTGCCCCCGCCATAGATGTTCACGCCTGCACATATCGAGATGAAATCGGCCGGCAAGTCGCGAATCAGGCGCCCGATCATCGGTTCCATGTGGCAGTTGCCGGAGAAGCCGAGATTGGTCAAGCTGAAGCCGCAGGCTTCGGCGGCAATGGCAGGCCAAGCGCGGGAAGGGCTGGAAGCCCCGACGCACTGGGTAATGGAACTCCCGTACGTAATCCAGCGGGGCCGGGTGTCCGGCAGCGGGACTCCGACAGCATGGGCGCTGATCCGCAGGCCGTTGACCGTTATTCCTATATTTTGCGGGAGCCAAATCTCCAAATCCTTGATTCCGCCCTCAAGTCCACTGAACAAAGCTTCTGTTGCCCCGACGGCCAGGCTAAGCGTCTGATATAATTCTCCTCCTGCCACGCAATCCATAGCGGCGGCATCCGCAAGCGGCGCGAAAGATACTGCCACCTCGGTGGAGTCCGTACGCAGCCGCAGGCGAACACCGGCACATATCTCGGCTTTGCCATCGATTCCCGCAGGCGGATACAGCTCGTAATCCATGTAAGGAATACGCCACGGCTTGATACCCTCTTCCCGGTGCTCGAGCGAAACGGCACCGTGGAACCACTCGTCCGTTAATGGAAGCTGCTTCACGGCGCATTCCCTTCCTTCTGCTTCTCAGCCGGAATGAAATCTTCTCCTAGCCATACATCCTGCTCCAGCAGCCGCTGCTGAAGCTCGGCTACGGAAATGCCGCGCGAGCCGATGCCATCCCGCAGCGCCAATGCAGCCGCCGTACCCGAGGCCTGGCCCATGGAGAAGCAGTTCGGCATCACCCGGAGGGAGCCTTGCACTGCTCGGTCCGAGGATACGCAGCGTCCGGCAACCCAAAGGTTGTCGATGCCAACCGGCAGCATAATCCGGTATGGGACGCCGTGTGAAACACCCGGCGGCAGGTGGTTAAAGGTCATTTCACTTTTGCTGTTGGCGAGATGGATATCGATATAGTATGCGTTGCGGGCAATGTCGTCCGGGAAGGAACGCGCAGCAAGGAAGTCATCGACCGTCAAGATATAGTCCCCTTCGATCCGCCGCGTCTCCCGGATGCCGAGCTGCTCCCCGCTCGCCACCATATGGGCGTGTTCAAAACCCGGCACGTAGCGGCGGAAGAACTGCAGCTGACGTTCCGCCGTGCGGCGCCCTTCAATCGCCCCCCGCGTCAAATCCTCGGCAAGGGTGCCGTCAACGCCGAATACATGGCCAAAGTTGACGCCAACCAAATAGTCGCTGACCCAAGCAAGGCCGGAGATCGACTTGCGGCCCTCCGGCAGCGCACCGTCCTCGATCGCCAGCTCCACCGTCTTGTGAAGTTGGCCCGTATCCCCGCTCTCCTCCAGGTACCGTCTGAACCGTGGACGGTCCACATTCGCAAGCAGATAGCACATGCTGCCGGGCTGAAGCTCGCCCGCTTCCCCGCCCTTCTGAAAAGGAACTCCCGCCAGAGCGGCAATATCCCCATCTCCCGAGCAATCGATAATATACCTGCAGGGGATGAAAGACCGTCCTGTTTTGTTAACGACAACGACACCTTCAACCTTCCGGCGGTCCTCAGACCGGACAACATCGTAAACAAAGGTGTGATACAGCGTCGTCACACCGCTTTCCAGAATGGCATCATCATAAACCCGCTTCAGCACTTCGGGATCGATCGGCACCCAATCCAGCATCTCTTGATATTCCTCGCGGTACTGAGGATCGCATGCCTGCTTCATCCGTTCCATCAATTGAAGGCCGAGACCGCGGATAATCGGCTTCCGCTTATCCGTAAAGGGACAAAAAGCCGGAACGAGCGCAACCGTGCCCATACCGCCAAGGAACCCTCGCTGCTCCACCAGCATCGTTTGCGCCCCCCCTTTCGCAGCGGCAATGGCGGCGGCGATGCCGGAAGCACCTCCTCCGATGACAAGCACATCCACCTCGCGGGCAACCGGAATGCTGGCGGATGGCAACGTAATATGTCCTTTCATAGAAACCTCCCCATTCTGTATAGCTTTAACATGTCAACATTACTTATGGACTGTGCCTTTCAGACAGAGATCCAGCAAATCATCTACATGCGCAGTTGCCAGGCATTCTACGGTATCGGCGGCGCCGTAGTAGATTTTGACTTCCCCGGTTTCTTCCAGAATCATGCCTCCCGGAAAAATAACATGATTGCGGAAGCCCCCATCGGTCTCGTAATCGGCTTCCGGGGCAAGCAGCGGCGTCTCCGCCATGCCGATGATCCGGCTGGGATCGGCAAGATCCAGAAGTAAAATGCCGGATGTATAGCGCTTCTTCCAGCTGTCCTCCCAGCCGTTCTTGCCTCTGCTGGGATCGATGTCCACGGCATGGAACAGAGTCAGCCAGCCTTTGTTCGTTTTGACGGGCGGAGCGCCGGGGCCTACCTTGTCATTGGCATAAGCTACATCTTCAACCGCCAGGAGCAGCTTGGAGTTGCCCCAGTATTTCAGGTCAGGCGAGTCGCTCATCCACATGTCGAAGCGGTCGATCCCGCCCCGGCTGTATACAGGCATCGGACGCTCCAGCCGGACGTACTTGCCCCCGATCCGCTCTGGGAACAATACCATGTTGCGGTTGTCCGGCAGCGACAGGCTCAGCACCTCGAAGGATCGGAAATCCTCGGTGACGGCGATGCCGCCGCGCAGCCCGTGCTTGGTATCGACCGCAAAGCACATATAACATTGTTCGCCGATTACCGTTAGACGCGGGTCATACACGCGGATGACCTCTTCATCATGCCAAGACCAGCACGGTTCCGGCTGCACATCCCACTTTATGCCGTCATCGCTGAAGGCCAGCCCAAGATTCGTCGTATGATGAGGGGCAACAATTCCTTGATGTTCATCACCGTAGTCATTGCGGAAAACCATCACATACTTGCCTTTAAATTTGGTAACCCCGGCATTAAAGACCAACGCCGGACCGTAGGGCACATCACCCGGTGTCAGAATCGGATTCGCCGAATGCCGGGTAATGACCGGGCTGGAAAACAAAGGTCCTACTTTAAAACTCATGTGCATCATGCTCCTTGTATATGGTATTGTGTTTAACCTTTGACTGAACCCGCTGTCACCTGAATAAACGACTTGTTCGCCACAATATAAACAAGAAGCATCGGCAGGATCGACAGACATGCTCCCGCCATCATCAAATGGATCTGCATGGCCGCGGAAGAACCGTAACGGAGATTCGCCAGCCCGACGGTGAGCGTCTGCAGCTGCGGATTCGTCATCGTGAACACCAGCGGCAGAATGTATTCGTTCCAGGCATGACGGAAAGCAAACAGCCCGGCCACGCCAAGCCCTGGTGTCAGGAGCGGGAGAATAATCCGAAAGAAGGTTCGGATAAACCCGGAGCCGTCCACCATGGCCGCTTCGTCAAGCTCGCGGGGAATCGCTTTGAAGAAACCCAGCAGCATAAAAAAGGTGCTGGAATGGGCGCTGATGAGAATCAGGATCACGCCCCACAGCGTGGTATTCAGGTTCAGCGCGACCATCAAATCGAATTGCGGGCGCAGCACAATGGCACCGACGGATATAAACATCATCGACGCCTGCGTCGTCACATACAGGGATTTGCCGGGAAAATAGCGACGGTCCACCACATAAGCCGCCATGGCAGCTACCAGCAGGGTGCCAACAGTAACCATAATGCTGACAAAAGCGCTGTTCCAGGTATAGCGGGCAAAATTAGCCTGCTTCCAGGCTTCGGCGTAGTTGACGAACTGCAGCTTGGCCGGCAGCAGGCTGCCGCCGGTCATCATTTCGGCGCCGGTCTTGAGCGAACCGGACAATGTCATCAACAGTGGAAATAATGTCAGTATCGCCGTTATCAATAAGAACAGCCACATCACCGTACGGCCCACAATTCTGCCTGTGGGACCGGAAGGCGGGCGGGCGGCGATTTTGCCGCGCGCATCCGGTTGTTGGGGTAATACCTGTTCGTTCATTTGCTGATCCTCCTGCACGCCTGCAGCCGTTCATGATCAACCGATCTGCGGCGTTGTTGTCAAATCGTAAGGGCCTTCGCTAAATTTGGCATCTATTGTTGCATATAGTGCATGTTCGAAAATCATGTTAAGTGAGCTTTTTAAAAGAAACTTTAATACAACTTGTTCATTTTCCGGCTCAATAAGAAATACAAGCCCGTGATCGCTCCCACAATAACAGCGGTTACGAAGCCTACGGCGCTGCCGTATCCAAGCTGCTGCTCCACAGGCGAACCCGTGGATACCGGGAATAAAAGTTTGTATAGATAGAGATACATGACCTCGGTTTTGCCGATTGGTCCGCCTTCCGTGATGAGCATAATGCTCTCATAGCCTTTCAGGGATGCGATAATTGCGAGCATGATGACCAACTGGGCTACCGGAGCCAGCATCGGAAGCGTAATGCTCCAGAACCGTCTTCCGGCGTTTGCCCCGTCCATGGCCGCGCTCTCGTACAAATCCTGCGGAATGCTCTGCAGTCCGGCCAGAAACAGCAGCATATAATTGCCGACCGCGCCCCATACCGCCACCATAATGACCGTAAGCATCGCATGCTTCGGCCCGAGCCAGTCGATCGGCTGCGAGACCAGGTGCAGCTTCATCAATACGGTGTTAACCATCCCGTTATAGGAATTGAAGATCGTATAGAACACCACGGAGATAACTGCGGTGCTGATGATTGTCGGCATAAAATAGATCCCTCGCAGCAGTTTTCCGCCTCGCAGCTTGCCGTTCAGGATGACCGCGAGCAGCAGGGACAATGGCAGCGTCAGCAGCAGCTTGCCTCCGGCGTAGACAAAGGTATTGCCAACCGATTCCCAGAACAGCGCATCGCGCATCAGCCGACGAAAATTGTCCAGCCCAACAAACAGCGCTTCGCCATACCCGGCATAGTCATAAAACATATAACGCAGCATCCATATCAAGGGGTAGATGCCCAGGGCAGCCGTCAAAATGATGCTCGGCGATAGAAAAAGAGCATTCTCCCCTAGCCGTTTCCATTTCATATTCACGATGGGTTCCTCCTTCGGGGAAAGAAAAGGGGCATCCGCCAAAAATGCGTGCGGCAGCCCCATCCTCGCCTGTTATTCTCCCTGCGGTTTGGTTGGATCAAAGGCAGGGTTTGGCGTTACGTTGACCTCGCCTTTCTCCACCGCTTTGGACAATGCGGCGTTGTATCTTGTGTTTAAATCCTCCGTAATCGCTTTCAGGTCTTCATCGGTAAGGATATATTTGAAGAAAGCGTCCGCATAGGTGGATCCCTCCGGAGTAACGTTTGGCGAAGCAGGCCAGAGCGAGTCGTGTTCCCCGACCAGGAAGCCTTCCATGCCATTGATCTCCGGATCTTTAGCCTGTTCTACAATGCTCGGTACAATGGCAATCCCGAAGCCTTTTTCGTGATAGGTCTTCAGAACCTCATCGCCGTACATATACTGCATGAATGTCCAAGCCGCTTCCTTATTGGCCGATTGGGCGCTGATGCCGAGCCACGTTCCGGCGGACACGATTTCGGAAGTTCCCTTGATCTGACCGTCAAGCGTTGGAGCCAATGCGCCCCCCCAGTTGATTTCGGTCGGGAATTGATCCATGTACACGCCGGGCTCCGTCGAGAAGGATAGATACATCCCGATTTTGCCTGCGGCGAATTGGGCGCGCAGCGGGTCGATGTCCAGCGCTTCCGCGCCAGGCAGAATGCTTCCGTCTTTATGCATTTGCTTGAAATATTCAATGACCTGCGAGTAAGGCTCGAAATCGAACTGGCCTGTTTTCAGATCAAAGCCAAGTCCCTGATAACCGCTCAAGGAAAGAATCTCCCGGACGGAACGGTCAAATGCTTGCTTCGGATTTTTGAAGTTCAGCGCAAAACCATAGATGCCCTCGGCCTTGCCGACTTCGGTAATTTTCTTGGCATCCTCCACCATTTCCTGCAGCGATTTCGGAGGATTCTCAATGCCCGCTTTGGCAAAGAGATCCTTGTTGTAGACCAGACGCATGGTGAGACCGGTATTGGCAAGCGAGTACACCTTGCCGTCAAAACGGTTGACATCGTCGATCAGCAGGCTGCCGAACTTCGCTTTCAAGTCATCGGTCAGATACTCGTCAATTGGGGCGAGATACCCTTTTTTGACAAATCCGGACGTATTGGCGCTCTTGAGACGCAGTACATCCGGCGCCTGGTTGCTGGAAAAGGCAATGTCGACGCTTTGCGCGTAATTCTCGGACATGACCGTCAATTCCACCTGGATGTTATCTCCGTTAGTTTCATTGAACTTGTTGATCAATTCCTTGATATACTCCTGGTCATGACGGTCGTCAGTCCAGTATTTAAGCTGTACGGGTTGGCCCGTCTCGGTTGATGGTGCTGCCGTTCCGCCGTCAGACTTGCCATTCGTCGTGCCGCCATTGCTGCTGTTGTCGTTCCCGCCGCAGCCTGCGATTCCGGCTGCCAGAATGAGGCTCAAGCCGAGACTTAACCATTTTTTTCGCATACATTCTACCCCTTTGATTAACGTTTGTATTGTGAGCTCGTTTTTTATTATAGAATCCCGTTCTCGGAAAAGGAGTGAGGCAAATTCACTCTCAAGGGATAGAATTCTATGGTCTCCTGCAGCAGGCACCTCACGCCTCTGGCCGCTCCATGTGATAGCCCGCCCTGAATTCCGACGGTGTCTGGCCGGTGATCTTCTTGAACATCTCGCTGAAATATCTGCGCTCCTCATACCCTACCGCCGCAGCCACCTCCTGCACCTGTGCCCCCTCCACCAGCAGCAGTCTCGCCTTTTGAATGCGTTCCGAGGTGATATACTGTGTGACCGTCATTCCGGTCACCTGCTTGAATAAGCTGGAAAAGTAGCTGGCACTGAGATGCACATGGGCGGCACATTCGCCAACGGTAATATCCTCGGACAAGCGGCCTTTGATATAGCCTATGGCATTATAAATAACCTTCTGCCCTTCGGATAAGCTGTTCCGGCGAACCAGCTCGGCTCCCTCCGTGCACAAGGCAAGCAGTTGACGCTGCAAAGAGGCTAGCGATAGCCCCGCCGTCCCTTGTACCGTTCTGAATTTCTGAATCATCGGCTGTATCTCCGAATAGGGAACCATTTCGTAAAGCGTGCGGATTGCTGAAGCTGCCAGCTCATCGTACAGGCTGAGGAGATAATCCGGATTTTGCCGGGAGATTCGTTTCTGCAGCGCTTCCGAAATCGCGGTTAGAATCGCGTCCGTCCGGACAGCATTTCCGGAACGAAGGGCCAGCAGGAGCTCTTCCTTGTACTCCAAAGCCAGCGGCTCCTGGCTTCCGCTCTGGTGGATATCGTCATACTCAATGGCCGCATTGCCTTCGGTAAACAGGTGATGGGAGAGCGCCCGATGAGCCTGGCGATAGGAATCCGGAAGACCGCTGATCTCCTCCACCCTGCCGCCGACCCCGACCGAGACCGTAAATTTGGTGTATCGTTCAATATTCCGGCAGCACTGCTCGGCGATTTCAATCGGACAGGACGGTCCTGTATCGTTCAGTACGGCCAGGTACTGGTCGTGACGGGCGCGGAAAAGAACGCTTTGCGCATAATGCGCAAGCGTCTCCTGCATAATATTCAACAGCGAGAACCGGATCAGCTCCATTTCCTGGACGGACTGCTCGGCAACCTGCTCCCGGAAACGATCAATTTCAATCAGCATTACCACGAATCCGCGCGGCTCCAGCTCAATATTCAGAAACTCCCACCGTTCCGAGGCCTCTTCCCAGGAAGTGCGGTGGCTTATGAGCAGCGCAAAGTATTCCTGTCGCAGCGCCGGCATGCTCTCGCGAAGCTTGTTCTCCATATCCCTCAAACTTAACCGTTTGGACCTCTCTTCCATAACCTCTGCTTTGGCTCGCAGCACAGCCGACATCATATCTTCTTCTGTGAAGGGCTTCACCACAAAATCAAACGCCCCCAGCTGCACCGCCTGCTGCGCATATTCAAAATCGGCATAGCCGCTGATCAAAATGACCTTGCAGCCGGGGTTCTCTTCCAGCACCAAACGCAGCATGCTCAACCCGTCCATGATCGGCATTCGGATATCGGTAATAACCAGATCCGGACACAGCCCGTTGATCAGCGTAAGCCCCTCTTCCCCATTGCTCGATACACCTGCGACCCGAATCCCCTGCTCTTCCCAGTTCATCGCGGTCAGTCCGTCCACCACGCTTTTAATATCGTCGATAATGCAGAGACTGATCGCCTCAGGATTGCTCATCCAAATGCTCCCCTTTCTTGGGCAATGAAATCCGTATTTCGGTTCCGCGCTCCGGCGCACTGTCTACGTGAAATTCCGCACCGTCCCCATAATAGAGCCGGAGCCGCCGGATCAGATTGGACACCGCATATCCCTTCTTCGACTCCTGCAAAAAGAGTTCGCGCACTTGGGTCTGGTCCATTCCCCTTCCGTTATCACGTACGGCAATCGTCCAGCGTTTCTCATCCCCGCTAATCTCGATTTCGATTAGGCCGCCGTTCTTCAGGTCGCGAAAACCGTGCAAAATGCTGTTCTCCACCAGCGGCTGCAAAATGATGCGCGGAATCGAAAGCGATGACGCCTCCGGTTCGCGTACATGGATCTCATAAGAGAATAAGCCTTCATAGCAGCTTAACTGCAGCTCCAGATACTGGCGCACATGCTCCAGTTCTTTCAACAGTGTCGTAATTTCCTGACCATTGTTCAATCCGAGTTGGAACAGGCGTGAGAGCGACATGACCATTTGCTGCGACGGCTCGATCTGCTTCAATTTCAATTTCCAGTAGATGGTGTTGAGCGTGTTGTACAGAAAATGCGGGTCCATCTGCGCTGACAGCGCCTTGATCTCTGCAGATCGCTTATGCGTCTGCGCTTCCGTAACCTCATCAATCAACACCACAATCTGTTCCAGCATCCGGTTAAACCGAAATCCCACCTGAGCCAGTTCATCTCCGCTGCCGCTCTCAAAACGGGCGGTCAGATCGTTGTTCTCGACCCGCTTCATCACCTTCAGCAGCCCTTGCAGCGGTTTTAGCAAATAGCGTGAAAATGCGCCCGAAATCAACGTGGTGACGGTAAAAGCAGCCAGCGTAACCCCGGCGATCAGCCATTTGACAAAAACCATGTCCTGGAGCACGTCGGCCCGGGAACGGATGGTGGTCATGGTCCAATCCGCAATGCCGAGACGGGCATAATTAAGCAGATAGGTCTGGCCTTCCATTTCAAAGGGCTGACTTCCCTCCGAGCGGCTCATCAAGCCACTCAAATTACCCGTCTCCACTGCCTGCCTGACCAGCGGTTCCTTCACGGGGTAAACCGCCTCTCCATCAGCGTTCAGCAAGAAGCTGGACGCCCCTTCCGCGATGTTCCCCTGGACCAGCTTGCGGAAACCGTCCTCACGGATATTCACGACAATATAAACACCGCTGACCGGGGTGTCAAAGATCGGCTCCAGAATAAGCGAAATGACGCGTTCCTTGCCGGAGAAGAGCATATCCTCATGACCCTCCACCCACAGGTTCTTTTTCTCCTGCTCGATGCGCGCATACAGAACGGTATCCTCGAATTCGGTGAGCCGATTGCGGTTCATGGACGAAGGATAAAATTCGCCAATCGGCGTAAATACGTAGATCGATTGGATAAGCGGTTCGGCGATCCGCGCCTGCGAGAAAACGTTATCAAGATCGTTCAGATGCGTGTAATATCTGCTGGCATCCCCGGAGGCGGCATCCTTCAGCATGTCGTAGAATGGCTGGCTGATCATAAACGTCATCATAATCAGCATCAGTTTGTTCAGCTTCTCATCCACGATCTGCGCGGATCTGACCACCGTATCCTGCGTGAGCTTCAGCGCATTCTTTTCCAGCGTGGCAGCCGAGATATAATAAGACAACCCTCCGGTCATCAGGACAGAAAGCACGATGACAGCCAGAAAAGCGACCTTGAGTTTGTTGCGGAATGATTGCCTGCGGAGGTAGTCCAAGCTGTTCACGCCTTCCGTTAAATTCTATCTACCCATGCCGAGAGTACTCCCACTTCTGCAAGTGGAGAGGTGAATCGGCGATTTCTTGTCCGGGCCTACAAGATGTTCTTTCTTTTCTTCCAATGTAGCGGTATAATAAACAGGAACATACATTCGTATTCCGGAAGTGAAAAGAGGTGAAATCTTGTCCGTTCCAGCACTCGGGTATAGAACCTATCAAGTATGGATCAAGCCGGGGCATCGGTTGTTTGCCTATCTGGATGCATTGGGTCAGTGTGCAAAAAACCTGTACAATACGGCTAGCTTTTATATCCGGCAAGTGTTTACCGCAAAGGGACAGCTATCGGCTTGTCAGCCGTTGCAACAACAAGTGATGAACACCCTGTCCGCACATCTGGATGCGATGAACGAGCGAAGAAGCGTGAAAAATCGTTCCCGGCCCTTTACGTTGCCTTCGCCAGAGCAGCCCTTCCTGTCTTATTCTTTCTTGGATGCCTTGTTCAAAGTGATGGAGCAACCCGATTATCGCTCCCTCCCGGCCCAAAGCAGCCAAGGCATTCTGAAGGTCGTCTTCCAGAACTGGGCGGCCTTTTTCGCCAGCATGAAGGCGTATCGTCAACATCCGGAGACCTTTACCGGCAAGCCGAAGATTCCGGGCTACGCCCGCAGCAAGGTGAAGGAAGTGGTGTTCTCGAATCAAGATTGCGTCATCAAAGACCGAAAGTTCCTGAAGTTCCCCCGAACCAAGCTGAGACTGAACATCGGCAAGCTAGGGCGTACCGACGGCAAGTTCATGCAGGCGCGTGTCGTACCTCATCATGGGCACTATGTTATCGAACTCGTCTTCACGTGTCCAATGGAAGAGCAGAACACAGAGGGGGAACAAGTACCGGACGTCAGCCATTCTAATTTCATCATGGCGATTGATTTGGGTGTAGACAATCTTGCAACCATGGTCACGACAACCGGCTTACAGCCGGTGATCGTGAAGGGCAGGATCGTCAAAGCGATCAATCAGTATTATAACAAGATGAAAGCGCACTACACGAGTATTCTTCGTCAGGGTAAAAACCCGCGTGAAGGCACACACACATCCAAACGATTGGAACGATTGCATCTGCAGCGCCACCGCCTGATCAAAGACCTGTTTCACAAAGCCAGTCATCATATCGTCAGACTGGCCGAAGAGCAGAGGATCGGTACGATCGTCATCGGTCATAATGCAGGATGGAAACAAGAATCCGCCATGGGACGGCGAAACAACCAGTCGTTCTGTCACCTCCCGCACAAGCAGCTCATTGCGATGATCCAGTATAAGGCAGCAGCAAAGGGAATCACGGTGATCCTGACGGAAGAAGCCTATACGTCAAAAGCGAGCTTCCTGGATAAAGATCCGTTGCCGCGTTTCGGTGAGGGAGGAACCTATCTCTTCTCCGGCAAGCGGATTTATCGCGGGCTGTATGCGAGCCAGGCGGGCGTGATTCATGCCGATGTGAACGGAGCAGCCAACATTATACGCAAAGTATTCCCAAACGTATCTGCTAAGCCTTCGGATGGGATAGAGGGGTTGGATGGTAACCAGTCCATCAACGTGTCAACTCCAAGGGTGTTAAGCATCCTGAAACCTTCAGGTTGAGACATCTGAAACCCGCACTTCAACCGAAGCGACTGCCTAGGTAAGTGGCGGGAGTATTCATTCTTTGATTATGTCACTGCATCCCCTGTACGACAATGCAAAAAAACGAAGCTGTCCCTGGCAGCCAATCATGGCGTTAGGGGCAGCTCCTTCGTATGATCCTCTTAACGCTGACCGACCTGTGGATCGGCTTTTATTGACACGGTACGGGATGCCTTCAAGTTAGATCGAATCAGGTGCCAGTACCACAGCATCATCAAAAGCTACGCCTGCCGAAGTGGTCCGAAATCCTATTTTTCCTGCTGTCAGTTCCGTATCGGGATTGGTCCATTCCACTTTTAATTCTCCATCCACATAACCTTTTATTGCGTTCCCTTCAATAGAAGCCTTCATCGTATACCACTGGTTCGCCTGAGCTGTAAACGGGGTACTGGATACAAGGGTCATGACGTTGTCCACGGATTTGTACAACTCCAGCTTTTGGGCTGCGGAATGGATTCGGAACATATAGAAATTACCCGCATCCTGTACCCTGAAGAGAATGCCTGCGTTGGCATTGGTGATGGGCATTTTCGCTTTGGCCTCATACGTATAATCCGTCCACGAATCGCCGGCAGCAATGACTGCAGTGGCAGCTTGATTCTGAATCAAGGCATTTGTGCCGTCAGTTATTACATCCCAAGAACCTGAAGCAGACGTCCATCCTCCGGCATTTCCATCTTCGAAATCGTCGCTGAATACAATGACCGTAGGATCCGGATTCACGGGAGGTTCATTCACGTCCGTGACATGGATCGTAAAGTTCTTCTCAACGTACAGTCCTCCTGAATCTGTGCTCCTCACCCGGATGCTGTAGCTGTCCTTGGCTTCGTAATCAGGCGTTACGGCTAGTAACAACTTATTGTCCGAAATGGTGAAGCTGCCGTTGTCCTCATCCCCTGAACCTGCTATCAGCATATAAGAAAATGTTTCTTCCGCATCAGGGTCGCTGGTGGAAAAGGTTCCGACCATGCCTCCCGCCGTCGTGTTTTCAACAACACTGTTGTGTGAAAGGGCAATCTCCTCAGGCGCTTTATTGAGGAGACTAACCACGGCATCGTCAAAATGGACGCCCGCCGAGGTGGTCCGGAATCCGATCCCCCCAGCCGTCAATTCGGTTACAGGATTGGTCCATTCCATCTTTAATTCTCCATCCACGTAACAGGAAATCGTGTTCCCTTGTATAACCGCCTTAACCTTATACCACTGTTTCTCAATGGCCGTGAACGGCATACTGTTTACAAGCGTCAGCTGTCCATTTACGGATTTGAACAACTCCAGCTGTTGATTCGATGAATGAATGCGATACATATAATAATTGTTTGCATCCTGCACCCTGAAGACCATGCCCGCGTTGGCATTGGTGATGGGCATTCTTAATCTGGCTTCATAAACGTAATCCGTCCATGAACCTCCGCTATTAGCGGTAATCAGGGAGGTGGTTGTCTGATTTCCGCTGGACAGCACGTGATTCGTGCCAACTGTCGGGACGGTCCAACCGCCGGACATCGACGTCCAACCCGCCGTATTTCCGTCTTCGAAATTGTCGCTGAATAGCGGAGGCTTGGAATTGGCAAAAACGATACCATATACATTGTTATTAACGGTAACATTCAAGTCGTCCAGGGTTGTTGCAAGTTTGCCCCCAACATAAACATCCGTGAACGTGACCCCGTTAACCCTTCCGCCTTTCGTGGCATTCCCGGAAATTCTGGATTTCTGGGTGCCGGTCTCGCGAACATTAATGTTCTTGACTACAACATTGCTTACATCGCCGGAAGTGCTGGTAGACACTCCAAGCCAATAGTTCCCGAATTGATTGATACCGACGCGTTCGATGTCGATATTCTCAAACGTAATATTTTGGGCGTAACCTTCCTCCGGGAGTGTATTCAGTTGGTATCCATGATCAATAAGCAATGCTCGGGCGCTTTGATAGACATACGAATTTCGGATGGTTACGCCGATTTGCGGCTGGGCTACGCCCATGCCAATCTTGAAAGCCGCGCATCTTGTCCATGCAAAAGCGTCATCAAAGACCACATTCTCCAAATGTTCAAGCTCGCCCGGCCAGTCTTTGGACATCCCCGTCTGCAGCCAAGTTTTAGTGGAATACGTGTCATCATCCGATATGGCAATCGAATGTTGAACTAGCACATTCTGACTCTCGTTGATATCGATAACGTCATTCTCGATTTTGTATAAATCCTGGAATCCCTTAAGATTGTTTATGGTCACATTGTCGGAACGAACCACCATGAACGACCAGAAACCGCCATCCCGCAATATTAGGCCGTCAAAAGTAAAATTGGATGTTGCGATCGGAACGAGCAGGTTATTGAGGAACCCTTCATTTTTATTCGGCGCCGGCATCTTTCGCTCTCGCATCGCAATGCCTTTTCCATCAATGGTTCCCCGTCCCCGAATCGTAATATTGCTGGAATCAACGGCAGTACGTATAAAATACGTTCCATCCGCGTTTCGTGAATCCTTGCGAAAATCAATCACGTAGTCTTCCCCCCTGCCCGTGCCGACAATGACGGCGCCGCCGGCCAGGTAAAAGGTTACGTTGCTTTTTAATGTCAGGTTCCCGCTCTTATAAACACCGGCCGGTATGAATACAACGCCGCCGCCGGCTTGATGGGCGTCATCGATCGCCTGCTGAATCGGACCCGATGCCAGCGACGTACCCGTGTTATCCGCATGGTATGGCGACTGCGTCACATTATAAATCCCGGCACCTGTGGACGGGGGAATATCCGTCTCCAAGGGATCTGCCGCGATAACAATCTTCTTCCTCTGGTCATTGATTTTCACGATGACATAGGTTGAGGATGAAAGATAGAACGTTAGTTTGTTCCCGTTGACCGTGCCTTCGATATTTTTAGCCTGAGGACTGATGGAGTATGATGTAATCGGCACATTGTTGGTAACTTCGATACGGACCGTGCCGGAAAAAGAAAATTGAGCATAATCATAATCAGCCAGATAACTGAGTACAGGAATCGCTTCGTTATTCGCTTTCAACGAAAACACGCTGGATGCGGTATAGATGGATGGCATCGGGTAATTTTGTATCGTGGCCGGAGCAGCGGCGGTCTGTGCCAAAGATGCCGGAGCAGCGGCATCCGTCATATCCATTGAAGAAATTGAATAGCTATCGATTTCTACAGCATCCGCAGCTCGGGGTGAGAATCCAGTGATTATTACGGCAAGCACGACCAACAGACTAACTGCTTTTCTTGTCATGGTAAGCATAAATACCTCCTCAAGATTATTCATCTGCCCCACGATAATAAGGCAGCGCAGCTTCTGTTCTCCCGGTTGTATTCTTGCTTGGTTTTTTCTGAATGCGCTAACATTTTATCGGAAGCAAGCAGCCCGCTCTCTGACGTTCACCCCCCTCCATCCAAACTTTCCTCTGTCACCATGGATTATATTCCCTGCCCATAAAAAATGGAGTGGGGCAAGCCCACTCTCCAGGGACACATTTTAACTGTTCTCGCCTGCCGATGCACTGACAGCCATTTCGTTGCGGGAATGAAGATCTACACAGACGCTGTCTCCATTGATTGCACCAAGGCTACTTTTCCGATAAATCGTCGTAAGAAAGGACTCTCGAAGTCATGTGCTCAAAAGTTCCCTTCTCCAACATTTCTTGGCCCATGCGATGCAGCAGCGATATTGCGGCGCGAAAAGGTCCTGAGCCGGTGCTGATGCGCTGAATCCCTAGCGCTTCAAGTTCCTTTGCGGAAGGCATTCCCGGTCCGGCCAATACATTGATCGGACAGCTTATTTCATGGCGCAGTGTCTGGATGTCGGAGATTTCCTGGATTCCGGGAACAAAAATACAATCTGCCCCGGCTTCCTGGTAGGCATGGGCCCGCTTGATCGTCTCTTCAAGCCTCCCAGCAGGCGGCATAGACTTGATCCAGTAAGCATCGATCCTGGCATTGATAAAGAGAGGATAACCCATGGCATTCCCCAGCGCCCGGATCACGGCTAATTTGTTTTGCTGGAGTAAAATGTCATGCAGCGGCGCTTGCCGATCCATGCCGCTGTCTTCAATGTTTATCCCCGCCGCGCCTGCCTTGATCACCTGCTTAACCGACTCGGCGACTTCATCAGGTGTTTGTCCATACCCGTCTTCCATATCCACGGTAACCGGAATATCCACGGTTTGCACGATCCTGCGGACCGTATCCAACATCCGATCGAAGGGCATATTCCGATCCGCATACCCATGGGAAACCGCTATGCCGGCACTTGTCGTGCCGATTGCCTTGAAGCCGCACTTCTCAAAAGTGTTCGCGCTCGCAGCATCCCATGCATTGGGCAAAATAAATTAGAGTGAAGCTTTTTAAAGGCGGCAAGCTTTTCAAGCTGTTTTGTCATGTCCATACCATACCTCTCCCCATCTATTATCGACTGGCGTACTTTTGTATGTAGTATAAACCGAGTACTATTCGATACCTATCGAAATATGGAATGCACTTGGAGTTCCAGAAGGATATGGAAATGTCTGACTAGAATAATAATCAGAGCCTATAAGAAATTGGAGTGAATACGGTGGGAGAAGGTAGACCGACCATGAATGACAAAATAAATGAATTTATGATTTGGGCAGAAGAAAACGGTTGGACGATAACTAAGAATGAGGATCATCAGTTACATTTAGCTGGCAGCTTGTTATCAAGATATAAGGAAATTCCTAATGATTATTTGGAATTTTTAAGTGTTGTAAAACGATGCATCACACCTGATGAGAAGTCCTGGTTTCTTTGCGAGGATGAATACAATAATCGCTCCGATACTGAATTTAAATGGAATGAATTTGAAATGCTCAGTTTGGAGGCAGCAATGGGCGATGAACTATGGAAATCAGAAATAACTGCGTGGTGGGATTCTTACCTGCCGATCGTGATATCAGTCGATGGTGGGTATTCCTTCTATGCGATTGATTTAACCAATGACGTTGGTGCTATCGTGCGCGGATATGAACCTGAATTTGAAGAAGTTGAAAAAGCGTCCCATAATCTAGAAGGGTTTTTGGAATTGATTATGTCGAAAACTATAGAGTTCCAATGATAAATAGGCAATGCATACAACCTTAGTTCGGTACTCAACCAGACTAAGGTTGTTGGCCTTCGACCCAGGGAGTATTAATATTCAAGTAGACGGCCATGATCGTTCCATTGACCGTACATTTTGTTTTCTCTCGTGTTGGTTATGAATTTGTCTAATCTGCTCTTAAATAATTCCGGCTGATTCTTATAGCTTTGTATCGTGTCGATCCGAACTCTTTTATAAAGATCCGGAAATGCCATGAAATTCTCATATACTTGCTTTTCCTCTTTTAGCCTTTGTTCTATGACCTCATCTATTCTGAAAGAAGCAGGATCCATGTCAGGAAGAACCCTCCTGCCTTCGTCACTCATGAGCCCCAACTTTTCGAGGCGGCGGACACGTTCTTTATTCAATTCAGTCCATGAGCTTTTTTTAGTTCTAGGAGACAGTCTCTGGGCCAACTCGGTTTCGTACATTTTCTTTTTAATGCCATCAATCCATCCAAAGCATAAGGCCTCCTCAACGACGTCCAAATATAACAACATATCAGGGGTTGGCGTCATACTAACCAAGACCCAGCAAGACTTCTCGGTCGTGCCATGGTTCTGCAGCCAAAGCCTTAAATCCTCTCTCGATTTTGCTGGAATGACATGCTCGATTATCATAGCTAAAACCCATCCTCCTCCTTTCTAAAGAGAATATCAAAACATGGCCTTTCATTGGAAGGCCATGTTTTGAATGCGTTACTGTTTGTTTGAAATGACTTTATCCAGAAACCGATCTGCGTCACGATTAAATTTCCAGGCAACTCCGAACTGATCAACCAGCATTCCAAAGCACGAAGACCAAGGGGTATTGGATAACGGCATCACAACATGACCGCCAACAGACAATCGGTAAAAGTAGTCTTCCAATGTTTGTTTATCATCCATGACTACACTAATAAGTACGTTATTTCCTCTCATCAACTCACCCGTTACCGCCTTCATGGAAGGCAAAATATCCGACATCATGATTTTCCCGCCTGCAAATTCTACCGAAGACTCCATGATCATATTTAATTCATGTTCTGGCAATGGATAGTTTGGATCCTGCGGAAAATCCTTAAATTTCACTTTTTTTACCTCGTTCGCATGTAGAGCCTCCGAATAAAATTCAATCGCTTCTTCGGCGATTCCATCAAAGTTCAAATAGGCAATGGCTGACATAAAGTTGTACCTCCTTCTTTTGATAGATGAAGTATAATTTATTAGTGGTGACAGACGCATGTCACCATTTAAAAATTTGCACCAAAAGAGGGGCCGTTATGGAGAAGGTTGAGAGATTAATATCCATTATCATGATATTGCTGAAAAAAGATATCGTTTCAACAAAAGAATTCGCACAATTATTCAACGTTTCCAAGAGAACGATTCTTCGAGATATGGAAACACTGAGCTTATCCAACATTCCCATCTATTCTGTTCATGGAATTCATGGCGGATACGGTATTATGGATGAATACAAGGTGGATAAGCGACTTTTAAACAGCTCCGACTTAGAAAATATACTGACTGCCCTCGGCGGATTGGAACAAATTCTAATTAGCGAGGAAGTTGAAATCACGATTAAAAAAATGGAGGCCATGGTTCACCCCATGTCACTGAAAGGTTCAGTCCGTCTATCATTTTATGATTGGGAGGGTCGGTCCGAAATTCTTCAAACCTTAAAGACATGCCAAGAATCGATCATAGGGAAAAAGTTAATTTCATTTGATTATATTGATAAAAATGGCATGATAACGAATCGTATCGTCGAGCCGTATCAGCTTCATTATAGCGAAACGAGTTGGTACTTGAAGGGATTCTGTTTACATCGTCAGAGCTATAGAACATTTAAATTATCCAGGATCGATAATCTAAAAATGAATGAAGAAACCTTTAACCCGAGAGATTATGCATTAGAACAAGGCGCAGCCAGTTACCAGCCGCAACTCGTCACCATTAAAGCGTTAATTGCGCCCGGCATAAAAGATCAGTTTATTGAAAGATACGGTCGAAAGAGTATTGAAAGCTATAGTTCTAAATATTTCCTGGCTACCATCCATATTCCTCAAGACCCTTTTGGATTTCAATTTTTAGCAAGTTTCGGTACAAATTTAGAAATCGTTGAACCTAAATCATACGTGGAGGAGTTTCGCAATTATTTGCTTAAAATGGTCGAGAAATATTCTTAAAAGTCCCTTTTTACATTAACATGTTAGGGTCTTCTAACAGATCGCTGACTCTTGCTCCCAACACAAATACACCTTCAAGACCGCCTCCATATCTTACGACATAGCAACGTTCTCCTGAAGGTGCTTTTCTTACCGATTCATCACTTCTCCATTCCGGTACCGGCGCCCTTCAAGCCCAGCTGGGAGTTGAAGAGCTGCTCGATCCGGGTGCAGGTATCCGCCGGGGTCTCCATGCCAGCCCACAACAGATTCAGTTCATCCAGCAGCGTCAATATTTCAGATTGGTTCATGTTGAGGATATGCAGCGGATAAGCATGCGGCAGCACCTCGAGATAACGGTTATAGTGCTGCGGATGAATGTCCGGATTCAGCAGGCTGTCATCCTCGGCCACGGACCGCAAAACCGGAATGGTGCATCCGTACTGTTTAAGCAGTTTCTGAGCTTCCTCGCCTGTCATAAAATCCACGAGTTTTTCGGCGATATTCCGATGACTGCTCGCAGCGTTGATCGACAGACCCCCACCTAACAGTATAGTGGCGGGTTTAGCCCCTTTCGGCAAGGTCATCACATCCCAGTCGATGGAATGGTCGCGGAATTCATTCATGAAATAATAAGTGGACATGATCATCGCGACCCGTTCCTTCATAAACAGGCTTTCGGCTAAATGGCTGCTGCCATGGGAAAAGATCGGCGACACATGCTCCTTGTACATCAGCGATACGCAATACTCCAGCGCTTCGATGTTCCGCTCGTCCGCCATCGTGCTCCGGCTGCGGTCTGCAGCCATGATGCTGCCTTCATTTTGAAGCAGAAAGACCGGCCAGCGGTTGGGGGACGAAGAGAAGCAGAAGCCGTAATGATCGGTCATTCCGTCTTCGTTCGGGGCCGATGTGCAGGCTTTGGCCGCCTCCAGCAGCTCCTGCCAGTCGCCAAGACTGACAGGGTGAGTCAGTCCGTGCTGACGGAAGATCGAACGGTTATAGCAGATGACTACCGGAGAGAACACAAACGGCGCCGCGAGCATGCCGCCTTCATGATTGAACAGCTCGAAGACCTGCGGATAGCTTGCTCCTTCCTCCATGAGACGGGGAGGAACATATCCTGTCAGCAGATTCGTGCGCCCGCTTTCGGCCCATTCCCGGAAATGCTGATCCGACATGATAAACAGATCTGGCCCTTGACCGTCCTCCATGGAACGGATGATGGTTTCGGTGTAGAAATCCTCGGAGTACAGCACCATCTCCACCTGAACGAACGGATGCTTCCGCTCGAACGCCTCGATCATTTTTTCGATAATCGGAATCTCATAGGAGGAAGAGAACCAGGCGAGTCTCAGCACGACAGGCGTTCTGTCCTCATCCGGCACCTTCACCCGGTTGCCCTTGCCCGCGATTTTCTCGATCAATCCTTCGTTCACCAGCTCATCCAGCGCCTTCCGGATCGATACCCGGCTCATTTCATATTTCTGGCTAAGCGTATTTTCCGGCAAAATAAATTCACCCGGCTGAAGAACACCGGCAACGATTTCATTCCTTAATTCCTGAATAAAGCGTTCATAACGCTCATGAAATTCATTTCTTCTACGCAACAATATATACCGCTCCTATACATGTCTATAACATTCAGTATATCATGAGGGACATCAGGATTCCATGCACTCCGGATAAAGAACGCGGTTATATTTTACTTCGCAAGCTGTTTTTCAAGAAAAGCGTAGGCTCGCTGCCGGATATCCGGCGGAAAATCGTGCCCTTCATGACCGATCCAGCTCTCGAAAGCAGATGAAGCTCCCAGAAAATCATACAAACCATCCAGCTCCCCCAGTCCCGAGGCAATCTCCCTCCAGTTCGGAAAAATCCGGTCTCGCGTTCCGCACCACATCAACATCGGCACTGGAGCCGCAAGCGCAGCGATTTCATGCCACTCAAACGGAAGAGAGCCGTTGTTCAGACTGTCCGTAATGGAAGGGATATGGGAAAACCATTCCCGAAGGCCCCAGCGGTTCGGCTCCGGATCGCCGCGAAACATCGTAAATCCGCAGCTCGAGACGACGGCCTTGATGCGTTTATCCATTCCGGCTAGAAACCAGCCGTTATAGCCGCCCAGCGAGTGGCCGATAACGCCGATCCGGCGTGGATTTACCTGGGGCAGCGAGGTCAGCACGTCGACCCCTACCATGTGATCGGAGAGCATTTTGCCGACTGCGGTCCACGCAGGGTGCCGTTGATAGAACGGAGCCGTTTGAAACGGCGCTTCTCCTGGATAGATTCGGGCGCCGAACGTGATGGAGTCCGGAGCCAGCACGGCAAAACCGCGCTGTACCAGCTCTAGTCCGTATCGCCGGTTCGCCCTTCCGGAAGCCAGACTTACATCGTCTTTTCCATTCTCGGTTGTCGGGTGAAGGGCAAGTACAGCGGGATATCCTCCTTCAGCAGGCTTTCCCGAAGGGAGCAACAGATAAGCAGGGATCGAATCCCCGTCCGGTGATTCGTACATGATCGCCTGTCTTATGTGATCTTCTTCCTCATGCACAGAAAGCACCCGGAAGCCCCCGCTGTCTGCGACGGCTCTCGGCCTATAATCAACCGGCTCCGGGGGCTCCCCCAGCAGCTGCAGCCATCGTGCTCTCAGCCTGGACTCCTTCTCCCTCCAGGCCTCAAGAGTATGGATTCCCTCTAACAGCGGCACAAATTCCCCATTAAACCGAATCATAAAAGTAATCGCCCTCCTCTTCCATCCGATACCGCCACAGCTCAGCACCGGAACCGAAATACACGTCTCCGTTAATGCAGGCGATTCCGCTGGTCGCTTCGACCGGAAGCACTTCCAGCAGTTCCGGCTGCATGCTCGCCGTATTTACGGTGAACATAGCCCGGCTCAGCAGACCCAGAAGGAATGGATGCCCCTTTCGCTCTATCATGAGCAGTCCCTGCCGGACGATACCGCCCCAGGAAGAAAGATCGCCGCAATGAATGACCTTTTGCAGTCCCGCATCATAAACAAAGAACACCGATTCCGAGGTCAAGCCATAGAGAAGACCGTTTGGCCCGGAAATCAGCTGAGCGATTTCCCTGGCACCCGGAACCGGCACCCAGCGCCGAATCACTTGTCGGGCAGGCCAATTCAGCTCATACATCACCGCTTCCTCCGCCGTGCTGATCCCGCCGCCGGGCGTCTCGATGCTGGTGCCGCCGAATACCCTGCCATCCGGGAGCACTGCAATTGAAATCGTACTCTGCCCGCTGATAATATCCCGGTTCTCCAGCATCTCCACCTGCCCGGCCAGCACATCCACGATGCCGAGCCCGCCGCCTGCCGCACCATAACCGGGAAAGCCGCCGTACAACACATGGCGGCCGTCCGGATGCGCGGCTGCGCATCTCGGCCTGTGGACAGCAGCATTTTCATAGATCAGGCGGGGATTCCGATGGGGTCCTGGATCCGTACACCATTCTTTCGCCGTGTCCAGCAAATGGACCATGCCGCCGGCATAAGCCGCACCCGCGATGATGCTGCCTTGAGCCGCATAAGCGGCAATATTGCCGCCGCCTCCCCGCTCCACGATATCGCCGCCCCAATCGGTCAGATGTCCAGCTGCGGTATCGTATGTGAACAGATGAAGCGGGTGATTGGAAGTGCCGTATAGAATGCCGTCCGGACCGCCGAACAGCGGGGAGAGCGGTGTTCCGCCACCCTTGTAGGTAAGCGGAATCCGGCTCAGGCTTTCGTCCGCTTCCATGATTTCGATCTGCCTGTCGGACAGCTGCCATTTCAGCAGCACTCGACCGGCGTCGAGGTCCAGGTGCAGCTGGTTGTAACCTGCCCCCTTATACAGGAACGGGCTGACCTCCTCCGCCGACACCTGCTCTGCCCCCTGCTCGCTCAGCCAGTGCCATATGCCGTCTCCGTTCTCCCCGGATGGCAGCCAGCCGTAAACGGCGCCGTCGCAGCCTTGGTGAACGGCAGCGCTGCCTGTCGTACCCGGCGCTCCCTCCAGTATTATCTCAAGCTCTCCGGTCTCCTCATGAAAACAGGTGATGGCCGGCGACGACGTGCCCAGTCCTGCATAGACCTTCCCGCCGCTCCCGCAGGCAAGCGTCATGGCATACTTCCTCTCGGCATCGAGCCTGCATAAGGTACGCGAGGAGTTCGACGAAGCATCAAGCTCAATCAGATAACTTCCCGGGTAAGTTGTAGCGTAGACCCGACCATCTCCATTCACGGCAAATGCAAAGCCGGCTCCCTCTTCCCCTTCAGGTACCCGGTACTGACCGACAAATGCCGGTTTGAACGGATCTACGACGTAAAAATAGCACCCGGCTCCCGTATAGAACCGTCCCTGGGAATCACTGATCGACGCAAACGGATACTGGCCCTCGCCCTCCGGAAAATAAAGCTGGATGCTGTTACCTGTTCCCGGATCCGTGATCAGCACATATCCCCGGGCTGCGATTACGATGCGCTCGGTCCCGTCGGCTCTCCGGCACACCGCCGCGGATCTGCTCTCGTCGACATCAACGGGTACGCCGATCCGCTCGAAAGCCCCCATCGTCCCCGTTGCCTTGCTGTCGTTCACTTCTTCCATATTATTCATCGCTTTTCGCATAATAAGCGCCCACCTTGGCAACAGCCTGGATGATATGCTCAATATCCTCGGGCGTGTAGAATTCGTTCATCGGAATCTGCACCGCCGTGTCTAATATCGCTTCCGCGACAGGACAACGGCCAGGCTCATAAGAGACGCTGCTGCCGTCAAACGGAAAATGGCTCCCCGGATAAGCCTGCCGGTTCTGGAACAGCGGCTGCAAATAGCATACCTGCGGGATATAGCCGGCACGGTTGGGGATTCCCTCTGCCTCCAGCGCCCTGCAGAACTCTTCACGGCTGCAGGTCAGCTTATCCAAGTCAAGTCGCAGCATGTAGAACCAGTATGTACAGTCATGCTCCGGGTCGACCTGCGGCGGAATGACGCCCTGGATTCCTTGCAATCCTTCATTGAGCCGGTCGCCATATTGCTGACGCCGCCCGCATATCCAGGGCAGCTTCTTGAGCTGGGCGATTCCGACGGCTCCCTGCAGCTCGGTCATCCGGTAATTCGGCGCAATATAGCTGGTTCCCCGGTCAACCGTGGTGCCGAGACGGCGGTAGTTTTTGTCCGCAAAGGCGTGAGCGGTTTCGTAATCCTCGCGCTTTCCCGAATTGATCAGCACCATGCCCCCGTCCCCGGTGGAGATATGCTTGAAATCGTTCGTGCTGAAACAGCCATAATCGCCGATGGTGCCGGCCAGCCTGCCCTTGTACCTGGTCAGATAGGCCTGTGCGCAATCCTCAATAACCTTGATGCCGTGCTTTCTCGCGACCTCCATGATCGGGTCCATATCGCACGGATATCCCGCCAGATGGACGACAAGGATCGCTTTCGTTCTTGGCGTAACGCAGGCTTCGACCGAGACCGGATCCAGATTGTAAGTGTACGGCTCCAGATCGGCAAACACGGGAATCGCATTCTGGTACAGAATGCCGATCAGCGTTCCCTGGTCCGTAATCGGGCTTGTAATGACCTCATCCCCTACGGAGACGCCAGCCGCACCCAGCGCGACATGAATCGCCGCGGTGCCGGAGGATGTCGCTACACTGTATTCCCGGCCGTACATCGCATTGAAATCGGCCAAAAACTGTTTAACCTTCGTGCCGAAATGATAAAAGAGCGTGTTCTGCTCCAGCGCTTCGAGCAGTTGCGCGGCCTCCTCTTCCCCGAATCTTTTGCCTGTGCCAAAAGGACCGGTCTTGACCGGCGTTCCCCCATGAATCGCTAACGGTGCCACTGTCTGATTCCTCCTCATTGTCGTTATTCGGATGCTGTTTTCATAATGCTTGCCGCTTCTGCACACGGCCGCCCAAAGCGAATGACCGCCTGCGAAGCTGACGGGTCCACCTCTGCATCCGACGGCTGGCGCACTACCGCTCCCTGCGGAAGATTCTCGGTGATGAGGGTACCGTCTGCGCCTACCCGGAGCACCGCAGCTCGTCTGGCCTGCTCCCAGCGGGTGATCTCCTCGCTCGTCCAGAACGCATAACCGAGCCCCTTCGCGGTTTCGACCGCTAGCGAAAACGCATGCCGGACGTTCCCTAGATGATGGATGTGCTGCTGGTGAAACAGAAAATGGGCGACGCCGCGGACTTCCGCCACCTTTTCGAGAAACGGGGCAATCACCGACGCATCCGAAAGCGTGGGATGCTCCAGGTCCTGGGTCAGAAAGCCGATCTGCAGCACCCGGTATAGCCGGTTGCGGTCATCCGAACGAGCGATCGGGTAATACGGATGGCTGGTACCGAACGGAAAGCCGACATTTCCTTTTTTGCTCGGCCCTCTAGTTTGATCCGCTTCGATGCCGTTCTGCTCGCACCATACATAGAGCTCTCCCCAGCCCTCAAAGCGGGTATAGTGGTTCTTGTTCGAAATGATCGGCGCGCCGCTGGTGCTCCGGATTACGTTCAGTTGACGGGCAAATTCCTCGGCGCTCCATATCCCCTTCTCCTGCTCCAAAGCATTATAGTGAAATGCCAGCTCATGTCCGGCAGCCTGAATTTCTTTGTAGAGCGACGGGGAATAGCCCGGTTCGATCATGCACCAGGTCGAGCGGACGCCGTTATTCTGAAGCACGCTCAGGGTCGTTCGGGCCGCCTCCTCCATGTTGAAGTCGCTGTCGTGCGAGATCATGGCCACCTGATTGACGCCTTCCGGCCAATAGTCCAGAAACGGAAGTGTCATTCCCTGCGCATCCGCTTCCTCCATCAGCTGGCGGACCATCACCTCGCGCCACCAGTCTGCATACGGCGTATCAAAGTATGGCATCCCGGTCTCCGTCACCGAGCGGTCCTCATTCCAATCCAGCTCACACCGGTCATCGGCCTTCAAAATGCCTTCGTCCACCGCTCCCGTACCGTCCGGTGCAGGGATGCCGTCCTGGACGACCGGGCCGCTGCCCTGCTGCAGCATAACGATATTCGCGGGGATGTCCACATTCCAGCGGATCAGCCGGCCTGCACCTAGCGGAAACTCCAGAACGGCTGCGGCTGACTCGGCACCAGCTTTACGGAGCCGGCGCAGAACGCCATCCGCTTGAACCGGGATGACGGATTTCTCTGACACCATCCACGGATCGCTGCATACCGCCCTTAGAACCGGTATGCCTTGCGCATAGCTTAACCCTGACAGGTCCCCATACACCGCTTCCCGGATGGCAAAGCGGCTACAGCCCAGCCGGCCGGCCATGCGGTTCAATCCGCCGTAACTGATGAGTGTCGCTCCTCGGCGGGCCCACTGCTCCAGTCGGTTCAGATCCTCTTCCTTCTCTCCCGGGTGCAGTACGACGATGATATCGGGTTCATATAACTCAAGGGATTTGGCATCGTCAAACCTTGCATAAGGAATGCCTGCATGACCAAGCACCTCCTCCACATAAAGCTGAAACAGGTCCTGACCGTGTCCCCAGAAGTATTCCGCCGACTGCCTGTTAAACCACAGACCGATTTTCGCTGTCTTTTTCATGATTCATGTCTCCCTCCTCCACAGCTCGCATTTCCATAGGCGCTAGGTATCCCAATGCAGAACAGGGGCAAAAAGATTTGCCCCGCTGTCCTACAGATCATGTATAAGGCGCATTTCAAAAGTCTCACTTAAACAGGGCCTTCGGATCCTTCTCTTTGATATTCGCGTTGTATTCCTGGATGATTTGGGCACCGCCTTTGTCCAGATACTCCTGAACCAGTTTATCCCAAGCGGAAACCGGACGGGTGCCTGCAATCATTTTTACCTGCTCATCCATGACATACTTTCTCAGCTCGGCGCCTTTCGAGTTGTCGGTCGGCGACTCCAGTCCATTGATCGGGTTGATATAAAGCTTCATATCCTTGTACATCGTCTCGATGGCGGCTACAAGATCCACAAGCTGCTTGGTCTGATACGTAATGGAATATACATTGTCCGAGTCCTGCGGTACCCACGAGGAATTATCAACATAATACGTTGATGGGCCAAGACCGTCTCTGCCGAAGTTCTCGTTGAAGACAGGCAGGCCGTCTTTCATAACGTAACCAGAACCGACTTTGCCTGAATACCAGTCAAAATCGGCATTCTTTTCATTTTTCTGATCCTGCGGGTAGAATTTGCGTCCGAAATCGATCATCTCCAGTACTTTCTTCAGCTTTTCCGGTTCATCTTGAAGTTTGGCGCTAAGCACGGTGAGACCGTTATAACCTGCTCCGGCCATAAGTCCCTGGTTCCCATATTGGTCCATAAACGGATCCAGATGCACAAACTCGGCTTCGGGATGGATCGCCAGCAGACCGTTCATATAATCCTGCGACATTCCACGAGGCGTTCCGATGAAGATGCCTGCCTTGCCGGAGTAAAACTCCTTGTTCGTGTCTCCCCAGTTCAGTACCGCGTAGTCTTTCGACATCGCTCCCTGCTTATAAAGCTCGGACAGCATGGTGATGAACTCCCGGCGGCCTTCGCCAATGATGCCTGGGATGTAGTTGCCCTGAGCATCCTGATGGTACCAGGCATCCGGGTCCCAATACGGTCCCTGGTTAAAGTTCGGGTTAATGTCCTGGCCGATGGCGATCCCGTATGTGTCCTTTTTGTTGTTGCCGTCCGGATCTCCGTTCGTAAACGCCAGCGCTACCTCTTTCAGCTCCTCGTAATTTGTCGGTGGTTTCATGCCAAGCTTATCAAGCCAGTCCTTGCGGAGCACGGTGACGACCTGATACTTCGGGGCATATTGCGGAATCGCATGGATTTTGCCGTTTACCCGCATGGAGTCCCATATGTAATCGGGCACAGCCTTCAAGGTCGGATAATCGTTGATGTACGGCTCGAGATCCAAAAACGCCCCCTGCTTCGCAAACTTATTGTAGCGATTTTTCAGGTCGGTCGACATTAAGCCGATCATATCCGGAATCTGACCCGATGCAAATACGGCGTTGATCTTCTCATCAAATGCGGTATTCGGTACAAAGACAGGCTTGTAGTCTACATTGAATTTTTCGTTGATCATGTCAATGCCTGGACTCGAGGTCGGCGGCGGATCTCCGTAACGGAAATCGATTGCCGTAATCGTAAACTTTTCGTTAGCCTCTAACGGGTTCTTCCCTCCCGAAGTCGGCGCTTTCGGCTGCTCCTCCGCTTTCGGCTGGCCGCCGCATGCAGCCATGCTGATGGAGAGCAATGCCGCCATGACTGCGGTAAGTCTGCGTTTCTTTAACATGAGCTTTCCCCCATTCTTATCAATGTTGGAGTGTGACCTCCATTTATGATTCATTCGGACAGCTCCATGATCCGGCCGTTCGAAGTCATCAACCCTTGACGGCGCCCAGCATAACGCCCTTGGCAAAGTGCTTTTGCAGGAACGGATACATGATCAGGATCGGCAGGGTCGCCATCAGAATGGCGGCCATCTGAATCGTTTCGGGAGGCGGCGGATTTTCGAGGAACATGTTATCTCCCCCGAGCGTGCCTGTCGTTTCCCCCACCACCACAATCTGTCTCAGCACGACCTGGATCGTCCATTTGGCCGGATCATTGATGTACAGAATCGGCGCAAAATAGTTGTTCCAGTGCGTGACCGCATAAAACAGGCTGAATGCCGCCAGCGCAGGCTTCGAGAGCGGCAGGATGATGCGTCCGAAAATCTGCAGGTCATTCGCGCCGTCCACGATGCCCGCCTCGATCATATCGCTTGGTATGTTCATGAAAAATTGACGGATGACAATCAGGTTGAAGGGCGCGATCGCCACCGGCAAAATAAGCGACCAGATGGAATCAAGCAGCCCCGTTTCCTGGACGACCAGATAGGTCGGAATCATGCCGGCCGAGAACAAGAGGGCAAAGACGATCATAAACATGACGGTGCGCTGGCCGACGATCGGCCTGGACAAGGCGTATGCCATCGTCGCCGTAAAAAACAGATTGACGATGGTGCCGAGCACGGTAACCACCGACGTGTTCAGCAGCGCCTGCCGAAACGTCCTGGATGCCCAGATATATTCATAGGCGTCGGTCGTCCATTTGGACGGCCAGAGCAGCAGTTTGCTGCCCAGAAAATCCTCGAACGAGGAAAATGAAACCGAGAACAAATATACAAACGGAAAAAGCATGACTGCGGATATGACAAGCAGCAGGCTGATATTCACGCCACTGAACAAGCGGTCCGCAATGGATTTTTGCTTCATACGTCGACCTCCTCCCAGAAAGAATCGAAGCCCCTAATATACGCCCTGCTCGCCGAACCGCTTGGACAGCTTGTTAGCGGCCATAACCAGCACAAGACCGACCAGACCCTTGAATACGCCGACCGCGGTGGAGAAGCTGTAGTCCGACTGCTGGATCCCCTTGTAATACACAAAGGTGTCGAGCGTATTGCCGATGTGCATGTTAAAAGCGTTCAGCTGAAGGAACACCTGCTCGAAGCCGACCTCCAGCACGTCGCCCAGACGTATGATCAGCATGATAATGATCGTACTTCGGATGGCGGGCAGCGTAATATGCCAGATTTGGCGGAAGCGCCCTGCACCGTCCATGACGGCTGCCTCGTAAAGAGCCGGATTAACGCCTGCCAGCGCCGCCAGGAAAATAATCGTTCCCCAGCCGGCTTCCTTCCAGATGACCTCCAAAACCAGAAAAGCTCGGAAATAATCGGGCTCGGTGAGAAAAGGGATCGTCTGCTGCAAGCCAAACAATTCTCGCAGCACGTCGTTGATCAAGCCCTCGTTGCGGAAAAAGATCGTCACGATGCCGACCACCACGACCCAAGATAGAAAATGCGGCATGTAAACGATGGACTGCAGCCCTCTTTTCAAGAGCGGATTTGCCACCTCGTTCAGCATGATGGCCAGAATGATCGGCGCCGGAAATGCGAACGCGATTTGCAGAAAGGAAATGGTCAGCGTATTCCAGATAACCTGGATAACCTCCGGGCTTTCGAAAATCCGGGCAAAGTTCGCGAATCCGACCCAAGGACTCTCCGCGAACCCCCGGAACGGGCTGTATTCTTTAAAGGCAAGCGATATGCCCAGCATGGGCAGATACCGGTACACGATAAAGTAAAGCAGGCCCGGCAACAGCAGCAGGTACAGATAACGGTCCCTCCACATTCGGGTCCGGATTTGCTCCCATGCGCTCTTTTTGGCGGCAGCGGATGGATTGACCTCCGAAATCACGGTTTCCACACAGCTTCTCTCCCTTCCGCCTGATCACCTCTGTCGATATTCATAAGATTCCATTCATAATAGCCAGGTGGTGCGGTTTGTTCGACTTCCATGCCAGCAGTTACCTGCTTCAGCTTGAAGGAGACCTCCACAGGGTGGGGGTTATGAACAATGCAGGATGAACGGCGGGCATCGCTGTATACGCTCAGAGGCAGCTCCGCCTCAAAATCGATGTCCCCGCCGGACAAACGTTCAGCCTTCCACAAATTAAGCAGGCCGTTACCCGATATGCGGGCGGCTTCTCCCTGGAAAGTAACCCCCCGGTAGCAGGCTTCCACAGCGTCAGCGCAGAACAGCCAGATATCCTCCGCCCCGCCGGGCCTTTCCACCGTTAACCCGGCAGCCAGGCTTCCGGTATCCTGCTCCTCCTGACGGATGGCCAACCTCTCGCCGTAATGGACCCGCGGATTGATCAACGTGACGAACCGCCGTCTTTTCCCCCTCGTACCACCCACGGCTACATAAGGACCGTAGGTTTCAGCTCCGGGGTACTCGCGGAGGGTGAGCACCTTCTCCTTGGGAAAAGGAATCATAAGCTGCAGAGCGGCCTTTTCACCCTGGAATACAACGGATTCACTTCCCAGATTCTCGCCCGGAGCCTTGAGCTCTTCCCCATCCTGAACCGCCGAGGTCGTATGAAACAGCAGCTCGACCTCATCCGAATCCTGATGAAGCTCCACCTCATCCACGACGAAGTAATATGACGAATCGATATGTAGGACAGATCGTCGGAAGGATTTCAGCAGCCCGCCATAGCTTTCCGCAGCGTCCCCGACAACCGCCTCAAATGACGGGAGTAACAATTCCTCTTGGAGACCCCCGCCTCCCAGGTGGATCTGCCCCTGACCATTGACGAGCAGCGAATTGTGGCCGACCGTGCCGGTCGTGTAATCCGCCTTCGGACCAGGTACATAATCCTGGTAGCCGGGATTGGTCAACAGCCACTCTCCGCCGACATTGATCACCAGATTGTTCTGGTCCTTGTGATTATGGTCCTTTGCCGAGCAGCTTGAGGTAAAGCACAGCAGATGATCCTCATCGCCCCATCCCGACCGCAGGGCGGCCCAGCCAATGCTCCGGAACACCGCGGAAGCGCTCTTGCCGTACAGTTCCGATGGGCTTGTTGGTGAGGTCTCTTTCCGTAAATATAGAAGCGATGCGTGATGCGTTGCAGCATGCTTATGCAGGTACCACAACGCTGCCGGATGGTCATAATGGGTAGCTGTCATGGCCATGAGATAGGCGATATCCAGCTTGTAAAACGAATCCGACAGATTCGGGAATGAGCTTTCTTCCCCCGGCGCCAGCAGCCGGAAAAAACGTTCAGGAAGCTCTTCCCGTAAATACGGATGCTGAATCAGGCTGTCATCGCCGCTGATTCTCCGATAAAGATCCGCCGCCATCCAGGCATGGCGCGCAGCCACATTGTCGTACAGCAGCCCCTCTGTTTCTCCGGATTCCCTTTTTCGGTCCAGATAGCTTTGAAGATAAGTGAATCCGGACTGTAAATATTTGGCGGCGAACGGGCTCTCATCCATGATGGCCGCCGCGCCGTACAACATCGCTACCTGCTTGGCTGCCACGATGTTGTGCATATCACGGCTTCCGATATCGATGGCCAGCGGATGAAGCCCTTTTTCCAGAATGGCTTGGCGAATGGATCGCCGCTCTTCTTCCGTCAGCAAGCTGTGAATGGCATCATAGGCGCACGAAGCGCCAAGCAGCAGATGTGCGTTGCTCAGATTTCCTTCCGCGCCCCGCTCGTCAAACTCATACCATTTGCCGAAGGCGGCCAGGGACAACAGATGCTGCTTCACTCGAACCGCATACTTTTTCTCTTCCGTCACCAGGAAGGCCGTGGACATGACGACCAGCCGATCCTCTATCGCTCTGGCATACATCGTCCAGAACGGGAAGAAGGTATGGCCTTGCGGTTCTGGCACCCGCTTCGGCTCCGTTAGAGGCAGCGCTATCTTCCACCGATCCGATATGGACGGATACAGCACCTCGAAGCTATCTTCCTCCACATAGGCATCAGCTTTTGCCAGGTATCCGGCCCATAGCCTGGCTGCATCGACTACCTTCGCGGAACTGCCATCATCCCGTTTAATCCGTTCCCGAAATTCCGCGAGCTCCTCGTTCGAAAACAACATCCTCGGACGGTCCTGCAGCTTCATTTTCGCCGATAAACCTGCCGGCCGTACAAGAACCTTCCATCTAAACACCGAGAATCTATCGTTCAAAAGGTCTAAGGCAATTTCGGTCTCGCCAGGCTTTAGCCCGGTGATCACGCTGCCGTTCACCTCAACGATCTCCGGGTCGCTGCAAGTCATGCTAAAGGTCATATCCGATTGCGGCTCCATTCTTCCGCAGGGGTGCACAAGCATGAAGTTAAGCCGATGTTTCTCCCCGGTCTCCAGCAGCGAGGGCTTTATAAATTCCATCCGCAGCATCAATCGTAAGCTCCTCCTTTAATACATGAGTTTCTTTCTTTTCAATCGATCAAGAAAACGCTCTCATAAGTTTTTGCAACAAAGCCCTAATCGAAGCCATCCGCTGTTCCGTAACTCCTGGTCGCCACGCTTCAATTGAATTCTCTTAGTAGTATACATGTATATTACTTGTATTTTTAATGATCTGTCAATTCAAAATTTTGTCTTATTCATCCAACTGCAACGTGATCAACAGGAAGCCAATCCCCTTCATAGGGCCTGTACAAGGAAACTTTCCCGTTCCAAAGCGTTAGGCTGTAACCCTATTTATTTCCGACTTAAATCCTTGTTGTTAATCTCGGATCCGTTACTTACGGCGTCCGATAAGGGTAATCCCAAATGTAAAGCAGCACCAAACATTCCATTTGGTGCCGCCTCTTTTTGGCTTGCTATTTAACCGTGACTACACATTCCGCCGTCTTGCTGCCATCCAGTGTCGTGACCTTAATAACCGCCGTGCCCGGCTGCAGTCCTTTGACGACTCCGGCATCGCTGACGGAAGCAACCGCGCTGTTGCTGGAGGTCCAGGACACATTCTTTACCGTTGCAAAAGATGGCTGAACCTCCGCTTTTATTTCGGCCGTTTGATTGACGGACAGCTCGAGGGTGCTGACGCTTAGACGCACCTCGGTAACCGCAGCTTTGTTATCCTCGATCACATGACGCCAGAGCTCGTTACCGGTCACAAAGTACAGGTTGCCCATGATATCCCGTGATAACCAGGCGGCCTGATTCCTCATGATCGTCATTTTTTTGTCCTCAGGATGGATGGAGAACAACTTGCCGCTCATTGTTCCGTAGACGAGGCCGTCTTTCCCGATAACGAGGCTCGCATCTCTCCACTGTCCGCCCGCTTCCGGAAACTTCTCATCCTGATACACCACCTCACCGGACGAAGGGTCATAAATAAACAGCGTGCCCATGGCAAAACCCCAGATGTTCCCGTCCGGACCTTCCATCAGTGAAGTGATAGCTCCTTTCCCGGGGACAGGAACCAGCTCCCTTTCCTTGACTCCCTTCGCAATGTCCCACACCAATAACTTCGCTTCGCTTTCGGTCGGCGTGCTGCCGAGACCTCCACGGATTGAACTGCCTGCATAAATCTTTCCGTTCTTGTAGGCCAAAGACACGATGCTCTGATTCGGCACGATCTGCGTATGAACCGACAAATCATGGTTTGCCGGGTCATAGACGCTGAAGGCTCCGCCAAGCTTACCGTAGTCCGGAACCGTGCCAATGAACAGCTTGTTTTCCGCTCCTAGCATGGCAAACGGACGATCCTGCAGATGATCTGTTTTCAAATCAAACAGCTTGTTCACCGTTCGGTTAGTACCGGAGCTTCTCCAGGGCTTCGTCGTGTCATATTCAAAAATATTGGCGCCCGGATAGGTGCCGAAGTACATTTTGTCTCCGATAGAGGTCATCCCCTCGGTCTGCCCGATCGAGTTATTGGTGGAGAGCCCTGTGTCCGGATCATAGATGCCCATGCCGCCGGGAAGAAATCCGCCGGCATAGATGTTCCCGTCAGGTCCTTGTCCGGTAATATGCAGATCGATAGGCTGCTTAGGAAGCGGCATGACGGCCTGCTTCAGCGTTCCCAGCTCCAAATTGTATTTGATCACTTTTGCCGAAGCATTTCCGGCAACGCCGATCAGCGTCGGACCGGGATAATCGGGCTCATCAATCAAGGCTGTTCCCCAACCGATTACGTTGGAGACAAAGTTGATCTTTTCACTGCCTGTATATACTTCCTTCACTTCGTTGGTCGACAGATCATAGCTTTTTAGAATGCCGCCGTAAGTAAAATACACCTTACCATCGTGCGGTTCGGACACCCCTCTGGAGTGAATCAGCTCATCATCTTTAATCACTGAGCCGGTTCCTTTGTCCAGCACGATCATTTTGTAGCCGGGATCCATCTTCAGAAACAGCTTGTCGCCTACGATGTTCAGATCATAGGTGCTCGTCAGATTATACTGTGCCGGCATGATGTTGGTCTTCTGATCGGTATTCAAATCATGGCGAATGAGATAATTTTTCGTTCCGCCGCCTCCAACATATAGGACGTTCTCCTCCTTGTCGTATGCCACGCTCCGCGGATAAATCTGACCCGGCATAGGGTTGCCGAAATTCGTAAAGCCTTTTACCGGGTCATATTCGAACACGGAGCCTGACGGGTAAACACCACCGTAAACTTTGCCGTCCAATCCCGGAGTCAGCTCGAAGAATTGAGTGGTTTGACTGGCCGTGCCTTCGGCTGGGTCACCGAGATTGACGATCGTATCGGTCGGCGGATCATACCGGTAGAGTGAAGCGGTGCCGTAGGAACCGAGATAAACCCTGCCGTCCGTTGCTACCGCCATCCCCCAAGCCCCGGTTGCCCCCGGCAGATCGATCGCCTTTAACGTCTCCTCGGTCTGAATATCGACGACGACGAGTTGGGCCGGATCGCCGACCTGAACCATATAAGCGACATCGCGTCCGTTTTCATTGCCGAACACTGCCCGCATGACATAGTTGTTATACACCTGGATGCCCAAATTTTGGTAGGCGGGAACGACTTCCACGGATTCCTCGTCTTCTGCCAGCACGTCGCCGCTTTCGCCGTCGATCAGCCGATAGCTGAAGGTGTACTTACCGATTTTCGAAAATTTAACCCGCCAGTCCTTGGTGGAAGAGTCGTCTGCCGGCAGCTCAAAACCCGGCTTTCCATAATCCCCGCTGTTCAGTATCGAGTGATGTCGTCCCTCTTCGTCCTGAACCGTGAACATAATATCACCGTCTCCCTGGGTTTTGGACACCTGTAGATAAGCGGATTTGTTTCCTCCGTTCTCGTGAGCTTTCGTGGAAATCGTGACAGGCAGCGTCAGGTATTCCCCCGCACCGGCCTGATCCAGATCCGTGATCTCGATCTGATACGGCGATCGGCCCGGGGTCACATTCACCTTCTTTACCGCGGCAGCAACCACCGTTCCATCCCGACTGACTACTTTATAGGTCACCGTATATTCTCCCGGCTGATCGAACTCTGCGGTCCATTTCGAGGTGTTAGCATATTGGGGAGTCAGGCGGAAGCCCTCTTTTTGCAATTCCGACCGGTCAATGAAGGATACCTCTCCGGCTCCGGGAACCTCGGGAGAGCTGTAATCCGCGCGGCCCGGCCCACTCGTATTCACTACAAAATAAACATTGCCATAGGTTGCAGGAGCAGGTTCATAGGTAGCAAGCGTAACTGTGTAATCGATCATGTCTCCTACCGTAACCGTATCCGGCAGCGTAAGGTCCAGACGATAGGACGGATGTGCGGGCTTGGCGCTGCCGTCAGCATCGGCGACCTCCGGCATAAACAGCTGGGGAAAAATCAGTGCAAATGCTAGGGTCCAGGTCCAACCTTTGGAGCGGAATAATAATCGAGACTTCATTTCATCAACTCTCTCCTTTGACTAATTAGATTTGTAGACGCTTTCAAACAAACCGTTTTGTTCTGCTTTTATCCTGGTATGTAATTGTATTCCCCCTTTCAAAATACATGTATTTAACATGTATTTGTTGATCATAAGTTACCATGTATAACAGGCAGCGTCAACGCCTGATTATTCGTTTCTCTTCTACCGTTCAAAGTCGCTCTCACCGAATTTCCGGCCCCAAGAACTTAACTACTGATAACAAAAAAAGCCGCATCTCATACGGCTTTCAGAAACAACTACTTGCCGGGCAGCTGGATACCGTGCCATTCGGTCACATCGCATTGGCCATATTCATTATCACCCACGGCTACCACCGTGCCGTCCGATTTAAGGCCGAGCGTATGAGCGCAGCCCGCCGCTACAGCTACAATGTCGCGCCAGCTGCTTACATTGCATTGGCCATGCCCATTCCAACCGACAGCCATGACCGTACCGTCCGACTTAAGGCCGATAGAATGATAACTACCTGCCGCGATCGCCACAATACCCCTCCAACCACTTACATCGCACTGGCCGTGCTTATTTAAACCCGCAGTCGCCACCGTGCCGTTCGATTGAAGCCCGACGGTATGAAGGTAGCCCGCCGCTGCCGCCACGATGTCGCGCCATCCGCATACATTGCATTGGCCGTACCGATTATTCCCCACGATGGTTACCGTGCCGTCCGTTTTAAGACCGACGGTATGCCAGTCACCTGCCGCGACCGCCACCATATCACGCCAGCCGTTTACATTACATTGACCTTCATTATTTCGTCCCACAGCCACCACTGTGCCGTCCGATTGAAGCCCGACGGTGCGACGCCAACCCGCCGCGACCGCAACAATATCAGACCACCCGTCAACATCGCATTGATCATGCTTATTCCAACCCACAGCCGCCACCGTTCCGTCCGATCTAAGACCGATGGTATGAGCATTACCCGTGTTCGTTGCCATATGAACATTACCTGCCGCGACCGCCACCATATCGTGCCAGTCACTTACGTCGCATTGGCCGTATTGATTATCTCCTGCAGCCGTGACCGTTCCGTCCGATTGAAGGGCCACGGAATGACGTCTCCCCGCCGCTATGCTAGGTTTGGGCCACCGTTTTTCCTTTATCACTGCTTCTGTCAGTGAAGTGTAATCCATGCTTGACCTCCTCGATTTTTTATACCAACTTCGATCATATAACATTCAGGCAAGAATTCGCTTGATAGACCAGGAATCCTTGCGGGGAGGGGCATTGACTCTTAAAAAACGGGTATAGAGTAATTACCTCGAGCGAATTAAAAAAGATTATTGTGCTGAGCAGTTTAAGGGAAACCGTCTTTTTCATTGAAAGCATGCCCCCCTTAAATCATAAATAAAAATCCCATCATAAAGAGCTTGATGGGACTTTAATTTTGAAAAATCACTGTCGCATCCTGGCACAGATCTCACCAAGCCTTGAATCCTTCCTTGTTCTAGAATTGACAGACTTGGAGAAAACCTCGTTCTTTATGAATTGCTTTGAACCGTAGATAACGAAACGAGGACCGGTCCGGCAAAATCCGAAGCTTCTTCGCCTTTTGGATTATGAAGACGGAACAGGAAAGCGTCGCCTGTTTCAGATTGCCACACAGTATAATCGTTAATCCCTTCATCACTCGAGGTCTGAAGGTAGAGTTCGGCTGAACCCAGCGGATGCTCGACGAGTTCTCCACTAAAATCGGATACTTTGCCGAACTCTTCCAATTCCTTTTTTCCTGCACTTTTAAGCTGCGTTAGGTCATAATTTGCAGGCAGTGGCTCAATATCAACATAGTATTCTGGATTGCTGCTAAGAAACAGACGTCCTTGGGCAGCATCGAACTCGAACTTTTCGAATACGTACAAGGAAAAGCCTTCGCCTTGATGCAAGGTGGCTGTATGTGACTGGTTACCCTCACCAGTCATCAATTCAAAGGTTTCGCTCTGGGGACGCGTCCCTTCGGAAGCTTGCTCGTTCTCGGTTTCAGGAGCCGTGACCTCTTCATTGGCCGGTGTTGATATTTCAGGACTGGCGGGAGGCTCAGCTGCTCCTGAGCATGCCGTAAGCGATAGAACCACGGCGAAAATCGTTATTGTTATGAATGCAAAATGCCTTGGACTCACATCGGATCACGCCTTTCTGTATTGAGTTCATACACGCTTCATGAGTTTCATTACATTATGATCAATTATGAGTTATTACCCAAGTAAGGGTGACGAAACGTTGATTCGCCCATTATTTAGATAGACGTGAGCACCCCATGATAAGTTACGTCCACACTCGAATAATTTGTTAAGCTTCAGATCGCTCTATCCCCCCGCTTGACAAACGATCGATGACTTCATAATCAAACCAGTCAAACAGCGCAGGGGTTGTTTCGTTGTCACCGAATGCATACATTGCTAACATTACGCCTGTAAACCCGCCGGCAACTTCCGTCGAAAGCAGATGGGTTTCGCCCGATCCCATAAAGATGACCTCGGAAGAGTTTTGTTCGATGGAGAATCGGAAAATGCTCGGGCCTAGCTTCGATCCTTAATACGACGGGTCCCTCAGTACATTGACGGGTTTGCTCTGTGCTAATCGACCTAACGGTACGTCTGAATACGACGGATTTTTGCCCGTTGACCGGCCTTACAGCCAGATCATAATGATACTGTTCATTCATAAATACGGTTAATCCCGCTTCCTCTCCCTCGTGTACAGGCTCATAGTCCAGGGCAGTGGATATATTGCAGGAAAATGGCATAAACGGCGTCCGACAAAAGCGGGGGAGCCTGCATCATGTAGAGAGGATGGATGGCCCCGAAGCACAAGATATCCCGGACGTTCATGCAGTGACCAGCTTTCCTGTAACGGATTGCGCAAAAAGACCCAGTCCAAACCAAGGCTGCCCTCATCGAAATTATCTCTGATCGGCTTTGCAGGCCACCGGAGCTCGGGCAGCTGCGGCTTGTCCATCTCCTGCTCCACGCGTCCCTCGATGCCGATGCTCGGCCAACCGTCAGCCGTCCACGTGACGGGAGCCAGAAATGTCTCTCTGCCGAGATGATGACGCATAGGATAAGAAAACGGCCCACCAACTGCCATCCTGGGCCTGCACCAGATCTGCGTGTCCTGTCGCGTGTATGCTGCTTCTTCGGCTTCGATGCGACAGGATGGGATTATGCGGACAGTACTCAAACGGTCCATAAGGACGTTGGCTTCGTGCGACGGTCACCATATAATTTAGAACTTTGTCCTCAATCCTTGATTTTAGAGTCTAAAAACAGCATGATAAGGACAAGTGGTCACTGCAAGTCATGATTGGGAGGGAGTTCGAATGAGAAGCGTTCATTTGAATTGGTTTACGACCGATGAGCAATTTAAGTTCTTTATTCAGTACGGCAGACATGAGGAGGATATGTATGTGCATCGCCATGCTGATTTCTCCGAACTCGTTATTGTTTTACATGGGAATGCCACCCATATTGTCAATACAGAAGAATCGTTTATCAAGAAAGGGGACGTATTTGTCATTAACGGCACAACCTCCCATGGATATAAGGATCCTCATGAGTTTCGTATTTGCAACATCATGTATAAACCCGAGATGCTGGAATCGGCAGGTCCTGAGTTCAAAAGATCGAACGGGTATCAGGCGCTTTTCGTCCTGGAACCGTATTACCGCAATATTAACCACGCCTTGAGCAAGATGAGCTTGCCGATCTCAAGTCTGGATTACGTAACGTCCGTTGTTGATTTCATGATTGAGGAGTACACAAACAAGCTGCAGGGCTACCAGACCATTTTGCGTTCACGTTTTATGGAGCTCGTCGTCCAATTGTCAAGGCAGTATGAAAAGCAGGAGCGGCGTCAAGGGGCCCAAAGCAATCTGATGCACTTGGCCGAGGCCATTTCCTTTATGGAGGATAACTATTTGCAGCCCATTTCTCGTGAAGAAATTGCGGCGAAATCGAATATATCCGTCAGACATTTGAATCGGATTTTCCAATCCTATTACCAAACGACACCCTTCGCCTATCTCCTGCAGCTCCGCCTGGAGCACGCATGCAGGCTGCTGAAGACGACCAGCCTTCCGATTTCGGAAATTTCTTATCAGAGCGGATTCAACGACAGCAATTATTTTACTCGTCAGTTCACCAAGGTCTTTACACTATCTCCAAAAGCATACCGAAAAAACAGGTAAGTGCTTTCCACTCGTGGCCACGCAGGTTCATCTCCACACACGACGCCTCGCTAATGGAAGAAGCGACGCACCTGTGGATAAAAGGTCAGTCGCTTCATGATTACAACTTCTGATAGTTAAAGTTTTTAAACGTAACCTCGCCGGAACCTTTCATCCGGAGAGCGATTCGTAATGCAAGAAATCCGCCCAACGAATTGTGATGCCAGCCGGAAGTTTCGAATGAGTGTTCAAATTTATTCCATTCCGATCCATCCGCACTGTAATAAAATACGACCTCATGCTCGTTATTTTCAAGACGTACGATGACCCGCCGATGCGGATAAGCCTTTGAAGGGGTCTCCCAGCCGCGAATAATACCGTATAAGCCCTCTTGGGATATGCCAAATCCGCTATACGTCGATTCATTATAAAACAATAAAAACTGCCCTTCCGATTCTTCGGAGAGCTCAATCTCCACTTGTGCCGCATACGAATGGTCCTCCGGCATAAAGACCAAGGGTGCCGCCTCGGTCGCAGCCTGGAGCGTTATCGCATGTTTCTGAAGGGTATACTGCATCTCATTGCTTGATTGATACCAGCTCCACGGATATCCCAGCCCGCCGGACGCGGCTTGAAATTCATCGTAAGCCATGCCGTGTGTGACGGCCTCGCCCGGCGGTTTAAGAATGGGCTCGTCGGTCTGACCATGAGGCGGGACGCGGAACCATCCGTCTTCCGTCCATTCCAGCGGTTCGAGCAGCGTTTGTCTGCCGAGCGTGTAGTACCCTTTTTCGTACGCGTGATAAACGATCCACCAGCCGCCATCCGGGGTGTCAACCAGTGAACCGTGCCCTTTGGAGCACCATCGTTCATTCCGGCTTTGCGTTCGAATAATCGGGTTGTAGGGAGAGTGCTCATATGGCCCCCATGGTTCTTGGGATCGCGCAGAAGCGACCATATGACTTGTCGCAGGACCCGATGTTCCTCCTTGCGCCACGGTAAGATAGAAATATCCGTTATGAAACGTGAGTTTGGGTGATTCCATAAAGTTTCCTTCCACGACCCATTCCTTCGGAAACGGCCAACCATCATACACTTTGCGAGGGGCGCCAACGGCCGACAGTCCGTCCTCGGCCAGTTCTACCATATAACCATCGCTAAAAAACAAATACCGATTTCCATTGGAATCCGCGACATGTCCCGGGTCAATTCCTTGAACCCCCACTCTTTGCGGATCGCTCCAAGGTCCGTATGGATGTTGTGCCGTAAGCACCATGATCTCTTCTTGGATGGGAGCATAGATATAAAACCGGTCTTTGTAGTACGTCAAATCAGGTGCCCACACATCGCCGGCATAATCGGTTAACGCTTTGGCGATGGGTTCCCAGTTCACCAGGTCTTTAGAGTGCCAAATCAGTAACCCCGGCGCAAACTTAAAACTGGAGTGTGTCATATAATAATCGTTTCCGACTCTGACCACGCTAGGATCCGCATAATCACCGGCCAATATCGGATTTCTATAGGTGCCGTTTCCTAAATCTCCGCTTGCTTGCATAATCCAAACTCCTCACATTCCATGATGTTATAACCTGTCCAAACTACAATTATAAGCAGATCGAAATGACTGGACCTTGATTATACGGTCATGGATTAGCACGATTGAGACAAGACAGTGGCGGATCAACCATTTTATTATCAATTCCCGGCTTGCAGCTAAACCCGATCAACATAGACGTGATAGCGTTCATGATACACATGCGCAAGCGGGATGAACAATACATCATCCGCAACATGGCGGAAAGCAATCTCGTACTGCTCTGTTTCCTTGATGAAACTTTCCTGTAACGACTCTTCGCGCAGCGAAAGGCGCAGATAGCCTTTTGCTTCAGAGAGCGCAGCCAAAATGTACGGGCCATACGCCAGCGACACACGCTCTTTCCGATCGGGCGCCGCTTCCAGACGGAGCCGGCAGTCCAAGAAGAGTTTGATCTCATCTCCGTCCTGCCAATCCCGACTCACGCAGATGTACCCTTTGGAATCTGCGGCCATATCGGCCTCCCGTCCGTTGATCTCCATACGACAGTCCGGCCCGCTCCAATATGGACGGCGAATCTTCAGTTCGAATGTCCCCGTCCCTTCCATCCGCAGCGACACATTCCCGGGGGTGTAAGTATCTACGTCCAGCATCAGCTTCACCTGCCGTTCCCGCCAATGGAGCGTTGAAGGAACAAACAGGTTTACGTACAGGGCGGATTCATCGTAAAAATAAACCGCCTCCGTATATTTCAAATGATTTTCCAACCCGGTGCCGTGACAGCAGGTGTTCCCCGCCACGTCAAAGGACTTCGCCCCAGCGGGCGCCAGCGGCATGAAATACGTGCTCCCTCCCGTCGGCTTATGATCGCAGGAGGCCAAAATGTGATTGAACATTGTTCGCTCGTAATAATCCATATATTCCGTATTCGGGCAATATGCAAACAATGCCTTCGTCAGTTTCAGCATATTATAGGAGGCGCAGGTTTCCGCGGTTTTGTCACTGAGATACTCACCGATCCTGCCCGGCTGCCGGAACATTTCGCCCTCACCGGTGCCGCCGATGGAATACGTATGGGCGCTCGTTACGGCCTGCCAGAAAAAGCGGGCCATATTGTAATATTCTTTCTCCCCGGTGGCCTGGAATATTTTTAGCGCGCCGATGATCTGCGGAATGTGCTGGTTGGCATGCAGTCCGCCGATGGCGTCAATCTCCGCGCGCATCGGGACAAACAGACGGTCATTGTCGAACAGCCTTGCCGCAGCTAGATGTTCGGGTTTATGCGTAATGGTATACAGCTCAGCGAGCGATTCGTTGATGCCGCCAAATTCGCCGGCGATGTACATGCCCCACATGGTTTTCAATACACGGTTCGAAAGCCTGCTTAAGCGGTGGTACACCCAATCCCCGAGCTTATCGGCAATCACCAGCGCCGTGCTATTTCCCAGATGGCGGTAACAGTCAAGCAGTCCGGCGAAAATTTTATGCAGAGTATAGTAAGGAGCCCATATCTCCGGATAGCGGGTAAACTGCTCCAGCAGGTCAAACTGCTCCTCAGAGTATCCGCTAAGGAAGCCGCCGTGAAAACCGGGTTGGCTTGCAAAAGCAAGCTGGCATTCCTCCAGCGAAGCGATCATATACTCTGCCTTCTGTTTAATGTCTTCATCCCCTGTAGCCGCATAGCACAATGCCAGCGCCGACAAGTAATGTCCTGTCGTATGCCCTCTCAGCAGGCAATCCGGCGAATCCCAGCCGGTCATTTCAGGGGCTCCGCACGTATCCAGCCCGGCGGCTGCCCGGAAATTATATAACATTTGGTCGTCATAGACCTCCTTCAAGAAAGCGAGGCTTCTGTCTTGAGCGGCTTTAAAGGCCGTTCCGGGCTTCAGAATGACTGCCCCAGCGGGAAAGCTATTCATGGCGGGAGCGGTGTCCATCATTTCACGCTCCAGCTTGGCCGCCGTCCAGACCTCCGCGCTTACCGGAATGGCCGTGTCTTTTAGCACCCCTTGGATCATGACGGAACCTGGCTCCTCAAAAGAGCGCTCTTCTCCTTGTTCCCAATCCACGGCATGGGAAATGACTTCCCCCTCTACCGTTTCGACCACAGCCACCGCCGGTAAATAAAATGTCCTGCCCAGCTCCGCTTTTAGACGTGTCGGATAAATCTGGGACACTTGAATTTTGTTTTCTTCCTCCAAAATGGTCACTTCATAGACTTTTTCCTTGATGCAGCCACCATACTGAAACGTAGCGTGCAGCGGGACCGTACGTTTGCCGATTCCGTATTTCGGCCGGGTCACCGAGCCGTCGTCATGGAGAAAGCGGGAATCCTCTGATGTCCAAGTGATCTTCGAGCCGTATTTTCCTTTCCGGGGCAAACGCAGATCGAATTCCACCGTTGCCAAATTGCCCAGATACAGCGTCTCTATATCCTTCTTAACAATGCGCTCATCCTCTTTAACCGTACTCATGTCATGCCCAAGGGAAAACGATTTTTTCATATCCATGCCTCCTCTTCCCATTTCTTATATAACTGCTCTCTGGCATCTGGAATGCCTGAATGAAACTGGATCAAGGAAGAGGCGCGAACCCGGCGGACATGCTCCATCGCTTCATGCAGGTATTGTTCCTGATCCTTCCCCAGCGCCCCGGAATCGCGACAAATGGTGACGGCCGCAACCCTTCCCTGGGCCATGGCCACCCGTGCGCTCTCAATTCCCGCAATATTGCCGGCGACATACAAGCCCTCCGCGGGTGTCTGCATGTTCTCGTTGTGAATCGGGATATGACCGCCCAGTTCCTTCACATAAACAAAAGGGCAGCCGGCTACCGCAGCCAATTCCGCGAGCGGGTACAAGCCGCCGGCAAGAGCCACGAAATCCACCTGCTCCTCCCGCTCGCTTCCATGAATGATTTCACCTGCTCCGGTTATATCCGCCAGCGTCACGGATTCCACATGATGTTTACCATTGATGGATATCGCGGCAGTACGCAGCTGCAAAGGAATATCCCAAATTTTCATTCCGCCCCGCGGAAAGAAGCGGGACACCGCACCAGCCATTCCCAGGCTTGCACCCAGCTTTCCTCCGATTCTCATCAGCGGAGACGGCGCCATATGAGCAAGGTTCAGCAATCGTTTCACCGCTTCTTCAGGCAAAGCGTCCTTACCGGATACAGAACTTCGTTCTGGCAGCACAATCCCCGCAATCGTTACCCCGCTGACGGACAACTCGCGGGCAATCGCCATAGCGAGTACATTCACGCCGATAATCAGCCCTCGGCGGCCCGGCTTTACATAATGTACATTGGCCATCACCTGAGCGGCCCCGATCGACATGACCCCGGGCAGCGTCCAGCCTGGGGTCGGCTGAGGAATTTCGGCGGCCCCGGTGGCGAGCAGCACCCTTGGAGCCGTGAGCGATCCGCAGGTGGTTCGTACAATCCAGCGCCGGTCAGTCCGGAGCATGCCGTGAACGGAAACACCGCAGCGGATGTCTACCCCCAGAACACGGCATTTTTCTATCAGCTGTTCCGCAGCCCGCCTTCCTACCCACCAGCGGCCATTTTCCTCGTGAAATTGCCCTAGCATGCGTCCACCCGGCTCTGGGAATTCATCCAGCACAGCTACACACAGGCCATGCTCGGCCGCCACTGCTGCGGCGGATAATCCTGCCGGACCAGCTCCTACAATCAACAGATCGAATGACGGTGTCTTGGTCATGGCAGCTTCCTCCCCGTAATATCATTGGGAAGCTGCCGCCCTTCGCAAATAAGCATCCCCTCTTCGAGCGGGGTAAGGCAAGAGCGCACCGGCCCCCTCCCTTCCACGTTCAGCCGGCATTCCATGCAGTGGCCGATGGCGCAGTACAGCCCCCGGGCCGAGCCGGTCTCTTCGTGTCTGCGCAGCGTTCGAATGCCGGAGGCCAGCAGGGCCGCCGCGATCGGCTCGCCTTGAAGTCCGGTCAGCTTCCTCCCGTTAAACGTAAAGCTCACCGGTTTCCGCTCTTTCCTCTGCGGTCCCAATATCGGATGAAAAGGAATCCTCTCCATTACACATCATCCTTTGCCAGCTGGCCGAAGGTTACGGGCCGTACCGGCGGACGGTGCGCGAGCAGCTCCGGATCCCGAGGGGAATCCGGATTCTTGGTATGAATCCAGGCTTCGAGAAGCTGTCTGCATACCCTGCCTTGACAAGCTCCCATAGCGGCCCGCGTTTTCATTTTTAACTGCCGAGGAGTGCGGCACCCTGACTCGTAGGCGGCCTCCAATTGAACAAGGGTCACTTCTTCACAGCGGCACATGATCATAGATGAACCATTCATCGGAAGCCTCCTATCGATAAGAAATAGCGCACGTCTTAAGCTCAGTATAGAAATCCAGAGCAGCCTGCCCCTGTTCGCGCGTATGGGAGCTTGACAGTTTCATGCCGCCGAACGGGGACTGATATTCGACTCCCGCCGTCTCCTGGTTAACGCGGACCATTCCCGCCCGGGCCTCGTCCAGGAACCGGTGGGCATAAGATAAATTTTCAGTAAACAACGAGGCGCTCAGCCCATAAATCGATTGATTGCATATGGCCACCGCTTCATCAAAATCGGCCGCTTCAAGCACTGCAGCGACGGGTCCGAAAATTTCCTCTTGAACCAGGGGATGCCCGGCGTTCAAGCCCCCAGCCACCAGCGGCCGGATATAGTAACCTTCCTGATCTCCGGTTGCAATGGGGCCTTGCGCCAAAATTTCCGCTTCCTCGTTGGCCAACTGCACATAAGACATCACCGTTTCATACTGGCTTGCGGACGCCACGGGACCCAGGTAAGCCTCGGAGTCAAGAGCCGGAGCAAGCTTGATTTGGGATACGGCTTGTGACAACGCCTCGATAAATGTTTCATAGATTCCGGATTCAACGATAATCCGGCTTGTTGCCGTGCATTTCTGGCCAGCCGATCGAAAGGAGCCGCTGACAACGAGCGGCACCGCCGTTTCAAGATCGGCGTCGTTTAACACAATCGCGGCATTTTTACCGCCCATTTCAGTCTGGTATTTAATATTGCGTTTTGCACAGATTTGAGCGATGTTCAGCCCCGTAGATGTTGAGCCAGTGAAACTTAAGGCATCCAAAGGGATTTGCTCCAGAAGGACATTGCCGATCTGACTGCCCTTGCCGACAACCAGATTCATGACGCCTGGCGGAAGCCCCGCCTCGGCAAAAACTTCAGCGAGCCTGGTCGCGGTTAACGACGCAAGCTCCGCCGGCTTCCATATCACCGTGTTTCCGCTAATCAATGCCGGGGCTATTTTCCAGATCGGAATCGCAACCGGGAAGTTCCAGGGCGTAATAATACCCGCCACGCCGAGTGGAACCTTTCTCGTGTACTGCAGCACGTTCTGCTCGCTGGAAGGGATAACCGACCCGTTGGCGCGGACACCCTCCGCTGCGTAATATCGGAGCAGATTCACTCCCCGCTTGAGTTCCCCCCGCATTTCTGCAATCGGTTTTCCCATCTCCATGCTTGCAAGAAGAGCCACGTCATCTGACTTGGCTTCGAGTACATCTGCCATGCGGTCCAAATGCCCGGCCCTGGCTGAGCCGCTCATGCGGGACCAGGAGGCATAGGCCTCGCGCGCCGCCTGCTCGGCCTGAATAACGTGTGATGGATCCGATAAATGCAGCACCCCCACCTGCTCTATAGTGTTGGATGGATCGATCACGGCGACTTCCCCCGCCGCAGGCTTGATCCACTCTCCGCCGATCCAATTACGGCTGTTTATCATTTCCTTCCCTCCTATTCCTGAATCCTCTAGCTTTTTGACCTAGGGCTTTATAGCCGGCTGATTCCGGTTGACGGCAAACTCATACGCTTCCTTGATCGCTGCATAATCGGCTTCAGGCAGCGGAAGGCGAGGCGGACGCGTTGGGCCTACCGGAAATCCGGCCAGCTCCATCATGTACTTGATCGATTGAACCAGCTGCGGACTGGCATCGAAGTGGAACAACGGGAGAAGATGGCGATACAGTGCGGACGCATCCTGAAGCTTGCCTTGTCTCGCCAGGTTAAACAGCTCCACGCCTTCCTTCGGCAGGGCATTCGGCACGCCGGAAATCCACCCCGAAGCTCCGAACAGCGCTCCTTCCATCGCTAAATCGTCGACGCCGATCATCACTTCCAGATCCGTATAGGCCAAAATATCGTGCACGCGGCGGATGTCCCCGGAGAATTCTTTGACGGCAACTACATGTTCGAGTTTGGATAGTCTAGAAAGCAGCTGCGGCGTCAAATCGACCTTGTAATCATGCGGATTGTTGTAAACGATAACCGGCAGCCCCACTTCATTGATCGCCTCATAATGAGCGATAACCTCAAACTCAAGCGGTTTGTAATTAATCGGAGGCAATGCCATTACGCCGGCAGCGCCCGCATCCTTGGCATGCTGTACCCATTCGACCACCTGCTTGGTGGAAGGTGCAGCAGAACCGACTACTACCGGCACCCGGCCAGCCGCGGCTTCGATGACGGTTTCAACAACCTTGGCCCGCTCTTCCCGGGTCAAGGCTGCATATTCACCTAAAGATCCGGTCGGGATCAGACCGTGCACGCCTTGTGAGATGAGAACATCACAAAGCTCGGCCAGACGCTGGTAATCAACCTCGTAATTCGGTGTAAACGGTGTGACAAGCGCGACATAAACCCCTTCAAATGTTGCCATATCGACATTTCTCCCCTCTAATCCGGTTTCGTTCCATATCCATATCTATCAGTAAAGAACAAATCCTTCCGGCAGCGGATCGGTCGGATCCAGCACGAAATTCATAAATCCCATAATATAAGCGGTTCCTGTAAGCCGAGGAATGACGGATTTGTACCCGTGCGTTTCCGTTTCCTCCGCGATGCTTCCAACCGTTTGAGCGCCGGCCATCCCCTCGTAAATGACCGGCTGTCCCGGCTCAAGCAAGCCGTGGGAATGTAAAACCGCCATATGGGCAGCGACGCCGGCGCCTCCCGCCGACCGGTCAAGCTGAACTCCGGCAAATACAGCCGTGCTGCGATATGCGGGCCGGTTCGGGGTTCCGCCATCGCACCGTTCAACCCTTTGATAGAAAAACACGCCATGAACTCCGGAAATCCAGTCCAGTTCCGGATGCTTCACCTCGTGCTGCCGTTCGAGTTCATCGCGGATCAGCCTGCCCCACTCCCGCAGCTTCTGAAGCGGGAAAGCGCCTTCGACTCCAAATGCGGTTGTGTCGACCACGGCATAAAATTCGCCGCCAAAAGCAATGTCGACCCTCGCTGCCACGCCTTGAACATTCACCGTAACCTGCTTGGCATAAACGAAGCTCGGAACATTCAAAAAGGAAACGGACCGGACTTCATGCCCTACGCAGTCGGCATAAGCCGTCACCGTACCAGCCGGGCAATCGATCAGGACCCCATTGACCGCATCCGAAGGATCCAGCTGTCCCGTCGCCGTCCATGCCGCGACGGCCGCGATGATGCCGTGACCGCTGACGGCCGCGAGACCTTCCTGATTCAGGAAGAGCAATCCGAAGCGCGCAGCTGCCGTTGACGGTGCCGTGACAATCGCTCCCGTCATCTCGCGATGCCCTCGCGGTTCGGCCAGCAGAAGCTGTCTGACGGAATCGAAATGCCTATTGAAAAATAATGACTTTGCGTGCTGCGAGGAGCCGCTTAGCTGCGGCAGGCCGCCAGTGATGATCCGCAGCGGCTGGCCGCAGGAATGGGTATCCATCGCCGCATACCATTTCGTTGTTTCCATAATGCTTGCCTCCGGTACGATTCATTAGAGCAGGAAAAAGCCCTGGTTCAGCTGATCCTGATCCTGCAAAGCAAACTGATGAAAGCCCGTGATCCAAGCCGAACCAGATATTTCGGGGATGACCGCCGACAAACTGCCCACTGTCGTTTCCTCCACAACCTTGGCCCGGAACAGGGAGCCCACAATGCTTTCATGCCAAAACTCCTCCCCCTTTTCAATCTCCCCCTTGGCGTATAGCACGGCGGCTTTTGCTGAGGTTCCCGTCCCGCAGGGGGAGCGGTCGATGCCTCCGGGAGGAACCACAACCGTATTCCGGCAGCGGGCCGACGGGGATTCGGAATCGCTGTAAAACTCAATATGGGTGAGCCCGCGAATGACGGGATTCTCGGGATGTACAACCTCCACCTCGCGATTGATCGCCTCCCGTATTTTTATCGCCAGCCGCACGATATCCGAACCCCGGCCGGGAACCAGCGGCAGATGAAGCAGTCGTGCATCCACAAGCCCGTAAAAATTGCCGCCGTATGCAATATCGACGGAAATTTCGCCGAGGTTCTCCACGTGAACCCGAACATCTTGCTTGTATAAAAAAGAAGCGACATTCGTGAACGAAACCTGCTTCACCTTGCCGTTCTCCACCATAAGCCTTGCTTCAACAAGTCCCGCCGGAGTATCCAGCTTGATGACGCTTTTGCTCTCGGGATAAATTCCTCCCTCGACCAGCGCGGTGCATAAACCGATCGTGTCGTGACCGCACATCGGCAAATATCCACCGCTTTCTATGAAAACAACCCCGATATCGGCTCTTCTGTCGCACGGGGGTGTCAGAATACAGCCGGACATCACTTCATGTCCCCGTGGCTCCAGCATCAGAGCTCGACGAAAATGGTCGTAATGCTCCGACATATGCACCATCTTCTCAGTCATCGTTCGACCGATCAGCTCCGGCGCTCCACTTGTCACGGTCCGGGTCGGGTTTCCCCCCGTGTGTGTGTCGACTGTACTCACCAGCTTGGATATTCTCACAAGATGACCTCCTGACGAACCGTCCCGCGGTGGAAACGGTCATAACGCAGCGGCTCTACCGGAATGCAGGTCGCTGCTCCGCTCAGCATTTCACTGATCGTTTTCCCCGTGACGGCGGCCAAACTGATGCCGTCGCCTTCATGTCCCGCCGCAATATAGAATCCGGGGATTTCATCAACGGGCGAAACAATCGGCAGATGATCCGGGGTCCAGGGACGCAATCCCGCGTAGGTTCGAAGCAGCGGAATCTGCTCCAGGACGGGAAAGAAGCGGATCGCCCTTTCAGCGATGAGCCGAATGACCTCCTGATCCACGCGGGCATCCATCCCTGCAAATTGGCGGCTTGAGCCGATCAGGAAATTTTGCGAGGCGGTCGGTTCAAAAACGAGCGCGATTCCGTACTGCTCAAATTTCGGATCAACGCTGCGCTTCCCGCCAAATTTGCTGATCAGATAGCCGAATTCCATCACCTTCCGTTTCCCGATGCTCTCCCATCGGGAAGCTACCAGGATATGCCCTTTGCGGGGCTTGATCGGAATATCGAGTCCGACCATTCGTCCAATATGCTTCGACCATACTCCAGCCGCATTGATGACGGTATTCGTGCGAATCGTACCGCCGGCTGTCTCCACACCGCGGATTCTACCGCCCGCATCAAGCAAAATCGACGTGACGGGTGTATGCACCCGAAGCCTGGCCCCATATCGGCGGGCGGCGGATGCCAGCGAGTAGGTGAGCAAAACCGGATTCACCGTAGAATCCGTGGCGCATTCCAGGCCCCCCAACAGATCTTCGGCCATATGGGGCCACTCGCCGCGCAGATCCTTATGGTCGAGCATGCGGAAGGGAAGGCCTGCCTCCCGTTGGCGTAAAACCCAGTTTTCGGCTGCAAGCATCTCCTCTTCCGTCTCGCAAACCAGGATGCTGCCAGGAGCCCGATACTCAAATTCCTCGTCGAGGTCCTGTACCCATTCCGCCACCAGCTCCTGTGATTTTAAGGACATCTGGCTGTCGAAGCCCGGATCCTTGTCAATCGCCAAAATGTTGCCGTCGCATTTGGAGGAGGTTCCCCCTGCGATTTCACCGCGCTCTACTACCATCACGTCCATTCCCGCTTTCGCCGTATAGTAAGCGATGGACATGCCGATAATCCCGCCGCCGATCACGACAACTTCCGCAGATTCAGCATTCATGGATGGATCCCATCCCTCCCCTCTATAAAACGATCAGCTCTTTGTTCGATGTTGTCAGTACTTCAATGCCGGTTTCTGTCACCAGAATGTCGTCCTCGATGCGAACGCCTCCGTAATCAGGAAGATAGATGCCGGGCTCAACCGTCAAAATCATCCCTGGCTCAAGTGGCTCTTCCGTTTGTTGAGAGAGCCGCATAGGCTCATGAATCTCCAAACCGAAGGCGTGGCCGAGGCCATGGCCGAAATATTCTCCGAATCCGCGGTTGGAAATATAATCCCTGGCCAGCGAGTCTCCTTCCTTCCCGGTCATTCCCGGTTTTAGCCCCTCCAGGGCAGACCGGTTGGCTTCCAGCACGATCCGGTAAATCTCCCGGTGACGTTCCGACGGTTTGCCGATAAAAACCGTCCGCGTCAAATCGGAGCAGTATCCATCAACATTCGCACCAAAATCAAGGGTCACGAATTCATTCAAGCCCAGCAGCTTGTCGCTGGCTATTCCGTGCGGCAGCGACGAGCGTACGCCGGAAGCGATGATGGCGGGGTACGCCGACGAGACCGCGCCGTTTTTGCGCATGAAATATTCCAGTTCAGCAGCCACCTCCCTTTCGGATACGCCAGGCTTCATAAAGCCCAAAATAAACTCAAAGGCCTTTTCCGTAATTTCGATCGCTTTTCGGATACAATGCTGCTCTGCCTCATCCTTGATGCCTCGCAGCTTTTCGATGATTGGCCCGATTGGCAAGAGTTCGATGCCTCCAAACGTCCGCTCATACGATTCATAGTCCGCATAGGAAACATGATGTTGTTCGAACCCCAATTTCTTGACGCCGACCTCGTTCAATTTCTCACGGATCAGCTCAAGCGGCTGGCCCCCATGCTGCACTACCTCAAATGCCTTGGCCTGCTGCTCCGCTTGGCGGGTGTATCGGAAATCGGTTACTAGCCAAGCCTGACCCTGTGTAATGACCGCCCAACCCGCGGTACCCGAAAAGCCGGTAATATATCTCCGGTTAAACGGGCTGGAAATCAACAGCGCGTCTATTTCCTTCCGCTCGAGCGCTTCCCTTGCCTTATTAAGTCGTTGAGACTCCATATTCTTCACACTCCCTCCGCTTTCATTGTTTTCAGAACTCAATGACATTACATTGAATTATATTCAACTGTGTTGAACGGTAGGTATGCAAACACCCGCATCATCCTTTTATTCCGGTCAACGTAATCCCCTCGATAAAATAACGCTGACCTATGAAAAACACCACGATGACCGGCAGAATCACCACGGTCGAAGCTGCCATCAGCAGATGCCACTGCGCGCTGTGAAGCGACTGGAACATTTGCAGGCCGAGCGCCAGCGTGAACTTTCTCTCCTCATTTAAGTACACCAGCGGTCCCATAAAATCGTTCCAGGAATTCATAAAGGAAAACAAACCGATCACGATAAGGGGCGGTCTGGACAAAGGAATAATAATCCGGGAGAAAATGGTCCACGGGCCGGCTCCATCCACATAAGCCGCTTCGTCCATATCTTTAGGTATCGTGGAATAAAACTGCCTCAGCAGGAAGATATCAAAGGCTGAGCCGAACCATACCGGCAAAATTAACGGCACATAGGTGTTAATCAGATCGGCAAACCTCCAGCCGATAAAGGTGGGAATCAAAGTAACGGCGCCGGGAAGCATCATGCTGGCCAGCAGCAAGCTGAAGAACAGTTTCCTTCCCGGCCAATCCAGCCTGGCGTAGCTGTAAGCACCGATCGAGCTGCTGAAGAGAGCCCCAAACAAGCAGCTGAGGGTAATGATCAGCGTGTTGCGGAAGAACCGGAAAAAGTCAATGGTTGTCAGCGCCTCGACATAATTTTGAAGTCGAAACGGCGAAGGGATCCACTTCGGCGGCATCTCAAAAATCTGCAGTGAATTCATCATCGAACTGCGCACCAGCCAAAACAGCGGCAGCAAACAGAAGGCAGCTCCCACAACGAGGACCGAGTAAACGATAATCTGCGAAATACGGCGGCTTCTTTTCACAGGGAGCTACACCTCGCTTTCGTAAAATACCCAGGACTTCGACGTCCGGAAGAAAATCACGGTGACCAAAAGGATGATGATAAAAAGAATCCATGCAATGGCCGAAGCTTGCCCCATTTCTCCAAACTGAAAGGCCTGCCGGTAAATGTAATAGTTATAAAACAAGCTGGCGTTATTGGGACCTCCCTGCGTCATAATCAACGCCTCGGTAAACACCTGAAAAGCTCCGATCGACCCCATGATCAAATTAAAGAAAATAATTGGCGTCATCATGGGAATCGTAATATGCCGGAATTTCCGGATGGCGCCGGCGCCATCCACGATGGCCGCCTCGTACAAGGATCTTGGCACCCCTTGCAGGCCCGCCAAGAAGATGATGATGGTGCTTCCCATTCCCCATAGGCTCATCAAGACAATCGAAGGCACCACGGTTTCTTCGGAATACAGCCAGTCGAGTGTGGGCAGATTCAGTGCTTCTAGAAAGCTGTTGAACAATCCTAGATCAGGACTAAACAACCATAGCCAGATCATCGAGGAGGCGACCGCAGGTACGATGGACGGCAAATAAAAGATCGTGCGGAACACGGATTTGCCTCGGATAAATCCCATATTCAGTAAAAATGCGGCGATGAAAGAGAATACCAGCCCCAGTGGAACACGGAGGATCACATATTTGAAGGTGACCCATAACGAGTTGTAAAAATAGGGATCCGTTCCGTCAAAGAGCCGAGTATAATTGGTGAATCCGATAAATTTAGGCGTGTTGACAATGCGGTAATCCGTAAAGCTGAGCAGCAAGCTGGCGATCATTGGCAGCATGACAAACAACATCAGCCCCAAGATGCTGGGTAGGGCAAACAGGATGCCTGCCATTGCAATCCGGCGTTTGTGCAGAATATGAATCCCCCCCTATCTTAAATAACTATCGTTAAGGTCTAACAGGCCGTGATTTAAAGCGGCTTTTCGTAAAGAATCACCTACCGTAATATCCCTCGATCAGCGGCAGTACTTTGGGCTCCACGCCTCTTAACGCTTCTTCCGCGCTTTGTTTGCCCGTCCACACCAAATCAAGGGCGGGTGTGACGAGCGCGTTGATTTTATCCAGGTTTTTGACTTCAAATCCCGGGGTGCGGATGCCGTTTTCAATGGTTTGCTTCATAAAAGCTTCCGTATAGCCTTCCGGATGCGCTTTGTTCCCTGCCGCCCATTTGTTGATCTTCTCGGGATTCGTGTACCATTCTTTCTTCAGCGGCATCCATAACCCGCCCTCGATCAGCGGCAGCACCGATTCGGGATCCGCCATGTATTTATACAACAGCCATGCCTCTTCAGGGTGCTTGGTTGATTTGAAAATGACCGTCGGCGCGCCATCAAGCAGCGTGTTGCTTACCTTAAGCTTCGGCAATACCCCGACACCTAGATTAAAGTCCTGCTCCGCAAAGGCTTGAAGAGCCCAGTTGCCGGACACCGTCATGGCGACTTTTTTCGTCTGCAGCGCCGTGTCCGGCAGGTTTTTGGTCTGCAGCGGGGTAGGGGATACATGATGAACATACATCAGATCCGCAAGCTTTTGAATCGCTTCGATCGCCTCCGGCTGTGCAAGCCCAAAACCTTTGCCGTCTTCGGTCAGAAAGTTGCCGCCATTGGAGACTACCGCCGCCATCATGTTGTAAGGGTCATACTGAAGGCCGAACTGCCTGATTTTGTCCGGGTTAAAATTCGGATCCAGCGCATTTCTTCCTTGGTCATCCAGCGTTAATTTTTTGGCGTATTCCACAAACGTGTCCCAATCCCATGCTTTATCCGCCTCCGTCGGAGGCAGCTCGACTCCCGCTTCCTGCAGCAATTGTTTGTTGTACATTAGACCGTAGCCTTCAACGGCGGTGCTCATCCCGATGGTATTGCCTGGATCAATTTCATACCATACCTGGTCCAGGTAGTCCTCTTTGTTAAAATCAGGGTCGTTCTCCATCAGCGGCGTGAGGTTCAACAGTTTCCCGTCACGCCCCCAGCTCAAAGCCGCTCCCGATGACAAATAACCGAGATCCGGTGCCACATTTCCTGCCACCATCGTAGTCAATTTTGTCAAATAATCAGCCGGAACATGCATTGGCTCCACCTGGATGCCGGTCTCCTTCTCGAAGCGTTCAAGCGCTTCTGTAACCGTTTTCTTTTCAATCGTGTCTCCCCAGAAGGAAAATTTAAGCGTAACCGTTTCCTCCTTGCCTTGGCCTTCCTTGCCAACTTGCCCTTCTGAAGCTCCTCCGCTGTCCGAACAGCCTGCCAGCAATACGCTGATGGCCAAAGTTGACGATAAAACCGCCCCTGCAAGACGTTTGGTTATGTTCATCTACTCACCCTCCATTCATTGGCTGATCGTTCATATATTTATTGTAAAAAAGAGCCGTCCCAAAAAAAATTCTAACATTTTTGTATTGGTGGAGAATTTTCAGTTATTTGATATAGGCAGGTTGATGTTTACGATGGTGCCCTTTCCTTCAACCGAAGTCAGGGTGATCCCGTAAGCTTCCCCATAAATGAGTTTGATTCTTTTATCCACATTTCGGATGCCGATGGAATCGCCTTCGAGCTTGATCAGTTGTTCTAATTTGGCGGGTGGGATGCCCGTTCCGTTATCCTCCACCGTAAACTTGCGCGCCTCGCCAGCCATCCATCCCCGAATGGCAATCCTTCCCCCGCTGTGCAGACGGGAAAATCCGTGGACGATCGCATTCTCGACAAACGGTTGCAGGAAGAGTTTGGGTACACGGTAAGCATAGAGCTCAGGAGCGATGTCATACTCGACGGTAAACCGGTCCTCGAAACGCTGATTCGTGATGAATATGTAATGTTTCAGCCAGTTCAGTTCCTCGGCCAAATCACCGGTGTCCTGGCTGTTCTCGGAGGTATAATGCAGCATGGAGGACAAGCTGACAATCATGCGGCTTAATTCTCTTTGGTTGTTTTCAAGCGCCGTCCAATTCATGATGTTCAGGGTGTTGTATAAAAAATGAGGATTCAGTTGTATGTTCAGCGACATGATCTCGGTTTCTTTTTCTCGCAGCTTGACTTTGTAATTCTCTTCAATCAAATTGTTGATCTTGACGTTCATTTGATTAAATTTGTGGATTAACAGCCCCATCTCGTTGTAGGATTCCACCGGTATTCGGGTATCAAATTCACCTTCGCCCGTCTTTTTGATCGCCTGAAGGAGTTGATGAATGGGCCTGATAACGGTATTGGCAAAAACAAACGCAAGCAGGAGCGAAAAAAGCAGGAGGGCGACAGCCAAGTATAAAGTGTAGGATTTAATCTCCGGCAAAAAAGCGGCCGCCAACGCTTCGGGCGATATGGTGACACCCGATATCCAGCCCGTTACCTCCGATGTATCAAAACAAACGATGAGCGGTTTCCCATCCTGCGTAACCGTCAAGGTCCCACTCTTCAATTTCACCATTTTGTCAAGCCAACCGGGATCGACGCCCGTATCTCCCTGCTCGATGCTCGTGCCCGCCACGGGCTTTCCGTCCGGGCTGACAATAAAAAAAGAAGCTCCTGTGGAAGGGAGCGTGTCAGCGAAGCGGGAATGATAGATTTCCGGATGATAAACAATCGCCAGCACCGGGAGTTCAGCCTTGCCCTCTAGTTCGATGACTTCGCCATTGTTGATGTTGAACAGCTTCAGCAAGCGGACACCCGCCAGCAGGCGGTCATATTCGGGAGGCTTGGAGCGGCTGATATCCTGCTTAAACATCTGATCAAACGAGAAGGTAGGCACCCACTGCATGGCACCGTCCCCCTGTAATGCAGCCTGGTATAAAGCCGTTCGGTTAAAATTCCCATATGGGATAAAAGCGGAGGCGCCCGTTGGGCCAATGTTGGAATAACTGGTCATGAGGTGGATGGAATAGATTTGCTCCAAATCCGTAAAGTATTTGTTTAACGCGCGGCTGACCTTTTTCTCCATCGTGATCATGCTGTATTCGTCATGCGGATTTGCATGCAAATACTGCTCATACAACGTTTGCTCTGCGATGATGGCCAGGCTGCTTTCTTCCACCCGTGCAAGCTCCGTGTCCATGATTTCATTGTTTTGTTTGACGATGGAATAAAGATTTTGCCGGGCAAATTCGGAGACAAACTCTCTGCTGGAGTTAAAATATTTCCAGCTCAGGATGCCAAGAGGTATCGAAACAATGAGGGCATAGGTTAAAAAAAGCTGAAACCTGTAGCTGAGATCTTTTAAGCGCGGCAATAAACAACGTCCTCTCAAATGACATCCCTTCCTTTTAGCGAGTAGCGGATAAATGGCGATATTCTTCCGGGCTTGTGCCAAATTCCTTGCGAAACAGTCGTATGAAGTACTTTACATCCTTATACCCTACGCACTCGGCAATTTGGTAAACCTTTTGAGAAGTTTGCAGCAGCAGGCCTGCGGCCGCTTTCATTCTAGTATGTGTGATGTACTGATGGACGGTCATGTGGGTATGCGTTTTGAACAGCATACAAAAATACGAGGCATTAAAATGAAATTTTACCGCCAGTGTGCTTAGTGACAAATCACCTTCACTATAGTGCGCATCAATATAGGCTTTGCAGCTGTCGATAATGGACCCGGCATTGTACTGCCGCCGTTGTTCCAGGCGATCCGTCAGCTCGAGGATCCATTGCCGGGCCGCCTTAACTAATTCATCAACGGTATGGCAATGCAGCAAAGCTTCCTCGTAGACGGCGCTATGTAAGGGAGCGAGCCCTTTCTCCATTAGGAGAGAGGTGGCTTGATGGATAGAGGCCGCGAGAAAGTATTTCAATTTTTCCGGCTCGGGATAACCGCTGCTGACGGCCTGGTGAACAGCCGAATCCAGACAGGCTTCGATTTCCGGCTTATTTCCGGATAGTACCGCTTTGGTTAATCCACTGAATTCAAGCTTCACGACGGCCGGACGATCTGCGTTATCCAGTGGCTCGGCTTCATACACCGCCCCTCCGCCTTTATAAAATCTTGTTTTGAGTGCGTGACAGGCCTGCTGGTAAGCTTGTTTGGCTTCCTGTCTCCATTCCGTAAAATAACGACCCATGCCAAACGTTAGTTCCACCCCGTATTCACGCTGGAAGTATTGAATGACCTCCTGCAGCTTCGAGTTCAAACCGGGAACAACCATGGAGGGAGGATCGGAGCTTATCATCAAGACGGCGAGCATTTTGTCCTGTAAGCAAAAAGCGCAGGAAAACCCCAATTCCTCGATCATCGGCAGCAGTATCCCTTTAAGTCCGCTCAGCAGAAGTTTGTGATCTTTCGCCTCGCCAAAAACAGCGGTGAGCACGATACCGTGCTTAAATTCCGGGAACGTGCTCTCCAGTAACCGATAATCCTCGTCGGACGGACATCCCTCCAACATCTCGGAAAGCGAGGATTCAACGGACGCAAGGCGTACAGCGCTTGCTCTGCGCTCCGCTTTTGCAAGCAGCGGCAGAATGTTTTGTTCTTCAACCGGTTTCAGCACATAATCGCTGGCGCCCAACTGGAGCGCGCGCTGCGCATAAACAAAATCGGAGTAAGCGCTCAGAATAATGATGCTTTCATTCCCCCCGCGGCGGGTCAGATGCTCCATCAATTCCAGGCCGTCCATCACTGGCATCTGAATGTCCGTAAAGACCAGATCCATCCGCTGAAGCTCCATGCAATGCAGAGCTTCCGCCCCGTCCCTGGCATGAAAAATGTTATACTCCGGCTTCAGAGCCTTCAGCATCCGTGACATTCCTTTTCTGTGCTTCGGTTCGTCATCCACAACCAAAATGTTTAACATGATCCATCCCCCTTGTACTGTGATGAAAAAAAGCCCACGCGGAAATCAAGTAAATGGGAAGTTTGAACTGCCATCGTTTACATGAGTCCTGCATGGGCTTCATTAACATTGCATGATATTTATTTAAAATCACCCTCTCCTAAGCATTGGAGTTGGAGCAAAACACCGACAGATACTTGACCTCATCGGTAACCAGTGTATATGAATGGTTTTCAACCGAATCGAAGTACAGGCTGTCACCGGCATTTAACGTGTACTCTTCTTTCCCTACGTAATAAATCATCGTGCCTTCCAGCACATAAATAAATTCCTGCCCGACATGAGAATATGTCCTTTTGCCCGTTTTCCCTTTCTTTGCAACAAAATAAAACGGCTGCATTAATTTCTCCGGCCGTTCGGCCGCAATCGCGGAAAACGAATACCCTTTATCCGTCTGAACCACTTTCCCTTCACTTCTAGCTTTCGGTGTATATACCGTTCCATTCAAATCGCTGTCGTCCAGTAAAATCGAAATTTTGGTTCCAAGCGTTTCGGCAATCTTGATGAGCGTTCCGATGGGAGGCACCGTCTTCCCATTTTCGATTTTGGACAACAAGCTCTTGGTGAATCCGCAAGCCTTTGCGATGTCATCCAGGCTCCGGTTTTGCTCCTTTCGAAGCCTTCGGATTTTGCTTCCCAATTCCATACGATTGTTCTCCTAGTAAAAATAATGTCATTCAACATAGTTTAATAAAATGAAACAACATTAAATTAAAGTTGTCAATAAAAATTAACAAATATGCCTAGACAATTTAACATACCTGTGATTTTTAAAATGCGGAGGGAGAATAAATCAAATCAGTATTACCCGCCCTTTAAAAAACCTCTCGTGGGCAGATATACTCCGCTAACGAGAGGCTTCTAACGAGTACAGTGATCGACAGGCCGAGATGGCCAGGAGAAAGCCTGAGGAATCCTCAACTACCCATGCGACCTACCCAATCTTGCAAAGTAGCTCACTACAAAATCACGAAACTGCACTGCAGTATGGGTTATATAGCGGTCCTGAGGCCAAGATAGGGCAATCGAGCGATTGCACCAGTTTTCTTCTAGTCGCAGCAAGACGACTTCAGATCCGTTGGAACCGCCCCAAGTAATAGATGGAAAAAAAGCAACACCTTGACCCGCGCGAATCAACCCGCGGACTGTGGCAGGGTCATCGCTCTCATATCGGATCTTCGGAGTAAACCCCGCAAGACGACAAAATGCATCGGTCGTCTCTCGTAACGATTTTCCCCGAGGAAGCATAATAAAACTCTCATCCTTAAGCTCCCTTATTCCAATATGTCCGCGGTTAGCAAGATGGTGCGTTGTGGGAACTGCAACGTAAATGTCCTCCTTAAGCAATGAAACAGACGCGGTCCCCTGTGGAAGTGAAACAGCATCGGAAAGGCAAAGATCAAATTTTGTTATTCCGGTATATGATTCGGAATGCTGAAGAAGATGGAATTCAGCGTGGGGACATTCCTTACGGAAATCGGCCAATAAATCCGGTAGTAGGTGGGATGAAACACGAACGTCCAGAGCTATGTAAGGTCCAGCCGCACCGACTAGATCTTGCAGCTGCAGTTTACCATCTTCAATCGCTTTCAAGGCGACATCCACTTGATGAAGAAACAACGCGCCATGATGATTCAAACGTATCCGTTTGGGCTCACGGTCAAAAAGCTTGGTGCCCAGCTCAGCCTCGAGGGAAGCGATCATTTTGCTAAGTGCTGGCTGAGAAATATGTAAGTAGTCTGCTGCTTTCGTAATATGCTGCATTCGAGCCGCGGTCTGAAAATATTTTAGCTGAAGCAGTTCCATTTCTGTTCCTCGCTTCCTATCATACATAACTTCTAGGTTATGTATATTATGAATTAACATATATTATAGCTCATGCAGAAAACAAGTTATACTAATTCAAACCATATGATAGGAGATGACTCCTTTGATCGTACAAACGGATGCCGGGAAAGTTGCAGGTGTGCTATGTAAAGGCGCCCACGTATTCTGGGGCATACCTTATGCGGCTCCAGCAAACGGAAATCGCAGATTTAAGCCTCCTGCACCTCCACTCCCATGGTCAGGTATAAAAGACTGCCGTCATGTCGGAACGATTGCCCCACAAAACGTTGGAGCGCAGAGTTCAAATACAACTCTTGTTCAGTCAGAGGATTGTTTACATTTGAACGTGTGGACCTCTGGCTCTGACAAAGAGCTAAAGCCAGTGCTGGTGTTCATCCATGGCGGTGGGTTCATATCCGGAAGCGGAGCAGACAGTGACGGTTCCCGGTATGTGGTGGAAGACGGGCTGGTTTACGTATCCATTAATTATCGTCTTGGGGTGCTAGGTTTTCTCCACCTAGAGGACATTCTTGGTGAGGAGTACATGACTTCGGGGAACAACGGCATGCTTGATATTGTATTTGCGCTGGAGTGGGTCCAACGGAATATCTCCGCCTTCGGCGGTGATCCGGAACGCGTTACTGTCAGCGGGGCTTCCGCCGGTGCCAAATGTACCGCTTCGCTGTATGTGATGGAGGCTGCGCAAGGGTTATTTTGCCGAGCAATTGCTCAGAGTGGTGCCACTCAGGCGATAAGGGATCGAAGCACTGCAAACGTGACAACACTTCGGATACTTGAAAAGTTGGGCTTGTCTAGTGATCCAGGGTGGTTGTTGAAGCTTCCTTTCGAGCAATTAATTGAGGCACAGTCCGCCGTTGGATGCGGCACCTCGCGCAGTCTGCATATGTTCGGGCCAGTAGCAGATGGGCGCATCATACCCTTGAAACCACTCTCAAAATTGGCTAATCGTGAGAAGATGCCGCCAATGCTGATTGGAACAAACGAAGATGAGTCTACTATTTTCATCCACAACGATATTGAGCTTCAATCTCCAAACCCAGTAACACTGGAACGATTCTTCGGGAGAAATGCTTCAACTATATGGGCAGCGTATCTATGTTATTCCGAAACGATGTCAGATGCAGATGCATGGCGCACGATATTAACCGAACATTTATATACGGTTGGAGCCATCCAGTTCGCGAATGCACTGGCATCCTCAGGAACCCCTGTATGGATGTATCGTCTACGCAGCGGCGGTGTCCTGGGAGCGACGCATGGATATGAAAGCAGCCTCATTCATTTTGCAAATTCATCGCACCCGGTCCCTGTCCATCTGACCAATGATCCCCACACCATACCAACTGAACAATATGAACTGGCAAGGAACATGCGTAAATCCTGGTTAACCTATATTCGTCATGGGAATCCCAATTCAGACGCATTACCCGTTTGGCCAACTTATAATAATGAATGTAGTACTATGGTGCTGGACAAAGTCAGTTACGTCCAAGAGAATATGCCTCAGCCTGCAGGTATAGGTGTTCACCATCAAGTATGGAGAATTTTAGATGCAGATGATTAACATTACGCTTGTGATGGTATTGCTTGGCCTTCTCTTAGGCTTTGTTGGCGCTGGGGGCTCTGGTTTCATTATCTCCATATTAACGGTCGTTTTCGGTTACCCCATACATTTAGCGTTAGGAACGGCATTAACGGCCATGTTTTTCTCCTCTCTTTCCGGTTCGGTCAGCCATTATCGTGAGGGGAACATGATATTGAAGACCGGTATTATTGTCGGTTTAGCCGGAGCAGCGGGCGCATGGATCAGCTCAGGCTGGTCATCATTCATTCCGGAGAGCTGGTTGGGCCTGATGACCTCCGTGATGCTATTTGCATCAGGGATTGCCTTGTGGCTAAGAATGCTTCTCGCCCGCACGGGTCCGAATGTTTCAGAGGACATGACACTGGCTCTCGCCAATGGGCTGCGATATTGGTCCTACGCGATACTAATCGGTCTTGTTACCGGGATCTTGTCTGGACTGTTCGGCATTGGCTCCACGCCCTTCATCCAGTTGGGACTTATGCTGCTGCTGGGCATGCCCATGCGTTATGCTGCAGGTACAACCATGTTGGTTATCATCCCAACTGCACTGGCAGGTGGAGCAGGCTATTTTAAGATAGGTTATCTAGATGTATATCTGCTAATTGCAGTTGTGATTGGAACCATGTCAGGTTCGTATATAGGGGCAAAATTCACAAAACGTGTTCCTGTGGCTTGGCTTAAAACATGCATGGTTATCACGCCGATGATTGGAGCAGCAATATTACTGCTGAATGTATAATATGAAGAATTACTTTTTCTTTGCTAGTTTAGCGACTTCGAATGGTACCTTGTCTCGCAACAGCTAGATTAAGCTAAACGGTTTTATACTCCTCCTCTTTAGCAATAACCTCCCTTGCTGCTTCTATGAAAGACAATATGATGGGTGAAAGCCACTTGTCTTTATGCCATAACATCTGTGTATACACGTGCAAGTCCGGAATTTGCCATGGAAGAGCAACAAGCTCGCCCCGTTCAACTTCGGCTTCCGCGACGATTTCAGGAAGAAAGGCAATACCGATTCCCGTGATTGCACATTGTTTAATGGCTTCGGCACTCTGAAACTCTAAATACGTAATACTATCAATGCCCTCTTTCTCAAATGAGCGGTCAAACATCGTTCGATAGGGACAACCCTTTTCATTCGTCAGGAACACTTCTCCGTGAAAATCATCCAGCTGCAGCACAGTTCGTTTAGAGAGCGGGTGGTCTGGAGCGGCGAAAAGGCGGAACGTTTCTTCCAGCAACGGCTCCACAGCAAGCGTGCTTGCGCGAATGGGTTCGTCCAGCATGAAGACGACATCCGAGGTTCCCTCAAAAAGCGTTTGCTTGAGCTCCTGATTGGGAACGGAGCGGAAGATCAGACGCACTCCAGGATAGCGCGAACGAAACAGGCGAAAGACGGCGGGAAGCCGATAGGCGCAAAGAACCTCGTTGGCACTGATCGTTAGAGTGCCGCTTAAGTTTTCGTTGTCATGAACGACGCTGCGAGCTTCGTCCAATTGGTTTAACACGCCTTCGATATGAGTCAAAAAGCGTTTACCTGCAGTTGTGAGAACGAGCTGTTTGCCCAAGCGGTCAAAGAGACGAACACCAAGCTCATCCTCCAACGCTTTCATTTGCATTGTGACGTTGGAGGGGACATAATTCAGCACTTCCGCAGCCCGACTGAAATTTAAAGTTGATGCAACCGTGCGGAACGTGTTCAGTTGGCGCAATTCCATCATTCCATCTCCCTTTACTTTCAAAATTATTGAATATAGCTTTGAAAACCATTCACTTTTATTGAGAGTATCACGGAACTATACTAACAACAAGAAATACATTCTAAATATATGGTTTCATTTTGAAGGGAGTTAACAATACGATGGATTATGAGATTTTTGATTTGGGTGACGTAACCTTGCAATCAGGAGTGACGTTACCGAGCGCTTTTCTTGCTTATAAGACTTATGGAAGATTGAATGAACAAAAAGATAATGTCATCGTCTATCCAACGGCTTTTGGCGACCAGCATGTTCAGAATGAATGGTTGATTGGAAACGGCATGGCACTGGATCCGGACAAATATTTCATTATCGTTCCTAATCTGCTGGGCAACGGATTATCTTCGTCTCCCACGAATACGCCGCCTCCTTTTGACAGAGCTAACTTTCCGCAGGTAACCATCTATGACAACGTTAATTTCCAGCATCGGCTGGTGACCGAAAAATTCGGTATTCAAAAGATCGCTCTCGTCGTTGGATGGTCCATGGGAGGCATCCAGGCATTCCAATGGGGGGCAAGTTACCCCGATATGGTGGAACGAATTGCTCCTTTTGGGGGCATTGCCAAGCCTTGGCCCCATACATTTGTGGTTCTGGACAGTATGAAAGCTTCGCTGCTGGCTGCGGTAGGCTTCGATTCAAGTAAACTAAACCAGCTGACTTCTTCAGACATGCGCGCCGTTGGCCGGGTCTATGCGGGATGGGGATTATCACATGCGTTTTATAGAGAGGAACGTTATCGTGAGCTGGGATTTGACTCCCTGGAGGATTTTGTGGCTGGTGTTTGGGAAGACAGCTTTATGAAGATGGATCCGCATAATGTCTTGACCATGTTATGGACAGGCCAACATGCAGATATTAGTGCAAACCCCTCTTATAACGGAGATTTCGATAAGGCGCTTAAGAGCATTAAGGCTCTTGCCTGCATCATGCCGGGGAGCACGGATCTCTTCTGCACTGCGGATGATAACGAATACGAGGCTAAGCTTATGCCGAATGCTGAGTTTAATCCTATCGAGTCGATCTGGGGCCATTTTTCCGGCCGCGGAATCAACAGTGCCGATAATAAATTTATTGATGACAACCTAAAGCGCTTGTTGGGTCTTAGTGCTAACGGATAAATCATATTCACAGAAAAGGCGGTGCAGCTAAATGCTGCGCCGCCTAGATTTGAGTTGTCACCGTCTGGCGTTCGCAACATAACAACTTCCTCTTTAACGTCTTGAAGCCCTATGATCCGCTCCACCCACTCGCATTTACATCAATTGTTGCGCTATCTCCCAAATATGTCCGCCCGCCTCTTCATAAAACGACTTCGAAGCATGCAAATCCTCGACAAACAAAGTAATGACAGTTACGCTGCAGGACCCTAAAGAAGTCATTTCTTACACCTCATCTCGTTTTTTATGTATCAGACAAAGAGTCCGCCTAAGCGATCATCGGCAGGAGGGGGATTGCCTAGATGTTTTGCCATCGATACGATTTGACCTTTGTGATGAAATTCGTGTGTCACAGCATGGGTTAACAGCAGCAGAGGAGTAGGTCTCCTTGGGTAACCCTGCCATTCATCACCTTGCTCAATAGGTTCAAAACAGCGATCGTAATACGCTTTCAAAAATCGTTCCACGATTTCGTCTACTTCCGTAAATCTGTTACGGACATCCTTCACATCTGCACCTTCAATCTCGTGTACAGTAGTTTCCTTGTGTTCACTGATCTTCTTAAATGCGAAGGATCCCAGCCAGAACCGATAAGAATCTGCAACATGACATTGGGTCCGTAGGATCGTCCCGTGCCCAAACTCGGGAATTGTTTGATGTAATACATTAGAGGGCATCTCTTCCAAAAACGTAAACAAGGTTTCCCTAGCGGATTTGATCCAATCGTATTGTTGCTGCAAGATTTCAAGCATTCAAATCACCCCTCTAATTTTAGATTAAATGATTACTTCCCTCTTTGGCTTATCCTAACACAATGCAAGTAGTACGATTTCTTATCATTTACCCTTCCACGATATCTGCCCGTAAATCAGTTGCAATTTCAATCATGAGGGGCACGAGCTCTTGATGGGAAACGGCTACATACAACTCCCCCATATAGAGTCTGAATGGAATCAAGGCTTCTCCATGTTTCCATACAAAGAAATCCCCTTCTATAGACATGGTGCTCTCCTCCCCTTTCACAGTCAGCACCGTCTGATAAGTAAAATCAGCTTTGGATGAAAAATATGATTGGCATTCTTCCAATGAAATCTCCTGATTGTTAGAGTTTGGTTGCATGGATCTCGTGATCCGAAAACGTTGATTCATAAATATCCTCCAGAAATAAAATAACTTGTATCTTCGATTACTTTTATCGCTTAGCTCTTCTCTACGGTGGAGGTATCGAAGCCCCACCGACTCAGTCCAATACTATTCATACCACGATTGGTTAACCTCGTCTACCTGCCGCTGACTTTCCATGCGTTCAATGAAAATCCGATTGGTATGCCGGATCATCTTTGATATGCTGAAATCAAACACATGAAAACTGGAGATGAAGCATGAATGCATAAGATACTAATCGTGGACGATGAAGCGGATCTTCGAAAGCTGCTGACCGATTACTTTGAAATCAACGGATATTTCGTCATGACGGCCAAGGACAGCCGGGAAGCTCTGCGAAAAGTGGAGCTAGGACCTGATCTCGTTTTGCTCGATATCAACATGCCTGAGGAGAACGGCCTTGAAATATGCGAAAAGATCAGAGGTTTTGTCTCGTGCCCCATCTTATTTTTGACCGCTCGAATCGAAGATGCCGATAAAATTGCCGGCTTTCGGGCAGGAGGCGATGACTATATCCTAAAACCTTTCAGTATTCGTGAGCTCGGCGCCAGGGTCGAAGCGCATTTGCGCAGGGAACAGCGAATCCTAACCAAAGCCTCGGTGAGGTTTAATCACGATTTAGTCATTAACTATACGGCCCGGGAGCTCTATTTCCAGGATAAACGAATTCCTCTGGCCAAAAAAGAGTTCGACATTATCGAGCTGCTGTCCATGAATTCCGGCATGGTGTTCGAGAAGGAGCGCATGTACGAAAAAATTTGGGGATTGGACGAAGAAGGCGATAGCAGCGTCATCGCAGAGCATATTCGGCGAATTCGCTCCAAATTCAAGGAATACGGCTGCGACGATCGAATCGAGACGGTTTGGGGAGTTGGGTACAAATGGCCAAACTCGTGAATAGGCTGCTGCTAAAAAGACTTAACTTGCTGCAATCCTCCATCCTGTTATGCATTCTCACGCTCTTGGCCGTGCTGGCCATCATCACCGTGGAGTTCGCCTGGGCGGAGAACCTGCGGAAGCGTTTTGGAGAGACCGATTGGATTCTGCCCTCCCTCGTCGCGGCGGTGCTGCTGACCGTGGCCGCCGGAATTGTCAGTATGGCCGTTCTATTGTACAGATGGAAACTTAAACGACCGCTGGAGATACTGAAGCAAGCATCCGAGAAGATTTCGGCCAACGATTTAAGCTTCCGCATCTCCTATGACAGCCGGGACGAGATGGGCGAGCTGATCGCCGTATTTGAAAACATGCGATCACAATTGGAAAAAAATTTAAAAGCGCTCTGGCGTTCGGTTGAGGAGCGCAAGCAGCTCAATGCTATTTTTGCCCATGATCTGAGGACGCCGCTGTCTGTGCTGAAAGGATACGCCGAGTTTCTCGAGACCTATTTTCCCGAGAAGAAATTGTCAGAAGCAAAGGTGCTGGACCTGATCCATACCATGAACCTTCACATCGTTCGCCTGGAGAACTATGCGGAGGCCATGAACTCGATTCAAAAGCTGGAGGATGTCCCGGTGCATCGCGATCGGATGGACATCCTCCCTTTCACGGCTATGTTGAACAACAGTGCCGAACAAATGGTTAGACAATCCGGCAAAAGCTTCGTCTTTTCCATTGAAAACGCTAATGCTGAAATCAACCTGGATGCCCATGTCGTCATGCAGGTATTCGAGAACCTGGTGGCCAATGCGGCGCGATACGCAACCCATCAGGTGAACGCTCGCTATGTCATTCGGGGTGACTCTATGCATATTACCGTCACGGACGACGGACCCGGTTTCTCGGAGGAAGCCCTGGATAAGGCTGCGCTCCCTTTTTACCGCGGGGACATGTGGGATGCAACCGAACATCGTGGGCTAGGACTATATGTTTGCAAGGTGCTTAGCGAAATACATGATGGGAGCTTGCAGGTCGAAAATGGACCTCATGGCGGAGGATGTGTGACGGCAAGTTTTGGATTGTAGTTGATAAATAGTTGAATATTATCCGATAGCATTTCCTTAACTTGATTGAAGGAGTGCTATGATGCCGAACACTAAACAAAGAATGTTAATCGTATTTACCTGCTTGCTGCTGCTATGGACCGCGATGGCAAAGTCCGTATCCGCCTTGGAAGTCCGAGACCGCACGAAAATTTGGCGGGAGATCGACGAATACATGAGTCAGAGCATGAAGGCAAACCATATCGAAGGTGCGTCCTTGGCGATTTCCCTAAACGAAGAGGCCTTCTACACTAAAGGCTATGGTACATTTGCAGATAGCAAAAGCATAACGGGCGAAACCCCTTTTCCCATTGCTTCGCTCAGCAAGTCCTTTACCGCATTAGCCGTACTGCAGTTGGTGGATAGCGGCCGGATTGATCTGGATGAGGCTTACGTTTCTTATTTTCCCGAACTTTCACCACGGGATCCCCGAGTGCATGACATTACGGTTCGGCATTTATTGAATCAGACCAGCGGTCTGACTGATAGAACAAATCCAGATATGACAAGGACTCCGCAATTCCAATCACTGCCTGAAGCAAACCGGTTATTAAACGAGGTTGAGCTCGCCCATAAACCTGGAACAACTTACAGTTACCATAATCCTAATTACGTGCTGTTGGCGAACCTCGTGGAAAGCATCAGTGGAGAGCGTTTTTCGGATTACTTGAAACGTCATATTTTCAAACCCCTGGGTATGAACCATACCTACAGTGTCAGCACGACGCATCAAATCAATGGGAATGAAGCTATCCCACCAGGTCATTACTCGATTCTAGGCCGCTCCGTGAGTCGCTCAGAGCCGCTGTGGTTTATTGACGGTCCTGCAGGCATCGTTTCAACCGCGGAAGACATGTCCAAGTGGATGATTGCCCAATATAGCGGCCACCTTCTTTCCCCGGCGCTGAGGAATCAATTTCATTCAGCCGGAGAGACTTCGCCGTACGGCATGGGATGGCTCGCAGACCAAGACGAATCACGCGGCCGTACAATCTCTCACAGCGGCATTTTCTGGACGTATAAGTCGGAAGAAACGGTTTATTTGGACGAGCTGATGGGGATTACGGTGATGTTTAATTCGGGATTGAACGCATTTGTGAATTACTCGGAAGTCATCGATGGGATCGCGGCTATTATGAGGGGAGATCAGCCCGAAATCTCTTTTCTTAACGACCGAAACATGGCAATGATCATGATGACGCTGATTCTCGCAACGCTTGTCTGGGGTGCCTATGCTTATGTTCGTATCCGTCGGAGGAAGAAACGCCTTACTGCCGGTATGTTCATTCTGACAATGGTCGTTAGGCTGATTCCGGTCCTCATCCTCTTGTCTCTCCCCCCATTGCTGACGTTTATCGGCGGAGGGCGCGTGCTGCCTTGGTCCGGTCTTTGGACTACCCTGTCGTCACCTATTATATGGCTTGTTGTATGGTCGCTTGTCAATTTCGTGCATGTGGCTTGCTACTATAACAACTATACTCAATACACAAGGAATGGCCAATTGAAGGCTAACAAACCATAATGCCACCACGTTCACCATCATACCGATTGAAGAAAAAGGCAGCTTTATAACTGCCTTTTTAAATCGTTCACCTATGAGATTCAGAGCTAGTTTTACCGCCGGATAATCTTTGTCTCCCTTGAATCAGGAAGAGATAGGCAGCAATCGATAATAAACTGGTAGAAAAGATGACCATTCCAAAAGGAATCGCGGAGTTTTCTCCCGCAATTCCCACAAGCGGAGACGTCACGGCACCTAACGCGAATTGTAAGGAGCCGAGCACGGCACCTAACGCGAATTGTAAGGAGCCGAGCACGGCGGAAGCGCTGCCTGCAATATGCCCCTGCGACTCCATGGCTAACGTAAAGGAGATAGGCCCTATGATCCCAATGGAAAAAGCGAATAAGAAGATCGAAATAAACATGGCAGACAGTGCTCCATGTACCAATACGACGAACAAGATTGCAGCGGAAGATAGAAACGCTATAATTAACCCGATCCTAAATAGCCGGCTTTCAGTTAACCGGCCTGCGAGAAGCTTGACGAATTGAGATCCCGCAATAATAGCAAGTCCATTCAACGCAAAGAGGATCGAGAACGATTGCGGCGACACGCCGTACATGTTTTGATAAATAAACGGGGTGCCCGCAACATAGGCGAAGACACCTGCGAACAAGATGCCATTGACCAGAGCATATCCCATAAACGACCGCTCTCGGAACAAGCTGTTATAATTTTTGATCAACGACCGGGGATTGCTTGGTACCCGCTGCAGTACAGGTAAGCTTTCCTTTAATCCTCCTACGGTTATCGCGGTCAGTGCGATGCCGAGCGCCCCTAAAAATAGAAATACACTTCCCCATGAGCTGTAAGACATAACCGCACTCCCGAGCGTTGGCGAAATTAACGGAGCTACATTGCTGATCATCGTTAAGAGCGCGATAAACTTCGTCATTTCGACACCGCTAAACCGATCTCGGACAATAGCTCGCGAAATCACGAGTCCGGCCGACGCTGCAACCCCTTGAATAAATCTTAAACATATGAACCACTCTATGCTTGGTGCAAAAGCGCATCCAATCGAGGAAAGGATGTACAATATCATGGAGGTCAGCAAAGGCGGACGTCTTCCATACATATCGCTTAGCGGCCCCATGACCAACTGTCCTAATCCTAAACCTAACAGGCTGGTGGTTAAACTCGCTTGAACCGCCGCTGCGCTTGTTCCAAAAAAAACAGCGATTTGTGGAAGTGATGCAAGATACATATCAACCGTAAATGGCCCTAATGCCGAAAATGCTGCCAAGATCAGGGCAAATCCAAGAGTATTCTTTTTGGTCTTATATTTCATTCCTCTATCTCCTATGACGGATTGAATGTTTTCTTTAAAATAACGCATTTGCTTTAGGTGTTATCGCATTTAGTCGTACGCTCGACCGACTTTCCTCATCTTAACTAAAGGGCACACCACTCGGTGTGCCCTTCATTATTTTGGGATGCAATGAATTCTTATTCATTCTCCATTGTGCTGATATCAATGACAAATCGATACCGGACGTCCGAAGCAAGTACACGTTCCCAAGCCTCATCAATCTGATTAGCGGAGATAACCTCGATCTCAGGCGTAATGTGGTGTTCAGCGCAGAAATCCAGCATTTCCTGTGTTTCTCGAATACCGCCGATTGCCGATCCAGCAAACGATCGACGATGCGGGATAAGCGAGAACACTTGAACAGGCAATGCCTCCGGCGGTGCACCGACGTTCACCAAGGTACCGTCCACCGCCAGCAGTGACAGGTAGGCATTCAAATCAATCTTGGCGCTCACCGTATTCACGATGAGATCAAACGTACCGGCTAGCTTCTTAAATGTCTCCGGATCGTTGGTGGCATAATAATGGTCGGCGCCTAACTTCAAACCGTCTTCTTTTTTCTTCAAGGTTTGAGAAATAACCGTTACTTCTGCTCCCATGGCATGAGCAAGCTTCACAGCCATGTGTCCAAGGCCGCCAAGTCCAACAACCGCGATTCTTTTGCCGGGTGCAGCACCCCAATGGCGCAGCGGCGAGTACGTCGTGATCCCAGCACACAAAAGCGGTGCGGCGGCATCAAGATTTATGCCGTCCGGAATTCGAACCACGAAATCTTCCGTTACGACGATGTGGGTGGAATAACCACCCTGTGTATATTCACCATATCTATCGATTGCTGCATAGGTACCCGTATGTCCATTAAGACAATATTGCTCCTCTCCTCTTCGGCAGCTCTCGCACTCACTGCAGGAATCAACCATGCAGCCAACCCCTACTCGGTCACCAACCGTATACTTAGTGACTTCCGAACCAACCCGGGCGACTATGCCGGCGATTTCATGTCCTGGTACGAGTGGATATTGGACCGGCCCCCAGTCCCCGCGAGCGGTATGGATGTCAGAATGGCAAATACCGGCGTACTTGATCTCAATGAGGACATCATGCGGCTTAAGATCCCTACGCTCAATTGTAGTTCGTTTGAACGGACCTTCCGGACCGAACACAGCACGTGCATTAGCATTCATCATGTATAACCTCCAGGTAATATCATTTTATTTGGGAATCGTCGTAATCCACAGAGAGTGAATAAACAAATTGAGTTGTTTAATCAACTCGTGTCTATTATTATAGAAAAAAGAAGCATAAGTTCAATGGTTAAAAAAACGGAATTTGTTGATATATCAACAAGATGTTCAAAAGTGTTCATTATGTTGGGGATGTTAGGAGGAAAAGAAGAAATGGCCAAAGTAGATCGGAGAATTCTAAAAACGCAGGAAGCCTTAAAAAATGCCGTTATTGAATTGATGACAGAAAAAAACTTCGATGATATTACCATTCAAGACATTGCGGACCAGGCAAATTTAAACCGCGGTACGATTTATCTTCATTATCAGGACAAGTATGATTTATTGAATCAAATCATGGAGGCACACATTCATGAATTAAAAGAGATGGATACATGGGCATGTGAGATGGAATGGGCGGATGCTCTTGTTCCGTATTTCGAATATTTTGAAAAGAACTATGTGCTATTTTCAACCATGTTAGCGTCCAAAGGTGCCCCTTCCTCTTTTAGAACGCGGCTGCTTACTTCTTTCATGGAAGGATTCAGAGGTGAGATTGACAAAGAGAGCGGAAAAAATGCGGAATTAAATGAAGATGTGATGCTGCAATATGCAGGTACTGCTTATGTAGGGATCATTGAATGGTGGATCCGAAATGGAATGCCCTACTCGCCGCAAGTCATGGCCAAACAAGTCGGGACTTTGTTAGAAAGAAGCCTTTAACTCAAAATGAAAAAGCCGCAATACATGCGGCTTTCAGTCGCCAAGCCTGCAGACGACACCGATCTTTATCGATGCTTGGACTCCAGGTTACCGGTGAATCTTCGAAGTTGCTATTGCTGCTGTCCCCCCTGATAGACCGTCTCATCCTGATGCACCTTGCGTCCCGCTGCCTTGGCTAGCTCAAGCAGCTTGGTTGCGTCATCCTGAGGTTGGTATCCGATCAATTCCTCCAGATAATCGATGTTGTAGTAGTTATCGCTATTGGCGGAGGTGCCGTACAGATTTAAATACTTAAGTTCGTCATCAGCCTCAATGCAACAAACGATCAGTTGGAGCATATCACGCTCGGATATCCAGATATGCCCCGCACGCTCTGAATGAGGACGATCGTCCCCAGGAAAGTTGCCAATACGAATATTGAACGAAGAGATCTTGCCCTGATCTGAATAAAGTCGGCCCAGCAGTTCGATATAACATTTGCTGAGCCCGTAAAAGCTATCCGGACGGTACGGATCGTCAGGCTCCACCTTCTCGGAAGTCTTGTAGAAACCGGTTGCATGATTGGAACTGGCAAAAATAATGCGGCGAACGCCATTTTGCACCGCTGTCTCAAATAACTTGTATGCACCGCTCACGTTTCCCTCCAGCACCTTACCGAGAAAATCCCCGTTGTCCTTTATCCAGGCAAAATGAAGCACCGTGTCAATACCTTTCGTGAGCTCGGCCAACCGGGCCTCTTCCACGATGTCCATTTGTACAATGCCTTGCCTATCATCCGCCTGTATATCCGCTCCGACAATGTCATACCGATTGTCTTTTTGCAGCCCCTTGTAGATTACATTCCCTATGGTGCCCGCCGCTCCGGTTATTAACAGTTTGCGTTTCATTCGTTTAAACTCCTTTCTCGCTTCGTCGTCACGCGATTGCTGTGCTGTTAGTAATTACCCGTTAGGAGAAGGATATATACGATAATCTTTGTCTGATTTAGTACCATTTAAAGAATGAGTATTCTAACACAAGTGCAAACTCGGGACCATAAGTTCATTAAAACGGAAATTAAGCTTTCCATAGCCACCCTTGTTTACGTTTGGAATAATATGGGTTGTATTATTATGGTTAAAATATCCGATTTTATGTAGAAGATCATTCACGACGTCCGACATATACCGTGGCATAAGTTCATAACTGAAAAGGAAATACTCTTCATGAAGGAGGGTTATCATGGTTAAAATCAACAGCTGGCTCGGACAAATGGCTCACAATTATTTGCTAATTGTAATTGCAGCCATCATCTTTTTTGGTATCAAATCAATTCTCGGTTTATTAACTTACAGACACTACAATAAGGAACTGCAACAATTGCACAAAAAAATAGATCTCCTTTCAAAAAAAATTTCAAAAGAATGAAGTATGGCTTGTAGGAACAGAACTAAGCCCCCTCCCTCCAACCTCCATCTATGGAACCGTCCCATTTTGTACGGAACCTTCTGTTTCTTAAACAACACGTAACAATACAAAAAACTCTCATCCTAAACGAAAAAAATGACCGGCGTTCGACCGGTCATTTTACTTGATGCTCTTATCCTTAGACCATGGGTATAAAGGGTCCAGCACTTGTTTGCCCGTGAGCCTTGAAATCAAATTCTTGCTCGTACGGTGAAGAATTCGCCTTCTACCGTCTCATCTTTCTAAGCAAATCCATATTGCCGCTTCCAATCGCGCCAATATATTGATTGATGACTTCGATATCGTAATCCCACCATTTGATTTCCAATAACTCTTGTATGATTTCAGTTGAAAACCGCTTGTGGATTTCCTTTGCAGGATTTCCTCCAACGATCGTATAGGGCTCCACATCCTTTGCAACGACAGCTTCTGCGCCAATGATAGCCCCGTCGCCAATCTGTACACCCGGCATGATCGTTGCACGCCTTCCGATCCATACGTCATTTCCAATGATCGTATCTCCCTTGATCGGCAAATTTTCTATAGATGGAGTGAATTTCTCCCAACCGTTTCCAAAGATATTAAAAGGAAAGGTTGAACCGTCCATCCGATGGTTCCCTCCATCCATCATAAATCTGGTTTCGGAAGCGATTGAACAAAACTTGCCGATTATTAATTTAGTTCCAATGAATTCATAATGGTACAATACTTGATCCTCAAATGATTCTCCGTTTAATGCATAGTAGTATGAATAATCTCCTGCGATAATATTAGGTTTTGTAATCGTGTTCTTAATAAATTGGAGATTGTTATCCCCGGGTAGAGGATATCTCTCATCTGGATTCGGTCCTGTCATTTCTACACCATCCCTCTCATCGCAATTTATCCGGCTGGAACGCTACCATCTTTCAAACCATTATCGGCCACACAAAAAAAGCCTCCTTTCCGGTCAACGGATAGGAGGCACACATACAAACACAAAGACGTGCTGCTATACAAAAAAGCAGTCGAACATTATGTTAATATATAAAAGCCCGCACTAATCCTATCCCGAAAACCTGGAAAATAGATTTTCTTTGGTGGATAGGATTAATAAATCATCGGCTTGGGGTCACCCTTTCTTTACTGAATAAGACAAATTTACCATACTCCACATATGGAATCAACTCCCATTAACCGTATCTGTCCCTCCAGTCATTTGAAATGGTGAAACTCGAGTATCTTCCGCCTTCCTCTTCATTTAATACTAGCCATTTACCGAGACATCACGTTAAGTACATTGCCGCTTCCATCATCAATAATACGTATATTTTTATCATCAATGAGTTGAATGGTGCCGTCCGACTTCAAGATTTCATGCGGCTCCATTAACCCATGAGCAATGGATTTGCGAATCAGCCCTTGATTCTTGAATACCAATGCATACAGATCGTAGTCTCCAGTCTTTCGGTTAGTATATTCAATGCTTAGAATAAGTAGATTCTTGGGAGACCTCTTGAAGTTAAAGGTAAGATCATGAGTATTTACATTAATGTCCTTTATGCCTAGCGGAATCGAATGCTTTTGACCCGTATAAGCATTAGTAATCTCAAGATCCCCTTTTGCTGCGCGAATCATATAGCTGTATCCCATCATGCTGTCATTAAAAGTATCCTTATAATTGTTGAGTCCCGTCACGGTTACCTTCCCCGTCTTCGTGTCCCGATTGGCCACTTCCCCGTCCAAAGCAGACGCGAGGAATCGAATCGGCACATAAAAGTTACTGATGTACCACACAGGTTCTCTGCCCATATCCACTTCTCGACCATCTACTTCGGCAATGCTGCTTCCCATGTGTACAACAATGCGCTTCTGATCCCGCTTCAGAACCGCCGTATTGTCATTTTCCATCCCCCAATGCAGACCTGCTAGGTTACCTAGCGAGAACAAACTTCCGTAAGTCACTCCGTCCTTATGAAGCGTCTCAATATGAGTGGTACGACCGTCTTCCCATTGCATTTCCAGTTCGACGTACTTGGAAGCCGCATCAGATACTTGAGCCCCCAGAGGTAAAAGAACAGACATGATAAATAAAACGGCAGCTGCATGTTTCCAATGCTTCGTTTTCATACTAATCTCACCCACTAATTGTAATTTTTAATGCTAACAATAAAGACGATTATAACTGGTAAAAGGTTACTCACACAATATTCGATATACACCTCGCTCATAATATCCAGGACGTCGTGCTTGCTTGGGGCAAGATAATAGATTAATCCGAAAGCCTGATCACGCGTTAAATCATAAACTGCCTGGAACGCTTCTTCATCTCCCTGGCTCATCCGGATGAGCCAAGGCTGGATATCCATTTCATTCATAGGGCCGGCCTCCATTTTAGGACTTACACCTGATATTGGCTCCATCGCCCAATAAGGTTCAATACGATGTGAAAAAACCTTGGGTGATCTCGTCTTCATAGTACAAAAAACGCAGCTTTCCGGCTGCGTTTCATCTCATTATACTAGGATTTTCTTTTAGCAAAAGGTAGCGGAACAGACTTCTCTAGCAATTCATGCCGAAAACCGGTCATTGGATGACAATTAAATAGAAGAGAGCTGCTAAGACAAAACGGTATAGAGCAAACCATTCCAATCGAAGCCGCTTAATCAGTTTGATGAAGGTCACGACTGCAATCATTGCCACAAGAAAGGATGTCGTAAAACCAATCAACATGAGAAATAAATCGTCAGCATTCAGCAGATCGCGACTATCGTATAAATCCAGCAAGCTTGCACCAAACATAACAGGCACGGAGATAAGGAACGTAAAATCTGCGGCGGCTTTTTGGCTGGTTCCAAGTAAAAGTCCGCCTGAAATCGTCGAACCCGATCTCGAAAATCCCGGCCACAAAGCCAAACATTGGAACAGGCCGATCCCGAAAGCTTGTTTATAATTAATCCCATCCATCGTATCAGCGGTTTTAGTTCTCCTGCTCCGTGCTGCGATGATCATCAACAAGCCACCGGCAACTAAACCGATCAAGACAGGGGTTGGGCCGAATAGTTGGCTTTTTATGGTGTCGTTGAAGAGAAGATATAGGATCAGTGCCGGTAACATAGCCAAAATCATATGAATGACATTTAATCCTTTACTTTGGGAAAAATCCATTCTAATCAGATTAGCCCCAATCTCCAAATACCTTTTCCAATAAAGAATGAGAACTGCCAATACTGCACCCAACTGAATAACAATTTTAAAAGTTATTGCAGCGTCTCCCTCAAAGCTAAGCAAATTGCCTGCTAAAATAAGATGTCCGGTAGACGAAACCGGTAAAAATTCAGTTAAGCCCTCTATAATGCCAAGTATTATTGCTTTAACTACATCAGTCACCAATGAATATCCCCCTTCGGAAACAAACTCGTTCAGCAATTTCCAGTATAAGGGGGACATCTATATATTCCCATCGATTAACATAACAAAATTCCATTCCGTATGACATAATTGTCACATTGCTCATTGTTTTAGTCTTAAACAGCCCTTTGACTAGATAATTGGAAGATAGGCACCCACTTGTTACACCATGAACGAAACTGTTCTCACACACAGACTACGTGAAAAAGGACAGCCCCGCTTAGCCGGGACTGTCCATCATCCAACGTTCTGATATGAAGTAATTATATTAGCCAGTCACACGATTCACAATTTTAAGTACCGTATCCCGCGTTAATTTGCTTCCCCCCGCAGAAATGAGGTTGACCGTAGCATGAGCTAACGCTAATGGAATCTTGCAAAACTTTAACGCCGGACCATCCTTCAGGTCGGCGATATAAGAGTCTGCGGTTTGTAAATTACGGCATGTGTACTGGTGCATCTCATGAAATCCCCAACCATCAGGGAAGAAGTCAACGCCACGTTTAAGATCCTCATCTCTATTTCGAAGTATATTTACCGATTGGAGCCCTCTTCCGAAGGCAATTGCCTTCGTTAGATCAGATTGCGTTCCGTCATGCCATAACCATAGTTCGGATAACATTTCTCCAACCATACCCGCAACGCTATAGGTATATCGGTCCAGATCCTCTTCTGTATGAATGTTCCACCCGTTCTGAACCCATTCAGACATATGTAACGCCATCTTTGCGATGTAATGATTTACGATGGGAGCTCCGGAAGACGGACAAAGGATCGCCCATTTGTCTAGCTGCATCGTAACTTCTGGTAATACTGTCCGATAAGGTGATAGTAGTCTTGGTGTTGCTTCCATAATATCCTGTGACTTAAATATTTCATGAATTCCAAAAAGCAATTCAACTTTCAATTCGTCATTGAGTTCATTATGATCCTCGATTTCGTCTATTGCACGCATACATAGATAGGCAGATGTAACAGCCTCCCTTAATCCTAAATCCAAATAACTAATGGGTATATAAAAAGTACGGCTCGTCTTCTTTAACATGGACATGGCTTCATTCAAGGCGACGTTATTAATGAGTACTCCCTCCAAGTATAGCTAAGTTTTAAATTGCTCATTACTTACCATGATAACACACGTTGATATAGTCAATCCAAATTGTACTTAAAACTTAGGCATCGTTATAAACAAAACAAGAGGCAAACCGATATTCTCGATTTGCCTCTCTCACCCCTCAATGGAAATGACGCGTTTATTGATTTGTTCTCTCGAAATACACCAGCAAAGATCTCCCCCAGCAGTCGGGAGCATCTGAATGGACGCGGCTTTATAATAAACACATAACATCGACCACAGTGTGTCAGTGATTAAAAATAATATAAGTTTACGGATCGGTCCCGAAGGGAAAACGGATACTTCGCATCGCGGGGGCAATCTCGGCTTTATATCACCCTTTTATCCATGACAGGTTGTATTTCATGCCGTCTTTCATGACAAAACCTTTTACTTGACGCATTCAGTTCTTACAATATTTCGATATACCCTTCTGTTCCATGGACGCGAATTCGCTGCCCATCTTTTATCCGTTTAGTAGCATTCTCCACGCCGACAACTGCGGGTAAGCCATATTCACGTGCAATAACTGCTCCATGGGTCATCAGTCCACCCACTTCGGTGACTAGGCCTTGGATGGATACAAACAATGGTGTCCAGCTAGGGTCAGTAAAGGAGGTGACTAATATATCTCCATCTTCCAGATCAGTATCTTCCATGTTTAAGATGACTCGTGCTCGCCCCTCTATAACTCCAGAGGAAACAGGCAGACCTGCAATCGCTCCGACAGGGAGATTCTCTCGTTTGTACTCGCCTGCTATGATTTCACCATCCGAGGTGATAACACGCGGCGGAGTTAGTTTTTCATATAATTTGTACTCGTCTTTTCGTTTGTTGATCATCCGGTAATCCAGTTTATGTGTGCGTACGACTTCGTGAAGTTCCTCAAAAGTGAGATAATATATATCTGCTTTATCATGAATAACGCCCACTTGTACGAGTTGTTCGGCTTCTTTCAGTAAAGCCTGCTTATATACGAAGTAGCGATTAATATACCCGTATTTTGGATATTCACGATAACCGATGAAATTCCGGACGAGGTCGATCATTCGTTTGGTTTCTTTGGCTTTTTGTTCACCATCCGGCAATTGCTTCAATCGATATAATAAGTCTTGTTCTTTTTGCAGTGCTTCCCGTCGCCCTTGCTCAAATCTCCTAATGCTTTCATGAGGCTCAAAGTTTTTGATGTTATTCAGAATTAAAGGCACAAGCGTAATCGGTTTTTCGCTCCAACGCGTTCGAGTAATATCGATTTCTCCGGCACATCGCATACCGTATTTGTTGAGATAAGCTTGCACCGCGTCTCGGGCTTCCTGTCCGCCTTCAAACTTAGGTAGTTCATCCAAAAAGGGATCATCTTTTACATGTTGCAAATATTCAATCACTTCCGGATAAGGACGGATCGCATCTGCGACATCCAACAACGCCAGACCCATTTCCGAAGTAATATTGTGGGGCACGGATTGCGAAAGCGCATCGGCTGCGTTTTTTTCCCCCAACCACTTCATCATTTTCTCGTTGATCCATTCGGAAGCATCCATAGCCGCCATAAACACAGAGGTACTTCGGGGGTCGAATAAGATCTTCTTTAATTGTTGGATATCCTCCAGAATAAAATCAAACAAATCCGATCCCGATTTCGCTTGGATGTTATATTTTAGTTCTTCTACTGAAGCTTGATTGCTCTTAATCAAATCGGAAACGATTGCCGGATCGTGTTCGAATTGCGCTTGAACGCCTGCGGACGACTTGCCTTTACCGCGATTCCCGGGACTCCGTTCTTTATCATCAGTCGGCACCAGTTTTATAAAATCTCGCTCTATAATGGTCTCAAGTGCGTCTTTTATGAGCGGATCGGATCGTCCCAGGGTTAGTAACGCATCTCTGCCGACAGGCGAAGCCAACATAGCTGAAATATCGACAAACAACCTCCCGCCGGCTTTACGCATAGGTGCAGAAGTAATTAACAGGTAAAACGACAACCCCAGTGGTTTTATAGGATCCGTCATCATTTGTTGATGACCAACAGAGATATAGACGTGATTTTCTTGATCGCTCGCTTCAGGGATCGGATATAAAGTCGTGATTGGCCGACTCTGAACAATATAAAAGGTATCATGGGCCAAACACCATTCGATGTCTTGGGGCTGGCCGAAATAAGCTTCGATTTGTCTTCCGATGCGTGCCAGTTGTAGAATTTGCTCATCAGTAAGTGTTTGAGTCTTTTGCTGATCAGGATCGATCTGCTTTGTCTCCGTTCCGCCTTCTTTTCGTCCATAGATCGCCAATGTTTTGGCTGCTATCCTCTTATCGACGATATCCCCTTCCCGCACTTTATAACCATCGGCAGATACTAAACCAGAGACAAGCGCTTCTCCAAGTCCAAAACTGGCATCGATGGATAACACCTTTCGGCTCGAGGTCATCGGATCGGCGGTAAATAATATCCCTGAAGCCTGTGGGAAAACCATCCTTTGCACAATAACGGATAAATAAACTTGACTGTGGTCAAATCCATTTTGCATACGGTAGATCACCGCGCGATCCGTAAATAGGGAAGCCCAGCATTTGCTGATATGCTGCAAGATGGCATCGACGCCGATGATGTTTAAATAGGTGTCTTGTTGACCGGCAAAAGAGGCATGCGGTAAATCTTCGGCAGTCGCACTAGAACGCACGGCATAAGCATGTTCCTTGCCAAACCGGGAGAGATAGTGAGTTACGGCTGTCACTACATCGGGAGGAATTTCTATATCCATAATGGTTTGTCTGATCTTCCTGCTGATTTCACCAATTTGATCTCGATCTTCTGCTTTTAGCATAGTTAGTCGACCCAGCAAAGCATGATACGTTTCGTTTTGCTCGATGGCTCTTTGATAACCCACGGTTGTCACACAAAATCCTTCGGGAACCTGTATTCCTTCGATTTTTGATAATTTCCCTAAATGTAACCCTTTTCCGCCAACGAGCCAAAGCTGCGTTTTTTCCATTTCCTGAAAATCGAGAACCAACGAACGCATTCAACATCTCTCCTAACCATTAAATTGAGAAAAAACATTTGACAAGGATTTTTCGGCATGGTACAATTAAATTGTAATATAAGATATTTATGTCTATTTTCATTTTGTCAGTCGTGGTCTGATTATATCACCATGTCTGTTTATATGCAATAAAAAAGAACCTTCAGGTTCTTTTTTTGTTTTCCGCTATCTTAGTGACATCCAAACCAAATAAAAAGAGCTGCGAAATATCGCTGCTCTTGTCAGTGGATAGCTAGCAGGGTTTTCACTGCATGCACAAGTTTCTGTCTTCTGTTAATCCTTTAATATTCTCCTTTAATGACGAAAAACGAGCCCCGAATGGTTCCAGCTAATTTCGACTTCTGTCTAGCAAACTTAAACTTCCCTTCCAACTCCTGTGGAACCTCCATCCCCTCCGAAAGCTTAAAACCAACAGCCCGCTTCTTTGGATCATCCACCGTATACATGACGTTGAGGGCAAGACCATCCTCATAAAAGACGTAGGCAAATTGGATATTTTCCACTTGAAAGCGCGAGGTTTCTAAAGGTTTGGCCGCAAACTCAAGATCACGTTCTTCTTTTAAAATTCGGTTTACATAATCAAGGGTTTCTTGGCTTTCGCTAGCGGGTACAACCGTAAATTCATGCTTATATTTGTTCATAAAGTAACGGGCTTCATTCGCTCGTAAACCAGCAAGCGCTTCTGCTGCGGGTGAAGATTCTAAGCCATGCGTAGACACATTTTTAAAATCAACGATATAGGACATTTCCATTCCTCCTAAAAGTTATGCGAGCATTACTTCATTGAATCGACTTCGAGTAAAGCTCGCATCAAGAGCATTCGCTTATTTCCTTACAACCGGAATCCACAACTCACCGAATACAAGATCGTCTCGCTGCCCCATTTCAACCGTTGCATTTGGCCCGCCAACATAGGCAAAATTTTGTGCTTCCGGCAAGACTTGTCCAAAGGCAATGCCAGTAAGTTTATTACTCAACTCATCAGCCGTCTTCCCTTCCCCTTTTACAACGAGGTATTCCCCTTTAGGAAATTGAATCACTCGAGTTGCTTCAGGTAACGATGTCTCTGTCATGACGCCGGCATAATGCATCATCTTGTTATTCACCGCTTCGTTTACGGCAAAAATGTAGTCATTTGCGGCGATGGCCTTTAACGTGTCCAGCCTTCCATCTTGTTTCACGGCCTCCCAAAAATCCGCCTTCTCCTTGTTTATGCCAGCATAGTCTGTGTAATCGCTCTGGAGCTCCGTTCCAATTCCTAATACGATAAAGCTGTCTTTTTCCTCAAGCGCATAATTTGTCATATTCAAAACCATCCTTTTTTTAAATTTATCAAATGATTGTCTTTTCACTTGATAGGTTTATAATAACCTTAAATCATGTCAAAAAATGATACTGTTTAGGAGAGGCCCATGAAAAAAGTTGAACGAATCAATACCATTATGCGATATATCAACAACCGCGCCCACTTTACCATTTCTGAGATCATGCAGGAATTTAACATCTCTCGTTCGACGGCGATTCGAGATATCCGAGAAATTGAAGCCATGGGGATGCCGCTTGTTGCTGAAGTTGGGAGGGACGGGGGTTATTTTGTTATGAACAACTCTGTCCTGCCCACGGTCCGCTTTACCGATACTGAAATTAAAGCGCTGTTTATTGCCTTTATGGCCACAAGAAATCAACAACTCCCTTATCTAAAGAGCCGTCAGTCTTTAGCTGAAAAATTACTAGGTCTCATCTCGGAGAACCAGCAAGATGACCTTGTGCTTTTGAATCAAATATTGCTTTTTGAAGGGACCAACCCCAATAACCCAGACCTGCTTGACTTGTCTGACCTGCCCCATCCGATGTTAGAAAAGCTCATCCAAATTCTTCTTGTGGACAGGTATTTATCGGTTTCCATCCAAGAAGAAAAGATGATAAAGTCTTATACCATTTATCTCTTACACCTCTATCGTGAAAAGAGCTTATGGATAATTGAAGGCTTTGACTTAGAGGAAGAAAAGAGGCGAATTATTCCTGTCGACAATCTCACCCATGTAGAACCATACCCTACGAAAAAAAGAGTAAGTAAGAAAAAAATTTTAGAACAACTAAGTAAGCACGAAGAAGTAATCAACCTTGTCCTTGATCTTGGCCCCAAGGCGATTGCCCAGTTCAAAAAATACCATCCTTTAAAGTTTTCAATTTCATATACGAACCCGTATCAAACCACAGCTACCTTAAAGACTTTTATCAATGTTCATCATTCAGAAGAATTAACTGAAATTACAAATTGGCTGCTTTTCCTAGGTGGAGATATCAAGGTCAGGGAGATACCGGAAGAAGTCTTAGTAGGTTTACAAGAGAGATTAAACTTATACTGCCCATAAGCAGTACCAGTTAAACCAATTAAAACATCCCATTCCTCTTTTGGTGAGAATGGGATGTTTATTAGTATCTTCAAATGGAAATGGAAGTCTTCCAATTCATTTGCTGCTATTTTCATGATTGGTTTGATCGTATATTGGAGCTGCCTTGCCAATCCCAAAAGCGTAATAACTCATCACAACAATTCCTAAGAAAATAATGCCGGAAATCAGGGAAAAGCGAGTTTCATCGTTCATCCACATACCGACCAGTACCATAAGCAAAAAGGCAATGGTCACATAGTTTGTCACCGGGGCGAAAGGCATTTTGAACGGATGATGCTGCAAGGCATTCCCCTTGGTTTTTCTGAAATTGATTTGACTGATTAGAATGACAAACCACGGTATGCCACAAGTTCGAAAATCCAATCGCATGCCCACCGTTGCCTATTCCGAACAAAATCAGACCCAACCCTGCAACAATCATCAGGACGATGGTAACGATTTTAATCATCGCAAACCAAAACTCAAATTCACCAAATGATTTCACAGAGAATAGGTTGGCTGCACCGAGAATCACGATTGCGACGAGCCCTGGTATCCAAGCGGGCAAATCCGGAAACCAGTACTTCATATACGTCCCAACAGCAATGATCTCCGCCATCCCGACAATAACCCATTGGAACCAGTTGCTCCAAGCCGTCACATACCCTGCCAAAGGATGAATGTACTTATGTCCAAAGGTCGCAAATGACCCCGTGCTCGGTTCTACATACTGCATTTCTCCCATTGCGCGCATGATGAAAAATATAAAAACCCCTACAATTGCATACGCAAGCATCACCGAAGGACCTGTCCAATTGATCGTGCTTGCAGAGCCCATAAATAATCCGACACCGATTGTGCCGCCTAAAGCAATCATCTGAATATGACGAGCTTCGAGCCCTCTCTTTAATTCATTGTTTTTCATTACAGTTCCCCCCTCTGCTGCTCTCTTTGCTGTTCATTTGGACAAGCTGCAAATCTCATAAGAAGTAGACGCCAATTTTGTTTTATACACGCTAATCCAATTGTAGTAGCTTGTTCCTATGAAAACAATTATATTCATTTGGTAAACCTACAAGGGGTCCTACTATTCTAGAATGACATCAATCTCATTTAGTATCAGACCTTGTAAATGTATATAACCCCGTCCTAATAATAGGACAGGGTTAACATTAAAGGTATTTTAATTTTTGATAAAAAACGCTTCACTGACCGTAAAACTCCCAATAAAGTCGTTAGAACTCGCCATGGAGTTACTTCTGCACAATCTGAATAAGGTTGCCGCATGTATCATCGAAGACAGCTATTGTGAGTTCGCCCATTTTTGTCGGCTCCATCGTAAACTTCACGCCGCTTTCCAACAATCGATGATACTCTTTATTAATATCTGCAACGCCAAACATCGTTGCTGGGATGCCATCGGCAAATATCTTCTTCTGATATTCTTTAGCGGCAGGATGGTCATTCGGTTCGAGTAAAAGCTCGGTACCCTCTTGGTCATCGGGTGAAACAAGCGTTATCCACCTAAATTCTCCGACGGGAACGTCCTCCTTTTTGACAAACCCCAGCTTTTCTGAATAAAACTCAAGTGCCTTGTCTTGATCTTGAACAAATAAACTGGTCACCATGATTTTCATAATGTTTTTGCCTCCTTAGATATTTGTGATGTTGGTGTGCTGCTAACAATCTGGCTCCAATCAGAAAAACCTTACATTCTTCCGAAGCAATTAAAATTACTCTACCCATCCTTTCAGTAGATTTTTAAGTGGTTCGTTGTTGAAAATAATCACTCGATATTTTCCTTTTTTTTCTGATTTTACGAGCCCTGCATCTTCCAATGCCGAAATATGTTTAGCTATCGCTTGTCGAGTAATGGAAAGATTGTGCTTCGTAATGAGGCGCACCGTAAGTTCATACAACGTCTGCTCATTGCGTTCGGATAGTTCGTCTAATATAAGCCTCCGAGTCGAATCGCTAAGTGCTTTGAATATAGCATCATTGTCCCAATTCATATATTGATTATAAGCAACCCCGCGGTTGCTTGTCAAACTTACCAAACGGGAAACCGCAATGATACTGTCAGCACACATCATTGTGAACCTACGATTCCATCGATCAAGCCAGACACCAATGAACGGGCAAACATCAGATCACTGAAAATTGGACCATAGAAGACGTTCAAATTGAAAATACAGCTCATTTACTCCTTACTTCAATCGAATAAGTTGGCCATCCTTCACCTCATACACCTGGTCGGCGACGCCCTCGATCAAGCGGACATCGTGAGATATAAACACGATCGTGCCTGCGTATTTTTGCATCATGGTCTCGAGCGCTTTCACGGCTGGAATATCCAGAAAGTTGCTCGGTTCGTCCATAAGCAGGATGTTGTAGCGCCCAAGCAACAATTTGGCTAGGAGGAGTTTGATGATTTCGCCGCCGCTTAATACCGAAAGCTCTTTGCGAACATCCTGATGCGTGAACCCCATGGACGCGAGTACAGCTCGAATGTCCGAAACAGGGTATTCACAGTTTTCCTGTATGAATGCCATTACGTTCTGATTCCGATCGAACTTGTAATCATTTTGGACAAAGCAGCCAATTTCCGCTTTTGGCGACAACGTAATCCCGCTCTCCCGATCGCGAATCATGTTAACCAACGTGGTTTTTCCGACGCCGTTAGCGCCAGTTATCGCAATCTTGCCACCAAGCGGGAACTGGAAGGACACGTTGTCGAAAATCACCTTATCTCCGAACCGTTTGCTGATCTCGTTGCCCACAATCGGAAAGGGATTGTGCAACTCCAGCGCTTTGCTCTGTCGGAATTGAATGCTTCGTTCGGGCTCGGGCGGGGTAACTTCGCCAAGCGCTTGGATTCGCCGTTCCGTATTTTTGGCTGCGTTATGGAGCTTTTTTTGCTTGCTGCCTTGGGACTTCTGATGGCCGAGGCGTCCTCCGCTTTGCGATCTGTTTTTTCTGTCTGTTCCATTTGCCTTTTGCTCAAGCTTCCGTGCCTGACTCTTCTTCTCATTGACGACCTGTTCGAGTCGCTCTCTTTCCTCCACATATTGTTTATATTGGGTAAACTGGGCTTGTCGTTCCTCTTCCTTGTGAACCAAATAGTCAGTATAACCACCCCAGTATTCGGTAATTTTACCGTCTTTCAGCTCCCAGATCTTATCGACGACCTGGTCTAGGAAATAACGATCATGACTAATGATGAGCAAAGCTCCGGAATAATGTTTAAGCCGGTTCACGAGGAAATCGATGCCTTCGCGATCCAGATGACTTGTCGGTTCATCGGCAAAAATGCCATGAACTTCTCCCGAAAGTGCCTGTGCAATTTTTAGTCGCGTCTCTTCCCCACCGCTCATTGTGTCGGCTTGCACTCGGTCGATCCCTAATTTGCCAATTATGGCGTAGTCCTGCACATCTTGAACAACGACCTCTTCCAACTGGGGGAGATAGGCAAATGTCCCTTCCCTTGAAATCTTGCCGTGCTGCAGAGGGATTTTGCCCAGCAGAGCTTTGAGCAACGTACTCTTCCCAGCTCCATTGGCGCCAACCAGACCGATTCGGTCGTACTCATACAACTCCAACTGGTCGATATCGAGCACGTCGCGCCCCAAATATTCCACATAAATATCCTTAGCTTTTATTAATAACATGTATTATCCTCCTTCGAAAATCGCAGTTTCCGTTGTTCCGTTCGCAGGTTGACCCGCGATTCGCAAAGGGAGGATTATATAAAGAAGTACCAGTGTATCCTTTGCATCGTCATGCCTCCTTTTCAAATAAATGACTTTGATCGTTACGTGCCAAGCACGATAGCAATAAAAAATGCAGATCCAAGTCCACAAGTGGGCTTGGATCTGCATGAATTACGTGCCAGAACAGAGCGAAACAAGACACAGCAAAAATGCCGTCCGGGTCGCAATCAATGTCCTCATACGTAAAATAAGCAGCTCAAAAAAAGCCCACCTCAGTGGAAATCCGCTTTTTTATCGCTTGCTTACCATAAACGCATGGAGTGAACCATTGATCGCAATCCTCCTCTTCAATAATAGTCGTATGTTAACATCGACCGCTGCAACTGTCAAATGATATCCCAATTAATACCCACTAACCATACTTTTTCTGAATGAAGAGTTAAAAACCTACCCATAATACGATAGTTCGGAGCCCGAACAAATATCCCAGAAAAAGGAGTGAAATAGTATGCAGCGGATGATCCCTTTCAAAATCAATAATCAGAAAACCGTCATGTCTTTATTAGCTGTAGGTGTCGGTGCCACACTCATTGGGATGGCATATAGACGCAGGTCGAATAGAAATGCTTGGGGTCGAATGTTGAGGTCTATTCAATAATTTTCTTGAACAGTAAAAAGAATAAAGCAGTCGGATTCAAAACTCCGGCTGCTTTGTTTATCAAACGGTTTGCTTTTCTTAAAACGAAGGAAACCGGTTATGTTTTCTAAGTATATCGAATGCCTCAATGAGTTAAATTAACTTTTGAGTTACATAAAATAAGGTGGTGACTTGTTTACACTATGCCTCTATCCCCGCGCCTGTATCACTGGTTTGTCCGTCCCCAATGGATTACAAAAAAATACATCCATGACCATATCCAAAACCATTTCCAATTGGAGAATAAGTTCATTCTTGATTTTGGGTCGGGTACTGGAGCCAATTGCTCTCTTTGTCATGCAGATCGGTATCTTGGCATTGAACCCAATATGGATCGGGTTCGTCTCGCCAAAAGGCTGTACCCTAACCATAAATTTGAAATATTTGATGAATACCAGATCCCTATAGAGAATAACACCATTGACTATATCTTTGTCGTAGCTGTTCTTCATCATATATCAGATGATCAGATTCGTTCATATTTGATCGAGTTTGAGCGAGTTTTGAAACCGGGTGGGAAGGTTATCGTCATGGAGCCGTATTTTTGTATGAACAGAACATTTAACAATCGATTTATGAACTGGTACGATGATGGGAAATACATCCGCGGCGAGATTAGTTACCTAAATTTATTTCAAAAAGGGCAATACGAATGTGAGGTCATAAAGAAGTTTACAAAGTGCATGTTATATAACGAAATTTATTTCACGGCGGAGCCAACCAAGCAGCAAATTAGTAACCTCATGTGAACTTAGCTCTCCATCCCTATTTACAGAGGTTTCTGACTTAGTCTGACTAAATATCGGACACCGTATATTATCAAAGGCTTGCTAAAAGACTAAATCGTTCGTTCCTCATACTCAAAGGGTTCTTCACTCGAGTAAATCTCATGGAAAAATCCTTTATACGGGATATCGTCTTCCAAACATTTTATGAGATACGATAACTCCTCGTCACACTTCGGTTCCTCACCATGGTTCTGCATCACCTCGAATGTATCGACAATATTTTCCATGAGGGTTACTTTGATAAATAAGGGCAGCATATCCAACATCGATTCTTCGATCTTGGTCTCGGATCTGTAACCCGCGAGGACGGTTTCAAAATAATCATCCATAAACTTTCTGCGTTTACCAGCGTCTGGTTCGAATTGTATCCAGCCCACCCCGTTTCCCCAGATACTGGCCAAGTCAAACATATACCAACCGAAACATGAATTATCGAAATCATATACGGTTATTTGCCCGGTATCATAATCTATCGAATAATTCCCATCGTTATAATCAAAATGAATCATACCGAAAGTTTCCTGGTTTCTGTCCAAGCCTTCCAAGGTAGTAAGGAGCTCTGTCAGCTTCTCCTTGAGCATAGATAAAGAGTCGGGTATTAGTTTATCGATATATTCGGCATTGAATCTGTCAAAGAAATGAAACCGGCGATGGACAGGAGTATACCCTTTCGAGATTTGGTGCAGTTTCCCCAGGACTTTACCGCAATTATAATAATATTCGGTAATGGGAGCACCTTCCCGGTACCGGTAATGATTTTCTACAAGCATATTCCCCTTAGCTTTTTCAAATAAGCAGATAAAAAAGGTATGATTATTGTGAGTGATCTCCTCCAGCAGATTCCCCTTTCGGGAGCTGATTACATTGGAGACACTGCCTCCATGATCAAATAGATACCGAACATATTTCACCTCACCCAGAAAATCATTCCGGCTCCTGTCAGGTAAAAAAGCGATTCGGAGTATTTTTGAATGGCTCCCTTCTTTCTCACAGGTATATACGACATTCCTTCCTCCTTCATGTGGCGGAATCAGCCGGATATCATAGCCCTCCAACCCGTACAACTCTGATATTAATGGAAGTAAATATGTATCACCGATGTTAACAACCTCGTTATAATTCATAGCATCTCTCCTTTAACAATTCAATACACACTTACAGAATAACCCTTTTTTACATATGACTACAAATCAAAAAATGATTATAGCGAATTTCTCCCAATTACTCGCTCTTGGTTGATCAACAGTATATTCAAATCACCTTTTCTAAGGGCTGTATGTTCGATACTGGACTTTAGTCGAGGTCCACTACCTGCCGTAGTCTGTTCCGATTCACGAAGAAATTCGTTACAATATAGCAAAGACTTTTGGAGGAGCGATTGATCATGAATTACGCACATAAAGTGCAGAGGGAAATTGCCAACTGGGAACAAAAAATGTTCAAACCGCCGGGATGGCTGGAAAAAACATCGAAAACCATCGGCAATCGAATTAATCATTTGATTCCCCCGAAGGTGCACAGCATGATTACGACCACCATACGATCGATCGTGCGCACGGCGCTGTTCGGTGCGGAATATACGCCCAGCCGTTCGGTGCAGCATACTCTGGAACTGGAGTCTGCCGATCGAGAAGCGAAAGAGTTGTTTGCCCTATACCAAAAAATCGCGGTTGCCGAAGGCGCTGGAACGGGAGCTGGCGGCATAATGCTCAGCATGGTAGACTTTCCAGCTTTAATTGCGATCAAGATGAAATTTTTGTTCGAGCTGGCGCATGTTTACGGTTATGACACCAAACACTTCTCCGAGCGGGTATTCATTCTCAAGGTTTTTCAAATGACGTTTTCGGGACCGGAAAACCGTGCCAGGTTGCTCTATTCCATCAAGCATTGGCATATGGAAAAGGAACAATGGCTCTCCGACGCCGAATACTCCCGAAATATGGACTGGGAGACATTTCAGATCGAGTATCGCGACGCCATTGACTTCCGGAAAATGCTGCAGATGGTTCCCGGGATCGGCGCTATCGCAGGCGCATGGGCCAATTACACGATTCTAGATGAGCTCAACGAATTCGCCATGAACGCTTACCGCCTGCGCAGATTGCACGATGATGTCGTGGTTATGGATTAATCCTCTCTCTCGCCATATACGTCCAGGAGGCAGGGGTGTTTGGAGAAAACAAAGGCAGCTAATCCGTAGGATTGGCTGCCTTTAGGTTTGCCTTCAATTGACATTATTTCGCGATGACCGCGCCCTTCCTATTAAACAACCTATGTGTAAAACACATCACTGTGCTCTATTGGATAATTACAAGAGATGGCCCCCTCATCCGAAATTGCGAACCCCTTCCCGAAATTCCAATACTCCTATATTTTGGTAAAACGGATTATAATCGTTTTTGTAATCACATGGATTCTAATGTCAGACAGCCAAATACAGCCGTCAACACAAAGGAGGAATGCTGTTTCAAACCCAATTACGAAGTTGCTTTTATCCCCATTCTAAAGGAGGAACTTTGATGATGCGAAAGGGAATACCTTATCTGCTGATCCTGTCGTTGCTGTTGACCTGCTGCACCCTCTTCGGTACGAAGGCAGAGGCTGCGGACTATACGCAGGGCGTCGAATTATCCGGAAGCGTAGCCACTGTATGGTTCAAATCCACCGTTAACACGAGTTGGGTCGATGTCCATTATAAAGGGAACGACGGCGTACAGCAAAATTTCAGAATGGCTTACAACGCTGGCAAATCCCGATACGAACAGGCCATCTCAGGCATTGCAGCAGGCCACGTGATTACGTATTCTTTCACTTACAATAATGGAACCCCAGCCTACGACACCGGTGTCTTTACGTACACCGCCGATTCCACGCCACCTCCCTCTTCTTCCGGCTCCATTTATGACATTCATCCATCCTCAATTCCCATGCCGCCAAACGGCGCCGTCTCGGTGAAGATCCTGAACGGTACCCATGGCGCTTATACCGACCAGCAAATATACTGGGGCGTTCTCGGTATCAATCCCGTCAACAATCAGTGGAGCTATCTGGACCTCAATGGCAATCTGATCCCCATCTCCAGCGCCTTGAATGATGCGCCGGGACATCTAACCAAGAACGGTATCAGCTACGCCAACATTTATCACAAGGCCAGCGATGCTTCCTGGATCACCTTACCCCGGATCACGTCGGGCCGAATGTTCCTTAGCGTTGGCACTCCAATGTACATGAAGACTTATAACGATGGGTTCGCCGGCCCCGATCTGAACAATCCGACCGATCCCAACCGCGACATCTATTTCGATTTCGTCGAATTCACGATTGACGCGGCGGGCTATCACGGCAATACGACCCGGGTTGACGGATTCGGTTTTCCCCTCCAGCATCGACTGATCAACATATCCGGTTCCTTCGATCAGACCGTGGGTGAGCTCGAATCCGAAACCCGAAACGGAATCTTCACCAAATTCCAGGCGGAAGTTCCTGGTGCTTTCAAATCACTGGCCACGATTCAAGCGCCTTATCGCATCGTCGCGCCGATTCACGGTTCTTTCGCCCAGGGTGGTGCTAATGCGAACTATTTCAGCGGATACGCTCCATACAGTACACAGGATATTTTCCGTTGCGACGGCGCTTTAACGGATGCGACAACTTGTGCAGCCATCAATCGTCACGTATATACGACTAACGACTGGAATAACGTGTCGAATTACTATCAAGCCGCACCTGCTAACTATTACGCTAAATTCTGGCACGACCACAGCATGAACCGCTTGGCCTACGGGTTTCCATATGACGATGTCAACGGTCAGGCTGCTTACCTTGAAGTGGGCGATCCGAAAGGCCTGATCATTCGTGTAGGCTGGTAAATCATCCACGATTGCTAAAGCATGGAACCCGCCGATATACAAAAAAATGCCTTGGTATCAATGAAGCTGCCTATCGAGCGGACCAAAGCTATTCAACATTAAGCACATTTAATCGGCAGGTACATTAGTTTTTGTTTGCCGACGGTTGAATAAATTCAAACTTCAAAAACAAAAACGATGCCATAAAGTCATCGTTTTTGTTTTTGAACTATTGAGTGGTTTGCGACAGTCCCGCTGTTTACGCATAAGTTGAAAAACAGCAGCCATTTCTCTGGATACCCATCTCTTCCGTTTTGTTGAACAACGATTACATCGCTTTCGGTACGTTTGAGTCTGTCTGTTTAGGCGAACGGATAAACATCAAGGCTAATATCGCACCTGCAAAAGCAACGATTCCAGACCAAAGGAAAGCTTGCTGAAAACCATGATTAAGTGCTGCTACAGGATTAGAATCTGATATGGAAGCAGTCGTTGATGCAGCGATCGCTACCATGATAGCAAGACTTATGGCTGATCCTATCTGATAGCTTGTATTAGCAAGTCCGGAAGCCAGCCCCGCTTCATCAGGCTTAGCTCCCGACATAGCGGCCATCATAGAAGGAATATAGGCTAAAGACATTCCGAGAGCACCTAATAGTGAAGCTGGAAGTACATGAATAAGGAAGCTGCCATCCACAGGCGTATTGGTCGAGAACATAAGCATTGAACATCCGAGGGCAGTCAATCCAATCACGATGTTAGCTTTTATACCGAATCTACCGATCAATTTGCCCGTAATAACAATCATGAAGATGGCAATCAAAATCGTCATCGGAAGCAGTCCGACCCCTCCAGCGAAAGCTGAAAACTTGAGTACTTGCTGCATATACAGGTTTAGGAAGTACCATAACGGTATCCAACCGCCAGATAACATGATGAGCGCGATATTACCAGCGGCCAGATTAGGCACCTTAAAGATTCGAAGAGGTACAAGCGGTTCCTTTTTGATTAGCTGAATAATGAGGAAAAGGATAAACAGTATTACCCCAGCGATAAGTGTCCACAGGGTGATTGCTGCTCCCCATCCATTATGTTCTGCCGTTACGATACCGTAAACGATTAGAACCAATGATGCTGTTACTGAGATGGAGCCTGCGACATCAATGCTTCCTTTTCTACGTATACCTTTTGCTAAAAGACCAGGAGATAAAAGTAAGGCGACTACCCCGACAGGTACATTAATTAAGAAGGTCCATTGCCAACTTAACCACTCCGTTATAACACCACCCAGAAATACCCCTGCCGATCCTCCAGCAGCTGCCGAAGCACCCCAGAACCCCAATGCTTTACCCAATTCTTTAGGATTACCGCTGAATAACATCATCACGATGGTTAGAGCTGAAGGTGCTATTAATGCGGAACCGAATCCTTGCAGTGCACGACCGATGTTTAGTGACTCTTCGTTCCATGCAAAACCAGCGAGTAAGGATGCTACTGTAAGGATCATAAAGCCCCACATGAACATGCGCCGTTGTCCAAAGAGGTCTGATAATCGGCCACCGAGTAGTAATAGACCACCAAAGAAAATCACATAAGCATTAAAGACCCACTGTAAACTTTCCTGAGTATATCCAAGCGCTTCTTTGATTGCTGGCAATGCAACTCCGATAATCGATGTATCCATAATCACCATAAAATTCGCAAGACACAACAATGCTAGTGCGAACCATCGTTTTGGATCTGCTTGTAAAAGAACCTGCCCTTGTTTTGACATTATATATTCAACCTCCTTTAGCTACATATCACCAGGTTCTTTTGATTCGATAAATTAACGCTCTCGACGGCCGCCTTAGAGACTAAGTTAATTTCAATCCATTATTTACCGGTGAGTTTCGTATTTATAGTATACCCCCCTACCCTATAATGTCAATAATTTTTTTTCTTTAAAAATAAGTTTTTTTTCATACAATTTAAAAAATACAGTGATAATAAAAAAAGCGAAGAACTTGAAGTTCTACGCTACCAAATTGAAGAGAGCAATAGCGACGTGGAATGGAATTAAGAATTCTCAACTCGAGCACAGGAAATCCTTTCGCTTCAAGATACTGCCGAGTGATATATGTATTCCCACGAACCGGGTGAGGCATCCGGAACGCCATTTCATTGCTGCATACATGTTTTGGTCATGATAAAGTCCTTCTGCTCTTCATCCCCCATGTGCACTTTCTTATTTCTAAAGTCAATTGGCTTCTCCTCCCTTGTGTAATTCAATACAACCTCTTGTTCCCCTTTTTTACAAACTCCCAATCTTTTTCAACGTTTTTTCTGACCCTCTGCAAGAGATTCAACATAGTTTCCGCTTCGCTTTCGGAAAAACCCTCTAATGCAACCCTATTGGAATAATCATGTTCTACTTTTTATTAAAGGATAAACCTGTTTCCCTTTCTCTGTTGGAAAGAGTTTTTTGATTTTTTTATTAAACTGATCTTCTTTCTTTTCAATAAAGCCATGAAGTTCAAGCTTTTTTATAGCTCGGGCTGCAGTTGTTCGATCTACTTTTATCATCTCAGCTAACTTTTCTTGAATGATTCCTGGCTTTTCACATACTCGAACAAGGTACAAGTACTGTCCTTTTGTCAGATCATATTCTTTAAATTCGATATTGCTTATCGAATCTAATGCCCTTGCGATCATTCCGATCTCACGCAGAATTCCCTCCATGCATTGACTCCCCCGATATCATTGATTCACTTGACTTATGTGCGCATTGACCTCGGTTTGAGAAGAGTACGTCATTTTTAGACTCCATACATGAACAAATGACCATTTCAGTGAAATGTTCTGATTCATCGAAATGGTCATTAGATTGAATTTACAATCGACTCCCTAAACACGAGCAAGCTTATCCGGGTTTCGTACAGCATACATTCTGGCAAGCTTTCCGTGTCGGAGCTGTATGCATATCGCGGCCAAAATTTCGTCCCCCGAACGGATTACGAAGCCAATTTCACCGTTAAGTGGTGCAGGCTCAAATTGAAACTTGCCCTGAATAGTTTGGAACCCGTCGAGCAATACTGAGGCCACGTGATCGCGCGTTTGAATTGGGCGCTTGTATGCTTGGGCTTTGCCGCCTCCGTCGGCGATGAATGTGACGTCTTCGGTGAGCAGAGACAACAAATGATCGATATTACCTTGCTCAAGGGACATGAGGAAGCGACTGATCCATTCCTTTTCGTCCCCATCGGCCCTTACGGACTCATTCTCGGAAATCCCCATCTTGTTTTTTGCCCGGCTCATCAGCTTGCGGCAATTTGCCTCTCGCTTGCCGATCAGGTCGGCAATTTCGGAATAATCGAAGCCGAGCGCTTCACGCAGGACGAAAATCGCCCGCTCTGTCGGGGTCAGCCGCTCGAGCAATACGAGCATGGCGTAAGACAGCAGATCGAAACGGACGACGGTTGTCTCGATCGTATCCGCCTCAGGCGTCCGAATCGGTTCGGGGAGCCACGGACCAACGTATATTTCCCGCTTCGTCCGCGCCGATTTTAGTTGATTGAGGCAATGGTTGGTTACCATTTTGCATAAATACGCCTTTGGCTCTGCAAGACGTTCGGGATGTACGTCGTACGCCTTAACAAACACGTCCTGCACCGCATCTTCCGCGTCTGCCGCAGATCCAGTTAACTGATAGGCCAGCGTGAATAACAGCGCTTTATATTGATCGTACAGTTCTTCCATTCGGCGTCTCACCTTCTCTTAGCTGCAAGCTAGATCTCTTCCTTGTTTCTATAGAAGTTTACTGCCTGCTTTCCATGCAATATTCCTGAATTTCCACGCGAGCTTTCCCGTTATGATCATATTAAACCCTTGTTTGCGTCCCCACACCAATCCGCGGTTTTCCCCAAGTCCAATGCAGAAGAAATCCAAGGGAACCTTCTTGTGAATCGGGGCGGGGCGTCCCTCCAAATCGGCCAAGACAATTTTCCCCAGTCGATCCCCCTGTAGCCCGCCTTCTTTGCACGTCATTTGATCTGCTTTGCCGTTTCTCGGATCGACGATTCTCGTACAGTCGCCGATGCTGTATACACCCGGTGCCCCTTGAACGCGATAAGATCCATCCACCAGCACTTGACCGTCCGGAGTTAGTGGCAAGCCCATACTGCGAAGCTGCGGATTCGGAATCAGACCAATCGTCCATATGCACAGACCAACCGGCATACGATCACCATTGCTGACCGTCACCATTCCCGCTTCCTCTCTGATCGCCTTACGATTGTGAAGCACTGTCACTCCGCATTTGTTGAGCGTCCGTTCCAGCTTGTATCCAACTTTCTCTGGCGCTTCCGGGAACAGCCGCTCTTTTGCATTCAGCAAATAGACGGAAACATCGGATAAATTAAGTCCTAGTGAAGATGCTTCCTTCTGCATCTCAATTACCAGCTCAGCGGATGTCTCAACGCCACTGATGCCCGCCCCCGCAACTGCGACGGTCATCAGTCGCTTACGTTCTTTAGGATTTGTCTCGCCAACAGCTTGCCGTAGATTGGCGCGCCAGCGCTCCCGGATGACTGCTGCGGTTTGCAGATCGGTTAAAGAAATGCCACCCCGATCAGGATCAGGGCGCCGAGCGACACTACCGACCGCCACAACTAAAAGATCATAACGAGTCCAGGCCTCATTTCCTTCTGCATCCTTATATTGAATCTGCTTCCTCCCGCTATCGACAGACGTAACCGTACCTTGCACGAATTCGACTCCTTGTGAAAAACTATAATGCATCCAGGGAATCATAATCTCTTCCTCGCCTACGGCCGGCCGGAACAACAGCATTTTACGCACATGTCCGGGCTGCTTATCCAATAAAACAAACCGAATCCGCCGTCCGTTCGCCAGGCCCCGGGTCGTTTCTTTTATTGCTTTGAGCGCTGATAGCCCTGCATGGCCGCCTCCAATAATGATGCATGTCAAGTCGTTCATCATTCCTCAGCTCCTTTACATTTTGCACATAAAACAATATAAGGCGCTGATTTGTGACATCGTAATCGTACGAATAAGAAACGCGGGTAACTTATTTCCCGTTCGAATGATAGATTAGCTGCACAACGCCAGAGGAGAACGTTCTTGTATTAACCAGTTTTAAATTCAACCTTTTGTTAATATCCATAAACAACGGTTTTCCTTCTCCCAGAACAACAGGGTGAACAGATAATCTGAATTCATCAACAAGCTCTAAATGAATAAAAGTTGTAATAAGACTTGCTCCACCATATAGCCAGATGTCTTTGCCAGGCTTATTCTTTAACGCATTTACTTCTTCAATAATATGATCATTGATGTATATTGCTTTATGATCGGTCGCTTTCTGTGTCCTGGAAAACACATATTTTTCTTTACTATGAACGATTCGCCATAATTCTTTTTCAGTATCCGTATGATCTATTTCTGGAGTGAATTGCCCCCATAAGTCATAACTTTTTCTTCCATATAAAATGGTATCAATTTGATTTAAGAAATCTATAAACCCCATCTCAGAGTCCATAATGCACCAATCTACTTCCCCATTTTTCCCTTCAATAAAGCCATCTAATGTAACTGCTAAATCTAAAATGATTTTTCGTCTCATGGTTTGTTACTCCTTTCGGGATTTACCACTCATTATAGACCATCAATATGTCATCTTATGTCATATTAACAACAAGCCGGTTTTCTTACGATATTCCCCTTATGATTAAACTTCCATGAGAGGCGGTTCAATTTATAAATGTTTCGGTCATCCATTGATAAAATTTTTCCTTCTCTTCGAATTGAGGGTAATGTGCGGATTGCTCATAAGCGATAAATTCCTTTAAATCAGCATCCATGCTGTGGAAATACGTTTTTGCTGCATTCGTTGAAATCATGTAGTCATATTCCCCATAATAAAATAACACGGGATTTCAAGTTTTGTTACTCCCATCGGGGTTATCGATAAGCCTTGAAGCTCCGCCGTATTTCATGACATAATATCGCGGGGTAAACGCATCGCCACAGCCACCGATTGGCGACTTCTTGGATGTATAAAGTTATTGTCTCCCGGGGTAGGGACTATCCAGCTATACCCAACGAATAGACAGGTTCGTTGCACCTCACCTATGCCTTTTACTATGTGGCTGTTTTTATACGTCGGCATGCTGCGGACCCAATCGTTCGAGAACTCGGTCCAATTGCCGGGTTAGATAAGGCGAAACTTCGCCAAGCCCGCTCACTGCTTCTAACAATGGGAAGGTTTGCCCGCCCCACGGACCTTGCGGATCAAAGACTTGTCTGCCGACTCGCAAGCCTTCTGCTGTCATCGAGGAGTTTAATCGTTCCAAACCTTCAACAAGCAGACCGACCGGCAGCGCTTTGTTCCTCCGCAGGGACCATGCTGCTAAATAGGACATGCCGCGCAATATATCGTATTCGAAAAATCTCGGGAAGCAAGGCTTCAGCCACTCCTTATCGATGACGTTCCCCGTTTGCTTGGAACATACAAGACGATGCTCCATTAAATAACGGGCGCCCTCATCCAAGAATGCGGCTTCCTGTTCGGTATATTCCTGGTCGGTATGCCATAAGATCGCCTCAAGCGGAGGAAGCGTAGAAACGATAGAGCTCTTTCTGGAGTATGTATTAGCATCAGGCTCGCAGTTCAGTCCGCCGTCAGGCAGCTGATGCTTTAGAAGCCATTCGCGAATCCATGGCAGTTCTCTGTCCAGATCACAGCCATGCGCCATGAGAATCTTATAAAATACGGCAAGTTCGCAATGGCAGCAATCCATCTTCATCTTATCGGTTTCCGAGATTGGCTGGTCATCGACGGAAATGACGAAGGTCTGCCACACCTGAGTTTCGAGTAAATGTTTGGCTTTGGCGATCACAGACTCAGGAATCTGCCTCACTTCTCCCATTTCATAAAGCACAGACATATGCCACCAGGCTCCATCCCATTTTCGACGGGTGTGCTCACCGTGGGCGGTTTCCCATTGCGAAGTGGATTCAAGAAATCGTATAGATTCTTCGATTGCCAAACGAATCGTTTGATTGGTTACCATCTTGCTATCTCCTTTTTTGTTCGCCGCGCTTTCTTATAACGCGGCAAAGCTGCCGAGTCAACCATGGATCGGCAGCTTTCCTTTGTGAGCTCTGGCAATCACAATGGTTATATCACCAGAACCCTCCATCTGAATGAATAATTTGTCCCGTAACCCATTCGGATTCTTCACTTGCTAAAAAAACGATTAGCTTTGCAGCATCCTTAGGTTCACCGATTCGCCCCATCGGGAATTTTGGTAACAAGTATTCTTTCAATTCACTGTTCATCCATCCACTATCCGTTGGTCCAGGATCTACGGCATTAACCGTAATGTGAAGCGGCGCTAGTTCAATTGCAACGGATTTCGTAAAAGTAGAAACAGCCCCCTTTGTTGCTACGTATGCCAAATTCCCAGGCTGAGGCGACTTGTCTTGACCTGATACCATGTTAATAATTCGACCACCATGTTTTCCTTCTATATGACGAGCAAACTCAACCGTCAAAAGAAACGTTCCTCTAATGTTCACACGATAATGAGCATCGAGGTTATCTGCATTGATGGAACGAAAATCTACGTCAACGGAATGCGTTGCATTATTCACAAGAATGGATGGGGAACCTAGTTTCTCATGAACCTCATCAAGCAGCATACTCGGTGCTTCTGATTGTGAAAGATCCAATTCCATGGATTCGCACCTTACTCCATAGCTGCGGATCTCCTCCATAAGATGTTGCGACCAGTCTGCGTCATGATCCATAAAATAGTTCATACCACGATCATACTTTGACCAATGCGTGAAAAAAATGTCTGCGCCTTCTCTGGCTAATGCTCGGCATATTGCAGTACCGATACCCTTTTCTCGGCTAGCTCCAGTAACAATCGCGATCTTATTCATTAATCGTTTCATTAAAAGCATCTCCTCGCGAAAAACGCTGAACAACGTGCTAACGGAGATGTATGCTCACCATTCAAAAAAACGAACACCCTAAAAAAGGCATTCGCTCGGTGTGTTTATAGCACATGAACCCAGCGATCCTATAATGGTTTAACTGAAAATGGCCAAATGACCCCTTCAATCAAAAAGGGATCAACAAATCCATTCAACTCCTTAACCATTAAAGGATATCTCCCATTTCGGTCCATGCTCCTTTCGTACATCTCCTTTCACATAGGGTATCATAATTCCAAATTGTAGTAAATTATGATTCGGGAAAGAACTTATAGACCTCGCTTACTGCTGGGATCCCCATTTGGACTGGATAGCTTCATATTCGGATTTGGTAATCGGCAGAATGGAACCGTGACGTTTTTTTAGGATGCCGAAATCATATTCTTCCGGTTCAGGCTTCCTCCAGCATGCTCCTGTCGGCTCGCCGATGTCCGTCGTTATGATTGGCAAATATCCTCCGCTAGTTGAATATTGGTCAACGAGTAGCCCCCATTTTTCCTCGCCATTGAATTTAAAAAACTCCGGACCTTCGACATCCTTTCCCGTCAGCGTAAGCCCGAGTGACTCTAGCGTCGAAATCACTTTCCAATCTCCCATTAGTCGGTCACTTGTCTCGATGGTAATCTGCCCGTCGCAGGAAGCACGGAAATACTTGTCGCCGGCTTTAATCATCGTTGTGTCGATAATCGTACGTTGTTCACCGCGGGTTATATAAAGCTCGGCCGGCGTAAACGTACGGAAATCCTGCGTTTTGCAGCAATAAATATGCATCCCGCGGCCATCACCGGCGCGAGCGTCCCGGCTGGAAGCCCAGAATATCAGATAATCGCCTTCTTCCTCATCATAAATCGCTTCCGGTGCCCAAGCGCAGCCCGCCTCCTCGGGAGCCAGCTCTACCATGCGCGGTTCAGACCAGTGCACCAAATCCGGTGATTCCCAGATGATCAGCGAGCGGCTGCCGGTTATCGTGGCCTGGGAATTCTGCCAACCGCCGCGATGATAAATACTAAGGTCGGTTGCAAGCAAATAGAAACAACTGTCGTCCACGCTCCGAAGTATAAAGGGATCACGAACTCCCTGTTCCCCAACAACAGATCGCAAGACAGGTTGGTTCCGGTTCAGATCCTTCCAATGGAGTCCGTCTTGGCTCAGAGCGAAATAAATTTGCTCGCCGTCCTCCTGCTCACCGGTAAAATGAACGATCAGATATCCGTACAAAGATTCGGTATTTTTTGAATTTTGCATTGAGTGTCCATCTGCCTCCCGACTTCTTCGACGTTTAAACGATTGGATCGCTACCGATGTTATGCTTGCGATTTTTCTTGCGATTCGACAACTTGGATGACCGCAGCCAGGAACGCAAGTGTCAATCCTTGTCCCCATCCTTGTGCCCACTTTCGGTCAATACCGAGATATCCTTCAATGTCGTTCATGACAGCCGTTCCCCCGGACACGTTCAAGACCCGCCCGTTGTCAGCAATATTGGCAAGGACGCCGTCTAATGCTTTCCGGACATGCTTCGCATGAAGCGGATTGCCCTGCATCACCATCGCTGCCGCAATACCCGCTGTCGCCGATACTTCGCCGTAGGCTTCCGGGTAATCGAGCACCGTGCCCCACAAGCCGTCCTCTTTCTGCAGCCTTTTGATCGCCGCGAGCTGATCGCGTAAAGAGCTCCATATGTGCATCATTGGAGGATAAAGATAGCCTTCCGGCAGCCCCCTTGCTGCACGCGACATCGTATAGGCCGCCCACGCGTTGGCCCTCGCCCAATGGATACCGGACATATGATCCTCATTAACGTGGTTGTAGCCGTGATACCATAGACCGGAATTCTCGTCTTGCAGGTAATGAATATGCCGCTCGAATTGATGCAAGGCGTCGTCAATGAGCGTCTTCTTCCCTAGCAGCACGCCGACCCGAAGCTCAAAGTATGCCGCCATGAACAGGGTATCCGCCCAGCACTGCTCGGGAAAATCATTGTTAGCCGACACCGTATGCTGAAGCACCCGGTCTCCGAACCGCAAAGCATGATGTTCCAGATAATCGATTTTACTTAAAATGATATCCAGGTATTTTTGTTCCTTCGTCTGTTCATAAAGGGTAAGCAGCATGTGCCCCATCGCGCAGCTATTCACGGTCCATCCTTCTGGCAGGCCCGCTTCCATGTATTCCTCGACCCAATCGATCATCCGTTCCAGGTAGAAATGCTCGCCAGTCACGTCGAACATACGGCTGACGCCATAAAATGCGACACCGCCCGGCCAGTCCCATGTCAAATCCATCCCGAACGTATAGGTGGCAACGCGCTTCGCGGCTTGCTTTAAATCTTCCGAAGTGATATCCATTTTCAGCTTCATCATACCCTCCATTTTATGTAGAGCCCCCGCTTACGGCAGGAGCCCCTAAGTTTTAGTTAGGATTATCGCGATTACCGGAATTGGCCGGCATCAATCGCTTCTTGCTTCTCGTCCAAGATTTCTTGATAGCCGGCATCGAGGAATTTCTGCTTGGCCGCTTCGTACTTCGCATCAAACTGGTCTTCCGGCGCAAGGACAATGTCCAGATACAGCTCCTGGAAGAGGTTGTTTAAATCTGCCTTATACTCGTTTACTTTCTCAAGAACTACGGTGAACAGCGGGTCCTGGATCTGATACGGCTTTATTTCTTGCCGATATTTTATCATGTCTTCGACAATTTGCTCGTAACCGGCAGGCGTCCAGTTGTTTTTGTTGGCTTTAAGCGTGAGTTCAGGCGTTTCAAATGTAGGCGCTTCCGTAATAAGCGCCCAATAGTCCTTGTTATTGTTCTGGGATAGTACGGATTCGCCCTTGAAATCCGGGTCTTTTACCGGCAGGCCATCGGAATCAAGCGTATAGTTTTCCCCTTCTACTCCGTTCTGCAGGAACATCAGGTTCTCCGGTTGGCTCATCCACTCGAGGTACATCCATACGGCTGCGCGCTCCTCCGCCGTTGATGCATGGTTGATGCCCATGATCAAGCCAAACGTCCAGTCGGCGCGGCCTTGCGGCACATTGCCCTCCGGCACGCCAGTCCCTGGAGGAATGACGGCAAATTCAGCTCCCGGATTGTTCTTCAGTGTAGCTGCAAACACGTCGGTGTTGTTGGTAATGTAAAGTCCGTACGTGCCTGTATTGCCCGCAACAAACTCGGCCTTGAGCTTGTTATCATCGTCGCGAAGATAGAACTCTTTGTCAATAAGTCCGTTATGATATTGATAACTTAAGTTACGCAACCATCCTTCGGTAGCCGAGGTCGTAAAGTCCGCAACAGATAGATCTGCATAAAGTGCGTGGACCTTCGGGTCGGTCGGCCAATCCCGGAAGCCATAGCTGTAGTTGAACACATTTCGTGTCAGACCGGCCCCGGCAACGCCGATTCCTGCTTCCTTCCATTTCATGAGCATTTCATTGTACTTCTCGAGCGAGGTCAAGTCCTCGACCTTCATCCCCACTTTCTCCACCCAGTCTTTACGAATGATATTAACAAAGTTGCCATAGTTGTTTAAGTCCGGACGCTTACCGAAGACAAATGTATTTTTTCCATCAACGACGCCATATTGCTGAATCGTCTCGCTCATATTGCTCCAATAGGTTGGCGCATAGTGTTCAATCTCTTTCCAGTCCAACTCCTGCATAACACCTTCTCCGTAGTAAGCAAGCGCCTGTGGCATGTCATAGTGGAAAATGATATCCGGCGCCTTGCCAGCTGCGAGCAGCTGCTGATAATTCGTAACTTCGTTTGTGCGGGCGATCGGGGTGAACTTCACTTCGATATTATATTTGTCGCCGAATTCCTTCTGAATCCAGCGCGTGTAATAGTTATCGGTTACGTTCCAGCCTTCGAATGCACGCTCATACACGGGAATTTCCATGGTAACTCGTTCCGGGAAACCTTGCGAATAATCGGGATAGCCGCCTGCGGCGTTTTGGTTTGGGGTGGTACCCTCATCCGATGGAGAAGGCTCCTTCGAGCTATTGGTGCTATTCCCCGTACAGCCGGCCATAAGACCGGCAATGAATAGTAAAGCCATGAACATAGACATGATTTTCCGTTTGCTCATCGTATATCCCCCTTTTTAAATCTCATCCTATCGCTGCAAAAGCATCTCGAGCACTATTCCTTGATAGCCCCAAGCATGACTCCCTGGACAAAATACTTCTGAATGAACGGATAGACGCAAATGATCGGCAATGTCGCAAATACAACACATGCTGCTTTCAGTACTTCCGGATTGCTCAGCGAGACTTGCGTCATCTCAAGTTGAAAGCTCTCGCTTGCCTGAACAACCAAGTAATACAGTTTCAACTGCAAGGGCCTCAGATCGACATTATGCTTAATGTAGAATAGGGCATCCTGATAAGCGTTCCAGCGTCCGACCGCGTAAAAAAGGGAAAGTGTCGCCAGAATCGGCTTTGAGAGCGGCAGTACGATGCTGAACAGGATCCGGAAATGCCCCGCCCCATCCATCCGAGCTGACTCTTCCAGGCTGACCGGAATATTGCTGGAGATCGAAGTTCTCAATATCAGCAGGTTGAACGCGCTAAAGGACAGCGGCAAGATGAGGGACCATATCGTATCGAGCATCCCCAGGCTGTTGATCAGCATATATTCGGGAATCATGCCGCCGCCAAAAAACATCGTAAACATAAAAACGAAGGTAAAAAAAGAACGGCCCTTAAGCTGCTTTCGCGATAGCGGGTATGCCGCACAAATGGTGACGATCATGCCGATCATGGTGAACAGCACCGTAATAACAACGCTTACATAAAGAGACCTCAGGATACTCTGATCAGCGAAAACTTTGCCGTAGGCCTCCAGAGTGAAACCCGCTGGCCAGAGAAACACCTTGTTAGCAATGACGTAAGCGTCTTCGCTTAAAGATTTTGCAACGACATGAACGAATGGAAGCAAACAAGCAAGTGAGGCAGCAACAAGAAAGAGACGGATCAGGATATCCCATATGTCCAGTTTCCTGGTACGGCGAACGGCATAGCTGCTAACGGTTGTTTTCATCGCTTCCCTCCTTTCTAAATGACACCGTCTTCGCCCAGTTTCTTGGCAACCCGATCAGCAATTAATATAAGGACGAGCCCCACGACAGCCTGGAACAACCCGAGAGCGGTTGCTCGGCTGAAGTTCCCGCCTTCAATGCCCCAGCGATATACCAAAACGGGAATGGTTGTAGTGAACTCCGTAGTGGCTTTATTCGCTAAGGCAAAGACACGCTCAAAGGAACCTGCCATCACGTGGCCCAAGTTCAAAATCAGCAATGTCACGATCGTTACTCGGATCGAGGGCAGGGTAATGTTCCACATTTTCCGCCACCGGCCTGCACCATCCACGACCGCCGCTTCATACAACTCTGGGTTAATGCCGCTTATTGCGGCCAGATAGATGATCGTCCCCCACCCCATGCTCTGCCATACGCCAATGAAGACATAACTGATCAGCCAATTGACGTCTTCTTGAAGGAACGGGATGCGCGTCCCACCCAGATGCGCGATCAGATTATTGATCATACCGGTTCCTTCACCCAATAGTTGATAGGCGATTGCGCCGATAATGACCCAGGACAGAAAGTGCGGCAAATAGAGCAGGGTCTGATTTACGCGCTTGAATAGAACATTCTTGACCTCATTAAGTAATAATGAGAGCACAATCGGCATTGTAAAGCTAAATAAGAGGTCCGATACATTCAGCAGAAGCGTGTTGCGAATTGCGCGACTGAATTCGGATTTTGCGAATATGTCTTGAAACACTTCAAATCCGACCCATTCGCTGCCCCAGAATCCCTTGGCAATCTTAAAATCCTTAAATGCAAGCACGAGACCGCTCATCGGCGCGTACTTAAACACCAACACAAACGATAGAGGAATGAGGAGCAGGAAGTAGAGCTGCCAATCCCGACGAAGATAATAGAGAACCCCCAGTTTCTTATCTGTTAAGGAGATTGAAGCGGTTTCATTTTTGGATGCAGTGACTAGACCTTTCAAAATCTCACCTCCTCCATTCACGATCTCCCCGACTCGGTTCCCTAGTTCGGTGACCTCGAGGTTGGACTTATCATATCGCCCCGATGGTCCGCAGGTAAACGCCGAATATTGATACATTTCCGTCATGATTGATTCCATATTTAGCCGATTCGATATTCAAGTGAGTGCAAGAATCAGTATTGACTAATCGAATCAAATGTTGCGATATATATCGCTTCGCTATACCTGTGAAATTGGATTGGTTGAGCCTTCACGATGTTCTGGACCTCTGCATCTTATAGCTGCTCGGCGGCATCCCTTCAAATTTTCGGAACAGACGATTGAAGCTTCGTACATTCATGCAGCCTACCTCGGATGCAATCTGCGCGATTGACAGGTTACTGTTCAGAAGCAGCTCTTTTGCCTTCTCGATTCTCAGCAAGTTGAGATAGTCTGATATACTTTTCCCCGTTTGTTCATAGACAATTTTTCGCATGTAGGAGTAACTGATTCCGATTTCTTTAGCCATCTCTTCAAATACGATTTCTTCACGGTAGTGCTCATTCAAATAATGAATAATTCGCTCGGCGTATCTGTTGGATGCGCCCGGCGAGCGCGTAAGGTAATGAACAATCTCGCTGTAAAATCCAATAACATATTCTTCAAGCTCATCAAGCGTATCAAAAGAAGCCAAGGCAGCGTAAATGTTCCCCCGCCTCGTGAATATCCGCGCTGTGCTGACATTATTCTCTCTAAGGTGTTTAATGGTCACGCCAACCAATTGATGATAGATGAACAAGATATTATCGTAGGACACGTATTCGGCAGAACGGATTTCGTCACGAATGATTCTCAATTCTTCGATAATATTGTCCAGATCGCCATGTCCGAGGAAGTTGAGAATTCGCCTTTCACTGTTAGCAGGATAGATATATTTCTTGTCCCGTGCTTCCTCCTCCCTCCAGTATGTGATGCCGCCGCTGCCGGCGATCATTCGCTGCTTGATCGCTTCCAAGGCCTCCCCCAGTCGATCGGAGACCAGACGGATCGAATCTGCCGGACTGCTTACGCCGATCGTTACGGAGTACTCCAGCAATTCGTCCGCAGTGTTCCTCATCCTATTCAGAGCGTTATGAATGCCGATTCTATGGTTGTCATCTTCCCCCTGTCTGTAGTTGATCAGAATTACAAAGTGACCGTCACCATGATAGACGCAGCGCGCATAAACCTCTTCCGGAAACAAATGATCACACGTCGAGAGAAGCAGGTAGCGATGGTAGCTGCGAGTTTCCGGATTGTTCCGACTGATATACTTTCGATAGCCATCAATAGAAACGACGGCAACAAGAAAGTGCGAAGCCGGGAAGATTTCTTCGGCCTGAGGCGTCACTTCCCCCCGCAGCAAACTATGAATGGCGTGGCTCTGGGCATCCTGCTCGCGGATGCTGAGCAGCTTATAAAGTCCTTCCTCCTCTTCTTGCATTCGTCTGAAGGCCGCCTCGAGGAATACAAGCTCATTTTTATCCTGTACCCCTGGATTGACGCGTCCGCGAATCGTTCGGACCAATTCTCTGGCCGGCTTGGACAACCATGTTGCAATAAATACGGTCAGTATGGATCCCGCAAAAATAATAACAATCGTAAGCAAGATGATACCTCTCTGCAAAGAGTGGGGTTTGTTCATCAGTTCGTCGACCGAGTATATACTCACGTTCGTCCAACCGAATTCGTTCGAACGGGACCACGCGTACAGCAATCGTTCACCGCTGAGCTCCCGAAACATGTAGCCTTCAGACAATTCTTGCCTGGCGATTTCGGTAATAAACGCCTCCTCATAGGCGTTCTTGAGCAACAAATTCTTGTCATGATGGGAGATTATGGCACCGCTTGGCTTCATGAGCAAATAGCCTTGCTTCCCCGATTTCGTTGATCGCAAATACTGCTCGATTTGACGCTCCTTCAAATTGACCACAATCGTTCCGCGAGTAGCGGTTGAAAGACGGTTTAGAGGCAGCGCAAACGATATTACGTTCACTCCCGAATCAAGCCTGCGCGGATACCACACGCCGCGGATCCCTTTTTGCTCAAGAAGCGCCTCGTTCAGCCAGTCGATGGATTCATATTTGTCCAAACTCGTAATGCCTTTATCCGTTGAAATCACGTAATTCGCATCGTCGAGGTAAAAGAAAGACGAATAGACCCCATCGACGCTCTGATTCAGATTTAACAATTCCTTGAGCACCGCCATCGCCTTGCTCACATTCATATAATCCTTCTTGAGCCCGGCAAGGGACTTAAACGGGCGGATTCGATCAAAGATATCAGTGCCGCCAAGGCGTACCGTATTCTGTGACAAATTGTTAAGAGCGTTCTCGTTTAGCTCGCGATTGGCATTTAGTTCTGCAAGCGAAGTTTCCGCGAAGGCATGCTCCGAATTCCGTAGAATCTGAGAGCTGCTGTACCAGGTTAAAATTGCCATCGGAATGGCCATGATGCAAAATAGGATCAATGCCAATTGCATCATCATCGGAATTCGCTTCATTGGACCCCTCCATCCTTTAATTGGTTGTACTAGAATCAACACAAATCAGTAAAGCGCTTTCATATGTATGAGTTTTTTATAAAAGCATTATAAGAAATATTGAAACTGGGGAAATATTGAATGGTTCTACTGTCGTTAGCCTCCCTTCGTTTGATCATCAAAAAAAACCTAAGTTATTTCCTTTCGGAACGATAATCAATTCTCCTGCCGTTATAACAGATCACCGGGAGTTTGAAAACATCCTTTTTCTTGTTCATCCGTTATTCGAAAATCGGCGCACATTGCTTATTACGAAATAAGCTGAGCCATCAGGTGGCGTCAGCTTATTTGCGTTTTAAACCTGAAAAATATTTTTATGAAGGGCTCGTATGAATTGGATTCGTAGGGGCTGCAGTGGTTACCTGGCACTTTTAATTGAAATGTTTTATATTTGTCCATTGTAAGACATAGTCAGACATGGTTCATTTTAAAAAATGGATCTCATGTTATGTTAAGCCCAAATTCTCCCACTCGTAAATCACCAATAATGATATTGTTGATCCATATCTGATTCGATCCTAAAAATGAATCATATTTTACCATCTTGATCAAAAATGACATGCCATAAATCTGTTGCATTAGATAATCTAATCGACTACATATCTGCACCACACATCCGCGCAATTAAAAGAGCGGGAGGCTTCTCCCGCTCTAATGATGTGAGTACGCTTAAATGATATCTGCTTGCTTGATTCTCATTTTTACGATGTCTCCCGGATTTTCACCAGGTAGTTGTACATCAGTTCTGCTGCCATGGCCCGATTGGTAACAGCCTTCGGAGACAGCTTGCCTCCACCGGTGCCTTTAATCAATCCGGTATCCAGCATGATGTCCATCGCTTCCCGCGCATAACCGGATACGTCCTTCGTATCGGAATAGTGATCGATGCCATTCCCTCCGCCCGGCAGCTCGTTCCCGGCCGATTCCATCATCGCATGGAGCATGACGACCATATCCTGACGCGTGATGGAGTCCTCCGGCCTAAACCGGTTATCTCCCGTCCCATGGACCAGCCCAAGCTTCTTCGCCTCAGACAAATACGGCGTGTAGTACCGGCTGCCCGCATCGGCAAAATTACCGTCGTCCTCCGCGTTCCCTGGTTTCATGCCGAAGGCGTTCATGGCCATGACCAGGAAGTCGGCCCGGCTGATCTCCTCCTGCGGGAGGAATCGCCCTCCCCCTGCACCCTTTACAATATCTCGGGCTGAGAGGAAATGTACGGCGTCTGCATACCAGCTGCTCGGCTCCACATCCCGATAGGACACCTGCGCGTAGGCGATTGCATAGGTCCCGAGCTTGTTCGTATCGAAGGTCACGGCGCGAAGCCCGGTATCGTAATATCCGTTCATCATGGCGGGTACCGATCCTGTTGCATCGACTTCCCACGCAACCAGCTGGTCCGAGCGTTCGGCCGCCTCCGCATCGTAATGGAGCGATAGCCTTACATTCGTTCCGCTTCCCGTCCATTCCACCATCTTGCCGTCGATCTGCAGAAGCAGCTCCACGACCGGTCGGTTCCCGATCCCGGCAAGTCGGTCCGCGGAAAGTCCACTGCGGTTGCCCGGCCGAATCACGAGGCCCGTGAACTGCCCTGCTTCCGGCAGTTGGTTCAGCATATCGGAAGGCAGCTTCACGGTTGCCTGCGGGGTCACGATCTCGATCCGCTCCTGTGCGTGATTTCTGTTCAAGTAAGCCGACGGGATCTGGATGACAAATTCGCCGTTGAACGAACGGGCATTATCGTCCATTTGAATGGTTACGGTCTTGATCCCTCTCCGGTCAGCAGCGACGCTTTCGAAGACAGTGCTCAGATCCGAATCGCTGACTGATGCCTGAGCCCTCTGACCACTTATGGTGACTCCGACCGTAATCGTTCCCGGTTTGGAAGGACCCGTAGTCGGCGGCGTACCCCCAGGCTTGCCTTGGCCCGGTTGATTGCTGCTGCCACCATTATTTCCGTTGTTTCCGTTATTTCCATTGTTGCCGTTATTGCCTCCGCCATCGTTTCCTCCTCCGTCATTCCCGCCGCCCGGAGGAGAGGTTTTCTTTGAGGTCGTAAAGCGATAGATTTGGCTAAGCCGCTTGGCGCCGAATTCATCGGTAATATCCATATACCAGTAATACGTCTCACCGACTTTTCGTCCATCCCATGCGGCAGAGGCGATTTCTCCGGACTTCACCTCTTTTTGCTCGCCGATCAGCGTGTCTTTGTACACGTTGACCGCAAAATAATCGGTTGCCACCCGTTTTTGAATGTCCCTGAACGCAAACGGCTCAGTAAAATCCTCGATTGCGTCGTCAAAGAAATTATAGTCGTCTAAGTAAGGCGAATACGTATCCACATCCAGCGTTCCGGAGGTTGGATCGAACTTCAGCAGACGCAGATAACCGTTTCCTCCGTTCGGTCCTCCCTGATAGTCCGCCAGCATTTCGATGACCTGTCTTGACGATCCATCCGGATGTGTCACCGTCTTCACGACCCGGTTGGCAGCATGATAATGTCCGCTCAGCACGAGCTGCACGTTTTTGTTCGGTGCAATGACCTGGTCAAAAACGCTCTGCGCCATATTGGACAGAGTGCCGTTGCTCTCCAGATAAGCGTGCATGCCCACGATCGCGATGCGGTCCGCATGCTTCTTCAGCGCCTCGTTGGCCCAAGCAATCGTTTCCGGCGTATCCTCCAGTCCAAAGCCGATATACAGGAAAATAAAGTCATGGCCTCCAAACGAATAAAGGTCGTAATGGTTGCGGTTGTTATCCATTTCGCCGCCATACCACGGATTGTTCTTGTACCGGTCAGCCCCGACATACTTTCCGTAGTAGGAGTAATCCACACCGTCAATGATGACGTCGTGATTGCCCGCAAGCACGCCATACGGTACTCCTGCTTCGTCCAGCTTCTTTAGGTTGCGATCGGCTACCGCCCACTGCTTCTCGTCGTCGGCCACGTTCACAATGTCGCCGGTATGAATCACATAACTGAACAAACCCTTCTTGTATTCTTCCGTGATCCAATCGCCCAGCTTATCGAAAATGTCCGGGTACGACTCCGCATAATACTGCGTGTCCGTAAACCATAAAATGTTGAACGGCGCGTTCGCGCTCTTCACTTCATCTTGGACCATGGCCTGAATTTTACCGTTTCGTACGAAACGGTTTGGCTCCACTTCGGCAGACAGCGTGATATCGGATTCCGTTTCGTTGCCGGTGGCCGACTCCAGCCCCGTCCACTTGCCGGTCTCATAATCCCAAGCATACAGCGTCACGATGCGCCCCGGAAGTGTGCGCCCTTGCCAGTGCAGCTCTACCGCATCTCGCTGCGACCACGCTTCGTCCAGCTGGACTTCGAATCGATGATAAGGGAATCCGGAATCCGTATCCGTGATAAGGTACTCACCGTCCGGGTATGCAATTTTGTCTGCATCCTCCTTGCCGATCCCCTTCTCGCCGTCCGGCTCCAGCACAAGCGGCGGCTCCCGGTCTGCAACGTTGATGTGGCCTTCGATCCCGTCTTCGCGGGCAAAATCGTATTTATCCCCTTCCAAGAAGCGAACGTCCATCGAATCTCCGCTCGGATCGCTGAGTCGCGCTCTCAGGCTCGGATTCAAATTTACATTCTCCGCGAAATCGGCTGGGGAAACTTCGCCCGGAAGAAGAGGCTTCTCGTCTTCAATCATGAAAGTACGAGAGATATCCGCCGAGTTGCCGGCGCCGTCATGAACGGTCACTTTCAGAATATGCTCGCCAGGCGCAAGCTGCGTAGAAGACGTTTCGTAAGGAAACTTGATCGGCTCGCCATCAAGCTCCGCCGTAATGTCGGTTACGCCGGTCAAATTGTCCAAAGCGACCACATCCAGTGTGAAAGGCCCTTTGAGCTGCATGGCATCCGCCAACAGCTGCCCTTCCCCATACGTTATTCCCTCAATCTCGGGAGCCGTATTATCTACCGTCACGTCGATAGATTGGAAGTCTTGTCCGTTCATCAACATGCTAAGGGAATATATCCCGTCCTCTACCGAATCGGTGTCGAGCTCGGAATATCTCGCCGTGAACTTGTCCTGCGGAATCGGAAAATGAAAATCGCTGATCATGGGCTTGTTCGGATTGCTGCCGTAATCTGCGTCCCCGAATCCGTAATACGTATCCTCCCGGTAATCCACTGTCGATTGCCCGAGGTTGCCCAGGTAGTTCAGCACCTTGTCCGGTTTGACCACAGAGCTGTCCGGCAGCACGAGATGAAGATTCATCACTTCGAAATCGTCATGGTTGTTCTTGCCGAATACTTTGTCGTGATCTTTGACTTGATACGGCGCATTCTCATTCCCGGTATGCACGGAAACGGTTGTACCGGTCACGAAAAGCTCTGGAGTCATGTCGAACATCGACCAGGCGCCGTCCATGTATTTGGGCAGGATGCGTCCGAAAAATACCGTCTCCCCGCTTGCGTCCAGCGCGCTTGCCGACGCTTGGTAAATCTGATCGATGCCACGGGTCTGCATGCCCAGCTGCACCTTACCTGGCAGCGCCTTGCGAAGCGGCAGCGGATTGCCGTCAAAGCGGATTTCGATATCATCCTCGGCCCGGGAGCCGTATGCGTAGAAGAATGCCTTCCCGCTGAGCATGCTGCCGTTTGCCAAGGATAGGCCCGGATCCGGCAGTTCCGTTCCCGTGCTTTCTTTGTTAACCGTTAGGAGGCCCCCCCTGGAATTATAGGGTACCCGCGTGCGGTTGCCACTGTCGTCGGCCGCATCGATGATATAACGATAAACGCCGATCTCATTTAGCGTGATCGAGCCTTGGTAGACGTAACGGCCGTTATCCTGGGATGCAAGCGTAAGCGCATGCTTGTCCGTAAACACCGTCGGCTCCTCGGTAGCCGCTCCAATCAGTACTTCTACGGAAGCAAGAGGCTCATCGCTGATCACGGAAATCGGATAAGCCTGGCTCTTGCCCATATTATAGGCGGTCTGCTCATGCTGCAGTACTGGAGCGATCATGTCGACGCCTGCCACAGGCGGCACCTGACCGGGATCAATGCTGCCGGGATTGGCGTACATCCGGTTATCCAATCTTCTCATGGTTGTTCCTGCATCGGGGTAAGCATATCGTACGACCGCATTGCGGACGTCGTTGACCAGTCTGTCCGGGCTGTCCGGCGTGCTCGGATCGTACCAGGCCTGCACGATGTACGAATTGGCCTGTCCCGGCGCGGACAAGGCAATCCCGCGATGCAGCGAATTCGGAAGATTGAAATCCGATGCTTTCGAATTATCGTAGAAAATGATGTCATTATCCTTCAGCGTGCTGTTAAAATGCAGATTAAAGTCGCCCGTCGTGGTATATCCCTTTCCGTTCGCAACCGCTTCCTTCGCGAACCAGATCACGGCAGCGCTGTATGGTTCGATCGAGGTATGGTCCGGTATCGTCCAATGCTTAGGCGCTGTTGTACCCGGATATAGGTACGAAAGCGTGTAATCCTTGAGATCCAATATCTGATCCGAATTATTGTAGATTTCGACGTATTCATACTGGTTGCCGCTACCCCAGCGGTAATCCCCGGCCGGGTTCGGAAGAATCTCAGTGATTAGGATACGCGGAACGTCCCCGCCGGCGGTTCCTCCGGTTAACGCCGTTTCATACTCGCTGGATCTCGACCGCTGAAGCCCATCTGCTGCCTCTATATAATAGTGCAGCTTATCGCCGGTCAGCTGATCGGCCGGAATGACGGCATCGAATTGGTTCCCCCCGCGATCGATCATGTCGATCATGCTGTAGGGGCTATTGACGGCCGTTTTATAATACAGCTTAACTTCTAGCGCATCTCCGTCGGCGTCATAGACGCTTGAGCTTACGGTCAGCGGCTGCGTCCGTTCGTCCGAGGCGACGGGCGTGTGTCTGATTTCCGGGACGTGATTGTCAGGCGGCAATAGCTGCCCCGGGTCGATGATTCCAGCGGAAGGCAAGGCTTCCCTGGCATAAGGGATCATGTCCAAGCCGCCATTAGGAGGCTGGAGATGCACGCTCTTGCCGTCACCGACATCTTCGGCGGTATAATAGAAGCCGCTGATTACATCGGCGTCATCGCCTTTTCGGGTTATGTATAAGCCGCGGTCTGTGTTGTTGAGGCCGTCCTGCCCCCGAAGCTTGAATACCGGCACGTGGTCGGGAACCGAGTGGTACAGGCGGAAATCGGATTCCTTCAAGGCTGCGGCTGCCCCGGTTATGGACGAGCTTGTGCGTTCTACCCAGAGCACGGCCGGGCTGTCCGCTGGGATGACCGCCCCATCCGGATTGCCGTAAACCGTGTCGGTCACCGTTAACGTCTTCATACCCGTATTGTAGTCGTAACGAATGTTGAACTCGTCGTTAAACGAGATCGGCGCCCCCGAATGATTGTAGAGCTCAACATATTCGAACAGATCGGCTCCGCCTGCCCCCTCGATCGTTTGCTGATTCGACCGGTCATCGGGATAAATCTCCGAGATCAACACCGGCATCGCTCCCGATGGGGCGGCATAGGCCGGAGTGCTTGCAAGCGTAAGCTCAAAAAAACTGCTGCTGATCAGTATGCCGGATAATAATCCGGCGATCCATTTTCGCTTCATGTGCTCCTCCTTTATGCTTTTTTCCTCTAAAAGCCTAAAGCATAAAGGTCAAGCGAATATCAAATGAAATCGCATGTTTCGTAAACTGAATTGAGACACAGAAACACGGATCAATTTCTGCTAATCCAAAATCATGTCAACGACTTGTTTCGCAAACGCAGCATAGGGCTCGATCAGATCAGGACTTTGATCGATAGCCCACCTGAGGTTATCGAAAGCCCTTAATAGCAGCAAATGCCTCATGTCATCAAGGTCTTGTTCACGTATCCCGTACCCGTCTAAAAACGCTTTGAATTCCTTAATATTCGGGCCTTCTTCTAGTCCTAATATTTGGTACTGCATCAATTGAGTAACAGTTGCATGCGGTACCGCGCTTACTTCTGCATTGCCCCAATCCAGCAATATAACTTGGTTTGCCTGATTGACCATCGTATTCTTTAAAGAGATATCTCCATGATTTAAACCGAAGCGGAACGTTTCTTTCTTCAAATTCTCGAACAGCTTTCTCACTCTCTGCGATTCCACCTGCGAAATTACGCCAAGCTTAATCAAGCGATCATGCTCTGTCAAACTATTGATATTATACTGCACGTACCCGTGCCAACTGCCATCTGATCCTGCATGAGAAGGTGACTGAAACTCACCATGGACTGGATCAATCAGATTCCCTCCAAAACCTTTCACTTGAATCGAATGAATAAGCTTGGCATATTCGCCAAGCTGCCTCCAAACTTCGGACTTGGATACCGTACTGTCTAATCCGTTGTCGCCATGTATAAATGTTTGAATCATATATGCTGTTTCATCAACGATACCAATGGACAACACCTCAGGCCCAGGAATGCCAACTGCGGCTGCTTGCTCGATACACCATTTTTCTTTGATAAAGCTTGAAAATGTATCTTTATCGTTCATGCGGACGACGACTTTATGACTCTCTGTTTCCACTACGCAAACCTGATTTACGATACCTTTACCTATGATCTGGTATGACATTTTCGGTTGTTCTAGCAGAAAATCGCCTGTAATTCGTTCTGCTTGCATAACTACAGAGTGCTCCATCGTATCTTTCATCCCCCTTTAATAAAGCTCCGCGATAAAATGTTCTATCACATAGAATACCAAAATGTTGGAGATCATGACTGGTAAAGATTCGTTATTAACTAAACTATACTGGCCGTAAGTTTTAACAAAAAGCAGCCGTTCCTAATGACCAACCTGTTCCATTATCCGTATTCTGTGAAAGAAGTCGAATCTGTTTGCGTTCCTTATTTGCTTCTCTTGTTTGGGTGCCTCTAATGATGCGGCTGATTTGTCCTCTTCCCGTTTCACTGCATGGTTCCGTATCAATACGCAGCTGCCTTGTCAGCAACTCTCCCATCCCTTTTCTGCATAAATCCGATCTCAATACACATTCTATATTGTACAGCTTAGAAAAAAGGTGGAATGTGAAATGGCAAATAACAACAACTATAATCATAATCAGCATGATCATACGGATAATAATGATCAGCGGCAGAACAAAGTACATGGTGGGGAGTATCGCAATGGACGTCTTAGCCAAATTAAAAATAATAACCCGGATGGCGAAGATGTTCCGAATGAGTTTGTAAGTCGAAAAGAGTAATAGGAACCTAATGGATAATCCTTCTAGCTGGCTCTGTCTTCAAATGTAATTATGCGAGAAGGTGTCGATTTCCTCTTCTCAAGATACAAGACCCCCACTGATTCTTCGTTGATCAGTGGGGGTTAACATGTTCATCGACGTATTCTGGTAATAACTACTTTCGGTTGTTGGGGAAAAGAAATACCTTCTGCATATTCTCAAAATCTACACCATTCATTCTTCCAGCACAGCGTTCAGCCGATCTAAGTTTTGTTCATTGGCCACGACGCAGTATTGCTTAGCTTCTTCGAACTCCGCCGCTTTCATGAATAGCTGGCGAAAAATGACCCTTGTACGGTCGCCCAGTTCCTCGAAAGTAGCCGTCAACTGAAATTCGTGGCCTGACAAATGCCTGAGTTTGATTCGCTCCAACGGCAAGATTTCCTCAAAAACGTTATGGTTGGGATAGTCCACACCATCCGGCCCATGCATGACATACCGCCATGTACCACCCGGCCTTAAATCGAATTCATGAAAGGTATTGGTGAATCCATTCGGTCCCCACCAACATGCCAACTGATCCGGATTGGTCCAGGCTTCAAAGACCTGCACACGCGGAAAATCGAATTCTCGCGAAGATATAATTTCGTTCTCACCCATAGTAGATTTCATGGGTATACCTCCTATTCGAGTGTTTTGCCAAGTGTATCAAGCATTTCATTCGTTCCATGCTCACGCACTTCCGGCGTATCATACCCGTCGAAAAATGCCCCTTGCTCGGTGAAGACCAGCTTTGTGCCGCCCTCGGTCGGGATGAATTCGACTGTTGTGAGTGAAACGGACATACGAATGTCGTCCGAATCCAGGGAGTAGCTATAGACGATGCGCTCTTCCGGCACAATTTCTTGGTAGCATGCGTCAAAGGTAAAGATGGGACCCTCTGGCGGGCCTCCTCTGCTGTATTCGCGTCCTCCGACATGGAATTCGAAAATATCGGGTTTTGAGAACCACTTTGCTTTGGCAGCCGGATCGGCCCAAGCTTGATAGACCTTTGCAGGCGAAGCTGTATAAGTCCGCTCCACAACGAAGGTAGCATGTTTGACAAATCGTTCGTTCACGGTTATTCCTCCCTAAATTTCGATTCTATCTCTTCCTCGGCAATGAAATCACCCAATAAATCCAGATGGTGCTCCCAGCTCGTTCTCCGCTCGATCACTAACTTCTCATGGCTCTTTTTAATCGCTTGCATGAGATCGGTGAAGTCTTCCACTGCTAAGGGAGCCTTCCCCTGCATCGACTTGGATACATGATGAAGCTGTTCAAGGAGCATTTGCTGCAGCTTGATTTGTTCTTTGATTCGGGCTATTTGCAGGTTGACGATCTCTACTGGACTCATCTGCTCGTCGTTCAGGACGGACTTGACCTCCTCCAAAGATAAGCCTAATTCCTTAAGCGATATAATCTGCTGCAGGCGTGACAGGTCAGATTCATCGTACAGCCTATGTCCGGACTCCGTCTTGCCCGATGGCGAGAACAAACCGATTTGATCGTAAAATCGCAAAGTCCGCACGGTGAGTCCCGTTTGTTTGGCAAGATCCCCCACCTTCCAATTTCGTTTCATAAGTGCTCCTTTGTTAGCGCTAACTATGTACCGGTAGATTAAGTATAAAAGATGACGTAACGTTAGGTGCAATCGAAATTTTTTATTTTGGTAAAAAACAACTACATGTATCGCCACTTGAACACATATTGTCTTTCTGAATATATACATGTCGCTACATCGTAATAGCAAAAAAGCCGCGAGTTCCGCGACTTCCTATGCGTATATGTTCTAATCCTCCGACAATCCTCTACTCCAATTACAGACTCTTTATATGAGTATGTTTTAATATCTGATGGATGAATTACTCTCTTGCAGCGTCTCCATCATGATATAAAAATATGGACTGTCGCCAGTATTGTCTATGTATAATCTAATCGTTCCACAGAGATAACATTTATTAATCATTTAATCCCTTTCCAGCTAGGATATGCGGGATATATTTTTCAACCCTAGATTCTCGGGTTTTGGATTGCTTGGGTGTAGAAAAATGGAGAAGGTATGCTCTTTGTCGTCCCGGCGTCAATGCTTCAAAAGCCGTCTTTAAGCCTTGGATTTCCACGAATTTATTTTCTAATTCTTCCGGTATGATGTATTCCGTATTCTTTTTATAGGTCACTTGCAAACCGGCCTTCTCAACTTCAATGGCTTCATCAATATATGTTTTCAAGATAAGTTGCATTTCATCGATCTCTTGAACATTGGTGAACCGGATCTGACGCGCTGCCTGAACATTCGCGGTTTGTTGGATTAGGATCCCTTGGGGATCTTTTAACAATGCGCCTTTGTGAAACAGAAGCGCACAGTAATCCTTAAATCCATGAATCAAAACGATGTTTTTATTGTCAAACGTGTAACAAGGATGCATCCATTTAAAATCCTCGGTCAGCCCGCAGTCAAGAGCGATTTCTCTCAGCAGCTTGAATTCTTCCTTCCACTTCTTAAGCTTGTTAAAATAAGGATCAATCTTTGAATTCCTCTCACCTTTGATCATCAAGATCCCCCTCCTGAATTGAAAATCCATAGATATTGTTAAAATCATTCTTCATTATCCCCTAGAAGTTGATTCAAGCGCAACATATTCTAGAGCCACCATCCCCCCCATTTTACTCTCCATAAAGTCCATAAGTTACTGCCAGCGAATATCTGCAATGACCGGATAATGATCCGAAGCGTCGTAAGGAAGAACCCTGGCTGTGGCCCGTTCTGTCGGCATGTTTACAAAGATGTGATCGATCTCCATACCGTTCTTCATGGTAGGCAGGTTGTTCTGAAGAGTGACTTTTGTCCATCGGGAGCTCAACCGTTTCATGAATGGATCGTCCATATCCATATTAAAGTCCCCAGCCAGGATCGCCGGTTGTTCCAGTTTCTCTAGAGCACTCCAAAGAATGGGGTTCTGTTTCATCCGTTCCTTCATATGTACTCCCAAATGGGTATTTACTACTGTGACCACGGCATCATTAATTTGCAGCTTTACCATTAAGATGCTCCTTCTCTCTTTAGACCCGCCAATATACTGAATTTCTTTTGAAATTATCGGATAGTGGCTTAAAATGGCGTTTCCATATTGAAGGATAATGAGATTAACGCTAGGAGAGAAACAAGCGTGCATCCCGAGCAGTTTAGCCAGCCTTTTCAGCTGATCTCGAAAGCCGCTTCGGGGCATAAAACGGTCCACCCCTTGCAATGCAACAATATCCGGTTGGGCTTTTGTGATTACTTCCGCTATGCGGCTCAAACTGGCTTTCCCATCTAATCCTTTTCCATGCCGTATACTGTAGGACATCACTTTCAGATTGATGTTGTCATCCATAGAATTCACCTTTTCCGTATTATGTAACATTCGTGTAGTTTACGATAGAGATAAAAGCTAATATTCCAAAGGAAACGATGAAATCTAAAACCAAGCTTATCCCCGCAACCCTTTGTTATTTTTTCACAATAGGACAACATTCATGAGTCTCAATTAATGGCAATTGCTATAAATATCTTGTTACAGAATTTGAATGAACTGATTAGAGCGTCATCTAATCGGAGGTGAATATAAGTTCTTGCCCATTTCGACTAACAATGCAAGTACTTGTCCTCAGCTCGGGACAAGAGCTCACATCGGTTAAAACAAAAAAGCCGCGATTTCAGCGACTTTGTATGTGTTATGCTCTTGTCCTACGACTTTCTATCGTCACTTCGATGTGTTTTTGTCGCCAATCACAGCTTCGGTTCTGTTAACGCTAGGTCAATTTTCAATAGCATCGGAAACGTTTTTGATCGTAACTGACCCGTTCATTGGATCAGTCCTGTGATCAGCTGCAAATCCATACCCGTTCCACTAATTAACAATCGTTCCTTCTTGTTCCCGAGTAACTGCTGGGTCCAATCCACGAAACCGCCATCCACAATATTCACTCCATCCACATACACTTCGAAGTTCAGGCCTTTGTAATACTGGTTGGTGCTATCTACCCTGTCTTCAATCAATAAGCAGGAGGGAGACTTTACATTCAAATGATCGACCAATCTATCCAACAAACCTTCTGAATCGGTATAGCCCTTCCGCATATGAAGAAATACCTTAATCTCCTTACCTAGTTTCTCGCCGTAATAATTGAGATAGAAATCGATATGCCGGGTCAGCGAATCTTTTTCGAAGCGATAAGAACCGGTATCTTTTCCTGAACTAACCAAGGTAAATAAACCGAAATGAGGAAGGACATTGGCATTTTTAAACCACTGCCCTCGAGTGACTCTGCTGGCCGCGCAAACATGCACATCGCTGACGCTGTTGTTTATTGTTTTGTTCTTTATGCCATTCGCCAGATAGATCGCAAGCATATTGGTGCTGTCCGACATCAATTCGACGCCTCTTGTCGCTGAAATCACCTTGTTTTGATCTACCTTCGCAATCACCGAACAGCTTCCCAGCGGGCTAGCTGGAGAAAGTTCCAGTGTGGTAAATCCACCATGTTCAGCCAATTCGAGCATATCAAGCTCTATTTTCCTCAGCTTTATGGGACTGAGTTCGGAAGGCTTTACAAAACGATTCGTTGTATATTTGTTGAGCAAATCGACGGGAGAACTTTGAGCCGTAATTTCTTTTGAAAGCGCGAGAAGAAGCGTCGTCATTTCCGAATGCGACAATGTTGTCGTCAGTTCCTTAATCAAACGTTCATTTCCTAATTTCGCAAGGATTGTATGTACGATTTGGGGATGTTCCATATTCCATCTTCAACCTCCTCACTTATTCCATCGCCCAACGCGAGATACTACTGCTATGTCCTTATACGTTTCCCTAGAGACGTCGGCAATCGGTCGAGGCTGCTCAAGTTCTTTTCCTGCCAGTAACTGTGCAAGCCTTCTTCCCCTTTGTGCTCCGCCCACCGCTGGAGCGTATCCCTCTCCTTCTCGTACGTCATGAATGGCACCGAATAACCGCAGGACGTCTGGACTTTATGTATATCGACCGTAATGATCTGCCGGACTCCAGGCAGCGGTTCGAACATTCCGTATACCCGCTCCCACTCGCTGTCCCCCGGCAGAATAACCGTTCCGGTTCCGTACAGGCGCAGGATGTTCGGCGGACCCTGGAATGCGCAGAACATCATCGTGATTCGGCCGTTCTCTTCGAGATGGGCGCTGGTCTCATTGCCGCTCCCGGTCAAATCCAAATACGCGACCTTACGATCGGATAAAATCCGGAACGTGTCATATCCCTTCGGCGACAGATTGACATGCCCATCCCGCGACATGGGCGCCGTTCCGACAAAGAACAGGTGCTGCTTTCGGATAAAGTCCGTATGCTCGGGGAGCATGGCCGGAAATTGTTTTCCCATTCGAATCCCCTCCGATGAACTTGTATTGCGTTCGATTCACGCGTGAACACCGCCCGGGTTGCGCTCTAAAGCGTTCAGGACGGATCGCTTGCTTCATACGTGATCTCGTGCTTAGCTATACGTTCATTGTATTCGAAGCCGCCGCATAAATATAATATATTCTTAACCTGCATAGATACACTCCGGTTATGAATGAGGCGACTAGTGGCCTATTCAGCAACTCCGGAACTTCTAGTAACGCCATTCATTAATAAAAAAACCATCATGATGATCACTGATGGTTTTTTATATTCTATTATAGAAACGAATCAATTTATAGATCTAATAAAATGAATCGTAACTTTTTCACGGTAGTATCGATTATGGTGTCTCGTAGTTTTTTAACGGCATACCTACATATTCACGGAAGGATCGGATCCGCTCTGCCTCAAACTCGAAGACGATTGCAAGCTCATTGCGAAAAGGCCGCCCATTCAGCAAACCTTCCGAGCGAAATACCACAACCCCGTGGTCCTCGTTCTCAAGCACGATGAGTGGAGTCAGCTGCATCTTAAATACGGAGCGCTCGAACCGGATCAATTCCTCGAACCGCTCTTTGCCTTTCTGCTCGTGATTCCACCCCTCTAGGGGAAGCGGAACGAAGAAATGGAAATCTTCCGTAACTTTCTTAAGAAAATCTTCTGTATGCCCTGTTTCTAAAGCTTGCCTAAAAGCATCAAACGCTTCGCTAGTTCGGGATGAGACCGAGCTAAAGGATTTTTCCATGAAAGATTCCTCCTCATTATGGTTGACTGGTCGCTGTCGCTGTTTCCATCAAGTCGTTTGGATTGGTGAGGCCGGCAAGATAAAGGACTCTAGCTATTCATAGGTTAGCGCGACAAAACCTTTAACTGGCTCGCTATCGTTCCAAGGTGAAAAGCTTCGTGAAACAGAATGAAGTTTAACAACTCACCAGAGAAGTTAAATTGGAACGGTCCCAAGGCAAACGGAGTTGAAAGCTTCTCGCCCAGCATTTCAGGTTTCAACTCCGATAAGCGGGAAAGCTGCGCGGTTAACATCTCGACCAACTCTTCCTTCGATGGAGGAGCAAACGTCCAGTCCAAAGGCTTTGTTCCGGAGTTAAACAGCGTATCATACAAGTCCGGTATGCCCGATGGTGAGCCGAAGATCAAGGGAGAGTACTTATCCATCCAATAAATCATATGACCAACATTCCAACGGATTGTATTGTTGAAACCAGCCGGTTGAACGTCGAACAGTTCCTCAGGGATCGCCTGCACCTGCTGCAGTAGCACTTGACGTGCGGTTTTTGCCGTGTTGATCATCATTTCAGACATGTTGATTTCCTCCTTTTCATGAGAAACACTTGAACTATTCTTAATATAGGTCTCTTGGAACTTTCCATCAATGCAGTGGGCGTTACCGGAACGTTAAGTATAAGTTAATGATGATGCATTGACAGGATAAGGAAGATGAAGTAACAATAATCTGTAACATTCACCCAAACAGGCAATAGAAAGCAGGTGTGAGCGATGGAGTTAAAACAACTGCAATATTTCATGGCTATTTGTGAAGAGCTTCATTTCACGAGAGCAGCCGAAAAAATGGGAGTCAGCGCACCCAACATCAGCCAGCAGATAAGGCGATTAGAAGAAGAATTAGGGGTTCTTTTGTTCGATCGTGTGGGAAAAACAATTGTCCTTACAGACGCTGGAGCGATTCTTCGTGAACATGGTGCTGCCGTATTCACGCATCTGCAGCAAGCGGGCGACGCCATCGCAGATCTGAAGCAAATGCAAGGCGGATCCCTTTCGATCGGGGTCTTGCCCGGTGACGCGGATCTCATGTTCAACGCCATGCTGCTAAACTTCCATCAGACCTATCCCACTATCTCGCTGTCCCTTTTGGAGACCACGAAAGTAACAGAACAAGTTCTGGATCGAAGCATCGATGTCGGCGTAACCATTGGACCTGTTATCGATGAACGTGTCACGTCAATTCCCCTGTTTCATGAGGAGTTCTCATTGGCGGTGAGTATGAATGATCCTCTTGCCACGGAGAACTTCATCCCCTTGAACAGACTGCAAGCCTTAAAGATGGTCATGTTTCCAGCAGACCACCAATGCCGCAAGCTGATCGATCGCTTTTGCATGGACAACGGGTTTTCTCTACAGCCGCATATGGTGACGACAACATTATCTTCCCTCCTTCAAATGGTACAGAGCGGAGTTGGCGGTTGTGTTCTGCCGCGACTTCTGCTGGAGAATCTGCACAATCCAGACATCAAGGTGGTGCACCTGAGGAACCCTACGCCTTCTCAAGACATTTGCCTGATCTACCGCAGCGATAGGTATGTCGGATACGCCATGCGCACCTTCATCAAGACTTTGAGAGCCTACATCGAAACAGCTATCCAACAATCGAAGTCTTCATAAATAAGGAAACAAGCTACTTTTTAGTACTGTACTGCGGACTTTGTCAATATATTTTATAGACATGATCATGATGGCTTCTTCTATAATCAGGGAAGGAAGAAAAGGATATGCCGATACGTCCGCCAATCTTGCAGAGGGGCGATACCGTTGGAATCGTCACCTTGGGTAGCCCGCTCGCTGCTGACATCATTAATGCACGAATCGAATATTTGAGAGCAATGGAGCTTAATGTTGTATTGGGTCAATATGTATATGCGCAAAACGGGTTTCTTGCCGGCACAGACGAGCAGCGGGCAGCCGATTTAATGATGATGTTTCGAGATGAGCAGGTTAAAATGATACTGCCCACACGAGGCGGTACAGGAGTGGCCGGAATTCTTCCGTACCTTGATTATAATGAGATACGAAATAATCCAAAAATCGTTACGGGTTACAGCGATATCACGGTACTACTAAATGCACTGCATCAATATGTGGATTTAATAACATTCCATAGTCTGCTGCTTATTGACTTTAAGCCTGAAACGCCCGCCTATAATTTCGATCAGTTTTTTTCCGCAACATCCGTATATTCATCAACGCGGTCAATCTTGAATCCGCCGGGGATGCCGCTGATAAGCCGTGTTCCGGGCAACGTTACGGGGCAGCTTGTGGGCGGTAATCTGACATCGTTTGTCGATACGCTAGGCACGCCTTTTGAAATCGATACACGCGGTAAAATTCTCGTTCTCGAAGAAACACATGAACCTACCAATACCGTTTACAGGTACTTGAATGATCTGAAGCTTGCCGGAAAATTTCGTGACTGCATCGGCATTATTATGGGGGAATGCTCGGGCTGCCAGGCGGCTTATGGCAAATCCTATGAAGATGTAATCAACGAATTTGTGGTCCCTCTCGGTAAGCCGCTTATAACGAACCTGGCTACAGGACATGGTATTTATAAAGCCGCTTTGCCGATTGGCGCAACCGTGAATCTCGATTCAGTCAATAATAGAATTACTACAGTTGAACCTACCGTCAGCGTTTAACGTCGGCTAAGACAATGAGCTATGTCGTCTAACGACAAGCCGCACTGAGCCGTGCCGGCAATGAAAGTCCCTTGTGCTTATAAAGCGTACTGCACAGACTAACATGCAGTAAAAAACAGCCTTGGCCGACGAACGGCCAAGGCTGTTTGCATGTTTACTACGAGCAATTCGGCGTAATTGTTGCATAGGAGCTGACATGATCCTGCTTACTTCTCGTCGAGTTGTGTTTGGATAAAAATGATAATTGAAGAACACATGGATCAATTCTCGAAGATTTGCTGAATCATGAGCTGCAGCTAATCGCGAAAGAGCGCCATTCCCGATCCGTTAGTATGCTGCTTTCTCATACAAATCAACAGGCAATGCCTGCACGAACGGCGACCAATCGCCCGTCGTGTAAACATGAAGCCGATGCATGGCCCTTGTACATGCTGTATACAGAAGTTTGCGATCATTTTCCCGGCTGTAAGCTTGAGGTGAAGCCTCATAAATCAGAACCGCATCAAACTCAACACCCTTCGCGAGATACACGGGAATAACCATCGCTCCTTTATCAAAGGTGACCGTCTCCTTCGTAATGAGCTGCAATGTCTCGCTTCCTTGCTCCCGTAATGATTCAAAGGCTGTGCGGCTTTCAGCCGCAGTCTTCGTAATGACGGCAATAGATTCAAAGCCTTCGGCTTGCAGTGCCGCGATGTCTTTCAATATTCGTGCGTCACGCTTCTCCCCACCTTCTAACCTAGCGAGAAGAGGTTTCGGTCCGCTCCTTTCAAAGGGGACGATTTCCGACTCATCAGAGAGCAGCATTTTCGTAAATTCCACAATCTCACGAGTTGAACGATAACTGCGCACAAGGCGGATCAAGCTTGTTTCGGCTTCACCATAAAGCTGAACCAGCGGCGAATCGGACTCCTGCAGCTTTGTAGACTGCGTAAAAATCGCCTGCCCGAAATCGCCGAGTACCGTCATGCGGGCACGAGGAAATAGTTTTTTGAGATACTCATATTGAAACGTCGAGTAATCCTGCCCCTCATCGACAAAGACATGCCGAATCTCCGTGTTCGTCCGAACGCCTTCGATCAGTTCTTTTAAATACAAATACGGAGTCGCATCCTCATAGAATAATTCGAGCCGGTCCAGCTTTTCTTTGGTCTGCTTGCAGATTTCAGGCCATAGAACAGGGATCTCGGTCTCCTTCGTCTTCTCTTGATAAGCCGCTTCATCGTCAAACAATTGGACGTATAGGCTTTGGACATCGATAAACGATAATTTCCTCACGCTTTGTCTTATCGGTTTGAAGCTCATCTTCACGATCCTTTGGCTGAGCAATTCCTCCTCCCGCTCGGCGAAGTCAAAGTCACCTTCATCTTCCCGGCGCTTTTTGGTTATTTTCTCGTGAACTTCGGCGTAACGCTCGGCAATGTCAAACACTTCCCTATCTTTATGCAGCTCGCTGAAAATTTCCGCATATTGGTCGTTGTCCAAGTAATGAAGCTCCTCCTCAACCCAGGACGCCCCGCGCTCCTTGCGTTCCAATAGTGAAAGTTCCTTCAAAAGCCACTTCTGCAGGAGATCGACACGATTGGCCAAGCTCAAGGAAGGGTCATAACTGTAAAATTGCGATCTCATTTGCTCCGCGGTGATCAGATCACGATCCCGGAAATGAATGCCTTTGAAAAGCATGCCTTCGCGCCCCAGCCACTGCGCATAGTTCTGCAGGGCTCTCAAGAAGGCCTCGGAAGCTTTGTACTTCATCCCCTGAAGGCGAGCTCCATATTCGGGAGAGGATTGTGCAGTCAGCACATATTCGATCTGATCGAAGGGATCCTCCAGACGCAAGGATGAACCCAGCCAATATTCTAGATATTCCTGCAAAGTCGTCTGCTGCATGTTCTCCTCACCGAGCTCAGGAAGAACGGAAGATACATAACTGTTAAAAATTTGATTTGGTGAGAATAGTACAATCTGGTCAGCCTTAAGCGAATCGCGGTTTTTGTACAGCAAATACGCTACACGTTGCAAGGCCGCGGAGGTCTTCCCGCTCCCAGCCGCCCCCTGCACGATAAGCAGCCGGCTATGATCGTTTCGGATAATGGCGTTTTGCTCCTTCTGGATAGTTGATACGATACTCTTCATTTGCGAGTCCGCGCCTTTGGCCAGCATTTGTTGGAGCAGCTCGTCACCGATCGTTACGTTCGCATCAAACATATGAAGAATTTGTCCATTGTGAATCTGATACTGCCGTTTCAGCTCCATCGTGCCCGTGATCTGCCCGACCGGCGTGACGTAAGAGGCCGCACCGGGGGAGTGGTCGTAGTAGAGACTCGCGATGGGACTGCGCCAATCATACACCAGGAAGCTCAATCCATCTTCATCAATGAAGGAAGATACGCCGATATAAATCTGCTCGCTCACGTTCAGGCCGTCCTCTAAAAAATCGATGCGCCCAAAATAGGGTGAAGGCAACAGCCGATGTAAGCTCCTCCATTGTTGCGTCAGAAGCCGATGACGGCGCTCACGTTCAGATAACACCGCAGCCTGTTGTTTAATCGTATAAAATGTTTCTTCAAAATCTTCGTCCGAGCTCGTGTTGACCGTAACCTCTTCCCAGAATCGCCTGCGAATCTCAGCAGCCTGATCGCGCAGCCCGGTAACGTCCGGTTCCAACTCGTCGATCCTCGCCTTCAGCTTTTCCCTTACCTGATCCAGCCGTTCTTGTTCTGTCCGCCATTCCTTCGCTTCCATGTCTTCCTGAACACACTCCTTTTCAATCTGGTCTGAAAAAAAGAGCATTGACAAATCAGAAATCACTGGTGTAAAATAAAATTAGGAAAAGTAATTATTATACCAGCTTAATATGATTTTTCAATCGCGCTACCGATTATATCACGGCGCTTTTTCTCGTTCAATCATTTTTTTCTTGGCATATCTGCCAAGTTTTTTTGTTTTCCCGTAGAATACAAACTCGCTCGTCCCCTCCTCTCACATCAATTACAACAAGTTGATTTTATTTCTGGATTCCGATGGTATCCACTGTCAAGCTATCGTTAACGCAAAAAAAACCGGGTTGTGGGAAGAGGTTCCCCAACCCGGTTTTGTCAAATGTTAGTCCGCCGGCTTTCTGAGTGCTTTTTCTTTTTTTATAATGGTCTGTTCATATCTTGCGATTTTATCGTTGAGCCGTACCAGCGTGTTCGTCATTTCTTCGATTTTGTCCGCAAGCCGACTGCGCTGCTCAATCAGTAGCCCTTTTCGTGTTTCGAGCGTGTCGTCTCCTTGTTGAAAGAGCGTAACATACTCGATAAGCACCTCGACCGGAAGCCCCGCGCTTTGACGCATGCATTTAATAAAATCGACCCATTTGATGTCTTCCTCCGTATATTCCCTGATACCGTTTTGATTCCGGTTTACAGGCGGAATCAGCCCAATTCGCTCATAGTAGCGAAGAGTATCCTGGGAAAGCCCGAACCTTTCGCTGATTTCTTTAATCGTCACCGCCATGCCTTGATTCACCTTCTCTTCTTTCAATACCGTTTCCTGATATGCTTAGGCTATAACGCGCCCACTACCCGGTGAGGTACATACGGCTCTTCGAGGGAGGCGATCTCCTCCAGGGTGAGATTGACCGAGAGAGCGGCTGCCGCATCTTCAAGATGCGACATTTTGGTCGCACCGACAATGGGAGCTGTAACCGGTTGTTTTTGCAGCAGCCAGGCAAGAGCAACCTGCGAGCGGGGAACGGCTCGCTCTGCTGCAATGACTGCAAGCCGTTCCACAATTACCCGATCGGCATCGGCAGTGGCATCATACTTGGATTTTTGAGTCATGTCTGTTTCGGAACGGTGCGTCGTTTCCGACCAATCGCGTGTCAATCGTCCTGATGCTAGAGGACTGTATGGGATCACGCCAATTTTTTCGGATTTGCACAGCGGCAGCATTTCGCGCTCTTCTTCGCGGTATATGAGATTGTAATGGTTCTGCATCGAAACGAACCGGGTCCAGCCATTCTTCTCTGCGACATGCTGCGCTTTGAGAAACTGCCATGCATACATGGCCGAAGCTCCGATATAGCGGGCCTTTCCGGCTTTCACCACATCATGCAGGGCCTCCATCGTTTCTTCGATCGGCGTATCATAATCCCAACGATGGATCTGGTACAGATCGACATAATCGGTACCCAAACGCTTGAGGCTCTTGTCGATTTCACTCATGATGGATTTCCGGGACAGCCCCATGCCGTTCGGACCTTCGTGCATACGGAAATGAACTTTAGTCGCGAGGACGATTTCATCCCGGTTGGCGTAATCCTTCAATGCGCGGCCTACAATTTCCTCACTCGTACCGTCTGAATACACATTTGCTGTATCGAAAAAGTTAATGCCGAGCTCCAATGCCTTTTTAATAATGGGACGACTGTTCTCCTCATTAAGCACCCATTGATGTATCCATCGCTCTGCTACGCCGAATCCCATGCATCCAAGACAGATGCGGGATACGTCGAGTCCGGTATTCCCTAGCTTCACATATTCCATGAACATCCCTCCTTAAATCTAGTCTATCACCTGGAGTTAACTCAAGGTCAACATGAAATAAAATTCTCATGACTAACCACCTATATCAATACACCTCAGATCACATTCAAACCACATAAAATGAGAGAGAGGTTGTCCGAAGTCACGTTTGGTGACTTGTAGGACAACCTCTTTTTTTAATTTTGACGAGGATTTTCATGGTTGCTAATGAACCCACTCGCAGACTGCTGCTTTAAAGCTTTACTTAAGTCGCCGAGTTCCTTCGTATTGGTCAAGCAGCCTGTACATCGCTTGGTTGCTGGCCGCAAGACCACCTTCCCGATTTCGGATCCGCCATAATCGGTTAAATTCTTCAATAGCCTGCTTAAGCTGAGATTCCAGATCCGTGATGAAGTTGAACTCATCTTCCTCATTAGACATATCAATCCGGCACATATATCGGTGAATGCCTACCGCCTGTTCAATCAACCGAAGGGTATTCCGCAGTTCGTCAGTAATTACATCCGCATCGGGAGTTTGAAGATCAAGCCTTGCAAGCTGTTCTTTACGCTTCTTCAGCCACTCCAGCATGTCATGATATTGAAAATCCAGCTGAAATGAGCCGACAGTCGTTCGGTTGAGCTCTGCAAAAATCCGCAAAAATAAACTCAGCTCTTCCTCCAGCCTCTCCCGGCTCTTCAATCCGCGGGTCAGTAAAGCAGTCAGATAGGTGCCGTTATCAAGCGAGCTGTTCTCCAAATGGTAGTACCGTCCCAATTCCATCAGGAAATGCCCGATCTCGCCGCTGGCATCTTTAAATACGTACTCCGACAGATAGCTCTCCATTTCACCCTCCCGATTCAGGTTGCCTTCCGTAAACCAGCTTAAACCGGCTGCATAGGCATACCCAGGATAGCTGATGGCCGGAACCTGCCAATGTCCGTTATCTCCCCAATCCGTCACGATAAGTCCTCTGGCTCCATATTTCCGACCTTGGACCGCTGCGTCGGTGATATTGTTCAGCATATTGTCAGTACGCCCGGAAAGGGAGGACCAAGAGCTGGTTCCAGGACAGACGTAATATGATACTCCAGTCGTTTGCAGCATGCTGCAGTGCTCCGCAAAAGAAATGCTGCTGTCATAATTCCAGTCGAGGACCGTCACATCACCCGGAATCCGTTCGACCACCTCCGGGTGGCGGGTTATTACATCTCCCCACATCAGCACTTTCTTCCCGTGACTTCGAACAATGTCCATCACGCCCTCCGTATACTCCATATATAGCGGGCCCATTCCGATCGCACCACATCGCTCCTTGCTTTTGCCGGTTCCAAGACCAAAAGGCTCATCCATATTGATGTTAACCCAATCGGATGTAAACGCAGGCAGCAATTCGTCCAACATCCCCCGAATCAAATCCAGGGAACGCGGGTCCACGGGGTTCAAAGTGGTGGGTGGGAACGTCAACGAATGCGGCGATTCGATCGCCATTCCGTCAGGATGCTCCGCAAGTTCACGGTACGCCGGTTTACTCAGCCATTCTCCCATGTGACCCAGGCAATTCTGATTCGGCACCAGATCGATAAATCGGCTTGCGGCGTAAGCATCCAACCTGCGGAACTCTTCTGCTGTCATCGGCGTGCTCTCCGGGAACGTTTCCTTGTGCTGCTCATATTCGAAGCAGTATCCCTCCATGTACAGCTGCAGATGATTCAGCTTTAACCTCTCCATCTGGTCGATCAGTTGGAACAGTTCGGGCAGCTTCGGAATTTTGCTGCGTCCGATATCCAGCATCAAGCCGCGTACCGGAAAGTCGGGTTCATCTTCAATCCGAAAGCAGCTCCATGTAAGGCCTCGGCGAATGAGAAGCTGCTCCATGGTAACCATTGCATAATGCAATCCGGGCGGTTGACTGTACTCGATTCGGAGTCCCTCTTCATCCCATTGCAAAACATAGCCTTCCGGGTGTAGTCCCTCCCGTAAAGAGACCCCTATATGAATGGACGAATCTGTGGAGGCACCATGCTGAGAAGAGCTTGCCAATGCCTGCACCAATCGAGTGTTCAGTCTCACCTGCTCCACGGCTGGAACTGCTCGTTCCTGAATGTCATACGTAACGCTGGCTGACCAAGTCTTCTCCCCACCCAGCCATTTCACAAGACGCGGCTGTGGATACAACGGCATGAGTTGCTCTTGTTTCATTGAATAGACACTTCCTTTCCCCTAATCCGATACGCGAATAACACTTTGTAATTTGTATGGTGGTTGAGGCTACGGGAAATTCTCGCTTCATTGCTGTTCTGTTCCTCGCGTTCCCTTGTGTTTCATCGCGCTTAACTGTATTCATCTTGTGTTCTATCACGACCTTTATCGCGTCCCACTGTCAAACTTTTGATTCAGCTGCTTGAAGTTGAAGTCACCCGTCAGCTGTTCAGGAAGTCAATGAGGTCACTCAGCTGCTTCTCTGTTGTTTTGCCCCCGCTGAACGACAGCAAGCCGCGCAGCGGCATGGCATCCAGAAATGCTCTGAACATTTCCGCATGGGATTTGTCTTCAATCGCCGATGCAAACGGGAGCTTGCCGATAAAATCCTCTACAAAAGCCGCGCCCTTAGCGGTCTTCTTCAGATCGGATACGGTGGAGTTGCGATGGAATACAATCTGCCGCTCGGTTGTGGACTGCAGCTCAACGATTTCTGTGAGCTCGATATCCCGGGAAGACTTGCCGATTCGAATCTCAAATTCGCCGCTCTCCACGACCCAGTCTTTCAGCTCGATATCATAATAGGCGAAGCTTCTGTGATCCAGCTCGAAGGTAATGGTCTTGGCTTCTCCTGGTGCCAATTCCACCTTGTGAAAGCCCTTCAGCTCCTGATCCGGCCGTATCACGCTGCTCTCCCTATCATGAACATAGAGCTGCACGATTTCCTTGCCTGCTTGAGTACCGGTGTTCTTTACGTCCACGGAAACGCTGAGCTTCTCCGTATCCTTTAGCTGCTTCTTATCGACCGTTAATTTGGAGTATTCGAATGTGGTGTAGCTCAGCCCGTGTCCGAACGGAAACAAAGGATTCAGCTTTTTCGAATCATAATAACGATACCCGACAAACAAGCCTTCGCGGTATTCCACCCGGTCGCCTTCCCCGGGAAAAAACAAATAGGAAGGATTGTCACTCAGCGCAACCGGGAATGTCTCCGCCAGCTTCCCTGAAGGATTCGCGTCACCAAACAAAATGTCAGCGATTGCTCCGCCAAGCGCTTGACCGCCCAGATACGCTTCCAGCACCGCTTTGGCTTCTCCAAGCCACGGCATCTCCACCGGTGCGCCGTTGCTGAGCACCACAGCCACATTCGGCTGGACCTTCGCTACCGCTTCGATCAACGCGATCTGATTCGGCGGGATCCGCAGATGCTTCCGATCGAATCCTTCCGATTCATAGCGGCTCGGCAAGCCGGCAAATACAACGGCAACGGTGGCGTCGGATGAGATGGTCAGCGCTTCCTGTAGCAGCTGTTGGTCGCTGTCCTCTTCGTTCAGTTTATAGCCAGGCGCGTACTGGATCTGCGCATTGCCGGACGATGCTTCCAATTCCTCCAATATATCGTCCACCCGTGTCGGGCGAATCTTGGAGCTGCCGCTGCCCTGATAGCGCGGCTCCTGAGCTAATGCGCCGATCACGGCGATACGGCCGCTTCGGGCCAATGGCAGCATCCCGCCTTCATTTTTAAGCAGCACCATGCTCTCTTGAGCCACCTCGCGCGCCAAACGGTGATGCTCCGCTTGATCAAAGGCCGCCTCATCCGGTTTCCGCTGATCCACCGCTTTGAAGATCACGGTAAGCAGACGCTCTACCGCCGCGTCCAGCTTACCTTCGGGCAGCTGACCGCTTCTGACGGCCTCCACAATTTTTGCATCCCCCTCGCCGTGGCTTGACGGCATCTCCAGCTCCATGCCTGCCGCGAGCGCCTTCGCCCGCTCATTGACCGCACCCCAGTCCGAAATGACAAAGCCTTCATGGCCCCACTCATTTTTCAAAATATCGGTCAGCAGGGTTTCATTCTCGGAAGCGAATTCCCCGTTCACTTTGTTGTATGAGCACATAACGGTCCATGGCTGTGCTTGTTTGACGGCTCCCTCAAAGCTGGCTAGGTAAATTTCACGCAGCGTCCGTTCGTCGACCACGGAGTCCGACGTCATTCGCCGATGCTCCTGGTTGTTGGCCGCGAAATGCTTAAGTGAGGTCCCTACCCCCTGACTCTGCACCCCTTGGATGTGGTGAGTCGCCATCTCCGTAGATAGATAAGGATCTTCCGAGAAATATTCAAAGTTGCGGCCGCATAAAGGGGAACGCTTGATATTCGCTCCCGGCCCCAGCAGTACGGCTACATTCTCCGCTTGGCATTCTATGCCCAGCGCTTCGCCCATCCGGTGGATCAAGTCGCGATTCCATGAGCTCGCTACGCCCGCCGCCGACGGGAAGCATGTTGCAGGCACGCTGTCGAACAAGCCCAGATGGTCGGACGAGGCCCGCTGCTTACGCAGCCCGTGCGGTCCGTCCGTCACCATGACGGATGGAATCCCCAGCCGCTCCACCCCTTTCGTATGCCAATTGTCCAGGCCGGAGCAAAGACTCGCCTTCTCCTCCAAGGTCATCTGCGAAATCAATGCTTTGATATCCCGCTGCTCACTCATTTCCATTCCCCCTCCGTTTGATTCCATCGATCCAGCAATTCAAACTCCATGCCATCGGATACATCCCGGCTGCTGGATCCAATATACACCTTGAATGTGCCGGGCTCAGCCTTGTAGCCGGATACCGGCGACCAGAACGTCAATTCCTCGTCGGTAATTTTAAACGTAATCTCCCGGCTCTCTCCCGGTGCCAACGATACTTTCCGGAAGCCCTTCAGCTCCTTGACCGGCCTCACGATAGTCCCGCAGCAGTCCTGAATGTATAACTGGACGATTTCCTCCCCGGAAACAGCGCCCGTATTCGTCACCTTCACCGATACCGTGATCGTATCGTCCGCCGTCATCTCGCGGCGGTCCAGCGTGATCCCTGAGTACTCAAAACTCGTAAAACTCAGCCCATGTCCGAAAGGATATAACGGGTCATTCGGGCCATCTAAGTATTTGGTTATGAATTTATCCATTCGGTTCGTTTCGGTAAGCGGTCTGCCGGTGTTAAAGCCGTTATAATATACCGGCACCTGTCCAATGCGGGCAGGGAAGCTTATCGTCAGCTTGCCTGACGGGTTGTAATCCCCGGTTAACACATCTGCGATGGCGTGACCTGCCTGCGAGCCGAGGAACCAGGTTTCCACAATGGCATCGACATGCTGCTCATACCAGTCCAGCACCAGCGGACGGCCGTTCGTCAGAACAAGAACCGTCGGTTTGCCTTCCGCGATCACGGCTTCCGCCAGCCGCTGCTGCGCCTCGGGGATGACGATATCCATACGGGAAGCCGCTTCACCCGACATATCACTGCTCTCACCTAGTGCCAGAACGACGAAGTCCGACTTGCGGGCCTGCATGACCGCTGCCTCGATTCCGCCGTCTATCGATTCATTTACGCCGCTCCCCTGGGCGTACAGGAGGCGCTCCGCAGCGATGCCTTTCTCCAGCATTCCTTCATACAGGGTCACGGTTTCATGACCATATCGGGAGAACTGCCACGGTCCGAGCAGGTCCTTGCTATCGGCAAACGGACCAATCAGCGCGACCTTGCCGGCTTCCTTTACGAGCGGGAGCACGCCATTATTTTTGAGCAGAACAATCGATTTCTGTGCCAGCTCCCGACTTGCCTGAAGATGTGCTGCGTTAAAGTGATATTCGATTTCCTTCTCTGGTCGAATATATCGAAACGGGTCGTCCATGATGCCTGTTTTGTACTTCAAATATAAAATGCGGCGAACGGCATCATCGATCTGCGGCTCGGTCACCTTACCTTCCCGGACAAGCGCGGGCAGATGATCGAAAGCGCGAGTCACCATCTCAATATCCATCGTGGCATGAACCGCTTTTTGCGCAGCCTCCTTTGTGTCTTTCGCGTGTCCATGAACCCGAATCTCGTCTACCGAGCCGTAATCGGAAATCAGGATCCCGTCAAATCCCAGCTCCTCGCGCAGCAGCTTTTTCAGTACGAACGTATTGGACGCAACCGGAACTCCCTGATAAATATTAAAGGCATTCATCACCGAGCCGGCTCCCGCTTCCAGGGCAGCCTTAAACGGCGGGAGGTATACGTTGCGCAGAGTCCCCTCCGAAATATCCACACTGTTGTAATCTCTGCCGGCTTCCGCGGCGCCGTAGGCAATGAAATGCTTCAGGCAGGCAACCAGCGTCTCTTCACTATGCAGGGACTCTCCTTGGTACCCTGCAACTTGAGCTGTGGCAATCAACGCCCCTAAATACGGATCCTCGCCCGCTCCTTCCGACACTCTGCCCCAGCGGGCGTCACGGGTAATGTCGATCATCGGGCCGTGATTGAATATCGTACCGGAAGCACTGGCCTCCTTAGCAGCAATCGCGCACGCTTCTTGTATCGCTTCCAATTCCCAGCTGCAGGACCATGCCAGCGGTATCGGGAATATGGTCTGCGAGCCGTGGATCACGTCCGCATGAAAGAGCAGCGGAATCCCGTGCGGCGATTGCTCGACGGCTATTTTCTGCAATTCGAATACTCTTGTAATGTCGAAGGCTCCCAGTACCGTCCCTGCTCTGCCCTCGGCAATCAGCTTCTCCGGCAGGTCGGATTCCACCGCATTCCCGAAGGAGAAATTGGAGGCCTGGCATTGACACATTTGACCGACCTTTTCCTCCAGCGACATGTCGGCAAGCAAAGCTTCAACAGACTCTGCGATTTCTTCATCCGCGCGTTCCCGAATCCCGCCCTTTCGGTACGCTGCTGCTTCCTCTATCAAGGATTGTGCGAGATAAGGCCCCCGCCCCCTGTTGCCCCTAAGCGGGAAGCTCCCGAAGGATGGGATGCGGAGCTCGCCAGTGAATGAATCCCCGTCGAACGCCAGCTCTACGGAAAGATCCTCATCCGGCTTCCAAAACACCTTGCCCAATCCCCGTATTCGGTTGCCCTTCACCGTAACCGTCGGGAATGAGAGTGGAACCGGAAGGGGCTCCATTACAGCATCGAGGGTGTAGGCAGCTTTTTTGCTGATTTTAAACTGTATCTTCATTCGCGGCTTGTCAATCATACAATGCCAAATGCCTATCATATCTGCTTCACTCCTGTTCTTAATCATCGTGTTTTTATACGGTTAGATTTAGCCCTTCACCGCACCGATGGTCATGCCTTTGACAAAGTATTTCTGGAAGAACGGATAGGCAACGAGGATCGGCACCACGCCGATGACGGCCACCGCCATCCGGAAAGTCTCGCTCGGCAGCTGTTCCAATGCATTCCCTGAATTCATGCTGCTGTTGCGAGTCAAATACTGTATGTCGCTCATGATCCGGTTCAGAAGATTCTGAAGACTGAACAGCTCCGGATCCGTTACAAACACTAATCCGTTATTCCAATCGTTCCAGTATGCCAGCCCCTGAAACATGCCGACTGTGGCCATAATCGGAAGCGACAGCGGCAGAATGATCTTGTAATACATCCTGAACTCGCCGGCTCCGTCCATGCTGGCCGATTCCAGTACCGCCGCAGGAATCGTGGTGGCGAAGAACGTCCGCATCAGCAGCACATTGAAGCCATTCATGAGCAGCCAAGGGATCAACAGGGCAAATAGCGTGTTTTTCAAATCGAACAGCTGGGTATAGACCAGATAGGTCGGAACCAATCCCCCGTTAAACAGCAGCGTGAAGAATACAATGAACGACAGTACAACGCCGCCGGGAAGATCCTTTCGGGAGAGCGGATACGCCAGCAGTGAAGTCATGACAAGGCTGGCGCTCGTGCCGATCACCGTGATCAGGATGGTAATCCCGTATGCGTGAAGGATCTGCGCCGATTCTCTCCATAAATATTCATAAGCGCCCAGGCTAAACTTGGAGGGAAAGAACGAGTAGCCCTCCATTGCAATCGTGTGGTCATCCGTGATCGATGAGATAAACAGCAGGATGAACGGAAGAATGCACGCCAGGGAAAAAATGATCATGATGATGTGTGCAGCCCATTGCAGGCCTCGAGATTCGTTTTTCATATGGATCGCTCCTTAGAACAAAGCATTGTCTTTATCAATTTTCCGCACGACATAATTGGATACCAGCACGAGAACGAAGCCGACCAGCGACTGGTAGAATCCCGCTGCCGAGGACATCCCGATATCTCCGAGCTGCATCAACCCGCGGAATACGTAGGTATCGATAACATTGGTGGTCGAGAATAGAGCGCCTGAATCCATGGGCACCTGGTAGAACAATCCGAAATCGGAATAGAAAATACGTCCGATGCCGAGCAGTGTCAATATGGTGATCACCGGCGTAATCATCGGCAGTGTGATCTTGCGGATCTGCATCCATTTGGAGGCTCCGTCCAGCTTCGCTGCCTCGTAGTATTCCGGATCGATGCCGATGATGGCTGCCAGATACACGATGCAGGAATACCCTGCCGCCTTCCATATATGGACAAAAGTCAGAATGAAAGGCCAATATTTCGGCTCGGTATACCATGAGATTGGATCGAGCCCAAGTGCCGGGAGCAGCGTCTTGTTCACCATTCCCGTATTCACGCTGAACATGGCATATACCAGGTAGCTGACGATAATGATGGAGATAAGAAACGGCAGAATGATCACGCTTTGATAAAAGCGTGACGCTACTTTGTTGCGGATCTCGTTCAGCAAAATCGCGATACCGACCGAAACGATCAAGCCGAGCACAATAAACGCGGCATTGTATAGAATCGTGTTTCTCGTAATGATGAACGCATCATCCGTTTTGAACAGGTACTCAAAGTTTTTGAAGCCGATCCAATCACTGTCCCATATCCCCTTGCTGTAGTTCACATCCTTAAAAGCGATGCTAAGACCGAACAGCGGCAAATAATTATTGATGAGCAGGTAGATGAGACCCGGCAACATCATGATGTATAGCGGAATGTACTTCCGAAGGGATCCCCGTCCCTTACGTGTTGTACTTGTCACCGCACTTCCCCCCTTTGTGGCCTAATAGCCGAATCTATATCTTCATTTTAAAGAGCATGCCGCCGGGGCACTACCGCTTAGACGACTTCACATTTGTGCTTTCCCGACTTCACCGGCATCAAAGTAGAACCAAGGGACGGGAAGTTGTAATGGAATATCTCAATTGAATCGGAAGCTTTTCTCCTGCACGTAAAAAAGCAGGCCGCCAAGGATTAACCCTTGAGCGGCCTGCTGCTATGCTTTTAACTTTATCGATATTTTTATGATTCCTCTGCATCATCCACAACGGAGGCGGACTCGAATGCTATCCGTGACCGTTCGCATTAGAGCTTACTTCACGCCGTTGGTTTTAGCCCATTCATCCAATTGCTTCTGCTTCTCCGCAATGATCTTGTCAATTCCGGCCGATTTCAATTTGGAAATGAACTCCGGCAAAATCTGTTCCGGGTCTACGCTGCCCGTCTCCAGCGGCATTTTATATTGTGTAATGACATTGCTTACGGCTGCGTACTCGGTCTTCACCGGAGAGGCGTCAAACAGAAAGCCCATGGCTTTCGAGCGTTTGGAGCTCTTGTTGAATTGATCCATCTTGGTCCAAATTTCCGGATCGTCGCCTTTCATGACATTGGACAGAAACTGATTGCCGAACAGCCAGCCCAGCGGCATTTTATAGCCTACCGAGTTGTAATCAACGCCTTCAGGGTAATCGATCACATTGTCGTAGCCGTCCACCTTCACATAATGCGTGCCTTCGATCCCCCAGTCATACAGGTTCACGATATCCTTGTCGGTGTACATCAGATTCAAAAATTCCATCGCTTTCTCAGGGGTTTTGGAATTGACTGGAATGCCCGACATCGCGCCTGTTACTGTGCTCGTCGTCCCTACAGGAGGCACGAGCTCCGCAGTAACCAGATCCAACCCGGATAACTTCTTCTCGCTCTCCGCAAAGCCCGGTTTTTGCATAGCCATATAGGCAAAGGCCTTTCCGGCTTTGATCATATCAAACCGTGTTGCCTGCGTCGTTGCCATATCCTGCGGAATCAATCCGTCGAGATACCACCCGCGAATTCTATTGACAAAATCGGCGTATTCCTTCGTTTCGTAATAATTGACAACCTTAAGGTCATTGTCATAATTCGGAAGCACACCAATCGTATCGTTCAAGCTGTCATAGTTTACATAATTTTCTCGGAATGACTGCCCTGCCGCACCAGTAACCAGAGGAGTCATCGTGGGTCCTTCCCCTTCCTTAACCTTTCGCAGCACGGCTTCCACATCATCGAGCGACTTGATCGAGGCAACGTCAATCTTGTATTTATCAACCAAGTCTTTGCTCATGGTCAGCCCGTAGCTTGCCGCCAAATCCCGCACCGTCGGCGTTCCGAATATCTCGCCACCGATCCGCGTTGCTTGTAAATATTCCTTACCCAAGGAGTCGACAATCCCCTGACCATGCTGCTCAAGCAGGCTATCCAGCGGTTTCAGCTGACCTTTCGCGACGATGTTGCTGAAGTTATAGCCGGATAAGTACAGAAGATCCATTTTCTCATCGCTTGCAAACATCAGATTGGTCTGCTGTTCCCAGTCTCCGACAGAAATATGCTCAAATTTCACCTTGGCCTGTATTTTCTCGACCGTGATCTTGTTGATGGCTTCCTCCACCTGCTGCATATCCTTCGGAATGGAGCCTGCCACGGGCAGCACAACCGTCAGCTCCGTGAGGTCTTTTTGTTCGCCGGTCGTCTCTTTGCCTTGGTCGGCTGCCTTACCGCCCCCGCATGCCGACAATATAAGGACGGCACTCAAGAGCATCGAGGATAGTCCAACTAATGATTTTTTCATCTGTTCCCCCGCCTTTGTCATTTATGTGTTTCTAGCTCTATTGTAAGAGGGGACGAGTTCATGCACTGCTCTTTTAACGACTTTTCGCTGTCACTTTACCGACTTTCACCTAGAGCTTGCGCTGCGTAATGCTCCTGTCGGTACTCCAATGGACTTTTATCCATATATTTTTTGAACATGCGGGAAAAGTGAGAGAAGTTGGCATAACCGATCCGGGTCGCAATCGAACTGACGGACAGCTCGGTATTCGCGAGCAGCCCGGCCGCCATACTCAATCGCTGCTGGAGTAGGTAATCCGAGATGGACATGCCGGTCCCTTTCTTGAAGATTCGGGTCAAATAATCAGGATTTAAAAACACATGGCTCGCGATATCCTCCCTCGACAAATCCTCAGATAAATGCTCGCGAATATAAACTTTTACTCTCTCTACTACGCTCGGCGAATGCTCCACCGAAGACGCAAAATCCATCGCCCTTTCAACGATATGGCGGATCCAGGCCAACGAATCCGTAGATGAGCGCGCTGACCTGGCATATAACTCCAGGGAACGACTGTCCCTCAGAAGCTGATGCGCCTGGATGCCCTTCAACTGGAGGACATAATAGAGCATTTGCTGAAAATCCTGAATGAATTGATTCAGTAAATCCGATGTCAGCAGGTTACCTTCGACCTGAGCGCTGATGTAGGCTTCCGCTTCCTTCAACACCTGTCCGCTCGCCCCCTCTTTTAAGAGGACCGCCCACATGCTCATATCGGGAAGAATTTGCTGGTAGGCATATGACGGCTTCTCGTCCTTTAACATAAAGACATGATGATCGTAAGCGACGTTGCTTTCGTTCATCCGATCCAATTGGATATACATCGAGGCAACGTCATGGCCATGAGCCGACTCCCCGATATAACAGGAAACCCCAGCATAGAAGTATTTCCTGCAAGCTTCGATGTACGTTTCGCACCTGCCCTTGCTTGTCTCATCATCCGCCGATGTCGGATCCCTGTTGATCAAGGCGAGCCATCGTCCTTTCTCCAACGGCACCAGCATGCCATGCTCGGACCGCTCCTGGATGAGCTCCTCAGCAGATTTGCGTATCGCGTATTCAATAATTTTCTCATCCCGCAGCGTGACTTCCTTATACCATCGCCGAATCTGAATCAGTATGGGGGTAAAGATCATATCCTCCGAATACGGAATATTCCGACCCTCTGCCTCTTTCTTAATGGCAGCGGAGCCGCTCGGGATCGACTGATTGAGGATATCAAGCCAAAATCGTTCGACCAGCAGGGGCTGATGCTGCATCCAATACTTCCCGTACTGACTAAATTCGGATTGCTCACGCTTCTGCTCGAGTTTCTTGATCGCTTTCCGTACAACGGATACAAGATCGGCAAATGGGACGGGCTTCAGTAAATAATCAAAGCTGCCCAACTGAATGGCCTGCTTGGCATATTGAAAGTCGGCATGACAGGTAAGAAAAATCGCAACGATATCCGGATTATATCCCCGCACCCATTCTAATAGCTCCAAGCCGGACCCTTGAGGCATTTCAATATCGCATAACAGAAGATCCACATGCTCCCGCCGGATGATTTCCATGGCCTGGCCGGCGCTATGCGCAGTGAAAATCGTGGAAATACCCAGTTGCGCCCATTCTACACCCTCTTTCAACCCCTCTACAGCAATCGCTTCATCATCCACGATCAGTAAATGACGCATAGGTGCTCAGCTCCTTCCCATCCTGTCCAGGGCTTAACGGTATGACCAGCTCGACGACCGCCCCGTGGGGATCGTCGTTATAGCAATCCATCGTCGCCCGATTCGCGTACTGCAGGCGCAGCCGTTCTCTTACATTCCACAAGCCTATATGCTCTCTCCCGGCGTCTGCCTCTTGTCCGCCGCAGCGGATCGCCTCCAATACCTCTTCCGAAAATCCTTCTCCGGTATCTCGAACGGTCAAGCAAACGATCGGCTCTTCCGCCAGATCGTCGAGGACCGCTTCAATGATCAGCATCGTCCGTACATCTGCCCTTACGGCATGCTTGATCGTATTTTCTACAATCGTCTGAAGCATCAGAGGAGGAACAGGGGTTTCCAGCAGATAATCCGGAACATGAATCTCGCTTTCGAATTGATAGGGAAGCCGCAGCTGCTGAATCCGCAAATAATTTCTCGTATGCTGCAGCTCATCCTTTAATAGAACCAACGCCTGGTTATTGCTCTGGAACATATACCTGAAATATTGAACCAGACACAGCGTCATCTCCTGGATCAATTCGTATCGCTTCACCTGTGCCAGATGGTACAAAATATTCAGGGAATTCATGAAAAAATGCGGGTTGATCTGGAGTTGAAGCTGCTTCAGCTCCGCCCGCTGCTTGCTCAATTGCTCTTCATAGATGTCGATCTTGAGCTTTTCAATTTGTGACACCATGTGATCAAAGGTACGGTATACCAGCTGAAACTCCTCGGGAGCGGACGGAATCTTCTCGATTCGCAAATTGAAGTTCCCTTCCCCGATTCTCCGCATCAATTGAACGATCTTTTGCAGCGGCCGTAACAGCACCTTTCGCAGGAACCACAAGCTGACCGGCAGAAGCAGAATAGCGAATGCGGAGAGGATGGCGGCCGTCTTTTTGAGATATGGTAGATTTTCGAGGGTCAACTTGTCCGGAATAACGGCGACCATGCTGAGGTCCGCTTTCTTTGAAGTCTCCCCCACGACGAGATAGTCTTTGTCCTTACCTGACATGTAATAGCTGTTGAAACCATGGGTGAAATCCAACGCTTCATCCTCCAAGGGCTTCGTGCTATAGAGCCGCTTTCCATGGCCGTCAACGAACAGCATCGCTCCGGTTTCACCCGTGTTCAGTACGGACATCGGCGACATCAATGTCTTGAGGGACACCCAGGATCCAATACTGATATTGTCATCCCTGAGCACTTTGATCGCATAATAGGTCCCTTCAATCTCTTGCAGCTGCCAGTACGCCTCCATTCCGTAGAAGCGGTTTTGGCTCGTACTGCTCTGTTGAAGGTATTCTCGCATTTTTAATAATCCATTATAGGTCATGGACCCTTTGTAGGCTTCCACAAAATCATGACGCGGCAAAGAATATACGAATAGCCCGTCGATGTAAGGGTAAACCGAAAGATCAGAGGACAGTTTTCGGGAAACATCGCTTTTGGCCATCATATACGTATTGTCCGGCACAGCATCTTTCATCGTAAGCACACTGACTTCCGATCTGGACAGATTCACCAGATGCCGCTCGATCTCCGAGAGCTGGTTATCGATCTGCCTCATTTGGATGGAGATCATATTTTTATTGGAGACCGCTACCTGGTTATGAATGACGTTGACACTGTAATAACTCATATAGATCAGTAAGGCGATTAAAGGGATGGACACGCCCAGAAGGCCAAGCACGAGCTTGACGCGAATCGAATTCCAAGGAATTGCCTTGATATGGCTGTACATGATGTGACTCCTCTCCCTGGTGTAGAGCTATCCCCATCTTACTACTTCTCCCGTCAAGTGTTGAAGCACCAGTCTTTGTCATTGGTGATCCCGGCTTTTACAATTGCTCCTCTAAAAAGGATAACGTCATATCAAAGCACTCCATGGCCTCTAGGGTGTTAAGCTGAAATTGATATTCGTGCTGCACTACGCCATGAGACAGCGGGTAAAACAATGACTTCACGGGTACGTTCGCTTCTTGAAGTCGTGCTTCCAATTCCTTACCGTGTTTTTCAAATGAACCGGTGTTGCCGTCTGTAATAAAGGTTGGCGGAAAATCACTCGTTACATGGTTTGTTGTTGAAGCATCTTCCACTTCGGTCCCATCCTTCCAATTCCGTGTTCCCATATAGGCCCACCCCAGCTGATTCAGAAAAAACTTCTCCAATCTGCCGGTTACGCTGGCCAGCTGTTTGACGTTATACGGACCGCAATATAGCAGCGCCGCTTGTATGGAATCCTCCGGAACCACTTGTGAAATACCTGTTCGCTTCGCGAGGTCGGCATTGGTCTGAATTGCGATGAATTGGGATGCAATTTGGGCGCCAGCTGAATCTCCGCCGACAATAAGGCGATCCAAATCTAAGGACGGGTAGCCCTTAAGTTCCTTCAGATGCCGATAGACCTCCGTCATTTGAAGGACAGGTGCCGGGTATCGTGCCTCAGGAGCCACCTCGTAGTTCATGCTGACGACTGCATAGCCTTTGCTGGCCATCATCGTAGACCAATAGGCGGTACCCGATTTATCCCCTGACACAAATGCACCGCCGTGAACCCATAGGATCGTCGGGAGTTTGCCGGCATGATCTTTGGGAAGATATATGTCCATTTCGTTGGATTTGAACGTCGAAGGATAGGTGAGGTCTTTATGAACCTCTACCACCTGCTGAAGCTTTGCCCAATTCGAAGGTGCAGCGGGCTCTGCCTCTGGCTGGCTGCGAAGCCAATAGATAAATGGAACGGGAGTCAGATTTACTAGCAGAAGCCCTCCTATAATAACAAAAACCATGATGGACAGCATCCATTTTACAATTTTCAAAATCAATATGCTTCTCTCCTTAACGCTTCTTCGGTGACGATATTCTACCTCTTTCCATCCGTGCGATCTACCGTTTATCCGACTTCTTCGTTGTCATATGACGACCTGCTCATTTAATTTACTATCATGATCCTCTTCCTCTTTTTGCGACAAAGCTCATTTTTGTTATATAAAAGTACATTAGATATAGATTTAATGGCCAGGTCAGAGAAAGCGGTGCTGGTGCACGTTACCGTAATCGCTGCCAACGAGCAATCCGCTTGTTCTATAAAGCGATGGATCGATTTAGAGTTACGATTCACAATTCCGCGCTGGATATTGAAAAAGCAAAACTTGATTCTCCTCCTCCATATAAAAAAAGCCGCGATTTCCGCGACTTTGTATGCACATATCTTAAAATACAGGCTTAATCACCATAAGAAGGATAATAATGACTGCAATTAGGTTTGCCAGCATATCTCGGGATTGTTTTCTCTGAAATAACATCTTATATTCTGAGGAAATCTCGCTAGACACTGACTGATTCAACGCGATTCCTTGCATTTGTTTCAGGATCGGTTCAACCGCAAAGATCGCATACATTCCTGAGATAAAAAACAAAACTAGCGAAACAATGTACCATTCCGATTGAAACAAGTAAGGGTTCATCCAGCCCATCAATAATCCTGATAGGAGGATAACGCCAAAAGAAAAATTGGCATTTCGGTTCAATTTTTCAACGATATGATGAGCATATTTCAGCTGTTCCACCGACGCCGCCCTCTTCAAAATCATATTGAACAGAAACACGGGTCCAACTCCAACAATCGCTGATAGTATATGGAAGACTAACAATGATGTATAAAGGTAATGCATCTCATCATCCCCTCCTCTATTCCTTGCTCCAAGTAACACAAAATACTCGCCTAAAGTTCGCATCGTTATCAAGAGCGTCGACTAATACCGTAGCTAAGTCTGCTCTAGATATTTGATATGGACCAAAAGGGAAACCATGGCGTTGCTCCTGGACTCTTATCTTCCCGGTTGCAGAGTCATTATTTAGTTGAGCTGGGCGGTAGATACTCCAATCAAGATCACTCTCCTGGATGAGTTTTTCGGCCTTATCAAGTTCCGTCAATTCGTGACGGTAGATCCACCTAGCGACGGATGAGAAGATCCTGGGGTGTTTGGCTTCAAGCAAATAAGAGCTGACAAAAATGAAGCGCCGGGTTTTGGCTTCCTGCATCGCTCTGATAATCGTTTGCGTAACGCCAGCTACATCGGTTTTCCCGCCTATAATCGCAATAACTGCATCCGTACCGTCAATCGCTTGAAGAACGTCAGAGTTATGAAGTCCGTCTCCAATTACAATCTTGTCTAAGCCTTGATCCATATTTAACAACTGCGGACGTCTTGTAAACGCAATAAGTTTGTGTCCACGTCTCATGCCGTATTTTAGAACCTCCAGCCCTGTCGGGCTGGTTGAACCGATGACGGTTATTCTCATATCCATCTCCCCTACTCATTAGACTCACTGGCGAGTTGAAGTTTGTATATGCTTGTTCAAATTGTTTAATACGATCTTTAACAACCTTATTAATTCGAGGTACTCCTCTGCTGAGATGCCTTCCGTTCCAATATCCATCACTTCTGCTAGCGCATCCTCAATCTTAGGAACGACAGCCCTTCCAGCATCAGTTAAATAAATCTTTTGGTTCCGTAAATCGATGGGGTCAATCTCTTTGCGAATATAACCTTCAGATTCAAGCTTGCGGATCGCCTTTGCCGTCGTTGTCTTGTCGACCATCAGTTGCTCGCTTAATGTTTTCTGATTCACCTCCTCTTTCATTGAAAGCATTAGCAAAAACATATGCTGCCCAAATCCCAAGCGATGCGTCGCAAGCCGCGGAGTTAGCAACAAATGTAAATGACGATTGATCGCGGTTATTTCTTTTCCATACGATTCGTTCTGGTATTCATGTCTTTTCATCTTATTCAACTCCAATAGTATCAATAACCAACTATATACATTTTATCTGCATTTAGTTGAATATGACAACTGTTTTTTTCGCATGCAACACACATATCCCATTTGTTTTCTATTCCAGCATTTTAGCTCCAGCACGGCAATCATTAAGAACTTGGATTTATAAAATTTCCGGAAGCCGATAAAAAAAGCTTTCCATAGTCACCCGTTCGGGCGATTATAAAAAGCTTAATCTGTTTTATGATTGGTTTGTTTTAGATGAACCGTTTCTTATAGAACTTCCGTTCTTCTTGTGTGGTCACACAAATAACTCAAGAGCAAGGAAAAGGAGCAAACCGCTAACACTTGCATAAGCACTGAGGAGGTATTGTTTGGAATCCTTCTTGTAGCGTCTTTCAATAACAGATCGGAAAGCGTGTAGAACAGCTGTCACAAGAATAACGTCCTGATATGCCTCCACTCTCCATTCCCAAACAAATCTCATATAGTAAATGGCGATAAGGGAACCAGCTACGAGGATGAGCTCACCAATTAGATGAAATCGATTGATATGCTTATACAGCAGCTTATCTGAATCGTGGGATACCTTCAGCTTTTTTTTGATCCATAAGTACCCGGAGACGAATACGATCGCATACAAAATGATACTCATAATGAGCATTCTAAAGTCACCCCTCTCTAAAATAGCTGCCAGTATCACTCAGGACTAACATACAGATTTTTTACAATTACTCGTATATGGTAAAAGAGGTTTATACTTCCTTAAAAATACACTATTTTCTTATTTGTATCAATTACAAATGGAAACCTTAGTTTGCAGATTTCGGTGCAGGATTACGAATTTATATATGATGATGGCCAACATTCAACCTCTGCAGGGTGACAAACATCTCTATGAAGTTTTGAATGCATACAGTTGCGAAATTATCCGATCGAGTCTCTCTTGGATGAGGATCGCTTCCGCATATCGGGCAGGAATGCCCTCATATCCGTAGTAAATGCCTGCCAATCCACCGGCGATGGCGCCGATCGTATCAGAATCCTCTCCTAGATTTGCCGCCTTCTGTACGACTCCTGCAAAATCTGACGTATGGAGCAAAATATGTAGTACCCACCGGATGGTATGCACCACAAAACCGCTTGCCGGGCAATCCGGCTGAGCTTCAATGTTACCTTCGTATTCGCTTCCCATCACCTCGGCCATGATGGCTGCTCTTAAATCTTCGCCTTGTAGAAGGCGTTGCGCCATTCGGTTGTACATGACACAGACTTCGGCGCACCTTGGATCATAATGCGTCATCCGTGACTGCATGATTGTCACTCGGTCAATGTCCGCTGGGTCCTTGTAGGCCAGTGCCGCCGGCAGGCATCGCATGAGGGATCCATTCCCGCCGCTTTGCCCCATATCCATGTGCGCAACAAAGGCGGCTTCGAACCAGTCTCCCTCGTATTTTTGAAAAACATGACGGATGATATTCCCTATGTCTTTGGGCCGTGATTGGTACCATTCCATAAAGAAACGCCCGATCGCCTCCATAGGCTCCTCAGGATTTTCGATTATCCCTGCCGCCACGCAAAGCGTCATCATCGTATCGTCGGTCACTTCCCCCGGTTCCAGCTGCCACACCCCGCCGCCAACGATCTCCGTCAAATAGCCATACTTCTCCTTGATCTCCCGCTCGCTCATAAACTCCGTCGTTCCCCCAAGTGCGTCTCCAACAGCCACTCCGTACAGGCCACCCTTAATGCGATTATATAATTTGTTTTCCATGCAACCACCTCACATTCATTTTTTGAACGAAATCAAGCAGGCTCCTATTAGCTATGATTATAACAAAATGGACAGCTGCAATCTTCTGATTATAATGGCGGTTTTGAACGATGGATAGGTTGCGAATCACGCCATGCTGCCCATATCTTAATGGCCTGCGAAATCGATTGCTATAAGTTCTTGTCCAGTAAGTTCTGGCCCATAAATGGGAACAGGAAACTTACATCGTTAAATCAAAAAAAAGCCGCGATTTCCGCGACTTCGGATGTGGATATATCATAACCATCCCTATTCTTACTGGTATTTTGCTGGGTTTTATCACTAGGAATGCAGAAGAAGAACCGACAAATTATTCATTGCCTGCTCTTCTGCATTATAGTCAAATAGAAATCGCGAGATTATGTTTCTTGTGCAGTAAGTACTTTATCCGGCGCTTTTTGATTCATGATCGGCACCATGACCATTGCGCCAAGAAGAAATAAGAATCCGGCTCCGCTATAGATCGTACTCAGCGAAAAGGCGTCCTTTAATGCGCCAGCAAAAGACATGGAAATGACCATCATGCCAACAAACATCGGATTCAGAACTCCATTCACCCGACCGACAATGGAAGCATGTGACCATTTCAGGATCATGGTGCTGATCCCGATATGAATGCAAGGGAAAACAAGCCCATTCAGAAATTGAACGGTCAGCGTGACAGGAACACTCGTCGAATACCCGACGATGGCTGTACAGACCGCGCCTGCAAGCATGCCTATGGCAAGAAGAAGCTGCGGTGGAACCCGCTTTGCAAAAACAGCTACGATCCCGCCGCCGATCAGCATGGCTGCGCCATTCACCATCAGCAGATACTGGAGGAATTCCTCGCTCCTGCCCAATCGCTCCGTTACGATAAACAGGTTGAGAGCTTGGGCTACGCCAACAGCGAGTCCCGCGAGAATAAACGCGAGTCCGAGCATACGCAGCACTTGGCTTTGCCAAACATAGCGAAAGCCTTCAACGAAATCTTTGCGGAATTGGCCTTTTACTGCGGCCGTTTGAGATTTCATATTATCCTCAGGCAGTCGAACCAGGACGAGTGCGGAAAGCAGAAAAACAACGCCCATTACAGCGATCGATGTTTCAAGGCCAAACGTGCTGTATACGAAGGTGCCCAGCATAGGTCCAAGCACCATGAATATGGCCATCAGCGATTGGAATAGAGCCATCCCTTGCTGCAGTTGTTCCTCGGACACATGATACTTAAACAACCGCATACTTGAAGGCTGCGAGAACTGCGAAAGAATAGCCGAGATGAATGCGACAAGGTAGACGGATTGCCAAGAACCGTAATGTATGGTCAGAAGCACCACGAATACCGATACCGCGGATAATAAATCGCACCAGATCATCGTTCGCTTTGGTCTCCAGCGGTCCGCAAATGTACCTCCGATGAACGAAAAAACAAAAATAGGTGCGAATTCTGCTACGCTGATTAGCGAAATGGCGTATGGATCATTGTTTGTTCTATCCGCAACGTACAGGAGGATTGCGAAATTACGTACCCAGATGCCGATCTGCAGGAGCACGCTTGATAATAAAATCGTCTGCAGGAACCGATTGCGAAGAAGGCTTGGTGCATTTGTGCTTTTGTCGTGCCTATTCAATCTTTTCAACCTCCAATTAGTCTTTAAAAAATGCCCATCTTGAGTATTGGTATGTCTCTCCTTTCCAATCCTTATTATACGGACCTCATCTTCGTTGACCTCCTCCTTAAGACTGAAATTACATATACAATATTCGAACTGCTTATGACATTAAGTACCATCTCATTCAACCAGCAAGGAACACAGCATGTTTGAAAACGATCCGCTCGGGTTTATTGATCTCAACAAAGACGTTAGTGTTGGGAAAATCAACGCCATCAGGACCGTGCATGATAAACTCCCATGTACCGCCCGGTTTCATGTCAAACTGGTGAATAGTCATCGTAAAACCTTGAGGGCCCCACCATTTCGACAGATGCTCCTCTTTCGTCCAAGCATCAAACACAAGATCCCGTGGAGCATCAAATACACGGGTGACCACAAACTCGCATTCACCTACTTGCGTTGCGGTCTCGCTTGTTTCGTTATTCTGGTTCATGTCCAGCCCTCCAAAATGAATTTGAGTTATTGACTACTCCTTTTTTCAATCATAGCAAATGAATCATGCATTGATTTCTTACAGATTGCTCTCTTGAATAATTCAACCATTCCATCCGGAAACGCCGATTACCTTAATAATGCCTTCAATAAAACTACCCGTTATCTTCATGTTTGGCTGGCAAGATCGATTGGAATTAGAGTATTAATTAAACGGTTAGTAAAATAACCTCTTGCCCGTATCGGCTGACAAAAAAAGCCGCGATTTCCGCGACTTGGTTTGTGTATATATCTTTGTTCTCTGACAATGCCTTGAGACTTTTCAGCGTTTTTCGTTCACTTACCTTCCTCGTCGGCCGAGGGACCGTAGATGCCCGGCACCGGAATATCAAGCAGACGCAAATAAACTCCGAGCTGCGCACGGTGGTGGACCATGTGGCTTAATCCGAAGGTGCGAAACGCGATCGCCCGCGGTTGGCGCAGGATGATATGGTCGCCATTCCGTAAGGTCCATTCCTCGCCGAGCGTTTTCTCGTCGCATTCGGCTAACAGTTTTTCAAGCTTGACAACGTTAGCGTCGAATTCCTCCAACACGTCATCGCGTCTTGCTAAGGCTTCCCGCCGAAGCGGTACAGACGAAAGATCGAATTCAGGGTACAGAAAAATTGCGATTTGCCAGTTTAGGATGTTGATCAGATGCGTGGCAAGTCCACTGAGCGTCATGGATTTGACGTGCGGCTTCCACGTCATATGCTCCTCGGGCAATCGCTCCAGAATGCGGCGTGTAGTTGCCAGCTCATGGCTGGCGTCACCAACGATCAGCTGTTTCACCATAATTTTCCACTCCTCCTTTTTATGGTTAGCATACTATAAAACCTCTCGAGTGAAAAGGCTTGTCTCGGTCGTTCGGCATCCGATGACGAGGCGACATCCAGGTAAGCCTTCGCTGACTTAACAATCCCCGTGTGGATGTAGATTACGTCAAGTATTTTCCCGTAATCGACTGCTCCGCTTGGATGATCTGGGAAGGTGTGCCTTCGAATACCACTTGGCCTCCCCTGCTTCCTCCGTCCGGTCCCATATCGATGATCCAATCCGCTTGACTGATCACATCGAGGTTATGCTCGATGACGATCACCGTATTGCCGGCATCCACGAGACGGTTCATGATCCCTAGAAGGTCACCGATATCTGACATATGCAGGCCAGTCGTCGGCTCGTCCATCACATAGATGCTGCCTTTCTTATGCAGCTCGCTTGCCAGCTTGATCCGCTGACATTCCCCGCCTGAGAGCGTGCTGAGCGGCTGGCCGAGTGTAATATAGTTCAATCCTACATCACTCATCGCTTGCAGCTTGCGTACAACCTCTTTTAGTTCAAAAAATTCCAATGCCTGCTCCACTGTCATTTCCAGCACTTCTGCAATGGATTTGCCGTTCAGCTGGTACGCGAGCACCTCTTCCTTGAACCGTCTGCCTCCGCATATTTCGCATGGCAGCTTCACGTTCTCGAGGAATGCAAGGTCTGTATAAACGACACCCAGCCCTTGGCAGTTCTCGCAAGCCCCTTTGGAGTTGAAGCTGAACAAGCCTTGGCTGACCTTGTTTGCGGAAGCAAACGCTTTGCGCACATCATCCATAATGCCCGTATAAGTCGCGGGATTCGAGCGTGTTGACACGCCTACCGCCGATTGGTCGATGACGATCGCATCCGGATGATGGCTGAGGAATATTTCGTTAATCAGCGTGCTCTTGCCCGAGCCGGCAACTCCTGTAACGACAGTCAGTACGCCGGTTGGAATATCTAAGCTCACGTTCCGAAGGTTATGAAGTGAGGCATCCTGGATGGGCAGCTTGCCGGTGGGCTGCCTGCAATCGTGCTTCAGCTGCAGCGGCCGCTTCATATGGGTGCCGGTCAGCGTACCTGATTCCAGTAATCCTTGGAAGCTTCCCTCATACACGATCGTACCGCCGCGGCTGCCGGCGTGAGGCCCTACGTCAATGATATGATCCGCCACCTTGATCACATCGGGATCATGCTCGACAACAATCACGGTATTGCCCTTGTCGCGCAGCTTCTGAAGCAATTCATTTAACCGGTGTACATCACGAGGGTGTAAGCCAACGCTTGGCTCATCGAAGATGTACGTGACATCCACCAGACTGCCGCTCAGGTGTTTCACCATCTTGACGCGCTGCGACTCACCGCCGGACAATGTGTCTGTTTCACGGTCCAGCGTCAGATAGTCGAGTCCAATGTCTACCAGATGCTGCAGCCGCTCCGTCAGAGATTTGACCATCGGCGCGGCGATCGCATTGTCAATCTCCCGCATGACACGAATGAGCTGACCGACCTCCATGGAGGACATCTCCGCAATGTTGAGTCCATTGATCCTGCAGCTAAGGGCTGCCTGACTTAATCTGGCACCTCGGCAGCTGGAGCAGGGACCCTCGGAGATGTAAGGTGCAACAGCTTTTTGCGTGCGTTCGGACTTCGTCTTCACATCCTGCTTGATGTATTTGTTCGTGAACTTCTCAATGACGCCTTCCACGGTAATATTCGTTGCCTTGCCGGCGAAATCCATCTTCACTTTCCTTGCCTTGGCGTACAACAGATGCTCCAGTTCATCATCGGAATAGTCGTTCAGCTTCTTGTCGAGATCAAAGTCTCCCGACTGAACAATCATGTTCCACTCCCAGCCGTTCACCGAATAGTCCGGCAGCATAATCGCCCCTTCATTGAGCGACTTTGACATGTCCAGCGCCTTGCTCATGTCAACGCCTAATTTGCGACCGATCCCGTTGCATTCGGGACACATGCCTTGGGGATCGTTAAACGAGAACATGTTCGCTTGTCCGACATAGGGCTGCCCAACCCGGGAGAACAGAAGACGGAGAATGGGAGAAATATCGGTAATCGTGCCCATTGTGGAATGGGAACCGCCGCCCAGCCGCTTCTGATCAACAATTACAGCCATGCTCAGGTTCTCGATCGCGTCCGCGTCAGGCTGCGGATAGCGAGGAAGAAAATTACGCACGAACATGCTGAAGTTCTCATTCAGCAAACGCGTGGATTCTGCGGCAATCGTATCGAAGACGATTGATGACTTGCCGGATCCGGATACCCCGGTGAATATCGTGATCTTCCGCTTGGGAATGCGCAGGGATACGTTCTTGAGATTGTTTTCCCTCGCAGCCGAGATGACGATATATTCCTGATTCGATTCGCTCATGGCTAACATCCTTCCGGTCGAGTTATTTTCTACTTGATTCATTGTTCAAATGGTTTATACAGAACAAATTAGGATGCCCATACTTGACCAGATGTGTTACGAGATGTTCTAAGGAGACATAAACCAGCTGCAAGAGACATGCAGCCGGTTTATGTTGATTCGGTTCATGGTTCAACGATCGAGCCCAAGCAAGAGCTGATAGAATATATGGTATGTATAGGCCCTGTCGTCTCACACGAATGTTGTGATGCAGCTGCGCCCGTCATTTCAGTGAAAATGCCTGCGCTTGCTCATCTATAACTGGCGGAGTTTCCGGCACTGGATAACTATCGGCCCAAGCACTTGTTTCAGGCGAAACTTATTCAGGCCCCAATTTCTTTGCAAATGACTCCATCCAAATTGGACACCATTTAGTGACGCAATGATTATAGGAAACTAATTAGTGTCGTGTCAACTCGTAACTTTTATTGGAGGTACTCTTCAAGGTCACCCTGGCTCCATTATTTCCACAAGATCGTGTCCGTCGTGATGTAAGCAGCCCCCGCCGCTTCAAACGGCCGCGAAATCTCCCGTTCGTTAACGGTCCAAAGAGAGACTTCCACTCCGGCTCTCCTGATGTTTCGTATGTCCTCCGGTGTCGTCACGTGATAATCGTAATCTAGGAAGGCCGGCTGTAACCGGGCGATTAGCTCCAGATCTGCAGCGGTTGGTGATTGGGATGAGAGAAACCCAAGCGGCACCCGATCGTCAATCGTTCGCACCTTGAGCAGATCATTGGCATTGAAACAAATGAAACTGCTTTGCTCAAGCATGCCAGCGCGGCGAACAAGCTCAACCAGCACTTCCAGATCCCGTTCTTGATGATATTCCTCAATTTCGATAAAAGCGTGCATACCATAGGACAAACAGACATCTAGCACTTCCTCCATCGTCGGAATTTGCAGACCGGGATAGTCGCCAATTCCGTTCCCTGCAACGATATCCAAGCTTCGGATTTCCGCAAATGAGAAGTCCTTTGTCTTCCCCGTCCCGTTTGTCATGCGGTCAACGGTACGATCATGATGGACTATCCAGCGGCCGTCCGTTGTGCAATAGGTATCGCATTCAATGCCCCAAAAGCCCGATTTGCCCGCCAGCTCAAAGGCTGCGATGGTATTCTCAGGAGCGTGCATACTTAAGCCGCGATGGGCTACATATTTCGGTTCATTATTCATCTTATTGCCACCTCATATCCGATTTTATTTACCTCAACAAGCTCGCTCTTCCTTTAACCGCCCCCAGCATGACGCCTTTATTTAAAGTACTTTTATGTGAAAAACACCATGAAATTCATTGAATTGTGAAATTTTAGCCACCGCTTGGGAATAACGAAGAAACCGCGCGTTAAATGTTGAATACTCGAACTCCCTCCTTTCTTAACCCACGATGAAGACACTTTTAATAATGCTAGTACAACTAATCATTTCATGATGTTTCACCGTTTTCCCACTTAAATAATACAAGATTACTGTTAATTCTGATCACCGATTTTTTAGATTATCAAGGACGCATTTAGGATAATTCTTTCTATTTATGACTATTAAAAAAACAACTGATCCCATAACCCGGCATGCAAAATGGCCCTCCCTTACGGGAAGGCCATCTGTCAGGAATGATGGAAAAAACGGAATTAGAGTTGACCCGTCTGTGACTGTTTATTTTTCCCAGGCGCAAACCAACCGAGAAGGGCTATCGCCACCAAGACACCATAGAAGATAATGGTCCAGACTGTGCTATGTGGGAAATCATGATCTAACACCCCGATATCTTCATGGGCCAAAGTAATCACAGCAAGCTTGACACCAACCCATGCCACGATGGCATAAGCCGTGGTCTCGAGTGCCGGTCGTTGAGCAAGCAGCTTTACAAACCATGTGGCTGCAAATTTGATCAGAACGAGCCCGGCGATTCCGCCAAGCACGACAACCAAGAATTGTCCTCCGTCCATACCACCGAAATCCGGTAGCGGTGAGTCCGGGAGACCCAGTGCCAGAGCCACTGCAGCAAGAATGGAATCAATCGCAAAGGCGAGATCCGCAATCGCAATTTTGCTTACCGTTGGCCAAAAGCCTTTACCGGCAGCATCTTTCTTTATGTCCTCGCGAATATTCTTGTTTTCCTTACCGAACCGTGCTTTGATTATGTGCTTTAAGCCGAGGTATAGAAGATAAGCAGCTCCGATCGCCTGTATTTGCCAGACGTTCGCAATAAACGATATCGCAAACAGAGCAGCGAAGCGAAAAACAAAAGCCATAATGATCCCATAATTGATCGCTTTCTTCTTCTGGTCCTCCGGTAAGTGCTTCGCGATAACTGCCAGAACAAGGGCATTATCCGCTGATAGTAAACCTTCCAATCCAATAAGAATTAGTAATGCCCATGCATACTCCAACCAAATTGACTCCAACAGTAGTTCTCCTCTCTTATGTGAGAATGTTCATAGTTCAACTTCTGGCTAAAAACGTGTAATCTCCAGTTAAAACACCAGAGGTTTTTTCCAGTTTTGATTGTTCCATGACTCCCTTTCGTTATTACGTTGTCAAGTAATGTCTCGTTTCATTCATTTCAGGCAAAATTTTAAATCTACTGCAGCCTCGAGGTCTATGCTTTTTTATTCAAATAAAAATAGAAGATGACCCCATCCGGTGAATGGGTTGCCCCATAAGATACGCCATGCATCTCCAGAATCTGTTTCGAAATGGCGAGTCCAAGCCCCGTTCCTCCGGTCGACCGTTGGCGGGAAGCTTCGCCACGATAGAATCGATCCCAGATCTTTTCCAATTGCTCGCCTTCAATGTGTGTTCCTTTATTTTCAATGCAAATTTTAACGCTGTTCCTCTCTTCCGTCGTTGTTACGATAATGGATTGCTGGTTCGGCGTATAACGAATCGCGTTGGTGAGAAAATTGACAATGACCTGCTCAATTCGGAGCTCGTTCCCCACCACTTCCACAGGTTCAAGTGAAGTATGCAGATGCAATTGCTTGTCCCAGATATCCACAGCCAATTTTGCGCATATCCGTTCGATAACGGTATCAATATAAAAGGACTCCGTGTGCATTTGATAAGTTCCCGATTCATACTTCGCCAATTCCAGCATATCCGAGATCATCAGATCCATCCTTTTAACTTCGTCCTCCATAGCCTTAAAATAATAATCCCGTTTATGAATTGCAACCTCGTCCTTCACAATCGCAAGACAGCTTTGAATGACGCTTAACGGTGTTTTCAGCTCATGCGATACACCGGATATAAATTCTTTTCGCGTATGCTCCAGCTGCTTTTCTTTCTCGATGTCCTTATTGAGCCGGAGGATATGGGATTGCAGCCGCTCGGAAAGTTCGTTAATGTTGCGCGACAAATCACCGATCTCATCCTTGGTCGTGACCGGAATTTTTTCTGAAAAATCAAGGCCTGCCATTTGCTGCGTCGTACGGTTGATACGCAGGAGCGGCCTGGCGATCCGACGGGAATAATAGAACGATGCCAGCAGCACGAGCAGCAGGGTGACGATGACAACGTAGACATAATAATGTCGCATGACCCCGGCGGCTTCACTTACAGGCTGCATCGATGTCATCGCGAAAAGGTATGCGGGATTTCCGTCTATGTCTTCGATATGGTTCACGAATATTTTGTATTTCAAGTGATTTTCTTCATAATCCATCATGTGATTCGCATTCCTGGCATGATCATAGTCGCCGTACAGCAGTTCAGCCTGAAAAGCCTTGATACGGTCAAGAAACAAGTGATTCGTGTATCGCGAGCTTTCAGCGCCTTCCGGTATATGTAAGTCCGTAACCGTTCCGTAGGCCAGGACGTTGGGATACTTTTCGTGGTACTGAACCGGGCTTGGAAATCGGGGGACAACCTCGTACTCTTTGCTCACCATCTGTCGATTCTCCAGTTGGTCTTCCTGTCGAAGATTAGCGACACTCCTACCCATCCGCTGAATAACCAGCTGCTTGTCCATATTCAGACCTTCAACAACGATGGGTTCCCCTTCCTTGATCCATGGATAGATAAACGTATTCTCACTATAAAAATCTTCCACGTTCATGAACTTATATAGCGGGATCTTTATCTCACGTCCAGAAAACTCGGGATTGTCGTCCATACGGTCCAGCCTGATCGTCATGAAATAATCCTCGGTATTCTGCAAATTACCCTTGGAGTCCAATACCGCAATCCAGGTGTTATACGTTTGATCAAATTCGCGCTCGAGTCTGGAAGCAGTCTGTGCGTCCGTGGCATTTTTCAGGTAGTCCTTTTTATAAGATTGGAGAGCCGCCTTCACATCTCCCACCTTTTGATGCACATAGAATTGTTTAAAGAATAGGGTTTGTCCAATGAAAATAACAGCTATAATGAGCATGCATAATGCGGTCGTTAATAGAAACAGCTTGAGAACAATCCCTCTTTTCATGGCTGCTCCTCAAATCTTCGGAATGGGTTATGGAGTGAGGCATCCATCTTGATTTCCATATCATATGGCTCCTCTTTCACCATCAGTATCTTTTTTGACATGTTCAGACCTCTCAGGCATTCATGTATTGTTGTTTTTCCGTACAATAATATTGGATATCCTAACATGCCTATAAAAATTAGACAAATGCTTACCATTCATCATAATATTCCATGCCAAAACCCAAACAAACCGGGAAAACAGCCACTCCTATTCAAAAGTGTCTATATTCCGGGATATAACTTATGCTGATTGCACAAAAAAACTCCACAACCATGTCACAGGGAAGTTCCTATATCCCTAGAAGGTTGCAGAGGGGATTTAGTTTCGGTACGAATTTCTTGCCCATATTAGAGTTCGGGCGCTATTTCGGAACTAGAGCCACATCAATATGTGCATGTTCTGACCTTTTCTTACATACCTATGAGAGAATACTCATGTTTTCAGGCGAAAGAAGGGATATCATGAAGACAAGATGGGGCATTGCTTTGTTGTTGCTCTTTATGATTGTGGTTCTGATTCTGTACCGACAGGTTCATGATCGTTCCAAAGCAGAAGATCTTTATACGGATGGGCAGCTTCGTATGGAAATAGAATCCGTTCAATCTGTTGCAAAACCCATGAAGGAGACATCCTTTCAGGTTATCATTACGGAGCTACCTGAGAAGCCTGTTATAAACGCCGATATTGAACTCAACCTTACTATGCCCGATATGTTTTGTGGTGTATTCCCCGCAGCAATTGTCGAATCAAAGCCGGGTGTATATACCGCAACGGCTGTACCTGTTATGCAAGGACTTTGGCAGGCGGAAGCGGTCCTTCGTTGGGAGAATCAGCATGTCACGGTAAGGACCTTGTTCAAAGTTCGTTAGTCCTGCTTACTTACCATAACCAGGGGTGAATACCCGGAATCCATCCGTTGGCGCTTAGTCCCTTTAATATAGACAGCATCCCCATTAAAAAGGCCAGAAAACCGCCGAATTTGCGCATTCCTCTGCGCCACTTTTTCGTTAGACTGCCGGCAGACAGCGCCGTTAGGAGCAGAATGGGAAAAGTCGAAAGTCCAAATACCAGCATGATCAAGAGGCCTTGCAGACCAGAACCGGATGCCGCTGCATTCATATGCATCGCATAGGTCAAGCCGCATGGAAGAAAACCGAGCAGAAGGCCGGTTAGAAAAGTCGCAAACAGCTCATGCCGCTGACCAAGCCGTTCCAATTTCAGGTGAAAAAAAGAATGTCTCGGCAGATGCGCGTTATAAATGGGCAATGTGTACCGGCGAAAGGTCCACAGCAGTATGAGCAGTCCGCCAATGATGCTGGCCGCTCCTTGGAAGCCTACAAAGCTGCCAGCCACATCCAGAAAGGAGCCAACCATCCCCATAAAGCCTCCGATCACCGTGTACGTTGTCACTCTCCCAGCGTTGTAGGCTAACGTAGAAGCAAGCGGGGAGACGATGGTTCGAAGGGCCAGAGAAGAAACGATCCCCCCGCACATCACCAGGCAATGCGGCGCCCCCATCAAGCCTGTCAGTGCTACTAACAGTAATCCGCTCCCCGTTAAGGCCATTTTCTTAAAACCCGTTGTACCGATAACTGGGGTCCAAGCGAATGACCGGCATCCAGTAAAGAGCTGGCTGCCATTCGAATTTCTGCTTTTTGCTTCAGCTTCTGTCCAAGCCTTACTCCAGCCACTTCCGATTTCCCACACATACGTAATTTCTCTCGACGAAGCATTCCATCCCCCTTCCCGGCGCACCTTATATGCCGTTCTTCATAGGATCACGCATCCATTCATTGTATGAAGGTGTGCGAATATTAAGAATAGAGGCCAGCGGCAGGTTGAATTCTGTCGCTTTAATTTTGCATGCTTGTTGAGTTCAAACCAAAGCTAGATACACATGGCATACTCTTATATTCCACACCACTCATTTCTTATTCATATTTTCTACTGAACCAGGTCCGAATACCGGCGCTAATTTTGATGCGGACAATTGCTCGCTTAGACCAAAATATTCGCAAAAATTCATAATCATCGGATTCCATTTCGAAGGATCGATATAGTTTGATTTGGGGTCCATAAGAAGTTCATCTTCGATATGAACTTTTTCAATGCGCACTTCGATGGCTACAAGCGAACTTGGTTCTTCAAAAGGATGGAGCTTTACCAACCTGGCTTCCAGATGGACGGGACATTCTTTCACACGCGGCGCTTGAACAACATGGGACTGAACTTGAGTTAGCCCTGCGACACCAAATTTATTCGCCTCGAACTTATATCCCCTCGATGCTTTCGACTCTGGGACTGGGTTGCGACCAGTTAACAGGGTCAGACGATCAACTGCGGGAATCAAGTCAATCGACGGGAGATTAAGCACACACTCGCCTTCACGAATCATATTTTGAACAGTCTGGGACCTGCTGCTCATACCAAGCATACATGATTGATTGAGCCACCAGGCGGAGGACATCGGAGCCAAATTGGGGGTGCCGTCTTCGTTGATGGTACTGATCAACACGACCGAAGTCCCGAAGTAATGGATTTTCGGATTGATTACTTTGTGCATAACGGATTCCATCTCCTCATCATGATTTTTAAGTAATGTATCATAAGCTCCTTGTTGAAGCATAGGGATATGGAATAAGTCCGCAAGATATAAAAAATTTGATCATTACCATTCATTGTTGATGGAAAAAACAGCCGAACCTTAGGCCGGCTGTTACAGATCATTTAGTAAGAAGCAGCACGGGCGAAGGCATATGCCAGTCCCTTGCTTGCCCCTGTAATGAACTAAATACGATTTTGTTTTGTCAATGCCATCCTCCCCTTGCAGAAATAATAAAAAAACACAGACATGGGATTGTCTGCGTCTAGAATAATCGGATATGCATCGCCTATAAGTCCAAATAAGCAATCATAAAGAAAAAACCAACTCCTGTATGGTTGGAGAAAGGTTGGGATCACTTATAATCTCATGGAGCCACATGGACAGACCATTCCCGTTAAGCTATGCATTATTTTCTTCAAATTGAGTTATAGACGGTCCAGCTTGAACCAAGCCGACATTAATGGCTTCCCATAGGTATAAGGAAACAAGCGTATTGTAAGGCTTCCAATCTAAATGTTTAAAAAGTAATGGAGAAGAACCGCTGCTATTCTCTGTTGCATAAAGCCATTCAGCAGCACGGTTAAGTCCACGATCGCCAAAAGATATAACATCCTGTCTTCCCAAGTAGAAAATGAGGAACATCTCCGCTGTCCACCGGCCAATACCCTTTACCGATGTCAACAAGCGAACAACTTCCTCGTCTTCCATATTGGCAAACGCTTGAAAATTAAGCACTCCCTCTTTTGTTTGTTCAGCAGCGTTCCGGATATAGCCTAGCTTGTTCTTGGATAATCCCGCTGACCGTAAGCTCTCCTCTGCTACAGACAGGAAGGAATCGGGCGTAATCCCCCCGCATAGACGTTCTATCCTCTGGAAAATCGTTCCGGCGGCTTTGACCGAAAGCTGTTGGCCGATTAACGTTCTCGCCAGGTAGGTAAAACCATCAGGCTGCACAGGTACTCGGGCTATTATAACCTATATCCAAATTTTGTAATACTCAAGTTGGCGACCCAATAACCCATTACGGCAAAACCGTCATAGCTATTCGGCATAGCTATTATACAAAGTAAAAAAGCCCGGCTGTTAACCAGTCCGGCCTTTTTTCGATTCAAATATAAGTTGCAGCTACATCACTGGTTTGTTTGTTGTTTCTGCGAGCGCAGCGCCAGCAATAGAGCCACAGCGATGAGCACGAACGCGGCAAATGCCAGCATCGGAATGGTCAACCAGCCGAACCAATTCAAGTAGTCATTCAAGCAGGACACTGGCCCGCAAGCGGCAATATCCGAATCTTTAGGGAGTTTTTGAATGATACTATGATATGTGGATATGCCTCCGCCAATGATTACTAGGGGGAGGATATATGGGACGATGTGCGTCTTTTGCCGATATGCTGCGATTCCTAAGACAATGACTAATGGATACATGAAGATCCTTTGATACCAACATAAGACACATGGCGTAAAATGCCATACTTCACTAAGAAACAAACTTCCGCTTGTTGCCACAGCGGATACAGTCCATGCAAAAAACAACCAAACTCCCGTTTTATTCATCTTTCAAATAACCTCCCTTCTATTTGTTGCTCTAGCCACCATACGATACCGGTATTATTACATGATTTTCTCATTTTCTCTTAATTGTCTATATATGAAAATGGCTCCTTCGGGCTATATGTTGGATAAGTCGATATCCAATATCCCTCGTTACAATACAAACACCTAGGCAGGGTCAGTTCCCTGATATCAAAAAAGCCGCCAAAAATGGCGACTCTTTGATGAATGCGTTCGAAGCTGCAGCTCAAAATATATATACCAAGTACTCCAAAATAAGGACGTTCCGATTGCTGCCGATCCAGCTTCTTATGAGGCTCTTTTAATATTTCGGCTTTATTTTTTACCCGTTTCTAAAAAAGGGTTGCTTTTACTCATCTGCCCCGATGTTTACATCGGCCCCTTGCACTCTTGGCTTCCCGTCAATGTCCTGCGTCCCGATGATCGCGTTATCCGTCGAACCAGCATCTATCGCTGGGGACGAAGACTGAAGATGAAAGTCGCCTCCGGGAGCATTTACGAATTTAGGATCCATGAACAAAGAATGCGCATCGTTGCCGGATCCCGCTTTGTATGCGGAAAAGCCAGTATAGTCTTTGCTCTTCCATGTCCAAAATGCATCTGCACTACCACCTGGAGAAAAATATAGATTGTAATCCACGACGTTTCCTGAATTTTTTGTATATTCATTGTAGATCAGAACGCCCGTGGAACTAGCCACAAAGATATTGTTCTTGACCACGTTATTACGCGTATCATACTGGACATAGAGCTGGCCGCTACCCTCGCCTATCATATCGTTATTGTAAATGGTGTTGTTCACTACCTTGCAATTCACCGTTGACCCCCGCTCGTCGTCGTATCCGCCCATGGCGATGCCCGTCAACCGGTTATTGTGCACCATGTTACTTCGGATCGTAATATGACTGGTGGATTTACCCGCATGCTCCGAGGCAATTTCAATGCCGATGTCATTATTGTAGCTGTAGTTCTGTTCAATGATGCTGTCTTTGCCGCCATCAACATAAATACCACCGGCTGCATTACTGTTATTCGGAAGTCTTTTCCCATAAGAAGGATTGTGGTTGGAAGAAATATTGTATATCCGATTACCTTTCACCAAGCCATGACGTGCCTGGTCGTAAGCTTCTTCCGGAGCAGTCCCCTCGAAACCGATAATATCCACCCCGATGTTGTCGTTATCGTGAATGAGATTGTCCGTCACCGCAAAGGTATCTACATTACCATTCAGTACCAGTGTTTCACTGGAACCCAGGACAAGATTGTACAGCTCATTACCGTGAATCGTAATGTCGTGAAGCGATTCCGGAGCTTTGGTGCCGTATACGGCGATACCATGAGCATCTCTTCCAAGCAAATCACTGCCGGCTGGCGTGGCCGTACTCTGGATATCATGGATCTTGTTGTTGCTCAGATTAATAAAGCCGCCTGAACCTTGAACATAGATCCCAACTGGCACCGCGTTTCTGGAAGAAGTGGCATAGTTGCGAATCTCCAAGCTTTGAATGGTAATGTAACTAACATCGGTTATCTCAATAAGCCCTTCAATCCCGTTGACTGAAAGTCCTGTACCATCCATGATGGGTTTCTCCGAACCATAGCTCGTGAAAGTAATGGGACCTTGTGATGCTGTACCGGAGCGTGTTATCTTGAGCTTCTGATTGTATACGCCGTCCCGAACGTAAATCATGCTGCCCGGATCAGCTTTGTCAGCCGCATGCTGCAGCGTCTTCCATGGCGCACGGATCGTCCCCGGATTGGAATCACTCCCGTCGGTGGCCACATAATATTCAGCACCGGCTGCCGATACGACGGAAGATTGCACATTTCCAGAATCTACACCAAATACAATCATGCTCAATCCCACCAGCAAAGCCTTTACTAATTTCAACACCGTTTCTCATCTCCTATCTGTACATATTTATATTACAGTGAGGTCATCATTGAAGTCACGACGAATTTGGAATTGACTTTTCTCTATTAATAAAGGCACCTCTTGCTCGATATCCAGACATGCATATTGTCATCCCTTTGAGATCTCTTTTCTATTCATGAAGACAGTTATCATTCTGTTCCTTCAATTAGAGCCGGTGTGCTGCTTCAAGATATATTTCGGCAATATTCCTGATTCAAATTTTTCTTGTGTACATGCTTTGATCCTGCAATCGAACCAGTACTTTACCATAACGACCACTCTGCCGGATGATTACTTTACCGGACGGGTACGCTTGCTCTAAATAGTCTGCAATTAACTTCCGATTCTGATCATCTGCAGGAAGACCGTGACTGCGAAGCCAGTTCATCATTTCCTGTAACGCCGCTTCTCTTGAGACTTCCGTCGTTTTCGTTTCCCGTGTTATAAGGGACTCATAGGAATAGCCTTTGAGATACAGCAAATGAAGCAAATATCCGAATTCCATGTGTTTCGATTTGAAGGGCTGACCGGTGATAAGCGGCCAGATTTCATTTACCAAACTGAGCTCCGTGGAACCTGCCGGCATACTGATATAACAATAATCCCTTGCGCATTGTAGTACCTTCTCGACGCTATCCCAATCTAGAATGACGGGACACATTGAGACAAAGACAAGATCGAAGGCATTGCTCCAGTCTCTGGCCGCCACGTCAATATCTTCAAAAGGTTCAGGCACAATCTTCACCTGGTCATCGGCGAATGTTCCGATGTTTTCCTTCAGCAGTTCGATCAACGGTGGAGAGGATTCTACGGCCGTTACGCGGGCCCCCCGCTCTGCAAACGGCACCGAAAATACGCCCGAAGCGGCGCCAATATCCAGCACAGAGGCGTTGTCGAATCGAACCCCTTGTCCTTCAAGCCAATTCATGATTCGTGTGGTCCGTTTTCTTCCCTCTTCATTAAACGATTGCTCGTTGAAAGTCTTCGCCTTATGATCAAAGGCGCGGGTCGGTTTGATTCCGGCCTTTTTCATCTTGTCCACAACGCTATCGCCATGTTCTTTCCAAGCCTTTTCCCAAATCGCTTCATTAAAAAAATCGTTCATAACCTTCATCTCGCTTTCCGCTATAGTTTCTGGTTGCGGGCGAGAAGCCCGCCGAGCCGCCATAATCGCCAGTATTGGTGATTTAAAAGACTTTAATGGATCTATATTATCCATAATTAAAGCATGTTTTCTCTCCTTCCTTCTTAAGATCGCTCTTATTTATGGATATATGATATCCATATTAAATGATTCAACCCTCGTTTGCAATGATTTCCGCCTCCATTTATTTAGTACCTCACTCCCACACGATCACAAACCATTTAACTCCAATCCATCTTTCGCATCTTCGTAATCTAGTAGGCGTCCCTGATCATGCCATTGACCGTACATTTTATTCTCTCTATTGTTTGTTATGAATTTCATCCAAAGCATAAAAATAAAAAAAGAAATATGACTATTAAATGTCATATTTCTCCGCGAACGACACGAAAACCTTGATCGGGGCCAAAGCCATTGGGATCGAACTTGCCTCGGAAGGATATCTCGTTGTTGCTAACGTCGCCGATCCACCCGCCGCCCTTTACTACTCGGAAAGAACCGCTTTGACTATCTATGTCGCCATGCCAGTCCCAGCACCACTCTCTTACGTTGCCAGACATATCGTAAATTCCCAACTCGTTGGGTTTCTGGGTACCGATCGATTTTGTTCTATTATGATTGCTCTCTATGATAGGCCAGTTCCAATCCCCAGATAGGTATTTGTCCCCGGCGTTTTTCCAATACCATGCAACCTCGTCGGCATTATTACTTCCGCTGTAGATGTAATCCTTGCTGTTCTGACCTCCGCCTGCAGCATATTCCCACTCCGCTTCTGTAGGCAATCGGTAACCGTTAGCTCCCTCATTGATCGTAACGGTCCATTTGATCTGATCGTTATCATTTCTATTCTTCGGATCTTTTTTGCCCTTGTCTATGTTGTAATACGGTTTTAAGCCCTCTTGAATGCTTCTTTGATTACAGTACTCCACAACGTCATACCAACTCACCATTTCCACCGGCAAATGGTCGCCTTTGAATGCAGAGGGATTCCTGCCCATGACTTCCACCCACTCTTTTTGAGTGACCTCATATTTGCCGATGTAAAAGTTTGATACGGTTGCATTTATTTCAGCGTAGTTAGACTGGTTGTTCTTAAAGGTCCCGCCTTCCACAAATACAAAATCATCTTTCTTCTCAGGCTTATCTTGCGAACAAGCGCCGATCACCACCATTGTTGCTATTAAAAAGAACATGCATAGCTTCCTCATTGGTATATCTCCTTTAAGCTGATAGGGAAAATGATAGGCCATAACGGCATTTAACCCGCCTCCCCTTTACGTCGAAGGCCGTTCGTCTGGCGAATAACGGCCCGCAACGTATCCGGACTAACGCGGAGAACAGAGGGGAACGGTCCATCCGACTGTTTCCCTGTCAAGGATTGCTGATTCCAACTCGCTGGATTCGTTTAAACCATTTCGGTCGCTCGAACCGGGCTTATCGTGAAAGACGTTCCCCACCGTGCCCCTTGGTTGAGTTTACTGATGGCGATTGGTTACCACACTGTTACGTTAGAGCTTCCGCTACTTTGATAACCCTCTGTAGCTAACACCTGATATGACCAGCTGCTTCCCAGATTCATTCCCTTGCTAGCCCATGCGTTCACGTGGTTGCTGAACGTAATGGAGGAGTTGACCCCGGTTGCTCTTTTCGATTGTCGAACACTCCAGTACTGGGCAAACGTTTGAGTTCCGTCAATGGAAGGCGCGTTGTATCGCATGGTCGTATAGATGTCATATGTGCCCCCATCACTTGTCACCGTCCCTTTATGTGTCCCTGTAGGCCGATAAGTACCCCAGCTATCCACGACGTAATATTCAATGAGTGCGTTTCTCGTCCATCCGTAGAGAGTCAAATACCCATTGCCGGAAGGCGCCCAGACGCCGGCATTGTAGTTAATTGTTCGGTTAGGCGATCCGGTATTCCAGCCTTTGCCGACGACGAAATTCCCGGTATTTTGCCATGTCACGCTGTAATTACCGCCGGAGCCGTTTACAGCATTAACCGTTCCGCCGCCATCGGTCCAATTTTGCCAATAGTCGGTTGCTGCACTTGAGGTTGTTGCAAACAAACCAAAACTCATGGTAGCTGCAAGAATAACCGTCATCATTTTCCTACTGAACTTAAACATAATCTACCTCCTCATATTGTTGAATTATTTTTTCCTTTTACCTCCTTTCTAAGTAAATTATAGGATGATAGCGATTACATAACACTTAGCAAATTAAACATGATATCTAGATTATTTTACAATTTTAGGAACTAATAACCGAACATGGAATAGGACGAAAATGATTAGCCAAGATGAAAAGATTATTACAATAAAGAAGACTGCCGGGAATTTCGCCGACAGTCTTTCTCTTCAACATAGTTATCTCTTTATCCTTTTCACTGGACCACCCGGGAAAGGATCGTCTTTTCAATGGATTATCACGGTCTTTTCCATCCACGGCTGATAGCTGCCAGCGAAGCTTTCTCCCGGCTTGGTACCCTTCACTCCACTTGACCGGATTGCGGCGTCTGATCTCCGAACCCCTTTGGCTTCCTTCTTATGCCCATAATGATGAAGATGACATAGATTATGATCGCAATCGAATCGATTAGCGTATCCGTGAGTGCCGATACGTCTTGTAATGCTGTTATGCCAAGAATGACGATCAACCGGATGATTAGAAGCGACACGATGGTCCATGCGGCATACCGGATCTTCAATCGCTCGCTTTGGAATGACATGAAAATGAACACGATGCCGAAGACCAGATTTTCCGCCGTGATGATATGCCAGACATACATGAATACTATTCGGTTGTCCAACGTGATCGCACTCACATCAAGCGTCGGCAGTACAGCGGTTTGCCCGTTCCATGCGTGCGTAAAGGCAAACAGTATCGCCAGAATGCCAGCGATCAGAAAATAAAAATTCCTAACCTTGATGCCCATGACATCCCTCCTCGGATATTCCTGGTTCCTTCTTGCGAATAGACCGGTAAAGCTCACGAACGATTTCTGCCAGCCGTTGGTCGCTTTCTTGATTAAAGTCCCTTAGCGTTTCGGCTGCTACGTCGAGCAATTGACTGACCTTTTCCAGATGGGCCATTTTCCTACGCGTTTCTGCATTCTTGGCATCGAGGAACGAAGCAACCTCACGGCAATAAGCAGGGTCTACATTCTCCATTCTGTGGAATCCAAACGTTCCCTTGATTTCGTCAAGAGTGAAGTCTGCATACTGCATGATTTGAATATTCATCAAATCGATGAGATCGTTCTTCGAATACCTGCGGTACCGATTGTCTTCACGGGACGGCGATACGATTCCAATCCGGTCATAATACCGAAGCGTATCCTTTGGAATCCCAAGTAACTGCGAAACCTCTTGTATAGAATAAAGTTTTTCCATGAATTCAAAGTAACATTGGAGTAAGCTCCAATGTCAAGATGTTTTTCTATATTTATCTTTCGACACATTTCATTTGTCAGCCCATTTCGACTGAAACGGATCCTCGCTCATCCATTCACTTGCTCTTCTGAAAAATAAAATCCTTCTAAGTGACTCTAATGTTATATAGAGAAGAGAGTCCGATCTATCTCGATCGGACTCTCTTCTTTGTTCAGCAGTTTAAACCATTGCGTCCCTTTATTGGCGAGCGCTTGATAGCTTCAATCAAGCTCGAGGCCATGTTGCTGTCTTTTTTTGCGCCTGTATCTCACATTTCGGATAGGATGTGCTTTTTCCCCCACTCGCTCATCGTATCTAGAAATTCAATCATGGTTCGTCCCTTCGGTGTCAGCGTATATTCGACTCTAGGCCGAGGCTCCGGATACGATTTTCTATCGATGATTCCATCTCGCTCAAGCTCTCGAAGCTGCTCAGTCAATATTTTCTTCGAAATGGCTGGTAAATGCCGTTGCAATTCGCTATACCGAACGGGTATTGAGCTTTTAAACAAATATCTATAGATTGGAATTTTCCATCTCCCGCTTAACATGGAAATTACGATTTCAACCGGACATTCATTTCGTTGTACAGGCATTCGTTTTCCCCTCCATTTTTATCCATAGTGTATCATGGTTCTTTAAGTTAAAGCTTGGATACAAAAAAGTGCCTAATTGTTATCGATATTTAAAAGAGAATACAATCACACTTAAAAAGGAGTTGATATCCATGCGAATTGGAATCCTCGGAGCGGGAAATGTAGGTCAATCATTAGGAAAAGGACTTGCGAAATCAGGTCATCAAATTCTCATCAGTAGTCGAACACCTCATAGCGAGAAACGCAATCTTTGGAAACACGAGGTAGGTGATGCGGGGGATATTGCATCATTTGCTGAAGCAGCTCAATTTGGCGAGGTTATTATTGCGGCTCTCCCTTGGTCCAGTATGATAGAAGTGATTGAAACCATCGATCCTGTGTATCTAAAAAGCAAAACGGTTATTGATGTAAGCAATGCCGTCCATTTTGACAATGGCCCGCGCTTGCTCCTTACAAATACTTCAGCAGGAGAAGTCATCCAATCCATTTTACCAGAGAGTCATGTTGTTAAGACACTGAATACAGTTAGCGATAAAGTCATGAGTCATCCCCAATATAAAGAAGGTTCACCGATCATGTTCGTATCCGGAAACCATGCACCTTCCAAAGATCAGGTCAAGGTACTTCTTCACGATCTCGGCTGGTCAACGATCGTTGATTTAGGTGATATTCGGCAAAGCTCTCTACAAGAATCCATTATGCTTGCATGCGTGATTAGTGAAATTCAATTGCAATCGCCAGGATCATCCTTTGCCTTATTAAGACAATGAGTATTACCCTTCATTGATTATGTATGCTCAAATTAATTGGCGAACGGCCAAGAAGCTTAGAGATATTTTGTGGGCAAGTAGAAAGTAAATCACAATATCTAATGATTTCTACAAGAAAGAAGACTGCCGGTATTTTACACCGACAGTCTTTCGCTTCCAAGTAGTATACGCTTCATTCTATTCGCTGGACAATTCCTTGAGCGATTTGATTTTACCATGGGGATGCTGTTCTTGCTTTCGTGACTTCCAGGCAGCTTCTTTCCTTCTCTTCTGGTGAGCCATGACAGAAATCCTCCTTTGGAAAATGAAATGTATACCACTTTCTTATATTGTCATTCCTCGGCTCTGTTCATTCATGAAATTCATCCTCGTGGACGCAGACCAAAGCGCTTCTAGTGATGATGAATGCTGGTCAGCTTGGAGTAACGTCCGATCCAGTCCCCTGCTATATTTTAATGTACTTTTGAGGCTGATCCACAAGCGACTTACAAGAATAGAAATATAGTACGTTTCCCGTTACTATTATAATGGAATATGGCAACCCAAGGTTGTCAGATGAGTGGGTGTATTCCCGGCTCGATTGAAAGGAGTTATCCATGAATAACAAGCTGATACGCGTTTTGAAAAAGCTGTACCACCACTCGAATAATAACTATGACCCGGAACGCGAGGTTTCCATCTATAAGACGGATACACTTGCTCCGGCCGAGCAGGAGCTGCTCCACGCCAGCGGGTGGGTCCCAAACGATCTGCAATACATCCGTCATGACGAGATCATCGACAAGCTGATCGAGCTCCAGTCAAACCCCATCCTTTCCTGGAGCAGCGTTGGCAGCGCCTTTGTCGCCGGGGTTGGCGGGAGTTACCCGCGAGCCATATCCTCGCTGGCCAGTTACCATTCCATGATACACGCTCGAGCGCATGCGTATGAGGAATCTGAGCGAGTTCTTGCCTGCAGGGTGTGCGCATTCAGTCATCGTGACGAAGGCTGGGACAACCTGTCCTACATCCGTTATGCGATGCATCTGGGCAATAATTACAGCGGATCGAGCTTCGGCGCGTATGTAGACATGACCGAGTTCGTCAATCTGCTGGAGGAAGACGCTATTCAACCAACGGAAGAAGACAAGCAGGCCTTCAGCCACCTGCTGCATAGTCTGGACCGGGCGGAAGCGGGCGAAACACCAGGGAAATACGAGAAACGGCTCACGTCCGAGAAAATCATCAAAGGGCATAGCGGCATACGCCGTGGTATGCTCCAGGCGTTAGCTATGGTCGGCGTGCTCCCCAACCGCGTCCTGGAGCTTGCCCCCGATCGCTGGACGAACATGGAGTCGATCATCAACGCCGAGTTCAGTCTGGACAACACCAAGGGCCGTTCCGACATGGAGATGCCTTGGGCTGGCTGGCAAGGCAGTCTGGGCGTGGATTGGAATAAGGCTCGAACAATCTTCGGCGAGTGGGTTTAAGTAACTGCTTTTTGCGATCTACACACCTAAAATAAAGGCAGCCCATCATACTGCCCCGGCTGCCTTCAACTTATTCTTCAGTAATGGTTTCCATTAGCTTAGTTTGCTTAACAAGGGATTATATCTTTTCCTTTTCTTTCATCCATTCTTTGTATTCTGGTAAAGTATATTCGTCAGTTTTTACGACGGTCCAATGATTATTCTTACGTTCTAAGAAGACCTTTATTAAATATTCTCCTCCGGACTCATCAAAATCATCTCTCAAATAAATCATACTTGCATGGATAAGAACTTCCACTTCATTATCGTTTATCGTTTTCACTTTCATTCGTTCATAACCTTCAATATTATAATTAGCATCCAACAAATGAACATGTTGATTTAAGGATTCAACCTCATTCTTCTCAACATTGACTCCTTGTTTGTGGTCCATATTCTCTTTTAGATCTGGGTAATGATCCCACAGAATATGAATATCCTTGTTAAGCACGGCTTGTGTTCTATAATACATGTACTCTCTGACTGGCGTTATGTATTTCACCCAATCCGAAGGTTCCGGCTCCACAAAACCATCTAGACCTGAATCAGTAGTGAGGTTTTCTGTTTGCGTTGTATTTTGCTGACACCCGATTAAAGATACGAATAGTACAATCAATATACCTCTTAAAAGAATCATCATATTCGCCCCCTTCATTATATGACGAGCTTCATCTCCATAAGTTCAAAGTTGAATTTTCCTTTGCTCTCCTAACCGTTAGTTGAATATCTTTACACATGGATGCACTCCTTAAGTAAAGTGCGGAAACCGATCGCACATAAAAAGGGACAATGCTTCCTTTATGTTTTTATTCCGGCTCATATATTTTAGTAGAATAACTGAGGTAAGTACGGTTTTATGATCTTCGATCCGAATATTCCAGGACGATGGCTCCTCAAGGTTCTTATTTTCCCTAACGATGCCATATGCTACACCTAACTTGTCAATCATCTTGTGAAGAAGCTGATCCACTTCGCTGAGCCATTGATCATTATCATTCTCACTATTTTCCTGAGTATTTCCCTCATTGCAGTCGCCCATCACACCTTACCCTCCTCATGTACACATGATAGCTGTTGTTCTCGACAACCATTCTACCACATATTAGGAACCGTGATCCTGGCCTGCTTAGCAAACTAAACGGCCTGCCAGCTTTGTTTCTCATCAGACCTCCATCCCATCGGTTATGAATCGCAAAAAAAAAATCGCCAAAATGGCGACTTTTTTAGATCCCTGCTTTATGATGATCCTTACGTGTTCTCTTCACTTTGGTATTCTAAAATATCTCCAGGTTGGCATTCCAGCGCTTTGCAAATGGCTTCTAAAGTTGAAAGCCTAATGGCCTTGGCCTTTCCATTTTTCAATATAGAAAGGTTCGCCATGGTTATTCCAACCCTCTCCGAAAGTTCGGTTACGCTCATTTTTCGTTTAGCCAGCATGACATCAATATTGATTATAATCGCCATCGTTATCACCTCAGACCGTCAAATCGTTTTCAGATTTTATATCAATTGCCTCTTTTAGAAGCTTTTGAAGAACAGCAGCAAAAACGGCAATCACCATGGACGCAAAGATCAGGGCCATTCCGATGAGTATAATACCTGGGGCATCGTCTTTCTCCGCGATCAGGTAGAAGAGCGGCATGCCTACCACAAACAAGCTGCTGATTATGACTGCACAGTTTTTTATATTCTTTAGAACGCGTACGGATAATTCCGAGAAAGCTTTGTTCTTATCAATATAGCCTAGAAGCTTATAAGCTTGATACAAAGCAAAGTAAAAAGGTATCGCCGTTGCATACAAATCGATGAAAACGAGATATTTCAAATAAGTATGATCTGGATACAATTCTGCCATAAAATTCGCTATCTCTGGTACCACAAATACGCACAAAGCAAGAACTGGAATCCCAATCAGAATAACAGCAATCCTTAAAAAGAGTGTGGATCCTCGTTTCATAAAAAAGCACCTCACTTGATATTTATGAATTTGATTTTATCAACTAATTTATCGTTTTGCAATAAATATTTGATGTTTTTTATTATATTTATATTGTTATAAAGATGTCCCAATGATTTTTGACAATAATAAAAAGCATTCCTTATGACAAAGAAATGCTTTACTTTTATTTTTGACTCGGCAAGTTGAAGACCATCCCCAAGGCAAAGGAATGGCCTTCATTTGAATCTGCTTTTTTTTACGAGCAATCGCTATTCCTTTGATATATTGATTTTGCGGGCAACAGGAGTAGTTTTTTCCTCCTCCATCGTGTCGATGACACTGTCGATCACGGATCGCGAAGCAAGCAGCCATTCCTTAACCGCGTTTTTTACATGCTTCTTGGCTTGATGCCGCTCCAAGTTCTCCAATAAAAACTCCAATCGAGGCATTCTTTCCATCACTCGTTCCCTCCTAAGCACTCGCTTTTCATTGATCCTTCGCACTCATTTCCAATTCCCGCTTGCCAAAACGAATGCTAAGCCGATCCTCCGCATACCTCGCGCCTACAACTTGGCGTCCCATCAACGTTCTTGGTAAAATGACCTTGCGTTTATAAGCACCGGCATCTACCGTCAATTCATCGCCCGTCTGCATTAGATTTAGATCTTTCTTATCGATAAAGGGAATCATCAGCTCCAACAGCATCTCTCCCTCCTCTTCCCGAATTGTCTCCGTTATGCCATGGTAAAACATTGCAGAAGGATCCCGATCCACATAGACGATATCCGCTAATTCTTTAAGAATGGGGAGTCCGATAACTTCCTTTTGCATCATAGGTGCTTTCAGAATCGGAAGCGGCTGGAAGTTCAATACGATTTCTTCCTCGTATTTCTTTTGAATGTCCCGCCAATGTGCGAAAAATCCTTCTCCCGCCTCATCCGGCAGCACCCGATTAACGATCACCGCATCCGTATTGAACCCGAACAAATTCAAATATGTAAAGGAGCGCTTCGCTTCGGCAAGAACCATCTTTTCGGGATTCAGCACGATTCTAACCGACGTGATCTCCGGATCCAGAACGAGCCGCTGCATATCCTCCAAACCGCGTGCCAAACGCTCGATACTGTCCAGCACGTCATCTGAAGGAAGCTCTATATCCTTTACAATTTTGGCTACCGGCCGCACAAGCTTGATCAATTTGCGTTCGGTCGGGAATATTTTCTCGAGCCACCAATTCAATACGTTCGGGTAGCTTAGCAGACGAAGCGTCTCTCCGGTCGGGGCGCAATCCACCACCATTACGTCATATTGTCCGCTTTCCGCGTATTCCTTGATTTTCAGTAAACTGAAGAGCTCCTCCATGCCTGGAAACACAAGCATTTCTTCTGTCGTGACATCTTTCAGCTGCGCTTTGTCGAGTAATTTGGTGAGCCAGACTTGGACGGTTCCCCAATTGCGCTCCGTCTCGCGGATGGCGTTCACTTCCTGTCCCCACAAGTTGTCGCTGATTTGGACGGGATCCGGCCCGATCGGTACCGCCAGCGAATCCGCTAAACTATGTGCCGCATCTGTGCTCAGAATAAGAGTTCTTTTTCCTTGTTCTGCCATTTTCACTGCCGTTGCCGCCGCAATACTCGTCTTGCCGACGCCGCCTTTACCTGTGTAGATAATGATCCTCATGTCCACCCGCTCCTTTTAGTACGATTTCGTAGTAATTCGCCGGAAAAAATCCGGTTTAAAACCGGTTATTCCTCAATCTGAATCTTTATGGGAAGGCGCTTTACTTCTTGAGGTGTAACAGGTCCCCCATCCTGGAAAACCCTGGCTGCCTTGAACAGGAGTGTTGTGAATTGCTCCAGTTCTTCCGGCGTAAATGCCGCCTCCAATCTGCCCAGCATCGCCATCATGATTTGCTCCCATTCTTTCGCCAGCTGCAGACCTTCCTGCGTCAGCGTGACGAGCTTAACCCGTTGGTCTTGTGCAGACGTAGCTCGTGCGATCAAGCCTTTACGTTCAAGCCGCTTAGCAATGCTTGTCATTGAACTTAGTGGTGCCCCCATCTCGGCGGCCAACTCAGACATGGTCAAATCCCCTCGGAGGAGCAATATGAGCAGTGTTGACATATCTGAACGAGTCACTTTTTGTTCAAGTTGAAGCGTATCGGTCATAAAAGCAAACGGACGCAGACCGGTCTTGAGGAAAAGGTCATATAGGTGTTTTATACCGGTCACTCCCTATCGTACGATTTCGTAATAATACTTCTGCGACCATTTTAATACGATTTCGTATTAATTTCAATAACCTATAGGATTTTTTTCTTGAACCAAGTAATAGCTTGGCATCGACACCTTTTGCATCACGTGATTAAGCATTCAGACAGGCAGGCAAAATTCCTCATTGACACGCTTTCGTATCGGATGGTAAATTGAACCCAGTAAATTACTACGAAATCGTACTAATGGGATGCTGGAGGTGTATGAATATGGACTTGAATAGTATTCTATTGACAGCGGCCGGTGCCATCGGCGGCGTCACGGCGGTGATTCACGGTATATTGATGAAACGGCTTATTATCAGGCCAATCGAGGCGAATTTTGCAGCGAATGGGCGGATCTCTGGACCGCTGCAAAAGCTTGTGGCACTGCTATTACAATTTAGCACTTTCAACTGGTTGCTGAGCGGACTCGCCTTAATCGCCGCAGCCATCTGGATTGAACAGGACGCAAGGCTCGTGATTAGCCTGCTTGCCGGTAGTTCTTTTTTGTATGGTGCGATCATTTCTCATTGGGCCATTCGCCGCCCTCATCCTGGCGGGATCTTGATGAGCGCTGCGTGCATTCTCATCGTTTTGGGACTAACGGTAGGTTAGACTCGGATTACTTTCAAGTTCCCTCCAATCGCATCAATCATGAAAAAGTTCCAATATTCTTTCCACCACATAAAAATACACCCTAAAATGCATGGGTGTATTTTTTATGATTTTGCCGTTCATTATTCTATTAAATTTTATCGATGCCTTTAGTTATTTAAAATAGGTATTTCTCCAAGGAGATTCTTCAGGTTGATGGAGTCCCACGGCAAATGCTCTGTTATACCTAACCCAACGACATCTGTCACTTCAGATAATTCCTTAATCAAACTCAGTAGTTGAGGCATTTGCATGGTTCCCTTAGGAGATAAATGAAAGGGTTCTTCAGGGTTGGCGAATAATAAAGAACGGAATGCATTTGGATCAAGCACGTCTAGATCAAGGTGAATAGCCAGGTGCTTAATGCCGCTTTGTTTGATCCATTTTTTTATAGATTCAGTGCTGCTCGCTAACTCTTTCGTTCCAGCCGTTCGAATACCAAGTCTTTGAATCATTTCCGTGTCTGGTTCTGTAGGTGCAACACCTAGTCTTTGAAACGCTTCTGAGATCACTGCAACTTCTTCTTCTGTAGGAGCCGCTAATCCTGCAATAAAGACGTTTTCAGGTTTAAGCGGGGTTTTCACATGTTTTGCGAACTCCTCATCTCCTTCACCCAAAAGATTCCCGAGAGGCAATGCGTGTCCGTTATCATACCCGACATAATTGACCAAATCAGAGTGAGCATCGATCCATATTAAACCTAACTCCCCGCCGTACCGTTCGTTTAAATAGGCAAACGGAGCTTGTTCAACCAGACAATCACCACCAAACATAACAATGCGATCCGGCTTATGAGCCTCAATAAGATGATGAGCAGCCTCTAGCTGTTCAAGCAGCTGCTTTCTTCCATTCATGCCGTTCTCGTTTTCAAGCGGAGTTCCATCATAAGCTTGAACGGGTACGTGGATAAGGGGTTGATCACTTTCGGGAGCTAGCCAAGCAAGCAGCTCGGCTCCAAAAGAGTAGTTCGGGTTGTTTCCTCCTTGCCATTGTGGCATTAGCAGTCGTATTGTTTTTGTAGTCATTTGTTTCTCTCCTTTACATCAAAGTAAGCTTAGTATAGACTGAGCACAAATAAAAAAGTAGTACGCACAATTATGATAGGTACTACCCGAAAGGATAGTGTAAAGTATGAGTATGGCTGAATATAAAGGTAAAGTTAAGAATGTTCAAGATACACCTTTTGGTTATACCATTTCGATTATTGGGGGTAAGTGGAAGATGGTTATTATGTACCTCTTGGCAGAAAACCAACCGGTTCGATTTAATGATCTGAAGAGACAAATTGGAGCGATTACTTACAAAACATTGAGCGCACAACTCAAAGAATTGGAAGCGGATGGTCTGGTGACACGGAAAGAGTATCCTCAAGTTCCCCCCAAAGTCGAGTACAGTCTTACAGATAAAGCGGAAACACTATTACCCGTTTTGGAACAGTTATGTGAGTGGGGAGCAAAAAACCAACATCATTAATTCCATTTCTGCGATTGCAAAAAAGCCGCATAACATGCGGCTTTCAAAGGTTGATCCATTGAAGCAGTGAATCAAAGTCGTAAAACGGTTATTTGCTCGTTTTCGATAATTTCGCCGTTGTCACGGAAGCCGTAGCTTTCATAAAGCTTTTTGACGGCCGCGTTCTCAGCCTTATAAGGAATCCAGCAGAATTGTGCGGGCCCTGCCGGAAAGGTGCGGATAAATTCCAGGATTTTTTTCATGGCTTCCCGACCATAACCTCTGTTCTGGTATTGCTTGTCAATCATCAGCCGCAGAATGCAATAGCTGTCGTCTGCGATTGTCGGGAGATCGTATCCGGTGATTCTATAAGTAATCATAACAAAACCGACTGGCTGTTCATCCGCGTATATGGCAAATGGGAATGGATGTCCCTCATTGGTTGCAAGGACATAACACGAAGCCACGCTCGACAAATTGGACGCTACGAAGCGCCGTTGATCTTCTGAGACCTCCAGATTAAATATGGCACGTCGGTTTTCTAACGTGATTTTCCTGAGAGTAATCATGCAAGGTTTCTCCCTTCAGTATCTTGGGTTGATCGTTTTTGCGCCGCGGTCGCTTATATAACATACAATTTATCCAAAAAAAGTAATAGACTTATATTGAATTTTTTTATAAACTATTATGTATCTATGGCTTTTTTAGGTCAATATGAATTAACCGGCACATCTTGTGCCGGTTTTATTTTTTTGCTCATATAAGCTGCGTTTTAGCATTCCTGTTGATGGGGATTCATGGCGAAGACGAAACTACTGACGGGGATCATATAGAAGCAGAGGCTGAAGAAACAAGTGAACCCCCTTAGAGTAGACATTGTTGGAAACCCATATGGGAAACCAATGATTCTTAGAGGGATTTTATGGGCAAGAAGCTATACGACCCACGCCGTGTGGACCGTGATTCCGCTATTTGTAAGCAAAGGTGCTAAACATAAGGTTAAGCGGACACAGGTTCCGCTATGGCCGGCAAATCACACTAAAAACGGGGAAAAATCCGAGAATAACGGATTCTGTGTCCGCGAAATCTTGAATTTGGCACAGTTGTTGGGAAATAGCGGACCTCCTGTCCGCATACATCAGATGCACACCACATACAGCAGCGCACACCAACACATTAGTGCTCACCACTTGCGTCTTCATTTTCAACGGGTTCTTCTAATGCAATATTTTGGCATGTAACGGAGAAGTCGTCATGAACGGTGACGTATTTTAGGCGATGGCCCAAATGCTGAATTGCAGGATGAGGGGTAATTGTATCAATGATGACGATACCAATGTTCTTCCCGGATTCTGTAAAATCCGGAGCTTCTGAAAAGCCTAGCCGTGCCCATGTAGGATCGAGTGATTGTCTCATGGATTCGCACTCCTTATAAAACAACCCCGAAGATAATATATCTTCAGGGTTGTAGTCCTATAATAGTATGTTGTATGTCGCTGGTACGATTAATCGCTATCTGTTCTTTTGGCCGGGTCCTCTTCATAAGTAAATGGATAGCTTTGACTTCCGAGCAGCATTCTCCGCCCTTGGAACTCATCATACAGATGGATTCGAACCGCCCCTCCACTTACGATTTTGCTGAAGTTGCTGTTCAAGTTAATGGAGTATGATTTATTGTTGCCAATGGTCAAATCCGTACCGAGTGTTAGTACCTTCTCTGTGGACTGGCCGGTCGGGTCAATCAGCTCCATAATGAGCTTATGGTCATAAGAACCTGTCTCATAATCCCCATTCTTCGAGAGATTATAGTGAATAACGGTATTGAGTAAATCTTTCCCTGCGCTAAGCGTACCTTCTCCTCTCGTAATGGTGAGATGGTACGGAAACAACTCCACATTTTGCAGATTCGTTGCTGGTTGTGCAACTCTAGGGCTAAGTGCTAAACCCACGGTATTGATAGATCCCGTTGATTCTTCCCCTACATCTGTCATCTTTCCGTTTGCTACCCCTTCCCCCACATACAATACAAGCTGCGAAGGATTCACATGCTGCGGAAGCTTGCTCCAAACGGTCACCAGATTCTTCCCATTCGGACTTGTCTTATCGGCGGATTGACTGATCTTTGCCTCAAAAACCTCGTTTTCCGGTGTTTTATAATAAGCTAAAAGCTGCGCCTGTTTGGATTGGCGTGTTTCCTGACTCGCCATCACCAATTCCGTATATATTAGATTGGAACTGCTGTCTTGGTAAACAGTTGTCAGACGTTCTCGGACTTCCGCTTTCTTGCCCGGCGTATGGATAAGATAAGATTCGCCGGCAGCGACCTGTTTCATGACATTGTTGAGCGAATGGGTATTCAGCGACAGAAATTTGTGAACGTCCTCTCCTGAAGTTTCTTGCAGATCAACTCGGAGTTGATTGAATAGATAGGAATACGGCACATGGGCAAGTACATACAGCTCCATGGTTTCATTCGGTGCCAGGGTTGTTTGATCATTCGGTACCACAATTTGGGCCGTACCGCTGAGATCGCGCATTCCTGCCTTAACTACAGCTTTGAACTCGGGCAGCGCTACGGTCGACGATGAGGTATTACGAATGCTGATTTTAGCTGCAATTTGATCCACTTCTCCCTGCGGCACGCGCTGATATGAGCTCAGTTTGACGCCGAATGTTCCATGAGCATTCTCCATGATGTTTTCTACACCCAGATGACTTTTACCTTCCTGAGCATAAGGAATTTTATAGTGGGCAGTCGGGAAGCTGATTTTCCCCTCCACAGCAGGCTCTGTCAATTGCAGTTGCAATTTATTCTGTTTCATATGCAATGGCACTTCTGCACTGAGATCGATGAGTTTCTCCTCCAGCGGCTTCAACGCAACATGGTCAAACGCCTTGGCATTCACCGGGATGCTGTACCCTTCATCCGTGAGGATGGAAAGCTCATAAGCCGGCAGCTTCAGTGATTTTTCACCGAGATTTTTCACGCGGAATTGAAGATTCCATTTGCCGGTATCATTCTCTGCATATACGGAAGCATGTTTCAGCTGCGTCTCCATCGATTGATGGTTCACCGATATTTTTTTGATGGCATAATCCGCCGCTGGCACATCGGCGGTAATTGCAGGAAGTTTGAAGGTTTTAACCGGGAGCGTCATGTTCAATGCTTCGTCTTCCCGGGTGAATTGCATCGTCATCTGATCTGTTTTCAGTTGGGACGGAACCTCAGCCAGATAATAAATCGTTCGTTTCTGTCCTGGCTGGATCCTGAAGCTGCCCCCTGTATCATCCTCTGGCATCAGATCGAATACGGAGCCGCCGGCCGACTTCAGTTGTACTTTATATCCGGGATCGCTCAGCACCTTCTTGCCTCCGTTTGCAAAATGAACCCCCACTCTCATATACACTTTTCCATTATGCTTCATTCGCTTCACACTTTCCGCCTTGACCGTCACAGGCTGCTGTTTCATCCGCAGCTCTGCGCTTTTGCCCTTTGCCACGGCGATATCCGTCGCTGCCGCCGGAAGCTTGAACGATTGCACCGGAAGATTTATCTTCAATGCTTCGTCTTCCTGCGCCAGCTGCAGTATCATACCATTCGTCTTTATCGCGGGAGGGATCTCCGCCCAATAGTAGATGACGCTGCTCTCCTGAGGCTGTAGCTTGTAGCCGGTGCTGGCTGAATCGGAGATGAGTTCGAATACCGAGCCGCCGGGAGATTTCAGATATGCTTTATATCCGGGGTCGCTTAACACTTTTGTTCCTCCATTCGAGAGTCTGAGCCCCAATTGCATATATACTTTTCCATGGATCGTATATCTCTGCAAGGTATCCGCCTTGGCCGTAACCGGAAGCTGATTCATCGTGATCTTCTGGCTCTTGCCTACCGGAACTACCGAAGTGTACTCGGCCGGAATTCTGATTTGCCCCAGTTTTTTCTGATAATTCGCGCTGTCAAAGTCCCATCCGAACATGGAAACCTCGATCCCGTTCACCTTATCCGATGTTCCAATGTTTGCATAGTACGTCACGGATAGACTGCTCTTCGCTGGTACCGCTCGTTTCACAGCATCACTCGTAACTTGCTTACCTTTTGTCGTGCTGCTTGGCGTGGTAACTTTGGAAAAATAATCGATAAGATCTACTCTGCTGCCACTGTTGTTACTGTAACGAAGTGTATATACGAGAATATTTCCGCCTGGCTGAGTGAAAATATCCATCCCCGTCAGCTTTACACTGACGTTTGGCTTCAAAGTGACCGAGTCCAGTTTATCCAATGTCAGGCTGGACGAGGCTGCAGCAGATATGGAAACAGAGTAGTCTGCTGCGGATGCCCCGTACACGCCATAGGCAAGCCCATGACTCAACATTGCGGCGCTGAGCACGATGACCGCGCATGTCTTTTTTGACCTGTGCATACATGTACCTCCCTGTATAAAAAGAAAATCAAAAAGTCTATTCTCCGCCGTTCCTCTTCTGTGAAATCGGAAGCAGCACACGAATGTGAGCTGCTTCCTGGATGATCTACCTATTCGTTTAAATAGGTGGTTACTCGGTTCTGGATCAGCTTCGCCACCTCTTCTGCTGTTTTCTGTCCGCTGAAGTACGCCAGAGACTCTTCACTGGCAATCGTTATCACCTTACTGTCCAGATTCACATATTGATCCGCGGATTGAACAATTTGTTTAAACACGGTGAATTGTTCGTCAGATACTTTGGCGGGCTTCCCATTCGGAAGCGTATAATCGCCACTTCCCACTTTGTCCTGAAGGTCATTGATCATCTTTTCATTCACGGATTTAAGCATCGAGAACCCTTCTCTTTCCTGCAGTAATTGCGCTTCTTCGGATAGTAAGAAGGTGATAAACTTCCAAGCTTCTTCTTTGGCTGGCGATTTAGCATGGATCGCGAACTCGGTAGAAGTAAAAACTCTCGCACCTTTTCGGCCTGCGATGTCTCCCGCTCGGGGTAACAGCATCAACTTTGGATGATCAAAAAGCATATAAGGGCCTTCGATAAAATCAAGCGGTGACCTAATCGGGGTGGAACTGAACAATTGATTGCCCGGCTTTGCTTCGTCGGATGTAATGATCTTGTCATCATTCATTTTCATGGCTTGCTGGAGCAAATTCACAAATGCCGGAGAGTCGAAGGTTGCCTTTTTAGCTGAAGAATCAACAAATGCTGCATAGTTCTCATAAAGCATCTCCTGAAAGAGGTATTCCGGCGGGTAGGACGCTAATGCATAAATCTCATCCGTACCGTTCTCCTTCGCCTTCTGGATCACTTCTTTCGAAACCTTCTCGAACTCCTTCCAATCCCATGTCGTATCATCGAACGTAGCATTGGCGTTACCCAGCATGTCCCCATTACCAACCAATACTCTCAAGGAGTATCCCAACGGGATGGTATACACCCCGTCATTCAGCTTCAGACCGTCCACAATATTCATTTGTAAATCGTCTTTATGGAGCGTCTGGTCCTGCTCGAACACATCATTCATATTGAACAGAAAACCTTTGGTCACGTATTCTTTAAGGGGCAGGCTGTCAACTTGAAGGATATCCATCCCTTTTCCCGATAGCATGGCGGTATTCGTTGTTGTGCGATACTTCTCGAATTCCCCGGGTCCCCATTGTTCACCCATGCTTTTATATGCATGGATCTGCAAGTCGATATCCGGGTATTTCTCTTCGAACTTTTTCTCGAGCGTTTGATAGAATGGAGTCGACTCTCTCAATGACAGGGTAAGCACCGTTTTCCCCTCCTTCATTGCGGGCTTGTCCACGTTCCCGCCTTCTCCTGAGCCGCACGCGGTTAAACTCGCGATTAAAGCTCCCATAGAAATAACTAGCAGCCATTTTTTCATTGTATGATTTCCTCCTGATATGTTCTGATTACAACGCCTCACTATTCCAAGCGAACTCGGTTGCCATCCTGCAGAGGCTCGCTGCTTTTCAGAATGATCTTATCTTGTTCATAGATGCTATCCGTTTGGATCATCGTTTCTTTGTCATTTCGCTCGCTGTACGTTATGTTGACTTTTCGGGCAACAAAAACATTACCGAGTGCGCCTGGCTGCTCTTCGACTACAAAAACATACATGCCTTCCCGGTCCTGATGAATAGCTTCATTAGAAACAAGCAGCCCTTGATCGAGAGAGCTTTTCTCGATGTTAATCCGAGCCTGCTCACCTCCCTTCAGCTTGGCATCGAGGAGTTTAATACGAATCATCTTTTGAGGGACGGTTATCGTCTCCGCTCCTTCGGATGCCCCTTCTATAAGGGGCTCCGCATGGGACATTTCTTCAATGACGCCGTCCATGATAATGGCTTGCTGCACTTTATCTGTATGGACCTCAACCTCGATCCGCTCTCCAATAGATATCCCAATGCTGGACAAGCGCTTTGCATCCGCGCCAACCTCCAACCTGTATCCTTGGCTGCTGTTTGAAACAATGACATCCGGCTCACCTCCAGATGCCAGTCCTTCTACCGCATTCAGCTTCGTTACAATACCGTCGAACGGAGCGGTTAGCACCTGATCTTTTGACAGCCGTACTTTCATCTCGTTGATCTTGCGTTCCTGCGCGGCAATATCAAGTTTCCCTTTTTCAATTTCACGTTTTGCGCTGCGCAGCTTAAGCTCATCCTCTTCGATGGACGACTGAATAAACTGGTCCTGAAGATTTTGCTGCTCGATTCTTTGCTTTTCCAGATTCGTTACTTCAAGTTCGATTTCTTGTCTTGCCGAAGAGTTGTCATAGGTGATAAGCTTCTGTCCCTTCTTCACACGTTCTCCTTCTTTTACGAGAACCTGTTGAACCTCCCAGTCGGTTGAACTGGAGAGCTTGGCTTCAGCGATCGGCTGAAGCATTCCGCTTCCTTCGATCGATAGCGCAATGCCTCCGTTTTTCGGCTGTTCCGTGGTCACCTTGGGTAAGGTCAGCGACTGCAGCGTGTTACTGAACAATGTAAAGAGCAGCAGCAGCCCCATAAAACCCATGAACACGAATTGAAGGATTCGCTTTCGTCTTTGGTCAACTGCCCCTTTTCCTAGCTCCATATCCTTTCTTCTCCTCCTAAAAAGCGCCCTGAAAAGTTAGCCCTTAACTCCTGACAATTGGATGCCCTCAATGAAATATGACTCCGCGTACAGAAATAACATCACCATCGGGGCCATATAGAGCATGGATGCAGCAAAGGCAATCCCCCGCTCGCTATCCTTGATCCTGGATAAAAAGACGGACAGCGGCTGCTTGAACGGGTCGTCCAAAAAGACAAGCGGCTGTTCCACCATGTTCCAATAATCAACGAACAGCAAGATCACTAGTGCGGCCAACCCCGGCTTGATCATCGGAACGATCATCGTCATAAAGATCCGCAAGTGGCCGGCGCCGTCGATTTTGGCAGCTTCAATGTAGGCATAGGGAATGTCCAGCATGAACTGTCTGAGCATAAACACGCCAAAAGCAGCGAAAATGCCGGGAACGATGATGGCGGCCGTACTATTCAGCATGCCAAGCTTATCGACCATAATATAGTTGGGTACCAGCGTGACTTGGAATGGCATGAGCATCGTCATGACATATACCAAAAACATAGAATCCCGGCCGCGGAATTTCAGCTTGGAGAATGCATAAGCAGCCAGTGCTGCCACGAGAGTCTGACCCACAATGATCGGCACCACCATGAACACGGAGTTCCAAAACATCGTCAGATACTTCGGGTTGTCGATGAACACTTTCCCATACTGTGCAAAAGACACCTTGTCCGGAATTAGCTTCAGGTTTGCGAAAGAGCCATCCCTACCTGGAATCACTTCATTCATTTGACCGATGAGACCATAATTGATCTGGATTTCCAGTTCCGTCATCAATGAATTTGTGAATGTAATCACAATTGGTGATATGAAGATCATGGCGATAACACCCATGACGAATGTTAATATACTTTTTTTCAATATGTTGACGACTCGCACAGACTTTGCTCCACCTCCTATTCCATGTACTGTCGATGCCTGCGCTCAATCGCAAACAGCACCAGGACGATCAGCAGAATACAGACAAACATCAAGGATGCAGCTGCGGTCAGCTTCTGAATGTCGAGTGAAATGAACATATTATTCATATAGTGCTGCATCATGTAAATGCTGTCATGGGGATAATCGCCTGCGATCAGATACGTTTCCCGGAACACTTTGAATGAGTTGATAATGGACATAATCACAACAAAAAACATCGTGGAAGTCAGATAGACCAGCGTAACACTTCGAAATAGCCGCAAACGACCAGCCCCTTCAATCCGGGCCGTTTCGTAATAATCCTTCGGAATTTGCTGTAGACCCGCCAGGAATAAAATAACGTTGTAACCCATGTTCTTCCATAGATACACCATGATCACAACCAAACGTGCCGATTCCGTCTTCATCCAGTCCACGCGTCCCATTCCAAAGCTGTTCAGCCAGGCGTTCAGAGAGCCGTTCCAATCAAATAACATCTGCCAGATCATGATAATGGAGGCGACGGGCACAACAAGCGGCATGACATAAGCTGTCCGAAGCCATTTTTGAAAATATGTATTTTTGTGGAGCAGCATTGCTAATCCGAGTGACAGCATGACCATAAGCGGAACACTGACCGCGCTGAAGTAAAACGTGTTGGATGCCGCCTTGCGGAAGGAGGTACTTCCAAGCAGCTCCAGGTAATTATCGAGTCCCACAAAATGACCGTCTATCGATTGGCTCATAAAGGAATAGTACAAGCCCATGACAAATGGAATAAGGTAAAAGAGTGCAAATCCGATACCGCTTGGCACGAGAAAGAACATGGCCGCCGAAGCATCCTTACGGAGCCATTTTTTCATGATTTTCTTGATCCATCCTTTCACGATTTAGTTTGTCCTTCATTTCTGTTCCATGTTACTCGCCCCGATGCATTCAGTTTAGGGAAGATAACTTAAGAAAAAAGTATGGAAAATATTAAAAATATCTAAAGTAGTGAACGCAATCATAAGAATAGGGAACGTAGCGGAAGCGCCCCTACTTCTTGGGTTCAGAAAAAACTCGCACGTTCTCGTTCTCAACGGTTGCAAGCATTACATCGTGGATATTCGTATTAGCGGGTGCTATTTTTGAATGAAGCCAAGCCAAATCCTTACCCATTTCCTGAAGAAGCGACATATCGACTTTTCCATCTATGATGATCGGCCTTGAGATCGTAAACGGCCCCGTCTCTAATCTCATATCTGCCGGAGTAACCGGTTGGTATGGGGTGTCCATAAAAACCGATATGGTTCCACCCGGTTCCCATACGGCAAGGGCTACCTTTTGTATATCCTCTACTTTTTCCTTTCTTAGCTCAGAAAATAAAAAATCAATAGAGATTCTGGCTTTAGATAAGTTATGAAACTGGATGAGTCCATTTTTAACGAGTGTGATGGGCGATGGATCTAGATAGTGTTTGAAGAACGGCCACTTTAGGCTCAACCACGTCGCTATAATGTATAAAACGACGAGAACGATCGTCGTGATCATAGATCCCTTTAATCCCAATTCTTCATCTGAAAGCGGATGAGCAATAATATTGCCGAGCGTTAAAGCCAAAATGAAATCGAGGAATCTCAATTGAGAAATGGAACGCTGCCCCATTAATTTGGCTGCAAGAAGTAAAAAAACGAAGCTAACAACCCCTCTTAAGATCCATTCCATGGTTGTCAGCGATTCTTGACTTTGGTAAAAATCCAATCCATTCACCCCGCCGATTCACATCAATTATTGTTCAATATATTCATATATTCACTTGAACGATTTCTTCATTCTGTAGCACGTCCGTTTAGACTCGAAGTACCTTTACGAATAGTCGTTTTACAGCCCCTAAAATCCGAGGTTTCGCCCATGAAGAAGATATGAAAATCGTGTACATCCCCAGACGGTTTCCGCCCCATAAATCTGTAATGATGCCGTTTCCGATAACGGCTGTCTCGTTACTACGGGTTCCAAGCATATTCAATGCGGCTAAAAATGCTTTTTTCTTCGGTTTACCGGCTTCGAACAAAGCTGGAATTTCATGGACCTGTCCGTGGTCACCCATTGGAGGTTTGCTGTTAGAAACGATGATCACCTTAATTCCATATCTCGACTGCATGTTAGTCAGCCAAGATTTCATCGAATCAGTTATGGAGTCAGCTTTCTTGGTCGTTAAAGTATTGGTCCAGTCAAGGATTATCCCTTTAATACCTGCCTGCTGGAGTCTTTCTCCGTTAATCTCATAAATCGAGCGCGCAATTTGCGATGGTTTAAAAATAGGCATAGTCTTCCTCCACTACTTTCATATAAGTGAGTCAATCGTGTATAGAATGCCTTCATTTTGTTAAAATCATACTTTTGAACAATCATTTCACCTGGTTGGTCTGTATGTATTCTGTATGTATGGATTCGGCTAAACAAAAAAAGCCGCGATTACCGCGACTTCATAAGATGTTCCAACGGATCGTCCGGTAAGCAAACCTACAAGGCGCGTCGTCGATCGTGCAGAACGAACAGAATGATTATGAACATCATGACGCCAAAGACGATACCGGCCTCCGTCGTTAGCATCCGCAGCAGCTGATACTCTGGCGAGAACTGCGAATCGGTGCGAATCGCGGAAAATAGGTTATACGAGAACAGCATGCCCGACGAAATCCATGCCGCTGCCATCGGGTACAGAAATCGCTGCGGCCCGCGGCGGGAAGTTAGCACCAGCAATCCCCACGCCCCCGCGATGGACCACGCTCCGGTACTCAACGTCAGCAGATGCCACCACACATCACGATCGTCCAGTCTGGCCGGGTCAATGCCGAGAGTGCCTCCGGCAGCCCAGTACACCTTAATGATACCTAACAGGACACAGCCGGCTCCAACCAGCCTGGACAATGTATGCTGCAATCTCCAAGTATTGCCCGGTAACCTGCTATAGTCGATCGAATCACCGAACGCCTCCGGCCACCGTGTCCTCGCATACCCTGCGAAGGCGAGAGGCAGACAAATGCCGATGCCGACCAGCGAAATCATGACGAAAAATTGTTCGTACACCCAAACCTCGGCGGCCCCCGCCTCCTGATCCCGAGTCATAGCTGCCGGTCCTAGCACCGGCGCCAAGACCAGCATGGGAACGAGCAGTCCGGTACCAACCCATACGGGAAAGGCAATCAGCCATGCAGGCATACGTTCGCCCCACGGCCTGGTGAACGCCATGGCCAGCAGGATTCCGATAGCCGCTAGCAATGCGGTAGCTGCGTTGATCGCACGCCAGCTAGCGTCGCCCATTTGCTCGGTTGGTATGAAGTAACCGAAAGTCCATGCCATTTTAATCAATAGATACGGCGCCACCGCTATGGCAGCGCCATAACCAGAAATTCTACGTATCTTCATCCATTGCGGTGACTGCAGATCAGCTGAAACTTGCTCATGCTCAATCTTCATGTTGGTAAACTTACCTCCTTAAATAACTCTGTCTTCACCTTACACCTCATTCTAACCCCCTTATCGAAAGGCAAAGTGACCTCAAGTTTAAGTTTGAGTTAAATTCCTTTACGAGAGAGCAGTACGGCTCTCTTTCCGATATAGGTACGTTCACATTCAAAAAAGAAGCTGCGCATAAGTCATTCTGAGCGACTTGTACGCAGCTTCTTCCCTGGTCTTTTAATGTCAAACGTATATTATATTTTCAATAACATGAGCTCTTCCAAATATAAAATGCACTTCCATTTTCATCGGATTTCACTTCCCATTGCATATCCATCTCCCTGGCCATCATCGATACAATGGACAAACCGATTCCTGCACCTTTTTCAGGTGACTCGTTGTCGAAGCCAGGACCCTTATCATGGATGACGAGCATCAATTGCTTCTGACGATCTATCATTTGAATGCCGATGTACCGACCCTCTCCCGCATGGCGTACCACGTTCTGAAACACATTGTCCAGGATACGGTTAAACCACAATGGATCCGCATCCCAAAGTAACGTCTGATCAGGAAGCTCGACAAGGACTTCAAATTCCTTCGCCTCGAATACTGGATACCACTGAGCCACTCGATTCCGGACTTCTTCTACGATATCAATCGGCTGTTTATGCATCGGATATTTCCCCGCCGATAACAGCGTGTATGACAGAAGGTTATCCATCAGATTACTGATGTCATCCAGCTTATGCTCGATGACAGAAAGTGAAAACTGCCCCTGGGAGGAAGCAGGGTTTTTGCGAACGGTATGGACATGTTGCCGGATGACAGTCAACGGGGTTCGGAGATCGTGGGAAATCGTTGAAATCAATTGCTTACGCAATTCCTCCTCCTCCCGCTCCCGTTTTTGACTTTCTTTGAGCTCCTTCACCATCCGGTTAAACGAGCCTTCGAGTTCTCCGATCTCGTCTTCCTTGATAATCGGGACTTCATTCGGAATTTCTTTCATTCCGTTTACGGTCATTGCCGATTGAAGCCTGACCAGTCTTTTGCGAAGCTTAATGAAGAACAGCCATGACAGCATAAAGAAGCTTCCACAGATCATCAAAAACAGAAAGATTAGTGGCAAGTTTCCCGAGAGCGACATTTCTGCGTCAAGGATATGGGATTCCGGGAGCCGCATCACCATGAAACCTTGCTTCGGATCGTTTCCGATGAGGGAAGTTAAGACCAGCGTTTCTTGATTATGGTCTTGCGCTCGAATAGAGAGTATATCCAGATAAGTCCACTGCTTAGGTATATCTCCCGAGAGGTCACTGTCTGCATTCGTTCTCCCTGACGGGTCCACCCAGAATATCTCCGCACTCGGATAGTCCTCGTTCAACTCCCGCAATCTAGTATCAATCCTATCCTTACCTGCACCGTCCAGGTTGACTGCCTCCTGCTGCCACATGCGGGTTATCTCTTCAGGACGATACATGGGATGATCGCTAAACATATAGCCAGGTAAATAAAACATGGCTGGAATGATCGGCCATAGCAGCAAGGCGGTCAAAATAAGAACCAGATATTTGCTCATTAACGAGCCGCGGATCTTCATGAACGCACCCGGTATCCTACCCCACGGATGGTCTCGATAATTTGGGGGGAGCCTGAATCCCGCTCAATCTTCTCGCGCAGATGCCGGATATGCACGGTCAGCGTTTTATCTCCGTTCAGATGAGGTTCGCCCCAAACGGCTTCATAAATCTGCTTCTGGGTCAGTATGTGGTTCAGGTGGTCCAGGAAAAACATGAATATATGGAACTGCTTGCCTGTAAGCACAATCTCTTCCCCAGTTTCAGAATTCCATATACGACTTCCTTTTCGGTCGATGATTAAATGCCGGATCAGGAGCTGTTCCGGTTCCGCAGTGACAGAACGCCTGAGAAGGACTTGAATCCGGGCAGCCAATTCATCCGGATGAAACGGCTTTGTCATATAATCATCGGCAAAAGACAAGCCCGTAAGCTTATCCTCGATAGCGGTTCTGGCCGTAAGCATCAGGATGGGTACAGCGGGATTGATTCGTTTTAGCCGCTGACCGACCGTGAATCCGTCCAGACCCGGAAGCATAATGTCCAAAATGACAAGATCGCAACGTTCCATTGCTGCTTCCGCATCGTGGCCTGAACACTTCCATATCACTTCATAGCCTTGACCGATTAAAAAATCCTTGGACCAGGAACCGATTTCCTGATCGTCTTCAATGTACAAGATGGTAAATGTCTTCATCGTATGATGGACTCCTAAAAGTAATATATAGGTAGTCTAGCATATTATGGCTGTCGGGAGACCGGAAAATCCATCGAAAAAATTTCACGCAAATCACAAAGTCTCGTCATAAGTTCACAACATCGATTTGTTAATGTTAACAGCAGCCGGGGAAGTTGAAGCACGGGCTGCACGGGCATCGGCATGATTCTTACTTGTTGGGGGATGAATCGGCAGTGGCTTATCGACTTCATCAGGCCGTAGATCATCCACAACTTCGGAAAGGAACTGATTGGATATGAAAACAACCGATATCGTGAAAGAAAACCTGCTTTTGATTCTCGGTCTGGGTGCTTTAGCGCTTATCAGACCCATCATGAAGATGACCGGGATCATGGATCTGATCGGCCAAGCATTCGGCAGCATTCTGATGACGGTCCTTATCTCCTTGGCCTGGCTCATGATCGTTCTTGTCAAGAGAGCTGCTTTTCCCGTTGTCATTCTTGTTTTTTCGGGATTGAGTTATGCCTTATTTGCAATCATCCTAAGTGGTATTGCCTCCCCCCTTCTCGATGGAAAATTGCAAGGGCCTTTAACGAATCCACTGGCAATGGTAAGTGTCTTTGCAGTAAATGCGATTTGGGGCTTAATCGTGGGCGTAATTGCCAATGCGCTGCGTCGTAAAGGCTAAGCAAACCGCTTTGTAAAATGGATCTTGTGAGGGAGGAAATGACGCATTTATCACGGCCTCCGGGAATGGACTCAGAAATGAGAAACTACTCTCAAATCAAGTCATTCAATATTTGAAAATAATTAAAGAAAAGGCGGCACAGGAGCCCTCCCTGTACCGCCTTTTCTTTATTCGCAGCATCTATTTGACCCAAGTGTGCGCGCTCTCATGCAGGCTTACCACAACTAGAAACACCCTTAACACCTGCAATATAGGTCAAGCCATGTCAAAACGTAATCTATACCGCAGCCTTTTGGGCGCTATGAAATTCCTCCAGCGCCTGACGAACGGCTTGGGGCGTATCGAGGCGAAGAACGCGCTTCGCCAGCTCACGGCATTCCTGACGATCCAGGTTAGCGAACCTTTCCTTCATTCGGCTGAGACCGCTAGCCTCCATGCTCCATTCGTCGAGCCCTAAGCCGAGTAAGAGCGGTGCCGCCAGCGGATCTCCCGCCATACTGCCGCACATGCCGGTCCATTTACCGGCCTTGTGGGAAGCCTCAATAACCGTGCGGATTAACTGTAGCACGGCTGGATGGAAATAATCGTACAGGTGCGCAACGTGTTCATTCATGCGGTCCGCTGCGACCGTGTACTGCACGAGGTCGTTCGTACCGATGCTGAAGAAATCGACTTCGCTCGCGAATCGTTCCGCCAACACGGCCGTTGAGGGAATCTCAACCATGATGCCAGCTTCCATCTTCTCGTCGAACCGGATGCCATCCTGCCTCAATTCTGCCTGTACTTCTGTGAGGATGGCTCTCGCCTGCCTCCATTCCTGCAGGCCGGAGATCATCGGGAACATCACCTTTACCGTACCAAAGGCGCTGGCCCGCAGCACCGCTCGCAGCTGCGTACGAAGCAGCTCCTGGCGGACGAGCCCTACCCGTATCGCACGGTAACCCAGGAACGGGTTCGCTTCCTTTGGCAGCTGCAGATACGGCAGCTCCTTATCTCCGCCGATATCCATCGTGCGGATGATCACGGGGCGGCCCTCCATCATCCGGGCCGCTTCCTGATACGCACGGAACTGCTCCTCCTCGCCCGGCATGGCCGGGGCGTTCATGAACAGGAACTCCGTGCGGAACAGCCCTACGCCGTCCGCGCCCTGCCGGACGGCGGTCTCGGCTTCCGCGGCGCTGCCGATGTTCGCCGCGAGCTCCACGCGCGTGCCGTCGGCGGTCACTGCCGGACGCGCCGCGTACTCCTCGAGCGACTGCCTGCGCTCGAGGTCCTGCTGCATGCGGAGCCGATACTGCTCGGCCTCCGTCTCTTCCGGCCGAGCGATGCATAGCCCGGCTGTTCCGTCAAGGACGAGCGTGTCGCCGTCCTCAATGCCATCGACGCCGGCACCTGCGCCGACGATGGCGGCAATTCCGAGCGACCGTGCGAGAATAGCGGTATGCGAGGTCGCTCCTCCCGTCCGGGTGATAAAGCCGATCACCAAGGCAGGGTCCAGCTGCACCGTATCCGACGGCGCCAAATCGTCAGCGACCAGAATGACTTGTTCGGTGATTCCCGTAATGCCGTTCGATTCTCCGGGCGACAGACAGGCGAGAAGACGGCTGCCGATATCGCGGATGTCCGCGGCGCGCTCCTTCATATAATCGTTGTTCATGCTTTCCAGCATGGCAGCGACCTGGCTCACCATTTCGGCAACGGCCCTTGGCGCTGGTTCCAGCTTCTCCCGGACCCGGGCCTCCATCTTCGGATAGAAGGCAGGATCGTCCAGAAGCTTCCGCTGTCCCGCAAGAATGCCGGCTTGTTCTTCACCTACGGCTTTCTTCGCTTTCTCCGTCAGCGCCTCCAATTGTTCCGCGCAGCCGGCTTTGGCTTCACGGAGCTTGTTAAGCTCGGCATCGATAGCGGCCGGGGTATTCGGAATAAACTTTTCATCAGGGCTGCTGTCGCTGCTGGCCCCCTGCGAAGACTTATAGAGGTATGCCTTTGCGATCCGGATTCCCTCCGATACGCCGATTCCTTGAATATGCAGCCTCTTCATCAGGCTTCACCAAACTTGCTTTCGACTAGCTGTATCAGAGCTTCGACTACCTCTTGTTCTCCATCTCCTTCAGCTTCGATGGTCACGACAGCTCCTTGCTCGACCCCGAGCGTCATTAGCTCCAGCATGCTTTTGCAATCCGCGGAGCGTCCTTCGCTAGTCTTTAGATGAACCTCTGCTCCAAACTGTCCTGCTTTTTCCGAGAAAAGCTGAGCCGGACGGACATGAAAGCCCTGCTCATTTTGTATGGTTACGGTTTGTGCGAACATGTCTTTCCTCCTCATCCTGTAACCGCCTGCCGAGGCAATTCAATTGCAGAAATCGTAAGTTACGGCTGCTCTCTTCCGTATCCTGCCGTTCATCTGCCCTATCCTTGCCAGGCGGCATGTTTTATTTGTTGTTCAAGATCCAGCTCTTCTATGGCAAACCTCGTATATTTTCTTTACTCGCACTCTACACCTCATCATGCCAGTAAAGCGATCCGTCCTTTATAAGCCTCAACCAACGCTTTGTTGTGTTCATCGGAACCATCGATATTTCCGCTGAGAAATACAGGAGGGTTGAAGCCTTTTTCAATCATAATCTCAATAGATTCGGCGAACAGGGAGTTCAAAATGAGGGCCCCAACGACCGTCGAGCTCGGCGTGAAAGGCACCTGGAGCCCCGGATGGCTCAATACGGCATCTCCCTTGACCGAGAAGTTGTCGATCACAAGATCAACGGCATCCGCCAGGTGCTTGCCGCTGCTGTGCCGGGACTTCATGCTTTTGGAATATTCCAGAGAGGTAATACCAACAGTAAAGGCACCCTTCTCCTTGGCCATCAAAGCGACATCTACGGGAACGGGATTTCGGCCGGAAGTGGACAGTACAAATACAATCTCGCCTTCGCGAATATCCTGCTCCTTCATAAAATCGACCGCTAGGTCGTTTTGTCTTTCCAGCTCGGACGAACGGACCGCGCCTTCGTGAAGCATCAGCTTCTCTACAAGGATTGGACGAATCGGGACGAGTCCGCCAGCTCGGTAAAAAACTTCTTCGGTCAATATATGCGAATGTCCGCAGCCAAACAAGTGAATAATCCCACCCTGCTGAATACAGGACGCCACCTTCTCCGCCGCTTCACGGATCGACTTGGCCTGCTCGGTTCGGACTTTGTTCAACAACCCGCCAATTACATCAAAATAGGTGTTCATCATCGTAGCTTTCACCTCGTTGTTCGTGTATTTATAATGCTATCTGTTCTCTTCCGGTTGACCATCGGTTGACAATGCTCTTTTAGCCCGGAGAACCATATCGGCCATCACTTCCAAGCTGCGCTCGATAATCTTTTCCCCCTTCTCTCTCGTTGCCAGCGTTGCATCCCCAAGTACGGCAGAGGAAGTCATTTCCTCCCACGGTGTTGGTGTGCAATCCGCTTCGATCGGGATATAAGGGGCACCGTCGATCGCCTTGCTCATGTCCACATATTCGCCCGCGAGATAGAGCATATAGGATGTCTCGATCTCATCGGCATGCATGTAACTCCCGTGTGCAGCCGAAGCTTCCCGTACCAGAGCCGTTACTTCCTTCGTGCCGGGATAAAAGAAATAGAATACCTTCAGTTCGGGAACTCGTTCGAATAACACTCTCGCAGCTTCCTTCAGCGCAACCGCATTCCCGAGATGGCCGTTGACCATGACGAAAATGCGAAATCCCTGCTGGTACAAGCTTTCACCGATATCGGCAAGCAGCCGGATGAGCGCTTCGTTTGAGACGTTGATGCTCCCCGGGAAATTGCGCAGGCTCCACACTTGGCCATAGGGCAGGGTCGGCAGAACAAAGCTTTCCGTCCGCTCGGCCAATTTGTCCGCGAGTCTGCTCGCAAGCAGGTTATCCGTGCCCAGCGGCAGATGCGGACCATGCGCTTCAACGGCACCAATAGGAAGTATGGCAGCGCGGAGTTGGCGAATTTTATCCTTCACCTCAACCGAATTTTCGAGTTCGAATTTCATAGCGAGCGCACCCCTTACTTTTTAAATGAAAAGCAGTTGGCCGGATTGCTTACGAAAAATTTCTCCACCAGTTTTCGTCCGTCAAAGCCGCTTCGGTTCGCCTCATCCACAAAGCGCGGTACCCATTTGGCAATAATGTACTCCAGACCGAGACCCTGGTCATAATGCTTGTAGTAGGTTTTCCGGGCGGTATCTCCGCTGATGAGAATTTGATCTTCGAAGCCTTTGCGGACAAGCTCCAGAATTAGCGAGATGCGGGTGCTTTCCGGTGCGTACTTGATTTTGCCGATCCCGTCAAAGCTCATGTAAGCTCCCGTTTTGGCAATCTGCTCATGGTAGTACGGATCGGGATTGCGGTCCATATGTCCCAGGCTCAAAAAAGACAAATCCACGCCTTCGCTCTTGAGGAGCTCAATTTGCTCCAGCGCCATGGTGCCAACTTCGGTATGGGAATGAATGGGAGCTTTTGTCTCATGATGGGCACGCGCTACAGCACGCAGCGTCTTCTCCTCCAGAGGCGTGATGCGGTTATAGCCTGTCCCAAATTTAACCTGGCCCGCTTTGAAAGAAGAGCCTTCCAGCCCTTCTTCCACCTCCCGGATGACGAAATCCGCCAGCTCGTTAATGCTTTTCGCTTCAATCCACTGTGCGTAGGTTTCATAATGGCCTGTCAGCGGTTTAAGCTCCTCTTTGATTTGGGCGTCCCACAGAAAGCTCTTATTGAAGCCCGCCGTTCCTACGATGTGAATGCCGGTTTCAAGTGCAATTTCCTGTACCGCCTGAACATCCCGTCCATAATCGATGGCTGTAGCGTCCACGATCGAGCGTCCGCCGTGTTGTTTAAAATCAAGAACGTCCCGTTTGGACTTCTCTTTATCGTCCAGGAGCAAATCGTCCTCTCCCCGCTCCTGCCAGTAAGCCGGACGGCATACGATATGTTCGTGGGAATACGTAAAGCCCAGCTCCTCTTTGCTGATATCTCCATGTAAAGTACGAATAAAGCCCATATCGTTTCTCCTCCACTCTCTGTAAAATATGAACCTGCCGGATTTCTAAAAAGGCGTGTTCAAAAAGTGCGTGTTCAAAATTCAAAAATCCCTGCTAAAAGAACAGCTTGGCCAGGAAGTGCAGAATCGGTCCAATGATGAACATATCGGAATCAGCTGCCCACATGGCCGTATCCGGCACCGTCGAGGCGATGAAGAAGCGAACCATCAGAAACTGTCCCCAGGCTACAACGGTTGAAGTGATGAAGCCGCCGATAACGGCCCCGCGGACACCGCCTGTCGAGTTCCCGAACACCCCGGCCGTAGCACCGTGGAAAAATAAGACGATCATCGTTGGCACGAAAATGTAAGCAACGGTGTTGCCAAGTACAAGCAGCCAGATAATCGCTCCCGCGAAAGCTCCCAGGAAGCCAAGAACCACCGCATTCGGCGCGTAAGGGTATACAACTGGCGCATCGAGTGCCGGTTTGGCGCCTGGCACGAGTTTGGTAGCGATCCCGTTAAAGGCCGGAACCAGCTCGCCGACGAACATCCGGACGCCCATCAGAACGATGGCGATTCCGCCTGCAAATGTGAACGATTGGATAATGGAGTAGATAATAAAGTTCTGGTCACCCGATTGTTTCATCAGTTCCGCAGCCGACGGCGTGCCCTTCGTTGATAGAATTATGGCCCCGATCAGGAACAAAACCCCCATGCTGAGCGCCGTGATGACGTTGGAATCGCGGAGGAACTCAAAGCCCTTTGGTACTTTGATTTTCTCGGAATCGTTGTTTTTGTTGCCGAACAATTTACCGAACAAGGCAGCAAGCAAAGCAACCGAGGCCGAGGTGTGACCAAGCGCAATGTTATCGTTACCTGTAATTTTACGCAGGAACGGCTGAACCAGCGCCGGCTGGAATGTCCAGTACACACCAAGGACGACAGCGATCATCAGAACCAGCTTCCAGATCGAGATGCCGCTGGCCGCATGAACGATAACGCCTGCAAATACGGTTGATGTCCAGAACATCATGTGCCCGGTCAGATAAATAAATTTAAACCGGGTAAATCGGGCCAGCAGAACGTTGATCAGAAAGCCGATAAGCATGGCGAGCGTAACAGCGCTCCCGAATTTCGAATTGAATGCCTCCTGCCCCATGAAGGTACCGAGGGATCCGCTCTCCAATCCGAAAACTTCTTTCCACATCGGCTCGAATACATTCAAGGCTTTTACGATGACATCAGAGCCTGCACCGATGATGAGGAAGCCGATGATCGCTTTAAAGGTGCCGCTTACAAGCTGACTTGTTGATTTCTTCTGAAGCAGAAGGCCGACCAGAACGATAAATCCGAGCAGAATGGCGGGCGTTCCAAAAATGTTGGTGGCAATCCAAAAAAGTACGTCCATATGCCCTCTCCCTTTCTAATGGTTTACAGCACTTCTTCCAGCTTCTGTTTGATTTCGTTATTGTCAAAATAGTTGTTGACGATAACGATTTGGGCCGCATGCCCTTGAAGGCTTTGGGCCAGTTCGTTGCTTGTAATGATATACTCGGCTGGGGTTCCGGATGCCGTTGAAACGTCGGTATGCTCCACATCGGCATTTATTCCCATTCCGCTAAGCACATTCTCCACATTCATTCTCAAAATCAGACTCGTTCCTTGTCCAAGACCGCATACGCATAAAATTTTCATTGTTCGTTCCCCCTAATCAGTTGTTGGATTGTCTCCACATCAGTTGCCTGCATGAATTGTTCAATGCTCCCCGGGCTGCTCAGCAAGGTGGTCAGCTTGCGCAGCATGGCGATATGCTCCGAACTAGAGGAGCCGCCGAGCGCAAACACAAGCTGTACCGGGTCGTTAGCCGCATGGCCGAAAACGACCGGTTTCTTCAATTTAATCAGCGAGACGGACGCTTCCTTCACCCCATCCTCCGCACGGGCATGCGGAAGTGCGATATGAGGTGCAAGAACAAAGTACGGGCCTCTGTCACGGTAAGATTTGACCATGGCATCGGCATAACGTTCTTCCGCCGCCCCCGCTTTCGCTAGCAGTTCTCCTGCTAAGCGGATGGCTTCTTCGGCCGTCTCGGCCTCCACATCCAAGGCTATTAGTGACGGTTCCAAAAATTTCATTCTCATCTCTCCCAAGTCCGGTATTCTAATCGATGCTAAAGACCGGTGTGTAATTGCTGCAGGATCTGTTCTTTTGTCTTGGCCTCTTTCAGACGGATCAGGTTCTCCTTCTCCCTGAGCAGGATGGTCAGCTCCGACAGCGCTTTGAGGTGGGATTCGCCGTCAATCGCCGCCAGTACCAGAATGATCTGAACTTGATGCCTTGCTTCTTCTGAGAAGGCGACGGGTTGCTCCAGTCGCAGCAGACTGATTCCCAGTCGCCGGACTCCATCCTGCGGCTTGCCATGCGCAATCGCGATGCCCGGGGCAACGACGATGTAAGGGCCGAGCGCCTCCACTTTGGAGATCATCGCATCGATATAGGCTTCATCGATGCGCCTATCCTTCAGCAGGGGCTCGGAGGCATCGCGAATGGCGCTCCGCCAGTCGGCCGCTTCTCTTTTCATTTGGATCATCTGCCCAGTGAGCAGATCCGATAGTGATGGCTTGCGTGCTTCACTCAGCCATGTTTTCCCAACGGACAAGTAGTGGTTAAGCTCCTCCGTAAGTCCTGCTTCATCCCTAACCGCGGCGTATTTATGGACAATGTCCAGCAGCGCTTGAACCGAGTACGCCGGGGTCTTTGATTTACGGCCGGCAACCATGTTGACCTGATTCAGCAGGTGCTCCTTATCCTTGTCGCTGAGAATCGGATTCACTAAGAGAACGGGCACTTTGCTATCCGGCAGTGGTACCGTTGAGAAAATAAAATCAACATTTTCTTCATCAAACGACTCGTAATTCCGCAGTGAGAGTATCGCTGTAATATCCACTGCCGAGAAGAGGTTCTCCAGCTGCGATTTCAACATCCGCGAAGCGGAAATGCCGTTGACGCAGACGATGGCGGCCTGTCTCCGTACGGCCGGCTTCGTGTTCTCTCTGCGCAGCCAGCCGCCGAAATGCATGGCGAGATATCCGATTTCGTTATCATCAAGTTGACGTCCAACCAATTGTTCGAACGCTGCCGCGGAACGGCGGGTCAGCTCGAATACTTCCCTGTACTTGGAAAGGATATTTTCGAGCAGCGGATTTTCAAGGCCGAGTCCGTATATGATCCGGTAATAAGCCGGCTTCAAATGGACAAGCAGATTCTCCTCCATCGCTTCCCGGTTCGGCAGGAATACACAGGCGTAACGCTGAAAATCATCTGTCATCTGTCTGGTCACTTGCCGAAGCTGCTTCAGCACTTCTTCGGATCCGGTCATCTGTTCCATCCGATTGACCCTCGCTCCCAACAGATGCATCGTCAAGTAGCAGACTTCTTCATCCGGGATCGAGACGCCGAACATTTGGCCAAGACCTTCAGCAACCTCTGAGGCGACTTCAAACTCTGGCATCCTCCGCAGCACGCTTCGTTCATCTTCGTCTATCGAGATAAACTGTTCGGCCTGAATCCGTCGTACATACATTAAGAAGCGTGCCGTCAAATGAAATAGCATCTCGTCCGTCAAATCTACGCCCAGCGTTATTTCGCTATCCGAGATCAGGCGATAAACCCGCTTCAGATGTTCCGACTTCATAGGGGGAAATAAAGATTGGGCGAGATCCGGTCTTTCCGATTCCGGGTTCCGGTTAAATACCTGCTCCCAGTCTGCATCGCCGAAAAGCTGCCCGAAATAATAGCTCAGGGCCTTCCGCTTGTCACGTTCCTCCCCATGTACGCCATAGCCCCGCTTGCGGTCGTAGGTTACATTGAGATTCGAGGCTTTCATGTCCGACCGGACCGTATTCAAATCCTTGAGCACGGTCCCACGGCTCACCTGCAAAAGATCCGTCAGATGATGAACAAAGAGCGGAACCTCCACCGATAACAGATAGAGCGACATCCAGGCCATTCTTTCTCGTGGGGACAAATAGTACTGCTGTGCATGAGGCTTCCCGGTTGACTGCGGAAGACTGGCCCGGCTTTCATCAGGCAAATAATAACCGACTGTCCTGACATATTTGACCGGCGGAAGTTGAACCGCTTTCAAGTAGTCGTTTATTTTTTCCATATCATAATAAACGGTTCGTCTGGAGATACCGACCTTCTGCATTAGTTCTTCCAGCGACACATAATCGGCTGCCTCATGAAGCAGCGTCAAAATCCGTGTACTTCTTTCGTCCAGAATACGGCATCAACTCCTTTGCCGTTTAGTGTGGTACCTTTTGCAATTCGATTATACCCACAGGCAATTCATGAAAGACAGTTCATTTCATGGAGTCCCTTTTGTGCAAAAATGAACTCAAGTGTTCAAAGTCAATCCCTCCCATAGCAATCTAAAACAAAAAAAGCCGCATACCATGCGGCTTTCAAAGTTTTTTTATAACTTGTGTCGTAGACCAGCAGAAACTCTTTTCATTAAATAACTCGGCATAATAAAATAACCGCTATCCCCATCTCACTCATTGAAGAAGAAGTGTTGAGCTCATTTTCTAAAGTTGCTTTTTCAATACGCGTAACAAGAAATCCACATTAGGCATTCCATGTTCTTCCTGTCCAACTAAATCAATGCCTGTGCATGCTGTAGTAAGTAGCGTGCGGCATCGCTATGAACATGTTTGCCGCTCTGTGCTTGAATTTCATGGATGAAACTGTTCAGTTCACCCTTGTCGAGCTTTTGTCTCAAGCTGTTTGCGATACCGTTGTTGTCAATCCAGCCATCCTTTTCAAATCTTGCGACCAGCGCTTGGAGCGATTCGCTAGTCGCAGTTGTTTGAAAGTCCACACCGGCTCTCCCTATATTTCCTGCTGAATCGTAACCTGTAATTTCTAATGAATGACTCCCCAGTGAAAGTGTATAAAGCGGAATCGTTGCGCCATGTTCCAAAGGCTGTCCGTCAAGCAACAACGTTGTCTTCGACTGATCGACGCCGGACAGATCATCGTTCACAACAAATTGCGGCAACAAGTCTTGATCCATACTGTAGCTTTCTGCTGCCGGATCGCCAACAATGATAAATGGAGCCCCTGTATCCAGACTAAATGTAATCGTCTTTGCAGGCTCTGTGTTACCCGCATCATCCCTTGATTGATAGCTTATCGTATACTTACCGTCTTGACTGAATGTAACGGGTCCATTGTATGTCTGCCATGAGCTCCCTCCGTCCAGGCTGTAAACCGATTCGGTTACCCCCGATAATTGATCCTTAGAAGCCAATGATAACGTTACAGGATGGACATACCAACCGTTGTGGCCGTCCGGCTGCTCCGGGGATAACGAGGCTATCGTGTCGGGCGGAACCATATCCTGTCGTTCGAACAGAAGCACAGGCCGGTAAGCTGCATCCGTATGTTCCTTAGAGCCGTAAATAATCCAGCCGTTCGAGCCGTAATTGGTCGTTTGAGCGAGTTGAACGGCGATCATCCGTTCACCAACCAAGGCTGCATTCACTTGTGCGGTTACATCAATGGTTACGGGTGTTCCGGCTGCTGGGACGGTCCAGTTTCCGATCAGGCTGCCGGCAGCAGGCTTATTGTTCCAAGTAATGCCGTTTTCTGTCCATGTATGATTGCTTACTTCATAAGCAACGCCTTTTGTGTTGGCGAGTCCGGCACTTGTCGGAACCAGACGAATCTGCGCGCTTTTAACTTGTTCCGGCAGCTGCGATAAATCAAATTTCAAATAAGAGTATCGGTGGTAGCCGGAGTTGGGATCGTTTTTTACGACCAATTGATCGGAAGAACCAAAGTTGCTGTTTGCATAAGACCCGCTGCGAACGTAGGCATCATCGGAAGGTGAGATTGCATAACCAAGCGTTACGGATAATTCATTGGATGCGGCGCTTTCCATACCCGTGCTGTTAAGGGCTTTTATCGCAAAATAATACGTTGTCCCGCTGGAAAGGTCCGTGACCGTATACTGGTTGTTGCCGCTGACTGCCGATATATCCACGGTTTTCGTATAACTGCCGGGCGCTGTCCCGTAATAAATGCGGTATCCGGTAGCTCCGGTGCTGGCGTTCCATTTCAGTGCAGCTGAACCGGGTCCTGGCAAGGCTTCGATCAATTGAGGCGCCGCTGGCGGCGTCGTTGACCCTGTACTCAGCTTAGCCAGGAACGTTTTTCCAATCGCTCCTGCCGTATTCACTTCCAATATCGTAGTCGGTGAAAACTGTTTCACTGTAACGCCTGGATCAAGCAGCAGCGCGCCGGTTGTTGCACGGTGAAGTTCGACTTCAATGGTGCCACCGTTTGCTTTGGTCGGGTCTGAAACCCCGATTTGCAGCTCATTTCCGTTCTCGGCAATGGTGACGGATGCTTTCTTATTACTTGTCAAGTAATCTGCTCCGTTCACTTGGACGGTTTCAACCGAATCCGTCCAAAAGTTTGCTCCGACCGCCATTTGATCCGTGGTATCCATGACCGCCTGTACGTTTCCTGTGTTTTTCAATACGGTGAAGCTAGGGTCTGCCGCATAGTCTGCTGCCTCAGTCGTCGACGCTCCCGGATAAACGGCATATGCATAGGAGGCTTGCACCGGATCGACGCCGTGATTCAGCGCGAGGCTTGCGTATTGTGCGGATACCATCTTATCGCTTCCATCGGTGTTTATATCCTTCCAGGATCCGGAACGCGTTTCACGTAGACCACGAACTGTCGCTCCTCCAGGGAATACGTACGCGATATCCGATCCCGGTACGCTGCCAGACAGATGCGCCCACTGTACGCCTGTCATCGCTTCCGTCCACCCGGTCGTTGAAGGCTTAGCCGTTCCATCCACCGTCAACGTATTTGACCCGCTCTCATTCAGCTTCCGATTTTCAACGATCGTCTCTACAGCGCGACCTCCAGTACTCGAAATGTCGGATCCGAGTGCTATATATTTATCGCCGAATAGAAACCATGACTTTTTGCCTGATAACGGAGTACCCGTATTTTTCGACATCGAAAATTCCATACCGACCGTTCCGTAAGGGCCATCAATCGATGAGCCTCCTACCCAATTCGACGTATTGAATTTAAAGCTGAAAGAGCCCACGCTGCCCGTAGAGCCGTCCGTTGTCGTTCCCGGCAATCTCACCGGATTGATCGTTGGCCAATAGGCTCCTGAAAACTGCGTCTGATCCGTGTTGTACAAATATGCGGCACCTGCGCCTTGCCACCATGGCTTGGTATTTTCGCCGTTACCATATTCAAAAGCAGAAATGCGCGTTGAGAACAAACCAAGCGCCAGTCCGAATTCAGGCCTTAAGTGTACGGCGCGATCCATACCAGCGAATACATGGGTATCGATCATATCGCCAGCGGGTTCAACGGATGGATCGTCCAATAATGCTTTTATTTTGCCGATACTGAAGATGGACAGCCCCTCCGTATAACTCGGGAACGTTGTATCCGACATCATTTGGCCTTTAGCAATTTGGCGTACTGTCGCAGCATCCCGAGCGTTCAGGCCGTCGGCCAGCATGACGAGTGAAGCCAAGATTTTCCGTCCCGCCTGATGATCCTGTGATGCTTCGCGCGATATCGCACGTCCTCGTACCGTATCCATCATGGCGCCTTTATACAGAAAAGGACGGTACGCCTCTGTTACCCAACGAATGACATTAGCGATATTTGGGTCCGTAACGTCCCAGCTCGAACCGCCAAGGAGGTACAGCAGCTTCGCCATGTCTTCGAGGAGAACGGCACCGTAGCTTCCTGTATACGCGACATAGTCATGTTGGATAAACGAGCCATCCTCGTAAAACCCGTCCCTGCTCTGCACATACAACAACACCTGGCTGATCGCATCGCGGCCTTGAGCCATCTTGGCATCCGTCTTATTCAGCACGCCGCGCAGAGAGACAATCAGCGCTTTATCAAGCCGATTCGCACCCGTTTCTTGGAGTGAAGGGGAATTTGTACGATAGGTTGGATCCGGAACGAATTTGTCCAATGCCTTCGTATAGTTTGTTTTTTGCGTTGCGGACATTTGATCATAAATTAAAATCATTGCATCCGTCAGGTTCATCGGCACGCCGATCTCCCAATCCCACCAATTGCCCGTTTCACCCTTCGTTTCGTTATATTTGTTAGCATACATCCAGTCCAGTCCACTCAGAATGTCAGCAGCTAGCTGCTCATTTCCTTTCAGGGATGACCCTGTTGTAGCATAGGCCAGTGCCATTTCCTTCAGCCTTACATAGTTGGATGAAATCGTACTGGAAACGCTCCAGTTCGCCAAATCACTCCATAAATAAGTTCGCCCGGCGCTTTTGTTCATCGCGGCCCAGTACTTGTTCGCGTTTGTTTCGATTAGACTGATTTTCGCTGCAATTTCCGGGTCGGACGTATCAATTGCCGTCCCCCCGGTCAAATATACATGCCACCTCTCCCTTAGCAAATCGTACTCGTCTGCAGCGGTTGATGCTTGTACTGGTCCGGCAAACAACAAAATGGGATACAGCACTAAACTGGTAAGAAGAGAAACCACAGTGAATTTCCGCCAACGCAAGCTCATCACAATATCTCCTTCCAACTCTCAATTTAAACTACTAATTGATAACACCAGCATCCTTTGGCATAAATTCCGTCTGTTGCATCACCCCCTTTCATGCGGCCCTCCGCTAAGAATGAGCAAAAAGCCACGTTCAATCCCTCAGATAGCATGGTGGCTTCAAGACAACATTCTAAAAGAAAGAGGCAGATTGAATATGGCTCAGTATGATAAGGAAGAAAATTCGCAGCTTATTGTTAACTCTCTAGGAACTCTATTTTCAGGATGAAGAACCCTATTGATATACTATCGATGAAGCTGAGCGACCGGCTTATGTATCGGTAATTCCGCGATAAGTCCGTCGCTCTGGCGGATCCATGTCTCGAACTGTCGTTCGCCCGCTTTTAATCGAATGACTCTTCCTCCTGTCGGAAACTTATCTTTACGTATACCGTCTACATAACTAACGTAACGAGTAGACCTCCCGTAGCATAGACGTATGCCGTGGAGTGTCCCGCAATAATCGTTCGAGTGGTCATGGCCGACGAACGTCCCCATAACATCGCCCATCTCTACCATGGCGGTGAACAAGCCTGAATTTACCTTCGGCGAGCTGATCCATTCGCTGCAATGGCCCTCGCATACGCTCGTCTTCCATACCTCATCGTATTCCGGCAGCGGAATATGAAAAAAAGCCAGTGCAGGCAAAGGCGCCCCGCCATTCTGCTCGGCCAATTGCCGAGATTCGGATACATACCATTCGATTTGATCACGGCGTATCCAGTCGTATCCGCCCACCGCATCAATCGGTGAGTAATCGCCGCTGTCGAGAAAAAACAACGAGGCCGCTGGCTTCCCTGCCCGATCGTCAATCGTCAGCGCATAGTTTCCCGCTCCGCTCACTCCCGGAGGATCCGGTTGGGCAACGCAATATTCATGCAGAAGTTGCTCCTCATGCATTCTCTTTCGAGGCAAGCTCCCTTCCGAGTCATGATTGCCAAACACAGCCGCCCATGCCACGCGGTTTTCTTCAGCGACAGCGACCGCGCTTCGGAACGATTGAAGCGGATCTTTGCTTCTAGCGCTTGCCGTCAAGTCGCCTGCAAACACAACAAGATCCGGCTGCTCCATCGCAATGACTCTCTCCATCGTCGCCTTCGTCATCGAGTCGAGAAGCGGCGTCTCGGGATCGCGGTCCTCAGCGTCAATAAACTCTACATCAGAAAACTGTACAATGACAAACGTTCCATCCTCACGAAACTTCAGCTTTTTCTCCAAGATATACCCGCCCCTTTGTCACATATTCCTTCCAATACCATAACCCGATCAAAATGAATACAGCAGCACACGCCAAATACATCGATGTCACGCCATACTGCAAACCGACCACCCAATAAATCAACGTCGGGCCGATCGCCGCCCCTAAATCGGTAGATACGGAATAAGCGGTCATGACTGTAATAACGGAAGTGCTCTTCGCTGCGTCAGAAGCCATAGCGTCCATGATCGTACCAAGCGCGGTGCTTGTTATCATGACGAAAATAACAATAACAATCCAAATACCAATCGGCAGCTGCCACGGAAGTAATGCGTAACCAGCCGCCGCACCCGCCAACGATAGCATAAATAAAGGCAGCCTTCCTCTCGGCCCATCCGTACGCTGTCCGAACCATCGGGCCAAGAACGGCTCCCAAGCACAGCGCAGCGCTGTCAATACGCCGCCTAACGCCGTACTCCCAATGATCAATCCGAACCACTGGATCCCCGTTGAATAACTCGTATCGATAAGATACGTAAGTGTCGCGCCGAACACGGCGTGCAGTAATGATATAATTAATCCGCTTATCACGATTTTCTTCACCTGAAGCGACCACACCTTACTTCTGTTACCGCGAGGTAATTCCATTTGGTGTGATCCGGATGCTTTCCCCTGACTTATGGATGCCGCGATCAACGGAAGTCCGACCAATGCCATCATGCCAAACCATATCGAGACGGACGGTAAACCGAAGAAGGGCACAAGCCATCCTCCGAACAGCACGCCTACCAAGCTGCCAAGGCGCCACAACCCGTTATACGTTCCCATTAAGCGCCCTCGATTCGTATCGTCGGAGTAGCGAATGACGGTCAAATACCCGCCCATTCGCATCAAGGACCATGCAATCCCCCACACCGCTCGCAAAGCTATCCAAAGAACGAAGCCTTTGAACAAGCCGTATCCTACTGTGGTTAGAGCCGCGAGCAATACGGAGATGAACAGACCGGTTCGAAGCGACATGCGGTGATACAACCAGCCAATAACAGGATTAAGGGGCAGCCTTACTAGTCGGTTTATGGACAGCAGTACGCCTACCTGCCAAAGCGCGTCCAGTCCCGCTTCCTTCCAATACACAGGGAGGACAATGTACAACATCGAATCGCCAAAGAGGGTTAGGGCGGTTACGATGCCGACAATCCGAATCTGTCGCTGTTCTATTGCGTTGCTGCTGTCACTCGTCATAGGTCGACGATGAGGCCATCGTACGCCACCTTAATACCAGCCGGTTCGAAAGCACGCTCAAAGTCATCATGCAGAAATCCGGAGTTATGTGTAAAATGAGTCACATATACAAGGCCATTACTTCCAAGCGTACCTTCTTCCCGCCACACGCGCTGAACCTCCCGCACGGTTTCAATCCCCATATGGTTTGGATTTCGATCATTGTTCGTAAAGCTGTGCGTGCAATCGATTATCGCCATATCGATCACTTTGCCTTGAAGCCATTTCCAAGTATCGTCATGCAGCCATCCGGTGTCATTGCCGTAAAATAGCGTTTTACCCCCTTTTTCTATGTAAAACAGCAAACAAGTTTCCATTTGGTCATGATTCGCGAGCAAAGGGGTTACTTGTGTGTCGCCGAGTGAAATCGTCTCGAACGGGCGCAATAAGTGGAACGCGAACCTGTTTCCAATGGCCGGGCCGAGTGCAGTTATACTCTGGTTAATCGCCAAATCGTTGCCGTAAATATGTAAGGGGTGATCGATACCGTGCGCAAATCCTTCGATTCGGTTGTACAGATCCGATGGTTGAAAATGATCGTAATGCGTATGTGTAAACAATAGATGCTCAACCGCGCCCAAGTCGATCCGATCACGGAGCGCCTGCATATGGGAATCTGCGGAATAGTCAACCTTGATCACGCCATCGATCAATACAGAGCTTCTGGTTCGAATGTTTTTTCCTCCGAGCGATCTCGCGTTGCAGCAGGCGTCACAGCGGCAGAACGGGTTTGGGAATCCTTCCGCTGCAGCTGTTCCAAGAAAGTGGATTTTCATTGGTTTCTCCTCCCTTTGAGAAGCAATCGTTTATTTTCTTGACCCTTGATTAATACAGATAATACCACATATATACAATCAATCACATACAATTATTTATGATTTACAACCTTTTTTCTTGCGAAGTCCGTTGACCGAACATGCCTCGAATAGTTCATGAACTACCTAGTTAATTCAATGGATAGAGTCAAGCTACTATCGGGATTAAGCGTTGATTATGCTGCGACATAAATACACATGAATACAACCCCTTATAACCAAAAACCGCCCCCTAAATATAAAAAAAACGATCCCTGGTTCGTGGAAACCAAAAATCGTTCATATGATCCTATTATTTGTATACGATTTCGATGCCGCTTTTGCTAAAGGTATCAACAATATCCCGGTCGATTTTGGAATCCGTCACAAAGCGTTCGACTTCTGTTACTCCGCATACTTTGATAAATGAATTTTGTCCGAACTTGCTGCTGTCTGCAAGGGCGATGCAGCGCTTCGCGTTCGCGTGCATTATTTTTTTCACTTGGACTTCGCCGATGGCGTTATCCGTAATTCCAGCTTCTAACGTAACCCCGCTCATACTCATAAAGAACAAATCCGCATGAAAGCGCGATGTAAACTCTTCTGCCAGATCGCCGATGATGCTTTGCTCTTCGTGACGAATAACGCCCCCGGTCATAATCACCGTATAACCCGGCATCGAAACCAATTCGTTCACGATCGGAAGCGAGTTTGTAATAACGGTTAATCGATCGAACTTGGACTTCAGCGCTTTAGCAATCTGGGTGTTCGTCGTACTTGGGTCAAGCGCGATGGACATTCCTTCGGTCACATAACGAACCGCAATTTGAGAAAGCTCCGTCTTCTCTTCCATATATATAGATTCGCGGATCGGCAGCGGGATTTCCCGGCTATAGTCGGGCTCATTCAGAATCGCACCGCCGTGCACCCGCCGCAGGTAGCCTTCGCTTTCTAAATATTCGAGATCACGTCTGATCGTCTCGAATGAAACCCCGAAATGCTCTATGAGCTCCGACGCTCGGATCGATTTGTCCTGATTCAGTTTCTGAATAATAATTTGATGCCGCTGCTCAGCAAACAACTACTCCACTCCTTACTTGCCTAGACTTCTTAAATAGAAGTTTACCATAAAAGCAATCAATCCTCCTGTTCAACTGAAATGTGCTATTTCGTTTAAGATCCAGCCCGCACTTATTTTACAAATAGCTTCATCAACTGTATGTAAATCGGATTTACATGTAGCCAGTCGGGTTAACCGAATATCGTGTACCCGTGTCTAGTTCCCGGATTCTGTCCATTTCCTCATCGCTCAGGTCAAAGTCAAAAATTTCGCAGTTTTCCTTTATCCTTTAAAGCGTTTTGAAGATCCATATTTCCCTTGTTGATAAAATGACTACTATCGATACATGTTTAAATTATGGCTGCACAAAAATTAAACAAGCCGCGATTTTACGCGGCTATGTCAAACATGGACTCCGATATATTCACCGGCTCAACCAGAGCTATTTAAAAAATCAAAGTCGCATTTACGTCAGACTTGACACCAGCATTCAACTTATATCGCCGTGTGCTCCTCTTTTTTCCGTGAAAAAGTACAGTAAAGCCAAGAGTGGGAACAGAACGCCAACCCACATCGCCGCTTTCCAGCCGCCCATGGCGTAAGCCCATCCCCCGACTGCGGAGCCTATGGCTCCACCCGCAAAAAAGATCGCCATATACATGCCGTTCAGCCGGCTGCGCACCTCAGCCCCCAAAGCGAAGATCGCTCGCTGTCCTAACACCATATTAGCGGATACGCCCATATCGAGCAGAATAGCGGCAATGACGAGGATAACGATAGAGAATATAGAACCTCCAGGAAACAGAATCGGCAAAAGTCCCGAAACAATCACCAGCGCGATGGACATTCCGGTTGCCGAACGGATCAGACCTTTATCTGCGAAGCGACCAGCTATAGGCGCTACCGCCGCGCCGGAAACCCCTGCCAAAGCGAACAGCGCTACGCCTGTAGAAGAAAAATGAAACACCGGACTCGTTAAAACGAGCGGAACCGTTGTCCAGAACAGACTAAACATGCCGAACAAAAACGCGTGATAGAGTGCGCGGCGCCGCAGAATCGGCGTCGTCTTGAGCAGCTGAAGCATGGACGAGATGATGACCGGATAATTGTCCGTCGTTTGCGGCCGCCTTGCAGGAAGGACTTTTGCCAAGACAAGAGCCAGTACCAAGAGCATGGCAGAGGAAAGAATAAAGATGGCGTGCCAGCCGAAATATTTATCCACCATACTCGAAACCGGACGGGCCAGCATGATTCCTAATAACAGACCGCTCATTACGTTGCCTACATTACGTCCACGTGTCTCCTCAGGGGAAAGATGCGCTGCATAGGGAACCAGGATCTGGGCCGCGACGGCCCCCACGCCTATAAACAAGGAGGCGGCAAGAAACAGAGCCGCGCTCTGGGCTTCGGCGGCGATGATTAAAACAATGGATGTCAGAATCAGCAGTGTAACCACCAGTTTGCGGTTTTCAAGCAAATCTCCCAAGGGGACGATAAATAACAAGCCGATCCCGTAGCCGATTTGAGTCAGCGTGACGATCAAACCTGCGGCTTCCGAAGATAACCCGATGGCCGAGCTGATCGATTCAATTAAAGGTTGAGTATAATAAAGATTTGCAACGATCAAACCGCAGGCAACAGCAAGAATCAGCGTGATCCAAGTAGAAACGGATTTCTCCAATCTTTCCTTTGCGTTTTCATTCATGATAAACACTCCTTTTTTTATGAACTATTGCATTACAATACAGGAATGATTGTTCCAGTATAAAGATAGTTTGCCCCCCCCTATACTCGCACTCAAAGGGGGCGATTTTTCGGAACGATCATTCCGATTTGCTGAAAAAAATAGATTTACAGCATCTCGAAGACCGCGTTCATCATACCCTGGACTTTATGGATATCGCTTTGGATCCTGGCCATTACGTTAATGCTATGGTTAAGATTCAGCAGCAGGTACGATAACACTCTAATATCTTTCTCCGGGGCTATTTCTCCCGTTTCTTGCCCTTTCTTTAACGTCTCATAAAACAGCTGCTCTAATTCCGTAAAGCTTTGCCGAATCGTATTCTGCAAGGGCTCATCCACGGTATCCAGACCAACGGAAGCATTCGTGATCAGACATCCATTGGGGAAAGCTTCACCGTGCGTAGCAAAAGCGTTCATGATATGCAGCTCGAAATACTGGCGGATTCCCTCGATCGCAGAAGTTGCATGTATCATCTGATCGCGTTTTTTTTGCGACATTTTTTTATAATATTGGATGGCCTCGTAATATAGCGTCTGTTTATCTTGAAACGTTTCGTACATACTGGATCTGCTCAACTCCATGGATTCCAATAAATCCGGTATGCTTGCAGCTTCATATCCCTTTTCCCAAAAAACGATCATGGCTTTGCGCAGTACTTGCTCCCGGTCAAATTCCTTGGTCCGTCCCATTGATACTTCCTCCTTTTCTACATGAGTATATACGAATCGGAACGAACATTCCAGTATTTATTTCAAATAGCAGAGGACAATCAAAATGATACGGACTGAGATGATCTTCAAACGGTCTTGGATTTCCAAAATGAAAAAGAGAAAAGTCATCGGCCCAATGACCTTTCCCCTCATTCGTTTATTTGAATAGATTTTCGATGACCCCACGATCGAAGTCGTTCACGATTTTATACTCCTTGCGATACCTTTTGTCATTGCTCGAACCGTTATGGATTCGCACGTGGCCAGGGCTAAAGAAGTATACAGCGAAGGTCGGGCCGTTTCGGCCCTGAAACCAAACTTCATATTCTTCGCTACGGTAATCCACTCTGCTGGTTTTACGCAGTTTAACTTCGGAAAAGCTATTCATAATCCGCTCAATCTCCGCGGGATCTGTAATTTGTATCTCTTGCTCGTTCGGACCGAACCGATTTTTCCTGATACTCATATGGCTGATGGTCTTAGGCTCAATCAACTGATCGAGCACCATCTCCTTAAACGATGTTCTGTTTTGAGACGCCGAAAATATCGTTGCGCTGATTAAAATGAGGACACAAATTGCCAGAAAGATATACCATGTACGCTTGTTCAGCCGCCATCTCCTCCCTCGTCTCGAAATAAAGCGTCCACTTTGATTATAACATCAATCATAGCCCAGAATTATCCAATATCCAAAGTGTGGCTATATTTTCACCTTGTACCAGCCAGCTTCTCCTAAGAAATCAGACCTTGTCAATCCATCTTCACCTAACAAGCATCGGTAGTTCGTTACCGTTCCATCATGAGTTATGATAAAGACCCTCTTTACACGCAGCGCTTGAATCCACCTCATCAGTCGCAATCCAAGTGGTGCGAATGCGGATTCAGACAGCGTATTAATTCCCGAATTCCATAATTCCGGATGATCCTTTTCCAATACGTCAAAATCTGAATGCTCGGTTACAATCAAATCAAGTGGATAGTGGATATCACATTTCAACACAAAGGCTTCGGGGTTTGAGGGCATCGGAAACATTCGTGGTCCTACAAGTGGAGTCACGTATTTCTTCGCCGAGTTCAATCCACATGCAACTATATTGGTGGTCTCGATTGTTCTTAATGTTGGGCTGGAGATAAACACATCCTCTTGATGAAATGAGAATTCTGACCTCAGTTTAGCTACCTGCTCACGGCCTTTTTCGGTCAAGTGGGGATTCACTGTATTCAGTCTGTCAGGGATGTCTGTATTATGTAAGCCTTGTCCATGACGAATAAAAATAATGTCCAATATCCAACACCCCTTCCTATCCTCCCATCAGGAGGATTACTGGAAATCGTCGATCAACGATATTCCTTTTAGAATCCGCATCCTGCTATCTCTTAAAAAATCACGGGTCCAACCATCTGGTTGACTTAAATCCCAGCTCCGGTGCATACCGACAACGACGATAATTTCACGCAGTCTCAGGAAAAGCTTCAGCTGATCCTTCCAGCCCTCAGGCATTTGACGGCCATCCTCTGTATAGCCTCGCTCGAAATGCTTCATGAAAAGTTCGTACTGCACCTTACGTTCAGCCTTCGAATCTTCCCCGAATACGTAGAGCAAATAATAAAGCTGGATGGCAATGTCTTCGACATACCAACTGTACTGGCATTCGTCGAAGTCGAAGAGCGTTATTTTCCCTGATTCATCAACCATGAAATTTCCTACATTGATATCTCCGTGTATCAAACCGAAATTATCAGTCGTAATACGGAGACTGGCCAAATGTGGCTTAAGTTCATCAAGCGCAAAAAGAATGGGTAGATGCTCAGTCGGTATATAATTTCCGGCCTGTAAGAGGTATTCATTGCATTCCCATGTGTGTCTGTTTGCCTTAGGTTTGTAACGCTTTGACAGTTCGTGGAGACGACCAGTCCAGGCGTCCGCATTGTTCGTAAAGTATGGAATTACCTAGGCATTCTGGGTATCCGATTTTACGGCCAGGTGCATATCTGAAGGAGGTCACGTAGAAATCAATAGAATTTCCTTGGATTCGTTCGAAGTCCTTTCCATTAACCGAAGCTACCGAGTCTGAGACAGCCAAACCATTCTCTGATAGATAACGAATCCACTCTATTTCAGCCGCAAGTCCTTCCCCTGTGCGATGAGTGCTCGGTGTGAAACGGAGGATATATTTCACATGATTGCGATTGTAGGAATAAATAAAGTTCTGAAAACCTCCAATCAAAGTCAGCTCCTCGGGACTAACTCCGAACCGTGCTGCGCCTTCAATGGCATGTTCGTCCAAGAACATTATTTTTATGTTTGGGTCCATACGCCCTCCTGTCATTCTAATCCATATTCTTATGATTCATAATAACATCATATATAAATTTGGCTATCCAATTCGGTATGGTTTGCTGGGAAAGCCACGTTTCTTCGAACTCCACGCAATAATCAATGCAATGAGCAGCAGAATCAACAGCACTCCCGGAAACGACTTGACTCCAATAAACTCCAGCAAAGCGCCGCCGACAAGCCCACCACCGGCGATGGCTAGATTCCAGACTGTAGTATTGATTGGCATTACGATGTCCACACCTTCTTCACCACTTGCATCGGCAAGCGCTGTTTGCAGTATGGTTGCGGCACCGCCGAAGGTAAATCCCCATAATGCCACGGCCGCATAAACGACGAATGCCGATGTGACGCCCGTCCATAGTGCTGCGGCTGCTAGCAGGAAGCCCAACAGACTAAGTAATACAAGCAGGCGCAGGTGTCGATCTATCAACAGACCCACAATCCAGATCGAGATCAGTGCGAATGCTCCAAATACAAGCAAGACCAGATCAACACGCCCAGCCAGTCCCAAAGGCTCAAGAAACGGCGCGATATACGTATATAAAATATTGTGTGCCAGCATCCACGTCAGCACCACCATAAGAATCGGACGGATGCCGGGCATAACAAACACTTGACGGATTGTCATACGTTGATGTGCAGGCTGCCCGGGATAGTCCGGAACCTGCCACACAACCCATCCAATTAATGCGAGAGTCAGAAGCGACATGAGTCCGAATACAAGGCGCCAACCGATCAGATCACCGAGCAAGGTGCCAACCGGCACGCCTAATGTAAGAGCAATCGGAGTCCCGACCATCGCGACTGCCAAGGCACGACCTCTTAAAGCATCCGGAACCATACGTCGTGCGTATCCGGCGATCATCCCCCATGCAGCACCGGCAGATACACCGGCGAAAAATCGAGCGACCAGTGTTAATACATAGCTGCTTGACAGTGCGGTCATCGAGTTGAAGATGAAAAAACCTGCAATAATGGCTAGCAGAAGCGGACGTCGCCGCATCCCACCGGTAAAGATGGCAAACGGAATTGCCGCTACAATGGAACCCAAAGCATAAGAAGTAACGAGTTGTCCGGCCATCCCTGTTGTAATATTCAAACCTCCCGCGATATGCGGCAGTAAACCGGCCGGAATGGTTTCTGTAAAAATACAAATAAAACCTGTCATCGCAAGCGCGAGCAGTGCCAACCAAGGAAGCCTGGCGGGCATATTGGCCGTTTGTGCCGTACCCGTAGAAGATGATAAATGAGACAAAATAGTTTCCCCCTCAAGAAAAATTTAATTATAGATCGATCATTCCATATATTAAATTTATTCCTTCTCCCTTGTCAAGGACTTCTGGATCGATTAGTATAGAATTAATAAAGGGGGGGCATTTATATGGCACGAACGGGACGTCCACGCGCTTTTAACCGTGACGAGGCAGTTGCTGCCGCCATGCTTCTGTTCTGGGAACACGGCTATGAATCCACTTCGCTTGCTCAGTTACGAGCTGCCATGGGCGATATATCTGCTGCGAGTTTCTATGCCGCTTTCGAATCAAAAGAATCCCTGTTCCGAGAAGTGATGGATCAATATATCTCGACGTATGGACAAGTTTCTGAAAGTTTCAGGGATACAAGTCTGACATCCAAAACGGCCATCGAGCAAGGGCTACGACAATCGGCTCGAATGCAAACAGAAAGTTCCCATCCTCTCGGTTGTCTGTTGATTTTGTCCGCTGTGAACTGTTCACCCGAGCAACAACACATCCGAGAGATGCTTGCCAAGGAACGAGCAAGGGTCAACGGTTGGCTAAAGGGTTGTATAGAGCGGGCCGTAGTCAATGGAGAGCTGCCGGGTTCAACGGATATCCCCATGCTGGTAACCTTATTCGAAACCTTTCTGCAAGGCATTTCGACACAAGCCCGGGACGGTGTTTCATACGAAGCCCTGGATGCAGCCATTACTCAACTGATGAGTGTATGGGATGCATTATCGACGAAGTCAGGCTAACGCGGCCATCATTAAACCATAAAGTAAATGAACAAAAAACCTGCTAGCCATGGCTAGCAGGTTTTGCTCTAACAATACTTCCCCTATTACTGAATAACCGGTCTGCTTTCTAGCATGTGTCGCATCGGGTTCCGCAGGTACTTACCAGTGACTCCTTCGAGCCTTCGAGCAGCGTAATCAGTTTTTGCAAGAGTACAGGCTCTTCCTTTTGGAACTCATCGAACCGGAGCCTCAGCCGTTCAAACATTTCTTTATCTTCGCGAATTTCATGTCGAATGTACTGATCCCTCAGCTTCATCGCCCTTTTGGCGATATCCTTGTAGCCTGCCACAAGCTCTTCGTCATACGGGATGATCCCCTCCTCCACCAAGTATCCGATCCGCTCGCTCATCATTTTTTTGTGCTCCCAGAGCACATGAAGATGCCTTACATCGTTACGGTCACCGAGCCGGGAATCGTTACTCTCTACGGCATCAAAGTACAGTTGCAAATAGTCGTATACCTTGATTCCGAAAGCTTCCTCGTTGTCCGAATTGTAATTGATCCGGTTGAGATGGGTCTCTCCGTTTAGATAATCGCGCAGCTGATCAATCGCGGCCGTTTTATCAAAAGGATATGGAGAATGCGGCTCATATTTATAAAAGTACGTATGATGGTCGGCCGTGAGCTTCTCCTTTAGAAGATGCCTCATGGACTGAACGGCGTCCTGGAACTCCCGGAACGGGATCTGCAAATTGCGGTACACTCCCGTATGGTCGAACATCGACGCACAGAAGACTCTCTCGTCCCAGTCGAAACCGTATAGAAAAAGATGATGAGGAAACGGTTCTTTCAGATAGGAGGCTGCCGGCGATAGCCTGGCTTCGTCCAAAAACACAACGCAATAAAAGCCGTTTCGGATCTGATCCGCGAAAAATTTCGACCAAGCGTCCAATGCCAAACTCTCCAGAATCGTATAATTGACCGAGCACGTGAGTAGAAACGGGTTGTTGAAATTCAGTTCGTTGGGCTTGCCCCGAAAAAAATCGACATAGTACTGCCTGCCGTCCTCCAGAAAGTTTTTTTTGCAGAACAACTGGATAAAATTGCTGTAATACCAAGGCATCGTTTCTTCGTGGATGCTGGTGATCGAGAGTGTGTAAGCCCACCGCAAAAATCCTTTAAGCGGCGGGTTCACCACCGGAAGCTGAAACGCGTTCATCTGATTCTCCCCTTTCTGACAAGTGATCCGGAATCGTGGCCAGCCGTGTTCCTGTGATTGAGCCCGACAGATTTATTCTTTTTCTTCGATGCAAGGATGCAAACTCGGCGTTCAGCCCCACCAAGCGACTGGCTTAACTGCTCGCGCTGCTGTATCCTTTTACAGCCTGCTTCCAGAGCAGTCGTACAGCTGCGAAGAGCAGAAGCGACGCGGCCAGTGCCAGCCCCGCATGGAGCCAGTTGAGCTGCTCAAGCAGAAACATCGGTCCGAAATTGGTAATGAGGAATAGAGGAATAACAAAGGTTCCGATTCGACGGACCCAGGTCGGGTAAATAGCCATGGGGAAATTGTTGGCGTCCCAGACGGAATGGGCGATCTCCGACACAGAGCCCGTCTGGACGAACCAGAATGAAAGCAGCGCCGGGATAATCATCAGGCAGTATGTGATGACAACGGAGACGAGCAGCAGCAGGGCAAACCCCGCGAGCTGCAGGAACGTCAGCGGAATATCCATCGCATGCCAGCCGATACCGACCATGACGAACCCAACCAGAATATCGGGGATCGGCAGCGCCAAATCGACGTAACGCAAGGAAGCCATGAATTGAAGGGATACCGGCTTTGTCAGCATTAAATCAAGCGAACCGTCCTTAATGTATTCCGGAATTTTCATGAAGTTTGTAAAAAACAGGCCAACATAAATTCCGGTCACCACCGTATGCATGCCTATAAATAGAAGCAGCCCTTCCGGCGGTATGCCATCTACATGAAGATCGGTGCGGAACACGACGAGCACATATAACAGCTTGGCAAGCAGGTAGACGGATTCGACCAGCAGGCTCATCATGAAATTGCCCCGAAACTCCATTTGGGCGATGAGACAATTTTTGATGAGTAAACCGTACAGCCGCATGTATTTCCTCGCAATTTTAAACATATGCAACGTCCGCTACCCCCCTACCGCCGAATATTTCTTCATGGAAACGCGCCATGTCAGCCTGGATAACCAGAAGAACAGCAGAATCCACCCACACTGGATAAGCAGTCCTTGGTACATAGCCGCTGTTTCCGCTTTGCCGCTGAGGATATTGACCGGAAAATAAATCGTATATGGAAATGGCGTGTACTGAAGTGCCTTCACAACCGACTCCCCGAAAATCTCCAGCGGAAACATCCCTCCGCTCAAAATATTGACGAGCAGGCTTGTAATGACAAAAAAATACGAGATCTCATGCAGGTAAAAGGCGCTCGCACAGATGCAGTAAGCGATCAGGAAATTGAGCAGAAGTGCCCCCGACAGCGTGACCGCGAACAAAAACAGGCGTATAGCCTGGAGCTCGAGCACGCCACCGGCAGACGCGAACCCAATAATCCCGATGAGAAGTAAAGCCGTAATCCCGTAATAGATCGCCTTCTGGCCGAAAAAAGATACCAGCCGATACCCAAAATAGCTGATCGGTTTGATCAAATACTTGTTAAGGCCGCCGTTTTTGATATCGTCGGCAATCTGGTGCTCGAACTGGGTAGCAATCAGCTTGGACACCAATCCCGCCAAGATCGTATACAAAATAATTTGACCGTACGAATACGAGAACAACGCATCCTGACCGGAATGACGATACACCGCCGTCCAGATGAAATACTGGACCAGAATCGGAAACGTGGCCCCCAGAAGACCGAGAAAGAAGTGAAAACGGTATTCCATCGAATGCTGAACGCCCATTGAAAAAACAGCCCTATACAATTTGCCTCTGTTCATCCGACGGATTCCTTGCGGTAGAGCATCGAAATACTCTCCTCGATCGCCACGTCCTCTATTGTCCAGTCCACGATCGGAAACGAATCGAGCACGGCACGCGACACTTCCTTCAAGCGGTACTTAGGCAGCTCCAAGACCGCGTTGTAGTCGTCTGCGCTGACGATTTTTCCGAATTTGGCCAACCGCTGCTCGGCAACGGGTTCGGAGAACTGCAGCCTTATCACTTTGTTCTCGCCAAATAGATCATTGATTTTATGAAGGTCACCGTCATACAGAATACTGCCTTCATTAATGATGATCGTCCGCTTGCACAGGTCCTCCACATCCTTCATGTAGTGACTCGTCAGCAGAATTGTCGCACCGAATTGTTCGTTGTAATATTTCAGAAACTCCCTGACCTTCTTCTGGGAAGGGAAATCGAGGCCGATCGTCGGCTCATCGAGATAAAGCAGCTTAGGCCGGTGGATCAGAGCGGCGATGAGCTCCATTTTCATCCGCTCCCCCAGGGACAGCCGACGCACCTGCACGTCCAGAAGGTCCTGTACATCGAGCATTTCCGATAGCTCGGCAAGACTCCGGCGGTAGAGATCATCGTCCACGTCATAAATACATTTGTTCAAATAAATCGACTCGCTGGCGGGAAGGTCCCACCAAAGCTGGTTTTTCTGGCCCATCACAATGGAGAAAAGCCGTTTGAACTCGTTCTTTCGCTCCCATGGCACATAGCCGAGTACATTGGCTTCCCCGCTCGTGGGATATAAAATGCCCGATAACATCTTGAGTGTTGTGGTCTTGCCCGCCCCGTTGGGCCCGAGAAATCCAACACACTCGCCGGGACCGATATCGAAGGAAACGGCTTTAACCGCTTCCCTCACCAGTGACTTGCGGGCAAACAAATTTTTTAATGAATTTTTGAGCCCGGCTTCTTTCCGATAATACACAAACGATTTGTGCAGCTCCCGCACACGGATATAGTCCATCTCCGATCCTCCCGAACGTTTGCCTGATTCGCCTGATTGAACGGCATAAAGTTTAAACGTTTAAACTCCATTGTTATAAAGCAGCACGCATTTCGAGCAAATCGGCATCAGACCGCACGCCAGAACCTCACGCTGTTTCCGAAGATCTTCGCCGTGGAAAATATCCGCTACACTATCTTCATACAAATTGCCGACACTGAATTCCGGAAAAAATTTGCACGGATTCACTTTCCCGTCCGGCATCACGTCCATCCGGTTCGAGATCGAGAAGCACTTCGTCCGGTTCATGGCCGGCTTCTCGCTTCCCCGGATAAACCCTTCCACCTCTTCAGGCTCCAGCGCGGGCTGATAGCGTATCCGTACATTCCATACCCGTGAATTGACGCGTTTCAACTCTTCGATCAACGTATCGAAATGGTCCGGTGAGATGTGGAACGTGAAAGAGTGCCAGCTGTTCTTATGGTCGTGCGCAAAGCGGGAGGCAAGGTGCGGGAAGTGGGCATCGAAGTAGGCGTCCATTTTCTCCGCCGTACCGGAAGGGATGTACCAAGGGAAGCAGAAGTATACGGAATCTACGCCCATCTCTTCGAAGAATTCCATAAAGCTGTAAAGCTGGCCGACCATCTGGTCATTTACCGTTAGAGCTACAGACACTTTGCCTTTGTACAGGCCCTGCTTTTGCAGATCCAGCAGCAGCTGTATGGCGTGGATCACTTTCTTGAACGTGCCTTTGCCTCTTATCGCGTCATTCTCTTTTTCGAAGCCTTCCAGGCTGACCAGCATGACCAGATTTTCCGACATTTTCAGAATGGAATCCAACTTTTGTTCTATGAGAATCGCATTCGTACAAATGGTTGTATACCGATCTTCTCTGGCCAGCAGCTCCGCCAGTTCATCGAACTTGGAGTAGAACAGCGGCTCCCCGCCCCACAGGAACACGCGCGATTTGCGTTCTCTTGTTTCGGCAAGAAGCTTCTCCACGACAGGAATCTCGATTTCGTCGTTCTTTACTTCTTTGGCGAAGCCGTGATGAAAGCCTTCCGGATTCCATTCGAAGCAATGCTTGCAGCGCAGATTGCAGCCGTTATTGAGCTTGATCCCGATCTCATAGGGCACGGGGGCAGCATAAGTCGGATCCTCCTTGAGCTTCCTTCCTGTTTCCGCAAGCGGCACCAGGGTTCTTTTCATATTACGGAACGTCAGTTGGTCAAACGTAACTGCTGTTTTCGGCTGCATAGGTGTTCCTCCCAAAATGGTTAATTTTTGATCGCTGCTCCAGTAAACGTCTGCAAATCTCCTGCAGCAAAGGTTTGGAAAAATCCTGGGCTTTCCACTCCGCAAACCGGATACCGAAACCACAGGATTCCCAATAAGTTGAATTATGAAGCTCATGGTCGCCGAACGGTTCCAGCATGACAAATGGGATTCCGAACGATAACGAGTCGTTCAGGGTCGCTCCCCCCGGCTTGCTGATGATGGCTGCGCAATTTCGCATCAGATCCGTGTAAACGGAGTAATCCCCGAGCGGAAACTCCCGCAGCACGCCGTCTTCACGGACATAACGGGCCATCGGCGGAAATGTGTGACGCCCCTGCTCGTTCTTGCTCCACGGATCCCAAGATCCCTCCGTTCCGAAGTAGCGCGTAACCCCGTCGTCCTCCTCTACTTCGGAGGGATCGTAGACGATCACATCAAGGCTGTGGCCGAGCTTACGAAGTTCTGAGATCGTCCCGGCATAGGTCCCGATCCCCCAGCCACCGCCATGGATCAGAATGCGTCCGGCACGCTGCGTGTAAGGCAGCGGCTCCGCTTCGTCCGAAGCAAGGTAACTGCCCGGGGACAGCTTTGAGGGCTCGTAGAACCAGACGTTGTCGTAGCCTAGATATAACCGCTTGTGCACCTTATAAGACGGTGTATCACTCGCATCCAACCGAATCAGCCGGATGTCCAGGGGGATGCCGGCAGCTGCCTTATAACGTTCCAGGATTGGCAGCCAGAAGCCCGTAAACACTGCAAAGCGAGAGATACCTGCCTGCCTCCAGTCGTCCAGCATACTCCGAACCGCTTCCTCGTCCAGGGAAGAGTCAACGGGCTTGGCCAGTTTATGCCCCATACGGGCTACGGAGAAATCCGCATGGAATGCTTTTTTGGTGGAACGTATTTTGTGCCGGACTTCTTCGTGGTACAGATTTTCCAGAACGTAAACGTCTGCTCCGATACCTCTGCCTTGCAGGTACGTTTGCAGATGCATAGACGGAATGTATGCGCCGAGCGAATTCCCCGACGCCAGCAAGGTAACCGAAGATGAATTCATGCGTGAGCCCCCGAGTTCCAGATTTAGTTGTACACTTTAACGGACAAGTCGGCGAGCATCTGACGCAGGCTTTTGACCAGTTCGCTGCGATGTCCGTCGTCACGTCCCAGCACAGCTGCATACAGCCGTCCCTTCGGCATCCCCCGTTTGTTCTGTGTTCCTTCGGCGATACGGCGTCGGGTTAGAATCTCGTTCACCATGACGGTATTGGATGATAGCGGCACGATCCCGTAATCCCCGGGTGCTGCCAGCAGAAGACCGGTTTCGCGTAAAGCTTGCAGGAGTTTCCCGAAAGTGAACCCTTCGGGAAGACCGAGAGACAAAAACGTAAGCCATCCGGTATGGCCGTATGGTTCCCACCATGTATTGAGATAGGCGTTAATCAGTCCCATGGACTTGCGGGCGTTGATCTCCACAATGGATACGACTTCTCCGTCCTCCAGCATCATGGAGTCGAAGCAGACGAAGCCGTGGTAGCCGTCCTCGACCAGAGCCCGGAGCGCTTTCTCCATCACGGTAAAATAGCCGGCGTTCTCCAGCATCCCGTTAAAAGCTTCATCGGCTTGGATAGACCCGCTGTAATTTTGCTGGTGATTCATCATCCGCTGAACGGAGATGAACTCCTTCTCACCGTTCTCCCGGATGAACCAGTGAGAACTGAAATCGGTCACTTTCGGCAGCAGGGGCTCCAGCAGAAATTGAACGCGCAATCCGCTTCCCTCCTGTTTATGCAGGTGTTCTGCGATCCTTCGCTGCATGGCTTCACTGTCGATGAACAGGTTGCCCTTGCCCGAAACACCGAAGGGGTCTTTCATCAGGTATGGCCCCCGATTCAGAAGCGTAGTTCCGATCGCCTCCATTTCCGCAGCGCTGTTTACCTCCATGCCGTAGCGCTTCTCGCCGATTCTGGCCAGGAGTCGGCTCGAGTATATCTTGGAGTTAACACTTACAACCGTCTCCACGTCCGGCAAAGGTCCAAACGGTCCGGCGGCACGGAGGTAAGTTTCCGTTTCTGTTGTAATGGCGTACGGAGATAGAATGTTTGCGACGTGGGTAAACAACGCTTCATCCGGTGATTGTGTTTGGCGCAAACGGTTTGCGGCATTCCTGGAAGAGATTGGATCCGGCAAGACCGCACCCTCAGAATAACCGGCACCGGCTGTCTGCAGCGTTCTGTTTGCCGGTATTAGCTTTTGGGCTTGTTCGGCTGCAAGGCTGAACATGCACCGCTTGAAATCGTCCGATTCCGGTAAAAGCTTATTCTCATCGTTCAAATCATAGTGATAACGGGTCCGAAAAGAAAAGCCCAACCCGTTTAGGTATTCGTGCAGCGCCGGATCGATTTTGCAACGACTGTAAAGGACATCGTCCGGACCGCAAAATGGAAAAAGCAGCTCGTCCATGCATAGGACAATCGATTCTCGGTCCTTATCGGGCATAGCGGGCAGCCGGGCCAGACTCGGATCCCTCCAACGTGTTTCGGGATCGAAGGTACCCATCACGATTTTCGGAATCACGCCGGCTTCATTGCTTGACATCTTCGTACAAAGGCTGCTCCTGCGATTGGCAGCTTTTCAAAAAAGTGATAAATGAGTCGATCGACTGGAGATGTTCGTAATCGAATTGGTCATAGTCAATGACCACGTTTAACTGATCTTCGACTTTGAGCATAAACTGGATCATTTGCAGTGAATCGAGGCCTATATCGTTGTTTAGATCCGTTTCGGGGGACAGGACTTGGCGGAGTTCCGGTTGGTCTTCTTTGATAGAGCACAAAATGTCTACGATTTTATCGTACATGACTACACTCCTTTAAAAGGTTAATATACGAGGTACAACCGAATCCTTACGTTTAGAAATTCCATTATTCGAATAAAAAACGCCTTAAACATTTCCCTCCTTTTTCCATAGTTACAATTATTATCTTCTTAGTGTTAAAATCTGTCAACAATAAATATAACATGGTTCTATAGAGCGAAAATTGTCGGAATTGTCTTACGAAAAAAGGAGCCGTAACCTCAAAAGGTCACTAGCTCCTTGTACTCATGACATGGCCATATGCGTTATGGTTCCGCGCAACACCTAGGATACTTAGTATAAGCTTCCACACTTCGTTCGGTATGTCCATTCTCCGTCGATCTTTAATGAAAGGATCGCCTGGATATTCAGCCTCGCTTGCTTTAAGTGGATAAACTCCCATTTTGTCGAGGCTTGGAAGCATTAATCCGGTATGGCTTCTTGTTCGTTCTGCAGTGGCATGCCTGCTTCAACCAATCGCTTGTTGCGAGCGAAGAACGCAGTAAGTACGAGCATAAACAGTCCGGTACCGACCAGCAGCCATTCGATTTTGACCACGTCGGCAAGAGGTCCGAATATCAGCATCCCGATGGGCATCATGGAAGTCGAGATCATCCCGAAGACACCGAATATACGTCCCAGATAATTTTCGTCCACCTTCTCCTGCAGCATGACGGTCGTCGGCGTATTAAATATGGGCATCGCAACTCCGAACACAGCCATGATGGCTAAATAAATCCAGAATACAGGTACAATACCAAGCGCAAAAGTGGACAGGGCCATGATGAAGCTGGCGATAGCCATCGTGTACACTTTATTTTTGAAGCCGCCCCATGACGCGATGATCCCTCCTCCGGCCATCATGCCGACGGAAAACGCGATCTCGATTGCCGTCAAGCGCCAAACATCGTCACCGAAGCTGCGGGTAACCTGCAGCGGAGTCAGAAAGGCAGCAGGTGCCATGAGTACGAAGAAAAAAGCGAAGAAGATAAAAAATGATTTTAAAAAGGCATGCCGTTTTATGTACACCAAGCCCTCCTTGAAGTCGTCCAGATAGCCTGTACTTTGCGTGTCAGATGCCTTTTTGTGCAGCGGAATTTTGAGAAAGACAAACAAGGTAAAGATCGCGATCGCAGCCGTAACGACGTCGATGAAAAAAATCACTTCGATCGTTGCCATGGTAAGCAAACCCGCGCTGACGATGGGCGCTACGAACATGGTGAGTGCTTGTAGGCTGCCGTTGATGCCGTTTACTTTCGTTAGCTTTTCTTGAGGCACGATTTGAGGCAATATCGCCCCGACCGCTGGTGTCTGAATGCCTGCTCCGAGTGCGCGTACGGCAGAGATGATAAACAGCAGCCAAACCGCTTGGTAGCCAAGCATAAATGTAATGGCCAAAATGAGTGTAACCACCGCGATCATCGCATCCGCAATCATAATGAGCGTTTTACGATTGAAGCGATCCGCCCATACCCCCGCAAACGGCGACAGCAGAAACGTCGGAATGAATCCGCAAATAATATACAGCGTCATCATGATGCCTGACTGTGTAGTCAGCGTAATGTACCACATGATAGCATATTGCACCAAGGCGGAACCAAACAGCGAGAGGGTCTGGCTGCTTAAGAAGAGAATGATGTTCCTCTTCCAGTGGATTTTCTTATCACCTTCGGCTACTGACATCGTCCCAACCCTTTCATGATAAATCTCCCTTACTCGAATTACACTCATTATACCTTAAAATGAAATGCGATATTTCTTCTTGATTGCTCATTTTGCGTCCGTCATAGCGGACGATCCAATGACCTATGTTCTGCTCCTCTGGATACAATTCCGGTGTATCTATTTTGATTCAAAATAGATGGGGTTTGTCACAACCGCCATCGACATGCCATCCGCCTGTTTGAAACTCCGCCAAATTTCTGCTCGTAAAAATCTTCTTTGTTTGGCGTTAAACGTAAGTATAACTCCCCCGACCGAGTCAGCAGAAGTTTCTTCCTCTAAACCGCGCTCGCTGTATAGGCGAATCAGATCGCCTGCAAGCAAATCATCCAACTGAACGACCACCTGTTGATCGGCTTGCTCATAAGGGACTTGATCTCCAATCCCGTACTCACCGCACTGAAGGTTGGCAAAAGGTCCGTCAGGCGAATAGGTCATCACGACATGACCTCCCTCAATGCCTTTCAGCACGCCCTCCACCGTTCTTTCATCGGTCCAAACCCATACGCATGGCATTGCATGCTTCACATATGTATCCGGACGATGGACATCGCTTCCGCCTACAGCTACCAGGCGTCTCCCTGAGGCGAGCTGCTCCTGCCACCAAAAAAGCGCGCGTCTGTTGCGCTCTCCCCATGGCCCGTTCCAAATTTCCACCCAGTCGTAATCCACTTCGAAATCCCATTCCCAAGGGCAGTTATCGCAGTGCGTATGATTCAGTACGATCTTGGCCCCCCGCTCGCGAGCGACTCGAAACTTCTCATGCACATCGGATATCTCCGAGACACGGAAATCATCCATGGGGTTCTTTACGCCGAGAAAATTACTGTGGCCAAAATTCGTCGTAAACTCCGTACCCGGTATCATAAGTATCGAAGTCCCGCGCGGATACGCAAGGTTTTGGCTGCTTGTATTGTGATCGGTCATGGCAATAAAATCGCAGCCCAGGCTCTCCATAATGGCCGCATTTTCTTCCAGTGTATAAGTGCCGTCACTATGAACGCTATGCGTGTGAAGATCACCCTTCAGCCAACGCGGTGACTTATATGTAAACTCGATTATAATCGAGACCATACAGCCCTCAACGGGCACCTTGTAGGCGTTATGGAGAATGGCCCATTCTCCCGGCGCTAAATGTCCGGGCAGATATCCTGGAGTCGCTTGATTCGGTCCAATATTAAATTCCTGGCGTGCTCCTCCACTCCAGCCTCTTACGCTGTCGCTGTCCCGAACGCCAAGATCAATGACAGCTTTTGCGCTTTCAATGCCATAGGATTCCACCTGATAGCTCACGTGAATTTTTTCGACGTTCTGTGGCATCTGGAATGGAATTTCAATGTACGTACTTTGTTCCGAATGCTCAATAAATCGTTGGAAAGTTGATGTATACACCGACTTGGTTCGTTTTACCATGCAAACTCCTCCTCATTCCTGCTTATTCTTTATTTGCGCCAACAAACATCCCTTTGACGAAATACTTTTGCACATACGGATAAATGATGATAAGCGGAAGCAAGGCAATGACGATGCCCGCCATTCTGACATTGGTCGTGATCATGAAATTGCTCGAGGTCGAATCGCTATCGACAATGAGTGATTTTAACGCTATTTGCAGTGTATATTTGGATGAGTCATTAATGTAAAGGACAGCAGGCGTGAATTGGTTCCAGCGACTAACAAACTCAAACAGGGTGACCGTTGCCAGTCCTGCTCTCGCAAGCGGCAAGTACATCGTAAAGAAAATCCGCGGATCCCCGGCGCCGTCGATTCGGGCCGATTCCGACATCTCGTAGGGAACGCTCAGAAAGAAATTTCGCATGAGCATGACGCTGAAGCCGGAGACGAAACCCGAAAGGATCAGGGAGGTCAGTGTATTAAGGAGTCCTAGATCCTGATTCACGATATACAGCGGAATCATGATAGCCTCACTTGGAATCATCATCGTTAACAGGATCGCGGATAACATCCACTTTTTTCCGGGAAGTCCTTTCTGAATCAGTACATAGCCCGCCATAGAACTTAGGAATACATGACCTATCGTACCGACCAAGGTGACAATGACATTGTTCGAAAAAGCCAAATAGAGCTTCATGCGGCTCCATACCGTGGAGAATCCCTCCAGGCTGAATTCTTTGGGCCACAGTACGATCCCTGGCTGCATGGAAGCAAAATTAGATGAAAATGCAAGGGCAAGTGTATTTATAAACGGAATAATCATGGTCAATATGAGCAGAAGGAGGAAAAGAAAATTGAACGTATCAAAAAACCGGCCTGATAAGCTTATTTTATTCGTTGATTTCATATACCGACTCACCCTTCATCGTAGCGGATAACCGCTCTTGTTGCATACGTAAGTGTGAATGTTGCCATAATCACCAGGAACCCGGCCGCCGTAGCAGGACCAACGCTAAACTCCAATATCCCTTTTTGATAGGTGTACATCATAATGACGTCTACTTTATTTGCAATGGCGCCATTACTCATCACAAATATTTGATCGAACAAGCGCAGGATACTTAATACATTCAGCATAATGACCACTTTCATGGTGGAACGAAGCATCGGAATCGTTACGAAACGGACCTTCTGCCAGCGGCTGGCTCCGTCCATGCTAGCAGCCTCATAAAGCGATGGATTTATGTTTACGATGGCGGCCAAGTACATAATGCAGGTATAACCCATCTCTTTCCAACCTGAGGTAAGGATCATGACGATGCGGGCATAACGGTCTGAAGACAGGAAACCGACCGACTGACCCCCGAAGAGCTGAATGATCTGGTTAACGATGCCGGTGTCCGGGGACAGCAGGAGAATCCACATCCCGCCTACGACGACCCAGGAAAATAAATGAGGTAAATAAACGATCATCTGGGTCATTTTTTTGAACCAGACAGAAGCTACTTCATTTAAGGAGAGCGCAAGGATTAGCGGCAAAATGAAGTTGATGATAAAGCTTCCTGCGCCGATAAAGATGGTATTCTTGAAAACTTCCCAAAAAACCGGGTCCTTCAGCACGCTCAGATAATTATCGAACCCAATAAACGGCCGGTCTCCGATAAGCCGGTAATCTTGAAAGCTGATGACAAGTCCGCGGGCAAGCGGATAAAAGGAAAAGATCAGGAAATAGGCCAAGATTGGGATCATCATATAATATAGGGCTTTGTATTTGAATAAGGCTTTCACGGAAAATCACCACCATGGTTGAAAATAAAGAGGGCGCGGAGTTGTCGCCGCCCCCTCCCCTTAAAGCTTTAATCGATATACCCGCCTGCTTTAAGTTCTTCTCTCATTTTCCTTACGGCATCGGCAGCCGGCAGCTCGCCCATGATCGCTTTGAAGGAATGTTCATTGATAATCTTCTCGGCATTCGACCAATTTGGAGGCGTTAATTCCAAGGAAGCGTATTGATCGACGAGCTCCTGCGCTTCTTGAACGCCTGGCAGTTTACCGAAGGGTGCTTCGACGTTACGGTTATACCAGAAAGGAACGCCGTGATCGGAGGCATGCTCTTTACCGGTCTGAGTCAGCACATACTTGCCGCTGTTGTCAATTGTGTAGTCAACGTCCTTAATGCCCAGGCTGCCTAGGGTAATCCCTTCCTCGGAATGCCACCATTCAATGAATTCAAAGGCTGTTTTCGGATGCTCCGCATTGACAGGAACAACCCATACATCCGGATCGCCCCTTCGCAACATGTGGTTACCGTTCGCATCGGCAGCACCCGGCAAGCCCTTCGCTTCGAATTTCGTATTCGGATCCTGTTCGTGACGCGTGTTGTTCAGCATGCCTACCCAAGCGTCCCAGTACGTAATCATGCCGACACGATCGGTCAGGAACAGGTCGCGCATTTTGCCCGTATCGTTCGTGGTAAAGTTCGGATCAAGAATACCCTCCTTAAAAAGCTTGTTCAGCCATTCATAAACCGGGATGGCCGCATCTGTGGAATACGGCACGTCCAGCTTGCCTTCCGCGGTTTCCACATATCGTTGTTTTAGGCCCGCTGCGCTGAAGAAGCCCTGCAGTTCGTACATGCCGGCCGTACTGAGCCCATACGTGTCTTTTTTTCCGTTGCCGTCCGGATCTTGTTCGGTGAACGCTTTGAGGACATTGTAATAATCTTCCAAAGTTTCAGGCTCGGGCAGGTTTAATTTGTTCAACCAGTCCTTGCGAACGATCGGCATCGTGCCTCCCTGGTACTTGGTGAAAATGCCGTAGATCTCCCCATCTTTTGTCTTGACTTGTTCCCACTCCTTGGCGGGAATGACATTTGGATCCGAGAGTACCTTGGAGCCGGTCACTTGATCGGTCAACGGTGTAAGGATTCCTTGATCAATAAAAGTGGACATTTTCTCTTTGCTGATCTGCAGCAAATCGAACTTTTCCCCGGAAGCGATGGCGGCCAGCAGCTTCTGGTCATAGTCGGCAGCCGGCTTATTCATCGTTACCTTGATGCCGGTTAGGCGTTCGATTTCCTGCTCGAACTGCGTATTCTCTTCAGACGTTTTCCCGCCAATGACGCCCGTCATGATTTTGAGCGTGCGTTCTTCGGCATTCGATGCAGCTTGGGACGCGGCATTGCCGCCTTCCTGTGTACTGCTGCCTGCGTTTGGGGAGCAACCCGCAAGCAGCACGCCGAACAGAGATACAGCCAGGATTGCACTCATGATCTTGTTTCTTTTTACCAAGCTAATCCACTCCTTAATTGTCGTTAAAATAGTACATTGCAGGATTCCCTTACAACCAGCTGTGCAGGTATGATGATTTGCCTGTGGATACGCTTATCGCTTATTTTCTCGAACAAGAGCTTGGCCGCTTCAGCTCCGAGCGTCTCAGCCGACAATTCCACAGATGTAAGCTTTGGATTCATATCCTGAGCCAAAATAGCATCATTGCTGAGAGCGATCACCGATAGCTGTTCGGGCACTTCGATATCCAATTCCCTGGCAGCCCTCAGCACGCCAAGTGCCACTCGATCCGTATCCGTAATGACTGCCGTATAGTTCATGTTTCCATAGGTGTTCATGATCGACATATATCCGTATTCCGTACCGTTGGCATACAGCATGTGGTCATAGTACACCACATACTCTTCACACATCGGTAAACCGTGCTTTCTATAAGCCTCCAACAAGCCATGTCTCCGATCATAGGACACGGTCATATCGGAGGATGCATTCAGGAAAAGCACGGTTTTATGTCCGCCCCGGAGCAAATAATCTCCAACCTGTTGAGCCACGCTTGTATTGTTGTTATCCACGTAGCTGATCGAATCGTCATACGGATCAGATCGCCCTACCAGAACAAGAGGGGTACCCATCGTACGGTACCGTTGGATTCGCAAGTCATTCTTTCGCGGGTTGAGCAGAATGACGCCATCGACAGGATCCTGCGAATATAACGTAGGATCCTCCTGCTCGGGCAAGGTGTCCAGAACTAGGCGGTACCCTTGCTTGGAGCATTCCTGGATGACCCCGTTAATCAGCTGAGTATCGAATGCCGTCATTGTCCCGTCAGGCGGGAGAGGTATTTTGAGGCCGATGCTCATTGTCCTCTTGATTGCCAGACTTCGCGCCAGATGATTGGGGTAATATCCCAGTTCTTGGGCCACCTCTAGTACCCGCTTCGTAACGGGTTGGCTGATAGGTCTTTTTTTGCTAAAGACACTGGATACGGTTCCCTTGGATACTCCAGCCATTCTGGCGACGTCATCAATGGTAGCCATCTATTGTTGTTCCTTTCTTCTTGCAGAGTCTGATGGAAATGCTTGATCATTAAACCGGTTTAATAACCCTACGTGATTGATTGTAAAAAAGATTAATTGAATAGAATGCAGGTTTTTGTTAATTGAAAATTAAATCTTAGAAATGAAACTCGTATCTCTCGGCAAACAAAAAAAGCCGCCTATTTGGCGACTTGGTATGCATATTATAGAGAACCCATCCCCATGGAGTTTGGGTTACCGTTAAAGTGTATCCTCCCGATATAGCTCCTAGGCTCTTTTGGAGCGCATCGCCTTAAATTGAGCAATGCCTTTATCGTTCATGAGTTTTATGTATTCATCTGACTCTACGGCATAAATCGCGACTTTCCCTTCAGCGTCATGATGAATCCCCCAGCCATAGCGCTTGCCCAAGGACGAGGTTCGGAGACAAGGCTGCCCTTTGGAAAAAAACTTCTCGCGAGCGGCTGCTCTCTCCGTTTCCGAGATCTGATTGCGCTCGGCAAACACTTCGAACAACACATCCTCTTGCGTATATCGGTAAGGGTGGTTCGATATCATCTCATATTGAATAACCGGTACGGTCTTAGACTCACCTTTAGTCTTCGGAATTACAGCCACGCTAGCAGGGCAGTCTTCGGCAACTTGAATAAAGGTATTGTAATGATTCATGTCTTTCATATGTAAGAATGACCTCCAGTTCCAATTAACATTCAATATACATCATATCGTAACATCATCTAAAGGATAGCGCTAGAATCTTGAATCGTTTTCCGCCTTATATCCGAAGCAGCGGCTCCCGGCAGCGGCAAGCTGGCTTCGACCACTCACTTATTGCGGGAGATCAAAGCAGTCAGTTCGAGCATGAGTAATCCGTTTCCAATCAACGGTCCGAATATCAACATCCCGACGGGCATCATGGACAAGCTTCTCTTAATCGTAATCGCCAAAAATTAAGTGCTTGAGGATCCATGACTTATCCTGATAAGTTTCCCTATGTCCCAAAATAAATAACAGCCTCAATCCGTCCTACCGGAGAAATCGAGACTGTTATGTTATTGAGGCAAAAGAATCCGACTCTCATCCACCCGTATAATATCGAATCAAAGCCTGCGTGCCTTTATCCTCAAATCCCTTCTCGGCCAGCTGGCTGTACAGCGATTCAGCTAGGGACAAGCCCGGCGTAACCAAGTTCATCGCCTTAGCGGATTCCAGCGCGATTCCCATATCCTTGATGAAATGCTTGATATAGAATCCCGGCTCCAGATTCCCGGCAATCATGCGCGGAGCCAGATTGCTAAGCGACCAGCTGCCCGCCGCTCCGCTCTCGATGCTCTTGAGCACGGTTTCGGGATCGAGCCCGGCGCTCTCCGCATAGGCCATCGCCTCGCAGACTCCCATCATGTTAGAGGCAATAGCGATCTGGTTGCACATCTTTGTATGCTGTCCGGCGCCGGCTTGTCCTTGATGGACGATATTGCTTCCCATCGTCGACAGCAGAGGCTGCACCGCCTTGACGTCTCCCTCTTCCCCGCCAATCATAATGGACAGCCTCGCTTCACGTGCACCCACGTCACCGCCAGAGACCGGAGCATCCATAGCATGGAGCCCTTTCGACGAGGCGGCTTCATAAATGCGGCGGGCAAGCAGCGGACTGGACGTCGTCATATCGATCAGATATGCCCCTTCCCTAGCATGCGCCACCAGCCCTTCCGGCTCTAAATAGAGTTCCTCGACATCCTTCGGATAGCCCACCATCGTAATGATTACGTCGCAGGCTTGCGCCAGCTTTGCCGGGGTATCGTGCCAAACGGCGCCGTCCGCCACCAGCCGCTCCGCCTTGGAGGCGGTTCGCGTGTAAACGTGAAGCGAGTAGCCGGCGTTCCGAATATTTCCTGCCATACTGTGGCCCATTACGCCCAAGCCGATAAATCCTACGGTCGTTTGTTTCGGTGCGATTGTCATTATGTGATCCTCTCCTTTTTCTGTATAAGCCTAAGCCTGTTTCATTGGTTTTCCTATCTTACCGACAGCCGATACTGCCGTGGAGACATCTGCACGAAACGCTGAAAGGCCCGGTTCAGGTTCCGTTCGGAATAACCGACGATTTCAGCAATCTCCATGACCGTGTAATCCGTGTCCTTGAGCAGCTGTTTCGCCTTCTGCACTTTGAAGTTCATGACATATTCGACAAAGGATACGCCCATCTCCTTCTTGAACAGCCGGCTGAGGTACGACGGGCTCACACCCACCAGCTCGGCGCAGTCCGCCAGTGAATGAGCACCATCGGGATGACGGCTGATATGGCCGCATACCCGCTGAACGATCAGGCGGGTGGATCGGGTGCGCAGGTCATGGCTGATTTCCTGATACAGCGGGAACAGGACGCCGATGAACCAGTCATGCATTTCGCGGGAGGTCTGGTTCTCCTTCAGCTGATCGAACAGATTCCCCCCCAGCAGCTCCAGCACGCCGGGACCTTTCTCCTCCATCGACTGGACAATGGCCGAGAGCAGCACGTAATAGCTCTGGGAGGTCACGTTGTACGATTCCGACACCCGAATCCGCCGGGAAAATTCATGAAGCGACGCCTCGGCCTGCGGCAGATCCCCGTTCCACAAATATTCGATCATCTCCGATTCGATGTCCTTCGGATACATGAACACGGGATTACGCACGATGCGGATCATGTCTTCATAGAACAGTACGGTTTCCGCATCATGGAACAGGCGATATTGCAGAGCAAGCTGCGCCTCCTTATAGGATTCCGCCGCCCGGCTCAATGTTCCAGTATTGCCGATGCCGATGGACGCGGAGAAAGAAAGATAGCGCGCCAGGGACTGGCTGACGGATTCCGCATAACATGCGAGGAGGCTGCGGAACTCCTGGGAGGAAGCCCCGGGCTCTCCCGGCCTTAGAATCGCCGCCGCTTCACGATCCTCCCGGTCCACCACGTAGCCTTCCAGCTGCCGGTTGTTTGCCAGCAGCTCGGACATGACGTTTTTGACCGCAAACACGATGACCGGACCTTCGTTAGGCAAGAATCGTTTTTTCACCGGATTCTCGACCTTCACCACCATCGTGGCATATGGTCCGTTCATCGGGATCTTGTGCTTCGCGCACCCCTCCTCCAGTGTGCCGGACCGCCACGAGCTTCCGGACAGCAGCAAACGCTGCAGAAATCGTTCCCGTAAATCCGGTTGAATTTTTCGAATATAGCTGTTCAGGGATTCTGCCTGCTCGTTCAAGTAGCTAAGGGAGGAGCGGATGTACTCGATTTCATTCTCTTTGACGGAGCTCTCTACCCCGCTCCTGCCGTTTCTTCTTAAATGCTCCCCGTAACGAAGGAGCTGCTGGATCGGATTGTACGCGATTTTGGACGAGAACCAGGTGAGCAATACCGCGATCAGCATAAAGACGGACACCGACATGACGATCAGGACGCGGATCCACCTCAATTGCTCGATCATCTCCCGCTCCGGCATCCGGGACACGTATAGACGGCCCATAGACGTCTTGTAAAAGGCGATCAGTTCCTTGCCGTCCTCCCCGGTCATCACGTCATGGCTGGACGTTTCCCCGCTCTCTAGCAGAGATCCCAAAATGGAGTCTTCATCCGCGGTTTTGCCGATCTCGCTGCGTCCATCCGTATGCAGCAGGACCCGGTGATCGGAGTCCAGAATGGCCAGCGACTGCTCCTCCAGGGAAAGGGAATAATTGTTCAAAAGGCTGCGAAGCGATTCCTCTTTCACCTGTATTAGGATGGTGCCTCTCGGTTGGCCCTGCACCATAACGGGAAGATGGCGGACGTAAGAGACGTATCCGTTCTCCGACGACTTTGGGAGGTGCATCCACCTCGCTCCGCCTTCCCTCGCCAGGGCTTGCTCAATATCTTCTTTTCCTTTATACCCGTCCAGGTGGACCAGGCCATAGGAATGCGACAGGAGCAGCCTGTGCCGAACATCGTAAAACAGGATGTCTTCGATCAGGTTATTGGTATTTTTGTGCAGCTGAAACAGTTGGAGTATATCCAATTGCTGCATGTAGTCCGTCTCATATTCGGGATTTTCCAGCGCGCTGCGAATCAGCGGACCGCTGGCAAGTTGAAGCGATTCATGCTCGATGCTCGTTATGATATTTTCGACGCGGTCCTTCAGCTGCATCAAGGACGCCATATTATTTTCCTGGAATTGGACCGTCAGCTTTTTCATGGAGAAATGATAGTACGCGCTTCCGGCTAGGATCACCGGAATTACGGCCGACAGACATCCGAGCCAAATCAGACGCTTCAGATAGCGGTTCGCGGAGAACCAGCGGAGGAACGATGCCTGAATATGCTGCCAAAGAGACTTCACGATTTTCACCTCCGGTTCCCGCGGCAGGAACTGCCCTGCGGATCACTGTGCCATCCGCAACTCTCTACGGATGATCCTACACCCTGTTATACTTCGTCCTCCCGACTCCTCTATCCTTCCCCAACAGCGGTAACGGTGGGATTTAGCGGGATCCGGATGCACTCCCAAACCTCCAGCCGCGGCAAGGTGAAGTTCAATACGTCGTTCGCTGCGGATCCTACTATATAGCCTCCGCCGATCAGCGTTTCCAGTTTAAAGCCGCTCCCCGTAGGCCATCTAGTTCCCGGTCTCAGCCGGACCTCGATGTCGTGCAGAGGCAGCGCCGCTGCAAGCGGCCGGCGGCCGGCTCCGTTCACGAAGTGGAGCAGCAGATCACTGCTGCTTCGGAAGAGGGTGGCCTGCAGTCCGGGATACGGCGTTACCGACAGCTGCGGCTTCCCGTCGAGCAAATGGTCGATCGCGTTAGCCAGCAGCATCTCGTGCTCGGGCAGCTTGAATTCACGAAGCAGCGTACCCAGCGAGAACGTGAAATACATGGCGCGGCCGGCACCCCACGATTGCTCCAGCGCAAGGGGCAGTTCGGTACGGGATACTGGCAGCGATGCCCGTTCCGGCGGCGCTCCCACGCTTTCCGGCGGAGAAAACGGCGGCACCAGCGTCGCCAGCACCCGTACCGCGTCATTCCGCGGATGAGCATAGGTCACATAACCACGGTGAGCGATCAGCGCCGTCGTATCCATTCCCTGTTGAAGCGGATTGATCTCGCACGGCAGCTCCTGAAACCGCAAATAGGAGGCAATCAGGTATTCGCTTTTGAAGGCTTCATCCGAAATGCCGAGCAGGTCATGTAACGGCTTTACGACGGCATCGGCTGCAGCGGAAGGAAGCGCCCCTTCCGTTAGCAGTTGTCCCCCACTATGTACGTACGAACGCAAGTCGTGGATCAAGGACGGGGTAAATTCCGTTCCTTCAGGAATCAGTACAACGCGGTAGCGGCCCAACTCCCATTCCTTCCTGCTCTGGGGAAGCAGCACGTCAAACGGGATTTGCCGGTTGATCATCGTTTCGGCCCAGCTCTGCGCCTCGCCGCGCTCGTTCCAGAGCAGGGCGGTTTCCGCAGCCGATACGGCCCCGTCCATATAGGCATCCAGCTTGGCGGCATGATGATTCAGCTCGGCTACGGTCTTCAAAATCCGCTTGTCTTCGATCGTATCGGGTATGCCCGTGACGGAATGCCAGATCTGACCGCCGTTGGCCGGAATTTGAGCCAGCCAGAAGCGGTATTCCGCTACCGGAAGCCCGGTATGGCGCCAGTCCATGCCCGGGCAGGAATGCACGATGCCAAACGGAGCCGGCCTGCCTGGAACCGACCGCCCCACCTTGATGCTGAGAGCCGGCTTCCAGAATTCGGGGATCCGGGCATGGCCGAGCGATAGCACGTCCTGCGGCTCCGTACACAGCATATCAGTGATCTGAACGCGCTTCGTCAGATTGTCGCGGTGGAGGTTGTAGTATAGAATCATGGGCACCTCCGGCCTCTCCCGCTTGATCAGGTCATACATCGCTTCCATATTGTCATCGAAGCATCCTGCAGCAAAATCCGGCTCCATCTCCTGCGGGGAGTCCGGGAGGTCCTTGCCGTACCGTTCCGCGTATTTGCGACGGCACCGCTCACAGCGGCAGAACACATAACCGGGGTTATTGAAAAAAATACCGTCGATCGGATACCGCGACAGTGCTTCCCGGAGCACCGGAACCGCGACATCCGCATTGCGGTAGCCGCCATTGATGCAGGTCGACATCAAGAGCGGCCACGGTCCGGGCCGTTCGGCCCCGATGATTTCCGGACGGCCGCTCTCTTTGCGAACAAACCATTCCGGCCGCCGTAGGTACACGCTGTCATCCGCTTTGCTGAAATCGAACCGGGCAATAAAACGAAGCTCTTCAAGGTGACAGGCCGTGATCAGCTCTCCGAGGAGATCGCGCCCCTCCGGGAGATATCCGTTCACGGTATGGTACGGAATCTGCGTATCATACCAGGCATATATACCTCCCGTATTGAAAACCATCGCGTTGGCCCCCATCTCCTTCAGCTGCGCGGCTAGCCGGGGCGGGTCGATGCAGGCGGTATCCCGGACCTGCATGTTGGGCTGGATGACGCGCAGCGGCTTGTGCCACCAGAAGCGTTCGTCTTTAACCTTCGTCATTGCCTTACCTCCGTCTCTTTTCAAACTGGCAACAGACGGGCGATTCGCAAGACGGAGACAGCCGGTGGAACAGAGACTTCAATGATGCTGTCTCCTCCCGTTCTCCGGCATATTCGCTCCAGACTGCGAGACCGCCCGAGCAGACTGTCCTTACTCCCCGTTGAACTGCTTGTATGCCTCCGCCATTTGTTGGTACGCTTCCTGAATGTCCGGCTGGCTGTTCAGCCTATCGACGTAAGCGCGGAACTCCTCCATTGGAATATGCCCGACAATCGCCTTTGTCACCATGGAAGCATATTCGTCGCTGTATTTAGGCCATGTGCTGCGCCAGCCCTCGGACGTGATGACGCGATAGTGGTCGATTTTTCCGATCTCGTCGTAATTTTCCACCTCTTTGATTTTGGCATCGTTAAAGGCTTTATCGCCGGAAGCGCTAATCACCTTGCCCCACTTGGCATAAGCCAGTACGCCCGCACCCTTGCTCGTCGTATTGACTTCCTTGACCCCCTGCTCCGTCAGCACCTTCTGCCCGTCTTTCTCGGTATAATGGACACCCTCGATGCCGTAGTAAGCAAAATCAGTCATTTCCTGGGAAGCCGTCTGGTCAAAATATTTCAGCAGCTGCTTCACCTTCTCTTCAGGCACCTTCTTGGAAATATAGAAGCCGCCTGCAACGCCGGTTTCCAAACCGACCGCATAATTCCCGCTCGGTCCCTTCAAGGTCACGTTCAGGATTTTCGCGTCGGGTTGACCGGATTTTTTCATGGCCTGCTCCCATTCATGATCCCACCAGATCGGACGGCCATAGGAAGCGGCTCGGTTCGTCTTGAAGAGCTCCTCCGCCTGGCTTTCCTTCATGACCGCGTATTCCTTGGACATTAGGCCATCTGCGTACAGACCGCGCAGCCATTCCACCATCTCGACGTACTGAGGCGTAAGGGACGGGCTCATCAGCCCGCCGTCATCGGTATAGGTCGGATTGTATACGCCGAAACCGGCCTGGAATGATGCGGGTGGGTTATTGATATATAGGAGACCTACCGTATCCTTCTTCCCGTTGCCGTCCATATCGGCATCGACGATCTTCTTCAACGCTTCTTTATACTCATCGAAATCGGTAGGGATCGGAATGTCCAGCTGCTTCAGCCAGTCCTCTCTTATTTTCAACCCGCCGTCGATCCTGGATCGGGACCGCGGCACCGCATAGATGCTCCCCTCCACCGACAAATATTTCAGTGCATCCGGGGCGAGATTGCTTTTCAGGTTCGGATACTCGCTGAGATCCCCTAGGAACGGGGTCAAATCCCAAAACGCGCCGTTCTGAATCGCCGTAATCAGCGTGGGGCGGATCGGGTTTTGATATGCCACGACCTCGGGCAAATCACCGGAAGCCAGAAGCAAATCCAGCTTCGTGTCCAAATCGCCCGACGGCACCCATTCCACGTCCAGCTTGACGTTGGTACGGCGTTCCCATTCTTTCCAATAATCATTATTCATGTCGGGGATTTCGTTATAGAGACCGGCAAACATTTTGATTGTCATCGGCTTGCCGTCCGTGTCTTCCGCTTCCGGTCCCCCGGCGGTCTGCGGCTTCTCGCCAGCCTGTTCACCGCATCCGGCCAGCATGACGACGGTCATGAGGGCTGCGAGCCAGAATGTCCAGCATTTGTGCGAGCTTCCCTTACTTGATGTATTTTTCATGTAAACCCCTCCTTATGGATGCTCATCATCCATCTATTGTTCTTGAAGCAGAGTCCTATCTCCTTCCCGCCTATTGCGGCAGGATAACGCTTTCAATCCTACCGGCTGCATATCCGATGCAGAGGGCATCGATGCGCCGTTTCCTTCATCAGCCTTTAATCGATCCCAGCATGACTCCTTTGGCAAAATGCTTTTGTAGAAAAGGATAAACAACCAAGATCGGTACCATCGCGAGTACAATTGAGGCCATCCGGATGGTCTCCTGCGGCACCACATTTTCGTCGCTTGCCCCGGCCTGGGCCACCGCCACCGAATTGGAATCGATGACCAGCGTTTTAATCAACAGCTGAAGCGTCCACTTACTGGAATCCGATAAGTAAATCAAGGCGTTAAAATAGGCGTTCCAATGCCCGACCGCAAAAAACAGGGTGAAGGTGGCGATCGCCGGCATCGACAGCGGGATTATCATCCGCAAAAACACGCCCATATCCGAGCAGCCGTCCATTTTCGCGGAATCCTCCAATTCGGATGGAAGCGAATCCAGAAAGCTTTTGATGACGATCAAGCTCCAGGCGTTGGTCAAGCTCGGCCAGATCATGGACCAGTAGGAATTCAACAGGCCTAGTTCCTTGACCAGCAAGTAGTTGGGCACGATGCCCGGGCTGAACACCAGCGTGAAGATGACGAGCCCCATTACCCAGCGGTTGCCGGGCATGGACCGTTTCGTCAGCGCATAGGCCATCGTAAAGGAAACGACGATGTTGAGAGCGGTACCGACGACCGTAATGAAAACGGTGCTCTTAAACGCATTCATAAAGCTGTTGGTAGATAGAATGTACTTGTAAGACTCCAAGGACCACTGCTCGGGAAACAAATAAAATTTAAGCGGAACATAGACCTCGGGATCCGTAAAGGAAACGCTGAACACGTAAAGAAACGGAAACAAGCATGCGACCGAGAACATGGTGATTAGACTGTAGTTGACCCAATCGAACAAGCTTAGCCCTTTTTTTCGGATAACGAAGCTCACGCGGAATTCCTCCTTTCGTTTAGCATAATGAGTATGCGGCAGACGCCGTTGGAGGCTTAATAAATGCCTTCATGGCCGAGCCGCTTCATGATTTTGTCGGCGGCCACAATCAGGACGAGCCCCACCAGCCCCTTGAACATGCCGACCGTCACCCCAATGCTGATCTTCCCTTGAAGAATGCCGTGCGTGTAGGAGTACGTATCGAACACCTCCGCCACCGAGCGTACCAGCGGATTCATCATCAGTAAAATCTGCTCGAAGCCAGTGTCCGCCATGCTGCCCAGCCGAAGAATAAGCAAAATGATGATCGTTGGCCGGATGGCCGGAAGTGTGATATGCCAGATCTGGCGGAACCTGCCTGCCCCGTCCACGACGGCGGCTTCGTAGCGCTGGGGATCCACTCCCGCCATGGCCGCCAGGAAGATAATCGTTCCCCATCCGGCCTCCTTCCACATGCTTTGCGCCGTCAGCAGTCCCCAGAAGTAATTGGGATTGGACAGAAAGGAAACGGTATCCCTGCCGCTTTCGGCGATGAGTTTATTGACGATCCCCACGTCCGTCGACAACAGAAAGAACGTCATGCTGGCCACGACGACCCACGACAGGAAATGCGGCAGGTAAACGATGGACTGGTTCAGGCGCTTGAAGCTCTCATGCCGGATTTCGTTCAGCATCAGGGCCAGCAGGATCGGGAGCGGAAAATGAAAGATCAGAGCGATCATATTGATCGCAAACGTGTTCCGCAACATAATGTAGAAGTTGGAGCTAGAGAACAGATCCGCAAAGTGCTTAAATCCAGCCCATTCGCTTCCGGCAAAACCAAGAAACGGATTATAATCTTTAAAGGCCAGGAGCAGCCCCCACATCGGAGCGATTTTGAACAGCAAGAAGAAGAGCAGCCCGGGCAGCAGCAGCAAATAAATGACCCGGTGCTTGACGATGCGGGACGCGAGACTGCCCGGGCGAAGCGTTAGGCCCGGCTTGATGACCCCGTCGGCCCCTTGGGCAGGTATAGCAGATTTAAGCTTTGCCATCGCTGGAGATCAGCTCCTTTCGATCGCCGACAGGCACGGCCTGCAGCCAAACCGCTTCATAACGGCCGATTTGCGGCAGCGTCACCATCACGCGATCTTGCGAGGTTTCCACCAACGCATCGGAATCGGTACGGAGCAGCCTGCCCCTCGCTTCCGCGTTTCTCGGCAGCCGCCACTTTTGCGGCCAAGAACCCGAAGCATTTGCTGCAACGGTCTCGTCCACGCGATCAACGGTCAGTTCCACCTGAACATCATATAACGGAAGCGGATTCATAAAAGTCGTCCCGTTATATCCGGAGAGATTCAGCAGCTGAACCAGGCATCCGCCCTCCTTTAAACGGTGAACGAACAACTCTAGACATGGGGGCGCGTTCGTAGCAGCAACCCGATTCGGCACGATGTCATGTAGCACGTCCGCCATTACCTGCCTGTAGTCCTCGAACCCGTGGCGATAGTAGAGCTCGCCGGGATTCCAAGGCATATACACGCCGGTTCGGATAGTTCCCTGCTTGCCGACCCGCCTGTTCAGCGCCAAACCGTAATCTGTTCCGATGCGGTGGCCGTAGGCACGCTCCGGCGGCCCGAACGTGGACGGCTCGATGAATGGCAATCGGCACTCGGTCGTATCCGGGTCAAAGGCAACGCGGGCAAAGCTTCCGCCGGCGACGATCCAGTCCCGGCCATGGGCAACGCCGGGGAAATGCGACTTGTCCGAAACGTCCAGATAAGCGCCCGGCTTCGATTGTTTCACGCCGGTGAACGAGGCCGCAAACCATTCCTTAAGCAGCTCCGGCTGTCGCTCCAGCGCGTTTCCCGTTGCGACCAGCACCGCACCGGCATCCGCCGCCCGATGCAGCGTTCGAGCCGCCTTCACCGACAATCCCTGAACGCCGGGAAGAATAACCGCTCGCACAAGCAATAGTTTGGACTCCATAGCCACCAGCTGTTCTTCCATCACCACGTCGAAGAGGACGTGCTCTTCCTTTAACATTTTGAACATACCGTGATACTCCGCTGCCGCTTCGGGGGCCGCTGGCTTGACGAGCACCACATCAGCCATGGAACCGAGCTGTCCGAACAGCTCCTCGTGCTCCGCATGGTATCGGAAAATCTCCTTCACCGTTTCGAAGCTTGCCCGGTCCGGATATCCTTCAAATGCCCCGATGATGCAGAAATCCAGCCCCGATCCGCTTCCGATGCTTTGATATAAACGGATCGCATTTTCATTCTCGGATACTCCTGTGAATCGGTAGGTCAGGTCTATGGCGTTAATGCTGCAGTTGCTGATCAGCTTGTCATTCCAACTGTCTTGTATGGACGCGACATTCTCCGAGGCTGAATACAGCCAAGGCGGGCTGCACCTTGTCAGCGACGTATTCGATTCCTTGCGGACGATATCGACCCGGTGTGGGTGATACGTGCTAATGGCCACATCGGACCGCAGCGACTTCACGAATCCGTGAATGCGCTCCAGCACTTCCCTTGACGTCCGTTCCTGGAAGGACCGGTACAGCTCGTGCATGGGATGTTCGGGCCCGGTATACGCCAGCAAATCTTCACCGGTCACTTCGCGAAACCGAAAGCGGCAGTTTGGGCAATAGCATGGTCCATAGAAATTTCCGCTGTAATCCCAATGCTGGTAGCCGAACATATTGAAGAAAATCCCATCCACCGGATAACGTTCCAGCACTTCTTGAATGCTCTCCAGCGACTTCACCTGCTGATAGGCTCCATTCAGGCACGTATGAACGATGCCGTGATAATTGACCTCCCGTCCCTCACGGTCTCGGTAAAACCATTCGGGATACCGCATCCACAACGATTCATGCGCTTTACTGAAATCGAACCGCGCAATAAATCGCATTCCATTAGCATGGGCTTTTTCTACCGCTTCCCCCAGAAGGTCCTTGGTTAAGTAAGGCGTTACATATTGATGCATAAGCGATGATGGATAGAACGCAAATATGCCCCCGGCATTCATCATGAGCACATTCGCTTGGAACGACTTGAGTTCGCGAATCAAAAGATCCACATCCATATCGGCGTCCGTCTCGCGAAGATTATTTTGAATCAATCGGAGACGGTTCGTTGACCACCATTTCATCCGCATTCCCTCCTTTGCTTGTGGTGTATGTCTACCATAATGAAGCTGAGGGCAGCAGAACAGGGACAATTCTTGCATGAACACGTTAGGAAAAATATGGCCGGTCCGCGCATGGGGCGTAATCCAACGCGAGGTCCCCTATACCTGACAGAGCCGCAAGGTAAGAACAGGAGCTTATTGGTTATTTCTTGTTTTGCAGGAAAACCGCAAAAAATGTCCCGTTCCAACATTCTCTTGTATGGCGGATTATGTTTGCATGATCGATCGAGTTTACGGTTAGACATCCATACGATGGGTATGTATTTTCTTTGTACTCATAACAAAAAAACTCACCCTTGGGTGAGTTTTTTCAATCATGCGCGGGTAACCGAATACGTCTCGACTGCGATCATGCCAGATTGATGCTTCGGATCGCTTCCACGTTTACTTTGGGTTTACGGTCTTCCGTCAGCAAGCCGTTTACTTCCTGCTGCACGTCCGTAATTTGCGTATAACAGAATCCGCACACATAAGGCAAATTCTTGATCGCTTGTGTTATACCTTCGTACCGATTCAGGAATTCATCCTCGCTGCGAACCTGATTCCCGTAGCCCCAGCCCTCTTTGCTTGTAAAAGCGATGCCGCCGTACTCGCTGATGATGACGGGCTGGCCTCGATAGCCATACCCCTGCGCGAATGGATAACGATGTGTATTATGCGCGATTTTGTTGCCTAATAGCGCATCCTTGTCCCGATACCGCTCTTCCAGCATAGCACCGATTTCTTCATAATCATGGAGCGTAATGATATCCGAAACCGTATGTTCCCAGCCGTCGTTCACGATCACTGGCCGCATCTGGTCGAATGCCTTGGTCAAATGATAGATCGATTCCGTAAATTGCTGCTGCTTGCGGTCGGTGGCTATGTCGGTTATCCCCCAGGACTCGTTAAACGGTACCCAGGTGATGATGGAAGGATGATTGTAATGCTGCCGGACAACGGCCATCCACTCCTGCGTGAACCGCTCGACCGCATCATCCCCGAATTCGTAAGTCGACGGCATTTCCGACCATACCAACAATCCTTTGCGGTCACACCAATATAAATAACGGGGATCCTCCAGCTTCTGATGCTTGCGTACGCCGTTAAAACCGAGCGCAAGCGTCTTGTCGATGTCTTCCAGCAGCGCTTCCTCCGACGGAGGCGTCAGATGCGTATCGCTCCAGTATCCTTGATCCAGCAGCAGCCGCTGATAAATCGGCGTATGGTTCAATATGATTTGATCCCCTGCGATCCGAATGCTCCGCATGCCGAAATAAGAATAGGCGGTGTCGATCGGCTTGCCGTTTTGCTTCAGGATCATCTCGACGTCGTATAAATTCGGATGGTTCGGATGCCACGGCTTGACTTTCCATTCGCCCACGGCTTCGTTTACGACGCTCACATCGACCGTTACGGTTCCTCGCTCCACGCTCGTTTCCGTCGAGCGGATCAGCTTCCCGTCAAACCGGATGATCGTCTGAAGGGTTAATCCATCGTAATTATGCCCGGAATTGCCGAGTTCGTAATGGAAGTTTGCTGCGCCGCGTTCCAGTTCCGGCGTTATCTTCACCCGGCTGATGTGAATCGGATTCACGTATTCCATCCATACGGTTTGCCATATTCCGGTCGTCTGCACGTACCAGCACCCGAAGTTGTCCTTCATCCATCGCTGCTTGCCGCGCGGCTGCGTGCAGCTGTTGCCGTCCACGGCTTGAACGGTAATCCTGTTCTCGCGTCCGAACTCGACCGCTTCCGTAATGTCGAAGGAAAAGGCCGCGTATCCGCCTTCATGCATGCCAATTTTGCTGCCGTTGACCCACAGGGTCGCCGCGTAATCGACCGCTTGAAAATGCAGAAGGATCCGTTTGCCTTCCGCCTCCGCAGGTACGGCTACACTTCGTTCATACCATACGCAAGGATGAAATGTTTCATCCGCGATGCCGCTTGCTTTCGTTTCATATGCAAAGGGCACTGTGATTTTACGGTCAGCCTGAAAGCGTTCGTACCACTTGGCGCTTTCTCCTTCCAGAGCATCGTCGAAGCGAAAATCCCATTCCCCGTTCAGATTTACCCATTCCTCGCGCACCAATTGCGGTCTGGGATAGTCCTTTATATATTTGTGCGAGCTAGACATTATGTTCCACTCTCCATCTTCTGTTAGTTTATCGTTTCTATTTTGTTCCTATGGATTCCACCGTTAAGTCGCCGAGCTCGATCTGCTCCGCATGAACCGATCGTATGCCTACTCTCCCTTGCATGAATGCCCGGGGATCATCATACGTCAGGACAGGCTCCTCTTGTTCCTCTACGAAGACGCGGATCGTGCCGCGAACTACCTCGATGCGCAAGCCGACGGGCTTGTTCCGTTCCAGCTCAACTTTGATGCTTTGAAGCAGCTCGGAATCGTAATTATGTTTGTACAGTTCCAATTTCGTGGCGGTGACTGCGAGGAAATATCCCATCAGCGAATCGCTCACTTGATCCCGGAAATCCGACTCGTTTGTCACCCGGAAGAGTATGCCCGCTTGACCGGACGGATCATCGCCCAGCGTTACGTGCGTCCGGATGCGGTAGTCGGACCAAAGACGGCTGCCTCCGTACATCTTGGCATCGGCATCGGCTGCGCCGACATACCCGCTGTCGGTTTCAATCCATTGGCCGTGAACGTCCTCGGAGCTTGTTTGTTCCAGAAGATGCTCCAACTTGAACGTTTGCTCGTCGACCAGCTCGAAGTCCATTGTTTTCCATTCCATCGTTTGGTCGCTGTCCAATTGAATGGCAACGCTATGTAATCCCTTTTCGAGCTTTAGGGATCCAACCCGAATTTTAACCCAGGGTTCGCTACCGGAGTATTGGCTGCCGTCGACTTTATAGTTTCCGGATTTCTTATCGTCCACGAGCAGCTTAAAGGATGTCGGCCCCGCTCCTGCCTTAACCGTCAAGTCCAGCGCATAGGTGCCGGATTCCGAAACGTTCACCGCATAACGCAGCCAGTCGCCTTTTTCCGTAAGCGCGGCCGAATAGCTCCCATCCTCCGCCTGCCGGATCGCCGTTCCGTCCGAATGACGCCATGCGGCGGTGTCCGACGGTTGACGTACCGCATACCCCCTGCCTTCGCCGCTAAGATAATGCACGGCTTCCATGCTGCCGGGAAGCGGCTTGGCCGTATCGAAGTCACTGCTGCCGGAAGCGTGGTTCGAGAATGCCGTATACGAAAAGCTCGGCTCGCCGGTTTCGTATCGGTATCCGATTTTGCCTGGTCCGAACGGCTCCGCCGATTGATCAAGCTTCAGAGTGCCGTCCAGGTAAACCCGCAGCCGATCTTCTCCGCGCTCGACGCGAATCGTGTGCAGCTTGGACCAATCCGTATCTTCGGGAAGCTCCACGGTGGCGAGCACTTTACGGATGCCGTCCTCCATCCTGCCCAAGGATAGACGGTTTAGTTCCGTTTCGATTTCAGCGAAACCGAAACGGTTGGCCTCCTCATATGCAAACAACGCGGCGACCCGTGTCTTCGACGGCACCAAGTTATATTCCGCCGTATAGATACGATCCGTGCTCGCCCTGCTGATGATTCGATTGCCTCTCTCCGATTTTGCTGACTCCCACAGATTCTCATCGATGGCATCTGCGTCCAGCCGATCGGCAAAGACCGGCCCTCTCGGGATAGGCTGATCGTAATTCGTAGGACCCAGAATCTCCATCTTGTCTCCGTTGAATACCAGCCGGTCGATGTTCATGCGACGGACGGGCGGGCCTTCCTGGGATCTTCCCGTCAAGTTATGATAGACAAGATAATAGGAATCCAGATCGGGCCCCATTACCGTCGAGCTGTGGCCGAGTCCGTAGAAGTCCGGCTTGGTGCTGATGACGAGCGGATTATTGGCAGGAATGCTGTACGGACCAAGCGGCGAATCATGCGACACGGCATAATTGATGCGGTAGCCTTTGCTGAATACATGATTTCCGGTATATGTCATGTAATAGGTACCGTTTCGCTTGATGATCATGGACCCTTCCGTCCAATGCCCCAGATAAGGACCGGGAATCGTCTGACCGACACCGAATTCGGCAGGGCCATCCATCGGAACGCCGACAATGCCCGACGAACCAGCATGGGTAAACAGCCAGGAACCGTCATCGTCGATAAACACCGAGCCGTCGATGCTCATTCCGACGTTCTCGGAGATTCTTTCGAACGGGCCTGTCGGCGATTCGCTGCGGTACACGTAATGTCCCCTTCCCGCCGGAGAAGTGTATAGGTAGAACCAGCCGTTCGAGTAAATCACTTCGGGGGCATAGGCCCCGGTTGATACGGGATCCTCCGTCACCAGACCCGCATACCTCCAATCGACCAAATTGTCCGATACCCACCCCTTGATGCCCGTCCGGTGATCCTTCGTGCTGACATACAGATAATAACGGCCGTCATGCCGCAGTACATACGGGTCTCCGTTGCCGTAATCCTCCCATTCTTCCTCTAAGGAGGGAAAAGGATTGGCGTACATTTTTTCGTTGTAAATGTCCAAATCGACCGCCTCCGGTTTCGTTCTTGAATCGCATCCCGACAATGCCAATCCGGCCGCTAATCCTAACGTGCCAAGACAATAAACGATCTTCGACAGGCGCGCCATTCTTATCGGCACGTACCTCACCCCTTGATTCCGCTGATTGCCATCGACTCGATAAAGTATCTTTGGCAGAAAAAGAACACGATGATCACCGGCACCATGGCAATGATGGCGGCGGCCATGATCATCGGATAATCCGACTGGCCTATGTACATGGCCTGCATGGAAGCGATCAGCACTTGAATCGTTTGCTTCTCGGGCGTATGCAAGTAAATCAGCGGACCAAGAAAATCGTTCCAGATGCCCATAAACCCGAGGGCGGCTTGGGCGGCAAGCGCCGGCTTCATGATCGGCAGCGCGATCTTGAAGAAAATGCCCGGAAAGCTGCAGCCGTCGATCTTCGCCGCTTCGATCAATTCGGTCGGCATCGCGCTCTGCAAATATTGGCGTATGAAAAAGATGACAACGATGTTGCCGAACAGACCGGGTACGATGAGCGGCAGCAGCGTGTCCACCCAATCCAGCCTGGAAAATCCGATATACTGCGGTATCATCACGACCGAATACGGAATCATCATCGTTCCGAGCAAGCCCATGAAGAGCATGCCTTTGTAAGGGAATTCGAATTTGCCGAATGCATAGGCCGACATTGCGGATACCAGCATTCCTATCGTCAGGACGATCACCACGATGATCAAGCTGTTCATGAATCCATACAGTAACGGCGATTCCAGCCAAACCTTCGCATAGTTGCCGAACGTGATCGGTTCGGGAATCCACTGCGGAGGAATTTCAAACACGTTTCGTCGATCCTTCAACGAAGTCGAGATGGTCCAGATGAACGGAGCGATCATAAAGATCGATCCGAAAAGCAGCAGCAGCAGCGACCAGAGGTCCGTCATTTTTTCCCGTTTCACAGATTTCCCCCCTAGTCTTGGTAAACCCAGCGATTGGAAAGTTTGAATTGTATAAGCGTGACAACAAAGATGAGAATGCCCAGCACCCAGGCAACCGCGCTTGCATAACCCATGTTAAAGTACTGGAACGCATGCTGGAAAATATAATAGACCACCGTGGCGCCGCTGTATTCCGGCCCGCCGTCTACCGCCAGCACGTAAATTTGGCTGAAGGACTGGAACGCCCCGATGATACCCATGACCACGACGAAAAAATGAATCGGCGTGAGTAGCGGGATGGTAATCCGTGTCAGCTTGTGCCATGCGCCGGCACCGTCGATTTCCGCGGCTTCATAATACGTCGAGGAGATGGATTGCAGTCCTGCAAGGTACAGCACCATGTTCCCGCCGATGCCGCTCCACAGCCCGATCAGGATGAGCGAAGGCTTTACCCACTCCGGCTTCCCCAGCCAGTTAGGTCCGGCAATGCCGAACGTTTCCCACAGAAAATTGTTGAGCAAGCCGTAATCCTGATTTAAGATCCACTGCCACAACAGCGATACGGCGATGATCGGCGAAATGACCGGAAGATAATAGATCGTGCGCATGAACGAGATGCCTGCGAATTTACGGTTCATCAGGATGGCCAGCAGCATCGAGAGCACCATGCCGATCGGAATGCCGATCATTAAATAAATCGTATTGTACATTGATTTGTACACTTTCTCGTCGCCCAAAAGATCCTTATAGTTGGCCAGTCCCGCCCACTGCGGATCGGATAGCATATCCCATTTGTGAAAGCTGATATAGATCGAGAACAAGATCGGCACAAGGCCGAACAAAAGAAACCCGAGAACCGGCGGAGCGACGAACAGATACAACCACGCCAGTTCTCTTCTGCGATACCCGCCAAGCTTGGTACCCATATTCCATTCCACCTTCGCCTGTATTTCGTTATGACAGGATGCCCGTAAGGCGAGAGGCGCCGATATGAATGGCTGACGCCCCCTGCCCCTGCGGCATTATTTATTGCCTTTGTCGTACAACTCCTGCATCTTCGGCTGGATCTGGGCCGTAAAGTCTTTCGCCGACATCTCACCGTTCCATACTTTGCTCGCGTTCTGGTTGAACGTATCCAGCCATTGCGTATCCTTTGAGAAAGCTACAACGTCCGGACGTCCGTAATCTTGGATAATATCGAGGAATACTTGGCGTGTTTGCGGTCCTTTGTCCATTTCCTTAAATTCGCCTTCCGCCATGTCGATCAGGTTAGGAACCGCTTGGCCGAGCTGATAATTTTCGCGCTGCCCTTGCTCATCCAGGGACAGGAAAGCCGCTAAGTCGAACGCTTCCTGCGGGTGTTTGGATTTCGCCGAAACTGCAAATCCCATCGAGCCGAGCCAGGTCGCCGTTTGTCCCGTATTCGGGCTTGCCGGCCACGCAGCAATATCCCAACCGAAGGGCAGCTCCCAGAATGCAGGTTGATCCCATGGGCCCATCGCAAACATAGCCAGCTGGCCGTTAATAAACCGGGTATATGCGTTCATCGCTTGCTCGGCTTCCTGGTTCGGGCTGACCTTAAACTTCAGATTCAGGTCTGCAACAAATTGCATCGCCTCATAAAATTCGGGCTCGTTCACCTTTACCGTGCCAGTGGCGTAATCGATATATTCACCGCCGTTGCCCCATACCGCTGATTCAAGACTGTAAGCGCCTACACCATATTGATCGGGCTTTCCGTCGCCGTTATCGTCGACCGTCAGCTTTTGGGCTGCTTCCAGCATGTCGTCCCAGGTCCATTCCCCTGCCGTTGCGGAAGGATACGGGACGCCCGCTTCATCAAACAAATCCTTGTTATAGACAAATGACCACGGTCCTACGTCTTTCGGCAGTCCGTACAAGTCTCCGGCTCCAACCTTGCTGCCGTCGAAGCGATAACGGTCCATCGCCTGCTTCCATACGTTATCGGGATTGAACAAGGAGGTCTGATCCAGATAGGACTGAATGTTGAGAAGCGTTCCGGCTTCCGCGAAGCGGTAAAACTCCGGACCTCCGACGTAGAATACGTCCGGAACCTTGCCGGAGCTGATCAGCGTCGTCATCTTCTGCGAGTATTCGCCCGGCGGTACCGAAGTGTATTTAACGGTGACGTTCGGGTACTTCTCCTCGAAGGAAGCGATCAGCTTTTCGAAAATCTTTTTTTCGTTCGGATTGCCGTGGCCCATAAACTCAATCGTTACAGGTTCTTTTGGGTCCTGCCCGGCGGAAGCTTCATTACCTGGCGTAGAAGTGTCCGGGTTGCTTGGAGCAGCCCCGTCATTTGGTCCGTTGCCGCCGCTGCATGCGGTTAACGCGAACATCAGCAACAGCATGATCATGCCTGCGAATTTGCTCTTCGATTTCATGCGATTCCCCTCTTCTATAAAAGATGTGGTGTAAGCGCTTTACGAAATCATGATAACTTATAATAATATAATTTTATATACTATATTTATTATAAAATAGGTGTACTCCTCGCTTCTCCACCATCGCTTTATTCTTTTACCAGCATGACCGGCACCACGATTCTTCTCGCCTCAAAAGCTCCTTCGATCTGCTCGATTAACAGCTCTACGGTTAACCGGCACATATCCTCCTCGTTTTGGCGGATATACGGGACATTCGGCAGATCCGGCGGATCGAACGTGATCAACTCCAGTTCGTCCGGCACCTGTCTACCGGATGCTATTGCCGCTTTATAGGCATTTCTGCACAGTTCCGTATTGGCCGTTATGATGCCGGTAATATGGGGACTGCCATCTAAAAACGACCTGATATGCTCGACAGATTGACCTGATGCGATCTCTTCCAACGGGAGGAGACACCATAAGCTTTTGTCGATCGACAGACCATGCTCGAGATAAGCCTGCTCAAACCCCTGGGCCCTCTCGTCCGTCACCGTATTCGTAATTTCGGGAGAGATGAACGCGATGGACGAATGGCCTTTGTTAAGTAAATACTCCACGGCTTCCCTTGTGCCGTTTACGTTATCCGAGCTTACGCTGTAAGTCTTGATCTCCTTCAAGAACCGATCGATCAGAACGAATGGGAAACGATCCAGCGAGAGCCGCAGAATCGAATCGTTGTACGTCTCGTTTTCAACCGGAAAAATGATCATGCCGTCCACCCCCTGCTTCAGGAAGGACGAGATAACCTTAGATTCCTCGAGCTGGGATTCGCGCGTAATTCTCAGCATCACTTCATAGCCTGCGGCGGACGCGTACTTCTCGATATTGTCCAAAAAGCGCTGGTCCACTTTCGTTTTCATTGTCGGCAGCACTAACCCGATACGCCCGCTCTTGCCCGGACCTGCTGTCCATTCTCCCAACTGATCAAGCGCCGTGGCGTTCTCTGGCCTGCTCATCACGAAGGTGCCCTTGCCTTGGATCCGGACAAGTAAGCCTTCCTCCATCAGTCCGACCAGCGCGTTCTTGCTTGTAATTTGACTTACGCGGTAACGTTCGGCCAATTCCTTCTCCGAAGGGACCCGGTCGCCTTCTCGCAGCTTGCCGATGGCGATCAGCCGCTTGATATCTTCCTGAATTTTTTTGTATAGCGGCAGAGATTTCAATGCCCATCACAACCTTTATAATTTAAATAGTATATTTAGTATATTATTATAATATAACTTGACGTTTGTAAATGACGAAAACATCTTACAAGAGGATTCCAAGTGGAGACAGACTGCTCTTAACGGAGGTTTTTCTGATGATATCAGGAATGCCTATGCCTTGAAGTTTATAGTTTCTCTTCAAAAAAAACGGTCTGAACTAAGTTCAGACCGTTTTTTGGCGGGATATTTGATTGTATTCTTAGACCCGAACTTCGCAAAGTCCGGCTCATTGTGACCAAATCCAGCGGACCGGTACGACTTCAAGCCTTGGCTCGTGCGTCCCTGACAACTGTTCCGTCAGCAAATCGACGGCACGCCGACTTACTTCATCCAATTGCTGACGGATGAAAGGAATACCTTCGAGATCCGGATCATCAAATGCTGCCAGCTGCGGTTCGTTCCCTGTACCCGTCCAAATTTCCCGAATGGCATAGTGGGCATAGCGGGCCAATTCCGCGTTAACGGCAAAAACGGCCGTGATATCGCTCCGATCGCGCAGAAAACGGGCAACCTCCCGTTGTCCGTGCCCTTCTGCTATGGTCTCTAAATCCAGCATGCACCACAGCGTCTTATCTATAGGCAAACCCTGTTCCATGCAGGCGGCCTCGAAGCCTTTGGCTCTGTCGTCTGTAACCGAATTTGTAATTTCCGGTGTCAGGAATGCAATGCGCCTGTGCCCCGCCGCAAGCAAACTGGATATGGCTTCACGAACGCCTCCGTAATTGTCGGAGCTGACGCTGTATGCCTTGATCTCCTTCAAGAAACGGTCGACAAGCACTAATGGAACCCGGTCGAGCGACAAGCGTAGAATGGCGTTATTGTAGCTTTCCTGTTCAACCGGGAAAATGATGAACCCGTCGACTCCTCGTTCTTGGAACTGCACGATCGCTCGGGATTCTTCCTCCTGCGACTCGCGCGTAATGCGGATCAATAGGTCATACTGCCTTTCCGCACAATAGCGTTCCAGACCGTCCAATAGCTGCTGGTCGATCTTGGTTTTCATTGTCGGCAAAATAATCGCGATCGTCTTATTCGTACCCGACTGAAGGTGCGACTCTTCTAGAATGCCCAGCTCCCGAACGAAGGTGCCCTTTCCCCGATAACGCACTAACAAGCCTTCCTCTACCAAACCGTTGAGTGCGTTCTTGGATGTAATCTGGCTTACACCGTACCGCTGAGCCAAATCCTTCTCCGATGGTACTAAGGCGCCTGCTTGCAGCTTGCCGCTCTGAATGCACTGGCGTATGTCGTTTTGAATACGTTTATATAACGGATGCTCCATGTCTGACCTCTCTTTTTACGTCAGTCCCAACTGAAAAATAATATATATTTAGTATATCTTAAAATATATTAATTGCGATACAATCCATTTTAGAAAGCGCTTTCTAATTCAGTTTGGGAGGTTAATTGCATATGAAACGAAACAAAGGCTTCTGGAAGAAACCGCTTGCTTTCGTCGTTATGCTTGCGCTTGCTTTAACGGCAATTCCATTGTCGCCGGTTCATGCCGCTTCATCAGGCATGGCGTGGGCTTCGCAGCAGATTGCCATCTATACGCCGCCATCAGGAGGCGTATGGTATCCAAGGCTGCTCAAGCTTACGCCAAGCGAGTGGCTCGTATCCTTCGACACCAACGCTGGCGGGGGTAACACGCGCATTGTGGTCTCCAGAACGCAGGACGGCGGGTATACTTGGAGCGCTCCGGTCACGGCCGTCTCTAGTAGCTCGGGCAATGTCGGGAACGGTCAAATGTTAAGGCTGCCGAGCGGGGAAATTTGGTTAGCCTATCGGCAGGTCGTTCAGAACGGCTCGACCTATGATATCCAGCTTAACGTCAGGCGGAGTGTCGATGGCGGGCATACATGGAGCAATTTGCCGGGCGGGTTGATCGGGAGTTCAACCGCCTCCAGCTTTAAAGGTTTGTGGGAGCCGCATCTGGACATGATTAACGGCACGATTGCCGTACTTTATGCGGATGACAGTCCGGCTGCGGTCGGAACGACCGGGCGGCAAAATTTGTATATGAAAACCTGGAACGGAAGCGGCTGGGGCAACCGGATCACGGTCAGCGACGGAGTCGCCGCCGGCTCCCGCGACGGCATGCCGGTCATCACGCGAATGAATGACGGGCGATATATAACCGTATTCGAAGCCTCGGACGTTGCCGGCCACCCTTTTGTCATCAAATATAAAATTTCGCCGGACGGCTTCAATTGGTCGGTTCCCCGCCAAACGATGTACGTGCCCAACGGCAATGGCAAAAAGGCGGGCGCACCTTTCGTCGTGAAGCTCGACGACGGCCGTCTCATGGCCGCATTCCAGACCGATGAAAGCAGCGCCAATACGGGAGATCCTTACACCTCGATGTTTACGATGATCAGCTCCGATAACGGCGCGTCATGGCAGTACAAAACCAACGTTTTTCCGGTATCCGATACGAAATCCTCCAACTGGAATGCCCTGATGAGCATTGATTCGACCCGCGTCGCAGCCGTCACCAGCGCGACTTATCCGTCAAACGGCATCTATCTGCGCTTCGGGCATGCCGTGACGCCGCCACAAACGAATGTCGTCAACAATCCCGGCTTTGAAACGGCCAACGTGGCGGGCTGGACAACGTACGGCGATGATTACCCGAATCGGATTCTTATTCATGGAGCTAATGACGGCGTTGGGCTTCCAGCTGCCGAAGGCTCTTACTTTGTCGGTCTCGCAGGCACAAGCGGACCTTCGACCGCATATGTCGGCCAGACGATTACCGGCCTTGATAACGGCACGTATACGATGCGCGCCCGCATGCGCAGCAGCGGAGGCCAGAACAGCTGCGTCATGGAAGTGAAGGACTATGGCGGCAGCATGCTTCAAACCGGCTGCCCGGTAACGACAGCGTGGACGCCCGTCACGATATCCAATATTCAAGTGACGAGCGGCAAGGCGACGATCGGATTTTACGTATCCAATTCGTCCTCTTCCCAATGGACGGATATCGATCAGGTTGAGTTCTTCCGAAACTGATAGGAGTATAACCTCCGGCTAAACCAATCGTCTTAATGGACCCTCTCCACTATAGAAGCAGGCAAAAGCTGCATTAATATTGGTGAAATTGCTTTATTCCAGGGCTGTCCCATCAGTCATCGTAGATGGCAGTGGACGGCCCCTTCTCATTTTTAATCAGCAAAAAGAAAACTTCATGCCCTTTGACTTTGTTCGTTGTATGAATGATCATCACATGATCGCTCTCCTTACATCTCTGCAAACATCGCTTCCGACACAAGAAACGCTGTTCCGTCGTATTCATACCGCAGCCGGACCGCGACCGGGAATTCGCCAGGAGATACCTGGATCGGCACCGATGCATATAAGATGCCTCCCTCAACGTAATACCTAACCATGTTGCCAAGTGCGGGCTGATCCAGCCAAAATCCGGCGTCTTCCTCGTTATATTCAAATGTGCGTGTTACACCGACCAGCGTAAATTGAAAGATCCGCTCTCCCGCTTCTGCCGTCGCCTTGTAGCTTAGTCTGGACTTTACCGCAAGCACCGGATCGGCTGACATCACTTCTCTAAGATGAACGGTAAGAAGCTTTAACACTGATTCTCGCACGCTGGTTCCGTAGCCGGTTGTCAAAATGATCGCAAGAACATCCTCCTTGTTGTTCCTTGCAGGCAGCAATGCAACGTCCGGAAAATAGGATTCGTTGCTCACATTCTTCCAATCATGAAAAGTGTGTTCCATATCGCCATACTGAACGTGGATGGAGCGGATCATCCCTTCTTTTTGGATCAGAGTTCCGGTCATCTTCAGACCAATCTGTGCATCCTCCTTCAAAATCACGGGTTTTCCTTGTTCGTCTCCAGTCTTGAATTCCTCCAAAGGCGCTCCCGTTTCGTCTATGTTGATTTGCTCAATAAGCGAGATTTTGTGTGAATCGTTACGGATGGTAACGTCAATCGTTTCCTCATACGTCATCGGAATCGAATCCCGCAGCAGGAGACGGAGTCGATATACGGTTTGTGCTTCTTCTGCGTTTATCTCCTTTACGTGCACTTCATACACCCAAGGGCTGGACACATCATAGCGGTCCAGCGGCCATTTCACCTCGGAATGCTCCCATATGTCCGGCGATGGGCCGCCCCAGATGCCAAGCTCTCGCTGCAAAAGCGCTGCGGCCAGTGTCACAATCGTGCGGTCGTTATCCTGTTTGACCTCACTTTTTGCAAGGTTCCACCAATCGAAGTCGCCTCCTGCCCCAAGTAGGAAACTGGATTCAAACGTTCCTCCCCCTTGTGTGCCTGGACTTGGGGCTGCCGGATCGGGGATAGATGGGGCCAAGTTTCCGAACCAGATACCAATCCCTAACAGAAGCAGTAATACAGGAACGATGGCTACAGCAGCTCGCCTCCAGCCACGGCGGGTGCGTTTCATATCAACAAGCATAAGCCTTTTCTCCACATCCTCCATCATATCGGCTTTAAAACGCGGCTCCTTAAAGGGCGGTTCAGCCAGTCTCTTATTCCACTCCGGCTTCCATTCATTCATCGTCGTTCACTCCTTCCCACCTGGCGGCAACCTTCTTTTTAGCTCTGTAAATTCTAGACTTTACCGTCCCTGGCGAAAGACCTGTAATACCGGATATTTCCTCTATGGATAGCTGATGATGTACGCTCAGCACGAGGGGGTCTCGAAATTTGCCGGGTAGTTCTAGAACCTGCTGCCACAGTTCATCCGCCTCCTCCCGTTTCAAATATTCCGACTCGGCAGATGGCGAAGACATCGTCCCGTTCAGTCCATCCCCCGGGGATCTCTCTCCGAACAACACCACTCTGCGCAAATACGCTCGTTTCAGATAGGAAAGCGCTGTGTTTCGGGTGATTTTGAGCAGCCAGGTTTTGACGGAAGCCTCCCCTCGAAAGAAGGCAACATTTTGATAAGCTTTGATAAATACATCCTGCGCGACATCGTCAGCTGTATACGTATTTCTGGTGATCACGTAAGCATAATTCCAAACGTCCTCACCGTAGGATTCCATCAGCATCCGTATGTCCGAAATATTCAGTTCCGCAGAATGCTGCATCTGCATCTCCCTCAAGCTGTTCTCCCCCCTTATCAAAACAGACTCCACAAGGTCGATGAAAGTTCCCGAAATCAAATGAATATTATCCGGCAGTTTAATAAGTATTTTTCGTCACTTTAACCGATTCCCTTCGTGAACTAAAAAAGGACACCTGTTTTGGTGTCCCTCAGTTTATTTTGTGCAAGCTGGTCAGACTTGCTTATCAGCGGCGATTAATAAGAAAATGGGGCGCCTTAATGCATCATGCCATTCTGGATCCTGAAGCTGCTCGCGTTCTGGCTTAAGTTCAGACATTTCCCTAAACTGGAATCCTGTTTTCACTAACACATTTATCTGTGTGGCTATATTCCGATGGTACTTGGTGACATCATGATCAAGAAATCTAGATTGGCGTGCTCCTTCCTCATGATAGTGATCCAAAGGCCAGTGCAGCTTCTTCCCGTCCGGGCTATAATACCAATCTTGTTCGGCCACAGCAGTAAACACGGGATGTTCAACTGAAAAGACAAACGAACCTCCAACCGTTAGACTCTGATATACCTTTTTACAGATATCCTCGAAATCACGAATGTAATGAAGGGCAAGCGAACTAATCACGACATCAAACTCGTTAGCAGGGTAGTCAAAATCCTCTATTGTGGACTGCACATAGGCTATATTCGTATCATCGGTCATCAACCTTGCCCTCTCCAGCATTTTCTTTGAGATATCCACTCCGACCACAGATCGCGCATGCTGTTCTCTCACGTACCTGCAGTGCCACCCGAATCCACAGCCGAGATCAAGCACCTTTTTATCCCTGAGATCCGGAAACATGGATCGAAAAGCACCCCATTCTCCTGCACCTTCTAATCCTTTGATGGAACGGGGGAGTTGATTATAATTCTCAAAAAATCCCTGATCGTCATACTTGTTTTGCTTCACTGCAATCTCCCCTTCACGTCTTTATAATTCCACCCCATTATATTGATCCTATTTACATTTCTCAACGCCAGACTTGTTTCTGCTTTAAACATGATCCTGGATCGATTATTCTAACTCAAACCGTTTACTCCATATCTTCATCCAGATTCAACGTGAACACAAGTGCCCACTCTGTTTTTGTTAACGATTCCGTTGAAAAATCCGCTGTATGTATTTTATTGGTACTTGTAGCATGCATGCCAAATACATGTACGGGCTGATCTATCGTAAACGAACGTGGTCGCGTATCCTGAATCAATCGATGCTACAAGTGAATATCGCAGCCATCAAAAGGCAAACCTCTCTCAATCAGCTTAACAGCATGGTTTATTGCATTCTGTTGGTCCTCTGTAAGGGAGCTCTCATGACCATCCCATTCACCTAACCACCAGAAGAAAGAACAAATATTTCTATACTCCATAAACATGGGGATTGTTTGTTTCCAGAACTCGGAGATATGGTGTTCCTTCTCGTAACCCATGAGGAATTCACGCAAGAACTGCTGGGCAAACCTGTTTTTGGTGACACGATCCTCTGCATGCACTCCCCACCAAACGGCATGAGTGGCTGCTATTGCAATGTCTAACGAAAACCAGCCATAGATACTATCGTCAAAATCAAAGACCGTTATTTCACTGTTGTCGATAAAAAAATTATACGGATGGAAGTCATTATGGATCAGTCCAAACGAATCGCTGCCCCTAGGCAGTGAATCAATTATGCTCTCCATGGAAATCAATTTTTCAAGAAGTACATAGAAACGGCCTCGCTGCAAATGAGGATTATTGATATTTCTTCTGCTCCAGCTGTCTCTCTTTACAAGAATTTCTGATGTTTCATATATTGTCGATAGCCTATGCATCCTTCCCATGGTTTCTCCCCAATTCCTGAATACCTTTGGTCCCCATAGCTGCTCATTGTGTTTATCAAAAAAGCGACCTGCAGCCTCGTGAAAAGCAGTTGCAATATAACACTTATCTTCATCGCAGAACACGGCCATTAGTTCCTGATTACATGTATGAATGGGTAATGAAGCACGTACTCCGTTCTTCACCAAGAAACAAACCCAATGCACCTCCGCCCTTATCTTCGCTACGTATTCGTGTGATTTCAGAGATAACCGTAAGATATAGGACTGACCGCCCTTAGTAAACCGATACACTTCATTGGTTGAGTTACTCACGAAGATTAACGTTCCTACATTAAATTCGAAAGACTCTGCGGCTTTAAGCAATATGTTCGAGCTTGCCATAAGAATGCCTCCATCTTTATAAGAGTCATTTTACTACCGCCCAGATTGGGGCTCCTTGGGATAACGTAATGAATTCATGAATAGTTACTCAAACACAAATAATTTTAAAAGCCGCTCCTTCGCGAACGCACGCAAACCACTGCATAAGTTCGTAAGGTTTGGCGCATTGTAGTAATGCAGAGAATATAAAGGTTTTATCACAGCATGGAGGGATCGTTTTGGCGAAGAGCAAACAGCATCAGGAAGCGCATGGGATTGGACAAGTAGAACAACAGCTGAATAATCAAATGGAGGCTGCCGAAGAAATTCAAGGACCTTCGAAGCTGGACCGAGACATTAAAAAAGCCACTCACCGTCGGGTTGATCCATTGAAAGACCTTTCGAAATAAGGAGAATTGTCATGAACAAACAAAGAGCGATTGAAATTTCGGAATCAGCCATTATGAAAAATGTAACGTATCAGGATACCCCTATTTATATCCAGCATGTTAATGAGGATGAAACCGTTCGGGTCTATCCGATCGGAAACTCGGAGGAAGAAATGACCGTCCCTTTATCCAGTCTCACCGAGCATCCTTAGGATAGAAGATATTCACCCTAATATAAACAAACCTGAAATAACAAAATCCCATCTCAATTCCGTTGATGGGATTTTGTTTTTCTTAAACGAAATATGATTCAAGTAGTACAAGCTATACCCTTATTTCAACGATGCCGGTACCTTTACACCGAGGAGCTTCCCCTCTGCTTGGATGATGATCATACCGTTCGTCTTTAGGGTCGACTCGTGTAAATCCGCTCCAGTTGTTACTTTAAAGACTGGCCGGGACGTCATCAAGTTGATGCCGAGCAGTGTACCGTTACGCTGTGCCCGGTATAATCCTTTCCCATGCACATCAATCTGTGCAGCAGGTGCATCGCCGTTCCATCCGATCCGTTGACCATTTGCAAGTTTGGTGCCGGCTAGCTCCCCCGTCATTCTGTTATTGAAAATCAACCGTTCCTGAACCAGTCCGATCAACTCCCAGTCGCCCCCATAAGGGCGAGGAAAAGTTCGCAGAGGAACCTCACCCTTCTTATAGGTGTCAAAATTGTATTCAGCCACGCTATTCCCCTGATCCATGTATAACTTCCCTTGGTTTATAAATAAGCTGCCTCCGCTGTACTCATATGGCGGCTCCCCCGACATTTTCCAGCTATACTCTCGGCTGCTCTTCTTTACGCCTGTCTTAAGGTTATATACATTTACGATCCATTTGCGGTCCGGCAGCGACTGATAATCAGCCAGCAATGGAGAATAATAGTCAACCGAATACACGAGACCATCTTTAATTTGAAGCGCTGCTCCCTGACCAAAATGCTCCCATAACTTCTTGCCCGTCTTCTTCTCAAAGGCAGTCAGTTGAATAGACGTGAGCGCTCCTTGTACATAGAACGTCCGAAGGATGACTCCTTCCGCCTCCTGAAGGTAATCTGAGCCGTTTCCTTCTCCCGACGGCTCATTCATTTTCCAACGAAGCTTTCCTGTTGCCTTATCAAATGCGAAAGTTGCGCTCCCTTTGATTGCATAGAGCGTATCATACGTCGGCACCAGCGCTTCCGTTCGTAGGTGCGCATCCATAAAGATGGATGTGTTCGACTGCCATTTCAATTTTCCTGTCTTCGCATTCAGCGCGTATGGCTTCTGACCTGCCGATAGGCCGTAAATAACGCCTTTATCATAAACAATATAAGGTTTCAGGTCTTTACCGTAGCTCCACAGCCGCTTGCCTGTCCTCGCATCCATTGCGATGAGTTTGTTTCCCGCGAATGCAAATACCTTGCCCTCTTCAGCAATTGCCTGGTGACCTAAAACATCGTTTTCGCCCATATTCAGATAATTGTCCACCTTTACCGTCCAGGAAGGCTTCAGTTCGGGTACCTCGATTGTTGATGAATAATGCCAGTTACGTACCGAAACATCGGCAGTTTCTGCATTCACTTGCGAAGGTGGTACTAAAAGCACGCCCTGGACAGTAAGTATGCCTGCAGCGATGCTTGCAATGAGACTCCGTCGTAATCGAGCTTTGAAGCTTATACTTGTTTGTTTCTTCTTGATTTTAAGCATGAATAGACCTCCCATTTGTTATGGCTTCTTGCTTCACGACAAATATAACGCTCAAAGAAGGGATAAAGTTCCAAGCGAACTATAAAATCTCTTTAAATTTCCTTAAGTAATTGCCTACACGCAAAACTGTTTATCATGCCAAACGGGAATCACCCCAATTGACATTGGAGAAGATTCCCGTTGATTTAGTATTTACAATTCCAAATAGCTTTCGGCAATTTTCATCAAAGTTTCTTTGCTTACTCTATCCGTATTTCCCAGCACGGAATAGCTGTATCTTTGTTTTTTGTCCGGGCTTTCGTATACCCATTTCAACTCGCTCGCACGCGAAGGACCAAATTCTGTTAGCAGCATTTCTACGCCCTTCACATGAACCTTTTCCTGTTTAAATTCTACTTTCTCGTCAATATACGATGTGGGGTTGCTCTTCCCGGTCAGATTATTGATCATAACCTCGATTTTATCTTCGCCATTTTGATATGTAGCAAAGAGAAGGGAAATCTGATCTGTCATTTCAACTGGCATCATGGCATATCCCTTATTGGACTCTTCCGCCTGCTTTCTCAGTTTTTTAGCCATCGACGCTTTTCCTTCCGGAGAAGGCGGATTTACTTCCTGAACATTTTTAAAGAGCACTTCCGCCTTTTGGAATGTATAATTTCCATTGACTTTGTCTGCGATCTTAATGGATTTATCCGTAATCTTATCGCGCAAGTGAGAAAGATTTTGGAAGATAGCCACCTTCGTTCCCAGATCTGTTTGATGATTCGGGTTATTGGCAACCATATAGAACAGCCCAGCTTCCCCGTTCGTTAGCACCTTCTCCTTAAGTTCAAAAAATGCCTTAAAACGCTCTATTTCATCTTTCGATTCTGTTTTTCCGTACTCTTTCGTCGATTTAGTCTCATATACGACTTCGCCATCCTTATTTGTCAAAGAATGATACTGCACGGCCGCATACCCCGTGGATGCCATTAACATCATACCTACAAACGCAGTTAAAGCAACTTTATATTTCACAAAAAACCTCTCCTTTTCTTTTTTCTCAGTATGTAGTGCTCTCATTACTTTTCCTGTCAGGTCGGCGTCGGGAATGCGCGGGTCATCAAACAGTTTTTTCAAATCCCGATCCCTGTCCATATTCATACACTCCCACTTCCTTTACTTGAGCATAATACTTTCGGAATTTTGCAGATGTACGCTCGTATTTTTTACGAAGGCTTGCGCTGTTCTTGCCGAGAATCAAACCGATCTCCTGGTAGCTTTTATCCTCGACACAACGTAAGATTAACAAATTACGCTCTTCCGCCGATAATTTCGCCATGGCCTGATGTACGGATTCATCAAAATAGTTGGCCTCAATATGCATATCGACATCATTGTTATCTTTCTCATCCCGGTAAAAGAAGGGCAAATATTTCACCAATTTTCGCTTACGGATGATGTCAATGCATTGATGATAGGCAATCTTGTATAACCATGCGCCAAAATCCATCTCATATTGGGTATATTTCCGCAAGTTGCGGAATGTCTTCAAAAATACTTCCTGTGCATTATCCTCGGCTTCGGCATAATTGCCCAGCATATGATAACAATAGAGAAAAATCGGTTTTTGATAAACCTTCATGATTTTCTCGAATTTTTCTGTCCCCCCATCCAACACATCTGCAATGATCTGACTTATCTCCGTGTCATTCAAGCCCTCTCCCCCCCTTTCACTCTATACAACGAACAACTCGACCAAAAATGTGACAGCACGAAAAATCACTACAATCTAAAACGAACTTCGCAAGGAGCTTGTTCGGGTGGATCGCCATGTTCTGCACAGTTGCTGCATCAGAGCTGGTTCTCTGACAATCTGCAATACAGGGCCTAATTATGGGGCATTTTTGGAATACTAAAAAAGCTTGGGATCCTTTTCAGATCCCAAGCTTTTATGAGGAATATTTCTTGACTTACATGTTAACACGTCGCTCATAAACTCGACTTATAAGTTCTTCAATAATTTCATCCGGTGACCGGTCAACCATCCAGGTTTGACCATACATTTGCAATATTTTAATGAGTGGACCATCTTCCCAAAATCCGACGAATTCATCATTGAGGTAAATCTTTTCTACGACATGCTGGTTCATCTCATCGAGGCATTCTTCCAATACCATTTTCGCCACTGGATCGCTAATCCAATCGCTAATCAAGCTGAATTTATGAAATGATACTTCTTCCTTCCCGAAATCACAATACAATCGCTCCGTAATTCTTATATCGCGAGAAGAGCTGCCAAGCGCAATTTGGAAATAACCACTCTCCGCTACCCAGCGGTTATATTTGGTGTTGTAATAGGCAAAGTCTCTCTCTTCGAGTTCAAAAACAATCTGCTGTTTCTCCCCAGGAGCCAACTCGATTTTAGAAAATGCCTTCAATTCTTTCTCAGGACGTGTCCAGGTGCATTCTTCGTCATGCACGTAAAGCTGAACGACCTCTTTCCCTGTTCGGTTTCCGATATTCTCCAGCCAGAAAGAGACCGTGATCCCTGTCTCCGTTTGAGCTGCCTTCATATCCTTATAGGCAAATGAAGTGTAGGATAAGCCATGGCCAAACGGAAACTGCGGAGCGAGTTCCTTTCGATCATAGTATCGATAGCCGATGAACAGCCCTTCACGATAGTACAGCTTGCCGTTTTCACCACGGATCCTCATATGTGAAGGATTGTCTGAAAGCTTAACCGGAAACGTCTCGGACAGTTTACCGGAGGGACTCACCTGTCCAAACAAGATTTCAGCAATCGCTTTACCCATGCCTTGTCCGGAAAGCCATGAGTGAATGACAGCGGGAACATGCTGAACCCAAGGACGCATCGCCAAGGCTGTACCACTGCTGGTCACCACAATGCACTTAGGTTGTACGGCTGCAATCGCTTGAATAAGCAGAATCTGCTGTTCCGGCAAATCAATGCCCTTCAAATCACGCATCTCGGATTCTGCGTATTCAGGCTGGCCAACGAAAATGACTGCGACATCAGATTTTGCCGCCAATGCGACACTTTCTTTGATCATTTCCTCATTGACGGAGTCATCTTCAGGGTAACCCTCAGCATAACTCAACTCAACGGAATCTCCGGTCAACGCCTTCATCTCTTCAAATGGAATATCAATGCGTGTAGGCGTAACTTTTGCGCTGCCGGCTCCTTGAATTCTAGGTTTTTTGGCAAAACGGCCGATAACCGCAATGGAATGGGTTGACTCTGCATGGATCGGAAGGATGCCATTCTCATTCTTTAGAAGCACAATGCTTTCTGCTGCAGCTTTTCTCGCAAGATTATGGTACTCCATAGCGGATGCCGGAGCAGCTTCTTCCATACCGGTTACACGTTCTACGAGTTTTAGAATACGGGCAACGCTTTTATCGAGCTGCTCTTCTGCAAGAACTCCGTTCTCAACGGCTTTGATAATCGCTTTCGTGTTATAACCGGCTGGTCCCGGCATTTCGAGATCAAGTCCTGCTTTCAGCCCACGAATCCGATCATTCACGGCCGTCCAGTCTGAGATGACAACCCCCTCGTATCCCCATTCTTCTCTCAAGATATCATGCAATAAGTGTTCATTCTCGCTGGTATACGAGCCATTAAGCAAATTATAAGAGCACATGACGGTCCAGGGGTCCGACTTCTTAATAATTCGCTCAAAGGCGCTTAAATAAATTTCGCGCAGCGTCCGTTCGTCTACCTCTGAACTCGTCACCATCTTCTCATATTCCTGGTTGTTGCAAGCAAAGTGTTTAAGTGAAGCCCCGACTCCTTTGCTCTGGAGGCCATTGATGAAAGCAGCGCCTAGTTCCCCTGTCAGGCAAGGATCTTCGGAGTAATATTCGAAATTTCTTCCCCCAAGCGGAGTCCGTTTCATGTTGATTCCTGGGCCGAGCAGCAATTCTACGCCCATCTCTTTGGATTCATTACCAAGTGCTTCCCCGACTTCCTGCAGCAGTTCCGTATTCCACGAAGAACCGATAGCTGAGCCCGTGGGATAACAAGTTGCCGGAACATTCTCTGTTGTGATCCCCATTTCATCGTCACTGTTCGTTTTGCGGATCCCATTCGTTCCGTCATACATATGAATCGGCGGGATGTTGAGTCGCTCGATCCCCTTGGTCATCCACATATTTAATCCCGCACAGAGGGATGCTTTTTCAGCAAGTGTCATTTCCTTTATTAATTCGTTAATCGATGCATTCATTTGTATCCATCCTTTCATATCAAGCTTCTTCTTGTAACTCCCGCTCTTTCTTCAATTCCTGCGCATCGTACAGTTTAAAAAACGGAAACCATACGGCGAACACAATCAGCAAGACAACGGCGAGCAGAATAAGTCCATTGAATCCGGACATGAGGTAAGTCGATACACCGATCGGCGTATACCACAGCTGAAAGATTTTACTCGGGATTTGTGCAAACCCCATATCAAGCGCTAAGTAGACGATAATGGGTGTAATTAGACCATTGATCCACATAGGCACCATCAATAACGGATTGAAAGCAACAGGCGCTCCATACACAACAGGCTCGTTAATATTAAATAGAGAAGGAATTAAAGTTGCTTTACCAATGGTTTTCAGCTTCTTGGATCTGGCAAACAGGAACCAAATCACAAGCGGTAAGGTTGCACCCATGCCTCCAATTCCAAGCCATCCGGAAAAGAATGTTTCAAAGGTATTAATGTTGACGGGATCCAGTCCCTGTGCCACCAATGCGGCATTTTCCTCAATCGCCGGAATCCATATGGCATACCAGATGGGCATCAGAACCCATGGGCTAACTCCGAAGGAATACAGTACAACCCCAATAAAGTTGAACAGAATAAACCCAAACAGGCTTTGCCCCATAGCATTAATAGGCTCAAACACGCTCACAATCAGTCCAAAGATATCAAAGTGGAGCTGATATACAAGAACCCAGCCTAAACCCATGATCACGGCAATCGGTACCAGGAAGTCAAACCAATCCATGATAAACTCTGGCATGGAAGACCCTTTTTTAAAGAAAGAAAACTTCGCGCAAACATTCATGATGACGGCGATGAAGATGCCTACAATGAGTGCCGTTACCATACCCGCAGGACCGAAACGCTCAAGAACGAACTGAACGGTTCCATCCTCGTTTACGACGGGATTAAGCAGCATGAGGAATAAGGATATGCCGGTCATTCCCGCCAGCAGCTTGATTTTGTGCCTCTCCTTTTTCTCCATGACCGTATACGGCGTTAGAAATGCAATAAACAAACCGAGAAGACCGAAGCTGAATGTTGTGATTGGCGTTAAATCCGGCATTCCAGGAATGAAGTCTTGCAAAATTGAAATCAAAGTAATAATGGAACCAATAAAAATCATCGGGATGGCAACCATAATGGCTTCTTGAATCGATGCTATCCAAATGTTATTTGTAATCGCATCCAATCTTGGCGCAAAGGATTCCGTCATCCATTTCATGAAACGCTTCATCTGTTTATTCCCTCCTGTAATTCTGTTATGGACATAGTTATAGTATAGATTCCATTGTTAACGCTTACTCGTTGTAAATTGCCTCGCCAATGGTCGTTTTTTGTTCATTTCTCGTCTTTGGGACCGGCTGAACAAAGCCACCTGAAGCGGACAGCAAAAAACACCCCTCTCTTATTGAGCGGTGGTGTTCTTGAAGGTTTTAGTGTTTAAAACTGTTTCTCAAAGGTGAGCAATAGGACACCATGCGGTGGAAGAATGAGTTCTTTATGCCAACCCTGATTCTCTACAATCTCTGTCCGGATGACCGGGCCGCTTCTTCCGCGAAGATACGCAAGTTCCTCCTCCGTCAAGGTTTCGGGTGCCCCCATGCGAACCCACTCGTCAAAAACGGAGCCATGGTCCCGGTCCATCTGATAGGTTGTGCATTTATAGGCTCCTGATAGATGAGGAATGCTGATTTGATACACCTTGCTGCCTTTCTCTTCGAACACGCCGTAACGGTTAAGATGGGACATCTCCGACCAGTCCCCGCTTGAAAACATATGATCCAAATGGACGTAATGATAGAGCAAAAGCTGCATGCTCCCATCTTGCTTCTGAGTGCCTACATAACCATCCCCCTTAACGGTGATCTCTTCCCCCAGTTTCTGAAGAAGCTCAAAGGCGTAATAGCTCGGCTTCTTAAGTCCATCCCGATTCATTAAGCCAAAGCCGCCATAAAACGGGGACGATGGAACAAGACTTTCCTCAAACACATCCGTAAAGCACCAAAAAGCCATTGCCTTTACGTCTCCCAGTGTATTCATCGCATGATACATCACAAACGGGGCCATAAACATGGTATCGTGCAGCAGATGCCGGTCATAGAGCGAAAAGTTCCATTCGGTAATATGCAGCTCGATCTCACGGAAAGAGGCAAGCTTCATTTTTTCCTGCAGTCGATAGATGCTCTCTTTATAAAAGGTTGGCGGCATCATCTTCGTTAATAGGTTCTGCTCTGCTTTAAGGTGAGGATACTCCGAATAGATATGAAAGGAAAAGAAATCGATCGCTACTTGGCGGCTCTTACAATATTCCATAAAATCCTCGGCCCATGTGTCGTTCCAAAGTGAACCATAACCTAAAGCAGGGCCTCCTGTTTTTAGTTCAGGAAGCACCGACTTGATCACTCGAACGGTAGATTCATAAAAAGAGAAGTATTCCTCTTTGCTTCCTGCCCAGCAAACGCCTGATAAATCCGGTTCGTTCCACACTTCAAAGTACCATTGCTTTACTTCCTCAACCCCGTACCGATTTAAGCAATGCCGAACGAATTCACGAACGAGTGCCTCCCACTTTGCCTGATCGGCTGGAGGGGAAATATTCCCTTTCCACCAGAAAACCGTTTCGTTGGAACGGCTGAGCAGGGTCGGCATAAAACCAAGCTCCACAAACGGCCTGATGCCGAGCCCAATCAGAAAGTCATAAAGCTTGTCAACATATGCCCAGTTATAAACCGGAGTACCGTCATCCTCTTCGTTGTATACCATCATCTCATCATTGAAGATGCCATGGAAACGTATGTATTCAAAAGGAATTCGTCCTTTAAGCTCGGTAAGCTGCCGACGCCAGTCATCGCGCAGCCCTTCAACTGCCCTGCCCGCTGTTGTGGTAACATTCCAGTGCTTTTTGTACCCTGTTGACGACATTCCCGGCTGAAACTGAATATGCTCATGATCCGTAACAACTGCTGTTAAAGGGTTTTCCCTCTCCGGTTCTTGATCCGACTTCACTACCAGGTATCGATATAACGATCCCATTGCATTGATCGTATCTAATTCATAATAGTCTCCACTAGAGGACTCTTCGTATGTAAGCGGTTTTCGATTCGGCTTATCCTGAAGTGAAGCAGCGGCCTCACGATACGAGCTTGGTGTACACCCATACTTTTCTTTGAAGTACTTATTGAATAGCTTTACGTTCGCAAAACCGCAATCCATCGCAATTTCGGTAATGCTCTTATCACTTCCGGATAGCTCCGACTGGGCCTTCTCCAAACGGATCAGCGTTAAATATTTTTGGAAAGGAATACCGATTTTATCGGTGAAGAAGTGAGAAAAATAATGCAAGCTTAAGTGCTCTTGTTCCGCCATCGTCTGCAGCGTAATCTTCTCTTTGTAATTTTGATCGATATAGGTAAGAACCCGGTTCAACCTTTTATAGTCATAACTCTTGCCGCCTTCATCGGCTTCCGGGTTGATTCCATCCGAAAAATATCGCAATAAATGTCCACATAACGTTTGCAGCCTCCCCATGGTATAACTTCGATAGCCTGGAGACTTCTTGTTCATTTCCCATACCATCTTCGCAAGCTCTTGCTTGATTGTGTCAAATCGAAAGCCGCTCGGCTCAGCCTCAGTCGTTGAATTACAGGAAATGATAACGTTATTATGCAGCCACTCCGGGCCAAACTGAAGTGTTAATAAAATATTGTCATGGTTATTCTGTTCAAACTTATGGATCGACATGCTGTTCACCACAATGACATCGTCCTGATGCAGGGTATACTCCTTCTGGTCAAGATGCAGGATAACAGAGCCTTGGAGAACATAGACAATCTCCACCTCTTTATGCCAGTGAAAGGGAACATGCTTCACACTATTAACAAACAGCTTAAAAGGCATATCATCTTGATGCTCGATAAATTCATAAAGGTAACGCATAATTTGTCCTCATTTCTAATGAACTGTAAACCATATATCTTTATTTTACATATCGAACGGATTATTAAGTGTTTCATAGATTACAATTATGTTCTTACATATAGAAGCCTATAGAAGCTTATCATCATAGCATGTATAGTTTACGATGTTTACATACATTAGAAAACAGGCTATCCGGAGCACATTCTTCATGAAAGGATAGCCCCGGGTAGTCATTCATTGCAAATATACTTGATTCACAAACGTAACCATAGACGATTGTACTCCATAAAATAAACGATACCGTATTTGTATGAATTACGGTCAAATACACTTTCAGATTAGGAGCTGTTTTTGGTGAATTCAAAAACGAAGCTGACCGGAAGAGTTATTTTCCGAGGAGACCCAGGTTATGAATCGGCACGTAAGAACTGGGATCCCCATACGAACCGGTTCCCCAAGGTGTTTGTTTTTGCTCAAAGAACCCAAGACGTTGCCAACGCCATAAAATGGGCTCGCGAGAATCATGTACCCATTCGCGCCAGAAGTGGAAGACATGCGCTAGAAACCAATCTCTCCCAAGTCAACGGAGGCATTGTAATCGATGTAAGTGAAATGAAGAAAATTAAGTTAAACAAAAAAAATGGAACGGTTATTGTTGAGACGGGTAATAGAGTAGGAAGAATTGCCAACACGCTTGCTGCGCAAGGATTTATAGCCCCCTTTGGGGACAGTCCTACGGTTGGAATCGGGGGAATCACGCTCGGCGGGGGAATCGGGCCGCTGCAGCGGACAATCGGCCTGATCAGCGATAACCTGATCGAGCTGGAGATGGTGGATGCAAATGGAAAAGTGATTGTTGCCAATAAGAAACAAAATGCTGATCTTCTATGGGCATCCCGTGGAGGTGGGGGCGGAAACTTTGGAATATACACAAGATACAAATTCAAAGTGCGCCGGGCACCAGCAAAAGCAACCGTATTTAAGATTAGCTGGCCATGGAATCAATTCGAAAAGGTGTTAAAGGCGTGGCAGCAATGGGCTCCATCCGTCGATACCAGGCTGGGCAGCGAATTAAATATTGGCCCGAAAAAAGGCGGCAATGTTATGATGGAAGGGTTGTTCCTCGGATCAAAAACAGAGGCCATTCGACTATTAAAACCTCTTACATCCGTTGGAACGCCAACGGAGAGCATCATCCGCTTGCTGCCTTATACGGAGGCCGTGAAATTCTTATTACCTCCTGATCCGGTCCTTACCCAAAGGTTCAGCAACCAGTTCTCTTCCGGCTTCGGAAAACGTCCTTTCCCCGATAAGGCTATTAAGGTGATGCGCCATTTTCTCGAGAAAGCGGAGGCAAATTCTACCGCCGGATTCTTTTTCCTCAACTGGGGCGGCGCTGTAAGTCGGGTTTCCCCTAAAGCTACTGCGTTCTTCTGGCGTAAAGCGAAATTTTATGTGGAATGGAACACCTCATGGATCAAACCATCCGATGCAGCCCGAAATATCGCCTTAACTCGCAATACGCGCCGAAAATTACAGCCCTTTATCGTGGGATCCTATATAAACGTACCAGACCAGGGAATTGAAAATTCCGGGCCGGTTTACTATGGAGCTAATTTTCCTAGATTGCGGAGAGTCAAAGCTAAATATGATCCTCAAAACGTATTCCGCAACCCCCAAAGCATACCTCCGGCTTAGTGAAGCGAGGATTGGTTATCGATAACGCAAGTTCAATGATCCTATGGTTCATGTGTAATAAAGTGAAGGGCTACCCAAATGGCAGCCCTTCTGTCATAAAACAAACAACAAAAGGATCTAATGAATAGCGTCATGATATACCGCTCACTTGAGATTAAGATTGCTGTCTAAACTCCTGCGGAGAAACGCGGTATACCTTTCTGAACATTTTGGAAAAATGCGAGAAGTTATGATAGCCAAAGGTTTTGGCTACTTCGGATATGGGAATGGTCGAGGTCAAGATTAAATCTTTCGCCTGTGACATCCGGACAAACAATATGTAATCTGTAATCGATTCGCCTACCTCGCGTTTGAATAGACGGGACAGATAAGCAGGATTGAGATGTACGAAGCCGGCCAGCTGTTCTCTTGTGATCGGTTCGTGCAAATGCTCCTTTATATAGGATTGAATACGTTGTATCACGGAGCAATTCGGATGGAGCTGATCATGGATGACCTGAACAACTTGAAGAACCGATGCTTTCAATTGTTCAAGATTACGCGGCTGTGCATACAGATGATTTCCTGCCTGATCCTGAAACAACTCCAACGCAGTCAGTCCATTTTTATGAAGAATGTAATGCACCATTTGCATAAATTCTTGCCGGAAGCCTTCAAGCTCACTAACCGAAAGCTGCGGATTTCGGCTCAGCTCTTCGATACGTCCATGAATCTCTCGCTGCATTTCTTCCAGCTGCCCATGCTCCATCAGGAGGGTCCAGGTCGATAGTCGCGGAATCATCGTCTTCATGGAATGGGTACCTAATGAAGCCAGCAGATACACTTGGTTGGATTTATTCAAATTGTTGTACTCCATCTCCAGCAGCTGCCTGTATGTATCGGCAATTTCATACAAGGTGGAGTGATTGCCGATATAGCAGGAAATATTACAACCAAAGTAGGTATAACAGTCCTGAATGTATTTTTCACAGCGCAAGTTCAGTTCATGAGCAGCATCCCCCTCCTTCCCCTCTTCTCCAACAATAAGGACGACATTCACCCCCTGTTTGGTCTGAATGACCTCTCCTTTGCCGGCCGGCAGCAGCATTTCGGATGCACCTTTGCGGATGGCGTATTCCATGATCTCTTCATCCTTTGTGCTGAGCTCGCGCAGCCAGGATTCCACGCTCACCAGAACAGGCAAGAATACTGCATCTTGCAGTCCGCTAAGCTCATGCTCTTCAAGAACATCCGTAACATTAGCTGGAGTGCAGACGATTCTGCCCGAAAATACATCATTCCAGAACTTATCCGTGATCAGACTTTTTTTCTTCCGCCACAGCTCATAATACGGTTTGTAATGCTCGCGCATATGACGGAGTTCCTGCTCCTGTTGAATAGTTTGCAGCGCTTTGGCTATGGTTGCCTGAAGCACATCAAATTCTATCGGTTTTAACAAATAATCGAAGCCATCCAGCTGAATCGCTCTCTTCATGAAGTCAAAGGCAGAGTGGGCGGTTAGAAAAATGGTTTCTGTATCGGGAGAAATATCATTCACCCGCTCAAGCAGCTCAATTCCTGTCCCCTTGGGCATTTCAATATCACAGATCATAATATCAATCGGTGTGCGTTCAAAAATTTGTAATGCATCGCGCATATTATAAGCCTCATACACTTCAGATACCTGCAGATCCTGCCAATTCACACCGCTCTTAATTCCCATTACCGCATAAATCTCGTCATCTACAATAAGTGCCCTAAACATGCGACTACCCCCATACAGATCATCAATATGAAGTAAACTCCTCTACCGTTCGGAAAGGAAGTGCAATTCTTATCCTGGCCCCGGAATCCGGAGCGTTATCAAACTCCAGGCGAGTCATATGCCCAAAGATATGCTTAAGACGATACTGAACATTGGTGATTCCTAAATGCTCCCCTGTCTGATTCTCCATGAAACCGCCCGATTGCAATTGCTCCAGCACTTCCCGGGAGAAGCCACTCCCGTTATCGGAGATCACAATCTCCAATTGATCATGCACGGAAAGGCAGATATGTATGGCAATATGAAAAGGATGATCCATGAAATCAAATCCGTATTTGATTGCATTTTCAATAAATGGCTGAATTAAGAGCGGCGGAATGGCCGCTTGGTCTGCGCCATCCGATATATGTATTTCATAGGTGACTCGCTCTGGAAACCGGACCTGCTGTATTTTGATATAACTCTCCATATGCTCCATTTCTTCAGCAATCGTCACCGCGACTTGATTCGTCTTCGTTGTAAAACGGAAGTACTTGACGAGGTTCATGCACATGAGCTGGATCACGTTATAATTCTTGATTTCAGCCAAATTGTAAACGATATTGATGGAGTTCAATAAAAAATGGGGATTGATTTGAAGCTGTAAATGCTTAAGTTCGGCCTTATGCGCCTTGATCTGTTCCTCATAAACGCTGATCTTCAGGTCATGAATCTCGGAGGCCATGCTGTTAAAAGCTTCGTTGATCATGGTGAATTCCTTTGCTTTAGAAGTATGAAGCCGCGTATTCCAGTCCCCGTGCTTGATCCTGCGCATTCCGCGGACAAGATTGTTCATGGGCTTCAGAATGATCTCATTGAGATAAACCAAATAGACAATCAGAATGATGAAAGCCACGATGGATATGATGATAATGCCTCTACGAAAGTGATACAGATTCTTCAGCATCTGGGACTCGGGTACAAAAGCGCTTAGTATGACATCTGTCCCCTGAATTTGATTCATGACTACGATAAATTTTTGATCATCCCTCTTCACGATTTGATACACTTCGTTGGATTCAGAGGCAAGAGAGGTATTCAGGCGGTTCCTTCCACTAGCTGACGTGTTGGTAATCAGTTCTCCCTGCTCATTCACAAAGCTGGCAAAGCCATGTTCCAGATGAATCAAATCCAGCGGTATCATCAAGTTCTCCAGTTTTACAAACGCCCCGAGGTAAAAATCATCCCCCGTATCCACCAGTCTGATCAACGCGTATTTATGCTGGCTGTACTCAATGGCCTTCCATTCGCGGAAATAGGCGCTGTCCGGTTGAACCTCCTTGACGAGCTGTTCAATGGTCGTTTTGATGGACAATAGCTCTTCGTAGGATTGAGTCTTGATCGGTGTAGTGAATAAATCCTGCTTCTGTACGGAGTAAATAAATTGAAGATCGACGCTGTTGTCAAACCGGTGATAACGCGTAAGCGTATTCAAGATTCTGGCTTTGGCAAGATAGTACTCATCGGGATCATTCAGAAGCTGTGAGAGCGCCGCAATGTTCGGATCTTCAACAGCAATGTTGTACAAAAAATTCGTCTCCTTGTTCAGGGCTGCCTCGATCTGGTGGGAATAGAGGATCATCGAATTTTTATTTGAATCCGCCACCTGCTCCCTGATCGTATTGGATGCATAGTAGTTGTTGTAGAGAAGCAGGGCCAGAAGAGGAACCGCGATCGTAAAGAATCCGATGATTAGCTTAAAGCGAAGCGAGTCTTTAATATTCAACATAGGCATACACTACCCCGGCTTCATGGAAAGTTAGCAGAATGGCTTTGCAGTATAGCAGGTCATCTACACTCTGAGTATAGTCACACATAGGAAAAAAAGGAATCCCTTATAGGACACACAACGATAGTCCCGGTTCGGAATCCCCCTATTCCTTATCTTCGTTACTTCTGAGTTTCTGCCCATGCTGCCAGCTGTTTTTCAACTTCGGCTTTCACTTTGTCAAAGCCGGCAGATTTCCGTTTTTCTTTCCACTTGGCAATGATTTTTTCAGGATCCACCGCTCCGGATCTTAACGAAGCTCCAAACTCTTTCTCGACATTCGCAATGGATGCCATCTCCGATTTGACAGGCTCTTGATTAAAAGCAAATCCGAGCGCGATGGAATGCTCCGCTCTTTCATTAAACTTCTTAAACTCTTCCCACTTATTCGGATCCTCGTTTGTCCATAGATAGGAGTTGAATTGATTCCCGAACATCCAGCCCCCCGGATTCGGATAAGTTTGCGTGTCCGCGTTCACGCCTTCGGGAAAATCAATCATGTTATCGGATTTCTTCACATAGTGAATGCCTTCGATACCCCAATCCAGCATATTGAGCAGCTTCGGATCGCTGTACAGCAGATTAAGGAACATCATGGCTCGTGCAGGATCTTTGGACGTTCGTGAAATACCCAGCATCGCGCCTTGCGCGTCTCCTGTCGTCGTAAACGGCTCCGCCGTTTCAACTTGCACCACCTCAACGCCCGAGCTTATGGTCATCTCCTTGTCTTTCCCTGGCTTCAAGGATTGGGCAACTGCAAAGGCTTTACCCGCCTTAATCATATTCATCCCTTGATCAGCGTCTGATGTCAGGATATCCTTATCAAACCAACCGTTCTGATTCCACTGATGCATCCGTTTATAAAATTCGATGAACTTCGGATCCTCCAGGGTATCCACGGCTTTCAACTCTTTACTTCCCCGTGGAATCGAGAGATTGGCAACGATGCCATCATAATTGGCGGCTTCCCAAACGTTTGTGAATTTGCTTGAAACGATCGGAGTCACGCCAGGTTCATTGTCCTTAATGGTTTGGAACATGGCTTCCATATCTTCCAGTGTTTTGATGCCATTCGTATCAAATTTGTATTTATCAACCAACTTCTTATCGAGCAGGAATCCGAAACCCTGGCCGAATTCTTTCTTGGTAGGAAGTGCATACAGCTTGCCGCCAATTCTGGATCCCTTAATAAATTCCTCGCCAAGGATACCCGGAATATCTTTTCCGTGTTCGGCCATCAAATCATCAAGTTCCAGATACTGCCCTTTAGCGACATCCTTCGGATACGAGAACCAGCTGGCCGTAAACATCAGATCAAACGGCTCATTCGAGATTTTCATCAAGTTGGTCTTATCATCCCAAGAAGCCCACTCAATAGGCTTGAGCTCAATGGTTGCATTTATCTTTTCCGTTAGATATTTGCTCATCTCTTCCTGAACAAGCTGCAAGTCTTTGGGAGCGGTTGCCGGATATACGAGCGTTATTTTATACGGTTTGAGTGAGGAATCTGAATGTTGTCCTGTTTCATCGGTTTGTTTGCCCCCGGTATCCGAAGTATTTTCAGTTCCCCCCTTACTGCAGCCTGTTAATGCCAGCATTCCGCAAAGCATGATCATAAGCATCAGATGATGCGCTTTTTTCATATCCTTGAGTTCTCCTCTCAACTATTAACTTTTATATAAGGCACGAATTGGAGTGCGAATCGCTAACCTGCCCCACCTCCTCTAATGAACAATCGTATGGCCGCTAACCTTTTACGGCACCGGTTGTGATCCCGCTAATGTAATACTTCTGAAAGAACGGGTAGGCGAACATCAAGGGGGCAATGCCGACAATCGCAAGTGCCATGCGGACGGTTTCCCTTGGCATCTTGGCGAGCAGGTCCCCAACCTGAGCCGAACTGTTAGACTTCATTAGAAGATACTGAATGTTAGTAAGCGTTTTTGTCATCAGATATTGGATGTTATATAATTCAGGTTTATCGATAAACAGCATGCAGTTGTACCAGTCATTCCAGTAGGATAACGTGTTAAACAGTCCAATCGTGGCCATAATCGGCAAAGAAAGCGGAACGACGATTTTAAAGAAAATCTTCAGCTCGCTTGCACCGTCAATCGTTGCGGATTCAACCACGGATTCGGGTATGGTCGAGGCGAAAAAGCTCCGCATGAGCAGCACGTTAAAGGCGCTTAACAGCAAGTTGGGAATGATCATCGCAAAAATCGTATTTTTCAGATCAAACATATTCACATAAGTGATATACCAAGGTACCATTCCGCCGCCAAACAGCATGGTAAAAAAAATATAAAAGGAAATGGTGCGGCGAAACGGCAGCTCGGGTCTGGATAACGGATACGCAAAAAGCGCTGTTATCAAAAGGCTTACCACCGTTCCAACGAGCGTGGTCAAGATCGTAACGCCGTAAGCTTTCGCTATTTCCGAAAAATCATGGAACAAAAATTGATAGGCCGCAAAGCTGATTTGACTGGGAAACAACGAGTATCCGTTCTGCAGAATGGAATCTTCACTGGAGATCGACACCATAAAGACCAGGATAAACGGAATTAACGAAGCAACTGTAAAGGCCCAGAAGAACAGGTGAATCGAGGATGCGCCGATCCATTTTTTAGTACTCAACACCTTCACCATTTCTACCTCCCCCCTCTGTTAAAATAAAGCGTCACGTTTATTAATGCGTCTTACTGCCGTATTGGCTACTAGGATGAGCACTAAACAAACAACGGATTGATAGAATCCAGCCGCTGTCGACATGCCGATATCCCCCGATTGAATCATGGCACGATAGACAAAGGTATCGATGGTATTCGTTGTCGGGATTAGAGCGCCTGTATTCATAGGAACCTGATAGAATAATCCAAAGTCCGACCGGAGAATGCCGCTGACCGCAAGCAGGGTCATGGTGGTGATGACTGGCAAAATAAGCGGGATGGTGATCCGGGTCATTTGCTTCCACTTGGTTGCACCATCAATCGTGGCGGCTTCATAATATTCTTTGTCTATCCCGATAATGGAGGCAAAATAGATGATGGATAGATAACCTACGTTCTTCCATGCATTGACGATGACCAGGATGTACGGCCAATACTTCGGTTCCCCATACCAAGATACAGCCTCAGAACCAAACCAATGGATCAATAACCTGTTCACAAGTCCGCTATCCACATTCAAAAAGCTGTAGACCAGATAGGCGACTACGACCATCGAGATGATATGCGGCAGCAGGAATGTGCTTTGATAGAAACGGCTGATTGCTTTATCCTTAATTTCATTAATCAGCAGCGCTACCAGAACGGCTAAAACCAGGTTCAGCACAATAAAAACGAAATTATAAAGGAAGGTATTCCGGGTAATAACGTACGCATCCTGTGAGTTGAACAAGAATTTAAAGTTATCGAAACCCGCCCACGCGCTTCCCCATATGCCATCGACATAATTATAGTTTTTAAATGCTAGAATCACACCGTACATCGGGACATAGTTGTTGATGAACAAGTAGACGATCCCCGGCAGTGTCATTAGCAGCAGCCACTTATACTTCTTCAGCCTCTTCCTTAAATGAGACGAACCCCTCATGTTCCAGCCCCTTCTTATCACGTCATGTAAACCCTTACACCCTCATTCTATAACCAATGGTTTTGGTCAACCACTATCCATATGACTTTCTGATACCACAATGGTGACTTCTTTTCATCCGATTACAAATTGAAGCAACACAAGTCCGAATAAGCTGTTGAAGTTTTTAAATGCAAAAAAAGGGGTGCCCCAAAAGGTCCAAAGACCTTGGGGCACCCCCGCTGTATGTTGTATGACGCAATGCGTACGAATCCTTCTTCCAATCGCAAGTCATGCTTGATTAATATAAAACAAGACGTTTTCATAGTATTTCATAAACCTTTTATAATCCGTTGTTTCCTTCAGCACAATTATGGTTGGATAAGCATTTACTTTGCATTGTTTTAGTGCAGCTAATACATTCTTCTGTTCGATGCAATAAAATTTGCCTTCTTTATACTCAATAAGAAGCGGTGGAAGAGCAGCTGCGTCTGCTTCATCGGTACAGTCTTTCCCAGGCATGATTCCATTAAGTTCGATGAGACGCAAAGGAAATTTAACAACACCGAAATACAAATACTCTTTTCTCATAAAATCATGTAAACTAGGAGCAGCATTTCGGGAGTGGAGCATATAACAATGAATCCATTCTTCGAGCATTCCGATATTCGCATATTGCACTGCCGATCGTACAGTTGGAGCATAAGTGAATTGTTGGTCAGTTATAAAGAAGTTTTCCTGCAGCGTATTTCTGAATTTCTTTCAATAACTTCTCAGGTATGATATCGCTGGCATTTTCATATTTCATAGGATCACCCTTTATAAGGCGTATATTCGATCCTTCAGTTGACCGATAGATTTCATAATAGAATTGCAAGATTCTATGTCATCGATCGACGCATGCCATCGCAAAACATCGATTCCCTTATAATACGCCATACATAAAAATCGTTCTTTAAAATCCGGAATGACAATGTTCCTTTTTTTGCAGTACTCGAATAACAATTCAGGTATGTTTAAGTAAGGCTTATTTAAGTCCATAATGACAAAGTCTAAAAGGAAATCGCATATGCCGGATCTGCTCCAGTCTGGGAATCCGACCGTCGTTTTTCCATCTGTGATCATTATTTCAAAAAACGTGTTATTATTAACTAAATAACGTTTTCCTTCACAATAATCAATTCTAGCGTCCATTTCCATCAAGTATTTTTCGACAAAGTCACGATCTAAAATCGTTGTATCAAAGAGCTCCTTCCAATTAAACCAGTATCCTTCTTTATCTTCTGCAAATGTGTCAATTAGAAATTGCCTGCAGGTGCTATACTCTGTTTTACAATCCTCGTTGAACTCACCATAGCCTTCTATTCCCGCTATATCCGCTGCACTAATTTCCAAGACTTTGTCAAAAAACAACTCGTAACAATCTGCAAACTGAGTTGGGCTTAATTCATCTGCGACAAATCCATTTGGTGTCATACTTACCTGATCCGAAAGCATGGACTTAATTATACTGTCTTTACTCATGTTCATATCTCCTTTACATCAACAATGGTTATACACATCAGCTGCGCACCTGATATGGGGTAATGATAACATTGGTCATGTATGGGATATAGGCAACGAATAGGTTTAGTCAACTTTACACCAGCCTCTTGTGATTACTTCCATTCTAACAATAGAGCTTACCCTCAATCATCGTCCACTGCACTTGATACGATTCGTCCATCAGGACGAGATCCGCATCGTATCCTACCTCGATTTTTCCTTTACGAGATAAATCTAGAATACGGGCCGGCGTTGTTGAAGCCATGTGCACGGCATCCTCCATTGATATTCCGTTAGCTACGGTCAGACGTAACGCTTCATTCATAGTCACGGTACTTGATGCTAAAGTGCCATCCGCAAGCCTTGCAATCCCCTCGGAAACGGTAACATGATGACCTCCAAACATATAAGTACCATCACCTAATCCCATCGCCTGAAGCGCATCCGTAATAAGCACCATGCCAGCAGGTCCTTTGAGTCGGTGCATTAATCTGACAATGGCTGGATGAAGATGGACTTGATCGACAATCGCTTGCAAGCTTACATGCGGTTCTTCGAATGCGGCTACAATCATTCCGGGATCTCGATGGTGAATCGGTCTCATGCCGTTAAAACAATGGGTTACATGACTCGCTCCGGCTGCGAAAGCCAGCTTTGCTTCCTCGTACGTGGCATCGGAATGAGCTACGGCAATCACAACATCCTGCTCTTTCAGATAGGATATGAGCTCCAATCCTCCAGGCAATTCTGGTGCGATCGTTACCATTTTAATGAGCGAACCCGCTTCCTGAAAAATCAACTTTATTTCTTCCAGATTCGGATGGCGAAGATATTTCTCGTTTTGCATCCCTTTACGCTTCGGATTCAAATAGGGGCCTTCCAAGTGAATGCCAGCGATCCTTGCCCCTTGTTCTCGTCCGATTACAGATTTCACGCTGCGAATCATGTTCAGCAGGTCTTCCATCGTCGAACTCACGGAAGTTGCCAGAAACGAGGTGCATCCGGTTGCAGCACAAGCCCGTGATACTTCTTGAATGCTGTCCTCGGTTCCGTCCATCATGTCATAGCCATTGGCCCCATGAATATGAACATCAATCATCCCCGGTAAGAGCCACATTCCTTTGCCATCAATTCGTTCATCATCGCCTTCGATCTTTTCCATTTCTTGCGTCGGTTCTATTCTCGTCAACTTCCCGTTCGTAATCCAGACCGTTGCAGAAGGAAGTATTTGATGAGGCAGGTGGACTTTAACATGTTGAATGATTTTGTTGTTCATTACTACTTAAGCTCCTTCCCGTTGGTTATGAGTCTGACACTCTATAAGTGTAATATTCTTGTTGTCTAATATTTCTTGTATTTCAGCGGGAATCGATTGATCGGTTACAATAATATCCACGTGATCAAAGTCTAACTTGAACCTCGATTTCACCGCGAATTTGGTATGATCCGCAACAAGTATAACCTGGTCCGAGCGCCGCGCCATTTCTCTCTTCACCCGGACATCTTCTTCGTATGGATAATAGAGTCCGTCAGGTTGAATTGCCGTCGCACCGATGAACGCTTTGTCGGCACGGATTTCACTGATTTTATCAATGACGGAAGGACCGTATAATAGCCGGTTTTGGGTATGCAGGTAACCTCCGAGCACGTAGATGCTCAGATCTTCTCGCTTGGAGAGTATCCCTACATTATCTATGGAATGCGTAACCGCTGTTATCTGTTTGGCTTGAATATGTTCCGCAACAAATTGTACGGTCGTAGATACGTCCAAGAATACCGTTTCGTGGTCCCGAATCAGTTTAGCGGCATGCTCGCCTATCACGTTCTTGCTCGTCGGCTGATCAATAAGCCGTTCCTGATAAGAAGTCAGTTCCTTTTGCAGTTCAGGCAAGGCTACCCCTCCGTGCGTTCGAACAACAACTCCTTCTTGAACTAATCTGACGATATCCCTGCGCGCGGTATCCCGCGACACTTGAAAGAATGAGCATATCTCTCCAACACTCATCGTTTTATGTTGTTTTAAGTAATCCAGGATTTTTACTAATCGTTCCTCTTGGAACACATCCTATCCCTCCCTGCTTAAGCATTTACATCCTAAATATAAGTATATATAAGTAATTTAAAACAATCAATAAGTATATATAAGCTTTTATTGTTTTTGTTAAAACAAAAAAAAACCACGATCATCGCGGTTTTTAAAGTACGCATAGGCTAGATCTTCGACATTTTCCATTCCGGCAATCGTGACATAAGCCCAGATACAATCGCAGATAGAATGAAGACAGGCCGCTTCTTGCATAGAAGCAGCCTGCCCTTACCATCGTAGCAGGAGAGCCGTTAATAAGTAAACGACTGTTGTACCGTGCCAATCCGAGCGTTTGCATATTGGATTTCATTACATCTCATATTTTCAAAAGCTTGCACTGCTGCATTGGCAACGTCAATATCTTGTGCGCTTGTTCCTCCGCTTACACCAATGCCGCCGACAACCTTGCCTTCGTGAACGAGCGGAATCCCCCCACCAAGTATAACGACTCTCCCCTGATTCGTTGTATTAATGCCAAATGTAGCCCCGCCTGGAAGCGCGGATTGCGCTAAATTCGCTGTCGGCATTTGCATCGCTACGCTGGTCCAAGCCTTGCCGATGGCAATATCGATACCTGCTATTCTGGCATTGTCCATTCGATGAAAGGCAATGAGGTTTCCCCCTTCATCGACGATCGCTACATCAGAATTAAAACCCATTTGTCGTGCTTGGTGTTCAGCAGTCTCCAATAACTTCTTAGCCGCAGTTAAAGTGAGTTTGTACATGGTAGCTCTCCTTTACATAAAAGAAATACTACATTATATTGCCATTTCCTATATAGGTGAATTGCCCAATTCCAGTATTGCAGAATGCATGCTAAAGAAATGTCTCGGACACCCATTCAAAAAATTTCCCCTTCTCTTCAAATTGCGGATAATGGGCAGATTGATCAAACGCGATAAACTCCTTCTGATCGGCTTCAAGCCTATCAAAAAAATCTTTTGCTGCATGGGAGGACGTCATATAGTCATAATCGCCCATGATAAAGTAGCACGGTATTTCAAGTTTCGTTACAAGCGTTGGCAACGGATGTTCTATAACCTCCTGCAACAAAATCTTTTGAGAATATGATATCCCGACGTTATACCGAATGACGTCCATTAAGTTATACTCGCTGCTTAATAGCATCCCGAGGCTATCGCCGTCGGGACTGTCAATAAGTCTTGAAGCTCCACCATATTGAATGACATAATTTCGTGGAGTGAACATCTCGCCCTTTTTGATTTTATCGGTTAGTCCTTGCAGATATAAGACGTCTTCTGCGTTGCCGGCCTGTTGAGCTTGGCTGATTAAGTAGGTCAAGCTGTCCATCTCGCTTGTTACGGTATCCCCCATCTGACCAATCCCCACGTAAGCCTCGTATTTTTCGGGTGCCTTTTGGGCCGCCTGTGCAGCAATATACGTGCCATAAGAATGTCCAATAAGGATTACCTTTTCTTTGCCCAGGCGCTCCGAAACATAATCGGTCAATGCCAACAAGTCATCTACCAGCAATTCCGATGTAAGATTAGAGTAGTCCTCAAAAAAATGATAGGATTTTCCGCTGGCTCTTTGGTCGTAATGAACAACCGTAAACCGGGTTTCCAACAAGTCTTGATATGCCGCCGCATATGGGATTTCCGGGGCTCCAGGTCCTCCGTGTACATATAAAATGACGGGATTATTCTTGTCATTGCCGCGTATCATCAGTTCTTGCTTGCTTCCATTGATCTCTACTTGTTCTAATATGCTAATACTATTTTCACCTTTGATGGACGATGTCCATGTAGGAAAAATTAGGGCTGTTATGAGTAGCCCTATTAGTGTTATACCGATAATTCTTAATGTTTTTTTCAATTTTCTCATGGTCTTGGGACACCTTTCAGCTTAAAGCTTGAAGTAAATTGCGGATTGCGGAAGATCCAATGTAGATTTCATTACATCTCATTGTACCTTAGGCTCGTTTACTCCAAATCCTTCCTGAGACTGAATTGGACCTAGACCCTAGTCGAAGAAATCAGCGGCATTAGAACATAGCTAATAACAAAAAAAGCCGCTGATCTTGATACAGATCAGCGGCGCAGAAACTACCAGGAGGATAGTTCGGTCCTTTTCCAATTGTTTTGGGCAACGCAAACATATACATATTTGTCGTCCCAAGAGATCTGGCCTTGGCTGCATGCAGCAGTGGACGAAGCGGGCGTATACTTTTCGCGAAGACGCAGCATATCCCCGTTTACATCAAGCTTGGTGTCGGGTTCATTCGTGCCAATTCCGATATTGCCGTCACTGCGCTGCACGGTGAGTGGGGAATCGAGCACTTTGCCGTCATCTCCATAACGGACGAACTGCAGGTTGGCACCTGCATTGTCACCCGATTCCTCTAAACTGTCGGCCCGTACGGCCCATCTCGGTGTCGTCTCATTATCCTTGCCGGCTGCACTTAGTTGGATATCCCGGTTCGTCCCGCTTTCGCCGGCTACCCGCAAGATACCACTCATGACATTGAAATTGGACGAATGCGTACGGATCTCGCTTACGTCGGTGTCAAACGGAATTTCAAACCGGGTAAACAACTGGTTGGGGTATTGACCAGTCGGCGACATAGTCGTCTCGAACGAGATATGCTTATGATCCTGCTGCTCCGGATTGTTTGCCTTGTCATGGGAAATGATCGCCGTCTTGTCCTTGCCATTCTCGTCAACCCAGACGATCGCCGGCTTGGCCCTTTCCGCCGTCCATTGCAATCGAATCAGATCAGACTGATGCCCTTCTTCCTCAATCCACTTCTTGTCGGTGGACAAATGAAGCCGCTCATTGTGCGGAACGCGTATATCGTCGCCGTTCTGTTCGGATTGTCCAAGCTTCGTTGCCACTCCCTGCTCCTGATCCGTACATCCTATGCCGAGCAAGAAGAAGCTCCCCATTACAATCATAATCGTCCCTAATAATTTCACAGTGTTTCCCTCCGTTTATCTGCGTGATTCGAGTTCATTCGTAGTAATGAATAAAAATACTTTGTCTGATCGTATTATATCCAACACGCAGCGTACACCCATTTCATCAAACTTCCCGAAAAAATGATTCTTTTCGTCTATAAAATTTTGTCGGTATTCGTCCGAAAGGTGTGCTTTGGTTGGTCATACTAATTAACCCAAACCATTAGGCTTCTGCTGGCTCAGCAAGAGGGACTTTTGGGTCATTGGGTAGTGACTGGCTGGTTTGAGCTTAAAACATGAAGTCCTAGTCTTCCATGATTTTCGCCATCGTTAAAACAAAAAAAGCCGCGATTTCCGCGACTTCCGATGACTGAATATACTTATCCCACGAACAAAAATTGACAAAAGGAGATTTGATTAATAAACTTCATAATTTTGTCCAGTTTGAGCTCCTTCTACGCTTTTTTTGAAAGCAAGAACTACGCGACTAGCAGGAACTGCTTCAAAGCCGGGAAAAAAGTCGCCATATTTCCCCAGTGATTCTTGTAAGACATTAGGGCTAACACTATTTATCCGGATTCCCCTAGGCATTTCAATTGAGGCGGACTTCACGAACGCTTTAACACCACCATTTGCCATGGCTGCCGATGCGCCTAGCGGAATTGGATCATCCATCATGATCCCCGTAGTTAAAGTAAAGCTTCCACTGTCATTAACATAGTTCATTCCCAAAAGAACTAAATTGATTTGTCCTTTCAGTTTGCTTTCAATCCCTATTTCGTTTAACTCTGGCGTTAATTCTGTAATAGAAGCAAAATGAGCGCCTCCTGTTGCACTAATGACTGCATCCACTTTCCCAACTTGCTCATACATGTTTTTGATGCTCTCCATCGATGTAATATCAACCGTTACGTCCATTCCGTTCCTTCCGGCACGAATAATTTCATGTTTTTTCCCTAGTTCCTTGGCGACCGCTTGTCCAATCGTACCGCTTGCCCCAACAATGATTATTTTCATGTTTGCTCTCCTTTCTGTCTAAAAAAACTTGCACCATGATTCATTTTTGGAATTTCCCTTGGAGATAGGAATCCCACAGCTGATGAATAAATTCAATATTGATTTGGTTGTGGAAAAATCCATTCAACTCATCTTAAAAACCATATTTATATTAACACATCATCGGGAAGAGAAAAAAAGTCGCCCAGTAGGCGACTTTTTATACGCAGATGTTTTTCCTGCAATGAAAATCTATTTAAAGCGATTCCCTGCAAAAATCAGGACCATTCACCAATGATCGCTTGTATGCGCTGCTCCACTTCCGAACGTTTCTCTTCCGTAATACTTCCCGCTTTGGCTTTATTCAGATGTTTGAGCGCATCGTTCAGATGCTTTACGGCCTGATCCTTCTTGCCCTGCTTATGCTTCAGCTCCGCTTGTTTCAGCGCATTGCCGATCTGCTGACTAAGCGGATGGCTGATATCCCCCTGCGACTTCCAGGACTGAATATCGTCCATCAGGGAGCCCAGCCTATCCGGTGCCGCCCCATCAGACACTTCAATCTTCATCAGCTGCGTATCGTTCGTGTAGTAAATGTTACCGTCATGTCCCAAATTCACGTGTTGGGATTCCGCCAGCGTCTGGTGCTCCATCGTTTCCGGATCGACCACGGTGACATGACCGGCAAGCGTCAGATACATGAGGCCGTCCTCGCTCCAGCGAATATAGACCGGACGCCAATTGCCGTATTTCTCAACACCTTCGTAAATCGTCTTGCTTTTGACAATCGCCTGGGTGTTCGGGTCTACAGCGAAAATCGTTCCGTCAAAAGCCGCCCACAGCAGGCCGTCCGGACCAAAACTGGTACCGCTGATAATATGAGGCGTAGGAGAAGCGCCTTCAATGGAAGGTACCCATTCCTTCTCTACTTTACCGGTCGCGATGTCCCAGATAAACAATTTGGCCGCCGGTTCTGAAGGAGTGATGCCCAGTCCGCCAGCAACGGTAGTGGACCCGTAAACCTTGCCGTCTTTCACCGCAATGCCGACTATCGACTGATTGTTGATGACGTTCTTGTATTCGGTATAATTGCTGCCGTTGGCTGGATCATAAATGGTTAGGGATCCGCCGAGTTTGCCGTAATCCGGAATGGTACCGATAAACAGCTTGCCCTCCGCGGCTCTCATGATGAACGGACGGTCCTGCCCGGTAATTTTAAACAGGCTTTTGCGCTGCGTCGGATTTTCCGCATTGTATTCAAAGATATCCGCGCCAGGATAAACGCCCATATACATCTTGCCGTTCATGGACACCATCCCTTCCGACTGACCCATGGGGAAGGTCTCGAAGGTACCGGTCTCTATCGAATACGCAGACCCTGTACCCCCAGGGTAACCGCTAATGAACAGACGTCCATCCGGACCGTTCTCCATCGTCTGAACAGGAATCGGGTTGCCATTCACCGGATACGGAATCGCCTTGACCTGCTTGGTCGTAAGATTCATGAAGGCTACGCTGCCGCCGAATTGAACGGTTGCTAGAGAAACACCTGGAAGATCCGGATCGTTCGGAACCTCCACCCAGGCCGTATTACGCAGGAACGTTCCGTACACCACACCGGTGTCAACAGCAGCAAGGGTATTTAAATCCACTTCCATCAGATGGTTATTCTGCACGAAATAGATTTTATTGCTGCCTTCCGGTCCATAAGAGAGACGAATGCCTTTATTGTTCAAGTGGTATGTCTCGCTCCACTGCTGCAGCTCCAGATCATAGAACAGAAGCGCGCTGTTTCCTTTGCTGATGCCCGCAACCAAATATTTGCCCGCGACATCCAACTGGTTCACCATGCCGATGTCAACCGCTCCGTTGTAGCTCGGAAGCTGGATGGTCTCCTTCTCGCCAGACTCCACATTGACCTTCACAATGCTGCCTTCTATTCCGATACCGACATACAGATATCCGTCATGATACGCAGTGGAACGACTGTAGCTTTGGCCCGTGCCTACAATGCCGTAGTCTTTCATTTCCCCTGTAGAAGGATCGTAGCGGCCCGCTTTCGCATGGGGATAAGAACCGAAGTAGACCCGGCCCTCCTCATCGTGAGACAAGCCATATACGACCTGCTCATCGATGCCGCCCAGAACTTTCAATTGTTTAGTCACCGGAGAGTAGGAGTACAGTGTACCGTTCCCCCCGATATACACCGTCCCGTCAGGGGTCGTCAAATGCGTCCAAGAGCTTTCGGATCCCGTTAACGGGTGCGTGCTCAGCACTTCTTTGGTTTTCAGATCAATGACATGAAAGATAGCCGGCTTACCGGATACCGTTGTGTACATAACCTTGCGCCCGTCCTGAATTCCGAATGCCCCGTCATAAATCGCAACGCTTTGCATCGGGGAGCCCAAATCGATAGGATTACTGTAACTTTTTCTAATGTCCGCCGAGGCGCTTGCCGGGAAGAAAACCGCCGTCAGTAACGTAACACAAATCGCGAGACACAGGCGATGGAGTCCCTCCTTCACGCGAGGCTTGCTGTGGGTTACGTTCATTAATTCATCCTCATTTCTATAATGGAATGTACTATAGACAAAACAACTGTCCGACCTGTAGCGGTAAAATGGATCGTTTTACCAAGTAAGGATCGCGGCATCCCTCCCCGATTAAGAGTGAGTTACATCATGATGTTCTGGTATTTATGTAGTTCATATACTCGCAAAGAATTTAGCATATCTCCTCTACAGTGTCAATTGGTTCTTATCTGGTCATTATCTTAAAATAATAGAATCGTTCAGCATCGCTAAAACTTTTAAATACTATAAAGTAAAAAGCTGTGACCACGGTGGTCACAGCTTATGAATCCATTTGTCTCTTGTTGTTTTACTTCCCAGCACGGACATCAGCTCTTCCTCATCGATCAGATAAGAGAAGTATTGCTTCAATTGTTCGCGGAACAGCAGCATCTCATCCAGGCTTAGTGGTATATCTTTGCAGGTCTTATATAGATGAGCCATTTCACGGTGCAGGTTGAGACGGGATGGCCGTCCCTCCAGCTCCGGGTCTACATTCTCGGTAATATAGCGGTTTGCTGGTAGGCTGTACGAATGCCTGCGGATGTATTCCTGCACTTCATCGGAGGCCAGAAAATCGGCAAAGCTTTGGGCCAGATCCCGCTCTTTGGAGTGAGCACTTACCCCGATCCCGGTGCCCAATAGCAGAGTTGTCCCATTATCAAAATGCGGCAGAGGCGCCACGTCATAAGTAAAGGACGCTCCCTTCAGCTGGTTGAGCAGATAATACGTCGTCAGGATGACGGAGACCTTCTGCTCACGGAACAAATTCTCCGCTTCAAAAGCCCCTTGAGCCAGCGCTAACGGGAACATGCCGTCCTCATGAATCAGCCCGCGGAGCCAGGACAGACCCTCGATCGCCCGGCTCCATGACGAATCAATCTCCATATCGCCTCTACTCTGCATGAGGAAGATGGGCCATCGGTTCAGCGAATACAATTGCAGGGCCAGACTGTAACGTCCGGGGCTTTTCAACTCCTGCAGCATTCGCTGAAGATCGTCCCAGCTCCAACCACTGTCCGGCTCAAACTGGCGTTTTTCCCGAAGATGTTCTTTGTTGTAAGCCAATATCACAGGAGAATGAATGAACGGCTGTGCCGCCAGCTGGCCTTCAGCATCCACGAAGGGAGCATGCAAAAAAGTGTAGGTTGACGCATAGGGCTGCTGCGGGAGAAACAGACCTGTATGTCCGCTCTCCTGAAAGTGCATCATATCCTGCATGTTGACGGACAGCACGTCCACAATACCAAGCCGCATCAGGTTCGCGATGCTTTCCGCATGTTCATAGGGCAAGTCCACGATTTCCACTAAAATATCCGGATGCCGCTCCTGAAATAGGGAAAGCAAGGCCTCCATTTCCGCCTCTGCATATAGAGATGGATACATGCCGAAACGAATCTTCCGGACTTGTCCGGTAGAGGCAACCACCTGGGTGCCCACCCGGGGCACTTTAACGATCAACCCTTCCTGGACCAGCTGGTCCAGCGCTTGCCGGACTGAATTTTTGCTTAGACCGTACAGCTCGATCAAAGACATTTCCGACGGAAGATAATCGCCCTGAGCGTAAATGCCGTTTTTAATTTTTTGGCGCAGGTCGGTCACCATACGCTTCATTTTATTTTGAAAAGTATACCGGTCGGATTTAGCCATATGTGTCCACCTTTATTTACCATATCTGGTTTACTCCATCAATCCATTCTTATAGTATACTCACTCTTCCGTTCGTTTGGCAAAATGAAATCCCATGGAAACTGTATCTGGGCAGATCATCGTTGAAATTAATAATCAACAAAAAAGGATTTATTCATATCCTCTCGAACATGATATTTCGGTGCATGGATTGCAAGGTTTCATTGGTTACCATCCCCTATACTCAATTTTGAAAGGATGGTCTATATGGATTGGCTGGATCGTATGAACAACGTTATGGAGTATGTAGAAACACACCTGTCTGATACGATTGATTTCGATATCGTGGCTAGAATTGCCTGCTGCTCAACATACCATTTTCAGCGAATGTTTCCGTTCATAACGAATGTGTCGCTTTCAGAGTATATTAGACGCAGGCGGCTGACCCTTGCCGCATTTGAACTGCAGCAGAGCGGTACAAAGGTCATCGACATCGCTTTAAAGTATGGTTACGAATCGCCTGAAGCATTTTCTAGAGCGTTTAAAAAAATGCACGGTGTGATGCCAATGTCAGCGTGCGACAAAGGAGTTACACTGAAGGCCTATCCTCGGTTATCCTTTCACATTTCGATTCGAGGAGATGTTGAGATGAATTACAGAATAGAGGAAAAACAGGCTTTTGAGATGTTCGGCATATCAACCCTGGTGAATAGCGATGGCGATAATCCTTTTGTTGATATACCTGCTTTTTGGACGAAGTGCATATCCGACGGCACTGTTGATCGAATCCGAACAGCTGCGGGTCTGGGGGAAAATGGTCAGATTCATGGGGGACTATACAACAAGGAAGGTGGAGAATTTTCCTACCTGATCGGTTACTTTATACCCCAGAGTGGCATGCCGGAAGGGTTTGAAAGGCTCTCTATCCCACCTCAAACCTACGCGATATTCTCAACCGGCCTTTATCCCGACGGGCAAAGCGGGATCCATGCATTGTGGAAGCGCATTTGGGCAGAGTGGTTTCCAACCTGCAATTACGAACCGGCAAATGGTCCTGAGTTTGAAATGACTTACGATAGAGGCAATAGCATGTATGAAATGGAAGTTTGGATCCCTGTCGTTAAGAAGTCTGGATCTTAGAATGGAAGAGCAGCACGGGTGACTATCACTCGTGCTGCTTTCATCATTCACTTGCATAATTGAGCGCCTGTAAAAAAGCCGCCATGATAGGCGACTTTTACTCTCCAACGCTATATTTCCCTAAATCGCTTTAAGTAAAAACGGGATACTTCCGGGCATATTGTTTGGACACCCGGTACAATTGCTCGACCTCCAACCGGTTGGTGGCACTGAACTCTTCGTGATTTTTCGAACGGCAGCGATAGTTCGTCAGTACGCCCTCCAGCATGAGATAATACTTGGCATTCACTGGATAGAGCTGCCTTTCAAGAAATGACGACACACTGAGAAAATCGGACAGTTCCCCTGCCGCTTCCGGTTGACTCTCCCAATTTCGGAACAGCCACGTATACAACTCAGGGTGGAAGTTGACCATCACGCCGCTGAAGCCGAAAGCGCCGAGCCTGTAGCTGTCCAGAAGCGTCGCCGTGTTGGCGTTGAAGATTTTCAGACTCCCGCCCTTGACCGCCTCGAGTTTATCCCCGAATAGCTGCAGGTCGCAGCTCACGTCCTTGATAAACCGAAAGCGTCCGGTATCCGAGCATGTCCTCAGCATTTCGGGCGTCAGAAGGCGCCGATACGGGGCTGGACACTCATACAGTCCGAGAGGTACGTGTTCCGGAATGCGCGCGAGCAGCTTATCGAGATTCGCCAGCCACACGTCATCGGATTCCTCAGCAGCGGCGAGCCGGTTCGTGATTAGGACCACGGCGTCGACGCCGGTTTCCGCGATTGCGTTCAGCTCCGCTACTTGATCATCAAACGCATCCGATACATGACCCGATGCAATGACCGGTACCCTGCCGGCCGCCTTCGCTTTGACGAAGGCGGCGATCAATACGCGCTCCTCCAGGGTCAATGTATACATTTCGCTGGATTGACATACGGCAAACAGGCCGTCGGCCCCCCGCTCGATATACCAGTCGATAAGCCGCTCCAAGGCCTCGTAATCCACTTCGTTCTGCTCCGTAAACGGCGTTAGCATAACCGGCCAATTGCCGTCGGTAATTATCTGATATATATGCGTCCCCTCCCGAATGGTTCGTATCAATGGTTGAACATTATTCTTTTGATGTGAGTATATTTTGCGGTTCCCTTCCTTCGAATATATCAAGCAATGCCTGAGCGGTTATCATGCTGACCCGCGTATACGTCTCGAAAGTTTCGGCTGCGGTGTGCGGCGTCGTAATCAGGTTTCCGATCTGCAGAATCGGATGGTCGGCGGATACGGGCTCGGACTCGTAGACATCGATGGCCGCCCCGGCGATAACTCCGGAAGACAGCGCCCGGGACAGCGCCTGTTCATCCACGACGGCTCCTCTCGCGGTGTTAATGAAAATAGCGGATGGTTTCATCCTGGCAAAAGCCTTGTCATTCATAATATGGTGCGTCTCTAACAGGCTAGGTAGATGCATGCTGACGATGTCGCTATGCGCCAGCACTTGCTCGAAGGTTGTCATTGTAACGCCGTATTCCGAAGCTTTGGCTGTATCTGGATATTTATCATAAGCGATAATCTCGACATCAAAACCCTTTAACTTCTTCGCGGTGAGCTGGGCGATATTACCGAACCCTAGAAGGCCGATCGTTCCCCCAGCAAGCTCGGAGCCGACAAAGCGTTCCCAGCCGCCGTTCTTCGTCGATCGATCCAGCGCCGGAATGTGCCGGCGGACCGAGATCATCAATCCGATCGCCAGCTCGGCCACCGCGTTGGCATTGCCCCTTGGTACATTGGTCACTTGTATTCCATATTTCCTTGCAGCCCCCAAATCGATATTGTCCACGCCGACGCCGAAACGGGCGATGCCTCGAAGCTGCGGGGCAAGCTTGAATACCTCCTCATTCCAAGTGTCCACGCCGGCGATGACGCCGTCGACCGATCCAACCACTTCCTTCAGCTCCTCGAACGTCAGCGGACGTCCGAAACGATTCTCGATAATCTCGCATCCATGGCTCTCGAGCAGCCGCTTCGCATCCGCGCACAGTTTGGAGTAATTCGTAGCCGTTACTAATACCCTTTTCGCATTCATTATTTAACTCCTCCTACCGTCATTCCGCTTACCATATATTTCGATGTGAACAGATACATCACGATGACCGGAATCGATGCAATGATGGAGCCGCCCATCAGGGGTCCCCACGCGAATACGTCGCCGACGATCATATCCGACAGTCCCAGCGTGATCGTCTTGTCTGCGCCTTTAGTGACAACGACCAAAGCGTATAAATATTCGCTCCAGCATAACGTGAATGAAAAAATGAAGGTAGCCGCAATGCCCGGCGCCGATAATGGAAAAATGATGTGGGTCATCGTACGGATTCTCGAACATCCATCGATCATGGCCGCTTCCTCGATTTCGTCCGGGATGGATTTGAAATAGGAAATGAGCATCCAAGTAGCATACGGAATCGTGATCGTCGGATAAATCAGCATGAGGCCGTAAATGGAATTGTTGATGCCGATTGCCGTCACCAGCATGTAGAGCGGGATAAACAGAACGGCCCTCGGCATCAGGTACGCATAGAGGATGCTCTTGGAGATGAAGCTTCTCCCTCTAAACTTGAGCTTGGAGATCGCATACGCAGCCAGCATGCTGACCGTAATCGAGAACAAGGATACGATCAATGAGACGAACAAGCTGTTTTTGATATTCGTCATAAATCCCTTTTCGTTGATCAGCTTATCGTAGGCGGTGCCGAGAAATTCCTTCGGCCAAAACGTAGGCGTCATGGAATAGATCTCCCCGTTGGACTTGAAAGAGGTAATCACCATCCAATATAAAGGGAAGAGCGCGAATATTAGCAGCAGCGCGAGCGTCGAGTATACCGTAATTTGCTTGCCGAGCGAATTCTTCATCAAGATCACTCCTTACTTGTCGGACGCCAGCGAACGCTTGGTCACATAATGGATCAGCATGATCAGAGGCGGCAGCGTAATGAGGGATATCGCAATGGCTTTACCGAGACTCATGTTCAGAAAGCCAACGGTATAGCTAAGCGTGGACAGCACCTGCGTGCCGTTGTCCGGGCCGCCGCGTGTCAGAAGCCAGATGATCTCGAAGTCGTTCAGCGTCCAGATGGTGGTGATAACGGAAGATAGAATGGTCACTTCTTTTACCGAGGGGAGCGTCATGTAGAAAAACCGCTTGACTGCTCCCGCTCCATCCAGCATGGCGGCTTCATACATCTCTTTGGACACCGTCTGCAGGCCGGCCAGAATGGCAATGCCCATGAACGGAATGCCGCGCCACACGTTGACGAGAATGACGGAGAACATGGCCAGGTCAGGTGTGGCCAGCCAGCCGACGGGACTGTCGATGATCCCTGTTTTGAGGAGGATGGCATTCAGCACGCCGCCGACGTCGGAATAAATCCACTGCCAGGTAAAAACGGAAACGATCGTCGGAATGGTCCACGGAAGAAACAGCATCACCCTGAAAAAGTTTCGGGCGACGATATTCTCGTTGAGCACGAGCGCCATAATCATTCCGAACACCGCTTTCAGAATGACCGCCACCATCGTAAAGACAACGGTGTTCCATACCGCCTTCCAAAACACGGAATCGGTAAACAGCTCCGCATAGTTCCGCAAACCGATGAACGTTTCGGGAACGCCGACTACTTTATTGGTCAAGCTAAGATAGACCGCCCAGCAAAAAGGGAGCGCCATGACAGCCAGCAAATAAATTAGTACCGGACTCATGAGGAGGTAGGCCAGCCTGCTGCTTGTACCGCCTTGTTCCCGCCTAGGCGCCGGGGGCTTCCCCGGTGAGGTTTGAACTTCCAAGCTTTTCATTGAGAGCACCTTCTTTCTGTCGCTTCAGGCTCGTCCGCAGCCACGGACCTTGCATCGATGCCTTGTATTCGGACTGCGGTAGCCTGATGCGCGGCTAAGTCATAACCCTACTTCGCGTATACCGCCTCGATCTTACTCTGTAATTCGTCCACTGCTTGCTGAGCCGTGAAGCCTGAATCCAGCAGCATTTTTTGGAAGACGTCGTTGACATATCGAAGGTTATAAATCTCTCCAGCTTTCGGATTATACTCCCCGGGGTATCCAAGGAAAGCGAAATGTGCGATGGAGTCGACGAATCCTTTGTTCTTCTCCTCCTGCCAGACGGATTCGTTTGCCAGATCCGTGTAGATCGGACCGGTCAATGGAGCCCCGTTCTGCACCCACTGGCCGTACCACGTTTTGTCCGCCATATATTCGATGAAGGATTTGGCGAGCTCCTTGTTCCGGGATGCCTTGAATATGCCCAGATTATTGCTAATGCCAGGCACTACGGCTCCCTTCGGTCCTGCGGGCAGCATGGCGATCCCTGTATTCTCGTACAATTCGGGATTATCGTTCTTGATCGTCGCAGCCAAGCTTCCTACGTTGAAGATCATGGCTGATTGGCCGCTTAAATACGATTTGTTATTGCCGCTGTCATCCCATCCGATGGAGCTTGGAGGCGTCACCTTATCTTCGATGAAAATGTCCCTGATCAGCTGAACCGCCTGAAGAGTTTCGGGCGAATTCACCGCCACGTTCTTGCCGTCCTCGGTATCGAGGGAACCTCCGTAGGACCAGATGATCGCCCGGGTGAGCCATTCGGCATCCGAATTGCCTTTCCCGTAACCGAGCCCTGCACCGTATATCCCTTTGGAAGGATCCGAGAGTGCCTTCGCCATTTCGCGGAATTCTTCCCAGGTTCCGGGCGGCTCGCTGTACCCGGCAGCCTGAAGCATGTCCTTACGGTAATATAAAGCCGTGGACTCGGTCCAGAACGGCACTCCGTATAGCTTGTCCTCGAACGTTACGGAGGTTTTCAGGCTGTCCTGTATTTCCCCGTTTGCCTTCTCCACGCTGACCACAACGTCGGTAACATCCTCGAGAACGTCCTTGGCGTAGAATTGTCCGACTTCCTGGTAGCCGAAGAAAGAGACGTCCGGCATTGTACCCGATTCGATGGCTGCCGACCATTTCGGATAAAAGTCCTCGTACGCGATAAACTCCACGTTGACATTCACGTCATGCTCTTCTCCGAACTGCTTTGCCCTCTCTTGGATCATCTGGTTTTGCTCTTCGAACATCTGCTTCTTCATCCAGAATGTCAGGGTTTCCTTCCCCGGATCGGCATTCCCCGATCCGCTGTCTCCCGTTCCCCCTACGCTGCATCCTGCCATCAATAACATGGTTAAAGCTGCCGTTATCCATCGTATAGAGGTTTTCTTCATCTTCATCATGTTCACCCCTCAGCATATAGTGGAATGTCCTTACACCATTCATTGTAAGGGCTTCATAAACAGGGTTAAATGATATAGGCTTAACATCCCCTCTCCTTACTTAACATGATAACGCTATCGAAAGCAGCGGCCGAATTACACAAAAAAAGCCCGCTTCCAGCGCAAACGCATGGCTGGAAACGGACGGTATACAGGCTTTATTAGGGCTTTCCGGCTTCCAAGCTGTTTCGGTATTCTTGGGGCGTCACGGAATAATACTTTTTGAACACCCGAATAAAATAGTTCGGGTTGTGGTATCCCAGCTTCAGGGCAACTTCGAAGCTCTTCAAGGAGTGGTCGGCCAGCAGCTCGGCCGCTTGCTCCATCTTCAACCGGAGCACATAATCACTCAAGTTCGATCCGGTCTCCATTTTAAAGAGGCGGGACACGTGAACCGGATGCATATACATATGATCCGCAATGGCTTGCAGGGAAATATCCTGAGACAGATGGTCCCGTATGAACCGTTTCATCCGGGACACGGCAGCGCTCCGGTCGCTGCGGGTTGCCTGTTCGGCGCTAGACTCCAGTAGAGGCAGCACTTGACCCACCCATTTGCCGAGCGTGGCCGCGGTTGTGCATTGCGACAGTCCCGTTACGTCCGCAAGGGACGCTCCGACGATATCGGCCAGACCGCGTCCGTTCTTGTGCGCATACGCGCTTAGCGAGGAGTATATAAAGAAAAAGGCTTCGATTACATGCTCCTGCGATTGGCTGTGCGCGAGCGACAATTCCTTGAGGATCTGCTCAAGCTTCTCTTTAATCTGCTTCCAACTGCCGGATTCCAGCAGATGAGGGAGAAGCGGGGGCTCATAACACTTTTGCAAGGAACGGACCGGATGAAGCTCCTCTTCATCTTCTGCGTAAACGAACATATCACTGTGACTGCCAATATGGCGGCGCAAAGCGAAAAGACTGTCCTGGTACAGCTTTCGGACATCTTCCGGAAAGGAACCTCGTTTTCCTATCAGGACGGAGATCGTTCCTTTCAGGTAACGGCTGACGTTCATCTGTAACTGCGCCGCGAGATGCTTGAGTTCATTTTCCTGTGCATGCTCATGGGGGTGCATCCTGTCCGCCGATTCATCGCTTACAAAAACAAAAAAGACGAGATATCCGTGTATGTCCCTGCATCGCCACAACCGAAACCGTTCCCCGAAGATCTCGTCCGCCATGTTACCGATCGCGTACTCCATGATGGAGGAGTCATAAGGACTCATTTCCGTCAGACGGTCCTCCATCCGTACGAGCATCAAGGCCGCTTGATTGCCGATGGCGGATTTCATTTCAAGCAGCTCCAGTTTTTCGGCCCAAACGTTCTTCGGCGATTTCATGCCTTGAAGCAGCTGATTCAGGAATTCGCCTCGAATTTGAGGCAGATTAGCTCGAAAAGCCTGAACCGCACGGTTGTAGGTTTCGCTGGACTCACGCTCCTGCCGCAGCGATTCCACAGCTCCGCCTACTTTTTCAAGCACGACTTCGTCGCTGACGGGCTTAAGCAGGTACTCGTAAGTGCCAAGCGTTATGGCTTCTTTCGCGTAAGCAAACTCAGCGTAACCGGACAGCAGGATCGTTTTGATCTTCTTCCATCTCGATCTCGTGATCTCGATAAGCTCGAGCCCGTTCATCCGTGGCATCGTGATGTCGGAAATCATAATGTCGACCGGCTGCGTCTGCAGTATTTCCAGCGCTTCGAAAGCGGAGTATGCCTTGCGCACTTCATCAATCCCGATTGTACGCCAAGGTATCGTATGCGCCAGCCCCTCTACCACGCTTGCTTCATCATCAACGATCAGCAATGTATACAACATCATCCCCCCTTGCTCTACTTGGATCTTCCCAGCATAATTCTACGCGAAGCCCTCCCGACGGCGATTCCGAGAAGGTCAAACCCGCATGTTTGCCGTACCGGGTGATCAGTCTCTGATGAATGTTCCACAGGCCGAATCCCCCGCTTTCGTTCAAGGGCTCCTCGACCTGCCGCTTCAGCTTGTCGATGATGCCAACGTCCATGCCCTGGCCGTTGTTGTCAATTCTGATTCTGCATCGACTCCCTTCGGTTTCTCCGGAAATATGAATCATCGCAAAATCCAATTGATCCTCGACGCCATGAATGACGGCATTCTCCACGATAGGCTGGAGCAGTAAGCGCGGAATCTCAAGCTGCATCATTCTTTCGGGAACCTCGATCTCGAAGGTTAGGCGCTGAAGCCGCAGCATCTGAATCGTTAAATAATTGTCTACCAGCTTCATTTCCTCTTCAAGCGGCGCGGTCGGGTTTTCCAGTCGAGTCGTGTACCGGTAATACTCCCCCAAGTTCAGGGCCATGGCCACGACAGCTTCCTTCTCACCGAGATTTGCCATGTTCTTGATGTAGAACAGGCAGTTATACAGGAAGTGAGGGTTGATTTGCGATTGGAGCTGCTTAAGCGTGGCTTCCTTGGATCGCAAAGACTCTTTGTATACCCGTTCGATGAGCTCCTCGATTTGCTCCGCCATATTATTGAAGGAATGGAACAGATACATGAATTCATTCTTCGGCGCATCCTTCAGACGCGTCATATATTGACCGTCCCTGATCCTTCTCACCGCATGAAGCAGGCGGGAAATCGGACGCTGAACATTGCGGTACAACAACAAGGTCAGCAGTAAGACGAGAACAAGCAGGAGCGATACGGAAATGTAAAAGAGGGTGCTGCTTAAAGTGATCGGAGAATAAACACTGTCCAGTCGGACGAAATCCACCAGATACCAGCCCAAACTGCTGGACAAGACGTAATTCATTACATATTTGCCCTGCCCGGATTGCACGATTCGGCTGCCCTCTTCCCCAAGCTGCATCTCGTTCAGGATGCCGGCCGCCATTTGTATCGTCTCCTCGACCGATGTGCTGTTGGCAATAACGGTTCGGTCAGGTGCATACAGGAATGGCTCGCTGTCCCCATCCTGTTTCAACCGATTCAGCATATTGACCAGATTCTGGTCGGTGAAACGGACCTCCACGATCAGATCCTGCGAAGAAGCGGACGTTCTCATCCAGCTGAAAAAGGCTTGTCCTCGCGAATCCCGATGATAAGACCAGTTCTGCTCATGCGCATTAGCCAAGTATTCGGCATCATACCTTGCCGACAAGTCGGTAGTCAGCAATTCTTGATACTGCATTACGTACATAAGGATTTGGCTGTCCCAGCTGCTAGTTGCAATCTGCATATTCAACATATCCGTGATCCGCTGCTGGCTGTCGATTCGTTCCATGAGGGTGCTCCGTGGGCGCTCCGCCAGATAACTCTTGATCCCGTCATCATTGCTCGCAATCACCGAATATTTGGTTAGCTGATCGATCATGTTGTCCATCTGACTCATGAAGAACGTCAGTCGGTTCCGCTGGCCCTCCTCCACAGCCGAACGAACGACGTTGATGCTGACCTGATGGGAGTAGGCATACAGCAAAATAATCGGAATAACCAAGACCGCCAGCAGTGTTGTTAGCTTCGCAAACGTACTTGTCCTTAACCGCTTCATCAAAAAACATACCCCCGTGTCAGAGCGATTCGCTCTACTTCTCGCTGTCGATCAGTTCTTGCAATTGAACGTTTGCCGACTCCGCAGCAACCCCGACATCTTCGCCGATGAGTCCCTTCACCACAACGCTGCCGATAATGTCCCGTGCTTCCTTCACGTAAATGACTTTTGGACGATCATAACTCATTCCGATCGGGATGGATTCATTGATTACCGGAATCAGCTCCTCCGGAAAGCCGGAGATGCCTTCCTTGTCATGCCACAGCGAGCTCCGGGCTCCCGGGTTACCAATCCTCTGGGCTTGCAGCACCATGTCCCGGCCCGAGGCCCACTCGATGAAAGCCCAGGCCGCATCCTTGCGGGCCGATTTCGCATTGATCGCAATGCCCCAAGCGGTAGTGCTGTAGGGCTTGCGGCCGGCTTCGCCTGCCGGAAACAGCGCATACCCAATCTTCTCCTTCGCCAGTCCTGATTGCGTGAGCATGGGGTAGATCGCGCTGGCATCGGTGAAAAACGCCGCCTTTCCTTGAGCGAACAACTCCGCGGACTGAGTCCAACTGTAGTTCAGCACATCCGGTGGACCATATTTTCCGAGTAGCCTTACATACCGTTCAATTCCCTTGACCGCTTCCTTTGAGTTCAGTACCGCCTGATCCTCATTCGTAAAATTTCCGCCTTCGGAGTATACGAAGGACGAGAGCTGGGTGACGAGAGCGCTTCGCTGCCCTCTTGCAACAAAACCGTAGACGCCACGCTCGGGATCGTGCACCTGCTTGACCGCCGCTTCCAGCTGGTCCAAAGTCTGCGGCACTTCGATTTCTTTTTTCTCCAGCAAATCCTTGCGATAAAATAGAATCTGCTGCTCGGTTGAAAGCGGGACGGCAAGCAGCTTTTCCTTCACCGTTACCGATTCCAGCGCCGTTGACGAAAAATCGGCAAAGTCGTAACGTGGATCCGATACGGCATACGATTCCAAGGGCATTAGCCAGCCATTGTTCTCATACAGACTCAGCTCTTCCAAAGGCCGGATCATGAACACGTCGGGACTTTCGCTACCTACCGTCATCTGTACGAACATCTTTTGGCTGAGCTGCTCATTGGTCAACGCTTGAAAATCAACCTTGATGCCCGTCTCCTTCTCGAATTCGGGAAGATGGGCGCGAAGGATATCCGCAACCGGGTTTTTGGCCATATATGCGGTAATCCGCACGTTGTCAAACGGTCGTTCCGATTCGGACATTCTGCTGTCAGCTCCGTTCCTCCCCGCCATGCATCCAGCTGCCGACACCATCATGACGACTATCCATAACACCCTGCAGAAACGTCCTGCAACCTTCATAACTCCTCCTCCTGTTCAGTCGGTCATAAATCGATATTAAAGCGTTTACAATGAAGAAGACACTGAAAAAATTTAACATATGGTACACATATTTAGCGTCATGCATAGTCCTGATTCCCATACGGCTTTTCGGCAGACGAAATGCCCCTCTTTATCAAAGACTTTATTTAAACAAAAAAGCCGCTGATCTCATTCCAGATTAGCGGCTAAAAAATTTACCTATTATGCTTCCTCTTCATAAACAACAACGGTCTGACTTTCTGATTCCCACTTGACGGTTGCATTCAATGCCTCACTTATGAAGCGTACGGGCACATACGTATTGCCCTTTGTAACGGTGGCTGGGGCATCCAATGAGACCTTCTTCCCATTAACGGTTGCTGTTTTACTGCCCACCAGGAGTTGAATGCTAACCCCGTCCTTCGTAACGGTGATGGAACGCTTTTCCGGATTCCATATGACCTCGGCTTCCAAAGCCTCGGCTATGGCGCGAAAAGGAACATATGTATTGCCTTTTTTGACAAAAGGTTCGGCATCCGAAGCTTCGCCGTTCACATACAGCTTAACCCCATTCTTTTTACCCGCCTTTTCGTTAAGCTTACCCATGGTTTTGTATAGATCCAAATTTTTAAAATTTGCTTGAATAGCTTCTTCTTGCAAATACACAGCGTCCGTCACGCTGCCGTTTGTTTCAAGCATGCCCGCCGCCGCTTCTAACGCCTTGTCCTTTTCCATAATGGCTTCAAGTTGTTTTTGTTGTTCGTCCGTCAGCTCGGCCGTATATTCGGTAAGCAAAATATTGGCTAAAACGGCGCCTGCCGGTTTATCTTCTACGTTTTGAATGGCATTTAGCAAGCCTTTGTATCCTTTGTGTCCTTTGTTCTTGGAATCGACTTTATCGGTGGAATTGTCGTTTGTATTTTCTGTTTCCGGAGATATTGAATCCTTAACTTGGTCTTCTTCTTTGCTAGTCGTATCAGATGCCTCTGCTTCCTCGGTTTGAGGCTCTTCATTTCGAGTTTCTTTTTCTTTAGGTCCCTTTGTCGATGCCGCGTTACTCGTCTTGCCAGGTGGGGTGTTACCCGGTTTGGCTGAGATCGTGCCAGCGGCGGTCGCAAACATCAGTGCCGCACTGGTGAGCAGAATAACTGTTTTTTTCATCATAATTCCTCCTGAATGATAAAATTATATGCCCCTTCAATATCGGCAGAATAAATAGACTTCAATAGATATACGTTAAATTAAATAATCCCAGTTAAAAGAAAAAGTCGCCCTGATGGCGACTTTTCTTGCACAAATTTCGATTATTATCATCTGCATTCGTATTTATAATAATCTTGTACATGCACTGCCTTAAATCCAACCGACTCATATAACCTCAGCGCATGGTTGTTTTTCGTTTCGACTTCTAAGTGTACCGTAAATCCGGCAGAGCTTTGCTCTTTAACGACTTGGCGAAGCGCTTTTCTGCCTATCCCTCTGCCCTGATATTCTGGCAATATGGAGAAGCCATAGATCCACGCCTGCCCCTCTTCACGACTTACCCGAAGTTTCCCAACCGTTTTTTCGTTCACGTCAATCATGAGCATATCCGTATGATCCGCGAAATGATGGCTCTCCATCACTCTGGCGTCTTCTTCGTCCAATCCGAAAGCCCTCACGGACAAACGAACGCTCATTTCGTAGTCTTCTTCGGTTGCCTGTCTGAGAAGAATATCGGTTGTCTCCTCCAGAGGCGTTTCGTGCCATTCCATTTGATGCTCCGAGAATGCATATTCAGCACCTTGTTCATTCAAAAAGAATGTTGCCGCATCGGATCTCGCAGGCGCGTTCAACAAGATTTTTTTGTATCCATTGAATTTTACTTGTTCCATTGCAAGGTGAAACAATCGCCCGAAATGCCCCTTTCGACGTTCATTAGGCTTTACCATGCCGCATACTTCGACAGTCGAACCAAAAGGATATAAACCTAGAAACGCTACTAGTTCGTCATCCTCATAATGAAAAAAATCCAGATTCTCCGTTTTGCGTTCTCTGAGCATATCCCAGTTTAGCTTCAGTTGTACATGATCATGAAGTTCACACTCTTTTTGCAATTGTTCAATGTCTTGTAGTTGCTGTGTCGTTAACATTTTTTTCTCCTTTTAACTGTCGAAATCAATAAACTCTGCTATAAATATTCGGCAACTCGTTAATCGACACCTTTTATTTTGTCTCCATGGCGCGCCAAATCACGGTAATCGCTTCCGCACGGCTAGCATGAGATTTGGGTTTTAACATGTCGTTTGGATAACCCTTCATGATTCCATGATCTACTGCAATCAACATCGCTTTCCGTGCCCAAACAGCAATCTTATCCTGATCGATAAAGGTTTTGTTGGTAAGGGGATGATCCAATTGAAAGGCTTGAACCACCATTTGTGCCATTTCTTCGCGCGTAATGAAATCGTCGGGGCCAAAAGTAACCGGATCGTATCCTTGGATGATTCCGTAAGAATACGCTGTTGAAATGGCTTGCCTCGCCCAATGATCCTTGGTATCGGCGAATTCCTTACTGCCTTTATTAGTGAGACTTAATGCTTGAACCAGGATTGTCGCGAATTCTGCTCGGCTCATCGTACGGTCAGGTCTGAAGCTTCCGTCTATATAACCGTTCACAATGCCCTTTTCTGCGAGATTCTCAATGTTCTTTTGCGCCCAATGACCTTTTATATCGGAAAACGCAACACCGATTTCAACAGGCACAATCGTTCTCGCAAAAATCGCAAATGGAGTAAAGTGGTCGGTAGTACCACTTATAATCCCCTCATCCCAGTCTATGTTGACGTTATCCAGTGCTTCCCATTCCTTCGTTTCTTCGTTAACCTGACGAAGTTGGAGCTCATGACTGCCTTTTTGTATGGTGTTGGCGTCAAATTTCAGGCTGATGGTTACGTCTTGATCGAATTTTCCAGACACATCTTTCTTAAACTCAACGACTTTACTAACTGCTCGCTCTCCTTCAGATAGAAGAAATTTATCACCATCTGGAAGTGTTAGATTTATGGATAAACAAAATGGTCGATTCAGTGCTTTAGCAGGGATGAGAATCTGTCCCCCCTCAAAAGCAATGGTTCTCCCTTCCAGGCCTACAAGAAAGGCGTTGTTCGGCAGTGAACATACATGGCTTCCGTTAGTGAGATTTGAACCGCTTGCTTCACTCGCCTTCTGCGTTATCAAACGATACCGGCTGGACGTCACGTTAACAGGATTACCTGTTTGGTCATGTGCTCTTACATGCAAGTACCAATCACCGTCAACGCCGCTTTTCATTAGCGCGGCCTCGTTCGCAAACGGTCTCCAGCCTGTGGCTGGTATGGACGAATCGGTCGTCCACTGAAACTCCAGCGAGGCCGGATCTATGCCGCTCCCTGAATCAATGACCGTCACCCTCGGTACTACCGATGTTACCTGCATTTCGCTTCCATTAGGGTAAATCGTAATCGATGGCGGCGTATTGTCAATCTTCACCGTGATGTCGAGGAATAACGTATTGCCTGCTTGATTGGACGCCTCAAATCGAATGTTCGTCTCGCCTTCGCTCGAAATTTCGATGGGTGCTTTGTTCTCGTAGACTTGTGAAAGCCCCCCGTTCAGCGTATAGGTCAGATTGGAGATCTCGCTGACTGCCGATTCAGCATAGACGCTCAAAGTTACGCTCGACCTACTCCATTCGCCGCTCGTATATTCACTTCCGTCCGCCTTCACTAATGTAGGCGTCAAGTTTATTCCAGTTGTGCTGATGCAGACTGTGCGTCGTTCAATCGATTCATTGCCCGCAGTATCGACGGCTTTGAATGCGATTCTATGAACACCTTCATCGCCCAGGACGATATCAGATAAATAAGGGCTCCACGACACGCCGTCATTTAGCGAATACGTAAATGAAGTGACGCCAGACTCGTCAGATGCTTCTGCACTTACGTTAACCGTTTGATGGCTCCACGTGCGATCAACATACTCCATTCCATCCGCCGTGGTCATCGTAATGGCGATGGATGGCGGTATATGGTCAACGGGACGAGTCAGGTTATCGACGATCCGATCCGTTAAACTGAGCAGCGCATTGTTTGCGCGGTCGGAAATGTTTCCGGATGGTTTATCGTAGGATAGGAGAACTTGTTGGTCTTCTTCAAATGCTTTATCTACTTTAAGGACAAGTGTATTAGTTCCTGATCCGTCCACCCGAGAAATGGTAGAAGGCTTTCCGTCTGTTGTAATTATAATTCCCCCGGCGTCAGTGAGGCTGACTTCTTCATCAAAGCTCACGATGACGTTGCTCGGATGCTCGCTTTCGATCTTCGCACTGGTGATGGTTGGTGGAGCAGCGTCCCATTCGAGGTTGGCTGCAATTCCTTGCAAAACAGGAAACATGGCTCCCTCCTGTAACGCCCATATTCCGCTGAAGTCCCAATCGGTACCAAATCGTGCATACTGTTTCATTTCCGACGTAATCCGCGGTTCACCTTTGCCGGTATCCGATTGTCCGGTCGTTTCCTTATTATAGAAGCTCGAGGTAACCGTACCGAATTCCCGTCCGACCAGGCCGCCGACTTCGCCGCTGCCAGTTACACTTCCGACGGCATACGTGGTCTTGATATCACCGATATTCCTTCCCACGAGGCCGCCAACATCGTAACGACCGTCAACGGAGCTGATGGCATACGAATCATTTACCTTACCGCTCTCATTCCGACCCACGAGGCCTCCGACAAAATCCATACCGGTAATGCTCCCGGCGGCGAAAGACAAGTTCACTTGGCTATTCATATCATTGTGTCCGACCAATCCGCCGATATTGAATTGACCATCGACTTGACCCGTTGCATATGCGTTATACACCAGGCCCGCATTCGAGCCGATCAATCCACCGATATGGCTGTTTCCGCTAACGCTCCCGGTAGCATACACAGCCTCAGTAACACTCCCCATGCCGTTCCTTCCGACCAGACCGCCTACTTCATCCACTCCACCGACAGTAGCACTCGAGCTAGAACTGCCAATCGTTCCGTCGTTATTCCCGACCAGGCCACCTGTCATGCCTGCTCCGGTAACATTCCCTGTAACATGGACCTTCATAATCTGGCTGCTGGGCCCGTTTTGTCCCGACAGCATGCCTGTCTGAAGGCCGCCGGTGACATTCCCGTTCTTCAAATGAACGTCTCGAACCTCACCACTAGAAATATTACCGAACATCCCGACACTCATTAAACTGCTCCTGTTGATATATAAGCCCGTAATATCATATCCTTGGCCGTCGAGTGTACCTGTGAACGGAGTGCTGCCATTACCGATGGGTTCAAATCCAAAACCGTTCCCTGTGCTCGTCCCCCACATATCGGAGCGGGTGTTATCAGTGAATGTCGTGTCGAAATCAATACCCTGCGTCAGTATGTAGTTCGCCGACAGATCCATTGCCATCAGCTGCAGTTGATGCGAGTTCCATATTTCGGTCGACCATTCGGAGCGAAGGAATGGTCGCGTCGAGTCCTCGACCATAAACCAGTCATTGTTGAAATCCCAGCCGGAATAACTCGATTGGGTTAGTGCCTGTGCAGTCGTGAGGCCGCTCGCGGTACAGGATCCGTATGTATCGTATCCACAGGCACTATTCAAGCCGACAGTTTCAGCATCCCAGAAACTGTCGCTCAATTTCCCACTATTACTCCCAACCAGACCGCCCACAGATTGATCGCGCCCGCTGACGCTGCCACTGGCGTATGACTGAAGGATCAACCCGTGGCCCGTGCTGCCCGCAAGACCGCCGACAGCACTCCTGCCACGGACTGTTCCCGTGGCATATGACCTACTTATAAGAGCGGAAATATTATAACCGACCAGTCCGCCGACGTGTTCAGCGCTCCCGCTGACGTCACCCGTGGCGTAGGACCGGATGATTTCTCCACCTTCGCTGTCCCCTACTAACCCACCCACTATAGAGGTGCCACTGATCGTACCGGCAGCATAGGAGTCACTTACCATCCCGTCGCTGCGCCCTGCCAAACCACCCACATAATCGGTCCCGGTGACGGTACTCGTAGAGTAGGAGGAGGTTATTTTACCCTGAATGCCATTGTATCCTACCAACCCTCCGACGGTGGCCATGTTGCTTCTAACCGTTCCGGTAACGTAGGACCCGTTAATGGTTCCATCGCTGCGCCCTGCGAGCCCGCCCACATGGTTGTTTCCAATGATCGAAATACCTTCGAGAGCGATATTTTCTAACACACCATTGGAGCCTACAATTCCGAATAGGCCGACCATGTCCATCTTGGGCTGATTCATGGTCAGATTGCGGATGACATGTCCCGCTCCATCGAAGACACCAGTGAACGGGCTATTGCCGTTTTTGTCATCGCCGATAGGCATAAAGCCAGCCCCATTACTCCAATTTGCAGTCTCCGAAGCATCGATATCCGCTCCGAGCTTGTAATGAGCATTCAAGTCATTACGCACGGCGTTTAATTGATCTAACGTTGTGATGACGTAAGGATTGTTCGCCGTCCCGTCGCCGGACATCGCATCATTCGAATTAGCGAATGCTTGAAGCGGGATGATGCCGATCACGAGTAATAATGTCATCGAAATACAGAAGATGCGTCTCATCTGGTCTTTCCTTCCTTTCGTTATTCAATTGCCACGATGTACATTATATTGGATCTTTCGAGAGTTCGAATCTAACCCCGGTTATAGGCCCGGTTATAGTTACGCAATAAAAGAGACCCGCCGTGCGGCGAGCCTCCTGTTACAACCTTCCGTGTTTAACCCTGGAACTCTTTCCCTCTTTTGATCGCCTCGACTCGGTTTTTCGCCTGCAGCTTGCTGTAAATGCGATTGATGTGTGCCTTCAAGGTCCCCATTCCGATGCCGAGCGTTTCAACGATCTCCGGATTGTCCAGCCCTTCCTCCATATAACGAAATATCGAATATTCTCGCGGTGTCAGAAGCTTTTCCAATGTTGCTTTGCCTTGTAGCGGAAATTCGGCTGTCCCTCCGAAAGCGGACAAAATTCTCCGTACATAGGCAAGTGAAGGCGCGTTTTTATCTCGGATGTTTCCTTTTTGACGATGCTGGACATATACCGCAAGCAGTTGTGCCACCAGCTGGCCTTTATCAACAAACACACGGATATAATCATCGGGCTTCGCAAATATAAGCGCCTCTTCCAGCTTAAGCAGCGCTTGTTGCGGCTTATCCATCATCTGCAGCAGCATCGCCTGAAGCACTTGGAGCTCCAAGGCGTCCATCGGACGATGGCCTTTTATCGCGATTTGCAGCAATCTCTCCGATAACGTCCATGCCTCCTGACTGTTGCCGGTCTCCATCAACACCCTAACGAGAAAGATATAGGCGAATAGCTGAAATACGGATACCGGATCATCCGACGAGACCTTGTATCGATCCTTCCATTCGACAGCTGCAGACAAGTCTCCGGACTCCATTCGCAGACTTGCCATTTCGACATCGAGCAAGATGGGGGCTGCCTTAGCGCCATCCTCAATCGCCCTTCTATAGGCTTCTTCCAACCATTTTTCGGCCTGACTGATATCCTGTCTGGATTTGCTGATACGCGACAAGAAAAGACTGGCGGGAACGTACACCTTCTCTGGTTGGTAATGCGCCTGACTTGTGCCTTGTAATCCAAGCTTCAAGTACTCCTCCGCCTGCTCCAGCTCGTTGCGTTCGTAGAGTAATTCGCCATAACATACAACGACCGAATCCTGTAGTCCCATTGGTTTCATGAATTCGATCATGCTCAAAAAGAAAGTATCCGAAAGGCCCCGAGGCAAATGTTCGCCACGCTTGCCATTGTATGACCTGTATATAGAAGGAGACAGTGGCATATGAGGAGATGCGAAGATCAGATCCGTTCCTTTAGGACTATGCTGAAGTGACAGATGGATATACTCCAGCCCTTTTATCATGTCCATGTCATATTGGGTCGCTTTAAAGTTCCTTACATAATACAGATAACCCAAATAGCGATTATTCTCCTCCGGACTCCAGCTTGCTGAGGAAGCAGCATAATGCTTCTCTGCTAGCTGTAAATACCGTTCCGACAGCTCCAGCTCCTGAGACCACAATAACGAAAAAATGTAAGAAAAATAAAGGTAAGGATACTGCATAAGCAGTTCCTCGGGAATCGCTGACAACCAAACCTTCATGGTCGAGAATTCCCTGCGGACCATCAAGCTTCTCAACTGTTCTAGCAGACGTATCGCTTCCGAATGATAGTCTCCGGCCAAGTAGTAATCGATCGCTTCTTCCATCAGTCCCTGCGATTCACACCAGGCTGCAGCCGATTGGAAGAGCACGTTTGTCTTCGCAGGATCAAGGCGTCGCTGCTGCTTCAGCAGAAACTCGCCGAACACATGGTGAAATCGGAACCAATCCCTGTCTTCATCCAGCGGGATGAGGAACATGTTGCGTTTTTCCAGCTGGGCCAGCATCTGTGCACCGTGTTCTCCAGCAACAACCTTACATAGCTGCCCGTTCATCCGCTGTAAAATCGAGACGTTCAACAGAAATTGCCTTGTTGGCTCGTCCAACGATTCAAACACTTCCTCGAATAAATATAGCTCGACGCGTTCAGGGTTGGACTGTACGTGCTTGAAAGCTCCCATCCACTCATCGTCCTGAATAGACAACGAGATCAGCCTAAGTCCCGTCACCCAGCCCTCGGTCTGGATTTGGATGTGTTCAATCTGCTCCCTTGGCAGCTCCCTCTTCTCAACGATGTGGAAGAAATTCACCGTCTCCTGCAAATTGAAGCACAATTGCCGGGTATGGATTTCATGGATCCAGTCCCGACTAATCCATCTCGACTTCAGAAATCCATGGCTGCTTCGACTAGAGAAACAAAGATGCACCCGGGAAGGCAAATACTCCAGAAAATAAGAAACCGATGCCTGGATATCCGTATTATGTATGACATGCCAGTCATCCAAGATCAGGATAAACGGTTCATTCAAGCCGTTCAATTCGTTTAACAGAGCAACGATAAATGGCTCGTATTGACCGGGAGTCAGCATTGCGTTTGAGGCACGGACGGAGTCTGGCAAACTGCCGATTGCCTGTTCGATCGCTTTCATGAAGTAGTTCCAAAATCGGATGAGGTCATTATCCTTGTCATCCAGCGATAACCACCCGACGGGTCGGTCCAGTTGTCTGGCCCAATCACTGACCAGTGTCGTTTTACCGTATCCGGCGGGAGCCGTCACGAATGTCGCCCTGCGGTTTAGTCCCGCATTCAATCGCGCAAGCAGCCGGGGACGTGGCACAGATGGATAAAGGGGCTGGGGCAGTTTCAATTTAGTTAGAAGCAAGAACTGGCTTTCCTCTCTCTCTTGTATCATGTATCCTCTTTTCGAAGGCCTCTCTGGGCCGTATCTTAGGTTTTGTCCATGAAAACTTCCAGAAGCCGGGTTGTTGTCAATCTGGTAATGTGTAATGACATGTTGAGAAATTCATAATCAGTGGAGAACCAGCAGATGTGTGACATCGTTTTATAAAATGAAGGATATCATTATCTAAAATTCAGATTATCTTAGTTTTAGAACTTTTGCACCTGTATTTTGGGAGCAGCCCGTTTTCTTTATAGAGTCGATACTTGGTAGTCCCCCAATAAGCCATCCGAGAATGACACGGTTTTGTACTAAATAACAATATCAATATCAATATCAAATCTGTCAATTACCCGGTTTATTTAAGTGAAGACAAAAGAAAAATGATCTAAACAAAAAAAAGACTGTGCATAGACAGTCTTTTGGGGCTGGTTTAAATCAATTATAAATGGATCCTGAATTTACTGCTGGCATATTCGAGTTATGTTGCATCATCCCTTGAGGGATCGAGTTTCCGTGACAATTGTTGTACATTTGCTCTAAATCGGAATCGCTGAGATTGGGATGCATTTCTTTCATGAAAGGAATCATGTCTTTAAAGGTACTTGGAGCCACCTCCGAAGCATAGACAGCAGTTCCGATGCCAAGTGTCAAAACAGCAGCACCTACTATCGCGATGAACTTGGAGTTCATGATGTTCACCTCCTTTCCAGACCCTCATGCATGTTTGGACAACCCTTGTCCGATATGAATTAAAGAACCTTCATAGCTGGCATGTTCCTACTCATATTTAGGTCAATAATGAACTTCCACTATCATACATAATAAATGTGTTGAAGCTGTGAAGATATCATAAACGTCACTTTCTTTCCTTTCCTCTTATAGTATAGGACCTCTCTCCCTCCTTCATTTTTGTATGCAGATTCGGCATTTCTACCCCTTTAGTTTAATGAAGTAAGTGAGTTATGCTGGCAAAATCGACTAATGTAAAACGCCCATCACAACACCTGATATGCGTTACAGAACATTCTGGGGCCAGATCGCTTTGTGCCAGTATAAAATTCGGGTGTGTACCGTTCAACTCTTCCTCGGTAAATTCGTTTACCATAAAGTCTGTGATTAAACCACCATGTGTCACAATAACCATGCTTTCGTGTGGATGCTGATCTGACAGCTCCAGTAAGCAGGAAGACAACCGCTCACCGGCTCTCCTAGCGGAGTCTCCCACAGGAGGCACATAGTCTCGTTCCTTATTGCAGCGATTCCACATCTCAACAAACTCCTGAAAGGTTTGACCAGGCGAGTCTCCCCAGTTCGCACGTTCCCGTAACCGAATGTCCTCTGATACGGTTATATTAACGGCTTTTGCAACAATTTGAGCGGTCTGCTTTGCTCGATTCAGCGGGCTGCTAATCATTCTATCTATGGACATTTTACTAAAATGAAGGGCCATCATATGAGCCTGCTTTAGCCCTTCGGTTGAAATGGAAACATCTCCAACACGCTTCTCTTTTTCAGCATGTCGAACTAAGTAAAACTCTGTGCTCACCATCATCATTCCTTTCATACGTCCATCAATTTGATAATGTTTAAATTAAATGGGTATCTAATTAGATATTACATTGTCTTGGACGCAATGGATAGACCGCGCTTCGATATGGGGCAAGAAAAAAAGCCGCCAAATTGGCGGCTTAAGCATGCATATGTTTTTATTTATAATGTCATGGCGTGTCCGTACTTCGCGAGGAACGCTTCCTTCGCTTTGTAATCCTTCATCACGCTGCCAACGAGCCGCCAGAAGGAGCGATCATGATTCATGTGAATGAGATGGCAGAGCTCATGTATGACCACATAGTCAATGACCTCAAGGGGCGCCATCGCGAGCCGGTAATTGAAGGTGAGATGCTTCGTCGAGCTGCAGCTGCCCCACTTCGTTTGCGACTCCTCAATGGTGAAGGATTTAGGCGTGACTTTCAGCTGCTTTTGATAGATCTTAATTCGTTCCCCGATTACCTTCTTGCAGCTGGCAAAGTAGAACTTCTTCAGTTCATGTTGGAGCGCTTCTTCCGTACGATTATGCGTCTCGATTAACTCATCAAGCGAATAATATCGGCCAAGATGAAGGAACTTGCCACTTTCTTCGTATGCTCTAACCTTCGGAGCATTTCGAGCTGCCTCAATCGATTGCAGTTGATTCATAATCTTATCCCCATACTGCTTCACGGCGTTCAGCACCACATCATCAGCTGTATGATTCGGTGCCTTCACCGTAACCAGCCCTGAAGGATCGATATGGATCGAGATCTTCTTGCGTGGGCCATATTCTACATGACATTCTATTTGTTGTTGTCCTAGTTCAATTTTCATATTCAACTTCGTTTCTAAAAGGTTTTAACTTCATTGTAACAGAATGGTGCCGAATCCACCTCTATTTGGTGGTATGATTCAACCTGTTGCGTGTTTTATGGGCTCGAATATAGCACAATCAAAAATGCAGCTATATTTTGATATGGGATAATATTGCGGATGGTTTCCGGCCTGTAATCAGCTGTTGCCCATCCGTATAACCTTCCTCACGACCATCAAGCTCCTGTATGAGAACGGAGCGCCAATGTCGGATACGTTCCTGACGTTCTTCATCCGCAATCGCATTGTGCAGCTCTTGCGGGTCATGAACCAGGTCAAAGAATTGCTCCTCGCCGGTTTGGGAGAACCAGATGAACTTCTCCTTCCCATCGGTCACCCAGTGATTGGACTGCATTCCTTGTGCATGCTCGCCATGAAGATGGTGGCGCCAAGACGAAGCGCTATGCCCTTCTTTCTCTTCTGCTGAGGCAAGTCTCCAGATGCTTTCTCCTTCGACTGTATCCGGTATAGGCACGCCGGCCGCCTCCAGCAGCGAAGGCATGATGTCCCGCATCTCCACCACTTGATCCGACACCATTCCCCGCTGCAAGCCTAATCGGTTGCCCGGATCATTGACGATAAACGGCACGTGGGTGCTTCCTTCATACGGAAGAGACTTCCGGAATAAATGATGGTCTCCAAGCAGCTCGCCATGGTCCGATGTAAACAGGATCACGGTGTTCTGTAGCTCGCCATATTCATTCAACGATTGCAAGAAGCGGCCAATTTGGTGATCGATATGCGTGATCAGAGCGTAATAGGCAGCCATCGCTTTACGCAGGCGGCGTTTCGGGACCAGCCCCCGCCCCGTTATAGGGGAGTATCCGGCCAAATCCGGATCTTCCGTCTGCGCCCAATCGCCAATCGGCGGCTCCGGAATATCAGCATCCTCATATAGATCCAGATACGCCTGTGGAGGGTCGAACGGTGGATGGGGCCTGACGAATGACATCCACAGGAAGAATGGCTTCCCGGGATCCCGGCGACGTAGAAAATCAATAGACTGCGTGACTACCCAATTTGTCGGATGCAGCATTTCCGCCAAATGCCAAGGACGGGCGACGGTCGATGCATTGCAATCCAGACCGAGATCGATCATATCCGAGCCGGGCACCCGCTCATGAAGCCATGGCAAGTAATCGTCGACTTGATCGTAATGCTCCTGCATCGGAATGCTGTGGTTATTGCGGTTGTGATGCAGGTAACCGTCGTGAAGCATGACGTTGTGGAACCCCATCAGATTCCGTGCCGGATAGACATGCATTTTACCGATACACTGTGTGTGATAACCGGCATCGGCCAATTCCCCCGGCAGCGTTCTCTTATAATCCCATGGCACGCAGTCCTGATAGCCGACACGGCCATGAGCCCGCTGTGATTGCCCGGTGAATATGGCTGCCCTTGCAGGTACGCAAGTCGGTGTGGCAGAATACGCACGGCTAAACCGTACACCTGTCCTCGCAAGCTCGTCCAGATTGGGCGTCTCGACGACGGGATGACCCGCTATGCTGAGACAATCAAAACGCATCTGATCGACTGTAATGAGCAACACATTCGGCTTTCCTTGGTTTTGACTCAAATTCATCAGTTTCCCCCCTCCAACTACACCCCGCGGTTTCTTGAACATTTGGTCAACTCTACTTTATCGGGGACGGCACCCACTGACTAATAAGTCATGGCAGTTTCCCAAAAACGAGATGTTCTATTGAATGTATTCGTCCGAATTCATTCATTTCCTTTTATTAAATTCCTAATGTCCCTGTTGAAGAAATTGTTGATGGGATCACCCAAGAAAGTGAAAAAAGAGCCGGAATTTTGCGGCTCCTATCGTTCTGTTGCTAGCAAACGCTCCATGATACATTGAAGCTATCGATCCTATTCGTTCAACACATATCGATACGCAAAAAGTGAAACCCATAGCAAAGCTGCTAACCATATAGCAATAATTATACTTCCTGCAAACCAATTTTTGGGTTTACCGCGCTTCATCCGTTCGTCGGCTTGCAGTTCATGCTCTTGGACCACGGCGCTAGGTATCATTTTCAATGTGATCGCAATTCCAAGGGGGACTAATATCACATCGTCCAGATAGCCTAGTACAGGTATAAAATCCGGAATCAAATCAATGGGACTGAAGGCATAAGCTACAACACATATGGCGAATATTTTGGCGTACCAAGGAGTCCGATTATCCTTGTAGGCATAATAATGTAAAAAGACCTTTCTTTTTAACATCCCAGCCCATTTTTTTATCCGATCCTTCATAACCGTTCTCCTACGCTGCATTTTACTTCATATTACCACGCAATCCTGTCCGGCGGCTAACTGCTTTCCACTGGTTAGTCAAGCGGCAATGGCTGCAAACTCCCAGCCCATTATTGGTTATAACAAAAAAGCCGCCAATATGACGACTTCGTAAATACTTTGCTTATTCCGAGACTACCTTGGTCAGTTCCTGATGCACATCCACCTTCTTATTGATCGCTTGCATCGCAAGACATGCTTCCGTTCAGATGTTTGGCATGCGGCACGATTCTTCAACCTGTGACTCTCGGCTTTGTCGGATCGCAGTTCGGGTTCTGTACTTCACCCAAAGCGGCCAACTTGGACAAATAGTAGCACTCTTCTCGATACATATGATCCGGCATCAGCGGATTAATCCGGTCCAGCACCTCCCCGCGGAGTTCAAATTCTTCGAGTTCTGCCAGAAAGTGCATGAACACTCTCATTTCCAGATCAATATCAGCGTGAAATTTGCGCAGGGCAGGAAAATCCTTTAAATGGGTCCTTAAATAACCCGTCATTTCTACTGCTTTTAAATAAAAGCCTTCAAAATCTTTCTGGAACGCCAAACTTTTTGCAATTAACGGCTTTTCAGCAAAATCCAGATCGGCCGCAAGGCTTGCTGCATGACCAAATGCATCCTGCAGCCAAACCATATCATAGTGCAAGGGGTGGAACAGAGGTACGCCCTTACCTTCTTGTAACGCCTGTAAGATCCGAAGGTATTCCTCCAATTCATTGACCATATGGTTGACAAAGGAAGGCGTCAGGAGCAAATCAATTTTGCCTGCAAGCTGTCGTTCCAGCAAATTCAGCTTGAATTCGCGCAGTTCATACGTGGCATTATAGGCATCATTCGTCAGTTTTGCGATGAATGTGGATGCATCGGGTCTTCGCGCCTCCCCAAGCAGCATATCAAATGTAGCCATTAAGGACTCGGCTGTGGCGATATCCCCTTTTTCCTTGGGTGAAAGCGCAGTAAAAATAAAACGACAGTGGTCGCCAAGAATCTGTAGCCAAAACCGGTGCTCATACAAGGGATCACTCATTGATCTTGCCCCTCCCAATAGCGTTATTCTCAGAAAATATATGCTGATGACAACGGAGTAGAACGCGGAAGGGATCATCGGACCATATTTGCAACTCGAGCATCATTCACGACAAAATACGGGATAGAAAGTTTTCAGTTCTTTGCCTAGGGCCTCCTTACGACTGCATTTCGTTTTCGATCCGTTTCATAAAGTCTTCAGCCGCGCTGTATCCAAGTTGTTTAAGATACCAATTGTTGGCCGCCGCCTCGATGAGACTGGCGACGTCCCGTCCCGGCTGAAGCTGAACCTCGATATGCGGAATTTGAATGCCTAAATACTCGGTAAACTGAGGCACCGCCTCCAGCTCGTTGTTCAGGGAATTTTCCCGCCAAGGCGACAGCTCAATATCGAGCACAATTCGCGTCTCGTCCTGAAACGCCGTGCGTCCGTATTGACGAACGACATTGATCAGACCGATGCTTCGCAGCGCCAGAAACTCGCGGGTTGTCTCATTGTGTGTGCCGAGAAGAGTCGAAGGACCCAGCTTTTTAAGCACCACGATATCGTCTGCCACAAACCGGTGGCCTCGTCTGATCAAGGTGTGGGCTGTCTCGCTTTTGCCAATCCCGGATTTACCCCGAAGCAGGATTCCTATGCCCGATACATTCACACATACTGCATGGATCGACATCTCCGGTGCCAGTGTCTTCACCAAATAGCTGTCCAACTTGGCGATAAATTCCGTTGTTGTCTCTGTCGTCCGCAATAACGGTATGCCTTCTTGATTACAGAAAAGGGTCAGATATGGAATCTCCTGCTGTCCTGACGTGACAATAAAGCACGGCGGATGATATTTGACGATATTCCCGATATGTAACTTGCGTTCTTCTATGGTAAGCGTCAATAAATAGTTGATTTCTTTGCGACCAAGCACCTGCACTCGCTCCATAGGAAAAAAATCGAAATACCCGACAAACTCCAGCCCCGGTCGGTGCGTTTGTGGACGGGAAATCATACGATCCATGCGATTGGCTCCTGCAAGTACTTCCAAATGAAAAATTTCCGTAAGACTTTGAACGGTGATCGACTTCATGTTGCTCTCCTCCTGCGATTGCAGTATGTATTCGGAATATATTCAACAAACAACAGGTATTTTCCTGCCTATTTGTTTCCATTTATGAGCCCCCCACCCTTCCAGATAATTAGATCAATGACGACCTTAACTGCCTCCAAACATGAGTTTACATCAAAAAAGCCGCCTATTCGGCGACTCTTGTGAGTATATAATGTGATCAATATCGTAGGCTGCATGGCAACCTTTTACAACAACTCAAAAGTAAGGCTGGGTGTGTTCTCTGCCTTCTCAAACTCCATGGATCGTTCATGATATCCCAATTCCAGCACAGCAACGATCCGCTCGTCATCATGAACACCAAAACGAAGGGTGCAAGCTCTATCATAAATCCAGTCATTCATCGTCATTCGCACATGGAGCATACGATCCTGAGCGAGCAGACGGAAATTCTGCATGAGGCAGCTTGCTGCTGCGTAATCTTCTTCTCTTTTATGAGGATCATGATCTTCCTTAATGACCAATATCAGATAAGCCGGTGCCTGATCCTGCAATTCAGATAGCAAGTCTGTATTGCTTGAGCCGATAAATATAAACCGCCAAGGTTCCCGCATTCCGTCATTAGGAGCCCATACCGCAACATTTAATAGTTCCAGTATATGATTTTCGGAAACGGGTCTATCGATATAGCTCATCAAAAGGACCCTCCTCCACTCGATAAAATCGTCCATTTCTTTTCTGCTTGTGTTCGTGCTCTGGCTCTTGGAGCCTTATCGAAGTATCCCAGATGAAAAATACCAACCAGCCTCTCATTGGGCTGCAGCTTCAACAGCTCGAATAATTCGTTGCTCTGCATCATCGGTTCAGTATCCCACAGCGTACCGAGCCCACGTTGCCAGGCAAGAAGCTGAAAATTTTGCATGATCCCGCAGACCGCCGCATAATTCATATCACTTTTCCTTCTGTCCGCATCCGTAGAGGCAAGGATGATGAGATGGCCAGGTATATCGGTGACCCTCTTCCGAACGAAATCCCGAACCTTTTCCGGCAGCCATTTGACCAGTCTGTTCTTCACGAGCGGTTCCAGCATACTGACAGCCAAACGTTCTTTCGAATCATCCGTCCCCGCATACATGCTTCGGAACGCCACTTCCTCTCTGGACGGATAAAGCTGCCGCGCAGCGTAGAGTAATTCGATCACCAGCTCCTGCTCCACGGGAATGGAGTTAAACTTGCGAATGCTTCTTCGTTCTCTGATCGTCTTCACGAAATTCATGTATTCAACCCCCAGCCATTGCTCGCTTGAATAACCCTTTAAGATCTTCAAGTATCACATCGGCGAACATATTCTTATTGATAAAAGTCAGCCAAATCTCCAAATAATCGCTTCATAAGGTCAAGCTCGGATTCGCTATACCTATCCAAAAACTCGTTCATCCTCTGCTGCTCCTTGATATGGAGCTCAGCATGTATGGCAAAAAGCTTTTTCCCAGCCGTTGTAAGCCGGAAGTACACTTCTTTTTTGTTATCATTGAGCTGGGCCCTGCGAACCCAACCCGCCTTCAATAATTTATTGGTTATCTTGGAGGTGTTCCCTTTGCTCAGGCTCATCGTTTCGGCAATGGAAGTGACATTAATCGGTTCTTGCTCACCAATACATGCGATGGTATGTAGTTCCGTTATGTTTAGGGTGGAGTCTATCTCTATTATTTTCCGGAGTTCTTCGATAAAAGCGCTGCTTAACCGGTTCTCATATTGTTCTTTTTGCTGCAGAAATTGAATGAAATTTTCATGGATAGCGTTTTTTATTTTGCTCGTACTCATGATTATGCAAGCTCCTCGACTCATTGTTTTTTTTCATTATAACCAAAATTAGTTTCGCGAGAAACAATATGAGCATATTAAAGAAATTACACCCCGGAAAGAAATGGTGGTTTCAGTTGTTCAGCCATATCACGCTCCTTCGCATTAGTATATTGTTTCTATAGAAAGAAAAATTAACCGATAAAATAGGAGATAATTCGATGAGTCACTAAAATATTTATTCATATGAAACAATTTCATTTTAAGGTTATTTCGATCCGATGTCAAATTCCGTAAGAATACCGCGCTCTCCTAGCGGAGAAAAAAAGGCAGCTGCGTGATCGCAGCTGCCTTTTGGATAAGCAGTCATGGACTATTTGCTTGTCTTTAATTCAAGCGCAGGTCTCGTTAAGGAATAAACGGCGCAGACTAGCGCCACCATGACAATTCCTCCGCCTACCCAAGACGTACTGGCTACGGTACCTCCCTGCTCTAACACGAGGCCGCCGATAGCGGATCCCAGCGCGATTCCGATTTGCAGCGCCGAATTGTTAAAACTTTGCTGAATATCAGACGAGCTTGGATCCACTTGAATCAAGTAATTCTGCAGCGGAGGAGCCAGACTCCAGCTTAATGCTCCCCACATCATCATCACGACTAAAAATACGCCGATCGAGAATGTAGAGAACGGAAGTAGAAACAGAACCAACATGAATGACGTAATGATGATGACGATGCTTTTATTCGACCCCAGTCGGTCGGCGAGCGCGCCTCCAAACGCTCCGCCGCCGACTGCGGATAGTCCGAACAGGAAGTAGCAAATGCTGATCCAGTATGGACTCAGCCCAAGCTCGGATTCAAGAAACGGCGTGAAGTATGCATAAATCGTGTAGTGCCCTGCAAGCATGAACAAGGTGGCGAGATGCGCTCCGGCGATTTTCGATTTGCCCAGCGCCTTGATCTGGACGGATAACGGCGTGACATTTTCAGGCTTGATTCGATCCAGGAACATATAGATCAAGATCATGGAGCCAATTGACAGAATGCCGATACCGAGGAATAATACCCTCCATCCAAAAGCTTCACTGATCAAAATGCCGAGCGGCACGCCAAGCACCAATGACGAGCTGATCCCCATATAAATAACGCCTAATGCTTTCGCCCGATGCGCAGGCTCAACCACCTTGGCGGTAATGGTCAACGATAACACGATAATCAGCGCTGTACTCATGGCGGTTAATATTCTGGCAGCCATTAACAACATAAAACTTGGACTTAGATATGCAAGTAAGTTACCAATGAAGAAAACGAATAAGGAAATCATATAGAGTCGTTTCCGCTCCACTCTTGCCGTCAGTGCAAGGAGAACCGGTCCAGCTACCGCATAGACCAGGGCGAACACAGTAATCAGCTGACCAGCCGTACCGAGTGAAATATGCAAGTCGTCCGCGATGAGCGGGAGTATTCCGCCAACAATAAGTTCAACCAGCCCGACGGATATCGTCGATATCGCTAGAATTAATACTTTCAGATTCATCTGGAATGGAATCCCCTTTCTTCGATGTCATATTTGCCTATAAACAACAAAAAATCCTGATTACAAAAAATGAGAAACATTTTCTGTAATCAGGATTTTACGGTTCCTGGTAGAGACCCTCAGACCATATTAATGAGGTTATACATTCAAATATTTTATTCAGTTGCACAACAATCGTTGATTAATTTATCACATTCGTTTCGAAAGATCAAGCTCCCAGGCAGGATTCCAGCAAATCTCCCACAAGTGACCATCCGGATCGAGAAAGTGGCCGGAGTATCCTCCCCAGAATGTGTCTTGTGCCGGAACGGTAACCGTTGCACCCGCCCTTCTGGCTTGCTCCATCACCTCATCCACTTCCTCCTTGCTGCCGACGTTGTGACCGATGGTAAACTCCGAGGAACTCGGAGGGGACAGAGGAACATTTGCCTCAACTGACAGATCTTTGCGATTCCAGATCGCCAGTTTCACGCCTGCTTGCAAGTCAAAGAATGCTACAGCCCCGTGCTCAAATTCCGTCCCCATGATCCCTTCGGTCGGGAGGCCGAGTCCATCACGGTAAAACTTCAATGACCGCTCCAGGTCATCGACGCCGATTGTAAGTACGGATATACGCGCTCTCATTATGGTAATACCTCCTATGCATCATCTTTGTTACCCGTTACTATTTTCGTCGATTACGCTATTAAAAGATTGTAAAAAACGGACAACTTGCGCTTAGACATCAAGAATTCCATGATCGATCACTTAAAGCCTGTTTTGGTGACATGCCATATAAACGCCTAAAGCTGTTAATAAAATGAGGCTGATCATAGTATCCGTATTGGGCAGCGATGTCGGGAAACCGCGTTAGCCTGGCCTGATGCAATTCCTGCAGCAAATATTGAAAACGAATGATCTCTGCCATGACCTTCGGACTGACGCCCAATTCCTTCTGAAATATCCTTCTTATGTTTCTCTCGCTATAATTAAGCTTTTCGGCCAAAGCACGAACCGTTATTCTTCCTTTGGCGGCGTACAGATACTGCATGCCGTGCTCCAGCAGCGGCTCGGGACGGACGTTATTCTGTCCTAAGACGCCCATTAAAAACCTTTCAACCAAATCCATTCGGTGTGCGGAATCCAGAGCCGTGACCATTTCCTCGTTGAGCTGATTCACATTCAGCCCCCAGGCTTCCTCCAAGAATACAGGACCCTCCCGGAAATCGGAAGCGGGATAATGTATGAAGGGGCGGACGGATTCCGCGAAAAAGCGGATGCCGAACAGTGACTGATCCTGTGTGAGCCTCATGGCTTCGTAAGATGACATCAGACCGGTAATGAAGCCGGAGGTTGAAGCTGCCGGTGCCTTCAGATTAAATATGATATCCACGCAACCGTCAGGAAGGATACGATGAAGCGGCTGCTGAAGTGACGAAGCTTGATAATCCAAGGTCCAATAACAGGCCACATAAAGAGTTAATGGAGGGCTTGGCAAATGTTCGTGATAGGTGTAAGAAGAGTCCGGAGGTGGATTCTCTATCGTTGGTGCTTGTATAGGGACATAGTTCCGCAATGTGCTCACCCTTTATTAGCGTTGGATATGCAAATGATTCAAATAACTCCATTTAATTATAGCATCTGATTCATACTGCCCGCCGGCTTTGACATCCATATATCCGAATTCCTCCGTTCCTCAGTAGACATTCAGTATCACTTTGCCCAAGCTGTTCATGTTACGATCTTTAACCGTTAATTTCTTGCCATTATAAACTTCCCTATTCGCTGCGCTGCTTCGCGGAGTGCCTCCTCTTCCTGGACTAACGCGATGCGCACATAACCCTCTCCCTCGGATCCGAAAGCATCTCCAGGAATAACTGCTACGCCGGTTTCAAGCAGTAATTCGCGGGCGAAACGGCGCGAGCTCCATTGAACATCACGAAAAGCTTCAGGGAGCCGGGCCCATAGGAACATCGTGGCCAGCGGCTTAGGAACAACCCATCCCGCTTCGGCAAGCGCTGCCACGAGGACATCACGCCGGCGTTCATATAGTGAAGCGACACCCTGTTCCTCATCGCCAGATGCCATGGCTTGACGGAGTGCATGGACAGCCGCAATCTGTACGGGCTTGAATACGCCGAAATCGATGTTGCTTTTGTACTCCCGCAGCGCGCCCACTGCTTCTTCGTGACCGGCAAGAAAGCCGATGCGACAGCCTGCCATGTTAAAGCTCTTGGAGAAGGAGTGAAATTCCACCGCGATGTCGATGGCGCCTGGAACCTGCAGAATACTCATGGGACGGTAGCCGTCAAACCCCATCTCGGAATATGCAAGGTCATGGACGATAAGCACGTCCCATTGTTTCGCCAAGCCGACCAATTTTTCAAAAAAAGCATCATCTGCCCGGACCGCAATCGGATTTCCCGGAAAATTCAGCAGAATGAAGGTCGCCTTCGCCCAAATCTCCTCCGGAATGCTGTCCAGATCCGGTACAAATCCAAACTCTTCCTTCAGCGGAAGATACCAAGGCGTCACGCCTGCAATCGCAAGCGCTCCGGCATAGATCGGGTACCCCGGATTCGGCACAATGGCCACATCCCCCGGATTACATATGGCCTGAGCCAGATGCGATAATCCGTCCTGGGATCCCATCAAAGCCAGTATTTCGGTATCCGGGTTAACATTTACACCAAAACGGTGCTCCATCCAAGCCGCTGACTGTTCTCGAAACTCCGCGATTCCTCTAGTACCTGGGTATGTATAGTTATCTTCTTTCAACGCTTCTTGGCTAAGCACCTCACGGATATCCGCAGAAGGACCACGGTCAGGACTGCCGATGCTCAAGTCGATTATATGTCTTCCCGCTTGAAGAGCCTCTTGTTTCCACTCGCTGACCTCGGCAAATATGGAAGAACCGATCTGCGATAGCTTGTCCGCACGCCATGTGCGTTTTGAAGTTTGATTCGGCAAGATATCCACCCACTCCACTTTTTTTCCCTACATTATAGCATGAAGCTGGGGGAGCATCTCTTTGAAATCCTCATTTCAGGCTTGACTTGAAAAGCCTTTCATAACGTAAGATCGAAGCATACAAAAAGAGAAATCAGGAGAAGAGACAACCATGACCAGAACACGAGAGACCATCTTTATTATCGCCTTTACTTTTGCCGCCTTTGTATTGGGTACTACCGAATACGTCATTGTTGGATTATTAAAAGACATTAGCGCAAGTCTCAGCATATCGCTTGCTGGAGCCGGTGTCCTCGTATCCAGCTTCGCCATTGCTTATGCCCTCGGAACGCCGTTTGCGGTGACGCTGCTCGGACGCATTCCGCGGCATGTTACCATTCTGACAGCGTATATTGCGGTGTTAGTGTTTAATTATTTGACCATCTTTGCCACCACGTACCCCGTCATGTTATTCATTCGCATCATCACCGCGATTTTGTGCGGTTTAACCTTATCGCTGGCCATTGCCGCTACAAGCGAGCATATGAGCGCTTCCCGCAGGGCTGGTGCGGTTGCCTGGATCATCGGAGGTTTCTCGATTGCCAATGTCCTGGGCGTTCCGGTCGGAACGCAGATCGGCCAGATGGCAGGCTGGCAAACGGCTTTCATTGTTACTTCATTGGTCGGGATCCTCCCGCTAGTCTTGATGATGGCAGTCATGCCCAAGAGCAATACCATTAGCGTAAGCTCCATGAAACAGCAATTAGCCTTGTTCAAGAACAAGCGGATTCGTCTTGCCTTCTTCATTCCGGTCCTTGGCGTAGGCTCCGTATTTATCGTATACACGTACATAACGCCGCTCTTAGAGAATGTGATGGGGATTCCGCAGCAATGGATCAGCACCGTCCTGCTGGCCTACGGCGCTTTCACAATTCTTAGCAATTGGCTCGGGGCCAAGGTAGCGCAAGGCAATTCCAGGGTAAAATTGAAAGTCATATTCACCATCCAAGCGATGATTATGATGGCTCTTGCCCTTACCCTATCACTCCCATGGATGGCCTTAGTGTCGTTAATGCTGGTCGCCTGCTTCTCCTTTGCGCTCAGTACCGCCGTTCAGTTATACCTGATTGACCTGGCGGATGAATCTTCACCCGGCTCCAAGGACTTCGCTTCCACGCTCATGCCGGTTGCATCCAATCTGGGTATCGCCGTTGGTTCCCTACTGGGCAGCCTAGTCGTGGATAACGTCGGACTCGAACACCTGCCTTGGGCTGCAGTTTTGTTCGCTATCGGAGCATTTGCCGTTACGTCCCGCTGCCATCAGCTGGATCAAGAGCATTTGGATATAACGCCGTTGACATCGGCTAAAGCTTCATAGAACGCTATTCTTCAATCCTTCTCATTTTCCGGTGAGAGGGATTTTTGGTACCGGCGGGAAATCGGCCGCTCCCGTAAGAACAGATACTTTATCAGAAAAATAACAGATACCTTATCGTAAGAATGACACAGTAATAAGAACAGCTACCTTATGCCCCGGCATCGTTAATGTCTATCGAGTTGCGATATTGAGGACACTGGTTCCGCTATGTCCTTGTTTTCATCCTTTTTGCAGCAATAAGCGGACAAGAGATCCGCTATCGCGGGATTTTCAGCGGAATAATCCGTGACTATGTGGCAATAACGGATCCTCTGTCCGTGTGAACTTCATAATAGGCCGATTCCAGTAAAATAACGGATCCTCTGTCCGCAAGAATTCGATAATCGGCCGATTCCCACAACATAGCGGATCCTGTGCTCTTGATCTCCATAACGGACGAATTTTAGCATATTAACGGGGCCATATATCGGAGCCTCTTCTGCCCACATGTGCCAAAAGAAGGCCGATTCGGCATATTTCTGTTATTCCGTTCAGCAATGATTAGTCGTCTACAGAATCCCTCATTTTAATACCGCCACCCAGCTTAGTTAAAGTCCTGCGAGTTGCGATATTTGAGGACACTGGTTCCGCTATGTCCTTGTTTTCACCCATTTCGCAGCAATAAGCGGACAAGAGATCCGCTATCGCGGGATTTTCAGCGGAATAATCCGTGATTATGGTGCAATAGCGGATCCTCTGTCCGTGTGAACTTCATAGTAGGCCGATTCCAGTAAAATAACGGATCCTCTGTCCACAAGAATTCGATAATTGGCCGATTCCCACAACATAGCGGATCCTCTGGTGCTCTTGATCTCCATAACGGACGAATTTTAGCATATTAACGGGGCCATATATCGGAGCTCCTTCTGCCCACATGTGCCAAAAAGAGGCCGATTCGGCGTATTTCTGTTATTCCGTTCAGCAATGATTAGTCGTCTACAGAATCCCTCACTATGATACCGCCACCCAGCTTAGTTAAAGTCCTACGAGTTGCGATATTTGAGGATACTGGTTCCGCTATTTCCTTGTTTTCACCCATTTCGCAGCAATAAGCGGACAAGAGATCCGCTATCGTGGGATTTTCAGCGGGGTTATGGTGCAATAGCGGATCCTCTGTCCGTGTGAACTTCATAATAGGCCGATTCCAGTAAAATAACGGATCCTCTGTCCGCAAGAATTCGATTATTGGCCGATTCCCACAACATAGCGGATCCTCTGTGCTCTTGATCTCCATAACGGACGAATTTTAGCATATTAACGGGGTCATATATCGGAGCCTCTTCTGCCCACATGTGCCAAAAAAAGGCCGATTCGGCGTATTTCTGTTATTCTGTTCAGCAGCGATTAGTCGTCTACAGAATCCCTCATTTTAATACCGCCACCCAGGTTAGTTATAGTCCTACGAGTTCCGATATTTGAGGACACTGGTTCCGCTATTTCCTTGTTTTCACCCTTTTTGCAGCAATAAGCGGACAAGAGATCCGCTATCGCGGGATTTTCAGCGGAATAATCCGTGATTATGTGGCAATAACGGATCCTCTGTCCGTGCGAACTTCATAATACGCCGATTTCCGCAATTAACGGATCCTCTGTCCTCATGATCTCCTTAACGGGCGATTTTCAGCATATTAACGGGGCCATATATCGGAGCCTCTTCTGCCCACATGTGCCCAAAAAAAAAAAGGCCGTCTCCCTCATATAGCGGTTCTTCCCGCATCGTCCACCTGTTCGATGGATGCCGTGCTTAAGCAGCCATCTCCCGGCATGCTTTTGCACATCGAAAGCATGCCTCAGCACATTCCTGACAGTGCTTCATATCATGCTTCTTGCACTCGTTACCGCATGCTTCACAGACATCGACGCAGATGCTGCATATCTCGCTGGCATACATACTGTTCGTGGACATCGCTTGGGCCGCAAATCCGCAAATATCCGCACACTGCCGATCCAAGCGAATGCATTCTTTCATCATCGCCACATCATGTTCATCCAAACATGCGGTGTAACAATGGTTGCAGGCTACCATACAGCGTAAGCATTCCTCGATACATTGTTGAAATTGTTCATGGGACATCATACATTCTCCTTTCGGTCTTAGCGATCCTAGGATTACCTTTTTTCAAGGTTGTATGTAATTAACCAAAACTTGTGAAGATTATGTGAGGATATTTTATGATTTCGATACCAGTGGCGAACAGAAAAGACGACTGCATTGCAGTCGTCTTTCTTTGTCGTTTTTTTCATGAATTATGTTAACCAATCTTCACATGAATCCGCCAAATTTTGCAAATCTTGAAAGAACATGCTGGCATGGTAACCATCACACACAGCATGGTGCACCTGCAATGAAACCGGGAGTAGTATACGGCCACCCTGCTCGATATATTTTCCGCCGGTTATGATGGGAAGAAGATAGTCTGTTTCATTGACAATGTTTAGATTAAATCCGCTAAAACTTGCCCAGGGTATCATGGATATGGGAAACGTGTTCAGCGGTGGGTTCTCTTTAACGAAAATCCCTTTTGCATCCCGATATCGCTCCATGTCCTGCACGTAATGATCGTGGAATCGATAAAAATCATTTGAACATGCTGTCCATAAGCAGGAGAAGGTATGGTCATCGTTATGGAAAAAGGTATAACTCGGCGTCATCCGATCCCAGTAACCCAACTCCCCTTCGGGACTATAGGACGTTTTGAATTCGACCCGGTTATTGACAACGCTGGTAACCATATAAATAAAAGCTGGATAAAGCTTGAATCCATAGGCTTTTAGCGAATACAGCAAGCGAGTAATGTCGATATCCACGGTAATGCTAAAGGTACATTTATTCGATCGATAATGCTCGTAATAAGGCTTTCTCGTCCACTGTTCAACATCTATAATATGAAATTTCATCGTTTATGCCCTCCTAAAATAAAATCGTTCTATTTCAGGAGGGAATATCCACTGATCTAATCACACGCCATCACTCCAAGTTTCCGTATTAGCAGATTTCTGTTAGATCTTCTGATGTATCCGATTCTGCCCCACTTCCCTATTATAAATGATACACCCATTGAAAAATAGGTGTCTGTCTATGCGCCCACTGGGTACTTGTGCACTCAACTCATGCACAGGATACGTATGATATACCAATTCAAGGGGAGGTGTTCGCGGATGGGATGTCCACCTAGGAAGGCCAAACGCTGCCGGAAGAAAAAAATGATCCTCATACGTAAACCAAAAAAGAAAAAACGTCGATGTATTATTGTCAAAAAGAAAGTGATCCGGGTAAAATGTCCTCCACCTACGATCATAAACGGAACTGCAGGGACACAAGGCCCACAGGGTACTTCAGGATTAACAGAATCTCAGGGTATTCCAGGACCACCTGGACCACCTGGACCACCAGGACTGCAAGGAATCCCTGGTCCACAAGGCGCTCAGGGCGTACCAGGACCTCAAGGTCCACAGGGTCTTCAGGGTCTTCAGGGTCTTCAGGGTCTTCAGGGTCTTCAGGGCCCTCAAGGTCCTGCAGGTGAAAGCCCAACGGATCCCTGTTTTGAAGAATTGAGAGATACTTTACTGCAATTAGACAATCAATACATTTCGGTTTCGACTTCCGGCTTCGCCGATAGTATCGAGGGCCGGATTTTGCGAACCGGAGAAGGAACGGTTATTGTTACCGGTGTTTTCGGAACGCGAATCATTCCGGTATGCTCCATCAATTCCGTGGACCATGGACCCTTCGCTTACGCTATATTTGGTTTCAATGATGTCATCACCGTCATTAATACGGCTACAAATACCATTATGGGTTTCATCCCAGTCGGAGATAGTCCAAACGATATTGTGTTCACGCCCGACGGCACTCGTGCCTATGTTACCAATTTTAGCGATGATAGTGTACAGGTGATTGATACGGCCTCCAACACCATCATCGGTTTGCCGATTCCGGTTGGCGATGGTGCAGATCGGAATGCCATCACGCCGGATGGTTCGCGGGTATACGTCACGAATTTTATTGACAGCACCGTCTCCGTCATTGATACGGTCACAAATACGGTCATCGGAACGCCGATACCCGTAGGGGACGGTCCTACTGGAATCGCCATTACGCCAAACGGCCTGCGAGCCTATGTCGTTAACTCAACCGATGGAACCGTCTCCGTTATCGATACGGCTTCTAACATGGTGCTCGGCTTGCCAATACCGGTTGGCTTATTGCCTCAGGAGGTCGCCATTACGCCGGATAGTACGCGAGCGTACGTTACCAATTTTTCAAGCGCATCTGTCTCCGTCATCGATACCGCCTCCAACGTGGTCATTGCGACCATCCCGGTCGGAAATAACCCTACCGGAATCGCGATTATGCCTGACGGATCTCGAGCATATGTCACCAATGCCGGCTCAGATACCGTATCCATCATTCATATTGCAGCCAACACGGTTATTGCTCCCACAATCACGGTTGGAGATAGTCCGAACGGTATCGCAATTACTCCAGATGGTACAAGAGCGTATGTAACGAATACACTGAGTCCCAACATTTCAATCATTAACACATCATCCAACACGGTTACCTCATTGCCTTTAACCAATACGGGATATACAGGGATTGGCATAACACCTATAACGATTTAATGATTCAAAAGAATAATCGATGAGAGAAGGTGTTTTATGCGGAAAAATGATATCCGTGCTTGGATTCAAAAAGAATTGGATGAGCATCCGGACATCACAAGCATACAGCTTGCGGAGAAATATCGAATTCCACTGCATATCGTCCAAATGATGAAAGACAAATTATTAAAGGGTGTTGATCATACACCACGTAAAGAGCATGAATAATACCATATTCCGCTTCCCGTATGAGGCGATAGGTGAACCGACTCTCAACAGAGGAAGAAACAGTGCCCAGCAGAGGAACATGATTTAACGCAAACCATGCAATACCACCGCACTCTTTACTCCTGTTCATCTATCGACTAACAACAATAAAGGCTTCACTCCTCAAGCAGCTGCTCAAGTCGTGAAGCCTATATGCAATCAGGTCTTAATGAATTGCTTCAGGCATTTGTGTAAACAGCAGGTTGACTGGCAAATTGCTTCCTGGCGCAGCCGTCAGCATGATTTCAACCTTTTGTTCGTAATCGCCTGTACGATAGAGGACCGCTTGCTCGCCAGGAGCGACCTGTCCAAGGGAATAGATCGGTACAATTGTTCCATTTACCATAGCATATCCCGAGTACTTACCGCCCCGCGGGTTAAACGAGATCAGGGTATCCGGTGCTACGCGATCCAATGTTATTTTATACAGAACACCAAAGTTACCCGTATTGTGCGTAATGTCCCCAACCATAGGGTCCATCCCTTCCAAGTTAGGGTCATCCTGATTGTCTCCAAGTATGAGACGCTCGGATTCGGCACCCACCAGTTCGGAATAACGGATGATCCGCGTCGAATCCGGATAGGTTCCACGGTTATGAACACCATCGCGATTCAGGATCGGCAGTGTGCTCAGAACCTTCAACGGATCGGATTTCTCATCAATCATCACCACATCGAACTGAATCGGCAGGTCGCTGTACATATCCGAGTAAAGGGAAATGACATGTCCTTGCTTCATTCTAACATCGCTCAGTTCCGTCATGACCAGCTTTTGTTCACCTGGTGCAAGCGTTACTGAAGTTCGCTTCGAATCGTCCTGCATGGATTGGAAGTAGTTCAGCACAGACTTCTTGCCTGCTGCCGTTGCGATCGGCGACGGACCTGCAAATCCCAAGTAATCTTGTCTGAGCGTTACCGGGGTGCTGTTCTTGTTCGTTGCAATAACGTACATTTTCACATTTTTATTCAAATTGTTTACATGGTGAATCATAAAGCGCATATCGCCAACCGCCGTCTCTTGGTACACAATGCCTTCGCTGTTGACGGTTTCCGGACTGTTACTGCGAATCAAGGTGCTTGGCTCGTCGTAAAAATCATAGTTAATCTTCGGACGCGAAGTCACATTGCCGAGGAACGTGAATTTCTCACCTTCCGGGATAAAGAGCATATTGAAATCCTCTTCTTGATATAATGTCTCGTTTGTCACGTTAATCGTCGTCTCGTAGGTGGAGCTAAGTCCCTTCTTGTCGGTAGCCGTTAACTTGATCGTATAAACGCCCGGTGTGAAGAAAGCATATTGTTTATTCTCCCATTTGTACGTCAGATCCTCAGGCTTGTCCTGATCATCTGTACTTTGGTTCGTATAAGTAATCAACTCACCCATTTTATACTCGGACTTATCGGTCTCGAACATGGCAACAGGCGGAAGATTCGGCTGAATGACCGTAATCGTTTGGCTGTATGGCTCGCTCCACGCTCCTGTAGAATCCTGAACCGAGTAAGTGACTATGTATTGGCCTGGTGCATCGAAAATATCCTGTTTGCCTTCCCAGCGTTCGTCGATGATTTCACCTTGTACATTCTCCAGCTGCGGTGTATAGGTCACTGTAGTTTGTCCTGCATAAATCTCTTTAGGTCCCACCGTAAACTTGGCTACGGGCTTGGTTTCCAGATTCATGATGACGCGTTTACCCACATTATCCACTTTATATTGAATGTCGAGCGCTTGGGTTATAGCTGTCAGGGGAACCATGAAGGTACTCTTTGTCTGGTAGGAGGTGCCTTTCATCTCTTTCGTTACGCCATTCACGGTATACTTGCTGCTGTCTGTTTTGAAGCGAAGCTCATTGGTTCCTTTGGTAATGACGGTTTCTTTGGTCTTCTTATCGTAAGTGACCTTGAAGCCTACACGGTCCACAAGGGCACGAATGGGAACATAGGATACTCCCTTTTTGACTTGCATCGGTTGCGGTGCATTGTAGGTAACGCCGTCTTGTACCATTTTTGTACTATTAAAAAATAGAATAAGTTCTTTACCCGTCACGGTTTGCTGGTTATTCTGGTTGCCCTGCTCTTCCGTAGTTGTTGCCGGATCTTGCACTTCCCCGGTTTCCTCAACCGGTACTTCGGTTGTTCCTGCTTCATTCGGCTCTTGAGACCCTTCTGTCTCTGTCTCTGTTGTATCGGTTGTCTCTTGAGCAGCGTCTGTACCCCCGGATGTTACTGCTTTGGTTGCCGCAGCGTTTTGCTCGTACACTTCTTGGGTGACTGACTGTTGTGGTTTGTCTGCGGTATTTGCATCCGCGCTCGCCGGATAAGCTGCCGCTAATTGGGCAACAGCCAATACGGTTAGCAATGATCGTTTCTTCAGTTTCATTCCATAACTCCTTCTAATCCTTTTTTGATATTTTATTTAGGTCATACTATTAGACGCAAATTTTGGTAAAAAAGTTTCTCTGATCTGTTAATAATATTTACGATAATGTAGATCATTGTAAAGCCTATGAAAAGTCCCGCAACAGCACGATGGCTATAGCGGGATTTTAATGTGCATATTATTTCATAATAGATGCTCCTGCAAATTCGTAGCCGCGATTATCTTTTTCCCGCTACGATCATATCTCCATAGATGAACGCCTGTATCGCCTGTCGGGATATGAATATCCGTATGATAAGGAAGATTCAAGAAGCTTCGGAACAACATCGTGATCATTCCGCCATGGGAGACAATGCATACTCTTTTCAAGTCAGGCTCGCTATGGATTGTAGTAAACAGCTTGGATATGAATTGTTCGGCCCTTGCTCTGAAACGCACTTCAGACTCTCCGCCTTCGATCGAATCGTGCCGCTTTCTTCCTCCATCAGGCAAGGGATATTTAAGTAAAGCCTCTTCTCTTAGCATACCGGCTATGACCCCATTATTTTGCTCCATTAAATCATCATCGTAGGTAACGGGGACTTTTGTTGTTTCAGCTATGGCTGCCGCGGTCTGCTTGGCCCGGTTTAACGTACAGGAGAAAATGGCATCCAAAGTATATTCACGATGAATCCACTCTGCCAGGAGCCGTGCCTGTTGCTGGCCAAGACCCGTCAGTGCATAGTCAGCCCGTCCTTCACACCGATTCAAAATATCCGCTTCCGATTGTCCATGCCTGACGACCAGAATTTCAACCATGTCTCATCCCCCTCCTTTTCGCGCCTAGTTTCTATAGCTTATTACCAACTGCGATCCAGCGTCCGTCCACATCCTCAAACACAAACTCATGATTGTTATAATCCGTCGTCGATAAGGCTTTAACAATATTCACGTCCAAATCCATAAGCGCTTGCTGGATCTCCCGTTGTCCATAAGTAATAAAATAAGCATCGTACCCATATCCGTAACGGATTCGATTGGGAACAACCTCAATCTCCGTCTTCGTTAATACAATCTCAATAGAGTCCTTGTAGAGGCACACATGCGGTTCTGCTGCATCAAAATAGTTCACAGCACGGAACCCGATTCGCTCATAAAACTCGCTGGTCTTCTCGAAGTTAGACGTCGGGAAAATTTGCAAGCAATGGGAAAACCCTTTATTCATCGTTCATTCTCCTGTTCGAGCTTATTTATGCTTATCCACATTGCCCATCTTTACTTACTCCTCTAGACCGTGAATCTATTGTTTATTCTTTAATTCACGGATATCTTTGATCATGAGATCGAGTCTCTCAATGATTCTCTCGTCATGATGCAACTTCTTTTTAAGTCTGACCTCAATTACAAGGAGTTCAATAATAAGCACCACGATAAGGATGCCGATGATCATAGCCCGCTCCTTTCTGAACCTGATACATTCACCTGATATTTATTCATTAAACTCATGTCACTTGATCCTCCTCCATCCCCTCAGTAATCGGGGTAGTTCCAAACAGATGAAGGATAGCCAGATAGAATGGGTACAGTGCCAAAACTGCGATGGCAATGAGCCCTGTTACAGGATTCGGTTTGTCTGCCGGATCGATGATCGGAAACCATGCAGCCACAATATAGGTCAGAATCATGAAATAGGGGATCCACAAAAGAAGCGAAAAGAAAGACGTTTTACGGCCACCCAACCAATGCCTGATCAGCTTTGGAAATCCGTAACCCGATAGAAGCAGGCCAACTAAGGAGAAGACCATAATCACAACATTCACGTGATCCAGCCCCCACCCTGTTACTCGACTGAGTCGGTAAACGTTAGCCATGAGTTCAATCCCGGCAAAAGGGAACAGTGCATACAAAAAACTCGATATATTTAATCGAATGAAAAAGCTCATGCTCATGCTCACGCTCCTGAAACTTATATAACTGAAGCCGATTATTTGCAGTACGCTATATTAAACCAGCTCTTTAATCAGATACAGATTCAGATCGTCATCCGCACATACCATGTCACCGGGCACCACAGGTTCATTGCTGTACATAATCCCGTTGCCATCGGGAATATAACCGCGACGGACATATATTCTTTGAGCTGCACCATAGTCTTTGTACAATCCAACCCCGATACCGATACGCGCCATTTTTTTGCGAACGATGTTCTCGAATTCTTCCATGATGCAGTTCGCTATGCCGTTTCTCCGGTACTCCGGGAACACATTCAGATCATTGATTTCCGGAATGTTCTGATCTCGAAAATACGGATAACTCGATTCGTATTTCAAGTGGGAAACCCCGGCCAGCTCCTCATGAACAAATGCCAACAAAGTGACACGCTTGCCAATTTGGTTCTCATATTCGCACAAATCATAGTACTCATCCGGTCGCTTTATATTTTGCTGTTGAAACGCTTCCTTCCAGATGCTTTTAAGCTCCGTGTTATCTAACACCTTTAATGTAACGTTCATTGGTTTACCTCGCTGTTATGTATTTTGTTGGTAGGATTCAGCTCATGATATAAGTTGTTATGCTGGATTTCTTTCAGCATTTTAGCGTGCACCTTGCTTCAATACCTGCTGGATAAAATCAGATTTGCCTTCCGTATAGGCTTTCCGATCATTTCGAAAAGTTATGGCTAAGTCTTTCTTTAATGAGGCGTATTCTTTGACCAGCTCCGGGTTATTGATGAGAGCATCCCGAAAAGTAATGTGCCTGAACAGTTCTTTGCTGTCCCGATGGCAGACATATAAATGCTGGGTCATTCTCAATGTAAGCTTCTCGCTGTGTGGGGCATACTCATCTTTCCTTTCAAAAGCTTCTCTGCCCTCGACCCCTAAATCCCCCTGATGGTTATAGCCAAGCGTTTCTAATTTCGCAATGACCGCCGGAAGCGATTTCATGGATTCGATCACAACGTCAATATCCAATATTGGCTTTGCGGCAAGCCCTGGTATGGAGGTGCTTCCCACATGCTCGATACTCAGCGCATCAGCACCAAGGGTCTGTGCCAATATGGATTGAATCACCTGAAACATTTTCGGCCATTCGGGATTATATTCCTCGATGATGACGGGTTTAGGTGTCATTTATGGGATACCTCCAGTACTTGTATCATGTATAACCCCATGATTATGTTTCATCTAAAATCTCGTATGCCTGCCTCAAACGCCTCAGCATCTTGATGAATGACCCCATGCAGCGCCTCTTGCAAGGCAAATGTGCTTCTATAAAAATGTACGCGCTCCGCGATTTGCTCTCCATTCGGATACATGGCGATACACTTATCGAAGAACGCTTGACCATACCCCGACAGAATTCCCGCAAGATCATAAGCCGGGTCTCCGATCCCTGAGCCTCCAAAATCAATGATGCCTGTAATTCGACCTTTCTCCGGGCTCCATAAGATGTTGGACGAGCCAAAGTCACCATGAATGCAGCTTGGACGAATGTCATGATTCGCAGGGTTGTTCAAAAATCCGGTGAAGTTGCTTGAGATTTCCACCTGTGCATCGGGTCTGATGTAACCAAACAATAGGTTTTGAATTTGAGTGTACAATCCGGACATTTCTTCGTGGACATTTACAATCTGTTTATCGCCAGCGATCCATTCATTGATCTCCACAGCATGAAGTTGAATGAGAAATTCGATCATCTGTTCTGCCAGCCTATCCTCGATGTCCGAATTCCGGTGTGAAAGCAAATCTTCTGTCCATAACGGTTGACCCTCGATTAAAGGATAACCCATGAACATTTTGCCCACTTGCATATCGCCAAATGAAACATACATCGGATTCGGTATAGGCAGCGTCAACTTGGTCTTGATCCCATTCAATATTTGGGTTTCTCTGATCAACGCTTGGAAACTTTCCGCGTACTTAGGAAATCTGAAGACCAGCGTCTGATTCACAATCAACACATCGTTGTTCTGGCCTATGTTGTTCATCTCAACGTCTTGAATATCCAGGTGCGGATAAACTTCTTGTATGCGCCGGGTATATGACGGGTTCATGCATAACTCCTTCTACTTGCAATGTCGTTAACCTCTATTTTAATGCTTTTCCTTAACATGGTAAATCATGACGGAGCAAATTGGCTGCATTACAATGACCCAAGGCACACTGTTCCCATTTCCGTCGGGTCCAGTTCGTTCTAAATTTCTGATAGGTTATTCTCCTAAATTGAAAGGGCTAGGACAAGTGTCCTAGCCGCTCTTTCCTGATGATAATCGAATGCCATATAACCGTTTCACGAAAATGATATCCGATCTCACCTAATCTTTCAGTCGTTCTGCCCGAATAATTCTACGGATCGATTGCTCCGTTAAATAATATCGTTCTGACAATGCACGGATGGAGTCGCCATGCAAAAAACTTTTGAAAATGCTGCGATTCCGAATATCCAGATCCTTCTTAACCCCGGTTTGTTCACCCCAGGACTTCCGGTTCTCCGACTTTCTCGGAATATAAATATAACTTCCATCAATATATTGTTGAATGGTTTTGACTACGTGTTCAGGTAAAATATCTAGTGCTTTCTCGTATTTCATTCTCCCTGCTCCTATCTACATAGAATCGTGTAAATAGTGAGCAAAGCCGACACATGAAATAATGCAGTTCTAATTAATGTTGAAGAAGGCTCCGAACAAATAGTCTGCCCGATATTTCCGTGCGGCTTTGCCCGGAGCCTGATTTAACGACTTGAACGGTTGTGGTTCTAATGTGAGCCATCATGATTTTCACCTCGCCGAATTGGATGATTCAAAATTTACTCGCTTCTACTTTCTATTCTAACAAATTCCTTGCTTACCCGCACTCACCGCTCACAAGTGACTAGGTCCTTGCTCCTCTTTTAACCATCAGTCCGGATAGGTCGCGCCCGGCATGGTATACTTTTCCCAAAATCCAGTTATTAAGGAGCTTGTTCCCGTGTTAAAAGAACGAATTGATTTCTTGTGCAAGAAAAAAGGAATATCCCGCAAAGAGCTAGTTGAGGGATTCGTGACAACCACCCATTTTGCGAACATCCTTGCCGATCGTTATCCATTGGCCGAGGACCTTGCCGGGCATCTGGCACAGCGTTTGCAAGTGACCCCCTCCTATTTAATCCATACGGCTAATTCCGATAAGGATACACTCGAGACAGCGGAACGCATCTTTGAAGAATTATCCCAATCGGTCTCTCACGTTACAGAGGAGCGCATACACGATCTTCCCGATCGACATGACTGTCTGACGGTAGAACTTACAACTGCCTTGATGAAGGCGGTCTATTATCAACAAGTGAACGATGCGGTATCCCATGATTATCTGCACCAGAATTACCTCAATTTTTATCTGGAGAAATACGGCCGTCCTGACGACGCTGGGCTCCCGCTCCCCGCGAAAAAAGCGATGCTGTTCTATAAAATCCAGTTCTATCGCTCCAAGAACCGCTATCATGAGGCTTTAAGCCAAGTGAACCGGTTAAGCGAATATGTGCAGGACGGCACCGATTTATGGCTGACCACCCAAAACTTCAAGATGGAGGCCTGTATATTTTTGAAGCAATATGACCAGGCCAAGCAGGTGTTTGAAGGTACGATGAGACGGGTTTATGAAGACCGATTGTTTCACCGCTTATCCGATCTGTACATCGCGTACAGCGGCTATTGTTATTCCATGGGATTGTATCAGGAAGCGCTGGTTACCCTCTCCATGGCGGAAGCCCATTTGGTCTATGCGGTAAACCAGGGGAACATGGTGTCAACCATCTTGAACAATCGGATCATCATGCTGACGATGCAGGGAGATCATGAAAAAGCCGAAGAAGAAATCCACCGTTTTGAAGGACTTCTCGCGCGGGAAGCCGTAGAGGTACGTCAGCAATTCCGCCCGGTTCTATTGATTTACCGGTGTGAATTGGCATTGGCTCAAAAGCAGTGGGGGCTTGTAACCCAGTATATTCAAGAGCTGAAAGCGATAGAGCTGACAACGGATCAAGAAATGTCGGCAGCCTACTACCAATGCCAGCTGGCCTTGGCTCACGGTCATCATGATGAATTTATGGGGTATGCCCTTTCTTGTTTACCGTACTACGAGTCCAATCAGCTTACATTGCGACTCGAATCCTTATATGAAGCATTGGCCGTGGTATCAGAGGAAGCAAGGAAATACAAAGAGTCAACGTCTTACTACAAAAAGCTGGTCTACCTGCTTCGAAGTAAATAACTCATGCGCCAAAATGGTTACAAAAGCATGCTTTACAAGCAAAACTTTTGCCGTTCCCTTCATTTTATTCGCTGTGTGACAGGATAAAGAGTGCGCAAACCATTTCATTCGGCAAAAGTTTTTGAAGGAGTATCGTATTAATTTACTCCTAACGCCGAAAGTTTTGTATCCTTGCCAAACCATTGTCTCCTTTAGACCCCACGGGTAACATGGAATAATAAATAATTTAACTAGCGAGGTGCTGAGCTTATGGGATGGTTTGGAAAAAAGAAAAGTCCGCAGGATGCTTTGGAGAAAGCAGATAAAATGATGAACAAGGGTTTAACGGGCATGATGATGAAAGGTTTTGTACCGAAGGAGCATCGCAATGCCATCAACCAAAGTTTAGAGCAGGCGAAGCAAGCGCAGCTGGCAGCGACCGGAGCGCTGGCCATAACGTCCACCGCTAAAGTACGAACCGTACGGGATACCGGGAAGCTGATCAATTTCGACCCGGTTGTCATCCTTGAATTGGATGTAACGGAGAACGATGGAAGCCAATATACCAAAACGCTGGAGACCCTTGTATCGAAGCTGCAAATTCCCAGAGCTGGTGATATCATTGGTCTTGCCCAGCATCCGGCCAATTCGTCCGAGCTTGTCTATATGGGACCGATTGGATGAATATAGGCAAATGAAAAAGGACCTGATTCAGGTCCTTTTGTCATGTGCTCGCAGCTTCCTGCAATTTCTCATTCAACAATTGAAAAGCTTCTTGAATGCTTTCTCTCGGCGTCTTGCCGTACCGTTCCCCAATGTGAACTTCCGTATAACATTGACTTTCCCCTGCTTCGTTTAGATAACTGATCAATCCGACGCCCGTCGCGCGGAAAACCTCGATCAGAATGGGCTCAAGCTGTTCTTTGTCCCATTCAAAATGGACATGAAACATATTCGATACGGGCACGGCAGGCTTCGTATTCACGCCCTCGCACGAATTAAACAAAGCTGCAAGCTCTTTAGCCTCCTCGTAATATCGGCCTATATTACCTATTCTTTCCGTGTAATAATAACTTGAACTAATGATATACGGGTAAAGACTGACCAGATCCCCGCCATGCCTCCTTTTCCATACTTTGGACTTCGCCACAAAATCGGTGCCGCCAGCCAGAATGGCGCCGGCAATCCCGCCTATACCTTTATAGAAGGACACATATACGCTGTCAAAAAGAGCACAGATTTCTGCCGCCGTTTTTTGATAATACGGGGTGATCTCGAACAATCTTGCCCCGTCCAGATGCAGCTTAATGCCTTGAGAACGACAATACGCCGATATGGCCTCCAACTCTTCGTAATCGGGCAGCTGACCTCCGATTTCACGCTGCGGCAACTCCAGCAGTAAACAAGCAATGTCATGATCCAGGCTCTGCACGTCTTCAAGCGTGATCAAACGCTCTTTATCGGCAAGAAGAATCGGTTCGATATGATGCAGCTCCTTAAGCCCGTCCTCTTCGTGGATCTCCAGATGACAGAGGGGATGATAGGCCACTCGTTTCAGCCCAGCATCATCGCACCAGATCCGCAAAGCAATCTGCTGCGCCATGGTTCCGCTTGGAAAAAAGACAGCCGATTCCTTGCCCAGTACGTCTGCCATGCGCGCCTGAAATTCCTCAATGATAGCGCCTTTGCCGTATGTATCCCCCATCTGCGACCCATCCACATCCCGAAATGCCTCCAGCAGCACCTCAAGATTCCTGCGGCTATGTCCAATCAATGGATAGGCTGTTTCGCCATAAGCTTCACTAATCGATTTACGTTGTTCTCCCATGTCGCATACCACTCCTTCTCTACAACCGATATTAGTTCCAAGATCATCACTCGGAGATCTAATTATCTCGCTAATCAAGCATACTAGATAAATGAACAAGTGGAAAATGATTTTCACATTCGCAGACTCTCCGGAAAAACTTGACAAAAACAAACGGAGGGATTACACTGTATATGAGCATATGTTCATATTATATATAATGTAAATTATTTTATGATTATGGATTACATTTAACAGATGGATCCGAAGGGAGTTTTCGATTATGCATCATCATAACCATCATCATGGGCATGACCACAGCCACCATGATCATGCCCGCTCAGGAAACAAAAAAGGACTTGCCATTGCCCTCATCATCACACTTGGCATCATGATTCTAGAGTTTGTAGGGGGCTTGCTAACCAACAGTTTGGCGCTGTTATCCGATTCCGGACATATGTTAAGTGATGCCAGTGCGTTGCTGCTCAGTCTGGTTGCATTATGGTTTGCCACGAAGCCCTCATCGCCGAATAAAACCTATGGCTTTTATCGTTTTGAAATATTGGCAGCACTATTAAATGGCGTCGCCTTGTTTGTCATCGCCGGCTTTATCGTATGGGAAGCGATTCAGCGCTTTGATGACCCGCCTACCGTCGCTAGCGGAAGCATGATGCTCATTGCAGCTATCGGCCTGTTGGCTAACCTTCTCAGTGCCTGGTTCTTGATGCGGACGGGGGATGTGAAGAACAATGTCAATCTCCGCAGCGCGTACCTCCATGTTATCGGTGATGCACTCGGCTCTGTAGGCGCAATCATCGCCGGAATCGTGATGCTTGCCTTCGGATGGTACATTGCGGACCCGATCATATCCATCCTTGTGTCGATCTTGATTCTGAAGAGCGCCTGGAGAATCATACAGAATACCGTTCATATTCTAATGGAGGGTGCACCGGCAGCGATAAACCCTGAAGAAGTAACGAAGTCCTTGCTGTCTATTCCAGGGGTCACCGGCATCCATGATCTTCATATTTGGACGATTACGTCCAATTTCGATTCCTTGAGCTGCCATCTCGTCGCCCAGGATGACGCGAATAGTTATGAGATTCTGCAACAAGCGATTGATCTTCTGGACAGTCGATTCCACATCGAGCATTCAACGATCCAGATTGAGAATTCCACCATCACGCATCGTGAACATAAAGTCTAATCTCTTCTCTGCGGTAGTCCTTTAGTTCATGAAAAGGGGAAAAAAGGCGGCCGAGGTTTACACTTTTTACAAGTTCGGTTGACCTCCATAATGAGAGTATCAAGACATTCTACCGGCGTTACAGCGAATTCCGAATGTCTGATAGGGAGGTTAACATGAACAATGATCATTATACGCTGGAGAAATTGAACGAATACCAGCAAGCTAAATGGGACGAACTTGATCGCCAAGGAAGATTCATTATTCATGACGAGATCGCAAGTGAATCGCAGCATACCACAAGCAATACCCGAATTCTCGATAAACTTTATGGCTTCTTTCGAAAGCGGAGATCCCGAAGAAGCCGCACGAAATCCTTATAAGAAATAAAGAGCAAGCGCGGTTATTTGCGCTTGCTCTTTTTATGAGAAGAAATCATACTCGCCAAATCTGCTTAAAATCCAGCCATCCCAGATTATTGATGACAAGCCCTTTATAAGAAGGATCCAAGCTTGCGTAAAATCTTGTATGAACCAAGAATGATACATGCGCTTCCTCCCGAAGCCTCTCTTCGATATGGGATAACAAACTCATACGCTCCTCATACCACTCGCTGGCAAGCGCATCATCTACGCAATCTTTCACCCAATGATGCAGCGATGGATCCATGAACTCCTTGACTACGCTTCCCTTCTGTTCGTAATTCTCGATTAAACATACTTCTTCACCTGGAAGAACCAGACCATGCAAGATACAATCCATGCTGTTCATCACATCCGATTGGTGTATGGTATCCATCCTCTCCTCCCGGATGATCAATGGAATCCCGATGGAAGCGCACTGATTCTGCACCCATTCGGCGTCTTTGATATGATTGACGAGCGTCCCCATGGTAATGGGAGAGCCGTCATAACCCGATTGTTCCAGCATTGATTTTGCAAGCTCGGGATCATATCGGTCTTTACGGTAAGGCGCTTGCTCATCCATAATGAATCCTTTGGCCGGGTAAAGCCGATTGTCGCCAAGTTCGCGTATCATCTCGGTACGATTCAGAATCAGGCTGAATGCCCGACGAAATTCAATGGACTGATAGGGCCCCTGCTTTTTCATATTCCATGTAATCAAAGTCGTACAGCCTTCGGATGATTCGATGATATCCACTGCATGTTTCTCACCGCTATGATTGACATGCTCCGGATCCCGCAGCAGCCGCTCCCAGCTGACCTCGCAATGCTCCGCATCTTCCGGCATCAAGATAATGTGGATGTTGTCCAAATGCGGCCGCCCTTGATAATAATGGGGGTTAGCATGAATGGTCAGCCGTTCATCGGTCCATTCCTCTACCCGAAAGGGTCCCGTTCCGACAGGTTGCTTCCAGAACTGTTCTTCATGGACGCTCGCCAAATGCTTAGGCACGATGGACATGCAAGTGGAGCTAAGAAACCGGATAAAAATCCGATTCGGCTTGTTAAGAATAAAACGAACCTCACGAGGGGACACCACCTCTACCCGCTGCAGTTCACGCACGATCCAAGCATTTCGTTTATCCCGTCCCAGACGTTCCACCGTGAATTTCACGTCCTCCGCCGATAATTCCTTACCGTCATGGAATAGTATTCCTTTACGGAGATGAAAAGTCCAAATCGTTCCATCCTCATTGCTGTTCCAATAATGCGCGATAACGGGAAGATATTGATCGTTGGCATTATCGTATATCACCAGCCGGTCAAATATCTGCTGGATCATATGAGCTTGAAAACTGTAGTAGCATTCGGCGGGATCCAACGTTTCAATCAAGCGGTAAACGGGAAGCCGCAGCGAATCCCTTGCTTCCGCTTCCCCTTCTCTCATCTCCTTGCTAAAGCCAAAATGCCCATTCATCCATTCCACGTAGGAATCGTTAGTGTGAATACCTTGACCATAGGTACGCATCAGTTCGAAGGCCTGCCGATATTCCCCTTTTAACGCGAGCTGCTGCGCAGCTTCCTGAAGCAGATCAGCTTGATCGGCTAGAAACGTAAGCTTGGAACGGTTTCCTCGCCCGCGTCCTGCCTTCCATATAATCCAACTCTTCTCCTCGAGCTTGCGTATAACGAGCTTGGCATTCCGCGTTGTGCAATACAGCGTTTCGGCGATCTGCTCAAGCGTCACTTCCGTAGCCGTGTTGGCTGGAGCGTTAACAGCAAGCTTTTGATGCAGCATGAAGAATTGTTCGTACAGCATTGCAATCCGCTCCCCCCTGGTAACATCTATACGCTTTATTCTACTTGGAGATCGTTTCGAGCGCGAGTCCCTTTTCGGTAGAAAACCATTATATTCGAAAAAGAACAAAGGCATTCCATATGTCGGCCTACACAAGTTGTTAGTCATGAGTTTACACGCCATGATGGATAAGCGCGGCTTCCTCCATGTCATCATTCACAGGATTGCATGATAAGCTCAACCGCCTTCTGCAGAGTCAATGCAAGCTCCTTGCCCTCGGTCATATTCTTCAATCGAACCATGCCCGCCGCCGCTTCATCTTCACCGATCAGGATGGCATATGGAATACTCTCAGCTGAAGCGGAAGCTAATGTTTTCTTCAATTTGCGGCGGTTGTCCGCCAATCGCGCATGAATCCCGCGATTCCGGAGTGCCGCTGCAGCCGTCAATCCTTCCGGTATGGTTTCTCCAATCGGGATAACCACAACGAGCGGCTTGTTTGTTTCAATTGGACGGTTCCGGATCATCTCCATGATGGATTCCATACCAAACGAAAGACCCACCGTAGGATAAACAATGTCCTCGCGGCCAACGAGCTGCCCGATAATCGCATCATATCTGCCGCCTCCGCCCAAGCTTGAACGAAAGCCCTGAGATGCGTCAAAGATTTCGTAAACGGTTCCCGTGTAAAATGACAAGCCTCTTGATAGAAAAGGATCAAATACGCAGATCTCTTGCAACCCGACGCGCTGCAGCATATTTTGCAGGATCTGGACTTCTCGTGCTCCGCGCTCGTTGTCCAGGTTGTATGTGCTTGTTATTTGCGTTAATGTCGGCTCCTTGAGATCAACAAAATCAAGAATTTGACGACAAATCTCCGATGGGAGCACCTTACCCGCAAGCTCTTGCTGAACTCCCTCCTTGCCAATCTTATCGAGCTTATCCAGCGTCAGCATGACAGATGTTTTCCTTTCTTCCGGTACGCCCATAGCTCCAAGAATTTCACCAAGAAAGCTTCGGTTGTTCCACCGGAGCACGATCGGGATTTCAAGTCTCCGAAACACTTCGGCTGCAAGCTGCATTAACTCAACTTCCGCTTCCGGTCCCGAGATTCCCACCACATCAACGTCGCACTGCAGAAACTCCCGCAATCTTCCCCGTTTGACGGGACCATCCCGGAATACCTTTCCCATCTCATAACGCTTGAATGGCTGGCTGATGGCGGGATTCAGCGCGATCACCTTGGCGAATGGAATTGTTAGGTCGTACCGGAGCCCCAGACGTCGCGTGCCCTGATCCGTCAGCTGGTACATCTCCTTCAGAATTTCTTCCCCTCCTGCGTATTTGGAAGACAACAGGTCCGATTCATTCAGAATGGTTGTCTCCATTTCAGCATAGTCATAGCATTCAAACACTTCACGCAGCGTCGATTGCACCTTTCTTCGGATCGCCTGTTCTTGGCCAAAATAATCATACGTTCCTTTTACGTTCTGCATCGCTACTCATCCTTTCGTTCTAATGAAAATAAAAAACGCGCCGGACCTCTTGGTCCCGCGCGCTGGATATGCGGCAGGGAGGCCAACGCGAACAGCGTTAGCCCACCCTGTAGAATGACAGGCGTGCTAACGCTGCTTGTGATGATGAAGTTGATTGAATTGGATGTTCATCATCGTGTAATCCCCTTCACTTTTCAGCCAATGATTAAAGGGAATTATAGCGCAATCGTTTTATATATTCAAGGGCAATCCATTCTTAGATCGTACGCGACCAATGGCGATGCGCCGCGATGGCATCAATGAAGGCTTCGCCAAACGGCTTCAAATCCTCATTCTCTTGCGCAACCACGATCCCTTCACCACTGGATGATGGTAGCAAGTTTGCCCCTTCGGCTATGGCTGCGATCGGCTTGAAATGCTGATACGCTTCCTTGACGAAATCCAGCACTTTCTGATCCGCCAGGAGCTCCGATAAGCTTAACGCGCCGCCTGCAACAAGCACCGCATCAAACAAGACGGAATCCGCCCCAAGCAGCGAATGGTTCACTTCCAGTTCCGCGCCGGCTTTGCCTTGAATGACGCCGAGCTTCGCGCTAACCACCTCGGTGATAATGCCGGCTTGCTGCAGCTGCGTGAGCACAAAGGGAAGTTCGTCCGTAAATCCGTTGCCTGCCAGCACCGCCACTTTACGGGTTAACGGGAGCTTCACGGTATTCATCATGCTCAGTGCCGGAGAAGAGTCGCTGGAAGCGGAGCCGCTGGTTTGCGGAGGCATGGTTCCGATGCCCTCCGAAATCCGTGTGGCAAGTTCGCTATCAACGTTCGCGAACAGATCGACGACTTGCTGGCGAATTTCCTTTCGCAGCACTTTACCAAGCTCGAACTGGAACGCGGATACGATATGCTGCTTCTCGACCTCAGACATACTGTTCCAGAACAGGGCCGCTTGGCTGAAATGATCCTTAAAGCTGTCACTGCGTGCCTGCACCTTACGTCCTTCCACCTTCTCGGTGTAATGCTCGTAACCGCCGCGCTCCACTGGAACCGGCTTCGGCGTGTTACCGGCAATACCGTTCTTGTGGTAGCTGACTGGTCCTTTATTAATGGTCATACGGTGCATCCCGTCACGCTGATTGTTATGAACCGGTGCAATCGGGCGGTTGATCGGAATTTCGTGGAAATTGGGTCCACCAAGCCGGGAAAGCTGGGTATCGGTATAGGAGAACAAGCGGCCTTGCAGAAGCGGATCATTGGTAAAATCGATTCCGGGTACGACATGTCCCGGATGGAATGCAATCTGTTCCGTCTCCGCAAAAAAATTATCCGTATTGCGATTGAGCGTCATCTTGCCGATGATTTTGACGGGAATGAGTTCTTCGGGCCAAATCTTGGTCGGATCAAGGATGTCAAAACCAAAATTGAATTCTTCATCCTCCCGAATCATTTGAACACCAAACTCAAATTCCGGATAATTTCCTGATTCGATCGCATCCCATAGATCACGGCGGTTAAAGTCGGGATCCTTGCCTGCCAGCTTCTGCGTTTCATCCCATACAAGGGAATGTGTGCCGAGCACGGGCTTCCAGTGAAACTTCACGAAATGCGCTTGTCCTTCTTCGTTCACGAAACGGAAGGTATGTACGCCGAAGCCCTCCATCATTCGGAAACTTCGCGGAAGCGATCGGTCGGACATCGCCCACATGATCATGTGCGCGCTTTCCGAGTTGTTAGTGACAAAATCCCAGAACGTATCATGGGCGGACTGTGCTTGCGGGATCTCGTTATGCGGCTCAGGCTTGACAGCATGAACGAAATCGGGAAACTTCATGGCATCCTGTATGAAGAAGACCGGCATATTGTTGCCAACAAGATCATAATTCCCTTCTTCCGTATAAAACTTGGTTGCGAAGCCGCGCACGTCCCTGACGGTGTCGGCTGATCCCCTGGAGCCCGCAACCGTGGAGAATCGGACAAACACCGGCGTGACGACGGAAGGGTCCTGCAGAAATTTGGCTTTTGTATAATCTTTCATGGATTCATATAGCTGAAAATAACCATGAGCCCCAAAACCGCGGGCATGGACGATTCGTTCCGGTATCCGCTCATGGTCGAAATGCGTCATCTTCTCTCTGAAATGGAAGTCCTCCATCAAGGTCGGACCGCGCTCGCCCGCTTTAAGCGAATGTTCATCCTCAGAGACCTTAAGTCCCTGATTGGTTGTCAGTTCCTTACCGTCATTGTCTACCGTGAATTGTTCCAGGTGTTGGTCCTTGCTCGTCTTGTTGTGGCTGCTGTTAGCATTCGAATTGGCGTTTGAATTGTCCATTTGTCGGAACCTCCTGGTATGTAGGTAGTAGATGAGTGCCTGACGAAAATGCACTTGGTAACAGATCCGCTTGCGAACCCGAAATGTAATTACCCTGCATACTGGAATACGAATCCAGGATCAAACTTCCTTCATGAAAATCTCATCTAACCGTTCGATTGGGTTTCGCTCATGCATCTCCTGTCTCCAGTAAAAAACAGCCCCTCCCTAGAGGTAGGCTGCTCTAATTGTACTTTAACGATTTTCAAGCATACGCTTAGATCCCCGCAAGTTTATCCGGATTCCTCACAATATAAATATTCTGCAGCAATCCGTTGCGAATATTGACAAAGATAACGCCGGTGACACTTCGTCCCTGACGGAAAATAACAGCAGTTTGATGGTTCAGTTCCCTTACCTCGATCTCCGGAGCTTCTCCATCCTCCAGCTGCGCTTGGTGAAGAATGCCGATGAGGAAACGGGCAACCCGCTCCTTGCTCTCGACCGGTCTTGCAGCTGCAATTACTTTACCGCCGCCATCGGAGAGCAGCACAGCATCATCCGCTAGCAGGGTCAGGACATGTTCGGCATCTCCCTCGGAAAGGGCCGTGAAGAATCTGCTCACCCATTCCTCTGCCATAGACCCCACGCCGATCAGATCGTCCTCCGTGATCCCCATCTTTCCTCTCGCCCTGCTCATGAGCTTGCGGCAGTTGGACTCGGTTTTATCGATGAGTCCTGCGATTTCCGGATAATCGAATCCAAGCGCTTCCCGCAAGACAAATACGGCCCGCTCCGAAGGAGACAGCCGCTCCAGCAGAACCAGCATGGCATAAGAGAGCAGTTCATGATTCTCGATGGCTTCAAAGGACTCGCTATAAGACGCCGGAATCGGCTCCGGAAGCCAGGGGCCGTAGTACTGCTCTCTTCGCTTTCGGGCTGACTTGATCTCATCAAGACAGCGATTCGTCACCATTTTGCACAGATACGCTTTGGGCTCCTCCAACTGCCCCAGGGGGAGACTTTGAACTCTCACGAACACATCCTGTACCGCATCCTCTGCGTCCGCCACCGTTCCGGTCATTTGATATGCAAGATGAAACAGGAGCCCCTTATACTGCTCATACAGCTCTAACATGCCGTTTCTTCATCCCTTTCAAGCAGGATTGCTCCTCATCTATCGAACCATGCTGGAATAATTCCACATGAACGATTTCACCTTGTAAGCCAGCTTTCCTGTGATCATGATATCCAATCCCCAGGTACGCGACCAGACTAACCCATGTCCCGGCCCCAGCCCTACCGTATAACCCTCCGTTACACTCCTGTGCTTGGCGGCGGGGGCACCGATTAAATCCGCATGCACAATGCCACCAAGTCGCGCCGCTTGGGGGATCGCTTCCTTGCATGTCATTCTGTCAGCAGCACCGCTTGCGGGATCAACCACATGCGCGCAATCGCCGATGCTGTATACTCCCGGCGCATCCTTGACACGATAGCTTTCATCTACAACGATTTGACCGTCTGCCGTAACCGGCAGTCCAAGGCTGAGCAGGGCGGGGTTCGGAGCCAGGCCGAGCGCCCACACCATGAAACCAACAGGGATGGGAGATCCAACATTAACATGAACCAGTCCCTGTTCCTCTTTGAGCACTTTGCTCCCATGGTGAATAGTTACGCCAAGATCGATTAAATATGATTCAAGCCGATGTCCCACCTTCGCAGGTCCTTCCAGGAACAATCGCTCCTGAGAATTGAATAGATGCACACGGATTTGCTCCGGATCTAAACCAAGCTTAACCGCCTCTGTCCGCATGGCGTGGACCAGCTCGGCGGACGTTTCGATTCCCGTTATGCCTGCACCTGCTACGGCTGCACTCATCAGCCGCTGTTTCTCTTGCGGATCCGTTTCCTCTGCCGCCAGCCTAAGGTTTGAGTGCCACCGTTCCCGGATACGTTCCGCCGCTTCAACACCTGTCAGCGATATCCCGCCTAGGTCCGGTGCTGCCTGACGCACGATGCTTCCAACGGCCATAACAAGGACATCATAATGAATCTTATGCTCCAGCCCTTTGTCATCTTCGCAGCTCAACTGCATGCTCTGCTTATCAATGCCAGTTACCCTGCCCTGTATAAACCGGGTACCTTCCGGCATGACTTGTTCCCATGGAACCGTAATTCCCTCTTCGCTCACTGCAGGACGGAACAAAAGCACTTTCCGCACATGGGCGGAACCTTTATCGATAAGGATCAGGCGCAGCTTCCTTCCGTTAAGTCCTTTGTGACAAGCTTTTTGAATCGCTTTTAGGGTGTGTATACCCGCAAAGCCTCCACCAACAACAACACATGTAAGATCCTTCATGAGACAACCATCTCCTTTGTTTTATGCGATTTTGCACATAACACGAGAAGAGGGCTGTTTTTGTGACATTAAATTAGACCATTTTTAGAATAGGATTCTTGCTTCACCCGTTCCGATATCTCGATGAGACGACGTATCCCTTCTTCCAGCTGAATCTCGCTGATATACGAATAACTCAACCTGATCCACGAATCCATCTGATCCAGCGGGTCGCATATACGCCCCGGTACAAAAGCTACCGACTCCGCTAGGCATTGCCGCAACAACGCATCCACGTTGACGTTTTCCGGCAGCTGTATCCACAAATTCAAGCCGCCGCCGGGGCTGTTCCATCGCCATTCTGTGGGCTCAAGCAGCTTCTCCATCCTCGCTTTACGAAGCTCCAGCGCAATCCGAAGCTTGGCCACATGCTCCTGAAGTCTGCTCGAGAAGAAATAGTGCTGGAAAATCTTTTGCGTCAACAGCGGCGTCCCGTTGTCCGACAGCGCCTTGATCGGAAGGATGACATTCATCAGTTCCGGACGGGCAGCCAGCACCGATATCCGCAAGCCGGGGGCCACATATTTGCTGAAGCTTCGAATGTGAATGACATAGCCTTCAGTATCGTAATAAAAAAAGGGCAGCGGCGGCGGATCTCCAAAATAAATGTCGTGATATACCTCATCCTCCACCAGAATGCACTGATATCGTTCCGCCAGTTCAACCAGTGCTTTGCGCTGTGCGATCGGAACCGTGTATCCCGTCGGATTCTGAAACGTTGGGTTCATGTAGAACAGCTTCGGTTTCTCCGTTTGCATAAGACCTTCAATTCGTTCAAGGTCATACCCTTCCGGCGTTATCTCAATTGGAAGCAGCTTGACATTTTGCTGCACAAAAACATCGATCGCCGGACTATACGTCGGTCGTTCGATCAATACGCAATCTCCGCTTTTGACGAGCGAACGCGAGATTAGGTCGATCGCTTGCTGGGATCCCGTCGTAATGAGCAGCTCTTCCGGATGGACCGTTATGCCTTGTTTGTCCATAAAATAGCGAGCCATCTCCTCGCGCAGCTCCAAATCTCCGGACACGGAAGAATACGTGCTTAATACTTTCGGATACATGTCAAACACTTGTTTCACGTGATTGGACAAGAATGCATTCGGCAGCAGTGTAGGATCAATCAGCGCTTCCGACATCTGGTAATCGACTTGATGCCTGTGTATTTCGGACAAGCGGCTGCGATTGACGTATATCGATTTGGCTTGATATGCCCATGGCGGGCTGGATGAACAGCGTTCCGGCAATGTGACAGGGGCCTTCGCCGCTACGAAATATCCCGATCTGTATTTAACTTCCACGATCCCGTCCTCTAACAGCTGCTGATAAGCCTTCAGCACCGTTAATCGATGAACGTTCAAACGTTCGGCCATCGCCCGCACGGACGGGATTTTGCCCTTCTCCTTCCACTCTTCCCGAGCAATTCCTTCCAGAATGGTGTCATAGACCGACTGCTGTAATGTTCGCTTCCCTTGATGTTTGTCGTCCAGCATTGATATTTCCATCTGTTCTTCCCCCGATCCCAATAAAGCATATCTGTTCTACCTATCACCAATCTGTTCTATTAACTACCTATTATAGTATAGAAAAAGGAGGATGCTACATGATTATTTTTAACTACTTGCTAATGTGCGCCATTTTCAGCACGACGTTTCTCGCCATCAAGATTGGAGTTGAAGCAGGATTGCCGCCGTTTCTCTCAGCGGGACTTCGATTTCTTCTGGCGGGCGCCTTCATCTTCCTATGGATGATATTACAGCGGAAGGCAAAACCAAGTCTTCTCCTGCGAAAGGAATTCCTTCTAATCGGGATGACCAGCACATTCTTGACGTTTGCAACGCTGTATTGGGCCGAGCAGCACGTATCCTCGGGGATCGCTGCCATTCTATCGGCAACAGGCCCCATGATGATTCTGATGATCCAATCGGTCGTGATGCGGAAGAATGCCCGGCGCAGTGATTATTGGGGGTGCGCGGTCGGTTTTGCGGGGGTATGTTTGCTTATCATGCCCGAGATGGCGATGGGGAGCGATCTCATCTGGATTCTGAGCTGTATCGCCATTCTTATAGGTGAAATCGGCTATAGCGTGGGCTCCCTGGCTACCCGGAAGTTATCCTTTGACATGCCGGTTATCTCACCGATTACGATCAATGCGGTGCAGATGATGTATGGCGGCGCAGCCCTATTGCTGTTATCCCTATTCAGTGAACATGTACAATGGAATGGTATTCAAACGTTACCAGCCATCGGATCCGTCTTGTATTTGACGATGGTTGGCTCGATGCTGGGCCATAGTCTGTATGCCTGGCTGCTAAAAGCAACCAATGCTTTTTTTCCGTCCACCTGGCTCTTTGTTTCTCCCATCATCGCGCTGGGGCTGGGCGCATTTATGTACGGCGAAGCGATTTCTCTCTATTCCATCGTTGGCAGCATGCTCATCATCGGCGGAATTCTGGTCGTGAATCTGCCTGAGCTTCGAGCACGCCGGATCGCACGCCGTGTGGCTTCGAGCACTTGATATCGAACCTGCTAGGTTCCTAGAATTAACGCCAAAAATAAAAACGGCTGCTACTCGTAAACCTCATCACGAGTAGCAGCCGTTATGTTTCATGATTCAATGTTATGATTCCATACTTAATCCACTTTAGCCCGATAAGCTTCCGCAGTCAGCAGTTGTCCGAGTGCTTCCTCCAAATCGCCTTCCACCTCTACCTCAATGATCCATCCGCCTTCGTACGGCTCTCCGTTCACAAGCTCCGGCTGATCTTCCAGGGAAGCATTCACTTTCGTAATGGTTCCTGCTACAGGGGAATACAGTTCCGATACGGTTTTGACCGACTCAATGGTACCGATGCTGTCACCTGCTGAAACGACAGCGCCCGTCTCGGGGAGTTCAACGAATACGATATCGCCCAGCTGGCATTGCGCATGATCGGAAATACCGACGCGCACCACATTTCCATCTACCTTCAATGCCCATTCATGATCGTCGCTGTACACCAAATTCTCTCTGATTTCGCTCATTTACGGATACTCCTCTTTTCTTAAAAGAAATGAAATTAGGGTGAATAAATGAAAAAAAAGGACGCGAAAAAAGGCATTCGCCTTTTCTCTGTCCTCGGTACCTGAGAGTTTATGATCGACCGTTTCTTGCACCGGTTCGATCTTTCCCCTTGGGTGGCTTGCGCACTCTCCAGAGCTGCGTCAGATGGCGGTTCGTGTACCTGAGAGATTACTCGTCAGCCCGGCAGGCATAACGGTTTGCTCCTTCGGTGCCGCCAAGGTTTCAACCCTCGTGGGGCGGTCTCTCCCATCCATCGTCATCCGCATATTCGGTTGGCTTATTCTCCCACAGAATAAAACAGGGACGAGATGATGTCAAGATATCTGACAAAAATTTTAAGAATGAAAATAATTTGGTGAAATAAAAGGTTGACACTTTATGGAGCGACACGTTTATAATAATCACAAGAACGCAAGGAAGCTGATGACAACTCAATAATTTTCACGCGGATGATGGTAGCGGGAGAGATTACCGACAGGATTGACAGGTAGCGCCGAAGGAGTAAGCCGTAACACGGTGAATCTCTCAGGCAAAAGGACCTTTACCGGACGCACCTCTGGAGAGAATTCTGAATGTAGAATCACCCACGGGGAAACTCACACACGCTTGACATTATACTTACATGACATGTGGGGTAACTCTCAGGTACAAAGGACAGAGCAGAAGGACTACGCAACGGGCGGGCTTTTTTAGCACGGCTTGTTATCCTTCTGTCTGTCCTTTTTTGGTGTTTCCCCAATTGATCATGCCAATTAGAAGAGGTGAAGAGATGAGTTCATTACAACGTACACCGCTTTACCCGCTTTATTCCGATTTTCCTTCTGCCCGCTGCATCGACTTCGGCGGCTGGGAACTGCCCGTGCAATTTTCCGGCATTGTTCAAGAGCATGAAGCCGTACGCAAGCACGCCGGCCTGTTCGACGTCTCCCATATGGGTGAATTTATCGTCACCGGACAAGACGCTGAAGCTTTTATCCAGAAGATGACCACGAATGACGTAACCCGCATATCAATTGGCCAGGCCCAATACACGTTAATGTGTTACGACAACGGCGGTACGGTAGATGACCTGCTTGTGTATAAACTGTCGGCAGATCGATTCATGCTGGTTGTGAACGCATCCAACATCGACAAAGACTTTCAGTGGCTTCAAGACCATCTTGCAGGTGATGTCACCATCCGGAATGTGTCCGAAGAAACAGCTTTGATTGCACTTCAGGGACCTGCCGCCGCGAACATCATGTCACAGGTAACGACCGAGGCGCTAGGCGAACTCCCTTCCTTCCATTTTATCCAGAACGCACAGGTATGCAGCTGTACCGCCCTACTCTCCCGTACTGGTTATACCGGAGAAGACGGCTTTGAAATCTATTGTTCCGCTGGGGATGCTCCCGTCATTTGGAGAGATCTTTTAGCAGCCGGAGAACCACATGGTCTTGTTCCAACCGGACTCGGCGCCCGCGATACACTCCGTTTCGAGGCGAAATTGCCCTTGTACGGCCAAGAGCTCTCAAACACGATCTCTCCGCTTGAAGCCAGTCTCGGTTTCTTCGTGAAGCTGGACAGCGGTGATTTCATCGGTCGGGAAGCGCTTCAACAGCAGAAGCAAGACGGTGTGCAGCGTAAGCTGGTTGGCATTGAACTCATCGATCGCGGAATTCCGCGCTCCCACTATCCTGTATACAACGATGAAGGAGAACTCATCGGTGAAGTGACCAGCGGTACCCAATCCCCTTCACTCAAGCGAAATCTCGGATTGGCCCTCATCGAAACCCCATATACGGGCCTCGATACCGAGGTATGGGTCGAGATCCGCGGTAAGAAGTTAAAAGCCAAAGTGGTAAAGACACCATTCTACAAAAGAGGAGCTGCCTTAACATGAAGCATCGTTACTTGCCTATGACGGATCAGGATCAAGCCGATATGCTTGCTGCGGTCGGCGCGGAAACGATCGAAGATCTGTTTGCCGATATCCCCAAAGCGGTCCGTTACAACGGCGTCCTCCCCATGTCAAAACGGCTGGGTGAGCCTGAGCTTCTCAAGCATATGCGCCGCCTGTCAGACCGCAATGCCGATTTCGACCGTTATACAAGCTTTCTGGGGGCTGGTTTGTACGACCACCACATTCCTGTCGTGCTCAATCATGTGATCTCCCGCTCTGAATTCTACACCGCGTATACGCCATACCAACCGGAGATCAGCCAAGGCGAGCTGCAAGCGATTTTTGAATTTCAATCCTATATCTGTGAATTGACCGGCATGAAAGTTGCCAATGCCAGCATGTATGACGGTTCCACGGCACTTGCCGAGGCTGCGGCGCTCGCCAGCGGCGCAACCAAACGGAAGAAAATCGTCATTTCGCGTGCTGTCCATCCCGAAGCCCGTGAAATCGTTCTGACTTCGGCCCGCGGACTCGATCTGGACGTCGTGGAAGTCGGCATCGTCAATGGCGTTACCGACCAGGATGCACTCGCTGCAGCCATAACGGATGATACCGCCGCCGTGCTGCTGCAATCACCAAATTTCTTCGGCTGCATCGAAGACGTGAAATCAATCGAGCCGCTGGTTCATGAGAAAAAAGCACTGCTTGTGCTGAGCGTTAACCCGCTGTCCCTCGGTTTACTGGAATCCCCTGGCGTGCTCGGAGCCGACATCGTTGTCGGCGATGCCCAGCCTCTTGGCATTCCAGCTTCTCTCGGTGGACCGACCTGCGGATTCTTCGCGGTATCCGAGCCGCTGATGCGCCGCATTCCCGGTCGTATCGTGGGCCAAACCGTCGATCAGGACGGCAAACGCGGATTTGTACTGACGCTGCAGGCGCGCGAACAACATATTCGCCGCGAAAAAGCAACGTCCAACATTTGCTCTAACCAGGCCCTGCTCGCCTTGTGCGCGTCCGTATATATGTCCACGCTGGGCAAAGCCGGCATGCAGGAAGCCGCGCTTCTGAATGTGCGCAAATCCCATTACGCTGCCGACCGGATCGCCAAAGGCAATTTCTCCCTCCCGTTCAGTTCGCCGTTCTTCAATGAATTTGTGGTAAAGCTGCCTGAAGGAACGAACGTGAAGGAGGTCAACTCGAAGCTGCTGGGTGCAGGTTATATCGGCGGTTATGATCTTGGTACAGCTTATCCAGAGCTTCAAGGATGCATGCTGATCGCCGTAACCGAACGGCGGACCAAGGAAGAAATCGACCAATTTATTGGTGAATTGGAGGCGATCGTATGAAACCGGAAAAAGCCTTGATATTTGAACTCAGCAAGCCCGGCCGTGTCGCCTATTCCCTTCCCGAATGCGACGTTCCGGAGACCGATGCCGCTTCATTGATTCCGGAAAGCCTGCTTCGCAGCAAACCGGCGGAACTGCCTGAGGTATATGAAGTGGATGTGATTCGTCACTATACCGAGCTGTCGAGACGGAACTTCGGTATCGATAACGGCTTCTATCCGCTCGGCTCATGCACGATGAAATACAACCCGAAGATCAACGAGGATGTTGCCCGTTTTGCCGGCTTTGCCAAGATTCATCCGTACCAGCCTGAAGAAAGCATACAAGGCGCTCTGGAGCTGCTCTATACTCTGCAGAATGATCTCGCTGCACTGACCGGCATGGATCAAGTAACGCTTCAGCCCGCTGCGGGAGCGCATGGGGAATGGACAGGGCTGATGCTGATCCGTGCTTACCATGAAAGCCGTGGCGAGAAGCGAACCAAGGTGATTGTTCCCGACTCCTCGCACGGTACTAACCCCGCCAGCGCAACGGTGGCCGGTTACGACACGATTACGATTAAGTCCAATGAACGCGGCATGGTGGATCTGGATGCCCTTCGTGCTGTCGTTGGTGACGATACGGCGGCTTTAATGCTCACGAACCCTAGCACGCTGGGACTGTTCGAAGAGCAGATCTTGGAAATTGCGGAAATCGTACACGAAGCCGGCGGCCTGCTTTACTATGACGGAGCCAATTCCAACGCCATCATGGGCATTACCCGCCCAGGCGACATGGGCTTTGACGTGGTCCATCTCAACCTGCACAAAACGATGAGTACGCCGCATGGCGGCGGCGGTCCCGGTGCAGGCCCTGTCGGCGTGAAAAGCCTGTTGATCCCGTTCCTGCCCAAACCGATCGTGTCCAAACGCGAGGACGGCACCTTCTATTGGGATTACGACCGTCCACAGTCAATCGGGCGCGTAAAGGCGTTCTATGGCAACTTTGGCATCCTGGTCCGCGCCTACACGTATATTCGAACCTATGGACCGGAAGGACTTCGCCGCGTCTCGGAGCTCGCCGTACTAAATGCCAACTACATGATGCATCGTCTGGCCCCATACTACGAAGTGGCCTACCCGGGGCTGTGCAAGCACGAATTCGTGCTGTCCGGCAGAAAGCTGAAGGAGTACGGCGTGCGAACCCTGGATGTTGCCAAGCGGCTGCTTGATTTCGGCTATCATCCGCCAACCATTTATTTCCCGCTCAACGTGGAGGAATGCATCATGATTGAGCCGACCGAGACGGAGAGCAGAGAAACGCTGGACGGTTTCATCGACACGATGATCCAGATCGCCAAAGAAGCCGAAACCACGCCGGAGGTTGTCATAGGCGCCCCTTATACCACGGTCGTGAAGCGGCTCGACGAAACGACGGCGGCACGCAAACCGGTTCTGAACTGCACCTGCGGTTAATGTTGAGTTGATCGATTATATAAGAAAAACGTCTATCGACGTACTTTCTCAGAAGACAAACCGCATATAGCGAAAGTTTTTCTTTCTTACACGGCAAAGGTTGTAAGCCTCTGAAGTTTATACTTTCTTCTCTCTTAAGAAAGGGTGTCCCTCGCCAGAGGATTGGCGGTCGGGACACCATTTTTGTGCTGCATAAGACCAGTCGATGGTGATCTTCATCCCCTTCCATGTCGTATTTAGCAGGAAGCCTCATCAGCTGCCCGAAGGGACGTGATATCCATGGGCATAGTCCCTCTTCCGCCTCCTTCTTGTTCTCTATTAGAACGCCTAAATATATGATATAAAGGATATAATTATATACGGCTTACTTCTACCAAGCTGACAAAAGACGAAAGATGCGGTGATCGAATGAGTAACCCGATACAAGGCCTTGACGTAAACCAATATCTTGAGCGTATTGGATACACGGGCCCGATTGTAAACAGCGCTTATATGCTCGCCAGATTGCAGGAACAGCATGTGCATACCGTACCCTATGAAAATCTCGATATCCTTCATCAAATTCCGCTTTCCCTGGATATCCCCGATCTTTACGATAAAATCGTAACTCGGCACCGCGGCGGCTACTGCTTCGAGCTTAATGCGTTGTTTGGCTGGCTGCTGCAGGAACTGGGATTTAAGGTCACTCATTACTTCGGACGCTTCTGGCGGGATGAAACCGATACGCCTGCTAAGCGCCGGCATCATATTCTGCAGGTGGATATCGAAGATCAGCGATATATTGCCGATGTTGGTGTCGGAGGAGCCGGACCGCGTCACCCTTTGGAATTGGTTGATGGCCTTGAGCAAACCCAGGGAAACGAAACCTACCGGCTCGTCCAAACCGAAGCGTATGGCTGGATGCTCGAAGAGTGGAAAAAAGAAGCGTGGGATCCCGTCTTCTCCTTTACGGAAGAGCCTAACTTACCGAGAGATTTCATCACCACCTCATTCTGGTGCGAGTATGCCCCCGATTCGCCTTTTAATAAAACAGCTCGGGTATCCATACGCACGGCAGAAGGCAGAAACACCGTGGATGATGACGAATTCAGAATTTATAAAGCCGGCGGCGTCCACACCTTCAAACCGGGTAATGCGCAAGAATATGCTGAAGCGCTCTATACCTATTTCGGCATCCCTATCCATAAATAAGAATAAACCGGGCTTCCCTTGAAGGGAGCCCGGTTTTATGTTTAATATTCGATTTTGCGCTCGGAGGAGCTCCACGCTTGGAATGGCAGCAAATAATCCGCTGTTTGAATCTGCTTCATAGGGATGGAGCGCTGGTCCATCGGCATCGCGATTTCATCGTATATGAAATGATCGTCGAATCCGATCTCAGCCGCATCCTGCTTCGTGCTTGCATAATAAACGGCATCGGGCCTGGACCAGTAAATGGCCCCTAGACACATCGGACAAGGCTCGCAGCTGGTATAAATCGTACAGCCTTTTAATTGAAAATCCTCCAGGTGCAAACATGCTTCCCTTATGGCTTGCACTTCGGCATGAGCCGTCGGATCGTTCAGCGCAGTAACCAGATTCCGGCCCCTGCCGATCACTTGACCATCCTTCACCACAATCGCTCCAAAAGGACCACCCTCCACATGTTGAACGTTTCGATGGGCCTCCGCAATCGCTTGACGCATCCAGTACTCATGATTATGTTCGCTCACTATGTACAGCTCCCTTCCCATGTTCATCCTGATCCCGGTGTTCGTATTCATCCATGTCAATCTCCTGGGACTGCTAACTATCATCATAGCATATCTTCCTTCGCTCTCCTCAATTTTTCCAATCTAATGGAGAAAAACGGGTTGACGAATTGTATACAAATGTATACAATCACTTTAAATAGTATACAAACGTATACGTAAAGGAGGTTGATGTTATATGCGCCAAGAGGATCAGGATACAGCGAGTCAAATACGGTCGGAGCCTCGCGACCGGGATAACCACCGGCACGGCGGGCGGCACGGAAGACGGCGTGAGGAAGGGCATGGCGGCAGGGAAGGCGGCAAGATGGCGCAGACATTCCGCCGGGGGCGCGCGCTTTCTTTTCTGGACCATTTAGTTGTGAAACGGGAAACCTTGAAGAAGCAAGTCAATGACCCGGACTTTGAAGCCATCCGAGAAGTGGTCAGCGGAGAGCTGAAAGCAGTAGACCAGATCATTCAGGAGTATATTCAGGCGTTTGAGCTGTATGATACGAACCCATCGCAAGACAGCCAATAATGGCTGTCCGCCAACCATTCAAACCAATTACCATGACAGAGGTAGAACTTGGAGCGTGATAATTCTTGATCAGAAAGTTTTTTTCGTACTATCGGCCCTACAAGGGACTGTTTATTTTGGATTTTACGTGCGCCGTTATTGCCGGACTGCTGGAGCTTGCTTTCCCGCTTGCCGTCAGCAAATTTATTGACGACCTGCTGCCAAGCCAGGATTGGCCGCTGATCCTGATTGCCTGCATCGTCCTTCTCTCGATCTATGCGCTGAATACCGCGCTGCAATACATCGTCACTTATTGGGGGCATATGCTCGGGATTAATATCGAGACGGATATGCGGGAAAAAATGTTCTCCCACATTCAGAAGCTCTCCTTCCGTTTCTTTGATAACAACAAAACCGGACATCTCATGGGACGCATCACGAATGATCTTAATGACGTGGGAGAAGTAGCCCACCACGGACCGGAAGACGTATTCATCGCCGTTATGACGCTGCTCGGTTCCTTCTCCTTAATGGCTTACATCAACCTGGAGCTTGCGCTGCTGACCTTTATCATCGTGCCGCTGATGGCATGGCTGATCATTAAATTCGGCGGCAGAATGACCACGACCTATCGGCAACTGTTCCGTAATGTAGGGAATTTCAACGCCCGCATCGAAGACAATGTCGGTGGTATCCGCGTGGTTCAATCGTTTGCGAACGAAGAGCATGAGAATAAACTGTTTCAGGAAGAGAACAAGCAATTCCGGGCAACCAAACTGCTGGCTTATAAAACAATGGCAAAAAGCACGTCCATCAGCTACATGCTGATGCGTTTGATCACGGTATTCGTCATGATCTGCGGCGCGTGGTTCTTCATCCAGGGCAAAATTGAAATGGGTGAATTCATGGCCTTCCTGCTGCTCTCCAACATCTTCTTCCGTCCGATCGAGAAGATCAATGCAGTCATTGAGAGCTATCCAAAAGGAATTGCCGGCTTTAAACGCTACCTGGAGATTATGGATACCGATCCGGAGATCGCCGATGTGCCTGATGCCGTATCCCTTTCCTCCGTGCGGGGAGATATCCGCTTTGAAGGCGTTACCTTCGGTTACGAACCCTCCCGGACGATACTGAATAACATACATCTCACGATCCATGCCGGAGAAACGGTTGCGTTTGTCGGACCATCCGGTGCGGGTAAGACAACCATCTGCAGCCTTCTCCCCCGCTTTTATGATGTGGATCAGGGCACGATCACGGTGGATGGAATCGATATCCGGAATATCAAATTGCAAAACCTCCGCAAGCATATTGGCATCGTGCAGCAGGATGTGTTCCTGTTCTCCGGTACGATCCGCGACAATATCGCTTATGGCGACTTACAGGCAACGGACCAGCAAATCTGGGAAGCCGCACGGCGTGCTTCGCTGGATGAACTGATCCGAAGTCTGCCGGACGGTATGGAAACGGTGATTGGCGAACGCGGGGTTAAGCTGTCAGGCGGTCAGAAGCAGCGCTTGTCCATTGCAAGAATGTTCCTTAAGAACCCGCCGATTCTGATCCTGGACGAGGCCACGTCGGCACTCGACACGGAAACGGAAGCGCAAATCCAGAAGTCTCTGGCTGAGCTGTCCGTCGGCAGAACAACGCTGGTGATCGCTCACCGACTCACCACCATTCAGAGCGCGGACCGGATTATCGTCGTCAATTCCGAGGGCATTGCCGAACAGGGGACGCACCAGGAATTGATTCATTCCGGCGGTGTGTACAGCAGGCTTCACCAAGTTCACTAATGAAGCCAATGATCTGTAGTTAAACATGGATATTAAACTGAAAGTGATGAAATGCCGTAACATTATATTTAAAAGGATGACTCCCCTCAGTAGGGAGTCATCCTTTTTTTTCGAGACGGCTTAAGAATCTAATCCTTATGACAAGCTGTCATGATATCACGCAAGAGAACTTTGGCCTCATTGTCCTTGGATAAAAAAGTTGCTGTATGGAAACATTAATGGCGTACTGCAAAGACATCGTTACAGGAGGCGCTTTATGTTTTATATTTATAGTGTCGGTCTACTCTTCGGCGGACTGTCGATCATCAACCTTGTCTTCTCGTACCAAACCAAGTTTATCCAGCACCTGTTCTGGCCTACGCTGCAGTTTCAGTTATTCATGCTTCCTCTGTTCCTTATGGCCAACATGTGCATCGGATACGGGATCCGTTATGGATTTAAAGCCACCGACCAGTTAGGCTATACGTTGATCTTCTCCAAGTGCCTCGAAATCCTAATCTCGTTAGGGGTGGCTTATTTGTTCCTGAAGGAAGTTCCAACCTGGAAAAATTGGGCCGGCATCGGTATCATTGGGCTGGGCATATTCCTTGTTAAACAGAAATAAACGCACGCCCTCCTTCGACGCCTTTCTAGCTTACAATCATTCTTTGCTTTTATCTTAGCGAAAGAGCGTGACCGTTATTTTTTCCCCATCCATCCTTGTTCGTAGGCATAACGGGTCAGCTGTACCCGATTTTCCAAATGCAGTTTTTGCAAAATGTTCTTCAGATGGTTCTTGACCGTATTCTCGGATATGCACAAGGCTACCGAAATATCGCGGTTGGACAATCCCTCGGCTACAAGTCCCAAAATTTCTTTTTCCCGGGCCGTAAGTGGACTATTGCTTGGGTCCGGCTTATCGTACTGCGAAAACTCCTTCAATATACGGAAAGCTAGTTCCCTGCTCATCGGTGCTTCGTCCACGGCAATGGCTTTAAGGTATTCGTGCCATGATTCGGGATTCAGATTCTTCAGCAAATAGCCTTGGGCTCCACGTTTCAGTGCATCAAACAAATGTGCGATGTCGTCGGACACCGTAACCATGACAATTTTAACGTAAGGAAATTTGTCCTTCACTCGCTTGGTCGCTTCCAATCCGTCCATCCCAGGCATCTGAATATCCATGAGGATAATATCAGGCATCCATAACTCGGTCAGCTCCAGCGCTTCCTCGCCGCTTTGTCCTTCGGCCACGACCTCAAAGGTCGGGTCGCTGCTTAGAATGGTGCGAATGCCTTCTCTCGCAAGATCGCTGTCATCGATGATTAACACACGAAAAGGCTGCTCGTTCATGCGGTTCTCTCCTTCCGAATGCTGATTATCGTCTTGTGGTTATGTCTTTCCACCATGAACTTCCAGCCCATGGCCTCGGCCCGATCCTTCATGATTTTGATTCCATACCGGTTGCTGCCGAGCGGCTTGTCCAACTCAAAACCTTTGCCATCATCGCTGACAGAACAGTGCCAGCTCGAATCCGCCGCTGTCGCGGTTATCTTCACGTGCTTTGCTTCGGCATGCTTATGGATATTCAATAAGGCTTCCCTGATCGAAGCCAGCAGCTCCACCTTTTCTTTGGCGGACAGCATGTCATCCGGGATTCCCCACTGAACGTCGAAATGCAGATTCGTCTCCTGCTTGATTTCCTCAATTAAGCTGTTCATGCTATGCATCCACGGAATGGCTTGCGGATCTGCCGGATATCGGAGATTAGCGATGGCTTCTCTTACGTAGGCATTGGTTCGGTGAACACTTTCCTTAATTTCCTGGTATGGAATTTCGCCGGTTAGCCCCGATTTCTCAATTCGGTCAATCTGTGCGTTCAGCAAGAATAAGGATTGGGCGATTCCGTCATGGAGCTCCCGGCCAATCTTCTCCCTTTCATGCATGGCTGCTTGCAATGCCCTGGATTGGTTCAGTTCCTCCTGGTTCCGTTCAATCAATGAGAACAACTGAGTAAGAAACAGAATGGAAACCAAGAACACGATAACAGGTGCCAGCAGATTGCCAAGATCCATCGATATATAAGGCAGCAGGAACTCATGCCTGACATACTCCCAAATGCCAATCGTCAATGTGGGAATGATCAGAATCAACCATTTTATTTGTTTATAGGACATACCCTGCCTCCTAATTCAATCTAAACATGAATGTACCTGCCTCTTTATCTATCATGTTACCACTGGTTATCCCTTCATTGTAATCAAATTCGGCCCTGGACGGAATGACTCTAAAGTGCTACGGACCTTACCGGTTTCACCCGTACTGTAATAACCTATTTACAATTCGAGTACAAATCGCGTATAAAGAGTAAAAGATATCCATTCATTCCATTTCCGATGAAGGGAGCTGCAGTTAGATGAAGCAAAAAATTGCAGTGATCATTGTACACGGATTGGGAACACAAAAGAAAGACTATGCGGATAAATTTATGAAAAAGTTGAGAGAAACCTTCTCCCGAACCTCAGGTATTCCGCATGAGCAACTGGCCATGGAGGCTGTTCATTGGGCCGATGTATTCGCAGCACGCGAGTCTGAGTTAATCAGCAGCAGCATTAAACCTTACCGTTTACGTTATCAGCACCTTCGGCAGTACGTGATCCACAATCTGGCGGATGCCGTTGCTTACCAACCCGTGGAATCCGAGGATCAGAACTACGAAGCCATTCATCGGACAATCAGTGAAGCGCTGCACCGACTTGCCCTCTCTGCCGGTCCCCAGGCTCCATTATGCGTAATCTCTCATAGCCTGGGATCTGTAATCGCCAGCAATTTCTTCTATGATCTGCAATTCTCCTCCCGCGGGCATCACCTGGTCGTTGACCCGGAAGCTCCGTTGGAGCGAGGAGAGCTCCTGACATTATTCTATACGCTGGGAACCACCTTGCCGCTATGGAGCATGCGGTATCGTGATTTTGACAAGCCCATTGACGTCCCTTCCGGGCAGCTGAAGCACTATCATGATCAGCTGCTGGGGGAATGGGTCAATTTCTATGATAAAGACGATATACTGGCCTATCCCATTAAGAGTATAAATGAAGCGTATGACCGCACCGTACGTAACGATATATCCGTTAACGTGGGAAACTGGTTAACCTGCTGGAATCCCCTGTCACACAGCGGTTATTTCTACAGCAAACCGATTCTGGAGTATATCGCTTCAAGTTTGGAAGCGACCTGGCGGAGCGTCAACCAAGTTAAATAAAGCAATGCCGCAAAGACCAGGCGTCTTTGCGGCATTTTATTTCAGATGGTTATATTCATAACCCATTGTTCTCCGATAGGCCCCATCCTTCTTCTGCCCGTATCTTCGAAACCAACCCGTTCATACAGCTGCTGAGCCGGAACATTCTTATGGTTCACGACCAACACCACTTCATCGCAGGAAGGAAACTGACTTCGAATGAACGATGGCAGCGCAAGCATCCCTCTTCTGGCATACCCCTTACGCTGCTGACGATGGTCAATGGATAAGGCAGTAAGCAGCATGGCATGAGAATTGCTAGTATACTCCTTGACGCGCTCCGTGGCGTGCAGGATAAAGAAGCCGACAGGATGATCATCAGCTAAAATAACGATGGGAAACTGACCTTCCACTAGGTTTAATGCTTCTTTCGGATGAGCGGTAAATTGGACTTGATCATCCGGAAGCTCGAATTCATTCAAGATAGGCAGGTGTTCTGCCGAACGGAATTCCAGCTGAATTTGTTCCGCTTTTTGCATGGGGGATATCTCCTCTGTCATTGGTGAAATGGATACATCTTTTACTCTATCGATTGCAATCTTGCTTATTAACCTGTTTCTTCGCCATACCACAGCTGCCGGAAGCTTTCGCTTGAAGCCAGCAGCTGTTCTGCCGTGCCTTCAGCCTCAATCTCTCCGCCATTCAACACGATGATATGGTCCGCATGGTGAAGTGCTGCTTTTCGATGTGATACGACAAGGCAAGTCGCCCCGCCGCGCTCGCTGAACAGCCGCTCCCATAACTTACGCTCGGTCTCAACATCCAATGCGCTGGATAAATCGTCAAATACATACAGCTCCGCGTCCCGTACCAGCATCCTTGCGGCCGCTGTCCGCTGAGCTTGACCGCCGGACAGCTTGACTCCTCGTGGTCCTACCATCGTCTCCAGGCCCTGCTGCAGATGCTTGATATCTTCTTCCATTACAGCCGCATGTAGTGCGCGGTCCAGACTGCCCGGCTCCTCGATTATACCTAACAGGATGTTGTTACGCAGTTTATCGCTGTACAGCCTGGGGATCTGCGCAGTATACGCACTCTGTGGAGGTATAAAGAAATCAGCGGGTTCTGTTATCCTCTCACCGTTCCACCGGATCTCGCCCTTTTCAGCTGGCAGTAAGCCCAGCAGGGTGCGAACCAGCGTCGTTTTACCGCTGCCGATCATCCCTGTAACGACAGTAAAGGTACCACGCTTCAGGGTCAGATTAATATTCGAGATGCCGCGTCCGGTCTCGGGATATTGATACGACAGCCCTTGCGCTTCAAGCAGCGAGAGGGGCGGTGCCTCGATAATAGCCGTTTCCATGCCGTCTTCGGCAACGGAAACAGCGGAAGGATTGTGTCTTCCATTGGTCAACGAATCTCTCTGTGCCCAGCGATTAGGATGAGCTTCCTTCTCTTTATTCCGTTTGTTCTTAAACTTACCGATACCGATATAATTGGCTGCCGTAAGCAGCGAAGCCGGTGCCCCTTGCAGCATGGATTGGATGCGCTGAAAGCTGACGCCCATCTGCTTGTAGTAAGTCATGAAGTTGCCAACGTTCGATATAAGCTGTGTGACAAAAGTTAAATAATATACAAAGAGCGACAAGTCCCCGACCGTAAAATCGCCACTTCGCATCTTAAGACTCGCAAGCACGAGGATCAATCCTGTGCCGAGATTGACGGAGTTGGTGAATACGGAAGACAAGGTTTCCGTTAACAGCTTATCCTTCACCATGGACTGGCGCCGCTTCTCACTAAGGCTTACAAACCGTTCCACTACGCGTTTCTCAGCCCCTGCGACTTGAATGGCTTGCACATTGGCAAACATTTCGCTGATCGCACCGGTTACCTTGGCCGTCGATTCCCGGCTTGCCGCCCTGTATTTCTGAATGCGTGCGGTCGCAATCTGGGCCGCAGTGACCACTAATATCAAAGGAACGAATACGAGAATCGTCAGCTGCAAATCGATGGATATAAGAATCCAGCTGGCAACAATGACGAAACCGATAAGTCCTAACGTATCTACGGACCAGCTTGTCGCTTCTTCGGCCTGATCGACGTCATCCCGGAAATTGCTGATGGCTTCTCCGGGCGAGCAAGGTATTGCCCGTGCTCCAGGCTCTTTCATGACATGGGACAGCATATTGCGGCGAAGCAAGGTGCTGATCCGGAAGCGGAAATGCACGTCTGTCATGAAACCGCCGAAGATCAGTGCAATTCGGGCTAATGCAGCGCCAATGAGCAGCACGGCAATTGCCCAAACGCCGTAGGGAAAAGCATATGTACCTTCCAAATGGTCGAAGAAAGCTTTGGTTAACAATCCGGGAACCAGCGGTGCCATATGAATAAGGGACCATGCCAGCAGGTTGATAAGATACAGACCCGGCCGGTACAGAATCAGCCTCCAGAAGAAATGTCTTGTTTTCATGCCAGCACCTCCTCCATTCCAACGGCAAGCATGCGGCTAAACCGTGATTGCGGGTTTGAGGCAAGCTCTTCCCGGCGACCGCTTTCGAGCATTCTGCCATTTTCCAGAATAAGAATCCGGTCGGCACGCTGAACCGTGGCCAAGCGGTGGGCAATGATAATACATGTCTTCTCCTGCAGCAGACGCGTAATGGCTGCTTCAATCCGGTATTCCGTTAACGGATCAAGGCGGGACGATGCTTCATCAAGGATGACGAGACCCGGATCCGTCAGAAAGACGCGGGCAAACGCCAACAGCTGGGCCTCACCGGCCGACAGGCTCCCACCGCCCGAGGCCAGGCTCGTATCGAGCCCTTCGGGAAGCGAAGCATACCAGTCTCCAAGCCCAAGCTCCTCTAGCACGGATATAATTCGGCTATCCTCGATGCCTTCATCAAACAAGGTCAGGTTATCACGAACAGTCCCTTCCAAAATCTCAATATTCTGCGTAACCATCGCGACCTTGCGCCTCAGTTCATGAAGCTTGCAGACCCGGATATCCGTTCCTGCCAGCTCGATGCTTCCCTCCTGAGGATCATAGAAACGCAGCAGCAGGCGGGCGATCGTCGTTTTGCCGCTGCCTGTGCGCCCGAGCAGCCCCAGAGTCTGGCCCGGCTCGAGCCGCAGCTGAAGATTTTCGAGCGTAGCCTGCCCGCCCTCTTCATAGGTGAAGTTTAGGTTGCGGAATTCCACCGATAGCGGGCCTGCCGGAAGCGGAGCTCCGGGTCCGTCTTTAATCTGGGGCTCGGTTGCAAGCAACTCCCGGACTCGCATCAAGCTGGCATCTGCCTTTTGCAGGTCCTCCAATTGGGTGCGGATCTTCTCGATCGGTTTGGCTAGCAGCTCGGTATAATAAAACACTAAATATATGGAGCCGATTGTCAAACCGCCTTGTCCGTTCTTCCATAGTATGGCGCAGACGATAAATGCGGCCGCATTGCCAAGCGCAAACACCAATATCGTTGTGCTCCACATCAGAAAAAATCCGATGAACGCACGAACGCGAACCGGCAGCATCCGCCTGGCCATCTCGTAGAATCGATTCATGACATATCCTGCCGCCCCGTTAGCACGCGTATCTTCAGTGCCTTCGAGGTGTTCGCCAATGAATCCGTAGAAATCCGCATTCAGCTCGCGCCAGCGCTTCCATACCGGTATTGCAAACCGCCGGATATGTTGAATGACGTAAATGCTGCCGACAACAAACACGGTCATGACAAATCCAATCCAGAAGTTCTCCCGATACAGAAGAGCCAGAATTCCGATCATAAGGAGCAGATTGCCGAACAGATGGATAATAAAGCTGGAGAAGAAATTGGCAAGCGCATTCACATCGCCATCGACCCGTTCGATTAAAGAACCCGACGTTTGGGTTTTGTGAAAGCTCATATCCAGCGACAGGCAGTGCTCCGCCAATTCAGCGCGAAGCTTGTTGGTTGTCGTCCAGCCCAGATTCTCGCTATAGTAAGCAGCCGCAATAGAAACGCCTTGTTGGAGCAATGAAAATACGATAAAAAAACCTGCCGCATAGTAAAGGGACGTCAGACTTCCCTCTCCTTGAGCCGTATCGATAAAATACCGGATGATCTGCGGATTTATCAGTTGCAGCCCGATTGAAAATAACAGCAGCACCGTTAGGGCTGCCAGCAGTTTCTTATGCGGGAATACGTATCGGATTAACATCTCCCGGTACATGCCAACCCCCGTGGTCCTTCGCTTGCTGTTTAACGTGTGATCGCTTTGCATTCGTCTATAATCCCCCCGCTTCAGGTTAACCCTCTTGATAATAATAAGCTTCCTGGGAAGATATGACAAGAACATGGGTTCCTGTATTCGAAAAAAATTACAGCCGATTGATTATTGATCATCTGCTGCCGCAAAATCGCTCTGTTTAAGAACTCTATTGAGCCCCACGCCAAAAAGACCAGCCCCCTCAGTAGGGAACTGGTCTTCAAAACCGTTACGTATAGAGAATCAACACTATCTTATGTCTCTGCCACTAATTTTAAGAATTGATTAATCATTTCGGGGGTTATTTCCTGGTTCTCGGGCACTTTGACTGCCGGGCTCTTATCAACGGATTGGATGGCAATATTGGATCTGACTGCACTTGAAGCGATACCGGATCGGGCTTGTCCATCATGCACATTGTCATGGTTAGCTAGCATCATCATCAGAAAAGCACTCCCAAGTCCTATCGACCACATGCTCATTTTGTTTTTCTTATTCATCTGCGTTGCTCCTTCCATCACTTGTAGTGACATACTTAGTATAAGGTCCAAACCTTAACGAGAGATGAAGGCAGCCTAAAATCCAGTTAAGTAAAGTGAGGATATGATCATTTCCATGAAACCCCATCCCTTCTGCTATATGCTATATTTTTCGTATTAACTGATTTTAATTTTTAGTTTACATAACATAAGTTATGTTTGAGATCACACAAACAAGCGCGAAAAACGTATGCTACGCAAGCATTTATTCAAACAAGCCGGAACCTGGCTCCTTGATCCCTCCTCGATCGGATAACTTCGATCCCATCCTACTAACACTTGCGGAACGGCGGAGTATCAGCTCCGCTGTTTTCTGCGCGACGAGCCGCGAAGCTTTTTTTAATAAATAATGCCTCCCAGTATCCCCGTCAGAACCATGAGAAGGATCGGGTTCATCTTCCATTTTCTTAATACAAACAAAGATCCTGTAAATACACTTACAGCAATCCCATTCACTTTAGAAGCCACGTTTATTGCTGAAGTCCCAAGAAACGTCATTAGCAATATGGTTGCAGCAGCCGAAATAATAAGCCCCAGTGAAGCCGACTTCAGGCCATTCAAAGCTTCAAACACATAGATCGATTTATTGAATTTTTGAAAAAAGCGATACAGCAAAATAGAAATGCCGACACCTGAAATCACGCAGCCGAAAGTTGCAATCATTGCGCCCGGTATCCCCGCGACCTGTAAGCCAACAAATGTGGAGGTGTTTACTGCTAATGGGCCGGGTGTCATTTGCGAAATGGTAATGATATCGGTAAAAACCCTTTGTGATACCCATGCGTATTTTTGAACTGCCAGTTCCTGAATGTACGGGATGATGGCGTACCCACCCCCGATACTGAACGAACCGATTTGAAAAAAGACCCATAACAGTTTCAATAGTTCCCCCATTATTTCTGCCGCCTTTCATTAAGCCGCACTCGCACTATGCATAAAAAACAACACGAGATGAGGATAATGGCTACATTGACTTCAAAGATAAAATTCGCTAAAAATGCTGCCGGAATCATCAGAGTAAGAAATAGAGAACGTTCTTGGATCATCATACTGCACATATCCACAACGAAATCAACGATAAGGGCTGCAACGCCTGCCTGCATTCCTCTCAATACTGCGGAGATTAACGGATCCGCCGCAAACGCAACATAGAACGTAGAGATGAATCCCAATATGACGAGGGATGGAATGACAGCAGCAATACAGCTGATTACAGCGCCCGTCATCCCCGCTACCCGAAACCCTGCGAGAGTTGACAAGTTGATTGCGATTGCTCCTGGTGAGGACTGTGCGATAGCAGCCATATTAATGAGTTCATCTTCGCTGAGTAGTTTTTTCCTGGATACAAAATACTTCCGAATCATCGGAACAACAACATACCCACCGCCAAATGTAAATGTGCTGATAAACAAATTTATGCCCAGAAGCCAGAGATATAGTTTGGTTCTTTGGCTTATCATCAGTTCGCCTCCTTGTCACCCTGTTATTATGGAGGTTGATGATCGATTAGTAAAATGATATTATTTTGCAATAACGATTAGTTTTATTCATGAGAGGGGAAGCATCAATGATGACTCTTCGACATTTTGAAATATTTCGGGCAGTAGCAGAAACGGGAAACTTCACAAGGGCTGCGGAAAGGTTATATATCACGCAATCGGCAGTTTCTCATGCCATACGTGAACTGGAAGAAAAGGCAGAAACCGCTTTGTTTGACCGACTTTCAAAAAGCGTTCAGCTTACAAAAAGCGGCCGGCTTTTGCTGGAGGAAGTTACACCGATTCTATCTTCGTGCGAAGCATTAGATGCACGGATTAGCTGTTTGGAAAAACAAGCTCCCCTGCACATCGTTTCCAGCATTACCATTGCAGCGTTCTGGTTACCAAAAATCTTGAAAGCCTTTCAAAAAGATTGGCCTGATATACTGATCCATGTCGATGTGGTCAGCGCAGCGAATGCCATTGAAATATTGCGAAACGGCAAAGCTGACATCGCTTTGATTGAAGGTGCGGCTCCCCAAGGGCCTTTTACATGCATCCCTTTTGCTTCCTATCCGTTATATGTTGTGTGCGCCCCTGACTATCTCATCACGCACAACGAGTTGACTCTGCAACAATTTTGCTCTGAAAAACTATTGTTGCGTGAAAAGGGAAGTGCGATCCGCGATACTTTAGACAGCGTTCTTTATTTGTCCGGACATACCGCGCAACCTGCCTGGACAAGCGTAAATTCCCTAGCATTGATCGAAGCTGCCAAGGCTGGATTCGGCATCACGATTTTGCCTGATGTTCTTGTAAGTGAGCAGCTATTGCAGGGGGAATTGATTTCACTGTCTGTTCAAGACCTCTTGTTGAGAAATGAATTGCTTGCCGTTCACCATCGAGATAAATATCTGACAACTCCGTTAAGGGCCCTTCTTTTGCACATAGAATCTACGATGTCATGAAGCCTTCTCCTTATCTTACTAACCCCCCTTCACACACGTCAAAATCGGCAACAACCACCTTCATCTCTTACATAACCTTAAGATGAGGTGGTTGTCACAAGAAATCCTTATTAAGTTAAGGCTACGCTTTATTCTCAACGGTCAATGTAGATTTCTCTTCGGTAACCAACTGTTGTTTGCCTGGCCAGAAAGCCCACTTGCCCAGGAGCGTTGTGATCGCGGGTACCAGGAAGGGTCTTACAATGAACGTATCCAGCATAACACCGATGGCCGTTATGATCCCAAACTGTACCAATACTTGAATCGGAAGCGTGGCCAGTACGGCGAAGGTCCCTGCCAGGATTAAACCGGCTGAGGTGATAACCGAACTCGTCTCGCCCACGCCTTCTTTAATCGCCTGCTTCAGCGGCATCTGCTTCCGTTTTTGCCATATGCTCGAAATCATGAATATGTTGTAGTCTTCGCCCAGCGCGACCAGGAATACAAACGAATACAGCGGTATGGCTCCTTGGATGGATTCTGCCCCCAAACCGTAATGAATGATAATCCAGCCAAGCCCCAAGGCGGAGAAATAAGACAAGATGACTGTGGCAATCAGATAGACGGTTGCTACAATCGATCTCAGATATACCAGAAGCAGCAGCGTAATCAAGCCGATAACGACGGGAATGATCAGTTTGGCATCATGTTCTCCCGCGATCTCCGTGTCATACTGGGTAGCCGTTTGACCGCTGATCCACACGGCTTCCGCCGGATTCTCGACTCCTGCCTTCTCAAGTGAAACCTCCGCGATCTCCCTGAGATCCGGAATATGCTGCATCGCTTCCATAGAGTAAGGATTCATGGATAGCTCGATTTCATAACCGATAATATCGTTATTCTCCGCCCCATTCTGCGGTTCGGATACACGATCCACATAATCCAGAGCCTTCAGACGTTCTTCAAGATCTAAAGCTTGCCCGGCGCCATCCACCATCAGCCGAACCGGCGCAAGCTCTCCTTCGGAGAACTGTTCGCCGATGACGGTGAATCCTTCGCGGGAAGGAACATCCTCAGGGAATGAGGATAGGAGATCGTAGGTGAATTTGATTTGGGATGAGAAGGTCGCAAGTCCACCCAGCAATACTAATGCTACCAAGACGACGGTCCATGGCTTCGTTGTCACCATACGGCCGATCCGGCTCTCCTTCTCTTTGTGCGGTGCAGGAACCGGCTTTCCTTTTTTCTTGGCGCGCTCCGCTTGCATCTCCGGCGTTCTCGGAATGAAAGGATAAAAGGAACCTCTCCCGAAAATAGCCAACAATGCCGGTACCAATGTCAGACTGGCTATGAACATGATCAGAATTGACAAGCTGAAAGGCACCGCAAATCGTTGGTATGCCCCGTACTGAGCCAGAAGCAGCGCAAATAGAGACAAAACAACCGTGAAGCCGCTCATCGCGATGGCGCCCGATGAACTCGTAATCGCCTGGAACAAGGCTTTGCGTTTATCGGGTTCATGCCATAGCAGCTGGCGGAATCTCGAAATAAGGAACAAGCAATAATCCGTCCCGGCTCCAAAGAGCAGCACGGTCATAATGGCGATGGATTGGGAATCCACGGTGATTACGTCTTGATCCGCCATAAAACCGAGAATCGGGCTAGTTACCATATAGGCAAAACCGACTGCTACAAGCGGGATTAGGGCAAGAATCGGTGAACGGTAAATCAGCAGCAGCAATATCAGCACCAGAAGCACGGTTGCAATCATGAGCGACACGTCGGCATCCTCAAACAATCCGGTTGCATCAATAGAGATTCCAACCGGACCTGTTACGCGAGCACTGATTCCGTCTCCGTTCTGGATGGCCGTCTGAAACGGATTACCGCCCAGCAATTGTTCCGAGCGCTTCTCAAGCTCTGCCGTTCCTTCCTTCAGCTGGTCCGTCTCCTGGTCTTCTTCAAAAAATAGCGGCATCACCAGCGAGCTCTGATCCTCTGACAACTGGGCGCTTAAAGCCTGCGGAGGCAGCTGATGGAGAGGAACAACGAAGGTTTGATACGGGAGCGGATCGGATTCCAGGCTCGCCGTCAACTCCTGCAGCTTGGTTAAATCCCCTTCGTTCAATCCATTGGCTTTATGCCACACGATGAGAGCCGGTACTCCCCCGTTGCTAGGAAATTCCTTATCGGCAATGGCTTCCGCTATGACGGATGGAGTATCCTCCTTCAGGTTGGCTGCATTGTTATCCTCTTTATCTGCAACAGCCGGCCATAGCAAATTCAACGCCAGTGCGATGAGTACCCATACACAGAGCGTGACCCATTTGCTTCGCTTCCCTGCAACCCATTTACCGTAATTCGGTCCTGATCCGTGCATTTGTAGATCCTCTCCATTCCGTGATGTTCTTTATCATGATCTTGTTTCTTTCTTTGTAAGACTGAAAACAAACCGCGCAAATTAATTATATATACCGGTAGGTTAATTTTCAATATTCATTTTGAAAAAACGACCTGCATGTCTTACACTATACACAGGAGGTCATCATGACAAAAATACGAAACCCCCGAAATCCCGGGCGTCCCAAAGCAGCTGCCGATCAGGCTCCTATCCAGGAAACCATCCTCTGGACCGCCTCCAAGTTATTCATGGAAAATGGCTACGAGCCCGTATCCTTGCAGCAGATCGCGAAGGCTTGCCAAGTGACCAAGGCTTCCATCTACTATCATTTCACAAGTAAACCCGAGCTGTTTAAAATAGCGGTAACCACGATTCTAGATAAAGCATATGCTTCTACTCGTCAGTTTCTGCAGGAAGCCGATACCCTAGAGTCTGGATTGATCCGGGTAGCCGAAGCGAAGATTGCCAAGCCTCATGCCGAGATGGAGACCATGATGCGGGAAGCACAGCCTTTTTTATCCCAGGAGCAGATGGCTGCTATCCGTGAGGCGGAACAGCGCATTCATGAAGTCATCGCCGATCGATTTAATCAAGCCATGCGTTCTGGTGAACTTCGGGAAGGCAATCCTTTGCTCATGGCGCAGGCTTTTTCGGCGATGCTGATGCTGGGCAATCGTGAAGATACCCGAAGCGGTTATGCCAGCCCTCGTGATATGGCTGTTGAGATCGTAGATCTATTCTTGCACGGAGCAGTGAAACTTCCGAAGTAACACGCTGCTCTATAACTGCATGCTTCACACATGAATCAAGAGATTTAGTTCACGAATCATGAGCATCGATCATATCAACGCAAAAGAACGGAGATCATCAAACAGGATCTCCGTTCTTTTTGCTTATGTTTTAGATTTCATTCCAGAAAGCAACGTCTTCAAGCGGCAATCTTACCGTTGGCCGACCTGGAGCGGCTGCTTTCCCGATGGCAATCAACATGACGCTGCGATAATGGGAAGGAATATTGAACTCTTCCACGAATTGAACTTTGTTATATCCGCCCATCGGTACCGTATCATACCCTCTGGCCCGTGCACTCAGCATCAGCTGCATGGAGATCAATCCGGCATCCACATCCACGATGCTTTCTTTAACGGATGGATCCAGGTTCGCATACATATTTTCGGCCGTGTAAATGAAGCGCTCCTTCACCTCTTCGGTCATATAACCGGCTTCTTCAGACATGGAATAAATCTTCTCGCCTTTTTCATACCATTTCAGATCGCCCAATACGGCGATGACGGCCGAGGCTTGAAGAACATGATCCTGATTGTTGGCAATCGGATGCAGCTTCTTCAAAAGCTCAGCATCATCAATCACCAGAAAGCGCCATGGCTGAAGGTTGCTTGAGGAAGGTGCCAGTGTAGCGTCCCTAAGGATGGCTTCCATCTCTTCTCTTGGAATCTTTACCGACGGGTCATATTGACGAACCGAGTGGCGTTCCCGAATCACGGTTTGAAAATCGGATTTTGTTATTGTTGACATGGTTTTTCCCTCCAAAATTATATTGTGCATTTTTTTGCACAGTTTAAATCGCGAGTTAACTGTGTTGATTTATGCACAGTATATAGCAGACTGAATTTCTTTGTCAACAACATTTTGAACGGTTCACTGAGCCATGTCCGCAATCGTGCGGGATTCCAGTATTTTCAGGGTGCTTTCCTCAATCTCGGATAAAATTCCGACAAAGGATTCCTTGATTTCCTCGGCAAAACAATGTCCGGAAGCTGCATCCAGCATACTGTCGCTGATGGAGCTGTGGACCTGAAGAATCGAGTAAACTTCAGCCAGCGTAATGTCGCAGGCATTCTTCTTTAGCCGGTATCCGCCGTCTCTTCCTTCACGCGATTCAATCATATCGGCTTGCGCAAGTGTTTTCAGCACCCGTCGAATCAAAGTCGATTCCGAATGCAGATACGATGCGATATCGCCGCTTGAGCACTTGCCGGAGTGACGTTCAAGCGTAACCAGCGCCTGTACGGCCAGACTGAAGGTTTTATAAGTGGACGGGCAGGCTATTGTCGATTTTTTGGAGGCCGCTTCTTTATGGATGCTCATGTTCCTACCCCCTTTAAGATTGGAATTGCCTTTAATAGGTATTCTGCAGCTTTAGCTGTGGTTCCCATCAAGCTTTTCATTATTGTAACGTAAACCTGACACTCCATCAAGAACAACAAGGACCATCGTCTAATGGCCCTCGTCTTCAACCAAGGCTTGAGACTCATACAAATTCGCCTCACGGTAATTCACATCCATTCTTAAATGGCTCGCTAATGCCCGGTCAATATCGCCCTGTTCGAACATGTTTTGGATCTCGTTTCGCTCTGACTGAATGGCTTTTAGTTCCAGTTCTCTGCGTTCACTGCTAAGCTTCTGCTTTCTTCGGCTCCATACACGATCATTCTGAAGAAAATGCTCCATTGCACGGTAGTCTGCAATAACCGCTTGCAGGATTTCCTGCCTCGGCGCCGGTTTCACTGCTTGGATCTCATGTATCGCTGCACGAATTGCCGCCAGCTTCAATGCCTTATACATGTCCCAATTCGGATGATCCGGAGACATCGGCGTTTCTTTGGCCTCGTTTTTTTTCAACAGGCGCTTCATTTTCCGCCATACAGTTTTCGTGAGCAGCTTGAACTTATATCGGCTGGTAAGCAGCATCTCGACTTTGTTCAGCGAGGATAGGAACTGCTCCGCGACCCTTGCAGAAGCTTTATCTTCCTTAAGCCATATTTCTGCAACGTTCCGTTCCGCAGTAAGTCCGATTTTTCTGACTGCGATCGTGGCTTCCCAGAACGCTCGCATGTCGTTTTTATCCGTGATTTGAGATTGCTGAAGCCGCTTGGTATACGCATAGATGAGCTGAACCGCCTCCTCCCTGTTTTCATCCGTCATCTCTTCCCGCACGGTTCGAATTCCCGCTTGCAGCATATGAAGCCGCGCTTCTTTCTCGCGATCGATGGCCACAGCCGAATCCGCATGTTTCTCACGTGTCAGCAGCGGAAGCAGAGCACTTGCGATGACCAGCGTTAAGAGGATGACGCCCGCGCAGATGAATAACATTAAGCTTCGCTCTGGAAAAGGACGATGATCCGCAAGTGTGAGCGGAATGGAGAAAGCCGCGGCCAGCGTCAATGCCCCCCGTACGCCCGATAGTGCAGTCAGCAGGGAAGATTTGAACTGACGGTTCGTTGAAGCCCATACCCATACGAAGCGCAGCAATATCAGTACAGCCGTAATCAGCAATATATAACCGACGACTTGTCCATTGTTATAGGCAGGGTCACTCCATATTTGATTGACGACCCCCGGGATTTCATGCCCGAGTAGAAGGAACACCAGCCCGTTTAATGTGAACAGAATGACGGACCAGGTGCTGTCTGATACAACTCTAAGCTTAATGGATGCCGATCGCATACGATCCCTCTCCACAGCGTGGGTAACACCCGCCGCAACGACAGCCAGAATCCCGGATAGATGAAATTCTTCGGCTATGAGATAGATGATGAATGGCGTCAGAATGATGATCAGCATATGAAGCGTGACATCCTCCATTCCGAGCCGGCGCAGCAGCATTCTGAACCAGATCACAAGAAATCCTAGAAGCGCCCCGACAACGATGCCTCCAACCGCAATGACAAAAAAACTGCCGATCGCATTCGTTAAAGAAAAATAACCCGTCACTGTAGCCGCAATCGCAAAATTAAATGCCACGAGACCGGACGCATCATTCATGAGCGCTTCGCCTTCAAGTAAATGCATGATTTTTCCCGGCAGCTTCACCCTGCCTGACAGGGAGCCCACCGCAACCGCATCGGTAGGCGACAGTATTGCCGCCAACGCAAAGGCAGCCGATAACGGTAGGCTCGGAATAAGCCAATGAATGAAAGGTCCCGCGATCAGAACCGTTGCAAATACGAGGCCTAGCGCCAGCAGCAGAATATTGGACCTGAGCTTCCATAACTCGCTCCGCGGGGTCAGCTTCCCGTCATTAAACAAGAGCGGTGCGATAAACAGGACCATGAACAATTCCGGATTCAGCGGCACGTGATGGAAACCGCGGATATAGGCGGCCCCGATCCCAAGCGCAATCTGGATCAACGGGACAGGAATGAATGGCAGAAATCGATTGATGATGTTGGAAATACCGACAAGGACGAGAAAAATAAGTACCATAAGAAATATTTCCACAATGCATCTGCTCCTTCCTCGAGAAGAATAACCTATGTAAGCATGGGCATATCCGTCAGTAGACGGATTTAGGTTGTGTAGAATGGGAAAGGTTTATTATGAGTTGGAGAAGTTTCAACCCTCATGCTGCCTTAAAAAAAGGCTTCCTAAAGGAGAGGTCCTTTAGAAAGCCCTTGAGCTAGTGATTGCTTATTAATATGCCGTCCAGCCTGCATCGGCTGTAACCACCGTACCGTTTACAAAGCTGGCTTCATCGGAAGCGAGGAACAATACCACCTTCGCGATCTCTTCCGGTTCGCCTGCCCGCGGGTTCAAGTTCATTCCAGCCATCGCTCTTTCCATGCCAAACGAATTCGGCGCGTTGATGGTGGTGCTGATATTGGTGCTAACAGCACCTGGGGCAACCGCATTACACCGGATTCCCTGCGTTGCATATTGAAAACCGACATTTTTGGTCAATCCGACAACGGCATGTTTAGCCGCCGTATACGCTGCACCTGCTCTGGATCCCATAAGACCTCCAGCGGAAGCAATGTTGACAATGACTCCGCTCTTCTTCTCCAGGAAGATGGGCAACGATTTACGAATGGTTCTCATCGGTCCGGTTGTATTAATGGCAAATACGCGATCCCACAACTCATCCGTTACATCTGCAGCCGGTACGAAGTTGTCCATAATGCCGGCATTGTTGATCAAAATATCAAGCGTTCCATATTCATTAACGGTGGCATCCACCAGCTGCTGCACTTCTTCTTCCTTGGCCACATTCGCTGCCAGTGCCAGGGCCGTGCCGCCTTTCGCTGTAATTCCGTCAACAACCGCCTGAGCCGCCTCAAGACGTAAGTCGGACACGACAACTTTTGCGCCTTCGGCAGCAAACAGTTCCGCTGTCGCTTTTCCCATACCGGAAGCGGCACCTGTAACAATCGCAACTTTACCAGATAATCTCATGTTCCATACCCCCATTATTGGTTGTGATATCATTTTGGAAATCAGGGACAACATTCAACAGCTGTACAATACACGACATATGTCTATTCTAGTATAATCGTAGTATGATTTAGGTCACAATCATTAAAAAACGTGGAAATGTACGATACCGAACAAAAATCATAAAATTGTTTATATTTTAACTATTAAATTCGTTATATTTTTAACCGAAAGGAATCGAATCTATGCAAACGAGCAATAAAATGACCGATCGTCGCATCGTCCGCAGCAAAGAAGCTTTAAAGCAAGCGCTCCTATCACTCCTCTCCCAGAAGAGCTTCTCCAGCATTTCCATTACGGAAATCGTGGAGCTAGCCAATTACAATCGAGGAACCTTTTATACCCACTACGACAACAAAGAGGCTCTTCTGGATGATATCCTGACTCCTTTAATGGAGGAACTGATCGCTTCCTTCAGGGCTCCTTACGGGGAAGTCGACGTATTTCATATCGATGAGCTGCCCGCCAATGCGGTAAAAATATTTGATCATATTCATCAGAATGCCGGCGTGTATACGTCGCTGTTCAAAAGCGATGTGCTGCCGTTAGTCCGGGATAAAATGTTCTCGGCATTAAAGCAAATCGCCTTGGAGGACTTGGACTATCCAAACGAAGAGCTAAATCATGAGCTTCTCATCATCTACAACATGCACGCCTTAATCGGCCTGGTATTCCACTGGATCGAGAACAATTTCCACTATTCCGTCCCTTATATGAGGGATCAGCTGGTTCTCATGATTAACTGGAGGCCGAGAAGCGTAAGAACACAGATTAAGCGCACGGATCATACTTGAAATCGGTGAGCAGATGACGGTAGAAAAATAACGTAGAAAAACCATCAACCCGTTCAAAACGCAAATTGAACGGGTTGATGGTTTTGGTTGCTGGTTTTGGTTGCTGGGTTAACGGTTTTTCTTACAACGCCTCCTGCCGCCAATCTGGTCCAGATCGTGAAACAGTCTTATCCCCGGCGGATGTTCTTATGCTTGTTGGTCCAGAGGCATGGAGAGAACCGTCATCGTCGTGGTATGGCCGTACTCGCTGCACTGATAAATGAAGGTTTCAAGAGACTTCATGGAAGCTGTTTCGATTTTCATAAGAAAATTGTATTGCCCGCTGACTTGGTAAATCTCGGCGACCTCCTGCGACTGTTTGGCGAATGCCGTCAGCCGGTCACAATGGCTGGCTTGAATCAGGATGAAGGCCGTTACGCCCTTCCCCATTTTGTCAGGAGATAGAACCGCACGATACCCCGTAATTACGCCCTTCTCCTCCAGACGCTTCACGCGTTCGGATACCGCAGGCTGCGTCATATTGACCTTTCTTCCCAATTCGGAGAAGGAGATTCTTGCATTATGTTTTAATAGCTCCAAGATTTGAAGATCGATCTGATCCATGTTTACACTCCTCTGCCTTACCCAAATTCAATTTCAAAGTCGAATGCACGAAATCGCTATAAATTCAAAGTAATACGGTAGGGATGCCTTGAGTTTAACCTGTAACTATAGGGCTCCGATTTATACAATGGAACTAGGTTAACAATCATTCATTCAAGGAGGAATATACAATGACAATCACCCTGCACGATCCCATACAAATCGGAACGGTACAATTGAAGAACCGAATGATCATGGCTCCTATGCAGCAACATCAAGGAACGCCGGATTCTTATGCAACGGATTACCATGTGAAGTTTTACAGTGAACGGGCGGAACATGTCAGTTTGATCATTATCGAATCTACCGTCGTGTCTGCAAATGGCCGGCTGTTCCCGGACGATATCGGGATATATACTGAGCAGCATACTGCTCCCCTACGCAGGATTGTCGATGCCGTCCATGCGAAAGGAACGCCGATCTTCATCCAATTGACCCACGCCGGTAGAAAAGGATGGCCCACAGTCACCGAAAAAAGGTTAGCCCCTAGTTCGATTGCCTACGATGATGAGTATGGACTGCCCCAAACGATGTCCCAAGCGGACATTCACGCAGTCATCGACCAGTTTCGGATGGCAGCCCGTCGAAGCCTGCAGGCCGGTTTTGATGGAATCGAGCTTCATGCCGCCCACGGGCATCTGCTCCATCAATTTCTCTCTCCGCTGTCGAATCGGCGAACGGACACATATGGAGGAAGCCTGGAAAACAGAGTCCGATTGATCCAAGAAATTCTGGGCGCCATCCGAACCGAAGTAGGGATCAACTACCCGGTGCAATTGCGGGTTTCTGCATCCGACTTCGCCAATGGCGGCCTGACACCAGCAGAAGTTGCGCTCGCCTTGACGTACCTGGAATCCGAACTGGATGCCGTGCATGTTTCTTCGGGCGGTCTCGTTCCTGCGGCACCTTTAGCCACACCGGAAGGCTACCAAACACCTTATGCAGCGGTGATCAAACAATATGTAAAAATACCGGTGATCGCGGTCGGCAATATCCGCACCCCAGCGTTAGCCAATTTCATTCTAGCAGATGAGATGGCAGATATGATAGCCATCGGCCGCCCATTGCTGGAAGATGCAAATTTCGGTGAACAAATGCTGTCCTTAGCTTAAAGGCTACGATCTCAAGTGACCTATTCGTTTACTTGCGCAATTCAATTGAAAAGCCAAAGGCCGTCTCCGAAGGTAGGTTTGAACCACCTTAGGGTGCGGCCTTTTCATTAATACCGATTAATTTAATCTACATTCTAGAAAATAGCGTCGAGTGTACTTTCGACGATTCGATCGGCCAGCTCGCGATTCATCGTAGCGGTGTTCATCACCCGCAGTCCATAGTAGCTGCTTAAGAATAAGCTGGCCAGCTGCTTCGCAGAGCGTTCAGCCGGAATCTCCCCCGATTGAATCGCCTCTTCCATCACGCTGATCAAGTCTTCCTCGAGATCATAAATATACTGCCCGAATATCCGTTCAACCATCGGGTCCCGCCCCGCTCGTTCCATGCTGATATTAACCGCCATACAGCCGCGGTGATTCGGGTCTGAAAAATCCATGCCGATCGCCCATTCAAACAAGGCGCGCAGCCTTTCCTTAACCGGGATGGAGCGGCCCAAAATCTCTCTGGATATCTCCAATCCTTCATCATTGTAACGCTGAAGCACCTGCTCGAATAACTCATTTTTGCTGCCGAACGCATTGTACAGGCTCCCTTTACCCAGCCCTGTCTTCTCGCACAGCTCTTGCGTAGAACTCGCTTCATAACCCTTGGACCAGAATACGTCCATGGCCGCACCAATGACCGCATCTTTCTTGAACTCACGCGGTCTTCCGTTCGTGGTCATTCCCCTCATCCCTTTTGAACATAATCGTGTTACCTAAAAGTATAGGGTTTATGTACCACTCAGTCAAATATTATGGGGTTCCCCCCGAAAAGATTCGTCGAACGGTTTCATACGCCAGCTTCGGACGACGATATTCATCCACGATGCCCTTGCTGTTCCGCGTACATGAACGATTCAGCAGCCAGCCAAGCCCTTCCGTCACTCGGCAATCGCTGAATTGCCATATGAACATGCCGGAAATGTATTCACGCTCCATGTATGCCTTCAGATTACCCGCGATAATATCGGCCTGACGCTCCTCGGAGCCTTTCTCCCGATTCGGACTGCGGAATCCGTAGAACCCGTCCCCTCCGAATTCACTTATGATCATGGGTTTTCCTTCTCCGCCAAGCGCATCAGCCCACCCCCTGGCCAGGTCCGCCAGTTCCCCCGGATTCTCGTCGGTATACCAGCCTGGATAGAGATTGAACGACACGATTTCCGCCAAGTCAAAACATTTCTCCTGTTCCCGATGATGGGAAGCGAAGGACCGGGGCCTGCTTGGATCAAGCTCCCGAATGATGGTCAGCTGCTTCTCGTAGTGAGCTCTCCCCTCTTCAGTGTGACTGGCGCATTCATTCAGAATGGCCCATATAAGGATGGACGGATGGTTAAAATGCTGCTGCACCATTTCACGAGTCACCTGCTCGCTTTGCCAACCGAAATTCGGGTGCAACATCTGCTCCAGACTCAAACCGCGGGCGTGATTTTCTTCCCACACCGCAATACCTCGTTCATCGCATAGATCGAGAAATCGCTCATCGTTCGGATAATGGCTCGTTCGAACGGAGTTACACCCAAGATCCGTAATGAGGTCCAGATCTTTTTTACCATGAGTGGCAGCGGAAGCGAGGAACCGGCCATGGGATGATCCTCATGCCGGTTAACGCCTTTGAATACGAGCTCCTGGCCGTTCAATTGGATTTTCCCGTTATGCGTGGTTACCTCACGAAAGCCTACGCGGTCAAGCCAATCATCGCAATCGGTATCATCAACGGCAAGTACCGCTCGCAGTACATACAAATTCGGGTCGTCCAGCGACCATTCCAATATGCCTGGATAGGATACGGCGGCTATAATTTCGACCCGCTCGCCTGGCTTCGCTTCAAAGCTTCCGAGCGGTTCCTTCACCTCAGCCAGCGTACCGCGGAGTGATCCTTTCTTCACAAGGTTTCCAATGTTTCGGATCACTACCTTCCAAGAACCGTGCCAAATCCCGTCCTGTTGATATGGAGTGAACATGACGTTTTCAATGTATAAATCGCTTATCTCTTCCAGGGCAACCGGTCGAATGATGCCGCCGTACGTATAGTAATCATTAGGAACATGAAGGGCCGATTCTTCGTTGAAGGAATTATCCACGTACACCAGCAGTTCATGTTCACCGGCTTGAACTTCCGGGATGATCATGTCAAAGGCGGTATAGGCATTATAATGACGAACTGCCAATTCCCCGTTGAAATAGACATGTGCCGTATGACTGACCCCTTTAAATTCGATTCGCAAATTGGTTTTCCGAGACAGCGAGATCATTTTGCGATATACCCCGACTCCCCTATAGTTCCCAAAGTGTGGGTGCATCTCCCAGCAACCGGGAACAGGCAGCTTGTCATTGTAGCTTGCTGGTCGCTCCCCCATGCTGGCTGCCGGTGCAAACTCCCATAAACCCTCCAGTTCCTTGCACGTTCGAATGTGGTGGGTATCAAATAATCGCAGCATCTCTTCTCCTCCTATCCATCATGCGGCTTTGAGGTTTCCCCCAAGTCCGGATAGGTATAACACTAGATTATTGTAACAGCGTATTCCATAGAAAAGCCGATACAAAACATGTAAAAATCGCTCCTGGCGTTCTAGCGAATATCGTGATCCTGAGTTATTCTTTTAATATATCGCCTATCGAATGGGAGGCTGAACTGCATTGTATGAAGCACGAGATTTGGTCGTAAGGATCAACTGGACCAATCGGAAGACAACCTCTTCCGATTGGTCGGATATCCGTAATAACACGGCCGTGCACAGTTTCTACTGGATCCATGAAGGCAGCGGGATCTTCCATACGGATCAAGCATATCCGGTAAGTCAAGGCATGCTGTTTTACATGGAACCAGGCCTGCAGATGCGGATGAAGAGCGCGCCGGAAACTCCTCTTACCATTAGCATGGTGCTGTTTGAATGCTGCAGCCTTCATCATTGCCGGTCTCAATGGCAGTTCCCTCAAAGCGTTCAGCGGCTTGAAATCCCATTTATGGCTCATTATCTAGGCGAGAAGGCCATCGGGATGGACCATGCTTTCAGCGAGTTGACAACGACTTGGGTTCCCGGGAATACGGAGAGTGAGCTGGAGAGCAGCGCCCTTCTACTAAGGCTGATCGCCAGATTACATCAGCAGAACAAGCCGCCTTTCATAGAGCCCGCATATGAGGCATACCAACGGATTAAATCAGACATCGAGGACCATTACGCCGATCCGCTTCATATTGGAGCATTAGCGAAGAGACATGCCATTTCGGAGTCGTATTTGCGAAAGCTGTTCATGAAGCATCTACATGTTTCTCCCAAGGACTACCTGACCGACATCCGTATGCGGCATGCAGAGCGTTACTTGGCATACACGTCGTATACGCTGAGGTTCATCGCCAACGCATGCGGGTACCATGATGAATTTCACTTCAGTAAAGCATTTCATAAGTACAAAGGGATGGCACCCGCAGCGTTCCGCAAAACCTCAAAACATGCGAATCATTCAGACCCATAATGGTTGCTGATTGGTGTCTCGAAGTGTACCTTTCGGATCTAAAGCAACTTATGCAAGCGAATGAGGTTCTAAATAAAAAACGGACTTAAGAGACGTTATTCAGCAGATCAGCAGCAAATAGACGGCCCCCCCCCCTTTATAACGACTCTGCAGCCCGTTTCACGTGCAAAATGATTCCTTAGTGGACCATAAATCTCCCAAAATTTTATGCCGGCGGCGGGGCCGTGGATCGGCGGATGATCAGCTCCGGAGGGAGCACAATCCGCTGTGCAGGCTCTCCCTGGCTGGACAGATTCCTGACCACAAGATCCACCGCCAGTCGACCCATCTGTTCCATCGGCTGGGCAATAACGGTGAGCGGCGGATCGGTTACCCGGGCCAGGATCGTATCGTCAAAGCTGACGACCGAACAGTCCTCCGGAACGCGCAGCCCAAGCTCGCGGATCGCCTGAAGGGCGCCGATCGCCAGCAGGTCGTTGCAGCAAAACAGCGCCGTAGGCCGTTCCTCCAGCTCCAGCATAGCTTTGGCTCGGCGATATCCATCCTCGATCTTATGGTCACAGGCTGCAATATAGTCGGGTGAAGGCCCCAAACCGAGCGAGGCGGCAGCTTCGACAAATCCCCTTACCCGCTCATTGCTGCTCGTCACCCGTTCATGCTCGGCTAATACCGCCAGCCTGCGGTGACCGAGACAAAGCAGATGCTCGGCAGCCAGACGCCCCCCTTCCAAATCATGAACCCGGACGCTGCTGGCGCCAAGTACCGGATTGTCCCGGGCGATAAGCGCTATAGCCAGCGAATGCTCCTGAAGCGGCTTAAGCAGCTCACCATGGGATATGCCCGTACCGATAATAACGCCGTCCACCTGCTTTTGTCTCAGCAGACTAACATAGCGCTTTACCTTCTCTTCCTGGTTGTCCGTGCTGCAGATGATCACGCTGTATCCAAGCTGATGCCCATGATCCTCGACCGAGCGTGCAATCTCGGCGAAAAACGGGTTGGAGATGTCGGGGACGAGCAATCCCAGGGTATAGGTTTTTTTGCCGGCAAGGGCTGAGGCAATCGCGTTCGGTCGATAATTCAGGCGCTGCATGATATCCAGAATCTCCTCACGCCGTTCACGACTGATCTTGCCCTTGCCGTTCATGACATGAGAGACGGTAGCAATGGAGACGCCGGCTTCACGCGCAACGTCATAAATAGTCGCTCTTATCATCCCTTGTGCTCCATTTGTTTAATTTTGGCATTTCAATTTATTATGAGCTTTCAACTCATTTAGCGCAAGACCGTCTTACCCTTAATGCAGCCTTCGGACACTTTTATCTCATAAGCCAATCATGATCCGGATCATTGCGGAATTTCCATATTCGCTTCGGCCCCGCCATGACGTTCAAGTAATACACATCATACCCGGGAGGCGCGGATACCGGATGGTAGCCTTCGGGCACCATAACGGCCTCGCCGTCTTTGACCGCCATCGTTTCATCCAGCGAACGGTCATCGGTGTAAACCCGCTGCACGGCAAAACCGCACTCCGGCTGAACCCGGAAGTAGTAGGTTTCCTCCAGCAGCGATTCCTCCGGCAGCTCGTCGCGGTCATGCTTGTGCGGTGGGTAGCTGGACCAGTTCCCCCCGTTCGTAAACACCTCGACCACCAATAGGCTGTCCGCCGGCTTTTGCTCCGGCAAAATGTTATGCACCAGACGCGACATGCTCCCGCTCCCGCGGTTCTCCACGCCGACATCCTCCGGTGCAATGAGTCGGGCCTGATGAGTGCCTTTCCCAGGGGCCAGGCACACTGCCAGTTCCACCTCGGTTCGTGCCGTGACCTCGTACTGTTTGTGTGAAGGTACATAAACCGTATAGGGAGGCGTCTTCTCAAACACGCTCATGCGCTTGCCAATGTTGTCCCAGCTCTCTCCCCCGGCCTTCACGTCGGCTCGCCCGGTCAGCAGAACAAGAGCTGCTTCCTGATCTCCCGTGGCGCGGTTCAGCGTCTGTCCTTCCCTTAAACGGAAAACTTCAAAGCCCACATATACCCAGCCTGCGCTTTGCGGCGTAATGGATAGCACGCGCCCGTCCAGGTCCGGCTTCGTAATGGGTACAATTAAGTTCGGCATGGTGTTCCTCCTTTATGGTTCTGCTCTGGAAATGGTGAAGTTCCGACGGCTACCCATTACACCCTTTTTCGGGTTTAGCCTGCCGATATGCCGGTGGTCAGCTCGGCCAGCTTTACCGGTCGGCCTTGCTGCAGCGAGCGCTTAGCCGCCAGGGCGATCAGTTCCGCCTGAAGGCCGTCATGGCCGCTGACCGGCACCGGCGTCCCGTTTTGCAAGCTGTCGATAAATTGCCGTGTCTCGTTCATGTACGCTTCCTTGTACCGCTCCAGGAAGAAATACAGCGGTTTATCGCGGGTGACGCCTTCCGGACCGCTGATAACAGCGGTGCTTGGATAGTCGTTATCGGCGGATACGCTGCCTCCGGAGCCAAACACCTCGATCCGCTGATCATAACCGTAGACGGCCTTGCGGCTGTTGTCGATGACGCCAAGCGCACCGCTTTCAAACCGCAGCGTTGTGAGGGCGGTGTCGATGTCGCCCAGCTCCCCGATAGCAGGGTCCACCAATACCGCTCCCTGGGCGTACACTTCGACGACCTCGCTGCCCGATAGATAACGAGCGATGTCAAAATCATGAATGGCCATATCCATAAACAGCCCGCCGGACACTTTAATGTAATCCGGATGCGGCGGGTTTGGATCGCGCGAGGTGATCTTGATCAGATGCGGTTTCCCGATTCTTCCCTCGGACACAATCTCCCGTACCCGGCTGAAGTTGTGGTCAAACCGGCGATTGAAGCCGATCTGCAGACTTACACCGGCCGCTTTCACGGCCGCCAGCGCCTCGCGGGTCTGATCCACGCTCATGCTGACCGGCTTCTCGCAGAAAATATGCTTGCCGTTCGCCGCGGCCTGCTTGATCAGCGGGACATGCGTATCCGTCGAGGAGCAGATCAACACGGCATCGATATCCGGATGCTCCATGATATCGTTACTATTAGTGGTAACCATAGGAATGCCGCGTTCCACGGCCCAGGCCTGCAGCTCGTCGCCTGCGAACAAGTCGCCGATGGCCGCAATTTCCGCGCCGGGCATGCCCAGCAGATGATCCGCATGAATTTTGCCGATTCGTCCGGCACCGATGATTCCGATTTTAATGGTTTTCATATGAACGTCTCCTCTGCTTAAGGGCTACCAGCGCGCCGTCACCATCTTCTTTCGGGTATAGAACTCCACGCCGTCCGTTCCGTTCGCATGCAGATCCCCATAGAAAGAGTTTTTCCAGCCGGAGAACGGAAAGAATGCCATCGGCGCAGGAACGCCAAGGTTGACGCCCAGCATGCCGGCCTCGATATGCTCACGGAACTGGCGCACATCGCTGCCGTCCTGCGTGAACAGACAGGCCCCATTCGCGAAGTCCGAGCGGTTGGAGATTTCAATCGCTTCCTCCAACGATTCCGCACGCATGACGGACAGCACCGGGGCGAAAATTTCGTCCTTCCAAATCTTCATCTCGCTGGTCACTTCATCAAAAATCGTCGGTCCGACAAAATATCCGTCACCGCTCACGGCCTCGTCGCTTCGTCCATCGCGCACCAGCTTGGCACCTTCCTGCTCCCCCGCCTCGATATAACGGATCGTGCGCTCCTTGTGAGCTTGCCTAATCACCGGCCCGAGGAAAACACCTTCGTCCGCTCCATTGCCGATGGTAATCTCATCGGCCGCCTGCTTCAGCTTCTCCATCAGCGGTTCCGCCACGTCGCCCACTGCCACGACGACGGAGCAGGCCATACAGCGCTCGCCGGCAGAACCGAAGGCCGCGCTGACGATCTGGGTCACGGCCCCATCCAAGTCGGCAGTCGGCATCACGATGCTGTGATTCTTCGCCCCCGCCAAAGCCTGCACGCGCTTGCCGTGGGAAGAAGCGGTTTTGTACACGTACTCCGCCACCGGCTGGGAGCCAACGAAGGATACGGCAGCGATGCCGGGATGTTCCAGAATGCCGTTGACCACATCATGCGCGCCGTGAACGACGTTCAGGACGCCGTCCGGCAGACCGGCTTCGGCGAACAGCTCCGCCAGACGCTGTGCCAAGAGCGGCGTGCGCTCCGACGGCTTCAGCACGAACGCATTGCCGCAAGCGATGGCGAGCGGGAACATCCAGCACGGTACCATCATCGGGAAGTTAAACGGTGTGATTCCCGCCACTACGCCGATCGGATACCGGTACATGCCGGACTCCAGGTTGGTGGCGATGTCGGGAAGCTGCTTGCCCATCATCAGCGTAGGCGCACCGGCGGCAAACTCCACGCATTCGATGCCGCGCTGTACTTCGCCGTAGGCTTCTGCATAGCTTTTGCCGTTCTCCGCCGTAATCAGGCGCGCCAGCTCCTCCCAATGCTCCACCAGCAGCTGTTGATACTTAAACAGAATGCGCGCGCGGCGAGGAACGGCCGTCTTGGCCCAGGCACGCCCCGCTTTGGCGGCTGCCTGCACGGCCTCATCCACTTCCTCTTTCGTGGATAACGGGACGTAAGCAAGAATCTCTTCCGTTGCCGGATTGTATACGGGATCGGTTGTTTCGGATCGGGATGGAACGAATTGTCCCCCGATATAATTGCTCAGGGTTTGCGTCATGGCTGTTTTGCCCCTTTCGATTGGATCTGCGAGCATTGACAAAATGAAAACTCTGCTCTGTAAGAAAAGATGAATTGGCAAAATTACAAGAATAGGTGAAATCTAATGAAAGTGTGTAGTCTCACGAACATGGGGAATCTCAAAAACAGGTCTAATCTCTAAACACGAAAACCTAAGTACGCGAAATCTTAAGAACACGAAATATCAGTGATGACAAAACTCAATAAAATCCTAACCATGGACTAAACTCAGGAATTGGCAGTAATCTCGCCTCGCTTGCAGCGCTCGATATAATCGTGAACCGCCGTGCTCGTCGGCATCGCATCGGAGCAGCTGTGGCTGGAGATGACGATGCTAGCCGCCGCACTGCCGAATTCCATGCAGCGCTCGACGGTCCAGCCCTGCATCAGGCCGTACAGAAAGCCGGCAGCGTATGAATCCCCCGCCCCGAACGTCTTGATGACCTTCGCCGGAAAGCTCCGAGCCGTATGGCTGGCACCGCCTGGGGTATATGCGATGGAGCCTTCCTTGCCGTGCTTGATAATCACGATCTTGGCGTTATAATCAAACCATTTGGCCGCCGTGATGCGATCGCTGCGCTCCGGATTGCCCCCGAACTGCTCCATCATGTCAAACTCTTCGCGCGTGCCGAGAATAATGTCGCATGTTTCCGCCGCTAAATTGTAATAGGTTGCCGTCTCCTGCGGGGATTTCCATGTGTACGGACGGTAATCGAGGTCAAACGCGATCACGGCGCCGTGGCGCTTGGCATAGTCCAGAGCCAGAAACACGGCCTCCCGGGAAGGACTGGCCGCGAGCGCGGTGCCGGAGATCAGTACCATTTTGGCGGATGCGATCAGCTCCTCGCTCACATCTCCCGTCTCCAGCAGCAAATCCGCGGCGTTGTCGCGGTACATCAGAATGCTGCAGTCGGTCGGGCTCTTGATCTCGGTAAAGGCCAGACCCGTTACGGCTCCCGTACGATCGATTGTCACGCCCTTCGTTGCAATCCGGTTATCTTCGAGGTACTTTGTAATAAAACGCCCCATCTGATCGTCTGCCACCTTGCCGATGAAGCCTGTATTCAGGCCCAAACGCGCCATCCCGATACAGATATTGGCGGGTGATCCTCCGACATATTTGGTAAACGTGGTCGTTTCCTCCATCGGCCGGTTAATCTCATTGGCATTCAGGTCGATGCACAGCCTCCCTACTGCCACAAAATCCATCGGTTTTGCGTTATTGAACGTGATTTCACTCATGGATAAACCTCCTTGATCAGATCAGCCGCGGCTGAGCATTCATATGACTTCATGACTCCGTTCGCCAATGGCCGTAATCACTTGCAGCTCTCGTAATACTTACAGTTCAGAAATACTTCCAACCGGTAGACACTCCCAGCTTGATCCGCCCGCACTTGAATGAGTTTACTTTTGTCCGATAAGTATGTTACGATTCCACCCTCGAACTCAGTCGCATCGCCTTGAGCCTGGCTCGACCCTCGAGCCTTGGTCTTCAGCCCTGCATCTTCGTCAGGTCCTCCAGGCCGTCCAGGTATTCAATCGCCCGTTGAGCATACTCCTTGGCCGGATGAAGCGCAGGATCCTGCTCACCCTCCAGCATCGCCCAGCCGTCATAGCCGCGATCAACAAGCTCTCCGATAATCGGCGCAAAATCGATGCATCCATCGCCAGGAACCGTAAACACGCCCCTGCGGATGCAGCTTACGAAATCGCAGTTGTCGAGGCGCGCCTGTTCCAGCACATCAAGCCGGATATCCTTCAGATGGATATACGCGATCCGGTCATAATGCTTGCGTAACAGCTCCAGCGGGTCGTTTCCTCCGTAATAGGCATGACCGGTGTCGTACAGGAGAGACACCAGCGAAGGGTCCGTCATGGACATCAGCCGGTCGATCTCGTACGGCTGCTCCACAACCGTGCCGCCATGATGATGATAAGCCAGCTTCATGCCGTAGCTTGCCGCAATCTCTCCAGCCTGGTTCAGTCCTTCCGCCATGCTTTCCCATCCGGCGTCATCCAGACGGAGAACGATGCTCTCATTCGGCGTCCGGCGGGGATCGAAGTGCAGCGATCCCCCGACCTCCGCCGTGCTGATGACCTTGCTGCCGAACCCAGCCAGAAACTCCGCGTGCCGTCGGTAATCCTCCAGCTCCTGCTTGCGATAGTCGGGATCGGAGAACAGCACCGACTTCCACTGGGAGACCAGCTGAATGCCGCGCGCATCCAGCTCCCGTTTCAACACTGCCTGATCCTTGGGGAACTTCCTTCCCATCTCCGTGCCTGTCAGACCCAAAGCCGCAATATCATTCACAATCATCTCAAATGTCGTGTCGTCTCCATGCTCCCTAACGTCCTCGCCGACCCAGTTAATCGGATGAATCCCTAGCTTGAACAGCCTGTCACTCATGACCATCGCTCCTTTGCTTTGTTTGGTAGAGGTTTGCTTCTTTGCTCCGGGCCAAATAGTATGGCACCTGCTCCAGCCGCTAGTAGGGCCTTGCTTCCTTGCTTCGGGCCGCCATCTGGCGCTGCGCTTCGGTCACCTTGCTTGAGGCCGACACCTCCGGCACCTCTACGCGCCACCAGGACTCATAACCGTCGGTGTTCGTTCCCGGAACGACCGGAATCTCGATCAGCGTCGTCACGTTTTCCTTCTGCGCCAAGAGCAGCGCTTCATGCAGTGCCTCCGGCGTGTTGGCCTTGTAGGCTTTAGCGCCGAGCGCACGCGCGTGCGCGGCAAAATCAATCGGGAGGTACGCTCCGGTCAAGCGGCCAGTCCTCTCTTCGCGGCGTCGGAACTCATTGCCGAACCCGTCGCTGCCGTTGCTCCGCTGCAGATTATGAATGCATTGGAAACCGTGGTTGTCGAACAGCAAAATCGTTATCTTCCGCCCTTCCTGCAAGCTGGTGACCAGCTCCGAGTGCATCATCAGGTAACTGCCGTCGCCAACCAGCGCATAGACTTCACGGTCCGGCTCCGCGAGGGCTGCACCCAAGGCCCCGCTCACCTCGTACCCCATGCAGGAGAAGCCATACTCCATGTGGTACGTCTTCGGTTCGGAAGGTCTCCATAACCGGTGCAGGTCTCCCGGCAGACTGCCTGCCGCACAGACGATGACGGAAGATGGGGAGATGACCTCATTGATAACGCCAAGGGCTCTCGTCTGCGACAAGCCGTCCGGATGCTCGGCAGCGTACAAGCGGTCCACCTCGCAGTCCCACTCCGCTTTCAAACTGGCAAGCTCGCTATCTTCGTAACCCGCTTGATAGCCGTCTCGAGACAGCTTCTGATGCAGCGCTTTCAACCCTTCCTTCGCATCGGCAATCAGTGCTTCGCCGCCGAGCTTGGCGCCGTCTGCGCTGTTGACATTCAGGTTCAGGAACGATACGTCCTCCCTTTGAAACGCCCATTTGGAGGAAGTTGTAAAGTCCGAATACCGGGTGCCGACGCCGATAATCAGATCAGCAGACGCCGCGACGCGATTCGCCGCCAGTGAGCCCGTTACGCCCATAGCGCCGAGGTTCAGAGGGTGTTTCCAGGAAAGCGCGCTTTTCCCGGCCTGCGTTTCAGCAACCGGGATGCCGAAAGCTTCCGCAAATGCAGCCAGATCCTTGGCAGCTTCGCTGTAGTGCACGCCTCCTCCGGCAATGATGAGCGGACGCTTGCTGGCTGCAATCCGTTCCGCCGCACGCTTCAGTCCTTCGGCCGACGGCGGGCGGCGGTCGATGACGTGTACCGTTTTATCAAACAGCGAATCCGGATATTCGTACGCCTCGGCCTGCACATCCTGAGGCAGTGCCAACGTAACCGCCCCCGTCTCCGCCGGATCGGTCAGCACCCGGATCGCCTGCCGGACGGCCGCGATAAGCTGCTCCGGCCGGGAAATCCGGTCCCAATACCGGCTCACCGGCTTGAATGCATCTGCGGCCGACACGGTGTAATCCGACGGGGCCTCAATCTGCTGCAGCACCGGATCAGGCTGGCGGCAGGCAAAGTTGTCACCAGGCAGCAGCAGTACCGGGATGCGGTTTACCGTTGCCGTAGCTGCGGCGGTGACCATATTGAGCGCACCGGGTCCGATGGACGAGGTGCAGGCCCATATCTGCCGACGGTTTTTTTGCTTTGCGTATGCCGCGGCGGTATGCACCATACCCTGTTCGTTTTTGCCCTGAACATAAACCAGGTCTCCCGGGCTTCGTTCCAAGGCCTCACCAACACCGGTTACATTCCCGTGTCCGAATATCCCCATCACCCCGTGCACGAATTTCGTCTCCACTCCATCAACAGAAATATACTGTGCATCCAAAAACTTCAGCAGTGCTTGCGCCATCGTTAATCGTGTCGTCGTCAACCGGTTCATCTCCTTTTCAGCTTTTCATTGTCGTTGCATCCTATGGATAAAGCTTAATGTGAATTAAGCGCTTAACCTGTTGGATCGAGGCGCTTAACCAACGAGTGGTTAAGCGCTTTACAGAAAGTGTATGCCTTACTGGCCGCCCAGCATGCCTTTCAATTTTATGATTTCCACGCCCGCCAGCATCATGATGCCGGTCCCGTGATTGTCATTCACCACCGTGAGCAGATCATGCTTGTAATAATCCCCGGTAAAGGAATATCGGGACCCGCTGCATACCCCGTGCACGCTGCCGCGGCGGTCGATGGCTTTTCCGGTCAGCCCCTGCCATGCCCGAATGGCGGCATCGGCGAACGGCGCGGGATTCTCCAGCCAGCCGAACCGCACACCTCTAGCAAAGGCATAGGTGAACATGGCCGTGCATGAAGCCTCTTCATAAGCATCCGGATCGATGATGACCTGCCTCCACAGTCCCGATTCTCCCTGGTAGGAAGCGATCCCGGCACACAGCTCGCAGAAAAATTCAATCAGGGCCGGCCGATCCTTATGATCCTCCGGCAGGCGTTCAAGCAGTTCGGACAAGGAGAACAGGCTCCAGCCGTTTCCACGTCCCCAAGGAATTCGGGTTGCCTTCCCGTATTTGAAGTCAAACACGTGGCTCATCACGCCTTCCTCCGGCATAAACAGGTATTCCCGATACCTCAGAAACTGGTGGGCCGCGTCATCCAGATAAGAGGAATCGCCTGTAATCATGGCATACCGCGACAAGAACGGCGTGCTCATGTACAGATCATCCGCCCACATCGTATCCGCAGAGTACTCCGATATGCAGAGACGGTAGAATGCACCGTCCTCCCGGCGTTCCAGGCGGTTCGTCATAAAGTCCGCTATACCTTCTGCCACATTCAGACCGTCCGGATTGCCGCTTTCCATGTAGGCTTCCAGCATCGCGGAGCCGAAGGAACCGCAGTTGTCCAGCATTTTGATCAGCACCAGCTGATGGTTAACGGACGGAAATCCATACGTATCCCGGTCCCAAACGGCGTATTCGTACCATGAAGTACAGATGTCGATATGCGCGCGGGCATATTCCGCCATATCCGGCCGCTTCAGAACTCGCGACGTCTGAAGCAGGCCATACATCGTCACCCCAAGCGGATAATCCCAGCGCCCGAAATTGCTAGCAGAGCCGGAGGTCCATTTATTGCTCAGCATCGCATTCTCATAAAACGGCCTGACCCGGCGCCCCGGCGCATCCAGGGACCAGCCAATCAAACCGCGGCCATCCGCGCGCGGGAACAGCCTTTTGACCGAGCACACCTCCTCCGGCGTTTCCTCCTTCTCGTCAGCCAGAGGCCCCGCAAACAGCCAAGGAGAGGGTGCGCCCTGTACCGGAACCGGAAGGACAAACCCCAGTACATTCTCTGAACTGTAGGCCTCAAGCTCAAATCCCCAGCCGGACGGCCCTCGGCAGCTGCGCACGAGAAGATCCCCTCGGCAGGCCGCAGCAGGAAGCTCGCAGCCAAAGTCGCCTCCCTCTTGAGTGTCCAGTACAGGCTGCCCGCCGATCCATATCTCGGTCCGCCCCAGAGCGCGGCCTCTAAGCACAACATGGTCAACGCCTGCCGGCACATTCAGCCGGCTCCAGGCATAGCCTGCTGCCTGAAGCTCAGGCAGTCCGAATAATCGCTCAAAATTCGGCTTCGCCGCTTCTTCCTCGCTCCAGCCTGTAATCGGGAGCCAGCGAACACCGGTCTCGTCTTCTGTTCCGTGCGCATTCGGAAAGATGCCGCTTTCGCCGAACATGCCGGCAGCCAAGGGTCCGGCGTAAACCCAGCCGGCTGCTTCCTTCCGGTTCGTAAAAGGGGACAGCACCTGCAGAATTCTGACCTTGCCCTCCTGGGCGCCAAAACGGCAGCCAAAGCCAGCTTCGGTCCAACGCGCCTCGATCAGCAGCGTATTCCAGCCGGGTTTCAGAACAAGCGAAATGACGATCTTGGCATCCGGCTTCATCTCGTCCTCGGCTCCCGAGCGGTACATCAGCTGATCGTTCAGATAGAAGCGTACGGGGCTGAACGGCATGATCCCGGCGTCAATCGAACGCTCATCGTCGCTCCATACCAGACCGAGCGCATAAGCGGCATCCCCCTGCTTCGCATTCCGGAACCGTTCACCGAAGTCCAAATCATAATATCCTTCCTCTGTCTGAAGAATGCCCGTTTCGGCGAACGACCGCAGCGCAAACGGAATTTCCGGGTTTGCCCCGATGTAGCGGCCGGCAATGGTCTTCAGCATGCCGGCATCATCATCGCCCATCCAATACCGGATGCTTTCCCGGGCTTCGATATAGCTTGTCATGAAGATACGCCCCCTTCCGTTCGAGCGTGTTCTACCGCTGGAGAAAGCTTAATATGAATCTCCTTCACAAAAGGGGTCACCATATTCAGCAGCAGCGTTCGGAAGCCGAGCGGATATGCTGCCTCCCGGACGCCCGCCGCCGTGTGCTGAAATCCAGCGCCGCTGATTTCCATCCAATCGCCGTCCATTTCGTAACGGATGCTCCCTTCCATCCAGAACTGGGCATCCACGCCGGCGGGAGCAAGCTCTCCGCCGTTAAGGGTTCCGGCTGCCGGAAAAATGAGCGAGATCTGCGACACGACCTCCTCCGGCTCCGTCGACGAAACAACCAGCTTCCAGCCATCGCTCGCTTCTACCACATCCACCTCCACCTTGTGCCGCTGGACATGCGTCTGCGGACGGCAGTGATGCGGCAGCAGATACCAAGGGCTGATGTCTGCCTTGGCACTTGCAGGCAAATCTGCTTCCGGCACCGGTCCGTTGTAGCCCTTTTCCTGTTCGCCGGATAGCCGATATCCATTCTCCAGCGTCGCCAGCCGGCTCATCTTGACAAAGCCCGGGTCGAAATAGGAAGCGAACTGCACGCCCAGCAGACGAGCCGCTCCATGACGAATAGAAAAGAAGGAAGACATCTCCGTGCTTACGGTCACGCTGGTATGTCCTTCACGGATTCGCGCAACCGGAGCGCCAAAATCCGTGTGCATCCGGCTGTAACGGATGACACCGTGATGGCCGGCACCCGCAAATCCGGACAAGTAACGATCCCTTGGAAAATCCGCGTTCAGCACGACCCTGTAATGGTCCGGCATCGGCGTTGTCTCTGCACCCTGACGCTTTAGCCCCGGATCCAAGAGCAGCCGAACGGCTGCGTTGGTTGGTGCTCCGCCGGGATGTTTCAGCAGAGACAGCGACTGTTCCGCCATACCTTGAAATACCGGGTCGTGGTCTAGGGAAGCCATCATCAGACACGGCAGGAAATATCCCGACATATCGAAGCTTTGACCAAAATCCTGCCGCCCGGAATATTCCGTGACGATCTCCCCGTCAGGATGAACCAGATAGGACATCATCTTCAGATTGGCCCGGACCGGTACCAGAAGCTCCGGCCGCTTCAGCAGCCTGGCCGCATGAATCAGCATGACATCGCTGACGACGTTATATATCCCGTTGCTGCGCTCGGTCCATTCCCCGTCGCCCGTGGCATCCATACCTTCTGAGAGCCACGCTTCCGCCCGCTTCAGGGCATCTGGCGAATCAAACAGCTCATTCAAGAACCCCAAAGCCGCACAGATCACCCACCGATGGTTCGGCGTGTGGCAGCCTCCGGTGATCAGCGCAGGCAAGGTGCGTTCCAGAAACAGCAGCATATCCGCAGCCGCTCCTTTCAGCTCCACCCAACCGTCAGCCAGAAGCAGCTGCGCCGCTTGCGCGTAACCAACCACGACGAAGGCGGTATCCGGAGGAGAATGAAAATTGGTCCAGCCCGGCGAGATCGTACCGTCGCTGTGCTGAGCCTCCAGCATATAACGCGCCGCAAGCGTTAATCTGCGCGCCAGCTCCCTGCTGCGGTAATAGTCGGATGCCGGATTGCAAAGCGCGGCAGCCCAGATCGCCATGGCGGTCGGTGTCCCGCTGTTATGGTTAGGCGAAGGCAAACCGTTTTCGACGGTACGAACCCCGCCGAACCAGCGGTGCCCCTGCTCCATAATCTGACGGTCCATCCCCTCCCGAACCCAGCTGTCATTTACTTCAAAAACCCTGTTATACATATACGATCCTCCTGATATCCGTCGTCCTTAGCCCTTCACGGCGCCCAGCATCACGCCGCTGACGAAGTAACGCTGCAGCCATGGGTACACGATGAGAATCGGCACCGTGGCAAATACGACGCTCGCCGCTTTCAGGCTTTCCGTGGTTGCTCTGACACCCGCTGCGGGTCCCTCGTTGCGGGTCAGATCCGTAATCATATTGTTCTGTACCAATTGATACAGCTTCAACTGGAGCGGATACAGCTCTTCGCTTGTAATGTACAGCAGCGTATCCTGAAACCCGTTCCAGCGCCCGACCGCATAGAACAAGCTTAGTGTCGCTATGACCGGCAAGGACAGCGGCAGAATAATCCGAAGCATCGTTCCGATCTGACTTGTGCCGTCAATCTCAGCCGCTTCCTCCAGGCTTTCCGGAATTCCATTAAAGAACGAGATCAGGATAATCAGATAGAACGGACTGATCAGTCCCGGAAGAACGAGGGCCCAAATCGTATTCAGTAAATTCAGGTCTTTCACGAGAATATATTCCGGGATAATGCCTCCGCTGAAGAACATGGTCACAATGATGATAAACATGAAGATCTTGCGGCCTTTCAGCTTCTTTTTCGTCAGCGGATAAGCGGCAATGATGGTCATGATCATGCACAGCACCGTTGTCAGCAAAGTCAGCGTGATGGTGAAGCCAAGTGACCGGATCATGCTGGAATCGGAGAATACGGATTTGTAAGCCTGAAGGCTGAACTCCACCGGAAACAACGTCACGTCACCGGACGTTACCGCACGGTTCGAGCTGAAAGAAATGGCGATAATATGGAAAAAAGGGGCCAAACACAGAAGGACAAAAACCGTAAGCAGGATCATGTTGACGGTATCAAAAACGCGGTTCGACGCTCGCTCGCTCATGTGTGATACTCCTTTCTGCAACAACGTTAAATGATGGACTCGTCTGTCAGTTTTTTGGATGCATAGTTGGCACCAAGGATAAAGATCAAGCCAACAACAGCCTGGAACAGGCCAACCACCGTCGCAAGTGTATACTGCCCGGATTCCAGACCCGTACGGTAGACATAGGTACTCAGCACGTCGGAGTAATCCATGACCGCTTTATTGCCAATGACAAACGGACGGTCAAAGCCGATCGAGATCATATTTCCGAGATTGATGATAAGCAGTGTAACGACCGTCGTCTTCAGGCCCGGCAGCGTGATATACCAGATTCGCTTGAACCTGCCCGCGCCGTCCACTTCCGCCGCTTCAAACAGCTCCTTGTTAATGCCGGTTAGGGCAGCCAGATAGAGAATGGTTCCCCAGCCTGCGCTCTGCCACACACCCGTCGCCAGGTAGGTGATGAGCCACGTATTTTTTTCTGTTAGAAAAGGTACCGATTCAAAACCGAGCGCCATCAGCATGTTGTTGATCATGCCCGATTGCGTGCCAAACACCTGGTATACAATGCCGCCTATAATAACCCATGAAATAAAATGGGGAATATACAATATCGTTTGGGATAAACGTTTGAACCATCGGATTCGGAGTTCATGCAGCATAATGGCCAGAATCAACGGGGCCGGAAATGAAACCATGAGGTCCAGCAGATTAAGCATCAGTGTGTTACGCAGTGTTTTATAAAAGTCCTGTGTCTGGAAGACTTCTCGGAAGGCATCCAGTCCAATCCATTCGCTTCCGGTTATACCCTCAAAGAAATTGAAATCCTTAAAAGCAATCTGAACGCCCCACATCGGGCCGTATTTGAAAATGATAAAGTAGACCAAAGGCAGAACAAGCAGTGCATATAGTTGCCAGTACCGGCGCAGGTAAACGGTTCCTCTCATCTGAATCATCCTCTCCTTGCTCATGACGCCGGGAGCGAGGGGACGGCCTCTTGTATATAGCCGTCCTTTCCCTTGTCCCGCTGCGGATTGCCTCTATTCGGATTGCATTTCCTGATAAACCTTGGTCCGCTCATCAAGAATCGCTTGGCCGCCGCTGACCATATAATCCTTCATGGTAGCTTCGAACACTTTCTCGAAGTCTTCCGGTTTCGCCATCGCCGTCTTGACGATCATCTCTTCATATTTAGCTTGGAGGTTCGTGCCGTATTTCGCCTCAGCTTCGATCGGTCGGTCAAAGTTGACCGGCTTAAACGTATCCGTTGCCGCAATCTCAACGGCCTTGCGGTGCAGATCCTGGAACTTCTCCGGGAAGTTGGTCGTCAGCTTCTCTCGGTTCTGTGCCTCGTCACCTACAAAGTTGCCGTTAGCGATAATGGCAATGTCGCCGGAGTTGTAAAGACGATCAATCACATCTTGAGGAGCGTCGGTCTTCATGACGGGAATGCCGTCCACCATTTCATAGTTTTCGCCTTCCACGCCGTTTTGCAGAGCCAGCAGATTGTCAGGATCCGCCATCCAGTTCAGGTATTTAATCGCTTCTACAGCATGGCTGCTTGTTTTCGGAATCATGATATACATGCCGTTTGGCGCATATTCAGGTTTCGCGCGCTTGCCTTCGGAGTTGGTGAATGGATCGATCGGTTCCAGTTTGGCATCCGGCTGGTTTTTCAGCAGCGTATCATAGGTTCCGTCCGCGTAGTACAAGTTCGGATAATCCTCTGTCAGGAAGCCAGTGAGACCATTAGTTACATCCTGGGTCAACTGCTTCTTGTCTTCGTCCAAACTGAAGTCACGGCTGATCAGCCCCTCATTATACAGCTTGTTGAAGAATTGAAGCGCATCCTTGAAGCCGGGAAGCAGGGTCGGATAGTCATTGGCCCCGAGCTTTTGGAGCTGCGTGTACTTCTGTTCTTCCGTGGTCGGCTGGATAAAGGACCAGATTAACGGATCGTATTGAGCCGGTTCGATTGTCATGCCAAAAGGAATGACCTTGCCACCGGTTTCGCCCGGATCCTTTTCTTTAAAAGCTTTCAAGACCTCGTACAGCTCATCCGTGGTTTGTGGCACGTCCATGCCGAGCTTCTCTAACCAGTCGGTACGAATAAAGGAAGAATACTTACCCAGGAAAGCCCGCTTGCCAGGAACGGCAAACTGTTTGCCCATGTACTGGCCGTAACTCATCGCGTCCTCATCGAGAAATTCCTTCAGGTTCGGACCGTGCTCGTTGATCAGATCGGTTAGTTCCGTCAATCCGCCCTGCTCCGCGTAGCGATTGAAGGTCGGGGTATCGTACGTAAAAACGATATCCGGCACGTTGCCGCCGCTGGCCATCAGAACGTTCAGCTTCTTGATTTCCTCCGAACGGGGTACCGGTACGAATTCCATTTTAATGTTGTTAGGAGTTCCAAAGTTGTCCTGGATGTATCTCGTTAGGTAGCTGTCGGTTATGGTGTATGGCTTCGGTGTATTGCCGCGGTCAAAAATTTCAACCTTCAGCGTGACCTGCTTGCCGTCATTAGAGCCGGCATCTCCGCTTCCGCTTGAGGTATTGGTGCTGCTGCCCGAGTCTGATGAACAACCGGATAATACGACCGTTCCGGCCAACAGCATGACGAGCGAGAGCTTTGCGAGCTTGCCCCATTTTTTCTTGCTTGCCGCCATAGTTACATCCCCTTTTCTTATTTGGATAATTGCCCTGACGTTCGCGCCGTTCTTTTAATTGAATATATCCTGCGGCTGCATCCCTGCGCTGCTTTGGGATCCATTCATGTAAGCGCTTAACCTCTTGGGTGTCCTCAGTATGCCTCAGAGGCCCGGGAATGACAATAAACCAAATTCCAATCGACAGAACCCGCATGGTTACAAGGTTCCTCCGTTTAGCAATGACTATTTTCGTATCATAAACTGTTTTCACACGACCGCCTTAAAGCCTTGCTGCATGCATGGTTTGATCCTTACGTGGAATATCTCGCCAGATGATGTCCTGGTTTGAAACATGCCGTAATTTTGCGGAAATACGAAACGGGTGCTGCTCCTAGTCGGAAATCTCTGCACCCGCTTCTTGATAAACTATAGTCATAAACTGCTTTCGCAATCCGAGCCGCTGATTTAAGATCCCGGCTCCATACCAGAAGACGGCTTCATCTTCAGCTTGCGGTAATCTCCCGGCGTCACACCGGCCGTCCGTTTGAACACCCGCCCGAACGTTATGGCGTTTGCATACCCGATTTTCTCCGCAATCTCCTGTATGGAGAACTCGGTCTCCGCCAGAAGCTCCTCCGCCCGCTTCATCCGCAGCTGAACCAGGAAATCAACGAACTTCATATCGTATTCCATCTTAAACAGATAGCTTGCGTATTTGCCGGAAATCTGAAAACGGTCGCTAAGATGCTTCAGGGACAAATCCGGATCTTCAAAATGCTCTTCGATATAGTGCTTCATCTCGCTGATCATGGCCCGGTAGCTTTTGGTTTCGCTAAGCGCAACGTAAGTACGGTAAGTTTCCGTTAACTGATCGCCGATCCTGCTCTGCAGCTCCTCCAGGGTCGCTGCTCCCGCCAGCATATGGTCTTTGCTCTCCGAAAGCTGATTCCGCAGCTCGCCGGATAACACCCCAACCTCCCGGGACAGCAGCTGAAGCATGCTGTTGACCAGAGAACGGATGATATCATCCTTCAGCCGCTCCTCCTTGAACGAAACGAACATATCCTGCAGACGGGTTCTCCAGCCATCGTTATTTAAGCGAAAGTCCTTGACCAGCTCTGAAATTTCCGTCAGATAAGGAAGCAGGTGACTTAAATCCTCCTTGGACAGCTCATCGCCAACCAGGACGCCATGATCCCCCATCACCAGTCTATGGCCGAGCGCCTCCGAGGCGGAGCGGTACGAGGCCCCGACCTCATGAAGCCCGGTGACCGTGCTGCCTAGCCCGAAGCTCAAAGGCAGGCGAAGCTTGTCCTCAACCCAGCCGCGGCATTCCTCGGCAGCATGAATCAGGGCCGGACGAGTCTCATCTTTTACCTCCGGCAGCGCGATCAGAATACCGACGCGGCTGCCGGAGATCCATTCGAGCCAACTGTTGAAGCCGGCATTACGTGAAAGCTCCTGGAACACGTTCATCAAGGCAAACTTCAACACGTTCTGGTCCCGAGCGGTATGAACATCCTGAAAGCCGCTGTAATCATTGATTTCACCGAGCATCATAACGTAGCCCTCCAGTTGCTCCGGCAGGGTCATCGGGGTCAGCTCGCTCATCCGGGATTGCAGCTCCTCTTCGTGCTTCTGCCCGCCGATCAGGTCCATAAACAGCTGACTGCGCTGAAGCTGGAGATTCTCGTCCTGCTTTTTGTCATAATCCATGGACCTGTTGATCAGGCTTTCAAGCGCGCTGTCGATCACGGATAATTCATCCTTGGCCGCCTGCGGCATGTTCAGCTGAATGGATTCTATGCGGTTCATTATGGCTTTGATCGGCTGATAATTCCGCCTGCTAATATAAATGATGTAAATAACGGCAAGCACCACAGTCACGAAGCCGATAACGACCCAGATATAGGATACGACGGACACCCAGGCATAGAGCTGGCCCGCACGGAGACCGCTTTCAAAAGTCCAGCCCAGCTGTTCCGATTGCAGCGTTGTCAGCACCTTGCCTTCTTTGGCCCGGTTATCCTCTCCCGTCTGGGATGCTTCAAAGATCAGCTCCCCGCTGGAATCCAGAATATTCAAAAAGGAAACGCTGTCATTTATCATCGGATTAATCATCTGCTCCAACCGGTACATGCTGACGTTTATCACCAGCAGCCCCTGGCTTCCGAAGGGAAGCGGCAAATTTTTGTACATGGAGATGACCTGCTTCGGTTCGTTCTCCCCGAGACCCGTCATGGAGCGTACGGCCGACCAGCCCCGATAATCGTGGTCCTTCACGGCGTGCTCGATAAATGAACGGTCCGGGAACGACGAGAGGGAGCTCTGTCCGCTGGTGGTCAACACGGACTGATCCGAATGACGGTACAAATAGACCGATTCAATCATGTCGCTGTCCGTTTGCAGCACGCGAAGTCGTTTCACCAGCGAGTACATCAGATTTTGGTCGGATGACGGGGTACTGAACAGATAGCTTGAGTATAGGGAACTCGTCTCCACTTCGTTCAGCACGTTCATCTCAATGGCATGGATGGAGCGGTCCAGGTCTTCCATAATAAACCTTGTGGAAATCCCGTTTGCTTTGGCTGCCTCTTCGCGTGAGGCCTCATTAAACATGATGAAAGAAAGAAACACGATGATTGTAATGGTAATAAGGAAAATGGGAAAATAGGAAAGAAGCAGCTTGCGGTACCAGTTTTGCTGCAAAGAGGTCATTCCTTTCTCTTCCAGGTTAAGCGTTTTACTTATGCTTGTGCTATATTGTAGCACGGCTTTGTCCCTCTCTGGAAGAGGGGTGTCTTCGAAGGAAGGACCACTGGAATGATACCTTTTTCATTCTTCCTGCTTCATGGATCATTCGCACCGAAAAGGCAGGTACAGTCTAATCTTCTCTACACGGTACTTAAAACAAAAAAAGCCGCGAATCCGCGGCTTCATTTACCCTATTTGCTTTCGTCCCCAACTACACCTGCAAGAGCAGGCTACCGTCCAGCCAAGACCAAAGTTGTATCAAAATGTCGAAAGATTACTCACTCGTTCCCTTCAACCCTTCATGAACTCCGATATCAAGACTTTCCGTCCCGTCTTGGCACTCTCCAATGCAGCCAGCACCATCGCCATGCTGAAGACGTTGTCGCTGCAATCCGTCTCCGGCTTGATGCCGGCTCCGAGAGCATGAAACATATTTTCCAGGCAGCCGTGATGTCCGGTCTTCTCCATTTCGGGCAGCGTCCCTTCAATCCGTTCATACTTCCGGATAAAGTTTCCTGATTGATCCCCTTCCGCCACGATCTCCGCATAAATATCATCGTGGCCGTCCCAGATCGCAGTCCCTTTCTCTCCCGTTACGCGCCATGCGGCCTCCCAGGAGGTCTGGGCGCCCTCGGCGCACCAGGAACCGCGGTAATTGAACACGGAGCCGTCCGTCATTTCATAGATGCATATCGCCATCGCGTTTCCGGCATACCAGGAACCCGGCGGGTTAAACTCCTGACAGTACACGGATACCGGATCGGCTCCGCTGATCATTCGGGCTTGATCGAAGGTGTGAATGGCCATGTCAAGCAGCAGGGGACTGTCCATCAGGTCCCGAAACCCGCCAAAATGGGCGCCAAGGAAAAAATCCGCTCCTATGAACCCGGGCTTTCCAATCACTCCACTTTCAATCAAATCCTTGTATGCCCGAATTCGCGGATCAAATCGGCGGTTTTGCATGACGGCATGGGTTCTGCCTGCCGACCCTGCGAGCCTCACAATATCCAGGCATTCCGTCATCGATTCCGCTAACGGTTTTTCGCTGAATACATGACACCCGTGCTTAAGCGCTGCCTTGCTAATCCCATAGTGGCTGGCGGGAATGGTCACATCAAATACGATATTCGCTTCGCTTGAAGTAAGAGCCTCCGTAATATTGGTATATGTGGGACAAGAAAGTCCATGCCGATCGGCAAATGCCTTTGCAAATTTCTCCTGGATATCCACGAGGCCCACGATTTCAACGTCCTCTCGCCCTTTCGCATATTCCGCCCATGTATTCGCCATACTGCCGCATCCTGCTATCACAACTTTATATGTCGTGGTCATACTCGCTAACTCCCCCTGAATACGTCATAATGTTGTAAACCGCTTACAATAATACATCCTAAACTGTTGTCATCATTCCAATATTGGCTTAATGTAAATGAAGCAACTTCATTATAATGGCGAAACTCAACAATTTCTCTATACAACCTTGTGCATTACCACTCTTATCTTGCGGTCCGAGGTGAATTCACATGTCCAATCCAAGAGAGCTTCATGAAAATACGAGACTTGACTATAAAGCCTATCCTGTGCAGGTATTTAATAACTTCTGCTCCCATGCCAAATCGAAAGACTGTATCCTGTATCTCCACTGGCATGAACACTTTGAGATCATTAGCATGCGCCAAGGGCACGCGGTATTCCATATTGATACAACTCCGTATGACGTAAAGGCTGGAGAAATGATCATCATCCCCGGCGGCAGCCTGCACGTGGGATATGCCCTTGAAGATGGCGACGTGCGTTTTGATTGTGTCGTGGTGAATGCATCCCTCTTTAACGATTTCCTTCATGATCCGATTCATGCGCGTTATGTCGCTCCCTATATGGAAGGCCGGCTCCGTTTCCCCGTCAAGCCTGCCGAGAGCCAACCAGCTGGCGCAGACTGCTATCCGCTGCTGGATGAAGTCATTGATGAGCTTGTTGCCCGCCGTCCGGCCTATGAGCTCATTGCCAAGTCCAAGCTGTACACGCTGTTCGTTCTGCTGGCACGTACATTTATGCCCACACCGTTCACGGAGAAGTCGGCCGAGCCGTATTTTGCGAATCGGGATCGTTATAAAAAACTCATTCAGCACATCGAGAGCAACATCGGTGAGAAATTGTCGGTAGAGACCGCCGCTGCAGAGGTCGGTTTGAATCCGTTTCATTTTTGTAAAATGTTCAAGCGTTTAACGGGCCGCACGTTCGTGGATTACGTCAACCTGACCCGGATGAATGAAGCGGAGAAGCTGCTCCGTGAACGGTCGTTGACCATCACGGAGATTGCCGGCATCGTCGGCTGCAGCAACCCGAATTATTTTACCAAGCTGTACAAACAGTACAAGAGCATGACGCCTTCTCAGGCTAGGCAGTTATAGATCCGGGTTCCAGAACACTCCTTAGCGAACGATCTGCGGCCATGACCTGTACGAAAACGCCAGCTGAATCATAAGCATGGTGACGAATATGCAAAAAAAGACTCCACATACAGCAGCTTTCGCTGAAGTTGAGTCTTTTTGTGAATTCTGGTTCGAATCAGCGCCTCTAAGACCTAATATGCCTTAGGCACTTCGACCTTTCTTGTGTTCCCGTCTTCATTGGTGAAATAGATATGAACCCCATGGTCCTGATCGTCCAGAAAATACGAGACGTATTTACTCTCCTGTGCCTTCATGGGAACCAGGAGAGTCGCGATGCGATGGCTTGTGGCTGATTTCGTTTCAGCATGCAGATGCCACTGGTTATCCAGCCCTTCAATCTCTTCGGGATCGACGTCAGTGAATTGATTATGCTGATTCAGCGATAGATCGCCTGATGAGCAGTACACGAATCGCCCTTCCATTTCCGCTTTGCTGCCCATCACCCGAAACGTCTGCCCGGACAGCTTCATCCGGTTCAGGGTATGAAACAGCCATTCGATGCTGGCTGGCTTGGCAAGATCCACCGTATCCACGATGACAAAATAAGATTCGTCAAAAAAATAGATCTCGCGCACATACCGCTCCAGATAAGGGACATTCTCCCGATAGGCCTGCGTAGCGTTCATACGGGCGTACCCATAACCCGATGACGCAGCTGCTTGCTCGACCTTTCCGCTGGCTTGGATGCAAAGCACCTTATCTTTTCCCGCATACTGACCATGGCCATCAATGAGAATATTGTTCGTGGAACGCGTCTGCCTGCGCCAATTCATATGCATCGTGCTTCCAAAAGCGATGTAATATCCACTTTCAATTGCGAGAGGTTCACCATACGCGTGCAGCAGGAATCCGTTCTGGTCACCGTGACTGTGGCTCATGGAGCCGTAACGGCTGCTCTTTGCAAGCAGCATAATGTGCTCATCCGGATCATCCATGCGGTGATGCATCGCCACCCAGTCAATATCGCGGAACCATTTGACGGATTGGATGGTTCCATCCTTTGGTTCCGAGACGTTATCTAAAGAAAACGGAACGGTAAGTGAAGGAGAAACAGCTTCCACCTGAGGGTAATCATGCCGATACAGCATATCGTCAAAACGGAAATCCCACCAGCCGTAATTGTAGAACTTGGAGTCGGCGTCCGTATCCGCCTTGGCTACTTGTTCATAATACCACTGATATAATCCATTCCCTGTAATGCCTGCAAACTGGCGAATATTAAAAGCCGTCTTCAGACTGACGGGTTCGCCGAGATAGGACTGGTCCCCGAAGCTGGCCCGGATCGTATCCGGACTGCTGCAGTAGAGTGGGAAATCGCCCGTGCGCCCAAAGAACGGCCGTCGAAAGAAATCAATGGCTACGTAGTTGCGAATGAGATTGAGCGCATCGATCACAAATGCCATGCCCGTTGTCCAGTAGAGCGGCCCTTCGGCCCAGCCCCCATCTTCTCCGCCCCAAGGCGAATAGAGGCAGGCGTAGTATTCCAAGGTGTAATCCAGCCATGTCTGTGCCTCACCCTTTTCATGAAGCATGGCAATACAGGCCGGAACAAGAACGGAGGACAACGAACGAACAGCATGGCTGTCATAAGGGACATGATGGATTTTCGAGCGCTCCATCACATGGAAGGCCACCTGCTCCGTACGTCGCAGAAGAGCTCCCCTGACGAGATGAATCTCCTCTGCGCTGAGGTAATCGTGGAGCCAGTCATATCCCCATGCAAGTGCACCCACCATCCGAAATGCGGCTTCATCGTTATAATCTCTGGACGTTGTACCTTCCGTATCCCACCGGGCCGCGTGGAGCAGCCACGTCTTCGCTTTGGCTATCAAAACATCATCCTGCAAAATGACCCCTGCCACGCTTAAGTGCCGGATAACATACAGCGTTTCTTGGCAATCCATGTACATTTTTCTCCACAGCTTGGCGACACGCTTATTGCCAGGATAACGTTCCGGTTCCGGAATTAACGGCTTATCCAGCCACGGAAGGACCGATTTCTCGTAAAAAGCGCGCCAGCCGCAGTAATTTTCATCCTTTCGGAGACATTCCCGGAACGCTTCAATTCCCTCTTCGTCCAGCCATAACCGCGGATGACCGGTATGCGTGCTTTCGTACCGCTCCCCTCTGCCAGGCAGGGGAGTTTCGGGCAGCCCCCCCGGGACATGAAACATCCGGGATTGGCTCCATGAAGAACGGTTATGGTCCAAGTCTGGCGTATCCTCCACTGGCTCCCCGGTCAGCAAGGCATATCGCCAATAATAAGTACCCGGCTCCAGCGGTTGCTCCGGCGTGTATAAGTTATAGGGAATCGGCGATATCGTCGTTGTCGCTTCCGTTTCATACGAGGGCGAGGTCGAAATTTGCAGCATATAACGATCGTTCTCCAGCTGTCCCGGCATCCAGGTGAAACGGGGAGGATTCTCAAGCAGCTTACTCTCTTCATCCGGTTGATATGGCACGGACAACAATCCGCTTTTCGGTTCAAACAAGGTTTTCATCGAGTACCCCTCTCCTCCAACCCGTTGTTGGTCATCGTGAAGCTTCTTGCGGTCCTTCCATCGGACAGGCTGAGCCAATCCCCATCCTCTGAGCGCGTCCATCCCATGGTGATCGGCTCATCGCCGGCACGATAGACGGCAATGAAGCGGGCTTTCGAATCCAATCGGTGAAGCCGGATTCCTTCCATGAGGCGGCTGGGATCGTCAGCAAGCCCAGGTGACTCTACCTGTGAGCATTCCATCCCCTCGAAGGCGATAAATGAGATTACCGCCAGCGGCCCTAATGCATTGGCAATGTGGAGATTGAATTGCAAGCCATCCTGGGACAAGACGCAGGTGCACCTCTCTTTTACATATGCGTATCCGTCTTCGTTTCCAAGATCCGTTTTAACGTGGCCTTGATCAGTATTTGGAAGTCCGCTCAGCTGCCCCATGCCAACGTAATGGAACCACCAATCCACGGCTTCCGGTTCATCCAATTCCACTTCAAACCAATCCAGCAGCCAATCTTCCGTCAATATCAAATGCCGGTCCAGAATGGCTTGATCGTAGGCCTCATCGGCCCGAACCCAAATATAGGAACGGTTTGAAGCGGATTCATACCGCATGCATATGCCTTCTGCCGGATTCTGGGAACGGCCTCCTACCGAGACGGTATTGTGGCAGGCTGTATGGGGATACCACTCCTTCTTCAGGATCGAACCGTACGGTACGGTTCCACGGTCTGGTGAAAGAGGCTGGTTCCCGACATGAATCATCAAATTCAGTTTATCGAAGTGACCATGTGATCCTCCATGAGGGCCAAAATCGACCAACGCATGAAGCCCATTCGAATGGTACGACTTTAACAGGGCGAATCCACTGTGAGGAAGAAAGACGGAAGGACTACACAGATCGGGCAAGTCGTTCTCGTTTCTGCCTTCGATGTGCCATGCTTCATTACCACCATGTTCATAACCTGCTTGTTTTACATGTTCTGCATCACCTGCTGGCCGGACTTCTCGTGTAACTCGGACTTCGATGATGTCCCCTACTTCCCATACTCCACCCGCTGTCTCCTTATGAGAACCCTTCGCCTCAGAAGCAGCCATTCCGTATCTCCCATCCCAATGGCCCATTCCGTATAGCAGAGCTTCCAGCATGCCAATCCGGCCGGCTTCTCCATTCAGTTCACGATATACATTGTCTAGCAATTGCTGATAGCTCTTGTCCCCATATACGGATAAACCGATTTCCGCTATTTCGGCAATTTCTCGCGCATACGGAGCCCTGCAATAAGGACCGTCGTGAAGTGCAGGCAGAAATCCGTTCTGGTCTGACAATCGAACCAGTACCTCCAGCATTCCCTGCATGGATTGGCCTTGCTCGCCTTTCAGGGAAAAAAGCTCTTCACCAACTCTGCCCCCCATTTCCGCAGCAATCAGGTAAGCACGGAGTACAAATACGTGGTAATACATGCTGCCTTCAAATTCAAGCTGATCCGGCCTGATGGCAATGCTGAGATGATGCCGCAGGCCGCCTTCCTTCACGACCAGCTGCCGCAGCTTCTCCGTTTCGCCTTGTACCGCGTAGATGCTGAACAGCGCGGCAATCAGCCAGGCGGTATAGTTGTTCTCTGGATTTCCACGCTCCCGGGTCAAAATATGATGATACTCCGTCATGCTGCTCTCCAGCATATACAGAAATTGATGAATCTTCCGGCGGTCAGCCTCGTCGAACGACACTTGCGCATCCTCCAGCAGCAGGTAGCCGCGAAGCAATGTCGTTGCCCAGATGGCCTCGGTCAAAGCCTGATGGAATGCGCGACCTTTCAGCATCCAGGGCTGGGCATCGGGATGTACAGGGTATAGCGGAAATTGCTCCGCATAGCGGACGATCAGCCTTTTTCCAAGATCGGCGTAGGCCTCCTCCCCCGTGCCTGCATAGACGGCGGCAGATTGCAGAGCATATCGGGCCATGGCCTGATGCTTGAATACCAACCATGCTCCCCGATACGGTTCTCCTTCCCATTCGCAGCCATGCGGACAACGAAAGCGGCTGCAGTCAGCTTCCAGCGGATCAAACACCAGTTCCGTATGATGTTCGGAACACACATATTGGTGCCACCAGCCGCCTGGGTCAACTGGAACATCCAGCCGCCGGTCGATGACTTGATCAAGCTCGGCCTTCAGGATATCGATTGTGCGTTCGCTCCAAGGATAGAATTTCGACTTCACGTTGACCTTCATCCAATCCCTCATCGCATGAACATACCGCCGTTAATTTCGATCGTCTCCCCCGTTAGATAAGAAGACAGCTCCGAGACGAGGAACAGAACGGAGCCAGCGACATCGTCCGGGGTGCCCTCTCGGCCGAGCGGAATGCCCTTGATCGTTGCTTTTCGCGCGTCATCCGGGGTAAAGGTGGCGTGAAACGCTGTTTGTCCGATAAAGCCTGGCGATACGGCGTTCACATTAATACCGCTTGCAGCAAGCTCCTTCGCCAGCCCCTTGGTAAAGCTCAGGACGGCAGCTTTGCTGGCTGCATAAATGCTTGCGCCCGGTCCGCCGCCGTTATGTGCCGCTACGGAGGTCATATTGACAATGCGACCTTGACCTGCGGCTTTCATACCCGGAATGACGGCTTTGCTCACGAATACCGTGCCTTTCATATTTACATCCATAACCTTGTTGTATAGCTCTTCGGTCATTTCCGCATTCGCCAGACGCTCAACCAAATGCCCAGCATTATTAACCAGAATCGTAACCGGGCCGCCGAATGCCTTCTCTACTTCGGCTGCGAGTGCCTCTGCCTGCTCCACATGCGTGACGTCTGCTTGAAATGCATAAGCCTCGCCGCCTAAACTTCGAATCTCCGCTACGGCTTCTTCGGCGGCTTCCCTGCTGTTTAGATAGTTCAGGGCAACCTTGGCCCCGCTTCTTGCCAGCCTCAATGCTACCGCACGACCGATCCCTCCACTCGAACCTGTGACTAAAGCGATGTTACCCGATAAGTTAATATGCATGTTGATCCCTCCTGATTAGGTTTGCAGCTGTTTCAGTCTGCTTTCTTGTTCACGCACTCTTTCCATTCGCGGCATCGTCATGACGATGCTTGTGCCTTGATCCGGCGAACTATGAACCGTTATCCCGTACTCTTCGCCGTAAACCATCTGAATTCGCCGATGGACATTCACGATGCCGATGCCACCCCTGCGCCGCGCATGCATCCCCTCTTCATCATCGACCAGGCGGTTTTCCTCGAGCCTTTTGCGCAGTTTATGAAGCTTATGGTCCGCTATGCCTGCCCCGTTGTCCTCGACGATAACCAGCAAGTTGTCCTGTTCGATTCTCGTGTCGATCCGAATGTAATGCCATGCTTCGATCCCTTCCGGAAAAGCATGCTGAAAAATATTTTCGACAATCGGCTGTAAGGAGAGCCTGACCATCTTCTCCAATAGGAGCTCGGGCGGCGTCGCCACCTCGATCTCGAAATCGCGCCCGATCCGATGCTTTAAGATCATCATGTAATGCCGCACATGGTTCAGCTCGTTGGCAATGGTGATTTCCTCCAGGTTGGTCTGAATGGAATATCGAAGCATGAAAGCCATGGCCTCCACCATGTCCGAGATCTCGTCGGAATCCTGAACGATCGCGTAACAATTGATCGTTTCCAGCGTGTTGTACAGAAAATGCGGATTGATCTGTAATTGGAGCGCCTGGAACTCTGCCCGCTGGCGCTCCAGCTGGATGTCCTGCAGCTCCAGCTGCGTTTTCTGATTGTGGAGCTCCGTGTCGTATACCTGCTCGATCATATCGGACAAGCGGCTGACCATGAGATTGTAGCTATGGATCAATCCGCCGATCTCGTCCTCCCGCGGCTTCACATCGGTGATATGCGTCCAGTTTCCCTTCTCCGTCTGCCTCATCCCGTTCTTCAGATTGCGGATCGGGTTCACGATCGATTTGCCGAATCTATAGGCAAGAATGAGCGCTATGATCAGCGTAACGAAGCCTACGATAATGGTGGTGGACCGAATCCCCGAAATCGGTGCCCGAAGCTCATCCAGCGGCATCATAATGACGAGGCTCCAGCCTGAATACTCGGACTGGCGCGAGATGATCATCGCTTTCTCGCCTAACACCGGTTCAATGAAGCGATGATCGCCTTTGGCGATAATGCGCTCCGGCAGGTCGGTTGAACTAATTCCGTCCATATCCACGTGCTCAGGGGCATAGACCACTTCACCTTCGCGATCCAGGATGAAGAAGAAGCCCTGCTCCCCGAGATCGACGCCGTTCCATAAACCCGACAGCTGATCTTCATTGAACTCAACCGCAAGCACGCCTTTCACGTCGTACGAGTTCATTCCCCGGATTTTGCGGGCAACCGTAATGACGTTGTCCCGATCCTGTTCCAGCAGGCTGGTCTTCAAAATGACAATCTCCCCGTTCCCCGGCGTCTTCTCCCTCAGTTCACGAAGACGGTCCGACGGATCGATCGACATGGCGGAGAAATTCTGATTCTGATCAAAAATCGACCGGCCATGAAACCCAAGAATGTACATCATATGGGTCTGGGTAGGGTATTGAATGAAGATCTTCTGAAAGACATCCTTTCGGATGAGATTGGTGAACCGGTAATGCTCATAGCTGTCGCTTGGGTCCATATCCAAAAATCGCTTCACCGAATCCTGGAGCAAAATCGTATTGCTGATTCGCTCAAACATCTTCAGCTGATTATCCGTTTGCCTTGCGGCGTTCGTGATGACGGTGGTCATATACTTCTCGACCTGTTCATCAATCGCTTCGGATGATTTGAGATAGAAGAATACGCCGACCGTAGATAGCGAGAACAATATGACGATAAAGAAGTACAAAAAGATTTGACGAGACAGGCTCTTGCGCATCATTCGATCCCCAGCAGCTCCCGGTATTCGGAAGGGGTATAGCCGGTGACCTTCTTAAAGGTTTTGGTAAAATGGGGATGATCCGCATACCCCACTTCGAACGAAATATCCGTTATTTTATAATGCGGAATGGCAAGGAGCTTCTTTGCCTTCTCCATTCGTTTCTTGATCCGATAGTGGACAAAGGTCTCGTCCGTCATCTGTTTGAACAGCTGACTGAAATACGACGGGTTGAGTCCGAGCATATCCGCAACCTCATCCAGTGAGAGATCGCGGGATAAGTTCCGCTCTATATAGGCTTTCGCTTCCTCTACAGGCTCCTTGGCATTTCCTTTCCTCTTGTCGCGTATGAGCTTTACCGTCTGATCCACGGCATGACGGAATCTCTCGAAATAATGATGGTTCCCTCCGGGTTCCGCCCCCGAGATACCTGTCATCCGCTCGAACGAATACACATCCCGGCCGTTTAGCTGCTTGATCAGTTTCGCGTACAGCTCATCGAGCAGCTCCTGAAGCTGAATCGATTCGAGCCTGCGCTCACTGCAATAATCCTCGATTTCTTGCAGCTTGTTCTGGATATCGTTCATTTGCAAATGCCATACGGCCAGCTCGAGCTGCTCCAGCCAATCCTCCAGCTTGGAGAGCGGAAAATAGAACCGCTGCTTCTCCTGCATGGACTTTCGATCCGCCATCAATTTATTCATGGTGTTATGTACCACCGATTTGGTCACGGGCTTGAGCAGATATTCCTTAACCCCATAGGACATGCATTTCTGGGCATATTCAAAATCGCCGTAACCGGAGATGACAACAACCGTGATATCGCCGTATGTTTCATATAGCTGCTTGCTTAGCTCCAGGCCGTCCATCTTGGGCATTTTGATATCCGTAAAAATAAAGTCCGGTCGTGTCGTCTGGATCGCTTCCAATGCTTCCATGCCGTTGCCGGCCGTTGCGGCTTGAATCATGGCCGGATCCGTCTGCGTGATCAGTTTCGCCAAGCCCATTCTTATCATAGGTTCATCATCAACGACCAGAATGCGGTACATCACCCATTCCCCTTTCAAGACAGCGAGAGTAGTTTAGCTTTAGCAAGATACTCCTCTGCCAGACAAGCAGAGGAGTCATTCTTCAACACTATACTAAAACATGCTCCGCTTATTCGAAAGCGTTTTCTTTTTCGTTATATCGTTTCGTAGCTTCCTCAATAATCTCGCTGCCGCCTTTGGACAGATATTCCTCGAGCACCTTGCCGTAGTTATCGATAGGCTCCCTGCCGTATACCATGCGGAGCACATGCTCCAGAATCAGCGGCGGCAGTTCATCCGATTTCGGATTCAGCTCCGGATATTTCACCATCGCCTCCAGACGCGGATCGAATTCAATGCCGCGGCGGCCCTCTTTCGTAAGCATGTTATCAAAAGCATCAATCAGCTCTTTGCCGGAATCGGACAACTCGGATACGCGTTTGTTGTAGGTCGTGTCCTGCACCAGCCACAGCCAGTAGTTCAAATAACGCATCTTATCCGCACCTGCCGTGTCCGTTGGAACCTCGAAGACCGGCTTGCCGTCGGTTACTTGATAATCCTCGCCCTCAATGCCGAAGCTGAAGAACAATTCCGCATCTTCACTGACCATCCAGTTGAAGAACTTCACGATATCCTCCGCTTTATCCTTCGCCTTTGCGTTGATGAAGAAGGAACGCGTGACCGGATTGTAATGGGCATATCCCCCTTTACCGTCTGGTCCTACAGGGGAAGGAATCAGCGCTACTTTCGCGTCCGGCACATTCTCCTTCAGTTGGGTGCCCCAGATCGGAAGCTCATTCGCGTTCATGGACCACATGCCCGCTTTGCCGCTCGTGACAATGGATTTGAAATCCGCGCTTTCAATCGTCGCGAATTCCTTGCTGATCAATCCTTCCTCATGCATCGTCTTATAGATCTGAATCGCTTGCTTCATGTTTTCTTCATCAAAGAAGGTTGGCTTTACCTTCCCGTCCGGGAATACCTTGAATTGGTTCAGGTAACCCAGCACGTCATAGGCACCGAAGAAGGTATCCGCATATTTGAAATTCTGACGTCCGGCATAAGGCTGCTCCACCCCGGCTTCCTTGAACGCGCGCAGAACATCCATCGTCTCTTCCACCGTTGTCGGGATCTCCTTGCCTACCTTCTCCAGGAGGTCGGTCCGAATCCATGTGGCCCGTCTGGACGGATTGGACAAGATTTCGGGAATTCCGTAGATATTGCCCGTCTTGGAATCCGTCATCCGCTTCCAGGCTTCCTCGGGGATGAACTTGAGCAGATCCTGCCCATGCTCCTGGAGGAGGTCGTTCAGCGGAAGAAAGACTCCGTTCTCTACGGCACCCGCCAGCTCGGGACCGCTGATTCCGCCAGTGCCCTGCACCACATCAGGAATGTCATTCGTTGCGAACATTTGCACCATTTTATCCTGATATTCGTTATGCGGAATCAGACGGATATCCAGGTCCGTATTCGTCATTTTCTCTAGCTCCAGCACGTACTTATCCTTGTTGATATCCGGATTTTTCTCAACGTAGGATACGTTAAGCGTCCGCATCGACATGGAAAATTTCGTGGCTCCCGCTTCATTCCCGCTTTGGCCGTCGCCGCTCGCATTGGCTCCTCCGCCTCCGCCATTGTTACCCGAACAGCCAACAAGCATGGCCAGTACGAGACCTGATGTAAGCGCACGTGTCCAGCTTTTTCTCATGAATACCCCTCTTTTCAAGCTAATATAGTCGCTTATAATAGCGCTTTCAAACTTAATATCAGTATAGTGAGCCGTCTGGGCGGGAACAAGGAATGTCTTTGGCTCGGTTTGTCGTTTTTTTAGGGTTATTCTTTGATCGACCCGATCATCATCCCATGAATGAAGAAGCGCTGCAGAAACGGATACAAGAGAATGATGGGCAGCGTGGCTACCAGAATCACCGCCATCTGAATGCCTTGAACGGATTGGGAGCTTGCTTCAAATGCCATGTTGCCCGTATCGGTCAGGCCCTCGTTCACCAGAAGCTCCCTCAATTTTACCTGGAGCGGATACTTGGCCCGATCATTGATATAGTAAAGGGCGTCCATATATTTGTTCCAATTGGTCACGGAGTAGAATATCCCTACCGTCGCCAGCGCCGGTTTCGATAACGGAAGCACGATGCTCCACAGGGTACGGACCTCGCTGCATCCGTCGATTCGGGACGAATCGATCAGTTCGCTCGGAATTTGGGTGAAGAAGGTTCGAAGCACAAACAGATTGAATGCGCTGATCGCGGATGGCAGCATCAAAGACCACAGCGTGTTGACGAGATTCAGCTCGCGCATCAAAATGAATTGCGGAATCAGCGGTGCCGTGAATATCATGGTCATCAGGATAATAATCATGATTGTTTTTCGACCGACGTATTCCGGCCTGGAGAGCGGATACGCCAGCGAAGCGGTTGCCGCCAGATTAATGAAGGTTCCGAATAGCGTAATATAGACGCTGATCCCGAAGGCCCTCCAGATGGAGACATCGTTGAATACATGCTGATAGTAGGCAAAGGTGAACTCCACCGGCCAAAACATCACTTCTCCGCGATCGATAGCGCCCGGGCTGCTGAACGACTGGGCAATGACATTGAGAAAAGGGAGCAGCATGGTGAGGGCAAGAAAGGTAAGGAGGATATAGTTCAATACAAGAAACAGTTTTCTGCCTGCACTGTCATATTTCACGTTGGTTGTCACTCCCCTCTAATACAGCGACTCGCCGGTCGCTTTCTTGCTGATGGTGTTTGCAATGGAAATCAGGAACAAGCCAACAACGGATTTGAACACCCCGATGGCGGTGGCATAGCTGTACTGAAGCTGCTGCAAGCCCGCTTTGTAAATGTACGTGTCCAAGATTTCGCTGGACTGGATGTTAAGCGGGTTCTGAAACACGAATACGCGTTCAAACCCATAATCCATGAAGTCCCCGATCTTGAGCAGGAACAGGATCGTTATTACGGGAAGCAGCGCTGGCAGGGTAATGCTGAGGGTCTGGCGCCATCTTCCCGCTCCATCGATTTCGGAGGCTTCGTAGAGATCCGGATTTATGCCTGCGAGCGCCGCCAGATAGATGATGGTCCCCCATCCGACATCTCTCCATAATCCGGAGCCCACCAATACCGTTCGAATATAGGAATCTTCGCCAAGGAAATAGATCGGCTCTATGCCGAACCAGCCGAGTATCACGTTCACGATCCCCGATGATGGGGACAGGATTCCCACAAAGATACCGCTTACAATAACCCATGACAGAAAATGCGGTGCATAGAATATCGTCTGGACTATTTTCTTGTAAACGACCTGACGAACCTCATTGAGCAATAAAGCCAGAACAATGGGGGCGGTAAAAGCAAACAAAATGTCATATGTACCCAGCAGAAGCGTATTACGCAGAATTTTCAAAAAATCATAGTGCTGGAACATTCGCCCAAAGTGCTCAAGGCCCACCCAGGGACTTCCCGTTACGCCCGCAAACAGATTGTAGTTCTGAAATGCGATCACGGAGCCCATTAATGGAACATATTTGAATAATCCGAAGAACAGCAGTCCCGGCAGCGATATGAAGTACAGCGCCCTGTATTTCCACATGAAGCCAAGTAATCTTCTCCGTTTATCGAGCTTTCCCTCCAGAATCGGGCTTACCCCTGCTTTGCTTGGCTCGGCCATCTGTCATCACCTCTTGTTTCTCAAATTGGCCGGTGCGTTGTCATCTATCGGAATTTCGTCAAACCGGATGCTGATAAATTCAGGCTCCCGGTCAATGATCCGTGACAGCTCCTTTGTAAAAACATCAACGATTTCGTTCTTCTGCTCATCCGTGCGTCCTTCATACATTTTAATCGTAATTTGCGGCATCGGCTTTCGCCTCCTTAGGAAATGGATGTGATGAATATCCTTATCCTATAAGTTTTCATGACCGGGCAGCAATGGAAGAAGATCGGTTCCTTTGTGTTTTTTTTAGGTGGATCGGCGGCTTGTGTTTTTTTAAGATCGGCTTGTTATTTCAATAGTTCTTAAGCGGTATATGTAGAATTTGGCAGCGTTCTATGGAACAATGGATCAAAGCAGTTGCGATAATTAGCCAAACGATGACATCAGTTTTGGGAGGTTAGCGATGAACGGACAACATCAGGAAACGATAATGCCCTATTCGTTATTATGGGGACAATTGGATAAGAAACTGTCGCGCATGACGGGACAGCTCCAAGGCAAAGTTCCTCATGCAACAACGAACGGAATCTATGATTCCACCCGGATCGACTGGTGGACCTCCGGTTTTTGGCCGGGAATGCTCTGGATCATGTATGATATGACCAAGGAGCCGCAGTATAAGGAATGGGCTTGGGAATGGGATGTTCGACTTGAACAAGCGCTTATCGGGGACAGTAATTTTCATCACGATGTCGGCTTTCAATTTCTGCCGACAGCCGTCATCAAATACAAACTGACCGGCGATCCGGATGCCAGGCGGAGAGGAATGTTGGCGGCTACCCTGCTGGCCGGGAGGTATAACCCGGTCGGCAGATTTATTCGTGCTTGGAATCAAGTGAAACCAACCTCATGGAATCATGGGAATGAAGGCTGGTCCATTATCGACTCCACCATGAACCTCTCCCTCCTATTCTGGGCTTCCGAGGAGAGTGGTGACCCGAGATTCGCTCATGTCGCCAGAGAGCAAGCCAATACGGTTGCCGAGCATTTCATAAGACCGGACGGCTCCGTTCGGCACATCTGCCGATTTGATCCGTTAACGGGAGAATTCATCGAAGCGCTGGGAGGACAAGGCTATGGTCCCGAGTCTGCGTGGAGTCGTGGAGCGGCCTGGGCATTGCATGGCATGGCTAATACCTATCGTTATACCCGCGATATACGGTATCTTGAAGCCGCCAAGCGGGTTGCCCATTTTTTCATAGCTTCCCTTGAGGAGGATTCCATACCCCGCTGGGATTTCCGTGCGGAGCGCAAGGAGATGCGAACATCCGATCGTGAACAGTCGGAATCATTCCCGATCACTTCCGAACCACGGGATACGTCAGCAGCATCCTGCGCTGCTTCCGGTCTGCTTGAAATCGCGGACCTGGTGCCTTTAACCGAAAGCCCTCTGTACCGCGAAAGTGCCTTGCGTATCATCGACTCCTTGACGGCCCATTACGCCGAATGGGATGACCCCGCGTATGAAGGCATACTGAAGGAAGCCACGGGGCATCTGCCTGCCGGACAAAATATAAACGTCTCGCTGATCTATGGGGATTACTATTATGTTGAGACCGCTGCCAAGTTAATGGGATGGAAAAACCGGATCTTCTGATCCGGTTTTTTGCATGTCCATTCAACTATTCTTCTTTAGGAATCCGGATATAGAAGCAGCTGCCGCCGGCATGCTTCTCTCCGCTCTCAGCCCATACCTGACCGCCATGTGCAGATACCAGCTGCTTGACGATGGCCAGCCCCATCCCGCTTCCGCCACTTAACCGATTCCTTGACTTATCACCCCGATACAGCCTTTCGAAAATATACGGCAGATCGGAGGAAGAGATCCCCTGCCCTGAATCTTTGATTCGAATTAGGGCGTTTGCCCCTTCGTCCACGAGTTCGGCTTGTACCGTTCCCCCAGCTGGCGTGTAGTGTAAGGCATTACTTAACATATTGATGAGAACCTGGAGCATCCGGTCGGCATCCACCTCGGCTAGGATCGGCGAACCGCTGACATATTGCAGGTCCACCTTTTTTTCATGATACATTGCTGCCGCCAAGGTGATGGCCCTCTCCATGATGTGACCAAGCTCCTGCTTGGATCGGGATAGTTGAAACTCCGGCGATTCCATATCATGCAAATCCTCGAGCTCCGTGACGAGCTGAATCAATCGATCAATCTCTTCCAGGCACGTTTGAAACCGCTCTGCAGTCGGCTCCCATATGCCATCCGCTAGTGCACGGGTGTGACTCTTTAATGTGGTTAACGGCGTTCGCAGTTCATGTGCGATATCTTGGGTCATATTCCTGCGAAGCAACGCCTGCTTCTGTAGCTGCACAGCCAGCTCGTTCAGCGAAGAGCCAAGTCCTGCGATTTCATCGTACCCTTTGGTTGCCACACGAATGTCCCAATTCCCCTGCGCCATCATTTCAGCCGCTCGTTTCATCTGGACGAGGGGAGCCGATATTCTCCTTGCAACATACATGCCTATTACGGAAGCAATCGCAATGGATAGGAGACATGTCAAAATGATGGATTGCATCTGCGCCTGCTCCAAATGATAATTCAGCTCAGCCATTCCATGATGTACGGATGATTGCTGCTGGAACATGGCTATATGATAATGGTTAGTCACAATATTGATCACGGTAAACATGATCAGAATCCCTGCCGTGATACTGATAATGATGGCGGCAAGCCTCAGGTCCAGCCGATGCTTCAAGGCCCATCACCTCCAAAGCGGTATCCGAATCCGTAAACGGTGATGATATACTGGGGCTGCCTTGGGTCGGGTTCAATCTTTTGCCTAAGATTCTTGATATGCTGATCAATAATTCGGATATCGCCGATAAAGTCATAGCCTAACACACGATCGACCAGTTCTTCGCGCGAGAAATTGCGCTGGGGGTACTTAGCCAATAGAAGCAGCAGTTTGTATTCGCTTGGCGTCAAATTTACGACCTGTCCATGGCAGGTAACTTCGTGTTTCATCGAATGAATGGCCAGCGCGCCTTGGTGATATACAATAACGTCCGCCAGCAGCTTGCTGTCATCTCCCCGCCTCAAGACGGCCTTGACTCTTGCCACAACTTCCCGAGGGTCGAACGGCTTCACGATATAATCATCCGCTCCGATGGCAAACCCGCCAATCCGGCTGCTCTGGGCCACCTTAGCCGTTAACATCATGATAGGCACCGCGCTGAACGTACGAATTTCCTGGCATATCCGCTCACCATCCATATCCGGAAGCATGAGGTCCAGTATGACAAGATCGACGGATTCCTCTCGTAAGAAATCGAACGCTTCGGCACCGTTGGCCGCCTCCAGCGTCAGATAATGTTCTTTGTTCAGGTAAGATACAAGAACTTCTCGAATATTCGGTTCATCATCCACGATTAATATCGTCTTCATTCTGGGTTTCTCCTTATTGAATCCTTCGTCAGTACAAGTCAACTTTAACATAAGACCCCATTGTAACTGAAACTTGTGAAGATTCGATGAGGATGAACCAAGAAGCCCGTAACATGCATAAGTGCTGCTGTTATTGCGCTGAGGTTCGTGTCATAACATGGCCGCTGTGATTTGGGACTTCAGATAAGAGACGCTTTGCGGCACCTGACGTTCATGCAGGCCATGAAGGATCAGCGGACCCTTGAAATGATAAGCGTGCAGCAATTTCATGTAAGCTTTATAATCCAGTTCACCGGTTCCTGCAGCCGTATAATGGAGTCCGTCTACGGTCGAATAATCCTTGGCATGCGCAATAATGACATGTTCGCTGAGCAGTGACAGCGCTTGACCGATAACTTCTGCCAGGGGCCTCCTCTCAGTCGGACTGAACAAGTTCGCTGCATCCAGAACGACCTTTAACCGGGGAGAATCCATCGTATCCAGCAGCCGTCTGGCTTTGACAGCATCGCTGATCACATTGGCAGGCTCAGGTTCAATAGCCAGTTCCAGCTCGAACTCCTCTGCCATATTCACTACTTCATGCAAAGTCGTTAACAGGTCATCCCACGCTTCCTGTGAATCGTTATCCGGATGCTCCCTCCACATATTGTCCTTATCCCTTGTGCCGGTGCACAGGGTAATGACCGACGTCCCCATCGAATGGCACATGGCTGCCAATTGACGAAATCGTCGAATGTCACCTCGCAATCTCTGCCGGTCCGGGTGAATCATATTGAAGGTTCCGGATACGGCGGCTATATGTAGATGGCGCTTCTCACATTCTTCTCTTATATATACCGCGGTTTCCAGATCGATCTCGTGCGGTAGTGAGGGGAGACCCGCGCAGGAAAGATTAAATTGGATCACACTCAGTCCGGTTGCTTTCACTGCGTCCAAATTTTCCTCCAATGTAGGTCGTTCAAACGTTTTGGAGAAAATGCCCAGCCTCATGCCTCATACACCTCCCGTTACATTAGCCAGCTTCACCGTATCCCCGCTCTCCACCGATCGTGCGATCGCCGCCATGGCACGCATAGCAGCCACTCCATCCTCCAGATTGGCTCCTCGCATGGGTGCCTGCTCCAGAATCGTATCCGCAAAGCCTTCAACCTGCAGCTTGAAGAAATGCGCATCTTCGCCAAGCGGACGATGATAACAACCATCCCGTGCCGAGAATACCTCGACGTCGCTGGACTTAAAAAGCCAAGGATTATAGGTCTTGCCAATCACGCTTCCGTGTTCGCCGTAGATGTGAAAGCCCTCATGCCAGTCCATCCGCACGGCAACCGTTAGATCCAGATGTCCTACAGCGCCCGAGGCATACTGCACCGTGACAAACCAGTTATACGCCCCGAACTTTTGCGTGTTCCAGGCTGTAACGCTATCTATCTCTCCACCTAAAAAGCGAGCCGTATCCACCAGATGACTGCCATGCGTCAGCATGTAATAACGCAGCTTATCCAGCTTTGGATTCCCTTCCGGCCTTAACGCATTCGGACTTAACTGTACCATGGGCTGTACGTTCTCGGTGACCGTATACCGGTAGGTTGAGTCGCAGTACCATGCTTTCAACGCCAGCATCTCACCCATTTCTTGATCCATAAACTGCTTAGCATAAGCGATGCCCGGGTCAAAGCGCTTCATATTGCCGATTTGGACAATACATCCGGAATGCCGCGCCTTCCGCTGCAATTCCTCACACTCTTCTACGGTGACGCCAAGAGGCTTCTCCACTAGAACATGTTTCCCTGCTTCAATGGCTTTAAGAGCGGCTTCCACGTGAAATTGATCCGCGATGCCGATGATAACAGCCTCCACCTCGGGATCAGCCAGCATCTTGTCATAACCATTGTAGGTTTGTACCGGCTGATGGATATCGGCCATGCGGTTCAGCAAATCCTCCGCGACGTCGCATATCGCGTATAGCCTGGCATTGCGCGCTCTCCGGCAAGCCTCGAAATGTCCGTACTGCGATATGGGGCCGCAGCCCAGTACGCCGATATTTAACACCTTCTTCTCCATGATCATGACAGCACCTCCTGTAATGGATGATTATAAGAAAAACGTCTATCGACGTACCTTCTCAGAAGACAGACCGCGGTTAGAGGATGTTTTTCTTGCGATATCAGGAAGCCCATGCTTCGAAGTTTATACTTTCTGATATCTAAAGAAAAACGTCTATCGACGTACCTTCTCAGAAGACAGACCGCGGTTATAGGATGTTTTTCTTGCGATATCAGGAAGGCCCATGCTTCGAAGTTTATACTTCCTGATATCTAAAGAAAAACGTCTATCGACGTACCTTCTCAGAAGACAGACCGCGGTTATAGGATGTTTTTCTTGCGATATCAGGAAGGCCCAAGCCTCGAAGTTTATACTTCCTGATATCTAAAGAAAAACGTCTATCGACGTACCTTCTCAGAAGACAGACCGCGGTTATAGGATGTTTTCCTTGCGATATCAGGAAGGCCCAAGCCTCGAAGTTTATACTTCCTGATATCTAAAGAAAAACGTCTATCGACGTACTTCCTCGGAAGACAGGTCGCGGTTAAAGGAAGTTTTTCTTGCGATTATTGAATGGTTCAGCTCCGCTGAAAACTAATAAATTCTATAATCTATGGCAAAAGCCACAGGATATACTCCTGCGGCCGCAATCCCTCTTATTTTTTTGCCATGTATTTGCGAATGTCAAATGCGACCGCTGCTACGATAATAAGCCCTTTAATGATCAATTGCCAGTATGGGCTGACGCCGATAAAGGTTAATCCGTAATTGATGACGCCGAAGATAAGAACCCCGGCCATCACGCCCGGCACCGTACCGATGCCTCCCGCAGTGGACACCCCCCCAACCACGCATGCGGCAATCGCATCCAGTTCATACATATTGCCGTAGTTATTCGTCGCGCCCCCGGTTCTCGCAGCCTCCAGTACGCCGGCGATGCCGTACAACGCACCGGAAATAGCGTAGATCGCTATAAGATTACGGGCTACATTGATCCCCGAAACATGCGCCGCTTGCACGTTGCCGCCGATGGCATACATATTTTTGCCGAGCCGGGTTTTGTTGAATATCACCCAGCAGATGAACGCAACGAAGACGGCGATAATGACGATGTAAGGGAGTGAATATCCGCCGCCGAAGTCAATGTAGCCGCTGCCCCACACGGTAAAGTCCGGTCTCAAGCCGCCAATCGGCTGGGATTGGTTCGGCTCCATATCAAAATAGATGGAATTGATGCCGTAAATGCCGACCATCGTACCGAGCGTGGCTATGAATGGCGGCACATGCAGTTTAGCTACAATGAAACCATTGATTAACCCAACGATAAGCCCCGCTAATATACCGATAAGAATCGGCAATACAACCGATACTTGGGGCAGGTCCGGGAAGAAGCGGTTTGCGTATACATCCGTTTGCAGCATGGAAGCCGATACAACCGCCGTTAACCCGACAACGCGTCCTGCGGAGAGGTCAACCCCGCCGGTGATCAGAATGAACGCCGCGCCAAGGGCGATAATTAATCGGGTGGAGGATTGCTGTAAAATATCCCGCAGCGTGGAGAAGGCCAGAAAATTGGGATCTGCGACTGCAATCCCGACAACAAGTAATATCAATACTACAAATATGGCGCGCTGCGCCAAATAATCTTTCACCTTACCGATGGTTTGCGTATTCATCGACTTCCCCTCCCGAATCAGCTGACCGCTGTGCGGCAAGCCTCATGATTTCCTCTTCGCTTGCTTCCTGCCCTGCGAGAATTCCCGTCAGCCGCCCTTCGCTCATCACCATGATTCGGTCGGACATTCCGAGCAGCTCGGGCATTTCGGAGGAAATCATAATAATGCTCTTTCCTTGCTTGGCTAACTGCGTAATGATCGAATAAATCTCGAACTTGGCGCCGACATCAATTCCACGGGTCGGTTCATCCAGCAGAAGGATTTCAGGCTCAGTCAGAAGCCACCTCGCCAGCAGTACCTTCTGCTGGTTGCCACCCGACAGGTTCCGTATCTGGGTATGGACCGAGGGAGTTTTGGTTCTCAGCTGCTCCACGTTCGTTCGCGCATCCTCGATTCCTCTGCGTTCATTTAACAGGAACGCCCAATTCTGATACCTTCGAAGATTGGCAATGACGGTATTCTCATAGACCGAGAGAACCGGAAATATGCCGGTAACTCTGCGCTCTTCCGTCAGCAGCGCCATATTATTTTTCTTGGCATCCGAGGGTGATTTGATCTTTACTGGCTTCCCGTTTATCGATATGGTTCCGGAAGCCACTGGACGAAGCCCGAATATAGCTTCAACCAATTCCGTTCGCTGTGCGCCGACAAGGCCGCCAACGCCCAGAATCTCTCCCCGTCTTAGCTCGAAGGACACATTCTGAAACGATTTCGGATTCGGGGAACTCAATTGGTGGACCTGCATCCGGGTTTCGCCGGGAACGTTCATCCGTTCCGGATAGCGCTCCGTCAAGTCCCGCCCCACCATGCGGGTGATAATCAAATCGGTTGTCAGCTCGCCGGCTTGCCAGGTGCCCACATACTTCCCATCGCGCATGATCGTCACATCATCGGATATGCGCAAAATCTCTTCCATTTTGTGCGAGATGTAGACGATGGACACGCCTTGCGAACGCAGCCTGTTCATCATGCTGAACAGATGCTCCACTTCATTGCCTGTCAGCGATGAGGTTGGTTCGTCCATGACAATGACCTTGGAGCGATAGGATACCGCTTTGACGATTTCCAGCGATTGGATTTTGGATACAGAGAGCGCACCTGTTCTTGCCCTGGGATCCATATCGATATCGAGCTCGCGGAACAGACGGAGCGTATCTTCTGCCATCTGTTTCTCATTCACGAATTTCAAAGGCCAGAAGCCCGTCACCGGAAATCTTCCCAGCCATATATTCTCCATCACGTTGCGGTGCGGCACGGGATGAAGTTCCTGATGGATCATGGAAATTCCGTGATTCAGTGCATCCTTGGAGCTGTTGATGGTTACCTTGCTGCCGTTCAAATAAATATCGCCTTCATCAGGCTTGTATATGCCGAACAAACATTTCATCAACGTTGATTTACCTGCCCCGTTCTCTCCCATAAGAGCATGCACGGTGCCTGGTCTTACCTTAAATGTTACGTCGCTTAGGGCCTGAACACCGGGAAACGCCTTCGATATATTCCGCATCTCCAGCACATACGGTTCCGTCACGTTGGGGTTACCTCCTTCGCTGGCCGGGTCGAAAAGAGCCGAATATAAAGGGACAACGCTACGAATAGCCGCTGCCCCTTCCTATAACCCTGCTATTATTTCGCGTCGGCGATATTGTCCTTCGTTATTTTTTTGTAAGCGATCCATACGTATTTGCCGTCGGTAATATCAAATCCGGTGTTGTCCTTGTTCGGCGTTTCTCCTTTGGATAGTGCTGCGGCAATCGCGACGGAAGCTTTGCCCTGGCTCTTGGCATCATTAAGCACGGTGCCGAGAAGCGTGCCGTCTTCCAGTGCCTGAATGGCCGGAGCTGTCGCATCTACGCCCACAACCGGCATATATTTGTCGCCGCTGAAGTACCCCGCTGCTTTCAATGCTTCAATGGCACCGAGCGCCATATCGTCATTGTTGGCCAGAACCGCTTCAATCTTGTCGCCATGGGATGCAAGGAAGGCCTGCATCTTCTCCTGTCCCTTCACGCGATCCCACATGGCGGTATCCACCGCAAGCGCTTCGACCTCGATCCCGGCATCTTGAATCGCCTGCACGGAGAATTTGGTCCGCAGCTCGGCATCCTGATGCCCCGGCTCGCCCTGCAGCAATACATACTGCAGCTTGCCATCCCCGTTCTTATCCGCCTTCGGATTGGCCTTCCAATAATCAACGATAAGCTGGCCCGAAATCGTTCCGGATTCCTCGGCTTTCGCCCCTACGTAATACACCTTATCCCATTTGTTCATGTCTTCCGCGATCGGCTCCCGGTTCAAGAAGACCACCGGCGTATTCGAAGTTTTAGCCTTATCGATAATGACGCCGGCGGCCGTCCGATCCACCGGGTTGATGATCATGGAGCTGTATTTCTTCGAAATAAACAGATCGATTTTCTCATTTTGGGTGGGCTGTGCATTTTGACTATCCACGATATCCAGTTTGGCTACGCCATTCGCTGCATCGGACATCGCGTTCCGAACGCCCGTCATGAACGTATCGTCGAACTTGTAAATCGCCACCCCGACTTGAGGTGTGCTGCCGCTCGCCGCTTCACCTTCTTTGCTTTCGCTGCCGGTTGAACTGCTCCCGCCGTTATTGCATGCCGCCGTGGTCAGCATCATGCCGGCCATAAGGATTAACAGCCATTTTTTCTTCACCTGGGTTGACCTCCCTGTTTCATTCGAATTTTCAGTGACGGGTTCGGCAATTTATATGCCATATCTCACTGTCTACCGCCATTATGCCGCAATGCTTCTGACATTCGAATTCAAAATCCTCATGCTTTCTAGCAAAATTCTCATCACTTTGCCTCTAAGGATCGGGACTTCGTTACTTCACAAATGGAAACAGCACCTTCTGATTATCCATCCAGAACATATTGTCAGCATCAATCACCTTGGTCTCAAGCACAATCGGCTTGTCATATTTCGAACCATCCAAGACCTTCACGGCCTGTTCTACTCCCAGATAACCCGTGCTGAACCCGTTCTGCACAACGAGCTTGTGAAGGATGCCATCCTGCAGAAGCTGAAGCTGCTCCAGATCGCTACCAAAGGTGACAATCTTGATCTTCCCCTGAACTTTCCTTCTCGCGACTTCTTTGGCCGCTCCCAAGGAGGCCTGAATATCGAGTGCCAGAATCCCGTCGACGGATCCCCGGTCCAGCAGCTGCTTGGCCGCCTGCCAGCATGCATCTTCGCGTTTGCCGCACGCAGCTCCGTCCGCTATTTGTATCCCGCTCATTTCCGACAATACGCTTTTGGCGCCCTCTTCGCGGGCCATTAGGTCGGGATCCTCCCTGTCGGATCGAAGTATGGCGACAACACCCCGACCTTCAAGCAACTCGGCCAGCTGCTCCCCCGCCTTGCGTCCGGCCACCTCATTATTGATGGCAATGGCGGAGAGGACGCCTGTCGTCATTCGCTGATCATTCAAAGCAATGACGGGCACCTCAGCTGCTGATGCTTGATCACCTAATTTCTGCAGTACAGCTTCGGATGCCGGATCGATCAAAATCGCGGAGGAGCCTTTCTCCAGCACCTTCAATGCTGCTTGCAGCTGCTCCGCTTCATCGTCACTTGGCTCCAGGGAGATATAATCAAGCGCCAATCCGTATTCCTTGGCAGCTGCCTCGGCGCCTAATCGGATGGCATCACCCTGCTCTTCGGCGTGTATGGGCGCTACGAGGGAAATATGCCGAAGGTCGGGCTCATTCTCATCCTTGGTTGCGCCCGAAGAACACGAGGTTAAGAGGATCAAGGATAGGATAAGTACAACGAGATAGCCCTTGGGTACAGCCGGTATCCGTACCACACGATGAATTTTAATCATTCTCCAGCCCCTCCTCTATGTGGTGAATGACCGGAATCCGTATGCGAACGGTCGTGCCCACTTCAAGCTCACTCTCAAACTCCAGACCGAAACGATGCCCATAATACAATTGAATGCGGTCATGAACATTTCGAACGGCCACGCCGGAGCCTGCCGTATTGATAAATGGAGCCGGATGTTGACGCAGCGCTTCAACCTCTAATATCCGCTCAACCATCGCGGGAGACATCCCGACGCCATTGTCCGTCACCGTCATCTCCAATAAGTCGCCATTGATAGCAGCCGTTATGTGAATATGTCCCTGATCCACCATATACTCAATGCCATGTACGATGGCATTCTCGATTAAGGGCTGCAGCACCAGCTTTAGCGTGTAACAAGACTGCGCCGCTTCATCCGCTTCGATCATAAAATCGAATTTCTGTTTATACCTCATCTGTTGGATGGTCAAATAATGCCTTGCATGTTCCAGCTCTTCACGGACGCTTATGGATGTCTTCCCTTTGCTCAAGCTCAAACGAAACAGCTTGGACAAGGAAGTAATCATCGTAATGACCTCCTCCTTCTTGCTCATGCCCACCATACGGACAACCGAATTCAACGTGTTATATAAAAAATGCGGGTTGATCTGAGCCTGCAAAGCTTCCAGCTCGTATCTACGCTTCGATTCCTGCTCTTTCACAATCTGTTTCATGAGCTGCCTGATCTTATCCAGCATCAGATTGAACCGGCTGGACAGCTGTACTACTTCCAGTGGCCCCCGCATCGGGAGCTTCACATTAAAATCGCCACGTTCCACCGCCTTCATCGTTCTGCCCATCCGGCGGATGGGGCGGGTGAGCATGGCCGAGAGAATCAGGGAAACCACGATGGCAAGCACCAGTACAATCGCCACGACCTGAATCAGATAACGATTGACCTCTTCTCTTGTCGTCATGATTTCATCCAAATAAGAAACCCCAACGATTTTCCATCCTATGTTGACGACCGATTTCACCGTATTCAGCCGCTTGACTCCATCCGATTCATCAATGTAGCTGTCCGAGGAAGTGAGCGCCCGCTCTACGCTCTCATTCCGTAGTCCCATGTAAATTAACTGCTGCTGGGGATGGTATACGATGTTTCCCGCTCCTTCATCGATGATGTACGCATACCCCCGCTTACCCAGGCTAATACGGCTGCTTAGCTCATCGATTTTCTTGAAGTTGATATCCACCAGCAAAATGACATAGGTCGGCTCCCCGTTATGAACAACCGTAATTCCTTTGCTCATCGTAACCACCCATTCAAATGTATGGTCGTACAAATTCTGCACATGCGGCAGCGAGAAGCTCAGATGGTTGGAGACTCTCATGGCCGAGTGAAACCAGCTCTGCTCCGTCACCCGGGCGCTGGGTTTAACCGGAATGGCCGGGTGGTTCCTCAGCATATCGCCTTGTTCATTAAATAAAGCGATGGAGACGATGTCATCCCGACTTCGCATGATGGTGTTCAGCTGTTGAGTGACCTGATCATCGTCCCATTGCCCGTCCGCGAGCATGTTTTCCTCAATGGCCCGATACAGCTGTGCCATGCCGTCCACATAATCCTCGAGATTATAGCTTACCTGATCTACAATTTGCTGGGCATTCAGAAATACGCTCTGCTCAGCCGATCGCGAGAATTTATTGAACAACAGAACAGCTACCACGATCACGATAAGCAGAATAAATGCCGAGAAGGACCACATGATGATCGATTGAATGCTGTGTGCGCGTACTCGCCTAACCCATCGCTGAATGGTTGGTTTGATCGAGTCCCGCTTGGCATACGTGATTTTCAACCGTTCTACCCCCTTGCTTGTGTCCGGTATTCCTTGGGTGAGATGCCTACCTGCTTCTTGAAGCAGAAGCTGAAATAATTCGGATCAGCAAATCCGACACGCTCCGCGATTTCGAAAGCTTTAAGATCCGATGATCGAAGAAGCTCTTTGGCCGTTTCCATCCGAAGCTGCATCAAATACTGCACGTAAGTCATTTTAACTTCTCTTTTGAACACAGCGCTAAAATAACCTGTACTGATATGAAGCTGCATACACAGCTTCTGCAGCGATAGCTCCGAATCTCCGTAATGCTCCCGGGTATATTGGAGTGCCTTCTCCACGATGTCTTTGTACGCATGCTGCCTGGAGCTGGCGATATGCTTGCGTATAGTCAAACTAATGTCCAGAAGCCAAGCTTTAGCCTCCTGCAATCCGGAAAACTTGAAGATCTCCGCATGCAGCTGAAATCCTGCGCCGAACAAAGCCTCTATCTCAATCCCGGATTCTTTGGCCGATCGCAATACAGCCGTTACAACCTCCAGAAGGTATACCTGAACGTCCTGAATGGTACAGGAGGCACCGATGAGTTCATCAAATATGTGCGAGATTGCTTCAGTCACTTCCTCTTCGGTTCCGAGCTTTAGACTGCGGATCAGCGCCTGCTCCTTTAGTTCATCCAGACGAACCCCTTCCGGTCTCGGACGCTCGACATCATCAATGAAGATGACTTTCTCGGCACCAAGAATCAATCGGTAGTCGAGCGCCAGCAGCGCACCCTGATAGGAAAGCTTAAGGTCGGACAGATTCCGCACCATGGAGCCCACGCCAATCGTAACCGGCAACTTCAAATAATGAAGAATGCTTTTTAACAAGCGCTCAAGTGTCATCTGCAGCTCGTTAAACCACGCTTCATCCTCGCTCTCGTCATTCGTAATTAACAGCACAATGCTGTCCTGATACATGAATGCGCTTACAAATAAAATGGGGTCCAGAAGCTCCTTCGCAATGTTCAGCATGGCATGCAGCATTAAATCCAAGTCTCCCGAATGGCGGAGGGAAGTTGAAGACGTATGCTCCTTATCCTTATCTACAGAAGCGGGATATAATGCCATAACAGCAGCCAGATAACTCCCCCCATTCAAAGACAAACCGTAATTTCGAGTCTTCTCCTCAATGATCGAGCGGGGCAATTTCCGGGTTAGCAGGGATGCAAGAAAGGATTCCCGAAGCAAAGGCAGACTCGTGCGGTAATGCTCCTTCAACTGGCGTACATCCTCTCGCTCCGCAACCTCCATATCAATCTTGTCCTTGATCTTCCCCAATAGCTCCATGAAGCTTTCGGCAGAGAATGGCTTAAGCAAATACTCGTCCACGCTAAGCGTAATCGCTTGACGGGCATAATCAAATTCATCGTATCCGGTTAAGATCACGATTTTGCACAGCGGCTGAAACTCTCTAAGCCAAGAGGCCAGCTGGAGCCCATCCTGAAACGGCATACTGATATCGGTAATGACAACATCCGGCTCCAATCGCTCCGCAAGCTCCACGGCCTCTCTCCCGTTCTCCGCCGTTCCCTCGATCTTGAATCCACAGGCTCCCCACTGGATTTCCTGCACGAGTCCCTCCCTTACGTCGGCTTCGTCGTCCACTAACAGCACTTTATACAAGGCAACCCCTCCTGTTCTATTCTGTCAAATTAGTTAAAAGAATCTAATGTGATCTTACCGCGGCGCATCCAAATTTGGAATGCATCATTTTCACGCTTTTTAAAAGCAAAAAAAAGAACGAATGCACGGCTCTTGAGCAACAGAGTGATTTCTGTTCTTTAAGTCATGATTCGTTCTGTATTCGATTGTGTAAAGTCCTTACGCCTGAACCGGTATGGAGACGGGTTTAGCAGGCGTGCTTAATCTTTTAATGCTCAGGGAGTAGGCAATACCGAGCGGAATGACGGCTCCGAGCCAAGCCAAGGGATTCGCCAGGCTTGCGCCGAGGAACCCGATCTGCGCGGTCAGGAAGATGGCAGCCAATACCCGCATGATCAGTTCCATGATGCCGGCTACGGTTGGGATAAAGCTCTGTCCCAGCCCCTGCAGCGTGAAGCGGTAGATGAACAACAGCGACAGAAGCAAATAGGTGCTGCCGTTCGATAAGAAATACAGCTTGCTAAGGGACAGCAATTCTTCTTGTCCTTGACCGACGAAGAGGCTGACGGCTGCAGGACCCGCGAATATAACCAGCAAGCCCACGGCGATGCTGAAAGATCCCGAGACCCAAATGCATTGTTTAACTCCGAGCTTAATTCGGTCTATGCGATTCGCTCCGAAGTTCTGGGCGGCAAAAGTCGCCATCGTAATGCCAAAGGAACTCATGGGCTGCGTAGCGAGCATGTCAATCTTCTGAGCCGCAGTATATGCGGCTACGGCTGTTGCCCCGAGACCGTTAAGCGTAATCTGTAAGATGATGGCTCCGATCGCAATAATGGAGGCTTGGAAGCCCATCGGGAAACCGACCCACATATGCTGGCGTATAAATTTCCAATCGATGGACCAATCGGCATTCTTGAACTGCAGAAGCGGAACCTTTTTATGAATGTATAATAAGCAGAGAAGGCAGGAGAACAGCTGCGAGACCACCGTGGCCAGCCCTGCCCCGGCTACGCCCATCTTGAATACAAGAATAAACAACAGATCGAGAACGATGTTCAGAATGCTTGCGACCACCAAGAAGAGAAGCGGCGTCCGACTATCCCCGAGCGCTCTGAGCAGGTTAGCCAGCAAGTTGAACAGAACGGCTGCGCCAACGCCCCAGTTAATGACGATTAAATACGAATAAGCATCATCCAAAATTTCTGCCGGCGTATTCATCATGACGAGGACGGGCTTCGTAAATATGACACTCACAATTGTGAGGAAAACCGTGAATACAAGACTAATCCATATACTCGTTCCCACGCTTTTGCGAACGCCCGCGATATCCTTGGCGCCAAAGCGCTGCGCCGTTATGATGGACAAACCTGCCGTCAAGCCTTGGGCAAAGCCAATGACAAAAAACAAAATACTGCCTGTCGAGCCAACGGCCGCAAGAGCGTTCACACCAATGGTCCGTCCCACGATCAGGGTATCAGCCATATTATAAAATTGTTGAAAAATATTTCCGATCAAAAGCGGGATCGTAAACATAATGATCAGCCTGATCGGACTTCCTTGCGTCATGTCTCTCATGTAGATTCTCCTATGCCGTCATAAACGTTCCTCTATATATTTATTGGGTATGATCATGCTTTAAACCGTGCCTATAAAGCATCGCATTGAAAACATTATAATGGGTGAGGGTCGTTTGTATTCTTGTGTATCTTATCACGAAAGAACATAAATTTCTGCATATTTATCATCAAAACCTAAACGAAAACAAGACATGATGATCAGGACGGTTCATACCCGTTCTAATCCACGAAATAACGTCAATGAAAAAAGATCAACCGGTTAATCGGTTGATCTTTTTTTATATGATCATGGAAGCACCATCCTAAGAATCAAGAACGATTATGCTTCTTCAACAGCAAGCTTATCCAAAGCCTGCTTCGCACGCGAACGCGCTTCTTCCACTGCGCCGGCGGTTGACAACGCTACTGCGACCCGTCTTCCGACCTTGGTCACCGGTTTCCCAAAAATGCGCAGCTGCGTATTCGGAACAGCCAGTGCTTGCTCGGCGCCGGTAATTGTGTAACTCTCCAGCTCTCGCGCCGCTTTCAGCGGACGGCTGGCTCCCGGCGTTATCCATTCGATCTCCGGGATCGGAAACCCTAGAATGGCGCGGACGTGAAGCGCGAATTCTGATAAATTTTGCGTGACCAGCGTAACCAATCCGGTATCATGCGGTCGCGGAGATACCTCGCTAAAATACACTTTATCCTCGGCCAGGAACAATTCAACACCAAACAATCCATAACCGCCAAGCTCGTCGGTAATCGTCCTTGCAATATATTTAGCTTCCTCGATCTGCTCTTCGGACATGTCGTGCGGCTGCCAGGATTCGATATAGTCCCCGCTCTCCTGAATATGCCCGATTGGAGCACAGAAGTTTGTTCCATTGACGGAGCGGACGGTCAGAAGCGTGATCTCCGATTGGAACGTAATGAATTCTTCAATGATCACTCTTCCGTTCTGTACACGACCGCCTTCCATGGCGATGTTCCAGCAGGGCTCAATATCCCCTTCGGAGCGACATACACTCTGGCCTTTGCCAGAGGAACTCATCAGAGGTTTAATCACGCACGGGAACCCCATGTCCAGGACAGCCTGTTTAAATTCCTCATACGTATCGGCAAATCGGTAGTCTGCAGTAGGAAGTCCCAACGCCTCTGAAGCTAACCGGCGAATCCCTTCACGGTCCATCGTAAGCTTCGCAGCTCTGGCAGTAGGTATAACCCGATACCCCTCTACCTCCAGCTTAACCAGCTCCGAGGTAGCCAGTGCCTCGATTTCGGGCACGATCAAGTCCGGTTTCTCCTGCTCGATAATTGCGCGCAATCTCTCCCCATCCAGCATATCGATGACATAGCTATGATCGGCAACATGCATGGCAGGAGCGTCGGCATAACGATCGACGGCTACGGTTTCAACCCCCAATCTCTGGGCCTCAATGATGACTTCTTTCCCCAGTTCTCCCGAACCTAGCAGCAGTATTTTCTTCGTTTTTAACATCGTGGTTTTATCCCCTTTTCGTAGTTTCAGAGACTTATAAAAGCAGAAGATAATAAAGAGGTAAGGGAAATAAACTCCCTTACCTCTGCCCAGGCGTACGGCCGTCGTCATCTATGTGCTCCCTCATGGTCCCCCATGCTACGCCAGTCACACATAAACCTATACATTGTTATTTAAATCATACTGAATCTTCCCGCTAATTGCAATATCACCCGAGGCGACATTAGGATTTAGACTTCAGCATATCGATTGCATCCTTCAGCGATTGTGAAAGCCACTTCTTGGGGTGAATGACCAGCTGAATATCCAAACGAATGTCAGAATGCGCAAAGGGAAGAATCGCAAGCTCACCACGCTTGATTTCCTCCTCTGCTACCATCCTCGGCAATAATGAGATACCCGTACCGGACATCACATATCTCTTGATTGCCTCGGGATTGCCCAATTCCAGCCCTATTCGCATTGGAACTCCGCTGGCACGCAGCACCTTTTCCAACATCATGCGGTAATTACAACTACCCTCGGGCATAATCCATTCGGCATCAGCCAGATGTTCTAGCTCTATGACCGGTTCAACATGAAGCGGATGATCCGGATGGGCAATCAGCAGGAGGGGCTCTTCCCGAACGGGGATCCAATTCAAGGAGGAATCCTCCGGTTTTTCATCCAAAATAAGACCGAGATCGTACTCGCCTTCTCTCACCTTACTGATGATGTTATCTTCACGATCCGGTTGTAAACGGATGACAAGATCCTCATGCCTTAGTTTCAGTTGGTGAATGACGGACGGAAGAAAATAAGCGGCCAACGAGTCTATCGTTCCGATCGATAAGGTGCCTCCACCTTGCTTGGTCAGCTTTTCCTTCGACTGCTGAAACAGATCCAGCATTTGAACGGCATACTTGAACAGCTCCTCACCCGACTTCGTCAGGCGCAAGCCTCTGCCATACCGCTCAAACAGCTTGACGCCGTATTCCTTCTCCAGCTTCTGAATTTGGGTGGTTACGCTGGATTGGGCATAACCCAACTCATCCGCGGCTTTTGTAAAGCTCTGGCGAATCGCAACCTCCCTGAAGGTTTGCAGGTAGATAAGTTCCATCACTCTCTCCTTATCAATAATATTGATAATAACTATCTATTATTATAGATAACGCCGATCTTAATTCCCATGATAAAGTATAGCCATCATCCATGAATTGGAGGAAAGATTATGCTGACTCAGCAAGAACTGCATGGCATTTATGTTCCTGTGATCACTCCCTTTTCACAGGAGTACGAACTGGATCGTCCGTCTTATCATCGTTATTTAAAGAATTTGTTATCCTATGATATTCAGGGATTGGTCATCAACGGAACGACCGGTGAAGCGCCGACCGTAGCTTGGGAGGAAGTCGTGCAGGTTGTGGAGGAAACGCGTGAGAGTCTGGACGGACGGCTATTGCCCCTTATCATAGGTACCGGTACAAATGATACGGTGTCCAGTATGAAACGAACGGAACTGGCAGGTCATATCGGTGCTGATGCGGTATTGGTGGTCACGCCGTATTACAGTCGCCCTTCGATCGATGGTATCCTGCAGCATTTCCGAAAGGTGGCCGAGGTCGGGATCCCGGTCATTCTGTACGAGGTTCCTTCGCGTACAGGAATCCGGTTACCGGTTGATGCCGTAAGAAGAATCATGGAGATCCCCGGGGTGATCGGGGTGAAAGACAGCACCGAGAGTACGGAGCTTACGAGAAGTTTATCCCAATACGATACAAAGCCCGTTCTATGCGGCAACGATGTCCTCTTTCATGAGATGCTGTGTCATGGAGCTTCTGGCGGAATTCTGGCATCGGCTAATGTGAATACCGAGGCTTTCATTCGGGTGTTTCAATTAGCTGCCCGGGGAGATTATTCTCGATCCGAAATGGAGTTTGAAGTCCTGCTCCCCTACATTCATAAGCTGTTCGAAGAATCCAATCCCGCTCCGCTAAAATGGCTGCTTGCCCAGCAAGGCCTGATCTCATCGGATATCCTTCGTCTGCCTATGGGGCCCATTACGGAAAAGCTTAAGCTATCTTTAGATCACGCAATTCAACAACTGACAAACACCGACTTCTCGGTGTAACCTGCTTTCTCCTCGAGAACGGCTAGGCGTACTCGCTGCCTTGCCATTCTTAAGCTGAAAGATTCATGTTATGGGGCATGCACACTTTCAATTCAGGACAAATGTGATGGATGATGCAGATTTTTATGCGAAAGTATGAAATTCCTGCTTAGATCTATCGCTTTAAAGGATTGATGAATGATTTCGACCCACTTATAATATGGGTACATTCAATCCTCCCAGAATTTTGAAAGGAGACTTGCAGTGCTGCCCTATTCCAGCCCTAATCATGATTTTGCCTTTGAACAATCTGTAATCGGAATGGCAATGGTATCGCTTGATGGAACGATTCTCAAGGTCAATTCGGCACTATGTGATCTATTGGGATACACACAGCAGGAGTTAACTGCCGGGGCGCCGCAAGAAGAAAACAGCTTCCGCGAGTTACTGAATCGAGTGGTTCAGAACGCAAGAGCTGCGCATGGCCTTCAGCAATCCGTAACCCCGTTTGAATATGCTTATCGCCATCCGTCCGATCGCGAGTTATACCTTCATGCACGTTGCAGCATTGAGCAGGATCCGGAGCAGGGTCCCAAGGGATATTTGGTACAATTCGAGGATCGAACGCTGCTGAGACAGCTCATGAACCAGCTGGAGCAGAAGGAACAGAAGCTCAACGAGAAGGAACATTCTTTTCTGCAGCTGCTTGAAGGACTGCCCCTCTCCGTACTCATCACAAAAAAGGGCATTGTCCACTATGTTAATCCTGCCGGGCTCAGACTTGTTAACGCTACGCATCCCCGTGACGTCCTTGGAATTTCAACCGACGTGATCGTTGACGCATCGTACCATAACGCATTGATGAAACGCAGGGCAAAATATGCGGAGAGCGGAGAGATCGGAAGCGTCGATTATTTGATACGCTGTCTGGACGGGCAAGAGAAAATGGTCAACGGGTTCACGTTCATCATCAATTATGATGGCGAGAAAGCTGCGGTCGGGATCTTCAGAGATATCACAGAACAGCAGATAGAAGAGGATCGCGTGATGCAATCCGAGAAGCTGACCACCGCCGGTCAGTTGGCCGCCGGCATTGCCCATGAAATTCGGAATCCATTAACTTCGATTAATGGATTCGTGAAGTTGCTGCGATCAGCGGAACGCAGCAACGAGCTCTATTTTGAAATCATTGAATCGGAGCTCAAACGCATCGAGCTCATTGTCAATGAACTCCTGGTACTTTCGAAACCGCAGGGCGTTCACGTGAGCGGACCCATCGACGTGTATGCCATTATGGAACAGATCATTACGCTTATGAAGGTTCAAGCAGCCCTCAAAAATATCGAGATCATCCCTCATTATCCGAGGGTACCGGTCTTCGTCCAGGGTGAAGTCAACCAGCTCAAGCAAGTATTCATCAATCTGCTGAAAAATGCCATGGAAGCGATGAATCAAGGCGGCACCATTACCCTGGACATCCTGCACAACGCTCAAGAGGTCCAAATTATCGTGCAGGATGAAGGGGTTGGAATGACGCAGGAGCAAATCCAATCCCTGGGACAGCCTTTTGTTACGACCAAAGACACCGGGACGGGACTCGGACTGATGATTACCAAGAACATTATTCATAATCATGGCGGAACGATGAACGTAGAGAGCATACCTGATCATGGGACAACCTTTACGATCCATTTACCGGCTTTATAACGCATACATATTATCGGAGGAAAAGGCATGGACAATCAGGAACCCAAAACACATAAACAATTTGCGATGGAATGCTTCAATCAAGTATGGGATATCTTGGAGAACGCACAGCGTACGCCGGAAGACGAGGAAAACATGATTCACATATGTCACAGCTCGTTTTGGCACTGGACACGAGTTGAAGATCATACACAGCGCAACCTTTCCATTGGATATTGGCAGCTCTCCAGAGTGTATGCGGTAGTAGGGCAAGGCGATCAAGCGCTGCGTTATGCCCAGCGCTGCATCATTGTCGGATCATCGGCAAGCCTCGAGCCATTCTATATAGGTTACGGGTATGAAGCGGAAGCCCGAGCCTATTTGGTCCTAGGAAACAAGGAGCAAGCTATGGCATCCAAAAAAAACGCGACAAGGTATCTCGATAAGGTAATCGACCAGGATAGCCATCAGATGCTTGCGAACGACCTCAAGAATCTGTAATCGGACACGGCCTTCCTCTGGGCAGACCCTTTAGCGGAATGGCGCAACCAATTGATAACCGATGTAATAAAAGACTTCTCTGATTAAAAAAGGGACTTTGCTTCTTAGGCTCTGGTACGCGCTCCGAGATGCGGGAGAAGGATTGGCTTCAAGCCCCATATCTTCTGCCATCATCATGGCCCGCTTCATATGCAGCGGGTCACTTACGATGAGATAGGAGGACAGCCCTGCTGTACCTCCTATTTCATTGGCATAATACAGATTCTGCTCGGTGATCGTCGAAGCCGTCTCGACAAGAATATCGCTCTCTGGAACACCGTGCTCGATGGCATACTGCCTGGCAACTTCCGATTCGGCGAGATCATCCCCCGAACTACGTCCCCCTGTAAATATCAGCTTATCTACGTACTGACGGTCATACAGCCATAGTGCATGATCGATGCGTCCCTGAAAAACAGGCGAAGGCTCCCCCTCCCATACAGCAGCCCCCAGCACTATGGCTGCATCAGACGGGATATTTACTGTTCTTTGCGCGTAGTTCCAAATGGCGCTGCCCACATAAATCGTATAAATCAGCAGGATGCCAATTAGCCCCAGCCAAACTTGATTCACGGTACGCATTTTTCTGCCTTCAGCTTCCCTTGCCGGCATATTTCGCGTCATGTTGCACCTCCACAGCCCAATCTTAAATCTGCTTTGCGCATCCATTCTATCATTTTCAGCAAAGAAAGCCTGCTGCTCCCTTATTGAGCGTCAGGCTTTCTTTGCTGTCAACCACCGTTATTCATTCTGGTGCTTCCGATGGCAGCGTAAATTCGAATCCACCGTTTAATCCGCATCATATCCATACAGCGTGACTCTGTTCTTCCCTTTGCTCTTGGCAATATGCATCGCTTTCTCCGTCTCAGCGATCAAATCCGTAAGCTTTAACATGGATGCTGGTGTAAGGCAGGCCGCTCCCACGCTTACCGTCATAAACCCATCCTCTGCCGAGCGATCCTTGGGAATGCTGAGTGCAAGCACGCCCTGGCGGATCTTCTCGGCCAATTCATAGGTACGTTCGGGAGTTTCATTTCTCAGCTTCAGGATGAAGGTCCCGCCACCATAACGTGATATGGACGCTCCATAGTGCTCACCAATAATTTTCAGTGCATCGGCTATCCATTGCAAGCATAAATCACCGCCATATAATCCGTGAAGGGTATTATATACTCGGAAATCGTCAATATCGACCATCATCAAGGCCAAGGGAAGCTGGTTCTGAATACACTCCTCCCAGTCCACCGACAGTTCTTTTTCAAATGTCAGCGGATTGGGCAGCTCTGTTAGCGGGTCTGTTGTCACGTAATTCTGAAGCTGATCCAGCACATCGGAGTATACCCGATCCGGTTCATGATCCGCGGTGCCTTCTCTCAGAATCACCATAATGGAGGATTTGCGCCCTTGATGAATAGCCGCCAGCATAAATTCAAGCTCGATCTCGTTGCCCTCCAGCGTAACAAACCTGCCGCTACCGGATACTAATTGGGTTTGATTCTGCTCCATCCGTTTGATTTGCTCTCTCAGATCAACCCGCGAATCTTCTCTAGCCAATTTGTATATCTCAAGCTGAAGCAGCTCCTCGGGCTTCTTTGCACCGAACAGCGATTCGGCCTGTGGATTGCAGTACATAATGGCACCTGCGGTTGTCAGTGACAAGAAGGCGACGGGCGACAGGCCCATGAGCTGCAGATACCGTTCTTCGTTCTCCCTGAATATCCTCGCATTCTGTATGGCCTGTTCTTTTGCTTGCCTTAATTGATCATCCGTCTGCTTGCGGACAATCGATTTCAATTGAGGGAGAACGCTTAACTCTTGTGACTTCCAAGAATATGAGGTTCCCTCAACCACCTGTCTCCACTTTTCGAACGATTTACGGGGCGATAAACGGACCTTATCATCCTCTTGTATAACGGCTTTGGCCGGATCGCCAGCCCAATCCACAATTTGCACAACCTCGGGCCGAAACCACATAACATAATTTTGTTGGCCTGGTGACAGCGCGAGATATAGAACTCCTGAAGCCACATCCTTATAAGCTTTTGCGGGTTCAAACTCGGCACTGAGTTTAGAACTATGATACGTATAATCTTCGGCCTGGGCCGATAACCATCCGGCAAGCTCCATGACTTGCTTCGAGGTAGGCGTCGTACCGTACAGCATCAAATTGTCTTGATAATAAACGACAGCACCGGTAGCGCTCATTAAATCGAGTAAAATCTGCTCCTCGTTGTCCAGCTGTTCAATAACATGATATAAATCGGTATGGCGCATGAAGATTTCGGTAAAGCGGGCGGATAAAGTTCTGAGCCTTAACTCGGTTTGATAATCGTCGAGCTGCTGTCGTTGATAAAGCTCGTTCGAGAAAAAGGATCCCAAAAAATTGCACAGGTTGCGGGTCCGGTGGGATACGTATTTTCTGCTAGTGTGATGACAAGTAATTAACCCCCATAATTGGTTGTCATGGATCAGAGAGATCGTGGTTGTCGCGCCAACCCCCATATTATGAAGGTACTCAATATGAAGCGGAGATACACTCCGCAGCACAGATAAACTGAGATTCAATGGTTTGCCGGTCAAAGGCTGTACCGTAGGGATAATCTCAACCGGCGTATAACTCACATCAACAATCGTCCGCAGCCAATTTCGAAGATACAGTTCCCGGGCTTGCCTAGGAATATCCGATGCCGGATAATGGTGCCCAAAAAAGGGCTCCAGCTCCTGTTCTTTAGCTTCGGCAACCACTTTTCCGTTCCAGTGATCATCGAATTCATAGAGCATGACTCGGTCATAGCCCAGAATGTCCTTCACGAGCTCGCAAGCGACTTGACTTGCTTCCGTACGATTCTCGGTCCGTTTCATACGACTGAAGAACGTCTGTATCCTTTCAAAATCATCCGTGAAGGGTACTATATCTTCCGATACCAGCTCCAATTCAAGCAGTATTAATCCTTCACTTTCGTGGACAATTCCGAAAAACTCATTAGGCTTATCCGCGACCGGAATCGTTAAATTAATATACTGTAAATCGGGCGTGACGATCGCCTGGAGATCACGATGAATCATCTGCTCAAACTGGAGATTTCCAATAAGCGCTTCCAAACGCTGTCCCAGAAGGGCTTCTGCGCTAATGCCTAGGAGCTGATCGGTATTCCGGCTGCATTGTGCGATCCTGTAGTCATCGATTGGATTAATGGCAAGCAGTACGCCATGGGGCTGAATATATCCTGGAATGTGAATAGGTTCTTTCTCGCAATTCGTCAGGTCGATCGGTTCATCCGTTATGTAATCGCCCTCCGTCAGCAGCTCTCGATTCAGTGGATCCTGTTCAGTCATTGCTTATCAACTTCCCTTATTCACAGATTTCAGAAAAAATAAAACCCAATGCATCTCATTGTTATAAGAGATACATTGGGCACAGCATATTATAACAACAAAACTATGAAATTGTACGCCATTCAGACTTCAGCATAGCATAGAAATACTCATCCCACCAAATATCTCCACGAGGGATACACTGTTGGAAATAGCCTTCTCTCCTCATGCCCAGCTTCTCCATCACCCGGTACGAAGGTGCATTCTCAGGCTGGCAAGTCGCAATGATCCGATGCAACCCTAATACCTCGAATCCGTGCTGAAGCAAAGCTCTGGCGGCTTCCGTGGCGTACCCCCTACGGTGATACGTCGAATTAAACACCCAGCCGATTTCATACGTATGTTCGCCGAACCATGGATGAAACACCATGTGACCAATTACATGCTGTTCTGCCTGCAGCATAACCGCAAAGTGATGGGCTGCATCCCCCTTGTTCTGCGCAAGAAATTGTTTTAAGGTTTCTTCCGTATACACAGGTTCGGGCATGTAATGCATCACCTTAGGATCGGATGTATATTGAAGAACATCATGCCAATCACCTGGTTGAAACTCACGAATCATTAATCTTTCCGTAACGATATCCATTTGCCTGACTCCTCTTCAAGTTGTATTCAAGTGTTCTCTTCACGCCGCACACTTCAATACAGAGGCAAATGCGATTCGCCGTATATACAGATCTAACTTGATAACGCCGGGTCACCCTCTTTCACTTTACAGCCTACTCCGTATATTCGCCATAATGTATGAGAGTCCTTCATAATATGTCAAATTTCTGGATATTTTGGCTGAGAATCGATTTCATTTTATCAAAATGCATGCCTTCATGATATAAGCAAAAGCTTAAGAATTCTTCAACCCGGGTTAGCTTTAAACCTTTGGAAGTTGTATAGGGAGACAAGACCGTATCGTGCAGATGCGCCCTGTACCTGTGTTCGATTCGATGGACCTGACCCTCAAGCAGTCCGAGAAGCTCGTGCATGGATGGCCATGCTGCGCTAATCTCCCTTGGCTTTGAACCCGATCGGAACAGCTCGGTATAATGACCGGGAAGGTTCATGGCTTCTCCATTCACGCCGAACGCAAACCGTTCCATTGTGAATAAGACATGTCCCATATTCCACTTTACGTGGTTATTCATTCCACGAGGAATCATCTCCGCTATATCATCCGGGACATCCCTTACAAGATTCAAGGTTTGTGTACGCACAAATTCCAAATGTTCAAACAGGTATGCTCTCATGTAGTCCACTCCTTCTCAACTTTATTCAGCGTCCGCTTGAACCGAGTGTACTCCAAATGCTGATAAATAAATAATACGGTTTTCACTCCGTTTCATAAAAAAAATGGATGAATCAAAGGCAAGCCTTCATCATCCATGGATATACTGGTTTTTTTCGCGGATATCCGCTTGAATATAGGAAATAAAAGTATGGACTTGCGCGAGTCCCGCTTCTTGTCTTTTGGTGCATATCCGAATAGGGTGCGGGAAAGTTACGCCTGTCACTTCCACCTTGCCAAGATCGCCCGAAGCCAGTTCTTTCTTAATAGAAAGCGCAGGAACTAGTGCAGCCCCGTATCCCGCTTTAACCGCTTCAATGGATTCCTTCAACCCCTCTATCGTTATGGAACAGCGAGGCTCGCGTGCATCCGAGGCCTCAATTAGCGACGATAACTGTTTCCGCGTATAACTTCCTTCTTCCCTCAGTACAAAGGGCTCCTCCATAAGCTCGAGAAAAGTCACTTCTCTGTTGGCTAGTCGATGTAGGGCAGGTACGGCAAAAATTAATTCATCTTCCATAATCGTAAAGGACTCAATATCTTCCGCTTCGATCGGCCAGCTGCCGCATACGATGGAGATATGCACCGAATTGTCCTGTAACCGCTGCAGTGCGGTTCGGGAATTTCCTTTAAACAACTGCACATCCATCCTTGGATGCCGCTGCTTATATCCAACCAGCCACCCAGGCAGCAAAGTGCTCTCCGGCAGCTCCGTCGCACATATGCGCAAACTTCCCTGCTGACCGGATTTGATGGCCTCCATCATCTCTTCCATCTCGGCTTCCATTGCAAATAACCGCTGGGAATGCCTGGCCAACGCTATACCAGCTTCCGTCAATTGAATATTGCGTCCGTTAGCCTCAATCAATTTCATGCCGAGCTCCCGCTCCAGATTGCGGATTTGGGCCGTAACGGCTGGTTGACTTAACAGCAGATTGCCCGCGGATCTCGTAATGCTCCCTGTCTTGGACACATCATTAAAAATGCGTAGTGCATGAAGATTCATAGGTCATCCCTCAATTCTTGAACTATTCACGCTGGATGAAGTTGTTGACATCATTTAGATCGTTTATATCCTAAATGAAGCTCATTTGTAAACCGCAGAATCTAATTTATTACACATTAATGTAATGATGAAATGTTTATCGTTGATTCAATTCGTCCAATAGCTGAAGCAGCGTTTCTTCTTCACGGATCCGTCTTCATGATTTTTCATGGTGCTGCAACCTTTTATCCTATCTCCCGTCTATAGTGGTGCAGCAAGTACATTTTACCAATTCATCATACGGCTTGGCTGTATCCTGGCGTTCTAGGATAATTTAAATTGGAGGATACCTACCATGAAAAAAATCTACAAAGTACTAGCAACCGCTACGGTTCTCGCGATGGCGGCACTGCCGATAGCAGCGAATGCACAGGACGTCCCTCCTGCTTCAGCCCATAAGGGACAGAACAACATCATGAACCAGGTGAAGAAGAGCGTACCTGGGACCATGGGTTACATAACGGACTTCGTAAATGACAAAACAGGCAAATGGATTACCGTAACCGGCCGTGGTTTAGCGGCAACCGATCAACAAGAAATCAAGCTCTCCATATCCAAAGATACTAAAATTATCGATGCCAAAGGGAACCAAGTCCAGCTGCAAACGATCGTAGATAAACACAAAGCGATAAAGGCTTTCTACAGCCCAAACATAACGAAGAGCCTACCCGCTCAAGGTTCGGCGCTTACGATCATCGTTCAGGATAACGACCTTGCCGGTATGGATGGAACCATCGCTGAGGTAACCAAACAAGGCATTCTGGTGGAGGGAACCAATCTGTACAACGGCAGTGAAGAGACCATTCTGCTTCATCTGGATCCAAAAGCGAAAATCATCGATCAAAACGGCAGCACGCTGAAAGCAAGTGACCTGGAAGCCGGCATAAGCATTCGTGCTTTCTATGGACCTTATGTGGCGTTGAGCATGCCGCCTCAATCCTCAACGAATTATATACGGGTCAACACGAATACCGAGAATAACGATCAGGAGCAGGTATCCGGCATTGACGGCATCCTTACAGAAATGAAGGATGGAAGAATTACGATTTCCGGTAAACCAGCTAAAGCAGGTGACCTCGAATACGTCGAGCTCGCTGTTGATGGCGACACAAAGATTGTAGATGCTGGAGGCAAATCATTAACAGCCGAAGCCTTGAAATCAGGCCTGCGAATCGAAGCTGAATACGTGTCCGTGATTTACCCTGCCCTGCCGCATGCAGATAAGATTGTGGTCTCCGACACCTTAGCGCCCAAAGTCGAAGGTACGATAACTGCATCCGAGCGCACGTCCAAGGATCAACTGTATATCAATGTAGGGTCAGATCAATCCACGGACAACGACATCATCATCAACATCTCCAAGGATACACAAGTGATTGGACTGAATCCCGACGAGAAGCTGGAACCCGGCATGAAAATCGTGGTCTTCCACTCCCCGATCATGACCATGTCCATACCAGCATTCACTTCTGCCGAAGTGATTATGGTTCATGCCGACAAATAAGCTGCTTTTCCTGGTCGTTTGCTTGAGCTAAAATAAATGGCTAAAAACAAAAACCATCGTACTCAGGATTCCTGAATACGATGGTTTTTTAATGAATTAAGATATCAATCGTTACGGACTATTCCTCAAATTCCACGTTGTGATATACCTGCTGAACATCCTCGAGGTCTTCCAGTGCATCGATCAGCTTCTCGAACTGTACCTGTCCGTCTTCCGGTAAGGAGACAAAATTCTGTGCCAGCATGGTAAGCTCGGCAACGGTAAACTCCGTAATTCCAGCAGCCTTGAATGCTTCCTGAACCGCATGGAACTGATCGGGTTCAGCATAGACGATCACAGCTTCTTCCTCTTCCAGGATGTCACGTACATCCAGGTCGGCTTCAAGCAGCAGATCCATGACTTCCTCAGCCGACTTGCCTTCGACGCCGATTACTGCGGTAGGATCAAACATATAAGATACCGAACCGCTGACACCCATATTGCCGCCGTTCTTATTAAAGGCAGAACGTACAGCAGGCGCCGTACGATTGACGTTGTTAGTTAAAGCGTCAACAATGATCATCGAACCATTCGGACCAAAACCTTCATAGCGCAGCTCTTCATAATTTTCATCCCCGCTGCCTTTGGCTTTATCCAAGGCGCGGTCAATAATGGCTTTCGGCACGTTGTATGTTTTGGCACGCTCAAGAACAACCTTCAGCGCACGGTTGGACTCGGGATCCGGCTCGCCTTTTTTGGCAGCAACATAGATTTCCACACCGAATTTCGCGTATACGCGACTTGTATTAGCATCCTTGGATGCTTTCTTTTCCTTAATATTATTCCATTTACGGCCCATACGTTTCCGCTCTCTTTCATCATTGAATCTGTAGCCGGTATTCAATAAATACCCCTGTCCATTATATCTCTATTAAGTCCCTTGAACAAGGTTAAGAGCGTAGATCCGGAAAATAGACACATGCCCTTCCTTAATAATAAATCAGGGCTGATCACCCACTAGTAAGATCACCTTTCCCCTGCCATGACCTGTTTCAATAAAGCGATGCGCTTCCGGCGCCTCGTGCAGCGGATATACCTCTCGAATATGAATTCGAATGTAACCCTTCATATACAACCCACCAGCTCCTTCTTTTTCGCGAGAATAAACTAGACGAAATAAAGAAACATTTGACTATTTATAGACAAAATAATATTATGTCTATGTATATAACAACGAAATGCGCATTCGCTTGTTTTGTACCATATCTGATCTGTTACGTACAGATCCCGAAAGGAGACACCTTATTTTGCTTAACAATCCCTATGTTCGAACGATTGTCTTGTCACGCGTTCTCTTGAATCTTGGCATTTGGGTTCGTAACTTTGCCATTCTGCTATACGTTACCGACATGACAGGCAACAACCCTGTGTATGTGTCCCTCATATCCGTAGTCGAATTTGCACCCATTTTCTTGTTTGCCTTCATCGGCGGTACTTTCGCGGACCGCTGGCGACCTAAGCGTACGATGATTAGTTCTGATGCATTGTCTGGGGTATCGGTATTTCTCGTATTGATCGCCGTTCATAACGGGTCGTGGCAGGCATTGCTGGTACTCACATTTTTCTCAGCTGTTATGTCACAATTCTCTCAGCCCTCAGCGATGAAGCTGTTCAAACAGCATGTACCCGCTGATCAGCTGCAATCCGTGATGGCCATGTTTCAGTCTATGGTTGCCTTCTTTACGGTCATCGGCCCGATCGCAGGTGCGTTTGTATATCAAAAGTTCGGCATTGAAACATCGCTGATCGCAACAGGCGTGTTATTCCTGGGTTCTGGATTGATTCTGACTTTGCTGCCCCGTGATTTGCAGAAAGAGACACAAGCCAAGCAGCAGAATCTGAAACAAGAGCTTACCGAAGGCCTTCGCTATGTATGGAATAATCAAGCGCTCCGAACCCTTGGCGCGACTTTCGCCGCAGCTGGCTTGGCAGCGGGACTTATTCAGCCGCTCGCGATATTTGTGACGATTGAGAACCTTGGTCAGGATAAGTCATTCTTGCAATGGCTGTTAACGGTCAATGGTGCGGCGATGCTCATCGGAGGAGGCTTCGTCATGGCATTTGCCAAGAAAATCCCCCCACAAACCTTGCTAGCTCTCGGTCTGACCGTTAGTGCTATCGGGAACCTCGGTATCGGCTGGTCGACCAGCATCATGTTTACGCTGCTGCTTCTAGTGCTTAACGGATTCTTTTATCCCACCATCCACATTGGAATCAACACCCTGATCCTAAACCATACGGAGGGGCCGTACATTGGTCGGGTGGGCGGTACCCTAACCCCGATCTTTATGGGAATGATGGTGCTGGGCATGTCTTTGGGAGGATTGCTCAAAGACCAGCTGTCCCTGTTCGCCGTTTATGCGGTCAGCTCCCTCTTGTTCCTGACAGGTTCGGCGATACTGATCCCATTGTTTAAAAAGAAACCGAGCACCGCCGCCGTATTGGAGCAATGAACAACCATAAAAGCCGCCTCCCATTTCAAGAGGCGGCTCTTTTTGTTTGAAATATGGGTTAAGACGGACGAACACCCCAAACGGTTTTAATTGATCTCAATCTAATGTACATAAACAAAACAAACCGGAGCTCTCCTCAAGAGAAACTCCGGTTTGTTTAGTACTGAGTAGTACCATTATGCGTGAAATTGTTGTCCGTCCAATACTTCCTTCACGTAGCCGGCGCGAATGACAAAGTCACCGAAATGCTCGCCTTGCTCGCGTTCTTGTGCGTATTGCTTCATGATCGGACGAAGGGAATCCAAAATCTCGGCCTCACCGATGTTTTCCTTATAAAGCTTGTTTAGCCGGTGACCGGAGAAGCCTCCACCCAGGTACATATTATATTTGCCAGGCGCCTTTCCGATAAATGCGATTTCGGCCAGCATCGGTCTGGCACATCCATTCGGGCATCCGGTCATTCGAATGACGATATCCTCTTCGCGAAGTCCGTTCTCTTCCAGAATGACATCGATTTTATCCAATAACGTCGGCAGATATCGCTCGGATTCTGCCATCGCCAATCCACAGGTCGGTAGGGCTACACATGCCATGGAATTTCTTCTCAGGGCAGAATAATGATTACCGTCCGTAAGCCCGTAACGCTTGATGAGTTCTTCAATCTTTTTCTTCTTGTGGCTGCTGACATTGGCAACGATCAGATTCTGATTGCCCGTCAGACGGAAATCTCCATTATGGACTTGAGCGATTTCGCGCAGGCCTGTCATCAGCAGGTAATCGGCTTCGTCTTTCACACGCCCGTTCTGGATGAACAGTGTAAAATGCCATTTGCCGTTGCTCCCTTTTACCCAGCCGTACCGATCGCCGTTATGGTCGAAATGGAACGGCTTTGCCTCCTCCAGCTTCCATCCCAGACGGCTGGAGAGCTCGTTGACAAACCAGTCAATCCCACGGTCATCAATCGTATATTTGAAACGAGCATGCTTGCGCACCGCACGGTCTCCGTAATCACGTTGAATCATCACCGTCTTCTCGGCCAAATCAACGATCTGTTCGGGTTTGCAGAAACCAATGACTTTCGCCACTTGTGGATAGGTCAACGTATCACCGTGCGTCATCCCCATGCCACCGCCTACAGAGACGTTAAAACCTTTCAACTCGCCGCCCTCAATGATCGCAATGAAGCCAAGATCTTGGGAAAATACATCAATATCATTGGAAGGCGGCACGGCCATCCCAATCTTGAATTTCCGCGGCAGGTACACCGGACCGTAGATCGGCTCCTGTTCCTCCGCATCCTGCAGGCTGTCTACGATCTTCTCGCCGTCCAGCCAAATCTCATGATACGCACGCGTCCGCGGATCGAGATGACTGCTAAGCATGCGTGCCCATTCGTATACCTCCGAATGAATTTCCGATTGATAAGGGTTCGGATTGCACATCACGTTACGATTCACGTCGCCGCAAGCAGCCAATGTGCTAAGCATGGCTTCATTGACTTCCTGAATGGTGCTCTTCATATTCCACTTCAATACACCGTGAAGCTGGAAAGACTGACGCGTTGTCAATCGAATCGTCCCGTTTGCATACTTCTGGGCTACGCGGTCCATCATCAGCCATTGCTCCGGCGTCACGACCCCGCCCGCGGCCCGAACACGAAGCATGAACTGGTAAGCAGGCTCCAGCTTTTGCTTGTGTCGTTCGTTACGCAAATCCCGGTCATCCTGCATATAACTGCCGTGGAATTTCATCAGCCGGTTATCGTCTTCGGGAATCGATGCCGTAATGCGATCCTCTAACGTCTCTACAAGACTGCCCCGCAGATAATTGCTTCGACGCTTGATGTCCTCGACATCGCTATGCGGCGCACTGTTTGGTGATACAAGGTTATTATCAGACATGTTTCTTTTCTCCTCTCGAAAACCACAGGGATGATCTTAATACACATCCCGCTGATAACGTTTCTGTTGCTGCATGAGCGTCAGATATTCCGCAGCTTCTTCCGGACTCATGCCGCCCTCTTGCTCGAGAATGGACCCGAGTGCGGAATGCACGTCATGAGCCATCCTCTTCTCATCGCCGCAGACATATACGCAAGCCCCTTCTTGGAGCCACTGGTATAGATCCTTGCTCTTCTCCAGCATGCGGTGCTGTACGTACACTTTTTTGTCCGTATCCCGAGAGAAAGCAACATCCATGCGCGTCAGTACTCCATCCTTCAACCAACGCTGCCATTCAATCTGGTAGAGGAAGTCCGTCGAGAAATGCTGATCTCCGTAGAACAACCATGATTTCCCTTCTGCCCCCGTCTCTTCCCGTTCTCCCAGAAAGGCTCTGAAAGGTGCCACGCCTGTACCAGGTCCGATCATAATGATCGGGGTATCCGGATTCTCGGGCAGCTTAAAGTTCGGGTTGTGCTGAACGTATACCGGCAGTGAATCGCCAGCTTCCAGACGCTCTGCCAATTGTACGGAGCAGACGCCATAGCGGTGGCGGCCATGTGCTTCATAACGGACCGTCCGAACGGTAACATGGACTTCATCGGGGAAGGCTTTGGAGCTGCTGGCAATCGAGTACAGCCTGGCAGGAATTTTGCGCAGTATGGATACAAATTCGCTTGCCGGCACTTGCTGCAGACCATAATCCTGTACCAGGTCGAGCAAATCCCTTTCTTCGATATAGGTACGCAATTCCTGCTCATGACCTGGCTCCAGCAATGTTCGAAGTCCTTCATTCCCTGAGACCTTAACCACTTGCTCGATCAGAGGTTTCGTGAGAACCGTAATTTCGTAGTGACGGAGCAAGGCATCCCGAAGCGCTCGCGCTTCACCATGTTTATTAATGACGACCACTTCATCAGCATTCCATCCCATAGCAGCGATAAGATCATCCACAAGCTGCGGATGATTTTCCGGATAGATTCCTAAGCTATCGCCCGGCTCATACTGCAAATTCGATCCTTCAAGAGAAATTTCGATATGACGTGTTTCACGGTCGGATCCTCTTCCGTTCAAATTCAAATTCTCGAGGATTTCCGCTTGAAATGGATTGCTTCTTGAAAATTCCGATTCCGTACTATCGCTCAGGGCTACCGCACTCCCATTTTCAACAACGAGTGATCCCGTTCCAGCCTCATTCAACGATAGAAGAACCTGGTTCATCCATTCAGCAGCCGACTCATCAAAGTCTACATCGCAGTCAACTCTTGGCGTCAGCCGCTTACCGCCCAATTCCTCAAGCCGCTTGTCGAAATCTTTACCCGTTTGGCAGAAAAATTCATACGAGGTATCCCCCAGCGCCAGTACGGAATATTGAAGATGGTCTACCTGAGGTGCCCGCTTGCTGTGCAGAAATTCATAGAATGGTATGGCGTTATCCGGCGGTTCGCCCTCTCCATGCGTACTGACGATAATAAGGAGATTCTGTAACTTCTTCAGGTTGTTCGGTTTAAAATCGCTCATAGAAGACATCGTGACCTGAAGGCCAACCTCTTCCAGCTTCTTCGATAACTTTTTCGATAATCCATGACCATTGCCTGTCTGGGATCCGTACAGGACTGTGACTTCTTTAGCAGCCGTCGCCACCGGTGCCGATACAGCGGCTGACGTGTTTGCTTGTGGTGCTGCCGCAACTGCTGCTGCGGCTGCCGTTCCCTGTAATGCAGCGATATATCCGCTGAGCCAGGTCCGCTGGGATTCCGTCAAAGTGGGCAGAAGGCGATTCAGCAGTTCCACCTGTTCCTGATTAAAAGGACTGTTCATTACTTGAAGTTCCAACAATATCCACCTCTCAAAAGCGCACATTATTAATTCCTACTATTACGATACAATTAATTTTATTACTCCTCTGAACCTATCACAGCTTACCTAGACCGGTCAATTACAATGTTCTTATAGCATTTATCAGTTTTACTAATAAATCGATTTTCCGGGTTTAACTATAGGAGAAACCCAGCCTGCTTTAGAGAATATCGATAATACAGAATGGTAATGATACCAATGATAAGGAGGAAGGTGTCGGATGCAAAATCAGGATTGCAATTTTACGCCGCTGAAAAACAAATTGAAGGAACAGCTCACGGATATCACGAGACAATTGCAGCATATCATCGTCAATTTGGACCAGGACAGTTCATGTCTGCTGGGCGAGCTGGATCTTGTCAGAACTAAATTTTTGGAAGCTGAATCGATTTCATCAACGTATTATCTCAATTGTTTTCTCTTCCCCTTCACCAGCAAATATCAAGAAATCGCTAAATCCATATATCATCTCAGTCAAAAAAATCTGGGTGCATTAATTGTGATTCAACGGGAAGACGGCCTGGATTCGTTAATAACGCCCGGCATTCCCTTGTCCGCAGAAATCACAAGCCCCCTGCTTGAATCCATATTCGTTCCAGGCAGCCCGCTTCACGACGGAGCTGTGCTCGTACGCAAAGAGATGATTATTTCCGCTGCGAACGTGCTGCCTTTAACAGCCAAGACCTACGGGGATCGCAAGCTCGGAACCCGTCATCGTGCAGCCATTGGCCTGTCGGAAATCAGCGATGCCCTGGTACTCGTTGTATCGGAGGAGACGGGTAAAACCTCCTTCTGCATGAAGGGCACTCTTTATCCTTTATCTATAAGCAGCCCCTAGTATTTGCTGTTGATTCGTACAGCCTCCTAGATAGCAAATGATGAGAAACCTTCCCAGAAGGCTTATGCTATCGTTGTCCTATAAAGACAAGGAAGGTGATTATCGATGAATTCATTTAAAGAAGGGACCGAAGCGTCATCCCCAAGAAAAGTAATCTATTCCATGATGGTATCGCTTGACGGTTTCATCGAAACCGAGGATCATCTTATCGATTGGTCCACGCCCGATGAGGAGCTGCACCGATACTTTAATGAGGCGGAGAACGAAATCGATATTCATTTATACGGCCGGCGACTCTACACCAATATGGCATCGTATTGGCCAACCGCAGATCTTAATGCGGAGGCACCCGACTACGAAATTGAATATGCTCGGAAATGGAAGAATCAAAAGAAAATTGTTTTTTCCACGACGCTTGATCATGTGGATTGGAATTCTACTTTAGTCAGGGGTAATATTAAAGAGTTCATGGAGGAGCTGAAGCTCCAGCCTGGCCTGCACATGGATCTCGGGGGAGCCGGAATCGCTGCATCCTTCATGGAGCAAGACTTAATTGATGAATACCGTCTTTATATCCATCCGATTGTTCTGGGAGGCGGCACGCCGATGTTCCATTCTCTCCGTAACCGGATTCATCTTCGGCTTGTTGAATCTCGAGCCTTTGGTTCGGGGGTTGTCCTCCTTCGATATCAACCGAAACCGACTTAACGAATTAGACCAAACCATGCAAAAAAGAGCCACAGATCCTGTGGCTCTTCTTCATGGATTCATCCCATGACGGGGAAATTATTCAAATGTATAGGTCCAGAAACGTTCCGTTCCGAAGCGCTGCTCCACTTCCTTGGCTTTCATCTGTTTCTTGCCCAGCAGCTCTGCTGCCTGGAATTGAGAGCGATGGGCTTGAATGGAGTTCAGCTTCTGTACCATAAACATGGATACATCTTGATAAACATCCGGTTTACCCAATTCTTGCTCACAATTGTTGGAGAATGCCAGACATTGAACAACAGGTCTATCACCGGCCGGCATCCGCTGAATCGTCCGGATTACGGCTGCACCCGTTGCGTCATGGTCAGGGTGAACGCTATATCCAGGGTAGAACGTGAACACCAGCGATGGCTTTATCTCCTGAAGCAGAGAGGCGATCGCGCTATCCAGCTTATTTTGATCCTCGAATTCAATCGTTTTATCATGGAAACCAAGCAATCTCAAATCCTGTATGCCTATCGCTTTGCAGGATTCCTCCAGCTCTGCTTTGCGAATGGTCGGTAATGTGATACGGTTCGCAAACGGAGGAATGCCCATATTGCGGCCCATCTCCCCAAGCGTTAAGCAGGCATAGGTAACATGAGCGCCTTCCATAATATATTTAGCCAACGTTCCGGATAAACCAAATGCTTCATCATCCGGGTGCGGCAATACGACCAGTATGTTTTGCTCCATCAATCCTCGTCTCCTCTCTCTATTAAAAAGGCTCCCGGCTCAGCTGCAAAGCGACAACAAGTTTACCCTGACTGTCATGACCCGCCATGATCAGCCGATCGGTATCCGTCTGTTCGAAATGGGTGAGTCCTTCCGTATACACCCAGCCTTGGCTCATTTTCAATCCAACCCGATAGGGTCCATTGCCGGATATCGAACCGTGGCTGTAACGAATCGTTGCATTTGTAATAAAGTTAGCCGCTGGGTGCTTCGAGCTGTCATAATGGGCAGCGTAAGCGCCTGTCGTCATCTCAAGATGAATATATAAATCCTGATCCTTCAATTTATCAATCATTTGTTGCACTTCAGTTTGATTTATGAGTTCCATAATTCCCTCCAATATAAAGAATCACAACATGTAAGCAGTCGATATGATAATTCTATCATAATTATAGAGCAGGACGAAATTACACGAACCCGATGAGCATATTAACTCACAGCAAAAAGAGAGGCGTATTCCGGCTGTGCTGCATAGGTTCTAAGGTCGTGCTCCGAAATAACCGTATAACCTTCCCTGCGCAGCAGAGCCGTAGTCACGCCATAACCGGCTATCTTCTCATTGGCAAATTCTCCGTTATAAATCATGGCACTGCCGCAGGAAGGACTGCTCTCTTTCAGTACGATCAGCAATGCTCCGAGCTCTTGTGCCACTCGAAGCGCTTGGTGGGCACCTTTTAAATACATCTCGGTCACGTCTTTCCCGGATAACTCAACAACTCTAGCATTCCCTGCCAGTACGTCATCGCCGTTTCCTCCAACGATCTCCGCAGGCTCCCGTGGAGTTGAGAATCCGCCAAGCAGTTCGGGACATACGGTCACAGCTTTCTTGGCTTCAACCAGCTGCTGAATATTCGCATCCAAGCTGTCCGTAGCGTTATAACGAACCTTCAAACCGGCTAAACATGAGCTTACAACAATCACAGGGGCCACCTCAAATCTCTCGTTCTTACTTACATACTGCATACTACTACACTAAGCCGTTCGCCCTCATTCAAGTATCAGGAATCGGAACCCAAATGTCAACGAAATGCAATGAAGAGTTGCAAGGTGTGCGGTCCCCTTCAATGCCAAAAATGTATCAATATACGAACCGATCCTCTCCATGGCTCAACGCAGCATGGGAGCAACCCTCTTGAGGAAGTGATTCATTAATAATGGCAGAGAAATCAGAATCGGCGGATCATCCAGCCGGGGAACATGCAGGGTTACATGAAGATGCGGGGTCTTAGCATTTGGGGTAACGATAATGGGTTCCTTCGAACGAGTACGCAGCGTGGTCGACTTAGGAAGCAAGAAATCAACTGCCTGCATACCCCATGGGACCGAGGTAGCCATCAGATAATATGTTCCGGGTCTGACGTCTCCGAACCGGAACGAGCCGACGGAAGATAACAAAGTTCCGTATAATGGAAGCCCTTCGGGAATCGGCTTGGCGAACAGCCCGATCAAGATGACGCCCTGAAAGGGAGCCATTGCCTCTACCGTGCCCTCAACTGTCAGATTGGGATTCTCTACCGGTATGGAGTCACGCCAGCTGTTCAGTTTCTGCAGGGAGGACAGATGCTCGTCCGCCTCATCCTTCGAATTCCGAAACTGGGAAGGGGTCACTCCTACTCTTTCCGTGAAGCGTGTCGTAAATGTGCCCAGACTCTGCTGACCGATCTCCATGGCGATATCCCGGATACTCAGATGGGTATGTAATAGCAAGTCCTTCGCCTTCTCCAAACGAAGCGAGGACACGTAATATAATGGTGGCAGTCCGATTCGATCTTTAAATATACGCGAAAAATGATATGGGCTGTATCCTATGTAATCCGCCAGTGTCGATAACGGAAGAGGCTCATAAATATTTTTGTGAATATACGCGATTACCTCATCGATTTCAGCATATCGATCAGTCATCAGGTCTGCACCATCCTTCATTCCGGATATTATGTATGGGTCCGATCCAACTCTCCCGAGGAACAATTGTTCGCATTCATACTATCATATCCATCTAAAAAATGGAAGCTTTTATATGTTAAAAATATCACCATGCAAGTATCATAAAGCACATAAAAAAGCCGCGCTGCAAGCGCGGCTTTTTTACCATTAATCCAAGTCCGGAATATGAATCTCAACCTCTTTTTTGCTTTGGGAAGACCGCAAAATGCCGTCCAGAATCGCTTGATTCCGAAGCACCTGCTCGCCCGGGATCGGCGCCGGCTTGCCTTCGCGCACAGCGCTTACGAAATCCTTGATTTTCTCCTCAAATACGTTAAGCTCATGGCTGATCAGCGGTATGGCGCTTTCGGTATGATGACCTTGGATATCGTGGAACAAGGAGATCGATCCTACCTTCCCGTCCCACACACCGCTCCAAGGGCCTGAGCCTGCAGGTGTAATCTTCATGCCCGCATCCGTTCCAAGGAACATGGTCGCCCCCAGGGTATCCATATGCATAGCCCACGAAGTCTTAAAGTTAAGCACAAGATCTCCTTCGAATCGAATCATCGCTACGCCGAAATCCTCAACATTGAACGCTCCGGATTCGGAGTGGTATTTGGGGTTCGTTCCAAAATAATTCGATGTATACGCGGTGACCGTCAACGGCTTGGGATAACCCAGCGCGTTCAGGGCCATGTCCAAGGAATAACAGCCAATGTCCGCCATGGCGCCTGCCCCTGAAATCTCCTGCCGGACAAACGTGCCGCCCGGCATTCCACGGCGGCGACCGCCCCCGGTTTCCACATAATACACTTTTCCAAGCTCGCCGTTTTGAATCAGATTCTTAATGATGCCCATGTTCGGATCATAACGCGGCTGGAAACCCACATTGAGCATGTTCCCGGTTTTCTTCGAGATCTGGACCATCTCGATAGCTTCATCCAAAGTGACCGACATCGGTTTTTCGAGCATTACGTGTTTGCCCGCTGACAGCGCATCGACCGTGGTGCTGTAATGAGCGACGTTGGGCGTACAAATGCTTACGCCATCCAGGTCGAGATCTAACAATCTGCGGTGATCATCAAATCCGATTGCCCCCTGCAGTCCCCAGCGCTCAATAAATTGATCGGCTCTGCCGGGTAAAATATCAGCTACGGCGACAATCTGTACATCGTCGATTCGTTTATAATATTTTGCATGCTCCCCCGCAATGCCGCCGCTTCCAATAATTCCAATTCGAATGGTTTTGCCCATGGCTGATACTCCCCCTACAATTTCACATTCATTGCTCGATATGTTGATGGCGTATATCCATATCTCTTTCGAAACACGGTATGCAAATAACTTCCGGTTGAGAAGCCTTCGTGGATGGCGATTTTATCAATCGACCAATTGGTATCAATTAGCTTCCTGCATACGGCTTCAAGGCGGACGTGTTCCAGTATTTCGCTGAAGGACTGCCCTTCCGCCTGCTCCTTGAATATTCGCTGCAGCTGCCTCGAACTGATATGCAGCTTCTCCGCCACGTCATCCAGTACAACCTCTCCCGAAGAGTTCGCATGTATATACTCCAGCGCCAATTGATAGCGGTAAGCCTTCATATCCCGTGAAGGCAGCTCCGCTTCCGATGGCTCGGATTCATATGCACGTACAGCGCGCAGCAATATTTGAATAATGCACTGCTTAATCGTTGTATACAGACCCGAATACTTCTCCTGAGAAGCCTGATAAGCCTCAAGGAAATAAGGCATCGCACGATGGATATCCATCGTTGGCTTCAGCGGTAATCCCCTCAGCTTCTCCATACAGTCATCGGCTTCCGCCATTTCCCATGGATCCGAAACAGGCAGGGCCGGGCTCTCATGATCGGATACCTCATCGCGTGAAATAATGTCCACGTGCAGACATAATTCGTCCATTGGCTCTGCTGTATCCGCCTCCTGATAATGAAGCACATTCGGACCCGTTAAATAAAACATGCCTTCCCGCAGCGGATAAGGCTCCTCTTCCATAATAACGGTCCCCTTGCCGCGGGGTATGAAATGAAACTCATACTCCGCATGCTTGTGGAAGGAGACAATCTTTCCTGGCGGAAAGGTGGTGAGATGGAACCGAAGAACCCGGATCTCATAACGTCCCCAATAAACTCTCAGATCAAGCCGCTCCAAGGCATCCTGCCGATCTTTCATCAATTCGTATGGAAAATGGTTATTCATCCTGATGCATCATCCCTGTATCTTATGATTGCAGTTCATCCAAACGAATGGCTCGATGCTCTTTGGCCGAACGGTTGGATGCTTCCATCAGTTTGGTTAGTTCAACCGCATATGCGATATTTTCCTCTGCAATGGTATCTTCTTGAATGTGGGAAATCCATTGTTCAAATGCACTTGCACGATTCGCCGGTACCGGCAGCTCAACCCAAGCATCCTTGTACTCTTCTTTTTTCGTTGAACGAATCAGAAGTTTGCTATCCGGCGTACCGTACAGGATCGTACCATCCGTACCATGAATTTCAATCGTAAATGGTGAGAAGCTGTTAACAAATCCGGCTTCTACGACACCGACAGCCCCCGTAGCCGTAGAGAGGGTAGCAACGGCGTTGTCTTCCACCTCTTTACCCGTGATGTATCCGAAATTCGCATGGACATCAACCGCTTCTTCACCGAGGAACAAGCGTGTCAAATACATCGGATGGCAGCCCAGATCGATCAGGGCGCCTCCGCGGCACTCCTCCAGGCTGTAGAAATGCTCAGGCAGCCAACCGGCAGTCGCGCCATTATGAGATAAGCGAACGCGAACGAGTGTTACGGTGCCGAGCAGCTCCTGCTGCAATACCTCACGGATCGCCAAGGTGTAGCCGTCATTCAGTCGCGGTAGCGATACCGTGAATTTGACTTGGTTCTCATTCACGGCTTTGATGATATCGTTGACCTCTTGAAGGGTGGCGGCAATTACTTTTTCCGTGAAAATGTGTTTGCCTGCTGCCGCTGCTTTCAACATTACTTCTCTATGCATGGATGTCGGAGCATCCACGATCACGGCATCGATCTCGTCACTTTGCAGCATGTCATCCAGGGACTCATAAAAAGATACGCCTTGCTTCTCCGCAGCTTCTCTTCCGCGCTCCGGGTTCTCATCCCATACCGCTACGATTTGAGCATCCGGATGCTCCTGTGCTTGTTTCGTATAATCCCAAGCGTGCACATGCCAATAACTAATTTTTCCGATTCTAATCATTCTCGTCACCTCAGTATCTAATATTAAGACATCATGCCATTAATCTATCACACGAACCGCCCAATTCACAGTGTAAAATTGCGACAATCAAGTTAGATATCACGACATGGTGACACATGAAAAAACTCCGCCTGGTGACGGAGTAGGATGTGTAGCAACTACAATTTCAATCGTTCTCTTGCCGATGTGATATGTGCAGTATGGTGCTTCCCATGCCAGGCGTACATGCCCGTGGCGTATTCCAGGCTGGTTTTTTGCTGGTTCTCGGGATGATAGAACGTTCTGAGATAGTCTTCGTTACTCATGATGTCTAATAAAGCGGCCCATCTGGCGTGTATGCCATCAATCAATACAAGCGATGCGTCAACATCCAAAGTCAATGAATCCTGGAGGGCTGCCCACTTCTGCTCGTCATACGGTTTAATCGTCGGATTGTCTTCCGTTAAAGCAAGTTTGAACCGGATATAGCTGTTCATATGACTGTCTGCCAGATGGTGAACGACCTGTCGGATGCTCCAGCCTCCATCTCGATAAGATAAATTCAGCTGCTCCTGGCTCAGTCCCTGGACTGCCGCCTTCAGTTTCTCCGGCAGGCTCTTAATCTCTTGAATCCAGAGCTCCCTGTGTTCAGGCGTCGATTGCCCTTCCCATTCAAATTGTCCTATCGGGTATCTCAAATCCATGTTCCCTCACTCCTTGACCATCATTTTTTGCATAACTCGTATGTAATGATACTAGCATTTTACAACGAGCCCAATAATTCTTCAATTTCGTTCATTTGTCCGTTCGATAACGGTCCGAAAAGAGCGGCTCCAGTTAACTCCTCTACTTGCTTCCTCGTTTTAAAACCTGGAATCGGGATCGACGCGTGGCTTCTTCCCCAAATCCATGCCAGCGCCCCTTGAACCAAAGTCCGATCTTCACTGGTTAAAATCTCCCGGACCGCCTCAAGTTTAGTCAGGAACGACGGTACGGGTTTACCGTCCTTGAAGTAGGAAACCCAATCGTGACCGCTCCCCCTGACATCTTGATCACTGAATCTGGAGTCGTGATTAAACTTCCCGCTCAACAGTCCCATAGCCAAAGGGGTATTATTGATGCTTGCTAAACCATAACGCTCGCAAAGGGCAAGCATTTCCTTGTCATCACTGAGAACATTCAGCACGTGTTGGATTGCCGCTGCTTCTGATTTTTGAGCGAAAATTTTTGCATTGGCCACATCCCATGTACTCCAACCATACGTACGGATCAGTCCTTCTTGACGAAGACCATTCAAGGTATCAATCACTGATTCTACCTCGCCAAGACTTAATCCGCCTACATGAATTTGATAGACGTCAATATAATCGGTATCCAGGCGTTGAAGTGATCGCTCGCACGCGCTGCGAACATAATCCGCTGATACATTGTGACGAGTGAAAACTTCCTTTGTTGACTCATCATACGTATAACCGAATTTGGTGGCTATCACCGCTTCCTGCCGTCTTCCCTTTAGCGCTTGGCCCAGGACCCGTTCACTATGCCCCGTTCCGTACACATCTGCCGTATCAAAAAAGTTAACGCCTCTTTCCAATGCGGCATGAATTCCCGCCATAGATTCGCGTTCGTCCACCTCTCCCCATCCATCCGCCAAGCCGTCCAATGTAAATTTCCCGCCGATGGCCCAGCAGCCCAGACCGAGCGGACTTACCGATATTTGCGATCTGCCTAACATTCTGTTCATTGTTATTTCCTCCCTTTTCTTATCGCTTCGTCCACCATTATAATAAGGAAAATGGCTCGTGATGAGATCCAATGATTCCTGTTTTGGAGGAACCAATGTTAGAGGAGGGATACGATGTACGGCATTTATATCAACCGTGAATCTAAACTGCCCGTAACCCGTCAGATCTGTCAGCAGCTGCGAAGGATCATCGAAGCGGGACAGCTGACTGCCGGAACACGTCTGCTGCCTACACGCGTTCTGGCAAAAGAATGGGGGATTGCGCGTAATGTCGTCATTGAGGTATACGAGCAGCTGACGGCTGAAGGATATCTGGAAGGACGGATAGGATCAGGCACCTATGTAGCGGAAGGTATCCTCCCCTCTCCCAATCCGCGTACCGCTCCACCTTCGAGCACGCAGCCGATCCAGAGGCAGATCACAACTGGACTTGAACACGTTATTGATTTTGCGACGGGCGTTCCCGATCAGAACATGTTTCCAAGACACATCTGGGCCAAGTATTTGAAAGAAGCAGCTGAATCTTCCGAATATGCAGACCCTGATTACGGTCACATCAAAGGTGATTCGGCTCTGCGCTCTGCGATTTGCGACTATGTATTCCGGGCTAAAGGCATTCAATGCTCACCCGAACAAATGGTGATTGTGTCCGGTGCCACTGAAGGCTTCACTCTTCTTGCCAGATCGTTATCTTCCAGATTTCATTCCATTTATATCGAAGACCCGACAATCGATATTACCCGGGATATTTTTCAGACGATGAACTATAATCTTATTCCGGTTGAGGTTGATCACAGCGGAATGCGCGTCGATACCTTGGCAAGTATCACACCAGGTCATCTGGTTTTATTAACCCCGTCACATCAGTTTCCAACCGGCAGCGTATTATCCATTCAGCGCAGACATCAGGTCATTCGGATGCTGGAGGAAGCCGACTCTTTTGCTATTGAAGATGATTATGACAGCGAGTTCCGGCTTCGAGGAATCCCTGTGCCTCCTCTACAGACGCTGTCCCCTTCCAGAGTGATCTATGTGGGAACGTTCAGCAAAATGCTGTCGCCCAGCCTTCGGATCGGATTCATGATTGTTCCGCCGAGTCTAACCGATACCATTGCCGAAATGAAAGATAAACTGAATTTACAAACCCCATACATCATTCAAAAAGCATTAAGCCAATATATGTTGGACGGGCATCTGGAACGACATATCCATACGATGAAGAAAATGTATAAAAAACGACGTAATGCATTGACGGAGCGGCTTCAGCACTTATTCGGACAGGATATTTCCATTCTCGGCGATGATGCGGGAATGCATCTTCAGATTATTTTCCATCCGGAACCCTACGCCCTTCTTCCATGGAATGACACGGCTTCTTACGGGTTCCGTGTTGAGCCTGTATCGAATTACAGGATCTCATCCTCTAGCCCCCTCCGTTCAACGGGTATCGTGTTAGGATATGGAAACCTGTCTTTAGAAGAGATCGAGGAAGGATTACGCCGGCTTTACTTATTTGCTTCCTCTTGCAGGACCTCTACGTGAATGGACACATTATGGATGTTAGACAGATTCATTCTTCCATCTACTAATTAAAAATGGCTCGTCCGCTGTATGCGAACCGAGCCATTTCTGTTTGATCCAGGAAATCCGCTGTCAATCTCCCGCAATCCTTTCAAAATTACGCAGCGTCCGAAGTGCATTCAATGTCAGAACGCCCTTCCATTCCTCTTTGGCCAACGGCCATACCTCTTCGTACTGGTACCAGCTCCAATTGGGCTCCCAGGCACCATCTTCCCCTTGATCCTCTATGAGCAAATCCAGTTCCAGCGGCAGAAACTCCTGGTATTTAGCAAAATAAGGTGAATTCGGAGAATCTATAATACTGAGAGGCGTTGCTCCGTATCCCTCGCGGCTGCCAGGATCCCTGCTTATACAGTTATCCATGAAGGCCTCAAGTGTTTCTCCGATCTCGGACGCCTGCTCTTTCGGCAATCTTTCGTTCAGGCGCAAATAACAAAACAATTCATGCATTTCGTTAAGATCGCTGGTTTGTTTCAGGTAGTTCACAGCATAATCAATCCTTGATTCCAACGATTCCCAAGGGTATAACTCCCGCTCGTCGATAAAATAGGCCATGATATCCGCATTGGGATTTCCCCAATGATCCTTGAAGGCACCGTACTGCCACCATATCGCCCTCGGAGACTGCTCCGCTTCCTTAGGGATAATGTCCCACCCTGACCGTTCTGGCATATAAGAATGCTCAAGATACTTTAACGCGGATATAACCTGTTCGTTCCGCTCCGGGTGATCTGGATTCAACCGAAGAATCTCAAGCGCTCTGGTTGTTGCCAGAGCAGATGACTCTTTGCAGCGAAGATCGGGCTCAAGTCCATGTCCAAATCCACCGTCCTCGTTCTGATAGCTGGCAAGCTCAGTTAACACGTCCGTAAATACCCCGTCCTCGAATTCGTACCGGAACAATGCCCGTTCAAGGTCCCTGGCCTGGTGCAGCATATATTGCCTGGCTTGTTCAAATCGCATCTGGTTTAGCTTCTTCACTTGGATTCCAACTCCTCGTAGAAAGTGATTCGGTTGCCGAATGGATCCGTAACACATACCTCTTTGCTGTTCCAGGGGGCGATCTCGATTCCAGGCCTGGAATACGGATAGTTCTGGCTTAACAGCTGTTTGTGAAAATCTTCAATCCCTTCCATCTCCACGCGAATGGCTGCTCCTGGGGAACAGTCACCGTAATGCTCAGTCAAATGAATCGTTAACGAATCCTTTGTTATTTGCATGTAGAGTGGTGCCGAATCGTCAAACCGATGTTCCCAATCCAAGGTAAAACCAAGATATTGAATATAGAACTCCCTTGCCTTCGTTTCATCGAATACCCTGAATAATGGTATGATTTTGCTCATCATCTGCCCCCTACTACATCCTGTATTTTTCAAACTCATTATGTATGTGCTGCTGACTTATTAAGAATATATCATAAATTCTGCAAGGATTGTCCAAATCATAAAAACCCAGCACAGATACCATAAACACGCTGCCGGGCCCTCTTTGACAAATATTCATTTCATTTATAACTATTCATTCCGGGTCACTTTGGACAGCTTCTTGGCTTTCTCGCGTTTAACACGACTCCACACCAGCAAAACGAGAAAAGAGCTAGCCAGACAAATAAAAATCACCTTCAAATAATGTTCAACCACATTCAGAATGTACTGCCATTGTTCTCCGAATATGAAACCTATGCTGAAAAAGACCAGCACCCATGAAGCCACGCCTGTGTATCCATACAGCCACACCGTTCGATAGGGAACCCGAATCATGCCGATAAAATACCCGATAAATTGCCTGACCCCGGGGATGAAAAAACAAATAATGAGCAGCTTATTTCCATACTTGTTGTAATAAGCCTGCGTCTTCTCTACAAGGGACGGCTTGATAAACAGCCATTTTCCATAGCGCTCTATAAGCGGCATACCCAGCTTGTATCCCAGGATATAGGTAATGGTCAACCCCATGGCCGCTCCCATAAAAGCAGATCCAACTGCCGGAACCATATCGATGATTCCTTTATAGGTTAAGAACCCGGTATAGGTTAAGGTACTGTTTCCAGGAGGAATTGGAAGAGCAATAAAATCAAGGGGGAGCCCAATCAATAACACCAGGTAACCGTATTGTTCAAACAACTGCTCAACCAATTCAAACAAATTCATGGGGAAAACTCCTTCATCTTACCGATAACTGTCATAGTAGTGTTGTAGAGCATCATTTACATAAACTTCTCTGTTCAGCACTTCGTAGGGCACCAGATTCATATCTTCAGACCATTCACGAGAAAGGCGCTGATTCTGTTGAATATCCATCAATCTTGTCAGGACCAGCAAAGCCGAATCTTTATGCGTGTTTATGGCCGCCCGCCGTTTCATCTCTTGCAGCAAGGACGGGCTCGTAATTAATGTCAGCAGCTGGTGTTTCAATTCACCGGCCATGGCTTGACGTGCCACGCCTATTCCAACCAGGTAGTCCGCATTATCCTGCTCTTGGCCTGGCAGGGGTTTCACTAGCAGCATCGGGCGCTCCATCGTTAATGCCTCGGAAATCGTGAGTCCTCCCGGCTTTGTTACCATTAGGTCCGCTATCGCCATCAATTCATGCATACGATCCACATAACCCATGACAGTGATCTGCGGATGATCTAAAAATTCTTCGAGCAGCACTTGATATAACTTCACGTTACGGCCGCACACGACCATAAACCGAACACCCTGCGGATATGCCCTTGATTTTAAGAGCTCGATAATTTCTTTATCGATCATCCCTTCTCCACCGCCCATGATCAGCACGACCTGTTCGGATGGACGCAAGCCATAATAATCTCGGAGCCGTTCCGAATCGACCGGTTGACTATACATTGGATTGACGGGTATGCCGGTGACGGAGATCTTTTCGCTTGGCACGCCTTTACGCTCCAAAGCAACCTGTACCACATCGGAACCAACCATGTAATAATCCGTATGAGAGTGTATCCAGTAACTGTGATCCGTGTGGTCCGTCATGACGGTTGCCGTCGGCACATTTGTGTAGCCCATCGCTTTCAGCAGAGACATGCCCGCTGCTGCCGGCGGAAACGTACTGACCACGATAGCCGGATTTTCCGTTTCCAGCATCGTGCTGAGCTTGTGAAGACTGAAGGTGCTGAAGCGTTTCAGCATCTGGATGAGCGTGTTTTCCTCGCGCGTTTTTTGGAATAAATAGCCGTAAACGGATGGAAAATGCTTCATCCATTGCACAAAGAAAAACTGACCGGCCACATGCAGCCGTGGATGGGTTAACTCCATGTAATCGACGACTTTAACGCGCAGATGAGGGTAGTTTCTTTTAGCTGATTCCACAATGGCCTTTGATGCCTGGTTGTGACCCTCTCCCAGACTTCCGGTTAATATGATGATTTTTTGCTCATATATGGATCTCATGAATAGGACTCCTTATCTAACGTTATGTGATTCCAATGACATGCATCAGGTATACGACCAGCCATCCGGAACCGAATCCAATCAGACTGCCTGCCAGGCAATCGGTTGGGTAATGATATCCCCAATATATACGGGATAAACCGACCAGCACAGCCAGGATAAGCAGCAGTATCGTCGGCAGCGGAGATACGAGAAACAACAGCGGTGTAATGACGGCAAAGATCGCCGTGGTATGTCCTGACGGGAAGGAGTAGTCCTTCAATGGGAAATTTCCGATCTTCACCTGCTCCAGAACCCGGAACGGACGATCTCTTCTGACGATCTTCTTAATGAGGACAACAATCAGATGGCTAACGGTTAATGCAATGGCACTCTGATATGCCGTGATATCCCATGCTTCAAATGCAGCCCAGGCGATGAGCAGTGCGCTCAGAATCGTAAAGGTGGCTCCACCGAGATGGGTGATTCCGGCGAACAAGCGATCAAAGGCTCTGTTGCTGATCGTCTGGTTGCACCAGACGAATACCCGGTGATCAAATCTTCGTAATCGCTCTATCATTCATTCTTCACCTGCCGTAACATCAATTGAATCTTTTGAACCCTGCACGACAGGGACCTCCGAACGTTTCTTCCTGCGGTTCTTGATAAAGCGAACCGTCAGCCAGACTCCTCCAATCAGGGCACCTACGGACAACAAAATAATTGTAAGCACGCTGTCCACCATATTCTCTGCAGCACGCCCATATACGTAGAACAGCACACCTACGGTATAGAACTTCACAGCGCGTCCGATCGCTGCGTAGCTGAGAAGTTTCCATAAGGGATAACTCATGCAGCCGGATAGAATGGTGAAAATTTTGAAGGGTATCGGCGTAAACGCACCGACAAGGATAGCGGCTTCGCCATGCTTGGTAAACAACGCCGTGGCGGAATCGTACCATTTTTTCTTCATGATCTTGGTTAAGACCAAATTTCCGGAAACCTTGCCGATTCCATAACCGATCGGCGTCCCGATCAGGCAGCCGACAAATCCGATCGTGGCGAGCCAAATCGCACGGTCCGGACTCAATGCACTTAAAGACAATTGCGAGAAAAGCGCCGGAATCGGAAAAATAATCGCATCGATCATAGCATGAATAAATAATCCGATATCGCCCAAATTACGTAAAAAATCCATCAGGCCTTGTCTCCTCTGCTAGGCTACACACTTGGCAGCTCGTATATTGTGCGATATCGTTGGTCAAATCCAATTTCGAAATCATCCGTTCACATTCCTCTCCCACATCATGTTAATGCAAGAATATCATGATCGGAGAAGGATGCCTTCCGTCTTCAGACGATAATTAACCTAGACTTAGGTCTAGATACTAATAGTAGATATAATATAGTAGATATAGTATAAACGAGTTTTATGATCAATTAGTTGAGTTTATAACCATTTGGATCAAAAACAAAAAAACAGCTTAGCCGCAATGTGCGGCCAAGCTGCCAAGCTATAAGACCATGAACTATTCAAATTCACAAATTTGCGCGACCTCTCGGATCGAGTTCACCACATGATCGGCCTGCGATAAGTCCTGATTCCCCGAATTCGGGTTCACGAAGCCGATACATGTCATGCCAGCCGCCTTCGCTGCGGCCACGCCATGCCGGGCATCCTCAAGCACCATGCAATGCTCTGGATCTACACCGAGCAATTCAGCCGCCTTAAGATATACATCCGGCGCCGGTTTTCCCTTCTCCACTTCTTCACCGCTCACTACGCATTCAAAATGTTCCAAGAGATCGAACTTACGCAAGACGGCCGAAATGAATACAGGTGGCGATGATGATGCAATAGCCGCCGGTATGTTACGTGCTTTAAGCTCCGCAAGGAGCTCTCGTATCCCATCAATAGGCTCCATTTCCCGTGAGGTGAGTATTTCAATTTTATTGGACAATTGGTATTCAATGATTTCCGAAACGGATTGGGTAAGCTGATGTTCATCTTTAATGGCTGCCCACATCTCCGGATTGGTCATGCCTACATACTTCTCCAGCTGTTCATGAGTTATCGCCGATCCGTAGTCGTTCATCACCTGAATATCGACTTCAAAGTGAAGCGGTTCGCTGTCAATAATGACTCCATCCATGTCAAAGATAAATGCCTGTATCATGTTCATACTCCTTTGTTGAAATGTTTTTTGTTAACGCCAGATTATATCGAGTACCGTTCCCAGCACTCCGGATTTATGGCCTCTGAGCACATCGGGATTGAATACTTCGACGAAGCCGCATCGGGTGCAGGATACGAAAAGATAATGATGATAATCGATATCGAAAATTTTGCTCACACCTGTGCCGCTCATGCTGACTTCCTGCGAGATGCATTCAAGATTTCCACAGCGGCGGCAATTGAATTTGCTAACCATTAATTCCTCAATACTTAGGTAGTCCATTTCCGCTGTTGAATCAAAATGTTCGGTCGTTTGCTCATTGGTCTCTGAGATCAGATGCTCAGGCAACACCTCATGCTTGCATTCCGGACACATATTATCAATTATCGTTACCTCGTGTGCGCACCATGGACATTGAACCAACCCCAGCACCTTCCTCTCTGTTTAAGTGGAACCCACGGGAAATACCTTAGCATAATAATCGAAGTCAAAAATGGATCATGTCTCCCTGCCTTCATACTTCATCCACCGATACAAAGCGATCACTCAAATGAAATAATATCGTACAGTTCCATAAGCGAATGAATCTCATACTTAGGTTGAATGGATGTCGGGTTTGCCTTGCGCAGCGGATTATACCAGCAGGTATCAATCCCGTAATGAATGCCTCCTTGTATATCGGAAGTTAACGAATCGCCGACAATGAGAACCTCCTTCTTGTCGGGGTGATTCAACTTATCGAAGGTATAATCGAATATCCCTTTGTGAGGCTTTTGGGACCCGGCATCCTCCGAAACAATGATGCATTCAAAGGTGTTGCATAACGGCGACCGGCTGATTCGGTTAAACTGCACTTCCTTAATTCCGTTCGTGATGATAGCCATTCGTTGGCCGCGTTCGGCCAGTTGACTGCACAGCTCTTCTGCCCCTTCCATCAGAAAGGAGCCTTGCCCTAAATATTTTATGTAAACATCGCTAAAGGCATCGGCGTCCAAGGCGCACTTAATGCCGTGTTCTGCCAACAGCCGGTCAAACCTGGCCGTACGCAATTCACGCTGTGTAACCTTCCCCTGCTCGAAATCACTCCACAACTGCTGATTAATGCGTCTGTAGCTGTCTACGATGGCATCCGTGCACTCCTGATCAATCTCGCCAAAAACACCGGATAACGCAAAAGCCTCCGACTTGGCGTAGTCGTATAATGTTTCATCTGCATCAAATAAAATAACGTTGTAACGCACGGCTGCCCTCCTTACATGCTGCTTAACTCATTGCAAACTGGATTGTTGATTCAATTCCCTAATCTTTTGCCTTCTTTGGTTCTCTAGATGATCCCTGTTACTCTTTACCAGCTCCGTTAGACGAACGAGTATGAACAACAACAACGTAATGATTGCCCCTGCTGCTAATATCATCATGATCCATTCATTTACTGCAAAGAGCATGGTTAGAAGCAATTCAATCAAAATGAAGATTCCCGCTCCAAGGACAAGTTGTTTCATAATGCCTCCTTAACTCTCTCTGCGGAGTTTATAGAGATGATGCCGCTCCTGCTCAAGCTCGATTTCGCCCATATATGTAAACCCGCATTTTTGGATCACTTTATTGGAGGCATGATTATGAACGACGGCTACAGCACTTAGCTCGAGCTCATTTGTGTTACGGAACAAGAACTGAATTAATGCCCGTACAGCTTGCGTTGTGTATCCGTTATTGTAATACCGATTGGAAATTCCGTACATGATCTCTCTATTAGGCGGGGGCAGTTCTTCCTTAGGACCTGTATTGCACCAGCCGATACATTCGCCTGTTTCTTTCAAGACTATGGCTAGCCGCAGACGCAGCTGCCCCACATCCCCGCCGTCATGAACGGCCTGCAAGAACTGCCGATTCTCCACAATCTCATAGTGAGTTAACCATTCAAGTCGTTGTTCCCTCGATACATCCCAACCGGGGAGGAACTGTCTGATCTCCGGTTCGTGCGTGATCTTAAAGATCGCATCAAGGTCTTCCATCTTATACTCCCTGAGCAGGATGTCCTCACATTCAATGGTGAAGGGCATTCCTTGAGAATCGATATTTGTCTTATTGTTCAATATAGTCCTCCTGCATTCATTGCTCAATTCCCCTTGCCAATAACGAGGGCTATCAGCTGATCGGGCCGTGTATAAATATCATCGGGCTCAACGCCAAATTGTGCGTTCTGCACGGTATCAAACCAATGCGCTCCAATGGTGAACACCTGGGCTGATTTACCTGCCGCTATATCGGCATCGCTGTCGCCGACAAAAACCACGTCCGATGTGCTCAGGCTCAACAATTGAACGGCTTTGAATATCCCTTCCGGGTCCGGCTTGGAACGTTCAACCTCATCACCCGTGATGGTAGCAGCAAAAAAAACGTCCAGCTCCAGATTTCTAAGACAGATATCCAGGCACCTTCTGCTCTTGCCCGTAATAATGACCATGGGTATTTGTAAATCCCACAACTTCGAGATTAGATTCTGGATCGATTCCGACACCTGTACATGCTTCTGAAAATCCTTCTCAAACACTTCGTAATAATATTCTACGGCTTCGTCAACATGGGCTGGATTCGAGAGATATTTAGTTATAATCTCTTCCTCCGTTGGACCAAAGGTCTCCACGATTTCCGCATCCGTCAACGTTTTGCCTTCATATTTCAAGAAAACCGCCCGGAACGCTTTAAACGAAAGCGGCAACGTATCTGCTAATGTACCATCAAAATCAAACAGCACTGCCTGAATGGTGGACATACCTCGCTCCCCTTTCATCCTTTGCTTCAAGAACGACTATACACCATCCCACTCAGACTAAATTCATCCTCATCTGAATGGTAATCATTTTCCGATCATCATCTAACGTCGTAATACGGACATCGAAGGGCTCAAATCCAAGCTTATGATAAAACACAAGACCTCTGGAATTGGTATTATGGCAGCTAAGATAAAAGCAAGTCATTCCATATTTCTCTTTGGCTATATCCATCATGGTCTGTAACAGCTTCTGCGCAGCTCCCATTCCCCTATGCGACGGAGAAACGATAACATTGCCAAGCCACAGAGATTGATCCATATCCTCATAAAAATTGGCGTAAGCGACAACCTGCCCTGAAGATTCTTCAACAATAACCGTGGGATCATATCGGTTTTCCAGCAATCCCAGGATTTGCTCAGGTGTCAAAGGAAACTCCGATTTGGGACTCATGTAAAACAGTTCTTCCGGCGTTTGAGGAAAGCTGCATATCGCTGACAAATCCTCGTTCGCCAGCGGCCTATGGATGTACATATCACAAGCTCCTCCTTACTTCGTTTTTCGTGCAATATACATGCCTCTTCCAATCAAGCCTTGGGGATCGTGCTCTACGTCCAGTCCCGCTTCCTGGAAAGCCTTGATCATCTCGTCCACGGTAAAGAGTCCCATACGATGCTCCTCCGTATAATGCTCGATTCCATGCTCGCTTCCAAACAAATACTCGAATTTCATGATCGAAATAGGGCCTTCGCGGTCCGAATGAGACATCCTGCTCATATGGATCCCACGATGCTCGGTCATCATCGTGTCCACTCTTCCGGATGTCCAGACATCCGGTGTAAACCACGGCTCAACCAGAATGACACCCTCCTCGTTCAGATGCTCCTTAAACTGCTTAAGGGTTTGCACCAACAGATCCAGCGTTTTCACATACCCGATGGAGCTGAACAGACACAGGATGACATCATATTTCCGTTCCAAGCGAAATCGGGTCATGTCGGCAACCGAATAATCACCCTCAGGATTTTTTGACTTCGCTATCGAGACGAATTCGGGATTTAGATCGATACCGTCGATCGAATAGTACTGCTTTAAGAAAAAAGCATGTTCCGCGGTTCCACAGGCAACGTCAAGCAGGGTCCGGAAATCCCTACCCTGTTTTTCAATATATTCCCGGACCTGCTGAGCCTCCTACTCATAATCCTTGAAGCTGTAGATCACGTCATAATATTTCGACGATAAATCAAACATGGGTTCACCAACCTTCCGCAACGTAAGCAACCTTCACGTCGTATCTGAAGCCAAATCATCGTTCGTTGACTAAAAAGAACCCACTTAGATAGCACCTTCTTAAGTCAGGTCATCCATGCCAGGCTTCTTCCATGATTATACAACTGTTCATCAGATTGAGTAACCCCTTGTCATGCAAGCGGCAGATCTACAACATCCATGGATGGGGTTATATGTCCTTACCCTTCGATACGCTTATGTCTGTACCAATAGGAATAAATCTCTTTGTACTGAAGACGATCATACAACCGGCTTGCAGCAAGATTATGCTGTACCACCTGCAAATAGCTGCGCGTGGCTCCATTCTTCTTAGCCCAATGCAGAATATGTAATAGTAACTGTTTGCCGAACCCGCGATTTCGATATGCCGGAGCGGTAGCCAAATCATATATTCCTACAAAGCCCTGCTCCAGAGCTCCGATCCCGCATGCTACAGGTTCAGCTTGATCATATAGGATGAAGAATCCATACTGTATCACGGAATAGTTAAACAGTTTTCTTTTCACAGCCTTGTTCCTGTCGGAAATTCCGGTTATGTCCGCAAGCACATCCAGCCATTCATCGGTCAGCTTTTCTTCGATCTTAACTTCCTCATGAGATGGAGGCTCAATATCATCCAGGTGATCCAACACTCTGAGGCTGGTAGGATCCAGTATGGTATATCCTCTGGATTCTAAAATAGGATCGAGTTCCTGCGGATTGAATGGTGTGATTTTAAATACCACGTCAAGCCCAGCTTTAACATATAAACGCTCACATTGTTCGATCTGGCCATAAAGGTCTATGGAAGGCTCCGTATAGAGAGCGTGAATGGAGTTGGATCTCTTTGTATATCCGTCTGCAAATCGTAACAGCCATCCATGCTGTGTCAAGGTTTGGAGCGCCGGCCAAGCGTTTAAGGTAAGCTCTTCGATTCTCTTATGCACGTATACCACTCCTACAATCTGAATATAACAGGAACATCCGAGAGCTTTCTTTTCCATATCAAATGGTCAGCTCCACTCCCCCAATGGTCCTGAAGGATATAATCGGGTTCACCCAGCTTCTTCTTCCAAATCTTCTGTGCACGAGAGTATCAGCTATCCAAACAAAATTCCGTCAGTCCCTTATTGTGAAGCGTAAGATACATGACATTTAACATTAGATTTCCGATCCCTTGCTGTTGGCAATCCGGATGAACAAATACCGTTCCGATTTCAACCACATCACGCAATTCGCCATGAGTAGCTTCCCGGATCAATGCATTGGATGGTCCAAACTCGATGCAGCTCACAATGTGGTTCTCTAGTAGTCCGATGAGAAAGTATCTCTGCTCTCCGTTCGTATCCAGATCTGCGTTCAAGCACCTTCTTTTGCTCTCAATCTCCAACTCAATGTCCTCCAGTAAATCTGCCAAGCCTTCTTTGGCAAAAGTGTCGGTAATCATGAGCCTGAAAAAATGCTCCATCGCCTCTATATCGCCGCGATTGGGTCGCCTAACTTCTACTTGAAGCATGAAAAGTCCTCCTTGTATCTTCAATTACAATAGACTCAGAGGTTGATCAATTGTTGAAAGTGCCTGATACTACTGTTGATTACGTGGTTTTCTCCAGACCGGATTTCCAATATGATCTTTGCCGCCTTTTCTTTAGCCAGCTTATAATCTTGAAACTTAATATGCCCTTGGCGTAAGGCATCCTCAAGCTCATCCTCATCTTGGATGAAAAAGTTTCCGTCTGGAAGCACAATAACATCCAGATAAAGATCATCCCAATAGGGGATTCCTTCGTCACTAACTCCATTCGACCTAGAAATATCGATATACCGTTGCAGCACTTCATGGCTTTGGTTCAACATCGTGGTCACACAGAAGTTGGAATTCACAGGAAACTGCTGAAGCCAAAAGTACCCGTCAGCTGCGATGCACAATTCTTCGCCCTGATATTGAACGAATAACTTTTTCTCTACTTGATGAAGGGTAAGTAAAGTAACATATCCCTTGAAATCCTGCTCCTCAATGAATATACACTTGAAATTTCTGCTTACGACTCTTCGCCAATCGATCCGGTCAGCATATTTTCTTTTCAATTTAACCTCCATGTGCATGAATCCCCGAAGGGATGAATAATGTGTTCAACTCGCCAGCTATATCCTGTATGAACATTTCCACTTTATCTAAGGTAAAATAAATCAGCTCAATCTTCGGCTCATTTCGTTCATCCCACAGCCACTCTAATTTGATCGTACGATACTGCTCTACCTCCGACTTCTCAACAAAAAGAGGTATGGCATGCCCTTCCGAATCCTTAAGTTTATTCAAAATGGAGTCTGTCCAAGGCTGTGATCGTTTCAATTCGAATTCGAGCTGACTGACCTCTTGGTTATATGTATATCCTACGTTTTCTTTGTCATCTATGTTTTCTTTCTTAAAAGCAGCGTACAACGTCTGAACCCACCGCAAATCCGTGTAAATATGCGCAAAATAACCGTATATATATTCTTTCCATGCCTTCTCCGGCTTCAGATTTAGATAATGCAAATAGTTCTCCTTGATGAGGTTTGCATCAGGCAGCCTTCCGTCACGTACCAGATGCGTAATCCCTTTCTGTTCTCTCGTGATCTTGCCTCTAACATGAATGGCATCCGGAGCGATGCTCCCTATCAGCAAATGCGAGGACGGCTCCGGTCCGCCCAGCTTCTGGGCAACCCCGAAATGGACCATAGGCCACGGCATAGCGATAACCTCCTGAAATTATCGTAATTGTGAGAAAGACCCAGCACCCCAAATGCTCCCATCTCAGGTATGAGTCTTGATGATCGGTTTGTCTTGGACACTATTGAAGTATGTACCTTTCGATGCGTTTACTCCAAGCGTTCATTGCGGATAACCATATGGAGGTGGTCTTCCCAGACGCCGTTAATCTTCAGGTATTTGATGGCCAATCCTTCTTCGTAGAAGCCTAGTCGTCTCACTACATTCAATGAAGCTTTGTTCCTTGGCATGATGTTAGCTTCCAACCGGTGCAGCTCCAGCGTATCAAAACAATAGGTGACCACGGCCCGTAGCGCTTCGGTCATATACCCTTTTCCCGTATGTGCCTGAGCCAGCTTGTACCCCACATGTGCCGATTGAAAAACGCCTCGAACGATATTGCTGATCGCAATCGAACCGATGATTTCATCATCTTTATGCAGCCACACTTTGAACAGTGATCCGTCAGCTATGCTTCGACTCTCCGCAGCCAGAATCTCCGCCTGCTTATCCATGGTATAGAACTCAGCTTCTCTAGCGGGCTCCCATACCTTCCAATGCTCATCGTTCCTGATTATAAAATCCACCACATCCGCTGCCCGGTCCCGATCCATGGTCTTCAACTGCAGACGTGATGTTTGTAGCATAATGGACATGCTATGCCCCCCTTGAACAACTTAAATTAAAATCAGATAATACCATATCATTCCCTTGGGATATAATGCTTTAGCTTTGATCGGGTAATTCCACGGGCTTTCCTCTCAGGAGTCAACCGGTATTCGAACTGCATAATCGTGTCATGGGCAAAATAAATATATTCGACGTCAGGCTCGTCCTTAAACACCACGACATCATAAAAGGGAGGCAGCTTAACCCCCCAGACGCCTTGTACCGACTGTATCTCATCCTTGCTGTAACGTTCTTCTTCCAGCAGGTAGGCATTCACCTTCTTAGCGTAGATCATTTTGTTCGCCTGCACGTACACAAAGGGAGACAGAAGCACAAGAACGAACAAAACCAATAAGGCAAGTTTGATTTTTTTCACTATATTCCCTGCTATTTTCATAGATTAAAATGCCGTTTAACCTCTTCGTAGTTCTCCTGAATGCTTCTGCTTCCGTCCACGAATATGACCTTGAATTCCCGTTCCATGGCGTCCTTGGCCACATATGCCGCAAAACCGATATCTCGTCCCATCCAATTCTGAAACGCGGTATCGGGATCATCGCATTGATTCAGAATATCGTGGATCCATTCCCGTTTCGCATAATGCTCCTTCTGGAAATCCGGTACCGGCACGATCCATATCGCCTGATGAGGGCTGGATACCAGCTGTGCTACTTTTTCCGGCAAAAGAGCTGCGCCCTCCACAATGATGGGGCTCGTGTCCGGCATGGCCGATACATCATCCACAATCATCCGGAATTCCTCGCGATAAAACTCCAGCTCTTCATGGACCTGCTGCTCTACAGGTCGAGACCACAACGCATTCCAGGTCATATCCTTCAATCGGAACATGGTTGGATGCTCAGACGGATGGGATGCGTTCACATGCTGCTCGTTAAACAAATCACATTGATAGTAGGTATAGCCGTACTCTTTCGCGATCATATCGGCAATCGTGGATTTGCCTGAACAGGGGGAGCCTCCAATCCAGTATACGTGCGAGTAGTCTTTTTTCTCGTTCATCATTTAATCATGCCCCTCTATCACTATCGTTTCTTAACTCGTTTCGAATGTCCAGCAATACGTTCCAGATTGCCCTCAAATATACCACAACGAATAAAAAGCCTACAATCAATATCAGCGCGATCATATCCATCTTCTCCCCACCTTTACTGCTATGACTGCAGACCTTCAATCGACCATAACTCTTCTATATGTATTCTCTCTTACCTTTAGCGCTTTTTCGTATCCGCAGCGTATCTGTGATTGTTACCTGACTTCATTTCCTCTCTAATTATAACTATCCTTTCAGCTAAAAAGTTACGCTAGCCTTACATTCACGCCAATTGTCCTAAATAACAAAAAGAACCGGCATAAATCCCCGGTTCTTTATAAAATCTATGAAAGTCATCCCTTTCTTAACCAGGACTTAGCCAACCACGGCATCCAGCTCCGTCTCACGCTGTTCATGCTCGGGAACTAACACCTCGACCACGACTCTGGTCGGTACGCAGATGATCTGCTGATAGGGTTCCGAGATAAATCCCATATCCAGTGCAATTCTCTTCGGGGCATCCGAGTAGATCATCTGGATCCCGTAGTCATATACTTTCAGCGTGTTGTGTCCAAACTTCGTCTTAATATCAATGATACGTTCGTCCCCGGTCAGCGGGACGGTTTCGTATTCTTTGCCATTCACCGTAATCAAGGCCTGCAGTTGTCCTTGCTGATAATCTACTACATGGCTATGTTTCCACCATTGCAGACCCGTGAAGGATCCAAGGATCAGGATCAAGGCAAACAGGATCTTATCTCCGCGTCTTATTCTGGACAACATGCTCCCTCCTTATATGAACAGTCTTTCGACCCAAGTATGAACAATGTTCAAAGCCATCGAAATGAATTTTGTCACATTCACCAACTATGTTGATGCCCACATGAATTGCATAAACCATACCTTTTTTCTTTCTATCAATACAGCTCCGTTGACCTGCATGCACAGATTACATACCGCCCATAGACCCGTGCTCCCTGATAACACCAATTCCTTCCGACATACGGATGTACATAGCGCGAGATGCAATCCTGACACTTGGCCCGTTGTCCCGCTGGATCACTCGTATACCACCACCCGGATGGATAAGGACATAAACCTTTGCAATCGTCAATCACCGTCTTGGGGGTGCAAATGATATAATCGGACGGACAGGAAGCATCTGCGCCGCAGCCCGAGCAATATTGTCCATGCGGAGGCCGGCAGGGCCCCGCAGCAAACGAGATTTTGACGAGATCGTCATCATCGGGCCGGACCAATACTTTGGCGAGCGTCTCGGCCGTTTTTTGCGCAAATGTATTCAGTAGCGACTTCCGATTCATCTTCCGGGTAACCCGGCTGATCAACACCTGCGTCTCTTCGTCCTTATTCTCCGGCTTCCGCCACATACTCTCACCTCATCTTAAGAAGCCCTTGATGCTTTCGCGTACGCTTCAAGCTGTTCCCGGCTGTTGACCAAACCCTTATGCCGGATAACGCCGTTCATATCCACCGCATAGGCGTAGGGGGTGACCTGCACATCCAGATGATTCGCAAACTCCGAACTTACGATCAGCACCTCACCGTCATAAGCTATTTTCCGGACATAATCCGATGCTAAATCCACGGACGAGAATAGCAAAAGAATGGGTTTCACGTTATTCATTCTGGCGATCCGCCTAAAATCCGGCAAAATATCGGCGCATTCCTTACACGTCGGCGATCCAAACAGCATGAGGGATGGCGTGCCAATCAGCTCGCTCGTGGACCACTCGGCTCCCTGCAGGGTCGTTGTTGAGGCCCCGGGTATTTTGTTGCCGACCGGAATGCCGGACTGATTCACGCCTCTCGCGGTACCCATCACCATAATCCCCAACTGCCGAAACAGAACCAGATTCAGAATGACCAACGGTACGACCAGAATCCACAGCATCGTATATGAGATCCAGAAGAACGTGTTCATCGCGGCCTCCTTACAACCTTTTTATTTTGGAAACATAAGGTGCGGCAATCTCGCGGTATATTCGGATCGCATGCAGCGCATCCGGAACCCCTATGATGATAAAGAGCGATAACAGCAGCATCATCCCCTCCATAAGCAGGCCGGTAACAGCGAAAGAGTGACTGTGGGGAAACCAGACAGGATGGCTGTAAGCCAACCCCATGAGACCCATCGCCAGATTGAACCCGATCAATGGAAAACCAAGCTTGGAGCTGATCTGAGGCCCAAGGCAGCCGCAGTCCACCCTTCCTTTTTTCCGGATGAAATAAGCGACGCCCAAGCCCTGAACGAAATAGAGTAATGAGATGCTCAAGAAGCTGATCCGCGATGGAAAACAATATACCAAGGTTACTGACAGGACTTGCAGCAGGGTGAGCAGAACATGCAGACGGGCACTTCCGGGGAAACGATCCGGGTCACCGAATACACGGCTCCAGCCAAAACTCACCACCGACAACAGCATCGGCAGAGTAACGGATATCGCAAGCAAGTCATACATGGGTCCGTAAGCTCCTTTCTCTTCAGTAGCTGATGATCCAGATGATGGAACCGATGATCAGCAGCTTGGAGACCGTTTGCCGCACGGCTGTAAGCAGCGTGAGGTTGCGTACCCTCTTTTCAAGCATGCGGTACACGATGGATCGGATCAGCGGGAGGCTGAACAAGGTACCGCGAACAAACCCAAACGTTACCCCTGCCAGCAGACTCAACCACCAAGGAGCGGCGAATAAGGAAACCAGGATATAGGCGTGAAAGAGGACGCCAACCTGCAATGTGATGAAACCCAGGCCCAGAATTTGGCCCCATAATACTGCGGAGCGGTACCCTGCATGCTTGATCCATTCCGAGGGAACGATGAAATTGCCGGATGGAAGAATCCCCGTTTTATGAATGAACTCCAATCCCAGGAGTATGGCAAACAGCACGACAATAATATAGTTTTGATATAAACCAACCGGGGTTAATTTCAGCAAAAAATTGATGAACCCGATCACCAGTCCCGTCATAGCGCCGCCCAAGGTACAGGACACGATATATACCAGCGCATATTTGGATTTACTGACCTTCGTGCTCTCCAGACTGCCTAACACATTCAGCCCACAGGTGGTGTCCACGCTGGCCAGCGCGGCACCAACGGCAAATATAAAAAGCAACATCGATAACAAGTCATGCCACCTCCGCACCATTCCTAGAAATGAACCCTTCACTTCCTCATCTTATGAGTGACAGCCTGTCGATTATTTACACAAATATCCTATGCGCTTTGTATGCCTGCTGCATGGCTATCTTATAGAGCAAAAAAGAAACCGTCCATGGACAATGTCCATAGACGGTTTAGATTTAGGCATGCATGCTCAAGGATCTCGTTATGCGACCTTATGATAATCCGAGATATCCACCTCAAGCGGCATTTCGGCAGCGCGCGCTTTTTGAGCCGCTTTAAAGAATACGAAAACCAATATGACACTGATGACAGCACCCACGATGTAAGATACATTCATGGACTGCCTGAATCCGATCTGCGCGTTCAGAATGTATACCGTTGTTGTGTAAAGCATAAATGCACCGGGAATCAGCGCTACCCAGTAATTTTTACGGGCTATGAACAGGTACATCGCACTGACAAACAAAGCAATGACCGCGGTGGCCTGGTTCGCCCAGGAGAAATATCTCCAGAGAATATTAAAGTCAATCTGCGTTAAGGCAATGGAGATGACAAACAAAGGAATGGCAATGATAAGGCGCCGCTTCATGCTGAATTGTGGCAGCTTGATATAATCGGCAATGATCATGCGCGCGCTTCGAAATGCGGTATCCCCCGAGGTAATCGGCAGCACGATCACTCCCAGTACAGCCAGCGTGCCTACAACAGCACCTAATGTTACCTTCGCGACCTCGCTTACGACAAGACCTGTTCCGCCGGTAGCAAGAAGCTCGTTCAAGCCATGGGGCCCCTGGAACAAACTCATCGCGGCCGCGGCCCATACCATGGCAATGATCCCCTCGGCAATCATCATTCCATAAAAGATCTTACGTCCCTGCTTCTCGGTTTGTGTTGTCCGGGAAATAATCGGCGTCTGGGTAGCATGGAATCCGGATAAAGCGCCGCACGTAATCGTCAGAAACAGCAGCGGGAAAATCGGCATATGATCCGGATGTAAATTGGCTAATGTCAATTCAGGTATCGGTACCTGCTGTATAATCAGCATCCCGCCGACACCAAGAGACGCTATGAGTAACAGCGCGCCGAATATCGGATAGAAGCGGCCAATGATTTTATCAATGGGCAGCAGCGTTGCCAGAATATAATAGCCGAAAATAAACAGGGTGATGATCCACAAACTGACTTTGCCGTTCATCAGATTGTGAAGCAGGCTGGCTGGTGAGGTCACAAAGACGGTACCTACCAAGACCAGCAGCAGAATCGCGAAAGCGTTCACAACATGCTTCATCACTTTACCCAGAAACTTGCCAGCAAGCTCCGGCAGATGCGCGCCACGGTTGCGGATGGAGATCATGCCCGTCAGGTAATCATGCACAGCTCCGGCAAAAATACACCCCAGCACAATCCAGATAAAAGCAACCGGTCCATAGAGCGCGCCCATAATGGGTCCGAAGATGGGGCCCACACCGGCTATATTGAGGAGCTGAATCAGCGAGTTTTTGTTTGAGCTCATGGGCAGATAATCGACGCCGTCCTGATTGACATAAGCAGGTGTGGCCCGTTCTTCTTTAACTCCGAACATTTTTTCAATGTATTTTCCATAAGTGAAATATCCAATAACCAGCAGAATGATCGATATGATGAAGGTATACATGCCTTCGCCCCCTTTTTCTTGAAATCGCTTACATTGATTATAAGAAATTATCGCAGTCCAAGGGCGATTTTGAACTAACATGTCGTCAAGACGCATTAAGATGTTCAAATTGAAGGTTATTATGCATATCAAAGGGCTCCATCCGCATCATGAGCATCCCATCCTTATCGTATCCACGTTTACTAAAGCTCTAAAGCTTCTCGAAATGCCTTGGCATAATTACGGCTTACGGCTAGTTTGTCGCTGCAGCCTTTCAGCTCCAGCTGGAATGCGCCGTTAAACCAAGGAACCAGGCTTTTGACATAATTAAGATGTACCACATAGCTTTTATGAATCCGGAAGAACGGATACTGCCGAAGCTTCGTTTCCAGCTCCTTCAACGGTGTTTTGACATGATATTGCTTATCGACTGTGACAATTTTGGAGTATGCATCCTCGCGTGAGATATAAATAATATCATTTGGGTCTATGAACTTGATTTCCCCCTCCACATCCAGCGACAGCTTGCCCGAAGATTTTACATGCCCGCGTTCTGCAAGCTCTTCCCTCCGTAATGATTGCTCAAGGCGCCTCACCGTTTCCGCCAGTCGATCTTCATCAATGGGCTTTAACAGATAGTCCAGCGCTTCAAACCGGAAGGCCTCTACACCGAATTGAGGGTATGCCGTGGCAAATACGATTTTCGGAGGAAGCTTCAGCTCGTTCATGGCTTTAGCCGTTTCAAGCCCGTTCATTAAGGGCATTTCAATATCCAGAAATACGGCTTCCGGCTTCAACTGCATGGTCTTTAACACCGCCTGTTCCCCGGAATCCGCTTCCCCAACGATCTCCAATGTAGGATGCTGCTTCAATAAATAAATCAGTTCTTCCCGGCTGTACCGTTCATCATCCACGATGAGTGTTCGAATGCGTTCGATCATGTGTAAGAAATCCCTGCCTTCAAGAATGGAGTTTTAGGTTAACGGCTGCGGGAATCTGAAATTGAATTTCTGTCCCAACCGCTTCATCACTTTGGATGTTTAATGACGCATGGGGCCCATACATCAAGGCCAATCTTCTGTTCACATTATACACAGCCATTCCTGTTCCCGATGAAGAATCGAGCATTTGGCGACCCAATAACTGAAGCCGTTCCGGCGTAATCCCCGTTCCGTTGTCCTTGATTGTAACGATTACACCAGCAGCCGGATCACCCTGAATTCGGATAAGTATGACACAATGGTCTGTTTTGTTTCTGAAACCGTGGCGTATGCTGTTCTCTATTAATGGCTGCAAGGTCAGCGGCGGGACAAGCGCCTGCAGCGCAGAATCCTCTACCTCATATTGGATTTGCAACTTATCCTCGAATCTGGTTTGTTCAATGCTCATATAGGATCTTATATGCTGCAGTTCATCCTGCAGCGTGGCCTTCTCGGCGGTTGCGGCGGTCAAATTCTGGCGGATATAGTCCGATAGACTTCGCAGCAGCTTTCTTGCTTTCTCCGCATCAATCCGTGTTAAGGAGAGGATGGTGTTTAATGCATTAAACAAAAAGTGCGGATGAATTTGTGCTTGAAGCGTCTTGATCTCAGCTTCCCTGGCAAGTTCCTTGGTTTCCTCCAATTGAGCGGCCTCCAGCTGGTAGCTTAACAGCATCGTAAGACCTGACATTAATTCTGTCGTAACGTGGGTAATGTCCTTCGGACTTCGAAAATAGAACTTTAGGGTGCCCACGGTCACTCCTCCCTGTTTCAATGGTCCGATGACAGCCGCTCCCAGCGGACAATCCGGCTTCTGGCACTGAATATGCGCCCGATCCGCGATCAACTGCTCCCCTTGTTCAATGACCCGACGCGTCACTTCCGTCTGCAGCGGGCGGCCTGCCGCATGATGATCATCCCCCGTGCCGACATGGGCCAGAATCATCCGATCATTCGTAATCGCAATCGCACTGGCGTTGACTTCCTCGTAAAGAATCCGGCATACCGCTTCCGCGGATTGCGCATTCATCCCCTGGCGCATGTATCCAATGGTCCTGCTGGCAATGCGAAGAGAAGCTTGAGCCTGCTGAGCCGCTACCTTCTCCTCTTCATTCAATACGGATCGAATAATGAGCAGAAACAAGGCACAACCGATCCCGTTAGCTACAATCATCGGAACTCCAATATAGCCGACCAAGGACATCGCCTGTTCGAATGGTCTGGACAAAAGCAGGATGATCAGCATTTGAAGGGACTCCGCCAATGCCCCCATTAGAAGCGCAGCTGAGAAACGAACCTGCTCATTCTTCTTATGAAACAAGCTGGCCAGAAGACCTGCGAGTATGGTCGCGAGCCCGCAGGCCAAGCTCGTAAATCCCCCTAATGTAAAACGGTGAAGCCCTGCTATCAGTCCTGCACCGAGCCCGATTCTGTAGCCTCCGAACAATCCGGCCATGACAACACCGACAACCCTTGAATTCGCAATCGCTTCGTCTCCGGAAACCTGCATCATCCATTTGTTGACTTCAAGTGATTCGGTGTTCACCGTAATGCCGGTATAAGTCCCGATTATTCCTAAAATACCGAAAACTAATATGGCCTGAAGCTGTTGTACAGGCGTCAGCTTGTCCTGACTTATCATCGACCGAAAGAACCTCAACCGGGTTACGATAAATGCAATCGTCACAATAATTCCAATCCGCTCGGTCATTGTAATCAGCAGTTCAAACATGGCGTCACCCCGCAATCTGACTTTGAGTCGGTTATTCCTCACCATTGATTCCTTATGAAGGTTGCCGTAAACCTGGCAATACATACTAAATTATCATGGCTGAAGCTTAAAAAACAACAAAAAACCTCCCGCTTCAATTATATCTAAAGCGAAAGGTTGTTAACTCCAAACGGTCATATTCGTGTGAGAATCTAATTTTAGATGAATATCACCTTATAAACGGCTTTCTCCATTCCATATAAATACGGTCGTTAAAGCCTTTCTCCCCCGAGTCATCCTCGGATATGCGTTTAAACTCCCGGAATCCTAATTTCTGATATAACCGAAGCGCGGTTTGGTTGCTGTCGGTCACTTCCAAAACATAACGCTTGTATGGCAGCTCCTCCATGACATGCTTCATTAAGGCGGTGGAAACGCCTTTGCCGCGCGCTTTCGTGGTAGTTGCCACACATTCGATATAACCCGTCTCGTCATCATAGGGCAATGCCGGGTTAAATTCGTTTTTCATGACGTTATATGCAAACTCCCCTGTCTTGTCTCCAAATGCCTCCTGAAGCGGAGCTGATTCGACCGGCATGGCCCGCTGCCCATGATGGGAACAGGCTAAAATCCCGATAATGATGCCCTGGACCTCCGCCACATAAAACACCTCAGGACTGAACAGACTCCGGAAAGCTTTCGTTAACGTGTTTCGGTCCTGGGTGAAATAGGACAATTCGTTATAATACCCATCAACAAACACTTCCGCGACTTCCTCGCGAACGTCTCGTTCATATTCTGCCATTCTTCTAATCGTAATGGAGCACATCTTGTTCTCCTCCTGTCAAAAATGTAATCTGCGCTTCATATCCTTACGGAATCCCTTATCTGCAATCAAACACATCCCGCCAAACGTTAATAAGGCATATACAGCAGCCGCAACGGCTGTCCATAATACGTGCGACATGCCGACGGCATACAGTAATAAGGGCACAAACCCAAGCAAGATCAGGGTCAATAAGTAACCTGCGAACTCACGCCAGCGCATTTTTCTGGTGCAGCATATAACGGTAATCAGAAGGGTTGCCGCCATCATCAGGAACGGAATGACATAACCGGTTGACCAGTAATTCGTACCCGCTGCCACGTTAAGCCAAAGCAGCATGCCGGACAGTCCGAGCAGCTGTACGACGATTTTGCCGCCGAGATGCGACTTGGACATCAAGGTATGTCTGATGAACAGCCATGCATAGAGCACGCAGGGCATGAGATACAGGCTCCACCATATTTCGTGATTTCCGAGAATATTTATAAGCACGGACAAACCGATGACGGACACTGCAATGAAGGTAAGCCACTTGGATAACAGACTGCTCGCACGCTGCTCCTCTACAGCCTCATAGACGGGATACCAAGAATTTCCTACGGATGGTGCACCGCCCTTACCATGTAAATTTCTTCGGCACAAGGGACAGGTTGCGTGCGCAGGCTCTACGGATACCCCACAGCTCTCGCATCTCATGCGCCCATCCCCCAATCGTTGCTGACAATCCTGATATCCAATCCGCTCAGGCTGGCAAGCTGATGAAAAAAGTGCCTAATCACATCGCTCTCAACGATATTCCTGGCAAAGGTGATAGTAAGCTGGTCATTGATCGAACTGACGGCACAGTTCATGGGACTCTTGGCCGTAGGATACATCGTGGTTTCCATCGACTCGATATGCGCAGCCATACTCGCAGGGATGTCGATTCGGCCCAGATTGGTGAGCGTAAGCGTTTTGGCCTCTTCGCCGTAATGGTCGAATCCATAACGAATCGCCAGATCCTTCAATTTCAGCGGCGTAAATCGGGATATCAGGTTCTTCTCGTATTTCATGCTGCCGGCCATCGCTTGGCTTAGATAAGATTTCGTCGTTTTCTCCTTCATCTGTGCATGCACGATACCTTGTACCTCATCCAATGTCATGCCTTCCTTCATTTGTACGCCAATATTGATGACCGCAAAAAAGTTGCGCAGGCTGCTCGAAGGGAAGATTTTTCGCAGGTTCACCGGCATGCTGATCACAATCGGCCGATTCCCGTTGTTAAAGGGCAACGTGGTCTCATAAACCGCCATGATCAAAATCGCTGTCAGGTACGCGGTAAGGGTCACTCCCTTCTGCTTGGCCAGGGCATTCAGCCGGGAAGCGTGAATCATGCCGTGGATGACGTTGTGTCCATAAGGCGAGAATCGGGTACCGGGAATTTGCAGGGCCTCCGGCATTCTGGAATCGGCCGTGACCGAAGTATAATGAGCTTTAAAGCTGTCCTGTGCTTCGGCATAACGGGCAAATGAAGCGGGCGGCAGAATCAGTCCTTCCTTGTCCTCCACGTTCTCACCGAGCAGATATAAATACTGGAACACCAAGGTTTTGAGGAACTCCAGTGCCCCTCCTCCGTCCGTCAGCGCATGGAATATCTCCACGCTGATCTTGTTGCCATGATATAAAACCCTTACCAAGCTTCCGTTCTCAGTGGAGAGGGCTGCAGGAGCACAGGGATAGGTGGATTCCGGTTCCACCATCAATCGCGTCTCCTTCTCCCGCAGGAATTTCCAGAACAGGCCATTTCTAAGCTCGACGTTCAATAGAGGGAATCGCTTTATTACGCTATCCAGCGCCTGTTGCAAAACCGATGGCTTCACGTGACTTGTCATCATCATCGACAACCGGTAGGTTGATGAATTCTCCCTTCCCGCAACCGCGGGAAACAGCTTCCCGGCGTGGTCAAGTTTATACCATTCTTCCATCTGTTGCTCTCCTCGTTTCTTTTTGAACTCCCATATAACTGCACACAACAGCCTTATCTTATGTACGTCGCCATGCCTCTTTCACTCAAGCTTCAACCGCAGCCGATACCAAGACGGCATGCCCCTCTTCACGTGAAGGCCGCTTATCCGCCATTGAAAATCGCTTCAACAGCGATGAGCGGGTATGTATCAACATCATGGGAACTAGTAATTCGGTTCTTCGATCAATCCGGCTCTTGCCATCCGGATGCATCACGGATAACAGCATTCGCAGGTAGGAAGTGGTCAGCTTTTGGAACAAGTCCGGCTTCATCAATTGATGCTCAAAACCAAGCCCATGCGTTAATCCACGGTGCAGCAGGGTAATCCCGACCAATGCGCTGACCTTGCTGAACTCGGACTGGTCTTCATATGCACGGCTAATCTGCAGCATGGACTTTCTTGCAAGTCTTGCTATTTTCAGAGCCGCACGATCCGGCCCTTCCGATCGGATTAGTTTCAGAATCGTTTCATTATCTAAATGAAGCTCGCCTACCAGATCTCCATTCTGAATAACCGTCGAGTCCTCGCAAACGATGCACTCTCCTCGATGCTTCTTAATCATGACCGTGCATATGCCAAAGCGCGAGATATGCGAGCTGCGGAACCTGGAAATGAAGCTGAAGATACGTTCCCACATCATCCAGGAGCTTTGCATGACGGTTTTAAGTAATTTTCGCAGCAGTTGGAACACCCCACTATTTTTGGATTGAATATTTCATTCGATGTTTCTCCGGTAGAAATCCGTTAATCTCAGAATAAAGCAGATCTGCACAGGTTCACACCGTCTCAGGTATAGAGTTGCTCTCGGTCTCAAGACGGAAATGAGGATAAAAAAAGCTGCGTCGTTTATTACTCCTGATGATCCTGGATCACAATGAAATGTCTTACAATCCATTTAGCTTATGACTTTGTATGCAAACCAAAACAACCCTTGGTCTGCACCAAAGGTTGCCTCGCCTTGACTCCTGTATCAACAACTCATTAAGCTCTCTCTGTCCCGGAGTGCTCCGGTTTCCCAATCAAACCATAATAAAACAGGCGATCGATATCCCGAAGCATGGTAGGACTCGCTTGCGTAATGAACCCCGGTCGTGCCAGCGCCTCCTTAAACACTTGAATAAAGAACAAAGCCGCTTCTATCGATATTTCTGGATCAATAACCCACTCCTGCTTGCCTTGCTCAATCAATTTCACAAAAAAGGGAATCGTTCTCTCCTTGTAAAATGTCTCGATCAGTTCTCGAACAGACGGTTCATGGCTGATTTGAATAAGATCCGCGTTAATCTGATCCACGCTATTCATTCGCGCTCCCAGCAGCAACTCCAATTTTTCCTGAAAAGGGATGGGCTTATCCAGTAAACTCTCATACTCATTCATGATTTTACTCATATACTCGACAAACGTCATACGAACAAGCTCTTCCTTGCTGCCGAAATAATTATAAATGGAGACGGGGGACACGCGGGCGTGTTTGGAGATTTCTGTAATGCTGGTCTTATCGACTCCATATTTGCTTATCAAATCGAAGGTTGTTTTCATAATTTGTTCTTTTTTCTTCTCCGTGCGTAGTTGATAACCGTTCATATCCTCACCTCTCGCATAAAACTATACTGAATGTTTTGTAATAATGCAATTCATATATTTCAAAAATATGTTGCTCAGTTTCCGCGAAAGGCTTATTATGAAATATATGAACGATTTCATTACAAATTATAAAAAGGAAGTGTGTAATATGAACCGTATACCAGGACCTGATTCCGCCCTTGGCTGGAGGATCCATATGTTTCATTTCTTCCGCAGTCCGTTCGCATTTCAGCATAAGTTATTTGAAACGTATGGTAAGCTCGCTGCCCTGGGAAAAAGCCACAAGCCTTCTTCTGTCTTTGCGTTTGGACCCGAACTGAACCGTCAAATCCTGTCCAACCCGAACTTTTTCGAGATGAGCACGGCTCTTGTTAAGATACCCAAAGACACCGTAATGGGGGATTTATTCTACCATAATCTCCTGCTGATGAGCGGTGAAAAGCACAAACAGCACCGCCGCCTGATACAGCCCGCCTTTTTGCATGGACAAATTGAAAAATACGGCCAGGATATGGCAGGCACAACGGAACAGTTGGCAGACGAATGGGGAGGACGTACCCGGATTGACATCAACACCGAAATGAAAAAGTTAACGCAGCGCATCGCGCTTAAGACGTTATTTGGTGTTCATAATAGTGAACTAATGGATACGATGGGGACGCTGATCAACCGGTTTACGAAATCTTTTCTGCTTACTACGCTCGCTCCCCTTAATCTTCCGTTCACTCCATATCGTCGCTCTCTTCGTACTGCACAACAGCTTAATACTCAAATACGGTCCATGATTCATAAGAAGCGGCAAGAGGCTGATGCAACGGATGTGCTAGCCGCACTAATTAGAGGACATGATGAGAATGGCTCAACCTTAACGGATGAGGAGTTAGTCGGGCATGCATTCTCAATTTATACAGCTGGTCACGAAACCACCGCAAATGCTTTGACTTGGGCTTTTTTTCTACTGATACAGCACCCGGATATCTATGCAAACTTGATGGAAGAATTAAACGTTGTGCTGGGTGGAAGCCCTCCGACACAAGAGACATTAGGCCGACTTCCCCTACTGGATCATGTCGTCAAAGAGAGTTTGCGTTTACTTCCTCCAGCCAGCATCGGCACCCGCATTACAGCTGCGCCTTGTGAGCTGGATGGTTATGCCCTCCCAGCAGGGACGAATATATTTTTCAGCCAATTCATTACTCATCGTCTTCCGCAGCTTTACGAAGATCCGAATCATTTCAAGCCGGAGCGGTGGGTAACCATGAAGCCAACAGCTTTCGAATTCTTGCCGTTCAGCGCGGGACCCCATATGTGTATAGGCTGGCATTTCGCCATGCAAGAGCTTAAGATTGTCCTTGCTGTTCTTCTTCAACGTTATCATTTTTCGTTAGTGCGTCATGCCAAAATCACCCCGAATCTGATGATGCGGCCCGTTCACGGTATGCCTATGCATATAAGCCAGGAACATGGCAATTTTGAACGGGTTGACGTGCGTGGCACCATTCATCGGCTTATCGAATATGGAGTTGAACCTGCCTGCCATAAAAAATAATAATTTGACACGAACCCGACATCGGTTCTATTCGGTTTTTTTCGTAATATTAAAAAGTAAGCGCTTCATATTTACGAAAATATATACTCCTAGGGAAAGTAAGTAATTGTAACTGCCGTAGAGTCCATTAGGTTTACATCATACTGACAAGGATGTGACTACGATGATGCTTTCACATTTACGTAGGTGCGGGCTTTTGTTTCTGGCGGCAGTTCTAATCTCTACCATCTGTATCCCATCTCCCCATGCCAAGGCAGCAGCGTTGATAACAATCGATTCCCATCAGGAAGGGCAAACGCTTCAGCCGGGTGTGGCTGAGTTATTCGGGACCTACTCTGGCGTGTATGAGCTTCAGCTCATCGTAAATGGTGAGTTTGTGACAGATGTTCAGATGGATGATCCCAACGGTGATAACAGCGGGTCCTGGTCCTACAAGCTCGACACAAGTCATTTGGACGGTTCAGTCGAAATGGTGCTGAAAGCAAATGACGCGGTTACGCGTTACGGCATCTGGTCTCCTTGGATTCACCTGAACGTCGATAATCCTGCAGCCCATATTCCAAAAGTGGAGATTACCAGCCCTATAGAGTCTACGTTGCAGCGTAACAAAGTGGATATTAACATATCCGCTACAGGTAAAAATCCGATATCACTTGTTGAGCTGCGCATCGATGGTGGAGAATGGCTGCAGGTCTCCCCTGCCAAAAACGGATATCAATATACATTCGATTCGCGTCAATCCACGCAACAGGTTCACAGCCTGGAAGCCAGAGCAACCGATACTTATGGCAATACAGGCTATAGCCTAACGGTCTATGCAAGAACAGGGGGGAAACCCCCGGTTAACCAAGGTAAAAATCCCGCGGCGGTTACAGATGCCGTCTATATGGATCTCATCCATCCCACTCAAGTTAGCGTAATAGATGAAGTATACAATGCCTCCGCGACGAATCCTGAAACGGCAACTAGCAACACCTATACTCCGGAACCACTGCCGGATCAGGATCGAGCGATCTGGATCTGGGAAAATGCCTCCTACCCTCTCGTCCTGAATCCGAACTCCCGCGTTGTCCTCTCGTCCATGGCAAAGGATACAACGACCTTTCATCAACGTCCGATTACGACGCTTTATTTGGCTGTCGGTCAATATAACGGAACCAAAATGCTGGAGGATCATCGAAGCGAGGTTCAACAATTCATCGAGTGGGCACACGCCGAGGGTTTTCGGGTTCAAGCGTTGATCGCCGGCGGTACTACCCCGCCTTACTTCGGAGCCTATAGTCGATATCAGACTCATGCCGTAAGGGAATTTGAGCAGATATTGAATTACAATTTGGCCTCAGGCGAGTCCGCACGTTTTGATGGCGTGAACTTGGATACCGAACCGTATATCCTGCCGGATTTCAAAACAGCAAAGCCTTCCGTCCAGATTCAGTACCTGGATATGCTGCAGCTGCTGATGGAACGTAAGCAGGCATCGGGACTCGCCTTGTCAGTCGGCGCAGCGATTCCAAGATGGTACGACACTTCTGCCGACGCCAGCAATATTTCATGGAACGGAAAGACGAAATGGCTGTCTGAGCATATTCAGGACACGGCCGATTATATCTCGATTATGAATTATCGCGATCAGGCCGAAGGCAGCGCAGGCATCATCGCGCAAGCGCTAAATGAGCTGGCCTATGCCAATTCGATCGGCAAGCCGAAGTCGGTTGTGATCGGAGTCGAGACGAAAGACATCGCGGATGGCGGGGATCCGGAAACCATCAGCTTCCATGAAGAAGGGCGAACTTATATGGAGCAGGAGTTAAACAAGGTATACGACGCTTTTCTGAACGATTCGGCGTTTGGCGGCATTGCCCTCCATCATTACTCCTCGATCGTTGATTTTCCAAGCGAATGGGGCCCTGGCGGCTACGCATGGCAGCCTCCTTCCGACCATGAACCACCAAGCACGGTTAGCGGGGCAACAGCGGCCATGTTTGATTTTCAGCGCATTCATGTATCTTACAATATGGCGATGGATAACACGGCGGTGAATGCATATCGGATCTACCGCGGGACCGAAGCCGACTTTGAGATCGGACCCGCTACTTACGCCGGAACCTCCAAAGGACTTTCCTACAAAGATAACGGGCTGCTGCCGAGCACCACCTATTATTATAAAATCACGGCAGTTGATATCAGTGGCAATGAAGGAGCTGCCAGCGCGGCTGCTTCAGCAACAACAGCACCGTCCACCATGAAACCGATGGTGATTGATCAGATGACCGTCACCTACTCTGCCGGCATCGCCAGTGTCTCCATGCAGATGGTCGATATGGAAACAAGGCTGCCTGTTACAGCCAAGATCAGCGGACGATTCACCCATATGGCTGGCAAATATGTTAATGCCGGAACAAATGCGGAAGGCGTATTCCAATCGCAGTCCGAGCTCATCTCCGTCTCCCGAGGGGAGATCGGTTTCCTGCCGCGGCGCATCATGGCCGACTCCTATTACTGGGCCAGTGCTTATGACCAACTCCCGTACCCGACGGTCATATGGGAGCCCTGATCCTCAGTTTGATTGTAAATGCAATGGAGATTAAAATCACTCTTCGCGAGGCAGCACTACGAATGCGGATCATGCTTCCGATCTTTGCCCCCGATTTCTTATGATCTTATTATAAGGTTGAAAATCCAGAGACAAAGGGGACCGCTTTCGCTTCTACAGCATGATTCCGGTCTGTAACAATATGATCTGATACTGGATAGTGCGTGTCCAAGGACAGACCCTTTCGACCAGCCAAAACAAAACGGAAACCTCACTATGATAATGACGGTTATTTACCACCATCTATCAAAGAGAGGTTTCCTTCTATTAAATAGAATAATCTACTTAAATTGTACAAATATCATTCATGTTAAGGCAGCGTGTTCAAGAATGGTCTCACCGTTTTGGCAAGCGTGTAATTCGTGGTCGTATCCCAGTTAATGGACCAAGTCATCGCTCCCCGGATATCAGGGTATTTAGCAACGGGTTTATAACTTCCACAGCTGTTTCCAGTTGCTAGACAATTTAGCGCATTATTTACGACGGTTGGAGAGACATATCCGCCTCCAGCTGCCGAAGAGGTAGCAGGCACTCCCAATCCCAATTGGGAAGGTGACACCCATTGCAGTGTTAAGTCCGAAAGTGCCGTCAGGAAATCAACCGTTCCTTGGGAATAGCATTTTCCGTCACGACCTAGCATGCATCCAGAATTATAATATTGGACGTTAATTACCGTTGTAATATCCTTCAGATTGGTATAAAGCTGCATATAGGAGGTGTTTGGATTCTGCATGTCTATCGTTTGGGGTGCCATCGTCAGAACAAAATCATTTCCCACTTTTTGCTTCAGTTGGCGGACTGCATTGGTTAAATTAGGTACATTCATGCCATGCTCCAGATCGATGTCTATCCCATCAAGACCAAATTGAGTGATGATTCCGTACATGCTGTTCACAAAGTTCGCTACATTCGGGGAAGGATTATTCAAATTAATGTTTCCCATTTCCCCTCCAATGGATATAATGACCTTTTTGCCTTGAGCGCGTTTTGCCTGAATATCCGCGATCAGTTCGGCATTGGTGTACCCGCCAAGCGCTGCGGATAGCGCAGAATCCACAGTGAAAGTGACACCACCAGGGTTAACAGGATCCATCTCGGCAAACGCTAACACAATGATGTCGTACTGATCCGGTATATCTCTCACTTTCAACTTGCTCGCACCATTGACAAAGTTCTGCCAGTACCCTGTCAATATATGCTTCGTCGGCTGGGGACCTCCTGTTCCTTCTGAAGTGGTTGCATTCACGGTTGCACTGGCAGGAGAAAGATTCCCGGCAGCATCCTTAGCAATGACCTTAAAAGAATAGGTCGTGTTCGGTGAAAGACCCGTTATTATCGCTGTCGTACCGGTAACAGAAATGGCAAGGGATGTGCCTTGGTATACATCATACCCTGTCACGCCTACATTGTCCGTAGAGGCTTGCCAGGATATAGTAACACTTGAAGAGGTGACTGCGCTTACAGTTACATTCGTAGGAGTTGTCGGAGCTACAGTATCACCACCTCCACCACCTTGAACAAACTGCCACAATGCAGGAACATTAGGCGGTTCCCATCCGGGTAATGAGGTATGAGCTTGAATTGCTTTATACGTTTTCCCATCGTACGTCACGTTGTCGTTTACGGCATAAGATACATTGGGTGCCCAAGCGCCTCGTTCTGCTGCGGACGCCTCAAGAGGAAAAAAGTTCATTATCATAGACACGACGACCAATAAAGGCAACATCATCATTCTCGATTTGTCCAGCACTCTGGATAAACCCTTTTTCATCCATTAATCCCTCCTCAAAATAAGTGATAGTTAGCCTTAGCCTTTGTTGCGAAGACGACATCACCTCCTTTATAAATCACAATGATCTTGCTAAATTCTCTAAAACTAGGTCGATACAACTTATTTACTCCATTTTGATTCATTTACATATTTCGTAAGTTGATTTATATGTAAAAAATTTACTTTATATGTTAATTATTATCCATAGCTCTAACGGATCAATTTGTGTATGTAAGAAGATTTTCAAACAAGATACGCCCGGGCCTAGGCAACACAAAAACAACCGTCCTCCTTGAAATGTGTTCAGGAAAACGGCCCCTTCTATCATTGTATGCAATGGTGATAAAAAACCAACTCATCGTAAGGCAGCACTACGTATGCGGATTATGCTTTCGATCCCTGTTCCCCCCAGATTTCTTATTGTACTTCTCCAAGGTTGAAATCCGGGGGCAAAGGGGACCGCTCCGCTTCTCCAGCATGATTCCGCCTTCTCCGTTGGAGTCTGGAAAGCATCTATCACTCCGGCTATTGCCTTCTCTGGCCATCAGGTAAACTGCCAGCTCAATTTCGAGTCCACTCTGTAATGCCTACCTTAAGATTATTTTCAAATTTCAACATCCGCATCAACAAAATATCGGCCCTTTACCCCGCCAATCACTTTATTAAGCTCACTCAGCACCCGTTTCTCTTCAACAGGATCGGTCCACCAATTGTCACGTCTCCCTAGAGAACGATGGTCCGGACACCATACATACTCATACCAAGGGGGCATAAAGGTCCTGAGCATCAGTTGGCATCGGCGCATATGACCAGGTGCACTGACAAGCATGAGCCGATGGATTCGTTGTAACCCCAATGCCCGGTCAAGCACGGTTAGGGAGGCCAATATGTTTTCCTTCGTATGGTTGGACATCGTTTCAATAAAAATGGATTCTGCCGGAATACCCATTTTTATCGCTTGATCCCGCATCATAACCGCCTCAGGCTGCTCCCACTCGCCAAATCGGTCTCCACCAGTGAATAATATATAGGGGGCGCGTTCGCTTTTGTATAATTCAACCGCTTTCCATACCCGGTCCAGATTTTTTCCGCCAAACACAAAGATACAATCTCCGGTCTGCGTACCATCATCAATCTCCGTTTCCGCTCCGAACACCACCTTCGTGATCTGTTCTCTCGTTAATGTCTCTGGATTCATCTGTGAGATCAGCAGTATGATCGCCTCCCGTTTATCATGTTCATCCAAACGCAACCCAGGCCTGGTCGATTTCCATATCGATAAAATTACTCATTAGATTCTATAACTTCATCTCATTCCTTTACATTATTTAAAAAAAGACGAATCACACGATCGTCCCATACCTGCACTTCTATCCTTGTTCACTTTAAGTTTTGACGAATGCAGTAGGTGAATCCTCCCTACAATTACTTGGCATTATTAAATCTATGTATTCCAAATTCCTTAAAATCTGAAGAAACTATTGATTCCCTAAGAGGACGTAAATTGGGTGTAACCCTTAATTCAATCCCCTTACTTAGAAGTCTCTCAACCAGTCTATCAACTTTCTCTATACCCACTGGCTTTACGGTTTGATAGGAAATATAATATCCTGCAGTCTTATCAAAAATTTCAAACCCCTCGTCTTCAAATTGGTACTTATATAATGTTTGTTCAACGATTCTTGCATACCAATCACTTTCTACAGTTACAATGATGTCAGCAAACGTGTTATTAAAAAATAATTCTTTGTTTTTCTCACTGATATCCTCTGTTCTACTACATACGATTCGCGGACAATCCCTCGGGAAGTAATATGAGAATTCATGTTCCTCATCGATTGCCCAAACCACTGCCGGAAAATCTGATCGGTTCTGTTTTTCTCTGGGGATGAAGACTTCAATATCAGCCTCTTCGCTAAAATGAAAAAGCATTCATGCACCTCATTTTTATCTATGTATTTCAGTAATTTCGTATTCAATTACCGCCTTTTGCTTGCTGCCCTCGTTCACTCACTCAGGTCTTCTGGTAATCCGCCTAGGTACATCTCCATACCATTTGAATAGGCTTCTAATGTTTGAATAATGATGGGATGGGGCTGATCGTAATTAATCTCATAATCCTTCTCGCCATATTCTTCCCTAATGGGAAATGCTAATCTCTCCTTATCTATTGAAAACTGTGCATTTACGCCTTCCTTATTTCCTCTTCCGTCTAACCGTATCCACCTGTCATATTCCTTCAAATACACTGTATTCAATGCATGTATGCAGTACCCATCCTCGGGTTTATCGAATAGGGTTAACCTTTGATAACAAATGCCTGAAGGTATACCCATTCCACGTAGTATTCCTGCTAACAAATGAGATTTGGCATAGCATATTCCATGTCTTTTGTTCAATACTTCAGAGGCCTTTCTTGTTACTTCATCATTTTTAATATCAAAAGAATGATCAATCTGGTCGCGCACAAATTCAAATGCGGCTTTTATTCTTTCTATTTCAGTTTCTTCTGTAAAAGATAAGATCACATCTTGTATTTGAGCATCAAAATAATCAATATACTCAGATGCCTGTAGATAGGCTTCCAATGATGATACCTGCTTCATTGTTTCTCCTCCTAGTTGTTAAATCTGCAATTTCAGCTAACGTTCTTGTATATACAAACCCCAGAGCTAAAGGAGCACCGCGACTGGGTTCGACGGACTTAGCCTAGACCAAGATTGCTGCATCGCCCCGATGGGTCAATGCGGTGTTGTATGACGTACACAACATCTCAGAGATTCATAAACCAACTAAGTACCCACTCGACTTGTCATAATGTGGTCAAAATTCAGATTTATTTAATCCTCTTTCTCAATAAAGAAATATAAAAGACCCGATAAATCCCACTCCATCCCAATATCGCGATCAGAATCAAATTGGAATAATAGCGTTTCGTTTAATGGATAACTACCAAATTGTAAAGTATCGATGTGTCCAAGAAATCTATATCCTATCCCTCGACTATGTTTATCTAAAAATTTTGGTCTGAATATAGACCAGTACAATTCGAGGGCTTATCCTTTAACCCATTTCCTGTTCACTTCTTTTTCCAATTGTGTTATCATAATTTATAAAGAAGCCGAGTGCGGGAACACTCGGCTGAACAATTGGCTTGGATGGTTTATTCCCTTCTAAGCGATCAGAATAAAGACCCACCTTCGGCGCTAACCTTGGGGTGGGTTTTTACTTTCTCTTGTTGTTCGAATTGATGTATGTTAAAAGTGCAAGGATAAACGATCCAAACAGAAACATGACCGTCATCGCATCTTTAACTTCCATGGCTTCACCTCCTTTCGAAGGGAAACCATGCCCACCCAAGATTCAATTGTCTTTCCTTATTGTACCATCATCTACCAACAAGATGAAGAACGATTGTTCGGTATTTTTAATCAATCTTGAATCCGTTGATTTCATCTACCTTTGTAAGTTTTCACGAACCCGAAAGGCTTAAAGGAGCGAGTGCGACTGCGTGGCTTTGCCACTTAGCCTTGCAGGGTTATCTGCCTGGAACTCACATCTTCGAATGCTTCGGGAAGATCAAAGCTTCTATTGATCGTACTCCAAAAGGTTTGAGTCTCAAAATAATTTCGGGTATCTTATCTGTATAATTGCACTTATTATGCATATCAAACCGATTCATGAAATTGGGCTCATACCATAATTTCACGCGCTCATAGATTTTAATGATTCAAAAATCCACGAACTTCGCAAATCCCCCATCACAATGAGAATCTACGAAGCTCATGAACACGGCTGAGCTCACTCCATTTACCGAACCTCTATATCCCTACCATCACATTCCCGCCACACACAGGAATATACGCCCCGGTAATAAACGACGACAAGTCCGAAGCCAGGAATGCCACGGCATTGGCAATCTCCTGGTCCGTTCCGCGGCGTTTCAGTGGAACGGAGGCTTCGTAGGAGGCGCTATGCTCGGTACCGTTCTCCCGATCGCGGTCACTGATCGTCCAGCCCGGCGCGACCTGGTTGACGGTGATACCGTGCTCGCCGATCTCTTTGGCGAGGACGCGGTAGACACCGTCCATGCCGCGCTTGCCTGCTACGTAGGCGGATTGGCTCGGGAAATTCTGGATCGAACACTCGGTGTTGATCCCGATGAAGCGGCCGCTTTGACGCTCGATCATAGCGGGAACGAAGGCTTTCGCCAGATAGACGCTTTGCATAACGCAGGATTGGAACTGACTCTCGTAATCTTCCGGCGCTTGCTCCAATACGGAAGTCCATTGATAGGATTCGACGGCATTGGCAACAATGATATGCGGGAGCGCACCGAAGTGTGCAAGCACCGCATCCCGCATGGCATTCACGGAAGCTTGATCCGTCACATCGGCTTGCACCGGGAAAGCCCGTCTTCCCATCGACTCTACTTCTCGCTGAAGCTCTTCGGCCTTGGCTTGGCTTCCCCGATAGTGGATAACCACATCCGCGCCGCATTCCGCTAGAGTTCTGACCATGACGCGGCCTAATTGGCCCGCGGCTCCCGTAATTAACGCAATTTTATCCGTCAAATCCATCTTCATTGTTCATTCGCTCCTTTACGTATGACTGGTTATTTTCGCCTATCATACCATAATCCTCTACCAGCAGACATGGCAAAAAAGACCGGAAACGTTCTCCCGGTCCTCGCCTAAACCTATCAAAATCTATCTAATCCATGAATCACGGATAACTACTATACTTGCCAACCTATCCCCTAAGGTTCAAAACCTTGCTGGCTCACAAACAACTGCTCCTCCGGAAACTCCCTGCTAAATCGATCGTAGACCACTTGATAAGCAGTAGGATCGTACCATTCCTGCTCCCCAAGCTCCTCGTACAGAGCCTGAACTGGAAGTCTCTTCGTACGTTTACCGCCACTGCCGTCCCCCATAAAATAATCGTCGATGCACACGCGATCAACGAGCGGCCGCAGGATCTGTGGGAAAGCCTCCGTGCTCGGAAGCACGGGTGCAATCGCTGCTTGAGTGGGAATTCCTGCGTCCCTCAGGAGCGCGAGGGTTTTCAGTCTAGCTTGGATCGGCGGGGCAGACGGCGTAAAATGCTTGCGCATCTCCTCACGGTCCGTCTCGACCGTCATACTTACCCGCACGCGATCTCCTAACTGCTGCAGCAGATCGATATCCCGCCGGACCAACGGACTGCGCGTCTGTACGAGCAGAAAATCCGGCGGCTCGCCGACCATCACCTCAAGCAACGTGCGAGTCACCATTTCCTTGGCCTCAACCGGCTGGTAAGGATCGGTGCTGGAAGACATGAAGATCGTGACGGGTCCCTTGGACTTGGCACGCTTCAGTTCTTTTTGCAATATATCAGCAGATTCGAGCTTAATGTCGACCCAGCTTCCCCATTCCTGATTGCGGAATATCGATACCGGCATTTGCCGGACATAGCAGTAAGAACAAGCGAAGGCGCAGCCCGTATACGGGTTCAATGTATGGCTGTATCCATTCAGGAATCCCGTTCCTTTATTGAGTAGGGTCTTCGGCGTTTTATAGTACACTGCATGTTTCACCTTGGACACACCTCATTTCTACACTTTCTTCTTATTATACTATTTCGCTCCTCCCATCCCATAATGAATGAGTAAACACACACGCCCCCCTCTACTTCGCATCATGAAAAATAATCCCGAGGCTGTATCGGGTCCCCGACGTAATCGTGCTGACGCCATGCCGAAGCGTGGTCCGGTAATACCCCCGCGCTCCCTGAACGGGACGATGGTTGGTTGGAAAGATTAACCCCGCTCCTTGTTCCAAGGTGATTACATGTCCCCGGCTCTGTGCCCGCGGCCGCTGCTCCATGAGCAGAAACTCTCCACCCGTATAATCGACTTCCTTCTCATTCAGCACAAATACCACTTGAAACGGGAAAAATTCATCTCCGTACAAATCCTGATGCAAGCAGTTATAGCCGCCCTCTTCATATTTCAAAATCAACGGCGTCGAACGCTCTTGCCCTTGCGCGTGACACATCTCAAGAAACGCATCCAATCTCTCCGGATACCTCGCCTCATGCCCAAGCTGCGTCAACCAGCGGTTAGCCGTTAGTGCAAGCTCAGGATAAAAGCCTTCCCGAAGCTGCTGCAGCGATTCTGGAAGCGGAGCTTGATAATACTTGTACTCTCCGATCCCAAACCGGTACCTAGCCATATTGATCGTGTTTCGGAACCGCTCCTCTTCCGAATATGTGTTGATAATCTCTGTACACTCTTCAGGCAGCAGCAGCTTTGGAATGACCGCATATCCCTGTTCATCCAGAGCTGCTTGTATCCCTGCCCAATCCAGCCCTGCTATGCGTTGTGACAACGATTTAGGCATACATCATAGTCTCCCTCATCCTGGCTTGCTCATCCTCAAGCTCCAGCAGCCGGGTCTTCATGGCAAGCCCCCCGCGATACCCCGTCAAAGCGCCGCTTTTGCCAATTACCCGATGACAAGGCACTGTTATCAGCAGCGGATTAGCCCCAATAGCCGCTCCTACAGCTCGAACCGCTGCCGGCTTACCAATCTGGTTGGCGATGTCAGAATACGTAAAAGTCTGCCCATACGGGATCTGGCATAATGCATTCCATACCGCCATCTGAAAAGCGGTCCCCTTGTAATCCATAGCCGACTCAAACCGATCGCGCTTCCCCTGAAAATACTCCACCATCTCGGCCGCATACGACTGCATGGCTTCATCATTCTGCACGAGTTCACAGCCAGGGAATTTCGCTTGTACCCAGTTCTCCAACTCTGTTAAAGGCTTATCCTGTGATCCAACGTAACATAAGCCCTGCTCCGTGGCCGCGATGTATACGCTCCAGTTATCATGACGCAGTTGAGTCCAGTTAATGGTAATTGCATTATTGGATTTCATGATCGTGCACCTCCGCACTCGTATTTTTCAAATATTGCCCGCGATAGCTAAGGGGGGTCATCCCGGTCTTCTTCTTAAACAACGTGATAAAATAAGCCGTGTTCTCCATGCCCACCTTATGGCCGATATCCGAAATGGCCAAGCTGGAATTCGTCAGGAGCTCCTTGGCTTTGCCGATCCGGTAATCCTGAATGTATTCCATCGGGGTCTGACCTTTGACGCGCTTAAAGATCCGGTGCAGATGGTACGGACTGCCGTGGCTCACATCGGCCAAGACATCAAGCGACAAATGATCCATGTAGTGTTTATCGATATACTCGGTGACGAGTTCAATCCATTCATGGTCCGGCAGGCGTTCTCCCGTCGGCTTGCACCTTTTGCATGGCCGGAAGCGCTCAGCTCTCGCTTCATCCACCGATTGAAACACGCGCACATTTTCAAACTTCGGGGGCCTGGATTTACAGGATGGCCTGCAGAAGATTTTCGTTGTCTGCACTGCATAGAAAAACTTGCCGTCACTATCCTTGTCGTTGTCGATAATGGCCTTCCACTGGGCTTCGGTCGGTTGTATTCGGTTTGCCACGTTTCCTCACCTCCGCTAACATTATAACCACAGGATATCCTTGTTGTACGCTTTTTGGAATAGAAGAGCAAGATAACAAAATTATACGCCCCCTGTTTATGGTACAACTAGTATAGATAATTCCAGGAGCGAAAGGAAACGATGAAGATGCAGGAACGAAACCAGACACATGACGACAAGCGATATCCTATCGAGAATCAACTCCCCCGGGACAGCTGGGAAGATCATGCCGAAGCCATAAGGCTTTTCGTACCGAAGGAGTTCAGTTTTACGGAGAACCTTAATTATTTGCAAAGATCGCCGAACGAATGTCTTTATCATATCCGGAATGACAGGATCTACCGGGCTATCCCACTTGATGGTGATATCGCTGTAATTGAAGTCAGTGCGGAGCCTCAGGAGCAAGCGATCCTTGTTCGGTTCTTGGGGAATACGGCCCCCTCCGATCCTTGCAAGCGGGCGGAAGTTGCGGGTTATGTCCGGGACTGGTTCGATCTGAATACCGATCTCGTACCGTTTTATACGATGGCGGAGACAGATCCATTGCTCAGTCAAGCCGTTCAGTCCTTCTATGGACTTCGCAACATGGGCATTCCCGATTTGTTCGAGGCTTTGTGCTGGGGCATTCTGGGGCAGCAGATTAACCTGGCCTATGCCTATACGTTAAAAAGACGTTTCGTTGAAGCCTTCGGCCGCCGCGTGGAGTGTGAAGGAGAGGTGTACTGGATCTTCCCAAGTCCTGAGGACATAGCACCGCTGCTCGTTGAAGACCTGGACGGGCTTCGGATGACCGTGAAAAAAGGCGAGTATCTTATTGGAGTTGCTCAGCTTATGGTAGAAGGAAAATTGACGAAGGAGCAGCTGCTTGAAGCAGGCAGCTTGAAACAAGCGGAGAAACAATTGGTCAGCATCCGCGGGATCGGACCGTGGACGGCCAACTATGTGCTGATGCGCTGTTTGCGAATGCCGGCGGCTTTTCCCATCGATGATGTGGGTCTGCACAATGCCATCAAACATCTGCTGGGCTTGGAGGTCAAACCGACGAAGAAGGAAATACTGGAGTTGTCGGCTGCATGGGCGAACTGGGAATCCTACGCCACCTTTTATCTGTGGAGGTTTCTCTATTAAAGCCGAAACAAAAAATAAAGAGGATGTCTCCCTCTTCTGCCATCACAGACAGAAGGGAGACCTCCCCATTTATCACATCGTGGGTCCGAGAATCCACTACTCAATGAAATACAGTTTGCCGTCAACCTCGAGGGAAATGGCGGATTGCGCCAGATCGTCCTTAAGCTTCTTCGCATAGTCAACCACTTGATTAAGAGCGTCCTTGTCCAGTTTCTCGGCAAAAGCATACACGATCGTTACTTTTTCCTTGATGAGGGTTTTGTTGTTGTCTACCCAAGCTCCTTCACCCGGAATCGCCGTTGCCCCGCCAAACCAGCCGGACAGCTTCGTCAGCGTTTGGTCGACAAACTTCTGATGAGCTGCGTCCGTAATTGGAATGTCCCCCTTCACCGTTGAAGGCACGTAAATCTTAACGACATGATCCAAGTGGAACTGATCGTTCAGAGCACTCTGTGTAATGGCCGTTGCCGTCGGATTTCCCTCTGCACTGAAAGACTGTTGGACCGGTACTACGATAAGTGTTAACAATAATGCCGCTGCAAATGCGATAAGCCAACCTTTTCTCTTCATGTCCATTTCTCCTTTATGTATGGTCTCGTGTCCCGTACAAGGATGGCATTACTGTTGTCCAGTGCAATCCTTCCTGCCATCCGCACGATTCAGACTAGCACATATTATATACTGGCCTTTTCTTATCAGCTATGGGACATACGGATTATATTATGCGGAATCATGCAAAAAAGCCGATATTCCCGATAAACAAACTACGAGAAATCGACTTTTGAAGGATACAGTACTATTTTATTGTCCCGATCCAGGATAAACTCTCCACTGATCGGTGATCCATGCTGCCGTTCAAAATAGCTTGAACATCATGCAGCGTATCCTGCAAATGAACCCGCTCGCCTGGTAACCCGGTATAAGCTTCGGCAACGTAAAAAGGCTGCGTAAGATAGGCCTCGAGCCGTTCTCCCCGCTCTTAAACCTCCGTCTCGGAAGCCGGAATAGCCTGCAATCCTCGCACTTGAACCAGTGAACGCAGCTCGCGATAACGGCGCAGCAGCTTTTGGGCCCGCTGTTGGACGGATAAGTGAGCCTGATCCAGATGAACGCCTTCCGATACGGATGATGTGGAATATAACGGGTTCACGGCAGGGAACATATGTCTTGCCGCCAGATCGGCATCGAAATACCACAACGTCTCCAGCGGTCCGTAAGGCATATCTTCATCAACAACCCCACCTTTGAGGTCCACAAGAAAAGTCGTGACCTGCCTCATGCCCTCTTGTTGAAAACGTTCCTGAAGAGCGTAGATATGGCCGGTCAAGACGTGCTCCCGGTCCGCTGCAAACACAATGTCTTTCTCGGTATTCGCATTCGCCACAATGGAATAGGTTTCTTCTATAGAATAAGCAACCTTTTCTACGTCGTTCAGCATATCCTGCAGTTCGGGATGTTCCCCTTCCGGCTTTAGCAAAATCGTCATGAACCCTTCCTGCTTGAAGTGATGAAACAGCTCGCCGAGCAGCACCAGTTGGCCCATTCCGGGACGGGCGACCAGACCAACGGTACCGCCTTTTGCCAAAGGGGCAAATAGATCAAGCGGTTTGATGCCGGTTTCGATCATCTCCACGCTTTCCCCGCGCAGGATCAGTTCATCCAGACTGCATTTCGCCAGAGATGCCAAAGCGGCAATGGTACGGACTTCCGCCCGACCAACGGGTATTTTTCCCGTACATAGATTGGAAACCGTGGCGGGCCGCAATCCGACGGATTTGGCTGCGCTGGTCAGGTTCGGAACCCTTTGTCGTAAAAGTGATACATTCAGCTTCAGATTGTCCAAGTGCGTACACCCTTTTTAATAAATAGATTGATGGTTCTGCTTCATCTCTTCAGAAAAGAATCTTAACTTCCTTTCATCTCAACGCCCCAAAAGGTAAAAATGCGTGCACACCCTTTAGGATGTTCACGATCTGGGTTACCCGCAGATCCACCGTCAAGGTGGCGTAAGCGTACGCCTCTGTTCTTGAAATAGAGTAAAGCTCAGTCATGAGATCCAGCATCCCGCTTAATGCCATCCACATGGCTTCGTCCAGATCCTCGTGAAACCCCATCGTAAGCCAGCCGGTACTCGTCTTCGCTCTGGGCATCGTTATGGGCATGTCTTCTCGGACATGAAAGGTTAAACTCACCTTCTCCATAGGGCATTCCAGGGCGGGACCGCTAACTTCGCCGTCACCCTGAGCCGCATGTCCATCCCCTGTTGAGAACAGCCCGCCATCCACCGGGATCGGCAGATACAAGGTGCTGCCGGCGGTTAATTCTTTGCAATCAAGATTTCCTCCATAGGGGCGAGGTACAAAAGTGGAATGCTGACCCTTTTCTTTCGGCGGCATGCCCATAATTCCCATAAACGGTTTCAGGCCGATGCTGTACATGAAATCTCCGAACTGGCTCTTGCCTGTCATTGTCCGGGCATCCAATTCAAAGTCCAACGTCACTTCCTTGGCGTCGGCCACGCCCAGCTTCTCGTTCCAATAGCTCGGAAAACCTCCGGCAGAGGTCCATCCCCACGAACCGGGAACGACTTCGTTGATCCGGATCTCCAATGTAAGCCCGGGTGTAGCCCCTTGGATATGGACGGGACCTAATAAAGCATGCCCAAAATGCTTCTCCAGCCGTTCCGGCTTGCGCTCCGTAAACTTCGTTCTCGCCGCGCCTGGAGAAGATCGCTTCTCCAGTCCCCAACCCGCATCTAAGGTTTGATACACAACGGTATCCCCTGACTGAATAAATAGGGCGGGCTCAAGCTCCTTGCTAAAAAATCCGTGAAGTGTGTGAATATCCGGATTTAGATTATGAACCTTTGACATCCGTTTCTCTCCCTTCACCCCCATGAACAGAGTGGTCATTCAATGTCTCATTATCATTCCCGGTTGGACCAAAGTGGGTCGTCGGAAAACACAAAAAACCGTCCACTGCGCAGCATCGCTGCGAGGGACGGTTCATCACCATGCTCAGTTAAATTTCCACCTTACCGGCTGGTAAGCAATAGCTCCTCCTTTATATAACCTCCCGCTTATCATTATCCGGAAGCTCTGGGAATGGCGCATGGGGCTCGGCCTGATACCAGAACGCCGTCGATGCAATATCGCTCTGCTGCGGAAGATACCTTCCTCCGGACCTCCAGCCGAGATCCTGAATGGTCACGCGAAGATCGCTTTGAAAGCGGATCGGATCCATGACATGCCATCGATACATGCCAAAACGCTGCTGGCTTCGATACAATCCGTCCGGCTTCAGCACTTGGTGCATCCCCAAATATGGCGTCGAGTAGGTTCGATAGGTACCGATCGGCTGCTCCCAATTCCAGGCCCCGCCAAAATAATCCTCCGTTCCCGTACCGCAAAGGGTCGGATAATCCTGATCCCCGTCCATATAGAACTTGATCTCGCCTTCGCCCCACCAGCCGTTATTATTCACCTGCCACGCTAGGTAAGTCCCTACATAGTGCCCGTGTCCAGTCACCCCATCCAGAATGGTGTAAACCTCTTTATAAGGAACGGGATTCGTTCTCCGCCACTGCGCATGAAAATAAGCCTCATCATCCGGGATGTCCGTCAGCGTATAGTCAATTTGGTAGTAAAGGACTGCCTTTTCCGGCGCACGGTTCTCCATCGTCAAACGGGCATGCTTGCGGAAGGGCATCTGCCAGTAGCTGTTCATGCCGCCGGCCGGATTCACGGCAACCGGAATCGAATTGACATCGCTGCGCTCTCCCCATCCGTTACAGAACAAATCGCCGACGGGCACCTCAACCGAAGGGTCTTTCTCATCATCCCAATACATGCGGATAATCAGATTGCGCCACAGCGTTGGATGACAGGTCAGCCAGATATGCTGAATCGCTCCGGGACCCTGAATGTCCCCCATCGTAAACGTTTCTCCCGGTAAAATCTCCACGGAAGGAGAGACCTTCCAGCCTATGCCCAGATCCCTGGAAGCCGCTGCGCCCGTGCCGTCGGTGGCCATGCCGCCTTTTCCTTTTTCACCGGTAAAATTCTCCGCGCTGATGGATCTCGTCTGCGCATTGGACAGCCGGGATAAATTTCCGAGGTGCATGTTGAGCCCATTAAAGTTCATCATCTGTTATCACTCCTTTTAGTATGTAAAGACAATCCGGCGATATATTTCGTTGCTGCCAGGTTTTAATCCCTCGTTCATTTAGGTGTTCATTCTTACGCTCATTCCAGTAATTTTCCGCTCCGTAATGCCTTCAAGCGTTTCAGCACCCCGTTTTCGCCTCTTCCCAAATAATCATGAAGTCCTTTATATTCCTTGTATAATTGATCATATACACGCACGTTGGCCTCAATCGGCTTAAAGGTCTCTTCGCGAACACGTGCCATGACTTCTGCAGCCTCCACGATGCTCCCAAAGCCTCCCTGCTCTTTACCTGCCGCGACGGCGCCGAACATAGCTGCACCAAAAGCGGCCGTTTGGACGGTATCCGCTACTTTAATTTCCTTGCCGGTAACGTCAGCATAGATTTGCATCAATAGTCGGTTTCGCTGCGGCAATCCGCCGCAAGCATAGAGCTCCTGGACTTCTACGCCGCTTTCGGTAAAGGCCTCGATGATCGCCCGCGTTCCAAAGGCGGTGGCCTCCAGCAGCGCCCGGTATATTTCAGCCGGCTTGGTCTGGAGGGTCAATCCGAGGATGACGCCGCTCAGATCGGCGTCCATCAGTACGGAACGGCTTCCATTCCACCAGTCGAGAGCCAGCAGTCCGCTTTGGCCAGGCGCATATTGGACCGCTTCCCTCTCAAGCCACTCATGAATGCCAAGGCGCTCTTCGGCAGCCTTGCGCCGGACATATTCCGGTACTGCCTCATCCACATACCAGGCGAATATATCGCCAACGGCCGACTGGCCCGCCTCATAACCGTAATAACCGGGAATGATCCCGTCCTCGACGACACCGCAAATGCCTTCCCCCGCCACTTCCTTGTCGCTTAAGATCAAATGACAAGTAGAGGTTCCCATGGCGAGCACCAGTTTGCCCGGGGTTACCACACTGACGGCCGGCACCATGGCATGGGCATCGATGTTGGCTACAGCTACCGCGGTGCCCGGCAGCAGGCCGGTTAAGGCTGCCATCGATTCGGTTAATCCGCCCGCTTTCGAACCCAGTGGCTTGATCGGTCCTCTCAGCTTCGTCTCCACGAGGGACCCGAATCTCGGGTCAAGCGACTGCAGGAATTCCTTGGACGGATATCCCTCACGTTTATGCCAATTGGCTTTATAGCCTGCGGTGCAGCTGCTCCGTGCGAGCTGACCGGTCAATTGCATGACCACCCAATCGGCAGCCTCCATGAACAGTACAGCTTGCTCGTACAGCTCGGGAGCTTCATTCAGAATCTGTAAAGACTTCGCTAGCATCCACTCCGAGGACAGCTTCCCTCCGTAACGTGCAAGAAATTTCTCCCCACGCCGCTTAGCGGCTTCATTGATCAGGTTCGCTTCATCCTGCGCCGCGTGGTGCTTCCACAGCTTTACCCAGCTATGGGGATTGTTCCTCCATTCCTCCAGCATGCACAGCGGAGTCCCTCCGGCATCCAGCGGCATCATCGTGCATGCCGTGAAATCGATGCCGATCCCGATGACTTGATCTGGTGGTACGTTTGCCTCCGACAACACACGCGGGATGGATTGCCGAAGCACCTCCATGTAGTCGCCCGGATGCTGAAGCGCCCAATCCTGCTCCAGCTTCAAACCGGAGTGGACCAGAACCTCGTCCATGACCCCGTGCATGTATGGCGTCACATGGGTAGCAACTTCTTGCCCGGTCGTGATATCAACCAACAGAGCTCTGCCCGATTCCGTACCGAAATCCACGCCAATGGTGTATAACTGCTTCATGTTATCTGCCTCCTATTGTACAAAGGACCATAAGCTGCGCATGCCCGGTAATCGGCCGAGACCGGCTCCAGTCCGCCGAAGGCGGTCCAGGCGCGATTAACCGGAATATCCGTTCCTTCCTCTGGGACATTGTGTATGCATACCAGAATGCAAAGCATCGATCCCAAAGTGATCAATTCAGCTGTTTCACTTCATTGATGTAAATCTTGATTTCCGGTTCAGACAACGGAGCTTCTTCGCGAATTCGACTTAGAAGAATCTCTCCGGCTTTGATCCCCATGTCATAGGGATGCTGTTCCATATAATAGAGTCCCGATTCCTTGAGTAATGGACCGGCCTCTACCTCACCGAAAGAAGCTACCGCTATGTCGGCCGGAATCTTTAGACCGCTGCGTACAATTTCAAGCAGAACGCCAAGACTCATTCGGTTGTTCAGGGATATAATTGCAGTTGGCCGACGCTCCGAACTCAGAAAATGCCGCACCGCCCGGATTCCGTCCTCTGTAGAGAAGTCACCGTTATATACCATGGGTTCCTCGTTCAGCCCGTATTCCTTCATCGCCTTCCGAACACCGTCAAGCCGTTCCCTGCCCGTGCTGGATCTCGTTGGACCGTTTACCACACCAATTGCCGTATGCCCATCCTCAAGCAGCTTCCGGGTTAGGCGGGATGCGCCTTCGATATTGTCCTCGGCTACCAGATCGAGACTCACCCCCGTTTCCGGCGAGTCCAGCTTTCGGTCTACGAGAACAATCGGCATTTTGGAATCCGCCAGCTGCTGGATCGCCGGGTCATTGCCGCCAGACGTCGCCAGTACGACGGCATCCACGCGCTTTTCCTGCATAAGCTTAAGCAATCGTCTTTCCTTGTCCGGATTCTCATCCGAGCTGCAGAATATAAGCTGAAAGCCTTCTTTGCCTACAATATCCTCAATACCTCTGGAAATGCCCATAAAATAAGGGTTGGAAATATCGGGAACGACGACCCCGATCATATAGGTCCGGTCCTGCTTCAGACTGCGGGCGATGGCGCTTGGCCGGTAATTTAACTGGTTCACCGCGGCCATCACTCGCTCTTTAATCTCATCGCTTACATAATCGCTGTCGTTCAGCACTCTTGAAACGGTGGCCGTGGATACTTCTGCTGCCGCCGCTACTTGTTTAATCGTTGCTTTTGCCAAACATTGTTCACCTCAAAACGTCATGATTCCGATATGTAATCGATTACGTAAACGATTACAAACAAAGATTACAAGAATGGACATGCTGATGTCAACCCTCTTTTTTAAATCTTCGGAGAAAGATTTAATCGAGCTTTTTGCATACCTTCTACTTCTCTTCTTGGCGGATTGAAAGGGGATCACGCTGCTTCTTATAGACAAAAAAGCCCCTACCATCATGTAAAATGGCTATAAGGGGCTCAGAGTACTGCTGCAAGCTTCCGCATATCTATCCACCTCTTATCTGAGAACCGGCTGTGTATGTTTTGGCTCAGACTTAAACAAGCTTGAAATTTAAATACTTGTTGCTCGTAAGTATGGACCTAACCCTTGCGATCGTATCCTTTCTAATGGGTGGGTGGTCCACTCTACTGAGCAAAACCCAGCGAAGACAGGCTATGGCTTCAAACAACTCAAGCTCATCCGCTTCGTATCGTTTCTCGGTACAAAATGCAGCACGGTAGAAGGAAGCTCGCTTCTCGCTTACATATATCCACATTAAGATAATCGACCATCCGATATCATATCTGGGATCACCCATCTGGACATTCGTCCAATCGATCACAGTCAGTTCGTTTTCATTCTCAAGAATATTGCCAAGGTGGTAATCGCCATGGATAACACATTCTTGTTTCATGCCCGCACGCTGAACAAGCTCCATCAATGGGTGTAGGATATCGGGGTACTCATCCATTCGAGGATAAAAATAGGAGATGAAGTCATAATCCGGCAGCCCGGAGCCTTTCAGGCTATCCAGAGGAAGTTTATGTATATCCATTAGAATCTTTGCAAGTTTCAATAATTTAGGCTGATCGACCTTTTGAACGGGCGTACCGTCGTAACTGGTCAGCAATATCGGATTGCCATTCCGGTCTGACCCCCAGCCCAAAGGCTTCGACACCGCTCTTCCATGCGAGCTTAATGCATTCAATATTTGATATTGCATCTGAACGTTTGGCTTGGACTTTTTATTCCATACCTTTAATACATAGTCTGCCGTTGACGTGGCGATCTTCACCACCTCAGCTTCCAGACCGGAATCTAACGGGACGACTTGAATGGTAGTTTCATGTTCCAGCAATAACTCAAGCGTCTCGCTTTTCTCCAACCAGTTTATTTCCCGCAAATTACATTCCTCCGTCATTGTGCAACGACTCGATGGTTGTGAAAATACGCGAATAGACAGCTTTGATATTGGTCTCATTCATAACATTGTTGTATAATCCGTAACCCCAATATTGATCATCCTTGCCGTAATATCCTGTTGCGAACATATCCGTTGAAAGATCTTGAACCTCATCATAGGACAATTCTTCGATCGTGAAGGGGACATGAGATTTGCTAGACTCGATATAGAAAAAAGGAACTTCAGCCTTGTTATAAACTTCTGTATACTTGGGCTCAGAAGCTTCCACCAGATGTTCTTTCGTTATGAACACGGCGTCAAGCTCAGGAGAAAGGTCTAGCTCCTCTAGCTGCTCAAACGTAACCTCCTTAAAATCCACATGTCCTTCCTCCCTAACCTGCGGTGTTTCTCCGATCACACCAATAACGAGGCTTCTGCCCTCATAAAGGGGCATATCGATCGAATCCGTCTTAGAAACGCAGCCCATTACAATAAAACTAATAAACAACAAGACCATTGAAATTTTTTTCATATGGAGAGCTCCTTCGGTCATTTTTCCTTCTCGGCAACCCGTACATTCCTTTTATATGTTTTTCTCACTTTCAATATCCATATTCGATTCGTGGTGTACCCACACCCTCCGCCCCTATTTTTCCCGGGAACACAAGGATGGTTAACAGAGCCAGCCATGCCGAGATATTAAATATGCGCTTATCTATTCTCACCTGATCACCTCCATGGATTGATAGCTACTAACATCGGGGAATGCAGCCCAGTACCATCTTTTCCAATAACTCCATATTATGTGTATTTCTGAGCTTCGTAAACACTTATCTTAACCTTGAACGCATATCTGTACAACAAAAAAACCGCGATCAACGCGGTTTTGATGATGCAATCCATCTTGCTTATTTCTTAGCGACCTTTTTCCGCTCTCCAATCAGAGGAAATTCACCGATCCGAAGCCTGGCGCTTCCATACGGAACTAACTCCAATTCCGTCATGGGCTGTCCGTCCGTGTTCGGATGAAGCGGAGGGTTTCCGGCGTTGTTGCCTTCCATTTTCCAATCCCGAATCAGTTGGCCCTTAACCTTCACTCTGACAGGCGCATCCTTCGCCAGGAACGGCTGGCTGACCATATCCTGTTCTAGTACCTCGAATGACGTATCGGCGACCAAACCGTATTTCCAAGGCGAAGCAGGATATACCTCCCAATCGTGGAACATGTCGCGCTGCCGGATCATCTGCCAGTTCTCCTTCACGGGCAGCACATACACCAGAGGCCCTCTCTCAATGCTGGTAGCGTACATGCTGCGCGACACGGTCTTCACTTCCATGGGCAAATGAATCTCCAATCGGTCGCCGTTCTGCCAGTTCTGTACGATCCTTGCATAACCGGACTCCACTTCGAATGGCAATTCCTGCCCATTCAGAGTTATGACGGGATCGTCGCACCAGGCCGGGATGCGCAGCGATAGAGCGAACGACTCCGCGTGTTCCAACGACAATTTGATTTGAACGCGATCCTTGAATGGATATTCTCCGGTTACCTCGACTACAGCGGGAACGCCTTGACGACCGACTGTGGTTCTCACCGTACATGGCGCATAGGACACGGCAACAAGCCCGTCCTCCTGATCCTTCATCCATAAATGAGAGGTCAGCTTGGGCCAGCCCTGATGCATGTTAGCCGTGCAGCATCCGAAGTTCGGCTCCAGGCCGAAGACGTTGGCGTCCGGGCTGTTGCTCCAGGACCGCGGAGCGACATTGCAGATCATCTGGTTGACTTGCTGATCATACTGATGCGAGGTCCAATCCGGAGAGATGGCGGCAGGAAGCGCATTAAAAGCGACCTTCTCCAGGATATCCCCGAAACGTCCGTCCCCGAAAATACGCGTCAGCTGCTCCATCGAGAACATATACTCCACGACGGCACATAATTCCACGCCTTGACTCGGATGGGTGCCGGATAACCACTCGTCCCCGGAAAACATGCCGTGCGCTTGACCGTGGTACGTCATCAGGGAATCAATGCCCCGATGTACGCTTTCTCGCTCCACCGGATTTCCGTTCAGTTCATACAGCAAGCCCGGCGTTTTGATTCCCATCGCCACATTCACGACATGGGTTGTCCAATCCCACTCTTCGACCTTTCGCCAGAACGGAAAATCATGAAAGATATCGCTCCAGTCCGTGGTTTGTCCGGCAACGATATCGGCAAGCTCTAACAGAAAGGGCTGCTTCGTACGTCTATATAACCACACCATGCACAGCAGCATCTCTGCTCCCCTTGTTTGGGCCCAGCCCCGCAGCGGTTGTTCCTCGATAACCGAATGGACATAAGTGAAAAACTTCGTGAGAAAAGGGATGATCCGTTCATCGCCCGTTGCTTCTTCATGCTGCATCATCACTTTCAGCATGATCATGTAATGCCACCAGTCCTGCTCCTTATCAATATCCTGATTGACGGAGGTTATGCGCGCCGGACCGAACATGCCATTTTCCTGCTGACTGGTAAGCGACCACTCGACCCAGCGATTCGCTTTGGCAATCAAAGACTCGTCTTCAAGCAAATAAGCTAACGGAAGCAAGCCATCGACATAATACGGTCCCCGTTCCCAGCTCTCTCCTTGACCGCCGAGCCACCCATTCTCATCCCCTACGTCCTTCCACTGTTCTTCCAAATGTCCGGTAAACCCGCTTGCTTGAATCTCCAACTGACTCTTAAGCCAGCCGGCCGGTTTAATTGCTCTAAGCGGCAAGCTGTTAAAGGCAGGATTATGCAGCATCCATTTCCACGCTCCTTGTTTCTGTCTTGTAGGTGCACACTCTGGTAGAAATATACCATCTGGGCCAGGCGTACCCTATACACAGAAACAACATCTTTTTATCCGATTGCAACTTGCTGTCTTATTGAATCCGGATCAGCAAAACGATTATCATAGAGAAAAGCTCGTTTGAGGAGGAGGCCTGGCCGCAGATGATCTTCCAGTTCACGGCGCCGCCGCTACCGCACTATATGATTTGTGGAGAAGATACCTATCAGGTAGGAGACAAACATCCGGATCGCTATAACATCGGGGTCTTTGATCTGATTCTGGTGACAAGAGGGACATTATTCCTGGAGGAGAACGGCGTTGCTTACAGGGTAAAGAGCGGCTGCCACCTGATTCTAAGGCCCGATGCCGCGCACCGGACATATCTGCCCTGTCAGGAGGAGACCCACTTTTATTGGCTGCATTTTCAGACACTCGGTCGTTGGATTGAAACGGAGGAACTGACCCTTTTTGCCTTATCGCAAACCGATCAGCCTTATGTACAGATCGAGAGTTTTTCTTTTTACATACCCAAGTATGGAGAGCTGCCCACGATAGAGCAAGCGAGACTCCTGATCGAACAATTGCAGAACCTTCAGCAATCATCTTCTTCCGCGGCACGCTGGAAGCAGCAGCAGCTGCTGCATGAGCTGCTCCTGCTGTTTCAGGCCGAAGAGGAAGGAATCCAGCATCAGAATCCTCAATATGCCATAGCCGAACGAACCGCCAACTATTTGAGACAACATTACAAGGAACCGGTGAGCTACCAGCAATTATCCGATGCGATGCATTTCCACCAGAACTATCTTTCGATCTGTATGAAAAAAACGTTTGGCTGCACGCCCCTGGAATTTCTGACTCGGCATCGGATCGAACAAGCAAAGCAAATGTTGATCCACACCAATGATCCGATTGGACGTATTGCCGAAGAATCCGGGTTCGGTTCATTTCCGTATTTCATTCGCTGCTTTGTTCGTTATACAGGCTTCAAACCCAAATCCTTTAGGCAAAAATACCGTTCCTAACAGAGCGTTCACAGCACCACGGTAGCTTAGAATACGCTTCGTACCAAGCCTCCGTCGATTCGAAGCGCTGAACCGTTAATCGCCGAGGATTTGGGACTGCTGAGATACGTAACAAAATCCGCAATCTCGTCTGGTCGAATCAATCGCTGAATAATGGAAGTCGGCCGATTTTCCTTCATAAACCGCTGCTCGGCTTCTTCGATCGAAAGATCCTCATCCGGATATAGCGTATTCAGCATCGTTTCCACGCCTTCCGTAAGAGTGGATCCAGGCATGACGGTATTCACCGTTACGCGGGTTCCTGTCGTCAGCTCGGCCAAGCTCCGGGAAAGGGACAACTGCATCGTCTTGGTTGCGCTGTAATGTGCCATCTCCTGGGAAGGCATGACGGCTGCTTCACTCGCGATAAAAATAATTCGACCTTCATTGCGATTGATCATGTTCTTCAAATAGTGCCGGGTTAACCGAACACCGCTCATGATATTGGTCTCGAAGAACCTGAACCAATCCGCGTCAGGGATATCGAAAAATTCAGCAGGCTCAAAAATCCCTAAATTATTGATCAGAATATCAACGACCGGAGCAGCTTCCCTGACCTGATGGCAGCCCTCCTCCGTTCCAAGATCCGCCACAGCAATACGCAGCTCGGCATCCGGATGCACAGCGTGAATGTCATGGATCGTCTGTTTTACTTTATCCTCATGCCTTCCATTAATAATGACGGAAGCTCCCTCGGCTGCAAGCGACATGGCAATCGCTTTGCCAATACCGGATGTCGAGCCCGTTACCAAGGCGACTTTTCCCTTTAGATCCATATTCATTATGCTCTCTCCTTCCGTTATGTAGGATTGGACTCTCCTGACCCCTGTTGTGCTGCCGGCAGTACAGGAGAGCCACAATATTCATTACACTTGTATTCTTGCCGTTCACGCAGATTTCTTAGAAATCAAAATTGTCGGGATCCGGTCCCACTCTGTGATCCTGATTCAAGCTGTCGATGCGCTGCATCTCCTCAACAGACAATTCAAAATCAAAGATGGCGGCATTCTCGGCGATCCGATGTTCTTTGGTCGATTTCGGAATCGTGACCACGCCGTTCTGTAAATCCCAACGAAGAATAATCTGGGCAATGGATTTATGATGTTTGTCGGCAATGTTTCGAAGCTCCTCTTGATCCAGCAGCTGTCCTTGCATTAAAGGAGACCAAGCCTCAAGCTGAATTCCGTTGGCCTGACAGTACGATTGCAATTCTTTTTGCGTTAATCGGGGATGATATTCCACCTGGTTCACCATCGGTTTGATTTCCGTTTCCTTCATTAACCGCTCCAGATGATGGATCTGGAAGTTGCTCACACCGATCGCTTTCACGCGTCCTTCTTTGTACAACGTTTCTAACGCCTTCCACGCCTCTATATATTTCCCTTCAACCGGCCAGTGTATAAGGTACAAATCCAAATATTCCAGGCCTAGTTTCCGTAGACTCTCCTCGTAAGCCTTCATAGTCGATTCATAACCCAGATCAGCATTCCACACTTTGGATGTGACAAACAGATCTTCCCGCTTAAAACCGGCAGCTTCCAAGCCCTCGCGAATGCCTTGTCCGACGCCTTCTTCATTGCCGTATATGGCGGCCGTGTCCACGCTGCGATACCCATGCTGGATGGCTGTACGTACGGCATTCACCAGCTCCGGTCCTTCTTCTACTTTAAATACGCCTAATCCAAACCAAGGCATGTTGACGCCATTATATAAAATGGTTGTATCTTGTAAGTGTTGTGCTGTCATGTTGATAAACCTCCGAACATTTTTTTGGTTGTGATTAAATTAACCTATAATGAAGTATCTCCGATAAAACGCTTAGACATCACCTCCCTTCATCATAAAATAATCACTCAGGCATTCAGGCCGCTTGCTTATCCGGCTTCTCCGAGTTCTTCCGTTCCAGCTTCAAGCTCCATCCCGTAAGGACGATGGCACCTACTACCATGAGCGCTCCGATCCATGCCGTATGAATCAGGCCCATGGAATTCGTGATCAAGCCGCCCAGAAAAGCCCCGATGGCGATGCCTGCATTAAATGCGGCAATGTTCAGCGCGGACGCCATATTCACGGCTCCGGGTGCAAACCGCTCAGCCAGCATTACGACATAAACCTGCAAACCCGGCACATTCATGAAAGCCAGAAATCCCATGAGAATAATCGTGATGAGTCCCGCTACTTGAAACGGTGCGGTAAACGTAAGCGTCAACAGCACCAACGCTTGGGCGATGAACATATAGAATAGTGCTTTAAGCGGGTTGCGATTGGCTGCCTTACCGCCGATCACATTCCCGACCGCAATGGCGATCCCGTATACAAGGAGGATAATGGCCACCGTATTTTCCTTGAAGCCTGTTATATCCTGCAGCAATGGGGATAAATAAGTGAAGACCACAAAGGTGCCGCCATAACCGAGGGCCGTAATCTGGAGCATGAGCAGCAGTCTGCCATTCGTCAGCAGTTTAGCCTGATCACGGAATGAAGTGCGTTCTCCTTTTGGCAAGTCCGATGGGACCAGGATACTATTCGCAATCAGCGCAACAAGGCCGACCACAACAATCGCAACAAAAGCAAGTCTCCAGCCCCACTGCTGACCGATAAACGTTCCAAGCGGAACGCCGGTGACCGTAGCTACCGTCAGGCCCGTAAACATAATGGAAATCGCCGATGCCCTGCGGTTCTCAGGCACCACGCTTGCGGCGATGATCGAACCGATCGACATGAATACGCCATGGGAAAAGGCCGAAAGCACGCGTGCGGCAAGCAGAATACCAATGGAAGCTGCGCTGGCCGCCAAGCTATTACCGATGATAAAAATGATCATAATCCAGAGCAGCAACGTTTTTCTGGACATCCTGGACGTTAGCGATGTTAGGATTGGCGCACCAAAGGTAACGCCCAGCGCATACATCGAAACGGTTAATCCGGCCGTCGTTACGGATATATTCATATCCTCCGCAATCAACGGCAGCAGCCCTACGCTGATAAATTCCGTTGTTCCGATAGCGAAGGCACTAACGGCAAGCGCCAGCAGCGCAAATAAACTTCTTCTTTTATCTATCATCATGGTGTTGATATTTCCCCCTATCCTATTCTCTTGCTTGTATATTGTAAAAATATTGAGTATGGTGTAATCCAGCTGGCAAATGCTATTATGATCTATATCGTTTTTTGTGTGAAGAACGTACTTTTTTGTAATGTAGGTACCTGACAGTACCCTAGGCACTTTTTAGTGCCTATAGAAATAGGAGGATGACTATGCAAGCAAAGAAATACAACATCGCCGTCGAAGCGACATTGGAAGTGATCGGAGGCAAGTGGAAATGCGTCATTCTGTGTCACCTGACCCATGGCCGTAAACGAACCAATGAACTGAAGCGTCTCATGCCGCATATCACGCAAAAAATGTTGACCCAGCAGCTGCGGGAGCTCGAGGATGATGGCGTGATCAATCGCATTATCCATAATCAAGTGCCGCCCAAAGTGGAATATGAGTTGAGCGATTACGGCATGAGTTTGAGCGGAATTCTGGATATGCTCTGTGCATGGGGAGAAAAACATATCACGAAAGTATATGGGGACAAATTCAGCGTGCTTGAAGATAGTATTCTGAATGATAAACTGAAAGTCTCGGAAGAGCCCACAACCACAGATGCACGCTAAACCTGATTGATAAGCGATCCTGATGCAACAAAGGGCAAGGTCCGTGATTGCGGACCTTGCCCTTTTCGTATAAACCATCTCTTCCTAGCATATTCGAAATCGCCCAGCAATCTATCGGGGATCACCGATACCGCTGGTTATTTCGTGTCCTCCTTCTCTTTTTGGCTGACGATCATTTCCGTCACTTCCTCGGCCTGGGCCAGTACAGCAATGGGATCAAACGGCCAGAACCGCTTGGCATCCAGATAAAACACGCGATCCTGCTTCACCGCCTCAATCGATGTCCATACCTTATCCTTCTTATCCATCTCGGCACCGTTAGACTCATCAAAGAAGATATAATCGCCTGCATAATCGTTGAGCACTTCCAGGGAGACCTCTTTGTATGTCACGTTGGCATCAATCAATTCTTTTTGAATCGTTGCCGGAGGTGTTAGCTGAAGCTCCTTGTAGATCGCCAAGCCCCCGCGATAAATGCCGTCACCGTACAGATAGAAGGTTTTGCCGAATGCGCCAAAGATCGAGAACGTCTCTCCCTCTTCCACCACACCATTCACTTTCGCGCGCAGTCCTTCTATTTTCTCATCAAAATCAGCTAGCCATTCCTTCGCTTCTTCTTCTTTGCCTAGAATAGCCCCCAATCCCTCCACTTCTTCGTGCACGCTTCGATAGGTTTCATAAGGGAGAATGACCGTCGGTGCGATTTTGGACAATTTCTCGTATAATTCCGGGTCCGAGTTAGCGCTGATAATCAGGTCGGGGTTTAATTCCACAATCTTTTCCGCAGCGCTTTCCCCTGTGTTCTCTATGCCCTCAATCATGTCTTGAATATGGACGTTCTCGAGATCCGTCGCTGTCGCGCCGACCGGCTTTTCTCCGAGCAGCAGCAGAGTTGGCAGGTAGGCATCAACTACAATCCGCTCGGGAGCGGCCGGAATTTCGATTTCTCCGTTAATCGTATCCACCTTTCTAGTCGTGGGCGCTGAGGCCTCAGTCTGAGACTTGTCCGTGCCCGCAGCGGTTTCACCGGCAGAGCCCCCATTATTCGCGGTATTTCCATTCCCACTGCATGCCGAAATAACGATCGAGCATAAGACAAGCGTGGAGAGCATGACACGTATTTTAGAATTGAACATGTTTTATCCTCCTAATAAAATGATGGCTGGATTTAAGCTCCGAATTGAGCTCGATGTAATCGGCTGTATATGCCGTGCGCCGCGAGCAGATCCTCATGGATTCCTTGTTCGGCAATGCCTTTGTCTGCAACAACCACAATGCGGTCTGCATTCTTGATCGTTGCTAGCCGGTGTGCAATCACCAGGGTCGTACGTCCCTCCGACAGTTCGGCCAGCGCCTGCTGAATCGCCGCTTCGGTCTCCGCATCCAATGCAGACGTCGCTTCATCCAGAATAAGAATCGGCGGGTTCTTGAGGAACATCCGGGCGATCGACAGGCGCTGTTTCTGTCCGCCGGACAGCTTAACGCCTCTCTCGCCGATTAAGGTGTCCAGCCCATCCGGAAGCGAAGCGACCAGCTCCTCAAGCTGGGCACGGCTCACGGCTTCCATCATGTCGCTCTCTGCAGCGTTGAGCCGGCCGTAGGCAATATTTTCGCGGATGCTGCCGTCAAACAGGAAAACATCCTGCTGCACGATGCCAATATGGGAACGAAGGGATTGCAGCGTCATGTCTCGGATATCGATCCCGTCAATCGTTATCCGCCCGGCTTCAACGTCATAGAAACGCGGCAGCAAAGAGCACAACGTTGTCTTGCCTGCTCCGGAAGGACCCACAAGCGCAACGGTTTCACCTGCTCGGATGGACAAACTGACATTCTGCAGCACTTGATCTTTGTTCTCGTACCCGAAGGATACCCCGTCAAAGGCAATGTCTCCCCGCAGATGGTTAACCGGCTTTGCATCCGGCGTATCCGCAACGTCCGGTTCGCTCTCAAGCAGCTCCAAATAACGCTTAAAGCCGGCGATTCCCTTCGGATACATCTCAATGACCGCATTGATCTGTTTAATCGGACCCAGGAACACATTGGACAGCATAACAAAAGCGATAAATTCCCCGTTGGTCATCCGGCCTTCGATCACGAACCAAGTACCGCACACCAAAACGAACAGGGAAATGAATTTCATCAGGATAAAGCTGATCGAAGAATTCCAAGCCATAATGCGGTAGGCAATCAGCTTTGTCACGCGGAAGCGGTTGTTGTTCTCAGCAAAACGCGTCATTTCATGCTCCTCATTCGAAAAGGCTTGAACCACGCGGATACCGCTGACGTTGTTCTCCACACGTGCGTTGTAATCGGCAATATCGGAGAACATGCGCTTGAACGCTGCCGACATTTTTCCGCTGAAATACAGCGATAAATAAATCATCAATGGAACGATCACAAACGTCATTACGGCAAGCTGCCAATTAATCCCGAGCATGATGCCCAAGGCTCCGGCAAGCGTCATAAGGGCAATGAACAGATCTTCCGGACCGTGGTGGGCAATTTCCCCGATATCCATCAGGTCGTTTGTCATCCGCGAGACTAGATGCCCCGTCTTGTTATTGTCAAAAAAACGGAAGGATTGCTTCTGCACCCGATCAAACAGCTTTTTGCGCATATCCGTCTCAATGTTGATGCCGAGTTTATGCCCCCAATAGGTGACCACGTAATGTAAGAAAGAACTGACAACATAAATGCCGAGAAGACCCAGACAAGCGTACAAGATCCACTTCCAGTTGCCGCTCGGCAGCAAGTCGTCTATCACGCGGTTGACAGCAACCGGGAATATCAATTCCAGCAAAGCTGCAAAGATCGCGCAGCAAAAATCCAATATGAACAGCCCTTTATAAGGCTTGTAGTAGGAAAAAAATCGACGCAGCATAAGGACCTCCTTAATCCGTAATTCCGTTATAGAAATGAGCAAGTCCTTCCCTTTTAAGCTCTCGACCTGGATAGCAGGTAGAGGAAATAGGGAGCGCCAATTACCGCAACCACGATCCCCGTCGGAATCTCTGAAGGTTGTATGATCCAACGTCCAAGGGTATCGGCCGTGATGACCAGCAATGCACCGACCAGCGCTGTTACCGGCAGCAGCATCTGATGCTTCGCACCGACCAAGCGCCTGGACAGGTGGGGCGCGATAAGTCCGACAAATCCAATTCCGCCGCTTACCGCGACGCAGGAGGCTGCTAAGCCAACCGCCGCAGCCAGCAGCTTCAGTTGCTCCCTTGTGACGGAAGCACCGAGTCCGGTTGCCATCGATTCTCCAAGATTGAGAACGTTCATCACCTGCGCTTTGTACATGACGAAGGGCAACAGCACAAGTATCCATGGGAGCAAGGCCAGGACGAACTTCCAGCTGGAACCCCAGATGCTTCCTGCTAGCCAAGTGGCAACAAACTGGTATTTTTCAGGACTCAAGCGCAGTGTTAGCACGATCATAGCCGCACTAATGCCAGCCGCAACGGCAATCCCCGTTAAGAGCAGCCCTGTCGGCTTAAAGCCCTGATTCTTCTTATAGGCCAGCACGCATATTAAGGCAGCGGTTAAGCTTGCCCCAATCAGTGCAAGAACCGGCAGTAAATAGACCGGGGCCGCCGTCGTGCTCGGGAAAAATGAAATAAACAGCATCACCATCAAGCCAGCTCCCGCATTAATCCCCAAGATTCCGGGATCCGCCAGCTCATTACGGGAAATCCCCTGCATGACGCAGCCCGATATCGCTAACCCGGCACCAATAAGAATTGAAATCACGATCCGCGGCAAACGGAATTCAAACAGCACCAGTTCCTGCTTGTCCGTCCCGCTGCCAAACAGGGTTTTTATGACCTCAAACGGCGATAAACGGATCACCCCCGTGTTCATACTGATCAGAAAGACCAGAATGATTAATGCAACCAGGACAAACAATGTCATGAACCTGCGCTTCCTGCCTTTTCGTTCATGCATATTATTGGTAACAGCTTCCATTCACAGTTCCCTCCTTTCTTTGCGTGCCAAGTAGAGGAAGAAGGGCACCCCGATCAACGCGATGATCGCGCCCACCGGTGTCTCGTAAGGGGGGTTCACCATTCTTGCCGCAAGGTCGGCAATGACGACCAGCAAGCTCCCAAGTACTGCCGAGCAAGGAATGATGAGCCGGTAATCCACGCCGACCAGCTTGCGCGTGACGTGCGGAATCATGAGACCGACAAAGCCTACCGCACCGACAACCGAGACGGCAGCGCCTGCCAGCACCAGCACGATAACCGTTCCGGCCAGCTTGACGAGTCCTGTTCGCTGTCCGAGCCCGCGGGCAATTTCATCGCCGAGGCTAAGCATGGTAATGGAGCGTGACAACGCAATAGCTCCCAATATAGCAGCGACGATCCACGGCAGCATAATCTTCAGATGGACCCACTTAATCCCCGCCGTTCCGCCGGCATACCAGAATGCCATGTCCTGTCCGACCTGAAAATACAATGCGATGCCTTCGCTAAGCGCACTTAACAGAGCACTAAGCGCAGCACCAGCCAGAACAAGACGTACCGGTGTCAGACCGCCTTTTGCCATGGAACTGACACCATACACGAGGACCGCACCTAATCCTGCCCCAAGGAATGAGAACAGAATCAGATACATATAAGGCAGCCCCGGAAAAAATGAAAAGCAGAGGGCAATGGCAAAACCCGCTCCCGCATTTAATCCGAGCAAACCTGAATCAGCGAGCGGATTCCGGGTCATCCCCTGCATGATCGCGCCCGATACCGCAAAGCAAGCGCCAACCATCGCACCACCGAGGACCCGCGGCAAGCGCAGCTCCTGTATAATCTGATGCTCCGTCACATCGGGATTAAAGAAGAACACCGCCTCCCATACCTTTCGCAGATCAATCTCGGCCGCCCCGAGTGATATCGATAAAGCTATGCCAAGCACCAGCGCTGCCACGCCTCCGGTGAGAATCAGGGTCGCAGCCCATGGTCGCCCCTTGAGTTTAACGTGGGTCTTGGAATCTGTAAGACTTGGATTGGACGTGTTTGATGACATCATTTTCCCCTCAATACTTTGATATTGATTCTCATTATCATCTGTAATGATAAAATAAAGGTCTTTCCTGCGTCCATGGACATCTTGAATTTCTTACCTGAAAAAAGTCCATGTCCAAGTCAAGCACTTTTCTCCAAATTAAAGCATACCTCTTTTGGCTCAACAAAAAGCTCGCTCCTGATGGATTGTGCCATTGACACAGAAACCTCTATTCCATTACAATAAATGCTAATTGAATGAGGCGATGGAGTTCGCCATAACCGCTTCGATAGCTAATGACTCCTACCAGAGGTCGCTTTCCTGGTAGGAGTCTGTTTGTATATGGAAGGGTCAGCGGCGAATACATAGAAACGGGTGAATTTGCATGATTAAAAAATGGCTTGAAGGTACCGAAAAATGGCCCTACGCCTTGTTGTCCGGTTACTTCATCAAATGGATCGTTCTGGGAAGCTTCGTTGGATTGATGACGGGCAGTGCCTCCGCCTTCTTTCTTTACAGTCTGGACTATGTAACCTCCCTTCGCATGGAGAACCCTTGGCTGCTGTTCTTCCTTCCCTTGGGAGGCGCCGTGGTCAGCTACCTATATTACAAGTTTGGCAAGAGCAGTACCAAAGGGAATAACCTCATCCTTGAACAAATCCATGGCGGTACGGAATCCATTCCATTGCGAATGGCGCCTTTAGTTCTAATCGGAACATTAATCACGCATCTGTTCGGAGGCTCCGCAGGACGCGAGGGCACTGCCGTTCAGATGGGAGGAAGTTTATCGGAGTGGTTCGGTAAGCTAATCCGCGTAACGCCGGCGGATCGAAAAATCCTGCTTATCTGCGGAATTAGCGGCGGTTTCGGATCCATTTTCGGCACGCCGCTAGCGGGAACCCTGTTTGGACTTGAAGTGCTTGCCATCGGACTGATCTCGCATCAAGCACTATTACCAGCATTCGTAGCCAGCTTGGTCGGGAACCTGACCGCCACCTCTCTGTGGGGGGTCAGCCATCTGCATTATCCGATTGGAGACATTCCGGCTTTGAGTTTCATAGTGATCCTAAAGGTGATTCTGGCCTCGATACTCTTTGGTCTGACAAGCCGACTATTCAGTGAGCTAACCCATTCCTTGAAACGGTGGTACAGCTATTTCTTCCGGAATCCGATGATCAAAAGCGCTGTCGGCGGCATCATCATCATTGGACTGGTTTATCTGCTTGGGACACGCGATTATTTGGGGCTGGGCCTCCCCCTGATCGAAGCCTCCTTCACAGGCGAAGTATCGCCTCTCGCCTTTCTCGGCAAAATCCTCTTTACCTCGCTGACGCTCGGAGCAGGGTTTCAGGGCGGAGAAGTTACCCCCTTGTTTGCCATCGGGGCAACGCTTGGCAACGCGTTGTCGGGATGGATCGAATTATACGCACCGTTCCTGGCAGCACTAGGATTTATTGCCGTCTTCTGCGGAGCGACGAACACGCCAATTGCTTGTTTTATCATGGGAATCGAACTGTTCGGCGGGGAAGGTGCCGTTTATATGTTTATGGCCTGCGTTATCAGCTACCTATTCTCCGGGCACTCCGGCATTTACACCTCCCAACAAATCGGCATATCCAAACACCCGTTCTTCTCGTTTCCGCTGGGCACCACGCTTGCGGGAGCGAAGATGTTAAACAAACAGAAGCACAACAAAAAGACGTCCGAGTAATCGGACGTCTTTTTGCCTTACACTGAGCTTTTGCGAATCGAGCGGTAGCTGACGAGTGCGATGATAACCGAGATGGGAATGAGCCACAGGGACAATTCAAAGGCAGTACGTTTCACAACCCAGTCAATCACTTGCCCCCACCGGCCGTATTGGGTGATCAGTACGCTGACCACCGACAATAGAATGAAATAGGCCGCAAGCATGACAAAGGTCTTGATGCCGCGATTACGAAGATAGAAGACGCCGATTCCTATCCCAATAAAGGCAAATGTAAGAAGCAATATGAAATAAATGATGAATTGTTCTAACAGCGTGCCGTCATTCAAATACGGCAGGTTGAAGAACGATATCCGGTCTCCCCAAGAACCCGTAATGCGTTCAATTTCGGCTAAAACTAATAATATAATCGACGTAAAGACGCTGTACGATACCACCATCAGAACAGAGCCCAGATAGAAGTCCGTTCTTCGAATGCTGAATCCGAGGGAGAAGGGAAACAGCTGCAGCACCGATACCAGAGCCGCGATAAACACATAGATAAAGATCGTTGCCAATCCCCCGGCATAGAACGCTTCACCATCAACCAATACGCTGATAATGTAGTTGATCAGAAAGCTGAATGCCGTGATGGCCCAGGGCAAATAAAACCAGGATAGTTTCTGTCTCGAATAAATATGGATTACGCCAGGAATTCCGTTCATGGTTGGATCCCCACCTTTTCGCGCTTAGTTAAATATACGATCAATTGTTGAAGGGAAACGGGGGTTGTTTCCAAGCCCAATTCCTCCGCCTCTTTATGCAACCTCGTAGTCGCACTTCCCATCACCGTGACGGACAACATGGAAGCGAACGATTCCCGATTTATCACTTCCTGCCCTTGGATAAACGATTCAACCGTTTCGGAAGGACCGACGATCTTAAACGCACGTCCCCGCAGGTCATCCGTGGCATCGTCAAGCAAAATTCGGCCGGAATCGATAACGATGATATGCTCCAGCAATCTGCTAACCTCATCAATCAAATGCGTGGACAGAATAATCGTGCGCGGATGATTCGTGTAATCCTCAATCAGATGATCATAGAACAGCTCTCTTGCCACGGCGTCGAGTCCAAGATAAGGCTCATCAAAGATCGTGATCGGTGCCCGGCTGGCGAGTCCGACGATGATGCCTACCGATGAGAGCATGCCGCGGGACAATCTCTTTACGAGTCGTTTCATTGGCAGCCGGAATACCTCGATCAGTTTGTTTGCATATGCCGCATCCCAATTCGGATAAACGTTAGCTGCAATTCCCATAACGTCCTTGACCGTAAAGATATCCGGATATTTCTGGCCTTCCTTAATGAAGCATACCTGCCGGATCACCTTCTGATTTTCGTATGGATGCTCTCCGAATACGCGAATCTCCCCTTGGCTCGGAAACAGCTGCGCCGTTATCATCTGCATGATGGTCGTTTTGCCCGCGCCGTTCCTGCCCAGCAATCCATAGATCTTATTCGCCTCGATGGTAAAGCTCACATTATCGACAGCCGTCGCATCCTTGTATGCCTTGCTCAAATTCTTGACTTCGATCACGGTTTGGCTCATCAGTCTTGCTCCCCCCTGCGGATCATTTCCGATAATTGATCTTTGGTAATCCCAAGTTTGGCCGCTTCCTTAACCATGGCGACCACGTACTGTTCATAAAATTCCGTCTTGCGCTTCTCCATCAGCAGTTCACGAGCTCCAGAAGCTACAAACATGCCAATCCCCCGTTTCTTGTACAAAATTCCTTGATCGACCAGCAGATTAACCCCTTTGGCAGCTGTAGCCGGATTGATCTGGTAAAAGGCTGCAAACTGATTCGTTGATGGAACCTGCGTTTCCTCAGGCAGTCGTGCTTCGATGATGTCATCTTCAATTTTGTCGGCAATTTGCATGAATATCGGTCTGCTGTCATCAATCTGAAATGCCATTTACCTCACCAACTTTCGTTTATAACCTCGTTACATAATTGGTTAGTTACTCATGTAATTAACCATATAAGAGATGGAGTTCTTTGTCAATGGGTTCTCGGAATTTTTTTACAAAAACAAGAGGAATACTGGACTTTAGTCCTAAACAAATAGTCCCTGCAAGCCGATAAAATATAGGCACAAATTATACGCCCAATACAGATAAAGAGACAAAGGAGCTTGAGAGAAAACATGAAAAGAATCATTGCAATCGTTGTACTGGCCATGCTGACGGTCATGACGCCGCTTTATGCCGCATCCGCCCCCAAAAATTTGGCCTACGTGGACAAGAACAGCCAGTCCTTCATCTCGGTCGGGGTACTCAAGACCTATGACGGTGTAAAGGTAGCTTATACAGCTGCAGAGAAGAAACTCAACATCACCCGTGAAGATACTGCTCTCACGCTATATCTGGGCAGTCGGAATGCCTATATAAACGGAAAAAAGGTTCAGGCTAAAGCAGCCCCGTTTTCCGAGAACGGCTCTACTTATGTACCGCTGCAATTTGTCAGCCAGCATCTTGGGCTTAAGCTGTCCTGGAGCAATAACAGATCCACCCTGAACATTACGGACGGCAGCGTGTCAAACACCCTCCCCGTTCTTTCGGGGAACATGATGACCCGTTCATCCAAGGCCGTGACGTCGGCCAGAAAAACATTTAAAGTGGGCTCCCGTTCCTTCAGCGCACAGGTCGTCACCGTTTCGCTGCTCCATCCGAAGGTGGAACTGGACGTTGTTTTGGCAGGCAATAAAGCAGGGAAAGTCGAAGACTTGCGGAGCATAGCAAAGCGCAGCAACGCCGTAGTTGCCATTAACGGAACGTTCTTTGACGCCTATACTTCAGGAGCGTACAGAGCACCGTACGGTTATTTGGTCAGCAAAGGCAATATTTTTCACAAGGCCTCGGGAGATAACCGGACGATCTTCACCTATGACAGCAACAATCTGGCGACGATGATGCCAGGACTCGACTTCAAATCCGTATATGAAACAGGCCGTATGGAAGGAGCACTTCAGGCGGGTCCGCGTCTGTTGACCAATGGCAAGGTGACGCTGGACGTCAAGAAGGAAGGATTCAAGGATCCGAAGATACTAACGGGCGGCGGCGCACGAAGCGCACTGGGTATCACGAAGGATCATAAGCTGATTATGTTAACGACAGGCGGCGCTACCATTCCTCAACTGGCTGAAATGATGAAGCAGGCAGGTGCCTATCAAGCAATGAATCTAGATGGCGGAGCTTCCAGCGGATTGTATTATAACGGCTCTTACTTAACGACGCCAGGCCGTCAGATCAGCAATGCCATCGTCGTAAAATATCAATAATGAACCCTCTCCTCTGGTTAACCGGATCTTCCGCCGGCTGCCAGAGGAGTTTTATTTTATGAACAGCACTACCTCCTCTTCGAGCCGCATATGCTGATCAAAGAAATGTTTCAATATGAGGACCATTTGTGTAAATATATAGCAAACTGTCTATAGGGAGCGATTCGTAAGATAGTGGTTCATTCAGCGGGGGGTGGATTCGATTACATCGTCTATTGCGGTCATTCGGACGAGAATCAGGGACACGATCGAGGGGATATATCGGGTTTGGAAGGAATGGATTGGGAGGTACCCTTTGATTGCCAAGGTGTATCACTTATTTTCCTGGCTTTCCCTGCTGGTGCTCGTTATAAGTCTGGTTCTGATCGAAGAGTCGCGGACCATGCTTGTGCAATATTTGTGGTCTTTCTATGTACTACTGCAATTTTGGCTGCTAAGCCGGAGCAAAACCGTTACCTGGAAGCAGGTCAGCTTGTTTGTACTCTCAGGCGTTCTATTGGTCATTCCCTTGACTAACGGGACCATGCAGGGACTTCATTTGATTTTTGGAGGACGGACGACCGACACATGGTCATTCGCCGTCATGACACCGGTCGTAGAGGAAATCTACAAGCTGCTGCCGCTGGCATTGTATTTATTTTTTTCAAGAAGAGCCACGACGTTAAGCCTGAGCGATTATGTATTATTAGGGGCTGCTCCCGGCATTGGCTTTCAATTTATGGAGGAGCTGTCAAGACGCTTGGTCCAAAGCAATTACGGGGTGTCTTTTCTCGGCGGCAAAACGCTCCACTGGGAGTTCTTCGATTGGTTTCCGGGCTACTTTGAGGAAAGCTTTATTCCGACCATGATGAATGTTACGCATCCTGTACATAGTGCCATGATCGCGCTTGGAATCGGCATTGCATTTCGGTACGCCAAACGTCTGACACGCTGGGTCTATGCATTTCCGGCTGTCCTTCTGCTCTGGGCTATCCTGAATCATGCGGCCTGGAATGGACAGAATCGGCTGCCGGAGTGGGTACTTACTCTTCATGAATGGACCGGTGAGGGCTACCGAACCGAAGGCTTCTTCCTTATCCTGCTGGTTGCAGGGTTGTTCATCGATTATTTCGATCTGCATCGAATTCGTGACCGTCTCCCGGTTCTGAAGGGTGAGGTTCTCATCAATCCATTAACGGAATGTTGGCAGATGACGCGGGCTCTCTTTACAGACCGGAAACGCCTCGGTTACCTGATCGGATTCTACCGAGAACGACGCGAGCTCGGATATTCGTTATTGTATGGCAATCTCGAAGCAGCAGGCCAAAGGGATCAGGTCCAGGAAAATGTAAGAAAGTATACCGCTGTTCTGGGAGTCATCGGCATCCTCATACTTGCTGCCGGGATTCTGTCCAGTATCGGCGCTTCGATGATAGCTGGCGACTCCTCTTGTTTTGCGTGCTTATTCGACTCTCTTCAGAACTGGTGGGATCGGCTTAGCGGCTGGGAACAAGCGGGTCTCATATTGGGAGCTTTTGCCCTTTCCCTGCTATTTGTCAGCTTCTGGCCTGCGCTTGGTATTGCCTTGACCGGTGCCGGCATTGCCGGTGGCGGACACGAGATTGCCGGATACATCCGTGACCCGAAGAAGCTGCTATCCCCACAAAATGCGGCCGCTGCCGTGTTAGCCGTTATCCTCAGCCGTATTCCAGTCGGTAAAGGGATATCTTGGCTGTCCAATAAGCTGGGCCCACGAGCCAGGAGGTGGCTGGATACACTCGCCGAAAAAGTCGGCTTGAAAACGCGCGATGAGCCGGATACTCCAACTGGCGGAACTCGCGATCCAAAGCCTGACGGTACAAATGAACAACCGGAAGAGAATCCGAGGAAGCCAGATGGTGACCATGAGAATAAACCTGATGAAGATAAGCCGAATCCAGATAAGCCTGACAACGAAAAGCCGGAGGAAGAAAAGCCAAAAGACAAACCCGATGATGAAAAGTCTGACGAACCAAACGACACACCGCAAGAGGTGCCGAGATATTCCGGAGAACTGCAGAAGGTTAACAAACCGGATGCTGCCGCCGATGCGCTTGCGGAGCGACTTGGCGGAGAATCGAGAATGAAGTTTGATTCCGACCCCATCGGGCGGGAATTCGACGCCGTTAGCGATGAATATATTGCCCAGACCAAGCCGGCATTGCAACAGGTTAACAAAAAGGTTCGTGATCAAATGAAAGCGACCTTTGAAGCAGCGGAGCAAACCGGCAGAAAGGTCTATTATCATTTTGAAGGGGAGCCTGCCCAATCCGTTATTGACAAATTACATGAATACAGCCAAAGATATGGAATAGAAGTCCACATTGATACCGATCCATTATAACGACAAGGAGTGAACATTCATGTATGAATTTCACGGCTGGGCTACCATCCAGGAGAATCCTGCGGAAGCGGATGCCGGGCAGCTTGACATGATCATTCAGAAAATACAGCTTAAGATGACCGAGTTTGCATGGGGTAGCGGCTTGCTATCCTTGAATGCGGCTAACGGCTCCTATTACCTTCATGTCGGAGGTTTTACGAACCGCAAGGGAGCTGAGGCTGCCGAGATCGTAGCGCTGTACCAATTGATTGGCGAAATCGCTCCCGGCTCATACGGTCTTCTGTATACCCGAGATGATGAGAATCTGGAGGGTTATGACAACGAGTTCCGGGTTCAGGTGCTGGCACGGGGACAACTACGGGAACAACGCGATTCGTTTCTCTCCCCTTGCGTCCCGGTGATCGAAGATGAGGTCGATGAATGACCATATGAAATCATAGAAATCCCGCAACCCCACCATGTTTTGTTCTCATGGTGGGAAGCTGCGGGATTTTTGTTGAGCCGTTATCGTTGGTATATCCGAATGGATATTACCAATGAATGAGTGACAGTAACTTAAGCTCGTCCATTCAATTCATCCATCGTTGCCTGCACGATGATCCGCAGGCCATTCAACATCGTTTCATGGGATAAGGTCGGCAAGGCCGGCTTCTCCACGGCCATCTCCGTCGATGCCGGAAAATGCACAAAGCCGCCTATGGCAGAACTTTGCTGAAGGCGAATTTCGTTCAAAACCGCATACATCGTATTATTGCAAATATACGTTCCGGCAGTATTGGAAACCGAAGCAGGAATTCTAGCTTCCTTCAGTCGGTTGACCATCAAACGGATTGGGAGGGTCGAGAATAGTCCGTCCGGTCCGTCAGCGTCTATGGGCACATCTTGAGGTCTTGCACCCCGATTATCCGAAATCGTCGATTCCGGCGGTATGTCCTTGATATTAATGGCGATCCTCTCCGGTGTAATGGCGGTTCGTCCACCCGCTACGCCGCAGGCAATGACAGCATCGGGTTCGTATGCCTTCATCTCTTGCAGCAGAATGTCCGCACACTCATCGTAATGCACGGGAAGAAGCAGCGTTCTGATTTCTGCACCGGGGAAGTCGTCGTGCTTGATCTCCTTAACCAGTTTTTCGGTTGGATTGATAGAACTTCCTCCAAAAGGTTCAAAGCCTGAAATTAATATTTTTAACATCTGTCATATCTCCTGTACTCGTTATGTAAGCTGCCGGATCACGTAAATAGCATCCTGACTTTTATTATAGCAGCGCTCGAATGCTTACACCTTCAGCTTCAAGCCGTGATCGCAAGGTGCTGGCGAACAGCGATGCGTGCGCGCCATCTCCATGAATGCATACGGTATCGGCCGTAATGGGGATCACCTTGCCGTTCAGGGTAACTACCACTCTTTCTTTCACCATCCGCACGACTTGCGTGACCGCAGCTTCGGGATCGGTTATGATGGCATCCAGCTGATTTCTCGGCGTGAGGGTGCCGTCATCCCGGTAGGTACGATCCGCAAACACTTCGCTTGCTGTGCGAAGCCCTGCCCTCTCCCCCGCCGCGATTAACTCGCTGCCTGCCAACCCATACAGAATGAGCGTCGGATCGATATGCTTGATTGCGGATGCAATCGCATCCGCAAGGGGTCTGGAGGTCGCTGCCATATTATACAGAGCACCATGAGGTTTTACATGCTGCAGTCCGGACCCTTCCTGTATCGCAAAAGCCATCAAGGCTCCAACCTGATAGGTTACCATATCATAAGCTTCGGCAGGCGTAATCTCCATTCTTCTTCTTCCGAAGCCGGCCAGATCAGGCAAGCCCGGATGCGCACCGATCGCGGTACCGTTTGCGATAGCCTGACGGACCGTTGCCCTCATGACCGCCGGATCGCCTGCATGAAATCCGCAAGCAATGTTGGCCGAAGTTATACTGCGAAGAAGCTCCGTATCATTGCCTAACCTGTAAGCACCGTAGCTCTCTCCCATATCGCAGTTCAGGTCCACACGAACCATGCTGACTCACCACTCCTTTAATTTAAGCTTGATCATGGCCTCCAACATTCGAAGCTCTCGAACGTGAGACGTATAAAGCTGTTCTGCGTCTGCCAAGGATATTTCCGCAAAGCGAATGGCCGCCCCAGGCGACAACTGAGCGATCAGCGAAATATCGACGGTCGCCACTTGTGCGATTTTGGGATAGCCTCCAAGCGTCTGCCGATCCGCCATTAGAATGATGGGCTGGCCATCTGCAGGTACCTGCACCGTTCCAAGGGCTACCGGCTCGGATATATATTCTTTTGCATGGCTTAATTGAAGCAACGGGCCGGACAATCGGTAGCCCATACGGTCCGATTGCGGAGTTACGGTGAACCGTTCTCCGAGCAGCGCCTGCTTGCTGCCTTCGTCAAAGTCATCATATTGACGCCCTTTCAGCACGCGTATCACCGCCTCCTGTCCTGGACCAGGATACCCTTCAGCAGAGACGGCCCATTTTACGGTGAGGAAACCGCCGTAATCATCAAGATATCGTTTAGACGAAACCAGGGGAAGCCGAGAAGGATGGGCATGCAGCGTATCCCCTTTCTTCAACGGTCTCCCTTCATGCCCGCCGATTCCGGCCCTTAAATACGTACTGCTGCTTCCCATTACCTGGCAGACATCAAATCCGCCCGATACGGCCATATAAGCGCGACAGCCCGTTACCGGCTGTTGAAAGCGCAGAACACGGCCCGCTTTGATCAGCACGGGACGCCACATAGGAACCTTCACGCCTTCGATCGATGGCGATAGATCTCCGCCTGTAATGGCGACCCACCGATCGCTATGAAATTCAACCGCGAATCCTGACCATGTAATTTCCAGAACGGCTCGTTCATCCTCATTGCCAACTAGTCGATTGACGATCCGATAAGCGTATTTATCCATGGCTCCTGCCATTATAATACCGTATCTGCCGTAACCCCGTCTTCCCGCATCCTGAAGAGTAACAAGAAGTCCCGGCTTTATAACGGTTATACTCATAGACCCACTTCCCTTATCTGTTCGTATTCCTCCGCTTGAATAGGCCGAAACCGGATATATTGCCCGCTCTTCAACAGCGTTGGAGGCTCAGATTCGGGACGAAATAAAGCGAGCGGCGTCCGGCCGATAATCTGCCACCCGCCCGGCGTTTCGATCGGATAAATGCCGGTTTGCGTGCCGGCGATTCCTACCGATCCAGCCGGTATAAGCAGCCTTGGAGTCTGTTTCCTCGGTGTCGCAATTTGCTCCGGGATACCTCCGACATAGGGGAAGCCGGGCGCAAATCCGATGGCGTAGATTAAGTAATCCTGCCCGGAATGAATACGGATGACATCCATGGGAGAAAGGCGGTTCTTCTGAGCGACTTCGTCAAGATCCGGTCCATAGTCGCCCCCGTAACAAACCGGAATGTCAACAACCTCATATTTTGTGATGTCCTTCTCCCCAGCTTCCTCCTCCATCCGCTCATCCAGCATCGAGCAGACATAAGCAAACACCGTATCGAATCCGTCTGGTTTGCCGATCTTATCATAATCATAGTAAACCGCTAAGCTCGTATACGAAGGGATGCATTCGATCCAGCCTTGAAAAGGGTTCTTCTCCAATCGCCTCGCCATAGCTGTAACCAGGCGATGTACCTTCTCGCTCACGATGTCTTCGAATTGAATGAGAACAGCCGAATCCCCTAAAGGGAAGAACGAATAAGACTTACTCATAGGACATTCTCCGTTCCATATGGACTGCTGATTGTCGTCAATCATTGAATGATTATTCCTATGATAGCAGAGAAACGGGCATCCGTTGAATATGAAGTTAAATTTTTGGTCGAAAGAATCAGAACAGCTGGCTCTGTACGGATCCTACCAAGCGTCCATGCTGTTATCTGCATAATTTTAGGGAATGGTTGGCAAAATACAGAAGTCGTACTTTAATAAGGAGGTGCCACCCACATGAGCCAACAAAACCATAACCGTAACGAACCGACAAAAGCAGAAGTACAAACCACAAAATTGAACAAAATGCCGATTCCAGGTGAATTTGACACCGAGATCTCTGCCGAAGAAGCAGCCGAGGTGTTTAAACAGCAGCAGCAACCAAACGCTGGTCATAGCTCCGAGAACCAACAATAAGTAGAAGACCTCACGGATCATCCGTTGTTTACAGGATCGTCCGTGAGGTCTTTTTAGGTGTATTATTTTACAGTCATTCGGGTTTTTATGGTTTAATTAGCCATCCATGAAGCTCTTATTTAAGCTTTCGGTTTAAATACCCTTGGTGCCTAACCGCTTCGCAAGTTCCGCCAAATCCTGCCCTTTAAGGGCTCCTTCCACCAGCTGCGGAAGAAGCGCAGGAGTGCATGCAAAGCAAGGTGTTCCGTCTCTCGACAGTGACCTGGCTACCTGCTCATCATAGAACGGTTTTCCCTCGTCGGATAATGCGAGGAGACACATCGTCTTGACTCCCGCTTCCCGTAATTCACGCATTCGCCGGATCAGCCCGGCTTGATTGCCGCCCTCGTACAGATCCGAAATGATGATAAACAGAGTCTTTTTCGGTTCTTCAATAAATTGCTCGCAATACGCAACGGATTTATGAATATCCGTTCCTCCGCCAAGCTGGATGCCGAATAACATATCCACCGGATCATTGGCACACTGCTCCGTCAAGTCAACGACTTCCGTATCGAATACAACCACACGGGTGTCGAGCGAAGGTATGCTTGCAAATATGGATCCAATGACCGAAGCCCAGATCACGGATTCCGCCATGGAACCGCTCTGGTCGATATCCACGATGACGGTCCATTCTTTGCTGCGTCTTACTCTGTCAAAATAATAAAAACGCTCCGGAATGATCTGCTTGCGGTCCGCATCATAATTTTTCAGATTTCGCTGTATCGTCCGCTTCCAGTCAATACCGCTGAGCGAAGGAAGCGGTGTATGCTGCCTGCGGTTCAAGGCACCAGTCACTGCCCTGCGAATATCATCCTGCAGGCGCTGGACAAGCTCGTCCACAACCGCCTTCACCAGCAGGCGTGCCGTATCCTTGGTTTTCTCGGGAATCTTGCCTTTCAGGGACAGCAGCGTGCCAACCAGCTGTATATCCGGCTTGACCGTAGCCAAGACCTCCGGTTCAAACAGCAGCTGCTTCCATCCCTTTCGTTCCATGGCATCATTCTGGATAATGGACACCACGTCCTCCGGAAAAAAGGAGCGGACATCACCCAGCCACTGCGCGAGCCGGGGAGCCGACTTTCCTTGCCCGGCTGCCCGCTGCCCCGCGGACGCACTTCCAGCTTCCGCCCCGCCGTCCGTATTATCATAAATCGCGGCCAGCGCACGGTCCATAATCATTTCTTCCTCCGACAGCTGTATGCTTCCCCCGGCGCTATAGCCCGCTAGCTGAGGTTCAGCCGACTGGCCCAGAATGAGCCGCCAACGCGATATTTGGTTTGGTTCCGTTATGCAGCTCATCGCCTAAAAATCCTCAAAGTCAAAATCATTCAAATCATCGATCATCTTCGCTTCTTCCTCCTTCAGGTCACCGGTCAAAAGCTCGGCAGCCTGCTCTGCATTCACGCCCCATAGCTCGCCAAGCAGCTCGGCAATCATGGTCTTCTCCTTCGCCGAAAAGCTGCTGAACGCCCGGCGCAGAAAAACAAGCGCACGAGTGAATTCATCATCCTCCAGGGATTGGATGTATTCATTCAGCTGCTCCCACAGGCTCAACCGCGAGAGAAGGGCATACCGGTTCCGCATCGATAAGCCTTCAAACCATCCAGCACCCAAATCGGCCGGAATGCCGGGCGATAGTCTGCGAGATACTTCTTCGGCACACTGCCGGGCGGAAATCGCATTCCGCTCCATCAATACCGCACACGCATATCCTGACAACCGGGCGTTCAAGTCATCCCTCTCAGACAAATGCCCGAGTTCTTGCAGCCAAAGTTCCTCGTCCACCTGCTCCGCGTGCTCCATGGCGACACTGTTCAGTTCATTCAAGGCAGTAATCATCGAGCTTGATACCTCGTCGCTGCACTGGCTGCCATCGAGCAAAAACAAACAAGCGCGCATAAAGAGCTGCTGCAGCAGCGGTACTAACGGCTCTGTATTCATCCGCCTGATCCCGCCGTAGCGGATCAGAACGGATAACTCCCGGGAAGCTGCCGCAATCTGTACGACATCGCGGCTGTCCACAGCAAGCTTTTGCAGGGTCAGCCGACCTGCTTCCATCTGGTGAATCATCCCGCATTCATATGCGATCCGGATGAGCGAAGAGGCTTCGTCAATCGAGCTGCAGCCCGCCAGCTTCTGCTGGAGCCTATAAGCAGCGGCTACCTCTACCGTCTCTCCCAGCAGCGTCGATTCGACAACCTGAATTTCAACCTCAGGCGTCCATTTCACAACCCAGTGCTCCGCCCACGCCCCTTGCTCCTGCCCGCTGGGTCTGGCCTTAACAAAATCAATCCCCAGCAGCTTCAAGCGGTGAAACAAAAAGGACCGGTTCAAATCGAGATACGCGGACTCTTTCGAGGTTACCCTCCGGTTCTCGCGCAAATCCAATATTAAATCGTTGGCCACAACCGATTTATACTTCTCAAGCTTCAGCCTTTTCAGCTGGCGGTTCAGGTCGTCCTGGATCGGTGTCTGGCTGACGCCTTCGGCCAGCTCGCCGATCGCCGTGCCGATCTCCACTCGTGCAAGCTCCTCTGCTACGACGGAAAGATCGCCGCGCCCAAGCAGTGTCTGGGCTGCATCCCGAAAATCCCGCAGTGTCGGGAGACCGCCACCATGGAGCGCTGCGAGCGACTCCGCCAACCGGACGGCTTCGATCACCTCCGCCGTGGAGCGGTGGGTACCATTCTTTCTCATCGAACCCGCGACCATGGTTAAATAATGATGCGGCAATTCCGCTAGCGCGCCCTGCTGCATTCGTTCCCACATCATCTCAAAATAATGGGGAGCGATATTCCCGGCACCATAACCGGAAATGGACGACAGCTTATAGTAGGAATAAGGCATCAGCGTCAGCTTGGTTATCCGGGAAGGAAGCTGATTCAATTCCTCGTCGCTCATCGGGCTGGACAAATCGCTAAGCGCGGAGGCATGGTAAGCCCCGCAAATGACTACAATGCGCTCGGGGTCATGCCCCGCCGCAATCGCTTCAACAATCTGACGGCGCATATACGACTCCCGGACGGCATTGTAGGCGTATTCCACAGTAACCTCACGACGCTCTTTCTCCTCCCACAGCTCTCGCATCTGCACGGAAAAAGCCGATATGGATTGCCGGTAAGAGCCTTCGCTCAGATTATGTTCGTAACTCCGCTCCCAGTACATATCATAATCATATTCGCCGGCAAGCTCGGCAATCCGCTCATATACGGATTTTTCGTCCGGCTGGCTCTCGTCCATCGGCTCGGCTGCCCCCGAGCTGGATCCATGATCCTCGCCTTTAAGATCTTCCCCGCCCGCTTCGCCGTCCGAGCTGCGGCGCAGCTCCTGCAGACAGACGGCAGCAGATGAGGGCAGATCGATAAATGCGGCATATGCTCCGTGCTTCTGCGCCCATCTCATGGCCTGATATTCCGGGGAATATACCGCAAAAGGCCACAGAACCGTTCGTACGGGCAGTTCTTCGGTAAACGCCAATATAGCAACCGGCGGCTTTGTTGTTGCCTGGGTCAGATGCCGTATTTCCCCGCTTGCATCCGACGGACCTTCGATGAGCACCGCCGTAGGATTGATCTCATCCAGAAAATCCAGTACATGCTTCGCACCGGCGGGCGACAAATGCCGAACTCCAAAAACATGTATACCGGCAGCATTCACTGGTTGATCTCCTTGCATGCGTTATATAAGCCACGCCACTGCGCTCCGCGTTTCTTCATGATATTATCAAGATATTCCTTCCATACGAGCCGGTCTTTATCATCATCCTTCACAATCGCCCCTTGGAGTCCCGCCGCCAAATCCTCATCCGTCAGCTCACCGCTGCCAAAGCTCGCTGCCAGCGCCATGCTGTTCGTCAGGAGCGAAATCGCTTCAGCCGTCGAGATCACCCCGGCCGGAGACTTCACCTTTTCCTTTTTGTCCAGGGTCATGCCGCTGCGCAGCTCTCGAAAAATCGTCACGACCTTGAGCAGTGCTTCATCTGCGGGAGCAGCAGCCTGCAGATCATAAGAGGCGGCAATCTCGGACACCCGTTTCTTCACGATTTCGATTTCGGTACTCAGATCCGCTGGAGCAGGAAGAACGATAATATTGAAACGGCGCTTGAGCGCTGTTGACATCTCATTGACCCCGCGGTCTCTTGTATTTGCAGTAGCGATAATAGAAAAGCCTTTTCGGGCGTTCATTTCTTTTCCGAGCTCAGGCACCGATATCGTCTTTTCGGACAAAATGGAGATGAGTGCATCCTGTACCTCCGATGCACAGCGGGAAATCTCTTCGAACCGGGCGATCCCTCCCGCTTCCATCGCCCGCATGATCGGACTCTGCACCAGCGCTTCGGGTGTAGGGCCTTGAGCGAGCAGCATGGCATAGTTCCAGGAATACCGGACGTGCTCTTCACTCGTTCCGGCCGTTCCCTGAACGACCAGACCGGAGTTTCCGTAGATCGCTGCCGCCAGATTTTCGGACAGCCAGGATTTGGCCGTGCCTGGTTCCCCGATTAATAACAGGGCACGGTCGGTTACCAAGGTAGCAACCGCCATCTCGATCAACCGCTTGTTCCCGATATATTTAGGCGTGATTTCCGTTTGGCCCGCCTTGCCGCCGACGATGAATTTGAGTACGGATTGAGGCGACATCTGCCATCCGGCAGGAATGTTCCCGGAATCCTCCTTACGCAGTGCTTCCAGCTCGTGACGGAACAGTATTTCCGCCGGCTGCCGCATGATATCTTGTAATTGCTCTTGTCCTGCTGCCATGGGCTTTTCACTCCTTTAAATTTCTTGTTCCTTCATCATCCGAAGGATGTAACGAAGCTGATCTTCGGCGCTGTCCCAATAGTTGCCCAGCACCGCATGAACGCGGTCATAATAGCCTGCCGGTAATCGGCAAAGCTGCTTAAATATAAAAGGTTCAATCATATAGCAGTCCTGATTGCGCTTATCCTCCATTGCGACCACAATAGCTTCAAATAACGCTTCATCCTTCATGCCGGAACGTACAAGCCCCATAATGATCAAATTGGCAAACCGGTTGCGGAATTCCGGTGAATTCTTCAGCTTCGCCAGCAAATACGACTCGGCTTCGAGGTGTCCCCGGCGGGCGAAAGCGCTAACCAGCGCAAGCTCATCCTGCTCGATAAACAGCTCAAGCCATCTATCATCCCAGCTTGCTTGCAGCTGCTCCTGCGGAAGCATTTCCACGTAATACGTATAGCTCTCCTTCCCCGTAAACGGCATAACTTCCTCATAAGGTTTATACTGCCTATGGATGACCATATCTGACAGGGTGTCCAAAAGCCTTTTTCGTTCTTTGGCCGCGTTGCCAAGTGACGAGGAGGAGAAGCCTTCTAACACAACGTCCTTGTATTGTTCATATACGCGGTCCGGCGGGAGCACGCGAGCGGCTTTTTGGAATACTTCGCGGACATAAGAGCTGCCATGTCTGTATTGCTCCAAATCATTCTCCGCGTTTTGGCGAAGCAGTTCCCTGGCTTCCTCGGAATCCACGCGATTCATGTAAATGACCGCTTCATTCATAAGGTATGTCCAGCCCAAAGACTTGATATATAAGGAATACTGCTGAAGCACGTTCCGGTACAGCTCCTCGAGCGCCGGACTTTGTTTATCGTGCAGGGCCCACAAGCAGCGCTTCACCTTGCTCCAGCTCTCCTCCAGCTTTTGCTTGTCATCCGGAAATTCGGAAACCGCTTGAAGCTCGGCGGACATGTCTCGTACAAGCCAATCCGTCAACAAGGCGGAACGGCATTTGCCCAGGGCAGGGTTAACCAGCTCTTTGTCTTTTCCTTGAGCGGCTTCATACAATTGCTCCACGGCTTGATCCGAACCGCTCTCGGCAAGTGCGTCATAAGCCGCCTCGCGGATCACCTTCTTCTTGCTCTTGCTCCATTCCATCAGATCAGCCTCATACTCTTCGTAGCGGGCAAGCAGTTTGATCGCCATGCACCGCACCTCATCGCTGCCGGTCTCGGCCGCTTGTCGAATCAGCTCTGCTATTTCCTTGCCGCCGGTTTGCGCCATCACCTTCAGCTTCCGCGACTCCGGCTTTCCGCCCTCCGGATTAAAGCTTTCCAGCAGAAATGGAACGATTTCCGGGCCATACGCTGGCAAAATCTCATTGGCTGCCAGCTCTCCAATCTCGACATAGGGGTCATTCAAAGCTTCAATTGCAAGATATACCAGACGGAAATCCCGGAACAAGCCTTCCTTCCATGCTTCTTCTATGATCTCGTAACGGCCGCCGCCCGTTGTAGTCAACGCGGTCTGTACAGCGGAAAGCTTGCGGAAGGATAAATGGGATGATAGTGAAACCGGATGATGGTCTACCGGGTGGAGCTCTCCCTCAGGGGCTGTCGTTCCTTGGGTATGCAGCACGGAGCTCAGCAGCTGGTTCAAATCCTGAAGCAGCTGTGCCGACTGGGTCTCCTTCCCGGATTCCGGTAACATTAAAGCGCTGATCCCTTCACCCAATCTCTTGAATACGGGAGCGCGCTCTCCGAGCTGCTGAAACTGCGGCAGCAGCCTCTTGAGGCGGAAGTCGCCTGCCGCGAGTTCGCTGCCGGCAATATATAAACGCCTAACCTCCTGGTTAAGCTCCTGCAGTAATGCCGTACTCATGGTTGTTCCTCCTTCTTTACCCTGCTCAGTACAACAGCCGGATGATTTCGTGATTCGAAATGATGGTCAGCGGCTGCGCCAAGAGGCGGCCTGTCGTCAGGCAGTGCTCAAACATAACCAGCATGGAGACACCGCTCAGCTTCTCCTCCGGCAGATACCGCAGCATCGGTACCGTCGGCTGTAAAAAAACGTCACCAAGCGCAACCGACTGTCCGGCTTCATCCGTGATGGCATACTGACCATCGGCGTTCCGGCTGATCCGAGAAACATGAAGCAGCATCACGGGATGGCTGTCAGCGAGCGGATTTTTCAGCTGGTTCTTCACCTTTTTAATTGCGTCAGCATAAGAGCCCGCCGCATATTCGTGAATCCAAACCATATCCTCCTCTGTCACCGGAGTTGAAGCCATCTCTTCAAAGCGGACCCGCCGGTTCATATCCCCCGGATAACGGTACAATACAGGGACTCGGGCTTTTTCGAAAAAGCTGTCTTCCTCACGCATCAGCTTGGCGGCCTTATAGGGACGGTACTGGATCGTTCGGTGAATTTCGCCGCTGTCCTTCTGAAGCCAGTATCCGGTATCCACATGCTCCAGCCGTGCATCGTCGGCATAACTCAGAAAAGAAAGCTGTATCAACTCTGCCTGTTCACTTACGAGCCCGAAGCTTTGCAGCTCCGTCAGCTGCCAGGCATGCCCCAGCCATTCCTCAATCGTCGACTCATGATCCAGCGCCATTTCCGGATCCTCAAGCTTTGAAGTCAGATATTGTCTGCCTTTTTTAATCATTGCGTTCATGACGGCTAGCTGCTCCACTGCATATGTATAAGCTTTCTCCTGGTCTTTGTCCAACAGCACCAGCGCCAAGCGACGAAGTTCCGACTGAGCACCCGACAAGTAATAATTGCCCATCTGCTTTACATGTTCCTGGATCAGCTTTTGTTCCTTTTTATCCAATGTTCCTAATCCGTTCCGGATCAACGAGTGGATCAGCTTCTCCAATACGTCCAGACCTTCCAGCTGCGCATTGATTTTCTTTTTTAATGCCGATTTGTTGACCTTCTTCGGTTTGGGCGCTGCCCCTTCGGCCGTTTCTTTGAGCTTACGCTCTTCCCGCTTCTCCGCTTTCTCCCGCTTGGCAGCCAAATCTTCCGGCACCTCGGCAGGGGTAAACGCCGCTCCGCCCGCATACGCATAAAGCAGTCCAAGCACATGCTTGCACGGAAACTGCCGGCTCGGGCAAGTGCACCGCATCACCGGTTTCTCCGGCACCGCAAAATCGGCGGACGGCTGGTAATCGGAGCTTCCGCTGCCTGCACATGTGCCGAACAGCACGGCATGGTCCTCCGAATGATGCAGCTGCAGGAACCGTCCTTTTTTTACAAGGCCCTGCCCGTTCTTAATGGCTGCACTATTCGGTGCCTGCGAATCGATCCATGTCTCTGTAATCTCAACCAAACTCATACCCTCCTAAATCAAGTCACTGCTGGTCATTGCACAGTGTAATTATCCATTACTCATAATCATATCTAATCTGTGTCTGGCTCCCTACCCTTCTTAAGACCTATTTAAGAACATTCATTCCTATTTATTCAATCATCTTCATCCTTTAATAGATAGTAATGTAAAATTAAATTTATGTGATTGCTAACATAAAAAAAACGTCTATCAACGTACTTTCTCAGTAGACAGACCGCATGTAGCGGAAGTTTTTCTTGCGAGATAAGGATGCTAAGCCTTGGAAGTTTATACTTTCTTATCTCTAAAAAAAAGAGCCGGCATCACCGGCTCTTCAGAAATCGATATCATCCATTAGTCTTTTCTTACTTGATACCGTCCCGTTCTAACCTCAAGAATATAGTCCTCAGGGGAAGGCATGCCGGATTCCAAGGCATCCTGTACGGCTTGTTCAATAGGGTATGGCACGCGAATAAATTGAATGTTGAAAGGAGCAGGATCTTCGCTATCATAGATCCCCTCCAAAATGGCATAGGAGGCGTCAGGCATTTCAAGGGGGTTGCCGACGCTGCCGGTATTAAACAGCGTTCTCCCGTCCAGATGCTGGTGATACGCATTATGAATATCCCCGTAACCGGCGACATCCGCGATTCTTGGGTCCCCGCACAGCGCGGAACTGTGAAACAAGGTTTCCCGCTGCTCCTGATCATCCCAGGGCTGTATCCGCTCGTACACGCTGCGGGGCGAAGCATGAAACAACCGGATCCATTTACCGCTCATCATGAACTCAAGAATATACGGAAGATCGGCAAGATATTGAAGCCTCTCGCTTCCGAGTCTATGCTGATGCCATTGGAGGACCGGATTGTCGGTTTCCTTACCTATAAAGTCATCCCAGTTCCCCTTGATGACTTGCTGGCAATGGGTTCTCACCATATCAACCGCGATATCTCCGTGCGGGCCTTTGCCAATCAAGTCACCCAGGCAATAAATGGTTTCGATTCCGCGCTGTTTGATATCCTTCAGAACGGCCTCCAGGGCAGGGATGTTTCCGTGTATGTCGGAGATCAATGCAATTTGCGTCAATGAACCCGCCTCCAAACTTCGTTTATTTCAGATTACTGTGGTTGTAGTTTAGTGAATCCCGTAATTCATCATATGCGTCTCGAAGCCAAGGATGGACAACTTTCAGCGATTCACGCCGTTTCCATAAGTATTGTATATATTCAAATGAGGCATGATCCAACGAGATTTGCAACTGCTCCGTAATCTCCTTTAAATATGGGGGAGTCCCCTTCTGATCCCACTCGATCTTGTCAGCGACGAACAATACCTTGTCTAACAAAGATGCCTTGGCTCTCAACGTTGTATGGCAGCCAACCGCATTTAAAATTTCCTGTTCTGTAATCTTGAACATATTCTCGGCCATGTATGCTGATATTTTCTGATGTATGATCATCGGAAATTGCTCTTCTTCAGGCAATACATCCAACCCGATCTCGCGGGATACCTGAATGCGGACGTGATTTGGAAAAACGGCGCTAATATCATGAAGATACCCGGCATATTCAGCAGCGGTCGGATCGGCACCATAGAGAACAGCAATTCTGCGGGCTTCCTCCCCCACTTTCAGTACATGCTCTGCTGTCTGTGGACATTGGTGTTTCAGCAGAAAGCTGGCCACGTCATTCCTAAGATTCCCGGTGAGCTTGTGACCCCCAAGCTCACGGTAGGAACTGATCATCAATCGACGGTTACGCGGGTCATTCACTCTTTTCACCTCACCTAATCCCCTTGAATTTACCAATCTAGCACTTCATTTTCCATACAATATTCACTTATACTGAGAATAGTTTGAAGCTATTATACATGAAAGTCAAAGAAAGGAGGTCATCCGATTCCATGCATCGTCGGCTGGGTATTAGAGCACGCGATGCGTATATCCACAGCAACGGCAATACATAACGCACATTGGAAGGAGGCAATTATACACTGGAACGAGCCCAAAGGATTCTATTAAAAAGCAGCCCGGAGGCTGCTTCATTCAATGGAATTAGTTAGGGTGATCCGAAAGCGTACCGTTTGTCCATTTATTATTCCTTAATATGGAATGTTTCGATTTTTAGTCTAATGTTTATAAAGGTAATCATATATTTTTACTCACGCAAGCTTGGTAACTGAATAAGATTTAAAGCATCACCGACTTCACCACGTTAGGAGGCTGACGATAGTGAATACACGCAGGATGGTTAGCTTGGGGTTACTGATTCTTGTTATGCTCATCAGCGGTTGCGCTGGAAATGTTTCCACCGAAAAGACGAAAACGCTTACACTCTGGTATTGGAACCGAAGCCTGGACGATGAGCTGATTAAATCCGTTGAACAGGAGTTTCCGGGGATCCGAATCGATGCGCAAAAAATCGGTGGCGACTTCAAATCGAAGTTAAAAACAACGCTAGCGGCCGGTTCCGGAGGACCGGACATCGTCGCTTTTAACGACTGGGTGGCAGAGCTGTTTACGAGTTCGGATCGTTTCTACGATCTGTATGAGCTGGGCGCAAAGGACATTGAGCCGGATTTCCTGGATTGGAAATGGAAGCTAGGCGTTACGCCCGAAGGCACCATGATTGCCCTGCCAATCGATACAGGGCCAACGGCTCTTTACTACAGGGCCGATTTGTTCGGGGAAGCCGGGCTGCCGACCGAACCGGAAGAGGTCCATGCGCAGCTTGGCACCTGGGATGAATACTTTGAAGCCGGGCAGAAGCTGCAGGAGCATTTTGATCAAAAAGTAAAAATGCTCGACAACATCACCAACATTTACACGCAAATGAATGCTCAGTCTGAACGCATATATTTTGCCGAGGACAATACGTTTATCGGCGAAACTCCCGAGTCCTCCATGAAGACGGCGTGGGATACGGCGGTGAAGGCTTCCCAGATGAAGCTAAGCGCCAACGTCAATACGTCCTCCTCCGAATGGAATGCCGCCATGAACAATGGACGGGTCGCTTCCTTTGTCGGTGCGGTGTGGATGAAGGAAATCTTGATGCAGGCGGCGCCAGATACCAGCGGCAAGTGGAGAGTAGCACGCGCCCCTGGCGGGGACGGCAACAATGGCGGCTCCTTCCTGGCCATTATGAAAACGAGTAAATATCCGCAAGAAGCATTTGAAGTGATGAAATATATTCAGAGTCCGGAAAATCAAGTTCAATCCTTCAAGAAGATCAACCTCTTCCCTTCCGCCAAAGACGCGCTGGATGCCCCCGTGATGAAGGAACCCGAGGAATTTTTCGGGAATCAGGCAACGGGCGAGGTGTTCTCGGAATCTGCGCGTAACGTCAAACCTGCTTATTTCGGCGGTAAATTCGCTAATGTAAACGGCATTGTCAATCGAGAGCTGTCATCCGTTGCGCTCCAGGGCAAGAATCCTGATAAAGCCTGGGAAGACGCGCTGGCCCGAGTCAAAAAAGAACTGCTTCGCTAACCCGGATCCGTTTTCGGTTCTTACCTGTATGTTTCTCGATGGCTATAAGTACTTAAATACCAACCGATTGAGGAGGTTACAGTACGATGGATAATCCAATGCTGAATCATACGCCCGCGGAACAGAAGCCTGTTCCTAAGCATCCGAAATCACAAGACAGACTGTCCGCACAGATATGGAAACACCGCAAAGAATATTTGGCGATTTCCCCTTTTTACATTCTATTTGCCATATTCGGGCTCTTCCCGATCGGCTTCTCGATGTTCCTGTCCTTTCAGAAATGGGACGGCATCGGCGAGATGACCTTTAACGGGCTGGGCAACTACCAATTCATGCTCACCGATCCGGAATTCTGGAGAGCTGTCGGCAACACGCTGCTCATCTGGATCTACTCCACGATACCGATGCTGTTTATCGCGCTGGTTGTTGCCTTCCTGCTTAACGCATCGTTTGTCCGATTCCGCACATTCTTCCGAATCGGTTATTTCCTGCCGAACGTTACCTCACTCGTAGCGGTTGCCATCGTGTTCGGTACCGTATTCTCAAACAATTACGGCCTGCTCAACTATATTCTGTCCTTGCTCGGCCTGAACTCTATCGAGTGGTTGAATAAAACATGGGGCATACAGCTCGCCATTTCGGTCATGGTCATATGGAGATGGGCAGGGTATAACGCCATTATCTATCTTGCCGGGCTGCAGAGCATCCCGACCGTCCTGTACGAAGCCGCCAAGATCGACGGTGCCTCCGGCATACAATCCTTTTTCAAGATCACCATTCCCAATCTAAGGCCCATCATACTCTTCACGGTTATTACTTCGACCATCGGCGGCATGCAGATCTTTACCGAACCGCAGGTGCTTGTCGGCAACGATGGCGGTGTCAGCGGCGGCGGTATGACCATCGTCCTCTACCTATACCGTGAAGCCTTCGTGAATAACTATTTCGGATATGGCGCTGCCGTCGGCTGGGGAATGTTCCTGCTCATTGCACTCTTCTCCATCGTGAACTGGAAAATGGTGCAGGGCAGTCCTTCCAATGACTGAAATGGGGGTGAATCGTATGTTCAAATGGAAATCCATATTCCTTCACATCGGGTTAATCGCCGGACTGCTGCTGTCGATTTTCCCCTTCTATTGGCTGCTTGTAATGGCAACGCGCACCACTTCGGATATTTACAGCTTTCCTCCGAAACTATGGTTCGGTCCACACTTGCTCGATAACGTGTCGAGGGTGCTGAGCAGCATCGATTTTTTCGGCGCCTTCTGGAATACCCTGTTCGTAGCTTCCGCTTGTACACTGTTAGTCTTATTCTTTGATTCCCTGGCCGGATTCACGTTCGCTAAATTCCAATTCCCGGGCAAAAAATGGCTGTTTGTGCTGCTGCTAGCTACCATGATGGCGCCTGCCCAGTTGTCCCTGGTGCCCTCGTTTGTCATTATGGCAGAGTTCGGATGGGTAGGAACTTATAAAGCGTTGATCATTCCGGGAATGGTAAACGCCTTCGGGATCTTCTGGATCAGGCAATATGCGCAGGAGTCGGTACCCTCGGAGCTGCTCGATGCCGGCAAAATCGACGGCTGCGGTTTCTTCCGCCTCTACTGGAATATATCGCTGCCGATTCTGCGTCCCGCCCTCTCGTTCCTGGCCGCCTTCACGTTCATCGGCGTTTGGAATGACTACCTGTGGCCGCTTATTATTCTAAATGATGAGAACAAATTCACCTTACAGGTTGCGCTCTCCTCATTGAACGGAATATATACGACCGACTATTCGATGGTTATTGCCGGTACGCTGCTCGCCGTCATTCCGCTGATCGTTATGTTCCTGTTCATCAGCAAGCAATTCATTTCCGATATTGCAGCAGGTGCCATTAAGAGTTAACCATCAGGGGGTGCCCCAAAAGATCCTGGATCTGGCGGGATGCCCTCTTTTTCTCTTAAGAGCAACCGACTGAAACGCAAGAAATGGCGGTGCAAGGATAATATCCTGAGCACCGCCATGTTTTCATAGAACATAGCTTTCAAACTGACGAACCATCAGTCCCATGAGCCATCTGCTTGTGGGACAAATCTTTGATATGTTGACCCCAGATCATGCCACCGAACTGTAAACGCTACGGCACCATCACCAGCTTTTCATTTTCCGGAGTTTCTCCCTCTTCTTCTGAATCAACCATGGCCTCCCTCTTTAACTCCGCTGTTTCATCCAACTTTTTACGGCCCATTAACGTTGCTGCTGCAAGCGCTAATGCTGCAGGAACAATTGCCCAGGCAAATGTAACCGCAATAGAGGAAGCGAGGGTGTCCGAGATCGGTTTGAGCAGTTCTGATGGAATCAGAGACCTCGTCTCCGGCGCCAATAAAATGTGGGGATCCTTCAGATCGAATCCTTCAGGAAGACCACTGGTGTTCATTCCTCCCGGTGACAGGGATCCGGTGAAGAAGCGGCTCTGTATTAACCCGAACACCGTTATTCCAATGGTCATTCCAAGCGATCGCGTGAAGTTGAAAGTCGAACTCGCCATCCCGCGCTGTTTATAGGATAAGCCATGCATGACGGCCGTACCCAGCACGGAGAACGATCCGCCGATGCCAAGCCCGATCAGCACCATATATAGGGTTACGATGAACCTGCTGGATTCCGACGTAAGCGTCGATGCGAGCACCATCCCTCCCGTGAACAGGACAAGCGTCGGGATCATGATGTTGCGATACGATATTTTACTCATCAGAAAGCCGCTCACCGTAGCCGTGATGACGGAGCCCACCATCATGGGCAGCAGGACGAGCCCCGAGTTCGTTGCGCTTCCGCCGAGTACGCCTTGAATGAAGATCGGAATATACACGGAAGCCACGATGAACGATCCTCCGCTAAATAAACCGCACAGCACACTGGATGTATAGAGTTTATTCTTGAACAAACGAAACGAGATTATCGGTTCCTCCGCCCTTCTCTCCGCAAGCACGAAGAGAACCAGCATGACAAACGCCATAGCAAACAATGCCAGAATGATCCAGGAATTCCACGCCAACTGCTTGCCGCCAAGCTCTAAAGCAAACATGAAACAGATGACACCCGTCAGGAGCGTAGCGGCTCCCATCCAATCAATCGGCTGCTTGGAACGTTCATGCGATTCCTTATAAAACAGCGTAACCATCATGAAAGCCGCGATGCCGATTGGCAAATTAATATAGAATATCCACTGCCATGTAATATGATCCGTAATATACGCACCTGCGAGCGGTCCGAATATGCTGGATAATCCGAACACGGCTCCGAATAACCCGGTGAGCTTACCCCGCTTTTCAAGGGGAACCGTATCGAACATTATAGCGAATGCAATCGGGATGAGCGCACCGCCGCCGATACCTTGCACAGCACGATATAACGCCAGTTCTGTAATGGAGTTCGCCGTACCGCACAGCACGGAACCCAGCATAAATACAATCATCCCGAATACAAAGAACTTCTTGCGACCGTACATGTCGGACAGCTTTCCGAAGATCGGCATTCCCGCAAGCTCGGCGACCATGTAAGCGGAGGTCACCCATACGAAATGATCAAGCCCTCCGAGCTCCCCGACGATATTCCCCATTGCGGTCGCTACGATGGTATTGTCCATGGAGGCCATTAATATGCCGAGCAGCAGGCCGGCAAGCACGATGGGTAATTTGTTCGTTGATTGTGTCTTCAAGTTCTCATACACTCCTTCTAAGTAAGTTTCTTTCATTACTGTTGTCATTGTAATTCAGAAAATATGACAGGTGACTGTCACACTTTTTGCCCTACTTCTCTTTTTTTTCGACTATATAAATAAAGCCCAGACACTTTCAACCCACATACCTGGTAGCGTATAATCTGGGTATCCAACTCATGCAAGGAACAAGGAGGTTCATGTGGAATGAAGATCAGTGAATTATCGCAAATCAGCCAGGTCAGTGCACGCTCCATCCGGCATTATGAACAAAAAGGCCTGCTTGAAGCCGACAGGCTTGATAATGATTACCGTCATTTCGACACATCGGCCATCGAACGGGTTAAGATGATTCAATTGTATTTGAAACTGGGTTTAACGACGGATCAAATCAGAGCTTTATTCAAAGGTGAGGTCACTTCTCCAGATGATTACGAGTATTGCGAGGAAATGCTGTCCATTTACCAAGAGAAGTTAAGTCATGTGGATGGTCAGATCGCAGCTCTCCATGAGTTGAAAAGACTGCTTGAAAGGCAAATTTCCCTTACGCTAAAGAAAAAGAATCAGGTCCCTGTCTGACAACATCCGCAGCCCCGAGTGTCATCATGCTCGGGGCCGTTCATTTCAAGGATTAGATCCGTTATCTGCATTCCTACTTAACATGTTAAAATAAAGTGTACATCTGAAATGGAGGAAATCTACATATGGACAATTTCGAGAAAAATCTGGAGAAATACGCGGAGCTGGTCGTTAAGGTTGGCGTAAACGTTCAACCGGGCCAAGTGCTGATCGTCAATGCTCCAATCGAAACCGTAGAATTGACACGCCACATCGTGGCCAAGGCGTACGATGCAGGCGCGAAATATGTGCAAGTCGACTGGGATGATGAGCGAATCACCCGCATTCGCTACGAGAAAGCACCCGATGACTCTTTCGGTTATTATCCGCAGTGGCAGGCTGACGCCATGCAGCAGCTGGCTGAAGGTGGAGGAGCCATTCTGCGCATTAAGGTTCCGGATCCGGAGCTGTTCCGCGGCATTGATTCGGCCAAAGTATCTACAGCCGTGAAAGCCGCTGCCGTAGCTAACGAGAAATACCAGGTTTATGTGCGCAACAATAAAATCAGCTGGTCGCTCATTAAAGCCCCTACCCGTGCCTGGGCCGATAAGGTATTCGGGGATCTTCCCGAAGAGGATCGGATTCAAGCGATGTGGGATGCGGTATTCCAGATGAATCGGGTGGGTAGCGAAGATCCGGTTGCCGCTTGGCGGGATCATATTGCTCAGCTGAAGCAACGCCAGAATCACATGAATGCCAAACGCTATAAGAGTTTCCACTATCGTGCGCCGGGAACGGATCTGCGCGTGGACATGCCAGAGGGGTATCTCTGGCTCGGCGGCGGTGACGAGAATGAAGCCGGCGTATATTTCGTGGCCAACATGCCGACCGAAGAAATCTACACGATGCCGCACCGTACAGGCGTGAACGGGACCGTAACCAGTACGCTTCCGCTTAATTTGAACGGTCGCCTGGTGGAAGGCATGAAGCTCACGTTCAAGGACGGCAAGGTTGTCGAATATGAAGCCGAATCCGGACGGGAGCATCTTACAACACTGCTGGAAACGGACGAAGGTGCCTCTTATCTAGGAGAAATGGCACTCGTACCGCATGACTCGCCAATCTCCCAGCTGAACCGCGTCTTCTATAACACCGGTATCGATGAGAATGCATCGTGCCACTTTGCCCTGGGAAGCGCCTATCCTGTCAATATCGAGGGCGGTACCAAGATGAACAAAGAAGAACTGCTCGCTCGCGGAGCCAATGTCAGTCTGACGCATGTTGACTTCATGATTGGTTCGGCTGAGCTGGACATTGACGGCATGCTGGCTGACGGCACGATTGAACCTGTATTTCGCGGCGGACGATGGGTTTAAATTCACTCTGAACAAGTTCAGAAACGCATCTGAATAGTTAGGACAAAGCCCTGCGGGAAATCGCAGGGCTTTCTAATGTTCATCACTCGTACATACTGGATTATGCAGACTTCAAAAGGAATTGCCAATACCGATTTTTTTACTTTACTTATTTTGGAAGCGCTTTTATAATTTAATATAACATAAATCATTTCACATAACTATGAATCAATATCATAAAAGGTTGGAGGTGATCCGAGGAAAGATAAACGCGGCACAGTTTAGCAATGCTCATGTCATAATAAAGGGAAGAGGATGATGATGAAGCAAAAAGGGAAATGGCTTGCCACGCTTTTACTTGCCATTAGTTTATGCACGGCAGGCGCGCAATCCGCTTTCGGTGCATTCTGGAACCTGAGCGGCGATATCGTGGTACATGATCCAACGATCATTAAGGAAGGGAACACATGGTACACCTTCTCTACCGGTCAGGGCATCCAACTGCTGAAATCGACCAACGGAACGAACTGGACCAGATCGAACCAGGTGTTTGCTTCCCCGTTGTCCTGGTGGAAAAACTATGTGCCAAACCAAAGCACCAACGATCTATGGGCGCCAGATATCGAATATTTCAACGGCCGCTACTGGCTCTATTATTCGATCTCCTCCTTCGGCTCCAACACATCCGCTATCGGTCTGGCTTCTACGACCAGCATCTCATCCGGCAATTGGCGAGATGACGGTCTAGTCACGCGTACGACCTCCTCCAATAACTACAATGCAATTGATCCGACGCTGACAATCGACAAGGACGGCAATCCGTGGCTGGCTTACGGCTCGTTCTGGAGCGGACTCAAGCTGACAAAGCTTGATGCGAGCACCATGAAACCGACCGGAACCTTGTATTCCATTGCCTCACGCCCGAACAACGGGGGGGCCATTGAAGCGCCAACCATCGTTTATAGAAACGGATATTATTATCTGTTCGCCTCTTTCGATTCCTGCTGCCAAGGTGTAAACAGCACCTACAAAATCGCCTACGGCCGTTCCTCCAGCATAACAGGTCCATACGTGGATAAGAACGGCACCAGTATGATGAATGGCGGCGGCACGATTATGGACAGTGGAAATGCAGTGTGGAAAGGTCCCGGACATCAGGATGTCTATAATAACCTCTTGATTAGACATGCGTATGACGCAACCGACAATGGCACGCCAAAACTGCTCATCAACGATTTAAACTGGGATTCCCAGGGCTGGCCAACTTATTGAGGATGCATACCTTTAAAGCGTATCCTTCCATCCGCACCACGCGCGGCTCCCAGCGCGCCTTGTTTGGCGTTACATGACGGTGGTCAACCATGAAGGCTTCAACTCCAAAAAGGCTGACACTAAAGCGATCGCTCTAGTGTCAGCCTCTTATTTGTTCTTAAATCTTATTGTTATTCTCCATGCTCCAGCATCCGCAGAATCATCATGACCGCTTCCGCACGGGTAGCAGATTCCCGAGGAGCAAACCGGTTACCCGAACGGCCATTCACGATGCCGGCCTCGGCCGCGGCTGCGATTTCCCTCTCCGCCCAAGCCGGAACGGCTTGCTGATCACGGAATTCCGTTGCTGTTGCTGGTAAGGCAAGGCCCAGATAACGAGTGATCATGACCGCCATTTCAGAACGGTTGACGGATTGATTCGGTCTGAATGAGCCGTCTTGATATCCCTTCACAATACCTTCGGATACGGCCCATTGAATCGCTTCAAGCGCCCAGGATCCGATCAGGGAACTGTCTTTGAAATTCAGCTTCCCAGCTTCCCCTTGTCCATCCAGTGCTTTGGCCATCATCACCATAAATTCTGCTCGCGTTACCTTACGGTCCGGTTTAAAGGTTTGATCCGGATAGCCGCCAACGATACCAAGCTGAACCGCTTCCTCTATCACCGACGTAGCCCAATGTCCAGCGATGTCTGTTAACATCACCGGTTTTGGCTCCGGCTTCGGTTCTTCGGTCCCCGGCTTCGCCTTACGGTGAATGGTTATCTGGTAGGTTCGGGTCGTACCGTTCTCCGCCCGAATTACCAGCTTCAACAGGTTAGCCCCTTCCTTCAGCGCAATTACCTGATCCTTCTTCAGGGGTTCTTCTCCCAGAAGGATTGTTGCCTTGCTATGCGCCGCATCAACACGGAGCTGGACGGAATCGGCTTCCGTCTCAAGTCGGTACTCTGTCGTGTTCTCATGGAATGCAGGGGTTAATTCAGCTGCTTTGCCGCCGATGATCAATTCAAGTCCTTTTAAACGGTTGTCTCCAGATAATACATGGCCTCCAGAGGATCCCGATCCCGATTCTGATCCCGATGATGGAGGATTCTCCGGTGAAGGTACAACCGAAGCGTTATAGGCACGAATCGCAGCTTGCAGAGCGTTGATCGCATCCTGTACTTCCTTGGCAGTTGCATGATCCTGTTGCGCTATGGCGCTGGCGCTTTCAATGGCGGCACGGAGTGCTGACCTTGCTCCGGCCGGATACTGCCCCGGCGATGTGCCTTCCCGTGTTTCGTCAAGCCTTTGCTGTGCCGATGCAATCAATCCGATTAACTCGCTCTTGTCAACTGCTGCTGCCGGTGTTGTGACCGAGTTATGAAGTCCGGCGCTCTCTCCCGCAGCATTATAGGCTTTTACGGTAAAATGATATCGGGTGTCCGGCTCCAAACCGGTGGCGGTATGTGAATACACATCATTTGTCACGGTAACCACCGGTTCACTCCGCCCTTTCAGATATACACGATATCCATCCACGCCATCATCTGCGGTTGCTTCCGGCCAGCTCATGGATACGCCGTTTGATGTGATGTCCGAAAATTCAAGCTTCCCGGCTATCCACACAGGTGCACCCGGAATTTCTACGGCTTGAGTGATGACCGTTAAAATCTCACTCGGAGCCGATTCTGTGCCTTGCTTATCCACGGCGGTAACTTTGAATTCATACAGCGTGTCCGGGGTCAGCCCAGTCGCTTCATATACGCTATCGGTGACAGTTGCCACGCGCTCCCCGTCCTGATACACATTATAGTTCACAACTTGTTGGTCCGGACCCTTCGCGGGATCCCAACCGATTTGAACCGTTGACGATGTCACATTCAGTGCTTTCAGGTTGGTCGGAGCATCAAGCTTCCCGCCATCTGTCGTGAAGGTCCACACATCCGAAAGGGTTTTCCCTCCGAATTTGTCTTTTGCGACGACATACCAGGCATAGGTGCCATCGGAATGAAGTCCTGCCCACGGCTGAGTAACCTCCGTGCCGCTAGCCACGTTCTGCGGTGTACCGATGGGTGCTCCTCTTAGATGATTTACTTGGATCGAATCCGTTGCTACTCGCTTTAATTTCGGTTCAAGATCCAGATTCATCTTGAACTCATCCGATCCATTTGTATAATAATTGTACTTATCCAGGTAAGGAGAATACGTATTCACGTAAATCTGCTTGCTATCCTTATCAAAATGCAGCAGTCTCAAGTAACCACTCCCGCCATCGGCATGTCCTTGATAGTCTGCCAGCATCTGATACACGGTTCTGTCCGCAGTACCGTCACCATTATCATCCAATTCATTTTTAAGCAGACTGGCTCCCGTGTAATGGCCGCTCAGAACGGCTACCACGTTCGGATTCGGGACAACAACTTCCTTGTATAATTTGTTGCCTATTCCGGAGCGAGTTCCGTTCGCGAGCATATAATCATGAAAATTCAGGAATGCGATACGGTCAGGATACTCTGCGAGAACCTCGTTCATCCACTTGATATCCTGATCTTCGACGCCCCATCCCATATACATCATGATGAAGTCGTTTCCTTCTACGGAGACAAGATCGTAGTGCCCGCGATTGTCCTTGTAGGAACCTCCGTAATATGGCTGATTCTTATAACGGTCCTCCCCGAAGTATTGACTGTAGGTCGTGTAATCCCAATCATAACTTCCCACATCATGATTCCCGGCAAGCACGCCGTGCGGAAGATTTGCATCCTCCAGCATCTTCATGTAATCATCGGCACGTTTCCATTGATACTCAGCTGTTGGATCGTTCACGATGTCACCGGTATGGAACAAATATTTGATGTTCATATCATCGATGGAATCGACAATCCAGTTGAATTGCTTCTGCTGGATATGCGGGTACAGCTCCGTTAAGAATTGGGTATCCGATACCCATACAAACGTGTAATCATAATCCCCACGGGAAGGGATTTCATCCTGTACGATGACATCCACTTTGCTGTTCAGTACGTAGTCTGCTGCCGTCAGTTCGCCTCGAAGCGTAAAATCATCTTCAGACTGCGCAATATGTTTGGTGATCTCCGTCCACTTGTTCAGATTGTGGTTCCAGGCATACATCGTGACCTTGCGGCCCGAAACAGTGTGTCCTTCCCAAGTCACTTCAACGCTGTCACCCGGCTCCACGGCATGCTCCAGCTCTACCTCAAACCGGATATAAGGGAACTGGGACGTGGAATCCACCGTGACATATTGATCGTTGGATTCAGCTACCAGCTTCAATTCCTCTTCAGTCAGCGCGGTTTCGCCCGCCGGGAACTTATCTTTAGGCGGCTCTTCATCCGAGGAGTTCTTGGAGAGCTTCACCCGATCGCCGCTTAATGCATGATACGGAAACGCCTGATGGAAGGAGACCTCAAGATCGTCATCCGATGGATCGCTGACTTGGACCTTAAGCTCCGGCGATAACCCGGTTCCGCTCTCCATATCTGCTGGTGAGATCAATACAGGTGCATTCGGATGCTCCGGTGAAGTGTTAAACGTAACCATACGTTCCGAGATGTTGCCGATCTTGTCCACTGCGCGGATTTCCAGCTTATGATCACCTGGATCAAGCTTGGAAGATGAAGTATCATACGGCACCTGGATGGCTTGACCATCTAGCAGGACCTCCACCCGTTCCACGCCGGATACGTTATCTTGGGCAGTCACATCGATCGGAATGCTTCCCTTATAACTCTTCCCCTCTTCAACGGTCACGTTAATTTCCGGTCCATTGTTATCGACCTGAACGTTGGCAAATGCTTCAGACTTACCCTTTACATGCAAATCAACCTTGTGCTGCCCGTCTGTTACCGACGTGGTATCCCATGCGTAAGACAGGGCTTTTACTTTATCGGCAAGAATATCGAATTGAAACGCAACAAAAGGCAGAAACCGCCCATCGTCACCAAGGTCGTGGATAAGCGCAGGATCCTTAAATTGCGGATCCCGGATTTCTGTCCCATCTCCTAACAGCAGCCGTACGTTGCGGGCATTAAAGTCATCCATATTGCCCGTCGGCTTGTCATCCTCGAAATAGGTTTTCTCGTTATCGCCGGCCCGAAGGGTAATTTCGTTTGTGCCGCTTGTCAGCCATTGCGGTTCGATGGGGACAGCGATCGTTTGATAGCCGTCAATGTTCGCCGCGGTTTTGAACAGAACATTCTTGCCGATGGTTACCGTGTTGATCCCATCGTCAATACCATCGCCTTCAAAAACAAAATAAGCGGAATGCTCCATAACAGGTGTGCCTTGAACCGGCTGCCCGTCGATATGAAGCTCAAGATCGGCAGGTTCTACCCCATCCGCTGCCCCCCGAATATACGTTATCCCGGTGACGGTCTGTTGATCGTCAACATTCAGGCTAGCGCTGGCACCATTCCCCGTTAGATCGACTTCGTATTTGGGACTTTCTACTTTCTTAAAGGTGTTGGACACTGTGAAATAGTACTCCAGCTTCGTGTGTCCCAGCAGTTCCAGATAAGAAATCGTATGGCTGAGGCCTTGCTCCCCTTCCTGAAGCTGTACGACCTTGTAATCGTTCTGTCCATCGACACGATAAGATAGCGCGAGTGAGGTAACCATACGATCATCATGCGCTTCTGCGGCAATCTCCAGATTTTCGCCCGGCTCCACATTCGTCGTTGTCGTCCGGTTGGTGACCGTCGGTTCCTTGGTCACGTCGATATGTACCGGCTCCGCAGGCACCTCGGAATGCTGCAGCGAACCCGGCGTAGCCTTATGCTCACGCTGGGAGATCCGCTGCATCTTCAGGCTGCCATCTTCGGGATACTTATAGAAGATCCCCTGATCAGCTTCGTTATGAACATCTCCGTCATTGTAAAATGCGGACACGATCGGATTGCCGGTGTTTGTCACCACCACGAGCTCCCGCATGCGTGAATTGGACATGCCGCCTGAGAATATTTTGACAACATCGGTGTTTTCAATCAGGTTCGTGCCGTAATTTTTATTAAAATCAGCAATCGTGGATTTGCTGTTCTGAGCGTTAATGATCCAGAACACCAGCGTGCCTCTGGATGGTATCATCACCTCATCGGGAACATGAGCCCAGAGGGTATCACTCTCCAAGTAGCGATAACGAATTTTGTAATGGCTGAAATCGATGTCTTGATCGGTATTGTTGTATACTTCAATAAATTCATATCCGTCGGCGGTTCCTACATTCGTAGAATCAGGAACAAGCTCGGTGATCAGCAGTTCAGGCACATTGTTCAGCGCAGTGGATGACTGGGCTGAAGCCTGTCCTGCAAAACCGATAAACGAGGCCGACAACACGATACAGAGAATCAAGAAGCAGGATATACATCGATTCAGGACGATCTTAGACAATGGAAAACCTCCTAGAAATGATTTTTTGAACAATCAATTCAGTTTCCCAATTCTCCAGGTCTCCATGGGATCTCCAAATTTAATTAAAGCGTTTTCAAGATTAAATCCCTCATGATATCAGATTCAGGCTATCCCCTAGAGAGATCCATTTAGCACTTCACCTCCTAAGATCAATAATTGCATATTCCCTTCGTTTTTTAAACCACTTTATGTAAAATCTGATAAATGATACACAAGTCCCGGAATCAGCTAACCATCTAGTAAAATAGGACAACATGTAAACAGACCTGCATCACTATTTCTTGAGTAAGCATCCATATCTCAAGGTCCGCATATGAGATTAGCATGACGTTTAAAGCTCATTACTTCCGGACTATTCACGTCTTATCCGGTTCATCTTTGAGCAAAGATCGGTCCCATCCTCTATCATAGGATGTGGCTTCTGCATATTCTGCACAAAAAAAAGACCCCGCGAATGTTATCGCAGGATCCTTATCAGTGGGAAGCGATTCTGTTATTCATTATGCAGCAATTTTCCAATTGCTAGGGTGCCTTACCTGAAAAGAATCGAAGAAACTTCGCTCTCCTTCTCCTTTTGCGAGTGTTCATGGCGAATCAACTGCCTTTCGGAATGACATCATGTTCTTCCGTCCGTCGATTGACAATACCACTTCCCACTTGTTCTATATTTACCCGTTCCTCAGAAAGTGAAACACTTTAGCCCGAACTTCCTCTCGAATTGGGAGATCGGCCTATGTCCCCTTCATTTGTATAAATTATTGCGATGGCTCACTTTTCATCGACTGAGACAGTTGTACCAGCTTGTTCATGGTTTTCCAATTCCGCATCGTCATCGGTACGCCAAGCTTCGACAACTGAACCGCCAGCTTGGAATTCCGAACGCTTTCCTTGAACAGTAAGTATACCTCTTCACCGATAACTTCGAAGGTTTCTTTTTCATTCACATAAAGCCTTAATTTCTCCACGTCTTCAGCAGCAGGCGCTTCCGGCAGCATGGCAACATAAAGACTCTCAAACTCCGATGCTGCCTCCGCTTGACGCAGCGTTTCATCCGAAAATGGACAGTTCCGAACGATCCCCTCGATTTCCTCGGAGGTTCTAATAATCACCGATATCGGAAAGCCGAACGTTTCAATTATGCCCTGCTCTATATGAACGCGCAGCGTTTCCTTGGATTCCCCGGATTCAAAGAGCACGTTTCCGCTCTGGATGTAGGTCTGCACGCGATCTAGTCCCATAGATTCAAGCATCTTTCTTAAATCGGCCATTTTGATTTTATTGTGTCCGCCGACATTGATCCCTCTAAGCAACGCAATATAGATTGTCATCCAGGCATCCTTTCCAGAATCAGACCTGCCGTCTTCTCCCCGTTCGCGATGCAATCCGGTATACCCACTCCATAATAGGAGCATCCCGCGAGAATAACGTTAGGATACAGGTCATCCATTTTCTGTTCTAATGACTCCACGATTTGCCGGTGCTTCAAATGATAATTCGGCATATTGTCATGCCATTTGGTGACTTCATAAGAGATCGGTTCAGCCTTAATACCAAGGCTTTGGCTGATATCCCCCATCCCGATCTGTTTCAATTCTTCGTCGGATAATCGGATCAGCTCCTCATAATGCGGATTGGAGCTCTTGTAGAATAATCGCATCAACAACCGCTTGTTCTCCGAGGTATGCTCCCATTTCCGGCTCGTCCAGGTGCAAGCATCACATTTTAACTGGGTTCCCTTAGCCGTAATAAATCCCGTTCCATCAAAAGGAAGCTCTTCGTCTTGAATATCATAGGCAAGGTACACGCTGATGAGCGATTTGGTATAGAGCTGGTCAAAGTCCTCGTTAAGCTGCGGATCTTGCAGCAGTTCCTTCGCCGCAGATCCCATCGTGCTTAATACAACAAAATCAGCTTCAAGCTTTTCGCCATTTGCCAACGTTATCCCGTAGCCGCTAGCTGTTTTCTCCAGCTTCTCTGCGGCAACGCCCTTGTATATCTTCGCACCTGCTTCTGTCAGGCTCTGTGCCAGTGCGTCAATCACAACCGAGACTCCGTCTTTGAAGGAAAGAAATTTCTTATTGCCCGAGCCAAGGAATTTCTGTTTATTCTCGGCCAACCCCCCCATGATGCTGCCATACGTATTTTTGTACTCCAGCAAATAGGGAAATGTGGACGCAATGGTCAGGTCATGAAGCTCCCCGGAATAGACGCCCGATATGACCGGAGCGATCTGATTCTGAACGATTTCCTTGCCTAGGAAAGACTCGAGGAACTCCCCCAGAGAATCATGCTTGGTAAATGACTCATTCGGCGTGTAGTAGTCCTTGAGCGCCTCCACCTTCCCCTCGGCAGACACCAGCTCGCTTTCCGCCAAGGATTTCAGGCTAAGCGGTATGCCGAATACGCTCTCATCCGGGATTCTTTTCAAACCTGCAGTCGTATAGATAAAAGAAGTCCCCGTGGCATTATACACAACCTGGTCTGTTAACTGAAGTTCCTCCAGAAGCGGTGCCACATTCGTTTTCCGGGAGACGATCGAATCCGCTCCGGTTTCCATCATAAATTCACCGTTCTGAACGGTTCGGATTTTGCCTCCCAACGTTTCACTTGCCTCGATAAGCACCAGTTCCATATCCTGTTGATGGTGATTCAACTCTTTTTGCAGATAGTATAAGGTCGACAGTCCGGTAATGCCGCCGCCGATGACTACGGTAGTTGTCACTGTACATACACCTCTATTATGTAGGTTCATAACATCTTAATCATGATTGTTACCATTGTATCCAATTTCTAAGTATATCATAGAGGCCGCTCTTTCGAGGGTCGCCATTCCCTCAATATTGTGAACTGATCCGTTTATACAGCCACCGGCTTCCCGCCCGCGGAATATACCGTGTGTACTGCTCCCTTTTATGCACGTGCTTGGATGGTTGTCGACAGCAAAAAACTCCGCGAGATCACTCGCAGAGTTTTTCTATCGTGGGAAGCAGTATATCCATTCTGACGCTATCATTCCATTGCTTTAATAGCTTGAGGTGTACGTTTGGAATAATTCAGACTGTGTCGTCCTTATTCCTCGTTACGTTGTACATGGGTATCAAATCCTTTCGGTAATTCCGACTTAACGTCTTGTTATCCGTCTGGTGTTGATGTGTTTCCACTTCCCACTTAGGATATATATACCCGGTGCACAGTCGATGAAACAGGTGAAACTTTTCTTATTCCCACCGGCGAGAACTTTATTTATCCTCAGTCAACACTTCAATCAAGCCTGCCGGGAGCTCATACTTGCGGTTGTTGATCTGAATGCTCTTCAATTCCTCCAGCAGCGAATCATCGCTTTCCGAATCCTTAATGGCCTGCACTTCGTGGTGCAATTGCTCCATCTGACGGTCCAGCGCGTTAGCCGTATCGGCAGCCTTCTTAAGCTCTTCCAGCAGATGCTGAGGGACCGACTTATTATATTTGTAGAAAATTTTATGCTCCAAGCTCGCCCAGAAATCCATGGCAATGGTTCGAATTTGGACTTCAACGCATACCTTCTCCACCCGGTCGGAGAAAAAAACTGGCACTTCGACTAAGAGATGCAGGCTCTGGTAACCGTTCGGCTTCGGATTCTTGATATAATCTTTGACATTTAGGACCGTTAAATCGCTCTGCTTCTGCAGCATGTCGCTGATTTTATAAATGTCGGTAATGAATGAGCAGGTGATTCTTAAACCCGCGATGTCTTTGATATTATCTTCTATGGAACTGAGAGAGATGTTTCCGCCTTTTCGGAGCAGCTTCTTCATGATGCTCTCCGGTGATTTCAGGCGGGATTTCGTATGTTCGATCGGGCTATAATCATGAAGAGCCTGGAACTCCTCTTTTAATATTTCCATTTTGGTTTCGATCTCATCTAAAGCGAATTTGTATTTCATCATAAATCGGGTAATTTCATTCCGAATGATTTTGAGCTGTTCAATTTGCAAAGAATTCATGGGATACTTCCTTTCGATTGTGTGATTCAGAGCCGTGATGACTCGAGTAGTAAATAAAAACAAAACACGCTGCTAACATTCTAGAAGTTCTGTTCCCTCTTTAAATAGTAGTTGATATTGAGGTGCGACTGCAACTTTAGTGCAATAACGTCAAAAAGACGCTGCAGTCAGAAAGCCGCAACGTCTTTTATCTTATGCGAGCACCGCGCTGCTTGATATCGTTGGTATAAACCATATCTTGCAAGGCGTTTATGCTCGTATTTTATTATCCCATACGGTTTATGAACAAGTTATTATTTCTCGGGTAATCGCAAAATACTCATGGTTTCGACATCAATTCTCTTAGAATGACTTAAGTGGTTACTCGCTGCATTTTTATTTTGGAAATGACTTGTTCCAATCTTTGGATATCCTTATGAAAAGGACTTAGAACGGTGTGTATATTTCGGGCTTCATGGGAGCCAAACATTTGATGATTATGCTTAATGAAGTTGGCAAGTGTTCCTCCAGGGCCTAAATCTACAAAAATCTTATCTTCCAGGGGCATCAAAGATTTCAACGCGTCGCGGAATCGGATCGGTTCCCTCACCATGTTCCATAAGTATTCGGGTTCGAAAGCAGCCACCCTCTGCCCGCTAAAAGATGAAATTACGGTTGTATGGGGAGACTTTAAAGCTAAAGAGCTTACATGGCGCTTATAATACGGGCCAGCCGGGTCGATCCACTTGGAATGGAAACCATGACGAATGGGTAATCGCTGAGCCATGATATTACGATCTCTTAAATAAGACTCCACTTCGGAAAGAGCCGAAACTCCTCCCGAGATGACAAAATGCGTATCAAAATTAACCGATGCAATTTCACAGTTCTGATAAAGTATCGATTCGCTGCTGTATAGCGATACCTGATCAAGAATAGCGATCATGCCCCCGGGTTCGCAATGATTCTGAATGATTTCAGCTTGGGCGATCACATGCTCCAACGCTGCATTGTAATCCATGGAACCTGCGACCGTGCAGGAAGCAAATTCCCCCAAGCTTGTGCCTAACACATAATCAGGGAAGATCTGATATTCCATAAATACCTGAGCTAAGGCATACTCGATCATGAATATTGCGGGGTGCGTGAATGGTAATGAATCAAATGGCCGGCTGATTGGATAATTATTCTCGTAAAGCTCGCGGGTTACCGATTTACCGGAGATTTGATAATAATATTGATCCAGCTTCTGAATCCAATGACGAAATACCGGCTGATCCCGATATAACTCCTTGCCCATTTGATAATATTGTGATCCTTGCCCGGAAAACAAAAATACGATCGATTTCCCCACTTTCATTCACTCCCATTTCATCGAAAATTAAATATTCCTTCTTGATTTGGCCTCATTCTGAAATTGACAAAATGCTTGAGCGAATCCAATTGAAAGTAGATGTTCTGATCGTACAACATACTTATCGTTTGACCAGGAGGGGTTCCATAGGAATGACCGGGAAATACCCGCAGTTCCGGAGACGCAAAAGATTTGATTTTTTGAATGCTATCAAACATCGCCTCAGCGGATCCGCCCTTGAAATTGCATCCCCCGCAGCCTTCAATAAAGAGTGTATCCCCCGTAAAAATACAGTCTTCAAGCAAAAAACACATACTTCCCGAAGTATGCCCGGGCGTCCACAAGCACGTCACGTTTGTCTCCCCGAATACGACGACCTCATGATCGGATAAACTTCTCAAATGTCGGCAATTGAAACCATAGTCTTCAATTTCCACGCTCGACATGAATACATCGCATTCATAAATCTCGGTTAACACCGACGCCAAATTTACGTGATCGTAGTGAGAATGGGTCAGCATAATCCCTTTCACATCTGCGTTTAAATCGTTTAGCTTGCCCATTATGGTATCGAGTTCCCATGAAGGATCAATGATGATGGCAGAGCGGCTGCTTTTATCAAAAACAATATAGCTATAATTAATAAAGGGATGCGAAACCGTTCGCAGTACAAACACTTCGTAATGAACCATGATTCCTCCCCTTTCACATTGGGTTACAAAAAACTCCCGGCTAAGTGCCGTTTACTGCAGCTTAACCGGGATTCGTTCATGCCTTGACTCCGTGTAATTCTTTCGTCTTCTCTTTAAACATGTGGAGAAACTCTTTGGTCATGCCATGTTCCGAATATAACTCTTCGCAAAACGCAAAAATCGTTTCATAAGATTTGGCTTCTGATAACAGCACCATATGATTGGAAGGATCTATATCCATAACATGCAGATTAGGAAATTGACGTTCCCATTCCTCCCAGTAGGTTGCATGGTCAAGAGCAGAAGAATCTTCGGTAGTAGAGAAATAGGGTTCCAGCTCTCCGAAGATCAGTCCACCCTTATTGCGGAAGTAGTAGCAGGTTACTGCATCGGGTTCGGATAGCGGCCTCACCGAAAATCGATCAAATTGGTATGCATGCTGTATCTTGATATTCGCTTCGATCATCGACATGATTTGCTCCTCCGTCTTGGTGAGTCCGCGGGTGTTTCCAAGCTTAATTAACTGTTCAAACAATTCCTCTTCCTGAACACTCAGATCCAATTCATTTCGATGGATGAGCGTCTGCATAAATGTGTCCGGTTCCTGAAAATTCTTTGAAGCAAGGGCCAAATTAACGGCTTGCAATACGGCCGTCTTTCTAGAAACGGCTCCTTGCTGAAACTCTTTTCCATATGGTGAATCCAGCATCACCACTGAATTCACCGAATGACCAAGCTCCTGCAATTGACGCGTCACTTCATACGCCAGTACTCCGCCTAAGGAGTAACCTCCCAGATCATAAGGCCCGTTAGGCTGAACGGATTGAATAATATGGGCATAGTACGCAGCCATCGCCCCAACCCCTTTTAACGGAGATCGATCAGTTAACCACCCTCTTGCCTGGATGCCGTAAAATGGCCGCTCGCTCTTTTGCGCGAGCTTTTGATACATTTCCACGCCACCCAAGCCGCCATGAAACCAAAATACGGGCGATCCCTGTGAGCCATTGTTAAGAAGGATTAGCTCGGGAAACTGCGGCCAACTCCCGGGCACTTCGGACTTACTTTGTCGGCTGATACTTCGTGATCCATCCACTTTGCTCAGCGATTCGATCATTGTAATGATATCCAGAAAGGTCCTGCATTCCTGAAGTTTAATGAGATCCACCGCCGGGGCCAACTGATTCTGCAATTGCTGCAAAAGCTGCATCAATAGAATGGAGTCAAGCCCATATTGATCCAAAGGCCGGTCCGGATTCATCTCAGAGGGTGCCATTCCCAGTATTTTCGATACGATCTCGATAACACGGCTGCTTACATTAGGGTCCGTCTCCGCCATAACCGATGTGGTTTCTGTTAAACGATGGGTTGAAGCTGCACGTTTAACCTGTCCCTCATGGATCTCTCGTGCACTCTCGCTATCAAGATCGGGCCAGCACCTTCTCCTCTCAAACGGATAGACAGGCAGTGACATTCTACGAACCTCTTTTGCATCGTGAAGTGTTTCCCATGGAAATATGCCGCCTCTTGTCCATTGGAGAGCAATATCATTCAGGTTGTTATCCGCAAATAATGTTAGAACGGCATCCGAATCCATTTTGGGCTTGGAATTGACTGTCTCTCCTGTAAAAATGACAGGATGCGAATCTTTCGCCATCGGGAGGACTTGCGATGGTTTCAGGAATTGCCTGAAACCACTAATCAGCTCCTCGCGACAACTTGCAACGAAAGCCAGCCGGGATTCCATCTGTTCTCTGCCTATCTGCAAGGTGAATGCGAAATCGGATAAAGAGAATTCCGGCACACGTTCTGCATATTCAAGCATGTGTCGAGCATATTCTTCCAGTCGCTCTGTACTTTTTGCCGAGAGAGCTACGATCTGAGGTTTCCTCGAAGGTTCCTGATGCTTACCGGCATCTGCCGGAACATACTCTTCCAGGATGACATGAGCGTTCACACCGCCGATGCCATAACTGTTTATCGCCGCACGTCGCGGGAGCACCTTACCATGCACATCGGTTAACGGCTCCCATTCATGATGCTCTGCAGAAATTCGAAGCGGACTTCCCTCCAGCGAAATATGCTGACTCGGACTCGTAAATCGTTTCACTCCAGGGATAAGTTTGTGTCTTATCGCCTGAATGGACTTGATCAACGAAGCCATGCCTGAGGCAACTTCCCCATGACCCAGTGAAGGCTTCAGCGTGCTGATATAACAAGCGCTCTCTCCCAAAGAACCAGATGGGGATGGATCGTTAGACGCTATCTCCTGATAACCCGCCTTCAATGCATTGACTTCGATGCCGTCGGCGATAGGCGACGCGATACCATGGGCTTCAATGTAGGATATCGTCCGGGGGTTAACACCCGTGCCTTTAAATGCTTGGGCCATGGCAGCCTTCATCCCTGCCGCATTGGGCGAGGTCAATGACATTCCCTTGCCCCCATGGGACACGCCGGTCCCTTTAATTACGGCATAAATTAAATTATTGTCCTCAATCGCTTTCGACAATGGCTTGATGATGATTGCACCAACACCTTCGCTCCGAACAAATCCGTCCGCGTTGGACTGAAAGGATTTAGCTTTTCCATCTGGGCTTAGATATCCCATAGCATCAAAGCCTATGAAGCCTATAGGAGAAATCAGCAGATTTACAGCGCCTACAATTGCTTGTTCGCATTCTTCGTTATATATGGATCGGATCGCTCGATGTAACGCTACCAATGTAGAAGAACAAGCTGTTTCGTAGTATTCACTGGGACCTTGCAAGTTTAATGCATATGAAATGCGGTTTGGAATCAGGGACGGGACCACGCCGGTCATCGCTTGGGGATTTCCTTGTGAAATCGAAGTGATGTTCATATAATCGCCTGGGCCAGCAGCTACGAAAACGCCTGTAGGCTGTTGCGAGAGCTTGCTCGGCGAAATGCCGGCATCTTCAACCGCCTTCCAAACCTGAGTCAGCAGGAGACGCTGTTGGGGATCCATCATTTCGGCTTCTCTCGGAGAAATACCGAAAAACAACGGATCAAACTCTTCCACGCCTTCAATAAAGCCCCCCCATTTCAGACTGGTTTGCTCTTCGTCATCAGAATCATCGTCCAAGCATTCTCTCCAATCCCAGCGCTCTTTCGGTATTTCCGTTATACAGTCCTTGCCCTCCACGATATTCTTCCAAAATTCATCCACATCCTTTGCCATCGGAAACAGGCCACTGATGCCCACAATCGCAATTGGCTCAGATTCAGAATCGGTGGCCTCCGGGTCCGGAGACGGCGACTCAGACCGGACTGCCATCCTTGCCGGGCGAGAACGTGATTTTCTCAAGGGAATCTCTTCTTCCTTGGGCCCCCTTGTCTTCGGCACGGATATATCCTGCTCAGCGGTTAATGCAGCCTTTACATCAAAGGCAGTCCGATGTTCCGATAACAAGTATTCGGCAAAGCTATCCAGCGTCGTATATTCAAAGAACACGGTAGGTGTAAGTTCAAGGTGGTATTCCTCATTCAAATGATTGGCAAATTGCGTAAGCGAGATCGAATCAAACCCATACTCACTTAACTCCGAATGCATATCGATGTCTTCCAGCTTGACCTTTAGCAGCTTGGATACAGTCTGGACCAAGGCTGTCTCTACTCTTGCTGCCAAGCTGGTATCATCTGACTTAACGAGCGCTGGCATGTTCTCATGCTGACCGGATGCGGCTGCAGGCAGCATTCTAGGCTTCACTCGGGACAGGATGCCTGTCATTACTACCACCTGGTTCCTTCCCGAGGCAAGCCCCTGATACAGTGCTTGGATACCTGTCGAAGTCTGCATTGGGACAGTACCCAGGCTCTTCATCATGATTTTTTCGACTTCCTCGTCAACACGCATACCGCCTTCTTTCCAGAGCGGCCAATTGATGGATAACATGCGTCCATGCCTTTGCCTGGAAGCCGTAAGCGAATTTCTATACTCCGCGTAGGCATCCATGAAAGCGTTAGCGGCTGAGTAATCCGCTTGTCCCGGATTCCCCGTCGCCCCAGCCACAGAAGAAAACGCAATGAACCAATCCAGTTGAATGTCTTCGCTAGCTTCGTCTAGATTTACGAGTCCCCTTACTTTGGGTGCCATCACGTTTTCCAACTCTTCGACATCTTTTCTGAGAATTAGATTGTCTCGGATAATGCCCGCCCCATGAATGATGCCGTTCAGGCTTCCGTATTCCTCATGAATGCTCTGAATTAAGGAAGTAACCTGCTGCTTATTTGTCACGTCGACTTGTCGATAATCAACCTTGGCTCCAAGAACCCGCAGTTCATCCAGTTCGGCATGCATGCTCTCATGCAGTGATGAGCGTCCGGTAAGAATCAATACGGCCTCTTTCGCTTTATGGAGAATCTCTTTGGCAAAAATGATGCCAAGACCTCCTGCACCACCTGTGATCAGGTAAATGCCTCGGTCTCTCCAGGGAGCAGCCGCCTTCATAGCATCAGCTTGGAGTTCATCCCATCCGGCAACCCAACGTTTGCCGTCCCGATACCGAATCCGTTGATCCATTGGATAATGACTGTTCTCCATCAGTACGTCCGTTATATTAGAATCAACGGATTCTATTTCGATATATTGACATACCAGCTTGGAGTTTTCCGACTGTGCAGCCTTCATCAAGCCGGAGATACCCGATAACAACAGCCGATCCTGCTGAGAGAGTGACAACACCTGGATAAGGATTTTTTCTTTGGGCTTGTCTCTCAGGATCGCTTGAATCTCCTCAAAGATTCGGGCCGAATACGTTATGAACCGTTCTTCTATTCGTTCCTGATATGATTCCAGCGTAATGCAACGGGCCTGGCTCAACGGATGGTTTAAACTCTGCTCCATGCCCGAACTGATTTCACACAGGAACACCAAGTGTTTGGCATACTCCGGGGCACTGCCAATCCGAGCAGCTGGCTGGTCCCTCCAGATCGGTTCCAGCATGAGGGTGCCAGGTGTTTCCGAAACCGCCGATGATTTCACCTCTCCGTCAAGCACCCTGGTTGAAAACCCCTTCATTTTTACATAAACCTTACCCAGAACATCACATAGGTCGATATCCAGTTTCTGCACTTTACTCTCTGGTTTATTTCCGTCACTGTACCGGATTCGTGCCCACATCTCGGAAGGACAGCTGCCGAAAACCTCCAGCTCCTGCAGGGCAAAAGGAAGCCCCGGCTTCAATGAAGCGGTCGACGCTGAATCTGGGCTCATCATCATGGATATGGTGGCCTGCAGAGCAGAATCCATTAGGCTGGGGTGCAGCGTAAATGGAGCAGCTGGGTCGGTCACTCCGGATGGAAGAGACAGCTTCGCTAACGCCTGGCCTCTGCCCAGATAGACTTTTTGTATGCCTTGATGTGCTGGACCGTATTGTATACCCATTGCGCTATAGGTTTCATAGATCTTGCTTGATGAAATGATGTCCAGATTGCATTCAGCCAGAAGAGATTCAATATCCAACGAAGCATGATCATTCATGCTGCATACTTCCGCACTTCCCTGGCTGTGCAGCACCGGTTCTCCTCCCGCTTCCTGCTCACTGTATACTTCATAGGCAATTTCACCATTATCCTCATGATATAGATCCAAATGGACTTGAACCGGTTGATCTTCCGCCACAATGGGCCGAGCCCATACGACATTTTTAAGCCGAATTCCTGTGCGACCTTGCTCCAGCGTCTCTCCGGCAATTTGTTCTACGGCCGTTCGAGCCATTTCAAGATAAGCCACTCCAGGCAGAACCCGCTGTCCCTTCACAACATGATCCTTTAGGAAAAACTCGCTCCCCGTAAAAACCGAACTGAAACGCAGCCCCGAAAGATCGGAGGTATTCCGGTGAAGTAAAGGATGAACAACCGATACGGCGGGAACTCCAACAGGCTCTGTTGCATTGGCATCCTTCTCGATCTCAGGAATCCAGTAAGGTTCACCAGCAAACGGATAAGTTGGCAAGCTAATGCGGCACGGCTTCACGTCTCCATAGATCTGGTTCCAGTTGACACCCAGTCCTCTTACCCAAAGATTGAGAAGTTTGGCGTATTTTCCACGCTGGATCCATTTGATAACGGCTTCCTGAAACTCTTCATCTGCTTCGAAGACTGACAACGTCTCCTTATTGCGTTTAACCTGTCCCCGGAACATGTCCTTGATATGACCACGGCCCTCAATGAATCCTTCCAACTTCATCTTAAGATCGTCCATAGACCCTACGATCCATGCCAATCGTTCTTCCATGGCTTCACGCCCCACTTGAAGCGTATAGGCAATATCAGCAAGCGCGCCGTCAGAGAACTGTTCTTCCGTAATGGCATACAATAACTGCCTGGCCTTTTCCCGGAGCCTGTCTTCGTTTTTAGCCGATAAGAGAATTAGCGCAGGACTTTGCGAATTGACGGCAATGCGGGCCCGTGGATCGTTCACCGGGACATACTCTTCAACTATGATATGTGCGTTAGCTCCCCCTGCACCGAAGGATGAAATACCGGAACGGCGAGGAACTTCCTGTCCATGAATCGTTGGACGTTTCCAATGAGCGGTATCACGCTGCACAACAAATGGTGTCCGATCAAAGTCAATATTAGGATTTAAACCATGCCCGTGCATGACATTTTTCACTAAGGTTTGATGCTTCAATTGAAGCAGCACTTTGGTAAGCTGCGCAATACCAGCCGCTGCCTCTGCATGTCCAATGTTGGATTTGACTGAAGAAATGGAGCAATATCCTATATCCCCGGTATATTTGCCGAATACATCCGTCAAGCCTTTAATCTCAATCGGATCCCCGAGAGAAGTTCCGGTGCCGTGAGCTTCAATGGAACTGATGCTTCTTGGATCAATCCCGCTTTGGAGAAGCGCCTTTTCAATCGCCTGAGACTGGGACACTGGACTTGGTACCGTATAACCGTTCGTCCTGCCCGCATGACTGACCGCGGTTCCTTTTATGACCCCATAAATGGAATCCTGATCCTTGATTGCCTCCTGCAAAGGCTTTAAAAAGACTGCGCCTACCGCCTCAGACGGCACATAACCTGTTCCCCCTTCGCCAAAAGCGCGGCATCTTCCGTCGGAGGCGCTGAATTGTCCCTGGCACAATGTAATATACTTGCTAGGATGGAGCGAAAGATTTACACCGCCGGCGATTGCCATCCGGGACTGCCCATTTCGAATGCTTTCACAAGCCAGGTGAACTGCATATAGGGATGAAGAACATGCTGTGTCCACCGTCAAGCTTGGACCTGTAAAATCCATGATATAAGACACCCGGTTTGCTATCGAGAACATCTGGCTTGTCGCCAGATACATCTCTTTACTGGCTTGCCCGGCAGCATCGGCCATAAACAACTGATAGTTGTTAAAAGTAGCACCGACATATACTCCGATTTGATTTCCATACCCATCCCGCTTCAGCGATTCCCGGGTATATCCCGCATTCTCCATACATCCCCAGGCAACCTCAAGAAACAAGCGTTCCTGCGGATCCATGTACATGGCGTCCCTTGGCGAAATATTAAAAAACAATGGATCGAAATATTCAATGCGATCCAAAAAGCCTCCCCACTTGCTATAGCTTAAACCCTTCGCTACCGCTTTGGTCCGGTCCGGTTCATAGAAGCCGTCTAAAGACCAGCGACTTGCCGGAATTTCTTCAATGGAATCCTTTCCTGCGTACAGGTTATTCCAGAACTGCTGCAGCGTATCTGCTTTCGGATAGCGGCCAGCTAAACCGATAATGGCAATATCGTTCGAGGCGTTTGGCTGCCGATCCGTTAATAAGATCGAACGGCTTAAAGGTATCGCTGCTGGAATAGGAGCTGACGGAGGTTGTTTTGAGGCCGGTCCCACTTCCTCAACCTGCTTTATGTTCTTCAGAGATGCCCCATTCACAGCCGTATCCACATGCTTGGAGACCGCTACATTATATTCCTGTGCCAAATAAGCGGCTAATGCTTGGATGCTGTTGTACGTATAAAAAAGAGTGGCGTCTAACTGTCCAACCCAGAGCTCGATTTTTTTATTTAACGCATGAATCATCAGGGAATCCAGTCCCAATTCTTCAAAGGTGGCCGCATTCTCCAATTTGTCATGGGGAATCCCGGTTACCTCCGTCAAGAGGGTTCTTAGTTGAGCAGAAACTGACGACACCAGCGCTTCGGAATCCATTTCGCCTGAATGATATGAAATCTCAACATCAGCTTTGATCTCCACATCATATGTGCGGTCGGCTAACGGACACACCTCAGCCTCTACTGCAGGATGAGGTCCTGCGGCATCGATCCTCCTGATTGTTGGCTCACCAAATTCTGCTTCAGCAGTATTCACCCAATAGCTTTCCCGTTCAAATGGATACGTCGGCAGCTTAACCTTGTAAGGTCGAACATGACCAAAAAGTTGACCCCACTCGATTTCATATCCTTGGCAGTAAAAGTCCGCCAGGGCATATAGCGTGTCTTGAAATTGGCTTTTGCCAAGATGCTGGGTACAGCTCTTCGCAAGCAGTTCCTGTATATACAGTTGCATCGCTTTTTGTCCGGTAAAATCGCGGGGAACCCTGCCTTCGAAAAGATTCGGCACTTTCTCGCGGTTCCCAGCCTGTTTCATTACATACACAGCATCACTTAAATCCTGTATGACAACGGCACAGCGATAACTGAAATGAACGCGGCCATTCAGCAGCGTATAGCTGATATGCTGAAGGTCCTCTTCACCCCACTTCTCATTAACGAGTGCATGAAGCATATCCCGGATTTTTTCCTCGAGCGCTTCTTTCGTTTTGGCTGAAAGTGCAAGCACATAGTACGGCGGTCGCTCCGTGGACACAGCAACTTTTTTCCTCGAATAACTCTCGACAACCATGTGCGCGTTAGTTCCGCTCATTCCGAAAGCGCTGACGGCTCCTTTTAGGGATGCTCCGTTAGCTTGACTCCAAGCCTTCGCTTTCTTGTTCACATAGAACGGGCTGTCCGCCCATTGGATATAATCGTTCTCTTGCACAAAATTAAGACTTGGCGGAATCATTTCATGACGCAGGGACATCACGAGATTAATCAGGCTTACCAGTCCGGAAGCCGCAAAAGCATGGCCGAAATTCGTCTTGGAAGAGGTAAGCGCGCAGTACCCCTGTTTCTCCGTATGCGCTTTAAACGCTTCATTCAAGGCATTAATTTCTACTGGGTCGCCCAATTTTGTCCCGGTGCCATGGGTTACAATGTACTCTATTTCTGCTGGATTGATCTGATATTGATGGTAAACTTCTTTCAACAGATTGGTTTGGGCAATTCCGCTGGGAGCTGTGATCCCATTGGTTCTCCCATCATAATTAACTCCGCTTCCGCGAATCACCGCATGTATAGGGTCCCCATCCGCTTCGGCTTGTGACAAGCGTTTGAATACCAAAGCGGTAACAGCTTCACCGGGAACCGTTCCGTTAGCCCGTTGGTCAAACGCATAACACTTGCCGTCTGCAGATAATATCCCAGCCTGACTAATGCCAGTGTATGCATTGGGTGTAAGCAGAAGATTGACTCCTGCCACGATGGCCGCGTCGCACTCTCCATTACGTAGGCTCATACACGCTTGATGAGCTGCAACCAGTCCCGATGAACATGCTGTATTAATGGCCATATTCGGCCCGGTCAAGTTCAGAAAATACGATAATCTCGCTGCCAGAATAGCATTATGGTTAGAGGTTATACTCCCTTTGTCTTTCACAAGCAGATGATAGTCGCCATCTTCGACTCCAACAAACATCCCGATCTTGCATCCGCCAAGCTTGTCCTCCCCATACCCGGCATCTTCCAGCGCCCTCCAGGATTCCTGAAGCAAAAGCCGCTGTCTCGGATCCATCGTTTTCGCTTCATTAGGCGAAATCTCAAAAAACATCGGATCAAATTCACGGACGCCCGGAATGGTTCCGCACCATTTGCAATGGATTGGCGTTGATTCCTGCTCGCCATCCCCATAATATCGCCGCCAATCGAATCTCTCGGCAGGAACTTCCGACACGGCACTTTTGCCTTCCGCCAGGATCGTCCACATCTCATCGATGTTTCGGGCTTCCGGAAACCGTCCGCTCATGCCAATGATCGCAATAGGCTCATGGAGGTTTGATGATGAGGCTATTCGTTCCTGCACCCTCGCTCTCTTGAAAGCTTTTGGCTCAGCTGCAGCTGTGTCTGGGAAGTTTGGCGATTCCGTATCTACGATCTGACTTTCTCGATAAAATTCAGTCATCATTTCGTTATGCTCTTTCAAAAAATAATCGATTAATTTTCCGATCGTGGATTGTCCGAAGAATAACGAAGGTGTGATATCCAAGTCATAATGCCCGGTCAGCACATTGGCAAATTGTGCAAGATTGATGGAATCAAAGCCGAATTCCGCCAAATTTTCGTCTAAATCCAGCTTATCGCGAGGGATCTTAAGGAGCTCGCTTACGATTTCCTTCATATCCCATTCCAGGCGCTGCGCAAGGCTCAATCCCTTCATTTCATTCCGCCATCCCTTGCCTTGAGCAGCGTTCGCATTTACGGTATTTGGTGTTTGTCTATTTGCTTCAAATGAATTCTCGTTGTTGGCCAGCCCCAGGAATCGATGCACCCGGCTTCGCTGACCAACCAGCACCAGATGCTGCGAAAGACTGTGAGAAAGAATGCGCTCAAATATCTGTAAGCCCTCTTCAGTCTCCAGCAAGCGCTGACCGCTGGATTTCAAATACATCTTGGTATTATCCTGATCCTCAAAGCCCATGCCGCCTTCCTTCCAAAGCGGCCAATTGATCACGATGGATCGACCGGCCCGGTTCTGTTCGTTCCGATGTCGCGCATATGCCATCTGATACCGGTTTCCAATGGCGTAGTCGCATGAACCAAAATCGCCAATCACAGCCGAGGTGGATGAGAAATAACAGATAAATTCCAACTGCTGCTCATCCTGAAGTATTTCATCCAGTGCGAGTGTTCCTTCCACTTTAGGAGCGAGCACTGCATGGAAATCTTCCAACACTTTTTCAAGTATATGTTGACGGCTTGACATGCCGGCCGCATGAATAACCCCATGTATAGGTCCGAAACGAGCCTTTGCAGCGACCAAACCTTCACGCATATGTTCCACGTCACAAATATCGGATTGGACATATAGAACTTGACTGCCCAGGTCCTCCAGCTCCTTGATGCCGGCCCGTATTTCATCATTCATCGGGGATCTGCCTGTAAGGATTAAATTCGCAGCATACCGGCTTGCGATATGTCTGGCAAAAAGAAGCCCCAAGCCGCCACATCCACCGGTAATCAGGTAGGTTCCCCCTCGCTTCAACATGATAGAATCAATCTCCAGCATGGTGGGCTTGACTCGGCAAATATATCGTTTACCGTCCTGATACAGTACACTTCCTGATTGGTTTGCTTGAAGTTCCGTCCACAGCTTCTCAATCGGGACGATCAGAGACTCCTTTCGCAACCGTGCCTGCAACTCAATGGAAACGACACTTACGCGAACATTTGGCAGTACGAGACCTAAAGATCGCTCAAAGCCAATCCATGATTCCATATAACATCGCTCAATCGGATTCTCGAATTGGCCGGCAAGCAACAACTGCTTCGGTTTTAATTTTGCGGCAGCGATAGCCTGAACCAAATGCACGATGCTGGAATAATCTTTGATGTACGCAGCATCTTCAATTGGCCATAAATACAGCACGGCATCGATTTCTTTGAAATCCTCGCGGATACTCGACAGCACCTGTACATATGAATCCCTATTCATCACGGGAATACGGTAATCATGCCTGGATTTCTTGTCAAAGACGGTACTTTGCGAAACAAAAATAACCTGCATGTCTCCATCCAAGGCTGTGGCTTTGTCCGTAACAATCTGTTTGCTCTCCTCTTCGGTTAGGAAACAAACCAGCGTCTTTAAATCGGCGTTATGGATATCCTCTAAAGCCTCTTCTTCCCAGACCTCTTCAAATGTCATCAATTCGTTAGCTTCTTGCGGCGCCGCACCTTCTGTTATTCGAAGCTGATCTTGTCCCACAGAAGGCCAATGATGTGCATCTCTTCGGGGCCTGTTTATGATTCGGAAGCGCCCGGGTTTCGTATTTGGAACGCCAGCGGTCGCGTCTTGGACAGATGCCCAATAATGCTCTCTGGCGAATGGATAAGTCGGGAGCTCTGTCAGCTGGGCCAATGCACCGTCATATAAACCTTCGCCGCTGATCTCATACCCTTGGCAGTACAGATCAGCTAATGCATAGAGTGCTTCTCGGTATTTATCCGGATCTTCCTTCAGAGATTGGGCAGATCTCAGTAGATCGTTGACGTACTGCTGGATCAAAGGTTGGCCTTCAAAATCACGTGGCACTTTTCCAGCAAAGCGATTGGGCAGACGTAAGGTATCCCCGTTTGCCGATAATATATATTCTGCGTCCTGTTTATCCCCAGCAACAACTGCTATACGATGGTTAAAATGCTGTCGTCCTTCCAACAAGGTATAACTTATTTTGCTCAACGATTCCTGTGATGCATCCGCTTTTCCTAGCATGACAACCATATCTTGAATCTTCTCTTCCATTGCTTCCTTCGTTTTGGCAGAGAACGTAAGCAAATGATAAGGGGGAATGCCTGTTGGCTCTTCTACGGAAGCTGTAACGTAGCTCTCCAAAACCATATGAACGTTCGTTCCGCTCATTCCGAACGCACTTACGGCACCCAGACGTTTTTTAATTCCGCTGGCTGGCCAGGGTTTATTCGATATATTGACATAAAAAGGACTTTCCGTCCAATGGATAAAATCATTCTCTTGCTCAAAATTCAGGCTTGCAGGAATCGTTTCATGACGGAAAGCTTGTATCAGATTGATCATATTGACTAACCCAGAAGCGGCGAAGGTGTGCCCAAAATTCGTTTTATTGGAAGTAATCGCGCAATATCCTTGTTTATCCGTATAGGCTTTGAATGCATCTTGAAGGGCGTTTACCTCTACCGGATCCCCCAGCCTCGTTCCGGTCCCGTGTGTTACGACATATTCAACATCACCCGGGTTAACACGAGACTGTTCATAAACGGCTTTCACAAGCTCGGTTTGCGCAACTCCGCTCGGAGCCGTGATTCCGTTTGTTTTGCCGTCATAGTTAATACTGCTGCCGCGGATCACCGCCAAGATCGAATCCCCATCGGCCTCTGCCCTGGATAAACGCTTGAGCACAACCACGGTGACCGCTTCTCCAGGAACAAGCCCGTTCGCCCGTTTATCAAATGCAAAGCATGTACCATCCCTGGAGAGCATCCCGGCCTGACTCATTCCAACATACGGGTCTGGAGTAAGCATCAGATTGACACCGGCAGCAATGGCCGTATCACACTCATCATTGCGAAGGCTGAAACAAGCTTGGTGTGCTGCGGCCAGCCCAGAAGAACATGCCGTATCCACCGTGAGTACCGGACCATTCAAATTCAGAAAATAGGACAGCCTTGCCGCCAGAATAGCATTATGGTTGGAGGTAATCCCTGCCTCTCCTCTAACTAGCTGCTGGTAATCCCCTTGCTCAGCACCCACAAACATGCCAATTTTCCCAGCTCTGATTTTTTTGTCTCCGTAGCCAGCATGCTCCAACGCCTTCCAGGCTTCCTGGAGCAATAAGCGCTGCCGCGGATCCATTGATTCCGCATCCTTAGGTGAGATCTCGAAAAATAACGGATCGAATTCGCTAACGCCCGGGATACAACCGCACCATTTACTGTCTGTCTTGTGAGGATCCTTGTCTGAGGGACTGTAATAATGACGCCAATCAAACCGATCAGCGGGAATTTCTCTCACTGCGTTCCTTCCCTCGGTCAGAATCGTCCACATTTCTTCAACGTTTCTCGCTTCCGGAAATCGTCCGCTCATGCCGATAACGGCGATGGGCTCATGGGCATCATCAGATAGGTTGCTGCTTAGCTTCATCTTTGCCTGCGCGATGGGGCGTGCTTGGGGAGCGATCTTTGCAGGCCTGTGCTCGTCAGCCTCATAGTAAAACTCGGCAAGTGCTTCTTGGTGCTCCTTCATCAAATACTCCGTTATTTTACTTATCGTGGAATGACCGAAGAATACCGAAGGTGTTAGTTCCACCCCATAATGCTTAGACAGCCTGGTCGCCAAATGGGTTAAATTTATGGAGTCAAAGCCAAAGTCAGCAAGATTGATTTCGCTGTCCAGCCTACCCTTCTGAATTTGGAGCAATATACCGATCTGCTCCTTCAAATCCCATTCAATGCACTGCTTCGTGCTCATGCCTCTCATTTCTCTTCGCCAGCCTTTACCTGACACAGCACTTCGATGACTTGCCGCGTGGATTGTTTCCTTGGAGCTTCCATCCATCTCCATCCTTGCAGACTCATTCGCATTCGCAGAATCCACGAGCGACTTCCGGGTTGATGAAACAACGCCTTCTTTAATCAGCTGATGCTCTGCAATATAATATCGTTCCCTCGCAAAGGGATAGATGGGCAGACTTCGACGGCGTGGTTTAACGCCATTCCTATACAGGATATTCCAATCCACGCGCAGGCCTTGAACCCAAATCATGGCGATGCTATGAAAATTCCGCTCCAGTACCAGCTTCTCCATCGATGAATCCGCTTCTTCTATACTCTGTTGCTCTTTACCCTGCTTCATCTGTCCCCTGTAGAGTCCATCAATATCGTTGTGTCCCGTCACATAACGTGTTAGCTTAGCTCGAAGATCTTGAATCGATTCCGCAACGACTGCAATCCGTTCTTCCATGCCTTCTCGCCCAACCTGAAGAGTGTAAGCCATATCAAGGAGCTGACTATCCGATAAAATCTCCTCAGCCATCATCTCCAAAAGCTGTTTCACTTTCTCGTTAAGGCATGATTGGTTTTTGGCTGACAACGGAACAACCACAGGAAGACCATCTTGAGAAGACGGGGCCGGGCGATACGTCTCCTCAGGCGTATATTCTTCCAAGATGACATGGGCATTGGAACCGCCTGCTCCAAAGGACGAGACACCCGCTATCCTAGGAAACTCTATAAGCTCTCCATCCATATGAATCACCGGTTTTTGCCATTCCTGAAGCGATTGCTGGACGACAAAAGGCGTGTTGGCAAAGTTAATGTTCGGATTCAGTTCTTTGGCATGCAGACTGGGTACCAGCATCTTATGCTTCATTTGCAAGACGATTTTGGTTAGACCGGCCATGCCGGCTGCCGCTTCCAAATGGCCGATATTGGATTTGGCTGAACCGATGGAGCAAAACCCAGTATCCCCTGTATCTATGGAGAATGCTTGGGTAAGCCCTGTTATTTCAACGGGGTCGCCGAGATCGGTTCCTGTTCCGTGCGCTTCGATATAACTGACCGCTCTTGCATTTATTCCTGCTTTATCCAGTGCAGCACGGACGAGATCTCCCTGCGCTACAGGATTGGGTACAGTATAGCCGTTGGTTTTACCGCCATGATTCGTACTGGTGCTTTTAATCACGGCATGAATCTGATCTTCATCTGCAATTGCACGTGACAGAGGTTTCAGAAGAACGATCCCCACGCCTTCACCAGGAACGAATCCGTTTGCGCCCTGGCCAAAACTTTTGCATCTGCCATCCTTCGAGAGCATTTGTTGAACGCTAAGCCAATGATAATTGGAAGGGTGCAAGTATAGATTCACACCGCCTGCGATCGCCATTTCACATTCTCCCAGATGAAGATGCTCACAGGCTTCGTGAATCGCGGTCAGAGAGGATGAGCACATCGTATCAATCGGCATGCTGGGTCCTTGTAAATTCAGATAGTACGAAACTCTGTTGGCAACTGAGCTAAAGGAGGTGTACGGGTTAACATGTTCCCCCTGCTCCCATAAACCGGGGCCGTACAGATCGTAACCCGTCTTCGTGATCCCGGCAAAAACGCCTACCCGGCGGTTATGCTTGATCGCCAGCTGCTTTCGCGTATAACCCGCGTCTTCTAACGCTTCCCAACAGGACTCGATGAACAAGCGCTCTTGAGGGTCCATCATCATGGCTTCACGGGGAGAAATATTGAAAAACAAAGGGTCAAAATCCGCAAATCCCTCTAAAAACCCTCCCCATTTACTATAGCTCTTGCCTTGCGCCACTGCTTCCTGTGGATCCGAATCGAAGAAGTCTTCCATCGGCCAGCGGTCACCAGGTATTTCGGTAATACAATCTTTGCCTGCCTTAAGATTCTCCCAATATTCGTTGAGATTGCGGGCAGAAGGATAACGTCCGCTTATACCGATAATAGCAATGGGTTCTCGCGATTTGAGCTCAGGTTTATGGATTGGAGAGCGGGTAGAACGGTTCTTCTCTTTACGGAATGAAACGAGAACAGGAAAAGGTTCACCGGAACGAGGATCCACCGATGGTCTTGCAGATCCCTCCTCACTCTGCTCTCCCAGCCCTGTCCACCACACACATCGTTCCGTGTGTTCGGCAGTCAGATAATCAAGGACTTCACCTAATGTCTGGTACTCGTAGAACAATGTTTTGGAAAGCTCCCCGAAGATCACTGCCATTTTTGCATTCAATTGGTTGATCATGATCGAGTCGATTCCATAACTCTCAAGGGGTTCATTCACATGTAATTGGGTAACCTCGAGTTGTGTCACTTCTCCAAAGAGGACTTTGAGTTGACGGCCCGTTCTGTCTCTTAACAAGCCCTCATCGACTTGGTGACGCTTCGTCGGTTCAGAAGCTGCTGATTTAGGAGTGGGACCGGGTAGCAGCCTCTCTCTGATCTGATCTACTTGACCTGACACGATGAGGACTCGATCATGACCGGAAGCCAGTGCTTGATGCATAGCCTGTATACCGGTTTTCGTGTCCAGAGCCATCATTCCCCAGCTTTGCATCATCGATTTCTCCGTTATTTCATCAACTTCCATTCCGCCATCCTTCCAGTATGGCCAGTTGATGGACAACGATTGGCCTTGACGCAGTCCGGTTGCTACGAGACCGTTTCTATACGCCGCATAGGCATCCATATATGCGTTGGCAGCAGCATAATCCGCTTGTCCCGGATTGCCGAAACAGCCCGCGATCGACGAGAAGAAAATAAAGAAATCCAGCGGCAAATCCTTGGTGGCCGAATCTAGATATGTCGTCCCTGACACTTTGGGATTCAGCACTTGCTCCAATTCATCCCCGGTCTTTTTAAGTATGAAATTGTCACAAACGACACCTGCACCATGGATGATCCCATGCAGGCTTCCGAATTCCTCCAGGATGTCATGAATCAGGAGTTCTACCTGATCCTTAAGAGACACATCCGTTTGTTTATATTCGATTCTGGCTCCTGTTGCTCTCATCTCATGAAGTTTGGCTTCTTTATCCATAGATAGGACAGAACGACCGGTAAGAATCAATACTGGAGCGTTAACTCGCCGGATAATATCTTCCGCAAACAGGAGTCCGAGTCCACCTGCGCCTCCGGTAATCAGATAAACCCCGTTGTCTTTCCATGGAATGCTCACCTCCACCGGCGGAACAATAACTTCATTCCACCCTGCCTCCCACCTTTTTTCTTGATCAAAGCGTATGATATCTACTGCCAACCCCTTGCTGCGGTTAAGCATTTGCACGAGTATTGATGCCTCTACGTCCGGTTCTATTTCTATCAGTTGACCGCTTAATCGCGGGTTTTCCATACGGGCTGTTCGTAGGAGGCCGTAAAGTCCGGTGAACAGCTTCTGCTCACCCTGAACCGGCACCACAAGTTGAATAAGCACCTCGCCGGTCACTTTCTGTTCCATTATCGTTTTTACGAGGTCAAGAAACTGCTGTGCATAGGATTGGAAGCGTTGATTGATCTCCAGGTAAGAAGGTGACTGAAGCATCAGGCACTCGATGCCTGTCAGCCCGCTCTGTAGACTTTCGAAGGTTGAATGATCCATCTCACAAAAGATGGCTAGATGCCGGACATAACTCGACGGATTCCGACCATTCATGGTCTCTGTTTCTTTATAGATCGGTGTAAACATCTGGACCCCTGAAGCAGAAACTGAGCCTTTTGAACTTGAAAGAGCATCCTGATTTCTCATATTTGTAATCCTCCTCCAACCTTTGCGTGTTTTACGGTATGCTGTCCGTTGCTCTCCAATCGCGCTGTAAGTCCTTTCATGGTTGCGTATAACGCTCCGTGATGATCGTAGAAGTCAATATCAACTTTGATATTTGTCCCCTGAACGCCATACGCACTGTTTCGTACGTGAACCCATGACAATGGCGTTGGCTTACCGATCATATGAACCTCCTGCAAGGATAGCGGTTGTGCAGAACTCACGATTCCGCTACCCATTTGCTCATCCCAATCTGGCAAGAGGCCTATCGTCGCTTGCATAGCAGCCTCGGTTAGACTTGGATGCAATATGAAATGATGGGATGAATCCCGAAAAGCAGAATGCATTGAAAGCTTCGCGAGCAGCTGGTGGTGTCCGATAAACATCTCCTCTACCACTTGCTGTTGAGGACTATGAATTATTCCTGCTTCCACATATACCTTGTACCACTCAAACTTCGAGAAATATTTCACATTGCATTGTGCCTGTACAAGACTCATATCAGCCCGCAATGCCTTGCTTTGAAGGGCCGTTGTCAACACCCGTCCCTGATTGTGTATAACCGGATCTATGCTATTCTTGTCCGCTGTACTGTAGATTTCATATGAAAGGTCTCCCGCATCCGGGAAGATATCAATATGGAGCTGCAAGTCTTCTTCCACAAATTCAACCGGTTGGGACCAAACCACATCCTTGATCTGAATCTCTTCATGGGCGTCAAGGAAAACTCCCCCCGATAACTCCGCTGCTTTCCTGGCCATCTCCACATATATCATCCCCGAGAGTGTATTCCTTCCTGAGACATCAGTTGAAGCCAGTAAAGGTTCGTCTCTGTTAAAAGTCGAGCTGTAGCGGACTCCCGAAAGATCCGATGTGTTCTGATGAAGCAGAGGGTGCAGCATGGCCTGCCCTTGTGGGGCTGATTCAATAGAAGAGCTGCCTTTGCCTTTTTTATCCGGTACCCAATAGCGTTCAGTCGCAAAGGGATAGGTTGGCAGAGATATGATGGTATAGCGTTCATTCGAGAACAACGCTTCATAATCAAGCCCATATCCTTGAATATATAACTCAGCAATCGTTGTTAGCCGCTCCACATATTCGGTGGGTTCGACCAAATGGCATTCCTGGATGCATTGGTTTCCGTATCGCTTTAAGGAAGGCTGTTCCCGACGATCATTTTCATTCAGTTCCGACACATAAACCTGTGGTACCTTGCTTCTGGCCAGCCATTTACTAAGGAATGTCATTAACTCATCCAAGCTCCGAGCTACGCAGGCTAAGCGGTTGTTAAAGTGCTTTCTTCCCGCCAACAAGGTATAGCTAAGGTTTCCGCAGTCTGCTTGCCTGTCATCTTGGCAGAAATCCAGCAGTTGATTCGCCTGCTTGCGCAGCTGCTCAGGCGTTCGTGCAGATAACACAATCAGATATCCCGGTTTGTCGGTATGACTCCCTGTTAGTTCCGGTGCCTCTTCTATAACAATATGGGCGTTAGTTCCGCTGAATCCGAAGGAGCTCACGGCTGCTCGTCTTTTACCACTCCTTCCTTTCTCCCAATCCCTGAGGCTCGTATTTACATAAAAGGGGCTGTCCTTAAACTGAATATTCGAATTCCCCGTTTCAAAATTTAGCGTAGGCGGAATTTGCTTATGCTTCAAAGACAGCAAAACCTTAATGATTCCCGCGACGCCAGCCGCATGGGCCGCATGCCCGATGTTGGTCTTGATCGAGCCGATCGCGCAGTACTCTTTGTTGTCGGTATAATTTCTAAAAGCCTTCGTTAGTGCCTGATACTCAATGGGGTCTCCCAGCTTCGTGCCCGTTCCATGAGCTTCTATAACCTGTATGTCGCCGGGATCAATTTGGAAGGCATCATATACGTTTCGTTCCAGGCGTTCCTGAGAGACGGCGCTTGGCGCCGTTATGCCGTTCGTCGTTCCGTCCTGGTTCATTCCCGATCCGCGAATGACTCCATAAATATGATCTCCGTCATGTATCGCTTCCTGAAGACGCTTCAGTACTAGAACGCCCGCCCCTTCACCCGGGATAAATCCGTCAGCACGCTCGTCAAAAGTATAGCTGTGGCCCGTTGTCGAAAGCATTCCCGCTTTGTTGGTGCTCAAATAGTACCATGGCGTAGACTGGATAAACACGCCTCCAGCCAATGCCATTTCCGTCTCGCCTGACCATAACCCCTGACATGCCATATGGACGGCGACTAATGAGCTGGAACAGGCCGTATCAATGGCGATGGCCGGTCCCTTGAGATCAAGATAATACGCAATCCGTGCCGGAATGACCGATCCAGCTATGCCCCAGAATGCTTGCGCCGGCGCATCATCTCCGAAGAGCTGTTGATAATCGCCCGCACCTCCAAGGCAGCCGACATAAACGCCGCAATGGCGTCCCTGAATCCTGGATCCGGCATAACCTGAGTCCTCCAGTGCCTTCCAGCATTCCTCCATAAATATCCTTTGCTGAGGATCCATATAGCTGGCTTCCAGACCATTAATATTAAAAAAGAATGGGTCAAACTGATCAATATTCTCTACAAAACCTCCGCGATCGCAATACTGGGCCACTTTCGGATAATGTGCCGAGAGATCCCAACGCGGAGACTCTCCAATAAGTTCTGCTCCGTTGGACAAGTGCGTCCATAGCTCGTTCACGTTAGCTGATTTAGCATACTTTCCGCTCATTCCGATAATGGCAATCGGTTCTTTGTTCATGGGTGTCATAGGAGAGACCTCATGCTTAACGAGATCAGGTGCTTGCCTTCCTGATATAGAAGCCTTATCGATAAACCGGCTGGAATAAGATGGCGATGCTGCTTCACCTAGTTCAGGTATATCCCGCCGATTGTCATCAGAGACGACTGGTTTGTTTAGATTCTGCCCAAGCAGGCCAGCGACTGCATCCCTGTGATCCGATAAAATATAAGCTGTAAGCTGCTTAACAGAACTGTAATCAAAGAGGCTCGTGGTATCGAGTTCGATGCGTAAGGCTTGATTAAGGACTTGTACCAGATGAACCCCGATAATGGAATCCAGACCATAATCGGCAAAGGACTCCTCCAATTCGATTTCGTTCCTATTTACTTTTAATGCCTCGGAAAGCTTCTCAATGATGGTCTCCTTCACATGATCTTCCAGCATCTGTTCGGTCATAACCGTGCTGGCCTGTTTAGCGGCAACGTTCTTAACTCGAGGCTGCTCTTCCACTGCGGCAATCGTTTCTAACCCGTCCCTTGTATCAAATGGTTTGGCATTAAACGTGCGTTTGACCTCTGCATCGGCTCTGTCTGAATGGGGCACCTGTTTCACTCGGACCACCCCGTTACTACTTGCCGCAATGATCTGCTGTCCCCATTCATGAGACTCTTTTGCCGGAAAAAAAACCGCTTCGTAGCCTTCGGACTCCAACACGTCCTTCCAGGTTTCGGGATACAGACCCGGACTACCAGGAATGCGTAAAGGTGCATCTTCATAAAGCCACCAACCTTCCAGGAGTCCAAAGGTTAAGTGCGTAAATAATCGGTTATCGCTCAGCTCATTGATTAGAATCAAACCGTTCTTTTCCAGGACGGATTTGGTATTGCGTAAAGTTTGGCGGATATTTCGGGTCGCGTGAAGCACATTTGTTGCAATAGCTATATCGAATTCACCCATAGGGGTGTCCGAGCCGGCAACGGGCGCATCAACATTCAATATTTTATAAGTCAAAAAGGGATTGTGCGGACCGTACTCCTTCTCAGCAAATAATAAAAACGCTTTGGAAATATCGGTGTAGCAATACTCCTCGATATAATCACTGTAAGGCTTTAGTTTTTGGAAAAGCCTGCTGCTCGTTCCTCCCGTGCCGGCACCAATTTCAATGATCCGGATTTTAACGGCAGGAGATTCGTTGATCCGTTCCTCCATATAGGCCAATAAGGTATCGGCAAGAACTTCATTGAAATGATCGGCGATGGGATTATTTTTATAGATGCCCTCCACTAGGTTCATGGAGGAATTCGGAAACATAATATCGGTGGCCAGGCGTTTACCTGTCAGAATTTCAGGCAATGCAAGCATGACCTCTTCAGCTAATGTCATCCATGCCTTTAGACTCGGATCTTCCAGCCATTCGACTTTCTTCAGTTCCCATTCCTTCCATAACAAGGCTTTATCAACGGATAACGGATCGGTTACTTTGTACATTTCACCATCCTGATAGAGGGAGTGATGCTGCACAAGGACGCGCAAGCTTTCCTCAAACCACTTTTGGTACATTGGGATGATTCCAATATGGGCTTTGCTCTCGGCTGACTTCGTATCCTTTTCCAATAATCCCATTGACGATAGCTCACTTAGCAGCATTCTTAATAGAAGGCTGATCATTTCCTTATTTAAACTCTGGGCCTCATTCATGTTCTGGAGCCGATCTGCTGTTCCCGAATTATAGTCCCTAATTTTGTTGATCACTGACGGTATGCTATCCGATCGGATATCGATGCGCTCTTTAGGATTCATGCCTTCCACGATAAGAGGTTTGGTCGTTGTAATCATCGCCATTTGATGAATCGGAATGGAAACCAATCGTTCCAAAGCTCTCATGCCAGCTTCAGGCTCAATGAGTCCCATCCCGATCCGGGACAGCTGTTGTACATCCTCTGAAGCAGAAGCGTCATCGCTGCTCCAATACCCCCAATTCATCACCTTCACCTTGCACGGCCATTCATGCGAAAGCCGATGTGCGAACGCATCCTTGAACGTACAGCCTGTTGCGTAGTGGCTCTGTTTTGGATTCTTAATGAAAGCGATCAAGGAAGAGAAGAACATAACAAAATCCAATGATTCCTTACGGAAAACCTGGGCCATCCGTACGGTCACGTCAATCTTGGCCGATAGCCCTGATCTGAATTGATCCTCTTCCATGTCCAGGAGACTTCGATTCGACAGCACCATCGCCGAATGCACGACGCCGTTAATTCGCGAATATGTCTGCTTTATTTTTTCATAAGCTGCTCTGAGTTCTTCATAATCGGTTGCATCTGCTGAGATATAGACGGGTCTGGGTCCAAAACGAGCGATTCTATCCATATCCGCCTGGATATGTTCATCCATCTGTCTGCGGCCGACCCATACCACATAGGCTCCATAAGCACGAACCATATACTCGCTCCATGCCTTGCCGATACCGCCAGCTCCTCCAATTACGACATATACGCCACCCTGCCTAAAGCTTGATTTCACCATTGCAGGAGTATTCAATGGTACAAGCTGCTGCCGGTACCACTGCTGTTTCCGGTACACCCAAGGGTGTCCACGCCGATCAGCAGGGAGAGCGAATATATCGGATACAGGCCACGGACGGCCGGCCTCCAAATCGATAATTCGGATATTCCAGCTCGGATATTCTTTTGCCATTGAACCTACCAGACCGTGAATGCCGGCATGCGAAGGATCGACCTTGCGAGATTCGTTAACCCTCTGCGTGTCAAATGTGATCACTGTCCATCCCAAGGCGCGGGCAGAATAACCCAATCCAATGAACGCCTTAATCAAGCGGAACAATGGGATAACGCCATGCTCCTGTCGTTCAATCAGTTTTTCATCTTCCAGGGAAGATGACGGACCTGCAGGAGCAACCCACACGATATGATCAACTATGCCGAAAGTTTCTAGTTTTGCAGCAATTTCTGATATCGTATCTGCTGGATTCAAATCAAAAAAATGCACCCGCGGGTACATCTGTTGAATCATGCTCCTATTCTCTTCCCCACCAACATAGATCACATGATCGGAATCATGCGCCTGCCATGTTCCATTCTCTACCGGAACGGCCTCCCATGCTGGCACAAGATGTATATTTCCGACAGGCGTTTGTACCATTGCCTCCTGTGTAGCCGCATTAGACCGACTGCTGGCCTCAAGCTCCCCTTCCAGCACCCTTGTTGAGAATCCTTTGATACGAACACAAATATTGCCCTGATCATCACATATATCGATATCCAGCTTTGGAGTTAAACCTGTCTTTGCAGCCTTATCGTTGTTTCGTATCCATGCCCACATATTCGGCGTGCACTCCCCCCGAATATCCAGTTCCTGAAGGGCAAAAGGCATCACCGGGTTCACCGAAACCAGGGGCATGTCGCCAGAATTCATAGAATAAGCAATCGTCGCCTGTAAAGCTGAGTCCATTAGGCTTGGGTGGAGAACATACCCCTTCAAGGTATTAGAAACGGATGACGGCAAGGATAACTTAGCCAATATTTGTCCCGCACCTACATACGCTTTCTCTATTCCCCTGTGGGCCGGGCCATACTCCATCCCCATCTCATGAAAGACCTCGTAGAATTGGGAGGATAAGAAGCACTGTTCGCCGCAATGCCTCTTCAAATCTTCAATATTCAAGACATCCTTCGTTCCAGCAGCTGGTAGCAGCTCGGCACTGCCTTTGCTGTGTACAACAGGCTCTGAATTTGTGCTCTCCTGAACTTGACTATATATTTCGTAAACGATCCCTCCATGCTCAGCGGGAAGCAGTCGGATATTCACTTCAGCATATTCCTCCCCAACGGAGACAGGCCGAATCCAAACCACATTTTTCAGACGGATTCCCGTATGATGCTCCGCTCGGCTGCCAAGGGATTCCATGACTGCCATACGCGCCATCTCCAGATAGGCAACACCCGGTAATATCTTCTGCTTCCTCACGACATGATCGGATAAGAAAAATTCATTTCCCCTAAAAGTGCTGCTAAATCGCTGCTCGGTAAAGTCGGACGTGTTTTTGTGCAGCAAAGGGTGTATCCCTGCTTCAGCAGTCGCAGCAACGATTGGTTTTCCGGCAGCTGGTACCCAATAACGCTCCCGTGCAAACGGGTAGGTCGGTAAACTGATCCGGGAAGGCCTGGTGCTCTCGCCGTATAATAAATTCCAATCTAACTCCATGCCCGAAGCCCACCCTTCAGCCAATTCATCCCAATTCCCCTCATCGATCCATTGGCTGACGGACTGCTTATTCCTATCACCTGCAGAGGAGGATGCAGCTGAATCCTTCATTAACTTGGCCTTGCCTCTAAAGCCGTGTTTAAGTTCTTTATTGTCCAGAAAAGCTTGAAGCCCCTGAATCAATTCGAGGATATCCTGAGCGACAAACACCACTCGTTCTTCCATGGCTTCGCGTCCGACTTGCAGTGTATAAGCCACATCTTCGATGGAGATTATCGAGCGGTTCTGTCCCCGCTTGTCCTGATCATCGGATCCGCCATCATGATCAGTTCCAACGTTAGGAGCCCCCATCACTTCTGGGTGCTCATTCAGAAGATGAGCGGTTACGGAAGCAATCGTGCTTCTCTGCCCCCATTCCTGATCATCGATCTCAACGAGGAATTCATCCTGAATTTTTCCCTTTAATAATCGAATATGAACAGGCTCGACTCCATATTCACTCCACGTAACATCTAGTTCAATGAGTTCTTCATGAACATGCATGATATCAGCTAATAATTCCTTCAGTTTACCTTGTAGACCGACTGTAAATCCCGGCTCTTTATCCTGCTGTACCGGTTCGCTCTCAGGCAATCCTAACAGATAATCGAGCATCTCTTTTGCGTAGGTTTTGAGCCTTTCTTCATTTTTAGCCGAAACAGGAACAATCACAGGTCGCTCTTGTCCATGGTTCGCCTGCGTTGTATCGCTTACTTTCGCACCTATGTATTCTTCTAGAATCATATGGGCATTTGAACCAGTGGCTCCGAAAGAACTTAACGCAGCTCTCCGCGGATAGCTAATCTTGCGCATGCCGTCCATGGTTACAGGTTGTTTCCATTTCTCCTTGGTGTGCTGCACATAGAATGGAGATTGTTCAAAATCAATATAGGGATTCAATTGCTCGGAATGCAGGGATGGAACCAGTGTTTTGTGATAGATTTGGAGAGCTGCCTTCTGGAGGCCGATAACTCCCGCGGCGGACTCCGCATGGCCAATATTGGACTTTACTGAACCAATCGAGCAATACTGCCGTTCTCGGGTATACAACTCGAAGGCTTTCATTAACCCTTCGATCTCAATAGGATCCCCCAGCGAGGTGCCTGTACCGTGAGCTTCGACATAACCGATCGTTCGCGGGTTTATGCCTGATTGCTCGAGACAATCAGCGATCACTTCCCCCTGTGCCACTGGGCCAGGCACCATAATGCCGCTCACAGTCCCTACATGGTTGATCGCGCTGCCTTTTATAACCGCATAGATTCGGTCATTATCTCGAACTGCTTTATTTAATGGTTTTAAGAGGACTGCCGCAACGCCTTCGGCTGAAACGTAGCCGTCGCCTCCTTCGCCGAAGGTATGGCAATAACCGTCACTTGAATGCATCCCCCACAACCCGTATGTCATATACTTCGACGGGTGCAGAGATAAATTCACCCCACCGGCCAATGCAACTTCGCTTTCTCCACGTTTCAAGCTCTCCATCGCCAGATGAACGGCCGTGAGGGAAGATGAACATAGCGTATCCACGGTCATGCTGGGGCCATGGAAATTGCAAAAATATGAAACCCGATTGGCAATAGGGCCTGCATTCAGCGAAAGTGGGAATGCTTCCCCTTGGGAAGCAGCCTCTGCGCCCACCAGGGAATAATCCTTATGCATCACACCCGCGAAGACGCCTACCTTCCGCCTGTTATTTTCACCTCGGGGCGGGACTAATGATTTAGGGGTATATCCAGCATCCTCAATGGCTTCCCAGCAAGTTTCCAGGAACAACCTTTCCTGGGGATCCATCGTTTCTGCTTCACGAGGGGATATTCTAAAAAATTTCGGATCAAAGCAATCCGGATCGTCTATGAATCCCCCCCATTTGGACATCGCTTTCCCGCCAGCTGATTTTATACCATCCATCGTCTTCCAGTCCCAGCGGGATTTTGGAATTTCGCTTATGCAGTCCTTTCCCTCCTGCAAATTCCTCCAAAATTCGTGAAGGTTTCTAGCTTGGGGATATCGGCCGGACATACCGATAATGGCAACGTCTCCTTCCGTTGACGGATTATCAGAAAGATTGGAACCGGAAAACGAGCGCTTAGATGAACTCTGAAATTCCGGATCTGAAGCGGTATCAGTTACGGATATTACCGATGCAGCCTCGGATTGCTTGAATTTTGAAGCATAGTTTTCTTCGAGATAAGCAGCAAGCTCGGCAATTGTTGTATACTCAAACAACAAAGTCGGCGATAACGAGATATTAATGCTGGTCTCAATCGCCCTCACAATCTCTAACAATCCGGGGGAATCCAGTCCCATCTCGTAGTATCCGGATTCAGGATGGATATCTTCCACCTTACAGTTAAGCGTGTCCGCCATGAGTTGCCGTAGGAACCATTCGATCGAAATAACGGGTGCCGTTTCGTCGGCACCCGTTATTTGAACCTGCTTATTGGAGCTGACCCGAGGTGGCTTGCGCCGCTCCGTGATCTGAGATGATGAAAGGGACCCTTTCCGCTCCGGATGGATCAACCCGGCATCGCGAACCAGTTTCGTAGATAAGTTTTTCAGTTCCCCGACTTTTTTTCCATCCCCGTTAAAAAACTCCATCGTCCAAAACATCAGCTCATTCTTATGAAGAACGGACGACCTCTGCACCCTTGTAATACAGCATTCCTGGAGCGGTTCCGAAGCATTAAAAACGGCATAACTCAGAGGCAAGAACAAGCGCTGTTCCTCTTGGGCAGAAGGAGCATACATTCTTCCGCCCCCTACGCCACTGCCGTCGATCAGAGCAGGATGAAATAAGAACTCTTTCGAGCTGGCTATCGCTTCCCGACTAATAGAAAGATCCAGAATTGCTGCTGTATCCATCTCATAAATCTGGCCTTCCGCCTTCATAAATCCGGTATGCACCAACTCCTGGCTTCGGTACTCTTCATAAATGTCATGGATGGGGAGCACACGGTTTGCTGCCCCCTTCACGAAGCCTAAATCCAGCGTTTCCGAGTATGACACCTGATCTCTTGCATGCATCTCGGCTGTGGCATAAAGTGTTTGCTCTGGTTCTTCCATACCGTTACGACGATTCTGTCCCTCCAACCGAATCTTCCATCTACCAGGAGAAGCCTCATCACATTGAATGCCGAGAATTATAGTAACATCCCGTTCGACTATGAGCGGTTTATATATACTTAAATGACGAAGCTCAAGTTTGTCGAATAGATAGTGATGTTTCTTATAAACCTGGTAGATAAGGTCAATATAGGCCAGTCCAGGCAATAATTGTTGCCCGTATACCATATGATTGCTAATAATCGGGTTCTTGGCGGACAGGTTAAACTGTTCATACATCACGTTTGCTCCCTCCTAGTCGAAATTTTCCCAAAAAATGCCCTGCGGAACGTTTGCTGCTGTTTTTCTGCCGCTTGATAAGGTTTTGGAATGAGCTTGTGTCTCCCATAACTGCCGCCTGTTTAAAACCGGAACCGGTAAAGGCTGCCTTCTATCACGTTGAAGAGGCACCCCTGCGCCATACTCCAGGATCACATGGGCGTTGGTTCCTCCGTCCGCAAAACAGTTAATTGCCGCCACTCTGGATGTATGCGCCCACTCGGTTTTTTCTCTACTAAAATAGAACGGAGATGATTCCATATCATAGTGAACCATCGCTTCTCCGCCTGATAAAAAAGGAACGAATTGCCCGTGATGCAGCATCAACACCACTTTAATAAAACTGGCAATGCCTTCTGCACAAAGTGGATGTCCGATATTAGGTTTCATCGATCCCAGCCCCAGCGGAACCGTGCTCGATTCCCGATAAATCGAATGAATCGCTTTAAGCTCCAGTAAATCGGTCACCGTGGTACCCGAGCCATTCGTTTCAATATAACTGATCTCCTCGGGATGCCTTCCACTCTTGCGCAAGGCAGTCTGTAATACATCCCTTTGCGCTTGAATATTCGGAGTTGACGGTCCTGCCGTTCGCCCGTCGTTATTAACGGCCAAGCCCTTAATGACTGCATAGATCCGATCGCCATCGGCAATAGCTTGCTCCACCGTTTTTAACAGAACCATACCTGCGCCTTCTCCCAGCACGATACCTTCAGCCCGTTTGTCAAACATATGGAAGTCCTGTACCGGACTTAAGATCCCGCGTTGTTCAAAAATTTTGTGTGCACGGTCAGTAGTTAGCAGACTCGCGCCTCCGACAATCGCCGAATCGATATCGCCTGCTCGCAGAGCTTGTACCGCCATGTTCATCGCTACCAGCGCCGAAGAGCATGCTGTATCCACTACAACGCTTGGACCACGAAGGTCAAGGAAATGTGAAATATTGGCAGCCAGATAGTTCTGCCCAATCGCCACAATCGGATTACGCGCTTGGTATAAGTCGGATTCCTCCGGTTGATGCTGCGTTCGAGCTCCAATATAGACTCCCATCGGCTTGCCCTTTAATTCTTGCCACGAATATCCAGCATGACATATCAGCTTCAGACTTTCTTCCAGCACCAACAGTGCCTGCGGATCCATGACTCTGGCATCTTCTTGCGGGATCAGGAAAAAGGACGGATCAAAGCTTGAGATTTCCTCAAGCATTCCAGCGTAATAAGAGGTGGCGTGCCCCCACCGTTCATACGGAACCTGCCGAATGGCCGATATCCCTTCGGACAAAATCCTCCAATAGTCCTCAAGTGAACCGGCACCAGGAAATCGGCATGACAATCCTACCACCGCTATACCCGTGGCAGGCTCGCCTGGAAGTCCTTTCGTTGATGCTACGCTTTCTAACGAAGCCATCGGCGCCTGAGGTGATGATGCCTTTACGTCAGACATGGATTCACCAATATCCGCAGTCCCCAGCATCTGCGATACCGCAGCAGAATGAGCATTGACCATCCAGCCTGCCAATGATTCTATGGTCGGATATTCAAATAGCAGGGTAGGCTCCAAATCCAACCCGGCCAGCTGATTGATTCGTCGAAGCAATTGAGCGATCATGATTGAATCTACACCATAATCTTGGAAAGCTATATCGGGCTCCAGTTTCGTAACAGGAATTTTCAGTTCTTCGGCCAGCAGCTCCGTAAGCCATGCTCGCGTTTGATTCAACAGGCCTTGGGGACTCTTGTTCGAATTCTCCGGCTTTTGCCCTCTTTGTCTCATCCTGCCTTTCAAGCTCTCCTGGTTGGCAAACTGCATTAGCCTGCCGGGATTCCACAATTCGGGATTGACCACAGCCGGCATAACCACCGATGGTATTCGGTTTGAAAGAATCTGATCCAACAGCTGTAAGCCCTCTTCATTGGTTATGCTCAGCAAACCCGTCTGCTCATAGGCCCTGCTTCTCACTTCGCCCATTCCCGCCTCTTTCCAGCTCGGCCACTGAATGCTGGCAATGGGTACCGTATGTTTCGCTTTCTCCGCAAAATAATCCATATAGGCATTCGCCATTCCATAATCACTCTGTCCGGAAGCTAAAGCAGGAATCGTGGACGAAACCGAAGAGAAGAGCAGAAAGAACGATAAAGATTCATTTCGGAAGCACTCGTAGAGTACACGAAGGCCTGACACTTTCGGTTCGAAGACCTGCTCGATTCCTTCAACGGATTTTCTAATAAACGCTGGATTATGGGTGTCAATCCGCCCCGCACAATGAATAACGCCTCCAATGGGCCCCATTGTCCTTTTGACCAACTCCATGCTCTGCTGAACAGCTTGCTCATCCGATAATGATACCGACAAGATTTTCACTTCTGCCTGAAGTTCTTCCAACACCTCAATCGCCTGAATTTTTTGTGCTACCGGCGTTTTTTGCCCCTTATAGAGACTCCATTCTTCACGTGAAGGCAAAACCTCCCGACCTGTCAGAACCAGCTTCTTAACGCCATATTTCTGTACAAAATGTCTGGCGCATAGGTAACCGATCCCCCTTGTACCTCCTGTAATCCAAAGCACATGATCCTCGGGGAAAGCGAACGCTTCTTTATCGGAAATCGCCCCCTTCAACTCTTCCAGCGAAGCCCGATATCGCTTACCGCTCCGGTAACAGATTTCCGTGTCCCGGCTTTCGGTAGCATATTCGTTAACGATCTGTTCAGCAATGATCTGAACATCCGTCTCAGCATCCACATCCACATGCCGTGAGCTCAGGCGACTGTATTCACTCTGCAGCATTCTGTACAGTCCAGCGCGTTCGGCACCGGACAAGTTGACTTCAGCATTCTGGAAAGACTCCAGACATTTCGTTACCCCAAGCAGTGTTAGGCCGTCTGTGTCAGCATGCTCGATCCATTTCTGGAGCCAGGGAACCCATCCGGTCAGCCCCGTTGTATTCAACCCGCAGCCTACAACGTCGATACAGCCGCCATATTGGTTCCAATCCTGTTCAGTCTGATGAAACTCGCGTGCCATATCCTGAATATCAATGATCCGGCTGCTTTTAAAATGCCTGGATATGTGAATAGCTAACTCCATCGTTTCCTGCGTAGTCAATATCGCAATGGATTGCGTAACGGATTTGCTTCGGTCGGCAGAACCATCTATGGCAGTCAGTTCCCACTTTTTATTCAAATAGCTCACTTTACGCTCAACTGGACTTTTTTCCCGGTTAGGGACTACCAGTTCTCGCTTGGGCTCCGGATTGCTCCACGCCTGAGCGTTACTCGGTTCGGGAACCCAGTAGCGATCTTCGGAAAACGGATAGGTGGGCAAGCTGATTCGGCGTGGCTTCGTATTCTCATAAAGCCGGCTCCATTCCACATCCAATCCTTTAACCCAGAGACTTGCGAGCTTGTCATATTTTCTACGCTGAATCCATTTAGCAATGGCTTCCTGCAGTTCTTCGTCTCTTGTAAATACAGATAGCGCTTCTTTGTTCCGTCTTACCTGACCATAATAGATACCGTCCACATGATCGCGGCCTTCGATATATTCTCTTAGTTTATCGATCAGCTCTTTCATTGTAGATACAATCACAGCCAATCGTTCCTCCATGGATTCCCGTCCTACTTGTAGAGTGTAAGCCATGTCAATAAGGCTGGAATCTTCTTGCGGTTGGTCGCTGATATCCGCGAGAAGACGCTGCGCCTGTATCCTCAGCTGTTCTTCGCTTTTGCCTGATAGCACAATGATGACCGGATTGAGTCCTTCCATGATGATTGGTGAAGACTCCTCGACTCCGGGGATATACTCCTCAATGACGAGGTGGGCATTGGACCCTCCCGCACCAAAGGACGATATTCCTGCAATTCTTGGGTACTCCTTCATTACTCCATTCAACTCGAGGACAGGTCTTTTCCACTCCGCAAGCTCTTGCTGCACAACAAATGGAGTCTGGCTAAAGTCGATGTTCGGGTTCAATACCTGCGAATGCAATGAAGGCACCAGCTGCTTGTATTTAAGCTGAAGCAGGACTTTGGTCAAGCCTGCGATTCCAGCTGCACTTTCACAATGTCCGATATTTGATTTTGCAGAACCGAGCGCACAAAACTGCTTATCCCCTGTGTATTCCTGAAAGATGTTGTGTAATCCCGTTATTTCAATTGGATCTCCCAGCGAGGTTCCCGTTCCGTGCGCCTCCATATAGCTAATCGTGCGCGGATCAATCCCCGCCTTCTTGAAAGCTCGTCCAATTACGCTGGACTGGGCTTTGGGATTCGGTACCGTGTATCCATTGGTTTTCCCCCCGTGATTGATTGCAGTCGCCTTAATAATTCCATAAATCTGGTCTCGATCCTCCATGGCATGGGACAGCGGTTTAAGAAGAACGGCTCCTACTCCCTCACCAGGCACGTATCCCTCTCCTCCCTCGCCAAAACTCTCACATCTTCCTCTGCTGGAGATAAACTTCCCCTGTGACAGATACAGATATTTATTGGGATGAATCGAAACATTAACCCCGCCCGCAATCGATACCTTGCATTCTCCCGTCAGCAAGCTTTGACAAGCCAGATGAATGGCCGTCAAGGATGAAGAACACATCGTATCTATGGTCATACTTGGGCCATGGAAGTTGAAGAAATAAGACACCCGATTGGCGATGGATGCCGGCAGTCCGGGTAGTGCCAGAGGATTCCCCCTTGCTTGCTCCTGAGCACCGTAGAGCTGATATTCCTGATACATGGCACCGACATAAACTCCCACACTACCTTCCAAGCCAAAATCGCTGTATAAGCCCAGGGTTTCCCGGGTATATCCCGCATCCTCAAGGGTTTCATAGACACATTGCAGAAACAGGCGTTCTTGCGGATCCATCATCTCCGCTTCCCGAGGGGATATATTAAAAAACAAGGGATCAAATCGATCGACCCCTTTGAGGAAGCCCCCCCATTTACTGTTGGCTGTTCCTGGTTTGTTGCGATCCTCGTCATAATATAGATTGTAATCCCAGCGGTCGTTCGGTATTTCCGTAATGCAATCCTTGCCATTCTTCAGTACCTCCCAAAACTGCCGAATATTCTCGGCGCCGGGATAACGCCCGGACATTCCGATAATGGCAATATCCATCGCGGTAGACGCATGTTCATCCTGTTGCTTAATGGTTGGCTGTCCAAAACGCGAACGTCTAAGGCTGGGAGGATGCGATACATCCGGTCCTTTCGTTGAAACGGAAGGCGCTGCAAGCTGAACTGAGGGTTCTGCAGACCCCCTCTCTCCCAGCACGCTCACCAACTTATCACGGTATGATTTGATGAAATACCCGGTCAATTCCCTGATATTCTGATATTCGAAAAACAACGTTTTGGACAGCGAGCCAAACGTTTTCTCCAATTCATTCGTCAATTGGGTGGTCATGATGGAATCAATGCCGTAATGCTCCATCGGGGCATCCGTTTCAATTCGCTGTACGGGCAGCCTCAAGACGGTCGAAATCTGTTTTTTCACGAAGCTAATTGCCTTTTCCGTAAAATCGTCCTCACTCATACCCGGGAAGAGCTCATGATCTTCATGTCCTTTCCCTTGAATCGCTTCGATTGGCGTATCTTCCACATTCTGTTTTTCTGTGAGTTTTGTATAAAAATGCTCTAAATCCCCTTCCATGACGAGAACCTGGTCATTACGGGAAGCCCACGCTTGATAGAAAGCAAGGACAGCCGAGCCTGTATCGATAGCCGCCATACCTAACTGCTGCATCATCATCTGTTCGGTCTTTTCATCGACATGCATCCCGCCGTCTTTCCATAAAGGCCAATTCATGGACAGGGTGTGCCCGCTCCGCTCCTTCGAACGAACAAGCTCGTTTCGGTACGTGGCATAAGCATCCATAAAGGCATTAGCCGAGCAATAGTCCGCCTGACCCGGGTTGCCCACGATTCCGAATACCGATGAAAAAACGACAAATAGATCAAGCTTCAATTCCCTGCTCGCCTGATCCAAGTTTACGATCCCTTCCACTTTCGGTGCCAATACAGCCTGCAGGTTTTCTACAGTTTTATTAAGAATAAGACTGTCTTTAATCACTCCAGCGCTATGAATGATTCCACTGAGACCACCAAACTCAGCTGTGACACGCTGGATTAGGTCATCTACTTCCTTGCCCTTGGTCACATCAGCCTGCCAGTATTCCGCTTGGGCCCCACGTGCTCTTATTTCCTCCAGTTGAGACTCCATTTCGTTGCTGAGATCAGAACGGCCGGTTAGAATCAACGTCGCACCCTTTGTGCGTTTGGCAATCTCATTGGCAAAGATGAAACCGAGACCGCCCATTCCACCCGTGATCAAGTACGTCCCTGTGTCTTTCCACGGATTGCTATCTTCTGACTGCAAAGCTTCAACCTGATCCCAGCCTTTGACCAATCGCTTCCCTGACTCGTACCGGATATGGAAATCCCGGGTGTCCTGAAGATTGCTTTTCAGCTTGGAGACGAGCTCCTCCGGCGTTTCTCCCGAATCGACCTCAATCATCTGGGCCGAGAGTTTTGGATTCTCGAGTCTGGCTGTCTTAAGAAGTCCCGCCAAACCGGAGATTAGCTGTTGGTCTCCATGCCTGGAGAATACGATTTGAATAAACGCTTTCGTCCTCGTGCCGGCTTTAAGAATGCTTTGAAGTTCCTTTAACAGCTTTACCGAGTAATCTTGAAACCGCTCCTTTATCCCGTTACGGTTGGATTGCAATGATAGAATGCGAGCTTCGTTTACATCGGTTTCTATGCGCTCCTTCACCACATCGTCCATTTCGCAAAGCACGATACAATAGTCTTCGTAGCTCGCGAAAGTCGTATCCCTCGAAATAACCTGTTCCTTCCAAATAGGGTGCAGCATGAGCGTGTCCGAATCCGTCCGTGATTGGAGCAAGGTTTCCTCTTCACTTCGTTTTCTCCAGGATAATTCTCTCATCCTCACACACAACGTTCCTTGCTCATCATAAAGGTCAATATCAACTTTCTTTGACTGTCCCCCAGTGGTATTTTGATTGCTGTATTGAACATGTGCCCACATGACTGAAGAGCATCTCTGTAACACATCGAGTTGTTCAAGTGCAAACGGAAGAAAAAGCCGCGATGAAACTTTGCCGTCGGAAGTGTCTTGCTTCTCCGAACCAAGCATCAGAATCATTGCGGCTTGCAAAGCCGAATCCAGGAGGCTGGGATGCAGAATATATCGAGCTGCTGTACTCTCGATCAAGGAAGGCAACAGCAGCTTGACCAGTACGCGGCCGCCCCCGCTGTATACCTCTTCTATCCCTTGGTGGGCTGGACCATAATGAATTCCGGAGCGCTGAAAAGTCTCATAAAAATGCTTCACCGTATCGTTTGCCCTGGTTAATTGTCCTTTCAATCGATCGATATTCACGCTGGTCAATTCGCCAAACAGATCTGTGTTCATCTGAGCATTGCCCTGGCTATGTACAATAGAATCCCCGCGTCCCTCTTCGGTTTGACTGTAAACTTCGTAGGTAACGTCACCGTTTTCGCCTGGAAAAAGCGCAATATGGACTTGAACCGGATGTTTACCAACGATTACCGGCTTGGCCCACACCACATGTTGAAGCCGAATCGGTGAATCAGCATCGGATGATAACCCAGATGCCTTTTCAACCGCTTCCCGTGCCATTTCAAGGTACGCTACGCCTGGCAGCACATGGCGACCCTTCACCATGTGGTCCTTCAAGAAAAACTCTTCACCCGTAAAGGTAGAACTGTAGCGTTGTTCTGAAAAATCGGATGTATTCTGATGCAGCAGCGGATGAACATAGGAGGTTTCAGCTCTCTCAGCTGTAACAGCATGATCCGAGAAGCTTTCCACTGGGATCCAATACCGCTCCCGTGCAAATGGATAGGTGGGCAAATGCACATGCTGTGTCTTTCCCTTGAGAAATATGGCCTTCCAATCCACTTCATGCCCTTTTACATATAATTCTGCTAATGCCTTCAATTTGCTGCCGTATTCCTGTACATCGCTCCTCTTGAGGGATTGTAGTTCTGTTACCAACACCTTACCCAGATGTTCAAGCAGCGGCTCTTGCTTCTTACCGATTAACGGAATTTGATCTTTACAATATCCATCTGGTTTACTATTCTCCAGCACCTGCTTTAATTTCTCCCGAAGTTCCTGCACATCCTTAACCACATAGGCAGATCTTATTCCGAAATGCTCCCGCTGGAGCAAGAGAGTTGCACTTACATCCGTCAGGCTGATCCCATGCCCATTCCTATCGATCCACCGTGCTAGATCCAGCTCCCTCTGCCGCAAAGATTCTTCTGTTTTCGCAGATAAACAGATGAGATATTGGGGGAGCTTCTTAGCGGATTTTTTCTTCATAGCGGGTGCTTCTTCGAGGACGATATGCGCATTCGTTCCTCCGAACCCGAAAGAACTAATGCCTGCACGTCTCGGAAAGCTTTGCCCATCTGCTCCCTCCAGAAGCTTCCACTCCTGCAGCTTGTCTACCATGTAGAATGGACTTTCTTCAATTGAGATACGATGATTCAATGTTTTGAAATTTTGCAGTCCAGGCAGCTGTTTATGCTTCATGGACATGAGGACCTTGATCAGTCCGGCAATCCCGGCGGCAGATTCCAAATGCCCGATATTTGTTTTCACCGAACCCAGGCCGCAATAATTCTTGGAAAGTATTTGGTCCTTTTTCGATCGTAATTGAAAAGCTTTTAGCAGTCCTTGAAACTCCATCGGATCTCCTTTTGGAGTTCCCGTTCCATGAGCTTCAATATAACTGATGCTTTCCACGGGGATGTCCGCTTTCTTATGGGCCTCAGCTATAACATCTGCCTGGGCTTCAGGGTTGGGATAAGTAAGGGTATGAGTTCTTCCATTATGGTTTACGGCAGTTCCCTTTAAGACGCCATAAATGGAGTCCCCATCTTCAAGGGCTTGTTCTAAAGGTTTAAGCAACACGACCCCTGCCCCTTCACTGCGCACATAGCCATCTGCATTGTCGTCGAAGGTTTTGCATGAGCCGGTCGGGGACAGCATCCCTGCTTTGGAAAAGGAGATATGACGTGAGGGGGTTAGAATAAGGCTGACCCCGCCCGCAAGAGCCATATTGCTCTCCCCGAGAAGTATGGACTGGGCCGCCGAATGAATCGCGTTAAAGGAACTTGAGCATGCTGTGTCTATCGGAAAACTCGGACCTTTCAAGTTAAAGAAATGGGAGATTCGGTTCGCTATGACGGCAGATGCCGTACCTATGGAATGATAGGTTTCAATAATCTGGTTCGTCTGCTCCTGCAGCCCTTTATAATCAAAATTAAAAACCCCCATGTAAACGCCGATTTTGTCCCCTGATATCTGGGAAGGAAGAATCCCGGCGTCTTCCAAACAGGACCATGATAATTCCAGCATGATCCGCTGCTGGGGATCCGTCGCTTCTACCTCCCTTGCCGAAAGGCCGAAAAAGCCCGGATCAAAGGCGTCTGCATCTTGAATAAAGCCGCCCCACTTGCTGTTGCTCTTGTTGTCAGCCTGCGGATCGCCCCAATACTCCTTCCAATCCCAGCGCTCCTTGGGGATCTCCTGAATGCTTGAACGACCTTCTTTCAGATTGTCCCAGAATTCTTCATAGTTCTGTGCTCCCGGGAACCGGCAAGCTATACCAATAATCGCGATTTCATTTTTCATTTATATGGTACACCTCACTTTTAATAAACCTCTTGAACGCTTCGATTGCCCTGAAGATCTGGCAGGCCAGGTTCCTCCGAAGGCATTCGAAAGCTGTTAAATCTCCGGTTCAACAGTGCAGCCGTTTCCGTCATCAGTTTCTCGGCAATCTCATCTACATGCCGATTCCGCCAATCCTCGAGCTCCGTTCCTTTCACCCATTGATTAAATGCGCCTAAGGCTGGCCCGCAATGAATTTGATAGTCGACTTTATTCTCCTGATCCCCTTGCAGAGCCAATCGCGTGCTGTAACTGAAATACCATCTGAATATCAAAGCCATTTTATATTTGGGATTCCGTTCTGCCTTCTCAACGACTTGAGGGTAGCGTGTCCGGACTGTTTCATATACGCTCTCAAAGCTGCGCTTGAAATATTTTTCTTGGATCTGCGCCTTTGTCTTCTCGTCAATATCATCAATGGAATTGAACTGACGGTATAAATCGTACAGTTTATTGGAGCGTGCCGGGAAGAACAGTCCTTTTTTCAGCACCTGTACCCGAGCCCCCATCTCAAACATATCCCCGGCAGGCGCGTATTCCGTATCCTGAACATTCATTTGCTGGAGTAAATCCTTTACTTCGTCGCTAGTTCCAGCCTCGACCGTGCATTGGTTAATCGAACCTGTCACAATGAAATCCGCACCCAATGTAAATGCCGCTGATATGGCATCTGGAGTGCCGATCCCACCTGCAGCTCCTATCCGTATGCTTGTAGGGTATGAATACCGTTGCATCATCTCATCCCGTAATTTAATCATGGCCGGCATTAATGCATAGGCCACGGCACCGTCTGTATGACCACCGGAATCTGCCTCGGCACAAATATCATCCGCAACAGGGACATCCCTGAGCATATGAGCTTCTTCCAGCGTAATTTTGTTTTCTTCCCGCAGCTTTGCAATGATTCGCTCGGGTGCTGGACTAAGAAACGCCTCGGCAACTTCCGGCCGCGATACCTTGGCAATCATTTTATTTATCGAAACAACTCTTCCATCGGCATCGCGGGTTAAACTTTTGGCGCGGTATTTGACCAATGCTGGAGTGATATTCATGAAAGCAGCCGCTTCCATAACCTTCACGCCGCTCTGAAGAAATATGTCCACCGTTTGTTCTTCGATTTCCGGCTCAGAAGGATTGTGCACCAAGTTCATGCCGTAAGTTTGACCTTCAGAAAGTTCTTGCTGTATGTATTGAATCGCCTCTGCAATTTGGGGTAATTTTAAACCTCCAGCTCCGAAAAAACCCATCATTCCTGCCTTGCCCATTCTTACAACCATTTCTTTAGAGGCAATTCCCCGGTACATAGCGCCAGTCAAATAGGCGTATTTAAGATTGTAATCCCTTCTGAATGCTGCGCTTCCCAGCGAACATGGTTTAATTTCGTATGAATACAGTTGTTCCACAGCTATCGGTTCAGATTTATTAGATATCTCTAAATGGCTTTTGTTCAGATCCTCATGCACGGCTTCAATAACTGCTTCAGTATCGAATGCAGGTTCATCCACAATTAGAGGTCCTGCTTCGTTCTTGATTCTCCCTATTAAATCGGTTAAAACCCTTCCCGGACCAATCTCCTCAAAATCAATAACACCAAGCCCCATCAAATATCGAATACTGTCCGTCCATCGAACGGAGCTTGTAATCTGTTGAACCAGATTCCTTTTGATAGAGGACGTCTGATATCGCCTGGCATACACATTGGAGATAACCGGGATACGCAATTCATGGAACGTGAAGTTCTGGAGAAAAGCTTCATATTCTCTGCCCGCATCCTCCATATGACGAGAATGAAAGGCACCGCTCGTTCGCAAGGGAATAAACATCATGACATCCTTAAGCGATTCAAAGACCTGCTTGGCGAGATCCATATCTTCCCTCGCTCCAGAGATTACGATCTGATGAGGGCTATTCAGATTGGCGATATCGATGGTTTCAAGCTTATGTTCCTGCAGCACCTCTGCAATTTGTTCCTCGGTCGGTCCGATGACGGCCGCCATGCCGCCCCCCGCAGCCTGGCTCATTAACTGCCCTCGCTTTTGAACAAGCCTTAAACCTGTAGCAAAATCAAAGGCTCCCGCGGCCAGCAGGGCGTTATATTCCCCAAGGCTATGTCCCGCAACAAAATCTACCGTTCTTGCCGAATGCTTAATCTTGTTGAAGTAGCTTAAAGCATTTACGGTATATAATGCCGGTTGGGTATATTGAGTCTTATTCAGATTGAAATCAGGATCTTCCAAGCATAATTGTTTGATCGAATACCCTAGAATATCATCCGCTTGTGCAGTCAATTCTTGAAACTCGTCGAAAAGCTCCTCGCCCATTCCTTTTTTCTGGGCGCCTTGGCCGGGAAATACATAGGCTAGCATATACTTGTACCATCCTCCCAAATAGATAAATATTGGTGCGTTTTACCCCCACTTAATCCCTGCTTGACGGTTTTAACTCATAATATGGAGATCTTTTATGGTCCGTATACCTGCCGTCAATTGCTCAGTCACAAGCTATCGAGCTTTTGCTTTTTGGAAATGAACATAAAAATGCCTACGAGGTCCTCCCCAACTCACTGGAGGCTTCGTAAGCATTCACACACAATACGTGTATCATTATGGCCCTTAAATGTTCTTAACGCGCCGAAACGTCGATTAAGTCTGTTTAAGTTTTTGTTAAATTAAGTCATTCATTACCAATATATTATTATATAAATATTTTTTTGTAAACTATTAATCTTATAAGATTAGTCGATTATTTTTTCTTCGATTTCCCTGTTTCGACATTTATTTCATAAATTATTTGGTATTATCTTCTTCATCAAAAGGAAGTGGGGGAGCAATTTATGTCATGGTATGCGTTATTTGTTAAAACCGGATACGAGTCTTCAATTAAAAAATGGCTTGACGCCAGATTCGATGATAGCTTGCTAACCAGCGTGATTCCTAGAAGAAAAGTACCGGAGAAGAAAGACCGCCAGGAATACCATGCGATCAAAACACTTTTCCCCGGCTATGTGTTTGTGGAGACAAAAATGAATTTTTCCATATATTATACATTAAAAGAGAATCCCTTCATTTACAACTCACTAAACTATCTCAATAACAAGGATAAGGGATTACTCCCATCGAATACGCAGCAAGTACACCTGTCATCTCAAAAACCGGACGAGTCTTATTTTTTCAAAGAGATCCCCAAAGATGAAATGCTGATCGTTCTCAAACTGATCAGTGAAAGTGAAGTTATCGAATATTCCCAAGTCACGTTCCAGGAGTCCAATGTCATCGTTAAATCGGGTCCGTTGAAGGGAATGGAAAGCCTTATAAAAAAAGTTGATAAGCATAAAAAGCGCGCGAAAGTGCTCATGAACATCATGGGAAGAGAGCAACTGGTCGATTTTGGAATCGAGATCATTAGATGATGGATGCATGGACCTTCTTCCCCACACAGAAAAGGGGCTGCAAGCAGCCCCCCCGCATTCCTATCAGCATTATGATTTTCATCTGAATCCTATCCTTGTACCGCTGGCACCCTGCCCCGCTTCTGCGCCGCCATCTGCGGATACGCAATGCCCAGCAGGATGACAATAACCCCGATCCATTGCAGCGCAGTCACCTGCTCGCTCAGCACCAGCACCGAAGCGATAACGGCGACGGGCAGCTCTCCGGCACCAAGGATGGTTGCCAGTCCCGTGCTGATTTTGGGTGCGCCCAGTGCGAATAGGAGCACGGGCAAAACAACACCGAATACGCCCAAGATGAGGCCGAACAGCCATAACCCGTTGTCAAACAGGGAAATCTCCGTGTACACTTTCGGCGTAAACAGGATCGTCAGCAGAATCAGGCCACCCGTTGAGGTATAGAAGCTCCGGGTAATCGGTGACATCTGCGTCTCAACCCGGCCGCTGAAGAAAACAAACAAAGCCATCATCAAGGCAGCAGTCAGCCCCAATAAAGTCCCTTTCAAATCCAACTGAATCTCGCCTGCGCCCATAATCCCCCCAGCCATAATCGTCCCAACGAACAGGATGATAACGGAGATGACAGTGGATTTATCCGGCCATTTCCGTTTCACAATGGCTTCGATCATGACGCCGATCCAGGTGAATTGAAATAAAAGAACAACGGCAATCGATGCCGGAATGCTCTGAAGGGCAAGGTAATACGTGACGCCTGTAAGACATGTACATAACCCAACCCCAGCCAGCTTTAGGAATTGCTTGCCCGTAACCTTTTGACATCCAAAAAACAGCATCAGCACAAACAGAATGAGCCAGCCTGTCCCGAATTGGCTGATCATAACCTCCTGAAACAGGAATCCTTCCTGGTAAGCGAGCTTAACGACCGTTGACAGAATACCGAAACAGCAGGCTCCCAAAAATACGAAGAATGAATTTTTCAACAAATGCAACAACTCAGACTCCCCCTTTTACGCAACAAAAAACCCCACTTTCACTGTTTTGGAATCCAGAAAACAGTAAAAAGTGGGGTTGACTCTGTTAGATATTGAATTATGGTCTTATCTTAAGACAAAATCTCAACATTGTAAATACCAAATGGGGTACGTTTGTATTTATGAAGACAGCTTTGCAAAGATCTCTCTCAATTTATCAACAGCCTCGATTTCCAGAGCTTTAATATCCTCTACCAGCGATATCGCCGTTGTTGCTTGAACCTCCGAATTAGGCTCCCCGCCTACCGGAAATGGAAACATCTGATGCAGGACACTGTACTTCTCGCACATTCCCGAATATAACGCACTGGCTTCCTTGAACTGCTGCGTGAGCTCCTGTCCTTCCTTATTCGCATCGGGCCAAGCTGCAATCAGTTCCTTAAAGAACTCGGCAGCGTAATACCGGGCGTCTCTTAATACCTCGATGTTGTAAGCATGACCGTTCGGTTCTATCTTCCGCCCCTGCAGCGATTCAATCCAGGCATCATATGCCGCAAGCCCCTTCACGGCCGTCGGTACCACGCTTTCTTTCCCCTCATATTGTTCGATGGCGGTTTCAAGCGCAAGTCGAAGCTGCTGCTGAAGCGTTAAATCGACCGAGCCCTCAATGGCCAGGACGAACAGATCTTCCAATACACTCCTTCCGAGATTCTCATAAGGCAGCGTATCCACTCTTCCGCATTCCTCGGCATAGAGGGTTCTGGTCTCATCGTCATATCCATACAGCGTACCGAATTCAGGAATGAAAATATCCCATGCCAGCACAGGGTATCCGCGATCCAGCGAGCTATGAATCAAATCAAGCGCCCTTGGCAGCTCCTGATGAATGCTGCGCTTGCTCATGGCGCCCTTCTCCAAGACGGATGGATCCAGCAGATTGGTATTTGCACCGATGCCCTCCGACATGCCGTCGACGTATTTGGAATGGAAGCCGATATTATGAAGTCCCCGAGATAATACTTCGCCAAAAAAATACGCCGTCGGACCTGCAATGTGAACTTGATCCGGAATGATGTTGATCCGGAATGCATGACCTGTAAGCCCCATAGCCATCGGCAGGGATAGCTTCCGATCCGTAAATTGAAGCATTTTATACGTGGCATCCGCAGCGGTTGTCCAAGTTTTGATTTCTTTCAACGATCCTTCATACGACAGAATCTTCTTTTTCATAATTCCCAAGTCCCTTCTCGTCTTAATATAAGAGTCAACGGTGACGCGGATTTTTTCTTGGATCACTTTCTTCCGTGATCTCGAAATAATCTGATACACATTGGCCGAAGAGAGCTGAAACAAGTTGGCAATTTCTTGCGGGGACAGCTGATCGAAAAAATGGGATTCGAAAATAAGCCGTTCGCGTGGCTTCAGGCATTGAATGATGTCCGTTAAAACACGCAGCGTCTCCTGCTGGACGATTCGATCCTCCGGCACGTTGAATCCAGCGGCAGCTTCGGTTGCAGAATGATGGAGCCTGCCCAGAATGCTGTCCAGATTGTTCCACTGATCTGAACTCCCGGCACTATCAAACCTTCTCCTGCCTTCAAGCTCGGTGAAGGTCTGCTCTTTCATCACGTGGCTTCCTTTAAGCCGGGTATAGGCCTGATTCCGGACGATCCGCTGCACCCACGGCAAGAACCGCCGGGCATCGACCAATTTTCCCAGGTGCATGAACGCACGGATTAGCGCATCCTGTACAACGTCCTCTGCCAGGTAGGACTCCCGGGTTATAGCTTTGGCATAGCCATATACCTTGGAGCGATGACGTCGAACAAGCTCCCCGAATGCTTCCCGCTCCCCTGCCTGCGCATATTCCACCAACTCCTGATCTTCCATCTCATCCCACTGGACCGTGCGGTCTGCTGTCGTTTCCAATTGCTCAAACCCTCTTTCTTATCGTTGACTACTTATATGACCAGAGAAGTTTGTCATTTCTGACAAAGTAATTGAAAAATATGATCTGACTTTTATAATACATAAAAAACGTTCCAAGATGACCCCCAAAACTCGGTCACTCGAAACGTTCATTAAAAACATACTCGCTTAGATGACATCCGCCGCTGCCTGGTGAACCTCCCCGCGAAAATGTCCGGGTTCAGGACGTGTTAGGCCCAGGTGCTCCCGCAGTGTCGTTCCGCTGTATTCGGTACGGAATAAGCCTCGTTCTTGCAGCACCGGTATAACCGTATTCACGAAATCATCCAGATCTCCCGGCAGAACCGGAGGCATGATATTAAATCCGTCGCAGGCATAACCTTCAAACCAATCCTGCATCATGTCGGCTAATTGTTCGGGCGTTCCAACAAATTGCATATGGCCCCTCGAAGTCAGTATCTTTCTGCCTAACTCCAGGATCGACAGATTTCCTTGGTAAGCCATATCCATATATAACTGGACCCGACTCTTCATACCGTTGGAAGCTGCCACGGGGTCCGGAATGTTTCTTGGCAGCGGCTGGTCCAGCGGATAGCTGCTAAGATCGTAATTCAGGAACCCGGATAGAACGGTGATCGCCGACGCTGGCGGAATCAGTTCCAGCAGTTCCAGCAGCTCCCGCGCCTTGCGCCGTGCCTCCTCCACTGTGGACCCGATGACAGGCGACAGGCCTGGCATGATTTTCAGGCTCCCGCTTCCTCTACCATAATGAGACAGCTTCGAGTGGACGCTTTCATAAAATTCCTGTGCGGCCTTCTTGGACTGCTGGGCCGTGAAGATAACCTCGCCATATTGCGCGGCGAAGTCCTGTCCCGGATCGGAAGACCCGGCCTGTATCAACACGGGGTAGCCTTGCGGCGGCCTAGGTACGTTCAGCGGGCCTTTCGTGGAATACCATTGCCCGTTAAAATCCACAGGCCGTACCTTCGCTCCATCCGCAAATCTCCCAGACTCCCGGTCAAGCACCAACGCATCGTCATCCCAGCTGTCCCATAAACGGGTAACCACTTCGACAAACTCACGTGCCATTTCATAACGCAGGCCATGCTCCGGATGCTTTGTCTTCCCGTAATTGTGCGCTTCGATATCCAGCTGGGACGTTACGATATTCCAACCCGCCCTTCCTCCGCTGATCCAATCGAGAGAAGCGAACTTCCTTGCCACGTTGTAGGGCTCATTGTATGTTGTGGAGACCGTGGCGGTCAGTCCCAGCTTATCCGTAACGGTTGAGAGAGCGGATAAAAGCGTCAACGGGTCCAGCATGCCGGAGGCGGAATTTTCGACCTGGGTCACATACAGCAAATCGGCCAAAAACATCATGTCGAACTTCCCCCGCTCCGCTGTGGCGGCAAGCTGCTTATACAGCTCAATTCCAAACATGCCCTCCACATCGGATGCAGGATGACGCCACCCGGCATGATGATGTCCGGCATAATAAATAAACGCACCCAGGTGCATCTGGTGATCTCTGCGATCGGTTGTTCCCATCCGTAGAACACTCCTTTTAATAAATTGTCGACCAACCCTCCTAGAAGCCCTTATAAGTCTCTCTCCAGCTCAGCAGTCTGGATTCCAGCAGACGCACCACAGAATCGGACGCTTTGCCCATGATCGCGAAAATAATGATGCCTACAAATACGATATCCGTCTGTGAGTAGGCTCTGGCGTCCTGAATCATATAACCGATGCCCGCGCTGGTCCCCATCATCTCTGCAACGACCAGAACAAGCCAGGAGACGCCAAGCGACAGGCGGATGCCAAGCAAAATGTTCGGCAATGCAGCCGGTACGATCAATCGGATCAGCAGCTGCGGCTTGGAATATTGAAAGATCCTTGACACTTCATACAGCTTAGCATCCACATTTCGAATGCCGAGGAAGGTGTTTACATACATCGGGAAGAAAGCCCCCAGGGAAATCATCAGAATCTTTGAGAATTCCCCGATGCCGAACCAGAGAATAAACAGCGGAATCAGCGATAAGAGCGGCACGGTGCGCAGCATTTGCAATGAGGGATCCAGCGTTCGCTCCGCCATTTTGCCTAGACCCGTGGACACCCCCAGTGCAAGACCGGTCAAACCGCCCAGCAAAAAGCCCGAGAGCGCTCGAAGAATACTGATTCGAAAATGCTCCCACAGCTCTCCGCTAGCACCCAAACCCGCGAATTGCTTGGCAATCGTAAGCGGCGTAGGCAGCAGGGTTGCCGAAATCCATCCTAAACCGCCCGCTGCCTGCCATAAAGCCACGATCACTACAGGCGCAAGCCAGGCATGAAGCGGCTTTGGTATAGCCTTCAACCAATCCTTCTCCGTTGGTTCACGGGTGGCTATTTGACTTTTCATGACTTGTCATCCCCCTTGTAGCTTTCCTGCCAACGCAGCAGCCTGCCTTCGAGCCATTTAACGAGTGTATCCGAGAGCTTTCCGGCGAGTGCAAACACCATAATTCCGACGAAGACAACGGTGGTCCACGAGAAGGACCGCGCGTCATTGATGATATATCCGATGCCGGAGCTTGCGCCCATCAGCTCCGCCACAACAAGACCAAGCCATGCCACGCCGATGGAGAGGCGGATGCCGAGGAAGATATGGGGCAGCGCAGCGGGAACGATCAGCCTGCGGATCTGGTCCCAGCGGCTGAACTGCAGAACGCGTGCTACATCAAACAGCCTGTTGTCCACGGATCGGATGCCGAGGAACGTGTTCACGTAAAGCGGAAAGAACGAGCCTTTGGCAATAAGAAGTATTTTCGAGGTCTCCCCAAAACCGAACCAAAGGATGAACAGCGGGGCGATCGCCAGATGGGGAAGCGTCCGCAGCATTTGCAAGGAAGGATCGACAAGCCGCTCGGCTTTGTACGAAAATCCTACCCATATGCCCGCAGCCAAACCCAAACTGCCGCCAAGCAGGAATCCGAGCAGCGCTCGCCAGGATGATATGCCAAGATGCCTGATCAGTTCGCCCGTGCTGGTTAATTGGACGAACTCATGCCAGATACTTAGCGGAGTCGGAAGCAGAATCGGATTGAGCCAGTCTAGAGCTCCCGCGGTCTGCCATGCGATGATTATAAAGAGCGGAACAAGCCAGCCGATCAATGCGTTTGTAAGCTTTAGCAGGAACCTGCGGTCTAGCCGTTTTTGGCGGCGAACAGGCTCGGCGGGCATGACCACGGCTCCTTTGCTGATCCCTTCTGGGAGCATATACGAATACCTCCTTTCTGATTCAGATGAATTGCCGCTTATTTAGACGCAGCCTCAATGTACTGATTATCAAACACGTCTTTAACCTGGACTTTTTTGCGGATCGTTTTTTGCTCAAATTGGAAATCGGCCGTTTTCTGCTGTTCGGCAATTATTGCATCCGTCACCGGAATGTTGATCGACCTTGAACGGTCAAAGGTGCCTTGAATGACTTCTTGCGGAATGCCGCGCTCATCGGCATACCGCTTAAGTGCCTCGGCTTCGTTCTCTTTCTCCCAAGCGAGCGTTTTGTTCAGCACGGTCAGATAGAGTGTGACCAAATCCGGATACTGATCGGCAAAATCCTTCCGCACGATGTTGAACGACGGTGACAGAACGCCAAGCTGCTCGCCGTCCGCCAGCACTTTGCCTTTGCCCGTCAGCGTGTTCAAGGTGATATACGGGTCCCAGGTTGCCCATGCATCGACGCCGCCCGATTCGAATGCGGGCTGGGCTTCGTCGGGCTGAAGCTGGATGATTTCAATATCGGACACCTTGACTCCCTGATCCGCCAATCCCCGGTACAGAAAGTTAAAGGCGTTGCTCCCTTTCGTTACCGCAATCTTCTTGCCCTTCAAATCACTTAAGGTCTGCGCAGTACTGCCCGGCGGCACGATGATGGCCACATTCTTCTGGCCATGCAGGCTCTGGGAAATGACCTTAAACTGGATATCAGCCGCCTGGGCAGCGATAATCGGCATATTGCCGAGCCCCGCAAAGTCCAGGCGATTCGAAGCCATCGCTTCGGTCATCGGGGGGCCGCTCTGAAACTCCGACCACTCCACCTTGACACCCAACTTGCCAAACTCCTCCTCAAACCACTTCTCTTCACGTGCCTTGCCAAACAAACCGCCGCTGCCCTGTACCCCGAGTCTTACGGTCAGATCTTTGTACTTTCCGTCCGCCCCTTTCTCCACTGCGCTAACCTTGGGCTGGCTGTTTGCGTCCGCGCATCCGGATGCCAAGACAGACATGATGAGGAATAACATAATGACGATATTCTTTTTCTTTGTGTTCATGATCAGATTCTCTCCCCCGTTTTCCGTCGTTCATCTATCTGGTAAGAAGTTCAGCATCATCCAGCGTGTTTAAATGCCCGCACCGGTGTCGAACTCCGGTTCTTCCACTTTCTCAAACTCGCGCAGCACTTTAGTCCGCAGCTCCTGAAAGGAGGAACCGGTCCGTTTGCGAGGAAACGGCAGATCAATCGGCAGGATAGAACGGATATGGCCCGGCCTCGGGTTCATAATGACAACACGTTCGCCGAGGAACACGGCTTCATCCAGATCGTGGGTAACAAAGAGCATGGTCGTGCGGTTATTTTGCCAAATATCCAGCAGCACCTCTTGCATATGGGAACGCGTGAATGCATCCAACGCGCCAAACGGCTCATCCAACAGCAGCACGTCCGGATTCCGCAGCAGTGCCCGGGCGATCGCCACACGCTGAGCCATCCCTCCTGACAGCTCCCTGGGATATGCTTTCTCGAAGCCTTTGAGCCGCACCAGCTCGATGAATTCATCTACTTTGTTGCGGATGTCCTTCTGCTTCAGCGACAAATTGCCAGCGATATTCTTCTCCACAGTAAGCCATGGAAACAAGCGCGGCTCTTGAAAGATGAACCCTTTCTCGATGCTTGGACCGGATATCGGTTTGTCATTCAACAAGACACTCCCTTCGTACGCTGTGTCCAGACCGGCAACGATTTTGAGCAGGGTGCTCTTACCGCAGCCGCTCGGTCCGATTAACGTAATGAACTCTCCCTTTCGAACCCGCAAATCAATGCCTTTCAGCGCAGTAACATTCCCCGTCGGGGCTTGAAAAATTTTATTGACCTGTTGAATAATCAAGGTGTCCGCTGACATTGGTCTCACCATCCTATAATATAATTATTCGCACCTGTTTACTTGGTTAATAAGACAACAAGACCGTCTAAGTACATAATTTCTGTGAAGACTGACCGCATATAACGAAGGCTTTTTTCTTACAAGATAAGGCTGGTTAACCTCTGATGACTATACATTCTGATCTCGAAAAAAAAAAAGAGATATAGCGCTTGTCTAAGTACGTCCATCCATCGTCGTACTTGCTCATATGCGCGATATCTCCAGTTATCCGGTCGATTATCTTGGTATTCTTTGGGTATGTCGTTATATTACAACCGCTGGTAAAGGTTGTCAAACCTTTTTTTATTCCGCGCCTCAGTCATATATGTCAGAATATAGTCCTAGCAGGCAATGGACAAATGCCGTCCAATAATGCGACAATATACTCTGCATGTCATATCTTATATAGTAAGAATAACGAACTTTGCACCACGACACTCAAAGAAGCAACATTGCACTTATAGGAAGGGAACGAAAGCATGGCTCAATTATTTTTTAAGTACGGCTCTATGAACAGTGGTAAATCCATCGAGATTTTGAAAGTCGCCCATAACTACGAAGAACAGAACAAACCGGTGCTCCTCTTTACGTCCGCTATCGATGACCGGGATGCTGTTGGTTATGTATCCTCACGAATCGGCCTGCGCCGCGAAGCGATACCTATATCCGATACGACCGACATCTACGGGATTGTGAAGGATCATCAGCCTAAGCCATACTGCGTTCTTGTTGACGAGTGCCAGTTCCTGTCCAAGGACAGCATCCTGCAGCTCGTTCGAATCGTAGATGAACTTAACGTGCCTGTCATGGGCTTCGGACTAAAGAATGATTTTCGCAACGAGCTGTTTGAAGGCAGCCGCTGGATGCTGATTTACGCCGATAAAATCGAGGAAATGAAGACGATCTGCTGGTTCTGCGAGCGCAAAGCGATCATGAACCTTCGCGTCATTGACGGTAAGCCCGTGTATGCCGGCGAGCAGATTCTGATCGGAGGGAATGATACCTACTTCCCTGTTTGCCGCAAATGTCATACCAATCCCCCTTTATCATAGGACGTTTTTACGAACAATCTACCATTCAAACGTAAGGAGTAGGTGATCCATGCCGATAGTCAGACCGCTATTAACCGACCAGGACTTTCAGGAAGTTATGGAGCAGCAGATCCGTATACGCATCTTCAAGGATAATCATCTGATTGATTCCGGCAGTCTCGTCATCCGCTTCACCGACGAAACCGTCATTACGCAATCCAGCGTCAGTTCGCTCGGCTATCATAAGCGGGATGAATGCGAATTTTTTGAAGTACGAAAATGATAGATGGATTGCCTGATCGCTTACATGATAGACCCTACGAAATCTCTATCAGACCCTCAGGCAATCCGATCTTTTCCCCCGCTATAAAAAACAGCGGCCTTCTGCAGAACAAGATCTGCAAAAAACCGCCGTTCGTTAAGCAACCTATTACACGGAGAGCGTGTGCTTGCACCTAGTGAATATCGGACTTCGCCATGCTTCCGCCCAGCACGTCCGCGACATTTTGAATCGAAATAAATGCGTTCTTGTCAATCTCCTGCACAACCGTCTTCAGCTTCGCAATCTCCAGCCTAGTGATGACGCAATAAATCATCTGCGTATCCTCTTTCGAATACCCGCCCTTGGCATAGATCATCGTCGTGCTGCGGCCCAGACGCTGCATGATGGCACTTGAAATTTCTTCGTATTCATTGGATATAATCGTAACGGATTTGGACTCGTCCAAGCCCTCTACCACAATATCCATCACTTTTGCCGCTATGTAGTATGAGAAGATCGAATACATGGCCGAATCTGCACCGAATACAAATCCTGCCGTAATAAAAATAAACACGTTGATGATCATGATGATCTGTCCGACCGGCATCCGCAGCTTTTTAGACAGCAGGATAGCTACGATCTCCGTCCCGTCAAGAGCTCCGCCGTAACGGATAACAAGACCTACCCCCAGCCCCAGAACCAAGCCACCGAACAGCACCGCTAAAATTTTCTCGTTCGTAAACGGGTCTACATGATGCAGGAAGGTAGTCGCCACCGACAACACCACAATCCCATATAAGGTGGAAAATGCAAACGTTTTGCCGATCTGCTTGTAACCGATGAACAGAAACGGTAAGTTGATAATAAACAGAAATACCCCCAATTTGATGGGCGTAATCGATGATAATACGATGGAAATACCGGTAATACCACCGTCGATAATTTCGTTGGGCACCAGGAATATTTCAAGCGCCACGGCCATCAGAACTGCACCGATGGTAATAAAGATGAACCGTTTCAGAATTTCGCCGACTGTCAGATTTTTGTGTTTTTTGACCATGCCATTCTCCTTTTTGTATCTTTTTTCACACGAAGTGCCTGTCGAAGAACCATTGTATTAAAAAAAGGAATGGCATGTCAATGTTGACACGCGAAGTGACATGGGTCTTTTAGGCCATTTCCTTGTCATCCAGACATAAAGAACGCAGATGCTGATCGACAATCCTCTCGATTTTTTCTTTGGCGAGTTGCTGTGGCCTCATGATATGATGAATCGCTAACCCATCCACCAATGCGTATATTCGCTCCTTCTCATATTCAAGATCCAGCTCCGGTTTAGCCAGCTTATGGGCAACCAGGGTATCCACCACATAATGGCACGCCTTGGTTAAACCATCGTACATATGATCGGTCATTATTCTTAATTCGGGATAGACTAACGCTTTGGCAACAAACGACATCCACACCTCCATCTCCATCGTCCTATCCTCATCCATCGGCAGAAATTGCATCAACACTTTCTTTACATCCTCAAACACGGGTCCCTTCAAGGGTAGAGAAGAAAAACGTTCTTCAATCCGTTCGATAATCAGGTTCATACAGAAAGCTAACAGCTCAGCCTGGCTGGTAAAATAGTGCCTCATTGAACCTACGGATAAACCCGCCTCTTCCGCGATATTGCGAACCGTCGCTTTTTCGAGTCCACTCCTCTGAATAACGCGCAGGGCAGCCTCAGCGACCCGTTGTCTTTGTTTATCATGATCTACGATTTTCGGCATAACCCCATTATACACTTCCGGTTTTTTTTAATACAACGTACGATAAACAACATGTCAGCATCTTTAATTTGCTTCGTTCATGCCTACCCTCTTAAAAATAGGTGCTCTCTATGGAACACCTTGGTAGAACCAATACTATATATATTAATGTCAAAAAGAATAGGGAACACGGGTAGCGTGTTCCAGGAGAGGAGAGAGTCGTCATTCGTACATTAACTGAATCGAAGGCTAGGCATGGTGTCTCTCAAGCATTCCGTGATCGGGAGGGCCGCTTAAACCTGTTCTGGCGTGTCGTCCTTGGGTGGCTGGCTTTTGTTGTCGGGCTCAGTTTAGCGGTTGTGATTGCAACGGTTGCGGGCTCTTACGAAATACCCACGCTCGGGCTGCAAATCCTCCTTGCAGTCGTAACGACCAGCGTATCCGTGCCGCTGATTTATCTGCTTAGGCGTTATGCCGACCAGCGTCCCTGGAGCGGACTTGGTCTTAGCTCTCCACCTTCCGGTTTTCGTTATTTTCTTCTCGGCATTGGCTTCCTTGCCCTTGTCACGGCAGCGGCCCTGCTGATTGGCAGTGCCGCCGGATGGCTCCGGATCGTTGCTTTTCATTTACCTGTAGCTACGATGCTCGTTATCCTCATCAATGCTCTCATTGCATTTTTTTATGAAGCTTTTCCCGAAGAAATCACCTTCCGCGGTTATGTGTATCGGAACCTGAATACCCGTTTTCCTCGCTGGCTTGCTTTGATCCTTCAGGTCGTATTGTTCGTGCTTGCACCCATCGCCGTAACGGGATTCATGGTAGCGATCGGAATAGGGACATGGGACCTGATCACGGTGGAGTATATCGTTAACTTAATCGCGTTCGGTACGGTTCTGCAGCTGTGTCGCATCGTATCCAACAATCTGTGGGTGAGCATCGGCTTTCACCTTGCCTGGCTGGAGATGGTGCGATACGTCGTAGTGCCTTCGAGTTATGCATTCATCGAGATCGAATACCTTTCGGTCTGGGGCAATTATATGGTAACAATCGGTTCGGTCATCATTGGAATCATCCTATTGATCGCCTGGTCGCTGCGGGGCAAAAATCGAATTGATTGGAACCGGATAGAGCCGGATCTTCCGCCGGATTCGAAACCTGAAACCGAGGAAGCGGCATCCATCTCCCGTTCGGAATAGGAATATGTCAACCGGTATAGCTCAAACTCACCGCTGCTTTGGCGGAGTTTGGGCTTTTGCCTGTATCCGGCTCCCGCATTAATACTTGCAATTTATAATATTGATTCCGGTTATGCTATAATATATTCCATCCGCGATTGACCGGAAAATACATCATTTTACCCCAGGCAGGGAGAGGATTTACTCATCATGTTGGAATGGCTTCAGAACGTGTGGACCCATATGAAAGAAATTGACATGGATCAAGTACAGGGATGGCTTCAGCAGTACTCGCAGCTGGGTCCCATCCCGGGTATTTTGCTTCCATTTATAGAGGCGTTTCTCCCCTTTCTGCCCCTTATTGTCCTGGTCATGGGGAACTCGGCGGCCTATGGTTTATGGTGGGGATTCTTGCTGTCCTGGATCGGCGTTTGCCTAGGATCCGTTACGGTATTCTGGATTGTTCGTAAACTGGGAGGCAAGCTGGGACTGCTCATACAAAAAAGAATGCCGGGGTCCCAGCGGTTCTTCCATTGGATCGAAGAAAAAGGCTTTACGCCCATCTTCATCCTGTACTGCTTTCCCTTCACGCCTTCCTCGCTGATCAATATCGCATCCGGCATCAGCACGGTATCGGCAACGACGTTCACGATAGCCGTAATGGCAGGTAAATCCGTCATGATCTTTATGGTCGCATTCATCGGACATGATTGGCAAGCCTTTATCCAGCAGCCTTGGCGCATCCTTATCGCGGCCGTCGTCCTCTGGCTGCTGTGGCTGGCCGGCAAAAAGATGGAAAATCGTTACCATCACGATGATCAGCCGGGAAGTGTCGTGATAAGCAACAAAAAGACAAAGCGTTAAATTCATTACAAGACCCGCCTATCCCTACAACCGGAACTGGCGGGTCTTGTTCATAATAGACGTGCTAGAGTCCATGTCCAAGCGTTTCGCGAACTCGTTTTGGCCAATTCTACCATAGGATGACACCCACGAGCTAAGGCATAAAAAAGAAACGGGCTTCCCAAGTTCGCGGGAAGCCCGTTTTTCATATTCCCGATATTTCAAATCGTAGCCTTTTTGTTCGAGGTCACCCCTTCTCGGAGTGCTCCCCCTTCCGGGAAGCGCGCATCCGCTCACGTTCGCGCTTGAGTTCAGGCTTAAGGTCATCGAGAACGCTGTTCTCCCACATGGACACGCCTGATCGATAGGCCGCTCTCCCGTTCAAGTGACCTGCTACCGGCCCCGTAATGAATACGAATACGATTCCCAGCAGCAGTTTGGCACTGACATGCTCCAGGTAGAAGGTGAAATACAGGAATGCGCCTGCAAGGATCAAGAGGACGCCCAGCGTAGCACTTTTCGTAGCTGCATGGGACCTCATGTAAACATCCGGCAGACGGATAAGGCCAAATGCGCTCAATGCACCAAGTAAAGCTCCGAGCAGCACCATCAGCGCGATCAGAAATTCACCGATCTGACTCATCGTTTGTGCGTTCAATGACATCACCCCTCTCGATATATCTGGCAAGCGCCGTCGTTCCGATAAACGTAAGAATCCCGATCAGCAGAATGATATCGAAATAGACGGTTGTCCGGAACAGCATGCACAGGACAGCGATCATGGACAACAGTATAATTCCAATCGTATCCAGCGACATGATCCGGTCGTTCATGGAAGGTCCCTTGATTAATCGGTACAAGCAGCCCAGTATTGCAAGCGACAAAATCACCAGAGAGGCAATCAGGATGCTTTGGATCATGTGCGGGTCACCTCCTTGATCGCGCGTTCGAAGGTACCGCGGATCTGATTCGACAGCTCTTCGACGTCTTCAATATCCATCGCATGAATATACAGCGTCTGACCATCGCGAGACACTTCCAGGGTAAGCGTTCCTGGCGTCAAGCAGATCAGGCACGATAACACCGTAATTTCCCAGTCGGATTTCAGCTCGGTTGAATAGGCGAAGATGCCGGGACGAACATTCAGCTTCGGCCTTATGATCTGTCCGATTACGGTGAAACTCGATTTTAACAGTTCCCTTAGGAACAATAGCAGCAGCAGGATGATGGACCAGAGCTTGCGCAAATAGAAATCGTTCGGCCAGAAGCGTCGCAGCAGAAAAATCAGCAAGATTCCGATCAGATAGCCGATGATAAATTGCTGGGGGGACCAGTTATTGTTCAAGAACATCCAGACAACAGCAATAATGATATTTAACAGGATTTGATGGCCCATATCCACTACTCCTTTAATACAGCGTTAATATATAGTGATGGGTCGGATAATACGGCGCCTGCTTGAGAGGTATAGGAATAAATCCACTCCGAGCCCACCCCAAGGACAATCACCATAACCGTTAGCCCGATAGCTGCCGCATAAGCTGTTCTGTGGATTCTAACCGGTTTCGATTCTTGCTGTCTAGGTGATTCGCCCCAGAATGCCCCCATAAACACTTTGATCAGGGAATACAATACCGCCAAGCTTGATGCCAGTGCCAGTCCCGTTAACACATAATGACCCTCGCTCAATCCGCCGCGGACGATAAGCACTTTGCCTAGGAATCCGCTAAGAGGCGGGATGCCGACCAGCGCCAGGGCAACGATAAAGAACATCCATCCCACCAAGGGATGGCGCTTCATCAGCCCGCCCATCTCGCTCAGCTTGTTCGTGCCTGCACGAGCCATGATGATACCGCCTAGAATAAAGAGCAGTGCCTTTGCAATCATGTCATGCATCAAGTAGAATACGGCTCCGTTCAAGGAGTCGGAGGAGGCCACCGCCACACCAAAGGCGATGAAGCCAACACTAATGATGATATTGTAATTCAGAATGCGTCCGAGATCCTTATACGCAACCGCGCCCAAACTGCCCAGAATCATCGTTGCCGCGGCCATCCAGCCGATGACGACATGGATGCCGCCGGTGTCGTGATGGAAGATCAGCGTAAAGGTTCGGATAATCGCATATAACCCAACCTTCGTAAGCAGCGCGCCGAACAAAGCCGTAACGGCCGCCGGAGGTGCGCTGTAGGAGCCAGGCAGCCAGAAGAACAGGAACAAGCCCGCCTTCAAGGCGAATACAATCAGGAACAACAGGCCGATGACCGACAAAATTCCATCCTGCTGTACTTCCGCCACACGCAGGGATAGATGCGCCATATTCAGCGTGCCAACCGTCCCGTACAAATAAGCAACGGCTGCAACAAACAGGGTGGATGAAATAATATTAATCAGCATGTACTTCAGGGTTTCTCTCAGCTGCCGCTTGGTGCCGCCCAGTACGATCAAGGCGTAGGAAGCGATCAGCATGACCTCAAAACAGACAAACAGATTAAACAGATCCCCTGTCAGGAACGATCCGATCACGCCGGCCAGCAAAAATTGAAAAAAGGCATAAAAGTAATGCTTCTCTCTCTCTTCCCCGATACTCCGAAAGGAATAGAACAGACAGGCAGCCGCCACAATCAACGTCGTAAGCACCAGCAGCGCCGCGAGCATATCGGCTACAAACACGATCCCATACGGCGGCAGCCATCCGCCCATATAAAGCGTCTGAATGCCTTCGTGGTTTACCTGATTCACAATGAACAACGCCACAAGCAGGTTTAGTATGACACTGACCACACTGATCCAGCGCTGTGCGCGGACGTACTTGGAGCAGAAAATAAGAATAACGGCTGTAACCAGCGGAATAAGGAGGGGCAGAACAATTACATTATTCATCATCCATCCCCCTTAGCTCCTCCATGTTGTCCGTGCCCAAGCGTTGATACGCTTTATACGCCAGTACGAAGAAGAACGATGTGACGCCGAAGCTAATGACAATGGATGTCAGAATCAACGCTTGTGGAACCGGGTCAACGTAAGAGGAAGCCTTCTCGCCAAGCAGCGGAGCAGCACCGGTCTTCAGCCGCGACATGGTAAGCAGCAGTAGATGGACCCCATGGGTTAACAGTGAAGTACCGAGAATAATCCGCAGCAAGCTTTTGGATAAGATCTGGTATATCCCAACCGCAAATATGATCCCGATGGCAAGCGACATATATAGTTCCATGGTCAGTTATCCCTCCCAATCGAATTGATGATGGTCATCGTCACGCCAACGACGGCCAAATAGACGCCGAGGTCGAAGAGAACCGCAGTAGCCAGCTCGGTTTCCCCGAGCAATGGCAGGTTGAAGTAACCGAAGGAATGACTTAAGAACGGTGCATCAAAGGCAAAAGAGCCGATCCCCGTAAGCAGTGCGATGGCAAGCCCCGCCGCCGTAACCTTTCGGAACTCGAAGGGCACGATCTTTCGGGTCATATCCATGCCGAAAGCCATCGATAACAGAACCAGTGCGGCAGCAGTCATCAGCCCTCCGATAAATCCGCCGCCCGGCTCATGATGTCCCGAGTTGAACAGGAACCAGGAGAAGGTTACCACGATAAAGATAACCACCTTGGATATGGTTCGAAGAATGACATCATTGCTGTTGGGCAGATATGCCCCTTCATATCGATCCCGCTCACCCAGAATCCCTTCACCCAAATCGATTTTGATCAAGGCATATATCCCAAGGGATGCAATGCCAAGAACCGTAATTTCAAGCAAGGTATCAAATCCGCGGAAGTCCACCAGAATGACATTGACGATATTTTTACCGCCTGCCGAGTGGTAGCTCTCTTTAATGAAGTAATCCGCGATGGAGTCGAAGGTTCTGCCGCTGCTTGCGGCCAGCGCGATCAAGGTTACGACAGCACCGACGCCTACCGATATGAGCAGATTTCTCCACTTCAGGCTCATTGGCACCTTCTCCCGCTTCAGCTTCGGCAGATGATAGAAACATAGCAGGAACAGCATGACGGATACCGTCTCGACGACCATCTGAGTCAACGCCAAATCCGGAGCCCGGAACAGAACGAAGAACAAGGTCACCATGTAGCCGGCAGCACCGGTTAATATGATCGCCATCAGTCGTGTCCGGACGAACGGCAGCGCAATGACCGGGATCACCAGGCCGAGGATGGCAACGGCCTCATAGAAGGACATCGGTGCGTAGTCCGTCATATCAAATCCAATATGATCGGCCAGCAGAAGTCCCCCGCCAAGAACGGCAATGAAAAACACAAAAATATAAATCACGTAATGACGGAGCGAGCCTGTCATGTAGGTTGAGGTCAGCGTTTCGCCGCCTCTTTCGAGGGCCCGCAATCCCCCGTCATACAGCTTGTTCAATGTCACTCGCTTCGTTAGCGATGTATTCAATATACGTGCTCTGCCGTGAAGCTTATACAGAACGGTACCGAGAACAATGATGCCGATGGTCATAAAAATCTCCGTTGTCCAGCCGTGCCACATCTCGATATGCACGTGAAAACGATCTTCTGCCGCGAGCAGCCCTGGATGAATCGCGGCCATCGCCGGTTCGATGAGTGCATGGGACAGCAGGTTCGGAAACAGACCGAACACGATGGCGAGCGATGCCAGAATGACCGGAGGAATCAGCATCCCCAGCGGTGCTTCGTGCGGCTTCTTCTCCAGTTTTTCAGGCTGGAAGCGTCCCGTGAAGGTTTTGAAGACCAGGATCATGCTGTACAGGAACGTAAACACACTGGCGATCCAGGCAACGACCGGGATCAGCACGCCCCAGGTCTCACCATTCCAGAAATTCATTTGAGACGCTTGAACGACCGCCGTAAAGAACATCTCTTTACTCAGGAATCCGTTGAACGGAGGCAGACCGGCCATGGAAAAAGCTCCAATGACGGCCACGGTAAACATGATCGGCATGAGCGACATCAGACCGCCGAGCTTCCGCAGATCCCGTGTGCCCGTCTCATGATCCACGATGCCAACGACCATAAACAAAGCGCCCTTGAATATGGCATGGTTCATCAAATGGAAGATGGCTGCCGTCGTCGCTTTGGTGTAGAGCAGCGTGTCCACGCCGCCTCCATAATAAGCTGCGGCAGAGCCAAGACCGAGCAAACTCATAATCAGCCCCAATTGGCTGATGGTGGAGAATGCCAGCAGTGCTTTCAGATCCGTCTGCTTGATCGCACGGATCGAAGCGTAGATCAGCGTGGTCAAGCCCGTAATCGCAATGATCCAGAACCAGGAAGCTTGCCCGGCAAACACCGGGCTAAACCTGGCAACCAGATAGATCCCGGCCTTAACCATCGTAGCGGAGTGCAGATAAGCACTAACCGGGGTCGGTGCTTCCATCGCATCCGGCAGCCAGATATGGAATGGGAACTGCGCGGATTTGGTGAATGCCCCCAGCAGGATCAAAATCATGGCTGTGATAAACAGCGCGTCTCCCGCAATGCTCCCCACATTCGCCACGATCTCCCGCACGCTGAAGGTACCCGTCATGATGTACAAAAGGATAAACCCTGCGAACATGGCAAGTCCGCCAAACACGGTAATCAGCATGGATTTTAATGCTCCGTATCTGGAGCGGTCCCGATGATGCCAGAATGCAATCAGCAGGAATGACGAAATACTTGTCAGTTCCCAGAAGCCGTACAGCACCATCAGGTTGTCGGAGAGCACAACCCCAAGCATGGCGCCCATGAACAGAAGCAGATAAATGTAGAATTTGTGGACCGCTTCCTTGTTCTTATCCATGTAGAAGATGGAGTACAGTACAACGAGTGAACCAATACCGGATATTAAAAGTGCAAAAATTAAACTTAATCCATCCAAATAAACGGTAAAGTTTATTCCCACGCTTGGAATCCATTCCAGAACGGCTTGAAGCTGTTCACCTCCCTGAATGGTTGGGATAAGTCCTAAAAAATAGGCGAACAGAACAACCGGTACCGGCAAAATGACCCACCCGGTGTGGACACGGCCAATGAGCTTGTAAGTCAGCATAACTACAAGCGCTACAATAAAAGGTGCCATTACGGCGATGTGCAGCAAAGACAAAGTCTACTCCTCCTATAGTCCGATTTTTCCTTCATTAGTAGTATTTCCCCATTATTTAGGCATAAGTCCAAAAAAACACAAAAAGAGCCCGTTGATGGCAGGCTCCTCCAGGTAAAACCATATGGTATTTTTTCGAATCACACTGAAAATCAGTATATCTTGAGATCAAAGCTTTGTCAAAGGTATCTTGGAATGAAAAGAGGTCCGTTGGGAAATCACTGTATGTAAAGGAGTGGTTCCCATGATGATCAAAAAAGCGGCTGTTTGCGCTTTCATCTTTCTCGTGGTATTGGCGGCGGCCATCGTGACCCATATTCACACGCAGCCCGTCTACCGACAGGATAACCCGCCAAACGGCGTATATCAAATGCAGACTTCCCAAGATGGATCTCACTGGTTCTCTCCCCGGGAATATGTGAAAATCATTCGCAAATCACCCGACCCCTTACCGGATCAGCCATAACCCATGGATCAGAATCGTTTATCCGTGAATTTGGATTTCAGTATTCTCTTCTTTGCTTCGTTTATTTCTTCGTATCAACCACGAAATGATCAGGATGACAGCAAGCACCGCAACGATTCCCGCTGCATAGTATCCGTACCGGTTAATCAGTACTCCAATATGATCGACGACCTGATCGCCGACAAACATGCCCAAAGAGAAATAACCGATGGTCCATACAAAGGACGCGGAATACGAATACATCGCAAATCGGCGATACGGCATCCCTTTCATGCCAACCGCATAGGGCGTCACGTTGCGCAAGATGGGCAAAAAAGCGCTGATGCATATGGCGTAATTGCCATACTGGCGGGTCAACCGTTCGGATACATCGAGAAACTGGCGTATTTTCGACTTTTCCCCTACGCGGTTTAACAGCTTGCTCGCGGTAAAGCGGCTAAGCATGTAACCTACCGTCGATCCCGAGCACACGCCAAGAAACGTCATGATAAAAGACGGAAACGGCGTTAAAATTTCGGATGCCGCTAACGCTCCGCCTGTCATTGCCACGACTTCATTAGGCACAGGAAGACCGACCAATCCAAGACACAATACGAGGAATAATGCATAGTGCCCGATCTGTTCAATAAAATCTAATAGCGTATCCACCCCTGTCCCCCTAATCCGTCCCTAGAATATAGTATCAGCTTATATGACAACGTGGTTTTCGCAAACGTGCTGTAGGCGAGGATATGAACTGGACCTGAGACCAGTTTTATTATGGATCATGCCATTAGAGATTTTTAAATGCCGATATGAATGAACCCGGATCATCCTTCACCGTGTACGAATACACGCCTTGCTGGGTGTGCAAGTATAAGAAACCCCCGCCGTCTCCCATCGGCCGATACGACAGGTCAAACACCTGCTTAATCGGGAACTCCCGGTATTTCGTTACGATTCGATCCTCGTACAGGAACATCTCCCGCCCCTGCTCTTCCGTTCGTTGTTCGATGCCATCCACAACTCGGTTGATTTTGTAGTATGGCTGTACGGCTACCCAATTCACAAGCTCCCTCCTTGCTGTCTTTGCTTTTTTATTTGGAAGATCGCACTTCCCCCTTCTTCTTTCTGCGGCTCTTGATTCGTTCCAGCAGCTCCAGCGCCCCGATAAACAGTACGAAGACCACGAAGAGCGCAATCGCCCGACCAGGCTCGATCAGACCGGTAATAGATGCAACGATGCCGATAATGCCTACAATAATAATACCTAATACGGATAGTTTCCAACCTGTTAACATATGTATGCTCCTAAAGTAAACGTAATTGCCATCCATCAAGATCATATCTACATGAAAAAAATACGCTAGACACACACGGAATGTATCATAAAGAAGCACCCATGTTCAAGTTATAATCGATTCTCCAATTTCAATTGCCAACACTCATGACATTTGCAATAATTTACTCAGGAGAGAAATTATAAGCCGACCTCCGAACACTAAAAAGACAGGAGGAACATGTTATGAACTCAACAACCTGGATACTGATTATTTTATTCATTGTGGTGGATGTATGGATTATTTCTTTTTTCGTGAAACGCTCGTTACGCAGACACAGCGGACAGCAGCTGCCTAAAGGCAATAAGCTTGGCCTCGGGAAGATACCCGAGCTGCCGCCGATCGTCAAAGCGGGAAACCCGGCGAGTGAGCTTGTCGGGAGACTGGAAGCCGCGCTGCCCTACACCTATCAGAACATGCTGAAGCAGCGAGTGATGAGTGAGCATCCGAATCTGTCCGAACAGGAGTATGAATGGAGATGGCAGGAGCTCAAACGGTTCTTCATCATGTGCGCCGTGCTGGATCGTGTCCCGATGTTCAGCAAAGACGTGGATGAAGTATGGCATGAAATGCTGATGTATACATACGAGTACCAACAATTCTCGGAACGCTTTCTTGGTAAAATGCTTCACCACGCCCCAAACACCGGAAGCGAACATGTACCGATTCCGAATGAACGCGCGTGGTTTGATACGGTATATGTACAATTATTCGGCTGGCATGAATACAGCGCCAAACTATGGGGAGCTTTCTGCCGCGCGAAGAGCTGGAGGTCTGCACTTCCCGTCATTTCACCGTGAATCATGGACAGAAGCGCTTTAATGTCTGGACCTATGAAAAGATCCCAGCAGCGCGTACGGCCATTGATGCTATCATCCAGGATCTGCAGGATCGGGTTCGAACCGCCCAAGAAGAGCCGGCGCGTCATGAGAAGCAGGTCAATTTCCGAAATAGTGATGTGCTCCTGGCAGCGGCCGTCTATTTTGCCTGGAACACACCGGAACAATTTGGTGACCATATGATCCCTGATGAGCGCGAGCTTCATAAAAACAACAGCAGCTCCTCCTGTACCTACGCTTCGGCATGCGGGTCCGGCGGATCGGATTCGGGTGATGGGTCCTCAGGCGATGGATCCGGATCCTCTTGCAGCAGCGGTTCATCCTGCAGCAGCGGGTCCTCTTGCGGAAGTGGCTGCGGGGGCGGCTGCAGCAGCTAAGCTGCAAACGTAACAAGGAACGCCTGCTTATTAATGAACAGAACATAAAGTACGGGCCCAGATTTCAGGCCCATGCTTATTCCGGGACGAAAATAACAAACGGTCATAGCATATTTACTTGCTCAGTTACGCATAAGTGCATATGTCCAGAAAAACCATACATCTCCAACTAAAACAAAGAAGCACCTGACCCCATTCATCGAAGGTTCAGGTGCTTCTATATCATTGATATAAACTCAGCATATTAATTGTTAGATGAGAGAACCAAACCGGAACGGGTTTGCGGTCCGACCTTACGCACGGAAATCTGGTTCCGCTCGGCCCAACGCGTAAGACTCCGAATCCCATCGCAATTTTTCTCTTCAAATTTAAAGCAGCAATACATTGGATTCACGTTCTTGTCCTTAAGGTTTATTTGGAATGCGGCTTTATGGCATCCGGAAACCTTGATCTCACGTATCTGGTCCGCATGAATCTCTACGCCATTGATTGTAATCGTATCCGAAGTCTCCTGAATATTCACTTCCCGTTTCACCAATCGGGCATACCCTTCAATAGCTAGTGCCGCAACAACAACGACGTTCACCGCCATCTGCATATAGAATAGAACAGGATAGGAATATTCGGTCAAGGTCGCTACCTGGAACAGGATAATGCTAATGACAAAGGAAAATAAAATAACGTCTTTCATTCTTGTAGAGTAATGGATCGCGTATTTCATATTAATCAGCTCCGTTCATTCTGTAAGGGTTTTCATCTAGCTCTTACCTTATTATAACACCATTGTACATAATTTTGACACACATCATTCACATTTTTGTCAAAAAAAATATTTGCGTCGCCCCTTATCCTATGCTTATCCATTTTACTTCGTGTCGTTCATGGTCTAGCCAACCTTGTAAGTACACCGTGACGCAAGGGAGGTTGTCCTCGTTAATGGCGAATGGCGGCAAAAGTGGATGAGGAACGATTCGTTTTCCTATGGTGTCTCCTAACAACAAAAAAGAGCATCCCGCCAGATCCAAGATCTTTTGGGATACTCTTTGCTTCAACACTTTTATTTTTACTTGGTTAACGTCGTATTTCCTTCCTTTCCCCGAAACCGTTTCATCACGACAGATACGGTATCAATAAGGGTAATGACCACAATGATGTAAATGAGTCCGTCCCTGGATCGATCCCAAATTGATTTTACGGTTTCATACGCTTCATCTCCCGGTGTTACGAGACCGGCTTGAACGAGCTGATCCATGAATGTCGGATTCCAAATCGTCATATCGGAGAACAGGATCACGGCAACGATAACGGAAGCGACGTTAAATATGACATGCATGACGGCGAGCTGCGGCGTCCACTTTCTTGTGATTAATTTCATGGCTTCATTGAATATGCTGAAGGCGGTAAGAAGCCAGATCAGCGGCAAATACTTGGCAAAGACAGCCTGTTCAAACACCGGAATGGCGATCGAGTTTTCATCGAATCGATGAACACCGATCAGATTAATGGAAAACGTGAACAGGACGAAGAACAGCACGGTAAACAGGATGCCCAGCACCGGCTCGATCGGTTTAATCCGATCGGCTGGTTCCGGAATTGCAGGTAAATCGGATGGTTTCCATGGGCCTTTGGAGACTTGTCGTGCACCGCGGTATTCGATATAGGCAAAGATAACGGTCACCCAAGCAAACCCGTGGATACCCACGCTCAGCAGGGAGACGAAGTACTCCAGAAGCTTCTCGGCGGTGGGAGCCGGGCTTGCAAAGAAATCAACAATGTAGAAGATACCAAGAGCGACGGCGACCGAGTACAATACAATCCGCAGAACAGCCCAATAACTGTCAATCAAACCGGGACCAATGAGATAACGCTCTCTCCCTCTGTATCTTGCTGCCATTTCCCCGGGTGGCCCGAGCTCGATCAGCACCTGTTCCACATCTGCAATGCTTGCGATCTCACCGCCGGCTCTCCGGTCTTCCAGCATGTCTTCGATGAGTCCGTGAAGCTCCTTTTCAATCTCAGCCCTTTGCGATTCGGGCAGCTTCTGTGTCACCGCATAAATATACCTGTTAATCAGATCCATTACCTGACTCCCCCTTGTTATCAACAAGTCCCTCCAGACTTGTCATCATATCCTTCCATTCATGGTAGAGCTGCCGATATATATCCTTGCCTGTCTGACTTATGATGTAATATTTCCTCGGACGAGCTTCATTCGTATCCCACTCGCTATCCAGCAGACCTTGTTTCTCCAATCGCCGCAGCAAGGGATACAGGGTACCCGCTTCCACGCTGATCCCCTTCTCCTGCAATATGGTCACCAATGAATATCCATACTGAGGTTCCGACAACTGGCTGAGAACACCAAGAATGATGGTTCCTCGCCGAAGCTCCTGCACCAAACTGTGTAGAATGTCTTGATCCTCTGACATATCATCATCTCCTGGAAATTATTATACTGTATGTCACACACTAATGTATATAGTCAAATAATAATTATTTACTATTATTTTTCGTTTAATACAAGTTGCAAGGCTGCTAAACCAGGCAGCAGGCCACGTTGAGGCCTGCCCTTTCATGTAAAAAAGGTTATCCTACAGTCGGGACAGTCCCAGACCATAAGATAACCTTTTTATATACTCTCATCTCATTTACACATTCCAAGTGATGTTGCTTCGCTGTCAAACCAGCCGCTTTCGAAAAACTACACGATCTCCTGCGGCTCCTTGCCCAGCAAACCGAGCATGCGAAGTCCGTATTGTATTCCGTCTTGACCGACATCGCGGGTTATATGTCTGGCCGCCTGCTTGACCATCTCCGGCGCATTGCCCATCGCCACGCCGTGGCCCACGTATGCCAGCATCTCCAGATCATTCAGATAATCGCCAAAAGCGATGGTATTCTCCAGATCGATGTGCAGCAGCTGAATTAATGGTTTGATTCCTTCTGCTTTGGATCCCCCTGCCGGTAACACGTCAATTCCATAGGGGCCCCAGCGCACGAAATCGAACCGGCCATCGAATCTTTTTACGTAATCTGCTTCCTCATCCTCCGTGCAGAATACAATGGCCTGATAAATGTCTCTGCCCAAGTAATATTCGGGATCATATTCCGGAATCGTAAGTTTCAGTTCTCCCCAGCTGGAATCGATATGAACATGCTCGGTTACGTTCATCTTCATGGCTTCACTGCCGGCATATATGATCGGATGGTCAAGCTCCACGGCCTGCTCCGTCAGCTGCTGCAAGGCATCTTGCGCCAATGGATTTCCATATATCGGTTTGCCTTCATGAACCACATACTGACCATTCAAACAAACATAGGAATGGATCCCGAGCTCCTCCCGCAGCTCTTCAAAATGATAAGGGGCGCGCCCTGTCGCTATGGCGACGATGTGTCCGGCTTCCTTTAACTCTCGAATAGACTCCTTTGTTGTCGCTGGAACCTTCTTTTCATGATCCAGCAGCGTCCCGTCAATATCAAAAAATATGATTTTTTTATTCAATGAAAACTCGCCTCTCTTCCGTATATGCTAGCCAGTACCCCTATTGTAAATGATGAAAAGCATTTCAGAGCAAGCCATAATTTCAGCAAGGTCGCTCGGACGCTTTCCGAACATGCATAAAAACCGCGCCGGTGCACGGTTTTCACGATATCAAATATGGATGAATTAATAATACCATCTGCATTAACATTTCGTGCATGTGCTGTAATTTTCTTATCTAACGACAAAAGAGCCCGCCTATAACAGACGGACTTCTTCTGTGGTCTTTATTTCGCTTCCGAGCGAACCTCGTCGAGCATTTTATCATTGAATCCGAACAGCCAAGTCAGCACAAAAGTTAGAGCCATCGCGGTTACGTTGCACAAAATATAAAGTGGAAGCTGGCTGTTCAAGTATAAGAGCGTACCCGGAATAACGGTAATCGCCATACCCGTAGCCTCAAGCTGGAAGATGGAAGCCATGAAACCGCCCACGCCGCCGCCGATCAAGGCGATAACGAACGGTCTGACGTAACGGAGGTTGACCCCGAAGATCGCAGGCTCCGAAATTCCCAGCATGGCCGAGAATGCTGATGGCAGGGATAACGCCTTCAGTTTTTTATTTCTCGTCTTGAGTCCGACAGCGAGACAAGCTGCACCTTGCGCTGCCATGGCACTTGTCACGATCGCATTAAACGGATTGCTTCCCGTCTTCTCAAGAAGCTGAATTTCAAGGAAGTTAAAAATATGATGCACACCGGTGACCACAATGATCTGGTTAAAAAAGCCGATCACAAGACCCGCAATGCCGAACGGCAGCTCCAGCAAGAAAGTCGTCACGTTCATCACGACCTCTTCCAAGGAGTGGAACACGGGTCCAATTGCGAACAGACCAAGGACGATCATAACGAGCAAGGTTAAAAATGGCGTAACGATCAAATCAATAGCTTCAGGAATGCGTTTTCTCAAAAATCTCTCGAATTTCGCGCCAAGGAGTCCGATGAAGAAGGCTGGCAGGACCGAGCCCTGATATCCGACAACCGGAATGAAATCGAAGAGCATGAGTGCTTCGGCCGAACCGTTCGCCACGCTGTAAGCGTTGGGAAGAGCCGGGTTAACCAGCATCAAACCCAGCACGATACCGAGCACGGGGCTGCCTCCGAACACCCTGAATGCGGACCATGCCACCAATGCCGGCAAGAAAGCAAAAGCCGTATCCGTCAGTACCTGGGTGAAGAGCAGAAAATTAGGCGAGATATCATCCGGTACCGCTCCAAACCAGGCCAGGACGGTTTCTTGCGTCAATAATCCCCGTAATCCCATGAACAAACCTGTGGCGACCAATATCGGGATAATCGGCACAAACACGTCACCGAACGTACGAATCGCCCGCTGAAACGGATTCCCTGATTTTTTCGCCTCGGACTTCAACTCATCCTTGCTTGTGCTCTCCAGCCCAAGCGATTCAACCGCTTCAAAAATCTGATTAACGGTTCCTGTTCCGAAAATGATTTGATATTGTCCGGAGTTAAAAAAAGCGCCTTTAACCTTATCAATATTCTCGACCTTCTTCTGGTCTATCTTCTTCTGATCGTGAACCATAATTCGGAGTCTCGTAGCACAGTGAGCAAAGGAAGCAATGTTCTCCCTGCCACCGATGGCTTCCACTACCTGCCTTGCAATTTTCCGATGATCCGCTGCCATGTTCATTCATCCCCTTCTATATCTTTTACGGCTTGGGCAAGATCCCACTTCGTGACCTTCAAGCCGGCGCTGCCGTTCTTTGCAAAAAATCGAATATGACGGCTGTCCTCCTTGGGAAATATCCGACTCGTAAACACCTCTTGGCCATCATTGACGAACACTTCTGCCGAAGAAATATCCACAAAGAGATGGAATTTGATCGAGTCTGCTTTATTATGCAGCATACAGGTTCGTGTCGTTCCGTAATCACTCACAATCGTTGCACCCGATGATGAGCGATCCAGTGTAACCTTCTGCCTGACAGCGTCATACCAAATGACTGTGCGCTCCGTTTCGCCGGCTCGAAATTCAATGCCGACAACGTCCGCTTCGATCGCATGGAACTCGCATATCATCTCGAATACGGTCCCTTCTAACCCTGTATAATTCTTCACCTCGCTGTATAACGTATCCGCTGCTTCCATGGCTGTCCCACGAAGCGTTTCCAACTCGGGGACCGGCTGCTGAATCAGCTTGCCCTCACGGAAAGTGAGCACACGCGGAAGAGTCAAACAATGGGCCCAGCCATGCGAGTCCGTTGGATAGACAACCTCCGGCAAACCCATCCAGCCTACCAGGATGCGCCGCTCCTTCTCATCCAGCATGGTCTGCGGTGCGTAAAAATCAAAACCTCGGTCCAGTTCGTAAAAAGGGCCGTGTTCAAACTCCAGCGTATCCCGATCCAGCGGTTTGCCCGAGATGTAGCCGGATTGGTAAATGTTCCGGAATTCGTCGTTTTGCGGACTCAGCCCCTGCGGTGAAAACAGCAGCACGCCCTGTCCTTCCAGTTCAAAATAATCGGGGCATTCCCACATATAGCCGAAATGTCCAAGACGGGTTTGGATTTCCCCTTTGCATGTCCAATCCAGCAAATCCGGTGATTCATAGACAACAGCCGTTCCTGTCTGATCACCCCTCTGGGCGCCGATGACGAACCGGAACAGGTCTTCGTCTTTCCATACCTTCGGATCCCGGAAGTGCTCGGTATATCCGTCCGGCACACGGTCAATCAGCGGTTGATCGAATTTCGTAATGGTGCCAACGCGGTCCATCACCGCCATGCATTGATAAGAATGCCTGTTCCATCCCTCATCCCGGGTGTTCCCGGTATACATCAAATACAGTATGTCGTCTTTCACGATCCCACTTCCCGAATAGGCGCCATATGCGTCAAACGAGTGCCCGGGCTCAATGGCAATGCCTTTGTTTTGCCAGTGCACCAAGTCCTTGGAGGAGGTGTGGTACCAGTATTTCAAGCCGTGAAACGTACCCAGCGGAAACCATTGATAAAACAAGTGATATTCCCCGTTATAATAAGAAAATCCGTTGGGGTCATTCAACAAGCCCATGATGGGCTGTATGTGAAACCTCTGCCTCCATTCGCTTTGTTTTGCTTGCTCCTTTAAGGAGGAAATCTCTTCGGGAGAGGCCTGATCCAGGCGTCGGTATTTCCGTTCTCTGTCCATGTCTCTTCTCCTTGTAAATGGGCTTTCTAATAGCAACAAACGGATCATGCTGTGCGTGAACACCAGCCTGATTCACTTGCAGTGGAACCGGTTCCAATTCGAGGTAAAAATAATGAACTCAGCTCCAATACCAGGCAAAAACAGTATTGGAACCGGTTCCGTTTTTTTCAGTATAAAATACCTAATTTAGATTGTCAACGCTTTCCCGATGAATCATATCGCAATTCATGACCGTCAGGAAATCCACAGGCTCGTCGTTGACCAGCTTTATAATATGCTGAGCTGCGAGGTGGCCCGCTTGGGAATATCCATATTTAACGGTTGTCAATCCGGGATGAATCACTTCGGTTACGTCGTATCCGCCAAAGCCGGTAACGGAGAGTTCGTTGGGAATATGAATGCCTCTCATGTGCGCCGCTTTCATCACGCCCAGCGCTATGTTGTCAGTAGCGCAGACCACCGCAGTAGGCATCGTTCGGTTTTGCTCAAAAACAGCCAAAGCCTCCGCAACTCCATCCGCCATCTTAAATCCACTTTCATAGAAAATCGCTTCCACCCCGTCATACTCGCTTAACGCCTTCAGAAACCCTTCTTTCCGCTGAACTCCGACAGCAACGTCTTTTTCCGTCACACCGATATAAGCTATATGACGGTGTCCCTTGGACAGCACATATCGGCCCATGTCATAGCCTGCGGCATGGTCGTTATAAATCATGCTGTGGACCTCCTTATGCTGTTGTCCGAGCAGAATGACGGGAATGCTGATCTCTTTAATCGCGGCAAGATGTGTTTCCGTCACCTGGGTGGCGAATAAAATAATGCCAGATATTTTTTGCCTAGCGAGATCATACAGCGCTTCTATCTCCCTGGATAAATCCTGGCTTGCATTGATGATGAGAAGATGATAACCGTGTTTCCTTAATTCTTCATCCATGCCGGCAACGGTCTGCGATGCTGAGAATGAATCCAGACGCGGCACAATGGTGCCGATCATGTTGGTTTTTTTCGCTTTCAAGCTCTGTGCGAACGAATTCGGAATATAGCCGGTTTCCTGAATGACCAGCTCAATCTTTTGGCGTGTCGCATGACTGACGGAACCTCCGTTTAAGAAACGGGAGACCGTGCTTTTGGCAACTCCGGCTTTTTTGGCAATATCTGCAATCGTGTTCTTCATTCGGTTCTCCCGGGAGCCGTTTGCGGCGCTGCACCGAACGGATAAACCTCCGCAGCTCCTTGCTCCGCCACACAACAGGCAATGATTCGTTTGTGCATGAATCTCTCCCCTTCGATTTCACTTTTTCCTAACTATAACATGACGTCTGGGCATCCGTGAAATGCAGACTTCACCCCGAGCCTTTGATGGGCAATACTTTTCTGCGTTCCAGACTCTAGCGGGGAACGAAGCGATTCAAAGGGGGATTCTCCATGCAACTCCCCTTTCGGGACGCGCAAATGAACCGTGCCTTATCCCGTTATTACATGGTTACTGTTAGGCTTGCACGGTTCGCTCAGCCGATTCGACGGTATGCTTCAGCAATGTAGCAATCGTAACGGGGCCAACACCGGCAGGTACTGGTGTAATTGCGGATGCCAACTTCGCGCAGGCTTCGTAATCGCAGTCGCCGATATTGCCTGGATTATAGCCGGCATCCAATACGACGGCTCCCGGCTTGATCCAGTCCCCTTGAATGAAATTAGGCTTGCCTACGGCCGCAACCACGATATCCCCCTGGGACACAATCTCCCCAAGGTTCTTCGTTCTCGAGTGGCAGATCGTAACGGTAGCATTGCGATTAAGCAGCATCATCGATACCGGCTTACCCAGAATCGGACTGCGTCCGACCACCACGGCATGCTTCCCTTCGATCGGCAGATCATAATAATCCATAATCGCAATAATCGCGGCAGGCGTACAAGACGGGTAATCGGCAAAACCAAACGCATTTTGCGAGAAACCAAGCGTGGTCACTCCATCCACGTCTTTTTCAATATCAATAGAATCAAAAGCCGCCCGTTCATCGATATGATGCGGAACCGGATGCTGCAGCAGAATGCCGTGGACATTCGGATCCTCGTTCAGCTCTTGGATCGCGGCAATCAGCTCTGTTGTCGTTGTCGATGTCTCCAGTACCACTTTCTTCGATATGATGCCAAGCCGCTCGCAAGCATTTCCCTTCATCCGCACATAGGTCGCCGAGGCAGGATCATCGCCAACCAGAATCGTTGCCAGACAAGGCGTTACCCCTTGCTGCTTCAATTCCTGTACCTTTACGGCCAGCTTGGCCTTGATATCGTCGGATACCTTTTTTCCATCCAAAATTACGGGTTCCTTACTCATGCTAATCCGCTCCTTCGCCATTGTATTTAAAAAACATAAAGAGGCAAGGCGACTTCATCGTCTCCTTACCTCTTGCCCAGGCGTACGGCATATGATCCTATGTGCTCCCTCTTGGTACCCCAAGCTACGCCAGTAACACATAGATAACTTTTTTTAATATACCACGACTTTGGACATCGCGCTACCGATTACGAAACTGACCATTTTAAATCGTAATCTTTTTGATTAATTTAGGGGAATCACGTATGTTGCTGATGGTACAAGCATAGAATGTCCTAAGATCAAATCGCTCCAGGAGGCCCAAATGAAATATCCGGTAATCTTCAGAATGCTGCCCTTCATTATTCCGCTTGTCTTCGTGATTCCGGTCTTGACGATATGGCTGCAGAAGGATTCAAGTCTAATCTCAAGCCATGACATACAGCAGGTAAAAACCATTTTTACGGGTATTTTCCTTGAGGCACTTCCGTTTGTGCTGCTTGGGGTGCTAATTTCGTCCCTCCTGCAAATGTTCGTCAAAGAACAATGGGTGCGTCGTATCACGCCCAAAAATCCGGTCGTCGGCGTCCTGTTCGCTTCCATGCTGGGGATCATGTTTCCCATATGTGAATGCGGTATGATCCCGGTCGTCCGAAGGTTGATGCTCAAGGGGATGCCTGCCTACATCGCCGTAACCTTTATCCTCAGCGGTCCCATCCTGAACCCCATTGTGTTCGCTGCAACGATCATGGCCTTCCGTTCGCATCCCGAAGTGACGATCGGCCGGATGGGACTGGCTTTTGCAGTCGCGGTGACGGTAGGTTTGCTCGTCTATGTTTTTTCAAGGAGCAACCCGCTCAAGCGTTCTTTTCAAGAGTTTTCCGAACGTGATTCCGCCAATGGCGGACGCAAGCTGCATGAGCATCCCAAAACATGGAGAAGCATGTTTGTCCACGCCGGAGACGAACTGATTGAGATGGGCAAATACCTGGTTCTTGGCGCATTCCTGACGGCCTGCATCCAATCCTTCATTCCAAGGGAGGAGCTGCTGGCATTGGGGAGCGGTCCCGCCGCCTCTTACTTGTTCATGATGGGGTTTGCTTTCATCCTGTCCCTCTGCTCGACTTCGGATGCCTTTGTGGCATCGGCGTTCACGCATACCTTTACCGTAGGCCCGCTTGTTTCCTTCCTGGTGCTCGGCCCGATGCTGGATTTCAAAAGCCTGCTCATGCTGTCGGCTACCTTCAAAACCAAATTTGTGATCGGTTTAAGCCTGCTGGTGATGACGCTCGTATTTATCGGCTCTGTAGCCGTTGACGCTCTATTGGGTGGTTAGCTGGCGAGAGAAGGAAGATTTGCGAAAAACGAAGAGGAGATTACCGGGACCGTTCAGACTCACCAGGTACCCGTTGAGATTGGAGGTGATTGGGACCATGAAGTCCAGTTTGAGGATACGGATTCACTATACGCTCCGGTCGCTGCTTGTTGCGTCTCTCGCCGCTTATATCATGCATCTGAACGCTTCAGATTCGCTTGAATATTACTTAGCGCCTCATATGCAGACCCTGCTGCTTCTATGCCCGGTTCCGCTGTTGTTCATTGCATTCGGCATGATGTGGCATTCCCTTGCAGGTGATTCCGGAGAGGTGTGTGATTGCGAGCACCCCCTTCCTGCCGGCCTTGTCAAAAACGTAACGGTATACGGGCTATTCATGGTGCCGCTGCTGTTTGGCCTGCTCCTGCCGGACCAAGCCCTCGGCAGCGATATGGCTGCCAAAAAAGGCATGATCTACACCTATCCGAATCCCGATGTACGCCGTAAAACCGATGACCGCAACGCTTCCGTCTTTTCGGGCACGGATAAGCAATTACCCGAAGTTGATCAGGGAGCACCAAAAGACCTCACATTAAACGAACGATTCGTTGCCACGGACATCTATAGCGTGGAGTTTGCAGAGCTTGCCAAGCGCTTATATACGCTGCCCGTCATCCGGGTGGAACCGGACATTTTCTCGGAAACCGTCGGGGCCATGGATATGTATAAAGAGCAGTTTCAAGGTAAAGCCATCACGGTCCAAGGCTTCGTCTTCCGCGACGGGCATATGAATGAGGATACCTTTGCCGTCAGCCGATTCCTCGTGATGTGCTGTACGGCCGATGCTGTCCCGTTCGGGGTTCTTGTGCGCGGCACAAATGCTGCCTCGTTCGCTAATGACACGTGGGTTCAGATCGATGGCACGATCCAGGTTACCACCTTGAATGGTAAAGAGACTCTGCAAATTCAAGCGGAGCAGATTCAGCCGATTGAGCAGCCGGCATCCCCTTACATTTTCACGAATCCGGACTCCGTCGCGGAGTTTGATGAACTATATTCGAACATAACGATACCGGGAGGTAACAAATAAATGAACAAGATACCTGTTGTACTGATCAGTGGGTTTTTGGGAAGCGGCAAAACCACGCTGCTGCTCAGACTGCTGGCGTATGCCGCCAAGCGGCAGTGGAGAACCGCCGTATTAATGAATGAGATGGGCGAACAAGATGTGGATGGCGATACGGTCTCCGGCGAAATGCCCGATCTTCCGATTGAGAAGCTGCTCGACGGATGTATCTGCTGTACCAGGCGAGACGAGCTGGGTCAAGCATTACAGACCCTGTTCGATCAGAAGCCTGATCTCGTATTCATCGAGACGACCGGCGTGGCGAATCCTGAACAGATCCTGGAGGATCTGCAGGATCCATCCCTGTCTAATCAAATCTCAATCCAGCGCAAAATCGCCTTGGCCGACTGCGGCAAATTTCTGGAATACAACAGCTACTTCGCATCCAGCCGTGAACTGGTCCGCACCCTGAGGGGGCAGATTAGCTTCGCGGATATGATCATCCTGAACAAGGCGGGGGACTGCGACGATAAACAGATCAACAAAGTCATCACCTCCATCCGAAAAATAAACACGACGGCAAGTCTGGCCGTAACCGACTACAGCCGGTTGGATGAGAATGAAGTGTTTACGTCGCTTCAGCTTCAGCCCCGGGAGGATGGGATCCATTCGTCTCCACCTTCGAACCGGAGGCAAGGGAATCTTGCGGATCGTAAGCAGGACAAACCGCTGATTGACGATCACGGCAAGCATGGGCACGACGCCCCTGAGGGAACAGTCATTAACCTTGACCACCATAGCCATCAGCACGGAGAGGAGTCCGGGCACAGCAGCCCTTCCTTTACGGGCCTGGACACCTTGACATTATCTGCTCCATCTCCCTTCCCGCTTCAGATGAGCGTAATTGAAACTTTTCTCGCCGCTCTCGGCTCCAGTCTGATTCGGGCCAAAGGTTACATTCATCTCTCGACGGGTCCCTCTCTAGTTCAGTGGGCGGGTTCACAGCTTGAGTGCCAACCAAGCACGCTGCAGCTGCAGCGCGGCTATCTAACGCTGATCGGCCATCGTTTGAATAAAACGCGCATCGTCCAGGAGTGGGAAGACTTGCTAAGCGGCGTGGTGCAATGAAAGCTGGATGGTTGGTTGGATAGATAATAGATATAATAAAAAGGAGGTCCACAGAGGATCTCCTTTTTCGATATGCTTCGGATTAGTCCCGAGGATAATTCACTTCCATAATGTCCATAAAAGGAACCTTTGTAATGACGCCATTCTGTTTCATATGCACCTTCCCTGTGCGGGAATCCATTTGATCGATTTGTCCGCGGACCGCTTCTTCCCATCCCCAGACCGTCAGTACGATGACCGATTCCTCCTGGTATGCTTCCGTAAGCTGATTTCCGAGCTCTTCTAGTACAAACTCATCTCTAGTGGGTCTCTTTGGAACTTTTGCTTTTGCCATAACCTTGTCCTCCTGCTTTATGTTGTTCATGCGTCAGCATTACATTCTCAATGAAAACTGAACTTTTAAGATAACTGAATTAGGAATCTACTTCCTATTATACATGAAATACGATTCAGAATACTTGGGGCAGCGGAATGAAGGATTAGAATATGCGTATAAACAGGGAATAACTTGTTGAACTTTCCATGACAAATATCCCCTTTAAGTAAACTGTAGCGCTCTTCTTCAGCACTGTCTACGAAAAGGGGATCATATTCTAGAAAACCTGATCATGTGGGAGATGTTAATCCGACATTCATCAATACGCTCTGTATATCAAGAACAGCAAAGCCACTACGAGTGGCCCCTCAACTGTTCGTAATTATTACGATTAATTTCATTCAAAAAAATATAGCCTTACAGCGATAGCTCTTCGATGGCCATCCATGGCAGCGGATTATGAAAAGTCGACCAATCCAGCTGCATTTCCTGATCGTTCAACAAACATTCGTCCAGCTTCTGTTCGATTTGGGTCTGTTCCATCCCAATCCCGATCATCACGAGCTCCGTCATCCGATCTCCCCAGGCGCCATCCCATTTTCTCTGCACATCCGGCTCACTCTGAATCAGCTCCTGCTGCTCCTGCTCGGTTAAAGCAGCCACCCAATATCCTGCAGGCCCGAATTGAATCGAAGGACCGGCCTGACTTAAACTTGCCGCAACATCCTCACGTACAGCCAGCCAAGCGATCCCTTTTGCACGTACGACCTCTTCCGGCCAATCACTCAAGAATTCTGCCAGGCGCTCCGGATGAAACGGTCTTCTTCTCCGATATACAAAAGAGCTGATGCCGTATTCATCCGTTTCCGGCACATGCTCTTCCTTCTGAAGCTCCTGAATCCAGCCGGGGGACTGACTGGCTTTTTCAAAATCGAATAAACCGGTATTCAGAATTTCCGTAGGAGCGACTTGTCCTTTCTCGGTGCGTATGATTTTGGCGCTTGGCTGAAGCTTACGAAGGATGCCTTCCACCTTGGCCAATTCATCTTCGCTTACCAGATCGCATTTGTTTAGTAGCAGTACATCACACATTTCAATCTGGTCAATCAGCAGATCCACGACTTCCCGCGTATCCTCATCGCCCAGCGCCTCCTTTCGATCGAGCAGGCTTTGGCCCGAAGAGAAGTCTTTCCAGAACCGGTTCGCGTCCACAACCGTCACCATGCAATCCAGCCGGGCAAGGTCGGACAACTGGACGCCGGACACCTCATCCGGATAGACAAAGGTCTGCGCAACGGGCACGGGCTCGCTGATACCCGTTGATTCAATGAGGATATAATCAAAACGGTTTTCCTGTACCAGCTTCTGAACTTCCTGCACCAGGTCTTCCCGGAGCGTGCAGCAGATGCAGCCGTTGGACATTTCGACCAGCTTCTCATCCGTTCGGGACAGACTCCCTTCCCCTCGAACCAAATCCGCGTCAATATTCACTTCGCTCATGTCGTTCACAATGACCGCTACCTTCAATCCATCGCGATTATGTAGCACATGATTCAGCACCGTCGTTTTGCCTGACCCGAGGTAACCGCTGAGTACAGTAACCGGAATCCTATTGTTGTTATTCATTTATTGAACTTCCTCCATTCCTTAATCGTAATTATTACGATTTATACGGTATGATATTATATCTCCTCCATTAAATTGTCAATCCTTCCGTGCAAAATAATGATCCGGCAAGCAAAATCCCCCCCGGTATTTAGGTACCGGAGGTTTAATTCCTCACTATTTTCAACTTTTATCTTGTTAGCCCAATTTCTTTTGGTCAAGTGTCACTAATCGTTTGTATATATAATATGAATCATCTCAAGACGAAAAGGAGAAAATCGCCATCACTACCACATGAGGAGAGAAGAAGATCAATATTAATATTAAAAATTGATAATGAAAAACTTAAGGCGAGAAGATTTACGCCACGATCGTATGCCGCATTCATGCAGCCGTGCGTGTCATTCTCGCATTTTCTATGCTTACATAGTATTACGGTAAAACTATCATGTGGTACTCAACATACGGTTAAACTACTCTCGATTGTTCTCACTTTATAGTCAAATTTAGTTCAGTTACAATCCTCTAAGGAGGTAATATTCAATTCAAAATATTCCTTTACAAGAATATTCCCTTGGTGGTATATTGTAATCAATCATTGGTTAATTTTCACAAATAAGGAGGATAAGATATGAGCCAAGAAGTAATTTCGTTCATTGAAAACCTTAGTCTGCCATGGCAAGTAGAAGTCGGCAAAAAGCTTCGACTCATGGTCCATGAAGCCATTCCGGAGGTAGAAGAACGGATTCAGTACAAAAAACCCCATTTTCTAAAAAACGGACATTTTGCAGCTGTGATTTCACCATCAAAAGATGCAATCGCTTTTATGATCATGAACACAACAAATCTAGAAGTCCCCAAAAATTTCGATGGTCCACCCGAACGAAAATGGCTTAAAATTCGAAAAGATGATACTCCAGACTATGAACTGCTATCTGAACTATTAGTTCAAGCATCAAGTTCGTTGTAATAACTAGATCGGGGGTAAGGTCCTATGAAACAGACAACGTTGAACGCACTAGCCGAACCTAACCGATTACAGATTGTCGAACTATTATGAGAAGGTCCTTCAACCGTCGGTCAGATTGCTGATCGTCTTCATATCCGGCAACCTCAGACTTCCAAACATTTAAAAATATTGTATGAAGCAGGACTGGTAGAAATCCAAGCAGAGGCTAATCGACGCACTTATAAACTACGTCCTGAACCGCTTCAAGGGATGGACGAATGGTTGGAATCGTTCCGCGGTATTTGGGAGAAGCGCTTAGATCAACTTGAGGATTATTTGGAAAAATTACAAAAGAAAAGGTAGCAGTCGCTACCTTCTTAGGAGGAATTCAAATGACTGAGCAAAGCAAACAAGGCTTACTTCTGTCACGTGTTTTCAATGCCCCTCGAGAACTGGTTTTTAAAGTTTGGACCGACCCTGAACACTTCGGCAGATGGTGGGGGCCTCAAGGTTTTTCCTTAGAAGTTATTAAAATGGATGTACGTCCTGGAGGCATGTTCCTAGGTTGTCAGAAGTCTCCGGACGGCAACCAAGCCATGTGGGGTAAATTTCTATATCAGGAAGTTATCGTTCCTGAGAAACTGGTATTCGTTCAATCATTCTCAGATGAGGAAGGTAACACGATACGTGCACCTTTTAACGCAAACTGGCCGCTTGAAATTATGAATATCATCACATTTGAAGAAATCGAAGGAAAAACGACGCTTACCATGCAGGGAGGCCCTATAAACGCAACTGCGGAAGAACTGGCAGCGTTTGATGAAATGGCTCCAATGGTGAAACAAGGATTTGGCGGTACTTTTGATCAACTCGCTGAATACCTCGAAAGCCAGCAATAATTACATTGATCAAGGAAGCGCAAACCAGCTGCGGCGAACCTATTTGTTCGCCGTTTTTTAATTCTTCAGAAGTCAGCATCCCTCATTTAAAAAGCCCCCTTAAAATTTAAGGAGGCTTATCCATACATATTCGAGAAATTACAGCTTCTGGGCGACTGCTTGTTCCGCTGCCTGTTCATCGTCTTTATTCTCAGGCAACTCGCCGTCTTTCCAGATGACCTGTTCGCCGTAATCTTTTCCCCAATCGTACATCAACTTCAAAATTGGCATCAAGCTCTCCCCATAAGGCGTGAGCGAATATTCGACTCGAGGCGGAACCTCGGGATAAACCATGCGATGAACGAGCTGATCTTCCTCTAGTTCACGCAGCTGATTGGTCAGCATTTTTTGCGTGATGTGGGGAATCATTCGGTTCAGTTCACCGAAGCGTTTAACGCCCTCCAAGCCAAGATGCCATAGGATGATCAGTTTCCACTTGCCGCCGATAACCGCCAGGGTTAACTCCTTATGGCAGTTTATTTCCTTCAGATTAATTCGCTGCTTGACCTCGTTTGCCATAATGCATCACCCCTTCTTGCCTATAGTATACAACGGGTGCGGGCATATCAACAAAAGTGGAAAACATCACATGATAGCACCTTATTCCAAATTGGCGTGCAGGCCAAACATTTGGTCCGAGTGGAGCTCACTCTTCTCCATTAATCTCAAGATAACCGCATCGAGCACGATCAGCATGCTTTGCTCAAATAATGAAGCCATCGGTTGAACGGTGACGAGAGTATCCTGATTCTGCTCCTTCGTTGTGCCCGGAAGCTGAACCATGGCATCCGACAGCTGACCGATACGTGATTCGGGTTTCACCGTTACGACCGCTACGGCCGACCCGATATCCTTGGCTTTCTGAGCCATCGCCACCAAGCTCTGCGTTTCGCCGGAGCCTGAACCGATAAATAGTAAATCCCGCGCGCCGATGGCCGGAGTTACCGTATCACCGACGATGTGCACCTTATATCCCATCTGCATTAACCGCATCGCAAATGCTCGGATCATCAGACCGGATCTGCCGCCCCCTGCCAAGAAAATAGCATCGGATTGCTCGATCCGTTCAATTAATTCCTCGATCTGGACAGCATCAACCTGCTGTATGGATTCCGCGATTTCCTTGGCAACGACGGCTGCTTGTTGAAATATCTTTTGACTCATTCTGATTTAAGCCTGCTTCACAAGTTGGTTCATTTGAGCCGCTGCAACCTTCTTGTCCGTCTGGCTTGTAATTCCGCCGCCGACGATGACGAGATCGGGATTCGCCTGGATCACCTCAGGGAGCGTCTCGATTTTGATTCCTCCCGCAACGGCGGTCTTCGCATGTTTAACGACACGTTTGATCGCAGCCAATTCCTCGAATGAGTTTTTACCCTCCGCCTGGTGATCGTATCCGGAATGCACGCAAATGTAATCGACGCCGAACGCATCAATCTCCCGTGCTCTTCCTTCAATGTCCTTTACGTTGATCATATCCACCATGACCTGCTTGCCTTGCTTGAGGGCTTCCGCCACCGCGCCTTTGATCGTGGAATCGTCGGATACGCCCAGCACCGTAATGATATCCGCGCCCGCTTCGGATGCCTTCATGACCTCATAACCGCCCGCATCCATAATTTTTAGATCGGCCAGCACGCGCAGATGCGGGAAAGCCTCTTTAATCGCTTTTACGGCATGAAGCCCTTCGTTAATGACAACCGGCGTGCCGATCTCCACGATATCGATAAACTCGGCGACTTCAGCCACCACTTGTTTTGCTTCCGGAATATTCACCAAATCCAATGCCAATTGAAGTTCCATATTGTCAATCTCTCCTTATGAGTGTATTGGTTAATAACTACACGATTATTGTAGAGTAGACAGTTTACTTTACGGAAGTACGTACTTATAAGTGAGATACTTACGTGGAAGTAAGTAATATGGAGGGACAAGGGTTTTCAGGTTTTCGTTTATTTACGAATTTCCGTCTAGATGCTGGTAAAAAACAATTAAGCCTGTTTGTTCACTTTAGCCCAGCCTACGGCTGTGGTTTAATATAGTTGTCAGGCCGGACAAAATGATCGGAAAGGAGGCTGAACGAATTGATTCAGAATATGGAGGTGGCATCCGCATAAGCGGGTGTCACGTTTAAGGGAGCCCCTCATAGGGCTCCCTTCATTTGTAATCCAATCAAACTGGAGGAAACACGATGTCACATTCACGTAAACCAGCGGTTATCGTTGTCACCGGCGTCATGGCTTCCGGTAAGTCGACGGTAGCCCAGCTGCTGGCCGAGAAGTTTGAACGCGCAGTCCATTTGCGGGGAGACTCGTTTCGGAGAATGATTGTCAGGGGAAGGGAAGAAATGCTTCCGGATGCTTCTGACGAAGCGGTAAGACAGCTTGCCTTGCGCTACAGGTTATCCGCCTCCACTGCCAGAACCTATGCCGAAGCCGGTTTTCATGTCGTTCTGCAGGACGTCATTCTCGGCCCGGCGCTGCAACAAATAACCGAAATGCTAAACGGCCTTCCCGTCTTCGTTGTTGTGCTGAACCCATCCGAGAATGCCATCAGCGCACGCGAGTTGATTCGTGACAAAAAAGGTTACGGGGTATGGACCATCCATGAGTTGAATCGGCGGTTGACCGACGAGACGCCGAGAATTGGCCTGTGGCTGGACACCTCCGATTTATCTCCTGAAGAAACGGTTGAAGAGATTTGGAAGCGGATGTGGGACGAGGGGCAGATCCGTTAACATAAATCCGGTATCATTCATGACAAGGCTTCCTGGTAAAAAACAATTAAGCCTGTTTATTCACTTCATTCCCACCGCCAGCCATGGTTTAATATAGATGTCCGGCTGGACCAAATGCTCGGAAAGGAGGCTGAACGAATTGATTCAGAATATGGAGGTGGCATCTGCGTAAGCGGATGTCACGTTAAGGGGAGCCCTCTATAGGGCTCCCCTTCATTTCATTTTACTCATAGATCACGGCTTTGATCTCGTCGCTGTCGATATTGTTTTTGTCGTACCAGTAGAATCCCGTATCGATCTGCGGCTCGACCTTCTCCCCTTTGACGGCCGCCACGGCGGCTTTTACCGTCTCATATCCGATGCCGACCGGATTTTGTGTGATGGCTCCCGCCATGGTTCCGTTCTTGATCGCGTCAATCTGCGCTTTTCCGGAATCGAACCCGACCACGATAATCTGGCCTTCCTTCTTCATCTCCATTACCGCATTAATGACGCCGACGGCGGAGCCCTCATTCGCCCCGAATATCCCCTTCAAATCCGGATGTGCCTGCATCATGGCTTTAGCCAGGTCCGTCGATTTCAGATGATCGCCGCCTCCATATTGAATGTCTACGATCTCGATATTCGGATACTTCTCTTCGATCTGCTTCTTAAAACCGTCGCGGCGGCTAACCCCGGTTACGCTGGTCTGGTCATGGACCACCATCGCGATTTTACCTTCATTCCCGATGAGCTCCGCCATTTTATCTGCCGCAAGCGCGGATGCAGCCATATTGTCCGTCGATGCGGTCGTGACCGGAATGTCGCTTTCCACGCCCGAATCGAAGGCGATGACAGGGATGTTGTTTTCCTGGGCTTTTTTCAGATAAGGTATGGAGGCCTGGCTATCCAATGCGGCAAAGCCGATCGCGCTTGGTTTCTTGTCGAGTGCTGCCTGCAGCATTTCGATCTGCTTATCCACCTGGGATTCCGTCTCCGGTCCTTCAAAGGTAATCCGTACGCCAAGCTCTTCCCCAGCTTGCTCGGCACCGGCTTTTACCGCCTGCCAGAATTGGTGCTGAAAGCCTTTGGAAATGATCGGGATGTAGATTTCTCCTTCGGCTGCAGAACTGGAACCTGAACCCGATCCGCCCTCGCTTGGATTGTCGGTTCCTCCGGCAGCGTTATTGCCCGATGAACCGCAAGCCGCCAGCATACTTGCAGTCAGCATGAGAATCAGAGCCAATACGGATAGCTTTTTCATAATCTTCATCTCCCCTTGTTTATCAAAATAGTACATCTATAGAACTTCCATCCAAGGAAGCTTCTAACCCGTTAACATTCGGCTAACTTAGCGTGGAACGCAGCTCTAACATTACGCTTTGCGTCTGCGCAAAATATCCGCATACACCGCGAGTATGATAACGAACCCTACGACAACGGTTTGCCACTCCTGCGGCACGGACAGAATGCGTAATCCATTCGTCAGCACGCTCATGATCAAAGCGCCGATCACCGTACCGATGATGGTCCCTTTCCCTCCGCTGAGCGAAGTTCCCCCGATCACGACCGCCGCGATGGCTTCCAGCTCATACCCGGCGCCCAGGGCCGGATTGGCCGAATTCAGCCTCGATGCCATCATGACACCGGCCAAGCCCGTAAAGGCGCCGGTTAGGGTGTAAATGACGATTTTCCAGAAGCCCACATTGACGCCGGACAATCGGGTCGCCTCCTCGTTGCTGCCCAGTGCAAAGTTATACCGGCCGATAATGGTCTTCGATAAGATGAGGTAACCCACAACGGCCGCAATGAAGAAAATAACGACCGCATTCGGAATAACAAGGCCCGGTATCAACCAGCCCAGCACACTGCCTTGGGACACCTCGGCAAAGCTTTCCGCGTCGTTGAAATAGACCGGCTTGGCTCCGGAGATAATCAGTGCCAGCCCTTTGGCAATCATCATCATCGCCAGCGTTGCGATAAAAGGCGGGATCTTCATCTTCGCCACTGCCGTTCCCGACAAAAGCCCGCACAGCGCGCCCGTTAAGATGCCGCCAAGGATGCCGACAGGTACCGGTAATCCCCAGAAGGTGATGCATACGCCGGTCATAACGCCGCTCAGCGTCATGACCGTCCCGACGGACAGATCAATGCCGCCGGTAATGATGACAAAGGTGGATCCCAAGGCCAGCACGCCAATCACCGCGGTCGAAAGAAGAATGCCCACGATATTGGAGAACTGAAAGAAATTGCTGGATGAGAACGTAAAGAATAGAATGAGAACGACCAGGCTGGCTAGGGCCAGCACTTGCTGAAGCGCGCCCGATTTGATTTGAATGTTCATCTGCTTATTCCTCCTAACGTGTATGGATAACGGCTTACATTCTTGCTGTAGCCAGATGCATAATGCTTTCTTGGGTCGCCTGTTCTTGATCCAGCTCGCCCGTAATCCGACCTTCACACATCACGAGAACCCGATGACTCATCCGAAGAATTTCCGGCAGCTCTGAGGAGATCATGATGATGGATTTGCCCTGTGCCGTTAGATCGTTCAGCAAACGGTAGATTTCGCTCTTGGCCCCTACATCGATCCCGCGCGTCGGTTCGTCGAAGATCAGAATGTCGCAATCGCGGGTCAGCCATTTGCCGATCACGACTTTCTGCTGATTGCCGCCGGAGAGGTACTTTACTTCCTGGTCCACATGCGGTGTTTTGACCTTCAGTCGTTCGACCATATCCTCCGCCTGCTTGCGAATCCTGGCCGTACTCATCCAGCCCCCGGGACGCACGAAGTTACCGTATGACGCAATAGCCACATTGCTCTTCACATCCAGATCGACGACGCATCCATAGCGCTTACGATCCTCGGATAAATAACCGATCCCTTGGCGCACCGCATCGTGGGGGCCCTTGATCGTTATTTTGCGGCCATGAACCTGGATCTCGCCGGATTGAATGCGGTCGGCACCGAAGATCGCCCGGGCAAGCTCGGTCCGCCCCGCGCCAACCAGCCCTGCAATGCCAAGGATTTCTCCCTTTTTCAGAGTGAAGTTAATGTCCTTCAAAGTTCGACCTTGATTCAGTCCTTTAACCTCCAATACCGTCTCACGTTCACCTGCGCTCCTCTCCGGCTTCGAGGTCTCGTAGATTTGCCGGCCAACCATCTTGGAAATAATGTCCTGGGTGGTAACTTCAGCTGTGGATACCGTATCGATGTACTGTCCGTCACGCATTACCGTAATGCGATCCGTAATTCGCTTGATCTCATCCATCCGGTGGGAAATGTAAACGATTCCAACTCCGCCTTCGCGAAGCTGGCGAATGATGCGGAACAAATCCTCAATCTCGGTTTCGCTTAAAGCCGCCGTAGGCTCATCCATGACCAGCACGTCGGCGCTATAAGACAACGCCTTGGCAATCTCCACTATCTGCTGCTTGGCCACCGTTAGTTCCGAAACCTTGATGGATGGATCCATGTCCAGGCCCATCCGCTCGAACAGTTCCTTCACTTGTCGCTTTAGCGCCTGATCATCCAGAAACAATCGGAGCTTTCGCCGCGGCTCCCGCCCGATGAATATATTCTGAGCAACTGTCAGATCGGGCGCCAAGTTCAATTCCTGATGGATCATGCTGATCCCCGCGTCTTGTGCCGCTTTCGGATTCGTTAACTCCACGGGCTGCCCCTTGTACGTGATCGTTCCTGCATCCTTCTGGTATACGCCGGTCAAGATTTTCATCATGGTTGATTTGCCAGCACCGTTCTCACCCATAAGCGCGTGGACCTCACCGCGCAGCAGTTCAAATCGGCAGTTATTTAATGCAAGCACGCCCGGAAATTCCTTCATGATTCCTTCCATCTGTATCAATACTTCGCTCAAAGCCCCTCACCTCTCTAGCTGGCACCTTTTATGAATCATTGTACAAAGCGTTCCCCTTGCGGAGGAATGGAATATTCTCTGATCGATGTTGAATAATCTATGATCTGTTAACAGGACCCCATAAAGGAAGAAGCTACTCTTCCACAAAGGGAAAGAGCAGCTTCTGGTTCTCCTCGGTATACATATTGTCTTTGTTGATGACAACGGAATCGGTGTACACGTTGCGTGACACTTTGTCTCCTTCGATGATGGATACGGCTGTTTTGATGCCTAAGTAGCCGATGTTGAAGGGTTTTTGAACGATCGTGGATTGCAGGACTCCCTCTTCGAGCAGTTTGACTTCCTTCACCGAGCTGTCGAATCCGACCAGCTTGACCTTGCCCCCCAGCCCCAATTCTCGAATCGCTCTGCCTGCCCCCACCGTTGAAGGCTCATTCAGTCCCACGATTCCATTCAGGTCAGGCGTCTCCAGCAGCAGCTTCTTCGTGATTTCATAAGCTCTCTCCTCCTTGCCCTCGCTGTAGTAAGTACCCACAATTTCCGTGCCGCTGCGCTGCTCCAAAATGCTTCGAACCCCTTGTTCCCTCTCAATCTGCGTCGAGGTGCCCCGTACGAAACTGATAATAGCAACCTTGGCATGTGCCGGCAGCCGCGAGGAAAGCTCCTTGCCTGCCTTCTGTCCCGCATGAACATTATCGGTCGCGATTAAGCTCTGTGCATAATCACCGTTAACGGCGGAATCAATCATAATAAGCGGGATGTCAGCTTTGCGAATCGACTCCGCAACTGGAACCAAACGGTTATAATCAGCGGCGGCCAAAACAATCGCATCCGGCTTCTGCTTGATGGCTTCCTCCAGCAATTGAATCTGCAAGTCGACTTCGATTTCCTGCGTGGGTCCTACCACCGAGACATCCACGCCGAATTCACGAGAAGCCGTGCTCACCCCTTCAATCAGCACCCGCCAGAATTCATTCTCATCCAGGGCTTTGACACCCACGATGATCTTCTTGGTACCGGGGTCTTCCTTGGACCAGTGATAAACCGCGTAACCCAGAATAAGAACCGGAACCAGCAGCAATAAAATATATCGCAGTCTCATGTACGACTTCATGGCACATCCCCCTCCAAGCTCCGCCATTCATCCGGATGAACGGCAGGAATAACCAGCGTTACGATTGTCCCCGATCCCGGCGCGCTCGCATAGCTAAGACCATATTCCGTTCCAAAATATAACTGAATCCGCTGATGAACATTTGCAATGCCAACGCTGTTTCTCGATTGTTTGCTCCCTGTAGAGGTTAATAATGTCTCAACTTTGGACTGATCCATCCCGATGCCGTCGTCCTTGACTTGAAACTCGATGCGGTTATCTCGACGCTTCCCCGTAATCGTGATCGTACCCGGACCTTCTTTGTTCTTGATACCATGATAAATGGCATTCTCCACCAGCGGCTGCAGCAGCACCTTCAACGTAAGATAAGGGTAAAGTTCGCGATCCATATCCAGAGCAAACCGGATTTTGTCCTGGTATCGCATTTGTTGTATTTTTAAATAATTCGTTATATGCTCCACCTCGGTAGCAATCGGGATCATTTCCCTCCCTTTGCTGAGCGAAGCTCGAAACAGCCTTGCTAAAGCCGATGTCATCAGAATCACCTCATCATGCTTCTTGCTCTCGGCCATCCATATAATGGAATCGAGCGTATTGTAGAGGAAATGGGGATTGATTTGGGCTTGCAGGGCATTCAACTCGCTTTTCCTCTTAATCTCCTGCTCTATCACGATTTGAACCATCAATTCCTTCACCTTCAGCACCATCACATTGAAGCTGCGGGCTAGGCCCGAGATTTCCCTGGAATGCCCCACGGGAACCCGGATATCAAAATTCCCCTTCTCCACTTCCATCATTTTTTCTTGGAGCTTCTTGATGGGACGCGTCAAGTTGCGGGAGATGACGACGGAGAACAGCACGCCGACGCCAAGGCATAACAACCCTGCTATGGCAAAAGAAAGCTGCATCTGCTTCTTATTGTCCACCAGCTCATTCTCATAAAAAACGCCGACGATTTTCCAGCCGAAATCCGTATCCTTGATACTGTATATCCGGCTTGCCCCGCCCTCCTTCACGACAAATCCCCCTTCCTTGTCCTGAAGCACCTGCTCTAATCTCTCCGTCTTCAAATTGCTGTAGAGCAGCTGCTGCTGCGGGTGATACACAATCCGCCCTTGACGGTCAATCACGAACACGTAGCCCCGGTTCCCCAGATCCAGCTTGCTGAGCATATCGTTAATCACCTTGAAGTTAAGATCGATCAACAGAATGCCAAGCCCATTCGAAGGATTCACGCCGCTGAGCTCGCGGCTCAGTGATACGACCCAACGGTACTCTCCCTTGATGACCGGCTGTACATGGGACGAAGAGATCACCGTCTGTCCGTTGTTTTCCTTCGCCTGCCGATACCAGGGCTGCTCCGATACCACAATATAGGGATTCAGTTCGGCGTCCGCCCGATCGGAGATGAAGGTCCCGCCCGCTCCAAAAATATTAATCGACGCAATATCTTTGCGCGAAACCCGAATCGAGTGGAAATATTCCGATATCTTCGCTTTCAATATGGCTAGTTCCGCAGGCTGCAGTTCATCGGCCAAGGCGAGATATTCCCTCACATTCGGGTTATTCATCGCCGCCAGCGAGATGTCCTTCATCCCCGTTACGTAGGTTTGGATATTCGCATTGACTTGATTGATCAGTTCGGAGGTATAACTCTCCGCCGTTTCGCGCACAGCCGATTCGGACAGCCGATAGGAGATAAAGATCAGCAGCAGCGCCGTAAACAGCACCAGCATCACGAAGGAGCTGGCAATCCGGGATTGAATGCTTTTGATTCGCTGGGGAGCCTTCATGGACTAACCCTGCCTGACGTCATTTTATTCCGGTACTCCGTCGGGGTATCTCCGGTATGTTTCTTAAACAGCACGCTAAAATATTGAGGATCCTGATAACCGGTTTTCGCCGCAATTTCATAGGTTCTCATCAAGGAATGCTTCAGAAGTTCCTTCGCTTTCTCCATTCGGACTTCCGTTACGTATTCAACGAAGGTCTTCCCGGTATGCGACTTGAACAAAGCGCTGAAATAACTCGTGCTCATGTAGATCCGGCTGCACACGGTCTTAATCGATAACTCCACATCCTCGTAATGCCGCTGAATGAAATCGACCGCCTCCAGCATCTGGGTGCGGGTCATGTCCTTTCTCGTCTTGGCAACGTCCCTTAGCGCTTGTTCACACACCTCATTTAACCAATGCTCAATCTCGTCCAGTGAACGAAAAGAATACAAATCGGACAGCAGCCTCTTCTCCTTGCCGATCAGCTCATTCTCATTGCTGCCGATTTCCATCAAGGTTTGAAGAACTGCAAGCATCACTCGTACGATCCGCACATAACACAGGTCGATCGAAATTGAAGCGCTTCCAAGTTCCTTGATCAGCTGCCGGATGCTCGCCTTCACTTCAGCGTCCGTACCGGCCCGGATCGCAGAGATTAGCGCTGACTCGGTTTCGATCCCATCCTGGAGAGGAGCTTCCCCCCGCTTTTCAAGATCCGTGATATGGATCACCTGATCGCGGCCGATCAGGAGCCGGTATTCCAATGCAGCTTCCGAAGCTCTGCAGGAATAACGGATATCCTGAAGGTCGCGGCACATCGTTCCGATGCCCAGCGTGACCGTGAATTTCATGAACTGTTTCGTAGATCCGCGAATTTCCTCCGCCAGCTTCTGCGCCCGAGCGTGCAGCTCCTCCTCGCCGGAGCCCGATAGAATGGTCATGACTTTGTTCTCCTTGTAGCGAAAAACGGCTGTACCGGGCTCTCCCGCCAATATTTCCTGAATGATGTTGTATAAGGCAAAAGCATACAGCTCATGATCGACGTGCTGTTCATCCGAACGTCGCTCATCCATATCCGCTGCCATTGCGATATAAAGCGGCCCCGGAAGCGAAATATCAAAATAAGACAGCTTGCTCTCGATCTCGGATCGCTTCATCGGCGATGACGCCAGTCGTTCAAGAAATCGTTCCTTAAGCAGGACCAAACTCTCATTCAACTGATGCTTGAGCCTCTTCAAGTGCTCCGTATGTCCGCGTTCCTCATCCATTTCCAGTTTGAGTTTATCTAGCATCTCCCTTAACTCCGCCGAAGTAACCGGTTTCAAAATAAAATCCGTGACCTGCAGCTTCACCGCCTGCTGGGCATATTCGAAATCGTCAAACCCGGTCAGGATGATGATCTTCGTCTTTGGAAAACGTTCCGTAATATGGCGGGACAATTCCAGGCCATCCATGTACGGCATGTTGATGTCCGTTAACACAACATCGGGTGGATGGCGGGTTACAGTCTCCAATGCATCCCTGCCGTTCTCGCAATCCCCGATGCATTCAAAGCCATGATCAGCCCACTGAATCCGGTTTCGGATCCCTTCCCTTACGATCGGTTCGTCGTCCACAATAAGAATCGTATACAATCAAAGCCTCCCCCGTTCAAAAGCAAATCGCATTTGCTTAGGTTATCTCGTGTTACGAGGTGAATATTACAGGAAAAGCCCTTTGGCAGGCAACTGCCAAAGGGCTCCATGACTACGTATTTATTTGCGGGTGTTCATCCACGTAATGAAATTGTTCACCACGATATCAAGGAAACCGATCGTCGGCTCATGAATCAGCTTGCCGGACTCATCCATCTTCTCATGTACCGCTCCGATATATACTTCATTGTTCGGAAGCAGCGGCGAAGTAATGCCAACAGAAAACAGAATATCCCGGAGATGTTCTTGAGCGCGAACGGTTCCAAGCTGTCCCATCGACACCCCCATGATCCATGAAGGCTTCCCGTTCATGACCTTATCGACACGCGATAACCAGTCGAGCGCGTTCTTGAGTACGCCCGGTATGGAGTAATTATACTCCGGCGTGATCCACAATACCGCATCGGCGACAGCAATCCGCTCTTTGAAATCCTTGACGACCGCAGGAGGGTCCAGCTCAATGTCTTGATCATAAAACGGAAGATCTCGAAGCCCCAAAATTTCAAACGCAATCTGATCCGAGTAGCGCTGCTTCAAATATTCCGCCAGTTTCATATTGTACGACTCTTTTCTAATGCTTCCTACAACGATTGCGACTTTCATGATACCCTCCAGTTCTATGCCTTCTTAGCATATTTCAATCTATTTTTAACAACTAATTTTTAGCCTAACACCATATATTACCAATGTCAAAATATCCATTGCCCTATTTCATCAACGAGAGTAGTTTACACACATCTCGCTCCATATCTTCTCTCCGTTCAGGCGGCACATATTGGAGCAGAGCCAGTGCCGCATAAGGCACCTTGATGGCATGCGGATCTTCATACCGTTTACTCCAATAAGCCGAATCCATAATCGAAGCTTCTTCAGGTGCCTGAACCCCCTGATTCAAAAGCGTTTGTGGCTTTAAACGGTTGAGTTTCATTTGCAGCCGGTGATTGCTTTGACCAAGCTTGGCAAGCTGAGCATATCCGAGCCGTTCCAGCTCAATCAATGCGTGGGCGTGGGTAATTCCATGCTCAAGCTCACCTGCAAAAAAGTAGTACTTACCTTCAACGTGTTGATCCGGCAGCACGTGATCCAACTCGGATAAAGCACGCCCAGCCAGATCGGATGCATTCCGGTACGGCGGCTCGTCCGAGAGCCGGATTTCGGAACGATCCAGCTTCGTATAATCTTCGATTCCGTAATACCTTGCAAGCTTATGTTCAACGGCCGCATCTTCCATCAGCTTGAGTAAGCCTCGAACGATAGACGGCGTCAGCAAGTCCGGACGGTCCCGCAATGCTTTCAGTCCCAAGACGGCCAGGGTAACACCATGTCCGGAGGTGCTCAGATTCGTCAGATTAGGCAGCAGCCCTTCAATCAATTGATTCATTAATTCAGGCTGAGCAGGCTCGGCAGGATAGGGTTCGAACCAATCTTCATGCTGACTGCGCAAATGCCGGCAATTGGCGGCCAATCCCTTCCGTACATCTTGCGGCAAATCAAACTCCTTCTGCATATAATAAGCAGCCAAATACGCCCCGCCGACATGTCCTTCAAACCAGCCAACCTCGCCGCCGCGGCTCAAGGCCGTAAGACCATCCTCCAAATACCGGTCACTAATGACCGAATTCACCTCCTTCCCTTCGATGGCACTCGGCAGATTCAGCCGGGCTGCAATGTCTTTGGGAAAGCTTGTTATCTTCATTCGGATGCTGTAACCATACATTCTAAAATGCAATCCATCCTTGTTATCCGAAACGATCATCCGCCGATCCAGAGTGGAACGAACCCGGTCCAGAAACCGTTCGTCTGTTACTCCGTAAGTTATCTCCAAGGGTGGTGCCAGCGCATACATCGAAATCGGAATCCATTTGCGCTTCGTTGATACAACAACGGCATGGGCTGTTCCTCCAATGGCAAAAGCGAATTGCTCCGACTCCTTGGCGATCGTTAATCCCAGCGTCCGCTTCATCCACAATCTTGCGGCTACCGGATCTTCCACGGGCAATCCCACCTCCCGCAAATACAGGACGCCATAGGTGCCGTTTGGCGCCAGTACCCCTTCCTTTAGATCATCATGCGCGATAAACTCAAGCAAGTTTCCATCACCATCCTTGAAGTACACGTTCACACCGGATTCGAAGCGCTCAACCACTTCGCCATCAGGCCATTTCAACAAAGGTACCTGCTCTGCGAGCTTCTGGATCAGGGATTCAAACTGAGAATAAGGCACTTCAAACGCGATATGGGCAGGAGCTATAGGTTCATACGCTTCTTCAAAAGCGAGCGTGAAATCCGGTGTAGGCTGAAATACGACCTCAACCTCGCTTTCACTTGCAATCGGGAAGTGAAGCAATCCGTTGTAGAATTGTTTCACGCCCTGAATGGAGACCGTTTTTAATTTCAATCCGGCAAAATGAGTGATCATGAGGTTTCAACCTCCTCTTTACTGCTGATCTTCTTGACCAGCTCCATAAAGATGGATAGCGCCTCTTTAGCCCGATAATCCAGCACAATCGTGCCTTCTGCCGCTTCGGATTCGTAAATGGCACGCTGAGAACCGCCAATGGAGATCCATTCCGGACTATTAATTCCGTGCAAATTGCGTATGGTAGCCTGCATTTGCTGCAGTGAACTCACGCCGACCGCCCCTCCCGCCGAGCTTACCGATAGAACCGGTTTACCCGAGAAATGCATCTGCCCCAAATGATCCAAAGCGTTCTTCAAAACTCCGCTCATCCCTCCGTGATACTCTGGGGTAGTCAAAATAATGCCGTCCGCCTCCATTAATAGGCGCTGCAGCTCGCGCACGCCATCATGGCGGTTGAATATCTCGTCAGGCGAGTAGAACGGGAGCGGTGTTTCATACAGGTTAAACAGCTTCACTTCCACGAACAACCGATTCATTTGCGCTTCCAAGGCTTTGGCCAGAACGGTGCTTGTTGCTTCCTTACGATTGCTGCCAGCTATAATCACGATCTTCATGGTACTGCCTCCCTTATTGGTATCCAATGTTTTGTTAAGTACATTGTAGAGGAGGCAGGCCATGGAAATCGTCAACATTTAGAGTGATTTTACGAGCAAAAGCTCTCATGCCTTCGGCTGAGAGCTTCTACAACTATAGTCTTAGATATTTACCGTTATGTAAGCCAAATACAGCAATCCTTATACGATTCCATGCTTGAGCGCATAAATGGCCGCCTGTGTCCGGTCGGCAACCCCCAGCTTATCGAGCAGATGGCTGACATGGGTTTTAACCGTCTTCTCGGTGATGTAAAGCGCTTCGCTGATTTCCCTGTTGTTCATACCCGATGCAATCAGCTGCAGCACCTCCTGCTCCCGGCGGGTAAGTTTATCCAACTGCGCAGCCTCTTCCTGATGGCCGGACGCGCTGGTCTCATCTGCTCCCGCCGGCGATGTAACATGTGTCATGAGCAGGCCTGCCGCATCCGGATGCAGTTCGACTTGGCCTTCATTTACACGCCTGATCGCAGCCACCAGATCCTCAGGCTCGATATCCTTAAGAAGATAGCCGCGTGCGCCTGCCCGAATGGCTGGAAGAACATGGTCATAATCGATAAACGAGGTCAGCACGATGACTTTAATGTGAGGCTGTTCTTTTTTTAACCGTGCGGTCGTATCGATTCCGTTGAGGATCGGCATATTCAGATCCATTAACACGACATCGGGATTTAGATGTTTGGCCGTCTCCAACGTCTCCTCGCCATTCGCGGCTTCGCCAACCATCTCGATATCCGGCTGCGACGCCAGAAAAACCTGTAGCCCCCGGCGCACCATGGCGTGATCGTCAGCGATCAACAATCGGATCATCCGTTATCCCCCCATTCTCTGTTGATCTCACTCTTATGGGCAGCGAAACCTCAATGATGGTTCCCTCTCTGTTCACACTGTATAGACGGAATTGTCCTCCGAGCGATTCGGCCCGTTCCCGCATGCTGGACAACCCTATCGAATGTCTTGTCAGCTCGTTCAATCGTTGCTTGGTAATCCCGCGGCCATGATCTTCGATCCGAAGTTCGACTTCATTGTCCTGCAGGGTTAATACTACCGTTACTTCCTTTGTATCCGCATGCTTGCTAACATTGTTCAGCGCCTCTTGACCGATCCTCCACAATGCTTCTTCCACGATCCGGGGCAGGTCCCGTATCCCGCTGATATGTGAACTTACATGGAGCTTCAAACGTTCGCCGTATTGTTTCAGGCCTGTCATAAGCCCTTCCTCAAGTCCGGGTGGGCGAAGCTGCATGATCAGTTCCCGCATTTCCTTCTGCGCGCTTTGCGATAACGACTGAATATCGTGGATCGTGTCCTGGAGCAAGCTTCTCTGCTCATTAGGCTCCGCAGCAAGCATACTCCCTACACCCTTGGACATCATCACCAGCGAGAACAGGGTTTGACTTACCGAGTCGTGCAGGTCTCGGGCTAGACGATTTCGTTCATCCATTCTTGCGAGCTCGCGCCGGTTCTCCTCTAGACGAATGCGCTGAAGTGTCATACCGATATGTTCAGCCAGTGCCTCAATCACCTCCCTATCCGCCCGGTACGAATTCCCATGATGATCGTACCCTACCAAAAGCAGTCCAAATGAGGTGTCCCCGGCAGCCGCCAGCGGAACCGCAACTGCTCGGGGGATGGATGAAATCCATCCCTGTTCCACCAATAGATCCGCAAGCCGCTGCGCGTCTTCAGCACTGAGGACCGGATCCTCAGAGACCCTTCCCTTGCCAGAACGGGTTTGAGGAGTTTCAGCAAGCCGAAATTTAGCATGGGGCAGCGTTGTCTGCCCTCCGCTGTATAGGGCACGAAGTGTCATTTCATTGCCGATTGGCTCCAGCAATGCGGCAACCGGCCAGTCAAAATAACGGCCCATTAAACTCATGACTTGCTTCGTTAATTCGGCCCGATTAACCGCTTGGGAAGCATAAGCACCGAGAGCGCTGCTATATTCCCCAAGCCGGGCAAACAAATCCGCACGGCGCTGCTCAGCTGCGTAGAGCCGCATGCGCTCAATGGCGCTGCCAATTTGGTAGGCTACCGATTCCAGCAGTGCCAGTTCCTCTTTGGTGAAATGCAGCTTCCCGGGTGCAGCCACATTCAGTACGCCGAACCTGCGGCTGCCGGATCGCAGCGGAACGGTTGCATGGTGGGTTATGCCTTCTGTATCGCCCCATTGATACCGAACGGCGTTATCCAGACGCTTGCAATTCAAAATGTTCACTGCATTTTTCAGACGTCCGTCATCGTAACGCTCCAGGCACCAGCAGCTGCCGCATCTCATGGGTTCATTATTATCCCGGCTCAGGGCAGGTGGCAAATTCCGGCTGGCTACGAATTCATGCGTTCCCTGATCTTCCACCAAGAACAGCCAACCGGTCGTAAGTCCCGTTAGCTCCAGCAGCTTGGCAATAACAACGTCCAGCATGGGGGCAAGCTCATTGGACTCGTTCAACGTTTCTGCGATCGTCTTCAGCGTGATTAACTCCTGAATATGCGGATCGTGATTGGACATACACGAAAGCTCCTTCTTTTTTTGCATTCTGAAGTAACTATATTATATAATCCTGTCACACACCATCAAAATTCCCTATGAGTCGTTCGGGTTTTTCTCAGATCGTTCACCTCATGAATTTTGGTAAAAAACAATTAATATTGTTTTATCTCTTGCAAATTTCCATCTACATATGGCTTAATATAGAAGTCGGGGCCGACGAAATGAGCTGAAAGGAGGCTGATTGCAATGATTCAGATCCGTGAGGTGGTATTCGCGTAAAGCGAATATCCGTTAAATGGGAGCCCGCTGCGGGCTCCCTATATCTATTTTTAAATTCAAAAATCCAACAAATCCAAAAAAAAAACCAATTTCACGAAAGGAGGAGGGCAAGCATGATCAATGCAATTGTTTTGAAACTCAGCGATAGCTTAAATATGTATACAGAAAGAGGAGGGCATCGATGGGCCATTACAAGAACGGAAGAGAAGTGCTTCCCCCCGAGCTGCTGCAGCAAATTCAACAGTATATAGATGGAGAATTACTCTACATACCGAAACAGAGCGAGCAAAGAGCCGGCTGGGGAGAGTTAAGCGGTTCCAAACAACGCATCGAAAGTCGAAATAAAGAAATGTATCGCGCTTATTGCAAAGGACGGTCCATTGAGGAATTGGAACGGACCTACTTCCTGTCTGGAGAAAGCGTGCGCAAGATCATAAGTAAACTTACCCGCGTAGGGACCTGAATCGATGAGATTTAACGGTCTGCATACGGATTAACATAGGACTGTTCCCCTGGGGCGCAGTCCTTTTCATTTTATATGAACGTTACTCCATCACAGAAAATACCCGACTGTAGGCGAATCTACAGTCGGGCATTTTTTATACCCTAGTGATCTTCCCGCTTCTCCCCCGCGATGTCCCAGCGATGGCGAAATTTCTCCAATCTCGGGTGCAAGTACGGCGGCTCGGACAAGAGGATTAGCCTCAGCTTCACGATCCATTCCTCGAATGAAGAAAAGGATGCAAACACATTAGCTACTTCAGGAGTCAGGATCAGAAAATGGGGACTTCCGTATTTCTCTACCAGATGACGAAGCGCGGTATCGATCGGCGTGTATTTCTTCCGTTTCGACTCGAAGGGTTCAATCACAACCGATGATCCCCCATGCTCCTCTACCCATTCCTGAAGCTGTTTCTCCCGCTTGTAATAAGGGCTTACCGGCTCCTTGAACATCCGCCTTGCCGTCTCTTCATGCAGCGGATACAACACCAATTTTACAAATGACCGCTCTTCTAAAATGGCAGCCGCCTGCTCTAAATCCTTCTGGACCTGCTCAAAGAGGTCATAAAATATTAAGGTTCCTTTGGTTGTGGGCTTCGGGGGCTCGTAACCGTAAGGAACATACTCCAAATTGCGCGGCATGATGGAACATCACCTCTCTTTTACTCTGACGACTGGGATGACAGCTTCGGTGGTACGCGATGCTGGGTAGCCTGCTCAAAGCCGTAGGCTAATTGGATCAGCACGGGCTCGCTATATGCCGTCCCGATGAACGTAATGCCCTGTGGACCCTTCGTGATATATCCTCCCGGTGCTATGATGCCCTTCTCGGCATAACCGCCGGGAACGGTTACCGATGGATACCCTGCCCGGGCAGCCAGATCCGGTCCATATTCATTACCCAGAAACAGCAGGGCGTCCAGCTGATACGCCTGCAAAGCATGGTCAATCCCTCTCGCTCCCGCCATTTCTTTGTTCTTCTGCTTGCTCTCAAGATACGCTTCTTCGGTCAGCGTGCCGCTCGTTTCCTCGGCCCAAATTAATGTGCCCTGTCCATATTTCAAGGCAATATCAGCGTGTGCCTCATTATAAGCGATAACCTCGGCCAACGAATGAACCGGCAGGGACTCATCCACGTTTGCCAAATAATCATTGACATATTTCTTGAACTCATAGCGAAGGACATTAGCATCCCATTGGGTATCCTGGCAGGGCAACTCCACCGGATCAATAATGGTGGCTCCTTGGTCCCGCAGCACTTCAATCGCGGACTCAATAATATTTAGTCTATCCCGATCGAGGTGCTTATAGTAGTATCGGGGAATCCCGATTCGAGCTTTCCTCAAATAACTCGAATCCAGAAACTTGGTATAGTCCTCAACCCTTTTTTGAGGATTTATCTGGGTCACTTCGTCCAGATCATCGCTTCCCGCGATCGCGCTAAGCAGAATCGCGGCATCTTCCACCGTTCTGGTCATTGGACCTGCCGTATCCTGCGTATGGGTGATGGGTATGATGCCTGACCGGCTTACCAGTCCGATCGTCGGCTTAATGCCAACCAGACTGTTCTGGCTGGAAGGACTGATAATCGATCCAGATGTTTCCGTCCCGATGGCGGCCGCGGCCAAATTCGCCGCCACCGCAGCACCGGAGCCTGAGCTTGAACCTCCAACAAACATTTCGCCAGGGCCGTAGGGATTTAACGTAAGCCCATGTCTTGACGAGAATCCTGCCCACATCGTCGGTGACATGAAATTCGCCCACTCGGTCATGTTGCTCTTGCCCAAAATAACAGCACCCGCCTTACGCAGCTTCGCTGCAACATAGGAGTCTTTCGTGGCAAACGAATCGGCAAGAGCGATGGAGCCGGCGCTCGTATGCAGCCGATCCCCGGTGTCGATATTGTCTTTAAGCAGGATGGGAACTCCGTGCAGCAATCCTCTTGCACCCTGGTCCTTGCGCTCCCGATCCAGCTGCTCGGCAATTTGCAGCGCTTCAGGGTTCACCTCAAGAATCGAGCGGAGAATTCCATCGTATAACCTGATCCGCTCCAGATACAATTGAACCAGCTCTACTGAAGTCATCCAACCCTCTGCCATCGCATGCTGCATATCCGAAATGGTTGCTTCCACAATCCATGATTTTTTATCCATGATCCTATATAGTCCCCCTGACTTATCTTTCTGACCTTACGGTAGGTGGTGGGGATTAATGTTTCATATTGTAGCCCCCAAACGTTTCATGTTCTTAATGAAATTCGGGATTCAGGCGCAAAATTCCTCTAATCTATGTAACCTTGAGCCATAAACAAGGGTTACCCCTTTCTTCTTGATTTAGGGGCAACCCTTGGTTTATAGCCGCTTCGATTCTATTGTTAACTAATGATCGTAATGACCGGCGCCGATATCGTCGGCTGTGTCGTGATCGCGGATGCTGTATTCGTGAAACTGGCGATTTCCAACAAAACCGGTATTCCCGCTGGAACATCCGTCGTATCGAGCACCAAGCTGGCAGTTGTTAATGTCGATAAGGCAAGCTGTTGCAGCATGCCGTTAATATACACATTAAAGTATTCTGAACCTGTCAACGCGGGGAACGCTGTCACGGCTGCTTCGGCATCATCAACAAAGCTCGTAGCCGGCATGGTAATCGAGTCTGCTCCGATCATAGCTTCATCTATCAGAGCAAAGTAACGGGTTACAGCTGGCGTTACCGTTGTTGTGATCGTTCCGCCTGTTGCAACGGGAACCGTTGCGACAGCGGTAATGATAGGTTTAATAACAGGCATATCATCACTCCTCCTAATTAGGGATGTTAAAACTATGAGACTGTGCCACATTATCATTAAATGTTAGTTTTTGAGTTTTGATTCTGGCATTCTCCCTATTAAAGCAAAAATAAATTAGAGAAAGGCATATGATCTGGTCAATATATCCGTAAGCAAAGGATATATGTCCACTCGACTCCCCCTTCAATGACATAAACTAAGTACATACATTCATTCGGGGCGGTGATAAGACTGAAAACTCCCGTGATAAAACGGAAGCGATATCCAAGATTAAAATCCACTCAACAACGCAGGAACCACAAGAAGCGCAAATGTAAACATGTCGTATCACCTGGCAATAGAAAAAAAATCCGACCGTGCAAATACAGGCCCGATCATTCAAGCATCATCCCATCTGAATGGTCGGAAAGACAACGGGGAAGGAGCTTGGAGGGATTACCTGGATTACCTGGTCAGCCGGGTAATCCAGGACTTCAAGGCGTTCCAGGCATTCAAGGGCCTCCAGGCACGCCAGGTCTTCCGGGATCCGCCGGACCAGCAGGCATTCCAGGTCCGATAGGTCCCCAAGGGCTGCCGGGTACCCCGGGGATTCAAGGCATTCCCGGGGCTCAAGGCATCCCGGGTCCTGCAGGTCCTCCAGGTCCCCCAGGGCCGCAGGGCATCCAAGGATTACCGGGAAGCGTGATTGTGCCGGAGATCATGGTGCTGCCGACCACGCTTCGTTATTTTTACGTATTGATGTCCGAGGTTAGTCTGGATGCTCCCTTCGCCATTTCTGCCCAGCAATTTACGGATGATGACGGAAATCCATTTCAGAGCATCGAGGTCGGTCCGAACACCTCCTCAACGGTTTATATCAACGGCATGATTCAGGAAGGCCGAATATACACACTCTCGTCGGAAGCATTAACCTTATTTTCTCCCGGCGATGTGCTCCTGGCCGGCACCCCGATTTTGCTGGAGGTTTTGTATCTCACCGTTCAGGTGGTGGCTTGAGCGACGCGGCACAAAGAACCCCGCTGCAGCCGGGCAGCGAGGTTCTTTGCATTTCATGTTATTTAAATGACAACGCCTTTTTTGAGGATAACATTTGCATACAGCGCTTTTTCGCCTGTCGACACGATAGCATACGCATTTTTTGCCCGTTCGTAGAACGAGAATCGATCTACCTCATCAAATTCTATGGGCACGGCGTGAAACTGCTGCACGATCTCACGGTATTCATCCCAGATTGGAGTTTCCACGGTATCCCCCGGCGTCACGGCCATTAGCGCTACCGGGGATTCAACATACGTATCCAGCGGAAATAACGGCAATATCGCGTTTAATAACGCAGGAATCCCGTGTCCGTCTGCCCGGACCAACCGCTGGGCATGACTGGCTGCCGGAAAATTGGTATCGCCGAGCACAATTTCATCCGCGTGCCCCATCTCCATTAGAATCTTCAGCAGCTCAGGAGAGAGCACATGAGATATGCCTTTTAGCATGATATGACATCCTCCTCTATCGAATTAAAATGTAAGGCTTGGATATGTCAGGAGAACATCATTCTCTCTTAGAATCCCTTAACCTCACTGTTGTACCTGCTGCTGTTCAACAAGGGTCTTGTAATGTTGGTATGCTGCCTCCCAATCCTCGTTGGACTCAGGCTCGTACCAGGCAAGCGGAAAAGACCGCTTGACGAGCTCTACGCCCTCTTCCCGATTGCGCAATGTGCCGTTCGCCACAAATTGAACCAGCATGTTCCCGATGGCACTTGCTTCGATCGGTCCGGCCCACACCGTTCGGCCCATGGCATTGGCCGTATACCGGCATAACAGCTCGTTTTGAATGCCTCCGCCAACCATATGGAGCCCATCGTAGCGCTGCCCTGTAAGTACCTCTATCCGTTCAAGTACTTCCCGGTATCTTAGGGCCAGGCTCTGCAGTATGCACTGGACATACTCTCCGGTGCTATGCGGAATGGGCTGCCCGGTCTCCCGGCAGTAATCCCGAATTTCAGCTGTCATATCCGCCGGATTCATGAAGCGCAGGTCATCGGGGTTTATGAAGCTGCGGAACGGTTTCGCGTCCTGTGCGAGTTCAACCAGCTCTGAAAAAGAATACGTCAATCCTTGATTCTCCCATTGCCGCTTGCACTCCTGAAGAATCCAGAGGCCCATGATATTCTTCAGCAACTGAAAGGTTTGATAAGCTCCACCCTCATTGGAGAAGTCTTCTTTCAGCACGTCCGTATGGACAAGCGGCTCCGGAAGCTCTGTTCCGAGAAGCGACCAGGTTCCGCATACAAGATAGGCAAAACGGGATGTGTTCGCCGGAACGGCTACCACGGCGGATTCCGTATCATGCGATGCTACAGCAATCGCTTTAATTGCCGGAATGCCCAGCTCTTGCGCCACCGTATCCTGCAGTCTGCCGATCACGGTTCCCGGCTGTACGGGTTCAATGAACAGGGATGCGGGAAGCCCCAGCTCCTCCATTAAGGGTTCATTCCACTTGCCTTCTGTAACATGATATAGCTGAGTGGTGGTTGCCATGGTGAACTCGCATGCCTGGACCCCGGTCAGAAAATAGTTCAGCAGATCCGGAGTGAGCAGAAACTTATCCGCAATGTCCAGCATCGGGGATTTTGACTTTCGCATCGCATTTAACTGGAATATCGTGTTAAACGGCATGAATTGCAGACCGCTTTCTTGAAACAGACGTTCTCTCCCGACCTGCTCGCAGGTTTCCTCCACCATGCCTTCCGTGCGCAGATCCCGGTAATGATAAGGAACTCCGATGAGCTCCCCGTTACGGTCAATCAGTCCATAATCGACGCCCCATGAATCGATGCCATAACTGACCGGTTGATGGCCGGTCTGGAACGCTTTACGGATGCCATGCTTCACCTCCTGCAGCAGCATCGGGAAATTCCAGTGCAAATGCTTTCCCATCTGGACAGGTATATTGGCAAAGCGGTGAATCTCCGTAATCTTCAGCATGCCGGGGGAGTCATGATCAGAAGCGGTAATTTCGCCCAGCAGCGCCCGGCCGCTGCTGGCCCCCAAATCAAACGCAAGCACCGCAGATGAATTACTCATACGCCGCATCCTTCCTCACCTTTAGTACGATACCTATTCAAATTCCAACAACCCGAGATCTGAACCTTAACCAACATTTATTTCATCTTCTGCAGAAGCTGAATACGATAATCTTCGCTCTCCAGTGCAGCGATATCATCTACTTCCTGGTCCGTCAGCGGCACCGGCGTGCCGGCCGCCTTGGCGCTCAGATAAATTTTGGCGCTCTCTTCAACCACCTGGGTTCGGTAATACGCTTCGCGCAGATTCCGGCCGGTTGTGACCAGTCCATGGTTACCAAGCAGTATGGAACTGGCCATCGTCACTTTCTCCGCGACGGCATCTGCCAGCAAATCTGTTGTCGGAATGATGTAAGGAATGTATGCCGTACGTCCAACCAATGCCGCCTGGTCCGGGAACATCACCGGCAGTTCCTTCTCCACCAACGTAAAGGCAATGCAATGGGATGGATGTGTATGCACCATCGCCCCGATATCGGGGTTGCTGCGGTATCCATACAAGTGCATCAGCACTTCGGACGAAGGTCGTAGACCTATATCGGTAATATCGCCGGTTGGGATATCCACTTCAATCCATTGCTCCGGCTCGATCTCCTCCAGCGCAAAGCCGCTCGGGGACAAATACATTTTGTCCCCGGCTCTCGCGCTGATGTTTCCTCCCGGTCCTACAACGAGTCCGCTGTCGACGATTTTTTTGGCATATTTGCAGAGCTCGTTTCTCGTTTCTACATTCAGCATGATTCGCTCTCCTCTCGAATATGACCTTATTTATATAGAGGACCGAAGTTCTGGCAAGCGCGGAAATCGGCGCTCTCCGGATCGGATGTTCCGAACATTCCCCATGCGCGTGGACGGAACACCTCTTCGGCGGGCACATTATGCATGTTGACCGGAATACGCAGCACCGAAGCCAGCGTGATAAGATCTGCTCCGATATGTCCGTAACTGATCACGCCATGGTTAGCACCCCACTGGTTCATGACCTCATAAACGCTTGAGAACGCACCCTGTCCTGTAAGATTCGGTACAAACCAGGTCGTTGGCCATGTCGGGTCGGTACGCTTGTCGAGCGTGTCATGCACCTCCGCCGGCAAATCCACGGAATAGCCTTCAGCGATTTGGAGCACGGGACCAAGCCCTTTCACCAGGTTAAGACGGAACATGGTCATCGGCATGCCGCCGCGCGTCAAGTAGTCGGTCGAGTAACCGCCTCCCCGGAAATACTCCAGGTTAGCCGGTCTCCACTGTGTGGCCTTGAGCGTGCGATCAACCTCTTCATCCGTGATCTCCCAGAACGGCTTCATAGCCGGTTTGCCGTCTATCTCCTGCTCGCCCGTTCCATCCAGTGCAGCCGAGCCGGAATTGATCAGATGCAGGATGCCGTTCTCCGCTTTGCCTTCCAGCTTATAGCCGGTAACCCGTTCCACCGAAGCCGGACTCCAGTACGTCCGCACATCCGCAAAAATCTGTGCCGTATTGGTCAACAGGTATCCGAACAGCATGCCGACTCCATTGAGGCTGTCATTCTCCGTTGCCACGATATATGGCGAACGTCTGCCGTTCCAATCGAAGGAGGAATTGAGGATGGTCTCCAGGAAGTCACCGTTAGGGGAATGATCCGTCCACTGGCGCTGACCTTGGAATCCGGAAGCTATAGCGCTGTGGCCCTGAGCTTCCTCTTCGAAGCCAAGCTCCTTCAGACGCGGATTGCCGATCATCAAATCGCGGGTGATCAACGTCATTTTAACGACGGTTTCCCATTCCAGATCCTTGCGCTCCCGGCTGTTCTGGAGATGATCCGGGTTGTTATCCGGTCCTTCCGTACAGTTCTCCTTCACCCAAGCAAGCGCCTGCTCATACTCTTCAGGGTCATAGATGCCTTCTTCCAAACGGCGCGTAAACTCGCTCATGTCGACATATTCATTCCGCATGCCCAGATACTCCTGGAAGAAGCTGTCATCCACGATCGAGCCGGCGATGCCCATCGACACCGAGCCCATGGACAAATACGATTGTCCGCGCATATAAGCTGCAGCCAAGCCGCTCCGTGCAAAACGCAGAAGCTTCTCTTGAACGTCATCCGGAATACGAGTATCCCCCTCATCCTGAACGTCTTCGCCATAGATGCCGAATGCAGGAAGTCCCTTCTGCGCATGCGCAGACAGTACGGCAGCCAGGTAAACCGCGCCTGGACGTCCTGTTCCGTTGAAGCCCCATACCGCCTTCGGACGCGAAGGATCCACATCCATAGTCTCGGTGCCATAACACCAGCAAGGCGTAACGGTTATGGTCAGGCCGACCTCGGCATTCTTGAATTTTTTGGCAGCCGCAGTCGCTTCGGCCACTCCGCCAATGCAAGTATCCGCAATCACGCATTCAACCGGCTCGCCGTTCGGATATTTGAGCTCCTTCGTCAACATCTCAGCGACGGCCTTGGCCAGATTCATGGTCTGTTCCTCGAGAGATTCCCGTACCCCTCTCCGTCTTCCATCTATCGTAGGGCGAATGCCGATTTTCGGAAATCCGTCCCGCCATCTGTAATCGTTTTCAATTGTCATGTATGTCACGCCTCCCTATAAGGAATATGACATCATTGTAAGATTAATCGGTGCAAGAGATAACCCACTATTTTGTTATATCGAATCTTAATTTCAGCAAGACAGTGAACCATTCCGAACAGCCGATGTAAACGATTTCCGCATCGAAGGGCGTTTTGCATTATAATAGGTAGAGGATGTTGCTTTCCAGGAGGGACCAGAACGTGCCAAAGATTGAAATCTCGCATAGCAAAAGCGATCACTTCCGCTTCATTAAAAATCCGCAGCTGCTCTTTGCCGGGCAGGTCGTGGACGAGGACTTCTTTTATGGACCGCCGCAAATTCATGATTTTTGCGAGATCATCTATGTAGTAGAAGGACGCGGAGAATTCACCATTGCAGGAAAAATATACGAACTACACAAAGGCGATGTCGCGATTTATAATCCCGGCATTCCTCACGAGGAGAGATCCATCACGGACGGGCCTTTTAAGGTGATCTACTGCGGCGTGGATTCGCTTCACATTGAAGGGGTTCCCCAAGGGATGCTGCTCCCGGCTTACGTGGAGCCGGTCATATCCTGCGAGAAATACGCTTATAAAGTGGAGAGCTATCTTTCCGAGATCCTCCGCGAATGCGATTCGCAGGTACTGGGGTATGAAACGCTGAGCACCAACCTGCTGATGTCATTGATTACCGTGATCTATCGCATTGTGGATGTTAAACACCAATTCCAGTCCTTGAAGGGCAAGAACGAAATCGCGCTGCGGACCAAACACTTTATCGACACCAATTATACCCAGAGCATCAGTCTCAAGGACATCGCCGATACGATGTATGTCAGTCAGCATTATTTATCCCACCTGTTCAAAAAAGAAGTCGGCGACTCCCCCTTCAATTACTTGATATCCCGCCGGATTGAAGAGGCCAAGCGCCTGCTGGCAGATTCCGAAATGCCGATCCATGAGGTTGCTTCTCAAGTGGGTTACGGCAACGATAAGTATTTCTCCATGTTATTCAAAAAAATTACCGGTCAAACGCCGAGCTCGTTCCGGGAACAGAGCAAACTGAGCATGGAGTAAAGCATTAGCATTTTGATCTTTCCGAGCAAAGCAGGCAGCCGTTGTGGTACGGCTGCCTGCTTTTTTAGTATGAAACGGCAATCTGCCTTCGATGTCGTCAAAAATATGGGGCATGCTTGATTTTGATGGGACCGACCGCTTCGATCTTGCTCTGGCATCCCAGTCGATATCCTTCTTCAATCTCCTCGGGATCCAGGCGTCGTTCTTCAGCCAGATTGGGATCGGACAAATACTCGATTCCCTCCACCACCATGCAGCGGCAGCGGGCACAAGTTCCTCTTTTGCAAAAAGAGTTCCAGTCGACGTCATTCCGCTCGGCCAAGTCAAGCACCGTCATGCCTAGAACGGGAGCCACGCTGCGCTGAACTTCGCGGCCTGTAAGCTCAATGATCGGATCCTGTACGGCTTCGATCATCTCTTCCGCTGCCGGGTTCAACGATTTATCTCCCCCGCCCTTTTTGTTTTTCCAGAATTTAAACACGCGTTATCCCCCTATGCATGTAATCATCAGGTTATGTAAGAAATCCTCCATTTATTATACTGGAAAGTTTTAAAAATCAACATGCTTACTCTTATCTATTCTATGACATTGACATCACGAAATTGGAACTCTATGAAAATTTTGCTATACTAGCGTATGCTAGACCAAATTCCATATTCTATGAAATCATTCTATTATTTAATGGATCGGAGGAAATACAAAAGCATGCTGCATAAACGAATAGGAAAAACAGCTGTCGCTGCCGCTCTTGCCTTATCCTTTATCGGAACCGCACCCCATATCGGTCAGGTACATGCTGAGCCTGCCATTTCGGTAAAGCTGGATGATGTGACACTAACCTTCGATGCGGCTCCGCGGGTAGACAAAGGGGTCACCTACGTTCCATTCCGGACGGTCGGTGAAGCACTGGGCATTCAGATCACGTGGAACAGCAAGACGCAAACCGTCAAGGCTATAGGCAAGGTGAAAGGTCAAACGACGGAAGTCCTGCTTCAGGTGGGAAGCACGACGGCGACCGTCAACGGTAAAAAAGTAAAGCTTGCAGCTCCTCCAGTCCAACGGGAAGGCCGCGTGCTGATCCCGCTTAGCTCTTTCAGCAGCCAATTCGGTGTCGACGTCGGCTGGAATCAGGCGACTCGCACGGTCTCTCTCGTATCGCCCCAGCGCGAAATGCATTTGAGAGCCTTCTATGCTTTGCAATCTTTCCAAGAACGGGATCTCGTGGGATCCATGAATTCAGTCGCTTTTGGCTGGAGCCGCATCGATCGTGATGGCCAGTTTACGCTTCAAGGCGACGAGTATCGTCTGCCAGGGGCGGCCGGCGACGTGACCCCGCAATCGATTGTTGCGGATGCGGCGGATCAGGAGATTAAACCGTACCTTATGGTTTATGCTCTGGACGGAAACGGAGAATTAACCAAAGTCCTGAGCGACAGCAGTCTGCGCGAAAAGTCCATTGAAGGCATCACAACCGCGGTTGCCGATAACGGGTTCGGCGGCGTTGTGCTTGATTTTGAAGGACTCGGTTTTAAATTGGATGCCGTGAAGCAGCAGAAGCTGCTCAATGATTACGTCAAGCAATTGAAGGCGGCATTGCCAAATGACATTGCCCTGTCCTTAGCGGTCCCGCCATTGAATAGCGCCTACAAAGGCTATGATTACAAGACGCTGGCTTCCATCGCTGATGATCTCATCGTTATGGCTTATCAGTACAATCCGGTCGGAACCAAATCTCAGGTTCCCGAACCAAACAGTCTGGTGGACCAAGCGATCCAGTTGGCACTCCAAGCAGGTGTCCCGAAGCAGAAGCTCCTGCTCGGCATCAGTTTAAGCAGTGAAACCGCCACTTCCGTTGACGATAAGCTCGGCTTGGCCAAGCGTTATGATCTGAAAGGTGCTGCTTTCTGGCGCCTTGGCTTGTTCCGTCTCTATAATAATGGAATAGAAGCTGCTGTGAATGCCTCTGTTGTTAAGGAGTAACCGAACAACCTCTGTGGGATGATAGACTTATCGTAAGAAAAACGTCTATCGACGTACTTTCACAGATGACAGACCGCAGTTAATAGATGTTTTTCTTCCGATATCAGCAAGTCACAAGCTTTCGAAGTTTATACTTTCTGATATCTAAAAAAAGAAAGCCTGACAAGGGCATCCCTTTGTCAGGCTTTCTGGTTATGTATCGAACCCTAAACTGCAACGTAATCCAATTAGCTTGCGCTTCCTACCAGCTTCGCATAGTTTTCTTGACTCAACACACGACGCGCCGTGACATAACGCGGCTCGTAATATGAATCGCTAAGCTTGCTGATTCTAACTCCCTTGCTGCTGGAAGCATGCGCAAATTGTCCATCACCAATGTAAACGCCTGCATGGGAAATTCCGCTGCCACTTGTATTGAAGAATACCAAATCTCCGACCCGCAGATCTTCGCGATCCACATGTTCACCGGCTTTAGCCTGGCTTTGGGAAGTGCGTGGAAGATCCATATCAAAATTTCTAAACATGTACAGAATAAATCCGGAGCAATCAAACCCGCTGGTAGTCGTTCCGCCCCATTTGTATGGAGTTCCTACCAATTGCTTCACTTGATACTGAAAATTCGGTTGTTGATCAGCAAATGCTGATACGGCACCAGAAGAAAAAATAATTGCAGACCCTAGCAAAGTGATGACAAACTTCTTCAAAATATGTTCTCTCCTTCGATGCCTACGGAGTTAGCTAAAGGTTCGGTTGAAGGTTCCCTATACTCTATATACAAGAGTAATTCACCCAAGACGGTTCCCCCGTTTTCACAAACGAAATTCGGCAAAATTCATTAACGTTTTGTAACCTTCTCTTAATATAGTATACAAGCAAGGATGCTGTCAATAATATCCTAAGAATCTATCGTTTTATGTTTGGAACTGTCGTAAAGATGGTTAATTTCAGGCGTCCATTTGTTAACCATCTCACACAGTCATGACAATTATGTAACTCTGCTTTCCTGTTCGAACTGCTTTTTTTAGTAATCTAGCAACTTTTAACAGATTTATACGTTTACATATTCAGAAATGAAATTAAAGAGGTGATCGATCACTTATGATTCAAATTACGATGGCTGAAGCTTTGGCTGTCCGGGCAGCAATCAATCGTCTCATGAATCAATTGATGTCGGAACGCTTGAATAACAGCAGCACGATCATTGAAAAAGGGGAAACGGCGGAATATCCTGCACGCAGCGTGGATGCCATTACGGAAGAGATCGAAGCCGCCGCGGCGGATTACAGAAAGCTGGATTTGCTGATGGCCATCTCCAATACAACGCAAACCATTAGCTGGAACGGCTCCGACATGACCATCATGGAAGCGATCGAGCTGGCCAAACAGATACGCAGCGATATCGGACAGCTTGCTCATCTCGGCTCCCGCAAGAAGCTGGAGCGGCAGAGCAGCCGTGGCAGCGGAGACGGTGCCGTAACGCTGTTCAACGTCGCCTTATATGATCCGGAAGCCTATCAGGCGCAAGCGCGCAAGAAGGAACGCGAAGTAACCAAGCTCTCTTCACTGATTGAACATGCCAATCATACGTCCATGATTACGTTTGACGCATCGAAGTACATGGAGTAGCGGCAGCCGCCGGCTCCAAGCCTGCAGGTCACTCCACATGCGGGTTTGGAGCCGGCGGTTTCCGCCGGCGGGCGGGAAAGTGCGAGCAACCGCTTATTGTTTGTCGGATACAAACAAACCTAACCAGGAAACCAAAAACTCGCCTCCAGTGAAAACGGATGACGGCTTACGGTTCACGCCTATCACTTGTCACATGTTACGGACTTATAACGAAAAAAATGATCGCTCCGTTTCCCGCTCTCTCCATAAATAATTGGAAAGCCGCCCTTGAAGGGCGGCTTTTGTCTAATTCGCTTAAGCTCGGTTAACATGAAACTATGTTGCCGATCCGAACGCTTTTTATCTAACCTCTATTTCATTCTTTATCCTATCCGTAACGTTCTCTTTACACATAGGCTACTGGAACAAGGCCGCAGCTCCAACCAGACCCACATCGTCCCGAAGTCCTGCAGGAACGATTTCGTACGTACCCAGATAGGATGGCATGACCAGCTTATCTGTCATTTCCCGCAGCTGCGGGAATAGAAGCTCGCCTGCTCTGCTTACTCCCCCTCCAATCACGATACGATCGGGGTTAAAACTGTGAATGACGTTAACCAGACCAAGCGCCATGTAATAAATAGCACGATCGATGACCTCCACAGCGACGGGGTCATGAAGACGTTTAGCCTCGAATACATGCTTGGCGTTGACGCCGGCCTCGGCTGCGGCCAGTTCAGAAATTACGCTGGGCTGGGTGAGCATCCGCTGGGATGCTGCCAAACCGATGGCCGTTCCTGAAGCAAATACCTCCCAGCAGCCGTGGCTGCCGCAATTACACTGCGGACCGCTCGGATCAATGATATGATGCCCAAGCTCCCCTGCAAAAGAACTGCTGCCCAGGAACAGCTTCCCGTCCAGCACGATGCCTGAACCGATGCCTGTGCTTAGCGTCACGTATATCATGTTCGTCGACCCTCTTCCGGCACCTCTTACATACTCTCCCCATGCAGCTGCATTGGCGTCATTCAGCACCTGAACCTCCGTATGCAGATCGCGTTCCATCCAAGCTTTGAGAGGAACATTGGTCCATTCCGGCAGATTCGTACCATGAATGACAATTCCCTCCCGGCTGTTAACCGTTCCGGGTGAAGCCATGCCTACGCCTCGAAGCGGGTGACCGCCCGACACGCTGCGAATCATGTTCGTAATTCGCGCGACCACTTCTTCGGCCGTACGCGCACCCGCTGTCTCCATTTGCTCCCGGTTCAGCAGCTGTCCTTCGGAATCAAAGAGCGCTGCCGCGATCTTCGTACCCCCAAGGTCAACGCCAACCACAAATTCTTGCTGTTTATTCCATACGGTTTGCAATTTTTGTTCACCTGTTTCCGATAGGTTTGCTACTTCTATTGATGTAAGCTGTCAGCCAATGATCGCAGCTCAACCGGATCAATGGGCTTCAGCCCTGATCGACCGTACCGGACGGCTGAGCCGAAATGCACCTCGCTCACACCGGTCTGGTCGATAAAATCATGTATGATTTCCCACTTCAGGCCATTACCAGCCAATATTTTCAGCTCACTGCCTGCCGTTTGTTCTACAAGCTCCCGAATTCTTGGGATGGCTTGCGGTGCAGGCTGCGGTCCTCCCGACGTTAGGACGCGGGTAACGGACGGGTATTTCTGCAAGGTACGCAGCCCTTCGAACTGATCCTCCAATTCATCAAAGGCCCGATGGAACGTGACCTGCATATCACCTGTCCATTCCAGCATTTTGACCAAGGAGACCTCGTCAATCTTCCGTTCCGGAGTCAGCATACCAAGCACTACGCCAGCTGCACCTGCCTTGCGGATCGCCTTAACCTCCGCGATCATGGTAGCAATATCATGTTCATTGTACACAAAGGATCTGCTATGAGGTCTGACCATGACATGAACAGGAATCTGAACGGCTTTCACAACCTCTTCAACGAGCCCGATTCCCGGCGTAAGCCCGCCTTCGGTTATCGCCGTGATTAATTCCAGACGATCCGCGCCATTCTTCTCTGCCGTGATGGCATCATCCACACATGTTGCGATAATTTCTAGCAGCATCGTCGTCACTCCTTACTGAAGTTGATTCTTTAAGCATGGAGAAACTGCTTCTCCACATAATCCGCCAACAATCTCGCGCCATATCCGGTAGCCCCCGCTGCGGAATGGGGGAATTCCCGTTTATACTGGACCGTGCCCGCCATATCGATGTGCACCCATTTCATGGAATCGGCCACAAAATGCCGGATAAACAGCGCGGCCGTTATAGCGCCTGCCAACGTTGACGTACCGACATTTTTCAGATCGGCATAATCGCTTCTAAGATCCGATTCGTACTCATCCATCAGCGGCATAGGCCATAGGCGCTCTCCGTTACGCTCACCAATCTCAACCAAATCGGCCGTAATCTGTTGATCGCCCCAGATGCCCGCAATTTCCAAGCCCAGTGCGGCTCCGACATTACCGGTGAGGGTTGCGATATCAATCACCTTATCTGCGCCAAGATTCGCAGCGTGCAGCAGGGCATCCGCAATGATCAATCTTCCTTCCCCATCCGTATTCGCGACCTGAACGCTTAAGCCATTCGGATAGTGAACGACGGAAGAAGGAAGCATCGCATCCGGTCCCGATAAATTATCCGCAACGGCTATCAGCGCCGTGACTCGTACCGGAGCTTTTTGCGATACCAGAATATCCATGGCACCCACGACGGCTGCAGCCCCGCCCATATCCATACGGGCATCGCTGATGTCTCGGCCAATTTTGACGTTCATCCCGCCCATATCAAAGGTTACGCCCTTGCCGATGAGCACAATATGAGGGCTCCCCTTCTCGGAATCCACTCCATTATAGGAAATCTCAATCATGGCAGGCTCATATTTACTTCCAGCGCCCACAGCGATTAGTCCGTTCATCTGCCGGTCATGGAGCTCTTGTCCGCGATACACATGAAGCTGAACGGGTGCCTTCTTGAAGCGATCCTCGACCACTGCAACGAATGCTTCCGGGTTTAACGTTTCCGGAGATTCATTCACCAAGTCTCGAGTGAGCTGCGTCCCTTCGATTCGGATTCCTGCCGTCTGTATGATGGCTTCCAGGTCTTTACGGGAAAGCCCCTGCCAATCTTCTTGTCGAAGATTTAGGGACAGGGCTTGCAGATTGGCCGTGACCCCGCGATGCTTATTGAATTGATATAATCCGTACATCCAGCCTTCAACCCACGCCTGGAGTTCTTCCTCCTCCGAAATCCGGGAAGAACCCCTGCCATCCCCGTTTGTTGCCCGGACCAGCACTGCGCTTGATTTATTCTCCTTGAGCAGCGCTCTCGCGGCTGAAGCGCCCGTTCTGCGCACTTGCTCCAACGTGAGGTTCGAACGCTGCCCCATGCCGACAACGAGATCGTCCGCTTCTTGATCGGAGCGGCCATAGAACCACGTTAGCGTCATGCTATGTTTACGAGATTCCTTTAAACGAAAATGAGACTCCTCGCCCTCATAAACCACATATATCGAAGTTTCTGCCAATGAAGCTTCATCGATTGTGATGTTCATATCGAGGCTTTCCCTCCTTTATAAGAGAATCAACACCGTTATGCGTTTTTCATGATTTCTTCGTCATATAAATGGCAAGCCACCTGATGCCCTGGCTCAACCTCACGGTAAGCAGGCGTGATCTGTTTGCATACTTCCATGCAGGATGGACAGCGTGTATGGAAGCGGCAGCCTGTCGGCGGATTCACCGGACTCGGCAGATCGCCCTTCAGAATGATCCGTTCCTTCTTCTGCTTCGGATCCGGAACGGGCACCGAGGACAGCAGCGCTTGAGTATAAGGATGCAGCGGGCGATCGTACAGCGTATCCTTATCAGCCGTCTCCACGAGCGCGCCCAGATACATGACGCCGATCCGGTCGCTGATATGCTCAACCACGCTGAGATCATGGGAGATGAACAGATAAGTCAGGCCGTACTCCTCCTGAAGATCCTGCAGCAGGTTCAGCACCTGCGATTGGATGGAAACATCCAGCGCGGACACCGGCTCGTCGGCCACGATCAGATTCGGACGCACGGACAGCGCTCGGGCAATGCCGATCCGCTGACGCTGCCCGCCGCTGAACTCATGGGCAAAGCGTTCGGCGTGGAAGCTGTTCAGTCCGACCGTTTCCAGCAGCTCACAAGCCAATTTATCCCGCTCTTTGGTGCTCAGCTTGGTATGAATCAGCAAGGGCTCCGCGACCAGTTCTTTGACCTTCATTCTTGGATTAAGGGAAGCATAAGGATCCTGGAAGACCATCTGCATATCTTTCCGCAGCGGCCGCATCTGATTCTCGTTGTATCCGCTAATATCGGTTCCGTTAAAAATCACTTCGCCGCTATTCGGCGTCAGCAGACGGGTTACCAAGCGGCCGGTGGTCGATTTGCCGCAGCCGCTCTCGCCAACCAGACTGAAGGTCTCGCCCTTATGGATTGCGAAGGAGATGCCATCCACGGCACGAAGCTGCTTGGATGTACCGAAGAACCCCTTTTTTACCGTGAATGATTTCTGCAAATTCTTTACTTCTAATAGAGGTGTTTCTTTCATGCGGTTTCTCCTCCCTTCGAGTGACCTTCTTGTGTCAGCCAGCAGCGGCTCTTACGATGCTCCTCATGTGCGACAGGGAGAAGCTCCGGCTCCTGAGAGAGGCACTGCTCCATCACGAACGGACAACGCGGAGCAAACTTGCAGCCTTTCGGCATGTTCCTTAGATCCGGCACATTCCCTGGAATGGATTCCAAACGGCGCACCTTTTGTCTAAGCTTAGGCACCGAGTTAATAAGTCCTTTGGTGTACGGATGCTGAGGATTCTCAAACAATTCCTCGACTGTCGCCTCTTCCACGACTCTGCCTGCGTACATGACAACCACCCGGTCGCACATTTCCGCGACGACGCCAAGGTCATGGGTAATGAGCAGCATGCCCATTTCCTGTTCGGTCTTGAGTCGATTCATCAGATCAAGGATCTGAGCCTGAATCGTAACATCAAGGGCGGTGGTCGGCTCATCCGCAATCAGCAGCTTCGGATTGCAGGACATCGCCATCGCAATCATGACCCGCTGCCGCATGCCGCCGGACAATTGGTGCGGATAGTCATCCACAACCTCATCGGCTCTCGGAATACCAACAAGTTGGAGTGAATCGATGGCATGCTGCCGCGCTTTCTTGCGGCTGTACCCCAAATGCAGCATAATGGCTTCCTCCAGCTGCTTCCCGATACGAAGGACGGGATTTAGCGACGTCATTGGCTCCTGGAAGATCATGGCCAGCTCATTTCCGCGATAGCGGCGCATTTCTTTTTCCGACATTTGCACGAGATCCTTGCCCTCAAAGCTTACCGAGCCCCCGGATATTCGGCCGGGCGTATCTTTAAGAAGCCTCATGATGGACAGGGAGGTTACGCTTTTGCCGCATCCGGATTCACCAACGAGCCCGAGCACTTCGCCTTTATTGATGTGAAAATCCACTCCTGCTACGGCAAGCACCGATGAGCCATCGCGTTTGAACTCGGTTTTGAGACCTTTTACTTCAAGCAATGTTTGCGTCACGATCTATCCCCCCTATTAGTTTTTCGTCTTCGGATCAAGGGCATCATTCAGTCCGTCACCGATCAGGTTAAATGCAAGCACGGTCAGGAATATGAGAAGTCCCGGATAATACACGATATGAGGTGCAATGCTCAAGTAATCGCGCCCCATGCTGAGCATGGCGCCCCAGTCCGGTTCCGTCGGCTTGGCTCCAAGTCCGAGGAAGCTTAACGAAGAAGCTGCCAGAATGGCGCCGCCGATTCTCATCGATACGTTCACAATGATGCTGGGAACCGTCTCGGGAAAAATATGCTTCCAGATAATCCGGTTATGCTTGGCGCCCATGGACCGTGCTGCCTCTACATATAAAGACTCCTTCGCGGAGAGTGTCACGCTTCGAATGATTCTGGCAAACGACGGCGTCCCGAAGACCGCCACCGCGATCACCACATTGGATAAGCCCGGTCCCAAAATCGCCACGATTCCGATGGCAAGCAGCAGGTCAGGAAATGAGAACATGACGTCACTTCCCCGCATAATGAGACGGTCGATCCAGCCGCCATAGTAACCGCTGATCAGACCAAGAATCGTACCGAGAATGGCGGATATAAATACAGCACTTAAGCTGACCGCCATGGTCAACCTTGTTCCGTCGATCAAGCGGCTCAGAATATCACGGCCGTACTCGTCCGTACCTGCCCAATGGGCAGCCGACGGGCCTTGCATCATCGCATCATAGTTCGGCTCATTCGGAGGATACGGAACGATTTGCGGACCGATCACCGCCAGCACTAACAATAACAAGATAAATCCGCTTGATATAACGGCAAGCTTTTGCTTCATGAATTTAGACGTAAACGCTTTGAATTTGCCAGTTGCCTGACTCTTCGCAAGCGTATCCTCCGGTACGGAGGAATGGACCGTCACTGTTGAATTGTCGCTCATGGGTTCCCCCTCCTATTTCGATGCATACCGGATTTTTGGATTCAGTACACCGTACAATAAATCGACAATCAGGTTAATCAGGATAAATTCGGCTGCAAACAGCAGTAAAAGCGCTTGAATGACGGTATAATCCCGGAACGCAATCGAGTCTACCAAGAGACGCCCCATGCCAGGAATACTGAATACCGTCTCAACCATAACGGAACCGCCCAGCAAAAATCCGAACTGCAGCCCAGCAACGGTTACGACCTGAATCAGGGAGTTGCGCAGCGCGTGTCTGCCGACAACGACGAATTCCCGCAGACCCTTCGCGCGTCCCGTCCGGACATAATCCTCACGCATCGTCTCCAGCATCGAAGTACGGGAGTATCTTGCCAGCATGGACATAATCCCTGCCCCCAGCGTAAAGGATGGCAGAATATAGGACTGCCAGCTGTCGACACCGCCTGTCGGGAACCAGCCCAGCTCAACGGAGAAAATTTGAATAAGTACAAGACCAAGCCAGAAACCTGGCAGGGAAATACCGGATATCGCAGTCAACATTCCGATATAGTCCGGCCATTTTCCGCGGTTGACGGCAGATATGATACCAATGATCAGACCAATGACCAGTGCCCAGCCAAGGCTGGTAAAGGTCAGGACAATCGTTGGGAAAAAGCGGCTTTCCAACATGTCCGTCACCGGCAAACCGGAAGTAACGGATACACCCAAGTCACCCTTCAACAGATCACTCATGTAGTTCACATACTGCTGCCATAGCGGCAAGTTTAAGCCTAGCTGCTCTCGAATCCCGTTGATCTCCTCAAGGGTGGCATCCTTACCTGCAACAAGTCGTGCCGGATCTCCAGGAATAAGGTGAATGAACATAAATACAAGAATGGATACAACGAACAACAGCGGGATAACACCCAGCAGCCTCTGAATTGCATATCTTCCCAAAGGATGTGCCTCCTTTCAACATGCCAGCTTTTTAAAAATACGATGGGCCGCTTCCTTATTGATTCAAGAGGCGGCCCACCACAAGGTATACGTTTAGCAAGCTCTTCGCTGCCTGATTATTTGACTTCTGCGTTGATCACGCTGATCGATCCGTCCGGAAGGGCTTTAACGCCTTCAAGATAAGCTCTCTTGCCGGTGATGACCTGATCGACCCCGAGGAATGCCCAAGGAGCGTCTTCCCAGATTTGTTTTTGGATGTTCGCATAGATTTCTTTTGCATCTTCAGCTTTTACAGATGCGTTAGCATCTTTGATCCATTGGTCTACATTGTCGTTCTTGTAGTAAGCCGTATTAGAACCAGCCGGCGGGAAGAACTCGCTGCTGAACAGACCTTTTGTTGCGCCGTCGGCATCACCTGACGAAGGGGACCAGCTTACATACCACATTTGAATTTTTGCGTTTTCCGGCGTAGCCGAGTTAATCTGATCGGACAGGGTTGCACCCTCCATCGATTTCACGTCGACTTTGATTCCGACAAGAGCCAGCTGCTGCTGAATGAACTGCATGCCTTTCATCGTTTCGGAATCGTTCTCTCCCCAGAGCTCTGCTTCGAATCCGTCCGGATAGCCCGCTTCCGCCAAGAGTGATTTTGCTTTCTCCAGATCGTAATCATAGCCGGTTTGCTCGGAGTAGTGCTGGGTCATTGAGGACATGGAAGACTTCAGCTTCGAACCCAGTCCGGATTTAACCACTTTAATGTAAGCATCTTTATCAATGGCATAGTTGATGGCTTGACGAACCTTCAGATCGTCATAAGGCTTCTTCATGGTGTTAAGAGTGATATAACGAACGATGGTGGAATCGATCTTATCAATGACAATATTGGAATCGCCTTCTACTTCAGAGACTTGCTCGGTTGGCATAGGATAGATGAAATCCGCTTCGCCCGTCTTCAGCATTGCGATCCGGGAACCGTTCTCCGGTACCGGTTTAAACGTAATGCTGTCTACCTTCGGAAGTCCTTCTTGCCAGTAATCTTCATTCTTCACAACAACAAGGCGGTCACCTTGAATCCATTCCTTGAACTTGTATGCCGCTGTACCTACAGGGTTCTTCGTGATGTCGGCACTTTCTTTAAGCGCCTTCGGGCTGATCATCAGCGCCATCGCGGTCTTGTTCAAGAAAGCGTTGTACGGCTGGCTAAGGGTGATGACAACCGTGTGGTCTTCCGGAGTTTGAACATCGGCGACGGTAGAGAAGCTTTTACGCATTCTAAGGTTGTTCTTTTCATCCATGATGCGATCCAGGTTGGCTTTTACAGCTTCTGCGTTGAAATCCGTTCCATCATGGAACTTCACGTTCTGGCGCAGATTGAATGTGTAAGTCAGGCCGTCTTCGCTGATCTTGTAGTCTTCAGCCAGCACAGGAACGAGTTCCATCTTGTCGTTGAAGCCCATCAAACCTTCGTACATTGTGCGTGCACCGGAAATGGAGTGCGTGTCTCCGGCATTGTGAGGGTCAAGCGTGATGAAGTTGGCGTTAATCGCAATGACAACATCTTTGTTATCTTTTGTCACCGGCTTGCTCTCGCCGCCGCCTTCGCTTGCCCCTTTGCCGCTTCCGCTGTTTCCGCCGCAGCCTGCCGCAACAATCGTAAATGCGAGCAGCAGCATGAGCAGTGACCATGTTCTACCTTTGAATCTCATTGTTTTACTCCCCCTTTGATGTAGTGAATATCTATAGATTCACTCGCCGCTTCAGCATATAACATCCTGCCGATCGCCTTGAGTTCCTCACAGCTTAAACATTCCATTCGTACACCGCACGTCGCTTCCCAACCAGCGTACCGCCATCGTTGAAAATCTCATTCGGAACCAGCGCATACAAGCGGTCGATCGTAGCCTGATCGCTGTAACCCAGGCGCTCCAGGATGGAAGCGATGATGCATGGCCATACTTGCTCGGAGCCATCGGACACTTTAAGCGAGATCGCCAAGCGTTCTTTCCGAAGACCGATGCCGTACACGCCCTTGGCGCCGCCCTTGGCAGTCAGATTGTGGTCCCGGAGCAGAGCAGAGCATACAAACTTCGTGTCTGCAATGATATCCGGGTACTCATTCATCCGTTTTGCCATTCTGGCAGCTGCCTCTGCAGTCTCTGGATCCTCGATCAAATCCGGGCATGCCAGCTTGAGGAAGGAGTAACCGATGCGGTCCAGCGGAAGCGCGAAGATAGGAAGGCCACAGCCGTCAATGCCTTGCGGAATCGAGGAAACCGGAACCTCGGCAAAATAAGCCAGCGTCTCAATGATCTCTTGCTGAACCGGATGCTCCGGCTTGTAATACGTGCTCTCGTCCCAGCCCATATGCTTGCATAGGGCAATCAAGCCGCTGTGCTTGCCTGAGCAGTTATGGAAGATTCTGCGCTTGTCCTCATGATCGCGATGGCGCTGCGCCTTGGCATCCTCGTTCAATGGATAAGTTGCACAGCAGTGCAGCGTTTCTTCCTGAATCCCGGTTTTCTTCAAAATAGATTCCAAGGCATCAATGTGGAAGCGTTCGCCCCGGTGTGAAGCGGCAAACAAGGCCGTTTCTTCCCCTGTAAGTCCGTACACCTCGTCAATCCGGCGTTTCATTACCGGTATTGCCTGGAACGGTTTAGCCGCCGATCTCAGAAAGGTCATATGATGCGGATCACCCGCTGCATAAACCACCTTTCCGTTCTCGTCTACAACACTGATCGCTCCGTAGTGGATGTTCTCCAGTACGTTTCCGCGATACTCCTCTACCAATGGCACAAATCCCATGATTTTGCTCCCCCGATCTCCAGATGAATTAATTCAATTGAAAATAACGATCCTGTGCGACAAGTCCCGACCCGATGATGACCCCATGCTCGTGAAGCTCGGATCGGACAATTGTAAAGGAATCCTGAAGCGGTTCCCAGATATACTGTGAGTAGCACAGCTCGGTGATCTCTTCATATACTTCAGGGAACTTGTCCAGAATCTCACCGCTCAATATGACGCTGTCCGGATTGTACATACTGACGACGTTATTAATCGTAATCGCCATATATGCAAGGGCCCGATCGATCAAATAGCTTGCCCAGCGCGTTCCGGCCCGCCTCTCCGCGAACAGCTCCTCGATCGTGCGGACGGGTTTGATTTTGCTGGCTTCCGACAACAAGGACGGTATATTGATATACGTTTGGAGGCATCCGGCTTTCCCGCAGTCGCACATCATGCCTTCAGGGTCCACGGTCGTGTGACCGATTTCCCCGGCGCTGTTCGTCACCCCGCGGTAAATCTCCCCCTCCAGAATGAGCGCCGATCCGACGCCATTACCGAAGCCCAGGAGCACCGTACGGTTGGAGCCGTAGGCCGAACCCTTGAGCTGCTCCGCCAACGCCTTCACCTTCAGTTCATTGTCCACGACTGCTTGAAGCCCGGTTAATTCCTTGAGCCTCTCGGCAAGCCTCACATTCTTCCAACCAAGCTGTACCGAGAAATTGACCACACCGGCATCAACATCGATGATGCCCGGCAGTCCCACGCCAATGCCCACCACCCGTCTGCGATCGATATCGCATTCCGCGATGAGTTCTTCAATGGTGTCTGCAATTCGGGCCACCGTGGCTTCTGCCGTATCCTCCGACGATCTCGGAAAACTTCCGCTGCACAATACGTTTCCCTGAACATCGATGAATCCAATATTAGCTTGATGGCGATCCAGCTCGACGCCGATCGAGATGACCGCCGTATCCAGCAGCCTTATTAAGGAAGACTTTCTTCCGCGGCCGGCCGAGGCTTGTTCTTCTGTTTCGTGAACGTATCCTTCTTCCGTCAGCTCCGATACGATCCGGCTGACCGTTGTCGGACTCATTCCCGTCTGTTTGGCAATGGCTGCTCTTGAAATCGGCTGTTCGTTCTTGATGATTTGGAATACTGTGAGTCTGTTCTGCCGCTTCATAAAGTCTTGATCATGCTTTTTCATGAAGACATCCCCTATTTAATTTCATCAGTAGATTAATTAGATCATTTTTCCAAATAAAACGATCCGAAATCATCAAAAAACCGTGATTATTATCAAGTTTATTATTTTTATTCTCCAGTGATATTAATAATAAAACGTGTTTTGTAAATGTGTCAATATATATGACACATTTAAATTATTATTTTTTTGATTCTGGAAATGTAAGTGTTTCAATATTTTACGAAAGAAATTCATTCTCGTGTATACATACAATTGACCGCGCATCGCGCACAACATGACATCAACTTGACGCAGGATCTCCTAAAATGTAGATAACAACGTCTTTCCACCCTATGAATAAAGCCACCCGAGAAATGAATGATTGGAACATTCTTCATCTCGAATGGCTTCTAAAAGAGGAAATACATGATTTTTTCGGTGTTGTGCCGGGTCTTTAGGTACTTTCTTGCTCGATCTTCCCACAACGAATTAAACCACCCGAGAAATAAATTCGAGGTGACCCTCAAATAATCCCGGATGGTCTACGTATATAGAACACGTATTTTGATTAACGCATGAGCGCAGCTTAAAGCTATCATAATTTCGACTATTTATCGTAGCCTCTTTTATTTGATCGCATCAGATATGAGTTACAACTTGTAATCCTTGATCTATTTTAATCTTTTAATCTTTAGTCTCTTATCTTTAGTCTTTTGATCTTTCCTTTTGAACTTTCCAACCAGCGGAGGTTTGAGGATAACCGATCCTTTGGGAGTCCGTTTCTACCTTGTCTATTCCATTCCGGAAACGGACGGACAACAGAGCGGGTAGCCTCAAACCGGAGCGCACGGATCCTTTGGGAGTCCGTTTCTACCTTACCTATTCCATTCAAGAAACGGACAGACAACAGAGCGGATAGCCTCAAACCGGAGCGCCCGATAGACTCAAACCGGAGCGCCCTACTTGTTCTTGTAATATTCAACCGCTTTATCGAAATAATGCTTCTGGTCTTCCGGCAGATCCTCAAAATAGAAAATGGCCGCAACCGGACAAGCTGCTTCGCAAGCCCCGCAGGAGATACAAATATCGGTATCGATGTAGAACTGGTCATCTCCTTCTTCGATACAATCCACAGGGCAAACGTCAACGCATTCTCCCGCTTTCTCTTCGATACAAGCTGAGCCAATAACATACATTCGTGATTCCACCTTCCCGATTGTAATAATCTTTCAAACTTTCGACGGCTATCATTGCAAAAAGTCGATCTTCATAGATTTCTTGGTTTTCTATACTTTTTATACTAAAATATATCATAATTATGTGGTAAACATGCCAATTGTCAATGAACCGCGTGAGGACAGCCTCAAAAACAGCTATTCCGGTTGACTTATAGAAGGTAAAGACATAAGATGAGACATATTGCTTTTTAACCTTTTTAGTTGAAAAAGAAAGCATTCATCGAGAAACAAGGCGGTGATTATAGTGGATCAAGAAGTCGCATACAGTACCCGCGAGTATATCATGCAAATGTTAAAAATAAATGGTGAACTCAGCACGAAATCCATTACCGAGGCACTGGGCATAACAGGCATGGCCGTCCGGCGCCATCTGGAGAGCTTGAAGAGTGAGGGTTACATCACCTATCGAACCGTGAAGCAGCCGATGGGAAGACCCGTCTCCTTATACAGTCTTACTGAATCAGCTGAGGATTTTTTCCCTAAGAACTATCATACGCTTGCACTCGATCTGCTGAACGAGCTGCAGGACGAGGCCGGTGACGAAATGATTTCACGGTTGTTCGACAAGCGCAAAGATACATTGCTGAACAAGTATACGCCTACGGTGAAAGCCGATGCTCTCGAAGATCGCGTTGCAGCCCTTGCCCAGATTCAGAATGACAACGGATATATGGTGGATTACAAAAAAGTCACCGAAGAAGAATACCTCCTCGAAGAACTGAACTGCCCCATATCCCAAGTAGCCAACCGGTATCAACACGCATGCCGCTGTGAGCTTGACCTGTTTCAATCCTTGCTGGAGGCGGATGTGGAACGTACCGAGTGCCTTGCCAAGGGCGACAAAAAATGCGTGTACCGTATTCGAAAACAAACCGAAGCCATGCAAACATAATATCTGTTATTGCCACTTCAGGCTCCTTCCATACAGGAAGGGGCCTTTTTTTGTACTTGTCCTATCCTATTCTCTTAAATCGCAAGACATGTACAATTCTTTGAATTATTTCAGCACCAGCAGTCGATCATCCTGATCGGAGGGCACACCCCTGCCATCGGTATTGTTGGTAATGACATAGGTTTTGCCGTCATGGACTTTGACGTCTCTTAACCTGCCCTCCCCCTCCAATACCGTCTCAAGCGAGGCATCCTCCGGCCGAAATCGGTACAGCTTCTGACCGCGAAGGGTCGCCACGTACATGTAATCCTCCTCATCAAAAGCGATGCCTGAAGGAGCAATAGCCGTTTCGCTGCTGTGGTAGAGCGGGGCATTCATGCCCTCTTGCTGTTCATCCCCAATAATCTCGGGCCAGCCGTAATTGCTGCCGGCCGTTATCTCATTAATCTCATCATGTCCACCGGGTGTTCCGGACGGTCCATGCTCCGAACTGTAGAATTCACCATCCGAATTCCAAGCTAAGCCCTGCGAATTCCGATGCCCTAACGTATAGATATAAGAGCCTGCGGTCGGATTATCCGCCGGGACCTTCCCATCCAGCGTCAATCGCAATATTTTGCCTGCTAGACTTTCCTGGTTTTGCGCAAGCTCTCCTTCTCCCGAATCTCCAGTTGTTACGTATAGCATCTCGTCAGGTCCGATCGCAATTCTGCCTCCGTTATGCACATTGGAGCCAGGAATACGCTCCAGGAAGACTTGCGACTCTGTCCATTGATTCCCCTCCTGCTTCAGAAGGACCAACCGGTTCATGACCTTTCCATCCGAATCATAGGTGTGGTAGGCGAAAGCCTTGCCGGAATCCTGAAAATCAGGGGCTAACGCAAAGCCTAAGAATCCACCCTCTCCTTGATGGGCGACCGGCTTCTCGGTATGTACCGATTGTCTGGTTAAGGTGCCGTCCTGGATCTGAACGATATTTCCTTCCCGCTCGCTGATATAAATCGTATCGCCGTCAAAATCGATAGACCAAGGTGTCCTCAACTGCTCTGCAAGCGCTTGAACGGAGGAATCGGTTTTCTCCTCCCGATGTTCTTCCTGCCTCCCCTCTTCCTCAGAAGGGGGAGACTGTGTACAAGCAGCAAGAAGCAGCAAAACCGCGATTAACGCAGCACCAAACACCGTTCGTTTCAAAATCCAGCACCTCCCGGGTAATTTTATAGCTCCGGTGTCATCATCTGGATGCCTTGCTCCATGTCCTGCAATGAACGCAGCACAATATCCTCATCGCTAAATGATTCGATCTGGCTGCCTGCTACATAACGGGTCTCATGTCCTCGTCCGGTAATAATGATCCTGTCCTCGTCACCGGCCAATTCCACTGCTCGTTGAATGGCTTCTTTACGGTTCAGGATAACCTCCCAATTCCCCGCCTCATGCGAGGTTAAGCCACCCAGCATCTCTGCCATAATCTGCTCCGGATCCTCCGAGAACGGATTGTCCGTCGTGAACAACACATAATCCGAATACGAAGCGGCAATGTCCGCCATGATCGGGCGTTTCAACCGATCCCTCTCGCCCCGGCAGCCCATCACGCATATCATTTTGCCCGAAGTGATTTCCTTGGCGGATTGTAATGTTGCCTTAAGTCCATCCGGATTATGCGCATAATCCACAACCACGCGAAATCTCCGTCCTGTTTCTATTTCTTGAAATCGTCCATGAACCCCTGCAAATTGTTCAAGACTTCTGCGAATTTCTTCAAGCGGTATCCCTTCCAGCAGGCAAGTGGTCATGGCAGCAAGTGCGTTATATACATTGTGAACACCATGCACCTTCAGTCTGAAGCCGCCCTGTCCCCATGGCGTTTCTACATGAAACGTGCTGCCCTCCGGCATATTTTGAATGTGCGTTGCCCGAACATCAGCCTCGTTATGAATGCCATAGGTTACGATCTGTGCGGATGTACGTTTTGCATAATAGGACGATGCTTCATCATCCGCATTCAGGACCGCCTTCTTCAGCATGTCACGGTTACTGTTTCCCAGCTGGGCGAACAACAGCTCCTTCGTATTGCGATAGCTCTCCATATTCTGATGAAAGTCCAGATGATCATGTGATAAATTCGTAAAGACTACGGTTTGAAAATCACATCCGCGCACTCTCCCCATATCCAATCCGTGCGAAGACACTTCCAACACGGCATAGTCCCCGCCATGGGTGACCATCGTGTGAAAATAACGCTGCAGCTGGATCGTATCCGGCGTGGTATTCAGCGTCTTCTCCATATGATCTCCGATCTTCATATACAGTGTGCCAATAATGCCCGTTTTGCGGTGAGCGTCGTTCAGTATCTTTTCTACCATATGGGTTGTCGTGGTCTTGCCGTTTGTCCCGGTTATTCCGATCAGCTTCAAACGCTGTGTGGGATCTTCAAAAAATGCGTTTGCGAGAATCGGCAGAATTCTTCTGGTATCTGGTACTGTTATACGCGTTACGTTCCCTGGAAGCACCGGCAGCTCCCTCTCAGCTACGATGGCAACAGCGCCGTTGCGTATCGCATGCCGGGCATAGTCATGGCCGTCCACGTGAAAGCCCGGAACACAGACGAACAGGCCGCCAGGCCGGATCTCTCTTGAATCTGTATTCAGGTTCGTGATATCCATGGAAGTACTGCCCGTTATCGTCTTAAGTATCAGCCGCTCCGTCAGTGATTTCAGAATCATGTAAGGTTCCTCATCTCGTGATGTAATCAAAATCCCATGGTCAATGGCAGTGTGATATATAAGATGTAGAATTTACGACTATGTATCGTTTTAACCAGCATTTCTTATTAACCTAACCAAGCAAACACGTTCTGAAACTTAAAAAGGCAATTTCCATGGTGATCAAACACCCGTCCACGCTTTTGCTGACACCCATTCGTTCTGCGAAAGTTGCAGTTAATTTATTTGAGGATTCACCACTGATCAAATCCTGCTCAAGGTAGCGGGTACAATAACAATCCAAGACGAACACGTTCTTCGTTCTTCTTATTCCGTACCACAACAACAGAAAAGCAGCTCGATAAGGAAGCTGCTTTTCGCCTGCACAGATAAATGAGTGAATTCCTATTTCTTTTTCATGATAACGAACAGAACACCAGTGAGAATCAAAGCTGCACCGATCCAAATGGTTGGGTGTGGTGTGCCAATTGATTTGAACAGATTTTGCAGTTCTAGGCATTGCCTAGTGATCCACTTTAAACCTGCAAGATCCATGCCATATCATCCTATTTCACGGTGCGTTACTTAAATAAAATAACGACAAACCAAGAATGAACTTCACTTCTTAGTTTGCCGCTCTTTTTGGTATTTCTCAAAACTAGTATCATCTTTCTCTAAGCTTTTTACGGGCGATGCTTTTTGTGCTTTTCACACTTTACAATGACCTTTTGTCCCGGTTTGAGGACAATCACTTTAACCTTATGATGATGTTTTTTCATAAGAACTCCTCCCTTCGAAGAAGATAATGCATTATATGCAGAATCTATAAAAATGAATTGGACGAATAATTAATGAAAAAAATGAAGGTCCTGAAAGGATCAGTAAAGAATCCCTCAGCTTCCGAGTACATGATATGCTCTCAGTTTCCTCAAAAGCCTCCACCGGGTGAAGTCACCGCTAAAGCTTGGTTATAATAAAAAGCGTGATTAGCTCCTTTTTTTGAATCATCTGCCCCATTCATACAGCTGGGCGCGTGAATAAGGCATCCAAATTTATTTTGGATGCCTTTAGATGTTAACCCTGGTATATTCAATGCGCGTAAGTGAGAGCCTCTATAATGTATTCACTTAAAATCCCCAAGTACGGAGTATTATTACAAGTAGAATAAAGAGAACGAGAATAACACCAAGACTACTACCATACCCAGAACCTTCATAGCCGCTCATTCATCATTACCCCTTTCCAGTTGGAATAATACATCATATGAAAGGGAATCTGATAAGGCAAAGGCAGGAGGTAATAGTCAGAGGCATAATTTATAAGAACAAAAATGCATCAATAGGAAGTACCTGGATAGCCCTGTTCATTACCTGTATTTCCACTATATCGATGAGCATGTGGAATCCTGCCATCTACTGTGGTATAACCCTCAAAATAATGATAGTGCCCACCACCTGCCAAGGGAACGGCAGGGCCAGTTGTTCCTCTGATCATGTGCTTGTGTTGGTCATTAAATGATGTTTGGGCATGATAATTATGGACGTGTGGAACACCACTTGGAGCTGGTTCAGTTACACCCACGTAATGATGAAAATGTCCAACATCAAAGGATGTATCTCCTTCAAAGGGATGCACATGAACGTTAACCGGTCTTCCATCCCAGGATGTAAGAAAGAGTTGATGTGAATGTCCCGAATCGGAGTCATTGGAATGAACAACAAACCCCGTTATTTGTATTTCCATCAAATAGAATCCTCCTTCATATCATGATTTCTTTCGTGTTTGCCTTCATGCCACACCATATCCCACCTTTCGGCACACTTAATAAGACAACCATTTATATTTGCTTGATAGCAAAGTATATGGGGATGACAAGTTTCAATATGCTATTGGAAACTAAAATCGAAAAGAAGGCATTTTGTATTCTCCGCCAAGGATATGTGGCGCTTGCATGCGTCAGTCTTTACGTTTTTTCTTATGCTGCTCCCTTCCTTGGAAAGAACGCTCCTTCACCTTCCATATACTGGAACCTCCATTTGATTCGTGCGTATTTAGCCTTAAGGGGCTGATCTTATGTTTTTACTAATACTCGACGTTCTGAGCGTATCGGTCAACGTTCTGATCATTTTGTTCGGTCTGTTTGTTGGTGCCATTAATATAGAGATCGGCATATCTATCGATCGTCCAACAAATCCATTTGAAATGAGGTGAATATATCATGAAAAAGATGAACTGGCCCGGACGAACCAAGTTGGAAAATTTATCTGGTAACGCCACCCTGGTTCTGGATGTTATCCTCCTCCATATCCCTCGTTGGATCATGAGGCTTTTTTAATGGGGGATCCCCTCTTCTGTCGTTAGTTACTATTCACAAGCAGCTGTCGGTGTATTTCATCCCCCCCGGGGTGTACCTTCCTGTTCTGGTAACTTGGCTCGTGCAGCTCTTTCTTGATCTCGTGCTCCTTACCAACATAAAGAATATGATGACTGGAAGCGTTAGCCATGTTACGCTGGAAGTAAGCGGTTGCAATCCTGGAATTAAAGAGGGGTTAATGCAGCCTGCCGTTTATAAAACGCGGACAGAGGATCCGCCTCGCTACATTCATTTCTGCTTGAAAGGAGAACCATCGATGGGACCGTTCACTGACGATTTGCTTCAAAATAAAGTCGTACTGATTACGGGAGGCGCCACCGGGCTTGGGCGAGCCATGGGAGAGAAATTCGCCCAGCTTGGCGCCAAACTCGCCATATGCGGACGCCGTGAGGAAGTTCTGCAGCAAACGGCTGCAGAACTAAGACAGCAGGGCTGCGAGGTATGGTACAAGAGCTGCGATGTTCGGGACCCTGCGCAGATCACGGCTCTTGTCGAAGCGGCAGAGCTGCATTACGGCGGCATTGATGTACTTGTCAACAATGCCGCTGGGAATTTTATCAGCCCTACGGAACGTCTATCTCCTCGGGCTGTAGATGCCGTGCTGAACATTGTGCTGCACGGCACCTTCTACGCAACCCTTGAAGTTGGCAAACGCTGGATTGAGCAAGGCAAAAGCGGAACAATGCTCAACATCGTCACGACTTATGCCTCAACAGGCTCTGGCTACGTGGTCCCTTCTGCAGCCGCAAAAGCGGGCGTGCTTGCGCTGACACGGTCCCTCGCGGTGGAATGGGCCCCTTATGGCATCCGTCAGGTAGCGATCGCCCCGGGTCCGTTCCCCACCGAAGGCGCCTGGTCAAGATTATCGCCCACGCCGGACCTGGAGCAAAAAATGATCGATCGCATCCCCCTAAGGCGAGTTGGGGATGCAGAGGAACTAGCCAATCTGGCCGCATATCTCATTTCCGATTATGCCGGTTACATAAATGGCGATGTGATCACCATCGATGGCGGCGAATGGCTGCGGGGTGCGGGGCAGTTCAACGACTTGGCGGAAGTGACCCATGAGCAGTGGGATCGGCTGGCCGAGCTGACGCGTAAAGGAAAATAACCTCATACGTAAAAACATCCATCTATCGCTGTGCTTTCATAGTAGACAGAATGGTGTGGATCGTAGTTTACAGCTTCGCTGAGAACTTATACATTCTATAATTTAAATAAGCCCCAAGCCGTGAGCATCATGTGACTGCTCCTGGCTTGGGGCTTATCTTGCGTCAGGTGTTACGTTATTCGTCGTAGGAGTCTACCAGCAAGGCGTACACGATGCCTGGCCCGTGAACGCCAATCGTCAGATCGTTCTCAATATCGGCAGAGCGGCTCGGGCCTGAAATAAAATGGATTCCCGCCGGCAGCTGCTCGCGTCCGGCCTGATCGAACTGAACCAGAATCTCGCCTAGCCGGGTAACCATTCGCTCTATGGGGATGATAGCCATCAACACGGTCGGCAGCAGGCTGACGGATCTGCCTTTTTGCGGGGCCGATTTCACCGTAATCGAACCGGTGTAAGCCGCTGCGTAATCCGCCATGACAACGCCAAAATCAGCTCTGGCAGCTACAGCCCTCCAGTCCGTGTCCGCTGCATCATTCCAGGAGAGAACAAGTGCCTCCGGCAAGCTCTCTTCCAGCCCCAGGCGGTCCAGCGCGTCCTCCTGCTGACGAAGAATCGTAGCCGCACTCATCTCCATCGCTTTGTCCCTAATAAACCGGCTGACCTCTTCAAGATGGTTCAGCCTTACAACATGGCCCCCGGCCGCTTCAAAGTTGGCGGTAAACTGCGTAATCCTCTCCTCGAGAGGCCACTCAAATTCTTTCCAGAAGTCGGGGGCACCGCGAAAAGGGTGCTCCGGAGCGGTGCGAACCCGGTCTCTCCCCAGCTTCGCTGCGATTCCATCCATGAACAGTTCCTGCTTCTTGCGAGACTGTTCTTCAAGACGGCTCAGCCAACTGCGATTGGTTTCGTCAGTCATGGGCATTCTCCCCCTTTCCGGACTTCTGCTGCTGAAGCCGCTCTTTCAATCGGTTTGCGATTTCAGGGTCCATTGTCCCCGAGGTGCTTCGAATATCCTGCTCCATCTCCGGCCACCGGTCACGGAAGGATTGCTTGGGAAGACTCGGGGTTACCCTGTACGAATTCCACCCCTTCAAAGGACCGATCCGCGTTCGGATCTCCCCGCCTCGCACTACCAATTTCTGGCCCCACTTCCCGAGGGATACCACGCTGCGGTAACGCTTGGCATTCCCCATGATCGCCGAGAAGCCCTTCATTCCCATTGCTTCCAGCTTGTCACCGCGCCCGGCTTCAATCTTCCGGCGGCGGAGGGATACCAGCATATCATGCAGCGGAATCTTCACGGGGCATGCTTCATAACAGGCGCCGCACAGGCTGGATGCGTTGGCGATATCGTCCCATTCCGCGACATTCTTGTTTAAGGCCGGCGTTAATACGGCACCGATTGGGCCGCTATACGTGCCTCCATAGGCGTGCCCGCCAATATGGCGATATACGGGACAAGCATTCAGGCAGGCGCCGCAGCGTATGCAGTTGAGCAGCTCCTGAAATTCGGGGTCGCCGAGCTGGAGAGAGCGCCCGTTGTCGATGATGATAATATGCATTTCGTCCGGCCCATCGGCATCCAGCTCTCTCTTCGGCCCGCTGATGCCGGACATGTACACCGTCAGTTTCTGACCGGTCGCCGACCGCGGCAGCAAGGTAGCCATCACTTCGAGATCCGCCCATGACGGAATAATCCGCTCCATGCCCATCAGGGTGATCTGTGTCTTCGGCACGGTTGTCACCATCCGGGCATTGCCTTCATTCTCGAACAATACCATCGAGCCCGTTTCGGCGATCGCAAAATTACAACCCGTCATACCAATGTCCGCTTCAAGAAACTTCTCGCGCAGCTTCATGCGGACGAACCCCGCCATAATCGCCGTATCGGGCGGCAGCGTCTCACCCGCCTCTGCTGATAACAGCTCCGCGATCTGGTAACGGTTCTTATGGATGGCGGGAATGATGATATGAGAAGGCGTTTCATCCGCAAGCTGAATAATATACTCGCCGAGATCCGTTTCCACGGCCTCTACCCCGATCGAGTCGAGCGCCTTGTTCAGATGCAGCTCCTCGGACACCATCGATTTTGACTTCACGACGGACTTGGCCGACTTATGCTCCGCAATCTGCAGGGAGATCGCGACCGCTTCTTCCGCCGTCTCCGCAAAATGGACATGGGCTCCGTTCGCCCTGGCCTGTTCGGCAAACTCATTCAAATAGTAATCCAGGTGCGCAATGGTATGGAGCCGAATTTGGCGCCCCCGTTCCCTCCACGCATCCCAGTTGCCATGCTCCTCCGACGCAAGCTTTTTGCCAAGCCGCAGCCGCTCTGTCGTAAACTTCACCGCATTGCGCAGAAAATCATTATTAAGGGCATAACCTGCACGCTCCTTAACCGTCTGCGCTCTCGTCTCAGCTGTGCTCATGCACGCTCACCCCCTCATACAGAAGCTCGGCTAAATGCTTGACCTGAACCTTCTCGCCCCGGTGACGCAGATTGCCGGCAATGTTTAAGAGGCAGGCCATATCAAGTCCGACCAGCACGGACGCCTCGGTTTCCAGCACATGATCGCTTTTCTCCGTTACCATCGCACCTGAAATATCCGCCATTTTCACGGCAAACGTTCCCCCGAATCCGCAGCAATCCTCGGCAAAAGGCAAGGGAACAAGCTCCAGCCCCTTGACGTGGCTGAGCAGTTTCATCGGCTGCTCCTTAACGCCGAGCAGGCGGCTTCCGTGACAGGATGGATGATAGGTTACCTTTTGCGGATAAACGGCGCCTACATCCGTCACCCCCAGCACGTCAACAAGGAATTGCGTAAACTCATAGCATTTGGATTGAAGCGCTTTCGCTTTATCCAGGTATAAAGGATCGTCCTTGAACAAATCCGGATAATGATGAATCATATACGTGCACGAGCCGGAAGGGGACACAACGAAGTCGCTATCGTCAAAAGCGTCCAGAATCGTCTTGGCACTTATGCGAGCATCATCCCAATACCCACTGTTGTAGGCCGGTTGGCCGCAGCAAGTCTGGATTTCCGGGAATTCCAGCTGCACCCCGTACCTTGCCAGCAATCTTGCCATCGATTCAGCCACCCGCGGGAACAAGGCATCGCTGAGACAAGTGACAAATAATGAAATCTTCAACATCTTCACCCCGCTAATCATCAGGATATGGACCGAAGGATCGGCCTCTAGCAAGAACCCCCCGGAACGGGGGGATTCCATGTTGATATGTTATAGTAGCTTCCTCTATACAGATTCGATCTTGATGCCCAATGCTCGATAAGGTGCCGCTTCCTCTTCCGTCAATCTCCGATCGGTGATGATCAGATTCACTTGGGAGAGATCGGCAACCTGCGCAAAAGCCTGCGTACCGAATTTGCTGGCATCGGCGAGCAGAATGGTCTCATCCGTCATTCCGATCATTTTATGCTTGATTCTCGCTTGAAGCTCATTGGATTCGCTAAGACCCCGCTCGATGTGCACACCCTTGCATGACAGAAAGGCTTTATCCACGTAGTAAGCATCCAGCGAGCGCTCCGCAAGCGGACCGACAAAGGACAGGGAGCGATGAGCCAGAATACCGCCTGTGGAGATCACCTGAACCCTCTCCTTGGTGCTCAGCTCAGCAGCTACCTTAATCGAATTCGTCAGCACGGTAATCGGAATATCCGGTATGATTTTCGCCATATACCAAGCCGTTGAGCTTGCATCCAGCAGGATGCGATCATTCGGATGGATTCGCTTGACCGCTTCCTCCGCGATCCGCTGCTTCTCCAGCGCATGCATGATTTCCCGTTCAGCATACGGTATTTCCGGCTGCGACCGCTGAATTTCCGGTTGATCCTTCACGCTAACCGCTCCGCCATGGGAACGGCGCAGGCGCCCTGCTTGCTCCAGCCTGTCAAGATCGCGGCGAATCGTTTCTTCCGTTACACCGCAGAGCTGACTCAGCTCGGAGACTCGGATGCTCCCTCTTTCGTTGACCAACTGTACTATTTTCTCATATCGTTCTGCAACCAGCATCATACCGCCCATCCTTACTGTTCATATATTCTATCGCTTCCCGGTACGCTGTCTGAACACTCCGTAAGCTTCCTCCCATAAGGAGGCATCCTTCGGCTCGTAAGTCTTGACCGGGAAGGACTCTCTAATGACTGCACGTGCTTCCCATATATCGGATAGTTCGCCTTGAGCGATCCACTGCACGACCATATTTCCGATGGCACTGCCCTCCGCAGGTCCCGCCCATACGGGCTTCCCTATTGCATTCGCAGTCCACTGGCATAATGTTTCATTATGAATGCCACCGCCTACCATATGCAAGCCCTGAAATGTTCGCCCGGACAATTCCTCGGTCAACTCGAGCACATAACGGTATTGCATGGCCAGACTCTCCATAATGCAGCGCACAAGAGCATCTACACCCTGCGGAACGCTCTGGTTCGTGCGGGCCGCATATTCCGTTACCCGCTTCGGCATATCTCCCGCAGGGAGGAATACGGGATCATCGGGATCAATGAAACAAGCAAAGGCCGGTGCCGCATCCGCCATGTTAACCAATTCGGGATAGGAATACGATAACCCTTCCCGTCCCCAGGTCCGCTGACATTCCTGCAGAATCCACAGTCCCATGATGTTCTTGAGCAGCCGGTACGTGCCGTATGCCCCTCCCTCATTCGTGAAATTCAGCTCTCTGGCCTTTTCATGAATGACAGGCTGATCGACTTCAGTTCCCATCAGCGACCAGGTACCGCAGCTTAAGTAAGCAAACGACCGCTCCAGAGCCGGAACCGCAACAACGGCGGAAGCCGTATCATGTTCTGCAACCATATAAAACGGAATCGGCGGGATCCCCAGTTCCTCCGTGACGGAGGATCTTAAGCTTCCTGCTTGCGTGCCAGGCGAAACCACGGGTTGGAACAGTTTATGAGGGATATTTAATGATTTCAAGAGATGATCATCCCAGCTGGCCGAAAGCGGGTTATACAGCTGCGTTGTGGTAGCGTTCGTAAATTCGTTTGCCATCTCGCCGGTGAAGAAGTATCGCAGCAAATCGGGAATCATAAGAAAACGCTCGGCTTCTTGAAGCAGGTAGGGCTTCTGCCTCTGCAATGAAGCCAGCTGATAGACCGTGTTGAACGAGAGGAACTGAATCCCCGTCCGATCAAAGATCTCGACAGGCGACACATCCCGGAAGACCTGTTCCATCATGCCATCCGTGCGTGTGTCCCGATAATGATACGGATTCATAAGCAGCTCCCCGCTCCGATCCAGAAGACCGAAATCTACGGCCCAGGTATCAATGCCGATGCTCGACGGCAGGGTATGTTGTCCCTTCAACCGGAGCAAGCCCTGCTTCATCTCATGGTAGATCCGTAATATATCCCATTGAAAGCGGTCGCCGATTCGAACCGGATCGTTCGGGAACCGGTGAATTTCCGTTACGTCGATGGTGCGGCTGTTCAATTGGCCCAGCATCGCCCTTCCGCTGCTCGCGCCCAAATCAAATGCAAGAACGCTCAACGCTCCCCAGCCTCCTTATCAGAGAAATATCAACGATTCGGGCTCGAACCCGATTGTTCCGTATCTCTTCATGCTTGCGAACGCTTCAGCAATACAGTCTGTTCATACTGTTTCACTTCAGACAGCCACTCTTCTCGGACAGGTACACCCATGCGTTCGCAGTAATAATCCCACACCGCTCCGAACGGATAGGATTTAAATTCTTCCACTAATGCCAGGCGGGTCGTGTAATCGCCTTCAAGCTCAGCCTGCTTCAGCCTATCGATTGGTTCCAACTTGGCACGCAGCAGCGCCTTGATCGTATTCCGGGTACCGATAACCCATGCCGCGATACGGTTAATGCTGGCATCAAAAAAGTCCAGTCCGATGTGGGTAACATCCAGCAGGTTATTACGCACCAGCTCGCGTCCAATTTCGGTCAGCTCATCATCCATGATGACAACATGGTCGCTGTCCCAGCGCATCGGCCGGCTGACATGAAGGAGAAGTCCGTCGGTGAAAAGAGCGAGTGACGACAGTTTGCCGGCAATGCTCTCGGTTGGGTGGAAGTGACCCGCATCCAGGCAGATCAACTTGTTGTTCCGAATGCCGTATCCCATATAGAACTCGTGAGAACCCACAACATAAGCCTCGGATCCCAGTCCGAACAGCTTGCTCTCGACAGCATCCAAATTCCATTCCGGATTGATAGTCTCCGCAAAAATCTCATCCAGCGAATCCTTCAGCCGCTGCCTCGGCGCCATTCGGTCTACCGGCATATCCTTGTAACCATCCGGAACCCAGATATTCGTCACGCAGGTCTGACCCAGCTGTTCCCCGAAGTAAGCCCCGATTCTTCGTGAGGCCTTGCAATGCTCAATCCAAAATTGACGGATCGCCGGATCGTCATGACTCAGCGTAAACCCGTCCTTCGATTTGTCGTGAGAGAAGCAGGTCGGATTAAAATCGAGTCCGATTCCCTGCTCCTTGGCCCAATCCACCCAAGACTGGAAGTGCCTCGGCTCCAGCTGATCCAAATCAACAGACTCGTCGGTATCCGCGTAGATGGCATGGAGGTTCACCTTGTGGGATCCCGGAATGAGCGACATCGCTTTTTCCAGATCGGCCCGTAGCTGATCCGGCGTACTTGCAGCCCCGGGATATTCCCCGGTTACCGAGATGCCCCCGGACAGCTCCTGATCGCGGAACAGGAATCCCCGGACATCATCTCCTTGCCAGCAATGGATCGAGATTTTGATGCGTTCAAGTTCCGTCAAGATTTCGTCTACGTTGATGCCATGGTGTCCATAGAGCTTTTTAGCCTCTTCAAAGTTCCTTGCAACATCCTGCCTCATCACATATCCTCCCGTATGATGAGGATAGCCGGGTCATATTAGACCCAGCTCCCCATCTTATTAAGAAATCTTGATTTCTTGCGGTAGATGCGTCACATCTTCATTTGATAAAGATTAACGAGTAAACGCTGCTGGCACTCCGCCATCAATCGTCAGCATGCAGCCGGTCGTCTTCGAAGATCTGGATGATGCAAAGTAAGCGATGCCTTCGGCAATATCCTGCGGATAGATGTTCACAAGGAGTGTTGTGCGTTTGCGATAGTGCTCTTCCAGCTGATCGGGTTCAATCCCGTAAGCTGCTGCCCGCTCGTTTCTCCAGTTCGAATTCCAGATTGCGGAGCCTTGCAGAATGGCGTCCGGCAAAATGGTGTTGACTCGGATGCCGTATTCTCCGCCCTCAGCAGCAATGCAGCGCGCCAGATGTGCCTCCAGTGCTTTAGCGGAGCTGTATGCGGTCACGTTCTTGCCGGCATAGACCGAATTCTTCGATCCGACAAATACCATGCTTCCGCCAACTCCCTGTGTCTTCATTAACGAGAAGGCTTCTCGCGCTACCAGGAAATAACCTGTGCCCAGCACGTTCATGTTCAGGTTCCATTCCTTCAGGGATGTCTCGTCAAACGGGCTGGATGTTGCAAGGCCCGCATTGTTGACAATAATATCAACACCGCCATAAGTGATGGAAGTTTCGCGATAGGCGCTTTGAACGGCCTCTTCGTCGGTTACATCCATTTTAACAGCAAATGCCCGATTCTCTCCGTATTGTGCATTGATCTCCTCGGCAACCTGCTGTGCTCCTTCCAGGTTCAAATCCGCCAAAACGACATGCGCGCCTTCAGCTACCAGCCTGCGGGCTGTGGCACTTCCGATACCGCCCGCTCCCCCGGTGATAAAAGCGATCTGGCGGGAAAACTCCGCTTCAGCCGGTGCAAGGCTCAATTTATACAGCTCAAGCGGCCAATATTCCACGTTATAGGATTCATTTTCACTCAGGGATACAAAATCGCCCAGAGCCGTCGCACCGCGCATGACTGCAATTGCCCGATGATACAGGGCGCCGCTGACTTGCGACATCGCCCAGCTCTTGCCCGTGTTGATCATTCCGATGCCCGGAATAAGAATGACGCGCGGAGCTGCCTCAAACATGATGTCGCCTTCGTGATGGTTACGTTCAAAATAAGCTTTGTACTGCTCTTTGTAAGCAGCAATGCCATCGATAAGCTTGGTCTTAAGGCCTTCCACATCTTCAGCGTCAGGTATCCAGTCGATGAAGAGAGGAACTACCTTGGTATGAACCAGATGATCGGGACAAGCTGCGCCTACCTGGGACAGCTTCGGCGAATCGGCGCCACCGACAAAGTCCAGCACATCATCTTGATCATCGAAGGACAGGATCATTTTCTTAGCGTCGCTGACGGCCCCACGAACGGCGGGCATCACTTGGGCGGCGATGCGGCGGCGTACTTCCGAGGCCAGCGGTGTATGCTTCCGGCCGCCGAACAGCTTGTCGTTGTTCACTCGGGCTTCAATGAAGGCTTCCGCTTCACTAATGATACGAATTGTTTGCGCGTAACAGGCTTCCGAAGTATCGCCCCAAGTGACAAGCCCGTGCTTCTCCATCAGAACCAGCTCGGCCTTCGGATTAGCCAACACCCCTTCGGCAATCATCTTCGACAAGGTAAATCCGGGACGAACGTAAGGAACCCACACAAATCGGTCGCCAAAGATCTCCTTGGCTAATTCTTTGCCGTTATGGGCACAGCATAAGCTGATAATGGCATCCGGGTGGGTATGGTCCACATGCCGAAACGGCAAGAACGCATGCAGCAGCGTTTCTATGGATGCTCGCGGATGCTTCGCATCGACCATGCAATGACCCAGATAAGCCACCATTTCCTCGTCCGACATCGAATCCCTTTCGAATAACGGCCGGATATCCTCCATGCGCAAGCCTGTGAAATTGCCCGATTTCATGGTAGCCAGATCGGATCCGCTGCCTTTCACGTACATAACCTCGATGTCTTTGCCGCGAAAATCCTGAATCGTTGTTTTGCTGGATGTATTGCCGCCGCCCCAGTTGCAGACGCGCCGGTCGGAACCGATCAAGTTCGAACGGTAGACCAGCTCATCCAATGTATTTTGTGCCTGCTGTGCCTTTGACTGTTCCCATAAGCTTTGAACCATGAAGTTTCCCCTCCGATTGACCATATGAATTTGCTTTCATTTGTTTCCCATAATATCACGCCCGTTTATTTTTGAATAGTTAATTTTCAAAAATAAACACAGATTTATATCCGTTTATTTAGAATTCCATCTTATAAATCTATTACAAACAAAAAAGCAGCCCTGCCAGAGTTTACCTCTAGACAGAGCTGCTATCATTATAAATTACGATGGGTCTGAGCCTGCGGCTGCCATTTGATCCGTCTTTGCAATTCCTTCGATCAATGCGTCACGAAAGGCAATTTCATCTTCATTGACATAACCCATAAATACAATTTCCGAAATCTCCTTATGGTTGAAAAAGATATTGGAATCTGCGGTAAGATTTCCGTGAGGGTAGAAGCAGGCCACGTAATCCCAACGCTTCAACGTCTTGGAGTCGTTCTGCATTCGGCCATAGATCATCAGCGTCTGGTCCCACTCCTTGAACTTGACTACAGATCCGATTGGCAGCAGCTTCTGTTCCGTTTGCTCATGCTGTTCCATATACATCAACCCTTCAATATTTTTTTACCGATCCAATATACAATCGACACTACGAGCGGTACTCCAATCAGAAAGGACAGGCAAATGACTGCTTTTTCCGCAGCTGCGTAACTCGTGTCAAGCAGATTAGGAATCACGGTCCCCAGTACACCGACAACAGCAATGATCACCATTATGTATTTGAACCGTTTTTGTTTATCGCTCATCGGGGGTGCTCCTCCTTCTATTTTACCGTAATCGCTCCTCCGACCCCGACAAGGCTTGCCCCTGGTCCTAACGGCACGTGGAACTTTAAACCGCTCTTTCCTACCTCAGCGGATGCGCCGAGTACGCCGAGTGAGGCGGAACCTCCGATATGCAGCTCCTTATCCGTCCATGGAAGCGGAATATTCACGCCGCCTTCATATTTGTTTAATGTAGCTTCAGCCCCAACACTGAGTGTGCCATCCTTGACAGCTGCCTCAACCTCGGCCTTAACGAGGCTAACTGATCCTTCGACATGATCATTAGCATAGCCCGCTTCTACAACAGCCCCGCTGGCATGCGCTCCTTCGGATAAGCTTGCTCCCGCACTGCCTGTTATTGCCTTGGCATAAAGTCCATTCTCTTCGTGCTTGATTACGCTGCCTTCCACTTCAACACCTTCAAGCGCCGCGTCCAGCGGGTTGCTTGAGGATTTGGCAGACACGCCGGAAGTCTTGGTTGCAGCTGCCGCAGCGATGCCCGTTCCGGTTGCCGCCCCGGCCAGAATGCCTGCGCCTGCTACGGCTCCTCCAGCTGCAGCACCGTTCACCATTTCATCCGTGGAACGGAATTTGACGGAAATTTGCTTCAGTTCGGTGGATATCGATTGCAAGCACTCTACGAACTTGATCATGGTCGCCCTGGCTTGCTGGTAATCCCCGTAAAACCGCTCACGGGTCATTCCCTGCCATTGGCCTTCCATTTCTTGAATGCTTCGTTGAAGCCGCTCCACCATATCGCTGCTAAGTTGCCCTGACTGCGCAAATTGCGTGGATACCTGCTCCAATTGCTCGGGTGTAACTAAAATTCGATTGGACATAAATATGGACGCCCCTTCTGTCTTGCTGCCTCTGCTCTTCAGGCAGTCTATATGCAAATTCCATAACCAACTTAAACCGATCTACCGCGTGAATAACCACATTTTACAATTTTAGTAGGTATACAGGAAAGGAGCAATCAAGCGAGAGGTTCATTTCTTAGTTGCTAATCTAGTAAAAAAGAACTGGCATCCTTTTTCTCCCGTCCTGAATAAGACTCGCTTCATCCCCGGCTTTAGTCCAGCCCTGAAATCATTCCGGGGTACAGGGTCCCGTTACATCCCCAGCCCGTTAAAGTCACCCCCATTCTCCTGTAAATTATAAACAATTCATTATTACGGGAGAGGGTGTCGTTCATATGAATCAACTTGCACGTGAAGCGACCAACTGGGCGTTCAGGCTGTATAAGCAGGAGACTTGGCTTTTACTGACGGGGCTGCTCGGGTTTTTGTTAGCCGGAATATGCGGGATCTGGGTATTGCTGAATGGTGGGCCTGTCTCGCCAGATGGAGATATCTCCAAAGCGTTTTCCTTCAACGCGGCCCTGGGGATATTCATCCTATCCACCGCAATCATTTTGCCGGTTTCCGGTATGCGGCCACGAAGCAAATCGTTCTACCGCTGCTGCTATATACCGCTCGTTCTGTTCTCCTATTTCGCCGAGAGCGTTCAAAATTTCCGCGGTGTCGATCCGCGGTTCGTTCAGAATGGCTCGCCCTTTGATCATGTCATCTCGACTATTTTCCCTGCTGTTGCGCTTCTGCTTATCGTGTTCTACCTGATCCTTGGCGCCCAGTACTTCCGCAAGCGTGTAATGGAAGCCCATCCGGAACTCGGACTCGGCATTCGTTATGCCATGATCGCGGTGCTGGTATCTTTTGCAGCCGGCATATGGATCTCCATCAATGCAGGACGCTTTACCGGGATCGGCGGCAATATCATCTGGCTGCACGGACTAGGGTTTCATGCACTGCAAGCGATCCCTTTTGTAGCGTGGCTGTCCACGAGGAAATCCGTCAATCCTGCAGTTAAACCGATTCTGATCCACATTAGCGGTCTGGCCTATTTGCTCGGATTGATTGCCATCGGATGGCAGACGCTTCTCGGATACTCCATTGCCGAATGGTCCTTGCTTCCGATTCTGGCTGGCAGCTGTTTTCTCGTCGCATTCACCCCGGTTATATGGCTGCTAAGTCAATTGAACACATCCGCTGAACCCGACCACAAAGTCCAATCCACACGTAGTGTATAAGACTCGCATAAGAAAAACGGCTATCGACGAACTTTCTCAGAGGACAGACCGCGTTTATAGGATGTTTTTCTTGCGATATCAGAAAGGCCCATGCTTCGAAGTTTATACTTTCTGATATCTAAAGAAAAACGGCTATCGACGAACTTTCTCAGAAGACAGACCGCGTTTATAGGATGTTTTTCTTGCGATATCAGAAAGGCCCATGCTTCGAAGTTTATACTTTCTGATATCTAAAAAAAGAGACAGTGCCGGGATATCCCCCGCCTGTCTCTTCTATAAAAACACTGCGCCCGTGATCTAAAATCGATGACCGTTTAGATAAACAAAAACGGAATGAGGAACAACAGCGCTATGGCTTCCCAAGCAAACACATTGGCTCCCCAGCCATATCCGCCGTATGCACCGTAGCCGTAAGGTCCAAATGCGGACGTTTGCGCACCGCCTTTAGCTGACTTCGAAGATTTTTTGCCCTTTTTACCCTTTGTGGACAATATATATGCGGATGGGTTCGCAAATTCGAGTTCAAGACCTCGATCATGTACACCTCGAATAGTCCCCACAACTTCCGTTCCATCACGCATGACAGCGCAAACGGTTTTACCGATGTAACCCCTGCATCCTTCTGCCGAAATTGGTATTGGCTGCACTCTATTTCCCCCTCCCCAGCGTTTGTGTATTATATTCCTGCTGGGGAGAAGGCGGCAGAGATAGATGTCCGTGTCACCAAAAATCCGCAATTAACCTTACTTAATTACTAGCCTTACGGTAGGCTCTGACCATTAAATCTTCGTCTATCGCGCCTTGAAACCGCTCGGAGATGATGCCGTCTGGAGAAATTACATAGGTAGTCGGATAGGCCACCACCTCGTATTGTCTGGTGCTCGCTCCGTTCTGGTCGTATAGGACAGGGAATGTTAAGCCATTCCTCTCGACGAAAGACTGTACCTCACTCATGCTATTTTCCAGGTGGGTCATATTCACAGCCAAAATGATCACATTCTCATCCTGATATTTATCGTAAAAATCCTGCATATAAGGCATTTCAACCTTGCAAGGCGGGCACCAGGATGCCCAGAAGTTCAGAAGAACCGTTTGCCCTCGATAATCGGACAGTTTGATCTCCTGCCCTTCCCGATTCATCAGCGTAAAATCCGGTGCGCGAAGCCCGGGCTTCAACCCTTCAGCAACGGCTTCCGGTTTGCCTTCTACATTCGGAGATACGATCGCTTCTCGCTGGCTTGCCGAGGTAGAAGTGAAGTCATAGATTACCCAGACGAAGAGAGCGCCTATGATGAGCAGCACCGCTCCATTTCTCCCTAATCCCAGGGTAAGAAAACGGGTGAGAGGAGAATGGAATTGTAGCCAGCTCATCGTCAGCAATGTACCGAATAATAGCATATAAAATAAGGAAGAGTTTAGACCAGCCCCGTCCGCCCACAACCACTGAAATACATACCCGGCCCATCCGCTCGCGAATGCCGACAACAGAGCGGACTTCAGCAGCAGACCTGAATCTTCCCTTTTTTTGTTCCAGCGCAGAGCTGCGTAGATCAGGGCTAGAACAGCCCCAAGCCATATCCCCCTGGTTCCGCCCGTCATATAAATAAGCGAGGCCGGATGCTGAAAGGTGCGGATCGGATCGAACACCAGCATCCCGAATTTCCATGAAATAAAACCGATGATCAGTACAGATAAATAGGTGTCCAGGATCCATTGCCGCTGCGGCATCTGACGCAAACGAATTCGAAGCGCAGCGAAACCGGCTGCCGCGCAGATCAGAAAAATCACAATGTCGGCCCTCATCATAAAAGGACCTATCGGAATTATACTCAAATGCGAACCTCCTCAGGTCGGCAAAGTTATGCAATTACCCACCGGGGTATATCCCCATCATAGTAGATTCCCCCTCTAATGTAAACTCACGAAACTCTCGCGGAGCACTTTTTAGGAGAAGGACCGAATAAGGTCAATGGAACTCCACAGGAGCGCCGTTTCAGTATGTGTTTTTCCGCCGATTACAATCTCTTTTCGTTTCAGTTCCTGGCCGCCCATATGTTTATAAAAATGTTCAGCCTTATTGCCTTCCAGCACCCAGACCAATAAAGAACGATATCCTCTCACTTGCAGAAATTCCTTCAGCCTCGCAAATAGCTGATTCCCCCAGCCCTTCCCCTGGATCTCTTCCAAAAGATAGATCGCGTAAAGTTCTCCTTCATGAGAAATCTTCTGCTCTCGCTCCGTGCCGTAAGACATGAACCCGTAAACCTTGCCATCTTCATCTGCAATGACCAGAAGTTGTTCGTCCTCCGGCATATTGGCAAGTTTCCAGCGCCAGCCTTCGATCCGATCCGCAGCAGACAAATTTTCTAAGAAGCTATCATCCACGATCCCTTTATACGTCGTTTTCCAGCTATTCACATGGACGTTAGCGATGCCGGCTGCATCCTGTTCATTTGCGTGTCTAATATGCATGTACATCCACTTCCTCCTGCTCATATCTTAATCTTTATTTAGTTCGCGGAACACGATCTGCGATCCTCTTTTTTTTTCTGAACGCTTCAGCCCCGATGACGCAATGCCTATTCCGGGCATAAATTATCGGGATCGTTATCTCCATCAGCTACCCATGGAAGGAGGGCATCTTAATGAATAAGGCATTGATACGGCTTGAAGATATCGGACCGGGCGGCTGGTATGAGACGGAGGAACAACAGGCAAAGCTGCTGGTCATCGCACAGTTCCTGCACCGCCAACGGATACCCTTTCACCTGGCCGTCATACCGCGATATGTCGATCCGGCGCACCATACGGACCGGTCGATAGATGATCTGCATGATGAAGTTTCCCTTCGATTTGTACGGCTGCTACGAACGATGGTAGCCCTTGGCGCCTCGCTTGGTATTCATGGATATACGCATCAGTACAGTGGATCGGTAAGCGGTGACGGATTCGAATTTGCCTATCCCGAATGTTGGGCCGATTGTCCTCCGGATGATTCGCCCGAAGCAGTTCATTCGCTCCCGCAGCTGCAGCGTTCCTATGCTTATCAGCGGATACAACGGGCACATAAGATGTTTCAATCGGCTGGTCTTGCAGCGGTATGGTATGAAACTCCCCACTATACCGCTTCATCTGTCCAGCGGCACATTATTGAGATCTGTAACGGCATCCTCTATGAATCTCCGCCTTCCAGTCCGGATGCAAGGACAGCCGGACTCCAGCACACCCCGGACGATCCGCTGACGAACGGAACGATCTATGTTCCCACTCCGCTTTATTATGTTGCAGGTGACAAGATCGAGGAAGAAGTTACTCGTATGGAACGGTCATTACCGGATTTCACAGGCGATCACGAACTGGCTTCGTTCTTCTACCACCCCTATCTCGAATTTCCCTATATCCGCTTCCTTGCTGACGGCACTGTGCATTATGACGAGCATTCGCCGCTTAGAAGAATCATTCAATTCTTCAAGAGGGAGCGTAAATCGTTTGTGTCCATATCCTCAATCTTACCCTTCATTCCGGATTTCAGGGAAACCCGATTGCAGGATAGGATGACCATGAAACTCCCTCAGCTTCTGCACGCCCCGAGAAAAGGGAAGCCAGATCGATGGATCGTCCACGACGAGGCCAACAACCTATGGTACGACGCTGCTCTTATGGTTCTGTCCCCCATTAAAATCCATAATGGCATACAATATATACGCCCGCTGTTGGCAGACTGGCCGCTTTACCCGGGTGGGACAGCGATGGCAGGCGATTATGATGGAAATGGCAGCATCGATACGGCTGTGTGGAATGCCAAGCTGGGGATATGTGAGGTTGCCTTGGACTCAGGGAGCCGTTTAGTACCTTCGGGTCATTGGCTCTGTGAATCTGGAGCTGTGGACTGGAAAGCTCTTACGGGGGATTTTGACGGGGACGGCAGACATGATTTATTTCTATGGGACCCTGTCACAGGAAAAGCCGCCATTGCTTATAGCTCCGGGTGTGATTTTTATTCTCCCCTCATTCAGCATGAGGTTTCCGTACAGGGTGTAGGCATGATTCCCTCCATCGGAGATGTGAACGGCGATGGGCTGGATGACCTGGTTGTGTGGAACTCCGACTCGGGCACATGCCAGGTCTGGTTAAGCAGCGGGAAACAGCTCGTGGACGCCGGAGATTGGTATTCCGCCAAGAGTCCCATGGGCTCGTCCATATCCATGATGCTAGGTGACGTGGATGACGATGGGTTGGAAGATTTGGTCCTCGTTGAACATACCGCAGGGAACTGGTTCGTTCTATATAGCTCGGGGACCGCCTTCGCCTTCGGGCGGCAGGAAGAACGGTTCGGACCCTGGGTTGCCGGAGAAGGAATGATGCCCTTCGTTGGTGATCTGACGGGCAATGGCCGTGTCAGTCTGCTGGCATGGTCTCCGAATCGGCTCGGCGGAACCTTGGACGCCGCCATCAATTCCAGGGACCGGACAATCGAATAAGGACATGATATACTTCTATACAACAAAACCGGGTTTATTCTGATCATCTCTATACTTATTTTCTATGTTTGGAGGAGAAATCATGTCATCCAATGGCAAAAGCAATACTAACAACAATACAGCCAGTCCATCACCCCCAGTCAAAATCGTGAAACCCAAGCTCCCCAAGCAGCTTGAGCCTATGATTCTATCCGATTTCGGCGTTGACGATGAATCCTCGTTCATTCAATCCACTTGTCAGGACGAGACCCTGTCTTATATTTCAGCCGACAAGGTTCAATTCGATCAAATGATATTCCATAACGTTACGTTCCAGCACGTCACGCTCCACCATGCCGAGCTAACAGACCTTGTGTTTAACCATTGCGACTTGTCCAACGTAGATCTCAGTGAGGCCATTATGTACCGCGTACAATTCAATCATTGCAAAATTCTGGGGCTCGACTTGACGGCAGCCACCATCCGTAACGTCGTATTCGATCATTGTACGGGCGACTACGCTACGTTTCGTTTTGCTAACATGAAGCAGGTGTCCTTCCAAGCCACCTCGCTCGTAAAGTCGGACTTTTATCATTCCGAATTAAGCAAGGTGGAATTTGCAGATTGCCAGATCGATCAATCGCAGTTCTCCGGCACGAAGCTTGCAGGGATCGACTTAAGCCGAACGGATTTCCATAATATTGGCGTCACCCTGGAAGATCTTCAAGGATGCATCATTTCACCGCATCAAGCCATCCCGTTAACCAAAATATTCGGTCTAGTCGTAAAAGAATGACCGTGATTTATACGTGCCTAAATCATCGAGTTCGTTCGTTTATATGGAGAACGCATCCGTGCATAGCATAAAGCGGCTTACACCGTGGTCCGTTGGACCCTCCGGGATAAGCCGCTTTTTTACGCCATTCTATTATTGATCAAGGGTGTATTTCTGCAAATCAAGCGGGAGCGGTGCCGGGACGTCACAGGTGCTGACCATCTCATAGCGCTTGCCTTCATCAGAAGCATCATGGAAGCCCCACATGGCTTCAAGCACATGATAGGCAAGCTCGCCGCTCGCACGATGAGCTCTTCCGCTGCGGATGGCGTAGGCCATATCCGCCGGGCCGATCCCTCTTGTATTCTCGTTATACCCGGGAAGCAGTGGCTCTTCCGTCCACTCGGTGTCTCCGGTCAATCGATATTGAACGGAGCCGCCAAAGCCGTTGGGATCCGGGACGAGCATCGTGCCCTTGGTGCCGTAGATTTCAATATTAGGAAGCGTGCTGCCTCCAAATACATCAAAACTCGTAATCAGCGTGCCAATCGCGCCGTTATGAAACTCCATAAGTCCAGCCACGTGAGTAGGAATGTCCACTTGAATCTTCTGACCCTGTTTTTTCTCACTGGTAATCGTCCGCTCCGTAAGGGCCGTCCCGGTCATGCCGCTAATACGGCGGATCGGTCCCAGCAGCTGAACCAACGCCGTCAGGTAGTATGGCCCCATATCGAACATCGGACCACCGCCGGCGGCATAATAAAATTCCGGATCGGGATGCCAATGCTCATGTCCGCGGCTCATCATAAATGCGGTCGCTGCAATCGGCTTGCCGATGCGCCCATCTTCAATCAGCTTCAGTGCCGTTTGAATACCGGCTCCAAGAAATGTCTCGGGAGCACATCCGACGAGCAGTCCTTTGGACGCAGCCATATCCAGCACCGCCTTACCCTCTTCACGGGTTACGCCAAGGGGCTTTTCCACGTACACATGCTTGCCGGCTTGCAGCGCATCCAGCATAATTTGCGCGTGTAGTGCAGGTATCGTCAGATTAATGACCAGCTCAATCTCCGGATCTGCAAGCAGCTCCTCGGTGGTGTATACATTCGGAATATGATACTTGGCAGCCTGTTCCTCGGCACGGGCACGATCGATATCCGCACACGCCGTCAGCTCCAGGATATCGAACTTATGGCAATTTTCCATATAGATGCCGCTGATTTTTCCGCAGCCAATGATGCCAACCTTTACTTTCTTCATGATCCAAGTCTCCTTCTGCCTTATTGGCTGTCTCCCATGCCTGTGTAACCTTGACCTTCCGTAAACACACTCATGTCCGAACCCGAATATAATGCTTTTCCTTCAGCAGCCCAGAGCAGTCCCCTGCGCATCATTTCCTTCACCTGCGGCATATCGACGATATCGGCATGATGGCCGAGGGAATTGTAATAGACCCGTCCGTATCCCCAGCGCTTCGTCCATACTACCGGCATATCAACCGCTTTGTTCAGTAGATGCGGTCCGGCCACAACCGGAAAGCGAGTGGTTGCCAGCACTTCAACGGCCGGATCCACATGCAGATAATACTGCTCGGAGACCACCGTGAAATCCTGCATCCCTTCCACCAGCGGGCTGGAGCTCGATTTAATCTCAACCTGGTACTTCACGCCATCGTTGCCCGGATGCGCAACCCATTGACCGCCGGTCATGAACTGCCAATCCACATTGTTGCGGAACGAATCGCACATGCCGCCGTGACAGCCCGCCAAGCCGGTTCCCTTCTGCACGGCAAGCGATACGTTGCTCACCTGCTCCTTCGATATTTCTCCCATCGTCCATACCGGCACGATCAGATCCAAGGCCTGAAGCTTCTCTGCATCATTAAAAGCATCCAGCGTATCGGATACCTCAACCTCATATTGCTCAGCCCGAAGCAATTCGGCGAAAATGCCGGCAACCTGCTCAGGTTCATGTCCGTCCCAGCCGCCCCATACGATCAAAGCCTTTTTCATGCATAGCACTCCTTCTTTTATGTGTCCGGCCAAGATTGGCCGGATGACTTGATTACATTTCCGACAGCCGCACCCAGCGGCGTTCTTCGATGGATTTATCCACGGCTTCCAGCACAGCCTGACATTTCACGCCATCCTCGAAATTCGGCACAGGCTGCCTTCCCTCGGAAATAGCGGTCGACAGCTCCAGGATTTCATGCGTAAAGGTGTGCTCGAAACCGATCGTATGTCCCGGAGGCCACCATGCCTCCATATAATCGTGAACGGGATCGGTTGCCAATACGCGGCGGAAGCCTTGAACATCCTCATCGTCGGACGTAAAGTAAACCTCCAGCTCATTCATCCGTTCAAAATCGAATTTGACGCTGCCCAAGCTGCCGTTGATCTCGAAGGAATTGGTGCTGCGGTGACCCGCGGCAAAGCGCGTCGCCTCAAAGCTGCCAAGCGCCCCGTTCTCAAAGCGGGTCATGAATAACGTAGCGTCATCTACCGTCACTTTCCCCATGGGACCGCCTGTGCTTCCTTTTGCGCTTAACCCGGTCATCTCGCTGGCAATGGGGCGCTCCTTGATAAAGGTCTCGCTCATTCCGATCACTTCCTGCATATCGCCGACCAGATAATGCGCAAGATCGATCAGGTGAGCGCCAAGATCCCCGTGCGATCCGGATCCGGCCACTTCCTTCTGCAGCCTCCATACCAACGGGAACTGCGGATCCATGATCCAATCCTGCAAGAACCAGGCACGAAAATGATAGATCTGACCCAATCTTCCACTTTCAACCAGCTTCTTGGCCAGTCTTACGGCTGGCGAAAATCTATAGTTAAACCCGACCATATGGGTGACTCCCGCTTCTTCCGCAGCCTGCAGCATCTCTCTGGCGTCCGCTAAGGTCAAAGCAAGCGGCTTCTCGCAAAATATATGCTTGCCCGCCTTGGCCGCGGCAATGGCAATCTCCTTATGGGCATCGCTTGGGGCATTGATATCGATCAGATCGATATCTTCCCGATTGACAAGCTCCTTCCAATCGGTAACGCTTTCATTCCAGCCTAATTGATCGGCTGCTGCTTGCACGGCCGACACATTCCGGCCGCAGATTGCCACCATTTCAGGCTTCAGCGCCTCCGGAAAAAACATCGGTAGGCTCCGGTATGCATTGCTGTGAGCTTTACCCATAAATTTATAACCGATCATGCCGACACGTAATTGTTTCATCCTTCATTCCTCCTTGAATAAGAGTTCATTCATTTCGATGAAGCGAAGATGCACGGATTACCAGGCGAGTTGGCAGCTGACGGTGAAGCACTGCGTTCGTTTCGTTACCTTCTGGCAGATCGGAGGCTTCCAGCATGCGAAGCACATGCTCTGCTGCAAGGCATCCCAGTTCATAGAACGGAACTCTCACGCTGGTAAGCGGCGGGGTGCACAGCTCGGCGGCTTCCGAATCGTCATACCCGACAAAGGCAGGCATTCGCTCTTCCGAAATGCCTAACGCACGCAGGCCCTGCTGAAGTCCAATCGCCATGCGGTCATTGGCGGCAAATACGGCTTCTATCCGGTCTAACTTCCCGGCGATTAACTCGGCTGCGGCATAACCGCTTTTGCGGCTGAAGTTACCTTCGAACAGCAAAGATTCATCCAGCACGATTCCCGCTTCATTCAGCGCCTGGCTGTACCCCTTCAACCGGTCGCGACTGTTGGAATACTGGGGCGGCCCATTAAGAAATGCAATTTTCTGAAATCCCTGCTGTGTCAAGTGATGAACGGCTTGATAGCTGCCATCCACATGATCGGCATCCATAACGTGAAACGCCTCGCCGTCAAAGTATTGATTAATCAGGCAATATGGGTGATCCGCTTCACTCAGCTGTTTGATGGCCGCACGTTCGCCTTCATCATCCCGGGCGCCAAGAATAATGCAGGCATCGACCTTCTGGGTCCGGAACAGGTTCAAGTAGTCCATCGAACCACCGGGCTCACGGAACAGCATCAATAGGTCATGTTGGCTTTCCAGCGCCTTACTGCCAATACCGCTTAATATCTCGGAAAAATAGTACGCGGAGAATATGCGGGCTTTCGGCAGGTAGGGCATGACAACGCCCAGGTTACCGCTTCTTCGGCGGGCAAAACTTCGGGCAAGCGCACTCGGGGTATACCCAAGCCGATCCGCCGCTTCCAGCACCCGCTGCTTGGTCTCCTCCTTGATGGGTCCGACCCCGTTCAGTACACGGGATACCGTTGCTTCCGAAACGCCGGCAAGCTGTGCTACCTCTTTACGACTAGCGATATTCATCAAGCCTCCTGCAATTTATGTACGCGCGTACATTTTCTCATGGAGCTTCGCTGTTGTCAACTGTCTTAACCTAATTTCATGTATAATGGGGAGATTGAGATTAAACCACGACGAAAGAAGAGACACATATGAGCATTTTCATCACGATGTTATTTCTGGGCGGTCTTCTCGGGTTTGTCGGTGCCGGCGGATCAGGCTTCATTATTGCGCTTCTGGTTACCGTATTTCACATTCCCGTACATACGGCGCTGGGCACTTCCATCGCCGCCATGGTATTCACCATGATCTCCGGTTCCATCAGCCATCTACGGGAAAAGAATTCGATTCTATCCACCGGGCTTGCCGTCGGACTGTTCGGAGCCGTCGGCGCATATGCAGGCAGCTTTGCCGCCCGGCTCATTCCGGAGGACCGGCTGGTATGGTGTACGGCGATCATGCTGTTTTTGTCCGGCCTGCTCATTATGCTCCGGACTCGCATGCAGTTTTCGCCGAAGCCCATGTTGACCTCTATCCGTTCCTCACGATTCTGGGTGATGGCTCTAATCTCCGGCTTAATCACCGGCGGCATGTCCGGCGTATTCGGCATTGGGTCGACTCCATTCATTCAGCTTGCCCTGATGATTCTGTTTAACTTGCCGATTGCGCTGGCCGTAGGCACAACCATGATGGTTATTATGCCGATTGCCCTCTTTGGCGGCATCGGCTACTTCCAAGCAGGGTATATCGACTGGCAGCTGCTGCTGCAGGTCGTTGCCGGTACGATGATCGGTTCGTACATCGGCGCGAAGTTTACAAGCAAAGCGCCAAGAACGCTGCTGCGGTTCTCCATGATCCTTATGCCGATCCTCGGCGGTACCATCATGCTTCTGCGATAATCTTATACCGCTTCTGGAATTAGAGCGTCCGCAACCCTTATCCTTTGTTGCGAACGTTCTTTTTCTGTCCTCCGGATACCCTCGAATTTCAAGCAGCAAAATTGTTCTTGCACCATGTTTTCAGATGTGCCATAATCATCTCCAGACACTTATTAAACCTGTTTAAAAAGAGAGGGAAGTGGTGATGACAACGCGCAAAGAAGCTTTACCCACACCGCAATCCATGAAATATGCCGTGCGGCGCGCGCTCCGCGCTTCCCTGCTGGAGCTCGGCAGCGGAACCAAAGTAGAGCTGAGTGATAGGCTCGGCATCAGCTTTCCTACGGTGAGCAAAGTTCTGGAACAGATGGCGCAGGAAGGCGAAGTTACCCTGCTCGGATTGGATGAGTCCAGCGGCGGCAGGCGTGCAAACCGCTACGCTTTTAACCCGGACTATATGCTGGGTCTCGCCGTTTATTATGAGAAGGAGCGGAGCGTATACACCATTTTTAATTGGAACGGCGATCTGGTCGAACAAAAAGCAGAAGAAGGCATACTCCAGCTTGGACCGGAAGCGCTGGCTTCCCAGCAAAGAAGCTGGATCCGCCGTTATCCGAAGATCCGCACGATCGCCGTCGGCATGCCGGCTGCGGTGCGTGATGGCGTTATTTTTCACGTTCCGTTGTATGGGACATTCCAGGATTTCGACCTCAAATCTTACCTGGAGAACCTGTTCTCCATTCCTGTCATTGTGGAGAATGACATGAATGCGGCCGTGCTTGGCTATCAGAATCTGAGCCGCTCGGAGGAGGCCTCCCTTGTATACGTGTATCTCGGACACAATGGACCGGGGGCGGGACTGCTGATCAACGGAAACGTCGTTCGGGGCAAGTCGTTCTTTACGGGGGAGATCGGTTATGTACCGATGAGCAAAGACAACAATTTTCACGATGTATTGGATCGCAAAAGTTCCGTCATGAGCCGTCTCATCGAGCCGGATGAGGAGCAAATCGATGCGTTAAGCCGATTAAGTGCCGCCTTCACCGCGATTCTCAATCCGGACGCCATTCTGTGGTGTGAGCATAACCTCCTGCCCTCTACCCTGCTCTCCATCAAAGACCGGGCTTCCGCCTACGTACCGGAACGGCATCTGCCCGACATGCTGCTTCGCGAGTGGGAACATGACTACATAGCCGGCCTGCAGCGGCTTGCTCTGGACATGATGATATCCGATACAAGTGCAATGTAAAATTCAACGATGACGATTGGGGAATAACCGTGAATACAGACCTTCAAACGAAAACAAAACCTAAATTCAGCAAAGACTACACCCTTCATTTAGCAACCATTTTTCTCGGCTTTATCATTTTCGGAATTTCGGAAAATATTAAGGGGCCCGCCATTCCAAGGATTCAATTCGATTTCCACCTGGATGAAATGCAGATCGGCACCTTGCTATCGCTGAACGCGCTCGGGTACTTGATTGCCTGCTCTTTCACCGCGCTGTTAACCCGGAAGATCGGGATCAAGTGGGTCAGTATGGCTGCCTTCGGTTCGATGGCCATCTCGGGTGTGTTCATCTTCCTGTCGCACAGCTACCCGATGTTTACCGCATCCTACTTCTTCATGTACATTGGAAACGGTATGCTGGAGATCGGCCTCGCCATTTTGGCGGCCCGGATCTTTGTGCGAAACACAGGCACGATGATGAACCTGTCCCATTTCTTCTACGGAATCAGTTCAACCGTGGCACCAATGATTGCATCCGGCCTCATGACGGTAACCGTGTTTAATCACACGCTGGACTGGCGGGGCATGTATCTGGCCATGCTGATGTTATCCATACTGCCGATGATACCGGCACTCATGAGTAAGTTTCCCGGGGACGATCTATCCGAAACGGAACGAACTCCGCTCAAGTTATTAGTTAAAGATCCCGCGCTGTGGCTTGTTGTCATGATTCTATCCTTCGGTGTCGTATCGGAGATGGCCGTTGGCGGTTGGCTCGTAAACTTTCTTGAAAAATCGTACAAATGGGAACCTACGGCTGCAGCCGGGATGCTGTCCGCCTTCTTCCTTTGCTTCTCGGCAGCACGCCTGCTGCTTGGCCCAATAACGGACCGGATCGGCTTCACGCTGTCCATTATCATCCTGTCCGCGTTGACCGGAGTATGTACGTTTGTCGCGATCTTTGGCGGGGAATCCTATGCCTTCCTGTTCGCGGCTGCAGGCATTGGAATTGCTCCGATTTATCCAACGGTCATGGCTCTAATTGCCAAAAGATATCCGAAAGAGAGCGACACCGCGATTACGTTCATCGTTACCATGATGGGAATCGGCAGCGTTATCGGCAATTACGCTATCGGAGCGATCACGAACGGATTCAAGCAAATGTACGGCAGCGGAACAGAACTCGGTTTGCTGCGCGGGCTGCAGGCCGGCTATGGCTTCATCGGATTGTGTGCCATCCTATGCTCACTCTTTGGCATCATTCTGTACCGTTATTTAAAAGTCCGTAAGCAGTTGGTCTAACCCTATGATTCCTTGAAACATAAAAGGGAGCCCTCTCATGACCACAAGAGGGCTCCCTTTTTATTCATTACTATCCTTTGTCTACCCACACCCTAATTAGCCCAAGTCGGGTTGATCGACAAGTTCGATGCTGGTTGTTTCGGTATGATGGAGTTCAAACACCAAGATTTCATTGCGGCCCTGCTTCAGCAGTGGTCCAGGCAGATAAAGCGCAGCCTGCGGTCCCTGTTCCCAGTAACGCCCCAGGTTAAAGCCATTGACCCAGACCACTCCTTTTCCCCATCCGTCCAAGCGGATAAACGTATCTCCAATGTCATCCACCGCGAATTCACCCCGATAGAAGGTAGGACGATCCTGCGTTTCAAGCGGACCCTCCAGCGGTTGAAACAGTGCCGCATTCGGATGTTCAAGCGGCAAAGGATAGATGCTCCAGTCATACAGGAACTGGTTGTTCATCCGGACTCCCTCGGTGATCCCTTTATAGTCCTTCAGCTTCGGGCCGTAATTAATACGCCCCATATTCTCGACAACGATCTCCAGCTTCGCCCCGGCTGCCGGAACATCGATCTGCAGGGCTTGGGGATTCCAGCGTTCAACCGTCCCCTGATACTTACCGTCCAGGAATACCTGGGCCCGGTCATGCACCTCTTGTAGATACAGCGATTCTCCTTGACGAGGTCCGGAGATATCCGTTGCATAAACGATGAAGCCATAGCTTTGACCCAGCAGTTCCATCGGTACAGGTGTCGTACTTTTCACCGGCTCGGATAGCACCGGCAGATGCTCCAACAAGTCGGCATAATGGGTCATGCGAACCGAACCATAGCTTTTTTTCTTGACGGGCTGAGGCAGACTTGGGAAATCGGAGGGCTCTTTCCCCTGATGCTTCGCAATCGTGCTGCGAATAGCCTCGAATTTAGCTGTTACATCCCCGGACTCCGAAAGAGGCGCATCATAATCGTAGCTGGTTATCGTCGGCTCATACTTCTCGTGGAAATTCGCCCCGTTATAAAATCCGAAATTCGTTCCGCCATGAAACATATAGAAGTTCACGGATGCATTCAAGTCCAGCATCTCCTTGAACACAGCGGCGGCATCATCCGCGTCCCGGGTATGATGCGGTTTCAGCCAATGATCAAACCAGCCATTCCAGTATTCCATGCACATCAGAGGGTCTTCCGCGCGATATTCCCGCAGTTTATCAAACGCCTCCTTCGTTCTTGAACCGAAATTGACGGTGGCGAGCACCCCCGGAACGGTTCCGCCTTGCAGCATGCCGTCGGTGGGACCATCCGAAGTGAACAGCAGTACATCTACGCCCCGCTTGACCAAGCCATCCTTCAAATACTCCAGATATGCCGTATCATTTCCGTAGCTCCCGTACTCGTTCTCGATTTGCATGGCAATCACCGGACCTCCCTTGGAGGTTAATAACGGAACCAGCCGCGGAATCAGCTCATCATAATAATGATCAACCTTCTCCAGAAACACCGGATCCATGCATCGGAGATGAATATCCGGATACTGCAGCAGCCAGGACGGAAGCCCTCCAAATTCCCATTCGGCGCATATGTAAGGGCTCGGCCGAAGTATCACATGCAGCCCGAGATCACCGGCGATTTGGACAAATTTCTCCAAGTCGGCGATGCCATCAAACGCAAATTGTCCTTCCTTGGGTTCATGCAAATTCCACGGAATATAGCTTTCCACGGTGTTCAATCCACAACTTTTCAGCTTCATCAGTCTGTCTTCCCAATATTCCGGTACGATCCGAAAATAATGTACGGCACCTGACAGAATCTGTATCGGCTCATCCCCGAGCACGAACTGTTGATTAACCGCTTTCAATTGAGCTTTCATATCCTGTTTCCTCCCTGCTCGTATCATTTCGCTTGCTATTGTCATCATCTATCAAAACCTCGTGCGGCTCAATCTCCAAATGGATCATTCTTTATACCTTTTGTGCCGAATTTTCCAATTCGCATGATCCTATTATGATAAAATAGATGGCATAATCAATGGAATTTTCGATGCCAAAGGAGCCTGCCCATTATGGATATCGCTTTTCGCTTTCCCAATATGATTCACACGCTTCAGGTAACGGGATGCCATTTTGATTCCCAGCCGCCCGGCTGGAGTTATCCGAGGCATCATCATCACCTGTTCGAGCTGCTGTACTGTCTGGAAGGCGAGGTCTTGCAGGAAATTCATCGTGAGTCCTTTACGCTGCGGCAAGGGGAATGGCTTCTGATCAAATCCGGGGTGCCCCATCAAACAACTAATCTGGCCAACAGACCGTATGGATACTTCAATGTTCATTTTGATCTCGATGATCAGGAAATTCGGAGCTCATTGTCCGCTGCCCCTTACCGCCACATTCGTCAACAGGAAAGCGAGCACAGCAATCTGAATACATACGTAAAAGAGCTGGAGGGGATCGTTCGGCGCAGTCAGCCGGCAGCCCAATCGCATCTCTCGGAGAATCCGAGAGCCGAATACAATCTTACCTTTGAAGACAGACTGCTGCTCCAATCCTATACATTGCTTATCATCCACGATGTGCTCTCTCTTCTGAAGGTGCAGGACCAAGTCAAGCTGCCTTCGTCGACACAGGCTGTATCAGGCTCGCACAAACCGCCTTCCTTGCTTGCTGCCGATGCAGCGCATGCCATTGAAGAGAAACTATCATCGGGGCTCACAGAGGAAATCTCTGTCGCAGCGGTATCCAAAGAGCTTAATTTAAGCCGCAGCCAATGCAGCAAGTTGTTTCGCCAGGTTTACGGAATATCACCAAGACAATATATCAGCCGTCAAAAGCTCACCCTAGCCAAGGAGCTGTTGGTCACGACCCATCTGCCAATGACGGCGATCGCCGACAAACTCGGATTTCGCTCAGCCAGCCACTTTTCAAGGCAATTCCGCCGCTGGACCGGGCAGTCGCCGACGGAATACCGTCCAAAACACTAAATAGTGGAATTTGATTATTTTTAGTAAGTTACTTGACAATTAACAGCATTGTTGAGTATGATACAATCTATAGTTTCAGCTATACAAAAGTTAGTTGATAACAAATTTAAAAATAATAAGGAGCTGTTACCATTCATGCGTAGTTATTCTTCTACGGGTACTTTCATCATTCGGGTTATTCTGGGGGTCATCTTTTTGGCTCACGGTTTGGATAAATTCCAGAGCGGCATCGGAAATATCGAGGGCTTTTTCGCCAGTTTGGGAATCCCCGCATTTATGGCAACCGTTGTGGCCATTATCGAAATTGTGGGTGGTATTGCACTGATTATCGGTTTGGGAACGAGAATTGCCTCTCTTGTTCTTGGCATTGTGCTTGTCGTTGCTATTTTTCAGGCCAAGCTGGGCATGGGCTTCCTGGGTGGCTATGAATTGGATATAGCGCTGCTGGCAATGGCTGTTCACCTTGCCCTTAGCGGCAGCAGCCTGCTCTCGGTTGATTCGTTGTTCAGCAAGAAGAATAAAGCCTAAAGTAATCGCAAAGGCTCGCCGGTAATCCGAGGCGACACCTCATTTAAGAAAAACGTCTATCGACGTACTCTCAAAGAGGACAGACCGCGTTTAGCGGTAGTTTTTCTTGCGATATCAGGCAGCAGATCCTTCGAAGTTTCTATATCTTAAAGAAAGCCGTACCTGACGATCAGTCTCCCATGATCCTGATCCAGGTACGGCTCTTTTTATAACATGTTATGAAAAGTTGCTGCCGCACGTTTCTGCCTCTAAAGCCGAATTCCTTTGCAATCTCAGGAGCGTAAACGACAATCCTGCGGATATCGCAATACAGATTGAACCTGCAATGTACACCATGCGAATGCCGAGTGTATCCGCAATTAGACCAATTATGGCAATCGATAAACTCGTTACCGTGGATAGCAAGATATCACGCGAAGCGTAAATTTTCGGCAGACTCTCTTGATTTACACTGGATTGGAGCGCGGTTTGCTGAGCCACATCCCGCAGCTGGTAGGCCGGTCCCATTGCTATACACAGGATCAAAGCCACGATCGGGATACTGTTCAGGCCATACCACAGGGTAAGCAAACTGAACACCGCGGAACCTACGGCCATGCATGGAATCAGATTCTTCTGGATAAAGGAAGACAGCAGCAGCATCAGTAACCCACCCACAATGGCGCCTACATAATAACTGGCGTTAATGAATCCCCACCAAGCTTCGCCTTGATGCAGCACTTCCTTGACATACACCAGCGTGATCGCTCCTACCCAGATGGTTCCGGCAATCCCTTCAATCATATCCATCATCGTGACGATTCTTAATGTAGGATTTCTCCACAGGTAGAACCAGCCTTCACGAATCACTTCCCAGCTTGGTTTCGCTCGTCCAGCTGCAGCCGGTTCCTTCGCCTTCATGGAGCGCGCTGCGATCCAAAGGGAAAAGACGGATACCCAGATGAGTACACAGCTCATGATTAAAGTCGGCATATGTCCAAACCGTACAACTAGAAAGCCCGTAAAGGTATATCCTGCAATCTGCAAGGATTGGCTGGTCACGGATAGTGAGCTGTTGGCCTTAACCAATCGGTCAGGTGCAACTAGTCTCGGAACCATGGACTGGATGAGCGGGTTTCCCCATCCTTCGGTAAAAGCAATGAACAAGATAAACATACATAGTATGGAAACCTCAGATGATATGTATGGAAATGCAATGACCAATGCGGTTAACAACAGAGCTTTCATGACTTGAAGCCTTACCAGAAGCTTGGAGAAGCCGAATTTCTCCATGACAAGCGGAGCCGTAAGACCGGCGACAAACCGTGCGACTGCGTTAAACAGCGGGAACAACGCGGCAATAAAGGCCGATCCGGATTCTTGATACATAAAGGTAGTCAGTACCATAATGTAGACAACGCCTGCCAGCGAAATGCTCGAGTGCGCGGTCCAGTAGTATAGAAAGCTCCCTCTTTTCATGTTCACACCCTATCCTGCTGATCTTTTTTCTAATAGTCATAACATAGGTTGAAAGTTTCTGTAAAGATAACGGAAAGTCACCCATACGAAAAAAAGCCTGCTCCCATGATCCATCCATGAGAGCAGACTTACTATAACTCGGCTATGAAGCACTATGGGCAACCGACCAACGGTCCTGCCCCGGATAAGGACATCGCTTGTCTTTCAGCTTTGCAGTGATCTGTACGATGCAGCCGCACAGCGTGCAGGTCGTGTCCCCTTGCAGCTTTGGACAAGAGAAGCACGCACGAAGACGGGCATCATACTCACCATCCGGCACGCAGCGGTCAGACGTAAACATAGGAGAAGATAGGACGCGCGTAATTTGTTCCTCGTTAACCCGGTAATCGTCATGACAACCTTTACACCGATTATCCGCCATCCCCTTCGTTTATCCTGCCGTGATCTCGAGAACGGTAACGGACATCGGTGCCAGCTTGGCACGCAGAACGTCGCCTTCCTGTTCAAAAGCATGGAATGCAGCCGGCTTCAGGGTCTCCGGCGATTCAAAGGTGTTATGGGCGTCCAGCGAATCGGAGGCAAGCTGCCGGCCTACGATCTTGGACACCGATCCGCTTAATCCCCGAAGCTGAATCGTCACGTCACTTTGCTCCACATGACTCACATTACACAGACTCACATGGATTTTGCCGGCTTGATCCTTCGAAGCCGTTACGGATACTTGCGGAATCTTCTCGCCGTCCATCTCATAATCAGCGCCGCTGTAGTGGGTAGCCAAACGTTCTGCATCCTGATGCACTTTATACATATCAAACACATGATAGGTTGGAGTAAGAATCATCTTCTCGCCTTCGGTTAAAATGACGGACTGCAGTACATTGACAATCTGCGCAATGTTCGCCATGACCACCCGATCATTATGCTCGTGGAAGATATTCAGCGTTAAACCCGCCACCAGAGCATCACGGATCGTATTCTGCTGATACAGGAAGCCCGGATTGGTGCCAGGCTCAACGTCAAACCAGGTCCCCCACTCGTCTACAATAAGGCCGATCCGCTTGTTAGGATCATACTGGTCCATGATTGCCGAATGTCTTGTAATCAATTCATCCATATGAAGCGCCTTCTTCATCGTGGTGAACCATTCCTGTTCGCTGAATCCGGTAGCAGCGCCTTTGCCCGTCCAGAATTCGCCTGGAATGGTGTAATAGTGAAGACTGATGGCATCCATGAACGGATGTGCTTCTCGCATCACGATTTCCATCCAGCGGTAATCATCCACGTTCGGGCCGCAGGCAATCTTATAGATCTTGTTGTCGCCATAGTTGCGAACATAAGTCTGATAGCGTCTGTACAGATCCGCATAATACTCCGGCCGCATATTGCCGCCGCAGCCCCAGTTCTCGTTCCCGACGCCAAAATATTTGACATTCCATGGCTTCTCGCGGCCATTCTCCTGGCGCCATGCGGCCATCGGCGACACACCATCAAAGGTCATATATTCAACCCATTCCGACATTTCCTGCACGGTGCCGCTGCCGACATTGCCCGATATGTATGGTTCACAACCCAGAAGCTCGCAAAGACGCAGGAATTCGTGGGTGCCAAAATGGTTGTTCTCCACAACGCCGCCCCAGTGCGTATTGACCATTTGCTTCCGATTCTCTCGCGGACCGACGCCGTCCTTCCAGTGGTACTCGTCGGCAAAACAACCGCCAGGCCAGCGCAGCACCGGTATTTTAAGCTGTTTCAGCGCCTCCAGTACGTCATTGCGGATCCCCTCCGTATTCGGAATCGGTGAATCCTCCCCCACCCATATGCCCTCATAAATGCAGCGACCCAGATGTTCGGAGAAATGACCATAAATATTGCGGTTGATCTTGCCTTTGGATAAATCCGAATGAATGGTAATAACATGACTCATGACTTATTCCGCTCCTCGCCGTTATTTTATAGATGTTTATATGAAACAGTTTAATAATCTTTAAAACAATGATATCGACCAAACCGTATTCCGTCAACCCGTAATTTAAACGCTTTCACGAAATAGCCTTATTTTTCACCAATAAAAAAACCGGCCCAAGCCGATCTTCCGATCGGGCTCTGAGCCAGTCTCTCTTCAACGCGTCGCCCGGATTAAAAATTCCCGGGTCCGCTCTGCCTTCGGTTGGTTAAATATTTGATCCGGCGTGCCGGATTCGACGACCTGTCCGTTATCCATGAAGATAATTCGGTCCGCCACTTCTTTGGCAAAACTCATCTCATGCGTGACGATCACCATCGTCATATGCTCCTCGGCCAGCTGCTTGATAACCGCCAGCACCTCGCCGGTCAGCTCGGGATCCAGCGCCGATGTCGGTTCGTCAAACAGCATGATGTCCGGATTCATCATCAGTGCTCTCGCAATGGCCACACGCTGCTTCTGTCCGCCCGACAGATTCCCGGGGTATACATCTGCTTTATCAGATAAACCGACCTTCTTCAGTAGAGCGGCGCTGTTTAACCTAACTTCTTCCTTTGATTGTTTCTTTACATGTTTAGGTGCCAGTCCCAGATTCTCCTCTACCGTGAGATGAGGAAACAGGTTGAAATGCTGGAATACCATGCCCATCCTGGATGTGATCGCTTTGATCCCCGGCGGGCTGGCATACACGCCATCCTTCACGAGATATTGATCCTGCAGCTTGATCGATCCGCCATTAATCTCCTCCAGATGCACCAGGCTCCGGAGCATGGTGCTCTTACCCGAACCGGAAGGTCCGATGACGGCAATCACTTCATTCTTCTGAATTTCAAAGCTGACGTCCTTCAGCACGTCCAGCTGGCCGAAGGATTTTTTTACATGGGTTACTTCGATAATTGCCATTACACGACAGTCCTTCTATTCATATTTAAATCGGCGTTCCAGAAACTTAAACAACATGGTTAACACTAGCGTCATTAGCAGGTATATTACACCTGCAATGAAAAACGGCATAATCGTGACATCGCGATTGACCGCCGTATAGGCGAAGTGCAGTAACTCCGGAACCGCTACGGCATACAGCAGCGCCGTATCTTTTACCAGCGTAATGGATTCGTTGGATACCGCCGGCAGGGCTACGCGAAACATTTGGGGCAGAATTACTTTCGTGGTCGTTTGCCAACGGTTCAGACCCAGCACCTTGGACGCTTCATATTGACCCTTGTCAATCGCCAAAAGGCCTCCCCGGAAGATTTCCGCAAAATAAGCGGCATAGTTTAGCACAAATGCCAAACATGCGGCTACAAAACGGTCCAGAACGAGATACTCTCCGATCACGGGCAGCACTGGCAGCCCGAAACAAAAGAACAACAGCTGCAGCAGCAGCGGGGTACCACGAAACACATAAATATAGGCATTGGCCAACCAAGCCAGCGGCTTGATTGCGCTTCGAACCATTAACGTGAACACAAACCCGAGCGGGATAGAGACCAGGATAGCAATTAAAAACAACAGTATCGTGGTCTGTGCGCCCTCCAGCATCGGTTTGCCGATTTGAACAATGTAATCCATACTCATATACGCTTAACTCCTAATGGAAAAACTTCTTGAGATGCTTGAAGTTCTTCAAAAATATCGTAGACCCATGGGGAACACAAAACCGGAGCCTTTGGTCAAAGTCCGGTTTCTTGGAATACCTATGAAAGGATGAATACCATCCTTGTGAAGCATTTTACTTCAACACTTTGTTTTCGCCAAACCATTTCTCGGAAATCTTGGCTGCCGTACCATCGGCATTCATTTCGTCCAGTGCTTTTTGCAGGCTTTGAAGCAGCTCCTCGTTGCCTTTTTTAACCCCGATCCCGTACTGCTCCGGCGCCAGGGATTCCTCAAGAATCTTATATATTCCCTCTTCCTTGGACATGAAGTATTTCATGACGACTTCGTCTATGACCACAGCCTCTACGCGCCCATTCTTCAAATCGCTCAGAGCCAGCATATTGTCAGGGAATTCGTTGATCTTCTTCACTTGCGTGTGAATCTCGTTGGCGCTTAACGCATCAGCAGCCGAGGACAGTGACTGCAATCCGATCTCTTTGCCTGCCAAATCGCTGATCGAAGTTATATCCGAATCAGCCAGCACAGCGACGACCTGGCTATTCTCCAGATAAGGCTTGGTGAACAACACTTTCTCCTTGCGCTCATCGGTGATGGTATAGCCGTTCCATATCAAGTCAATGCGGCCGCTGCTAAGTTCGGACTCCTTCGATTTCCAGTCAATAGGCTGGAACTTGACTTCCTTGCCCATCTTCTCAGCTGCTGCACGAGCATAATCGATATCAAAGCCGACAATTTCATTGCTCTCGTCACGAAAGCCCATGGGCGCAAACTTGTCATCGATTCCGACAACCAGCTCATTGCCACCGCTTGCTGAGCTTGAACAGCCGACTACGGTTAATAAAAGCATGAAGCCTGCTAATACTGATGCTATCTTTTTCACCAAAAAATCCCCCTCGTAGACATTAAACGCAGCCAAATTCAGGATGTAGAGGAATCCATATCCTATGCAAAACTGCTTTTTCACTTTAGTACGTTATCAAGACTCCATGATACCATATTAGCAGAGAAGAGTCGATAGTTTCATAGAATGGCCAATTTTCACCACCCGATATGAAATTTATGTATTTTCATCCTATTTTAAGGTTATTTTAAGGATGATTTCAGTTTAGCGGGAAAGAATGAAGAACTGTAAGACCAACATCTAGAAAGGCGGTAAACAACAATGACAACCCACTTGAAGTCAGTGAAGCGACTGGTGCTTGTCGCCATCGCTGTAGTCATGGGCCTCGCTTATCTTCCCGTCTCGGTCTCGGCGGAACCGATCGGACAGCAAACCGAATCACCGGCTGTTCCTTCTTCCAAAGACGAACGCGGGCAACATAAACCCGGTCATATGTTCAAGGCAATCTCCGAATTTCTGAAGCTGGAACCGCAAGTTCTTCGAGATAAACTCAAAACCTCGACGCTCGCGGAGATCGCCAAGGAACAAGGTATATCTAGAGATGCCATGAAAGCCAAGATCGTTGAGCTGTTGAAGGATAAAATCTCCTCGCATCCGAAGCAGCTGGGCAAATCCATCGATTACTCCGCTGCGGCTGACAAGCTGCTTGACGCCAAAGGCGGATGGCATCAGCAGCGGATGCACCAGCGTCATGGCCGGCTGATCTCGGATAGCGCCGAACTGGCCAAGCTTCTGAAGACGACACCGGAAGCACTCAAGCAGTCGCTCCAATCCGGAAAATCACTGGCTCAGATCGCGAAGGAGCAAGGCGTGCCCGTCCAGTCCGTCATTGATCAACAAGTCGAGGCACTCACGAAGCGCCTGGATCAGAAGTTGACCGAAGGCAAGCTGACGAAGGAAGAATACGAGGATCGCAAATCCAGAATTGCTCCATTTGTCAGCGATGTGGTGAATGGCAAACTCAAACCGATGAAACACAGCCGGTAAAGTTCCCGCTTGCGCTTGACCCTTTGGTCATTGGATAAGAGAAACGTCTATCGACGTACTTTCTCAGTAGACAGACCGCATGTAGCGGAAGTTTTTCTTGCGAGATAAGGATGCTAAGCCACGGATGTTTATACTTTCTTATCTCTTAACACAAGAGCCGCTCCATCGGTTAGGAATAACCAATGGGAAGCGGCTCTTTATCATTCGTATATTCTATTTATCATCCATATTAAGGCACGTATTGTTGGATCATCTTCACAACGACGCCATCTTCAATGGTGATATGAAACGGAAACCATTTCATGTCTACGATATCATCCTTTTTGTAGATGTTCGTGAATTTGTCCAGGCTTACCATCTGGTTCCAGGAAATTTGAGCATCCTCATACCGTCCGGTATGATCGTACAACTGAAGCAACACTTCTGCATCGTCTGCCACAGGAAGTTCAATCTGTTCTTCCGTATCGTTTACGATATAATAGCCGTCCGGAGCCTCCGTCATCTCAGGGTCCTGCTCCCGTTCGCGGAACACCTGATTCGCTTCTTCTCCCTCGTACCATTCAATCGGATCGACTTGCAGATAGACTTTGCCGTCTCTAATCTCAAGCCCGTTGATATAGACAGCTTCCTGATTCGAAGCTTTCGGAACCGGCTCATAATTGTTGCCTGAGGCTACGCCAACGGTTGTCATCATGATCAGTACCAGCAGCATCATTGCTCCCAATTTCCAAGCCGACTTCTTCATCTTCTCATCGCTCCCTCTTCATCCTTCTATTGAATAGATTCAGCTCGTGAACCCAACCCGACATTGTTCATTAAACATGATTAACCCAATTCCTGGATATTTGAAACGTATATGTATTTTATCATTTATATCTTTATTATAAGAGCCCACTTGGTAAAAAGGATGTCAATTCGATGTAAATTCATTACAATATTTCAATCTTCGTAAGCGCTTAAGTATGGGAACGATGAAGGATCTTCTGTTATGGATGAACCAGGAAACACCCACAATATAAAACAAGCCCACCCCGCTGATTCCTCAGTCGATGGCAGGCTTGTTGATACTCACCCTATATTATTGATTGAATGCTTCGGTCAGAACAGGAACGATCTGCGATTTGCGGGAAACCACACCTTTAAGAAGGGCCTTGTTCTCTGACAGAGACACATTATATGCTTTCTCAACAGCTTTGGACTCTTTACCGAGTGCAAGAGCGATCGAATCGTTGTTCAGGATATCCGTCACAACGAAGACGAACAGGTCAAGATTTTTGTCGGCGATAATCGCTTGAATCGCATCTTCGAGTTCGGCTTGACGGGACAATACATCATTGGTATCGACCGCGTTAACCTGGGCGATTTCCACTTTGGCTCCGCCCATTTGGAATTCCTTGGCGTCCAGGGAGATCAATTGCGCGATGGTTTTGTCGCTCAGATCGGCACCTGCCTTGAGCATCTCCAATCCATAGCTGTCCGCATCCACGCCAGCGATCTCAGCCAGCTCGCGAGCTGCTGCGATATCTTCGTCCGTGCAGGTTGGGGATTTGAACAACAAGGAGTCCGAGATGATGGCGGACAGCATCAGGCCAGCAATTTCTTTGCGAACGGCCACACCTTTTTCCTTGTAGATCTTGTTCAGAATGGTAGCTGTGCAGCCGACAGGCTCAGCACGGTAGTATAACGGATGGCTTGTCTCAAAATTCGCGATGCGGTGATGGTCGATAACCTCAATCACGCGAACCTGATCAATGTCGCTTGCGCTTTGCTGACGCTCGTTATGGTCCACGAGAATAACCTCTTGCGCTTCGTTTGCAACCGTCTCAACGAAACGAGGTGCTTCTACCTTAAAGTAATCGAGCGCATATTGCGTTTCACCGTTAACGTCTCCTAGACGTACAGGCTCGGCGGAAAGGCTCAGCTGGTTCTTCAAATCAGCATAAGCAATAGCAGAGCAGATCGTGTCCGTATCCGGATTTTTGTGTCCAAAAATTAATGTTTTAGCCATGTGTAATGCCCCTCTCGCAACAAGAATTTCATCGTTTATATCGATAAACAGATGATCACCTATCTGATTATATCGTTAAATTCTACTTATTCCAATTCCTTTACAGAGATTATTTTCCGGCTGTGTTATACCAGTACAATTTCCGGTTCCGGAACGAATCCAAAATGGTTGTTAATCGACTCCGAGATCAGATTCATCAAGTACAGGATGTCCGTTGCTTTGGCATGCTTCTGGTTCAGAATCATGTTACCGTGATGCGGAGAGATGATCGCGCCGCCATATTCGGTTCCTTTCATATTCAGCTGATCCACAAGCGAGCCGACGGCTACCCCGTAATCATAATTATTTTTGAATACGGAACCGCAGGACGGGTAATCGAAATGGCGTTTACTCGTCCGGTACTTGATGATGTCAAGCATCGACTGGGGCGTCTCAATTCCCCTTCCTGCCAACGCGTGTACCTCACCCAGGAAGAATGAGAAAAAGGATGGCAATGATGATGGATGGCTGCCGCGAGTTTTCCACTCCGTAAGCAGCTCAGACGTCATGCTGATCTGCTCCTCCGAGCTGACCGGAATATTGAGATCGGCCCCTACGATGATCCAAGGGTGCTGCTGGAAGATGGATTGCTTGTATGCAAATAAACAGTCCGCCACGGTAATGGACTGTACCTTTAAGCTCGAATCCATCGTATCAATATAATAGACTGTATCCAGAATATCGCAGATTTGGCGCGCATTATATTTGGCGTTCATATAGATGCCGGCCCCTACGCAGCCAGGGAGCAAAAAAGTAAAGTCGAGCAAATCCGTTCCGCCCATTAAACCCATTAAGGACAGCAAAGACATCGGCGCGCCGGATGAAACGTACCATTTATCTCCCGACACCCGCAGCTCCACCAGGTTTTTGAGCGATATAAACACCAGATCATGCTTCGGTTCATCCGGGAACAGGATATTGGAGCCCATTCCAAAGATGTACCATGGCATCCCGCGTTTCCTGCAGTCCTGCAGGAGATCCGCCAGATCATTTGCCGTTTCAGGCAGGGCCAGATAATTGGCTGAACCGCCGATCCCATACGTCGAAAAAGCAGACAGCTCCACATTGCGCTTGCACAATCGGTCTATAGCAGATGTATGTAAAGTCATCGTAGACATGTCACTCCCTATTCTTCACATTAGGCACAACAATCCTTACTAAATGTGGGGATGTTACATCATTATGATCCAACTGCTTAGGTGGTGTCAATCTGGGGAGGAATCCTGGCTAAATAGCAAAAAATCCCTGGATTACAGCCCGTAGACCGTAACCAAGGGATTCATTCATAATCACTTTATTCGTGCCCAGGATTTATTCAAGGAAATCCTTGAGACGTTTGCTGCGGCTCGGATGACGCAATTTACGAAGCGCCTTCGCCTCAATCTGCCGAATGCGTTCACGCGTAACGCCGAACACCTGCCCTACTTCCTCCAGAGTTCGGGTCCGTCCATCCTCAAGTCCAAAGCGCAGCCGGAGCACATTCTCTTCACGCTCGGTGAGCGTATCGAGCACTTCCTCCAGCTGTTCCTTCAGCAGCTCAAACGCCGCGGCATCTGCCGGTGCCAATGCGTCCTGATCCTCAATGAAATCACCCAGGTTGGAGTCGCTTTCCTCGCCGACCGGCGTTTCCAGGGACACAGGTTCTTGGGATACCTTCTGGATCTCACGTACTTTTTCCGGCGTGATATCCATCTCTTTACCGATTTCTTCCGGTGTCGGTTCGCGCCCCAGCTCCTGAAGGAGCTGCCTGGAGACACGGACGAGCTTATTAATCGTCTCTACCATATGCACCGGGATCCGGATGGTTCTTGCTTGGTCAGCAATCGAGCGGGTTATCGCCTGACGAATCCACCAAGTGGCATACGTACTAAACTTAAAGCCTTTGGAGTAGTCGAACTTCTCCACCGCTTTGATCAGGCCCATATTGCCTTCCTGTATCAGATCAAGGAACTGCATTCCCCGACCAGCATAGCGTCTTGCTATACTTACAACGAGACGAAGATTCGCTTCAGCCAAACGGCGTTTCGCTTCTTCATCTCCCTCCTCTATTCGTTTGGACAGTTCCACTTCTTCATCGGCTGTAAGGAGGGGAACACGACCGATTTCTTTCAGGTACATGCGAACCGGATCGCTAATCTTGATGCCTGGTGGAAGTGAGAGATCGTCATGAACCGAAAAATCCTCTGTCGGAGAATTAGCCGCTTTCTCTGTATCCGTAACCTCTCGTTCCAATGCAAAATCCGCACTTTGACGGTTCTCCATTCTATGCCCCCCTGTTGACAATCCCATATTTTCATGCTAATCTAGCATTAGGTTATTATGATATTAAGCCAATAGTTATTTATCCTTCATTCTAGCATATTTTTCACACTATATCAACTTCTAATATATTCTAGTTCATCTCACCCGATCTCACCCTGAGACCGGGTTTTTTATGCTCCAAATCTGCCTTAGGGAACTAGTCATTGCCCCTTCGCGAACAAGTACAAGTTCATCTTCTTACACTACATATGCTACGTTTATTTAAGCTGATCTAGTACAGCTTTCGTGTTCTGATTCAGCGGTTTCACATCGGGAGCCTTCACCGGCTCATCGCTCAGCTGATATTTGTGCTTGAGTTCAAGCGTGGCCCTCACCCGGTCATTCAGCGTCTCTTCCGGGATCACGCCGCTCTCAACAGCCTCGGTCAATGCCTGAATGACGGCTTCCTCCAATGCATATTCATGTCCGATCAGAATCATGTTGCTCCCTGCGACAACGGACTTCACGGAAGCCTCTCCTACGTCCGTACTGCCGGAAATAGCCCCCATTGTCATATCATCCGTTATAACGACACCCTTAAACCCCATTTCTTCCCTTAACAAATCATTTATCACGGGTTTCGAATAGGAGGATGGCGTATCCGGATCGATGCTCTTCATCAGCAGGTGCGCAACCATAACCACATCGGCCCCTTCATCAATCGCTTGTTGAAACGGTACCAGCTCCAATTCATGCAGACGCTTCAGATCATGATTAACAACGGGCAGACCGAGATGGGAATCGACCGAAGTATCGCCATGCCCTGGAAAATGCTTCACTACAGGTACGACACCATGCTCCTGTATCCCCTTCATGGAGGCAATCCCCTGCGTGCTTACGGTTTCTGCTGTATTGCCAAAGGATCGATCGCCGATGACCGGATTGTTCGGGTTGCTATTAATGTCCAACACCGGGGCGAATACCATGTTGAGCCCGAGTCCCGCTACCTTCTGCGCGATAAGACCGCCAACACGCTTCGTCAGCGCAAGATCCCCCTTGCTTCCGACTTTGCCGCTTGACGGCAGCTTTACATACTCATCGGGAAAACGCGTAACCCGTCCGCCCTCCTCGTCTATACTCAGCCACAGGGGCACCGGATTCGCAGCATTGGCTTCCTTCAGATCGTTGAACAGCTTTACTGACTGCTGCGCGCTCTCGATATTATCCTTAAAAAAGATAAATCCGCCGACATGGTAATCCTCCAGCAACCTGCGCGAGGTATTATCCAGGGCAGTCCCTTCGATTCCAACCAGCACCAGCTGTCCGATCTTCTCCTTGACGGTCATGCTATTCAAAAGCTCGGCTACCGCATCATCCGTCTCGTTCTCAGGCAGATTCCCTTCGCTGTCCGTGCTGTCTGATGGAGGCGGTGTCCCGTCTTCATCTTCTGGAGATGGAGTCTGCGGCTCCTGCACTTGCCCGGGCGGCGAAGCTCCTGATCCGTTATCTCCGAGGTTGCTGGGTTCGGCTCCGTCCCGACAACCTGCCACAGCCAATAGCAAGATGACAACCAACATCGTTAAGCACATCCATTTTGTCGTACGCTTCAACATTGTCACCTTCCTTCAAATTCACAATACTATATTCGTCCTCTGTTCCACAGAGTCCTTCCATCATAACATGATTTCCTTACAGCCCAAACCAGCTGAAGCTGTCCGCCCAAGAAGAAGCAAGAGCCGCATCGACAGCGGCCCTTGCTCGCCTATTTAAGCAATCCGAGCTTACGGGCTTGCTCCTCTGTTAATATAAACTGCTCCGTCTCCCACACTTCATCCTCATCCGTTCTTCCGAACATCAGCATAATATCATCCCATATATTCTTTTGCATCGCCTCAGCTTGCGTGATAATCACCTTCATGTTAGCATCCTTCCTTTCCTTGGAATCATCTCCTACTACATATACAACCATCAAAGGTCGTATAGAATCGATAAACAAGCAAAAGCCTGCAGATAGTATCTGCAGGCAGGGTCTGTACTATAACTAGGAATAAGCAGGATGATATTTAATCCACGACATAGCAATGGTCCCTTCGCCGGCATGAATGCCCGCAACAGGAATAAAAGTCATGATTTCGGTTTTTAACGCCGGATGGGCCCCGCTGATCTCCTTCTGGATTTCTTCGGCAACTTCGACGTTGTTTGCGTGCATGATGCAGACCTTTTTAATTTTCTGTAAATCCAGTTTCATAAGTTCCAGCATTCTCTGCTTGGCCTTCTTGAACGTCCGGATCTTCTCTTCCACAATGACCTTGCCTTCATCAAAACGCAGCAGCAGATGAATGCGGAGCAGGTTGCTGAGAAGAAGCTGGGTGCCGGATACCCGGCCGCTGCTGTGAAGCCGGTGCAGGCTTGCGGGAATAAGGTAGAACGACATGTTTTGCACCATGGACTGGATTTTATCTTTTATGATCTGCACGGTATCCCCTTGGCTATGCCAGTGAATCCCGGACATGATCATTTCGCGTACCGGAAACGCTCCCGCTTGAGAATCGATGCCAACCACGGGTACCTCGGCAATCTCTGCCGCCTGCATCGATGAATTCAATGTTCCGCTGAGCTCGGATGAACAGTGAATGGCGATAATATCATCATACTTCACTTTCAGGGATTCATATAATTCGATGAATTCACCGATCGGAGGCTGTGAACTGCTGACTTTCGGTTCATCTTTCATTCTTTCATAAAAGGCCTCTGCCGAAATGTCAATTCCTTCCCTGTACGCCTCCTGTCCAAGTATCAACCTCAAAGGTACAATATAAATATGATTTTCCTTGGCGAATTCAGGATCGATCGTACTCGTGCTGTCGGTTACCCATGCTATGGATCTCATTATCGTGTTCACGTCTCGCTTTCGTGTAGTAAAAAGTAGGAAAGGAAGCAATTTAAGCCGCTAAATTCATCATATCTTACCCTTACAGCGCATTGCAAACGAAAGGAACGTGATTTCATATCCTACACATAGGTTCGCCACACAAAAGCCTTATTTTCTCTCTGCGTTATACCCCTTTTCTCCAAAAGGTTCCAGCTGTTCAATCCAATAGGCTTCCCGTTTGCTGACCGCATCCTTCAGATCATAGAACGGATCTTGCTTCGGCTCCATGGTCTCCAGAATCTCAAAAACAAATGCATCCTCGCCATACTCATTCCATTCCCGCTGAAGCGTCTTATTGTAGCTTGTTCCCATCTGCAGCTCGAATCGTTTGCCGTTCATGGTCTTCAAGTTATTCGTTCCGGCAACAAATACTTTGCCGTTCTTTGTGTTTCGTATTTGATACACGCCTGCTTCAATCTTGATTTCCTTATACATTTGATTTAATTCCTGTCTGCGATTCATGGCGTTAAATCCTCCTAATCTTAGCGTTTAAATCGTTAACCAGTACTGGCTTCCATCGTCCTTGCGATCCAAAAAACCATATTCAATCAAATATCGGCGAATCGTCACATAATCGGGATGGTCCCTCCCGATCGTATCGTTGATTTCTTGTTCGGTATACTTGACACCCGGTTTAAAACGAGCTGCGATTTCTCGCAAAACGACGTATTTCTGCTTTTCCTTGAGCTTAAATGTCTTCAGCGGACCATCGGTCCCTTCGGGAAATACCTTGGCCAGAATTGCTTGCCTTTCTTCTTCCGTAACATTGTAGCGCTCATCCACCATCTTGGCCTGCTTGGGAATCTCAACAAATGCCGGTGCGTGGTCATCCTTTTCCTTCAGCAGCTCCATTAAAGTCAGCAGCACCTTGGACTGCCTTTCCTTCTCCTTCAAGGCAAACCGGTGATTGCGAATCGTCGATGCGCTGCCTATGCCCAGCTCCTGTTGAACCTCTTTATCGTTCATGCCTTGATAGAAGAGCTGCAGCAATCGATTCTGATGCTCGGTCAGTCCAGTCAGCTTCTTATCGAGTCCCGACAAATACTGAAACACCGAACCATGCTCCCGGCGGATATGTACAGTCATGTATCGTTCTGACTCATATAACACATCTTGGTCCGGGTAGATGATCCCTTTCTCGATCGTCTTGCCGCACAGGAGGCATACCCATACGGGACCTTCGTCAACATAGCCTTGTTTAAGTTCATCTATAGAAGCATTCCAGAAACGCTCGTTCGGATCCAATGTAAACACCACTTTTCAAATTGTTATTTATATAGACATTTTATATTTTTGTCTATAACATGTCAATCGTACTCCACTTCGATATAATATTTCTTCCTCCCTTCTGTGGAACCTGCTAGAATAGAGGTTGCTGCTGTAAAATTTAGGGGGTATCATCATGAGTTTCATCCAACAGTCGGCAAAAGAAATGCGTTCTTGGCCGCGTAACATCAAGCTGTTTTTTCTAGCAAACGTGCTGTATCAGATCGGTACCGGCATGTTTAGCGTGCTCTACAATTTATACATACAAGGCCTTGGGTATAATGACTCCATGAATGGAACAGTGGTCAGTATTCAATCCCTGGCAACGGCATTGATGTTCATTCCGATTGGCCTGATCGGAGACCGTGGCAGCCGCAAACGAATCCTCGTCCTTGGGGCGTTGTTAAGCGGTGCAGGACTGATCGCCCGCGCTTTTCTGGAAAGCGAGTTCAGCTTGCTTGGCCTTGCGATATATACCGGTCTGTTCGCATCCTTCTTTCAGGTGCTGGCTATCCCCTTCTTGGCGGAAAACACGGCGAAATCGGCTCGCATGCGGATCTTTAGCATCCACGCCTCGCTTGTCCTTGCTTCTCAAGTGCTCGGAAGCATGGGAGGCGGATTTTTGGCTGATGCCCTGCAGGCCGTTGGTATGAACAAGGTCGGCAGCTTGAAAACCGCGCTTTTCATAGGCGGCCTGGCAACCTTTGCGGCGTTTATCCCGCTCTTGTTCACAACCGATCTGAAGGCCGAGGAGATACAGGCACTGGATGCACCGCTTACGGATCATCAACCAGCTCAGGCAGGAGGAGCTATTAACACCTCCGGTTTGGGGGATTACAAAGTCATCGGTCAGTTCGCGCTTGCCCAATTGTTAATCGGCCTGGGCTCTGGGCTTGTCGTGCCTTATTTGAATTTATATTTTACCAACCGCTTCTCGGTATCGTTATCGGCGGTCGGCATTCTGATATCACTCGGACAAGTCATGACGATTGTGTCGATGATGATCGGACCTACACTGGTGAATCGGGTGGGAGCCGTCAGGGCCGTGGTGCTCTTTCAAGTGCTATCCTTGCCCTTCCTGCTGTTAACCGGATTCACGAACGTACTCCTCATTGCATCGGTCGGCTTCCTGTTCCGCCAAGCTCTAATGAATGCCGCCAATCCGATACAATCCTCGATTCTGATCGACCGCGTACCGGATCACCGAAGAGGAATCGCCAATTCGGTCACGCAAACCGCCTTCATGCTGGGCTGGGCCACCATGGGACCTGTACAATCTAAACTCGTCACCACTTACGGCAGTTATTGGGGATATGCGATCACATTTTGTATTACCGGAACGCTATATGTTGTATCTTCGTTTCTATACTATCGAATGTTCCGTGAGCGCAAAGGCAGCAGCCTCTCCTCCTCTGATACCGCCGCTACTCTCTAGCCTCAACCCGCAGTGGTTTCGCATGGAGCGGAACAGCTCCATCAGCTACGGCAATGGTCCGGGCCTGAAAGCTTCCCTTGTACCGGAAGACGGGCCCCCATATCGGATTGTCCACCTCAACGGAGATCCGGTATTGTTGATCCCCGTCATCATACCATTCGTTTACATCGGCTGTTCCGGTGAACCACCGGGGAACTCGAAACTGCAAAAGCCCCTCATAAAACCTCTGCTCCCCCGATTGAATGCGAATTCCGCCGTTAGCCCCTACGGCTATCCGGAGATCGACCGCCAAGTGCTGTTTATTCCCTAAATAATCCACGACTCGGCTGCGCTGCGTACTATAGATCATCGTGGCATCAAACCGCCTTTGGACACCCGGAAAATCAAAGCTGCGACACCACGTCACCGTTTCTCTTCCCCATTCATCCCGATACGCATAGTTCTCGATCCGAAACGGAATCCCTTTTCCGCGATTCGGAATCATAATATGCCGCTTCGTGCCTATATACAGAGGCAGCGCAGCCCAAGGTGCGTACCAGATCTCTTCCATAATGCCTTCGCCAATCGAAGCGATGTGATCCTTGCTGGCAAACCCGAACCTCTCCCGAATTTTGGGATGGAGCTGTTGAAATTGCAAGCCCAGCGCTTGTTCATAGATCGAGGTCATGCATCTCCCCTCCTTTACGGGAGTTATGCCCGGGGACGGGTCTTCGTGCGGGGCGGTAGGCACTCGGTAAATCTGCAGCAGACAGCAAAGCCATGAAGCATAATCCCATCATGGATCCGCTAAGCGTTAACGGATTGAACGGAGCCTTCATTAACTGGGGGGCCGTCATCCATGCTCCAAGCATCAAGACCGACAGCAAGAGAATTTGCAGCCTGTACCACAACCGACTCTTATGGAAGAGCAGCGTCAATAACCCAACGCCAATCTCGGTTATGCCGAGCAATGTCAGCACCAAGCCCTCCTGCCCTCCAGCCAAGCCCGACTGCCGCAACAGATCAAGCTCACCGGCTTCCGGGAACAACAGCTTCGGTACCAGCCCCTCATAACACCATAGAATGGCCAGCATAAGTACGCTCAAAGCATGGATGAGTGCCTTTGGAATCGTTGCCGAAGGCGGAATATCCTTCTCTGCCCACAAACGCAGCACATCAAAGCTCCAAGCCGTCGCCGCGCCGAATAAAGGCCGAAACAGCAACCGGTCAAACCATGCGCCTGCCATGCCGAACCGTGTTTTGTAATCGTATTGGGTAGAGAAACTGATGCCCCTGCTCCCCTTGTTTGTATACTTCCAATAGCCGCTTCCCTCCCGAATCAGGGAGCAGCGCTGATCCGAGCCGAATCGCAGCACCGAGATGCGATTCCCCGTTTTCGGGTGCACGGCTGTTTTCGCAGCTCCCGTCCCCGTCACTTCCAGCCCGAAACCAATGCGGGTTTTATATAAAAACCGCTGCATGTCCGAATCAGCCTTCGGCAAATAATGGATCTCGGAAAACCGCAAATCCCACTGTTGATGCAGCTCAGGCCTCTGCGTCAACGTCCACAGCTTCTCCATATCCGTCTTGATATCGAGTTCGACATAGATCGGATTTCTCTTCATACGCTTCAGCTCCCCTTGGGATGTCCTTTAGGTCTTCAGCCGGACACCTCTCTATTTACAAGTCATTTTACAGCCGCGGGGAACTCCCCGTTAGACCTCACTTTTGTAGAACATACAAAGAAGAGGTACTACGTTTCGTAGTACCTCTTCCGTCCCTTCTATATAATCCGGCCTTAATTGGTCCCAAGAGCTAGTTGTCGTTCTCTCTCACGATCCCTTTGCGGCGGATCTTCTCCACGGCTTCCTTGCTGCTTCTTACCCCGAGCTTTTTCAACATTTTATTGATCTGGTTCTTGAGCGTGCTCTCGGTTTTGAACAGTTTCTTCTCCATCTGGGAATGGGTGTACCCTTCATCCAATAGATCAAACACCTCACGCTCCGCAGGCGTCAAGCCGCGCAGCTGCTCTTCGCGCTTAAGGCGGGCGAATTCCTTGAGCAGCACCTCCATCGATCCCAGATGAAGCACAGCGCTTCGGATTGCAGCCGGCAGCTCCTTAAACTTCGACTTCTCAATATAATTGACGGCACCGGCCGTAAAGGATTGCGTGATCACCTGCTCGTCACCCAGCGAGGTCAACATGATGGCCTTGGCCTGCGGCTTGCGCTCAAGAATTTCGGCGGCCGTGTATATCCCGTCAAGTCGGCCGGCAGTCAGCTGAATATCCATTAGCACGATATCAAAGGAGAGGATTTGCGCCATCGCAATCGCTTGTTCGGACGACTCGGCCGTCCCGACAACGATCATATCCTCCTGCGCATTCAGAAAAACGGTCATCGATTTAATCCAATCCGGATCATCCTCTACCAAGAAGATTTGTATGCGGTTCAAGCTTCTTCCCTCCCGGATAAACGAATCATTTTACTGCGCGGAAAATATAACGTAATCTCCGTACCAACCGCTTCGCGGCTCTCCAGACCTACGGAGCCTCCGCTTTTCTTCATCACGTTATAAACATACGACAAACCGAGCCCGAAATTATCCTGCTTATGACCCTTGGTACTGTAAAAAGGTTCAAACACAATCGCCTGCTGCGCTCTTGGAATGCCAATCCCGTTATCTTTAACGGTAATCGCCGCCCCTTTGCGGTCTGCGGTTATCGTTATCGTAATCAGCCCTCCCTCAGGCATCGCCTCCACGCTGTTGCGAATGAGATTGCTGATCGCTTCCTTCAAATGGACGGTATCCGCGAGCAGCCACGGCCGCTGGCGGCAGATTACGCTAAATTCGACGCCATGCCTGCGCAGCAGATCCTGTTCGCGGAGCTGCAGTTCAGCAAGCAGCTGATCCACGCGGACTGGCTGTTCCACAAGCTTAAACGCCTTCATCTGCTGCTGCATGCGCCCCACCATGGCAAGCAGATGCTCGGATGAATTCGCTATGACTTCAAGCTGTTCGATGGCAACGCCGTTGTCTTGTGGCAGCAGCCGCTTTACATTGTCCGTGCTCATCGCAATCTTCCCGATCTCATTCTTAATGGTATGATTCAGCATCGATGTCCCCGAGCTGACGGCTTGCATCGTGCGATCCAGCGGATCGCGCTCAAATTTCAGGCGTACGCCCAGGACGCCGTACACAAAGGTACAGATGACGGCAACGCCCAGCGAATACAGAATGAACAGGGACACATACCGGAACGAATCATAACCGGGCGAGATCAGATTTCCCACATTAATCAGCAGCATCACCCCGAGCAAGGTAGGCACCATAATCCAGGTGGTAATCCACATGCTTTTGCGTTTTTGCGGATTCATCTCATGCGACAACGCGCGAATAAGCAAGGCACAGGCGGCCACATAATAGGGAACTGTCCATACGAATAACCAGCCATAATGAATTCGGTAATCTTCCGTCAAAAGCACCTGGACCAACATCGCGAGCACCGGCAAAAACAATCCTATTTTGAAATCGCGTTTTCTCTTATGCTGCCCGGGCGTGCGTGTATACACCAAGCAAAATATTAACACGCCATACGGTGTCAAGGTATGGTTTAGAAATTGAATCCACGGCTCGTACCGGACCGCAATAAAACCCGCAGGCACAAGCAAATCTGTCAAACCGCCGATTCCTGCGCTCCACAGAAAAAAAGCCGCCCAGCGGTTCACCTCGCTCCGAGGCTGGTTGAACAGCAGTACAGCCGCCGCGCTCCAAAGCGCTACCACATAATATATCATGACGCATCGTCCATTCTCTTCGCGAATATAGTTTCATCCTACCACAATTGTTACGGCTGCGGGACCTCTTAGCTTGCCTCCACGAACAAGTCGGATCCATCAAATCATGAATTTTGTCTTGCTTCGATACTTCGATTTTTACATAGCGAAAACATTCAGTTTACATTCAGCCGTATTTAAGAAAGATATCAGGAACGATTGATAGGATAGATTTCGTAAGCAATCAAGCACACGAATGATAGAGAGAAACGAGGTGGAATCATGACAACCCAATTAAAATACCGGAACGAGCTTAAATTTTTTATGAATATTCACCAGTACCGAATCATCCGTCAACGATTAAGAAATCTGGTGACCTACGATCAGCATGCAGGGCCCGGCGGGGAATATCACATTCGAAGCTTGTACTTTGACGATATCAACAACAAAGCGTTATACGAGAAGCTGGCTGGGGTTCGGGACCGGGTGAAATACCGCATCCGCATCTACAACGTAACCGACAACACCATCCATTTTGAGAAAAAAATCAAATTCCGGGATTACATCGCCAAACTGAAGGAGCCGCTCACAAGGGAGATGGCCGATCAGATCATGGCCGGTCAATATGAATGCCTCTATCAGCCGGACAAGCCATTGATGATGGAGCTGTATCACGAAATGAAGCATAAGCTGCTGCGTCCCAAGGTCATTGTCGATTATGTCCGCGAGCCATATGTCTGCGCCAACGGAAATGTCCGAATTACGTTTGACAAGGAGCTTCGAACCGGCCTGCACTCCACGGATCTGTTTAATCGGAATCTGCTGCCCATCCGGGCGATCGATGAGAATCTGATTATACTCGAGGTCAAATATGACGAATACATCCCGGATTACATCAAAATCGCACTGCAGTTGGAAGGACTGGCCCGTCAATCGGCCTCCAAATACGTGATGTGCCGTAAATTTCTGAAATATAACACATGGGAGGATCAATAATTCATGAACACCACATCGACTTCAAGCAATACGAACACCACCAATTTTTCGGATATCGTCAAAAAATCCGTCATGGAAAACTTCGTATCCGATATCAGCATCTCCAAAATTCTACTTACGCTGGCCGTTGCCTTTGTTATCGGGTTATTCATTTACCTGCTCTATAAAAGAGTCTTCAGCGGCGTGCTGTATTCCAAAAGCTTTAACGTGTCTCTGATCGGGATGACCATGATCACGGCCGTTGTCATCATAGCCATTAACTCCAATCTCGTGCTCTCACTCGGTATGGTCGGCGCACTCTCCATTGTCCGTTTCCGTACGCCCATCAAGGACCCAACCGATCTGATCTTCCTGTTCTGGGCCGCGGTTGCCGGGATCGTAACCGGAGCCGGGTTCTACACGCTGGCTGCCATCGGCTCCATCGTAGTCGGTCTGATCCTGTTCTTCTTCATTAAAAAAGCAACGGTGGATACCCCTTATCTGCTCGTGATTCATTGCGATAATGAACAGAGCGAACAAGCCGTAAAAGAACAAATGGGTCAAGCCGTGAAGCGTTATAATCTGAAGCAAAAAACCGTGACCCCAGGCAGCATTGAGCTGACACTGGAAGTAAGGCTGCGCGACGCCGAAGGCCAGTTCGTGAACAAGCTGTCCCAGCTCCCGGGCGTTCATAACGCGGTTCTGATCAGTTACAGTGGCGACTATGTATCCTAAGTCAGGCGGTGGTCAGAGATGATAAAAAAAAGAATGACGGTTCAACTGTCCCTTGTGATGACCATAGTCCTCCTAATTTCAGGCTGCCAATGGACATCCACGGCTGCCGGGACGGTAAGCAGCACGGAGAGCGATGCTCAGCAGGAGCAAATGGATTCGACGGTTTTTCCGAAGGATAAGGTCATTGATGTTAAAATCACGATTGACGAAGCCGATTTTCAGGATATGCTGGACAACGCCAGCGCTGAAGAATATAAAGAAGCATCCGTCAATTACAACGGCATGCAATTTGATCATGTCGGCATTCGCACCAAAGGCAATTTAAGCCTGCGCAGCGTAGTCAATTCGGACTCCGACCGTTACAGCTTCAAACTATCCTTTGACGAATACCTTAATCAAACCTTGAATGGAATCAGTAAAATCAATCTGAACAACAACTACAGCGACGCCTCGTATATGCGGGAATTCCTGACCTACGAGCTGGCGGATTCCGTCGGACTGCCGACACCCGGCTTCTCTTACGTCAATGTATACGTTAACGATGAATTATGGGGGTTCTACCTCGCGATTGAACAGATTGGCGACTCCTATCTGGAGCGTCATTTCAATAATTCCTACGGCGCGTTGTACAAGGCCGAAATGAACGGTGCCGGCAGCGATCTGACTTGGCTTGGCAATGACCCCGATTCCTATACCGGACTTGTCATGAAATCCAAATCATTCAATGACGATGTATTGATCGATATGCTGGACGAGCTCAATAACGGCAACGATTATGAGAAGGTCCTGGACGTGGATAATGTACTTAAGTACGTTGCCTTGAACGTCGTTGCTTCTAATATGGACAGCTACCTGGGGATGAATAAACAGAACTATTATCTGTATGAGAACAAAGGCGTCTTCTCTGTCCTGCCTTGGGATTACAATATGGCATTTGGGGGATTCGGCGGATCGGGCATCCTTATTGACGAACCTACTCAGGGAGCCTTGGCGGAACGGCCCCTGATTGCCAAGCTGCTCGAGGTTGACGAATATAAGGAGCGCTATCACGCCATCCTCTCGGAGATGCTGGAGGGCTACATGCAGCAGGAAACATTCAATGAACGGGTGGCGCAATTACAAGATTTAATTTCCGGGCACGTTAAGCAAGACCCGAGATCTTTCTACTCCTATGAGGAGTACGAGCGATCCATCCCGACATTAACCTCATTCGTGGAAGAGTCCATGGATAATATCCAGCAGCAGCTGGATGGAACGATTCCTTCCGCAGGCGATGGAACCGGCAGCGGCGGCGGCATGGGTCCGGGCGGTGGTGGCGGGATGGTACCTGGCGGGAACACGCCCACCAACAACGAAAGAACAACGGTTGATGCTGCTCCAGCCGTAAATACGGAACCATCACAAAATGCAGAAGTGCTTCCTAAAGATCAAACCCAATCTTCGGATCAGCCCCCTTCTGATGGAAATCAACCGGTCATGCCTCAAGACCCTGTTCAGAATGGTCAAGGCCAAGTGCCGGATTTCCCTCAGGGGCAGATGGGCAACGGATTCGGCGGCGAGTTTGGCGGTCAAGTGCAGGGAGGCCCAGGAATGGGCCGGCCGGGCGATCGGTCAAACGGGGCTGCCGAGGAACAAGGCAGTCCCAAGGAAGCCTTATACGCCGGAGTATCCATCGCCCTGCTGCTTCTCTCTTGTCTCTTTGTAACACTGTATAAACGTAAAAGACTGTAATCATCTAACAAGGGGCAGTTCCCAAGGTCGATACCTTGGGAACTGCCCCTTTATCTACGATCGTTTGAGCCTATGACCGATGGTTTACACCTATTATACAATGAACCACGTGATCATGATGGGCGCTCCGATCAGGATCATGCCCAGCGCCATGACAATCCTCGTCGTATTTCTCGACAGCTTGTGCTGGGTCGCGGTTGAGCGATACCAACCGCTGAATTGCAGGCGATTGCGATAAAGGACCAGAAACCACAGTACATTCCCCACGAACAGGAACAGGAAGTATAGTCCTTCCCAAGGTACCCAGTTCTTCAGTATTTGATGCTCTATGTTGCCCAGAACGGTTACAAAGATCATCATAATGATCATCATACGAATCATTTCGAGAATGGATGAGGCCAATTTGGTCATAACACTTACTCCTTTATAATCATGCTGGTACTGGTTATTTTTCCATTATACAGCAAAAATAAGCTCATGATAAGCAAAAAGGGCGATATGGCCATGATGCACCCATACCGCCCGCTTTAATCTTGAGGTAAATCGATAACCTGTACTGGTAATTCAACCGTTCCTAAATAACCATCACGGAGCCGGCTATTTCATGGGGCCTAACTCTGCTTGTTGATCCTGAACCGATTGTTTTCTTATAAAATATGAATCCAGCTTCCGACTGACCCACAAGGACAGCACGATAAAGGCAAGGACACCTAACAATTTAAAAGGTTCAGCAATAAAATCGGACAGGTTGGCACCGATGTAAGAGACACAGAACACCATAATGCCCTTGCCCAAGGTTACAGCCATCAGATAGGACATCAGGTTCATTCGGGCCAGCCCGGCGGCCACATTGACAGCGACAAACGGCCCTACGGGAAGTATGCCAAGCAGGAAAACGTAACTGAATCCGTTGCGCTGAATCCAGCGCATACCACGCTGAACTTTAGGTTTATTCGCCCAGCGTTCGATCAGGGCCGTACCGGATATTTTGCGCACGATGAGAAAGGTCGTTAAGCATCCTGCCACCATACCGATCCAGGAGTAAAGAAACCCTGCCCAAAGCCCATACACCGCCGCATTAACACCTACGATCACGATTGTAGGCATCGGTGGAATGAAAGACTTCAGGAAAGTCAGAAGGATGCCCGGCAGAGGGCCTAAAGCTCTAAATTGTTCTAACCACCATTCCAGATTGCTCTCTGTAAAGTAAGACATGATGTCCAAGTAGCCATTCAATGACTTCACCCATTTCTGCTAAGTATTGCCGACTAGCCGACCTGAAGCACCTGATTCAGCTGAGCCAGATGGTGGTTGTCGTGCCAGATGAAATCCCGCATAAATTGCGCCACCTCAAAGGGATGCCCGTCCCCGTCCGTGTACCGCAACTCATATGACGTCTCAGGCATGGCTTCAATCGCCCGAATCAGCTTCTCCCTTGCGGTTATCGTCTGATCCACCAGCGCTTCTGTTGATAATGTCTTGGCATATTGCCTCGACTCTTCATTGAACGTGTCATAATCCACATGCCGGACGGTCAATGCATCCCCTGTGGAGATTTTGGCAATGGCTTCAGTGTAAAAATACTCATCCCAGCGCATGATATGGCATACCACATCACGTACGGTCCATTTCCCCTCTGCAATCGGGGTGCTCCAATACCCCTCTTCCTGTTCCGCGAACTCTCTCACTTTGCCGATCCACGCGGAATACTCATTCAGCAGCTGCTGGTTGTCACTCATATCCATTCTCCTTGTCCATATAAGATTTCATATAGGCGTCAAGTCGATCCTCCGGCCAGTGATACATCTTCAATAGCTCTTCATAAGGATCGCCCGAGATATGTAACAGCTTCGCAAAGGCAGGCTCCGTCTTGTAACCCAACCTCTTCAGCTCGATGATCTTTTGTCTTGCAGCTTCACCGAGTTGCTTCAGAAGCTTGTATTCCACGATCATATGACGGTAACCATTCTGCTTCGTAGAAGGTAATGACTGCGCAAAAATCTCGAATTCCCATCCTTTATACCGAAAACGCGCTACCGTTCGATCCATGTTGTTGACCGTACGGGATGAGCATGTGAAATTCAAAACAAGTTCGCTATAACGCGTCTTGAGCTCTCGCTCAAAACGGGCAAAATCCGTCACATGGCAGATGATATCAAGATCGCTTGAAGCGATGTCAATCCCGATAGGGATCGTGCCCACCAATATCGGGTTGCAGGGTTTCAAATGATCCCATAGTCGAAGCTCGTCTATAACCATCGCTGCTTGCTTTTGTCTATCAGAGCCTAGTCGTAAGTATTCCAAGTTAAGAAAATCCATAGGTTCTTGCATGGCTGCCTCCACCTGCCTTACTCCGCTCAACTTTCAGGTTAGCGCTCGGTCCACGTCGTCCGAACATAGCCCAGCTTCATGCCGACCGATTCCATGTTACGATGGCTCTGCGATAAGAAAGCGCACTGCGAGGCAACAAGGTCGCACCCTGCAAGCTTCGCCTCCTGTATTCTCCTGCGAAGCAGCTCCCGCTGCAAGCCCTGTCTTCGATGCTCCGGGAGTGTTGCCGCAAATGTTAGTGACGCTGTCGATTGATTTACGTACATGACGCCAGCTGCGGCCGGCTCATCTTCGACATAAGCCATATAGAAGTTCCATCCCGGTCGTGAATACAATACACGATTATTCGAGGCTACAGATGGAATTCCTTGATCAGGCAATCCTGTTCCACGGCAATGAACTTTAGCATAATCCTCAAATTCATCTTTGTCTATTGTTCTGATCACAATTCCATTACCTTGCACCCCCTCCAGCTCCTGCGGGTTCATATACATGGCATTATGAAAAGCAGATTGATAGAATCCGCGATCGGCAAGCGCAGCCAGAACTTCCTGATTCACCAGGCCGGGAACAATCTCGAACTGGAACTTGCGATCCCTCGATTGATAAAAGTCGATGATATCATCCAGGTTATATAGATCCTCTGAACGCAGTCCTTTCACCGTGTTAAAAGAAAGCCAAGGCATCGTCTTGCTGTATAAGCACAGCGCATGGCCGAAGCGCTTCATTTCGACCCCTTCGGGATTTCCGGTCCGACCTTCGATTGCTTTCATTCGATCAAACATATAATCCGTTTCCGAATCCTGAATTCGATGGATAAGTTCCTCAGATGGAAGATGCTGCATATTGCCTCCTATGTATTAATGATTAGTTCTCCTTAACGTGTGATAAAAAGAGCCCGAAGATCGCTTACTGATGCTTCGGGCTCTTACTTGCTGTGTATGTTTTATTTCGCGCTGCCCGGCAGATCGCATGATCCGTCGGCGCACATGCCGTCGCTGCTGTCCGAATCATTCATCATCACTAGCGGATTCGCTTCACGATAAGCTTTATCTAGAGCGTCCGTGAACACTTCCAGCGGCTGCGCGCCGGATACGGCGTATTTGCCTCCCAGCACAAAAAACGGCACTCCCCGAATTCCCAAATTGGTTGCTGCTGCTTCGTCTGCCCTTACTTCGGATTGGAAGTCGTCACCCTCGAGCGCGGCCACAGCCTGATTCCGCTCCAGGCCGACTTCAGCTGCCAGATCAGCAAGCCGATTCTTATCACCAAGATTCTCGCCGTCTGTAAAGTATGCACGGAACAACCGCTCCGTCATTTCTTTCATTTTACCATGCCCGGATGCAAAATGAACCAGGCGGTGAGCATCAAATGAGTTGGCCGGGATGACGCGATCCATGTGATAAGTAAGCCCGACGCTTGCCGCTTGCTGGGTCACGTTGTCGTTCGCAGCCTTGGCCTGCTCGATACTCATGCCGTATTTGGATGCCAAGATCTCGTCCATGGTAACCCCGGCCTTATACGATGCATTGGGATCAAGCTCAAAGCTGCGATATACCACTTCAACCTGATCTTTATTAGGAAATTGCTCGAGTGCCGATTCGAAACGGCGTTTGCCAATATAACAGAACGGACACATAAAATCCGACCATATTTCAACTTTCATTCTTTTCGCCTCCTAGCGAGCATGAATACTAACTTACTTATTGTAACCCGCTTTCAGCATGACATCAACACCTCGCATAAATATGGAAAGGTCTAAGAAGGATGTTTACGATACCGAGTACAGGCGCGCCAGTTATCCAAGCTGTTTTCTGTTCTCCCGTAATCTGGTAAAAATCCAATCCGTCACAACCTCGACGCCTTGATTTCCCGCCAAGGAACTATTCATCACCAGATCCGCATGCCAGCGGGTAGGCTCAACATATTCATCGTGCCTGTATCTTACAAGCTGCAAATATTCCTGAAGCACACTTTCCTCGCTGTGTCCCTTATCTATAAACCACCGGTTCCTGCGAAGCATTCTTTCATCCGCGGGGCAGTCTACGAACAGCTTCAAATCAAGCGAGTTCCGAAGGTATTCGAATTGATACAGGAGAAATCCTTCAACAACGATTACATCGTATTCGCCACTATGGACGGCGTGCTCATAGTCCTCGGTCAGACGCTCGATATCGACGGCATCCGGATGGTTAAAATCCTCAAATATTTGATTGGTGAAGGGCGCCTTGGCCAAGGGCCTAACGGACTTATAGTATTTATCCATATGGAAGATGGCCACCCGGTACTCGCTTAATCTCTCCTTGAGCTTAAGACTTAGCGTTGTCTTGCCGCTGCCCGAACCCCCGCCAATCCCGATCCTTAAAGTCTGCCTACGCTCCATATCCTTTCATCTTCCTCCGTATGTATGTCCAGTGTATAGGTTCCATTATTATACAACCGATCCCAGGAAGTTGAAAGTTCCTGCGTTACAAGAAAAACCTCTCCCGCCCCCGGCGTAAGATCACAGAAGACAGACCACGATAATAAAAAAACAGACAGCATACCGCCGCCTGTCACTTATATTTTTTCCAATCCATCTCGCTGTGTTCCAGTAAATATTCAAAATCATTGTCGCGCCGTTTCTGTTCGGCCTTGCGCACAGCTTCCCGTTCCTGCCTTTCCTTCTCCAGCCGCTCGGCTTCATTGGCTTTCAAGGATTCGGTTGTTGCCTTCAACTTCGCCAGAACTTGAGGGTCCAGCATATCCTTTAACGTTGCGGGTTTATCGGCAGCTTCGGTTCGCGGCAAGGGAGACTTCTGTTTCTTTTTTGCCATGTTCATTCACCTCGATTTCCACATTATTATATCATCTTATGAAGGACCTGGCATCTATATCTGCTTGGTTATAACCACGAAAAAAGAGAGCCTCTCGGCTCTCCTTCTCATTATGTATACTTTACTTTTGAGGGCGATCGATGGGACTTGAACCCACGAATGCCGGAGCCACAATCCGGTGCGTTAACCCCTTCGCCACGACCGCCATGACAATGAGCAATGGATATGCCCGAGATCATAATTTATCAGATATTTAGCTATTTGGCAAATTGTAATTTCTTACATCCCATTCTTGATTTCAACCGAAAGAACATACTATACTTACTTGATTCCAACTAGATAATAGCGCCCTTATTCGATACAACATGATGATATAAGCACGGGAGGAAGCACATCGATGATCTATCATATTGACTATGTCTCAGAGGGATTGCATGTCAAGGGGTATCTGGGTCTGCCGCCGCAACTGCCCCGTTCGAGCGCCCATGAGATGTCCGAAGCGTTCAACGCAATTCACGGCGTTACAATAACCGGCACGCTGGCATGCTCCTTAAATAAGGACACTATCCGGGAAGGATTCTCAGGATCGACTGCCCCTAAGCTGCCGCTGGTCCTGTATTGCCGCGGCGGCATAGGCCGGATCGGCGCGGTAAGGTTAAAGTGGGTCGAAGAATTCGCGGCGCAAGGATATGCCGTGTTTGCTCCGGCCTATCGCGGAAACGAAGGCGGCGAGGGCAGGGATGAATTCGGTGGTGCCGATACGATGGATGTGATCACTGCAATCGAATGGCTATCACGCATTTCATGGATAGATAACAGCCGTATTCATCTGTTGGGCTTTTCCCGCGGTGCGATCAATGCTGCCGTGGCAGCTGCTCTGTCACCACATGTATCCAAAATGATTCTCTGGAGCGGTGTCTCCGACCTGACGCAAACCTATGAGGAACGGATCGATCTGCGCAGGATGATGAAACGCGTCATTGGCGGTACGCCAACCAAGTTTCCGGAACGATACCTTCTTCGGTCCCCAATCCATTATGCGGATCGAATTCAATGTCCCGTTCTAATTGTCCATGGGACGCGGGACGAGCAGGTCCTGGTGGAACATAGTTACCGGATGATGAACAAGCTTCAAGAGCTGGGACGCCAGCCCGAAGCCCACCTGTACGAAGGGCTTGGGCATCATTTCCCGCCACCGCAGCATGCAGCGGCGATCCACCGAATGTTCGACTGGTTAAAGAAATAAGTAGAAGTTGAGGAGCGCGCCTCTCCTTCTACCTATCTCCCTCCAAGCAAATGTTGATTGGCAATGCTTCCAACTAGTTGTGCAAGGCAGCCGTCTCAATCCAGTATTTACACGTCCCGTTCGTAATGGAACTTAACTCACCGTGATTCGTTTCAATGATGCGACGAGAAGCCAGGTTGAATTCATCGCAGGTCAGAAGGACACGGTATATGTTCTTCTCATTGGCTTTCTTGACCAGCTCCGCCAGCAGCCGCTTGCCATATCCTTTCCCACGCTCCGACGGCCTGATGACATACCCGATATGTCCCCCTAGCTCTAGCAGATTGTCATTCAAGCGGTGTCTCAGCTTACCATATCCTACAGGCTTGTCGTTATCGTACAGCCAATATATCGTCTGGGGAACATACTGATCCGGCAGATCGATGCCTCTGCCCATTTCGTAATTGCGCTGTACCTTGGAAGCGAACTCTTCCATGCTGCCGCTATTTAGTCCATTAACGAAGCCGTTCCCGCCCTGGCCGATTTCCTGGACCATGAGCAGCAGACTTTCATCCTCCTTCACCTGCAGCTCCCTTAATGCTAATGCCATGACTATTCCTCCACTTGAAAGATCGAATCTACAATGACGGGCAGCTGATCCCGTAAGGATACGGCTCCGAATACGGATCTGGCGTGAATCCCTTGGTCCCCGAACACCTCTAGCATCAAGTCCGAGAATCCATTCAGCACCTTATGATGCTCCTCATAGTCGGTTGTTGCGTTAACGAAGCCTTGAACCTTAACCACGCGCTTCACTTTATCAAGTGACCCCAGCCCTTCTCTTAATACGGCCAGAACTTCAATCCCGGTCAGACGCGCATATTCATACCCCTGCTCTGTTGTATAATGCTCCCCGAGCTTCCCTCTTGGCTGTCCTGGGGGACCCTTACCAGAAACATACATCAACCCGTTAACGACAACATAGTTGGCATACTTGGCTGCTGGCGTGCTGGCTTCAGGCAGGCTAATGCCCAGCTGCTTCAGACGTTCCTCGGCATGAACGGTCATATGATCACTCCTACAGGAAAAATATTCTATATAAATTTTAACTATTGTATCACGGAAAAACCTTTTTACAAGTAAAAAAAAGACCAACCTCACGCTTTGAGGCTGGTCTTGATATGCGGGCATATCGGATGTTTAGATTTGGAACGAATAATAAGCATAACGCTCCGCATTATGAATGGCCTGCCATACGTCCGTCGTCTCGGCGCCCGGATACCAATAAGCATAACCGGCAATCTGATATTTGGCGGCCATCAGATGCTTCAGGGATAAAGAGCGGGACTCCTCGGTCCATATGCGATGCGGAATGCCGCCGCTATTATAAGCCGCTTCATACTGCGCCACGCTCTCATTCCATGTGAATGAAGCCTTATTCAGGCGAATGCGATGTCCTTGCTCAACCAAACTGATGTCCTGCGAGGATACCGACGAAGCAATCTGCCAATCTCTCGTGTACAGCGGATACGCGATGATGCTCTTCTTAGCCGGCACTTGGGTCCGCAGCTTGCTCAGCGCGGATTCACTCCATGGCAGCGAGGATACGGAGCCCGCTTGGGGCGAACCGCCCCAGTGCTGGTCATAACTCATGAGCACCATATAGTCCACCTGAGTGCCAAGGGTTGCGTAATCGAATGCAGCCGTCCAATCCGTATTCAGATCAGGTGAAACATCGATGGATAACTTGGCTCCAAGCCGTCTCATCTCTATGGATAATTGCGTGATAAAGGCCGTCAGATTCTGCCGGTCCTGAGGCATGACGTTCTCAAAATCAATATTGATCCCATCCAATCGATACCGGGATACATTCGCTGCAATACGGTCAACGACAGACTTCCGGGTCTGTGCGCTGCTTAAAACTTGGTGAGTTCCTTCCGCATTCCCACGGTTCCCCACCATAGCCCACACCTGCCGACTGTTGTTATGAGCCCAATTCAACAGCTCCTTGTCGGTATGGTCCGTCACCTTGCCGTCAGCCTCCATGTAGTACCAGCGCGGTACCAGAACATTCAAGCCGGCCCGTTTGGCATAGGAAATGTATTGCTTCGTTGTACCATTATATAACCAGCCCATATGAATATTGGCAGGTGTCTGGCTATCGATCATGGACTTCACATTTCCCGATTGGAGGACCCGATCCAGCAGCATTGCCGTCTCTTCCCGGGTGATCGGATCCTGCGGTCTGAATTGCCCTTTGCTTCCTTGCAGCCAACCTGTATTCGTCGCTTTGCCAACCGCATTCCAAGCCCATTCCGCGATCGAACCCGAATCCGTATATAGGCCGGATGTATTTCCGTTATCATATCCACTTTCTTTCATGGCACGAATAACCATGACCGCGGCCTCTTGTCTTGTTATCGAAGCATTCGGAAAGAACTTGTAGCCGTTCCCCTCCACGATGGATAGATTAAGGCCTGCATGAATCCAGCCGTAGTACCAAGCTGATTTGGATACATCCTGAAAGGCGGACAAATCATTCTGAACGGGCTCCATCTTGAGCATTCTGGCAACCATGGCCATGAATTCGGCCCGCGTTACCGGATTTCGCGGCAAAAAAGCTCCTGTGCCATCCCCGCTTACGATACCTCTATTGGCTAGACGATGGATCGCGTCTTTTGCAAAGCTTGCCGAGATATCGTGAAAATCGGTCGGACTAGGAGCTTGAGCCGCTGTTGCCTGAAGAGGGCCAAAAAGCGGTGTAAATGACAACAGCAAACAAAGTGACAGGAAATATTTCTTCAAAGGGACGCCTCGATTCTATTCTATCATCTGATACCTTCAGCATATCAGATGATCATAGAATCAGGCATTATTCATTTCTTGGTAATAATCGCTGCCAGTATTGATTTAAGAGGATAAAATGACAGCACCGATCCCTTTTACAACAAGAGAATTCCGGGTTAAACGCGTAATATGCTCTTCGCCAAGCAGAATCTTCCATTCGCCCAGCTCAGGTAAAGCCAGGGAGGACTCTTTCCGTGCGGCATAATAGAGTACATAGATATGTTTCTGTGGATCGCCGCCCGCATGATCACGAAGCGTGTAAGCGACAGTATGCTCAGGACTTCGTTCAAAGTGAAGATGCTTACGAATCGACGCAGCATCCCTTAATCTGAATGCCGGATGCTGCTTGCGGAGCTGAACGAGCCGTTGAATGTATTTCACGCCATCCTGGTGCTTCGATGCCATACCCCAGTCCAGCCGATTCACTTCATCACTAGAATTGTAGCTGTTCTCCACTCCGTTCTTGGAACGGTAATACTCTTGGCCCGCATGCAGGAAAGGGATTCCCTGACTGGTCAGAATCATGGCCGATGACAGCCGGTGCATATCGCGACGTATGGCATCAGTCTCCCCTTTTGTTGACAGCATAATTTTGTCCCATAGCGTATGGTTATCATGACACTCCACATAGTTTACGCACTGATCCGGCTCAGAAGAAAACGCCTTGATATCTTCGGAATACGGGATGCCGCCTACGATGCCCTGCTTCACCTTGTCTTCATATCCATCTCCGCCGCTCACAAAGCCTCTATAATCAAACTGGAAGATGTCTCCTTTGACCGCATCGCGGAAACCGTCGTTAAAATGAGCGATTCGCGGCATTACCGGTGCCTGCTGTTGATTCGCGCGTTTCTTCTCGTCCAGCTCGGTATTCATGACCCAACCTTCGCCGATCGTGATGATAGCCGGATCGATCTCGTCCAGGCGCGCCCGGATTTCATTCATCGTCTCCACATCCAGCAATCCCATCAGGTCAAATCGGAAACCGTCAATTCGGTACTCCTTCACCCAGTGCAGGACGGATTCCACAATGAATTTCCGCATCATCGGACGTTCAGATGCCGTGTCATTACCACACCCGGATCCGTTGGAGAATTTGCCGTCCTTCGTATAGCGCAGGTAATATCCGGGAACCAGCTTCGTGAAATTGATCAGATACCCGTCATATACATGGTTATACACTACATCCATGATGACTCGAAGGCCTTGATCGTGGAATGTCTGAATCAGCTGCTTCAGTTCACGAATCCGAACCTCAGGCACATACGGATCCGTAGCATACGAGCCTTCGGGAGCATTGTAGTTCTTCGGGTCGTATCCCCAATTGTACTGCGGCTCATCAAGCCTGGTTTCGTCCACGCTTTCCGTTGCAAAATCGTAGATCGGGAGCAGCTCCACATGGGTGGCCCCAAGCTCGACAATATGATCAAGCCCTGTACGAATCCCTCCGGGACCTCGGGTACCTGTCTCCGCCAGACCTTTAAACTTGCCTTTATGCTTCACTCCGCTGTCTTGATGAATGGTGTAATCACGAACATGCAGTTCATAGATCACGGCATCTAGAGGACTATGGAGTGGCGGTTTGTCCTCTGTCCAGTGTTCTGGATCGGTCGAGGCCATATCCAAGATGTAAGCACGATCCCCATTGACGCCTACAGCGGCGGCATAGGGATCGACAGCTTCGTTCCATTGATCCCCGATAAGGACCTGATAGGTGTAGAACATGCCTTGAAGGTTTTCTCCTACTTTCAGCAGCCAAGTTCCTTTCACATCACGAGTCATCGCGAACCGCCGGGCTTCTGCTGCCTGCCAATCCAGATACAGGAGAACGTATGCCTCGCTAGCCGTCGGTGCCCACAGTCGAAACGTGGACTCTTGCGGTTGATAAGTTAAACCCAGATCCGTTCCATCGTAATAAAATAGCTTGTCAAATTCCTTATCAAAGACGGAGACTCCCCCGGTGACCGCGGGATCTCCGTAGTGAATAACAGCATTGCTTTCTTTTTGTACCGACAAGATGTTCACTCCTCATGTATGCTTCCTATCCAATCGTACCTGTTTAACTTCTTCTTCCGTGATGGTACGGGTACCATAGCGGGCTTCCTCGTAAAGCTGAATCAAGGATTGTGGAATACGTTCCTTCCGCCCGTCCCATTCCTTAAGATCGCTTTCGGTTTCCCGCGGTGTTAGCGACGCTTTCCAATTATAGCCTTCCCTGATACTTCGGGAAAGTATCATGCGATACATTTGGCGAATTTTCTCATTCAAATGCTCCGATCCTTCTCCTGCCCGAAACTTACCGCCGATACGCATGCCGGACAACAGCCGTTTGAGCCGCTTGGATGCCGGGTCATGTTCAATATTCTCTACTTCATCCTCATAACCTAGCGAGGGCTGAAGGTTCTGTCTGTTCATCATCCTGTTCATCCATGCAGAGAATCTTCTATACAGCTTAGGCAGTATTTTGCCAAACCTGAATAGAACATACAGTATCCCGATCCCGATAACGGTGAACACGCCATAGATCAGCACTTGCTCCAGTACTTTCATCCATGGACTCGGCGGCTTGGTTTCTTCATCGAGAAATGACATTTCGGGCGGAGGCTCCGACATCGAAGGCGGCTCCGGGGCCTGCTCCGCTCCGGAGCCGAACCATCCGGAGATCCATGCAGCGATCCCCCGCGCCATATCAGAGACCCATTGCTGCAGCTGCGGTAGAAAAGCGACGACCGCAACAAGAAGCAGCAATACGATGATAAACCAGCGATTGTAGCGCAGCACGCGCCGTTCCAATACGGGCTGATCATTGCCTGGCAGGGTCTCATCCAACACCAACTGCCGATTGACAATCAACAGTGTCAATCCTAACGCGGCTGCCCCCATCCAGGTCAGAGACGATATTCCACCACGGAACGAATCCATGAAACTTAATATGAAACTGCTGACTCCGTACACAATCAAACCGATTAAGAAATACGTCCCCGGAAACATCAGATTCCAGCTTACCTGCTCCATTCGGCTTCCGCGATAACTGGCAATAAAGATCAAGGGGATAAAATAAGCTAGGGTAATATCGACGCCTATAAATGCGATGGATACCGCAATGGAAACCAGGCAAGCCCATAAGGTTGCCTTAAACTGACGATCCAGCTTGAACCATTGCGCACCTGTATAGCCAAGTAAGTACCCGCCTAATACTAGGGCAGGCCATACCCAGCGGTACGATTCAGGCAGCAGGTAGAAAGCCGGAATAAAGAGTACCGGAAAATAGAGTACGCATTCCACGAATCCCTGCAAAGAAGCCTTTATAAATCCAGTACCTCGAGAGGTCATGCCGACACCTCCTTCGCAGGAGTCGGCACATCACCGAGGGGAAATACCTGAATCGTGTGCCCATTGTCCCGAAATCGCTGAAACATCTCTTCCAGCCTGGGGCTGACGTAAGTGCTTAAAATCAGGATATCCCTTGCCTCTTCATGTCGGGATAGCTCATGGGCCAGATAATCATGGAAAGAAGCCTTTCGGATCAGCTCCAGTCTCGCCAGCATTTCAAATATCAGATGCTGCTGGGTCATGCCGCCTGCAACCGGGACAAATGCCTCATCGGTGGAATCCTCGCCAAGCGTTCCATTCGTCCCCATTCCGATCTCCATGCCCTGCGACAATAAGTGAGCTGTAATGCCGGCCGCCAGGCGGATGCCATACTCGATCGGCTCAGGCCGCGTCGCTTTGCTCCACATCTGCTCATGATCCTCTATATTCAGATAGATTAAGAGCCGGCTGTCCGCTGTGGTATCCCGCCTGTGGACCTGCAGCGTGCCCGTCCGTGCGGTCGCTTTCCATTGAATATCCTTCAGCGGATCGCCGTCGCGATATTCGCGTACGCCCGATATCAGGAAAGGATCCTCCAAGATCCATCTTCGGACCAGCATTTCGCCCATCCAAGTCTGGACCGGGAGGGCCATGTCCGACACATCCATCGGCATCGGGTACACGATAATTCCACCGGACAACGTCTTGCTCTGGACAATCGACTCCATTCCGACCAAATCACCCGTCGTCATGGATACCGTTCCCAGCTTGTACAGACCTCTGCGCTTAGCGATAATCCGATGTCGGCGAAGGATTTTGGTCCAAGGCAGAAGACTGAAGAAGCTCTTGTGGTTCTGATTGAATTGCCCCTCACTGATATCCAGGTTCAATTGGTTATCAAATGCCAGGCCCGAACGAAATTGGGATTCTACCCTTAACCAGGGTACAGGCAATGCTTTGCGGTTCTCAATGATTTCGATCAATTCCACGGAATCTCCCTCATAACAGGTCGACACCTTGAAGGAACGGCTGTAGTTCAGCCTTTTCAATGCCGTCCGTTTGAAAAGCTTGCCCTGAACAACGATGACCACTGCGGCGATTAACAATATCCAATAGGCTCCCATCGCCATCCGCCCCTACGACGAAATGCCTTCTTCTGTCGGTACGGGAACCTGCTGCAGCAGCCGTTCGATCACTTCTTCCGCCGCGGCAGCGCCGCCGCGGCTGTGGAGCGTCCCTCGAAGCTTCAACCGGTGCGCCCATGTCGGCACAGCCAAATCTTTTACATCATCAGGGGTAACAAACTCCCTGCCCTTCAGGACGGCTTGTACCTGCACAGCCTTCAATAATGCTTGGCAGCCCCTTGGGCTTACGCCGGAGGCAACCGCTTCATCTCTTCTTGAATGCTCGGAAAGCGCAACGATATAGGATAACATCTCATCACTGACATGTACTTTGCTGACGATATGTCTGGCTTGTACGATCCGCTCAGACGTTGCAATTGCCATTAGAGACTCCAAGGGCTGATCCTCTTTAAATCGCTTCAGAATATTCACGCTTTCCTCTGAGGTAGGGTATCCCATATTCAGTTTGAACAGAAAGCGGTCCAGCTGTGCCTCCGGCAGCGGAAACGTTCCTTGCTGTTCCAGCGGATTCTGCGTCGCGATGACCAGAAACGGTTCTTTCAGCTGATGGGTTACCCCGTCAATGCTGATCTGGCGTTCCTCCATGCACTCCAATAGACTGGACTGCGTACGAGGTGTCGCCCGGTTGATTTCATCGGCTAGAAGGATATTCGTGAACAGAGGCCCCGGTCGGAATTCAAACGTCGCGGATTGTTGATTATAGAAATAAATGCCGCTCAGATCCGACGGCAGCAAATCCGGCGTAAACTGTACTCTCTTAAACGTGCAATCAATCGACTTCGAGATGGATTTGGCCAGCAATGTCTTACCTGTACCCGGCACATCTTCCAACAGAACATGACCTGAAGTGACCATGGCAATAAACAGTCTGTCAATCAGCTGCTCTTTACCTACCATAACTTTGGAAACGTTTGCTCGAATGTCGTCGGCAAGACGGCGAACGCCATGATAATCTATAGTGATTGTAACCACCCCTTATGTAGTTTAACTTAACAACAAAGTTCGTCATGACATCCCATAATTCCTGTTATTCGGGACAAAATAAGACCGATTGCCTCATATATGGCTTCTCTTTCCGTTACCATGAGGATATTTACGGATCTCCCGCACTCCGATACGCCAAGAAGCCGTCCAAGGACAGCTTCCGAGAATGCACCCTATTGACGTACGACCTGATATTACTAAGCTCTGATTATTCTGCCGTCCTCTCTTCATGGGAAGCTGAATCCGTCCCGCTTTCCGGGATCAATAGTTTCGTCAGCTCCGCCTCAGCCTGCTCGCGGCTATCGATCCGGATATCGATATAATGCCTAACCTCAGGCGGCCGGGCATAAAACGGCTCCAGTGACGCAGTCCATAGCTTATAATCCGGATGTCCGCGGAAGCCGATCAGGCGATCCTTAATACCGCTCCAACGGACGAGGAATATATATTCATCCCGGTTCTCCACGCACTTGTGAAGCTCATGGCTTACATATCCCTTTTTCGTTAACAGAACGCCGGAAACTTCCCGAAAGACACTTTCAAACTCGCTTGCCAGCCCCGGTTTGATATAAAGTATCGCTGATTCCAGTATCATATCGTATCCCCCTCTTCGATATCCATCCGATCAACGGTAAAAAATAACGCTTGTATTTGGCAGCGCCATGCTAGGAAAACAAGTAGGTGCAGTCAAGTATATGCTGATATAATGAGAAGCATGAATACACTTATAAGGATGAGACAAACATGGCATTCGGCATCTCGAGACAGGAATTGCAGCAATGGAAGCAGAAGGTCGCACAAGGCGACATCGCTTTTTTGACCCATTATTGGTACGACAAGCGGTTTCCGGAGTTCCATACCGTAACCAAAGTAGGCTGCTCGAACATCCAGCGCCTTGAGGACTGGTGTGTATCCAACGGGCTTAATCCGAAATATATCCATTACCGCCAACCTTACCCGCACTTTGATCTGATCGGTCCCAAGCAAACCGAATTACTGCAAAAGTATAGACTCGATGAGCATATCACCCGATTCGGTCTGTAAATGCCGATCGGCGTACATTTAACAAAACCCGCCTTGATCCGCCGGCCATTCTCGCTCATGCCGTGCCTGATCAGGCGGGTTTTTTAGAATACTTTATCAACCGGATCGTTCCGAGGTTTTCTAATGGTTCTGTTCTATTTCTATACCCTCATGTAACGGCTTCGCTAGTCATCTTCTTTAATGTCTTGTTGATCCAGATCGCAGCCGTCGCGCCTTCCCCCATCGCCACGGTAGTTAATTCGGAATGGACGCCCAGGTCACCGGCCGCCCAGAGTAACTCGACACTCGTCATTTTGGACCTTGGATCGGTCTTGACATGACGGTTGTGCTCCAGCTCTGCCCCCAGCTGCTCGGCCAATTCGGAATAGATCCTATTCCCGCCAAAAGATATGAACCCCCGCTCTGCGGGCACGATGCTCCCATCCTCCAGCACAACGGCCGATAGGATGCCGTCCTCCTCCCGAATTTCAGACACCTTTTTCTCTATATACGGAATCCCTAAATCCGCCAATTGGGACATATGCTCGGAAGAAGCCGGCTCCCGCTCATGATTGATGTAGATGATATCCTTGGTCCGCTCCGATAGCAGCACGGCCATACTGGCACCGGGATCGCCCGATCCCATCACGACGGTCTTACGATCTTGAATTTCATAACCATCGCAATCGGGGCATACAAAGACGGATGTGCCCAGCGTGGACATCAGGCCTGGCAGTTTGGGAAAACGGTCCATCACGCCTGTTGCGAGCAGCAAGGTTTTGGTCCTGTATTGAACGCCGTCTTTACCGGTTAACACAAAATATTCCGCTTCATCCCGTTCCGCTTTCCGGATATCATCGGCTGCAAACGTAACGCCGACAGACTCCGCCTGCTGACGTCCCCGCCCCCTGAGCTCTTCACCAGATACCCCATCCGGCCATCCGAGGATGTTGCGGTAGCTCTTGCATATGGTGGAACGCCCCGTTCCCCGGTCGATCACTAGGATATCGTAGGCAGAATACCGCCCCAGCTGTATAGCCGCCTGCAGACCTGCAATTCCGCCGCCTATGATAATGCAATCTTTCACTTCGGTATCCAACATGTAGGTTTATCCACTCATTTCTATATCGAATTAAGGCTGGAACTCTTGGCATCAAGATTTACTTCAAGAAGAGAGGTACACCCTAAATATTTAACCAATCGGCCGTGATTTACTCCTGAAAAATCAAATAGACCCCGGCACAAAGCGCCGAGGTCTAAAAATCAATGAATCACAGGAGTAGCTGTCCGGCTAATGCACCGGTAATCACAACAAGCCACGGAGGGCTCTTCCAGAACATCAGCATCCCGAACAGACCCGCGCCAATCACAAATTCAAGCGGACTATGGATGGAGGATGTCCATATGGGATGGTACAAAGCGGCCAACAGAATTCCGACCACTGCGGCATTCATGCCTGTCAGCACGCCTTGCAGTTTAGGGTTTCTGCGGATGCTGTTCCAGAACGGCATTGCCCCTACGATGAGCAGAAATCCAGGCAAAAAGATCGCAAGTATAGCAACGACACCTCCGGGTATCCCCTGAATCAAGACCCCAAGGTAAGCGGCAAAAGTAAATAACGGACCGGGTACAGCTTGTGTTGCCCCGTAACCGGTTAGGAAATCCTCTTTGGACATCCAGCCGTTCAATACCGTCTCACTCTCCAGCAGCGGGAGAACAACGTGCCCTCCGCCGAATACAAGCGATCCGGCTCGGTAGAAGCTGTCCACAATGGCTACCCAACCATTATCGGTCAGCCCTTTAAGGAGCGGCAGACCCACTAATAACACGACAAACATGCCCAAGCAAAAGAGTCCGGCTCTCCGTCCGATCGGCATCTTGATCTCGGGTGCTGCCTCTTCATTCGCTTGACGCTTGAACAACCACAGTCCCGATATGCCGGCCAGCGCGATGACCGTCACTTGAGAAACGGGACTCTGCCACAGCAGAACGACTGCCATGGCTATTAACGCTATGGCCGCCCGCACGGGACCTGAGGCCAGCTTTCCTGCCATCCCAAGTACCGCTTGAGCTACGATGGCCACTGCGACAATTTTCAGCCCTTGAATCCAGCCTGCCGAGCCGGGATCGAAGGTTTGCATCAGATAGGCGAAAATCATGAGCATAAGCACGGATGGTAACGTAAAGCCGAGCCAGGCGACGATACCGCCCCATAGTCCCGCTCGTATCATCCCAACACCAATGCCCACTTGGCTGCTGGCCGGTCCGGGAAGAAATTGGGCCAGGGCCACCAGATCCGCATAACTTTTTTCGTCCAGCCATTGTTTGCGCCGCACATAAGTCTGGTGGAAGTATCCAAGATGTGCGATCGGTCCGCCAAACGATGTGAGTCCCAACTGCAGAGCGGTCCACCAGGTTTCGCTGAGGGCACGCCACCTGCCAGAGGGCTGCCTATTGCCGACTTGAGCTTGTACTTGTTCTTTCTCTGTCTCCGGATTCAATATCCATCGCTCCCCATATGCTTGGTGTAATGTAATAGAACCTCGTAACCCGTTTAACCCTTAGGTATACAGATCATCTTTTATCAAATTTCAGAGTATACCAAGTCCTCATTGTCAATCTACCCATTTATGTAAACGCTATGTAAAATCTATAGATTTTTTTGAATGCTATCAAGTGAAAACCGGACATGCTCTAAAAAAAGAGCGACCCAACAGAACTTTTGTTCCATGGATCGCTCTTAGTATCATACTTACTGTATGCGTCAATACAATGTGACTTCTATACCTTTAAGCCTCCGGCTTCGTTTCGTTTGGCACGGAGAGATAACCCGGCTTCGCTGCCCCGAAACCGAAGATGAACAACACCACAACAACGGCGGACAGCACCGCCAGCGGCACCTTCCATCCTCCTGTCGCATCATGCAGGAACCCGATCAGCATCGGACCGACGGCGGCCAATAAATAACCCAGTGACTGCGCCATTCCGGATAACGCGGCAGCTTCTTGAGCCGTTTTGGTACGAAGGGTGAAGAACATCAGGGATAAACTGAAATTGGCCCCGCCTGAAATACCTACCAGCATCACCCACAGCAAATTCAACGAAGTCATGCCGGAAAATAAGCCTGCATATCCGGTCAGCATGCACAATGCAGAGATCGTTACCAGCATACGCTGATTGGGATTCCGGCCAGCCAGAACAGGAATAATGAAGGAAAATGGCAGGCTGACAAATTGGAGAATCGAGAGCATCCATCCCGCAGCACTATAATCCATGCCTTGGCTTCTCAGAATCTCGGGCAGCCATGAGACGTTCACGTAGAACGTAAACGATTGAAGTCCCATAAATAAAGTAATGTACCAAGCAAGCGGTGACCTCAGCACACTCTGTTGTTTGGTTGAAGTCGAACGGACCTCAGCTGTTTTTCCGGAACTGCGGCGCTGGATGATCCACACAATCAGAGCCAAGACGGACAATGAACCCCAAATGAGCAGGGACCCTTGCCAACCAAGCCCTGCTTGGGTAGCCAGCGGAATGCTAATCCCGGATGCGATGGCGGCGAGCAGGTTCATCGAGGCAGAGTATGTGCCCGTCATCAATCCGATATGCCGCGGGAAATCCCGCTTGACCAGACTTGGAAGCAGCACGTTCCCTACAGCTATGGCCATTCCAAGAAATGCGGTTCCGATTAACAGCGTATATGGGGATGATACCGAGCGTATGCCGATTCCGAATGTCAGCACCACCATACTCAGCAAAAGGGTATTCTCCAGTCCCCATTTTTTGGCCATGGCCGGTGCCATCGGCGACAGCAGGGCAAAGGCTAATAGCGGCAGCGTGGTGAGCATACCCGCCAAGGTGTTCGAGATTCCCGTATCGTCGCGAATGATCCCGATCAGCGGGCCGACCGATGTAATCGCCGCTCTCAAGTTAATAGCAATAAGGATGATTCCTGCAAACATCATCCATGTGCGCCCTCCAGAATTTGTGTTTTGATCTATTGATGTTCTTGATGTCATGACATGGACTCCTTACTTTCAAGCGATATGTAAAAATAAACTTATCCGAGTTTATCACAAACCCGGGCATTAGGCCATAGCCTCGGGATGCTATCATGGCAGCTTTTAGGGCCAGTCCGCCGCCGATTCAACGTTGTGCATTAGCCTGTAGACGCACAGATAGAGCCCTACACAAGCGGGCTCCAAGCATACACGGATAATTTTTGGACATTGCGAATGAATTCATTATACCGTTTCTGTATTTCCTCGGATGCGTACTGACGGAACTGCTCGAAGATTCCCATGCACCGCAGCATCCCGTTGTCACTTTTGATTCTGATCGAATACTCGAGACTATCCAGGATATAGGATAACCCGCGATCATACTGTTTAGCATTCAAATAGTATATCCCTAACTCAGCGAGGAGGCGGGTGTATTGGTTTATTGTAATTTGCTCACTAACCTTTCCGAATTTGTTTCTTTGTAATTTAAGTACCAAGTAATCACGAAACTGTTCCAGTATATGATCTATGTTGAAGTGATGTCGATTAGCAGCTATTACAATATTGCATAAGGCTGCAAAAATCTCATCTCTTCTTGTGATAACATAATTTACATATTCAGGTAGGATGCTAGAATGACCAGCCATCAGTTTATAATAGTAACGATTCGCTTTTGCCCAATCTTTAAACTGATTAATAGTTAAAGTTTCTTCATCTGTGGGTGCTGTTATCCAATTAGTGTATTCATACATGGAGAGATAACCTAATGCCTCATCAAAGTTTCCTGCTTCACGACAGACATTGGCTCGAATTAGATACGAATATAATATGTAAAATATAACTGGCTTCTCTTGTTCATATTTGTAATTGTTTTCATATTTTATTTTTGCCTTAAGACCCATTCTTTCGGCAAGAACTTCCACCGTATCCCACCGAAGCAGTGAAATATTAACGTTAATAAGCTTCCTATAAGCTTCTAACTGGTAAACTTCATCCAACCGATCAATATAATGCTCAAAAGTTACGGCCAATTGTAAATTAGCTTCCATGTTATCACTTAGCCCCAACCCAAACAGCCGATAATGACATAATGCAAGCCTTTCAGAGTGTTGGAACTTTTCACTTTCAGCAACGCATTCATATAGTATAGCTGCCGCCTTATACTTTTCCTCATTGAAAAACTCTTCCGCCGTTTCGAAAAGCATCGGTGCGTAAATCATGTTTTCCATCGTCATACGGGCTGCTAGTTGCAGACAATCCAGTTTATCTAACTCTGCACAACGTTGAAGAAAAGCTCCTAGCCGCCTCCAGTCAGGGGTTGTATGAAATATACATTCAAAAATGTAACGGTCGTAAAAATACCCTTCAGAATGTCCTATACTTGTAGTGATACGATCTAATTGATTTACCGACATTGGGCGATTTCCGTTAAGTATACTACTCAAAGATCCACTGTTTATATTTGATATTTTCGAAAACTGATTAATAGTCAAACCATGTTCATGCAAATATCTAGCTATTTCACCGCGAATTGTGGCTGTCGTTTCCAAGTAACAACACCCCCAGAAAAATCTATATTTAGCATTTCCCCCCTACACAAGCGGGCTCCAAGCATACACGGATAATTTTTGGACATCACGAATGAATTCATTATACCGTTTCTGTATTTCCTCGGATGCGTACTGACGGAACTGCTCGAAGATTCCCATGCACCGCAGCATCCCGTTATCACTTTTGATTCTTATCGAGTACGCGAGGCTGTCCAGGATGTAGGATAACCCCCGATCATACTGTTTAGCATTTAAATAGTATATCCCTAACTCGGCGAGGAGGCGGGTGTATCGGTTTATTGTGACCTGATCGTTAACCTTTCCGAGCTGATTTTGCCTCTCTTTGAAAACCAAATGCTCCTTATACCGATCCAATATATGATCGATATGTAGTTGATAGCGATTGGCTGCGATCATAATATTACATAGCGCCAAAAAAATCTCGTCTTCCCTTGAGTCCACATAATCTACGTACCGGTTTAAAGCATCTGGTTGTCCGCTCATTAAACCATACATATACCGATTAGCCTCAGCCCATTCCTTGAACTGCTCCATAATCAGTGATTCTTCCTCACTAGGTTTGTTTATCCAATCAGGATTTTCATATAATGATACATAATAAAATGCATTATCGTAATCTCCACGTTCTTGATGCGAAGAGGCCTGAATTAAATACGAATATAATATGTAAAATATAAAGGGTTTCTTTGGATATTCGTAAGCACCAAAAATATTTCTATTTTGTTGATAATGAATTTTAGCTTTATGTCCCATCCTTTTGCCAAGAGCTTCAATTTTATCCCACCGCTGTAAGGATATATTCACATTAATCAGCTTAACATACGCATCCAATTGATACATATCATCCAATCTATCGATATAGGGTTCAAAGTATACTGCTTTTTGTAAATTCTCTTCCTGATTCTCACCTAATCCGATTACGAATAATCGATACTGACAAAGAGCTAACCGTTCGGAATACTGAAACTTTTCACACTCAGCCACACATTCATATAACAAAGCTGCCGCTTCACGCTTCTCCTCGTTGAATAAGGTCTCCGCCATATCAAAAAGCATCGGTGCGTAGTTAATATTTTCCATCGTCATTCGTGCAGCTTTATGCAAACAGTCCAATTTATCCAATTCCGCACATCGTTCAAGAAAAGGTCCAAGCCTCCGCCAATCTGGAGTGGTATGAAAAATACTTTCCGTTATGTAAAGTTCGTAAAAGTGCCCCTCTTCCAGACCCATCCCTTCGGTAATCCGGTCTAACTGGTGCATGGACATGGGACGATTTCCATTCAGGATATTACTGAGTGTCCCGCTGTTGATACCCGATATCCTGGCAAATTGGTTGATTGTCATACGATGATTCTGCAAATATCTAACTATTTCTCCGCGAATCGTGGCTGTCGTCTCCAAGTAACAACACCCCCAGATGGAAAACCAAATATTAGTATAGTAAATAATTAATTACATGCTATTATTTTACAATCGTTAGGTCAATAGTAGATGAACTGAACATGCCTTTAATATTTCTATAAGATATAATAAAAGACGCCTCCGATGACTCGGAAGCATCTTACTATGACCCACCTGTTCGAGTTTAAAGACAATTATGTACCGCCAGATCCAAATCCATGAGTTAAAGTTGAAAATACCGCTATTTCTTTGTTATTGTCAGCATGAATCGTTGAAGTTGGAACAGCAAATGTCCACACGATACTAAACATAACTAATAGAGAAACCAATTTTTTTCTCATTTAATTTTTGCACCTCGCTAACTAAATTAGTATACCGTTTTTGTGATTCAAAAGATGAAAAATGACGATACTGTTCGAATAACCCCATGCATCTCAGCATGCCATTGTTACTATTAATTGTAATGGAACTCCCCAGACTTTCCAATATAAATTCTATTCCTTTATCATATTGCTCCGAATTTATATAGTAGATCCCTAATTCGGCCAATAAACGCGTATGTCTCTCTAATGTTACTTGCTTACTAACTTTACCTATGTGATTTCGTTGTTGCTTATAGATTAAATATTCTTTGTAATCTTCCAAGATATGATCTACCTGAAATTTATGTCGATTGGCCGCTATCATTATGTTACACATTGCCACAAAAATCTCGTCTTCACGTGTCGAGACGTATTCCATATACTCAGAAAGAACCTCAGCTTGTCCGACCATTAACTGGTACACATATCTGTTAGCAACTGCCCACTCTTTAAACTGGTTAATAATTTGTAGTTCTTCATTATTAGCGTTACTTATCCATGAAGGATCAGCATATTGTGATACATAGTATAGTGCCTTTTCATATTCTCCACGCTCACTGTAGCTATATTCTAATGATAAATGTGCGTATAGGATATAAAAAATAAGTGGATTCTTCCTCTTTATCTCAATATGATTTTTTGTCTCAATATACTTATACTCAATTATTGCTTTATGCAACATTAGCTCAGCGAATTCCTCAACTTTATCCCAACGATGTATAGAACCATTTACATTAATCAAATCAACTAGTGCATCCAATTGATATACTTCATCTAATCTATCAATATAAGGTTCAAAGTATACTGCAGCCCTTGAATTAACCTCCTGATCATCGCCTAACCCAAGCGTAAACAACCGATACTGACACAGAGCCAACCGCTCCGAATGCTGAAATCGTTCACTCTCAGCCACGCTTTTGTAGAGCAGAACGGCCGCTTCATGCTTTCCCTCTTTGAAAAAAAACTCTGCCGTTTCAAAGAGTAAGGGTGAATAAGAGATATTATCCATCGTCATCCGGACAGCCTTATCCAGACAATCCAGCTTCCCCAGCTCAGCGCATCGGTGAAGATACGGACCCAGACGACGCCAATCCGGCGTAGCATGGAAAATGCATTCATCTATGTACAGCTCATAAAAATAACCCTCTTCCAGACCCATACCTAACGTAATCCGGTCTAACTGCTGCATGGAAATCGGGCGGTTCCCATTCAGAATGTTGCTGAGCGTGCCGCTATTGACACCCGATATCTCAGCAAACCGATTAATCGTCATTTCGTTCTTATGTAGAAACTCTTCCATTTGTTCGCGAATCGTGGCTGTCCTTTCCAAGCTAACACCACCCTCTAGGATCAGAACCCAAATATTAGTATATCTCTCTATACAGTAATCATATTGATTAATATTCCAGCGGTCAATACTTAAATACGTCATTTTTTTACAAAAAATAACCAATACAATTTAAAAATGCCAAATTCAACACTTTTCTTTACTATTTATATATCGTCATATTGATCACTACGATGAGAAAAAGCGCTCCGAAATTTTCGGAAACGCTTTGAAAGTTGGACAACAATAACGGCCCTGACTTCAATCATGTCAGGGCCGATTACCTACGATATACTCTCCTAGCTTCTTCTTGCCTGAATTAATGTGAACCAATTCGTATCCCCATTAAATACACCGTTTACTCTGTATACAGGCTGATAGAAGTTCTTTGTGTCATAAATGAATGATAGCTCAATCCCTGTTATATCAAGTTGGTCACCTTTTTTAATAACGAGTTGATCCGGCTTTAATATTGCATTTCTTTTGATTTGAGGAAATTCACCATTCTTTATACGCTCATATACCTCTGCAGGAGACCGTATATCTACTTCCTTCATAAATTGATTCTCTTGAAGCCCATTATTTATCGAGTAGATAGTGCCATCTTGTTTAAGAGCGAGTAACAGTTCGCCAGTCCAATAACTTTCGTTTAACCCCGCTTTATCCGGGAGGGACCATTGATATTCCCCGCCATCCAATGCTGTAAAATCAGCGTCTTGAGGGAGTAGGCCAAGATCGGCCATTATGGTTCTGGCCTTTTGTGATAGCAGTTCTTGGTCATTGAATGAAGCTCGCTCCGGTGTATCATTGTTCTCGGTTAACGACCAGTTTCCCTCTTGGGATTGATAGAATGTATATGGTGTTCCTGATTTATCTTTCAATAGAACCTCACGATCGCCATCCCGATCCTTAACCTTCAACTCAGATAATCCTAACTTCTGCTGCAGCAGGGCTTCGACTCCTTCCGGCTGAGTGATTTTCTTGTAGACGGGGGCCACTGCAGGTGCCGAGCTTAGCTGAAGGGATGTTGTCACATGAACATCTTTCATATTCCATTTGGTAAACGAGTTTATGGCCAGGTTACCGAACTCCTGCTGAAAGTAGACGATATTTATGCCGACAAATAACAAACCCATCAATAAAGGGATCGCCAGGTTTCCCAGCAGGCTTTTCATTCTTATTCTTTTGTTATGAACAATGGAAGCAGCAAGTCTGTATAATTGATATCCAAAAATACCACCAAGCGTGTTGTTTATGATATCATCAAGCTCAAACAGCCCTGCGCCTGTAAGCGTCTGGTAGGTTTCAATAAATAGCGTAGAACTTACAACGACCAGAAGCAGCCACTTGAATGCTTTACATTTTTGGCTGATGAAAGGCAGCAATATTCCCATCGGGATAAACATGATGATATTAAATAACCCATTCTGAAGATCACGTAAGGAATACTTATTCCATGCTTCAATATAACCGCTGAATGGATGGAGATTCATCTGCAAGAAATGGGAGTGGCCGCGGCCGAACATGGTGAGCTCGAGCACAAAAACAACATATCCGATGAACAAGGCACCGAGAAAAAGCTTTTTCATGTGAATCCGTGGCTTTCCCTCTGATTGTTGTTTTCTATAATAAAGGTAATAATATAGTCCGATTAGAACGAATTCGATCCCGATAATTACGATGACCGGCAGCAATAAAAAACGTAGATTAATATAAATTTCATCGATCCCCAAGACGAGGTCCTCCTTATGATTTTATCCTGATGATGATTGACACTATCTTGTCATTCCACTTCAAGTCAGAGCCGGTCACTTTTATATACTCTCCTGCTTTAACGCGTCGATAATGTTTTCCTTTTTTACTTTCGCGCTGGAATATAGCATGGCAGAACCGACAATGACAAATACGGCGGCAATGACAGATAGAATACTCATCCAGGGGAGGACGAATCCGTAGCTAAATTTGTTTGCAAAGGCCATATAGATCATATACATCACGACGAAGCTGATAGGAAGCCCGAACAGCAGCGACTTGGCTCCATAAAAAACACTCTCGTAGTTCATCATTTTCGCAAAGCCTTTTGGCGTCATTCCAACGGATTTCAGCATCGCAAATTCCCGCTTTCGAAGCGAGATGCTCGTTGCGATCGTATTAAAAATATTCGCAATACATATCACTGAGATTAATACGATAAAGCCATAAGAAAAGACGGACATCAATAGTATCATCTGTTCTTCCTGTTTTCTGGATTGATACAAATTGTACACATGCAGATTAGGCTCTTTCATTTCTTCGATTTCCTGCTGCGTTTTCAGCGGGTCCGCACTTTTCAGATAGAGAAAGGTTTGAACGAACTCTCTACTCTTATCGTCTGCCAGTTGATTCAGGACTCGTTCCGAGACGACGATATTTAACCCGCCTGTTCCGATTGAGTTCATCCCCATCGGAGATTGATCCGTCAACGCCGCAATGTACACTTTACTTACATCCGTCTCTTGTTCCGTTTCCTCATGGATCGTTGTCAAATCGAGACTTTGCCCGACATTCGCATGAATAGCCTTCGTTTGGACGTATTTTCCCGTATCCATATCTTTATAATCGATGGTATCGATCACAATTGCGGCGGGACGATCCGGATCCGTCAGTAACTCGAAATCTGCGCCGACTGCTTTGGCATAGGCTTGCAGGTTCGAATCGTTTAGTGCATTGATTTTAATATCGTAAGGATATTTTCCGTCCTTCAGGATGCTCTTATCCTGCTTGACCGCCTCCTGCAATTCATCGGCGATGGACGCTTCTTCGATCCAAGCGTTCCTATACAATTCATGAATCACGCTGTATTCCGATACATCCGAAAGGGATGCAATGGACTGAACCAACCGATCGTCTATTCTTTTTTCATTGCCGTAAGATAGTTCTATATCATAGTTGACGCCTTCCTGCGACATGGCCAAGGATTGTTTCAGATTACCGGTAAAAAATGATACCGTTAAAAACAAAACGATGCTGATCACGAGCGAAAATACGGTGGCATGGTATCTCCGCTTGTTCCTTTTTAAGTTTTTCAATCCGATCTCCGCTTCGATTCCGAAGAGCTTTCGAATCCATTTTGACGTTTCCACGCTTTTGCCCGTAAGCTTCACATCGGTTGTTTGACGAATCGCATCCATGGCGGAAATCCGGGATGCTTTGACGGCCGGGAGATACGTCGAAATGAAAATCGTCAACATGGAAACAGCGCAGGCAATCAAAAGCGATAACGGCGTGACGATTACCGTTAGCCTTTCAGTGATTCCTAAAGCCCCTTGAATGATAACGTTTATGAACTGAAAGGTAATGCCGATCCCGGCAAGACCGCATAGGATCCCAACGGGAATGCTGATCAAGCCAATGATGACACCCTCAAAAAACACCGAATTTCTCTTCTGCCTTTTCGTAGCCCCCACGCTTGCAAGCATCCCTAAATGGCGAGAACGTTCCGAGACGGAAATTGCAAAAGCATTATAGATCAGCGAAACCGAGCCGATCATAATGACCGCCATCAGGATCACCGATAAGGAGAACATCGTGCTGTACGAGGCTTCGCTTTTGGAGACGCCATAATAATGCAGCAAATCGTGATGATATTGGACCTTTTCGATCTGGTTGTTCTCTGCCAGGTTTTCTGCATGAGCGAACAAAGACTGATTGACTTTTTGCAATACTACCGCCGCATGGACTTGATCGTTCGCCCCCATGAGGTTTTCATCGACATAGCTAATGGTCGTATACCCCGGGGCCCACGCCGGTTCCCATACGGGAGGCTTGATGAAGCCTACGACCGTGTAATCCCTTGTCTTTATATGTTGCAGCGTTTCGTTCTTTTCGTTATCTACCATACGCAGGGATTCCGTTTGACCCAGCGGTTGATCGTTCCCTACCTCGAATCGTTCGCCGACGCGGAGAGTGAGACGATCCCCGATTTCATATTTCACCTTGGCGTTTGTCGCAGCGGCTTCAGAAATCACAACTTCCTTGTCGGTTTGCGGCAGACGCCCCTTGCTCAATTCAATCGGAAATTGCGCTAAACCTTGTGCATCATACGCCTTGATGAACCAATACGGCTTATTTGGATTTTGTCCCCCTTCTAATGGGGCATAGCCAAGATCGTTTGTGATCGCAAGGGTCTTGGTTGCGTCATCGTTTTTTATCGCTGCAAGCTGTTCCTTGTTTACATCTTGATATAGGACATGCCATTCCCCTTCATCCGCGATGGTTTGCCTTTTCATTAAATCCAAGTAAGAAAAACCAAGCGTTGCAACAGCCGTCACCATGGCAACTGACATGATGACACCTATGATGGTTACAAGCGTTCGTCTCTTGTTTTGCCTCAAATGTCTGACGGTGAGTTTATTGACAATATTCAAGGGCGAATCACCTCGTCTTTGGCAATCCTTCCGTCTTCAATCGAAATGACTCTGTCAGCTTGCAAAGCGATTCGTTCGTCATGCGTGATCACGATCAATGTCTGGTGATAGGTTTTATTCAACATTTGCAATAAGTCGATGATCTCGCTGCTATTCTTGCTGTCCAGATTCCCGGTCGGCTCGTCCGCCAGCATAATGGCAGGATTACTGATGAGGGCTCTGCCGATCGACACCCTTTGCTGCTGTCCGCCTGATAATTGATTAGGCAGATGGTTTAAGCGACGCTGCAGATTCAAAGTCTTCACGAGACCATCCAACTGCTTCTTGTCTACCTTTTGGTTATCAAGCAGGAGCGGGAGCGTAATATTCTCTTCCACCGTCAAGACGGGAATCAGATTGAAAAACTGGTAGATCAGTCCGATTTGTCTGCGCCTGAAGATAGCCAGCTGCGTTTCGTCCAAGTTATACATATCCGTATCCTCTACGAGGACCTTGCCGCTCGTCGGCAAATCCACACCGCCCAGCATGTGCAGAAGCGTGGATTTCCCCGATCCGGACGGGCCAATGATCGCAACAAATTCACCTTTTCGAACCGAAAAGGAAACATCGTCAAGCGCCTTTACCGCCGATTCGCCTTTACCGTATATTTTAGACAGATGATCTATCTTTAAAATTTCCATTGCCATATCTCCCTCCCTTCATGCTCAATTCCAGCTATATACCATCTCTTTATATCCAACATCCCACAGGGTTACATTTCCCTCAATGGTTATCGTAAGCTCATTGGCCTGTGGGAGAAAAATGGAGGTCATATCCGGCTCATGGCGTCCGGCTTCTACAGATACAGTCAGGTACTCATGTCCATCGGCGGTAACCCTAATGCTGCCTTGGGAATCCTCCTGATCGGGAATTCCATAATTCAAAAAGAGGTACACCTCCTTCTTATTGCCTAACGTGTACCTGTACGTTTCCTTGTTTTTGCCTTCAATGCTGTACATATTATATTGGGGTTCCACGTCTTGACCGCCTATCTTAAGACGGTTCGGTTTCGTTCCCGTTGATGGATTGCCGTTACTATCCTTCCATTCGTTTATCGCCACAAAGGGGCCCATCTCTTTGGTGAACACTTGATCAACCACCCCGAAGATCCCCCACACCCCGAGCATCAAAACAACGCTGGAAATACCTGAAGCAACCATAATTCTCCAGATGTTTTTCGCGCGAAAGCCAAGTTTGTACGCCCCGAACCCGATGGCTGCGCCCGTTGAGTTCTGTATGACGTCGTTCATGTCGAAACTGCCGAGGAAAGTTAGTGCCTGAATCGTCTCCAGCAGAAGGATAGATAGGATGAACAATGTCATGAAGCGAACAAAGCTAGTCCGATATAACAACGGAATCAATATGCCAAAAGGGATAAAGGCTGCGATGTTTCCGAAACCCACAAAATCCATCAGCGTAGGATGTAGAAGATCTGATAGACTTGGCACCCTGAAAAAACTGTCAGGTAAAAACATAAAGGTGTACTCGGAGATTTGATCTACCTTACCTACTCTGCCGAAAGCGAAAAACAAAAAATAAAGAATAAACAGGGTGTAGAATATCGTGATAGCAAAAATAATTTTACGTTGTTGTTTCAAATGCATGGTCGTACCTCCATCGTTCATCTGTTGAATATCATTGTATCTGTCTAAAATGACTTTTCAGTGACGATGAAGGTGACAATTCAGTCACTTACGGAGTGCCGCTAAATCACGTGCTTATAAAATTTAATCCGAAACTGCGTACCCTTGTCGCTGCTGCTCGTCACATCGATCACTCCGTTCTGGCTTGCAATAATGCTGTAAGCCATCGCAAGACCAATACCGATGCTCCCCTCGCTCGCATTTTTCCCTTTATAAAAACGTTTGAAAATATAAGGCAAATCTTCTTTTGGAATTCCTTTTCCGTTATCAGCGATGATAATTTCCGTAAATAGCGCATTTTCGGAAAAAGAAATGGCTATGAGTCCGCCTTCATGCGTGTGCTCAACGCCATTTTTCAAAATATTGATAATCGCTTCGGCCGTCCATTTGAAATCACCGACAAACGAGACACTGTCATCGCCCTTGATGGAAACCGTTTGGTCCTTGATTTCCATCGGAATCAACACCGGTTCTAATGCCTTTTGTATAAGCTTATGAACAAACACTTGATCTTTTTTAAACTGGATTGTCTTTTCTTCGATTTTCGATAGCTTTAATAAAGAAGAAACAAGCCAATCGATTCGTTCAAGCTGAATACCGATATTCCGGGTGAACTCCGCTCTTTTCGCTGGAGGCAGGTCCGGTTTGCTTAACAAATCCGCCATCACCGTCATGGAGGTAAGCGGCGTTTTAAGCTGATGCGAGATATCGGAAATGGCATCCGTCAGCCCCGTTTTGTCTCGCTGCAGAAGCGATCGCTGCTCTGATAGCATGAGTGTCACTTTATAAATATCATTTTTTAAAATGCTAAGCTCGCCTTCTTGATTATCACGAGCGTCAAGTGAATAATTGCCGCTGTTAATTTCACGCAAATAGACGGACAGGTTTTCAAGTTCGCGGTATCTCCATCTCGTGAATAACAGACTGGTTCCCATAAGTAAAATAGACATGATAAAAACAATCGTCACAGCAGCAGACGAAATGAAAGCAGCGGCAACGACCCCCGTTAAACTGATTGAACCCATGATGAACAATAATATTCGGATCTCTCGATTACGCAGCATCTAATCACCAACCTTATAACCTAAACCGCGTACCGTTTTGATCATCGTCGGATGCTGCGGATCATCCTCCAGCTTTTCCCTTAGCCTTTTGATATATACCGTTAGCGTATTGTCGTTCACGAAGTCGCCTGCGACGTCCCAAATCTGCTCCAAAAGCTGATTTCTTGAGAGAACTTGTCCAATATGGTTGCCAAAAATCAACAATAAGCGATACTCCAAAGCGGTCAATGAAATTTCGGCGCCGTTTTTATACACTTTTCCTTCCAGCGTATTCATGCGAACCTGGTCCATGTTAATGATCCCTTGGGTCTGAGACGACTTATGGTATCTCCGCAAGACCGACTTGATCCGCGAGAGAAGCTCGCGAATACGAAAAGGCTTTGTAATATAATCATCGGCTCCCATGTCAAGCCCCATCACGACATTGACCTCATCGTCGATCGCCGTTAAAAAGATGACCGGAATATCTCGTCGTTCTTTCACCATTTGGCACAATTCATAACCGCTTCCATCCGGAAGCGATAAATCAAATAAGCATAGAGCGAATTGATCTATATCTTCAGTGAGCACTTTTTTTGCAGAAACGACATCATGGCATAGAACGGTAGAAAAGCGATCTTGCTGCAGCGAATATTCCAGCCCGGACGCAATCGTTTTATCATCTTCCACTAACAATATTTTCATTTGCAGATTATCTTTATGAACAACCATGAAGAAATAAGCCTCCTACATTCAAATGTCCGCTAGTTCAAGCTTAGCGGTCGTCAGGCATTTCAAAACACACTCTTGATGTTATTCCCGATACAAGATGTGGCTCACCCAACATTAACACGTCAGCAGGAATCCATGCAAAAAGCGATGGAATCAACACCAGCCATATCATGAACCGACCTCGGCAGGTGACTGACCAGAAAGAAATTAGCGTATAAAAAAACGCTAAGCCTGTCAAGATTGAAGGCTTAGCGTTATATTCGTTAACATGTTTCCCGTCTCAACGCAAGATGCTTACCCAAGAACCAAACGATCATCCGACAGCTTATGGCCGCTAATCTGCTCAAATTCCCCGAGCAGCTGCTCCACCGTCAGCGATTTCTTGCGCTCTTCGTTCACATCCAGAATGATACGTCCTTTGTCCATCATAATGAGGCGATTGCCAAGACGGATGGCTTGCTCCATGTTATGCGTGACCATGAGCGTGGTCAGCTTCATGTCGCGTACGATGTCATCGGTAATCCGGGTGATCAGCTCCGCACGCGCCGGATCAAGCGCTGCCGTATGTTCATCCAACAGCAGAATTTGCGGCTGCGTGAAGGTCGCCATCAGCAAGCTTAGCGCTTGACGCTCCCCTCCGGACAGCATCCCCACTTTGGCCCGGAGCCGATCCTCAAGTCCAATGCCGAGCCGCGCTAAATGCTTGCGGAAGCCCGCCCGCTTGGAGGCTGTAACGCCAATGCTGAGCCCACGGGACTGACCGCGGCGATGAGCCATCGCGAGATTCTCTTCAATGGTCATATGCGGCGCAGTGCCCGCCATCGGATCCTGAAATACCCGGCCGATCCAGCGGCTGCGACGGAATTCCGGCAGATGACTGATCGAAGTGCCGTCAATGCGCACTTCACCCGCATCCGGCTTCATTACCCCGGAAATAATATTCATCAGCGTGGATTTGCCTGCACCATTACTTCCGATAACCGTTACGAAATCCCCCGGCTTCAAGTGAAGATTAACATCCATCAAGGCAATCTTCTCGTCCACCGTTCCCGGATTAAACAGCTTGGACACATGGTTCATTTGAAGCATCAGAGCGCACCTCCTTTGGTCTTCCCTTGCGTAGCTAACAATTCGGTTGAGCGCCTCCGTGCCTGTGAACGCTGCTTCATCGCCCGATTGATGGTCGGAACCACGAGAGCGATAATGACGATGATCGCGGTGATCAGTTTTAAATCCGAAGCTTCCAGCCATTCAATCTCGTACGCAGCAGCAACAACAATCCGATAGATAATCGAACCGCAGACTACAGCCAGCGTTGTCCTGAATACCGAACCGGTCCCAAGCACGGCTTCGCCAATAATTACGGATGCTAAACCAATAACAATCATCCCGATACCGGAGCTAATGTCGGCAAAACTGGATTGCTGGGCAACAACTGCGCCAGATAAGGCGACTAGACCGTTTGAAATGCTGAGCCCCAGAATGGTTGTGGTGTCCGTGTTCGCACCAAAGCTGCGGATCATCCGCTTGTTGTCCCCTGTCGCGCGCAGTGCAAGACCCAGATCCGTGCGGAAGAATGCATCGAGCAGCAGCTTGCCGATGATCACAATCACTAACATAATATAGATCGGATCAATCGATCCGAAGATATTCGCTTCCTGGCTCAACGAAATATTCGGCTTACCCATAATCCTCATATTAATCGAATACAGGGCAATCATCATAATAATGCCTGACAGCAAACCGTTGATCTTACCTTTGGTATGCAGCAGGCCTGTACAGATACCGGCTAACATACCTCCGGCAAACGCAGCCAGCGTAGCAAGCCATGGATTCACACCGTTGGTAATCAGAATCGCTGCAATCGCTGCGCCTGTCGTAAAACTTCCATCCACTGTTAAGTCCGGAAAATCCAAAATTCGGAACGTGATATATACGCCGAGTGCCATTAGCGCATACAGCAGCCCCAATTCAATCGGACCATCCAGCCTCATCACGAAATCCAGCATGTCATTGACCTCCTTAAGGATTAAGAAGTAAGGCGCGGGCTGTTATCTCCGCGCCTTACAGTTACTCGATGATGTTGTTGTCCGGGTCTTTGACTTCCTGTTTCATGGCGTCGGTCACTTCAATACCATAGTCAGCCGCAACCTTCGTGTTCAAGATCAGATCCAGCTTATCCGGCTTCGTCACTTCCATGTCCGCCGGATTCTTGCCGTTTTTCAGGATCTCTACAGCCATCTGTCCAACCTGATAGCCGTGGTCGTAATACTTGAATCCGACGGTTGCAAAAGCCCCCTTCTCCACCGTATCGCGGTCACTGGAGAAGAACGGAATTTTATTCTTTTGTGCCGTTTGGATAATCGCGTCAACGCCGCTGACCACAACGTTATCCAACGTGATATAGTACGCATCTACCTTCCCGACTAACGACTCTGCCGCCTGTTTCACTTCCGAAGTGTTTGTAACAGCCGCCTTAACCAGCTCGATGCCATGCTCGGCAAGCGCCTCTTCAGCCGTCTTTGCCATAACTACTGCATTGGCTTCCCCTTCATTAATAACAAGACCGATTTTCTTCACGTCCGGGAAGTTCGTGCTGATGAAATCCATCAGCTGTTTAGCTGCCTCCGGATTCGTATCCGATGCCCCGGTGACGTTGCCACCTGGCTTCTGCAAGTCGCTCACCAGCTTCGCGTCTAGCGGATCGGTCACCGCTGCGAACAGCACCGGCTTTTCCTTCACGTTCTCAGCCACTGCCTGCGCAGACGGGGTTGCGATAGCGACCACCAGATCCGACTTCGTATCCTTCAGCTTCTGGCCAATCGACAGGTTGTTCGCTTGATCGCCTTGCGCATTGTTGTAATCGATTTTCAGCGTATTGTCTTCCTCGGAAATTCCGGCTTCCTTTAAAGCTGCCAGAATGCCTTCCCGCGTTGCATCCAAGGATGGATGCTCTACGATCTGCGAAATAGCGATGCTATAGGATTTCTTCTCCGCTTCTCCGCCGCTTCCCGTTTGACTCGTACCGCCGCCTTCCGGCTTGTCCCCGCATCCTACAGCCGTAACCAGCAGTGCGGAGAGTGTAAGTGATAACCACATTTTTCTCTTCATCATGATTCCCCTCTCATTTGTTAACCGCTTCAATAATTTTCTACATAAAGCGACAACGCTTCCCCGCTTTCATAGACGAAAGCATTAAAGTTAAAAAATAAGTCGTTCCTATTGAACAACGGTCTATTATGAACATTTTATATGTACCCAATTGTTTTCGTCAATCAAGATTTTATAAAGCATGTAATGGTTTACATAAAGAACATCCCCGGACGTTACACGCTTCCGGGGATGTCAGCTAAACGAAATATGATATATATAGTAGAAAAAATCCGGAGCGTCTACAAAATGGACCGGCCCTGCATCGTCGCTAGCCACGCTTCAGCCATGAGCGCATGACCTGCCGGGGAAGGATGAACACCGTCAGATGCCCAATAACTCATCTCTATCTTGGAGCTGGCTGCAGCAAAAATGCCGTCGAGCGGAACGTACAGCGTCTCAAATTCTCGCGATAATTCGCGAACGGCCTGAATTTTGGGATCCAGATCCTCCCGCCATTCCTTCTTCGCTTCCGTAACAGGCAGCAAGAACGGCTCCATGAGAATAAAATTCGCGCCGGTTAACTCGCGGGTTTGGATAAGCAGCTCACGATACCCTTCATAGTAGGCTTCCACGGACGTTGCTTCACCACGGTTATACTTCCTGCCGGTCTCATTAATACCGACCAGAATGGATACCCATGTCGGATCCAGGTCAATGCAATCTTCCTCCCAGCGCCCCCGTAAATCGACAACCCGGTTACCGCTGATTCCGCGGTTTACAAAACGCAGCCTTTTCAAAGGCAGCTCCATACCAAGCCGGGCAGCAGCCATCAGCGCATATCCATGCCCCAAACTGTCCGACTCCTCGTAATTTCGCCCGCAATCGGTAATACTGTCGCCTTGAAACAATACGAGTGCATTTTGCTCGATATGTACCATGCTGTTCAACGCCTCCAATAATTGAAAGTGTTCTCAAGCTCACCCCTTCATCATAACCGCTTTCCTGCAATCGTGAAACCCCTTAAATTCACATATCATGGCAAACTTTCTATACATTTAAGTTGACTATGTGGAGTGAATTCACTACAATTCTATAGGTACACGTATGGCTGAATATATAAAAGAACAGGTGATTAAATCATGTCAGAGCAACAGAACTATCAGATCCTTCTCTATTATAAATTTGTTCAAATCCCGGACCCTGAAGCGTTCAAAGACGAGCATCTGCAATACTGCAAAGATCTTGGGCTCAAAGGACGTATCCTGGTTGCCTCCGAAGGCATCAATGGTACGGTATCCGGAACGATTGAACAAACTGAGCAATATATGCAGGATATGCACGCCAACCCGCTATTTGCGGACATGGTGTTTAAGATTGACCCATCCGAAGGGCACGCATTCAAGAAGATGTTTGTCCGTCACCGCGAAGAACTCGTTACCTTCCGGGTGGAGGATGAGCTGGACCCTAATGAAATCAGCGGAACCCGTTTGTCGCCTCAAGAATTCTATGAATACTTGCAGCGTGATGATGTGATCGTCATCGACGGTCGGAATGACTACGAATACGATATCGGCCACTTCCGCAATGCGATACGTCCAGAGGTTCAATCCTTCCGTGAGTTTCCGGAGTGGATTCGCGAGAACCTGAGCGAGCACAAGGATAAAACCATCCTGACTTACTGCACAGGGGGCATTCGCTGCGAGAAGCTGACCGGTTTCATGCTGAAGGAAGGCTTCAAAGACGTTGCCCAGCTTGAGGGCGGCATTGTCACCTACGGTAAAGACCCTGAAGTACAAGGCCGTCTGTTCGACGGGAAATGTTATGTATTTGATGAGCGTATTGCCGTACCGATCAATCAAACGGACGAGGATATCATCGTTGGTAAATGCCACCATTGCGGAAAGCCGGAAGACCGGTATATCAACTGCGATAATGACGCTTGCCATCTGCAGCATGTATGCTGCGAAGAGTGCGAGGAGCTTCATCATGGCTGCTGCTCTGCAGAGTGTGAAGAGATTGTTGCTGCAAGCCACAATGCTTCCTGAGCCAAACCCAGCCATAAATAGTTATCCCAAACGAAAGGGCAAGGTGCGATTCACTCGCACCTTGCCCTTTTACTATACGATCTCGTCTGCATTCAGACGTATTAAATATCATGGAAAACAGCCAATTCAGCTTCGATAGCAGCTTTGATCTTCTCGACGCATTCTTCCGTCGTTGCCGCGAATACACGTTTACCATTCACCAGTGCATATGGCCGCAGCTTGCACAGACCGCAAAGATTCATGCAATCCGCCCGCAGGACAGCGATTTCGGGATACAATTCCTCAAGATGCTCAAGCTCCAAAGCACTCATCAAGTTGCTGTCGCATATTTCCACAACGACAATCCCCATCCCCATCTTCATCACCACTATTCAATTTGACAATACGTTCATTCATTATGAGGAAAACGCCCGGTTTTGTCAAATCGGTCTTTGTTGAAGGTTAGTGAATGAGGGATTCCGCTCCGTCGATATAAATTTCAGTGCCGGTAATATGGGAAGCATCATCGGAGGCCAGAAATGCTACAAGCTGGGCAACCTGTGATGGCTGTCCCGGCCCGTCCGCCAACGGCTGGTCACCTTCCGGATATTCAATCGGGATCGTCACCTCGTCGAGCTCTGGCTTCTCGATGGTGCTCTCATCAATGTTGGTTGAAATCGCGCCGGGACAAATGGCATTTACCCGAATTTTATAACGTGCGAGCTCCAGAGCCGCCATCTTCATGAAAGCAACCTGTCCGGCCTTCGTGGTGCTGTATGCTGAAAAACCAAAGCCGGTAAACACCCGGTTACCGTTGATGGAGCTGGTAATGATGATGCTGCCTCCATGCTCCTTCAAATAGGGAATGGCGTATTTTACCGTGGCAAACGTTCCTCTTAGATTGGTATTGATCGTAGCATCCCATTCATCAAGCTCCATGATTTCGATTGGAGCCTTGGTCCCATTGATGCCGGCATTCGCAAACACGATATCCATCTTTCCCCACTTCTCGGCAGCTTGGCTGAAGCAATCCTTCAGCGATTCCGCCTTGGAAATATCGCAGTTGCCGGTCAGCGCTTCGCCCCCGCCTTGTTCAATCGTTTGTTTCACCTTCTCTACGCGTTCACGATCAATATCGATCAACAGCAGTTTAGCTCCTTGCTCCGCCAATAGAAGGGCTGCGGCCTGGCCGATTCCGGAACCAGCACCGGTAATGATGGCTACTTTACCATCCAAACGTTGATTTGTTGACATTGCCACAACCTCCTCGTTTAAGTTTTCCTGATTATAGATAACCCAACGAGTCCGTGTCTGAATCTTGGCTGCCTCGAGCTGTGTATGATGCGTATACGTAATTAATCTCCTCTCTGCCCAAAATCTTCAGTCCATAAAAAAGAAATCGCTCCCCGACTCATCATGGTAAACATACCAAGAGTCCGTGGGAACGATTTCTGAAATCATCCGCTATCGATGACTTGCATTTCCGATCCTATAGCTGGAATACCGCTGGTTTTACACACACCGGTTTGGATTGCGAGACTGTATATCCCGTAAAGGCAAGCTTGCCGTCTTCCGGATTCACATCAAACAATACAAGATTATTCCCGTCCCTATTGGCGACAACCAGGAACTTGCCCCCAGGCATGAGAGCAAAATGACGCGGGTGTCCGCCTTCTGTCGAAATATATTGAACCGGACTTAAGCGACCGGTATCTTCATGCACGGAGAATACAACAATGCTGTCATGTCCGCGGTTAGACCCGTATACCGTTTTGCCGTCCGCAGACACGGCAATCTCGGCGCAGTAACTCTCCCCGTCAAAATCCGCAGGCAGTGTCGATATCGTTTCCAGTATTTCTAAACGCCCCTCGTTCGGGATGTAGCGAAGCACCGTGACACTGGAATTCAACTCGTTGATGACATAAGCGTATGCACCGCTTGGATGGAACGCTAAATGACGGGGGCCTACGCCAGCTTCCAGCTGGGTTTCGCCATGAAAGCTCAATTCTTGGGTATTCTCATTTACCGTGTAAGCGAGAATTTTATCCAGTCCCAAGTCCTGTACGAACACGAATCTACCATCTGGACTGTAAAACGCCGAATGCGCTCTGCATTGCTGATCTTCCCGTACAGAAACGAGATCCGCGTGTTTCTTCTCATCCAGAAGTTCACCGGCTTGTCCATCCGTACCGATTGCATGAAGGCCTACCAAACCTCCATGATAACTCGAAACAATCAGATGCTTACTCGCTTCATCTCGCTGGATATGGCAAGTAGAGCTGCTCACACTGCGAACCCGGTTCCGTTCGGTCAGCTTGCCGGCAATAGGGTCTATCTCAAAGCTGATGACCTCGCCTGTCTTTCCGCCTTCCTCTGTAATTTCGCCAATGGCATATAAACGTCTGGCTTCCGGGTCTACGTTCAGAAAGGTCGGATTCTTAATGCCGGATACCTCATCAAGCAGCTTCAGTTCGCCGCTATTCCCGTTAAATTCATATACGCATACTCCGCTTTGGTTGTTTTCCGCATACGCACCTGTAAACAGCAGCGTACGTTGTGATGGATTCGCCATAATGCCTATCTCTCCTCTCATTTATCTATAATTTTCATGTTTTATGTAATGTACTTTCAGTTACCATGTTAACTTCAACCCTCATGAAAATCAAATGACTTGACGTCGTATGCCTGTTTGTCTTTTGTCATACCGGGTATGTATGTATTATATCGACTGAAGGAGGTATTCCCATGAAACAACCGAACAGCGAGGAAGTACGCAATCAGCAGGACACGGAGAATGACTCTCAGGAACAAAGGGACAAGGTGAAGAAACATCAGGATGTGGAGCCTCAGGCTGAGAATTGGAACCCTCGGGATCTCCCCGATCCAAACGATAACCATAAATCAAAATCATAATCGCTTATATAAGAAGGCCGCATGGCAATGTCCATGCGGCCTTCTTATTATGAATATGTCGCAAAGCTGGGATGATTAACCTTCCAACAGCAGCGACTCTGGATCTTCAAGGAGCTCTTTAACCGTTACCAGGAAGCGAACCGCTTCGGAACCATCAACGATCCGATGATCATAGGACAGTGCGATATACATCATAGGACGATTCTCCATACGCTCTGCATCAATAGCTACCGGACGAAGCTGGATTTTGTGCATGCCGAGGATACCCACCTGAGGCGTATTCAGGATCGGCGTAGACAACAGCGAACCGAAGACACCGCCATTCGTGATCGTAAATGTACCGCCTTGCAGCTCAGACAAGGACAGCGCATTATTGCGAGCCTTCGCAGCAAGGTTGCCGATTTCTTTCTCAATCTCGGCAAAGCCAAGACGATCAGCATCGCGAACGACCGGAACAACAAGTCCTTCTTTCGCGGATACCGCAATACCGATATCATAGAATTTCTTCACAACAATATCATCGCCATCGATCTCGGCATTCAGATGCGGGAACCTCTTCAACGCACCTACAACCGCTTTGGTGAAGAAGGACATGAAACCGAGGCCTACGTCATGCTTCTCCTGGAAAGCTTGCTTACGACGTTTGCGCACATCCAGGATTGCTGTCATATCCACTTCATTGAAGGTCGTCAGCATGGCAGCCGTATGCTGCGCTTCGACCAAACGATTCGCAATCGTTTGACGACGGCGGGACATGCGTGTGCGTTCTACCGGCTTTCCATACTCAGCGGCCGGAGCTTGTGCTGCCGGTGCAGCTGTGGAAGCTGCTGGCTTGCTTGGTGCTGCAGGCTGCTTGGCTTCATTATGATTCTTCACATCATCATGGTAAATCCGACCGATCGGGTCGCGGCCCTGTACCTGGTCCAGATCAATCCCGCGTTCACGAGCCAGTTTGCGTGCGGATGGCGATGCAGTCAGACCCGCTCCTTCCTCGTTCTGAGCCGGTACCGGAGCTTGCGGCTTCGGTGCTTCTGCCGCCGGTGCCGGAGCAGCCGCCGTTTGCGCGGATGCAGGAGCTTCAGCTGCCTTCGGTGCCGGTGCGCTTGCAACGCCTTCCTGCGGAGAAATTTGACCGATCACTTCACCGATCGTTACATTCTCCCCTTCTTGACGAAGGATTTTTTCCACAACGCCTTCTGACTCTGCGCTAATTTCAAGATTAACCTTATCCGTTTCTAACTCGAGCAGCACATCACCGATGTTAACGCTATCCCCTTCTTTAACGTGCCATTTGAATATCGTTCCTTCGGTGATGGATTCGCCCATAGCTGGTACAGTAATTTCGCTCACAGCCGCTACCTCCCCAATGAGATCTCTTGATTTATAGTTTTACGATTAAGGGCAAAAGAAATGATGGTCTGTTGCTCATAAGCATGAACATCCTGATAGCCGCTAGCAGGGCTCGAACGCTCAGGACGTCCGCTGTAACGGACCTCTGTGCCTTTAGGTGCAATTTCACGAATTCTTGGTTCCATGAAGCTCCAGCTGCCCATGTTCTGAGGTTCTTCCTGAACCCACAGAATCTCTTTCAGGTTCGGATACTTCTGCAATACACGGGAAATTTCTTCTTTCGGGAACGGATACAGCTGTTCCACACGAAGAATATGAATCCAGGACTGATCCTGATCCTTCTGTTTATCCAGTGCGTCCTCCAAATCGATCGCAACTTTCCCCGAGCATAGCACCAGGCGTTCCACCTTCTTCGGTGATTGGCCAAGACCCGGCTGTTCCATCACTTTCTGGAAACCGCCCTCACTGAACGCGTTCACAGGCGATGCCACGCGTGGATTTCGGATCAAGCTCTTCGGAGCCATGATCACCAGCGGTCTAGCATCTTCCGTTTCGGTCAATGAAGCCTGTTTGCGCAGCAGATGGAAATACTGGGCAGCGGAAGTCAGATTCGCAACCGTCCAGTTGTCTTCTCCACTCAGCTGGAGGAAGCGTTCCAATCTTGCACTGGAGTGCTCAGGACCATTCCCTTCATACCCGTGAGGAAGCAGCATCACCAAGCTGGACTTCTGTCTCCATTTCGAGCGGCCGGCTGTGATGAACTGGTCAATGATGACCTGGGCACAGTTAACGAAATCGCCATACTGCGCTTCCCAGATAACCAAGGTCTCAGGAGAGTACACATTGTAGCCATATTCAAATCCAACAACGGCTGCTTCGGTTAACGGGCTGTTATGGATCGCGAACGAAGCCTTAGCTTGCGGCAACCGGTGCAGCGGGCAGAAGGTCTCCCCATTAACCGCATCATGAAGCACGAGGTTACGATGGGCAAATGTTGCACGTTCAGCATCCTGTCCCGTAATCCGGATCGGCTTGCCGTCTGCAAGAATCGTAGCGAATGCCAGCGTTTCGGCATGGCCCCAGTCCACCTTCTCGCCTTCGTCGAGCGAGTTGCTGCGGCGCTCGAGGATACGTTGAAGCTTCGGATATACCGTAAAGCCTTCCGGCCACTGCAGGAGCTCGCGATTAATCCCGCGCAGCACTTCTGCAGATACATTCGTAGCTGCTTCGGTCTTGGATTTACCGTCCGTAGCGTTCAATCCAAGCAGGATCTGATCAACAGGATCCTTCAACTTCACGCTCTCGTAAGAATTCTTCAGGACCTCCAGGACGCTATTCTTCAGACCATCCACTTGTTCTTGGGTCAGAATGTTTCCATCCACCAGCTTCTTCATATAAATCGTGCTGACGGTTGGATGATTCTTCACCTTCTGATAGATCAGCGGCTGGGTTGTTTCCGGATCATCGGTTTCGTTGTGGCCATATTTCCGGTAGCCCACAAGATCGATCAGAATGCTCTTCTTGAACTTGTTGCGATAATCGCTCGCAAGACGAGCAACCGCGATACATGCTTCCGGATCATCCGCGTTCACGTGGATAATCGGAATCTCATATCCTTTCGCCAAATCACTCGCATAATGAGTCGATCTGGAATCTCTGCCTTCCGTCGTGAATCCGATACGGTTATTCACGATAATGTGAATCGATCCGCCCGTACGGAACGCCGGCAGTTTATTAAAGTTCAAGGTTTCCGGCACGATCCCTTCGCCAGGGAACGCGGAATCACCATGAATCTGAATGCTAAGCGCTTTGTTTACATCCTGCTTCGGATATCCCGCTTCACTGCGATCCTCCTGAGCAGCACGAGCAAAGCCCTCTACCACCGGATTGACATATTCCAGGTGACTCGGATTGTTCGCGAGGGTAATGCGAACCTGCCGTGCTTCATCCTTCTTCAGATAACGGTCCGCACCCAAGTGATACTTCACGTCACCTGTCCAGCCGTAGTTAATGCCCATGGAGCCTTCGGATGGAACGAGATGTTTATTCGGAGAGTGCATGAACTCCGAGAAAATCTTGCTGTAATCCTTGCCCAGCACATGAGCCAGGACGTTCAAACGACCGCGGTGCGCCATTCCCACGAGGATGGAGTTAACATCCACTTCGGCCATTTGACGAACGATCTCGTCAAGCAGCGGAACGAGTGCTTCGTTGCCCTCAACCGAGAAGCGTTTCGCACCTACGAACGTACGGTGCAGGAATTCCTCGAATTGCTCGGCCTCAAGCAGCTTCTTCAAAAGCCCTTTGCGCTCGTCTACGCTCATGCCGGACAAATAACGTCCCGATTCGGCCTGCTGATTGAGCCATTTGCGTTCTTCTTCATCGTGAACGTGGCTAAATTCATAGGCAATGGAGCCTGTATATAGTTGTAACAGCCGCTGGATTGCCTCTAAGCCATTCTTGATATCGCTAGGAGCCTCCTCCCAGACGATCTCTGCAGGCAGGGCTGCCAAATCCGCTTGGCTGAGTTGGTAGCTTTCTGGTTGAAGCAGACGCGTGTCAGCTTCGTTTCCAATTCCAATCGGATCAATGTCGGCGGCCAGATGACCGTAGGTTCTAATGTTCCATACCAGTTTGCCGGCAGCTACCCCTTTTTTCAGTAATTGCGGGTCGTAGCTAACACCTTGTCCCTGCGAATCCGCTTTCTTTTCATTGTTTTCCAAAGATGGAGGCGGTCCCCAGCTGGCGAACAGCTCACGGTATCCTGGCTCCACAGATTGCGGGTCTTGCAAAAACTTCTCATACTGATCTTGAATGTACCCCAAGTTCGGACCGTGATATTTCTGCCAAGGTCCCTCTGTCATTCTGTCAAGGGTCTTCATCGCTGACTCCCTCCGTCAGATTATTTTGATTGCTCAAGGACGGAATTTCTAATTTTACATTTTACATTAAATAAACGTTTTCTTACGATTACATTATAATACACTTGGCCTCAATACCGAAAATACCCTTTATATATAATAATGATCTCAGAAACAGATGAATTTGCGTCAATTTTTTGACGATTTGTCCGTGACCCTCCCATTTCCCTGTACATGATTCCAATTAAAGTCATTTATCTGAAAAAATATCCACTTCCAGCCAGTCCATCTGCCGCAGCGGTTCGGGGCCGGTATCCATCCCCAGCAGCTGGAGAAGCTGTTTGGCGTTGTCGGAAGCATCGCCCCCCGAATTGTTGTTGAATATAATCCAGCACTGCTTCGACTTCTCAAGCAATTGCTCTATCCATTCCTTCCACTGCTCCAATTCCTCTAAGCTGTAACGATATAAATATCGCACCTCGCGCCAGTTGGGCTGACCGCTGGAGTGCCACCCTTCGGCGTTACGTCCATGCATCCGGATCATCACAGCCTCTGTACCCGATGTCTCAAGCACGACCGGTACGGATCCAATGCCTGCTTGCGGCTCGTCGGCAATGCTGTGGATCCAGCCCTCGCTTCGCATAAACTCAAGCGTCTTCTCCCGAAACTCCGGCGCATACCAGCTCTGATGCCGAAATTCCAGCGCTATCGGAACATCCTTCATCCACTCCCGCGTACGCTTCAGAATGTCCACATGTTTGCGTTCGCAACCGAACCATGGCGGATATTGAAAAAGAACGGTTCTTAATTTGCCCGCAGCCCGCAATTCCTCGACTGACGTGAGCAAATGATCAAACATCGTTTTGACGCTCGGGTATCTGTCCTTGCCCTGGCCGCGTGCATGACCCGTCATGCCTTGATAAGCTTTAACAATAAAACCAAAGTGGTCTGGGACGGCAGCTGCCCACTTATTCATTTGTTCCGGTGAAGGTATGGCATAGAACGAGTTGTCCATCTCCACGATGGGAAAATGTCGGCTGTACATTTCCAGCCTGTCCGAAGGCCTCGCCCCTTCATCATACAGCTTGTCATGATCTCCCCATCCGGACAGCCCAACCTGAATCACATGCTCATGCTTTTCTTCCTTTAACATAACAATCCTCTCATCCACATGATTTACCATATCGGGGACTTCTATTAATTAACCTCATACGGGATCTTTCAAAAGCAGGCAACCCCTTACTGATTTTACCAACGCCTTCATAAACGTTACTTCTGATCGTAAAAAATATGATGCGCCTCCAACGCTCCGTTTAGGATGAGAATCCTCCCATAGGAGTACCTGGGCTGGCGCCTTTTATCCGTGGCGGAACCGGGATTGAAGAGCAGCACCCCTTGTTCATGTTCTTTAAACGGGATATGGGAGTGACCGAACAAGATACAGTCCACCTCCGTGTCAGCAAAAGCTTTCCTTGCCCGGGAGGGGGTTGTTCCTCCTTGTCCGTGCCCATGCACAATACCGATGCGTTTGCCTTCGATTTCGACCAGCTTCTTGTAACCTAACCGTTCTATGATCCGCTCGTCGTCAACGTTTCCGGCTACTCCTTCCACCGGAGCGTATTGACTAAGCTGTTCATAGAGCTCCCAATTGGACCAGTCTCCTGCATGAAGAATAAGATCCGAATGTCTTACATCTTCAAGCAGCGAGGCTGGGAGCTCTTTCGCTTTTCTTGGCATATGGGTGTCTGACAATACCGTAATCCGAAATGGATGACTCATCTTGATTGACCCCTTCTTCATGATTTGAAATGCTGGGATATCTGCTTTCTGACACTAATTTATATCCTACCAAATAAACGAATTCAAATAAAACCGCGCAGGTGAACTGCGCGGTTTTGTTGGTCTGTTGCAGACAGAAAAAATTTCCAATCATAAGTTTTAGTTTGTCCTGGTGCTGAATACAATGTACGAGCATGAAGGTACAAGCTTTCTTATCTATGTTCATGACGAGAGGTGGAAGTCAATGAGTATTTTTATAAGCTACATGATTCTGGGACTTTCTCTATCAGCCCCCGTAGGCCCGGTCAATGCAGCGCAGCTCGACAAGGGGATCAAAAAAGGTTTTTGGCATGCATGGCTGTTCGGAATCGGTGCGGTCCTGGCGGACATCCTTTATATGATCCTGGTCTACCTGGGCGTTGTTCACTTTCTGAATACACCGTTCATGCAGACCTTCCTGTGGCTGTTCGGCGCCTTTGTTCTTATCTATTCCGGGCTGGAAAGCATCCTGAATGCCAATAAAGTGACGATCAGTCAAGACAGCAATGAAGATTCGTTGTGGAAAAGCATGCTCTCCGGGTTTCTCATGTCCGTGTCCAATCCGATGACGATCCTGTTCTGGCTGGGCATCTATGGCTCAATTCTCGTTAAAACCGCAGCGGACGACGGATCCGCCAATCTGTTTCTCTACAGCGTGGCCGTCATCACCGGGGTTGTGATATGGGATTTGTTCATGGCTGCCCTCGGCAGTGTATTCCGCCGATATTTAAGCAATAGAGCGCTCTCCCTGGTCTCCATTCTTTCCGGAATCTCGTTGATCATCTTTGGCGTCTATTTTGGAATTCGGGCTCTCGCCCTGCTATATCCGCTCATATTCTAACGGGCTGGTTTGGGACGAAACTTGGGCTTGTCCGCCTCCCTGGCGTGGCCTTGGCCGGATTTCTTCCACACGGCGCGCATGCATAGGACAACCAGACCGATTACCAGGATAAACCCCAGACTGATCCAGAGCCCCGGGCGACTTGTGGGGTGCAGTGCGGTTCCACTGACCGCTCCCGCGATTAAAAGCATCCCGATGTATCTTTTGATCTTGCCCCAAACCGTAAGCTCTATGAGTCGGCCTGCCGATATGAGGATGAAGAACCAGTTATACAGCAGCATTAGTCCTGCACCCGTGGTCAGATACTCATAAATCTTGCCTGGCATGAGCAGAGACAACACAATCGATACAATCAATCCGATAGCTGTAAGGGATAGTGCGTATATGGGCGTATCCCGCTTAAATTTTTTCCTGGAAAAAAGCTTGGGAGCGTCCTTATCTTCAGATAACGTAACGAGCATCGTGGTCACAGCATACAGCGAAGCCACCATGGTTGAGAAACCGGCTATAATCAATACAGCATTAAATATATGCGGGATAAAAGGAAGCTGGTAGGAGCTTAGCGCCACAACAAAGGGACTTTTCGTCGTGGAGAATTGGTTCCAAGCCACCATAATCACCGCCATGCCAATCGAAAGTACGTATACGATGGATAGCAGCAGAATCATCACTCTACCCGCTTTGGGCGCTTCCTTCGGATTCTTCAAGCGAATCGCCATGACCCCCATGACTTCAATTCCGCCAAAGGCATAAAATGCAAAAATTAGAGACGACCACATGCCCATGCCACCTGCCGGAAAAAAGGCATTGAAACTGCCTGGAACGTGCGGCTTCGTCCCTCCTTTTAACCACCCCATCAAAGCGGCAGCAGCAATAACGAGAAACATGACAATCGCGGCGACTTTAATCACGGCCAATACATTCTCCAACCGGTCGAAGCCTTTGTTCCCGATCCATATGACAAACAGTCCCAATACGGCAAAACCTGACGCAAATATCCACATCGGAACGCCTGGAAACCAAAAACGCGAGAATATCGCAAGCGCCGTCATCTGGCTCCCCATAATCAACACTTCGGAACACCAGTACATCCACCCTGTAGAAAAGCCTGCCCATCGGCCATAGGCTTTTTTGGCATAGGTTCGGAACGAGCCCTTCTGCGGATCGTCGGCCGTCATTCGTGACAGCACATCAAACACAAAGAAGGTGGCTGTCGCCGCCAATATAATCGAAAGAAGAAAAGCCGGTCCTCCAAGCCGGATACCTAATGCGGATCCAAGAAAATAGCCTGTGCCGATCGTTGATGCAACCCCCAGCAGCGATAGCTGCCACCATCTCAAGTTCCCTGCCTCCGTCTTCGCCCCTTTGTTCACGGTTCAGTCCTCCAGATTATTGTTATGGGTTCGTTCAAAACTTTCCTTATTATGAAGGGAACCTTCGTGATTTATGTACCGCGGATCCCAACCTAAAAATGCCTTATGGCAAAGAGAAGCCATGGAATTAAGCACATATCCAGCCTGTGGCTGGGTGCTCTCGCATATTTTGGTTGTTCCCCGAGAAACCTAAACGAAAGAAAGCTGAATTGGGGGATCACAGATGTCAGGAGCTCGCGGTATTCCAACAAATCAGGCGTTTATGATTATGATGCTTACGGCCGGCTTGACCAATCATGTCATGATCATACCTGTGCTTCTGGAGAAATCCGGACGGGATGCCTGGATCACCATTATCGTGTCAGCCGTATTATTCATGCCCTGGATTCTGCTTATTTACCGGATCATTCAAAAGGTCGGCAATCGTTCTATCACGCAAGCGTTGGACGAAAGCAGCGGCAGAGGCGCTCGAATACTGGCGATGAGTATGTCCGGTCTGTATTTTTTCACCTTTGCCTTTTATACCTTAAAGGAAGTTATCGATTGGACAAAGTCGACCTATATGATCCAAACTCCCGTTATTGCTACCGCGTTGTTACTCGTGGTGTTATGTCTTGTCAGCGTAAATCACGGCATAAAGACCATCGGCGTTTCAGCCGGAATCTTGCTTCCTTTCGTTGTAATGCTAGGCATATTCGTATCCTTGTCCAACCTGAAAGTGAAAAATTACAGTTACTTGCTCCCTGTACTTGAGGGCGGCTTTATGCCGGTGCTGAGCGGAATCCCGACCATGTTGGGGGGGCTGTCCCAATTTATCTTGATCTTGTTTCTGCGGCCTCACCTGCAGAAAAAGCCCGGTTTCCTTACCATCCTGCTCATCCATCTTGTTCTCGTATTCCTCACGTTTGGACCCACGATCGGCGGCATTGCCGAATTTGGACCCGAAGAAATGAAGCTTCAGCGTTATCCTGCCTATGAACAGTGGCGTCTCGTAAAGTTAGGAAAATTCGTGGAGCATGTCGATTTTTTATCGATTTTCCAATGGCTTAGCGGAGCTTATGTCTCGATTTCGATTTCGATTTTTTTGCTCTGCGAAACCGTTCTTCCCAAGTCCAGGCAAAGTGTTGGCGTATTAGCCGTCTCCACGCTGCTGATCATTCTGTGTGCCTCACCGATCAGCAATTTGAAAATGTACTATGCCATGGCCGACTACTTCTTGCCCGCATCCGCTGTCTATATCACCGTCTTAAGTCTGCTCTTGTTCTTCTTGATCCGCAAGCCACAACAACAACAACAACAACAACAACAGACTTCAGCGAAAGGAGAATCTCAACAATGACCATAACAGAACAACAACTCCGAGAGCGTTATGCCGATTCCGATGACATCTATATCACGTCTTATCCGGGTGCGGAAGGCGATACGCTGCCATGGGCGATCATGGTTTACAATCCGATGATGTGCGATCCGCAGATGATGTCCAAGATTCTGCTGCCTGTTATCAGCAAAGAATGGAATTTATCCGTTCCCCAGAAGCAGCCGTTCGATCCAAATCTTCTGGATTATCATCTTACCCTGGACTCTTCGGAGTCCAACATGGAATCGTTCGATGATATTGTTTACTCTGGCTATGTTGCGTTGTATTTTCCTAAGGAGAACAAGCTGTATTCTTACAGCGCTAGTAAAAGTATTACACGTGCACCGGAAGAGAGTGCCTCCGTAACCTCTGTCAAAGGACCTCGCGACGGATTTGTCGAGGAATTGGATATCAATGTATCGCTTATACGGAAACGGTTGAAATCTCCCGAGCTTGTCTACTCCTCCTTTAAGCTGGGCGACAAGAGCAAAACCTCCGTCGGCATCATGTATTTAAAGGACAAGGTGATACCGGAGACCGTCAAGGAGGTCGTGGATAAACTAAATCATTTCACTGGGGACCCTCCCGTGGGCATCGGCGAGCTTGCAGAACATTTATCGCCTTATCGCTTCACGGTCCTCCCGATGTTCGATTATACGGGCAGAACGGATTTAGCATACGATTCTTTAACGCGCGGACGTTTAATCATTATTATGCAGGGAAGTCCCGTGATATTGATTGCGCCTGCCAGCTTCATGCAGCTGGTGTTTGCCGCGGAAGATCCCCAAATGCCGTTTTATTTCGTCATGCCTTGGAGAATTTTAAGGCTGGTTGGATTCTTGCTCTCCGTTCTGCTCCCAGGATTTTATATTACTTTGATGTCGTTTCATCAGGATCAAATTCCTTTTCCCTTGCTCGCAACCATTGCCAACACCCGGCTAGGAATGCCCATACCGACCGGAATCGAAATGCTGGTCATTCTGTTCCTGCTCACCTTGCTGCGGGAAGCTGGCATGCAAATGCCCTCACCCATTGCATCCACCATTACGGTTGTTTCGGGTATCATCATCGGTGACGCTGCGATTCGGGGCGGCTTTTTCTCGCCGACGATGACGGTAGTCGCTGCACTTGCCTTTGTTGCGGGCTCCACTCACTCCAATCAGGATTTTGTTGTCTCTCAGACGATTCTTCGCTTTTTTGTCCTTACCCTGTCCTCCCTGTTCGGGTTATTCGGCTTCTTCATATCGGTCTTCATCATCGTTCAGTATGCAGCCCACCATAACCCTTTCGGACAGCCATACCTTGCCCCCTTCTCCCCCTTCTCTAAATCCAAAATCTTGGGCAATCTCATGCGAGTCCCGGGGAAACGAAAAAAAGGCGGCGCGCTATGAAACGGGCATGGATTCTCGTATGTATAGTATCTTTGCTGCTCTCAGGCTGCTGGGACAACAAAGAAGTTCAGGATATCAACTATATTACGGCTATGGGCGTCGATTATAAGGACGACAAGTATATTATCTATGTGCAGATGCTGGACTTCGCAACGATTGCCAAACAAGAAAGCAGCAAGCCAACGGAGAAAGCGCCGATTTGGGTCGGCCGAGGAACCGGCACCACTTTGACTGAAGCCCTGATCGATTTATATACATCGAGTCAGCAGCGGATCTCTTGGGGCCATGTCACGGCCTTGGTCCTTTCGGAATCGGTATTAAAACCTAAGCAGTTGTCCCAAGTGTTCGATTTGACCAACCGTTCGCAGGAAATCCGTTACACGAAATGGATTTATGGCACCCAGGATAAAATGGAGGATCTCTTTACGGTGTCGCCGTTCTTCCAGCTCTCACCCCTGCATTCGCTGCTTCATGAACCCAGAGAAAGCTATATCCAGTTCTCGTTTATACGTCCGATTCAATTCGTGAACTTTATTCGTCTCTACCGGGAAAAAGCCGCTACCGTCGTATTGCCCTCCCTTCATATTTCGGCTCAAAATTGGTCGGAAAATTTGAAGCAGCATCCGATTTTAGAAGTGAACGGCGGCTTTCTTATCAAGAACAAGGAATTGATGGGTTGGCTCAAACGATCCGATCTGCTGGGCATCCGCTGGTTAGCATCGCCTCAATCCCACGCTGCCATCATTGTTCGGGGCAACGACGAAGCCGTCGGGAGCATACGGCTGGAGAAGCCCCAATCCTCGATTGAAGTTATCCGTAAACCAAATGATGCGTCGTATCGGATCAAGCTGAATATCATCGGGACGGTACAGAATATGTACAAAAAGGTGGGAATTAAGGAGATGAAGCGCCTAACGGAAGATACTCTGCGAAAAGAATTGTATAATACCTTCCATAAAGCAGCATTGATCCACGCGGATCCCTACGAGCTATGTCTCCAATTGTACCGGATCGATCCGAAGCTCTGGAAGAAATTAGAGAAAGAGAAAAAGGATATCTACGACGAAACGTCGCTCGAGTTTGACATCGATGTCAATATCCGATACTGGGGACAACGCAAAAGCCTGAACCGATAAGGGGCTTCCTGGACTAGCTGCTGTTCCCCGAAATGTGATAACAACCAAAAGAAGCAGACCTTTATCGGCCTGCTTCTTTTGGTTGTTCATTTATTTCTTCATAATTTCCTTGATGTCGTCCTTAATGGATTCAGCCTGCGGTCCGAATACGACCTGAACCGCGCCTTGACCCAGACGCATGACACCGGATGCGCCTAATTTCTTTAACTCCGAATCCTTAACAGCCTTCTCGTCCTTAACCACGAGGCGCAGGCGTGTGATACAAGCATCGATGCTGGTAATATTATCCGCACCGCCGATGTTTTGCAGAACCTTGGCCGCCTTGGACTCATTGGATACTGCGCCAGATGGGGACGGCGCTGCTGTATCAGCATCGTCAGAAACCGGATCCAAGTCGTCGTCATCCTCGCGTCCAGGCGTTTTCAAGTTCAGCTTGACGATCAGGATTCTGAACAGCAGATAGTAAACGACACCGAAAGCCAAGCCTACCGGCAAGAGCAGCCAAGCATTGGTAGACAGCTTCAGATTCACCAGGTAGTCGATCAGGCCTGCCGAGAACGAGAAGCCCAAATGCACATCAAGGACATACATGATCAATCCGGAAAGGCCTGTCAAAATCGCATGCACCACATACAATACCGGAGCAATGAACATGAACGCGAATTCAAGTGGTTCCGTGATCCCCGTCAGGAACGATGCCACTGCCGAACCGATAAAGATGGAGCCGACAAGCTTGCGTTTGGACGGCTTGGCGGTATGCATAAACGCTAGCGCCGCAGCCGGCATCGCAAACATCATGATCGGGAAGAAACCGGACATGAACATACCAGCCGTCGGGTCTCCCGCAAAGAAACGCCACAGGTCGCCGTGAACGACTTCGCCCGCGGCATTCGTGTAATCGCCGATCTGGAACCATGCGATGGAGTTTAATACGTGATGCAGACCCAGAGGGATCAGCAAGCGGTTGGCCGTACCGAAAATGAACGATCCGATGCCTCCAAGGCCGACAACCCAGTTGCCGAAGGCGGAAATGCCATCCTGGACTGGGCTCCAAATCATGCCGATCAGCACCGCGAGCACCATCGTGGAGGCTGCCGTGATAATTGGAACAAAGCGTTTACCCGCGAAGAAGCCCAACCAATCCGGCATTTTAATGTTGTGGAATTTGTTATACAGGTAGGCGGACCACAGACCGACAAAGAACCCGCCAAGAACGCCCATATTCAGCTTCACATCATCCGGTATAAACGGCATTTGCAGCGGCACTTGCTCCAGAACTCTTGTAAGCACCATGTACCCAATAAGGGCGGATAGACCCGCAACGGCGTCCCCGGCGAATCCGATCGCGACGCCGATCGCAAAGATAATCGGCAAATTATCCAGAATGGCAAGGGCGCCGGAAGTCATGAACGGAGTTACATATTGATTCAGAAAAGCTCCGAGAGCTCCCAAAGGTATATCCTTTTGATAGTCGATCAATCCAAGCCCCTGCAAGATTCCCGCCGCAGGCAAGGTGGCCACCGGCAGCATAAGGGACTTACCCAGCTTTTGCAATTTAGCCAGCATGTCAATCATCCTTTCAACTTCAATAATTTAGCTTTTACTGAAACCGTTTACATAATGCGTCGAATGAATAACCATTTATTCCCTTCCATCAAGGAACAAAAAGACTCAGAAAATCCTCCTCCTTGGTAGTACATGTATTCACCATTTTAAGGCGGCATGGATGCCATGAATGATTCTATACCAACAAAAAAAGCCAAGAAGCACGGTGACTATAAAAGTTATAGTCCGTTTCTTCTTGGCTCATGCCCATGTTTATGGTAACACGCCTTAAAACGTATTCTTTTGATGTTGTTATCTTAATTCACGTCTTCCTGTTTTGTCAATAACCAATATTTCAATCAATCGCCTATGGAATTGAACTACTTCAATTCAATGGTCATGACAGGATCCTGGCCGGACACGACACTGCCGGTCTGACCGTCAACCTTGGAAGCCACCTCATCCGCATTGGTCACAATAATCGGGGTAATCGTCGGGTAACCTGCGGCTTGGATTGCAGCCATGTCGAATTCGATGAGCGTCTGACCCGACTTCACCTGATCGCCTGCTTGAACATGGCTTGTGAAACCTTCACCTTTCAAACCGACTGTATTAATCCCGATGTGGAATAAATACTGCAAACCGGTCGCCGGATCCTCCAGCATCACGGCATGCTTGGATTTGATGACATGCGCAACCGTCCCGTCAAAAGGCGCAATTAATTTGCCCTCGGAAGGCTCGATGGCAATGCCTTGGCCCATATGACCAGCAGCAAAAGCCTCATCGGGCACTTGTGATAAAGGCACCGCTTTACCCGACAATGGTGCGATAAGTTGAATGGCAGTAGCTGTTTTTTTCTTTTTCCAACGATCAAACATATTAAGATTCCTCCCTGGGTTGATTCTTTTGCTGTAGCCGGCCTGTGAAGAGCCGATATAGATGCATCGCTAGAAAGCAAACCTCCGCTTCAGGTACTTTCTTGCCGAGTTCTTTCTCCATCATGCCTGCGAGGCGTGTAGCCAGACCATACTCATTTGTGAACTTGGAGCGGATCTGGTCCGCGAACGGATTATCCACATGGATTTCTTGATTCAACATACGGTCTACCGAGAACCTCAAATGCATCAGAAGACGGACATAATCCATGCTTCCCCGGTCAAAAGCAACCTGCCGTTCCTCTTCAATATACCTTACCAGGCTTCCCACCACATTCGATGCCTTCACCAGATGGCCTACGGGCACATGGCTGACAGCAGAATACACATGATAGGTCAAAAAGCCGATCTCATCCTCCGGAACTTCGATATCGAAGGTCTGGCCGATCAATTCCGCTGCCTTGGCTGCGATATCATATTCTTTTGGGAAGCTGATCCGGGTTTCTTCAAGGAAAGGATTAATAATATCCATGCCTTTACGGATTCTGTATATCGTAAACTGGATATGGCTTGGAAGTGCCAGGTACACCTTGTCATTTAATGTGCCCGGAAATTCCTGTCCAATGATATTGAGTATCTGATCCGTGATCTCCATCACCTGTGGATCAAATTCTTCCAGCAGATGGTGAGCTTGACTCCACTGCTCCCGATCCTCCAGCCTGAAGAGCTTCTCAATCCGCTTATCATCCGAAGCGATCGTTCCGCCTGCTTTGGCGCCGAAGCCAATGCCTTTGCCTAAGATGACGTATTCCGATTCTTTCTTACCGCCGGTGACCATCACGACATTGTTACCAATAACACGTACGACTGTAAACAACTCGATCCCGCTCATAAACTTCCCCCTTTCCTTTAAGTTTAATCAGTGAAACGGCGAAGGATTCATGTCCAAAGAAATGCTGCTATACTTATTCCCCAAAACATTAAAAAAACCAAGAAAAGACCCCATGTGAAAGCTGTCTCTTCTTGGCTCATGCCCTGTTAAGGTAACACGCCGCTTTATGTTGCTGCTATGAATCCATCATAAAACAATTGTCTTGCATTCGTCAACATACGACATCACGACATCATCTTAAGCTACGCCACAGGAATAATATTCGGTCGATTTCCTTAAATCCCGATCCATTGTTGAAGCGTATGGATCACTTCTTGGATATGAATGGGTTTGTGAAGATATCCATTCGCGCCGTCTGCAAGAAACTGATCCGTATCCCTCATCGTGTTGGAGCTCATCACGATAATGGGAAGTTCCGCCCATTCCGGGTTCTCGCGAATCCGCTTCATCGTTTCGACTCCGTCCATTTCCGGCATGACCATATCCAGCAGCACCGCATCAATGGTTTGATGTTTGTATAACATCTCCAAGCATTCGAACCCGTTCTGGGCAGTATGCACGGTCATCTGGAGTTTCTCCAGCACATTGGTCAAACCGTACACGTTCCGAATATCATCATCAACAATCAATACGGTTTTGTACTCCAGACGGCTAGGTACTTCCATGTCGAACGCCTCCATTCGGAGATCACTCCAACTGGCACTGCTCGAAGTGGCAGCTACTTCAGGCAGCAAAAACAGACTTTCGCTGGTGCCATTTTCCGTAATGAGCGGTAAATATAAAACAAAGGTACTCCCGATTCCTTCCTCGCTCTCCACGGTAATATACCCGCCCAGCAGCTTCGCTAAATGCAGCGATATGGATAAGCCGAGGCCCGTTCCCCCGAATCTTCTGGCCGTGGTCTCTTCGCCTTGCTGGAACGCTTCGAAGATCGGTTGAAGATGTTCTGCGGCAATCCCGATGCCGGTATCCTCAACGGAAAAAGCAATAACGTCGCCACTGATCGCAAAATCCGAGGTTACAATCGAATTCATCTTCTTCACCCGTAATTTAACGCTGCCGCTCTCCGTGAACTTAATCGCATTCGAGAGCAAATTACGCAGAATTTGATGAAGCCGCATCCCGTCGCTGTACATCATGTCAGGTAAATCGTCGGCCATCTCAATTTCAAATTCCAGATTTTTGGATTCCGCGCTTTTGGAGAAGTATCCTTCCATCAGTTCTGGGAGCTCCGTCAAATTCACCAAGTCCATTTCGATCTGCATCTTTCCGGCCTCGACCTTGGACAGATCCAGAATATCATTGATTAAATTCAGCAATTCACTGCCTGAATTATGAATGACGGAAGCGTAATGCTGCTCTTCCTCTGTCAGGTTCCCCTGCTTGTTCTCAGCTAAAATCTGGGAAAGAATTAACATGCTGTTCAGCGGTGTCCGCAGTTCATGGGACATATTGGCCAGAAATTGAGACTTATATTTCGAACTCTTCTCCAGCTCTTTCGCATATTTTTCCAATTCGCCGGCTGCAATTAATGCGGCCTCCTTCTGGGCCCCTAATCGTTCGTTCAGCATATGCATTTCTGCGGAATGGGTTTGCAGCTCCTCGGTCTGTGCCTGCAGTTCTTCGGTCTGACTCTGAAGCTCCTCATTCAGCGTTTGGGATTCATGATACAATTGCTGGATTTCCATTTTGCTTTGAATCGAGTTCAAGGTTACCCCAAGCTGGAAATTCAGTTGTTCGATCAGCTGAATTTCCAGTTCATCGAAGGGCTTGAACTTGGCTAATTCAATCACACCAAGCACTTGTCCTTCAAACATAACGGGCGCCAGCAGCAGCGTGGTAGGCTCAGCATCACCCAGCCCTGATTCAATCCGCACATAGTTAGGTGGGATATCGTCCAGAATAATTATCCGCTGTTCCAGCATGCACTGTCCCACCAAACCTTCACCAGGCAAAAAGCGATCTCTGACCTTGTTCCAAGGCTCGCCATCCGGATCGGCAAAAGCAGCTGCCTTTACCAGTTCCGATCCCCCCCGGTTAATAAAAACAGCACCGTACGGCAGCTTCATGATCAATGCCAGCTTATGAATGAAAAACTGTACGGCTGTCTCCACGCGATCAGACGATTGAAGGAGCGTTGACATAACCGAAATATGATCCTTAGCCCAGTTCTGTCTGCCGACTTGTTCAAGAAGCTCGTTGGTTGTGTCCGCCAACTGGCGGACCTCATCATTGGATCGCACATGAATCCGTTGGGAGAGGTTACCGCCTTTGACAATATCGGAGATGATATGAGTTACCTGAGTGATCGGCCTTACGATGCTCTTCGATATCACCAAAGCCCCACATATGGTAATCAGCGCTGCTCCAGCCCACAGGAGATACATCGTATACAATAAATGGGTATTGCTATCCTTCATCTCTTCGATCCTGCTGGTTGTCAGTTCACGTTCCTTGCTTCTAAACGAAAGGAACAGCTCATGAATGGAGTTCATGGCTTGCTGGCCGGGATCGTTAATAAAGAAATGAAGAGCCTCCTCATCCTGTCCGAGCTGCTTCAATTGGACCGCAGGCTGACCGGCGTTGGTGATCCACTCCTTGATATTCTCCTTGATATTTTCCAGATGATTGGCTTGCTCCGAATTATCGCTAACAAGCTTGTACAGCTTGTTATAGTTAATCTGCCAAGACGACAGCGCTTGGTTGAACGGCTCCAGATAGGTATCATCCCCCGTAATGACATAACCCCTTTGGCCAGTTTCCATTTCAAGTAAATTCTTCTCGATTTCGTGCGTAAGATTATGTACTTCGATATCATGCTTCTCTATAAAATCCGCCTCTTGCTGCAGTGAAGAGATGCGGTCTGATACAATCCAGAGAAAAGCTCCAAGACATAATAATATCATTAAATATCCGACTACAATCTTGCTGCGGATGTTGAATTTCAGGTTGTTAGACAAATGGCTAACCTCCCTTGTCATCTATCAGTCTAAGTCTGCTCCTATCCTCATAGTAATTGTTATGAAAATGGTTTACAAGCAAAACCAGTTTGGATGACATCAATGATTCTTTAGTCGTAGGCAGTCAGATTTATACACGTTTGGGCATATATTATAGAGGATCAAGCTTGGACAACATTATAGATCTCATTCTTAAAAAAGGAGGAGTCACTCATATGATGACCTTTAAAGCGCTTGCGGAGATACTGCATTGACGAGGCATGTTTATCATCCCAGGAAACAGGCTGAGCGTATAGCGGGCCTCGGAGTTGCGAATGTGTCGTCACTGGAGCTGCCCCTTCTTCAAGGCATGATGATGTCAGAAATTCACCTTGAACGCGGCAAGGGCCTCTCTCCCCATAGCCACCCGGACACGGACGAATTGTGTTATGTCATTCACGGAGAAATCAGCTATTTCCTGGTTGATCCGCATACTCATCAGAATCTCGTGTATCAGTTAGTACCCGGTCAGGTGATACACGCCCCGATCGATTGGTGTCACTGGATAACAGCGTTAACCCCTGGAACGATCTTACTATTGATCTATAACACCGAGCGTCCACACCAAATGGACATTGCCCCGGTCTGGGCTTATACCCTCACGGGTCCAGAAGCGCTGCAATGTAATAGCACGATCGCGAAACCTCATTCGAAGGCGCTTATCGCACCTGTCCCGCTACACAAAAAGATGGAGAGTGACGCTTCGGACGAGCCTATGCCGGCGCCACCCTTACTCATGACCGGGCACCCAAACAACAAAACCACACGCAGCCGGTGATCGGCCATGTGTGGTTATTGTTATAGGGACGCTTCTTATGTAATGATTTCGCTCGCAACGTATAACATCAATCAATATAAAATCTTTGTTCAGGACGGATCTGCTTCTTAAGCAAACGCAAGTCAGCTTCCAGCTTCGCCACCGTCTCTTCAATCTCTTCCGGATTCAGTGCCGGGCGTTCTGCTTCCGGCTTAACGCCAGCTCTAAGATCGCGAATCGTGATTTGCTGCTCCTGCCATTTATCCATAAGATCGGAGATGGTGGCATAAAACCGCTCATAATCCTGAATCACTTCATCCAGAAAGGAATCCACTTCCTCCTGATCGTAACCCCGCAGTTTATTCGAAAAATTCTTTTCATGGATAGACAAAGCGTCCAGTTGAATGCCTAGTTGCCGAAATAGCTTTTTCTGTTTATCCAATCGGCGTTTCATGTGTTCATCCATAATGATTTACCTCCAAATATTGGTGCAGCCCTACTTTTTTAGCCTTCTCTCTCTATCTTTGTTTATATCATATTAAGCACCGGGATTAAAACACTCCGGGGCTTTTTTGGAGAATGTTCCAAAAACGATAGGCTGCCGTTCCCATGATTCATGTGATTGTTACCAATCGATTTCGGGTATTGATTTTACATAAGAAGCTTTATTTTGTACTTAGCGAAAGAGAGGAGCGACTTTTATATGACGACGATGACGAAACAACAATACAGTGAACTTAAACGACGGTTGCTCAGTGATAAAGAACGATTGGAAGAACAATTGAAGTCCCGCGAAGAAACCAACAGGGACCATTCCCTTCGGGACTCCACGGGAGAACTAAGCGCAGCAGATAACCATCCCGCAGACGTAGGGACCGAGGTTTTCGAACGCGGACGGGACCTGGCCATTCAGGAAACGCTTGATCATGAATTGGAGCAGATCGTGTCTGCCTTGCAGCGAATGGACCAGGGCGAATACGGAACCTGTGCCGAGTGCGGCCTAGAAATTCCGTACGAGCGGCTGGAAGCTTTGCCTTATACGGCCTATTGTCTCGATCATACGCCTCGGAAAGATATCAACGACAACCGGCCGGTTGAAGAGGATGTCATGACCCCGCCCCCTTCTGGAGCTGGCGTCAACCGCCAGGCGGCCGACGGTAAATTTGATGACGCTGGCGCGTGGGACGCCGTTGAGGATTACGGTACGTCGACTTCGCCCGGCATGTCCATTAAACCCGGACAAGACGATTATAAGAAGAATGTATGAATTGATTTTGCAAAATAGACGGGAAAGCTGGTACCTGACCTTGAGGTACCAGCTTTCTTTGCGTGATCAAGATTCTCTATGAGTCCGAACATTGGAAGCAAAAAACTCATATTCATCGTAACCTTCCCCGCGTTTCTTTTTATAAGGGGTCAGCATTTTATCCAGCTCAACAAAAAACTCACGCGCTTCATCTTCGCTCATATACAAGGTGGTATTGGTTAACATGGACGTTGTTTCGCCATCTTGACTCATATTTTTGAAGAAACGGTCTCTATTCTGGTCAAACAGCTCGGATAATAATTTGTTCGTTTCAGATCGAATTAATTCCTTGATGACCGGCTCGTCGGAATCTGCCCCGCGTTTGATCTTTACCGTCCCGACAAAAGGCTCATAATATTTAGCAATGATACCGTTGATCTCCTTCGTGGATACGATCTTGACCAGTCCGATTCGCTCCAGCTTTTTCATATGATAATGAACTTTAGCAGGCACATCCCCGATCTTGTCCGCGACTTCCTTTACCGTTGCCGGACGGTCCATCTTATTCAATACATTCAAAATCTGGAGCCGATATGGATCTGAATATATTTTGATCTCTTCCAGTGTAGTCAGTTCCTTCGTTTCCACACCGTACACCTCAGCTTCATGTTATTTTTCGCTTCTTTCCATTATAGGCCGACAATGCCGAAATTACAAAACGCGAAGGATTTAAATGGCACGGAAACTCTTCTTCCGAATGAGGAATATCACGGGTAACATCATGATAATTCCCATGATCGAGAAGAGCAAAGGAGGGGATTGATGCTCCGCCACAAGTCCCGTTATCAAGCTCCCGACAGGAATGGCAGCCGTGCATACTACCGACATAAGGGCGCCAATTCTGCCCAGCATGTGCCTCGGCGTTACCTCCATCAGATACGTCGAGATAGGGGCACTAAGCAAAGAGACGGCAAATCCGGCAACAAACATGCAGACCGCTGCAGACTCCACGCGCCATGCCGGCAGATGCCCCGGAATCCCTAATGCAAAATATCCGATCCCGAGCATGATCGAGCCTGACATGATCAAGGTGCTTTTTTTGAAGCTCTTGCCGTAACGTCCAATCCATAGCCCGCTGCAAATCATGCCGATCAGGAGGGCCGTTCCTAATACGCTCAAACCTCCGGCTCCGGCACCCAAGGTCTCCTTGACATAGACCGGCTGCAGTACATTCAGGGGAGCCAAACAGAAATTATTGATCATGGCGAGCATCGTTGTTATGAGGAGCAGCGTATGCTGCTTCACAAATAGCAGAGCCTCTTTAATGTCGCCCAGCACCGTTTTAGTCATCTCTGTCTGTGTGGAGGCATCCTTGGCCTCAGCCTGTTCGGCTGCCTCTGGATTCGGCATAAAAGCGATAATCGTGGCGGCAATGAGAAACGTTACGGCATCCATCAGGATCGTTCCCGAAATTCCGATCAGAGCGATAAGGGCCCCGGCGATGGATAAACCGATTAATTCTGCGCTCCGACTTACGGAAGTTGAGAAAGAATTGCCTGCAAGCAGTTTGTCCTTGGGCAGCAACCGGGGGACGATGGAGGTCTCGGCGGGTCTGGAGAAGCATTCCAGGGTTGAATTTAGAAACGTGAACAGGAACAAATGCCAGACTTCAAGGGAACCCACAGCGTACAGAAAAGCTGTTATCGAAACCACAATACCGCGGCTAAGATAGGTTAAGGCAAGCACTAGTTTCTTCGGCCAGCGGTCTACATAGGCCCCGGTAAACAAACTAAAAAGTAACCCAGGCAAAAAATTAAAGGCGAACAATGTACCCATTAATAGTTCTGAACCTGTGAGCATATAGACCATCCAGCTGTAAGCGATGGAATCCAGGGAATCCCCGAATCGGGTAATGGCCTGGGCAGATAAATAAATCAGGTAGGGGCGGATTTTCAAGAGCTGACCAAATCCTTGCTTTTCTAAAACAGCGGCATTTTGCATGGTTTCCTACTCCTCTTCGTTAAATGGATAACAACATTAAACTTTTTCAACTCATTAAAATAATATTTACGTTAAAATTATTTTATCGTTAAGTTTATTTTAATGATTTCGAAGAAGAATGCAATAGGTAAAAAAAAATAAACCGCCATGTTGGCGATTTATTGGGTCTAACGGATATTTTGACCGTATTGCTTCTTTATTTAATGACCACTCGCGATGAGGATCTGGCTGCTTGAAGGCACGCTTCAATGGCTCTGACATTGCTGATGGCATCTTCCGGACCATATGGCAGCGGCGTGCCGTCCATCACGGCTGCTGCCATAGCATCCGCTTGCAGTGCAAAGTGGTTGTATATCCCTACCTTCTCCTCACGGGATCCCTTAGCCGTATGAACGCAGATCTGGGCCATGTCCTCCATCCTCTCCCATCCAAAGGCTGAAGGTAGCTCAATCCTGCCATCGGTTCCCGCAATCTCTAAAGAGCATCGGGAATATGTCCACATCCCGCACTCAAAGGTAAGCCCCAGTCCATCTTCAAATTCCACCATTCCGTGGACCATCATGTCCACTCCGTCATGCTCCTCAGAAAAAAAAGCATGGGCCGTTACAGCCTTGGGCTCCTGCCCATAAATCATTCGCGCCGCCGAGATGGGATAGCATCCCACGTCATAGATTGAGCCTCCGCCCATATCCTTGCTGTAACGAACATTGCTTTTATCCTCCGCATTGTTGAAGGTGAACGATCCGTGAATTCCGCGAAGCTGACCGATTTCGCCGCTTTCGATGATTTCGCGTACACGTGCGTGTTTCGGATGATATCGGTACATAAAGGCTTCGGCAAACAGCACGTTGTGTGCTTTAGCAGCCTCAGCCATTTCACGGACATCCGCTTCGGTCAGGGCTGCCGGTTTTTCGCATAGGATATGCTTGCCGGCCTGTGCCGCTTTGATGGTCCAAGGCTTATGCAGGTGATTCGGCAATGGAATATATACCGCATCGATGTCGGGGTCCTCCAGAAGCTCGTCATAGGATCCATAGTATTTCCCGATATGATATCGCTCGGCAAGCTCACTAGCTTTTTCTGCATTGCGGCTAGCGACCGCCCCGACTTCACAGCGTTCCGATTTCAATATGCCTGGTATCATTGAATTTCTTGCAATCCGAGCAGTACTCATAATTCCAAAGCGCAGTTTCTTGCTCACGAGGTCATTCCTCCTTTGGCTGCATTCCATTCCGATGGTTTTTTAAAAATTATCGTTTACCGCTTTATGAAGGATCCCCAAACATCGATCCAAATCTGTTTTGACCTGTTTTTTGTAGAGTTTAGCTTTCTCGGCACCGTCATCGGTAAAATGATAAAGAACGATTTCTTGAAAATCGACCCGCGGATCATTCCCTTTCAGCTGCTTGGTACGGTATAGTACACCCTCCTGCACCAATTCATGCAGCGCCCGGTAAATTTCGCTTTGCGGCGGTGAATACCCATGGCTCTTGAATTCTTGCCGCAGTTCTTCCAGCATCTGATATCCATATCCGCGCTGCTGCTCCACCATGGTAATGAGATATACTTTGATAAAAGCACGCTGGGCGATCATAAATGCCATCTGGACGCCTCCTCCTTCACGAGCTACTTGTCCCATAATATACCTAATTATAACCCACAGTTTCCCAGTTTGCACAATAGGAAGCATCCCCCTCTTTTTAAACCAAGAAGGCGTAGCTTGAAACGTTGTCGGGTGTTGGGTGAATAAAAGTGATGCGATGGCGTCTATGTTTTTGTTGTTGTGAATTTTTCATATGTTGAATTTATATAGTATATGATTTTTCATCTGTTGCTTTTTGGGTTGTTGGCGTGGATCGAAGGGTTGGTATCACAAAAAACCCACCCTCAAGGGTGGGTTTAATTCACATCCCAGAGGATGTACCGGTTGTGGGGTGTGATTTGCCGTATGGGCGAAGACCGCCATTTTTTCTTGTTCCAGCGATTCCGATAAGCCACTTCCCGAACGGCAGCTTGGCGAGCAAGCGTGTGGCACCGTAAGCCAAGCCCACGCTGATGATCCATGAAGAGAGTATCCGAACCAGAGGGTGCATGCTGATCAGCAAAGATTCATCGATTGCATAGCTTATACGCAGTGTCAAAAGATGCATCAGGTAGGCACCATACGAATAGAGCCCAATGGAGGCAAGAAGCGCATTCGCTCCCGCCCCGGCATGACGGCATATCCAGCCGGCCACATCGTACATGACCAATATAGAGCTAATCAGGAAAAGTGCCATCATCGGGCGAAGCAGTGATAAGGAATAGAACGTGATTGTGCCATTCGCAGTGGAACGAAGTTCATTAACGGCCTGCATGAGCATCCATCCGAACAAAAATGCGAAGATGAGCCATATAGCCGGCCGTGCCTTTTGAATCCATTTTTTCCAAGAATCATGGTATAAACCGGCTGCCGCCCCCAGTGCAAAATAGAAGAAATAATAAAGTGCGTTCCGATCTGCGTAGGTTGTGAACAGCTCACTCCATACCGGGATATTCAAGCTCCCCATCCATTGGCCAATATCGCTAATCATTCCTGTCAAACCCACGTACAATAGTCCGGATAAGACCAATATCTTAAGCTGCGTCTTCCAGCCCCATCTTTCTTTGATTCCTAGTATAGCAGAGCGGAACAGCGGGTACAGCAGATAGAATTGAAACAGCATAATGATGTACCAAAAATGCGAGCTCGATTTCCCGGTTAGCCATACTTCTCCAAGATACTTCCAGTCCTCAATGACAGCAGGATTGAACCTATGATTGATCAATAAAGTAATCAAGGTCCAAACCGCAAACGGAACGTAGATGTCACCAAAACGCCTCTTGATGAACCTTCCGTAATGCAGCTGACCTTTATCGTTATAGAACAGCACCATGCCGGTAATAAAAATAAAGACGGGCACAGCAAATTTCGTCGCCATCAGAAGAACTGCCATCATCAAACCATCACCTGTCGTCATTCCCGGCGCGACAGAATAATGCGCAATGGAGTGCTGTAAGACCACGGCTAGAAAAGCAATTCCCCGCAGGCGCTCGATTTCCGGTATTCTTTCTTTGGGCATACTGCTCCCCCTTCGTCTGACTTCGTGTGAACACCCCTCATTGTAAGGGAGACTGCCCTTGATCGGGTAATCCAATTATTTACTGATCCTAATGTTATAAGCAAAACGAAGGTTGATCTATATGGTTATGTATCTTAAGAAACACATCGATCAAAGTACCTTAACAGAAGACAGAACGTTGTTGATAACTATATAAAAACCGGCTCCATTCGGAACCGGTTAATGTTTCCTTACAGCAGCGTTGTCCCTCGCGGCGGAAGCGTGTCGTCCCGATCCAGATCTACCGCTCCGGCACGGCCCTCGTTTCTGTAATCATAATCGCGGAATATATCGTAGATGCCTGTATTTTCTTGATCAGCATCAACCAATACCAGAATCCGTCCTTGCTCGATATGAGACTCGTACTCTTTCGCCTCGTCTTCCGGAATGCCAAGGCCGATAAAACCACCGACCAACCCGCCGGCTCCCGCACCGACTGCTGCGCCGGTAAGCGTCGCTGCTATAGGTCCTGCGGCAAGAATCGGGCCGATGCCGGGAATAGCCAGAGCCCCGAGTCCTGCCAGCAAACCTGCCGTACCTCCGAGTATGCCGCCTGTTGCTGCACCTGCAGCTACCCCTTCAGGTGCCATCGTCCCCGTCTGCTCGGCAATCATATCTGCTTCGCGTTGATCCTTCGCTATAATGGAAATGGCATCGTTCGGAATCCCATGCCGTTGAAGCTGCTCGATGGCTTGAGCCGCTTCCTGTTCCGAACGGAATACTCCAACAATTTTCTTCTCCATGATAAACCCTCCTTATCGGTGGTCGTTTATATTTAACATTACCCGACGGAGGGGGAAATTAAACGTGACACTGCTGTGTTAAGCCTTGGGCCGGGTCCGATGGGTTGCAGTCGCCTCCATGGGATCATCAGGCCAATAATGTTTAGGGTATCTCCCCTTTAAGTCTTTTTTCACCTCGAAATAGCCGCTGCGCCAGAAACTGGATAGATCCGAGGTCACCTGAACGGGCCTTTGGGCGGGTGACAATAAATGCAAGGTCAACGCAACCCGACCCTCCGCAATCCGCGGCGTATCCTGGAGTCCGAACATCTCCTGCAGGCGGACAGCCAGGAACGGTTGTTCAGGGTCACTGTAGTTAACTGGGATCAAGGACCCGCTCGGCACCCTGATATGAGTCGGCGCTTCCTTCTGAAGCTGCTGCTTTTGCTCCCAGCTAAGCATATGCTCCAAGAGCGTTCCCGGAGCAAGACGTCTTATATCATTTCGATTCCGCAGCCCTTCCAAATAAGGGAGCAGCCACTCCTCCGCTTGATTCAGCAGGCCCTCGTCCGAAACATCAGGCCAATTTCCCTCGGGATCATGCCGGAACATAAAGGCCAGCCGCTCTCTCAGCTGCAGTGCTGGCTTGCTCCACTGCAACAATCCAAGGCCCTCCTGCCTGATTCCTTGCAGCAGGGCTAGCGCTATTTCCTCCCCAGTTGGATTCGAATAGGCTTGTTCCTTGATAACGAGGGCTCCAAGCATCAGCTTCTGCCTCGCCCTGATGCTGCCGGAAGCAGAATCCCATACGACCTCTTTACGCTGTTCCATCTCGTCATAATAATACTTATCAAGCCATAATTCATCCATTTCAGATGCAAGCTGAATATTCCCGTCTGCGCCTTGATCATCAACGGCAGCGACCACAATATACTGGGCACGGCTCATAGGCTGAACCGACACCAATTTCACACCTCTGCCGCTGCGCATCAGAAACCCGCTTCCTCCCCTGTTCTTCGCAATCCGTTCCGGGTAGGCAAACGACAGTAATAGGCCGCAGAAATTCAGGTTCCCGCTTATCGTATATGCGACATTTAGCTGTGTATGCAGTTTCCTGATCTCTTGTTTCATCCGCTGGAGCACGGCTTCACTTGTCATGTCTTGCTCAGCCGATCGCTGACCTTGGCGCTCAAACAACAGTAGACGCTCCACACGCGATCGCAAATCCTGATCCCGTATGGCCTCACCTCTGCTCATGATATCACGCTCCTGAAGCAGTACAGCGATTCGGATGGCCAGTGACGCCTCACCTATTTCCTGTGCCCTTATCAGCATATGAGCCAGCCTCGGATGGAGCCCAAGCAGCGCCATCTCACGGCCATGCTGGGTGATACTTCCCGAATCATCCAGAGCCGACAGCTGCCTCAACAAAGCTTGTCCTTGCGTAAGAGCTGGTCGCGGCGGCGCATCCAGCCAGGCAAGCTGCTCCGGATCACGCGTCCCCCATACCGCCAATTCCAAGGCCAGCGGCGTCAGGTCGGATTCACGGATCGCCGGAATGGTGCTTTCCGGCAGATGGCGATGCTCTTCCTCACTCCATAAGCGATAACATACACCAGCCGATACGCGCCCGGCCCTTCCCCTTCTCTGATCCGCGGATGCCCGGGATAACCGTCTCGTAATCAATTGCGGCAGTCCCGTTCTCGGCGAGAACACCTCCGTGCGCATATAACCGCTGTCAACAACGGTCTTGATTCCCTCGATCGTAATACTGCTCTCGGAAATGCTAGTAGAGAGTACAATTTTACGCCTCCCGTTCGAATCGCGTCTGATTGCTTCATCCTGCTTCTCCGCTGGAAGCGCGCTGTATAACTCCCGAATGACGACATCTTGGCTTAAACCCGTTCTTACTAATTCGTTAGCGGTTTTCCTGATTTCACGGGCGCCCGGTAAAAATACAAGGATATCGCCTTGTTGTTCGGAGAGTGCCCGCAAGATGGCATTCGCTGCACCTTTATGCAACTCGTCGAGAGAGAATGAGCGTACATAGTGAGTAGATACTGGAAAAGCACGCCCTTCGCTAACGATGACCGGTGCATCGCCAAGAAGCCTCGCGACTGGCTCAGCCTCAAGGGTAGCGGACATGACGAGCAGCCTTAAGTCTTCCCGCAGCACCGACTGGGATTCCATCGCAAAAGCCAGGCCGGTATCGGCCTGTAAATTTCGTTCATGGAATTCGTCGAATATAATCATACCGATGCCGGTCAATTCCGGATCATCCTGCAGCATGCGCGTCAGGATCCCTTCCGTCACGACTTCGATCCGAGTGTTCTGACCGATCTTGCTGTCCATTCGGACGCGATAACCGATCGTCTCACCAACTGCCTCTCCCAAAGAGGATGCCATATAACTCGCGGCCGAGCGCGCTGCAATTCTTCTGGGCTCCAGCATGATGATCCGCTTGCCTTCCAGCCAGCTTTCATTCAAAAATGCTAAGGGCACCTGGGTCGTCTTCCCAGCACCCGGTTCAGCAATCAAAACCGCATGGGTTCCAGTAGATAAAGCCATTTTCAATTGTGGAAGTATGCGGTGAATCGGTAATTCAGTCATGGATACATCTCCGTTATCCTATCAAATATCAATATAATCCCTTAATTATATAAAACAACCGATGTACGTCAAGGGGAGCTGCTTGTGCCACGGCTGGAAAGTATCGATATAATTGCGATACAATATGAATATCATTCCCATGTAAACATAAACATCAAGATTCATGTAGTCGGAAGGTGAAATGTATGGAGTTGCATGCCACATTTCGCGGCCGCTTTGCCCCTACGCCATCAGGAAAGATGCACATCGGCAATGCGTTGACCGCTTTACTTGGATGGCTGCAAATCAGGAGTATGGACGGACAATATATACTCCGTATAGAAGATATCGATGTGCAGCGTTCTCGCCAGGAGCTTGCGGTGGAGATGATGAGAGATCTGGAATGGCTCGGCTTGGATTGGGATGAAGGTCCCGGTCTTGCCGGGGCCTACGGACCTTATCATCAGGCGGCACGCCAAGCGTTATACGAGCGGGAAATCACAAGGCTGAAGGAATCGAATAAACTGTACCCCTGCTATTGCAGTCGGGCCGACATAACGGCTGCAGCCAGCGCACCGCACGGCATTGCCTCGGAAGGCCTCCGCTACCCGGGAACCTGTAGAGATTTATCTCGGGAGGAAGCGGCGCTTAGAGCGCTTCATAAGAAGCCTTCGCTGCGGATGAAGGTACCGCAAACCATCGTTTCCTTTGTTGATGGCATCGCCGGAGAGCAGTCCTATCGGCTATCCGATGGGGGAGACTTTGTGGTTCGCAGAGCAGACGATATCATCTCCTATCAACTCGCGGTGGTCGTTGATGATGCGTTAATGGGCATAACCCATGTACTTCGAGGAGCCGATCTACTAGACTCCACCCCACGTCAGCTTCTCTTATACCAAGCGTTAGGCTACAAGCCGCCACAGTTTGCGCATACCCCATTGATGGTAGATGCGGAAGGCAGAAGGCTCGCCAAGAGAACCCGCGGACTTAGCCTCTCATTTCTTCGCGGCCAGGGCATCATGCCCGAGCGCATCATCGGCTGGCTGGCTTGGACCGCCGGTCTCCTGGAACATCCGGAATCCGTTCGCCCTGCGGATTTAATTCCTGTTTTTGACTTATCGAAAGTATCTTCTGCCCCGATAAAAATAACGGAACATGTCAAACGTCAGCTGTTTGAATCCTGATTGCGATTCATCGAAATCAGGGATTCATGAGCAATATTCAAATTACGTTCCTTCATATCCTGATAAACAATCAGCGCCAGCACTTTCATCCTCAATAAGAGAAGAAAGGCTGGCGCTGTTCTGTTATTCCTCATGGGTTAATCGTTCCCTGACCTTGGACTCATACTGCGTAAACACGCTATTCCCGCTAAACCCCCGCTGTTCCATCAGCAATTGCAATCTAAGATGCTTTTCATTCAGCTTGCGTTGAAGCTGCTCCTGCTCACCGTCGTTCCGGGCAGCACCGAGCAAGTCATACAGCTGAACGCATTCCTTGCGAAGCGTAACTTCTTCAGGGACATAACCCGCATTTTTCATGATGCGGTAGGACATTCTCAGATCCTCCGGAATGTGCGAAAGATCGTCGATCGGAAGTTTCTTCCCGGCAAGAGGCAAATGATCGAGCTCTCCGTTGCGGATCGCTTCTTCGATCTTCTGCTCAGCCAATCTGGAAAAGATGCTCATGATTCCCCAGCCTCCTCCTTTTTTCCTTCGTCCTCCTCATCATATAGCAGCGCCTTGTATATTCCAAGGTCTAAATGCAGGGAACCCTCAGGGTGTTGCTCCTGATCCATTTACAAGAGCGATTCGGCTCCATCTATGAAGATTTGCGCCCCGGTAATGTGTCTGGATTGATCGGAAGCGAGAAACGCCACCAAATCCGCCACCTCTTCAGGTGTACCCGGACCGTCAGACAGCGGCTGACTCCCCTCGGGATATTCCACCGGAATCACGATCTCCTCCAAATCTCCCTGTTTCTTCGTGCTTTGATCAATGTTGGTGGATATCGCGCCGGGGCAGATGACATTCACCCTGATTTTGAATTTCGCCAGCTCCAGCGCGGCCATCTTCGCAAAAGCTACCTGTCCTGCTTTAGTTGTGCTGTAGGCGCTCATCCCAAAGTTGGAGAAGGTTCGGGTGCCATTGACGGAGCTGGTAATGATAATGCTGCCCTGTCCCCGTTTCTTGAGGTGCGGAATCGCATATTTGACCGTCAGAAACGTACCGTTCAAATTCACGTTCAGCGTCTTGGTCCATTCCTCCAGCTTCATTTCATCAATTGGCGTCATCACGCCGTTAATCCCTGCATTGGCGAATACGATATCGACGCCGCCAAAAATCTCCACCGTTTCGAGGACTGCCTTCTCTACCCGGTCAGGATCTGTGGTATCCACGTCAAAGGCTCTGGCGGAACCATCGCGAATCAAGTTGATCTCCGATTCCGCTTTATTCGTTCGGTCATCCAACAGATCGAATAAGGCAACATTTGCGCCTTCCTTTGCCAGCTGGATGGCCGCAGCCTTCCCAATGCCTGATCCGGCTCCGGTAATGATAGCTGTTCTCCCATGAAAACGTCCGTGTCCTTCATTCATTATTCACACGCTCCTTTTTATCGTAATCCGTTATGCATTCATCTGTCACAAGATTACCCAAAAGGAGTTGTTTTATAATCATGATTTCTAATTTTTTGCACAAAAAAGCCGGACCTTTGGGTCCGACTCAGCGTTTATTCTAAAAAACATTCTTAGAAACCTACCAAACAATCTCCAGAAAGGAAGCATCATCTTCCAGGCCGTCGGTATGGCGAGCATTCATTAATACTTGCACTTCCTCATCGGGAATCGGCTCCTTCATGGGATCTAGGTCGTTGAGCCCATCGCTGTACAGCTGAAGCCGATATTCGGTCTCCGGGTCTAATTTGCACGAAAACACATGAGGGCTGCCTCCGATCGGACCACTTCGGGAAGACCAGCGTTCCGACGTTCGGAAACGATCTCCGAATACCGAGGTGATCTCGTCTTCCTTGCGCCACAAGCGTACCCTGGAGTCACCCTGCCAGGCAAGCCACAACCTCCCTTTGCGACGAAAACCCGAAGAAAGCTCGATGCGACCGCAAATGTACATGGCTTCGCTTCCCTTGCGCTGCTTCTCTTCCAGTACTTCTCGAAGCAGCTTGGGCGTTTCGGAGCTCAGGGAATGAGTCCGCATTTCACGATCAGCTTCATGCGTAAGTTCTTTCAGTTTGCGTTCAAGCGATGCGGTTGTGAGTTCCTCAACCGTTTCCAGCCAGTTCATCAGCCCCTGACCTAACAGACGTGAGGCCACATCCCCTCGATAACTCAATCCGACACCATCACACAATACAAAATGGCACACATTTTCATTCATCTTTAATGCAATGAAATCCTGCCCCATCTCAGAGAGCATGACAGACTCCGCCGCTCTGCCATACGCATAACGACATGTGAACAAATCTTTAATCTTCGTAATCGGTTCTTCCACGGTCTGCTTGCTCTCATAATAAAACGATGCGGCTTGAGCCTTCCGCTGACGAATTCCCAACGATTCCATGCTTCTTGCGTATGATCGCTTCATCTGTGACCTCTTACCTTACCGGCGTGGCAGCTGACATCTGAAAGCCGATGGACACCAGCTCAGAGCAAGTGCCTGGGAGCATCATCAAGGCTCCCGGGCTCAGTTGATAATCTGCCTCAAGCAGCATTTCTCGATAACTTTCGGGAAGAACCGAAGACATCATTTTAAGTTTACGCGCGTGTTCATCCTCAAGCGAGGTATCAGTCAAAATTCCTTTCCAGCGGCGCGGTTCCGATATCGGCTGATTCATCAGATGATCGGAAATGAAAATATTCTCCACAAGCACGTTGCCGTCCGGAACGCTCATGTTCATGATGCGGCGGGCAATCGGTTCCGGATCCTCTCCCGTTGCCACACCATCCGTCATGTGGCACACGAGCGGCGCAGGACAATCCTGCATATTCGGAATCTCCGATTGCAGGATTTTCTCGGCCTGAAGGAACGCTTTCGCCGAATCGGAGAACCGCTTAGGGGTCAAATCCGGAAGCGAGCCGATCGCCGCAATTTCATCAATGCCCTTAATCCCGTTTAACAAATCATAGACATCATCGCTATATGCAAGGATTGCAATCCGGTACCGGGGCGTCAGGCGATTGCCTTTGGTGGAGCGAAATACCATTTGCCGAATGGCCAAGGACAATGCTTCGTAAACTACGTCGATCCGCCTGCGGTCCTCCATCAGCATATTCATGGACGCGCTGATATCAATCAGATATATAATGAGCGCTGGCGTGCGCTGTGATGCTTGAATGGTATAGTTCATCGTGAATAACATTCACCCCTGCATTTCGTCATGTTTAATTCTTTACAGTTTTGGTATCCAGTGGCTGTCGTCACTTATGAATTGCTGCAGATTGTTAAGGCGGGTGCTCATTTTACCAACCGTCTTATAATAAGCCTTATCCTTGTTATACAGCTCTATGAATTCACGTGCGGCATTCTTAGCACGGTCTTTGTTGCCGGCTACCTGCGCATTATACGCCTTATTATATAGGGCAACCAGTTCTACAACGTTTTGGGAACGCTGCTTCTGGAGCATTGCGGCATGGGCTTCTTGGGCAGCTCTTGCTTTCGCCTGGCGCTCTGCCTCAGCTTTGGCAGCCGCTGCTTCCTGGGCCGCTCTTTTCTTCTTCTCTTCCAGCTGAGCTAAGTACGCTTCATACTTGGCTTGATTGTCATATTTCTCTTGCAATGCCTGCTTCTTTTTCTTCTCTTCAAGCGATGCCAGATAAGCTTCATACTTCGCCTGCTTCTCATACTTCGTCTGAAGCTCGGCTTTCTCCTGTTCCTTCAGAGCCTGCTCGGCTTCTTCAGCCTTCTTGGCCTCTTCTGCCTTCAAGCGCTCCTCTTCCGCTTTCTTAGCCTCTGCTTCTTTCCGGGCAGCCTCTTCCTGCTGCTTCCTCGCTTCTTCCTCTTGCTTACGCGCAGCTTCCTCTTTCTCCTGCGCTTGCTGATCGGCTAATCGCTGGGAATCCAACTGACGGTTCTCTGCTTTCTCCGCCAAAATCTGATTCACCGTAATCGCAGAACCTGCCAATATGACGATAGCCGCAGCGGTCGAGAGCATGAATTTACGGGATAATAACAGTGCTTTAAAGCCTTTGTTGGATGATTCTTCAGCCGGACGAAGCTGCTCCTCCAGCCCCTGTATAGCGGCGGCAAGCTCCACTTCAAGCGGACTGTCCTTCTTTACGAAATGATACGCGGAGCGGAATATTTCCAAAGCACCGGAAAGATTACCCGCATCCTCCAGATCACGCGCCTGATGAAACAAGCGTCCAACCACATTATCGTTGACCTCCCGGGTGCCTGGCTCAATTCCGAGCGATGCCATAATTTCGGCCGGCACCTCCTGGGGAGTTTCAGAACGGACTTCATCCGATTTGTCGTCATGGGCGGCGGCAGCGGCTATAACGGCTGGGACTTCCTCCACCACTTCTTCCTCACTTAAAGATGATAATGCAATCAGCCACTCACCAAAGGTAGGGCAGCTGCTCAAATCCTGACTGTCCCAGGTTCTGCCGAACAGATCCGAAATCCGTGTACCCCAACGCTGACCCAGCGACTTTTTCAGTAAAAAATAACGCTCGCACGGGGTCTGCATTTCATGCTGATCAAAATAGCTTTCACCCCATGCCCGATTAACGATTGCCGGATCGCTCCATCCCAGCATTTCCGCAATGATAACCGCACCTGCGAAACGATCGGCATAAGAACTCCATAACCCGCTATGCACCGTTCGATGAGCCGCATACCCAGGAGAGCCAGCAAGCAAAACATCAGGTCGATCCATTTTGGGGCTGTACATCTGCTCCACATCGACAAGCTCAACGGCGGCAGCGCCTTCCGGCAGCTTCACTTCCGAAAAAAACGGAAGCATGACATTAGGCGCAGACAGGTCACAGTGGGCTAATCCGCGCTGCTCCATGCTTGAGCCGATGGCTGCCAATGCCTTGGCAAGCATCAGACTTTCAGAACGTCCCAGATTACGCTGATCGCTTATAACGTCAAACCAAGTACATCCATGAATCCATGGCATGATGACCGCGTAGAGCAAATCCGGATATTCCGCTATCAAATCTCCGTTTCTTTCGGGAGTGAGCACCTCTCGACTGCTTACCTGCAAACCCGGTATCTCGCGATAATTCCCCATATGTTCGGATTGATACACCATAGCCGGAATTCTGAACTTAGGAAAAAAGACTTTTAGTGCTTTGGCTTCATGCAGCTCCCCATCCACAGGGATCAACTGGTAGACGATTCCCTGCCTCCCAGCTTGGGCATAGGCTACGCCTGGCGCTGCGGGATGCTGCCCTACTGTATAAGCCGTTCCATTTACAACAATCCCATCGCCCGGGTTTGGCTGAAATGTCATGAACGTCATCCTCTCTTAACTCCGTTACCTAACTCTATAACTCTATTAACCAGATTGTTATATTCTAAACATCCAAAATTGCAAGAAAACCGGGTTATCTTCCACCCGGTTTATTCTGCCTATTAAACTATTATAAAGCAAAAGTCTCCGAATGGATATTAACGGGATTCGTCAGCCATACGGAATTTCTGAGCGATCGCTTTCAGCTCATTGCTGATGCTGTCAAGCGTTTGTACGAAGGAGTTCATCAAGCGACTTGCTTCCTGGAATTCCTGGAAAAAGCGCTGCTTCGTCATACCATCCCATTGACCTTCCATTCCGTTGATCGATTGAGTCAGGCTGTTAACGATTTGCTGACTTTGATCACCGCTTTGTTTAAATTGGTTCGCTACTTGCTCGACTTGCTCTGGCGTAATTAAAATACGTCCTGCCATTTATGTAACCTCCTAGAAATTCGTTTTCTGGTGACACTTGACATCTTAGCCCAAGAGCCTCAGTTTATCAAAATGTCCTCAGACCTAATTTCCAGGTACCCTATACGTCCCAATTTGAAACATTTACCATCCCGATTATCCCGAAAGGAATAGGGTTTTAGTTGGCAATTCCAAACGAAGACGGATCGGTAAAGGTCCAGCCTTGCCCGGATAATGCGGCTTGTTTAGCCGAATCCCCGTTATCTCCACTGGTCATGCCCACGGCAGCGGCCACCGAGCTCGGGTTCGATATAACCGTGGTGGAGTTTCCATATTCCGGAAGTATGGACGAGCGCCCATCCATTCCGGAAGCTGCAAACAGAGCCGTCGGTGATACGGTACTTACGATTGCATGCTCCAAAATCGTATGGTACTGATGATCCGTTTCTTGAAATTGGTCGGCTTTGCTTTGAAGATGCTTGCCCAGCTGAGCAAGAAGAGCTCCCAGATGCTCTCCAAGACTCCGGGCAGACTGCCACTCATCAATAACCGCCGCTTTGAGAGACGTCTCCCAAACGAGTGATTCCATAGCTTGGTTGAGCGTTCTCGTAATCGCTAAATATTCATCGCCACTATGCTGCAGCTGACGGCTTAACGTCCGGAGAGACTCCGGCTCGACAGAAATACGCATTGGTCCTCACCTTTCATACAGGCTCTGTTACTGTTTCAGCCACATGAGTAGCATATGACGAAACTGCTCTTTGGTCGCTGGCGCTGCGGTTAGCCAGTCCTGGTCTCCCTCCAGGCTCATACGCAGCAGCCAATTCATGGACTCGTTCACTATAAATGCTGCATTTTGACTTTCCCAGCTGATTCCGTTCCATATCGACAGCTGGAGTTCCCCCGAAGACACCTTGTTTTTCATACATTTCGCTAAAGCGATGGAACCCTCCGCATCATCCGTCAACCTGGCCAAGCGATCACCGATATCATCGCTGTTCTGTTCGGAAACGGAGGTGTAAATATCCCCGAACTCCTTCCGGCTAAGCAATAAAGCCGGAATATCCCCCCAGTTTTGATCGCTTAGGGCCAGATCCTGCACCAGCTGATCGCAGGTTTGTTCAATGGTACCGAGTTCGCTAAGCATGTAACACCGGTTATCATCGCCGCTTCTGCATACTTGTATTACCCGTTCGTCAGTAACATGCAGATATCCTTCAAACGCCGAATCCTGATTTTCATATTTCAACCAGCACGCTCGTTCCGCAAGTCCGGCAATAGCCACTCGTGAGAAGACTTCGGGTGGAATCGACAATTCCCCGCCTTCCTCTTGAATCAAATATTGCTTGCTTAGGAGCGATTGTTTGGTTTTCTCCCACTCAACCGCGATTTCTTCCGTTAAATATCCTACAAAAGGATCTTCAACACCAAGTAATCGGTCCGATCCGATAATTCCAGCCAAGAAGAAAAATTCCTTGTCATTCAGCGTGATCGTTTCTTGTTTGGAAGCATGAATTGTCAACATTATGAGCCACCTCCCCTCAAACTACAACATGCCATCGGTCGCGAATTTCTGTGACCCATCTCTGGGCGTTCCATTCATCATCAAACGGAACTGCGCCTTTTATTCTGGAAAATTTACGTTTTACGTAGTACCCCTGTCCTGGCGGAAGTATTTTTAGTCCCCCAGGACTATTAGAAGATTCGGAAAAAGGAATCCGGAAGAACGATAAATCGTTCGAATCCAATGTTCCGAATAAAAATCCGTTTTGTGCAGCCTTGATATCGGTAAACCAATCGACGCCATACGTCGGGAAATCCGCCGGCACGCCGGCAATGACCACATGTACCCTGCGGTCCCTTCCCTGTCTGACGATGGCTGACAGCTGGTCCTTCAAGGTGAAATCCGAAAGCTGCTTGCTGAGCACGTCAGCGTCATCAATCATTAGCAGGATAGCCGGATCCTCACTGTCCTTCGATCGGGTCTGAACCCGTTCATAAAGGCCTGAAATGAGCGGAGCCAGGTCTTCCTCATTCTCCGCATGCCCACGGACATGCGGAAGATGGTTCATCCGACTCAGACCGCTGCTTCCATAACGCGTATCTACCGTATAGATTTCCAGCTCATCCGGCGATGTATGATATGCAAGTGATAACATCCAGCTTAGGAGGAATGACGTTTTACCGCCTTCCATCGGACTCGCAACGATAAAATGCGGCCCATCCTCCAGATTGATCGCAAAAGGAGTTAAATCATCCGTAGCCACACCGACAGGAACCTGATACTTCACCGTTACTGCCGCTTCATAAGGCTTTTGCACCTTAAGCAGCTGATGGAGCGGAATCTTATCCGGCAATGATTCGATCCGCGGCGCTTCTTCGCCATGCCATGATTCCCGGTATACGCGAATCATATCGCGAAGCGCGGCCGAACGGTCCCCCTCTTCCTGACCGGAAGCCGGCAAGGCCGTCTGAAATTCAAGCGGCGGCACCTGGCCTTTGACCAGTCCTCTTCCTGGCGGAAGCTGGCTTGGGGCTCTTGTAGGACGACCCACCGCATAATAATAATCGGCCGGATCGGCAAGTTCGTACGATACCGCTTGTGAGATATTGCTCCGGACCTTTTCGAACATATCCGATATCCGGTTTGCCGTAATGATAAACGTGATCCCCAGACTGCCGCCTTCTCGCAGCAAGTATTCAAGCATATCGTTCTCATCCGGATAGGAATTCCTGAAATTCAGATAACCGTCAATAACGACAACCAGCTGCGGAACCGTCTCCGTGCTGCCACGGCGGTAGGATGCGACGGTCTTCACGCCAGCCTCGGCTATCATGTCCTTGCGAACCGCTGCCGTTTTCGTAAGAAAACGGAACAGGCGCTTGATACGATCATCTTCCTCTGCAGTCATGACCCCACCGATGTGAGGCAATCCTGCGAAGTCCCGCATCATTCGGCCCATATCCACGATAAATCCATGCCAAAAGTCCGGGGTGTACCGGCTGGCCAGCGACATCAGCATCGTTTGAATAAAGGTGGTCTTACCGAGTCCCGGCATTCCATATACGGCCCAGTGGCCTTGCTCCAGATTGAGCACCAGCGGCTTCTGGCATTGGTTTGGCAAATCGTCAACCATCCCGACATAGGACACAAGTGCCGAATCGCCGTACGACACCGGCTGTTCGATGCCGGACTGTACTCCGTCCAGATCCAGACTCTCTGGAAGCGGTGGAAGCCAAGGACCCTGCAGCCGTTCGATCCCTTGCTCCTTGGCCACTTCCGCTACATGGTCAATAAACACCTGCAGCTGTTTGGGCACTTCCAGATGTGCCCCCAGGGATGGAGTGGACGCAAGCAGCGGCTCCGTCTTCCCGTTGATCCGGACCTCGCGGATCGAGATTGCGCCAGGCGTATCCTTCTCTTCAACGTAAGGAGCGCCGCTCCAAGCAAACTGCATTTCTTCAAACACTTCATCGCTGCCCACCTGGAAGTAGCCTCGTCCGGGCTTGTTAATCCAGGCTGCATTCGGAATCTTCAGCATATCACGGCTGTCACCCTCGCTTTGTACCCGAAGACAGATCCGGAAGCGCGAGTTACTCCAAATTTTATCGTCCACGACGCCTGCCGGTTTCTGAGTCGCAAGAATCAGATGGACACCCAGCGTTCGCCCGATTGCGGCAATGCTGATCAATTCATCCATAAATTCCGGCTGGTCTTTCTTCAGCTGTGCAAATTCATCAATGATAATCACGAGATGCGGGAGCGGTTCGCCATGCCGATTGCGCAGCAGCTTGTAATACTCGTCGATGTGCTGCAGGTTTCCCGCATCGTTCAATATTTTCTGGCGGCGGACCAGCTCGGCTTTCAGCGACACCTTCGCCCGCTCGATCAGATTGTTGTCCAAATTCGTTATGGTGCCTACGACGTGGGGAAGGTTGACAAACGTATTGGACATGCCGCCGCCCTTATAGTCGATAAGCATAAATGCCAGGTCATGAGGGTGAAACTCCGATGCCAGGGAAGCAACGATGGATTGGATAACCTCACTTTTCCCTGAACCGGTCGTTCCCGCGATCAGACCATGCGGTCCATGACCTTGACGCTCTATTTTATCATGAAGATTCAAATTAATCTTCTTTCCGCCCGCCCGGACACCCATGGGTACGGGTAATGAATCCGGATATCGGTTCTGCTGCCAGCGTTTGGATACATCCAAATCGTTGATTTTCTGAATATCCATCATCTCGAAAAGCGCCAAAACGCTAGGGATGTCAGATGCAGAGGATCGCTTCAGCCGAATCGGCGCCATATACCGAGCCAATGCTTCGATCTGTTCCCTGCTGACGTGATGGGATTGGAAGGATTGCTTGGAGACGGTGCCGTCCGGTTTCTTAATCGTGTACGCCGCCTGCTCCCGATCAACCTCAACGATAAGCTGGCAGTGCATCGGCAAGCTTTCTTTCCGGTCGGACAAGATGATGGTGACGGCATCAGCCGCATCGGCATCTTCCATCAACAGAGGCAGCAGCGGTTCTTCCTCAATTAATTGGGCAGCGGATAGGATCACGACATAAGCCGGCGTCTCAATCGATTTTTTTCCATGTTCGGAACGATTGTTTTTACGCCGGTATAAATGGGTAAATATTTCATCAGCAAGCTGATGCGCATTGCTCCGTCGATCCGCAAGATAGCGGCTGGAACGGTCATCATCCCAAGTATGGGGCAGCCAGCGCAGCCACTGCCATTCGCTCGCTTCCTTCTCCTCGTAGAAAGCAGCGATTTTCACTTCGTCAGGCGAGTGCCTTACGGCGGTTTGGGCCATCATGACGCGAAGCATATTTAATACGCGTTCTCTTCCGCCGACGATCCCTATGACCTTGGATTCGAATAACGGCAATGCAATGGATGCATCGTCGACCGTCTGGAACTCGGCTGACAGCAATTCGGCTGCTTCGATTAACGGGTCCTTATCATACCCATCCGCACGAGGCGGCTTCACATTAATGTGAAACGGCACTTCCCCCTTGCCCACGCAAATTTCCAGAAAGTCCTTATCTTCCGGGGAACGTTCCCACAAGCTGCTGCTCCGGTTCTTCACAACGTTGTAACAGACGTCCGGATCCCCATGGATATCAAACAGAATATGGACCTGATCCTCCTGCCGCTCCTTCAGCTCTTCCCGATGCAGATCAAGCTGAGCCCGGTACTTCTGATTACGTTCGGCCAGGTTCTTCTGATAGGTCTTCTTGTTGCTTAAATACATGAAGAACGGCAGCGTGTAGGATGTCAGCATCATAAAAATGGAGATCATCTGGAACATCATGTAATTGGAATTCCCCATCTTACCGCTCACGTTCATATAGACATAGAAACCGATCGTCACCGCCGTCATAATAATGGGGATAATGATGGCAATCATCGAAAACGACGGTTTGCTTGGCTCGGACGGCGGTCTCAGAATCTCCAAGTCTTCATTCGGTAAAGCCGGTCTAATACGCGGCGAACGTTGGTACAACACGTTCATGTGTCACTTCCTCCTAATCCAGAGCATCTGAAATGTACAATTATGTATTTTGCTGTTTCAATCAAAACCAATCGGTTATTTACCCAATCTTAGCTTTCTTGAAACAACGATCTTCTGCCGTAGACAGGAGCTTCCTCGGTTGTTGTTGAGAATGCCCGTTGTAAACGGATATAGGAGCCTTCCCTAAGTCCTGCTTCAACCAGATTAGAATGGCCCCCCACCGTAAACCACAAGCCTTCCGGGAACTTTGCTTCTAATATATATTGAATCCCTTCACCCGAGGGTTCACGAAAAAGACGTAGCCCCAGCAGCTCATTCAACCGTTCAATGGAGCACTCATCGGGTACGTCGATATCAAACCAATCCTCTTCATTTCGCCCGCTGATCACGGTGAGTATCATCTAAGTCGACCTACTTTCCCAAAAATGGTAATCCTTATGTTTATTCCATATGCGAAGTCCAATCACCTATTTCAATAGTTACAAAAAATAGTTACATTATTGTAATAATATCATTCCAAGGTTAGTTCTGTCAATTTGTGTCATATTTCCTATTTCCTATTTTTCACACGGGTTTGTTAGTCCGGAGGGACTATTTATGTATTGATTATAGGGTAAATCCGGGTTTTTCGTCGGTAAAATATCGTCGTTCACAAAAATGTCACGCTCAGAAAAATGATGCTGATTAATTCTATGAATTTAAGGTTATTTTAAGATTGGCAATTTATAATGCAAATATCATGAAAAATCTTTCGTGAGGTGATTGATATGAAAACACTAATCATGTTCCAAAATAAGCCGGTTCCCGTATACTTTACAACGGATAGCAAGCAGCCGGTACAGAAGGTACTAAAACTGCTAACCAGCGCGCTTGACCATAAAATTCAAACCGGCAAAAAGGCGCTGCAAAAATGCCTCAATTCCCTGATCAGCATTGAAATCGAGGGATCCGAGGCAATTCTTCACAGCAAAAGCGAAAACGACTCTCTTGCGCTATCTCTCTTTTAAAAGAGGGGTAGCCCTTTTTTTGTTTAACTCCATTATAACCCGTAATGACGATCCTCGGCTATCTGCGCTCTCTGAATTCGGATTTGAAACAATTTTACGAGATTTCTCCGCGTTGTGATCTCCTGGCAACTGTTCAATTTTTTTAATATAAACCGATCGATGGACATACTGTTCATCCCTCCATTCTTATCTTGGAAAAACGACCCTATGTTCTGATAACTTCTATTAACCGTGCCTTTTGAAGATTAAACGAGACTTCCTTTCGTTTAACAAAGCTTCTTATGATTCGACGATTTTCTGGCAACAACCCATTTTATAATCAGTACCTTGCATTATTCAGTACTAAATGATATCTTATTGTAGACCACTACTGAATATTAATCACTACCTCGTGATGAACAGCATGATCAAGGACTTATGAAAGGAGGTATTTGCCGTATGAATGTCAGTATTCAATTCAAAAAAGGCGTTCTCGAACTCTGCGTTCTGGTGTTAATCCATCGCAAGGACCAATATGGGTACGAGTTGGCTCAAGCGGTATCGAGGCATATTGAAGTTGCCGAAGGGGCATTGTACCCTCTCCTTCGCCGCCTCGTAAATGAAGGCTATTGTACGACGTACCTCCAGGAATCGACCGAGGGTCCGCCCCGTAAATATTATAAGCTGACGCCCAGCGGAGTAATCTATATGAAAGCCATGGTAAAGGAATGGCAAGCTTTTGTGGGCAATGTGACCAATCTGATAGAGGAAGGGAATTTGTATGACTAAAAAACAGTTTATTTCGATTTTGGAATCGCGGCTTGCCGCGCTTCCTCCCGACGAACGACAGGAATTCATTCAAGACGTGGAGTCCCATTTTATCATTGGCATGCAGAATGGACGAACCGAAGAGGAAATCGCCCGTGAGTTGGGAGATCCTTTTGAAATGGCAAAGGAAGCGTTAGGCGACCGGTATGTGGATATGGATAGGCCTGCTCCCGCAGCGATCCGAAGACCGTCTTCTTTTGGAAAATATGCGGCAGGAGTCGGTTTGTTCTTCTGTGCATTGGTGGCAGTCCCCTTCCTTGCGGCATTATGGTCCGGAGGCGTCGCTATTGCTCTCGGAGCCCTGGCAACCTTGCTGAGCCCGGTGCTCGTTCTGCTTGACTATATCGTAAACGGAACGTTTTATCCGGCCAAATTATTCTTATCCATCTCTTTGCTCGGAATCGGCATCTTCCTCGGATATGCCACACGCTCCGCCATGGTTGGATTGTTATCGTTAACCTTGAGGTACTCCAGATGGAATACGCGTTTGTTGAAGGGACGTGACGCACAGTGAACAGAAAATGGTTGTTCAGTTTAGCAATCGCACTTATATTGGTGGGAATCGTCGGCATGGCTGCGAACAAGTTTAAATTCGGTGAAGAGCTTGTCAGCTATCAGAATCGATGGGATCTGCAGGATGCCGTAAGTTTAAAGAAATTAACTATTGCCAGCAATATTAATATCAGCTTCGCGTTTGAGGACAGCGGCGATTCGAACGGATATATCGCGTTTGACGGCAAATTAAAACCGGAGCATGTCGATATTCTTAAAAACTTTAATCCATCAGGCCCTGAGGTGAAATTGGATCTGACTACACCTTCCACTTTACAGTTGATGAGTGTGGACTTTCGTTCACCGAAAGGAAAACTGACCATCGTGCTTCCATCAAGCACGCAACTGGAGGAACTCGATTTGTCGACGCTCTCCGATAACATCCAGGTAAGCGGAGCTTCCTCCAAGGTGGTTGACATCTCCGTGAAGTCAGGCAACATTAACATGAGCGGAATACAAGCCGAGCAGTTAAGCGTTGAGAACATTTCTGGAAATATTCGCGGTTCTGACATTCGGGCATCCACCCGGCTAGTCCATCATTCGGGTAATGTCGTGCTGAAAAATATGGAAGGTCCCTTGGACATCGAGGTCACCTCCGGTAACGTAAACGCAGGATTGATTGGCGTTTCATCAGTTAATATTCTGTGCAGATCCGGCAACGTGAAAGTTCAGCCGGACCCGTCATTTCGTGGTTTCTATGACCTTAAGGCACTGTCGGGATCCGTCTCGGCGCCGGAGTCACGGAAAGAAACAACCGATACCATACAAGTGGAAACGTACTCCGGTAATATCGATATCGTACATTAAGACGTTGTTGACAAACAATAAAAATGAAATATACTATACTTTATAAAGTAAACCTAACAACAAGGAGAGTTTTCATACATGTCTAATGTACTATTCATCAAAGCAAACAACAGAGCCATCGAACAATCGGTAAGCGTCAAAATGTACCATGCGTTTTTGGAGTCCTTCAAAGCAAGCCATCCGGAAGACCAAATCACGGAGCTTGACCTTTTTGCAGAGAATCTTCCTTATTACGATAGCACTGCTATCAACGGTATGTTCAAAGCTGCCCAAGGATTGGAAGCTACACCGGAAGAGCAGACGGCTGCTTCGAATGTGAGCAAATATCTTGACCAGTTTCTTGCTGCAGACAAAATCGTGCTCGCTTTCCCATTGTGGAACATGACCGTACCTGCCGTTCTTCATACCTATATCGACTACCTGAACCAAGCAGGCAAAACGTTCAAATATACGCCTCAAGGCGTTGTTGGTCTCGTGACTGGCAAAAAAGTCGTCATCCTGAATGCGCGCGGCGGTAACTATTCCGAGGGACCTATGGCTGCGGCTGAGATGGCCGTGAACTTCGTAATGGGCAATCTTCGTCAATGGGGCGTACAGGATATCGAAACCCTGATCATCGAAGGCCACAACCAATTCCCTGACGATGCGGAAATGATCGTTCAAAACGGTCTTGAGCTTGTTAAAAAGGCTGCTGCCAGTTTCTAATCGAACTTATACGTACTAATAACACTGAACGTTATACACAAAAGCCACCTTCCACTGTCTTAGGCAGTGAAAGGTGGCTTTTTGTGATACTCCCATTTAAACCTTTCCCCATTGGGTCCATAACTCGCGCGGGTTACGTATATAGATTTCATGATCACGGCTCATATATTGATGAATGATAAATTCCCGCCGAATGGTCGCATAATCCGCATGATAACGCTTGATAAACGCATTGATGTCCTTTTCCGGATATTCCTTCCCTGCTTCAAGCTGCTCTACCAGATATTCCAATATGACGAGTTTCTTCTTGTACTGGGCCGGAATGGAACGCAGCGTTCCGTCTTTCGTTATAAAATTCCGGAGAACGGATGTTTTATAGGCTTCAGTAGCAGTCGGTTCCATCATTTTTCTTCCTCCCTTCTACCATAATTTCGCAAACATCTAATTTAATACTCGTCTAATTAGACGTTAATCGAATTTGAAATGTTTGTCAAACCCTTTCTGTTTTAGGTCAAGTCAGCCGGGCTCCATACCGTCAAATCTGGATTTATCCTTTTATTTGCTGTAGGATTATTATGCTGATCGATAACGCAAGGTTAATACATAAGGAGGTTCACCATGCTCGACGTCTTAATTATCGGCGCAGGCCCATGCGGTCTCTCAGCTGCCATTGAATGCCGCAACCAGGGCCTCAGCTGCGAGATCATCGATAAACACAATGTAGTTCATTCCATTTATCTCTATCCGACGCATATGCAGTTTTTCAGTACGGCTGAAATGCTTGAAATCGGAGATGTTCCGTTCGCGATATCGAATGATAAACCGTTTCGGCACGAGGCTCTGGCCTATTATCGCAGAGTTGCCAGTCACTTTAATCTGAAAATCTCTCCATACGAAGAAGCGCTCACCATAACCAAGCAGCCTGACGGCAGCTTCCAGGTAAAAACCCAGCGCCGCGGTGGTGTAGAGTCCATGCGAGAAGCCAAACACGTAGTCATTGCTACGGGTTATTTTGATCATCCGAATTATATTGGCATTCCTGGTGAAGACTTGGAGAAAGTAACCCATTATTTCCGGGAAGCCCATCCGTATGCAGGGATGAAAACCGCGATCATCGGCGGCAGTAATTCCGCTGTGGATGCTGCCATGGAGCTTATCCGTGTCGGAGCCGAGGTGACGATGGTATACCGGGGTGAGGAAGTTTCACAGAACATCAAACCTTGGGTACGTCCTCTGTTCGACAGCATGGTGCAGAAGGGACATATCCAGCTTCACCTGAACTCGCGTGTCGTCCAAATCGCGGAGTCTTCCATTACCGTTCTGTCGAATCAAGGCCAGGAAACGATCATTGAAAATGATTTTGTACTGGCATTGACCGGATTCCGTCCTGACCGCAAACTGCTCGCCTCCTCCGGCGTCGAACTGGATGAAGACATGGAGAAGCCCCTCTATCATCCAGAGACGATGGAGACCAACGTTCCGGGACTCTATGTCGCTGGCGTTATTGCATCCGGTCGGAATGCCAATGAGGTGTTCATTGAAACAGGCAGACTACACGGTCGTTTGATTGCCGAGCATCTGGTCTCGAACGCTTAACCAAAAAGTCTATCGACCTATATTCTTAGAAGACAGACTGCGTTTAGATAAGTTTTTCTTGCGATATCAGGCAGGTTTACGCTTCGACGTTTATACTTTCTGATATCTTAAACATAAGGAGTGATTCCCCATGGACGTAACTTCACTCATCCTGCTGGCGATGGCGGGACTTGGTATTATCAGCAGCAATTCTGCAGTGACGATTGCGATGCTGGCACTGCTGCTCATCCGCGTAACCGGCTTTCAGCAAGCATTCCCATGGCTGGAGAAATACGGACTGACTCTCGGCATTATCATTCTCACCATAGGTGTCATGTCACCGCTGGCCAGCGGCAAAATGAGTCTGCAAACGATCGGCGAATCATTCCTGAACTGGAAATCGCTTTTGGCCATCGCCGTCGGCATGCTTGTCGCTTATCTGGGCGGTCGTGGTGCCACACTGATGGGAAGCAATCCTACCGTGGTTGCCGGTCTTCTCGTTGGCACGGTGCTTGGGGTCGCCCTGTTCCGCGGCGTACCCGTCGGGCCGCTCATTGCTGCCGGTCTATTGTCCCTGCTCATCGGCAAATCGTAAGGAACAGATGCAGCTCTTTTTTATCCATAACATAAATAGAACAATAACCTCCCTGCCGGTTCATGAACGTTTGGGGAGGTTTATTTGTTCTATATTCAAGCCTTGTATCAGACGGCTCATTACCATATATAGTCTATTTTATGGTATGATAGCTATCGTGTTTTAGCGTTTTTTCCGTAATCCCTTATGAAATATGATGTATCAGGAGGTAACACACTTGTCTTCAACGAATACCGAATCGGCTGCTGCTCCCCTTAGGCAGCTTCCCATGCTGCTCTTCAGGCAGCTGCGGCCGAAGCAATGGACCAAAAACCTGCTCATATTTGCAGCCCCCCTCTTCTCGTTTGAAGGGGTAAATCCCGGCGTGCTCTTCGACACCTTGATCGGTTTTTTCCTGTTATCCTTCGTATCCGGCTGCGTCTACATTGTGAACGATTATGCCGATCGCGAAGCGGATCGCAACCATCCGGTGAAAAAATACCGTCCCATGGCCTCGGGTGCGCTGCCGCCTAAGCTGGCTATTGTATTCGGCGCGTTGCTGCTGATAGCCTCGCTGGCCGTATCTTATTTACTCAATCCGCTGTTTACCGTGTTATTGGTGCTCTATTTTGCCATGAACGTTGCCTACTCCTTCAGGCTGAAGCATGTTGTCATCATTGACATCATGATTATCGCGGCCGGATTTGTGCTGCGCGCCATCGCAGGCGGACTGGTCATCCACGTCCCGTTCACGCCATGGTTCCTTCTCTGTACGATGCTGCTATCGCTCTTCCTGGCCATCGGCAAGAGACGGCATGAGCTTCATCTGCTGCAGCATGACAAGGGCTCGCACCGCAAGGTGCTCGATCAATATTCGTTCGATCTGCTGGACCAGATGAGCAGCATTGTCACCACAGCAACGATCATCAGTTATTCGCTGTTTACCTTTACCTCCGGCAGAACCGTTCACCTCATGTGGACCATACCGTTCGTCATTTACGGAATGTTCCGCTATCTTTATCTGATTCATATCGAGAAAAAAGGCGGGGCTCCGGACCGGGTGCTCCTGGAAGACACACACATCCTGGTCACCGTGATCCTCTATGTCATCAGCGTTATCGGAATTTTGGTATACTTTGAATAATACAGAATGGGTAAATTGAGGGACATGATATGAATCAGAAATTCGCAATCTTTGACATCGACAAAACGGTCATCCATACGGACTCTATGTTTCGATTTTTAAAATATGGCATACGGAAAAAACCGTCCACGGCACCCATCATTCTGAAAGTCGTGCTGCATTCCGTGCTGTATAAGCTCCGTCTTCTGGACGCTGAAAAGGCAAAGAGCGCTTATTTCCATGCGATGCGCCATATGGATGATGCCGACCTGAAACATTTTTATGAAACGGAATTGAAACCTGCCATCTTCCCGGATGCGATGAAGGAAATGCAGCGAAAAAAAAGCGAGGGCTGCCATGTGCTGCTCGTAACGGCGTCCCCTGACGCTTACATGAGATACTTTGCAGAGCTTCCTTGCGTCGACACGGTGATCGCTACGAAACTTTCCGTACGGAACGGACGCTTTACGTCGATGATCGAAGGGAACAATTGTAAGGGGGAGGAAAAAGTGCACCGGATTCAGCAGTACTTGAACGAGCGGCAACTGACCATTGACTATGCTGCTTCCTGCGCTTACTCCGATTCCTTATCCGACCTCCCGATGTTCGCGCTCGTCAAACACAAATATTTGATCAATCACAAATCCGCTCAGGGATGCGAGGGATTAACATGGAACAGATAAAAGCGCAGACCGCCCCGCGCCACCTGGGCAAGCTGTTCATGGTCTTATCGGCTTTTTTGACGGCTACCGGCCAGCTGTTCTGGAAATGGGGCCACGCCAACTTGCTGTACATGGGAATCGGTTTTATCTGCTACGGCCTCGGGGCCATTCTCATGATCAAATCATTTTCCCTGGAGAAGCTGTCCGTGGCCTATCCTCTGATGTGCATCAGCTATATTGTGGCTCTGTTTTATGGTGATTTTTTCCTGGATGAACCATTGACCCTGAAAAAACTGGCAGCCGTAGCCCTGCTTGGAATCGGGGTGACATTAACTTCCTATGAAAAATGACGGGTTCCTATACTTGCTCCTGCTCCTGATGACTTTGCTTGGCTCGCTGGGCAGCGTATTCTTCAAGGGGTATACCGCAAACAAACAAATCAAGCTGCTGCTGATCGGCTTTCTTAGTTACGGACTAGGAGCATTATTAAACATATACCTTCTGGGGGAGCTGCCCTACACGCTGGTTATGCCTGCCAATGCACTGACGTTCCTGTGGGCCTTGCTGTTTGCCAAATGGGTATTCAAGGAAACCATCGGGATGCGTAAAATCGCCGGCATCGCTTTTATTATATCCGGATTGCTTCTGCTGATCTGGTAAGCGAATGCAGCTAAAACCTACTCAGAGTACATATAATGGAAAGATTGGTGGAACGAAAAACATGACTTTTTTCAGTTATTTATTTCGACATAAAAAAGATAATTACACGGCGATCGGCCTAAGTATCTGTCTTGCCCTATGGTATGTTTTCATGAACCTTCCGTTCGTAGCCTACATCAAGGATCATGCAGCCGAGTTAATGCCGCACAGCCCGTTTTATGGTGCGCCTTTCACATTGAATCTGTTCAACTTCGATCCTTCGATGGAATATGGACCGGAAAATATCTCAATCATCCATCCGTTCATTAATTTCCTGACCAGTCCGTTAACGACGATGATCGGGAGCTCCAACCTCCCTTATCTTCTGATTCAATCGGTCTTGAATGCCTTTAGTGCAGCGCTGGTCTATTACATCGTCCGAAGAAGCGGCGCCGGCTGGCTGTTGTCCTTCGTAACGGCGGCTTTTTTCGGTATCAGCTCTTATACGCTGTTCACGGCGTTTATACCGGATTCCTACGCTTATGCGCAGTTTATGATCATTTTATCAGCCGCTTACTTGCACTATTGCCGATTGGAGAATCGGTTTGCCGTCATGCCGAATGCCTCCCTGGCCCTGATTAATTTCGGCATCACGTCTACGAATGTTGCAACGTTCGCAGGAGCGCTGCTGATCAGCCAGTTCGATAAAAGACAGAAGGGCACGTTTAAACGGTTTATCATGATCATGCTGGTTTTTCTGGGGATGGCAGTGATCGTAACCCTGCTTCAACACTTGCTGTTCTCAGGCAAATCGTGGATCGCTAACGTGTTCTCAAGCGTGCAGAACGGTGCACTCAGCTACGTTTCTCCTTTTTCATTCGAGCACCATTCACGAGTCTTCTACATGCTGTTTGTAAGTCCCATCCTGTCGCCTGAGCTTGCCATGATCGATCCGGGAATCGCGGCATTTGTGACGAATTTGGCCAAGCCGTATCCGATTCATGTCCATATCGTCGGTATCGGGATGCTTGTCCTTGCGGTTCTATCCTTCATTAAGGGTATCCGCTCCCGCGATACCTGGGCATTTGGCATCTATATCCTGTTCGCGATTCTGCTGCACATCATCGTCGGGTTTGGATTGGCTACCTATGCTTACGATCTATACTTGTACGCAGGACATTATCTGTTTGCTCTGTTTGTGCTTGCAGCACGGTTTATTGCCAAAACGAAGAACCACCGGATTCAACAAGCTCTGACCGGCATCATGGTACTGTTCCTGCTGATCACCTTGGTCAACAATATTGTATTGCATGGACAGACGCTGGACTATATTCAGATGACCTATGACACGGTGTTCAAAAATATCGAGAAATAAGCCTTTAAACACATCAAAAGACCCGTCCCACTGAAGCATGGCTGAACACCATGCCTTGGAAGGACGGGTCTTTAATATTAATTCTCCAAATGCTGCACGTTGTATAGTCTGGCATAACTTCCATCCAGATTCATCAGCTCGCCGTGCGTGCCTTGCTCTGTAATTCTCCCATTCTCCAGCACTACGATTTGATCGGCATGCGTAATGGTTGAAAGGCGATGAGCCACGATCAAAGTGGTGCGGTTGTTGGACAAGGACTGCAGCGCCTGCTGTATCAGATGCTCGGACTCCAGGTCCAGCGCCGAAGTCGCCTCATCCAGTACCAGAATGTCCGGATCCTTGAGGAAGACACGGGCGATCGCAAGTCTCTGCTTCTGCCCACCCGAGAGCTTGACGCCACGTTCACCCACTTCCGTCTCATAGCCCTGCGGCAGCTGGGTGATGAAATCATGCGCATTGGCGGCTTTGGCAGCGGCGACGATTGCATCTTCATCCGCTTCCGGGTTGCCAAACAGAATATTTTCACGAACGGATCCGCTAAACAGGAAGTTGTCCTGCAGTACCATGCCAATCGATCCGCGCAAGCTGTCCAGCGTCAAATCCCTGACATCGTGACCATCCACCTTCACTGCTCCCTGCTGTACATCGTAAAATCTCGGTATCAATCCGATCAGGGACGATTTGCCGCCGCCGCTCATGCCGACAAATGCGACCGTTTGCCCCTGCTTGATGGTCAGGTTAATATCTTGCAGCACCCAGCCCGCGGCATCATTGTACTTGAAGCATACGCGGTCAAACTCGATCTGTCCCGCTGTCTTGAGCGTTTTGGCATCCGGACGGTCCACGATGTCATATGGCTCGTCCATGAGCTCCTTGACCCGCTCCAGCGACGCTGAGGCCTGCGTCAGCACCGTTGATGAGTTGATCAGGCGGCGTAGGGGTGCATATAGCCTGTCGAGATAGCCAAAGAAGGCAACAAACGTACCCAAGGTCAGATCTCCCTGAATCACCCGGTATCCCCCATAACCGATAACCAGAATAGGCGCAATATCGGTGAGCGTGTTGATAATGGAGAAGGTGAGCGCATTCCAGCGGGTTTGCGCCATCGCTTTTTTCAGAAAATTACCGTTGATGCCTTCGAACTTCTTCTGATCGTAACGCTCAAGGGTGAAACTCCGGATGACCGAGATCCCTTGAATTCGCTCATGCAGGTACGCTTGAATGCCGGCAAGAGCCTGCGACCGGTCCTTGGTCAGACGCTTAAGCCGCTTATACAGCAAATTCACCGCTAACCCGTAGAGAGGAAGGATCGAGATGGCAACCAGCGTCAGAACGGGATTCATGAAGAACATAACGATTAATACGAACAGCAATGTAAACATATCCAGCCAGATGTTCATCATACCGACTTCTACCAGGTTCTTGGATTGTTCCACATCATTGATAAAGCGCGATATCGCCTCGCCTACCTTGGTATTCTGATAGTAACGAAGGGATAGGCGCTGCAGATGGGCATATAGCCGATTACGCATATCAAATAAAATACGGCTGGTAATGAATTGGGCAAAATACTGCCGCAAATATTCCACCGGACCACGCACAACGACAAACAGCACCAGCGTCCCGGCAAGAATCCACATCAGATCCTGGATTTTCTGTTCGATGGTCATCTGCTGGTTGATCAGCAGATCGTCCACGACATATTTCATGATCATGGGCAGCAATAACGGGATTGCAAATTTGATCATGCCGATAATAAGGGTCAGAATGATCCACTTCATATAGGGCTTAACGAATGGATAATAGATTTTCCATGATTTCAAAGGTGAGCACAGCCCCTTTCTTAAGCAACTTCCACGCGGTTGTTAGGCGACGGGCAGTTGACATTTATGAACTTCAATGCTTTATTAGTTCTAAACTTATGAATTGTATCATGTCTTGCAGGAGGATTTAGTCATGACCAGAATTTTCGTGACGGAGGCCGTCATGCTGGCCATTTACGGTCAGCTGTTAGTACCACCTAAACCCGTCGAGTATATCATTCCGTACACTACCATTTTGGAATTATATGAGCTTCATACCACCGAAGAACATCTCATGAATAGCAGTGCTGATGACCAGCACGTCAAGATAAAGATCGGCGAATTGATTTCCTATTTTGAAGAGCCGCTGAACAAAAAGAAAATCGAGCGCGCCCTGCAGGTTCCCTGGTCCAAGAGCCCTACCATTCCCGTGAGTGAAAGTACCCGGGTCACGGTCATGAACACCATGGACACCGCACCCTATGGGGAATCCTTCGATCCTGTCGAAACCGAGCTGCTGCTGGCATCCCAAAGAGCCGAGGCTCCCATACTGACTGATCAATACGAATTGATTCAGCGTATCGTCGAAAGCGCTCTTCCCGTTCAGGTATATGATATCGACGATTTTGACTTTGCTTTGGAGGTCCCGCTGTCCGGGCAGCCATAATGAATCATAGGTACACACCTTCGCATGGCAAAAGGAGTCCCTTCCCCCCGGTTTGAATGGGGCAGGGACTCCTCATGTTGACCGAAAAAAATTCCCCGTGCGGGGAATTTAAGGCGTATAAAACTGCCACCACTAACTTAGCCTCAGCTGTTCTTATTTATCTTGTCCAGCAGGCGGACCGTGATCGCATCCATAACGGGCAATGCTTGAAAATCAAAATATTTAAGAGACACTTCCGTATTAGGGGACAAATGAATGGCACTGTGCAGACCGGTTGCCGCGTACACACCTATCACATAATACACTTCATCTCCACCAATTTGCTTCTTCATATACTCCGGACCAGACACAAGGTCCAAGAGTCGCATATCATCCGCTGTCAGGCCGCTCTCCTCCCACAGCTCTCTGGACGCTGTGTCTTCAAGAGCTTCGCCGGGCTTCAGGTTTCCGATTGGAAGTCCCCACTCGTCCTTGTTCTGCCGCTTCAGGAGCAGGATCTCTCCATTATCGTTCAGCACAAGCACCGCCGCTTTTACGCGGACCACCGAACGTTTGCCGATGTATTGGCGAATATCACGGTGATATACGCTCATCTTGGGAACCTCCTTTCCCTAGATGGCGCTGCAGTCTCTCATCAGGTTAATTTACTGCGCCCTCTTCTTCATAAATATACGAAATGTCATCCAAGGATTCCTCATATTTCACGCGGAGCGTATACCCCTTCAAATACCATAAATCCTGTTCTTCCATAAAGAATGTTACCTCTTCGGAACGCTCCGTCAGTCCCGCTTCTCTTGGTTCTTCTACCGAAATACCGAGCGAAAAGCCGGGATGGAGGCCTCCGCCTGAGCTATATCGTGGAAAGAAGCGAACGAACGTGCCTGCCTGAAGGTCAAGTTCCTTCTTGTACCACCGTGCCGCCTGATCGCTGACTTGAATTTGCATGTGTCGTACACCCTCCTTAGACGTCATATGATGTTGACCCCTATCTGTTAGCAGACCGGAGATCTTAGGGACGGTATCCATATTTAGTTGCAATATTATCATAACGCATACGTACGTTAGGATACAAATCATTTTGATAATAAAATAGTGACATAAGGTTCTAACCTACCTTCACTATCGAATATCTTACGATGATCCTGAAAAATAAGTTTGACACATTCCAGTTCATGGTGATAAAATTCAGTAGATCGATTTGAATAAAATGTAAATTACGAAGAAAGGGTGAGTGACATGTTTAAATTGTTTGCGATGGATCAAGATCATCAGGATCATCATTTCCTACAATTAAATATGGATCGACTCCCCAATGGTGCTGTCTCATCATCATCAAGCCTCGTTCATTCATTGCCAGAATGATCAGAACGAAGCTGCTAACCGTTGCACGGAAGTCATGATCACCGTGCGTATGATAAGTTCAAAATTAATGAAGCATATCGTCCGTCGCCGGATGATGTGCTTTTTTTGGTTTTTACGGATGATATGATGCCAGAACGACCTACGAAAGGAAGGGATAATGTGTTTGCTGTACTTAAAAATTTAGGCTGGTTTTTCAAGCAAGAGAAAAAGCGTTACTTGATCGGCCTTGCGCTTCTCATCTTTTGCGGACTGGTAGAGCTACTGCCGCCGCTTCTGCTCGGAAACGCGATTGACGATATCGTCAGCAGTTCTATAACGTGGGCCTCCCTCGTCCAATATCTGCTCATGATTCTCGGTATCGTTGCTGTCGTGTACTGTGCCACTTACATATGGATGCACCGTTTATTCGGAGGAGCGAACCTCGTGGAACGCCTGCTCCGTACCCGGTACATGAACCATTTGCTGCGGATGCTTCCGCCGTTTTTTGAACGTAACCGTACCGGAGATCTTATGGCAAAAGCCACGAATGATCTTCGCTCCGTGGCAGCAACTGCCGGCTTCGGGATGCTCGTCATGACCGACTCCACCATCTACTTGATTGTCGTTCTCTTCGCTATGGGTTTCATTGTCAGCTGGAAGCTGACATTGGCGGCCATTCTGCCCATGCCGATCATCGCCATTGGCATGGTCATCTACGGAAGAGCCATTCATAAACGCTACACGCTGGCCCAGGATGCCTTCGGTGACATGAACGACCAGGTTCTGGAGTCCGTAGCCGGTGTGCGTGTCGTCCGCGCTTATGTACAAGAACGCGCCGATCAGCAGCGCTTTCAGGACATTACGGATGACGTATATCGTAAAAATCTGGCGGTAGCCAAAGTGGACGCCTTTTTTGAACCAACCATCAATTTCTCCATCGGTCTCAGTTACGTCATCGGTTTAGCCTACGGTGTGTACCTGGTGTTCCAGAATCAAATCACACTCGGAGATCTCGTATCGTTTAACATGTACCTCGGGATGATGATTTGGCCGATGTTCGCCATCGGGGAATTGATTAACATTATGCAGCGCGGAAACGCTTCGCTGGATCGGGTCAACGAAACCTTAAAGACCCCGCCGGATGTTACCGACGCCGCAAATCCTGCAGACGTGAAGGTTCCGGATACGATTCAATTTAAGGATGTCACTTTCCGTTACCCGACCTCTACGATTGATAATTTGAAAAATATTAACTTTACGCTGCAAAAAGGCCAGACGCTCGGCGTCGTAGGACGCACGGGCAGCGGCAAATCGACGCTGCTGAAGCAGCTTCTTCATGAGTACCCTACCGGGACCGGCGATATCCTCATTTCCGATATCCCCATGGAGATGCTGGCAACCGACCAGCTCCACAGCTGGATCGGATATGTGCCGCAGGAGCAGATCTTGTTCTCCAAGACGGTACGTCAGAACATCCAATTCGGCAAAAAGGATGCCAGCGACGAACGGATTATGGAAGCCATCACCACCGCCGCCTTTGACCGCGATTTGGTTACCCTGTCCGATGGCCTTGATACCCTTGTAGGCGAAAAAGGCGTTGCGCTGTCCGGCGGGCAAAAACAAAGGGTCTCACTGGCCCGAGCCTTTATTGGCGACCCTGAAATCTTAATATTGGACGATTCCTTGTCCGCTGTGGACGCCCGGACGGAAGCTAGAATCATCGATAATATCCGGAGCAAACGAGCCGGTAAAACGACCCTGATCTCCACGCATCGACTCTCGGCCGTTCAGCATGCCGATATGATCGTGGTGCTGGAGGACGGTCGAATCACGGAGCAAGGAACCCATGATGAACTGCTGGAGCTCGGCGGCTGGTACCATGAGCAATTCGAACGCCAGCAGGTAGAAAACAATCTGACCTCGGAGGAGGTGTCTTAATTGACTCCAAGCGATACAACCATATCGAATGAATCCGGAATTGCCAAACGGCTGTTCCGCTATGCTTTAACGGCCAAGGGCACCTTCATTACCGCCTTGATTCTGCTGGCCATCGGCGTTGCCGCAGAGCTTGCTGGCCCCTTCATCGCAAAAACGATGATCGATGAGCATATTCTGGGCATCGAGCGACCTTATTACGAGACGACGAACGCCCAGGGCGCCGCATCCTATAACGGGACTTATTATAAACGCGAGGATCGCTTTCAAGAAGGCGAGACGCGAGGACAGGAAGTACGCCTGGTTCAGGCTGGCCGCAGCTTCTATTTCATTGATGAGCCGGTAACCCGAACCGAAGGAAACCGTTCCTTCCAGGATGGTGTATTGACAATTTCCTATGCCTCGGAAGAACTGCAATATCCGGCCATCAAATTAACCAAAGAACAGCTGTTTGAATTTTATAAACCCGAGCTGCCCAGCATTTACAAGCTCGTCGGCCTGTTCCTGATCTGTCTGCTGATCTCCATGATTACGGTATTCGGCAGAACCTACTGGCTGCAATCGGCAGCCAATCGGGTCATTCAAAAGCTGCGCACCGATGTATATGCCCATATTCAGCGGCTGCCCGTCAACTTCTTTGATAATCTGCCGGCAGGCAAAGTCGTTTCCCGGGTAACCAATGATACCGAAGCGGTAAAGGATCTGTTTGTTGCGGTATTATCCAACTTCAGCTCCGGTGCCGTGTATATTACGGGTGTCTATGTTGCCTTGTTCCTTCTGGACGTCAGACTGGGCTTGATCAGTTTGTTTGTTATCCCGATGTTGATTGTATGGACCATCCTGTACCGCAAATTTGCAACCAAATACAATACGGTCATCCGCTCCCGGCTGAGCGAGATCAACGCCATCATTAATGAATCCATTCAGGGTATGGCCATCATCCGTGTATTCCGCCGCCAAAAAGCGACCCAAGAAGAGTTCGAAGCGCTGAATGCGGACTATATGGCTCATCAGAACAAAATGCTCAATCTGAACTCCTTCACCACGCACAACCTGGTGAATGTGCTGCGTAACGTTTCCTTTGTGGTTGTTCTCTGGTATTTCGGTTCTGCATCATTGAACGGTGCCGGCATCGTCTCGATCGGCGTCCTCTACGCCTTCGTTGATCTGCTTGGCCGCATGTTCCAGCCGATAACGGGCATGGTTAACCAGCTGGCCGCGCTCGATACCTCCATCGTCTCCGCCAAACGGGTATTTGAGCTGATGGATGAAACAGGCGAGAAAGTAACGGACGGCAGCATGCCGCGATATTTAGGGAATGTGGAGTTCCAAAACGTATCCTTCGCGTACAAGAAGGACTATGTGCTTAAAGACATTTCATTTGAAGCGAGGCAGGGCCAAACCGTGGCGCTTGTGGGTCATACCGGCTCCGGCAAAAGCTCCATCATCAATCTGCTGTTCCGCTTCTATGATCCGCAGAAAGGCACGATTACCATTGATGGGCAGCCCGTTACCGATATTCCAAAGCAATGGCTCCGCAAGCATATGGGCATCGTGCTGCAAGACCCCTACCTGTTCACTGGAACGATTGCTTCGAATGTCAGCCTGGGTGATCCGGGCATTACACGGGACCAGGTGGAGCAGGCACTGCGCGACGTAGGGGCCGACCGGCTGCTCGCTCATCTTCCTCAAGGCTTTGATGAGCCAGTGCTAGAGAAAGGCAGCACACTGTCCGCCGGGCAGCGCCAGTTAATCTCCTTTGCCCGGGCTCTTGCGTTCAATCCGGCCATACTGATTCTCGATGAAGCCACCGCTAACATCGATACGGAGACGGAAGCCTTAATTCAGGAAGCCCTGGAGGTGCTGAAGCGAGGACGCACGACCTTTATCATCGCCCACCGTTTGTCCACGATCCGCAGCGCCGATCAGATTCTGGTCCTTCACCGCGGAGAAATTGTGGAACAAGGTTCCCATGACGAGTTGATGGCCCTGGGCGGAAGATATTTTAAAATGTACCAACTTCAGCAAGGAAGCTCGGCTTCGGTTCCAGAGACGAAGGAAACGGTGCTTACCGCTTCCAACAGCAAGCTGGCCGGTGGCCACGTGTAGACCAAGTTAGGTGAAACTAACGCAGTAGTATTAGAAAAACGTCTATCGACGTGCACAGAAGACAGACCTCTGCTTGAGGTAGTTTTCCTGCGATATCAGGAAGGTCCCTGCAATCGAAGTTTATTCTTTCTGCATCTAAAAAAGGCTGTCCCCTATCGAATGTAACATTCGCTTGGGAACAGCCTTCTTTTTTACCTTGTATTCTGGCGGTACATGACAAGCATCACTTTGCCGAATCAAGGGTAACTTCAGCTTTGACCGTGATTTTGGTGTACTTGGAAGGCACGAGCACGTCATCCGAAGATTTGGAGATGACTTGCGGGTACATTTTGTCCGGATCGGGTTGAAGAACTTTGTAGTAGATCACGGCTTCGGTATCGCTAACATAGTCGACCGACGTAATTTTAATGCCGTACCCCGGATTCGGTAAGTCTTCCTTGGTTACCGTGACTTTGTTCTGCGCATCATCCACCTTAACGACGCTTGTACTCACAGACGGGTCAGATTGTCCCGGCTCCTCGGGTATCATGTTCTTCTGATGCTCCTCAATGAATCGGATGGAATTGTACGCAAGCTCTGCCGCTTCAATTCGCGTTAAACTCTTCGTTGGGTGGAACTTGGCGTTAGCGTCGAGCTCAGCAATCTTCGTTAACAGCAGGAACTGCACCGCTCCTCTGCTCTCCTCTTTCATCAGATCCTCGTCGGCCACATGCAGATACATCATGACCACGGGATAATTTCCGGTCTTCTGAATCGCTTCCGAGAGCAATGTCGCAAACCCTTCACGGGTTATCGGCTCGTTCCATTTCATGTCTGCCGATACGGACAATCCGTTCTGAGCCGCTATATTCACAGCATCAGCGAACCAGGCATCCTTCGGCACACTGTCAAACGAACGGCCCGTAAAATTCGGTTGTACCTTCAGATCGGCAACATTCACAATCATCTGCACCGCTTGGGCAGTCGTTATTGTTTTGGCCGGAGCGAATTTGTCGGCACTAACTCCTTGAATAATTCCTTTCGATTGCAGCTCCTTCACCATTTGCAATGGCTTCTCCTCTTGAATATCGCTGAATGCAGAGGCGGCGCCGGCACCGAGCAATGACGAAGTGACAAGCATTGCAGTTAACAATTTCGTAGTTTTTTTCATAATTACACCTCCTAATCTTTCTGACGCAGAGGTGCTGGAATATGTTTCATCTCAGCCCTAATTTATTTTACACGCTTTTTTCGCTGTCCAGGCCAAGCTTTACATACATTTCACGGGAATAACCCTGCAGCTTCTGCTCCAGCGCCTGAGCCTGGTCCTTAAATGCGGTCAGCTCCCGAATCATTCGGGAACGGCCAGCCGGGCTGAACGTCTCATGAATCCGCTCTTTGAAATAATCATGAACGATATAGTTACGCTGCTTCCAGACCTCTTTTAACTGAACCGTTTCTTCTTCGGAGAATGGAAAGTAATGCTGGATCTCGTGTACCAGTTGGCCCAGAGAGCTGCTTAATTTCCGTTGATATAATTGGGTGAAATCTTCTTCTGAAGGCACATTCCCTTGGGAAAGCTTAATCAGCATCAACAGATTCGCGAGCTGCTGCTCCAGCGCTTGTGAATAATACACCGCTAATCCGAAATAGGCAAACAGCTCTTTGGAGTGGTCACTGTCCATCAGTCGAGATTGTTTCATGGTATCCTCCTCTAGTATTGGCTGTCTTTACCGTTTCTAATTGTGTATATCCCTATGGTAAAGGAAGATTACTCCTACTTCAACCTACTTTTCGGATCATGCTTGCCGCATCCTTACGGCAGGCGTTCCATAGATAAACAGCCAGCAAAATGAAGCTGTATATGAACGTATATGCAATCGTCATGAATAATACGGACCGGGAACGCTCGTCAGCATGAATGAGCATATCAATCATAACAGAGACAGGCGGCAGCACATAAGGAACCATTCTCAAATAGACAAGATCATCCTGAACAATAGATTGCCCGGCTAATGAAATAATGATAACGATTAACAGCAAACCTGCCGCTCTTCCCTGATTCTCCATAAATCCAAGCTGAAAAAATACGGAAAGTGAAATGCCGAGCAAGGACAATGCAGCATGACCCAGAAAACCCAGAGCAAACTGAGATAATGTCATCGGCTTATCAAACATTCCAAATACGATCGGATAAAAGACAGCCAATAAACTGAATAGAATCGATAGAAGACTTACGGTTAAATATTGGGCGGCATAATATCGTATGGCCTTCCCGCTATGAACGATGAGGAGCATCGTTTGACGCCCTTGATCATGATTGAGAAAGTTCAAACCAAGCCAAGCTGAGCCGACAAACAGAAATGCAGCCGTTACGGCATAACTGTCCATGATCGGGTTGGGCCGGTAGGAGTAGATAAACACCACCGATATCAATATAAAAGCAATCGGCGCAAAATATCGATAGGATCTCGTGTAGCTGGCAAGCATGTAATGAATCAATGATCCCATTATGCTCCCTCCCCTTGCATTGATTGACCGGGAATTGAGTGCACTTGCTCTGCCCTCTCTCCGCTCCAGGGCTCCAGCCGTGTCAGCGAACCGCCTGACTGTAAAATATCCAGCAGCATTTCATCCGCGACCTGCCGTGAGACTACCATCGATGCAGGATTACCTCTCGATATCCAATAGTGAAATCCTGAACGGCGTTCCAGTTCCAGCATTTTGTCCTGGGTAACACGCGTGAATTCCAACTTCATCCGTCCCGTCTCCGAACCGGTTTCCAGCATTCCGTCCCGTTCGATCCGCCCCCGGCGGAGTTGCGTTACCCGGTCGGCCAGCGAAGCAATAAGCAGCGGCTCGTGTACGGACATTACGATCGCTGTCCCTTGTCTTTTAATTTCACTTAGTATGCCAATCATCTCCATTTGGGAAGGCTCGTCCAATCCCGATAGTGGCTCATCCAGAACCAATAGATCGGGCTGACGAAGCAGGGCCTGCATGATATTGACTTTTTGCAGCATACCCTTGGAACATAATGTCATCTTCATGTCCTGCAGCTGAAACACATTCAGCATCGCATCAATTCGCTTCCCCGATTCTTGCTTGTTCATGCCCTGAATGCTGGCCATATGACGCAAATATTCGGAAGGATGAAACCGAAGCGCAGGAAAGCGCTCCGGAACATACCCGACGCGGAGCGAGGATTCGTACTCGACCCGGGATCCTTCCGATGGGATAGCAAGCCCGGCTATTATGTGCAGCAGGGTGCTCTTTCCCGCACCATTGCTTCCCGTAATAGCGACGCATTCGGCTCGGGAAATGCTCCAATTGATGTTATGTAAGACGGCGAATTTGCCGAAACGCTTGTTTATTCCGTTCAATTCCAACAGCTCCTGCAAACATTTCAACTCCTGTTCACGTATTCTGGTGCTGTATGTATTGTAGATCTATTTTACCTGTAAACACAACATCGCAAGCTCGGTAGACAAAGGTCTCATCCTGACATGACAGTAACACGATATATATGTACTTCAAGACGGCTCTATCTTCCGAAACTTGACATAAATCCAGAAGATTAGCGTTAGGTTGCCAATTTCAAAATGGCATTCGAAGCACCGATCAGGAAAGACGATAAAACATAGCGAAGACGGCCCAGAAGGCCGCCTTTTTGTTTATTCACTCTTAAGTTCAACTTGCTAGAACTCAGCTTGCCTAGAACGCGGTTCTCCGGCTGCCCCCATCCGTTTTTCTTGCCATTACCGCAGCCGACCAGTGCAGCAGACATCCAAAGCGTAGAGATTAACAGCATCATGCCAAACCTGATCCTCTTCATCATCACATTGCCCCCTGTACTTGGTAGTAGTGAACATTTTAGACTCCTACAATTGTTAAACGATATTCAATATTTAATGAGTGATAATGAAATTATCAGCGCTTACACAATTAAAGGTCTATACTTTTTTGATATTTTACACAAGATTCTTGAACTAGATTCAATATTAATCCGGGTGAGGGTCTCCTTATCCCCTCTACTCACTCATTTCATTCAGGTATTTTTCAAGCACGATCGTTCCGGCCCCAATGATACCGGCATGCTCTCCCAACTCGGATGGCTGAAGCACGATTTTATTATGGAAGCTGGACAGGCTTCTGTTATAGGATGTTTCTTTTACATATTCGAAGAAATCCGGATACCGGTTAGCGAGAACCCCGCCAATGATGATGGTCTCCGGCGTCAGCAGATTAATGACATTAGCCAGCGAAATGCCAACATAGCGTGCCGATTCGTTCAGCATATTGGCAGCTAATTGATCTCCATCCAGACCGGCCGTAATCACATCGGTGACGTCCAAACCGCGGTCATTGCCATCATACGAGGATTTAAGAGAACTGGCAGCTCCGCGCCGCAGCTCCTCTCCGACTCTGCGGACAATAGCAATACCCGATGCAATCGCTTCAAGGCAGCCGTAATTGCCGCAATTGCAGCGCGGACCGTCAATATCGATCGTACAGTGCCCGATCTCACCCGCTCCAAAAGGGTAACCCTGATATATTTTTTGATTGAAGATCAGTCCGCTCCCGATCCCGGTATCGGCATCCACATACACCAAATTGTTGAAATGCCTGCCGTTACCGTACCATAACTCACCGAGTGCCATAACGTTAGCGTCCTTCTCGATTTGGGTTGAAAGCTCCGTATTCTCCTCGATCAGTCCCTTTAATCGTACCTGATGCAGCCCGGGAAGGTTGGGCGGTGTCAATATCCTGCCTTGTTCGGGATCGAGCGGTCCCGGAGCTCCCACGCCAATACCAATGATTTGGGACTTCAGGCCCGACTCGCCCAATACGGCTTGGATCGTGGAGATAATCATATTCACAACGCTTCCGCGATTGGTATTATCTTCGAAGGAGCAGCGTTTCTCCGTCATCGCTTTTCCCTGCAAATTAATGACGGCCGCCCTTACGGAGGATGCGCTGATATGTACTCCGACCGTGTAAATATCGCCGGGATTCAAGGAGATGAGTTTGGGCTTCCTGCCGCGGCTGGAATCGTCATAAAATCCGGCTTCAATAATCAATCGATCCTTCATCAGCTCTTCCACCAGATTATTAACGGCAGTAAACGTTAAATTCATCTTGGCCGCGATTTCCGCTTTCGTTAAACTGCCGTAGTCACGAAGCAGCCCGATAATGCCGATACGATTCAGGTTCCGGACATGCCGATTGTTCTTACCAACTGAATTGTTCATGTTAAAACCTCATTCTTTTACCAATAATTGTACTTGCTTTCTCACACATCTATCATAGGGGAAAATTCAGAGTTAGTAAAATCCATTCCCTCAGGCTCCAACTAAAAAGCCTGATTTCCTCTTCGGAAATCAGGCTTTGTTATATCAACCGATGGTGACTTGTTGACTTACATGTGATTTAGCATTTCGCGGCATGCTTCGGCACATTTCCGGCACGCCTCGGCACATTGTTTGCAATGCTCGTGATCATGCTTCCCGCACTCTTCGGCGCAAGCAAGACACGCCTTCATGCACAGCTCGCAAATTTCCTTAACGTATGGGCTTTTTCGTGACATGGCTTGAGCCGCAAACGCGCATATATCGGCACACTCTCTGTCGAGTGATATACAATCGCGAAGCTTGGCCAGTTCGTATTCTTTCAGACACGACACATAGCATACATTGCAAGCGTTCATACATTGGAGACATGCTTCGATGCATTCTTTATATTTGAGTTCATTTAACATTGGATAGATCCTCCTTGTAGTTATTACGCTATGCCTTTGTATTAAACGCTCGACTGCCCTCTGAATCAAACATTGGCCAGAAAGACCCAAGGTACAATTGCCCAATATGATCAGGAGATTGTTGACTTATGCCCGACTTGCCTTCCCCTCCAGCATTTCAAGCTGCTCCCGCAGCAGCGATTTCTGAAAATGCTCCCCGATAAACACCACCACATCCGGTACTTGGCCCTGGGGCGTTATTTTCATAAAATCGGATTCGCGGAACGCGTACTGGAACAAAAAACGGCTGTTGGTATCGCTAAAGGTGAGAATCCCTTTGGCCCGGTATACATCCCTTGGCAGCCCGGCTATCAATCGTTCAAACTCCACGCTGTTTACCGGATGGCTGAAATAGTATGTGTACGACATGACATGATCATGAGAACCATGATCATGTGCATGGTCGTGGTTGTGGAGATGCTCATGGCTGTGGTCATGCTCATCCCTGTGGGTATGTTCATGGTGGTTGGCATGTTCGTGCTTATCTGCATGCTCTCGGGCTTCCCTGCCCTCTCGATCATGCGCGTGCGAATGCTCATCCTGGCCATGTGGACCGCTCTGCAGCAGTTCTTCAAGATTCAAGTCGCAGCGCACCGCGGGCATAATCGGAGCATACGGATTCCAGCGCTCGACCAGCTGCTGAATCGTCTCTTTGTCTTGATCGTTCACCTGGTCCATCTTATTGAGGACGAGCGCCGAGGCTGCACGAATCTGCTCTTGCATCAAACGATAGGTCTTCCCCTTCTGCTCTGTGTTCAAATGCAGCAGATGCGCGGCATCCACGACGGTGATTAGTTTTTTCACGTCAATCCTCATGTATAAAGCAGCTTCCGCGGCCGCGTCCAAAATTTCCATCGGATTGGCGATCCCCGTCGCTTCAATGACGATGACATCCGGCTGTTCCCGCTGGATGAGCATCGCGATTTCAGATGATAAATCGGATCGAATGGTACAACAGATACAGCCGCTCAGCATTTCTGCCGTCGGTACCTCTTCATCGGCGACAAGCCCTTCAATGTTAACCTCGCCGATCTCGTTCATGACAATGGCCGGCCGCAAACCCTGCTGCTTGAAGGAGGCAATGAGGCGGCTAAGCAATGTCGTTTTTCCACTGCCGAGAAAACCTGATAAAATATAAATGGGTGTTACGTGCTCCACGTTCCATACTCCTTTGCGCGCATCGTTTATTATGCTAGCGAGTGTACTACATTTCATCCATCTACTGCAAGCGTCCCGCCATTAACTTAACAGGAGTTGTCATCGCCATGAATTCAGCGCAAGAACATAAACAGCAATCCCCCGCTTCCGTGAACTGTATGGTGATTACGGTCTCGGACACGCGGACCAAGGACACGGACAAGAGTGGTAAACTTATGATCGGCTTGCTCGAAGAAGCCGGGCATGCCGTTGTGGACTACAGCATTGTACAGGACGACTATGAAACGATCCGTGAAACGATCTATTCCGCGGTTAGCCATCCGGAGATTGATGTCGTCCTCTTAACAGGCGGTACAGGCATATCCAGCCGGGATACCACCTATGAAGCGGTATCTTCACTGCTCGATAAGGAACTCCCCGGATTCGGCGAAATCTTCCGCTTCCTCAGCTTTACTGAGGATATTGGGTCTGCGGCCATTTTGAGCCGCGCGATCGGTGGCACGTTAAGCAACACCGCAGTCTTCTCGATGCCGGGTTCTACTGGAGCTGTGAAGCTTGCGATGAACCGTATTCTGCTGCCTGAGCTGCGGCACATCAAATATGAGCTGGATAAACACAGATCATAACAAAAGCCGGGCACCATGCGAAAGGCCGGATGCATACGTGCATCCGGCCTTTTCTCCACTCTAACTGCTGGCGCGTCGTTGATGTTTGGCGAGCAGGGAGGGCGCTATTTTTTTGACCTGGTCATAATAGTTATCCGTTTTGTCGCCCGTCGACGTATATACGATGGACGTTTCCTGGTCGCTCACGATCAGGTTATGCCCGCCGGCCGCATTGGCATCCCCTTCTGCAACGCCGTATATCTCCTTGATCCCTTTTTCCCTGGCCGCTTGATCCTGATAGACATACACGGTAATAAACTGGCTTGCATCATAATTGATCCGGTATTGATACGTGATATTGCCGACGTTGTCCTCCGCATAGGTTTCGTTGGTCAACGGCATGCCCACCTGGTTGAACGAGGCTTGGAGATCCTCAAGGAATTTTCCGTTCAAGCCCCGCCCCGATATGCGGGCCTCCCTGGAACCTTCCTCGTAAGCCCTCATGTTATATAGGCGCATCTCGTCCCTGGCCACCTGCCGGGAACAACCGACCGATATGACAAGAATGGAACAAAGCAATAAAGCGGTAACGATTCTGCGGTAATTCATGTTCACTCACCCTTCCTTAGGTGTCAAAGGTTGCCTTCCCTTAGGATGCCTGCGGGTGAGGAACATTATGCGAATTTCAAGCCAATTATTATAGAGCGATGACGCTTCTTCCAACCGCCCCACCCTGCAGGATGGTGTTCAGCACTTCAGGCAGATCGGTTAGTCTGTATTCCGTAATTCCTTCTTGAAGCACGGATGCCGGCTTCCATTCACCGGCCAGCTTCGACCATACCGAGCGGCGGTAGGCCATAGGGCAGTATACCGAATCGATTCCGAGGAGATTGATGCCTCTAAGGATAAACGGAAACACCGTCGCATCAAAAGCACCGCCGCCTGTCATACCGGAAACAGCGACGCTTCCTCCATATTTTACGCTTTTCAGAAGCGAACCCAGTTGGTTGCCTCCGACCGGATCTACCACTGCTGCCCATCGCTCGGCAGAGATGGCTCCCTTGGAGGCTGCCGCAGCTTCTGCCCTTGATATCACTTCATGGGCTCCCAGCTGTAAGAGCCAGTCCCTTTGACTGGATTTCCCTGTGGATGCCGTCACGCGATAGCCTAACTGACTGAGGATGGACACTGCGAAGCTGCCCACTCCCCCCGTCGCGCCCGTAACCAGGACGGGACCCTGCTCCTGCTGCAGGCCATTCCGTAACAAGGCCTCTATCGATAATGCAGCCGTAAAACCTGCGGTTCCGATGGCCATCGCATCACGCGGGGACAAACCCTGCGGCAGCGGGACGAGCCATTCTCCCTTAACCCGTGCGTACTGGCTGAATCCGCCTTCGTGAGATACCCCTAATTCATAACCGGTACAGAGGACGGAATCGCCTTCCTTGTAATTTGCATGAGTGGAATGCACAACTGTTCCTGCTAGATCAATGCCCGGAATGAACGGGTACCGGCGAACAATTTTTCCTTCCGGTATGCTGGCCAGCCCGTCTTTATAGTTAACCCCGCTGTATAACACCCGGACAATAACGTCACCTTCGGGCAGTTGCTTCAAACTCAGGTTCTCCACGCTGCCGCGAACCCCTTGCTCATCTTGACGCAGCACGTAGGCCTGAAAGTCGGTTTCGTTGTACATATGTATCACTCCTTAGGTTAGTGGTGGTATTACTGGTCTATCCATCAGGATCTGCACTATGAATGTCGAAGCGTCATCCATACACTCGGAATATGGCGACTTGTGCGCTTTCCCGAGAAATGATCCTCCACTCGGCTTAATTAGTCAAAATTATGTTATCATGGAAAAGGAATACTTTTATACAAAAATCACCAGAAAGAGTTGAAATCTAATTTATGATGCATTCAGAATATAGATCTAAACGTTCATCCTACCGCTTCTCGTACTTACTCACTTTGGTGACGTTAATTCTGTTATCGGTCGTTTATAAACCGATCAGCCAGTTTTTTGAAGCCCTTGGTATTCCTATACAATCAGGAGGCATTACCGGCTCGTTTCTCGTGTTCTTCCTGAGCTTGGGGCTCATTCTAACACTGTATCGGCTAATCTTCAGAGTATTCCCCATCATTACCCGGCCTGGTCTCAAAGTATACGTATTAATCAGTCTACTCTTCCTATTGTTTACCGGGTTCTACGAATACAGGAGCACACACCGCACAGTTGAAGCGGCCGTGTTCAATGGGAAGCATGCTTTTCTTGAGGCATCTTTCAGGGTTGATCATGCTGAAATCATACAACCAGAATCAGCGCCGAACAAGGCGTATGCTCTCTTGGTTACACCTGGAACAGGATTGCATTTATCAACCTATACCAAGGGATGGCTCGGATGGAACACTTCATTTGCAACAATAGTGTACCCTCCTGCTGAAGATTCCTCTTCTCCCTCCGTATTCTCGAAGACAGACAAGTATTCATCACTCGTCCTTGGCATATATAGAAGCCAGGAACCCCTTCAGGTCCAAGTAAATGGTCAGCCGGTCCAAACCATACATTATCAGCAACTCAAGCCATATGTCAGTGAAGATTTGTACATTTGGTACTACAAATACCCGCCGGGCATGCTCGAGAACATGGATAAGGTTCATCTCACTGCCCATGACGTCAATGGAATTATGGTGGATCGACTTGACATATAGCAGGATACAAAAAGACGCTCCTTCATCTGCCAAGCGGCAAGACAGAAAAGCGTCTTTTTAATTTCTGTATTCTAAAACCTAATCCTCATGCTGTTCCATGAACTCGGCCATCATCCGCTGTTTCACTTCCCAGACCTCTTCACTCAGATTAACGCGGTAAATTTCCGGATTCAGCTTCCGCAGATACTCCGGCCAGAACTGATCCAGCTGCGCATCATGATAGCTGCGAATCTCTTCGAGCTTCGGCAGCTCATACACCAGCTCGCCATTCATGAATACCGGTTCAAGCATGGACACCGCTTCAAAATTCTTCACGTTCTTGCGCATGTAAGGATGCAGCGGATTAAACAGCTTCAGCTTACCGCTTTCCGGGGGCATCTCCTCTTCCGGGAAGCAGATGTAATCGGCGATTGCTTTGCCGCTGCCCTTGGATATGATGCGGTACACTTCCTTTTTGCCTGGCGTGGATACTTTTTCAGGGTTGCCGGAGATTTTGATGGTTGGTACCATCTTGCCGTCAACCTCCCGCTCCACCAGCTTGTAGACGCCTCCGAGTGCAGGCTGGTCGGCCGCCGTAATCAACTGAGTACCGACGCCCCAAGTATCGACCTTGGCACCCTGTGCCTTCAGATCCAGAATCGTACCTTCATCCAGATCGTTGGACGCCACGATGCCGACATAGTGAAGACCGGCCTCATCCAGCATCTTCCTCGCCTGAATCGACAGGTAAGCCAAATCCCCGCTGTCGAGACGAATGGCATTCATACGCTTCCCTTGGGCCTCCAGCTTCTTCGCCGTTACAATGGCATGGGGAATCCCGCTTTTCAACGTATCAAAGGTATCCACCAGCAGCGTCACTTGATCCGGCATAACCTCGGCAAAGATATCAAATGCCTCCTGCTCGCTCCGGAAGGTCTGCACCCAGGAATGCGCATGCGTACCTTTTGTCGGGATTCCGAACTTTTCGCCTGCCAGCATATTCGATGTCGCATGGAAACCGGCCAGATACGCAGCACGCGCGCCCCAAACCGCCGCATCCGCTTCCTGTGCACGTCTTGTGCCAAACTCCAGCAAGGTATCCCCGCTGGCAACCTGACGGATACGGGATGCTTTCGTTGCGATCAAGGTTTGAAAGTTCATGAAGTTCAAGAGTGCCGTTTCAACCAGCTGTGTTTCAAAAATGGTGCCTTCCACTCGAATGAGCGGCTCATTCGGGAATACCAGCGCCCCCTCTTTCATGGAATGAATATTCCCTTGAAAACGGAACCGGCGAAGCTCCTCCAGAAATTCAGGTTTATACTTCTCTTCCTGTTTAGCCAAATACGCTATATCATCCTCCGAGAATCGCAAGGACTCAATATAATGTACAATCCGCTCAAGACCGGCAAAAACCGCGTATCCGTTGCCGAATGGCAGCTTCCGGAAATACCCCTCAAACACCGCACGCGTATGGTGAGAGCCATTAATCCAGTGAGCGTACATCATGTTGATCTGGTATTTGTCCGTATGCAGTGCTAATCCTGCTGTCAGCATCACGATCATCCTCCACTGTTCCCCGGTTCAACTCTGCTTCCGGGTGTTCAAGCTGTCTATTGATTAAGAACTTCCTCACTTCGTACTACCGATGCCCCGAGACTTCCTTGAAAGTGGCTTAACGCCCACTTGTGTCCTTCCGGATTGAAGCTTGCGACGGCATCTTCATAAACCGTAATCCGATATCCGTCATTATAGGCATCCACTGCAGTATGCAGCACGCAGATGTCCGTGCAAACGCCGACGAGATCGACTTCGGTAATCCCGCGTTCCCGCAGCTTCTGATTCAGATCCGTACCGCAAAATGCGCTGTATCTCGTTTTATCCATCCAGTAGACGGCATCCTTGCGTTCCTCATATACCTGCTGAAGTTCACCGTATAATTCCCGCCCCCGGGTTCCCCGAATGTTATGCGGAGGAAACAGTTTGGTTTCGGGATGATAAGCGTCATTGTGCTCATGCAGGTCGACGGCCATTACAACAAAATCACCACGGTCGCTGTATAGCTTAGTCAGCTGCGCGATTGTGCTTAGAATGTTGATGGCCGGTTCGCCTACGGGCAGATTGCCATCCACGAAATCATTCGTGAAATCTATCACGATCAAGGCTTTCATCTGACACACTCCTCTACAACATGATTAATGTGATCGATAAAATAACAGCGGGTGAATCCATCCTACGTATAAATGGATAGCAGTGGTGCATGATCCGTAAATCGATACAACTGGGCAGGCCGTTGGGAGTATTGATTGGAGTTTAGCGGCTTGCCGTTCTCATCCCGGGCTTCTTCCAGTATCCCCTGCCTGCTGCGGGTCGAGGTGATTTTGCGGATAAAATTGGGCTCGTTGAACTCGGGCACAACGGTCTGGATGACCTGATATAACTCACTCAGTGTAAAATGCTCCGGTAAAAACTGCCGCGCAATCGTCGTTTGCAGCATTTGCTGCTGAATCTTGCGGTATGCATCCAACATGATATCCCTGTGGTCAAAAGCAAGCTCCAGCTCCTCCAAAGCTTCCGCAACCGTAAACAGCCCCACCTCTTCGGCATCATCGGCAGCCTGGCGGTGCTCCAGCATCCATTCCTCTACAAGCGCGTAGAATGCATGGCTAATAATCCAGCCCCTTGGATCCCGTCCGGGTGCGCTGTACACGCCCAAGTACTCCAAATGGCCGCCGTCCACCCCGGTCTCTTCTTTCAGTTCCCGTTTGGCGGCATCGTAAATAGACTCACTCTCACGGCAAAACCCGCCGGGGAGTGCCCACATACCCGCACATGGCCATGATCTGCGCCTGATCAGCATCACCTTAAGCTCACGCAGGGGCAATGTCTTGGTGAAGGTTTTTCGTTCCCGCTTCGTCAAGGTAAACATGACGATATCGGCGGGCACACCATCCGGTGTTCTGTATTTCTTGGCACTGCTCTTTGGCGTCTGTTCGCGATCCGTCATTTCCATCACCATAACTATTATTTTGATAATTTCATTATGACATATTTAAAGATGATGTCAAGGATTTCCTGACATCATCCTTTTTATAAGTTTACTATGCCCTATTCATTCCCATTCTGTGCATGATGTAACAAGAATAGAAAAGGTGCGGAACCATTCCGCACCTCGTTTCATCTATCCGCAGCTGCTTGGCGGCGTATCTTTTCCTGTTTCCACATTCACTTTTTCCGAAACGGTATCATGAATCACGGATACGACCAGCTGAAGAAGATAATTAATGTCGCTTTGACTTTGCTGGAACTCCATCACGAGCGGAATACCGTCAATCTCCTCTTGCAGTTCTTCGATCTCCCGTTCGATTTTGGCGACCATATCCTTGTTCTGGAACGTTTCAAAAGCTACGATTTCTTTTTGCTTTTTCTTAATGGTTTTAATGAGGTTTTGGACACGTTCGTGATTCTGGATCTTCTCTTCCGCTTGCTTAAACATCTGAACTTCTTCGCTAGTAGATATTAAATCCGCCAGCTCGCCGGCTTTTGCCAAAATATCGTCGCGTATAATCAATTCACGTGTATTGTAAGTTGACATACCGTATGTGTTGGTACGAACATGATCATGTGCCAAGGTTCATCGCTCCAATTCTTCATCATCTATATGGGAATATGCAGCACCGGCCGGATTCAATTCGCGGCCCTATGCTGCATTTGAATGCTGCCTGCTCCTCTATTATACCGCATCCGAGGCAGCAATCGTGTCCGGGATCATATCCCCCTTGATATACCAGGTCTTCGTATCCGTAATTCGGACATTCACGAAGCTGCCTACGAGGTCCGTTGAGCCTTCGAAATGCACCAGCTTGTTCGTTCGCGTGCGTCCCGACAGCATGGAGTCATTGTTCTTGCTGACTCCTTCTACCAGCACTTCCACCGTAGATCCAAGCAGCCTGTCGTTGCTCTTGCGGCTGTACTCATTAATGGCGGCATTCAAACGCTGAAGACGCTCGCTTTTGACCTCCATCGGTACGTTATCCTCCATCACCGCCGCTGGCGTTCCTTGGCGAGGAGAATATATGAACGTGTAAGCGGAGTCGTAGCCCACCTCCCGAACCAGGGACAGCGTCTCCTCAAACTGCTCATCGGTCTCACCGGGGAATCCGACAATGATGTCGGTGGTAAACGCGACATTGGGAATCGCCTTCTTAATCTTATGGGCCAGCTCCAAATACGTCTCGCGCGTATATTTGCGGCTCATTTTTTTGAGCACTTCCGAGCTTCCCGACTGCACCGGCAGATGAATATGCTCGACTAGGTTACCACCCTTCGCTAGCACCTCAATCAGATGATCATCAAAATCCCTTGGATGGGATGTCGTGAAGCGAACACGCGGGATATCGATCTTGTGAATATCATCCATCAGATCGCCGAAACGATACTTGATATCTTCAAAATCCTTGCCGTATGCGTTCACGTTCTGACCAAGCAGCGTAATTTCCTTATACCCTTGCCGGGCTAATTCGCGAACCTCAGCAATGACATCCTCCGGACGCCGGCTGCGTTCCTTGCCGCGGGTGTAAGGGACGATGCAATATGTACAGAATTTATCACAGCCGTACATAATGTTGACCCAGCCGCGGAGACCTTCTCTCTTTTTCGGAAGATTCTCAACAATGTCGCCCTCCTTGGACCACACTTCAACCACCATTTCCTTGCTGAAGAGCGCTTCCTGAATAAGGTGAGGCAGACGATGTACGTTGTGCGTACCAAAGATCAAGTCCACGAAGCCGTGCTTTTGGAGAATTCGATTCACGACCGATTCTTCCTGAGACATACAGCCGCAAACCCCAAGCAGCATATCCGGCTTCTCCGTCTTCAAATGCTTCAGGTGACCGAGTTCGCCAAACACTTTGTCCTCCGCGTTCTCACGTATGGCACATGTATTGAGCAAAATGATGTCCGCTTGCTTCCGATCCTCGGTTGCCCGGTAGCCCATCTGCTCCAGCAGTCCCTTAATCGTCTCGGAATCATGCTCATTCATCTGACATCCGTACGTATACACGATATAATGCTTGCCAGCCCCGATGGTTCGAAACGCTTCCGGCAGCTCGGTATCATACAATACTTCGACACTCTGCTTGCCGCGCTGTTTTTCCTGTCTATGATTAGGCTCCGAAAGAATGTTGATTTCCCGACCATTGATGCGAATTCTCTTCCCGTGTTCGTCTTCCGAGAGAACTTTGGCTCCTGAAAAATCAAAATACTTGGAGTAGTCCTTACTTTCTTTGGACATGCTAGGTCACTCCTTAGATCCGCAAAATCTCTGGTTTAACATGACAAAATATCTTAAATAGTACGTGTTCAAAAAGTCAGGTTTTCAGCACCGAGAAGCTTGGATGAAGCTAGGGACTGAGGAGCGGAGCGTAGGCAAAACCTACGTGAGCACCGGAAGGCCCGGCTGAATTCAATATTCGATGTCGATTAAGCTTCATGTGCTGCTTCGTGATCAAAAGATGACTTTTTGAACTACCTCTAATTAGGCACTGTTTTAAATTATATCATGATCTTATTGCCTAAGCTACCACCTTGGCGTTATTGAGGCCAAACCCTAAACAGATGATCTCTCTCTTTCAAAGAGGCTCCCCGAAACATGGAACCCTTGGGACATTTCAAAAAAGAGCCTGAGATCGAAATGAATCGACTCAGGCTCTTCCAGCTGCGAACGCTTAACAGCAGCACATGCGTGACACATACAGTATGTTCATGAAGGTTTACTGAAGCTACAGATTAATCAATAATTTCAGCAGTGTCTCCGTTTTTGGCGCCAGCAGCGTTAGCTTCATCGGTATCGATGTGCATGTCGAGCGCAAAATTGTCGGATACGCGGGCAATGACGTTCTCCAGTACAAGACCGCGTTCGCCGCCTAAGCGCACCTTCAGCAGGTCCTTGTCTTTAATCCCCCATTGATCCGCATCGGACGTATGGAAGTGAATGTGACGAGCGGCCACGATGACGCCTTCGTCCACCGTTACTTCACCTGCCGGGCCTTTAATCGTGATACCCGGGGTTCCGGCGATGTTTCCGGATTCGCGCACGGGTGCTTTCACACCGATCGCAAAGGAATCCGTGCGGGAAATTTCCAGCTGGGTTGCAGGACGTGCAGGTCCCAAAATTCTTACTTTATCGAATTGTCCTTTCGTTCCAATGACCGCTACCGTTTCGTTGGCTGCGAATTGTCCTGGTTGGGACAATGGTTTGAACTCTGTAAGCTGATATCCAGGGCCGAACAATGCCTCAATATGCGCTTGGGTTAAATGAATATGGCGGGCGGATACACCCACAGGTACAGTTTTACTCATCTGTCTCACTCCTTGTTTTTCTCTATATGCTGTACATGCCATCACCTATTATACTCTCTATTACCCAAAAATAAAAAGGCAACCCGGGTGATTCAGGCCGCCTTCTTCCGTTTCTTGAGCAATCTGCAACAGGATTGTCAAAGTTATCCTCGAATCATGGTCGTTATGCGAAATTACTATGCTTGGGCTGACAATGAAGGCAAATTCTGCTCAAGAAAATGGAGGGCACCCTCCGACATCCAGCCCTTTACCATCGATTCCGGATAATGTTTAAGCAGCAGCTCTTGAAAAACCGGATACCGGCCCGGATGCTCGAGTCCGGCGACCCATTGATCAATCCCGTCGAAATCCGAACCAAACATGATGTGCTTCTCACCGCCCAGCTCACAAATTTTCTCGATGTGCGGCAATACGTCCTCCGGCTTCACGCGATCTACTCCGCTGCGGATAAACCAGGGCACAAACGTGATGCCGATCATTCCGTTCAGCGCGATTAATGCCCGTATCTGTTCATCATTCAAATTCCGGGGATGCTGGCAGACGGAGAACGCATTGGAATGCGAGGCTATGATGGGGCGCTGGGTTAGCTCCGCGAGCTCCCAGAAGCCAGCTTGGGACAGATGGGACACATCCAGAATGATGCCTATCGAATGGCATAGCTCTACCAGCTGACGCCCCCGTTCCGTGAATCCCCCATTTCGCTGCTCCAATGCTCCATCTGCAGCCCAGTTCGCATAATTCCAGGTAACCCCCATAAAACGCACGCCCAGCTCAAACAAAAGCTGGACATAATGCAAATTCCCCTCCAGCCCGTCAGCGCCTTCCAGCGACAGAACGCCGAACCGCCCCTGCTGCCCTTGTCCGATCTCTTGAAGTTGTTCCTGCCAGAGCAGGGGCTTAAGATGACCCGGTTTGACGATGCGGCTGCGATAAGTATCGATTTGTGCCAGCACCCGTTCAAAGGACGGTCTCCCCCAGTTCTCCGATAAAAAAACAGCGAACACCTGAAGGGCCAGATCCCCCTCCTCCATGCGCTGTTTCGTTACATCCAATTGCGGGTCATCCACAAAGGAGGCTTGTGGATCTTCCCACATTTTGCTCAAAACGTCACAGTGAAAATCAACCGTCCGCATCGCGCCGTTCATCTCCTTTCTAATCTTGTCACAGCAAAAAGCCTGTTTACACCACGGAGAGTAAACAGGCTAATACCTCAACATTCGAAATTTATCTAGGTTCTACGATCAATTTAATTGCCGTCCGGTCTTCGCCATCAATCACAATATCCGTAAAAGCAGGGATGCAAATCAAATCCACCCCGCTCGGTGCTACAAATCCCCGGGCAATCGCTACCGCTTTAATGGCCTGGTTCAGTGCTCCCGCCCCAATCGCTTGCAGTTCCGCTCCGCCCCGCTCCCTAAGAACTCCAGCGAGCGCCCCTGCAACTGAATTAGGATTGGATTTTGCTGAAACTTTTAATACTTCCATGGTAAGTACCTCCCCTGGGAATGTTGAGTGATGGTTTGCTTCCGCTTACTAGATGTTATTCGTGAGAGGGGAAAAAATTCCTGCTTTTTACCATCCGTTCCTAATTTAATTAAACGGATTCCGCCTTTTTTAATCCATCCGCCATTCGTCTTCGTACATGCGGATTTTCTGTATTTTCCGGGCTCTTCCCGTTTCCTCATCCATATCCACGCATACGGCATGGAACTGCCATTTGCCTTCGTCGACCTGGAAACGAGCAGGAAGCTGGGTTTTGAACTTATACATCACCGCATCGCGCTGCATGCCAAGGATGCCTTCCTTGGAGCCCACCATGCCGGTATCCGTAATGTATGCTGTTCCTCCCGGCAGTATGGTATCATCATTGCTTTGCACGTGGGTGTGCGTTCCGACCACCATCGAGGCGCGGCCTTCCAGATGCCATCCCATGGCAATCTTCTCCGAGGTGGCTTCGGCATGGAAGTCCACCAGAATGCACTTCGTCTTCTGGCGCAGCTCATCCACAATGTCATCGGCGGCGCGAAATGGGCAATCGATCGCTGGCAGGAATGTTCGTCCCTGTAAATTCACGATCGCCAGCTGTTTGCCGTTCGCTTTGATGATCGTGTATCCGCGGCCCGGGGTGCCGGGCGGAAAGTTTGCCGGACGAATCATGCGAGGCTCATCATCGATAAACTCAAAAATATCCTTATTATCCCACGTGTGGTTTCCCAAGGTGATGCCATGAATGCCCCAATTGAAAAATTCATTGGCGATGGCCGAGGTAATGCCGCGTCCTGAAGCTGCATTCTCCCCATTGGCAATAATGATGTTAGGATTATATTTGGACTTCAGCTCCGGAAGGGAAGCCTTCAGAGCTTTACGTCCTGTGCTGCCGACAATGTCTCCGATGAATAATACTTTGATGTCAATCACTCCTTCAGGGATGCTTGTCCTGATTCCCGGCAGGACCGTTCCCGATTCATAAATATCCGAAACTGTATTTTCGGATTTCTTAAAGATAAAAAGTGGCCGGATTGCGGCCACTTTTTAAGGTCCAAACTCTATTTCGCGTAATCCACCGCTCGGGTTTCCCGGATGACGGTGACTTTGATATGACCCGGATAATCCAGCTCATTCTCAATCGTTTTGGTAATGTCGCGTGCCAAGCGGAATGCTTCGGCATCATCGATTTTCTCAGGCTGTACCATGACACGAACTTCACGTCCCGCTTGAATGGCATAGGATTTCTCAACGCCTTCAAAGGATTCGGAAATTTCTTCGAGCTTCTCAAGACGACGGATATACGTCTCAAGCGTCTCTCTGCGTGCTCCCGGTCTGGCAGCGGACAATGCGTCGGCTGCGCCCACCAGCATGGCAATAACCGAAGTTGCTTCACAATCACCGTGATGAGAGGCAATGCTGTTGATAACCACCGGATGTTCCTTATACTTCTTCGCCAGCTCCACGCCGATTTCAACGTGCGATCCTTCCACTTCATGATCCAGCGCTTTACCGATGTCATGCAACAGTCCTGCCCGTTTCGCAAGCACGATGTCTTCGCCCAATTCGCCGGCCATCAGGCCAGTCAAATAGGCCACTTCCATGGAGTGTTTCAACACATTTTGTCCATAGCTCGTACGGAATTTCAGTCGACCCAGAATTTTGATCAAATCTGGATGCAAACCATGAACGCCAACCTCGAAAGTGGCTTGTTCTCCATACTCGCGAATGCGTTCGTCCACTTCCTTGCGGGATTTCTCCACCATTTCTTCGATACGAGCCGGATGAATCCGTCCGTCTGCCACGAGCTTTTCCAAAGCTGTACGGGCAATTTCACGGCGAATCGGATCAAAACCGGAGAGAATAACAGCTTCCGGAGTATCATCGATAATAAGGTCAATCCCTGTAAGGGTCTCAAGCGCACGAATATTCCGGCCTTCACGTCCGATAATCCGGCCCTTCATTTCTTCATTCGGCAAGGTGACAACAGATACCGTGGTCTCAGCTACGTGATCAGCCGCACAGCGTTGAATAGCCAGCGTGATGATCTCGCGTGATTTCTTATCTGCCTCTTCCTTCGCCTGCTGCTCGATTTCTTTAATCATCTGAGCGGTTTCATGACGAACTTCCTGCTCAACATTACTGAGAATAATGCTGCGGGCATCCTCCATCGTCAAGTTGGAGATGCGCTCCAGTTCTGTCGTTTGTTTCTTGTAAATGGCATCGATTTGCTGTTGGGTTTCCTCTATTCGTTTCTCTTTGTTCGCCACTTGTTCTTCTTTACGTTCCAAAGATTCTATTTTTTTATCCAGCGACTCTTCCTTTTGCAACAATCTGCGCTCCTGCCGTTGAATTTCATTCCGGCGCTCGCGAGTGTCTTTTTCAGCTTCGGCTCTGATTTTATGAACTTCATCTTTTGCTTCGAGAACCGTTTCTTTCTTCAATGCTTCTGCTTCCTTCTTCGCACTTTCGACGATCTGCAAAGCGGCATGCTCGGCACTGGAAATTTTAGCTTCTGCAAGGGATTTGCGAATAAAATAACCGAACCCAAAGAATATAGCGGCTACAACGAGAACGATTACGATCCAGATCCATGATTGCATCTGTTCACCTCCTCGTTGGTTCCTCCAAGGCATTCCTTGGGAAATGTTCAATTGTCAGGTTACTCATTCATACATAAAATTTTCCGGCAGTGGAAGCTGCCGTCCATACTGCGCACGCCGTATCACGTACGCAAATTCCGCCTTAGCCAGCGGAATACATTTCACTATGAATAGGCGTTTCAAGAATCTTTCACAAAGTAGTCACTTTTTTGGAAGGAAAAAGGATTCTAATTTATGATAAAAAGATTCATATTTATTTTAGTATTTATAAAAAGATATTGTCAAGGGAAAGCAATGGGTAAACGTCAGTTTCATCCAATGAAACCATTTCTTTCACGAAAAAGTAGCCAAATTGCCCTTTATTCGAAATCTTCCAGCTCGTCGTCCCACTCGCCCTTTTCCTGATCCTCATCAGCCAGACGTTTGAGTACCTGACGCACCTGCTCCCCGCCAAAGCCCCTACGCATTAAATATGCTCCTGTTTTACGTTTGCGATCCAGTATCTCCCCATGGGTTTGCTGCCATTTTTTCCGTCCTACGGCGAGCGCGCTCTCCAATTCGGCATCTGCACTGATCTCGCCCAAGGCCTCGCTGATCAGCTCCGTGCCGATTCCCTTCTGTCTCAGCTCCTGTTTGACCCACAGCCGCCCCTTCTTATGGCTCGTCATGCGCTGCTCCGTCCACATCTTGGCGTATAACGCGTCATCAATCAGCTTGTCCTTCTCCAGGCGCTCCAGCGTTGTCTCCACGCTGCTCGGCTCGAAACCTTTTTGCTGCAGACGCTGGGTGATCTCCTTGGCTGTTCTTGGTTTCCTGGCCAGATGATTCAGCGCCTCTACGTAAGCCCGCTGTCGCTCATCGGCCACGATAATTTCTTCCAGCTCTTCCTTGTGAAAAACATTTCCCTTGAACATCCGGTATTTCAGCATCACATCTTCATGAACGGTCATGAGGTACGGACCAAACGCGATTTGGTATCGGTGTTTGGGCTTTTTCAGCATTTCCACTGACGTTACAACCAAATCCTCGTGATCCGGAAAATGCCCAATACCTGATGATTCTGCCTGCTCCGACATTTCTTTATTCTCTTTTTCCATATGTCGCTCCTCTCACTACCGCACCATTCTGAATATAACCAAGACTGCATCTCAAGTCAGAATTAAATGCAAAGAAGACCGTCTGGCGTTACAAACACCGGACGGTCCTCAACACTGTCATCGTTAACCAGCAATTTTACTACTCAACTTTAAACAACTCTTGCTCTTCTAATTCCTCTTGTTCCTTATCCTTCTCGGAAGGCTCAGGAACAGCCGTGGTCAGATTGCTGGCTTCACGGATTTTGTTCTCGATAACACTAGCAATCTCCGGATTCTCCTTCAAGAATTGCTTCGCATTCTCACGTCCTTGGCCAAGACGGTCACCTGCATAAGAATACCATGCACCGCTCTTATCCACGATATCCAGATCCGTACCGATATCGATCAGGCTTCCCTCTCTAGAGATGCCTTCGCCGTACATAATATCGAGCTCAGCCTGTTTGAAAGGTGGAGCTACCTTGTTCTTAACAACCTTAATCCGTGTGCGGTTACCCACCACATCGTTCCCCATCTTAATGCTCTCAATTCGACGCACGTCCAAACGAACCGTGGAATAGAACTTCAGAGCACGTCCGCCAGGCGTCGTCTCAGGGTTACCAAACATAACGCCGACCTTCTCGCGAAGCTGGTTGATAAAGATGGCAATCGTTTTCGATTTGTTAATAGCACCCGACAATTTACGAAGAGCCTGGGACATCAGACGAGCTTGCAGACCCACGTGGGAATCACCCATGTCGCCTTCAATCTCGGCTTTCGGTACAAGCGCGGCAACCGAGTCAATAACGATGACATCGACAGCACCACTGCGTACCAGAGCTTCCGCAATTTCCAGCGCCTGCTCACCCGTGTCCGGTTGGGAGAGCAGCAATTCATCGATATTGACGCCCAGTTTGTTTGCATACGATGGATCCAGAGCATGCTCGGCATCGATAAATGCAGCCTGTCCACCAGCCTTCTGAACTTCCGCAATAGCATGGAGGGCTACTGTTGTTTTACCGGAGGATTCCGGTCCGTACACCTCAATAATCCGGCCTCTAGGCAAGCCGCCGGTTCCTAAAGCTATATCCAATGCCAACGATCCGCTCGGCACAATCTCTACTTGCATGTGGGTGGATTCACCCAGTTTCATGATGGAACCTTTTCCGAACTGTTTCTCTATCTGACGAAGCGCCATTTCCAGCGCAGCACGACGATCTGACAATTGTTCCACAACCCTTCACTGTTGATAGTCATATCATACCTTGTTTTGACACGTTTGCCAAGCTTTTTTTCGAACATACATTCGTTTTTTTTATTCAGCACCCCTTCCCGTATATGCTCCATGCCTTATGTATAAACAACAAGAACCGTGGCAACATCATTCGATATGCCACGGTTCTTCCGTATTTCCCATTATACTTGGAACCGTTCGTTAATTCAAGAAGAGGTACCAAGCAAGGTGTAAATTATTTACTTTTCTTGAAAAGCGGGTTTCTCTATTCAGCAATACTAAACCTGTTTGGAGGCAACAAGACGCTGCCAAAGCCGGTAGAGCAGCGCCTTCGTTGCACGGAGCCGGATCGTCTCACGGTTCCCCTGGAGGTGCAGCTCGTGCACTTCCGTTTCTTTTCCCCGTTGAGACAATCCGATGTAAACAAGACCTATAGGCTTGCGTTCAGCGTACCCTGGACCTGCCACGCCCGTTACCGATAAACCAAAGTCGCTGTCGGTCACCATCCGGACATGATCCGCAAGCGCTTCGGCAACCTCCGCACTGACGGCTCCCGGCGCATCATCCCCCTCAAGCAGCGCATGCGGGATATGAACAAGCTTCTCCTTGATCTGATTGGTATAACAGATGATCCCGCCAAGGAACATCGATGCGCTGCCGGGGATGGAGGTCAGCGTCTCCGCTACAAGGCCTCCCGTGCAGCTCTCCGCAGCGCTCAGCGTCCAGTTATGATCCGCCATCATATCCACGATGACCTTCTCTATGGGCACATCCTCATTAGCATACATAAATTCAGGGCCTCTCTCCTGGATCCGGGCTTCCAGTTCATTCAGCCGGACCATCGCCTCAGCCTCGCTGGCGGCCTTCGTGGAGATTCGGACGGTGACCTCCCCTTCCTTGGCATACAAGGCGATCGTCGGATCGGTCTGGGCCGTAATCAGGTCTTCCAGGCGCTTATCAAGCGCGGACTCCCCGATGCCTGCGAATTTGAGCATCTTCGAATAGATGGGAAGCTCTCCCGTAAGCACATGCTGCAGAAGCCAAGGCTTGGCCTCCTGCTCAAACATCGGCATCAGTTCTTTCGGCGGTCCCGGCAACACAATATAATGAGTGCCTTCATACGATACCGCGTTCCCGACGGCGAGGCCTGTTTCATTCGGAAGCGGTGTCCCTCCCTCAATGGCCAGGGCCTGGCGCCGATTGTTCTCGGTCATAACGGATCCCCGTTCATGGAAGAAGCGTTCAATCCGGTCCATCGCCATCCGATCAATATGCAATGAACGATTCAGAAAGGATGCGAGCGCATCCTTCGTCAGATCATCTTGCGTGGGGCCCAGGCCGCCGGACAGAAGCACGATATCGGCTCTGCCGCTGGACAGCCGCAAGGCCTCCTTGAGCCGCTCCAGGTTATCCCCGACAACGGTTTGATAGTATACATCGATTCCCATTGAAGCAAGCTGTCTGGACAAATACTGTGCATTGGTATTCACAATCTGTCCAAGCAAAAGTTCGGTTCCAACTGCAATGATTTCTGCTTTCATGATTCGTCGATCCTCCTGTATCTTCTATATCTTCTATATCTTCTATCTCTTCACCAGTACTCGCCTTCACTATGTTCTTACCCTGCGGAAGAAAAAAGCAATAGGATAGCTCCTATTGCCGTTATGCCCCGGTACCTTTGAGCAGGTGCCTGTTCTGGACAAAATATTCGATTCCCGAATAGATCGTAATCATCGCGGCAGCCCAGATTGCAATGACATCAAACGGAATTCCCAAGAATACAAACGGGAAATTATTGATCAGAAGCGCGACAATCGCCACGATCTGAATCACCGTCTTGATTTTTCCTGATTGACCTGCTGCAACGACGGAACCTTCCAGGAGCGCAATTTGTCTCAAGCCAGTAACCGCGAATTCTCTGCTAATGATGACAACAGCAATCCAGGATTCACATTTCCCCATCTCTACAAGCGATATGAGGATCGCTGCCACCAGCAGTTTGTCCGCGAGCGGATCCAGAAGTTTACCCAGGTTCGTCACCATATTGTTTTTCCGGGCCAAATACCCGTCAATCCCGTCCGTGCTTGCAGCAAGTATGAATATCAATGCCGCAATCAATTGGTTGTAAGGAAGGACAAAATCATTCCACACAATAGGAGCCGGATAAAAATCAAAATCCACCAGCAGAAAAATCATCATGACAGGGATCAAGCAAATGCGGGCCAACGTGATACGATTGGGTAAATTCATGGGGCAACCTCCCTTGCAACGGGTTGTCTTGAAATTTTCGCAGACCCCGCGACTGTTATCCAACTGTAATTCAATAGGGTCGCTCTTCCCAAGAGCCTAAAGGGTTCGAAGCGTGAAGCGCTGTCTGTCATATTCATCCCCCAGTAATCTATGTATACGTTAATCCTTATATATCGTTTTTTAGTATAATATTTCCGTTGACACCCTGTCAAAAGAAACAAACCTGTCCATCCAATCCTATATGAGCCGGACGGCGGCGTTTATTTAAAATTGGTGAACTGCAGGTCCAGCGAAAGATCCGCTTTGCGAAGCAGCTGCATGATTTGTTGGAGATCATCCTTGTTTTTTCCGGTTACCCGAATTTGGTCACCCTGAATCTGACTCTTGACCTTCAGCTTGGAATCACGGATCAATATATTGATCTTTTTCGAATTTTCCTGATCGATCCCTTGCTTTAAGGTCAAACGCTGGCGGACGGTGCCCATGGAAGCCGGCTCGATCTTGCCGTACTCCACATTTTTCAGCGACAAGCCCCGTTTCACCATCTTCGTTTGCAAAATATCAATAACGGCGTTGAGTTTATACTCGTCATCGGATGCAATGACCAGCGCGTCCTTGTCCAGCTTCAAGCTGCTCTTGCTGCCCTTGAAGTCAAAACGGTTCTCGATCTCCCGCTCCGCCTGATTAACTGCATTGCTAAGTTCCTGCATATCCATTTTGGATACGATATCAAATGAATTTTCTGAAGCCATGGTGAATCCTTCCTTTCATTTGGCGATAATGCTTCTATTATAGGTAAAACCATGAGCCAAGTCTAATCCTGTACCCGATCAGCAGATGAATGTGGAACGAAAAAGACTCCGCTTATCGCAAGCATCCTGCGAAAACGAAGCCTGTTCCGTCAACTGCTAGCTTTCTCATCATGCACCGGACGGCGGAACATGCTAAGTATACCGAGCAAAATATGTGCCAGTCCAAAGCCTAATATGCCATATCCCCAGTCACTTGGAATCAGGTAATAGCCCAAGAGGCTGACGATAACGCCTAATCCGAATATAATCCAGTTGACCGTCACGAAAGCATCACCTCTTCCAGGAAGTGAAATAACAGCATGCAGCTGCATGCTGTTATGATGGCCCGGAGGAGAGACAATTATTCTACATCCGTGGTGCCTGTCGTGTCTGTAGTCCCTGTAGTGTCCGTAGTGCTGGTGTCCATAGTCCCTGTGGAACCATCTGCCGGCTCCAGCAAGATACGCGACGTTGATTTTCCATCCGTTACGGGCTGGCCGCCAACCGTAATGGTGGTTGCAGCGGAATTCCCCGATTTCACGTAGAGTCCCTGGCTATCCAGATCAAAGCTGAGCGAAGCACCATTCTCAAGCATTTGGAAAGCCAGCTTCTCTCCGGAGGTATTGTAACCACGATACACTTCTACCCAGCTCTTTCCATCGCTGGTTGCCACAATCTCAACCTTCACAGACGAGCCTGTTACCTTAAATACGGTGTTCTTGCCTTCCGTCCGGTCCTGCGTCACCGTAGTTTCTCCAGGCGTTGTATTTCCCGGTTCATCGATGTCCGTGCCATCTGTTCCGTCCGTTGCGTCTGTACCTTCACCGTCTGTGCCTTCGTTCCCCGTATCGTCCGTGGCGTTGTCGCCGCCCTGCGCTCCGTCGCCAGGCGTGGCGGGATCCGTATTGCCTGTGTCTTCCGGCTTCTGCGCTTGATCCGTCTGCGTCTGATCATTATTGCTAACCGGAGGTTCATCCTTAGGTTCATTCGAATTGATTGCCACCAAATAAATGACAACAACGATCAGAATCGGGAATGTCCACATCAGCAGTGTAGGCAGCCATTTCATGTTCCGTTCGGCTGAAGGTCTGGTGGCACGTTTTTGAATAACCGGTTCCATGGTCGCTTCCGGTTCGGATTTAGGCACATCCTGTTTATGGCCTTCAAGCAGTTCGTCCGGGTCAATCCCCACCGCTTCCGCATAGGTTTTGATGAATGCCCGCACGTAAAAACTGCCGGGAAGTACTTTGTAATCCCCTGCCTCGATGGCTTCCAAGTATCGCTTGCGTATTTTTGTCATTTCCTGCACATCATCAAGGCTCATCCCTTTTTGTAGACGCGCCTCCCTTAATTGCTGTCCCAGTTCGGACATGCCATCACCTCCTACTTTAGAATTTCGTGGTCAAAGTCAAAAAAATATTATAAATCGTCACTATAAGAGCCCGTGAACGTATCATAAACGATTTCCTCTTCCGGATTGTTTCGCAATTCGATTATAATGTCGAAATCCTCATAGGAATATTCGGATTCACGAACAAAAATATCCGGATGCTCGATCACCTTCGTGCTCTCCATCCCCATAATATCCTGCAGGAGCTGATAGTGGCGCTCATTCGATCGGATTGTGCTGACAATCCCGTCAATGATAAAAATGTTGTTCGAATTCATCTCGTCCTCGGAGAGTTGACTGCGAATGGTTTGGCGAAGCAGCGTAGAGGAAACAAACGTCCAGCGCTTCATCGCACAGACACTGCCCGCGATAATGGACTCGGTTTTGCCGACACGCGGCATTCCGCGAAGACCGATGACCTGATTACCTTCCCTTTTGAACAATTCACCCAAAAAATCAACAAGTAAACCGAGCTCATCACGCGTAAAACGAAACGTTTTACGATCATCCGAGTCCCGGTCAATATATCGTCCATGTCGGACAGCCAAAATATCCACCAGTTTCGGGGGTCTCAAGGCTGTTACCGTAATATTTTTCATTTTGTTTAACATTTTGCCCATCAGGATAATTTTTTCTTCATCATCCGTTTCCAGCAGCATTCCGCGAGTTTGGCCTTCCACGCCGTTAATTGTCAGTATGTTCACTTCGAGCATACCTAACACGGATGCAATATCACCGAGCAAACCAGGCCGGTTCTTATGTATCTTGTATTCCATGTACCATTGGTTCGATTCCACAAAGACACCTCTTTGCACTTCTTTTCCATCAATATTCGACAAATTCCAGCGAAAATTGCACGCAAAAACTGGTCAAATTAAAAATGGGTCACGTTAATGATATATAAAATAAAAATGAAAGGCAAGTATTAACGATGACATGAAAATTACATTCTTTTTTCTTGACAAAAAGCCCCCGTTGGCGGGGGGCTTTTTGCAAGAAGGTTATGCGTTGTTCTTGGCCAGTTTCACCATCAGGCGCGCGATAACGTGGCGTTCTTCCTCGTTACCTACATCCCACAATTCTTTCAGTGCCCGGTTGGATGAGTTTTGCGGATCAATCTTCTCATCGAGGAAATCACCGATCTCATAAGCCAGCTGAGAAATGGTGTCTTCACTCATACCCGCTTTCTCGGCTTGAACGACGCGCTCGCCCAGAAATTTCTTCCAGGAATCAAAGTTTTTGATTACGGATGACATGAATTAAATCCTCCTTTTGCGTGGTGGCAATTCAGATTTAAAGTAACAATAGTAATATGTCCCCGTAACCAATACCTTATGAGTGGTGAATTGCACCACGAATGACGATCAGGTTACCCAGCCGCCATTCGGGCTGATCACTTGCCCGGTAATGTAGCCTGACTCGGGCAGCGCCAGAAAATACACCAATGAAGAAATCTCATCGGGCTGCGCCAATCTGCCGACCGGAATTTCATCCTCCAGCATGCGAATCTCATCCGATTCCAGATGCCCCAGCATAGACGTATCCACCGCACCGGGTGCAACGGCGTTCACCGTCACGCCTGATGGAGCAAGCTCCTTCGCAAGAGCCTTCGTAAAGGCGTTAACGCCGCCCTTGCTTGTTGAATACAATACCTCGCAGGAGGCACCCGATAAACCCCAAATCGAGGAAACATTGATAATCCTGCCAAACCGCTGCGAGATCATACGCCCCATAAACGCCTGGGAACATAGAAACATCCCTCTCAGGTTAATGGACATCAAAGTATCCCACTCTTCTTCCGTCACGTCGGACAGAAGCCCGTAATGGGATACCCCGGCGTTGTTTACCAGGATATCCGGCTCCATATCATGACTCTGAAGCTTCTCTTTCATGCGCAATATTTGCTCTTTGTCGCGAAGGTCTGCGGATACAGTTAATACCTTAGCCCCATAGGCCATACAGCGACGGGCAACTTCATTAGCCGCTTCATGCGAATTCATATAGTGAATTACCACATTCATGCGTACCGAGGCAAAGCGCTCGGCAACTGCCGCTCCAATGCCTCTGCTCGCACCCGTGATCAGTACCGTCATTTCCCCGATCGGTTTCAATTCTCTTCCCATGTCTTGCTTCATTACGGACTCACAACGATCGATACGGCCAATTGCTCCCAATCGACATGCTCCTGCAGTCGGCGGTTTACATCCTCTAGGGTAATGGATTCATAAACCGGAAGAACCTTGAAGAAATCCGCCCCGCGGAATTGGTAGCGTGTGAATTCATGAGCAATGTTTTCCGGGGAATTGAGCATGCGCAAGTATCCGCCCATTTTCTTTTTGCGGGCACGTTCAAAGTCGGAAGCCTGAAACCCGGTTCCCTTGAGCTTATCCACCTCAGTGCGGATGCGTGCCAGAAGTTGATCCGGATCCTTCGTATCTCCGCCAACCGCAGAGAATGCATACTGGGGTGAACTATTATACTCATGGCCGAAGCTGTCGGAAATTAAATCTTCGTCATATAACTGCTGATACAATTCCGTGCTGGATCCGAAGAGGAGGTCCATCATCAGCTTCGTTGTCAAATCGCGGCGCAGCTGCTCCTCGGCTGTTAAGCCGACCAACTTCTCCTTGAAGCCGAACAGGCATTTCGGCAGCGATACGGCCAGGCGGCTCTCTCTTCGCTTCTCTTCGACTCCCTGCGGCTCCGGATCGAATAAACGCTCAATGGAACCTTGCTTCTCATATGATTTCCCGGCTTGATTCGAACGGATCAGGTTCATCGTTTCCTCGGGATCGACGCCACCCACCACGAATAGCAGCATGTTGCTCGGGTGATAAAATGCGTTGTAGCACGTATACAGATCTTCCTTCGTAATCGTCCCGATGGATTCTACCGTACCGGCAATATCGATATGCACCGGATGCACCTTGTACATCGCTTCGATAAGACCGAAGTACACTCGCCAATCCGGATTGTCCTGATACATATTGATTTCCTGCCCGATAATCCCCTTTTCCTTCTCTACGTTCTGATCGGTAAAGTAAGGGTTCTGCACGAAATTGATCAGCGTCTCCAAATTTTCATGAATGTTCTCCGTAGCCGAAAAGAGATACACGGTCTGGTCAAAGCTTGTAAAGGCATTCGCGGAGGCGCCGTTGGAGGCAAACTTGGCAAATATGTCGCCTTCCGGCTCCTCAAACATTTTGTGCTCAAGAAAATGCGCAATGCCGTCAGGAACGCGAGTTTCGGACTCGCCTTCGACCTTGAAATGGTTATCCACCGAGCCGTATTTGGTTGCGAAGGTCGCATAGGTTTTCTGGAAGCCGGGTTTAGGCAGCACATACACGTGCAGACCGTTATCCATCACTTCGTAATACAGCGTTTCCTGCAGGTTGTCATAATGAATGCTCTCCACCGGCTATTCCTCCTTTTGACCTTTCAGGAAATAGATCGTATCCAGCGAGAATGCCGCAGCGGCCTGCTTCACATCAGCTACTGTAATGCCTTCCACCTGCTGCAGCAGCTCATCCGGCGTACGTTCCCGACCCGATAACGTGCGATTAAAATCATAAGCGATCATCTCAAAGGCTGAATCCTGCATTTCCTTAATTACGTTGCGGATCATCGCTTTCGTTTGGGTCATTTCGATATCCGTAATGGTACCCTTCGCCATGTCTTCGAGCTGCTGGCGAATAATTTGGACGGCCTTCTCAAAATTTTGAACCTCGATGCCGGACTGGATAGTAGCAATCCCTTTATGGCCGTCATATCGGGACGACGCGTAATACGCCAGGCTTTCCTTCTCCCTCACATTAACGAACAGCTTTGAATGCGGGTAACCGCCCAATATCCCGTTATACAAGAGCGCGGCGGCATACTCATCATCTCCGTAAGTAATCGTGCTTCTCAGACCCATGTTGAGCTTGCCTTGATTAATGTCCAGCTTCTCCACGACCGTCTGCGTCTCGTTTGCGGCCGTTCGTGTGGAGGAAGGAACATAATCCTTACTTCCTGTTCTGTTCAGTTTAAAATGCTCCTCCACGAGCTTCTTCACCTCATCCAAACTCGTATCGCCTACCACATATAAATCCAGAACGGATTCATTAAGCCAATTCTGATAGGACTCATACAAGCCTTCCGGCGTGATACCGTCAAGATCCTTCCGTTCTCCTAGCGGATGCAATCGATACGGTTCGTTCTTGCACATGACCTCAATGCAGCGCTCCGCAGCGTAACGAATCTTATCATTGACGATGGACTCCAGCTTCTTGCGGACTGTGTCACGCTCGGTCTGTACATAAGATTTGCGGAATGCTCCATTCTCTAACACAGGCTGGGTGAAAGCCTCGCCCAAAAAAGCAAATGAAGAGCGCAGCAGGCTCTCCGGACTCTTAACAAAAGAGTCATTGATCGTATCCATGCGAAAGTGCACGATCTGATAATCGCCGCGCTTATACACGTCAAATCCAAATCCGGCGCCGTACAGCTGCTCCAGCTGTTCTCGGAAAGCTCGCGTTTCCGGGTAGGAAACGGTCCCTCTGCGTAGCACAAAAGGTGTGAGCGCGGTCGAGGTCACGGTTTCTTCTGCTAACGGACTTCCGGCGTAAAGCGATATCGCAAATGTCTTGAATCGGTTGGTCGGCAATACGTGAATCCGTATTCCTCCGACTGTACCGTGTTCAAATTCCGTTTTCGTCAAGGTCCATATCCCCTTACATCATGGATTGTCGTTGCCAAAATTTACTTCATAGATAACTTTCATTCTAACCCATTGCAAAGTGAAGAAGCAACCGAAGACAGGCCCCGGTTGCTGTTGTTTACGGCTTACATACAGAAGATATGTTGACCGATGGTTTTGACTTGAGGACGGGTCCATATCCATGGCGAGGTGGCCGTTTTCGGATTAAAATAGTACAGACAGCCCCCTGTCGGATCCCAGCCGCTCAGCGCCTGCTGTACCGCTTTCTTCGCCTGCTCGTTCGGTTCAAGCCATATTTGACCGTCGGCTACTGCGGTAAAGGCTCTCGGCTCAAATATAACCCCATGCGGCGTGTTCGGGAAGCTTGGTGATTTTACCCGATTGAGAATAACCGCCGCTACGGCAACCTGGCCTTCAAACGGCTCTCCGCGCGCTTCGCCATATACGGCATTGGCCATGATTCTCAAATCGTTCTCTGAAAGGCCCATTGAATCAGATGATGCTAGGTTGTTATTGCCGCTTTCTTTGTTTGCTGAACCGCCACCGCCGGCTCCGGCCGCTGCACCGCCGCCGCCTTCATGAAGCTTCGGAGCGGTTGGACGGAAGTCCTTGGTAGCATTATACAGTTTAAGCTTGACCTTCGGACCTACGATACCGTCGACCTTCATGCCAAACTCCGATTGGAACCATTTAACGGCTCCTTGGGTTTTGGAACCAAATACGCTGTCGATTTTCCCATGATAAAAGCCCAGGTGTTTCAGACGGCCTTGCAGCTCATACACATCTTCGCCGGTAGAACCGAATTTGATGGTCTGCTGGCTAAACGTTGGCAAAGCTTCCTGAAGATTCGAATGATCTGCTTTAAGGCCTCCCTGAGCGAAGACAACGGCAGATAACAGAATCGCAATGCTTATCAGAATCCAGATTCTTGAGTTTTTCATGCTGCGCTCTACCTTTCTCTTGTGGTTTAACAAGCCTCGCTACGGTTATTATGACAAGCCTGCCAGTTTCCTATGCACCTGTTCCCGAGAGGAGCGGATGAAGACAGCACATCATCACAGCACAAAGAGAGCTGTCCCTCAAAGGAACAGCTCCTGATGTTTGGAATGGATTTCATTGATCATACAAGGATTTATCCATATGTTCTGCCAAGCTCTACACACGCCATAACCAACGCGCCAACCCCATGAAGATCATTCTCGCATTGCTGCCTTTCCACATAATGCTTATAATCGCCGACACCTGTCCCGATGCAGATCTTGGGCATAACCAGATGTCCCTGACCATCCATATATACGGATTGAGCCAGGCCGTTAAATCCGTGTCTTGCATGCGAGATCAAGGAAGAATCCAGATAACCGAGACGGATTCCTTTGGCCAAGGTATATATGAAGAGACTGGAGCACGAAGTTTCCAGCCAATTGTCCTCACGGTCCCCTTTATCTATAACCTGATGCCACAGCCCGGTAAGCGGATCCTGATAACGCACCAGCGCCTCACTTAATTCACGGAGCACGACAGCCAGTTCTTCCCTCGCCGGATGATCCTCAGGCAGTAAATCAAGGAACTCCACGATCGACAGCGCATACCAGCCTAACGCGCGTCCCCAAAATTCCGGGGATTGTCCGCTAACCGGATCAGCCCAAGGCATCGTTCTGCTCTCGTCCCAAGCATGATAAAATAACCCGGTTGCCTGATCCTTGGTATGGGAACGCATCAGCCTCTCCTGGAACAGCACCTCATCAAATAAATGCGGCTCGTTATACTGCTGTGCATATTTCATCGTGAACACGCCGCCCATATATAAGCCGTCCAGCCACATCTGGTAAGGATAGCGATCCTTATGCCAGTATCCTCCTTCCGTGGTCCGATTCAGCGTAGATAACAGACGGAGCAGCTTATCCGCGGCAGCCCTGTACCGATATTCGGGAAATACAGCATCCAGCTCCATCAGAAGCAGGCCCGCTTGCACGGAATCCAGCTCCCCCCGCTCCAACAGCAGATTCCCGTTGGGATCCACCAGATGATCGACATAACCCTTTACGTAATCCAAAAACTTTGACTCCCCGCTAAATTTCCATAATTGAGACATACCCACCAGAAATACGCCCTGGTGGTAATGCCACCGCCCTGCGGGCGGCAGCTGCTCGGGCGAATACGTTTCCATGATCGATTGGCAAGCCTTGGTGCCGAGTTCTAAGGGTGACAAGGTCCGATGTTCTTGCTGCTGAGTGGGATTGGACATAGGTGCGCCTCCTCTTTTTTCTAATCATGTTCCAACGACTCACGCTATAAAATGACGCCATCCTTAAAAATGGATATTTCCCGGAAGCCGTTGCGTTCATTTCTCGTCTGTTCAACGCCCGAGGCTAATTGGACAATATGATTCATGAGTTCCTCATGAAGCTCATCCATGCCTTTACCTTCCAGCAAAGCACCTGCATTAAAATCAATCCAATGTTTTTTGCGAGCGGCCAGCTCGGAATTGGTCGCGATTTTGACGGTTGGGACCGGGCCACCAAACGGCGTCCCCCTCCCTGTCGTGAACAGCACGAGGTGGGCGCCCGATGCAGCCAAGGCCGTAACCGATACGAGATCATTGCCTGGCGCTTCGATCAGGTTTAACCCCGGCTTTGTTGATCTCACGCCGTAACGGAGAACAGCGGATACGGTGGCATTTCCCCCTTTTTGCGTGCACCCCAGCGATTTCTCTTCCAGGGTTGTGATGCCGCCGTCTTTATTCCCGGGCGAAGGATTTTCATAGATTTCCTGTCCGTGCGATACGAAATATTGCTTGAAATTGTTAATCAGCATCGTAATATCCTTGAACACCTGTTCGTCGGCGGCCCGGTCCATCAGGATCGTTTCGGCTCCAAACATCTCCGGCACCTCCGTCAGTAAAGCGGTGCCGCCGTGAGCGGTGATGGTATCCGCAATGCGACCCGCCAGCGGATTGGCTGTAATGCCCGACAGACCGTCCGAGCCGCCGCATTTCAGTCCGATCTTCAGCTTGGATAGTGGAACCGCCGACCTTTTGAAAGTCTCTGCATATTGAACGAGCTCCGAGATGAGGGACAACCCCTCCTCCAATTCATCCTCCATGTCCTGAGCACGCATATATTTGATCCGTTTCCCATCCTGCTCCCCAATCATGGCCTGCATTTGATCAATCTGATTATTCTCGCAGCCGAGCCCGATAATAAGCACGCCTGCCGCATTGCCATGCTGGGCCAGGGACGAGAGCAGACGCTGGGTATGGTTTAGATCATCACCAAGCTGCGAGCAGCCGTAGGGATGCGGGAAGTGATAAACCCCGTCAATGCCTCTCCCTTGAAACTGCTGCCCGGCCATGCGCGCTAACAGCTCGCAAGTTTTGTTAATGCAGCCAACGGTGTTGATGATCCAAATTTCGTTGCGGATCCCAACCTCACCGCTCGGTCTGATATACCCCTGGAACGTCGGAGATTCCCCCATAACAGTCGCCGAATCTTCAGGTGCTGCTTTTGCACCAGGCTTATACTGATACTCCACTTCACCGGAAAGTCCAGTCTTCAAATTATGAGTATGGATCCATCTCCCCGGCAAAATGACTTCCTTCGCCAGTCCTATCGAATAGCCGAATTTTAGTACATGGCTGCCCGGCTGTATCAAGCGAAGAGCCACCTTATGACCTTTTGGCACATTCTCGGTTAACTCGATCGCATGCTCCTTCCCGTTCAAAAGCCCGATGGCATGTTCTCCTGCCGACAAAGGACGAAGCGCAACACCGACATCATCCTTGTTGTGAAGTATAACGATGTCGCTCATGTCTCGATCAGCTCCATTTCTTCGATATAACGGCTTACCACTTCATGAAGATGGGATATCCGGTTCAAATCCTCGCCCCATAAAGCCTGATTGCCAAGAATGGATGCCACAAGCTGACGTATACTCCATTCCCCGTCTTCTACCTTTTGCCACGCTTGATAAAATGTCATCAGGCTGTCCGGATCATCTCTCAACAGCATCTGTTCACCATCAAGACGCATTCCGTACCACTGCCCCTCTATCGATTTGGCATGATACAGACGGATCAAGGAGGCCAATCCCCGTGTCATGAGGCTTGGGAGCGTACTGTGCGAACTGACATATTCCTTTAAGCTTGGCAAAAGCCTCACCTTGAACTTGGAGATGCTGTTCATGCCAATATCCTGGAGCTTGTGCCGAAGAAAGGGATTGCGGAATCGCTCCCATACGGTGTCGGCATATGCCTTGACCTCTTCCGGCGGGAGAGGCACCAAGGGGACGATCTCTTGCAGCATTGCGCTGCGAATGTCTTCTCCCCATTCCGTGCTCTCTGCGATCTCTTTCACTTCAGTGAAACCGTGAAGCAAGCCGATGGAAGCCATTAGGGTATGGGTTCCATTCAAGATCCTTACCTTTCTCACCTGGTACGGGGTCAGATCGGATACCCACCTTACCTGGAGACCCGCTGACTGTAGTGGCAGCCTGGACTCCAATGACGGGTCGCCCTCAATAGCCCAGAAATAATAGGGCTCCGCCGTGTTCAACAATCGGTCTTCATAACCCCATTTGTCAAAATAGCGCTCGGCCTCTTCCGGATAACCGGTTACGATCCGGTCCACAAGCGAGTTCAGAAACAGGTTGCTCTCCTCGACCCAGCTCCGAAAAGCTAACGAAAGCTCCCAATCCTCAGCATGCCGCAGCACAATCGATCGCAGGATATCCCCGTTTCGTTCCAGCAGCTCGCAGGGCAGGATCAACAGCCCCTTATGCGGCGAGCCCTCATAATGCTCATAACGCCGATATAAAAGCATGGTCAGCTTGGCGGGGAATGACATCGGCGGTTCCGACGGATTCCAGTCACTGCGCTGATAAGCGAGACCAGCTTCCGTGGTATTGGAGACTACGATCTCCAGGGAATCCAGCTCGGCGACGCTCAAGAAATGCTCCCATTCGGCATAGGGGTCAATCATCTCGGAGAACACCGTGATCCATAACTCATCCTCAAACTTCCGGCCATCCTGCAGCCCTCGGGTCAGCAAGCCGTAAATCCCTTCCTGCTCCCGCAGCTGCTCCAGCTTGCGCCGTCCCCCGGGTCTTGGCTGACTGACGGCAACGCTCCCTTGGAACAACCCCTGCCGGTTGCATTCATAGATCATCCAATCGAAGAAACCTCTTAGAAAATTACCCTCGCCTATTTGAAGCACTTTAACGGGGTAGTTCAACATATCCAACTGATGCTGCTGTTGTAATGGTAAGGAATCCCTTCCTATCAGCTTTAACGCTCGGCCGCGGTCTGTGTTTGCATCCATGCTCTATCTCCCTTCCGTCCGGCCAAATCGGAAATAACGCTCAGCGTTGTTGTAACAAATATCCTGTACGATCCCCCCGAGCCATGGAAGATCATCCGGCGCCTCTCCCCGTGTAACCCACTCTCCGAGGAGATTGCATAGAATCCGCCGGAAATACTCATGCCGGGTATAGGATAAGAAACTTCTGGAGTCGGTCAGCATGCCGACAAATCGGCTTAACAGCCCCATATTGCCGAGTTTGCTCATCTGGTCGACCATGCCGTCCTTGGTATCGTTGAACCACCACGCGGATCCGAACTGGATTTTGCCCGGAATGCCGTCGCCTTGAAAACTGCCGATCAGTGCTGCGAGAATATCGTTATCGCTTGGGTTAAGCGAATAGAGAATCGTTCTCGGAAGTGCCCGCTCTTGATCAAGCCGATCCAACAGCTTCACGAGTGGTACCGCGATTGGACTATCATGAATCGAATCATAGCCGGTATCCGGGCCTAGTTCTCGGAACATCCGGGTGTTATTGTTGCGCTGGGCGTTAATATGAAATTGCATGACCCAGCCGAGTTTCGCGTAAACTTGGCCCAGATAAAGCAGCGTATACGTTTTGAATTGCTCCTCTTCCTGACGGGAAACCCGCTCCCCTTTAAGCGCTTTCAGGAATATGTCAGCCGCTTGTGTCTCCGTAACCTCCTGATAAGGCACGTAATCCAGCGCATGATCGGATACCCGACCACCAACGGAATGGAAAAACTCAGCCCGCTGCTCAAGTGCCTTCAGGAATGCCGAATACTCCGTAATCTCCATCCGGCTTCGCTCCGCCAACAATTTCACCCACGGAAGGAATGTCTCCCGGTTAATCTCCAGCCCTTTATCCGGACGGAATGATGGGAGCATCTGAAATCCGGCATCGCCTTCCTCCGCCAGCTTGATATGATATTCCAAGCTATCCGTTGGATCATCTGTCGTACAGACCACTTTGACGCGGCTTGAAACGATCAATCCCCTGGTTGTCAAATCATGTTCCTGCAGACGCTTGTTTGCCGCTTCCCATATCTGCGGAGCGTTCTGTTCATTAATGATATCCTTAATGCCGAACAGTCTTTGCAGCTCCAGATGAGACCAATGGAATAACGGATTGCCGATCGTCATCGGAACGGTGCGCGTCCAAGCCAAGAAGCGGTCATAATCGCTCACACCCGGTCCGCCCGTAATGTATGCCTCTTCCACTCCAGCGGCTCGCATCGCCCGCCATTTATAGTGATCGCCGTTAATCCACGCTTCGGTCAAGTTCTCAAACCGGTGATTGTCAACGATCATTTGCGGACTCAGATGACAGTGGTAGTCGATGATGGGCATGTCTTTTGCATAATCGTGGTACAAGGTACGTGCAGTCTCGTTGTTAAGCAAAAAATGTTCATCCATAAAAGGTCTCATGTTAACACCGCCCGTTTCTGTAGATTTATCTACTATGTTACGGCATCATCAGTTGGATTTCTTCACGTTTATTGCGAATTTGAGGGATTATTCAACATATCTTGCTTTGTTTTAGTCAGTAGAAGTTGTTACAATATAACTAATGAGTTGAAATATACCTCACCATGAAGGCATTGAAACGAAGCGGGGGCGATTATGATATCCAGCGATACCCATACCGTAACCTACGGGGAAGAAGAAGGGGAATTTTACTACCATCGCATTCATCGCACAAAGCCCTTTGAACGAAATAACCATTACCACGGAACCTATGAAATCTACTATTTGGTTTCTGGCGAGCGCAATTATTTTATAAAAGAAAAATTGTACACCATTCGGGCGGGTGACCTCATTCTCATCAATAAATTCGACGTTCATAAAACGTCGGGTCAAGGCGATCCGGAGCATGAACGTATCGTCATTAATTTTAGCGATTCTTTTCTCGGGAAAGGCCACCCGTTGCTGGTATCCGGATTGCTGGGCATGTTTAATCAGGATCGGCCGCTGCTGCGTTTAACCGTTCCAGAGCAAGCGATCATCATGCAAATTTTGAACAAAATGGCCGATGAGATCAGAGAAGGTTCCGCTTCGTACGAGTACATGCTGCAGGTGCTGCTTACGGAGTTATTAATCAAAACCTCTCGGTTAACCCATTCCGCCTCGCTGCCTGCCCACACTTCCTTGAATCCGCTCCATCAGAAAATCACGGACGTCGTTAAGTTTATTCACGCCCATTATGCAGACAAAATCACGCTGCAGCAATTATCCGAAACCTTCTACATCAGTCCGTTCTACCTGTCGCGGATATTCAAAGAAATTACGGGCTTTACAATCATTAATTATCTGAACCTGACCCGCATTCGCGAGGCGCAGCGCCTTCTGACGGATACGGACCTAAAAATCGTGGACATCGCCGAATCGATCGGTTTTGAAAGCCTTACGCATTTTGACCGAACCTTTAAGAAGATAATGAAGATGACGGCAAGTAAATACCGCAAAATGAATAGCATCCCGTGAACCAACAAAAAAGGAAGCGATCAACCCAAAATTTGGGATTGCTCGCTTCCTTTTTACGAAGTTAGGGGATTGGCTCCCTTAACTGATTCGATTCTGCTGTTGTTGGTATTGCTCCATGGACATCAGCACTTCCCGCGGTTTGCTTCCCTCATAGGGTCCGATAACCCCGCGTGCCTCCATGGAATCAATGAGACGCGCTGCACGGGTATAACCTACCCGCATTCTCCGCTGCAGCAGCGATACGGACGCTTGCTTGGCTTCCAATACGATGGTCACCGCCTGCTCATACAGCTCATCCAATTCTTCTTCATCTGAATTCGAAGATTCCTCAATTTCAGGCACCAACGACTCATCATACTCCGCTTGCCCTTGATCCCGGACAAAATCCACGATGTTCTCGACTTCATGATCACTCATGAAGGCTCCCTGCACCCGGATCGGCTTGGAGGAGCCCATCGGCATAAACAGCATATCCCCGCGGCCGAGCAGCTTCTCAGCGCCCGCCATATCCAGAATCGTTCGGGAATCGACCTGCGAAGACACGCCAAAGGCGATACGCGACGGGATGTTTGCTTTAATGACCCCGGTAATAACGTCGACCGACGGACGCTGCGTCGCGATGATCAAGTGGATCCCGGCAGCACGGGCCATTTGGGCCAGCCGCGTAATCGCGTCTTCCACATCGTTGGCTGCAACCATCATCAAATCGGCCAACTCGTCCACGATAACGACGATATAAGGCAATACTGCAGGCAAATTATCCTTCATCAGATTGTTGTAGCCCTCAATATTTCGCGTCCCGGATTTGGAGAACAGCTCATACCGTTTCTCCATCTCTACTACGATTTTCTTAAGTGCCAAGGATGCCCGTTTCGGATCGGTTACCACCGGTGCCATCAAATGCGGAATCCCGTTGTAGACATTAAGCTCAACCATCTTCGGATCGACCATCAGGAACTTAACCTCATCCGGCTTGGCTTTATACAAAATGCTGGTAATAATGCCGTTGATACATACGGATTTACCCGAACCCGTTGCACCTGCAACAAGAAGATGGGGCATGCGTGCCAAATTACCGACAATCGTCTGACCTGAAATATCACGGCCAAATGCAATCGACAGCTTCGATTCCGATTCCTGGAACGTTGGCGTCTCCATAACCTCTCTCATCGTAACAAGTGAAACTTCGTTGTTCGGCACTTCGATCCCGATGGCTGATTTGCCGGGAATCGGCGCTTCCATCCGAATATCCTTGGCCGCAAGCGCGAGTGCAATATCATCGGTCAAATTGACAATCCGGCTAACCTTAACCCCGATGTCCGGCTGAATTTCATAGCGGGTGACCGACGGCCCCCGGACAACCTCCAGCACCTTGGCTCGAACGCCGAAACTTTCCAGCGTCGCCTCCAGCTTACGGGCTACCTGCATATAATCGTTCTGGTCTCCACCCTTGCCGCCATTGTTCGGTTTGGACAGCAGCCGGAATGGAGGCAGCTTATACGGCTTGGGAGGCGGAGCGGGAGGCGCTGCCGGTGCCGTTCCCTCTTGCGCCCCATCTTCCATAATGGCTGCATTCGACTCGCCATTCGACGTCTCAGGATCTCCCATGGGCTCCGGACTCGCTGCCGTGTTCCCCAGAGGTTCCTCTTGTGCCGAAGGTATCATCGCTTCGTGATCGTCGTACTCGTCATCCAGACGCCCTTCTTGTTTCACTTGCTCAAAGAAATCGCGAATAATCGGCGATGAAGGCACAGATTCTGCTGCAGGAGAGATAATCTCCGCTTCCTCCTCCGGTTGAACCGGACTGTTGAACAAGACGACCTCCTCTTTCTCCTTAGCACCATGCCCGTTACCAACCGTAAATACCGGAGATGCCTCATCCGCATCATCCCGGGCCTCTTCCACTGCTTCGTCCCGCTTGTTGCCTTTGGAACCGAACAGCTGGAAGAATTGCGGCGCTTTGCGGCGCGGCAGCCTCATGCCCTCCATATCATCCAGATCATCATCCTCATCCAGATCCTCCGGCAGCTGCATGCGTTGTTCCTTCGCGCTTGATTTCGCCGCCGCTTTGGATTTCGTCTGCTGGCTGTTAACTTTTTTCTGAATCCGTTCTCCGGCCTTCACAACCCTTACGCGGAACATCCGCATTAAATCAACATAGGACAGGTTGGTAATCAGCATGAAGCTGATCACTAGCATGACAATCATAATCAACTTTGCCCCGATGCTGCCGAACAGCATTAACAGAAAGGCAAACTGCAGCGCTCCAACGTAACCGCCGCTGATGTCTCTACCCATGACGGGATGATGTCCATCATCTGCGCCGGCATGAAGGAGCTCGCCTTGCAAATCACTATGTATCTGGCTCATCGCATTTGACGCATTCAATTGTCCAATCGGGGCCAGCTTCGACTCCAAACCTGCAATACTGCTCATTAAGGTGAGCGATAATACCAAGAGAAGGACACCGGTGCGTCTGCTGTTCCACCGTTTGGGCCATTTCCGGTGAATCATCACCATTAACCCGTAATAGATGCCGATTAGGGGGATGATAAAATAATACTTGCCCAGCAGATATCCAGACATCTTGGACAGGGAACGCCCCACCGGTGCTTCTCCGGATAATGCGATGACCGAAAGTGTCATCAATACAATCCCATAAATTTCATACTTCAATACGGCTGCAAAGGCTGCCTTCTTCTTTCTTTTCCGCTTTGCCAAAAGTGTCACCCCCGAATCCATATTATAGCATAATATTCGGTGGCGTACCTATGTTCTGTTTTCAGCCTTTAGCCTCATTTTCTACCGTCGGAATATAGCGAATTATTGCCCCCGGAGCGTAGCGTGGATTCAAGTAATCTTGAAGCCCGCAGTCCAATAAACGGACAATTTTCGCCTGATCCTCTGCCATGGGTTCAACTTCCATCAGTATTCCTTCCACCCGAACTTCCCTGGACGTAACGGCTGCCTGCTCCCCTTGCAGCATCCCGATCGGATCCAATGGCATGACGCTGTACCATATCATTGCGTAATCCCCCCGGGGCTTATCGTTTTACGTTCTGCAATCATGCTGTTCAACCGGCTTAATGCCTGCCCGATTCCCCCCACTTCGTTCATCAGGCCATATTTTACGGCGTCCGTACCCGAAACCGCGGTGCCGATATCCCTGTTCAATTCACCGGTTTTGAACATCAGATCCTTAAACTGTTCCTCCGTGATCCTCGAATGGCTCGTCACAAAGCGCACGACGCGTTCCTGCATTTTCTCCATGTATTCAAAGGTCTGCGGCACGCCAATGACTAACCCGCTCATACGTATCGGGTGAATGGTCATCGTCGCGCTCTCCGCGATGATCGAGTGGTCTGCTGCTACAGCGATAGGGACGCCGATACTGTGCCCCCCTCCAATGACAACCGTTACGGTCGGTTTGCTGAGCGATGCAATCATCTCGGCAATGGCAAGTCCGGCTTCGACGTCACCGCCAACGGTATTGAGGATGATCAAGAGCCCTTCGATCCGCGGATTTTGTTCAGCTGCCACAAGCTGTGGAATCATATGCTCGTATTTGGTGGTTTTGTTTTGCGGTGGAAGCACGAGATGTCCCTCGATTTGTCCAATGATCGTCATGCAAAAAACGTTGGATTCCCCGCCGCTCGGCAGTCCCGTCTGTCCCAGCTGCTGTATGGTTTCCGTTACGGCTGCTTTCTTGCCTTCCTCGGTGGGGAGAACCGGAGGCGCTTCCGTCTCACCAGTCCATCCTGCTTTTCTGTTGCCGGTAGTCCATTGATCGTTGTCCACTGCGCATCCCTGCCTTTATCTTAATGTCTAGCTGCTGCAACCAACACATAGCTAACCCTTAGTATGGCAAATGACGGGACTATTTTATGCTTATCGGGTGCATTCAGCAAGAGATCGTAATTGCAGCAGCCACAAAAAAAACTCCTGCCGAAATGACTCGGGAGAAGTTTTGGGATCAACCTATAAAAAGCCCCTCTTTCGCGGGAACCGTCCAATTATTACCTGCGAAAAAGGGGCGACTGTGTGCCTGATTTATTTTGTTATCTTGTATCAGACTTCCATAATGATCGGCAAGATCATCGGTCTGCGACGTGTTTGTTCATACAAGAAGCGTCCCAATGCGTCTTTTACACTGGTTTTCAGTGACGCCCATTCATTCACGTTTTCACTCATCAGCTTCTGAAGCGTGCTGGAAACGATACGATTGGCTTCATCCAGAAGCCCTTCGGATTCCCGTACGTATACGAATCCACGCGAAATAATATCAGGACCGGATACGATGGAACCGTTTTGCTTGCTCAAGGTAACAACAACGACCAGAATTCCGTCCTGGGACAGAAGCTTGCGATCGCGGAGTACGATGTTTCCTACGTCACCAACGCCAAGTCCGTCAATCAGAACATTGCCAGCGGTTACTTTGCCGGCTTTGCGGGCAGAGCCGCCTTGAATTTCCACGATTTCACCGATATCTGTAATAAAAATGTTATCCGGATCAACACCAACGGACTCTGCAAGCAGAGCGTGACGGCGCTGCATCCGGTATTCACCATGGACAGGGATGAAAAATTGCGGTTTCATCAGATTCAGCATCAGCTTGAGTTCTTCTTGGCTGCCGTGACCCGATACGTGGACACCCGAATTGGATCCGCTATAAATCACGTCTGCTCCAAGACGGAACAACTCATCAATTGTACGTCCCACATATTTTTCATTGCCTGGAACCGGTGTCGCTGCAATGATGACCGTATCCCCTGGCAGAATGTCCACCTTGCGGTGAGTAGAACGCGCCATGCGTGTGAGCGCTGACATCGGCTCTCCCTGACTGCCTGTACACAATACGACAACGCGGTCGGCTGCCATTTTGTTAACCTCTTCAGGTTCGATCAGCATGCCGTCCGGAATGTGCAAGTATCCAAGCTCAGCGGCAATGGACACCACGTTGACCATGCTTCTTCCGATAACCGTTATTTTGCGGCCAGTGGATTCGGCTGCGTTGACAACCTGTTGAATGCGGTGCACATTGGATGCAAACGTTGCAACAACAACCCGCTGCTCGGCCTTACGGAAAATATCTTCCAGCACGATACCCACGTTTTTCTCGGAAGGCGTGAAGCCTGGTCTCTCTGCGTTCGTACTATCTGACAGAAGAGCCAATACTCCCTTGCTTCCGATCTCAGCCATACGCTGCAGATCCGCATACTGGTCATTTACCGGAGTATGGTCGAACTTAAAATCCCCCGTATGCACAACATTGCCTTCCGGTGTTTCGATACAGATCCCTACGGAATCCGGAATACTGTGATTGGTCTTGAAGAAGGTCGCTTTCAATGTGTTTCCGAGTTGTACTTCCGAATCCGCATGGATCAGAATCCGTTTCGTCTCACCAAGCAAATTCGCTTCTCTGAGCTTGTTTTCCACCAATCCGAGCGTCAATTTCGTTCCGTATACAGGAACATTCAAGTGTTTCAATACGTATGGGAGGCCGCCGATATGGTCCTCGTGACCGTGAGTCAGCAAAATCCCTCTCACTTTGTCGCGATTCTCCGTTAAATAGCTAATATCAGGAATAACAATATCAATCCCAAGCATATCTTCTTCTGGGAACTTCAATCCCGCATCCACGACAACGATGTCATTGGCATATTGAATGACATACATGTTCTTCCCGATCTCACCGACGCCGCCCAAGGCAAAAATCGATAGTTTATCGTTGCTTATTTTCTTAGACAAATGTATCTAACCCTCCTATAGTTTTGGACGTCGTACCATTGTTATATTAAATTTCAAAAAAATACCGCACCCAGTCACTTGAATTCATTATACATGATGAAAAAGTGAAAACACAAGTCAACCACCTTCGTGAGCCATAGGATACCCAGAAACAGAAGGGTTTAAAACGAAGAAAGCCACTGCCTTCATTGAAGGCAATGGCTTGGATATGGTAGGTGTGCAGGTTACAAGGAAGACAGCATCTTACGGATAAATGCAGCCTCATTCTCACTAGGAGAAACAAGCGGCAGACGAACGCCGCCGACCTGATAGCCCCGCTCAATCAAAGCGAATTTAACTGCCGCCGGGTTCGGAAGCGGGTCAGGACATTCAAACAGGCCCTTAAACAGCGGGAACAAGGATTGATGCAGCTTGGCGGCTTCCTTCACGTTTCCTTCCACATAGGCTTGGATCATATCCTTCATGCGGGCCCCAGCGATATGACTGGCCACGCTTACGATTCCGTAAGCACCTACGGCCAGAGCAGGAAGTGCCGCGGAATCGTCGCCGGAATAAACGATGAACCCTTCCGGAGCTCCTGCGGCAATGCCGGTGACCTGGTCAATCGAAGCACATTCCTTGGTCGCAACGATGTTCGTTATTTGAGCCAGACGCAAGGTTGTGGCCGTGCTTAGGCTGATGCCCGTCCGTCCAGGCACATTGTACAGCATGACAGGCAAGGAAGTGGCCTCAGCGACCGCCTTAAAGTGCTGGTAGAGCCCTTCCTGGTTCGGCTTATTGTAGTATGGAGCGACAAGCAGAATACCGTCGACGCCGCAGCTTTCCGCTTTTTTCGTCAATTCTGCAGAATGTGCCGTATCGTTGCTGCCTGTACCTGCGATGATCTTGCTCCGTCCACCTGCCTGCTTCACTGCGAACTTAAACAGTTCAAGCTTCTCGTTTTCGCTAAGCGTTGGCGATTCGCCCGTCGTTCCTGCAATGACCAGGGAGTCCGACTTTTGTTCCACAATCAGGTGCTCGATCAATCTCGCAGTCTCGTCCCAATTGATCTCACCATTCTGATCAAATGGGGTTACCATAGCCGTAATCAATCTTCCGAAATCCACAATGATTCCTCCTTAAAGCTGTCCCAAACGGGCAAGCTTCCTTCGTAAGTAATCTTATATATAGTATTTCCTATCAAACGTTTAACGAACAGATTCATCTTATGTGCTTATCGGTGAAGTTCGAATTTGTGATGCAAAGCACGCAGCGCTTGAGCCATATCTTCCTTCTTCACAAGCACCCAGATCGTTGTGTTCGAATCTGCCGATTGCAGAATCGGGATATCGTGCTCGCTCAACGATTCCACGATTTTGGCCATGATCCCCGGAACCCCGTTGATCCCGCCGCCAATGACGGACACCTTCGCACAACCGGACAAGCTTTTTGGTTTCAAATCCAGGCTCTGCAGCACTTCAATCGCCTTCTCCGAATCGCTGTCAAACACCGTATAAAGGACTCCTGTAGGGGTAACATTAATAAAGTCCACGCTGATGGAATGTTCCGCCATCGATTTGAAAACCTTCAGTTGAAGACCTTCCGTGCGATCGCACTCCACTGAGATTTGCGTAATATTGCTTACATAAGCAACTCCCGTCACAAAGCGGTCCACGATTCCGGATTGTATATCTCTGAAACCTTCCGGCTGGGTAACCAGTGTTCCCTCATTATCCGAGAAGGTTGACCGCACTCTGACCGGAATTTGGGATTGCATGGCAATCTCAACTGCTCTAGGATGAATAACCTTGGCACCTTGATGAGCCATATTGCAAATCTCCGTATAGCTTACATAGCTGAGCGGCTTCGCATCCTCGACGATGCGGGGATCCGCCGTAAGGATGCCGTTGACATCCGTGTAGATATCAACCATTTCAGCCCGAAGCGCGGCTCCAAGTGCTGTAGCCGAGGTGTCGCTTCCGCCCCTGCCCAGCGTCGTAAAGTCACCCGAATCGGTCTGCCCCTGGAAACCGGTCACGATAACAACCTGATAAGACTCCAACTCTTTCAAAACCCGTTCAGGTTTTACGTCCTTAATGCGTGCATTTCCGAAGTGATCGTCTGTAAGAAATCCGGCTTGGGCACCCGTCAACACCGTCGCAGTTATGCCTTCATGCTGAAGCAGGCTGCACAGCGTTGTGGCTGAGATAATCTCACCGCAGCAGAGCAGCAAATCCCGCTCTCTGTCAGGAAGCGCGTTTCCGTTATGACCGATCCAGTCCAGGAGAGTATCTGTTGCGTAAGGCTCCCCGCGGCGTCCCATAGCCGATACAACCACAACCAATTGGTAGTGATTAGCCAGTTCGCGCTGGATGTGTCCAATAACATGGGTTCTTGCTTGCGGTGATGATAATGAGGTGCCGCCGAATTTTTGAACTAAGATGCGCATAAAATATTCCTCCGTTTATATATGCCCAGGAGACGTAAATTTCGGGCCGACCGACTGAAACGGCCGGCTACTAAGCCTGGCCGTTCCGTTTGTTGACGATGATTTCCGCGATTTGCACGGCATTCCATGCAGCACCCTTCAGAAGATTATCTGAAACGATCCACATGTTAAGTCCACGCTTATGTCCCAGATCGCGGCGAAGCCTTCCTACGAATACATCCGGTTTCCCCACGGCATCCGTAGCAAGCGGATACGATTGTGCCGATGGATCGTCAACCAGCGTAACACCGGGTGCATTCGACAGAAGCCGATGAACTTCTTCCAGATCATAGTCATTCTTGAATTCAACGTACACGGATTCCGAATGCCCGCTAACGACCGGGATACGTACACAAGTAGCCGTCACTTCGATGGATTCGTCGCCCATAATTTTTTTGGTCTCGCGGACCATCTTCATTTCTTCCAAGGTATAACCATTCTCTGTAAATTTATCGATCTGCGGAATCGCGTTAAAGGCGATTTGATGCTTCACAGGCAGCGATCCAACAGGTAAAATGTCAGGCTGCACCTTTTGGCCGTCAAGAATCTCCTTGCTCTGGCGCAGCATTTCATCAATGGCTTGATGTCCGGCGCCAGAAACGGCTTGATAGGTTGAAACGATAATGCGGGATATGCCGTATGCGTCATGAAGCGGCTTCAACGCGGCTACCATCTGAATCGTCGAGCAATTCGGATTCGCAATAATACCGTTATGTTCATCAATCTTCTCGGCGTTTACCTCCGGCACGACCAGCACTTTATCCGGATCCATGCGGAAAGCGTTGGTGTTATCGATGCATACCGCTCCATGGCGTACCGCATGTGGCGCCAGTGCCTTACTTACATCGCCGCCCGCACTGAACAGCGCAATATCGATTCCCGCAAAACTGTCAGGGGTTGCTTCTTCCACAAGGATCGCTTGGCCGTTGAAGTTCAATACTTTACCGGCGGATCTTACAGAGGACAACAGCTTTAACTCCGCAATCGGAAAATGACGCGACTCCAACAGCTTGAGAATCTGTTGCCCGACTGCACCGGTTGCTCCAACAACGGCCACATTATAATGATGCTCAGTCATCTGGCTAAACTCCCCTTCATGAATGGAACTGCGGCTGTCACTTTTCTATGTTGCCCTTGTTGTTCAAAAGGCTTAATCGCGGTTAATGCGAATATTCAACGATCATCGGCTGCAGCTGTTTCCCTTCCAGTGCCGCATAACAGGCTTCCGGAATCAAATTCATTTTGGCGACAAGCGAGTTCGGCTTCTGCTGTGGATTATCCTGTCCGTACGGGACAAAATATATGTTTTTTGTTACAAGCAGCTTAGCGATATTCGCCGCATTCAGTCCAAGGCCATCATTCGTTGAAATTGCCAGAACCAGCGGTCTGCAATTTCTCATCTGCGCCTTGGCTGCCATTAAAACAGGGCTGTCAGTCATCGCATTGGCCAGCTTGCTGGTCGTGTTTCCCGTGCATGGGGCGATAACCAGAACGTCAAGAAGCTTGGATGGACCTAGTGGTTCCGCCTCCACAATTGTAGAAATAATATCATTCCCGGTTATATCTTTCAACTGTTTCTGCCAATTCTCCGATGTGCCGAATCGGGTATCGGTTGTCATGATGGTGCTGGACACAATCGGCACCACGTTCGCTCCACCATCTTTGAACCGCTGGATCTGCGGCATCACTTCTTCAAGCGTGCAGTGCGATCCTGTCAGGGCATAACCCACTGTTATTCCATTCCAATTCATCTACGCATCCCCCCGAATCTTGATTTCTTCAGAAATCAGCTCCACCAGCGTGTTGGCCATAATGATGCCGGCTGTTTTAGGAGCCACGATTCCGGGTAGTCCGGGTGCGAGCATAGCTTTGATACCCCGTTTTTCGGCATAGCGAAAATCGCATCCGCCGGGTGCAGAGGCAAGGTCGATGATGACAGCCTCCCGAGGCATTTTCGAGATGATTTGTGCTGTGACTATCATAGTAGGAATCGTGTTAAAAAGCAAGTCAATATCCGACACATAAGAGCTCAGATCCCTTACCAGGAAGGGCTTCCAGCCCATTTCCTCAGCTCTGGCATAGTGTTCCGATTTGCGTACGCCCATCCGAATTTTGGCACCCAGGCCTTGCAGGCTGCGTGCCATTGTGAACCCTGTCCGTCCCATGCCAAGCACCATGCTAGTTGATCCGTGAATCGTAAAATCCGTGTTTTGGATCGCCATCATCAGTGCCCCTTCCGCTGTCGGAATGGAATTATAGATGGCTACATCGTCCCTCTCCAAAATCTCTACCAGCTTGATCTTATATTTGTCGCATAGCGAGCGTAAATAGGGTTTCGCCATGCCTGTATAGATCACTCCATGTCCGGGCATCGCTGCGATATGTTCCTCCTGCAGTCGCAATGGCCCTTCTGAGAACAGCGCGCTGACACGTCCCTCATCATCACATCCCACGACAGGCAGGATCAGAGCATCGGCATTTGATAACAGCTCTGGCGTGAGCGGCTCGCGAGTCACTCCCTGAAAAGAATCCTGCAGCTTCTCAAACCCGGCGATCATGACGGAGGCATCCATCTCAGCGCATTTTCTTATGACCTCAATTTGCCTTGCGTCTCCTCCAACAAAGACGGTCCGGACTCCAGTCAGCATGGAAGGCCTCGCTCCTTTCTTCTAACCAATGTATAAACCATCTTATGCCGCCGCCTATATGGTGGTGAGCGCATTTCAATTAAACTACCGCCTTAACGCAATAAATACCGCTATAAACGACGAGGCCGGGACCGAATCCATTTCGCATGATGGCTAATGTAAAAAAAACACCGCCCGGCATAAGCCGGAGCGGTGTGCGTGGTAAAACCATGATGATAATACCCCTTAATTGTACATGATACGGTTTACTTGCCGGTGTGACCGAATCCGCCTGCACCCCGTACGGTGCCCGACAACTCATCAACTTCCATGAATTCTACGGCAGGGACGGTTTTAAACACCATCTGGGCGATGCGTTCATTACGCTCAATTGCAAACGGTTCTTGTCCCAAATTCACCAGCAGCACCTTTACTTCCCCGCGATAATCAGCATCAATCGTACCCGGAGAATTCAGGCAGGTAATGCCATGCTTGTAGGCCAGTCCGCTGCGCGGACGGATTTGAGCTTCAAGCTCGGCCGGCATGGCAATCGCAAAACCGGTCGGGATTAGTTTGCGCTCACCGGGGTTCAATACCACCGGCTCGTGAACCGCCGCATGCAGATCAAAACCTGCGGCTAGTTCGGACATTTTTACGGGAAGTTTCACATCTTCATTACCTGGCAATCTATTGATTTGAACGTAGTGCAACAAATTCATTCCTCCTAAGTACATTCAGTGCTTTATCTGAAGTTCCTACCATCGCTAGTGCATATGGAGTCCCAAACATACGGTCAAGAACCGCGTCGACATCCTTCATCTCCACCTGTTCAATCCGCTTAATGATTTCATCCAGGCTGAAATGGCGACCCAGCATCAGTTCGTTCTTACCCAAGCGATTCATGCGGCTGCTCGTGCTCTCCAAACTCAGGATGAGACTGCCCTTCAGTTGTTCCTTCCCTTTGCGCAGCTCTTCCTCCGTCATCCCGTTCTGTGCCAGATCTTGCAGCATTTCCGTGGTCAGCTGAAGGACTTCCTTTGTCTGCTTGGGCGCTGTGCCTGCATAAATGGTGAACATCCCGTTATCTGCGTGCGAACTATGATAGGAGTATACCGAATAAGCCAATCCGCGTTTCTCCCGGATTTCCTGAAACAAGCGTGAACTCATGCCGCCGCCAATGGCATTATTCAACAATACCATTGCATACTGAAGCTCGTCTCCGATGGAGCAGCCGGGAAACGACATGCAGATATGATTCTGCTCTGTTTTCTTCTTACGGAATTGAACACCGTCCAAAAAGGCGGGCACGTCTAGCAGCTCGGAGCTGCCGTGATTGGAAAAGCTGCCAAAATGACGTTCTAACAGCTCGATCACTTCATCATTAATGTTGCCTGCCAAGGCAATCACCGTGTTCTCAATGGTATAGTGTTTGTCCATGTAAGCTCTCAGCGCTTGCGAATCCATCGATTCAAGCCGTTCCTTCGTGCCGAGAATCGGATAAGCCAGCGGATGATCGCCGTACGCCGATAACGACATCAGGTCATGAACCAGATCATCCGGCGTATCCTCATACATCGCGATCTCTTCCAGAATGACATTCTTCTCCTTGGCTAACTCGCCCGCATCCAGCTTCGAGTTGAAGAACATGTCGGACAATACGTCAACCGCAATCGGAAAATGCTCATCCAGCACCTTTGCGTAATAACACGTATATTCCTTGGACGTAAAAGCGTTGACGTTTCCGCCGATAGCATCAAATTCTTCAGCAATGGCACGGGCGTCAAAGCGCTCCGTCCCTTTGAACATCATGTGCTCTATAAAATGCGTAATCCCGTTGATGTCCTCCGATTCATTGCGGGATCCGGTCTTTACCCAAATACCGAATGAAACCGAACGACTTGTCGGGATTTGCTCCATAACCACTCTCAGGCCGTTAGACAATTGTATTTTTTTCACGAGGGCCCCCCTAACTGTTCCATCCAGGATCACTTTAGCTGATTACCAGCCTCATGCCATCCATTCATTCTATCAAACTTTACCATACGGCTCAACTTCCCTTCGGCATGATTCGCTCAGGAGAAAGCGTCTGGCTGACGGTTCCAATTTCCAGCCCTTTGGCCCGTATTCCGTCAATCATTCCCTTTAATGCTTGGGACGAGGAATCGGTGGGGTGCATCAAAATTAGGAAACCCGGCTCCACCTTCGTAGAGATCTTCTGTACGACTGCATCCGGTGCAGGATGCTTCCAATCCACCGTATCGAGCGTCCATAGGACCGTCTTCAATCCCCTTGCCTGGGCGATGGATACGGTCTGCTGATTAAAATCACCGGAAGGCGGCGCAAACCATTTGTTCTCTACCCCGAGGCTTTCTTTAAGCAGCTCCTGCGTCTTCGCAATTTCCAGCTCCGCCCGATCCCTGCTGAGACGACTCATATTCGGATGCGTATAGGCATGATTCTCCACCTCATGACCTCGTTTCAGAATTTCACCGGCCAGCTCCGGGTTCTTCTTCAGCCAGCTCCCATCCAGGAAAAAGGTCGTCTTCACATTCTCCGCATCCAGCGTGTCCAGCATCGGCACCAGAAATTCATTCCCCCAGGCCACGTTAATCATCAGCGACACCATTGGCTTGTTGGGGTTGCCCCGATAGATCGGTTGGTCTCCAAGATCATGAAGCGTCACTTTGGCCGGAATTTGCCGGTATACATAAGGGATGGCCTCTCCGGCTTTTCGCTTTTTCGACGATGCTGCTTGGTATGTAGCTTCAATATCGATTTCGAGTCCATTATAACCGGGAATCGCCTTCCACACGGAGTCCACCCTGGCATCCACCGGCTCAATGCGTGATTTTGCCGCGGCGGCTTCGATTTGACTCAATAAATCCAGGTCTACTGCCGTCTCTGAACCGCTAACGAGTTGCCCCTCGGGTTTAATCTGCAGTCCCGAAACATATCCCCAGGCCCCGCTGAACACAGCAACAGCCGACACCATTGCGGCACCGGTTAGCAGCACAACCATCTTTTTTCCATTCATGGGCATATCCACCCTCCCCTTGAGAAGCTTTGTCCCATTTTATGTAGGTTCAGGAGGAAATATGTGCCGCAAAGTGGGCTTACGCTGTGAAGCCTGTTTCAGATGCTTGTCCAAGAGCTTACGAATCCCATGAGCCGTAATGATTAAAAAAAGAGCCAGAATGATAGGTTCTGCCTCTTTTTGCTTCTATCTATATGCTGTTAAACAAACAAAGCGCGGATTAAGATCCGCTCTTGTTTGTTTCCGCAGTCAAAACCGCTTTGCGAGACAGGTTAATCCGTCCCTGCTGGTCGATTTCGGTAACCTTCACGGTAATGACGTCACCGATGGCAACCACGTCCTCTACCTTCGCTACGCGCTCAGTTGAGAGCTGGGAGATATGAACAAGCCCGTCTTTGTTAGGCAGGATTTCAACGAACGCGCCGAATTTCTCAATTCGTTTTACAGTACCTGTATAGATTTCGCCAACAGCTACCTCACGCACGATGCCTTCGATAATCGAAAGAGCCTTTTTGTTCATCTCATCGTTGGAAGAGGCAATAAACACGCGGCCGTCTTGTTCGATATCGATCTTCACGCCGGTTTCTTCGATGATTTTGTTGATGATCTTGCCGCCGGCGCCGATCACGTCGCGAATTTTGTCCGGATTGATCTGCATCGTAATAATCTTAGGCGCATATTGGGACAACGTTTCTCTTGGCTTTTGAATGGCTTCTGCCATTTTTCCAAGGATATGCATGCGTCCTTCTTTTGCCTGCTGCAGGGCTTCCTGCAAAATCGCGCGGTCGATACCGTCAATCTTGATATCCATTTGAATGGCGGTAACTCCGTCAGGTGTCCCTGCAACCTTGAAGTCCATGTCGCCGAGATGGTCTTCCATCCCTTGAATATCCGTCAAGATGGAAACATGATCTCCGTCTTTAATCAAGCCCATCGCTACGCCGGCTACAGGTGCTTTAATCGGTACCCCTGCATCCATCATAGCAAGTGTGCTTGCACAAATACTTGCTTGGGAGGTCGAACCGTTCGATTCAATAACTTCAGATACGAGACGAATCGTGTACGGGAATTCCACTTCATTCGGAATGACCTTCGACAACGCACGTTCACCGAGTGCACCATGACCAATTTCACGACGGCCCGGAGCGCGAAGCGGACGTGCTTCCCCTACGCTGAACGGCGGGAAGTTGTAATGGTGCATGAAACGCTTGGTCTCTTCCAGATCGATTCCATCGAGAATCTGTACATCACCTAGAGCACCGAGTGTACACACGCTAAGAGCCTGGGTTTGTCCACGTGTAAACAGACCGGAACCATGCGTTCTAGGCAGCAGGCTGGTATCGCAATCGATAGGACGGATCTCAGACAGACCACGACCGTCCGGACGAACCTTGTCATGCGTGATCAAACGTCGAACTTCTTCCTTCACGATATCGTGAAGCACTTCTTTAACATCCTTCAACAACTCAGGTGTCTCGATATACTTCTCTTCAAATACGGTATATGCTTCATCATTGATAGCGTCAATCGCATCCTGGCGGGCATGCTTCTCCTCAATGCGAACAGCTTCAACAAGACGAGCTTCGGCAAAATCACGCACTTCACGATTCACCGTTTCATTGACCGCATGAAGTTTAACCGCCATTTTCTCTTTACCGCAAGCGGCCACGAGTTCTTCGATCTTGGCTACGATTTTCTTGATTTCCTCATGCCCGAACATGATGGCTTCCAGCATGACTTCCTCAGGAACTTCGTTTGCTTCAGCTTCAACCATCATGATTGCATCTTTGGTACCTGAAACAACAAGATAGATGTCACTTGCTTCCTGCTGCGCAATATCCGGATTCACCACAAAATTGCCATCAACACGCCCTACGGCTACGCCGCCGATCGGGCCGTTAAAAGGCACGTCCGAGATGCTCAAGGCAGCGGAAGTACCGATCATTGCCGCGATTTCCGGCTCGCAATCCTGATCGACGCTCATGACGAGATTCAGAACCTGTACATCATTACGGAATCCTTCTGGGAACAACGGACGAATCGGACGGTCTGTCAGACGGCTGGCAAGAATCGCTTTCTCGCTTGGTCTGCCTTCGCGTTTGATGAATCCACCCGGAATTTTACCGACTGCGTACAAACGCTCCTCGTAGTTGACCGTCAATGGAAAGAAATCCAAATCCTTCGGTTCACTGGAAGCTGTCACTGTACACAGGACTGCCGTTTCGCCGTAACGAACCATCACAGCCGCATTTGCCTGCTTCGCAAGGCGCCCTGTTTCGAACACGAGGGGTCTTCCGCCAAGCTGCATTTCAACACGTGTTTCCATGTAATCCCTCCTCATGGGGATAAATTTTTTTTGAAATCTTCTACCATCAGCATGTCTTTTGCAAAACGCTGTCCACATTTCCTAACCAGAGCCATCCAAACGGTCGAAATCGCAAACCTATGTACAGGAACAACCCGAACCGTATAGAACATTCTCCGTATAGATTGCCCCTGGTTATACTAATTAAGCGAAAATTAGCGAACAGACCACGCCTACAATCTATAAAGAATCTATATTAAGATAACCCCACAAAGTGGAGTTTAGGCTATGAAGCGTACGCAGTACTTTGTGGGGAAGCTCGAAAACGGTAAATTGTACAATACTTAGAAAAGAGCCCGGCTGTGCCGCTGTCGTTCCAAGAAGGACAGTGGACAACCAGGCTGTTTTCGGCACATCTTATGGATGATTAGCGACGCAATCCAAGCTTCTCGATCAAAGCACTGTAACGTTTAACATCCTTGTTTTTCAAGTATGCAAGCAACTTACGGCGTTGGCCGACCATTTTCAACAGTCCGCGACGGGAATGATGATCCTTCTTGTGTGTACGCAAGTGGTCAGTCAAGTTCGTAATGTTTTCCGTTAGGATAGCGATTTGCACCTCTGGAGATCCTGTATCGGACTCATGAGTTTTGTGCTCGTCAATCAGTTGTTGTTTACGTTCTTGAGTTAATGCCATCCTGTTCACCTCCCTCATTATAATCGCCGTTGGCCCAGGTACCGACGGTGAGATCGAACATCCAAGCCAAGGTTAGAATTGCCCAATCTTCGGGCAACCTCTAAGAGTATAGCATACTTTACCTGAAAAAGAAAATCCGTTTGCGGACAATTTGTCCCAAAACGTTTATTCACTGACTTTCAAAATTTTGCGGGCCTCGACGGCATCTCGCTGAATCCATTCAACAAGTTCCTGAACCGATTCGAATTTATGCTCCTTGCGGATATATTGAACGATATCCACCGTCATGATCTGATCATACAGATCCCCTTCAAAATCAAACAAATGCACCTCAAAGATAGGCTCTGTGATCCCTTCATGGAACGTTGGCTTCACGCCGATGTTCATCACGCCCGGAATCCAATTGTGATGCTGATCCGTCCGTGCCCGAACGGCATAGACACCTAGTGCCGGTACCACGAACGGATCCGTCAATTCCAGGTTAGCGGTAGGAAAACCGATCTTCCTCCCCCGCTTCTCCCCATGAATGACCGTGCCGCGGATATGGTAATTCCGTCCGAGCCAGCGGTTTGCATCCGACAGCTGTCCTGTTTTCAAGGCAATTCGTATGGAGGAACTCCCTACCTTCTCGCCATCGACCAAGAACGGCGGAACCGTAACGACAGACATCCTGCCTTCACCAAGTTCCTGAAGTTTGACAGCATCACCGGCGCCTTTATGGCCGAACCGGAAATCAAATCCGACAACCGCCGTTTGAAGATTCAAGGGAAACAGCATCTCATCAACAAACGTTTCCGGACTCACCTGGGAGAACTCTTTATTAAACTCGACAACGTACAAAATATCGATGCCCATCTCCTCAAGCAGCTGCTGCTTGTCAGGCTGAGGTGTCAGATAACCCTCATAGCTCCCTTTACCAATCACGTCTTTCGGATGAGGATAAAAGGTAATGAGTGCGGCCGGCACTCCATTCTCCCGCGCGATATTGACAGCCGTTGAAAGCACGCTGGCATGTCCCAGGTGAAGACCGTCGAACTGGCCGATTGCAGCTACCTTCGGCTCGGCAGCTTCTCGTACGATATCGGAAGATACAGGATAAGATAAAGAAACAACCCTCATAAAATACTCACCTCCACTCACTAAATCCAGTCGTGCTTAGGAAAATACTTTCACAGGAACGATAGCCCCTGTCTCCTCTTGCCGCTTATAGATTCCCAGAAAGTTTTCCTTTATATCATACAAGCGAATAGGCTCCGAGCTGTCAACAGGCGGTTCCACCGCTCTTGAGGACAAGCGCTGTCCCTGCAGGGCAGCATCCGTTTTCTCTTCAGAAACCGTATGCTTCGGCAGATAATCAATCGCTTGATCCACGGGAATAAGCCGGGTGTGCAGCGTTTCATCCTTCATGAACTGCTCAATTTGCTCCAGGGTTAAGCACTGCTCCTCTGAGATTCCCGCCGATACCGTGCGTACCAGCTTAACCATGACAGATGGCACGCCGAGCTTCCTCCCGATATCCACACAAAGCGTGCGGATGTATGTACCTTTGGAGCACAATACCCGAAAAGAAATTTCCGTATAATCCCCTTCAGCATCAAAATCCGTCATCTCGATTTCATGGATCGTTACGGTCCGGCTCTTGCGTTCCACTGTTTTACCTTCTCTGGCAAGCTCGTATAACCGTTTACCATTGATTTTAACAGCGGAAAACATGGGTGGGATCTGAGAGATCTGGCCTGTAAAAGATTGAAGCGCTTCAAGCGCCTCCTCCCTGGTCACACGAACTTCATCTGCCGTCTCCACCACACTCCCGGTAATATCCTCGGTATCCGTCGAATATCCGAGGCGTAGGACCGCATGATACTCTTTAGGCAGTTCCTGCAGGTATTCCACAACTCGGGTAGCTCTCCCCAGGCATAACGGCAGCACGCCCGTGACTTCGGGGTCCAGCGTACCCGTATGTCCGATTCGCTTCAAACGAACCATTCCCCGAACCTTCGCTACCACGTCGTGGGATGTCCAGCCTGCTGGTTTGTGAACGGCCAAGATGCCTTCTAATTGCGTCATAGCTTTAATCTCACCTGCTCTACTACTTTAGGGATGATGTCGTGCAGTGAGCCTTCAATGCTGCAACCGGCTGCCCGAACATGGCCGCCTCCTCCAAATATCTGGGCTAATGCCGCAACATCCACTTTTCCGGCTGAACGCAAACTCGCCTTAACCATTCCGGACTTCAGCGACTTGAACAGAATCCCGACTTCAACTCCCTGAATGTTTCGGGGGTAATTGACTATCCCTTCCAGATCCTCGCTCACGGCGCCGCATGATTCCATAAACTCAGGCGTTACGTATACCCAGGCTATTTTACCGTCATCCGACACGCTTAACGTATTTAACGCCTGAACCAGCACCTTCATCTGTGGAAGCGTCATTTCCTCTAGTAACGTTTCCGCAATTTCGGGTCCGTTCACGCCGTAGGACAACAAATTGGAAGCGATGCTCATGACCTTGGGCGATGTATTCGAATAACGAAAACCGCCGGTATCCGTTAGCAACCCCGTATAAATCGCCGTTGCAATTTCGGCATCCCAGTTCACTTCAAACAAATTCAGCAAATCATAAAGGATTTCTGCGGTTGCTGCCGCTTCCGGCACGACCAGGTTGACGGCTCCATATCGATCATTCGTTGGATGATGATCAATATTAACGATGCTTGCATGATCGGCAAATACCTGCTTCGTATAGCCTACTCTAGCAAAATCTGCACAATCGACACAAATGACGTGTGAGAACGTTCTTCCTGGCTGCTGTTCAGACAGATTGAGAATGTCTTCTGCATGCCACAACATTTTCATGCGTTTTGGAATGGGCCCTTCATTAATCATCGTGAATTTCTTGCCCAGACATGAGAGAAGCCAGCCCACCGCAAGGGTGGAACTGACTGCATCTCCATCGGGCTGAACATGCGACACAACCAAATAATCATCGTGCTCCAGCAGGAATGATTTCACCTGCTGCAGCTCTTGTTCATAGGTCTGCATTCGCCCTCTCCTTTATAAAAACGAACTACTCTATTTCTCTTCGCGATCCACGATTTCGGTCAGCAGCTTCTCGATATGGCTGCCATACGCAATGGAATCATCGAATTTGAAGATCAGCTCCGGCACATGCCGGAGTCGAATCCGCTTGCCCAGCTCGGAGCGGAGAAAGCCGCTTGCCTTATCCAACCCTTTCAAGGAGGCTGCCTTCTGCTCGTCGTCGCCGAGCACACTCAGGTATACCTTCGCTTGAGACAGGTCATTTGTAACGTCAACACCGGTCACTGTAATGAAACCGATTCTTGGGTCTTTCATCTCCGATTGGATCAGTTGGCTGAGCTCTTTTTTAATCTGCTCGCCTACGCGCCCAGTTCTGATTTTTGCCATGGTCTGATCACCTCATTCGTTAGCGCTCTACCGTCTCCATGATGAAGGCTTCGATTACGTCCCCTTCTTTGACGTCGCTATAGCTTACCAAGGTAATACCGCACTCATAACCCTGTGCCACTTCTTTAGCGTCATCTTTAAAACGCTTGAGGGAATCGATCTTGCCTTCATGAACGACAATGCCGTCACGGATCAAGCGAGCTTCTGCGTTACGCGTAATTTTACCGGATGTCACCATACATCCTGCAATCGTACCCACTTTGCTCACTTTAAAGGTGCTGCGGACTTCCGCATGACCGATCACGGTTTCTTTGTACTCCGGATCGAGCATCCCCTTCATAGCTTGCTCAATTTCCTCGATTACATTATATATTACACGGTGCAGACGAATATCAACCTTTTCCTGCTCGGCGGTTTGCTTCGCTTGAACGTCCGGACGAACGTTAAAGCCGATAACAATCGCGTTGGAGGCAGCTGCCAAAATAATGTCGGATTCCGTGATCGCCCCGGCACCGCTGTGGATAATTTTGACGCGAACGCCTTCCACCTCGATTTTGTTCAAGGAACCTTTCAGCGCCTCAACAGAACCTTGTACGTCACCTTTGATAATCACGTTAAGATCCTTGATCTCACCGTCTTTAATGTGTTGGAACAGATCATCCAGCGTCACGCGGGTATTCGTGTTCAACTCGGATTGACGATGGGTAATCGCACGCTTATCAGCGATATTACGCGCTTTACGCTCATCCTCAAACACCATAAACGGATCGCCGGCACCCGGAACTTCAGTCAAACCGGTAATTTCAACCGGTGTTGAAGGACCCGCTTCTTTTAATCGACGGCCCTTATCGTTCACCATCGCACGAATACGTCCAAAGCAGTTGCCCGCTACGAAGGCGTCGCCCACTTTCAATGTGCCATGCTGAACGAGAATGCGTGCTACCGGACCTCTGCCTTTATCCAGCTCAGCCTCAATAACGGTACCGCGTGCGCGTTTGTCAGGGTTTGCTTTATATTCATTCACTTCTGCTACCAGAAGGATCATTTCAAGCAAGTCTTCCAGACCCATCCGCTGTTTCGCCGAAACGTTAACAAAGATGGTATCTCCGCCCCACTCTTCGGGCACTAGCTCGTATTCCGTCAATTCTTGTTTGACTTTATCCGGATTAGCGTCCGGTTTATCGATTTTGTTCACGGCAACGATGATCGGCAAACCTGCTGCTTTCGCATGGTTAATGGCTTCGACCGTCTGTGGCATCACGCCGTCGTCAGCCGCAACCACGATGATTGTCATATCCGTTACTTGTGCACCACGGGCACGCATGGCCGTAAACGCTTCGTGACCCGGTGTATCCAGGAACGTAATCTTCTTGTTATTGATCTCGACTTGGTAAGCACCGATATGCTGCGTAATACCGCCAGCTTCGCCACTGGATACGTTCGTGGAACGGATCGCATCAAGCAGCGTCGTTTTACCGTGGTCGACGTGACCCATAATGGTAACGACCGGTGGACGCTCCTTCAGTTCTTCCGGAGCATCGTTTTCTTCAACGGTCTCAAAACGATCTTCCTCTACCGGAATTTTCACTTCGACTTCTACACCGAATTCGCCAGCAAGCAATAGAATCGTATCGATATCCAGCTCCTGGTTAATGGTGGCCATCACGCCGAGGAAAATCAGCTTCTTGATGACTTCGGAAGCGTCCTTATGAAGCAGCTTCGCCGTTTCACCGACGGTCATGTTGCCACGGACGATAATTTTCTTCGGCGTGTTGTCGATTTTCTCACGAGGCGGCTGCTGATTATGTTGATTCCGGCCGCGGTTGTTCTTTCCACCGCGATTGTTGCCACGGAATCCTCCCTGACGGTTGTCATCAAAACGCTTGGAGTCTGAACGATTGTTATTGTTGTTTCTGGAACCGCGGTTCTGGCCGTTGCTATTATTGTTATTGCTATTAGCTCCTGAGAATCCGCCTCCGGTTCCACCCGGCTTGCTCTGCGGGCGAGCCCCGCCTTGGTTGTTGCTGCCCTGAGGACGCGCTCCACCTTGATTACTACCTTGCGGACGTGATCCGCCTTGATTATTGCCTTGCGGACGTGCGCCGCCTTGACCTCCGCCCTGAGGACGTGATCCGGTCTGCGTGCTGCCGCCTGGTCGGGATGCTTGGCTACGATTGTTCTGCTGACTTCCTTGTGCGGAGCCAGACTGATTTCTTCGGGTATCCTGCCCTCCTTGGGGACGCTGGGAACCTGAAGCATTCTGAGTGTTTTGATTCGTTCTACTATTCATACCTACCTGCTTTTCCTGTTGTTTTTTGGGCTGGCTTTGACCTTGTTGTTCTGGTGCTTTCTGTCCTGAATGACGCATACCGTCCTGCCCATTACGGTTGCCTTCGGCACTCACGCTAGCGGAAGTACCTTCTGTTTTTGCATTGGATACAGTTGCAGCCGCATTGGCTCCGGAAACCGCTGGTTTACGAATCTCGGTACGCGAAGCGTCTCCACTATCCCGCTTGGCTGCTGCATTCGATTTGATATCTTTGAAAAACTGCTCTACCTTGGACACCGTATCGTTTTCCATTACGCTCATATGGTTATTGACCGGAATGTTCAAACGTTTAAGGATCGTGATGATTTCTTTACTGCTCATGTTCAACGATTTAGCATATTCGTATACTCGAAGTTTATTGTCTTTGTTTTCCTGTTTACTCAATATACTCCACCTCCGACATTGTCTCCAGTTTCTTGGAGATCATTTCTGCGAATCCTTGATCCGTAACTGCCAGCACAACCCGCTCGGGTTTACCTACACTTGTGCCCAGACTTTCCCGGTCAAATCCGATTACCAGAGGGATATTGTAAGAACCGCATTTATCGCGGAACTTCTTTGTTGTATTAACTGAGGCGTCACCCGCCAGAATAACCAATTTTGCTTCAGAAGACCGGATGGCTTTGAGCACGATCTCATCCCCGGTAACCACCTTACCTGCCCTCATGGCCAGGCCGAGCTGAGAAAGCGCCCTATTCATCATCGGCAGCACTCTCTTTTGCAGCGAGGAATTCATCTTCCACCTTGATGAAATCCTGTGCCAACTGTTCATAGATCTCGGGTTTCACATGTTGTTTCAACGCTCGATCCAGTGCTTTATTTTTGTGTGCCAGCTTGAAGCAGGAAACTTTGCCGCATAAATACGCTCCCCGTCCCGACTTTTTGCCGGTGAGATCAATCAGAACAGCATCCTCGGGAGTCCTAACAATCCGGATAAGCTCTTTTTTCGGCATCATTTCCTGACACGCTACACATTTACGCAGCGGTATCTTTCTCTGTTTCAAGACGACAACCCCCTGTCATTTGGAATTAATCGACAGAGACGGAATCCTGGTGCATTTCACCTGATTGGGACTTCGGTCTGCCAAATTCCTGCTCCGCCTGACTTTCGCTCTTAATATCGATCTTCCAGCCTGTCAGCTTCGCCGCGAGACGAGCATTCTGGCCTTTGATCCCAATCGCAAGCGAGAGTTGATAATCCGGAACAATTACGCGCGCCATCTTCTCATCTTCAAATACTTGAACTTCAAGTACTTTGGATGGGCTCAGCGCATTGGCCACGTATTCTTCAACCTGATCGGAATAACGCACGATGTCAATTTTTTCGCCGCGAAGCTCATTGACAATCGTCTGTACGCGCATGCCCTTAGGTCCGACGCAAGAACCAACCGGATCGACTTCATCGTTACGGGAAAATACCGCAATTTTGGAGCGGAATCCAGCTTCGCGCGCAACCGAGCGGATTTCAACAACGCCGTCAAAGATTTCCGGCACTTCAAGCTCGAACAGGCGCTTCAAAAGACCCGGATGCGTACGGGACAGCATAATTTGCGGACCCTTGGTTGTGTTCTCAACCTTGGTAATGTACGCTTTGATCCGGTCGCCATGCTTGAACTTCTCGTTAGGCATAAGCTCGGTAAGCGGCAAGGCTGCTTCGATCTTGCCAAGGTCGATATAAATGTTACGCAAATCTTGACGCTGCAGCGTACCCGTTACGATATCATCTTCCTTGTCAATAAAAGCGCTGTAGATCAGGCCGCGCTCGGCTTCTCTAATGCGCTGGGTAACAACTTGCTTTGCCGTTTGAGCTGCAATCCGTCCAAAATCACGCGGCGTAACCTCGATTTCCGCTATATCTTCAATCTGAAAATGCGGATTGATTTCCCGGGCCGCATGCAGCGAAATTTCAGTCCGCGGATCCAGCACCTCGTCCACAATCAGCTTCCGCGCGAACACCTTGATGACACCCGTATTGCGATTCATGTCTACCCGTACATTTTGCGCCGTGTTGAAATTGCGCTTGTAACTCGAGATCAGTGCCGCTTCAATGGCTTCAAACAGCACATCCTTGCTGATGCCCTTTTCTCTTTCCAACTCATTCATCGCTTCAATAAAATCCATACTCATTGAAAATCGGTTCCCCCTTTCAAAACTTCCGTTTAAAAAATGATGGCCAATCTGGCACTGGCTACTTTTGCATATGGAATCACGTGCTGCTTCTTGACGGTTTGAATGACTAGCTCCTCATTATCAAAGGATTCCAGCTTGCCTTCAAACTCTTTCAACCCGTTAATCGGCTCGTATACCGTAACAAACACGTTCTTGCCGACCGACTTCGCAACATCCTCTTTTTTCTTAAGGGGACGTTCCGCGCCAGGAGAAGAGACTTCAAGAAAATAAGCTGTCGGGATCGGATCGTTCTCGTCCAGCTTCTGGCTCAGGTATTCACTGATTAAACCGCAATCGTCAATGTCAATGCCGCCGTCTTTATCAACAAACACGCGCAAGAACCAGTTGCTTCCTTCCTTAACGTATTCCACATCTACCAGTTCAAAGCCGTGTTCGTCCAAATACGGCTGCACCATTTCTTCCACAGTCGTTTTAATCTTTGATGTGCTCAAAGAACATAACCTCCAAGTTGATTTCCTATATACCAAAGAGTAAAGAGTGGGTTGCCCCACTCTTTACACAACGGTTTTATCTCCATGATTACCAAAAAAATTATAACATAGTCTGGTAATAGTGACAAGTATGACTCCTTGACTGTCAAGGCGTCACGGCAATGACGGGATGACAAGAATCAGAACAATGATAACTGATTGCTCTCCGGCAGACCGCGGAAGCATCCCATTTGGGTCAACAGCTCCACGGCGGTTTTGCTTGCCTTCGATTTTTGCTGGAAATCCTCTATGGAGAGGAATTCACCGAATTCACGTGCGGCAGCAATATTGCGGGCGGCATTATCACCGATCCCCTGCAGTGCGGAGAACGGCGGAATGAGCGAATCTCCATCCACCTTAAATCGGAGCGCATCCGATTCATACAGATCGATGTTCTTGAACGAGAAGCCCCTTGCCGTCATTTCCAGCGCCATCTCCAGAATCGGCAGCATTCCTTTTTCCTTCGGGCTTGCTCCGAAGCCCAGTTGCTCGATTTCTTCAATTCGGCGATAAATCGCCTCATAGCCCTGACAGCATAATTCGATATCGAAATCCTCGGCTCGCACCGAGAAGTACGTTGCATAATATTCGATCGGATAATAAAGCTTGAAGTAAGCCGTCCGCACCGCTGAGATAACATACGCGGCGGCGTGGGCTTTCGGGAACATGTACTGGATTTTGAGACAGGAATCAATGTACCACTGCGGCACTTTGCATTTCTTCATCTCGTCAATCCATTCCTGCGACAGCCCCCGGCCTTTACGCACGCTTTCCGTAATCTTAAATGCGAGGCTCGCGTCCATGCCCGCCTTATAGATCAGGAACAACATGATATCGTCGCGGCAACCAATAACGGTTTTGATGTTGCATGTACCGTTCTTGATGAGCTCTTGAGCGTTGCCGAGCCAAACGCCGGTTCCGTGTGACAGACCCGAGATTTGCAACAAGTCGGCAAAACTCGACGGCTGCGATTCCACCAGCATCTGGCGGACGAATTTGGTGCCCATCTCCGGCACGCCGAAGGTGGCCACCGGCGAGCGTATTTGCTCCGGCTTGACGCCCAGCGCCTCCGTTGAGTTGAACATGCTCATTACTTTCGGATCGTTCATCGGAATGGTCGTTGGATCCACGCCGGTCAAATCCTGAAGCATCCTCATCATGGTCGGATCATCGTGCCCGAGAATATCAAGCTTGAGCAGATTCGCTTCAAAGGCGTGATAATCAAAATGCGTCGTTTTCCACTCTGCGTTGACATCGTCCGCGGGAAATTGCACCGGCGTGATCTCTTCCACTTCGATGTAATCCGGCACAACGACAATACCGCCGGGATGCTGGCCTGTGCTCCGCTTCACACCGGTACAGCCTGATGCCAGCCGGTTCAATTCCGCGCCCCGCCAGCGCTTGTTGTTGTGTTCCTCATATTTTTTGGCGAAGCCAAACGCCGTCTTCTCTGCCACGGTGCCGATGGTACCCGCACGGAATACGTTCTCCTCGCCAAACATCTCTTTGGTGAAATTATGGGCATGCGGCTGATATTCACCGGAGAAGTTCAAGTCAATATCGGGAACCTTATCCCCTTTAAAACCCAGGAAGGTTTCGAATGGTATATCCTGTCCCTCGCCTTTCATCATGTTTCCGCATTCCGGACAAGCCTTGTCCGGCAAGTCGAATCCACTCGGCACACTGCCGTCCAGGAACCATTCGCTGTGCTTGCAGTCGCTGTTCAAGCAAATGTAATGGGCCGGAAGCGGGTTAACCTCGGATATGCCGAGGAATGTGGCAACGACGGATGAGCCTACGGAACCCCGTGAACCAACCAAATAGCCGTCCCGGTTCGATTTCTTAACCAGTTTCTCGGAAATCAAATAGTTCGCTGAGAAACCGTACTTAATGATCGGCTCAAGCTCTTTCTCCAACCGGGCCACTACGACTTCCGGCAAGTTCTCGCCATAAATGGACTTGGCCGTGTCGTAGCAGGTGTTGCGGATTTCTTCATCCGCGCCATCCAGAATCGGCGTAAACAGCTTATCCGGGAACAATTCCAACTCTTCAAAGCGGTCGGCCAGCTCGCTAGTGTTCGTTACAACAACTTCATAACATTTGTTTTGTCCCAAAAACTCGAACTCTTCGAGCATCTCTTCCGTAGTCCGAAAATGCGCGTCAGGCTTACGCATATCCTTAAGCGGGCTGAAACCGGTAATCCCATGGATGGTAATGTCCCGGAACAGCTTATCCCGCGGTTCAAGATAGTGCACGTTTCCTGTGGCGATGACCGGCTTGTTCAGCTTTTCGCCGATGCGCACGACTTTGGAAATTGCGGTTTTGATCTCTTCGGGACTGCCCACCAAGCCTTTGTCCACCAAATGCATATACATCGTCAACGGCTGAATCTCCAAAACATCGTAGAAGTCCGCAATCTCTTCGGCTTCCTCCTCCGTCTTGTTCAGCACCGTTTCGAAGAACTCCCCTTTTTCGCAGCCGGAAAGCACCAGCAACCCATCTCGCATCTCTTGAAGCTTGGATTTAGGAATACACGGCACTCGCTTGAAATATTCGGTATGTGACATGGAGATCAGCTTGTACAGATTTTTCTTGCCTGTCATATTCAAAGCATAAATACCGCAGTGGAAAGGACGGGTATTGGACAAATCCGTACCGACGTAATCATTGAGGCGGTCCAGCATCTTGACGCCTTTGGTTTTGTCCACATCGCTAAGGAGCCCGTTCAGGATTCCAGCCAGCGCAATCGTATCGTCAATCGCGCGGTGATGGCTTTCGAGCAGCACCTTATACTTATCTGCCAATGTGTTCAGACGATGATTCTTAAGGCCCGGATGCACCAGACGTGCCAGCTCCAGCGTATCCAGATAGGGATTGTCGAGCGTGTCCATGCCGGCATTCTTGAGTGCTGCCTGGATGAACCCCATGTCAAATCGTGCATTGTGAGCCACGAGCACGGCATCCCCGACGAATTCAACAAACTCTTTCAGTACCGGCTCCAGTTCAGGAGCATCCTTAACCATATCGTCATTGATGTTCGTCAATTGCTGAATATGGTACGGGATTCTCTCGTGTGGATTAACGAAGGTAGCGTATCGATCAATCTCTTTGCCATCGTTCATCTTCACGGCAGCAAGCTCGATGATTTTGTTCGCGGTGATGGACAAACCTGTTGTCTCAATATCAAATACAACATAAGTCGCACTGCTGAGCTCGATCGGCTGCGCTTGCTCCACAATGTTGACGGCATCATTCACGACGTTGGCCTCAACGCCGTACATCATTTTAATGCCATGCTTCTTGGCGTTCTTTGCTGCATCAGGATAACATTGTACGCCACCATGATCACTTACGGCGATGGCTTTATGTCCCCAGCTCGCCGCTGTTTTGATATAACGGTCAATCGGTGTGACCGCGTCCATCGTGCTCATCGTTGTATGCAGGTGGAATTCAACCCGCTTCTCGGCGGCATTATCCTTGCGTGATGGCGGCGACGGCACTTCATTGAGATCGGACGGGATCATCACCAGCTCCGGCACCTGCATAAACCGGTCATATTCCACGCGCCCGCGCGCCTTCACCCATTTGCCGTTCTCAAGAAGGCTCAGGACCTTCAAGTCGTCCTTCGTCTTGCCAAACATTTTCATTTGCAAGGAATCGCTGAAATCCGTCAAATAGAATGTGAATAACGTACTTCCGTTACGAAGCTCCTTACGATCCAATCCGAAGATGGTTCCCTGAATCGTAATTTTCTTCTCTTCGTCTTGGATCTCCTGGAGCGGAACCGGCTGATCCTTGATATCATACCCAACCTGCAGCCGAACCGCGCCCTCTTCCTCATCCTCGGCATCCAGCTCAGCTTCCATGCTGCTCATGATCTGCTCGATGACCTCGCGCTCTTCTTCTCGTTTCCTCTGTTCGAACTCCTCATAGGCCGCCTGGCCATTATCGCCGACCTGCATTTTCACGCGCAGCGTCAGATCAAAATACTGCCCGAAAAAGCGGGTAATGGCGGAATCGATCTGTTTCTTACGGGCAAGCTCAAGCGACATGCCATCTGACATGGAGAGAAGGACTTGCCCATCTTCCACCTCGTATTTAGCCCTTGTCATCCATCCATTGACCGAAGGGATCTCCCGATGTGCCCACTCTAGGAACAAGCCCCAGTATTCTTGCACGATATCTGCTTCGGGAACGCCGCTTCCATATCGGAACACAAATTTAATCTTCGCAATATGCCCCATCTTCTCCTGAATTCTCAGACAAAATGTGCGATAGACCTCAGCTGGAACCAAGGTCTCCTTCAGGACGGTTATTCTCCAGTCCTTACTGGCCTTGCTTGTCTCTACCTGCTCAATCACGCCGTCCAAAAAATAGGGTTCCACCAGATTGGCCGGAACTTCTCCCTGCTTGATCAGCAGTTCAAATCGCTTCCTTTTATCTTCTGTTGTGCCCATGGTTCCCTCCCCCTGCAATGCATAAAGCTATAAGAAAAACTTCTAACTTCTATCGACGAACATCCACAAAAGACAAACCGCGTTTAGTGGACGTTTTTCTTCCGATTGTCGAATTCGTTCCGCTTCGCTGAAAACTTATAAATTCTATACTCTTAAATAAATAGAATAAAGCCTCCGCCGGCAGCACCCATTCGTCCTGCCCCAAAAAGAAGAGCGTCCGCCATACTGCCATCCGGAAGCTTCCTCCAGATGATGAATTCCGGTTCTGGACGAAGGACTCTCCCCTCGCCCAAACTTGCCGGAAATTCATAATATCGATTTACTAGTACGCTCTCGCGAACAGCACCGTATGTTTTGCATCTTCACCGCATACAAGGCACTTGGTTTTCTTCTCGGCCGGCTCAAACGGAATGTTTCTGCTCGTAGCGCCGGTTTCTTGCTTGACGGTATCTTCGCAAGCTTCCGAACCGCACCATCCTGCCAACGTAAACCCGCGTTTTTCCTCCATGCTTTCCTTCATTTCATCCAGCGTTTCCACCGAATAGAAATGATCCTCACGGAACTGCTTCGCGCGCTCGAACATTTCCTGGTGCACCTGCTCCAGCATATTCTGTACTTCCTGGGTCAGATTGGCTTGCTCTACGATTTTCTTCTCGCCTGTAATGCGGGAGACAAGCACGCACACGCCATTCTCCATGTCCCGCGGCCCGATCTCCAGACGCACCGGAACTCCGCGCATTTCATACTCATTGAATTTCCAGCCTGGGCGCACATCCGGATTGTCGTCAACGCGTACACGGATGCCTGCGGATTTCAGTTCACGGAACAGCTCGTCCGTACGACCCACAACCGCGTCTCTCGTCTTCGGTGGACCGATTGGAATCATAATCACTTGCGTCGGTGCGACTTTAGGAGGAAGCACCAATCCGCGGTCATCCCCGTGGACCATAATCAAGGAACCAATGAGGCGCGTGCTGACGCCCCAGGATGTCGTATGAGCGTATTCCAGCGTATTTTCACGGTTCAAATATTGAATGTCGAAAGCTTGCGAGAAGTTGGTCCCCATATAATGCGAAGTACCTGCCTGTACCGCTCGTCCGTCTTTCATCATCGCTTCGATCGAGAACGTATCTACGGCGCCCGCAAATTTCTCCGAAGGTGTCTTCTGCCCTTTGATTACCGGAATCGCGAGATAGTCCTCCACGAACTGCTGATAGATATCCAGCATTTGCATGGTTTCCCCTCTAGCCTCAACTTCCGTTTCATGAGCGGTGTGGCCTTCTTGCCATAAAAACTCGCTCGTGCGAAGGAACGGAAGCGTGCGTTTTTCCCAGCGCACCACGTTGGCCCACTGGTTGATCAGCACAGGGAGATCACGATAGGATTGGATCCATTTGGAATACATGTGCCCGAACATCGTTTCAGAAGTCGGTCGGATCGCCAGACGTTCTTCCAGCTTCTCTCCAGCCGCTTCCGTTACCCATGGCAGCTCGGGATTAAATCCTTCGACATGCTCCTTCTCCTTCTGGAAAAAGCTCTCGGGAATGAAGAGCGGGAAATACGCATTCCGATGGCCCGTCGCCTTAAAGCGCCGATCCAACTCTGCCTGGATATGCTCCCAAATTTCATAACCGTCCGGTTTGAAGACGATGCAGCCTCTGACTGGAGAATAATCCATCAGGTCCGCTTTTTTGATGACATCGATATACCAGCGCGAGAAATCTTCCGCTTGCGGCGTAATCTCCGTCACGAATTGTTTATCCTTCGATTCCTTAGACATATAAATCGTGTGCCTCCCATTAATAAAACGCATGGTCAAAGCCCCTGATTCAAGCGGCTTGGACTGGCGTTATTGGCGATATGTGTGAACGAGCTGCGGCTATGGAGCCCGCCCTTATTATAGCAACTCCATTTGCTAGATATCGTTATGCGTGAAACTCTGCTAACACTAGAAAAGGTACGGCTTTCGTTGCGGCTGGCGCACCGAGCCGTACCTTAGGGTTTATCCGTTGATCAAACGCAAAATATCGTTATAGGTGACGGCAATCATTAACAGGAACAGCATCGCAAACCCGATAAAATGAACCATGCCTTCTCTGTTCGGGTCAACTGGCTTGCCCCTTAAGGCTTCGATCCCTAAGAATACGAGCCGGCTTCCATCCAGTGCCGGTATCGGCAGCAGATTGAATATGCCCAGATATAAGCTTAGAATGGCTGCCCAATAGGTCAGCTGTTCGATACCCTGTTTGGCGATTTGTCCCGTTACTTCAAACGTCCGCACAGGACCGCCAAGATCATCCATGGAGAACTTCTGAATCAACTGTCTGAAGCCCTGGAAGATAATATTCGTTGTATCTACCATCGCGGTCCCGGACCCGGCAATCGTCTCCCCAATCCCTGCGGATCGGGTCGGAAGCTCAGGAACAATCCCGACCTTGCCGCCTTCCTGGCCCTCCATCGTCCGCGGAGTTAAGGTCAGATCAAATGATTCCTCACCCCGGCGTACGGTCCATTCCATCGGCTTGTCCTTGGAAGCTGCAATCAATTCGATCATCTTCTGATAATCGGCACCAATAGCGGTTCCGTTAATGCTCTCGATGATGTCTCCCTCTTTCAGATCGGCTTCATCGGCAGGCATGCCTTTTGTAATCTCGCCAATCTGCACATAAGTTGGATTCTCAACCGGTATGCCGGCCATTTGAATGTGAAGGGCAAACAGCACGAAGGCCAGAATGAAGTTCATGACAGGACCGGCAAAAATCGCAAGCGCTCTTTGTCCAACAGTTTTGCTGCCGAATTGGCGGTCTCTCGGTGCGATCTGCGTCTCGACACCTTTGGCTACCGTTAAGGCCTGCGGATGGATTTCAAATTGTTGGAATTCACCATCCACATCAAGTCTAACCGACAAACGATCCACCATATCCATAAACTGGACTTCGCCGCGAATGACATTTTTACGGTTGTCGAGTTGATCCAGATAAATCTTTTTTACTTGATTCTCTGCATTCAATCGAACCGCAATCGTCTGACCGGGCTGAATCTCGACAAGTTCCGGATCTTCCCCGGCCATACGGGCATAACCGCCGAATGGAAGAAGACGAAGCGTAAACTGCGTTTCATTGCGTTTATATGAGAACAGCTTTGGACCAAATCCAATCGCGAACTCGCGCACCAATATTCCGGCACGCCGGGCAAAATAATAGTGACCCCATTCATGCACGGTAACGATCACAAAAAACATGAGCACCGTTAGAAAAACGACCCGAACCATTTCCAATTCTTTACATCCCCCTTTTCCTCTGAGAACGCAGTATGTCCCTATAGATTATCATTATTCTCCTGTCGTCCACAAGAGAATCACAAGCTGTCCGCTTTTTTTCAAGGGAGATTTCAAAAACACTTCAATCCTATAGTCGGGAAGCTAATTCACGTGCGATTCGATCATTCTCTTCAATCGTCTCCAGTGCCGGTTCCGGCGCAACACGATGGCTTTGCAGCACTTCCTCAATGATCTCTTCGATTCGCAGAAAAGAGATTTCGCCGCGGAGAAACCGGGCGACCGCAATTTCATTGGCAGCGTTGAATACCGTTGGCGCTGTCCCACCCATTTTACCACATTCATAAGCAAGCCTTAAACAAGGAAAACGTTCAAGATCCATCTCCCGGAAATGCAGCTTGCCCGCTTCTGCCAAAGATAGCCTCGGCGCAGGCGAAGACCACCGCTCCGGATAGGTGAGCGCATATTGAATCGGAACCCGCATATCCGGGTTGCCGAGCTGGGCAATGATACTTGAATCACGGAATTCCACAAAAGAGTGAATAATGCTTTCCGGGTGCAGAAGCACAGAAATGTTGTCATAAGGAATTCCATACAGCCAATGGGCCTCAATCACCTCAAGCCCTTTATTGACCATGGTGGCCGAATCAATTGTGATTTTGGCACCCATGGACCAGTTTGGATGTTTAAGCGCATCCTCCACCGTAACGTTCACCAGCTGCTCCCGGGTGTAATCCCGGAATGAGCCTCCGGAAGCCGTCAACGTGATCCGTTCAATATCTTCATGCCGCTCTCCGTTCAGGCATTGGAATATGGCGGAATGCTCGCTATCGATCGGCAAGAGTTTTACCCCTTTGGCAGCCGCTCGAGCCGTAACCAGGTGACCTGCGGTTACCAACGTTTCCTTATTGGCAAGCCCGATTGTCTTCCCCTCATCGATTGCTGCAAGCGTAGAGGACAGGCCCAAACTTCCAACGACCGCTGTAACCACCATTTCCGCGTCTGTCGCGGCCGCAATCTCGATCAATCCTTCATGACCATGGAACACTTCGGTTCTGGCAGGAAGATCATGCCTTATGCTGTCAGCAAGCTCTTTCGTGGCAACGGACACTTTACGCGGAGAAAACTCCTTGACCTGCTGAAGCAGCACTTCCTTATTACTCCCTGCAGCAAGGCCCTCAATCTGAAAATGTTCCCGGTGTTTCCTCACGACATCCAAGGTCTGGGTACCTATGGAGCCAGTGGAGCCGAGTACGCTGATCTTCTTCATGCACATCTTTCCTTTCATCAGTAAGGCAGGAGACTCAATATATGTACAAACGGAAATACGACGATCCAACTGTCACATCGATCCAGTATCCCTCCATGGCCCGGCAGCAGCTTGCCCGAATCCTTGATGTCATACACCCGTTTATAAGCGGATTGCACCAAATCGCCGAGCTGACCGATAACAGCGCAGGAAAGTCCGATTAGAATCGCTTGTCCAGCCGTCAGGAATCCATCTGAGAAGAATGAAAAGAGCAGTGATGTGAACACGGCAATGACCACACCGCCGAGCGCACCCTCAACCGTTTTGTTCGGGCTTATGGAAGGCCATAATTTATGGCGCCCCATGGCGCGTCCGACAAAATACGCTCCCGCATCGCTTGCCCAGATCGAGGCCAGAAGCAGAAAAGTCCAGAATACGCCATGGCCGTCAGGAGCATGTCGTGATTCGGCGATAAAGGAAAATCCGATTCCGATATACACCGATGCCAAAAACAATAAAGAAACCCGTTTGATATCTATTACATTCTTCGTCGTCACGGTCGCCAGCAAAAATAAAAGCAGCAGGAGCCAAAGCACATGTTCCCACGGGATCTGAATATTCAAATTAAGCGGACCCCATGGAAATACAAGTAACAGCACCCCCGCATACCCAATCCAAGCCGTTCCCCCGAATGCTGCCGTATTGGTCATGCGCACAAACTCATAATAACCGATTAGCGCCATCGCCAGAATAAGAAGATGGTACCACAGACCGCCTATGAAACATAATCCTAAAAAGACCGCTCCCGCTATAATTCCGGTAATCAATCGCTGTTTCAAAACGTTCCATCCTCCATCGGCTACGAAAGTCCACCGTAGCGCCTTGTTCTTTGTTGATAATCGGCTACGGCCTCCACCAAATGCTCTTTGGTAAATTCCGGCCAATAGGCATCCGTAAACCATAGCTCACTATACGCGAGCTGCCACAGCATAAAATTACTCAGTCGCAGCTCGCCGCTTGTGCGGATCAGTAAATCCGGATCCGGCAATTCGCCTGTGAGGAGCCGCTGGCCGATCAGTTCCTCTGTAATATCCTCAGGACGAAGAATCCCGTCGCGCACTTCTCGTCCGAGCGCCTTGACACTTTCGGTGATCTCTTTCCGGCTGCCGTAATTGAGTGCAAAGTTAAGCACAAGCCCGTCATTGCCGGCTGTCTTCGCAACTGCTTCTTCCATCGCAGACACGGTATGGGACGGAAGGTCTTCCGGATGCCCCATCATGCGGACCTGGACATTTTTCTCGATCAGCTCCTCCAGCTCAATAGCCAGGAACTCTTGCGGAAGCTTCATCAGAAAATCGACCTCATCCTTCGGACGCGTCCAATTTTCTGTCGAAAAAGCATACATCGTCAATATTTTGATTCCCAAATCATCGGCGGCAATGGCCGCTCTTTTGACAGCCTTCATGCCATTCTGATGGCCAACGATTCGCGGCATACCGCGCCGTTTCGCCCAGCGTCCATTACCATCCATGATGATGGCGACATGATGTGGGATGTTGTCCGGAGAGAGCTGATGCGTCTGCTGACTGTCCTCCTGATTCAACCACGATCGAACCCGTTTGATCATTCCATTTCCTCCAGGCATCTTTCTGCAAAAAAAGAGACAAACCCCACCATTGACAGGAGGGGCCACAAGTCTCTTATACTTCCATAATCTCTTTTTCTTTAGCAACGAGGACTTTGTCGACTTCTGCGATAAATTTATCCGTCGCTTTTTGGATATCTTCCTGATGTCTCCGGGACTCGTCCTCGGAAATATCTGTTTTCTCCAATTTTTTGATGTCGTCGTTGGCATCACGGCGAATGTTGCGGATGGCCACTTTCGCTTCCTCGCCGAATTTCTTCGTCATTTTCACCAGTTCGGTTCTGCGTTCTTCCGTCAGTGCAGGTACGACGAGACGAATTTGATTACCATCATTCGCCGGCGTCAAACCGATATCCGATTTCATGATCGCTTTCTCGATATCGGCCAAGGACGACTTGTCCCAAGGCTGGATCATGAGCGTTCTTGAATCCGGCGTGCTGATGTTAGCCAGCTGATTCAGCGGAGTTGGTGCCCCGTAGTATTCAACCGTGATCCGGTCGAGTAGCGCTGGCGCTGCCCGTCCTGCGCGCAGCGTTGCCAGGTCACGTTTCAAAGACAGGATCGCTTTTTCCATGCGTTCTTCTGCATTCTTTTTCACCGATTGCGGCATTAGTCTACACTCCCTTTGACGATCGTTCCGATTTTCTCGCCCAGAACGACGCGCTTGATATTACCTTGCTCCGTAATAGCGAAGACGATGAGCGGGATGTTGTTGTCCATACATAACGATGAAGCTGTAGAGTCCATTACCCCAAGGTTTTTGTTCAATACGTCTAGATACGTCAGCTGCTCGTACTTCTCGGCAGTTTCATCCTTAAATGGATCAGCGGAGTACACTCCGTCCACCTTGTTCTTCGCCATGAGAATCACTTCTGCTTCGATTTCCGCTGCGCGAAGCGCTGCAGTCGTATCGGTGGAGAAGTATGGGTTACCCGTTCCTGCCGCAAAAATAACGACACGACCTTTTTCCAAATGCCGAATGGCTCTGCGGCGAATATACGGCTCCGCAATTTGCTGCATTGAGATAGAGGTTTGCACCCGAGTCGGCACATCGATCTGCTCCAAAGCATCCTGAAGAGCCAAAGAGTTCATCACCGTTGCGAGCATTCCCATATAATCTGCTGTCGCACGGTCTATTCCGTTCGCGCTGCCAGCGATACCGCGCCAGATGTTTCCGCCGCCGCACACGATCGCGACCTCCACACCAAGCTCGACAACCTCGCGAACCTGCTCAGCGATCGATGAGATCGTCTCAGCATCAATACCATATCCATTCTGCCCTGAAAGGGATTCCCCACTGACTTTCAATATCACTCGTTTATATACAGGCTGTTCCAAATGATAACCCTCCACTTTAAGACGGCGCCTAAGTATACGACGCCCGTTTGAAAAACGACAGACAGACACACCGGCACTGCTTGACGGTTTATAAAAATCGGGTAAAAACATCCGTCTCAAGTAGAAACTTCTGGTCGTCTAATCAAGACTCGAGTCCATTCTTTCTTGTGAGATAAGGGGTGCCTTTACTCCGAATTTATAACAATCTTATCTCTCTTATGCCTTATATCTCTTAAAAAAGAAGGAACACAGGTGTGTTCCACTCTTTTCTATAACTTATATTAGCCTATTCGGCTTATTTATTCACCTGGGACATAACTTCTTCAACGAAGTTGTCTTGTTTTTTCTCCAAGCCTTCGCCCAATTCAAAACGAGCAAAACGACGGATGGAAATGTTCTCACCGATCGTGCTGATTTTTTCATTAAGCAGCGTGTTGATTGTTTTGTCAGGATCTTTGATGAAGGCTTGCTCAAGCAAGCAATATTCTTCATAGTATTTGTTGATGCGGCCTTCAACCATTTTCTCAACGATTTTTTCAGGCTTGCCTTCGTTCAGAGCTTGGTTTTTCAAAATTTCTTTTTCTTTCTCAAGGTCTTCCGTTGGCACTTCTTCACGACGAACATATTTAGGATTTGCAGCGGCAATATGCATTGCGATATCGCGAGCAAACTCTTTGAATTGATCTGTTTTACCTACGAAGTCGGTTTCACAGTTGATTTCAACGAGAACGCCGATGCGTCCGCCGCCGTGAATATAAGACTCTACAACGCCTTCAGTTGCAATACGACCCGCTTTGTTTGCTGCTGCAGACAAGCCTTTTTCGCGAAGTACTGCGATCGCTTTGTCGATATCACCATTTGTTTCATCCAGCGCTTTTTTGCAATCCAGCATGCCCGCGCCTGTTCTTTCGCGAAGTTCTTTTACCGCACTAGCTGTTACTGCCATTAGAATTCCCTCCAAATTGGTATGATGAAGTTTTGCGTTTGGACCTCAAGAAGACCGTCATTCTGTTGTTCTCTCCAGGATTCCAGACCGCATTAAGTAGTTGTTCTTCCCCTGCGATGCCAGGCTCCGAATGCCATACGTTATACGCACGTTATCCGTTCTAACATCTTAAAAAAAGGGCAGTGAGAGGTTATACACCTACCAACCACCCTTTTCATTTAATTCATGGTTTATACGTTTAATCCCGATTAAGCAGTTGTTTCTTCGCCTTGGTGAGCTTCAACAACGGCATCGGCCATTTTACCAGTCAACAATTTGACAGCGCGGATCGCGTCATCGTTACCTGGGATTACATAGTCGATTTCATCCGGATCACAGTTCGTATCAACGATACCAACGATTGGGATACCCAATTTGCGAGCTTCCGCTACTGCGATACGCTCTTTGCGAGGATCGATAACGAACAATGCGCTTGGAAGACCCTTCATGTTCTTGATACCGCCCAAGAATTTCTCAAGACGATCTTTCTCTTTGCGGAGAAGGATAACTTCTTTCTTAGGCAATACTTGGAACGTGCCGTCCTCTTCCCAAGTTTCGAGCTGCTTCAAGCGGTTGATACGCTTTTGGATCGTTTCGAAGTTAGTCAAAGTTCCGCCGAGCCAACGTTGGTTGATGTAGTACATGCCGCAACGCTCTGCTTCTTCCTTCACGGAATCTTGAGCTTGTTTTTTCGTGCCGACGAACAGGATTGTACCGTTCTCTCCAGCTACGCTTTTCACGAAGTTGAATGCTTCTTCAACTTTCTTGACCGTTTTTTGCAGGTCGATAATGTAGATACCGTTTCTTTCAGTGAAGATAAATTTATCCATTTTCGGGTTCCAGCGACGAGTCTGGTGACCGAAGTGAACGCCAGCTTCCAAAAGCTGTTTCATGGAAATTACTGCCATCTTCACGCACCTCCTAAGTTTGGTTTTTGTGTGTCCCTCCGCCAAGATCATTTTTCATTAAGACTCCCAGTCCTGGAAGCACCCTTAACGAAATCACTCTAGCGTGTGTTTTAACACCGTCAATTACTATAACATAACCATGGGCAGGTTGCAATGTCTTTTGTGTGCTTGATCAGGTCCATTCTATCAACGGCTGCAAGCAGATCCCGCAAAGAAAAAAACCACTCTCAACCGAAGTGCTAGTTGGAGGGTTTTGTAGTGATCTTCGTGATGATCGAATTGTAGCTCTCGCCTGCCGTGAACGAGTATGTACCGCTCAGGATCTTGGTATTGATTTTATTCTCGGTAGCTTTAGTGATGAATGCCTGTTTGTTGTCAATGACGCCGGCATTCAAAAGACTGTTTGCCACATCACTGAGATTGTTTCCGGATTGAATGTTTACTTTAATATGCGCTTCCGCTTTGGCCGGTGTTTTCGGCTCCGCCGGATTCGTCACACGGGGAGATTCCTGTTTCTTATCCACGCCTGTTTCAGGTTTCTCCGGCTGCTGCGGTGCTTCCGGCTTTTCCGTACCCGTCTTCAGCGCAGGATCGGCTCCTTCGGACTCACCTGCGCCATCAGAAAGCCGTTTCTCTTCCCACTGCTCCGCTGTCAACAGTTCTTCCGAGCCTTCGAAAACTTGCATATCCATGGCTTCCGCTGCAGCCATCAGCTGCTCCTTCGTTATTTCCTCCGTCGTTGCTGCGGTGGTGCCTTGACCGATCCACATCAGCTGAAGCAGCACCGCGCCGATCACGAGACCGCTCCCCAGGCCCATCATAAATGTACGGTTCTTGATCACACGGATTCCTCCTGTTTGGCCAACTGGATAATAAGTTGAACTTCGCCTCGCTGAAGACCCGTGTTCTTGGCAATCATATCGATGGACTTTCCTTGTTCATATAGATCAAACAGCTCCGTGTATCTGGATTTGATGGAATGGACAGGAGGTGCAGGTTCAACCTCGGAAGCCGCTGCAGCCGCTCCCGCAGACAAAGAAGCGGCTGCAGCGGCTTGCGCCAGCTTCTCTTCCGCCGTTCGAATTCGCGTTTGCGAATCGGTCATTTTCTGCTCCATGGCCAGCATGCGCTGCCGCAAATCACTGACCTGCTCTTGATGTGCTTGCTGCTTGGCATCAAGTTCTTTCTTCATCTGACTAACCAGTTCCACCAGCTGTTCGTTCTCGTTCTGGATTTCCGCCATATATCCTTCAAGCGTGTTCTCCACTTCTTTGACAACCCGCTCGCTGGACACGGTCTCTTCACGGCGTTTCGGCAGCATAAAAGCATACAGCACGGCGGCAATGCCAAGCAGCACGATATATATCCATGGTTTCAAATCCATTAACTCCTTTGTGCCTATAAATTATCTAGAGCGAAACATCGAAATTTTTGCCTTTATAGGGATGCTCTGCCGGCTGCTCCACGATCTCGCCCGATTCCGCCGTTCCCCGGCCTTGCTGCTGCTCAGAGGATTGACGACTCCCGTCATCGCGCACGGCTGTTTCCGCCGTCTCACTCACTTCCGTGCTTCGCTGAGCGTCCGCACGGCTGTTCTTGTTTAACTCAACCGCAAGCAGCGTCTGATCATTCATCGGGCGCTGCTGGGTTTCATTATGCATCTTGCCCGCTTCATTGGTTCTGGGGACCGCAATTTGCATCTCAACCGATTTCAAACTCAATGGAATCACCTCATGATATAGGATCATGTCCACAAGCATTTAACACGTATGTTCTATCCCTACAAGAGCGGCACCATGGTGATATCCCCTTCATGATAGTAAAAAGAAACCCGCTGCGTGGGGTCCTTAACAAAGCGGGTATACCGCCCTATGACAATTTTGGCTCCGCCGTAGATCGTCTTTACCACATTCACTCTTGCTTTGCCGGTATCCTCAAGCATCTTCTCGATTTCCAGCATTCTATCCTTTATATCGGCTTGTTCTGCCATGTTGGATTTCTTGGTCGCATTCAGCTTGATTCGCAGCGCCAACTTGTCTGGAGACAATTGACCCGAGGATGCTAACTGATTCAGAAGATAAAGCGCTTTATCGGTTTTGTCCATACTTTCTAATGACTGCTTCAATTGAGCTCTAAGATCTGCCAGTTCATTCCGCAGCTCGGGCAGCACACCAACTTCAACTACGGTAGCCGTCGACATGCTGTTTCCGATCGTTCGGGCAACCACTTTTTCCCCCGCCTGCAAAATGCCGCCTACCACAAGGCCCTTCATACCGTTGCATTCGATATTCTGAACCGCCCGGATATTGGAGTGCATGATGCTCTGCGAGACGAATACGCTAGCTCCGGCTATGACGTTTCCATCCTGGATGAACGAGCTTTTGACATCCTGACCCGCCTTTACATAACCCTTGTTGTACCCGATGATTCCGCCGGATATATCGATCGAACCTTCAGCCTCCAGCTCGGCTCCCTCCACAAAGCCAGTGACTCGGATATCTCCTGCTGCCTTGATTCTGAAACCGGTAAGCACATTGCCGCGAATGACCACCGTACCGACAAAGTCGATATTGCCTATACTGTAATCAACATCCCCGTTAATCTCATATACCGGAAACACATTGATTTTTCCCTTTTCCGTTTTGGTGAGGAGTCCGTCAAGCGCAGCGTACATTGCGGTTTTCTCCGCGTTAACAACAACGTTCTTCCCAACCTTGAAATGAGCTTCCTTTCCCGGTTTGCTCGGAATCTCCTCTCCGGTTACCGCTGTTCCGGGGACTCCCTTCGTTGGAGGGATTCGGTTGGCAAGCAGCTGCCCCTTTTTTACATTATTTAAACGAATCACTTCTTTATAATCCACTTTGCCATCTTCGATCTCCAGCGGCTTCAGATTCGTCTCATTCCCAAAACTGACGGTAAATTCGATTCTGCCGTTCTGTCCGTGCACAGGTTCCGTTCCCATGGCAATCGGCGTTCTACTATATTGATATTCCTCCGCATGATCTGCGATTCGCCGCAACGTATCATGTTGAAGTCCATATCGTACATCATGACTTCTCAGAAATTGCTCAAGATCTTCTACAGAGCAAGAGAAATCCTTCTCCCACTTGGTGAACTGTATATAGGCGACGACCTTGTCATCCGATAGCGTAACGCTAAAGTACTGATCCAATGCATAATCTACAGACAATCCAGGAACCCCCTTCATAAATGGCAAGCGTCAATCGTTTTGCATCAGCAAATCCCGATCTTTATCGAGCGCGCCCCGAAGTCTCAATATCGCTTTGGAATGAAGCTGAGATATTCGTGAAGGTGATAGCGACATCACTTCAGCAATTTCACTGAGTGATAAATCCTCATAATATAATAAGGAAACTACGGTCCGCTCTTTCGGGGTTAATTTACCGATACCCTTCATCAGGGCTTCTCGCAGGTAAAATTCATGGACCTTGTGATCCGGATTCTTCGCTTTCTCATCAACCAGGAGCGACATTCGGGTCTCAGACTCCTCCTCGCGGATCGGATCCTCCAGAGATGTCAATGTCATGACCGCTACTTCCTGCAGCATGTGCCGGAATTCCTTCTCGGTCACGTCAAGGTAATCACTCATCTCGGAATCACTGACGCTGCGTAAATACTTCTGTTCCAACTGCTGATATGCAGTTTCAATCTTCTTCGCCTTCTCGCGGACGGAACGAGGCACCCAGTCCCCTTGACGCAGCGAGTCCAGAATGGCCCCACGCACACGCCAAGAAGCATAGGTTTCGAATTGCAGCCCTCGCTTGTAATCAAACTTCTCGATAGCGTCAATCAGACCCATTACCCCATTGCTGGCCAAATCTCCCTTAGAAACGTTCTTCGGAAGACCGATGGCCAAACGGCTTGAAACATAGTCAACGATGTGCAAATGATATTCGATTAGTTTCTTCTTCGCTTCATGGTCTCCATCTTCCTTCCATGCGCTCCATAAATCCGCATGATTTAGCACAGAAGCTTTACGTTCGTCCAATTGCCTTCACCCTCCTTATTCTTCCGTAAGGTGACGAACGGCCTTGGCCAGTTCTTCGGGTTCTTTCGTTGAAACCAGCTTAGGAGGATTTAGCGGTACAAAGTCTCCATTCTCTTTGCTGCTGGATTCGGAATGGATTAAATCCATCAATTCCCGATCCTCATCAGGCGTGGATAAATCAAGAACAGTTCCTCGGTTTTGCTCCCGCTGCGTGTCGGCGTCCCCTTGAACAGCGGCTCGCGGACCCGTAATGGCAGCAAACATCCAATTCAACAGGAACGCCAGGAGAAACCAAATCGCACATGCAATGAGAGCCCGATACATGCTAGTCATCCACAGATTGTTACGTATGGAGAAAATAAATGTGAACACAAACCCGGCAATTCCAGTCATCAGATAAAAACGGAGTTTTCCCATTAGCTACAATTCCTTTATGCCCTTTTGTACGCTTCGTATTGTAAACTTACCCGTTGTACAGTCCAACTCAACGGTTCTTCCATAATTTCCTCCGGTATCCTCGGCAATTAGCGCAATCCCCATCTGCTCGAGCCCAGCCTTGCAAGACTCCACATTACGAGGTCCAATGCGCATGGTGTCACCGGATCCGGCAAAAGCAAACATTTGAGCTCCCCCTGCCATTTTGGCTACCATACGTGCCGGAGAAGCACCCAAATTCCTCATCTTGTTCAACAGGATCGGAAGAGCCGTATCGGCGTATTTTGCCAGATTCAGCTGCCCTTCTCTGGCGATCGCCGAAGATGGAAGCATCACATGCGCCATTCCACCAATCTTCGTCACCGGATCATACAACGTCAGTCCGACGCACGAGCCGAGTCCCGTTGTTCGCAAAATACCGTTTGGACCTGCGACGTTCAGATCCGCCATGGCTACTTTCACTATGCTTTGTTCTTCAATCATGCTCTAAAGGCACTCCTAAAGCTTCGAAAATTTGAGCAAATGATTGTGGATCAGGTATCAGGAAGAACTGGCCTTCCACCTCGTTCTGCCCTTCTAGGAACGTCGTGTTGATTAAGAGGGCATCGTCTCCCATTTCTCCGAACTGCAGCAGTCCATAACTTAAGATGGCGCCTGCCATATCCATTGCGAGAGCCGGCACCGTAGGTGTCATGGACAGATTGGTCAAATCCGCGAGCGACGATAAGTACGAGCCTGACAATATGTTTCCGATCTCGCATAATGCGGACTGCTCCATCTCGGAGAATTGCTCCTCATCCGAAACTTCAAATCCCGCCAGATTCTGCAGCAAATTCTTCCCAGCTTCCGGACTCATAATAAAGAAGAGATTGCCCGGCGCACTGCCTTCGACCCTTAAAAATACGGCAAGAACGAGTTGTTCGCTCCCCCCTACACTTTCAGCAATCTGTTCAAACGGCAGGAGTTGAACTTTTGGAACAGCCATATCAATAGGTTTGTTAAGCAAGCGGGAGAGGGCGGTTGCCGCATTGCCCGCTCCGATGTTTCCTACTTCCTTCAAAACATCCATTTTGATTTCCTTGCCATGCTTAAACAGCTCCACTGTCTACTCCTCAAGGCCTTCCAGCTGAATAATCTCACTCTTGTTCAGCACTTCGGACAGATTCAGCATAACGAGAAGGCGCTCCTCTCCTACCTTCGCGACACCGCGAAGATATTTCGCTTTAATTCCGCCGACCACCTCAGGTGGAGAGTCAATGCTGTCCGTATTCAGATCGATTACATCACTGGCGGAATCCACGATAAAGCCTACCTGCATGTCATTGACCGCTACGATGATAACCCGCGTTTGATCGGTTGCTTCAACCTCGTCCAATCCAAAACGGCCGCGCAAATTAATGACGGGGATGACAACGCCTCGAAGATTAATAACCCCTTTTACGAAAGCATAGGTCTTGGGAACACGCGTAATGGGCATCATTCGCTCAATGGTCTGAACCTTGTCTACCTCGATGCCGTATTCTTCCTCGCCAAGTTTAAAGACAATAACCTTGATTTCTTCTCCCATGATAAGTCCTCCTTCAAAATGTGTGGCCTGCCGTGCGTAATAGCAACCCTTTATTTGATAAATGCATTTGCGTCAATGATAAGAGCGACTTGTCCATCCCCTAGGATGGTTGCTCCGGATACCCCCTGAATGGCAGGCAGATATTTACCCAGATTTTTAATGACGATTTCACTCTGTCCGATAAAATCATCGATGGTGAGTGCCGCCAAACGATCCCCCTTGCGGATTACAACGATCTCTGTTTCTTCTTCCAGCTCTTCGTCAAAATCCGGAACTTCAAACAGACGGCTGAGCGAGATGACCGGAATCAGCGATTCCCGGAACTGGATCATGCGGCTGCCGTGAACATGTTTGATTTGTCCACGCTTGATGATGCCCGTTTCAACAATGGAGGAAAGCGGAATTGCATATTTTTCGGATCCCATCCGAATCAGCATAGCTGCAATGATAGACAGCGTTAATGGAAGCTGAACGGAAAAGTTCGTGCCTTTTCCCGGTGTCGAGTAGATGGTGACGTTACCGCCCAGAGCAACGATTTTGGATTTAACAACGTCAAGCCCAACGCCTCGGCCTGATACATCCGAGATTTTCTCTGCGGTGCTGAATCCCGGTGCAAATAGCAGTTGATTGACCTCGTCATCGGTCATGGTCGCTGCTTCAGCCTCCGTAACAACGCCCTTTGCCAATGCGTTCTTCAGAATTTTGTCACGGTAGATACCGCGTCCATCATCCTCAATCTCAATGAAAACATTGTTGCCGCTATGGAACGCACGCAGGTGCACGGTACCGGTCTCCGGTTTACCGGCAGCGATACGGTCGGCTACAGGTTCGACGCCATGGTCTGCCGAGTTCCGCAGCAAGTGGACCAGCGGGTCCCCGATCTCATCAATAACCGTACGATCCAGCTCCGTTTCAGCCCCGGTAATAATCAAATCAATCTTCTTGTCCAATGTTTTGGCAAGGTCCCGTACCATCCTAGGAAAACGATTAAACACCGTATCCACAGGGACCATGCGCAGCTTCAGGACGATATTCTGCAAATCGCTGCTCACGCGGCTCATATGCTCAACGGTGTCCGTCAGTTCCTGATTCTTGGACTCACTGGCCAATTGTTCTAGCCGTACCCGGTCAATTAGCAGTTCACTGAACAGATTCATTAATACATCCAGCCGCTCAATATCCACCCGTATCGTTCTCGAAGGATTACCTCCCCCTGCATTTCGGGCAGGTGCCTTGGACTCTTTGGCAGGTGCAGAAGTACTCTTGGCTTCCGGCGAAGCCGTTGCCGCTGGAGCTGCCTCTGAAACTTGCGGTTTAACAGCTTCTGCTGTAGCCGCGCTCTCCTGAACCATTTGCTGCAAAGATTCATGATCGAGCGCCACAACCGTAGTAGTCTCGATCTCCGAAACGCCAAGAATCTGGCTTTCAATGTCTTGCGTTTCTCTTTGTGTTATGTAATACAACGAAAATACGCGATCGAATTCACCTTGTTCAATCTCTTGAACGTCCGGATACGTCTTGACAATTTCTCCGGATCTTTCCAGCGTTTCGAATACCATGTAGGCACGAACCGCCTTGAGTTGGCAATCCTCTCGCAATGTCACTTGTATATATAGAACCTTATGTCCTTCCGAAATCGATTGATCAAGCACGGAGAATTGAAACTCATCCAATTCAATTCCCTGGACGGCCACAACGGAGTTATCCCCTTCGGCAGCACCACCGCCAGTCGAAGCTCCTTCTCCACGTACAATCGACTGCAAGGAAGCCACGATAGAGGAAACATCCGCTTTCCCGTCCCCGCCTTCGGTAATATCCTGCACCATCGATTCAAGAGCGTCCAAGCTTTTGAAGAGCGTGTCAAAGATAAAATCCTGCATCTTTAGCTTTTCGTTCCGGACAAGATCCAGCACGTTTTCCATCTGGTGGGTAAGCGAAGCCAGATCTTCGTATCCCATCGTTGCTGCCATACCCTTGAGCGTATGAGCCGATCGGAAAATAATCTGTACGATCCCGATATCGTCCGGGTTGCTTTCTAATTGAAGCATGTTTTCATTTAATGATTGCAGATGATCATTTGACTCATCAATAAACATTGTCAAATATTGATTCATGTCCATTGAGAGACACCTCCTCTTCAAGTTCACTTTCCGTTATTTACAGCTTGAACCATTCTAGGTGCAATATCATGAAGTGGCAGAACGTGGCTTACGCATCCGAGCTCAACAGCTGATCTCGGCATCCCGTATACGACGCAGGTTTGCTCGCTCTCCGCATAGGTCGATGTCACCCCTGTATCGTAAAGCTTCTTCATCATTCTCGCTCCATCGCTTCCCATGCCGGTCATCAGTACCGCATGACGCTTGATCATGGTCAACGGCAGCAGGGATTCGAACAGCACATCTACAGATGGACGGTGACCGTTGCGGGTCTCATCCTCACTTATCCTAATTTGGTAAGTGCCGCTGTCCGAGCGGTAAACCCTCATATGGCTGCCTCCCGGGGCAATGTAGGCTTTGCCTGGTTCCAATACCATCCCTTGTTCTGCTTCCATGACCTCCAGCTGGCTGAATGAATTCAGGCGCTGTGCAAGCGATTTGGTAAAACTCGGCGGCATATGTTGAACGATGACAATCGGGGCACAGAAGTCACCGGGAATGGGCTCGAGAAAAGCCTTCAATGCTCTTGGCCCGCCGGTCGAACAGCCCACCGCAACCAAATCCGTCAATTCCGTTGACTGCGGTATCTTTGCTTCATGGCGCTGACGACTCTCGTTCTCTGGAAGCACGACTGGAGCTAAGTCCGTAACTGGCTTACGATCTGCACGTTTTCTCTTTGATCCAGAGGGCTCTGCTCCTTCCGTAGCAGTAGACACCTTCTTCTCAACAGTCCGTGATGACGGCATACGAGGTGAATCCTTTAGTTTGCTCCGTTGGTCAGTCTCGCTGACCTTCGTTTTAGTCTCATTCACCTGCGGTTTCTTGTTCAGCGTTTTGTCAGAAGGCTTTGGCGAAAGAGGAACCGTTATGTCCGCGCTCCGTCGTCTCTGCTCTTCTTCTTCCCACAATGCCCTCCGCTGTTTAGCCTGCATCGCCGCATTCAGTTGCTTCATTAGTTCTGAACGCACCTGCTCAATATCAAGCGCATTAGAAATGGAAGGCTTTCGTATAAAATCAAATGCTCCTGCCTCAAGGGCAAGAATGGTCTCTTTCATGCCTTGCTCATTAATGCCGGACAACATAATGACCGGACGGGGGCCCGAATCCATAATTAATTTCAGAGCATCCAGGCCGTTCATTTCCGGCATTTCTACATCCAGTGTAATGACGTCCGGATTCAATTCCTTTACTTTCCGAACGGCATCAAGCCCGTTATCAGCTGTTCCGACAACCTGAAAAGAGGGGTCGCGCTCGATGAAATCGGAAAAGATTTTCCTCATGAATGCGGAATCGTCAACGACAAGCACACGAAAAGGCTTCATAGATGTCCACCTCAGTTTCCATTAATCCAAGCAAAGAATCATTTCGTACGTTTGAGCCACCGATGCATAAATCCTTTGATTCCCTTCGGAGCTTCCGGCTCTGTGGCAGCAGGAACGGTCATGTAGCGGAGCGCGATCCGTCTGATATCACTAGAAGCGTTACATCGCGGATAAGCCGCTGTGAACGGGACCTGCCGCTTAACCGCCTGGACAACACGTGTATCATCGGCAATCGAACCGAGCAGCTTGATATCGATATCCAGAAAACGCTGGGCCGTCAAAATGATTTTGTTAGCAGCTTCCCGAGCCTCCTGTTCATCACCCGCACGATTGACAATCAGGCTGAACGGAACCTGGCATTCCGTGCCGTGCACCACCTTGATTAAGGCATAGGCATCCGTAATGGATGTCGGTTCCGGCGTCGTGACGACAAGGCATTGATCAGCGGACGTAATGAATTTCATATTTTCCTTGGATAAGCCGGCTCCTGTATCAAAGATGATATAGTCCATCTTGGAAGCAATACGCTCAATCTGGGATATAAAATAATCCATCTCGTCTTCCGATAGGGACATCATGTCCGCCAAACCGGAACCTCCAGCAATGTAGGGAAGCCTGTCCGGCCCGTACTGAATCACTTCTTCAATGCTCTTCTCCCGGCGAATGAGATGATATAGGCTGTACCGGGAGCTTACGCCCATAAGAACGTCAATGTTTGCCATCCCGATGTCGGCATCAAACACCAATACTTTTTTGCCCATCGACTGCAAAGTCAGCGCAAAATTCAGTGTGAAATTGGATTTGCCAACCCCGCCTTTTCCGCTGCTGACCGTTATAATCTTGGCAGTTCTTGGAGATGTTGCCATACCGCTGTTCCCTGACTGCTGGGAAGAAACCAGCTGGCGAAGCGAATGAGCTTGATCCGTCATGTACGAATCTCTCCCAGCAGCAGATGGCATAACCGCTCACTGTCGGCCATCAACAGATCATCCGGCACATTTTGACCATTGGTCATATAGGACAAGCGAAGGTTATGGGCATCAATCAGATTAAACAAGGAGCCGTAGCTTCCGGTTTCATCCATCTTCGTGAAAATGACCTTATCGAGTTCGTATTTGCTGAAATGATCCGCGATTTCGATCATATCGCTGCTCTTGGAAGTCAGGCTGAGCACCAGATAGGTTTCGCTTTGATCGGAATGGGAGAACAAACTTTGAAGCTCGGAAACGAGCAGCTCATTCCGGTAGTTCCGACCCGCTGTATCCATTAACACCAAATCACAATCCTGCAGCTTCTGAAGGGCCCGCTGCATATCACCAGGCGATTGCACAACATCCATCGGCACATTGAGAATGGATGCGTAGGTACGCAGCTGTTCAACGGCAGATATCCGATACGTATCGGAGGTGATCAGACCTACCTTGCGTTGGTTACGGAACAGCTGCTCTGCAGCGATCTTCGCGATCGTGGTTGTCTTGCCGACCCCTGTCGGTCCGGCGATATACACAATCCGCGTCTCGGGCTGAACTCCGCCGCCGATACGACCCTCAAGGAACGCCTCGGCTTGCTTGTAAATCACGTTCTGCAGCTCGGCCTCGCTCATCTGCATATGATTAGCTTTCCAGGCTTCCTCCGCGGCTGTGAGCCACTCTTCCGTCAGCTTGGCCGAAAGATCCTGCTTGAGCAGCTGATCCCGAATGCTTTGCAGCGGCTCGGGAAGATGCTGCGCTTCAAGATTTTGCCTGGATAATCGCGCAATCCATTCCTTCATTTCCTTAAGCTCTTCAAGGACTCTTTGTTCGGATTCGCTAATTCCCAGACGGGAACTTAAAGGCTCCTCCTGTCTCCCACGGGATGACTTAACAGATTCAACTGACACTGCTGTTTCCGTTTGACCGCTTCGCATCGCTGCTTTTGCAGCTGCTGCAGGCTGTTGCGCGAGGTCCAATTCGTCCTTTTGCCTGTCAACCGTCTCCTCGGAAGCTGCAACCTGGCTGAGAATCTCTGCAAAACGACTATAGTCGTCCTCATGCTGTACGCCGGAAGCTGTATCCGTGTTATTCACAGAACTCGTGGAAGTCTGTGAACCTGGCTTCGAAATTTCTGCTGTTCGTTGATATGCCCTGGGTACGGCACCAGAAGGTACAGAAGGCGTAACTTTGGACTTTATCGGAGCAGAACCTTTGGATTTCTCCGCTTGTTCTACTGCCGCGATCACCTCGATCTTCTTACGGGTAAACATCCCCAGGAATCCGCCTACCTTGGTTTCCTTCGTACTCAGTATGACGGCATCCGCACCCAAATCGGTCCGAATGTGCTGCATCGCCTCAGGCATCGTGTCGACGATATACCTCTTCACTCTCATAAGTTCACCACTCCGACACTTTGAATTTCGACGTTCGGCTCCAGCTCACTATAGGACAACACCGGAATATCCTGCATGCTTCGTTCAATGACCTGCCTTAAATACATTCTTATGGCCGGTGAGGTAAGCAGAACAGGCTGCTGTCCCATCTGAATGATCCGGTTAACCTGTTCACTGAGCTTCTGAAACACACTCTGTGTCGATGCCGGGTCCATGGCAAGATAGCTTCCTTGGTCGCTCTGCTGGACGCTTTCGGCGATCTTCTTCTCCAGCTGTGGTCCAACCGTGATGACCCGCATGGCCTCTCCCTCTTGAGCATATTGCTGGGTAATCTGGCGCGAGAGGGCTTGTCTTACATATTCGGTAAGGACATCGGGATCTTTCGAGTAATGTCCATAGTCCGCAAGCGTCTCAAGAATCGTGACCATGTCCCGGATCGAGATTTTTTCGCGGAGAAGCTTAGCCAATACCTTCTGCACTTCTCCAATGGTCAGCACGGAAGGAATGAGCTCATCCACAAGGACCGGATAGCTTTCTCTAATGTTGTCAACCAATGCCTTGGTCTCCTGGCGTCCAATCAGCTCATGTGCATGTCTCTTAATTAACTCGGTCAAATGGGTAGCCACAACGGACGGTGGATCGACAACGGTATAGCCCGCAAGATCCGCTCGCTCTTTCATGGCTTCATCTATCCAAAGAGCAGGTAGCCCAAAAGCCGGTTCGGTCGTTTCGATCCCCGTTACGGAATCATCCTCGTACCCAGGGCTCATGGCAAGATAGTGATTTAATAATAATTCACCGCCGCCGACAGCATTCCCTTTTATTTTTATGACATATTCGTTCGGTTTTAGTTGAATATTGTCGCGAATTCGGATAACCGGTACGACGAGTCCCAGCTCAAGTGCGCATTGTCTACGAATCATAATGATCCGGTCCAATAAGTCTCCACCCTGCTGCGCATCTGCGAGCGGAATCAACCCATACCCGAATTCGAATTCGATCGGGTCAACCTGCAGCAGGTTGATCACGCTTTCCGGACTTCGAACCTCTTCGATTTGCTGTTCCTCCTCCAGCTGCTCCACCTCGACCTGCTTGCGGTCCAGATTGTTCTGCATCCTCCTCGCCGCAATAAATAAGACGAGTGCAATCGGTGCGGTCGTAATCAGATGAATGGGTGTGAAAATCCCTAGCAACAGAACGGTACCTGAAACAATGTACAATAGATGAGGGTATGAGAAGAGCTGCCCTGTCAGATCCTCCGCCAGGTTCCCTTCCGAAGAAGCTCTTGTAACAATCAGCCCCGCTGCAGTGGAAATTAGAAGCGCCGGAATCTGACTGACCAATCCGTCCCCGATTGTCAGGATGGAATATGTGCTCATCGCGTCTCCAAATGACATTCCATGAATCGAGATCCCGATGATAAATCCGCCGATCAGGTTGATCAGCATGATGACAATCGTGGCGATGGCATCACCCTTAACGAATTTACTTGCACCATCCATAGCCCCGTAAAAGTCGGCTTCCCGCTCGATTTTTCTTCTGCGCTCCCTGGCTTGCTGCTCATTGATCAAACCTGCGTTCAGATCCGCATCGATACTCATCTGTTTACCAGGCATCGCATCGAGCGTAAATCTTGCCGCAACCTCGGCAACCCGCTCCGAGCCTTTGGTAATGACGATGAACTGTACGACAACGAGGATCAAAAAGACGATGAATCCAACCGCAATTTCGCCATTCGCTATCCATTTACCGAACGTGGCTACGACCTCACCCGCATTAGCTTCCGACAGGATCAGCTTCGTTGTCGAAATGTTAAGCGCTACACGAAACAGTGTCGTGATGAGCAGTAAGGAAGGGAAGATGGAGAAGTCCAAGGCTTCCTTCGTATTCATGGCCACCAGCAAAATAATAAGCGCCAGCGAGATATTGATAATCAGGAGTACATCGAGCAGCCATACCGGGATCGGAAGAATCATCATGAGTACGATGCCAATGACACCCGCAAGGACAGATAGATCTTTTATTTTCACTGCACTGACGCCTCCGGTCCCTAATTATTTCACTTTACCTTTTAGTTTATATACATAGGCCAGCACTTCCGCTACGGCCTGGAACAGGTCTCCCGGAATCGAATCCCCGATTTCCGACCGTTGGTACAAAGCGCGTGCCAGCGGCTTGTTTTCCATCGTTATAATTCCGTGTTCCTTCGCTATTTCTTTAATCCGCAAGGCCATGAAGTCCTGGCCCTTCGCAATGATCTGCGGTGCTTCCATCATGGACCCGTCATATTTGATCGCCACTGCAAAGTGGGTCGGGTTCGTGATGATAACGTCGGCATTCGGGACTTCCTGCATCATCCGCTGAAGTGCCATCCGACGCTGGCGTTCCCTGATCTTTCCTTTGATCAGCGGATCGCCCTCCATCTTCTTGTACTCGTCTTTGATGTCCTGTTTGGACATTCGAATGTTTTTTTCGTAATCATATTTCTGATACATGTAATCCAAAACGGCTAGAATGATCAGCCCGATGGCAATCTTGAAACCCAGTGACATGGTGATATCGGCCACGAAATGAAAAATGGTATCGGGCCCCATCGTCGACAAGGACGATAATCCTTCCCTGGCAGCCCATAAGGTGGTGTACACGAGGTAACCGATGATGGTCAGTTTAATGACCGATTTCAAAAATTCGACCAAGGAGCGCATCGAAAATATGTTTTTGAACCCTTTGATAGGATCGATTTTACTGAATTTCATTTTCAAAGTTTCGCCCGTCAGCATAAACCCGACCTGTAAATAATTAGCGACCAGCGCAACAACGAACACCGAGATAAACAATGGAGCCAGCAGAAGCAGGATTTGAATACCGTACTCCCCGAATAACTGCATCACATTGTCTTTCGTTACGTCCATGGAGAGCCGATTAATATAAACGTCGGTAAACAGTCGAACGGTGCGGTCTCTCATATAACCGCCGAAAATCAACAAGCAAAAGAATGCGGCCAGCAAAACCGATGCACCCGATACCTCCATACTTTTGGCAACTTGGCCTTTCTTACGTGTATCCTGGCGTTTCTTCGGCGTGGCTTTCTCCGTCTTTTCGCCAGCGAACAGCTGTAAGTCGACCGGATACCGGTATGACATCCGCTTCACCTCCATCCTCCTTAAGTCGGCCCGTCGCCAATAACGCCGAGCAGCTGCCGGAGCGCTTCAAACATTTTGGCAAACAGATGATCAAATAGTGACACCAGCATCGGCATGAGCAGCATCAGCAGTACGAGTCCAACGATGATTTTGAGAATAATCCCGATCACAAACACATTGAACTGCGGTGCCGTCCTTGCCAGAAAGCCAAGCCCGACATCCGTCAGGAACAAGGCTGCTACCAGCGGGGCCGCCATTTGAAGTGCCAGTACAAATGAGTGCGAGAATGTCCGGACGAGGAAATCCGTCACATTGCCGTTATGGATCTTCCCAAACACATCTCCCGTTATCGGGATCCAGTCATAGCTGTACATAATCGCATCGAACAGATAATGGTGACCATTCATGCTCAGGAATACCAGTAGAGCGAGATAATACTTGAAGTTGCCGATTAATGGGGAGGAAGCCCCTGTAAAAGGATCGATAACATTTGCCATGCTGAACCCGATCTGAATGTCAATTAACGCTCCTGCCGTTTGGACGACGGCCATAATAAGATAAGCAGTGAAACCAAGCAGCAGCCCCACCAATACTTCCTGGACAATTAATATGACGTAAGACAGATCTTGCGGAACCGTTTCTCCGAGCCCGAACGAAAAATATACGATCAGGGCGATGATGGCCGAAAGGCCAATTTTGTAAGAAGGAGGTATACCGCGTGAAGTAAACACTGGCGATATTACAAAAAAAGCTGTTATTCGACAAAAAATAAGCATGAAAACAGGTAAACTTTGCTGCAACCATTCCATGGACACTCAGCCTATCCGATATATTTGTAGAGATTGTCCAAAATACCGTGGGTAAAATCCACTAACGTCGTTAATATCCAAGGACCAAACAGCAATAATGCTATAAGAACGATAATGATTTTTGGTACGAAAGCCAGTGTCTGTTCCTGGATTTGTGTTGTCGCTTGAAAAATACTGATGATAAGTCCGACAACCAGTGCGAGAACCAGCATCGGTGCGCTCACCTGGAGCACAATATAAACCGCTTGTCCTGCCAGACCGATAATAAATTCAGCGCTCACGGCGAGTCCCCCTGTATTCGAATTACTTGCCGCTTATTGCTACGTGTTAAAGCTCATCAGCATGGATTTCACGACCAGATACCAGCCGTCTACCAAAACGAAGAGCAAAATCTTGAATGGCAGCGAGATCATGACCGGCGGCAGCATCATCATACCCATGGCCATCAGCACGCTGGCGACCACGATATCGATGACCAGAAACGGAATGAATATCATAAAGCCCATTTGGAAGCCCGTCTTCAGCTCACTAATGGCAAATGCCGGTACCAAAACCGTTAATGGAATATCCTCGTAAGATTCGGGCTTCTCTGCGCCTGTGTAATTCATGAACAACAATAGATCCTTTTCCCGCGTGTGCGCGAACATGAACTTCTTCATTGGATCTTGAGCCTTATCCAGCGCTTCCGCTTGGGTAATCTCACCTTTAAGATAGGGCTGCAGCGCTACATCATTTATCGACGACAACGTTGGAGCCATTACGAATAAGGTAAGGAACAGAGCCAGGCCGATCAACACTTGGTTTGGCGGTGTTTGCTGTGTGCCGAGCGAAGTACGGACAAAGCCAAGCACGATAACAATCCTTGTAAAACTCGTCATCAGCACTAGGATCGCCGGTGCAATGCTAAGAATGGTGATCAGGAGTATCAAGGACAAGGAGCTTGTCCCCGGTGTGTCTCCCTCATTGCCGATTTGAATATCGATGTTTGGAATCGGATCCGCAAATGCCGTATGGGAAAACAGAAATCCAAACAATATGAAAATCGCGATAGCGTACGAGATCTTTTTATTCATGAATCTTTATGATCCTCCCGCAGCAATTCTTCGACCTTTTCTTTCCGGTTCGGTACGCTGCGCAGCTTGGATTCGAACACTTCATGGAAAGAAGATGTATCGTCCAATTCCATTTCTTCCGGTGGTTTACCTTTACGGAGTTTTGCCGCCAGTTTCGTTACAAAAGGCGGCAGTGCCCCATTATGTATTCCAGAATCCTGTTCAAATGCAGCTTGGATAAGCGCAACTTCAGCTGGATCAGAAATTTTGTCCACCAACCGGACGTCTTCGCCAACTCCGATCACATAGATACTGCCCCCAATTTCGACGAGCTGAAGGGATTTGTTAGGGCCCATCCCAACCGCACCCAAAGTACGAATGGAGCGGCCCTGCATCCAGCTCTGATTCTTTCTGCTGAGAAAGCGAATCAGGAACACGATCAACGCAACGATGATGGCAAGTACGATAAAGACATAAAACAACTGTAAATAATACCCGGTAGTACTACTTGAGCCTAATCCATCAGAAGCTGCCATCATCATAAGAAGAATCCTTATACGCCAAGCGTCTTATTGATGGCTTCAATGACTCTGTCCGATTGGAACGGTTTAACGATAAAGTCCTTGGCTCCAGCCTGGATCGCATCAATCACCATCGCTTGCTGGCCCATGGCAGAGCACATAATCACTTTTGCGTTTGCGTCGACTTTTTTAATCTCTTTCAGCGCAGCGATACCATCCATTTCCGGCATCGTAATATCCATCGTAATCAGATCTGGACGAAGTTCTTTAAATTTCTCGATTGCTTGCGCACCGTCCTGTGCCTCTCCCACAACCTCGAATCCGTTCTTGACCAATATGTCACGGATCATCATTCTCATAAATGCAGCATCGTCCACAATCAGAATTCGGTTAGCCATTGATAAAAATCCTCCCTAAAATGTTTGTGCTATTGTAATTTTTGAATCCGGTCCCATTGGCTTACGATATCCGTCACGCGTACACCAAAGTTCTCATCGATGACAACGACCTCGCCTTTGGCGATCAGTTTATGGTTGACAAGGATGTCTACAGGCTCGCCGGCCAGCTTGTCCAGCTCGATGATCGAACCTTGCGACATTTCCAGGATATCCTTAATTTGCTTTTGAGTCCTCCCTAATTCTACGGTGACTTTAAGGGGAATGTCCATCAGTAAGTTCAGATTGTTTTCATCCACCTGGGTGTAAGGCGCCGATTGCAGATTCGCGAACTGTACGGGCTGTACATTCACATTACGATTCGGCATGTCGCCATACTGTTGCGGCTGCGCTTGGTAAGGCATCTGCGGCTGTCCATATGGCATGGATTGCGGGATCGGTCCTCCCTGTCCTTGCACTGGCTGGTTGTAGCCTTGTCCGTAGTCGTATCCTTGGCCCATATCATTGCTATTAACAGGGTTAGCCGGTGCTTGAGCCGGTTCCTGTGTATTAACAGGTGCTTCCACTGCCGGGGCGGCTTCCTGCTTCGCGGGCTGCGGCTCTTCCGTTCCGTTGATCAGCATGTGAACCATATCCTTGGAAAAATGAACGGGAAGCAGCTGCATAATGGTTGAATCAATAAGGTCACCGATAATTAACCGGAATGAAATCTTAATCAGTGTTTCATCCTGCGGAAGGTTGTTGACCCCTTCACCATTCGCCATGTTCAGAATGTCAATGCCTGGCGGCGAGATATTGACAAATCGGTTAAAAATCGTCGACATGCTCGTTGCCGAAGAACCCATCATCTGGTTCATCGCTTCCTGAACGGCACTGATATGAATCTCGTTTAGTTCCTCTTCCACGGGGTTGCCTTCCCCGCCTAACATCAGATCGGCAATGACCTGAGCATCACGTGTTTTAATAACTAGAGAGTTGATTCCTTCAAATCCATCCACATAAGTAACATGTACCGCTACATGCGGCTTCGGAAATTCTTCCTCAAACTCGCTTCGCTTAATGATCGACACTTTCGGTGTCGTGATATCCACTTTTTTGCCCAGCAAGGTAGACAGAGCGGTTGCAGCACTGCCAAAGGTAATGTTACCAATCTCTCCAAGCGCATCCTGCTCTAGAGGTGTTAATACATCATCGACAGTCGCCGCCGAAGGAATTGATGCTGGTGATGCCATTTCCGACTGTTTTAACAAAGCGTCGATTTCTTCCTGGGATAAATAGTCTTTACTCGTCAAATTCTTCAGCTCCTTCGATGACAATTTCATCGATTTGTACAGCAACCCGGTCTTTTATCGTTCCGGGACTGCCAATAAACTTTAATCTGTCCCCAACCTTAATGGAGAGTCCATCATGCATCGGCTTGTTTAATGAGATGACGTCACCGACACTCAGTCCTAAAAATTCGGACACGGTAAGCTGGGAAACGCCAAGCTCGGCAACAATCGGAAGTTTGGCTTTACTTACACGCTGCTTAAGAGCATCTACTTCCTCTGGAACACTCGCTTTTTTCTCCGAGATAAACCATTGATGCGCGGATAGCTTGGACATGATCGGTTCCAGCACCACATGCGGGATACACAGATTAATCATCCCCGTGGTATCGCCGATTTTGGTGCTAAGGGAAATTAGCGCAATGGTTTCGTTTGGAGAAACGATCTGCATAAATTGCGGGTTCGTCTCCAATGCTTCAAGGCGCGGCGATATGTCGAGCACCGTTTTCCATGCTTCCTGCAGACTATCGAATGCCCGGCTGAAAATGCGTTCCATGATGATCGTCTCGATTTCGGTCATCGAGCTGATTGAAGAAGGAGCAATGCCCGTTCCTCCCAGCAAACGGTCCAGCATCGCGTAAGCAATGTTCGGATGGACCTCGAGCACCATGCGTCCGACAAGCGGTTCCGCCTCGAATATATTAAGAACTGTCATTTTGGGTATGGAGCGAATAAATTCATCATATGGAAGCTGTTCAACCTGCACCACGTTGATTTGCACAAAAGTACGTAATTGTGCTGAGAAATAAGTGGTCAAATATCGTGCAAAGTTCTCGTGAATGCGGGTCAAGCTCCGAATATGATCCTTGGAAAACCGGAGTGCCCTCTTAAAATCATAAGAACGAATTTTCTTTTGCGTTTCCTCTTTTTTCAGTTCTTCAGCATCCATTTCCCCTGAAGAGAGAGCGGCCAATAAGGCATCGATCTCATTCTGCGATAAAACATCAACCATCTACTCACCCCCTTACAGGTCGTCCGACGAACAGTCTAGATTTCAGTGACGATAACATCTGTCATTTCAATTTGAATTAAACGTCCAGACGTTAACGACTTATTAACCAGATTCACCAGTTTAGCGTTAAATTGTTCGCGCCCCTTCGAATCATTCAGTAATTCGGGCTTCGTATCGGCTAACGTCTTGATAATAATCGGTTTAATCTTGATATTCTTGATTTTTTCGAATTCTTCCTTAGCTTTTTTATCACTAAGCTGAAAAGCAAAGGACATCTGGGCGATATAGTTTGGATCGGCTAAATTCGTCTTGATCCCGGCGATTTCCGATGTCATCGCCACGATCTCATCGGCAGACAACTTAGGTAAGGCCGCCGCATTGGCTGAAGCCTGACTTTTACCGTTATCGCCAAGCAGCTTGTCCGACAATAGGAATATAGCCAGAACAATCAACGTAATGGATAACAGGATCGTAATTAACCAGGGGAGCATCTTTTTCATGAAGGTTCCTCCAATTGCTGCACTTTAATGGTAGCTTGATGAATGCCTACCTCGTGATGATACGCCTTAACGGAAGCGATGATTTCATTTGCACTTTCAAGCACAATCATGCGTTTTCCATTAATCAATGTAATGTAGGTGTCAGGAGTCTCCTCAACCATTTCTATCAACAGCGCGTTAAGCCACAGCTGCGAACCATTTAACCTCGTTACCGATATCATGGACAGCCTCCTTGTTTAATCAGGGAGGGGATTACCCCTCCCTATCCATCCTTATCGTTTCAGATTGACAACTTCTTGAAGCACTTCGTCCGAAGTCGTGATAATCCGGGAGTTGGCTTGGAAGCCCCGCTGAGCGACAATCATTTCCGAAAATTCACCGGTCAGGTCAACGTTGGACATTTCGAGCTGACCTGAAATGATAGCACCGGTTCCTTCTTCGGCATTGTTCGCTTCAAACATAACGGCATCCAGATCGCCATCAGGGACTGCATTAAGGGTCACGCGATACATATTGCCGCCGATTTTCTCCAGGCCTTCCGGATTCGGAATTTTCGCAACGCCGATGATGGCTCCCTCTTCCGTCGTTCCGTCACTCATCTTCTGAATGATGGCGCCATTCTGCGCAATCGTAAAGGCCGTTACATCATCGTCCAACTGGATTGGTTCACCCGCCGAATCAAGAACGAGCATACCATCCGAAGTGACCAGGTTTCGCGCTACGTCTACATGAAAGTCACCTGCGCGGGTCAAGAAAGCCATCTCTTGATCCTCGCTTAGCTTCACCATGAAAAATCCGTCACCGTCAATTCTCAGATCCGTCGGATTATTGGTTGTCATTGCGCTACCTGGAGTATGCAATGTATCAATCGAACCAATCGATACACCAAGACCGATCTGTTTCGCGTTTACACCACCGGTTGGATCATCGGTACCCGGCGTAACACCGGACATCGTTTGGCTGAGGATATCTTTAAACATCACACGTCCCGCTTTAAACCCAACCGTGTTTACGTTGGCAATGTTATTACCAATGACATCAAGCTTGGTTTGGAAACCTCTCATTCCGGAAATACCGGAATACATGGATCTTAACATCGATTTTCCTCCTTTTGTTATGGACCGCTTCTGTCGATCAGCGGCCGCCTGGCTTCCTCACGGGCCAGCCAGATTTACGAAATAATTACTGCACTATCAATTTGCGTAAAAACGTTATCCTTCATCGCGTTGCCATCCATTGCAGTGACCACGGTCCGATTCGGAATATTCACAATGAGAGCCATATCCCTCATCAGAATGAGTGATTCCTTGCTTCCCTTCGCTGCAGCTTTGTCCACAGCGCTCTGAATCTGCGCAAGCTGATCACTCTTTAATTCAATGCCGCGCTGCTGAAGTCTCTTCGCCGCATGATTGCTGATTTTTAGAAGATTCTCATTTAAAAGTTCCTGGAACGTCCCGGCGGGTGGATTCGTCTGAGCTTGTGCTGTTTTTCGTTCATTATGAAGTGCTGCGGGATGTATTTTCCCAGGGTATAAATGCCCTATCATCATACGGTCATTCATGACGCTGTTCCCCCAGGCTCTTCTCCCCCTTGTCCGGAATCTCCGGCTTCAGGTTCTGACGGATCGGGATTGCCTGTTTCAGGTACGGAAGGATCCGGATGGTTTGTTGCAGGATCTGTCGGACCTGGATTCGATGCTTCTGGATCATTCTCGGTTACGGCGTTCTCGATTTTCACGATCTGGTCAAGCGATACTTCACTGTCACCGACTTTCGCATAATGGACGCCTTCACGAACCATGATGGAATCTACGATACCGCTCTTCATCACCGACTCCGAACCATCCTCCGGCTTGAACATCCAGCTGATCTGTTTACCGATCAAACTTGAAGCTGCACCCAGAGACTGACTCATCGCTGTTAATTGAGTGTTGATATTCATCAACTGCTCCAGGGAAGTAAACTGGGCCATTTGGGCAATAAACTCCCGGTCCTGCATCGGCTGAAGCGGATCCTGATGCCTTAATTGCGTAATCAGGATGCTCAAGAACTGGTCTTTTCCAAGCTCCTGGCCGTTTCCGCTTTTACTGCTGACATTCCCTTTAGCATAATTGGGCCACATATTATTTGTAGATACCGGATTTGTTGCCATCCAAGCTCACCTCCTCACTGTTAGGCTTTTGCGGTAAATGTTCCTGCTTGCATCCGTTCATCGTCGGCTTGATGCTCAGCAATCCAATCGTTTAATTCTTCTGTCAAATTTGCTGCCAGCACGGCATCATCGGATGGTCTATCCTTCTCCTTTGATCGATGCTGTGACTGCTGCTGGCCTGATCCAGGCTGACGGCCGTCTTGATAAAGATTCGCATTGGAAGGCTGGCTGCTCTGTGTAACTTCAATTTTCTCGACCTGCAGTCCCTGTGCAATCAATGCGCTTCGAAGCTGTGCCATTTGCTGGTCAATCAGCTCTTTAGCATCCGTCGACCTTGTCATGAACTGGGCGATTAATTGGCCATTCTGCATCGTAAGTTTGATATCTACTTGACCTAGATGTTCCGGATTCAAGGAGATTCTCGCTTCCGTAAAACCGGTTTGTTTCACGATTTCGAGCTTATTAATAATGAAGGAAGTCATTTCGCTTGCGAAATTCTCAACAGGCACCGGTGGAGCTGCAGGTTTTACTGCAACTTGCGTTCCCGAACGCAGGGCAAGCTGACCGGCAGTGACCGTTCCTTGCTCCAACAGCGAATCTCCTTCGTTAATCACGAACTCGGATGCTGTACCCTCAACGTGGGTACTTGTCGTCAGTGATGACCACTTGGCATTTGCTTGACCCGTTGATTGAGATGAAGCCGACTGTCCCGAGGTATTCGTGGATACGTTAGGCTGAACGGCATCCGGCTGCTTTTGGGTTAGGATGTTATCAAAACTGCCGCTTGTTTTACTCTCCCCGGTCCCTGTTCCTTGACCAAGCAGACTATGGAAAGATTGGACAAGCTGTTTGACTGCAGCTTCGGTATTCAGATCCACCTGACTCGATTTGGATAGCATCGACGCCAGCTGGCTGATCGTATCCTGTACCGCAAATCGAATGGTCTCAGGTCTGGAAGCCAATGGAGACATCGCATTCCCATCCGTGTTTTCTTGTGCTTGGGGAGCAGCTCCGCTCAACATAAGATTCGCTTGCGACAGCCAGTTCTGCAGCTCTTGCAATAGGGATGGATCCTCCATTAATGCCTGGTCCATGGTGTCCAGTTCCTGCAGCAAACCATGAAGCAATTCCATCAAGCCTTCAAGCGATCCATCGGTTTCCGAAGAATACTGCGTTAGCAAGGATTCCAGCTTGGCAGCGACTTCCGTCGAAGTTGTTGAAGCGCTGTTCCCGCTGCTGCTCATCTGGTATGCCAGTGTCGCATCAAAGGAAACACCTGCTGTCGTTTGACCCGCTGCGCTTGTCTTTCCGCTCCCCGAGGGAGTGCTTACGGATGAAGACATGTTTTGTACCGTTATTGTCATCGTCTTATTTCACCTCCTTTCCTGAGGATGGAGATTCATTTCAGAGCTTATTTAGAGCCCATCAGGCGATTCAATATCTTTGCTGCCAGCTCCGCATCTTTTGAAGACATCGCATTTAAAATACGTGAACGAGTAGCATCATCCACGGTATTCAGAATGGTCATGGTCTTAGCGGGGCTGATCTTATATGTCTGCATCAGCAGCTCGGCAGCGTTGGCAGGTGTCATTCCGGCAAAGGTCTGATTCAACTGGTTTTTATCCAGATTGTCGGATGTCTTCTTCTGCGCCGCTTCCGTTTCGTTCTTCTTGAGCCTGGATTGCAAAGCCGCAATGGCCATATCTTCAGAAGTCTCAGCATCCTTAAGCATCATGGTTGCGTCCGCGGCCGTTTTCGGATCCATTTTCTGCAAAATGGCAACCCGGTTGCTGCTCTTCATCTGGCTAAGCATAAGCACCATTTCTTCCAGCGTAAGGTTTTGCATAATCGGTGCGGCTTTGCTTGGACTCATGTCGGCGTAGAGCTTAGACAGTTCTCGAATCTGCTTGGTATACGCGTCCTCCTCTTCTGCCTCACCGCTTGTCGATGTGCTTTGCATCGAATCAATTTGGGTTTCCAGCTCTTTCACCTTGTTTTCCTGCGCCGCTTTTTGCTCCGTTACTTCATTTAATGTTTCTTCGCGTTCAGCAAGCTGCTTCTTGAGTTCAACAATCGTTGCTTCCGCGCTTTCTTCCTGCTGCTTCGCTTCTTTGAGTTTCTGCTCTTCCGGGGTCAGCACCGGATCCGGGACCCAGTTCTTGACGACCGGAATTTTATTGGCTACATCGATTAGTCCATCCCGCACATCGGCTCTAAAAAATACGGCGAGCGCCCCGAGCAGAACGATCGTAAATATAGCAGGTACCAAAATCAACAGTATCCGTTCAAATCCTCCGCCTGATTCTTCCTTATCAAGCGGCATGTCTTTTCGTGCCACTCTCATTCCTCCTTCGCGGTCATAACCCTTCGGTGTTTGCAAACCTTATCGGGCTTTGATCGCAAAACGTACCGTCGCCATCTCGTCCAGCTCGTTTTGTTCCCGAAGGAGACTTTCATGCCGGAACTTTTCTTGGGATTTGTCTCTTGCTTTCAGCCACACTTTTTCGTCAAGCATCTTGTCTGACAATACCTTTTGTTTTTTCGTTACATTGACATGTGCGATCCTTATGTCATCCCGCTTCCGCTCAATGCATTCTTCCAAGTGCTCTGCATATACCTGAATGTTTCGGATCTCAGCGACCGGCACGCACCGCGATGCCGCCTCCTGCTGAGCATGATACATTTGATCCCGCATCTCATACAGCTCATTCAGACTTTTCTCTTCCGCCTGCAGCTTCCCGATGGCACTTGACAGCATCCATTCGGCTTGCGTTTTCTCGTTGCTCTTCAGGTCTACGATTTTCTGGAATGCATAATGAAATTTCATTCTTCAAAGTCATCTCCTTGAAAACTCGGAAATCAAACGTTCCTGAACCTCATTCAATGTTGTCTTCTCATTCACTTTTTGCTTCGTAAAATCCCATATTCGCCCGATATATTCAATCGACTCATCGATATCGGCATTCGAGCCCTGTTGATATGCCCCAATATTAATCAAATCCTCCGAGTCCTTATATATCGCCATCAGTCGCTTTACGTTCTCGGAAGCATCGATTTGTTCCTCTGGAGAAATATCTTTCATCACCCGGCTAATGCTAGCCAGCACATCGATAGCCGGAAAATGCCCTTTGTTTGCGATATTTCGGTTTAGAACGATATGACCATCGAGTATTCCCCTGACCGCATCCGCGATCGGTTCATTCATGTCGTCACCGTCTACCAGCACCGTATAAAAAGCTGTAATCGAGCCCGTTGGCCCTGTTCCTGCGCGTTCCAGAAGCTTCGGCAGACTAGCAAAAACAGACGGAGTATAACCGCGCATGGCCGGCGGTTCTCCTACGGCAAGCCCTACTTCTCGCTGCGCCATCGCATAGCGGGTAACGGAATCCATCATCAGCATCACATTCAGGCCGCGATCCCGGAAATACTCAGCGATCGTTGTAGCGATCAAGGCCCCCTTAATACGGATGAGTGCCGGTTGATCTGAGGTCGCTACAATCACGACGGACCGCTTTAACCCTTCGGGACCCAAGTCCCGTTCAATGAAGTCCAGCACCTCTCGTCCACGTTCCCCGATCAAGGCAATGACATTGACATCGGCAGAAGTGTTTCGGGCGATCATTCCCATCAGGGTACTCTTCCCGACACCGGATCCGGCGAATATACCGACCCGCTGGCCTTTGCCGATGGAGAGCAATCCGTCAATCGCACGGACGCCGATGCTGATCGGCTCCTGAACTCTCGGCCTATTCAGCGGGTTCTGAGGAACATTATGGGTTGAATAATGCGGCATACGCGCCGGAATGATAGATCCGTCCAGCGGTTGTCCCAATCCGTCCAGCACTTTGCCAAGCAGTTCCGAACCAACCTGCACGCTCAACGGTTTTCCGGTCCCGACTACATCACAGCCGGGTCCGATAGAGTGAAGCTCGCCGAGAGGCATCAGCAACACTTTATTGTCTCTGAAACCCACGACTTCCGCCTTGAGCGGCTTGGACTGCTTCGTGGGATAGATATAACAAACATCGCCGATGCTCGCATCCGGTCCCTCGGACTCCACCATCAGTCCGATTACCTGTGTAACTTTGCCGTTGATGCGAACGGGGTCCAGATGTTTCAGATGATCCATGTACCGTGCGCTATTCAGCTTCTTCATCTTGATTTCTCCGTTCCTCGTCATCAAGAGCGAACCGCACGAGTTCTTTTTTGATCTCGGATAGCTGTGTATCGATGCGGGCATCCACGCTTCCGAAGGAAGACCGGATCACGCAGCCGTGATCCTTAACCGTGGAATCCGGCAAAATTTGAAGTTCCGCCTGAGAATCGATCGATAATCCGAGCTCTTCCCGTGCCGCGTATACAAATTCGAATTGTTCAGGAGCAACGCAGAGGGAGATGACTCCTTTTTCCCGTTTGCGTGCCAGATTCTTTCGAATCAGCTCCAGCGTGAAATCAGGTTCAATCGTAAGCTGACGATCCAGTACTTTCTCCGCTATGCTGCAGCTGAGCTCCACCAAAAACGGCTCCGCTTCCTGAATCAAATCATCCTTCGCTTGATGGGCCAGCTGAAGCAATTCACTCGCTTGTAATGTCGCTTGCTCCATCAGTTCCTTCATCTCAAGTTCTGCCTTGGCCGAGCCCTCGGCGTATCCTTGGTTAAATCCTTCCATCTTCAGCGTTTCGGACAAATCCTCGTCCTGAAGCCTTCTTTCGGTCCACCACGCTTCAATCTGCTGCTGTGCTTCAGTCAACAGCCGCTCCGCCTCTTCCGAAGCCTCACGGATTTGTCGTTCGGCAAACTCCTGAGCATCCTTCAGCATCTCGTGCTTTAAGCGTTCAGCTTCAGCCAGCGTCTGTACGACGGCCGGCTCGGCAGTCGGCGGAGTATGTTCCTCTACCGTTTCCTGGGTCGGTGAAGCGTAACGACGAGCAAGATCCAACTCTTTCAACACATCCATCGGTTTATAGTGGGACGATTTGATCAAGTTAGACAATGATGTCATCTCCTCCGCCACGGGCAATAATGACCTCGCCCGCTTCTTCGAGTCTTCGGATCGTGCTTACAATCCGAGTCTGAGCTTCCTCTACATCACGCAACCGCACCGGTCCCATGTATTCCATTTCTTCGCGGAAGGTTTCGGCCATACGCTTGGACATGTTGCGGAAAATGACATCCCGTACCTCTTCGCTTGCCACCTTGAGTGCAAGCTGTAAATCGGCGTTCTCGACATCGCGGATAATACGCTGTATCGAACGGTTGTCCACGTTGACGATATCTTCGAATACGAACATCCGCTTCTTGATTTCTTCAGCGAGCTCGGGATCCTGGATTTCCAGGGAGTCGAGGATCGTTCGTTCTGTTCCACGGTCCACACCATTCAGAATTTGAACGATGGATTCAATGCCACCCGCACTGGTGTAATCCTGGGTAACGGTCGCCGACAGCTTCTGTTCCAGCACGCGCTCCACCTGGGCAATGACTTCCGGTGAAGTACTGTCCATGACTGCAACCCTACGAGCTACTTCGGCCTGCTTCTCTTGCGGAAGCGAAGAGAGGATCGCGGATGCCTGCTCGTATTGAAGATATGACAAGACAAGTGCAATGGTCTGCGCATTTTCGTTCTGGATAAAGTTCAGAATTTGGCTTGGGTCCGCTTTGCGGGCAAAGTCAAACGGTCTTACTTGAAGCGTTGCCGTCAGTCTGTTGATCACTTCCATCGCTTTTTGCTGTCCAAGCGCCTTCTCCAAAATCTCTTTAGCGTAATTAATACCGCCTTGGGAGATGTATTCCTGGGCCAGACAAATTTGATGGAATTCCTGAATAATGCTATCTTTCTCATCACTGTCGACTTTGCGAACATTCGCAATCTCCAGCGTTAATTGTTCAATTTCTTCATCTCGAAGATGCTTAAATATTTGAGCAGACACTTCCGGGCCAAGTGTAATGAGCAGTATAGCCGCTTTTTGACGTCCGCTTAACAGTTGGTTATTTCCCTTAGCCAATGCTTCCACCTCTATTCCTCAGCTAGCCATGTGCGAAGTAAATTCACGAATTCATCTGGCTTCTTCTTCGCCAAGGTTTCGAGCTGCTTACGAACCTGGCTTTCATTGGTTATACTTTCGAGATTAATCGATGGGAATTCCGTAACCGGCGGAAGTTGAATGTCATCTTCAAATTCTTCCTGCTGCTGTCTGCGTCTGCGGATAATGAAATAGGTTCCTCCGGCAATTAACGCCAACGCAGCGATACCAATTCCCCATAATACAGGCTGTGAAAATACGGTTTTCGGGTTTTCATCCGCATTTACATTAAATACCTGTGAAATAACCGAAACTTTTTTGGACAAATCAGCGTCTGTATAAGTAGAGCCTGTATCCGAGAGCGATGCTCGTACGATATTAACCAGAATGTTCTGTATTGCCGTTCTTGTTGCGTCATCCAAAGTTTGTTGTCCGGCAGGTGGTTCAACCGAGACATTAATGGTTAAATCTTTAACAGTATATGGACTTGCTATGATATCCTTCGTAATCCGGTTAACTTCATAGTTAACGGTTTTGGAGAGCTCTTCCGAATTCGTTTCCCCGCTTCCAGAATCGCTTGGATATCCCGGAACAGCTTCTTCGCCTACACCGGCCACTCCGCCGGTTGGACTACTGGTTCCCGAATAGTTCTTCTGGATCTCCTGAACACTGAGCTCAATCCCCTTCATTTCTTCTTCATCAACAGGGGTTACGATGTTTTCCTTGCTTTGCACCTGATCAAAGTTCAGTTTGGAAGCAACCAGTACATTGACTTTATTCGATCCCATGTATTGCGAGAGGAACTGCTGAACATTTTGCCTAACGTCGCTTTCGAATTTTTTCTGAAGCGCGAAGTTTTCTTCCACCTTACCAATCAATCCGCCTTGACCGCCTTTAGCTGTTGCGAGCAGCTCGACTTCGTCATTGGTGATTGTAATGTTCTCAACCGGTAAGTTCGGAATGGCCGTCTTCACGAGGTTGTAATACCCGTCAATGACTTCTTGATTAGGACGATAGCCCGGTTTGAATTGGACAACTACAGAAGCGCTGGCTTGATCTTCGTTTCCGTTTTTTGCAAATACACTTTCTTTAGGCAGATTTAATAATACCGTTGCATCTTGAACGCCCTGCATCTTCTCAAGCAGTCGTTCTACTTCGCCATTCAGTGCATTTACATATTTCACTTCGAATTCGTTATCTGTCATCCCGATGGCTGATGCGTTCTTCTCGAAGGTTTCGAATCCGATCGTACCATTCTGTACAAGTCCTTGAGACCCTACATCAATCTGGACTTTAGCTGCGCTCGTACTCGGAACCAGGATGCTTCTGCCATCCTCGCTCAGCTTGTAGGAAATCCCTTGGGTCTCCAGGTGGCTGATGATTCCTGCGGCGTCGCTGGAATTTAGATCCCGGAATGCTACTTCGTACTTCGTCTTAGAGAACTGCATCGTTAGTACGATTAGAGCAATCAAAACAAATGCTATTGTAGCGATTAACATTATTTTTTGTTTGTTGCTGAATTGGTTCCAATACTGGGTCATTCTCTCCCGATATTGGGTAATTCTCTCGTTCACATTGTCACCCCATCCGAAACTTTGCTAGAAACATTTAGATTTGCGTGCGCATGATCTCTTGATAGGCTTCTACCACTTTGTTTCGGACCTGTGTTGTGAGCTGAATGCTCAACAGAGCCTGTTGGGCGGATATCATCGCCTGATCTACGTTTACTTGTCCAATCATTAATTTATCGCTCATGACATGTGCATTTTGTTCCTGTGCTGCCACAGAGTTCAGTGCTTCATTCAGGTAAGAGCCAAAATCGCGAATCGATTCGGATGGAGTCGCTCCATTTTTCACTTGCTCCTGCATTTGAAGCGGCTGTACGCCCTGAACACTGAACATTGCATTTTGAATCATCTCTCTCTCCTCCTACAATATGGGCTTATGTATTTACCGCTGTGCTATCTACCGATCTCCAACGCCTTCATAATCATCGCTTTCGAAGCATTTATCGCAGTAACGTTAGCTTCGTAAGAACGGGTAGCTGCCAGCATATCCACCATTTCCTTCGTAATGTCCACGTTAGGCATAAAGACATAGCCTTCCGCATTCGCATCCGGATGTGTAGGGTTATATACCTGTTTCAGCGGGGTTTGATCTTCCCGTACCTGCGCAACCTTTACCCCTTGTCCCACATTCTGACCACTCATCTGAGCTCTGAGAAGCCCTTCAAATGATTCTTGCTGCGGCTGTAACACAACCGTTTTACGGCGATACGGTACAGCTTGGCCGTTCTCGATTCGCGCGCGAGTGGTTTCCGCATTGGCAATGTTGGAGGATATGACATCCATTCGAAGCCGTTGTGCTGTTAGAGCTGATGCATTAATACCGAAGCTATTGCTAATATTCATGAACCCTATCTCCCTTCAATAGCTGTACGCATCATTCGAATCTGCTCATTGACAGCTTGTATGTATGAATTATAACGGAGCTGATTCTCTGCAAGCAGCGACATTTCTCTGTCTGCATCGACATTATTCTGGTTGTTATTCATGGAGCTGCTGCCATCCTTCATGACCGAAGCCTCAGGAATCCCCCCGGTTGAACCAATGACAAAATGCCTGGGATCCGTTCTTCTGCCCTGAAGCGACAATTGGGCCCCATCCATTTCTTTTTTCAGAAGACTCTCAAAGGATACCTCGGATCTCTTAAAATGAGGAGTATCCACGTTGGCGATGTTGTTTGCAATCACATTGTTTCTGAGATTCGCTGCATCCAAACCGCTTTGAAGCCGTTGAAAAGAACTATTGTTCAACAGATTCACTAGCTCATTCCTCCTGACTGGACTTTGCAGAAAGGTATTCCACTCTTCCTAGCTAAATCCTCTTTTTTCGACAAATCATATAATCCGTATGAACTAACCTAGGTCTTAAGTAGAAAAAGACAACATGATGTCACATAAACTAAGTTTCTTAAAGATTGGGACTTTTTACAATAAGAAAAAAGCCCTATCTTTTACCAAAAAGAAGGGCTTTGTGTTCATTTTTATCCGGTTTTTTTCTATATTATTGCAAATCGTATCACTAAATCTGTAAAATTTAAGCGATTTTTCCCGAAGGGTAGGTCCTGGTAGGGACCATAAAATTCACAAAAAATTACGAAATCCGTCCCGTTCCCTTCCAACATGCGAAAGCGCTTCGACAACTTGCTGCAAGGGTCGGGATGAATATCGACAATTATTTCCTTTCGCATACCCCGGCAGATAGACCTATATGGATGCAACTACAGAATATACTGGCTCAGGTCCCGGTCCTGGGCGATCCCGGCCAGTTTCTCCCGGACATACTGCGGCGTGATCACCATGCGATCCAGCGTCAACTCAGGCGCTTCAAATGACAGGTCTTCGAGGAGCTTCTCCAATATCGTATGAAGTCTCCGTGCACCTATATTCTCCGTGTTCTGGTTAACCGAAGCAGCAATTTGGGCGATCTCCCGTATCGCTTCCGGAGAAAACTCAACCTCAAGATCTTCAGTACGCAGCAGATTGACGTATTGCTTGGTCAGCGCATTTTTCGGCTCGGTCAAAATGGATACAAAATCGTCGAGTGACAAGCTGCTGAGCTCCACCCGAATCGGAAAACGCCCCTGAAGCTCGGGAATCAAATCCGATGGCTTCGCAATATGAAAAGCACCTGCAGCGATGAAAAGGACAAAATCCGTTTTGACCGGCCCATATTTGGTCATAATGGTTGAGCCTTCCACGATAGGCAAAATATCGCGCTGCACGCCTTCTCTGGACACATCCGGACCCGATTGACGGCCCTGGCTGGCAACCTTGTCGATCTCGTCGATAAAGATAATGCCGGATTGCTCTGCCCGACGAATGGACTCCTGAATGACATCATCCATATCGATGAGCTTGCCCGCTTCCTCTTGCGTCAGCACTTTCCTGGCTTCCTTGACGGACAGCTTGCGGCGCTTTGTGCGCTTTGGCATCAGGTTGCCGAACATTTCCTGCATGTTCATACCCATTTGATCATTGCCCTGCCCCGCAAACATATCAAACATGTTCGGAGCAGCATCCTCAACATCAATCTCAATCGTTTCGTCTTCAAGCTTACCGGACAGCAGGTTAAAGCGCACCTGTCTCCGTTTCTCTTTGAGACTAACGTCCTTTTCGTCCGCATCCTCATCTTCGGCCTGGGTCTCGTTATTAGAACCGCCAAACAGCATCTCAAAGGGATTTCGCTGGCTCTTCTGGCCTTTGGTTGAAGGCGCCAACAGCTGAACGATCCGCTCGTTCGCCATTTCCTCGGCTTTGTCCTTTACCTTCTCGGTACGTTCCAGCTTCACCATCCGGATCGCGGTTTCCACCAGATCCCGGACCATGGATTCCACATCACGGCCGACATATCCAACCTCGGTAAACTTTGTCGCCTCGACCTTGACGAACGGTGCATGGACCAGCTTGGCAAGCCTTCTCGCAATCTCCGTTTTGCCGACACCGGTAGGACCGATCATCAGAATGTTCTTCGGTACGATTTCATCCCGCTCGTCATCCGTAAGCAAACTCCGGCGATAGCGGTTCCGAAGTGCTACAGCGACCGATTTTTTAGCGTCCTTTTGGCCTACGATGTATTTATCCAGCTCGGATACAATCTGTCTTGGCGTCATCGATTCTTTACTCATCGCGAATACCTCCACCCCTGATATGGCTATATGTTGCTGTATGGCATCCTTACAGCTCTTCGACAATAATATTGCTGTTGGTATAGACACACACCTCAGAAGCGATCTGAAGCGCTTCTCTGGCTATGTCTTTCGCTTCCATATGTCCGGCATGACGCTTAAGCGCCCGACCTGCCGACAAGGCAAAATTGCCGCCTGACCCAATGGCCAGCACATCATCATCGGGCTCGATGATTTCGCCGCCGCCTGAAATCAGCAGCATCCCTGTTTTATCCATAACAATCATCAAAGCTTCAAGTTTGCGAAGCACGCGGTCTTGACGCCAGTCCTTCGCGAGCTCAACAGCGGCACGCTGCAGGTTGCCATGGTGTTCTTCCAGCTTGCCTTCGAATTTCTCAAATAACGTGATTGCATCCGCCACAGAACCGGCAAAACCGGCGACAACTTGTCCCCGGTAAAGACGGCGCACTTTCTTGGCGGTCTGCTTCATCACTACACTTTCACCAAATGTAACTTGGCCATCGCCGGCAATAGCTGCTGTGCCATTATGCCGTACCGCGCAAATCGTAGTGGCGTGAAAAGTCATTTCCATGATGGCAAGACCTCCCTAAGAAAATAAGATTAGATTGTATTTAGTTCGTTAGCATTAATAAATACTCGTACTCCGTCAAGAGCTCGGCTCGCAAGCGCTTCATTTTTTTCCTTTTTGTTGCGAATGCGCTTCTCGAGACTTGGAAGAAGACCAAAGTTCGCATTCATCGGCTGGAAGTTATCAGGATCTGCATGGGTTATGTAGTAGGCCATACTCCCGATGGTTGATTCCTGAGGGAATACGATCCCTTCCTGTCCCTGAGCTGCTCTTGCTGCATTGATCCCTGCAATCAATCCGGATGCCGCTGATTCTACATAGCCTTCGACACCCGTCATTTGTCCCGCCAGATACAGATTAGGCCGTGTTTTCACCTGATAGGTTTGTTCCAGCAGTTTAGGCGAATTGACAAACGTATTGCGGTGCATGACACCGTAACGCACAATTTCGGCGTTCTCGAGTCCCGGAATCATGGAAATGATCCGCTTCTGTTCGCCCCATTTCAAATGAGTCTGGAAACCGACAAGGTTGTAAAGCGTACCTGCCGCATTATCCTGACGGAGCTGCACCACAGCGTGCGGCAGCTTGCCTGTATGCGGGTTCACCAATCCAACAGGCTTCATCGGGCCAAACAAGGCGGTTTGTTTACCGCGCTTCATCATGACCTCGATCGGCATGCAGCCTTCGAAATAAATCTCCTTCTCAAACTCTTTCAATTGAGCAACTTCGGCATTGATAAGAGCGTCATAGAAAGCGTCAAACTCTTCTTCCGTCATGGGACAATTTAGATAAGCCGCTTCGCCTTTATCATAACGGGATGCCAGATAGACCTTACTCATATCGATGGAATCCTTTTCCACGATTGGAGCAGCCGCATCGTAAAAATAGAAATAGTCCTCACCCATCAGCTCACGAATCTGTGATGACAACGCGGGCGAAGTCAGCGGCCCTGTGGCAATAACAACGATGCCTTCTTCAGGTATATGCTGAATTTCTTCATTTACAACCTCAATTAAAGGATGCTGATGCAGGGTTTCCGTAATTTCTCCCGAAAAACCGTCGCGGTCAACGGCCAATGCGCCCCCAGCCGGGACGGAATTGCGATCTGCCGAACCGATGACAAGCGAGTTTAGCATCCGCATCTCTTCCTTCAATACCCCGACTGCGTTGGTTAAACCGTTCGCCCGAAGCGAATTACTGCATACAAGCTCAGCGAACTTGTCCGTATGATGAGCCGGCGTCTTAACGACCGGCCGCATCTCATATAATGTAACGGGTACGCCACGGCTAGCGATCTGCCAGGCAGCTTCACTGCCTGCAAGCCCTGCACCGATAACCGTAACCCTTTGTGAATCTGTCAACGTCATTACCCCCTGTATGCCTTACAAATCTGCTGCATCGTCCTGTTCCTCGACCATTTCGGAATAATCACAAGAAGTACATTGAAGCTTGATGCCTTGCTTGCTTTTCTTCTCTACCATTAAACTGCTGCAATTCGGACACGGCTTCGTTGATGGTTTATCCCATGATACAAAATCACATTCGGGATAACGATCACACCCAAAGAAGATGCGCCCCTTCTTGCTCCGGCGTTCCACCACATGGCCTTCCTTGCATTTCGGGCACGCCACGCCGATATCTTTCACGATCGGCTTGGTATTCCGGCAATCCGGGAAACCCGAGCAGGCAAGAAACTTGCCGAAACGGCCCAGCTTATACACCAACGGCTTACCGCATTTTTCGCAGATCTCATCGGAAACCTCATCTTCGATTTCGATTTCCTTCATTTCTTCCTCTGCTACTTCAAGGCGCTTTTCAAAGGATTCATAGAACTCTGCCAATACTTTGACCCAATCTTCGGAGCCCTCCTCCACATGGTCGAGGTCCTCTTCCATGTTCGCCGTAAACTCTACATTGAGAATTTCCGGGAAGAACTGCTCCATCTGTTCGATGACAAGTTCACCGAGCTCGGTTGGCATGAATTTTTTCTCTTCGATGGCAACGTAGCCTCTCTTCTGGATCGTCTCCAGCGTCGGTGCATACGTACTCGGACGTCCTATGCCGAGCTCCTCCAGCGTTCGGACAAGCCGTGCTTCCGTATAACGCGGAGGCGGCTGCGTGAAGTGCTGCTTCGGCTCAATATCCTGCTTCTCCAGAATGTCGCCACTGTGAAGCTCTGGCAGGTATTTGTCTTCCTCCGTCGTCCCATCGTCATTTCCTTCAACATAGACCTTCATGAATCCAGGGAAACGAACCTTCGAACCGGTTGCGCGGAAGACCGTTTTACCAGCGGTGATATCAACAGAAAGCGTATCCAGCACAGCAGAAGACATCTGACTCGCCACAAAACGCTCCCAGACCAGTTTGTACAGGCGAAGCTGATCACGGCTCATAAACGGCTTCATGGATTCAGGATCCCGCAGCACCGAAGTAGGACGGATCGCTTCATGCGCATCCTGAGCGTTGGCTGCTTTTTTCGAGTATTGTCTCGGGCTCTCCGGAACGAACGGATCACCATACTTCTCGGTGATATATTCTTTTGCTTCTTCTTGAGCCGTACCTGAAATGCGTGTGGAATCCGTACGCATATAGGTAATCAAACCGACGGTGCCTTCCTTGCCAAGCTCGACGCCCTCGTACAACTGCTGGGCAACGGACATAGTCTTGGCAGCACGGAAACCAAGTTTACGTGCAGCTTCCTGCTGCAAGGAGCTCGTCGTAAACGGTGGAGACGGGTGGCGCTGACGCTCGCGCTCTTTTACTTCGCCGACTTGGAAGGAAGCATCCCGAATCGCTTCGAGAATTTCATTCACTTCCTGTTCATTGGTCAGCTCCTTCTTCGCGCCGTTAAGCTGCGTAAATTTGGCTTCGAATGCGGTTCCTTTAATGGCCAGTTTGGCCGTAATGGTCCAATATTCTTCCGGAACGAAAGCGCTTATCTCATTCTCGCGGTCGAGAATGATTTTGACGGCTACCGACTGAACGCGGCCGGCAGAAAGTCCCTTTTTTACTTTCTTCCATAGAATAGGGCTGATCTTATAACCAACCAAGCGGTCCAGGATACGTCTTGCCTGCTGCGCGTTAACCAAATCCATGTTAATTTTGCGCGGCGTTTTGAAGGCATCCTTCACGGCCGTTTTTGTTATTTCATTAAATACAACCCGCAGGCTTTGAGTATCATCCAGCTCCAACGCATGCGCAAGATGCCATGCAATGGCTTCCCCTTCGCGATCGGGGTCAGCTGCGAGGTACACTTTTTTCACCTTTTTGCTAGCATCCTTAAGTTCCTTTAAGACAGAACCTTTTCCGCGGATCGTAATGTATTTCGGATTGAAGTCGTTTTCCACTTCAACCCCGATTTGGCTCTTCGGCAAATCGCGAACATGACCCATCGAAGCCTTCACGATATACTTGCTGCCGAGATATTTGCCAATCGTTTTCGCCTTAGCAGGCGACTCTACGATGACGAGTGAATCCGCCACAGGTTCATCCTCCTCTCCAACATTCAAACTTTCCCATTAAATGATCTTATATATAGCACCGGGTAATTGGGTAATCTGCTTTTTTATGATTAAAGATAACAGAACTGAATGCAAATGTCCAAAATCCCACCGGGTTCGCTCGATCATCTCATCCAGCGACCCGGGACCCTGTTCGAGCATATGGTATATTTGTCGTTCGTCATTTGTCAACCCGGCTAGTACATCCGGTTGCTCCTGACAAGGGGCCTGCCGCTCCTTATTGTATGTATCCGAGGCCACTTTTGGCAACCAGGAATCATATTCTTCTATTATATCCCTAGCTTCCGTAACCATCTTGGCCCCTTGCTTAATCAAATCCAGGGTCCCTCTGCTCTTGGGTGAAGTGAGAGGTCCCGGAACGGAAAACACGTCCCTTCCCGCCTCCAAAGCTAAATCCGCCGTGATCAACGATCCGCTGCGGGCATCCGCCTCCACCACCACGGTACCTAGCGTGAGTCCCGCGATAATGCGGTTTCGCTGCGGGAAGAATCCCGGGAGCGCCTTGGTGCCGGGCGGGTATTCCGAAATGATAAGTCCCTTAGCCGCGATCTCTTCATAGAGCGATCGGTTCTCCGGTGGATATATAACGTCAATGCCGGCTCCAAGAACTGCCAAGGTCGGTCCCCCGCTTCGCAAAGCCGTATCGTGGACAACGCTATCAATGCCTCTGGCCATGCCGCTGACAACCATGAACCCTGCCCTTGCCAACTCCTCGGATAACATCGTTGCAATCTTGCGCCCATATGCCGTAGGCATTCTTGTACCTACCATCGCAATCCCCGGCCTGGACAGCAGATGAGGATCGCCTATGCAATACAGCACCCAGGGTGCCTGTGGCGAAGATTTTAACGTGTCCGGGTAGATATCATCAAGGGCTGTTATAATACGTATTTTTGAACGGTTTGTCAAATTCCATACCCCGGCCTCATATTGTCGAAACCCGGCATGATCCGCACTCGACAGATCGACCTGCTTACTTTCGACAACGGAAGGAAAGTCTTTGGCCAGCTTATTCGCTTTTTCGACAGGTAGACCACAGGCTCTCCAATCATTCGCATCATATGACAGCAGCCCCTCATGCAGCTCGCCATTCGATATGATTCGGTTAATGGTCTTCCATCCGATACCTTCGCTTTCATGCAATGCAATCAGCAGTAAGCTGTCCACCTTCATAACGGGACCTCCTTAAAATATAAAATCGAAAACAAAAAAGCAACCCTTCATTTCCTGTTTAGGAAATAAAAGGTTGCTTACCTCAAGTAAAAACCATTGACTTAGTCTAATCATGCATCAGAATCTTGTTCTAGTGAGTCGTGCAAGACTCCAAAAGACCTTTCTCCTCAAGCACGCTAACCAGGGTTGAGCCCATTTCAGCAGGTGTAGGAGCTACTTTGATACCACAAGCTTCAAGTACAGAGATTTTCTCCTTGGCTGTTCCTTTACCGCCAGAAATAATCGCGCCTGCGTGGCCCATACGTTTTCCTGGAGGCGCCGTTGCGCCGCCAATGAAGCCTACCACTGGTTTGGTCATGTTCGCTTTGATCCATTCAGCCGCTTCTTCCTCCGCTGTACCGCCGATCTCACCGATCATAATAACCGCTTTGGTGTTAGGATCTTCATTAAAGAGTCTCAATACATCGATAAACTCCGTCCCTTTAACCGGGTCGCCGCCAATCCCTACGGCGGAGGATTGTCCGATGCCGCGAGCTGTCAGCTGATGAACGGCTTCATATGTCAGGGTACCGCTGCGGGATACAACGCCGACATGTCCTGGCGTGTGGATGTAACCAGGCATGATGCCGATTTTGCATTCGCCCGGTGTAATGACACCCGGACAGTTAGGTCCGATCAAACGAGTCTTCTTGCCTTCCATATAGCGGGATACTTTCACCATATCCAGCACCGGAATGCCTTCCGTAATACAGATAACCAGATCCATCTCGGCATCAACAGCCTCCAGAATGGAATCGGCTGCAAAAGCCGGAGGCACATAAATTACGCTAGCGGTTGCGCCTGTTTTGGCTTTGGCTTCCTCAACGGTGTTGTAAACCGGCAATTTGACGGTTTCGCCGTTCTCAAGCGTAATTTCGACTTCGGTTCCACCTTTGCCGGGTGAAGTTCCCCCGACCATCTGTGTACCGTAATCCAGGGCGCCTTTTGCATGGAAAAGGGCTGTTTTACCTGTAATCCCTTGCGTGATAACTTTTGTATTTTTATCGATCAAAATACTCACGATTGATTCACATCCCCTATTGTTATTTGAAAATGAAAGCAACCGCACGGCAGGGCTAAGAAGCCCATCGTGCCATGCCCCTTCAGGAATGAAATATTACTGAACGAGGGAGACGATCTTCTGTGCTCCGTCGGCCATGGAATCAGCAGGTACGATATTAAGACCGGACTCAGCCAAAATCTGCTTGCCGAGGTCTACGTTCGTTCCTTCCAAACGTACAACAAGCGGACGAGTCAGTCCTAACTGTTTCGCTGCTTCGACAACACCGGTAGCAATAACGTCACAGCGCATAATACCACCGAAAATGTTGACAAAAATTCCTTTTACTTGAGGATCGGACAAAATAATCTTGAAGGCTTCCGTTACCTTCTCCGTTGTTGCACCGCCCCCAACATCAAGGAAGTTAGCAGGGTCGCCGCCATAGTACTTAATGATGTCCATCGTAGCCATGGCAAGACCGGCACCATTAACCATACAGCCGATGTTGCCATCCAGAGCTATGTAACTCAAGTCGTATTTGGATGCTTCGATCTCCTTCTCATCTTCTTCGTCCAGGTCACGCAGTTCAAGGATGTCTTTATGACGGAACAGCGCATTGGAATCAAAGTTGAGTTTGGCATCCAGAGCCATGACGTTTCCGTCACCGGTTACGACAAGCGGATTGATTTCAGCGATAGAGCAATCCTTCTCTACGAATGCCTTATACAAGGCCAGCATGAACTGAACGGCTTTCCCTACCAGTTCATTCGGAATATTAATGGAATACGCTAATTTCCGTGCTTGGAATGTTTGAAGTCCGATCGCTGGATCTACGACCTCTTTGAAAATCTTCTCGGGAGTTGCTGCTGCAACCTCTTCGATCTCGGTTCCGCCTTCTTCGGACGCCATCAAAACGACACGGCCGGTAGCACGGTCAACGACCACACCGATATAATACTCTTTGCGAATATCGCAGCCCTCTTCAATGAGGAGACGCTTGACTTCCTTGCCTTCCGGACCCGTTTGGTGAGTCACCAACACCTTGCCCAGAATTTCTTCAGCATAAGCACGAACCTCATCCAGGTTCTTCGCCACTTTAACGCCGCCGGCTTTACCCCGACCGCCTGCGTGGATTTGTGCTTTGACAACGGTTACGGGACTGCCCAAAGATTGTGCAGCTTCAACTGCTTCTTCTACCGTAAACGCTACCTTGCCGTTCGGAACAGCTACTCCATATTGCTTCAGTACTTGTTTTCCTTGATATTCATGGATATTCATTCTCGAATCCTCCTATCAACATGACTGGAACAAGGCTGGCTAACACGGAACGAATCTATGAAAGATTTCCCTGTCAACCTTTATATATTAAACCCAAGCTATTGTAACATGTTTTTAAAACGCTTACCTTAAAAAGTTCACCGTTTATCCACTCGATTTGGCATGGGTATGATTCCTTCCAGATATAAATTGGAGAAATATGTAAAATTATTTGTTTTTTCGTGCAAAGCTTATCAATCCGATAATCCCCAATACGACAACGGCAATGCCTAACAATCCTGCAACTAGTGTAGTGATGATATTTCCCCATAATACGGTCATCCGATTCCCCTCTCCCATCCCCATAATATTTGGTACATTCATTACTATTATACCATTAAATGCCTTTTTGTTTGAGATAAACTTGTGACGCAAAATAAAACTCTTTATCCTTTTTCTGCTATCCGTTAGAATGATTGAAAGATTAGTGAACGCATTCATAAGGAGATTCAGCATGAGTTGGTTGAAGTCATTTTTCCCGCTGCATTCATTATTTGTCAAAATGCTGGTGTATTTTCTCGTCGTGATTTTCCTGCTCTCCTCCTACAACCTATGGTCGATGACATTCTACTCCCGTCATGTTCACAATGAAATTGTCAAATACAATCTGACCCTGATTCGAAATACCGTAGATCATTTTGAGAAACAATACTCCACTTGGAAGAATCTCCTCCTCAACCTTCAGCACGATGAATTTGTCGGCAATATCAGCAGGCAGGCCGATTCCGGCGGAAAGAAAGGCATCGATTATCTGCAGGTGGATATGGTGATGGATCAGATCCGGACCCTGGTAAGCCAGCCTTACTATCACTTGAGCAATGTCATGATCTACTACCAGAATCAGTCCTTCCTGCTTGAACGGGATGGCATCGTCGATGATGACCGCATGTTTAACCATTACTACATAAGCGACGCCTATCCGTACGAGTTCTGGAAACGGAGCGATCACACAAACGGCTTTCTGCAAATGTTCCCCAGCAGCACTTTCTCCATCGGGACAGAGAAGAATGAGCTTCAGTTGATGCCTCTACTTACGAACGGACAGGGCAGCCCCTGGAAGATCATAGCTTTCGTAAATATGAAAAGCTGGTATGAATCCTATAAAGGCATGGCCGGTTCCCGTTTTCTGCTGGTGGACTCGGAGGGAGCAACCCTGTACGAATCCGCCCCGGATGAGAAATCCCAGCCACTGCCGGAATGGGACGGCCACTCGGAATGGATGATCGAGAAGGGATCCTATTACTTTTTCGAAAAGGGCTCCCGTTCCGGCCTTACCTACATCTCCATTATTCCGCATAACGAACTCAACCAAAGCATCAGCCGTATGAACTGGATAGCCGTACTGTTATTTGCAGCTACCCTGCTCATTGGGATTATGGCATCCTGGATATTTTCCCGAACAATCAATCGGCCGCTCAAGAGAATGGTAACGGGACTGGGGCAGGCGGAGATGGAGCTATATCAAGGGAGCATTGCCGAATTCAGCGCCATCTCCAACCACTTGAAGGGTTTGCAGCATGAACGGAAGATCATCAAGGAATGGATGGACCATACCAAACCGTTGTTGACCAGCTACCATTATTTGGCCCAGTTCAAAAACATTGCCCTTGATACCTCCGCTTCCAAAGAGCTTTGGGTCGGCGAGGGTGCATTCATGGTTCTCGTATATCAGTTGAGGTACCGGCACGTCCCTTCTCGTCAGCTTGATGCCTTAATGACACGGGCAACCGGCAAGATCAAAGATATGATCACGCTGCAGATACAAGCATCGTTTCCCCTATCGCACACCCTTCAGATGGAGGGGAAGCAAATTTTATCCATTGTGTATACACAAGAAAAAACGGACATGCTGCAGCAGTGTCTCAGTCAGCTCAAACAGATTTTTGATCAAGATCAAAGCACCTATCTCGTGAATATTGCGGTTTCGTCCGTATTCCAGCAAACCTCTGATTTTGACCGGGCTTATGCAGAAGCCATGTCGCTCCTGCAACAAGCCATGCCGATTGAGGAAACCCAGATTATCTGGGAGAAGGAACGCCGTGAAGATGTAACAGGATTCACTGCCGAGCAGGAACATGAGTTTTACGTGAATTTACAGGCCGGCAACGAGAGCAGCTGCCAATCGCTCATTGAGCGCGCCCTGGATCGTTTGCAGAGACAAGAGGCCACGGCCGATCAACTAAGCCACTTTGCCAAATCGGTATCGGTCCGCATGAGAAGAACAGTAGAACTGCTGAAAATCAACATCGACGCGCTTCCGGATTACGCCGAAAGGCTTGCTTGCAGCGTAACCCCCGAGCAATACCGGGAAGCCCTTCTCGACGAGCTTGCCCATGCAACCCATGCGATCCGTCTGAAACGGGAGGAACATTACGATATTATTCAATATGTCATTCATTATCTGGAGTCCCATTACGCTGAAGAAATATCACTTGAGCAGCTTGCCTATAAACTCAACATGTCGCCTACTTATCTGTCCGGGTATATTAAAGAGAAGACGGGGAGCAATTTCAGCGACCAATTGAATGCGATTCGAATAGCAAAAGCGAAAGTACTTCTGGAGACGACGAACATGCCGATTCAGGAAGTAGGCAACCGGATCGGGTACCGAAATGTCACTTCCTTTATCCGCATGTTCAAAAAAATAACCGGCCAAACACCGGGTGATTACCGGAAAACCAACTGGGTCCGATAACACACAGGTGAGCGGCCGGCCGCTTTAACCTTTAACAGAGCCAATCAAAGCCCCTTTTACAAAATACTTCTGTATAAACGGATAAACAAGCAGGATCGGCAAGGTGGACACCATAATGGTAGCGAATTTCAAGCCATCCTCCACCACCACGATATCACCCACGACCGGACCGTCCGTTCCCGTCAATTGCCCTGACAGCACGATGTTTCTTAAAATCACCTGGAGGGGCTGCATATCGGCATCCCGCAAATACAGCAGCGGCCCCATGAAGTTATTCCACATTCCGACGGCATAATACAAGCCGATGGTGGCCAGCACCGGCTTGGAGAGCGGGAGCACAATCCGGAAGAAAATCCCGATCTCAGACAGTCCATCAATTTTCCCGGATTCCTCGAGCTCTTGAGGCATGCCCATGAAAAAAGTTCGCATGATGAGCAGATTCCAGGTGCCTACCGCACCGGGCAGCACCATGCCCCAGAGGGTGTTGACAAAGCCAAGCTCCTTCACGACCAGAAACGTCGGAATCATCCCGCCGTTAAAAAACATCGTAAAGACGATCAGCATCAGGATCGGTTTGCCCATGACCATCTTGGTCTTGGACAGCGCATAAGCCCCAAGTGCCGTGACAATCAAAGAAATGGCGGTCCCTGTAATCACATAAATCAGCGTGTTCTTATATCCTTTCAGCACCCGTCCGTCCTCGAACACATACTGATACATATCCAGGTTGAAGCCCTTCGGCCATAACCACACTTCCCCGGAGGCGATCGATGCGGAATCGCTAAGGGACACGGCCAGCATATAAACAAACGGGTATAGACACGCCATCACAATTCCGGAAAGAATCAAGGCATTGAGCGCGTCAAACCAATTCCATTTCGGTTTCATCACGTTCCTCCTTTACCAGATGCTGCTTCCGCTAACTCGCCGGCTAAACGAATTGGCCGCAATAATGAAAATAAAGCTGATGATGCCGGTAAACAGATCAATCGCCGTGGCATAACTGTAGTTGCCTTGCGTTAAGCCGACCCTGTACACATAGGTGGATATAATATCGGCTGTCTCGTAGGTGGCCGGAGTCGCAAGCAGATATACTTTCTCAAAGCCGATCTCCAGTATTTTTCCGATATCAAGTATCAAGATGATCACGATTGCCGGCGCGATGCCGGGAAGTGTAATGTTCAGCGCCTGCTTCCACCGATTAGCCCCATCTATCCGTGCCGCTTCGTATAATTGCGGATCGATTGCCGTCAAAGCAGCCAAATAGATAATGGTCCCCCATCCAATATGCTGCCATACGTCGGTCGTTACATAAATCGACCTGAACCAGGCGGACTCAACCAAAAAGTTGATTCGTTCGAGTCCGATGGCACTCAGCAGCTGGTTGACCACCCCGCCTGTCGGAGACAGGAACATAACCGCGATCCCCGCTACAACCACGTTAGATATAAAGTGTGGAAGATAGCTGACCGTCTGGACAAACCGTTTTAAAAACGATTTGCTCACTTCATTGATGAGTAACGCAAGTATGATGGGGGCTGGAAAGCCGAAGATCAGCTTGTATAAGCCCAGCAGGAATGTATTTCTGAGAACAGGCCAGAAGTCAGGCGTACTAAAAAACATGCTGAAATATTTAAAACCCACCCAGTCACTCTCCGTGATCCCCTTAAATAAGTTGTAGTCCATAAAGGCGATCGAAATGCCGAATATGGGAACATACTTAAAGATGATGTAATAAAGAGCACAGGGCAGAAGCAGCAGCAGCAGGTATTTGTCCCGCTTCACTTTCGTCAAGAAACCCGGATTCTGTGCTTGCAAAAAACGATTCCTCCTTTTGCAGCGAAATCCATGCTGTATCTGCAAGCCGCTCCCCTTGCGGACCGGGACCGGGCTTGAAACGCATCCGAAGAGCCGGTCCGTAAAAGAGAGCCACTGCGTTCATCCAACAGCATGGCGTTCCGTTTAAATTACTTAGCTTCATTCAAGAACTTTTGCGTCCGCTCATAAGCACTTTTATGAACATCCAGCACCTGCTGCACGCCAAGCTTGTTTATTTCATTAACGTAAGCATCCCAATCATCCATCGGTTTCTGTCCTAAAATGAACTTGGCAATCTGCTCCTCATGGAACTTTTTCACGGTTTCGCCGACCATGCTCAGCACTTCATTTTCTTCATTCGTATAGGCAAGCCTTGGCTGCGGTTTCGTTTCATGGTCCGGCGCGATTTTCATCGCTTCCCGCATTTTTGGGGAATACATGGACTCGTAAGCCGTCATATCCAATACCGTATGTGCTCCGATTGTTGCGATCCCCGTCTTGGTTCTCAAGTCGCCGAACTCTTTGTAATCCGTATTGAATTTGCGAACCCCGTTCCCGGTTGTAAATGTCTCCCCTTCCCTGCCCCAGGTTGCCAGCTCAATTCCTTCGGGAGAGAACAAGAAATCCAGGTACTGCAGCAGCCGATCCCGCTCCTTGGAATTTGCCGCCACCGCAAAGCCGTCGGACTGCAATCCGGCAAATACGTTGTGCGACTTGCCATCCGGGATTCCAACAGGAGGAACCATATAATCGAGACTAAACTCGGATGCCTTATCCCCAAGCATTAACGGAAGTTCGTCCATGATGCCGATATAATCGCTGGCAATAAACGATTTGTTCTGAAGCAGCAGATCATTAAATTGCTTACGTTTATGCGCCATGAAGTCAGGCGCAACCAATCCCTCCGTGTAAAATTTATTCATATACTCAACCATTTTCTTGTAGTTGTCCTCTGTCGGACCGTAGCGCCATTCATTCTTCTCGAAGTCGTAATAGTAGCTGCTGTTGGTATTAAACGCAGGTGCCATATTGACCAGCGGACTCAAACCGTTAAACACGGCAATCGGAAAGCTGTCCGGGTACAATTCCTTTAATTTTTTCGCGGCCGTATACAGCTCGTCGTAAGTCGTCGGCGGTGTCAGATTGTGTTTCTCGAATACGTCGTCCCGGTAAAGCCATGACCGCCTGGATTGCTGCTCAAGTCCATACAACGGCATAAAATAGTTCTTTCCCTCAGGAGACAGAACAGCTGCTTTCACTTCCGGATGATCATCGAGAAACTTCTTATAGTTTGGCATCTGATCCAGATGCTCGAAATAGTCGACAAACGCTCCGCTGGCCCCGTGCGTATTGGCGGCATTCAAGCTGTTAACCATCATAAGATCCGGTATCTCGCCCGAGGATATTGCCAGGTTCATCGTTGTGGTGTAATCGCTCATTACGGGTTGTACCTTGAAGGAGATGCCGGTTTCTTCTTTTAAGTACTTATAAATCGGCCAGTTTTCCTTATAGGGCCAATTCGTATGAGAGAAGGTCATCATTTCTAGTGCGACTTCCTTGCCTAAGGCGGCGCTTTCAGGATTCTCCTCTTTTACCGCGTTCTCTTTTGAGCAGCCGCTCAATACTGTACCGGTTATAACGGCGACCAATGCCACCAACCCGAGCTTTCGGTTCCAAACTTTCACGCAACCCTCTCCCTTATGTATTGATGATGTTACGCCAGCCGCTCTTAAGGCAGCATGTCGTTTATGATTTTGATTCTACTTGCCGGACCCGTGTTTTGACTATTTACATTCCTTCCCGTTATTGCCTGAAGCTACGATTCTGAAAAAGTGACAACTTTCTGAACCATGGTACATTCACCGTTCAAATCCCGCGCCGTGGCTGGGTCTTAACCTATTGAATGAAAGCAATCAATCATATTGCCCAGCAACCCCATCTTCGTCTCTAATAAGAAAGAAAATTGGTAGAAATCTCATAAGTATTTGAAAAAAAAAGTCAAGATCCGAAAACGGATCTTGACTTATGAGGTGCACTGAAACGTTCACTTTATCTAACACAAATAAGACCTTGATTGACTGGGCAATACATTCTTTAATTTAAATTGACTGATGAACATCGAGTTACAATCGCCCCTTTTTGGATAAATGGACTTGAGACTATTAATTCCTTAGGTAGCCATCTATTCATTCTCAGGTTATGTGACATATCCTGCAAGTACATCCTAAGGAGGTGCTCATATTGAAAAGTTCTATTGGAAAATTACACAAAAAACCACTAAAAAGAAATCTCTCGTGTTGTAAAGGGAAAAAGAAAAAAGAAATCGTGTGTAAAAAGAGAAAGGTTATCAATCTTTCCTGCCCGCCACCTAGAATCAATGTAACACCTGTGCCTGGACCTCAAGGGCCTCAAGGGCCTCAAGGGCCTCAAGGACCTGCCGGAGCACAAGGTATTCCAGGACCTCAAGGACCGGTCGGAGCACAAGGACTTCCTGGAGCTCAAGGAATTCAAGGGCCTGTTGGACCCGCTGGAGCCCCTGGAGCAACTGGAGCAACTGGAGCGACAGGGCCGGCCGGCGTTTCAGCATTTGCTTTTGTATGTAGTACGGAAACGCAATCTCCCGCCGCTGCTCCAGCACCTGGTGCTCAAGGAGGCGCAGTAACCTTCAACAATCCTCCTATAATTGGAGGAACAGCCCTTACGTTCACTGCTCCTTCAACATTTACTGTCAATGAAACAGGCGTATATAATATAAGTTGGGAGGTATTCCCAACCCCGGGTGTGAATGCATTTGGTTTGTTCTTTGATCCAGATGCAGCCGGTCCGGCAGTTCCAGCCCTGGTTCCTTGCAGCAATTATGGAACGAATGCAGGCAATCAGCCATACCAAGGCCAGGTAGTTGCCTTTTTAACAGCTGGCGGGGTCTTGACCCTGAACCGTATGGACAATATGGGGGCATTAACTTTACAAAGCGCTATCGGTGGAGGTACGCCAACCGTAAGTGCATCTATTGTTATTGAGCGTTTGGCTTAACAATAATTCAACTATTTAACTTAAGGAAAGAATCCGTAGATATTGGGTTCTTTTCTTTTTTTTCATAAATTCCCATCCAACTGAAATAATTTCATCGATCTTGATCCAATATGCGGCTTAATGACATCAAGACTGGGCTCTTACCTGCTCGACGAGGTTTTGGTATATGATCATAAATTGACATGCGGGAGGTAAACTTTTACAATACGGACTAGAGTTACCCAGCGAAAATGAGGAAGCACCCTTTTCGAATCTTGGATGTTCTATTTCGATTCAATCCACTGATATCTGAAGAGAGGTGCTTTCATTTATGTACGGAAAACTTCATAGCGCTTGCTTGCACGGCATTGACGGCGTTGTCATCCAGGTGGAGGTGGACCTGGCGAACGGGCTGCCCCAAACCTCTATCATCGGTCTGCCCGATTCCTCCATTCGCGAATCGATTGAGCGGGTACGGGCAGCAATTAAGAACTGCGGTTTTACCTATCCCTTAAAACGGATAACCGTCAATCTTGCACCGGCAGATCTGCGCAAAGAGGGCTCTTCCTTCGATCTGGCGATCGCCGTCGGCATATTGCTAACAAGCGAGCAATGGACCTTTGCGAATGCCGGACAAATGTTGATCCTGGGCGAACTTGCTCTGGATGGTACGCTTAGGCCCATTACAGGGGTATTGCCCATGGTAGAGCAAGCGAAAAAGGAAGGGTATGCCGGAGTTCTTCTTCCGCGCGAAAATGCTCCGGAAGCCGCATTGATCGGGGGAATCGAGGTTTATGAGCTCCAGCATTTAAAGGAGCTTGTCCAGGAAGGACCCGATGATCACAGCCATAATAGTGAAACTGGGGGAGCTACAAGCTATACCGTTTCGCTGTCCAAGCTCAAATATGATCGGTCAACGCATTTAAGCAAAACACAAGGGGACGGCCTGCAGGACAAGCAGCTGGAAGACTATAGAGATGTAATCGGTCAGCAGCATATCAAACGCGCCTTGACCATCGCAGCTGCAGGCATGCACAACATTCTGCTTATTGGGCCCCCGGGTACTGGAAAAACGATGCTTATGAAGCGCCTCCCTACCATACTGCCGCCGCTGGCGGATCAAGAAGCGTTGACTACAACGAAAATCTTCAGCGCTGCCGGAAAGCTAAAGCCATCCGATGGGTTGATGACAAGACGTCCCTTCCGGTCTCCTCACCATACCATTTCGGCCGGCGGGCTCATCGGAGGCGGCACCATTCCGAAGCCGGGGGAAGTCAGTCTGGCCCATAAAGGCATCCTGTTCCTGGACGAGCTTCCTGAGTTCTCGAGGCATGTGCTGGAGGTGCTGCGACAGCCCCTGGAGGATCGTGAAGTAACCATCAGCCGGGCACGGGCGGTATTTACCTTCCCGGCGCATTTCATGCTCGCTTGTTCGATGAATCCCTGTCCGTGCGGTTATTACGGCAGTGATCACCCCCATCAGCGCTGCACGTGCAGCGTTACACGAATTGCTCAATACCGCGCTAGAATATCGGGGCCCTTGATGGATCGGATCGACCTTCAAGTGGACGTGCCGCGGCCCAAGGAGTGGCCGGGAAACGCGACACCTATATCCTCCGAGCAAATGCGGGATCAAGTCTATGCGGCACAAACGATTCAATTGAAACGCTACAGCAGGCTCCCGTTCAGCTGGAACAGTGAACTGTTCGGCAGCTTCCTGAGGAAGCATGCCATGTTGGACAAGGACTCGGCAGAGCTTCTGCAAGCGACAATCGATACGCTGGGCCTGAGCATGCGCGCTTACGACCGCATCCTGAAGCTGGCCAGAACCATCGCCGATTTGGAGGCATCCGATGAAATACAAAGCCAGCACGTTGCAGAAGCGATTCAATATCGTCAGCTGGATCGACAATATATCACCGCCGAAGAAACAACTCGTTTATGAAATGTAGTCTTTAGCCCACGGGGGAAGCGAAGTACTTCGAGCCGCGACATGCCCTGTTTAATTTTTATGTCTCCAATGTCGAAGAGGCTTATCAGCATCTGAAAGAAAACAGAGTACGTGTCGATACCATCCTGGAGTACGGCGCAACCTATTTCACTTTTTATGATCTGGATAACAACGGTCTGGAAGCTTGCTCCTATTGAATAAATAACCTGTCCTACGCAAAGAAGGTGATGGAGCTCAGCTCCTATCACCTTCTTCTTTATTGTAATTCTTATGGATTCTTCGGATCGCATCCATCTAAAATGCATTCTCGATATGATCCATCGAGACAAGCGTCAGATCTGCCCGAAGCATAACCGAGATAACATCAAACCGGATCGGCCGTTCATAATAACGCTTATGATGAACGTACTGCTGGGCCGTGTTCCGGACCTGCATCACTTTGCGGGCATTCACGGACTCGGAAGGCGTACCGAAGCTGGTCGTTCCGCTCCGGCTTCTGACCTCAATCACCACAAGGGTCTCCCCTGTTTCGGCAACGATGTCCAATTCTCCGGTGCGGCAGCGCCAATTCCGGTCCAGAACCCGGTATCCTTTTTCAATCAGGGCAGCGGCCGCCAGCTCTTCGGCAGCCGCTCCCTTTTGTTTGCGGTTGTCCTTTTTTCCGGATGGCGAGGTCATTACGGCATTATCCCTCCATCCTTCGCTTGACGATCCGCACGATAAACATATGTCAGCACTTCCGCAACCAGCTGGTACAATTCCTCCGGAATCTGCTGATCCAGATCCAGCTTGGAGAGAATCTCCACCAAAGCGGCATCTTCCTGGACAAGGACGCCATGCTCTTTGGCTTTGTCTAATATAGACTCCGCCAGTTTCCCTTGTCCTTTGGCAACCACAACCGGCGCTTCGCTCTCGCCGGGCGTATATTTAAGGGCGACCGCCTTTTTCATGGCCGTTAGTTCCCCTTGCTCTTTCTCAAGCTTATTCATATTCGCATATCCACCCCTTTGTAGGTTTGCGGGGTGTATTCTGCTGCCGTTCCCTGCACGGACGTGTCTGAAGTAGGCGGCGCAGCTTGGGGCAGCGGTTCTGTTTTTACGCTGAGCAATTGGTAGCCGATAGACGAAACAGCCTGAGCCAACTCTTCCTTTTTCCCCTCAAACAGCTCAGCGGCATAACTTTGATCATTCCGAAAGTTAAGGCTGACAATCCGGTCAACGACCTGCACATCGATCAAGGTCGGACCCAGAAATTTCATGTCCAAGTCGAACAACAGCCTGCAGTTGGTTGCATCCAGCTCACCTCTGCGGCCTCTGCGTGATTGAATATGTACGGATGCAGTCTGTTCCCCGTCGGCCCCATGCAGGGGTATGAACATCGTGACCTGTGCGAACGGAGCCGTTCGATCGGTGTTTAGCAAGAGCTGCTGGCCCGTTAAATGCTGAACGACTTGCTGTGCCGCTTCCTTTAGGGCGGGCGGCGCATCCTGACTGGATAACACCTGAAGCAATACTCCCTTCAGTGTGTCTTGCAGGGCAAGCGCCGATTCACCCGATGGCGTTGAGGCCATGACGGCTTGCTGTACGCCTAAGGCGATATTCTGCTGGCCGGATGGCACAACCGGCTGTGTTAAGCCCGGCTGATTCACGGCACCGGCCTGAGCATTCGGGACAGCTTGCTGGTTCGCATTCGCCGCACTCCCTGGCGTGGCGAGGGCCCCTGGTGTAATCGCTGCTGAGCCACTGCTGCCAGGGGCAGGGGTTGCTGGCAGGGATCCCGCTTGTCCGCCTGCTTGACCTGCAGCAGCAGCGGTTGGCTGAGCTGCAGGGGGCGGCGGTGCAGCAGCTCCCGCAGCTGGAGCAGGAGCGGGTGCGGGCACTGTCGCATTCGCTCCAGGCGCGGCGGCGCCGGGAGCCGCGCCCGCGGCCGTGCCGCTGCCGGGCAGCCCGGCCCCCGGCTGCCCGGCAGGTGCTGCGGCGCTGCCCGTGCGCGCCGCTTCGCCCGCGGGGCCCGTACCGGCCCCGCGCAGGGCTTGCTGCTCGTGCTCCGCACCGAGCAGCTTCAAGAGCCGCCCCACCCACGGCTCCGCGCCGGGGGTGGGCGGCTTTGGCGAAGGGCCTGCGGCCCCTTCGCCTAGAGCTGCCGCCGGCCCCGTGGGCACGGCGGCGGGTTGTCCGGCGGCAGGCGTTGCCGTGCCGCCGCTGGCCCATGGCTGCGCGAGCTCGCCGCGCAGCTGCTGCAGCAGGCCTTGCAGCTTGGTCAGCAGCGCCTGCTGACCTGAACCGGCCTGCGCTGTACTGCCAGCGGCACCGTTCGCCGCTGCTGCTTGCTGCTGAGCGGCAGCGGCTCCTTCTCCGCCAGCTGCCGTCGGAGGCGCAGCGGATGCTGCATTTTTCCCCGCAGCGGCTGCGTTTCCGGTACCGTTGCTTAAAGCGGACGCCAGCTGCTGCTCCAGCGACTGCAGCAGCTGATGCAGCTGGGGTCCGAACACAGCCTGATGCAGTCCCTTCACGCTTTCGGGGGTAATCGGCAGGCCGCGGTGAAACGCGATCGCAGCCGACTCCGCCCATTCCGCCGCGGGAATCTGCGGAGGCTTCACGGCCAATGCTTCTCGGAACATGGCGATATTGTCCTTCGTCAGCGGAACTCCAGCATTCTGCATGCCCCGGATCATTTCGCGGTTCTCCTTCGTATCCGGAAGACCCGCAAAATCCAGCACCTCAGCCATGGATGACGGGGACAGCGGCTGTCCCGGCGTTTGACTGAGCGGCTTGAGAACGGCCGTCCCTCCCTCTCCCGGCGGCTGAACCTGCAGAAGGGCTGTTTCCCCGGCTCGAAGCGGTGTTTCCAGCTTCGCCTTCACTTGAACGCCCTGGATCTGCACCACGGCTTCCTGCCCGTCTTCCGATACGTTCATAACGACACCGCGAACGACCTGACCCGGCTTTAATTCCAACGTCTTGGCGTCTCCCGGCTTCTGCTCACCCAGGAGTCCGCGAATCAACGATCCGATGTTCACGATAGTTCCTCCCACACCTTCTGTTTACCTTATATATCGGCAGCAGCCCGCCTTTTGACGAGGGCGGGCTGCATCGAAATCTAGAATAGGGACAATTGCTCAATCTCCATATTTTTCAGAAAGCTTCTTCTATGCATGGCTGTAGGTCCGTGCAGCTGCAGCTGCTCCCGGTGAAACTTGGTGGCGTAGCCTTTATGTACGGCGATTCCGTATTCAGGATAACGCTCCTCCCATTCCCCTTCGCACAATCGGTCGCGGGTGACCTTGGCAATAATGGAGGCTGCCGCGATGGACTGGCTGTTGGCGTCTCCTTTGATGATGGCACGCTGGGGAATATCGCAATCCACCTTCTCGGCATCAACAAGCAGAAACTGGGGAGTCACAACCAATTGCTCGATGGCCATCTTCATGGCAAGCCTTGCGGCTTGTTTGATGTTGATTCGGTCAATCGTTTCTGCATCCACCAAACCGACACCCACCGCCAGCGCCTGTTCCATGATAAGGTCGTAGAGGGCTTCCCGCTTCTTGGCACTGAGTTTTTTTGAATCGTTAATCCCTTCAATCACTAACCCCTCCGGCAAAACGACCGCCGCAGCGACCACGTCGCCGAACAAACAGCCGCGGCCTACTTCGTCAATACCTGCAATATGTATATAACGGCTCCAATACTCACGCTCGTACATTAATAAATCTGTCATAGGTTTAACCCCTTTGGTTCCAAAATTACCGTTTGTTACATCTTCGTGCACACGGTGTATCCCATGCTTTCTATCAATCTAGTAACTCTTCTAGATTATCACACTCACCACGGAGCGTCACCCTTTTATCCCGTCCCGATGTTCCTATAGGAGACGGATCTACCTTTGCCAAACAATCGGTTTATCCATCCCCGAAAAAAAGAGCTGCCGGCATCGGCAGCTCTTTCCCTTATTCGATGATCGATCCCTCCATTTCATTGCCAAGCCGCCACCTCTGACGATCCGAAGCGGCATCCGGCACATTCAATTCCAGCCCCGCACCGTCAGCATTCACGGCAAGGGCCCGGTCATCGTGCACCGATAGGATGGAGACCGTATCATCTTCCTGACGTTTCACTCTCCATCGCTGATTGTTATAACCGAGATACGTGTATAGCTGAATCCGGTTCTGCCCGGTATCGACATCCAAAGCCTTCCCTTCCGGCGTGCGAATGGAATAGGTGCCTTCCTCTCCTGTTGGTACCAATAGCCATAGCGGGTTGCCCGTACCCGCTGATTCCTTCACGGTAACGGGTTCGCCGTTTACGGATTTCTCGGCATAGATCACTTGGTTCACGGCTTCGTTCGTGAAGCTGGTTTTCGTAAGATGAGCTTCAGACGAATGACGGACGTAGACATTTTGATAGGAAGCCTGTCCGCCGAACACATTGACGCCAAAATTCCCTTCGGCAAATGTCCCGTCCATCACATCGATCACCTTCTTCCCGTCCACGTCGACCTGAATATGCGGACCTTTCGCTTCAATCCTCAGGTGATAGGTTCTTCCCCCTTGGATAAATTCAGGGACTTTGGCCAGTACCTGACGTTCCTCAAATCGACCTTCAATCTTGTAAAAGAGTCGAACAGCCTTCATACCAGGGTCCAGATTCAGATAATATCCACTGCGGCCATCCTCGCTTGCCCGAAACAGCATGGATCCTGCACCGCCTGCTTCCCCAAGCCGCATGTCGCCTTCAAACGTGAAGTCGCCGGCCTTCTCTTCCGCCATATAATTGGCATCGCTTGGATGGCTGCCCCGGATTCCATGCTCCGTAACGACCCACTTCGAAGCCTTAAAATCCGGTTTCCACCCCGTCAGATTCGTCAGAAATGTTCCGCTCGTGACCAACACGCGGGTGCTCGCCGATATTTTTCCGTTTGGAGTCGAGGCGGTAATGATGACTTCTCCCGCATTCACCGCTTTTAATACGGCATGAGTGTCATCGGATGAAACAATCCGGACCGTATCGGGATGACTGGATGTCCATACCAGAGGTTTTTTCCCCTTACCCCGGACACGATCCACAGTTGCGTACAGCGATTCGGTCTGTCCCTGGGACAGCTCCAGCTCGTATGAATCCATTAGGATGCGGGAAGCAGGCTCCGATGGATCAAGAGGCCTCCACACGGAATCCAGCTCATGCACCTTAAGGGACTTCAGCTTCACTTGGCCGTCTTGGGTGTAGAAGCTCATCCCCCGTCTGGCCTGATCCGGAAAAATAACGTCCGAGAACACAACGCTTCCGTCATTGCCAAACACCTCCACTGAAGATTCATCGACATAAATACGCAGCTTAACCACTCTATTTACGGGGTGCAGCAAAGCTTTGTGTTCGGTCGTGAACAGGTTGGAGAAATCCGTGGTTCCCGATGCCGAGCGGTCTATGAACATATGATGCGTGGCGTTGTTATAACCGACCACCGTCTGTTGTCCGCCGCCTTCCCGCAGTCGGAAGCCGAATTCCAGCTCGCTGCTGTCTAATGGAATCTCGATTTCCGCCTCGATTTCAAACGCGCCGGCCTGAATTCCCTTTAACACATTCTGCGAGGACTCCGTAACTTCCCTGTTATTCACATGGATTACCGTATTCCGGAGGGTTTCTAGCTCAGAGATTGGAGACTGGTGCAGACGTATTCCCTCACTCGTCGTTCTGAGCGACAACTCTCTAGGGATGGTCAGCTGACCCTTCCAGCCCGAAGTCGGAAAATTGAAGGGATAATCCCAGTTCGTCATCCATGCCAGCATGATTCTTCGATTGTCCGGCAGGTCGGAGAAGGACATGGAGGCGTAGAATTCCTTGCCCCAATCCGTTCTCAGCACGGTCCCCGCCGTATGATCATTCATAAATTTGCCGTCTGGCGTCACATCGCCGATAAAATATTCCGCATCGGAGCCTTGGGTGTTCGGATTAGCGCCGCTGCTGATCATCAACACCCATTTGCGCTGACCGGAGCCGTCCACGGCAAGCTGAAACAGATCCGGGCATTCCCACACGCCTCCACGGATATATTCCCCATACCCGAAACGGTCCGTTAAGGTCCAATCGACAAGATTGTCGGAGATATAGAAGCGGATATGGTCTCCCCCTGATACCACCATGATCCAGCGGTTGTTGGCTTCATCCCGAACCACTTTGGGATCGCGAAAATCCCATCCTCCCGGATCCTCGCCCTGTTTGCCCGGGTTCTCGATGAGGATCGGCCGTTCCTTCGAATACGTCCAGGTCCGTCCGTGATCGGTGCTGTAAGCCAGTCCGATTTTCTGATTTCCGCCCGGCCGATCAGGATTGAAGGATGTGTAGTAGGCAATGAGTCCTTTGCCTCCGGAATCCCCGAACAGACCTGAAGCGTTCGTTGTATCGGCTACGGCGGAACCCGACCAGACATGTCCGAGATCGTTCCAAGGCAGTGCGATCGGCAGCCTGTTCCAATGCACCAGATCCCGGCTTACCGCATGCGCCCACTGGCCTCCGTCCTGATGGAAGAGATGATACTCCCCTTCGAAATAGACCAATCCGTTCGGATCGCTTGCCGAGCCTCGGATTGGGCTATAATGATACTGCGGGCGGTATTCCTCCGTATAATAATCCGCCATTGGGGTTACGTACACGTCCTGAAAGTAAGCCGTTCCGGACTTTACCTTCATCCCGATCGATCCGCCCGCGTAACTACTGTCGGATACGCGGATCGCAGCGGGTTCGTAACCATCTACAGCGATTTGAATGCTGTCTTCGGAGACGTGGATCTCCACATGATGCGCACTTGTGGGCAGGCTTGGGTAGGTACGGCTCGATGCGCCGATCACCTTTCCATCCGAAGTTTCCAGCGTTACCCGCACCTGATCATCCTCTCTCCTGAATACGGCCTCGTATCCCTCCGTTCCTTGATCGTTCCCTCTCCAATAGAACCCCGATTCAGCCTGTCCCCCTAAGGTGATATTGCCTTCCAGCACATAATCCGCAGCCGCATTCTTATAGATCCTGTAGGCTTCATGCCCTTCTAATGCCGTCCCCTTAAGGCCTTTGATATCAGGCTGCCAATCTCCGCTCGTAACTGCCGGACCGAACAGATTGCCTTTCCACTCGCTCACCTTGATGTTTTGAAACAGCGCGGAACCATCCCACACATGAAGACCCAAGTATCCTGTGGAATATGCCGTATCATTGACATCAATCATAGGTTCATATTGACTTCCCCAGTATACCTGGATTTGGTTCCCTACCGCCTTAACCTTGAGGTGAACGATATCTCCTTGACTTAACGAGACCTTTTTTTCTACCTTTATTCTCCCGCTATCTTCACGGGCATCCTTGAGACGAACCAAGCCTGCGCTTGGCACAATTTGCAGCATATACGATGACCAGCCATCAACGCTTGAGCGAAAGACCAGCGAAGCTTCTGCTTGCATATCCGTGATCATCACGTCGGCTTCATACACAAAATCATCCGCTCTTGTTGCGGAAATCGCGGCTGCGTTCTCACCTGGATCGGAGCTAAGCCGTAGTCCTTCAGCCGTATGTTCCATCTTGCCATTCCCCTTCAACTGCCAGCCTTCAAGGTTGGTATTCACATTGGATGCGCTTTCAAAAATGGTGCCCCCTCCTTTCTCTTTCATAGCTGCAGACTCATCTTGGACCGCTGAAGCCCATGCCGATCCCGGAGTAACGCTTGCCGCCAGCATCACGGTCATCATGATCGCAGACACCATGCGCATCATCACCGTATGTATATCCTGCGATAATTTCATATATCCACCTCTCTTCGATTCTTTACCACGCGTTATATAGGAAGGAACAGCCCGATCAATCGGGCTGCACCTCCTCAAGACGAGCCTGTTTATGATTGTGAATCTTGCCATGCCTGTATTCCCAGAGCCAATGCCCCGCACAATCCGGATTGGGTGCCTAATCCCGGTGGAACAATATAATTCCCAATATGGTGTATGATTTCGTCAGCAAGCACATACCCGTTCAAATTGCGCCGCACCTCTGCACGAATGAGGGGATACAACTGAGCTTGCTGCATAACGCCGCCGCCCAGTATGATTTTCTGCGGGGAATTCGTCAGAATCAGTCCTGTTATAGACTGCGCTAAATAATAGGCTTCTACTTCCCAAGCGGGATGGTCGGCTGGCAGCAGCTGCCCTTTCAACCCCCATCGGGCTTCAAGCGCCGGACCTGCTGCCATTCCTTCCAAGCAATCCCCATGATAGGGACAGGTTCCTGCAAAGGCATCTTCGGGATGACGTCTAACGGGAACATGCCCACCTTCGGGATGAAGCAGTCCATGTACAAGCCGGCCTTCGGAATATAGGCCTACCCCGAGACCAGTACCCACCGTATAATAAGCGCAGCTGTTCAGACCCTTGGCTGCTCCCCAAGTCGCTTCTCCCAAAGCGGCAGCATTGACATCCGTATCCCAGCCATAGGGTATGTCCATATGCGACTTCATCTTGCCGAGGACATTGATCTGCGACCAGCCTGGTTTCGGTGTGGAAGTTACATAACCATAAGTTGGGCTATCCGGTTTCAGATCGATGGGACCAAATGACCCGATGCCAATGGCTTCTACCTGATGATCTTGAAAATACGAAACCGCTTTGGACAATGTGTCTTCCGGCTGCCCTGTCGGAAAGCTGATGCTGTCCTCAACGATTCCATCTTTGCTTCCAATGCCGCAGACAAATTTGGTGCCGCCCGCTTCTATCGCTCCAATACGCATATCGCTGATTCTCCTTGCCATTTATACATTCATTTAACGTAAACTAACCTCTAGAAGAAAGATCATAGATGTGCAGCGATTTTATGACCTTCCGGTCATCATCGGCAAACACGGTTATCCCCGTAGATGCAGGATCAGGATAAATCAAATCCGTGATTACCGCCTGCCCGCGATCCGCGAACAATTCCACGGACGACCGGTCCACGAATATACGCAGCTCCAGGAGTGCGCCCGTAACCCGTAGTGACGCCATGTGCTTCCCGGAAAAATCTTCATGGAAATCAGCCAGCCCTGAACGGGTGCGATCCACGTAAACTTCGTTTGTCTTGGCATCCCAGCCGACAACCGTCTCTTGGCCCGGACCTACCCTTACTTTAAACCCAAGCGAAAACGCTGCATCGAAGCGGACATGAATTTCGCAGCTCTCCAGCCGTACATCGGCTAACCAGGCAGCCGCTTCATCCACGATTACATCATGGAAGGATCGTACTTCATTTCGGTACGCTTCCATTTCACGGATCGGCTGCTGCGTTACCGCGACTTCGCCTTCCAGCGTCTCCAGCTTGAGTTCCCGGACCAAGGTCATGGCCCCCCTCCAACCATCCGTTGGCGTCAGGTTGGCGTATTTCCAATTGCTCATCCAGCCGATGAACAGCCTTCTGCCATCCGCTGCCGGAATGTCCGACCAGCTGACCCCGGCATAATTATCTCTGCCGTAATCCAGCCACCGCACATCACCTCTGGATCGTTCATCCGGCATAAACGTTGTCCCGTCAAAGTTTCCAATGAAATATTGCGTTCTGGAGCCCTCAACATAGGCCGGATCATCGCCAATGCTGACCAGCATGACCCATTGGGCTTGACTATCTTCCGTAGAAAGAGGGAACAGATCCGGACATTCCCAGACTCCATCATGAAATCCGATGCCTTCGCCAAACTCGCTGGCAAAGGTCCAGTCCTTCAAATTCGGAGATCGATAGAGGCATACCGTCTGCCCGCACGCAACAATCATCACCCATTGCGATGACGGCTCATGCCAAAACACTTTGGGATCCCGGAAATCAACATAGGTGTCATGCCTAAGGACCGGATTACCTTCATATTTGGTCCAGGTCCTCCCATTATCCTTGCTATACGCAAGACTTTGGCACTGAACGATTTGATTTGCGCCCGTCGAATCGTCATGGTGCGTAAAGATTGCCACAAGGCCGGGCTCTTGATCGAAGAACCCGCTGGAATTGTTCCAGTCCACAACCGCACTGCCTGAAAAGATCGTGCCGTGTTCATCCGGCGCTAAAGCGATGGGAAGCTCTTCCCAGGACACCAGATCCTTGCTGACCGCGTGTCCCCAATGCATGGGCCCCCAGGTTGTGCCCTTGGGATGATGCTGATAGAACAAATGGTATTCTCCTTTAAAATAGACCATCCCGTTCGGGTCATTCATCCAGTTCTCCCGGGGAGAGTAATGATAGGCATTTCGGTAATTTTCAAGTTTGATGTTAGACATTGGCTGTACTCCTTCATTATCGTAATCAGGGATATACGGCCGTATTTGGACTGATATTCCTTACACGGCCGTTTCACTTTATGAGTTTATTTCATATTTCGGTCATAACCCGTTTGCTTGATCGTCAGCCATTCCTGGAGTCCCAGTCGATCCAGCTCCTTCAGGTAGGCGTCCCATTCCTGATTCACTTTCCCATTCTGATACCATTCGGTACGCATTCTTTCCAGGTAAGGAAACAAGTCCGCTTCAATCGTGGATAAGCGGTCCAATTCCTCGATGGAGAAAAATACTTTCGGGTACGTATTCTCCGCCTTCATGTGCGGTACCATGACATCCTTCATCAGTTTTAATCTCCATGCCGCATCATCCGGCATCGTGGTGTATTTGCCATAATACTCGTCCAGGATCGCAAGCGGGCCCGCAATACTTGTTTTTTGTCTGAGCTCTACAGGCGCCGTGCCTTCAAGCGGAAGATGCTTCAGCATCCCTTTGGCTTCGTCCAGCTCAAAAATATTTTGCTGGGTATCGTCACCGTAAGTTCCCCAGTTGTTCTGAACCGATTGGAGCGGTTCATACATCGCGTCAATCCATTTTGCCGTTTCTTCCAGCTTCTTGTTGCTGCTGGTAATGACCAATCTTCCCCGGTCAAGACCGATCCCGTTCGTTCTCGTTACATTGATCTCGCCGGATGGTCCTGCAAGCGGCGGCATCAGATCATATGTATCATTCATGCCTGTGATGTTGGCTTTATCCCAAGTAAAATACATCCCGTACCGGTGGTCTTTGCCTTTGGCCAAGTAGGTGTTCCAATCCTGCTGGAATGCTTCGATATCGATAAGTCCCTCTTTGTATAATTCATGGATGAAGTTGATTGCTTCCTTATACCCCTCCTCTGCGGCGGTAAACACCACCTTCCCGTCATCCGTAACAACGGTGTGGTCCCAATTCTCGCCCAAGCCGAATGAAGCAAACAGGAATGTCAGATCCTCGCCGCCCGGCTTATTAATGAAGGAAAGCGGTATTTCATCCGCCTGCCCGTTGCCGTTCGGATCTTGGGTTTTGAACGCTTTCAATACGGTTTTCAGCTCTTCCGTCGTAGTTGGCATGTCCAGCCCCAAGGCGTCGAGCCACTCCACGTTAATCCAGGGGAAGTTATCCACCGATTGAATCCGTTCTTTCCCTGAGCCCAACTCTTCGATCCATGGAAAAGAATAGATATGTCCATCCGGCGCCGTAATCATATTGACGTATTCCGGAGCTTCCTCCAGCACCTTTTTCAAATTCGGCATATGCTGTTCGATTAAATCCTCCACGGGAATGATGACTCCGTCCTTTGCCAGCTTCAGCAGATCGTAATCTCCGTACCCGGCGTCAAAAATGGCATCCGGCAAATCCCCGCTCGCCACGGCCAGATTGCGTTTTTCCGCAAACACATCGCTGGTATAGTTCTTCCACTTGATATGAATGCCCGTCTTCTCCTCCAGCCGCTTGTTGATCAGCTTCTCGTTAGGGTCTGCCGGAGCCAGCGGCGAGCTTTGCGTCAGGACATTCAAGGTCACCTTACCGTCCGGCGACTCTGTTGATGATTCCCCGCTGTTGCCACAGCCGGCCAAGAGCAGCACGGCTGCCAGAGCCGTAAGGGATACCGTTTTTTTACTGATATGTTTCTTTGATCTCTTCTTATTCATATCAATGACCTCCCGAATCATGTATTTGGATAATGACTTTATGTTGAAGGCGACCCGCTATTTAAGCGAGCCTACCATAACACCTTTTTCGAAGTACTTTTGGAAGAACGGGTACATAATCAAAAGCGGAAGACTGGATATCACGATCGCCGAATATTTAATCATCTCCGAGAGCCGTTTCAGCTCCGCCATCGCAAGCTGGTCGCTGATCATGCCGGGCGCCGCCTGATTTTGAATCAGAATCGACCTTAGGACAAGCTGCAGCGGGTGCAGCTTGGGATCGTCCAGATAGATCATAGCGTCGAAGAATGCGTTCCACTGGCCAACGAAGGCATACAGGGCGAGTACAAAGATAATGGGTTTGGACAGCGGAAGAACGATCCGGAAAAAGATTTTCATATCGGAAGCTCCATCCACATTGGCTGCCTCCTTCAGTTCATTCGGCACCCCTTTGAAGAAGGTTCGGGACAAAATGATATTCCACACATTCACCGCACCCGGGATGATCACGGCCCACACCGTATTGAGCATGCCTAGCTCCCTCACAAGCAAGTACGTAGGTATCAGTCCGCCTCCAAAAAATATGGTGATGATGAACAGCGTCATGAAGAAATGGCGTCCGGCCAGCCGGCTTTCCGAAAGTGCGTATCCCGCACAGACCGATACCGTTACCGTTAGTAGCGCAAATGCTGTTGAATACAACACCGCATTGCCAAAACCGCGAAGCATCGCCGGATTGGACAGGATCATCTGATATCCTTCCAGACTCCAATCGGAAATGTTAAAAGATAGTCCTTGATTCAGCAGCACGGTGGGATCCATGAACGAGGCCACCACGATATAAACCAATGGAACGACAACGACCAGTACGGCAAGCGTTAAAAAGATCGCATTTAATGACAACAGAAAGCGGTCGAAGCGTGAGTGTTTGACGGCCATGAGTATGACTCCTTTCCTAGTAGAGGCCTTCGCCTTCATTAAGTTTTCTGACAATAAAATTCACCGTTACGAGCAAAATGACATTGATGACGGAGTTGAATAAACCAACCGCTGCAGAGTACGCGTAATCGCCAGACTGCAAGCCGACCTTGTATACGTAGGTAGCGATAATTTCCGAAGTAGGAAGATTCATCGAGGTTTGCATCAGATAGGCCTTCTCAAAGCCAATCGACATAATGCCGCCTGCCGCAAGTATGAATACAATCGCCATAATCGGCCTTATGGTGGGCAGATCGATATTTCGGATGCGCTGGAGCAGGTTAGCCCCGTCCAGGCTGGCTGCATTATGCAGCTCGGGGTCCACATTCGCAAGAGCTGCCACATAGATAATCGAGGCCCAGCCCGCGCTCTGCCATATATCCGAGAGAATATAAATCCACCTGAAATATTCCGGCTGCGACATAAACATCAGCGGACTTCCCGTCATCCATATGACCCATTGATTGATTGGCCCCGTTGGGGACAAGAAGATAAACAGCATCCCGACAATGACAACCACCGAGATGAAATTGGGTGCGTAAAGAAACAATTGAACATTTTTCTTGACTGTCGCTTTGCGAACCTGATTTAACATAAGTGCAAGCAGGATCGGCACCGGAAAGCTAAAGATAAGACCAAAAAAACTCAATTTAAGCGTATTCATAAAAATGACGTCAAAATTCGGCGAGGCGATAAACTTTTCAAAATGCTTGAGCCCGACCCACTCGCTGCCGAGAATCCCTCTAATGGGACTGAAATCCTTGAATGCGATAACGGCACCGTACATCGGGACGTACTTGAATATAAGGGTCAATATAAGCGCCGGAGCTAGCAGTATGTACAGAAAATAGTTTTTCTTGATAAAAGCTAGCGTTCTTCCTGCAGAGCTCCGTCCCCTGATTCCCCCTGCCCCCTGATGGGCTGGATCCACTGAATTTTCCAAACCTGTTCCCCCGTTCTTTCTAGAGAAGTTTACATATTGCTTACAGAAAAGGCTTTCATTTTTCACTTATGTTGAATGTCGCTTTTACAATTTATCAAATGATGTAACATCAGTCAATAGTTTTTGTAAAAATTAAATTGTGCAATTGACAACAATATTTGTTCATTTATTTCACCTTCCTATCATGAAAATGAGCAGCATAAGCCGTTTTCTTTGCAAAGTTGCGGAGAATCGTTCGTTATTTCCTTGTTTGGTGATGTTTTATCCCCTGTAAATGAATATTGAAGAGAAACACAACAAAGCCCGTTATGTTTAAATGTTAACTGAATTATGCATTTGTAAAGTTGAGGTTGCTATTTTAGCTAATCTATTATACATTTGATTTAAGATATTCAGAGGTCATTAGCGACTGGAAGAAACTGCGGACCTTAGTATGAACTTGATCATTTGAGGAGAAATCAGATACATGTCGAAAGAAAAAGTCACAATTCAAGATATTGCCGATGCACTGGGGATTTCCAGAAATACGGCCTCCAAGGCGTTGAACGGGAGCGAAAGTATTCCGGACGAGACGCGCAGCAAGGTTATCCGAAAAGCGATTGAACTGAAATACAAACAATTTGCTTTCATGGAGACGGACAATCTGCTGACCAAAAACCCGGGAAATATCGCTCTTCTGACGGCAAATCTTCCGAGCACCTCCCATTTTGGCTCGCGGTTAATCAGCGGGCTTGAGAAACGAATCAGCGCGGAGGGCTATAATCTGTCCATTCATATTGTCCGGGATATCGATCGAAGCTCTCGGACGCTGCCTAACAATTTTGAATCATCCAAGGTCGATGGAATTATATGTATTGAGTTATTTGATATGGAATACACCAAGTTGCTCACAAGCCTTGGGCTTCCTACCGTATTTATCGATTGTGCGGCAGATATGTTCTACCCGGATCTGCAGGCGGATTTACTTCTGATGGAGAATGAACACAGCACCTGTCATATGACCAAGCAGCTCATTGCGCAGGGCAACACGAGCTTGGGATTTATCGGTGATATCCGTCATTGTAAGAGCTTCAATGAACGCTGGGCGGGATTTAATCGGGCTCTGACCGAGAAGGGGATACGGCTGGATTTGGAACAATGTGTTCTGAACCCGGACCGGGAATTTTTCTCTGAGTCCGATTGGATGGACAAACGACTGGGGCAAATGAAACAGATGCCGTCTGCCTTTGTATGCGCCAATGATTTTATTGCGGTCAATGTGATGAAATCGTTAAAAAATAAAAACATCTCCATTCCCGGTGACATTGCGGTGTGCGGCTTCGATAATGCACCTGAATCGCGTATTGTTGAACCTCACTTATCAACTGTACATATATATAGCGATGAAATGGGAATTGCTGCGGCTAACATGCTGTTATCCCGGGTGAAAGAACCGAAGTTACCCTATCAAGTCACGCATATCCAAACGAAGCCGATCTTCAGAGCATCTACCGAGTTACATTAGATGGCATAGAATGAGTGCAGTCTAATCTCCTCTTCCTGTTCTGATCCAGAAAAAATAACCATTCCGCCGTTATCCGGCAGAATGGTTATTTTGGGTTTAATCTGAGTAGAAGGGATCTCTCGTTCACCCTATTGAATCAATAAGGCGATTCCATGGAATAACGCCCAAGCTTGCCTGCGCGAAGCTCACGCAGGAAAATGCCCGAGGCTTTTTCCAGATCGACTCTTCCTCCGCTGACGATGCAGCCTCGTTTTCTTCCGACGGCTTCCATTACCGCAACAATTTCATCCGGGTTATCCAGATCTGTTGGGCGCTCCTTCAGATCAAAGCGATCGCTCATCGATTCCCAATAATAGTTGGAGAAATATTTGATCGCAAAAAAGGCAATGTCCTCTACGTTCAAAATTTCCTCTTTGATGGCGCCGGTTACCGCAAGGCGGTACCCTACATTCTGATCCTCGAACTTTGGCCACAGGATACCGGGTGTATCCAGCAATTCCATCTCACCGCCGGCAACCTTAATCCACTGCTGCCCTTTCGTGACACCCGGTCGGTCTCCCGTCTCCGCGATGTTACGGCCGGCAAGCCGGTTAATCAGCGTGGATTTGCCTACATTCGGTATGCCTACAATCAACACACGCATCGCTCGCGGGTTCATGCCCTTGGCTATTTGTTTGTCGATCTTCTCTTTCAGCAGCAACTTAATCTGGTTCGGAATATCCTTAACACCTGTCCCGGTTGAAGCATCTACAGGAAAGGCGGTTAGGCCGTTTTCCTTGAAATGGGCTTGCCACTGCCTTGTAACCTCAGGATCTGCCAAATCGGCTTTGTTCATAATAATGAGCCGCGGCTTGCCCTGCAAAATCTCGTCAATCATCGGATTTCGGCTTGAGAGCGGAAGCCTCGCATCGATCAGTTCAATTACTGCATCGATCAGCTTCAGCTTCTCCTGAATTTGGCGGCGCGCTTTGGTCATATGTCCTGGAAACCATTGTATTGTCAAACGTCGTCACCTCTACTTTGCTCTGCAAACTTTCATCGTTTCTATAGCGCCAGGCTAATGGTTGATGAGCCCTATGTCTTTAATCGGCCAGAAGATCAAGTCTGCTCGCCCGATAATATCCCCCAAAGGAACATATCCTATCATACGGCTATCCGTGCTGTTGGAGCGGTTATCACCCATCACAAACACATGCCCCTCTGGCACAACGCCATTCTGAACGAACGAGTTCGGAAAATCTGTGTTATTGTATAACCTGTTTTCAGCATGGGCTTGATCAATCGCTTCCTGTATGTAGGTTTCATTCACAGGCTCCCCGTTGACAAGCACTTTATCGCCTTCAACTTTAACCGTATCACCAGCAACTGCGATTACGCGTTTAATGAAATCCCTGCCCTCATCAGGTACATGGAACACGATAACTTCTCCACGTTCGGGTTTGCGGATATCATATAAAATCTCGTTGACGATCAGCTTCTGATTGGATACAAAGTTAGGTTCCATGGATGGGCCCTGCACAATAAACGGTTTAAAGAGAAGCCAGCGAATGAGAACGACGAGAACCAGAGCAATGAGAAGAGCCTTCAGCCATTCTACAAGCTCGTTCTTAGCCTTTTTGGCCGGTTTCCCCACGTTGGTTTCAATTGCCTCCTGGTGTTGATCTTTCTCCATAACCCACCGTCCTTCCCTATAGATCGCTTTCGCATTATAGCGATTTTTGGATATACAAAAGGGGCTTGTATATACGCACAAGCCCCTTTTACCGCCTTGTAATTAACGACGAATTTCTTTAATTCTCGCTGCTTTACCGCGCAGTTCACGAAGATAATAAAGCTTCGCACGACGCACTTTACCACGGCGAGCCACTTCGATTTTATCGATTTTAGGCGAGTTGATTGGGAAAGTTCTTTCCACACCAACACCGTAAGAAATTTTACGAACGGTAAAAGTCTCACTGATTCCGCCACCGCGACGTTTAATTACTACACCTTCAAACAACTGGATACGCTCACGAGTTCCCTCGATAACCTTAACGTGTACTTTTAAAGTATCACCAGGACGAAAGCTCGGAATATCTTTACGAAGTTGTTCTTGAGTAATCGCTTGAACGATATTCATCTATGACTCCCTCCTCTCACACAGGTGTTCTTGCATCTTCCGGAAACTCTATGTATTTCCTTCATTATCCGCAGCGGACCACCGTATTCACAACAAAAGAAATAATAACATATTTTGCAGTTCGAATCAAGTATTTTATCTTTACACCCTTATGTATAAACCGGATTTTGTACCGAGCTCTCGTCCATAAAAAAACCACTTCCAGCATGAAGAATCCTGCCGAAAGCGGTTAGCCTCAACTTAATTTACGGTTTCTTTCGAGTCGTGCATGCCCTTATGACGCTTGCCATAGTATTCAAGGATGTCGTCTACCGTTTGAAATTGGGCTTCTGTATTTTTTGTTTCTTCAATTTTCGCTTCATGTTGTTGTCGATGTTCTGTCATAACAAGATGCCTCCAGTCTCTCTAGTGATTCTCCAGTTACATATTACCCACCAATGCAGGAGTTGTATCAACATGATTAAAAAAATGACACTGAAGTATACAATACTGGACTATGAGCCAATTCTAAAGATAGAAATCCTTGCGCCGGTTTGCAGAGCAGTAATCGATTTGGTTGTTGGCGATAAATTATAGAGCCCAACGGTATTACCTGCACTTAAATTGATCACGGCAGATCCTGAAACTTCGGCGTTGGTTGAATTCGAGTTCATGTTCGCCGTATTAGTCGTATTACCGTTAACAACGATTCCGAAAGCATTCGGCGCAGTCGAACCAGTTTCGAGCGAAATCTGCCAATCAAAGTAGTAGAAACCAGCTGTCACAATGGTCAGGGTCGTGTTACCGTTAAAGGTTACACCTTGAAGCGTGCTTGTTGAAAAAGTAACCGGCGAGTTGGTGGCCACTTTCTGTGCCGTCCCATTACTGGCATAAATCACACTTCCACCCACAAGGACAGGGCCCGTCGGAACGGTTGGTCCGGCAGGGCCTGAGGCTCCAGCTAATCCGGTTACGACCATCGGGCCTGTTGGTCCAGTTGAACCGGTTGGACCTATGGCTCTTGCTGCCCCAGTAGCTCCTGTGGCTCCGGTTACAGCTATTTCTCCGGTCACTCTTGTCAGACCTATAACACCTGTTGACCCGGTCCTGCCTGTCGATCCTGTGCCTCCTGCTGCTCCTGTAGCTGCCGCAGCCCCTGTCTCCGCAGTTACATCTGTGGCGGCCCCTACTTCTCCTGTTCCCTCAGTCGGGCTCGTTGCGCCTGTTCCACCTGCTTCTTCTGTAGTTCCCGCAACTCCCGTTCGCCTAGTTACACCTGTAGCCCCTGTGGCTCCTAGAACGCCTGTCACCCCGGTTACACCTCTGACCCCTGCTTCTCCTGTAGCCCCGGCAGCCATAGCTCCAGGCGGACCTACTGGCCCGGTTTTTCCTGTAGCTCCAGTTACGCTTGTCGCCCCTGCAGCTCTGATTCCGGCGGCTCCCGTTGCCACGGTCTCGCCTATTGCCTCCGTCGCACCTGTTTCCCCAGTTGGTCCGGTCGCTCCGCTAATCCCACCCGGCACTCCCGGTGCTCCCTCAGGACTTGTTGGTCCTGCAACCTCCCTTGCACCCTTAGGGCCGGTTGCTCCCGGCAAACCGCCCAATCCGGTCGGACCTGTAGTCCCTGCTGCACCTGTCACTCCTATTGATCCTGTCGCAGTCGACGCTCCATTCGACAGTAATGCATTCATTCCATCCGCTGCTTGCAGCCTTTCCAGCTGTTGTTCTGAACTCACTGATCTGGAAGCCTGCTCATTAATGCCTTGGAACACTTCAGCAAGCCGCTGACGCGATCCAACCCCTGGCTTCGTAGTCGCGTCCATGATATATAAAGGTATATTATCCATAAGGTTGATTGGTGGAGCGGCTTCCATACTCTGAATCGACTCTATGCAGGAGTGGATTTCATGCTGTGAGGCGGCGATGTCCGGACCGATCTCGCTGCCGACTCCAATTCGTTCTCCATACGATTGAATCAACGTCAAAACTTCGTTCAATCTTGTTAAAATCTCTTCCAGATTATCCGCATTGGAAATCCTTGCAATTTGTTGTACGACCAGCCTAAGGCCCCGTCGTTCCCGCAGCGAGAACCTCATGCCCGAGACCAGATCGTTAAGGCTCTGCAATTGTATTTTGATTAGCGTGAAATTCTCATTAACTGGCTGTTCCACAAATGCGCGTAACCGTGATGTTAATTGACGGATCAATGTAACGAATCGAGTGGCTTGGTTCTTTCCGACACGGATTCGCCCGGGTGTAAGTCCCTGAATTACAGCCTTGCTGTCCCTACGTTTCCTTCTTTCTTGCCTCAATCGATTTCACCCCTTACGATCTCATGCATCCGCAAACGCCTATTTATCACACTATTCAATTCATACGATTTTTGTTCTCGGGTGCCAAGCAAGAAACGTGCATATTACTACATACGCGCACATGATAGAAAAAAAACGAACAGACCTGTGCTTACAGATCTGTTCGTTAGTATTGAACAATAAAACTTATGAGGATCCCGTTTCTCGCTGAAGCTTGTTTAAATACGCCTGATCCTGTTTGGACAATTCCAGCTTGTCTAACAACTCCGGGCGACGCTCCCATGTCCGCTTAAGCGCTTGTTCCCGACGCCACACGTCAATATTCGAATGATGACCGCTGAGCAAAATATCCGGCACTTTCCAGCCGCGAAATTCAGCCGGACGTGTATAGTGCGGATATTCCAGCAGGCCTGTACTAAATGAATCCGTCACCGCTGAGGTTTCATTGCCAAGCACACCCGGCAGCAATCGGACCACAGAGTCGATGACAACCATCGCCGGCAGCTCTCCGCCGGTAAGCACGTAATCCCCGACGGATAACTCATCGGTAACAAGAAACTCGCGAATGCGTTCATCATAACCCTCGTAATGCCCGCATATAAACACCAGATGGTCTTCCTGAGACAACTCTTCCGCCTTTTTCTGCGTAAAGGTCTCTCCTTGCGGACACATCAGAATGACACGCGGAGGCTTGGCTGTTCCGGCGATATCCGCTGAAATCTCACCGGAAGGATTAGCCCCATCCTCATGATTCGAAATCGCATCCGTATCAGAAGCTAGGATATCCTCCACCGCAGCAAAAATCGGGTCCGGCTTTAACACCATTCCCCCTCCGCCGCCATAAGGAGTATCATCGACCTGACCATGCTTGTTCCCGGCATATTGGCGAAAGTTGATAGCATTCAAGTTCACAATTTGTTTTTCGGCCGCTTTCCCCAAAATACTCGAATGAAACACACCATCAAACATCTCGGGGAAGAGCGTCAGTACATCAATCCGCATGAACTATAACAACCCTTCCATGAGATGCACGCGGACAAGCTTCGATTCCTTGTCTACATCAAGTACGACATCCGGTATGGCCGGAAGGAGAATTTCTTTTCCCTGAGGCGTTTTGACAACCCATACATCGTTAGCGCCTGGCGTCAAAATTTCGGAGATCGTGCCGAGCTCCTCGGCCGGGTCTTCATCGGTCATCACCTTGCAGCCAATGATCTCATGGAAATAGTACTCGTTCTCCGGAAGCTCCTCCTGAAGATCCGCTGGAATCTTCAACAGCGAGCCCTTATATTTTTCGGCATCATTAATGCCATGCAGCTCCTTGAATTTAAGGATATACATGTTTTTATGAAAACGGGATGTATCCACCGTTACTTCTACCTTGCTCCCTTTGTCCGGGACAATATACAACTGGCTCTTTGGAGCAAATCGCTGATCGGCAAAATCCGTATGCGGCATGACTTTAACTTCCCCGCGGATGCCGTGCGTATTCACGATTTTCCCTACGGTAAACAACTTTTCAGACATGGTCTTCCTCCTGCATCACTTAATGAACGTTCTCGCTGGTATGACCGGCTGATTTCTTCAGCATGTACGAAAAAGGGCTAGGACATGCATCCTAACCCCCTTTCGTATATTTTAAGAAATGATATCAACGGTCACCCGTTTATCCATTTTAACCGCCGCCGATGTTACGACTGTACGCAATGATTTGGCGATACGCCCTTGTTTGCCTATGACCTTCCCGACATCGTCAGGATGCACGTACAGCTCATATACAATCAAGTGCTCCTTCTCAACGGTCTTCACAGTCACATCTTCTGGATGATCCACTAAAGCCTTAGCAATAACGCGAACTAATTCTTCCATAGATAACCCTCGCGATCAGTCTTATTTCTGATGCTTCAGCTCATGAAATTTCTTCATTACGCCCGCTTTGCTAAGCAAGTTGCGAACCGTGTCAGATGCTTGCGCACCATTTTGAAGCCAGTTCAGTGCTTTCTCTTCATCGATTTTAACTTCAGCCGGTTGAGCAACCGGATTGTAATAACCGATTTCCTCGATAAAACGGCCGTCACGTGGGGAACGGGAATCAGAAACCACCACGCGGTAGAAAGGAGCCTTGTGAGCACCCATGCGTTTCAGACGAATACGTACTGCCATTTGAAAATTCACCTCCTTCAAAAAATGTCCTTTCGATATATCCGAGACTTAACGGAATGGAAACTTCATGCCTTTTCCGCCAGTCAAGCCTTTCAGCTGTTTCATCGCTTTGTTCTTGCCGCCTTTAGGACCCATCATATCCGAGAACTGTTTCATCACGCGGCGCATTTCGTCAAACTGCTTGATGAGCCGGTTCACTTCAGCCAGCGAGGTTCCGCTGCCTGCCGCAATCCGTTTACGGCGGTTGTGATTGATAATGTCAGGCTGCTGCTTCTCCGCCGTTGTCATGGAGTGGACGATAGCCTCGATGCGTCCCATCTGCTTCTCGTCAACCTTGAGATCCTTGGCTTGCTTCATCTTGCCCATGCCGGGAATCATATCCATCAGCTGGTCCAGAGGACCGAGCTTCTTGACCTGGTCCATCTGCTCCAGGAAATCCTCGAACGTAAATTCGGCATTACGCATTTTACGTTCCATTTCCTTGGCCTTGTCCGCATCAATGTTCGATTGTGCTTTCTCGATAAGTGACAGCATATCGCCCATTCCGAGAATCCGCGATGCCATCCGTTCCGGATGGAACGGCTCCAGCGCATCAATCTTCTCGCCAAGCGCCGCGAATTTGATCGGACATCCGGTAACCGCCTTAACCGAGAGGGCGGCACCGCCTCGGGTATCCCCGTCCAGCTTCGTGAGCACGACACCCGTCAGCGTCAATTGCTGGTTGAAGCTTTCCGCGACGTTCACCGCATCCTGACCCGTCATTGCGTCAACGACAAGCAGAACTTCGTCAGGATTTACGACGCTGTGAATCTGCTTCAATTCTTCCATCAGCTCTTCATCGACATGAAGACGGCCGGCGGTATCGATAATGACATAATCGTGACCATTATCTTTGGCATGCTGGAGGCCTTGCTTCGCGATTTCGACCGGGCTTGTCTTGTCTCCTAAAGAGAACACCGGCACGTTGATCTGATCACCGAGTACTTCGAGCTGCTTGATCGCAGCAGGACGATAGATATCGCCGGCAACGAGCAGCGGTCGGCTGTTCTGCTTCTGAAGCAGCTTGGCCAGCTTGCCCGAAGTCGTTGTCTTACCGGCACCTTGCAAACCGGCCATCATAATGACCGTTGGCGGCTTATTGCTCTTCGCCAGTTTGGCTTGGCTTCCTCCCATCAACTCCGTCAGCTCTTTATTCACGATGTCAATGATCACCATGCCGGGCGTAAAGCTGTCCATCACTTCCTTGCCGATGGCCTTCTCTTTTACTTTGGATACGAAATCCTTAACCACTTTGAAGTTAACGTCGGCTTCTAGAAGCGCGAGTCGAACTTCACGCATGGCGGCTGTTACATCTTCTTCGGACACCTTGCCTTTACCACGAAGCTTGCTGAACACATTCTGTAGTCTGCTGGTCAATCCTTCAAACGCCATATCCGCCACCTCCGTTCATACTTAATCCCATACTTTTAAACGTTCAACCATATCGGTTATTGCATGCTTATCATGTTCACCCAGGTCGCTACTCTCCACCATTTCCCGAAACTTATCCAGCTCCCGGATGCGCGTTTCATGCTTGCTCAGGAGCCCCAGCTTCTCTTCATAGGACTCGAGCACCTGTTCTGCGCGCTTAATATGTTCATAGACGGCCTGGCGACTAATCTCGAATTCACCAGCGATTTCTCCGAGGGAAAAATCGTCATGGAAATAATATTTCAAAAAGGTCTGCTGTTTCTCTGTCAGCAGCTGCTCATAGAAATCGAACAGCAAATTGATCCGGTTCGTCTTCTCGAGCCGATTCTCCTGACTCATTTAAGGGCACCCCCCTCGTCAAGGAAAAACACTTTACAGTTCGCTTAACGAACCTTATCATACAAAAAACAAAGAAGGATGTCAAGCCATTTCCCTTGTCATCCTTCTTCATGTGCAGGAAGCCTTCTTCCTACCCGTTCAACCGATCGGAAGAAGGTAAATCAATATCGCAAAAAAGTGGAGAATCGAACCTGCCAGCACAAACAAATGCCAGATGGCATGATGGTAAGGAAAGCCCCGCCATACATAGAATATGGTGCCCAGCGTATACAGCACGCCCCCGATGGCAAGCAAATTCATGCCTTGCGGCGCTACAACCGCCGTTAACGGATTCCAGGCAATGACGATCAGCCAGCCCATCGCAATGTAAAATATCGTGGAGAGGAACAAAAACTTCTTGACGAAGAATGCTTTAAATACGACGCCGAACAGCGCAATGCCCCATACGATCCCGAAAAGACTCCAGCCCAGCGATCCCCGGACGGCAACCAGCAGGAATGGCGTATACGTCCCTGCGATGAACAAGTAAATGGAGGAGTGGTCCATAAACTCAAAGAAATCCTTGGCTTTCCCGTCTCTCAAGCCGTGTACGAGCGTTGAGCTCAAATACAGCAGGAGCATCGTCGATCCGTAGATCGTGAAGCTCACCACATGCCAGGCTGTGCCTTTCAAACTTGAAAATACGATCAGGAGCACGAGTGCAGCAACGCTTAGTGCCGCTCCTATGCCATGCGTTATTGCATTCGCTATCTCTTCTCTGCGTGGATAAGTGTAAGTATTGGCCATAACAGGTATCCTTTCGCTTAAAATCTTATAGAGGTTGTTCAAAAAGTCCGCTTTTGATCACGAAGCGAATCAGGAAGCAGCTCGGCATCGAATCTTGAATTCAGCCGGGCCTTCCGGTGCTCAAGTACCCAAAACGTACGCTCCGCTCCTCAGTCCCTAGCTTCATCCAACCTTCTCGGTGCTGAAAACCTGACTTTTTGAACCCGACTTATACTTCATTATACGCCCTGCGGGCATGCAAAATCAAAGCCGCCCCCTAGATCAGCCCCCCTGCAATTGGAAAAATTGCTGGATGGCGCTGACGATTTGGCGGGACGCAGTGCCGTCGCCAAACGGATTATGGGCTTTTGCCATGCTGCGGTACGCTTCCTTATCCGTCAGCAGCTGCTCTATTCCTGCCTGAACCGCTTCACACTTCGTGCCGACGCACTTTAGGGTACCGGCCGTGACTCCTTCCGGGCGTTCGGTTTTATCCCTCAGTACCAATACCGGCTTCCCTAGTGACGGCGCTTCCTCCTGTATGCCCCCGGAGTCCGTCAAGACCAGATAGGAACGCTGCATGATATGATGCAGATCTACCACATCGAGCGGTTCGGTCAAATGGATTCGCTCGTGCCCCTCAAGCTCTTGCGCGACCGTCTCCTGCAGCACAGGGTTTGGATGGACCGGATATATCACTTCAATGTCAGGGTGCTTTTGGATCACCCGCTTCACCGCCTCAAATACCCCTTTCATCGGTTCTCCCCAATTCTCCCTGCGATGCATGGTCATCAGTATTAATCGGCTATCTTTCCGTAACTTGCTCTGTATCGGATGCTCAAAAGGAGCCTGAAGCGTCCACTTCATCGCATCGATTCCCGTGTTTCCCGTTACATATACGTGAGCCGAACGGTTCTCGGCTTTGAGATTAGCTGCGGACAGCGCCGTCGGGGCAAAGTGCATATCAGCCACCCTGCCGATCCACTCGCGGTTCATTTCCTCTGGAAACGGCGCGTATTTATCATACGTCCGCAGCCCTGCTTCCACATGTCCCACCGGAATCTTCGCGTAATACGCTGCCAAAGCACCGATGAATGCTGTCGTTGTATCCCCGTGGACCAGCACAAGATCATATGTTCTCGCTTGGAATACCTTCTCCATCCCTTTTAGCAGTTCAGCGCTCAGACTGTATAAGGATTGCCCTTCCTTCATGATATTCAGATCCGTTTGCGTCTGAATTTCAAAAAAACGAAGCACCTGATCCAGCATCTCACGATGCTGTGCGGTTACGCATACGATTGGAGTTAATCCCGGGGCTGACTCCAATTCCTTGACCAAAGGTGCCATTTTGATCGCTTCCGGACGCGTTCCGAATATAACAAGAACATTTTTCTGTTTCACGAACCTTCACTCCCCCTCGTTTTATATGAAAAGATAGATCTGAAACCTCATATCTTAAGCATTATATGGCAAGTTGATAGATTCGTTCCGGTCAGTTGCATCCTTGTAGAAATCAACCATTTTTCGGCCTTTCGGCTCATTCGTCCAATTCTATGAAGCTAGCAATGCATATATTATCCCGAGTACAAAAGAAAGGAGGAAACCTCTTGGCTGTTATCATTTATCCGAGAACGATGAACTGGTCGTATATGAAACAGAGACCGCAGCAGCTTATGACTCAATTGGGGGCGCTTGGTCATCAGGTTTTCTTCGAAAACCTGGCACCGCTGGATAAGGAGTTCAAAGAAGTGGAACCGAATGTGTTCCTATTCACAGATACCAAAACATTTCTGCACAAAAAACTGCCTGCCCTTCGCAAAGAACATCCGATTGTCGTCTGGACGACGTGGTCTAAACTCCGGACGCGCATTTCCACTCTCTTTAAGCCCGACATTACGATTTACGACTGCTGCGATGAATTTCCGCATTGGGCTAAGTATGAACCCAAAATGATTGACGAGGCGGACCATGTTGTATGTACCGCAGAGGTGATTCACACCCGGTTATCCTTGGCGTATCCGGATAAACCGCTTACCTTGATCCCGAATGGCGCTGACTCTTCATTTTTTCATATTCCATTCAGTGAAAGACCCGCCGATCTCCCTCCGGGTCCTGTTGTTGCTTATATCGGTGCTTGGGCGTATTGGGTAGATCATGAACTGTTCGCCAAAGCGGCCATTCAATTTCCAAACGTCCAATTCGTTTCCATTGGAGCTCCTTATGGCAGCTCAGGCGATTATTCGAAGCTGCCCAATGTGCATATTCTCGGGGAAAAGCCGCACCAGGAGCTCAAGCGTTATCTCGCTCACATTGACGTTGCATTGATCCCCTTCCAATACCATCCGATTACGCTGGCAACCAATCCAGTCAAAGCATACGAGTATCTGGCTTCCGGTGTTCGCGTATTGTCAACGGCTCTGCCGGAATGCATTGCCATGGAGCCGCATGTTACCACGGCGACAACCCATGATGATTTCTTGGGCAAGCTGGCCTCCATGCTCCATCACCCGGATACAGCAGAGCATAAGCTGGCCCGCATTGCCTACGCCAGAGAGAATCGCTGGGTTGAACGCGGATTGAAAGCCGATCAAGTGATTCGACAGGTCATCCTGGACAAAGGCATGAACACCCTTTGAAACCCTATGCCATACTCCGTACGCAGCCATTCGGCTATAGAGCCAGCGATACGTTAGCCTATCGTGAACAAATCATTCAGGAAGTTTCACAAATTGACCGTGAGTGGATTCTATGGGGCGGTAACATCTCTTTTTTCCATAAAAGCGCACAGACTTTCATTCCAATGCCAGCTCATATTCCAGATCGTGTTGTCTGTATTTGTATGAACGGCGCCCCACTCTATTGGAGAAAAACCTGGCTGCTTGCCGCCCTCACCCGCTGGAATGACAGGCTTCCTGCTGCCAGATTTCTGCCTTATGATCTGCTGCCCGCCGATCCAAGCCTTACGATGCATCTAAACCCATCGCAAAACCCTCCGTTTCAAAAGGATCTGGAGTATATTCTCCCTGTTCTGTCTGCAACAAGGATGCGAGAGAAAACCGCCAGCTCCACAGGGACTTTGTCCCCTGAAATCCCTCAGCAACCTGTCGTCTCCATTCTGATGAGCATTCATAATATGAAGGACACTTTAGGCTGGAGCATCCGTTCCGTGTTGGCACAATCAAGCGATAACTGGGAGCTGTTAATAGGCGATGACGGCTCTGAGGACGATAGTCTGGAGGAAGCCTGCGCTTATACTGACAGCAGAATTCGGGTTCTGTCCCAATCGCGTAACCGCGGAAAAGCAATCATGATGAATCGCCTGCTTTTTGAAGCAAAGGGTCGATATATTCTGGAATTGGACGGAGATGACTGGCTGGTTCCCGATGCCACCGCACTCCTGGCCGAAGCGCTTGACAAGAATCCGGACGGCAGGATCGCCACAGGCTGGTATGGGTGCTGGGAACGAACCCGGCAGCTCGGTCCTCTATGGAGAAGAAACGTTGATTCGGGCAAGCTTTATTCGGCATGGTCTGCTTCCTTAAATCGAACGAATCAGCATGGCCACCCGCTCGTCCCCCGTATGTATCGAAAGTCATCCCTAATCGCCATTGGCGGTTGGTGGAATCGGCAGGATCGTCTCGGACGTATCTTCGAAGATATCGATGTCACCGCCAGGCTTCTTAAGCACAGCTCCCCGGTTCAAGTCGATGCCCTCTTGTATCATCGCGTCATTTATGGCAGCAGTACCAGCCAACGTAACCGCAGCCTCTTCGAAGCCTGGAATCAGCAAACATACAAGAGCTAGACAGCGCTCGAAAAGGAGGTGATACGTACATGCATATTGCCGCTTCCGGGTACTATGGAATGGGAAACTTCGGTGATGATTTATTTCTTCATGCCCTTCGCCAAGTATTCCACGATCATCACGTCTATCCCTGGAACGCCCGATTGGACCCCCATCAGACGGATGCCTTCATCATCGGCGGTGGCGATTTAATTACACCCTACTCGTTCAATTCATATTACTTCCCTCCGCAGCTCAAAGGACAGCCTACCTGGGTCTACGGTGTCGGCATCGTGGATGCCTACCCGGAACACACTTGGCCGGAGGAGCAGGTATCCGCCTACCGGGAGATGATCTCCAAGGCAAACCGCGCGGTGTTCCGGGATGAACGATCGTCGGCCATCGCCAAACGGGCAGGCTTCCATCGAAACGTCGAAACAGCCCCTGACATGGTATTTGGCTATCGTCAGCCCGATATCCCGGTGAAACGTTTCTCTAAGCGTCCAACGATTGGCGTCGTTGTATTTTCCTATGAATCATTTCCGATGGACAACATGACCAAACTGCTGGGACATCTTATTGCAAAAGGCTATCATGCCGTCCTGATCCCGGTCATTCATCATCCGGGCAATGCGTACTCCGATTACAACACATGTCTGCAATTGCAGCAAAAGGTAAAGGAGTCTACACCCGGCGCTTCCATTGAGACGCTGCCGTTCCTTATGGATATTGAGCTCACTTACCGTTTCATTCAATCTGTCGACTATTTAATATCGTTCAAGCTTCACCCGTCGCTAGCCGCTTTACGCGGCGGCAAGCCTGTACTGGCGCTCAGCACCATGAGCAAAGTGCATAGCCTGCTGAGCTCTTTTCATCTCGGCCAGTACTTTACGGATTATCGTCAGCCGCTTGATGTTCTGGTCGATAAAACCGAAACCTTCCTTAAATACGGCCCTGGTCATGTGCAGCAGATTATGCCGATGATCCGCGCAGCGGAGGAAGAAAGCACTGCCTCGCTTCGGGGTTTAAAGAAGCATATCGAAGAGCACAACCGTTGGTAATACAGAAAGGAGAATGACTATGTGTTGCTTCCTGTTCTGCAGAAGACTTGCAAGGCGAGTCAAGGTGTTAACGCGGCAGGTCGAACTTCTAAGCCAGGAAACCAGTCAATTAACTGAACGCGTAGAGTCGCTGGAGAGTCAGGTCCTCACGGGTTTAACGATTAATCCGGAGCTGGTTCAATTTTTCGAAGTCCGTACCGGCCAAAAGGTACGGGTCAGCACAACCTTTGTCACGTTGGAAGGGGTCGTTTTGGCTACTGCTGAAGATGGTGTTCAGCTCCGTGAAGCATCGGGTGACCTCGTGCTGATTCCGTTCGCCAATATTACTTCCGTTCAGTAATTCCTGAGGATGATACTGGATGTCAGCTTCAAACTTTCATTACGGCAAGGAGGTTAACCGATATGCGCTACGTGGATTGGCTGCAAGGATTTATCGGCTCGGAAACCGAAGTAACGGTCTCGGGAGATGTGATCATTGGCACGCTGACCGAAGTGGGCGAAGGAACCATCACCTTAAAAGTACCGCCCATCATCTACGGTCCTCCTACAGATACTGCCCTTATCCCGCTTCGTTCGATTGAATTCGTTCGGATCGTCTCTTCATAAAAAAAACTTGTGCCCGTAGATCGAGCCGAACATGAAAAAGGACCGAAAGCATATCTTTCGGTCCTTTTGTATACATATTCGACTAGACCCGTTCTAGTCTTGTTGTTCTACGGCATTCTCTTCTTCCTTAATCAAACCCGCAAAGAGGGCATGAACAAACTGCTCCGAGTCAAAGGTCTGGAGATCACCCATTTTCTCTCCCAAGCCTACCAGCTTCACCGGAAGATTCAACTCTTGACGAATCGCGATCACGATGCCGCCCTTAGCCGTACCATCCAGCTTGGTTAATACGAGGCCGGTCACGCCGCTCTTCTCCCCGAACAGCTTCGCCTGGCTCAGTGCATTCTGTCCTGTCGTCGCATCAAGGACCATCAGCACCTCATGCGGGGCACTCGGGATTTCGCGTTGAATGACGCGGAAGATTTTATTCAGCTCTTCCATCAGATTGGTTTTGTTCTGAAGGCGTCCTGCCGTATCGCAGAGCAGAACATCCGCTTGCCGCTGCTTGGCTGCTTGAACCGCATCGAACATGACGGCTGCCGGGTCTGAGCCGGGCTGCTGTTTAATGACTTCAACGCCAACCCGTTCTCCCCATACTTCCAGCTGTTCGATTGCACCCGCACGGAACGTGTCGCCCGCTGCAAGCAAAACCTTCTTGCCCTCCTGCTTGTAACGATGCGCCAGCTTGCCAATCGTAGTTGTTTTACCGACTCCGTTAACGCCGACAAACAGAATGACCGTAATTCCATCCGGATTCTCCCGCAGCTCATTGCTGCTGTCATCACGAAGGAGTCCCATCAGCTTCTCTGACAATACCGGCTGCAGATCGGCAGCGTCCTCAATCCGCCGTTTCTTCACTTCGGCACGAAGATCGTCCATCAGATCCATGACGGTATTGACGCCGACGTCAGCGCCAATCAAAATCTCTTCCAATTCCTCGTAAAATTCTTCATCGATCTTTTTACGGCGAATCACCAGGTCCGACACTTTCTCGATAAATCCCTTCCGGGTTTTCTCGAGTCCGTCGCGGAACTGTTTTGTTACGTTTTCCGTTTTGCTGGAAATGCTCTCTTTTAACTTCTTAAAAAAGCTCATACGTACCCTCCATGTCGTTATGTTAAATTAGGCAATCTCCGCTTCCTCATTCTCAAGCTTGACGGACACCAGCTTCGACACGCCGCCTTCTTCCATCGTGACGCCGTACAGCACATCCGCCTCTTCCATCGTTCCTTTGCGGTGGGTGACCACAATAAACTGCGTTTGTTCGGAGAACTCCCGCAGATACTGGGCAAATCGGACTACGTTCGCTTCATCAAGCGCCGCTTCGACCTCATCCAGTACGCAGAACGGAACCGGCTTCACCTGCAAAATGGCAAACAGCAGCGCCATAGCGGTTAATGCACGTTCTCCACCGGAGAGCAGCTGCAGATTTTGCAGCTTCTTGCCAGGAGGCTGAGCAACGATATCTATCCCCGTCTCAAGCAATCGATCCGGATCGATCAGGACCAGGTCGGCTCGTCCGCCTCCGAACAACTTCGTAAATACCGTGCCGAACTCGCGCCGGATTGCATCGAATGTCAGCTTGAAGCGCTTGGACATTTCATCGTCCATTTCCTTAATGACCTGATACAGCGTTGTCTTCGCTTCAACCAAATCCGCCTTTTGCTCACTCAGGAACAGATATCTCTCATTGACGCGCTGGTACTCTTCAATGGCCCCCAGATTCACATCTCCCAGGGAAGTTATCGACCTCTTCAAATCACGCACTTCGTTCTGAGCGGCCGTGATGTCTTCCGGAATCGGATACCGCTGCTTGGCAAGCTCATAACTCAGCTCATAGTCCTCGCTTAATTTCTTCAATATATTCTCAAGCTCAACATCGAGCCGGTTTACTCCAATCTCGGTCTGGCGAAGCTGATCATCCACGGCCCGCAGCTGCGTGCGCTGCTCCTTGGTTTCGCTCTCTTCCAGCTCCAGCTTCCGACTTAGCGCGGTGCGTGCAGCCCGTTTGAATTCCAGCTGCTGCGTAGCCTCTTCCTTCTTCAGCTTGTACTGGTTCAGATCCTCGATCTGCTTCACGCTTTCGCTTTCGTTCTGATTCAGGTCGGCTTGAACGGAGGCCAGCATCGTGCGGTTCTGTTTCTGTTCCTTCTCGTGGTTGTCTACATCCGACTGAAGGCGCTTGAGCTGCTCCTCCAGCGAGAAGGTTTCCTGATCCAGCTTTCCTTCGCGAACCTTGAGGTTTGTCAGCTGACTCTGAAGCTCTTCCTTCGCCGATTCATTGGCTTTCCGGGCAAACTCTGCAGCTTGAATGGCCAGATGGGTCGATTTCTCTTCCTCCTCCAGCTCAGACAACAGCTTCTGGGCGCGTTCACGGCTTTGCTGAATTTCTTTGGCTTCCTTCTCTTGACTGCTCTTCTCTTCGCCTGCCAGCTCGGCTTGTTCGAGGACGTGGCGCAGCTCATGCTCAAGCTGCTTGCGGTCCCCTGCAGCCTGCTGTTCCTCAATCCGCTTGTCGTCTCCGGCTTTGCGGAGCTCGTCCAGCTTATCCTGAGATTCAATCATTTGATTCCGGACGCCTTCAATGCCCTGCTGCAGCTTCTCCAGCTGCTTCTCGGTTTCCGAAATTTCCTGATCGAGCTGCTCCAGCTGCCGCTTGCGCCCCAGCAGGCTGTTCGTTTTCTTATGCTGACTGCCGCCTGTCATGGAGCCGCCTGCATTGACCACGTCTCCCTCAAGCGTAACCACGCGGAAGCGATAGGAGAATCTGGCAGCAATCTTGTTCGCTTGCTCCAGGGTCTCGGCGATAACGACATTGCCCAGAAGACTGCCGACGATGTTACTGTATCTCGAGTCGTACTGGACCAGCTCGGAGCCAAAGCCTACAAACCCGGCTTCCCCTTCTGCCAAGTGACGGTCCGAAGCGGATACATTCCGTGGACGAATGACGTCCAAAGGCAGAAATGTCGCCCGTCCTAACTGGCGCTGCTTCAGGAAGGCAATCGCCTGCCTGGATACGGATTCGTTCTCCATGACGATATGCTGAACCGATGCGCCAAGAGCGGTCTCCATGGCAAGCTCCAGCTTTTCCGGCACGCGAATTAGCTCGGCCACCGCACCATGGACCCCGTGGAGCACGGATTTTCGGGATGCCTTCAGTACTTCCTTAACACCCAGCATAAATCCGTCAAAGTCATCTTGAAGCTCTTTCATGGTATCGCGGCGGGAAATTTGCGCTTCCCGCTTCTGCTCCCATTTCCGAAGCGCTCCCTGCGTCTCTTCCTGCAATTTCTGCAGGGATTGATATCGCTCACTCTCGCTGATATAACCGCTGCGGAGGTCTGCAATCTCTTTACCGAATCGTTCAATACTCCGATCGATGCTCTCTTTGCGGCGGAGCAAATCCTCTTTCAGGGCTTCCCATTTACCGGACTCCTCTTGCGCCCGATTCATTCGACGGTCCAGCGCTTCCTGCTGCTGGTCGGCGTACCGGATTTCATTCCGGGCTTGAGCCATTTGGTTCATAAGCTCCAGTAAATTCCCCTTCAAGCTCTCTTCCTGCTGCTGGCTGATTCCGCCGGTTACGCCAACCAGCTTCGCTTCTTCCGCTGACAGCTGGTCCCGCACCTGGGTTAATTCCTGCTGGAGCTCCTGCAGCTTGCTCTTCATGCTCGCAAGCTCGCCTACGCGCTCTCCCAAACGATGATCGCCTGATTGCAAACTGTCTTCCAGCTGCTCGCGCGTACGTTCCAGGTTGCGGCGGCGTTCCTTGAGCACCTCGCCATACCCTTCGCTTTTCTCAAATAGCTCGCTGAATTGAAGCAGCTGGCTCTGCAGATCCTCAACTTCCTGCTCCAGCTGGCGCAGCGCCGATCGGTCACTCTCCAGCTTGGCATCGTGCGCGGATACAACAGTGGACAAGGCGAGCTGCTCTTCCTTCAGCTGCTCCAGCTTGGCATTGGCCTCGCTCCATGAGGTATGTATCTGTTCGATCTGATACACATACAGAGAAATTTCCTTGTGCTTCAGCTCTTCCCGAAGCTCCTTGTAGCGAATGGCCTTCTCGGACTGCTCTTTCAGCGGTCCGATCTGATCTTCAAGCTCTGTGACCAAGTCGTGGATACGAAGCAGGTTTTGCTCCGTTTCATCCAGCTTGCGCACAGACTCTTTCTTACGAGATTTATATTTAACGATCCCGGACGCTTCCTCAAATATCCCCCGGCGATCTTCTGAACGTGTACTCAAAATTTCCTCAATGCGGCCTTGTCCAATGATGGAATAGGCTTCTTTACCGATTCCGGTGTCCATGAACAGCTCCGTAATATCCTTCAGCCGGCACGATTGCCGATTAATGAAATACTCGCTGTCCCCGCTCCGGTGCACCCGTCTGGTTACAGTCACTTCATTAAAATCCAGCGGCAATACATGATCCTCGTTATCCAGCGTAAGGGAGACTTCTCCATAATTAACCGCTTTGCGCGCATCGCTCCCGGCAAAGATAATATCCTCCATCTTGCCGCCGCGAAGCGATTTGGCGCTTTGCTCGCCAAGCACCCAGCGGATTCCATCGGAAATGTTACTCTTACCGCTGCCATTCGGACCTACAACGGCTGTAATTCCCCGGACAAATTCCATCTCCGTCTTGTCGGCAAACGATTTAAATCCTGCTAACTCGATCCGTTTCAAAAACATATTCGACCTATCACCTCTCCTGCTATTGTACCATAAGTAGAATCGGCTTCACCGCCGTCTTTGGACGAGGTCCATCTACATTGTAAGCAGCTGTCCCTTTACAAAAGACAGACAACGAAAAGAGCAAAAAACAGTCATCCTATCCGGGTCCGGTTATCCGCTTGACTGCTCTTTGCTCTTTGTTTGTCATCACATCAGCGAAGCTTTAGGCATCCGCACGTTTCAGCTGCTTTAAGGCTACTGCCGCTGCCTGCTGCTCGGCTTCTTTCTTGGATCTGCCGCTTCCGCGTCCAAGACATTCGCTTCCCATGTATACCTCCGAGACAAACTCCCGCTCATGTGCCGGTCCTCGCTCTTCTACGATACGATATTCCAGTGCGCCCATGCCGTGATGCTGGGTCAGTTCCTGAAGCTCGGTCTTATAATCGCTCATCTGCGGACGACCGTTGACGGTCACCGTGGGAAAGACATGGTCGCTCAAAAACCGGCGAACCGCTTCCAATCCCTGATCCAGATAAAGCGCCCCCACAAATGACTCAAATACGTCTGCCAGAAGAGCCGGGCGGGTTCGACCGCCCGTCATTTCCTCTCCTTTGCCTAGCAGAACGTAACGACCAAAGTCCAGACCTACAGCGAATTGCACCAGGGAGGGCTCACATACGATAGCAGCCCGCAGCTTGGTTAACTCGCCTTCCGGACGGTCCGGAAAAAGGTTGTATAAGAATTCACTCACCGTCAGCTCCAGAACAGCATCTCCTAGAAATTCAAGACGCTCGTTGTCCTGGCTCTGACTGAAGCGATGTTCGTTTACATAAGATGCGTGGGTAAAGGCCTGCTTCAGCAGCATTGCATTGCGAAACTGGATTTGAAGTTTATGCTGTAACTGCTTCAGATCTCCACTCAACACACTGTCCCCTTACTCGGCGTATTTTTTCAGGATAATCGTAGCATTATGCCCGCCAAATCCGAATGAATTGGACATGACGATATCCAAATCGGCTTTACGCGGGTGATTCGGTACGTAGTCAAGATCGCATTCCGGATCTTGATCCTCCAGGTTAATCGTTGGTGCAATGGTTTGGTTCTTCAAGCTCAGTCCGCAGATAACCGCCTCAACGCCGCCGGCAGCTCCAAGCAAATGACCTGTCATCGACTTGGTTGAACTAACGGCCACTTTATAGGCATGGTCACCAAGAGCCATCTTAACGGCCTTCGTTTCCGAGCGGTCACCCACCGGCGTTGAAGTCCCGTGAGCATTAATGTAGTCCACTTCCTCGGGCGCAATGCCCGCGTCGCGGATCGCCATCTTCATGCAGCGAGCTGCTCCGTCCGGATCCGGCTCGGTTATATGATGGGCATCGGCACTAAGGCCATAGCCAACCACTTCGGCATAAATTCTGGCTCCGCGCTTCAACGCATGCTCCAGAGATTCGATCACGAGCACGCCTGCGCCTTCACCCATAACAAAACCGTCGCGGCCGGTATCGAACGGCCGGCTGGCTTTCTCCGGCTCGTCATTGCGGGTTGACATTGCACGCATAGCGCAGAAACCAGCCATCCCTGTTGGACGAATGGTTGCCTCCGCCCCGCCGCAGATCATGACATCCGCATCACCGCGCTGAATCAGACGATATGAATCGCCGATCGAATGCGTTCCGGTGGCACAAGCCGTAACCTGTGTGGTGTTCGGACCCTTGGCTCCCAGATTGATCGACATCTGGCCTGAGGCCATGTTGGCGATCATCATCGGAATAAAGAATGGGCTTACACGTTTCGGGCCCTTCTCGAGCAGGATATTATGCTGATCCTCCCAAGTTCCCAAACCGCCGATACCCGATCCGATCGAAACGCCAACCCGCTCTGCATCGGCATTCACGCCAATTTCAAGACCACTGTCCTCAAGCGCCTTCGAGCCGGCTGCAACCGCAAGCTGTACAAAACGGTCCATCCTGCGGGCTTCTTTGCGATCCATGTAATCCTCCGGATTAAAATCCTTCATGGATGCTGCGATCTGCGTGGTGTAATCACTCACATCAAATGCCTCGATGCGGGATACGCCAGACTTGCCTTCCATTAAACTGTTCCAGAATGTATCCAGGTCTTGACCAATCGAGGTCATGACTCCCATTCCTGTTACAACGACTCTATGTTTCAAACAGACTCACCTCTATATGGACTGCCCGTCCATCTATGAAGCCGCAAATGCAGACTCATGATAACGACGGCAGTAATAATCTATCACTTGTTCGTACTGAAGCTTGGATTGAATGTGGAGAAGTCCCGTCTTGCTAAAGAACGGGACTTAACTGTAATGACTTAGGTATGAGATTGTATGTAATTTACAACTTCACCTACGGTCGTAATTTTCTCCGCATCTTCATCAGAGATCTCCATATCAAACTCATCTTCCAACTCCATCACCAATTCAACTACATCGAGAGAATCAGCTCCAAGGTCGTCTTTGAAAGATGCTTCTAATGTTACGTCGGCTTCGTCAACACCCAGGCGGTCGATAACGATGCGTTTCACGCGTTCCAATACATCGGACATCCGGCTCACCTCCTCTTGGTAATTATACGAGATATGACTTCAAATTGCCATAGAAGGCATTTGAAAACGATTTAATGCCCGGCGGCCAGCGCCGGAACATTGGCGGCGCCTACATATACATGCCGCCATCCACATGCAGCACTTGTCCAGTCATATAGGATGCACTGGAAGATGCTAGAAAAGCAACCACGCCGGCAATCTCCTCCGGCTGACCCAGTCGGGCGAGCGGAATTCCGCCAAGCAGGCCTTCCCGCATGTCCTCAGGAAGTTCCCGGGTCATATCGGTGTCGATAAAACCAGGAGCCACGGCGTTCACCGTAATTCCACGGGAGGCCAGTTCCCGCGCGGCTGATTTGGTCAGACCGATGACTCCGGCTTTGGCCGCAACATAGTTGGCCTGCCCTGGATTGCCAAGCGCTCCGACAACGGAGGAAATGTTGATAATGCGTCCATAACGTTGTTTCATCATAGGACGCGTCACCGCCTTAAGACAATTGAATACCCCTTTAAGATTCGTTTCGATTACCTGATCGAACTCCTCTTCCTTCATCCGCATGATTAGATTATCTCTAGTAATCCCTGCATTATTCACCAGGATATCAATTCGACCAAAAGTCTCCAACACCTGCTTTACCATGGCATCGGCTTCTTCGGTCCGTCCAACGTTGGATTTAACCGCGATGGCCGATACGCCCTTTGCACGAATCGCTTCCACGACCTCGGCTGCAGCTGCTTCGCTTCCTGCATAATTGACGGCAACGTTAGCGCCCAGATCCGCAAGTCCGAGAGCAATGCTCCGGCCAATGCCGCGGGAAGCACCCGTAACAAGCGCAGTCTGTCCTTTTAGAGCTTCACTCATACCTATTCCTCCTTTCCAGAGTCATCTGACTTTCATCCATCGTTATTTATACGACCGTCTCCAAACTGCTGATGCTGTCCAGACTATTTACATTAATGACTTTGACGGATTTGTCAATCTTCTTGATCAAACCGCTGAGAACACTCCCCGGACCAATCTCGACAAAGGTATCCACGCCTTGAGCGATCATCCATTCCACACTGTCATGCCAAAGCACGGGGGAGTATACCTGCTCTACCAGCAAACCGCGGATGGCAGCGGCATCTTCCACTGGACGCGCCGTCACATTGGCAACTACCGGAACGGAAGGGGGATTAAACGCAGCCTGCTCCAGTTTACCAGCCAGCTGGTTAGCCGCCCCCTTCATCAAGGTCGAATGGAAGGGTCCGCTTACCTCCAGAGGGATGGCCCGCTTACCGCCTGCTTCCTTAACTCTTTCTGCGGCAGCTGCAACGCCCTGGGCGGAGCCCGAGATGACAATTTGACCCGGACAGTTCATGTTCGCAAGTTCTACAACATGTCCCTCTGCCGTAATGCTCTTGCACAGCTCGGACAAAGCCTCGCGGTCTGCGCCAAGCACGGCCGCCATTGCGCCTTGACCACCGGGAACGGCTGCCTCCATGTATTCTCCGCGCGCTCTAACGATCGACACAGCTTCTTCGAACGATAGCACGCCTGCGCTTACAAGTGCGCTGTATTCGCCAAGCGAATGTCCCGCAACGTAATCCGGTTCGATCCCCTTGCCGCGAATGGCTTCCAGATAAGCCATACTGGTAGCCAGTAGAGCTGGCTGAGTGTTTGCCGTTTGTTTCAAATCTTCATCAGGACCATTAAAAATAATGGAGCTGAGCGGAAATCCAAGCTGAGCATCCGCGGTTAGAAACAGATCCCTTGCGGCAGGAACCGCATCATAGGCATCCTTTCCCATTCCGACGGACTGAGCGCCTTGACCTGGAAATATAAATGCTGTTTTACCCAAAATCGTTAGCTCCCTTCTCTTATTTCACTAGGCCTAAAAAAGCATTCTGTTTACCAGATTAGTACGGAAGAACCCCATGTCAATCCGCCGCCAAAACCAACCATCAACACCTTGTCTCCTTCTTTCAGGCGGCCGGACTCCTGTGCTTCGACAAGAGCTAGCGGAACGGAAGCAGCTGAGGTATTGGCGTATTTATCAACATTAATCACGACCTTCTCTTCCGGAAGCTCCAAGCGCTCCATGGCAGACTTAATAATCCGGATGTTCGCTTGATGAGGAATGAATAAGTCGATATCTTTTTTGTCGATGCCTGCTTTGGATAATACGGCTTCCGTGGCAGATCCCATCACCCGTACCGCAAATTTGAACACTTCGCGGCCGTTCATATAAATAAAGTGTTTATTCGTGTTAATCGTTTCAGCGGATGCCGGCAATCTCGAGCCGCCTGCCTCAATATAGAGATGTGCTCCGCCCGCACCTTCAGCACCCAGATCAAAGGCTTGGAACCCGCGGCCTTCCGGCACTTCACCGACAATCGCCGCTCCGGCACCGTCACCGAACAGGACACAGGTATTGCGGTCGGTATAGTCCGTAATGCGGGACAAGCAGTCCACCCCGATCACCAAAGCGTTGTTGTACATGCCGGTCTTCACGAAATTTGTAGCTGTAGCCAGTCCGTATACAAATCCCGAGCAAGCAGCCGACAGGTCAAATGCCGCCGCTTTTTTGGCACCAAGCCGATCCTGGAGCAAACATGCGGTTGAGGGAAAGAACATATCCGGCGTAATGGTCGCCACAATAATCAATTCCAGATCCTCGGCGTTCATTCCAGCGGATTTCAACGCGTTCACAGCAGCGTGGTAAGCCAGATCCGACGTCGCTTCATTCGGAGCGGCAATATGCCGTTCCCGGATTCCCGTCATCGAGACAATCCATTCATCGCTTGTATCTACCATTTTCTCTAAATCACGATTTGACAATATTTTCTCAGGTACGTATTTGCCTGTGCCAATAATACCGACCGGACGCAAATTGTTCATTTCCTCACTCACTTCCCGCTGATTTCATTCGAAATACTCTCTACCAACTGGTTCTGCAGCGCCGTCCGCGCTTGGCGAACCCCATTCTTGATGGCGTTCGCATCCGATGAACCATGGCTCTTAACGACCAGACCGCTCAGACCAAGCAGGGGAGCTCCGCCATGCTCCTTATAATCGAGCGTTGATTTCAGGCTGCGCAGCTCCGGCATCATCAAGGCAGCAGCCATCTTGGTCTTAAGCGACTTGCTGAACTGCTCTTTCAACAGCGAAAAGAGTGCGCCAGCCGTTCCTTCAATCGATTTCAACAAAATATTGCCCGAAAACCCGTCACATACGAGCACATCACAAACCCCGTTCATGACGTCGCGCGACTCGACGTTGCCAACAAAATGAATAGGCAGCTCCTCCAGCAGCGGATAAGCATGCTTCGTCAATTCATTCCCCTTGCCCGGCTCGGTACCGACATTTAACAGCCCGACCCGCGGTTTGGTGATTCCGTGCACCTTCTCGCGATACAGGCTGCCCATTAATGCGTACTGCTGCAGATGCTCAGGCTTCGAATCCATGTTCGCTCCGAGATCCAAGGCGAGCATCCCCTTGCCGTCGAGAGTAGGAATCATAGGCGCAAGGGCTGGACGCTCAATCCCCTTCATCCTGCCCACAACGAGCAACCCGGTCGTCATAAGGGCCCCCGTATTGCCTGCCGAGATCATGGCATCGGCTTCACCTTCGCGAATCATGCGCCCCGCCACAACCATCGAAGCATCCTTCTTCCGGCGAACAGCCTTAACCGGCTCATCCTCCGCTTCAATGACTTCACTTGCATGAACCACCTTCAGATTGGACGGCTTGTCCTTTAGCAGCGCTCCAATCTGCGCTTCATCCCCAACGAGGATAATCTCGGTATCGCTCCATTCCCGTGCGGCAATCAGCGCTCCCTCGACGTTACTCTGGGGGGCATTGTCGCCGCCCATCGCATCAATCGCAATTCTCATGCCAAACTTCCTCCTTTACTTATGTCATTCCCCTGCAGATCGGTAGATTACGAAATTCCCCTGAAACACCATTTCATCAGCGACATAAGTAAACACTTCCACCTTGGCCTTTCCCTTCTGGCCGGCAATGGACCTAACGTAGGCTTTGGCAATGCATTTCTCGCCGAGACGCACCTGTCTCAAAAACCGTATATCCGCTGAAGACGTCAATGCGATTTCTTCATTGATTACGGCAATGGCAAGTGAATTGGCTTGAGCGAACACGTAATGCCCGCGGGCAATCCGCGTTTTGCTGAATACATGCTCCTCACGGATTTCAAATATCGATATTCCGCTCTTGTCCAACTGCAAGTCAACGACATCCCCGATCACCTCTTCGAGTGACAAGGAACGAACCTGGTCATAGGAATGCTCCGCCATCTGCTTCATTCGCTCACGAAGCTCCGGGATGCCAAGTTCCATACGGTCAAGGCGTATCGTCTGAATGCTCACTTTAAGCTGGCGAGTCAACTCGCGGTCTGTAACAAAGGGATTCTCGTCGATCAGCTGAATCAGCCGCTGGTGACGGTCTTTCTTGGATAAACGATCGATGACGAAACAACTCCTTCTGCCGCTATGAAAGCCGCCATTCTTCAAACATACATATATGTAAATTAGTCGCAAATATTAGAACCTGGTACTAATGTTAAGTATAAATCATGTCACGTCAAAAAGAAAGGGGGACTTCGGACAAAAAAAATAGCACCTCACCAAAGATGAAGTACTACTTATTTAAAAACTATTGTTTGATGATCTCTCTTGCCTTATACGTTCCGCATACTTTACATACGCGATGAGCAAGCTTCAATTCTCCACATTGCTCGCATTTCACCATGCCTGGCACAGCCAGCTTAAAATGAGTACGACGCTTGTCACGACGTGTTTTGGACGTTCTACGTTGAGGTACTGCCATGTTCCCACCTCCTTATCAGTTCAACCCGCTGAACACGGGTGCCATATCCATCATCATTTAAAGAAGTCCTTCAGTCCGGCTAGCCTAGGATCGATCACTTCCGTATCGCAGTCGCACGTGCCTTCATTCAGGTCTTTGCCGCAATTCGGGCAGAGTCCCTTGCAGTCGGCTTTACATACCGGAGCTAGCGGCAGGTGGAGCAAAAATGCTTCTTCTACATAGGGAGTGAGATCCACACTCTCACCTTGCACGTATGTAGTGTCATCATTCTCATCCTGAATGGTTTCAGGATCTTCCACCGGCTGGAATACTTCATGAAAGGGGATGTGCACATGTTCGCTGATCGGCTTCAGGCAGCGGGAGCAATTCATCTCCAGCTCGCCTTGCAATCGTCCACGAACATCCACCGTACCCGAAACCGTTGGGGTTGCTGTCAAATCCACGTCTAATGGCTGAACAGCAATGATATCCTTCCGGTCCTTAACGGCATTGCTTACATCCACGGTTTGATGGAACTGTAACGGTTGATCGCTGGTTGTCAATTTACGAAATTGAATTAGCATATCCATCACTCCAAACAAACAAAGATTATTATACCGATTCTCGAAGACTTTTGTCAACAGGATAACCCTAACAACCTCTATATTGTTACCCGATATTTCACTTCATACTACCAGAATTACAACGCTCCGAGGAGAGGCGCTTATTGTTGCAGGAACGTCATGCAATTATGTTATATTCTAATCAAGGAGTTGAAACGAATGAAGACGGTTGGCATTGTTGTTGAATATAATCCCTTACATAACGGTCATGTGCTGCACTATCGCAGATCCAAAGAAATAACGGGGGCGGATGCCGTCGTCGCGGTGATGAGCGGTCCGTTTCTCCAGCGCGGCGAACCTGCCATTGCAGGCAAGCGCGCACGGGCCGAAATGGCCCTTGCCATGGGAGTTGACCTGTGCATTGAACTGCCGGTAACCTATGCCGTACAGCCTGCGGAGTGGTTCGCGTACGGTGCGGTAGCCATTCTGGAAGCCACAGGGGTGGTGGACTATCTTTCCTTCGGATCGGAGAGCGGTACGCTGGAGCAGATTCTGCCGCTGTCCCGTTCGCTTGCCAGCGAATCCGGCGAGCTCCAATCCGAAATTGAAAAGCGACTCCAGGAAGGCATGAACTTCCCGTCTGCTTACGGCGCTGCCGCTGCAGCCCTATTCGGTGAGTCCGGACCTGCAATTGCCCACTTGCAAGAGCTGCTCACGCAGCCGAACAATTCCCTGGGCCTGCACTACCTGATCGCTCTAGAGCGCCTGGGAAGCCGCATTACACCCTATACCATTCCAAGAGAAAACGCACAGTACCATGATCCCGTGCCGGGAGCGTCGTCCATTGCCAGTGCTACCGCCATCCGGAACATCATACTTTCACAGGGATTGGAAGCAGCCAGACCCTACATCCCCGAATTCACGCATAGCATCATGGAGCGGGAAATGGAGAACGGACTAGCTCCCGTCCACTGGGAACGGTTTCGTCAGCCACTGTTTCAATCCCTGCTCACGCATACGCCCGCGCAGCTTGAAGGCTTCCTTGAAGTGACCGAAGGCTTGGAGTATCGGGTTCAGCGCATGCTTGCCCGGTTAAAGCAGCCTACGGTTGAAGCTCTCCTCGAAGCGTTAAAAACCAAACGCTATACCCGCACCAAGCTTCAGCGGATGCTCCTGCATATCATGCTGAATCATGACAAAGCATCCATGAATCGCCAAGAATTGGCCAAAGGTCCGGGATATATCCGGGTCCTCGGCTTCAACGACACCGGGCGTTCCTTGTTGAAACGAATGAAGCAGACTGCCTCGCTCCCCGTCATTCAGAAGCCGACAACGCTGGAGCATCCACAGCTGGAGAGGGACCTGATGGCAGCCGCCGTTTACGCCAACGGACACCCTAAACCGAATATCCGCCATTATTACAGTGATTACCTGCTGCCGCCACTCACCCCTTAGGCGGCAGCTGCTCCAGATAATCTACTGCATCCTGCAGATCCTCAACCGGGATCAGCTCCATGTCCGTTTTGATTCGGTCCGCCCGCTTCTTGGCTTCCTCGTAATTTTTTTGCGGCACAAAAAAGATATCGGCTTCCTTCCGGTCAGCCGCGACGATCTTGTGCTTCACGCCGCCAATGGGACCTACGGCGCCTGATTTGTCAATGGTACCCGTTCCCGCTACCCGGTAACCTTTGCTTAAATCACCATCGGTGAGCTGGTTATAAATTTCAAGGGTAAAGATCAGTCCGGCTGACGGCCCACCGATATTGGTATCCGCAAAATGAATGGTGTGATCGGGATTCGCCGGCTCCACGCTTTGCATCGTAGCAATCATGACGCCCAGACCCGGACGCTCCGCTCCGGTCTTCTCATCCTTAATGCTAACAAGCTGAACTTGTTCCTTAACCGTTTTCCCCTTGCGTTCGAGCTCCACGGATACCACTTCCCCGATGCTTTTCCCGCTTAACAGACTGGCAATTTTCTCATTATCCTCTGCCGGCTGCCCATTGATCTTAATCAATTTATCGCCTGGCCGGAAATGCTCGGCATTAGTAGAATTGTCGGAGATCGACATCACGAATACATAAGCAGGCTCGATGCTGTAGTCAATTCCTGCTTCCTGATAGGCAGCTTCCATCGCAGACGACTGGGAAGAATTCATGTAATACACTTGTGTGGCTGCATATTCATCCTTGTTCTGATCGCCCATTTTTTCTGCCTTTTTCACAACCTCCGCATTGGGGTTAAACGCAGACATCATCAACAAAGCCATATTGGCATAGCTTGCCGACACGGTTGTCATCATAAATGTGCCCTCTTCCGCCGGATCGCTCTTCTCGACATTGATCATGGGCCGAACCTCTTCGGCACTCCCGGGCTGGTATACAAGATAAGGGGTCGGCATATAAACGACAACGTACAGCATGACCCCAACCATTAACAAATACAGCGCAATTTTTAAGCCATTCGGTTTTACAGACTTCTTCATGTAGTTTCCTTCCCTCCGCCTTATATATCCAGCCTTCCACCAAGTTTGGTCTGACGGTTGTCTCCTTTGCATAAAGTTGTACTAGCCATGTTTACGCTGAAAGGAGATTCCTTATGAATAAAGACAACGCCGTCAAGTCATCAAACGGGCTGTGGAACACCATCCTGCTGGGTGCCGCCGCTTTCCTGCTTGTACTGGCTGTCGTCAGCGCACCCGAACCTGCCTTCCAAGCCACCCTGCAAGCACTCAAGCTATGGTGGAATATCGTATTTCCCGCTTTGCTGCCTTTTCTCGTTCTGGTGGAAATACTCATTGCCTATGGCTGGGCCCATGGAATTGGCGTACTGCTGGACCCTTTGATGAAAAAAACATTCAAACTTCCCGGTGCTGGCGGCTGGGTTCTTATAACAGGAATGACTGCCGGGTTCCCGGCAGGAGCGCAGGCCGCCTCCGGAATGTATAAACAAGGCGAGCTTCGTGCCATTGATGCTGGCAGGCTCGCTGCTTTATCCCACTTCTGCAATCCAATGACCATTCTCGTTGTCATCGGAACTGGCCTGCTGCATAAACCGGAAGCCGGTTATCTGCTGCTGATCGTTCATTGGATTTCCGGGCTGCTGGCCGCATGGATATTCAGCCTCTTCCATAAACAGGCTTCTTCAGAAGGCACACGACCGTTTACAGCAACTTTAAACCAAGTCCGAACAAGCGAATTAGCCCGGCGCCCCCTCATTAAAAGGGCAGCGACTGCAGCGCTGGAGGCCCATCAACGGGATGGACGGAGCTTCGGCAAATTACTGGGAGATTCCGTTACCCGTTCGGTTCAGACCTTAATGATGACAGGCGGGTTTATCTTGTTCTTCGCCGTCCTGACCAGAGTATTGACCGGTCACCTGCTGCCGCAGCTTCCACCCTATCTTGTATCCGGAATATTGGAGGCCCATCTGGCAGCCCAGTCCATTAGTGCCTCGGCATTCCAAGCCGGAGTTTTGCAGCTGGCTGTTCTATCCGCCGCACTGGCGTGGAGCGGCATCAGCGCTCAGCTGCAAAGCTTGTCGCTGATGCGGGAAACCGGTCTCTCTTGGCGTTACTTTATGACGAAGCGAGCCCTGCATTCGGTACTCGCCTTTGGAATTACACTGGCCATGTGGAAGCCGGTCAGCGCCCTTTCAGCAGGCATCATGCCTGCTTTCCGAACGGAACCGCTGGATCACGCCAATACAGATCAGCACTTCAACTTTTGGAGCGGATTGCCTTCATTCTTGCAGGTTCAAGGCGTGATCTGCTTATTATTGATCGCGGCGTTCTGGCTGTGTTCCCGTCTTATTGACCGTTATCGCCGCTAAATTTACGGCGCATCGCGGCATGGACCTCAGGGCTAACCAAGTCCGTTGTATCTCCATTAAAATGGGCGATTTCCTTAACAAGACTTGAACTCAGGAACGAATATTTCGGGTGCGTCATCATAAAAATCGTCTCCGCATCCGGGTTCAGCTTATGATTGGTGGATGCCAGTTGAAGTTCATACTCAAAGTCGGTCACCGTGCGGATCCCCCGTACGATGACCTGGGCATTCTTCTGGCGGATATAATTTGCCAAAAGGTCACGGAAGCTGTCGATTTCCACATTCGGAAGATGTGCGGTTTCCTGCCTCAAGAGGTCCTTGCGCTCTTCAATCGTGAACAGCGGGTTCTTGCTTAGATTATTCAACACGGCCACAATCAGCAGATCAAACTGCTTGGAAGCGCGTGTGATGATGTCCATATGTCCCATGGTGACCGGATCAAAACTTCCCGGGTATACGGCAACACGGTATGTACTAGTATTCTCATTTGTCATCCTGTAATTCCTCCTCATCAAGCTCAGACGCTTGATCTTGGGCTGTGTCGTAACGGTATATCGATATGGCGGTTTCTCCGTACTTCGCGGTCCGGAAACAACAAAAATCACCAAATTTCTCAGGATAATTGTAACTTGATTCGTATTCCAATACCACCACTGCCGAATCTTGCAGTAAACCTCGCTCTGCCATATCCAGCATCAGCTCGTCACCATTCTTAAACCGGTATGGCGGGTCCAAAAAGACCAAATCAAAGCTGTAGCCGCGCTTTTCAAGCGCTTTAAGCGCGCGCGCCGCATCGTTGCGGTACACCTCTGCGCTTTCTTCAAGCCTGGCCGCCTTCAAATTATACTTGATCGTACTGATGCTCTTCGGTTCCACATCAATAAAAACAGCACGATCCATCCCCCGGCTTAACGCCTCAATGCCAAGGCCTCCCGTGCCTGCGAACAGATCAAGCAGGGCGCCCCCCTCAAAGTAAGGGCCGATCATACTGAATATGGATTCTTTCACTTTATCCGTCGTCGGACGGGTGCTTGTACCAGGCACACTTTTGAGCGGCCGGCCCTTCGCACTTCCGGATACTACTCTCACTGCTTCATTCACCCGTTTCATTATCTATAAATTCATTGCCAAGACAACGCCATTGACAGTGATTATCGTAACACAATCATCCCATATATGAAAAACGAAACATAACGACTCTCCATTTTTTTCAAAGTCATGTATATTTCTACCACAGCCGGGCATCCTTGAAATATCGACATCAATGAATGTCGTAGACAACCGCGGAGAAGACTTACGTTTCCCCATAAGCTCTTCGTCCGGTTTCTCCTCTCCCATGAGGGAATCTCTTCGGAGGTTCCCGAACTAAATCCCTGTAACGGCAATGTTTATTACAGGGATTTAGTTCTTTTTTTATGTTGAGCCGCTAAACGAAGTTGAGTGGCATTTTGTCATATCAATCTGCTACTTCTAGTCAGACGATGCACTTACCTGTATAAAAAGTATAACCATTCCCTCTCAGCGAACGTTCTAACAATAAAGGGCATGATGGGGGAACACGTGATGAACCTGTTTTTATATGCAGGATTGGCTTGCCTGGCGATTGCAGGGCTTCTATCCGGAGTGTTTATTACTACGGATTACCAACAAAGAGACTACTTCTTTACTGAACCCAAGGACGACCGCGTATCCAGGGAGAAAGTATCCATCTGGTTCTTACTAGCCGGTTTCGTATTTCTTGCGGTCGCCGGTATTGTGTATTTGTTTCGCTAGGGGGGACACTGTGAATATTTGCCCACTCCCCGCAGCGGACGAATAAAGGCACAGAAGCATCTGTAACGAGAGGAGGATCTGATTCATGAATCTTTTTGTTATTAGCCATGAAGATACAGAAATAGAACGAACGAGAATGAAATATGCCTTGATCGCTTTAATCTCTATTCTCACGTTCAGGAAAATCGCCAAAATCGAAACAGTAAAGAATGATTTATACGCGGCTCTATTGCTGTTGAAGGGAACTGGCATTCCTTAATCAGGTTTCTGCAACCACGATGAATCCCCTTAACTAACGCCGTTAGTTCGAGGCAATACAACGAACTATCGCGAGTTTAACCGGCAAGGCGCCCCCGGATATCCGGCGGGCGTTTTTTTGTTCCCTTTTTTAGCCATAACACCAAGCGACAAATTGCAGGAATAGCACCGATTTTGTCGAATCAATATAGCTGTTTGAAAAATATTCCTAATTGTAGTGAAGAGAGGTCATGTAAGTGAGAAGAACGTTGTATGTTCTCGTATGGTTTAGCATGCTGGTGGGACTTGGTTTTGCAGGCACGACGCACGGGATCGCTTCTGCCGAAGAGTCCAAGCTCCAGATCAGCGACATTGCGGGAAGAAACACCTACCTGATGAGCGATGGCTCCATGTGGTCCTTGATTGACGGACGACATGCCATTCGCACGCCGGGTAAAGTTGCAGCCATCAGCGGTTATGAATATGCAGGCATCGGTATGACGCAGGATGGGCGATTAGTGGAATGGGATATCGGCAAGGGACCCAAGGTCGTTCCGGGAACAAGCGGGGTGAAGCAGATAGCGGGTTACTACTGGCTGAAGTCAGACGGCACCGTATGGAACGGCTCGGAAAAAGCAAAAAACCTCAGCGGCATTTTGCTCATCGCCAATGCGGATCAAGAATTTGCCGCCTTGTCCTCAAACGGGGAGCTGCTATTAGAGGATAACTACAAAAAGGGACAATTCAAGAAGCTCGGTATCGTGGAAAACCCGGCAGGGGTCAAATCCATGACGGTTCACAGCGGGCGTGTTGCCCTATTGCGTGACAACGGTGATGTGGTTGTATACGAAACGTCCAACTTCGACGATAACGGGCGCATCATCCCGGTTACCGTCGCCCAGAATGCAGCCCATATCGTTTACGCATCCAATGAACCGACGGATCTTCTGATTGTGACGCTCCAGGACGGAACCGTATGGACAACCGGAGTGTATAAAGACCGCTGGAAGCTCAAGGAGCAGGTCTCCGGACTGAGCGGGATCGTGAGAACCTCCATTTACGGAAATGCCAAGGATCTGTCGGAGGGGTTCTATGCACAGCGCTCGGACGGAAGCTGGATACATCACACGAACGGACAGAACAAATCGGTTGATGTGCCTGTCGTTAAGGCCTTATCGGTTTCGGTATCCGATGCCAAGCCTTATGTAGGGGACACCCTGGAAGTCAGTATCCAGGAAACTTACACAAACGGGGCCAAGATTAAAGTGCCGGTTAAAGATGCCCAGATCGATATAGACAAGCCTTATTTGATGAGCATACAGAAGAATGGAACACTGAAGTCTGCGGGCGTTGGCAAGACACAGATTACGGTAACCTCGGGCGGTTTGTCCAAATCGATATCGGTATCGTCCAGTCTGCGCAACAATTTGAAATATGCGAAACAAGTAAACGGGAATATCATGGTGCCGGCCAAATCCGTCATTCAGGCACTGGGCGGCACCTATTCGGCCAAAAACGGAGCCGTGGAGGCCAAGTTCGGAGAGACCGTGCTCTCGCTCACGGCCGGCAGCAATCAGGCCAAGCTGAATGATAGCCCGCTGCGTCTAAAGGCGGTTCCGATAACCGACAAAGGCGAGCTGCTGATTCCAGCCACCGTATTATCCGATGTTCTGGGCGCGAAAATCAGCTGGGATGCCAAGTGGAAACAAGCGAATATCTCTTTCGGCAGAGATGCAGCTATGACCGTTGTCTCCAGCGAAACGGCCGGCTTGATCAAAAAAGCGATGCAAGGCAGCTTGGTTAAATTTATCGGCCGAACGTATTGGGTGAATGATTTCGAAGACTTGGAACGTTTCTCGAAATTGACGGTAACCGACATTTTGCCGGACGACAAAGGCGAATTCAACGTGATCTTCAAAACGGGATCAGGAAAATCCGTGAAAAGCTATCCTATGCGCTCTTCGGAAGTGATGCAGCTGTTTGCAGACCGTTCTTCGTTATTAAATTACGACCCTTACCAAAAATACAAATGGTCCGCATCGGTCTGGAAACAGATTAAAGCAGGCCAGGTTTCCCTCGGCATGACAAAAGAACAGGTGCAGCTTTCATGGGGGAACCCGGCAGCCAAGGACATTACCACCGGCGGCGGGAAAACCATTGAAACCTGGGGTTACTCGAATTTTGATATCGTATCTTTCGTAAACGGTAAGGTTATATTGATTATGATGTAGCAGCAGGAACAGACCGGGACAAGAGCTTGAACCCGGGTCCATGTTCGTTCTCCCAAAAACAGACCACTCTTTCGAGCGGTCTGTTTTTATTAGGGATTTTCTGATAGGCGTTTAACCATATGATTCAAAACAAGTCATTAGCCCCGATTGTCGCTTCATCAAAAACAAGACCGCCCTAAGAAGAGGCCATGCCTCTTTTGGACGGTCTGTCGTTGTGACTGCTCAAGGTGCTCGGTGTTCACTTATTGATTCAGTTGGTTTGTTCACTCAAAAGATGGATTAGATAAATGCGCGAGTAATGATAACTAACAAGATGAATAATACCAGAATAGCACCTATAGAAGAGCCATATCCATAACCACCATAACCTTCTCCTACTCCGCTCACATGAATCCCTCCTTTTTTGAACATACCACATGTTATGTCGGTTCCGCTCAAATGAACTGGGCTGCCGCCTGTTCGAGATAAGATTAATGAATTGGCCCATGCATTCGGAACTGCCGGATACGACTATAGAACATCACCCTTGATTCCCATATGAAAAAGGCGCGGTGGAACGGTCGTTCACCACGCCTCATGTAATTTTTGATTCTTATACCTGCGAAAGCAGTTCTTTTCCATCCCGCTCGTTGACATGGTCTGAATGTACATTTCGTCTGCGGCGATCGATCAAACCTTCCTCGCCCAACTCACGGTATTTGCGCATCCACACTTTCAGCCGTCCGATATCTGATATTTGTAAGGCGGATGCCACTTCTTTCTTAGTCATACCCTCCAGCCGCATGGCGACTGCCTTTTTTTTCGTTTCGAAACTGTAATGATGGAATATTTGTCCCTTTTTCGCCATGATTATCACCTCTTTACTACCTTTATCGGCTATCATCGACCTTCTTTCAATACCTATGGCCTATTCCGACATGCGCATGTCTTCAAGGTCTATAGAACCGATCGTGTTTCCACCTAAATAAATCCATGTTATGGTATAATTTGTGTTACAAATTTACATAGAAATTGAGGGATCTCTTTTGTCTAAACTCATTATTTTTGGATTTCTGTTCTACATCTTCGGTAATCCGATTACGGCAATTCTTGTGCTGCTTCTCATCGTGTATGTGCTGGATCGCCGTTTTGTCGGGGTATTTCCCAGCTTGACCAAGCCAATCAAGCGTGCACGGAATATTTCCAAGCTGCGCAGACTGATTGCTGTTAGCCCCAGCGACGTTTCATCAAGGCACGAGCTTGCCAGATTGCTACTGGAGCGCCGTAAGTATGGGGAGGCTCTGAAGCTGCTGGAATCCATAGAATCCAGTTTAGAGGACTCCGCCGAATTCTGGGACGATATCGGACATGCACGCCTGCATACCGGCAGCATCACACAAGGGGAGGCAGATATGATCCGGGCACTGGGGATCAACCCGAGGGTCAAATATGGCCGGCCTTATCTTAGGCTTGCCGATGCATTTCGGGATTCGGATCGGGAGAAGGCCCTCCATTATTTGGAACAGTTCCATTCCATTCACTCTTCCTCCAGCGAAGCCTTTTATTTGCTGGGTTATATGTATCAATCGCTTGGAAGGACCGAAGATGCCAAGAAGTCTTATCAGGAATCGCTGGATGTGTATCGGTCACTGCCCAAGTACAAGAAACGGCAAGAACGCAAATGGGCCGTACGAAGTTTTTTCAGGAAATTATTTTAAATAATATGTGATTACCATAAACCAAGGGCGCCCACACGGTCAAAAGACCATGGGACGCCCTTTTTTTCTTGATCATTCGGTTATTTATGCAAGTGGCTTGTACCCAAGCCGGTTTAATTGTTCCGCGATCACCCGGTACCCTCGGCCATTCGGGTGTAAACCGTCCACCGACATCAGTTCTTTCTCTCGGCCTGAAAATTGTGTGTAAATATCAGCTATTCGAAAATAGCCGTCACTTAACCCCATCAAATGCCGATTGAACCGAATCACGTATTCCGTTGCCTCCGTCCAGGCCGGATATGGATTATACAGACCGATAGCGCGAATAAAATAAGGTTTGCTGACCGGTGACTTTATTTTACGGATATGTCTAACGGTATTAGCCACATGATTCTGACATCGATACAAAGCAGCGTCCAGCACCTCCCGATTCGGTCGCCCCCCCGTGGACTTTACCGCACGTATCAAGTCATTGCCTCCGATCGATATCGTGATGATCTGGGCCTGCTGCAGATGATAGCGATACGTAGGAAGTCGAACGACACGATCGTATAACTCATCCGAGGTTAATCCATTGACCCCAAGATTCTCATGGGCCACGAACTGGCGAAGCTTCTCCTCCGCCATCCGACGGTATAACGGAACAAAACCGCTGCCAGGCATTGCCCCAAACCCGAAGGTCAAGGAATCGCCGACAGCGGTATAATGGTACACCAACATGTTCACCCCCTGCCCCGCTCGTTACGACATTATATGAGGAAGGCCCCCATTGCGAAACGGGTTTATTGTCTTGAATGGCAATTTTAATTCCACTCGAAGTCGGCAAACATGCTTTTTTATATAAATGGCCTATTCTTCGGACTCCTCCACCTCGTAAATGCAGCGGAATCTTTCAACGCCCGGATACTTCTCTCCCAGGCTGTATACCTCAAAGCCGATACTGCGGTAGAAGTTTACGGCTTCTTCATCCGTTTCCGCAATGACTCGGGCCGGCTTAGGCTGGACCTCAAGGAGCAGCTCCAAAATCAATCCGCGTCCATATCCCTTTCCCCGATTCTCCGGAAGAACGGCAAGGTGACGAATGGTAAGCTCGTCCCGATCCACATCAAAACCGATGATTCCTAAGAGAAGTCCGTCCTCTTCAAATCCAAACAGCCGGCTTCGGCCCGTCTGATAAGAAGCTGCCGCCTGATCCACCGCCTCCGGATCCGAAAATACCGAGTAGCTGAGCAGTTCCTTTACTTCGGGTTGCATCGCTTGCATCGTTATATCTTTAAGCATACATATCTCCAATCTAAAACTTGTTTAGGTCTACAGCATCTTCTCTGCACTGATCCCCAGCTTGCGCAGCAGCGCCGCCGCTTGCACTCTCTCGTCTTCCGACAAGCCGCTGAGAACCTTAACCATTAATTCCTGATGCTGAGGAAAAATGGCTTCGAAGAATTCTTGTCCCTCTGCGGTAAGCTCAGCATAAATGACGCGCCGATCCTCAGCGGAAGCCCGGCGAACCAGCAGGTTTTTCTTTTGAAGCTTATCCACCACGTATGTAATGTTACCGCTGGAAATGAGCACCTTCTCCCCTATTTTTTGCAGCGGCTGCGGTCCTTTGTGATAGAGTACATCCAATACACCGAATTCGGTGGAGTTCAATCCGTGACTATTGATGCTGCGATTGGAATGTGTCATCACTGCGTTATAAGCTCTGGCAAGGACAACCAGCAAATGTAACGGGGTATCCTCGTGTTCTTGAATATCCGACATATTTCACCCTCCGAAAGATATCATGTAATTAAGGTTAATGAACGCCAGATCAACTGTCAAATATATTCTTTGCTCCTATGCTCCCGGAATGCAATATCCGTACCGTTCCATCCTGGCAGCCTATGATCGCTTGGTCGGCCATACCGATAAACAGCCCATGTTCAACCACGCCCGGAATGGCGCCTAGCCGAGAGCTTAATTCCTCTGGACGGGCAATATGCTGAAACCGGCAATCAGCAATATAATTCCCGTTATCCGTAACGTAAAACCCTTCATCTTGCTTACGGCGGATTAACACCGAACAGCCAAGCTGGGCCAGTGACCGAACCGTCCACTCATATGCAAAAGGGACAATCTCAACCGGCAGCGGGAAAGCGCCGAGTTGAGTTACGGCTTTCGCTTCATCCGCCACAATCACAAGCCGTTCGCTGTGAAAAGCAGTGATCTTCTCACGGAGAAGGGCCCCGCCCCCTCCCTTGATTAACCGCAGCTGATCATCCAGCTCATCAGCCCCGTCAATCGTCAAATCCAAGCGTTCGATCTGATGTATGGGGGTCAGGGATATCCCTTGTTCCATCGCAAGCTTCTCCGAAGCTTCAGAGGTAGCCACAGCCTGGATCGAGAGCCCGGATCTGACCATCTCGCCGATTTTGAGAATGGCGTAATAAGCGGTTGAGCCCGTGCCCAGTCCTATCTTCATTCCATCCTGCACATACTTGGCGGCATGCTCCGCCGCCATTTTCTTCATATTATATTCACTTGTCATGTGTACCCCCTCCTTCGTCTTAAGCTGAATCAAATGCTATAATATGGGGTGAATTGATGAGATTTCATAACTAACGAAAGGATTATACCATGCGAACAGAGAACCAGATCAAATCCAAGATCAATGAACTTACAATGCAGAAGAAAAAGCTGCAAACCCGCTTGACTGCTCTCGAAGAGAACAGTCCGGAGCGAGCTTCTCTTCTCAATCAGGAAGCCCGCCTCGACGATATGATCACGATGCTGGAATGGGTACTGTTTGAGCCAAGCGGTTCCTATCATATGTAAAGTCGACTGACAAACGGCAGGGGCGCTAACTGCGCCCCTGATTTTTATTAAGATTATAGAATTAATAATTTTTAAGCGGAGCTTATATTTGCGCCTCCTTCTCCTGCGTGAACTGCTCAAGCCAATGGACATAGAGTTCTTCATTATCAGGAGAAAAACAAACGAAATCAATCCGATCCAGACGGTTATCCGGCAGATCCTCCTCAAGCAGCTTCGTAACCGCCTTTAACGCAACGTCACATGCCGGAGCCTTAGGATACTCATAGATACCCGTGCTTATATTAGGAAAGGCGATGCTTCTGGCACCCACCTCGATTGCAAGCAGAAGACTGTTGCGGTAGCATTCCGCCAGCGTATGCTCCTCACGCCGTCCACCGCCCTCCCAGATCGGGCCGACCGTATGAATGATATGCTGGGCAGGCAGCCGGCCTGCTCCGGTGATGACGGCGTTGCCAGGCGGGCATCCGCCTTGCTGCTTGCGAATTTCCATACACTGCTCCATGATCTCCGGCCCGCCGGCGCTATGAATTGCGCCGTCCACGCCTTTTCCACCCAGCAGTCCCGAATTTGCAGCATTGACGATAATGTCGCCCGTCCATGTCGTAATATCGCCTATAAAGACGGAGACCGATGTCCTTCCGATTTTAAATGTTTTCATTTCGGAAAATCTCCTTTCGGTCTTTTATTTCTTTATTACCCCGCAAGTGGGTGGATTGACCCTGTTTGCCTATTCTGTTCTCGGCTTTTTTTTCGCAGCTGCAGACAGTCGGTCGGTCAAACTCTTCTCTTCCGGTCCTTGCAGCGCTTCCTCCACCGTACGGTAGAACATCAGCGTGCCGGTGTCCCTGGCCTTGGTCAAATGATGAAGAAACACATGGCCGGCTTGCTCCAGCTTCAGATCCTCGGATTCATTCTTGACCCGGCAAAGATATACCTTCATCATGCCTTGCGGATCGCGGAATTCCATGACCCCGATGGGACTCATCGACCTTTTGTCCTCCTCCGTGAACTGAGGCGTCATATAAACGGTATATTCCGAAGCAGGCGGAGGAATGTATGCTTCCCGTTTTTTATCCGCAATTAATTTGGAGTTCATGAATGCGATGTAACCCGCCGCCGCGAACAAAAGAATGCCGGCAGCAATTGCGATATTCAACATGTATGTCTCTCCTTGTATATAATCAATCCATCGGGCATTCACCTATAGAGTTTTTCTCTATAAAAACACCCGTAATAACGCAATAATCAGTAAATGCAGCGGATAAAATGAACGCCATACCCAGCGGCTCACCCGGATGGACTCCAGCTTCTTCCATACATGCGGGCCATAAGCTATTACAGCCGTCGGGATGACGCTCCACATCTGCAGCTCCCAGTTATTAAGGAACCAGAATAACAGGTTCAACACCATATGAAGCGGAACAAGCCAGCTGGCCTGGGCATATCGGAATATCAAAATCAACAGCAGGCCGTAAGCTCCGTAATCAAACGGAAATCCACTCATTAACGCACAGGCGGCAACAACAACCAACCACGATAACAGCTGGGAATCCGATCGTTCCAGCACATACAAAACGATGGCCCCAGCTACCAGGGTAATGACCACATTCAACCCTTCAGGATCCAGCGCAAGCTGATAGGGAATTTGAGAAATCGCAGCAATAACGGCCAGCCGAATGATATACTTGGGTCTCGAAGAAGTGAAGCGGTGCCCCTGAACGAGAGCATAGACGTAGATTGGGAATGCAATGCGGCCGATGATTCTCCAAACCTCCTGGTGCGGAAAAAACACAAGCCCTACATGATCAATCAGCATCGTCAGCATGGCGATCCACTGCATGATAACCCCCTCCTCGCACTCGAAGATGTTGAATCCATATGTACTTGAAATCGATATATCTATTATGGGTTGCAACACGGGGACTTGCAAGCGAAGAAAACATGAAGGAACCGGATATCCGGCATCCTAAGTCCATATCCTCTATAATAAGAACAATAGCAGCTTGAGAAGGAAACTTGTTTGGATCAACATGATGCAGATGGAGGTGACGGCCTTATGGAAAAGAAAAAAAACAACATGGCCCTTGGGATGAGCATGGGGATCGGCGTTGGCGTAGCGATTGGAGTTGCCATGAAAAATATCGCTATCGGCATTGCGATCGGTGCTGGCATTGGCATTATGTTTGGCTCAGCCATGACAAGCAATAATGAAAAGCCTCCTAATGAATAAAAAAAACTTCTCATAACTATCAATAGACCACCCGAGATTTGCCGGGTGGTCTACTTGGGGCAAGTGACATCTATCTCATTACAGCATGAATTGCCTGGATGTTCCCATTGCGGACTTCATGAGCCAACTCTCCTGTAAGGAGGGGGCCATCCACCTCGATCGAATCCCCTCCCACCGTAATGAGCGTTAATCGCTGAATCGTAACGCCGTCCTGACCATACGTATTTGCTGCGCGCTCACTGCGATACGTCACCTTGACGGAACCAAGGAAGGTGAACGACACTTCTTGATTCTCATCAAACAGCCAAGCCGGAAGCACAGGGTTCAGATGCAGCTGAAGCTGGTTGTCTTCGTAACGGAATACCTTTTTCCCTGCCATCATCGAAATCCACATACTTAGGAATTCGGCCGTCGATCCACTCAGCCTTGCCACAAAGCCTCGTCCATGCACGTGAGGATCCGGATTCACACTGCTGGCAATGAACGAGGAGTTCTCCAGCGTACTTCGTCCATAAACGGCCGGGTCCAAAAAAGGGATAAGGGAAGTTTTGATTTCCGAGAAAAACTCGTCATACAATCCGGCTTTTAATAATGAAAGCAAGTATTTATAGGTCATATGCAAAAATACGGATTCCCGCTCCAGCCAGCCCGCTGTAAATGCTCGGATGCGTCCAATTTCATCCGTTTCGCCTTCCAGGCTGACGGACGTTTTATACATCCCCAGCGCGGAATCATACAGATTGGAAGCCTTGATCCGATCATACATCGTTCTTGCCTGGCCTTCATCGGCGAGCTTCATTCCGCGGGCCGGCGCCTCCAGGAAATGCGGGAGCGCATAGGCCTTGAATTCAAGAACTTTTGCAGCGGGCAAACCATAGCGCGTGATGACCGGGTTCCCCGCTGCATCCCGAACCTCTTCATAGCGCTCGGCTTCAAAGCGGAAATACGTTGGCACGATTCCGCCTCCCATCTGCTCGGCACGCTGAATTCCTTCTTCGATTTTGTCCAGAAATGCCGCGTACATATCCTTCACGTTCTTCACCGAAAGTTCAACCTCCTCGCCGCTGATCCCGTACCGGACCGATGCACGATAGGCCTCACGCTGTCCCGCTACCCTGTCCCAATAACCGAATGAGTCCAGTGAGCCGGACTGATATTGCTGTACGGCTTCGTATACACTCTCTAAGTAAGACGCAATCTCCTCCGGGACCTGAATCGCTTGATGGCCGAACCGCTCGGCCGCATCCACGATAAATGCGACCATACGCTTCAATTCCATCGTTTCGCTCATGCCCGACCCAAACAGGCCCGGCAAGCCGTTCATCGCGTCATTCCAGCCCGGCTTGTTCGCCTCCATCTCTACCCCCATCCCGTAAGGATCGAGTGTTGCCATTTTATTAAGGGACAATGAGATCATTTTGACAAACAGATTCGTGCGGTAAATGCTGCCTTGTCCGCTATCTACCCGCAGCCATTCCGCCGCGTTCCGTTTTCTGCCGAGCTTGTTCAGCTTCTCCTCGTCCTCCAGCAGCGCACCGTATTGCCGTACCTTGCCACGGCTGATCACAACCTTCTCACTTCGTGGAAGGACGTACACCGGGCTGTCGAAGAACGTATACGTATTCTCGCCAAACAATAGTTCCTCATAACGGTCGGGATAAATGTCCAAGTAGGTATCAACCAAATCCATATTATACGTCCAATGATCCGACCAGAAACCCTCGCCGAACGAAGCCGCAAAATGTTGATCGGATATACTCAACAGCCCGGATAAGAACTGTTCCTCACCGATCTCCAGCCGGATGCCTTGATCCGAAATCGCGTTGATGATTTTACCCGGCGTATAATCCCCGGCGCATGCCTTGGCCAGCTTCTCATAATCTTCCTGCGCCGCGGAGGCCCGCAGCAGCGTCTCCAGTTCCTCCGCCTTCCCTTCACTTACGCGGAATTTCGTTCCCTCTACGCTAAGCGGGTTATAACCGTCGACTTGAATAAGACTGAAGAACATCCGAATGTTGAATGTGCCCACCTTCGGGTTGAAAAACACGTCATTTCGGCGGTTCTGATTCATATCCCGGAAATTGCCGTTCCCTTGTGAATAGTACTCCGGCGAAAGAGAGAAGAAGTTATAATCCCGCTCCGGATCCCCATGCTTGCGGGAGTATAGGTGGACGACCACTCCTTCCTTCCCGTTATCGAATAGGAACGGATATCCGCCCCGCAAAAAATTGTCCAGATAGGACTGACGGCTGTATTCATCAAATAGGGGTAATCCCGTTTTGGTAGCAACATCCTCGGTCAAGTTCCGGGTCAATGCCGAGGCCTCCTCGCGTTTCTTGAGGATATAGGCAGGAGAACACAAATCTTTTGAGCGCTTGTTGATTTTGCCGATATCGTTCACATGACCAATCAGCGTATAAACGGTCGCCGTCTCCCCGGGCGCAAGCCGGGCCGATAACCCGCTGAAGCCGCATGGCACCTTGTTAACGGGATACGGCGTGGCGTTCATCAAAGCTTCCATCGAACTTACAGCAAATCGATCGGGATAGATTAATGAAGTGTTTCCGCCGAATACAAGCTCAAAGTCTACAAGCGGCTTGATCAACTGCCCATGCTGATCAAACGACAGATAGAAGTGACCGCTCGTAACTTCGCTAACTTCCGCCTCGTCGTGCGTACTGGAGCGAACCTTATAGAACGGGATCCCCTGATCAAGGTTCTCCACTTCCATCCAGCTCCGCAGCAGATTGCCAACCTCCTTGTACCCGCTGTTCTCGACACCGTAAGGCAGAATCTCCGGCATGCCGTCCAGCAGCTCGAACGATTCCGTCCGAGTTCCGATATTCGTGATGCTGACCTCGCGGACAAGGGCGGCAAAATCTTCACCGGGCAGCTGAAAATACGATACCGAAGTGCGAAGTCCGTTACCGGCGTGCTCCTCCTCAATGACAAGTTCATTCTGACGGATCAACATCGTTCTCTTCGCATGAGAATCCGGCTGAAAGGACTGGAACGGCTCATAAACGGACGGTGCCCCCGCCAACTTGATAAACGTACGGAAGCCGGTAGCGGAGACGTTCTTATACGAGATATTCGCTGGAGAAAATTCCATGATCGGCGAGTTCTTATCGCGTATGCCGAAGCTGCATATCCCCTGCCCCCGATTCACATAAAAGGTCCACATCGGAATCCCTTTCAAGCCTGCGATTCCGGGCAGAAAGCTGGAGAATGGTTTGGCAAGGTCATACTGCTCGATAACAAAGGTATCCTTCTCAAAACGATAATTTGACATGTTCAGATCCTCCTTAAATTGGGTTCATAATCGACTCGACTTCAGGATCAATTCAGATTTCGAAACCGGTTTCGAAAAGCGGCAAAAATGAGTCCTGCCTTTAGGTTCACCTAGGTGACCGGGCGGCAGGATTCCCGGATAATCAATTGAACTGGCAGCATAACCGACTTGACTGTTGCGTTTTGTTCTTCGATGGAAGAAAGAAGGATCTCCGCCGCAACGGTGCCCAGCTGCTCCGTATCCTGGCGTATTGTCGTTAATGCAGGGGTGATGTAACGGGACATTTCAATATCATCAAAACCGATGATGGACACATCTCCTGGTACATTCAGGCCCTGATCCTGAACGGCACGAATAGCTCCAAGCGCGAGTAGATCTCCAGCTGCAAAAACAGCAGTCGGCCGATCCTCTAGCCCCAGCAGCCTCTTCATGGCTTCATATCCACTCTCAGTGGAGAAAAAATCGCTGCCGGTTATGTACTCTTCCCTTAGGTCCAGATCAAGCTCCCGAAGGGCTTGCTCATAGCCTTGCTGGCGCTGCTCGCCTGCAAACGTATTCAATCCGCCCGATATGTGGGCAATGCTGCGATGTCCAAGCGAATGCAAATACCGAAGTGCCTGCACGCTGCCTCCGATGTTATCGGAGTAAACCGAATGCACAAACTCCGGTGAGGAGTCCAGAATGACGCACGGAATGCCGCTCTCCAGAAGCTCCTGGAAATCAGGGTCCTCGCTGCTCGACAGAATGACGACCACACCGTCGACGCCCCGGATTTTGCAATGCTCCACATAACTGCTTCTTCGGCCGCCGACATCCTTGGAGATGAACATCAGATCATACCCTTTGGATACGGCAATTTTCTTAAAGCTTTCGATCACGGCTCCAAAATAGGGGTGACGAATCCCTGCTCCCGTAGCCTCCACAAAGAGAATACCAATGGTCCAGGATCGCTTCGTCGTAAGCGATCTGGCGTTTGCGTTCGGAAGATAGCCCATTTCCTTCGCGGTTGCCAGGATCTTGGCTCTCGTCTTCTCCCGGACATCCGGATAGTTGTTGAAGACTTTGGACACCGTCGTAGGCGAATAGCCTGTTTTCTTGGCAATATCATAAATCGTTGTCAACCTTGGAATCAGCTCCTGCACCTTCGCCGGCATATTCTAATTCAAATCTATCTGATATTAGATTCTACCTGTGCTGGCAGGCTCTCGTCAATGTTATTCCGCACGGACTAGCAGGAGCCGAACCTACGGTTATCAAACAAACCAATCGGCTAGGACAAGCCGGCGGAAGCGGTCTGCGATTGTGCAGGACTTTCCGTTTCCTGGTGGCGAATCATCAGAACGCAGATCAATGCAAGCAGCATGCTGCCTGCGGCACAATAAAACAGAATCGAATACCCCATGCCATCAATGAGCTTCCCTAGAAGCGGCGGTGACGAGATCGCCGCCAGCGAGGATACCAAATAGTACATTCCTGTCCGCGTCCCAATGCTGTCCTCCGATCCGGTAGATACGATAAACGGATAGGAGTTAATATTGATGCAAGCCCAGAATAATCCGCCAACGGTCAGCAATACACGGAGCCATAGCAGTGATTCGACCCAAGGTACGAGCGCGAAGACAATGAACAGCCCGCTGACGCCGATCAGAATCATCCGTTTCTTGCCGAATTTACCGCCAAGCCATCCGCTTGGAATGGCGAACAGAACAAAGGCGAGTGAAAAAAACGTTAGGGAAAAGGAAGCCTGCGATTCCGTTAGGCCCATCTCATTTTTCCCGTACAATGTAAACAGCGTCTCAACTCCCTGATAAGCGACAAACCAGAAAAATATCGCCGCCAAGAGCAGCACCGTCGTCCGATTGATCTGACTCTTAAAGGAAACTTTAGCTTTAGCGGCCGTCTGAGCTTGATAGCCTGGAGCGTCACGCTTCTCTTGAATAAACGTTCTCAAAATGAACAACGACACCAGCGTTATGCCGGCTGCGGCAATAAAAGGCAAAGCTTGATGAGCGCTATACAGTACCGAGCCCACGCCAAAAGCCAATATGGACCCTATGCCGCCCATAAAATTTATGATGCCGTTGGCTCTCGTGCGGCGTTTCTCCTCCGTAATATCCGGCATTAATGAAACGGTGGGCGAACGATACAGGCTCATGGCCAGGTTCATGAGGACCATGAACAGTATCAATGTTACCATCCCGGTGTGAAACGGAATGATTGCGGTAAACAGAGCGCCAAGCGGCATGCCGATGAGCAGATAAGGCATTCTTCTGCCAAACCGGGTATGGGTCCTGTCGCTGCGACTTCCGATCCATGGCTGCAAGAACAAGGCAAAGTAATTGTCGATCGTCATAAAAAAACCGATCAGTGCGACGCTGGATATGTAATCCTCCAGAAAATAGGGCACAAACGCATTGTACAGCGCCCAGGTAATACTAATGCTGAAAAAGCCAAAGCCCAGCAGCCATGTTTTCTTCACAAAGTCACGCTCCCTTGGTCTGTAGCAATCCCCCGAGTACATTCGGATAATCCGTAATAATGCCCGCCACGCCAGCATCGATCAAGGCTTTCATCTGTTCCTCGTCATTGACGGTCCAAGGGTGATAGACTACGCCATGCTGCTTTGCTTCCGTTACCCATTCCGGCAGAACCGCGCGATGGTATGCGTGAAGCGCATCCGCTTTCGCCAATTTGGCATACTCCCATGGTTTGTATAACCCTTCCCCATACAGCAGGCCGGTACGGATTTCAGGATCAATATGCTTGCACTCCACCAGAGAATAATGATTGAAGCTTGAAATGACGATTTGCTCTGACATTTTGTAATGCCTTACGGTCTCGATCACACGCTTTTCCAGCTCAGGATATTGAATCGACCCGTTCTTCAGCTCGATGTTCACGATCGTACCATGGCTTTTTGTCAATTCCAGCAGTTCTTCCAGCAGCGGAATCCGTTCCCCTTGAAAGGCGGCCCCAAACCATGAGCCTGCGTCCAACTTGGCCAGCTCCTCATATGTATAATCCTTGACAAGCCCTTCAGCCCCCGTCGTGCGTGCGACACTCTCGTCATGGATCAAAACCAGCTTTCCATCCTTCGTCATCTGAACATCAGTTTCAATCCCGGTAGCACCCTGCTCCAAGCCTTTGGCAAAGGCAGCCATCGTATTCTCGGGGCATATGGCCGATGACCCACGGTGTGCAAAATTAATCAATTGTGACATTTGTACTTCCTCCTGAGTGGTGAGATATTGGTTTGTACTATAAATATAGCTCGCCATTGTTAGAGCTATGTTATCATTCCATTTTTCATATTCCACATCGTTTAACGAAACCCTGTCATGTAGACAATTAATTTTTTAAATGGTTTGACTGATTTGTATGTCAGGCATATAATTGTTTAGACAACTATTTTTGAAAATTTGAAATGAAAGGTGTGACTTGTTTCTTGAAAATACCTAAACGCAACCCCTCCATCGGATTTCATCTGGGTTACACCTATCGCCGCGCCTCCCATTTGTTTGCGAATGCCTTGAAGCCCTATGATATTACCCCCGAGCAATGGTTGGTTCTGTACCACATCGGAGAGCATGAAGGGGTGAATCAGAAGGAAGTTGCCGCCAAAGCAGACAAGGATCAACCGACCACTACCCGTATTTTGGATCTGCTCGAGAAAAAAGGATATACCCGCAAATCCGTATCGGTTAACGACCGGAGAGCTTTCCAGCTCTTTTTGACGGATACAGGGAAAGAATTGATCGCGGCAACCACAACCATCGAAAGTCAATGCGGAAGCCAGTTAATCGAAGGCATTGACGATCATCAATTAGAGATGTTCTGGGACACACTCTCACGCATCAATGCCAACATAGACAACTTACACAAACAGGAGTGATGTTTCACATGAATGAAATGAATACAAAACAACGTTTATGGACCAAAGAATTCATCACCTTGATGGTCAGCAACCTATTTCTGTTTCTGACCCTGCAGATGATGCTGACCACGCTGCCCGCATACGCCAAGGAGGCGTTTATGGCAAGTCCGCTTCAAGTCAGCCTGATAACCAGCCTGTTCGCCTTCAGCGCGATCGCCTCCCGCTTCGTGTCAAGCAAAGCGCTGGAAAAAGGAAAACTGCGCCTGCTGCTGTACGTCGGGCTGATGATTTCGCTTGCAGCCACGCTGGGCTATTACTGGGCATCCGGGATCGCCTTTCTGCTGCTGATGCGCGTTTTGTTTGGCATCGGCTTTGGCATGACAAGCACCTCGTTTCCTACGATGGCATCGGACGTCATTCCTATCAAACGACTGGGCGAAGGCATGGGATACTTCGGATTATCCACTACGCTCGCCATGTCGATCGGCCCGATGATCGGCTTGACGCTCCTGCAAGACGGGGGGTTCACACCGCTTGTGGTCATCACCGTCATCATCAATATACTTATCTTCCCACTCGCCTACGTTCTAACGTCAAGATCGGCAAAACGGAAAACGGAGCGCCCCGCAGCGGTTCAACCTCGAATTGAGGATCAACCGAAGGGCTCATTCAACAAAAAGCTGATTCTCCCCAGCGTCCTTAACTTTTTGATGTCCATTACGTACGGAGGGCTGCTAAGCTTCATGGCGTTGTTCGGCACCGAGGCTCACCTCCGGAATCCCCAGTATTTCTTCTTGTTCAATGCCATTGCCATCATTCTGGTACGGCCGTTCTCCGGCAGAATCTATGACCGCTATGGACACAAGGCGATGGTTATACCCGCTGCTGTTCTGATGGTCACCGGTCTGCTGTTGCTGACCTTCGCCTCATCGACGGGTACTATGCTGTTATCAGCATTATGTTATGGCCTTGGCTTCGGCGCGATGCAGCCGTCCATCCAGACCTGGATGATCCAGGAGGTTCATCCGCTCCAGCGCGGCATGGCCAACGGCATGTTCTTCAACTCCCTGGATTTCGGTGTCGCTATCGGCTCGATCGCGCTCGGCTCCATTGCCAAATCCACTTCGTACACGATCATGTACCGATATTCCGCCATTGCGCTTGTGCTGTTAATCCTGATTTATATCATCATGCAGGTAACCGGCAAATCGCGCTCCAAAGCAACCTTAAAGCTTGAGGATACCGAACCCACCGCTGCAGGATAACGGAGATTGCAGCGAAGCCAAGAGAAGCAGCGGCATATGAACTTCGAAAACGTCTCAGGAATGGACCAGGAAACAAAGTAGACGATGAAAGTTCCTCCATATCAATATGCTCCCCGTCCATATCCGGATATGAGAAAAAGGTCTTGTCCATTATTTATGGACAAGACCTTTCTTTTTCAAGCCCTGCGGTTTCTTGAAGTCGACTCGGTATGAGTTCCCTCCGGTGTCGTCTTTCTTCGCCTCCGGCTTCACGGCGAATAATGTGAGCAGGCCGCCTACCGCCGCGACGGCTGCCAACGTGCCGAACAGAACCCAATGATTCGCCCCGAGCAGCAGCGAGACAACTGGCGGACCAAGCGATACGCCGATAAAGCGCATACTGCTGTACAGAGAGGTAATGGTACCGCGCTGTTCCTTCTCTATACCTTCCGTCAGCAGCGTGTCCATGCATGGCAGGACCATCCCGATCCCGATGCCGCCAAGCGTCATCATTCCGACTACAAAATAGATCTGAGCGCTAAATCCGGTGACGATCAGGGAGGCCGTCAAAATGGCCATACCCGCGAAACCGGTCCACTTTTTAGCCGCTTTATTTTTGCCTGTGAATTTACCGGCTAAATAGGAAGACAGACATAACAAAGCCAGCGGAATCGCAAGCACCAGCCCTTTCACCACACCTTGTAAATGGTAAGTGCTCTCGAGCGTTTCCGACAAATAGAAAAGTACGCCGAATACGCCAAACATCGCGATGCCGCCGATGGCAAATATCGCATACAGCCATCTTCCCTTCTCGTGCAAAACCTGCTTGGTTGTTTTCAAAAACTCGCGAATGGATTGTTTGTCGTTGTCGTTCGACTTCGGTGTCTTCACAAGAAAAATGACAAGCACGATAGAGATCAAGCATAGAATCGGAATAGCTATAAAGGGCAAGAACCAAATAAAACTTCCGAGCAGGGCACCCAGTATCGGGCTGACTACCTTGCCAAACGTATTGGAGGTTTCGATAATACCCAAACTCTTACTGACCTCTTCTTCCTCTTTAAACATGTCACCGACAAGCGGAATGACAATGGGGAATGCCCCGGCAGCACCAATCCCCTGCAGAAACCGTCCCGCCAAAATAACGTAATATGCCGCCGTCCCACTCAGCATCCAGGCTGCCACAGCCGAGACAGCTCCGCCTAATGCCGCAATAATTAAGCTGGGGATGATGATCTTCTTTCGTCCATACCGATCCGATAAATAACCGGCAATCGGAATCAGTAAGATGGCTACAACAGCATATACCGTTATAAGCATACTGACTTTGAAGGAACTGATCCCCAGAGCTTTTGAAATCTGCGGCAAGATGGGAATCAGCATGGAATTGCCCAACGTCATGATGAGTGGTATGGATGCAAGGGCAACCAGATCCCATTTCTTGTTTTCCATGAGAGAAGACCACCTTTGCGTTATCTGTCATCCATATTGTAGGTTCTTTTGCCCAGAATATGCATGATTGCAAGGTGGCCGTTTTTTCCCATATGCCATTTTTCCTTATTTATACTTTAAAGCCGGACATCAACTGCCGAAGCTTGCCAGACATTACATTCAAATCTTCAACGGAATTTGTAATTTCCTCCATAGAGGCCAGCTGCTCTTCCGTGGCAGCACTGACGCTTTGGGTTCCGCCTGCCGTCGTCTCCGTGACCTCCTGAATTCTGCGGATTGCGTGAACAAGCTCCCCTGCTCCGGAGTTCATCTGTTCTGTTGCAACGGTGACACTCTGAATTTGTTCGTTCAATTCTCCGACGGATTGCTCAATTTCCTTAAAGGCTCTCTCGGCTCCTTGCGCCACGTTCATGCCCTGGGTCACTTCACGGGTCCCCTGCTCCATGACGCCGGCCAAATCAACAATATCCTGCTGAAGCTCATGGACGAATTGTCTAATTTCAACGGAGGAGTTTGATGCCTGATCAGCCAATTTCCGGACCTCGGCAGCTACAACCGCAAAACCTCTGCCATGCTCGCCCGCCCGAGCCGCCTCAATCGAGGCATTCAAGGCAAGCAGTGATGTCTGCTCTGCAATTTCGATAATGATCTGTCCCATCGCACCGATGTTGGAGGCCTTTTCGCCGAGCGCCCGCACCGACTGCGCGGATTGATCCACACTGGTGCGTATGCCTTCCATTTGAGCCAGTGTATGTATAAGTGCCTGTTCCCCTCCAGCCGCAAGTTGGTTCGTCGTTGCTGCCAATCCGGAGACGTCTTGGGCGGCATGCGCGATATGTTTCATTCCTTCCGCCATGTCCGTTATCGTAGCTGTCGTTTCCTCTGTATCCTGAAGCTGGTTCTCTACCCCGGCCGCCAGCTCTTCCATGATGCCTGAGGTTTGCTGGGAAGCTTGACGGATTTCCTCGGTCGTGGAGTGCAGCGTCGAAGCTGCGACACCGACTTTGCCGGCCGTATCCTGCACCTGTACGACAAGCTCCCTGAAGCCATCGACCAATTTGTTATAAGCGTCGGCTACATCCCTGATTTCGTCTTTCGTTGTGATATGTAATCGGGTAACCAGATCACCCCCGCCTTCGGCAATCTTCAAAAGCTGACTGCTCATCTGATTCAACGGACGGATCGAGCGAGTAAGAAGATAACCCTGTATAGCAAAATAAACAACGGCTGCGATTCCGATCAGCATAATGATCAAATTCTGAAATCGGCTGCTGGCCGCAATTTGATCAGCCTGCTTAGCCAAGGCTTCATTTTTATCTACCGTAAATTGTGCGATAAGCGTGCTAAATGACTTGCGCACTTCGCGTTCCTGGTTAAATGCAGCTTCATATACCCGAAACGGCACAGCCTTGTAAAATCCGGTATCATACCCCAATTTGTTTAACACCTCAGAAACGGCTTCGGTGTAGATGACATACCCGGTTTCGATCTCGTTAAACACTTTGTGGTCTTCCTCAGCCGTCATCAAGCCTTTGGTTTCGGCCATGAGTTTGGCGACCGACTCCTGTTTCGCTTTCAATGAATCGGCAAAGGTCGAATCACCGGTCAATAAGTAGCCACGCTCATCATTAGATACGCCCGTCAATAGGGTCTCCAATTGCGTCAGGTTATAGATGACCTTCTGATCCACTTCAATAATCTTGCTGAACCTCTTCTCCGTCATATTCGAAGTGATGAACGCGATGATTACGATCACCGCCGTAACCGTTGCAAGAATCGTAGACGAAAGAATTAATTTTGTTTTTATCTTCATCCGCAAGCACCCGACCTTTGATATAAGTAATATACCCCCAATCCTTTTTTCGTCAAATTTGTGTCCAAAATGAATAGACGGGGCGATCGAGAAAGCGCTTTTCCCGAAAATAATTGAAAAAAAATTATTAATCACCGGTCAAATCATCATAAATATTGGATAACTCCCTCCTTATGGTATAAAGAATACTCCCCATCTCACCCTAAATATCTTTCCGTTTTTTTCCTTTTCCATGAAACATGTTTGGATTTCATATAATAATCATGAAAAAAAGGCCTGCCTAAGCCGTGGCTCAGACAGACCTTTATTCATTTAATTTTCATCCGGGATAAAATGACTCTTTTCCCCGATATGATACACATGAAGTTTGTGCATGGCACGCGTACATGCGGTGTAGAACAGTTTGCGGTCGCTTTCGCGGTGGTACACATCCTCGGAGCCGTTGTATATGATCACCGCGTCGAATTCCACGCCCTTGGCTAGATAGGCAGGAACGACAAGCGTTCCTTTCTCGAAAGCAGGAGTAGTTTTGGTAATTAATCGCGCAGGTATATCTGCTGACAGCTGCTCGTGTACGCGTCTGCTCTCCTCTTCTGTCCGGCAGATCACCGCCACGTACTGGAATCCCTGTTCATGAAGCTCACGGATATCAGAGACAATCGCTCCATGCAGGTGTTCCTCATCGTTCACCGCAACCACACGCGGAGCTTCGCCGCTCCGGTTAAATGGAACGATCCGCTCCCCGCCCGGTATCATCTGCCGTGTGAAATCAACGATTTCATAGGTGGACCGGTAGCTTTGCGTCAGATTGATGACCTCCGTATCGTCCTTGCCGTAAAGACTCACCAGATTTTCCAGATTGCCGAGCGCCTCTCCATGTGCGTAAATCGCTTGATTGAGATCCCCCAGCACCGTCATTTTCGCACGCGGGAACAACCGCTTCAGGAATTCCAGCTGAAATCCCGAATAGTCCTGTACTTCATCCACAATCACATGACGAATCGACGTGTTCGTGCGGAAACCTTGAAGCAGCTCCTTCAGATAGAGGAACGGAGTCGCATCCTCATACAACAGCGATTTGTTGTCCAGTGACGCAACGGTAAGCTTGCAGATTTCCTCCCAATCATCCGGGAGTGTCTCCAAATTCCCGGCCGCCCGGCGAAATAGCGATTCATCCGTATATAATTTTCGGTACATGCCCTTCACATCCACATATCGGAACCGCTTGATCCAGCGTCTAACCGGCTTGAGCCGGTTGCTGATGACCATTTTGGCAAGGACATCCCTTTCTTTATCAAAATCGTCAAACGTATCCGCCTTCCGGTTTTGCTTACGTCGCATCGTTTGAAAGGCCCGTTGATAATCATCCGTATCCAGCAGCTGGATTTGCTCCTCCACCCACGGGGCGTCTTTTTCGCTCTGAGCGAACTCCGACAGGCGTTTCAGCATCCACTCTTTCATCAGGTCGATCCGGCCAGCGAGCTTAACCGCCGAATCATAACTATAAAACTGCGCGGACATTTCGTCGGAGCTGACGATAACCTTACCTTGGAATACGACCGGCTTAAAGAGCATCCCGCCCTTCTCCAGCAGCTCCTTGTATTGTCTGATGGTGTCAAGATAAGCTCCCGAGGATTTATAGGATATGCTCTCAAGTCGTGCCCGGTACCGCGGCGAATCGTCCGCATTCAGCAAGGTTTCCGTCTGTGTGAACACGTCTTCAAGCTCAAACTCTTTCCCGAGCCGGTGTTCCAGATAAGACTGGAAGGTCGTCTGCTGCATATTGTCCTCGCCCAGCTCCGGAAGGACTGTGGATACATAACTATTGAACAGCGGATTCGGGGAGAACAGAATCATCTGATCGGCCCGGAGTGTCTCCCGGTACTTATATAACAGATAGGCCACTCGCTGCAGTGCGGCTGAGGTTTTGCCGCTGCCGGCAGCCCCCTGAACGATCAGCATTCGGGTTTTGTCGTTTCGGATGACGGCATTCTGTTCCTTCTGAATCGTAGCTACGATGCTCTTCATACGATCATCCGCGCTATGGCTGAGCACCTGCTGCAGCAGCTCATCACCAATCGTCACACCGGTATCAAACAATACCTTGATCTCGCCGTTATGGATGACGAATTGGCGCTTAAGCAGCATTTTGCCTTTGACCGTACCCGAAGGCGTTTCATATTGGGCCGGACCGGGTGCCCCGTCATAATACAAGCTTGATATCGGAGCCCGCCAGTCATAAACGAGAAACGTCTCCATATGTTCATCCAAAAAAGATCCTGTCCCTAAATAAATGGTGTCCGTCTCCGTGGTTCCATCCTCTTGAAAATCAATGCGTCCAAAGTAAGGGGATTCCACAAGTTTTCTATACTTTTTAAGCAGCTTGCTGGATTGCAGATGAGCATGCTCACGTTCCGCGAGCACTTGCGACTGCTGTCTCAGGTTGGTGGACGTTTCACCCAAATCGTCCGGGTTGCTGAAGTTGACCGTAACTTCGTCCCAAAAGTCTTTCCGCATATCAATCACGACTTCACGGATATCTCCGACGCTCGCTTCCAGCTGAGATATTTTATTACTGATTTTCGTTGTCACTTCCGTTACCCGTGCTTGTTCTTCTTGCCAATCCTGTTCGCTGATAGCCATTTGTTCATCCCCCTAATATACTGGTTGACAGCGCAATTCGTCTGTGATAAAATACAATTGTGATATTCTAACCATATTGCCAACGTTTAATGACAAACCATTGCTAATTATAACAATGTGTCCCGTATAATTCAACATCGAATCTCAGTAACCGACCCACCGGGGCGGTTTTTTTTGCGTTTATATACAATACCATTCCCAAGGCTCACTGCCAAGAGGAATCATCCTAAATCCTGGTGCATGAAAAGCCGATCAAATATGGCATCTTGATCGGCACCCAAATGATGAACTTCTCTTATTTACGCAGCCACGAGAACAAGGCCTCCTCCTGCTCTTTATCATCCACGACACGGCTAATTTGATCCGCTACCCGGTTCAGCCGGTCAAGCTGATATCCGTAATCATACATGGAGGCGGCCACCACCGATAGCCGAAGCCCCCCTGGATTGGCGCCTGGTCCGCACATCACCTGCTCCATGAACGCTTCATTGTTCTCCGCCATGGTCTCGGCTTCGTCCTCATTCGGTTTCAGTTTATCTTCGAATTTCCACAAAATATGCTCATGGTACTTCATTAACCGCTCCAGATTGTGATCAAACTGCTCGTCGATTTCTTCGGACCGTTCCGCCTGAAAATAGTGGTTTTCCACCGCATCCAGCACTTCATATCCCTTACGAAGGGATTGCAGCAATTGCTTATACACTACAAGCTGTCTGGCTTGACTGTACTTGGCCCGCTTCAGCTTCTTCTGCTCTTCCTCAAATAAATTGTATTTGTCGGACAACGATTTGATCGCGGATTCCAGTTCCTTCTTCTCCGCACGGTATACCGAATCCTTCATTTCGTGGGAGATGGCCGTGCGCAGCAGCAGCGACATTTTGCCAAATACAATATGAATCCGCGTGATGTACTGTTCCTTGGGTTTCGGGGGAAACACAAGAATATTGATAAGAAATGCTGATATGATACCGATAATCGTCAGAATAAAGCGATTGAGCGCAAAATCCCATTGCCCGGAAGCTTCCATCACGGAGATGACCGTGACAAGCGTAAGTCCGATGGTCTCGCCCATTTTGAGCTTCATGCAAATCATAATCACTAGAATACATACCAAACCGACGGAAATCGGCTGATTCGATAAAAAATATCCTCCGAGCATCGCCAGAATCGCACCGAGCGTACTGGTCTGCAGCTGGTCCAGGAAATATCTCCACGACCTGTATATGGACGGCTGCATCGCAAATATCGCGGCTATGGCGGCAACGACAGGGGATTTAAAATCAAACAGCATGGCTAAATAAAGAGCCAGCGTCACGGCTAAGCCGGTTTTGAACATTCTTGCTCCAAACGCCACAGACAGCCCTCCTTACCTAACCCAATTTCACATCTATGGATACACACCATGATACATACTCCTCCGTTTGAACCGCTATTACATGAATTACCCTTCCGCTTCCAATGTTATGCAATTTCAGATTCATTCACATGCTCCGGGTTGGCCCGCTTCCCCATCCTTTTCTCATAAGATCGGACCAGATATGCAAGCCAAGCACAAGAAGCCAGATATCCGCCAACGATATCGCTTGGATAATGGACCCCAAGATAGACCCGGCTTAGTCCGATGCCGAGAATCATTACGACGGAGATGGATATTAATGTGCCTCTCCCCGCTCTGCTGTCAATATGTCTCCACAACAAGTAAGCCAACACGCTGTAGAACGAGAAGGCGACCATGGAATGTCCGCTGGGATAGCTGTACCCCGTAATTTCAATTAAGCGGTGGATGTCGGGCCTGGCCCGTTGAAAGACCCATTTTAATAATACATTCAGAATAGATGAACCGAAGACGACCACAATAAGGAGAAGGATCTCCACGCGGTGTCCCAGTACCCAATATAGCACGGCGATTACAATCAGACATAACACAATCACCGGTCCGATAGAACCTATAAACGACAGCCCAATGGCGATATCCGTGATAAGCGCATGCTCCCAGGCTTGTACCGTTGTTATGATCGCCAAATCAAACGATGCCAGGCTTTGCCGCATTACCAAAGCAGCCAGCGTAACAAATCCTATCAAGCTGATCATCGAAATGAGGAAAATCCAGCGTTGTCTTCCTGAAGTCGGGTGTAGCTTCTGTCCGCTCAACTCTCTTTTCTCCTTTGCCTTTGTTTCGAATCCGTGCGAATTGGTGAAAACAAGATAATATCATTTTCCTGAGATAAAGGAAAGTCCATTTGGGATATACATGAAATATCTCGTAGTCTATGTCAAAATCGCAATGATTACTCTTTCAAGGGTATTTATACCAAAAAGTTTACCATAAAGGAGCATGTCCACATGAAGGTTCTCGTTGTCGGTGCCAACGGCCAAATAGGCAACCAGCTTACCCATCTGTTGCAAGACCATGAAGGCTATACCGTAAGAGCAATGGTACGAAAAGAGGAACAAGCAGCCACATATGAAGCTGCCGGAATAGAGTGTGTTCTTGCGAACCTGGAAGGGTCGGTCGAGGAGCTTGCTGACGCGGCGATGAATTGCCAGGCGGTGGTATTCGCTGCCGGCTCAGGCGGAGCTACCGGATACGACAAAACCCTGTTAATCGATCTGGATGGAGCCGCAAAAATGATGGAAGCCGCCGAGCAGGCGTCTGTCTCGCGCTTTGTGATGGTAAGCGCGATGGGGGCGCATCATCGGGAATTTTGGAATGAGGAGATCAAACCGTATTATGTCGCCAAGCATTACGCGGATCGCCTGCTTCGTCAGAGCAGCCTCTCGTACACCATCATTCGTCCAGGGGGACTTACGAATAACCCCGGTACCGGACGCATCACCGCTGCGGAGAATATCCAGGGCGGATCGATTCCGCGTGAGGATGTAGCACGAACGATACTGTTATCCCTAGATGAAGAAAATACCTTCCGTCGTTCCTTCGATCTGATTTCAGGAGATACTCCTATATCCGAAGCGTTATCCTCCATTTAAAGAGAATGCCTTTGTCAAAAAAAATCGCCCCTCAGCATAAGCGATACGTTGGTATCGGCTCATACTTCAGGGACGATTTTCCATACTAGTTCCAATCATAACCAGCTCACAATAAAAGCGGTCAATGCCAACGCAGGCGCATAGTTTATGATTTACTTTGTCGCAGTAGCCTTTGTTTTGCTGCCTTACGCGCCTGTTTTCCGCAGCATTTGATTCCGCAATATATCTTTAACCGCAACCACCGCTTCTTCCACCCGGTCCACCGCCACAACAATGGGAGTGCTGCCCTCATATTGGCCGAAGGAGTGATTGTACTTGGGATCATAATAATGCTCGAGCAGCAGCTGTATTCCCTGAGCAAACCGCCCCTCTTCCAAAGACTTGCCGATTTCCGCGGCGATAGGTGTGTGGATCCTGTTTTTGATTAATTGAAAGGCCGCCAAATATTGCTCTTTAAAAGCGGCAGGGTTGTAATCCTCCAGGATCTGGCGAACCCGTTCCGCCATCGGCAGTTCCAACACGATGGCTACCCCCGACTCCTTCTTCTTCATCAGGAAATCGGGAACGGCGATTTTGCCGATCCGTTTGCTCTCCGCCTCAAATAACAAATACGGCGAAGATTCCAGTTGCTTCAGCCGCTCAACCAATCCCGAATCAAACGTCTTCTGATTATTCGCCTGTAGACCAACATGCCCAAAGATCGAGCCGCGATGTCCTGCCAGCCCTTCCAGGTCCACGACCGGGTAGCCTTCCTGCTGGAGCTGTCTAAGCACGGCCGTCTTGCCGGTCCCTGTCAATCCGTGGAGGACAAATGCTTCCGCGTCCAGACTCTTATGCTCCAGCGTATCCAGCACATACTTCCGGTATGCCTTAATCCCGCCCGTAATCCGATTGACATGGATATCCATCAAAGAGAGAACGGTTGCGGCAGTCCGGCTGCGCATGCCACCACGCCAGCAATAGACCGCCTTATCTCCCTCGATGTCCTTGAATTGCTTCACAAAGCTCGGGAGCTTGGCCGACATAATGGCAAGTCCACGCTCTTTAGCCGCATCCACGCTCACCTGCTTATAAATCGTCCCGATCTCCGCCCGTTCTTCATCATTGAAGACCGGAATGTTCAGACTTCCCGGAATCGTGGAATCCCTATACTCCGAAGGGGAACGGACATCAATCAAAGTAATCTTCTTCCTGCTTTGCAGTTCCATTAATTCTTTTACGGTGATGTCTTGAAACATGTCTGTTCGCTCCTTTATTGAAACAAAACGCGATTCACTTTATAACTCAACAACAATGCGATTCGGATGGTCATGCACGACCTCGCCGATTCTTCCAGCTTCCAGCCCGGCATGGCGAAGCTCTGACAGAAGCTGATCTGCCTGCGAGCCATCAACCGCAATGAGGAGTCCTCCCGAAGTTACGGCATCGCACAAAATCCACTTATCGATCTGGTCCATGTTGTCCGGGAAATCCACGTCGTCCTTCACGTGATCATAATTGTTCTTCGTACCGCCTGGAATAACACCGCCGTCGGCCATCTCGCGAACTCGCTCCAGAATAGGAACAGAAGGTTTAGATATCCGGATCCCCGTGCCGCTTCCTTTGGCCATTTCGAGCGCATGGCCAAGGAGACCGAAACCTGTCACGTCGGTGCAAGCATGCACCTCATACGGTTCCATGAGCTCGGCAGCCGTTTTGTTCAATGCCGCCATCACGGCGGTAACTCGGCGAATCTCCTCATCGCTTAACAGATCCTTTTTGATGGAACTCGTAAGGATACCCACGCCGATTGGCTTCGTTAGAATCAAGGCATCGCCTGGCTTCGCGCCGGCATTGGTTCTTATTCTGTCCGGATGGACAGTACCTGTAACGGCAAGGCCGAATTTGGGTTCTTTGTCATCGATGGAGTGCCCGCCAACCAGGGTAACCCCCGCTTCCTTCAATTTATCTCCTGCACCTCTCAAAATATCCGTCAATACCTGCTTGTCCAGCGTGGAGATCGGAAATGCCACGATATTCAAAGCAGTCAACGGCTTGCCTCCCATAGCATAAATATCGCTGATGGCATTCGCTGCAGCCACTTGTCCGAAATCATAGGGATCATCCACAATCGGCGTAAAGAAATCGACGGTCTGAACCATAGCCAACTCATCCGTGAGACGGTATACGCCTGCATCATCACTTGTATCCAAACCTACCAATAAATTAGGATTCGGCTCAGCTTGCGGGAGCTTGCGAATGACCTGAGCCAGGTCCGCTGGCCCGATCTTGCAGCCGCATCCTCCTTTAGAGGAATACGAGGTTAATTTTATTTTCTCCGATTGACTCATCACGGGTCTTCCCTTCGTCTTAAGAGTTGAATTTAACAAAACACATGCAACAAACCCGGCGTGGATGCTTAAAAAACGTCTCATCTACCCCGGGGATAATCTGATATTCGTCCGTTTACTAACACTTGTGATCACACACCATATCTATATTATAAGAAATCGGCTGCTCCAAGTCTAATGATCTTCCTATTTCTTGCAATTACCGGGAATATCTTTCTTCGTTCTGTCCACAATGTGATATACTAATTGATTGGATATGTACATCATTTCATAACGCATCGGGGGAGTATAGATCATGAATCACTCAAGCGACGGCAGAATGGCCTTTGATCATTCGGATCGCAGAAGAACCATCTGGTTCATCACCATCTTCATCATCATTGCAGCAACAGGGCTAACCTACGTAAAATGGTGGCCTTATTACGATAAAGCGCTCAAAGCCATTATGGAGCACAGCATCGGCTCCTCCATATTAGGCATGGACCCGGGCAATGCCGTACCTTCTTGGCAAGCGGCCTGGGACTATGCGGTCACGTATTTTAAAGCCGTTTGGAAAGCGGCGGTGCTCGGTATCCTGCTCGGGACCTTGATTCAGTCGCTGCTTCCTTCCCAGTGGCTGCTCCGCGTTCTCGGCAAAACCACCTTCGGCAGCACGGCGATTGGAGGAATTGCCTCCATTCCAGGCATGATGTGCTCTTGCTGCGCAGCACCGATCGCGATCGGTCTGCGTAAGAAAAAGGTGTCCGTGGGCTCCGCCCTCGCGTTCTGGATCGGCAATCCCACCATCAATCCGGCAACACTCGTCTTCATGACGTTTGTTTTATCATGGAAATTCACCGCGCTGCGTTTGGTCTTCGGCCTCATTCTAACCTTTGGCGTCAGTTACCTCGCTAACCGCTTCGCTAAAGAGGCGGATCCCATCGAGATTGACGCACCAGTGAGCACCGATCAACCCGATGAACGTCCGCTGTGGCTGCGCTGGTTCTCCAGCATTGGTCATATGATAATTCGCGTGGTTCCGGCGTATTTTATAGCCGTGCTTCTCCTTGGCGCATTGCAAGTGTGGATGTTCCCGCATTTGGGAGCAGCCGCCGGCAACACGCTGCTGGCCGTCATCTTCTTCTCCGTGATGGGAATGCTGTTTGTCATTCCAACTGCAGCGGAAATCCCGATCATTCAGGCCTTTATGGCAGCGGGCCTCGGAGCGGGTCCGGCAGCAGCCCTGCTTCTGACGCTGCCGGCCATCAGTCTTCCGTCCCTGCTCATGGTAAGACGCTCATTCCCGAGGAACGTCATGTGGTTTGTTGTTGCTTCCGTTGTCCTGCTTGGAATTGTATGTGGTATAGCGGGAATGCTGATCCTGTAGGTCCAGCTCCAACTTTTTCGATTATCTTTTCAATTTTTATTTTTTCTTAAGGTAAACCCTTGGCTTATCTGGTAAAGTGATTAAAGAATGAACCAACTCATTATTACATGCAGTCGAAGGGAGTCAATCATTAAATGAAAGATAACGATTTGCAGCCAAACCATCCGGGGCAACCCGAGGATGAACAGGGACAAGCCCAAGAGAAAGAGAATAACCAACAAGATCCGGGCAGCTTGTCTAATGAAGAAGAAAGAATAGATTCAACCTATCCTGAGCCCATCGAGCTTCACAAGGATGAGAACGAACAGCCTGCGCTCATGCATCCAGCAGGGGATCAACCGCTTTACGATGAACAGTCTCCTGCAGGTGGCGGCGGGAACGGAAGCAAAGGTTGGATGATCGCTTCGCTGGTATTGGCGGCAGCGTTAATTGTCGTCCTGATTGTCCCTCCGTTTGCCAAGGGATCCGGCAATGAAGCTATAGCTAAAGTCAATGACGTTAACATTACCAAGGATAATCTGTACGATGAGCTTGTCAGCGTAGGTGGTAAACAAACACTCAATTCCATGATCACTGAGGAATTGATCCAGCAGGAACTCAAGAAGAAATCCATTACGGTAACCGACGCTGATGTGAATAAAGAAGTAGATACCTTGAAGGCGACCTTCCCGTCCGAGGATCAATTCAATTCAGCTCTGCAGCAATCCGGCATGACGCTCGACGACCTGAAGGAGCAGACCAAGACCCAGGTTGAGCTCAAAAAATTGATGGCCGACAAAATCAAAGTAACTGATGAAGAAATTAAAGAAATCTACGACCAAAACAAAGAAAGTTTTGCTACTCCTGAGCAAGTTCGCGCTTCCCACATCCTGGTGGAAACCAAGGAAGAAGCCGATGCCATCGTGAAGCAATTGAAGGAAGGCGCCGACTTTGCAGCGATTGCCAAAGAGAAGAACCAAGATGCTACGAAGGAGACCGGCGGCGACCTGGACTTCTTCGGACGCGGCCAGATGGACCCTGCATTTGAAGAGGCAGCGTTCAAATTGAAGAAGGGTGAAATCAGCGACCCGGTGAAGAGTTCTTTCGGTTACCACATCATCAAGGTTACCGACCGTAAAGAAGCCACGAACCCTACCCTTGAAGATAAGAAGGAAGAAATTCGCAGTCAGCTTGAGAACCAGAAGGTTTACTCCGAATCCACAGCCTACATTCAAGAGCTGAAGGACAAAGCAACCATCACCAATACGCTGGAAGAAACTGCGGCTGAAACGCCAGCAGATCCTGCAGCGGAAACACCAGAAGCACCTGCTGCACCTTAAACGTTAGTCCAAGCCCCTACCCTTGCGGTATGGGCTTTTTTTAATGCCAAATAAAAAGTTCTTTAAACCCCAGGGAAAACATGTTAGAATGTAAGCGTTATCAAATGTTGATCTTGGAAAAGGGGGAAGCAGAATGATGAAGCACGTATCGGAATCCCGCAACATGTATGAGGACTTCGTGGTGGAGACAGACATTCTGTTCTTTAAAACCGGATCGCACGGTTTGGTCAGCTTTCACGGCAGAAACTATAACATTAAAAAGAGAATGACTGCCGAAAAAATCGCATCCCTGCTCTCCGGTAAACAGTTCTATCATGTCGGCGGCAACTGCTATGTCAACGTTGACAAAATCACGACGGTAGAACAAGGCATCGTTTACTTTGGGGAGAAGGCACCTTCTGCTAAACATCTTCGGATTCCGAGATGGAAGCAAGAGTCGCTCAAGCGCCTTGTCGCTGAAGTAAAACAGCCTGTTTGAGTGAGCTGCGCTCTCTTCTGAAATGGGGCGCAACACACAGAAGATCCCGTATCCGTTAACCGGAGGCGGGATCTTTTGGTTTGTAGGGTTAAAGCTTCAGTTTTTTAGTATTGACAATGTAAAGGTTCTTCAGCGGCATGGCACCATTTCTGTACTTCCGGGCACCGGATTCAAACAGAACGTACAGGTCATTGCCCCGCAACGCAATATTTTCGGACATCGGAGGCATCGTCAGCGGCGTAGCCGCAGCCTTTCCCTTGGTTCCACGAGTATAGATGAGCAATTTACTTGCATTGTTACGACCGCAGGACTGGCTGTACACCACGCGTGATTTCGTCACGACCGCCCCTTGTATTCGGTCAGGGGTACTCCAAGTATAGGTCGCTTTGCGGTTCGACGGCAAGCCGTCGCTGGACGTCAAGGGATAACCTCGCAGCTTGCCCTTGGGTCCCGGCGCACACTGTTTGCCGCCTTGATCCTCGCCATCCATATATTCGCCAATCCATAGAATGCCGTCAGAATAAGTGGCATAGGATGCTTTATGGGCGAGCGCATATGGGGTCATGACGATATTGCTGTAATCTTTTTTGCTGCTAATGGTACTCAGCGGAATTTTGTACACATTTTTGCCGGACGCCACCCACAGATGTTTTTTGCTAACCGCAAGCCCTCCGACATGCCCGGTATGCTTTTTGCTGCCGCTCTCATACAAATAGAGTGTTTTGATGCGTTTATTGGTTTTGCTGCTTGTAATCGAGATGCTGCTGGCTTGATTGCTATCCTTATTACCCCAATAATGCGATATAATGATCCAGTTCTTACTCGGAACGAGGGCCAGCCCTTGCGGAATCCACTCCTTGGTCCCGGAGTAACCAGGAATCGGGGCTCCCTTTTTGCTGATATCGAAAAACTTTTTGTACTTCGAGCTGGCTGCTTCGACCTCTCCGGGATGAGCAAGTCCGCTTAAGCTGAAGATCAGCGCTAAGCTAAGCAGGAGACTCGCATAACGTTTGGTTCCCTGTCGTTTACTCACAATAAATGCACCTCTCTTCCATCGTCATATCATCTATAATGGTATTATCAAATTTTAGGTTTATGAACATAGAGAGGATGATCACGCATCGATCCCTATTTTGATCCGAGATATCCGGAAGCGTTTGCTGCTTTCTCCACCGAACATTGGATAGCCATTCTGGTGTTTATCGCCCTTTGCTCCCTATTGTACTTGTTCAGGACGGCAATCGCCTCCAAGTCTTCTCTGCAAAAAAACGTGAGATGGGGGCTGTTTGCTGCACTTTCGTTACCCGAAGCCTCCCTTCATATCTGGTATGCGTCAACGGGAATATGGGACCCTGCCACTTCCCTTCCATTGGAATTATGCAGTTTGACCCTGTTTCTCTCCATCGCCATCCTGCTTACGGATGAACGCCGTCTATATCCGTTGGTTTACTTCGCCGGAATTGGTGGGGCCTTGCAGGCTATATTAACACCCAATCTGGGTTACCCTTTCCCACACTTCCGGTTCTTTCATTTCTTTGTTGTCCATATCGCGATCATATTGACGGCATTGTACATGACATGGGTGCGAGGATACCGTCCAACCTGGAAATCCATCGCCTGGACGATGGTCTTCCTGAACGTATCCGCATTCGTTGTCGGTCTGGTCAACCTCGCTGTCGGCTCGAACTATATGTTCCTGATGCGCAAGCCCGACACCGCTTCACTGCTGGACCTGCTGGGACCGCATCCCGTATACATCCTCGTTGAGGAGCTCATCGCACTCGCGCTGTTTATCCTTATGTATATCGCCTTTTTTGTCATTCCGGATCGCTTGAAACGGAGTCGCCGCCATAAACAGCAACAACCGCCCTTTTCTTCGGCTGGCAGTTGAAGAAGGAGTCCTATACATATAAAGCGTATGGACTGCAAACGCCCGCGTATTCGGGTGCTGCAATATCCATACGCTTTTTTTCATTGAAAAGGCCTAGACCAGATCCTTAATCCTTAAGATACAGCCTGGAGGTTGCTTCCCAAATTTCGCCCGGAGCCAAACCGAACAGACCGATATCGTCAGCCGGCAGGTCGACGTTTGGCGCATTTACCAGGTTAATCTGCGGTTCGGGACAGAAGAACTTCCGGGATGCCTCGTTGTTCCATACCATCCACTGCTTATACGAGTTGCCGACATCATAAACGAACGTTTTCCCGAGCTTGGTATCCGTCAATTCCATACGATTTCTGCCGTTTTGCGGGACGGCCGTGTAATGGTTGTCCATCGAATCAAAATAAGGAGTTACGCCGCTTGTCCGAAGCAGTTCCTCTTCTGCCGTAAGCGTCTGGAATTTGCCTGTCGGCAGCATCCGCTCACTCATTTCCCACCGCTCGCCGATGGTTATTCTCACGACGCAGTCATCCGCCGTGCTCTCGGGAGCAAACGGAGCGTTGATGGCCGTATGGAAAGCAAGCAGGCACGGCATGCTGCCGGTTCCGAGATTACGAATAAACACATGCTGAGCCAAACCATCCTGATTCAGCGTATAGCGAAGCCGGAACGTGAACGGGTGCGGAAGCATGGCATACACGGGATGATTCTCATCAATGGTGACCGAAACCACCACGTAGCTTTCAGCCTCGCTGCTGCCAAAATCCTCGACGCTCCAAGGGATCGTATGTAAAAAGCCATGGAGGTGATTGCCCGTCGCTTCTTCATTGATCGGGAACTGATAGGTTTGTCCATTCCATGGAAACCGGCCGTCCTCATAACGATTAGGCGGAAAAAGAACAGGAATGCCGTGAACGCCCGGATTGGATTTGAATGCTTCCATTTCGTCTGCTTCCGGTTCGCGAAGAAACCGGTAACCGCTTTCGTTATCCCTAAAAGCGATGAGATTGCCTCCGATTCCGGGCAATATCGCCGCTTCGTAAGGGCCGTGCTGGAGCCAAACCGCGCGCTCTCCGTGATATGATCCTTCATACGCTTTGTGGTTCATCGGGTGATCTCTCCTCTCAAGTGTGAACGTATATAGATTATCATACCAAAGCCCTTACTTCTATATTTTCGGGGTGGATGGTCGGCACATCCCCCCCCACTCATTCCGTCCGTTTAAAATTGCTGCCGGTTAAGACGAAAGCTTCGTTTTAGAAGCGTTTTGCGGAATTGGAGCCGGGGCTGATTGATCGCTTGCTGCAGGCTGTGTGGCCGAGACCAACTCCACATCCAGTTCCTTCGTGTATTCAAGTGTCTGCTGCTCGCTCCACCCCAGTACCGCAGCCATATAATCGATCACAGGCTGCTTCCATTTTCTCGTCCAATCGATATGGAATAACAGGGAACCCGTGCGACGGATAAAAAAGTCAGCCGGCTTCGCTGCCATCTCATGCTGAATCGCATACATCAGCGGAACCAGTACCGATACCGGAAGCGCTGCTGCTTCCGCCTGATCGGAGCCCTCCTTGGCCAAGCGGAACAATTCCGACACGTTGGAGCCGTACATTCGCGCCCACTGCTCGGCGAGCTTACGGTCAATTCCTTGCGTTGCGCCGATCTCCGCCTGCTTGCGGACAAAATCAGGGAATTGGCCGGATCCGCCTACCTGACCGCCGGAAATCGGCAGATTTTTCGTTACGCAGGCACCATACGCTTTGCCGCCGTTCTCTAGAATCCGTTGCGCAACCAGGTCGACAACGGTGCCGGCCATTTTGCGATAGCCGGTCAGCTTGCCACCGGCAATAGTAATCAAGCCGGACGGAGACTCCCAAATTTCATCCTTGCGTGAAATTTCGGAGGGACTTTTGCCTTCCTCCAAAATAAGGGGCCGTACTCCAGCCCATCCCGACTCGACGTCTGCCGGACTTAGCTTCACGCCAGGGAACATGTAATGAATGGCTTTCAAAATATAATCCCGGTCCTCCACCGTGATCAAGGGACGCACGGGATCGGCTTTGTAGACCGTATCGGTGGTTCCCACGTAGGTCTTCCCGTCGCGGGGAATAGCAAACACCATTCGGCCGTCTGGTGTATCGAAGTACACCGCTTGACGAAGCGGGAACTTGGATTGATCGATGACCAGATGAACCCCTTTGGTCAGTTGAAGCATTTTCCCCTTCTTAGACTTATCCATTTCGCGCACCTGATCCACCCAGGGCCCTGCGGCGTTTACAATTTTGGTTCCGGATACGGACTTGACCCCGCCACCCAGCATATCTCTTACGGTGATACCGGTAATTCGTCCATTCGCATCATAATTCAACGATTCGGCCTTCGTGTAATTGAACAGAACCGCCCCTCTGGCGGCTGCCTCCTTCATGACCTCCAGCGTCAGCCTGGCATCGTCCGTCCGGTATTCCACATAATAACCACCGCCCTTAAGACCCTCCTGCTTCAGAAGCGGCTCCCTCTTCAGCGTTTCGGATGCGGACAGCATGGAACGCCGTTCTCCCCGCTTTACGCCGGCCAGGAAATCATACACCATCAACCCGATGGAGGTGCTGAACTTCCCAAAGGTGCCACCCTGGTGTATCGGCAGCAGCATCCACTCCGGCGTCGTTACATGCGGCCCATTCTCATACACAACGGCCCGTTCTTTGCCTACCTCGGCCACCATGCCGACTTCAAACTGCTTCAGGTACCGCAGGCCGCCATGCACCAGCTTGGTCGAACGACTGCTCGTTCCTGCGGCAAAATCCTGCATCTCGACCAACAAAACGGACATCCCGCGCGTGACCGCATCCAGCGCAATCCCTGCACCGGTTATGCCCCCTCCGATAACAATCAGATCGAAGGTTCCCTCTGCCATTTCTTGAAATCGATGCCTGCGGTCCAAACTTGAAAACGACTGTGCCTGCTTCACAATGAATCCCTCCCAGTATGATTTACCCTGTTTTTATCTATCGTTACCTTCCAATGCAAAAAGACAGCAAAAAAGAGACCACGAAACACGCAGTAGCAACCCCATATCATGAGGTATTCCGCGCCTAGTGGTCTCTCCAAGTCTCCAGACATATATTCACTTATTGCTCATTATACCATAGAAAATGCTAATGAAAAGCCATTGCCGCATAAACGGCTTTTTTCCAGCCGCTGTATAATTGCTCCCTTACGTCTTCCTCCATGGTTGGCTTGAAGCTTTGTCCCATGCTCCATTTGCTGCAGATTTCCTCCTGATCTTTCCAGAAGCCGACAGCGAGCCCCGCCAGGTAGGCGGCACCGAGTGCCGTTGTCTCCGTAATGTTCGGCTGTTCCACCGGAACATTCAGGATGTCGCTTTGGAATTCCATGAGAAACGTGTTGGTAACAGCCCCTCCATCCACCCGCAGGGATGTGATATTATAGCCGGAATCTTCTTCCATCACGGATAGGACATCCCGTGTTTGATATGCAAGCGACTCCAGGGTTGCACGGATGAAATGCTCTTTCGACGTGCCCCGTGTCAGACCGAAGACAGCCCCTCGGACATCGCTGTTCCAGTATGGACTGCCAAGTCCGACAAAGGCCGGCACCACGTACACGCCCTCCGTGGAGTTGACCCGGCGCGCATAGGGCTCGCTGTCCTTCGCTTCGCGGAACATCCGAAGACCGTCGCGCAGCCACTGGATCGCCGAGCCGGCCACGAACACACTGCCTTCGAGCGCATACTGTACGCTGCCATCCAATCCCCAGGCGATCGTAGTGATCAGTCCATGCTCGGATTTTACGGGCTTGTCACCGGTGTTCATCAGCATAAAGCTGCCGGTTCCGTAGGTTGTCTTCACCATGCCTTCCGAGAAGCAGGTCTGCCCAAATAGCGCCGCTTGCTGATCGCCAGCTGCTCCGGCAATCGGAACCTCGCGTCCGAAGAAATGATAGGAAACCGTTTTGGCATACACTTCGGAAGAAGGCCTGACTTCAGGCAGCATGGACTTGGGGATGTCCAGCAGCTGCAGCAGCTCCTCATCCCATTTCAATTCATGAATGTTATACAGCATCGTACGAGAGGCGTTGGAATAATCGGTCACGTGCGCCTGGCCTCCGGACAGCTTCCAGATCAGCCAAGTATCGATGGTCCCGAAAATAATATCTCCGCGCTCGGCCCGCTCACGGGCACCGTCTACATGATCGAGGATCCATTTGATCTTCGTTCCCGAGAAATAAGGATCAATCAAAAGTCCGGTCTTTCCCCTAACCGTCCCGTCATGCCCGGCAGCTATCAGCTCCTCGCAGATGCCGGCCGTCTGACGGGATTGCCAAACAATGGCGTGGTATATCGGTTCTCCACTATTCCGATCCCATACCACGGCCGTCTCCCGCTGATTCGTAATCCCGATTCCCGCAATCTGATCCGCCTTCACGCCCGCTTCGGATAAGCAGGTCGCAATGACCGCAAGAATGGAACCCCATATTTCATTGGCATTCTGCTCCACCCAGCCCGGCTTGGGAAAATACTGCGGAAACTCCTTATGAGCTGAGTGTACGATATCTCCTTCCTTGTTGAACAGGATCGCGCGCGAGCTTGTCGTTCCTTGGTCAAGCGCCAGAATGTACTGCTCCAATCAACTTCTCCCCTTCCGCATATGCATTTAACCAAAGATAACGTGCAGGTGGAAACGTTGTCAAATCCATTATTCCGTCAGGGAGAAGCCTAGCAAGTCCTGCAGCAGGACCGAAGCCGCACCCATTAGCTTCTCATCCTCGCCAAGAGAGGCCAGACCAAATACCATGTCCTCCTTCAGAATCGGAAGCGCGTGCCGGTCTATATAGCTGCGAACCATTTCCAGCAATTCCGGATTTCCATGCGCCATGTCTCCACCCAGGATTAGCGCTTCGGGATTAAACATATTGACCAGGTTGACGATGGCTGCTCCCAGAAGCTCCGCCACTTCCTCATTCAGATCCCTTGCCAGCTTGTCCCCTCTACGAAGAGCTTCCTTGAATACGGACGGAACAATTTGACTGTAATCTCCCCCGCTCATCTCCTGGATCAGCGTCGGTCTCCCCGTTGCGATCGCCGTAATAATTCGCGAATACACGGCAATCCAGCTGATGTAACTGTCCAAGCAGCCTACATTGCCGCATTCGCAGCGGATTCCGCTGCGGTTTATGCTCGTATGCCCGAATTCGCCGGCACCGCCATGCTTGCCCCTTAGGAGATGATCGTTAATCAAAATACCGGAACCCAGCCCGTCGCCAATGGAAATATAAATCAGGTTCGCGAATGCGTAATCGCCAAATCGGCGTTCAGCCAGCACAACGGAATTCATATCGTTCTCCACCCAGGTTCGCAGCCCGTAGCGTTCTTCAACCATCCGTTTCATCGGAACATCGGTCATGCGAAGTTTTGTGTTATAGTGCACCATGCCCTGACTATCACTCACAATGCCCGGCACGGTAATGGAAATCCCGACACACCGCTCCAAGTCTTCTTGTCCTGTCATGAAATCATCCATCAGGCTCTGCAATCGTTCGACAACGGCTTCTCCTTTGAGGCCGGTTAGAGGATGTGTTTCCTTCTGCAGCACCCTCGCCTCCAGATTCATGCGGGCCAGCATCATGACCGAATTCGTTATCGCTACCGCGAACAAATAATGATTATCCGGATTGAATTTAAGCAGAATGGGCTTTCTTCCTCCGCTGGAGGAGCCAGTTCCAATCTCGGAAACGTAGCCTTCCTTAATTAGCTCCTGTACGGCTGAGGCGACCGTGGAGGGACTCAGCTTGTTTTTTTTGGCCAGATCGATTCTGGATATGGGTCCCTCTGTGCGGATCTTGTTCAGCACCTTGGACCGGTTTAATGCCTGAATCAGCTTGTGGTCACCTTTTTTCATATTGTTCAAAACAAGCTCAACCTTTCTATAGTTTCTTCATCGTAGTGCGACTTTCTGTATCGGAAAAATGAGGATAGAATCACTATAACATTTTCAACAAGCAGATATAAACTTATTCCATCTATCGAATTAACATACGGCGTAAGATCTGATAGCGATTCTCTCATATTGTGAGAAAAAGAATTTAAAAGGTTTTGAAATCGCTATCTTGAAAAATAAACAAGGTGATTATATAATCTTTCGCAATAGAAGCTGGTTATTCTGTCAAGAAAGATAGCATAAGGATGTTAACTTTTTTCGACTTATGGAATAACTACCGCTTTTATACCACTTACATAAAGGGGGCGCTTAAGGGGTCCGATTCTCTCTGAACAAGCCGTACAACCAACCACGCTTGATCAAAATCATATGAATTCAAGGAGGGTTATCTGATGAAAAAAAGAATGTCTGTCCTGATCTCGGTATTATTCGTGCTCACCGCGTTACTGTCCGCATGCGGAGGCGGCAATGCCTCTGGAGGAAATAACGGCAAGAAGGTCATCAACGTTGCGCTATGGGACGAAAATGTGCGGGATACGCTGGACAAATCCATTAAGATTTTCAATGAGAAGCACCCGAATGTTGAAGTGAAAGTGACTTACACCCCCTGGGCCGATTATTGGACCAAGCTGAAAACCAGCCTCGCCGGCAACAGCGGCCCTGACGTTTACTGGATGAACGGTCCTAACTTTCACTCCTATGCCTCCTCCGGTCTGATCAAAGACCTGTCTCCCCTAATTGAGCAAAGCGGTCTGGACACCTCGGTTTACACCGAAGCGCTTGTCGATATGTACACCTATCAGGGTAAGCTTCACGGACTTCCTTATTTCCAGGATTCCGTCGGACTTTTTTATAATAAAGAATTGTTTGACAAGGCCGGGCTGCCCTATCCAGACGATACATGGACCTGGGAAACGGTAGAAGAGAACGCGGCCAAACTGACGGATAAATCAAACGGGATCTACGGCTACATTACGCCGATCGACAGCCAAATCGGTTATTACAACTATATTGCCCAGGCTGGCGGGTTCGTGATATCCGACGATAAAAAAACATCCGGTTACGATACGCCGGAAGCTCTTTCGGCATTCAAATGGCAGCAGAGCTTGATTGAGAAAGGCTACTCTCCGAATGCGCAGCAGCAGCTTGAAACCAAGTCGCGCCAGCTGTTCGGCTCGGGCAAGGCCGCCATGTTCCCGGGAATCTCCGTCAACTCTCCGGAACTCCACAAGCTGCTTGGCGACAAGCTGGGTGTCGCGGTTCTGCCCGCCGGAAAGGAAAAGGCGTCCATTGTCCATGGCCTCAGCTGGGCCATCAACGGCAAGACCAAGGTTGAGCAGGAGTCATGGGAATTGATTCAGATTCTATCCGGCAAGGAAGGACAGGAATTGCTGGCTGACTCTGGCTTCTCGATGCCTGCGTACAAAGGCACGGAGGGCGGCTGGCTGAAGTCTATTCCATCTCTTGATCTGCAGGTGTTCGTGGACAGTCTGGAGTTCGCCGTACCATATCCCGTATCCCAGAAAACCGCTGAGTGGCAAGACGCTGAAGTAAAGGAAATTCAGGCGGCTTTCCTCGGAAAGAAATCGTTTGAAGAAGCGCTGAAAAATGCCGGCGAACAGATGAATGCCATCCTTGCGACAGAAACCAAATGACGAGCAGCCGCTCCTAATACGGAAATTAAGAAAGGACGGTGCAGCCTGTGAGCTCTCCCGTCACTGTGACCACAGAACCTCCTAAAACAACAACCAAGCGAAAAGCAGGAAAACTTGCCGTTCACGAAGCCATGTGGGGATACATCTTCATTCTGCCTGTCGTGCTGGGCCTCGGTCTGTTCTATATGGCACCTTCCGCAGCATCCCTGTTTCTGTCGTTTACATCGTGGGATGGACTAACTTCACCTCAATTCATCGGACTTGATAACTTTGCAAATTTGATGAAGGACGACAAATTCACCGGTTCCATGCTGAACACGATGATGTATACCGTAGGTACGGTGCCGTTATCCGTTGCACTTGCAACGGTGCTGGCCGTGCTCCTGAACCAGAAGATCAAAGGCATGGTCTTCTACCGCACCTTCTATTTCATTCCCGTCATCACCATGCCGATCGCGGTCGGCATGGTATGGAAATGGTTGTACAACTCCGAATTCGGATTGATCAACCATGTGCTGGGGATCATGAACCTGCCGCAGCCCAATTGGCTGTTCGATGAGAGATTCGCCTTGTTCTCCATCGTGCTCGTCAGTGTCTGGAGCAGCATCGGATACAATGCCGTCATTCTGCTGTCCGGCCTGCAAGGCATCTCCGGCAGCTATTATGAAGCAGCTTCGCTTGACGGAGCAGGGACGCTGTATAAGTTCTTCCGGATTACACTGCCCCTGCTGACGCCCAGCTTGTTCTTTGTCTTGGTCATGTCCTTCATCAATTCGTTCCAGGTGTTTGACCTGATCTTCATCATGATGGATCAACAGACCACGATGCTGGAATCCACCCGGACGGTGGTATACAGCATCTGGGAAGACGGCTTCAAATACTTCAACATGGGTTACGCTTCAGCGCAGGCCTTCATTCTGTTTATCGTTATTCTGATCATTACCATGGTCCAGATGTATATTCAGAAGCGCTGGGTCCACTACCAATAACAGGAGGTGTGTAGACGTGAATACTTCAACCAATGCAGGTAAAGCAAGCCGTCTGACGGTCCACATCCTGTTAGCAGTCGGGGCGCTGCTCATGATTATGCCGTTTCTGTGGATGATCTCGACATCCTTCAAGTCATTTGCCGATTCCATGTCCGTTCCGCCGAAATGGCTGCCTGTGGAATGGCATCCGGACAATTACCTGCGGGTCATTCAAACCATCGATTTCGGTACCTATTATTTGAACACCGTTATCGTGACGGTGGGGCGGACGGCTGGTCAACTCATTCTGTGCTCCCTTGCAGCCTATGCCTTTGCCAGCTTGAGATTCCCTTTCAAGAACGCCATCTTTCTCGCGCTCTTGGCCGTATTGATGGTCCCTTCCCAGGTCGTTATGATTCCGAGCTTTGTCATCATGCGCGAGTTCAATTGGCTGGACACGTTCTATGTGCTCATCGTACCCGGCATATTCAGTGCCTTCGGCACATTCTTATTGAGACAGTTCTTTATGACGCTGCCGAAAGACCTGGAGGAAGCCGCCAAAATCGACGGCTGCAGTTATTTCCGGATTTACTGGAATATATACTTGCCGTTATCCAAGGCGGCTCTCGTCTCCCTGGCGATCTTCACCATATTAGCCTCATGGAACGATCTGTTATGGCCGCTCATCATGACGAGCTCTGAGGAGATGCGCGTACTTTCCATCGGGATTTCCAGCTTCCAGGGACAGCATTCCACCGATTACCCGCTGCTGATGGCAGGCGCCCTAATGGCTACCCTGCCCATCATCATCCTGTTTATTTTCCTTCAGCGTTACTTCATTGAAGGCATTGCCATGAACGGGATTAAAGGTTAGAACTCGGTAAGCACCAACCATGCAAAAAAAGGAGTGTACGGAAATGTTACAGGTGTTAGTTATTGGTGCGGGCGCCATGGGAAGAACCCATGCCGCCGCCTACGCTTCGATGCCGGACGTCCAGCTTGCCGGGATTGCCGATATCCAGACGGAGAAAGCGCAGCAGCTGGCGGACAGACACGGGGCACAGGCTTATGCTTCATTCGAAGCAGCAGTTGAAGGTTTGGGTTCTGATGTAGTTGATGTCATTGACGTCTGCCTGCCAACCCCGCTTCACAAGGAATACGTTGTGAAAGCGGCGGACATCGGCAAGCATGTCATATGTGAGAAACCGCTGGCCAGAAGCGAGGAAGACGCGCGCTTCATAATCAACTATTGCCACGAAAAAGGAGTACGATTATTTGTCGGTCATGTGCTCCGCTTTTTCCCGGAATATGTGAAGGCCAAGTCGCTTCTGGATCAGGGCAGCATCGGAAAACCCGCGGTCATTCGGGCAGGCCGTGGCGGCGGTTATCCTGTGGGCTGGAACCATTGGTACAGCGACTTCGGAGCGAGCGGCGGAATTACGCTGGACGCGATGATTCATGATTTTGACTACCTGCGCTGGTGCTTCGGCGAGGTGGAGCGCGTTTATGCCAAAGGGCTCCATGGTCGTCATCAGACCCAGCTGGATTATTCGCTGGTAACCCTTCGTTTTCGAAGTGGTGTCATCGCGCATGTGGAAGGCACCTGGGCGCACGAGGGTTTCTCCATGAATTTAGAGATGGCGGGCACAAGCGGCATTATCGATTATGACAGTGTCAAGGACAGCCCTCTCCTCTTCAAAACACGGAGCAGTTCCGCTACCATCCCCGGCGTCGTCGTGCCGGAAAGCCCGCTGGAGCATAGTCCCTATTACCGGGAACTGGAGCACTTCATGTCGTGCATCCGCGATGGCTGCGAGCCGCTCGTAACGGCTGAAGACGCATACGAAGCGCTTCGTATCGCGCTTGCCGCTATAGCCTCGATGGCCTCCGGCGAGCCCGTGGTTATCGAAGATGCTGCGTTTACACTTACTTCACCATAAGAAAAATACGTATCGACGTAATTTCTCAGAAGACAGACCGCATATAGGGGAAATTTTTCTTGCGAGATAAGGAGGCTAAACCTCAGATGCTTATACTTTCTTATCTCTAAAGAAAATGCCTATCGACGTAATTTCTCAGAAGACAGACCGCATACAGCGGGAATTTTTCTTGCGAGATAAGGAGGTTTAGCCTCTGATGTTTATCCTTTCTTATCTCTAAAGAAAATACGTATCGACGTAATTTCTCAGAAGACAGACCGCATACAGCGGAAATTTTTCTTGCGAGATAAGGAGGCTAAGCCTCTGATGCTTATACTTTCTAATCTCTTTAAAAAGGAGTGAAGGCCATGAAATTAGGAGTGATCAGCTTTGCGCATATGCATGCGTTCAGTTATACCAAAGCGCTGCAGGGGATCGAAGGCGTAGAGCTTGCCGGGATAGCCGATCCTGTAGAGGAGCGCGGAAGGAAATACGCCGAGTATTTCGGAACAGCCTATTATCGGGATTATCACGAGCTGCTTAGTCAGGGCCTGGATGGCGTCATTGTCACATCCGAGAATGTCCATCATAAGGAGCACGTTCTGGCCGCCGCTGCAGCCGGGGTGCATGTGCTCTGCGAAAAACCGCTTTCGACTAACATACAGGATGCACAGGTCATGATTGATGCGTGCAAAGCAAGCGGCGTGCTGCTGCAAACGGCATTTCCCGTACGTTACCATGCTGCGGTCGTTCGGGCCAAACAGATGGTTGATGATGGAAAACTAGGCCGTATCCTGGCGATGAAGGGGACCAACCGCGGGCGCAATCCCGGCGGTTGGTTCATCGATCCGGAGCTATCCGGCGGAGGTGCCGTCATTGATCATACGGTGCATGTCGCCGATATCATGCGCTGGATTACAGGTGCCGAGGTGAAGGACGTGTATGCCGAAGTCGACCATCTCATCTCGGAATCTCCCATTGATGATTGCGGCATTCTGACCATGGAATTCCATAATGGTGTGTTTGCCACGCTGGATTGCAGCTGGTCCCGCAATAAGGAGTTTCCGACATGGGGCGACGTCACCTTGGAGATTGTCGGCTCTGCAGGGACCCTAAGCGTTAATGCCACCAGCCAGAAACTGCACGTATACACCGATGATTCCGGCTACCGCCATCATGCATGGGGAGACAGCATGGATGTCAGCCTGATCAGGGATTTCGTATCCTCGATCTCCTCCGGCGCTGCGGAGGCATCCGTCACCGGTGAAGATGGTCTCAAGGCACTTGCCGTGGCTGTAGCCGCCTACCGATCGTCCGAGAGCCATCGGGCCATCACCATGTCGGAGCTGTAATCGTTAACCGGCACAGAAGGCATGCTCGTGGTATTTGAGGAGGACTTCTGTGCTTTTTTTCATAGCGGATCCGGCAATCCAGGTTCAAATGAATGCTTGAATAATATGGATAGCGGGGCTATAATCACGTGTGAGTAATCGAGTTACCGGAATATGTAACCATCATCTTATACGATCAGGAGTGAGGCAATCTATGATTAAAGCAGGCGTGCTTGGAGCGGGAGGCATGGGCGCTGTCCATATCAAAAACCTTCACGGGAACGAATATGTTCAGCTGGCCGCGATATGCGATACGAATGAAGCGTTAGCCAAGCAGCAGGCCGAGCTGTACGGTACGGCTTATTACACGGACGGCAGCACGATGCTGGAGCAGGAGCAGCTGGATGTGCTGTATGTATGCATTCCTCCATTTTGCCATGGAGATATCGAAGAGCAGGCAGCCGCGAAGGGCATTCACCTGATGGTGGAAAAGCCGCTGGGTCTGGACGCCCAGTCCGTCCGCCACAAAGCCAAGGTCATTTCTGAAAGCGGAATCATTGCAGCCTCCGGCTATTGTCTGCGATACCTGGACACCGTTGCGATCGCCAAAGACTTCCTCAAGGACAAAAAAATCGGCATGGTCCGCGCCCACTACATAACAACGCCTGTACCAACTCCTTGGTGGCGAAAGAAAGCATTATCCGGAGGGCAGCTGGTTGAGCAATCCACGCATACCATGGATTTGGTTCGCTACCTGTGCGGCGATATCACCCGCCTGTATGCCGATATGAAGCTGCTGCTGGTGAACGACATTCCGGACCTCGACATACCGGATGTGGGCGCCATCCAATTCGTGTTGGATTCCGGAGCTGTCGGCCATATGCAAACTGGATTTATCCAGTTCGATCACCGCAGCGGGATCGAGATCATGGGCCGCGACTTCCGCGTCGTTCTGGACGGAACCACGCTCTCCATCGTAGACAAGGAGAAAGAAATCGTGTACCGGAGCAAAACGGACTTTTACAAAAACCTTACCAATGCCTTGATCGACGCCATTCGTAACAACGACCCGAGCCTGGTGCTGGCATCTTATGAAGACGGCTTCAAGACGCTGGAAGTAACGCTGGCCGCCAACGAATCCGCGGAAACCGGCAAACCTGTCATCCTACAGTCATAATAAAAAGGGGCTGCTTGTGGTCTGTAGACCTTGAGCATGCCCCTTCATGTTTGGTTAAGAGTGTTTAGTTCATATCACGCAACACGGCAAGCTGCATTGTCTCCGGGCAGCTTGCCGCTTGCGCGTAATCATATGGGAGAGTTGAGCCCATTCCACTCTTATAAACCAAGCGAAATGTACTTCACCTCCAGGAACTCATCCATTCCGTAGTGCCCGCCTTCCCGGCCGAGTCCACTCTCTTTGAATCCGCCGAAGGGCGCTTGCGCCGTTGAAGGTACGGGATCATTCACGCCCACAATCCCGTAATCCAGCGATTCCGCAATGTTCACCGCTTCGCCCAGATTCTGCGTAAATACATAGGCAGCTAATCCATAGGGACTGTTATTGGCACGCTGCACCGCTTCGTCTATCGTTTTGAACGTGGTAATCGGGGCAAGGGGGCCGAAGGTTTCCTCGTTCATGCATTCCATGTCGTCGGTTGCGTTCATTATGACCGTAGGCTCAATATAGTTGCGGCCCAGCTCAGATAATGCTTGACCTCCTGCCAGTATCACGCCGCCCTTCTCTTCTGCGTCCTTGATCTGCCTTACGACTTTATCCACAGCGTCCCGGTTAATCAAAGGACCGATATCGACGCCGTTCTCCAGTCCATTTCCTACCTTCAATTGCTTTACAAGCTCAGCAAACCTCGCGGCAAACTCCTGCGCAATGCCTTCCTGAACATAAACCCGGTTGGCACATACGCAGGTCTGTCCCCCGTTGCGGAACTTGGAGGAGATTAATCCCGCAGCCGCTTGATTCAGGTCCGCCTGATCCGTCACGATAAACGGCGCATGACCGCCCAGCTCCAGCGATATTTTCTTGACGTTAGCGGCAGCTCCGGCCATCAGCTGTTTCCCCACTTCGGTTGATCCTGTAAACGACAGCTTTCTTACGCGGCTGTCCGCCTGCCACACGCCGGAAATATCGCTAGAAGATCCGGTTACGATGTTCATGACCCCGGCAGGAATCCCGGCCTGATCGGCAAGCTCCACCAGCTTGATGGCCGTGAACGGCGTCTCACCGGATGGTTTGATCACCACGGTGCATCCGGCGGCCAGAGCAGGCGCCACCTTACGGGTAATCATGGAGGCCGGGAAGTTCCACGGCGTAATCGCTGCTACGACACCAACGGGCTGCTTGGTTACGATGATGCGTTGGCGGCTGGATGATCCGGGTATGGTCTCGCCGTAGATTCGCTTGCCTTCCTCCGCATACCAGGACACAAAGCTGTTGGCATATTGAATCTCGCCCGCTGCTTCCTTAAGCGGTTTCCCCTGCTCTGTTGTCATAATCCGCGCCAATTCATCCGTATGTTCCTCTATGAGCTGATGCCAGCGGCGCAGCAGTTCCCCCCGCTCATTCGCCGTTCTGCGGGACCACGCCGGAAAAGCATCGGCCGCCGCATCGACGGCAAGCCCGGCTTCCTTCTTGCCGGCCTTGGACACGGTGCCGATCACCTTTCCATCCGCCGGATTATATACATCCATCTGTTCCTCGGTCTGAATCCATTGTCCAGCAATATAGATTTGATTTCGAAACATAGTAAAGACCTCCTCATCGTCTCTTCATGGCTGCGAGTGCTTGTTGATCATCATCTGCTAAGGTACGATCTGTCCTTCTAATTATCCGATACCCACTTACCCTAATGCAAAAAAATAAAACACTGGGGCTTCATGGGAAGCTCCAGTGTTTCCTCTATTCATAACGACTACGCTAAACTTATTTAATAGCTGCGTCTACTTCCGTGATCATTTCGGATACGGACGTCAGGCCGCCACCGGAAAGATACCAGAAATCCGGGTTCAAGTAAACGATGTGACCCTCTTTCGCCGCATTCGTTGTTTTCACAAGTTCATTCTCAACCACCGCTTTAGCGCCTGAATCCCCTTCACCGGTGGCAACCGCTGCGCCACGGTCAACAACAAAGAGATAATCCGGGTTCATCTCAACGATGTACTCATTCGAAATGTCTTTACCATGTGTGCTGACTTCAATGTTAGGATCTACGGCTCCGAAACCGAACACGTCATGCAGAATGCCAAAACGGGAACCTGGTCCGTATGCACTGATTTTGCCTTCGTTAGCCAGGATGATCAATGCCTTCTTGCCGGTTGCTGTAGCTTTCTCATTCAAAGCTTTGATGTTCTCATCGATCGCAGCAAGCTCTTTTTCAACTTCTGCTTCTTTACCGAAGATTTGACCCAGCGTGTTCATGTTTGCTTTAAAGGATTCCATGTATTTGCTTGTATCAACGCCCAGGAAGATGGTTGGAGCAATTTTGCTGAGTTCCTCATATGCATCTTGCTGTCTGCCGGAAATGATGATCAGATCCGGGTTAATGCTGTTGATTTTCTCAAAGTCCGGCTCTTTCAAGCTGCCCACATTCTCGTATTTCTTGTCTTCAAATTTGGACAGGTAGGCCGGGATATTCGCTTGTGGAACGCCCAAAACCTCTTTGCCCAGTTTATCGACAGAGTCCAGAATACCGAAATCGAAAACAACGACGCGGGAAGGATTCTTCTTAACAGACGTTTCACCCAGCTGATGGGTAATCGTGATTTCTTCGGTTGCAGCCGGTGTATCTCCAGCTGCATCTCCACCACCCGTGCCGCTTGTTTTATCGTCTTGACCACAAGCCGCGAGTACAAGCGTGAACATTGCTACCATAAATAAAGCCAACCATTTTTTCATTGTTTACACCCCAATTTTTTATATTTAAAAAAGCTCTATAATTCAACATATATTTGAATTTATGGTTGAATATGTAATTCAATTCGAACAGATTAAATCATGCCGTCTTGTACCCAAGGCAGCCCTGTCCTTGTATATGATAAGGATTCCGTGCTGTTGTTCTCCTTAGAATCCTTATCCTCCACTCTCTGATACCATGTCGCTTAGCCGTAATATACGCATACCCGATTGTCATTAATCTCTTCGATCTCAATGTCCATGTCATAGATGCCGCGAAGCACATTGCTCTGAATGATGTTCTCGGTCTTCCCTTCGCTTTCAATGGCTCCATCCTTCAATGCGACGATGTAATCCGAATAGAAGGAGGCGAAGTTGATGTCATGAATAACGATGACAATCGTCTTGTTCAGATCAGCGACAAGCTTTCTGAGAATCTTCATAATCTGTACGGAGTGTTTCATATCCAGATTGTTCAAAGGCTCATCCAGCAGGATATACTCTGTATTCTGGGCGATAACCATCGCAATGTAGGCACGCTGGGTCTGACCGCCACTGAGCTGATGAAGATATTTATGCTGCATATCCCCAAGCTCCATATAGGAAATCGCTTCATCCACGTATTTCTCGTCTTCCGCATTCAATCTGCCCTGAGAGTATGGAAAACGACCGAAGGATACAAGCTCACGCACCGTCAGCCGGAGGCTGATATGGTTGGATTGTTTCAGGATCGAAACCTTCTTCGCCAGATCGCCGCTCTTCCATTGGCTAACCTCTTTACCATCCACCGTAATTTGTCCGCTGTCCTTGCCTGTTAATCTGCTAATCATGGACAGCAAAGTACTCTTGCCGGCACCGTTCGGGCCGATAAAGGAAGTGATTTGACCTTTCGGGATCGTAACCGACACGTTATCAACGACTTTTTTGCCGCCATAGACTTTCGATACGTTCGTAACCTGGATCATGCTTTACTCTCCTTTAGTAGCAGGTATATGAAGTAGACACCGCCGATGAAGTTGATAATGACGCTGAGCGTTGTAGAGAACGTAAACACCCGTTCTACAACCAATTGACCGCCGACCAGCGCAATAACGCTAATCAGTATGGATGCTGCAATTAAATATGAATGCCTGTACGTCTTCATAACTTCGTACGCAACATTGACAACCAGGAGCCCGAGGAATGTAATCGGCCCCACCAAAGCGGTGGCCACCGAGATCAGAACTGCAACCACAATCAGAAGCCGCTTCACAACATAATCATAATTCACGCCGAGATTGATCGCCTGCTCACGGCCTAGTGCCAGCACGTTCAGGTACTTGGCAAACCGGGCAAAATACAGCAAGGTCAGCGCAATAACAATGACGGAAAGGACCAGAAGCTCGGTCTTTACATTGTTAAAGCTGGCAAACATTTTGTCTGCCACAAACTGGAATTCGTTCGGATCAATCAGCACTTCCATGAAGGAAGACATACTGGAGAACAGGGTCCCAAAAATCATGCCGATCAGCAGCAGGAAGTAAATGTTGTTTCCTTCCCTTTTGAACAAAATCTTATATAAGACTCCCGCAAACAGGATCATCCCGCCGACGTTGATCAAAAAGTTAACGTTGCTGCCCAGTTTGTACAGCGTAAAGGATCCGAAGACAAAGATGACGGTGGTCTGGATCAGGATATATAAGGAATCTAATCCCATAACGCTTGGCGTCAGTATCCGGTTATTCGTGACCGTTTGAAACACCGTGGTAGACAGAGCAATCGCTCCGCCGGTCAGAATAATGGCCAGCACCTTCTTGATTCTTCTTGGAAGCGCGTAATCCCAATTGCCGCCAAGATCAATGAACAGAAAGACTGCCACCAGGATGATTGCCGCTGCGGCCAACAGGCCGAGTTTGGCTTTATAAGTCATATGCCTTTCTCCTCATCAGTAAGAAAATGAATATACCGCTTCCGAGTACGCCCACGGTTAGACTAATCGGAATTTCATAGGGATAAATAATGATCCGGCCCAGGATGTCACAGAACAGTACGAACCCGGCCCCCAACAGCGCGGTATGCGAAAGGCTTTTTTTCAAATGGTCTCCTAAGTATAAACTGACAATATTAGGTATGATCAGACCAAGAAACGGAATCACGCCGACGGTCAGCACGACGGATGCCGTAACCAGCGCCACGATGACCAGTCCCAGATTCACAACTCTCCGGTAGTGAAGGCCCAGGTTGGTTGCAAACTCCTCTCCCATTCCGGCCACCGTAAACTTGTTGGCAAACAGATACGCCAGAATCACAAGCGGGATGCTAATATAGAGCATTTCATACTGGCCCTTCATGATCATGGAAAAATCACCCTGAAGCCATGCGGACATATTCTGAATAAGATCATATTTGTAGGCAAAGAAAGTGGCTATCGAACTGACGATATTACCAAACATCAGTCCAACGAGCGGGATGAAGATCGCATCCTTGAACTTGATCCGATCCAGGATCTTCATGAAGATAAAGGTTCCTGCCAGAGCGAATACAAAGGCCACAAGCATTTTGATAAGCGGTCCGCTTGTCGTGAAGACGAGCATCGCTACCAAAATCCCCAGTCTGGCTGAGTCCATCGTACCTGCCGTGGTCGGCGATACGAACTTATTGCGGCTGAGCTGCTGCATGATCAATCCGCAGATGCTCATGCTGACACCCGCCAATATGAGACTGACAAGCCTAGGAAACCGGCTTACAAGCATAATATGCTGTTGTTGTTCTGTCATCGAAAACAGTTGCAGTGGCGAGATATCTTTAACTCCAATAAATAATGAAATTACGGAGAGTACCACAACGGCTGCAAATAAGTATCTAATCTTCATGGCTCTTCCTTCTATGCGTATGTCTCTAAACACCCGGGATCTTGCAATTTTCATCACCATTCTCATTGAGATTGATTATCAATTGCGTTCTGATATGCATTATATCATCCTCATTCTGGCTCGACAAGTATAATTGAGAATGAAAATCAATTAATAGCTTCATACATGTATATTTTGTCATGAATTGTTCATAATATGAAGTTTCGAGGAGACATAACTAATATCCACAGGCAGAGTCACACTTTCGTTAAGCTTCCCTTTAATGAGGCTTCTCTAAAAACTAGACGAATTCAATTCATATTAAATACATAAGAAAAATTATATTTAATCAAAAGCCGTTGACAATTGCTCTAAGTTATATTAATATCCTAACATAATTATTATTTCTAACTAAACGTAAGTTAATATGGAATGATAATTAAATTGATTGCAATAAAAAGCAAAATGCATATTTGCTTGAAGTAAAGGACATCTTCTTATCAGGCGAATGCAAATTCGATTACACCAGGAGGTTTTTTTTCAATGTCTAAAGATTTTTCAACTGCACTCAAAAATCGCCGTTCTTATTACGGGATTAGCAAAGAATCCGTTATCTCGGACGAGCGTATCCAAGAAATCGTAAACGAAGCGGTTAAGTATACCCCTTCTTCTTTCAACTCCCAAAGTGCACGCGTCGTTGTATTGCTTGGCGAACAGCATGATAAACTGTGGAACATGACGGAAGGCATCCTGAAGGAAGTCGTTGGCGATGAAGAAGCCTTCAAATCCACGGCCGACAAAATGGCTGCATTCCGCGCTGGTTACGGTACGGTATTGTTCTTCGAGGACAACAACGTCATTGCCGGGCTGCAACAAAACTTTGCCGCTTATGCCGACAACTTCCCGGTTTGGTCCAACCAATCCAACGGCATGCTGCAATTTGTAGTATGGACATCCCTTGAAGCAGAAGGTCTGGGTGCATCCCTGCAGCACTACAACCCGCTGATCGACGAAAAAGTAAAATCCGAATGGAACATCCCAGAAAGCTGGAAGCTGATTGCTCAAATGCCTTTCGGTAAGCCGGTTGCTGAACCAGGCGAAAAAGAATTTGCACCGCTGGAAGATCGCGTGAAAGTATACAACTAAACCAATAGATGAAAAAACCGCCTTCCTAAGTTCCTGCAACTGGGATAGGCGGTCTTTTTTATAATGGGCAAAGATTGAAAAACCGATCGCAAAACGATACAATTACACAGGTAAGAACCCTCGAATTCCTACGATAACGGAGGCTCCGGGGCAAACTTGCAATAACCAACTACATAGGATGTTGGCTGTACTAGGGGTGCCATGTGCTGAGAGACGGCGGGCTGCCGTTAACCCTTATCACCCGATCTAGGTCATACTAGCGTGGGGAAGTGTAGCATTTATGTTTATTTCTTTTCGTAGGCATAACTGCACCTTCTTCATGGGGTGCGGTTTTTTTGCGTGGACTTATATTATGGGGAGGAAATGACAATGAATGAGCTTGTATGCGGAACCAGCCGGATCGTCGGATGCCGGTTCTCGGTATTTCCCATGACGGACCGGTTTGTAGAGGTCATCATGGACGCACTACAATCTGTGGATACGGAGAAAGTGTGGATTCAGACAGATGATGTGAGCACCTGTATTCGTGGACGAGCAGAGCATGTCTTTGATGTTACAAGGGCGATATTCGCCCATGCCGCGGCGAGCGGCGTGCACACCGTTTTTAATGGTACTTATTCCATCGGCTGCCCCGGTGATACGGACGCCGATGTATATATGACTGAGGATTCGACCCTCTTAAACCGTGACATCGGAGAACATGCCGAAATCGAGACTGCCTGCCAATTCGCTCTTTACCCCATGGGTACCGATAACTATATGGAAGTCATCTACAGTGAAGTAAATCGTGCGAAGGAAGCCGGGACATTCGCCGGAAGCGTTCATTACGCCAGCCGATTGGACGGGTCCCTGTCCCGGGTATTTGGATCGCTTGAAGACGCGTTTTTACATGCGATTCAATCCGACAGCAGCCATCTGGTCATGACTGCAGTTGTGTCCGCACACAGCCCATCAATCAAAGCCGCATCGAATTGAGTTCTATTGAGGCAGACAAAAGCCCGGCAAAAGCCGGGCTTTCCTGTCACTAGCTGCCAAGAATCTTGACAGTTTAAACCCAAGCACTCAAGATAATTACGAGCAGGATAAAGAGAACCAAAATAGTTCCTACTGAATTGCCCCATGCGCCGCCGTATTCTCCGCTCATGAAGATCCCCTCCTGGATTTAAAGAATGACGTGATGTAATCACACTATTATAGTATTGCCCGCTTTGTGCTAGTGTCACGGCTAATGTACCTCTCTTTATATATTGGTTAGGAAATATTATTCCTCAAAACCAATGAGAAGCTTCCCTCCGTACGGACGGAGCATTTCCTCGGTGAATGCCATCAGAGCTGAGGGATCATCCTGGCGATACATCGCCGCGAGCGCTGCTTCCAATCGGTCTCCCAAGATTGTGTCATAGCGGCTGAACAGCCGGAACAGTGTTTTCCCTTCACCCGTCCACTCCCGGTTCACCCTAAGTACAAATTCACAGAGAATCGCCGCGATTTTGTGCACCGTAAACCATTTTTCGCCATCCCTTCGTGGACCCTCCAAGTCCAGCATGTACTCGGTTAGCATATAACGGTATTGGTTCATGTCGGTTAGCGTCAAGGGCATGGGGCCGTAATTCAAATCGCTTCGGGCCTCCGCCCGTACCTCTTCTCCCTCGGGCAGCGCGCGCAGCACCGTCCCATCCGCAATCATCCGCTGCATTGACGGATTCGCCGCCATGACGCCCTCGTCGAAATATTCGCGATACGAGGATAAAGACAATATAAATATTTCCGCGATCCACCCATGTGCCTCTATCGTCTTCCTGCTGAAATCATATCCGTCCCGTTCTATGACCATGATGTCCAAATCGGATTGTTCATTATATTCGCCTCTGCTCGCACTGCCGCCGAGCACAGCAAGCAAACAGTCGGGATAATCGTGTTGAATGACACGTTTCGCTGCCTCTACCGGTTCCATCCTCATGACGTTTCCTCCAATATGACTCTAATCCTCCCGAAAAAAGGGCTCAAAATATCTAATTCAGCTAAAACCCTAAACGTACCTGAATCATATGGTAAATAAACGATTACCCTCATGTTGATCATAAGGAAGAAGGGATAGATGAGATGAACTATATTCATATGCTCTCCAAATTAGGCATGGGCAGTGCCCACCCGGGAGGATTCGAGGCAACCCTCAGAATGCTGAAGAATTTTCCCATTCAACCGGGCAGCCGCATTCTGGAGGTGGGGTGCGGAACTGGCAGAACCGCATGCCATCTTTCGGAGATGGGGTATCAAGTGACCGCCATTGACCTAAACGAGAATATGATCAAAAAAGCCCGCGCAAGAGCCAAGGCTATGGAAATCGATGTCCAGTTCCATCAGGCGGATGTATGCGCATTGCCTTTCGAGGACAACCAATTTGATCTGATCATGGCCGAGTCCGTTACTGTATTTACAGATACTTCGAAATCGCTGCCCGAATATTACCGCGTTCTGGATCATGGAGGTGTCCTGCTGGACAGAGAATTGCTGCTAGATAAGCCCATGCCGGAGGCAAAGCTTCAGGAACTGCTCGAATTCTTCGGGATCCCTAATCTCATGATGAGGGAAGAATGGGCGGAGTCGCTCTTGGCTTGCGGGTTTAAACAAGAAGAGATTCTGGAGTACAATCACTTCAATGAGCAGTTAAAGGAAGAGCAAACACGTCATTTGGATACATTAGAACAGCGCGATAAAGGACTTCTGTTCGATGTTGCGCTTTGGGAAACGCTGTTCAAGCATGACCGCATGATCCTGGACAATACCGATTATCTCGCTTCCGCCTTATTCCGGGCTGTAAAATAAAATCATTTCCTATCTGTGCATTAAGGGGGATTCGCATATTCGCTGCGTATCCCCTCTCCCTCCTCAAATTTCAGTTCTTTCGACCTAATTCAACACTTTTTGTCATTTCGTTCTATCTAGTTTTGCCCGTCGATGCTATAATCATGGTAAATATATCCTATGTTGTTGAGGAGGACTCATTCTTATGGCATGGTTCAACAGACTCCCTATCTCGCGGAAAATTACCGCAGCCTGTTTTCTCATTGCCGCTTTGTTTGCGGTTCCAATGCTGCTTGCATTTATTCTAATGGGTAAAGCAATCATTGGTGTGGTCATCGTCGTGGCACTAACCGGTCTTACGGTTCCTCTTTCTCGCCTCATTGAGAAAGCGCTTACGAATTCCTTTGCGGAAATCTCCAGCGTTTCCGCCAAAATCGCTAAAGGCGACTTCACCTTCCAGGTAGAAGAGGTTGGGGGAATGAACGATCTCAGCCGAACGTTCAACAGCATGGTGGACAAGCTTCGTAAAATATTGCAGGAGACCTCGGATATCACCCGCCAGGTCATGACGTCAAGCTCAAACATCTCGATTAAAAACCAGGAGCTCATTCAAGTGATGAATCAGGTCTCCTTATCCTCCAATGAGCTGGCCGTCGGCGCTAACGAAATTTCGGAAGACGTAGCCGAAATGACGCATTCCATCCGTGAGATCGAAGAGAAGGTCAGCAATTATACGCATTCAACCCAGGAAATGAATACCCGTTCGATCGAAACGCTGGGACTGGTTGAGCAAGGAAGGGACTCCGTTGCCAAGCAGTCTGCCGGAATGCAGCGTAATATTGACGCAACGGCCAAGGTCTCGGAATCCATTGATGCACTGGCCCAGAGTGCCAGGGGAATTACGCAGATCACGGAGACGATCTCGGAACTTGCCGATCAGACCAACTTGTTATCCTTGAACGCATCCATTGAAGCCGCAAGAGCAGGGGAGCATGGCGCGGGCTTTGCCGTCGTAGCCCAAGAGGTGCGTAAATTGGCCGAAGAATCCACGTCATCGACACGGGAAGTATTCAATCTCGTACGGAGCATCGAATCGGACGTGAAACATGCGACTCAGAACATTAAAATTAATGAAGAGGTCGTCAGGCAGCAAACCGAAATGATCCGTGAAGCTGAGCTGGTGTTCATGGAGATTGTAAACAGTGTGCAGTATATTTCGGAGCAGATCGCTGCTTTCTCCAAGGAGAGCGAATCCATGCTGGATAGTGCGAAGAGCATTTCTTCCGCGATTCAGAATATATCGGCGATCACACAGCAATCCGCCGCAGGAACGGAGCAGGTGTCGGCATCCATGAATGAAGGCATTTCATCGATCCAGAAGATGGCCGAGGAAGCAGAAGCGATGAATAATGCCGTCTTCCGGCTGCAAAAAACGATCAACATTTTCAAATTTTAAGTATGGTACAGACTACATAATGTATACTGCTTTCGAAGCGACTACGGACCGAAAATGCAAGAAATGGCTGTGCGAGGATAACATCCTGAGCACAGCCATTTTTTCATTTGTACCATTATTAAATCTGACGAACCGTATGTCATGAGAGCAAATCTTCAAATGGGGCAGCTCCCTTTTTGTATCATATAGAGTACACCAGCATTATTGCTCGCTCCATAACCGCGCTGTATTCGCAAGCCGTCCTTCTTCAAACTCGACTCGGTATATATCCGGCAGCGTCATTCCTTGCCAGAACTGATAGTCGAATCGTTGATCATAGTGCTGCAGCATGAGTGTCATAATGTCGCCATGCGTGCCAATCACAACGCGCTTGCCTATATGTGTATTCAGGATTTCCTCCAGCACCTGGACTGCTCGGCTTTGCGCGGTTTTGCTGGATTCCCCTCCGGGGAAGGAAGTGGCTGGATCCTGAAACAGTATCTTTTTGGCATCGAGGAATGAATGCCCCTGAAAATCTCCGGCATTCCGTTCCCTCAAGTCCTCTTGCTCCGCAATCGGTAGTCCTAAAGCGTCCGCCAATGGTTGGACCGTATCCTTGGCTCGCTGATAGGGGCTTGATATGATAACGTCAATCCCTTCCCCCAGGAGTAATTCCTTGACTCGAACCGCAGCGAGCGAACCCTCCGCAGACAATCTCCGCGACCTTTCCTTCCCTTCGATAAAGGGAGATTCCGCATGCCTCACAAAATAGAAAGTTGTCATCCCTCAATCTCTGCTTCTTTAGGAGTCTCACCCTTTAACACGGGCTCCATCATCATCTCTACAAATGGGGTTAACGGTAACAAGCCCAATGACTCCAAAGGAATCCATTTTGCTCCTAATGAGTCCTGGCCGTCACCGTCCGTCTTGATCACGGCCTGATGATCCAGCAGCTCGACATCATACATAATGCCGATGTGATGCAGCTCTTCCATCTGATTCGCTCCATACTGATATACGATCGTGTAGGATACAGCTGTCCGAATGGTTCCCTTAATTGGAGAAAGCCCGGTTTCCTCTATAAATTCGCGCTGCAGCGTAAACTCCGGCTCTTCTCCGAACTCAATGGAGCCGCCCGGTAAATCCCACTTCCCCTTGTGCGGCCCTCTCGCTTTCTGGATCAACAGGATATGATCATGCTGAATCAATACTCCATAAACGCCGAGATGCGTATGTTTCACCACGGGTCAACACACTCCTTTTCTTGCAGTGAAGGTGATCCATTGACTTCGGAATCGTACGTCTCTCCCATCCTTCACTTCTTGAATATTCTGCTGCACCTGCCGCCTCGTTAGGATCTCCCATTCCGAATACAGCTCATCAAGGATGGAAAAGGCCCTGTCGGCGGATAGATTCAACTCGATTAAGCCTTCCTCCTCCAAGCCCGTTTCCTGATCGATTTCCTTAACCTCTGTGCTCATCAATATGCAATGTATACCCTGCTCCACGGTTCCTGCCTGCATCTGTTCGATCTTGGATACGAAGGCTTCCTCGGAGCTCATATGCTCCAGACATGAACATGCAACGATGTAATGATAGGTATCCTCGGCAATTTCATAGTGCTCCACGTCTGCCACAAGTGCCTCAAGGTTTGAGCTTACGCCATGCAATGCGGCATACTGCTGCAGCTTGTCGACTGCCGATGGCAGCAGATCCACGCAGGTGACCTTCCCGTTCGTCGATTGGATCCGCTGCGCAACCGGGATACTATTACGCCCAACACCACAGGCCAGATCCAGTACCCGCATCTCTTGAAATGACAATAATTCCAAATGATCCAGGACCGTCTGAACGGGCTTGGCTAACCAGCTTCCAGGTTGAAATAATACAGCTTGTTCATATAGTTTCTCGTGATACGACATTTCCTTTTCACGTGCGCGGTTAAATATGTCCATACAACAGCCCCTCGTTCCGGCCGTTAATAGGCCACTCTATAAATTCCACATGGACAACCTCATTTCCTTGCTCACCGCAGCTCCTGGTTGGATACCTTTGTCTAATCATCGCTTATCGTTAGCTGCGGCCAAAGATCCTCCCATTGTTTCTTCCCTACCCGTTCCAAATAATAGCTTCGCTTATGGAAGTTAGGGCTTCTGCGAACCCGAAGCGCAAATAAATCCTCCAATCCATAAGGACAGCAGAGCTCAAGCTCTCCCTCGGCGTTCAGCCTTGCCCCGACCGCGGTAGCCGTCTCCGGCCAATAGGTTAACGCTGCATGGGTCGAGTTATAAGGCTCATCTCCATTCTTCACATGCATTCTGGCCTGATTCTTAACCGACCATTTCTGGTTCCCCGTCGAGATCCTTAAATGTTGCTCCAAGTCTGCATCCCGCTCTTCAGAAACATCCTCCGGATCGAAGTATACGACATCGATATCCGTATGCCGGTCCGTCCCTTCTAACCCATGAAGCAGGTCCCACACATAATTTCGAATGTAGCCTGCAGCAATATAGCATTGCGGCAGCCCCAAGTCGCGAACGCTGCCCAAATCGGTCATCAATTGCTTATGCTGGCTTATGTACTCCTTTAACCGTTCCTCTAACATACCATCCACCGCCAATGACATGATATTCTTCTTCGCCCTCTTACAATTCAACCTCCACCGGTTCTTCTATTGGCTAGCCGCAACTTGAATAAGAGCATAATCCTAAAATCCTGTATCCGTGTAAAAAAGCATAGACCGCTTCACGAGGAAAACGGTCTATGCACGCTCATAGGTAAATCTATTATATTCCAAATAATCCCTGATCGGCAAGACAGGCAGGGATTATAGGGCGCAGCGGGTGATGCCCGAGCTGCGTATTGGGCCAAGCTGTGCATGCCGGGCTGGAAAGCAGGCTGCCCAGCCCAGCCACTGTAAGAGAGCTAGGCGTATTTATCATCGGGAAGCAGGCTAAACCGCCGCGTCCACTCGCTCCTGCGTAGCGCCGTCGCAGCGCTTGCACACCTTCAGGGCAGTCCCGTCCGATTTGGTTCGGGGATACAACAGTTTAGTCCGGGTACTCTTGCACACCGGGCAAGTACCGCGAGCGCGAGTTGGTAGGTTCCACAAGGATTTGCCTCTTTTTTGTTTTGCCATTAGCCAGATACCCCATTTCATAGATTCATTATTGTCACTCTTACATATATGAAAGGGTTCGGCAGAACATGTCGGGCAGCTCCATTTAGATCTCACATAACATGACTCACAGCCATTACGGCCTCATCCGATCCGGAGTAATGGATCGAATAGATGGTGGATCGCCGTCATGACACGTCTCCGTCGCATGTTCGAAATGCGATGGGGGAAGATAACAAAAGCGAGAAGGCAACTAAACGCCCTCTCGCTTATTGCAACGGATTACTGAATCATAAAAGCCAAAATCTCTTCCTTGGACGGTATGGAGGATGCAGCGCCCGGACGGGTCACCGTCAGTGCAGCCGCTGCAGTTGCAAACTGAAGCGCCTCTTCCGTTTCCAGTCCCTCCGTGCAAGCCGCCGCATACGCACCGATAAAGGTATCTCCTGCCGCCGTGGTATCCACAGGTTTGACGCGGAAAGCCGGAACAGTGAAACGCTCGCCCCGTGCATTCCCATAGAAGCAGCCTAACTCGCCAAGGGTGATGATCACGTTGGAGGTGCCTCTGTCGATGATCGATGCTGCAGCAGCATTAGCTGAAGCTGCGTCCTCCACCTTTAGGCCGCTTACCACTTCTGCTTCCGTTTCGTTCACAATCAATGTATCTATCAGCGGTAACACATCTTGAGGGATCTTTCGCGCAGGCGCCGGATTCAGCCAGACGCGAACGCCTGCATTGCTGGCCGATTGGATAACATATTGCGTCGTCTGCCACGGAATTTCATTCTGCAGCAGCACAGCATATACTCCATCCCACTTCACCTCGGCGGCAACATCCTCTTCGGTCAGCCGTCCATTGGCTCCTTCCGAGAGCACGATATAATTCTCGCCTTCATCGTTGACCGTGATGATCGCAATACCTGAGGTGCCTGGCTTGGAGAGGACCGATGTAACGCCAACCCCGCGCTCTTCCAAGGAAGTAACCAGCGTATTCCCAAATGGATCAAGACCAACCGCACCGACCATGGTACAATCCGCACCGGCCGAGGCCGCAGCCACAGCCTGATTCGCCCCTTTACCTCCAGGAAAAAAAGATGTGCCCCTGCTATGAATCGTTTCCCCCGGCCGGGGAAACTGCTCTACTTTACTCACAACATCCATATTAATGCTTCCAATGACAACCAGCTTACGCAAAGATAACCCGCTCCCTTCTCTTAAACCGGCTTCGGCTCCGTTGCACGGACGTGAACATCCTTGATCTCATTCTCGCCGTCCTCGAGGCAGCCAAAGCCGAACATGCCATGACCAAAGGCGGTATCCTTGCATTCCAGCACATTCTCTCCATTAATATACAAGATGAACCGATCCTTCTCGGACACCAGCTTCAGGCGGTATTCTTGACCCAATGCCCAATCGTATCTTGCCGTAATCAGACGCGTGATCCCGAAGTCCTGTTTCATAAACGATACGGAGTTCGGGCCGTCGAAGCCGGCCAGATAATGACGCATGACGCCCTGTGCCCTCGTAATCAGACAATGGCTGTTGCCGGATATCGGTTTGATGGTAGCCTCCATCTCCATATCTCCGGCGTAGTAATTGCCGGAATAGGACGAGGTATCCCCTTGCGAAGTACAATGCAGCACGCCGTCACGCAGCTCCCATATTCCCCGATGATGCGAGAATGGAGTGATAGAAGCGAACTCTTTAGCCTGCTTGGCAAAATCGATTGTATAGTCCGCAGCTCCCGTGATGCGGAATTGCCCGACGAACAAACTTCCGATGGCGCGGTTCAAGAGCGGCGACGGGCTCTCGAGTATCCAGCCGATCTCATCAATCATGGCGCCTTCGGTATCCGGAATGACGAATTCAACCGCATTCCACTCTCCGCCCGCAGGAGTATACGTTGCCAATCGAATGTCCTCCTGCGTATAGGTATTGCGCACATACGGAGTCAAGGTTACCGGTTCGCCTTCCCACTGATCCACATAAATTTGGGCGGATACGGTCTGTCCGCTGTAGGCCAGGGGGGCAAAGGTCGGCTTATATTTCTCATCATTAAACTCCGCCCGGCGATAGAACGGTTTATAGTAGATTTTGCTGCTATCGCCTTCTACCAGTCGGTCAAAGACGACTTCTAAGGAGCCTCTGCCGTCATAGGCATTCTTGGTTGAATGGCGCAGGACAGGCGTCTTGAACGAATGACTCGTCCGAAAGCCGTGCGTGGATCCCGGCAGGTCGAAATCGAAGTAGACCTCCCCTTGCTTCACCCGCCGCACCAACGCTTCAGGTGCCTTCTCTCCGTTGAGGCGATAACCCAGTAGGGCAAGCTCTTTTGCGAATGTCGGAAAATCCACCAGGTTCAAGTACCCCGACACGCTGGAGGCTACGATAAAGTCATTAATCGGTTTGCGATAGTGTTCTGGAATCCCCGCCAAACCGCCGTATACGCCGAGGATCGTCCCTACGTTTCCTGCATTGCAATCGGTATCCCAGCCGCACATTGATGCAATCTCTACCGTACGTGCAAAATCTCCCTCACCGTACAACAGAGCTACCACGCAGACCCCCGCATTCGGGATAATGTGGCATACGCCCGTATATTTATCGTATCCCCAGTGATCCTCCAAGTATTGACGACACGCCCGGAAATCCGATGGATGCTCCCGGTGGAAGTCCATCACCGCATGGACCACGCGTGCATAGGTGGAGTCATCCGGAATCATGCGAAGTCCTTCCGCGATAATCTCATCCATGGTTGAAGCATCAAAGGCTTTGGCTATGCAAGCAGCCATGAAGCGGGCACCATACAGCCCATTGCCGTCGTGGGAGACGCTGGCTGCTTTTTCGGCGTAATCCGCTGCTTTTTCCGCTTGCCCAGGGAACAGCAGGCCCCAGGAATCAATGAAGATCTGGCCGCCGATCTGCTCCGCCATCTCCGTGCCGTTGACCTCGATCGAACCCGAACGAGGGGCCGGGATGCCTTTGCGCAGATTCATATAGGCGCGGTGTTCGGTACTGATATCCTCGCCGCCCCACCAGAACATGCCGATCCCTTCCCTTGCGTAATTGAGCCATGCTTTGCCCACATCCTCCGGCTCTAACTCTCGGTCCGTCGCATCGTCATACAGCGCACGAATAAAGAAAACCGGACCATTTGCGTCATCGTCCGCGGCAAAGGTTTTGTACGGCTTCACGTAATCCCGGATATCGCCGTATACGTCCCGAATGCGTTCATACGTCCAAGCAACCGGTTCAATGGGGGCACCGAGTCTTATGCCAATGTTCATACCGATGAATCCCGCATATACCGTCTCTACATAATGTTTAGGTATCATTTGCTCTCCCTCCTAGCTTTGAAACCATGTCCGTGCACATGAAAAGCTAACGATTCATCATTCGCTTTCGGTTCTCGTTGATCCGCAAATCCTCCTCAATGATCTTCGCGGCAATGCCGCTGAACCGGTCGGCGATGGCACACAGGTCCAAGCGGTTCACCTTATTCAATTGCTCGATATCTTCCTCGCGGATGACCTCGGCGCCATACATGGCGCCCAGGATTACCCCGGCCATGACGCCGATCGAGTCCGTATCACGTCCGGAGTTAACCCCGTCCAGAATCGAACGATAGTAATCGCCTTCATTGAGAACGATAAACGCCAGTGCCATGGGCAGCTCTTCAATCGACCATAAGCGGCTTGGGGTGTAATGGTTGCTTGGGATGCCAACCTTGTCGATATGACGGCTCACGTCATCGCCCATCGGCGAATATTTAAGCATGATCGCCTGAAACACCTCGATCACTTTGTCCATGTCTTCCCGCTCCTGCCGCAGATCATAGGCAGCTTGCGTCATCTCTTGAATGGCAGCTTTCGTGCCGTCTTTTGCCAAGCTGATGGCGGTGCGGACAATATCGTCCACACTCACCTCCGGCTCAAACGCCTTTGCCACGCAAGCGGCCAGTACGCCCGCAGCTTCCAGGCCGTAGCTGCTCTGATGACCCATCGCAAACAGGATGGCTTCATCATAAGCCGCCTTGGGATTGCCGGCATTGACGATCCCGATCGGGGCGATGTACATCGCCGCCCCGCAGTTCACCATATTCCCGATGCCGCCTTCTCTCGGGTCGCAATTGGCGAGCACATGACGCATAAAGATATATTTTTCCGGATAGAACAATCGATCGATGATCAACGTCTCCTCATTCAGCTCAGGGACAAACGTCTTGCGGAACGCAATCTCCTTCACGAATTCATTGCCCATATCATAGGCATCCAAATGCCTGCCCTCGGTAAGATACACATTCATGAGCGCAATGGTCATCAGCGTATCGTCCGTGACAATCCCATCGCCCCTTACCCGTCCAAGCCGGACGTCGGCCGGCAGATCCATCTTATGCCATCTTGTCATCAGGGATTCCACGCGTCCGTATTTGGACTTGATTTCCTCGTACGTTAATTTCTCGATTGGAGCTCCCATTGCGTCTCCGAGCGCGGTGGATATCACCACGCCCCTCACCCGGTCACGAAACGAAGTCATAGTCATAGGCTCCTTACTTGATGTTTTCGTTGGCGTATTTCGTAATTTCTGCACCGCCCGCAGCATTCCAGGCTTCAACGAATTGGTCGAATTGGGACAAGTCCTTCTTGCCCGTAATAAAGTCCGTCGAGTATTCCTTGTACAGGTTGTTCATTGCGTCCCAGTTGGCAATGAACTGCTCGGGAATGATAAAGTTGTTGTCTTCCGTGTAGAATTCGGTAGCCATTTTCAACGATTCGGAGCCCGGCTCACCCAGGAGAGGCGTTTTCAAAGGCATTTCGGATTTGATCTCGGTCGGCTCCCAGAAACGCGCATACCATTCGGTGTAGTACTTCTCGTTCAACTCAATCTCGCCGTCAACCACCTTGTAATGCTCATCTTTAAAACCGAGGCGGTCCAGCATTTGCCCCTTCGGGCTTGCAAGGTAATCGAAGACCTTGAACGCCACGTCTTTATGCGGCGACTGCGAAGAGATCGCAAGTCCTCTGGATTCCTTCGTCACATCGGTAGCCCCAAAGCCTTGAGCTTCGCCCTTGGCCGGCGGCAGCACTATCAGATTGGCGTCGTCTCCGCCCAGTTCCTGCATTCTTCCGTCATACAAATCGATGATTTTGCCGGCTGTGCCCGTAATAACGGCAGCTTCTCCTTTATAGAAGGCATCCTCCTTGGTATCCCACTGCTTTGTAATAAATTGCGGGTCAAGAAGCCCTTCCTTGTAGAGCTTATTGTAGAACGTCAGCTTTTCTTTTTCCTTCTGAGAAACCTTGGAGTACTCATAAGTTCCGTCTTCCTTCTTGAGCCAAGTCGTATCCAAACCGAAAGCCGTATTAAAAATGAAGTTGATCTCGGCAATATCGCCTGCTGCCGTCAGCGCGTAACTCGGCTTGCCTTCACCCGGCTTCTTCTCCACCAGTTCCTTGAAGAAGGCGTAATAATTGTCGACGGTCGGGTTCTCCATCAAGGCCTTGGAGCTCTCCATGGCATTAAACCAATCGGCCCGAATGACCGGCGTCTTCGGTGCTAGCGGCTTGATCCACAGCAGATACGGATAACTCGCCATCCGGGTCTTGTTGTGCGGCTCGATGATATTTTTAATGTAGGTTGAATTTTCAATGTAAGGTGTCAGATCTTCCAGCAGACCTTGATCGGCAATTTGCTGGTCACCGCCCTGGAAATAGATGATATCTGGAATGGTTCCGCCTAACAGCAAGAGATTCAGGTTCTCGGCATAACTCCCTTGAGCCAGATCCACAAGCTCGAATTTCACGTTCAAGCCTTCGTCTTCGGCCAGGGATTTCTCCAAGGTCTCGAAGAATTTAACCGAAACAGGGTTCGCCGTTCCTTCATCCTTGTACACAATTTTCAGCGTAACGGGATCACCGCTTCCGTCAGGCTGCGCGGTCCCGGTTTCGGTCTGACCCGCCTCCGGTGTCTTCGAATTCGACGTACATGCTGACATAACCATAACCAGCATGGCAACGATGAATAACAGGCTTAATTTTTTCATGTTCATCTTTCTCCCCTTTTTTGAATTTGAACATTTATGCCTTATAAGTAAGCTGCCTTCGCCCTCCCGCTTAATCCTTCACTCCGCCCTCCAGTTCGCCTTTCGCGTAATATTTCAGAATGAACGGATATAGGAACAGCAGCGGTACAATCGCAATCATGATCGTACCTGCCTGCAGGGAAGCGAAATCAAAGTTGATCGAGCTGTCGAACATGTTTTGGTTGCCGATTAAGGACGTATTGTCCTTGCGGACAACAAACTGTCTGAGCACGACCTGCAGCGGCCATTTGGTCGGGTCCGAAATGTAGAGCGTGGCTCTGAAATATTCATTCCAGTGATACACCCCGTAGAACAAACCCATTGTCGCCAGCCCCGGTTTGGACAGCGGCAGTATGATTCGGCTGTATAAGCGAAAATGACCTGCGCCGTCGATTCGGGATGCCTCCAGAATCTCCTCCGGAATGTCCTGAATGAACCGCATGAGAATAAAGAGATAGTACACGTTGATCGCTTTGTACAGGATCAGTGAAGTTAGCGTATTCATCAGTCCGAGATCCTTCACGAGCAGGTATTCGGGAATCATGCCCGGCTCGAACACCATAATGACGATCAGAAAGAATAACACGACCTTTTTACCGATAAATTCGGTTCTGGCCAGCACGTATGCTGCCATCGAGGTCAGCAGCAGATTTAGGAATGTGCCCGCCACGGTAATCCATACGGAATTCAGAATACTGCCCGTAATCAAGGGATTGGACAATAACAGTTGGTAATTGATCGTTGAGAATCCCTTCGGAAAAATGTCCAGTCCGCCCATCAAGTGGGCTTTGCCGGGATCGGTTAAGGACAGCGCCAGCAGATTCAGGAGAGGAACCAATACCATGAGCGTAAACACAAACAACATGAGATAAATGACGATTTTCGAAATTTCCAGCCGTCTCATCGTAAAACCCTCCTTTACCAGACGCCCTTACCCGAGAAGCGCTTCGATATGAAGTGCGTGCCCAGGATGAGGATGATACCGATCACGCCCTTGAACAGACTCGCTGCGGTTGCATAAGCAAACTGTCCGTTCCCGATACCGATTCGGTACACATACGTGTCCAGAATATCCACCACACTGATGATGGAATCGTTCATAAAGTTAAACACCTGATCAAAACCAGCATTCATGAAGAAGCCCAGATTTAGAATGAAGACGGTTACAACTGTGCTGTATAAATGAGGAAGCGTAATGTACCTCATCTGCTGCAGCCGGGTCGCCCCGTCGATCTTGGCTGCTTCATACAATCCTGGGCTGATCTTCATGATGGCTGCCAGATATATGATGGAATCCCAGCCGGCGCTTCGCCATATTTCGGAGAATACGAGCACCCAACGGATATGCTCCTTGCTGGTCATGTAATCCACGGATGGCAGTTGAAAGAAATTCGCAATCAGATTGACTCCGCCTTCGGCAGGATTCAAGAGACTGATCCAGATCCCGGCAATAACAACCCAGGACAGGAAATGCGGCAGATAGACTACGGATTGCACATATTTGCGGTATTTCGAGCTACGAACTTCATTAATAAGCAGTGACAGCATAATCGGAATCGGGAATACGAATACGATTTTCATCAAACTGATGATGATGGTATTCTGCAGCACGCTTGTGAAGGCGGGCGAGCTGAACAGCGTCTTGAAGTGCTTCCACCCGACCCATACATGATCCCCCAGAATCCGGTAATCCTGAAAGGCGAGTTTCATGCCGTACAGCGGAATGATATGAAAAATAAAAAAGTAGAGCAGAGGCAGCGACAGCATCGCGTATAGTACCCAATCCTGCCTTAAGCGTCTTAACACCTTCATGGCTTACCCCTCCTCCAGATGTTCGATGGATAGCTTCATGAGGGGAGCATGCTGCTGGGCTCCGTACACGTCGCGGTCGCCGACACTGCCTGACGATATGTCCCGAGACATCGTGATTTTGAAGCCCAGCGCCTGGTCGAAGAATACCAGGTGATGAATCTGCTCCTCCCTGATCTGATACAGCTCGCATATCGTCCGTTTCGTAATGATACCGGACTGTTTCACTCTGTCATATTGCTCCTTGGAATCAAACAACACGTCTAACGTAATTTCGAAGGGGCCCGAGTTTTTACTTCGCAGCACCTTCGCCAAATCGCCGAGTTGAGTCACGGTTTGATCCTCCTTATCGATGCTCTATCCGAAAAGCATTATTTTTCATTTCCATCAGGTGGTAGACGGAGAATTCATAGACAGGACCGAACTCGATATCGCTTGGCGCGAATGGAAAAGCCAGATTGCCTGCCGTTGATTTACGGCCTTCGTAGCCATAATGCAGGAAGGTGGAACGCACCGTTGCGCAGATGCTGTTCGCCAATTCCTGCGTCTTGGCCACCACTTCGAACATGACGCCGACCTCGTGTCCAGCGAACGACTCGGGCTCCTTGCTTCCGAGAACGCCGTTCTTGCCATAGTTGTAGAATTGAATCCGATAATCCGATTCCGGAATTTCCCGGTAATATTCCCGTGCCTGGCTGCGAACATATTCCTCAACCTCTTCCAGCTTCCCGATCAGGATCGGATCCCGGATCCCCGCCACCACGAAGGTCCGATAAGCGACGCGTCTAGCGCCTTCCAGCTTGATGAAATATTTCTCCGCCGGAAGGAACCGGCTGCCGGTTACGCGAACGACACCTTCCTCCTCTTCCTCGAAGCGGCAGTTCTCCAAATCAAGCGTAAATCCGGGACCATGCAGAATATAAGGATGTTCCTTCTCATAAAAGGTATGTGCCGCAACGCTGGTCGGGCTGCACGTCCGGTTCGGGTTGAGTGACTGAACGGTAAACGAATCGTCGCTGATCGTGCCAAGAATGCTGTCTTTGGTTGTTCCCGGTTCCGCGCACAATGCGCCGCATTCCAATATTTTGCCCAGATGATAGGATAGCCCCGGGTCCTTGCCGTGATAGATCCCGATCGCCGCGAACGGGGAAGGATCATACGCCCGGCCGCAGACGATAATGTCCACGCCTTGTTGAAGCGCTTCCACAATAGGCTCGTGTCCCATCTGGGCAACGATGCTGTTGGTGGAGTCAATCAACTCACTGGTGAGTGGCGGAATATTTGGGCTTAGTGCCTTAATCCGCCCTTCTTCCTTCGCCTGATGGATTTCCTCCTGCGTAAAGTCGGCCCATATGACAGATACCTTGGCCTGAAGGCCCCGTTCATCCAAAATTTCATCAATGATCTCTAGCGTCCAATTCACATGGGTCCGTGCGCCCGAGCCGCCAGCCGAGCCAATGATGATCGGAATTTTTCGGGGCAAACCGTTCGTGAGCATAATGTCCAGGTCTTTCTTAACCGCCCGCTTGCTGACGATCGATACGCCGGCGCCCAGCTTATGGGGTCCCCCATCCGTTGAGCCTGCATCAACAACGATGCCGTGCGGATCGAACTCCAGGCCGTTCATAAAGGATTGTTCAGGAAAGCCATATCCCAGCATGCCGCAGGGTGATAGTATTCGAATGTCTGTATTCATCAGCAGTCCCTCTTTACCAAAATATTCACCCATGACCATTGGATAATTGGATTATCCAATTTGTGCTAAAAGGGGGACGTTTCTCCCCTCTTATACATGAATGTAGTTTTTCTGTATGTTTTCTTTAACCCGGCTGAGATGGTTCAGCAAAGCCAGCTTTGCTTTTACCGGATCGCGTTCCTTAATGGCTTGCAAAATAAGTAAATGCTCTTCGTAGACCTCGCTCTTGCGACCCGGAATCTGGGCGGTTTTGCTCAGCGTCCGCTGAAGCAAATCCATGTGCAATTCAATCATATTGACGAGAACCACGTTATGCGTGGCTTTGGCGATCGACAGGTGAAACGCCTGATCCGGCTTCGAACGATCCTCCGCATTTTGATCGATCTGTCCCCATGCTTCAAATGCAGCCACAATCTCGGCAATATCCTCATCGGTTGCCCGCTTCGCCGCCAGCTCCACGATTCCCGTCTCGAACAATTCCCGCGCCTCCAGCAATTCTATAATGGTAGCGCGTTCAATATTGTCCAGAATGCGGCTTCGATCCTCGGCTACATCCAGTGCTTTGCTCAGGAAACGTCCGCCGCCCGGTCTGGCTTCAATCAGCCCCTCGCGTTCCAGAATGCGAAAGGCTTCTCGCAATGTTCCGCGGCTAATGCCAAACGATTGGGCCAGCTCCCGTTCTGTCGGAAGAACGTCTCCCGGAGCCAGATTCCCTTCCAGAATCAGATTCTTGATCTGTTCGATAACATCCTCGTACACCCGATGATATTTAATCTTCTTAATGGTCATATGACTACCCTCTCTATCCCTACTTGCGCAAACGATAATTGGGTGATCCAATTAACCGCATGTTTAGCATAAACGCATCTGAAAAGGCTGTCAAGCATAAAAATAGCGCTTTCATTGCTGTTTTATAGGTATATAATGCCTTATTTACGTTGTGTACCGGATAATTGGGTGACCCAATTATCTTCATTTGTCCCTATTTGTCCCTATTTGTCCCTATTTGTCCATACCGTCGAGTATGGATTACTTCAAATATGAGATAAGGTTTTGGATCCAACATCGATTATAAATCCCAAGACAAAATAACCCTGGCTTTGGACAGGAATCCATGACAGGGTTTATGCTCTCTAGAAAATCCAATGTTAGGATTGCGGTCTTCGTTTTGCCAACATCCATCTAATACTTCCATATAAGCTGCCTAATACAATAAAGCCTCCCATTACAGCCACGGTAAACCATTCGCTATTGCGCTCGATCATTCCAAAAGCTACCTGAGCCTGGAGGGATTCCGCCTGTTCATATTGCAGAGCCAAATCTATATTCCGGACATGTCTCTGTGTTAGCACCATCCCTTGCAGCATCATAAATACAAAATAGCCTACATATATCGCTGCAGCAAACAGCACGGATTCCATCACTACACGTTTACGTGTCATTATGATTCTTCCTCTCTCCTTCTGACTTTCTAACCACAACCACTGTCCTTATATCCACTTCACAATCTCGCTGATCACACAAGCGGCCGGAATGATCACGAGCTGTGCCAGCATGGTTCCAAAAAACCTTGAAACCATCAGCATCGTATATACTTTGCCAAGCTGGTCCCTCGCTTCCTCGTTCCGAGTTGCCTTGTCGGTAATCAAGCCAAGCTGGGGATCGATAAATATCGTTAAAATAATCGTCGCGATTCCGTTGATTAACCCGGACGCTTGAGATGCTGTAGTGCTGTACTGAGGGATGAGATGAGCTGCGTACAGGGACGACAGAACACCGACTGTGTAAAAAGCCGTGACCACAATATTCAGCATAATAAACCGTTTAGGTACCCCTAAGTAACGAAACTGACTCCATTTCAAATTGGGCTTTCTTATGTAATGCCTTGTGTTCTTGAGCTGTCCAATGGTCACGCTTGATACCAGCTTCGGAATCGATCCGGCGACCTCCAGCTTGCTGATGACTCTGCTGAACAGATTGACGAAGGTAGGAAACAACGCGATTGCAACAATCGTTCCGATCGAGGCGGCCAACAAAATCGCCCTGAAATAGGAGAGCACGTCAAACGAAGGATCCACTTTCGCATAATCAACAAATTTGGCCGTCAGCGGGGCTTGAACTAAGTTGGACGTTCGGGAAACCAGCACAATGATCCCCGTCAACGATAATGCAACAGCAATCTTGTTTAGCTTCACCCCCGCATATCTTGCGGAGTATGACAAGGTTTCCGCCGTATGAATAATCATGGTCAGTACAAACACAACGATCAAGCTCTGTATCATAGAGGTTTCCTCCCCACCTGATGTTGGTCAAAACGTCGAACCCTATACTGTCGCCCTTGACCAATGGGGTCTGCAAGCTCCAGCCCACTCTTTATATCTATCCGATTTGCTATCGGATTAGTACGTGCCCTCCCTGCTCTTCCAGCATCACTTTCCATTAGCCATGCCGAATGATAGATCCATAATTAACGCTGACTCGGCTGTGCGTCTCGGACGACAGACGAATCGCATCCAGAACAGCTTGTACCCTGTGGCCATCCACGAAATACGGCATATTCAACGTTGATGGGTTTGCATTTATACTGTGGTATATCCCATCTATCATCTGATAAAAACCGTTATAGTAGTGCGCCGCTGGTGCCTCCAGATCCGTAGGCGGTTGGAACGTCTCAATATCGACAGACTCAAACGCCCCGCCAAAACTGCATTCGAGAGAACGGTCATCTCGCATGATCAGCGTTCCCTTGGTCCCGTAAATCTCCAACGTCCAACCCATGCCACGAATTCCCGGAAAAAATACATCCGCAAGGAGAGAGGCTCCGCCCTTAAAACGCCCCGAAAAAGTAAAGGCATCTTCCGCGTCCCTAAGCTCAAGCCCTTCATCTCCGTTATAGGCCGAGATCTGAATTCTCAGGTCGCCGTACACTTCCGTAATCTCTTCGTCCATCCACCATAAGAGTGAATCTACCATATGCGAACCGATCGCAAACAGGAATCCACCTCCATCCTCACGGCGTGCTTCCCATCCCCGGTAAGAATTAGCCATTAGGGAATACCCGGGGAAGCTTCCTGTATATTTGATATGCTGAATGTCTCCCAGCTCTTTACCCTGCAGCATGTGCTTTATTCGCTGCCGAATCGGCGTCCATCTCCATTGAAAATTAACGAAACCTTGTCGATCCACCCGTTCCGACTCACTCAGCATTTGTAACGTTTGCTCCGTATTCATGCCCAGAGGCTTCTCCGTCAGGACATGGTGGCCGGATTGCAAGGCGAGCATCGTCATTTCATAATGATGGACCGGTGCCGATACGATCGATATCAGATCCAACTGCTCATTCTCCAGCATCTCACGCCAATTCCTGTAATACGGAATTCCATTCCACGTGCGGCCCTCCGAGCGTTGTCGATGGACACTGGCAATGGATTTCACCTCCATCCCCGGGTGCATCCGAAAAATGGGAGCATGAACGCAACCGCCAAATCCGGTCCCTATGATTCCTACTGACAATGTCTTCATCCTATGGAACCTCCTAACATCAAGCTGCCCGCTTGATGTTATTTTAACATTATTTCCCTCCCTCGTATCCTGCGATTTTGACCAAGCGAACCTTTCCAAGATCAATGTACTCCCGCATCCCCGAGGTTTAAGTTTAAACGGTTGTTGCTTAGATAATAATGGGAAAGATAGAGGCTTATGCTTATACGACGCTAATGCTGGCTTAACAGGGGGATTAACATGTGGAACATGGTGCTTTCCTACCTTCCGGATTGGAAGGTTTTTATGCAGGGTTTCATCGCATTTATGATTCCGTATATGATCTCAAGGCTTTTTAAATGGATTCATAACTCAAAGGAAGACTGAGGAAATGGCAGGTATTCACAATGAAACAACATGAGAGCGAAAAAAACAAAACATTGAATTCTGCTCAACCCTCATTAGAGCATTTTACGGGGAAATTCGCCTTGGATCTTGAACTGGTGAGAAAAGAAATCGGTCATAACTCGGATGTGCACTTTAGGGAGTTTCACATGGGAGGCACAGGCATTTGTGCAGCCATCATTTTCGTAGAAGGACTGTCGGATAAAGAACTCATCGACAAACATATTATGAAATCTCTTATGGTGAGCTTCTCCGAAAAAAATAACCCAGATCCATCTTCTGTGCTAGGGGCCATTTCTAAAGAGTTTATTAAAAATCAAGTTCTTACCATTAGTGAAGTAACAGAAGCACCTCATGTAAACGACTTGGTGTCCAAGGTATTGACAGGTTCGACCGCATTGTTAGTGGATGGTGTGCAGAATGTGCTCATTCTCGGTACAACCAAAGGGAAATCGCGCAGTATTGAAGAGCCGACTTCGGAACCATTGGTTCGAGGTCCACGGGTAGGTTTCACGGAATCGTTAAGTGATAATACCGCCCTTTTACGACAGCATGGTGACAACTACAACTTATCCATCATCAAGTTTCAAGTCGGACAACGTTCGAAAAAAGAACTTGTCATCGCCTATATCAAAGACATGGCAGACCCTGCTTTGGTGGAAGAGGTCCAGGCAAGAATCAAAAAAATAAATATGGATGATGTACCGGAATCAGGCTATGTAGAGCAGCTGATCGAGGATAATTACCTCAGTCCTTTTACACAAGTACAGAATACGGAGCGTCCCGACCGCGTTTACAGTGCCTTGATGGAAGGACGAGTTGCGATTTTGTTGGATGGGACACCTTTCGCTCTGATCGTTCCGGTTTCATTTAGTATGATGCTGCACTCACCAGAGGACTATTACGATCGTTGGTTACCTACTTTTCTCATCCGTCTTTTGCGCTATTTCGCGGCCCTTATCTCGCTTTTTGGACCCTCCTTGTATATTTCGTTTGTCTCGTTTCACCAGGGATTGATCCCAACCAAACTGGCCTTGTCTATCATGGGCACGAGGGAAGGCGTACCGTTTCCCGCACTAATCGAAGCACTGATTATGGAAGTCGCGATCGAGATTTTGCGGGAGGGTGGGCTGCGATTGCCTAAACCCATTGGTCCGGCCATGGGTATCGTCGGTGGATTGGTCATAGGAGAAGCTGCCGTACAAGCGGGGATTGTCAGTCCAATTATGGTGATCGTGGTGGCGTTAACCGCCATTTCCTCCTTTGCCATCCCTCAATACAGCGCTGGAATTACGTTTCGCATGCTTCGTTTTATAGCCATGTTTTTCGCTGCTGTGTTTGGATTATACGGGGTCGTTCTGTTTTTCCTTTTCCTTTGCAGCCATCTAGTAAGGTTGGAGAGTTTTGGTGTTCCCTTTGTCACTCCGATCGTTCCTTATCGAGTAAGTGATTGGAAAGACTATATGATTCGTATGCCACTTGTGAAGATGAAACGCCGTCGGAAGGCGATACATAGGAAAGACTCCATCCGCAAAGGATAGCTCTCTATGAAAGGAAATAAACAACATGTTGGGTAGTCCAAAAGAACAAATTACGAATTCACAAGCAGTTGTTATCCTCGTCAACTATATTCTTGCTGCCGGGATCCTCACCCTCCCCCGAACATCTGTGGAGAAAGTGAAAACACCGGATGTGTGGATCACCGTTATTTTGGGCGGGATGATCGCCATGATCGTGGGGTTGATCATCGTGAAATTAAACCAGCGATTCCCCGAAAAAACCTTCTATCAATACAGCCAAGAAATTGTAGGAAAATGGGTGGGCGGGTTCCTCAGTTTACTTATTATCGGCTACTTTTTTACCATTTCTGCATACGAGGTCAGAACCATGGCAGAAGTAACCGGCCTTTTTTTGCTGGAAGGCACCCCCACCTGGGCCATTATCCTGCCTTTTATGTGGATAGGTCTCTATCTGATCTTAGGCGGAATAAACACGATCGCCCGTTTGTTTGAAATCATATTTCCTATTACAATCGTCATTTTTTTACTGGTTGCCTTTTTGAGCTTAGGCATATTTGAGATGGACAATCTCCGTCCCGTATTAGGATTGGGAATTGGCCCCATGCTAAAAGGAATAAAGACAACCGCTCTTGCATTTTTAGGTTCTGAAATTATGCTGCTTCTTGTAGCGTTTATGAAACAGCCGGACAAAGCCGTCAAAGTTGTTTTAGTTGGAGTATTCATCCCCTTGCTCTTTTACGTCATCACCGTTGTTATGGTCATAGGAGCCCTGTCTATCGACGGAGTGGTCACGAGTACATGGCCTACACTTGAGCTTATGCGAAGTTTTGAAATCCCCGGTTTGATCTTTGAACGTTTTGAATCTTTGCTGCTTGTGATATGGATTATGCAAATATTTACGACCTTTACCATTACCTACTATGCGGCAGCTTTAGGGCTGGCGCAGCTCTTCAAAAAGAAGATTCATCCCTTTACATATGGCTTGATTCCGATTATTTACGTCATTGCGATGGTTCCAAAAAATATCAATGACCTCTTTAAACTGGGGGATATCATCGGCAATGTCGCGTTATTATTATTTGCTGTACTGCCATTCATCTTACTTCTAGTATCGAGTTTGAGAGGTGGAAAAGCTTGAAGCACATCACGATACGGTTCCTCTTGAGTGCGCTGTTGATTCTTATACTCCTACCTCTTACAGGTTGCTGGAGCAAAAAAGAAATTGAAGATCTGGGCCTCATTGTAGGCACTTCTTTGGATTTGGAAAAACAAGGGGGGCCTCAAGAAGAGTCAGCGGGACAAGCAGGCGGGCGTCTTAACCGGGATCGAATTACGATAACCAATCAATTTGTCACCTCAGAAACAACAGGAAAAGGAGCAAAAACAGGTTCATCACCGCAAAAAGCTTACAATAACGTTTCTGAAACAGGAGATGCGATCCTGCCAACTTTACGCAATATGGTATTAAGAATCGACAAACGTGCCTTTGCCGAACATTCAAAAGTGATAATCATTGGAGAGGACCTTGCGCGTACCTTGGATATGCAAAAGATTTTGGATTTTTTTATTAGAGAACAAGAGATGAGACCAAGCGGCCTCCTTCTAATTGCTCAAAACCGTGCGAGTAAAACACTAGAATCGAAAAAACCGATGGATATCCCAGCATTCCGACTCGTTGAAATGACACACGGTCACGGAAGAACCACCAAAATTTTACCTCCCACTACACTTACCAAAATAGAGGGGAAGCTGCATTCCGGAGCCAGCTTTCTTTTGCAAAATGTCGTCTCGTCATCCAATGGAGAAACGAAATTTTCAGGAGCTGCCGTCATTGAAGGGAAAACGAAAAAACTACGTGGTTTTTTGAATGAAAAGGAAATAGAGGGCTTAACGTGGATAACCGGAAAGGGGAAAGGCGGTTTGGTTAAAAGCGTTGATAAAAAGACAGGTCAGCCTGTAATATACGAAATATTGTCTATGAAAAGTAAAATTAAACCTCATGTTGATGGAAACAATATCTCGTTTAATATAGAAATCGAGTCTGAAGGAAGAATTGCCGAGCATTGGGTCGTTTCGGAGAAAACCATCGAAACTGAATTTTTGAAAAGAGTGGAAAAAGCGATTGAAGACGAGGTTGAACGTTTGGTAAAGAATGTACTCGATAAAATTCAACATGAATACAAGACAGACGTTTCCGGTTTCGGAAACAAATTAAGAATTAAGTATCCTCATATATGGAAGACAGCCAAAAAAGATTGGGATCAAACATTTAGTGAGGTTCCGATCCAGTATGAGGTAAAAATAACGATCAAAGATTATGGGACATCCGATGAATGAGTTCGCTGTATATCCTTCTTCATCCCAATGGTAAATCGCTGAAAGCCCAGCTTCTCATAATACGGTTCCAGCCCTTCCTCACACATCAGTTGCGGGAAGACCCGGGACTTCTCGCAATGTTCAACCAATCGATGGAGGATCTGTCGGCCGATCCCTCTGGACCGATAATCCGGATGTACGCCTAATCCGCATATAACGCCGGTAATAACCCCATCGGAGATCAAACGTCCCATGCCTACCAATCTCCGTCCTTCATATGCATAGATGGCATACCAGCTCTGCAAGCACATGGTTTTCAATTCCGTAACGGAGAGATGAATGGAGTTCCAACCTAGCGAAGCATACAAAGCCTCTAGTTGACGAAAGTCCTCAGGCGGCTCTGAGGTATATGTCACAGTCTGTACCATACAATCACCATCCTTTAGGATCTGGTTACCGGATACGCCATAACACTCATCAAGGCATTCTCAGCCTGAGTGGAATCGAGACGGCTGTATTGAACAAATACGGGTGCACTGCTCGTAACTTCCATGGCATAGGGAATACCTGGAGGAATACCTTGCCCGCCGTCCGTTTGAAGCGAGCTGGTTCGTATGTGCTTGGTTCTTCTTGCTGGTACGATGGTTTCCATTCCCAGCAATGGATCACGATCCTCGAAGTAAGCATGAATCGTAACCACAACGTCCTGCTCGGTTAAGTTCAACACACAGACGGATTCATGACTGGTTAGTTCTCCGCTGCTTTCAGGAGGGATATACCCGTCGGGAATAATCCATTGTTTTTCACCTTTTGACATGCGTTTCACTCCTCGCAACTCATCGATTTAGGCTGCATAAATAAAAATACATTCGCTATGGACACCGAAAATTCCTTTAATCCTCGTTCCGACCCATCAGGCTAGCGTAAAAACAGAGACAACGGCTGGAGTCCAAGCGCCTTCAAACGGCGAGCCACCATGTCGGCCAACCGGGCCGCACCGCGCTCTTGAAAATGAGTGTTGTCCGTTACACCCTGCGGAAACAGAAGAAACTCCCCTGGCCTCCCCCACATAAACACGGATTTGGTCCCTTCGGGACCCAGCTGGTTAAAATACTCCAAACTCAGCGCAGCCAAATCGATTAAGGGTATACGCTCCTCATCCGCCAGTTCCCGCACCGCCATGATATAATCGCCATGCGTATCCTCCAATAACCCCTTGCTATCAAAATAACGGCGGTGAACGGGCGTTACCAGAATCGGAGTCGCCTGTTTCTCCCGGCAAACATCCACGTATTTCTTCAAAGAATCCTTGTATGTCGAAAAAGGCTCGGTATACCTCTCCTCATCCCGCTTTTGATCGTTATGGCCAAACTGAATCAGCATATAATCATGAGGCTTCATCTTCTCAGATATTTGCTCCAGAATTCCCTCCGTAATAAAACTCTTGGAGCTTCGGCCGGAACGGGCATAATTGCTTACAGCCGCATCCGCTTTAATATAAGCGGGCAGCATTTGCCCCCACCCGGCATAGGGATAACCGTCAGCCGGTTGGTTCGTTACCGTTGAATCCCCCGCCAGAAACACATGGCAAGCATGCGGCGCAGGTGCCACTTCCAAAGCATTAATCCGGGGAGCACGGCCCGAGAAGGTCAATACGATTTTGCCTTGAACAGCCGGCACCGTCACACTAAATCGTTCAAAGTGACCTGCCGGTATGCGTTTCCCATCCAGCAGCATCTGCCCTTCCGTTCCCCGAATGGAGGTTTCGGTATCAAACCAGGCATCGCCGATCAGTAGATGCAGGGTGTACAAGCCATCGATCACATCGACCTGAAACGCAGCATGCAGTGGTATTACAAAATCTCGCATTAACGCCTTCTCCCCTGCCCGATTCACAGCGGATAGGTGAGATAAAGAATGGAATCCAAAGCCAAGTTCCGGACTATATAAGGTTTCAGCGGTTATTTTGGTATGTTCGTGGCCCGGCGCTTCCGTACCGAAATCGAATTTATACCTGCATTGCAACGAACTTCACCTCCCTTTGTCGCTTTCATCTAAAAACATTATCGTATGGGAGCCCCCAAACATAAATTCAAATAACCGACCTCCTTGTTCAAATAACCGACTACCTGACGAATCTTTGATATTGATATTCCAGATGCTGTAATAACGATGTCTATGTTGACAGCGTTTACAACCCGGTACATAATGTGTACACGACATTTTAGGCCCCTGCGCAAGGAGACGTTGCCGTGCAAAAATGGATGACGATCTATAAAAATATGAAAATCAAAAATAAGCTTTCCCTACTTATCAGCTTAATCGTTGCGATGGCATTTACCTTCGCCGTCATCGTCCAGCAATATGCATTCTCCATCTACGACGAGCAGCTTTACCTCAAATCATCACAGGTCTTACACCTGTCCTCCTCTGCGATTGAGTCAGAGCTCGAACGGATCGAACAGTTGTCCTTCAACATCATGACCGATACCCAGATTCAAAATATGTTACGTTCCATCGCCGGGAGCGACTCCGACTATGACCGTCTCATCCTGCGGCAGCATTTGGTGGACCGCCTCCTGAATTATGTAGGCTCCGAGCCGATGCTGTATTCCATCCATCTGATCGATTCCTACGATAAACAGCAGGATGTCGGCAGTGTCGTCCCGATTAATCCCGCCAAAAAGGAGTTTATTCTTCAGCTTGCCGGAGATGCGGATGGAGAAGAACGCTGGGTGTACCCGGACGAAACGGATTCGGCTCTTGTACTTTCCCGGGAAATAAGATCCTACTCTGGAACCTTATTCGATCTTAACTACTTGGGAACCATCATTATTCGGATCAATATGGACAAAATCGTCCGGAAATCCGCCGGCGGAGAAGGCGACCTGATCGTGACCTCGGGTGCGGATGTGATCTACCCTGCAACGCCGCACTTTGATCCGTCGGTCATTCAATTCTCCCTGTCATCCGGAAACGGGTACCTTACCCGCGAAATCGATGGCCATACCTACTTCATTGCACATAACCGATCGGGCAACACGGGGTGGACGTATATGAATGTCACGCCTTTTAATCAGACCTTCAAGCAAATCATATTCATTAAAGAGCTTGTCATCATCGTGTTTACCGTTATCTTCGCGGTTGCGATTCTGCTCGGCATCCGGTTCAGCCGAGGCCTGACACGTCCTATCGAAAGTCTCATCTCTCGGATGAAGCTTGCGGAAAAAGGAAACTTTGCGGAAGCCAACGTACTGCCTCAGGACGCTGCTCCTGTCGCCATGAACGAGCTGGGCCTGCTGCATCGGACGTTCCGTCTCATGATCGAGAGAATCAATGCGCTGATTACCGAGAACTATTCGAACCGGCTGTTAATCAAAGAGACCGAGTTCAAAGCGCTGCAAGCGCAAATCAACCCCCACTTTCTGTATAACACGTTGGAATCCGTGAACTGGCTGGCGAAGATGAACAAGCAAACCCAAATCTCCGACATGGTGCAGGCCTTAGCCTTCCTTCTTCGTAACTCCGTCAGCTTGAAAGAGCCGATTCTGACACTGGGAGAGGAACTCGAGATTGTCCGAAACTACGTCATTATTCAGAAGTTCCGATTTGAAGACCGCCTAGATTTCACGATGGATGTGAAGGAGCAGGATTTGCAGCGCAAAATTCCAAAGCTGTCCCTTCAGCCACTGCTTGAAAATGCGATTCATTATGCGCTGGAGCCATCCGTTAACCCTTGCCGAATAACGTTGTCCTGCAAGGAGACTCCTTCCGCTTTCTGCGTCATGGTTGAGGATGACGGCCCCGGCATGCCGCCGGATACATTGACCCGATTGCGAAACGGCGACTTGGCTACCAGCGGTAACGGGATTGGACTGTTAAACATCGATGAACGGATCAAGCTGGCTTTTGGCGACCACTACGGTTTAACCATCGACAGCGGATCGGGTCTTGGGACCCGCGTAATTCTGTCTTTACCCAAATAACGGAGGGATTCGGATGTACAAAGTTCTGCTCGTGGACGATGAACGAATTATTCTGGACGGCATATCTCAAATGGTGGACTGGAAGGCATATCGAACCGAGCTGGCGGGTACCGCCCAGAACGGAATTCAAGCGTATGAGAAAATCGTCAGGGAGAGCCCGGATATCGTCGTTTGCGACATTCGCATGCCCGGGCTGGATGGGCTTGAGCTCGTAGCCAAAACCTATGCCTCCCATCCACATATCAAATTTGTGCTGCTCTCCGGTTACGGCGAATTTGAATATGCTAACCGTGCCATGCAATACGGCGTGAAGCATTACCTGCTCAAGCCGACCGACGAGGTCAAGATCGGAGGGGCGCTGAAAGAGGTCACTGACGAGCTGACCCTGAACGAAAACAAGGAGTCTTTTATCCAGGAGATGAAAGGCCGTCTTCGAAAGGTGCTGCCTCATGTCAAAGAACAGGTGCTCAAGGAGTTTGTCACCAACAAAACCTATGGACGCCATGACTTGGAGGAGTACCGAAGCCTGTTCGAAACGAATTTCGATCAGCCCGTCCGTCTGCTGTTGTTCCAGCTGGAGGGCATCGTTGAATATGAGCATCAATTCGCCGTGAAGAACATTGCCGAGGATCTGTTGGACACAACGCTCCTGAGTACGACGATCGGGCAGCATGTACTGGTGCTCATTGAGAACCAAAAAGATCAACAGCGGCTCCATCAACAGCTGCAGGATATCCGGTGTACTTTTAAACAGTATTACAAGATGGACGTAACGATCGCGATCAGCGATCCCGGACCTGTTACCCTGGCTCGAAAGCTGTACCGGGATACTCTGCAATGCCTGAACTACCGCTTCTATCTGGATGAGAGCGGGATGATCACTACGGAAGACACGCTTCACGCCGGCGGCTTGGAAGGAACGTTTGTCCTCGACGAGGAACGACTCTGCATGCCGGTCCGATCCGGCCACCGCAATGAAGCGGAGCTGGCCCTGACCGAATTCGTCCAGGAACTGAAGCGTGCGCAGCTGAGCATCGAGATGACCAAATCCTATATCATTCAGCAATACGTGTCCCTCATCAGGCTGACCGATCCGGACCAGATGCAGGAACGTTACGCGCGGATCCCGGAAATCGCCGAAATGAGCACGCTCCAAGCGATTCAAGCCGTACTGGAAGAAACGGTACGGGAAATCACGCTGCGAAACTTCGAGCAGAACAAAGTCAAGTATAATGCCATCGTCCGCAAGGTAGTTGAGATTATCGAGGAGCAGCTGGGAAACTCGGAGCTTACACTCAATCTGGTGGCAAACGACATGCTGTATATGAACGCCGACTATCTTGGCAAGCTGTTCAAGAAGGAGACCGGTGAGAAATTCTCCAATTACGTGATGAAACTACGGATGAAGCGCGCAACCGAAATGATGGCAAGCGATCCCGATATCAAGATTTTTGAAATGGCCGAGCGGCTCGGTTTCGGTGATAATCCTCAATATTTCAGCCAGGTGTTCAAGAAACAGATCGGGTGCACTCCCTCCGAATATATGAAAAAGAGTGATTAACTTGTACGTACATCTCTGCTTTTTAAACAAATTGCACGGTTTTTTTCCTTACTCTTTCCCCGCGGAAACAAGATAATTGGGAATGTAAGCACTAACATTTGAAACGATATGAAGCGGTTTATCAACAAAGGGGAGGAAATGGAATGAAAAAAGTGTTAAACGCGGTTCTGATGTTTTCCCTGATCGGAAGCTTGATCGGCTGTTCGGGCGGCGGCGCTGCCGAACCACCAGCCAGCGGCGGAACCGGAACGGAGACACCGCCGGCGGCTGCAAGCGATAGCAAGGATCCGGTCAAACTCCGCATTGCTTGGTGGGGCGGACAGTCCCGGCATGATTATACCTTGAAGGTCATTGAAATGTATGAGTCCCAGAATCCGCATGTCACGATTGAGCCGGAGTACGCTCCATTTGATGACTACTGGAAAAAGCTTGCTCCCCAAGCGGTGGCTGGCGGACTCCCGGACATTATTCAAATGGACATCTCCTATCTGAATCAATATGCTGGCCGGAATCAGCTGGCGGATTTGAAGCCGTTCACCGAGAGCGGCGAGTTGGATGTCGCCGATGTCAGCGAGAATGCGCTGAGCGGAGGTGAGGTCAACGGTAAGCTCGTTGCCATGAACCTCGGCGTGAACGCACTTCAGACCACCTTCGATGTTGAGACGATGAAGAAGAACGGTATCGATATTCCATCCAAAGAATGGACTTGGGACGACATGGACACAATGGGTGCCCAAGCCAAAGAAAAAGGCCTGCAAATCGGAGGCTTTGCTTACCGGCATGACGTCTTCTTCCCGTACTACCTAAGAACCATCGGCCAGAAAATGTACAGCGCTGACGGTAAAACGATCGGATACAGCGACGATAAGCCTTTTATCGATTATTTCACCCGCTACCAGAAATGGTACGACAACGGATACATCCTGTCTCTGGACAAGGAAGCCCAGAAGAAAGGCGTAGCGGAAGAGGATGAAATCGTCCTTGGCAACTCCATATCGGGTACCGGCTGGTCCAACCAGTTCCTTGCTGTAGCCAACCTGGTCACCGATCGTCCGTTGGAGCTGAATCCGATGCCCGGGCCTGGAACGAAGGACGGTCTTTTCCTGAAACCTTCGATGTACTTCTCGGTCACCGAAACGTCCAAGCATAAAGAGGAAGCCGCTAAATTCATCAGCTTCTTCATCAATGATATTGAGGCGAACAAGCTGATTAAGGGCGAGCGCGGCGTTCCCGTATCCGCCAAGGTGAAAGAAGCACTTAAGCCGCTCCTCTCCGAGAATGAAGCCAAAATTTTCGACTATGTTACTTGGGCTGAGGCCAACAGCACGCCAGGCGATCCGCCTAACCCGATTGGCGCGGTGGAGATCGAGAAGCTGCTGCGAGATCTCAGCGAACGCATCCTGTTCAAGAAAATCTCGATCGAAGATGCCGCGGCCGAGTTCCGCAAGGAAGCGAATGCCATCTTGGCCAGATCTCAGCAATAACCAGGACACGGCTAGACAAGGCATCTCCGGCACATCTTTCCCGTGCAAGAGATGCCTTTTTACATCAGTGACCCCTGCACGGGGCGCAACCAAATCTGAATCGTAGGGGTTGAAATCTATGAAGAGGCTCCGTGAGAACGAGCACATCACCGGTTACGTGTTTTCAGCGCCATTCGTTCTTGGTTTTCTCATCTTTACCTTATATCCAATCCTCTCGTCCCTGTATTATTCGTTCACCAATTATAATCTGATGGAAGCGCCAAGATGGCTGGGCATAGGGAATTATGAACGATTGTTCCTCGAGGACGACAAAATCGGCAAGTCGTTTCAGGTCACGTTCACCTATGTATTCGCCAGCGTTCCCCTTCGCCTCATATTTGCCCTCTTCGTTGCCATGATTCTGAATACCGCAACCAAGGCCGTAGGGCTGTACCGCTCCGCCTTCTACCTGCCTTCACTCATCGGCGGAAGCGTGGCCGTGGCCATCATGTGGCAGCAGATCTTCGGCGACAAGGGACTCGTGAACTCTGCCCTGTCCCTCTTCGGGATCCACTCCACGACCTCTTGGATCGGGAATCCCAGCACGGCGCTTTGGACGCTGATTGCATTGTCCATCTGGCAGTTCGGCTCTTCAATGATTATTTTTCTGGCCGGCTTGAAGAATATCCCAAGGGATTACTACGAAGCCGCCAGCGTGGACGGCGCCAACGCGGTCCATCGCTTTTTCAAAATTACGCTGCCTATGCTCAGTCCGATTATTTTGTTCAATCTGACGCTCCAGACGATTTCAGCGTTCCTGACCTTCACCCCCGCCTACATCATTTCGCGCGGAGAAGGCGGACCGCTCGATCAAACGCTGCTCTATTCGCTTTATTTGTACCGCAAGGCGTTCTCGCATTTTGAAATGGGTTACGCGTCAGCGCTTGCCTGGATCATGCTCATTATCGTCGGTATCCTGACCCTGCTCATCTTCAGATCATCCACCCGCTGGGTTCATTACGAGTCGAAAGGAGATTGACGATTATGACCAAATCCAGACGTGTTCTCTACCATACCCTGGTCGGATTGTTCGCCCTCGGCATGACCTATCCGATTCTGTGGCTGGTGGCAAGCTCGCTTAAACCGAACCATGAAATATTCACGACGGCTTACAGCCTGATTCCGAGTCGGCTGGAATTCTCGAATTATGCTACGGGCTGGAAGGGATTCGCCGGGACCACCTTCGGCACCTTCTTCAAGAACTCGTTCATCATTGTCATCATTTCCACCATGGGTGCCGTCGCTTCCTCTGCGCTTGTCGCCTTCGGCCTGGCTCGGACCAAGTTCTTCGGACAGCAGTTCTGGTTCGCCTGCATGATGATTACGATGATGCTGCCCCATGATGTCGTGATCGTTCCGCAATATGTGATGTTTGCCAAATTCGGCTGGCTGTCTTCCTTTAAACCATTAATTGTTCCCCAATTCTTCGGCATTCCGTTCTTCATCTTCCTGATCATGCAATTTATCCGCACCATTCCGAAGGAACTGGACGAAGCCGCCAAAATTGACGGATGCAGCAAGTACGGGATTTTCTTCCGGGTCGTTGTGCCGCTGATCGTGCCCGCTCTCATTACGTGTTCGATTTTCTCCTTCTACTGGAGATGGGATGATTTCATCAATCCGCTCATTTATTTGAACAACCCGGAGAAATATCCGGTGTCACTTGCCTTGAAGCTGTTCCTTGACGGCGAGTCGCTTAATAACTGGGGCGGCATGTTTGCCATGGCTACCTTATCGCTGCTGCCGGTCGTCATCGTCTTCTTTATCTTCCAGAAATACATCGTGGAAGGGATCAGCACGACGGGATTGAAAGGGTAATTCATACACATCGACGCAATTGAATATGAAGGGAGTTTTAACAATGGCTGCACTTGTATTTGATGATCAACAGATTGAGAATGTCATAGACCGCGTGGTTGACCGGACCTTTCGCATGGATTTCAGCTGGGATTGGCCGGGCGGGGTTGCCTTTTACGGAGTATGCGAGGCCTATAAGGCCACTGGCAAAAAGGAGTATCTGGAACAACTGAAAGCCTGGGTCGACGAAAACATGGAGGAGGGGCTGCCGAAGCTGTCCGTCAACGGCGTCTCCATCGGCCACTCCCTCCTCACCTTGTACGAGGTTTATGAGGATGAGCGTTATATCGAAACGGCCAAGGAAATGGCCGATTATCTCACGCATGATGCGCTGCGTTTCGGCAACGGCATCTTTCAGCATACGGTGAACTCCGAAACGTATAACTTTCCGGAACAGGCGTGGGTCGATACCATGTTCATGGCAGGCTACTTCCTGCTTCGGATTGGCGTGATGCTGGACCGGGAGGATTACTTCGAGGATGGCTTGAAGCAGTATCACGGCCACGAGGATTGCCTGCAGGATCCCGTCACAAATCTCTATTATCACGGCTGGGACAATATCGCCGGAAACCATATGTCAGGCGTCTTCTGGTGCCGGGGCAATGCCTGGGCTGCCATCACGATGGCCCGTGCTCTGGAGCTCGTCCCGGTAACGCATCCCTCCTTCATGATCATCGAAGGCTCGCTGCGCGACCAGCTTAGCGCCCTGGTCCGGCTGCAGCATGAATCCGGCCTGTGGCATACGATTACAACCGATCCGCAATCTCCGCTGGAAACGTCCGGCTCAGCCGGTATCGCTGCTGCCCTGCTCACCAAAGGACGCATCTACAATAAATACACGCAGAAATCGATTGACGGGATCTTGTCCAAGATCACCGAGGATGGTACCGTTACCGGCGTCTCCGCGGGAACGGCCGTCATGAAGGACGCCGCGGGATACAAAGGCGTGCCCGATAAGCGGATACAAGGCTGGGGTCAAGGCCTGGCATTAACCTTTCTCGCAGAAGTGCTCAAGATCAAGGACAATCCTTATTGATGAAATGCGACACAAAAAAGGCAGGATTGGAGAGGAGAAGTTCACCTCTACAGCCTGCCTTTGGTTTATGCAATTTAACGCGACTCTGCGACTACGCTTCTTATCTATTGTCCCCTGTCTCGTCCTCGCCGCTATCCTTCTTCTGCTCTTCAGTCTTCTTCGGATGCGGCGTTCCGTCAAGTCCGTAGACTTCGTCATAAGCGTCGAATATCTTCCTCGCAATCGGCGCGGCGCTTTGCGAGCCGAAGCCGCCTTCCGGCACAACGACGGCCACCGCCAGCTTCGGATTATCCCGCGGAGCAAAGGCGATGAAAACACCGTTATCAAGGTTAACACCTTTATATGATTGCTCGGATGTACCTGTTTTGCGGGCAAAGTCGTATTTAAAATCTTCGAAGGCTGCAAGACCCTGTGTATTCATCCCCCGCTTGACGGTCTGCCAGTATGCCTTGGGGAATTCAATCTCATCCAGGACCTCGCGCCCGAATTCCTTGACCACGTTGCCATCCTGATCCGTGATTTTGCTGACCAGCTGCGGCTTGATCCGCTTGCCTTCATTCGCCAGCATGACGGTGTATTGGGCAAGTTGAAGAGGGGTGTATTTCCCCATCTGCCCGAAGGACGCATAAGCTAACGCAGCCAGATTACTTCCCGCTGCCTTCGTATCGGTATACTCTCCCCGGCCCTTTAATTCCCCGGGCAAGCCACTCCCCGTTACAACTCCAAGACCAAACTGCTCCATATACTGACCCCAGACCTCAACGCCCTTCTCCCCGCCATACTTATTGACTAACCTTTTGCCAATCATATCGATCATAAAAGCATTCGAGGATTGCTGGATAGCTTGTTGAGCTTTAATGGGGCCATTTCGATGTCCACCTGAGTTAGAGATCTTTTTTTCATGTCCTTCCCGACCAATGGATGCAAAGCCCTGATCGGGATACGTCTCATTAAGACCGAATAACCCCTCATTCAGCCCGATCAACACAGACAGCGGTTTAATGACGGAACCGAGATAGATCATGGATTCGAACCCATGTCCCGATCTGCCTGAGCCAAATATCGTGATCGTGCCGTTTCCTGTCGCATCCACGATTTCCTGCGTAATTTTGCCACCATTTACCCGCACATTCGAGTCGTAATCCGGCATGCTCGCCATCGCAACCACATGACCGGTATCCACCTCCATGGCGACCGCATATCCAGTTAAGGCATCCTTATGTAACTTACCCGATACCGGATGAGTATGAAGATATTGAAGCTGATCCATGATGGCCTGCTCCGTGGCAAGCTGAATGTCTTTATGAATCGTGGTGTGAATATCATGGCCTTTTTCAGGGGCGACCATCGTCGGTACGCCGTCCACCATATTCTGAGGATTGATCGGAATGCTGAGATACCCGCTCTTGCCGCGCAGTTCTTCTTGATACATCCGTTCCAATCCGTCATAGCCAATCCACTCTTCTTCCGTGTAGATCAAGCCGGGATTCTTCTGATCCTTGTTGCTCTGATCAATAGCCTCATAATCCTTAAGGTCTTTAGAGCCTCTGAACTTCTTAAGAAATCCGATCGTCTGAACGGCCACCGTATCCGGATCATAGTGCCTTACATTCTCCTCCACGATCTGGATGCCGGGGAACTTGGCGCGGTTCTCCATAAAATAAGCGATCTCTTCCTTCGTCAAATCGGACTTGATCCGTCTCGGCTCATATCCATGCTGCTTGATATACTCCAAATCCAAGGCGTCAATCACTTCTTTGACGGTCATCGGCTCCATGTCCGGATCCCCATACTTGTTAAACGCCTGGACAAGCCGCTTCGCTATCTCCTCCGCTTCCGGTCGGTTTTCTTTTCCTTTGTCCGTCTTCTTGCTGTAATCCTTCATCAGGGTGATGTATAGAGAATTTGAAGCCGTAGAGTAAGCAAGCTTCGTGCCGGATGCATCGATGATGGAACCCCGGATCGGCTGCAGCGGGAAATGCTTCTGCTCTCCGCCGGTTTCCTGACTCGCCAGCTCCGGTCCCTCAACGAACTGCAAGATGGCCATGCGAATGATGATGACGCAAAAGATAAGAAATGCACTAAAAAAGAAAATATTGATCCGTCCATTAAATCTTCGTTTCATTTCCGCTTCATCTGGTACGTCCTTATAAGGTTTAAAACCTATCACATTGTCTACGCTCCTTTATATGGTTTAATCCAGCCAAGTTGGCAAATGTGGCTGTTTCTCGAATTCGAAGATTCGCTGTAATTGTTCCTTCGTATTTCGTTCCTCAGACAGCGGAGGCAGTTCGTCCTGCCGGAAAAAACCGACCGCGGATGTTTCTGTCCCCACGCCTGCAGCTCCGCCCGTAATGTCGCAATGAATAAACATTTTGTACACATGGAAGGCAGATGGCGGATGGTTATGAAATTTCTTGTCTAATACGGCCAGCAGCCTCCCTGCACGCACGTCGTAACCGGCCTCTTCCTTCACTTCCTTCACCACGACCTCCGCAGGCGATAGTCCGATGTCCGCCCATCCTCCCGGCAGCGCCCAAGCTCCGTCGGCCTTTTCCTTCACCAGCAGCAGCTTTCCGTCTTGAAAAATAACGCCGCGGACATCCACCTTCGGCGTTTGGTATCCGGTTTCACTCGCAAACAGGGTACGAATCTTCTCGTCGCCTGCTTCGGTATACTCCTGCATGATCTTGATGCTGAGCTCCCTCAGCTGCTCAAACCGTTCCTTGTCATAGACATCCCTCGTATATTCCAGTCCGGCCTGGCTGATCGCCTGTATCTCTTTTGCCCAATCCAACCATTTTAGTGTCATAGATTCATCCCTCTTCGATTTCTTCTCATATATATAACGCCTGCTACTCACGATTGGTTTATAATGGAAGTGTTTGATTTCAAAATTATAACATATTTTCCGCCTGATTATGAGACGAGTGATATATTAAGGGGGCTTTATTACATGAAGAAAACCCGATCGGTTCTATATGTAATCCTGCTAATCGTTATGTTTGGTACAGGGTATTATGTCGGATCAAGGTCAGAGAATTTAAAACCGATCTCAAAGGACAATGCGCGCCAAGCCGTCTAGTCCCTATGGGTTAAGTCCGTCGAACCTCCGATGCCCAAGGTGACAATCGACGGCACCGAAATCGCGGTGCAGCGAGGCTGGTACCTTTATTCATGGTGCAACGGGGATAAGTGTTCGATGACGGATGCAGTCCGACCGGAGCTGAAGGATATAACACCTGTTGTTGTCAAAGGCGGTGTGGACATTAAAACAACGCCACCCGAAGGAATACATGGCTTCACCATCCTAAATCTGACGGATCCCGATAACGACGGATATACCGTACCGACAGTACCCGGCTCGTATCTGTACGAAATTCACTGTACATGGCCTCTGGATCAGGGACGCGCCAGCTTTTATTTTGCGGTAACGGTCCAATAGGGTAAGCAGCTCAACTAGAGCGATATCAGTGGACATAAAAAAAAAGATGACCTCTGACGAATTCAGAGGTCATCTGCTTGCTAGTTAAGTCCAAGACTGTTTTCTATGCACCTTCCACAAATCGGGTCACAGCACAAACGCCTGGAATGTTTCCTTTTTTCCATTAGGAATTCTTTCAGTCTTTCTCATCCCTTTGATTCGTTCGGATTAAGGCATACGCCAATTGTCCCGCCATCCCAAGGAATAAACCCGTACCAACGACAATATAGACCATCGTGAATGTTTTACCGAGCGGCGTCTGCGGCACGAATTCCGGATGACCTACCGTGCTCAACGTCACTACGCAGAAATATAGAGCGTCCAACACGGATAACCCTTCCTGCCTGGTATAAAACATCGTACCCGATAACAGCATAATGACAATCAGGACAAACAGCGCTACAAAATAACGCTGCTTAAACGCTCGAAATAAACCGCTGAAAAGACGTTTTAATGTTAGTAAAAAAGATATCATCCCAAAAACCGTCCTATTCTCTAACTGGAGTATACGTTACATAAATCACATACAGCTATTATATCAGCGTTTATACCCTGCGCCCATCCTCACTTAGAGGCTAACCCTGAAGCGTCAGCAGCTCCCGGATTTCCGCCTCGGTCCAGCTTGGAAGCGACTCTCCTCCCGGTTGAACCAATTCCTCGATCAGATCCTTCTTCTTCTGCTGCAGAGCGACCATTTTATCCTCGATGGTATCCTGAGCCACCAGCCGTATCACCTGCACAACCTTCTTCTGTCCGATGCGATGTGCCCGGTCCGTCGCCTGCTGCTCCACAGCCGGATTCCACCAAAGGTCATACAAGATCACCGTATCGGCCCCGGTCAGGTTCAGCCCCGTTCCGCCTGCCTTCAGCGATATGAGGAACACTTCCCGTTCTCCCTCGTTAAAGCGTTGGCACAGCTCCACTCGCTCCGAGGCCGGAGTCTGTCCATCCAAGTAGAAAAACGGAATCCCCCGATATCCGAGCTCCCCGGCAATCAGATTCAGCATCCCCGTAAACTGGGAGAATACCAGCATCCGTCTTCCCGCAAGGCGACATTCTTCAATGGTTTCCATGAGCTGCTCAAACTTGGCCGAACTGCCCTCATAGCCTTCCACGAAAAGGGCCGGGTGACAGCAGATCTGGCGCAGACGGGTAATACCCGCCAGGATGCGAATCCGGCTCTTCTGAAAGCCATCCTGCGCCAAATGCTTGAGCGTCTCCTGCCTTAACTTCGCAAGATAGGCGGTATAGAGCTTTTTCTGTTCGATCAGCAGACCCGATGACTGAACCGTCTCGATCTTCTCCGGCAGCTCCTTAAGCACATCTGATTTCAGCCTGCGAAGCAGGAAGGGACGCACCCTTCTCACCACGGTTTCTTTCGGCAATTCCTGAAACGCTTTTCGATCTCCAAAGAGTGCCGGGAAAACGGCATCATATATGGACCACAATTCCTCCAGTCGGTTCTCGACCGGAGTGCCTGTCAGCGCAAACCGATAACGGGCATGCAGCGTTTTTACAACCTGAGCCGTTTGCGTCGTGTAATTTTTGAAGAATTGGGCTTCATCCAGAATTAACGTTAAAAACGGCAGCTTCGCATAGCGTTCAACGTCCCTGCGTAGCAGCGGGTAAGAAGTAATGATGACATCTGCATTCCCCGCATTCTGTATGATTTTAGCCCGCTCGTTCTGCGTACCATCGGCAATGACGGCCTTGATCTCGGGTGCAAACTTCTGGAGCTCGTTATGCCAGTTATAGAGCAGAGAAGCCGGCGCCACGATGAGTGCAGGTTCGTTGCGCTCTCTGATCTCCGGGAGCACCGATAGAATGAAAGCAATGCTCTGAATCGTTTTGCCGAGACCCATATCATCGGCCAAGATGCCGCCAAAGCGGTAGTGGGCCATCGTCTTCATCCATTGGAAGCCAAATTTCTGATAATCCCGGAGGACCGTTTCGAGGCTCGGCGGCACGGCAAAATCCAAATGATCCGGATTCTTCACGTGCTGCAGCATTCGGCGCAAGGATCGGCCAAGCTGGACCGTTGATCCCGTATCTTCCCAATCCAGCAGCTGAAGTCCTTGGACTGCCGGCATTTTGAACTGCGTGCCCTCCCCTTCGTATAACCAAGGCCCTACCCGGTTCATTAAGGCGACCACCGCCTGGAACTCGGCGCTTTCCAGGGGAAGCAGCGCTCCGTTTCGCAACCGGTGATATTTGCGTTTTTCTTCAAGCGATTTGACGATCTCCCGGATTTCGGCTTCTCGAATCCCCTCCATATCAAACTTCAATTCAAGCCAATCCGTCCGTTCGTCGACCTCCACCCGCACCTTGGCTCCCATCGGTTCAGTAAGCACCCGTTCCTTCACGGCCGTCGTTGCATAAACAACCAGCAGCTTCTCCAGCTGCGGTATCGTATGGTACAGGAAATCGTATTCGGCATCCTCATCGTTCATGAAGAAACCGCCATCGGTCTTGGCAAAGGAGGCGTTCTCCATGAGCTCGAGAATCCGCTGCTCCTGCTCTCCGTCGCGAACGAGGATTGAGCTGCTGCTGCGTATGGCACGATGTCCCTCCAACGGATTAATGGTGATGTCTCCGTAATGAAATTCGAGTCCGGCCAAAAGCCGGCCACGCACCCGGTCCAGATAGAGCTTCGCTTTTAAAGGCGTTTTGACAATGCGGTCGGATACAGTCTGCGCCACATGGACACTTCCAAGCTTCATCAGTCCCGGAACCACCCGTTCCATAATGGACTCCATCATCTCAGGTTGAATCCGGATATGCGGTTTATTCGAATTCTCAAGCAGCAATTTCATCTCGGAGAGTCTTCTGCAAGCATCCAATTCAAGCTGAATGAGCTTACCGTCCACAATGACGAGGCCGTAGCCTTCCAGAACGATCATTCGCTCCAGTCCCTCGATCTTCATCAGGTAATGATCATCCCCGGCTTCATCAAACTCGAATTGAAGGGGGATCGGATCTTGAACGAATTCCAGCTTATCCGTGAGGATCCCGTCCAAAGACAACAGGGAATGGTTCGAATGGGATAATCGTTCCCTTACCTGGGGCCAAAAAGTGGGAGGAATAATCAGCATTCGGTCACCGCTTCCGTTTTTCCCATGCGAGGTATACATGTCCATTGACTGTTTATACATGCTTTCATGATCGTATATACGAATCAGCTCCTGGAGAATATCATCATCCTCCTTTTGAAAGCTGTGGAAGTCCGGATCGTACGTGAAATTCTTCGTGAATATGCAGGTTTCAGCGTGTTTTACACACGCCAAAAACTCTCGAATCCGCTGTACGATGTACAGGCGTTTCTTACCTACTCGCAGTTCAACGCCGAACAAGTATTTCCGATTTCCGTAAGGATATAATTTGAAAATGAACTCCATCTCCAGCACCTCTCGGGTGTCAAACCTGGAAGCTGCCGTAGCTCTCCGGCCTTCAGAATATGAGAACAATCCGAGCAGCTGGCTGCTGAGCAGCGCATCTTGTTCCCCTTCATCCATGCTTCTGTCATGCTCCGGGGAGTACCGAGGCGTTAATTGCCCGTCTCCGGCATTTCCATTGACAGAAGGATGTAATAACGATGGATAGGGGCGCATTGGAGCTTCTACCATTTGCTCAATATCACGGATGTTCAGGAGCAGAGCCGCAATATGCCTGCAGCGCTTCCGGGAGAATCCATAATCGATACAGCTGCATTCGGTGAATACATCCCCGTTTGAGTCAATCTCGACATAGACGATACCCGACTCCTGATCCGTCACTTCAGCCTCGTATTTTCGAGTGTCCGGATCTTGTTTCCGCATCGTTACATGTCCATCTCTATATAAAACCCCGCCGCGATCGTAGGAGGTCTTTCCGCATAATAGCTTGATCACCCGTTCAGTCAGCTGGTAACCCATAACCACAATCCCTTCTCTATTTACTGCTAAAAAACAGTATACCATTTTGTGCGGAAAGGCCCATGCTTCCAAGTTTATACTTTCTGATATCTAAAAAAGAACTCGCCGCTACGGCAAGTTCTTGCGCTGCTTCTCATCATAACGGATCAATCGATCATAACGCTTGTTATTCCCTCTCCATGCCCCGATAGATATGATGAAACCGACTATCCGTCCCGCTCCATCCAACCCCTCCGCTTCGTGGCTTAGATACGTTTGTAATACAGCACCGTCCCGTCCAGTTGGCCGTTAGAGGATATGGCATAATCAGGAATGACTCCTGCTTGGATGTAACCCAGAGACTGATATAGCTTGTTGGAGGGGTCCCCCTCCCGGGTATCTAAGACCAGCAAGGTTCTGCCCTCTTCCTTGGCTTTAGGCTCGAGATGTTGCATCAACGCTCTGCCGATCCCTCCGCGACGGGATGCAGGATCCACCATCAGTTTCGCTACCTCGGCCCGGTGTCTGCCATTCGCCTTCATGGCGCACTGCAATTGAACCGTGCCGATCATCTGCCCATCCTGCACAGCTACCCACAGGGTAACCCCTGGGCCAAGCACATCCTCCCAGTAAGCGGAAGCTTCATCATAAGACAGTGGAGCTAAGAATCCCACCGATGCTCCCTCTTCTACTACCCGAATCAATAATTCCGTTAATTGATGATGCGTGTCGGTTTCTAATTGTTCGACCTCCATAATCGTAAACGCAGCATTCATGATAGGACACTCCCTCTGTCATCTAATAAACTCATTCTATCCGTTCGATTACCATATGCAATCATTTTTTTACGATGCGAAACCAAGGAGCGTGCTCGGAATCCCCTTATCGTTTTAAGATGTCAGCCAGTGCTTTATTCAGCGTGTCGTATGTAAATTGAAAACCTGCCTTGCAGAGTCTGTCCGGAATCACCCAGCGGCTCTTCAGCACGAGTTCCGTTTCGGTTTGAATAAGCCGAGCGCCCAGCTCAAGCAGCCATTTAGGTGATGGCAATCCCGTTCCACGATTTAATGCTAACCGAAGCTGCTCCATCAGTTCCTTGTTCGTAACCGGATAAGGAGAAGCACAGTTGATAACCCCGCTCAGCTCTGCCCTCTCTTGTAAAAACAGAATAATGCGATACAAATCCTCTACATGAATCCAGCTGAACTTTTGCTTGCCCGTGCCTTGAACGCCACCGAGTCCGTATTTTACCAAGTTAACATAAGGAGTCATGACGCCGCCGCCCGGCCCCAGCACGATAGCAATACGCAGGGCGATCTGTCTTGTCTGAGGCAGCAAGAACGAGAAGAAGGCACGCTCCCATTCCTTGGCAACCTCAACGGAGAAACCTGAGCCGATTTCGCCCTGCTCCTCCGTCATCGGCTTATCATCGGCATGGCGATAAATCGTGGCCGTACTGGAATTAAACCAAGTACGCGGAGGAGTATGGCATGCCTCGATGGCACTGCCGAGTATATTCGTTGTATCTATTCTTGAATTCAGAATAAGCTCCTTATTTTTTTCATCGTAACGGCAATTGACTGATTTACCTGCCAGATTAATCAGCATATCTGCCCCGTCCAGAGCAGCGACGATGGCTTCTTGATCGTTCCATGCGATATGGCCTTTCCGTCGGGATATCATCAGTATTTGTGTTTGCGGCTCATTCGTGAATTTTTTGGCAAGATAAGTTCCAATAAAACCAGTTCCACCAGCCAGAACGATCTTTTTCATAGAATAGAATCAGCTCTTTTCTCTATGATTTATCCACATCATAAACGTTCAATTTAACCATGGTTTCTTACAATATATCATTGTTTCAATAGAGAATAAAAAGAAAACACCTCCCATAATCGAAGATGTTCATTCATAGCTGCCGGAATTGTAGGATGATTTCAGATAAACACCAAACTCTCTCTTCTTCCCGGTTCCTTCGGTATCTGCCAATTTCTCATATCTGTCAAAATGCGTTCCCGCAAGCAAAATGGACTTCTCCTTCTCCGGCTCGGCCCCGGATTCCCAAAAAAGCATCCCTGTCACGCCCTGGTCTAATTTCCTCAAAAATGCTTCCCGTACCGGCACATCGTCCATCAAATGATAAAATACGGTTAAAAGCAATCCGATATCGAATGTATCCGAACAAGTTGAGCGTTCAAACCGTTCCTCCTTCAGGTCAAAGTGAACCCTTTCTAGAACGTTTAGCTGCCTTGCCAGCTCGTAATGCTCAGCCAATGGCTCATAGCCTGTTACGATGGCCCCCTGACGCGCAAAGTGTCTGGCATAAAATCCGATATTGCAGCCAATATCGATCACCCTTTTTCCTCGAACGGATGAAGAACCCAAATACTCCATAATCAGGTCCATACGGGTTGGATAGGCATCATCCCGTTCACTTTTCAAATGCATGAAGTAAGGATTCAATATCGGAGTATATATCAACGTTCGAAGATGGCGGGAAAAGACCTCGGTTACCTGGTTCACAGCATCCGTATGCTTCCAAAACTCATAATCATCTTCGGTCATTCGGGCGGGGACCTGCCTAACTCCGCTGCAATACTGAAAGATGGCCCGATGGTGACCGTCTTTCACATGAAAATAACCGCCCTTTCTGTCGTATTCGACCATAATCGGATCTTTATTGAAATGATCCAGGTCATTGGTGAATAAGGCAGCCATCGTGCCATATTGCAAGCGCCGCTGCTCCAATAGATCGTAGTCCGAGATCGGCACTTCCATATCACGGGTGGTAAATATGGAGGCATGCCAACCCAGATACAACGTCGGGTATTCCCCTTGACCCATAAGGTAACGGAACAATTGCAAATGAGGTGTCAAGCGAGCAATGGGTAGATCCCCATATCTTTTATGGACTTCATACCAGGCGTCCGTGTAGTGTGGAATTAATACGGTTTTATGTTCTTCATCTATGAAGTCCGTAAACAACAATTCCAGCGGCACTTTCGTGACCATGGTCTGCAGATGTGGTTCGGATGACATCGTACAAGCCTCCCTACTGACCTACTTGCCTTGTATCGAAAACAAATACGTGGAAAAATCACGGTTAATGTAATCCTTAAAATGCCTTTTGTCGACGACGGGAAACAGTTCCAGATCCTCCGTTGTCCATGTGCTCAAGTGGGTCTCGAATTCATTGCCGTACGCAGCTCCCTGCGGCCAGTCTGTTCCAATCGGAATATTAAGCAGGACAAAGCGGGATTTTTCAATACAGGTCTGCAGCAGGACAAGCGCCGGCTCTTTTGTAAAGTGCTCCAGAACATCACCTAGAATAATCAGATCAAATTGTCCTGGCTGAACCTCCGCTTGTATATGATCGAACGCATCCGCAACGTGGATGATATTATAGAAACAGGAATGATAGGTATCAATATTGACCGGATAGATTTCAATCCCTTCGATTCGCGTGTCCCAATATGTGCGGAATACGCGCCCCTCCCAGACATCCAAATATTCACGGCAGATCATCCCCCATCGGCCAAAACCAACGCCGACATCCAGGACGGACTTAGGAGATACATACCGGATCAGATCCACACAATAAGATAAATTCTGCCAGTTTGATGTTCCCATTCCCCTACCTCCATTCGATCGTTCTATTTCATATTCATCATCATATTAATAATCCGGTAATCCGGTATGAAATAATCCTTAGGAAGCTTGCTTACCGTTTGCTCCCACACCACTTGATAGACCATTAAAGACGAATCGGAATGATTGACCAGAAACAAATGACGGTACTGGTCTCCGGGTACCTCTACCCCATGCATGGTCATTCCTCCCTTACCTAGTTACTGTGCCCTGCTCATCTCTTTTCGGTAAACTTCCAGTACTCGCTTCACCATGGAATCCAGACCACGATGAGCCAAAGCCCATTTCCGCGCTTCTTTACCAAGAAGCCCACGGTACGCTTCATCTTCCAACAACAGACTCAGATGTGCAGTAAGCATATCGTCATTTCCCGACTGAAAAAGAAGGCCGTTCACCTCATGCTGTACCGCTTCCTTAAGACCGCCCGCATCCGAAGATACGATCGGCAATCCGGCAATCTGCGCCTCCATGACAGAATAGGACAAGGTCTCCATTAGACTCGGTATAACAAAAATATCCGCAAGCCCTAACAACGTGGGAACATCGTCACGCGAGCCCCAAAAACGGACTGCCCCCACTATACCCAGCTGACGAACGCGCTCTTCGTACAATGATCGCTGATCACCGTCTCCAACAAGCCAGCACTCCCAGTCCTGACGTAAAGTCTGGAGTTTACCCATGGCTTCCAACAATACGTGAATGCCCTTTTCATAACTGAGTCTGGAAGTGCAGATGATCACTTTTTTGTCCACCGGCCGGGTCAGTTCGTGTTCCTTCTTCAGCCTGTCTTCGAAGCTTAGAATATCCATCGCATAGGGAATCAATGAAATTCGGGATTCCGGCAGAGCGAAATGCGATACCATGACATCCCTAAGCCACACAGAAGCCAGCAGCACCTGATCGCTGGATGAGCCCCCGATGTTCTCGACAGATTTGTAATAGTTCCAGACGAGCTGTGGGCTGGAAGGTTTAATCCCTTGATCGTTCTGAATCATATCCAAAATGGTAAGTGCCACGGAGGCATGAATGCTGGTGATCAAAGGAATGCCCGCAGGCTTTACACGACTGACGGCTGCCGCGGCCAGTACATCCTGTGCATGAATTACATCGTATTGCTCCAAGTCCAAATAAGAAAGCGTCAACTCCAAACATAACCGCTCGCATTCAGCATGCCTGACCCAATTATCCGAGAAAATAGGCGATGCAGCAGGAAGATTCGACTCCAGCATCGGCCTGTAATGACTCTTGAACACCTTCCGGTTGTCATCTCCATATACATAAAAACAATCAATGCTATCACCAACCATGTCGACCTCATGGCCCAGTGCTTCAAGCCCCTGCTTGATCTGCTGCATATACTTCCATAATCCACCGACATGAGGAATCAGGAATATCGTCACGAGCAATATCTTCAAGTACCTCACCCTTTTCGTAGAAACCTCGTAATAACCAGCTTCCTTATATTGCGAAGTTATTTACAGGATCGGCTCCCCTAATCGGTAGTTGTGAAACTCATCTCTCGTTAAATGAACAATTTCCTCAACTCTCCATCGATAGAAAGTGAAGATGGCGGGTCCGCCGATTTTTCGCAGCTTATGCCGCTCCCCATAATAAATCAACCCATTCGGAGCGCTGTATACTCTGCCGTTAACAAGAAAAGGCGTAAGTAGCGATGAATCATGGATCAGATCCCCTTCAGGAAGTAAAGCGATTAGTTCGTCCGGCAAGGTGACGACACTTGAATAATTAAAATGGAGCCTGAAATACATTTCGAGGGATACAATCGGATGAAGACGCTGATCGCTCCACAGATAGATTTCCGACCCGCTGCTTTTTACTAGAAGGGTTGCAGGACTGTTCATGATGAAATCCCCGCTTATGTTTAGAGGTGAACCGGTCTCCATTCCTTCGAGTGTCGACTCATCCAATTTCACAATACCTTTCGCGGTAAATCCGTACGAATGGAATGTCACCATATCGCCAATGGGACGCTTCTTGCTATGCTCAACCAAATACACAGCAGAATCCAAGCCCCTAATTAGAATGCCATCCGGTACACGGCTCCTCACCCGATCGGTATGATGCATGACATTCCCACCCTTCAACTTAACCTAGTCCAGTATATTCTTGGCCAATCATTCTGGACTCGTCAGGTAACTATTCCGTTTCACACATTTCTCTCACAAAAAAAGATCCCCGTAGGGATCTATCGATTTAATAGAGATATGATTTGGTTTTTCATGAATTGATAGCTGTGGGGATCATCCTTCTTCGCATAAAAACGAAGTCCGTCCAGCGCTTTGAACAGTTGATGGCCTAACAGTCTCTCTTCAAAATAAGGAATACCTACGCCTTGCTGCTCCAACGCCTGCTGCAGCCTTTTCGGAAACTCCAGCATCGGGTACCACGTATGAAGAACAGAGACATCCAGCATGAAGTCGCCGAACATGGCCATCTCCCAATCCACGATCCCCGTTACGTTCCCGTTCTCTCCCAGCATATTGCCCAAATGGAAATCTCCATGTACAAGATATCGCTCCGGAGGCGAATAGCGAACCAGTTCGATCATCGTTTGGTAAATTTCTTCGAAAAACTCTTTTTCCAGAAAGCTGTTCTCATACAGATTGTGCCATCCATGGTAGAACCCTTCTTGCTCCTCATCGAAAACAGACGTGATGTAGTCCAGCCATGAACGATGGACAGCCTTGCCTTCCGGAGTAATCCAGCCATAACCCTCATGGGAATCCGCGACATGTATCTGACGGATCCGCATGAATTGATGGACAATGCCCGGGATAAGCCCTCGAATTTGCGTCGGCTCAAGAGCACTTATCGGCGTACCGGATACTTTGTCCGAAATGGAGAAGTGAATATTCTCCACTTTCCCTATCTTGTGAATACGGGGAATGGGCAAAGATTGCGCGCCGTACATATCGTAGATTTTGAACACTTTATGAAGGCTGTCCCCATTATCCTTAAAATGAATGACATAATCGGCATCGCCCTTACGGTAACTGAACACCTTGCTTAGTTCCCCCATCTCGATGGGGGTGACATTCATTACCGATTCCCCTTCAATATGCTTCAGATGACTTATCGCCATATCCAAAGACATCTCCGGCTTAAATGTTTTCATATCATGCTCTCCTCCTTCATCATCTGATCCGGGCTCGACTTGGACGCATTCCATCTTCGATATAACAAGGGGAACAATTCATATAAATTAGCGGAGATGCTCGATGCAGAAATATGAATAGTCGAACCCGTCATGCCTTTATTCATGTTCATGAGCTTCCGTTTCCAGGCAGGGTGCCTGGACATCAGATGATCAGGATCATAAACCTCAATTCCTATGAACTTCTCACTCTTGATCTGATAGATATGCATATTTTTAATTTCGTTCCACGCGACGGCTCCAGCGCTCACATAGGAGGATTTATCGACGATGCCCTCCTTATTGATCAAGAGTGCCGGATCCGATTGGAAAAGCTTGGTGATGGCAAACACCAGTCCCGCGCCAAAAAACAAAGCGCAGATGATTCCGACAATGGCGATAACCATGTTGTCCGATGTCACCCCACCGTATACCAATCCACTACCTAGCAGCACAAACGCCAGAGAGCCTATTAGCATTTTGGTCACCTTGGGATAGATCTTTATTTCTTCTTGTTCCTGCATTCGTCGCACTCCTTGGTTGTATTAACCTATGTAGGCGTTTTATCATCCGATGGACATCCATCAATAGCTAACTTGGAATTCCTTAACGAACACCGCCGTGCCGGAAATGTAGACATCCATGGTCTCTTTCCAGCGCTCCACTTGAACCTGTACCCTACCGTCTTTCCCCATTTCCTGGCCTTGTTCAATAGTAAATCGAGCAGAGGATATCTCAGGGTTCAAGTACGTCAAATAATAAGCCCCCATTACGCCCGATGCAGTTCCAGTTACCGGGTCTTCTACGGTGCCGGAGTACGGCGAAGAGAAATGTCTCGCATGCATGAACGAAGACCCATCCATCGTTTCCAGGCAAAAAGGATGCAGCGAGGCTTTTGGATTTTTTGTTAAAATATCCGGAAACGCTGCATTGTCAGGCACCATCCGGTCAAAATGCTCCAATCCTTTTATCGGCACCAACAATGTCCAGATCCCCGTGCTTCCATACACAATGGGCATACTGAAGTCCAAATCGTCACGCTTCAGACCTATGGAGGATGCCAGGCGGTCAACATCTCCCCCATAGGATATGAATTGAGGATGATCCTGCTTCATTTTCATGGTTAACTGGCCCTCGGCATTTTGAAATTCTATAGGCAAAATACCCACCTTGGTCTCCATCCACACGGTTTCTTTTTCCGGCAGCAGTCCCTTGGTTTTCAAGGCATACATGGATGCCATGGTAGCATGGCCGCACAAATTCATTTCATGGCCGGGAGTAAAATACCTTAGTCTAATATCCGCTTGCTCTGATTTTAAGATAAAGGTGGTTTCATTGAATCCAACGCTGCGGGCGATGGATTGCATCTCTTCCTCCGCGAGATCATCTGCATTCAAGACCACACCAGCAGGATTTCCCTTGTTAGGCTGCACCGAGAATGCATCATAATGAAGTACGTTTATTGATTTCATGTTTCTCTGATCCTTCTTTCTGCACCGTCTAGGATTTGAGCATCGAAGTTTAGTGAAAATTTTACCATTAGGGATTTGTTAAATCCAGACCAAATTTACAAACGGCTTCCTACATACGGTTCATTTCGTAAGCCCACTTGAATATATATCTGGCATATTCTTATGAATCAAAACCATACATGGGGGTAATTTCATTGAACACTATCAGCCTGTGCATGATCGTAAAAAACGAGGAACTCGTTTTAAACCGCTGTTTATCCTGTGTTGCCGACATCGTGGATGAGATCATTATTGTTGATACAGGCTCAACCGATCGTACAAAAGAAATCGCTCAATCCTTTACGGAGTCCATCTATGATTTTGAGTGGATTGACGATTTCTCGGCTGCGCGAAATTTTGCTTTTAGTAAGGCTACCCAGGACTATATCTTATGGCTCGATGCTGACGATATCCTGCTGGAAGAAGACCAGCTCAAGTTAAAAGTGCTTAAGGAAACCCTTGCGTCCGGCATTGATTCCGTTACCATGCTCTACCATTTAAGTTCAGACGAATTTGGCAATGTCACCTTCAGTCTCCGGCGCAACCGCCTTGTGAAGCGAATCAGGGGCTTCCGATGGATTGGACCCGTTCATGAGTATTTAGAGGTCTATGGCAATATCATTAATAGTGATGTAGCGGTTACCCATCTCAGCTCGAAGGATGATCCCGATACCGGCCGAAATCTTAGAATCTACGAGAAACGTGCGGCCGCTGGCGAATCGTTCACGCCACGAGATTTATTCTATTATGCGAATGAATTAAAGGATCACGGCCAATTCGAGAAGGCTATTGATAATTACGAACAATTTTTACATACGGAAAAAGGTTGGATTGAGGATATACTCACGGCCTGCAGCAGGCTCTCCGATTGCCATCACGAGCTCGGAAACGGGCAAGCCTCTTTTGAATCCTCTATCAGATCCCTGCATTATGCGCCACCACGGTCAGAATTCTGCTGCCGCATCGGTTACCATTTTTTCTTAAAAAACAACTACGATACGGCCATCTACTGGTATAAACTGGCGAGCGAGCTTGAACTGCCTTCGGATTACATGGGATTTCACAATCCCTCCTTCTCCACCTGGCTGCCTCACCTGCAATTGGCCGTTTGTTACGACCGGATCGGAGCCCATGCTCTTGCGAATCAGCATAATGAGAAGGCGCTTGTCTATCGCCCAGGTGATGAGACGATGCTGGCTAACCAAGAATATTTTCGAAACAAGCTGCAGGAGCTCCAAAGCGACCAAGAGAACCGGGAGTGAGGTGGATATTATACGATTGACGAATTGTATGTACTCGTGGAAGCGACGGATTTTCATGTGAACTCCAGAACCTCTCTTAGAATAAACAGCAGCCCGGCTTCTAATGAGCCGGGCTGCTGCTATTTATTGGATCTATTTGACAGAGACGGTGATGGATACGGTCTTTGAATCGTACTGCCCTTTAATGCGGGCGGTTCCCTTCGCGATCGCTTCAATACGTCCGTTCGTTACTTTGGCAACGCTGGAGTTGCTGGTTGTCCAAACGGCTGTGTCTCCAACATTTGTTTTCGCGCCGGTATCGAATTCAGCTGTAACCGTTACAGTCTTAACGTCACCGGGCTTCAGGTTCAGTTTCTTCTCGCTTGCCGTCAATTTCTTCAATTTCGGAACTACGTTTACCTTGACTGTAACCTCTTTGCCTTGGTAAGAACCCGTAATCGTAGCCGTTCCCTCGGCAACCGCTTTAACAGACGTTTTGGATACCGTCACAATCGCGCTGTCCGAGGAGCTCCAATTCATCTTGGAGGAGAGCGAAACCGTCTTGCCGTTACTGTAATAGCCTGTAACTTTAATCGATTTGGATTTCTTGATGTTGAGATCGATTTTCTCGGGCTCTACAACGATCTTGACAACTTCTTGCTCAACCACGACCGGAATCTTGATGTCTTTATTCAGATAAGTTCCTTTCAGTGTAGTCGAGCCTTTGGTTAATCCCTTAAGCGTACCGTCCTTAATGACAGCTGCTGAGCCTGTCAGTGACCATTCAACGGAAGAAGTCACATCGCTCTCCGTGCCATCTTCAAAAACAGCATTTACTTTCGGCAGCGCAATGCTTCTGCCCATAACCAGCTGATACTCTTCTACATCCGGCAGCAGCACCAGCACTTTTTCATTGACAGTAACCGGCACCGTCGCTACTTCTCTGGAACCGATCTTACCGGTAATTGTTGCTGTACCGGCATCAATGGCTTTGATTTTGCCGTCTTCGGTCGTTACCACTTTCTCATCGCTGGAAGTCCAGATAACCGCGCTGCTGAAATCCTCTTTCTCGTCGTCCAGAAGCGTTCCCGTCACTTTAGGGAATGATTTGGATTCGCCTTTGAGCACGTCCACTTCCGTTTCGGCTGCCTCAAACTTGGTCACGGTCGGATATACTTTTACCGTGAATTCTTTGCTGATTCCCAAGTAACTCACCTTGATGGTGGAAGTTCCCGAAGCTCTCGCTGTAATCACGCCACCATTAACGGATACGGCCAGCGGGTTGGATGAGGTCCATTCCCCGGTCACGTCAATGGATTGCGAAGCCGCGTTGCGAACCTTGGCTTTGACCGTAATCGAATCATTCATAAACAGAACCGGATTCTTGACGAAATCCGTCTGATCCAGAATCAACGCTTCATAAGGATTGCGCACATACACATCCACTTTGGCCGTTGAACCCAGATAGCTCACGCTGATCGTAGATTTACCCAACGCAACCGGTTTTAGCTTGCCATCCTCAATCGTAGCTACGGAAGAATTGGACGATTTCAGCTCTACCTTGTCCGTTACGTCCATACCTGCATCGGTCTCCGACTGCTTGGCAAAGACTTTCAGCTCAACAGGCGCATCGCCAACTAAGAGCTCCTGATCTTCGCCCGGCACGATCGCAAGCTTTTGGTAAGGCGCGACGACTTTTACCGTAAAAGAAGCCTTAAGCCCTTTGTATTCCGCAGTCACGGTTGCGCTTCCCAAACCTACAAGGGTCAATTCGCCTTTGCTTACTTTTACTACGCTGTCATCGGAAGTGGTCCACTTCGCTTCCGTGGTGACGTCGTTCGTTCCGTCAGCCAACGCTTTAACGGTTAGACCTTCCGTTCCAAGCTTATGTTCCACTTTATCCGGTTGATCCAGTTTAAACTCATCAATGGCAAATTTGACATCGACTTCAATCGTTTTGATCGCGCCTTTGTATTTTGCCGTAATTCGAGCCGTACCTTTCTCCAGTGGAATAATGAGTCCACCGTCAACCTTTACGATTCTTGTGTTGGACGAAGTCCACGTCGACTCATTGGTTACATCCTTCTTCGTAGAAGAGCCTTCAATGTTAGCCAATACGCGAAGTTGTTCCGTTGTTTCATTAACGGTTAAGTAAATTTTGCTCTCGTTCGTATCAAATTCAATCGACGTTACGTCCCCGGAGGCGGCGAATACGCTGGTTGGAAAAACCATCGCCAACATCATCACAACGACAAGAAAGATCTTCGTTGTCTTTCTGTTTAAGCTCATTTATTTCTCTCCTTTGTACCTTCTGTCTCTCAGGCTTTTTTTCAGTCTATCTCTATATCGACAATCCGGGATTAAATCGTTACCTTCCGACGCCAAAATAGGCACAAAGTAGGATAATTTCCCAGCTCCGAATCGCTGAAAAATTCCGGCGTGATGAAATGGACAGCTGCCCCTATCAGTCTAAACCCGGGTAATGGTCATCCTGCTTAATCAGTTCAATTGTATGAGTTTATAATTGTTCAAAATAAATAATGGAATCAACAACATTCTGGCTATCGTTATTTTGTTGGCAAGATTCATCGGCTCATCCCCTCGATCTGCAATTGGAATCGTTCGTACCCCTAACTATTCGGCATCGTAAAAGGTCATATGCTCTTTATCCGCGCGGTAATAATCCAGCCTGTCTTTCAAACCGCCCGTATGAAACTCGAACATATGTCCATCTGGGTCCAGGAAGTAGATCGACTTCTTGTCCTTCTCATCCCTTGCCCTGCCCGGCAGAATCTCCACCTGGAGCGCTTGCAGACGAAGCAGCGTTGATTCATATTCATCCTCTTCCATAGTAAAGGCAATATGCGTATACGTTCTATTCGCGGTGCTTCTGTCGACCTGTTCTTCATTTAAAGCAATCCACAGTCCGTTCAGATCGAAATAAGCCAGCTTTCTCCCTTTGACCAGAAGTTTGGCTTCAAACACATCCCTGTAAAAAGCGATGGACCTTTCCAATTCCGAAACAGAAAAGCAAAGATGGTTAATGGCTTGCAGGTTCATTGTTAGGCGACTCCATTTCATTAATAGATTCGATGATGTCCAGCACATGCAGCGGTTGATGGATCTTCTCATACTCGCTCTCAAGGTATGTATTGAACCAATAGGCGTGATATGGCGTAAGACCGGCATTGCTGGCGCCCCTCAGTTCGTCTGAACCGCCATCCCCGATAAACAGAGATTCCTGCGGTGCCACGGACAATCGGTTACAAGCCAATCGATAGATTTCGGTATTCGGCTTGGCTGCCCCAACCTTATAAGAGAAAATGACGTCATCGAAGTAGGGTGCCAAGCCGCTCTGGCCAAAAGAAATCACCTCTTCTTCCGAGCAATTGCTGATCAAGCCCAGCTTTAATCCCCGTTTACGCAAAAGGCCGAGCATCTCATAGATTTCCTGTGGAATGGCGCTGAAAGGGATTGTCTTCTCGCTTACTCTCGATTGGTAGAGAAACTCGACGTGTTCCTCATGATAGGGCAAACTTCGCGACTCCAGAATATCCCGGATAACAGCATGATAACTGGGATAATGCCCATTCATTCTTCGCTCAAACCGGATATGCCACTCCCGTTTAAACTCTGCTTCCGATAGCCCGAGGCTATTCATATAATCATAGGGCCTCTTGGATATCCGCTTGCCCTTTTCGAACTCCGTGATTAACGTCTCGTACAAATCGAAGAACACTGCTCTGACCACCATGAACACAGCTCCCTTCGTTAATCAACGACACCTGCCGCCTGAGGCATTTTAGCCGGATACTGCTTGATTGTTTCATCCAGAACAATCCCCGTCTTCTCATCCCATATCTCGCTTAATTCAAATGTGCCTTCTTCAAAAAACAGGGGGAACCGGCGCTTAAACCAATCCTGCATGGGCAGTTTCAATGCCGCTTCCCGATCCACCCATACCAGCTCGCCTTCGGGGGGATTCTCCAGCAACTCCCCTTCAAAAGAAGTGGCCAAATAATTAAACACCATATACCGAAGACCTGTATTCGGTTCACACGATTCCTCGAGGCCCTTATAGATGATGTCCTTCACAATTAAACCGGTTTCTTCCCGAACCTCCCGAATCGCTCCGTTCACAATGCTTTCCGGAAAATCCACTTTGCCGCCGGGCGCAATATAACCGGGAAATCCTTTGGCATCCGGTCTATTCATCAGCAGGATTCTGCTTCCGTCTTGGATCATGCACATGGTGTACAACTTCACTTCGGTCTGCAACCTCATCCCTCATTCCTTACGGTTCTACGTGGTTATAGTATACAACCAGAAACGCTGGATGACGATATGATGAACGGAGATTTCATGTCTTCTGCTTGCAATTCAGGTTTGTAAATCTTCGTAAAAAAAGACCCGAGCAGCTTCTGCTCCGGCCTTTCCGGTAAGTGTATGATCAGCCTTGTCAAATCTCCGCTTTACGCGGCCATTCTCATGTCGGACGAATATCCGCCATACGTCATATAACTTGCGCTCGGGGTTTGAACCTGCATCGGAACCATGCAACCGATGGCTGATGCTTCACTGCTATTCCATTGAATAAGTCTTACGACCGCTTCAACATCCCCGGATTGGTAAGCCTCAGCCAATGCCCGAAGATTTAGCGTCATTTCCTCCTCTTCCGGCATGGTCAAGATAAGTTCCTCTTCTTCTGGATCCATCGATTGCAGCACTTTGTGAGCACGATGAAGAGCCGCTTTCACCGCTCCCTCCGTCGTTTTCAGTTTAACCGCGGTTTCCGAAACCGAATATTCATACACTTCACGAAGCAGCAGCACCGTTCGCTGCAGGGGCGACAAGTGTTCCCGCAGCCATTGAAAAGCGAACTCGATGTTCAGTTTGCTGTCCTCGTTCGACGTTTCTTCCCTAGGCAAAACTTGTTCCAGCTTCTCATCCAGAATTCGTCTATAGGTCTGATCCCGGCGGACCCGGTCAATCCATGTATTCTTGGCAATCCGAAGCAGCAGCGCTTCGGGATTAACATGGCTCCGCTGCTTCATATGCTCCAGTGCCTTGATCCAAGTGTCCTGCACCAGATCATCGGAATCCCATGGGGAGTTTGTAAGGGACAGACAATATCTGTGCAGGGTAGCATTCATTTCCTCCAGGCTCAGATCAGCCGGAGGGGTGACGCTCGGTCGATATATCGTCATCGGAAGCTAACTCCTTTCCTCATCTCGGTAAGATATCTTATAGGTAAACGAACGAAGGTATCTTTTCGTTACTTTGATGGTCGAAAATTTTATTTCGTGGTTTCTCCGTATCTTTTGCGGCTGCCTCTTCGTTTACTTGCTGAAACCAGAAAACCTAACGAATATGGAGGATGAAACCATGAATATTGTTCCTTATGTTGTTGAACAAACCAACCGGGGTGAACGATCTTACGATATTTATTCCAGATTGCTGAAGGATCGGATCGTGTTTGTGGGTGCAGCCATCGATGACGCCATCGCTAACAGTATTATTGCACAGCTGCTGTTTCTGGCGGCTGAGGATCCTGAGAAGGATATCCACATGTACATTAACAGTCCGGGCGGCTCTGTTTCTGCGGGCTTTGGCATTTACGATACCATGCAGATTATCAAACCTCAAGTTAATACGATCTGCACGGGCTTCGCCGCTTCTTACGGCGCGATCCTGCTGCTGGCGGGGGCTAAAGGCAAACGCCTCGCGCTGCCGAACAGCGAGATCATGATCCATCAGCCGCTGGGTGGTGTACAGGGGCAGGCCACCGATATTGCCATTACGGCTAAACGCATCTTGAAAACCCGCGAGAAGCTGGCGCACATTATATCCGAGCGGACAGGGCAATCGGTCGAACGCGTCGAAAAGGATATGGAGCGGGATTATTTTATGTCGGCAGAAGAAGCGAAGGAATACGGGATCATTGACGATATCGTCACTAAACTGTGACGCTAATCGTAATCATGTCCAACACTGCAAGCCCCGATACTATATTTTATTCACAAGGAGTGAACCGTGTATGCTGAAAAGTTTGCTGAACCAGGAAGTGAGCATTTATTTTACGGATGGAAGCTATGTGCGGAGCGGCACGCTGGAGGAAGTAGGCGAGCAATTCATCCGGTACAAGGATGAATACGAGATGCTGTATGTACCGTTAACCGCAATCCGTTACGTTTCGGTGAATACCAAGGAACGAGACAAACCGAAGGTCGGTTTCACGCCAACCTCCTGATGGATAACAAGAACCGCATGGGCAACTTAGCTCATGCGGTTTTCGTCTGTATCGCTATTTATTTTGTCTAATATGAATGAGACCATTCGCTGTTTGCAGACATCGTTCTGCTCCCTCTGGTGAAAGCCGATAAATTGCAGGGCATGAATAACGGAGTAGAAATCAATCAGCGCCCGCTGCTCTCGGTTCGCTCCCCACTGCCTGCATAACGCCTCCACGTAGGGCATTCCCTGATCTCCAATATCGGAGACCACCGCCGTCTGGGTGAGGGCGATCATGTACAGTGGATCCCCGTAACAGACCCAGTCGAAATCAACGATGCCCTGAAGCTTGCCTTCAGCTACAATTACATTCTTGATCGTAAGATCATCAAGGAAACAGACAGGCTCCACTCGGTCGAAATAAGGCGTGTAACGCTGCTTCATTTTTTGCAATAGGACAATGGTTTCCGGAGTAACTTCATCGATAATATGATCTATATGACTGCAGAAATCACGTTCTATGATCTGTGTCCAAGATGAAAAAGGGCCCTGCTCCCCGATCGGAACCCATCCGAATCCGCTGCCCCTGGGAAGCTCTGACACGCTGCGCTGGTAGGAAATGATCTGCTGGGCAAGTTCAGCTAATTGTTCACGCGTCATTCCCTCAAGCTCATATCGGAGGTCCCGTCCGGGAAAGTGCTCCAGTATCATATAAGCAAAGGGGACCTTTTCCAAGGATACATCCGTTCGGATCACGTTCGGTACCGGCAAACCTAATGAAGAGAGAATCGCAATATTGTCCGCTGTATGCCTCAGGACGCCGGGCTTGTGATTGGTTCTGAGAATGATTTGTTCGTCTGAAAATGTCACGTTGTATACCTGATTGGTATGGCCAAATGACATGCGTTCGATCTTTAGCGGCGGACTGCCGTAAACCTCCATTATAAGATCTTCCAGGTTCATCTCCACCACCTGCCTTAACGGTTGTTTTATTTATACATCTTCAAAATGTTCAACGACGGGAAATGGATCGTAAAAGTGATGCAGTAATTCTTTCCATTCCTGATATTCGGCGGATCCCCTAAATCCTATCGTGTGATCCTCCAGCGTCTCCCATTTCACCAATAGAACGTATTTGTGTGGATCCTCCAGGCACCGCTTCAACTCATGATGGATATAACCCTCCATCTTGGATATGATTCCTGAGGCGACTTGGAAATTGCGTTCAAAATCTGCCGTAAGTCCTGGTTTCACCTGCAGCATGGCCACTTCGAGTATCATTGCATTCCCTCCTTGTTATAAGGCTACGATTTATATTGCGTTCTATCCTCTATATTCAAGCTCGGTAGAAGCCTGAGAAGTAAATACTCCCTCTTCATCCGGCTCAAGACGATACACCTTCTGGACGGCATTCAGGTTCAGCCCTCCATAAATATGCGGGTACAACTGGTTCATCTCATATAAGTCCTCGTATACAATCTCCGCATCCACCTGATCTTCCTGAATACCTAATACCAATAGATCCGTCCTGCCTGAGTAGAACGTATTGGCTACTCCGCCGACTTGCTCCTCTGTGGAGCAATGGATGAATCGGTCCGTCTCTAAGCTCGGCGGCTCGTACAATCTATGCTCTCGTGCTGCCATCCAGACTTCCTTAGAAATCATATGATAGATCATGCTGTCCGTTCCCCCAGTCGCTTATTTTTCGTACTATCTTGACACACTTGAGATAAAAAAACCATTCTTTTCTTATAGTTTTCATGAAGGCATCCTTCTCATTAGCGAGATCTGGCGGAGCGCCCCTTTTTTCCTAATAGGAGACGCTCCGTGTACGAATCGTTCCTCCCATCGCTGTTCTTGTCCGGAATCGTTTCGTCCTTTCCGCTACGTTGTGCGAAAACATACGTTAGACATACGAAAAGAACCATTTCTTGGTTTCTGATTGAGGACTGACGAAAATGAGTCTAGAGGTCGGATGGCTTTCGCTGCCCATAATCTACACAAGCAAGCGGCAAGAGCAAGAAAAGGCGGTGCAAGGATAACATCCTGAGCATCGCCATTTCTTCATTTGACACATTTTGTTAATCTGACGAATCTACCGCTTAGTGAGTAAACTACCTACTTATGGGACAGCCCCTTTACGATCGTATACTGATCCAGGTCAACATCCTCGAAGATTACTTCATGGACGGATTCCCCCAAAGCATACGCCAGCTGTCCATTGATAAAAACGGCGCAGGCCTGCTCATCGATGCCGATCCCGCGCTTCACCTTCTTAGTTCTCATACCTTCCAGCAGATTGGACTGGTCGCTCCACTCCGTATAATGTACGCTGATCAATATATTTGAAAATAACCCTACCCCTTGCTTAAACAACATTACGCCTTGTTCATTATCCAGCGGCGATATGAGGCAGATCTCCGGAAGAATCAAGGCGCCTGCCGAATTCCCCGCAATTGGAACACCCTTCTCGTAACGATCGATTAACAGCTCTTTAAAGGGACCGGTTGCGTAATAGTGATGGTATTTCTCCGTGTTGCCACCGCCAATAAATATTCCCGTAGCCTGTGACAACACCTGTTCGACATGTTCCATGTCCAGCTTTCCATGATCGTCTGGGACGATCACCTGCATATCCTGGGCACCCGAGTCTTTCCACATCCGCTGAAAAAGGGGAACATACTCCTCCCAGCCCGGTTTGTTCATGATGCATAATGCGATTCTAGCGTTGGAACCGCCGGCTTGCTTTATAAATTGTCTATTGGCCTCTGCTTGAAAGGAATGTCCTCCGAGCAAATATAGATATCGATCCCTCAAGATAACGCCCCCCTACTACTTCTTTTTCGGACCACGTTTGTAAACATAGAACAGCAGCACGGATATAAAATAAATCGGAAGCAGGATCATGCCAATCACGGCACTCAGCAGGACGATGGAAAGTTGGCCGCGGTCTGCCATATCATCGTAATTCACATACCCGTATACAACCCAAACCAGCCATACCAACGTCACGGCATATCCTATTTTATAAGGGAATCTCACAGCATTGTTCACATCCTAGAAGTTGTTTGGGTTTGCCGGCCTCCTACAGCAAACCAGCGAACGATCATTACGCACCCTGCTCCTCCCTGTAATGGCTGACATCCCCATGCAGAATGATGGAAGGCGCCTCATCGGTCAGTTCGATCTTGCTCAGGCATGTCGGGTGGATGTATGGCAGATCCCACAGCCGGTCCATGCTTCTCCCTTCAAAATGAGCCATTAACAGCTTGACCACTACGGTATGCGTGACCAGCAAAATACTGGCGCCTGGATTCGAAGCAACAATATCGACAAGCTTGTTAACCGCACGTTCTCTGACCTCATGAAAAGTCTCGCTGCCCGGGACGCCGAACAGCTCTGGATGATTCCAGAAATGATCCAGCTGCTGAGGAAATAATTCGCCGATCCGTTCCTGTATCTGTCCCTCCCATACGCCCAAATTAATTTCTTTGAATTCATCGCAAGCCGTAACCGACACATCTCGGTCCCCTCTAATAATCTCGGCTGTATGGAATGCTCTGTTACTGGTACTTGAGTAGATGAGGTCGATAGGGTCATGCTGCAAGGCTTCGCCGAGCCATTCCGCTTGCTGAACGCCCAGCTTCGTCAGCGGCGAATCCATATGTCCTTGAAAACGGTGCAACACATTCCACTCGGTCTGTCCGTGTCTCACGAGATAGATCGTGGTTGTTTCTTTCATCAATCGTTCCCTCCCTAACCTAAGGTGCAACTCATCATTCATCGTTTAACTTAATCGAAAGGTCTTCTTGCCGTATGGCATAAGCCAGCTTGTACAGGTCCGCAATATCTTGCCTGCCGGTCTCTTCAAATCGCTTAACGGCTTCCTCCAAATCAACAGATTCTACCGCGATGACCTGCTCGCCATCTTCGGGATTTAGCGGCTCTCCGACGATGCACACATCCCCATAACCTACCAATCGGGCAAAATGAGGATGGGGAATATGCGGCCGATAGGGGGTCTTGCTGTTGGATTCACAACGAAACTGGCCAAAGATTCGATACGACTCAAGTTCTGCACCCAACTCCTCCCTCACTTCCCGTCTAAGTCCATCCATATAGGACTCCCCGGGTTCCAGGGTTCCTCCAGGAAGCTCCCAACTTCCGTCCGCTACCTGAAAAATAATGCAGCGATCCCCGTCAAATGGAAGGATGGTAACATTGCTGACCTTCGATTCATTGATTTCTTCGCCAAAGGCAAACCTGGCTCTCACTACGCCCCAATGGATATCATTCGAGAGGGCCGGGTACAGGCTCAAATCCCTGTTTTTTCTCATACACGCAATTCCTTTCGAATTTTACAAATATTTATGCTACCTATGTAGCACTGTATTCATGAACCATAAGCACCTGCTCCATCGAGCTCGTAAATCCAAGCTCCTTCAGCACGTTCACCAGTTCCTTATGCGAAGCTCGGATGTTGAATGCGGACCGCTTGCAGGCATAACCGGGTTGTATCATCTCCAGTACCGCGGTCTTCATCACGGCTTCTGCATCCGGATGTCCTGGAGCGGCTTCACAGCGAAACAGCGTAATTGCTGCCAAACTACCTGTGGCATCAAACACCCGCTTAAACAAACCAAAGCCCACCGGTTCTTCTCCTTCATACACAATAACGCATTCGCCATCCTTGATACTGGAAGCGTCTGTCTGCCAGACTTCACCGGATCGATAGAAGGCTACGGAGGCAGCCTCCGCAGCTAGGCCTCTGACCAGCGTATACGGTGAACGAGTATTCTTCGCACCTTGCTGCTCCGGAGGCTGTTCATTCGTCATGATGAGCAGCCGGTCGATGATATGATATCCAACGCTTTCGTAGAGACGAATCGCTGGCGCATTCGTGCTGATCGCCTCTAAATAGGCACGACGGACGCCTTGTTCTACGTACAGCTCTTCGTTTTTCTCCATCATGTTCTTGCCGATTCCCTTCCCCCGGAAATCAGGGGCTATCGCCGTCCCGCCGTTACGTGCAATCTTAACGCCATCTTCCTCCCGAAAGCCGTTCATGACGATGCCGGCCGGTACGCCATCCATGTAACAAGCGAGTGATCTCTCCATGCACAGACCATCATTTCCGATACGGGCAATGAAACGGTCCAGCGGCATCGAGGCGTTCACCATGTATCCTTCAAATGAGTGATTCCACAGCTCCGATACTTCCCGAATCGGAAGCGCGCTTAACGGTTTGTATGTAATCATAGTCAAATCCTCCTAATTAGCCATGAGTGAGTAAGGCATACTTAGAGATGCTCTCTATTAAAAACATGCAGGAAGCACACCTGAGTAACGTACTCATCGTGTTCTCCTGCATGTCTTAGCCATGCTTATTTACGTTTAAAGAGCTGCATCATCTACGCTATCCAGCCAAGCCTCGATGCTGCCAATGACGGAAGTGACACAGCCATCCTCGAATGGGGAGATCAGACCTGCCACCTTCACCAATTCGGTGAACGACTTGCTTCCGCCTTGACGGCAGAGGTGCAGATAATCTGCCCATGCAGCGGATTGATCCTCATGCATCCTTTTCCAGAATTGGAATGCACAGATTTGAGCCAAGGTATAGTCGATATAATAGAACGGCGAATTAAAGATATGACCTTGTTTATGCCAGAAACCGCCTTGTTCCAGATACGCATTATCTTCATAGTTCCGGTGCGGCAGATATTTTCGTTCGATCTCGCGCCATGCCTGTTTGCGTTCGGCCGGCGTTGCATCCGGATTCTCATAAACAAAATGCTGGAATTCATCAACCGTGACCCCGTAAGGAATGAAGATGAGTCCGCTCGCGAGATGGTCGAAGCGGTATTTATCCGCCTCGTCTTCGAAGAAGCGGTCCATCCACGGCCATGTGAAGAACTCCATGCTCATGGAATGAATTTCGCACGCCTCATAGGTAGGAAATCCATACTCCGGTACCTCGAACCCTCTGCTCTCGTACACTTGGAACGCATGACCGGCTTCGTGCGTCAGCACATCAATATCGCCGGAAGTCCCGTTAAAGTTGGAGAAAATAAACGGTGCGCCGTACTCGCTAATATAGGTGCAGTATCCGCCGCTCTGCTTGCCTTTTTTGGCAACAAGATCCATGAGGCCGTTCTCCTGCATGAAGGTAAAGAACTCGTGAGTTTCCGGAGACAATTCTTCATACATCTTCGCACCATGGTTGACGATCCAATCCGGGTCACCCTTAGGTGTGGCATTCCCCGATTTGAATGAGAAGTTCTCATCGTAGTACAGCAATTGGTCCACATCGATTCGTTTCTGCTGACGTTCTCTCAGCTTGGATGCAACAGGTACGATATGCTCCAGCACCTGGTTACGGAAATTAGCGACCATCTCCGCGTTATAATCCGTGCGGGCCATGCGAGCATAACCAAGCTCTACGTAATTGTTAAATCCAAGCTTCTTGGCAATCTTGGTTCTTACTTTAACCAGATCATCATAGATACGGTCGAAGTTTGCTTCGTTCTCAGCCATGAAGCCGCTGGACGCCTCCATTGCACGTTTACGCATATTGCGGTCCGTCGATTGCTGGAAAGGAATCAATTGCGACAAGGTACGCTCTTCACCTTCGAACTGAATTTTGGCAGAAGCGATCAGCTTCGAATATTCCGTCGTCAGTTTATTCTCCTGCTGCAAGTCCTCAATGATCTCAGGACTGAATGTTTTGAGGGAGAGCTCTGCCAGCTGGAACAGCTGCCGCCCCCATTTGTTCTCAAGCTCGGCTCTGAATTTAGAATCCACGAGGGCACGATAATAATCCGTTATGTATTCCTGGATGACCGGTCCGTTCTCGTCGAAGAAATCCTGCTCTGCCTTATAGAACTCGTCGTTTGTATCAATCGAGTGACGGATGTACACCAGTTGACTCAGGGTGTCCATCTCACTACGGAGTTTGTTAATGCGGGTCATCGCCTCATCCTGCTCCTCATACGTGCTGGCGGAGGTGAAGGCGCTAAGCTGTTCTTTAAACTTTTGCTCAAAAGCTTTAACGTCGGGGCGTTCATAGCGATATTCGCTGAATTTCATAAGATACACCTATCCTTTCCCATATAAAAAATGCATCCTGGCGTCTGATCGCATGGATTCAAAACACCAAACTATATCTAAATTCTATATGCGAATCAGAATATCCTTCACAGGTCTATGAAATTCTACACGCCCCTATGGGTTACGTTATAATCTTAAGGCCAATCGCTGAAGCCAGGATTAAAGCAATGAAAAATATCCGACGTGCTTCCTTCGGTTCTCCAAAAGCAAACATCCCCAGCAAGGTACTGCCGGCCGTCCCCATTCCCGTCCAAATCGCATAAGCGGTTCCCATGGAAATAAAGGCCATCGCGTACGTCAGCAGCAGAAAACTCGAACCGAGCGAACAGGCCAAAAAGATGTAGGAGCCCAAGCTGCGAGTCAGGCTCACCCTTCTTAACGCAATCACACCCAACACTTCACATAACCCTGCGGCGATCAGAGCGATCCATTCCATTACGCACCACTCTCCTTCGCCTGATTATCCGTGTCTTTCGTGACCAGTTTGAGTCCCAACACCCCTGCAGCCAACATGCCAATCAGCAGCAGCTTGATGGGATTCGCCTGCTCGCCAAACACAAGGATCTCCATCAGCACCGTACCGGCTGTCCCGAGTCCTGTGAAAATCACATAGACCGTACCGATGGGAAGTTTAGCCGCAGAGTCCAGAAAAACTTTAAAGCTGAATATAATCGAAGCGATGGTAATGATCCACTGCCACCAGGTATCGGAATGCTTCAAACCGGATACCCATACAACCTCCAGTGCCCCCGCCAATAATAAGAGCCACCATGCCTTTTTCATCCTCCAACATCCTTCCACTCTTTATTTGTATATAAAATGTTTGTGATGTAGTTGTGATTGTAATCTAAAAATGGCATACCGTATAATGATAATAAATAATGATGTCATCATTTTTAGTGATGCCTGGAGGAAAGAGAGGATGGTTTAGATGGAGCTTACCGATCTGAAGGTATTTCTGAGGATTGCCGATGAAGGGAATATCACCCGCGCTGCGGAGCAACTTGGGTATGTGCAGTCCAATGTTACGGCCCGGGTCAAAAAGCTTGAGAATGAACTGGGAGTCCCCTTATTCAACAGACACGCCAATGGAGTGACCTTGACGGAAAAAGGGCGCACGTTCCGGGACTATGCGTGTACTATTCACAATCTGTCTGAAGAAGCGGTGCGTGCTGTACAGGAAACGCCTTATCCAAGCGGTTCTTTAACCATTGGCGTCGTGGATACGGTGCATTGCGGACATTTCATTAAATCCTTGTCGGACTATCAAACCATGTACCCGGACGTCAAGCTATCGCTCTTGACCGGCAGCTCTTCGGAGCTGATTACCCAAGTATTAAACTATCAGCTGGACGGGGCATTTGTGACGGGAAACATTCCGCCGAAGCTGGTTGCTGATTATATAGAAGAGGATGAGGTCAAACTGCTGACCAAATCGAAGGAGCAGCCCTTTCCCGATCTGGCGGTGACCAAATGGGCCGTTGCTCCGGCGGGATGCCCGTTTCGAAGCATCCTCGAAAGATGGCTGTTAAGCCAAGGGATTCCGCTGACCAATATGATCGAAGTCTCATCATTAGAGACCCAATTAGGCATCGTACAATCAGGGCTTGCCGCTACGCTGCTCCCCACCTCCGTCTTGAGTGGAGAATTTGCGAATATGGGCAGCTTCTCGATCCCGGAAGTCTTCCGGCACACCTCGACAAGCCTGATCCGGCGTAACGACCGGTTCAAGAACAAGGCATTTTCCGCTTTTGCCGAGCTGGTTAAGGTCAATTTCGATAAGACGGAAGGTTTATGAATAATTACACTTTCAACGTCATAATTGTCCTCCTAGAGTGGATATGGTGGTATTCTTCCGCGATAGTTCCATCTGCCGCTCGATATAATGGGCGACGCCATCAAGCTCATTCGAGTCGATAATATGGTCAGCCAGCTGCCGTATCCTCTCGTGCGCGTTCCGGACTGCGATCCGTGTGCCTCCGGCCTCGAACAGGCCGATATCATTGATGTGGTCGCCGAACACCACCGCGTTCTCCAGATCAATCCCCATGTGGGCGGACCATAATCGGAGACCGTCTCTTTTGTTTGCTTTGGCATGGCTGAATTCGAGGAAATAGTGGTTGCGAATGTAATAATCCGGCATCATATGCGCATGAATCACGTCGCCGTATAATGCCGTGACCTCTTGCCGAATCGGCTCCAATTCCTCATGTAGTCCAATGTATGTAAGAGCTAAAGTCCGGTAATCCGGCGGACAGTTCAGGTTCTTCACTTCCAGGAATCTCGGATCACGGGGGCGGCTATCGTAGAAGGACATTTCCCCTTCTCTGCGCAGCGTCTCATGCAGAACTCGCTCCCGCTGATCCATATCAAGCGAAAAATAAAAGGGGGTAATGCCGTGCTTTCTTCCGACGTCGATAATCTCATTCGAAATGTCGCGCTCCAGCCAGTATCCATTTACAACGGTTTGATTCACTCCGTCATATATTAAAGCGCCGTTATATAGAATCACGGGGTATTTCCACGGGATAACCGATACAACGCTTTGAGCGCTAATATTGCCGCGGGCAGTGGCAAACGTAACAACCACGTCCTGCTCCAGCGCATTCGAGATAACATCCCTAGTATAGGGTGAAAGTGTCTGATCTGATCGCAGAAGCGTTCCATCCAGATCCGTAATATATGCTCTTTTCTTCATCAAGAAGCAATGCCTCCTTCGCCGTCCAGTATGTGACAAAACCCAGCCATAGAGCAGCTCTATCTAAGACTGGGTCATTATTATGAATGAGACGTCTTCCATGATTATACAACTTCTATGATAGAGATGGTAAAGGTTAATTGCTTATTTCGCTTCAATCCCCATCTATTTTAGATCCTTTACCTGATCGCATAATGTCAACACTCCCCCAAAACAACATTAAAGCAATGACCGGGTGGAGTGCAGATAGAAATCCGATCTGAGACGAGAATACCGCTGTTAAGAACATCCCGATCACCATACCGAATAAACCTATGCTTTTCCGAAGTAATCGTCGGGAAAGTCCTCCTATCCATGCCATGATTGCCATGATGAGTGGTACAAAGGCAAAATATCTCGCAAAGCTAACATGGGCTGCCCAACTTCCTGGATCCACAAACAGTGCCATTCCGGCGATAAGAACTTGAAGCGCAACACTAACACTGAATATCAAAGTGAGCACGATAAACGAAGCACGGGAAACTCGAACCAAGTTTATGTTATTCATACCTCTCATCTCCCCAACCTATAGATCCCCATGCTTCCGGTTGCAAATGAGAAATCACCTCTTTTATTGCTGTTCCGTCGGTTTGAGGAATGGCATATATTTGCGGCACGATAGGAATACGAAAAGTAGTATGGTCGTGAAAAAAACGCGTGATTAAGGTACCTATTGCCCTTTCATTATCATAGTGAATCACACTCCAAAATCGCCTCTCCCTCTCTTCCCACGGCCCCCAAAGCTCCTCAGATTGTGGAAAGGTACCCGGCATTACGGGTTTAGGGGTTAAACCTGCACTGTATACTTCTGCTTCCAATGGACGGAATAGCTTGGAACAAAAGAGTCCATAAGCGTAATCTCCTTTATTTTGAAAAATATGCTCAAGCTCGTTCTGGTTCTCTTCCCATACATTCTGCCACTGATCATCCATATATCTCTGGCAGTAATGAGCCAATGCCTTCATCATGGATACGTTTAAACGCTCTGTTAAGATCATTTCTATCCTCCACCTTTTAATTTGGATATGTGAGTTATACACGATGATGATCAGATCTCCAGTTCCGGATAGTAAGCTTGATATTTTTGGATGATAAGTTTTCGTTAACAGCTTTCTCACACAGCATTAGAAACTCATCATCCGAAGCGAATCGAAGTGCAATAATTTGTTCTATTGTCAGATTTGGATCCAGGAGCCTCCCTGTCATTACAAAATGCCTTAGGTTCTCTTCTGCTCGAATTACGCGATCTTGCACCTTACAAACGAATTGCCGGATGAGAAATAAGGTCATAACCACCGAAAATGACATGAGTATGAGAAGCAATGACGTAAATAACGATATTCCACGCATATTTGTCACAAACAGATAAACGAATGCTGCGGCGACCATAGCAAAGCTAAGCGGCACAAGAAAAAATGAAATGCAGGCACATGTCTTTCATGGTTGCTGTAGGATTGATTTTTCATAGGAATACCTCCTTTCTTTATTGTGAGTGAGCACACACTCATTATTAGATATCACGTTTCCCAACTCATCCAAGGTGAATTCCTTGACTTTGAGTGAGTGCACACTCATAATACAAGTGGAACCATTACGAAGTCAACAGAGCGAGGGGATTATTTTGGATTTAAAGAGCAAGATCGCCGATGCAGCGGAGCTGGTCATTCGCACAAATGGATTGGCCAAAGCAACAACGAAAGAAATCGCCAGAACCGCCGGGTGTTCAGAAGGCTCGCTGTACAATCATTTTAAGAGCAAAGACGATCTATACCTTCACATTTTACGCGGACAATTACAAAATTTTATGCAGACACTCATATCTCTCAGAGATCTTATCGGAAAAGATACAGTACGCAGCAATCTGGAAAAAGTGGCTCGTGCGGGCCTATCGGATTATTATCAATCCATGCCTCTGATCAGTTCCATCTTCTCTGAGCCAGGACTGTTAGCACAACACAGGGAAGGTTTCACCACTCGGAATGAAGGCCCCCACCGGGCAAATGAAGCAGTTGAATCCTATTTGCTGGAGGAGCAGCGACTTGGGAGAGTATCGGAGCATGTTAAACCGAGATCCGTTGCGGACATGCTGCTTGGAAGCTGCTTCCAATATGCATTTCAATTAAACTTTCTAGGCCGCCCCTTATCTGATGAAGAACAGAATGAGTTTGTATATTCGGTGTTGGATACATTGTTTCTAGGGATGGGGAATAAATGACCGGAGAGCAACGGGTGGTAACAGAAGAATCGCCGCATACCAGAGTCCCTGTAAGGGACTCCCTGCCTCAGGTGGAAACATGAAGCTGTACAGCGAGAATAGGGTGACGCAGACAAATAAATTAAGAACTCATCACGTAGCCTCGGCCAACATTCCCGACAGAATGCCAGCCCTGCGGATGACCTCAATCCTCTCCTCGCGGCTGAAGATAACCTATAACTTCTTGTATATGCTGAATCTCGGCAAACGGAAAAACACCCATGCTGTTCATTCTCGCGATGTCCCCGCGATAGGCGATAAATGAAATTCCGGCGCTCTCGGAGGCCATACCATCCACCCAGGCATCTCCGACAGACAACCATTCCTCCGGCGATGTATGAGGGAAATGCTTCAGCACCTCCATATAACCATCGGGTGCCGGCTTTAACAATCCCATGGCCTCCCTGCCAACAATGAGATCAAAATAATGCGCAATCTTGTTCTCTTCCAGTGCGGCCATCGCTGCTTCCACCGCATTATTCGTCACAATGGCCAGATGCAGCTGCCCATGCAATTGCTGAACAAGCTCGCTTGCTCCCGCTTCAAGAACCGTACCCATCATCCCCCTCATCTCATGTTCCTTGGCAATATCCCACATCGCGTGACGAAGATCTTCCGACAGCAGCCCTGTATTCATGGCTTCAGCAATGATGGTTGAGGTGGTGTGGGTGTCCATGGCCAGACCTTGGGGCAAGATTCTGTGAAGGCATAAAAAGGCGTAGATGTCCCTCTTCATTGCACCAAAATCAATGCTGGAATGCAGCAGCGTATTATCCATATCAAAGACAATGCCTTTTATCGTAAACGCGATATCTAATCAACTCCAGTCATAGAAATGCCTTGAATTGCTGCCCCGTCAGGCAATCCAGATTTGGGTATGCTGATCAAGGATGTGACGCTTGCCTGACCAGGGTAACCCTCCGTCCCTTCATCCTGTTGGGATGCTAAAGTGATGTATAAGTGATTCTTTTCATTCTCTAGCTGTCCGCTAGCCATCTTCATGGACGCAATCCGGAAACCTCGGGCAGACGGAAGCTGCCCACCGCTGACCAGCAGATAAATTTCCTGATCCGTTTCCTTAAGCACCCACCCGCCGGGAGCCATATTTATGCCGTCATCATAAAGCTGTTGAATGACCGGGTCAAGGCACTCAATCGAACGGTACTCCCAGGTAAATTCCGGAGAGGTCTTGGTGTATAAAAGCTACGTGTAGTGGATTTGCAAATAGTCGATCTCATGGAGTATACGTTCTTCTTCCGTCGCATTTTGTACTTCATAGGAATCATTGCTTCTAGGCCCATGGCTCCCAGCAATCAACATCATTATAACAATCATGGTGAAGATCAGCCTTTTGCTGATACTTATTCGCATATACTCGTAAACTCCTTCATCTCCTAATCATGTACAACTTCCGTACCGGCGATAAAATCGTGCAGGGAACGCTTATCTTCGCGCATCGCAACCATAAATATGCTCACAATGAGTCCAATTCCAAACGTCAGTGCATACACAATTCCGGCTACGAGGTTGCGGAGCAGCATTGTTCCAATGCCCGGCGGCTCAAGAAAATCGAATTTGCGAATGCGGATGCCGCATATGCGCTTGCCAATCGTATAACCATTCCAATACACGGGCACCAGCATAGCATACAGACCGTAAATCAAATCGGAAATCCGCTCATTCTCAAAGTTTCCCGTGATAATTCCTGCAATGATGGATAAAGGAAGAGCAATAATTAGACCGTCCAGAAGATTGGCGCCTAGGCGGATCCAAAAGCCGGCAACTTGGTTTTCCCCCACTCAATATACCCCCTTAAAAAATCAAAATAACATTCAATTATGGACTCCTATCGGCGTTGTCTGGCTGGTCAATCTCCTCCCAGTTATGCTTGATCTTGTTCAGGTCATCCTTTAGCCATTTACGAATGATGGGGACGATGATGCATAAGATACCAATAATCAAACTGATGATGCTGAATATCCACGGCCCTTTTCCTATTTCCGATAACAAGTCTTCAAACGTCCTGGGGCTGTATATCCCCACAATCGCAGCTGTTAAATACCGGATACCGTACAAAAAAGCCGAAATACAGATAAAAATAATACCCATCGTTTTATGGTTCATAGTGTGTGTAGTCCTTCCTCTTAACGGTGCCGCACACAAAGCAAGCAGCTGCCATGATTATACCCTTTGGGCGATTAGCTCACTTCTGGCGGCGATTAACCACGGATGCACCAATTTCATTTTGTCGCGTTGATTCCATACATGGTCCAAATACACAAGCGCCGCTCCGTCTAAATCCAGATCGTCCAGTTTATTGCGCATGTCCGCTTGGTAGGCGTGATTGCCTTCAAGTTGCCATGAGATCTTATCCGCAACGAATAATACCTTATCCAATTGGCTCGCCCCGGCTTTTAACGTTGTATGGCATTCAATAGCGTTTAATATGTCCGGTGAGGTGCAGCCGAAGATGCGCTGAGCCATTTCCATGGAAAGCTTCTGATGAATGATCCTGATATATCGATGTTCCTCTTCCATAATGGGTAGAGACCATTCTTCCGCGGCCTCCTTCATTTCACTTACCGAAATAGCATTGCTGATATCATGCAGCAGCGCCGCCTGCCGGGCGGCATCTGGGCTTACATTAAATAACGGTGCGATGGCTAACGCCTCTTGTACTACATTCATGATATGCTCGAACGTTTCCTGCTCTCCATGCTTGATTAGAAAAGCTTCTACATCATCCCTTAGGTTATATGTAAACTCTATGCCACACGTCAGCTTACTAAACACGGAATCCCTCATCCTAGACCACACCTTTCCGCACAACATTTTCCAATCGCTCATATCATTGTAAGCTTCGGTTCCTGATCGAACAATAGTTATTTTCCACAATTCCCCATATTGGCGTCATCCATCTCATGTTGAGAATGTAACTTCTACACAACAAAATCAGCCACAAATAAAAAAACAGAATGACTTTCCTACATCGTAGTTAAGTCATTCTGCTGCCTGTTATACACGATTTTATGTATGATCGAAATATGCGGTTACGGTTATCTGCTCCTCGATTTCATGATGACCCCAAGCAAACCATAGCCCATGGTAACTCCTACCGAGTTCAACATAAAATCATCCACATCCAAGCTTCCCCGTCGCGAGAGCAGCTGTGTCATTTCGAGCACGAATAACCCGGCCAAAAAGTAAGCAAACATCTTACGAAATCGAATTTGAAATGCAAGCGGAATGAGTACTCCAAAGGGTACAAACACAGCGATATTCCCAACGATATTGATCAATGAGCCCAAGCTGCGAATCGGAAAATACCTTGTCATCGTCGAGAATGGAACCAGATTATAACTGAATTCCGGCTGCGTTGTCCTCCCGAATCCCCAAATCATCCAGTATGCTAACAACATGGTGTATCCAATGAGGAGGATCAAGGTGATCATTTTAACATGGGATTTCATGAAGGTCTCCTGTTAAACTGAATTCACACATATTTATCCAATACATAATCCTCGATCATGTCAATATTTCGGCGTTCCTGTGCGTACTGTTTAATGTGTTTCTTGATATTCGGATACAAAATAATGTCGTCCAGCTGCTCGAGCGGAATCCATTTCACATCGGTTTGATTCGGATCTGGCACAGCCGGAAGTTTGGGGGACGATCCTTCATGTGGATAACATTCAAACACGATGTATAGCGTATGAATGCCAGAACTGTTATCTCTAGACTGTTTATGCGGAGCATTCTCATACACAAAAGCAACAGGCCCAGTCTGCGCTTCCAGCGTGGTTTCCTCATACAATTCTCTCAAGGCCCCCTCTGCGATCGACTCTCCTGGCTCGGCCCCGCCCCCCGGCAAATTGTAATGCAATCCGTTCTCATCTACATACTCAACCAACAAAACATGCTCATTCTGAAAAACCAATGCTGTCGGTCTCACCCGAATATGATATGTCATCTTAACCACCTCTCCACACGGCTAACGAATAGCTGCTGAACTTCCTTGATCTGTCTATCATACAATTAACGAGGCTAATATGGAAATATTATGTATAATTGCAGGTCAAAAAGGTCATCAGGCGAGGCGAGTCACATCGACCTCCCCAACAACCTCCATCCCTCAGGGATTCACATGGCGTCTGTTCCGCTATCGTCCTGTTCGATCGTTATCATCCAGTCTCAGGGTTTCACCCGTTTCGCGGGAGACATTCGCCGCCTCCAGAAATCGAATGATCTCCAGCGTCTCAGATAAAGGAACATCCGAGACACCTGTCGTGAACATCCTCATGATCTGTTCCAGCAGACTCGCATAATAGGGTTTGGGATGCGCCATAATGTCCACAAAGCTGCTAGCCTCCACGCGATGAATGGTCATCCCAAAGCGATCATTACCTGCACGGTTGCCACGAATTATCCCGATCCTCCCGCCATTCCAAACCGCCGTTAATACCTCATGCAATTCCGTCGCGGCGACATGTACGCTTACGCAACCGGGTCCAAGAACGCGGTAAAGCATCTCCGCCGCGTGGATTCCATACCAAAAAAATCCCGGCTGTGTAGGTTGAAGCGGAAGTGGTCCGACACAATCCACGCCAATGATATCATCCACACCGCCCCGAGCCAGTTCATCCTGAAGTCCTTGTGCATATCGAAGAGACGAGCTGCTCATAACGGTAACCTGGAACTGCTCCGCCAGTTCGGCAATTTCCACTGCGTCCTTACTGCTCACCGCAAACGGCTTATCGATAAATACCATTTGGCAATGAGGAGCAATCGCGCGAAACAAGGACAGATGCGACCTTCCGTCGACCGCTTCGAGCATGACGGCATCGACCTGTTTGGCCACGTCTTCCGGAGAATCCAATATTTCGGCTCCCCATCCAGCGAGTTCCTTCGTATATCCCTCCACCCGGCTTATGCTAAGTTCGAAGTCTGGGGATCCTCCGGGAAATGCCGCTGTAACCCGTGCGCCGGGAACGTAATAGGGATGCGCCTTGTCATGCAGCATTTTCGAGAAAATGGAGACATGCGATGTATCCAAACCAATCATACCGATCTTCAGGGTCATAAGTTCATACTCCTTTACCTGCAGGATATTAGATGATAACGATGGCTTTTCCATTCGCTGCGTTACTGAGAGATATCAGCAGCCGGAACATAGGCTTTTCTAACAATCATCATATCACCCTGAACGACTAAAGGACGTGACTTTAATTCGTCTTTTAACCTAAACCTGGATCCGACACAAAAAGACCGCCTCCATCTGTTTATCAGACGTTGGCAGCCTCCTAGCGGACTTATAAATGCGTCGTGCAGTTGTATAAGGGGCAATTCCAGATACTCTACGGCTGCATCCTCCATCTTATCACGATGAGGCGGTTGACCAGAGCCACAAAAGCAAACACAATGGCAAACGTTATAAAGCCCGAGGATACCTGGCATGCCACCGCGGTTGCAAATATAAGAAATTCGATAAGCAGCACCACGGCAAGCGGCAGCTTGATCCTTGCTTTCGGAGAGATGGTCATGCCCCAGATGACGGCTGCAAGCAGTGGAAGCCCAATACCGAGTGCAACCTGTGCCATGAGCCCGGAGCCATAATGGAACCCCCAGTAACCTATCGAAAATAATAGAATCAATTCCAGGATAAATCGGATAGCAAGATTCAGCACTTTGAACATGGTGGGATACCTTTCGTTTCCTGTTGTATTCCTACTGTCAATGCTGTAATCACAGCTCGATTTGCTCCATGTGATGGATCATATGATCCACATAATCGTTAAACAACCACTCCAGCGTGACCTCCGTTTTATCGGGCAGCACACATTTTTTCTGGAAATCAGACGAATCTGCTTTTTGCATGACACGCAGAATCATCCAGTTCATCTGCTGCCACAGCGACAACACTTCCGATTGATCATATTGTTCCTGGTAATCGTTCACCCGGACCCAATCGTTCTGCGCGTACCCTTGAATGGCAATCGGATAATCGGAGAGCAAAATTTTTACAAACCGGATATGGTTATTGACTGCCGAATCGCATAGGTGACCCAGGATCTCCTTCTTGGACCATTTATCAGGCGCAAGCTTCAGATTGAACTCCACCTCATTTGTCGCCGTTACAATTTCAGTCATTTCGGCAATCAATGATTCCAATTTCATGATTGACTCCATCATTATCTTCCTCCTAAGAGCTCCTCTCAGCCGATAGGCTTAGAGAGCTTGATTCCATTCTATTCGTGTCATCGGCATTCCAACGAAATCGCTATATTGCTTGGCAGCTTCCATAAACTCCTCTTCTCGATCGTTCCTTAGCGTGAACGGACTAAACGTGATTTCGATGCCGCTGCGCTTGATTTCCCGCTTCCAGACACCGACCACTTCGCCGCCTGCCACCATCATGGGTTGAAATACCCCGTTGCGATGGGGAGCGATCTTCGCATCGTGCTCTGTCTCTATGATCGCGCTGCGGTCCTTGTAACCCAAGTAATATTCATCAAAACCTGGAAGCAGAACCACCGAATCCGTATCAGCGGACACGGCCGGCGCAGTAACAGAGCTCCAGTATTCCGTGCCGTTGACAAAATCTAAACGAAGATTTGATTTGACCGCCTCAAAGCCTCGTTTAGCTTCCGTCAGCGTTAACCCGACCCACCACGCAAAATCCTGAATCGTTGCGGGTCCGTGACCGATAAAATAACGAAGCGCCAGCTCCCCCAGCGATTCTTCGAGCGTCAGCTCCCTTGAATTCGGGACCCACTCATCGAGCAGCACGAAACTCTGCTGTTTGCCTTCATGCGGACCGAAACAGATCATGCCTGTCCGTCCCAAATATCCAAGAATATAATAACCGCGGCCGTTCTTGGTGCTGATCCCCGCTTCCTCCAGCAGTTCCATCAGTCTGGGACGGGATACGGGTGTGCAACCACTCAGCGCGTCGCCAATTATTGTTCGGCATCGATGGAGCGTACTTCCGTCAAGCTCAAGTTCGGCCTGCTTCTTCTTATCATTCGTAAGAAAACGCGATTCCGTCAGCTTCACCATCCACTTGGCGTCCTCGGCCGGCACAAAAAATATCGTCCCCCGCATCGGCCAAGTTAGCACGATCTTGCGATCGATCATGGCCTGCTCTACTTCGGACAGCTTGGCAGATTGGGTACGGAGACCGATTCCCCATACCGCTTGATGATAATCCTGAGCTTGCACCGCGCCGAGTCCTCTGACGACTTGCTCCGGACTCTCATGCTTCATGCCGATTATCCCTTGATTGAACAGCCTTCGATTCGCTATGATTCGACTTGGCACAATGGTCACTCTCCTAGGTCATGAATATCTCGCGAGCTTCGAGCCTTCATTTTAAATCCGGAATGGACATCCAGGCGCGTTCGTTCTGCCAGCTGACCTCAACCGGCGTCTCAAAAAACGAGCTCAAATTGTCGCTTGTCAGCATGTCCTTGGAACGCCCCTTCCCGAATACGGTGCCCCGGCGGATGAGCAAGGAGTGCGAGAAAATCGGCAGTATTTCTTCGATATGATGCGTAACGAACAGCAGGGTCGGCGCATCAGGCTTTGAAGCCAGTGCCGTAATGCTGGACAGCAGCGCTTCCCTCGACAGAAAATCCAGTCCGTTACAGGCCTCGTCCAGTATCAACAGCCTGGGCGAAGCCATAAGCGCCCGGGCAATCAGCAGCTTCTGCTTCTCCCCTTGCGAACAAGTCTCATATGTACGACCCAGCAGATGAATACAATTAAAATCCTTCATCAGCTGCTCGGCCTGTTCCCGGTCAGCTTCATCCACCTTCTGATAAAGGCCGATCGAGGCGTGTTTGCCGCTAATCACGACATCCAGCGTGGATTCGCTCGGCCGGATTCTTTCCTGCAGCGAGGAGCTGACCCAGCCTATCGATTTACGCAATTCTCTTAGATCCACCCTGCCAAAACGATGCCCGAGCACCGAAACCGTACCGCTGGTCGGCCAGATGTAACCATTAATCATATTCAAAATGGTGGTCTTTCCGGACCCGTTCAGCCCAAGAACCGCCCAATGCTCTCCTTGCTGTACGGTCCAATCCACGCCTGTAAGAACGGTCTTCTGCTCCCGTTTCCAGGTTACGTTATTCAGTTCAATCGTCGTGTTCATCACTGCTCCCTCTCCTTCTTCAATCTGCTGCGAAATTTCGTTTCTCTTTTCAAGGATTATACCAGCAATTACATATTCCTCAATAAAAAGATGAAATCCAGCCTTGTGATCAGGCTACGATTTGGAATCAAGCGATGAATGCCAGGCTGGACATTTCATACCTAAACGAGGATTCTAGTCAATAAATTATATATTGACAAATAATTATTTTTGTGTTATGATAAAATATTTATCTGTTTACACAAATTTGTTGATTTGATAATCTACTTCTGCTCAGTCTTCTCTGGATGTTGAAATCGGGAGAAGAAATCCCTATATAGTGGAGGTAAGTAACATGTTAATCGATCAAGGCATTGCCATGCTGGAAATTTCCGCAGCCATGATGGGACGTATTGAAACGATCCACCCGACGTTCCTCTGGGATCATCAGAATTTGGTGCTTATCGATACCGGCTATCCCGGCCAGTTCGCGCTGATTCAGAAGCAGTTATCGAACATCGGGTTTTCCGTTCAGGACGTAAACAAAATTATTATAACACACCAGGATTTGGATCATATCGGCAGTTTGCCGGCCGTTATCCAACATAGCAAGCGAGCCCCCGAAGTGTTCGCCAGCGAAATCGAAAAGCCTTATATCGAAGGCGATACAAGGCTTGTCAAATTATCGCCCGAGGCTATCGCTCAAGCTATGGCATCGCTGCCGGACAACGTGCCTACAGAGTGGAGAAACGCGTTTAAGCATACCCTCGAGAACCCTCCTACAGCCCCTGTGCATCGTATTGTGCGCGACGGCGAGGAGCTGCCTTTTGGCGGCAGCATTATCGTGATCCATACGCCGGGCCATACCCCCGGCCACACCAGCTTATATCACATACCGAGCAAAACCCTGATTGCCGCGGATGCGCTGAACGTCAGGGAGGGACAACTGATCGGGCCGGATCCGGCAACCACTTTCGATTTGGCGTTAGCCCAGCTCTCTTTGCAGAAGCTCACCCACTATGACATCCGTAACGTGATCTGTTACCACGGCGGATTATTTACGGACAATCCCAACCAGCGCATTCGTGAATTGGCTTATGCTTAAGCGTTTGTTGGTCCACTTTTGGTCATGAAGGCTTCCCTTGTTTATATCCATCAATCCAGCTAATCTCAAGGTACCAAGTATACGTGCCGCCGGCCGGCACTTCGGCCGCTGCCTGACGATGCATGGCATACGAGAGATCATCGAGTTGCCCCGTCGCAGGCTCCAGCGCAAGATGGTACTGTCCCTGATAACCGCCATAGTTCGCCCAAACCGCTAGATAAGGCACCTGCTCTTTAGGAAACGTCATGCGGAGTCCTTCCCTCGCAAGCGGATCGTAAATGGAGGCTGTCCCCTCCGGCAGCTCGCCTGCAAAATAGAATTTCTCGGCAGTTGCTTCAAGCCTGCTCTCGGTTCGATTCAAGCGAATATGGGGCTTTTCATCCCATGGCTGCGGCCAAGTACGAATATCGCCGGATTCTCCCAATCGACCGTTCGCCGAGTACGATACGATGATCTCACTCAACTTATCTGGAACGATGATCTCAATGCCTTCATTGATCTGAAACAACGGATGTGCTGCCCACAGGAAAGAGAATGGGAACGGACTCGAATTATGAACGGCATAATCGATCCGCAGGCTATCTTCACGGGGGAAGGAGTAGGTTTTGCGCAGCTGATAAGGGATTCGGATTCCCTGTACGCTGCAATGAAGCTGTTCTTGTTCGCCGCGCGCCTTCCATGGAATGGCCCATACCTCGCCATGATCCGGAAGCTCCGTTCCTTCCCATGGATACGCGGGATACCGGCAGTCATTGATCGTTGGAAACATTTCGTCCCAGCCGCTGCCGTCCCGCTGTCCAAAGGAGCTTGCATACCCGTTCGTTTCCAGAGCTCCAGCAGGCTGCACCAGCCATTCCCGGCCAGTCTTTCGATTGCGAAGCGAGATGACCCTGCTTCCGAGTTCAGGAACCAGGACCATCTCCATAACCTCCGTGCGCCCTGTCCAAACCTCATATCCATCCAGCATCCCTTTGCTCCAGATCATCTTCGTCATCCTCCTCCGTTATAAGTCAAAGGCATTACCCGGAATACACAAATGCTCAAGGACCGTTCATACCGGCCCTTGAGAATAAAGTGTCAATCTTTTACATCAACGTCTTGCAAAGCGACAAATGCAACGCAGCTCCTTGATGGTGAGACTCCAGCTGCAGCACCTCGCGGAACAGCTTCTCCGCGGACTGCCGGTCACCGAGACCAAGATGCCCAAGCCCCATCATGTAGCGGCAATGAATTTCGTTTCTTCGGTCCAGATCTTCATCAAACACCAGGAAGTCCGGCAGCGATACAGCAAAGTAATCGATGCTCTGAGGCTCGAATATATGCTTCTCCCCGTAATCGATCAGCTTGTTAAACCGGCTGCGGGCTTCATTCTCTCGGCCCAGCCTCCGCAGCGCGGCCCCTTGATAAAAAATCATGTGCGGCGGCTGATCGTTGTAATACATTGCACTGGTCGGCTCATCCAGCCCCTCCGAAGCTTTCAGGAAGTACGCCTCCGCCTCTTCGGACAAGCCCAGCCCCTCATATGCGCAGCCCAGGTAATAGTCAATGTTGTTCTCCTGCGCTCCCGTGAGTTTCCCTTCATTGATGTTGAGCGGATACTGCTTGGCAGTAAGGAGCTGCTCTATGGCTTCCTCGCAGTGACGCTCCTGAAGCAGCTGCTTCGCCCGCTCCACACGGGCCAACACATACTGGGCCGGAACCTTGCCCTCGCCGCCTTCCCATGGGTGAAAGTTGCGTTTCAGAATCAATGCCAATGCCTTCTCATAACGATTCAGCGTATTGTGCAGCGTCAAATATTCCAGATATAAATCGTCACGCTGCTCGACCAGCTCCATGTGCTCCTCCATCCTTTTCAAGCGATCGGCTGGAGTATGACCGAGCTTTTTATACAATTGGTCCAGCTCGTAGAAGACCCTGGCGTCCGCCGGATTCAGCGAGAAGGCGGTTTGCAGGGATGCCAATGCTTTATCGCGGTCCTGCCTCTTGTTATAGTAAGCGAGCGCCAGATTCCGATGCGGCGTAGCGAAGCTGCCATCCAGAGCAACGGAAGCTTCCCAACTGCTTATGGCTTCCTCGTAGCGCTTCTTGTCGTACAGCAGATTTCCTAAGTAGTACATCGCCTTCGCATCCTGCGGCTGAACGCTGAGCGCCAGCTTTAACGTCACGTAGTCATGCAGGGAATTCGGGAAACAGTACGACGGATCGGCTTCCGAGGCCAATCGGTAGCAAGCGGATGCCTCTTCCGCCCGGTTCATCTTCATGAGTGCACTGCCTTGGTAGTAATAAACCATTGGATAGACAGCAGGTGCCGTAAGGCGTTCGAGGCGCTGCAGCACATCCAAAGTGTCGCCATATTGGCCTGCATCCGCATAGTCCTGAGCAACGGCGATATAATTATGCGGATGATCGCGCAGGAGCTGGACAAGTGATTCGTAAGCATGACGGCTCTTGTCCTCTTGCTTCAATTCTTGATATACGGCTGCCAGCTCGTTCATCGCGCCCGCATCCATAGGATCCAGCTTCAGCGTTTCCTCAAGCCATAACGCGGCATCCGCCAAGCGCCCCTGCCTCCTTAAAATGATGCTCTTCAGATGCCGCGCTTTATAATTACGGTACTGGGCAGCCAGGGACCGTTCGATCAGCTCGAACGCCTCCTCATATTCCTGCTTCTCGCAGGCAATCTGGGCTAAAGCCAGATATCCCGCCCCTTGCCAAGCCCCCGACCAGACCGACTTGTACAAATTAGCGTACGCTTCGTCCAAACGCCCCTGCCATTTCAAGGCTTTGCCCAAATGATAGAATGGTTCGCTGTCATAGGGCCGGGCATTGTGGCGGGTCAAGGTTTCAATGGCTTTTTTAAAATAAGTCTCACTTTGCGTGAAGCACCCTCTGCGCAGCAGGAGCAAACCATAGGCATTGTTCAGCCTGACGTCTCCGGCATCGCGCCGAAGACCTTCTATATAATAGGCTTCCGGTTCATAGGTTGCGTGCCTGTACTGCTCCAGATGCTGCCCTGCCAAGAACAGCGCTTCGGTATTCTTCAGCTCCTCCGGCTTGCCAATTGCCGTGGCCGGGTCCGGCGTCCTCTCCAAGGTACGCGGCTTGGGCTGGTAAGCGACCAGTTCTCTGCCGTCCTCAGCGAATACCGCCACCCGCACATCTTCTTCCCTGACACCGGGATCCAGTTCCATCTCGGCCTGGAAGGTGTCGGCTGGCGACAGCTTGACTTTCCGTTCCAAATAGGTGCGTCCCGCTCCGGTCACCAGGATGCGAGCCCCTTTCCTAACCGAGGTGGCATAGACATGGACAACGGCCTTATGGTCTTGAACTTCGAGATTTACGGCGGCATCAATGGACGCGTTCTTCACCAACCCGATGTCTTTATAAGGCATGAAGTACTGTTTGAAGCTTTTCTCCTCATACGGTGCCAGCCAGGTGAAATCGGGCTGGTTATCGGTATACACGCCGATCATGAGCTCGATGTACGGGCCGTCTTCGTCGGTCAAGTTGCGATCCCAGGCTTGGCCGAATTCGCCGTGCCCCCATGTCCACTGTTTTTTGCCGGGGGATATATGTTTATTGGCGACATGCAGAATCCCCGCTCTCAAGCCATGGTCATATCCGCCGACGAAATCATAATCCGAATGATAAGCCATATAGGAAGTCGGAACGGGAATGTTGCGGTACATGGAAATATCGACGCCCGCCGAATAGTCCTGCTTATAATACGTGCCGGTGGCGATCGGGAATTTGGACACGTCCCGTTTCCCGTGGTCGAACACCGCGTGAACATCCGGCGGAAATACGGACTGGGTATGATCGTTGACCGCTACGGCCGGATTCGCCCACCACAGAAAAGTCTGCGGCTCCGAGGTCCGATTGTACATCTGCGCGTGAATTTCAAGATACGCCTTGCCCGGATACAACGTGAAACCGGTAGACACCTTCGTGCCGTACATCCGGTCGATCTCGCCGACCCATACCGTCTTGCTGCCATCCGGATGATTCTCAAGTCTCCACTCTACTTCGCCATAGGTGTTGGGCCGGTGATGCTGCGGCCAGTTGAACTCGATTCCTCCTGATATCCATGGACCTGCAAGGCCAACCAAAGCCGGCTTGATCACTTGATTGTGGTACACAAAATCATAGTTGTTGGTTTTATCGATGGCCCGGTAGATGCGGCCGCCAATCTGCGGCATGATCTGAATCTGCACGTAATCATTTTCAAGGAAAATGATCCGGTAGGGCTTTAAAACTTTCTCATCGTAAATTTTATCGATGACCGGCAGCGGATAGACACGCCCCGAGCTCCCCTGATACACCCGTTTCTCCAAAAACATCGGGTTCAGGTCCGGCTTCCCCACTTCATACGTGGGAATCTCCACGGTCTCTTCCCGTACGCTCACTTGCAGCTGTTTTGTCATGATTCGTCATCCCTCCATTGATATCAGCATTGGCTGCTTCATGTCTCTATTTTATAAGCACGTCTGCACGCAGAGCCATTGACGATATCATGTTCATGATGGATTATATTCTGATTATCTTGCTCTCCATCAGGTTGACAAGGCTGCCGTCCCGATACATAGTAAAACTATGGATACCATACGAAAATCAGACGGATTCGAGTCCCAGAAAATCATTGTCCTCCCGGATCATATTATGAAAGAAGCGGCCCGCCATCCGCTTGTGGAACCGCTGCATGTAACCGACATCGGGTACTTTCCGCGCGCGCTGCATCACTACCGGGAACGCCCGGAGGGCAGCGGCGCATACATCTTAATCTACTGCGTGGAAGGTGAAGGCTGGTACCGATTGAACGGTGGCAAAACCTATCAGCTGCTCAAGGGACAGGCGATCGTCCTCCCGCCGGATTTGCCGCATGAATATGCATCCTCGGAGCTTCATCCTTGGAGCATTTACTGGTGGCATATGAAGGGTACGCATGCGGGCCTATTATTTGAAGGCTTTAGCCATTCGGCGGAACCTGCCGTCCTTCCGGTCGACCAATCAAGGAGCATCGTGGAGCTGTTTCAGGAAAGTTACGAGCTGCTGCAAAAAGGGTATACGCTCAACCATATCATCCATGTCTCGCAGTTAGCCGGCCACTTGGCGGCCGTCATCCGCCTCGCCCGGCTCCAACCGCAGCGGGGGCAGGATCAGCATAATAAGCATGACATGGAGCAGACGCTTCGGTTCATGGCCGAGCATCTGGAGGGCCATGTGAGCCTGAAGGAGCTGGCGGCCTACGCCAATCTGTCCATTCCGCACTTCACCTTCCGGTTCAAGGAAGCGACGGGCTACTCCCCCATCGATTACTATCTGCGGCTCAAAATCCAGCGAGCCTGCCAGCATCTGGACCTGACCGGCCAGAGCGTCAAGGAGATCAGCCATCGTCTCGGCTTCCAGGACCCCTACTACTTCTCGCGGCTGTTCAAAAAAATCATGGGAAAATCCCCTTCCGAGTACCGAGATACCCGGAAGGGGTAGGTCACTTATTGCCTCTTAGCTGCAGCGCGTTATTCGTAACGTCGCTGCTTGTTCTTTTCCGGCGTCGTTTCCTCGAAGGACGATGCCCCTGCACTTTCTCCCGAACTCGCTCCTTAATCATTCAATTATGAAAGAATTTGTGCATCTTTCGCCTACAGGCCCGATTTCCATCAGGATACAATGGGAGCTATCAATAGGCGAGAGGTGATTAATCATGAATGCACAAACGGTACAGTCGTCGGACAAGGCCGGACTGTACAAGGGCATGAAAGCGGTTGCCAAAACACTCAAAGGGCGCTGGAACGCGCCGATAGCCGGCTACCTGTTCATCGCCCCCTGGCTGCTGGGCTTTCTTATTTTACAGCTGTGGCCCATTATCCAGTCCTTCTATCTATCCTTCACTGAGTATTCGCTGCTGGAGCCGGCCCGCTGGATCGGGCTTGAGAACTACCAGGATATCGCTCAAGACCGGCTCTTCTTCAATTCGCTGAAGGTGACATTTCTGTACGTGATCGCTTCCGTGCCGCTGAAACTGCTGGTCGCGCTGGTTGTAGCCCTGCTGCTGAACCGGAACATCCGGGGCATATCCTTCTACCGGACGATCATTTACCTGCCGTCCCTGATCGGCGGAAGCTTGGCGGTGGCCGTGCTGTGGCGCAATATTTTCGGCCTGAACGGCTTCATTAATCAGCTCGCGATATGGGTCGGAATCGCCCCCAAAAACTGGATCGGCACCCCCTCCACCGCCCTCGGCACCCTGGTGCTGCTGACGGCCTGGCAGTTCGGTTCATCGATGATTATTTTCCTTGCCGGGCTTAAACAAATCCCAAGCGAGCTGTATGAGGCTGCCTCCGTGGACGGGGCCTCTCCGCTCCGCAAGTTCATCCGGATTACCTTGCCCATGTTATCCCCGGTCATCCTGTTTAATCTGATCATGGGCATCATCAACGCATTCCAAATGTTCACTTCGGCTTTCGTGGTCACGAATGGAGGACCGGTCAATTCAACCGAGATGTTTGCCCTGTTCCTGTACAACAAAGCCTTCGGATCACTGCAGATGGGCTATGCCTCGGCCTTGGCCTGGATACTGCTTGTTATCATCGGCATCGCCACGGCCCTTAATTTTATCGCGTCCAAATACTGGGTCTTCTACGAAACCGAAACGGAGGGCCGCAAATGACAGGTGCTCATAAAAAACAAAACTGGCTGGTCCATGTGCTGATGATCGCATTCTGTTTTGTGATGTTTTATCCCGTGCTTTGGTGGATCGGCGCCTCCTTCAAATCAACGCCGGAAATCAGTCTGCCCACTCTGTTCCCCAAAGTATGGTTGTGGCAAAATTATACGGAAGGCTGGATGGCGCTGCCCAAGTATACCTTTACACGCTTCTTTATGAACAGCCTCAAGCTCAACGTGGCGACCACGATTTTACACGTCATTTCAGCCAGCCTGGTGGCTTTCGGCTTCGCGAGACTGTCCTTTCCGCTGAAGGGGTTATGGTTTTCCATCCTATTGATGACCCTGATGCTTCCGGGACAAGTCACGCTCATCCCGCAGTATACGATGTTCCATTCCTTCGACTGGATCAATACGTATCTGCCGTTGATCGTCCCGTCGGCCATGGGCGGAGCGTTCTTTATTTTCCTGCTTGTCCAGTTCATCCGCGGCATTCCGCGGGAGCTTGATGAGTCGGCAAAAATCGACGGCTGCACCTGGTTCGGCATTTATTTGCGCATCATCATGCCGCTGACCCTGCCGGCACTCATCACGGTTACGATTTTCTCGTTTATTTGGGGCTGGGACGAATACTTTGGGCCTCTGATTTATCTGAACACCGTGGACAAGTATACCGTCCCGCTCGCGCTCAGGATGTTCATCGACTCCCAGTCGGCCGTTCCGTGGGGGCAGCTGCTTGCCGTATCCCTGCTCTCCGTTCTGCCGCCGGTGATCATTTTCTTTCTGGCGCAAAAGCATTTCGTGGAAGGGATCGCCACATCCGGGCTGAAAGGTTAAGGTTCAGAGCGGTAAACGGATAGCTGTGCCGCGTTATTTCCAGCTCTTCTTCAGGTAACGGTTAAGCCGGACAATCGCGATCATCCGGCTTCCGCCATCATGGGCATTGAGGCAGCATTGCGAATGCTGTGTCCTCATGGCTTCCAAAGGAAGGGGAAAACGCATGAATCCGTTTCGCACGTTCCGCATCGATTACGTTTTTTTCTTCAGCTTTGCCGGTTTTATCGCGATCCTCATCACGATTATGATGATTGTCAGCTATCGGTTCTCAGCAGATGAGCAGGCGGACAGCGCCTCCAAGTACCAACAGGCGGTGCTGCGGCAGCTCAACAAACAGCTTACCGACCAGATGAGCGCTGTGGAGCAAACCTCGCTCGCCGTGTCCATCAACTCGCCTCTGGTCAACTATGTAACGATGAAAGGAGATTATTATGAACGCAAGACGGCCAGGGACGAGCTGAACCGGGATTATTTGGCGCCGATGCTGAACAGCTCGCGCTCGATGTTTTCCTTTCAGATTTATATGAGCGATCCGCTTCAGGTCGATCCCAACGCCAACATTCAGTACCTCCCGCTCGCCTCGGCCAGCCGGGAGAGCTGGTATCCGGCCGTCGACAAATCCGATTTTCTCTGGATCGGCCAGCGGGAGGTCGGTTCGCCGCAGGGAAAGCAGCAGGTGATCAGCTTTGTCCGTAAAATCACAACGCTGGACGGTGTGAACCGGGGAATTCTGATCATCAATGTCCGGGTTAAATTTCTGCGGGAAATTCTGACGGAAGACAACTCCTCGGCCAGCCGGCTGCTGCTCGACTCCGGCGGCCGGATGATCATGCACACCCGGATTGCTCCGCCGCCCGGGGAAATCAATGCCATCCTGGAGCGGGTCAGCGGGGACACCGGCCATGCGCATCAGCTGCTGGCCGCCGCCGGCTCACTGCCGGAGAAGAACATGCTTACCGTGTGGTCCCGGACGTCCCCGGGCAGCTGGATGCTGGTGGAGCTTACGCCCTGGAAGGAAATCACCAGCGGGAGTGTCCGCCTGGCGTGGACAATGGCCGTGGTGGGAGCCGCCGCCATTCTGCTGTCCCTATTCTTCACGTTGTTCCTTTCCCGGAATTTCACACGGCCGATCCGGAGGCTGGTTCAGCTGATGCAGGCGTTCAATCCAGGGAAGCGCGGGCAGCCGCTGCCGACGGAATACCGCAACGAATTCGGCAGCCTGTTCAGCGGCTACCGCAAGCTCACCGAGCGGATCGAAACGCTGTATCAGTCGCTGGAGCAGCAGTATAAAGCGCAGCGCGAAGCGGAGATTAAGGCGCTTCAAGCGATGATTAACCCTCATTTTCTCTACAACACCCTGGATCAGCTGAACTGGATGGCGCTTGAAGCCGGCCAGGAGAAGATCAGCCGCGTGCTCGAGCTGATGGGGCAGATGTTTCGCATCGGCCTGTCGGGCGGCGAATCCATGATTCCGATTCAGGAAGAGCTTCTGCATGTTGATTGCTATCTGAGAATCCAACAGTTCAAGTGGGGCGAAGGATTGGAATGGCACATCGATTGCCCGAAGGAAGTACAGCATCTGATGATTCCGAAGCTGACCCTGCAGCCCTTTGTGGAAAATGCCATTATGCATGGTTTTCATGGCAGACGCCAGGGCCGGATCCATCTGACTTGTACGGTAGAAGACCGAGGCATCCGGATTTGGATTCGGGACGACGGCATCGGGCTGCGTAAAGACTGGAAAACGCGAAAACGCCATCCGACGGGCGGATACGGCATCCGCAACGTCACCGAGCGCATTCAGGTTTATTTCGGCCCGCCCTTTGGCGTTTCGCTTCGCAACCGTACCGATGCGCCAGGCACCGAAGTGGAGATCTATTGGCCCAAGCTGAATCAGCAGCGCAATCACGAAGGGGGAAGAATACATGTGGACCATCGCAATCGTGGATGACGACCGGCAAGTGCTCGGCGGCATGTCCCGGCTGATCCCTTGGGAGCAGCTCGGAGTAAGGCCCGCCGGGGAGGCCATGGATGGCGAAGAAGGACTGAGGCTGATTGAAGCAAGCCAACCCGACATCATCATTACGGATATTTATATGCCGGTCATGAACGGCCTCGACATGATCGAACAGCTCCGTAAGCAGCAGTACACCGGCAAAATCATCATTTTGAGCGGGTACTCGGATTTTGACTACGCTCGTAAAGCGCTGCGGCTGCAGGTCGACGATTATTTGCCCAAGCCGGCCTCACCGACCACGATCCGCGAGGTGCTGCAGCGCGTCACCCGCGAGCTTGCGGAGCGCCGCGCGCTGGAAGACAGGGAGCGGGAGCTTCAAAACCAACTCATGGAGTATGAGCCGTATCTGGAAAGGGAATGGGTCAAATCCGTCCTCACCGGAGGGACTTCCTCCCCGTTGACGGATCCCTCCCGTATGCTGGAGCGGCTCGGGTGGAAGAATGCCCAATATATGATGCTGGCCTTGGAAATCAAGCGGCAGGGACGCATGGAAGGCATCTCCGTCCGGGATTGGCACCTGTTCCGTTTCGCCGTAGGCAACACGGTGGAGGAGCTGGCCGGGCAGGACGGGCTGCGCAGCTATTTCCTGGAGCTGCATAGTCACCATATGGCACTGCTGCTGTATAAGCCCCTCTCCTGGCCGACGGAAGCGTTCCGCTCGGAAGTTCTGGCGCTGGCAGGGCGAATCATTTCGTCCGTGCATCGATTCCTCAAGGTCAAGCTGCACATCGGCGCCAGTCTTCGCAAGGACGACTGGCTTGCCATCTCCGACTCCACCGAAGAAGCGTTTCAAGCACTCGCCGAGCGTCGCGAACCGGATGTCGCCCTTCCCTGTGTCTACGTATATAACGAAGGCGGCTATCGTCGTTCAGCACCCCGGAACGTGCGGCCGGTGCGGTTCTTCCAGGAGATGGCCGACGCCGTGCGGACCTTTGACGAGCCCAGAGCGCTGCTGGCGCTGGACGACTTCTTCCGCAAGGACGGCGGCGCGGCTCAGCTCCAGTCCGACGAGCTTGCCGCCATCGGAACGCAGCTGTTCGCCATCCTCTCCTTTACCCTGTACGAGTCCGGCATCCGGCTCGACGATGAGATATCCCTTACCGAATTGACCAAAGAACTGGGGCAATTGGAAGATGCCCGGCAGTGGAAGGCATGGGTAGCGGAAAAAGTGAACCGAATCTGTTCGCGTTACACGCCGAATGAAAACCTCAAGCATAAGGAAACGGTCGATTATATCATCCAATACATTCATGAGCATTACGCCGAGAACATCCATCTTCAGGATGTGGCCGACCAGGTCTATATCTCCAAAAACTATCTCAGCACCTTATTCCGCCAGTTTACAGGTGAAACCTTTGGCGATTATCTAACCAGGGTGCGAATGGAAAAAGCCAAGAGCATGGTTCTCGAGAAAAAGCTGCTGATCGCCGAAATCGCCGAGCGGGTCGGTTATCGGAATGTTCCCTACTTTACCACCCTGTTCAAAAAGCATACCGGACGCAGTCCCACCGAGTTCCACAAAGCCTAAACGGATGGTCCCGTTTACTCCTGGCGACTGAGCATCTCGCCCCCCTTCATTCGATCATCGTAAAATACTGAAATGATTTGTTGATTTGTCCCCTACGAGCAGGACCCTGGACTTGGTACGGTAAAGGAAGAAGATCAGTTACTTAAGGGAGGTTCATTTCCAATGAGAAAATCATGGCACCGTCTCGCCGCCGGCGCTGCGGCTGTGCTGTCACTGTCCCTGGTTCTTTCCGCCTGCAGCGGGATCAAGAAAGAAGAAACCGGATCCGCGGTGTCGGGAGACGGCAAATCCATCAAGCTCCGAATCATGTGGTGGGGCTCTCAGGCCCGGCATGACGCAACTCTGAAAGCGCTTGATCTGTACTCTGAAAAGCACCCGGGTATCACGTTCGAACCGGAGTATCAGTCGTTCGACGGGTATCAAGACAAGCTGTCGACCCAGTCCGCGGGGAAAAACACGCCGGATATTTTCCAAATGGATGCTGCCTGGTTCAACGATTGGGCGTCCAGCGGACGGCTGGAGGAGCTCTCCTCCATTCCGGCGGACCATATCGATAAGGTGCTGCTCGAGACAGGCACCTACCAGGGCAAGCTGTACGCAATGCCGCTTGGCAACAACGCCTGGGGCATGGTGTACAACAAGACGATGATGGACAGCCTCGGCGTTCAGCCGCCGAAGACATGGGACGAATTTTTCGCCATGGCGCGCGACCTGAAGCCGAAGCTGGCTAAGGACCAATACCTCACGCGGGACCTGACCGCGGATGGCGCATTCTACATGTCGTATCAGCTGAGCATGGGCAAAGGCTTCTCCATGAGCAAGGACGGAAAATTCCATTATGACGAGGCTACCTGGAAGGATTGGATGAACAAATGGGCGGAGCTGCGCAAGGACCAACTCGTAACACCCCCTGACGTGACCGTGTCGGATAAAGCGCAGGACGCGCAAATGGACCTGCTCATCCAGGAAAAGATTCTGCTTCGGGGCGCGCATGCCGCGGAATTCGGCGGAACGGATGCCTTAAAACCCGGCGTGATGGCGTTAACGACCCAGCCGGGGGGAACGCAGGCCGGCGGCTGGCTGAAAGCCTCCATGTACTGGAGCGTCAGCCCCAACAGCCAATATAAAGAAGAAGCGAAGGAGTTCATCGACTGGTTTGTCAACAGCGAGGAAGCCGGAGAAATTTTGGGCACTTCGCGGGGGATTCCGGTCAACAAAACCGTAGCCGATGCACTCCAGCCCAAATTTACGGACGTTGATAAAAGCTCCCTCGGCCTGATTAACGAGGTGTCCAAGGACGGAGCCGCATTTGACCCCGGCCCCGGGAATAAGGGCGGCTGGGCCAACTTCACGAAGGAATACGATAACATCACGCAGTCGATCATGTTCGGTAAAATCAGCATCGACGAGGGCTGGGACCAGATTGTCAAATTGAGCAAAAGCCTGGAGTAATCCATGCCGTTAAGCTGTTGTTTTTGTTTGGATAGAACCGCCACGCGGAAGCGGTGGCACACCAAAAAGCACCTGAACGTATCGGGTGCTTTTTCTCGCGATCTAATATCATGCATAACATTGAAGTTAACATGGAAGGCAACGGCAAAAAAACGCCGCATTGTCTATTAGACAACGCGGCGCTTTCTATTTTAGGATATCTTATCCCTGTTTCAGAATGCGATACACCAAGCTGTCAAAATCCCCGCGCAGCGGCAGCTCAACGCCGATGTTCATGAGTGCCCTGCCGCTCCACGTACCTTCAAGCCCCTCGATGCCATACGACTGATCGGCTTGCAGTCCGGTCAGACGCAGTCGCGGCAGCGGTTCGCCCAGCTTCTGGCTGTGCAGGAACGCAAACAGCACGTTGTCGCTGCCGTCTTCGCTGCCGTACTGCACAGCCGTTACGCCTTTATGCCGAATCGAGTCCAAGCGATACTGACTGCCGAACTGAACCAGATGGCGAATGGATTTATACTGTGCCACATATTCGGCCGATTCCGCAATCAGCTCATCGCTCCACTCATTCAGGTTGGAGCCGATGCCGAGCGTTCCCATCATGGCGCTGTGGAAGCGGTATTTGAGGGAGACCTGTCTGCGATTCATCCCTGTCGGCGACTCCGTCACCCAGCAGGTCATCATCCGCGGAGCATACGTGTACGAGAAGCCCTCCTGAATGCTGAGGCGGTCAAAGGCATCCGTGTTATCGCTCGGCCAGGATTGGTCGGCATACCGGAAGATGCCAAGATCGATGCGCGCTCCGCCGCCGGCGCAGGTTTCAAACGCCACATGCGGGAACTTGCGCCGCAGCTCCGCCCAAATCTCGTACAGGCTCTTAACGTGGCGAATCCAGATCTCCTTCTGGCGGTGAAGCGGATGATCCTTCATGCCGGGTTCGGTCACCGTCCGGTTCATGTCCCATTTAATGAACTTGATGTCATGCTTCTCCAGCAGGTCCGTCATAAACTGCACAATGTAAGCCTTAACCTCCGGCTTCGAAATGTTCAGCAGCAGCTGATTGCGAAGCTCCGAGCGCTCCCGCGTCTCGAAATGGTACACCCAATCCGGGTGCTCCCGGTACAGATCGCTGTCTGGATTAACGGCCTCCGGCTCTACCCAAATGCCGAAATCCATACCCAGTTCATGCACCCGGTTAATCAGCTCGCCCAGACCGTTCGGGAACTTCTCCCGGTTCACGAACCAATCGCCAAGGCCTGCGCGATCATGGTTACGCCCGCCGAACCACCCGTCGTCCACGACGAATAATTCCACGCCCAAACGCGCGGCTCTTTCGGCCAAAGCCATTTGATCCTTGGCATTGACATCGAAGTATGTTGCCTCCCAAGAGTTATACAAGACCGGTCTCGTTTGGCTGCCCGGCAGCACATCCGAGTATTGATAGCGATGCAGCTGCCGGCTCATCCCGCCAAAGCCGCCGCTGCTGTATCCCCCGACGAAGCTTGGCGTATCGAAGGCTTCTCCCGCTTCCAGCACCCACTCGCTGTCGAAGTCATTGATGCCCCCGGTCACCCGGACATGCTCGAACACCGTCCGCTCGGCCGTGATCTTCCAGTTCCCGCTCCAGGCCAGCGCGCCGAACCAGACCTGCCCCGCCGACTCCGTGGCATGTCCGTCATCCATCGCAAACCACGGGTTAGCGTGGCTGTCCGTAAAGCCCCTGCGGGATTCCAGCACCTTCTTCCCTTCGGTGAGAAAGGTTCTGCGCAGCTGAAATTCGCCGGACCATTTCCCGGTCACGTGCGTAAGCCGGTAATCCGCCAGATAGGGGATGACCCATGCCGCGGATTGCGTATTTTCCAGCACGATATCCGCCTCGCCGCGGTTGACGATCCGGGCTGAACGTTCGATCAGGTCGCACTCGGGAATCGCCCGGTAGGACAGTTCCACTTCGAGCGGGTACGCTTCGTCCTTCAAGACGATGACTAGCGTCTCCCTGCCTTCCGTCTGCAGCGTGCGGTGCCCGGCATAACGAACCGCCAAGTCGCGCACGCCATCCGGCATGCGGACCTTCAGGCTGGGCTCGCTGTATTTGACGCCGCCCCAGAAGCTGTATTCCTCCACCTCCGAATGGACTTCCGCGTCAAACGAGCTGTGGGATCTCGGCCTCAGCAGCGGCGCAGCGTCTTCGATCGCGACGGACTCCCCCCAGTAGAGATGCTGCAGATTGCCGCTGTCGTTGATGCCGAACAGATAGGAGCTGTTATCGGTTTGTATCGCAAACACGCGAAACTGTTCTTGGTATTGAATGTTCACAGAATATCATCCTTCCGATTCGTGTTGATCTGGTTTATGCCTGCGCAAGAAAAAAAGGAGGAGTCAAAAGACGAAGCATCTTTTGACTCCCCTTGGTCAGATTATTTGCCCCACAGCTCTTGACGTTTGTTGAAGTTGTCCGTATAAATCTTTTCCAGCTTGGCCAGGCCAGCCGCCTCGATCTCGGCCATCATCTGGTTATAGGATTCCACCACTTGGTCCTCGGACGGCGACAGGGCCATTTTCAGGAAATATTTATTGATGGTGTCGTTCACCTTCGTTTCCATAATGGCTTCCGGCGTTCCGCCAGCCGGACCCAGATTGTCATACGGTGCCGTATCAAACGACGTATCGGCCAGGTTCTTGATCGCCAGATCCGTGACCGGATCGGTCTGGTAACGGCCCATCAGGTCATACGGGGTTCCGTCCTCGCCGGGACCGTTCTTGATCATCCAGGTCCACTTGCGAATGCCCGTCGTACGGGAAGCTTCATCCCAATTCTTCTTGAAGGCGTCCAGCACTTCTTGTCTTGGCACATGCTTGCCGTCCTTCATGTCCCAATGCTCGCCCTCTACTCCCCACATCAGCAGATACTGGCCTTCCTCGCTGGCCAGGAAATCCAGCAGCTTCATCGTACGCACCGGATCCTTGTTGGAGCGGCTGATGGCGACGCCGTCCCAGCCAAGAGAGCTCTTCGGTCCGTAAGTGGCCTCTTCCGGCTTCACGCCCGGCGCCAGCACTTTATATTGGTAGAACTGACGCTCTTCCTCTGTAGCCTTATCGGCTGCTTCGGTTTTGAGCAGCGCATTCGCATTGCCTACATTCCAGAGCGCTTCCGCCGTGGCAAATACGTTGCCGTTGCCGAGCTTCTGCTCGAACTGCTTAGTCTTCATCGTCGCCCATTCCTTATCGAGCAGGCCTTTGCGGTACAGGGAGTTCAGGAATTTAACCATTTCGAGATAATGCGGATCGCGGACGTCCTTCTTCAGCTCTCCGTTCGTTTCATAATACGGCATCATGCCGTACATGCCCTTGAAGCTGCCGGTCACCGCTCCGACATTCTCGCCGTTGAGCGTCATCGGAATGCTTTCTTTGCCGTCGATGGTCGGATATTTCTCCTTGAACTTGACGAGCAGCTGCTCAAATTCCTCCGCGGTAAACGGCTCGCCGTTGTTCACTTTATCGCCGACGCCCAGCTCCTTCATGATGTCCATGCGCATCATGAATCCGAACACCGGGTACTGCTCCAAGCCGTACCAGTTGGAGAAATAATAATTGTTGCCGTCCTCGCTTCGGGTTTTGGCAAGCGTGTCGCCGTACATTTTTTTGATATTCGGTCCGTGCTCTTCGATCAGATCATTCAGCGGAATCACCGCGCCGGAGGTAATATACTTGTTCATGATATCGCTTCCACGACTCATCAAAATAACGTCCGGAAGATCGCCGCTGGCCAGCATCAGATTCAGCTTCTCGACCGGATTGCCCGTAGGCTGCTGGATCTCGACGGTGACGCCCGTCTTTTCCGTTATCACTTTAGCGACCGGATTCGTAAAGGCATCCCCCGTGTTTTGGTCAAACCAGGTTAACGTGATCGGCGCATTGCTGTCCGTCTCCGTGCCGCTGTCTCCGCCCGATGCCGCCTTCTGGTTGCCGCCGCAAGCCGAAAGCGTTGTCATAACGAGCGCTGCTGCCAGAATCAATTTTAGTTTCTTCATTCCCTGAACCCCTTTCTAAGGTCGTCATATTCATGTGCTCGAATATATCTATCATTGTAAAAATCGGGAGTTCATTGATCTATAACGCAATCTTACAATCCATGATGCAAAATGTCTTTCATTCAGGGTAACGCCTGCTGCGGGTCCCGTTCGTTTGCAGGATGCCTATCGGAGATTACAGGTATCCGAATGGTCACCGCGGTTCCGATGCCGAGCCGGCTGAAGATGCTGACGCCATATTCTTCCCCGTAGGTGAGTTTGATCCGGTCATCCACGTTTTTCACGCCGTAGCCCGACAGATTATCCGATTTGTTCAACGCATGATCGAGTTGTTCCGGCGTCATCCCGATGCCGTCGTCGATGACCCGGAGCAAGATGTCGTCCCCCTCCTGCCTCAGCTTCACGTTAATGTTGATTCCCGATTCGTCCCCAATGGCATGATTGATGCAGTTCTCGATGAAGGGCTGCAGAATCAGCTTGATCGTCGTGTTCCCGAACAGCTGCTCATCCAGGTCGTAATGCATATGAAGCTTGTCCCGGAACCGGATCTTCTGGATCGCGACATAATTCTTCACCAGGTTGATTTCCTGCTCCAGCAGAATGATGCGTTTCCCTTTATTCAGCGACACCCGGTAATACTTGGCCAAATAATTGACCATTTGATACACCTGCATAGCCCCTTCCTTAATCGCCAGGGAAGAGATGGATGACAAGGTGTTGTACAGAAAATGGGGGTTGATCTGGGCCTGGAGCGTATTCAGCTCCGACTCCTTCCTTGCAATCTCCTTCACGTACACGTCATGGATCAGGGATTGGATGGTTGATGCCATCTTATTGAACGCAAAGGACACCTGGCCGATCTCGTCATGCCCCATCGGCTTAATCGACAGCCGAAAATCCCCGCGCTCCACCTTCCGGATCTGCTGCAGCAGCACCTCGATCCGCTTGGTCATGACCTTGGTCGTAAAATAAAGCAGCAGGATGGCCATGCCAATCGCCAGTACGGAGAACCAGATGACATTCTTGGTCGCCTGATTCGCATTGGCCAGCAGCTCGTCGTAGGGCACGGTGATGACGGTGGACCAGCCGTTACTGAGCTTTTTATACGTAAAAAAACGCTCCTGCCCGTTAATCCTAATATCGAATGAACCCGCATCCTGGGTCATCCGCTCCTGAATCGGAAACACGTCGAACAGCTGGTTCGATTGGAGGTTCTGATCCCCCGTGCTGATCACGCCGCCAGACTCGTCGATAATATAGACGCTTTTGTTGTCGTTCTCCATTTTGATCAAAGAATAGAATTCGTTTGCGTTAATGTCCATAGTCAAAATCCCGTACGGATGCTGCAGGCTGAAATAGCTTAACGAACGGGCTATGGTGATATGTGCATCATTGGCCCTGAAATCCTCGGAATGAAAGTACACCGTACTGCCGGCGGCATCCAGCACCTGTTCCTCCATCGCCGAAGGCATCTCTTCCGTATATTTGACGTATTGGCCGTCGGAATAAAGCGTATGGTTCCCCGTATAAATCGTGATACCCAGAATGTTGGCATTCAGGGTCATCAGAGACGGCAGCGTCCGGTTGATATATTGGAAAGCATCCAAATAATAATACGCCTGCTCATAGTCGGTAGACAGATAATTGCGGAGCTGCGCATCCATGTAAAGGATGTTCGACAGCTGATTATAATACTCCAGCCGTTTCTCCACGTTGGTGTTAATCTGTGCCAGCGATCCGCCCAAGGCCGTATAGGTATGCTCCGTAATCGTGCTGCGCGTCGAAGAATACGAATAATAGATCAGCAGCGAGAACGGCAGGATGATGACGATCAGAAAGATGAAAAAGAACTTGTGCCGGAGCCGCCAGTTGGTGTATGCGCGTAAGTGCGCGAACGGGAAAGCCCCTGCCAGACGGCTCCACGGGCCGGACGGGCTAGATGTTTTTGCGGTATTCATTCGGCGTAACTCCTTGGCTTTTTAAGAATAAGGAAATGAAGTAGGATGTGCTCTCATAACCGACCCTTTGGGCGATGTCCTGCACTTTGAGCGAATCGTCGGCGAGCAGCTCCTTGGCTTTGTTCAGCCGGATTTTGGTTAGGTAATCATGGATCGTCATGCCGGTTTTCTCCTTAAAGATGGAACGCAGGTAGTTGGGAGACAGATATACCTGATCGGACAAGCTGTTGATCGTGATGGCCTGGTGATAGGTCTGGTCGATCGTCGTGCGCACCTGGTGCACCAGCCTGGCATTTTTGTCCATGAACCGGTGTTCCAGCGTCCGAATCGCATGCCCGGCGTAATCCATGATGATCGCTTCGATTTCAATCATGGTTCGGCACTGATAGATGGATTGGTAAAGCTCCGCCCGCTTGTGGCTCTCCGTGATCGGCTCGTGGATCCCCTCCAGCAGACGCTCCACCAGTCCGATGGCAAAATCGCACACTTCGGTTTTTCGGATCCGCAGCATCACCAGCCGGTTGAAATAATCCCGCAGCTTCTGCGCGGCCTGCTCGGATGCCAGCTGATGAATGTCCTCGAAATAGGCCGTCTCTTGGAAAGGAGGAATTTGCCGGCTCTCCAGCTGCCGCAACACGTCCTTGGCATAGATGACTCTCCCGTTCCCGACGTAAAACATCTCCTCCAGCATCAGCCGCGTCTCCCGGTATAAATCCTGAATGCGGGACAGCTCTTCCGGCTCCTCGTTCACGGCCGCGGTCATCGTAAAGCCCAGCGCATCCTGCATCTGCTTCAGCAAATCCTCCCACGTAAAGCGGCTCAGATGACTGGCAGCATCCATGAAGATGCCCAGCTCGCCTTCCCGGCAAATGACCAGATCCGCCTCCAGCTTCTTGTCCGCAAGCCACTCCTCCATATGTGTCTGCAGGCGCGCCATGCCATCTTCGAGAGACAGCCCCGGCTGTGCAGCGTGCGGAGCATCGAGGCCGAGCAGTGTAAGGGTATACGTTCTCGGCTCCGTATGGCGGGACAGCTTATGGTAGCTGGCAGCGAGGTTTCGGAATCGCTCCTCGTTCTGCTCGAACATCATCTCTCGTACGATATTGGATTTGGTCACGCGAATGGAGCGGTTCTTCATCCGCACTTCCTCGCAGCGCCGCTTGACTTTATCGATAACGCTTACAATTTCGCTCAGATCCAGCGGCTTCAATAAATAGCCGACGGCTCCCACGTTTAAGGCTGATTTCACATAATTGAATTCATCATGTCCAGTCAGGAAGACGAACTGAATCCAGTCGAATAACTCACTCACCCGCTTCGCCATATCGAGCCCGTTCATGACGGGCATCTGGACGTCCGTCAATACGATATCGGGCTGAATCACCTCGATCTTCTCAAGGGCATCCCTACCGTTCAGGGCTGTTCCGGCCACGTATATCCCCATCTCTTCCCAACGAATATAATCTCGGATCATCTCTAGCTCTAGCTCTTCGTCATCTACGAGAAAAATGCTATACATGCTCATACCCCCTGTGTCGGCTTTATCCCTTAATATTATAGCGATTTCGTTATTTTAACTATGGGAACAAGCAATGTAAGTTATTTTCAAGCATCTTTCGTTACATTGTCATATCGACACTCATTTTTTCGGAGTCTTATAATTTGAGTTAACTTGAGATGCGAGGTGCCCCATATGAAACCTGCTACAACCTTACAGACGCGGAGTGACTTGAACTTAAGTCCTCATCGAAAAAGCCGCTGGGCGATGCTGAAGCAGCAGAAGTATTTATTCCTGATGATGCTGCCCGGACTGATCTGGGCCATTGTGTTTGCGTATACGCCCATGGTTGGTCTATACATGTCCTTCGTCAATTACCAGCCGACGCTCGGCGGCTTCTGGTCGACCCTGTTTTCGAGCGAGTTCGTCGGCCTGGAGTGGTTCCGTTACTTCTTCAACAACGGCGACTTCTGGATTGTCATGCGAAATACGCTGGCCTCCACGCTGATCACGCTTCTCTTCTCTTTCCCGATGCCAATCCTGATCGCCATCGCGATTAATGAGATCAAAAATGTGAAATTCAAAAAGACGGTGCAAACCGCCTCCTATCTTCCCTATTTCATATCCTGGGTTATCGCGGCCAACATCATCGTGACCTTGCTCTCCTCGGATGGTGCCATTAACGGCATTTTGAAATTCCTCCATATTACCGATGAAAGCGTTTTATTCCTGCAGAACGGCAAGTACTTCTGGTGGATCGTCGCGCTCGGCAATACGTGGAAGGATATGGGCTACAGCTCGATCATGTATTTGGCGGCCATTTCGTCGATCAACCAGGAGCTCTATGAAGCGGCCAAGGTCGACGGCGCCAACCGTTTTAAGCAGATCCGTTACATCACTCTGCCTCACCTGAAGCCAACCATTGTCATTCTGCTGATTCTGGCGCTTGGCGGCATCCTGAACGCGGGCTTCGACCAGCACTTCCTGCTCGGCAATGACCTGACGCGGGATTACTCCGACGTCCTGTCCACCTATTCGTTCCGCTATGGTATCCAGAACGGCATGTTCTCCTATGCGGCAGCCGTCGGCATGTTCAGCTCCGTGGTGGCGTTCATCATCGTGGTCATCGTCAACTATACGGCGAAGAAGCTGAACGGGCAGTCCCTATTCTAAACCATAAGGAGGTACATCCATGTTAAGCAAAAAAACCGTGCCCGAGCGTATCTTCGATGCCTCTTTATACCTGTTCCTGACCGGCATCTTTCTCGTCACCTTCTATCCGTTCTGGAACATCCTGGTCATCTCCTTGAACGATGCGACCGATACGATGCGGGGCAATCTGTACTTCTGGCCGCGCGTGCCAACGATCGAGAGTTACCTGACCATCTTCCGGAATCCGGAAATCTGGAGCGCCATTAAGATTACCGTGCTGCGTACCATCGTCGGGACCGCAGTATCCATCTTCTTCATCACGCTGCTCGCCTATCCGCTCAGCAAGCGCAATCTCCTTGGATGGAAATACTTCTCCTTCTTCTTTGTGTTCACGATGTATTTCGGCGGCGGACTGATCCCGACGTATATGATCATCAAATCCCTGGGATTGATCGACTCCTTCTGGGTCTACATCTTCCCTGGCTTAATCGGCGTGTTCCTGATGATTCTGGTGCGCACCTTCATGGAGCAGATCCCCGGCGAAATTGAGGAATCCTCCAAAATCGACGGCGCGAACGACCTGCAGACGTTCTTCCGCATCATCATGCCGCTGTGCGTGCCGGTGCTTGCCACGATCGGCCTGTTCCTGGCTATCGGCCACTGGAACTCCTGGTATGACTCCTATGTGTATACCTACAAGCCGGAGCTCAAGACCCTGCAGGCCGTCCTGGTCAAAATCCTCAACCAGTTCCAAACCGCCGGCATGATGTCCGACGCCCAGCAGCTGGCGCAGGGCTCCAAACGGATCCCGGTCTCCAGCGAAAGCATCCGGATGGCGGTGACCATGGTCGCCACGCTGCCGATCATTATGGTATATCCGTTTGTGCAAAGGTATTTTGTGAAGGGGATTATGATGGGGGCTATAAAGAGTTAGATTGTGGGGAAAGAAGAGAAGCCCTTACCCGGGAGGGGTAAGGGCTCATTTATATCGTTTGTGAGAGGAATGAAACGTAATGAATACAAATAAACTATCTATATAAAAGAAATAAAGATTTAACCCTAAAAGAGCACAATATCTTTGTTAAATGTTCCTGAGAAATTAGATCCCTCACGATGCTTCACTCTTCTTGCCACTCTTTAGCTATACCACTCCAATCAATTTCTCTCTTGGATCTTCCCGTCCAGACATTCCAAAAATCAGGGTCAGATGATTGAGGACGTTCTTTATTACTGAGACGTTTCATCTCAACCAGAACTGGGATAGAAGAAGCGGCACCAATTAGTATAGCTTTACCAGTCATAAGTACAGGAAGTTCATTTAACATTGCCCCGAGATTATCAGGTACAAGACGCTTAACTAATTCTTGATCACGATCATTTACAATACGGTGGAGCAAAAAAGTATTACATTGTGAAAGCACTGTTGACGACAATTCTGATGGCCTTTGGGAGGAAAGCATAAGCCCTAGACCAAATTTCCTTCCTTCTTTTGCTATTCGTTCAAAAACTTGTGTGCACATAATTGCAGGTGAGATCTCTTCTGTATTGTGGGAGTAACGCGTGATAAAGTTATGTGCTTCTTCCAAAACCAAGACGGTAGGGAGTGATTCTTGCCTTTGTCTTCTATATCTCTGTAGTGATTCAAAAATTATACGGGACATGACAGCAACTACTAGATGTATAATATCAGAAGGAACAAGAGATAAATCAATAACGACAATTTCACCATTTCTACCTCCATCATCACCAATGTATTCCCCTAACCATTGTTCCAATGTTATTTCTTCATGGTGATTAATAATAGAAGTCATTTTAGCATCTGCTAACATGGTTTGAATTCTCATAATTAAAAAATCCAGAAAATGAAGAGCATTTTGCTCAATTGAAATTTGTTCAATATGAACAGACAAATTTGATATATCAAAGGAAATGGGAGTATCCTCGTTTAAACCCTTATACTTTAAATTTTCTTTGAAAATACTCGTAACTTCCTTGATTTCTTTGATAAGATCTTCAATTTCAGCAGAATTAAAATTCTTAAAATTTGAGATCATTTTAGTTGTATCGGATTTATCAGGATAAGGAGCATATCTTCGCTCAAGGATGCTATTTATAGATATTAATAAGCTATCCATTTTTGTTCTTAGATTTGGCTCTACATATTCTTCATCTTTAAAATTGTTCAGTTCATCTTTTAATGTTAAGATTTTCTCTCCTAAATTTCTTTTCCCCGGGAACTCTGCAAGAACTTTCGCTCCGGCCTTTAGGTCACCTAACAAAGATGTATTATAGGAGATTAACATTCGATTTAGAGATGAAAGTTTATCCTCTTTCGTTTCCCCATTCCTTAATTCTCGCAAAGCCCTTCTCAGTATCGGACGTTGCAACTTCCCACTAGCCTGTACTATTGAACTCCATTCGTAGCTATTCCACATCCAAGCTGGAACTTTTAGTTGACTTGCTATTTCAATTAATTCTTGGTCTAAATTAACCTTAAACTTTCTCACTTTTCCGATATGATCAAAAGTGTTAAAGTATTCACCATTTGGGTCAAGGACGATAAATCTTGCATTTAAAGGTTTTTCATTATTTTTATCTTTTTTTGCTGCACCAATTGACCAATTTATTAGTCCTGCTACTGAACAAGATTTACCACTCCCTGTATTACCCAAAACAGCAATATGCCGACCAAACAAAATATCAGGATTAATTTTAACAGGTGCATTACCTGCAACAGGTGCTGTTCCGATAATTACACGAGCGTTTTCTTCACGATTTTCTATTATAGCCTCCATTTGTTCTTTAGTAGGAATGGCAACAACATCACCAACAGAAGGAAACTGGTAAACCCCTCTTTCAAATTCAAAACAATCATTACGTTTGAATTTTAAAGTACCTAGTAAGCTAACCGACATTTTCCTTTGTGGAAATGGTAGGTCAATAAGATCGAAATCTTTAAGACCGTTTCTCTTAGGATAAATTGAGTTTTCAATGCCTATCCAAGAAATTGTACCAACTATTGCCCCTGCTTCGTTTGGAACGATAACAAATCCATTAATTTTCGGAAATGAAACTGGAAATCCTGCATTGAATGCTGTACTATGTGGTGTATTCATTTCAAGTAAAACTTTAATTTCTAATGGACTAACAAACTCGACTGTACCCACGGTTAAGTTCCGAAGATAATCAAAATCAGTAATATTATTCATCTTCATCACCTGCCTCACTATGGTGAGAAATATCTCCTCTTCTTTCTTTCAATTCATGGGCTCTTGCAGATATCTTATCTATTGCAGCTTTAGGTAAATAATAATCCACCAAATTCCTCAAATCACTGAAGTGACTTCCAATTAATAGAGTGATTTGGGCAGGATTATGCTTTTCATAAAATCTATTAATCCTTTTTGCACTATCTTCATAAGCAATAATAACTAAATGTGTAGATGGAATAGTTAACATATCCTCAATTATTCGATTAATATGTGAGTCACCAAAGCTATAACCGTACACTACAAGTGCAGAGTTAGGACGGCAAAGAGCAGAGGAAAAGTCCCGGAACATATCAGCATAAGGATAAAAATCTGTATCGATATCTTTTGAGGAATTTGGGTATATAACAGCTAAGTCAGGTGTAGTATCATTAAAAAAATGCGATGCTCCAAATCTTAATGGTTCTTTAACAATTTGCTTTCCTTGAAACTGCCAGTCAATTGATCCATGCATTTTAATAAGGCGTGCAACTCCCTCTACATAACGTGGTTCTCCTCTAATCCCTGGTGGATTGTAATGATAATCTAACTCTAGTTTAGTAGAGCGAAGAACAGGAGCTATCTTTCCAACAAAACGATCCAGCAATAAAATTCCCGCCATATCACAAGCATACTCAATAAAGCGATCATAGTTGGTCGTAAAAATATTTAATCGGTCTCTACTTGCTGTTCGACTTGCAAAACTAGTGAGGAAAGATTTTAAATAATTTAATGCCACCTCCGCTAAAACTATTTCACTCCCCATTTCTCTTTCCGCAGTACTCTCAAATAATCTCGATAACTTACTTTCAATGTTAATGTAACCTGATTCAAGTGCTCTTCTAAATGTTTCTTCAGTTTTTAAGACTGCGGTTATGAACTGTAACATTTGATCATCTATAACTGCTCTCAAATTTCGAGCTTCAATCTCCAAACCACTAATCTGAAGGCCAGCTAACAGCTCAAATGCTGTTCTTAAATCATCTTCCAAGTTTGCTTTACCTCTACCATTGACTTCTGCTTTAATATCTGCATAGTCTCTAATCTTATCCTTATAGGGTCCTTCAAACTCAATTCTTGACATACCTTGTGCAGGCAATTTAGCTATAGATGTAACAGCAGTAGTTAATCCAGCCCCAAGTAAAATAGAGAGATGTTCGCTTTGAAAAATTGCGGAAAGCCATGGTTCTACAATAGTTCTAGATTCTTCTGAACTAATCTCATTTGATTCATCGTACGTAAAAATTGAACGATTAATTTTCAATATATGCTCGTGCTCCCAATTAACTTGATAATTCATTACAACCTCCTATTTAAGCTCAATATTTATACTCATAATAATGTTTTCGACATAGTTCGATTCTCCCCTTCCAAAAGAACTAAAATTCTCCAATTTGAAAACCTCTAGAAATTATTCTAGAGGCTCTTCAACACCAATCATAAAAGTTTCAATTGATCCATTCTGATAAATAATTCGTTTAAATCTTTATACTCACCTATTATTTCTATATACCCGCACTTGCTAGTAGTCCCTTTTAACTCTCATATTCCATTTTCTGCAAAGACCTCACCACGAACACCTTCTCAAACCCCACCTCCATCTCCCTCCCCCCATAAAACACCCGCACACTCTTTTCCTCATTCCCCTTCACCCTCGCCTCAACCAGCTTCCCATCTTCCCAGCTCATATCCACCTCAATATTCCCTTTCGCCTTCAGCCCTGTTACGCTGCCCGTCGGCCACATCGTCGGCAGTGCGGGCAGGAGATGAATCTCGCTTTCGTGGCTCTGCAGCAGCATTTCCGCAATGGCGGCGGTGCCGCCGAAGTTGCCATCGATGACAAAGATGTTGGCCTCGGCTCCGGCTACGCCGGGTTTGGAGTAGCTGAGCATGTTGTCGAAGCACAGCTCCCCGATCAGGTGGGCGATATGCTGCACGGCCTGGTCTCCGTCATGCAATCGGGCGTAGAAGAGTCCGAACAGGGCCGCGGTAAATTCGATATCCTCCAGGTCGGCCCGGCTGTTCCGGTTCTCCAATGTCACTCGGGCTGCCGCAGCGAGTTCCGGTGTACGATGCGGCGTGATTTGGCTGCCGGGATACAAGGCAAACAGATGCGACAGATGGCGGTGCTCCGGCTGTGCCTCCTCGTAGTCCTCCAGCCATTCCTGCAATTGCCCCTTCTTGCCGATCATCAGCGGAGGCAATTGATCCAGCGCCGTCTGCCACTTCTGCTGAAGCTCCTCATCCATGCCCAGCGTCTGTGCAGCCTTCACGCAGAACGCCAGCAGATCCCGGACCAGGACCTGATCCATGGTCGGGCCCATGGACAGCTGCTGATGGCCATCCTCCAGATTGCCGGTATAAAAGCTGTTTTCCGGCGAATTCGACGGACCTGTCACCAGCCAACCATACTTCGGATGTACCGTCATATAATCCATGAAAAAGGCCGCAGCCTCCTTCAGGACGGGATAAGCCAGCTCTTCCAAAAAAGCCTGATCACGGTTGTACGCGTAGTGCTCCATCATATGTGTCGCGATCCATAGTCCGCCCGTCACGTTAAGCCCCCAGGAAGTCCCCCACCCCGGTGACGCAAATCCCCAGGCATTGGAGAAGACATGGGCCACCCAGCCTTCGGCATCGTAATAATGGCGCGCCGCCGAGCGTCCGGCCACCGATAGCTGCTGGATATACCGCATGAGCGGCTCATGGCTCTCGCTCAGGTTCGCGGCCTCCGTCGGAAAATAATTCATCTGGGTGTTCACATCCAGGTGATAGTCGCAGCTCCAGGCCATCTTGTTGGCTTCGCCGTCATTCCATATACCTTGCAAATGCATGGGCAGGATGGAGTCTTGTCGTGACCCGCTAATCGTCAAGTACCGGCCATATTGATAAAACAACGCAAACAACGCCGGGTCATCCCGCTTGCTCAACTTGAACCTGCCGATCCGCTCGTCTGTAGGCAGACTGGAATGCTCGTAGCTTCCCAGGTCCAATCGTACGCGGGCATACAGCGGCTGATAATCCGCCAGATGCTTGGCTCTCAGCGCGTCATATCCCAGGAGCGCAGCCTGTTCCAGTTGCAACGCGCTTTTCTCACGCCAGTTCTCGCCTTCTTGATGGTAATCCGTATTCACCGCAAAATAAATCGCCGCCTCATCCGCTTCGGCCACGATTATGGTGTCATCCGTGCAACTCACCTTCCCGCCTTCCGCTACGACCCGAAGCTGGCCTTGGCAGGACACCCCGCACTCCCCATTGCTATGTATGCCTTCCAACGCCTGTCCCTGGAATTCGATCGTGTCCTTTTCGGTTACAGCAACATGAAAAGGACCATTCTCCCCTCGAATCGAAATGCGGAACGACACACCTGACGAGCCAATGCTGCTGCGGATCCGCGAAACGATGACCTGATCGTTATGGGAAGCAAATACCTCTCGCGTCATCTCCGCTCCATCGATCTCGCAAAAAGAACGCGCCACCGCCTCCTGCAGATCCAATTCCCGATGGAACAGCGGCTCAGCTGCTGCATCTTGTCTCTCGCCTTCGGATGGATTCACGTTATGGTCAAACTCCAGCACGACTTGGCATAGTCCCAGATTGGTGCCAAAATTCAATTTTTCCGGCTCCAGGTGCTTCTTGGCCAGTCGATTGCCTTCACGATAATCGCCCTGGAAGAAATGCTGCCGCATCTGCTCCAAATCCCCTTTGCTGTTGCTTCGTCCTTGAGTCGGCTCCGGCTGGCCGGACCAATAGGTGGTTTCGGTGATATTCCATATTTCTCTGTCAGGCGTGGATACCACCACATTCCCCATTCGGCCATTGCCGATCGGCAGCCCTTGCGACCAGCCTCGGGCCGGTTTCCTATACCAAAGCTTCATATCTGACATGTTGTTTTCTCCTCTTCATTTGATTTTCCAATATCGAGACAAGCGCTATCCCTTACAGCAAAAGCAAGAAATCGCGATTCCCGGATGGAGCCGGGAACCGCGATGAACTTGCAGATGTACATGATGAATCGATGATTACTTGTTATGGATTAGGGACGATTTTATAAAGCTTGGATTCGGCCGCTTTAAGCGCCACATCCAGCGAAGAGCCAGACGCCGTCTGAGATTGGCCGCTCCATACTTCCGTCACCGTATAGGATGCCGCCCCTTCCGATGCGATACCGGCCCGAACGAGATCCACGGTGTGCTGTGCCGGATTTTGCGTATAGTTAAACACAGCTACATAGTGGGTTCCCTGATCGTCCAGCACGAATACGTCCGCTGCCTGCGTGCCCGTGTTGCCTTCTACCGGCCGGAACGCCTTGCCCTTCATCGCAATCCCGTTTACTTCCGGATTCGTCAGCAGCGTTTCCATGTACTGCCGTGCCGTCGCATCCGTTACGTCATCCGAATTCAGGAAGACCGTGCCGGAGATTGCGGCCGCATTAACGCGAGACTGCGCGCCTTCGATCGATCCGCCTTTGGTCAAGTGCATATAGTCCGGATCGGTATAATGGTAGATCGTTCCGTTCTGCCACCAGCCGTACGTCAGATTGTTCAGCTGGTATTCCGTGCTGCTGATGCTACCGTCGATATCGCAGGAGATGCGGCGGCTGTGCGCATATTGGCTTGGGAACAGCGGCGCGATGGAAGCGCTGATGAACATGGAGCCGTCCAGCACTTCATTCACGTAAGCCATCCCTTGGTTATAGGCCTGGATGCCGGTTTGAACGCTAGGGTCATCATGCTTGCCTTCCATTGCCCCATGGCTCAGAAAATCGATTTTGATATATTCGAAGCCCTTGCTCTTGAACTTATTCATGTAATAATCGATCCGCTGCTTCACGCCTGGATGCGTCGGATCCACGGCATAAGCGCCGTCCAGCGTTGGCAGCACGTTGCCCTCCAAATCGCGCAGCACGATATCGCCGTATTTATATTTGCCGTTGGTCCCTTCGACCTCCTGCTCCATATTGTTGCCCCAGTACACGAACGGCGAATAATAGATGCCGGCCTTCTGTCCATTGCTATGAATGAGCTGAACCAGATCCGTCAGCTGCTGATCCGTCATGTTATCCCAATAGGAATCAAGATTGATGTAGATATCGCCTTCATTGTTGAAGGAATGGTTCTGAATATGGTCTTTAAAATAATTCGAGACGGAAACTGCCTTGTCAAAGCTCAAATCGCTGGCATAAGCTCCCCAACTGTTCCAGCCGACCGGAACGCCTTCAGGAATGTCCTCGCCAAAGGCTAATGGAGGCTGGATCGCTGCATTCACCTGGCCAAATTCCTCCAGCCCGGTCCGGTAATCCTCGAAAAAGCCGACCATGATTTTCGGCGAAGCAATCTGCTTGCCCATTACCTTTCCATGCGGAATCGTGTCCCACGTGGAGGTGGATGACGTAAATCCGCCATATACGCGCATTTTGTTCAATTTGTCATTCGAGCCGCTCCAATAGATACCGGTTTTCCACGTGTCATGCGTCACCGATCCGATAACGAGGCCGTTCCGGCTCGTATTGTCATAGATGGCCGTCAGCTCCGAACTGACATACAGACCGTTGTTGAGGCCGGTATTCATCGACTTCGCCTGGTATCTGGACCAAGCATCATTATCGAACGGAACGACGAGGACCCGGTTATCGTCATAGCTGCCGATGTCGATGCCGCCCCTCGCTTCCATCGCGATAGGTGCGATATTCCCAGTAGATATTGCGGAATTGTGGGTAGCGACTGTTTCCGTAAGCAAATATGGCCCGTCTTCATAGACGTAATAGATTTGGCTGAGCGATGGCATTCCCCCATCCTCATTCACGACCGTCACCTTGATGCCCTTGCCGGTAGCATCCTGGAATGGGACCACTTGATTTTTATAGAATTTATGATGTTTATAATCCTTGCTTGCAACCATCCGATCGAGCTGGATCTCACTGTATAACCCCTTGGCAACCGCTTTGCCGTTCCAATTGTATTGGGACAATCCGGTCGAGGTATTGTACAGCAGCTCATACGTCGGATTGGACACCTTGAAGCCGTTGGCATACTCGGTTAGGGTGATGGAGCCATAGCTCGTGGCTTTCTTTTGCTTGCCTAAATCGCCAATGCTTCCATCAGGGCCTGATCCGTCATCGCCGACTGAATCAAAGGTCAGCTCAATCTTGTCAAAATCGGGCGAGTATCCGCCTGCGTCATCGAACAGAATCGTGTTGCTGCCCTGATTCAAGTAAATTTGAATCTGATAGGTGCCGATCGTGTTCCAATCCGCTGTTTTCGGAAAACTGAAATTCTCCTTCTCCGCTCCGTTCACGGAGATCGAAGCCGCGCGGGAATCCCCGGAGATGTAGAACATGTTCATATTGTAGATACCGGCCTTATCGGCCTGTATCCCGTTGAACGTCAGCGTGGAGCCGCCGTATAGATTGCCGGCTTTTTGCCCGCCTGAACAGAAGCCGCAATCGACCGCTCCTGCATTGCCGGTAAACGAGTTCTGAGATGCCTCGGCCTCGTAGGAAAGGATGCCTCCGGCCGTTTGACTCGGCGGCTGCGGTTCTGCCGAAGCCAAGGAGCTGCCTAGCATAGCCCCCGCTAACAGAATCGATAAGAATAGCATGAATGGCTTTTGGAAGAATTTGAACGGATAAATACGCACTGAACCTCTCCTCCTTCTATTCATTGAATTTGGCTAACCTTTAGGATTTTCGATTCGGCTGGGGACAGCTCGACCGTAAGTGTGCCGTGCGCTTGACCTGCCGTACCTTCCCACAAATCCAGGACCGTGTAGGAAGCGTGCGCCTCTAGGCCGCAGCGTTCCAAGGAAACCGTCTTCTGTACGGACTCGGCCCCGTCAAAGTTAAATACGGCAATATACGTTGTTCCCGGTTCGCTTGGATGTGTCAGTACAAACGTATCCGCAGCCTCTTTCCCTAGATTCCCCTCTACGGGCACAAAGGTTCTACCCAATCGGGCAATCTCAGTGATTGCCTCATTTCCCAACCAGGTCTTGGCGCGCCATGCCGCTTCCTCATGCCGGAAGTCATCGCCCAGCAGCAGCACCGTTCCCGAGATCACGGACGCGGTCAGACGGCTTCGCCCTTCATGGCGGGTCGTCGAATCCTGGTTGAAGCTTTTATAGATCACGGCATGGTCCGGATCGTTAAAGCGGTACAGCGTATCGTTCATCCACCACCCGTGCGTCAGCGAGTTCAGCAAATATTCCGTATCCTTAATGGTTCCGAATACATCGCAGGAAATTCTGCGGCTGTGCGCATAGGAATAAGGGAACAGCGGGGCAATCGACAGGTTGATGAAGAACGGTCTGCCGATCCGCTCCGGGGAGAGCTTTTCCGTCAGATACGACAGGCCGTAATTATACGCAGCGATCCCTGTCGTAATATTCGGGTTGTAATGCTTGCCCTCAAGAGCCCCGTGAGCCATGAAGTCCAGCTTGATATACTCAAATCCCTCGGAAACGAATTTACCCATGAACCAATCGATTCGCGCCAGGTTCCCGGGATGCGTAGGATCAATCGCAAGTCCGCCGTCAACATCCGGCAAAATCTCGCCATCCTGGTCGCGAAGCAGGATATCGCCATAGGTGTACTTCCCATCGGTGCCCTCCACGGGGTTCCCGAACCCAGCCGGACTTCCCCAGAAAGCAAACGGCGTCCAGTATGTACCGGGTTTGTGCCCGTTTTCGCGGACCCTTTTCAAGGCATTCTCCATCTCGGCAGGCGTCAGGCGATCCCAGAACGCATCGAAATTCATGTACAGGGTATCCTCGTTATGAAAGCCCTGCGGCTGAACCTCCCGCTTCAGAAAATCGCTTGTCGCCACATAGAGATCGTAATCTAGCGTGCTCATGGCGGCCGACCAGCTGTTCCAGCCAATCGGGACGCCGCCTGCCCAGCTCAGTGCAGGCGCTACCTTTGCATTCGCTTCCCCATACGCCTCGAGTCCTGTCCGGTAATCGTCGTAATCCCCTACCATAACCAGCGGAGATGCGACGCGCGTTCCTCTTACGTAGCCATGCGGCTGGGAATCTCGGGTCATGATGTCGGCCGCGCCAGCGTACAGTTCCAGTTCATCCAGCTTGCCTGCCGTTTCCCCTTTCACGCGAATGCCGGTCTTCCACACGTCATGACTGATCGATCCCATAATCAATCCATTGCGGCTATTCGGCTGGAACAAGGCCGTCACTTCGTAGCTTTCCGTCTCCAGCGGGGCCGTCTCCGTCAGATAGCGCACCCATTTGTCATTGTCATAAGGCACGCGCAGCACATGCAGCGCTTCTGCCGGAACCGTCTCGCTCCCGCTGGATACGCTATCGGTTTTCACCACTGCGATGCGGTTTACCTTTAAGTCCTCCTGACCGACAATGACGACACGTGTGATGAAAGATGCAGCCCCTTCATAGACGTAAAAATGCTGTTCCAGTCCTGGGAGCAGATCGGATTCATGCTTAATCACGGCATGGATTCCTGTTCCGAACGAATCTTGGATCTTCTCCGGCTGCCCCATCATATAGTGGCGGTCGTAATGTCCCGTATGGTATTCCCGGCCCTGCCATCGAAAGCCGCTTCGTACTTCTTGCAGAGCGAATCCCCTGCTGCCTGCGTAGGCGTAACCGCCTTTTTCCAAATCCACCTCGATGGCCACCAGACCATTCGCCAAGCGAATGTGAGTTTCGGCATTCACCCCCACGTTCACCGCCGTATCGCTGCTTCCTAACATCTGTGGATTGCCTCCTTCTGCGTGCATCTGTGCTGCATTCAGGACGCTATCGCATCAAGCGCCTTTTACAGCTTGCTACCATTATAGAAGCGCGGGTAAAGCGCTTACTATACAACGATCTTCCGATCCATATCGGGATATAACGCATCTGGAGCGACCCATTTGTTAAAATGCAATATGGCCACTTTCCGCCGATCGCTGGCGACGGACCCACTCGAAAAAAAAGGCTATCGCAGAGCGCCTAAAGTTCTCCGGATAGCCTGTTTTACCTATGGATGATGAAGTACCACTGTTCTCACGCTAGATCTTATCATTAGACGGTTGGTATGGTGCCGCCGTCGATCACATATTCGCTTCCCGTTATGGATGACGCCCTGTCCGATACAAGAAATGCCACCAGCTCGGCTACCTCTTCCGGAAGCCCGGGACGTCCTAAAGGGATCCCACCGAGCGAATCCATCAATTCCTGGAGCGCACTTTCTCGGCTTCCTGATACCGACGCAATCCGGTCGATCATGGCATCTGCAGCCTCCGTCTGAATGAATCCGGGCGATACGGCGTTAATTCGAATGCCCCGCGGGGAAAACTCGTTGGATAACCCTTTGCTGTAATTGGCAAGGGCAGCCTTCGCCGCGGCATAAGCCAGCGTGGTTTCATAGAGCGGCAAGCGTCTCTGTATCGAAGTGATATGAATGATGGCACCTGATCCCTGCTCTACCATGTACGGCAGCAGCCCCCTGTCCAAACGAACCGCTGCGAGAAGATTCCAATTCAAGGCTTGAACCCAATCCTCGTCGGTTAAGGCAAGCGCCCCTCCAGGGGGTGTGGTCGAACCGCCTACGCAGTGCACCACGATGTCAATTCCATGCAGGTGCTCCTGTACACCTTGAACCACCTTGTCGACGCCTGTAGACGTCGCAATATCGGCTTGAACGAACAAGCCGGAGCCGACCCGAACGCTAGGTTCGGAACGGGCGGTAGTCAGTACAGCCGCCCCACCGTCTGAAAGCCTCTTTACGATGGCCTGACCCATTCCTCTGGTTCCTCCAGTAACCAGCACTCTTTTGCCTTCAAACTCATTCCATGCTCCTTCATGTCTTTGTTTCATAATTGCCCTCCAGTATTCGTACGCTTAAATTTTGAATATGGTATTTTTTCTTACTTGGATTCAGATATCTGCAATTTTGAAATCTGACCGCTTTGCACCGTGAAACAAAATTCAAAATAGTAAGGGCCTGCCGGATAATCACCATTTACTTCGGTTGAAACGATGTACTGGTCTAGGCGATGATGAATGTTGGTCGCCCGGACATTTACCCGTGCGCCGATGAATTCGTCGTCGCTCCATTTCTGTATGGCTGCCTTGCCCCTGAACTCCCTGCTGTCATCGACGACTATAGCATCCTTGCCGATGCACGTAAGCATCCGGTTTGTATCATGATCATTGCTTGCGGATATAAATGTGCGAATTATACTCGGCAGCTGCTTCTCGCTTATCTCGATCATAAACGCTTCACTCCTTATGATGTGATATTCCTCAGGCTTGACGCCGCTTATCCTCCCCCGGTCCGGTTGAAGACAAGGATATCTTACCTTGACGGTTTCATAACGTCCAATTTATAATAATCATAAAATTTATAAATAAAATTCATATAAAGTAGGTGCTTGAAGATTGGAGCTTACCCAGCTGGAGTATTTTTTGACGGTTTCCCGTCTTCAACATATGACGAAGGCATCGAAAGCGCTCAGCATCACGCAGCCGGCTTTAAGCCACGCCATCTCCAAGTTGGAGAGTGAGCTGGGCGTCCCTCTTTTTGAACGAAATGGCCGTAATGTGAAGCTTAACCGCTATGGCAGCATGTTTGCCAGATGGGTGGAGCAGGCACTTCAGGACATTCAGAACGGGATGCAGGAAATCGAAGAATCGTCCAATCCGGACACGGGGATCATTTCGGTTTCTTACCTGAATATTTTAGGGGTCGATCTCGTCCCTGCCCTTGTCAGGGCCTATCAGCTGGCTCATCCCAAGGTTCGTTTTGAATTGAATCAGGGAAACCTCGGCGATATTGACGAACATTTGGAAAAAGGGCATTCGGACCTCATGATTACATCGAGAGAATCCACCATGGATCATCATAACTGGCTGGTCATGAGAACCATGCCTTTATATATCGTGGTTTCAAGCCGCCACCGCTTGGCGAAACGTCTCTCCCTAAGTCTGATGGATTTGTCCGGAGAGCCGTTCGTCGGCCTGAAGCATAATTGCGGCCTTCGAGCCACGATTCAATCGCGATTTCAGCATACCGGCTTTATTCTGTCTTCGACGTACGATGCAGAAGATTTGGCCACCGTTGCGGGTTTTATTAAAGAGGGACTTGGCGTCTCCGTTCTGCCGAAAACGGCCGGCCTCATGCTGGAAGGTCTCTCGTGGATTCCCATTACTGATGAAGGCTGGTACTGGGAGATCGGCTTGAAGTGGAGGGAAGACCGCTACCTCTCGCCTGCGGCCAGACGATTCATTGAATATGTGAAGCATCATTATCAAGTCAGCGGGAAGTAACCGTTTGGTACACAATAAAAAGGCTATCCAGGTCAAAACGACGCTTGGATAGCCTTTGCTAACTCATCGAAAGATCACGTCAATCACCTTCGCCACGACCACGCACTCCATGACGAAGATCAGTAAACAACAAAAATAGAAAACGGACAGCTTCAGCTCCCCGAACTGATCCTTCCAATAACGTCTGCGGAACAAGGAGATAATATCCGGCGTAAACGAATACTTCACCGACTGCTTCAGATCATCCACGTCATCGAATATCCGTCTAAAGATCCACTTATAGATCGGAATATTCAGGATGAACAACACGACATAGATTTGAAGCTCCACGCGGCCGCGTCACCTCCTAGTTAAACATGCTTCCACCAGATCCCAGCGCACTCCGGCACCGTTGACCATTGGTTCGCTATGATCTTGTCCGTTAACTCTTCACCGAAAAAGAAGCCTGTGTTTAGCAATGCCTCCTCTACCGTATCAAAAACATAATCGGTCCGAATCCACTGATGGCTGAATCCGTATTGCTGCTCCAATTGAGCGTAATAGCCGGTTAGGAAATCGGGAGGATTCGGTGTCTCCGTTCCGGTTCCCATCGTTTCCAGAATCAAGATCGTCCCGCCTGGTCTCAAAACTCGCTGTAGCTCTGCCATGACAAGTCCGAGATTGTCACTCCATTGCTCATGGCTTGAATCAGCCAGATAACTAATACTCCAGCCCGATACGATCAGATCTACACTAGAGGAATCAACCGGCAGGCTGCGATGATCAGCGACTACGGTAGTCCAGTTGCGAGAATCATAAACCTCAGATAATTTGTCATCTAAAATATTCAGCATCGGCTCGGATATATCGGTACAAATCAAGGATTTGGCATCACGGGCAAGCATCATAGATAATCGGCCTGATCCTGCTCCCAAATCAAGTACATCCAAGCCCTCGTATGGTCTAATACCATGAATGATATCCGATAAATCGGGCTGTTTGCTAACCATGGCCTCATAAGCTTCGGCCTGCTTATCGTAAATCCCGTTCGTAGACATAACATGCCATCCCCTATCCTACCTGCTTCCAGGTTTAATTCTTCACTGATGTTCCCTGTCTTCTGTTCATGAGTCCTTGGATCAACTTGTACCCGAAACACAATAGAAGCGAGAAGGCCACCAGCATGAAGTACGTGTTTACATTAAAGAATTGATTATTCATATGGATCGATAAAATACCGGTTGTGATGGATTCGATATGAACCCAGTCCACTTCACCATATCTGGATTCGAATGCTTCAGCTTGGATTGTTCTATAGATTTCGAGTCTATGAAGCTGATATATATAACCCGTTATAATATAGCCGGTCAGAGCTAAGATCAAGAGGCTTAACCTGCTCAGGGATACCTTCACACCTTTCCATACACGAATCCATTGATAGACCAACACGAGAAAAAGGATACTCAGAGGGATAAGAAGCAGGATGGCGGGATTGCCGTTACCGGAACTGCCGCCGGGTATGGGTGTCATCGCATTTCCGAATAGAACCAGGATCAGACAGACAAGCGCATTGATGAGCAAACCGATGACTTGTTTTATTTTCATTTGTGATCTCCACCTCACTCAAGCTTCCCTGCAAAAGCCTCTCGTCATAAATATCTAAGGCATCTAAAGGTTATGAAGTGACCCGCGTCCTTAACATTACGCTGCCGCTTACCATTCCTCATCGTGTTCGGTATAAATACGAATCAATTCCTCCAGCTTATGTATGGTCCTGTACGGCCTTACTTCTTCGGAGTAGTCCCAGCTTCCAGCTCTCGTACACCATATGGGTTTGATACCGCATTGCGCTGCTCCAATGATATCGTTATGCGGGTGGTCGCCCACGAACCACGTCTCTGACGGCAGTACGTTAAGCAGATCTAAAGCCCTCATGTAGATCCTTGGATCCGGTTTTTTAACGCCAGCCTCTTCGGAAATTACGATGGAATCGAAATACTCAAGTATACCCAGTTGACGGATCTTCCCCTCTTGAACTTGAACGGTTCCATTGGTGATGATGCCAAGCCTCAATCCCTGAGACTTCAAATGACGGAGTACGGGAAACAGCTGATCCATCGGCTGGATACATAGCGGGATTTCTTCCCTGAAAAATGTCAGATATTCGTCGGCCGTAGGCGGATTCACCCACTGAAGATGCTCGACCAGCATCTCATACACCTCGCGCTTATCCCGGTAACCGTTATGATCCGCCTCCTTAAATCGCTTGGCTATCCTAAGCTGAGTATCTTCATCGGAGTCCGGGAAATACCTGGCAATCAATCGCTCAATGAACGAGTCAATCGCCGCCCTTCTGTCCGTTAATGTTTCATCCAAATCAAAAATTATCGCTTTTAACGTCATAGCGGACCTGCTTTCTGTTGTCTTGGTCTAGGAAAGGGATCACCTCTGTATATCCTACTTCGGTACAATCTCATAGCTATTGACCAACCCGCGCTCATCAAAGTAAATAAAAAGACCCTCACTCTTGTAATCGACCCTTCGCAGTGATCCAAGATCATACACAGCTTTATCGTCATCGCCATTTGCCCATTTGGCATTGTCGTTGGCACCGAGGCGGTCCGTCACTTCCCCCTGAGTTAATCCGATCAAATCATGTTTCTCCAAAAAATCGTCCACCATAATCGATCTTTGTTCTGGATAACCAACCCAACGGTTGTAATCGAAGTGCTGCTGCGATTGGTTGTAACTTAAGGCGTAGATTGAAAAAGATAAGAGAAGTACACCGATAATGCCAGTCGACCAATAATGCGTGGGATGTAACTTGCTCCTCGATGTTTTGGATATTAGATACAGAATGAGCAGCAGCAACAGAACAGGCAAAGAAACCAATACTACCGATAAAAAAGACAATACAATATGATAGTGGTAGATCAACCGGATGATTACTCCGGCATAGATCACAACGTATAGGCCTACGACCAAACCAAGAACGGCAGCATGCGGATTCCATCTTGCTTCCTTGCTCTCCGACATAGGCCGCTCACCTCCAAGTTAAGTTCATGCATACGTTTTAGATTTCAGTCTGTCATACCCTTCAGAATAGAGCCCGCTCTCCATTCACTTTGATGAAAATATGCTCCGGATATTTTAAAGCCATGGGCGGAAGTTGATGCTCCGGAAAGAATACGAGTTCGGCAAACTCGTCATTCTCACGATCCAACTCCCCCGAAATGATGCGGCACTCGAACACAATCGTGAGGTACTCCACTTGATGTCCGTTGCTGTACGTATATCGGCGTTCTTTTCCACCATATACTCCAATAATTCGTTCAGGTACGATATCAAGCCCCGTCTCTTCCTTCGCTTCGCGAGTCATCGCCTCTGCCGGGGATTCCCCAAGCTCGATGGCGCCCGCCACAAGTCCCCATAATGCTTCTTGATGCTTTCTTCCAAATAAAATAAAATCCTGCTCATTACGGATAATCCCCGCAACGGATGGCATAAATATTAACTGGTTTCCGATCTTTTCTCTTAGATCCTTATAGTAGTCTGACATTCCCATGATTTGATGGCTCCTTTGGATTCCTAATCAAATGGATGATTAGAATCTGTTCGCTATTATTAACGCCAAGCATACTTCGATCTCCAGTTCAATTAGCCTCACTCCTTATGTAACTTCGCGTTTTCACGGTTCAATATGGATGTAATCTGCGCGATATGATGCTGGTTGTGCCACACGAATCGCTGCAGCGCGATATCCAGGGTAATACTGCCGAGCACTTGAGTTCTCATCGTTCTTTTGAAATCCTCAGGCTGTAAATCCTTAAGCAGGATAAGAAAACGAAAATGAAGTGTTTCCAGAAGCGAAAGCGAATTTTCAATGGGAACCTCCGTGTAATCACTCAGCTCCGCCCATAAATCCTCCCGGTACGAGCTTGCCAGCGGCTCATCCTCGGTCAATGCACGTTTAAATCGCAAGTATGCGTTCATGTCGTTATCAGCCAGATGGTGCACGATTTGCTGAATGCTCCAACCCTCTTCACAATAGGGATATCGAAGCAGAGCATGGGGGCATTTCATTATGATTTGCCGAAGCGTCGGTGCGATCGTCGGAATGAGTTGTATAAACTTATGCCTTTCCTCTAATGTTGGCTCTTCTATCGGCTCAAAGGAACCAAGGGGAAAACGAATACCGCCCACTTCCTTACCTCCTCGATACATCATCGTATCCTACGGTTCCAAGCAACAAGGATCTGTGTTTCACAACAGCACTAAACCATCTTGCCCTACCCTTTACTAGAACCCAGTCATAGCTTAGCCCCGATATCTGTTGTCTCCAACGGATCGTATAAACAATACACCTGAGAATACGGTAAGCAGCATGTGAATTTCCGGTTTTCCTAACACCTCTATAACGAAAAACCTTCCTAAGCCAAACCACTCTGCCCAATAGATCCACGGAATAAACACCACGACCATAAGTATAATAGCAGGTAACAGTAACCAGCTTACATGAATATGCCCTTTAATCACATCTCCTAGCGCTCTCCACTCTATCAAAACTCCGAAAAGGAATCCCCATAGGCTCATCTTTAATAAGAAAAATAGCTGAGGAGAAAAATCTTGATACGATCTTTGAATTTCATGAAGAGTTTCTGTCATCAGGTACAGTAATATGAACATACCAATCATAACGAATCCGCCAAAAGCGATTTTTTTAAAATGGATCATCCCTCTTTCACTCCTTTATTCAGAAAAAACACGAAATGACACGCTAAGAAATATGATTATGCGATTCGCTTGAAGTTAGAAGCAAAGAAGGATGAAACAATTCAAGCGAGTGCTGAACGCCATTCTTGAGATTCTCCACGATCTGTCTCATCACGGCAGCATCCCGGAATTCCATGCTGTCATCCGCCAGGATATCGGACAGCTTAACCCACCGGCTATCTTTAATCTCGCCAGCTCCCAATTGAAGCAAGCCCCCCACCACTTCTCCGGTAAAATGGAACATGATGACTGGGTGATTCAAGCTGCTGATAAATGGATACACGCCTGTGGTGCCTGTCAACTGGACATCATAACCTGTCTCTTCCTTCACTTCTCTTATAGCCGCCTCAAGCATAGCTTCCCCAGGCTCGATGCGCCCTCCCGGGAAGGTCCAGGTATCCCGCACCGAAGGTTTATTTTCTTGGATGATGAGCACTTGATCCCCTTGAAAAAGGGTAACGCTGACCACAAGAACATTTCCATTTTCCGTCATATCCACATCCCTTTGCACATGATCATAAACAAACAGAACCCACCTTTGGCGTTAACCACGAGGAGGGTTCTTGGATGAAATATTGGCTGATTAACATCATTCTACCGTTAAAGCACATAACGTGCAATCGCGCGGCGTTGTTGAAAATTCAATACAAATGACTCCCCTTCTCGCGCATAATGATCCAAGCTTGTCCATAAGGATCCGTAAAATCCAGAAGCCATGCGAAGCCTTAGTCCCGAATCTGCTCAATTCACGCGGCAACGGCAGATAAATAGGACTCAGTTCTACGATAACTCGATTGGTTTTGAATATAAATGATGCCTCTAGTCTCCTGCAAGTCACTCTTGCAAGGAGTCTTTTTTTTGAAGATAGAGTCACGCGTCGGGTCAGGCCGCTAAAGCAAAGAGTATATTATTGAAGACTGGTGAAGGGAGGGAGTACTATTAATAATAACCATGCCCAGAACATGTTTACCAAGATTCCCGATGGAACGCTTGTCCGCGGTTCGGGCTCGGCTGTATTTCTGATTGAACACGGCAAAAAACGGCCCGTTATGGATTCCAGTTCCTTTTATTTTTACAAACTAATGACCAATAAAATCATACCACTTGAGGATATGCTGCTTCGCCCGTATCCTCTTGGAGAAGGCGTGACGGCGGCTTCGGGACCGTGGGCGAAGTGCGCCCCGGCAACTGTATTCGTAAAGGGGAGCGGATCTGGGATCTATTTGTGGATGGACAGCCGTTTGTTCCCGATCCAGTCTGGGGAAGTGTTCCGACGTTTGCGGTGCCAAATGGACGAAATCGTGCATGTCCCGGATTCCTTGGTTCGTTCTTTGCCGGTTGGACACTCCATTAGCACCTCTTTTTTTCTTCAGCACCCGGTTCTAAACGGACGCCTGTACTGCTCCCCGAACGGTCATATTTACTACGGCGAACGGCGAATGCTGCGAAAAGTGGAAGGTCCCATGGTTTTTTCCTACTTTCAATGGAGCGTCCATCAGCTGATCTATTTAACCCAAGATGAATTTATAAAAAGCCCGATCGGAAAGCCGGTGCTTTCCTAACCGGGGTCAGACACGGGCGGGAGGCAAGAAAACATGTTACCGAAGGTTACAGTTATTATCCCTTTTTACAACTGTTCCTATGTTCAACAAGCCGTAGAGAGTGCTTTGGCGCAAACCTATCCTGAGATGGAAGTCATTGTGGTCGATGACGGGTCTTCCGAGCATATGGATCTCCTAACTCCTTATATTGACCGCATCCGGTATATCCGAAAGATCAACGGGGGAACGGCTTCCGCTCTTAACGCCGGTATTCGAGAAGCTAAAGGAGATTATATCGCTTGGCTCAGTTCGGACGATTATTATCTCCCCAACAAAATAGCACGCCAAATTTCGTTTATGCTGGAACGCGGAGCGTGGATCAGCAGTACAAACTTCAACTTCGTCAACGAACGGAACTTAGTGCTCCAAGAAGCCCCTAATTTTTCGTTTTCTTCTACTGTGGAGCTGCTTGATCGATTAAAAACTGCATGCCCGATTAATGGCTGCACCACCATGATGAAAAGACACCTTTTTGAAAAGGTCGGCATGTTCAATGAAAAGATTAAATACACACAGGATTACGACATGTGGTGCCGGGTCGTGCTCACCGGTTACGAATTTCATTACTTGCATGATATTCTTCTGCACTACCGTTATCATCCGAACATGGGGACCTTAAAGCACCAAAACGCCCTTAAGCAAGAATTCGCGGCCCTTCAGGCCATATATAGCGACAGGCTGGAGCAGCGAAGACAGGTATTACTAACAGGAGGGCGGAAGCCTTGAAAATTTTGCTGGCTACCTATTTTCAAATCCCGCATGTCGGCGGAGTGTGGAAATATATGTTGCAGGTGAAACAGGGACTTGAACAAGAAGGGCATCAGGTGGATCTTTTTGGGAACGGACTGAACCGATTTTATATTTTCAACGGTAACCAGGAGGTTCCGAAGGTTCACTTCAAAGAAATGTTCGATCACAAGATAACCCCTGCCACCGCGCCTTTAATTGCCGAGCATCCCTGGGTCAGGGGGGCGGAGACCGACAGGTATAACATGGAGTTATCGCTCGCTTTTATCGGTCTTGACCAATACGATATCATACACGCGCAAGACGTTCTTGCCGCCGCTGCCATAAAACGCATAAAACCCGAACGGATACCGTTGGTGACCTCCATTCACGCTTCTGCGGCTCTCACGGTACTGGATATGCTGAAGAACAACAAAACTTCTTCGGAAGACCCGATGAGCTCCTTGGTCTGGAAATACTATAAATCTATGGAATACTTGGGAAGCTCGGTAAGCGATAAAATTCTTCTTGCTTCCGAATGGCTTAAGGAAGTGATGGTTCATCAATTTAGGGCTCCGTCCGAACGGATTGCTCTTATTCCTTACGCCATCGACATCCCTTTTTTTCACAGCAGCATGCGTACGGTTTCCCTAAATCCGATCGCGAAGCCCACGGGTAAAACCGTGATCATCAGCACTTCGCGTCTTAGCTACGAGAAGGGGATCCATGTCTTGCTGAATGCCTTGTGCAGGCTGTATGTAGACCGCCAGGACTGGGAGTGCTGGCTGGTCGGAGACGGGGACAAACGCAAGGAATACGAGGAGTTATGCCTCCAGATGGGCATTCAGTCGGCGGTGCGTTTCCTGGGAAGCCGGGAGGACGTCCCCTATTTGCTGAGTCAGGCCGAAATTTTCGCAATGCCCAGTTTGATGGAAACCCTATCCTACTCGGTTATGGAAGCACAGCTAGCAGGTCTTCCCATCGCATCATCCAGCGCAGGCGGATTAAAGGAAGCGGTACGGCATAACGTTGATGGATTGCTGTCGCCTCCGGGAGACGCGCATGTACTATATCTGCACTTGGGCCGGTTGCTGTCAGATCCATCTTTCCGGCGCAGGCTTGGAGACAATGCGCTGGCGTGGGCCTTAAAAAACCGGTCTCTCCAGACGATGGTCAAGCGTTTGACAGAGGTTTATTCGGAGCAGGTGTCTCTAAAAAAACAATCCTAATTTTAAAAAGGCGGTGTTTGTCATGAACGTGCATCAGGTTCCCGGGGACAGATACAACGGGTTGTTTTTAACCCAGCTTTCCCAGCCGCATATTGTTGTCAACCGACAGGTGTGGGACCGGATTTCCGCCAATCTCCCCAAAGAATACTTCCTTCCGGATTTCCGCATCATCAATCTCATGATGAACGCTTAGGACCATCGCCTCAATAAGAATTAGAGGGGAAGAAGAATATGGGAACATCCAATTGGCAAAATATTTCATATTGCGTGGAACTACTCCGTCAAATTTCACCGTCCTCGGTACTTGATGTCGGCGTTGGATTTGGCCGCTGGGGCATGTTATGCCGCGAATTCCTCGATGTGTGGTCAGGTCGGGTATTTCGCAAGGATTGGAAGGTAAGGGTGGAAGGAATCGAAATATTTCCTAAAAACATTGACCGGTACCATTCGTATTTCTACGATAAGATTCACATCGCTGACGCTTTTGAATTTATTCCGTCTTCTTCGCCCGGAGAATATGACGTCATAATCATGGGTGATGTTCTGGAGCACTTCGAAAAGGACAAGGCGGTTACCCTTCTGAATGCTGGCATTGCAAGAAGCAAGCACGTTCTGCTGAACATTCCCATCGGAACGGAATGGCCGCAAGGTACGGTGTACGGCAATGAGTTCGAGGCCCACCGCAGCATCTGGACAACCGAGGAACTTGATGCTTTCCCGGTTAAAGCCAAAAGGCATTTTAAAGATTATATTAACCGAGATTTTTCAACGTATTTATTTTCTTCGAAGTAAGGGGATTTCGATAAATTGGAGGGTGAGCGATGTCCGGGTATTTACATGTTGATGTCCCGATTGAACTGCTGTTCACGGATCTGGTCACGGAGGAAGGAAAAAAGGATGTTCCGAACTACACCGATCACTGGTACGAACATCATAAGCTTTCCGCGGATATTCCAATCATGCGTTTTAATTCGCACAAAAGCCTGTACCGATATTTCATGAACGAACAAGCCAGCCCGTCGGCGTACCTGGATTGGTATAAGAAAATCTATATCACCCGGGGAATCGAACCACCTTTAAATGATCAAGAGGTCATCGCCCTTAGGAAAAATCAGTTTCACATGATGAAGGTGGATTTATCGTCCAATAGCGCTTTTTTACACCAAAATCCGCCTTTGGTGAAATTTAATCGCGCAGGAGGTTATTTTAACCTGAGGGACGGGCATCACAGGTCGACTTTTTTGTACTGCCAAGGTAAAAGGAGCATTAAAGTCAAAATATCCTGCGAAGATTATATTCACTGGATGAATATCGAAGGGCTTTCGGAGGTTGCCGATTCTTTTCAGAGATATCAACGGAACCTTATTTATACGCCCATACTGCACCCTTCCTATCTTCATTTGAAAAGCGAGCGCGACCAAATTTATCCGACAAGACTTGATATCATGATGGATTTCTTGGGCTCACGTTCGCTTCGCGGTACGAAAGTGATCGATATCGGCTGCAATATCGGATATTACGCGCGGCATTTCGTTCGCGAAGGTGCGCACGTAACCGGGCTGGAACCGATGGCTGAGCATTATGATCTGGCTTTGCGGCTGAATCAGCTGGAAAGGGTGAACTTTAATCTGCTTCCGGACCGCTTCGAATCTTCATCTAGACTTCAGAGATATGAGATTGGCATCCTGTTAACCGTTTTTTATCATCTTATGGGAGACCGGGATATCCGTAACGCTTTTTTGCGCAAAATCAATCAATGCATAACCGATATGCTTTTCTGGGAATCCGGCGGCGAGCCTGAAACGGAAAAATCGCTTCTGTTGCAAAATACACATTTCACCCGGTACGTGAAGCTGGCGGCAACATCGGGCACAGGGAAAGTAAGGGAGCTCGGCGTATTCTTAAAAACCTGAAATGGGTGTTTACAGGTGAGCTGAAACTCGGAAGGCGGTGCTCTTGAGACGTTAATTACAGCGTTGAGGTCAAAAGGCCCTGCAGGTACAATGGCTCTTCTTGGCCTCATTCATGTACCGCGACCCACCGCAAGAGCCGGGAATGACCGGAGAAATAAAAAAACGCGGTGGGGTTAGGTTTACATATCACGAACAGCCTGATAAAACTTTTCCGGGATCATGTGCTACATAACGCGGAAGTAGAGTAAGCTAACCTGCACTCAACCTCTGGTTGAGTGCAGGTTTTGTCCGTTTTCATGTTAGTTTAAGGGCCTTAGATCGTAACTAACGCAGAATCAATACACCCTTCTTTCCTGCGTAGCCTCCTCAAGCCATGAGATAAGCCCCATTTTGCTAATATAGATTTCGTTTTGCACCACAATATAAGGAAACGGCGAACCCGCAGCAGCCCCCTGCCCTCTTACCGCATTCTCGGCTGAGATGATATTTTTCACCTGATACTCGGTCAGGTTCAAGAATTCAGCGGTTTGTTCAAGAGTCATTAACGGACTTTCAGATTGCACCAAGTAGGCTTCATCCGCAACAGCTGGCACAGACTTTGAACCCTCAGTCCCCTGAAGTATAAAACTCGCCGCAACGATGGAAATCCCGATAATCAAAGAGCTGATAATTGAACCGTAATTCAATGTCTTCAAACCATAATCACCTCGATCCATAATGGTATATTCCTGATACACTCAACCATTTCCTCCACGAATATCCAAAAGGAAAGCAAAAACCTAAAATATTGTAAATACGCAACCCGCTAAAAATAAGATATGATATGGGCAAATCAGGAAGGGAGGACAGGATAAACCTACTTAATTACCGGCTTTAGAAGAAACATCATCTTGCACATGACGAAGGAGGAACTTTAATGAGAATCCCCAAAATCACCAGCCTGTTCATGATGCTTACATTTTTGACATCGGCGTCGCTATCCACTTCCGGCGAACTGGCAAGCACGGCCGAAGCATCGTCAGGACCTTTGCGCGTGATGAGCTTCAACCTGCGTTATGCCGCCAACGACAGTCAACCTTGGGAAAAACGCCGCCCTGTCACGAAGAACCTGATTCTGGAGCATAAACCGGATGTCATCGGGACGCAGGAAGGACTTCACCGGCAACTCGTCGATCTGGAGAACGATCTGCCGGGATATGATCGAATTGGAGTCGGACGTGAAGGCGGGAACTTAGGAGAGTACATGGCGATTTTTTATAATACGGAGCGATTGAAGCCCTTGGAACAGTCTCACTTCTGGCTATCCGATACGCCGCAGACGATCAGCTCCGCCAGTTGGGGTAACCAGATTCCGCGGATGGCGACCTGGGTTCGCTTTCAAGATCTTCAGAACGGCAAAACCTTTTATATGGTCAACACGCATCTGGATCACCAATCCGAGGTTTCCCGGCAGAAGAGCGCCGCACTCATTGTCGACAAAATGAAGGCCTTTGCCTCGGATATCCCCGTGGTCGTAACCGGCGATTTCAATACCGTTCCGGGAAGCGATACGTATTCGATTTTTACAAGCAACGAGCTGTCGGACGGACATGTCACCGCCAAGAAACGCACCAACGATGACCTGGGAACCTTCCATAATTATAAGGACCCTACGGGCGGCGGCAGCGGAAACCGGATTGACTGGATTCTGCATAACCAAGACTGGAATGTCCTGCACAGCGAGATTATCAACTACAATGAAAACGGCCAATACCCTAGCGATCATTATCCCGTCATGATGGAAGGCACCTTGCAAAAATCCAACAAAACGACCGAAGAAACGGTTCCTAAGCCGCCTCTGACCACTGCCCTTCATATCACTGAGGTGGTCGCTAACTCGAACGAACAAGGAAATTACAATTATGTGGAGATCTACAATCCGAATGACCGGGAAATCGACCTGGAAGGATACCAAATCTACTACTATTACGACCCTGCGCTTCCGTTCGATAAATCCAAGTCCAACCGCTGGACCCTTACGAAGGATCGCTACAGCACGAACACCATCATCGGCCCGAATGAAACCAAAGTGATCTGGATCAAGAAGCAGCCCTGCTGTTATGACCTGAGTATGGAGCAGTTCCTAGCCAACTATAATGCCTCCGGAGATGAGCTCTCGCCTTCTCAACTGCTGGCCGTCTTCACGCCGGGGGACAATCAGGGGCTGAATGGAACCTCCACCAATGGACGCTCCTTGGGCATTTCGTCGCCATCCGGCACGCATCTTGTGGGCGTCCAGTTCAATAACGGTCAGCTGGATGCCGGAGTTAACGAATCGATCACGTATCGGGAGCCCGAGCCGCTGACGAGCATTATGCAGAAAAAAGAGACCCACCAGATTCCTTCTCCAGGTCAACCGTAAAATAAAAAGTCCCCCTTGATTGCCGGATACGCCATCTAAGGGGGACTTGCTTATTAGATCGATGTGGATTTATATTGAACCGCCAAACACTGCTTCGCGATGTAAAAAATCTGACCCATATGCTCCGAGTAATGCGTGGCGCATTGATGCAGGATGTCGAGGTTACTCCGTTCTTTTCCGCGTACCGATTGAACCCGTTCAAAGTCCTGACTCGACATGGATTTTACCGTATCGATCAGGAACTGAAACCGGTTCTTCACGATCTGAATCAGATCATCCCGGCTGACAAATACCTGCGTCAACTCTTCCTCCCGGTTCCGCGTAATGTCTTGGTGCAGAATCCCCTTAATGACCCGCTCTTGAATGTTGCCTTCAATGTGCCTGATCAACGTCGATATGCTCAGACTGGAATGGTTGGGCCGCCAATTGACTTGCTCATCGTTTAACTGCACCAGCACTTTTAAGGTACGGCTGCGGATGTTTTCAAATTTGTCCTCCAGCCACTTCCGGTTGAACTCATGATCCATAACGCAACACTCCTTTTTCGGTATGATAAACGACTTGACGTCACTTCTTCATCGCTTTCCAGATGTATTTGTGTTCATGGACTCCAAGCTGCCCGTCGATCTGATTCTCCCGTATCTTAGCCTCGAGTTCACCCTTCATTTCCGGCAAGGTGATATCGGGATTACCCGGCGTATCCGACACAAACAATGCAAATTCGCGGGCATTCGGGAAGTAAGTAATCGCTTCATTATACTCCTCGATCTCGACATTCATGTAGCCGTTCTCCGACAATCGCCTTCGAACGTCAGTCACATCCGTATGTATCCCGATAATGGTGCCACCTGAAGCTAATATCCTGGGATGTTCCAGGATCGAGGTGGGCCCTCTGCGGTCATAGATGAGATCAAACTGTCCGTCTTGAAAGGGCATCTCGGTTTTCGTTGTGGCATACACAAATTCCACATTCCCGATTCCACTGCTCTCGAGTAAGGATTGGGAGATTCGGATCATCTCTGCGGAATTGTCAAAACCGATGATGTTCTCAGCATGCCTGGACATCCGGAGCGTGAACTCGCCATGCCCGCAGCCTGCATCCAGCACCGAATGAAACTGCGGTAGCATCTCCACTAACCGCTCCTCAAACACCTCTTCCGCCGACCTTCCGACTACGGTACACACCGCTCTTCCTCTGTAGCCGCCATTTCTGCGTGCGATCATGTCATACCAATCAATCCCCATGCATTACCTCCTCCGTGATAAGCTGCATTGCACTCACCATCCAAGATGGCAGAAACCGGTTTTTACGTGATCTGATACAAGCCGCTAGGTGCTGAAATCAACCGAAATATCTAATGACTTAAAATATTACCATTTTGTTCCGTAATGTCAACGGTTACATTTAAAAAATTCCCGTCTAAATCATACCTTTATCTTTCGATCTCCCCGATATTCGCTCCTCATTCGAGACGTTCAAAAAACTGAAACGGGCGCAGGCTAACTCCCAATCCATAGGTAAACATTCAGAAAAAACAATTGCTCCTGTCATAATTTGTCGACTACAATGGAGGAATATTAATCCAATACATAGATACATACAGGAGGATTCAAATGTTTCTAAAAAGGTGGCGTCTATTATTATCTTTAACCCTTATTCTATCGTTGTGCATGACATCCATGGCAAGCGCGGCGGGATCCAACCAAGACAAATATGCCTGGGCCAATGAGTCCGTTGATTTCCTTAGATCCCATGGGGTTTTTGAGAACATGGAGTATCGGACAAAAACGTTAGGCAAGATGGTGACCAAATCCGATCTTACCCTTATGGTTCACCGGTTGTTTACCGATTTCCGGGTCGAAGCCGATAAGAATATCAACATTCCCGGCGTCCCTTATGGGCACCCATCCTACCAGATCTTTAAGGATGTATACGGCAGTATACCTTCAGCGCCGAACGGATTAATCGGAGCCGCCGACAAAATCAATTATGGCAATGAAACCTTCAAGTATATACCGGAGAAAGTGTTAACACGCTGGGACTTGTTGATTACGCTGAATGCGCTGTTTGATGATATTGGTTATTCCCTGGAGTTATCGGACGGTGAGGATATCGCGAGATTGCGGGCGATTAAAGACCTACCCAAAAGATATTTCAATTCCTACAACCAATATGAGAAATGGAAGTATGCCTATCAGCCATTGACACCCGAAATCGGATTGATGCAAGACAAAAAATATGGGCCTTCCTTAGCCTCCGACCTCGATTACGTCAAAGCCTATGCGGTGCTCGGCTTTGCCGAGGCCGGCATCATGAAACCCGATACGAAAGGGTATTTTCGCCCGAATCAAAAGGTAACGTTAGCAGAAACCGCAGTTGTCCTGCATCGAATTTACGACTATTATAGTGGCAGCGACTATGTCCGGGAACCATCGCCGGATGATCTCATTCCGAATGGCACAAGAAATTTTATCTATGCGGGTTCCCCATCAGGACACGGACAAAGTCCGGTTTCTGACTTTGCTTTGGTGAATCGCGATGCCCTGCCGGAATTCTATCTGGCCTTTAAGGCTACGGAGAAAATCGACTTGCAGATCAACGTGAACGGGGAGCCATCCTATTATACTTACGAGCAGTTGAGCAACCCTAAGCAGCCTGTTCGAATCTCCTTGAATGGCGCATACTATGCAGAATTCATCCCCATTATCCGAAGCAAGGGTCAAAAAGCAACCGGCGACAATAACAACATTGAAGTTATGTATTATTACTCTGATAAGTTCCAGGACTTTACCCAAGCCATATGGTATGAACCCAAGTTCTAGTTAAGTTAACAAAGGGAGTGCACAACTGTTGCAAACAGTAGGCACTCCCTTTTTATCGTGTTACGAGACATATTCAAGTTCTTAAAATGTTTGCCTTCCCGCTTTGCAGATCCTCAAATACCGGTCTTTGCACAGAGCTGATGTCCTCTAGCTCAATCTCATGCAATGCCTTGAATTCCAACTGTAACGACTCGTTATCCTCATCGTGATGAATCAGTATTCTGCCTTGCTCCTCCGTCCTCCCTCTCAAATCCGCCGTGGCGTTAAAAATAAACATGACAAACACGACTTCATTTCCGTCCGGATAACGATATTGCATTCTGGGTCCGCTATAAACCCCATAGAGTTCATGATCGAGGACGACCAGCCCCGTTTCTTCGAGCACTTCCCGTCTCATCGTCTCTTCAACGGATTCTCCTGCCTCCATACCGCCGCCGGGAAGTCCCCAATCGCCGTAGTCCGAGCGTCGTTGGAGCAAGATTCGCCCTTGATGATCCCGGATGATGGCGCCGCCAGTCACGATGATTTTCATATCAGCATAATCCTCTCCACATACTTATAGACCAAGGGTTCAAAGCATCAGTTTCGCTACGGATTCACCATCCGACCACGGCATGACGCCGATTTCCTCAAACCCCGCTTTGACGTAAAACTGCCTGGCCCGTTCGTTCTTCGGATCAAAACTTATCATAAGGACATCCGTCCGGTCAGGTTTGTTTCGGATTTCTTCGATTATGATTCGAAGTGCTTCTTTGCCATATCCCTTCCCTTGATAATGCCCGTCGATCATGAAACGGTAAATCCAATAGTTTCCGTCATCGGAATCCAAGCCATACAACGCGAATCCGATCATCGTCTGCTCATCATAAATCGCCATCGCTTCAAAATGTTCAAGGAATTGAAACTGGGCAATCGAATATAGATTAGAGGCAATAAAGCCTTCTTGATCCGGTTTCGCTTTCAGTTTAATGCATTCGGTCCAATTATCCTTATCAACGGGTTGCAGTCTAATCATATTAAGCTCCTTCGGATGGTTGTTGGTATAAACACTCGCCTCTACACCAAATGTTTAATAAAGTAATAATGCTGATGACCCCTCGGGGCATCGTCAATGCGAGCAGTCTCTTGAAATCCATGTTTACGGTAGAATTCCGGCGCTTGAAAGCTGAAGGTATTGAGCTTGATGAATGTGCATTGCTTTTCTCTTGCGATCCTCTCGATCTCCTGTAGCAATCTTGAGCCGTATCCCCGCCCTCGAAGCCGATCATCGACCCACAGAATATCGACCTCAATCCAATTCCAGCAAAATACACTGTTGATACCGCCTGCGATTTCATCATTCTCATCTTTTATATGTAAGTTGATCTCCTCGTAATTCTGCTGCAAATCTTCTGCGATAAACTGTGCATTAAATTTAATCAGATTCGTCCGTACTGAATGTGCTTCTTCAGGACTGCTTCGATGGATGTTAATCTTCGGCAATTCGTTACTCCTCTTTCTCTTAACTTCTTGGTTTGGTAGAACATCGAGCTTCAGGACTTCCTCATCGCCAAACCAGTCTCCCGTTTCCGCAAAACCTAGATTGCTGTACAAGGTTTTCGCTATCCGGTTATCCTTGTGTACGGTCAGGCGTATTTCTTCACATTGCGGAAATTGGCTTTGGATCCATGTAATCATCTGGAGTATAGCTGCTCTGCCATATCCTTTGCCCTGTTCTTTTGCATCTATTAAAAAGCCGTTGATCCAATAACATCGGTTGTATTCACTTCATAAGCATGCATGATAAATCCGACCATTCGGTTCCCGTCATATATCGCAAAAGGAATGTATTCGACTTGTTCACCATCCGGCTTGATGTAAATCTTGGCTAGAGATACAGCTACCGCTGGCACAAACCCCTGCTGTGGGTCCAAAACCTGCAGTGCTAATGCTTCTTCCCAGTTCTTTCGATTGACCGGCTTTAACTCGATGTCCATATCATCGTCCTCCCAAGCGAGCGTACATTAAACCAAATAATACCATATGGAGTTGCGATATTCCTGGAATTAAACGACTTTATATAAACTCTTCCAAAATACATCCAGCCCAATCAACTATAATCCTCGATCACTGCTACCTTATCGTCTCTAAACGCAAATACGGAGCTTCCCTTCATATGAATCCTATGGCCGGCTTTCATACCGTTAGGCAGATCCTTGGCAAGAATACCCTCGTAATCAATCTCAACCTGAACTTTGTCATCTTCAAACGAATAACCAACGATAGTCTGACAGCGATAGGAGAATAACGACTTGGACTGTTCGGCTATTTCTCGAAATTTCTCGATTCCTTTTGTCTCCACATCCACCGATCCGCTAGAACTATTTCTGAATTCAATATCCTTATGCAGAAGAGCTACCATCCCCTCGACATCAAAAGAATTATAGAGCCTCACATACTCTTCGATCATGTCCTTCATTTTCATAGGTTTCACATTACCTATCCCCTTTCGTCCGTTTTGGGTTACAACTCTAATTTTGTAAAACTCCGCCTTTTGCTTTGCACACTTCTCATCAACTTGTCATTTAATATACTGACTCTACTATAGTAAAAGAGGTGAATCGAATGGGTCGTGTCCGCGCTGTTCCTCAACCGGATTTAGTATTAATCAGCTGGTCAAGAAACCCTCTTGTTGCGGGCTCCGCGCGTAGAATCGTTGCTGCCCGTGTCATTGGCAATGCTTCTCCTTGCCGAGCTGATTTGACGCCGAATGCATTGCTAAGAACTGCCTTGGCCTGCTTATTAGATAATGATGTAGGTTTCAAAATCGTATTCCGCCAAAGAACATCCAATATTAGCGGATATCTGTTATTGCAGCGTAATGCATAACCTATGATTAAGAGCAGCCTTATCGCTGCTCTTTTTTGTCTCTTTTCTTGGGGTCATCTTATATATTCATCTCATCTAGTGAGTTTGTTATTCTCTTTAATTCATCGAGATTTTCATTTAAAAACGCCTTGTGTTTATCAATCCCTCGTTTGGCACACCATGCCACCCCACAAAATGAATCATATAATGAATAAAAGGACAGTGTTCGCTTAAGATCAATTAACGTTTTAATGCTGTTATAACCTTCTTCAAATATTTCTCTTGTAGCTGGATTCCTCTCCCAGATATATCGATTCACTTTCGTGAAATCAATCTCGGATGACCCTCCTCTGGAGCTCTCAAAATCAATAATGCCTGTAATCTTATGATCTTGAACCAATAGGTTTCCCGGTCTAAAATCTAAATGAACAACACATGGAGGATCCGGTTCTGGAAGACTTGAATATGCTTTATCAAAATATGCGACGCATCTTTCATATAGCCCCTGCTCCAATATGTCCAGGCATATTGGTTTACAATTTTCAAAATTCCAACGTATATAGGAACGCCAATGATTATCGGGTAAACCATGAAATCCGTCTGGCGTATCGTAACCGTACCCCGGCATGTTTACTGAATGCATTTGCGCTTGCAAACTTCCGATTTCATAGGCAAGTTTATCCGGGATAACGTCTGTTATAGGTAGGCCGGGAATGGATTCTAACAGCAATGCGCCGGTGACTTCATCATCTCCTTCCCAATATTGATGAACTTTCGGAACAGGCAGCTTCCCAGCCAATCGTTGCAACATAGCAAATTCACGATATAACTTCACCTTATTGAATGGGATCTTTAAATATACTTGTTGTTGGTTCGACAGGGTTAAGCGGTAGACCTCCGAGCTATAAGACTCCGGAACTCCATCCACATGAATCACATTCAATTTAAATCTTTTAATGAATTTTTGTATGTTATTCATGGCGGCTCCTCTTTTCATATCATCCCATATTTCAGAGAACATCGAAACGGTAAGCCATTTCGAGTAAACCTATCATAATAAGATTTATTGATTACGTACATCCCTAATTTTCACTCCCTTCCGATTCCCCATCTTTTTTCCAGATTAGATTGCCCAGGAAATATCTCTTCCCAAATAGCCTCTTGTAATGAAAAAAGCTTGCAGGGTATCCATTCACCCTGCAAGCTTCCTCGTAAGAACCACGATTCGCCTTTTTCATATCTAAGCCATATCTCTATTCCTATGGTTTGTCTCTATATTTATTGCACTTGGGCAACGCTTACTGCAACCTTCTCCAGCTGTGCTTTGCTTAAAGAATGATCCGGAGAGCTGATCGTCACGAAGCGGTCATTGATTTGAAACCCCAGCATGTCCGTATCATCCGGTGTATACCATTTTGCTTTGGTCCCATTGGACAGAGTTACCGGTTTGCTGTCATATCCATGAGAGTAGTCTCTTGGGGAGATATATACCGTCATGTGTTTGAACAGCATGTTAACGCCATCTCCCGATGCACCCGTCTTCTGATACATATCTCCTTTTACCATCTGACTTGGAGCATACGGTGTTTGGAAACCATCAAATTTGGCGAATGCGCTTTTGATCTCTTTTAGTTGTGCATCGCTGTATTTCACGTTGATCAGCTCGATCGTCTGACCGTTTCCAGGATTACTTCCGATCAGCACCTGGTTATTCTTCGCATCGTATTGTACAGGAACATCCAGCACATTGGCAATTGCGCGAACCGGCAGGTACGTTGTGTTCTTATACGTGATCGGAGTCAATGTTTTGCCGGTGTTATAAACGGTACCGTCCACTTGGATACCGATGCTGTGGTTCAGGTAAGCCGAGATTTTCTCCAGGTTTGCTCCCGCATAGACACCCGCGGCTCCCGTTAACGTCATTCCTAGCACGGCAACTGCCACGATTGATTTTTTTAATTGTTTCATTTCATCCATTCCCCTCGTTGTCCCATCAACATCTCTAAGTCGATGAGTCATAGTATGAAGCACGATATCTTTATTGAAAATCAATAACATACGTTGCAATTAAATCTTCTTTATCTTCAATCGTAATTCCCAGTCTTTTTCCAGATGGACTCCAAGTCAGTGGGTAGACCGGATGGGCCGCAGGATGCACCGCTGAATAATAAGGCGCCATCCAGCTTACTTTCCCGGAAGCCGTATCAAACACATACACGCCGTTCATCCCGCTCTCATTTTCCGAGTACACATCAAAGGCTAATCTGGCAGAATCCGGCGACCAGGATAAGTACGAGATCAAATTGCCTTTTCCGATCAGAGAACCTTGCAAACTGCCGGCCGCGTCATAGATCAGCAGTTTGCTGCTTTGGTCCCCTCCCGGGTTGGTAGCTGTTGAGACGGCAATGTACTCGCTGTCCGGAGAAATCGCAAAGTTCCATACATTTTCTATGAGATGTATCGGCTTCGACTGTCCGGGTTCAACCACCTTAAGCACCTGGTTCACATCGGTATAGTAGATGCGGCCCTTACTCGCTCCAAATTGGTTGTAAAATTCAACATCCTCATCCTCAATGGCTATGGTGGTATAAGTGCCGTCCGTGGAAATGAGTCGAATATCGCCTTTGCCGCTCATGGAGCCTGCTGCGAGAACATAGGTGTCGGAATCCAGCCATCCCCCAATCTCCATGTAATTGTCACCTTTAACCGGTATGCTCTTGCCTGTACTCAAATCCTTCAGGAAATTGTCAGCTGTGTACTTATCCCTCCATTTCTGAACAAAGCTATATTTACCGTCTGGCGAGATCTCTTCTTTGACAAGATGTTCGCCTGGATGCGACTCTTCATGATTCGTCAGCTTACGCCGCTCACCTGTGCTTACACTCACTGCTTCGGAGGTATAATCATACTGCGGTTCTTCCGTTTCGGTCGCTTCCTTGATCAGCTTGGTTGTAAGCACCTTGACCTCATTCTCCGACAGCCATGCCTCAATGTTGGACGAGGCGATCCGATGCGCCTGATTCACGACCACTTCCTGACTGGATTGCCCACTCGCCCCTTCCACAACCGTGAGTTTGCGCTCCCCCGATGCCGTCTCTCCGGCGTTCGATACAGGGTGCTGGACAGTTAGACTGTTGCCTGGCTCCACGATCGTCAACCGATCCTGGGACTGGCAGGCCGCAAGCGTTGCAGCAACAGCAACTACAGACAACAACTTGAACCCATGCTTCCCAAATCTATGTTTCATAACAGGTTCCTCCTAAGCATTCCCCCAAGGAGCTTCGGCAGCTGCAGCTAATGTGTCTAAGCATGCCGCCTCTTTCCCTGTTGAACTCAGTATAGAATGCAAATATCTCGATACGATATCGAGCTTGTAACGAACTTGTAAACAAAGATGTACATTTAAAAAAAGCCCAGACCTTATTCCAAGTCTGAACTTTCTTCTGTCGAAATAACCTCTGACGATTGTGGCCGATTCATCGGCAAGACAATCACAAACGTAGAACCGCTGGGACCGGATTCCACAAGCTGAACGGACCCATGCTGCTTCTCCGCCAAATTGCGTACCAGGGCTAGCCCCAGCCCAGTCCCTCCGTGAACCCTGGAGCGGTCGCTGCTCACCGTATAAAACGGATCAAAGATCCGTTCTCTGGCATCATCCGGGATTCCCATCCCGGTATCGCTTACCTTTATGAACATCCGATCATGGCCATGCTCATCCTGCTTCACTTCGTTCGAGAGTGTGACGGTCCCTCCGGGCCTATTGTATTTAATTCCGTTATCCAGCAGATTCAGAACCATGTGCATCAAATTCTCCGGATCGGCCCATACCTTACCCTCCGTTAGGAATGATTGAATCGCAATGTTAGATTGCTCTGCCTTGGCCTCTAACCGGGCTGCCGCCTCTTGCAGAATCGGCATGAGGTCTATGTGCTCCGCATGGGTTTCGAATTCATAAATATCCATGGACGATAACTGAAGCGCTTTCTCTACCAGGCGGTATAGACGCTGTGCTTCCTTGCTGATCTGTCCTCTGGCTTCCTCGAGCAGCGCGGGATCGTCACGATACATTTCAAGCAGATCCGCATAAGCGAGTATGGAAGTCAGCGGCGTCTTTAACTCATGGCTGATATTCCCGATAAACTGCTTCTGCTGTTGTTCCAGCTCCTGCAGCCGTTCGATGGCATCCAGCAGCTTCAGCTTCTCCTCCGTCAGCTGGCTCACCGAGGAGGAAATTCGCCCGCTCATTTCATATATGCCTTGTGCCAGCTCGCCGAGCTCATCGCTTCGCTTAACCGTCGGCTCGCTAAGATAGACGCCTTCGCCAATCTTCTGTGCAGCCTGGTTCAGCCTGCTGATGACATGCACCTGCCGCCAGACGTATAGAAAACCGATCAGGAAGCCGGCGGCCAGCACCGCAAGGCCTGTCACGATAAACAGGTTCTGGATTCGATCATAGAAAGCGTGCTGCTCAGTTAGGGAAGCGTGGAATTGAATCGTTCCGATCGGCTGTTCCATATTCCGAAGCGGGGCAAGATAGAGCAGCTGGTCACCCTCGGTAATATAAGCGGAACGCCCTTGCGCCGTGTGTGCAAGCGCGTCTTGTACATCCATTTTGGGCTGAAACGGAAGGGAAGTCCCCGTGAATGTACCATCCAGCTTGTACAGGGTTACCGGCATGCCGCTCTGGGCTCCAAGATCGACGGCTAGCCGTTGACCTACATTTTCCATAAAATCATCTGGCTGCGTTTGAGGATTCGTCAATAATTCCTGCTGAACCCTGAGATTGGCAGCTTCTGCTTCATGGGCGAAGGATTGCTCCAGTCGCACCCGCTGATCCTCCCGTATCCCGGCAAGAACCAATGTGCTCAGAACAACCACAACGGCGATCAGCAGCAAGGCGAGAAGAAGTGCGACTTTCCACTTTAAGCCAAAACGCACTTTTCTTTTGCTCATGATGGAATCTCCGTGCTTTTATAACCGATGCCATACACGGTCTGGATCACGTCATGCTGGTTCCCCAGCTTCTTGCGCAACCTCTGCACGTGAATATCTACCGTACGGGTTCCGCCGGCAAAATCCATATCCCATACCTGTTCAAGCAAGGCTTCGCGCGAATATACCCGCTCCGGATTCCGGGCCAGGAGAGCCATGAGATCAAACTCTTTCGGGGTCAGCTCAAGGGGCTTTCCTTCCACGTGAATGGTGCGATTTAACAGGTTCATGGTAAGCCCGGATATCCGAATCACATGCTGTTCCGGGGCTTGCTTCCCGGCTGCTTCAGGAGTACGGCTTCTTCGGGACAATGCTTTTACCCTGGCGATGATTTCCCGCATGTCAAAGGGCTTCGTCATATAATCATCGGCACCAAGCTCCAGCCCAAGCACCTTATCCACAATATCGTCCTTCACCGTCAACAGCAAAATGGCAGGGCGCTGCCGCTCCTCGAGCTTGCGACAAACATCGTACCCGCTAAGCTTCGGCATCATGACATCGAGCACCATCACGTCAGGATCAAACGACTCCACACGCTCCAGCGCTTCCTGCCCGTCTCCTGCCGTCTCCACCGTATATCCTTCCCTTCGCAGCGCATAAGCGACTGCGCTTGAGATACTGATCTCATCATCTACTACAAGTACCTTGGTCATCGCAGATACGACTCCTTTGTTGGCCGATTACACATTTGCTAATTCCATGATGGTAACGTATCCGGCATCATATTTCAACACGCGGTCCCCTGCCGATTTCATTACAATTGTAACTATGAACGTTTTTGCCAGGTTGCGATAATAAAGCTAAGCACTCAAGCAAAGGAGGATTCGGATGACAATCGCTACGATGAACCATATCATTAAGCGCTATGGACATCAGCTTGTCTTGGACCATGTCAATCTAGAAATCAGGCAAGGGGAAATACTCGGCCTTCTTGGACCGAATGGTGCAGGTAAAACCACATTGATCCATGCGTTATCCGGTTTAATTGACATCGATTCCGGAAGCATCGAGCTGTTTGGTAAACAGCTAAGCGGCCCTATGCTGGAGGTCAAACGAAAAATTGGACTGGTCACGCAGGATGTCACCGTTTTTGAGGATCTTACCGCACAAGAGAATCTCGCCTTTTTCGGTGGAATATATGGGTTAAGAGGCACTGAACTGAAAAGGAAAATAATGGAAACGCTCCAGTTCGTCGGATTAACGGATCAAGCCCATAAACGCCCTTCCAAATTTTCTGGTGGAATGAAGCGGAGGCTGAATATCGCCTGCTCTATCATTCACAGGCCCAGGCTCCTGATCATGGACGAACCTACGGTTGGAATCGACCCCCAATCCAGAAATCACATCCTGGAATCGGTACGCGAACTGCAAAAAAGGGGGACGACCATTCTTTATACAACCCACTACATGGAAGAGGTACAGTCCCTCGCGTCCCGTGTCGTGATTATGGATCAAGGCCATGTCATTGCGCAGGGGACGATCGATGAGTTGGTAAAGAATATCCAACATGAAGAGAAGATCAAGCTGGAAGTCGTGGAGCTGACAGAGGATCTGATCGATAACATCAAACAGCTGGATGGAGTCAAGCAAGTGATTCTGACAGGAACGAAAATTCAGATCATATCACGAGCAGGGGCGGGAAATCTGGATCGTATCCTGTCGTTGGCCAAATGCGCGGGTGGCGTCTTATCCATCCATGCGGAGAAACCCACGCTTGAAGACGTATTCCTTACGCTTACCGGTAAGCAATTACGTGACACGGAGGGGACTTAACATGCTTCTATTCAGGATGGCGTACTTCTCCTTGCTTCGCCTGATACGCGAACCCATCGGGCAGCTGCTTCTGGTGGTCCTTCCACTGGTCGTCATTACCGTGCTGGGTCTCGTTATCGGACCCTATGAAGGCATGAACGGTGTTCCTCCGATGGATTTGATGGTCGTTACGACCATTATGGGCGTTCAGTTTTTTGGCGGCACGTATTTGATGAGTTATTTGGATATGGATTTACTTAAAACCCGGAAATGGAGAATCTATTCGCTCCCTATTAACGTTGCGGTTTATTCAAGCTCTCTTATTCTTGCCTGCACACTCTTCAGTACTTTGCAAGGATTGGTCTTGGTGTTATTCACAACCTGGGTGTTCGGGATCGCGTGGGGATCGCTCGGCTGGGTCCTGCTGGTTTTTATTATTTTTTCCTTGTTTGCACAGTCCGTACATCTGCTGCTGACATTATCCATCCATAATGTAAAATTGGCTGAAAGGGTATCTGAAATCCTCGGAATCGGCTTCATTCTCCTGACCGGATTCATGTTCCCTCTTCCGGATCATCGTTTCTTTGAGTTCATGTCGTCCTATGGGAATCCGGTATCCCTCGGAAAAATGTCCATCTTGGAGATGCTTGTCGATGGCGGGCAAGGGAAAGCGTACCTTAGCATATTATTGCTGTTAGCCTTAACCGTAATATGCTTGATGATCAGCGCATGGCTTGGGAGGAGGAAGCTCGCTTGACGATATTTCATTTCGCGCTCATTCGGAGCGTCCGCAGCTTGCCCAATCTTATCCTGCTGTTAGGCCTTCCCGCAGCCGTCGTTGTCCTCCCTGTGGGCGGTTGGCATGGCTTACCGCTGGGGTATCACTTCTATGGAATCCTGCTGTTATTCACAGCCTCCAAACTCGTTCATATGATCATGGAGGATCGGAAGAATAAAATTATGACCCGGATCGGCGTTGCACCGGTGACCCACTTCAAGTATTTATCGCAGAATCTGCTTGCTTTCGCTCTGCTGCTCGTAGGACAAAGTGCCGTGGTCACGATCGGCGCCGGGTTGCTGCATGCCGATGTTTTTGGCAGTCTGATTCAACTCTTCAGCATGTTCAGTGTGTTCTCGGTCACCGCAATTAGTTTCTCTCTCGCTTGGTGCTCCATGTTCCGCCAGCCTGAATCCTCTACGGCCGTCATGCTGGGAATCATCATGGTCATGGCGTTGCTCGGAGGAACCTTATTTCCCATTCAGGCTATGCCTGCATTATTGCAGAAAATCGCCATGTTATCCCCGACCTATTGGCTCCATAAGGGAATTATGCTCGCTAAGAACGGGGGCTTGTTCACGGAGCTACTCCCTCCGCTCGGGATCCTGCTGTTGTTTGCGATCGCTTTTGTGCTGATTGGCAGCCGAAGGAAACTGGCTTGAAGAATATGTTACGATATGGGGAGTAGAGAACGTGTGCCATGGGAGGTTTTCATGAAAAGCTATACCGATTCGTGGTCCCCGAGCATCGCCGTAGTGATTTGGAGAATATTTGCCCTGCTGCTTCTGGCCGCTCTTTGGTTTATGGGAGATGCCGGGACCGAAGGGTTCATCCTGATCTTCGCCTTAGTGATCCTGGCGTTAGCCCGATGGCGGTTTTCCCTTCCTACATGGACAACAATGGTCGACCAGATCCTATGCATGTCCATCATTCCATACTGGCCGGAGGCCAGCTTCGGACTGGCTCTGCCGCTATTTGAATCCATGCTTGCCGGTCAACCGCTGTTTTCCCTGCCCATTCTGGCAGCACTTGTCATCGGGTATGTCGATCCGGACCTCCCGCTTCTTCTCTTACTCGTTCAAGCTTCATTTGCAGGATGGATCGTTTTATGTTGGTCCAAACAAATCCATCAGTATCGGTTGGAGGCCGATCAGGAGCGTCGCGACCGCTACGAGTTGGAAATATTGAAGGGTGAGCTGCTTATGGCCAATGTGCAAACGGCCCAGCTTGCCGAGCTGAGAGAGCGCCATCGGATCTCTCAGAAGCTGCATGATGAAGTCGGCCATGAATTAACAGCCGCGATGTTGGCCTTTCAAGCTTTTGAAACATTATGGAAGGAGCATGACCCGCAAGCGGAAGACATGTTTGCTCAAGCCCAGATGCGCTTGTCGAGCAGCGCCCTGGAACTGCGGGAAACAGTCCATAATATGCAGCCTGTCCAAGCGACCGGCATTCGGAGCCTGGAGGAGATCTGCCGTAATTTCAAAGCGATGCCTGTACAGCTGCAAATTTATGGAGATACATCCCGTATAGCTGCCCATCTGTGGGTCATCCTGAATGCTTGTCTCAAAGAAGCCTTAACCAATGCGGTACGTCATTCCAAAGCCAAACACGTTGAAGTATCGTTGGACGTCAATGAACATATCGTGCGGTTAAGCGTCCAAAATGACGGCGTTTTGGATTCCTCCTCGCTGCCTGGAACCGGGCTCCGCAACCTAAGACAAAGAGCCCAGGCGGCAGGCGGCAGCATCTCCACCAATACATCCAGCGGCTTTCAATTGGTCTGCGTATTACCTACGGGAAAGGAAGGCATTCGATGAACATTCTCATCGTAGATGATGATCCATTGGTATGTCAGAGTCTCCGGCTGCTTCTATCCAGAGAACCGGATATGGAAGTAACGGCCACTGCGAATGACGGCGCTGCAGCCATTCAATGCTGCGAAGAGGTCCTGCCGGACATCGTCCTCATGGATATTCGGATGCCTGGCATGGACGGAATCCAAGCGGCGAGGCTCATCAAGCAAAAATGGCCCCAAGTGCAGATTATGATGCTGACCACGTTCCAAGATGAGCATAATATCCGCCTAGCGCTGCTAGCCGGAGCCGAGGGGTACATGCTGAAATCGACGCAGGTCTCCAATATGGCACAACAGCTGCGTGCATTGGCTTCCGGTACTTCCGTTGTGGATGCCAATGTGTTGAAAACCTTGATGCTGCCCGAAAAAGAGAATCGTGCCGACCTTACCCCGCGGGAAAACGATATTCTCGAGCTGGTTGCTTTAGGCTGCTCAAATCGGGAAATTGCCGAGCAATTGTTTATCAGCGAAGGAACCGTGCGCAATACCCTGTCGATCATACTGGATAAGCTGGAGCTCCGGGACAGAACCCAGTTGGCGATTTATTATTGGAGGCAGTCGTTGTAGTGTTCTTTTTCGTAAAGATGGATCACTCATTCTGGGTCTCGTCAACGTTCTACCCTCTTATTTTTCAAAAATATACATGGCACCATTCCTAGGTTTTACAAATCGCTTGCCTCGATAACCTCTTCTGGACAATTCCTGAGTCAGCACTTTCATGAATGCGCCATGGCTAACCACTAATACGTTGCGATTGCGGTAACGCTCTTCGATCAATCTAAAATCTGATTAGCCCGATCCAAGGTCTCGGATCTCCTCTCCACTTGTGAGCTATGAGAAAAATACCAAGCCAAACGTCCCATCAGCAACCACATGTGGTAATGCAGCTTTAGATTTCCCAAAGGATGAATCGATTGAACCTCAATCTCTCTTAACCGATTCGTTGCGATGATAGGGCCTGGATATTTCGTTTCTGCTGTCTGAATGGCTCGGGATAAATCACTGGATATGCAGACATTCCATTCCGAGAAGCTATCGTTAAGGTCTGCTTGTTCTATTTCAGCGTTGTTATAAGCCTCCACCCAAGAATTGAACGGGTCCGACGACATCCAATTCCTATCGAGTTGATGTATAACTTTAAAATGTCTTACCAATCCAATTTTCATAGGGCTCCTTATGTAAGTTTATTCTCGGCTAACCGTACCAAAAGAAATCTTCATATTCGGCGCGTAAGTCATCCACGAATCGCTATCAAACGCCTTAAACAACTTGAGTTCGGCGGTATATTGCTCTTATGCTTCCTCCGCTGTTAAACCTCTCTGTACCAGCTGCTCCACTACCTTAAACTGATCTTCCAGTTCCTGCCCAATGCCTTCTTCCTTTAAGGACTGAAGAAGCCGATCCTTCTCTGTTGCATCCATATTCTGATCCAAAAAATTCACCTTGTCACTTACTCGGCATTCCACATTCCGTAATCCCAGCTGACTTAGAAGAATCGGCAGCTTCATGCCGATGTTCCCGTTTTTGCCGCTGCGGCTGGCGTCGACTTCATACAGCTTCTGTAATACGCCTAGACGGACAACTTCGGAATGCTGCAAACCATCATCGAAACCAAAATTCGCCGCATTAGCGATCCAATGGGGCTCAAAACAAATGACCCGGCCGCCGTTCCGTACACTGTCGATCATTTTCTGAAGGATATCCCGGGGACTCTTCATATGTAATAAAAACGCGTGACAGAGCGCAATGTCGTACTGACGATGCACCTGGATTTCCTCTATATCTCCTTGAATGAATTCAACGGTATATGGCAGCTTGTCAAAAACCTTCCTTGCTTCCTTGATCAAATCTTCACCTTTGTCTATACCTGTGTAGGTTGACCCATCGGGTAAAAGCGGGAGCAGCTTCAGTCCAAGATACCCGTAACCGCAACCGTAATCCACAATGTTAACGGGAGCATGCATTTTCCAGACGTTCTTAATCAAAAACTCCAGGTAGTCGTCATTGTAATATAACCATCTGGTATTCCTCAGGTAATCGATTTTGGAATCCCAGTAATATTCGGACATCCTCTTTACTTCCTTTCTGCATCAAGATTCTAACTGTCTATCCAACCTTGCCTTTTGGATCACTTCACGAATGAAATCAGCCTTGCCGTTCGTATAGGCTACGCGGTCATGTTTGTACTGGCTTTCCAGAACTTTTTTTAAGGCATAGTACTGATCCCTGGTGTCCGGATGGTTCTTTAAATATTCTCTGAATAAAATTTGGTCATTCCACTGCGGACCCTTGTATTTGTAAATATGTAGATGATGCGTCCCCGCCCGCCATTGCCCTCTTCGAAAGAACATCCGCTCCGGAAACTCCGGTTTAAACACGTATTCATACCCGATTCTGGCCAGATTCTCTATATAATGTTCATTTACTGATGTTAAACTCAAAACACCAGCCATCATATCGATGGTCGGTTTGGACCCTAAACCCATCACAGACGTGCTCCCGATATGTTCGATGTGTACGTCAAGCCCCTTCAAAGCCAACCTAATGTTATCTTGTTCCCGTTCAAACTCATTGTTCCAGTCCGGATTGTATGGTGTTACAATAACTTCTTCCATGCGAGTTTTCCTTTCGATACATGATTGACCATTACAAAGCCCTTATATATTCCGTCTCAGCTTAATTTCAAACTCCGGCTTCGTGATATATTCCATATAGACGACCTCTCGATTGAAATCCAAATAAGCCTGAAATCGCGTACGAATGGCCGGGGCTTTAATGTATTGAAGTACTTCATCCTTAGCGATCCAACGACTGTCTGTCGTTTCATCCGAAGTGCTCAGTTCTCCCCCGGTAGGCTTACACACAAAATCCATCATCACTTTCGTTGGAACCACAGCAACGCCGCTATGTCCCGGATAGGTTGATGTATTGGAATAGACGCCGATCAGATGGGAAACGATGGTATCCATGCCGCTCTCCTCTTTGATTTCTCTTATCAATGCATCCATTAGATTTTCTCCGGCTTCCACCTGCCCACCTGGAAAAACCCAGCCGCTACGGTCCTTCACCAACAGAATTTCACCGCATTCATTCTCAATCACGCCGCCTACAGCGACGATATGGGTTGGCATCATCATATCAACAGCCTCCGATAGATAAGATATACTTGCACAAGGTCCCTTAGATTTCGTCATAATTCACAATGCTTCCGGATTCAAAATTCTTGTCGATGATATGTAACAGATGAGCCCCGATTTCCTCTGTAGACAGCAGCTGCCCTGACTCAAACGCATGGGCGAAAGCCTTGGCCATTTCAAACTCCTGTTCATTTTTCCCTCTGGCCAATCTTTGCATTTCCGTATCCACCATACCAGGGTTGACCGCAATGATCTCCACCGGGTTCTGCCGGTTCTTTTGCTCGGCTCCAACACTCTGCGTAAACATATTGATTCCGGTCTTCGCCGTACAGTAGACACTCATCGTAGGCGCTGGATATGTTCCAGAGCCTGAAGAGATGTTGATGATTTTCTTCCGAATGGGGAGCTCCTCCGTTTTCTTGATGAAGCAGGAAGTTAAGATCATCGGTGCAATCAGACTGAGTTGCACATTCATATGAATATCTGTCGCATCGCATAGTTCAATGGCCTTCAGTGGTTCAAGCATGGACGCATTATTGATAAGGCAGATCATATCCGCGTGATCGGGATCGAGCTCCTCAAATATGTGATCCATAAGCTCCTCAAGCCCCGATGTATCATTCAGATTATATTTATGGTGCCTGTAATTTGAGTGAGTGCCTAATCTTTCCGGCGTTCCTCTCGCGATTCCATGTACAATGTGGCCCTTCTCTAGAAGCATATAGGCCAATTGCTCGCCAATTCCTTTTGAAGTTCCCGTGATTATGAAATGACTTCCACTCATTGTTTTAACCTCCGTTATTCTTAAAAAGAAAGCTTGAGAATATATTCTTCCACTTCTTCACCACGAGCATGGGCATAACCCTTATCTTCCCCCCAGATAATGAAGCCGTTTTTTCCCAAAATCCGAATCGAGGCGGTATGATCTTTTACTGCACGTGCGTATAATGGACGTGTTTTGATATCTTTGAGAAATAACGAAAGGGCTCTAGTCGCTATGCCTCTTCCCCAGTATTCGCGCCCTATCCAGTAGCTGACCTCGGGCTGACCCATATGTTCGAAGAATACAATCTGCCCGGCTACTTGTCCCTCATATTGAACCGTCTTCTTGATGATGCTCTCATCCCCTAAGATTTTGGCCCAATGCGTTTCAAAGGCTACCTTATCCGAAGGATCCTTTGCTGTAAAAGCCGCCATGTAGTTCGCCTCCGGGTCCCGTTGTTGCTCGAAAAATATAGCAAGATCATCATCTTCGAATACATCTCGCAATAGCACCTCAATCATCACTAGTCACCCCAGTCGCCTATTGGTATTCATATATCGTCCACACCTAATGGATTTCACATGAGACATCCGTTATCCTGCAACCATCACACAATTTCCTAAATGCATTGTTATGCGAAAATCATAAGCAGCAGGAATAAATCGCAATCGAAAAGAAATCCAGATAAGAAGGGTATGATACGATTACTTTACATTCTATTATCTGTGATGAAGGAGTTGGGATGATGAAGAATAGAGTCCAAAAGATTTCACCAAACTTGTGGTTTGATCACCACGCCGAGGAAGCAGCCCAGCATTACGTGTCTATTTTTAAAAATTCGCAGATCGAACGTATCACGCGCTACGGTGCAGAGAAGAATGACAACCATGAGTTTGCGGAAGGAGCAATAATGACCGTGGAATTCCTGTTGGAGGGACAACACTTCGTTGCACTCAACGGCGGTCCGCATTTCAAATTCAACGAAGCCATTTCGTTTATTGTGCATTGCGAGACACAAGAAGAACTGGATTATTATTGGGAGAAGCTATCTGAGGGTGGGGACGAAAAAGCACAAGTATGCGGCTGGTTGAAGGACAAGTTCGGTGTATCGTGGCAGATTATCCCGGCTAACTTAAGCGAAATGATAACCGATCCCGATCCGGCAAAATCGGAACGAGTTATGAAAGCTTTACTCCAGACGAAATCAAAAATCGACATGCAGACGTTACAACAAGCATACGAGGGGTAAGGAAGGCTGCCTTCATGGCAGTCTTTCTTACCGTTGAAAGCTCTCTAGCAGATCGAGGCGGGACATTAGGATACCATCATAACTCAAGTTCATGCATGACTATTTCATCATCAGCAATTTCCTTAAAACCTAAATTCTTATAAAATTCAGCCGCCTTGGGATTGTCCGTTTTCAACACGAGTTTGGTGTAATGGCTGCTGGCCTTATGAATTACCGCTTCCACCAACCTTCTCCCGGCTCCATGACGCCGACATTCCTTTAAAACATACAGTCTGCGGATCCTGCCTATGCTTCCGCCAGAATACGGATCACGGTTTAACCCGCAAATGCCGATGACTCTATGACCAACCCGACATTCAAACAAGGCTTCATCTTCATGCTGAAACGTATTCATCCCCTCATTATATTCATTCACTAGCCTATGGATATTCCTGAATCCTTCTTCCTTACTTTCAGTCAAGAGCTCGGTAATGTCTACTGCGCCCAGGTCGGTAACTTCGTGAACGATCATGTTGTTCATGGTATATCATTATCCTCTATTTCCTACGAATTTTGTTGTTTTTGTAGAGTCTAGTATTCAAAAAAAGTAGTCTATACCCCTCCTATAATTCCAACTCAGGTACTTCGATGCACGCTGACACTCTATTCTTTAAAACTTCAATGAGTTCTTCATCCATAAACGTGTACTCATCAGGAATATCAAGTCGAACCATTCACTTGCCGTTTCTGCCCGATGTACAACAAATGAGACGAGACTCCCAAAATGCTTGGGTTCTCCGCTTCCTGGTAGATCAGGTTCATCACTTCTTGAAACTCCTCTGCCCCTCGAGACCGCCAATAATCGAACTGCTCTGCCTTGAATGAGCCTGCTATACTTGACGAACCTATCAATTTAATCGTCTCGAAGCCATGCGATTCCATAAACGGCTTGATGTCCTCCAAGTTGTAATAATACGCACCGGTAAATCTTCCTTCATCGCTATGATTGAATATCCCGGTCCTAACAAACTCCTTAATGCTGCTGATATTATCATTCGGTTTCCAATGTTCCGGAGATGATAATGAGGTCATCAGATGCCGAATTCGAGTCATGAATGCCACAAAGACGTAGCCTCCCGCTTGTGTAACGCGATACAATTCCCGGACAGCCGTGGAACGATCCTGTTCTGTCTGCAAATGATATAAAGGTCCCATCATAAGTGCGGCGTCAAACAACCCATCTTGAAACAGACTAAGATTGTTGGCATTGGCACGGTGAAACCCTTTGAACTGGTCGGTTAACCTAAGTTCCTCGGCTTTAGCAGCCGCAATCTCAACTAATCTTGGCGTAAGGTCTGTTAAGGTCACATCGTAACCGTTCTTCGCTAATTCCATGGAATACTTCCCTGGTCCCGCACCGTTATCCAGCACATGGCCTTTCTCAGGCAGCATACTCAAGATATGATGCAGATTGACAACAAACTCAATGGGCTCCCTATCCAAGCGCCCCCATTCATCGAAGGCATTATAATAATCTATCACTTTATTCAAACAGAGTCACCCCTTCACTTAATCGCCAGCTTGTAGAGCTGAACAACAACATATTGCTCCCTGCTTAACCCTTACTCGTCACTTCAATCCATCTAACGATGACTTCTCTTAATTGTTCTTTCTTCTCCTCCAGATCGTCTAAATTGAATATTTTCACGATTGCCCGATCATTAGAGGCCCATTCCAATAGGGTATCCTCAGGCAGGGAACCCTTGATGTCATGATTTTGAACTTTTGCACCGCAATGAAAAATGATGCGAAAGAAGCCGTTCCCCTGCAAATTCAAAGTGATCCGGTCTTCTCCCTGAACGCAGAAGCTGGGTGCATTCCATTTGATCTGCTCGGTTATTTGATCATCGACGCTTAATATGAAGCTCGTTACTTCCTCGATTTCAGCCTTGAGTGGATGCTCAAGATCGTGAAGATACTCCATGACTTGTTCGGGACCTGATAATTTTGCCATCCATGACTCCTCCTCAAATATTGAAAAAACTCATTTTACCCAGGTGGACTTCGTTCATGATTTTCTTGCGGTCAAGATCGGCTGATAGAAGCCCGATTCCGAGGGCATATGCCACCTGATATCGGCAAATCCCGCTTCCTCCAATATTGCACTTAATTCCGTTCTCAATAAAGCTCTATAGGATGTGCTGTTAATTTCAGTCCTCCATGCCCCGTCAATCTCTTGCATAATAAATTGGTTGGTTATATAGTGTTTCCCACCTTCAGCCCAATCCCACACTTGAAAAACGATACGTTTTCCTTCATCCATAACCCTGGGTACCGTTGCACGCTGTCGGTTCTGCCGAATCTCGTCATAGTCCCTCATCGATATAATCAGCAGCCCCTTGTCTCTAAGCTTCACGTAAAAGTTCCGACAAGCCACGCTTAATTCTTGGTCGTCCAGTAAGTGGGGGACAGCATTGTCAGCAGACAAGACGACATCGAATTGTCCTGGAACATCCTTATCCAGCGAGCGGAAATCCGCGACGCCAAAATGAACATGAACCCCCAACTTGTCTGCTTCCTTTTTGGCTCGTTCAATGGATTTGGGACTAAGATCCGTAGCCGTTACGGTAAAATGATGCTGCGCTATTCCCAAAGCCTGTGTTCCTATTCCACATGATGCATCCAGGAGATGAATCGGCCGCTCGTGTTCCTCTGCGTATAACGAACGAATAAACTTATCGAAGAAAGCACCCTGCCATTGAACCGTTTCATGCCAATTCTTAAATATCAAATGATATGTATCCGCTAGCCCATCGTAAAAGTCCAAGCTGGTGTCCTTCAACACAATCTCCTCCCGATCATGAATTGGATGATCCCTCAAGAATTACAGAGCGGTATACGAAATAGAAAAATTCCCCTTTCCCCTATCATAGATGATTTGTGCCCGGGAAGGAACCAAAAAAACCTCCAATTAGGAGGTTCATTTGATGTGAATACGATGGTTGTATATTAGTTCGCGTTATTCCGGAACCATTCTTCGAAATCTTCCCCGTCCGCTTCATTTCGTCTCTCCTGGAAGGATGACGGACCTGCTTGCGGCCGTTCGAAGGTTACATGATTTGCTGGACCCGAAGCATTCTTCTGCAAGATCCAACCCAGCGTTCCCAAGGTAACAGCAAATAGTACATATTGTGCACTATTGGCCATATAGAAGTTGACAATATCATACTCGCTTCCGCTCACGCTGATCTGATTCTGTTCCACCATGCTGCTAATGTAACCATGAGACTCCACCGCTGCCCAAGCTGCATACAGCGTTAACAAGCCGGCAAGTACGTACAGAATGATGCTAAAGACATGTATTTTCTTTTTGCTCATATAGGATCAGCCTTTCTCTATATAAACTTTAATTATTATGACTTGATATACAGCAATTTTCCTTCCGAGAGTCCCCACACCTCATCTGCCACCGATGTGACTTTCTTGGAATGGGTAACGATAATGACGCATTTTCCATGATCATGTGCAAGGGACATCAGAATATTCAACACTTCGGCTTCCGTATCCCGATCCAAATTCCCGGTCGGCTCATCGGCAATGACAACATCCGGATTGTGCGACAAGGCGCGTGCAATGCCGACGCGCTGCTGCTCTCCCCCTGACAGCTTCAATATTCTGCGATCTGCCGTTTCCCGGTTGATCCCCACTTTTTCCAGGAGCGAATAGGCAAACGCCTTTTTGTCCTTTTCCTTACTGCCGCTTATATTCATGGACAGCACAATGTTCTCGACGGCCGTCGCCGTAGTGAGCAGATTAAAGCTTTGAAAAATAACGCCGATACTCTTCGCTCGGTAATGGTCGCGGTCCAGCGACTTCAGGCTGTCTCCTTTATACAGAATATCCCCGTTTGCACATACGTCCAGACCGGAGAGGAGCGACAGCAGGGTGGATTTGCCGGAACCGGATTTTCCTACAATGGTATATACTTTGCCGTTCTCAAACGCCACATTGACATTTTTCAAAACAAGCTGCTTTGCACCCTCATAGCGATACGATACATTCTGTAAGGCTAATACACTCATTCTTAAGCGCCCCCTAGTTCCGTTCCATCAAAATTTTAATGGGTTCGTATTTCGTAATTCGGCTGATGCTCATTATGCTGGATACTGCTGCCAGCAGCAGCGCGATAAGCGCGATTTGTAAAAGGGTATCCATTCCCAGCCCGACATCGATTTGGCTGATCGGCGGGGTTGTTACATTGCTCATATTGCTCTGTCCCCCGACCATCAGAAATTTACCGGGACCGCTCGCGGCTTTTGTCTGTTCCGCCGCTTCGATCTGATTCTGCAGAATGGTGTTGGCCGTAGGCTGCGACAGCGCACTTCCAATGGCCAGCCCTACTATAAGGCAGATTGCCGTAATCATAAGCGCCTCGCTGATAAGGCCTGCAGCGACCTTACCTTTTTTCATACCCATCGCCCGAAGGACCCCGATCTCATATTTCCGCTCCCTGATCGTTATGGAAGACAACAGCGCAAGGATGATGGAGCCCAGAATAATCACGACGATCATAAAAGTCAGAAAGATTCCCTTCATCGCTTCGACCGGACCGACAACCTTGGCATAGCTTTCCTCATCGGTACTTACCGTATAGGAACTCGGAAGCCCTTTATCACGCAGCTCATTTTCGAAATCAGGCAATAGATCCGGACTCTTCAGAAAATAAGTGGCCTGAATGTTGACAGCACTCGCTGCCGCTTGGTCGTCCCCCATCACCGTATCAAAACTCGTCAAAATTTCATTGCGGCGGTTCATGAAACTCATCTCCATCGGCATGTCCCCGTATTCGGCCGTGGAGTCTAGATAGATTCCGGTAACGGTCAATGTAAACGGATCGCCCTCGCCCATCACACTGTTTACCTCAATCGTGTCTCCGACCGAGATATCGTTTAGCTCTGCAAACTCCTTGCTTACGATACTTTCATTGGCCTCCTTATACATTTCGCCTTCAGCCAGTGTTCTCTGTCCATCCGAGAATTCGGCAAGAGTCTCCAGGTTTGAATTCCCCACGAGTTTCATCGTTGGATTTCCTTTGGACGCTCCGCCGGGCCCTTGAAGCTTGATATTTCCGCCCTTCGGATCGTTATCCTGGTCCACCGCTTTGACGGTATCACTGGCACTCGGTACGACGGCGGAAAAGGTGCTTTGACTCAGGTATTCGGATTCGGCAAATTCCAAATATTGCTCCGATGTGACTTTTTCGTAATCTGGCCCCTTGCTGTACATTTGCTCTAAATCGGGAGCCAAGCTAACTTTGGAGCCAAACTGTGTTTTATAATCGTCAATGATCCTGCCTGACGTGTTATTGATAATCAGCGAGATGACGGTCGCAATGATGATGACCAGGACGATGATACCCATCAGCATATTTCGTCCTTTGTTACGGCCGATGTTTTTCATGGCATGTTGAAAGATGTACATGGTTATCCTCCCTATTGTTTTTGGCCATAGGTGCAGCGAACCGGTTCACTGCATCCTCATGGACAATCCCATTCTAACGAATGCCATGTTAATCTAATGTTAAGGCCTCTGGAAAAATCATATAAAATGTAGTGCCTTTAGCGCCTCTGTTCTCTACCCAGCACAGCCCGTCGCAGAGCTCGCACACATGCCGTACCAGACTAAGCCCGATCCCGTAGCCGTCTTTCTTGAGTTTGCCGACCCGATACTGGTAATCGAACAGCTTTTCCTGCTCCACTTCGTCAATGCCCTCTCCTCCATCGGAGACCGCTATAATCACACTGCCTTTCCTGTTGCTTACCGACACCAGGATTTCACTGTTCCCGCCATACTTCACTGCATTGGACACCAGATTGGTGACAGCACGATTTATCCAGAGCTCCCGCCCGATCACCGTATTGTTGGCATCGTCATCAAAATCAAAATGGATGTTCGGGTGAAGCCTTCGGTATTCGTCGCACACATCCGCGCATACAAGGGCGGTATCGACGATTTCCATGGTCGTATTCTCTTTGGAAGCACTCAATGTCAAAATATCGTCCAGGCTGTCCGTCACCTTGTCCACCTCTTCCGTCAGCTCTCCATGGTCTGAAAGCTGCAATTTGGCTCGGAGCAAGGACAGGATGTTTTTCTGTTCATGAGTCACGTAAGCACTAAGGCGGACGTAATCCAGGGTGTACGCCTCGAATTTACTCTTAATCTCCTGATAAGCCTTCACAATGGCAGGGTGCTGCTCCATGATGATATGCTCCTCATCCATACTGCTTAATTGCTTCGCTAGGAGTAGGGCCTGTTTCTCATGCTGAGCTTTCAAAATTTTGGACAATACCCAGGTCCCTGTCACCAGAATGCCTACAAGACATAGAACCAAGATCGGGATATGCTGAAGCAGCGCTCCAACATAATAATCCTCCAGGTTTCTTTTGTTAATAACGGAAGGTTTTAGATCGAGGAAGGACATGCCGCTAAAACTCCCGTTTTGAATGAGCGTTGTCACCTTGTTCATGTTAAACATAAAAAAATATTTAGGGAGGTTGGTCTCCGGGGCGGATATGGAACGAATGAAAAAAATGAAAGCAAGAATCAGGCAGGCTGTCACCGCCAGGGAGTAATACAGAAGAATTCGGCTGACTTTCATCGATGTTGACCACATAACTGGTACCCGTTCCCTTTCATCGTGATCAGCAGCCCCTGTCCACCTTGCAGCGTTAGTTTCTTACGCAAATTCGCAATATGCACCCTTAGCACCGACGAGAACGGGTCAAAAAACTCATCGTACACATGCTCCGCAATATCCTCGCTGGATACGATATCCGGGCTTCGGCTTGCCAGATACTCCAATATATCAAATTCCTTGGCGGATAATGCGATTTCCATTCCATCTATGTAAGTCTTCCTTGTACGGGGACAGACTCGAATTCGGCCAATATCAATCTCATTCTTCGTTCGCCCATAGTAGCGGCGGATGACGGCTTGAATCCGTGCTTCAAGCTCGACAAAATCAAAAGGTTTGATGATATAATCATCGGCACCCGTGTTTAATCCTAGTGCTCTCTGAACGACTTCATCCCGTGCCGTAACAATCACGATGGGCGTGTCGATATGCTGTTCCCGTAGAAAGGAGAGGATCTCCATCCCGTCTTTGTCAGGCAAATTCAAATCAAGCAAAATAGCATCATACCGGTTGGCAAATCCTTTATCTTCACCTTCAAGCCCTTGGTTAGCGACATCGACATGAAACCCGCTTTTTTCAAGCCCGGCTTTCATAACATAGGATAATTCACGATCATCTTCGATTATTAGCAGACGCATCTCTTCTACCACCTCCCCACCATTATACGGCTGCCAATGTTAAATCTACGTTAAGAGGACCTTAAGAGAAACTATATTGATAGGATTTGAAAAGACCCTGGAGCAGCAGTGCTCCAGGGTCTTCGGAATGGCTATTACTTCATGAGTCCAGTTGTTACACTCCCCTTATTGCCTAAATCATTATCATTAGGACTCTGCGATTATAGGCATAAGCACAGTAATCAACAGGGTCAACAATAAAAATGAAACGGAAAAAATGTGATACCCCGATTTCTTTCGAAGGCAGATCAACCCGATCAAAACGGCAATTAGGGGCAAACCGGGTAAAAAGTGCATGATGTATTTCAAAGTAATGCCGCCAGCCAGATGGTTCATGTAGATTATAATTCCGATAGGCAGCCAGATCACTGCAAGCAAGAGTCCATAGGATATGGGGACTAACGCCCTTCCAATAAATTTGCCCATTATGCTGATCAATCTCCTCTTTGAATCTCAGAATCCTTAACCATGATTCGCCTGACTTATGGACCCTTAAGGACCCTTAAGGACCCTTAATGATGTGCTTCACACGGTGAATGAACTCCCCTGCAAGCTCCACTCGTGCGCAAGCGAAATCCATATCCCTATGGCCTGCAACACCTTTAGGATTTTATATTACTCTTCCAGCGAGCTTCCAGAACTCCTCATACTGAAAGCAAAACCCGGCCTAAGATATTTCCTATCTAAGTCGGGTCATGTGGTGTTTGCGTATTTTTTTCTAACGAGATTAAATCCTAACTCCCTCTACCCGATAGTGATCCAACGCCTCTCTCATCGCTTCATCCGTTTCAATCGAGGCACTAATCTGAAACGGTGTTTGTTCGACCAGCTTACCGTCCTCATACGTGCATCGGTGATCATAGCAATTCGGATCATGCAAGATAAGTTCGAGCGAACCCGGTATATTAGCTGCAATTCCAACATTCGCATCGTCCGTTATCCATGTAACGGGTTTCCAATCCAATATGCCTTCAGCTGTCGTGATCGGAGTATGGTAGATGTAATCCTCAGGCACCTCTGCTAGATATAAATACATACCACCCGTAATAGAACCGTTGACGGACCAAGTCACTACGCCTTTAAAGGTTAGACTGTAGTCTTGTATATGTGTCTCTTCCTCCAGTTCACGTAACATTGAGTCTCGCGGGGGTTCGTTCGCCTCCAGCTTGCCACCTACACCATTCCAGCACCCCATCCAGGGCGGGGATTTACGATTCAACAATAAAACCTCATCACCGCGCCGAACATAACAAATATTGTATTTGATCATCCGAAATGAATCCCCCTTCCGCATCGGTTGCACTTATGTTAAGCTTCGGATCTTCTCTTCGATTGGCTTCTGCTCATCTTCATCCCACACGATGGATATTTCAAAGGTCCCTAGACATTTCATTTTTCCTCCGTCCTGCAGCGTGTCAGCTTGCTTTGACAAACGACCTCTCTTATACAGGTGTATAGCTGCTACTCCCTCGAATATAAGAGTGCTCCGCCAGATCCCAGAATAACGAAATGTTGACCAGACGGCGAAAAACCACTTTTTATTTTTCCATCCAGCCGGTTCAAATCGATCATCGCGGCGTTTTTGAGATATTCATAGTTAGGGACAAACACCTGATCCAATACGACGGAAGCCCTTGGCCACCAAGGGTGAATAACTTCCAGCATCCAGCCATCGTTCGTCACGTGAATCCCGTCTCCGGACTCAAATCCAAATATCGCAATATCCTGTCCGCTCTGCGGAATACGAAAACTCAAGTAGTTCTCGCTAATATGATCTTCGGTTACTTCAGAATCCCGCTCTCTGTGAATCAAGGTTCCTGACTTGGCCTGCGTAATACTGTATCCATTGCTGCTGATCAGAACCAGGTTCTCATCGGTATCCCACCCGCACGCAATACACCCCGCAGCTGGAATGATAACCTCGTGACGCCAAGGATGTGGTGGTTTCGTAGGTTCTTTGGCTTGTGCCTGGTGCAGCAAATCGATCTCAAACTTCGTTCTGATTTCTTTTTTAGAATGTTTAAAAGGGTTCATATCATACTCCCACATGGATCTGAATTAAGGCGAATACGCTCCCAGATTCCTTCTCTACTGGTTTAGCAAGGCTAACCTCACTCAATAAAAAAACAATATCATTGTTTAGGATGATGATTTATCTCTTGTATTCTAGTGTTAAGCTCATCCAATGAACGCTGCATGCGCTCCATCCTTCTCAGTGCAGAATACTGATTGCTGATTATCCCGGCCAAGCCAACTATCAAAACGATAATAATCAAACTGATCATATGTAGAATGTATCCTTTCCGTTCTTAGATTGATCTCTAAAAATACTTGTTATCAGGTAACATCGAAGCGTGCACCCATTCTTCAAAACTACTAAACATCACGGTCTTCGGCCATTCCGCCGACTCTTCATATTTCCAGGTTAAATGCACCTGCGCATACGTCCCCTGCTCATCTAATAAAGAAAATAAAAAATCATCCCGATCGCATCTTCTTGCTACGGTCTTCACTTGAACTCCGAACAGAATATGGTTCCTCGAGATTTCCTTATATAATTCTTCCGCGAATCTTTCCGAGGTCTCGGCTTCCCATGGCTCCAAGTAGATGAAGCCTTCAGGTATCGTTGTCATAGCAGCACCTCCGTTCGTATATCCTTCAATGCAATGATTCCTAATGTTGAATAATAACTTTATTTTCAATTCTCCGGTCCTTCCTGCATGGAAATGAGTATCTGAATGAGAAGCCTTTACCGATTATCCGCCAAATGAAATACGATACCCGTCCACATCTTCAATCGTAAACTCACTAAAATGATCATTCAAATCCGGTCCCTTTACAATGGAGATCCCCTTTACAGTGAACTCTTCAAGCAATGCCCAAACGTCGGTATAACAAAAAGCATCAAAATACAGCCCTCCCTGAACAGATGAATAGGGTTTAACATCACTGGGATTCACGGCTTGATGCAGAATAAACGTCACCTGATCTCTGGTCATATGAACATGCTGAACTTCGGGACCGCCTACTAGTTCATATTGAAAGCCCAAATTCTTATAGAAATGAATCGATTGGTCAATATTTTTAACGAGTAATACCATGGTTGGACCGGACAAAAAAACTCTCCCCATTTTTCATCCTCCTCTTAATTTCTCCTATATAAAACGCGAGCAGCAAATAGGATTGCACGGGCTTCCGTCATTGGACTTTCACCCCTCGCCCATATTCATTAACACGTATACCCTTTATAACCGCAAACACTCGTAAAATGTTTCATTAAACTTGGTCTGATCTTCACTATAATTCTCCGTATATTTGTTCAGCATCCGAACCCCTTGCACCACTCTTAAAATGATGCTGTCCAGAATACCATTCCGTTACGGCATGACCATCTTGAATGATGAACAAAGCAGAGGCAGAAGCACCATACTTCTCCTGAGAGGCTTGAGTATATGAAATTAGTTTCTGGAACGGATCACTCATAAAAAGTCCCCTTCTAACGACAAAACCCGCCCTATAGATCTTACTCTGCTTAGGTCGGGTCAAGTGTGTCTTATTATTTTATTTCGTTGCATACATCGATAACCACTGAGGAAGCGCTGCAAGCGGGTTCAATTGCCAGTTCTCTATCCCTCTATTTCTCTATAAATGCTCAGCGCTTTCTCCATCTTGTCTGTGTATGCCGTGGACTGGCTAGAATTTAATAGCTTTACATCCTGACTCCCGCTGGAGCTGAGCAGATCATGGTCACTTAATACCTGAATGAGTCTGTTCACGGTTCCTTTACTGCCATCTATAATGCGAATATGATCCGGCAGCAGATCCGATAAGATTCTTTTGTAAAAAGGATAGTGGGTACAGCCCAAGACGATGGTTCCGTATTCATTCATATCAAAGGATTCGAATTGCTTGGTAAAGTATGCGTTCATGACCTTTTGATCGAAGTTCAATGCCTCACAGTGCTCTACCAGCTCCGGCAGAGGCAGGGAGTCCACGATATGCATGCTATCGACTCGTCGAACCAGATCTCTGTACTTCGATTCCTTTAAGGTCAGCGGCGTGGCAAGCACAAGGATTCGCTTCCCGCTGGAACGATTGATTTCGACGGCCGGCTTTACGGCCGGCTCCATCCCGATCACCGGGATCGGATAAACCTTCCTCAGATCGGAAATCGCCATGCTTGTTGCCGTGTTGCATGCAACGACGATGGCTTTGACTTCTTCCTTCATGATCGTTTCCATCGCATGATGGATGTAAGATTTCACGTCTTCCTTGGCTTTGGTACCATATGGCACATGGAGGGTGTCCGCATAAAACAAAAAGTCTTCATGCGGCAGCTCCTTCATAGCCGCCGATAACACGGTTAAACCGCCTAAACCTGAATCAAAAAAAGCTATTCTCATGTTTTTCACCTATCGTTGTATGTTTTTCTGTCAGCATCATTACGTTCATGTCCTTATACATTATACTCCACTACCCGAATCCTCGCAGGGCCATCTGTGCGAATTGAATCGTAAGTGGATCAGGTTCAAAATACAGAACGACCCAGCCTTATTGTAATCTCAGAGGCCGGGTCGCGTGCGTCGTTCCTATGCGATTCTGAGAAGAATACGTAATTTCCTTCGCGGACATGAAGAAATACGTGTTTTACTCAAAACATTTCAACAGTGCCAAGGCCTCTTCATGATCAGGCTCCAGAACAAGCGCCTCACGCGTGTATTCCAGAGCCTCCTCGTCGAGACCCAGCTCATAACAGCAGATCGCCAAGCAATATAAAACCGTTGGCACCGGCTCGTCTTCATCCGTTTCCACGGATTCCTTCAGGAAGAACCTCGCATCCTCGTACATATCCATCTCGAACAGCACCAGCCCCGCGTCCAATGCCAGATCATAACGCTGCTCCATTACATAGTACGATGACCACATCTTGTAGATGCCTGTTCGAATATCCAGCATTTCTTCGTCATTGGCATCCGGCAGCAAATTCGAGATACGCTTTGCACTCTGAATGAAGAACTCGGCGTCATACCCGCCCAATCGCCAAAACGACAATATTTGCTGCATGCCCATGCTCTCAATATTCCGGTCGACCCATTCCTTCATGCTGAAGAATTCATCAGGTCCGAAGCGTTCGATAAATTGGCGATAAGCGATCCGAGTATTCGCATAACTCGTTGGTGCTTCCAGCATGAGGATACAGCCGATGTTAATATTTTTATAATGCTGCGTGGGGAAAATCGACTGCGCGCCCCTTTGCTCAAACACATGCTGCATCGCATGATAATTAGTCGTTAAAGAGAAGCTGCCATGGTAAATTAATTGCGGCGGTTCGGCGAACTTCCAATTATCGATACGATGATCTCCTTTATCCGCAGTAAGAAGCATGAAACCCGATGTTGATAACTGATTCAGTCGCTCCAGGCAGGTCAAACCCACCTCCGGAAACAGGATATGTGAATCCTCCAGCTCTTGCTGGTAATAGGCAATCACATCGCGGTACGGGTAGGTATCCTCCTCGTATCTGGGTGCGCGGCTGTGCTCGTATGCCAGTTTCATACGTTCCAGTGCTTCAGCCGGCTTGAGCTTGTCGTGCTGATCCGGAAATTCGATGACAACATCGCTCTCATAAATCTTGCCTTCTCCCACGTAGATCAATTCTTGCGGAATGCCGTCAAAAAAATAGTTAGCCACAACCAGCAGCGGCTGCTTCAGATCTCCAGGACGTATCGTTGTCTTCGATACCACCAGGTTCAATTCTGTATCATGCACGGCATCAAATCTCGCGAAGTCCAGCAGTCCCTGTTCAATATAGGATTGCATGGCAGGATGTTGATTCCATGCCGTAACATTTTTAATCGGCAGATCGGTCATGACATAGCGGAAAGGGGGCAGCGCTATACCCGCAAAATCTCTCAGCTCACACAGCTTGTGCAGGACATGGTAACCGAGGCGCCCGGCTCCGGCACCCAATTCCAGAATCGTAACCGTTTCGGTTAGATCGCCTTGATCGGCGCGGTCCCGAAGGAATCCGAATATAATTTCGGCGTAAGCCGTTGCAATCATAGGGTTGCTCGTAATATACTGCGGAACCTGGTCATTATTCCAAGCCTTCATCCCCAGTTCTTCGTAATAAGTCCGTTGTAGTTCCCAGATGGGTGCTTCACTGAAACGGAAGCGTTGTTGAATATTGTCCGTCATTCTTTATAACCCTGCTCTCTATGTATCTTTAAAGTACAATCTGATGACGTGCATGCTGATGCACCTGTCAACCAAAAACGTCTATTGAATCGTACCATATAACTCGGTTCTACCCAAACCCTTCTGATAATAAAATCCGTGTTAAGCTTGGACTTGATGGTGGATTCGCTATTCTCAGGCGTATAGGCACCTTTCCTTCCACACCCTAATATAGTGTAGGAGAACAGAAGGGCGGGATGTGCATGGGTACGAGCATGGAACGAGAACAATGGGCCATTTTTCTGGCAGCGATCTGCGGACAGACCTATACACAATTCACCAATACGGACGGCTCATTTGTCCTTCCGCTAAATTATTCGCTTTATGACACCATTGAGGCGAACTCCTTAATCAGCGTGTCCGAGCGCTTTGGGTTTATTCTAGAATCACCGGACGAAATTATTATTGCCTTTCGGGGCACCAGTTCAACGACAAACTGGATCTCAGATGCCATCGCCTCCCAAAAAAACTTCAAATATATGAAGGACTCTTCTCTCACACACCGCGGTTTCACTAACATCTACGCCTCTGCTCGCGGCCAGGTGATGTCGGCGCTTAACCGACTTCCTACACACAAGACACTGTTCATTACAGGCCACAGCCTTGGAGGAGCACTCGCAACCTTATGCGCAGTTGATGTTGCCGCCAACACAGACCACCTATCCCCCTATGTGTTTACCTACGGGTCCCCTCGTGTGGGAGATCCCGATTTTGCCAAGGCCTTTGCTAAATATGTTCGAAGCAGCTCCCGTATTGCCAACCTGTTCGATGTCGTAACGCATGCTCCGCCTCATATCTACAAGATGCCGAAACGGGAGAAGAAGTACTATTACAGCCACGTGCATACCCAATGGCCTTTGACCTTCCAGAATGGGTCGGTGAGCGGAAACCACGTGATCGGTAGTTATTATACGGAGCTTGCCAAGCTCCAGCCGCAATTTGCCGAACGCTTAAGTTCGACGAATCCCGAATTCTGTCCAGTTACAGAATCACCATTAGAGAAGGTGTAAGCTTATTATTCAAAATTATATAAAGAAAGCGGACTTCCCTGAGAAGGGAATCCGCTCTTTTTCTTATTTAACCAAGAATAGATTACTCATGAGCACCCCTTAACATCGGGAACAAAATCTTCATTTCATCCTCATTCGGTCTTCTGCCATAATCCGCAATTTCGAAAGGCTCTGCATATTGTACGCTGGCTGCGTAGTCTTGGCCATATTGCTTCGCAAGCGAAGGGAGCATTTCGTCCGAGACGCTCAGGAACCGATCCCAATACTTCAGAATAAAATCCCGCTTCGCTTCCCAAGTATTCGGTACCGCATCCAAGAAACCGCCCTGCCAAGGTGCAAACTCATAGAATTGGGAAGCATGGGCATCGCAGGCCAGCAATTTCTTCTCGATGACGGCTCCTGCATCGAACACCATATCCGGTTGATACGTCGCTCGTGCCGCGTAATCCGGCATCAGCAGGAATATCGGGGATTTCTTCAATGACGGCACTTCAGGGACGGCATTCGGCACATTCGCAACAAAATCGGCCGCATCCCGCACGACCTTCCCGACATTGCGGTTATCTACATGACCGGGACCGTCCGGATGGAACGTAATGACGATATCCGCCTCCCAGCCACGGATTTGACGGATCACCTCCTTGCGTACTTCGAGCGCGGGCATCAATTCGCCATCGGGAATGGGCAGAACGACGTATTCCAGCACCCCAAGCCGCTTTGCTGCCTCATGAGCTTCTTGAATCCGACGTTCGACCAGCTGCTGCCCGCTCATTTCATGATGACCACAGCATCCATCGGTTAGCGTTACGAACTTGACCCGATGACCCATCTCCGCGTAAGCTGCCGAGATCGCGCCTGCATAGATTTCAGGTTCATCCGGATGTGCAGCAATGACAATAAGATTGAGAATATGAGACATCTGCTGCTCCCTCCTTGTAATTTCTTGAATGAACGATCAATATACCAATTACTTCGTTCGTTTCATCAATGGATGATCTTCCTTCAACTCCAGCAAATCCCACAGATTGCCGTATAAATCCTTAAATACCGCCACCATGCCGTAATCCGCTTCTTTGGGCTCTCTTACAAATTCAATCCCCCGCGATACCATTTCACGATAATCTCTCCAGAAATCATCCGTATTCAAGAACAGGAACACTCTGCCGCCCGACTGGTTGCCTATAAATGGCTCTTGCTCTGGCTTGGACGCCTTCGCAAGCAATATCGTTGTGCCGACCGATCCCGGTGGTGCTACGACCACCCAGCGTTTATCTTGTTCAGGCTGGTATGTATCTTCAATCAAGGTGAAATTCAGCTTTTCGGTATAAAATGCGATGGCCTCATCATAGTCCTTCACGACTAACGCGATATGAACAATGGATTGTATCATGCTCTCTCCCCCTCTGATATGATTTTTCATTTCTGTTTCTTATTTATTTTCTAGTACAATCATCATGATGTTCCCGTCCAGAGCTGTACATCTTCCCATAAGACCGGATCCGAAAGGTCCGGAAGCCTTGTATACATTCTACCGATTTTTCCATAGGGTTACATCAATAAAAACAGAAGCTATCTTTTTCTGAATTAACGGGTTCCATTAGTTTGCAGCGGCTCAACTGAGTTGGCGGACTGAATTAATTCTTGCTTATCTAACTTAGGCTGTCCTTCATTAAGAAAATATACAAATCTATACGTTAAGCCGTTATTTCTCCACCATAATGATTGACCATCATCATCTTCTTCATAATATCCTTGAATGCCATGTTCCAGAGCGTGGCTTGTCTTCCCTCTCGCAATGGATTGTTCACTGTATATCTGGTCAGTCTCATCATACGTAATGATTAAATTATAAAGCTGCTGTTTATCATTATTCCTATGATGGTATACCACTTCCTGAAATTTCCCTTGCTTGGTTTCATACGATTCCAAAGAGGCGGTTTCTTCTGCCACATCAATCGGGATGTATATTGGAATCTCCGGAATGAATTCCAGTTTGGATTCAATAAGCTCAACCGGCTGCTCCGTTAAATGCACATAATTTGTAGTTGAACCTTCAGAGTTGGTCTTACATGATGTAATGACAATCAACACAATATTTCGCACTAGATGATCCTTTCTAATTCCGTCAGCTTCTTTATGATGTTATCGGGCTGTATATGATCCGGCTTCATTTTGTTCATGCGATTGATCCAAACGGCTCCTATTCCCAATGTTTGAGCCCCTATAACATCACTTGTTAATGAGTCCCCGACATGCAGTACCTCCGTATTCTTTAACTCATACCTTCGAAGTGCTTCTGCAAATATTTCCGATCTAGGTTTATATGATCTAACGTCTTCACTCGTAATCACGCCAGTAACCTTTAATTCGTGAAACTTTATGGCTGCCATCACATCTGATGTATCAATATTAGAAATGATATATAGGGGCAATTCACACGACTTAAAAAATGAGAGAGCATCTTCATAAATGCCTGGCATTTGCCAATGCTCAAATTGCTCCTGTATGATCCCCTCTGCAATGCAATCCGCTTTGAAGTAGTCTATCGTCATGCTTAAAGACATCCTACCCAGATTTCTTTGAGTATCAAAGTTTTCCCCGTAGCTTTCTTGAAACATCTTCGAGAATGATGTCCACCAGTATTGCCCTATTTCCTGAATCGTACATTTTTCACGAGAACTTTCTTTAATTTTCCGGCATATTAAAGGAATGATCTCATCATCTTCATGAACTACAGTCCCATAAAAGTCGAGGAAAATCGCTTTGGTTGTCAGCATAGCAAACCCTTTAACGCTCTCAGTCGCAATAAAATTTCAGCAACATGTCCTTTCATACATACGCTGATGAATAACCCTTCATTGAATCGGTCACCGCGAACATAACTGGTCATCAATTTTCTAAGGGTTACCAGATCGGCGCTGCTAATGCTGCTCCCAATATGATTATTTAAATCTCGATAAACCTCGTTCTCCGCTAACCATTCGCTCCAGTTAAATACCATGAGGAAGCCGACATCATCTAAGGTTTTACGAAAACTTCGGATTTCCTGGCTTTCGCATCGATATCCATTAACATCATGGTAAAAAACGGACCCGGGATTTTGAAAATAATCGAGGTATGAGAGCAATCGCTCCACATCTGAAGCAGTTAAGTCTGAATCATACGGCATACCATCACCTCACTTCATTTTCTGCCCAAGTTTCTTATGGCACCTCGGATAAACGCCCTAATGACTGTTAACGCCCCCTTAAAGCCTTCCTAGCCTCGTATGTCATCATCTGACCCGCAATTACAGGTTGATTCATCCAGCGATAGTCAGCCGACTTCGTAATCTCTTCGTATCCCTGCTTCTCCAGCATGAGTTCAAACTCATGCATCCCATACCAGCTTAGAGGAAACCGCTGCAGCTCGGTCTGAACCAGATGGCCTTCCTTCCATTTTTCATATTTCAGAATCGAGACGATGCGCTGGTCAAGCAGATTGCATTCCGTACGTCTTTCCTCCAGAACGATGACTTCGTTATCGGAAGTTTCCCAGCTTCTAGTCGAGGTGTGATTCGCGTCTAAATCCGTAGGAATATACAGATCCACGATCAATCTACCCCCAGGCGTCAAATGGGAAGCATAATGTTTCAGAGCCGAATCCGCCCGCTCGCGTCCCTCCACTAACTGAAAAGATCCTGCTGGAATGATAATGGCGTCGTAGGCATCCGCCAACGAAAAGTTATGCATCTCGTCTTCAAACAACTTAGCCTCAAGGCTCAATTCCGCTAATCTTCTTCTGCAGGAATCCAGCATCGCAGCCGAATTATCCACGCCTTCGATGTTGATGCCTGCTTGGAGCAACGGGATTAATACCCTGCCCGATCCACATCCAACTTCCAGCACCTTGCCCTTAACGTCTTTTAGGCGCTCTACATAATATTCCACGTCGCCAAACGAGAAACCTAACGGTTTGCTCAGATCATACACCTCCGTACACAGCGCTCCGTACAAACTATACATTGGAATAACCTCACTTTTTTATAAATGTTTTTTATTTCCCGTCAACTCAGCTGATATGATCACTCACTACACTTCCCGCTTCTCTTCCGGCCGATAGAGGATTCTTTGGTAGTCCCAATCTTTAGAATCCATATCACGAGGCAGCGCGCCATCGAATGTCGTGAACAGCGTCCCATCCTGAAACCATTCGTTTAGCTCATCAAGATGGCTACGGACGTCCCGGGGCGGGTCGTGGACCAAGACTTGACCGTCCTGATACACATTCAAATAAACTAATTAGGTAGTATGTGGTTTCGTGTTATTGTATTCCTCGAATGTGATCAGCACTTCACTCGCGTCGCTCTTTTGATCCTAAGAATATCTATAGCTATGAAGTCATTCCTTATATCATACAAATGAGCAGTAGGAAGCTCTATACCAACGATATTTATAAACATTCTTTACATAAAACGACTCCCGATCATCCTTCTGTTGACCTGGCATTCTCAATCTATTTTACATCCTCATTTCCGTTTGGTAAAAATAGGAAAAGGACTCCCCCGGCTCATGAGATCATGGCAGCAGGAAGTCCCCTATGTGTGGTTTCGTTTAAGCTACACTCTTAAAAAAGCAATATAATCCGTTATGATTCCTTTGTGTCCCAAATGCCGAAGCATGGTCGTGATATTGCCTCTATGGTAGGTTCCATGATTTACGACCTGCTGGAGAATCTCCGAAATCGAATTCTGAAATGCCTCACCCGCAGTATTGTGATAAGTCACAACCTTCCCCATATCGCCAATTGACGCTAAATATTCATGGTGCTCGGTTTGGAGCTGGCTCAGGTATTGATAAGCTGCTTCCATATTCGCGAATGGTCTCGCGGCAAGCGACGGAGGACTTTCCTCCTTGATCCGGGCAAACCAAACTTCCTCCGCAGCTGCAAGGTGACCGAAAACTTCGGCGATGGATTTGAAGCCCAGGTTCACTTCCTGGAGAAACACGCCTTCCGGCAAGGATTGCAAATGATTCCATACTCTTTCGTTCGCCCACATGTGATAGTCGTACAATTGAAGAAAAGGTTTGTTCATTCTGCTCTCTCCTTACTTGATTGCTATATCGGTAAGCCTGAGTTTACGATGCTAGCACCTGACACCTGACTAGGAAATTATACCATATGTTCCGAAAAAGGAGGCACGCGGATCAAACAAAATATAGAGCATATTCGGATTACTCTTTCACGCTGCCCAGCACGATGCCTTTGACGAAGAAACGCTGGAGGAAGGGATAGAGCAGCAGAATGGGCAGCGAGCCGATGAATATTTGCGCGGCTTTAAACGTTCGGTTGGACACTTCGGAAAGGGCCGCGGCATCGTCCGCATTGATCGACGTTAGATTGGTCTGAACGATAACGGTCTGCAGGTAACTGGACAGCGGGTATTTTTCCGGCGAATTCATGAGTAACAGTCCGTCGAACCATTCGTTCCATTGGCCGACGATCGTAAATAGCGTAACGGTAGCCATGGCCGGCAGCGACAGCGGCGCGTATATTTTCCACAGGCTGGTGATGTAGCTGCCGCCGTCAATAAAACAGGATTCCTCCAGCTCCTTGGGCAGACCTCGAAAAAAATTGAGCAGCAAAATCACGTTGAACACCGCTACAGCGCCCGGGATGACCAACGCCCACATCGTGTCGATCAGCCCCGTATCCCTGATGGTCATATACCTCGGTATCAACCCTCCGGAGAACAGGGTCGTGAACACGAAGAACCAGGCATACTGCGTGCGGAATTTAAAATCCCGCGGTTCCTTCGACAGCGGATAGGCGATCAGCAATGTTAGCAGCATGCTGATCCCGGTCCCGAGAACGACACGCTGCACGGTGACCCACATCGCTACCATAAATTGCGGTTTATTCAGCACGTACTGATAGGAGCTAAGCGTGAAATCGACGGGCCACAGCTTTACGATCCCCGCCGTCGCCGCGCCTTTGGAGCTGAGGGAAACCGCCAGAATATGAACGATGGGAAGAAAGCAGAGCAGCCCCAGACCGATCAGAAAAGCGTAGGTGAAGCCAAGAAAGAATTTGCGGCTGAGTGACGGTTTATGCATAGGGACACCTTCCTTCCTAAAATATTCTGTAATTGGCGAACTTGGATGCCAGGGCGTAGGACGTCACGATAAAGACGAACGAGATCAAGGATTTGAACAAGCCGATCGCCGTGGCCACCCCGTACTGGGCGCCCTGCATGCCGATCCGGTAAATAAACGTATCCAGAATATCCCCGCTCTCATACACCTGCGGGCTGTACAAGTTGAACACCTGGTCAAAACCGGCATTCAGCACGTTCCCAAGCGAGAGGGTCGCCAGCAAAATGATGATCGGCATCATGCCGGGAAGCGTGATGTGCCAGGTCTGTTTCCAGCGGTTTGCGCCATCGACCGTAGCCGCCTCATACAGGGATGGATTGATGGAGGTTAACGCAGCCAAATAGACGATGGTGCTAAAGCCGAACTCCTTCCAGATGTCCGTTATGACGAGGGTATAAGGAAACCATTGGTTGCTGCCCAGGAAAAAAATCGGCTCGATGCCGAACCAGCCCAATACTTGGTTTACGATCCCGTTTGTCGGCGACAAAATGTCGATGAAAATTCCCCCGAGGATGACCCACGATAAAAAATGCGGCAAATATACGAGCGTCTGCACGCCCCGTTTGATCAGCTCGTTCCTCAGCTCATTTAGCAGCAGCGAAACCAGGATCGGCACGACCAATCCTCCGATGATTTTCATGAAAGCGATAAACACCGTATTCCAAATGATTTGGCCGGTTTCCGGCAAATCGAACACATAGCGGAAATTGTCCAGCCCAATCCAATCCGAGCCGAAAAGGCCTTTGAACGGCACGAATTTCTGAAAGGCCATGGCGATGCCGATCATCGGCCAATAGCTGTAAATCAATACGATGACGATGCCGGGCAAGATCATCAAATGAAGCGGCCACTGCCGCCGAAATTTTTTGCTTAACATGGCGATCCTCCTGTCTGTCAATGTATATCCCATTCACCTTCAGCAGGTGGTGAAAAGAGAACAGGGGCGGGTGTCAGAAACCTCCCTCCCCTGTTCCCGTTAGCCGAACTTCTTATCTGGCGGCCTTCCATGCATTAACTTCTTCGGTAATCTTGTCGCCGCCGAGCTTCTTCCAATTGGCCACGAACTCATCAAAGGCGTCGATGCTTGCCTCGCCCAAAATGATTTTGATGAACGTCTCCTGTTCCAGCCGGTCGAGCGTCGCTTTTTTGTCGGCCATGGTCTCGGTCGGAGCGCCGACATAACCGTTCGAGATGACTTTGCCCGCATCGTTCAAATCGCGAAGCTGCTTCATGGAGCCTTCCGGACCATTGGCGGCATAGCCGGACCAGCCCATCGGATTGTTGCCTGCGAGATAGTCCTGAAACTCCTTGAACATGATCTTCGTTTCGGCGCTGGTGATGTCCGCGTCGCTTTCGGATTCCAGTGCTTTGGCCAGCTCCTCCTGCCGGATCAGGTCTTTGTTCGGATTGACGACCTCAACCAACGAATATTTGTTGACCCCGATGGATACGCCGTCTTCGATGATTTGGCCGTACTTGTCAAATTCGGCATTGTCGCTGTACAGCTTCTCATAATACTGGTTAGCCAGCTTGACGATGACCTCGGGATGCTCGTACCCCTTTTTGACCACGTAATATTGGGATACGGCAAAAGGCATCTGCACCGTCGCCGGACCGCCCTCCAAAGACGGGATCGGGTAGGACTTCCAATTCACCGATTCATCTTCTTTCACCATGTCCCAGAAAGGCCATGCCGGATACCAGCTCGGTCCGATCAGCATGCCGATTTTGTGGGTGGTCACGGATTCAAAGACCTTGACGGTATCCTTTACGCCGAACTCCGGGTCGATCAGCTTGTTATTGAACATCTCCTGCAGCTTGGCCAGCGCTTCCTTCATCTCCGGCTGAATGCTGCCGAACTGCAGTTGTCCCTCCGCGTCTTCGATCCAAATTTGCGGGAAACCGCCGAAGCCGTTAAAGAAACCTACCGAAGAGCTGTTTAATCCGATATCCTTAGTCAGCGCAAGTCCGTAGGTATCCGCCTTGCCGTTTCCGTCCGGATCCTGCTTGGCAAACGCCTCCGCAATGGCCACAAGGTCATCCATCGTGTTCGGTTCAGGCAGATTCAGCTTCTCCATCCAATCCTCCCGGACCCACAGCAGCGGAGCCGAGCCGCCGATGACCGGCTGGGTGGACGGGATCGCCAACAGCTTGCCGTCAAACGTCGCGGAAGGGAGCGCGTTTTTCTCGATCTCCATGACCTTCTTCAGGTCATCGCTGGCGAAATTCTCGAAAGCGGGCGTCAAGTCCGCCAATTGCCCGGCGTCCGCAAGCTGGCGCAGCTGCTCCGGCGTCACCTGCATGATATCCGGGAGGTCATTCGAAGCAATCGCGATATTCATTTTGGATTCATATTGCTCCTGACCCGTCACCACCCATTTATAGTTGAGGTTGATGCCCATTTCCTTATAAAGGTCGGTCCACACGTTGTTTTTAATATCCTGTCCGGACGGGAACTTCACTTCTTCTCCCACAAACCGGACGGCATCCAGCTGAATGGGGGGATCATACTTGCCGAACGGGTCGCCCGGCTCCCCGGCCGATGCTTCGTTATCGGCGGATGAACCAGGCGCGCTGCCTCCGCCATCTTCCCCTTTGCTGCAAGCGCTTAAAATAAACACGAAAGCCAGCATACTGATCCACAATACGGACAAGATCTTATTTCTCTTCATGTTTGCGACCTCCTTGAATTCGATGTTTGTTTAGAGTATAAGGGAACAAAAAAAGAGCTATCTACTCCAAGCTCTTTACTTTGATATCTTCTCTTTACATGTTGTGAAGTTCTCTGTATTCCTGCGGCGTCAAATGGGTCGTTTTTTTGAAAAAGCGGTAAAAATACGGCGGAGAACTGAAACCCACCGCAGCGGCAATGACATGGATTTTGTCCGTCGTTTCCTTCAGCAGCTGCTTCGCTTTGGCCAGCCGAGCCGCATTAATCGACTCGGACAGGCCCTCACCGGTCACTTGTTTGTACAATCTGGACAAATACGAAGGGTTGTGTCCCACCGCCTCCCCGATCTGCGTCAAGGACAGGTCGCCGCTTAAGTGATCCTCGATATACCGTTGAACTTTGGCAATCACCTCATGCTGCTGATCCTGCTTCCCCTGCTCTTTCCGGCTGAAGATGATGTCCGCCAGCCTTTCGAAATATTCGGCCGCCTCCGTCCAGGAATCATGCTCCTCCAGATGAGTCAATGTGATATAATCCACAGCCCCTTCCCCTTCTTCGTTCTGACAGAGAGCTTCCATATCCACCAGGGACGGCATCATCACGGACACCAGGCCATAATATACCTCCATCTTCAGCAAATGTTCGACTTCCGGCGGGAAGGAAGAAATATCGGTCACCTCATGGAACAGATCCATGAATTCCTCCCGGTCCCCATTGTCAAGACAGCCGCGCAGCAGCTCCATCCGCTTCAGATGCGCGCGGGAGCGCCCCAGAAAATTCCCAATACGATCCGGGCGGCTGCGCTCGCCGGCTTCGGTCAGCAGAGATTCGTGGCCGATCCCGAGGCCGCTGTCCAGCAGCTGCTTCAGCCCTTCGAATTTGTCCGGCAGCCGCTCCCAATCAACCCATTCGCCAGCCATGGCAAACGAAGTCTTCAATTTCAGAAGCGTTTTGCAAACGTCCTGAATTTGTTCCAGCATCCCGCGGACAAAACGCTGGACCCGTTCCGCCGCCGGACTTTGAACCTCCTCCGGATGCTCCTCCCCATCCTCTTTGCGCTGCAAAATCCAGATCATCTTGGCCCTGCCGTACTCCACGGCCATGCCGACGGTCATCGGGCCGAGCAGCTCGCCGATGATGTTCTGGACCGCGTACAGCATCAGCGAATGGGCCGATGGACCATCCTGCCTTCGCCAGCCGTCCAGCCGGCATAACAGCAGCAGGCAAGGCTTGCCGGGATCCAGCTTCATCTCCAGCTCCGCAAAGCGCTGCTCCAGCTCCTCCCGCCGAATATGTCCGGATGCTTTTTGCATGAGCTCCAGCACGTACTGCTGCTGTAAAAACGGCAGCGCCATGCGCATATTGTCCTTCGCTTTGGCAATCAGACTTCCCTCTTCCATCTCCTGGTCAAGCAGCTCCACGGTCTTCTCGATCGCGCTCAGCACGGCATCGTTTCCCTCCGCCTTAAGAACGTAATCGACGCTCCCTTGCCGGGTGGCCTCGTGGATATAAGAAAAGTCGTCGTATCCGGTCAAAAAAATCACTTTGCAATGGGGCCACTGCCTGGATATTTCCTTTTGCAGGGCGAGGCCGTTTAACCCCGGCATCTTGATATCCGACAAAACGATGTCCATTTTCGCCCGTTTAAGCCAGCCCAAGGCTTCCGAAGAGGAATACGCCTTATACACCTCAAGCTCGAGAAATTCCGCGCCAAGGCACAATTCCGCAAGCCCGTTCACGATAAAAGGTTCGTCATCCACGATCAGTATTCTGTACCTGCTCTTCATCCATCTCGCTCCTTTCTTGCTTTGGCAGTGTCATATCGATTCTCAAACCGCCTAATCGGCTTCTCGAAAAGGCCAATCCGCCCGCAGGCCCGAATTTTAATCGAAGGCGTCGATGCACGTTGGATAAACCGGTGATCTCTCCTTTCACGTCCGAATTCGCGATCATGGATTGCAGGTTCCGCAGCTTTTCGTCCGTCAACGTCTCCCCGTTATCCTCCACGATGATATGCAGGACATGCCGATCAGCGGCCATGGTCACCCGGATTTGCCCGTCCGCTTCCTTCTCCTCAAGTCCGTGCTCGTATGCATTTTCGATTAAGGGCTGCAGAATGAGCAGCGGAACGTCCTGTCGCTCCCAATCACCGGGGATGTCATCCCAATACGCCGATATCCGGTTATGGAAACGGATGGACTGAATGTCCACGTAAGCCTTGGCATGCCCCACTTCCGCCTTCAACGAAACTTCGTCGGCAGCGTTGCGGGTAATGAACCTGAAATATTCCCCCAAATGCCTCGTAAAACGAACGATATTCTCGTAATCCTGCATCTCTCCCATTTGATGGAGCGTAAAGAAGCTGTTATATAAAAAATGGGGGTTGATCTGGGATTGGAGCTGCTTCAGCTCGGAACGCTGCGAACGGATTTTCTGCTCGAACACTTCGTGAATCAGTACCTGCAGACGCTTCACCATATGGTTAAACTGCTCGTACAGATCGTGGAACTCGTCATGATGCTTGTGGCGCAGCTCCACCCGGGGACTGTCGAAATCGATGTTGCGGAATGTCCTCACCATTCGCTGAAGCGGCTGATGAATCCGCCTGTAGATCCAACCCGAGAACAGAATAACCACAAGAAGGGAGAAGCCCGACAGCCCGAAGAATATCAGGCGGTATTTCCCAAGCGGGCCCAAAAATTCGTCCTCCGGCACATACACGACCAGATCGGCATTCAAAAAGGCGGAACGCTCCACGCTCACCCAATAATTGGCCCCATCCGCCCTTACCTTCGTGTTGTAGGGGAGCTTTGAAAACTCCGTGTTTGTTAGCGCTTCCATCTCAATGCGTTCGACTAACCGAGGCCCGATGCTGCCTGCGTCCTCCCGAGTCAGGACCCAGCTATTGTCCACGCCGATGAGAACGGCGCCCCCGTCCCCCGTGGCCAGTTGCAGGAGCGCCGTTTGCAATTTCGGTACGGAGAGCTCCGCGGCAATCGCAAAATTAGGCGGATTGTCGTTTCGCATTCGTTCCGGATATACCATACCCAGCAGAAGCTTGTTCTTCCACTCAAAAATGACCCGATCGGGATGCTCCTCAAGCGCCTTCATCTGTTCCGGCGGCATGGCACCTTCGTACGACACCTGCTCAATCGTTTTCTCAATCAGCGGAATATAGGTTTTGGCCTCCTGAACGTATTGATTGGAGCTTTGCAGCAGCCGCATTTTGCCCTGGAGGCGGTTGATCGCCTGAAAATATTCGGAACGGCTCATGGCGGGCGCGATAGTGCTTAGCTTTTGCAAGTCCGAGTCCTGCGACAAATCGTTCATCAGCAGCACCGTCGATCGCAGCTCCTGTTCCAGCGTGCGCATAAAGAAATTAGTCCTCGCATTCAATGACTGGGTAATTTCCTGCTCCACGCTCGCAAGCCCGGACTCGTTCATATACAGGGCAGCGGCGTAAACCGGCGTAATGGCCAACAAAAAGCCGGCCACGATTTTGGGATAAATCGATTTGAACCACAGCAGCATCATCGTTCGCCTCCACTTCGTTACCATGATCGCTTCTCCTGGCCGATTGAAGACAGGAGGAATGCGGACAATAACGGTTACACGACTATTCACGACCGGTTGCCCGGCTTCAGCAAGGACGGCCAACAACTTCAGCATATCCGCTTTCGCCGGGTTGAACCTGTATCGTTAAGATGGTTTAAGTTTGCGGTACGGACCGTTTAGCCTTCCACCATCAAGCTTGCGATCTCTCCTCTTGTCGAGTCGGGGCCGACCTGAATGCGGAACTCGCCGGGCTCCACCACCGGCTTCAGGTCAAGGCCGATCAACTCCAGCTGCTCGCTGCCGATGGTGAACGTTACTTCCTGCGTCTCCCCGGCCTTCAGGAACACCTTGCGGAACCCTTTCAACGCCTTCTCGGGACGGGTCACGGAGGCGGCCAAATCCGAGACGTACAGCTGAACGACTTCCGCACCGTCCCGTGCTCCCGCGTTGGTCACGTCGATCCGGACCGTGGCTTCGCCGCCTATGGGGACGACGGCCGGCTCGACCGTCAGACGGTTGTAACGGAATTCCGTATAGCTTAAGCCGAAGCCGAACGGATACCGCGGCGCAAGATCCGTCTCCAAGTAACGTTTGCCCCGGGTCCGTCTGGCATTGTAAGAGACCGGCAGCTGGCCGACCTCCTTCGGAATGGACAGCGGCAGACGACCGGACGGGTTGATATCGCCAAACAGCATGTCCGCAATGGCACCGCCTCCCTCCTGGCCGGGATACCAAGCTTCGATGATCGCCGGAATAAACTCGTCGATCCACGGCTCCGTAATCGGCCGTCCGTTGATATAAACGACGATCACCGGCTTGCCGAGCTTATGGAGCTCCTGCAGCAGCTCCAGCTGCACACCCATCAGCGTCAGGGTCGAGCGGTCAATCCCTTCCCCGCATTCCATATCGCTCTTTGCATCCCCGCTCACGACCGAGGCACCGGTTCTGAGATCAATGGTGCCCTCCCCGAAATCCCGTGCGCTGGAGCCGCCAAGCACCATTACGATGACATCAGCTTGCTCGGCGCATGCCAGCGCCCGAGGGAAGCCTTCCCTTGAATCGCCTTGAATGCGACAGCCCGGGGCATACAGAACGCGGCTGTCTCCCAGCCGTCGGCGGATGCCGTCCAGCACCGTTACGATCTGCCCCGGCGGCTGGGGGGAGGTATAATCGCCAAGCTGATGGTACGGCGCATGGGCGTTGGGGCCAATGACGGCAATGGTCCCGCTGCTCGTATCCAGAGGCAGCAGGTTCCCCTCGTTCTTCAGGAGCACGATGCCTTCAGCCGCGGCCTGGTAGGCCAGAGCGATATGCTCTTTGCAGCCGATGACCTGCTCTGCCCAGGCTGGATCCACATAAGGCCGATCAAAAAGCCCCAGGCGAAACTTCAGTTCCAACACGCGTCCGGCTGCCATATTCAGATCGTCTTCAGAGATCAGCCCTTGCTCCAGCGCTTGGTGAAGATGGGCCCGGAACATGGTCCCGGACATCTCCATGTCGACTCCGGCCTTTAGCGACTGGGCCGCCGCCTCCACACCCGATCCGGCCGTATTGTGACCGCATGCCAACATATGGATCGCGCCGCAATCGGTAATGACAAAGCCGTCAAAGCCCCACGCCTCGCGAAGTACGTCTTGCAGCAGATGCCGGCTGGACGTGCAAGGGACTCCGTCGATTTCGTTATAAGCCGTCATAACCGACAAGGCGCCTGCTTCAACGGCCTTGCGGAACGGCAGCAGATCGATTTCGTGAAGCTCCCGGAGGCCCATGTGAACGGGGGCTCCGTTGCGTCCCCCTTCGGAAGCGCCGTAGCCTGCGAAATGCTTCAGCGTAGCCAGCAGGCTGGTATGCGAATCAAGGCGTTCGCCTTGCAGTCCCTGCACGGCGGCAACCGCGAATTCGGCCACCAAATGGGGGTCCTCGCCAAAGGTTTCTTCGGTCCGGCCCCAGCGGGGATCCCGTACCACGTCCAGCACCGGCGAATAGGTGGCCGCTCCCCCCTGAGCCCTTGTCTCAGCGGCAACGGCCCGGCTTATGCTGCGGAACAGCTCCGTGTTCCAGGTGCTGCCCATCGTGAGCGGTACGGGGAACACCGTCGCCCCGATCGCCATATGTCCGTGGGAGCATTCTTCCCCGAACAGAATCGGAATCCCCAGCCTCGAGTGCTCCACCGCGTAACGCTGAATCGCATTAACCGCTTCCGCCCCTTCCCGCGGGGACAGTCCGTTTGCCAGCGTCACCCCGGTCCAGGGATCGGCCCGCAGCGTACCGTACAAGGAACCGATTCCTCCCTCCGCAAGCTGCGATTTGAACTCCTCGGTAAGCTTGATCGTACCGTCGTCGTTCCTTATGTAAGCCTTCCAGCCGAACGGCTGGATCAGCTGTCCGATTTTCTCCGCCGCCGTCATCCGCTCCAGCAAGTCCTCGACCCGCCGCGAAACCGGCCATGCAGCATCCTTGTAGTCCATAGCGCGCACACCCTTTCTTTTTGTTAAAAGCGTTCAAAATGATGACATGCTAACCGTTCATTGGAATGTTCCCACATCTTATTGGGGCTCGGCTTTAGGCTCTTCCCCATCGGATTCAAACGCCGCATAGCCCAAGCAGCAGCCCTTCCGACGTTCCCGATGGAAGAAAGAGGTTCCCCGGCACGATCCGATCGGCCGGAGAACCTCCCTCTATGCGTAACGTGCAGAAGGCGGCGCCGCACCGTGACTATCCAGGTCAACAGCAAGAACCCTCTTCCAACCGTTTGAGGGGCGAGTACGCCTCAAGATGGTTGGCTCTGCCGGATCCGTACCTCCTCCGGCCGGTATACGGTCCGCACTTGTCCCCCGGCATCGGTCGTAAACATCACGGTCCGTTCCCGTTCCAATTCGAAGGCGTAGACCGTCCCGGATGCCGGGTCCTTTACCTCAACTTCTGAGCTTGCCCCATGCTCGGAGACGAAAATGTACAAGCTTCCCTGTCCGAACGCCAGCTTGCGGCCGTAGATCCCGGGCAGCTCGCCTCCCTTTAGCCATTCCAGCTCCGGCGAAACGGCTGCGGAGCGGATAGCTTCCGCGTACAGCGCCTGGATCGGCTCCCAGCGATCGTTCATTTCGACCGGAAGCGGGCACCAGATGAATCGTCCCGAACCTAAGGTCACCGTGACGGGCCCTAGGCTCCCATCCAACCGGCCCGCCGGACGATCCACCGCCAGCGCGTTAATCTTCCGTTCGCCGAACGAAACGGCGAAATGCGCTCCCGCCAGCTCCAGCGTTTCTTCGCGAAGAACGTTGGCATGGACGGTTTCGCCCATCTCCTGCCGCAGGCGATGCGGTGCCGGCCCCCAATACGCGTCGGTCCGAAGCGGGCCTGTCCACAAGACCGTGCTCCCTTCCTTTACCAAGTCGAGGAGCTGGGCAAACGCGGCCTCGTCGAAATTATGCGCACTCGGCACGATGATCAGCTTGGCCGGATAACGCTTCAGATCCTCGAGCTGATATTCGCCAATGCCCCGCGGATGGACGTTCATGCCGAACGTCAATGCGCGCATAGCCCTCGTCGTCGCTTCGTAGGCCAGCTTCCGGCTGGAAAAATCATTCGAATACGGGTAAACGACGGCGATATCCTCAAGCTGACGTTCATCGTCGAACAAGCCGGCTGCTTCCTTCATGAAGCGGCCGAAGTCATAGGACACATCGGCTTCGGGCTTCTGCGTTCCGTCCGCCCGAAGCGCCCCGATGTTGGATTCGTTGGCATTATCCATGAAATAGTTAATATTCCAAATCCACTGCACGGCACCCGCGCCCCCGGTCGAGAACGAATACGCATACTTCCGCTCCAGGATGCTGCGAAGCTCTTCCTCCGTCCGCTTGGCGATGCCGTCCGGACGCTGCACGTGCATGATGCCCGTCTCCTGGATCAGATTCGGCTTGTCCGGCGTTTTCGTAAATATGCCGTCCCAAGCCAGGTGATCGTTCTGCCACCAGGAGTGGACCGTCGTGTAATCGACGGCGGGGCCGTAGAACGAAGGCGACGGGCGCTGGGAGCAGATACCCTCATCCTGCCCGACCGTTACTAGCTGGCGGGGATCGGAGCGGCGAATGGTGGCGATGAGCTCGGACGCCCACCGATTATGCATGTCCATGGTGAACAGCGTGAAATCGATCCACGGTCCCCACTTCTTCGGCTGCAGCACGCTGTTGAACAGCTTGTCGTCCGGACTCGGAGTAGGTGCCGACTCGAATGAAGGCAGCTCGCCCGGCGTCATGTTCCAGCGCTCCTGAAGCAGTTCAAGATCCTCCCCGTGGCGCTGCCGGAGCCACTCGGACCAGGCCTGCCGCTCGAACCGGTCCCCTATCGATACCGGCCCCTCAAAGATTCGCTTCGGATCGAACAGCGAAGGCTCGTTGATCAGGTCCCAATGCACGTTGGTCGTGCCCCTGTGACGTCCGACGATGGAGGCAACGAAGCGCTTTTGCGCCTCCACCGATCTCGGGTCCAGATAGGGGTTCACGCCTTCCCAGGCTTCGGGCGCAAACGAGAAGAAGGTGAACGTCACTTCCAGCTCATGCCGCTTGGCCGTCAGGACAAAGGCATCGATCGCCCGCATAACGTCCTCGGCCGCATGGCCGTCGGCAAACATGATCATCCGGTACCCCGTCCATATGCCCGTCCGGATCAGGTTGATCCCCGCCCGCTTCATCTCCGCCATATCCGCATCCCAACGCTGCACGTTCGGCAGATGAAGAAATTTGCGCGCGACGTCCGAGGTCATGTACGTCATGCCAACGATCGGAACCGTCCGCCCGCCGCGGCGGAAGTAATCGCGCCCGCATTCCAGCCGCTCTCCCGCCTGCAGCAGTGAACGGTCGACGCCCCATACCGCCTGGGTCAAGTTGCGGCGCTCCCCGGATTCGGACTCGGCTTCGCAAACGATTCGGTACAAGCCCGCATCCAGCCGTACCGGTACAGACAAGCGAATCTGCTGCAGATCCCGCTGTTCGCTGCCGGCTTTCGACTTCGCGTGTCCGTTCCAGACGGTCTCACCGTCGCTTTCCTTGATGACGCTCACCGCAAAATGCCATGTCTGCGCCGGTGCGGACGTCCGGGACAGCATCTGCAGCTGGATCGTCAATTGCATCTGCTCGCCCGGCTCGTAGGAGGCATAGTTCGGCTTCAGCCACAGCTCCGTCACGCCCGTGCCCGAGTATTCGGCCAGCTCCTTCAGGGCGTCCATCCCTTTCGTCTCCCAGAACGATGCCCTAAGCTGCTGGTTGATCAGAATCCAGCGGCCCCCGGCGTAATCGCCCTTATGCTGCTCCAGCATGACAACCGGAGCGGACCGCTCGCGCTGATCACGGTCCACGCCGACCAGCAGCGGCGAGATGACAGCGTCCATCGGACCGCACGCCCCCATCTCGGCCGGGATGTCGCTCGCTTTGGTCGGATGCAGCGTCAAGCCCCAGGTCGGCTCCATGCCGAACAGCTCCTCGCGCCCCTGCAGGATCGGGAATTCGGCAGAGGCCTTCATCTCCCGGACGCGCGACACGTCGACCGCCAGCGCATCATGGATATCCATTCGCTGGTGATAAGCCAGCTGCTCGCGTTCGGCATGCCAGCTTCCGTTCAGCTCTCGAACCGGCCTGCGGAAAGGCACGCCCCCGGCATGAACCAGACCGCCGCCGGCCTTCAGATGGCCTTCGATGGCGGCCCAAGCCGCTTTCGGAAAGTACGGACCGTGCAGATGAACCAGCGCGTCCCAGCCGCCTTCCGTCAGCCGCTCAGCCACGTCCGCGGAACCTGCGATCTCCGCCCAGTCCCGCAATCGCCCCAGTGCCTCTGCAGACGGGCGTTCGCCTTCGTAAGGAAAATGCTCGTCGTAAAATACCAGCGTTCTCATCGTTTACTCCTTTCTCGACCGCGGCTGGCCGTCGACGTATACGGATGTGCCGCGCGTTCGGGCCCAGTCGGCGATCCGGGAAGGGTCGCCGGTCCAGAGTCGGTCCACTCCCCATTGATTGGTCTGCGGCCGCTCCTCGCATTCGATGCGGATGACCGGGAACAGCTCGGTCGGACGTTCCCGCGGCAGCCCTTCGATCCACAACACATCGTCCTCCTGCCGGAACGACAGTTCCTGTCCCGTTGTCAGCAGCGTCACCCGTGTTACCGGCGTGACCAGATCCGCCAGCCTCAGCACCGGCCGCCCATCCCAGAAACGAATGATAAGATACAGTTGATTGTCTTTCATGGTCTGCCGCCCGTAAGTAATAAACTCCGTAAGGTTTCCGCCGTCGGAGCCGTAGATAGCCTCGCCGTGAACGTCCAGCCACTCCCCGATCTTCAGCGCCCGCTCCACGAAAGCCGGCGGAAGCTGCCCGTCGGGCTGCGGTCCGACATTAAGCAGCAGATTGCCGCCCACGGTGCCCCCTTTTTCCGCACACTCGCACAGCATGTCGAGCAGGACGTCGGCCGGACGCCATCGTTCGCCGTTCGTGTACCCCCACAACCTCCACGTGGTGACCTGGCTGGATTCCCAGAGCCGCTTCTGGTCCGGGACGATGACATGCTCCGGCGAGCCGAAGTCGCCCAGCACCTCGGAATCGCCCGAGCCACCGCCGCCATCCGCATGCAGCTTCTCCTCCTCGGACAGTCCCAGACGGTTGTTGACCAGGATGTCCGGCTGAATCGACTTCATCCGTTCCACCAGCTTGATGCTGTCCAGGTCCTCCGCAGTTCGCGGCCAGACCCCGTCAAAAAAGAAATGGTCGATGCGCCCGTATTTCGTGACCAGCTCTTCCACCTGCGCATGCAAATACTGCTTCATCGTCTCCCAGCCCTCCGGGTCCTTCTCCGGTCCGTCGAAGTATGCCGGAATCCGCCAATCGATCCAGGAGTAATATAAGCCGACCCGAAGCCCCTGGGCCCGGAACGCATCGGTAAATTCGCGCACCAGATCCCTGCCGGGCGCCTGCTTTGCGCTGGAATAATCCGTTGTGGCCGTATCCCACAAGCAATATCCGTCATGATGCCTTGTCGTCAAGCAGGCATATTTCATCCCTGCCTTGCGTGCCGTGTATGCCCACAGCTCGGCGTCAAAGAACACCGGATTCCACTCGCAGGCTTTCCGTGCATATTCGGCCTGGTCCAAATGTTCCCGGAACAGGACCTGCTCGCCCCGCCCGTATTGGGCATAAGGCCCGAAATGAATAAACATGCCGTACCGGCTTTCCGTAAACCATTGCCAGCCTTCTCGGATGGCTTGTGATTGCTTGTTCATTGAACAATGTCCTCCTTATGCTGCTCCGCTCTTATTGTGCGGTCAGCCTTGATCGTAATTGTCGTTTCTAGATCCAAGAGAAGCCTCGAGGCTTCGTATGACCTTTACTCTAGCCCGGGAATCCCTGTCTTGAACACTTTACTTTTGAGAGAAAACTTCGAATTTAGCTAATATCGGAGAATTGAAGCCGTAAGGCGGCGCCCATGATCACTCCTGAATCCCCTTAGACTCGACTCGAAATTCCACACGACCTTCTTCATGGCCAAAGCACGAAAAAAAGCAATCCCACCCCGGCACTAGCCGGGAGGAATTGCCCTGTTTAAAAATCATGTTCATTGCAGCGATCGCGCCTGAACTTACGACTGACCGGCTCTCCATTCATCGAATTGCCGTTTGTATTCGTCAACGACCTCATCGAGACCAGCGGACTTCATTGCGGCCAGCATTTTATCGTAGGCGTCCTCGTATTTCACAACCCCGTGCATGACCGGATAAACGCTGGTCTTCAGCTCGGCAATGCAGTTAGCGTACTGCGATGCTACGTTGGTCGGATCGAAGGTAAAGCCGATTGTGATGCTGTTCACGGCATCGTCCGCAACCGTCGTACGGCGCTCCAGCCGAGCAGGATCCGTATTCGTCGGGTAACGGTTCATCTCGACGTGGCCGAGCAGCCAGTACGGAAGCTCATAAGCCGGGGAACCGTTCTCGTTCTTGGCCAGATAATCCTTCGTATTCTTGCCGGTATCCTTCCAATGCACGTCCTTCACGCCGCTTTGTACGAGATCCATGTTCTCCTGGCTGCTGTACACCCAATTCAAAAATTGAATGCCGGCCTCCGGATGCGGAGACGTGGCCGAGATCCCGTTGGAATTCCGGATCGCGTAGGATCTAAACTTCGGCTGGTCGGCCAAATAGTAAATATCCAGCTTCGCGTCCGGGAATGACTGAAGAATAGCGTCGCTCAAGCCGACGTCGCCCGGTCGATACAGATAACGTCCGGCCAGCTCCTCCTGATTAATGACTTCCGTCGGCGTTGTGAGCAGATCACTCATAATTAGCCCGCGCTTGTATGCCTCGTTCATGTACAGCACGTCTTTTTTGAACTCCTCGGTTTCAAACCAAGACTTCACGTTCCCCTGCTGATCGATGTAAATCATGTTGTCCGCCACGGTAAACGGATAGGTGTCGTACGTCGTATGCAGGAAGTAGGCAGGCTCCTCCGGCGATGTCGGAGGTTTCAAGCCATTGGCTTCGAGCAGATCGGTGCGGATCGTGAACATGCCGTCGTTATAAGCGGTATCCGCCCAGAAATTCGGCACGTACGTGATCTTGCCGTTGATTTTCGACGATTCCCAGATCCAGTCCGGCATGGAAGCCTTGAGCTCGCTGCCGTATTGATCCAGCAAATCGTCGATCGGAATGATCCCGCCGCTGCCGGCAAGCACCGTCGGTCCTTTGGTATCGTGCATGATGGCAATCAGTTCGAATTCCTCTCCCGTTGACATCATGAGGTTGGTCTTCTGATCCCATACGTCCCATGCAATGTACGTCGGTTCGTAGGTGAGGTTCAGACCATCGGCCTCAAGCTTTTCGTTGATTGCTTTGACCGCCGACTCCAGATCCTGCGGCGCGGAGCCCGGAAGCAAATACCGGACCGGCAGCTTGTCCCCGCCGCCGTTCTCCCCGCTCGCCGATCCGCTCTCACCGTCGGTGTCGCCTCCGCCGGAGCAGCCCGCGATCACCGTAACCATGAATATCGCGGCCAACCATAGTGCTAGCGCTTTCCTTTTTTTCATGCGTGTCTCCCCCTGTCTTCATTTGGTTTGGTCATGCGGTACGATTCCTATCTTAAGGAGACATTAGGGATGACGTATACTTCAAAATGATTCTTTTCGCCATTTTAAAACGCTAGAAATGACCGTCACTGCGCCTTTTTCGTCTCGATCGCCTGCTGGCTTCGGAACTGGGCCGGCGAGATCTGGTAGTGCTTTTTAAACAGCGTATAGAAATAGGTTGTATTCAGAATGCCCACCTGCTCGCTGATCGATTGAATCGACTCCTCGGTGCTCGCGAGAAGCTCCCGTGCCTTTTCCAGTCGAACGGCATTCAGGTAATCGTTGAACGACAGCTCGCAATGCGCCTTGAACAGCTTGCCGACATAGCTGCGGGACAGCTTCACCTCCCCCGCAACCTGCTCGAGCGACATGTCCGGCCTTGCATAATGCTTGCGTACGTACATCTGGATAAAATCAACCACCTCCGCATGCCTTACCGCTCCCGATTCCTCGGACAGGCTGCAGAGCCTAAGGGCAAGATCCTTCAGGGCATCCGCGGTTTCCTGCAGCGTCTGAAAGCGGGTAATCCGCCGCGTAAAGTCAAGAAAGAGATCCGCGCTTTCCCGATTTTTCACCGTATGGACATTGAGCTGCTTGTACAGGCCCCCGATGAACTGGTTGATGAAAAACATGACTTCATGATAGTTGTAATCGCGAATTTCCTTGATCCACTGATCGATTTCCTTCTCCAGTTTATCCCGCTGCTGCAGCTTGATGGCCTCGATAATGCGCTTCTCCCGTTTGTCCGGATACTGCGCCTCGGAATGCTCCACCTCCGCGGTGATGACCGGATCGCCATGGAGCATCTTCCCCTTGCCTTCGAAGAAACGCTGCTGGAAGCAGGACTGCGCGCAATCGAACGATTCGCGCAGCTCCTCGTATGTCTGCGCTCCCGTTCCGATGCCGACAGTAACGGACACGCGGAGCGTGCGGAGCAGCTCGCCCTGCAGCTCCTCCAGCATGCCCAATACATGGAGCGGAGGCCGGTTCTGCTTCATAGGAAGAATGATCGCCACGGTCCCGTCCCCCACCGTTGCCACGCTCGCTCCCTCCGGCTCCAGCATTTGCTGGGCCGCCCGGGCAACGGCTGCGCAGGAATACGATTGGAGCTCCTCGTCCTCGCCGCCGGGCGAGCCGTCCTGACTATCGAGCAAGAGAGCCGCCGCCAGGAAATAGGGGCCCTTGCCTTCCCCGGCCAAACGGCGGAATGCCGTCTCATCTCCTCCCTTGAGCAGCTGCAGAACATGGGCTTGGCGTGCAGCGGAAGCCGCGGACTCCATCGATTTCATTTTCTCCGTCATCTCGGCGTAGGTTGTGTCCAATATCGCAAATTCGTTGATCTGCCGACGGTCCTTTATCTTCGGAATGGCGCTCATTTTCTCCAGCAGATGGCGGATCGGGTTGTATGCATGATGCGTCAGCCAGATCGATAAAAACATGCTGACGGCGAAGCAGGCCAAAGCGAGAACCAGCGCCGACGTTCGGAGGGCCTGCATGTTGAACAGCAGATTATGATATTGGCTTACGCTGATATACGTCCAGTTCATATCCTTGGATTTGACATAGGTAACAAGGCTCTTGCTGCCGTCAATGGAGCGGGTGAAATAACCGCTCTCCGCATCCGATGCCAGAATGGACTGGACATAGGATTCCTGCGATATATCCTCCATGAAGCGGGACCGATCCGAATGGGTGATGATGGTTCCATTGTCGTCAATAACATGCAGCGAATCCACCGCTTCGTTGCGGTAGCCTCCGATCAGATCCTGGATGGTGTCGGTGCTCATGTTGATCACGATCGCTCCTTTGGAGCTTAGCGGCGAATAATAGCTCGGAAGGAGGACGAAGGTAAGGACGTCTTCGCTCCGGTTCGCCGAAGTGGCGGAAGAGATCTTGCGCGGGAACAGGTGAAAATAAGATGTATTCTTGCTGTTGATCTCCTCCAGCAGCGCCATCTCCTGCTCCTTGGTAATCCCCTTCGTATTCAAATACGTATTATTCGAGCCGTTGTAGATCCCGATCGAATGAATGAACGGGTATGTGGACTGGACTCGGTTAAGGGTGCCAAACACGCCATACTGTTTCACCGGATCGGCCTCTTTGTCCAACAGGGCGTTCACGATCTCCTTGTCGCTGAGCAGAAGGTTGCCCACGTTATACACCTGGTCGCGGATGACACTGGATACGGCGCTGTTCTGCTTCAGCATCGACTCGGATATGTTCCCTACCTCCTTCGCGGTGCTCCAGGAGAACATCATGTACAGGACGACGGTTACGAGGGCAATCATGGCTGCCGTGAGTAAAACAAAGCTGAGAAACATATTTCGATACACTGCATAACGGAATAATCGCTGCCGGATCATATTCTCCCTCCTTGCCATTTGGTCTGTATCGTTAAACTGAAATCTTCAATGTTCATGAATATTGCTAACATTATATGTAATATATATGTCAATTTAGTAGTGTTTCCTAGCGAACCGATCACTTGGAACGGATTCATATTTTACTCTCATCTTACATTTGCTCAGGGCATTCATCAATATGAAAACGCATTCTTTATTTTCCTCCCCCATCTTTCCTTTATAGACTTCATCGGCTAAATCCCTTATAAAACAAAGGCTTTTGGGCCTTTATTCAATCCGGACGACATGCTTCAAAATACTCAAATTCAAAGTTTTTTCCGTTTTTTAAAGCACACGTTCCTCCCTTCAATCCGTTCAAACTCTATTTTCATAGTTTACTGCCCGCGGTAACTCTCTTTACACTCGAATCAGAACTGCAGACGCTTGCAACCGCCATCACAAACGAAAGGACGTGCTTACCAATGAAAAAAAGCCGCTCCGGCTTCCTGCGCGAAATCCGCTCGAACGGATCCGCCTACCTGCTCGTCGTACCGGCTGCCATCTATACGCTGGTCTTCGGATATTTCACGCTTCCGTACATGCTCATTGCGTTCCAGAAATTCAACTTCAAGACGGGACTCTTCAATTCCGCCTGGGTCGGCTTCGACAATTTCAAGTTCTTCTTCTCGTCACCCCGGGCGTGGGAGGTCACCTTCAACACCTTGAAGCTCAATTTTCTATTCATCATCGTTGGCACGCTCGCAGCCATGGCGCTGGCCATTCTGTTCAATGAGCTCCGCAGCCGCTGGTTCTCGAGGGTGACCCAATCTACGATTTTGTTCCCCCATTTCTTATCCTGGGTCATCGTCAGCTACATCATCTACAGCTTGCTGTCGACCGACTACGGTATCCTGAACCGGATCCTGGCGTTCTTCCATGTCGATCCCGTCAACTGGTATGCCTCTCCGCAATACTGGACGTGGATTCTTACGACCGCGGCGGTCTGGAAGGATCTCGGGATGAACCTCGTCATCTATCTGGCGGCCATTACGGGGATTGATGACAGTTATTACGAAGCCGGCCGGATCGACGGCGCTACCCGCTGGCAGCTCATCCGCCATATCACCATTCCGCTCATGCTGCCGACCATATCCATCTTGACCCTGCTCGCTTTGGGCAAAATCATGTACGGCAGCTTCGACATGATCTATGCCATCGTGAAGGACAACGGGCTGCTCTATCCGACCGTAGACGTCATCGACACATATGTGTTCCGTTCCCTCCGCACCATCGGGAATCCGGCACAGGCAATGGCTGTCGGGCTGTATCAATCCGTCGTCGGCTTTATTCTCGTATGGGGAAGCAATAAAATCGTGAAAAAAGTGAATCCGGACCACGCCTTGTTCTAAAGCGAGCCGGAACCATTCGGAAAGGAGCCAAACTTAGATGACGTCCAGACCTAAATTTTTCGACGCCGTGAATGCAGCACTGATCGGCATCATCTCCATTCTCTGCATCCTGCCCATGCTGCTTGTGCTCATGGTGTCCTTTACCGACGAAGCCAGCATTAAGCAGTTCGGTTACCAGCTGTTTCCGACCGAGCTGTCGCTGGATGCATACAAGCTGCTCCTGTTCGGCAGCACGCCGCTGTACCGGAGTTACATGATCTCGATCCTCGTGACGGTGATCGGTACGATCCTTGCGGTCACCATTACATCCATGGCCGGATATACGCTGGCCGCCAAGCATATCCGTTACCGCAATGGGCTCGGACTGTTCTTTTTCATTACGATGGTGTTTAACACGGGCCTGGTTCCCTGGTACCTGATCAACCTCAATCTCGGCATGAACAATACGATTTGGGCCTTGATCATCCCGTCCCTGGTGTTCAACCCGTTCAACCTGTTTCTCGTCCGGAACTACATGTCCCAAATCCCGCCTTCTCTTACGGAGGCGGCCAAAATCGACGGCGCAAGCGACTTCTATATCGCGTTCCGAATCTTCTTCCCGCTATGCATGCCCGTCCTGGCCACGATTACGCTGTTCTACGGCATTGCTTACTGGAACAACTGGTTCAACGCCATCATGCTGGTGGACAACGAGAAGCTGTATCCCCTTCAGTACCTGCTGTTTAAGCTGAACTCCGAGATCAGCATGATCCAACAGATGCAGAGCAGCGGAGCCATCCTCGGCACCCAGACGCTGCCTCAGGAATCGGTGAAGATGGCCACCGCCATTCTGACGATCGGTCCGGTGGTGCTGTTCTATCCGTTCCTGCAGCGGTATTTCATTAAAGGGCTGTTGATTGGCTCTTTGAAGGAGTAGGGCTTCATCCGCATGCAATGGTCTTTAGGTCATAAGCCGGGGATCTCAGGCTTTACCGAAAACAAAGAGGCTAACCGATTTCACGGTTAGCCTCTTTTCTATGATGGCTGGCTGTTTGGATTCGTCTACCGCTTGGGATGGAACATCGTGCACGGTGCTGGCTAACGTAGCGTTGTTGATTTGAACATGGACAGTAACGGTTACAGCTCTATGAAGAACGGAATGAACCCTAAAACGCCCGGCTTTTGACTTCTCCCTGATAAGCCAATGCATCCATGGCCCTTAATCGCTGAACTTCGCTTAGCTCCGACAACTCGACCCATTTATACTCCGAATGCTCGGCGCTAAGGATAATTTCCTCCTGTGGCGGGATCGAACAACGAAAAATGCCGACCTGTGCATTGATGTGGCTGTGGTAATAAAATCCGGTTAAGACCACATCTTGTATGGTGAGGCCCAGTTCTTCGCGACATTCACGAAAAATCGCTTCATGGATCGTTTCACCGGGATCCACCCCGCCTCCGGGCAAACTCCACCCCTTGTTCCCATAGGTTCGCTTCAATAAGAGCAGCTTGCCGTCGGCATTCGATATGATGGCATGCACACCAAATCTGTACGTGTCATGAAATCCCAACATTCATCCTCCCATCCTGTCATTTTAAATGCCACTCCCAGTAAGACTACTGCCTCTCCCCAATGTCATTTCCGCACTTCGGACAATATTGGTACGCGTCATGTTTGATCGCTCTCCCACAATACGGGCAGAAATTGAAATCGCCATCCTGTCTAAATTCTTCGTTGTTAACACTTTGCCTTGAATTCGCTTTAAGGTAAGGGTCTAATGGATCCGGTTCGTCGTCGGTAATATCATATATTGACATGCGGTTAGCTCCAGTAGCATTTTTAAGATGAAAAATTCCCTGCACAATCGCGACCCCGACAAAGACGACTCCAAACAGTACAAAAAAGACAGGAGCCCCCATGCTTGCTGCCGATATCGTCCAGAAAATCCCGAAAATTCCAACCGCAACACTCCCAACCGCTCCCATGGCCGATGGTCCACGACCTGGTTTAATGCTTCTCATTTGAAGCTCCTCTCTAATATGTCTTCAATTATCCATATGTAGGAAGTCCAATTCTATATAGTGGAACCAGGCCTACTCTCGATTATGTAGATACCTGATCTTATAAAATCTATTGGTATGTCGTTTTCTTTTCTACTTTCCATGATATCCACGAATGGACTTACTTCTAACTCCACCATGTGGATTTCGAGGAGTATGGTAACGACTGTTCATGCTGTGCAGCCATGAAGCCCCATTGTGCTACCTCAAGCGCTCCTTCATTTCCTTCAGCACAATTCCCCACCATGATGAGGAACGGACGGCAGTAAGGTCCATGTCTTTCAGTTCCAGCATCATTTGTTCGAAGGCCGCCTTCCACTCGTGCTGAGCTTGCAAGGCGTCCGGTCGGGTTCTCGGCTTGATCTCCCCTCTCCTGAACTTCTCAAGCATCAGGCGAGATTGTTCTGCCGTCAAGATCATGGGAGGAGGATCGGGCTGCAAGCGCTCCGTTTGCTGTTTGAATCGAAGCACACGATCCATAAAGGCGAGCAGGCTCTCGATGGAGGCGTTCATATAGGTCGGTTTCTGTGTACCGCCCTCCGTTATTGCCCATACCACCCCTGTATCCCTTTTGATCGCGACATGAAGCCCTTCGCTCCAGATTTCCCTTCCGATCGCGATATAGGCTCCATGAACATCCTGCAGCGGTAACGCTTCGTGAAACAGAAGACCCAAAGGAGGCTCCTGCGGATCAAAGTCCGGCATTCCCCAATGCACTAGCGCTTCCGCCATCTTATCGGGCATTCCCAGATGGTCCAAGCTTTCCCTCCTATAAGACAGCTTCCCGTGATCATACAACGTGTGATATTGCTGCTCCATTCTAACCCTCCCTTTTAATCCTAATCGGGCACGCAAACTTGAACCTATTGTGATAAAGTGCGATTTATAGATATTCGCCGAAATAATACTGAAGCGCATCCCGGGAATACCCGTCGCTTCCTTGCCACTCCGACATCGAGAAAAAATCGTCGTTTCTCCTCGGACGCGTGCGAGGTGTATCCTGCGGAACCAGCACGCCGGCATATCCCCAAACTTCCATGAGCACGTCTCGTTCATGCTTGCTTGAAGGTAAAACATCCTTCCAGCGCTTCTCCAAATGACGTGGGCTTTCTTGTTCGGTACAGTCTTCAACGGCTTCTATCAGACCCCGCAGGATGGCGATATCTTCATCATCCACCGTTAAGCTCTCCTCATGGCTCAACAGCTCCAGATCAAGCCAGCAGTAGAGCAGGTGATTCAAACGGATGCCTCCCCATTTGACCCGTTCGAAATTAAGCACATTCAAGTCGGCATTCATATAATCCCGGTCGGACTGCAGCCCCGCGTGATTGCAATCCCCGCAGCTGCTGTAATTCGGCACGGCCGAGCGCCGCTCTTCGTACGTATGAAGAGGCAGGCGCGAGGTCAGCGCCCAGCTGGAGAGCGCGCTTCGCAAATGGACCTGTTTCGTGGACAAGCTGTGCAGAAAAGCAGCTGCCACCTTTTCTTTTGTAACCGTCTGATGCAGGCAGTGCAGCCGCTGGACCAGCTCATCATGTCTGATGGTGATGGGGTCGAACATCAGCCTCATGCTCTTCGCGTAATCAAAATCCTCCCCAACGAACGGCAAAGGACTGCTTTTCCAGCCGCTGGATGACCAGAACGTTTGGAGTAAAGTCTTTTTCGCTTTTTTATCCACCACTTCTCCTCACTTCCCACTATTTTCTTGTCCCTATCATATCAAAGTAAGCAAAAGAATTATTTAAATCCTTCGATCATTTCATTTATTTGTTTAATATGTCTTTGTTCATGCAAGTAAAGTGATTTAACCCATTCAATTAATAACATCTCTTTAAAGACGGGGTGGGTGAAATGTCTTCTGCTTAGCACGGACGGGTCTTCTAATGAATGGAGCAGTTCCGTTAGCTTCTCTCTTGAATGATGCAGTTTCTCGACAATTTCTTGATATTCTATAGACTCATCGGTTGGTTTAGCAATGTCAGGTGCTTCTAACTTTCTACTTCTGTCCAGCAGAAATTCCAAAGGTTTATTCTCAATAATTGAATCTTCCTTGCCCTTTAATCCTCTTTTAATAGCAACCACATATAATTCTTCTGTCTTATATAGGTGCTGACACACCTGGCTGATACTCCAACTGTCCGAGTCTTTCTTCTGGTTTAATTGATCTCCGCTCACTCCATTAAGGATTCCAAGTAATTCGTCTCTTGTTTCTTTTAACTTTTGATTGATTTCTTGAAGTTCCATGGAAAACACTCCCTTTCCTTGATCAAAAGAATCCATAATTCCATATAACATCTTTTGAATTCACAAAAGCGCCCCAGCCTTAGATAGCATTGATCTTAGGCTGGGGCGCTTGCTGCCTGCTTCTTCCATGATTATACATCCGATGATCGAAGGGCGTAAGCCACAAAGTGGTTGAAAAAATTTTCATGTCTCTGGCATATTCTACTTACTTCTTCTCTTCTGTGTGGCGTCATAATTTTTGAGAGAAAGCACTGTAAAAACCCTAATATATCAAGAGGCGTTTTCATAATTATTGAGAAGGACTATTAAGAAAACAAGAATAATCGTATTAAAATTCATAATTGATGAGAATATCAGCAATCGAGGAACTGAATAAATATACAAATTAATGTATTTAGTGTATACAATTAGTCTCCAATACGATTAATGCACAAAAAAAGACCTCGATAACTGATCGAGGTCTGACACTTAGCTTGTTTTACACTACTTTTTGAATCCTACTATATCTAGCGACTTCTGATGAAAACTCAGGAATTTCGTTACCTGCACAAACAAATTTCACACTAAATTTCTCTGAAAGGAATCTTAAAAATTCAAAAACCTCAAAACTGTGTCTGCTAAATTTAATTTGCTGAATGTCATCAATTATCAGAAGAGAAATGTCCTTATTACTTAGGACAATCTCTAAATATTCATATAATTGTGAAGTCGTTCTATTAACATTAGGAACTCCTAATGTCTGAAGTATACATTTTAATATGGATTAGGAGATTTTAACTCTAAGGACGGTAGATCCATATATAAAGCTCTTGTATTATCTTCACAGTATTTTTTCAAAAAGGTATTCCCCGTTTCCGTTCCAGAAGCAGCTATAACAAAGCAAAACTTTTCGTTACTATTGCAAGAAGTCCAAAATAAGACCACGAGTTTTCTCATAAATTATATCATTCACTTTATTTACCTCCCAAATACTTTTTAATATTAGAAGTATCGTCACAAAAGTCAACTTTTATACATATGTCATTTAACATTAGTAGTTGATTCTATTTTCCGTATAAGTAACTTGTTGACAGGTGGCTATCATAAGACTAGGCTGGCTTCAAATATCTTTTCGAGGGATTCCCTTTGGGTCGGCTTTATTTGAATAATAATTCGAATGCTCTTGGCCATTGTGAAAGGCACTTACTACTTCATTGATCGCCTTTTTCAATGGTACCCCCCCGTAGTTTTTACCATTTTTTCGAAAAACTATGATATAGCTTTTTTCTTGCTCTAAATAGCCGTTGAGTAATCACTTGTTCCGACAATTTAAGTTCCTGAGAAATTTCTTTATAGGATTTTCCTTGAAAATAAAATAATTTGATTAAATCTCTATAGTCTCTTTTTAACTCATTTATCGTTTGATGTAACAATTCTTTTTTTATTTTCTCTTCAATTCTATCTAATGTGTTTATGTGGCTGTCTAATTCCTTTATTGTATTTACCTGTTCAGCGTCATAGAAAATCTGAACTTTTTTAAGTTTTCTATAGTGATCTAACGCAGTGTTTCTCACGACTCTTTTTATCCAAGCTATATCTGGAACGGTTCCTCTTGGCCAATGGTTCATAATTTTAATAAATGAATCATGAATAATATCCTCTATCGACGAATGATCTTTAATCAGTGGAACAATGTATCTATACAAATAGTGATAATACAATCAGTAGACCTTTTCTTCTGGAGAAATGTCTGTACCCCTTTTCTCCTCGTTGATTGAAGTCTTGATTTGTATGCTCATTTAAACTCCCCCATAAAATATCAAATTTTGAAATAAATTTATGTATTTTAGTAAGAATTTGTAATTATAATCGTTATATTATTGTACACCGCATTAAAGTAGCTGTAAGGGACACTTAAAAAACTTAAAAAAGGAGGGGGAAGTTAGTATTAAAGTAATTTTATGTATACTAATATAACGCTTACAAGGAGTGAGTAGTTTGACTTTAACTAGTAAAAAATTCGTAACATGTTTAGCAGTAGTGGCACTTTCGTTCTCTGCTTTTTCTACAAGTGCATTTGCCGCAACAAAAACTTGGACCAATAATACATTGACAAATTGGGACAAACCTATTTCCGGAACTTTTACAGCTGAAAAAATTTCATCCACTCTAGCATATAACGAGTTGGATTTTTGGTGGTCTGCTAGCCAAGTTGACTATATGTCATGGGTGGCAAATTACCCTACCTTTGATTTTAGGGATAATGGAAAGAGCGCTCTTGATTCTGGTGGCGGTGCCTCAAGTAACTTACCTGATCCTAAGTTCGATTTCGAGGATGATAATTCAGATGGAAAAGTTGATGAAATTGAGGTTGTAGCAGTCGGGAAAGCTGAAATTCAAGATTTGGTCGATTATAATTTTTATGCTTCATGGTCAAAGTCTGGTTCCAGTAACCCTTACATGATTGCTTATTCGTCTATGAGTGGCTCTCCATTATTTCCAGGTGGAGATTTCAATACTATTCCAAACTCTACAGATTCATTGGCAGGTCATTACTGGAATGATTTATCGACAATGTCAACTTTGATGTTAGATCAGTCTTACATACCAACCTGGGACGAAAAAATGGAAATATTGAATCAAATTGAGCTTCAGAGTAATGACTCCGAGGGACAGGTTGTGAGCCCTTCCTATAAAGGTCTGAAGACTGCAGATGACATTGCTTCATATATAAGTCTGGCCGATAGTGTCTTATCATCCGCTGTAGATCAAGAATACAAGTATAAAATTACTTTTAACAAACCTTTAACTCTTGAAGAAGTCACTACTATGAATGAGCAGAACCAACTTAGTTCTTCTGTATTTTATGCTCGTGCATTTAATGAAAAAGGGGATAGAGTTACAATTGCACTTAATGGTCTTAATGAAGATGTTCTAAAACAAATAGTAGAAAATCAAAATCTTGATTTCAAAGGCTTTATCGAAATCGAAGGTCAAGCAAGTAGTGATGATTTAAAAAAAGCTAGAGATTCAGAAGCTAATATTTTCTCCGTTGAAATCGGGACAGAAGGAATTCAGCCGAATGGCCTTTACTGGAAACTGGAGAATACAAGAAATTAAGAGCAATACCAATCTTATAAAAGTTACGAAATTAACAAGGCGATCGCTCTGTGAGAGTGATCGCCTTGTTAATTATTTTTCTAGATCAGTTACTTTGTTAATTACGGAAGGGAGAATGATTATAGAGCATCTCGATAAATATAAAGGTTTTTGTTACTTAGGAAGTGACGTTTGTTTTACCAAAAGCAAGCATTGTAGCTATGCCTCCCCAGAAAGCAAGAACTAACAATATTAAATGTAAAAAAAGCCCCAGTAAACTTGTCGACGAGAAATCTGCACTTCCCACATAAAACCACAAAAATAGTGGAGGTAATTGCGCTAAAATTAGTAATAACATGGAAAAAAGCGTGATTCCTAAAATAAAGCGTTTATAACGTTGGCTTTGTGATAAATTATATAAGAAAGAACCGGCAAATAATCCGAAACCACCAAAAACAGCAAATAATGCCCACTTTTCTGTAGCCATCGTGGCTTGAGTTATTTCTGGACCGAGAGATATCGGTAATCCTAAATTTAGAAAATAAGGTAGGTACAAAAAACCAGTAAAAACTGATAATAAAGAAACTAATCTGATGATGAATGGGAAGTTTCTAAATCTTGTAACAGTCATAATCTTAATGCCCCTTTCATGTTATAGATTACATTGTCTTTATAAATTATATATTATTATATACATTTTAATCCTTTATATCCAATTTTATTTATTTCCTGCATTGAGTTTAGATGGATCTGTCATGGGAAGGGACTTATGGCTATTCATTTTGGGAATTAACATCTACAACTATCAAAAGCGTTTCAACCTCCACATCTTGCTACAGCAATAACTTAAGACTAAGCAATGTAATAATTTCTGTGAAGTGAGTTCAGGTACATCAATGAGACTAATCCAAACTATGAATTAGGAGGAACAGAAATGAAAAAAGCCAAAACATTAATAACGATATTACTATGTTGCACAATCATTGGTTGCAATCAATCCAAGGTAGAGAAAGGTGACTTTATTTTTGATAAGGTAATTAACGATGATAACACACCTATGATTGCGGTCGTACGAAATATATCTAAAAATGACGCAGCCAATAATGAGTTGTCCGACTATTTAAATAATGATAATCCAGACGATGTTATTTATTACCACATAACAGATATTAAATTATACGAGGATCTAGAAATTGGTGAGAGAGTTACGGTAACAGCTCCAACTACTTTGCTTACGAGCCCGCCTCAAGCTATAGCGATAGAAGTTAAAAGATATGAAGATAAAAATTAAAAACCGAAATGTTAAAAAAACGGATCCTCTGATAGTAAGTGAATTTACAGTAAATGCTAACAACAAAAAAAATTTCAATAAATGGTTAACCTATCACGAGGTTTATGCGTTCTATAAATAGAGCCAAAAATTTATTGAAGGGATTGAGGTTGTGAAGAGAAAATTGTCATCATTTATAATAATTGTCTCATCGTTCTTTTTGATAACAGGAACGGCTTTTTCTGAAACCAAACAAGTATCTGTCTCAAGTAATCTGGAAAGCAATGAAAGAGGGGAAATTAAAGTAGACCTTGGCCCCGCGCCTCCAAACGCCATTAAGTCAGTTATTCCTTTTGAAGAAAGTAATCCTGAGAAAACTAAACGGGATGAGGATCATGGAGAAATCTCTATCTATTTGCAAACAAATTATAGTGATATTTATGGGGGAACCTATACCTCTATTGAAGGCCAAAAATATTTTCTATTAACCGAAGTAACCCCTGAAATAGAGTTGGAAATTCGGAAATTAAGTGATTTTCCGGATACTTTTGAGATTAAACAAGTACAATATTCAGAAAAGCAACTGGAAGCTGTGAAAAACAGTCTGTCCCAATCGGCTAAAGCCTTTGATTTGCAAGGCGTTGGACTAGATATTGAAAACAATCGTGTTTTAGCCATTACTACTACTCAACCTAATAAAGCAAATGAAGCAGCTATTTTAAAAGAGGGGAATTCTGATATTATCCACTGGAAAGTAAACGAAGAGAAAGCGGTTTACGAACCGTTAGCCTATAATATGTATCCCGGAGAACAAATTGATATGCAATCAACAGCAAGCACGAATTTTTGTTCATTATCCTTTAACGGCAGAGCAAATTTAAAGGACGTTGGGGTAACGGCGGGACATTGTGGAAACCGGACTTGGTATGACGTATCTGATGGATCATCCTCCATTGGTAAAATGAGTAACGCTGTTTTCTCAGATAATTCATTGTTTGATGCCGGGTTCATCGAGTATGTTAGCGGGGTTAATCCAAGCTATTATTTGAACGGTAATACGATGACAATTGGTACTACGGATTATTCTGGTATTCATCGGGAGGTAGGGGATTATGTTTACATTCATGCTGTTTCAGGAGTAGGGAATAGCTACGGATCCTTAAGGATTACGATTACTAACTATGACTTAATCGGTGGACCCACGGACATGGTTCTTACACAAAATAATAGCTCACTTCTTCCTGGTGATAGTGGGGCTTTGGTTTACTCACTGGCACATAACGGGACTAAGAACTATGCAAGAATCGAAGGAGTTTTCGGTGGAAGATACCAAGAAACACCGACAAGCACTAAGTACCTTACATTCTCCAAATATAGTCGAGTATTTGATGGTTTAGGTATGTCTGGGGTCTATACGGATCCGTCTTACTAAATTCATAATCCAGCAAGGAAAGAGATTTAACCGTGGGGGACTTTTTATCAGTCTTCCCCACGGCTGTAAATTAAAAATAAGAACTAGATACCAAACAAATTCCATCCTATCTTCTCCCTCTGTCTAAATAATATCTCATCTCAATATCGAACGCGTTCTCGATAAATATAATCGACCTAAAACCCTAGGTTTTCATGACACAATTTTGACTACATAAAAATCATGACCACCCGTCCAATGAACTGCACCCCAATTGTTAGACACCATCTAACATTGGAGGTGCAGTTTTTTCTATGGCTAATTTTAGTCCGGACGAAAAATTACAAGCGGTTATACGTTATCAAAATGGATCAGAAAGCATGAAATCGATTGCGAAATCAATAGGACTTCATCATACTGTCCTATTACATTGGATTAGACAATATGAGCACCATGGTGAAGAGGTCTTTAAAAAGCGCTATACACCGTATTCCGTACAGGATAAACTAGACGTACTTAATCATATGAAAGAACACGGGACGTCTATTAGAGAGACAGCTGCAGTATTTAATATTGCCAGTCATAGTACCATTCTAAGCTGGCAAAGAAGCTTAGAATTACACGGAATAGACGCCCTACAACCAAAGAAAAAGGGGCGTTCATCCATGAAAAAGGATCCAAAACAACTGAATGATCAAAAGCCTGTAGAGGGGTCTGTAGAGGCTTTACAAAAAGAGATAGAACTTTTGCGTATGGAGAATGCTTATTTAAAAAAGTTGAACACCTTAGTTCAAAACAAGGAAAAATCACCAAACAAGACAAAGCGCAAGTAGTCTATGAACTAAGGAACGAATTTTCGGTGAAAGCACTTCTGCAGCTCGCAGATATCCCTCGTAGCACGTATTACTACTGGGTGAATACATTCGGTATGCCGGACAAAGATTCTGAGTTAAAGGACGTTATTCAAGCGATTTACGAGGAACATCAGGGGCGTTACGGTTATCGCCGTATTCGAGATGAGTTAGTGAACCGCGGTCACCATGTAAATCATAAGAAGGTGCAGCGTTTGATGAACGTGTTGGGATTGAAGTGTCTGGTACGCATGAAGAAATATCGTTCATATAAAGGTTTGATTGGGAAGATTGCACCAAACATTCTAGAGCGTAACTTCCTCGCGGAAAAGCCAAATGAGAAGTGGGTAACGGATATAACAGAGTTTAAATTATTTGGAGAAAAACTATATTTATCTCCCATGTTAGATCTTTATAATGGGGAGATTATTACGTATACGATCGGTTCAAGACCCATCTATTCCCTTGTTTCAACAATGTTAGATCAAGCATTCAATCGACTAGCGGATGAAGATACGCTTCTGATTCATTCGGACCAAGGCTGGCACAACCAGATGAAACAGTATCGTCATGCCCTCAAAGAACGCGGTGTCAAGCAAAGTATGTCCCGTAAGGGTAACTGTTACGACAACGCCGTCATTAAGAACTTTTTTGGCATCATGAAATCTGAATTTCTATATATAAATGAATTTGAAAGTATTGAGCAGTTTAAACAAGAGCTCTCTACATATATCGATTATTACAATCACAAGCGTATTAAAGCAAAACTAAAAGGCATGAGTCCGGTACAGTACCGAACTCATGCCCAACAAGTTGCCTAATAAAATAATATGTCTAACTTTATGGGGTCACTTCATAGCGGGTGGTTTTTTTGTTTCGCGCGTTTCACGCACTCAACTGGCTAAAGCCTAAACAGAAAACCCGCGCTGGGCGCGGGCTCTTATGGGACTATGTTTTTGTCCACCGACAATTGAAGAGAAAGGCGCCTGTCATTGTTCGAATCTTCATCATCGCTTCAACAACTCCCTTTGGTCTATCTACTTCGATACTTGCCGGCTAACCTTCTCCTCTACTATCCAGCCCGTTAGCTTAATAGATGATTATACCGAATTTCATTAGATAAATTTCTTATCGGCAATGAATAAAAGTTCTTGTCCTCCGACATATGCAGGTGATTCAGAAACAACAACTAGCCAGGAAGAACGAGATGCCTTAGAACAAGGTAATCCGGATCTTTACTATAAGCTGACCACCGATGATTTATATGTCTTAACATCACGCCTCCAAGTAAAGCCACCCTACGGTGGCCATTGTTACCGAGCGGTCAACTTCTTGAATGCCATAAACAACTTAGGAAATCTCAATATCAAGTTAAATTGAGGTGCGTGGTTTCGACGTCATACGAGAAGAAAACATCTATCTCAGTTCAGCTAGTGCCAGTTGAGAGTAAATTTTCCCCCTCTCTAGAAGTTGCTCATGTGTGCCCTGTTCTTCCACACGGCCATCATCCAAAACATAGATAATGTCCGCATCCATAACTGTCGTCAACCTATGTGCTATAAAAATCGTTGTTTTGCCCTGACGAAGAATATCGAGTTGCTGCAGTACAAGTCGTTCGGTCTCCAAGTCCAGCGCCGAAGTAGCTTCGTCCATAATGAGAATTTCACTGTCCGCCAATAATGCACGTGCGAGGGCAATACGCTGCCTCTGTCCACCTGACAGTTGGATACCCCGCTCTCCCACCTTTGTATCATAACCGTGTTGAAGAGACTCAATAAACTCGTGAATTCTCATGCTTCTGCAGATATCCTTCAACTTATCCTCATGAATGTGGCGTCCCAATGTCAAATTATATTGAATCGTATCGGGAAACAGATAAGCATCTTGAAAAACAATATCAATCCGCTTCATCCAGTCATCCCGTAGAATTTGCGTCAACGGTTCGCCGTTAACTGCAATCTGTCCTTGATACGGATCGTAGAATCGGACAAGCAGTTGCGCAATAGTCGACTTCCCACCGCCACTCGCCCCAACAAAAGCTACCTTTTTACCTAACGGTATATCAATGTCGAGCCCGCGAATGACCGGCTGTCTATCTGATGTATATTGAAAGGAGACATTTTGAAAGGCAAGGCTGCGAAGTGGCTCTTTAATCTGGAGTGCGCCATTCGTGATTATTTCTCCTCCCATCACTTCGCGGACGCGCTCCACAGACGCCATACTCCCTGCTACCCCCATAAAGAAGTTGTATACCTTCTCATAGGCTTGTAGAAGCTGAGTAGAGAACTGATACACTACGACCAGCCAACCGATGGACATACTTCCCTGAATAACCAGCACGCCTCCGTAGCCCAATACGAGCAATCGAATCCCCCACAGCATGAGCATGGAAAACATCGACTGCCGATTAGAAATGTCAACCTGCTTCATTAAATTGGTGAAATGAACAGTCAGCTTCTCCCTGAAACGCCGACCTTCCCATTCCTCACGATGAAAGGCAATGACCTCACGGGAGGAAGCAATTCCTTCCTCAATAGTAACACTAACTTCCGTCTGACTAGCGGCGCTGTCCTTTGCCGCTTTTTTCATCCGTGGTGCGTAATGCTTGCCCATCAAAATATAAACGATACTGGTCAGTATCACTGCCAGAAGCAATACCGGACTTGCCATTCCGATAATAATGGTAAGAATGATTGCTCCGCTTATTTCCATCATACCGTTTGGGATCGTACCGCCTACCAGATTCGCAGATTGATTAACATCATCAGTCAGATGGGTGACATATTTGCCGGTGCGTTCCTCCCGGAAAAGTCCTACCGGAATGCGATGCATATAACGGAGCATATCGGCAAGCAGCAGTTTTTGCAGTCTGAACGTTGCTTTGTTTCTCACAAGCGCGGCAAATAAATGAAGCACATTGTAAGTGACTGCTAGACCGGCAAGCCCTGCCATCAAGGGGACTAACAAATCGAACTTACGGTTTACAAATAAATCATCGATGATAAATTTCTGGATACCCACAACGCCGATACTGGATATTATCTCCAACACTAACAGCAATATCGTGAGCGCCAGTAGGCCCTTGACCTGCCTTGCATATGTCCAGATCCATGCCCAATTATTCACCAACCGCACGCTCCTCTCCCGCTGCCAATCGGCGGAAAACGCCTTGCTGTTGCATCAATTGCTCATAATTACCCTTCTCGGCAATGATGCCTTGATCCACGACAATAATTGTATCGAAATTCTCCACGGTAGATAACCGGTGAGCTACCGCAATGATTGTCCTTCCTTCAAACAAGCGAGTTAAAGCTTGCTGGACTTCCCATTCACTGATATTGTCCAATGCCGCTGTTGCTTCATCGAGCAACACAATTCTTGGATTTTTGATAAACATTCGGGCTATTGCGATGCGTTGCCTCTGTCCACCCGACAGCCTCACGCCGCGCTCCCCAACGAACGTATCATAACCTTGTGGAAACTGTTGAATGAAGTCATGGGCATAAGCCGCCTTGGCCGCAGCTTCAACCTGTTCATCCGTTGCATCTGGCGCACCGAATCTTATATTTTCACGGATAGTGCTGCCGAACAAATAGGTTTCCTGGAACACATATCCCATTGTCCCGCGAATCTGCTTTACCGATAACTTCGGAAGCGGAATGCCATCTAGACGAATTTCCCCTTGCGTCGGATCGTAGAAGCGGCCTATCAGCTTGAGTAATGTCGACTTACCGTTGCCGCTGGTACCGACAAAAGCGACCTTCTCCCCTGGTCTAATATGTAAAGAGAAGCCCTTGATCAATTCGGATTGGGTATCATAACGGAAAGCGACATTATGAAAAACAATCTCTCCTTGCACCCCCGATAGAGAACTCGTAGATTCATATTCCCGAATATCCGGTTGTTGCTTCATAAAGCTGAAAAGTCTATCAACCTGATTCATCAACACTTTTTGTTCCGATGTCATCGTCACAAGGAAAGTGATATCCTGAATCATACGGAAGTAATAGAACATGAAGGCGACTAAAGCACCTGTCGTTACAGCGTCCCGGCTTAACAAAAACGCACCATATGAAAATACGGCCACCGCTCCGAATTGAACGGACACTCGGCGAACAAGCCCTCTCGCATAGCTCATGAAATGAAGCAGATTGGTTTTATCATGCAATTCATGTTGCTTTGACATAACTTGAGCTGTATCCCAATCTTCTCCTTGATAGGCTCTGAGCTCCAGCAACCCGGACACCGTATTATGTAGTTCTAATGTGCTCGACTTTGCTAATTCTCTCTGAGTAATTCGCAAGCAATAGGTCCAATAATCCATCCGGTACTAGTTTTTCCTGTTCATTATTCTCGAATCCATTAATTGATTTCCAAACTGCTTTATATGGAGTTATTCCTTCTATGCCTTCGATAACTTCTCTTTTGTATAAGTCATGATCAACAAGATCAGCTTCATAAATGAAATCTACTTCATGACCTATCTGATCCAAGTATGAAAATAGGTTTTCGATGACAAACTTTAGCTTGGGTTCTTGTATTTGGGCATTTAATTCTTCTTTTACTTCTCGAACTATCGTCTCTTTACTATTCTCTCCATACTCAACCGTACCACCAATCGGTCGATAAAAAGTCTTGTTTACGGCTTTATCATATGTTTCTTCAACTAATATTTGATCGCCTCTTCGAATTAGACACAATGAAACGGTCCTAATGATCATTCAATGATTCCTTTCTATGTTTTTCTATGTATTTTAGAGACTGTCGTATAACGTCTTATTCACTACTTCGTAAATAATTCCATATGTAGGGTATTCTCTAAACTTTTGAAAATATCCTGCCCGTTAGTTGAGAAGAAGCAGCCGACCAAAAAGCCGGCTGCCTCTATATATCTTCATTGAGCTATCGTTTCCCGTTAGTTGAACGTGGGTTTTGTACCACAGCCCAAAATGAAAGTCATCATAGCGTAAGCATCTTCGGAAGTATCTAATCTCTCGGATGATTCTCTAATTTGCTCGAACTCATCTTGCGACAAGATTCCTCTTTCAAAGAAGCCCTTGAAACGTTGAATGTTAAATTGCTTCCTGAACCCCTCGACACCGTGAATATCGCTATGTTGTAAAGTCGCATCTATGTCCACATCAATAAAACCAGCTTCCCTTAACAATCGAGGAAGCATCCTTCCTAAATAGCGATTCCCACCCATCGAAGCCTGTAAATCCGCAAGTTTCTTCACAATTGAATGTAAAGATTCAACCACGGGATGAATGACTCCGAAGATCCCATCGTCAATATCAATAATAGCGAGTTTTCCTCCAGGCTTTAACACGCGAAAAATTTCCTTTGCAGCTTCAACTGGGTGATGTAAATGCAAAAAGAGCAATCTTGCAACAGCGAAATCAAACGTATTGTCAGGGAGTCCTGTATCATAAACAGAGGCTTGCACAAAATTTAGTTTGGAATTTGAGACATTGGAAAGCATTTGTTTTGCTTTATCTTGTAGTAAGCTATCAATTTCAAGTGCTGTGACCCGACTTTGGGGCAGGTTATTAAGCAATTGTTCCGTATAGAACCCAGGACCACTCCCCAGCTCCAAAATATCCATACCATCTTTTAATCCATACCATTTCAGATTCCTATATTCTTTCTCCCATCCCATAGATGCTTGTGCTTTTAATCGGTCAACCTCTCGTTCTATTCCTAAGCTTGCATTTTGAATGTTGTATGTAGAGTTTCTCGTCTGCATTGCGTCACACCACTCTCCTTTCCAGTTTCCTTATTTTAGCATAGGGACTCAACTTGCAACTATTCCGCAGGGTTATTCAATTATCCTGCCCGTTAGCTTAATAAAAAGGCGTCTGCTGCCTTCGATGAAATCATATGTAACAATGTTCTTGTCATCAGTCGGGAATGTTATCAAGTTCTTGTCATTTTGTTTTGACAAGAACTTGATAACATAAATATAAAAAGCCGCATAATTAGCGGCTTCTAATGTTACTATGTTTTTCTCACCCGACACCAGTATTCTCTTAGAACTCAACAATAAAAAAACAAACCACATGGAGCGGTACACTCGCATGTGGTATTTACAGCAATACAACTCAGCCATATAGGACTTTATCAATTTTTGATCTTCAATATAAACACTCTCGCGTAATTACTGGCAAGGGAATTTCAGACACATACCCCACCTTCAGAAGCCTACCACGTATTTGCGTGCACATGGATTAATTCTTGATACCATCAACCGCGCTTTTAATATTTGTAAAAAAATACTCTAAACTAAGGGCATCGGGATTCATTACTGTTTTAGTAACAAGAACAAATGGTTTGAGAGCAATCTTCTTTGAGCCTGCAATGTTTTTAATATAAGGCCCATCTTCTGGACTATAATCCCATTCCGCACCAAAATTTTGTTTTATAATCTCCCCGAAACAATAGCTTATTGAGTATATCTCCTCTTTTGAAACTTCTTGTATTAGCATCTTGTCTAAGATAGAAATTGATTCAATATTATCAAATTCAATACTATTTTTTCTGATAAATGACTGGAGTAATGGAGCCCACTCCTCTTTAAGAAAGTTATCCGGCGGGTTTTTTTTCTTAACTTTTATTTGTTCAAACCATTTTAAAGCATACTTTTCAGTTATATCTACTATCAATTTCAATTCTTCTTTTAAAGTAGATTCATCTGAAAATACATGCACCTGTTCTATACGATCTCTCAAAAAGGCAATAGTATTTCTAGTAGAAGTACCTTTTCGATACTCACAACTTATAGCATTTTCATACCAATTGCTTTTTTCAATTTCGATGAACTCCTTTACTCCGCCATACTCCCTTATAAAAGTCCAACCAGTATCTGATTTTTCATAGTTAAACCCAAGCTGGGCGAACCTATCTACTAAAATATCTTCAATACACTTAGTAATATTCATACATTTTCTCCTTTTAACGTAATGGCATAAAAGGTATTCCTCTCCTAGGGATCGGTAACCAGGTGCCTCCACTATTCTTTTCACCTAGAGGAGGCATATTATTAGGCAATGGTACCCCATTAGGATAATAATCAGCCGAAAAGAAATCCTTTACTTTGTCCCAAACAGTTTGAGGTTCTTTAATAGTGATTTTATTATCAGGACGTTTCCTTTCACCATAATATATCATGCCCGGATCAGATTTATAGGTATAAAATGCTATTTCTTTCTTAGGATCAAATGGGCTTTTAATAACTAAACCATTCGGGTTCCAACTTGTACCTGCAACAGCACTGGCAGCAGAATCACCTCTAAAGCCGTATGACGATGGTCTTTCGGGGGTCTCCCTCCTTGTGGTTTTCGTTCCGGTGGCAGTAGGTCCTTAATCTTTTCCCATTGGTCGTCACGTATTTCATATCGTCTCATCATACTTATTAATTACCCAAATTATAGGGTCACAGTTTGCATACACGCCCTAGATTAACTAAATATTTTATAAGTGTGGAATGTCACCAACAACATGCATATCAATTGTATAAAAATACATTTCTCGCTAATTGTGAAAAAGTTTTCTCATAAATTATGAAAATATTATCACTAATTATGACAACGCACATCTTCTCCGAAAAGTACATACCGCTTTTGTACATTACTTCATCACTTTGGCAAGCTCGGTGAAAATAACCCCGAGCGCGTGTGCGCCCGCATCCGGGTATCCGATGCTGCGTTCGCCTACCGTCCCCGCTCTTCCCATTCGGGCAACGATGTCTGCCGTCTTCTGCGCTCCGAGAACCGCTGCCTCTGCCGCCTTGATCGCTGCCGGCTTCATCTCTTCGCCCTGCTCTGCACTATGTGTCCAGGCATCCGCGAACGGCACGAGTGCATCGATCAATGTCTTGTCGCCGACGACCGCTCCTCTTCCGAACGATCTTTCGCCCGTATCCTGGATCCCTTTCACAACGGCCTGCATCATATCTGCGACCTCTTGAACGGACAATTCCTGCTTCTGACTGGCAGATTTACTCGCTGCACGGAATGCGGATCCCCAGATCGGTCCGGAAGCCCCGCCGCAATGCTCCATGATGATCATCGAGCAGGCGTCGAGGAAATCGCCGATATCACGAAGATGGTGGGTTAGAATATCATCCCACTCCGCCTTGAGCTGCTTGAATCCCTTAGCGACACTCATGCCGAAATCCCCGTCTCCGGCATGGGCGTCAAGCTCGCAGAACGGCACCTCGTTCTCGATGATGACCTCGCTCATTTGATCGATCAGATATACGATATTTTGCAAGGATAACCGGTTGTTCTTAATCACTGCTGCGTCAGCATCCGTATTGTTTTTATACGATACCGTGTTCTCTGACTTCTGTTCATGGATAACCTCGGTATAGTTCACGGGCTCAAAAGATCCCTTAACCGACAGTGCTGGCGTATCGCATGGCGCAGACAGCCACTTCTTGAGCGTCTCGTCCAGCTTCATGATCGTCACCGATGCGCCTGCCATATCGATGCTGGTCATATAGTTGCCGACGAAGACTTTGAATACCCGCTTGTTCCGGGAAGCCAATTCGCGCATCACGGAATTGTTCAGCAAGTACAGCTCCTGCAGCGGCGTGCCGCCAAATCCATTGATTAATACGGCAACTTCGTGCTCCGCAGAATCATTCATCTGCAAGTTGTCCAGCAAAGACGTGACCATCCGCTGCGCCAGCTCATCTGCAGGAACGGCTTTCTCCCTGCGGATTCCCGGTTCGCCATGAATGCCGACGCCGTATTCCATCTCGTCAGCTTCGATATGAAACGTCGGAGTTCCCTTGGCGGGCACGGTGCAGGAGGTAAACGCAAAGCCGATGCTGCGAACATGGTTAATCGCATGCTGCGCCGCTTCTTTCACTTCCGGCAGGGACAGTCCCGCTTCTGCGGCCGCTCCGGCTACCTTATGAACGAGCACCGTTCCGGCAACCCCTCTTCTCCCTACTGTATAGAGACTGTCTTCAACGGCGATGTCATCGTCGACCTTCACATAATCCACTTGGATACCGTCCTCGCTCGCAAGGTGGGCCGCATTTTTGAAGTTCATGATGTCGCCGCTGTAATTTTTGATAATAAGCAGCGTTCCCTTATTGCTCGCGGAGCTGCGGATCGCTTGATACACCTGAATTTGGGATGGGGAAGCAAACACATCGCCGCACACGGCCGCATCCAGCATGCCGCTTCCAACGAATCCGGCATGGGCCGGTTCGTGCCCGCTTCCGCCGCCGCTGATCAGCGTAACTTTATTGGGGTTGATTTCTTTTTTGGAAATCACTTTAAATTTAGGGTGGAACGCCAGCTCAGGATGCGCCAGCACAAGCCCATTGCACATTTCCCGAACCAAGGTTTCCGGCTTGTTCATGATTTTTTTCATCTTATATCTCCTTACTTATTTTGTATTGACGGCCCAACTGGTCAGCGGCCATAATCGCGGATGCTACCGCTTCCTCCGAAATCGGGAATGGCATTGAATGAATGGATTCCTCGGCAATACATGCCTTCTTGGCCACTTCCAGCAATTCCTCGTAGGTCACTTGCTCTACTCCGATATCCGCCAGGCATACAGGGAGACCGATCGACAGGCAGAAGTCCAGCACTTCCTTCATTTCCTCCCGGTCCGCATTCTCAAGCACCAATTGAGCAATCGTACTGAAGGCTACCTTCTCGCCGTGATAATAATGATGGGTTCCTTCCAAAGCCGTCAAGCCATTGTGTATCGCGTGAATCGCTGCCAAGCCGCCGCTCTCGAAGCCTAGTCCCGATAACAGAATATTCGTCTCGACGATATTCTCCAAGGCTGGCGTCACGATATTTTGATCGCAGGCCAGTTTTGCTCTGTATCCGTTCTCAAGCAGCGTGTCATAGCATAGCTTTGCAAGCCCCAGCGATGTAATCGTCCCTTTGGCCTCACCGCACACGCCTTCGCGAACGCCGCATGGCAAACCAGCATTGACATTGGAATACGATTGAGCCGTCGCCCTTGCTTCGAAATAGGTAGAGAGCGCGTCTCCCATTCCAGCAACAAGGAATCTAGTCGGTGCTTTGGCAATAACCGTTGTATCAATCATAACAACGCTAGGACTTTGTTTGAAATAAGCATAATCATCGAATTCGCCTTCCGGGGTATAGAGGACCGCCGAATGGCTTGTCGGTGCATCGGTTGCCGCAATCGTCGGGACAATAATCAGAGCCTCGCCTTCGGCTACGCATTTTGCCGTATCAATGGCTTTGCCTCCGCCGAGGCCAACCGTGCAGGCACATTGATGCTCCTTCGCCAAAGCTTGCAATCGGGCAACCTCCTGCCGGGAGCATTCCCCACGGAAGCCGCTTTCAACTAGCGTTATATTGAATTTCTGTTTCGTTGACTCCAGCTTGTCTTTCACCCGTTCAACATCATCAGGATGGGCAATCAGCAGAGCGGAATCTCCGAATGTCTTTACAAAATAGCCTAAATTCAACAGTTCGTTCTCACCTTGCACATATTTTGTCGGACTGATAAACGCCCTTCTCATTTTTCATTCCTCCTAGATTGACTATATGTATTATTATAGATTTCACTCATTAGGGAAGCATGAAACAATGAGATCGGAATAAAGCGTTTTCTTATCGTGTTTTTTTGTCATTTACATGGTAAATTGTATTATCTTGTCCTTTAGTAGAATTATTCGCTATAATATTCAATAGAATTTCTATTATGTTCATAGGAGAATATCGTCATGTCCAAATCCCGGTTCGATTTAGAAGAAATCATTGATTTGGAGAAGTGGGAGAAGCTGCAGGATTCCTTATCGCTCGTGACCAAAATGGCAATCCTTACGGTCGATTACAAGGGCGTTCCCGTGACCAAACACAGCTACTGTCAGCCTTTCTGCCAAGGCGTGCGCCAGGATGGCCATCTTTCGCAGTATTGTCAAAAATGCGACGCGCGAGCCGGTATTGAAGCGGTTCGCCAGAACAAACCATACATCTATCTGTGCCATTTCAACATTATCGATATCGCCATTCCGATCATCATCGATAACCAATATCTTGGTGCGATCATGGCCGGACAGCTTAAGCTCCGGGAACCTGACGCGCCAATGCTGGAGCAGATCGTGTCTCGGCCGCCCAATGTGGAGTCAAACCGGAAGTTTAAAGAACTCGAAGCGGACTACAACGCCCTGCCAATCTTGTCTTACGAGGAAGTAACGAAGTGTGTGGACTTGCTGCTGCAATTAAGCACTTATATCGTGGAGGAAGCGATTCAAAAGCATACCACGGTTGATATGTACAAAAAAGTGCTCACGGCTAACATGGACGCGCCCACTTCCGTTGAGACTTTTAACGAATCCGATCGTGCGGTCCGCAGCATTCAATCCATACAGCAGGAGCTGTCGGGTGCACTGATCGATACGAAATTGAAGAATGGCGCTGGGCGGTTTATCTCTTCGAATGCAGTACTTCAACCCGCGTTCGACTATATTTTTGCGCACAAGCATGAGAATTTCAGCCTGAAAGAGATGGCCAAGCTTTGCCACATCAGCCCCAGCTATTTTAGCCGCACATTTACGAAGGAGACAGGGGAGAATTTCTCCGTTTTCATCGCCCGGCTCAAGATTGAATGGGCCAAGCAGCTGCTGGAATCAACCGATTCGCCAATCCATCAAGTGAGCGATGACTTGGGCTTCTGCGATACGGGCTATTTCATCAAAACGTTCAAAAAGTTCGAGAACCTCACCCCGGCCGTGTACCGGAACATGTATGCCGGGAGATCCGCTAAGTAATCGGCTTACCTGCTGATCATTCCATGTAAAACCCCTTCGTTCATGAACGAGGGGGTTTTACGATGAGTGTTATTCGGCCAAGGCCCGTTAAGGGACGTTATTCGGATTCCGGTAGTCATCCAATACAATCGAATATAATTTCAGATCTTCATGTTTCCCTTTAACGAGTATCGTCTGTCTTATTAAACCTTCATAGGTCATGCCGACCTTTTCCATCACTCTCGCTGAACCTAGGTTTAACGGTAGACAGCTTGCTTCGATTCTTACCAGCTGCATTCTGTCAAATCCAAAAGAGAGGATGGCCCTGATTACTTCGGTCATGTAACCGAGATTCCAATAATCCTTGGACAAGACATATCCCAACTCCGCCTTAGCATGATGGACGTTCCAAGCCATAAATCCCGAAGTTCCGATGATCTTTCCGGTTTCTTTGTCCACGATTCCCCAAGGGGCGACTGCATGATGATCATATTTCTGCAGCACCTTCGTTAAATAGATACGGGTATCTTCCATCGTTCGATGCGTCGGCCAAGCGGTATATCTCGATACGTCATCATCCGATCCGTATTGAAAGATATCTTGTTCGTCTTCGCTTCTTAATTTTCTTAGAATCGTTCTCTCTGTTTCCAATGTTGGGAGATCCGAAAAGATATCTTCGATCCGCATATCATTCACCCTCCAAGGCTTGCAAAATATCCTTTAACAAAGTTTTGGATATCGTGTCACGATTGAATTCATTCAAGCTGATGATACTTACTTCCTTCTGATGTTTAATTTTATCTATTTCAGGGTGACTCTCTACGGGTATCGTCCCAAGAACAATCCGATGATCAGAAATAATCTCTTGTACTATTTTTTGAAAAGAGGCAGATAGCATTTGCATAAATCCCATTTCATCGATGACAATGATTTTCTTGGAGGACAAGGCGTCTTCTAGTATGTTCACGGCAAAATCCTCGAATGCTTCTACATCCATTCCGTATCTTCCAATACGGGTGCTGCTGGGACTATCTACATGTGCAATCTCGACGCTTTCCCCGCTAACGGACACGCATTTGAAACCTATTCGATCACTCGAGTTCGTTATTTCCTCCGTATAGAATCCACCGCAAAGATCAGGGCCGAGGTGATGTACGAGTTCCTTGATCATCGTCGTTTTACCCATCCGAGGCTCCCCCGTGAGTAAAAATGCCGTTTTGACATTCAGCGGTTCCCCGTCCAATCTGGACAGCAGCTTATACCGAGGCGGGTTCAAATCCCAAGTCTCATACGGGGCCGAACTCTCTGCACGGATGGCATCAAACAAGCGTGATTTGATCTGAGGCCTTGTTATGTATTTATCCAGGTTCGTATCATCCAAGTCTACAAATTTCGCTTCCACAATTTCTTCAGGTTGAATGGTTATTTCTCCGCTGACGTATTCCGCATGAAAAACGACGGACAAGACATGAAGCCTCTCGTTGTAATAAACGCCGGATATGCCTACAGGGCGTATCACCATTCCCGTTTCCTCCAGAAACTCCCGGCACACCGCTTGATCCAACGGCTCGCCAGCATCTACGAAGCCACCTGGCAGTTCCCACGTATCTGAACGCAAATGCGTACGAACCATTAGCACATGTCCATCCTCATTCTTCACTAAAGCTGAAACAGCAACGAAATGTTTGGACTGTTCATGCATCGTATAACACCACCCGTTTCATGACTGATGTTTCGCTCCAATGACTAATCAAGTGTAATTATCGATCGAATCAAATGATTCCATAATTATACATCCGATTAACCAAGGGCGATAGCCCTGCGGCTTGAAGTGAGGTTGATTTCATATTCCGATTTCCTGCATTCTCACCATAACTTTCTGGGCCCTGCCATCCATATCCGTTCCCACAAACTTGGGAAGCTTGAGTTCACTTACCATTTTCCCATCGCGCATAAACATGATGCGCTCCGTCCGCGCTGCAACTTGTGCATCGTGAGTGACAAGCATGACCGCGGTACCGTCTGCATTGATTTCAGAAAATATGTCCATGATTTCCTGAGCGGATATGGAGTTGAGTGCCCCCGTAGGCTCGTCGCCGAAAATAATGCTCGGGCTGTTCACTAGCGCCCGGCATATTCCCGCGCGCTGAAGTTGACCACCCGAAACTTGGGTAATGCTGCGTTTTTCAAGCTCTGCAATGCCTACCCTTTTCATAAGCTCTTTTGCCTTGAGTGAAATTTTCGCCGCGTTTTTCCGGTTATCCCGCATGGATGGAAGAATGATGTTGTCGAGGATATTCAGATTTTTCAGCATCGTCGGCTGCTGGAACACAAAACCCATTTTGGTTCTGCGTATATCTGCAAGCTCATTCTCCCCAAGCGTCGATAAATCCTTACCATCAAAAACGACTTTTCCGCCATCCACGCCATCCGTCCCGCTCAGTGCAAACATTAGCGTTGACTTTCCCGATCCAGATGGTCCCATAACAGCAACGAACTCGCCCTCGTTAACATAGACGGACACCCCGTCCAGAACATTACGCTGTTCGTCGCCCTCGCCGAAAGATTTTACGATATAATCACCGATAATCATCTTTTCCATATGCCTACTCCTTCATATATTCGGATATTTTTATTTGTCCTGCGCCCGATATGGCGATGATCGTTGCGATAAGCACCGAGGCTATCATCATAAGCGGGCTATACAGATACGCCGAAAGCGGATGGACCGCAAAATGAAACGTCGACGCTCCAAACGAAGAGATAACCGCACCCGCAAGCATTTCTCCGAGCGTGTTTGCCAGGAGAGTTCCGAGAACAATACCGACAATCAGAACAAATACCAAACGCGAAGCATATTGCAACTTCATGTCCGAGTTCGTAAAACCGAGGGCTTTCATAACGGCAATGGGATATCTGTCCTTAGCAATAAGCATTTTCATAAACAACAGGGTAATCAGTACCGATATCATCAGCGCAACAGCCATAGCAGCGTGAGAGGCCTTTTTAACAGAATTTATCGTTGAACCGAATGTCTGTGCAATAAATTCATCAATGTCTGAAATCTTGGCAAAATCAAACCTATCCGCAAAGTCCGAAATCCTCGCGGCGGCAAGAGATTTATCCGAAAGTTCAGCGGAGATCATGCTCCACATCATATCCGCCGAATTGTCGGTGAATACCGCCTTTGCGGTTTTGCCGCCGTTGGTAATGTCGGAATATATTCCGCTTACCGTTAGATTCTTCTCCCGGCCCTCCATCACCAGTGTAATGACATCACCGACCTTCTTGCTCAGCTCATCAGCGTTCAAAGCCGACAGTGCAATTTCATTCTCTGCGGCGGGTGCTCTGCCTTTGGAATAGGCAATTGGGAATATGGAATGGTCGCCAAGTTCGACCTTTATGTTTTCCTCTGAACCGTCTTCTCTTTTGATTTTAAATGCCTTTGTTGTAAGGACGGCAACCTTAGATATGGCACGGTCGTTGTTCATCGCATTTCGTAGTTCAGCCGTTTTCTCTGAAATGTTATCCGTCTGCTGTATGTCAGCACGTATATCGTAGTTTCCGATCCCCATATATTCGATGAAGCTTGTAGATGAAATGGTGTTGTACAGATTTTGTGGAACCATCATGATAAATGCAGAAATCACCAGTACCGATAGGCTTGTAGCATAAAGCTTTTTCCGTGCGAGAACGTCTTTGATACCGAGGAAAACATTCGTATTCAACAGCCTGTTTCCACTTAGATTAAAACGTTTGGCGCCTGTGTTTTTTTCCTGCGAAGTACCAAAGCGTATGGCTTCTGCAGCGGATATGTTCCGAAAGCGCTTCAACACTCCGCTTACGAAGGCGAGCATGGCAAGGAATACAAGCAGTATGCCGATGATTCCGAACAACAAAGCATAAGAGGAATTTTCACTTTCCCCCATATAAAGCCGTATATTTTCAAGAAGTATGCCTTTGAACATAACCGACAGTGCAAAACCGAGCATACTACCCACCGCGGCAATCGCTGCGTACTTCGCAAGATACATCTTCTTTATGTCGGAAACACGCAGCCCTATTGCCTTCATCACTCCAATCTCACGATAGTCGTCTTCGATTTTCGCCAGGAGCGTAAAACGTATGCACATCCATGCGATGGCCACGACAAGCGCGCTCACAAGCAGTATAACCGCGATCATCATCCCATCGGAAAGTGCGTTCATCATTTTGAAAAGCTTATATGTAACGGTTGGTCCGTTTGCTTCAAGGCCTGCGGAGGCATAAGCCGCTTCAAATGAACCGAGCTCGGACAAATCCTTTAATCTAAACTCAATCAGATACTCCGTGCTGCCGAGGCTCTTAATTTCCGCGTAATCATGTTTATGTACAAGAAATCTCTTGGAGGAGGAGAGCGCAGAGTTCATCTGTGAATCCCGGAGGAATCCTGCAACGATAAACTCCTTCCCGCTAATAACCGCCTTATCACCGACCTTGGTGGTACCATCCTTCATATAGCTTACTGGAACATACAACTCGCCGATGGCGGGATTAATGATGCTACCGTTGAGATCAAGAAGATAATCGAATTTTTGGCTCTGCATGCTAAATCCGTTATCCTGGACACTATTCGCAAGTGAATGTTCGCCTAATCGTATCCGCGCACCGTCCATATTGAGAAATTCCATCACCTGAACATCATCCACATTGTGATGTTGCTCCGCAAAAGCTGAAAGTCGCGCAGAATCTATTTCACCGGAATGCATCTGCATAAAATGCGGGGTTTTGGCTTGTGTCATCAATGTGTTCAGCGCACCCGAGAGATTGACGACGAGGATCGCCGCGAGCGAAACAAGCATAGCCGCAGCAGCAACAAATATCATGGTTGTTAGCGTAGTGGCCTTGCTTTTTAAAAGATCATTGCGGATTATTCTGGAGTACATAAGACACCTCTGTTTCAAGCATTTTAACCGACTTTAACTTATACAGAATGACGAAAGACTTCCCTGATTTATTCAAGGCTGCTTTCATCTCCTCCACCAAACATCTGCATAACGTCCATAAGACTTCCGCTTGCTGCACCGAGCAGCCTCTCGACATTGAAAACAAAGGCCAGAACACGCTTCCCTCGTTCCTTGTCCGTCATAGCAACCATATCGTCATCAAACACGGTATTCGCATAGATCACCACCATTTCCATGCATTCATACGGGTACGGCGTGCTGAACATCCCCTGCTCGATGCCTTCGCGGATGATGCCCGTCAGAATCGACGGAACGCCATGGATGATGACCTTTTGAATCTTCTGATGCATTAGCGCATTCTGCGGCTTGTGAATATGCTCCATGATTTCCTTGCTGCTTCCATTTTCGTCGCTGCCACTTATGTTCAATGCCATCACAACGCGGATGATGCGCTCAACTACAGGTATGCTCTTGTCCGCGGCAATTACCTGTGCTCCTTCCAACAGCCGGACGGTATACCGGTCAATCAGCGCATCCATGATATCCTCCTTTGACTTGAAGTGATGATACAAGGTTCCACGCGCAATCCCGACCTTTTCGAGAATTTCGTTTGTACTTGTGCCGTCAAAGCCCTTCTGACCAAAAAGCTCCTCCGCCGCGTTAAGGATTTCGTTCCTGCGTTCTTCCGCTTTTTTTACGACTCGCATGATTCCCCCTCCTTTTCTAGACCGACTGTCTGTCGGTAATATAGTAACATGCTTCTTGTTATTGTCAATATGCTGTTAAATGAATCGATGAGGTTTTCTTAAAACAGTATTAATCATACGTTCAATCGGTATAAGGAACTTCTTTGTCGAATGGTTCAACTAATCATACAAAAGCAGCCCATCCTCTCACGAGGAATGAGCCGCTTTTGGGTTCTTCATTTCATTCAACTATCTCAGTATTACTGTCTAATTACGAGGATGTCTTGAGGCGGTCTAGCAGTTCTTTGGATTTGGGATATTTCAGCGTCCGTAAGATTGCGTCCTACAACAATGAACGAAGATGTCACATTGTTAAAGTTAAAATTCGCCAAGTTCGCTACGTTTTGGCTGCCACGGAACACACGGAACGCTCCCTGAAAGTTAATTCTCGAAAACAATACAAGCGTTATTTCAGAGCTCTGCGCAACATTTCTGAGTCGGAAACTCGAAAGAACATTGTCAAACCGAAACGCTCCAAGGTCTCGAACCGCAACGCCTCCTCGTCTGAAGAGAATCCGACGAACGGAAAAATTAGTGCCTGACCAAAGCGCAAGACGTACATCACTGTTTGCCATTTATATCACTCCTTGTTTGGGAATGATATAGTATATTACCAGAGTTATAGAATGGTTAAAGACAAAAATACCCGTTTAATCGTTTGTTTTTCGAGTTGTCCCTGTGATGCAGTTTTCTAATTCTACTAAGTCTTTAGCTATTCTCTGAAACATATTCTTCTTTTAAAAGACCATAATACACAAGGTCTTCATATTGATCCCATTTTCGAACATGCTGTCTTAATCGCCCTTCATATTTCATTCCTAACTTTTCCATAACTTTACCCGATGCAGGGTTCTTCCCCAGATAACGGGCAAATATACGGTTTAATTTCATTTCGTCAAACGCATACCTTACGATACCTTTGGCCGCTTCCGTACAATATCCATTATTCTTATACTGTCTCCCAATCCAATATGCAAGTTCACCATGATCAAACTTCTTATTACATCCAATACATATAGCACCTATTACATATTGTTCTTCCTTATGTACGATAGCTAGTTCCAGTGATCGGTCTTCATTAAAGTTATGAGCATGTGTTTCTATCCATTGTTCTGCCATCCCATCCTCATACGGATGCGGGATATACAATGTGGTTTCCGCAATATATGGATCCCCTGCTAATTGTTGAACGACTTTGGCATCATCTAAATGGAATGGCCGTAATGTTAATCTTTCTAATTGAATTGTCGGCAGTTTCTTCACGTTTGTCTCCCCCCTTGTTTCGGCAATCGAATCGTGAACGTTGTTTATTCCTTTTTTGGGTGACGGGTTAAGGATGAGACGACTTTTTCAAGTAGACTTCCAATGCCCGCATGACGACTTCTTCATGGATCCCGCTCATTGTATGTATTCGTTTTGCCCATTCCTCGATATCCTTCAGCTGAGGCTCCACTTTTCGGCCTTCCTTGGAACTTAGGTAGCTTTCGTAATTATCGAATTCCCAATGGAGAACCTGCTGATCCGTAAAAATCCGCTTTTCCACAAGCGGATCGCTGAACAGGCGCTGCGTTTTTTGCCCCGCTTCGATCAATGCCTCATCGGATATGGGCGTCAAGTCGAATTCTTGGCTGCTTTCCTTTCCGTTTGGTCTTCTGTAGGTTACCCAGAGACGATTCGCTCGGGTGTTCAGTTTAATGAACGAACCTGGAAAAAAACCATCCACAAACTCTTCCGTATACGCTTCATGGCCCGGTTCCAACAAAACAGGCTCAATCCATTGATCTCCAAGATCGCAGAAATAGTTGTGGCCCTCTTCGTTGACGGCGACCACGGCGACATGCAAATGCTCCGTTAGCACTCCATAACAGGGTACTTTGTTCTGTCTGAATTCATCGATTAACCAAATCGCCAAATCAAAACAATTGCCCGACGTTCCATATAATGCTCGATGCTCTTTCATGACATCTGTTGTTCGTTGTTTGCATTCCGGGTCGATTAGGCTGTGCCAGGCTTTAGTTAGGGTTTCCATTGGAAAGTCGTTGAACTTCCTCCATACCTGCATGATATCTTCAGTCGCGCGCATATCCCTTCCTCCCTTCGCAGTTACTCATCCATGATACATGTTCGGACATCCATTCCTATTCTTTCGGATAATAAATTTCCGTTACGCCATTCGGCTGCAAGGTGTCGTTAAATGTTTCAAATCGTGCCTTGGCTGCATTGACGCCATATTTGTTCCGATGATCGGTTTCGCAGAAATACTGCCAGAATGAACAAATATGTTTCTCTTCAAACCGGAAAACCTCGTACTCCTCTTCCGGAAGATTCAATGATACCATGCCCTCCGGGATATCCCCGATACGACTTACCATCAATGCTACCGTCATCTTCCACCCGTCATCATGGATCACCATGTACGTATTCGGATCAGCTGTTTGATGCTGTATTTCATCTCTTCTGGCTTTAAGGGTTGCAAACAAGCGCTGTTCGTCCTCGTAAGACTGTGGAAGTTGATTCTGAACGCCGATTAACCATCGATTACCTAAACGTTCTCTTCGAACCGACCACAGGTCTTCCATACGGACTTGGCTGATCTCCGTCACTTCCTATCCCCTTTCTAATTCCCATTTTACGTGCACTACTGTTTTCGGATCCTTCCATTCCTCATGCGGGAGCTAGTAACACCATTATATTCCAAAAAGCGCAAGACCCCAATATGAAAAATGACCCACCTATAAACAGAGGGAAATAGGCCGCTGCACTGCTACTCCTAATGAATGTAAAAAAGGTCTTGACCGGTATAAACACCGGACCAAGACCCTGTATGCTAGGCTATTTATAAACCTTACTGGTTGATTTGGCCGCCATCCACGGTATATATGGATTGCGTGACATAAGAGGCATCGTCAGACAGCAGGAAAACGGCGACGTTGGCTACCTCTTCCGCTTCCCCATATCTTCCGAGCGGAACGGCGGCGCCAAATGCTTTTCTTGCACCTTCCGCATCCTCAGGAACGGTGTTTTTCTCAATTTGGCGCATCATGCGCGTATTGATCACCCCAGGCGCTACGGCATTCACTCTAACGCCGAACGGAGCAGCTTCCAATGCTACCACTTTTGTCATGCCGATCACGGCATGCTTGGAGCTATTGTATCCGACAAATCCCGGCGAACCGATAAGGCCTGCACCGGAGGAGGTGTTTACGATGCTGCCATATCCTTGTTTTTTCATCACCGGCACAACGTATTTCAATCCAAGGAAGGCCCCCTTCACGTTGACATTGAAGACCATTTCAAAAGTCTCGGTTGGATAATCCTCTACATTTGCGGTGATTCCTTCGATCCCTGCATTATTGAAAAAGCCGTCGATTTTGCCAAACTTCTCGACCGTGGCATCCACATAGGCTTTGACTTCCTCTTCTATGGCGACATTGGCTTGCAGCGCAATCGCTCTGGAATCGTCCAGACCCAAATCGGAGAGCACTTGTTGGACGGCTTCCAGGTTCAAATCGACCAGGGCAAGGTTGGCACCTTGCTCCGCCAGCTTTTTCGCGGCTGCCGTTCCGATCCCGCCTGCTGCGCCAGTAATTACAATCACTTTTCCATCAAACTTGCTCATGGTGTATACCTCCTAGTAAGATGTCATGATTCTCTCTACGTCTAAGCTCACCCATTATTGGGCTGTATATCCACCGTCAACCGTCAGGGTATTTCCCGTCATGAATGAAGAGTCATCCGATGCCATAAACAGAACAGCCTTTGCCATTTCTTCAGCTTGTCCCAGACGCTTCATCGGAGTGGCCGCTGCCAACGCTTGCTTGCTCTCCTCCGGAATGATCGGTGTGTCGATAAAGCCCGGGCATAGTGCGTTGATCCGGATATTTTGCTCCGCATACTCCAGTGCCAGGGAACGCGTCAAGTTAATAACCCCGCCTTTAGCTGCATTATAGGCTGCGGAACCAGGCGAGCCGACCCAGCCGTACATGGATGCGGTATTGACGATCGTGCCTCCGCCAGCTTTTAACATTTCACGGATAGCTTCGCGTGCCACCAGGAATACGCCGTCCAGGTCCACGTTTACGGTGTTGCGCCACTCGGAGTACTCCAGATCATGCGAAGAATGAACGCGCCCGATCCCTGCGTTGTTAAATACAACGTCAACTTTACCGAAGGCGTCAATCGCTTGTTTGAAGATGCCCGCTACTTCTTCCTCGCTTGTGATATTCGCTTTGACGAACAGCGCTTCGTGATGATTCGCTTTCAGTTCGGCTTCAAACGCCTTACCTTTTTCCTCATTTATATCAACAAGCACCACCTTGGCTCCCTCTTCAACGAAGAGGCGTGCTGTTGCCGCACCGATGCCGGATGCACCACCGGTAATTACAGCTACTTTGTTTAGTAATTTCCCCATCTTGGATACCCCCGTATAATGAATTAAAATAGTACTATATTAATTAGAAGCAATTTAAGATATTAAATTTAGTACTATTTTTGCTACAATTCAATTGTACTATTCTGTTCACATTTCACAATCATTAACCTGTTATGAAGTGTCGATCTAGTCAACACTTAGAACAAAACTGTCTTTTTGAGGGGGCGCTCTTTTCGTGAATCATGAACAAATCGTGACATCGGCGCGAAAAAATCGTACGAAAGAACATCTGAAATCCGCCTTTATTCAACTTGTAAAAGAGAAGGGATATCATGCCGTGACGGTGAAAGACATCGTGGATAAGGCTTCTTATAACCGCAGCACCTTTTATGTCCATTACCAGGATAAAATCGAGTTAGCCGAGGACTTGCTGGCTTCCATACTACGTGGCCTGGAAGAATCGGTGGGCAAGCCTTACATCCCGGGGCACAAAGTATATACGGCAAACCTCAGTGCGCCGTCCTTCAATATCGTTGCCTACATTTATGAGCATCGTGATTTTTTTGAGCTGATTAAATACGAGGATACCTTGCCGGGACTACATACGGAATTCCCTCAAATGATCGTAAAAATCTATAAGGAACGATTTATATTCGAAACGATTAACCATACTCCGGTTAACATGGATTACTTTAAACGGTACACGGCCTACGGCTTCCACGGACTGATTCTGAACTGGATCCGAAACGATTTCAGGGAATCCCAGGAGGATTTTATTAAAGAGGTCATTGATTTAACGAGGACGCATATATACTCGGTGGAGTATGTGAGGGAGTAAGGTGGACGGAGCAACAACTCAAACCTTTATTGAGCCGCAATGCTGCCTAAAAAAGTCCGGTAGCGGGTAACGATGGCACCTTCCGGACTTATTCGATCTATTATTTTCTAGCAGACGTGTTGCGGGATCGCTACTGTCAAGTATTCTTGATCCAATATCTTTTAACTACGTTTCCGTCTTCCTCTATGTAATCGGTATCCGGCTTCCCACCATTTTTGATAATGGTTCTTTCAGATCCCACATTACCGGCATCACAGACAACTAAGACATCGTTTATCCCCAGTTTCTTAGCCTCAATCAAGGACAATTCCAATAGTTTCGTCGCATAGCCTCTTAATCTTGCTGACGGGCGGATACCATAGCCAATATGCCCGCCAGCATGATACAAATGTTCGGTTAGTTGATGTCTAATATTAGCCGCACCTAATACTCTATGATGTTTATCGACTAACCAAAAGGTTGAATCTGCGACCCAGCCTTGCTTTACACCAATCCCCTCCTCTTGATTAGAGAGCTCCTGCAACATTCCCTGAAAATCACTTGGATCCTTGCTAATGACCCAAGGAATCATATCCTCACCGGATTCTTTCCATTCTTGATAAAATGATAAGTATTCATCTTTCAGTCCCAGCTGAGGCTTAACTAAGCTTACATCGTTCATATGTTTCAACGCCCTTTCATGGTTTTTATGTCCTTCAAACGGGAATATAGTACAAAATAGGCTGCCCTTAAAGGCAGCCTATTCTTGATATTGTGTTTACTTGCTGGCGGAGAGAATGAATTTTTCAAGCGCCCCTGTATCGGTAATACTGTGATTACATGCTTGGCTATCCAAACATACGTATTGGCCAATGAAAGAAAGATTATCCGGTGAAGCAACGGCCGGCTTGGTCTTGACCGAGAACAAGGCAAGCTCTTGATGCCGGTTGCAGAACAGACAGTACCCTTTCTTGTTGGTCGGCGTAATTCTTCCCTCAATACCGATGAATCTTCCTTCGAAGGGATACACGATAAATAACTTGTTAGTGGCTATATCCACCCAGCCCAAATACGTTACATATCGAAAGTCGATCGATTGCAGATCCGGAACTTTCAGCTTCTTATTTTTAGGAAATAACTTCTGAATCTGTTTCAGCGTAATCGTCGGATAAGGCTCCAGATAAGGTTCTAATCCGTTAAGATATCTCTGGAAATCATCGGCCTTCTCGATGGTCGATATTTCTCCCAGCATCCGCTTCTGATCCTCTGTCAGAGCCGGAAATGTTTCCATAATGTTCATTACGGAACGATACCTGACCGTTTCCAGTACTTTTCTATCCGCGATCGTTCGCAATGTTTTCAGAAGGAAATCCGATTGTTTTTTAATCACATTAAACTGGTGGTTTCTAATAAATGGTGTACTCATAGCTTTCAGCCCCTTATTTTTATTAAAAATGAAGGTGCAAAGCCTGTTATTAGAAACGATAAAGTTAAGGTTGGGCGATCGAATTCATCCTATCGCACCCCACGCAAAGTATCGCCCCAGATCAGGCTTTGCATGAGGACTTCCTAGCTAATGAGCAATCCAGCATTGCCATCGGTATAACCCCCAATCACATATCATACGCAAAATTATAACAGGAAGACCCAAATGGCGCAATTTATTCCGTTGGAATGGGACACCGTCTATCTCAACCTTAAAATCTATTTAATGGTGTCATACAAGTCTGCTTCCATATGATTCACTTCCCCATGTCCCCATTCATCCGAAATCTCCAGATGCCAGGATCTCAACAGTCGTTCATGGTTATTTTCTAGTATCCAGTGATGGAGCTTTTCATATGTATTTCTAATTTCGTAATTAGGCCCCTTGTGTTGTTGGACTGCATATTTTTGTTTTGGAATGACTAAAGAAACCATCCCTTCAGGAACTTGTTTCATGTCATTCACCTCAACGCATACCCAATAACCATCTTCCTCTTCCGATACATCCTCAACCATGAATGCACCAACAAGTCTTACCGGCTTTACGACGTCACGAATCTCATGCAATCTTTCTTTAAGTTCAACAGAAGCCTTGGGGATCTCATTGACATACTGGTCACCGGGACATACTACTCTTATTCCGATTAATTTCATTTCATGAAGTTCGACTACTTTCACAGGGCTCACTCTCTTTCGTTGAGTTTTTATTTATAATGGCCAGATGCGTGAAAATGTTGTTAAACGAAGCGTTTGTATTTCCTTAGTTATCTTCACGCTTGTTCCTTCTAGAACTCAATATATACCGGCTCATCAGCTAGTCTTAAGCAAGCTTCGATTCTCTCCCTAAAATTCATATAGGTCACCATATTCAATGCTTCATCCAATGGGAAGAATCCTGATTCAAGACTTTCTGTTGTAGCTACCGGTGTACCCCCAACGTATTTAGCAAGAAATAATGTATTACAAATATTCGCCTTCACATTTTGAAATATCCCGCAAAACCTTATAATCTCAATATCCACTCCAGCTTCTTCTTTGGTTTCCCTGATTGCTGCTTGTGCCAAAGACTCTCCAACTTCAACCACTCCACCTGGCATCTCCCAGCCTCTTTCCGGGCCCCGGATCAGTAATATTTCATTTTTATCATTCAAAACAACCGCAGCAGCAGAGACAAAATGTTTTGGTAGATTCATCATATTTCTCCTTGTATAAATTTCTTTGATATAAAGTCAATTTAGGTTAAGTGACTCGCTGACTGCTTTACTCACCAAACATGTTTTCCATTGGCTCTTTGCAATGCTGGTAACCATTCTTTTTGTAAAAATCAACACCTTCATCACTGGGCCATACAATAATGAATTCATATTTGTTTTCTTTTGCCCATTCGTTGATTTTTGATATTAATTTACTTCCTATTCCTTTACCTCGATAACCAGGTTTCGTATACACATTCGTCATATATGCAAATGGATGTGTAATTCTCCCTGGTCTCGGTACCTTGTGAATGAGTTCTATGTATATGTTGGACACGACCATGCCGTCTTCTTCAGCAACCCAAATACTCCAAATATCACTACGAAAAGCTTTCCCTAAAAAATCATGACACTCCTCGTAGAAGTCACTATAGGTTTCATTTTTTAATTTTCCATCTAAATCGTCTTCCAGTGTAAAATCCCATCTCATTTGAATGAGTTGATCCATATCTTCCTTAGTCGCAATTCTAATTATCATAAAATCACCCCGGAATACATTAAAATCACTTCACCTTTCAACTAAGATAAAGAGATCTCAGTATGCTAGTTCCCACAGCGTGAAAGCAAAATGTTACTACTTTGTACTGAACTCCTGAATGTATTTCTTCGAATCTTCCCTGTATCTCTCCGTGTAATTATTCTCGGAATATTCACTGATTACTTTTCTCCAAAAAGATATGGCAGATGTATTACTCTCCATTTGAGCTACTTTCCAATTTGCTTTGAATAACTCAAATGCCTGTTTGGCTGCGGTGCGGCCTATCCCATTTCTTCTATATTTCTTCAAAATCATAAAATCATAAATTACATGCGTTGGGTCTGGATCCGTATCAAAGTTTTCAAAAAGCACAACCAAGAACCCTACAATTACTCCTGAAGATAAAATGAAATACGGGTTCCATCTTGGGTCGCCTCCCCAGTAGAAATCAATATTCACCCCAAAAGTTCCATCATCATTTAAATCCTGATTCGTATATCGACTAAAATCATAATAATAAAATTGATACATGTTCGATAATGTTTCTTTCTCTTGAACTGTAACGGGAAGAAGTTTGATTTCCATAACGTCTCCTTTTATCACCCTATTATTTCTGAAAGTTTCGTAGGTTCGGCTTACAGATCCGGTTTACCTGGTTTCCAACCTATTTCTTGTGACCAAATATGTGCCTTTTGTATGATCTCCCACACAATCGGACCTTTGCCTTCAACATATTTTTGTCTTTCATGTTTATATAATCCCATTAACCGGTGTTTCTCTGCCGAATATCTTATGCAATCCTCTTTATGTTCTCTTAAATAATCTCTAAATAACAATGTCAATTGCTCTGAGTAACTCCCTGTTTGTCTGACATGAATATGTGTTCTCCGATGTCCTGGAACTTCACGAAAATACCTTTTAGTTTTATCAGGATTTTCTTTACGGAATACAAATTCTATAGATTCTAATTTATTCTTATATTGACTTACATCTTCGAAATTACTAATTGAGATTTGAATATCAATAATTGGTTTGGCATCTAGTCCAACAATCGATGTAGATCCTACATGGTCAATTCGATCAGCTATGTCCCCTAGAGCTTCTCGTATGTTCCTTCCTACCTCCAAGAACAAGCTTCGCCATTCCGGATCATACTCAGCTATTCCCCATTGATCATCCATTGTAATTGTCTCCTATGATTTAATACTTTTAGTGGTGGTTTCCGGTATAACAGCGGCATTAGGATAAACCATACCAGGATATTTGGTAGTCAAAATCAGGGGACATTCCAACTTTCTCTGCAAGTCGAATCGACCCTGTATTTTCTGGTGTACAGTCCCAGTAAGGATGTATCCCTTTTTGTAGGCATTCCTGAACAAAAGCTCGAGCGACTGCAGCGCCATAATTTCTTCTTTTATACTCTTCAAGCGTTTCGATATCAATCGCATGCGTTTTATCCACAACAAATGCTGAAAAACATAAACTCACCACATTGTTATTAACCTCAACAAAATATCCAAATCCCTGCTCTAAGAAAGAGTCTGTTGAATCCCAAAATCGTAATATCTTCTTTTCTAAAAACGAATGGTTTTCCCATCGTCTTGACTCCAATAAATCACGATCTATCCGTTGAATATTCACCTCTTGGTTTTGAAATTCAATGGGTTGAGGTTTTCCTCTTAATGTGAACACATGTTGAGTATCACTCGAAATGCCACGCGTCTTAAAAATGTTTTGTATCGCTCTATCCCAAGGATCAGGATCTAAACCAATCTCGACACAATTTATATTTTGCTTCTGTAATTTAGGTTCTATATGATGTCCCATGTATTCTTCTAATCCTGTTAGAAAGGATATGCTCTGTGAGTCCCCAACAAGCTGAAAACCCTTTTGTCCTTCAATCCAAATTAATGCTGCTGTGGGTTCTGTTGGATGATCTACATAGACCCTACCCGGGTTATTTCCGCTAACCACAGCCCTAACCTCGATATTTTTACACATATCTGTAATGTGTCTTATCTTATAAAACTCTGATTTATTAAGTTCTGTTATCATTTTTATATCACCGATTCTATGAATTATTGATTATTCCCTCGTATAAAGGGAGCATCTACTTTTTCAGATAGTAATTCTTTATAAGTTTTCACTTTCCTAAACGTATTGCCCATCATTTCTTGATTACGATATTTACGAATTTCATCCAGATCAAATTTTGCAATAAATACGCCTTCCGACACATTATCCGCCAGCATAATGGTGTTATCGACCGATTTCCCATCAAGATCCCACATCATTGGACTATAGGCACAAGAACATCCCGCATTTTCACCAGGAGGGTTCGCCATCGCAATACCAACCATATTTTCATATGCTCTTGTTGAAAGTGCCTGTAATCTAGGCTCCATGGTTCCACAATCATTGGGAACCAAAATGATTTCTGCCCCTTTTAACATCAATACTCTTGCGCTTTCTGGGTACTCTCTGTCGTAACAAATCATGACCCCAATCTTCACACCGTCAAAATCACATACTTTAAATTCAGTACCAGGCTCAAGCATACGTTCAGTATCAAAATCGCATGTATGGACTTTGCTGTACTTTAATAAAATTTCACCTTTACGATCAATTACAAATGCTGAATTTTGAGGAAGCTTTACCCCTTTTGTAAAACCCGTGATGACAATTCCAATAGATAATTCTTCAGCAATTTCTTGAAAAGCTTTTAAGGCTGTACTATTTTCGTCTAATGCCGCCTCATACCAAGCTTTGAAGTCAGGATGATTCTCTATCTCTTCTTCGGGGAGCTTGGTTTCAACGATGTCGGGAAAGGCATATGCTGTTATCCAACACTCCGGAAATAATACAATATCTGCTCCAAGCTCTTTGGCTTTTTTTACGTAGCTCAATCCAATTTCCGTATTTAGTTTTTGATCAGGTTCACTGCAATTATATTGCACGGTTGCAACTGTAAAGGTTTTCATCATTCTACACCTCACATTTATAATCTTTTTTACCGTCACTTCTTTCAAAGATTTACAAGTTGCTCTTTAAATTTTTAACTAAATAAATTAATAGATCATCATCAACCATAACGGATTCTCCCGGATTTACCGGAATATTTTTATAGCACATGCCCCTACCATCCATGACGTATCCACGAGAAGTATACATTCGTTGGGCATTTCCATAATCTCTGTACAGCCCAACACCTAGCCCTATGTATTTAGAGGTCTTTGACGCAATAAGCTCTAATTCATCAAATAATCTGTTTGCTATATGCTTTCTTCTATACTCAGGAAATACATTCAAATCATTAATCTCCGGGATATTGTTATCAAGAAAATGAGGATACTGAGATTCATGGATCAAATGACAGCATCCTGCTAACGAATCATTGTAATAAGCAATCATGGTTACTCGTTTATTGGTATTGTTCTCATTTAGGCACTTGTGAACATAATCTCCTTGTCGATACCACCCATAACGCTTAGCAAATTCTTGATCCAATAATTCAGCTTCTTCTAATGTAGTTAGTCTCTTTATATTTATGATGTCCCTCATGTTTTATCTCCTTCTCGGAACTCATTCACGAAACACAGCGTGATTTTCTTCGAAATACCTACATCATCATTTTAATACTTTCAATTCATTCAACTCTGAAGACAACTACAGTACCTGTCTCATTATTTTTAAAGGGTTTACTAAATTCCTTGAACACTAGCTCCATTCCTGAAATATCATCAGGTAATGGTGGAGATATTACATAGTTATAGGATGCATGACCAGAACAACTCCCGCCATTGGTCATTCGACAATCATATTGTTCTCCAACATACAATTCAAAATGGCTAAGGTTATATAAAGTTGAAGTCTGCTCAATTGTCATGTCCCAATCAATGCTGAATGTTACTACACTTGCATTAGCGTATTGTCGTATTGAGTTTAGTGTATAAAAGAATGCTCCTTTTACAACTGATTTTAAAACCGGAATATGTTTTCTGAACCTTGTTGGATCAACCATGGATTTATAATGTTCTTCACCCATAAACGTTCCAAAAACGGCTTTAAGAAAATCCTCGTAAAGTTCAAACGTTGTCGCCCATTGTGAAATATACTCAAATGGCGGAAAACCTGGATTGTTGCCTGAAAGTTCCTTCCGTTGTTTCAACAATGCACAAATTTGCTCATCAATAGTAATCAAATTTTCATCATAATGCTCGGTTGGACGTTCAAATGGCATACGTTTCATCATTTTTCTCCTTATTCGATATTTTCAAATTACTCCTTGAACTGGAACTCATGATTGCAAGATTTCACATACCGTTCTGTATATTAATGAAAAGCCCCAGCATAGATAGTCATCTTAGGCTGAGGCGTGATGTCGAGCTTGTGCGCAGTTTATTCGGGGCTCAACTGCCATTGATTGCAACTTTTAAGCCCCAACACGTTTCGAGCTATTTATTCAGTGGAAAAGGATGAATATTCATGACCGTATGCGTGAGTTTCCGTCTTATTCACACTTAGGGGCTTACATCCCTTGGTTATAAAAACTGCCGCTTAACCCGCTTGAATGCTTTCTACTTATAGACCGTTTACACCTCTTCAAGCTAACTTAATGACTGTGCTGCAAAATGGTAAAACGCCATGGCATCCTCTCCGGTGGCAAAACCGGCCTGTGCTATCTTGTCGCTGCCTCCGCCTTTACCGCGATAATCGGCCAGATACTGCTTCAAGAACGCACCGCAGGCGAGTCCGCTCTGTCCTCCCTGGGCGAGGACAACCTTATGGTCGGCGTTGGACACGAACAGCACGATAACGTCAGCTTCTTCGGTGAGTTTGGCCGCCAGGTTCTGCATATCCTTCAGCGGCTTGTCCGCAAAAGCATGTTTGATCAGGCTGCCTTGACGTTCGGCCAATAGCTTCCCGGCCAGGTAAGCGTCATTCTCGGCCTTCACGGCGTTCAATTCTGTCTGGAGCTGCTTCTGCTCCTGGTCCCATTTTGCAATCCGATCCAGAATCTCTTCCTTTGCGGTATTAAACCTAGCCGAAAGGCTGCCGAGAATCTCCATTCCGGCATTAAATTCTTTTAACGCTCGATATCCGCATTTAAAATAGAGACGCATATGCCCCTTCTGCTTCTCGGCTCTCAGCAATTTGATCATTCCGATCTCACTGGTTGCAGATACATGTGTACCGCCGCAGGCGTTATATTCGATACCTTCGATTTCTACGATCCGGATATCGTCGGTTACCTTCGGCTGCTTCACCAGCGGCAGGGCGGCAGCCTGCTCCCGACTCACAACATAATTCGTTATCTTTCGATTAAGGTAAACCTGATCATTGACTTCCAACTCCAGCATCATCAACTGGTCCTGAGCCAGGTCAGATCGGGCGATATCAATGGTGGCGTAATCCTGACCCAGGTGGAAACTGAGTGTTTCCGCCTGGCATACTTGCAGACATATGGCAGACAGGAGATGCTGGCCGCTATGATGCTGCATATGGTCGAATCTTCTATCCCAATCCAAACGGCAGCCAACCACTTCTTTCTCAGGAAAACGCTCGACTTTATGCAGAATTTCTCCTTCCTCCTGGAAGACATCAAGAACGGGAATTTTATCGATCCACCCTAGGTCACAAGGCTGCCCTCCGCCGTGCGGATAAAAGGCCGTCTCCTCCATTACCAGATAGGTTCCGTCCTCCCGCTCCAGTTTTCGTGTTATTCGTGTCTCCCACTCCCGAATATGAGTGGATTCGTAATATAACTTCTTTGTCATTTTCTTGTCCTCGCAGTTCTCAGGTTAAATTAACTTTAGTCACAGCTTGCTGGCACTCATTAGTTTTAAGTACATTCTACTTCTTCTTCCCTTTTTCTTGAAACTAAAAATCATGCTTACTATACTTAATAATAGAACAGCAAAAAACATATACAAGGTAATTGGGTCTCCTCCAGATGGAACTTCATCTGCTACATATCCCGAGATGATCATATTTACTACTGATACAGAACTAGAAACAACCGCCAACATACCGACAGCATATTTATTAACAACAGGTTTTTTCAATAATATTAAAATCAATGTGATTAGCAAACTAAAAATAAAAATACTCATAGAAAGTTTTATATAATAAAAAACATCTACTAACATGAACTCATCTCCTATAAAGTCTTCTCGAAAATGTATAGATCATCTTCTTCTCTGACTTTGGTGAATCCGCACATGGTGTAGAAGTGATGATTTTTGACACTCCAGCTAGGAGTATCCAACCACCATTTTGCGCTATCTGGAAAACTTCCTTCAATGTCTTTCATTACTTTTTTACCGATTCCTTGATTCTGATATTTTGGGTCAATAAAAATTCGCCCTAGATTATGTACTTGATTGCTTTCTATAAATATCATAGCTCCCCCAATTATTTCTCCATTATAGAGCACTTTAAAGTACTCACAATTTAGCATCATCTCTTCTTGCCAACTTATGGAGTCATATCCTAGTGGACCACAGATTTCATTATTATTAAAATGTTTCAATTCATCATCAAAGCTGGCCTTTTGTATTTCAGCAAGTTTTGGGGAATCATTTTGGTTTGCTCGTTCTAGTATCAGCATTAGATACAACTCCGATTATGTGATTTATTTTTCTTTCACAGGTGTTTCTCCTATGAGGCTCTTCTGTCCAACCGCATACACATATTTCAACGAATGAAGGAATTGTTTATAATGTTTTGGTCATAAAGAAACAACCCAGCCTGAGACTGTTCTTATCTTAGGCTGGGTATTTGTTGTCTGAGCTTCTTCCTTACACCTCGGGAAAAAATGTCGTTAAAAGCTATCTCTCTCCTGTATCTTGAAGAGAAGAATAACCTTCTTATCTTAGCTCCAACGGAATTAGCCAATGCGGGGTCACTTGCCTGACTTCAGTTCATGAAACACGTCAGGGAGACAGTCATTCCCCCTTAAAACTCCCTTTTTCTTTTAGGCGGATAGTCTGACGACATTAATTCACTTTGTAAAAATATGGCCCACACATGTCTTCATGGGTATTCACATACGTCCAAGTAAAGTTTTTATCAAAAATATATATATCTTGTTGAGAATCAAAATCCTCCGCGACTACTGCATTTGCGTTACTGTATAGAAATACATCGGGAGAGTTTTGGTACATTACATATAATTCATCTTTTATTTCAGTATTAAAAGCATTTCTTGCTGCATTTTCTTTCAAACAACCTTGTATTTCATAACTAAAAATATGCCACTTATATTGACTGTAATAAATGCTTTCTTTTACATCTTCACTAATGTTTAGTGTAAATGTCTTATCCCATTTATCCATAATTTCTGTTGCTCCATCAAATACATCTGAGATGTTTATAGCTTTTTCAATTAACTTTTCAATCAATTGAATCTCTTTTCTGATCAAGTTCTCTCCCCCTAAATAAGTGTAACTACTTTATTATACTTATGGGCCATCTTCTCGACTTGCTTACAAAAGGCTCTTTCCTAGCATCGGTTCAACTTGTTCTATCCACTTATGCTCTTTATCTGCTAACAAGGTTTTCCATCCAAGTTCGATAACCGGGTTTAAGTTCTTTTCTTGATCATCAATATAAACAACCGTTTGGCCGGATTCAAATTGTTTCCCGTCATGTTGAAAAATTCGTATATCGGGTTTGCTTAAACCTACTTGATTTGAAATCGTTATGCTCCTGGTATACGGTTCTACTCTTTCTAATATCGGTTCCAACCATTCCTTACAATGGTTACTTACTATGTGGATATCTGCGATTTCACTCCACTCAGCCAAGTAATTTAAGCCAGGGAGTGGTTCCAGTGATTGCATTAATAATTCTCTGGATTGCTCTTTGTTGATCTGCTTCATTCGCTGGCTCATCCATCCCCAAAATTCCTCTTCTTTGATCTTTCCTGTCCATAAATCTTTTCGAATCTCATCAAATTGTTCTCTGATGTCTTGAAACGAGATTTCGGAACCTTCAGATAATTTGAGCCAAACCTCAGATGAAAAATTACTTACTAATACACCAGCTAAATCTAATACCAGTTGTGGCTTGGCAGTCATCGAATCATTATTCATTGGTCTTGTTTAATTCTTGATTTAGTCTATCAATTTTGTCTTCTATTCTTCTCAAGCTTTCTTTTGTATTTTTTGTGTGTAGAATGAATCTATTTACAAATCGAAATAATCCAACAAAAAACAGTATAACTAATAAAACAATGAATATGATTTGAAACAACAATGCCATCGAAAAAAAGCCCAAGATATTACCCCCTTAATAAACTAAAAACTAAATTACGGACCATTGACCCTTAAATCGAATGTTAATATCACTATTTTCAGGTGTTTCGCATAAGATTCAGATAACCTTTCTTCCATCATTATACATATGGCAACCAAACGGTGGTAGTCCAATAGTTTAAATACCGTGTTATCTGATTTCATCCCTTACACTAACCAACTATTATTCCGCGCTAGTTCAATCATTCAGTACACTCTAACATCTACCTAAAGGATTTTCACTACAATTTGGAATTGACAGATGGAGAAGTAAAAAAGCCCTACTGCGTGTCTTAAAACTTGCGCATTATCCGTAAAGCCGGTCTCCGTAATGCCTCTTAGTTCAATTTTGAACAGAATATAAAATTCTTGTTAATATTCATATGGTTAACAACCGATAATAACCACAAGGAAATATTCACCATTTCGTTATAAGGGACGTGTTTAAATGCCTCAAATTTCAAGCGTATCAAGCAGACCACAGTCTACACCGCCTGTAAAGTCCAGAACAAATATAATCTCTCCTATTGACCGGGAGATTGAGCAGCTAATCAATCAAAAAGGAATTATTAATGAAAAAATCGCGAGTATTAAATCGGACGAAAAGCTGGACTCTAAACAAAAAGATGAAAGAATTAAACTTTTAACCACGGATATGCAATTACTTGAATCTCAAATTATGCAGAAGAGAATGGAGAAGACTGAGGAGAATAAAAATAACAATAATGCTTCTTCTCAAAAGGAGAATTTGAGTAATAAAATCGAAATGGATACAAGTAAGCAAGATGTATCAGGCATATCGATGGAAAAGTTTTTACAAGCTAGTAATCTACATGACCAATTGACCAAAATGGCAAGTGTACGTAGATCACTGAAAGTGGAAACTGACACTCTTAGACATGAAGTAAGAAAGGGAAGAACTATTCTTGGAGGTGAGAATGAACCCGGCGACCCAGGCAAATCGGAAATGAGAAAGAATCTAGAATTGACAGTTAATAAATCGAAAACCGATGAAGCGCTAAACATCGAGAAGAAAATTACTGAATTGGATCGTAAAATGAGTGAAAAGATGGAAGCCACTAAAGAAGAGTTTCAAAACGAAAACAAGAAGTTCGTCACCAGAGAGGTTGATCATAAGGAGGATGTATCCGTATCTGCTCAAACTGTGAACGCTGCGGATATGCTAAGGCATAATCAGGATATCGACATGAATAAGCATAATAACCTACAAACACAACGGAATGTTGGTATTGATATTCGCGCTTAGAAGAGAATTACACTTCGAAATATACATATATTTATCATAACGATAGAACCCGTTATCTCAAGGATTGACATGAAAATGAATAGCACCGTGTGAACAATTATTGACTGTTTGTAACGGTGCTATAGTTATTGCTCTTGGTCCTGCGGAGCCCCGTGTTACTTAAAGTGCACACTCTTTATTCAGATCTATCTTGACACTTAAATTCGAAAATCTCATCAACAGCTTGTTGATACCCACCAGATTGTCGAAAAGATTCCCTAATATTTGCAGCCGCTTTCTTAAAAGATAAAAGGCTTAACACATGATCTGCAGCTTCACGCAGTTGATTTGCAGTCAAACTTTGCATGTGTAATGTAATGCCTGCTCCGATATTGGCGACTTGCCCCGCAATGATCGGCTGATCCGCGTTTTGTGGAATGACAATCAGCGGAACACCATAATACAGACCTTCATGGGTGCTATTCATTCCACCATGTGTAATAAATAATTTAGCGTATGGCAGTACATCGGTTTGTGGAACGTAATTTTTAACGATGAAGTTTTTAGGAATTTCCCCTACATCAGAAATTTGGACTTTACTCCCAATCGACATGACAATCGTATGCTCCGTGTTTCCAAATGCCTCAAAACAAAGCTTATAGAAATCCATTGCATGATTAAACACGGTACCCAGTGATATGTAAATGGGGTTTTTCCCCTCGATGGCAGTAAAGTCGAAGTTTTCTTGCGTTAATCGTGAAGAGATGGATGGCCCTACAAATTGATACGTTTGGTCGAATGCTTCTTCTTCAGGTTGAAACTCCCTTGTTGTATAAACGATCGTAAGCGGCGCTGGATTGCAAAACACTTCGTAAGGCGAATCGATCTCCACCTCATATTTTTCCTTCACCATTGCCGTCAGGCTTTGAAATGTATCGTTTATCGGTTTAACGATGTCTTCAGGGACATTTTTAAAAAATGCTTCCAGCATTTTATCGAATGATTCTCGTGTCTGTGCAAAAGTAGTACAAGAGTTGATTGCAGGAAGCTTAAGAATTTGAGCAAGTAATCGCCCACAGCCAAACATCGAATCATGGATGATATAATCAAAATGCTCTCCTTTGATCTGTTCAAGAACGCTTGGTATGACGATATCTGCCGTAAGTAAAAGACCGTTGATTCTTTGGAGCATATAATCTCTTCCACCTGAAATAAAGGCTTTTATAAATTTTTGATCGTCAAATGTTCGAACGGTTGCTCCCGTCTTCTCCATACGCTCCCGAAAAGCCTCTATACAAAAGTACACGACCTCTTCCCCACGAGAAATAAGCTCCTGCACAACACCAATCGTTGGATTGATATGTCCCTCTGATCCGCCATTAATAAATAATACACGCGCCATTTCAACCACTCCTTTAGGTATGCAGTTCTCTAAACTATGAATGAGTAAGGGGCACTGTCCCATACTATTGTTCGAATCCATAATGGAATCACGTTTATCATAGTACAATACTTGAAAATCTCAAACTTGGATCGCCATATTTTTCAGTTAAGCAATGTCGTTACAGAGCCGGTCTTACTTCATGGACAGTTTTGGACCTGGGGTACCAAAAATCAAAATCGTTCGATATACATGTTTCAATCCAATGCGAAGTGGGTAATTGTATTAAACATATTATTGCAGTTATACAGTCCTACTCGAAAGGGACTCGTTGCCTGCTTACGCATTTTGCATATATCCATTTGGGCTGAGGGAAGTAATACGAACAGGGGCATACAGGCTTGGAATACTTCTTCGGATGGATGTAACAAGGGATTGCACAGTTTGGAAAGCTATAATGCATATAAAGGTGGAATTTTGGGTATGTAAGTCAATGCCATAACGAAGATTCTCAACTTAAATTGTTAGTACCCTCAGGGCTTCCTCTTAGATTGTTCTCCACCCCTTAATCATGCGCTTAATCCTATTCCATTTTGATTTCTTTTAATGCTAACTTGCTTAGCTTCATTTTCCATTTCTACATAACAATGCTGAAGCCTTCCCTTAACTCTAGCACCACATTTCCCCCAACATTTTTGGGTCCCCGATGGATGATATGCCAAATGCTCCGCATAATATGGATACTGCTTGCAAAGGGGCGATTGGATGATAGTACTGGAGCATGTGAACAAGGTTTACGATAATGGCTTTCACGCGCTGAAAGACATTAATCTCGAATTCAAAAAAGGGGAAATTACCGTCCTCATCGGACCGAGCGGCTGTGGCAAATCAACGACCATGAAGCTGATCAACGCGCTCAATACGCCATCGTCGGGTAAAGTTCTGATTGACGGTAAGGATATCTCGAGATTGAATCCGGTTGAACTGCGGCGCAATATCGGTTACGTCATTCAAAGCGTTGGTTTATTTCCGCATATGAACATCTCCAAGAACGCGGGCGTGGTTCCACGTTTGAAGAAGTGGGATAAAGACACAACAGATCAAAAAGTTAATGAATTATTGGACATGGTCGGACTGGACCACACCATTTATGGTACGCGCTATCCATCCGAGCTTAGCGGCGGACAACAGCAGCGTGTAGGCGTAGTGCGAGCGCTGGCTGCTGAACCCGATATCATCCTGATGGATGAGCCGTTCTCCGCACTGGATCCCATCAGCCGCGAGCAGCTTCAGGATGAGCTGATCCGGCTTCAGCAGGAGCTCAATAAAACCATTATCTTTGTTACGCATGATATGGATGAAGCTATTAAAATTGCGGATACCATCGTTCTGATGAAAGATGGCGAAGTGATTCAAACGGGTAAACCGGACACCATTTTACGGCATCCCGCAAACGAATTTGTACGTGACTTTATCGGTTCCAAACGTCTGCAAAATGAAAATGAAAGCGCCTATGAAATTCCGCTTGTGGATGAAGTGATGATTACGAATCCGGTCACGGCATTCCCGAGCCGGGGATTAGCCGAAGCCATCAAAATGATGGAAATGAAGCGGGTCGATTCGCTGCTGATCGTGGACCGTAACCGTCAGCTCCAAGGAGCGGTTTCGATCTACCGGGTTCTCGACCAATACGGCGAGGAAGGCAAAACTGTGGCGGACGTTATGCATCCGGTCCGTTTTTCCGTAGCTTCAGGAAGCACGCTTCCGCAGGCCATCGAGATCATGGACAGCCATCAGCTCAGTAATCTCCCTGTCGTAGACAGTAATAACCGATTCCTCGGATTAATCACAAGAGGCAGTGTGGTTAAACATTTGGCCGAAGTCTATCCTACGATGGTTCCTCCGGTGCTGAACGGAGAGGGTGAGTGATATGAACGCATTTTGGAGTTTCATCACAGATCGCTATCCGGATATTCTGAAGGCATTGCAGGAGCATCTGGTCCTCTCATTCTCTGCCGTGCTTTTGGGGACTGTTATTGCCGTACCGATCGGAATCCTGCTGGTCTACAACCGGGTCGGCTGGCTGAACAGCATCGTGTTTTTCATTACGAACCTGTTCCAGACGATTCCGAGCCTGGCACTTCTGGCGATACTGATTCCACTGCTCGGCATCGGCATGAAGCCGGCCATACTGGCGCTGTTTCTGTACTCCCTGATGCCGATTCTGCGGAATACCTATGACGGTTTTCAGTCCGTGGATAAAGGCGTGCTCAATTCGGCCAGGGGGATGGGATACAGCACCGCCCAAACGATTTTGAGAATTCAGCTTCCCTTATCGCTTCCTTACATCATGTCCGGTGTCCGCATTACGACCGTGTACATCATCAGCTGGGCAACACTGGCTTCCCTGATCGGTGCAGGAGGTTTAGGCCAGCTTATTGTATCTGGACTTGGCGTCAACAAGCCCGAGATGATCTTCATCGGTGGCATTGGCGCTATACTCCTGGCACTTGTAGCTGACGGACTGCTTGGGCTGCTTGAGGGCTGGCTAAGCAAACACTACCATCAGACTCAGACCCGGGACGCTGCGATATGAGTTACATCAACCGTAAACAGCAGGCCGGACGGAACAAGGAAGGCGTGATGAAACTGAAAAAGCTCAAGAGGATACCGATGTTAGTCTGCCTGATGGCTCTTGCCGCTTTTACCTCCGCATGCGGAATTCAAAGCGACATCACCATCGGGACGCAAACCTATACCGAAACCAAGATTATTGCCGAAATGTATAAAGCGCTGATTGAGGACCAAACCGATCTGAAGGTGGATGTTATACCCGATCTGGCATCAAGTTCATTGGTCATCAATGCGATGAAACGAAACGACGTTCAGATGGCGACGCTATATACCGGTGAGATATTCAACAACCATTTCCCGATCAGCGGTACCAAAGACCGCGCGAAAGTCTTGCAGGAGGCGCAGGATGGATTTCAGGAACACTTTGGGTTTACCTGGATGAATCCGCTGGGTTTTGAGAACACCTACGCATTCACGGTAAGAAAGGATCTGGCCGAAGCCAACGGGTACACCAAAATTTCCGATGTCAAAAAAGACATGGCCACCATGAAGCTTGGAGTGGATACGACGTGGCTGGAGAGAAGCACGGATGGATATCCGGCGTTCTCCAAAGCGTATGACATCAAATTCGGTCAGGTCTTCCCCATGGAAATCAGCCTGGTATACAGCGCGGTAGCCAATGAGCAGGTGGATATTGTGCTGGCCTATTCAACGGATTCCCGGCTGAAAGCCTACCAATTGCAGACGCTTCAGGATGACCAGCAATTCTTCCCTCCATATGACGCGAGTCCGGTATTGCGTTCCGACCTTTTGAAGAAGCATCCTGAAATTGAGGATACGATAGCGCCTTTAATCGGTCATCTGGATGCAGATACGATGATATCGCTTAATTATCAGGTGGACATTGAGAAGAAAAGCGAGCGGGAGGTCGCCATCGCGTATTTGAAAGAGCAGGGCCTCTTGAAAAGCTAAAGGAGGGTAAGCATGGAAAGTGAACATTTAACATTTGCCGACTTTTTGTCGTATATATCACGAAATCAAGAATTGCTCTGGGAGTATTTCATCCAGCATATTACGATGGTCGTTATCGGGCTGGGGCTGGCATTCATCGTCGGCGTGCCGCTTGGCATCCTCTGCTCTAAAAGCAAATGGGCGGCCAAAATCATTTTGTTTATCACCAACATCCTACAGGTAGTGCCGAGCTTGGCCATGTTAGTGGTTCTCATGTTATGGATGGGGCTTGGAACGACAACGGTCATGGTGGGACTCTTCCTGTATTCCCTGAATCCCATCGTGCGGAATACGTACGTTGGGTTAAAACAGGTGGATCCCAGCTATTTGGAATCCGGAAAAGGAATCGGGATGAGCCCCTTCCAAATGCTCGTGAAGGTGCGTTTTCCGCTGGCGCTGACGTATATCATGTCGGGCCTGCGTATCGCAGCCGTCATTGCCATCGGCGTGGTAACGATCGCTCCCCTCGTGGGGGGAGGCGGGTTGGGACGTGAAATCTATGCTGGACTGAACAGCAATAACTCCCTCCGGATCTTTGCAGGCGCCATTCCTGCCGCGGTGCTGGCAATCGTTGCGGATATCGTGCTCGGCATGCTGCAGCGTAAGATGGATCTGGCTAAGCGGAAGTCAGCCGGTGCGGCTCCATCGCCTGCAAAAATGCAAAATATAAACTGAGGTTTGTAGAGGGTACATTCCAAAGGGGCATTCCAGAAGATCTAGGATCTTGCGGGATGCCTCTTTTCTTTTAATTGTTAGCATGAGTGACATCCTTATTTTAGAAAATCCAAATATATCCTTACAAGTTTACTTAGAATCTCAATACTTTCCTCCACATTATTGGTCTCCAAGGAATGATTTGCATTAGGAATTTCAATGATCTCTCTGACTTTGTCTATGTTAATTTGGTCTGCAAGTTCACGATGAAACACTTCATCTTTTGTACCATAAACCACAAGTCCATTAAACTTGTTGATATAGTGAATGGTGTCTTTAATTGGTGTCAAAAATAAATGTTTTATTGGAATTTTAAGTTTCCCATGAACTTCTCCAGCAACTATTGTCCCTAAGCTCTTACTAATAAAAACAACTTGATTGTACTTGCCAATGATTCGTTGAACCGATTCGTGGCTTTCCTCTATTACTCTTTGCAGATCATTAATATCCAAATTCGTTCTCGCAGCTTGATATCCATACTCCAGTACCATTAAGTCAAAACCACTTTGAAGTGCGGAAGTTCCAGCAAAATGTAGACTTGGTTTATCACAAGGATAGTTTTTTCCGGGGAACAGAACAACCAACTTGCTGTTTTCCTCATAAAGTTGATAATATTTTTGTTTCATTTCCGTTTTCCAAAACGAGGGCACCGTTAAAGTCTCTAATTTCATTCTCTCCCATCCTTTCCTGTTTCGGATGATTCGTTTTAACAACCTTGATGAGCTTTATAATCATCCTCCATCTTCCATTTGCTTTTCAATAAATTCATCTTTAGTTAAGCCAAACAAGATAAAATCTAACTATTTGCTTCTATGATCATTTCCCCTTCACCAGTAGGCACTTCAAAACCCTCTAGGAATGAAGATAATATATCTTCTGTTATTGTAAATGCTGCATTGGCATCGAATCGCTGGCTCCGAATGCGAAGTCGTTCACGTAATTCATTAGGATGAACTTTCAAATATATTAGTTTCCACACTCCTCCTCCATCTTCAATTAACTTCTTATATTCATTTCGTCTTTTTCGTTGCCAAAAACTGAAATCGACAACTACATTGCGCTTTTCATTCAAAAGATTTACTAATTCATTACGCAACTTTATTTCAGCTTCAACTTTTAATTGCTCATACATTTCAATGGGGTAGTCAATTCCGTAACGACCATGTGTAGCCCAGATTTCTTCATCAATGGAAAGACGTACGAAACCTCTCTTCTCAAATCTTTGAGCCAGCGTTGTCTTTCCTGATCCTGCTACTCCGCACGTCATTACTACCAATGGAGCGGCAACATCTGCTTGGTTAATAACATCATCTATTTCTAAATAGTCATACAACTGGTATTCTCCTTTCAGAGGTTGCTGCCATCTTGAACAGTCAACCAGAAAACTCACCTATATTTCCTTTACTCTCGTGTGTGCAAAATAGTCATGTATACCTGTTTTCCCTCTATTAAAAAATAAAACTACGATATATAGAACCAAAATTATATTGGGAAATAAATTTAAATATGGATTCTTTGGCATTTCAATACTCCACCAAGGTTGTGGAACCAGAATAATTACATGTGTTAACTCCCATGGCAACAGTCTTATAAAGCTTCTACATAATGCTTGATAGAAATTGATTTTTGATCCCTCTTTGTCCATAACAATTAACCTTAGCAGTCGTTTTCCAATAGTTTGCTGTTTATACATCTCAAAGGTAATAAAATATGTCCAAACTGGCAAAGACATTGATAAAAGTACCCAAATCTCTATTTCAATTCCCTCATGTAAATAATCAAAGGGGAAGCCAGACGTTGTTTTATAAATCAGCAATTGAAGAAAAATAAGAATAAATGCAATAAAAATAATATCAAGCCAATACGCAATTAATCTTTTAAGGAATAATTTCATCCTAACCCCTTCTCATACCCTGCTCCCCTACATAGGTTGATAGTTTACGGTATTAAATAATTCTTCAGAATAAGTGATTCTTCCTCCTGAATTTCTCAAGTTTCTGTTGAATAAGTGAATCGAATGCTTTGCCTCCTTCATGCTGAACATGTCCCCCCGATCGCACTTCTTCCCCCGAACACAAACAAAGGCCCGCAGCAGGTCATGATCATGACTTATGCTGCAGGCCTTCGTTCTTCGAAGCCTCCCCCACTACCATGAACTCTTTTTTCACTGTCTACCATGAGGGGAAATTACCACGGAATAGCGCTCTTTATTTCACGTCCTTATTCCTGATCAAAATAAACGGTCTTTCCTGTTTCTGCGGATATATACACCGCCTCTAATATTTGTGAAACAATCATAGCTTCCCTCGGTTTAACCAAGGGTTCGGTATCGTTCACGATACTGTGAATCCATTGTTTGGCTTCATATTCGAAATCCGTCAATTCTTCTCCCCTGAATTGCTCTCGTGCATTCGGATTCACCTCGATTTTATTCAGGAACAAGCTCCCGTCCCGCTCGCCATTGATCCGCAGTTCATTTTTAGCAAAATCCGCTCCTCCCTTCGTTCCGCACAGCAGGTTGCCGCCACCATCCGCAATGTTCAGGGCCCAGCTGGTTTCAATGATGACCGTCGCTCCGTTTTTGAACTTCACATACCCGAACGCCGAATCTTCTACTTCGAATTCGTTTGGATCCCAGGCCCCCCATTCGTTCGCGGCATTTTCGGTATACTTCAGTTTATGGAAGACACTGCCGACGACACTCACCGGCTCATAGTTATCCATCAACCATAGGATCAGATCCAGGGAGTGGGTTCCAATATCGATCATGGGACCGCCACCCTGTTTCTCTTTATCCAGAAACACGCCCCATGTCGGAACGCCTCTTCTTCGGGTAGCGACCGCTTTTGCAAAATAGATATCTCCAAGCTCCCCATCGGCAATCATCTTTTTTAACAGCTGGCTTTTGGCGTTGGAACGATTCTGGTACCCGACGGTAAGCTTCTTGCCTGTTCGCAAGTGGGCTTCGTACATCGCTTTGGCCTCCGCACCAGTGACCGCCATGGGTTTTTCGCACATGACATGTTTACCGCTTTCGAGCGCATCAATGGAAATCGTCGCGTGCGAGCTGTTCGGTGTTAGCACATGCACGACCTCAATCTCTTCCATGGCAAGCAGATCGTTGTAATTAGTAAACACCTTTGCGTCAGGCGTGCCGTATTTTTTCGCGGCTTCCTCGGCTCTTTCCGGCTTCAAGTCGCAGAAGGCCACCATCTGTACGTTGTCTACCTTGGACAAACACGGCATATGTTTGCCGTTCGCAATCATTCCGCAACCGATGATCCCTACTTTTACGCTTCTCATGGAATTCCCTCCCTCGCGTTATTTAAACTCTACCGTTCGGTTTTCCTTATGAGCGATGTATGCCGCTTCCAATAGCTCCGTCAATTTCGTTCCCTCTTCCAATCCGAAGGGCATCGGCTTGTCATGAATCAAGGCATCCGCCCATTGGATGATCGGAAGCGGCTGCTCTTTAGGGAGTTGAGTGGGTGAGATCCATCCGGAAAAAGGCGCATCGAGCTTCTTCGAGATGACTCTGACGGTATCATCTGAGATCATCAAGGTGCCCTCCGTTCCGTAAATCTCGAGAGCGGAAGGAGTTCTGTACGTCACCAGGCTCGTTTCGACCAATGCGACCGCGTTGTTGACGAACTCAATGGAGCACTGCGCATTATCTTCCACTGCACGATGGGTGAAATAATGAAACATGGAGGTGATTCGTTTGGGCTGACCTAACATCCAACTGGCTAAGTACATCGGATGACATCCCAAATCCATCATCGCTCCGCCGCCGGTTTGCTTCTCATCGTACCAGTATTCCGGAAGCCAATTGTTCAATGCGCCGTCGTGGCCGTTCCGAATGCGCAAAAGGGTGACATCCCCTAATACTTGGTCATCGATCAGCTGCTTCGCGAACAATTGGTGAGGCCTTGTGCGAGCGGGAAATGAAATGCAGAACTTGACCCCTGCTTTACGTACCGCCGCGGATATCCGATCGCATTCTTGGACGGTAAGAGCCATGGCTTTCTCAGTAAAAATGTGTTTGCCGGCCTCAGCGGCAGCTACCATAACGTCAGCGTGCATGCTTGTAGGAGCATCCACCACGACCCCATCGATGTCTTCCCGCTCTAGCAGCGTATCCAAATCCGCTTCAAAATCCGTTCCCAATCGGGCAGCCCATTCGCTTCCGCGCTCAGGCTGTTCGTCCCAGACTGCCGTGAGTTTAACGTTACCGTGAGATTGCAACCTTCTTGCATAATCATCTGCATGCACATGCCACTTACTCAACATCGCAACGTTCAACATGCGTTTCCCCTCCGTCATCTTTTGTATTTTTTTACAAGATTTTAGTTTTCTTCAAAGGGTGGTGGCGTATAACTTGCTCCAAATGGCGCATCAGGCCTTGAAAAATCCCCCATTAAAGCTCTTCGCACAGGCGTAGTTCTTTGCATAAAGTTGACATCGTTATGAAAACGGTCCGAGGGCTTTACCCACGGAGGGCTATAGATGTAATGCATGGTATAGCGGTCGTAATCCCAATTATGTTCGTACGCCCGATGCCATACTGCGTTGTGAAACACCAGGACTGACCCTGCAGACGCACATATCACATGGCTGATCGGCGTACCCGAATTTGCAGTCCGGATTGAATCCGGTAGTGGAACGAGACTGCGGTGGCTGCCTGGAATCAACTCCATATTCCCCATGCCGGGTTCTTCCTGATCGGTCAATAAAAATGAAGCACGGAGCTGAATAAGAGGGACTGGGTACCCCAGATTCTTAAAATCGAAGGCGCTGGATCCGTCTTGATGCCAGCCTCCCATCCTCCCCATTGCCGGCTGCATCGTATTCCACCCGGACTGCATAATGAATCGATCGCCAAGTAACCCCCTTATCTTCGGTAAAACCGAGGGATGATCCATTAAGTTTTCAAGAGCGTGTTCAGACTCATACCCTCTGCCGGCTTGACCCCAACCGACTGTACCTGCCGCTTCATGAAGTCGAATTGATGCCTGCAGGCATTCTTTGACCTCCTCTTTCGACAGCACATTCGGAATGACAAAATAACCCCACGATTCGAACATAAACTTATCGAGTTCAGTGAATGCGCCTGCTGAAACGACCGGGTTTAACATGAGTTCTCCCCTCTCTTGCATATTTAAAAGAAGACTGACCTAGTATTCATGAAATATTCGGGATGGCAGTGACACCATCCCGCAAACCTCTTCACTAGAACCCGACATCATCCCGTTCTGCAGCTTTTTGAGCCACGAACTCCGCCATTTCTTCCACGCCGGCAGCTCTAAACTTTTCTTGAACACTATGAAGCATATTTAGAGCTTCTTCATCTGACGCCGCAAAAAAGGCTTTCTTAAATTCCTCATCGAAATTCAAACTGCTGGTTTTATCGATATATTCCTGATATTTAGGCCACTCTCTTGCAAGGTAGCTGGCGCTTACTTTGTCTATGATTTTGATAGGCATTTTTGCCGAGAAACTTTCCTCCAGCTTTTGCCACTCCGTTTTTTGATCTTCCGGCGTAGGCCAAGTGACTTCAGAGGAGAATGCCCCGATGAACCTTCCCGGAAGATAACTGAGCCCTGCGTCTCTTTTCAGATCCGGGTTTTCATCGAATTGTTTTTTCACATCCGGGATCCATTGGGGTATCCCGTTTTCCATCGTGTAGTGCGTTCCTTCGATCCCGAAATACGCAAGCAATCGGCCTTCTTCGCTGTTGACATAATCAATGTACCGCAAGGCCGCATCGGGATCCTTGATGTTAGCGCTTAAGAAAAGGGCAGGGAAACCGGAACGGCCGGGTTTTTCCACTTGCGTTCGAATGTTTCCGCTCTTATTCTTCATCGGTCCGAGCAGTTCATATTGCATTTCCGGATTCGTTTTATAAAGCGTTTTTTGTAAATCAACTAACATAGGCTGGGCTCCGAATACGGCAAGCTTGCCCGTCGTCAGCTTTTCATTCGCTGTTGTGCTCGTATTGTTGAAGGCTTCAAGATCAAACAAACCTTCCGTTAATAACTTTCTCATGTATAACAACCTAGCTTCATGATCCTTGGACTGCGTCCAGTGAATCAGTTTTCCATCCACTTCACGGTAGTCCGAAATCGTGTAATCCGTCCACCCGGCAAGGAATTGGCCGTAATCCCATCCATTCCACATGGTTCCGGCAGGGATGACCGGCTTCCCGCCAATATCCTTGAAACCGCCATCTCTGATCTTGATCAATAGATCAACTAGCTCTTCCTGCGTATCAATATCCTCCGCTTTTACGTTTAATGCTTTCAGGATATCTCCCCTGGCAAAAAGGCCGTAATTCCAATTATGAATGCTCTCAGGGGTCCCGTCCGGGGTCTCCGTAGGAATGAGATACGTCTTGCCTTCAAATTCGGGACTGTTGAGATCGAACTCGGCAAAATCCTTCGCGATCCCGGTAGTCACAAGTCTTTTAATATTCGGGTATTTATCGAGATAAGGGGTTAAATCCAGAAGCTGTCCTTCCATGGCCGCCTTTTTGATGACTTGTCCTTCTCCTCCTGTCGTAGACCAGAAAGGTGCGTTAACGATATCCGGAACCGTACCGGAAGCAAAAATGGTGTTTAGCTTTTCTACTTCGCTTGTCGTGATGGACTCCAGTTTCAACGTGACCCCGGTTTTTTCCCTGATTTGTTGGGCCACGGGATTATTCTCCTGGTCCTGCGGGAAACCGGCTCCGCCACCGTTCCAAGCACTGAGGAAAGACAAGGTCACCGGTTTTATTTCTTCAGTACCTTGCTCCTTCGGACCCGTGTCAACCGTGCCTGCATCCTCCCCTCCGCCTTTTCCCGTACATGCCGTCATGGTCACTAAAAGCAGTAAAGCGATTAGTGCCATGCCAAGCACACTCCTACGCCTGTTCATCCTCATCCTACAATCCCCTTCCATTGGAAGATTATTTATATAAAAGGCACAGCCTTTTATACCAACTACTCCTTAAGAGAACCTACCAGTACGCCTTTCACAAAATATTTCTGAAGGAATGGATACACACAGATGATCGGAGTCGTTATGATAATGACGAAAGTCATCCTCAAGGCTTCCGGCGTTACGCCTCGCAGCTCCATCTGCGCCTCGGTCATGTTTTGAATGGCAGATCCGCTATTTCCCGAGGACGACGTCATCGACTGGAAAGACGCTTCGCTGATCATCTTGTTAAGAAACGTAGCTGCAGGCTGCAGGTTTTCATTCTGTATGAAAAACTGACCGGTAAACCAGTCATTCCACACGCCCACCCCAACAAATAAGGCAATGGTAGCAAGCACCGGCATCGAAAGAGGTAGTATGATTCTTGCAAATACCGACAACTCGCTTGCCCCGTCGATTCGGGCCGACTCCGACAGACCTTCGGGGATCCCGTCGAAGAAGGTTTTCATGATAATCGCATTGAAAAAATTATATAGGGATGGCAGCACCAACACCCAAAACGTATCCAGGATATGGATTTGCCGGAACAGGATAAACGTCGGAATAAGTCCTCCGCTGAACAACGTCGTAAAGAAAAAGAAGAATACGATATACTTTCTTCCGGGCAAACCTTTCCGCGAAAGTGCGTAGGCTAATAAGGCCGTCAAAAATACGGAGGCAACCGTGACCACAACGGTTCGGGTAATGGAAATATAAAACGAATTCAAGATCAAATGGTTGCTGAAAGCTTTAGCATAGTTTTCTAATGTAAACACTCTAGGAAAAAAATAGATTCCACCCTTCATCGCATCGTAGCCGTCATTGAAAGAAAGGGCTAGAAAATAAATAAATGGATAGAGTGCCGTAGCGCAGAATAAAAGCAGCACCGCATAGTTAAGCGTCATATACATTTTATCTGCTGGCGTCAGCCTTCTCACACCCATACACACACCTCCTTGTCTTCAGTGCTAGCTGATTACCATAACGATACGTTACTCACGCGTCTGGATATATTATTGACAGCAACGATGAGCAGCAGCGAAATCGCAGACTTGAATAAACCAATGGCCGTGGAATAGGCTAGTTGCCCCTGTTGTAGGCCTGTTTTTAAGACATAGGTGTCCAATATCTCCGAGACGCTTAATGTGGCCGGGGACTGCATCAGCCAGATTTGGTCAAAACCCGCGTTCAGTATTCCGCTGAGGGAGAATATGAGCAATATGCCGATCGTTGGAGTCAGGCATGGAAGCGTGATCTTAAATAGTTTGCTCCATCGACCTGCCCCGTCGATTTCCGCAGCTTCATACAAGTGCGGATCGATATTCGTTAAGGCGGCTAAGTAAATGATCGAACCCCAGCCTACACCTTTCCAGATGTCGGAAATGATGACCAATGGATAGAATAATTCCGGCTTTCCCATAAAAAAGATCGGATCCAAACCCATTTGGTAGCGAATGTCATTAATAAGCCCAACATTCGGAGACAGGATTTTTTGAAGTAAGGTAACGACTACGACCCACGAAACGAAGTGCGGCAGATAGGAAATCGTTTGAAACACTCTTTTGAATTTTTTGTGCATGACGGCATTGAGCATTAAGGCTAGGATCAATGGAGCTGGAAATCCGAAAAAAAGTTTAAGGGCACTAATGGATAACGTATTGCGGAGTACATCGTAAAAACTGGAATCGTTTAAAAACTGTTCGAAATATTTAAAGCCTGCCCACGGACTCCCCAATATCCCCAAATTGAATTTGTAATCTTTGAATGCGATGATAATGCCGTACATCGGATAGTAAGCAAACACCAGGAACCAGATAATAGCAGGAAGCAAAAATAAGTATATGTGCCTGAAATACCATATTCTAGTTAGTTTCTTATTCTTTTTTAATTGTTCAAATCCAGGGATAAGAGCACCCTTTGGTACCATTCTCCGAACACCTCCTACATCTTCGTCGTATCGGATTTTTACGAATCCATTCCCGATCGTTTAGGAACAGAGCCTATGCCAATGGTTTTCGATGTTTCGACGGTATATAGCGACTGTCTCCCCCTCCTTTATTGCAAGCGGTTTCATATCTATAGTTTAAATATATTCAATATGGTGTTGAAATCATTCCATAATTTCCTCATTTGGATAAAAAGTAATCTTCAGGTCAAAAAGGTTCTGGTGGTTGCATTAATGAATGCATGGGGGGCTGCTTGAAAAAGAAAGCGGTTGTTGAGCAAGAGGAGGCTCCTATTCTTTAGGTTATAAATAACGGATTAAGCACCTCTTCTCTCATCCTTCTTTTCAGGCGCTTTATTCCTTGATGAGGGTACATTATATTCAATATATACATATGAAATTGTTGGAAGAGCTTCTGCTGAATTTCTTTATGGATTTGGGACTTATTATGGGGGGATTTGATGTGAGGAAGTTGTAGTTGACCTAGCAGAAGAGCCCAAACGCCCTCGCTTCGTTCGAATAGCGCGTCGGACTCGTTATTAGGTTATCTATATATAAGAGAGTAGCGGATGTTGATATCATGAAGTGGAGAAAACGTTTTTTCCCGTCGTCTCGCCAATCACCAATTCCGGCTCCACTAGGGTTTTAACGAATTTTCCGTGTTGCCCGTCTTCACTGTTAATGACTTCAAGCAGCGTGCAAGCCGCGCGGTAACCCATGTCTCGTTCAAACTGTTTAACATGCGTGAACGTGCTGTATCCTTCGATGATGGAAGTCGGATCGTCAAAACTGATGATGGATATGTCCTCAGGCACCTTCAATCCAGCTTGACGCGCCATCTGATAGATTTTCACGCCAAGACTTCCATTTAGCGTAATGTAGGCCGTTGCCATTCGATTTTGAATATAGCGGTATAGGGGATGTGTTTGAGCTTGCACCAAACTTCCGATTTCAAAATCGGTTACGATGTGGGCAGGGTTAATGAGTGATCCCTTTTCCTTGAAGGCATTCATATATCCATCGATCCGCTCTTGAACAGTAACGGTTTGTATGGGCGAATCAGAGCAAATAGCGATATCACGATGCCCCAGCTCCCACAGGTAATTGACAGCCATGTTAACGCCAAGCCTACCGTCCGACGCTATATAATGAGTTTCCACCCCAGGAAGGTAACGGTCGATGAGAACGAACGGAAAACCCGCAAATTTCATGCTTAATATTTCCTCGTTGAATAATTCCTCGTCAACCGGGAAAATCAGTAAGCCTTCCACTCCGATTTTACTGCATGTCTGGATAGCCTCTTTTTCCTTATCTAGGTTGCCCTCTGATAAATAGATAACGCAGCGGTAATCGTTCTCATTTAGTGCTTGCTGAATGCCTTGTATAAGTCTAATGGTAAAGTAGTCATAAATGCTCGGCATAATTAGGCCTATCAACCGTGTCCGCGTTTCTCCGCTAGTTTTATGGATTTGCTTTACGGCACTTTTAGGAGGTGTCATCGGAATTTCATATTCAGGATCGCTTACAAAAGTCCCTTTTCCGGGCACCCTCGTTATGATTCTTTCGTTAACCAATCCGGAGAGGGCATTCACCACCGTAATCTTGCTTACTCCGAAACGCTCCATGAGTTCCTTTTCCGTAGGTATACGGTCACCGATTTTCAATACTTGCGATGTTATCAAGTCGCGTATATACTCTTGAACCATCTGATACAAAGGTATTCTTTCCGTTGGGTTCATCCGAATCACCACATTTCAATCAATATGTTCAATATATACATTACGAAAGACGCCATCGTTTTATTCCATTAGGGTGGAATAAATGCGTCGTGCAGCTGGATGTGAATACCCTTAGACTCTTTGATGGGGAGGGTGGATTTTCTTTTACCTGAGAAAATAGCCCGCCCTGAAAGGGACTTTTTGTATGATCAAAACGACAAATCCCAGTAAACGAGATTAACATCTCCCGGTTTTAATTTGCCCGTTAGCATAACAAAAAGCAGCCGACTGTTCTAACATCGACTGCCTTCTTGTCTTTGTAAGCTATCTTGCATGCCCCTGCACTACCATAAATTCTACATGTGCTTTTAGGTCTGAAAAGAAACCAAGGTAGCCGTGTTTGCAACTCCAATCATCGTTATGATCAATGTGTTCACCATTGCACCGAGCCAAATATTTCCTGTCAATTTGTACAGGCTTCGACTAATCATTGCCGCTGCAAATAACAAGACCATAAAGGGAAGTAAAACCATGGGATAAAGTCTCGTCTCTTGCCAGAATGAGTTACCCGTCATAATGCTATGTCATTCCCTATAAAGAACTCCATACTATCGGCATCGCTCTGCCGGAACCATAAAAAAAGAGATCCCCGCCTTCGCGGAAATCTCCAATGCATTTGAAATGATCATTCATTATTCATTATTTAATGTTTTCTAAACGAAGAGTTCAACTTCCTTACGAACACTTACTATACCCGCAGTTCCCGCACGTCTTGCACCCCTCGATGTTAATCAAGGATGCCCCGCCGCAGGATGGGCACAGATCCAGCGACATGGAGCCCCCGCCTGCGTGCGCGCCATGTCCGCCATATCCAGCAGCTGGCGTTGCCCCGGCTTCGCCTGCATCGACAGGCGCCATCGTGGCTGCGACCGGTGCCGGATCATGGTCATGATCCGCCTCGGCGTTGTTGGCCACATGCGTTTCGAGCGCCTTCGCCACGGCGTCGGCGATGGACTCGACGCGGTTCGCGCCGAAGCCGATCGCGCCGGTGCCGCCGATGCCCTTGAGGTGCTTGATCAGCAGCTCCACCTTATTGCCATGGTCCCCGTAACGGAGGAACAGGGAGCAAACGCGGCCCAAGGCTTCCGCCATCGCGAACACATCCGATCCGGCTTTGCCGACGTTCAGGAAGATTTCGCTTGGAATGCCGTCCAGATCGTTGATCGTAATGTACGCCATACCGAACGGCGTGTTCATTTTATAGGTCGCGCCGCGCAGCACTTGCGGGCGCTTCTTGTATTGTTTATCCAGCCCGCTCTTGCTCGGTGAGGCTGTCACGGCCATGCTTGCAGCCGCCGGCTCCACGCTCGCCGCATCCTCAGCCGCTTGCCCTGCCGCGCTTTGCTCAAGCGCCGTTTCCGCGGTAGAAGCTGTCGTCGCTTCGGCGGCTTTGTCTTCTTTTTTCTCCGTCTGCAGCACCTGCACGTCGCGGCTGCCGTCGCGGTAGATCGTTACGCCTTTGCATCCCAGATCGAATGCCAGCTCGTACAGGCGCTTCGTATCTTCAACCGTGAAGTCCGCCGGACAGTTCGCCGTCTTCGAGATGGAGCTGTCCACCCAACGCTGAATCGCCGCTTGCACGCGGATATGATCCTCGGCGGAAAGACTCATCGCCGTGACGTAATAGTCCGGAAGCTCCTCACCCGGATGGCTGTCCAGCCAATCCTGGGCAATTGGGACGAACTGCTCGTCGAAGCCGAGACGGCTTTGACGGAAGTATTTGAAGGCGAAGTACGGCTCGATACCCGTCGACGTTCCGACCATCGTACCCGTGCTGCCTGTCGGTGCTTGGGTGATGACGGTTACGTTGCGTGCACCTTTGTTGCGTACCGCTTCAGCAACTTCTGGATATACCTCGGTCATATTTTTCATGAATCCGCTTTGCAGGTACAGTTCGGCATCGAATGCCTGGAACGAACCCTTCTCCTCGGCAATATCGGCGGATGCAAGATATGCTTCGCGCGCGATGAAGCCATACAGCTTATCCAGGAACTCCAGCGATTCCGGGCTGCCGTAACGGATGTTCAGCTTGATCATCAGCTCGGCCAGACCCATCGTTCCGAGACCCACGCGCCGCTCTTTCTTCTGATTTAATTCGTTTTCTTCAAAATGGTACGGCGTCCGGTCAATGACATTATCCAGGAACCGCACGGAGTAACGCGTCGTTGTCGCCAGCTCTTCCCAGGCAACGTCATGATTCGCTTCATCATAGAACTTCGACAGGTTCATCGCGGACAGGTTGCATACGCCCCAGCCCGGGAGGCCCTGCTCACCGCAAGGGTTCGTACAGATAATCGGGTTGAAATACCAGCTGTTGGACATCTGGTTGTAGTATTCCATGAAGACGACGCCCGGCTCTGCCGATTTCCACGCGGATTCGATAATGGTATGCCAGACCTCGCGTGCTTTTACCGTTTTATATGGAATGATACTGCGTCCAGCTTTCTTCCATTTATCCAGATCGCCGTCCCACAGCTCATCATAATCCGGATCGGTAGTATCCGGGAACACCAGCTCCCAGTCCAGATCTTCCTTTACGGCCTTCATGAAATCGTTGCTGACGCATACCGACAGGTTCGCATTCGTAACTTGTCCCATCGTCTGCTTCACCGTAATGAAATCCTCCACGTCCGGATGCCAATCGTTAATCATCAGCATGAGCGCACCCCGGCGGCTTCCGCCTTGCTCGATCAATCCCGTTGTATAACTGAACAATCCGCCCCACGATACCGCACCGCTGGAAGATCCGTTCACGCCTCTTACAATCGCGCGCCGAGGACGCAAGGAAGACAAGTTAATGCCGACACCGCCGCCGCGTGCCATAATCTCGGTCATCTCGGACAGGGTTTCCATGATACCGCCCCGGCTGTCCTTCGGTGAAGGAATCACGTAGCAGTTGAACAGCGTCAATTCATCGCTTGCACCCGCTCCGGCCGCAATCCGTCCGCCCGGCACCAGCTTCCAATCATCCAGAATCTCGCGGAACTTCCCGCGCCACTCTTCCTGCAGTTCCGGCGTTGCCTCAACCGATGACATGGCGGCCGCGAGTCGATCCCACATTTCTTCCGGCGTTTTCTCGATGGTTAACGTCAGCTTCTCCACATCCGATTCCACAAGCTCGCCCTTCCGTGTCTTCACCGTGACCTTGCGGCCTTCGCGCTTCACGATTTCGCCAACTTCCTTGGTCGGAAATTTAGGATCATCCTTTGTCAGAACGAGCACCACATCGCCTACCTTAGCGTTGTTGGTGTCGGCATCCTTCCAGGCATACCGGTCCAAAAAGATCTTCTCGCTTAAACCTTCCAGCCGCTGATTCTGCATCGTACTCAAGAGCAACTACCTCCTATATAAGATATAAAATTAAAAAGATTCCCCAGTATATGCGCTCACCAACAACATAACCTGTTATGTAGCCGGTCAAACATCAAAAACCACTATATACACCATATATAGTGCTGTTAATTCATTATACTACACTATATATAGGTTAACTATGCCGATATTGTGAAAATTAAGCCGACAGATCCAAGCTCCCGCTCGCAAGCTTCCGCTTTCTTCCTCTCGCTCTCTTTTTCGCCATTCCCTATGAAAAAAAAGGATGAAAATATCCAATTCCAGCAGCCGTGCGCCATTCGGGTTATTCCACGCCCTTCCGAATCCGTGCAAGGTTATGAAGACTTCTTTTTTCGTCCATACTACATATACACCGTTGGCCCGGAATCTTTCACAACAGGAGGAGATCGACATGAACCATCAGCCATCTGCCGACTCAGGCATGATTTTCGACCCGCGCCTTCCCGTTCCACTGCAGATCGACCGTTCCTGGTTTGACGATCTCGCCGGTCGACTGGACAAGGGCGGACCTTGGGGTGACTATCGTCTCGCCCAGCTTGCCGTGGAGGGCGAGAAATCGCGTCTCGTTACAAGCTTTGAAGAACTGCAATGCCTCAAGCACCTTGGCGGCTTGTCCCCGCTCCCCCATCAGACCGATACCGCAAGACGCGTCTTGTTCGAGATGTCGGGCAGAGCGATTCTGGCCGATGAGGTGGGACTTGGGAAGACGATTGAAGCCGGCCTTATTTTAAAAGAATACATCGTGCGCGGCCTGGTATCCAAAGTGTTGATTCTGGTTCCGGCTTCCCTTGTGCTGCAATGGGTTCGCGAGCTCAACTCCAAGTTCGGCATTCCCGCGATTGCGCAGAAAAAAGCGTACTCCTGGGGCAATGATATCGTTGTCGCCTCCATGGACACGGCCAAACGCGATCCGCATCAGGAGATTCTGCTGAACGAGGAGTACGATATGCTCATCATCGATGAGGCGCATAAGCTCAAGAACAAGAAAACGTCCAATTATCAATTCATTCAAAAGCTGCGCAAAAAATACTGCCTCTTGCTGACGGCCACGCCGGTGCAGAACGATCTCAGCGAGCTCTTCAATCTGATCACCCTGCTGAAGCCGGGTCAGCTCGGAGGCCAAGGGCAGTTTGCCGCTAATTTTGTTGTCGATAAACGAAGACCCAAGAACCAGGATCAGCTCAAGGATGAGCTGTCCAAGGTCATGATCCGTAACCGCCGCGGCGAAGGCGAAGTGAAATTCACCAAGCGATCCGTCCGCAATGTAGGGCTTAGCCTCTCGCCCGAAGAACAGTCATTATACGACGGCGTCACGTCCTTCGTCAAAGATCAGTATCAGGCAGCAGGGGGAAATTTAAGCAGTATGCTGTCCCTCGTTACCCTCCAGCGTGAAGTGTGCAGCAGCCGCGATGCCGTCTTCGTGACTCTTGTTAATCTGTCCAAGAAGCTGCCGGAGGACTCGCCGCTGCGCGATAAAATCTGGGAGCTGGTCTATCTCATCAAGGCCATCAAAGCCAACACCAAGGCGGAAAAAGCCATTGAGCTGATCCAGCAAATGAACGAGAAGGTCATTGTATTTACGGAATACCGTGCCACGCAGGAATATTTGCTCAATTATTTCCGCGATCACGGACTGATCTCCGTACCGTACCGGGGCGGCATGAACCGCGGCAAGAAGGACTGGATGATGGACCTCTTCCGGGGCAAGGCGCAGGTCATGATTGCGACGGAAGCCGGGGGTGAAGGCATCAATCTGCAATTCTGCCACCATATGATCAACTTTGATCTGCCCTGGAATCCCATGCGGGTCGAGCAGCGGATCGGACGTGTGCATCGTCTCGGCCAGACCAATGACGTGAAGATCTACAACCTGTCCACGTCGGGAACCATTGAAGAGCATATCCTGAATCTGCTGCACGAGAAAATCAACATGTTCGAGATGGTCATCGGCGGACTGGACGTCATCCTGGAGCGGTTCGAGAAGAAGGAATCCATCGAGAAGAGCCTGTACAAAATCATGCTGGAGTCCGGCAACGATGATGAAATTCGCCAGCGCATCAGTACACTGGGTGACTCGATTCACCATATTAAACAGGATATCGAGCAAGGAAGCATCGTCGAAGAAAATCTGAGAGAGGAAGAGGCCTAATATGACCATGACGCCGCAGGAGGTGCAGCAGCACTTCATGGCCTATTTGGAAGCCACCGAATGCACCGTCATTGAAAAATCGCCTGAGCACGTCACCGTGAAACTGTCGCCGCAAGCTGACAAAATGCTCACCAACCGCCCGTATTACTGGGGCTTCGTGGAACGTACCGGCGCTCCCGCCGAAACGTTGTCGTTCAATTTCGTGTTTGATCCGGAAAAATACGACGAACGGCTGGCAAAGACCAAAGAAGCCGAAACCAAAGCGCAGCTCGCTGCGCCTGCGCAGGATCCGCTCCTGGCCCGCTTTTATGGGAATGCCCCGGTGCTGCCTATCCTTGGTCCCGGCCGCATTCAGCGGGAGAACATCGGCTACGGCAGCAGCCGGCTCGCACAGATCTGGAATGCTTCCCGGGAGGAAGGCAAATGCGTCTATCTGTTCCAGCAGCGCGAGACCGAGCCGCGTCCGCGAGCCCGTTCCACTCCGTATGAGCAGTGGCTGGGCGTCTGTTTCAAGGTGGAGTTCAGCTGTGATCTGAAGCGGGAGGAATTGTTTTTTCTCGGCATCTCACTATCCAGCCGTTCGATCGCCCAAGACTTCCCGGCGGTCCTGAATGGACGCGAACTGACGCCCCGCTTGCCGGAGAGCGTTCATGTCCGCCCGGCTGCGCTCACCTTGCAGCAGGCCGTAGATGCGCTGGAGAACCATCTCATCGACAAGCTAAGCAAGCTCGACTATGACTGGGCCACAAAAGCAAGAGAACGTCTTGAAGATGAACTGTTGGTCATCGACAGCTATTACGAGGACCTGCTCAAGGAGCAGGACGAAGAGAAAAAAGCGCTCATCGAGGAGCAATATAAGAACCGCCGGTCCGAAATGCAGTGGCAGTACGAGCCGAAATTGAGCTTGTCCGTCATAACCTGCGGTCTATTTCATCTATGTTCGCCTGTGGGTGCGTCATCATGACGCCCCTCTACAAAAGCAGGCAAAAAAAGAACCATTCTCCCTTCTCCTGCCGCGACAGCTTGCAACAGCCTTTGCAGAGCTTGTCCGATATGATGATTCCATCACATCCATGGCGCGTAGGGCCAAGGAAAGGCGGTTAATGATTTGAAACGGTGGAACATGAAACTTCATAACCCTAATGACAAGGATTTTAAGCCCAGATCACCCTATAATAAGCAGTTGAGCCGATATCGAATGTTGTCTGTCTCCGTTATCGTAACGACCATCCTGTCGTTCAGCACGGTCCAGCCGCAGGCAAGCATAGCTGCTGCAAGCCAAGCCGATGTTTCCAATTCTGCGGATAGCCTTAGTCTGACAAGCACTCCGTTTACAGCGGATCATCATATATTAGGTATTTCAGGTGTTAATCCGAACAAAGCCGTGGCTCAGGTGCCCGGGAGTTTGATGGACTTTGCTGAGGAGACCGTCGCTCAATTATCGGCCCATGCGCCATTTACGACCTGGGACGAAGCAAAACTCGAATTCACCCCGCTCGGTCCGGGCACGCACGGCTGGCTGGTCACGATTTCTGCTGAAGGACTGCCGCAAGGATACATGATTATCAGTGCAGGAGAAGAGGGTGGATATATCCTAAGTGAATACGGGATCGGCTCGACCCTTCCCTACAGCCAAGCTCCGCTGAAAGAGCGGCTCGCTGCGGAAGGTCTTATGAAGGCCGGAGGATCATTGCCTCAAGGGAGCATCGTGCGTAAGCTGTATGAAGTATCCCCTGTCTGGCAGGTCCAGCTCCCCGGCAAAAAGCCAGTCTATTTTAGTGCACTGAACAGCGAAGCGCTCCCGGATGAGCCTCAGAAGACACAAACAAAGACTAAGCCGGTATCCATATCCCTGCCTGCCGCAGCCAAAGGACTCGTGGCTTCATCCACGTCGAATCGTTGGTTTGCCGGAACGCCCTCCATCGCATCCGGGGACTCTCTTGATCCTTACGATAATCTGCTGTGGCTGACCTCAAGCAATCTAACGGCCCGAAGCAGCGCCGATCTGCGGAATTTACTGCAGGAGCACTCCACCCTGATATTCAAGTCCAAAAAAGGCAATGCCGCTTACGGCGCACCTTTTAACTTAACCGGCTGGCATCGCTGGTCATCGGGGAATCAGGAGAACCCGGCTGCGCTATATGTTTCGGTTCCCTTGCGGAATACGGACACCCTCCGTTTCCTGCCGGCATCCCGGTTAATCGGGCAGGGACAATTTTATGCTCAGCCGGAAGAATACGGCTTCGGCAGCTAACAAGCGATTTACGAATATCATATGCCATCCCATACAACAGCCCTCATTCCTGCAAAATATGCCATAAATGACAAAAGGACGCGGCCCTTTCACAGGGCAGCGTCCTTTATGATTTCACGGCGTTTTACAACATGTTCACCCACATGGGTCGACAGCCATCCAGGAGCTTGGTCGCCCCAAACCGGAGATCGTGCGCACATGAAGCAACTCGCACGATGTACAAAATGCGGATTCATAATAACATGCAGCAGCAGCTACTTTGTCTTTTTTTTGCGTTTGGTGGTTACATCCTCTTTCCACAGCGACATGGAGAGCGGAATCATGCCGAACCACCTTGTGGTCCAGGATTCCTTCACCTTCGCCTGGCGCCGAACGTCCTTAGGCGTATCTATATAATGAACCACGCGTTCGGTAATGTACTTGATCAATTCATCGCCGCTAGCCATACGAATCAACTCCTTATGGTTTTTCCACATCCCAGTATCAGTTTGCTCCATTTCGATCGATTCTAGACGCACGCACTTGAACAGCATGATTTTTCCGCCAAATGCACATTCTAAAAAAGCCGAAAATTTTACGTGAAAGAAGGGAGCCAACATGATTAAGACAGCCATGGTATGGATGCTTCTCTTTACACTGGTACTCCCGAGTTCTGTTATGGAAGCCTATCCAGTGAAGGAGCAAGCCATGACGCGCCCCGTTCATCCCATCCCCATATCGACAACAAGGCTTCTGACCGAAACGCCGGAATCCACCCACTCTTCAGGGCAGGAGGTCGACCAGTCAGAACTAAGGCAACTGCACCCTTTTGCCCATGATGTCATTATGATCGATGTGGGGCATGGCGGAATCGATGGAGGAACGTCGTATGGAGACATTCTCGAAAAAGATATCAACCTGGCCATTTCGCGCAGACTGTTCATGCTGCTTCGCAAGGAAGGTTATCATGCCGTCCTGAACCGCGATGCCGATTACGCGCTTAGCGACGACAACCGTTGGCATCGAAGCTCCTCGAGACATCGCCGCGATCTGTCGCAGCGCAAGCAGCTCAGCAGTGAAATCCCGACCAAGCTGGTGGTCAGCATTCATGTGAATTGGGGAAAGAACTCGTCCAAGCGCGGAGGCATCGTTCTGCATCAATCCGAGGGACGCAGCACCCTGCTTGCGGACACCATTCAAGAGCAGTTGAATCTGGTTTACCGTAACAACAATCACATCATGGTAGGTAAACCATATTATCTGCTGAATCAAACCAAAGTACCCGCCGTCATTGTCGAAACCGGCTTTCTCAGCAATATGGAGGACCGGACATTATTAACCGGCCGTAACGGTCAAATGCAGATCGCCGAGGCCATTGCCGACGGGATTATCAGTTATTTAACAGCCCTGTAGTTAGGGGCTGTTTTTTTGCTATATAGACCTGCCTGCTCCAATAATTAGGTCTATCAGCCTTATATTATGTAACTTTAATTAACATCAATATGAAAAAAGTATCATTTTTTTTGAAATTGTGATAGAAATTTCGGGATATTATGATAGTATAACTAACATATAGAAAGATAGATTACTCAAATAGGAATTGGGGGAGATCGCGATGTTGGACTGGCTTGGCTATCGCCAGGGACTTCCGCTCTGGATTTCATGGCGTCTGAATCGTAATTTGAAGAACGATGTTGAAGACATATTCGAAGGTATTGCCGAAACGCGTAAAGACCTGCTGTTCACTTGGAGTTATGAGTATTGGGGACATCTGGAACGACTGAAGGAGCAGCTGAACAAGGATAACCCCCATGATTCGCAAGTCGGCAGCGAACGTCCTCGCCCTTTGTCTTCAGACACCCGGTTGAATCAGGAACAGCTCTTCTCTGCCTTGTATTCGCGCGCTACCGACTTTACGGAATTATTCTTGTTGAACCCCTCTGGTGAAGTCACGTACTCTACATATGCTTCACACATTGGAGCCAGCTATAGCAACAGCAGCCCTCTGGGCCAAGCGATCACCTATCTTACCGGTTCAGACACCGGCAAATTGCTCTTTGGGCCATATGCCGACCCCATCACGTTGACCATTGGCCCGCGATCCTCTACCTTTCACGACAAAATGACGCTCCTGTTCATGAATGCCATCTACACGAACGGCACGTTTGCCGGCATCCTGTGCGGCCGTGTGCCGAATGACGTGATCGGAGATTTAATCCAGCGGGAATCCGGCCACGTTTACCCTGATTCCGGCGACAACTACATTTTCATGTCCAAGCCCGAAATGAATCATCACATCGCTCCCGGAACCGCTCTTTCCAGAAGCAGGTTTGAAGATCGAACCTTTACTCATGGCGAGAACCTGAAGGACGGTGTTACCACCGATTGGGGAACCGTTTCCGTTAAAGAGCATACCGAGCTTGAGCTTATCTTCACCGATCCGGCGACGGGTCAGCTGCACCCGGGAGTAGCCAATACCATTGCGAACGGAAGCAATCTGTTCGTGGTCTTTCCGGGATATTCCGATTACCGCCACATTTCCGTGATCGGCAAAGGCGTCACGTTCCGCTTGCCCCATTGTCCGGATGTTTGGGGAATGATGTGCGAAGGAGATTTGGAAGAGGTTTACCGCATTCGCAGCATTCGCTTTAGACACGCTAAGCTCCATGGCGGATCCACCCTTTTGTCCAGTATTCTGATCGCTCTCATTGTTTATGTTGCTGCTGCTTATGGGTCACCTGCATTCGCCGCAATTGTAGGAGGATTCGCCTGCTTGGTCTCTGGCCTTCTTACCTCTTCCCTGGTCGGCCGTAAAGAAATCGGGCGCTTCGCAGATCGTCTTCGCAACCTCAGCCGGTTCATCCGCATGAATGCCGAAGGCAGCGGCGATTTGACGCAGAGGCTGGATATTCACCGATTCGATCAGGACGAAACGCGCGAATTAGCCAAATGGATCAATAATATGATCGACTCCCTGGAAAGCATCATGATGCAGGTGAAATTAACGGCAGGCGATGTTTCCGCCAGCCAACTGGTCATGAATGACACAACGGCCGTCACCGTTACCTCCGCACAGCGTGTCAGTGGCAACATTAGCGAGATGATTCGCAGCATGCGCAGCCAGCTGCAGGATATCGATGCGGTGAAGGAAAGCGCGGAACAGATGCGGGAGACCCTACGCCAGCTGGAACGGCAAGCGAATCAACAGATTGATGTAGCCAAGAATGAAGTGGTCCGTATCGGAGACAAGATGTCACATATCTCCTCAAAAGTCGAGGAAACGAATCAGACGATCCGGAATTTCATGGGAACCGTTCAGGAGGTCACCGGCGTGCTGCACGCCATCGAGCAAATATCCTCCCAAACCCATTTACTGGCCCTGAATGCTTCGATTGAGGCGGCGCGGGTCGGAGAACACGGACAAGGATTTGCCGTGGTTGCTAGCGAAATCCGGAAGCTGTCCGAACTGACCAGACATTCCACAGAAGAGGTCCATCGAATTATCAGCCATATCTATAAAGACGCCCAGCAAGCCGTGCTATCAATGAAGGAAGGTACCAAGGTCGTGCAAGAAGGGAATCTGCTGGTTTCCGCCGCCTCCGAGTTGCTCGCCGCCGCTGCCGAGGATGATCTGCGAAAGCATCAGGCTGTTGATAAAGTGGTACAGCTCATGGAGAAAATTGCATCGGTCAGCAAGGAGAACCGGAAGATTTCCAAGGATGTGGAGAGCAAGGTACAGGAGCTTACACAGGAAATCGAAAGCGTAAGGTACACTTCCGGCAATGTTGAAGTTATTGCAAAATCCATGCAGCAGCTGGTAGGACAATTCAAGCTCACCGATTCCCGTATCCGATAAATTGAATGCACCTCAACATAAGTACAGCCTTCCATATAGGGATCCGAATCACCGGGGCCTTGTATGGAAGGCTATTGTTTTTTATGGCCGTGCAGGGAGTGGGCTGACCATTGCCCGATAACCTTTTACCGTCCAGTTACTCACAATGCCATTACATTGCCATCGGTTCTGCAATTGCGCTAATGCGCACGAAGCGGATCAGGCCTCCAGCTTGAATGCTCTCTGACCAGATCGCTGATACCGACAAACTCCACCTTTGTCTGCAGTTTCGGAATGGTTCCTTTCAGTGCTTCTGCCGTTCGCGTTCCATATTTGCCGACATGGCCAATGGCAATGCAGGATGTTCTCTCTTCCGCATGCTGTGCCGCAGTCTGCAGCTGCTTGCTCACGTGCTGAACGGTATGAACATCATCCAGGAATATGTCATTGGCGATGGACGGCATCCCCTTCTCCGCTGCCAATTTGCCAACCACGCTGCGGTAGTTTGTCTTGCTGTCGATAAAGAACAACCCTCTCTCCCTGCATACTTCGAGTACAATGGACATGACCCGCTCATCCCCGGTAACCTTGGAGCCCATATGATTATTAATCCCTACGGCGTAAGGGACCGAATCGATTGCCTCTTCCATGCGTTTACGAATCTCCTCATCGGTGAGCGAACTCAGAATGGCACCCGGTCCAAGCCAGGAAGATCGTCCTTGCTTTGGCTCCATGGGCATATGGATAATGACGTCATGGCCTTGACGATGCGCGGCTTCGGCGTCCTTCACGCTTGTCGACAAAAAAGGCATCACGGCGACCGTGATCTTGACAGGCAGATTGAGCATTTCCTGAGTCCCTTTCTGATCATTGCCAAAATCATCGATGATGACGGCTAACTTTTTAACTTTCGCTTCTTGACCATGCCTGCTGCTCCCGGATTCTTTGTGCATCTCTTTTGTTTCTTGATGATGAGAAGCTGCCGCTGGGATCCTCATCACTCCCGCCCCATATCCGATCTGACCTGCGTTCACGAGGATCCATATCACACACAGCAAGATAGCCGATTTTTTATATACGTTCCGCATGGTTACTCCCCTTTCCATTCATTTTCATGCTAATGTACACCTAACCGTATTGTTTGAGAAAAGGTATGCAAATATGTAAGCAAGGTGCATTCAGCATAGACACACAACCTTTTTACTAAGAAATAAAAACAAGACACTTCCCGTCGCCGGAAAACGTCTTGTTTCATATTCCTTATTGATTCGGTTCAGCTCCCCTTCAAAAAGTAAAAAGCATCGTCATTCAGGAATCTCTCGCTCCCGCAATGACCTGCAGCGCATTTCCGACGGATTGCAGAAGATTGCCGGCCACCGTCAAATCGTTGGCTTTCTTATTCGCAGCCGTGCCCCGCAGCTCCGCGGTAATTTTAGCCTGAGCGGCGTTGGCTATCGACTGCATCGCATTTCCAAGGATGGAGAGCCGTTGACCTTCATCCTGCTGCTTCCTTCTTTTGGACAACATTTTCGTTTGACCAAGCGCGGCAATATTCGTCCCCAATGCTTGCAGCCAAGCATAGGCCGCGAGCTGCTCCTGAGGATCCAATGACTTAGCTGGCAAGGCAATCCCTTCTTTCAACTATCCATATATTTCATTATTTAATATAATACGCGCATCATTTATTTTGGTTAAAGTCTTACATCCCGCCCCTTCCAAATCTAAACACAAAAGAAGCTCGTAAACTGCTAAAAAGCAAGTTTACGAGCTTCTTTAGAAGAATGCGGTCGAGAGGACTCGAACCTCCACGGGGGTTAGCCCACACGGACCTGAACCGTGCGCGTCTGCCAATTCCGCCACGACCGCGTATCATGTTCATCGCTTATAGGAGACAAGTCCTTATCAGCGGCGACAAGATATATAATATCACGCCATGTGAATCGAGTCAACATTTTTTTTGAACTTGATTAAAAACCTGTTTTTCGGTTAAAATAAGAACATAAGTTCTCATTCAATGACCATTTTCTATATAAAGGCGGTGATGTTGATGGCCATACCGGCTGTTACGACGGAGGAACGAGCATTGATCAAAAGTTACCTGCTGCTGATGTGCATCCATAAGGTGTTTGAAAGGGATTGCCGAATCATTCAGGAGAGCGGTGTCTTCAAGAGCCCTCAATTGTATGTAGAGGTTGTGGGGAACGGGGCCAAGCGGGCTGCTGTGCTTCTTCGTGAGGTGAAGCAAGAATTTACCAAGCGGGCGATCAAGGTGTATGATATCGGGCAAAACCAGGAAGGAATCCAGGCGCGATATGCATGTCGGGGTTACATTGGTTCGATGAACATTCTATGGCCATCCTTCCGTGAGGAGATGATGGACCGCATGCGAGCCTATCTTGGACTGGTCTCGCCCGAGACCGAGTCCTCTGAGCAAGCCCATCCTCCTGCAGCTGTTTCCGCCCGCTAAATCGCTGCCCCTTAAACAGAGAATAACCGTCTCCCCCTGAACAAGATTGCTCCGGTGAGACGGTTATTGGTGATCGCGAATCAATGAAGATTATGCTGCACGCGGGTCAGTCCCTGCGAGAGAGCATGTCCCGCACTGGCGGCAGACGCCACGGCTACAGCCTCCATAATCTGCGCATCCGAGGCTCCCTTCGCACGAGCTTCCTCCATATGATAGAAGGTACACAGCTCATTATTGGCAAACAGTCCGATCCCGAGTGCGATCAGCTGCTTCGTTCGTTCATCCAGCTCGCCATCCTGAAAGCAGACGCGGGTGAACTGATGATACGCCTCTGCCATATCCGGCATGCTCTGCTTCAAATTCAGAATTTCATTCTTATAAGCCGAAACCTTGTCATTGGACATTTCCATAACCTAAAGCACCTCTTCCACAAAAAATTTGATGCGAGGTTAAGTTGTCCGACGAGTGCGAGATCTATGCCTACTCTTCGATCGGGCTTACTCTTGGATCTTTTTTAAGCTGGTAGCTGTAGCGGCGATCCAGTTTAACGACCCGCCGGTTTCTGCGGCGTATAATGACCTGCTCGGGGTCCCAGGCTACGACAAAGCCTATAATATCATTGGTCTCCAAGCCATCCCGCACAACCCGGACCAATTCGCCGGAGAGCCTAAGCTCATCAAGTCTTTCATCGCTAATCATCACCATACCTCCTTCATAAACTTACTGTGCAAAAAAAGACCTAAATGAGATCATTTAGGTCTTTTGAATGCGTTGCGATATCGACAAACATCCCGACTAAGAGATGTTCTATATACCCATTAACGCTGTGCCGGCTCGATACTGTCATTCTTCTCGTACCAAAAATCCAGAACGGTTGAAGACATGACGCGCTTTTCGATATATTCTACCTGCTGAGGCGTAAACTGTTCCTTCCACTCGAAGGAAACCTCCTCACACAATCCGGCAATCGTCAGCAGTTCTGACCAGGCAACATAGCGTTTGTACCAGAAAAACTGAGGATGTTCAATCATATAGGGATATAGATCATCAAACTCCGTATGTTTACAATCCAAAGCACGTTCAAAATGTACCTTTGCTTCATTCAGCTTCTCAATCAAAAACGGCTCGGTTACAGGTTGTTTCCCCATGGTGCTGCCTCCTCTCTCTTGCCTACCTCTTTATTATAAGCGAAAATCACGGAGGCGAAAAGATTTTGTTGTGATTTTAGGCTGAAATGCATTTAAATTCGTCTACGAATTTCCATGATTACGCACGCCAAAGGCCAGGGTACAAACGTTCATGACTTAAGGCCTACCTTTCAGCTCTATCCTGTCATGCCATAAGCGCTTGATATAATCCTGATCCTAGCTGAACGTAATCTTGCCGTCCTCAAGCGACGATATGGTGACAAGCGACTCCACATGAACATTCTGTTCGCGCAGCGTTCTCGCTCCGGCCTGGAAACTCTTTTCAATCACAACGCCAAGCCCGATTAATTCCGCCCCTGCCCGTTCAATGATCTTGATCAGGCCTCTTGCAGCGTCTCCGTTCGCGATAATGTCATCAATGAAGAGCAATTTATCCCCTTCACCGATAAACTGGCGCGATACCATAATGTCCGTGACAATGCCCTTGGTGAAAGACGGAACCCGCTCACATAAGGCGTCTGGATCGGCGAGCAGCGTTTTTTTGCGCCGGGCGAATACCATGGGGACTCCCAATTCAAGCGCCGCGGCAAATGCAACAGAAATGCCGGAGGATTCCAGCGTCACGACCTTGGTCACGCCGCTCTCTTTAAATCTCGCCGCAAATTCCCGGCCCATATCCATAATTAAAGCCGGGTCCACTTGATGCGTCAGCAGGGCATCCAGCTTCAGCACCTGATCCGACAACACGACACCTTCTTTGATGATCCGCTCCTTCAACCAATCCATCCCAAAGACCTCCCACGATTCCTTTGTCGTAAAAGTAACATATTCCTCCCTGTACGGCAAGTATAAACGGATACTCCGTCATTTAACTGTACGGTTTCCGTCATCATTCCTGACATTGATCTCCGCTGCCCGGAACTAATCATGGGTCATGCCTCCGGCCAAGGACCTGGGACAGGTAGGAGTCATGTCCCAGCTGAGCCAAGCATACCTTGTACTATGCAGAACGATTAACTTTCAAGGGGGATGCGGGGCTTGCGTAATTCTATTCGTGTTTTACAGATCGCCTTTACATATATCGGAACCATCGTTGGCGCTGGCTTTGCTACCGGACGGGAAATCCTTCAATTCTTTACCCAATATGGTCACTGGGCTACCCTTACCATTCTGCTTACGACAGGACTATTCATTTGGCTCGGAACGAAAATCATGACGATATCCAGGCGGATCGGGGCCAAATCCTTTGAGGACTTGAACAAATTCCTGTTTGGAGAGAAAGCCGGCGTGTGGATCAGCCTCTTTATGTTTATCATTTTGCTTGGAGTCAACAGCATCATGCTTGCCGGCGCGGGCTCTGTTTTTGTGGAGCATCTAAATTTGAATTACCAGACCGGGTTGTTTGTCACGATGATCGGAACCTATTTCATTCTCAGAAAAGGCATCCAGTCCATCATGACGATGAATAGTCTCGTTGTGCCCATGATGCTAACCTTATCGCTTGCGATTATTTCTCAGACGATTCAAACGCCGGGTGCCACCCGATTCTTAACCTTGACTACGGACCACAGCCTGCCTTCGGTTTGGCTTGCGCCCCTGCTCTACACCGCCTTTAACCTGGTAATGGCGATGCCGGTGCTGGTCCCGCTCGGGAGCCAGACCGAAAGCGCCCGCACCGTAACCTGGGGAGGCATCATTGGAGGTACGGGTGTAGGCTTTATGCTGATGGCAGCACATTTTGCGATGTCCGCCCATATGCCCGGCATCGCCCAATTCGAAATCCCGATGGGCAGCATCGCCAACCAGCTAGGCTGGCTGGTGCAGATCATCTATCTCATTCTGATCTTCCTTGAAATTTTCAGCACCTTCGTGGCGAATATCTACGGCATTACCCTGCAGGTTCAGCAGCGAACCTCGCTCTCGCCCAGAGTGATTACCCTTGGTATCATGGTGTTCTGTTATTTTTTCAGCCAGTTCGGATTCAGTTCCTTGCTCTCTCTCCTCTACCCGATGTTCGGGGGATTGTGTCTGCTCTGGGTGCTCCGACTGACTTTGTTCGGAATCCCCGAAATCAGGGGGAAATAAAGGGGCTTTCCCAAAGGATGGTAAATCTGCCTTTGGGAAGCCCCCTTCTTATGGCTGCATCGTGATGAATTGTGCATTGGGTATGCGTTCCATGGTTTGCTCCGCAACATGTCGATGACACGTCATCATCACGATTTGCCGGTCTTGCGACAATTCTGAGAGAAGCTCGAGCGCATATCCGAGCCGTTCCCCGTCAAAATTAACAAACAGATCATCAAGCAATAACGGCAACCCCGCCGCATGCTGCATCGATTGGATCAAACCGAGCCGCATCGCCAAATATAACTGCTCCGCCGTGCCGCGGCTTAGCCTGCAGCTCTCCACCCATTCACCAGTCGGGCGTTCTGCCAGCAGGCTCTGATCCCCCATCCGCATGACAATCCGGCTGTACATGCCGCCGGACAGTATGGAGAAGTACCGGGATGCCAGCTGCAGCACCTGCGGCTGCTTCTCTTCCTCGTACATGCGGCGCGTGCGTTTGATAAATTCGGAGGCCATCGAACGTACCGCATATTGCGAGACTAATTCCCGCAGGGCCGATCGCTGCTCCTCCAGCTGCTGCAGGGCGGAATCCTGATTTCCCGCTGCTTCCAGTGACTCTCTCTCCTGAAGCAGCCGCCCCCGCCGTTCCTGGAGCTCGTCCCGCAGGCGGAGCGCGGCGGATACGGCTTCCTCCTTCTTGATGCATTGTGCTTCAAGTTCCGCACCATCCGTCAGCTCCAACAGCTGTTCAAGCTGCCGGCGACCCGCTTCATCCCATCCGCTGAACATGGTAATTTCGTGATGGCGGATCGTGCGAACAAGTTCCTCACGGCGCTTCGCAGCAGCTCCCATACGAAGAAAGGTCTCTTCGTCTGCCGATTGGGACGATGCAATCAGAGCCGCTTTGCGCAGCTGCAGCCCTTCCCGCTCCTCTGCAATCGCAGCCCCCTCTTTGCGCAGCTCTTGTATTCGCTCTGCAAGAGCCTTCCTCTGTCTTGAGTCCTCTTGATAGGTCTTCCATCTGGAATGGACGTTGCCGAGCTCAGCGACGGTTGGGATTCGGCTGCCGTTAGCGTCTCCTTGGGGATCCGCCGCAAAGATCTCATTGCATTGGATGATGTAATCCTCCGCCTCTTTTAACAGCACGTCCATTTTCACTCCAAGCGATTTCTGCTGCCGGATCAGCTCCTGCCCCTGCTCCACTTTGACGAATACGTCCAGCATCACGTCAGGCGACAGACTCTGCGGGAGTGATCGGGACATAAGCCAATTCTCCCACTGCCGTTCCAGCTCCAAATATCGCTTCTCTTCCTGATCAATGGCGCCCTGAACCGTTAGTAGTTCAGTCGCTTGCAGCGCAGCCTTCTCCTCAGCCGCCGCACAATCGGACGTCAATCGATCAAGCCGCTGCCTCCATGCTTGCCAGCCCTCCATCACGGATCGAAGCTCGCGCATCTGCGCCTCCACCATGAAGGGGTCGCGAGCGAGAGCTGCGTTTTTGTCCCTTCGACTGCCCGGAATCGTGCTTGCTGTAGCCGCCGCGTAAGGAGCAGAGACGAGCCTGGAATAGAGATGATCTACATGCTCCGTTCCCTGCCCGTCTTGAACCTGGGTCTCATTCGAAGCCGCACCATAAACCTCCCGGCTGCGTTGACCGCTCCAGAAAACATAACCCATACCAATCAGCATCACGATACCTGAGACCACGGCGGCTTCCGTGGTTGCCGTCCATAACAATACGGCTACCAGCAGGAATGTCATAACAGCCATTCCCGCCAACAGACCCGCGTACATCTGAGGGAATCTGTCCCTCGACGACTGACGCGTGGAAGCAGGCTCAGGCTGAGTTCGGGTCAATCTCCGTTCACGCCAACGCTCGATCTCCAGCTGCAGCTGATTCCACAGTGCGGCGGTCTCCTGGGGCGCTGCCGGCTTAATCATGGCAAAAGCCTCTTGTCCCCGGTCCATCTCCTCGCGCAGCTGCCGCCTGGCTTCTCGCAGGGCCGATTCGGCTGCCGCTGCAGAACGCTGGGCCCCGCGCTGTTCAATGAACAGCGCCTCCATCCGGCGATCATACCCGGCAAAGGCCGTACTGATTCGCCGTACCTCCTCGCGCTCCGAGGTGGATAAAGGCAGAGCCAGCAGCTCTTGCCGGGTCCATGCCGGATCAATTTCCCGAAGCAGCTGTTCCAGCCGAATCTCTTGAGATTTATATTCGGCCGTTAGCTCGGCAAGCTCCCGGTTTCCGGCTTCGTGCAGACTTCGTTTCGCCCACAGCTCCTCAATCCGTTCGCCATACTGTTCCATGAAACCATTCAAGGGGAGAGCGCTCAGCTTATGCTCCGCATCCTCGATCGCCCGCTCGGTGCGAATCGACTGGGCGAGGAGAAGGCGCTCCTCCTCCTGCATCTTTTCGTAGCGGGTGATTCCATCCGGAGGAAAGTTGTCACTGTCCATCAGTTCCTTCAATTCCAACTTGGCCTCACGCCATTCCAGCCAAGCCGGACGAATCTCCTGCGCTTTTCGAAGCAGCGACAAATCCTCGGCGTCCCTGGTACGCTCCTGCTCCAGCAGGCTCAACCGTTCCTGTATTTCCAGAATGGATGTAACGGTCTCGTTATAGCGGGGAACGAAAGTCCGACTCTCCGAAACCTGGGTTCTTAAATGCTCGATGGACTGCAGCAGCTTAGCTGTATGCTGAACCTTTCCACGCGGCTTATACAGCTTGTCCATCTCCTGGGACAACTTGCGTTCGGCCTCCAGTATATTGCCCCCGCCGCCGATTCCGGCATGGAACAGGTAACCGCTCATCTCGGCAGATTGCAGACTGCGGATTTCCTGCAGCTCGCTTAACGAGATGGCAAACAGCTGACGAAACATATCCCTGGACACGCCGCCCAAGGCATATTGCTCCAGCTCCTGTTGTCCAAGTTCGATCACGATCCCGTTATCCGCTAGTTTATGAATATGTACGCGCTCGCCTCTGCCGGTGGCTGAATGTCCTTCTCTGGAACGGCTGTAGCGCCGGATCACCCAAGGCACTCCCTCCTTATCCAGAAAACGCAGCTCGCCGCCGTGAACGCCTTCCCCCGAAGGCTCGCCGCGTTCTGCCGGCGAGCCCTTGCCCGGAAATCCGTACAGCATGGCTCTGATAAAATACAGGACGCTGCTCTTTCCCGCTTCATTCGGCCCATACAACACGGTTACAGGAGCATCGATCGCAAGGCTCTTGTCCCGGACGGCTCCGAAGCCTTGAATGTTCATCCGCTCTAGTCTCATATACCGGCACCTTCCCCTTGCGAACGGTCGCGGAGCAATAACCCTAAGGTCAGTTCCTCTGCTCTACTTACCCAATCCAGCATTTCCTCGGGACTGATCTCGTCCAGCAAAGAACGGATTTCCGCGTGCTCGAGCAGAGGCTCCAGGCTCTTGGCAACAACCCCGTCAGGATCTTGAACCCGTCCCTGTTCTCCTCGAACAAGACGAAGCAAGTCCCCTGCAAAGCTGTCTTCCGCAAGCAGCCTCTGCCTGTCGATCGCGTCCCCGGAATGAAGGGAGAAGCTCTCGATCCAGACGCATCCCCGATAGCCGCATGTCTGCCCCTTCGCGGCCTCTCTTCTCCGCAGATCGGTCAGCAGCTCATCGAGCACATATCCGCCTTCAAGCTGACGATGAACCGGACCTCGTCCGGTAATCCGAACACGGATCATGCTCAGTCCATCCGCGTACGCTGTGGCTATTTCACTCAGAATGGATTCCAGCGAGCGTCTCCATTCATCGACATCCTGACAGGAATCTAGTGGCGCTTCAACGATGTTCCAGCGCATGGAATCGAGCTCATGGAAGCTCAGCTTTGTGTTGAAGTCCCCATCCACATCGACGATATAACATCCCTTTGGCCCCGTCTCCCGAACATGACGTCCCTGGACATTGCCCGGATACACAATATAAGGAGATTCCTGCAAGGTTCGACGGGAGTGAATATGTCCGAGCGCCCAATAATGAAATCCGGCCTGGATCAGCTCCCTTTTTGTACAGGGTGCATAGGTTTCGTGCTGGGGATCCCCATCCACATTCGCATGCAGAAGTCCGATATGGTAGAGCCCGGATGACGGGGCAGGATAGCGTAACGCAATATTATCCGTGACCTTCGAGGTCGGGTACGACATGCCGGCGATGACCGCCACTTCTTGACGATCCGATCGGCGAACAGCCGTTACGCTTGCAGGTTCGGCCCCAAACACATGGACATGGGAGGGGAGCGTCATGGACAGCTTGGTGCTGTCCAGCGGATCATGATTGCCATGGATCGCATATACCGCAATCCCTTCCATTCCCAGACGGTTAAGGGAATCCAGGAAGCGAAGCTGCGCACGCAGCGAAATGTTGGAGCTGTCGTAGATGTCCCCGCTGATGACGATAAAATCAACCTGCTCGTCGATGGCGAGTTTAACGAGGCGCTCCAGCGCCCTGAACGTAGATTCCTGTACGAACGACCGCAGCTTGTCATCGAGTCCGCTTATGCCGATAAACGGACTGTCCAGATGTAAATCTGCAGCATGCATAAATCGAAAAGAAGTCATAACCGATCCCTAACTCTCTATCTTAGGTTGAAATTTCAAATACATTTTTTTCAGTTCATTCACGGATCTGGACAGGGAGTATTGATTCTTCGCCTTATCCGAAGCGGTCCGGGCGAGCTCGTAACGATAGAGCGGATCGCTGATGACCTTCTCAAGCGCAACGCTGAGTGCCATCGGATCCTCCGGCGGTACCAGCAGACCGTTTACCCCATCCTCAATCTGCTCGGCGATGCCGCCGACATCGGTGCCTACCAGGGCAAGACAGCTGAGTGCCGCTTCTGCGAACACCGAGCCGAACGCCTCCGCTCTTGAAGGCAGTACAAAGATATCAAAGAACGGCATGAACTCTTCAGGATGCAGCGTATATCCGTAAAAAATCGTCTCCTGGTAGATGTCCAAGGTTTTGGCCATCTCCTCGAGCTCCTGACGGGAAGGTCCGTCGCCGATAATATGGAGGACGTAATCATACCCTTTGCGTTTCAGTTCCGCGCAGGCTTGGAGCAGAATATCCAATCCTTTTGCAGGTACCAGACGGCATACCGTAATCAACTGCGGAACCGCATTTTCATGAGGCACCGGTTTAAATCGTTTATCATCAAATCCGTTATGGATGACCCCGATCGATTCGGGCGTATTCACGTACGGAGCCATGTAATCCTTGAAGGAGTTCGACACCGTCAACAGACGGTCGCTGATATGCTCAAGCTCCTTATATAAAGAGACCAGAAATCTGTGCTCCAGCCCTCCTTCTTTGATTCTTCCGTTCAGGATGAGCTCGCGCTCGTAACTGGAATGCACGGTTTGGATGAGCGGAACCTCAGGGAATACGGCTTTCATCGACATGCCTGCAATCGGATGATGGCTATGGATAAGATCATAAGGCTTTTGAAGACGCAGACGTGTCCACCACAGGTAATCCCGGTAGGTCTGAAGGTATTTGGCTACGATCGGACTGTCTTCGAACTCTTTCCAATCAAAGGTGTGGAATATCGGATCCTCCTGGCCTTTGTTGCGGATCCGCTTGGGCAGCCAGAACATCTCCATCTCCCAACGGGAGGAATGAAAACGCTCCTGCAAATAAGGAATCATGGACGAGACGCCGCCCGGCTGTTCAGGAGGGAAGAATAATGCTTGAAGAAGTTTCATGGGGATCCCCCTTTCTCTAAATCTCTTTTCAGATTCTTTTTCGATATGATATATTAGAACATATGTTTCATGCAAAGGAAACCTATCCCTACTCAGGAGTGAATCGATTTGTCCTATGAATTGAGCTACTGGTCCACTTCTCCACTACCCACCATATTTGCTGTATGCGGAGCTTATATCGCGCTCATGATGCTGATCATGTGTCTCTTTATGTACAGCAAGCAGCGCAAGAATGCTTACATATATATGGCGGCAGCCTTCTTCTTCATTATGACATACGAGGGTCTGAACATCCATTCAGCTTGGACGGGAAAACTTGTTTTTTCACCGGAATCGGACGTCCTCCGTTTCATTCAGCTTTTTTCGTTTGTCCTGCTGAACGTCTCGGTTGTCATGCTGTACCGTAAAATCAAGACCATGCATTATTGGCTTCCCTTGTTGTCAGCCCTACTTCTTATGCTTCCGCTCATTCTTCCCTCATTTCTTCCTTACACCCTGGACCCGATATGGCAAAGCATATATTTTGATGGTTTTCAGCTCGTTTCGTTCTACCTGGCTTATACCCAAGTCACCCCGCGGATCGGACAGCCGATCAAATATGCGATTGGACTTGCCGTTTACGCTTTCTCGGCTATTCTGCAAGCCATACATACCTATTCCGGCAGTCTGTCGCCCGTTCTTCAGGGACTGGCACTCGCGCTGCCAGTGCTCTTCTACAGCATCGTGTTCTTTATCCTGTTCAGACGCATTGTCGAGCTGATGCAGTCCATCTACCGGTCCGCCATAACGGACGGATTAACAGGGCTCTACAACCGCAGGCATTTCATGAAGTATCTGGACCATTACGCGTCTCAGGAATTGAAGATATCCGCGATCTTCTGCGACATCGACAATTTCAAGAAGCTGAATGATACCCAGGGCCATGCCAGAGCCGATGAAGTGCTGAAGCAGGTCGCCGCCATTATGGAGGAAGAGCTTGAAGGTATCGGAATTACCGGCCGGTATGGCGGTGAGGAATTGGTCGCCCTGGTGGTTGACCGTAAAGTCAAACCCGCCCAGGTCGCCGAAAACATCCGTGCCAGGGTGGCAAGCGAGAGCATCGTGACCATCAGTATCGGCTACAGCATACTGCGCAAAGGCGTTCGCGGCGATGAACTCATGAAGCAGGCCGACAAAGCGATGTATCATTCCAAAACGACCGGCAAAAACAAGGTGTCCGATTACCGGTCATTAAAAACCTCTTCAACCGAACCAACGGAATCCGCCGGATAACACAGGCGCATGCTGCCCACTATATGAAGTGGGCGGTCTTTTTTTTGCTTGACATTTCTTTACTACGCCTGCGGCAACGTGATAAACTAATGACCGATTCCTTAATGCCAGAGAAAAAAAGAACTCTGAACTGGGTTTTTTGCCTTAACTACAGCATGTACCTTATTCTAAAGAAGGAGCAATATAACGAATGAGAAAGGAACTATTGCCTGTTGGCTTTGTCGCCAGCATGAATGATATTCTCGGGGATGCCTCGTGCGATTTTTGGGACAGCTACGATTTGCCCCGCACCCACGGGCTGCGTCTTAACCAGCTGAAAGCGGTTCATGCCGCAGACAGCGTAAAAAACCTCATCCGGCAATTCCAGCTGACGCCGGTTCCCTGGTGTGACACCGGATACTATTATGATGAAAGCCTGCGTCCAGGCAAACATCCCTATCATGCTGCTGGACTATATTATATTCAAGAGCCCTCGGCAATGTCCGCGGTCGAGCTGTTGAACCCTCAGCCCGGAGAGACCATCCTGGATCTTGCGGCAGCTCCTGGCGGCAAGACAAGCCATATTGCCTCCAAGATGATGGGCAGGGGACTGCTTGTCTCCAATGAGATCCATCCCGAACGGGCGCGGATTCTGGCCGAGAACGTGGAACGTATGGGAATTATGAATACCGTCGTTACGAGTGCGGCACCGGATCAGCTATCCCGCCGTTTCGTTGCCTGCTTTGACCGGATCATGCTTGATGCGCCATGCTCCGGTGAAGGCATGTTTCGAAAGGATGCCGCTGCGATTGAGGAATGGTCTCCTGAACATGTGGATCTGTGCGTTGCCCGGCAGTGGGACATTGTCCAGGAGGCGTACCCGATGCTCAAACCGGGAGGAACCCTGGCTTATTCCACCTGTACGTTCAACACGGCGGAGAATGAAGAGATGATTGAGCGCATTCTTTCGCAGTATCCCGATATGGAGCTGCGTGAAATGAAGCGCTTGTGGCCCCACTTGGAGCGGGGGGAGGGGCATTTTGTTGCTATCTTGGTCAAATCGGCGGCTCCCGAAGCTTTAAATGAAGACCTCGGTTACTCTGCGGTCAGCAGTAAATCCCCGGCTAAATCAAACCGAGGCAGCAAACACACGCCTGCGCTTTCCGCCCTGACTGCATTTCAAGATTGGGCGAAGCAGGACATCCCAGGATTTGAGCTTAACGGCGGTACTCCGATATTGTTCGGTGAGGAACTGTACTGGCTTCCGGTCAGTGAGAGCTTGGCATGGAATGACAAGCAGCTAAAAGGATTGAAGATGCCTCGTGCAGGTCTGCATCTGGCTCATCTGAAGAAGAACCGAATCGAACCGGCACATGCCCTCGCCATGTCCTTGCATCCTGGCCCAGCTGCCCGCAGCTGGGATCTGCCTTCAGATTCAGCCGAGGTAGCTGCTTATTTGCGGGGAGAGGTGCTCTCCATTCCTTCCGAATACCGGGGATGGACGTTGGTGACCACGGATGGATTACCTCTGGGTTGGGGCAAAGCCAGCGGCGGACAGCTCAAGAATCACCTGCCCAAAGGCTTGCGAAATCCCAAGTAACCCTTCCGAACCGAATACCGATGGAACATAACCATGTATAACATACGTTCAAACGCGTAAAAAAGGGCTGTCTCTCTGCATAAACAAACAGAGAGACAGCCTTCACTATATCCACCTAACCAAACCGAACGCTTTTTTACTCATCATAGGCTGCATCCTTAACTTCTAAACAGCAGCAGCTTTTTCCGGTAGGTCCGATTCTCCTCACATGACATGCTTTTTTTCGCTCAATGCTTAAATCCCAAACTCCTCATTCATATCTTGCAATCCCTTACGTTCAGCTCTCGACCGGGGCCGTCCGTTCCTTCGCTGGATTCGAGGCGGATGGTCTACGAAACGTAGACGCCGCATCGGCATCCCGAATCCATAACGCCGCTCCAGCACCGATGAGCAGGAAGCCTGCAGCCCCGAGCAATGCTGCTCGATATGCCATCAGATTCGGCTCCACCTCCCCTGTCGCGCTCATAGTCCCCGTACCAACGGCAGCCAAGATGCCTGACAGAACGGCCAGCCCTATCGCAGGACCAAGCCTGTTCTGCACCGTGAACCAGGTCGAAGCGCGTCCCATCGAAGCAGGCGGGATGGTGGCAAAGGCCGCAATCTGAACAGCTCCCACCGTTTGCCCGAGGAAAATTCCCACGCCAAACAGCAGCACCCGTATAAACCACGGATTCGTCCCGGCATCTACCAAACTTAGCATGATGAAGATAAACGCGGTGGCCACCAATCCCATCATGATCACCCGTCTTGGACCGAGTCTTGGATACGTCCAGGGTACGAGCTGCGAGGCAACCATAAGTCCGATGGCTTCGGGAAACGTCGTCAGCCCCGTATCCAGCGCGGACACATGCAGGGCGTTCTGATACATCAAAGGGAATACGTACAGCATACCCAGCAACCCTGCCGAAGCGCACATCGCGATGAAACCCGTCGTCCGAAACAAGCGATTCCCTAGAAGCCGCAAATCCAACAGCGGTTTTGGAGTTCTTAGCTCTACCCTCACCAGCGCAGCAAGGAGCAGGATGCCAGCCAAGCCGGCGCTCCATACTTGCGGGGCGTTCCACCCATGCAGCGGACCCTGGCTCAGGGCATACATGACCAGCGCAAGACCCGGCGCGGACAGCAGCAAACCCGGCACATCCAGTTTGCCGGCATCCGGCTCTCGATGTTCCTTCAGCCAGAATAGACCGAACACTATCGCGGGAAAACCAATCGGCAAGCTCACGTAGAAGATCCACCGCCAGGTCAAATACTCAAGGAGCAGACCGCTCACAATCGGTCCGACTGCAGGCGCAATCGCAATGGGCAGGATGAGAGCCCGGGAGATTTTCGCGCGTTCCTCCGGCGGGAACATGCGGAACAACATCGCCATGCCGACGGGGGTCAGCAAGCCGCCGCCGATGCCTTGGATCACGCGAAACAGGGTCAGCGTTGCCAAGCTGTCAGCAAAGCTGCACAATACAGATGCACCCGTGAAAAGAGACAGGGCCAAGAGGAACGTTCGCTTGGTTCCCCATGTATCGCCAAGCCAGCCCGCCATCGGCAGAACGATGGCTAAGCTGACCAAATAACCGACATTCAGAACCCCGGATGCCGCAGGCGGCACTTCAAGCTCCCGGCTGATCGTCTGAAGCGCCACGTTCAGCACGGTGGCGTCCATAGCAACCACAAACATCGCTGCCACATAGACGATGCATAATACCTTTTTCGAATTCAGCCCATGGCTCATGACCTAGATTCCGGTGTTGACCCGGCGTCGGCATACAGGCTCCGCGGCCGTAAATCGACCCAGCTCTTGTTGATATAGGCGACGCATTCCTCCCGTGTGGTAAGTCCCAGAACCTGATTCCAGCCGGCCGGAATAGCCGCGAAACCCGGCCAGAGCGAATATTGGCCCTCATGGTTCATCAGTACAAGAAACTTGCCGTCGGCTTGCTCAAAAGGATTGGTCATGGATGAGTTCCCTCCTGTCCATTGTTGTCACTGTTTTAGGTGCCATTTCCTCAAGCTTGCTTAGAATGCACTTGCCGATATAATCCAGTGGACCCGGCTGGCATAAATCCTTATGCCGGCATTCGATGTCGTGCCGCTCGATGTTACCGCCCACATAAGGCTCCCACATCTCCGGTTCAATGGGGTCGAACCAATCAGGGATGATGGTGGAGTGGAAGAATAACATGTCTCCCTCAAACCGCTTCGGAACGTAAGCCTTTAACAATTGAACCGAATTTTCATAGGTTGTCTTCAAAATCATGATCGTCTCTTCCTCAAGGGACGAGAGCGCGCTGCTCTCGTTACGCAGCAATTCAAGGGCGGCCGCTACCGTTAACGGCGCGTCCCCAAGACCCGCTTCAATGCTTTCCCTGTCAAAGCCTCCAAGCGCCAGCAGCGCGGTCAAAGCCTCATCTTCATCGGGTTTATCCTTGATCGGCAAATAATGACTTGGATAAGCATCCAGTATGGCTAGCAATTCAATGTCTTCACCCGCTTCCTGCAGCTGTACCGCAATCGACTGAGCGACATTGCCGCCCAAAGACCAGCCGAGCAGTCGATATGGCCCCGTTGGCTGAAGGGAACGGATATGATTGATGTAATCTGCCGTCATCTCTTCCAGTGATTCCGGCAGCTCCTCCGCCTGGGCAATTCCCCTTGCCTGCAGGCCGTATATCGGATAATCCATGCCGAGATGCTTCATTAAACCGGCGTAGCACCAGCTTAATCCTCCTGCCGGATGCACGCAGAACAGCGGAATTTGATCTCCATGCGACCGAAGCGGAAGCACGACCTGCAGCGCACTGTTGCCGCCGCCCATCTCAAGCTTGTCGACAAGTCCCGCTACGGTAGGCGCTTCGAATAAAGCTGCTATGCTTAATTCTTTGCCAAGGGCTTCGCGAACCCGGCTGATGAGCCGGACCGCCAACAAAGAGTGACCGCCGAGCTCGAAGAAGCTGTCATCGATGCCGACCCGCTTGGCGCCGAGTATTTCGGCAAACAGCTCGCATAACACTTCCTCCTGCGGCGTTCGCGGATTGCGCCCATCCGCATCCGGCGCCATATCGGGAGCCGGCAGCGCTTTGCGATCAAGCTTTCCGTTAGGTGTAAGCGGCAGCTTGTCCATACATACGAATGCCCATGGAACCATGTAATCAGGAAGCAGCGAGGCGACATAACGGCGCAGCTCCGTACTCGAAAGCGACTCACCGGGCTTGCCGACAACATAAGCTGCAAGCCGCTGGTCTCCGGGCTGATCCTCACGCACCATGACGGCCGCCTGCGAGAGAGCCACATGACGGATGAGGACCGATTCGATCTCGCCAAGCTCGATCCGGAAGCCGCGTATTTTCACCTGGTGATCGGACCGTCCCAAATAATCCAGGGTGCCGTCAGCAAACCGTCTTGCCAAGTCGCCGGTTCGGTACATTCTTGTCCCCGGCGGACCGTATGGATCCGCCACAAACCGGTCGGCAGTAAGGTCGGGACGACCCCAGTACCCGCGTGCCAATCCTGCGCCGGCAACATACATTTCCCCGATGACGCCATAGGGAACGGGCTGGAGCCTGGCATCGAGCACGTATACCCGCAGATCCGGAATCGCTTCACCGATCAGGCTGCCTGCTCCCGGCAGCGCAAGGCTTTGATTCAATTCCTTATAGCTGACATGCACGGTGGTTTCCGTAATACCGTACATGTTGATCAGACGCGGGGCATCGTCGGCATGACGCCGATACCAATCAGTGAGCCGTCCAAGCTCCAAAGCTTCGCCGCCGAACACAACATACCTCAGTGACAGTTTCTGCCCTATCCCCGCCTGCTCCCGATCCGCCTGAATCAATGGATAGAACGCCGACGGAGTCTGATTCAGCACAGTCACGCCTTCCCGGATCAGCAAGCTTAACATTTCTTCAGGCGATCTGCTGACCGTATGCGGAACAACGACGAGCCGACCGCCGTACAAGAGCGGCCCCCATATTTCCCATACCGAGAAATCGAAGGCATACGAATGGAATAAAGTCCATACATCGGTCTCATCAAATTGAAACCAATGCCGGGTAGAGTCGAATAGCCGGATGACATTCTGATGCGGCACGAGCACGCCCTTCGGTTTGCCGGTGGAACCGGAAGTATAAATGATATAAGCGGCATTCTGCGGCATAAGCAGCCCGAGGCGCTCGCGGTCGCTTGGATTCTCCTTGGAATAACCCTGCAATCGCAAAGCTTGTTCAGGCTCATCGACGACAACACACATGAATCGTGCGTAACTCGGCAGCTGGTTTATCACGTGAATGCTCGTAATAACGCATACCGGACAAGCATTCTCCATCATGTAAGCCAATCGATCCTCCGGGTACTCCGGATCCAGAGGAAGGTAAGCGGCTCCCGCTTTAAGCACGGCCAGAATGCCGATAACCATATCCACCGAACGCGGCAGGGCGAGAGCTACGATCTGCTCCGTGCCGACGCCTGATGCAATCAGCAAGTGAGCCAGCCGATTGGCGCGCTCGTTCAGCTCTTCATAACTCAGAGACTGGCCGTCATGGATAATCGCAATCGATTGAGGCGAGCGGCTGACCTGCGCTTCAAACCGCTGAGGCAAGGTTGCCTGCTCGGTGACCGGCAGCGGAGCACTCCATTGTCGCCGGATTTCTTCCCGTTCATGAGCGGTTAAAACATCCAGTTTGCTGATGGTTTTACTTGGTTCAACGACAGCACTTTCCAATACGCGCACGTATCGTTCCGCCATCGCTTCCACCGTGCTGCGTTCGAACAAATCCGTGCTGAATTCAATGAAGCCGTCGACTCCGTCCGGTTCGCCGTTCCTATCACGCCGCTCGGTCAGTTCGAAGGTTAAATCGAACTTCGCCGTGCCCACGCTTTGCAGCTGCAGCCTCGAGGTGATTCCCGGAAGCTCAAGCGAAGTTTCCGGCGTGTTCTGCAGCACGAGCATCACTTGGAAGAGTGGATGCCTCGCCCGGGAACGCGGCGGGTTCAGTGTCTCGACAAGCCGCTCGAACGGCACATCCTGATGCTCGAAGGCTGCCAGGCTCTTTTCCCGAACCCGTTGCAGCAGCTCATCGAACGGCGGGTCTTCCGACGTGTCCACACGAAACACAAGAGTATTGATAAAGAAACCGATTAAATGATCCAGATGGTCGTCATTCCGACCCGAGACGGGACTACCGATCGGAATGTCCGTCCCTGCGCCCAGCTTCGTAAACAGCGCAGCCATCGCAGACTGAAACACCATAAACAAAGTCGCCCTGTTGTTCTGCGCGAGCGCATTCAACTGCTGATGCAGCTCACGGGATATCGGAAACGGTACGCTTCCGCCCTGATAGGTGGCCACGGCGGGCCTCGGATAGTCGGTAGGCAGCTCCAATTGCTCCGGCAAGTCGGAAAGCGCTCCGGTCCAATATTCCAGCTGGCGGGCAATCAGGCTGTTCTCATCGCCCGAGCTGCCAAGCAGCTTCTCCTGCCAAATGGCATAATCCGCATATTGTACCGGTAACGGAGTCCATGTCGGTTCACTCCCCAGGCACCGTGCTGCGTAGGCATCCGATAGATCCCGCGTCAACGGGGTAAGCGACCAGCCGTCTCCCGCTATATGATGCAGCAGCAACAGCAGTACAAATTCTTGATCGCCCAGCTGGAACAATTCAGCCCGCAGGGAAGTTTCGGCTGCAAGCTCGAAACGGTACCTAACGGCTTCGGCCAATCGATCCGCAAGCTCTGCTTCGCTGATCTCGGTCACCATCAGCACCGGTCGTGTCCCCTCGGCATCCAAAATGTGCTGATACGAGGCCCCATCATTTTCAGGGTACACCGTGCGCAGCGACTCATGACGAGCCACCACATCACCCAGTGCCATTCGCAGCGCTGCCAGATCGAGTTCACCTGACAAGCGGGCCACAAGGGGAATATTGTAGGTCGGGCTCGGACCCTCCAACCGGTATAAAAACCATAACCGCTGCTGGGCAAACGACAACGGCAAGCGCTCGCCCCTTGCCGCAGGACGCACAGCCTGTCTTGCCGCTTGCGCATGATCGAGCCGTTTGGCGAGACTCGCCGCCGTTGACGCTTCAAACAGGCTGCCAATGCTGAGCTCTACGCCAAAAGCTTCCCGGATACGGACCATGACCCGGCCGGCTAACAGAGAATGACCGCCAAGCTCGAAGAAATCATCGTCGATGGTAACCCTCGGCAAGCCCAGCACCTCACCAAAAATCGTACAAAGCATCTCCTCTTGCGGCGTTCGCGGCATACGCCCGGCCGCCAACCGAACATCAGGCACGGGCAGCGCTTTGCGATCCACCTTCTTGTTCGGCGTGAGCGGCAGCGCTTCAAGGGCTACGATCACAGAAGGCACCATATACTCGGCCAGTTTCTCTGCGGTGTAATTCCGTAAATCTGCGGTATCGATGGGGTCTGTCCCTGCTGACAACGGGACGATATAAGCCACTAGCCGGCGATCACCGATCCGATCCTCGCGAATCATGACAAAGGCCTGCTCCACTGCCGGATGAGTGACTAGCACGGACTCAATCTCCCCCGTCTCGATCCGGAAGCCGCGCAGCTTGATCTGATGATCGGCACGTCCCAAATAATCGATCCAGCCGTTCTCCAGCCAGCGGGCAAGGTCGCCGGTCCGGTACATCCTGGACCCGGGAGGACCGAAGGGATCCGCGACAAACCGTTCCGCCGTCAAGTCGGATCTTCCCAAATAGCCCCGGCCAAGCCCAGTGCCCGCAATGTACAGCTCGCCCGTTACCCCTGGTGGAACCGGGGAAAGTGAAGAATCGAGCACATACAGTCTCGTATTCCATACCGGTCCCCCGATGGATGGCTTTTCCCGTTCATGATCGAGTTTGGCCGCCGTCGAATAAATCGTTGTCTCCGTCGGACCATATTGATTGTTCACTTCGCAGTTCAGGTCTTGAAGCGCAAGCTTAAGACCGACCGGCAGCGCCTCGCCCCCGGTAATGACTTTGAGCCGTTCAAATTTTCCTGGACGGCAAGCGACAATCGACTGCCATAACGTCGGGGTCGCCTGCATGACGGTGGTCCCCGTCTCCCGCATTCGGCGTATGAGCGCCGATGCGTCGAGAATGGTATCCCGCATCACGATGTCGAGCGTCGAACCGCATGCCAGCGGCAGCAGCACCTCCATGACCGAGATATCGAATGACATCGTGGTGACCGACAGCCAGCGGTCCCGCTCCCCGATTCCCAAACGCCCGCGCATATCCGACAGCAGATTAGCAAGACCTTCGAACGTGAGCATGACCCCCTTTGGCCGACCGGTTGATCCGGAGGTATAGATCACGTAAGACGGGTGAAGCGGCAGCAGCGGACGTATGCGATCAGTATCGACAGGATTATGAAACGCCTGCCGCTCCAATCGCTGGAGAGTAGTCGGAGCATCCAGCACGACCACGTTCTTGTCTTCCATGACAGCTGCGAAACTTCCAGCCAGTTCCTGTGTTGTTATCAAGCATGCCGGCTTCGCATCTTCAAGCATATAAGCGATACGTTCGTCCGGATAATCCGGATCTAACGGTAAGTAAGCCGCCCCAGCCTTATGCACGGCGAGGATGGCAACAATCATATCCACCGACCGCGGAAGCGAGAGTGCCACGATCCGCTCTGGCCCTACATCACGGGCAATAAGCAAACGGGCCAGGCGATTCGCTCGCCTATTTAACTCCTCGTAACGAAGAGATAACCCTTCGCATATGACCGCCTCCGCCTGAGGAGTACGTGCAGCCTGCTCTTCAAATAATTGCGGTACGCTTAGCTGCGGCAAGGAACGGGTCGTATCGTTCCACTGAAAAAGCACCTTCTCGCGTTCTTCCGGCAAAATCAAGGCCAAGCTCCCGACGGGATCCATCAGCTCCGCTTCGGCCAGGCTGTCCAGCAAATACAAATAGCGATGTAAATGGGATTCTAACTCCTCTGCGCTATAGATCAGCGGATTGGCATCCATATCGATTCTCAGCCCGTTCCCGCCCAATCCGCCATACACGTTCATCGTCAAATCATCCACGGGACCGGACGCAAGATTGCGGACGCTGCCGCCGAAACCGCCAAAATTCAATTCCTCTGCAAAAGGCATCACATTCACGAGCGGTCCAAATAACCTGCGGTTGTCCGCAAGCAGTTTGAGATCGCGCCGGATGTCCTGATGTCGGTAGCGCTGATGCCGCTTGATCTCGCGATTCTCCCGTGCGACCTCCTGCAGCAGGTCGATCAGGCTCATATCGGGCCTAACGCGCACCCGGAGCGGCAGTAAATTCATGACCATGCCCGGAATGCGGATGGATGACGAACCTAAGCGGCACATCACCGGCAATCCAAGCACAACCTCCTCAGCGCCTGTTATACGATGTACATACAGGGCTGCTGCAGCCGCAATCACATCCGGCCAGCTTGTCCCTGCAGCTTGCGCAGCCGCCTGCCAGCGAAGCGTCGAAGAGGTCGGAAGCTGAGCCGAACGGCGCAAGAAGCTCCGTGCCGAACGCTGTGCCTGTCCCCCTAAGCTGACCACCTCCGGCTCATCGGCAAAGCGCTGCAACCAGAATTGGCGATCCGAGTCGAGCTGCTGCGACATGCGGTATGACGTATCTTCTTCCAGGATCGTCCGGAACCTGCCGAACGCTCCAATGCCGGAAGATACTCCGCCTGTTAATTCCGTGTAGAATTGAGAGACTTTTTGCAACAGAAGCGATACGCCGAATCCATCAATCACGATATGATGAATGCGTTGGTACCAATAGTAGCGATCGGCGGCGATCTTGAACAGCGCCTCCGTAAACAGCGGTCCTCGGCATAGGTCGATGGCTTGGGCAAGGTCATGCTCCATCCAGCTTTGGGCAGCAAGATGAGGATCCTCTTTCCCGCTCACATCCATCACATAAAGAGGCCAGTCAGGAGATGGATCGATCGACTGCCAAGGACCGTCTTCATCTTCGTCGAAGCGGGCATGCAAGGCTTCAGCCTCCCCCACCACTTGACGCAAAGCCTTCTCGAATAGAACCGGATCTACAGGTCCTCGAATCTCAACGCATTCCGCCGTGTTAAATATCGGATTGTCCGGGTCCAGCTGCTGGGCATACCAAATCCCCAGCTGCGCGCCGGACAGCGACCAGCGCTCCCTCTTCTGCTCAAGCATATCCATTCCCTCCTTTTACACCGTATAGTAATCATAATTGGGCGGTGACACGCACACGTTCTGCTTATCTGAAAGCAATCCCCACCAGCCTGCCAGTGTCGGCTGCTCGGCCAACTCCACAAAGCTGATATCCAAGCCTTCACGCCGGAATCGCTCGGCCAAACTCATGATGCGAATGGAATCCAGTCCCCAGTATTCAATCAAATGGTCATCCTCACCGATGCTCAAGGGCTGTTCCTGCAGCAATTCCGCCACGTTCTCCCGCAAGGTTTGCAGCGTCAGCAGCGATTGTCCCTTCGCAGCATCCACGGTATTTGCCTCCCCGCTTGGAGCTTTAGAATGCTCCGAGACAAAACGCTGCTCTTGCGTTATTAACGAAGCAACCAAGCGTTCCGTGGTCAGCGTAACAGCACAGCGTTCGGCAGCATAAACAAGTGCCAGACGGTGCTTCTCTTCCGAGAAATCCGCAAGGGCATCCGCAATGAAGAACGGCTGTATGTCTTTCATAAAAGCTTCGCTGGCGGTCAGCAGACAGCCGATGTGAGCGTATATCCCGCAGATCATCAGCTGGTCGCGGCCTTGCTCGCGCATGATGTCATGCAAATTGGTTTTCTGGAAGGCGCTGTATCTCCACTTGGTTAACAGCATATCCTGTTCCGACGGCGCGACCGCATCCACGAACTTTTTCTGGTAGGGACCGTCGTTGATGCCGGATCCCCAGAAATCCTGCAGCAGACCGCGCTGCTCCGGTGCCTGGCCCCCGGGCTGCGCCGAATAGATCACGGGAATGCCAAGCTCTGCGCAGCAGGAACGCAGCTTCTGAATATGGGTGAGCAGCTCCACGACAGGCGATTGATCAGGCGTAAACGCGTCGATGAAATATTGCTGCATATCATGGATGAGCAGCACGGCACGATTCGGATCCGCAGTCCATGCCACCTTGTTCTTGGGCAGGTCTGCCTCCCCTGGCATTGGATAAGGTAAAATCTTAGGAAGTGCCATTAATATCTCCTCATTTCTATGTTATTTTGAAATATTCACCCGTGCGTCCTGATTCTGCGCCGCAAGCTCCCGCAGCTTCTTTTTGCTTACTTTTCCGACACCTGTGTGGGGGAAGGAATCCATAAATTCCACCCGATCCGGGATTTTGTACGCAGCGAGCCCTCTATTTCTGAGAAACACCTTCAGCTCATTGCCGCTAACCGTACCGTTATGAACGATAACGAATGCACAGGTCCGCTCGCCCAGATACTCGTCCGGCATGGCGACCACGGCGGCATCGTGCACGCTCGGATGGGCTAGCAGATGGTTCTCGACCTCCTCGGCCGCGACTTTGTCGCCCCCGCGGTTAATTTGGTCCTTGGAACGACCTTCGATCACCAGATATCCTGAGGGTGTCATGCTCGCCAGATCACCCGTTCGATAGAAACCGTCTGATGTGAAAGCCTTCTCGTTATGCTTGTCCGCCTTATAGTAGCCGCGAATCGTATAAGGCCCCCGTGTCAGCAATTCTCCGACTTCGCCGGGAGCTACTTGGGCGTCATCTTCATCGACCAGCCTCACTTCATCGTACGGGGACATGGGACGCCCTTGCGTATGCACCGTTATGTCTTCGGGGTCATCCAGCCGGGTATAGTTCACCAAGCCTTCCGCCATCCCGTACACTTGCTGCAGCCTACATCCCAGCACCGTTTTCACGCGGTTGGCCGCCTCTGCACTGAATTTGGCCCCGCCTACCTGCAGCACCTGCAGATTGGACAGGTCTTCGGAGCGGGATGGTGCCGCTTCAAGCCAGATTAAGGCCAGGGGCGGGACGACCGCCGCGATCGTGACGCCCTCGGAGGCGATCAGCGGAAAGGCCGCATCCGGACTCGCTGACCGTGCGAGAACCACCCTTCCCCCGGCATACAGCGTCCCCAGCACGCCCGGCGAGCTGAGCGGGAAGTTATGCGCGACGGGCAGCACCGCCAAATAAACGCTTTCCTTATCCAGCCAGCAGATTTCGGCGCTCATGCGCAAGCTGTAAATATAATCGTCATGCGTGCGCGGAATCAGCTTCGGCAGTCCGGTCGTCCCGCCGGACAGCTGCAGGAACGCGACATCGCCAGAATCTGGACCTTCCTCGTCTAATCCGCGTGAAGGACTGCCCGAATCATCAAGATACAGGTCATCCAGGGATAGAAATGACCCGGAGCCCGCGTCGCCTGCAACGATGACATGGCGCAGCGAAGGAACCGATGCCTGAACCTGAGCTGCCAAGTCACGGTAATCGAATCCCGAATCCTGATCCGAAATAATATAAGCGGCAGCTTCGCTGAAGCCGCATAGATATACGATTTCGCTCCGGCGGTGGACAGGCAGAGCGAAAACCGGAATTGCCCCGATGCGGAACAGCGCAAAGATCGTATCGAAAAATGAAGCGATATTCGGCAGCTGAATAATAACCCGTTCCTGTGCTTTAATTCCGAGCTTAAGAAATCCCGCTGCCAAGCGGTCCACCCGGTTGTCCAGCTCAGCGTAGCTTATGCGCTGATCGCCGCTCACGATCGCAATCCGCTCCCCGTGCGCTGCCGCCCGCTTCCGCAGGAGCTCTCCGAAGGTTTCGCCCTGCCAGCAGCCTGCCTCCCGGTAGCGGGCGGCAAACTCCTCCGGCCAAGCCTTACAACCTGTCAACATCCCTCATTCCTCCTCCAACATCGTGGTTTGTTGTTCATTCAAGCCCATGGCAGCCAGAATCGTGCGGAATTTGGCTGACGTCTCGGCTAGTTCGGCTTCCGCTATGGAGCCTGTCACGATTCCGGCCCCAGCGAACACCCGCAATAAGGTTCCTTCCGTTTCCGCGCAGCGAATCGTCACGGCCCACTCGCCGTCCCCGTTGGCATCCGACCAACCAACGGCTCCCGAATAGAAGCCGCGATCGAACGGCTCGATCTCTTGTATGACATCCCTGGCCGCAGCGGTCGGCGTGCCGCAGATTGCCGGCGTCGGATGCATCGCCAGGGCAAGCTCCAATGACATTATCGATTCATCCTTCAGGACGCCGTTGATTTCGGTAGACAGATGCCACATGGCTTTTGTCTGTACGAGCGAAGGTTCGGCGGGAACCTCCAGCTTGCTGCAATAAGGCTGCAAGGCCGATGCTACGGCATCGATTACGATGGCATGTTCATATCGGTCTTTGGCGGATGACAGCAGGGCTGCCGACCGCCGCTGATCTTCAACGGGATCGGCACTCCGCGCCGCAGAGCCCGCCAACGGATTTCCTTTGATCCGCAGCCCCTTCTTCGTAACGAGCAGCTCCGGGCTTGCGCCAAACAGCGTCCTGGTGGATGCAACGGCATCCGGACTTGAAGTGTGGGACAACTCGGGTGCCAATGGTACGGCAAACGTATAGCCATGGGAGTGATGGTACGCTAAATGATTCAATAGGTGAGGAATGGACAAGGCATGGGGAAGCGTGATATCCAGCGTTCGGGAAAGCACCGCTTTATGGAGTTTCTTTTGACGAATGAGCTCCAGCAGTCGGTTCACGCCTTCCTTGAACGCCTCCGGCTCCGGAACGGAAAGGACCTTGTAACTGGAAATTCGGGGCATTTCCGGGGCCTTGCCTGCAGAGAATAGAAGGGAATCATGCCACTGGGCCGTTAGCGGAATAAACAGACTGGCCGGTTTTTGAATGTCAAAAGGTATGGCGCCTACAACAACGGCATCCGACCGGCCCGCTTGCTTCGCACATTCCAGCAGTTCCACGATGCGCTCCGGCAGTGATCTGTGATCGGTCCCCGCGGGAACCGGCAACCTTGAATACTCTCCATGCGTTAACAACGTCTTGCGCGGGGAAGAGAAGAAGAAAGACGAACCGACCCGGTATTGTTCCATAAGTTGCGCAGCCTCGGCTGCGGTTGGAGCATCATAGTGTACCATTTCAGTCTCCTCTCTGCTTATGAGCCTACCTAGTATATTGAAGTTAGAAAATCATGAGATCCGCGAATGCTCAGCATCCTAGCGTCGCGCCGCCATCCACGCATACGTCCTGCATGGTCAGGTGCCCGGCCCGATCGGATACGAGGAATACGACCGCATCCGCAATGTCGGAAGGAAGGGCGATTTTACCAAGCGGTATGCCGACGCGGAAGGAATCCGGCGCTCCCTCGATAATGGGAACTGCACCTTGATCATCCTTCCATAACAAACGCTGCATTTCGGTATCCGTAGAGCCGGGGGAAACCACGTTACAACGGATATGATAACGGGCATATTCGAGCCCCAAGCATTTCGTAAACATCGTGGACGCCGCCTTGGAAGCAGCATAAGCCGACATCTGGGCCCGCGGAACTTTGGATGCATTCGAGCTCACGGTCACGATAGCTCCGGAATTACGGCTCGCCATCCGCCTTACGACCGAGCGTGACGTGTAGAATACGCCGTGGGTGTTGACGTTGAAATGCGCCTGCCAATCCTCGTCGCGAAGCGACTCAACCCCACCGATTCGCAGCACTCCGGCAACGTTAACGAGAATCTCGATTGGACCGAGTTCCTCCTCAATCCGCTCGACCATCGCTTCAACCTCGGCACTGCAGCTGACATCCGTCCTGTAAGCCACAGCCTGTACGCCTGAGCTGCATAAATCTGCCGTAAGGCGGATCAACTCGGCCTCCTTCCGGTCGCAAGCCGCGACAACGGCTCCTTGCCGGGCAAGGGCTCGTGCCACCGCTTCGCCAATCCCTTGGGCGGCACCGGTCACGAGGGCTACTTTCCCTCTAATACCTGTACTCTCCATGGTGATCATCTCCTTATTCTTGAGGATGGAGGGCAAACCGTAACGCTCTGCTGATGAGGACAGGCAGCACGGACAAATGCCCTTCACCTTCAAATTCCTTGAATTCGGCATGAATGCCATACCCGGACTGAAGAGCCAGGCGTTCAGCGAGTTGGGATGCGCTGATGCAATTGCCGGTGACATGGGACCTCTCGAACTCTCCTGCGCCAAGCAGCAACCGTACAGGATATGGCTCTTCCTTGACGCGTTCGACAAAGCGCTGCTCCAGCTCTTGTAAATATTCCTGATTCCAGTGAATAGAAGGGCTGCCCGCGATATAACACGAGAATGCCTGCGGTTTAGCGAACATGGCGTAGAGCGTGAACAGCCCGCCTAGGGAATGACCGAATATCGTCTGGCGACGGCGGTCGATGTTAAACTCGCCCTCGATCTGCGGTTTCAGTTCCTCCTCGATGAATTGCAGGAACTCAGCCGCTCCTCCCTGTTCCGGTACGGGACCCCCATCCAGCTTGTTCTTGAACCTCATGTTGGGGTAGGGCGTGTAATCATAGAACCGATTCGGGGCATACTGCCCCTCCGTCTCGTAACCGATACCGACTACGACCGCCGGCAATATCCCAGTTTTGTCCGGCCTATGGCACTGCAGGCGCAGTGTTTCGACCATCGTGTGAAACACGCTGTTGCCGTCCAGTAAATAGATGACCGGATATCCAGACGGCGGGGCCGGTCCCATCGGCTGTGCCGCAATGATTCGGTAGCGGCGCTGCCCTACCCTCGAGCGCATCACCCAATGCTCCGCATGGGGCAGCTCTACGCTGCGCCGCATCATATCAACGTAAGGCGTATGGTTGCTCATGCAGTGCCTCCCTATTGACCCGTGATGGAGCGAACGACATCATCCACGATTTTCTCGTAGGCAATAAGGCCGCTTCCCAGCCAGTATTCGTTATTCGCTTCATACACCTGCCCATTCTTGACCGCCGGCATGCCCTTCCAGATCGGGCTTTCCGTCATTTCCTTTAAGCGTTCCGTTCCCTGATCGTAGGCGTTAATGACAAAAATATAGTCCGCATCCAGCTGTGGCAGTATCTCCAGCGAGATGTTAGCTGCATTTTCGTTCTCGACCAGCTTGGACTTGCCCAGTCCCAGATCCTGATGAATCACATATCCGCAGAGATAATTTCCGCCCATCAAACTGACGCCTCTAGGAGCAAAACGAATGATGGCAACGTTCTTGTCCCCCACCACGGAATGAAGCTTCGCCTTCGCTTCGCTTGCTTTTTGCTGATAATTTTTCAAGGCAGTCTCGGCCTCCGAAGCTTTCCCAAGCAGTTCCCCCAAGGTGGTCAGCGATTTCTCAACATGACCGGAAGCATTTTTAAACACATACGTTGGCGCGATTTTGGCATATTTCTCATATGTACCATCCGCAGCATAGGTTTCGGTATGAAGCACGATGAGATCCGGTTCATAGGACATCAGGGCTTCAGGTGAAGGTAAGCCTCCTGAAAAATCAATCAGCGGGACGCCGTCCAGCTCCTGCTGCAAATAGGTGTGTCCCATCTTGCCGTTGGCCCATTGCGCCACAGGCTTCACGCCGAGCTTCAGCAAAGAATCCTCCATGTTCGGTGCAAACACTTTGTTCACCTCCGCCGGAATCTTCACTTCATGCCCGAGTTCATCCGTTACCGTACGCTCCTCCTTGGGTGACGTCTCCTCACTGTTCGTCCCTGTTTCTTCCGTCGACGTTTGGCTGCCCTCTACCTTACTGGACGTCTCAGCCGCTGCCTTCTTCGCTGCAGGCTGATCGCCGCCCGCTGCTTCGGAATCCGCCTTGCCCCCACAGCCTGACAACAAGCCTATGACGATAACACAGCACACAAGTGCTGATGTTTTGATCCTCCAACTTCTTTTTCCACGGTTAAAACGTTCTGCCACAATGTATCTCCTCCTGTGATAATGATTCTCAATTAAGTCGAGTATATATTACGTAGCAAACGATTCACCATGGCTTTTATCCAGAACTCCGTTTGGACTATCTCCTGTAAACAGCAGCAATGCCTCGTCCAGCATTCTCGTCACGGCAAGAGCCGAATATTCGAACCAGGGATCGGACGAGATCATATAGACGCTGCCTCGAGCGACAGCTCGGAGTGTATGCCATTTCGCAGAATGCAAAAGTGCAAGCCAATAGCGGCGTGATGTGGCTTCAGGGCATACCGCAATCAGGATCCGGTCCGGATTGATCTGGAGCAAATCATCCAGCGTGATCTGTTGATTACGCATGGTATTCAGTCCGCAGGCTTCCTGTAGCTGCAAATCCTGATACAGCACCTCCTCAAGCCCCCGGTTACCGTATATATAGAGGCTTTGCCCATATATCCGCAGCGCGGCAACACGCTCATTTCCTACCACTTGCTGCATTCGTGAGCGGGCATGCACCACTTTCCGTTCATACTGCTCGATCCAGGATTGTGCCTGTTCTTCTTTGTTCAGGAATGTTGCGATCGTCTCCAGCTGCTTCCTCCACCCTGCATGGGACGGAACAATTAAGGTGGGGGCAATAGGCTCCAGCTTGGCGATTTCCTCTTGACCGAGATGATCCATACCGATAATGGCGTCAGGTTTGGCCCGGAATAGCTGCTCGATATTTTCCTCAAAGCGGCTGTCCGGATAAGGGTTTGTCAATTTCAAGCGGGACTTGATCTCCGAGTTGTAGGCATTGTAGTAAAATGGGGTCCACTTCGCGTCAAGCGGCGCCGCGGCAGGAATGACATTCAACGCCACAAGCTGCCCGATGATCGAAGAGGAACAGGCCGCGATAAGCTGCCTCGAATTTCGGGCATATTCCGACGGCGAAATGCCCACCTTCTTTTTAAAGATACGGCTGAAGTAGAACTCATCCTTATAACCGACTCGCTGTGCAATATCCCGAAGCCGATCGTCCGATTCAGCCAAGTAACGCTTGGCGTGATTCATGCGGACATGCGTCAGGTAATCAATCGTGGTCTGGCCGAATGTCTTCTTGAACAGGTCCACGAAATACTTTGGACAAATATTAGCCATTCCGGCCAGTTGGCCAATGGTTAACGCCTCGTTATAATGACAATCGATAAACTCCTTAATCTCAACCAGGCTGGTTCTTCCGCTACGATCCAAATCCAATGCGCTATCTATGTTCAGCTCTTCTTCCGTACGCATGAGTTGCCCCCTTTTTACGATAAAACGATTTGCAGGCTATGCAGGCATGTTTACCAGCTTTAATAATTGATAATGATTATCATTTTCACTGATAAAAATAGCATGCCATTTGCAGCGTGTCAATCCAAATTTGGAAGGAAATGCTTGTCCCCATGCTCTGAGTGAAACCTGTTAACAGGCTCCAAACCACGCAAAAAACCCGTCATCAGGCACTTTGTCCAAGTGTCCTGTGGCGGGTTCTCATTCATAAAACAGTCGATTTACGACAAGCAGTATTTCACCAATGCCTCGTGTACGCCGTCCTCATTGTTCGAAGTTGTCACCGCATTGGCTGCAGCCTTGACCTCGACCGGAGAGTTATCCATCGCAATCCCCATCCCTGCGTAGGTCAGCATCGTAATATCGTTGAAATAATTGCCGATGGCAAGCACCTCGTCCGGCTCATAACCTCTTCTTGCTGCCAGCTGCTGAAGCGCGCTTCCCTTGGATGCTTGACGATGCATCAGATCGATGAAGTACTCTCCGCTTCGCAGCATGTTGAAGGGAAGCGTCCACTGGCTCCAATCCGCGTAAACGCGGTCAATATCGGCGGATTCACCAAAGGTGGTAAATTTGACGACCGGGTCTGACAGCTCCTCCCATGTCGGTAAGTTGCTTGGCAGCATCAAGTAGTTCTCGTACATCGAACGCACCGGGCCGGCAAGTTCCTCCACTTGGTCCACATACATCTCGAATGCGGTGTTTACGTCAAAATGCACCCCGTGCTCACGGCAGTATTTCATGAAGGGCTCAAGCTGAAGCGGGTCCATACCGAACTGATGAACGATGTTATGGGTCTCCACTTCTACCGTTGCCGCACCGTTATGACTGATGACATAACCGCCTAGACCCATGCTTTTCATAAAAGGAATCGAATTCAGCGGTCCTCTGCCTGTGCACAGTACAATTTCCACTCCTTGTTTTGCGGCTTCCATCACGGTGTTCCGCGTTTTCTCCGTGATTTCATGATCATCATTCAGCAGCGTTCCATCCACATCAAGTGCTACCAATTTGTATGCCATTCTCCATCCATCCTTTAGTCTCTATTTCTCTATCGTGATCATGCCCTTCCGAGCAAAGACAGTTCTTGTTCGGTCAGCTCCCGGTACGTCCCGATTTCAAGATTTTCATCCAATCGAAGCTCGCCCATGCTGACTCTTTTGAGATAAACGACTTTTTTGCCTACTGCTTCAAACATCCGCTTGACCTGATGAAATTTGCCTTCATGGATCGTCAGCGAGATGCGGGACAGCTGGACACCGTCGCCTCGTTCCTCATGGGAATGGATCACCAGCTCGCCGGGCAAGGTCACGTATCCGTCATCTAAGGTAACACCCGCAGCAAACAACCGCACATCCTCATCGTCCACCCAACCCTCTACAATCGCTTCATAGGTTTTCGGAATATGCTTCCGGGGCGATAACAGCTCATGAGCTAATTTACCATCATTCGTAAGCAGCAGCAGTCCTTCCGTGTCCTTATCCAATCTGCCCACCGGAAACGGCTCGAAGATCAGGTACTCCTCATCCAGAAGATCCAGCACCGTACGGTCACGAAGATCCTCGGTCGCCGAAATGACGCCCGGAGGTTTGTGCAGCATGAGATACACGAATTCCCGATATTGCACGGTCTCTCCCTCAAACTCAATGATATCCGTATAAGGATCAACATGTTTACCGGGGTCCTTCATTACCGTTCCGTTGACCACGATGCTCCCTTGTTTGGCCTTTTTCTTCAATTCGGCCCGCGAGCCGAATCCAAGATTGGATAACACCTTGTCCAATCTTTGCGTTGTTTTTTTGCCTTTAGCACTCATACCGATGTCCACCTCCACCCTGCCGGATACTCATTCTTCAATATTCCTGCCTGCCATTTGCCCCAACCGGCCGAGTATCCGTCTATACACACTAACACATAACCCTTCGCTTCAGCACCCGATCGACAAATCACGCGCTCTTCCGGAATCGACAAGGTTTCCCCTTTCAAATACCGGACCGCTTCTCCGTCCTCGGAGGACAGGCTGACATATCTGACAGCCTCATCCGCTTGAAGCGCTGTAGCCAAGGGATGTCCAGGTATAAACCGTTCATTCTTCAACTGTCCCATATACCATCCGGGACGAATCACTTTAAGCTGCTTCAGCCGGTCTTCCGGCAGGGGCGAGACATACACATGGTTCCCGTAGATTACGGGATAGCCGGTCAGCTTCATATCCAGCTGCTCGCGGATAAAGGCTTGGAACAGATTGATCGCAATCGAACCCGATGGAGAATCTGCTCCGCTCCGGCGGGATCCCTGTTGGCGCGCTGCACCTTTACCGTATTTCCCTGCTTTACCCGGGCGCTCCTCCCGAAGGGCCGCTTTTCCTTTACGCTCACGGGCGTGCTCTGTGCGGGAAGTTACAGCAAGCGACCCATTGACCAAGGCGTCTGGCTTGAATAGTGGAGCTTGTTCCCGTTCAGCCTCATGCATGTCCGGCTCGCCTTCCCGCTGAAGCACAGCCATGAAATGCCCTTCGCCTCTGACCTTATGCGGCCACAGTCTTGCGGTCCCGGAAAGCTGCTTCAGCACGTCCTCCTTCACATCTTCCTGTCCCGTCATCCAGTTCGTTTCCCCCGGAGAAAAAGATTCCGAATGATCCACCGGGATCACGTAAAAATCCGGCTGCTCATTCAGAAACTCCGCAATCATCCCTTCATTCTCCTCCGGCGAGAAGGTACAGGTAGAATACACCAGCCGACCTCCCGGTCGGAGCATGGCAGCAGCCGATTTCAGGATGTCCCGCTGCATCTCCGCAAACTTGAGCGGAGACGATTCTTCCCAGTACTTCAGCATGGATTCGTCTTTGCGGAACATCCCTTCGCCGGAGCAGGGGGCATCGATCAATATTTTGGAGAAAAATCCGGGGAATGCACCTGCGATCCGCTCCGGATCCTCATTGAGCACCACGGCGTTCCGTACGCCGTACATCTCCAAGTTTTTGGCAAGCGCTTTGGTGCGGTCCGGATGAAGATCATTGCTGACCAATACCCCCTGCCCATTCAGCTTTGCCGCAATCTGCGTAGATTTGCCGCCGGGAGCCGCGCACAGATCCAGCACCCGATCTCCCGGCGTTACGCCAAGCAGTTCGACCGGAGCCATGGCGCTTGGCTCCTGGATATAATATAACCCCGCATGATAGTAAGGATGCCGTCCCGGACGTTCACCAGCCTGAGTATAATAACCGGTTGAACACCAGGGGATGGGCGCAAGATCAAAGGGGGACAACTTCATGAATTCCTCTCTGCTGATCTTCAGGGTATTCACCCGAATGCCCGCATTCGGGGCTTGTTCATAAGACTTCATAAAATTGTCATAGTTTTCGCCGAGCAGCGATTTCATCTTCGCCAGAAACGGCGAGGGCAGTCGTAATGCCATACATAGTACCTACCTGTTCTGTATCGTATCGTCTGAAGTATATTTTCACCGTGCTGAAGCAAACATTCGCATGTTCCGCTCCGACTTTTAATATTGTATAATAAACTACATTAAAAAGGACAAGTCCTTATTTATTATTAATCATTAGGGGGTGGATCCATGAACCGCAAAAAAAAGAATAAATACACCGCACTATACGCCTTCGGCGGAGTCTTCGTCTTATTGATTGCTGCACTCATTTTCTTGAACGGTCAAGGAGAAGCAAGCGAATTGTACGGCGGCAAGAAGGTCTCCAGCCTGAACCCGGCTACGCAAGAGCTCCTTAATGATCCGAACTACCAGCAAATTATATTGCCGGATCAGCTGAAGAGCAAGGTCGACAACAAAGAGAACTTCTTTGTGTACTTCTTTGCATCCGACTGTCCGCACTGCCGTGCGACGACCCCGGAACTGATGCCTTTGGCGGATGATGCCGGCATTACGATGCACCAGTACAATCTTCGCGAGTATCAGGAAGGCTGGAGAGAGTACAACATCGAGTTTACCCCGACGCTGGTCTACTTCGAGAACGGTGCAGAGAAAGAACGCATGGTCGGCGGATTGAAACCGGAAGGTTCCAGTGAAGGCTACTCCATCGATGATTTCAAGCAATTCCTGGATAAGTATAAAGGGAGCGTGACGAAATGAACCGCACTCGCGCCATCCTCTTTACCTTCGTCATTTCGGGCATGCTGCTGACCGCATGCGGCGGTAAAGAATCCGCTGCCGGGCATCAGCACGGCGCCGATTCGGAACGATATGAGACAACGGCCAGCTTGACGGTTATGCCGGAGTTCTTGTCGAGTTATACCGACAATACGCAGGCAACCTATGCCACGGTCGGCGAACTAGAGGACATCATCAAGGAAATCAAATGTTATTGCGGCTGCATGGATGAGGAGAACGGCTACCATGATTCCCTCCACCGCTGCTTCATTGCCGAGAACAAGGACGGCGAAGTCAAATGGACGGACCATGGCGCCCAATGCGGCATCTGCCTGACCGAGCTGCAGGATGCCAAACGGCTCCATGACGAAGGAAAATCCGTCGAGGAAATCAAGCAGTTCATCGATGACAAATATAAAGGTACCGAATCCTGATTCTGCACGGTCATACAAAAAAGAGCTGCCCAAAAGTAGATCCCTCTACAGACGGGCAGCTCTTTTTTCACTTGTTCCTAGGGTTACTTGGAATGTGCCCGCTCCGGCTTTCGCCGCTGCGGAATGTTCGGCTGGATGCGCTCCGATGCCAACTGAACTGCCTGCTTAAGCTCAGTATCCCCAATTTCGATCGTCAAATCCCTATAGGGGAATGGATGAACGCTATACGACGACAGCTGTTTGGCGTATTCCCGCACTTCGCTCACCAGCTTCCCCATCGAGATCCCCAGTTCATCGCCGGGATAACCCTCGAGGCGGGATACAGCGCTTGTGAACATTTTATATGCTCCTCTTACGTTGTTGTTCCGGAAATGAAAAAGCCCGACAGCCACTTGCAAAAGCCCCTTATACCTGGGATCCCGCTCCCGCGCTAGCCACAGTTCCTCAAGCACCTCATGGCATTCGAAGTAGTCTTGATCCCGGTTAAAGTAGACGAGGTAAGCGACATACAGCGGTTCATAACTCATGTTCGTTTACTTTCTTCTTGGCTTCTGCCAGCAGCTCCTTCACCTCGTCCAGAAGCACCTTCATCGCATCCATGTCATGATCCTGAAATATCGCATTAAACCGGCTCTGAAAAGCAATCGCCTCATTGACCAGGTGGAAGAAATACAGCTTGTGTATCGCGTTCAGCACCTGTGTCGTAATATTGGAATCGTCCTCGAACTGCCGCTGCGCCTCCAATATATCCTCCCGGATGCTCGACATTTCCGTATCCAGCGTATTCGCCGCTTCTCCGGCTTTCTTCAGCCGTGCCCGAATGTCATCCGGCAGACTTTCCCGGTACTTGTAGCTAAGCGAGTGCTCAATCGTCGCCCAGAAATTCATGGCCAGCGTACGGATCTGAATTTCGGCAAGCACTTTCTTTTGCCCCAGAGCCGTCTGCACCGGATACTCGATAATCATATGAAAGCTCCGATAGCCGCTCTCTTTGAAATTGGTAATGTAATCTTTCTCATATAATACGGTCAGGTCTTTCCGTGCCCGGATATATTCGGCTACCCGCCGGATATCCTCCACGAACTGACACATAATCCGAATGCCTGCGATATCCTCAATCCCGGTTTCCAACTCGTCCATCGGCACATCGAGGCGTTTCGCCTTGTCCAGTATGCTCGAGATCCGTTTGACCCGACCCGTTACGAATTCGATAGGTGCGTATTCCTCCCGCTTTTTCAGTTCGGAACGCATCGTCTTGAATTTAACCTTCAATTCCTCAACGGTCTGCTCATACGGAAGCAAAAATGTCCCCCAGTCTCTAACGTCCATCGCCTTGCCTCCTGTCTTTACCCCTTTACCGATGATTAGCCCCGACGGCTTCGGAAATATGGCTGAAGCCATCCCGTGCAAGCAGCTCCCGGAGACCGGAATGAAGCTTGCGGTTCACCTCAGGCCCTTCATAGATAAGTGCTGTATAAATTTCCACCAGGCTTGCGCCCGCGCGTATTTTGTCATAAGCATCACTTGCCGTAAAAATTCCGCCAGACCCGATAATTGGAAGCGCACCGCCGGTCTGCTTATATATCCGGGATACAATCTCCGTTGACCGGTTACGCAGCGGTTTCCCGCTAAGGCCGCCGGTTTCTTTGGCGTTACTGTGCGTCAGGCCCTTCCGCGAAAGCGTCGTATTCGTGGCGATGATGCCGGAAACCCCGCTTGCACGAATCGTATCTACCATGAATTCCAGTTCCTCATCGCTTACATCCGGCGCAATCTTCACCAGGACGGCCTTCTCGCCTCCATGAATCTTGGCTTGGCGGGACATTTCGTTCTTTACGGCCTCCAGCAAGGATGACAATTCGCTCCCATGCTGAAGGCTGCGCAAATCCGGCGTGTTCGGTGAACTGATGTTGACAACAAAAAAGTCGCCATACGGAAATAAAGCTTGAATGCAAGCTTCGTAATCACCGTTGGCTTTCTCGTTCGGGGTCGCCTTGTTCTTCCCGATGTTGACGGCAACCGGAATACGGCGTTCCTTGAGTCCAGACAGCCTTTTTGCCATCGCCTCGGCCCCTTCGTTGTTGAAGCCCATCCGGTTGATGAGTGCCTCGTCCGGAGGAAGGCGGAACAAGCGCGGCTGTTCGTTGCCCGGTTGTCCCTTCGGGGTCACCGTGCCTACTTCCATAAATCCGAAGCCGATGGAGGAGAATCCTTTGACGGCCTGAGCATTTTTATCCAATCCGGCGGCAAGTCCGACCGGTGTCGGGAAATGAAGACCGAACAGGTCCACTGCCAAATCCGGTGTTTCGCTAACACCGTACATCCCTCGCATGACAGCGTCTGCGCCAACCACGCCGGAGGCACGTCCAAGGCCGCCAACCACAAGGTGGTGGGCTTTTTCGGGGTCGAGTTTAAAAAATATAGGTTTGCCTATGTTGCGGTACAGCACATCCACTCTTCCTCTCATCCAGTTATTTCTCTATCCTTCAGTTTATCCGTTTCTGTCTCAAAAAGAAAGTTCTTCAGCGTAAACCGGGGCGTTCGTCCTGGCGAGAAAGCGATATGGCAATTTCGGGACAAACCCCTTACAATAAAGGAAGATTGTACAAATCATATTTAACGATCATGAGAGAAAGAGGGGAAAGACATGTCAGCCAAACGTAAGCCTCCAACCTTGCAGCAGAAAAAAGAAGAGGTTAATAAGAAGGCCATACTATGGATTAGCTCCGGCATTGCTCTTCTTATTATCCTGATTATTGTTCTGATTGTGATCGCCCAGCCTTAATCCAGCCAGTGATACACCTTGCCCGGGTTGGTCTGCCCCTGGGCATGCTTGAGCTTAAAACGCTCTTTCGGCGTCCACAGGCTCTCGGGCAGAACCCCTTCCCGAATTTTTACGACGGTTCCCATCGGAACCAGATCAAACAGCTCCTCTACATCCTCCTTAAGCATACGAATGCAGCCCTCGGATTCATTCGCTCCGATGCTGTCCACATCCAGCGTACCATGTATCGCGTACAACGTATCGGACAGCTGCATTCCCCGCGTCCCATAGGGGCCCTTTGTGGTCCCGTTCGGATTAACAACCTTGTCATTGATATGAAAATCACCCAGCGGCGTTTTCACTCCTCCGAGCCCGACCGCATAATTGCGCAGCATGACGGTGCCGCTCACGACGGCCAGCCGATGACGTTTCCGGTCAATGATGACCTGAAGCGGCTGCTCAAAAAAAGGATCCCCGTTCGGCGAAGTCCCCCAATATCCAGGCTCTTCCGGGTCGTTCCCAGGCGGCTGCTGTCCCGGTTGGTCCTCTGGGCCGTCAGTTCCTTGGGATTGCTGCTTCATTAAAGCTCCAAACATCTCCTCCATCGCTTTCGAACGGCCGGACAGCCAATTGTTCGGATACGGGTGCGTCAGTTCATTCAAGCTTTTAGGCAGGCGTCCATGCCGAGCCTTATACTGGCTGACCGCTTCCTGCAGCACGGCCGTCTCGACTTGCAGATCCGCCCATTGCCCCGCGCTCCGCTTAAGCTGCGAACTATCCGCAGGCTCGCAATCACACTCCAATGCAGCTCCTTCATATGGCTGGATCGCAATAGCGCCCTTAGCATCCCGATGCAATCCGTATAAACGTTCCATGTCCTTGCTCCATAACAGCCACTTGCCCGATGGCTTCATTCCAAGCGCAACCGACCAATTCGGCAATGCCTGCGGATTCCGGAGCAATAAGGACAGGGCTCCGGCGGAATCCTTCCCCTGGCCAGAAGCAACGGCGGTGTACAGCGGTTCTTTACGCGAATCCCGCTTCTCTTTGTTAACGGCCGAGGCGGATACCGGCTCATTCGGCGGGAACACATCCGATGCCACATCCCCGGGAACGGAGCCCGGCGCCTGGGCCGGAGGAAGAAATACGAGCAGCAATAACACCAGCGCAGCAAGCAAACGCCGGGTTCTTTTTCGTCTGCGGTCCTTGTCCCTCTCCATCTCCAATAAGCGCTGTTCGTAATTTTTCCATATATCGGACGGGACCTGGCTAAGCTCGAAGGCTTCATAGACCCCCTCAGCCTTGTTATAGCAGTAATTTGCCTTGCCTTGTTCACCGGCCTGCTCATACTCCTTGCCCAGCAGGTACCAGGCCATTTTATTATCAGGATGCGTCTCCACATACCTTTTGAGGTACAGCGAATTGTTCATTCGGGAGCCTCCTTTTATGACATTTTTACCTCTATTATCCTGTATATCGGTATCATTGCTCCAATTATGTATGAATTGTAAGGTACGAAAAAACGCCCCCTGCCTTTGTCGGGCAGAGGGCGTCGGTATAAGTTCAAGATGGAATATCAGGGCTTAAAGCGGTACTGGTTATTCTGCGTTAAACGGCTCGTCTGCAATCCGAATTGAATCTGTTGGGCAGCCGTCGCAGGCATCCAGCATATCGTCATGCATATCTTCCGGAATTTCGGTTACCCCGCGGTTGTTGTCTCCGTCAAAAATGACTTCTGCCAGGCCTTCGTCGTCGTAATCGTAAATATCGGGTGCCGTTGCGCCGCATGCGCCGCAAGCGATGCAGGTATCTTTATCTACCCAAGTAAACTTCGCCATAGTCTCTCTTCCTCCTGTATATCTATAAACATCTTTATAAACATAGTATAAGCTGACGGTATCCCGCCACCATCTACATATATTAATACAATTTTTTTAGGAATACAAATAAATTTCCTAACATTTTCCGACAAAAATCAGTTGTGCTCTAAGGAATGGAAGGAGCTTCAACTATCAAAAAACGGCTAATCCATGTCCGGGTCCTTCGAGGTTGGCTGGACGGCATTTTTATTATCGTTCCCCAGATCCCTTGCAAAATCCATCTGTAAAGATGTTCCTCTCCGCTTATGGTTGCGGATTAAAGACGACGGATCATCTCCCAGCATGCCGGCGGTCAGCACTGCACTCTCACCGAATTTATTGCGCAGCTCGTCCATAACCCGGGTGAGCGATTCTTTCTTCGGCTGTTTCTCGTAATCGAACAAATCCAGCTGAATGGCGGATTCCTCCTTCGCGATAAGCTGCTGCAGCGTAACGCCAAGAAGACGGAGGGGCTTATCCTGCTTCCAATGCCGGTGGTACAGCTCGCACGCTTCCCGGTAGATATCCTCGGTATTTTCCGTCGGAATGACCAGATGCCTCGACCTGGTAATGGTCTTCATATCCGGTGTGCGCAGCGTAATCTGTATGCCGCTGGTCATCAGACCCTGCCTGCGGAGCCGGCGCGCTACCTGATCGCTCAGATTCAGGAGCACTCTTTTTGCCTCCTCCGCCGATGTAACATCCTGCGGGAGCGTGGTCGTGTGTCCGATCGATTTGCTCTGTTCCCGCTCCGCATTGACAGGAGCATGGTCGATGCCGCTGGCTGCCCGTTTCATCCATGACCCCATCACGCCAAATGTCGAGGTCAGCAGGCCTTCATCGGCAGCGGCGAGCTGTCCGATGGTCTGGATGTTCAGCTTACGCAGCTTATCTGCGGTCTTGCTCCCGATGCCGAACAGCTCTGCACAGGGTCTGTTCCAGAGCACCTGCGGGACATCCCGTATCCGCAGCACGGACAGCCCGTTGGGCTTTTTCATGTCCGAGGCCATCTTGGCCAGCAGTTTATTGGGAGCAATGCCGACGGAGCAAGGCAGCGACAGCTCCTCGCGTATGCGCTCCTGGATCTCCCGGGCGATATCCAGGGGGGTGCCGAACTGCTTCGATCCCGTTATATCCAGGTAACATTCGTCAATCGAAGTCGCTTCCAGCAGCGGCGTATATGCATAAGCTATATTCATGAATGCATTGGAATACTTGCGGTACAGATGAAAATTCGGTTGGATGATCATCAGGTCAGAGTAAATCCGCAGCGCCTGTCTCACGTTCATTCCAGTGCGGATCCCGAGCGACCGTGCCGCATAGGAGCAGGTAACAATGACGCCTTTTCGCAGCTCGATGCTGCCTGCAACAGCCGTGGGTTTGCCCCGGTAGCGCTCCGGCTCCTCCGCTTCGTGTACAGAACAATAGAATGCATTCATATCCACATGAAGTATAACGCGGCCGCTGGCCGGATAATAATTGTCGATATGTCCCACGCAGAATTCCTTCTTTCTTTTGGTACGGTTCTTCCTATTAATTGCCGGCCTCTTTTTCGAGTTCGGTTTGAATGATTCTTACGTTTTCTTTATGACATGCCGCTGTAAATTCGGATCCGAATCCGTGCTCCTGCTGCAGCCGGTCAAGCGCCGCATCATCGCCATGCATAACCGCCTGTCGCAGACGTTCCAGGTGGCTCCGGGCCGTCTCCACTCTTCGCTCCATGTCGGAACGACTTGTCGCATGCCGGCCATGCCCCGGAATCAGCAAGGATACCGGATGTTTCTTCAGAATCCATGAAGCTTTGCGAATCGTTTCATCGTAGTCCAGTGCGCTGTCGTAAATAAAGGGAAGCTCAAAATCGGATAAATAGTCACCCGCAGCAAATACGCCAACGGAGTCAACCAAGGTAAACAGGCCGTCTTTCGTGTGTCCGGGCGCTCTGTAGAACGTCAAGGTTGCAGAGCCGAGGATAAGCTGCTGCCCATCTTCCTCGATAACGAAGTCAAGCATGGGGAATTCTATGGGGTAATCGCGAGTAATATAATAGGAAGCATCAAACTCACGAATTAATTTCAATTTCTTCTCTTTCTCCGGGTGATCCCTGAGTCCCGCGCTCCCGATCGTCTTGGCGTCCGGAAACGCCTTGTAGCCGATAATGTGGTCATAGTCCCCATGCGTGAAGATCAGATATATTTCTCGGTTTCCCCGGACTGCCTTAACATGCTCCTGAATTTCACGGATTTCGTGCGGCAGCCAGTTCGGGTCCATGATAATGATACAATCATCCAGCTCGATGACCGTTGAAGTTGTTTGGAATAATGCACTCTGAAAAACCGTCACCTTGTCATTAGAATATTGAATCATCGCATATGCCCCATTCCATTATAACTTGTTTAGACATTAAGAGTGCCTCTAACGTCTTGTTCGTAGGATTATGTTGAACGCATGACTACCAGCCAGCCTAACGCCTCCAGCATACCGTTCCCCATAACAGGGGTCAAGAATAAGCCCCTATCGGTCGTTTGTTTTTTTACTCTGTTACTTTCCCGCAAAGAAATGCTATAATACAAAATTATAAACAATGCGGTCCAATCCCGGACACCCAAAGGAGGACATCATGTCTAAGTCCATTTCCATCTTTGATACGACACTTCGCGACGGAACCCAAGGCGAAGGAATCAGCTTGTCGGCGGACGACAAGGTCAAAATCGCCAAGAAACTCGATGCTCTTGGTGTTCATTATATTGAAGGCGGTATCCCGGGAAGCAACAGCAAGGACATCGAATTTTTCAAAAGAGTCCAGGATCTCGGTCTAACCTCAAAAGTAACCGCGTTTGGCAGCACGCGCCGCAAAGGCTCTATTGCCGACCAGGATGCCAATCTGCTTCGAATTCTGGAATCCGGTGTTTCTGCGGCCACTTTGGTCGGGAAGTCATGGGATTTCCACGTCCATACCGCGCTTCAGACGACACTCGAAGAGAATCTGGCCATGATCTATGATTCCATCGCCTTCCTGAAGCAAAAAGGCCTCGAAGTGATTTTTGATGCCGAGCACTTTTTTGACGGCTATAAGAACAATCCCGAGTATGCTGTTGCCGTATTGTCAAAAGCACGGGAGGCAGGTGCGGATTGGCTTGTCATGTGCGATACGAACGGCGGCAGTCTCCCGCACGAGATCTCGAGCATTGTGTCATCTTTAACGGGTCCATTGCCCGGCGCCCCGCTCGGCATTCATACCCACAACGATTGCGAGCTTGCCGTTGCCAACACCCTGAGTGCCGTACAGGCTGGTGTCCAGCATGTACAGGGAACGATGAACGGTTACGGGGAGCGTTGCGGTAATGCGAACCTGTGCTCCATCATCCCGAATCTGCAGTTAAAGCTGGGTTACGAGTGCATCGGAGACGATAACCTCCGCACGCTGACGAATACCGCAAGGTATATCAGTGAAATCGCCAACGTCAACATGCCCGTCAACCAGCCGTATGTCGGCAACGCCGCCTTCGCCCATAAGGGTGGCATCCACGTTTCGGCGATCCTGCGCGATTCCAGAACGTACGAGCATATCGAACCGGAGAAGGTCGGAAACAAGCAGCGGGTGCTGGTCTCCGAGCTCGCGGGGCAGAGCAATATCGTATCGAAGGCGCAGGACATGGGTCTTGACTTTGACCCGGCTAGTGAACAATCCAAGCATATTATCGGAAAGATCAAGGATCTTGAGCATGAAGGGTATCAATTCGAGGGCGCAGATGCCTCCCTGGAGCTGCTTCTTCGGGAAGCGAACGGAGAGCTCAAGGAATTGTTTACCTTTGAATCCTTCAAAATGCTGGTAGAGAAATCAGCCGGCCAGCCCGTCGTCTCCGAAGCCTTCGTCAAAGTCAACGTTGCCGGCGAGAGCATCTACACCGCGGCAGAAGGCAACGGTCCGGTCAATGCGCTTGACAACGCGCTGCGTAAAGCACTGGTCCAATACTTCCCGACACTTAAGGAAATGCATCTTGCTGACTATAAGGTAAGGGTGCTGGATGACAAGGATGCGACGGCAGCCAAAGTACGGGTGCTGATCGAATCCAAGAACTTTGAGAATTCCTGGAACACCGTCGGGGTCTCCAGCAACGTCATTGAGGCGAGCTGGGAAGCGCTGGTGGACAGTATGCGCTATGCGCTCCTCGGCCAAATCTCACCGGAACAGGTGCATGAGTCCGCGGCAAGGCAAGGGTTGGTTAATCACTAAGGCTGCGTTCAATATAAAAAGCGCGTATCCGCCATGTCATGAACATGGTGGCCGCGCTTTTTTTGGTGTTTCCGGGTGTTTCCGCCGCTTGTCGCTTCACAATTAATTCAACAGCTTGGCTACCTTTTTGCGAAGATCCTTGGGATCCGGAGCGCCAAGAATGATTTCCTGGATCACGCCGTTCCGATCAATCAGCACATTCGTCGGGAAGACCTGGCCTTTATACAACTCCTCGAACACTTCTCCTTTGGGATCGAGAAGGATCGGATACCGGAGTTCAAAATCCTTAACGAATTGACGGGCTTTTTTCTCATTGTCATACTTGGACACGTTCACGCCGTAGATTTCCAGCTCATCTGCATATTCCGCTGCCAACTTATCAAGCTCCGGGGCTTCTTGCTTGCACGGTTCACACCATGATGCCCAGAAATTGACGACCATCGCTTTATCGCGCGCTCCGCCGCCGGAATATGTCTTGTCGTCCATCCCCTTTAACGTGAAGGTAGGGGCAAGCAGCCCGGCCTTGGCACCTGTCTCTGTCGGGAGCGGCTTCTCCTGCATGAAGACGGCCTGGATATTGTCGCCGGCTTGATTATAGATTACAGCGCCTGCCGCGACAACAAGCAGGACGAGAATGATGATATTTCGTTTCATAGGTATAGGTTCCTTTGCTAAACTTAGTTATAGAGGTTGTTCAAAAAGTCCGCTTTTGATAAGAAAACCTCTATCGAGGCCACTTCAAGGATGAGCGACCGCGATGCATAGGTAGGTTTTCTTGCGATATAGAATTTCATCAGTTCCACTGATAACTCATAAATTCTATATCTAACACGAAGCGAATCAGCAAGCAGCTCGGCATCGAATCTTGAATTCAGCCGGGCCTAAGCGGATGCTTACGAAGTCATGTTTCCTGCGGAAACATCTTAGGTGCTCACGTACCCAAAACGTACGCTCCGCTCCTCACTCCCTAGCTTCATCCAACTGAAGCGTTTTGAAAAAACGCACATCGGAAGCATAAGCTTCGGTGCTGAAAATCGACCTTTTTTGAACACGCACTTATAGTCCCTATTGTACCCTGAAACCCTAATCTTTCAAACACGCGATCGACTCCAATTACAGCCCGGGAGGGAAAAAGATGAACCCGTCTGACACGGCCCTGGAGCAGCTTCTGCTGCACGCGGCGGTACAACAGCATATATCGGACTATACGTATCATTGTCTGCCAGAGGAGGCTTGTGGTGTCCTTATCGGGCACTCCAGCGCAACAAGCCGAGCGGTAACCGTTACACAATTTATTCCCGTAAAAAATACAGCGGAGTTTCCGCTGCATTCTTTTCATCTGGATCCTGTTCAATGGACCCGCTTGGTTATGACGGAAAAACGAATCGTCGGTTTGTTTCACAGTCACCCGTACACATCCCCTGAGCCGTCCGAAGAGGATCTGCTGCAGCTTCCATCCTTCGGCGGACTGCTTCAGGTATATGCCATCGGATCTCCTGCAGCTTCAACTTCATATGCTCCAGGCTTGAAACCACTGCAGCTTCATGCCTACAAAATTATTCAGGGAACAGAAGCCTCAGAATTAACCAGCGATCTGCCATCCAATTCCTGGGGGCATTCGGGATCGAAATGCTACTCCCTCGCCCCGATTCCTTGCAAAATCCAAAGCGAATAATGAGCTATCGCGTGCAGCCATCATGCTCGGGGTTTACGCCTCGCTTAAATAGACATACAAATCTCCAAGCGTGGTTGCATGGCCGCGCGCCTGAATTTCTTGCATATAATCCGCCCACAGCCGGGCGGTCATGCGCGCGTCGGACAGAGCATGATGTCTGCCCTCCACCGGAATGCCGCTGCTTCGCAGCAGCTCATCCAGACTGTAGTCCTTCTGCTCAGGATATAATCTCTGCGCAAGCATCATCGTATCAAGGAGCCGGTGGGTTAATCGAACCTTCGATGTCTTCCACAAGGCTGCGTTCAGGAATCCGCGGTCATGCGCAGCGGCATGGGCAACAAGCACCCTGCCTCCTATAAAAGCCATGAAATCATGCAGCCCCTCCATTAAAGGCGGGGCTGCATCAACCATATGCTGCGTAATGCCTGTCAGCTCAGCAATGAATGGAGGAACAGGAGCACCGCTGTTAACGATCATATGAAAGGTTTCGTTCTCAATCACTTGCTCCCCGATGACCTTGGTTGCACCGAATGACAAAATCTCATCACCGTGCTGGTGATTGAACCCGGTCGTCTCGAGATCAAATACGACAACCTCCAGCTCGTCCAGCGGGGTACCCAGCACCTCCGGCCTCCGGTTATCCTTCATCTGGGATCGGATGAAGGCCAGCTGCTGCGCCGTCTGCGCCCCGCGCATGGAAGCGATGGCGGAATTAAAGTTACCCGAACGGAGCGATCTCCAGAAGCCCCCGTTCGATTGTCCCGGTTCAGTCATGGGTTCCTCCTCTCCGCAAAACGGTGCTCTCGCTGCAATGACCGGTGTATCCGTCTGACAACGCCAAGCGTATCGCGAAGCTCGTACTGCATGGTTTTGTTCTTGAGCTGCTCCTGCGAAATATACCCGCTGCTGGTGATCAGCCCGTTCTCCACCCGATGGGGCGTGTTATTCCTCAATCGAAGAGCCGTCAAGAAAGCACGCTGTACGCTTTCCAGCAGCAAATTGCCGCCCTCAAGCAGCATGACCTTCTCCATCCGCTTTTGCGTCGAGGTTTCGGTGATGCCTCTTTGCAGCGCCATCGTGCGGATGCTGTTCACAAGGGGAATGTAGACGCCATACTTTACGTCAAATTCACCGGCATGCTCACCAAACCGCTCCGTCACAATTCGCCCCATAACATTAAGCGTTGCCTTGTGCTTGACCGTGTTTCGCAGTACGGCATAGCCGATGTTCGGATGCAGCTCGACCGAGCTCCGGAAATGGTCGGTCCAAGCCTCCGATAGCTCGCCATCTCCCGCTATATGACGCAGATCCGAAGCGATGATGAAATTGCGAATCGGCTCCCACTGCTGATCTCCACACCACTCGCTAATCTGATTTTTCCAATCGCCAAGCTTTTTGCTCCATAAGGGTTCGGAACACATCACCTTTCCCGAACATTTGGGATAGCCTGCATACTCCAGCAGATTCACCAGCCGAAGGCCATATTCCCGAAAAAAGGGAAGCTGATCCTCCTCCAGCTCATCGCCAATGATCAAACCGTTGTCCTGATCGCTCCACAGCATCGCTTCCTGTCTTCCGCTGCTGCCAAAAGCAACAAACGCATAACGCGCAGGAGGCCGGCCCAAGCCAGCCTCCCACATGTCCTGCTCACAGATTGCCGCGGCACGCTGTCCAATCAGATCGTGCATCGTATTGACGGATGCGATCCACTCTCTCAGCTCCATGTCATGACGCATCTCGATCAGATGGTTCTGACAAACGATCCGTTCATCTCGTAATTGCTGGGCTGTTGCTGCTGTCTGAATTTCCGAGAATACCGGAAACAGATTGACGGATTTCAGAGGTTTCATGCCGCGGCCTCCTTATTACATATTCATGAACCATCTAGAATTTAGTACTTATAAAGCCGTGTCGCTTCCAGGTACCGCTTTGCCCCCGGAACGAAACTCAGGGGACTTCCCTTCCGATTCCGCTAGAAGTTTCATTTGCTCCGGATATCCGTAAGTTCCGTGTTCACTGATATCAAGACCCACCAATTCTTCTTCCTCCGTTACGCGGATACCCATCGTAACTTTCATGATATACAGAATGATGAATGAGATCACGAGAACGAATGCAAACGTGCCGACCAGGCCCAAAAGCTGAACGCCAAGCTGACCGAAGCCCCCGCCGTAGAACAAGCCTTCTTTGCCTACGCCTGTAATTTCAACAAGTCTCGGTGCTGCGAACAAACCGGTGGATACGGCACCCCACATCCCGGCAATACCATGTACGGAGAATGCATATACAGGATCATCAATGCCTTTGCGGTCAAACCACTGAGCCGTAAAGAAGGTAATCGTACCGGCAACCGCACCGATAACGACAGCCGCCCAAGGTTCCACGAATGCACAAGCCCCCGTGATCGCAACGAATGCGGCGAGAATACCGTTTAGCATGCTGGGAATGTCCGCTTTGCCCAGAACCGCCCAAGAGATCAGCAACGCCGCAAGCGCACCTGCCGCAGCTGCGATATTCGTGTTTAATGCCACAAATCCGAAGAAGCCGTCCGTGAGTGCGGAGATGGTGCTGCCTGGATTAAATCCGAACCAGCCGATCCAGATGATGAAAACGCCGAGTACCGATAACACTTGGTTGTGACCCGGAATGCTGTTAGGCTTCCCGTCCTTATTATATTTGCCAAGTCGAGGCTTCAGAAGAACGGTAGCCACCAACGCAGCTGTAGCGCCTGTCAAGTGAACAACCGTCGATCCGGCAAAGTCCTGCATACCCAGAGCCCCGAGCCAGCCGCCGCCCCATACCCAGTGAGCAACAATCGGGTAAATCACGATGGTGAACAGCAAACCGAACACGATATAAACGCTGAGTTTCGCCCGTTCGGCCATACCTCCGCAAGCGATAGCCAAGGATACAGCTGCAAAGGATAAATGGAACAGAAACATAATGGTTGTTGGCACATCGTAAGCGGACAAGGAATCAAAAGAGCCGGCCGCATTGTCGCCGCTTAAGAAAAAACCTTCAAATCCGAAAAAGCTGTTCCCGTTACCGAATGCCAGGCCAAACCCTAGCGCCCAGAAGGCGACGATTGAAATGCCGAAGGTCAGGAAGGTTTTACCTGCAACGTGGCCTGCATTCTTCATACGAACCGATCCGGCTTCCAGCAATGCGAACCCTGCTTGCATGAAGAATACGAGCAATGCTGCCAAGAATACGAACACGGAGTTCAAGCCAGCCGTTAATTCAACATTCGTGGCTCCCCCATCAGCGGCGAACGCGCTCGCCGGGAATGCAAGCAATGCGATTACTCCCGCCATTAAACCTAGCCATCTTTTTTTCATGTTTTACACTCCCCTTAATGTAAACTAATATAACATCACCTTGAATTCATATTGTCATTATAGGGGGGAGAATGAAAATCCGCAACGGTTTTTTTCAAAATAAACTTCACTTATGTAATATAATCTAACATTAAGTGCATACAGTGCAAATCGTCTAACATCCTGTATAGTTAAGTAAAGACTAAGCTTCAAGGTTTTTTGTCACAACTATGACGTTTGACTGTATGGTTCATGATCATGTATCATATTTCTATTAAAATGAAAATATAAATGCATTCATTAATGTCCATTCAATGAAAGCTTGTGAGGTGATGAATGATGGGGATCACGAGAGGAAACCTTTTCCGGATCGGTGAGCTGGCCAAGGTTGCCGGAATCAGCGAAAGAACCATTGACTACTATACGAAGCTGGGTTTGATCTCCCCTGAGAAACGGACGTTAAAAAACTACCGGTTGTACAGTTCTGAAACCTTAAGCACTCTCGAACGTATTAATCAGTTAAAGCAAGAGAAATATACTCTCGATGAGATTAAGGAGAGGCTGGATCGCTGGAAGTCGGTTCCCGATGATTCCGAAATGACGGAGAAGCTAACTAAGCTCGAAATACAGATGAAACAGCTGGAACGGGATGTGAAGGAACTCAACCCGCTTCTAAGTGAATTAAAGCCAAGTCAAGCCCGGGAGGTACTCGCTAACATTCTTCCTAAAGGGGCTGCTTGCATCGAGTCGCTACAAATCTTGCTGAACCAGTTCACTTCGATGTAAATGGTGAAGAACCAAATAACAACTTTGTATGGGGGTATGATACATGTATTCTGACTGGATGTTTATTCTCATTATTATCGCTTTTATATTCTCGCTCTGGGCTCAGTTCCGGGTTAAAGGCACATTTAACAAATGGGCCAAGGTTGAGAACAGCACCGGCATGACCGGATACGATGCGGCCCGGCATATGCTGGATGCCAACGGACTCCACGACGTGCCGATTGAACCGGTGCCAGGCACGCTCTCCGACCACTATGATCCGACCAAACGCGTTGTGCGCTTGTCAGAGCCCGTTTATTATGAACGTACCATCTCGGCCGTCTCGGTTGCTTGTCACGAGGTCGGCCATGCGATCCAGCATGCCGAGCACTATCCGATGCTTGTAGCCCGTCACAAGATGTTCCCGGTCGTTAACTTCGCATCGGGTATCGCTCCGTTTCTCTTGATTGCCGGATTCCTGTTCCAAGCCATGAACCTGGTCGGTCTCGGCATTATCTTCTTCTCTTGCGCCGTTGCCTTCCAGCTTGTCACCCTGCCGGTCGAGTTTAACGCAAGTAACCGTGCCCGTCAGCTGATGGTTCAAGAAGGCTATATCGCCAATGACGAAGAACGCGGAGTTGCTAAAGTATTGAACGCCGCGGCCCTGACCTACGTCGCTGCAGCCTTGATCTCTCTGCTCGAGTTGATCCGGTATATCATGATCTTTACGAGCAACCGGGAATAAACCAATACGCACAACAACAAAGGGCTTTCCTCTCTACCATGGATGGGTGGAGAAGGAAAGCCCTCTTTTTTATATGTTATTTTTGATTAATGAAGCCAGGTTAGGGAGTTGATGCGTCAGTCCCTGCACCTTCCTTTTTCGGCGACGGATCAATGCCAAAATATTGAAGCAAAAACGCACGGAAGGCTTGCGCAACCGGTGGCAGCTTCTCGTCCGCGCGGTGAATCAGACCGATGGAACGCGTTACCTTCGGCTCCGAGATCCGGACGCGTGCTGGCTGCAGCGGATTCGTCTGGAACAGCGCCATTTCAGGAAGCAGGCTGACCCCCATGCCGGCCGCAACCAGCCCGCGGATCGTATCCGTCTCCTCGCCTTCAAAAGCAATTTTCGGCGTGAACCCGGCTTCCAGGCAGGCATGCCATACGATCGGGCGCAAGGAGTAGCCTTTGCTGAACAGCACAAAACGCTCCTCCTTTAATTGCTCCAGCTTGATGGTCTGCTCCCCCGCAAGCGGGTGATTCGGCGGCAGGATCGCAAACAGCTCCTCTGTCAAGACGATATCTCCGTCCACTTGATCATGGCGATCCGGAAACGGAGACACAAATGCCAAGTCCACTTCAGCCCCGACCACGTCCCGGATCAGTGTCGGGAACATCCCCTGCTTGAACCGGAACTTCACGTTCGGGTACTTCTTCCGGAATTCAGCCACAATGGACGGAATCAAATGGATGCCCAGGCTGTGAGGGAATCCGATGCGGATTTCCCCCTGCTCCGGGTCCAGAAATTCATGTATCTCGACGACCGCACGGTCCAAATCCTTCATAATGCTCTCCACCCGTTTGCAAAAAAGCTGACCTACCGGGGTTAACTGCAGATTCCGGCCTTTTTGCATGAACAAATTAACACCAAGCTCTTCTTCCAGCTGATGTATTTGACGGCTGACGGCTGATTGAGCCACATGAAGCTCTTCTGCCGCTTGGGTAACGTGTTCCTTTTGCGCAACCTTTACAAAGTATTGCAACTGTCGTAATTCCACGCCTTTTATCGCTCCATTCTTATTCCCTAGAAGACTTGAAGACTTTATCAAATCATCCAATTCTATTATAACAGACCCTCTAAGGTCCGATTATGTTCGACGTTTAAATAATCGAATCATGAGACCGTAGAGGAAAAATCCGCCTACCAATCCGCCGACATGTGCTACAAGGCTGACCCCTGGTGTAAACGAGAACAGTATCCCCAGAATAAGCAGGGTGAACAGCGTCTTGCGGGACGACTCATCCATGACATGCCGCTGGAACAGGGCGATGTACAGATAAGCGCCATAAGCTCCGTATATGGCTCCTGAGGCGCCTACAAGGAAGGTATAGTCCTCCATGCGCTCATAATAAGCCAATCCGATTACATTACCGAGAACACCGCTGAGCAGATACAGAATGGCAAATTTCCAGCTCCCCATGATTCTCTCCAGCGGGGGAACAAATACCAGCAGTGCGAAGCTGTTGAACAAAAAGTGGTCAAATCCGTTATGGAGGAACATCGCCGTAAAGTATCTCCATGCCTGATCAACGAACTGCGGCAAATCCGATAAAGCTCCATATTTCAGCAGCGTAACCGGGTTTCTGGAACCGCCGTCAAAGGATGTAATTACAAACATCACCAGGTTGATCACAAGCAGCAGCGATGTAACGGGATAATAACGCAAATAACTTTTCCAATTTTCATAACGTACGAATATCATAGCATCCTCCTCATCCTAAACCAGGCAGGGGTGCCCATAGTGGACATTCCCTTTTTAAAAAGATTATAATGTACCATGAACCTGATCACCAAACTTTGATATCCAAGGAGGAGATTTCTCATGGCTCAAGAACGTTCAGGAGCTGCCACTTTTAAAGGCAATCCTATTACACTCATCGGACCACAGCTCAAGGCTGGTGATGCCGCGCCGGATTTTACAGTGAGCAAAAACCTGCTCGAAGACGTATCTCTTAAAGATTATGCCGGTAAAATCAAGCTGATCAGTGTCGTTCCTTCCCTCGACACCGGGGTATGCGATGCTCAGACGCGCCGTTTCAATGAAGAAGCAGCTGGTCTAGGCGATGATGTGGTGATCCTTACGATCAGTGCCGACCTTCCGTTCGCCCAAGCCCGTTGGTGCGGAGCTGCAGGCGTTGACCGGGTCATTACGCTATCCGACTATAAATCGCGTTCTTTCGGTGAAGCGTACGGCGTGCTTATCAAGGAATTCCAGCTCGACATGCGTTCGATCTTCGTCGTGGATACTAACGATACCATCACCTATGTAGAATACCTTGGTGAAATGACGGAGCACCCGAATTACGAAGCCGCGATCGATGCAGTAAAATCTTTGCGGTAACACGCCAAAGGCTACATACACTGCACACTTTTAAAAAGCGGGAGAGCAGCTCTCCCGCTTTTTCTTATTCTACTAAGCATCCACTTTATACTTGCTCAGTTTTTTATCCAGAACAGTGTACAGGTTCAAGATAACCCGGTAGTTCGCTCCCAGATCCCCTAGGGAACCGCGGGACGCCGAATACATATCAACTGCGCTGCGAACCGGACTGATGCCGAGCACGGATACGGTAATGTCCAGTGTACGTCCAAACGAGGTTCTTTTCTCGAGCGTGATTTCTCCCACGGATTTAACCTCATGCAGAACTTTGTAACCCGGAATTTTTTTCAGTGTCGAGGAAACCTCTTCAAAACACTTTTCTTTTGAAAGATTGTAATAACGCGTCTTCAGCTTGGGATCTTTAGCACGGTCGCTTGTGCCGTCATAGCTGCGCACGATACCAATTAGAACTCGTTTTAATGACAAAGACCGTTCCTCCTTTATAAATGACCGTTCCTTTCCATACTCTAGTTTAACATTGTTTATGCTTTCAGCAAACCTTTATATATAGCAAAAAGACACCTCTTTCACTTCGAATTCGAAATAAAAGAGGTGCCCATTCATTGGTTAAACGAAACCCGCCTATGCCGTCCGGTAAACATTGTCTTCGAACCTGCATTAGCAGGTGGGTGACCGCAGAACCGCTTATGAATTCCCCTTGTCATATAGACAGGGCATTTCAGCCACGATTACGTATAGATCTCCCTAGACATCGTCATTGGTTCAAAACAACGGAAAACCGAAACGAACATCGCAGGATGTAGTCTTATTATAGGGGGTTTTGCCGGAAAAGTAAACCTCGCATTATTTAAGGTTCGATCCGTTCTCTCCCTTTTTGGCAGAATCCATGCTTTCAAGAAGGGCTTGTTCGGTTTCGGACTCCTCTTCCTCGGCTTTCTTCATCTTCTCCTGCTGTTCCTGCATTTTGGTGAAGGTGGCATAGAAGTTAAAGAACGCGAACAATGCCATCAGGCAGAACAGGAAGAACACGAACAGCACCGGCATTTGCGTGCCGATATACGCCAAGACAGCGCTTCCGATCAAAGTCGAAAATACGCGGAACGGACGAATCAATGTCAGCAGCACCGCATTTTTCAACAGCTGCGTCGTTTTCATCTCATAATGAACGGCCATGGAGAAGAAGTTGAACAGGGAGACAAACAGCACGATAAGCAGCACGAGCATCACAATGCCGACAAGCTGGAAACCATCAAGCTGCGTCATATAAACCGTGTAATCCACGTACATAATCACGAACAGCAGCGTATAAAAAATACCGCCGATCATGCTCTGCTTGTAATTTTCCTTATAACCCTTGAAAAACGTTTTAAATACGGACACATCCGGATTGCCCATTACCCATTTGCGTACAACGGTAAATAAAGCCGCCGTAGCCGGAAACAAAACAAACGGTGATAATATTCCCAGAACCCAGTTGGACAGCAGCTGCTCATTATGCGCCTCCGGTGTCTGAACGGCCATCAGGAATTTGGTTAGAACGATAAACAGGAAAGGCGATGTACAAATAACCCACAAGATGTTCGAAAAAGCAATACGGGTAATCCACTCGGTGAGCTTGTATAAGCCACCCATGGCTCCTTTCATTTCCAAATCCGTTTCCTCCTCACTCAAATCATGCATGTATCTATTAATATACCTTATTTGGTACATGCATTGCCAGAGCCTAATTTAAACGCATCTGGGTGAATGTCCAATCCATCGCCTTGGTTTCCCCATACGATATCTCGTAATCCGTTCAACAAACTTGAATTTCCAAATTTAAAGAGGAGGGATTATGTATGTCTTGTGAAGGTGGCGGCGGTTACGGCTACGGAAATAATGTTGGAATTGTCCTAGTTCTGTTTATTCTCCTTGTCATTATTCTCAGCACATTCTACATCTAATGTCTCTTTGAGTCATGAAGTGAAACAGATCGGATGTTACTGCTCTAAAACTGCGAGTTTAAAGGGGATGCACCTTGGGTGCATCTTCTTTAAACATGAACAAAAGACGAAGCGCGGCTCCACTTGGTGTGAGCAGCTGCTTCGTCTTTTGGTGTTCGGTTACTTCATTTCAGAAGAAGTTAACCTTTAAATACTATTCGTCTCCGCCCCGGTTAGGACGACGTTCGCCGCCGCCGCTGTAGGAACGAGGTTTACGGTCACCGCTATTGCTGCGGTCACGGTTGTAGCCACCGCCATCGCGGTTGCCATAACTGCTGCTGCCGCCATCACGGTTGTATCCACCTTTGGAGTAGCCGCCACGGTTACCACCGCCACCGCTACCGCCTTCACGACGATAGCCGCCGCCACCGCTGTTGCTGCGTCCGCCATAGCCTCCGCTTGGCTTGCGGCCACTTCGAATATCCGGCTTCCGGCGCTTTGCGCGGATCGGATCTTCCGGAGTCAAGTGAATATCGGAGCCTTCCTTCTTGTCACCCGTCAGGATTTTCATTGCAGCTGCCAGCAATTGTACGGAATCGTACTGCTCCAGCAATTGAATGGCAAGACCTTTATACTCGGTCAATTCGCCCTGCTCAATGATTTCAAGCACACGCTCAGCGATGATCCGTTGTTTACCTTCAATCGCTTCAGCGATCGTAGGCAAAGGTTTACGTGGAATACGGTGACGAGTCACACGCTCGATGAAGTACAGATGATCCATCTCACGAGGAGTTACGAAGGACCAAGCTGTACCTTCTTTACCCGCACGGCCTGTACGTCCGATACGGTGTACATAACTTTCCGGATCTTGCGGCAAGTCAAAGTTCACAACATGGGTAACGCCCGATACGTCGAGACCACGTGCAGCCACATCTGTCGCTACGAGAACATCAATGCTGCCGTCACGGAATTTACGCATAACGGTATCACGTTGGTGTTGGGACAGGTCACCATGGAGACCGTCTGCAGAGTAGCCGCGTTTTTGCAGAGCTTCTGCCAGTTCGTCTACCCGGCGCTTCGTGCGTCCGAATACAATCGCAAGCTCAGGCGATTCCATATCCAGAAGGCGGCTCAAGGCTTCGAATTTTTGACGTTCAGGAACTTCGATATATGCTTGGTCAATCAGAGGTGCACTAACGTGCTTAGGAATAACGGATACATGCTCAGGTTCTTTAAGGAACTGGGATGCCAACTTCTGAATGTTAGCCGGCATAGTTGCGGAGAACAGCAAGGTTTGACGTTCTTCAGGAACAAGCTTAAGGATCGACTGAATATCTTCCATGAAGCCCATGTCCAGCATTTCATCCGCTTCATCCAATACAACCGTTTGGACATCATCAAGTCGGATGGTTTTTCTGTTGATGTGGTCAAGTAGTCGACCTGGTGTGCCGATAATGATTTGAGGCTTCTTTTTCAAAGCGCGGATCTGACGCCCGATATCCTGTCCGCCATAAATAGCCAAGGAACGAATTCCTTTAAAACGGGACAGTTTACCGATTTCTTCAGCAACCTGGATGGCAAGTTCACGGGTCGGTGTCATAATGAGAGCGACGATACGCTCCTCTTCCTTGGCGATTTTGTGGATAAGAGGAAGGCCGAATGCTGCTGTCTTACCAGTACCTGTCTGTGCTTGTCCAATCATATCCTTGCCGGTAAGGGCAATCGGAATTGATTGGGATTGAATCGGTGTGGCTTCCTCAAAGCCAAGTTCGGTAATTGCTTGCAGCACGCGCGGCTCCAAGCCAAAATCTGCGAAATTTTTCAATAGGTTCATACTCCTTCTATCTGTGGACTTCCACTTTCTTCTCTGTATTCTTAAGTAGTGGTAACGTTTATAGGCTTTCCCGGCCAGCAGGATTTTCTGCACGAGGTGAACCGGTATATTTCTCTTATCACCAGTATGGTGACTGGTTAATGTATAATCATCCTGATAAGCTTGCAAAGTTATCAATGTAACGGACTACTCAAGAATATCCAATACATTATATCACAAAACATTTCTGGAATACCAGCAAGCTTAAAGAAGTCATAATAACCGGGAGGTGATTCCTATGTTGAAGCGTCTATGGACCTATTTCTCGATCGTGTTCGGCGGCATCATTATCGCCGGCGGATTTAATTTGTTTCTGATTCCCCATCATCTGCTCAGCGGAGGCGTTTCCGGCGTTGCTCTGATTATCGGCTATTTCACGCCGCTAAATATCAGCATCCTGTATTTTGTGCTCAATATCCCGATTCTTATAACCGGTTGGTTCAAGCTCGGCAAAAGGTTCGTTGGTCTCAGCGTTCTCTCGGTTATCGTTACAACCCTATTCCTGGAGCTCATTCCGGTTACTCCGGTTGCAACCGACATGCTGCTGTCCTCCGTTTTCGGCGGCGTGCTTGTCGGATTCGGCACCGGCCTCTCCTTTCGAGTTGGCGGTTCCACCGGGGGCTTTGATATCATCGGCTCCCTCGTTACGAAATACCGGGACTTCCCCGTTGGAAGTGTGCTCGTGACGCTGAACGCCATCGTCATTATGGCAGTTGCTTATTTGGAAGACGACTGGAACCTGGCCCTCGCCTCCATGGCCTCCATCTATATTGCCGGAAAAATGGTGGATATGCTCCATGTCAGTCATATCAAGGTTACGGTCTTTATTGTCACGAACCAGACGGAAGCCCTGCTGGAGAAGCTGCTTAAGCGCCCCCGCGGTATAACCAAGATCAAAACCGAGGGGGCCTTCAGTCATAAAGAAAAGGATATGCTAATGACCGTCACGACGCGATATGAGCTGGCTGAGCTAAAACAAATCATTACGGAGACAGACCCCCTGGCCTTCGTTAATATCGTGGAAACCACGGCTGTCATGGGTCAATTCCGCAAGAACTAAATATTTACCACCTGTGAGGGTATGGTAAATATGTGGTATAATATTGGTGCGCGGTTCCTACAATATTCATGAGATCTTTTCCCGGGCATCGCTTTGGCCCAATTTTAATTGTTTTTCCGTTTTACAAAAGAACGTCCTGCCTAACCAATTTGGAAGGAAAGGGTGATTTTTATGGAAATGGAAACGGTAAAATTGTCACAAATCGTCATGAAGTGGTTCCCGGAAATGATACCGTTCTTTAGACAGAACGAACTGAATTCCATGATCGTTCTTAGGGACGGGCTGAGTATTCTGGAGCAGGAGGACGCTCTTGAAATCATTCAGTTCAGCATTTGCGAGCATCAGAACCAAACGCCGCTTCATTAATTTTAATGCTACACGTAAATATCGCACGACAAGTGTCGTTATTCTCCGGTAAAATTCACCGGTGAGTAACGGCATTTTTTTATGGATAAATGTAAATTCTATAAGCACGTCATTCCCCACCAAAGCAGGGTAAGCTGCTGTAAACGCTATCCACCTTCTTATGGTTGTTATATTCCGATGCTAGTCACTCCCCATGTTCACATGTTGTTCACGGCCAACTGCCACAAATGTCGATTTTTAGCGTTTAAAACGCCCTCGACCCGTTTAATGAACTAAGTACGCTCACCCGCCGTTTCCAATTTATTGTCGATTGTAACAATCCTGTTCTTTTTGAAGGCATCCGTTCCTTTATAATCATGATGTGAATGTACACAAGGGAGAGAGTAATTATGAATATCATCTTGGCTTTATTCATCTTGGCGTCCGCGGGCTTCGGCGGTTCCAGTCCGCAAGACAACAATCTTACCGCCAAACTTCAGGCTTCGTTAAATACCGCCATGATTCAGGGCATGCACCAAAATAACAACCAGGGTCAAGGACACTCCGGCATCAAGCCAAACACGACGGAAATCGATCCGCAGATTGACGCGCCTAAAGTCAAGGGCATTTATGTAACGGCTTATAGCGCAGGCGGCTCCAGAATGAATCAGCTCGTGGATCTTATGGACAAGACCGATCTTAATGCGATGGTCATTGACATCAAGGACGATGAAGGATACATAACGTACAGAACCGATAATCCGAAGCTGAAGGAACTCGGTAAATCCCAGCCTTTTATCAAAGACATCAAGCAGCTGATGAAGCGGCTGGAGAAACACGATATTTATCCGATCGCCAGAGTTGTCGTGTTCAAGGATACCATTCTTGCCAAGAAAAACCCGGAGCTTTCCTTCCGTAAAGGAGACGGCAGCGTCTGGACCAATGGCGGGGGCGACAGCTTCGTTAACCCGTACAGCAAAGAGGTTTGGGATTACAACATCGAAATCGCCAAGGAAGCCGCAAAACTCGGATTCAAGGAAATCCAGTTTGATTATGTCCGTTTTCCGGAGGGCTTTGAGAAACGCGCCGATTCCCTGAAATATACCAAGACGGATCAATCGCGTGTGGACGTGGTATCCGATTTTGTGCAATATGCCCGGGAAGAGCTAGCGCCGCTCGGCATACGCGTATCCGTTGACATCTTCGGGTATGCTGCTTCGGTACCCGCGGCGGAAGGGATCGGCCAAGACTTCGTCAAAATTTCCAAAAACGTGGATGTCATCAGCCCGATGGTATACCCAAGCCATTACACGGCAGGCTGGTTCGGCTCCCCTGTACCGGATAAGGCTCCATACCAGACCATCAAAGGCTCCATGGAAGATACCCACAAAAAGCTGGAAGAGCTGGGGGATCAAAAACCAATCATTCGGCCTTGGATTCAGGACTTTACCGCGAGTTGGCTTGGAAGCGGAAATTATGCCAAGTACGGTAAAAAGGAAATCGAGGAGCAGATTCGCGCCCTCAAGGATACAAACGTCGATGAATATTTACTCTGGAATGCTTCCAACCGTTATACGGAAGGCGTCACTCATAAATAATTCAATTATCCATTCGTTAAGGGTCGGCCCATCAACAGGGCCGGCCCTTTTCAGCGTTCAAATCGATCAGTGAGCATACTTGACAGCAGATGCTATGATGAAGATTAGGGCCGGGCTTCGGGCCCTGAACATGCAAACCTGACGCACTCCGATTCAACCGCTGGTTGAGTTCTGGCTCGCCGCTCAATAAGCCAGTTATTGTTCCCATCCTTAGCAAGACCCTACAATATGGGGGCAGCATCATAAAAACTACAATAAGAAAGGCACATCGCACATGCAACCGACCACTACAACACGGGGAAAGCTGAAGCAATTCGCGATTATTCTTATCCCCATTCTGATTACACAGCTAGCCTTATCGGCCATTACTTTTTTTGACACCAACATGTCCGGAAAATTCAGCTCCGCTGACTTGGCAGGCGTAGCGATCGCTACAAGCATCTGGATCCCGGTCCAAACCGGCCTCAGCGGAATTCTGATGGGGATAACCCCCATCGTTTCGCAGCTCGTTGGCGGGCGTCAGGAACATAAAGTCGCTTACCAAGTTAACCAGGCGCTCTGGCTGTCCATCTTACTCGCCATCGTCGTGCTTGGGATCGGGTATGCCGTTGTACCGGGCATTCTTGGAGCCATGAGCCTCGAGCCGGAAGTTCGGCGGATTGCCTCCCAGTTTCTCGCCGCCATATCGATCGGCATCATTCCGCTATTCGCCTACACCGTGCTCCGCAGCTTTATCGATGCTCTGGGGCAAACTAAAATTTCCATGGTGATCACGCTGATTACCCTGCCGGTGAATGTAGGCTTGAATGCGTTATTCATTTATGGATTCTGGGGCTTTCCAAGAATGGGGGGCGTGGGCGCCGGCCTCGCTTCCGCGATTACATACTGGACCGTTCTCATCATTGCCATGGTGATCATCCATAACAATCACCCGTTCTCTCCATTCGGCATCTTCAGGCAGCTTCAGGGTGTTTCCTTGAGTGCATGGAAAAGCCTGTTAAAAATCGGCGTGCCGATCGGGTTCTCCATCTTCCTCGAGACCGCTGTTTTCGCAGCAGTGACGCTGCTCATGAGCAGCTTTGATACGGCGACCATTGCCGCACACCAAGCGGCCCTGAATTTCGCTACGACACTGTACATGCTGCCGTTAAGCATATGCATGAGTCTGACGATCCTTGTAGGCTTCGAGGCCGGCTCGGGACGCATGAAGGATGCCTGGAAGTACGCTAAACTCGGCATCAGCACAGCCGTTATCCTGTCGCTGATCACGGCTGTCATCCTGTTTATGGCCGGCCGCCAGGTCGCCGGATTATATTCCAACGAGCCTGCGGTCGTGGCGTTGATCCAGCAGTTTCTGTTGTTCGCGATCTTCTTCCAGATCTCGGACGCTATCGCCACTCCAACCCAAGGGGCGCTGCGGGGCTATAAGGACGTTAATGTCGCTTTCATGCTCGCTTTTTTGTCGTTCTGGGTGATTGGCCTGCCAGTAGGATATGTGCTCGCCAACTACACCGATTGGCAAGCCTTCGGCTACTGGATCGGCTTAATCACGGGCCTTGCCGTCGGCGCTGCCCTGATGCTGATGCGTCTGGTCAAAGTTCAACGCAAGTTCGCACGTCAAGTCAATGCACAAGCCCGATCCGCATCCTAAACGTCTATCGACGTACTTCTCAGAAGACAGACCGCTTTTAGCGGATTTTTCTTGCGAGACAGGGATGATAAACCTCTGAAGCGTATACTATCTCCATCGCTAAAAAAAGACCGTCTCCATGCAGAATGCGTTCTGCAATGGGAGACGGTCTTTTTGCTTATCGTCCGAAATTAGGACACGGCCTAATTTATTGGGATAATCGCAATGCCAAATCATATAATTCACGGTTAAATTCTTTCTTCGTATTAACGACCTTGTCAATATCCGTGAGGACCAGCTCACCCTTGATGATACCGCATCCTTTATCGGATTGGCCGTCAATCAGACTGCGAACTGCAAAATCGCCAAGACGGCTTGCCAGGTTGCGATCAAACGGAGTCGGAGCTCCACCGCGCTGAATATGTCCGAGCACCGTTACCCGTGCATCGATCGAGGCATGGCACTCTTTAAGATCACATACGATATCCTCGCCGCGTCCGACGCCTTCCGCTACGATGATGATACTGTGACGCTTGCCTTTTGCAAAATTTTCGCGCAAGCGGGTTGCCACTTCATCAAGGTTGTATTCCACTTCCGGCACCAGAATGGTCTCTGCCCCTGAAGCAAGACCCGCATGGAGCGCAATGTCGCCGCAGTGGCGTCCCATAACCTCTACAACGGACGAGCGCGCATGGGAAGACATCGTGTCGCGCAGTTTGTTAACGGCGTCTACAACAACGCTCACGGCTGTATCAAAGCCGATCGTATAATCCGTAAAGGAAATATCGTTATCAATCGTTCCAGGAAGGCCCATCGTTTTGATTCCGAGTTTGCTGAGCTTGTTCGCCCCATGGTAAGAACCGTCCCCACCGATAACGACCAGCCCGTCGATGCCATGCTGATTCAGAATCTCGGCACCCTTCTGCTGCCCTTCCGCCGTCTTGAACTCTTCACAGCGGGCGGAACGAAGGATCGTGCCTCCGCGCTGGATGATATCCCCTACGCTGCGAAGATCCATTTTGACAATGTCGTTCTCCAGAAGTCCTTGGTAACCGCGCTGAATGCCATATACTTCAAGACCATAATACAGACCGCTGCGTACAACAGCGCGAAGCGCCGCGTTCATCCCTTGGGAATCGCCACCACTTGTAAGAACTGCAATTTTTTTAACCTCTGCCATGTTTCTTTTCCTCCTTCAATGTCACTCATGCTTATGCTTGCGAATCCATCGGCTGTTGACGTAGAAAAAGATCCGGGTCATCGGACTCTTCTTCATCAAACGTTTGGATACGGAGCGAACCAGTTGCTGCTCGCTGACTTTTGGATCGGATAAATATAACGCCAGTAACCCCTCAATGATCATACGATGAAAAGGGGTCGAGGGAATTGTTCTGACATCCTTCCGGGCCCACTCAACAATGGAAGCTATACGGTTCAGCATCGTATCGGCATCTTCGTAATAATTACAAAAGTTCAGATCGCCACCCAGCCTGTCTTCGTCTTGATCAATAAGATAATCCAGCATAATGTGGAGACTGCATACATTCGGAAAATAAGACGCATGAATGGACGAAGCATCCTCGTCATCCAGAAACGGATCGGTTGCAGCCAAGAATAGCATGAACACACCCAAGGTTGATCCACTTGCTGCCGCAAACTCATTCCACCGCAGATGCGGTGTCCGGTGAGCATGCAGGGACCACCATTCAAGCAATGCCGCTTCCCTCTTATCCGGATGGATGTGCTTGTATACCTGCAAATCGGTATACAGCCCAGCCAAATCCCTTATGTAGGGCTTTGCTGCTTCATATCCTGATAATTGACCGATGCAATCCCGGCATTTCTGCACAAGACGGAGAAGGTAACCTCCATCCTCCCTTTCGGTCCGGAGTGCGTAATAATCGGCCGGCTCAGTCTCAGGCGTAACGGCATCCAGCATCGACTGATGGAGCTGTCTGAAATCCGCTGGGTCCAGCGAAGTACTACGGTCACATAAATTATCGAGATAATCGCTAATTGTCTGGTAAGCTACAATCAATGGAATGAGAATATGCTTCTCCGGCAAATTGGCTGCGGCATACACAGCACCGCCCTGGCAGTGGAATCTTTTGTTATCTATACTGGCCAGTGCCTGCTTTCGTAGCTCCTCATCCGGAATTTGCTCAGCCTCCCGGCGCCACTTCTCCAATTCGATCCGCACTTCCGGGAGTATGAATTTGTACACCCGGCTCATCAGCCCGACCGGACTGCGCGGAACCTTACGGCTTAGCTCTTGATTATTCAATGAACTCTGCCTCCACATGGTTGTCTTTTTATCCCTATCCAAATCAAACCTATTATAATATGATCGTTCATTTTGCACAAATAACACAAATCATTGACGGCGTAGGGTAGTTGAGCGCGTCCTATTATCCATCTATCTCCATTCTGCGATATGTTATATACTAGTCGGAGCTGAATAACAGACCATGAACCTCACGAATTGCGTATATGCGCCGGGTTCATAAAAAGAACGGAGAACCCCAGCATGAAACTTCCCGCTACGAAAAGACCGGATCAGAATTGGCTGCGCGCCTTTATGTTTACGATATTTGGCACGACAGCTCTCGTCATTTCCTATTTCCCGCTATATTTCAAAGAAATCGGCTTCAGCAGCGCACAGATCGGTTATCTGTATGCCATCGGCCCGCTTATATCCATGTTCTCCAATATGATTTGGAGTTACACGAGCGACAAATACCGGACCATCAAACGCATTATGAACATTCTGATAATCGGTCAGCTTGTCACGATGCTTGTTTTGTGGCAGGTTGCAAGCTTCGGCGTTGTATTGATTACAATCAGTTTGTTTTATTTTTTCTACTATCCGGTCTATCCCCTGGCGGATACAATGGCGATCCAAACGGCACAGAGGTACGGACGCAGCTTTACCGTCATTCGCGTATTCGGCTCACTCGGCTACGCGTTCTTCGCGCTTGCTATTGGATATGCCATCGGTGCCGCGGGCGCATCGGCCACACTGGCCATCGGCATCGGAATTGGCGTGTTCACGCTGCTCTGCTCGTTTCTTCTCCGCGACGGAGTTGCTGCGAAGTCGGAGGCTGTCGAACTGGCAGCCCTCCTCAAGATATTGCGTTCCAAAGAAATATTGTGGTTCTTCGGCTGCTCGTTCTGTCTTGCCATCGCCCACCGTATGAACGAAGCCTTCCTCACGCTTACCTTATCCGACCTGGGTGCAGGCGAAGGACTCATCGGCTGGTCCTTGATGGTCTCGGCTGCCAGCGAGATCCCGATCTTCTTCCTGCTAAGCAAGTATGGCGACAAGATGAAGGAGCTTCCCCTGCTGGCTTTTGCAAGCCTGATGTTCGCGCTCCGTTTCCTGCTCATGGCCCTTGCAGCTGACCCGTTGTCCGTACTCGCGGTTCAGTCGCTTCACAGCATTACGTTCGGCGTGTTCTATGTAACCGCCGTGCGGTATGTTACCCGGATCATCCCTTGGCAGTACCGCGCGACCGGCATGGCTCTATTCGTTATCTTCTGGTCAAGCGTTTCAGGACTTCTCAGCGGAGCCTTCGGCGGTTTGCTGTTCGAAGCCGCAGGAAGACCCGCCTTCTATCAGCTCGCTGCCCTCTTGGCCTTTGTCGCTGGTCTCGGGTTTCTTTACCGGCACCTCTTTGCCAAGCCGGAGGATATGAATGTCGGCGGGATCAGCGTTTAGACTACCCGCTTGCATTTTCCTCCCTTGCTCCAAAAACAGCAAAGGCAAGTACGGACCAGATATTCATCCGTACTTGCCTTTGCTTACTGATGACAATGGCTTGACCCATTGGAACACAAAAAAGCACAGTTCTCTAAACCGAGAACTGTGCTTCATGCCTTGGTAATTCTATAAGATCTCCGTATTGGGAGCTAACTTACAGTTTTGTTACGTTGGCTGCTTGAGGACCACGGTTACCTTCAGTGATGTCGAACTCAACCGCTTGACCTTCTTCCAAACTCTTGAAGCCTTCTTCTTGAATTGCGGAGAAGTGTACGAATACATCCTCGCCACCTTCAACGGAAATGAAGCCGTAACCTTTTTCTGCGTTAAACCATTTAACTGTACCTTTCAAATGAACAACCTCCTAAAAATACCGCCATCTATGGCGAATATCCATATTATATCCCATGTTTTCTGACAATGCAATCCGTCAATTCGCCCTAAGGGGCTTTTTTTGAGCCACTATTTAACAGAAGATTATTTGCTTTTACGCCCGCGAGTGCGTTATCATTTACCCAAAAGCCTAAGTAGCAAACGGAGAATGCATATGATCAAAAAACATGAAATATACAAAAAAGACAAGTGGAACATGATGACGGTTGAAGTTCAGGGCCGGTACATCGTTCTCCGCGAAATTTCGGACCAGTGGGGTGAAGAGACCCATACCTTTATGAGTCGGCCAGCCTTGATGCACTGGGCTCAAAACCGTTTCCCCAAAGCAGATTTTGAAGGCCGGGAAGATGAGTGGAGAGACATGATGGCTGCTTTTAAGCAGGTGTAGAGCATGGATTATACGAATATCGTCATCTTCATTATCCTCGCGTTCAGTCTCGGTGCCATCATGATCATGTACCGGGATAAGATACCGCCAAGACTGAGGAAGGGGATGGCCCTGATTGCCGTCGCCTTCATCTTGTTTGCCTTTTACCTTATTGTATACAGCTTCTTGAATCTGGGTTCCTCGTAAATTTATAGGATGAAAGTGGCGGGTACGCGGCATACTATCGCTCGGATGCTTCAATTCGAGGAGGTATGATGCCATGAGAGGCGCCAAGGTGCTCTGCATTACGATTGCAATCAGCCTGATCGCTCTTTCGACTACCCGCAACGAAGTCTTATCTGAAGGAACCCGGACTCCAACTAATACCTATCATTCAAGGAGGATTTCCATGGAACAATTGTTAAAACGCGCTGATGTCCCTAAAGAGCATCAATGGAAGCTTGAAGATTTATTCGCTGACCAGAAGGCTTGGGATGCGAGCTTTGCGGAGCTTAAGAATCTTCTGAAACGCACAGCCGATTATCAAGGCAAGTTAACCAACGCAGCTTCCATCAAGGAATGCTTCGAGCTCGAAGACGAAATCTCATATCACGCCGAACGCTTATACGTATATGCCCATATGCACCATGATGAGGATACAGCAAACCCTACATATCAAGCACTGACTGCCAAAGCCAAGAAACTGAACGTGGAAGCCGGAGAAGCCCTCTCCTTCATCACACCTGAAATTCTGTCCCTGTCCGAAGCGGAACTGGATAAACTGATCGATGACCCTTCCCTCAAGGAATTCAAATTCACGCTGACCGAAATGAAACGGGAGAAAGCGCACGTTCTGTCCAAGACGGAAGAAGCGCTGCTGGCTCAAGTCGGCAACCTCTCCTCTGCGCCGCAGACCATTTTCGGCATGCTTAACAATGCGGATATGAAATTCCCGAAAATCAAAAACGAGGACGGCAAGGACGTCGAGCTCACGCACGGCAACTATATTCAATTCCTGGAAAGCCCGAACCGCGAAGTTCGCGAGCGTGCTTTCAAAGCCGTGTACGAAACCTACGGCAGGCAGAAAAACACGATCGCAGCTACGCTGAGTGCCAATGTAAACAAAAATATCTTCTATTCCCGCGTGCGCAAGTACCCTTCCGTTCTCGAAATGGCGCTCTATGGCGATAACATTCCGAAGGAAGTTTACACCAACCTGATCGACACGATTCACGAGAGCCTGCCGCTTCTCCACCGCTACATGGAGCTCCGCAAGAAGCTGCTGGGCGTGGATGAGCTTCACATGTACGATTTGTTCGCTCCGCTCGTAGAAGAGTACAAGTGGGATATTACTTACGAAGAAGCGAAGCAAATGACCAAGGAAGGTCTTACGCCGCTGGGCGAAGATTATCTGAGCAGCCTGCAAGCAGGATACGACAATGGCTGGATCGATGTATACGAGAACGAGAACAAACGGACGGGCGCGTACAGCTGGGGCGCTTACGGCACCCATCCTTATGTGCTGCTGAACCATAAAGATAACCTGAACAGCATGTTTACCCTTGCTCATGAGATGGGTCATGCGCTTCACTCTTACTATTCCGATAATGCCCTGAAATATCGCGACGCCCAGTACACCATCTTCCTGGCTGAAGTGGCATCCACCACGAACGAGGCGCTGCTGATGGATTACTTGCTGAAAAACGCCAAGGATCCGAAGCAGAAAATGTACCTGCTCACCTACTATGCCGATCAATTCCGGACAACGGTATTCCGTCAAACGATGTTTGCCGAATTCGAGAAGATTGTGCACGAACGCGCGGAGAGCGGCGAATCCCTGACGCCACAGGATCTTTCCGACATCTATTATGAGCTGAACGTGAAATATCACGGCAAAGGCATGCAGGTGGATAAGGAGATCGGCATGGAATGGGCGCGGATTCCTCATTTCTACAACAGCTTTTATGTATACAAATACGCGACCGGCTTCTCGGCTGCGACCAGCTTCTCCAAGCAAATCCTGGAGGAAGGCCAGCCTGCCGTTGACCGTTACCTCGGCTTCCTGAAGAGCGGCGGCAGCGATTACTCCATTAACATTCTCAAGAAGGCAGGCGTGGATATGTCCTCACCGGAGCCGATTCGCGAGGCGATGAGCGTGTTTGAAGACATCATCAGCCAGATGGAGCAATTGACGAAATAAACATCCACTATTGCAGGATGAGCGAATCCCAATTGACCAGTGGAATAAAATCCCTTGCCCTTTACAGGCAAGGGATTTTATACTGTTTGGAGGAAGGAGGTGTTCCCCATGAAAATTCAATGGTCGCTAATCGCAGCCTTATTGTTTGCCCTGATTACGGCTGTATTCGCCGTCATCAACGTCAATCCGGTCGCAGTCAATCTGTTATTCGGCACCGTCAATGTACCGCTGATTCTGCTGATTATCGGGTGCTCGCTGATCGGGGGACTCATTGTCGGTACATTCGGCATTTACCGTCAATATCAAATGCAGAAGGAGATCCGTTCGTTAGCGGAGCAACTTATACATATCCGTGAAGTAACGGGATACACCCCGGAAGTACAAGCTGCGGAAGAGGAAAGCAAGAAAGAACAAAAGGACGCCCCCGCTGAATAGGGAAGGTGTTCGATTGAACCAAGGAGGTTTAACAATTCGTGTCGATACAACCGAATGAAACTTATGTGCTGGACCTGCTAAAAGAACTGCTCGATACTCCGAGCCCTACGGGATATACCCAAGACATTATGAAGCGGATCGAACAGGAAGCTGCTTCGCTTGATGTTTCGCTGGAATGGAATGAAAAAGGCGGTGCCATTCTGTCCGTTCCCGGACAAGACGGCAGCCGTACGGTTGGTCTGAGCGCTCATGTGGACACACTTGGAGCGATGGTTCGTGCCGTGAAATCAGAGGGCACACTCCGCCTTACCTCCGTTGGCGGATACATGATGAACAGCATTGAGAATGAATACTGCATCATCCATACTCGCAGCGGCAAGAAATATACAGGCACCATCCTGTCTACCCATCCTTCCGTTCACGTGTACAGCGATGCACGCGATTTCAAGCGCCAGGAAGCCCATATGGAGGTCCGGATCGACGAATTGGTGGAGTCGGCCGATGATGTGAAGAAACTCGGCATCGGGGTTGGAGATTTTGTTTCCTTTGATGCCCGTCCGGTCATTACGCCAAGCGGTTACATCAAATCGCGCCATCTGGATGACAAAGCCAGTGTCGCCGCACTCTTCGGCTTGCTCGAAAGCATGAAGCGGGATAACTGGAAGCCTAAACACAATGTGAAGCTTCTCATCTCGAACTATGAAGAAGTGGGACATGGCGCTGCCTATATTCCTGCCGACATCAACGAAATGATTGCGGTCGATATGGGCTGCATCGGCGATGACCTGAGCTGCAAGGAAACCGATGTGTCCATCTGCGCGAAGGATTCTTCCGGTCCCTACGACTATGACATGACCAGCCGTTTGATCCAGCTGGCCGAAAGCGAAGGCATTGCTTATGCGGTGGATGTCTACCCTCATTACGGCTCTGACGCTTCCGCTGCGCTCTCCGCAGGCAGCAATATCAAGGCCGCGCTGATTGGTCCCGGCGTTCATGCATCCCACGCGATGGAAAGAACGCATAAACAAGCCGTTCTTAACACCGTCAAACTGCTCGCAGCTTACGTAAAGTAAATCATTCATAACCAACGTCTATCCACGTACTTGCACAAAAGACCGTCCGCGTTTGGTGGATGTTGTTCTTACGATGATCAAAATGGTTCAGACTTCGCTGAAACCTGATACTAACAAAGGGGCGTCCCGCCAAGGCATTATGCCTGGGGACACCCCTTTTGCTATTGATATGGATCGCTTGAATCATTACAATTTCTTGCTCTGTTCAATCTTCTCTGCGAGCTCGTTCAGATAGGTCCAGCGCTCCATCAGATGCTCCAGCTCACGCTCCGTTTCTTCCTGAGCCTTCATCAGCTCCTGAAGCCTGGCTGCGTCGCTGCCGGCGGTCTCCATCTCCGATTGAATGGATGCCAGCTTGCTCTCGGTATCCTCGATGAGACCGTCAATCTGCTCATACTCCCGTTGTTCTTTATAACTGAATTTCAAGCGCTCCCGCGGCGCTTCTTTAGCCGAGCTGTTGTCCGAACCTCCATTATCCCCCGACGCTGACTTGAAACTGGATGCTTCCGTCTTGCTCCCGGCAGCTTCACCGCCATGACGCTGCATCCATTCCGCATATTCGCTGTAGGAGCCAACATGGACACGAATCTGACCCTTGCCCTCAAACGCCATAATCTTGTCCACCGTTCGATCCAGGAAAAAACGATCATGGGATACTACGATACAGACGCCCGGGAACTCATCCAAATACTGTTCCAGGACGGACAATGTCTGAATGTCCAAATCATTCGTCGGTTCATCCAGCAGCAGCACATTCGGCGCGCTCATCAGCACCCGCAGCAGATACAACCGTCGCTTCTCTCCTCCGGACAGCTTCGCAATCGGCGTCCACTGCAGCGCGGGCGGGAACAGGAATCGCTCCAGCATCTGGGCCGCGGTAATCGCCGAGCCGTCCGCCGTGCGGACAACCTCCGCCTCATCCTTGATATACTCAATCACGCGCTGACTGCCATCCATCTCCTGATGCTCCTGCGTGAAATAACCGAGCTTGACCGTCGGTCCGAGCACGACTTCCCCGCCATCCGGCTGAATCCGTCCGGCAATCAGATTGAGCAGCGTGGATTTGCCGCTGCCGTTCGGGCCTACGATACCAATCCGATCCTCGGGAACGGCAATGTAGGAAAAGTCCTGAATTAACGTTTTGTCGTCAATCTTCTTCTGGAGACCTTCGATCTCCAGAATTTTGCGTCCCAAGCGGGTGGAAGCGACCGATACGTCCAGCTCACCGGAGCTGTGTACCATCTCCTGATCCTTGAGCTTCTCGAAACGCTCAATTCTCGCCTTCTGCTTGGTTGTACGGGCCTTGGCACCTCTGCGAATCCAAGCCAGCTCGCTCCGCAGCAAATTCTGGCGCTTCTGCTCGGAAGCGGCCTCACGCTCCTCGCGTTCTGCCTTCAGCTCCAGAAAACGGCTGTAATTCGCCTCATATCGGAACAGCCGTCCGTGATCCAGCTCCAGCATGACATTGGCCACCCGATCCAGAAAATACCGATCATGCGTAATCATGAGCAGCGCTCCGCGGCGCTTCTGCAAATACTGTTCCAACCAGGCGACGGATTCATTATCAATATGGTTGGTCGGCTCGTCCAATATGAGCAAATCGGAAGGCTGGATCAAAGCGGCGGCTAATGCCACCCGCTTACGCTGGCCGCCTGAGAGCGTCCCCATCTTCGCGTCATAATTCCGGATGCCCAGCTTGGACAGGATGGTTTTCGCATCGCTTTCTAGCTGCCACGCCTGCAGCGTATCGAGCGTCTGATTGAGCTTCAGCAGTTTCTGCTGCAGCTCCTCATGACTTGGATGCAGCTCCAGCAGCTCCATCGTTTCGGTGTACTCCCGCACCGCCTTCATCTCCGGAAGATCGCCCTCAAACACCTGCTGCAGGACGGTTTTGTCCGGATCAAACTCCGGGTTCTGTGCCAGGTAACGCACCCGGATGCGATTGCCCATCGATACTTTACCGGAGTCGGGCGGCTCGATCCCTGCGATGACGCGCAGAAATGTGGATTTCCCCGTGCCATTAACGCCGATAATGCCGATTTTATCCTGATCCTCCATTCCGAAGGACGCATCTTGAAACAGAATTTTGTCTCCATAACTTTTTGTTACCTGTTCGACGGTCAAAATATTCATTGTTATGATCCCTACTTACATCTATAGATTTCGTTGATTCGTTGTTTCATCGGTAAGATGGATACATTATAACGCAATAAGCACTGCAATCCCATAAGCTGCCGCGCCGCCGAGAAGTGAGCTGACCAGATTAACTGCATCGTTGGACATCCAGGCAGCGCCGCGCGTACGCACGGTATCTTCACCACAGTGATGAGATACTTCCACCGATTTACCGCACACACGGCAGCGATACATCACTTGTAAGGTCGCTCCGAGATACGAATCGGCAAAAGCTCCTACCAATCCACCCGCAAGGGCTGCAAGGACATACGGCAATATCTCTGCATTCATGCCGCTCCATCCGGCAAGCAGCCATCCGCCTGCGCCTATCAGTATGCTCCCTACCGCTGCAGCCGTGGAGCCGACCCAGGAGACGCCGCCGGATTCCCCGGCGGTCAGTACCTTGCCGTTCAGCACGGAGCGCGGAGGCTTCCGGCTAAGGCTGCCTACCTCCGTGGCCCAGGTATCCGCCGTTACCGTAGCCATCACACCTATAAACAGGAATACCCACAGATCGGACGGAAACCATGCATTTAACAGACATAGCACCATGCCGATGCCGCCATTGGCGAATACCTGGCCCGCGTCCCGCCGGCCGGTCTTGGCATAGGATTTCTCCAGGTCTGCCTTCCGCTGCTTCCCGTATCGGGAAAGCAGTGTGGACGTAATGAAAAAAAGAAGCAGGGTTCCGAACCAAAACACGTTCCCTGCTCCGTAATATATGGTACCCATCAGAATAGCGGCTGCGGCTCCGGATTCCGATAGCGATCGTTTCCTGTACGCGGCTCCTGCCACGATAAGGGCACCTGCCGCTCCGATCAGCCAATCCATCTGTGACCCCTCCCATGTTAAAGCATATCAGATTACCCGATTTCGCAGCGGCCCAGACGGACATCTCCCCAGTACAATTCGAACACGTCGCCGGATTCCGTCGGTCCTACGCCAGCCGGCGTCCCCGTGAAGATTAAATCACCCTGGCCAAGGCCATAATGCTCGCCGATGTAATCGATGATGCGCTGGAGGGAGAAGATCATATCCTTCACATTCCCGCGCTGTACCTCTTCGCCGTTCTTCCTTACGGTAAAATCCATATCCGCCAGCTTCGCGGTTCCGGGAAACGTTATGGATGGCGTAAGCGGTGCGGAAGATTTAAACGCTTTTGCCGCGGTCCAAGGATGTCCCTTCTCCTTAATGACCGACTGTACGTCACGCAGCGTGAAGTCGATGCCAAGGGCCATCGTTTTTACAAGCTCATCAACACTTTTACCTGGCGCGTAATCCTCCGCGAGCTGTATAACAAGCTCGCCTTCAAAATGAAGACTGCCGCGGTCCATCGGCAGCATCAGCACGCTGCCGTCCAGCGGAACGACGGCATGCGACGGTTTTAGAAATATCATCGGCTCTTCCGGTACGGCATTGCCGAGCTCCGCCGCATGCAATTGATAATTACGACCTACACAATAAACGTTATTCACCAGGGCACACATACATTAAAACCTCCATTTTCTTCGCCAGAATGGAACTTTGGGTGCTATTTTATTAATAAAAATCTGACCCCATGTATCGGGGCGATTCGTACAGATCATGATGGCGGGATTCATTCGAGCGAGCGATCTCATGCTCTTCGCATCATCCACCGTCCAGGCCATCGGCGTAATGCCGTTCTTCACCAAATCCGACGCGAAGGCCGCATCCAGATGGGAGTAGCCGATGGATAAAAAGGAGCATTTCATTTGCTTCAAGCGCGCTACCAAATTGCGAGGATGCGCATCGATAATAAGTCCGGTTTTCACTTCAGGATCCAATTCCTTCGCTTTGATCAAGGCTTTCGGTTCAAAGGAAGTAAGCACCACATCCGAAAGCATCCGGTGGGCATGAATCCGTTCCAAAACGGCTTTCTCAAGACCGGGATACATGTCTCCGCTCGTTTTGAGTTCGATATTAAGCTTCAATCGGCCTTTGACAAGCTGCAGGACTTCATCGAGCGAGGGTACCTGCTCTCCCCTGAATTGGCGGCCCTTCCATTCGCCGGCGTCCATCCTACGGATTTGCTGCCAGGTCAGATCCTTCACCTTGCCCTTCCCGGTCGTCGTACGATCCACGCTGAAGTCATGTATCACGACAGGGACCCCGTCCTGAGTCAGTTGCACATCAATTTCCATCCAATGCACGAAGGGTTCATCCATCGCCATCTGAATGGCTGCGCGCGTATTTTCAGGTGCTTTACCGGAGAACCCCCGGTGAGCCACACATAAATTATTCATGGTGGGACCTCCTTGATGTAACATTTAACGAATTATTCCACAGCCTTGCCTGCTATAACTTCACCATCAAGCGCTATTTTGACACCGCCGACGGATCGCTTCTCCACCTCTTTCAGCAAGTCCTCAGCTTCTTTGCCTTCAAGCGGGATGACCTGTCCGATCTCCGTACGGTAAGGCGTCAGCTTCAAGTCACAGTCTCCTTGGTTGCTGCATGATGCCTGGAATACGGCTGTTTTCCACGTATCTTCATTCGACGATTTGGTAAATATGAAATTACCTGTACTATACGCAATCCACTTGCCTTTGTACTGCTCCAATCCCTGCAGCACATGGGGGTGCCCGCCGATAATCAGGTCAGCCCCACCGTCAATGAACGCGCGTGACAGATTGATCTGATGGACATTCGGCGCCTTATGAAGCTCCTCTCCCCAATGGGCAATCACGACCACCAGATCGGCTTTGGAACGTGCCGCCTGAATCGCTTTAACCGCCTTGGGAAGCACATGATCATAAGCCCCGGCCACCCCCGGCCTGTTTTCCAGCGCGTACCAGGTCGTCTCCGGAAGCACACGGCTGAATCCAAGCAATGCAACCGTCATGCCCTGAAGCTCGAAATACTGGGGCGCGAAGGCTTCTTCCTCATTCCGTCCTGCCCCCACGTAACGGATATCATGGTCCTTCAGATGCTTCAGGGTATCCAAAAGTCCTTCTTGGCCTTGATCCAGGATGTGATTGTTAGCCAGATTAACGGCCTCTACCCCGGCATCTCGAAGGGCCGGCAATACGTCCGGCGAGGACTTGAATACGAATTTCTTATTGGCGGCGCCAACGCCTCCGTTCGTAACGGGCGTTTCCAGATTAAGAACGGTCAAATCATCCTCCAGAAATGCCGTACCCAGATGCTTGTAGGGATAATCATACCCGTGATTCTTCAGCGCATCCTCCACTTTGCCCGAAAACAAGGTATCCCCGGCAAAATGCATCACCACCCGCTTGGCGGTAGCGGAATCGGCAGGATCCTCTGCTGCGCTGCCTTCCGGCTCGGTCATATCGGAACCTGGGGGTTCGCCGGTCTCCGTCGTCTTTGGAGGCTTCGGATCCGCCCCCTCACCGTCAGCTTGTTGTCCGGAGCCTGGGCTATCCGTTCGATCCCCTTCCATGCCAAATTCCGGCATACCAGGCAGATAAGCCGTTTGCTGAACAGGATCTTCCTTAAATTTAAAATGATAGACAAGCAAAGCAGCGATCATAACAATCAGACATAAGTTAAGTATGATCCAAACCTGTCCGGTTCGCTGCTTACGGGCCTTCTTTTCGGCCTTGCTTTTCTCTGATCGTGACAGATGCATAGGTCACTCCTTTATTCCCTTATGAGCTCGCGTAATAAGTCGCTCCCCCCATTATACCAGCTTCCCTATAAAGAATAGAACCCCCCGTCGCCGGGGAGTTCATATCTAAGCATTCTATTCGAATTTCGGGTAATAACGGATTTACAGGCCTATCAAGGTGATCACGGAATCACTGAGCGCTTCCATGTAAAGCGGGTCGCTGTTCAAGGAGTCGATGCGCTCGAGCCGCATATCCATTTCTTTGGCAATGCTCTTGGCTTCAATATCCAGATCATACAGGACTTCAAGATGATCCGAGACAAAACCGACCGGCGCAACCAGCACATCCTCGACCTGCTCTTCTTTATTCAGCGTTTGCAGCGTATCCAGAATGTCCGGACCCAGCCAAGGCTCCGCCGTCCGGCCAGCGCTTTGCCATGTGAACTGCCACTGCTTGACGCCTGCCTGTTCGGCTACGGCTTTGGATGTCTCAAGCAGCTGCTCCTGGTAAGGATCTCCGATGGACAAGATGCGTTCCGGGAGGCTGTGAGCACTGAACAGCACTCTCACGCTGTCCCGGTCAGCCCCTGCTTCCTCGAACTGGTTCAGCTTGGCGGACACCCGATCGGCAAAGGCCTCGATCAGTTTCGGATGCATGTGATAGCTCTCCACAAACGAAATCTCAAGTCCCAGCTCATCCGCTTTGGCCTGAGCGCGCTTCACGTAGGATCCGATGCTCATGGTGGAGTAATGAGGAGCCAGCACAATGCCGACGGCTTCCTTAATGCCGTCCCGGACCATTTGCTCAACGCCATCTTCGATGTACGGAGCTGCGTGCTTCAGTCCCTGATAGCATACAAACTCAAGATCGATCGCGCGAGGATCCGCATTTAATGTATCCTGCAGCGTGCGTACCTGCCGGTCGGTATTCTCGCGGAGTGGAAACACGCCCCCCACAATCGCCTCATAGCGGTCTGTCAGCTCCTTGAGCTGCTCCTCCGACGGCTTATTCCCGCGACGGATGTGGGTATAATAACTCTCGATTCCTTCCATGCTCTCCGGAGTGCCGTAGGACATAACCAACACGCCAATCTTGTTCTTCATACCATCTCACCTCTGACTAATAAAATATTCAACATTTAAGAGCGTTGTGCACCTGCCTGCAGTGCCTGAGCGGAGTATTCGTGAATATACGATGTCAACTCACGCAGTTTCTCTAGCGAAGCCTCCGGGAATAAACCGTGCCCTAGATTAAACACAAAGCCGGGCTCCTGAATCCCCTGATCGATAATCTCCTTCGCATACTGCTGGATGACCGGCATCGGCCCGGTCAGAACGGTCGGGTCCAAATTGCCCTGAACAGCATACTTATGCTCTAAGCGGCGGCGTCCTTCTGCAATGGACACTCTCCAATCAAGACCGATGACATCCGTTTTCAGATCCGTAAGCGTTGGCAGCAGCTCGCCTGAGCTCACGCCTGGAAAATAAATTTTCGGAACACTCAGATCCTGAAGCTCTGCAAAAATACGCTTAATGGTTGGAAGCACAAACGTTTGGAAATCCTGTGGAGACAATGCCCCCACCCAGCTGTCAAACAATTGAAACGCTTTCCCACCGTTAGCGACGTGGGCACGCAAATAAGCGATCACCATATCCCCGAGTTTGTCCATCAGCGAGAACCATACCTTCGGCTCACTGTACATGAGCTCTTTTGTTCGAAGATAGTTTTTGGATGGTCTGCCTTCGATGAGATAGCTGGCAATCGTGAACGGAGCGCCGGCAAACGTGATTAGCGGCACTTCCAGCTCCTTATCCAGGATACGGATCGTCTCCAGGACATGTCCAAGATCTCCCTCGACATCAATCGGGCGCAGTTTCTCTACATCCGCCGCAGTTCGGATCGGATTATCAATCACGGGGCCGATATTTTTCACAATATCGAAGTCTACCCCGATCGAGGCAACGGGATTCATAATATCGGAATATAAAATTGCCGCGTCCACACCAAGCTTCCGTACGGGCATCAAGGTTACCTCTGCCGCCAGCTCCGGTTGACTGCATATTTCCAGTAGGGAGTACTTTTCTTTAATCTTTCGATACTCCGGGTCGTAGCGTCCCGCTTGGCGCATGTACCATACAGGAACGTGGTTCACTTCCTGCTTGCGGCAAGCGCGGATGAATTGATCGTTATAGGTCATGATTAGGCCCCCATCAATGTGTATAAAGTTTCCTAAATTTCATTATGCCCTTTTTAAAAGTAAGTAACAACCGTCTTACATGGACATCCTATGAAAATCACATGACAATCTTATGACATTGTTAGCTTTTGGCACTTTTTAAATATGTTATACTGGAAGAACGGCATTTTTAGGGTAGCTCCACCATTCGTCCGGTCATTCCGGGCTCGACAGCTTAGAAAGGAAGTGAAGGGCACATTGACCAATTGGAAAATCAATCTCATTGTGCTTTGGTTCGGACAGTTTTTGGTCAACTCCGGGATGACCATGATCACCCCGTTCCTGACATTATATCTGGCGCAAGACCTGAATGTCGTTGGAGACCGGGAAATAGGACTATGGGCAGGATTGATATTCGCAGCCAACTTCCTGACATCATTCATTTTTCAACCGATCTGGGGAAAAGTCGCAGATAAATACGGACGCAAAATCATGCTGCTGCGCTCCGGCTTCGGCATGGCGCTGGTCATTGCCTGCATGGGCTTTGCTACCCATCCATGGCATCTGCTGGTTCTGCGTCTGCTGAACGGTACCATATCGGGATTTAACCCTGCTGCGATATCGCTCGTATCGGGCACAACGCCCAAGAATCGAATGGGATTTGCGATGGGCATCATGCAGTCCGGACAAGTTGCCGGCACGATTCTCGGTCCGTTGATCGGCGGACTCATGGCCAGTTGGGTCGGATTCCGGCCGATCTTCTATATCACTGGCGGACTGATCTTTGCCGCCTCAATGCTTGCTTTGTTCCTCGTTAAGGAAAATTTCAACCGCGAGCAGGCAGCCAAGGCGCCTCAGCCTTCGGTTATTGCCGGGCTCAAGGAGCTGAGCCACATTCCGCAGCTGCCGGCGTTATTCGCCGTCACGTTCCTGCTGCAATTCGCCATGATCAGTCCCATGGCACTGCTCCCGCTGTACGTTCAGAAGCTTCATGGATCCGCGGTGGATATTGCGATATGGGCCGGGTTTGTTGTAGCGGTGACAGGTCTGTCGAATATGATCGCCTCCCCGATTCTCGGCAAGCTCAGCGACAAGGTCGGAGCACACCGCATCTTGACCTACGCCTTGATCGGGACGGGACTTACGCTGATCCCGCAAGCCTTCGTTCAATCGGTGTGGCAGTTGATTATCGTGCGGTTCATGATGGGCGTCTTCATGGGCGGGCTGCTGCCGAGCGTCAACGCGCTGATTCGCTCTTACACGCCGGACGGCATGGAAAGCCGCTCCTTCGGATTCAATACAAGCTCGCTCGCGCTTGGCAACATGCTGGGGGCGGTGATCGGCGGATTCTTATCCGGCTTCATCGGAATCGAAGGATTGTTTATTACGTCCGGCTGCCTGTTGATCATCAATATGATGTGGGTGAGACGAAAGCTGTTCTCGCAAAAGCCTTCGCCCAAATATCGTTGATCCCCCGGAGTCTTTCATCTAAAGATGGAGGTAGTCTCCCAATCCAAACAACAAGGGGCTGTCCCGTGGTCTATATCGACCCGAGGACAGCCCCTTGTTATTATCGGTTTATGATTTCATCCTTTAACGCGTGCCAGGATCAGCCCATCATAAGCAGGCAGCAGCGTGCTGACCAGCCTCTTGTCCGTCGCAATGACTTCATTAAACCGGCGTACCGCTTGAACCGAAGGACCGTTCTTGTCGGAATTCAGCGTTCTGCCGCGCAAAAAGCAGTTGTCCCCGGCAATAAGGGCACCCGGATTCGCAAGCTCCATGGCATAATCCAAGTATAGAGGATAGTTCTCCTTATCCGCATCAATAAAGAAAAAATCGAAGGTCCGTCCTTCCTGCTTCAACGCTGCCAAACTGTCCGCAGCCGGCCCGATCCGGTACTCCACCCGATCCTGGAATCCGGCCTTCTCCAAATGCGTGCCTGCAAGCTCTGCGTATTCTTCCTTCAGCTCGAGTGAGGTGAGCTTGCCGTCCGCAGGAAGTCCTCGGCACAGACAGATTCCGCTATAGCCGCCAAGGGCGCCGATTTCGAGAATATTCCTTGCGCCGGCTGTCTGGACGAGCATGGTCAGCAGTCGGCCGTATGCCGGTGCCACCGAAACCTCCGGCATCCCATGCTCGCGGATGGCCTCTATCACATACTGAAGCTCTTCATCTTCAGGGTATAATTGGTTAACATAATCATCAGGGGTCGTAAGCAATGAAGCCGCCTCCCTTATCTTGATAAAATACGCTGTTTCCCGTTAAACCTAACGAGAACTATCATATGATAATTGTCTTAGTCAATGCAATCGCCTATACTATATAGATTGAACCGGCGGCGACTATCGCCGTACACATGTTAAATGGAGTTGACATCGTTAATGCCTCGATTACAATTGATCGCGACGGCCCCGATGGGGCTGGAAGCCGTCGTTGCCCGCGAGTTGAAAGAGCTCGGGTACACCGACATGGAAGTAGAAAATGGCAGAGTTACCTTTTCGGGTGACCTGATTGATATTTGCCGCTGCAATCTGTGGCTCCGGACGTCGGACCGTATTCTCGTCAAGATGGGTGAGTTTAAAGCCTTTACCTTCGACGAGCTCTTTGAAGGAACAAAAGCTCTTCCATGGGAGGAGTGGATTCCGGCGGATGGCGAGTTCCCTGTGGAAGGGCGTTCCCATAAATCGCAGCTTAGCAGCGTTCCCGCCTGTCAGGGCATCGTGAAAAAAGCAATCGTGGAGAAGCTGAAGCTCTCGCACCGTACGGAATGGTTCCCCGAGGACGGCCCCCGTTATGTAGTCGAGGTTTCTCTCTTGAAGGATAGAGCCATACTGACCCTGGATACCACAGGACCAGCCCTTCATAAACGCGGCTATCGCAAGCTGGTTACGGAAGCTCCGCTGAAGGAAACCATGGCTTCCGCTCTGCTGCAATTAAGCCGCTGGGGCCCCCATCGTCCGCTGTATGACCCGTGCTGCGGTTCAGGCACCATTCTGATCGAAGCCGCGATGATGGCCTGGAATATTGCGCCCGGCCTGCGCCGCTCGTTCCCGTCCGAGCATTGGGATATTATTGGGGACAACCTCTGGGAGGATGCGCGCGAGGAAGCTTTTGACTCAGTGAAGGACGATATTCCGCTGCATATCGCCGGAAGCGATATCGACCCGAAAGCGATCGAAGTAGCCAAGGCAGCCGCCAAAAGCGCGGGACTTGCCGGCGAAATCGACTTTAGGGTTCTCCCTGCAGCCAAAGCCATCCCTGAGGGTGAATTCGGCTGTATCATCACCAATCCACCCTATGGCGAACGGTTAAGCGAGAAAGAGGAGGTTGAACGTCTCATTCGCCAGCTCGGATCCGTAACGCATTCACTTCCGACCTGGTCCTTCTTCGCACTCAGTCCGACCAAGCAATTTGAGCATTATTTCGGCCGCAAGGCGGACAAGCGCCGCAAGCTGTTCAATGGCCGGATCGAATGCCAGTATTATCAATACCTGGGCCCCTTGCCGCCGCGTAACAAATCGGTGGAATAACGAAATGACGCTTCTTGCAAACGCCGCCCTTGGGCGGCTTTTTTGCTGCATCGTCGTTTGATTTCATGCCGGGCCAAGCTATAATTAGGAAAGTGTCTATCGACGTTCTTGCATAGAGGACTGACCGCGTTTCGAGAATGTTTTAGTTTGAGATAAAGGAGGATACCCACGTGCTCTCATCCCCATCATGGAGCGATATCCGAAGCCGGGTCTCCAAAGGGCTGCATTACCGGTACACCGCATATTTATTATTCCTTATCCTCATGATGTACAAGCTGGTCATGCTTGATCATCATCTCCATATTACCAACATGAAGCTGGATCAGGCCGATTATGTGATCGCTGTCGGCTCACTCCTGCTGATATCCTTCTGGACCTTGTGGCTTCCGGCAAGAGGCCGGCTTGCGGCTTTAACTTTATTAAATCTCTTATGGACGGGGATCCTGTACGCCGATTTGATTTATTACCGCTACTTCGATGATTTCATAACCGTGCCGGTGCTTATGCAGGCCGGACAAGTTGGTTCCCTCGGGGATAGCATTCGTTCCCTGGTTCATGCGTACGATCTGTTCTTTTTTATCGATTGGCTTATTGTTGTCCCATTTACCGCCGTCATGGTGTTCCGCAAACGGAGATCCACCTTTGGAACCTATACACTCCCGGGGGAATACCGCCAGCATCGGCAGAGCCGGATCATTCGCCGGTTGGTAACAGGCACGCTTGTGTTCATCCTGGGCATGGTCATGACTTTCGTTCCTATCAAGAAAGCATCCAATACATGGGCCGTTGGCCTCTTTGAAGGCAATTGGTGGAATATTACGCTGTATAATGTGACGGGACTGATCGGCTTTCACGGATATGATATCTACCGTTATGGACGAGATCATCTCGTGGGGCAGCCCAAGCTGGCGGAAGAGGAAATCAATCAGATCAAGGCATGGTTTGATGCCAAACGTATGGAGCCGTCCGGTGCGGACGCCTTGTTCGGAAAGTATAAAGGCAGCAATGTCATCATGATTCAGACGGAGGCCTTTATGAATTTTGTCATCGGCCAGTCGATCGGCGGGCAGGAAATCACCCCTAACTTCAACCGGTTGATGCAGGACAGTATGTATTTCAGCCATTTCTATCATCAAACCGGTCAAGGGCGAACGTCCGATGCGGATTTTGTCACCCACAGCTCCCTGCTTCCGCTGCCCACAGGTTCCGTATTTACGCGATATGCTGATCGCGAGTACGATACGCTTCCGGAGATTCTGAAAGAACAGGGTTATGGCGCAAACGTGTTCCATGCCTATGATAGCAGCTTCTGGAACCGGACCACGATGTACCGGGAGATGAATTACGACCGTTTTTACAGCAAGAAGGATTTTGAAATGAACGATGTAGAGGGATGGTCATTGAGCGACAAAGCGTTCTTCGCGCAATCGCTGGATGCAATGAAAGGCATCAAGCAGCCCTTCTATTCCTTCCTGATTACGTTAACGAGCCATCATCCGTATTATGTCCCCAAGGATGGTGTGAAGCTGGATACAGGGGCTTTTGAAGGCTCGATATTCGGGAACTATCTACAGTCGATCCACTATGTTGATGAAGCATTCGGCCAGTTCGTCGAGCAGATGAAACAGCAAGGACTGTGGGATAACACCATATTGATCATCTATGGGGATCACGACAATTCGATCAAGGAAAAAGCGGACTATGAGAAATTCCTGGGACGAGAGCTGAATGCGCTCGACATGGAGCAAATCATGAACCAGGTTCCCCTGCTCATCCGCCTGCCTGATGGAGGGCATGCCGGAGTATATCCGGAAGCCTCCGGCATGATGAACGTGACCCCAAGTATTCTTCATCTTCTCGGCGTGCCGAAAGAACCGTATTACTGGATCGGAAGCCATCTGTTTCATGACAATCCGCGTCTGATTCCGCTGCGCAGCGGCGCATTCTCCGATGAGAAGGTGTTTTACCTGCCCACCGAGACGGCCGGACTTGAAGGGGGAACCTGCTACGATCTCGCTGCACGTCAGCCGACCGATATCCAGGCCTGTCGTGACGGTTATGATGAGACACAGGAGATACTGCGGATTTCCGATCAAGTGATCACGTATGACCTGCTGAAGTTATTTAAATCGCAGGGCGAAGCGAATGCCCGATAACCGGGCTTAGCGATAGAAAATTTCAAATCTTATTTTAGCCTCTGATCGCTGTTGAGTGAGGCTGCTTTAAACCAAACCAACCAAGCTGATCTTATCCATCAGCCTGGTTGGTTTTTTGGCTAGGCAGTAATCGAAGACGCACGTCAAGCTGCATTTATGAAAGGATCATCAGTTTCCTGATTGCATTTCTTATATCAAGTCCGGCGGGTAACCGACTCAAGCTGTTTTCTCCGGTTGACAAGCGTTCCGTACATCAGCAAAAGCCCCATCCATGCCAGGATAGCTACAATCCCTAGCGTCATATAGGCAATGTCAGGTGCAAAGAGTCGTATTGAATTCCAAGGGGAGCTTGTCAGACGCATGAAGAGCGGAATGATGCCAGCTGACATCGCAAAGAAAACCAAACTCAGCGGAAGCGTGATATATAACTTCAAGTTGCGTTTCTTCATTCTTAGCAGCAACCATATCAGAATAGCGAGCAGGATGATCAAAGTTCCCGCCAATCCCCAAATCACCGGATGGGGAAAAAAGCCCGTTCACTAGCTCGAAAGCTATTGAACGGACTGCACAGGATCATAAACTACTTTTTAGCTGAACGAAGCTTGGACAGACGTTCCTTCTCTTCGCCTAACAACTCTTCGGCCAATTCCACCGCGTTTTCGTTCCCCTGCTCAATCACCTGGGAAACCGCTTGCTCCGTGTGGGATAACGAATTCTCCGCTTGCTGAATCAGCTGTTCCGTCGGGTGGGACATTGCCGAGGATACGGCACGGTGCAGCTTCTCAACGGAATCTAGCGCGCTGTTGCTGGGACTGTTGGAATGAAGACTGGAATCGTGACTGTTCATGACGGATGCTCCCTTCTAAAGTTGTTGTTCCTGTTGCCCTCTTAGCATGGATGGCGGAGCCAGGAACTATACCCGTATAATGGGAATACCACGAAACTTTGATGAAGGTGTGTCAAACAGCCTGCTGTTTGTTTGTTATTTCACAAACGGCAGCGCCTTTGCCAGCACTTCATCCTCGGTAGGCGCGCTGACATAGCGGCCATTGATATAAATAAATGCGCGTTTCCCGCAAGGACCGCAATAGGATTTACAGCCGATCTTAATGTCGGCATCCGGTACCATTTTCTTAATCTTCGGGATCATTGTCTTCAACTTCGTATGTCTGCACTTCTCGCAGACGCGAATATCATTAGCCATTGTACATTACCTTCTTTATTCTGAAGTAACCTAGTGGTCGCCGTGATTGCCCTGGGACGGATTCGTAATCACAAAGCCTTCCTCAGGAAAATAAAGATAGTCGATTTTGACGCCGTCCAGGAAAGGTTGTCCCGCCTCCAAAATGACATCGATTTCTTTATCTGTGGTTACGATGACATCATTTTCCTTCGGCGTATCCAGATCCAGACCGTAGTGGGCATGATCTCCATGCGCATGGGTAACCAGCACGCGAAGTTTCTTGTCCTTGTTCTCTTCCTTGTCCAGCTCTCGCTTTAACACCTTGGCGGCATTTCGTGTAATTTTACATTTCACGTATATTCATCTCCTCACGGATGTTTCATTCAATATGTTATTGTAGACCCCTGCCGGCTTTTTCGCAAGGGTCCTGTCTGTATTGTGACAGCCCTAAGCCCATTTACCGTACGCGCTTGGCGGTGCCTTGATCCTCACCGTGCAGACCCGGATATTTCCGTTCGACGCGGGATACGAACCAGTTCATCAGCAGCATCGTAACTCCGATATCATCAATCGGCAGCAATGGCATAAAGTCCGGCAGCACCCAGTACAGCACAACCGGAACCAGGAATAACAGCTTGTCCCCGAGTGTAACCCGGGAAGAGGTTAAATAACCGAATATCCGCTGGAATACGTGCGACCAGCGCCGAAGCGACCATAATCTTCTCCACTTCATGTTGTTCCCTCCATTCCACGCAGCATGTCTATATCATTACCCAAATAGCAAATCTCTAAGAAATCCCGGCATAAACCATATTCCGTCCGGGCCGCAAGCGGTAAAAGGGCGAAAAGAGGCCACTGCCTTGTGATCCATGAAAGCAGCGGCCGAATTCTTCTATATTGTATACGTTAAATAGACCTTTTCGTTTCAAAATATCCTATTCCAAAGACATAAACGCAGCTAGAATGGATCCCACCTCGACGCACAGATCCTCGAAATCCTCAAGTGGCAGCGGATTCATCCCATAACCAATCTCCACGGTAAAGCCCGGCCTCCGGTATTGCTGAATGAACCAATCCTTGTATCCCGCATCGCTGCCTTGCAGCTTCACCGGCCTGTAACCGCCGGCCTGACCTAATCTTCTGGCCATGTCCTCACTTTCCGGAGGTTCGTAGTCCCTGTAATTCCAATAGATCTCCCTGCCTTGGCTGTGAAGGGAAATGGCCCGTTCCGGAGATATCGATAATGTATGCTGATATACGGCTTCGGCTTCCGGCTCGCTAAGCGGCTTAGTCCCCGCATAATCCTGCGGGGAGGGGCGGACTTTCCCCCTACGCGCGACCTCCTCATGCCAATGTGCAGGAAACTGGTCACCCAAATCCACGCCGTTCATATTCGCCTTCCAGCGCCGAAAATCCTCGCGTTCGCCATTCCAATCGAGCAGTCGTTCATAATATGGATGAGAAGGAGTGACTCCTTCCTGTACGAGCTCTACCCCATCCGGGTTTGCCATCGGCACAACCCATAACGTATAGTTCCGGTACCAGGCATCCGGCTCCTGAAAATAAACCGGCGACCCTTGCGATAATGCCCTGCCGTATTCCTCCATGAAACGCATCAGACAAGGGGTTGTGATCCATTCATTGGCATGCAGTGCTGCATTAATGTGAAGGTTCTTAGGGCCTTTACCGATTTTGGCCGCATATAGTGGTTTGCCGAGCACACTTCGGCCGATGACACTCCACTCGATAACAGGGTAGCGCAGCTGCATCTCTTGTATATCGCGTTCCAGATCCCCCGGTCCGTATTCGCCGGTTAATCGTATCATGCGCTTATGCGTGGTACCCGGCAGAACGATCGTTTTTCCCTGTGGCAGATGATGAGCCGATAACCCGGGATTCAGTTCTTCCAAGGCTTCCTTCCGAAACCGGAACGTATTGGCAATGCTATCAAAGGTATCATGTTCCTGAATGACATACCTTCGGCGCAACGATGCAGGAAGATAGAGCATTTGCCCCTGCTGGAGATACGGCTGCTGCGCCGCCCATGGATTCGCCGTAATCAGCTGTTCATACGCCAGACTATATCTGGCAGCCACGCGTCTCAGCGTGTCGCCTTTCTGTACGACATATTGCTGCATAATGGATTCCTTTCCGCGGCAAAGCCGCTTCAATTAGCGTCCATTCCATGTATATGAGCGGCCGGTTGTCCAACATGTATGATGCAAAAGATCGAAAAAGGGGCGTGAGTCCCGCTCTTTTTCTAATCCTGGCACCGGAAATTAATAAAGGCAGGACAAGGTCTTATTCCTTGTCCTGCCTGCGTTTCCTGCTCTTATTCATTCAGATTAGCTCTTAGGTATGAACTGTGAATTATAGCTTCGTAATTTGCCAGACAACAGGTGTCCGCTTGATATGCTCTCCGAGCCATTCGGTCGCAATGCTCTGAAAAATGACCGGATCTCCTGTACAGAAAAATTGATGCACCGGACTCTCCATGCTGCTCGCGAGCTGGCCTTTATCGTACAGAATCGTGCTGACCTCGCGAGCCGTCTCATCGGCGGAGCTGATCAGTTTCACGGACGGCCCCATGACGGTTTGGATCGTATTCCTCAGGAACGGATAGTGAGTACAGCCCAGGATCAGACAATCAATGGAGGTATCCTTGATGCCTCTCAAGGATTCTTGCACCACCTGCAGGGCATCCTCGGATCGGAACAATCCGTGTTCGACGAGCGGTACCAGTTCGGGACAGGCTTGACTTTCCACCTCGATGTAGGGCGAGAGCTGTTTCAGAGCCGCTGTATATGCTCCGCTGCCAATGGTTCCGACTGTACCGATTACGCCGACGTTACCGGTCTTCGTTGCACTTATGGCGGCACGCGCCCCTGGGTGAATGACACCGATGACCGGTACAGGCACTTTGGACGAAATATAATCAAGCGCCGCCGCCGTAGCCGTATTACAGGCGATCACAATCATTTTAGGATCATACTGAATTAAATAATCTACAATTTGCTCCGTAAATAAACGGACTTCTTCCGGCGTACGGGGTCCGTAGGGTGCGCGGGCTGTATCTCCGAAGTAAATAATTTTCTCTCTCGGGAGCTGTCTCATCACTTCTTTAGCGACTGTCAGCCCGCCGACACCCGAGTCTAGTATTGCGATTGCTTGCTGCACGAACCCACCGCTTCCTTCTTGTCAAATTCATGGTTTACTGTGATACCATATGTCATTTCGGATCGAAATGTACCTTAAATCTTACCCCAATTCCCCCCTATCTTCAACAAGGGCGCCGCTGCAAAGAGAGTTGGTTATTTGTTCAAGCAATTGTAGGACTCTTGCGCCAGTCGGTGACCATAGGTAGTTTATACTATAGTAAGCGCGCGTATAGTAAAGGAGAATTCTACGTGAATGACAACATACATCATACCGACCTTATGGAAGCTGCGAAGCAGTATATCCAGCTTTGTTATGCAGAATTAAACCGTTCTCCGGAAGAAACCGAGGCCCGGCTCAGGGACATCCGCTCACAGATCAAGCTGACAGGTACATATAAGCATACGCTCGAGGAACTGACGCACGGGGCCAAAATGGCTTGGCGAAACAGCAACCGCTGTATCGGCAGACTGTTTTGGGATCGCCTAAAAGTATTCGATGCCAGGCACTTAACGGAGACCGCTGACATTTTCTCAGCACTTCTCCACCATATCGAGAGTGCCACCAATGGCGGAAAAATCATGCCAACGATTACGATTTTCAGGGCCGCACATCCAGGGGAGGCCCCACTTATGATCAAAAACCACCAATTGATTCGGTATGCGGGTTACGAAACGCCGGATGGGACGATTGGCGACCCGGCTTCCCTATCCTTCACGAAGGAATGCATGGAGCTGGGGTGGCGGGGAGACTTGACCGACTATGATGTGCTGCCGCTGGTTGTGCAGCAGGGGAATGAGCCGCCGGAGTGGTTTCCGATACCTGAAGCCTACGTGCTGGAGGTCCCCTTGGAGCATCCCGAACTTCCAGCTCTTAAAGAGGAAGGGATAAAATGGTATGGGGTGCCTTTCATCTCGGACATGCTGCTTGAAATCGGCGGCATTATATACACGGCCGCACCGTTCAACGGCTGGTATATGGGAACCGAAATCGGAGCCCGTAACCTAGCAGACGAAGGGCGCTACAACAAGCTTCCGCTTATTGCCAAGCTGATGGGTCAAGATACTTCCAGCGTGACGACCTTATGGAGGGATCGCGCCTTGGTTGAACTCAATGCTGCCGTGCTCTATTCCTTCAAGAAAGCAGGCGTCAGCATCGTAGACCATCATTCGGCAGCAGCCCAATTCGGTTTGTTTGAACAGCGTGAACAGCAAGCCGGGCGGGAGCTCACAGGGGATTGGAGCTGGCTGATTCCTCCGGTCTCGCCGGCTACAACACATATTTTCCACACCTCTTATCATAACGACATCCGTTCGCCGAATTTCCATTACCGGAGCAAAGGGCAGTAATCGGGACTTTATTTCGAATCATTTATACACAGCAAAGCCGGGGCTCTGTGCCGCCCCGGCTTTCATGTATTTTGGCGTAATCCTTATCCTCGTAAATGATGTGCTGAAGCGATTATTTGATCCTGGATTCATCGTTGATCTTCACTTCAGTAACAGTGGCTGCATAATCCTCTTCTTCAAAATCCTCGTCAAACGAGGAGACCTGCGCAATTTCCTCTTCCGCCAGCCAGCTTTCTTGCCGGTTGCGCCAGGACTGAATGTCGGAGATCACGTTCTCCGCCCGATCTGTCATGATGCCGATCAGGTTAACCCCCTGCTCTCCTACCTTCTCCGCTGCCTCCTGCACCTTGGTGCCGATGCCGCGGGCGCCGTCGGCAATGTCATTCCGAAGCTCTTTGCCGGATTTTGGAGCCAGAAGAAGTGCGGTAACAGAACCTGCAACACTGCCGATCAATACTCCCCAGAGGAGTCCTTTGCTCTTCTCTTTCATATTCCATCTCTCCTTCTATTTGGCTTGCCCTTCGCCGGACTTGGAGGTGTACTTGTTCCATGAATGCCAAAGCGTCATTCCGGCATCAACCCACCGGAACATCTCCCCGATCTGCCGTTCATTATCGAGGCGAGCACGTTCCAGATGCTCAATGGCGGTTATGGAAGCTTTTTTCCCTACAGCATGAACCGCATCGGCCGTCTTGGCTACCGCTGACGCAGCATCGGACATGGAAGCGGCAAATGCTTCACCGGCCGCCAGCTGTCGCTGAATCATCTCTAACGAGACGGATGCCTGCTCCAGCACTTGCGAGGCTTCCTGGGTCAAACGGGTACTGTCTTCCTCAAGGCGGCCCAGCATGGTCTCGGCCCGCCCGATCAGCTTTTTAACCGACAGCATCATGATCACCGCCGCAACCGCGATCAGAACGATGCCGATGGCAGCGGCCAGCGCACTCCATTCTGTCATGGGGAACTCCTCCTTTCGTCCGACCGGGCGAATGCCTAGTCGCTTGATGCATTATAAGCAGCATGGGCTTGTCTTGACACAACATCGGCGTTTTTTTATTCCGGCACCGAAAAACCACGAGGATCCCCAAAGCTTCGGAACATGCCAGCGCTCGTAAGGAAGCCAACAAAAAACAGACCGTTCAAGGATTCCCTGAAGGTCTGTTATGGATGAATCGTATGGAAGAGCCCATGGCATCATGGGATATCTCTTAATCGTACTATACAAGCATCAGTACATCTCGTTTTTTAAATACTCACGGACATTTCCCGCAAACTGCTCCAGCACATCAGGCAGAATCGAGGTTAAAGAATGAAGCGCATGCCTGTCCCAATCATAGTAATCCTGTACAAGCGGTTTACGCAATCGTACCAGCTCCAGCAGCACCTTATGAACCTCTTCGGGGAACACCTTTTCCTCATGATTAATATCCATGATATCTTCATAGCTGCTGGCATCCCGCATAATAAATCCGTCAATCAAGTAGCTGCCGACATCCGTTACGACTTCGATCGCCAGATGAAGCGCACGCTCCTGAACCAAGCCCAGTACCAGGCCTCCGTCCCATGTTTGTGCCGCAGCACGCAACCCTTCCGCAATTTCGGGAATCGCGCTCAGGCGCCGTTCAATTTGTTCTTGATTCACATAATACACCGCAAATCTCCTCCAGCCTGTTGTTGTAAGGTCTATATCATTGCCTACACTTCAAAATCTACGCTAAGCGTATGATCTTTCACCGTATTAATGTATTGGATCACTTCCTGGTGAACAGGATGAACGGCATATGCTTGCAAATCTTCAAGATTGTCCACTTCAACGATCAAAGCCAAATCATATGAGCGCTCGGAGCGAATAACATCGGCACCCGCCTCAAGGGATCTTAGCATCGGAATCTTGCCATCCATATCACGCAGCACCTGAACCGTCTTCTCAATATTCTCGGCGGATGAGTCCTTCAGTTTGAAAAAAACAATATGTTTAATCATCGTCCGTTCCTCCATCTCTAGCATTTATGTAAATCTTTCGTATCTATCATACCCCGTTCGTCCGGAAAAAGAAATCGCTCCCACCAACATATCGGACATATCAGCTGCGCCAGATCTAACCAAATAGGAGCACCGTCTGGCTTACACCAGAATGTGCTCCAAAAATCAGCATTCTTTTTAAGGGAACAACCGCTGCAATCACGAACTTAATGGGTTCAGCATGTTCTGGGCAATCCAGACGCCGGCGGCTCCCGCCTGAGCAAGCCCCCTGGTAATTCCGGCGCCATCCCCGCCACAGTATAGCCCCTTGATTTCCGTCTCGAAGGACTCCGACAGCTTCGGCCTTGCGGAGTAGAACTTTGCCTCCACTCCGTAGAACAGCGTGTGCTCCGACGCAATCCCCGGTGTGACTTTATCAAGGGCTTCGACCATCTCGATCAGGCTTTTCATGGTATTGTACGGCAGCACCAAGCCAAGATCACCAGGAACGGCCTCCTTCAGCGTCGGCTCCAGAAATCCTTCGCGAATTCGGCCTTCGGTGGATCTCCGGCCACGGAGCACGTCGCCGTATTTCTGTACAATGACCCCGCCGCTGGATAGATCGTTAGCCCGCTTGCAAATTTCACGCGCATATTCATTAGGCTTGTCAAACGGCTCCGTAAACTTATGGGATACGAGCAGCGCAAAGTTTGTATTGGCTGATCCCAATGCCGGATCTTTATAAGAATGGCCATTGGCTGCCATAACTCCGCTATGGTTCTCAACCACAACATGACCGGAAGGATTGCTGCAGAACGTACGCACCCGGGTTCCAACCGAGGTGTTAAAGATGAATTTGCCTTCATACAAATGCTCATTGATCTCGCGCATGACCACATCCGAGGTTTCCACCCGAACGCCCACGTCTACTTGGTTATTATGCATTTTCAATCTGCGTTTTTTAAGTATGCCGGTCAACCAGGCAGACCCGTCGCGGCCGGGAGCAATCATCACCAGATTCGCCTCATGGACCTCTCCGCCCTTCATCGCAATGCCGGTGACGCGGTGAGTTCCGTCTTCTTTGACGGTAACAATGTCCTCGACTTCCGCCCGGAAAGCCATATCAATTCTAGTCTTCAAATATTCATATATCGACTTCAGAATCTCCAAATTCTGCTCGGTTCCAAGATGTCTTACCTGAGCACGCAGCAGCTTCAGGCCTGCTGCGTATCCACGCTGTTCAATATCCCGGATCGCATTTGTTGTCGGGTCCGTAATGGCAGGTGTCGCTCCATGCTCCAGATTGATAGCGTCGACATATTGGATGAGCTCCATGACTTTGGAGCCGGGCAAATAATCGGTCATCCAGCCGCCAAACTCCGTGGTGATGTTGAATTTGCCGTCGCTGTATGCGCCCGCCCCACCAAATCCGGCTGTTATCGAGCAGGCCGGCAAACAACCGGCAAATTCCTTACGTCCTACTGCCGGTGGACAGAGCTTAATCTTCTCCTCCAGGATCGGACAGCTTCTCCGGTAAATATCATGTCCCTTGTCAACCAGCAGCACCTTGCTTCCTGGTGACTTCAATGTCAGTTCATAACAAGCGAAAATACCGGCCGGACCGGCACCCACAACGATAACATCATATTTGCTCATCATATCCCCCTGTGTGTTTGACTGTCGCTTCTGCACACCGCTTCTGGACACAAAAAAATCCTGCTTCGAATAGGTATGCTTGCGCATCCTATTCGTAGTCAGGAATTTAAGGTCCCTTGTAGAAACCCCTGAACCTTATTTTCAGGGATATACGAATAAGCTTCTTTGTTCTTCATCAACCATAGTTAATATAAAACGGATTTACGAATGAGTCAATAGATAATTCGTTTATCGTTCGGATTTGACTCTATACTTCCTCATCAATAACCTCTTCCCCTCTATAAATATCATGAAAAAGCGAACGATACATCAAAATAATCAATCAAACAGGTAGGTCTATCGGACCATTACATCCGACTTATAAATCAGGTAACAACGAAATGGAAACAATTGTTTGATGATTGGCTATTGAAAAGTGAGTGTCGAATATTGTAGTATTGTGTTAAAAAAATCGGAGGAATTATGCCTACACAACTGCAGCAAGAAAAACACTCCATTGAGGCGTGGTCCCTGATCAATCGTAAATATTTGGGGAAAGGTGTGCGAGTCAAGCGCTTTCGCCGGCCGACCCGCTGCCAAATTCGCAACCGCGTCCTACTAGCCGTACTTATGGCCAACGATATCAAATTGTCGCAATTGGCCGAGGAACTGGGAGTATCCTCCCGTAGTGTCAGCGCCTGGGTATATGAGGGACGCGTTCCCGGTAAAAACAACCTGGAGAAGGCCTGTGACTACTTGGGTTATCCCCGCCACATTCTCTTCAGGGAAGAACTGCTGGACAAGTCACCTTTAATCTGTCAGCCGGCGCCTTCCCGTTTCATGAAACGCACCCTGACACGATCACCCGTTAGCAATCGGATTCTGACAGGTCTGTGCATGGTTCATGATTTGTCGGTAAGCGATGTCAGCCGCTGGATCGGCGTTCATCCCGGCACATTCCGCAAATGGCTGCACCAGGGCACCGTGCCGTCCGCAGCGTTCCAGGAAAAAGCGGAACAGTTCTTCCGTATCCCTAAATCTGTTCTATTCGCAGATTGCGCATTAAAGCAAAATTCCTAATTGAAGTTGCACGTTATATTATAACCATACTTACTATTCAACCAATGCTCAGCTTGCCGGGTCGATCCGGCTAAGCCGGGCTTATTTTCTGTTACGGCATATTTCGAGATGATCAGGGAATACAAGTAACATTCCGTTTGCATCATCCAACAATTGAGGTGACAGAAAGATGACGCTACGTCAAAAGCAAATTGGTGCTGCATTGGGATTGCTGGCCGGAACAACCATGGGAAGCGGTTTTGGATTCCTGCTGGGCTGGCACTCCTTGAATCTGATCGTCCTGGTGGTCCTCTTCGGTTTATTCGGAGTAACGGCTGGTCTTTGGCTAGGCTCCCGAATAATATTCAAAGAGCTGCCTTAATGAACGATACGATTCATCGTTCTGCCTCTTCCTCGCTGAGACCACAAAAAGAAGACCGGAGATTCCGGCCTTCTTTGTTATTCATTCGTTATGGGGCCTCGCAGAAACAACATATAACGGTCAAGACACAGCAGCGCCTTCGTTCCTGGGAGCTTCAGCAGCTTCATCGGTGATAGCTCCCGTGGCAGGGCTGCCGACAGTCGTATCCGGTATATCCAGGTTGATCCAAGTTTTGCCTCCGTCCTCGGTTTTGGCTTGACCGCTGAATCCCGTTTCAGGCGATGTGAAATGGAGAAATCCGGCATTCGGCGTGCTTCCAATCCGAATCCACGTCTCCCCGCCATCCATAGTGCGGTACAGATCGTTATTCTCCATCACCGTCCACGCCTGCTTACCATTCAGCGCGAAGATTTGACGTACGGTGCCTTTCGGCTGAGCTTGAACCTCCCATTCCGTACCACCGTTATCACTAAAAGCAATCCAGCCTTCTCCGCCAATCCAGCCCGAGCTATGATTAATGAGCCGGACCGCCGTCACATCCGCTAAATCCACATCGGGCTCAGCGGCCTGATGATCTGGAGTAACGTCCGTATCCTCATCCGGTTCTGCAACGGCACCGCTTCCCGCGGCGTCATCGTCTTCTGAGCCGGATGAGGGCTCTCTCTCCGGGGCATCCTCATTCGAAGAATTCACCGATTGCTCCGGTACCGGAAGCTCAGCCGTATTCCCCTCATCCGTCGATTGACATCCAACAGACAAACTAACGACAACAAGCAGCAACAAAATAAAGCTAAGCCCTTTTCGAGGTTTTATCACAGGATCACACCCCTTGTGTTCATAATAACCAGCCAGTAATGCTAACAGGTCTTATATTATAAATCCAACTCCATCGAATTTACCCTAAAGCTGAACGGTTCCTCTTGTTTAGTATAACGCGATTTCCACATGAAGAGGAACGAAAAAAGCTGTTCTTCAAGTTAATTTCCACTTGAAAAACAGCTTTGCTTCATAGATGCGGTCGAGAGGACTCGAACCTCCACGGGGGTTAGCCCACACGGACCTGAACCGTGCGCGTCTGCCAATTCCGCCACGACCGCATGTTATGTAAGTCGTGATCGAGTTGATCACCGTAATTAAGAGTATATTACGCCCAGAGTTAAAAAGCAAGCATTTTTTTAAAAAAAATGTCGAAACCATCAAACTATATATGGTTTCGACAGCTCAAGTTGATCTCAGATGGTCCATTGATCATGTATGACGCCAGATAACACCCAGTTCTCCCCATCTTGTTCAAATACAAGCCGAAGGCTTTCCCAATCCATCCCCGCATAATCAGGATGAACTCCATCGAAGTAATACTCGACGATGACAGCTCCCTTATACTGGCTGCTTGCATTGTTCACCGTATTTCCTTCGCTCTTGGATTGGTTGTAACCGATCCATGGCGCTGCGGCAAAATCGCGGGTATAGATGAATTTATTAAAATAGTTCTCAAAATTCATCGAGATTGATTCTCCGCTGCCATCATACTCACCCCATCGGTATAAGGTATCGTGGTTAAATCCCTTCCTCAGCTGCTGCTTGCCAAGTGTGACATCCTTCTGCCGGTCAACATGCGCATAAGGGGAAAAAGTGATCCCGTTTGGATGAGCGAGCTCTGCAAGCTTTTCAAAATCCTTGTTTTTCAAAAATGTCATCGCTTGATCACTCATCTTGGACAGAACTGCTTCTGCCTCCTTCGGTGTGAGTAACGGATAGATCATAGCTTCTTTAGCCTGGTTATTCCAAACAACCTTACCTCCCAGACCCTCTGCCGAGAATCGGAGGGGGATATAAATACGTCCCTCCTTGAGCAGAGGCGGGGCATCCAGGGTCACAGCTTTGCCGTCTTTCATGGCATGATTCTGCCCCACGGTGCAACTCGTTGTATGTGTGCCATTACTTACAATGGCCGTCTGCTTGGCTTGGTCCCAACGCACTTCGGCTCCCATCGCTGTTGAAATCCCGCGGAAAGGCACCATCACCCTGCCGTTATGAATAAAGGGAGGTGATTCCAGCAGAAGTCGGCCTCCATTCACCCGAACTTCGATAGGTCCACCTGAGGATGTGTCCGCAGCCCAAGCTTCTCCCCCATATGCCACGGAACCGGTCATCCCTAACACTACCGCCACGATCCCAGCCAGCAGCCTTCTCACGCCTTGACGTTTCTTCATCACAAACTCTCCCCTCCTAAAGCCCGGTTCACTATCTATTTTCATTATATAAGATCTATAACCCTTAGGCCCATCTATAAACGGATTTACTATACTTCTGTCCCAGCCGTCTCGATTGGATAAAAACTCTCCACTGTATGTTTATTCAATAAACCCTTCATACTAATACAACGTTGTCATGGATTGGCGTGTCATAAACCATATGAAATGTGAGGAAATAACGATGTATATCAAAAAATATGCGATCATCCTGCTGTCAGGCTCCCTCTGCCTTTCTTATACCGTGCTTACAGATTGTCTGTTCGGGTTCCCATGGTATAACTTTATCATCAACTGGCAGTTTACTCTATTCTCCATCATAGAGAAGCTAACGGTTACGGTGCTGCTATGTCTCCTGATCCTTCCCGATTGTTATCGGGCATTCAAAAATAAAAAGCCCCGTGATTCAAACCAAAGTCCTGGAAACGCGGGACAAGGTTCATGAATCGGAGCTAGATTCGGACTTTGCCTTTCCCTCAGAACTTCCCCTGCGTATCAAACCGATCAGGACAAGCAGCAAGGGCACTGCGATTGAAAATATAGGGAGAACCGTATATAGATGTTGGCTTCCTTTCATAAGATGCTCGCTATACGAGCGGGCCAGAATCATCGAATTACCGAGCATGATTAAAGCGAAAGGATAAATCAATTTTTGATAGGGAATGTTGAACAGCTCGGATGCAGAGATCAATGCAGCATAATAATACAGACTTATTTTGAAAAAGACACCAATAATTAGAACCATCACGATCAGAATTTCCGTCCGCTCAATGAACTCCGAAATATTGGCTTTTCCGACCATCGTCAGCAGTGGAAAAACCGAACGCTCCGTGATGTTGTCCCCAAGCACAGAAATGGTAACGGCAGAGGTTAGCGCCAGCATCATTCCGCTGAATAAAATAGCCAGATACCCTGCCTTAATCCCGCTCTTCTGCTGGCTCAGATGCGGAAGGAGGACCGTAGCAACGATCAACTCCCCAAACGGAAAATTCATATTTTTTTTCAATACAGATTCAATGATGGGTTGTATGCCGTTACCCAGAACAGGAAGCAAGCGATGGACTTCCACGATCGATGAAAATACGATAACCAGGGCGCTGAATACGCTGATCAGCAGAACAATCGCCAAGAAGATCAAAGCGGTACGCCCAAGCACCTCCAAACCTTGATGAAGCACAAAAGCAACGGTCATCACCATGATCAGATTGACAATGAGGAGGGGTGTCTCCTTAAGGGCTGCCGAAGCCATTACCAATAACCCTCCGTCCACGATATCTCTGGAGCCTGTATACAGATAAAACACGCAGTAGGATACCCCCACCAATCCCCCTAAATATTTCCCAAGCAATATTCGATAATAAACCGTCGGCAAATGATCAGGAAACATGGAGTATAAGTAAACATTCAGCGAATACATCATCGTCCCGATTACCATGCCAATCAGCAGCCCAATCCACGAATCCTTACCAGCCTGCAGCCCCATGTTCACCACAAGTGTTGTTCCGAACTGAAACAGTACCAGCAACGAGAAGAACTGCAGCGGACTGATTTTCACCTTCACTTTTCAGCTCTCCTTTACTGGGTCTTCATGTTGTATTTAAAGGATCGATCTCTTGTCTGTGAGTTACGCACAACGGATTTCACATGATATTCCACTTCCAATTGCGGAAAGATAACATCCCATCGCCCCTTCATCTTGTGCCAAGCTTCGGGTCTGGCGCGCTCTACCGTTTGGCCGAATTCCAGGATATCGCTGTTCGCTTCCTGGCACTTTTTCACGGCTAATTTCAGAATGTGAGCCACCTCTTGGTTAGCGGCTGCTTCAATCGTTCTCATCGAATCCGGATTCCGCAGGTCGATGTCGCTCATCACTTCCCGGATCGAGTAGTTAAGTTCGACGAATATGTGGATAACAGGTTGAATCGGATCTTTAAACTTCGCTTCCAGCCGGGTCTTTGATCGCATCACGTCCAATGCAATTTCGCCCTGTCCATTTTCAAGTTTTATATTTAATGGCGTTGCTTGCATTTTGTTCTTGATCCACACGGTTCCCTTGCTCTCTTCCTTGGTCATCCAATCTTTAAGTTTGTCGCCCTTAAAAATAGCCAGATTGGAGATAACGCCCAGACCCGCGCTCTCCGAACTTTCAAGATTGGATTTCTTTACGGCTCGCTGCGCATCACCTTCGATGAAAACGCCGTTAATGACAGGCCCGCCACCGGGAACGAGCAGATCCCGAATGACATCATCCACCTCTACACGGAAGTTCTCGCTTAATTGTCTCGAGGTTAACTCAATCTTCTGTACAAGCGCGAAGGCCGTAATCTTCCCGATGGGCGTCAATACAGCAACCACGTCTTCCGCCCTTTGCCCTTCTGCGGCCACCAATATTTCGGTCGTCAATCGAATATCGGAATCGCGGTCCAAATAGTCGAATAGATCGATAATTCCGTTTCTTGCCACCTCGTCGGATATAACAATTAATCCCGTGTGGGCAAGCGAAATGATACGCGGTACTTTTCGAGACGTATTTCGCAGCGCTTCGATGATCGTTTTTCCGGATGCTTTGTATATGGATGTCGGTGTCGCTCCCCTGCCCGTTTTGCCGGATATTTCATCCGCAATGATGGTCTGGAAGGAAATCATATATTGCTGCTCTTCTGCCTTCCAGTCAATGCCGATACCGGCAACAATGGCCCGCTTATTCAATTCAGTCGCATCCCAGCAGCCCGTTATCGTACTTAGGCAGCAGCATAGGAGGACGATAACCCACCATCTGTATCTGCACATATCCCGGCCACACCCCTAAAGTTATTTACGATTGGCCTCAGCGGCTGGAACAGCCGTATTTCGGTCCCCGGCACTACTGTTATCCCTCTCGGCATTCCGGTAGTGTAAACCGGATGTATTCCCAGCTTCCTGCGATGCAACTGCCCCCGAAGCACCTTTTTGTCGACTGCTGCCTGAATGAGTTGCGGACAAGGCTTCCGCTTGGAGCGACTTGAAAGGCATACGGATGACAGCGTCTTTTTGATTCCGTAATCGGAAAGGGCTGATCGGCGATAGATAGGGAACTCCGAACGAACGGAGACTATTCATATGGGCAACCAGAATGATTAATCCCAGCGTCAGCCCGTAAAATCCGAACATGCCGGCCAGTATCATAAAAGCAAACCGTATTAAGCGTCCGGCGATAGACAGGTTATAGGCTGGTATGGCAAAGCTTGCAATACCGGTCAAAGCCACGACAATGACCATGGCTGGCGTAATCAGCCCGGCTTCAACGACTGCCTGTCCCAAAATCAAAGCACCGACAACCGAGACGGTCTGCCCGATGGCTCTAGGCATCCTCACCCCGGCCTCACGCAGAATCTCAAATACGATTTCCATCAGCATCGCTTCGACAAAGGCGGGAAACGGAACCCCTTCCCGTTGAGCAACCAAACTGATTAGCAATAAGGTTGGCACCATTTCGTAATGGAAGGTAGTTAGGGCTATATAAACCGATGGACCCAAGATCAATATAATAAAACTGAGATAGCGGACAATCCGCATCACAATCGCAATATCAAATCGCTGTGCATAATCTTCGGGTGATTGGAAGAAGTGAACAAATAAGGTTGGAAGGACCAGAACGAAGGGGGTACCATCAACCAGGACAATGATCCTTCCCTCCAGCAATTTACTGGCGGCATCATCGGGACGCTCCGTATTGTAGATCGTGGGAAAAGGGGTTACCGTTTTGTCCTGTATAAATTCTTCAATATAAGCCGATTCCAGAATACCTTCAATCTCAATGCCATTCAGCCGTTCTTTAATCTCCTTTACGATCCCGGGATCTGCTTTTCCCTTCACATACATAAGAGCAACGTGGGTATGGGTTACGGTGCCAATTTTCATAGTCTCGAGCCAGAGATCGGGGGATTTCATCCTCCGCCGGATAAGGGATATGTTGGTGGCTATGGACTCCACGAAGCTATCCTTGGGTCCGCGAACAACAAGCTGGGAGGTCGGCTCGGTAACGGATCGCCATTCCCCGCCCTGCGTCCCCGCCACGATGGCTTTCTCAGCACCTTCCAGCAGGATCACCGTATCCCCGGACAGAATGGCCAGCATCATGTCGTTCCATTCGGTCATTATTTTGGATTCGCCCATTGACAGCCCATCCTTCATGATTTTGTCCAGGAAGGCATCGGGTCCCTCACCCTTACATAAATCGGGGGTTAAACGCAGGAGGGAATCCATTACGAAATGGTTGACCATCTCAGGATCGCTGAGCCCGTTCAAGTATACAATGGCGCAGTTCTCCTCCGGTTGACCGCCCAGCTTCAAACGCCGGGTAACAATATCCGGGCTATCCCCGGACTCGGTCCGTATGCGATTAAGCAGCTCTTGTATATGGCCTGAAATCACGGATGACCCTGACTTCGGGGATACCGCCTGCTCCTCTGATTTCTTGGCGGGAGCCGGGCGGCGGTTACGAGATCGGTAGCGTATCATGTCGGGTACCCCCATTCTTCAAAGCTCAAGTTAACTCCATTATTTGCTTTACATTCCTTTTTCATGCGGAGAGAAGAAAGAGGGATTGGGACGCTGCAAGAAGAATTGTCTAACATTAAGATTACATACGCATAGGAGGACTGTATTTGAAACGATACATGTTGCCATTGATCATCCTGATTATGAGTTTGCTTTATATTTTCTTCATTCCATCCGAACCCTTGGTCATGAAACTGCTGTTCAAGCTCATTCCGATGTGGCTCATCATCCTGTTTGCCTATCGGCAATTCCCGCCCCATGCCTCTAAGGTTCACTATCTGCTGTTAACAGGACTGTTCTTCTGCATGATCGGTGACGGGACGCTCATCTGGTTTGTTGTCGGTCTTTCTGCCTTTCTGATCGGACATCTGTTCTATACGGCCGGCTTCTTGGGACAGTGGCGTTATTCAGGTCCTCGCCTACTTAGCATCGTTCCGATTGCAGGCTATTCGGTTTGGATGGGCATCCAGTTGGTGTCTTCGCTCAAATCGAATGGAGAACAGGCTTTGATTATTCCTGTCATCGCTTATATCGCTGTCATTTCATTCATGCTCTGGACAGCCATCATGACCGGGAATCGATATGCGATGGTTGGAAGCCTGCTCTTTGTCATCTCGGACTCGATCTTGTCCTGGAACATGTTTGTTGCCGATATCCGCTTTTCGAACATATGGATCATGACCACGTATTACGCAGCCCAGTTCCTGATTGCCAGCAGCATCCCGGCTTTTGATAGCCCTCAAGCAAAGGCCTTAGGAAGCTCGTCCCTGAATACATCTGCCGCCCCATAGAAGACGAAAAAAGGGCTGAGTCCGGTTCCACCCGGGCTCAGCCCTGTCCAGCATATATAGTCCAATCACAGGACCTGACCATGTATCATTAACACATCAAACAAATCCGATAAGCTCTTAATCTCGCCAGTTCATGCGAACCTGCTTAATTCCCTCTACCTGCCACAATTGCTCGAACAATCCGTTAATTCCCTTGCTGTTAAAAGAATACACCCGGAATTCCATCGTCACCTTGGTCGAATCGTCTTCCGTCGTATCATTATTCACGATCATGCCTTCCACCGTCATATTTGCCTTTTGCAGCAATTCGGTAATGGTGCTCACATGAACCGGACGGTCTCCAGCCTCAATGATGATCTTCAAACTGCCTGACTTTTTGATAAAGAGAAATTTCGATTCCAATTTATTCAACACCAGCGTGCTGACCAGAACAATCGCTGTCGTTATGATCGCGGGCCAGTAAAAACCGGAGCCGACACTTAAACCGATAGCCGCTGCTACCCATAGGGTTGCCGCCGTGGTAAGACCTGAAATGATATGATTGGAACGCCGCAATATAGCCCCCGCACCAAGAAAACCGATACCGCTTACAACTTGTGCCGCCAGCCGGGCAGGATCAAACCTCGCATTGGGATGATTGATCAGTGCAGAATCAAAACCGTAAATGGAAGTCAGCATAATCAGCGTTGATCCGACAGCCACCAAGAGATGGGTTTTTAAACCGGCCTGCTTATTTCTGCGTTCCCGCTCCCAACCGATTAAACCGCCAAGCAATGCAGCGAACAGCAGCCGCATCAGCATGGTCTCCGTATCCAGTTGAAACACATCCATTCCCTAATCTCCACCCATCTTAGTCATGTAAGGCGGCTCTTCGCTATACCATATGTTCATCCTGCCAGCGCCACAGCTCTTTGCTGGAAGTGGATATGCCGATTACACCGCTCTTCAAAGCTGTATCAAAATCCTCCAAATCGATCATGAGTCCTCCTGCGATGACGGGCACGTCCACCTCTGCACGAATCCGTTCCATGATCCGCTGACACACCATGCCCGGCAGCACTTCAATAGCATCCGGATTAGAGGCCTTAATCATCTTGATCCCGTTGTCCAGGGAAACGGAATCGAATACAAACAGACGCTGAACCGTTAACAAGCCCAGTTTCTTCGCTTCTACAATCGCCGTGTTTTTTGTCGTGACAATACCGTCAATGCCAACCTTTTCAGCTAAATACTTAACCCCCGTTTTGTCTTTACCGATCCCCTCGATCAGATCAAAATGCACAAACGAGAGCTTGCCCGCCTCCCGAATCTGCTCGACGATCGATTCGATGATAAAAATATCGGTCTTAAGAATAAACACGATGTTCGATTCGGTCGCTAATACAGCAGGAAGTTCCTCGGCATTCATTAATGAAGTAATAATGGGCTTACGCTTCAAGCAATACGAAATTCGTTGTGCACCTTCAACACTGGTTTTCATATTTTCACCTCGTTGCCGCAGCAACATCTCCAATTCTCCCGTTGCCCCGGCATATTTTTGTAAATCATCATGACTTTGCTTCGTCTGCCTGCTTCACGGCAGAACCGCTGAGATAAATATCGTAGACCGAATTCAACACATAGGTGGGCTTCACGCTGCTGTCCATCAGATCGTCCCTGCTCGATACCCCGGTCAGCACCATTGCCGTACTCATCCCTGCCTGATTTCCCATCTTGATATCCGTCTCCAGCCGATCCCCTGACATCAGACAATCTTCCGCCTTCACTCCCAAAATATCAAGAGCCGTCAGTGCCGTCAAGACGGAGGGCTTGCCCATGACGGTCGTAATTGTGATGCCGGCAGTGCCTTCGATGGCACCGATCATGCCGCCGCAATCCGGGACATCGCCGCCAGGCATCGGACATGTTCGATCCGGGTGGGTGGCAATCACTTCGGCGCCCCGTTTAATCGCCTGATAGGCAAAATCCAGATGACGGTAGTGAAAATCCCGATCCCACGACACAACCACAACGTCGGTTTCCTCCGGCGATGATGCGAATCGTATTCCATTGTCCAACAGCTCGTTCTTCAATATTTCCTCACCAATGACATACACATTTGCGCCGGGATGATGTTTCTGAAGATAATGAATCGTAACGAGCGCAGGATTCAATATATGATTCAGTTCCACTTGAATGCCAAGCTTCCTTAATTTCTTCAAATAGTTTTCCCTGGAATCTATCGTTTTGTTGGTCAAAAACAATAGCTTCTTATTCAGTCCCTGCAAATAATGAATGGTCTCCACCGCACCATCAATGGCCTCAGCCCCAAGATAGATCGTACCGTCCAAATCAAAAATATACCCTGAATAATGATCCATATTTCGTTCTCCTCTGCATGTTCAATCTGTATTTTCGCCCGTAAACGTAAATTGGACATGTTCTGGTCAGATCAGTTCTGTTGGACCCACAGTCCCCATCCGTAAAGTATACATATGATGGTGTCATGTCCTTTAGTCCTTTGGACAAGCAGTTCCACGCGGATACAAAAAAATGAGAAGCACTTTGCATTGAAAAAGCCTTCACTCATGACAAATGAAAGATTCTCGTTATGCAAAGGGCTTCTCATCATCTCTGCCCAGCTCTATAACTTTATATGGTTATACTACATCCACATTTTACATTTGACAAGATGATCCTCGTAAATAAAATCCTATCGATTCATCGCCGACATGGCGGTGGATTGCTCGGCTTCCTCGTCGGAGCGCGATTCGGTTACGCCTTCCCGATCCGGCGAATCCGTAAACCGTTCCATCCTGATGCCTTCCGCCATCCCCCATGCCAACTGCAATTGATCCTGCAGCAGCTCCCACTGCCTGTCGACTTCCTCATGATTCCATTCTAAATATTCTCGCATAAGCCTCATCACGGGTGCTATGATTCGCTCGGTTTTTTGCCGGTCAAATAATATCCAGCCTGTTCTTCTTAACAGAAAATCCACTGCGGTCATCGTCATCTCATAGTCGATGGAATACTCGATTTCCGCACGTAACAATCGAGACTCGATCGTATCTGCTTCCTGCGAAGAGACACCGATCCGGTTCATCAGTTCCATCGTATTGGAGCCGTACCTGTTCATGAGGGTCACTATATCTTTAGGCCTGATGCCGAGGGATTCACCCTGCTTGATTAACTTCTTCCGAACCTCTTCATAGGTGAGGCCGTTCAGGTCGCCTCCGCTGATAGGAACCCGATCCGTCGTACAAGGAGGATAAATGGTGCCATCAGCGTCTTGAAGCTGTCTGGCTGCAAGGTTCACCACCTTTTCGGCCATTTTCCGGAATCCGGTCAGCTTTCCGCCTGCAATGGTGATCAATCCGGAATCGGATATAAACATCTCATCTTTTCTCGATATTTCCGAAGGACCTTTTCCTTCCTCGCGGACGAGTGGCCGTAACCCCGACCATCCGGATTCGATATCGTCCGGCTTCAGCCTTGCTTCCGGGAAGGCATGATTTACCGCATCGATGAGATACCGCCGATCCTCCTCGGTAATACCGGGCGTCTCAATCGCCCCCTCATACACGGTATCGGTCGTTCCGATGTAGGTCTTGCCCTCTCTTGGAATGACAAAAATCATTCTGCCACCCGGCACATCGAAATAAGCAGCCTGCCGTATCGGAAGCTTGGCATGATCCACCACCAGGTGAACGCCTTTTGTTAAGAGCAGCCGCTTTCCCTTGAGCGAGTTATCCTTGAGTCTGATCTGATCCACCCATGGCCCGGCGGCATTGATGATTTTTTTGGCGCATATCGTATAGGTCTTACCACTCACTTGGTCTTCTACGTGAGCCCCTACTACTTTTCCTCCCCGATACATGAATTCCTGGACTTTGGCGTAATTCGCGATGAGCGCTCCCTTGGCCCTTGCAGACTTCATCACTTCAACCGTTAATCGCGCATCATCGGTTCGGTATTCATAATAATAACCGGAACCTTTCAATCCCTCCTTTCGAAAGAGCGGTTCAAGGGTTAGGGTACTCTCACGCCGGAACATCTTCCGCCGTTCACTGCGTTTGACCCCCGCCAGCCAATCGTACAGATACAACCCGATCGCGCTGGCAAGATATCCATACGTGTCTTTTTTATAAATTGGGAGCAGCATGGGAATTGGCTCCACCAGATGTGGAGCGCTCCGGTGAAGCAGTGCCCGTTCAGAACCCACTTCACGTACTAAGCCGATCTCTCCTTGCTTCAGATACCGAAGACCGCCATGAATCAGCTTCGTTGATCTGCTGCTTGTTCCCGAAGCAAAATCATTCATTTCCACCAATCCGACGCTCATCCCTCTGCAGCTGGCGTCCCAAGCAATTCCCGCACCCGTGATACCGCCGCCAATCACCAGCACATCCAGCTTTTTTGCCGACATGCCCTGCAAATATTGGGTCCGCATCTTGGCGGATAAGCTTGTGTCCACCTGACATTCTCCCCTCTGAATTTAAAATAAAGAACCTATTTCATAATAAGAAAAAGAACCGCTTCTGCTAGGAATGCATACCAAATACAGCACGCATTTAAGCAAAAGGGTTCTCCGTTATCTCCGCCACTTTATGCAATAAATATGATTATTCATTATAGGTTGCTTTTATACTTATGTCTACATGGAGCCTATTCAGAACCTTTAAAGCCGATTCTCACTTTTTCCGTAAAGCCGATGGAGCCATGCTTTTATATTTCTTGAAGGTTCGGCTGAAATAATAAATATCATTAAACCCGGTCGCAGCCGCGATTTCGGATACGGTAAGCGGACTTTCGCGAAGGAGATAATCCGCCCGGTTAAGCCTCGTCTCATTCACATACTCCGTCACGGTCCGGCCGCTGATCTCCTTGAACAGACGGCTGAAATGAAAGCGGCTGAGACCCGCCATGCCGCATAGGAGCTCCACTGACAAATCCTCCCGGTAATGCTCCTCGATATACTTGAATATCGGGGCAAACCGCTCCACATTCTTCATCCGCTCGATGTACTCATCCAGGGTAAGAACCGTCGCTACATAACCTCGTACAAGCAGCGTAAGCAGCCGATACAGCTCTGATTTGACGGCCAGCTCATAACCGAACTCCCGCTGTTCCAGCTCATGAATGATAGACAGCATGGAGGCTAGCGCATCATCCCCGCTAATTCGATTCTCGAAGATCAGCCGATTCTGGGTGATGGGCGTGATGAATTTCATCTCGGTTGCATCCAGCGAATGGCTCTGAAGCAGCGAGAAGTCCGCGATTAACGCATAATAAAACAAATGATCCGACAGGCTGAGGCCGTAATGCAGCTCATTCCGGTTAATGACGATCATATCGCCTTCCTTGACCGTGAAGGTGGACGAGCCGCACTCCAGGCTCGCTTCCCCTGATACAATGTATAAAATTTCAAGATGTTCATGCCAATGGTGGTTAAACAAAACCTGTCCCCGTCCATCAAACTCGCAACGATGAACCTTGATCGGAAACTGAGGATCCGGCATCGTCATCGGTTCTCGCAGTGTTGTGTCCAATGTTCTGATCTCCTTCCAGTAAGACAGCACAATTGTACAAACAAACAGCACGGTTTATCATGGTGTCTTCCTCTAAAAGCATTATAATACGAAAGTGTAATGCAGTAAATTCAGAGGAGTGAACTCATGAAATCTATTAATGTTGGCGTCATTGGCACGGGATCGATCTCTGCTATGCATCTGCAATCCTATCAGAAACATGCGAACGCGAATTTGCTGGCCGTGTGCGATTTAAATGAAGAAAGAGCACAGCGTGCAGCTGAAAAATACGGTGCTACCAAAGTGTACACCGATTATAATGAACTTCTGGCTGATCCGGAAATCGATGCAGTAAGCATCTGTACCTGGAACAATACGCATGCCGAAATCAGTATTGCGGCACTGAATGCGGGCAAACACGTCCTGGTTGAGAAACCTCTCTGCCGTACCGTTGAGGAAGCGCTTCAAGTACAGGAAGCCGTTAAATCCTCCGGCAAGCTGCTTCAGGTCGGCTTTGTAAGACGTTATGACCCTAATGCTCAGATGCTCCGTGAGTTTGCAGACAAGGGTGAATTCGGGGACATCTATTTCGCGAAGGCTTCCTCGGTTCGTCGTCTTGGCAATCCAGGCGGCTGGTTCTCAGACATTGAGCGTTCCGGCGGCGGACCTCTTATCGATATCGGCGTGCATGTCATTGATCTGTGCTGGTACATGATGGGTCGCCCCAAACCGGTTTCTGTCAGCGCCAATACATATCGGAAGCTGGGCAATCGCTCGAACGTCCGCAACCTCTCCTTCTACAAAGCGGCTGACTATGACGCTGAGAAGAACACGGTTGAGGATATGGCGAATGCGATGATCCGTTTTGAGAACGGTGCCTCTTTACTGGTGGACGTCAGCTTCACACTTCATTCGAAGGAAAATCTGCAATCCGTTAAATTGTATGGAGACAAGGGCGGATTCGAGATTGATCCTGAAGTGGTCATCGTTACGGAGAAGCACGATACCATCATCAACATCCAGCCTCAAACGGACAACAAAGGATTCGATTTTGACGCGGCTTTCCAAAGCGAAGTCAATCATTTCATTTCCAGCATCGAGAACGGCACGTCACCTCTCAGCCCGGTAGAAGACGGCGTTGAGATCATGAAGATTCTGTGCGGGATCTATGAATCCGCCGAAAAAGGGGTTGAAGTTCTCTTATGAAACTAGGAATAAGCTCGTACAGCCTGTACCAGGCCATGAACAAAGGCGAAATGACCATTACCGATGTCATCGACTACGTTGCGGAAATCGGCGGAGAGCATATCGAGATCGTTCCGCTCGGCTTTAACCTGAAGGAAACACCGGAGTTGATCGATACGATTAAATCCCATGCCGCATCCAAAGGACTTGAAATCTCCAACTATGCCATCGGCGCTAATTTTGCGGAATTGGATGACGCTGCTTATGAAGCGGAGATTGAACGAGTTAAAGGCGAAGTAGACATTGCAGCTGCGCTTGGCGTCAAGCTGATGCGCCATGACGTAGGCTCTTCCAAGGACTTGTCCATCACGCATTTCCTAGAGGAGCTTCCCCGTTTGGCCAATGCATGCCGTATCATAGCCGATTACGCGGCAGAACGCGGCATTACCACAAGCGTGGAGAACCATGGCTATTTCATTCAGCATAGCGACCGCGTAAAAGCGCTGGTTCAGACCGTTAATCACCCTAACTTCAAAACAACCCTGGACATCGGGAACTTCCTCTGTGCAGATGAGGTGTCCACCGTGGCTGTCAAGAACAACATCGGCCTCGCTTCGATGGTTCACTTCAAAGACTTCTATTATCGCCCGGCTCACCGCGCGCCTGGATCCGGTTGGTTTAACACCTCCAGCGGCAACTGGCTGCGTGGCGCGATTGTCGGCCAAGGCGATATCGATATGCCGGAAGTCGTTCGCATCGTGAAGGAATCCGGATATGACGGCTACATCTCGATTGAATTCGAGGGGCTGGAAGATTGCCGGACGGGAGCTAAGTTTGGATTGGAATATCTCCGTAAAGCCTGGAACGAAGCTTAAAGCAGACGGCTTATGGATGACACAAGGATGATATAAGGGGGATATTAGGATGTCGAAACCTATCATGCCTAACAAAATTGGCGTTATTGTTGACAGCTTTCGGGTTGGAGTAAGAGATGGTCTTCTTAAAGCAAGGGAAGTCGGTGCAGACGGCGTTCAGATCTATGCCGTTCACGGCGAAATGGATCCGGCCAACCTCTCTGCTGCGGCCCGAAAAGAACTGAAGGATTACATCGATTCACTGGGACTTGAAATCTCCGCCCTCGTTGGTGACCTTGGCGGACACGGCTTCCAGGACCCTGCTGAAAATGCGGCTAAAATCGAGAAATCCAAGCGAATCATGGAGCTCGGCTTGGAGCTGGGAACCAATATCATCACCACGCATATCGGTATCGTGCCGCAAGATCACAACAGCCGCGTATACGAAACGATGCACAAAGCTTGCCTGGAGCTTAGCACATTCGCGAAGTCCATGAACGCATTCTTTGCCATCGAGACAGGTCCGGAGCCTTCGGCTCATTTGAAATCATTCCTGGACGGTCTGGGTTCCAACGGTGTATCCGTTAACTTTGATCCCGCCAATATGGTCATGGTCACTGGGGACGATCCGGTACAGGGTGTGTACAACCTGAAGGATTATATCGTTCATACGCACGCGAAGGACGGAATCAAGCTGGTTGATTACATCGACCCTCGTGATGTATACGGCGATTTCGGATACGAGGCACCTGCCCTTGACCATGACAAAATTGCCGATATGGCGGAATCCGGCGAGAAGTTCCGTGAGGTGCCGCTTGGAGAAGGCGGCGTTAACTGGAATGCTTACCTGCAAGCTCTCAAGGATATTGGCTATACGGGGTATCTGACGATCGAACGTGAAGTGAAAGCCAATCCGGAAGCGGATATCAAGCTCGCCGTAGACTTCTTGAAAACATTCAGAGCTTAACATTCACACAATCATTCAGAGTTCTTGCTGCAGGATGTCAAGGCTATTGCTTGATACGCAGCCGTGACTCATTAACGAAACAAGGCCAATCAGGCTATTCCCTGATTGGCCTTGTTTCTATTGGTTTTACTCTAAAGTAAGTAAAATTAAGAGACCACCTGTTTCCCCGATACGGCCTCCAAAGCGCCGTTCGCTCTCGCGGAACGAATCTCGGCTTCAATAATTTCTAGCGATCCGGCAGCGCTTTCTGGGGTACATACCGTTACCGGCTCTCCTTGTGCTACATGCTCAATGAAATACCGGAGTTCACGGTAATAGCCAGAATCCCCGGACAGCTCAGCCGTAAAGCCTGGAGCGTCTTCAGGATACACCGTCAGTTTATTATTCTCGAACACCAGCGTAGCCTCCTCGAAATTCACCCGATATCCCATATAAAAACCGTGTTCGCCGTGCAGTGTCCAATCCGCATGAGCGTTAATCACTTTGCCATCCGGGAAACTGTAGTGGGTGGATACGATATCGTACGAGCTCCCTTTAATCATCGTTTTGGCGAATGTTGATACCCGCTCCGGTTTGCCCATAAGCCAATGGATCATATCCACGTCATGCACATGCATGTCCGTGATACAGCCACCGCTCTTGTCTCCTTCCAGGAACCAGCCTTGAGGCGGCTCCGATCCCCGGAAGAATTCGCCTGCAACGATGCTTCCATAACGGCCGTCCTCCACGCATTCTTTTAAATATTCATAGGCTGGCCAAAAACGCAGGCATTGTCCGATCATGAGCGTTTTTCCTGCGCGCTCGGCTGTTTTCACCATGCGCCAGGCTTCCTCGGAGCTGCCTGCGACAGGTTTCTCGCACATGACGTGAATGCCCCGCTCTAACAGCATGCAGGACATGTCTGCATGCAAATAAGTCGGCAGGCATACATCCACAATATCCAGCTCTTCATGCTCCAGCATTTTGTCCACATGGTCATAAAGATGATAGGGCTCCAGGTCGTATACATCCCGTTCGGTCGCCATATTGCCGTTGGCTTTGCTGTCCTTAAGCTCATCGATACGCAGGTCGCAAATCGCCACCAGCTGGATGTCCGCACCCTCTTCGGCTAGTCGAACATAATTGTCAAAATGCATGCGGCCCATGAAACCAAATCCCAAAATCCCGATTTTCAGCATCCTTATTCCCTCCGTATCCCTTATTATGATTGGCCTTGATGCTCGCGTGCATCTGGCTTGCGCAAAGATGGCGTACGTCCAAGAATCGCATCCATTGCATTGGATGTATTAAATATGATCTGCTCCGAATAGTGGGTATACGCCGGGATCATCTCTGCCGTAACATAGTTGTCATAGCCGATCAAACGCAGCGCTTCAACGACGGCCGGATAATTAACGTCCCCTGCCAACAGATCGACAAAACCGTGAAGCCCGCCTGCCTGTCTGCGGTAATCTTTGAAATGGACTTTTTTGATCCGCTTACCCAAAATCCGAATCCAGTGCTCCGGATAACCGTTATTCACAACATTGCCTACGTCGAAATAGGAGCCGACATATTCGGAACCGATCTCATCGATGAAGGTCCGCAATTCCAGTGGTGACAGCAGGAATTTATTCCATACATTCTCGATCGCGATGGCAACGCCGGCGCTTTCCGCGTAAGGAACCAGCTTGCGAATGGATTCTTGAGCCCGCTCGTAGGCATATTCGTAATCGATGACGGCTGAACCAGGAACAAAATCGACCCCGACCGCCCCTGGGATCACAAGTATGGCATCCACTCCGAAAGCAGACGCAAGTTCCAGCTGCTTCTTGCAAATATCCATGGCCTTCTCACGGACAGCCGGATCATCACTGGTCATCGGATATTCCCAATACAAACCTGTCGCCAAACCCGCGATATCCAGGTCCGCTTCTTTCAGCTGTGCCGTTATGGCCTGTACTTCTTTATCGCCAGCCTGCAGCCCGAGCTCCCCTGTTTGGTTTAGTGACAATTCGATTCCTTCAAACCCGGCTTCTTTTGCCAATCGGATGCAGTCGGAGATGGAAGCATCTCCCGGGAACGACCAGATATTAATCCCTTTCTTCATCGTGAATCCCTCCTAAAATCAATAGGTTGATGTTGTAACACTCGTTTTCTGAAACGCATCATTTGACTTTTTCCGTCAAGTTGTAAATAAACCTTTAGGATGTAATAATACTTATATAATAAATAAATTTTCCACCAAATGATTTAGATAGAAAAGTGATTATTTGGACAAATCCGTTCTATTTACCATCTCTTAAAAACTTTTGGGAGTGAGCATACAATGGTCGATATGGACCTCGATTTTCCGATACAACGCGAAGCGCCTTTTCGCGAATGGTCACCCTGCATTCACTATGCGCAGTTTCAACGCATGGCGACGGGATCACTCCCGCAGCGCAGGTTATACGATTTTGAGCTGCTCTATGTATACCAAGGGGAAGCCGCTACAACGATGTACGGGAACCGCTATCGCATCGAGGCCGGTCAGCTGATTTTTCTGCCGTCCGGTGTTTACCACCAGAATGAGGTGGTTTCCCATCCTGACGCGCGGTTTCTGGGGATTCATTTTGATTTTTTTGATGAGCTGGACATTCAGACCGAAGCGGACATGATCGTGAATGAAGTCGTGCTGGATACGGATAAATTCGCGCATGAAGCGGTGTCCTCCGAATTCCCCCCACTCTCTTCCCGTGTAATCTACACGCCACCATTGCCTTGCGTTCAGATGATGGAACGAATCGTGGAAGAATTCACCCTGCGTCCCGCCGGCTATGAGCTTGCTTGCAAAGGGCTGATGCTGGATGTGCTGGTGCAACTGCTTCGGACGCATCCTTCCCAGGCCTTGACGGAAACGTCACCGCACGATGCCAAATTGATTGAACTGATGTCTCAAATCGAAAAAACTCCAGCCAAAGACTGGAGCAACAAAGTGATTGCGGAGCATTTGATGTTAAGCCCGGATCATACCGCCAAATTGTTTAAACGCTTTGCCGGGATGCCGCCAAGTGAATTCGTGCAAACCGTTCGTCACCGGGAAGCACGTCGGCTTCTCCGGGAATCCGACATCTCGATCGAGGCGGTTGGCGAAGGGGTCGGATACCCGGATATTCATTATTTTAGCCGAATCTTCCGCAGACTGGAGGGGATTACCGCTACCGATTACCGCAAACTCTCAAGAATTCTGTAAGGTGGGCAGACCATGGTCAGCACCTGCATGCGTTCGAAGCCAGCGATCCATTCGATCGAGTGCTTCGCTCAATTGATCGGACGAAGTTGCATACGAGCAGCGAATAAAGCCTTCGCCCCCGGCGCCAAACACATGACCGGGTACAACGGCGACCTTTGCCTCCCGAAGCAATCGCTCCGCAAACTGCTGCGAGCCCAGACCCGTTCCGGTTATGCTGGGGAAAGCGTAGAAAGCACCCTGAGGATCGCGGCAGCCTAGGCCGATATCGGTCAGACCTTGCACAAACATCCTTCTGCGTTCATCATAAGCCCGCTTCATTACGTCCCGATCCTCGAGTCCATTCCTTAAACATTCGAGAGCCGCAATCTGCCCCATTATAGGTGCGCAGAGTGCAGTATATTGATGAATCTTGACCATGGCGCTCACCAGGTGGGAATCGCCGCAGAGGTATCCGACCCGCCAGCCCGTCATGGCAAAGGCTTTGGAAAATCCGCCGATGACGATGGTGCGCTCCCGCATTCGAGGCAGCGAAGCAATGCTGGTATGCGTGCGGCCGTAGGTAAGTTCGGCATACATCTCGTCTGAGATCACCACCAAATTGTGCGTAACCGCAAGACGTGCAATCGGAAGCCAATCCTCATAGGTCATAACGGCGCCTGTCGGATTGCTCGGAAAGTTAACAACGATCGCTTTCGTCCGGGGTGTAATCACCTTCTGCAGCGCGTCCGCCGTCAATTTGAAGTCATGCTCTGCGGAGAGCTCCAGTTCGACGACAGTTCCTCCGTTCAATTGCACAAGAGGAGCATAAGCGACATATCCCGGCACGGGAATAATAATTTCATCCCCCGGCGAGATGAGCGCCCGCAGCGTAAGGTCAATCGCTTCGCTGCCGCCAACCGTGACCAGTATCTCGCTCGTCGGTTCATATTGCAGCTGGAATCCGGCAACCAGATATTCCGCAATCCCTTCCCTTAGCTCCGTTAGCCCTTCATTCGGCGTATACATCGTGCGGCCATGCTCCAGAGCTCGTTTGCAAGCCTCAATCGCACACGAGGGCGTCACAAAATCCGGTTCACCCACGCCGAGAGAAATGACGTCACCATCCGCTTCCGCAGCATTAAAAAATTGCCGGATGCCGGAAGGCGGCATGACTTGCACCGTTGATGTTAGAAAGCTGCTCGTTGTATTCATATGCTTCTACTCCTTGCCTTCGCTTTTTCGTTCCGATAATGAAGTTTCAATAATGGCATCCAGAAGTCCGCTGAACGAATAACCCGCCGCTTCCGCGCTTCTTGGCAGCAGACTGTTCTTCGTTAAACCCGGGAGCGTATTGACCTCCAAAATATAAGGAGTATCGTCCTTCAGGATGATATCGATCCGGGCATACACACTGCACTTCAGCGCCTTATAGCATTGAAGCGCAGCCGTACGCACCCGCTGCTGAAGTTCGGCTGGAAGCTCAATCACCTGCTCATCCGCTTCGCCCTCTTCGTATTTGGATGTATAATCGAAAAATTCGGAGTTCGGCTTGATGGACACAATCGGGAGCATCTCACCTTTCAAAACCGGGCAAGTGATCTCTTCCCCCTCGATCATTTGCTCGATCATCACGGAGCGGTCCCATCGCAATGCCTCTTCTACCGCTGAGGCAAGGGCAGCCGCATCACGCACGATCCGAGTACCAACGCTGGACCCGCCCGCGTTCGGCTTCACCACGACAGGAAAACCGAGTCCCTCCACGTCGGCGGCGGCCAGCTCCTCCATACTGCTGACCATGACCCAATCGGCTGTAGTCAATCCCTCGTACCGCAGCAGCTTCTTGCTCAGGTCTTTATCCATGCAGACACTGCTGGAGAGAACGCCGCTTCCGGTATACGGGATGCCCAGGGAGTCGAGTGTGCCTTGCACCGTCCCGTCTTCCCCATATTGCCCGTGCAGGGCGAGCAAAGCCATATCGATGCCTTCGGTTTTGCTGATCAGCTCGCGTTTATCGTTAATCTCGATCGGATAAACCTCGTAGCGGCTTTTATCCAAATGCGCGATCATCTCTTTGCCGGTCATGAGCGAAACTTCCCGCTCGGATGATACGCCTCCCATGATGACGCCAACCTTCATGATGTAGACCTCCTAAAAAGTTTAGTATGACAGCACTCCGCATGTGGATTATTCTTCCGATCTCTGTTGCCCTCAGATTTCTACTGATTTGATTATTCGTAGTTGAAATCCGACGGGTGCATTGGCTTCCGAAGCGAGCTTTCCGTTAGAAAGCTTTCAGGAGAACGCTCCGCTTCTCCAGAATAATTCTGCCTTCTTCGTTGAAGTCAGAAGATCTTTTTCTCAAAGAAGCATTCCTTGGATGCTAATCATCACTCCGCGCGGATTATTCTTCCGACCTCTGTTGCAGTCCGATTACATTAGCTTCCTTGCCGCCTCGCCGATGATCCGAATCCCCTGCTCGATATTCTCGTCGGAGACGCGGGAGAATCCGAGACGCATGGTGTGATGGCCCCCGCCATCGGTATAGAAAATGTCGCCTGGCGTGAACACCACGCCCTGGGCGGAGCAGGCTTCCAGCAGCTCACGGGTTCGGAATTCGGGACCGAATTCGACGAACAGGTGAAGCCCGCCGTCCCCGGACAACCGCTCCATTGGGATCCACTCCTCGCAGCAGCGGATCGCAAGCTCATATTTTCGCTTGTACTCGGCCTTCGCCCTCTTTAAATATTTCTCGAAGTTGCCGTTGTACAAATATTGAAAGAGCAGGGATTGATCCAGGGTGGATGTGTGAATGCTGCGGGCACGTTTCACGCTCTCCAAATAATGAATCAGGGTTTTGTCGGCTAGCACCCAGCCCACTCGCAGGCCGGGAAACAGGATCTTGGAGAAGCTGCCCAAATAGATCACGCTGTTGTTCTCGCCGCCTGCACATGCAACGAGCGGCGCGATGTGCGAGCCCGAATAGCGCAGCTCTTCGTTGAAACCATCTTCGATAACGGGAATCTCGTGCTCATTCAGAAGCCGCAGCGCTTCCAGCCTCTTCTGGTGGGACATCACGATTCCTGTAGGATTATGATAGGAAGGCACGAGGTAGGCCATGTCGTACGTCCGCTCCGACAGCTCGCGCGCGAGCTCCGTCAGGCTGATGCCGTCATGCTCCATTTCAACGCCGGTAATGGCGTACCCGTGCATTTTAAAATTTTTAATGGCTGTATGATGGGTGGGATTCTCGCACAGGATGCGGCCATGCCCTTTGTTCAAGGCCGATAACACCAGACTTAAGCCTTCCGTAAAACCGCTGGTGATCAGCATATCCTTACCCTCCATATTCACGCCCTTGTTCTCCATGTAACGGAGAAGGTAATCAATAAGCGGTTTATAGCCCTTGGCGTAACCATAGTTTAGAAGTACATCGCCTTCAAGCGACATCCGGTCCAGGAATGCACGCTTGACATTTTGCAGGTCGAACAGCTTCTCATCGGGAGCGATGCTTGTAAAAGATATAGAGCCCTTCTCGGCTCGAATACCGTGCTTCATCAGATCATGCGCTTCCGCAAGCCTGGCGTATTCGTTCAGGCGAGGACCCCAGTCCAGCCGTTTGCCTTCAGGCTGCAGCGAAGCTCCGCTGATTGAAGGGGTAACAAAGTGCCCCTGCCCTTTGACCGCATAGATAAAGCCTTCGTCCTCCAAATCCGAGTACGCGCTCAGCACCGTATTGCGGCCCACTCGAAACAGCGCGCTTAGCTCACGCGTGGAGGGAAGCTTCTGATCGGCTTGCAGCGCGCCGGTCGTCATCAAGCGCTTCATGTAATCTTTGACTTGAATATAGGCCGGCCGGTCATTCGCCAACTTGAAATCCAAATACATCGTCCGTTCCCCCTTGCTCTTATGATGGCATATTTTCGGAGATACCACTAGAACCACGGCAGGCCTCTTTCGCCTCGGGCGTGGTTTACCCGGTACGGCTAAACGTTCCCAGTACCCCAAACATCTTATCTCTATGATCGGTCTGCCCTTGACATCGGTATACTTTAGAAACATGCCATCTTCCCTAACCATGGAACCATAATGGAACTCGCCTAAGCAAGTATGCATCCTGGAAGAAACCATCCGGGCGAGGAAAAAGCAGCCGTTATGCAAATCAAAAACTGCCCCACCTTCTCTAAAGAAGATGGGGCAGTTTTACGGATGATTCATGCGGCCTAAATCGCCTGATTAGTCTAAATAAGCTGCCAGCCCGCTTACTTCACAACCAAACTTTCCTTAATCTTATCGTTGATCCACTGCCGCTTCGACAGCAGCCATTCCTGATCCCTCGGGTACGTCTTGAAGGTGATCGGCTCTTCGAGCCCTTCCTCCAGCGCCTGCAGCACAGCCTCCCTGCCGATCTGTGTCTCCAGCAGTTGAAGCGCTCTCAAATCTTGAAGCGCTTCCTGGAATACCTTCAGCCGAATGGATTCAATCGGTCCTTCTTCACCAGGGTATACCACAAAAGCATCCCCGGAAGGAAAACCGCAATCCGCATCCGTCACCTTGAACGGATCAATGGCGCGTTTCGAGTATTGCGAATTCCAAAAGTTATACCCCCAATGGAGAAATCCCTCGATATTAAACTTATACAGCTGAATCCCGATGATCCGGTTTCTTGCCGAAGGCAAATTGAAGAAACGGTTGGACACTTCCTTGTACTGGGAACAGCAATAATAGGTCCACAGTGGCGTTACCTGTTGATCCAGAAAAGGCTCAATGTGATTGCTGGCCGGAATCGGACGCTTCACCAGCCCCTGCTCATAGAACGAAATATCGGAGAGCGCGTCAATGATCGGGTAATCCGGCAGCAGCTCGTTCATCAACCGGCTTGCATGACCGTAAGCCTCCAGATGGGACTCGGATGGCTCATCGGATACATGGAAATAACAGCGCTGCTCAAGTCCCCGGCTTTCAATCCAACCGGTGAGGGCCGGTATGAATTGCCGGATGAAGGCATGATACGCTTCTCCGGTTGCATCCGTCTCCCATCCGAACAGCTTCTCAGGCTTTCCGTTCACGTTAGCGATAATCTTCGGCGCATGCCCGGCTCCCCACTGGGTGAAAAGATGCGAGAATTCCAGGTACTGAATCCCATTAGAATTACACAGGTCTGCCCAGCGGTCCAGCTTATCAAACCCAAACGCATACGTTCCATCCTGGGTAACAGCCACGTCAACCAGCTGCACCGTTGGCCGTTCTCCGCCCACTTCCGTATCCAGCGGAGGCGTAAACAATGGGGTCAGGATCATATTGATGCCATGCTGAGCGGCGGTCCGCATAAATTGACCGATTAACGTCCAGTGCCGTTCACTAAATATCTCCACCTCGTAGTAGTTCGCCAAGCAATCGGCATGAAACCATTCCGTATGAATCAGCGTCTGGTCCGGCAAGGTTGCCGGAATCACCTCCAGTGTAAATACCTCTTCCCCAAGCGACTCCCCCGATTCCGCTTCAAAACGAAGCCGGATTTCATATGTACCGCCCTTAATCTCACCCTCAGGCTGTACCGTAATCCATAAACTTCTCCACTGGTTCGGGCATCCGGTTACAACAGACTCTGATGCCAAAGGCAGCAACGGGTCCGGATACAGCCCGGGAGCAGCTCTTAAGATAAACTCGTCATGATCATGGTACGTGGGCAGCTCCGATGGAACCAGGCCTACAGAACGGACGGTAATCCGTTCGCTCAACGCGGATTGCAGATGAACCCGGATGTTTTTCAACAAGCGGTTGGAACGGTAAGCAACTTGAAACGAGAACGTCTCATTGCCAAACGAAGACCCTTTGTCATACGAGGCTTGGGACAGTTCTTCATCGGCAAATACTTTGGTCAAAGAGCTCAACAGCCGGGTCTCAAAAGATACGGAATGGCTCATGCAGGTTACATCCTCTCTACAATGAAATGGGGTGCTTTCACGTACATCTTACACTAATCTGGGTGGAACGGAAGGTAAAATTTACGTTTTCGAAAAAAAGGAGCCACCGCCCTTTTGCGATGGCCGCCTTATCATGGCATTCCATAGCGGAATTCCATACCGGATATCCGCCAGATGTTAGAATGCTCCCATCAATCCTTCGAGCTCCGGTATACTTCAAAGCCGGACAGGCGCGGACACCATCTCGATTCCAAAATGGTAAGCCGGATATATTGAGCCCGTACAGCGGGAAAACGGCAGATGCGTTTGCGCCCGATCACCGTCCCGGATTGGATTGCGTGCCAGTTCCCATTTTCCATATATTCAAGCTCGAAGCGCTCGATCCGCTGCCCGTACCGGTATTCAGCCAATACGATATGATCGAAATCTATCGCTTGCCCGATGTCCAACTCAATCACGGCGTATTCCGTACCCTCCTCGGGACTCCAATACGTATTCTTGCTGCCATCGACCATATTTCGTGCATCCGATCCGGCTTTCGTCTCGGATGCCGTAATATCCGCACCGGCAGCCAGATTGGTATCAAACGTTGTTCGAATGGCGTCCCCGAGTTCCTGCAGACGCTGCAGATCGAACTCATGAACCAATCCGCGGGTATCCGGCGGAATATTGAGCAGAAAAGTGGCATTGCCGCCAACCGAGCCGTAGTAAATATGCAGTAATTCCTCCAGTGACCGGACCTTATCGTCTTCGGACGCATGATAGAACCAGCCGGGACGGATCGAGGTATTGACTTCGGCCGGATACCATACCAGCTCCTTCTCGCCCTGAATGACGCTCCGGCTGCCAAGATCCTCTTCACTCGATTCATAGCGGCGCGCAAACGCCCGGTCATCGGTTTGCTGCGACTTTTCCTGGATCGCTTCATTCTGGCGCAGCGACGCAGGAACGACGCTCCACTCCGACTCCCTGCAATGCCCCGCCTCATTCCCGCACCAGCGAATATCCGGTCCGCATACCGAAATGGCGGCATTCGGCTGCAATTCCCGAATCAGGGCATAGTACGCTTCCCAATCGTATTCCTGACGCTTGCCGTTCGGGCCTTCGCCGCAGGCTCCGTCAAACCAGACGCAGAATATCTCGCCGTAGCCGGTCAGCAATTCTCTTAATTGGTTCAGGAAAAATTGATTATACCTCGGCGAATCGCCATATGACGGTTCATGCCGGTCCCACGGGGATAAGTAGATGCCAAACTTGATCCCCGCTCTCCTGCAGGCATCGGCAACCTCCTTCACCACATCCCCAAGCCCGTTTCGCCAAGGGCTGCTCTTCACGGAGTGCTCCGTATATTGACTCGGCCATAAACAGAAGCCGTCATGATGCTTGCAGGTCAGGATCAAGCCGCGCATCCCGGCGCTGACACAAGCGCTGACCCATTGATCCGCATCCAGCTGCGCCGGATTGAACAGCGCAGGATCTTCTTTTCCCGTGCCCCATTCCATATCCGTGAACGTATTGATGGTAAAATGAAAGAATGCGTAGAACTCCATCTCCTGGACGGCTAATTGACGTTCCGAGGGCTTAATATTGGCAGCGTATTCAATGAAATTGTGCAAGCGATAAACCTCCTATACCTCTATCCTTGGTTGTCTAATGCTTTCTGATGAATCTCCAGATACTTATCCAGCTGCAGTCCCTTAAATCCGCTGACATAGGCATCCCAATCCTTCTCGATGTCCTTGCTGCCGGTTACAAATTGGGCCAGATTCGATTTCACGTAATCCTGAATCGTCTTCTGAATCTGTGCGATGAAGGTGGCGTCTTTCGGATCGATGAACACATCCGTCGGGTACACCAACTCCGGTTTGGCAAAAGGCTCGTATTTCTTCGCAGCCAGCCACAAGCGATACTCATAAGCTCCGTTGCCAAACGGATCTTCCGGAGCGACAAAGGACTCCCGGAGGGAGTTCACCATCAGCATCGTTCCAAGCTGCCACCAGGTTACGTCAAGTGATCCCTCGGGTACATCCCGCTTCAGCGCTTCGTATGCGGCCGGCTCGCCATTGTAATCAAGCGCACCGGACTCCGCCTTCCGCCATCCATCTCCTTCAAAGCCCCAGGAGGTCATCACGGTGCCTTCTTCGGAGAACAGGTAATCCGCCAGCTTGATCGCCGCGATCCGCTGCTCCTCCGTCGCTTTATTCGTAATGACAAACGATCCATCCCCTGCTCCGACGCTATAACCTGCAAGCTGCACGCCATTCGGTCCTTTCAGCGGGGGTACGACATCATATTCCTTATGGCGGGGCTTGGCATCGGTTGGTTCCAGCACGCTGCTGATCAGCGCATAACCAACGGCGCCGACCACATTGTCCGCTTTGTTGCCGAGCTGCTTGACGGCATCGCCGTTTTGGGTAAACGCTCCTTTGTCGATCAGACCTTCGCTGTACAGCTTGTTGAGATATTTTAAACCTTCCTTCCACTCGGACTCAGCCGCGGACAAAATCACCTTGCCATCCTTCACGCTTAAATAAGTCGTGCCATTGTTATATATAAAAGCATTCATCAAAAAGGCATCAACTCCTCCTCCCCACACATCGAGCGAAGTGGTCATCGGAATTTCGTCGGCCTTGCCATTGCCGTTCGGATCCTGCTCCTTAAAGGCTTTCAACACTTCATAGAACTCATCGGTAGTGGTTGGCATCTCTAGACCTAACTTCTCAAGCCAGGTTGTATTGATCCACATCCGCTGTCCATACGTACAGTGCAGGCACTCATTCACCTTCGGAAGCGCATAAATATTGCCGTCCGGCGCGGTCATCGCCGATTTTAAATAGGAGACTTCCTCCATCGCCTTTTTAATGTTAGGTGCATGCTTGTCGATTAACTCATTCAAGGGGATAAAGGCCCCTTGCATACCGTACTTGATCTGATCCGCCTTGGATATGCCGGCATTCATAATGAGCGCCGGATAGTCTCCGCTGGCCAGCATCAGCAGTTTCTTGTCGTTGAATACCGCGTCGGGCGTCGTATTCCATTTGAATGTAATCCCCAGCTTCTCTTCGATATGCTTGGAGAACGGATTGACATCGAGGCTCTCGATGCCGGCGGACTGAGGAGCGAATACCGATAGTTCAACGGGTGCCCCTGACTCCGGAGGGCTTGCCGGACCTTCAGTTCCTGTTTCACTTGTCTTGCCGCAAGCGGATAGAGCCAGCACTGCCACGAGAACCAGACTTAAACCTAATCCAGTGAACCTTTTCAAATCAATTCCTCCCTAATATGGAATACCTGCCCGTACTTCGTAAGCGAAACCGTATTTTTGCATATACCCCCTATATGTCCGAACATCGGAAATACCCTATTCTATAATGCCGACCCCACCTCCTTCACGAAATAGGAATCACCCTTTCAAGGATCCGATCATTACGCCTTTGACAAAATACTTCTGCACAAACGGGTAAATGATCAATACCGGGGCGCTTGCCACCACGATCAGCGAATACTTCAGCAAATCCTTCAGCCCTTCGCGGACCAGCAGCTCATTCACGTTGGTCACCATCTCGGCGCTGACGGAATTCAGGATCAGAATATCCCTCAGGAAGATCTGAAGCGGAAACAGGCTGCTGTCCTTCAAATAAATCAGGGCATTGAAATAGGAGTTCCAATGGCCGACGGCATACATCAGCCCGAGCACGGCCAGAATGGGCTTCGAAAGCGGAAGGACGATTTTAAGGAAAAAGGTAATGTCGCTGCTCCCATCCATTTCCGCCGCTTCAGCCAGTTCATCGGGGATCGTCGTCTGAAAAAAAGTCCGGGCGATGATGACCTGGAATACAGCTAGCGCACCCGGTATAATCATGGCCCAGCGCGTGTCGAGCATGCCGAGCGACTTCACGAGCAAATAGTTCGGTATGAGCCCACCGTCAAAAAACATTGTGAACACCAGCAGCATCATAATGATGTTGCGAACGTAAAACGTTTTGCGGGCGAGCGGATAGGCAAGCATCACCGTGAATGCAACGTTTACGATCGTGCCGACAACGGCATAGAACAGCGAGTTGCCAAACCCGATCAGAATGTTGGAATTCTGGAACACCGCTTTGTAGCCGATCAAGGTCACATCCACCGGCCACAGCCACACTTTGCCCGAGGACACCGCACCCGGGGAGCTGAAGGATGCGCTTACAATATGGAGCAGCGGAAACAGAATGACGATCAGAACGACGGATAGAAACAAATACACGATACCAAGGAAAATCCGGTCTGCAGCGGACTCCCGTACGGTTGACCTGCTCATGCGATTCCTCCTACCATAGACTTGTGGATGAGACTTTTCGGGATACGTAATTGACGATAACCAACAGAATGAAATTGATGATGGAATTGAACAGGCCGATGGCGGCAGAGAAGCTGAAATTTGCTCCGAGCAGACCGACCTTGTACACATAGGTGGAAATGACCTCGGACGTGTTCTGATTGAGCGGGTTTTGCATGAGATAAATTTTCTCAAAGCCCAGGCTCATCAGGTTCCCCAGATTTAATATGAGCAAAATGACGATGACCGGAAACAAGCTGGGGATATCGATATTGATGATTTTTTGAAGCCGGGTTGCCCCGTCCACTCTTGCCGCCTCGTACAGATCGGGATTGACTCCAGCCAAGGCCGCAATATAGATGATGGCGCCGTAACCGGTGAACTGCCACACATCGGACCAGACATAAATCGACTTGAACAGTTCCGGCACGCCAAGGAAATCAACGGTCTCAAGCCCGAGCGCCCGGAACAGATTGCTCATCAGCCCCGTATTGGGCGAGAGGTTCACGATCAGAATCGAAACGATGACCACCGTTGAAATGAAGTACGGCGCGTATGTCACCATCTGGACGGTTTTCTTGAAGCGGCCGTTCCTGATCTCATTCAGTGCCAGCGCCAACAGAATGGGTGCAGGGAAACCGACCAGCAGGCCGTACAGGGAAATTTCTAGCGTGTTGCGGACATACTGCCAGAAGAACGGAGCATCGAATAATTGCCGGAAATAATCGAATCCTACCCAGGGACTGCCGAATATCCCCTGTACGACGTTGTATTCCTTGAATGCAATCAAGACGCCGAACATCGGAACGTATTTGAAGAGGATGATGTAGACTAACGGGAAGAATACGAGCAGGTAGAACTGCCAGTGCTTCATCAGCTTCTTCCTCGTTCGGTTCATGGGCTTGTTCGGTGGTAGATTCGTTGGTGCCTGTGCATCTGCAGGTACTGGGATTGCGCTGCTCATACGAGCCAATGGGGTCACCCTCCTTCGCTTTGTGTTGATCCCAAGTCTAGAGCGGACGGCTGCATCCGATCAATAAACAAGATTCTCCGAATCAACGTATTTCCGCGAGCAGGGGGAACTTTAGGGTCGACAGGGCCGTAAGGGCGAATAAACCTTTTTCCGTCGCTAAACCTATCTCCGTTTACAGCAAAAAGCCCGCGGGACGGTTCATCCGCAGGACTCTCTGCTTGGTTATATATGCATGACCTAGTCAGAAGGATTCTCTACTTGATCAGTATGCATGAAGCCGTCAGAAGGATCGTTAGTTCCCGTAATTCTGCTGCTTATAAGCAGCCTGCTCACGGTAATCCCCCGGTGACATCCCCATCAGCTTTTTAAACATCCGGCCAAATGAGATGGCATTGGAATACCCAACTTCGGTCGCGATATCTTGTACAGGCAGCAAGGTCTCTTCGAGCAGCTTCCGGGCATGGTTCATCCGCAGCTCAATTAAATAATCCACGAATTTCTGGCCGGTCTCCTCCCGGAACAGCTTGCTCAGCGTCTTCCAGTTCATATTGAAGCGTTCGCTTAAATAATTGAGAGACAGATCCGGATTGCTCGAGTTCTGCTCCATAAACAAGCGCACCTTCTGAATCGTGTCCGCATGATTTCGGCCCTCCATGAGAGCGAGCATACTGTCGTACAGAGCGGATAAAGCCTCCCCGAACTCCTGTTCCAGCTGCTCCAGTGTATCGGATGATTGGAGCGCGTTCCGTAAGGCAGGCTGCCCCTCTGTCAGCCACAAATCCTGAAATTCTTTTGCCATGCACGACATTTCACGTCCGAGCGAGTACATCATGTAATCCACCAGGTTCACCACGCCGTCCCGGTCCAGCATGTTTTGTCCAATGTTATGGATGAGGGCATTGTATTTCTCCTGCCAATCCCTGTTGACGAGCCGGAAGGATTGAGCCATCGAACGGATCAGGTTCAAGAAATCGAAGGCATGGCCCCGTTCCTCCCCGGAGACTTGGGTGTAATGAATGATTCGGTTCTCGCCGAGGATCATTTTGTATTTCAATGCGGTGCGTGCCTGCTCATAGGAGTCCGGAATATCCGTATATCGCTCCGCTTTCTCCCCCATACCAACGGTTATGGTCAGCTTCAGATGCTGCTCCACCCACTGGCGGGCCTGTTCAAGCAGCGTGACCACGTGCTGTTCTGCGTCCTGGTCATCCGCCATCGTCATCACGCCCAGCTTCGAAGCGGATATCCATTCTGTCCAAACACTCGTTTCCTGCCCGGCTGCAATTTCTTGAACGACACTTTTGAGGGCAAATTTGATCAAATACTGGTCCTGCTGCGGGTACTGCTCGCAGAACAATGGATATTTATCGATTTCGATGACATTGACGATCTGTGATTCGGACAAGTCCGGCAGTCCCATGGCGTCCCGCTGCTCGTTCCACTGCTCCAAATGGGACGGGTACTGCCCCTCCATCAGCTGCTGGAACAGATACGCTCTGCGCAGCAGCAAATCCTCCCGATGCTGCTGTTGAAAGCTGCTCGCCTGTTCCAGCATACTTTCGAGTGCAGATTCGATAAAAGCGAACTCATCCTGTTTACTGTTATGGATCAGCGCGCTCGTTTTAGACTGCGAATAGTTATGAATCCGGGACACGATGGCTTCAATCGGCTTATAGTTTCGGCGCGTAACCAATACGATCCAGACGACCCCGGCAACGCACATCAGCAAGCCGACGATAAACCAGATATTGTACAGCTGGCTGACGATACCAACCACTCGGCCTTGGGTTAGTCCTCCCTCATATACCCACCCGGTATATGGCGACACCGCTTGGGAGACAAGCTCCCCGCTTTCGACTATTGAGGTGTCGGGGATCATGGACCGCCCCTGCGTATCCTTCATATGAATGAAACTAACATCGGGATTAACCATGCCCTGAATCATGTTATGTATGGCGTCCACCTTGATGTTGACGGCAATAACGCCTTTGCCATGGGTAACGAAGGGCGCATCTCGTACCAGGGTTATCACATGCTGCATGCTATTGAAGCTGAATTCCCGGAAATTCCGTACAGTACTCCATTTGGCCTCACTATTGACCTGGCCCAAATAAGGCTTAAGAAAGTCATAATCCGCATAATCCTGTAAGTTAAATGAGGACGAAGTACTCAGGACGAACTCATCCTGGGTCCGCACGAGCACCATGGAATCGACCAGTGGATTGGACACCTTGAACTGCTTCATGGCCTTCACCGCCTGCATGTTCAAATAGACGTTGTCCTGATCCTCTTGATTGAAAAATCCCGACATATCGGGGTTGAACAGCAATTCCTGCACCAGCATCTGATCGATAGCCTTCAGCGAATTATCCACCGATCGCATCGCCTGCTGAATCATCGTCTCATTGGCCTGAATCGCGCCCTTCCGCGACTGCTCACCGAGCATTTGAAAAAAGACAAAAAACACAAAGGAAATCACGATAAAGAAGACCGGCATATACGATAAAAGCTGACGGTAAAACCATGCTTTTCTTCCCATAGGCATCCCCCTAAAGCGAACTAATTCCTTATCTCATCGCCGATTTGAAGTAATATCATCATAGAAGAATAAACGGGGATTACCAACCCTTTTTTGGAGCGTGGAAGAAAAACATGTCTAAAGCCTCACGACTTCCACAGCATTTACGCCGCCCATGACCTATGGTAATTATCCTATGACATAAGCTGCGGCAGCAGAGGGAGATCAACCGACTATAGACCGGAACTACGGATTTGGAGGAGTCGGCACTGCTGGTTCTCCCTCGCGGCCAAGCCGCCGGCTTGCCGTTTCCCTGCGTCCCGTCGCGGGGACATGGGCTCCCGCTTTTGCCAAACCGAACCTCGGCATATTGTTGTACAGACATTCATAATGTCCTTCCGGAACCAAATAGGTTTCGTGGAATATCCCTACGTCCCCTCCCGTTCCAATCTTGCGGTTGAAATCCCGCCATGCCTTCAGGTGATTGGCTCCGTGACGGGCATAATGCTCCAGGCGTTCGAAACTCCTCCAATATTGAATAAGAGTGAGTCCCTTGCCGGAAAAATGATAGGTACCGTCCATAAAGCCGAGCTCCTCCTTGTTCCGGTACAGCTCCTGAAGCATCGGGGACATGGCATTCATGACAGGCAGCCACTTATGGACCGCCCACCACTTGTTAATCCGAAACCCGATCACGAATACAACGAAGGATCCTTCCATGTGTGCGGTATATCGACCTGGAATGACTTTGCTCATACCTGTTCACTCCTCTTCCTTTATTTCTAGCAGACCAAGATGCGTTTCGTAAAAGCGACCGATTTCGGTTGAATTGTATAATTGCGCCGTCAGAAACGCGCCATAAAAAATGGTGAAACAGATCTGTACGGCTTGCTCCAAGGTAAGAGCTTGGTTCAGTCTTCCGGCTTGATCTTCTTCCTTCATGAACTGCTGGAATAAAGCATACATGTTGGGCGATTGGCTCCCCGCTTCTTCGTGACCGGGAAAAAGCAGCGATACTTCGGCAGGGCTCAGCTCCGGCATGCAGGGCTGCATGTTCTGCTCCGCGAGAAAGGAGATCAGGCTCGGCATCATGCCCGGCCTCACTTGATGCTCCTTAGCCACTTGGGACAACAGATGCCGGAAAGCCTGAAACCCTTTTTTCCCTTCCGTGTCGATCTCGATAACCCGCTCAGTCAGCCATACCCGCATAAAATAAATCAGCAGATCCTCTTTGCGTTGATAAAACTTAAAAAAAGTGACTTTTGATATTTCGGCTCGCCTGCAAATGTCCTCCAGCATAACCTGGCTGAACATCCGGTCCTTCATTAACGATAGTGCCGCCTCATACAGTGCGATTTTGTTCTTAGCTTTCTTTAATTCCCTTAATGAGATATCCGGATCCATTGTGTTAGCACCTCTTCAAAGTTAACATGTGTAAATAAATTAACACGAGTTAATTTATTTTGTCAACATAACCAAACAGACAGACAAAACACCCCTAACATCAGCCACGCTGATGCAGGGGTACCGCATACATTCACTTTTGTCTTTTGAATATGAATCCTCTTCATTTACCAGTACATATCCCAATCTTTATAGACCCTTACCAAAGCTTCAAAATAGAAATAGTCCCCCCAAATGCAGCATTCGTCAATTCCGTTGCCGAGCGGCTTTCCGTACACCGCATGCTGCAGAATGCCGTTGGATCCTGGGAGCGATACCGTCGTATAGCGATCGCTTAATGCCCCCAAAACGCGCAGTGCCGCGTTCTCGTACGTACGGCGCCGCGGGTGTGAGAGAGGCAAATGCTTTGCCAGTTCCAGCATTCCGCATACCGAAATGGCGGCGGCCGAGCTGTCTCTCTCTTCCAGCCCTTCGGTGAATATCAAATCCCAATAACACACATAATCCTCAGGCAGCCGATTCAAAAAGTAATTCGTTACCCGCTCCGCATCATGCAGCAGCGATTCTTCCTTCATATATGCATAACTGAGCGGTAAACCATAAATGGCCCAGGCCTGACCGCGGGACCAGCACGAATGATCCGAATATCCTTGGGACGTTTGCCCAAACCTTGGTTCTCCGCTCTCGACATCCATATAATACGTGTGATACGTTGAGGAATCCTCACGGATCAAATAACGAGCGGATTGCTGTGCATGGCTTATGGCGGCACGACGATACTCCGGTTTGCGGGTTTCCTCCGTCGCCCAATAGAGCAAAGGCAAATTCATGCAGCAGTCGATGATCATTCGGCCGCGCTGTGACGGTTGGTCCAACTTACCCCAAGCCTGAATGATACCGGCTTTCTCGAAATACCGCTCCATTAATAGGTCTGCTGCGGCCAAGGCAATCCGTCTCGCTTCTGTATTCCCGGTCAGCTTATATGCGGCAACGCAGGACAATGAATACAAAAATCCCAGATCATGCGTCTCCGTGGCGATTCGTTTCTCCACGCGCTCCTTATAGCTGTGGAGCTGAAGCTCCGCAGTCGACCGGTACTTGGCATCTCCCGTGACTTCATAAGCCAGCCACAGCATTCCGGTCCAGAATGACGAGGTCCATTCCGTGTTGCCGATTGTCTCGTAGATATTATTGCGGCTGGCAGGGGACGGAAACCGATTGGAGAACATGTCTAAATTCTGATCGATCCGATGAAGAACGAATTCGATGGCGGCTTCGGTCCTTTGCTGCGTCCATGTCGTTACCTCGCCGTATTTTAAAGGTTCCTGAATCGCTTCCATTTCTGATTGGCCACTCCTCTCTCGCGTTCAACATTATTATCCGCTAGCGCTCGCCCGATATTTGCCGGGGGTGACCCCCTCTAACTTCTTGAAGGCCCGGATGAACACAACATCATTGGTATAGCCAACCAGTTGGGCCAACTGCGCATTGGTCAGTTCCGATTGCTCCATCAATGTCTTCGCTTTCTCAATCCTCGCGCGGGTAATATAGTCGGTGATATTGCATCGATTCATCTTCTTAAAGAAACTCGAGATATATTGAGGCGTCATGCCGAAATGATCGGCAATCATACCGAGTCCTAAATTATAGTCGGTTAAATTCCGATCGATGAATGCCATAATATCCCGTTGCAGCTGGATACTATGATCGCTGTGCTCCGTATGAAAGAGACGGGTCAGCTTTTCATACAAACGTTTCGTCTCAGCCTGCATTTCATCACTTGTGGCACAACCGAATATATGCTTTACAGGGTCAAAGTTCGGGCCCAGCAGGCTTTCATGATCCGTGTTCGTCAAATTCAGTATTTTCAGAAATGTGCTTATGATATTGAAGAACAAGCATCTGCCCAGTTCAGGGGTCATGCCCGCCGAGTTAAAATTCATCGTATAAATATTGTCCAGCAGCTTAGCGACGTTCTCCTTGTCTCCGCCTCTCACATGGTTGACAAGCTGCGTCTCGAATTCGATCGGATAGTAATAATGATGCTTAATGTCCCGCACATGACCGAAGTGAATGATGGAATTTCTTCCGCTGAACATTCGGTAATCCAGAGCGGCCATGGCTTCGAGATAAGCACTGCCGATTGTTCCGTTTCCTGTGTGTATGCTGCTAACGGCAATCGTCACGGAAATATGGAAACGATCCTCCAGTACCCGGAGAAATCGTTCGGCAAATTCATGAAGGAAGAGCTGAGCCTCCCCGCTCTCAACTGGATGGAAATTGACCAGGAACGCTACCCGGTCGCGTTCCATATCGACGGCGAATCCCTGGTGGCCCGAATTCGCAATGTCCGTGCCGATATTCGAGACAATAAACCGGATTTGCGTCCAATCTTGCTCCGATGGTTCCGGCGACAGCCTTGTAATATCCACTGCCTGAACGATGATGACTGCAAACATATCGGACCGGAAGTGGATGCCCATGGTCGTTAAAGACGGCCCTCCCTCCTTCCCTGCGTGATCCGGATCGATGTAACCGCGAATGAGCCTTGACAGAAAATCGGCTCGGATGACGGGGCTTTGCCGGAACAATCGCTCCCTCAGATCCCGCTCCTCTACAAACGATCCTTCGATCGTTTGCAATATGAAATCATATTCGTTGGTGGCTGGTTTACCCTGAATGGGCTTTCCCTGGAGAATGGCATCAACCACGCGTTTAATGGGGCTATACTGGCGGTACCCAAACCAACATGCGACGCCTGCTCCTGCGAGAAGTGATGCGATAAACACCGACAAAGCCATTCTTTTCAGCTGCGTCACTCGCTCCATGACACTATCCATCGGCATAACGGACACGTAATGCCATCCCGCCTCCTTGGATTCCGTAAATGTTATCATACTGTCCGTACCGTTCAGCATTTCTTTAAACAATCCCGATGACCCGGCAAGCCTTTCCGTCACCTGTGCGGACAGTTCCGAGCCCGAGGAGCTTGCGATGACTCTGTGTTCCCCGTCGACTATATAAATCTCGCTGTCATTTGCGGACTCGATTTGCCGGAACATCTCCTGAACCTGCTGCCCATCGATCATGATAACGAGCGTTCCCCGGATATCGGACACATCATGGACCGGAAGTGATTGCGCGTAGGTGATCACGTCCGCCGGGTTGCCGTTACCTTGGTTCGGATTCTGCAGCAGCACATCGGAGGGCAGGAATGACATGTTGTGGTAGCGGCCAAGCATGCTCTGCTTCCAAGTTTCAAAATCCATATTTTCAAATCGGTAATACTTGTCGTAGAAGGCTCTTGCATCGGTTCGCATGCCTGGCTTCAAGATGACGTCTCCCGACTGCAGGTGAACATAGAAATCCTTTACGAATCCGCTTACAAATGTTTGATAACGGTTCAGGTAATCGCGGACGAACTCCACCTGACGATACGATTCCCCTTGATCATGCCGATCAAGGTTCAGCAGATTAGCCAGCTTGGGGTTAAACATGATTTGCTTCGCCAATATATCCACTTCTTTGAGCTTGCTGTCCATGGAAAGCCGCAGCTGCTCCAGCATCGCCGAATTTGAACGCTCCGCATTGTTTTCCATCACGTTTTCCACCCGTTCATACAGAAACAGTCCAACGGTCATCGGCAGCAAAAGTATGAACATATACGAAACGATCATGGTTTTCAAGACACGTCCCCGGCTGCTTTTGCGCTTGCCGGGCAGAAGGCTGGGTATCGAGATCATGACGCATTCCTCCAAGAAAATGTATGGAAACCTATCATCTTGAATCCTTCGCCAAACTGCCTTCCTAACCCTTTAAAATCCGATCACAAAAGATAAGTGCAAACCTCCCGTTTGACGGCATACGTGAAGCCTATAGGCTGGGTACAGCAAGGTTCTACACCTGAACCAATCGCACCGAACGAAGCTTCACGGACGCCGCCTGCCAAATTTCCGGTCCGTTCGGCTTCGGCTTGGCAAGCTTCGTCGATAACGTCAACGCATAAGTGCCCGGTTGCTCAATCACGATGCGACCGATCGACGAGTGAACCTCGGTATACGGATGCTGACAGGATATGGAGTCGCTGACGACCACATCCTCTTTGGGAACGCAAGCTGCCGTCTGCCCTGCTGCCCGGACGGTAACTTCATGATCATATTCTTTTTCCCAGACGGCACCGGATTTTTTGAAATTAACGAGCACGACTTCAAACACGCCGGGCGATGCTGCCTTAAAGGTCCACCGGGCCTCGTTCATCCCGCTGCCTGTCGTTATTTCCGATAGTACCAAATCCAGTTTAATGGCGTCCTGTGCCTGTTGAATAAATCCCCGGTCTACCTCAAGCCCGCCTTCGACCTCCAATGCGACAACCGACACATAATCTTCCGGGGGAAGCTCCGGCAGCCGGATCCGCATCGCATAATGATCCGTTTCCAGATGATAGCTCTGCTCCACAGGGAGGCCACTGGCGTTCCCGTCCGCCAGCAGGTAAGCTTTTTTAACTTTGTTTTTCACTCCGTTCAATACCAGTTCTTCAGCAGGCCAATAGTGATTGAATACATGAAGGTAAACCATCTCCCCTTTCACCGTAACGGCCCCCCATTCCAGTTCATAGGGGAACGGGCTTGCACTGGTGCCGTATACCGCCCCTCCATTTCGCTCAAGCCAGGCACCCACTTCCTCCAGACGTTCAACCGACTTTGCCGGAATCACGCCTGTTTCTGTCGGACCGACATTGAGCAGCAGATTCCCGCCCTTGCTGACGATGTGCACCAGCTTGCGGATTAAAGCATCCGCCGATTTCCATACTTGATCCTTGGTGCTGTACCCCCACGATTGGTTAAGGGTCATCGGCGTTTCCCACTCCCTGGTTTCCTCGCCATGCATCGGGATTTCGTTATCTCCCTTGGATTGATAATCCCCGAAATCAGGCCAATGGCTCACCCTGCTGTTAATCAGGCATTCGGGCTGAAGCTCGCGGATCATGCTCACGATAGCTTCACTTTCCTTCTTCGACAATCCCCCGGACGTGTCGAACCAGAGCAGGCCGATTGGGCCGTATTCCGTCAGCAGCTCGCGTATTTGCCCCTTCGCTTTATGGTTCCAATAGCTGAAGAACGCTTTTTTCTCCAGCTCGTAGTCCCATAGATTGTTGTACGTGTCATGGATCGCGTGCGGATGATGCCAATCAATCACATGGGAATAATAAAAGCAGAGCCGGATTCCTTCCACCCTGCAGGCTTCGGATAATTCCTTCAAGGGATCTCGGCCGAATGGAGAAGCGTCGACGATATTAAACGGATCCGTCCGTGAATGGTACATGGCGAAACCGTCGTGATGCTTGGCCGTGATGACGATATATTTCATGCCGGCCCTTTTAGCGCAAGCCACCCATGCCTTGGCATCAAACTGTTCCGGATTGAATTCCGCAGCAAGTTTCTCGTATTCCTTGACCGGAATTTTGGAGAAGTACATGACCCACTCCCCTTGCCCCAGCAGAGAATAAACGCCCCAGTGGATGAACATGCCGAATTTGGCCTCCTTCCACCACTGCATCCGGTTCTTTCTTTCCAATGCGGTTTCCAATGAGTCCGTCATCGCTCTCCTCCTATTCCTTAATGGCGCCGATCAAAACGCCCTTGACGAAATATTTTTGCAAAAACGGATACAGCAGCAGAATGGGCAATGTCGATACGATAATCGTCGCATATTTAATTGTATCCGCGATAGCGATCCGGTCTCCCGAGGCTTCCGTCATCATGCTGTCGGTTGTATTGGTAATCAGGATTTCGCGCAGCACGAGCTGAAGCGGGAACAACTCCCGGTCCCTTAAGTAGATGAGCGCGCCGAAATACGAATTCCAGTGCCCCACGGCATACCATAAAACCATGACCGCGATGACGGGCATGGACAGTGGAATGATGATCCGGAACAGAATAATCAGATCGCTTGCACCGTCGATTTTCGCCGATTCCTCAAGACTTATCGGGACGGACTGAAAGGCGGTCCGCATAATGATCATATTAAACGTCCCGATCATCCCCGGGATAAGCATCGCCCAGATCGTGTTCAGCATCCCTAGATTATTGATCAGCAGATAAGTCGGAATCAGGCCGCCTCCGAAAAACATGGTGATGACGATCAGCATCATCAGCAGGTTTTTGAAGTACAAATTTCTGCGGGACAGCACATACGCGCCGATAGCGGTAGCCACCAGATTGATGACCGTGCCTACAACGACGTAGATCAGCGTGTTGCGGTAACCCGTCGTAATCATCGGATTTTCAAACACCGCCTTATAGGCGTCGAAATTGATATGGAGCGGCATCAACAGCAGCCCGCGGTGCTGGGCCAGGGAAGCGGGATCACTGACCGAAGCGAAGGCAACATATACGAATGGGTATAGGGTGACGAAACACAGGCTTATCATGATCAGCGCGTTGAAGCAGGTGAATATTTTTTCTCCGGCGGATAATTTGTTTGCCATGACCGACGCCCCTTTCTACCAAAGTTTATGTTCGCTGACCCGCTTGCTGATCGAGTTCGCCAGAACCAGCAAGATAAAGCTGACCACCGAGTTAAATAATCCGACGGCGGTCGTAAAGCCGTAATCCGTCTCCAGAACCCCTCTCCGGTATACAAAGGTCGAGATCACGTCCGCCGTTTCATAGGTAAGAGGGCTGTACATCAGCAGCACCTTCTCGCTGCCCACACTGAGCATGGAGCCCATATTGAGAATAAAAATGATGATGATGGTCGGCAGCATGCCCGGCAGCGTGATGTGCAGCATCTGCTTCCAGCGCCCTGCCCCGTCCATCTTGGCTGCCTCGTACAAGGTCGGATCGATGGTGGCGATCGCCGCCAGATAAATGATCGATCCCCAGCCCACGCCCTGCCAAATGCCGGAGCCGACATATAGGGGGCGGAACCAGCCCGCTTCACTCATGAACGGGATCGATTCTATACCGAAAAAGCCCAGGAGCTGATTAATCAAGCCGTCTCTTGCGAGAAAATCGAACATGATGCCGGTCACGACGACGATGGATACAAAATGCGGCAAATAGGATATCGTCTGGACCGTACGCTTAAACAGGCGGCTGCGGATTTCGTTCAGCAGCAAGGCCAGGATTATCGGTGCCGGAAACGCAAAGATGAGCTCGTAAACATTAATCAGCACAGTATTGCGCAGAAGGCGTTCGAAATAATAGCTGTCGAAGAAATTGCGGAAATGCTCAAAGCCAATCCACTGGCTTCCCCAAATGCCGTCAGCGATGCTGAAGTCTTTGAAAGCCATCAGCAGGCCGTACATGGGGCCGTAGTGGAAGACGGCATAGTACAGAATGACGGGTATCGCTAGTATGTAAACGAATTTGTTCCGTCTCAAATCTTTAACAATCGTTGACCATTTCCCTTTGCGATGCTCAAGGAGATAATCCTGCGCAGCAGACAATCGAATCCCTCCCTCCAAAAATAAATTGCACGCCAAGAGCGGCTGAGACAGAAAGAATGTTTCCGCCGCTCCAGGGCGATCTACCGTTGTCCGTAACGCTCCAAGGCTTTCTGCTGTATTTCAAGCGCTTCTTTCAGCCCCATGCCTTCAATCGTTTTAACGTACTTATCAAATTGATCCAAAGGCTCGGCACCCATAACGAACTTCAAATACATCTCGTCCTTGTATGTGTTGATATCCGTCATAATGGAGGCATAGCGGCTGCTCTCGGATTGGGTCGGCGTTGTGCGCGGCATTTTCTTCTCCATGGTCGGCTCGGCCCAGATGATCTTGGATTCCAGCTGATCCGGCTCGGTGGTATATTGTTCATCAAACCGAATATCGAGCATGAACGGTCCGCTGAAAGTGGCGCGGTTATGCTTGGACATGGACTGGATCAGCGGCAGCCCGGCCTTGTCGTTCAACACTTCCGGCTTAAACACCGGCTTGCCGTCCTCCATCGTGTAGCTGACGCCCTCTTTTCCGAAGTTGAACAACAGGGTGCCTTCCTCGGAATATCCGTAATCCAGCCACTTGACGGTTTCGATCGGGTTTTTGTTGCTGGTCGTTATCGCCGCCCCTACCCCGGTAAATGCGTGGTCTTTATAACCCCAAATCTGCTTGTCGCCTTTGTTCATCACAGGGTAAGGGGCTGCCACCAGCCTAAAGCTCGGATCCTTATCCTTCATCAGCGTTCCATACTTGCCGATCCCACTGCCTGTGTATAGAATGGCGGAACCGATCTGCCCGCCGGTGATCTTCGCCTCCAGCATTTTCGCATCGGTCGTGGCAAAGTCCGGATCAAGCAGTCCCTCCTTATACCACTGGTTCATGAGCATTAAAAACTCCTTGAATCTCGGATCCGTCGGACCGTATTTTACTTCCCCGTCTTCTTGGTAAAATCCGGCATTGATTCCCCATGCGCCGAGAAATGCTGTCGTTGTATCGACATCGCCCTTTGCCAGATACAGCGGAATCTCATCAGCCTCACCATTGCCGTTCGGATCCTGCTCCTTAAATGCTTTCAGCACGGCGTACCATTCATCGATGGTGGTTGGCATCGAAAGTCCAAGCTTATCAAGCCAATCCTGCCGGATCGTCGGTCCCAGAAATACCTTGAGCCTGTCGTCGGTGCGCAGGAAAGGGAACGCGTATATGCTGCCGTCATCGGTCATGATTTCTTTTTTCCATTCCGGATTATCCTCAAGCACCTTTTTAAAATTCGGGGCATATTGATCGATCAAATCGTTGAGTTTGATAATTTTGCCGTCCTTGATCGCCTTTTCCGGACCGCCAGGGTAACCGGCCCATGAATATTCGATGACATCCGGAAGCTTATCCGAGGTCATCATAAGGTTGAACTGCTCCGTAGCCTGCTGACCCTGCGGCGGATGCTGAAAATCCACCTTCACGCCGGTGACCTTCTCCAGTTCCTTATACGCCTCGATATCGTTATAACTCTTCATCGTGGCGGATACTTGACTGACCATCTGCACCCAATAACTTAATTGCGATAAAACCGGTGGGGATTCAGGATTTTCCTTCGCTACCGGTTGATCCTTGTCCGGGCCGCTGCAGCCGGCCGCCGTCATGACTGTGACGGCAGCGAGCAGAACGATCCAGAATGGCTTAAACCTGTTTAACTTCAATATCATTCGCCTCCCTTTTTATTCGCGTGCTGTGCGATCTTCTTGTTTGTTATGCACCTACTTTACAGATCCGTTTGGCGGTTGAACACTGCCGTGTTTTCTAATTGTGCAATACTTTCTTAAGCCGGTACATGGTCTAAATTTAATCTCGGACTGATTTTTTTAGTGATTGCATGGTCTTGAAAGATTTAAAGGGCGGCCGGAAAGGCCGCCCCTTGCATGAAGGTAAGCTGCTAGGAAACCTCGCTTCGGCTTCGAATGTAGGCTATGTCCCCAAGAAGAAGCTCCGCGAAGCCTGCATCGATATGCTTGCCCTGCTGTGCTTTGATGGCGTGCTCCAGCGAAGTCAGCGCATCTTCGGCGGCTTCGCTTCCGGCCGGGTGCTGCTGGAAATCCGCGATTTTGGCCAATAAGCTTTGGGAGATGCCATGGTTGTCGATCCAGCCCTTCTCTTCCCCTGCTCTCACGATATCGTCGAGCTGTTGCTGATCGACAACGACTTCGAATGGGTATTCGCGAGCCGTGATATTCCCGGCTGCATCTTCGGCCATAATCCGAAGAGTGTGCGGTCCGGCCGTTAGCGTTAACGGGTCTCTAACCAGCGTTTCTGCAGCTTCCTTGCCATCCAGTTCCACGATGACGCCGGATACACCGCTTAATGAGTCCGTGATTTGAGGTGAGATGGTGAACCGCTCGGTCTGGTATACGGACTGGGTCACGTTTGCCCTAATTTCCGGCCCGGTCCGGTCGATCTTCACCGTTTTGGAAGCCTCGTCGCTTGTCACGCCCGACATCGCGGCCGCCCGGGCATGTATCGTTGTCTCGCCTTCCGCTTCTACAAGTATGGGAGCCGTGTAATCCGTCCATTTGCCCTCGGATCCAATCTTGTACTGGCTTCGCATGCCCGCCGCTTCGGCTTCCGCTGTCATGGCAACGGTGAGCTTCACCGATTCACGGTTCCATTCGGCTTCCATGTCGGCCTTGATCTCGGGAGGAGCGTTCAGCGTATGCGTCTCCCGCAGCCGCCACACCTCCTGCGAAGGCATCGGGAGATTCAGGGCGTCAACGCGGGAACGAACTTCTTCTTTGGAATACGGCAGCGCCCATTTGTCAAAGAACTCCGTCAGATTCTCACCTGCGATGGTGGATGCCATGATCACAAACGTATCGATCTCCTCTTGGTTCGTCGCAGGCAGCTGCGATGCTGGCAGCTCCCGGTACGCCTTATGAAGCTCAGCGTAGAAATCCCACCCGTAAGCTAGCGACAGCTGACGGAACATCACGAGATAACCGAAGAGATCCAGCTGGCCCGAGCTGCCGAACGACTTGTTTGGTATGTCGCTTTCGATATAATCAAATGCGCGGTCGTAGAAGTCCTTTCCTTCCGCGTTCCGAATCAATAAGTTGCTGCTGTTGCCGAATTTTTCTTGGACATATAAAGAATAAATATTAACGGTAATTTCGCCCGTTACGTTCCAGTTCCAAGCTCCTTGCTGATATTCGTGGCCGGTCTCGTGCCAGAAGCCCCATCCACCTTGCGTTACGCGGGATATGTCAACGGCATGACCCGCGGAAGGATCAATGTGGAACATGATGGGATAGCCGGCATGCATATAACCCGCGCTAATCTGTCGATCCGCAACATAACGGAACGGAAGGTCTATACTCTTATGCGGCAGCGGTTGATTCGGGGAAAGCCCTGCAACTTCCTCTGTATAGTCCACGATCGCGTCCCACTTCTCCAGTAATTGCTGCGGATCTCCAAGCTGCCTGATATACTCTGACGGAAGCGTCAAGATCACTCTGCGTCCCTGCAGTTCGGCCCAGGGAGCAGGATAATCACGAACAGCGTTCTCCCATTGATCGGGAGAGGTCTCTCCAAGGATATAATACGGCGCTTGAACCCCGCCGCTGATTTCAATATTCGTCTCAACACCAGGCTGCGGCTTGGTCGGAATCAGGTAAATCAGACCGCCATACGGGCTGCGAATCCGATTTTCACCCGGAAGAAGCGATTTTCGCTGCGTTATGACCGGAGGTCTTTCCCATTCTGTTTTACTTGTCAAATTGTCCGTGTGTGCCCCAACCTGCACATCCAGATGCTGCGTGCCTTCAGGGACCTGAACCGTCACCCATTCCCCGGCCGGCGCGTATATCCCCGTGCTGATCCAATTCTTTGGAACCGTGCCTTGACGTAAATAGTCAAAGGTTGAATAATCAAAATTCACGTGAACCGATTGTCCCGTCACCCGCGGGGCGTCCGTCGGAACGGCTCCAGGAAATTGATCGGCATAAGGGGATTTGGGTGCCGTCAGATCATTGCCGATCCGCCCTAATTGAAAAGCTAACAATGCACTGGTATAGGGCGCTTTGGATCGATCCAGCGGAAACGTAAGCTGGGACTCCAAATCGCTGGCATCCTGCTCGATCACGGCATACAGCGGACTTTGAGGGGTGATGCTGCTGACGGTTCCACCGGTCACCGAAGCGATGACCTGCAGCTTCTTATCTGCGCCGGCGCCCGGCCGCCCGACGTTCACCTGATCTGGCAACAGCGTTCCTGCCTCAATCGCTTCAGCCTGCTCCAGCAGCTTTAGCGAGTGATAATTGGCGGATTGCTCTGGCGTCAATTTAGGCAAAGTTTCCGTTCGAGTCGATGCCGTATTGTTCATCAGACCAAGACCCATCCGGTTCAAAAGGCGCTGTACCGGGAAATCCTCACTGAGCCTGCCCGAGCGGCCCTGATATTCATTCCCGAGAAAGACATGCGGATACTGCTCCATCACCCATCCCTTTAAGGGGACTACGACATGACCACCCTGCGCGACGTAATCCTCGAGGACGTCGATCTCACTATCCTTCAGCGTGCCGTCAACATAAGCTACGGGGTAGCGGGACGGATCCAAATGCTCAGGCGTGAATTGCTCCAACCGGACCAGATCGATCGGCACATCGGTTTCGATGGTATAATTCTTCCACGTTGCCGACAACATGGGTAATCGGCCCTTGCCTTCCAATGCCTCCTGATAGGTCAACGTCTCGGAATCCTCGGTCAGCCACAGGAGGATGTTACGGGCCACCGTCTTCCGCTCATCGGTAATATCGGGGGTAAACTTGAAATAAGAATCGTCGCCTGCAACAACGACTTTGCCTTTTCCGTAACGGGCAGCCGCAAGAATTGGCGTCGTGTCGGGGTTGACCGCCAGAACGAAGGCTTGATCTCCGATGGCGGCAACCCCCCCGTTATACGTGGCCGATACCGTCGGATAACCGGACAAATCCTTGTAAATAACATCCAGATCCTGTTGGGTCGCCATATTCGCGGCCGTGTTTGAGTCTAATAAATGAACATCAGCCTGCTCTGTCATACCATTGGCCGCCATCAGTGTCGTTCCTGCTGGCGGAACGGCCACAAGCGCGCACGCAACTGCCAATAACAGCTTCAGCCACTTTTTGGTGTGGAAACCCATAGTCAACCGTTCAACTCCTTTGTCAATGATTTTGTAATCACAATGAAAAACGAATAATTTCAATTCCACCTCCCCCTGCGGCCTCTTCTCCCACGTCCTAAATATAAAACGGCCGCCCGGAACACCATACAGTCGATTTTTAAAATCGGGCTGTATTTTCTCCGGGCGGCACTAACTTTTCTTAATATTCGGTTGACGGTAATCAAACGGTATAACTGTTTCTAATGATCAGCCCCTGGCTGCGGCATCCGCATAGAAAATAATCGTGTAAAATTTCGTTGTCTCGTTGCCAGGGTTCACGTACCGATGGGGCCGGTTAGCCGAGAAATGCACGGAGCTTCCGGCAGGCACGGTGTAGCTTTCGTCTTCGCGCCAGAGCTCCAGCTCCCCCTGATGTACAAAAATATACTCCTCAACGCCATCATTATGAGCTTCAGATCCGTGATCGCAGCCCGGATCCATCATAACCATGTAGGACTCAAATTTAGTGCGCAGGTTGTAGGAGAACAAAGGGTATACCCGGTACGCGCCTTCGGCCTCGTGAAAAGGCTCCACGTCCTCCGGTGATACCACGGTTACTTCGGTTTCCGCCTCTTCGATGAGCGTGGTGAATGAAATGCCGAGGCCGCTAACGATGCGCCATAATACGGAGATCGTCGGGTTGGAATCCCCCCGCTCGATCTGTCCCAGCATGGCTTTGCTTACACCGGTCAACTCGGCTACGTTATCGAGGCTGAGGCCCCGTGATTTGCGGATGGCTTGCAGATTTCTCCCTACCTTTTTATGAATGGGTTCCAAGTGTAACCATATCCTCCTTCTGAAACTAAGCCGTTAACTGATCTTGCTCTGATCCGCTTGCGGCTTCTCCATAAGCTTTGACACCATATCATCGGTCATATGGTTCAAATCATATTGTACATCAAATCCCCATTCTTCGCGTGCTGCAGTTGCATCGATGGAATCCGGCCATTCATTCGCAATCGCTTGACGGACAGGATCCACGTTATAGTCGAGGCTGAAATCCGGTATGTGCCGGCGGATGCTGGCCGCAATACCCTCAGGATCAACGCTCATTGCCGTGACATTAAAGGCATTACGGTGCTTCAGCTTGGACGGATCCGCTTCCATCAATGTCATGATGGCGGAAATCGCATCCGGCATGTACATCATATCAAGGTAGGTCCCTTTATCAATATAAGAAGTGTAGCTGCCATTGCGGATGGCGTCTACATACATCTCAACCGCATAATCTGTCGTTCCCCCGCCTGGAGGCGCGGAGTGGGAGATCAGCCCGGGAAAGCGCAATCCGCGGGTATCCACTCCGAATTTATGGTAATAGTAGTCACACAACAACTCACCGGAAACCTTACTGACTCCATACATCGTTAACGGGCGCTGCAGCGTGTCTTGCGGCGTTGCTCTTTTCGGGGTGTCCGCTCCGAATGCCGCGATGGAGCTCGGCGTAAAGAACTGGCAGGATAATGCCCGTGCCGTCTCGAGCGCGCTTAACAAACCGCCCATGTTCAGGTTCCACGCCAGGGCAGGATTGGATTCTGCCTTGGCGGACAACAGGGCTGCCAGGTGGATAATCGTATCCGCCCGGTGCTCTTTGGCCGCTTCGTGGAAAGCGTGGTGGTCGGTTACATCCAGTATTCTGAACGGTCCTGATTGCAACGTTTCATGCTGAATTTGGCGAATGTCCGTTGCGAGAACCGCTTCTTCGCCGTATATCTTCCGCAATTTTGCCACCAGGTCTGAGCCAATCTGACCGAGCGCACCGGTTACCATAATTCGTTTCATCACTTGTGCCCCCTTATTAGATCAGACCCAGCTCGCGTCCGATGGTTTCATATGCGGAAAGTGCGCGATCCAGCATCTCCTTCGTATGGATGGCGGTTGGCATATTCCGAACTCTTCCCGTGCCTTTTGGCACCGTCGGGAATACAATCGATTTGGCATACACGCCTTCTTCGTACAATCTGGTGCTGAATTTCTGGGTGGTAGCTTCATCTCCAATGATGCAAGGCGTAATCGGAGTTTCCGTACGGCCGACAGAATAGCCAAGATTTTTGAGCCCTTCCTGCAGGTATCTCGTGTTCTCCCACAGCTTCTCTTGAAGGTCCTTACTGTTCCGCAGGATGTCGATAGCCGTGATGCAAGCGGCTACGGTGCCTGGAGGCAGCGCCGTGGAGAACAGGAACGGTCGGCTGCGGACCTTGAGCCAATTCACCAGATCCTGGGATCCGGCAACATAACCGCCGACGGCTCCAACCGCCTTGGACAGCGTGCCGATCTGAATATCTACCCGCTCCGATAAACCGAAGTGCTTCACCGTACCCGCACCGTTTCCAAGTACACCCGATCCATGCGCGTCATCTACATAAGTGATCAAATCATAGGTTTCGGCAATCTCCACGATTTCGGGGAGCTTCGCAATATCGCCGTCCATCGAGAACACGCCGTCGGTAATAACCATAATTTTGTTATATAAACCGGATTCTCTCGCTTCTTTCGCTTTCGAACGCAAATCGTCCATGTCCGAATGGTTAAAACGAATAACCTTCGCCTTGGTCAATCGGCAGCCGTCAATAATGGACGCATGGTTTAATTCATCCGACAAAATCGCATCCCCGGCACCCATCACCGCCGAGATCGCCGCCATATTGCAATTGAAACCGGACTGATACGTCAGCACCGCTTCGGTTCCCTTGAACTGCGCAAGCTTCTCCTCAAGCTCTACATGAAGTGCAAGCGTTCCGTTGATGGAGCGAACAGCGCCGCTTCCGGTCCCGAAATCGGTCGTAGCCCGGATGGCCGCTTCTTTCAATCGCTCATCATTCGCCAGTCCGAGATAGTTGTTGGAAGATAAATTCACGAATTCACGACCCTGAATGGTAATAAGCGGGCCATTCGGACTTTCAAGAGGCTGGATGGTATTATAGAGCCCTTGCTGCTTGAGTTCCGTTAGATTATCCTGTAAGAAAGCGCTTAACGATTGACTGGACATATGAAATTCCTCCCGTGGATCCGAAGTATCTTAACGTACATATCATTTACCATTCCATTGTATGCAAAAAGTCACATGCATGCAATATCCTGCACAAAAATATGTTATATTGCATAAACAAAAAAGCCATGCTTCCTCAATCGAGAAAGCATGGCTTCTTCATGGTTATTCTCTTAACGTCCAAATATCGGTTTGCGGCTTAGGCAAATTCAATGAGGCAATCCTTGCTTTTCCGTCTTCCGTCAGACCTATTGCCCATTTGTCGAAAAATTCAGTCAGGTCCTCTCCAGCCGTTTGAGAAGCTATGACGGCAAAAGTATCGACCGTGCCTTGAATTTCATCGCGGGATAATTCGCGGTATTTCTCGAATATCCGGGTATAGAATTCCCAGCCGTAAGCAAGCTGAAGCTGCTTGAACATCACCAGTCTTTCATAATTGCCGATTTGACCGTATTTTTTTGCCGGATCATGACGTTCTACAAATTCGATTCCCCGGTCATAATAATTCTTGCCGTCATTCCCGATTTTCAATAGTTCGGAGGCATTCCCGTACTTCTCTTGGGTATAAAGTGAGAACAGGTTAACGGTCACTTCCCCGACATCGCTCCAGGTCCATGTCCGCTGCTGGTATTCATGCCCAAGTTCATGCCAGAATCCCCAAGCGCTTGTTTTTACATAATGGACATCCAGCAGGTTGGCCGCATAACTGAACGGCATCATGATCGGATATCCCGCATGCATTGCCCCCGATGAGATCTGTCCGTCGGCGACGTAACGGCGATTCAATTGATGAGCGGTATGCGGCATCGCCCTGTCCGGATCAAGACCTACCAGTTCATCATAACTGTCGTAGATTTCGTCCCAGGTCCGCATTAACTCCTCCGGGTCGGTTACTTGGCGAATCAAATCCGAGGGGAACGTCAGGATAATACGTTCGCCTTGAAGCTCCGCAAAAGGGACGGCAACCGGCCCGGTGCGAATGCTCTCCCATTCCTCAAGCGTAGTCTTGCCAAGCACGTAATACGGTGCTTCCGCCGCACCGCTGATCTTGACGGTTGCCCGGAAATCATCCTTCGCCTTTAGGGGAATGAGATATATGAAGCCACCATATGGGCTGTTAACTTGATGGATGCCCGGGGTCAGCTTCTGGTGGTTTACGATAAGCGGAACTCGTCCCCACTTGCCGGATCCTCTCAAATCGTCATCATGCGAACCGATTTGAACCGTTAAATGCTCCACGCCTTCCGGTACTTCAAGCGTAATCACTTTACCGGGGGGTGCATACAATCCGGTACTGATCCAGTTTTTCGACGGAAGGGCGTGCGTGTACATCGTATTGGGGAAATCAAAGTCGACCTCGACTTCCCGGTCGTTCACGATGACCGCTTCCTCCGAAACTACTCCCGGAAATGCGTCGGCATACGGAGATTTCTCGTTGGCCGGATCCAAGGTAAAATGACTGAAGCGGAAGTTATGCAGCGCATTCGTATAGGGCTGCTGAAATTTTTGGATCGGGAACACGGCGGGCGGCAGGCTGCCGGCCTCCGTATCTGCCCAAGCGTACAGCGGGGATTCGCTGGATAGTGTTTCGAGTGTCTCGTTTAGTATATGGTAGAGCCGCTCCTGTTTTTTGTTCGCAGGGGTGCCCGGCGGGCCGATATCGATTTGATCGTAAGTGATCGTTCCCTCTTCCACTTCCTTGCCTTGAGCAAGCCGTGTCTTGATATGATGTTTGTTGGCTTGCTCATAGGTCAATGCCGATTCGCCCACACTAGACTCCGAGCCTCGGTTCATCAGCGTCAGCCCGGCCCGGTTAAGCAGCTTTTGAATCGCAAAATCACGGCTCAGTCTGGCTCCCCTCAGATTACCGACCTGAAGCACGATTTCCTCAGGGGTATCACGCGTTATTCCCTCGATGCCGCTCAGGTTATCCGCCACGACAATGCCGCCGCCTGACCTTAGATATTGATCCAGCGCATCCAGATCCTTTTCCTTCATCGTTGGGTCTACATAGGCTGCCGCGTATTTTTGCGGATTCAGGTTTACGGAATCCCAACTGTCGATTTTCACCAATTCAATGGGCAAATCCGGGTTTACCGTAAGCCCGGCGGAGGTCGTTATCAATCGAACCTTCTTCCCAGATTTCTTCAATGCATCTTCATAGCGGTTCGTATAATCGTTTCCTTGACCTTGATTCGTGGTGGCATCTTCCGTCAGCCACCATAAAATATTCCGGGCCAGTTTACCGGCAGTATCACCCGCCGACTCAGTCAGATTGAAATACTCCTTGCTCCCCGCGACAACGATACGCCCTTTGCCGTAACGGGCTGCCGAAATCGTTGGAATATAATCGGGCACGTTGATATTGAATGCCGTATCCCCTACTGCAGCAACACCGCCGCCAGCGAAATATGGAATCGCTTGCAAATCCTTATAAAATATGCTGAAATCGTTCTTAAGTACGTCCAGTGGCGTTCCTGCCGACCAAGCGGAATCAGTCGCTCCGGATGATTCAATTTCGGGCATCCCGGCGGTATTTGCCATAGCAGGATCCGTCACCGTCCGTTTACTGATCTCCGCAGGTTCGGCAGATGCAATGGATGCGGTCATTAATAATATCGCGGACCCGATTACTGCGTATTTCTTAATCCGTTTCATCATCATCATTCCTTAACGATTCCTCCTCGATTTCCTTTGATATCCTGATGGAATGGCAGATCAGCCATAAGCTTTGAATTCATTTCCTCCCCCTTGATATGTCATGGAATGCGATTTCTCATTTAGCTTAATGAATGCCGCTCGGATTTGAAATGCATAAAAAACACATCAATGTATCCAAAATACACAACCGGTAGGGGGCAGCCAATGGATATTAACCACCTGAAGTTGATTCAGAACTACCTGGCTAACGCGAATCTTCGCTTATCCATTGCCAAGGTTGATAAAGTGTCCCAGAACTGGCGCTTCTTTAATATGAGGCCGTCCTATAACGCCCTTTATTTTATAAGGGAAGGGGAAGGCTGGATTAAGATCGACGAACAAGAATATCATCCCTCCCCCGGGCAAATCGTGCTCATGCCAGCCGGATCGCTTCATTCCATCTCTGTCGTGGGCGACAATACCTACAGGAAGTTCTGGTGCCATTTTACCGCCAAGGTGGACACGCTGAACTTGTTTCAGCTGATTCATCTTCCCCACGTGCTGGATGTGCCGGACGAGTCATATATGGAGCTGTTATTCAAGGAACTGATCGATGCCTATCGGAGCAGCGCCTGGACCGCCCCACTGCAAAGGAACGAAATACTGATGAAGCTTGTCCGACATTATCTTGACATCGTTCCCGAGGGCCAAATCTCGCTGTCCATGCTGCCCGATATGCAGAAGCTGAACACGGTATTCCAGTATATCGAGGAGCACATCAAAGATAACGTCAGCGTGGAACAGCTGGCAGGACTTATCCATTATAATCCCAACTATTTCATCCGCTTCTTCAAATCCAAAATGAAGATGACACCTGTGCAGTATATTATTAAAGTCAGGATCGAGAAGACAAAAGGTCTACTGATGACCACGGATTTGACGCTGGAGGAAATCGGGAGGAAGGTGGGAATGGAGGTCCATTATTTATGCCGGGTATTCAAGCAGTCCACCAACATGTCGCCGGGGGAATTCCGTAACCAGATCATGTCCAACCGCTAATAAAAATCCCCCTGAGCGGGTTATCGGAATCCTTTTCCGATACCTCCCAGGGGGGATATGAGGGATGACTATTTGATTACGAGTTCCAAATCTCAGGGGTCACCGTTCTTTTGGATGCATTCTCTACTGCTCTACTCATCTATGGTTCCTCCCCCTCACCGAAAAAAAATTTCTCTGTAAGAAAGGTATACCATACTGCTGTCGTTGTACAGTAACTCTTATAAACTATAGCTAACTATAGCTGGAAGCTATACCCATCAAAATCTGGTGGATATCGCTTCATGCAGCGCCTCGACATAAGCGGCAGCAAGCTTGGATAGGGTCGCATTCTTATGGCTGATCCATCCGACGTTGATTGTCTCATCGCATGCGAGCGGAACCGGAATAATCTCGTTCCCGTTCAGGTCAGCGCTCAGCACCCCGGTTGAAATCGTATAGCCATTCAGACCAATCAGCAGATTGAACAGGGTCGCGCGGTCATTGACCCGGATGCTTTTTTTATGGGACAGCGTGCTGAGGATTTCCTCAGAGAAGTGGAACGAATTGTATTCCCCTTGCTCAAATGACAAATACGGATAATTCTGAAGCTCGTCAATGGTCACGATGGACTGCTTGGCCAACGGATTTTTGATGCTGATAAAAATATGCGGTCTGGCCGTAAACAAGCTGGTAAACTGCAGTCCTGCATCCTTCAACAGCTTGTTGATCACCTTGGCATTAAATTCATTGAGGTACAGAATGCCGATTTCGCTGCGCAGGGTCTTGACATCCTGGATGATTTCATAAGTCTTCGTCTCCCGCAATGCCAGCTCATATTCATCCTGTCCGTATTCCTGAACCAGCTTCACGAAGGCATTAACCGCAAAGGCATAGTGCTGTGTGGATACCGAAAAATGCTGCGGAGAAGGCTTCGCGTTCAGATAACGCCCCTCCAGTAGTTCGGCCTGCTCTACCACCTGTCGTGCATATCCTAGAAACTCCGCGCCCTCTTTGGACAATGATATGCCTTTGTTGGTCCGCTCGAATATCGTAATGCGGAGCTCCTCTTCCAGATCCTTGATCGCGTTGGACAGGCTGGGCTGAGAAATGAACAAGCGTTTGGCCGCCTCATTCATCGAGCCTCGATTGGCTACTTCAATGGCGTATTTCAGCTGCTGTAAGGTCAAGAATATCCCCCTCTTTAATTTTGAATTCAGATACCGATAAATAAATCGTATAGAACCATTTTTCATGTTTTAAAATTATATATCTCGATTTGAAGGAAAACGCTAACTCCTGTCAAATACGGTAGGATATATCGAGGTTTTCATGTCATTATATCGAAAGATAAGGAGCGCGATAAACTTTTTATGCTGAAACAAAAGAACAAGCTTATGAATTCAGTCTCACTGGCCGTCATGGTTATTGCCGGCATCGTACATCTGCTCGCCCGGAAATTTCATCTGTTTGATCACACCATGCATGCACATGGCATGCTCACATCATCCGAGATGGAGAGTCAGTTCGGCCCTACATTGTATATGCTGCTTGCCCTCCCTATTGTTCTACTGGCAATAACTTTGGCCATCTATGCAAGACGTTCGGATCATCCGATGATTCCGTACTTCCACACGCTCATCCTTACGCTTGGAAGCGTTTCGATGATTGCCGGCGCAGGCGGTCACGTCGAATTTCACTTTTCCATCTTTATGGTTGTTGCTGCATTATCCTATTATAAAGATATAAGACTTATCATATTGATGACGGCTATATTTGCCATACACCATTTGCTTGGCTATCTGGTCATTCCTGAACTTGTGTTCGGAACAACCAGTTACTCGCTCACCATGCTTCTCATACATGCCTTATTCCTGATCTTCACATCGGCAGCAACCAGCTGGCAAATTCTCAGCACACTGAAGATCGAAGCATTATTAAAAGAGGAGCAGCATCAACAGCGTGCCGCGATCATTGAGGAGATCACATCGAAATTGTCGCAGACCTCCCTCCAATTGAATGACACGGCGCTGCAGCTAAGCAGTCAATCAGGGCACAGCACAGAGATCAGCAAGCATCTTGGCGGAGTTGTTCAACAAGTAGCCGCCGGAGCACATCATCAGTTACATGTTATGAAAGCGAATACCGCCGCCATTGGCGATATTGCCGTAGGAATCCGGCATGTGGCAGCTTCGGCAACAGAAGCCGCAGCTGCATCCGAAGAATCCGCCAGACAAGCAGAGTTCGGCAGTCATATGATCGGTAATATCGTATCCGAGATCAGGAATACCGGTCAATCCGTCACTAGATCGCAAGAGGCGGTAAATACGTTAAACCACCATATTGCCCGGATCGGACATATATTGCAGGTGGTTCAAAGTATTGCAAGCCAGACGAATTTGCTGGCATTAAACGCTTCCATCGAGTCGGCAAGAGCCGGCGAGGCCGGTAGAGGGTTCGCGATTGTAGCGGGTGAAATCCGCAAGCTCGCCGAGCAATCCTCCGCCTCCGTTGAGGAAATCACGGAGCTGATCCGGACTATACATAGAGAAACCGCCGATCTGTTAGGCAGCATCGGCCAAGTGGACCACAACATGAACACCGGGCTGCAGGTTGTAGATCAGGCGAAGGCTTCATTCGAAGTAATCTATCATGCCGTAAAGCAGGTAGCGCTCCAAATGCAAGAAATCTCCGCATCCACACAGCAGTTAAATACGGGTTCCGACCAAATGAATCAGTCCATTCAAGAAATGACCCAGTTTACAAGTGAAACGGCGGAGCATACTCATGAAATCGTCGAAGCGTTCCGGGGACATTTTGAATCCATTAAGCAAGTCTCGGATGCAGCCGACATCATGACCAAGCTGGTTGCCGATTTAAATCTTATTATAGAACGTTTGAAGGAGTGAAAGTGGGGAGTCCTGCATTCTCCATAACCATAAAATGGGACAGTCGCTTGGACTGTCCCTTAAGCACTTCGCGCTTTCTGGATGCTCTAAATATTCACCTTATAACCCAGAGCTAATTCATCCCCGGGCAAACCCCGGATTCCCCAGTTATGCTGCGGTGTTTCAAATATCGTAATCTCCACATCCTGCGGTGCGATATGCAGCGTATTCTGAATCCGTTCGAATAACAATCGAATCAGATGTTTCTTGGCTTCCACAGCACGACCTTCAAATACGCTGATCTCGATCACGGTGTAGCGATCCGTTCTGCCGTCAGGGAAGTGGAAATCCTCCCCGTTCATGGGAAAAAACCGATGGAATTTCTTATCCGCCGGAAGTTCAAACGCTTCGACCACGCATGCGTGTATCACTTCCGATAATTGCTCCTTGACTGGGTCCAACCGATCCCGGACGCCGTAAATTTTGATCTGCGCCATGCTCTGCTCATCTCCTCTATACTCATCTAGCTCAGGCTATGTTATCTAATATTTCTATTCGATTCGAGCAGTATAAAAACCTTCTTGTATGGTCCTACTCCCCGGTCTGGAACTGCTTCTTTGCCCACTCCACATAGGATGGATGGTTACGGATCAATTCCTCATGCGTCCCGCTTCCCGTAATTTGTCCTTTTTCAAGCACAATGATCTGGTCCGCCTCGACGACGGTCGATAACCGGTGCGCGATGACCACAGTCGTACGCTCGACCATCAGATTGTTCAGCGCCTTCTGCACTTCATGCTCGGAGTCGCTGTCCAGGCTTGCCGTCGCTTCATCCAGAAGCAGGATGTCCGGCTTCCGAAGCAGCGCCCTTGCAATCGCCACCCGTTGACGCTGACCTCCGGATAACTGGATGCCTCGCTCCCCAACCTCCGTGTCATATCCTCTCGGCAAGGCCTCAATAAATCCTTCGGCATAGGCCAATTTCGCCGCTTCGGCAATTTCCTCGTCGGAGACCGGCTCCTCCCGTCCATAGACGATATTGTCCCGGATCGTTCCGGTCATCAGCGGGCTGTCCTGGGACACATATCCTAGCTTTCGCCGCCAGGACTCCAAAGTATAATCACGGATCGCTTCCGAGCCAAAGTAAATTTCCCCGCCGGATGGCGTGTAGAACCGCTCAATCAAGGAAAACACGGTGGTTTTGCCGCTGCCGCTGGGTCCTACCAGCGCGGTGACCTTCTTGGCAGGTATCGAAAAGGATACCTCGGACAGAATGGTCTCGCCTTCATGGTAAGCAAACGTCACCTCTTTAAATGCAACGTCCCGATGCCCTTCCGGTGCAGTACGCACCGCACGATCGTCGCTCTCCGGCTCATATTCGAGGATAAGCCGCAATCTCTCGGTTGCCGCCATCACCTTCTGGAGCTGGGAATAGAACGTGGCAAACTGGCTGAAAGGAAACATGATCTGGAACAGCAGCAGGATAAACGATACCAGCTCGCCTGCGCTAAGCGCGCCGGAAGAGACGCGAACGCCGCCGTATCCGATGATGACCACCAGCAGCACAACCATGACCATCGACATCAACGGAATCAGGACCGAGTTGATCCTGGCTTCCTTCATGCCAAAACGATACAGGCTGTCCATATCCTCGTACCCGCTTTTCTCCTCCCTCCGTTCTGCGTTGGAGGCTTTCACCAGGCGGATCTCGCCGATCACCTGGGTCAGCATGGCGGACAGCTGGGCCAGCTGTCCATACATACTGATGGAGATTTTGTACATTTTTCCGCCGATGGGCATTAATATGCCGAACCCGACCGGAACGGCAATCAGGATAATGAGGGTCATCCGCCAATCCAAGTAAAACAATATGGCAACCGCCCCCAAAACGGTCAATAGATTCGAACAAAAAGCGATCAGATGATCCGTGATCAGCGTCTTTACTTCATTCGTGTCGTTGGTCACACGGCTCATCGTCTCGGCCGAGCGATGCTTGTCGAAGAACGGAACCGGCAAGGCTAGCACCTTCGTCCAGAGCCGTTTCCGAATTTTGTTCACCGTCTGGTTCCCGACATAGGCAAGCATATAATACGAAAGTCCGCTGGCCACGGCTTCCAGCAGGAAGAGGACGGCCAGAAAGCCGACCATGCGAATATTAAACGCATCTGCGGCAAAATTATCGATGAGCTGGCCGGTGATGAGCGGGACGATAAGTCCCGTCACCGCCCCGACCAAACTTAATACGATCGCCAGAAAGAGCACCAGCTTCGGAATGCCCGAAGAACGCAGCAGCTTGATAAAATATCGAACCGTGGTTTTTGTTACCTTGCCTTTCTCATCTACGGCTTGCTCCATACAAACTTCCTCCCTTCTCGTTCAACCCGTCACATATAGATTTCTTTGATAAAGCGGCCGGTAAACGAGGCTTCCACTGCAGCCACTTCTTCGGGCGTTCCTGTCGCCACCAGGGATCCACCGGCTGCTCCCCCGCCAGGCCCGATATCGATGATCCAATCGGAATTCCAGATCAAATCCAGATTGTGTTCAACCAAAATCACAGTGTTCCCCGCGTCCACCAAGCGGTTCAACAGAACGAGCAGCTGCCGGACATCTCCCGGGTGAAGCCCGGTTGAAGGTTCATCCAGCAAATACAGCGTGTGATTCTTCGTTTTTTTGCTCAGTTCCTTGGCCAATTTAATCCGCTGCCCCTCACCGCCGGATAAAGTACTCACCGATTGCCCCCACTTCAAATACCCCAGTCCGACATCGCAGAGCAGTTGGGTCAATTCCATGATTTTCGGTCGATCCTCCAGAATCGACAGACTTTCCTCAATGGTCATATCCAAAATGTCGGAGATGGTGTAACCGTTATAGGTCACGCGCAGAACCTCTTCCTTAAACCGCTTGCCCTTGCAATCCGGACAACGTACTTCCAGCTCCGGAAGGAAGTGCATATGCACGGACACGACGCCAAGGCCTTGGCATGTCTCGCATCGCCCACCTTGCGTGTTAAAGGAAAAGTGCTTGGCCGTCAATTGACTTTCCTTGGCTTCCGGCAAGCTGGCGTACCAGTTTCTGATATGGGTGTAAACATCGGTATACGTAGCAATGTTGGAGCGCTGCATTCGGGATACCGGTGATTGGTCAACCGTAATCAGCTGCCCTACCGATTCCCAACCTGTGATGGCCTTGCAGCCGATTGGAGTTGATTGATCACTTCCGGATTCCGCCAGAAGATCAAACAAAAGTGTGGATTTACCAGATCCCGATACGCCTGTCACCGATATGAGACAGCCGAGCGGGAAAGACGTCGTGATATGTTTCAGATTTCTTAAATGTGCATCCTTGATCGTCAGCAGGCTTCCGTTTCCAGCCCTGCGCCGACTCGGTGCCGTGAGCATCGTGTTATCCCGGAAGTAGGATCCGGTCACGGACTGGGGATTATGGATCAATTCCTCCAGCGTTCCTTGACCGACAACCGTACCGCCCATCGTTCCCGCACCCGGTCCGATATCAATGATATGGTCAGCGGCCCGCATCACTTCTTCGTCATGCTCGATGACGAGCACCGTGTTGCCCAAATCTCTCAGTTGTTTCAGAACCTGGATGAGTCCCCTGGTATCTTTGGGATGCAGTCCCGTTGTCGGTTCGTCCAAAATGTAAAGTACCCCCGTGAGGCCTGATCCCAGAATCGATGCGAGCCGAAGCCTCTGGGCTTCTCCGCCTGACATGGTGACGACCTGCCTCTCCATGGACATGTAACCCAATCCGACATCCATAATACGTTGTAGTCTGACGACGGAATCATGAATGAGCGGTTCCACAATCATTAATTGGTCCGCCGTCAGCTTCTTCAGCAGTGCCTCCATCCAGTTCAAGGCTTCCCCGATCGACCAGGCGTTGACTTCGTTAATGGAGACGCCCTCTATCCGGACGCGGCGGCTGTCCTCCTTGAGCTTCGTTCCGTGGCAGTCCGGACAGACATGCTCATGAAACAGGGAGGCTTCCCCGGACTCGCTCCCCTTCTCCCGGTACCTTCTCCATATTCCGGTAACTACACCCTCGTACTTGCCTTGTCCTACGGACTTCGGCGGCTTCATCTCAGGAAAATGCCGGCTGAACTGCTCGCTCTCAACGCCGAAATACAGGAGATCACGCTGAACCTCGTCATAATCCCGAAGCGGCATGAACTCATCGAATGCGAACCCGTAATACTTGGCTGCCGCTTTCAGAATGCTGGTGTTATAAACGGTAAGAGCGCTGTACCACGTTGCCACCCCGCCGTCTCTTAGGCTTAATTCCGGACGGAACACGGCACCCATGTTCAGACTCACCGTTTGACCGAGTCCGCTGCATGTTACGCATGCGCCTTCCGGCTTGTTAAAGGAAAAATGCGACATCGTCAATTTTTCGAGACCATGGCCGCATCGCCTACAATGAACCGTCTCGTGGGAATCGCTGATCTCTTCCTCATCCGCAAGTCCGTGATAGGCTTCTCCATCCACATGAGGTATCACCGTATCGCCACAGGACGGACAGGTACGTTCACCAAGCTTGGCAAACAGAATTCGAAGCAGCGTGTAGATATCCGTCACCGTTCCGATGGTGGATCTTGGATTCCGGTTCGTAATGTGCTGTCCCACGCTGATCGACGGGGAAAGTCCTTCAATCGAATCCACCTTCGGCTTGCTGACCGAGTCCGACACCATGCCCATGGATTCCATGTACTGCCGCTGGCACTCCCGCTGCAGTGTATCCATTGCGAGCGTCGACTTCCCGGAGCCGGACGGCCCTGTCATGACAACCAGTTTGTACTTCGGGATTTCAAGCGAAACATTCTTTAGGTTGTTCTCCCGGGCACCGCGAATCTTAATCGTTCCTTCCATTTCCAAACCTCCTAAAGTGTTGTGGAGCTGAGCTTCATTGAGAACCTTCACCATAAAACATGCTTCGAATACTCTTTCATTTTGGAACCTTAGCTCCAATACTTCATTTTACAAACCCATCTTACAACATTGATGCAAGTACAAAATCCCAAACATAAAAAGGTTGATCTATCGCCGCTTTCGATATCAAAAGCCGTCACGGAGCTTTAAGGTTTATGTATAATGTTTGGTGCCGTTTCATTTGTGTAAACACAGCATTGACTATATAATGGGCTACAAATAAGTACTTATCGTACGTTCTGAGGAGAGCGGTACCTATGCCGAAAAAAATCGCACCCGAATTTTATTTTATTGGCAACCATCCCGTACTGGATTTCGTCAATACCAAGATCGCTGTCAACGGTCAACCGCTGGATTTGCTGGATACATTCGATTCTTTACTGGATTGGATGGTGAAGGCGAACCTGCTGTCGGTGGTGGAACGCAACCTGCGCAAGGCGGTATATAACGGCAACGAGGAGGAAGCCGGAATCGTGGAAGCCGCCAGATTGCTACGCGACCACCTCTATCATCTGATTCAGCCGGGCAGTGTGAACGAGAGTTCAACAGAAGCTAGCCTGCAGTATGTCAATGGGCTGCTGAAGGAGCAAATCCTTCGCACAACGCTTGTGGCGGAAGGGAACGCGTACAGCCGCAAAAGCCGGATGCTTTTTCGCAAGCCACTGGATCTGTTGACCCCGGTTGCCGCATCTGCCGTTGATTTTTTAACCACCCATGACCTGAAATTGGTGAAAAAATGCGAAAATCCGGCGTGTGTGCTTCGCTTTTACGACAATAGCAAAAATAGCACAAGGCGCTGGTGCAGCCCCAAAACATGCGGGAACCGCATGAAGGTCGCTGCCTATCTGGAGCGTCAGAAACAGCAGCAAACGAAGGAATCTTAGATAAATCATCTAAGATTCCTTTTTTAATACTCAAAACAACACTTTACAGGTTAATAATTAGGATATATAATACCCTTAAATCATTTATGATGGTTAATAAAATCACAGGGGGTGCTTTTTTCTTATCATTCCGACCAGTCAAAAGGATCTACATAGCAAACGCATCATAAAAAATCGTAGGTTATTCAAGGAGGCGTTTATCGAGTGGAACACAAAATCCAGTACCGCACGGCTCAAATCGAAGGTTTGGATATTTTTTACCGTGAGGCGGGGGCTCCCGGCTCGCCTGTTGTCCTGCTGCTGCATGGTTTCCCGACTTCCAGCCATATGTATCGTCAATTGATTCCGGCCCTTGCCGATCAGTACCACGTGATTGCACCGGATTATCCTGGTTTTGGTTACAGCAGTGCGCCTGACCATGATCAGTTCCGGTACAGCTTTGACCATTTCAGTCAGCTCATCGAGGAATTGCTCGCCCAATTAAATATCAAGAGCTTCTACATCTACCTTATGGACTATGGTGCACCCGTCGGGTTCCGGATTGCGGCGCGACAACCCGAGCGAATCCGAGGCCTGATCATTCAGAACGGGAACGCCTACGATGAGGGGCTCGAAGAATTCTGGAATCCTATTAAAGCTTACTGGGAAGATCCCGCGAACCCGGATAAACGCGAGGCCCTGCGCTGGTTAACCAGCATCGAGGCAACGAAGTGGCAATATACTCATGGCGTCCATGATACCTCCCTTATTAGCCCGGACACCTACACGCTGGATCAAGCGCTGCTGGACCGCCCCGGCAACCAGGATATCCAACTGGATTTGTTCTTGGATTACGGATCAAATCCTCCGTTGTACCCGGCTTGGCAGCAGTATTTCCGGGATGCGCAGCCACCAACGCTTATTGTATGGGGACAAGGTGACCACATCTTCCCTGAGAACGGGGCCCATCCGTATTTGCGTGATCTGCCCGAAGCCGAGCTTCACATCCTGAAGGATGCCGGGCATTTTGCGTTGGAGTCACATGGACCGGAAATCATCCAATACATTCGCGCATTTTTGGAACGACAATCATCATGACATAAATCAAGACGAGGATCCGCCATTTTCCCGGCAGGCTTTTCATTGAGCCATGCTTCATGATACAATCCCCCAGAAAAAAGGATTCAGGCAGATCCGCATGTGGCAAGGGGGACCATCATGGGTATCAGACCGATTGATATCGCCAAGAAACTGGGGGTTACCACAAGTGCGCTCAAGCACTATGAAAAATGGGGAATTGTCCCTCCTGCGAAGCGTGCTCCGAACGGTTACCGGATATATACCGAGGAGCATGCCGCTTACTTTGAATGCATCAGAGCCATGTTTCCCGGTTTCGGCGTAGACGTTACAAAGCAAGTGATGATCAAACTGCAGGAGAACGAGCTCGATGAAGCGCTGTGGATCGTAAGCGAGGTCCAGGCCAATCTGCAGCAGGATAAAATCCTCGCGGAGCGGACCATCCGCATTCTGGAAACCGAGCAGCTTGACGTTGTCGATGCCCGTGGCCGGAAAAGAGAGTTGACTATCGGGGAGGTTGCGGCAGAGACCGGCGTTCCTACCTCGGCCATCCGCCACTGGGAGAAGGAAGGCGTCCTTAATCTGCCCCGGGATCAGGATAACGGCTACCGAAAGTTCGATGGCGCGCAGATCCGGCAGATCATGATCATTCGGATTCTTCGCTCGGCTAATTACCCGCTGGAAGTCATCAAAGATGTACTGCATGAACTCGAGCATCATCAAGTTCATAATGCCAGACGGGTGCTCAAGGACACGCTTGTATACCTCAACTACCGCAACCATAACCAAATACGCGGCGTGCACTATCTATATCAGCTGTGCCAAGTATTGAAGTTAATGTAAGCCCCATTTCCAATTCGCGCTATGGTCTACACATACAAAAAAAACAAACACGAAAGCTCCGTCCGTGTTTGTTTTTTTGTATATTTATTGATCCTTGATAACCTTATGTACTAGAGGGATTTGAAGAGTTTCCCCCGATTATTCCAAGAGATTAGCTCGTTATGGAGTCTGGCATGTTCTTAACTGTCATGTGCCGTTTGTGGATTAACTTTGATGGAACCGACGGAGGTAGTCAGGGATATTTTCGCTCCGCCGCCGTTTACATCGCTCTGCCCCCGGCTTGCGCCTGTAATCTGTCCCAACTCGGTTTGCGTATCCAGCGTATATTTCATGGACGGCGCAAACGTAGCCGTGATGCTGCCTGCCGATGTGGTGGCCGTCAGCGTGCTGTCCTTATCGATCTGCTCTAGATCCAGCTTCACGCTGCCCGCTTCGGATACGATCTTGGAATTGCCCGTGATTTCGGTTTTACCGAGCCAAATTTCCCCGGCTCCCAACTGAAGTTCAAAAGCTCCCTTCAATTCGTTCAGCCGAATCTTTCCAACATCATTCTTGATGCGGATATGGTGCAGGTCTTCCGGTACTTCGATCACATAATCAATCATGAATCCGGAATCGCCAAATTGCTTCTGCGACCAATCCCATAGACTCTTGCTGGAGTCCTCCCTAGGGTGCGTTCTTAATTCCAGCGTACCGTCGTTGAGCGTAAAAGAAGTGGCCGCCTGCTCCGTAACTTGGGTACGAATATTGTCATTCTTGAAGAAGCTTTCGTTAAACCATACGGTGGTTTTTACTTTGATCTCATTACCGGGTACAGCGATGAGCTCAATATTGCCTACGGCATGGTCGATGGCCAGTCCCTCGGCTGCTCCCGCTTCCTGAGCCGTCGTCAACTCGAACTCTTTCCCTTCCCGCTTTACTTGATCACTGATAGCCAGCGCTGAATCGCCGGCAATATTTCCGACTTGCGCTAGTTTATCAAGCTCCTGATTTAATGCTTCCTCCGCATTATTGGCGGCATCGCATCCCACCAGTACGGCAAATATCAACAGCGATGAGATTTTCACTGCCATCATACTCTGTTTTCTCATAAAAACCTCCACGTCCATTCCTCTTTATGTATATGTCCATTATATCGTGAAGGAAAAAGTTAACACGCTGCCACGGACAAGTTTCTTCCTGGACCTTAGTCTGGGACGCCCCCTCCGTCTTTTGTATGACGCTGCGCGTACGAATCATTCCTCCAACATCATGCGCGGTTCTCATGGCTGGTCTATTCGCAGCACGACCTTCCCCCGAACATGGCCGGACTCCACGATACGATGCGCTTCTGCCGCTTCGCTCAGCGAAAACGTCCGGGACACATGGATCTTCAGTTCCCCTTGTTCATATAATTGAACCAGTTCGGCCAATCGATCCTTGGATCGCTGACTGCGGATCGCGCGAACGCCCAATTCCTCTACCCGATCGAAGGCTACAATCGTGCCGATGCGGCTCCGGTCGCCGACAAGCTCCACCGAAGCCCGCAGCGCTTCTTCCCCGGCGGCATCCAGCGCTGCACTCACTCCCTCGGGGGCTGCAGCCTTGACCCGGTCTACAAGACCTGGGCGATAAACAACAGGAACAGCACCCAGTGAACGAAGATAATCATGATTTCGCTCGCTTGCCGTTCCGATGACCCGGGCTCCCCAGGCATGAGCAATTTGGACGGCAAAAGAACCGACGCCACCCGCTGCCGCATGAATCAAAACCGTATCCCCGTGACCGACCCCTAACGTCCCAAGTGCCGTATGAGCGGTTTGTCCCGATGCGGTCAAGACACCGGCTTCTTCCCAAGGCATGGAATCCGGTTTGCGTACCACTTGATCTGTGCTGACCACCACATACTCAGCGTAGCAGGCGAGTACAGACCAGCCAATGACGTCCTCTCCAACCACAAAGCCGGTGACTCCCTCACCTACCTGATCTATCGTTCCGGCGAACTCGTTACCGAGGATTTGCGGCATCCGCAATGTCACGCCGGGCGGCGCCCAGCCGCTCCCCCTGATTCCGCAGTCGGCCGGCTGTACGCCAGCTGTCTTGACGCTAACTCTTACCTGACCGCTACCGGCCTGAGGATCTTCAAATTCCAAGACACGCAGGACATCCGGCGGTCCAATCGTACGAAACGCAGCGGCTCTCATATCGATCATCCTTTCATGAATCCCTTGATCTTCTTTCTGAGATCATTCTATAATCATCGATAGATAATAAAAAATACAAAATTGTCTATGTATATATATACTGGAGTATATAAGCAAGGGCGGTGGACCGTAATGGAAATGTTACAGCTGAAGTATTTTGTAACCGTAGCAAGACTTGAACATATGACCAAAGCCGCAGAGGAGCTCCATATTGCTCAGCCGGCGCTCAGCAAGACCATTTCCAGACTCGAAGAGGATCTCGGCGCTCCGTTATTTGAACGCCAAGGCCGGCAAATCCGTCTCAATCCGTATGGCAAAGCATTTTTGGCAAAAGCCAAAGCAGCGCTGCAGCTGCTGGAAGAAGGACGGCGGGAAGTCGAGGATCTGGCGGGACTGGAGCATGGGCGCATTCATATGGCCCTATCCAACATGGAGCAGCTCCGTGAGCCTTTAAGATTGTTTCTAAGCAAACATCCGAAAGTCAACTTTCATATCATCCAGTCTTCGATGGAGGATATGGTTCAGACCATTGAACATAATGAGGTTGATTTCTTTCTCACTTCCATGCCCATCCGGCACCCGGATATACGCAGTTTGCCTTTGCTCGTCGAAGAGGTGTTCTTAGCCGTTCCCCCTACCCACCGCTTAGCCGGAAAAAATCAAATTCACTTAAGCGAGGCTGCAGGAGAATCTTTTGTCGGTTATAAAGAAGGCCATCCGTATCAGAAGATGAATAATGAGTTTTGCAAACAAGCCGGTTTTCAGCCGAAGATCGTCTGCGAGGTGGAGGATCCCGGAACCATAGCCGATTTGGTCCGTTCCGGATTTGGCGTGGCTTTAATCGGTGAATGCAGAAGCGGCGAGGAATTAAAGCTGACGAAGCTAAGCATTCAGGAGCCTCTGACCCGCCGCATATTCCAAATTGCATGGCTGGAATCCAGGTACTTGTCCAAGGCCGCGATTTCGTTCCGTGATTTCCTTGTGGAGTATTACGCGGAACCACGGTAAGGGGTCACAAGGGATCCTCCCGCAAGATCTTAGATCTTGCGGGAGGACCCCTGCTTGCTGTTAGAAGACACTCCGTGTACGAATCGTTCCTACCATCGCAGTTGCCCCCACATTTCTTGGAATGGTTCTGGGTAAAGACGAACTGTGGGGGTAATGGCGAACACTGACGCTTGTCCGGAATCCTTTTGTCCTCTCCGCTACGCCGGGCAGATTTCTTACTTTTTTAGACGCAAAGAAGCCGTTTTTCTGTAAAATGGAGGTGCTATCCAAACCATTAATGGATTTGGAGGAAAATATCTCTCGTCAAAGACAGAAATGGCGGTACAGGGCTGACCTCCCTGGAACCGCCATTCCTTTATTTTTTGTTGTTTTTTCATCCACTGAGCCGTCTCATCGAGTAAGCAGACTTACTAATGGGACGGCCCCTTAGCAACAGGATTGCCAATCAAATCCTATACTCGAATTCCATCATGCCCGTCTCTAATCGTCATTTTATTCAAGCCAACTTGCTACCGCATTTTAACGTCATCGCCATATTGCGCACTGTACGCTCCATATTGGCGGCGGCTTGTCTTATCGCATCGTCCAGGCTGCATACGCCGGGCACGATCGTGAACACCATATCGATGCCATGCTCAAGCACCGCTTCATGCCCGTCCGCAAGCGAGCCCGCGATGCCGATGACCGGCACTCCGTACCGCTTGGCCGTCTTGGCCACGCCCATCGGCGTTTTGCCGTAAATCGTCTGTCCGTCGATGCGGCCTTCTCCCGTAATGACGAGATCCGCATCCTTCACATGCGAAGCCAGCCCCGTCGCTTCGATAACAATATCCACGCCCCGCTTCAACTCAGCGGCCAAAAAAGCGAGCATACCTGCGCCAAGCCCTCCGGCTGCGCCAGCGCCGGGAATCTGGGCCACGTCGCGGCCCAAGCATGCTTGAATCATCGCCGCATAATGGGCGAGATTGCCGTCAAGCTGCTGTACCATGGCCGGATCGGCGCCTTTTTGGGGGCCAAATACGGCCGAGGCGCCGCGCTCTCCGGTCAGCGGGTTATCCACATCGCACGCGGCCACGAAGGCAACCTGCTTCAGCCGCGGATCGGCTCCGCCCGTATCGATGCGGGCAATGCGATGCAGCTCTCCGCCGCCATGGCCAATTTCCGAGCCATGAGCGTCAAGCAGCCGCACCCCGATCGCCTGCGCCATGCCGGCGCCGCCGTCGTTCGTGGCGCTGCCGCCCAAGCCGAGAATAATCGTGCTGACGCCTTCGTTCAGCGCCGACGTAATCAGCTCGCCGGTGCCCCGCGTCGTCGTCGCGAGCGGATTGCGCTGCTCCGGCGGCACAAGCGCTAGTCCCGAGGCGGCCGCCATTTCGATAATCGCGGTCTTTCCGTCACCAAGTATGCCGTAGAACGCGGTCACGGGGGTGCCAAGCGGTCCCGTCACTTCGCGGTGAACCAATCGCCCACCTGTCGCATCCACCAAAGACTGCACCGTGCCCTCCCCGCCGTCAGCCATCGGTACATTTACGATATCCGCTTCGGGATATACGGCGCGCATTCCCTTCTCTATGGCATGACATGCCTCTAATGCGGATAAACTCTCTTTAAATGAGTCTGGAGCAATTACAACCTTCATTCTCTCCACTCCCTCTCCATCAGTCTTAACCAACTGCCTGAACCATCATTTTGCCGCAGATTACAAGAACCAGCCGAACACGCCGAACACCAGTGTCGATACGGCGGCCAGAACGAGACCGATTGCGGTCTCATACGGAATAAGACGCAGCCGCTCCTTCATCGCCATATTGACGCTTCCGCCCGTTGCGTGGAAGAAGCTGCCGTGCGGCATATGGTCAAAGACGGTCGCCCCGGCGTGAATCATCGCCGCAGCCCCCAGGGAAGCAACGCCAAGCCCCATAATCGTCGAGCCGAACACCGAGCTGGCAACCGCGGTACCGGCTGTTGTCGAAGCGGTGGCCAAGGACATGAACGCGCCGCTGATCGGCGCAAGCAAGTAAGCCGGCAAGCCGGCAAGCCGGAGGTGGCTAGACTGTCGATGATGACATTCTTCAATTGCGAATTCGATATAATGCCTGCCAACGTCCCCGTGCCGAGCAGCATGATAGCCACGCCCGACATTTTGCCCAAGCCCGATACCGCAAATTGATTGATCTGCTTGATGCGGCCCATGCACAAGGCGCCAACGAGGCCGCCGACCGGCAGTGCGATAACCGGATCGATGACGATGCCGGCCAGCGGGCGCAGTGCCAACAGCACAATCGCCGTGATCGGAGCCATCATCGCCGCCAGGAAGCTCGGAAGCTGCTGAGCGCCGTCGTCTACGCTTTCCTGGCCCGTGATCTTCGTTCCCTTTTTGGACAGGCGCTTCGCGATCAGATAAGTGGCAAAAAGCCCAAGGACAGCCGGTATGATTCCTGCCATCATCATCGATGTCAGTGGAATATTGAATGCCTCTGCCGCCGAGATGGCGTTCGGATTCGGCGACATAATGTTGCCGGCCTTCCCACCGCCGATCATGGCAAGCAATATCGCCATGCGGGACAAGTCGGCGCGCTGCGCAATCGCGATCGCAATCGGTGCCACCGTAATGACCGCGACGTCGATAAATACGCCGACCGCCGTCAGTACCATCGTCGCGAACGCCAGCGCAAACAGCGCACGCGTCTCGCCGACCTTACGGACCAACGTTTCGGCAATCGTCTTCGCGCCGCCCGATTCAATCAGGACGCCGGCAAGCACGCCGGCTGCCAGGATGCGCAGCACGGCCGGAATCATGCCCTTCGCGCCCTCCATCATCAAATTCACCGAATCAACCAGCCCGATTCCGCCGACGACCCCCCCGGCAAGTGCCCCAATCATCATGCCATAGGCCGGAGGGACTTTACGCAATATAAGCACAATCGCCACAACCAATGCCGTCAAAGCACCAAGTACAGTTACAGATACGTCCATAGTCAAGACCCCCTAATGTGTTGTCTCCATTCGTTATACTATGACTGTACCTGTAATGTGAAAGCGCTTCATCATGCATAAAAATGAAATAAAGCGCTTTATAGAACATGTTTTTTGTTCAAATGCACAAATCATGCATGTTCCTTCCAGACGCCGTCACTCTCCGGCTTCCTCTCTTCTTAGCGCGCTTAGCCAGCGGGCCGTCATCAGCGTATATAAATCGCGAAAATGCTTCGGGTCTTTGCCGGTCGCCTCATGAATGCGCTGCAGCCGGTAGCGAAGCGTATTCCGATGAATCGACAGCCGCTCGGCGATGCGCTGCTGCTCGCCGTTCTCATCATAATAGGCCGCCAGCGTCTGCTGCAGTTCCCCGCTCTTATCCTCCTGCGCGAATCGCCACCATAGCCGCTTCAGCTCTTCCACCACCCACGAAGGCGTAACGTTCGCTGCCACGGTCTCATTCGGCATATCTTCACTGTAGTATACCGTCTGCTCCGGGAATATCGCCTGGCCTGCCCGCATCGTATCTTGCGCGGAACGGTAAGACGCGATTAAGCCGTCGATGCCGGAATACGCCTTGCCAACCGCAATGCGGAGCGGTGCAATCCGCTTCTCCTCCAGCAGCCTGCGAATGTGACGGATGCCTTCGCATATATCGGTGTTCGGCTCCCGCGGATGGAGATGGGGCTTATACAACACGATTTGGCGCGTATTGCGAATGGCGATCAGGTCGATGGCGGGCCGACCCTCCAATATTTCAACCACCTGCTTGAGCGTAGACAATGAATTCGCGTCCTGCGCACCGGTCAGCTCCATAATGCATGCAACCCGCGCCTTATCCGGATGGAAGCCAATCCGTTCCGCCTGGAGGCGCAGCATGGCGTTATCCTTGCCGTCCGCATGAATGACGGACTGAAGGAAATCCTCCTTCATCCGCTTATCCCATTGGGCTTTCTCCAGCAGATCTGCTTGCTCCAAGTACATTTCCGCCGTCATTTTCACCAGCTCGCCGTACTTGGTCACCTCGTTCGGATCGCCGGTAATGCCAATGACCCCAACAACTTCGCCCTGGAAGTGAATGGCCAGATTCGTTCCGGGCAGCACCCCTTGCAGCTTGCGCGCGCTTTCCTCGTCAATCTCGAAGCGACCTTTCCTCTCAATCGCAATGAGCGCCCCTTCATGCTTCTGATATAAGCGCGAGCGGTCGCCAGAACCGATAATCCGCCCCCGTTCATCCATGACGTTTACATTATAATGAATCACTTGCATCGTCCGCGTTACAATTTCTTGCGCCAATTCCTTCGTCAATCTGCTCATCTTGTCTATCCCCTGTCTATGTCCGCAACGATATGAAAAAACGCCCTCCATCCGATAAGCGCGATTAATCGCATTCATCCGGGATAGGGGCATTCAGTTTCGAATAACGTTATATACGCCCTAAATGTGAGTGTTAACACAAGAGGAAGGGAATTTCCTCACGAAGTAGCTGTTATTCGGTGAGGTACTCTAATTAACGGTTATTTTGTCTGAGTATACGCTTTCGCGTTTCTTTTGTAAACTCAAACACCACCAGTATAGCCTCAAGAGAACGTAGGTAATCATGATTCCGTCGCTTGCGGTTGTGAGGTGGGTTTCTATCTAACCTCCATGCCAATCAAATACCCGGGCATACACAGGTTGCCTCTACTCAATGAAGAGGTGTTTCTCGCTGCTCCTCACCCACCGTTTAGCCCTGGCTCCACATCTATACTACTTCACGGTACGGTTATAATCCTGGATTTTGGTCGTAATTTCTTTCGCTGCGTCGTCCAAGGCCTGCTGTGGTGACTTTTTATTGTTCAGTACCTCCTCAATCGCACCTTCCACAATCTGTCTTGCCTCGGGGAATACGCCCATCACCGCCCCCTGGGTCGCTTTAACCAGCTTCGTCTGGTGCAGCTGATCAATGGCCGTTTGGAATTGCGGGAATTTCTTCAGATTCTCCTTCACGCTTTCTTCTTCATACGCCTTCGTGGTAATCGGGAAGTACCCGGTATTGATATGCCAGTATGCCTGCTCCGATGGGGAGGTTAAAAATTTAATAAACTCCCATGCGGCTTTTTGCTCTGCTTCAGGACGGCTGTTCATCATCCAGAGGCTTGCTCCGCCCACGATAACGCCGCCTTCTCCAGCTCCTTCCGGCTTCGGAAGGAAGCCTGTGCCTACTTCAAATTTGCCTTCCGCGCTATCCACAAGTCCCTTCAAGGCTGCGGTTGAGTCCAGGATCATGGCGACCTGACCGGCCGAAAAGGCCTTCTTGGAATCATCGGTTTTACGTCCCAGATTATTGGCTGCCTTGGAATCGATCAGATCCTTCCACCAAGTCAGCACCTTCACACCAGGCTCGGTATTGACAAGCGACTCGGTCGCCAAATCGTCTCTGCCATTGCCGTTGTTCACATACTCCGCACCCTGATTGGCAAACAACTGCTCCATAAACCAGCCGTATATGGCAAAATTCGCTCCAACCGCCTTCCCTTTTTTCGATATCGTGTCTGCCGCGATTTTCAGTTCTTCAAACGTCTGGGGCGGACTTTCCGGATCGAGCCCTGCATCCTTGAACAGGTCTTTATTGTAATACAGTATCGGATTAGAGGAGTTGAAAGGCATGGAATACAGCTTATCCTCAAACGTATAATACCCGCTGATGTTAGGCTCTAGCTGCGACACATCCCACTGATCCGCATCGATGAACTCCTGCATGGGTGTAATCAGTTTGGAATCGATCATAAACCGGCTGCCGATCTCGTACATCTGGACCACGGACGGTCCCTCGTTTGTACCCATCGACGCCTTCAGCTTACTTAACAGGTCATCATAGGTTCCCTGATATACCGCCTCTACCTGCACCTTGTCCTGCGAAGCGTTAAAGTTAGCGACTAATTGATCAACCACCTTGGTTGTCGCGCCTCCCATCGCATGCCAGAACACCACTTTTTGAGTGCCGGCATCGGTCTTTGGTACGGGATCCCCCCCTTTTTCAGACTCCTCGCCCATGTTAATGTTACATGCGCTAAGCAGCAGCATGATCGCAGCTAACACGATACTAACCAGCCTCGTTCTTCTTTTCATCCGCGATTCCCTCCCCTTTCGTTCGTAAAAATTTTCTTATGATAAACCTGCCTATGACAGGCCAACCACCGCACTAACCTTTCAACGCACCAGCGGTAATTCCGCGCACCAATTGTTTAACGCCAAATGCCAGCAGCACAAAGGAAGGGATCAGCACTATGGTCACGCCGGCCAGAATCAGGTTCCATGACATCACCTCAGCATGCTGCAGCATAGCCACCCCGATCTGCACGGTTCGCATCGAGGCCTGGTTCGTGATCAAAAGCGGCCACAAGAAGTGATTCCAGTGCGTCAGAAAGGTATACACCGCCAAGGTAGCAATGGAAGACCGGGACAACGGCAGCACCATGGACAGATAACTGCGGATATGACCGCACCCGTCGATTTTCGCCGCATCAAACAGCTCACGCGGGAGCTGCAGAAAAAACTGGCGCAGCAAAAACACGCCAAAAGCCCCTGCCATAAACGGCACAATCAATCCCTGGTAGCTGTCCATCCAGCCCCAATCCTTAATAGTCAGATAATTGGGAATAATCGTGACTTCCCAAGGAATCATCATCGTTGACAAGAAGAGTCCGAACAGCAGTGTCTTGCCCTTAAAATTCAGAAATGCAAACGCGTATGCGGCCAGACTCGATGTAATGACCTGACTGATCATGATGGCCGACGAGACGATGAAGCTGTTCAGAATAAAGCGAATAATCGGAAAGCCGGAGATGGCCTCCGTAAAATTGCCCAGATAAAAGCTCGACGGGAAGAGCGGCGGTGGAAAATTAGCGACCTCCTTCTCGGTCATAAAGGATGAGAACACCGTAAAGATGAGCGGATATAACACAATCAAAGACAGGAGGATGAGCAGCAGATAGGTGAACAGGGACGTGATTCCGCGCAGGGTCATTGGTAATGCACCTTCTTTTCCAGAACTTTAAACTGCAGCAGCGTAAGGAGCAGAATAATCGCAAACAGGATCAGTGCCTGTGCGCTGCCGATGCCAAACCGGAAATTGACGAAGGCATCCTGATAAATGGAGTAAACCATGACATTGGTGGAGTTGATCGGGCCACCCTTGGTCAGGATGTGAATTTGTCCGAATGCTTGGAATGCACCGATAACCGATACAATCAAAGCAAAGAAAATCGTGGGTGACAGCAGCGGCAGTACGATTTGGATAAAGGTCCGGATCGGCCCGGAGCCGTCCATTTTAGCGCTCTCGTATATTTCCTCCGGAACTCCCTGTAAACCGCTGGACAGCACAATAAACAGAAACCCCATGTTCATCCAGATCGTCATGATCGAGATCGAGATCAGAGCCCAGGAAGGATCGGTTAACCAAGGGATCGGCCCGAGATGAACGAGGCTTAGAAAATAGTTCAGCATGCCCGCCGTAGGATGAAACAGCAAGAACCATATAATCGAGCCGGTCCCGACGGAAATGACAATCGGCAATGAGAAGACAAACTGAAACACCTTCATCCCTCGCAGCTTGTTGTGGGTAATGGCGGCAAGAAACAGTGACCATATCAGGGAGGTGGGCACGGTAAACAAAATAAACATCAGCGTTACGCCTAGATTCTTATAGAATGATTCGGTTGATAGAAGCCGGATAAAATTCTCCAACCATACAAATTCAACAACCTGACCCCGCGGATCCGTTATCGTCATGCTGAGATAAACCGATTTCAGCATCGGGTAGAACAGGAACATCATAAACAAGATGATGGAGGGTGCCAGAAATCCATAGGCTAAAGCATGCTCACCCCAGAGCCTTTTTCTTATCGCTGCGCTTTTAGGTTTCTTGCTGTGTAAAACGCTTTCATTATTAGACAACCGACATTCCCCTTTCTTCGAAAATTTCGCTCTGCCATTCGAGAAGACGCAAGAATTCGTAAAAAAAGAGAACAAAAAAACACATAAACTGCATGCCGAAAAACAGACAAGCAATTGATGTGATTCTCCTCTTCTCCATCACATAGGCAGCATGCTTTATACAAATCCTCCCTTCATTATTATCAATAACAATGAAAATTTAGAACATTCCATGCCTTGATATTTCGAGGGTTGACAATACCTGGGAATCGATTATACTCTTGAGTAAACACTCAGTAAATTAAATTCATCATGTAATCAAAAAAGGAAGCCATCTGCCTATGCCTGCAACAAGCAAACGAAATGCCAAGAAGGAACGGATATTGAACGCCGCTCTGAAGCTGTTCTCGCAGCAGGGATTTCATGCGACGACAACCAAAGAGATTGCTTCTGAAAGCGGCGTTGCCGAAGGGCTAATCTTCTACCACTTCGGAGATAAGCGGAAGCTGCTGCTCTACCTCGTGAACAATTTTTCCTTTGTTGCGCAGCTTCAAGAGGATGCGGGTGAACTGTCTAAGCTTCCTGCGGAGGAAGCCCTGTTTCAATACGGCTTAGCGTACCTCGGGTTCCTCAGGACGAACATGGATTATCTGATGCTCATTTGGTCACCTGAACTCATAAGGGATGCCGAGGTATCCAATGAGGTGTCCCGGCTGATCGAAGGTTTTGGGACCACAGGCAGCAGCATACTCAAACAGGCGGCGGAATCGAAGCATCAACCGGAACAAACGATTCAGGTTGCGTTGATGATGATGACCTCCTCCATCCTGGTCTATTGCATGCTCCATTCCCGTTTCGGGCAGGAAGCGCTCCCGCTCGGGGACGAATCCTATATTCGCGAGCTCGTCCGGCTGCTCATGCATGGTTTTAATGAAGAATCCTAAGTCGCGATGTTCATCTCAGGAAGGATCGAATAGAAAAGCTGATCGCAGAACAGAAAGAACCTCTCTGCATCAGCTTCTTTTGTCCACTGAATTTGAGTGTTTACTCAATTTATATCCGTATCGCTAATATTGTTAGATGGAAGGGAGAAATGAGGATCATGCTGTCCATCATGCCAGATTGGAGTTTCGCCATGATGTTGTGGCTGCTGCCGGTTGTATTTTTCATTCACGATGGAGAAGAGATCGCCACGATGGAATGGTGGCTAAGGAAGAACAAGAATAACCCCAGAGTCTCCCCATTCTCGCCTGTTTCCATTCCATGGGATAAACACATCACCCTGCAATTCACATTTGCCGTCCTGCTGATCGGCTTCATTCTCACAAGCGTAACGGCCTTTACAGCTCTTAACTTCGAAAGCAGCAGCCCATTCAACGCGCTGTTCGCGGGCTTTGTTACGGTGTTCCTGCTGGATGGCGTGAAACACGTGGGAGCATCGATCGCCCTGTGGGCATACACCCCGGGTGTCATTACTGCCGCCATCCTTGAAATTCCGTACGGGATATATGCGCTCTATCGCCTGCTTCATGCAGACATCATCAATATGACTTCACTCGCCCTCGGAACCATCATCGCCCTGCCGATCACCCTGCTGCTGGTATGGACGGGTCTCACGCTTGGAAAACGTATTGCACCTTTCCGCGAAGACATATAGAGCATTCCTTCCATGTTCCGACAATAAAAAAATGCTTCCGGACTTCTTCATCCGGAAGCATGCTTCTTCTCACTCTTTCGCGAATCCTACAAGCTCCAATCGCGCCTAGGCTTATAACCTGCCTTCTCCAGGAATTCCCGCTCCGTCTCCGGACCAAGACCCTGAATACCCACCTTGGCGCTCATCGACGTAATCAGCATCCGACTGGCCACTTCCAACGTTTGCAGGGCCATCCGCGCTTCGCGAATGGTCGTATCGTACACAACCACGCCATGGTTCTCCAGCAGCAGCACATCGGCGAGCTTGGCCTTATCCCGAACGCCCTCGCCCAGCGCGTCACTGCCCGGATGATAATAAGGCACCCGTTCGATTCGCTCCAGATAATACATGGTCTCTACGAACATGTTGGACGGGAGCTCCAGATCGGAGCAGGCAATAAGTGTTGTATAGAACGGAGAAGCATGGAGCACTGCGCCGATCTCCGGACGGCTCTCGTAAATCGCCCGATGCATCGGTGTTTCTTTGGACGGTTTGCGCCCCTGTGCTCCATATACATTTCCGGACAGATCACATTCGATCAGGTCCGATTCTTCCAGTTCGCCAAGGAAAGTCCCGCTGGCCGTAACCACATAACGGTCCCCTTCCGTTCTGGCGGAGATATTCCCCGCATTACCCCACGCGAGGTCATATTGCATCATATATTTGCCGGTATGCTGCAGTTCTTTTCTAATCGTTTCCGCGCTAGCCATGATATCTGCCTCCTGTATTTCAGCGTTTATTCTACTTCAAATTTAACCACTCATTTGACGAGCTCGACCCGTACTGCTATTTACCGCCTAACAAGTTCGGCAGGAACATCGACAATTGCGGAAGATACGTGATCAGCAACAGGTCAATGATCAACACAATATAGAACGGCACCATCCCCTTTGTGATCTGATCCAGCCGGATCTTCGCGATCTGGGCCGATATGAACAGATTGATGCCGAGCGGCGGCGTGCACATCCCGATTGCCAGGTTGACGATCATAATGATACCGAAATGGGTCGGGTCAATCCCGAATTCAGCTGCTACCGGCGCCAGCAGAGGGGCAAGGATGATGATCGACGCATTGGATTCCATGAACATGCCCACGATGAGCAGGAACACGTTGACCAGCAGCAGGAACACAATCGGATTATCGGATATGTTCACGAAGAAACCTGCAACCGCCTGCGGAATTCCTTCACGCGTCATGATCCAGCTGAACAACCCGGCGCTTGCAATGATGAACATGATCACGGATGTTGTAATCGTGGATTGCGTCAGAATGTTAATCAGCTTGGAGAATTTAATCTCTTTATATACGAATACGCCGACAATGAATGCGTACGCTACGGCAACGCCGGCAGCCTCGGTCGGCGTAAAGATACCGCCGTAAATTCCGCCAAGAATAATGATCGGCATCAGGACGGCCCAGAAGGATTCCTTAAAGGCCTGCCATACTTCTGTCGGCGTCTTTCTCTTCTCGCGCGCATAGCCTTTTCGTTTCGCAATAATATAAACGGCAATCATAAGCGATAAACCAATCATAATTCCCGGAATGAGACCCGCCATAAACAGATCGCCGATGGAAGTTTCGGCAGCTACCCCGTATAGAATCAACGGAATGCTTGGCGGAATGATAACCCCCAACTCACCGGACGTCGCTTGAAGGGCACCCGTAAAGTTCTTGTGATACCCCCGGGAGATCATGGCCGGAATCAGGATACTGCCCAGCGCCGCGGTTGCCGCGGCGGAAGAACCCGATATAGCGGCAAAAAACATCGAGGTTACAATCGTTACAAGTCCGAGTCCGCCAGGCAAATGGCCTGTAAGCGCATTCGCCAGGTTCACCAGTCGTCTTGAAATCCCGCCGAATTCCATCAAGGTACCCGCGAACACGAAGAACGGAATCGCCATGAGCGGGAATGAATCCGTTGACGTGAACGAGCGCTGTACGAGTACAAGCAGCGGCGTGCCGCCTTCCCACCAGATCGCTACCGCCGACGCCATCCCCATCGATACGGCAATTGGGACACTGATGGCGAAGAAAAGGATCAGACATCCGAATAGTACGGTAGGCATTATAATCCTTCCTCCTTCGCTGGCGGTATGGTATCGGAAACGATCGTTTCCAGAATGACCGCTACCGCATTCATGATGAGCAGCACCGCTCCAATCGGAATAGCTGCATAAGGAACCGACATGCTAAGCCCCATCGCTGCTGACGATTGTACGGAGACCCGGCCCAGAATATCGATGCCCTGGACCAGCAAAAGAACGAAAAACACGATGCATATCGCCATGACGGTGATTCGAATCACCTTTCGGTTGACTTCACTCACCAGCTCCGGCAGCAGCTCGATCGCTACCAGCCGATGATGGCGCAGCGCCAGCGAGGAACCCAGGAATACAAGGTAAACCATCAAGTATCTGGCAAGCTCTTCGGACCAGTGAAGCGGATATCCGACAATCCGGTATATAATCTGCATGATAATCAGGATGGACATGACACCCAGGATCATGGCCACTGCGATGCCCACGAGTTTGTTGAGCGTATCGATCGCTTTTAATGTCTGCCGCATGGCTTATCCCCCCTCTTGAAGAAAAAATAGTTATGGCGTGTTGATGATTTTGTCGTACAGCTCTCTTCCGTACATGTTGGCAAAGCGTTCATGCACCGATTTGGCTGCCGTCTCGAACGGTCCCTTATCCACTTCCACAAACTCCGTACCGAATTCCTTAAGCTCATTGATGATCTGCTCTTCTTGTTCAAAGACCAGCTGATTCTCGTATTCCGTCGCTTCCTTGGCCGCTTCTTCAATAGCCTGCCGCTGAGACTCATTCAAGCGTTGATACGTCACTTCGCTCATTGCGAGCATCACGTAACCGTATACATGATCGGTCATCATCATATATTTCTGCACTTCCTGAATCTTGGAGCTGGCCGTAAAAGCAACCGGATTCTCCTGCGCGTCAATAACCCCGGTTTGCAGCGATGAATAGACTTCGCCAAAGGCCATCGGCGTCGGCGTCGCGCCCATCGCTTCCCAAGCCGCAATGGAAGCCGGAATTTCCGGCACGCGGATTTTCAAACCGCGCAGATCGCTTGGCGTTTCAATCTTCTTGTTGGCGGTCAGCTCGCGCGGGGTTCTCATCCAGAACTCCAGACCGCGGACCTCGGCATTGTCGAGCAAGCTCTGCTTCAGTTCATCGCCGACATCCCCATAGAGCACGTTCTCCAAATGCTGCTTGTCCCGGAACAAATACGGCAGCTCCAAGATGGCATAAGGACTGTAGAAATTCGATAACACGCCCGCCGGCAGCGCAAAATCCACCGATCCGATCTGCATCCCTTCGATCAGGTCACGGTCATTCCCGAGCATCGAGCTGGCATACACCTCTACCTCGATCTCGCCGCCCGTTTTTTCCTTCACCAATTCCGCAAATTTGAGCGCGCCCAGATGCCACGGATCGGATTCGCCCGTAATATGACCGAGCCTCAGCTTCATCGGGCCCTCATCCGTATTCGGCTTCGTCATAAATAAAGCGCTTACAATGAGCAGTGCAGCCACCATGACAACTGCGAGTCTTTTCCACATTTGTCGTTCCCCCAATCTGATATGAAGTTCCTGCAGCCTCCGCCGCTAGAAGCAGAAGCTGCGGGGAAATGTTGATTATGAAAAGGTGACGATGACCTTCAGGGACGAATCTTCCTTCTTGTCTACCAGGCGGAACCCTTCCGCTGCATCTTCATAAGACAGTCGATGGGATATGACGGCTTTGACGTCCACCGCTCCGCTGGCTAATAAATCGATGGCCGATATGGTATCCTCGCGCGTATACGTCATGCAGCCCACGATTTCCTTCTCGGTTTGCTGCAGATTCACGATATCGAAGGTTTGCGTGCCATGGAACATCGCTATCGTTACGCAGCGGCCGCCTTTGCGAAGCAAGGCAAGGGCATCATCCACGATCCCGGGAACCCCGGCTGCAATCAGCACCTTATCAAATTCGCCATCGATTTCCGACTTGGCTTCCTCGGTCCAACGTTCCTTGCCGCGGATGTTTAAGGTGTGAGTAGCCCCCATCTCCTTCGCCGATTCAAGCGCATAATCCATGACGTCCGTCACCATGAGCGTTGTAGCGCCGGCAGCCTTCGCAGCCGTCATGGCGAGCAGCCCGATCGGTCCGGCACCGAGAATGGCGACCTTGTCTCCGACTTCGATCCCGGCTTTGCGTACCGCATGGACCCCTACCGCGAAGGGCTCAACCAGCACGCCCAGCTCATGGTCCAGCTGATCCGGCAGTTTGAAGACGCATGCTTCCGGCGCCGCAAAATACTCCGCCATCGAACCGTACCAGCCCTTCAGGCCCGGTGCTCCCCGCTCCGCGCAGTAATTCGTTCTACCAGTCAGGCAGTAATCGCATTTGCCGCAGCCGACCTGGGGCTCCACGGTTACCCGATCGCCGATCCGGAAGGATGTGACGTCCTTGCCCACCTTCACGATTTCGCCGGACACTTCGTGGCCGATAATGACAGGCGGCTTCCGAAACAGGTGCAGTCCTTTGTAGGTATGAATATCCGAGCCGCAAATGCCGGCTGCTTTTACCTGGATCAGCACCTCACCTGCCCCGATCTCCGGTATGTCCACGTCTTTAACGACAACTTTGTACGCATCCTCCACATATACAGCCTTCATTGTCTCTCCCCCTTGATGTAATTCAAAATCGCGGTGTGATCCCGTATCTCTCTGTTATATAAAAAGCGCTTGCTTTGATTCCTGCAGATGCTTGCGCATCACGTCGGCGCTGCTCTCCTTGCCGGTTTTCAAGGCTTCATAGATCTTCCAGTGATCCTCCAGGAACTTCTCCATCCGGTGCGGATCCTTCCGCAGATGCCGCCGGGTGATTCGCTGAAGATGATCATGGTAGTTCAGCAGCACCCGGTGGATTTCCTGATTGCTCGTGCACTCGCATATGATCAGGTGGAAATCATGGTCGGCCTGGGCGAAATTCTTGACGTCGAGCCGGCTGACGATATCGGCAGTTTCGGCTAAATTGCTCTCCAGCTCCTGCTCCTGCTCCGGCGTCAGTCTGGATTCGACCTGCTGGCAGTTGAACGTCTCCAGCGCGATCCGAAGATCGTAGATATCCACGATCCGGTTCACGGATAAATCATTGATGATAATGCCCTGCTTCGAGGAGACCGTGACAAAGCCCTCAGCTTCCAGCCGCGTCAACGCTGCTTTAATCGGTGTCTTGCTCATCCCCAGCAGCTCAATCAATTCCCGCTCGGACAAGAATCGTCCCGGCTCAAACTTCTCGTTCAGAATGCTTTCCTTGATTTCATTGTAGGCCACGTCTTTTAACAGAAGAGAAGAAGTGGTCCCTTTGCTTTTATCCATCATCATTCGTTGATTCTCCTATCTTGGCTATTGATCCCATGCTATTGATCCGGTTCAGGGAACCCGGCATCCCGTACTTTGATAAAATAATCCGGCGATCCCAGCTGCCCGCCCTTGAGGGCCAATTCCAGACCGTCAAGGCCGGCGTCATCCGAATATACCCTGCACAGCGGAGCCCCGGGGGACACGTCCCATATCATCTCCAGCCCGTAGGCGCCCATTTCGCTGGTGACAAAACCGGAGGTATCTCCTCCAGCGACGACAATCCGGCGGAGCCTGGCTTGATCCATGACCCGCTTCGTTAACTTCCCGAGGCTTCTGCCGATAAACTCGCCCGCTTCCGCTCCGATCAGTCCCATGGCCTTCAACCGCGTTCGCGTCTCACCGATCGCTTCATCCTCCGGGCCAAGCGCCGTATAGAGCACCACGCTTTGTCCCTCGGCGAGAATGTCTACAGCTTGCTGAACAAGTTCCGACTGGGCAGTATCATGGGTATCCTCGATCACGTCTGGCGTAATGCGAATGCCGCGGAACCCTGCGGCTATCGCCCGCTCAATCTGAAGCCGACTGACCGGCGAGGCACTCCCGGACACCACCAGAATCGTATCGGTAGGCCGGACCGGCGCTTTGGCCGTGCTATCCTCCAGCGAAGGGGAAGCAAGTCCAAGCTCATCCCAATGGGCGGCCAAGGCGTATTCGACGCCGGACGAACCGACAACGAATGCCCCCGCCCCTTCCGGCTTGTCCTGAATCAGCTGCCCGCAACGCTTGAGCCTGTCCTCATCCAGCGCATCGAACAGCAGAATTCCCGGCTTCTCTCCCAGTTTATCACGATAACGGCCAAGAACCGCATCCTGGTCTCCATCCAATTCGACAATATCCATCAAAGCAATGGTATCGGCCGTCTGCGCCGCCAGATGAAGACGCAGATCCGCCTCATGCATCGGCGTGGAAGGATGCTGCGACATGACGGGATGCCGGTCCAAGCGGTACACCGTATCCTGCATTTTCGCAAAATGCTGGCCGAACAGCGTATAGCGTCCTAAGCGGGGGGCTCCGACCAGCAGCGGAACCGTAACCTGATCGGGAAAATAGTCTCTTGCCACCCCAATTGCGCAGCCGATACTGCCAACCTCCGGTGAAGAATCGAAGGTGGAGCATGTCTTATAGTGAACGAGCGGCGCACCGCTCATGGACAGCTTCTCAAACACCGGCCGGAGCTCGGTCTCCATATCCTCAGGGGATTTGGCTCTGCTGGTACCCGCTACCCCTATGCAGCGCAGGCCTACAAACTTCTTAAGCCGATCAAGCGAAGGAGCTTCCAAAAACAGCACCGTGCGGTAACCGCTTCGGGCCAGCGCCTCCATCGCATCCGTCGAGCCCGTGAAATCATCGCCATAGAAAGCAAGCAGCAGCTCATTGTGGTTCATGCGTGTCCCTCCTGAATCTATGATAGATCTATCATAGATCTATTTGAGACTTATTGTATGTGCAGCGCTTTCAAATGTCAACTGTCTTATCGATTTGAAGTGAGATATGTCATTGCGAAACCCGCCATGGAATGACCTCGCATTCCTCAACATATTAGCCAAGCGCTGGCTCATAAACTTAATGGATAGCAGTTTAACCGGATAGGTTACGTAAAAACCATATGGAGGGAGATGCAGATTGATGGAGGATCAGAACCGGAACAGAGGAACTCATGACCGCATACCACAGCCGATACGCAGCGACGGAGCAGGCGGGCCGGACTATGGCCCTCGGGATGTGATGAGGGATATCGAGAATCCCGACATGCTTGTGCCACCGGCAACGGATGCGGGCTTGATGCCCAATCTGAAAATGTCGTTCTCCGACACGCATATGCAGTTGAATCATGGCGGCTGGTCGCGGGAGATTACCGTACGGGACCTGCCGGTTGCCACCACGCTGGCGGGCGTCAATATGAGCCTCACGCCCGGCGGCGTTCGGGAGCTTCATTGGCATCAGCAGGCCGAGTGGGCCTATATGATCTGGGGCAGCGCAAGAATTACGGCAATGGATGCAAGCGGTAGAAATTTCATCGCGGATGTGGGGCCCGGCGATCTGTGGTATTTTCCTGCCGGTCTCCCCCACTCGATCCAGGGACTCGAGGAAGGCTGTGAATTCCTGCTGGTTTTTGACGACGGCCACTTCTCGGACCTGAACACCTTATCGATCTCCGACTGGTTTGCCCATACGCCAAAGGATGTGCTGTCCGCCAACTTCGGCGTTCCGGAGAACGCTTTTGACCATATCCCGAAGGAACAGGTTTATATTTTTCAGGATCAGGTGCCAGGTTCGCTCGAAAGCCAGAAGGTCCAATCCCCTTACGGAACAGTGCCGCTAAGTTTCAAGCACCGGCTGCTGGCGCAAGAACCGATCATAACCCCCGGCGGAAGCGTAAGAATCGTGGATTCCAGCAATTTTCCGATCTCCAAAACCGTTGCAGCCGCGCTCGTTGAGATCAAACCGGGCGCCATGAGGGAGCTTCATTGGCATCCGAATCAGGATGAATGGCAGTATTACCTGGCCGGACAAGGACGCATGACCGTGTTTGCCGGCAATGGAGCGGCGCGGACCTTTGATTACAGAGCCGGTGATGTGGGATATGTCCCCTTTGCCTTCGGCCACTACATACAGAACACGGGCACGGAATCCTTATGGTTTCTGGAAATGTTCAGAAGCGACCGGTTCGAGGATGTTTCCCTGAATCAATGGATGGCCTTGACCCCTCGGGACCTGGTCCAGGATAACCTGAGAGTTGGAACCGAAGTCACCGATGCTTTGCGCAAGGAAAAGTGGCCTGTCGTGAAATATCCGGGATATTCGTATTACCCGAGGTAAGTTCTAGCCTCCCCCTTTGATCGAGGACATTGCCTGTTCGATTAAACGTCATGCAGACCGGCCAAGAGGATTTTATTCCAGGGCCGTCTGCCTTTTCCGTCATGCGGACATTTGACTTTTCTTTCCTCCTGCCATATAGTTCATTAATGAAACTATTTCATACGTGAACTATTTGAAAGGAGAACTATTGTTGAACGACAAGGCAAAGCAATGGATCGACCGATATGTGGATGTCTACCTGCTGGTCACCCGGCGGATTAACGCCCAGATTCGGGAACATCTCGGTGAAGATCTGACCAATGACCAGTTTCAGGTTGTGCGCATTATCAACAGCATGGATCACTGTACTTCATCCCATCTGGCGGAAACGCTTGCCGTCGGCAAGAGCTCGATTACCGCTATCGTCAATCGTCTCGTGGATGCCGGCATTATTGACAGAACCCGGGACGAAGCAGATCGCAGGCTGGTTTATCTGACTTTAACGGAATACGGACATACGATTTTTGAATCTGCCCAGGAGCAGATGAGGGAGATCATCTCCCCTTACCTGCAGCATTTTGAAGAAAAAGATATCGAAATGTTTATCTCGATGTTCGAGAAACTGGGGCAATTGATGTTGGAATCAGGGGGGAGAAAGAATTGAAAGCCATACTGAAAGCAAGATGGGCCATTATCGTGCTGTGGCTGGCAGCCGCAGTCGTGCTGTTTTTGTTCGCGCCATCCATGTCGGACTTGGTGCGGGAGAAAGGGCAATTATCCGTACCGGACGGTTACACCTCTTCACGCGCTGCTGAAATTCTCAAGGAAGCCTCCGGCGGCGAGGGCGGGGAAACCCTTCACCAGGTTGCGCTCGTCTTCAATAAACCCGATGGGTTAAGCGAAACGGATAAGGAGAGCATACGGGAGGGCGTTCAAGCTTTAAATGACAAAAAAGAAAGCCTCCATATCGATTCCATCAATGAACCGTTCACGCAAACGGAGCTGGAAGACACACTGATTGCCAAAGACGGCAAGACCATCATGGTCGCGCTTCAGGTCAGCGGAGGCCAGGAAGCGGTGAAAGAGCTGCCCGAGAAGGTCGATCAGGTGCTCGAAGGCGTTCAAGCGGATCATTACCTGACAAGCGAAGGACTCATTAATGAAGATACCATCGTCAGCTCGGAGGAAGGCCTGAAGAAAACGGAATATATTACAGTCGTCTTTATTCTCCTCATACTATTCGTTGTATTCCGTTCCTTCGTCGCACCGTTCGTGCCGCTGTTGACCGTAGGGCTCAGTTATATCGTGTCGCAGTCGGTTGTCTCTTTTCTCGTGGACCAGTTCAACTTCCCGATATCGACCTTTACCCAGATCTTTATGGTGGCCGTCATGTTCGGTATCGGGACCGACTACTGCATCCTGCTGATCAGCCGGTTTAAGGAAGAACTCACCACGTCGGAGGATACCAAGACGGCGATCATCGAGACTTACCGAAAAGCCGGCGGCACCGTGCTTTATTCCGGGCTTGCCGTATTTGTCGGCTTTGCAGCTATCGGGTTATCCAAATTCATTCTGTACAAATCCGCGGTTGCGGTTGCGATCGGCATCGCCGTTATGCTTCTTGCATTGGTTACAGTCGTGCCGTTCTTCATGGCGGTCCTTGGGAAGAAACTCTTCTGGCCGTCACGCGGCAAGCTGGAGCATAGCGAAAATAAGCTTTGGGGAGCGGCAGGTTCCTTCTCTCTTAAGCGTCCTTGGGCTGCGCTGCTTGTCGTAGCTGTTATCGTGGCCCCTTTCCTGGCTACGTACAGCGGCAAGCTGTCGTTTAACAGCCTGGAGGAAATCGGGCCAAGTTACGCTTCGGTTAAGGGCTTTAACATTATTTCGGACAGCTTCGGTCCCGGACAATCGCTGCCATCCACCATCGTGATCAAGAACGATGACCGGATGGATACGGCGGAATACATGGGACTCGCGGAAAAAATCAGCCGTGAAGTGGAAAAGGTGGATGGCGTGTCCAGCGTACGCGGGCTCTCCCGTCCAACCGGTGAGCAAATCAACGATTTCCTCATTCCAACTCAAGTCAAAACGTTAAATGAAGGATTGGGAGAGTCCCAAGACGGACTGACCCAGATTCAGAATGGACTATCCGAAGCAGGCAAGCAGCTCAGCGAGAATACGCCGAAGCTGAATGAAGCCGCAGCGGGAGCCAAAGAGCTGACTAAGGGAACCGCCGACCTCAAGGACGGCATCACGGAGCTTGGCCAAGGCCTCAGCGCCATTCAAAAAGGAATCCAGAGCGGCAGCGCAGGTGCAGGCGAACTCAAAACCGGACTTGCGCAGGCTGCGAAAAGCGCGAAAGAGTTAGCTGCAGCCCATGCCCAGCTTCTCCAAGGTTATAAACAGCTTGATACCGGATTAACAGCTCTTGACGGCGGCGTTGCCGGACTTAAAGAGCAGCTGGGCGGTGTTGCGGCCGCACTGAGCGGACTTGAAGGCTCCTTCACGGGATTGGAGAGCAGCCATCCGGAACTCGTTCAGGATACCGACTACCAAACCATTAAAGGTACCGTTACCCAAACGGCCGCAGGCACAGCCGAGCTGGCAGCAGGGTTAGGACAAATCTCCGAGCAGCTTAAAGGCGCGTCTGCAGGATTATCGGAAGCCAATGCCGGCTACGCTAAGGCAGCTGCCGGGCAAACGGCGCTTGCCGACGGTCTTCAGCAGCTCGTGGCCGGTATCGCCGAGCTTCAATCCGGCCTTTCGCAGGCAGCTAATGGGCAAGGACAGATCGTGAGCCAAATTCCTTCCATTACGGGCGGTCTGGACCAGCTGCAGGGCGGCCAAAAGCAGCTTGCCGACGGCTTTGGCGACCTAACCGGCCAGATCGGAGAGCTGACGGAAGGACTGAATTCCAGTGCGGACGGATTGAAACAAATTACGGACGGACTGCATTCCGCTCAGGATTATCTGCAGCAGATCCAGGACGTTCAGGATGAAGAGCTCAGCGGGTTCTTCATTCCGCAGGAAGCCCTTGAGAATGAAGAATTCCAGACGGTATTCGATACCTATCTCAGCGATGACCGCAAAGTGATGACGCTGGATGTGGTTCTGGCAACCAATCCGTACAGCGAAGAAGCGCTGGGCAGCGTCGAACAGATACAAGCGGCGGTGGATCGCGCAGTAAACGACACGAAATTGGAGAACGCCGAGGTTGCCATCAGCGGCATTACCAGCACGAACAACGATTTGCAGAACATATCGAATGAAGATTACTCGCGAACCGTAATTCTCATGCTGAGCGGAATCTTCATTATCCTGGTCGTGCTGCTGCGCTCCATCGTGATGCCGATCTATCTGATTGTCTCACTGCTCATCACGTACTTTACGGCTGTCGGCGTTACGGAGATGATCTTCGTTCACGGCTTCGGGTATTCCGGCATTACCTGGGCTACTCCGTTCTTCAGCTTTGTCATGCTGATCGCGCTTGGAGTGGATTATAGCATCTTCCTAATGGCGCGCTTTAACGAAAACAAGTCCTGGAATGTTCAGGATGCCATTCTGCATGCCATGCGCAACATGGGTACGGTCATCCTGTCTGCGGTGGTCATCCTTGGCGGTACCTTTGCGGCGATGTACCCGTCCGGCGTACTGTCCATGATGCAGATCGCAACGGTTGTCCTGGTTGGACTTGTGCTCTATGCACTCCTGTTCCTGCCATTCTTCGTACCGGTGATGGTCCGTATCTTTGGCCGGGCCAACTGGTGGCCGTTCACTCCCAAGGAGCAGGACGCAAAGGGCAGTCCATCCGGGCATGACGTAGGAATGTAGCCATTATAAAGAATGACCCAAATCTAATCATGATCACAATAACCGCCTTTTTCCTGATTCATGACAGGTAAAAGGCGGTTATTTTCTACCCGATTTCATTAAAGGTAAACGGAACGCTTGTCCGTCATTACTTGGGGCTACTACCAAAGAACCGAGCGAATGCTTTTTATTGGGGAATAGCTATACGATCGTCACATTTTCTCGTATATTAAGAAGAAGAATTCTCGGATCTTAAACCATACCAAACCTAAAAGGGAACGTGAACCGTGCCAACACGATCTGCAAACCATACCTATCGCATTCAAATTAAAAAGATTCTTCAGTATATATTGGCAGTTGCTGTTTTTCTGTCCGTGCTCCTCAGCATTCGGTGGTATTGGATCGAGACCTTCGTTCCTCCCCACCATCCGAAAGCCTCCCAAGGGGTGCTCGACTTACGCAGCTGGGACCTCATTCATTCCAAGTCCATAACATTGGATGGAGAATGGGAGTTCTATCCTGACATGCTTGCCACAAAACAAGAGCTGGAGCAAACCAATCCGCAGCATCGCTATGTGCAGGTTCCGGGAAATTGGCGGGGGAGCCAAACGAAGGAATCCGGATCTGCCTATGGTACCGGAACCTATCGGCTTCGTATTCTGGTCGATCCATCCTTAACCGCTCCCCTATCGTTCTGGATCCAACAGATTCAGGCTTCGGCGAGCGTCGAGATAAACGGCCTTAAGATGGGAGAGATGGGCAGGACCGGAGAAGACGGCAAAGACACCTATTCACCGGCTCGAAGTCCCTTCGTTGTCGATTATATGCCCGCTCCTGCTGATCAAGAAATTGACTTGATCATTCGAGTTACCAACTTTGAGAATCCGTTCGCCGGCGGAATTGTAAATTCCATCAAGCTGGGATCCAGCCAAGCCATCCATGATGAACGCGGACTTTCCATCGACCTTCAGCTCATTACATTCGTTGTGCTCATCCTTCACGGACTGTATTCCTGCATCTTGTTCTTATTCAATCCGCGGGAATGGACACTTCTTGATTTTTTTCTGCTGCTTCTCACCGCATCCGTCACGATTGTAGTGTCAGATGACGATTTACTGCTGAAATGGCTGCCCATCAATTACGCTTGGGATCTTAAAATCTCCATCTTGTCTTATTCTTGGCTATCTTTTTTCATATTGAAAATGACCAGAAGTTTCACCTTGAAGACCCGCAGCCGATGGTTTACCGCTTATGGCGTTTCCCTGCTTCTATATTCCGGATTTATTGCAATCGCGCCTGCTTCGCTTGTTTTCTGGACGGTGGAGTATAAAGTTTTTACCGTTTTTTATATACTGCCAATCATCATCTCGATCTATATGTTCGGGAGAATGGTGGCAGCAAGCAGGAAGGACGCGATCTTTCTGCTCTTGGCAGCCAGTGGTGTTTTCTCCAGTGTTATTTGGGGAGCACTCATTAAATATCAGGAACTTCCAAAAGTGTATTACCCCGTTGATGTCATCGCGGCCATCATCGGTTTCTCTGCCTATTGGTTTAAGCGTTATTTCCGCAACGTCGATAAAATCAGCAAGCTCAACCGCGAATTGCAGAAAGCGGACAAAATGAAAGACCGGTTTCTGGCCCAGACGTCACATGAGCTGCGAACGCCGCTGCACGGGATCATGAATATCGCCCAGAGTGTCTCGGACAGGGAACAGCATAATATGAACAATCGAAGTGCGGAGGATATGCAGCTCCTTGTTAAGGTTGGACGCCAGATGTCGCATTTGCTGAATGATCTACTCGACGCCGTAAGGCTGAGGGAAAAGCGAATCGTACTGCATGCCGAGCCGCTATCTCTTCCCTCTATCGTAAATGGCGTTATCGATATCCTGAAGTATTTGCTGGAAGGAAAAGCCGTGCAGTTGAAAATGAATATCGACACATCCGAAGCCCTCCCTCCAGTTATGGCTGATGAAAAGAGGCTTGTGCAAATCCTCATGAATTTATTGCATAATGCCATCAAACATACCGAGGAAGGAAGCATTGCCGTAACGGCCAACGCCAAGAACGGACAAATGTTCATCGAGGTAACGGATACGGGAACGGGAATGGATCAGGAAACACAGCAGCGGGTATTTCTGCCCTACGAACAAGGCGATCCCGGATACGGCGACACCAACGGCATAGGTTTGGGCCTTAGCATCAGCAGAGAATTGGTCGAGCTTCATGGCGGCTGGATGACGGTTCACTCCGAAATCGGAAGGGGTTCAACGTTTACCTTCACGCTTCCTTTGGCTGATTCGACTGACGTAGAGATGTCCCCCGATATATCGGCCGTTCGGTTCGAGGCTTATGAAGAAATGGCGGCAAGCCGGAACGACCTGAATGACCAGCCGCTCCAAACCGCAGAAGTCCCGTCAGCGGAAGAGCAGTTGAACATCCTAGCCGTTGACGATAACCTTGTAAATTTGCGAGTGCTTGCGAGTATATTGATGTCTGAACCTTACCACCTGCAATTAACAACTTCGGCCGGAGAAGCGCTGGAATTGCTCGGAACGAGGTCATGGGATTTGGTAATCGCTGATGTCATGATGCCGCAGATTTCCGGTTACGAGCTGACACGGAAGATAAGAGAGCGTTATTCCTCTTCCGAGCTCCCTGTGCTTCTGCTGACGGCGCGAAGTGAGCCCTCCGACATGTATGCGGGGTTTCGGGCCGGTGCCAACGATTATGTCACGAAACCAGTGGATCCGATGGAGCTTAAATACCGTATCCAGTCATTGATTACGCTAAAGCAGTCCGTGAACGAGCGTCTGCGTATGGAAGCTGCCTATCTGCAAGCGCAAATCCACCCGCATTTTTTGTTCAACACCTTGAATTCAATCCACGCTTTGAGTGAAATTGATGTGGAACGAATGCGAAAACTTAACGAGGCTTTTAGTTCATACCTGCAAATCAGCTTTCAATATCAAAACTCCGGCAAATTTGTCTCACTATCGGAAGAACTCGAACTTGTACGCGCATATTTGTATGTTGAGAAGGAGCGACATGGCAACAGGCTCCATGTCAGATGGAACGTGGATCAGAATATGAACCTCCTGCTTCCTCCCTTAACGATTCAGCCTCTGGTCGAGAATGCGGTACAGCACGGTATTATGAAAATAGCCAATGGCGGAACCGTACAAATTCGTATTGAACGTCAGCAATTTTCCACGCTGATTGTGGTCAAGGATGACGGCATGGGAATGAGCAGAGAAAAAGTACAGGAGTTGCTGGATGCTCCGCGAGAGGACAAAAAAGGAATCGGCCTCTACAACACGAATCGCAGGTTGATTCAGACGTATGGGAGCGGTCTTACCATTCAAAGCGAGGTCCATGAAGGGACAAGCGTGTCTTTTGTCATCCCGGATTCGGAGGAATAGCGTCTCTTAACAGAAAAAGGAGGGCATCCCGCCAGATCTAAGATCTTTGGATACCTCCTTTTTTAAAACATACTTGCGAATTCGATTGCCGAGTGTGGCTTTTTCCTTCTGCCATTAACTTATTACTCATCGCCGCAAACCGAAGATGCTTCAGTCTAGTAGCTCACGATACAACTCCGATATAAAATCCGTCATACCCCTTACTTCCCACCGTTTGAATTGCCGTGCCGGAAATGGCGGAGTGGGCGGAGAGCATATCCATGAATTTGCGGATACCGTGCACCCGGGGGTCTGTGCTGTGATGATCGATAACTTCTCCATCCCGGATCACATTATCGCTAATCATGACGGTGCCCGGCCGTGAGAACTGTAACGCCCACTTCAAATAATTGGGATTGTTGGGTTTATCGGCATCGATGAAGATCAGATCGAACGGCTCCACCTTCTCCTCGGCCAACTGCTCCAGCTGTTTCAGGGCATCGCCTACCCGGATTTCCACTCTATCCTCCAGTCCGGCCAATGCCACGTTGGATTTGGCAACCTCGGCATGATGCGGATCAAGCTCCAGTGAAATCAGCTGCCCGCCATCCCCAATCGCCCTAGCCATCCAGATCGTACTGTAACCTCCCAGTGTACCGATCTCCAAAATTCGTTTGGCTCCCTTGATCTGTACGATGACGTTCAGCAGCTTACCTTGAGCCTTGGATACATCAATTTCCGGCAATCCGGCCTCCCGATTTGCAGCTAACACCTTCTCCAGCACCTCATCATAAGGAATCAAATGTTCTGTGAGGTAATCGTCCACTTTTTCCCAAGTTGCAGCTGCAGCTTCCTTCTTTTTCATATCCGTTTCCTCCCTTATTCTCCATTTGGATCTTACAAAATCATTGTATGTGATTTATTGTTATAGATATAATATATATTTAAGCAACTTACATAACTTGAATATATGAATGGATAGGAGTGCGCTTCTCATGAATTTACACGCATTACGGCTCTTTCACGTCATCGCCACAACGGGTAGTGTTACCCGTGCTGCCGAATTGTTAAATATAAGCCAACCCGCCATAACAGCCCAGGTAAAAAAATTCGAGAAGGAACTCTCCCTTACGCTGTTCAAACCACAAGGCAGGGGCATCGGGTTGACGGAGGCCGGTGCCGAGCTCGTCCCGCTTGCCAAAAGACTCTTCTCTGTCGAGCAGCAGATTGAACAATTCTGTCTGGATTATCGCAGCGGTTCGAGGGGACAAATCCGGATGGCGGCAACTTATCTTCCTTCCCATTTTCTCCTGCCGGCCTGGCTGGCGAAATACAAGCAGCGGTACGAAGAAGTAGAAATGAGCATAACCACCACGAATTCTAGCGATGCGCTTAAGCAGCTGTTACATATGGATGTCGATCTTGCGATATACGGCGGACTGCCAGAGGAATCTCCGAATACGATACGGACCGAGGAGCTGTTCCGGGATGAGTTATGGTTTGTCGTATCCCCCGATCACCGTTACGCCAATCAGCGCATCTCCCTGGATGAGATGATGAGAGAGCCTTTTGTTATGCGGGAGGAAGGCAGTTCAACGCGGGAGCGGTTATTTGCCTTATGTCGTACCCATAGCGCGCCTTCCCCGCGGATCACGCTGCAATTCAATGGTCTGCACGAAGCGATCACGGCCGTCATTGCCGGATACGGCGCAAACTTTGTATCCTCACTTGTCGTGCGGGAGTATGTGGAGCGCGGCGAACTGAGCCGGGTCTATGTCGATGGAATCGAGCTGCAAAATATCATTGCGGTCTGCACCCGCAAGCATGAATCGTTATCCGCTGCCGCCATGAACTTCGTGGATATGATCCGGAATCAGTCATAAGTTACCGTTACATTTCCCCTATACATATTGCCTGCCGGGCTTCTCGTATTCTGATGTGCCGTAATTCCAAAAGGGCTGTCCCCCCAAGATCCAGGATCTTTCGGGACAGCCCCCTTTTTTTGTCTACTCTTCTAAGCTTGATTCGTACATTCGCCGAACGCGTTACCCTTTAATGGAGCCGATCATGACGCCTTTCTCGAAATATTTTTGCATGAACGGATAAATGAGCAGAATCGGAAGCGTCGATACGATAATGACCCCGTACTTGATCTGATCGGCATAGCGCTGGGCATACCCTCCTGCATCCCCGCCTGTTCCTGCACCGCTCGAGAACACCTGGTTCGACAGCAGAATATCCCGCAGAACGATTTGCAGCGGCTGGAGCTTCGTGTCCCGGATGTAGATCAGCGCGGTGAAGAAGTCATTCCAATGCCCCACCAAATAATAGAGTCCGATGACGGATACCAAGGCTTTGGACAGCGGCAGTGCCACCTTGAAGAAAAAGGTGAAATGGGAGCAGCCGTCCATGACGGCCGCCTCATGCAGCTCCTGCGGCAGCGAGTTCTCAAAAAAGGTCCGCGCAATGATCAAATAGAACACATTCACGGAGAAGGGGAGTATAAACACCCAGATCGTGTTGGTCAGGCCAAGCCCCTTCATCAACAAATAGGTAGGAATCAGCCCGCCGTTAAAAAACATCGTGATCACGAAAATAAACATGATGATCCGTCTGGCGCGAAATTCCTTTCTCGACAGCACATAAGCCGCCGGAAGCGTAAACAGCATGTTAACCAAGGTGCCGAATACCGTGTAAAACAGCGTATTTCGGTACCCCGTCCAAATCCGCATATCCTTGAAAATCTCCTGGTAACCGAAAAAGCTGATGTTTTTAGGGATAAACATAACCTTCCCCGTAGAGACGAGTGTTGAGTCGCTGAACGAAGCAATGATGATAAAGTACAGCGGATAGGCGATCATCAAAAAAATCAAACCGCACAGAAAACCCAATGTGACCTTAAACGCTATCTCCTTGCCGTTGATGCGCGTTCTGGTAAGTTCATGTTCCACAACCGTTTCTCCTTCCCCGATCATTAGAATAGGCTCGTTTCCGACATTCTCTTCGAGATCGTGTTCATCGCATACAAGAATACGAAATTGATGAGCGTGTTAAACAAACCGATGGCCGAAGCCAAGCTGAATTGATTGGAGATGATCCCGATTTTATAGACGTAGGTGGCAATGACCTCCGAGACGGGAAGGTTCAGCGAATTCTGCATCAGGAATATTTTCTCGAAGCCGGTCCCGAGGATATTCCCCATGCTGAGAATAAACAGGATGATGATGGTGGGTATGAGGGCGGGAATGTCGACATACCGGATCGTCTGCCATCGGCTGGCCCCATCGATTTTGGCAGCATCATACAGCTGGGGATCCACGGTGGACAAGGCTGCAAGATAGATAATGCTGTTCCAGCCGCAATGCTGCCATATGTCAGAGAGCACATACACCGGGATAAAAGTCGAGGTGGAGGCTAACAAATTGATATGTCCCAGCCCCACCGCCTTCATAAAGTGACCGACAACTCCGGTTTCGGAGGATAGCAGCACATTCAGCATGCCGACCAGCACGATAATGGATATGAAATGAGGCAGGTATACGGTGGTCTGCATCAGCTGCTTCATTTTTTTTCTGCGGATCTGGTTAAGGATGAGAGCTAATATAATCGGAGCCGGAAAGCCGAGCACGATCGTGGCCAGACTGATCAGAAACGTGTTTCGCATCAAATCCGTGAACAGGTAACTGTCGATGAATTGTTGAAAGTAGGCGAGCCCTCGCCACTCTCCGCCGGTCAGGCCTTGGCTGAAATCGTAATCCCGAAACGCAAGCTGGATGCCGTACATCGGGACATAGTTAAACAAGAGAATAACGGCAATCGCCGGAAAAATCATAATCCACAGCTGATAATCTCGTCTGAAGGTGTTCTGTCTTTTACGGAATTCCATATCCTCCCTCCTAGTTTTGATTCATGTAGTCATCATAATATTTCTGCATGATTTCCAAGTTCTGCTTCAGGCCTGCTTTCTCGCTCTCCTTGATGTACGCGTCCCATTCGGCTTCCACGCCGCCCTTGGTCACCCATTTGGCAAAGCTGGATTCCGCCAGATTCATCACGTTGGTGTTGTTCAGGCTCATGGCGTTATTGTCCATGGTGGAATATTTAATAAACATGCCGGGGAACACGTCCTTGTCGGGATCCACGTCTTCTAAAGCAGCCTCTAGCGGCTCCGATTGTCCCAGCACCTCCTGCATATCGGTGCCGAGCGTCAGCTTCAAGGAATCGGGAATATAAAATGCGCCGTTGTCCGCCATCGTTGAGGTCCATTTCCATGTGCCCGGATCCATCTTGGCATCGGCAGGAGGCAAAACGGCATATGTACCGTCTCCGTTATCTTTAATATTCGGACCGATGGATCCGAACAACACTTGCATACCCACCTCGGGAGCATAGAGCTCGTTGATGAATTTCATGGCCGCTTCCTTGTTCTTGGTCTTGGCGGACATCACGATATGGTTGGTTCCATAGTTCAGGGAGTAATGATCATAACTCCAGGACAGCTTCCCAGCATAATCTGCCGACACCTTCATCGGCGGCATGGAAGCATACTGCGGTGCCAGCTGTTCGCCGAAACGGTCGGAAGCCACCCATCCCCAAGTGAAGCCGACCTTGGCTGTGTCCCCTTCGCCGCGCGCAATGGATTGATATTTCGTATAATCATGGGTGAACACTTCCGGGTTAATCAGCCCGGCCTTGTACAGCTTGTTCAGGAACATGACCATCGTTTTGTACCGGTCATCGGTGAGGAAGTTCTTCACCTGTCCGTCCTCCACGAAATAACCCTGCCCGCTGCCGTCTGTCAGCGTGATGCCCATGCTGCCCAAGAGGACCGCAGGGTTAAAATATCCGCCGATGCCTCCCGGCCAATCCATCGGAATCTCGTCATTGGGATCGCCATTGCCGTTGGCATCCTTCTCTTTGAAGGCCACGAGCACTTCATACAGCTCATCCCATGTCGTCGGCATGCTCAGGCCGAGGTGATCCAGCCACTGCTGGTTAATGAATTGCCTGCTGGCGGAAGCCGGCCAGAACCGCTGGTATTTCGGAAGACCGTATATTTTGCCGTCCGACTGCGTTGCAATCACTTTGGTATCCGGTTTTTCATTAAACATGTTCTGTACGTTGGGTGCTTGATCAAGCATGCCGGACAGATCCTGGAAGAGCCCCTGGAACTGTGCAAAGTCGGCATCCGTAATGACGTTCGGCCCGATAAACAGATCGGGAATATCTCCGCTAGCCAGCATCGTCCCTTTCTTCTGTCCCCAGTCTGCGGTAATCTCCTGCCATTCGATGTCCACGCCCGCCGTTTCCTCAACCTTCTGCAGCCATTCCATTTCGGCCAGCGGCTTCGTGAGCGGGTGCTTGGTAATGATGGCGGTGAGCTTTACTTTGCTGCCGGTTTGCTCTCCGGGCGTCTCGGCCGATTCGTTCTGGTCGCCTCCTGCCCCGCTGCAGCCTGTTAACAACATGGCCGTGATGGCGACGAGCGAGATGAAAACGTTTACCCTTTTCTTCATTCCATTACCTCCTGGTTTGGTTTGTTGGTCTGGTCCATAGGAAATGCAGCCATGTCTTGGCCTTGCCTTGGGACACATATCACTCTAAACGGAGGGGAAGAGCCCCGTAAACGAACAGTTTTTTAAGCATCCTCATTTTTTGAAAGCGCTTATAATCAATCGATTGAAAGCGTATCCAGTTTGGCCCGCTGAAGGTAATTCAAATATTGTATATGTTCAAAAATTGAAGCTGCTTTGCTTAAAAAAGCGCCGGCACAGAAGCTTATAAAGAAAAAAGTTTATAAAAGACCGCTGTAAAGCTGCCTTAGTCGGCATCAGCGGTCTTCGTTTTATGCTTTATGTGTATTCCGATATTGTCCGGGTGTCGTGCCCACCATCTTTTTGAAGGAACGGATAAAACTCGAGGTGTTGGTGTACCCGACCTGTTGGGAGATGGCTTCAAGGGTCTCCTCGCTGTTCCGCAGAAGCTGAATGGATTTCTGGATGCGAAGCTGATCGATATACTCTTTGAAATTTTGCCCCATCGTTTTTTTGAAGTGATGGCTGAAGTTAGAGACCGACATATCAAAATAATCGGCCATCATCTGCAGCGAGCAGTTCGGATCCATTCCTTTCTCCGCAATGAGGGACAGAATCTCTTCCTGCGATGCCGAACGGGACACGGGGAGCGTTTCGCTGATCATGTCGCACAGCTTGGCACAACTCTCCCTGATAATTCCGATCATCTGCTCCAGCGTATAACGGTGGTTAAATGCCGCCTCGGTTAGCCGAAGCAGGCTCTGATCGTCATGACGGAACCGCTGGAGGCCGTTGAAGATGACGGTAACCGTATTGAGGTACACGCTCCGTATCATATGCGGCGGCAGGCTGTCATTGCTTAAATAACCGATCAATCGCTCCGCCAAAGAGGCCAGCATGGCCGCATCGTTCTTGAGGATCGCAAGTTCGAGGGATTGCAGGATTTCGGCAAAATAGGATACGGCTCCGGTTTGGGGGACCTCGAGGTTGTCAAAAATCAGCACGGTCGCTGTCTTCCGGATGCGCAGAAACTCCGCCGTGCGGAGCGCCTGCAGGTAGGAGAGATGGAGGTCCACCGGCAATTGAGCTGCGCTAGGCTTGCCAATCCCAATCACCGTTCGCCGGCCCGTATACTCCAATATTTCATCTTGCATCCGTTCCAGACAGGATTTGAGGGGGAAATTCTCCTCATGGGAGCACACCAGAATCAATTCCTGTTGATAGATGCTTTTAAAGAAATAGCCTTGGACATCATCCGGCAGCCGTCCTTCATAGTTCCGGCAGTAATCCAGTATCTTCTCTATCCCTTCTCCATCCGCTTCGCAGCATAGTACGGCAACCGTGAAGTAATCATGATGAAACCGGATACCGACCTTTCCTGCTTCCCGTTCAAAATCATCCCAGGCTGCAATATGCCCGCTCACCAGCTCAAACAGCAGGTTATCCCGCATAATCGGCAAAGATCCCTTCATATGCTCGTCCAGCTTGCTGTTGGCCAGCGAAAGCTCCTCCAACGTATATTTGATCGTATCGATTTCATTCATGTGTTTCCGCTCCCGCGGTTCAAAAACTTGAACGGCGAGATCAACCAAACGGCGGATCGGCTGGTAGTTCTTCCGGATGGATACGTAGATGATGAACATTTCAAGCAGCAGAATCAGCCCGACCAGGATGGCCGTATTCAGCTGAATCGTCCGAATGCCCTGCAGGGACTCAGTTACCGGCAGCAGACTCACATATTTCCAGCCATTCTTATCCGAAACGGAGAACGACACCAGATAGTCCGTTCCGCTGATTTGGTAAATGCCCGAAGAGGATGCTGACTCTTCCCCTATGCCGTGCACAAGATTCCTGAAATCATCGGAGGATTGGTATGACGTATCATTGGAGGATACCAATCGCCTTCCCTGGCCGTCAAACACATAAAAATCACCGCTATAGGTTTCCGAAACGGACTTCATCATCCGGACAATCGTATCCTCCCTGACCATGATCATGACGGCTCCGGGAGAATTCGAGCCTCCTACCGGCAGCGGCTGTACGAAGGTCAGCATTCTGACCCGGTTATTGCCGGGCACAACCACATTCTCCACAGGCCTGACGATAGGAGAATTAAGATCATTCAGGGTCTGGATCATATCTTCATGCGCCCAGTTTTCATAATAGTAACCGACGCCCGGAATGGAAAGGTCGTCCAGACTGTATGCGCTTCCAGTTTTGGAAAACAAATAACCGATGTTCTTCACATACAGCAAGGTGTTGTAAATAAACGCATCGGTTGCATTGTATTTTTTCATCTCATTGGCAATAAGCACCCGCTGGTAGTCGCTTTCCTCCGCCTTATACATCTTGAATTCCCGGTTCTGCACCAGTTCAAACGGCAGATTGTACACATACCTTGTAAACGTATCCATCGATGTCATGAACTGCTCCGTAATATGCGCATTCCAGTCCATTTCCTTCTCTTTCACCACTTCTGCCGAATACGGATAGTAATAACACAGGATGACAATCACGGGAAACATCAGCACAAGCAAATAGGAAATCAACAATTTTGTCAGCAGGTTAATCTTATGGATTCGCAAGCGGCGACCACCTCCCTGTCCTTCATACCCAATCTGAAAATGTTATCTATAAGAATACGTAATTTTCAAAAAAAAGAAAACTCATTTCCTGTTATAAACCTTGGGAAATGAGTTTTCTGATATGTGTACTATTTTTGTGGCAGCAGTCAAGAGGATTGCTCCACGCCCCATTTTTCGGCCCACTTCTCCATCTCCTGCAAAGAATCCAGGAAGTCCAGCCCTTTCTCGGTCAATGAATACTCCACGGAGACCGGAACGGTAGGGAATACCTCGCGTCTTACGATCCCGCTGCCTTCCAAATGCCGGAGCACATCCGTTAAGGATTGCGTCTTGATGATGGCTGCATCCCGATGAAGCTGATTAAACCGTTTCGGTCCTTGAGCTAATTGCGCGATGACGAGAAACGCCCATTTGGCTCCAAGAATTTGCAGCACCGAGCAGATATGATTGAACGCTGGCTTTTCCTGAAAGTCTTCTCTTATCGGTTCCACTGCCTCACCCCACCACTAACTAATCGTAAGTTAGTCAAAATGATTGGATAATATCCAAATACTTTGCCTTCTTACATAATATATGCGCGCTACTTATAATACAAACACAAAGAGATTTCAAGTTATACCAACCCGCTTGCAACATGTGCTAGCCATGATCGCAGAGGGTATTGATCTCCTATCGAGAGGATGAATTAGATATGAATCGATTTACGATATATTTATTGGCGCTTGGGGTTTTTCTTACCGCCACCTCGGAACTGGTCGTCTCGGGTATTCTGTATGCGATCGCTGACGACCTTCATATTTCCTTGGCCTTTGCCGGCCAGCTGATTACCGCTTTCTCGCTGGCTTTTGCGATCGGGACACCGTTTCTGGTCTCGCTGACCGCTCGGATGAACCGTAAAAAAGTACTGCTCGGCTCGCTTCTGCTGTTCATTGCCGGCAGTCTGGTTTCCTATTTCAGCACCGAGGTATGGATGCTCATGGCCTCCCGTGTCATCCTTGGTGTTAGCTCAGGCGTCTATCTCGTTGCCGCAATGGGGACCGCAGCCAAAATGGTGTCCCCGGATAAGTTGGGCCGTGCCATCGGCACCATCGTGCTGGGTTTCAGCAGCGCCATGGTGCTGGGCGTTCCGATTGGAATATGGATCACAAATCTGCTGAACTGGCAATCCATCTTTTTGCTGCTGGCTCTGCTCAGTCTGGTGGTCGCCTTTGTCCTGATTAGACTCCTGCCGGATGTTGAAGGGGACGCACCTATTCCCTTTCACCAGCAATTCAAAGTGCTGGGGAGCGTGGTCATCGTGAGCGCACTGCTGCTCACGTTCTTCCGGGAATCGGGTAACTCGGTACTGTTCACGTATGTTACGCCATTTATCCAGGATATTTTCCATATGGGGCCGTCAGGCATCAGCATCATTATGCTCGGCTTTGGACTCTTTGGAGCAATTGGCTCCAGGCTCGGCGGATATGGGGTCGACCGGTTTGGGCCTGCGAAAGTGATTACCCTCAGCACGCTCATTCATATCGCGGTATTCGCGCTTCTTCCGCTGCTCGCCGGCCAATCGTTCATAGGGCTCGTGCTGATGGGAATCATGGTGCTGTCCATGTTTGCGGCGGGTCCGGCCGTTCAGAGTTATTTTATCCAGCAGGCTCCGGGCTCTTCCAATCTGATTCTCAGCCTAAACACCTCCATTGTGCATCTCGGGTTAGCCGCAGGCGCGGGTGCAGGAGGCTTCATGGTGAATACAACGTCCACGCTTCAATATCATCCATGGCTCGGTGGATTTGTGCTCGCGCTCGGCCTGGTTGCAGGACTGGTCAGCTTCTCGGCTGGTCGGAAGTCCCCGATTTCCATACCGAAATCGGCCTGACCTCGCCTGCCCACCATAGGATTTAAGCGCAAGCCGCCCTGCCAGCGGGCGGCTTGCATCTGCTGATTCATAAAATGGGCTCACGGATGTTTGCCCATGGGCATAACGTGTGTTATGGGTCAACGCCTATTACATTATGAAGGGCAGGAATCAATAGTGGCGGTCTCTTATATGGATTTCACTTCTCCCTCCGTTCGGTATACTTACGATATGAGCAATAACCCTTTTTTCAAAAAAGATAGTCAGAATTACATTAATTCTCTCTCCGTAAAAGAATTAAACACGCTTGGCAACGCTTCCCTGCTGGATATATATCTCAGTACCGGAAACGTAGTGGAGCCGCATATCCATCAGAATGCAACGGAGCTGGTCTATGTCGTTTCCGGCTCAGCCATCGTCTCCCTTATCAATCCGTTTACGAAGGAGCTGCTGAACTTCACGGTAACGCCGGGTCAGGTTGCGCTTGTGCCCCAAGGCTGGTGGCATTATGAAATGGCGACGGTTGACAACACGCACCTGATCGCGGTCTTTGACGCGCCGGTGCCTGAATTCATTGGAGGTTCGGATCTTTTGAGATTGACGCCGGCCAGCGTGTTCGCTCACACCTACTGCCTAGATGAAGCCAAAGTCAAAGAGACCTTGGCGCCGATCACCGACACGGTTGTCATCGGGCCGCCCAAAAACTGCCGGCAGCAAGGGCAAGTGCAAGGACAGATGAAACATCAGCCTCATGCGTCTCATCATAATCAGCACTATTATCATCAAGAAGGCACTGTGAACCGTGATTATGAGCTGCTACAACAACAGCAGCAGCAATTCCAGCAACAGCAGCAGCAGCAGTTGTTCCAGCAGCAGTTCCAGGCTCAGGATCAACCGCAGCATGGAACGTATGCTGCTGAACCACAGCGACTACCAACTCAAGAACAAGTGCAGTTCCGTTCGCAGCAGCAATTACAAGAACAACAGCGTCAGCAGTTCATTCAACAACAGCAGCAGTTGCCATTCCTGCAGCGCCAGCTCATTGGAAATGGCTGGGATCAATTCTGATCAACCCTCTGGTGATGAGTCCTCCATAGAAATACGCAGCATCACGATTCAACAGCGATGCTGCGTATTTCTTGTTTATATGGAAGTATATTATTTAGGAAGACCGGATGCTCCCGTTATTTTCATCTTCCGGCACGTAATGTTCTCAGGCCGCATAACCGATATGGACCACTGTATACCCGAGGTCAGATTAATCAGACTTAAATAATATCCGTGTCCTGCGCCGGTATCGATACCCAGCTTACCGTCGCCATACCAGAGCTCCTCTGGCGGTACACCCAACCGAAACGTAGAAGTATGACCAAACACAATCATCTTATCCAACCATCGGGGGGACAGAAGAAACGGCTCGCGAATTTCCGTTAATTCTTCCGGGCTCTGAGCATGAAGCGGAATTCCGGGCCGAATGCCTGCATGCACAAACAAGAATTGATTATACTCGGTCCATAGCGGCATTGTTGTTATGAACTGCTGATACTTCTTGAGCCTGGGAGCCGCAAGCCCTGCTTGTTCCGGTCGGTGATGCAGCCATTTGCGTTCGTTATTACCCTGCAGCGCAATAGCACCGGAATCTCGCAGTTCCTCCACATAATCCAGTGTCCCTGCTGAATCCGGTCCCTTATTTACATAATCCCCAAGCAAGAACAAGCGGTCCACCTCCGGATCATAATGTACATGCCGCAGGAGAGTTTCAAGCAGATAACCGTAACCATGGACATCCGAAACCGCGTACACCTCGCTCATGGGGCTAACATACTGCTGTCTGCATAGATCATGGTTTGATCCGGAGACAGTCGTATCAACAATTCGCTTCCGGCATCCACGCTGCAATCATGGAATAAATGAATGGGCTGCTGATCTGCCGTTTCCACAATGACTCTCCATCTTGTTCCTTCGTATACCGTCTGCACCACCGTCACCTTCAGCAGGCTCCCTTCCTGCGAAGCTTCGCCGCGCCAAATCCGGATGGATTCAGGATGGACCATCATCACGGCCCTGCCGTCTCCCTTATCCACGCCGATGCGGAGCCCGGCTATCGGACTCCCGGCAAGCATGGCCATAGGCTGTCCATCCTGGGTCAGTTTGGCTTCCAGCTGATTATGGTAGCCCATGAGCTGCGCAACCCAAGGGCTTGCCGGTCTCTCAAACAACACCCTCGGCTCTCCGAATTGGTCAATTCCTCCATCCCGTAAAATCAGGATTCGATCAGCGACCGTAAATGCCTCCATACGATCATGCGTCACATACAGGGTAGCGATGGATAATTCGCCGAGCAATCTGGCTAATTCACCGCGCATATCCGTTCTAAGTTTGACATCCAGATTAGACAACGGTTCATCCATTAATATCAGCTTTGGCTCTGTTGCCAACGCTCTCGCTATGCCTACTCGCTGCTGCTGACCACCAGACAGTTGGGCCGGCAGGCGGTCCAATAAGCCTTCCAGCTTCAGAAGCGACTGGAGTCGATCTAATGTATTCGCTCTGTCTTTAGTGTCTAACTTTCGGCGTTTCATCCCATACTCCATATTTTGCTTCACCGTCATATGCGGCCAAAGGGCATAATCTTGAAACACCATATTAATGGGCCGGTTCTCCGGGGGAATATAGTGTCTCCCCCGTTCAACGGTGACCCCCGCCATCTCTACCTCGCCTGAATCTATGCCCTGCAGTCCGGCAACCATCTGCAGCAGCGTCGATTTTCCGCAGCCGGATGGACCGAGAATGCAAATGCGCTCCCCTTCCCTCACTTCAAACGTGATCGGCTTCAAGACTTGCTGCGAGCCGAATGACTTCGATACGCCCTTTACCTTTAAGATCATTCCACTCTCCATCCTTTCTAAGTTGGATCACGTCTATCGATACCCATTGCCGTCTACCGCATTCTATTGCCATCCAGCCATCGAAATACAAGACGTCCCGCAGCTTGAAGCAGTACGATGATGAGCACCACGGTGCCGCAGCTTACAACGGTAGCAGCCGTAGCATAGCCGTAGCGCGAGAATTCAAAAGCTCTGTCGATAACCAGTGGCATCAGTGAATAATTAGCCGGTTTCAGCATCGAGGCCAGGGCCAAATCAAACACGCTGGTTCCAAACGAAGCCAGGATCGCGATAAGCAAAGACTGACGCACCATGGGCAGTACGATATCCCGCATCCGTTCGAATATGCTCGCCCCTTGGATAGCGGCTGCCTTCAGCATCGTGCCGGACAAATTGCCGAACGCTCCAAGCTGGACCCTGACTGCGTAGGGGATGGCACCGGCTATACCCGCAATCACGAGCAGCGAGGGGGTTCCGTATAAATGGAGTCCTAAAGGCTCCAGCCATTTCTGATTCCATATGAAAATATAGCCAATCCCGAGCACAACGCCGGGGACCGCGAGGGATATGATGGAGAACAGCTGAAGCATGGGCTTTAGCCTAGACTCCGTGAAGGTCAGCATGTAGGCAACAACAAACCCGATCAGCATGCTAAACAATGCGGCTGCGGCTGCAATTGCGAGTGAATGATACATTCCTTCCAGATAACCGAGCAGCCGGTGATCCCCAGCCTGTCCTGCAAATAATTCACGATAATGATCCAGCGTGAAATTGCCCGGATTCAGGCCTCCGCCTGCCTGTTTCAGCAGAGATACCGCTGCACTCGTCCCAATCGGAATCCCGAGACTCAGGAAAAGAAAAACCGTAATGGACAGATTGTACATCCAGGCAAACCGCGGTTTAACCTTCTCCATTTTGACTGCTCTCGCATTCAGAAAGTCGAATCTGGATTTACGGAGGGTCACCATCAGCAAAGTCATCGCCAGCACCAGGATCAATACCAGGTAGAATGCCAGCACTCCCGCCATATCAAAACGTACAGGTGACTGGTAAATGGCCGAGTAAATGGAGTAGGTCAGCGTCGGGAATTTATACACAGTTGCCAATGCGGCAGGCAGCCCGAAATCGCCGATCGAATCCATAAAGACCAGGGTCCAGCCCGCAACATAAGAAGGGAGTGCCAGTGGCAATTCGACGGTTCTCCATACGGTGAAAGGCCTCGCGCCGTTCAGCCTGGCTGCATAACCGAACTGCCTTATATTCCACTCCGAAGCTGCCATAATAGCCAAGTAAGCTAACGGGAATTTGCTTAGGGACATGACAAACACAAGTCCGGCAGGCTGAAATATAAATGAGGTGACCCATGTCAGCCCCAGCCACTGATGAACCAGTCCATCCGCACTGGCAAACAATACCCAGCCCTGTGCAATCATGAACGATGGCGCGATCAGCAGAACCCACGCCGTCATATCCAGCAATCTTGCTGTTGCAAAGTTCCATCTTGCCCGGATGGTAGCAAGTACGCCTCCAAGGATCGTACCGAACGTAGCCGTCCCCAGCGCTAATGTGACTGAATTCAGGAGGGATTGTTTCCACAGAGGTCGATGAAATATGTCTCCGATCAAGCCCAAGCTGCTGGACTGGATCTGACCGAAAAAGAGTCCAGGGAAAATCACGTTGATTAGCACGGCAAGCAGCGGCAGAAAAATAAAAACAAACAGGAGGAGGGTTACCCCGCCTCCATAGCGAGCTTCCGAAGTATTCATGTTATGTGCCTACCTTACGTTTTGATCCGCAAACCAAGTCTTGATCTCAACCTCATGCTCTGAGGCCCACTTCGCAGAAGGCAGCATAAAGGCTCCGTTCGGTTCACGTTCACTTCGCGTTGACACACCTTCAGCGAGCGGCGTAAAGAAGCTGTCCGTTGAATCCTGATTCGTTAACATCTGCTGTGTCTCGGGTTTTAGCATATATTCCACAAACGCCTTGGCCGCTGCCGGGTTCTTGGTATGTTTGCTGATCGTTACAACACGCAAGCTGCCTGGCGCACCCTCGCGCGGCCATATCACCTCAATAGGCTCACCTGCAAGCTTCAGTTCATAAGCATTGTGCTCCTGGAGTGCCGCAACCTCGATTTCTCCGCTTAACAATGCTTTTCCGACCGGACCATTCTTGGGGTAGACATGCAGCTCCTTCTTAAAACGCTGCTCATATTTCTGCTCTGCCGCTTCGACACCCCATTGCTCAAAAAAAGCAGATACAAGCGGATAGGCAGGCGCTGCTACGGCCGGATCTGCATGACCCACAGGGCCGTCATAGGCAAAAAATTGCTCCCAGGTCGTCGGTGCCTTCTCCGGCGTTACCAGCGTTGTGTTATAAGCGATGACCCCGGCCGCATGAATGCCGACAGGAAAGTATGAAAAATCTTTGGGCACATAACTCCTTCCGTTTTCGGACAGATTCCCCAGATTCTCAGGCTCCCAGTCAGTCATCAGGAAATCGCGATCTGCCAAATTGCGCACCGAGCCGTGCCCATCCATCATCAGGACGTCCCACTGCGGGTTACCCTGCTCGGCTTCTATTTTGGCCAATGCTTCTCCCCCGCCGTAATGCACGGCTTCTATCTTGAAGCCTGTCTCTTCCATAAACTTCGGAGCAATGAAATCTACAAAATCATTTCCGTATAAGTAGATCGTTTCTCCGGTATCCTCTGCGTCGTCGCTGTTCAAGGATACGTCCGACTGTCCGGCGGTACTTCCGCTTCCGCTGGTAATAGGTCCGGTCGTTTCCTGAGATCGAACCGTTTGCTGTCCATCCGATTGCGCGCAAGCCGACAACATCATCATCAACGCAGTTAATGCAATGAATATCCCATGTTTAAAGCCTCTTTTTTGGTTCATGTCACCCTCCTGTTTCTGATTTCCTTCTTGGTTCCATTTCAGCATAACGCGCCAGATTCAATTAAAAATTATCGCTGCGTTAACAAAGAGTTAAATAATATCTATCAAATGTTAGATAAGATTAAGAGTATCAATGATGAAATGGAAAGAGAGGATAGCAACATGAACTTACAGCAATTAAAAGTATTTGTGCTTGCCGTGGAGCTGAGGAAGCTGTACCTTGTGGCTCAAAAGCTGGGCATTACCCAGCCAACCGTCACCTTCCATTTAAACAAGCTGCAGGAAGAGCTTGGCCTTGCCCTGTTTCACACCAAGTCCTACCATGTCATCAAGCTTACGGAAGCCGGTCAAGCCTTTTATCATTACGCATCGCAGATCCATTCCCTGTCTGAGGAAGCTTCATCAACCATGGATGTATTCCGCGGAACCGCTGCAGGAGTACTCGCCATTGGCAGCACCCATACTCCCGCTACGTACCTGTTACCGCCGTTTCTGCAACAGTTGAAACTTAATTATCCGGGATTGTCCATCCAGTTGGATGTCCGACCGGCAGCCTATATTATCGAGAAAGTCAAAAAATACGAGCTCGATGTAGGCATCATATCGAACACGCAAGTAGATGAGCCGGAATTTATCGTACAGCCGCTGATCCATGATGATCTGGTGCTTATATTTGCCCCGGATCATCCCTTTGCCAGCATAAGAGATTTAATTCCGAGCGATCTGGTCGAACATCCCTTTGTTTCGCATGAACCAGGCTCCATCAGCAGACAGCTTATTGACCGCTGGGCTGACAAACATCATATCCACCTTCAAATATCATTGGAAATCTCGGGAACCGAAGCACTGAAAGCAGCCGTTCGGCACCGTCTGGGGTATGGCATGATCGCAGAAGCTGCCATACAAGAAGAACTGGCAGAGGGGAAACTCCAATCACGACCTATTCCGTCCTGGCTGCCCGAGCGCCGGATTTATGCCGTTCGCCACCGCAATAAGCTGATCAGTCCCGCGCTGCGGATGTTCTGGAGAAACCTTTTGGACAATTTTGCATCATAACAGCCGGAAGAGAGTCATGACACGATTCAAGATTAATCCCGCTATATTTCGTATTCTTCGAAAAACGGTTAGAATAGTAAGGTACGGCATCTATCGAATGCCAATGTATATTGAAGGAGGATCCCTATATCATGAGCGTTGATTATAAAGCGTATTTCGCTGAACACCGCGAAACCCATCTGAATGAGTTGAAGGAATGGTTGTCCATTCCGAGCATTTCGGCCCTGTCCGAGCATAAAGGCGATGTGGCAAAGGCTGCCGAGTGGCTCGCAGGCAAGCTGACCGAAGCGGGACTTGAGCATGTGGAAGTTCATCAAACGGCAGGACACCCTATTATTACGGCAGACTATTTGCATGCCGAAGGCAAACCGACCGTGCTCGTCTACGGCCACTATGACGTACAGCCTGTAGATCCGCTTCATCTGTGGGAAACGCCGCCCTTTGAGCCGGCTATCCGCAACGGTAAATTGTATGCACGCGGAGCAACGGATGACAAAGGCCAGCTGTTCCTGCATGTCAAAGCCGTTGAAGCCATTTTGAAGCAAGAGAAAGAGCTTCCGGTCAACATCAAGTTCTGCATTGAAGGCGAAGAAGAGGTGTCCAGCCCGAACCTCCCGCTCTACCTTGACAACCATAAGGACAAGCTGGCTGCTGACGCCATCGTGATCTCGGATACGTCCCTGCTCGCACCTGGCAAACCGGCCATTTCTACAGGCCTTCGCGGATTGTGCTCCCTGGAGTTGTCTCTGGAAACAGCTAATACCGACCTTCATTCCGGTACATATGGCGGCGGAGTACCCAACGCCCTGCATGCCCTCGTCTCCCTGCTCTCCTCGCTTCATGACGAGCAAGGCCGCGTCGCCGTAAAAGGCTTCTATGACGGCGTGCTCGAGCTGTCGCCTGAAATGCGCGAGGAATTTGCCAAGCAGGAATTCGACGAGGATAAGCTGAAGCAGGATCTCGGCCTCGATTCCCTGTACGGTGAGGAAGGGTTCTCCTTCGTTGAACGCGTGGGAGCGCGTCCGACCCTTGAGCTGAACGGCGTATATGGAGGGTTCCAAGGAGAAGGCAGCAAGACGGTCATTCCGAGGGAGGCCCATGCCAAAATTACGTGCCGTCTGGTAGCAGACCAGGATCCGCAAGCGGTGCTTGACGCGATTGAAGCCCACTTGCATGCCCACACTCCCGTCGGATCGAAGATTACCTTTAAGCCGAAGGAAAAAGCATTCGCCTTTAACATCGATCCATCCCATCCGATGCTGCAAAAAGCCGCGGACGCGTTCGAGCATGTCTACGGCACGCGTGCCCTCTTTACGAAGGATGGCGGGTCCATCCCGATCGTGGAGAAGCTGTCCAGCACGCTCGATGCACCTGCCGTCATGATGGGCTTTGGCTTGCCGGACGAGAATCTGCATGCTCCGAACGAGCATTTTAATTTGGAGAATTTCGATCAAGGCTTGCTGACGATCGTAGAGTATTTGAAGCTCGTGTAACTTTTGACACCCAGCACAGTCCGTAGAGTAAAAGTAATATTCTAAAAAAAGAACGCGTATGGCGGGAGAACCGACTCCCTGCCAATACGCGTTCTTTGGTTTGTATGAAAAACCCCTTATTACGCCATTCATAAGCTTATCCTTGGGGGCGGCGGCTTGATGACCGAAGAAAATGGCCATGTTGGCCTGCGGCTTTGATTAATCGAATAAATCAGCCATGGGGCGTGTCCTTACAAACAAACATCTGCTGTGAACATCGCGGATTTTGGGGTCGCGGGTCCTCCCAGGGGGTGTGCCCCTATGCGGGCCCCAAACTTGTGGCTAGATACCCAAGCAAACAGCTGCATCCCCAAACATACGGCTGTGATCCCCAAACAAACAGCTGCCATCCCAAACATACGGCTGCCATTCCCAACATACGGCTGCATCCCCAAACATACCGCTGCCATTCCCAAACATACGCCTGCCATCCCAAACATACAGCTGTCATCTCCAAACATACCGCTGCATCCCCAACCTTACAGCTGCCATCCCCAACATACAGCTGCATCCCCAAACAAACAGCTGCGAACGGACCACAGATCTGTTATTTGCCACGATTTAGGCCAATCTCATATGGTAACGGACACCCAGTCCGCTATTCAACCTTTTCGCTGCGGAAAAACGGACTTTTTAAGCATATAACGAACCTCATGTCCGCTAGAATCGAAGTTTAGCTCTTATCGGATCAAATAACGTCCGCTGAGTCCGGTGAATCCGAAATTACATTTGACACGCTGTCCACTCCCCCTTCTCTCTCGTTAATGTCAGCAGCTCATTATTCACTTCGTTTTGTATATCCCGTTCTTGCGAGCTAAGATTCTCCAAATAACGATTAGCCTCATTCATCATTGCTCTAAGCCCCTCCATTTATGGAATCAGCAGTAATCTTATCACCGTGATCGTCCTATGGTTCAGCATTGGCCTTTCTTCTTCCACAAACTATGTTGTTGCGCTAGCAGCGCATATGCATTCATAGCGATGGGGATGTTAATAAAAGTGCATATCGGGTATTAACAAGATAACATCTGTACATCGCTGAGGAGGGAACGTATGAGAGCAGTCACATTTCAAGGCGCAAAAGACATTCAGGTCAAACACGTGGAGGATCCTTCCATCCAGACTCAGGATGATATTATCGTCCGCATCACCTCTACGGCTATTTGCGGTTCCGATCTTCATATATACCTAGGGGCTATGCCTGCGACTAAAGATTACGTGATCGGCCATGAGCCTATGGGGATAGTAGAAGAGGTCGGAGCTAACGTAACCCGCGTGAAAAAAGGCGACCGCGTCGTTCTTCCGTTCAATGTTTCTTGCGGCCACTGCTACTATTGCAATCACGATATGGAGAGTCAGTGCGACAATTCCAACGGCAACCCGGATGTCCATACCGGAGGTTACTTGGGTTTAACTGAACGCTATGGCAACTATCCTGGCGGGCAGGCTGAATATTTGCGCGTACCGTACGGGAACTTTATGCCGTTTGTCATCCCCGAGTCATGCGAATTGGAGGATGAGGCGCTTCTCTTCTTGTCCGACGTTCTGCCTACGGCCTATTGGAGCGTGGAGAATGCCGGCGTGAAGCCAGGCGATACCGTCACGGTGCTCGGCTGTGGACCGGTCGGTCTGATGACCCAGAAATTCGCCTGGATGAAGGGGGCTAAACGGGTAATCGCCGTGGACCGCCTTCCTTACCGGCTGCAAAAAGCAAAGCGAATGAACAACGTTGAAAGCTACAATTTTGAAGACTATGATGATATGGGCGCGTACATCTGCGAGATCACCAAGGGCGGAACAGATATTGTGATCGACTGCGTCGGCATGGACGGGAAGAAGTCAACCATGGAAGCCATCGGTCAAAAGCTGAAGCTCCAGGGCGGAACGTTAAGCGCAATTGATATTGCCATCGATGCCGTTCGCAAATTCGGCACCGTTCAGCTGACCGGCGTATACGGCTCATTGTACAACATGTTCCCGCTGGGCCATATTTTTGAACGGAACATTACCCTTACCATGGGACAAGCCCCCGTCATCCATTATATGCCGGAGCTGTTCAAGAAGATCACCGCCGGGGAATTTGATCCAACCGAGATTGTATCCCATCGGCTTCCACTGGAACAAGCAAGCGATGCCTATCGGATATTTAGCGATCATGAAGAAGACTGCACCAAGGTGGTTCTGAAGCCGTAGCGTCAATTCACAGCGACAAGAATAAACCAAGCATCTCCTCTCACAACCTTTGGATTGGATAGGAAGTGCTTGGTTTTTTGTGTCCCGGTTCATGAAAATTAGTGATTTTGTGTCCCGGTTCATGAAACTTAGTGAGTGAGCTAAAATCTTCCGGATGAGTGTTGGAGGTTTCGACATAACCTCAAGTCTCAAGGGATGCGTGTCTTCAACGGCAAACACATACGCCGGGTCGCACGCCTATTCGGTTGCTTTTCTGGGATTCACCCGAATGATCGTCCCGCATGGATCGGATATCCAGTAGCCCTGCGAGTTCTCGTAAACCTCCACCTCATCCCTGCGATCCACCTGACGCTCTCTCAAATAGGAAGCGGCCGCCTCGGGATGATCCGTAGTGACCTCTAACCAGACATCCTGCTGAGCATAGTGAGTCATGCAATCCAGCCATAAATTGTTGGGGCCGTGCTGAAAGAGGTGTGAACCATCCTTGAAGCCCAAATAAGGCAGCTGCAAAACCTCTTTGTAAAAATGCACCGTTTCCTCATACTTGTACTTCGGAATTTTAAGGGCAATATTGTTTCCGCCGACAAACCGAATATCCGCTGATGACATGAGTACAAACCTCCGTCTGTTTTTTTATTATCGTATCATGCTGTGGCTTCAATAAATTCTTCTAGATTGCTATCCTGTCAATGATAGGCTAAGACGACCTCGGCATCGGTTTATACCAGTTTGGTATATGCGTCTGAAACTCCTCATACCAGTTCAGTACCTCTTGCGCCTGATTCAGCATAACCTCCACTTCCTGCTCTCCGAAGGGAATCGCCCAATGAATCGAGGAAATCTGATTGCTCGCGATATAAAGTGCCATTAATCTGAAGAATGAATCCGGTACCTCTCCACCTTGGAAATATCCGTGAATACGACCGGATGCAAACCACGGGCTAATTACGGCATCCCATGTAATCCGGTTAAACTCCTCCCAAGGATCACCGGAATCCGCCCGGTTGAAATCGATGATGCCCAGTTCACCTTCTGGAGTAACCACCATATTGCCGATATGATAATCCCCATGCTGAAAAGCACGGGGCCGTCCCTCAAGCAAATAGCGATGCTCCTCCATATAACGAATCATGTTGTCCGCACCTGCGAGTCGGATGCCACAGCTCCCATAATTTTTGATGTACCTATCCATCTTGGAACGATAATAAACCGCCCACGTATCAAAGCCGCTTTCAGCCGGAATTCGATGCATTTCGCTTAAATATCTGCCTGCCTGAACGCCAAGCCGGTACTGCTCCTCAGAATCCAGCAAAGGAATCACATCCCTTGCATCTTCTCCCGGAACCCATGTGAACAGTGAAAATACTAGCCTGCCCTCATGGCAGACGCCAAAATCAATCGGGCGGGACATTCGCATTTCGATAGGATCCAGCTTTTTTACCGCTTCAAACTCCCACCGCTTTCGCTCATATTGAGAGATATCGGATAATCGAAGGAGCCACTCCTGGCCTTCCGTATCCTGAACATAGTATTTACGATCTGCCGACCAGCCCTTGGCAACCGTTTGAACGGTCAGCCATTGATCTGCCCCCGGGATTTCGCGAATCGTGTCCTGCATGCTGCACACCCCCTATATTCGATATCCGGCACGATCTTTAAATCTCATACATTATAAATGAAGAGGGTTCTATAGACCATGCAGATAATTTCCGGCTAAACACGGAAATACATAAATTCATCTTCTCCCCATAATCACTGACCGTAATTGCCAGGAATGATGTAATATACTCGACTTACAGCATCCATCCTAATATAAAGCGAGGGTTTACACATGAACATGAGCATAGAGGATTTTACGACAGAATGGTTAAAAGAGGCACGGATCACGGAACAAGTCATGGACGCATTAACCGATGATTCGCTCAAAACCGCCATGACGGATCAGCATCGCACGCTCGGTCAGCTGGCATGGCATTTGGTCATGTCGGTTCAGTACATGACCATGCTCGGTCTACAATTTGAAGGCCCGTCCCGCGAGCAGGGAATCCCGGATTCCGCCGCCGAGATTCAGAACAGCTACCGCCGGATCCGGCATGCCTTTCTGGATGCCGTGAAATCACAATGGAGCGAGGATGATCTTCGCGCTACCCGTGAATTCGACGGAGAGCCTTGGACCAATGCGGCATTCCTGCATTTTACCCTGGTTCATCAAGCGCATCACCGCGGACAGATGACGGTGCTGATGAGACAAGCCAGCCTGCGGATTCCCGAGCTCTACGGTCCGACCTACGATTCATGGATCGACAAGGGCATGGACCCGCTCGTGTAAAAAGGATACAATTTATTCGAAGTAACATGGGGATTCTCCCCATCTGGAAGGAGCATTCTTTATGTCTAAAGCGGATAATATGCTGTCGATCCTGTGGATGCTCCGCTCGGGCAAAAAGATGACCGCACAGCAAATCGCCGATGAACTGGAAATCCATGTTCGAACGGTGTACCGCTGCATCGATTCGTTATGCGCCAGCGGCGCGCCCATCATCGCCGATTCCGGGCCGAACGGCGGCTTTCGGATCCTCGGACAGTTTGCCGAATCCCCACTGATGTTTGATGCAGAAGAGCAGAAGGCATTGGTGCATGCTTCGATCTTTGCCAAAGAAAGCGGCTATCCGTTTACCGACGCGCTGCAGCGGGCGATTGACAAGCTGAAGCTGTATACGAACGAAGAGCAGCTTTCTCAGATCGAACGGCACAGCGGCGGCGTCTCGGTGTTGCAGCCTCCTGTCCATAAGGGGCTGCGGCCGCTGCTTCAGACGCTTGAAAGTGCCGCGGCGCACGGGCAAACCCTGAAAATGACGTATTCGAAGGGCAGGGAAGGCGCCAGCATTACCCGAAACTTTGACCCCTACGGCATCATCCACTGGAAGGGTCAATGGTATGCCGCCGGCTTCTGCCATCTGCGTCAAGAGATTCGCAATTTCCGCGTGGATCGGATCATTGGGCTGGAGCCGACAGAACATGTATTTGAACGGCCCGCTGATTTTTCGGCCAAGGATGTACTGCTTGGCAGTCTGCTGCCCGATCAAGGCAGCCATGAACGGCTGGTCCATGTCGTCATCCAAGGCCACGAGCATGTTCTGAATGAATTAAGTCAGCATTGGTTATTTGGACATACGCTTGTGAAACGCTGTGATGGAGAAGCTCATTTCCGACTGGATACGTCTTCGCTGACGTCCTATGTTCCCTATTTTCTTCTCCCTTATGGCAAATCTTTAACCATTCTGGAGCCCGCTTCTCTTGTTCTGAAACTGTCAGAAATCACGACAAGCATGGCGCTCCATTACGAACGCATGTTAAGCGACATGACCAAAAAGGAAGGGTGAACCCGATGGAGAAATTCGCGATGTACGGAAAGTTGATCGCCCATCCCGGCAAACGGGATGAACTTGCAGAGATCCTGCTCGAAGCAGCAGCGATGCTTAGCGATAACAAAGATTGTGAACTCTATATCGTCAACGTTTCGGACAGCGATCCGAATGCCGTATGGGTCACGGAATTGTGGAGCAGCCAAGACGCGCATGCCGCTTCATTGCAGGGAGCCGATACGTCCGAGCTGCTTCAGCGCGGACGGCCGCTGATCGCCGGCGCGGAGCCGCTCAAGCTTAAACCGCTTGGAGGAAAAGGTTTTTAGATATAGCTGGTCTGAAGAAAAGAGGCTTTCCCCGAATCGAATTTCTGGGATAGCCTCTTTTTTGCTATATATTGTTCCGGTATTCCGAGGGGCTGTAACCAACCTCTTTACGAAACGTTTTCGAGAAATAGTTCGCCGATTCAAAGCCGGTTGCGTCCGCAATTTCTTTGATGCTCAGAGGGGTCGTTCTCAGCATGAGTTTGGCCTGCTCCATCCGCTTAAGGCTTAAATATTTCTGCGGCGTGATCCCGAAATGCCGCTTGAAGTACTTAATAAAATAATTCGGATGCAAATGCAGCGTCCCCGCCATCTGCTCCAGCGTAATCTCCTCATGCAGGTGATTCTTAATGTACTGCTGCACTTTGTGGAGCCTGCCCATATCTTCCATTTTGTCCTTATGAATCTGCGGGTGCTGGTGTTCGAACACTCGGGACAGGATGTCCAGCATCACCGACTTTTCCCGCAAACGCGCGGCGATGGTATCGGAGCGATGCGCATCGACCAGCTGCTGGAATAATGCCGGCATCTCTGCGTTCCCCGACAAATCATAGCAATAGGGAACGTTCAGCCAGGAAAATACATCGGAATCGCCTACGGTCGCCGAGAAGTGCGACCAGTATTTAAGATAGGGGCGGCCGCTGATGACAGAGTAGGATTGCCTGGTCCGTGCCGGCATCAGAACCAATTGACCCGGAACGGGATACAGCTCCTCATCGCCGATTTTCACCCATCCTTCCCCATCCAGGATAAAATAGAGCTTGTTGTAAGACACGGTGTAGTCGAATTCCTTCCACTCCGGCCAGCACTGCGTTCTTTCGGCCTCCCAGATCTGAACCTGCATGTTCAGGAGCATCTGCTGAATGGCTTCATGTTCATTTCGTTCATTCTTCATCTTCGATTATCCTCTAAAGTTATTATAATACCCGTCAGAGTTAAGTAATTATCTATTCATACTAACACATTCTTGTTAAAATCAAACTCGACAATTCCAAGAATCGGAGGTTTGAATCCATGACAACGACTACCACTCCAACCAATCAAGTCATCCAGGAACGAAACCAGCGTGTGAAATGGTTCCAGAACGACCGTTTCGGCATGTTCATCCACTGGGGGCTCTACTCGATCCCAGCCAGAGGCGAATGGCTCCGAAGCTCGGAACAGATGAGCATCGAAGACTATCAGACCTATTTCGATGAATTTGATCCCGTTGACTATAATCCGCGGGAGTGGGCCAAAGCGGCCAAAAAAGCAGGCATGAAATATGCGGTGCTGACGGCCAAGCACCATGACGGATTCTGTTTGTTCGACAGCAAGCTGACGGAATATAAATCAACGAATACCAAAGCCGGGCGGGACCTCGTGCAGGAGTTTCTGGAAGCTTTCCGTGAAGAAGGCCTTAAAGTCGGCCTCTACTTCTCGCTGATCGACTGGTACCATGAGGACTATCCGGCCTATGGAGACCGTATTCACCCCATGCGCGCGAACGAAGCCTTCAAGCGCGATCCTAAAAACTTCGACCGATACCTGGATTACATGCACGGGCAGGTCCGAGAGCTGCTGACAGGCTACGGCAAGCTCGATATTATGTGGTTTGACTTCTCCTATGGCAACATGCGCGGCGAAGTGTGGCGCGCCACCGAGCTGATGAAGATGATCCGCGAGCTGCAGCCGCACATTCTCATCGACAACCGGCTCGAAGGCAGCGGCGAGAGCGGAGGCAGCATCTATACTACCGATCCTTCCGTTTACAGTGGAGATTTCGCTTCACCTGAACAAATCATTCCGCCGCACGGCGTCGTGGATCAGACAGGTGCCCCGATCCCGTGGGAAGCCTGCATCACGCTGAATAACAACTGGGGGTATGCAGCCGCCGACCGCAATTACAAATCGGCAACCACGATCATCCGCAAGCTGGTGGAATGCGTCAGCAAGAACGGCAACATGCTGCTGAATGTTGGACCAGACGCTAGAGGCGTCATCCCGAGGGAGAGCCTCGACGTGCTGGAGGAAATCGGTGACTGGATGAGCAAGAACGGCGACAGCATCTATGGCTGCGCGGCCGCTGATTATCCGAAGCCGGATTGGGGTCGGTACACCCAAAAAGGCAATAAGCTGTATGCCCACGTCTTTGAGGAGTCCATCGGACCGATCAATCTCATCGGCATGGCCGACAAGGTGAAGAAGGCCCGTCTGCTCGCGGACGGATACGAATTGTTCCTCAGCCGCCCATGGAGCGCAGCGGAATTCATCGAGGACGCATTTGTGAATTTCGCGCGGCCTGAACACTTCACCTATCCGCTCCCCGACAAACGCAATACCGTCATTGAACTGGAGCTTTATGACGAATCCGATCGTTCGTAACGATAAGATCGCATATACCATGAACTAATTCCTATAAGAGCCTGACTTGATGTTTTGTTACATCGCGTCAGGCTTTTTTTTATGCCCCGACACCCCTATCCTCCTGGAACATCAAACCATTCCAAACGCAAAAAAATCGTATTGCACAATAACTGTTTATGCTATATACTAATTATCAATTAAACTGTTTATTATATATACAATTAATTAAAGGAGATGTTCTGACAATGAGTAACTATGCTGTTGAGATTCGGCAACTTCGCAAAAGCTTTGGGCACCAAACCGTGCTGGACGGGATCGACCTGGGCGTGCCGCAAGGAAACGTATTTGCTCTTCTGGGTCCTAATGGGGCCGGCAAAACAACCCTGATCAACATCCTGTCCACATTGGTGACGCCCGATGCCGGCAGCGTGAGGATTAACGGATTTGATCTCCGCCATCACAAGCAGGATGTGCAGCAGTCCATCAGTCTGACCGGCCAATTCGCTGCCGTTGACGAAGTATTGACTGCGGAAGAGAACCTGCGGATGATATGCAGGCTGTCCGGTCTATCTGCAGCGGAAGCGCGCCTGCGAACCGCCGAACTGCTCGAACAATTCGATCTCACTGCTGCTGCCGCCAAGCGCGTGAAGACGTATTCGGGCGGGATGAAGAGACGGCTTGATCTTGCGATCAGCCTTGTCGTTCCGCGGCCCGTGCTGTTCCTGGATGAACCGACCACGGGACTGGATACACGCAGCCGCCGTACCCTGTGGGATATCATTCTGCAATTGAAGAGCCAGGGCATCACCATACTGCTGACCACGCAGTATTTGGAGGAAGCGGATCAGCTCGCGGATCGGATCGCGGTCCTGGATGGCGGGCGAGTCGTTGCTGAGGGAAGCCCGGCCGAGCTGAAGGCCCGGGTCGGAGGAGAAGTGCTGGAGCTCCGTAACGAACACGAAGAGGTGATTCACAGGATTCCGACAAGCGGCAGCATCGGGGACGTCGCGCAGACGCTTCAAGAGTTCACTCGCCTGATACCGAATGAGACGCGCGTAAGTCTTCATAGACCGAATATGGATGATGTATTCCTGTCGCTAACCGACAAGAAATTGGAGGAAATCATATCATGAGAGCAACAGCTTCGAATACAAAAACAACGTCCTTCGCGGTCACCCAGACCGTCTTTATCGGTCGCAGCTTGCGTCACAGCATCCGGAACGCGGAGGCGATGATTACGGCAATGATGCTGCCAATCATGTTGATGCTGCTGTTCACCTATGTATTTGGCGGCGCCATTGATCCCAGCGGACAGTATGTAGACTACGTGGTGCCGGGAATCATTCTGCTATGCGCAGGTTTCGGATCGTCCAGCACGGCCGTCGATGTCTCCCAAGATATGACCAATGGCATCATTGACCGCTTCCGGACGATGCCCATTCAAAGCATGAGTGTTATTACAGGACATGTGGTAGCCAGCCTTGCCCGAAACATGCTGGCAACTGGCGTCGTTATCGCTGTGGCTCTGCTCGTTGGTTTCAGGCCTTCAGCCGGACTTCTGGATTGGATTCTCGCCATCGGCTTGATCGCGCTCTTTATCTTTGCTTTCACCTGGCTTTATGCCGCCATCGGCCTCGTTGCAGGCAGTCCGGCAGCGGCCAGCAGCTATGGATTCGCCCTGCTCTTCCTCCCCTACCTCTCCAGCGCCTTCGTTCCTACGGAGACGATGCCGCGATGGCTGCAAGGGGTCGCAAGCAATCAACCGATCACGCCGGTGATCGAGTCCATTCGTGGGTTGCTGACGGGAGGTTCCATCCAGGGTCATATCGGCTGGGCAATAGGATGGTGTCTGTTCATCCTTATCGGCTCCATGGTATGGAGCATGTGGACCTTTAAGAGAAAAGCTGGGCGACGCTAAATATGCATAGGGGGCGACAGCTATCCAAGGATGCCCCGGACCATGCATCGTGCGCATATTGGAGCAGTGCGCACGATGTAGCATTGCTTTTTTAAGAGCCACTCTGGACATGGCATCTGCCTTCCAGCGGATGTCATGTCCGTCCCGGAACGATATCTACCAAACCCGACGCTTGTTAAAACATCCGCTTTGGCCTAATCAACCAGCAAAAAAACCGATCCTCATGCGAGGATCGGTTTTTTTACCCAGCTGCGGCGCGCTTTTACGGCACTTTCTTACGGCAAGTTCATACTCCACACTCTTACTGCACTTTCTTACTATACACTCTTATCTGCATGCTCTTACGGCACTTTCTTATTGCACTCTCTTATCCACCACGACCTGTAACTGTAACTTTGGCCGATATCATTACTTGTCCGACTTTCCCGGCTGTGTCTTGGTCTGGAGATAATGATCAATGCCGTCCAGAATGCGTTCTAACCCGAAATCAATGTCATTGCCAATCGGATTCACTTCCTCGTTGTCTTCCGTATAGACCCCCGACATCACAACCGGATACAGGAACGGAAACCGATCCGGCTTCATAAGCTGTTTCAGCGCTGCCGTATAATCGATTCCACTGAACTGTTCCGGGGTGGAGCCTGCCTGTATGGCGCGGTCCATATCCCGCTGCATCATGCCGCTTGATCTAGCGTAATTGCTTAACAAGAGAATCAAAGACATCCGCTCATAATCATTCAGCGGCAGATCCGTCATGAACCGCAGACCCCAATCGATAAATCGCAGATTATTCGGCGTAATGGGAATACCCGTAATCGGAATGTCTCCAAACCAGGGGTGATCCCGGAATACCTGCATCGTCGATTTGACGTAGACCCGCATATTCTCGCGCCAGTCGGCAGAATCTTCCGGCGGAATGGGAATATCGCACGCGGCGTTCTGCATCAGCAGCAAAAGGTCGTCCTTACTGGAAATGTACCGGTACAGCGACATGGCGGTAAAACCCAAGGAGGACGCGATTCGATTCATGGAGACAGCGGAAAGCCCTTCTTTATCGGCGATCTCGATAGCCGTCTCCACAATCTGCGACAGGCTCATCTCCCGTTTCGGTCCCCGCTGCGGCGGCTTTACCAATCCCCAGCTAAGAGCCGCCCCTCTGGGCAGCTTGGATCCAATATCCGAATCCATACTCTCATCGTTTGACATAAACAGTGTATCCTTTCTGCATCCTAGCTTCTGATGGCAACTGCTAATTGTTTATATTATAAACAGTATATCACATGTGTTCACCCTTATGAACCAGGTAGAATATGAGCACGCATGCGAGGATACCGACTTGACCCACGTATACTCAATCATGTGACAGATGCATCAAAATGTTGACCAGCTTCCCGAACGGATCGCGGACAAAAAAGCGTCTTACTCCCCAAGGCTCATCAACCGGTCCATATTCAATGGAAAAGTCTGACCGCCTCATCGCATCCAGCACAGTCTCTAGCTCATCCACTTCGATCGACAGATCCGGGACGGGCGTGCCGCCGCCTCCCTCGGAAGCAAAGCTGATCTGTATGCTCATCCTCTCCTGCGAGCCATAAGTGGTGATCCAGCCATGATCCATTAACATATCCAGACCCAGCACATCTTGATAAAACGTCTTGGCTGCGGCGACATCCTTCGTTGCGACATTTGCGACAATGCGTTTAACTCCCAACTTATACTCCTCCATTCATCACGCTAAAAATATCATTACAGCTACGTTATACACACCCTCATGTAGCTACACGACTAAAGTATAACAAATCCTTCCAACAAAAAAAGCTGTTGAGATTTAATTCAACAGCTTTTTCGTTAGCTCCCTGATGCAGTTGTTGTTCCCTTCCCTCATGCAGAAGCCTGACGGCTTGTGCTCAGACCTTAGCTTTTTCGGTAATATGAACCAACGCTCCATAGGGGGTTGTTCTCATCATGGACGTATCCTTGAATTAAGCGGAACTCGAGGTCGGCCTGATGATGATTTCATTCACATCGACTTCCGGCGGCTGCTCGATGGCGTATAAAATCGCATGCGCAATCGAAGTCGCCGGGATGGATATTCTTCGATATTCCTTCATGACCTGTCTGGCCGTATCATCGGATATACTGTCGGCCAGCTCCGAATCCGTCACGCCCGGCGATATTTGCGTGACCCGAATACCGCTGCCGACCTCCTGGCGCAGGCCCTCCGAGATTGCGCGAACCGCATGCTTGGTGGCACAATAAACGGCTGCGGTTGGCGATACTTCGTACGCACCAATGGAAGCGATATTGATAAATTGGCCAAAGCCCTGCTTCTGCATCACCGGCAGCCCTGCTGCGATACCATGGAGGACGCCGCGGATGTTCACATCGATCATCCGGTTCCACTCGTCCACCTTCAAGGCCTCCAAGGGTGATAGAGGCATGACCCCGGCATTGTTGAGCATGACATCCATCCGCCCGAACTGGCTTACCGCCAAGTCGATGAAAGATTCCATTTGATCGAGATGAGCCACATTCAGCGATTGGTAAACCGCTGAGCCGCCTTCCCCATTCAAATCGGAAGCAAGCTTCTCCAGCCGGTCCGTTCTTCTTGCCCCAAGAACCACATGGGCGCCATGATGAGCCAGCAACCGGGCTGCCGCTTCGCCGATCCCGCTGCTCGCGCCTGTAATGGCCACGACTTTTCCTTTTACGTTAGACATACAACTCTCCTCCTGATCCTGTTCTGAACTTCCAAGCCAAGCCGTCTTCTGCTATAAACGCACGGTCAGTTTTCCCGATACAATACCATCCCTGCATGATAGAGAACGCCGTCCCGAAAATCACCGTCAGCCGTAAATCCGGTGTCATCCACATATTCGATATGATCGCCTTGAATGAAATAGCGGCCTTGATAGGCGCTTTTGCGCCGACCCCGTGCTTCATCATAACGACCGTTCGGCAGCAGCTCGTGGCGGATATATCCGTCCTTGGTCACCCACATGCCTGCATAGGGATGCTGCACCCCATTCGCGTTAAGAGCTGGATCCATTGCATATACCCCCATTCCTCTTATCTGATCCTCTTGAATTTCATGAATAACCGTCCTGTCTTCAACCATCGAGGATATTCTTATTATGCGTTCACACAGCATTCATTCGGTAGCCGAATCCACCACGATTCTTGCCTATTCCTACAAACTTGATTAAGATTAAATCAGATACCATCGGAGGAGGTTTATCGAACCGGGATGTTAGATCATGAAGGAATCAGTCTGCAGAACGAACTTGCAGGATACATAGAAAAATACACGGGTACTGACGGTACGCATGCTACGGCTATAGCCGATCTATCTTTTATACGGGCATCCAATGAGTCGGAAATGATTCACTCGATTCATGAGCCCGCACTGTGCATCGTGATTCAAGGCAGAAAACTAATCATGCTGGCACAGGAATGCTATTTTTACGACCCGTCCAGTTATCTTGTCGTCTCGCTGCAATTGCCCTTATCCGGCCAAGTGATTCAAGCATCACCGGAGAAGCCCTACCTGTGCCTTCGGCTGGATTTGGATCGACATCAGATCTTCGATTTACTCAAATCCTGCCAAGGGACTCCTCCTAAGAAATCCGATTCCAAAAAAGCCCTGTTTGTCAGCCCGATGAATCAAGCGCTGCTGGATGCCGTCGTCCGACTCGTACGCCTTCTGGATACGCCAAAGGATATTCCCGTCCTTGCTCCTCTGATCACGAAGGAAATTCTTTATCGAATCCTTCAAGAAGAACAAGGCCAATCCCTGAAACAGTTTGCCGTCAGCGGCAGTCATGCGCAGCGAATCGCGGCAGCGGCCCAGTTGATCGAGCAGCATTATAATCAGCCCTTACACATCGCTAACCTGTCCGCAGCCGTCAATATGAGCCCTTCTTCGCTTCATCATCACTTCAAGGAAATCACCGCCATGAGCCCGCTTCAATATCAAAAACAAATCCGATTGCAAGAGGCCCGCCGGCTCCTGCTCTCGGAAACATCCGAAGCCGCGGATGCCGGCTTTCAGGTCGGCTATGAGAGCCCCACTCAGTTCAACAGGGAATATGCCCGCATGTTCGGTTTGCCTCCGATCCGAGATATCAAGCGTCTTCGCGATTCATTGGACCTCGGCCCCAGGCAGGGCCATGCTTGATTGGGACAATACAGCTCACGGTAAAGATTTCGCCAAACACAAAAAAACGGCATGGCTGCCGTTTTTTCTACTTTGGGCACCCGATGCCCTGCATTCTTTTATTTTTCCTATCCCTTCGTTCCGCCCTGCAGCCCGAAGCCCTTGGACATGAATTGCTGGGAGAGAATGTACATGATGATCGCCGGGATGGCGTACAGCACCGAGAAGGCGGCCAGGCTGCCGTAATCGACCATGCCATACTGCCCGAAGAACTGATAGAGCTTCAGGGAAGCCGGGAATTTCTCAGGCGACTGCAGCAGGATATACGGGACGAAGAAATTGCCCCAACTGCCCGAGAAGGTAAATATCGCCACCGTACAAATACCCGGAACCATCAGCGGTGCCACGACCTTGCGCATTCCCGTAAACACCGAAGCCCCGTCCACCCAGGCGGCTTCCTCCAGATCGCTCGGCACGGAATCCATGAAATTCTTCATCATCCAAATCCCGTATGGCATGGACGACGCTACATAGAACAAGATGACGCCCAAAATATTGTCATACAGCTTCAGCCCCAGGAACAGCTGGTAAACAGGCACCATCACAGCCGTAATCGGGAGCGATGTCATAAACAGAATGGTCAGCATAAAGGGTTTCTTATATTTCATCTGATAACGGGATAGCGGATAAGCTGCAAGCAGCGCCAGAAGAACAACCAATACGGCTTGGCCAAGCGACATCACCAGACCAATCAGGTAAGCACGCTGGTTCTCGCTGCTGGTCATCACCTCGACATAGTTTGCGCCGGTAACCTTGCTGGGCATCTTCAGCGATTGCATCGCATTCGGATCGACGGAAGCCACGAGCACCCAGAGCAGCGGCAGCACAAAGCATATGCCGATCCCCGTAAGGATCGCGTACGGCAGAATACGATAGATTAATTTACGTTGTTTGGCATTCATATGATCTCACCTCTGGTTACTCTTTCATCGACCTGATATACAGCAGGCTTAAGACAATCCCGATCAACAGCAGCAGCAGCGAAATGGCGGTTCCATAGCCTAATTGATAGTTTACAAACGCCTGATTGTACATAAAGATCGGCAGGGTTGTCGTGGAGTTGCCCGGACCGCCTCCGGTCATCGCATAGATGAGCCCGAACACCCCGAGCGTCTGTAAAGTAACCAGCATCATGTTCGTTGTAATGGTGCTTTTGATGTAAGGGAGGATGATGCGCGTGAAGATTTTCCACTTGGAGGCTCCATCCACCACCGCCGCTTCCTCGATTTCGTTAGGCACGTCATCCAGCGCTGCTTGAAATACCAGCATCGAGAAAGCCGTGCCGTGCCAAATATTCGCAAGAATGATCGTCAGCATCGGGACGGTAAACAGCCAGGTCACTTCCGAAAATCCAAAAAAAGTGATAATTGCATTGAGCGTGCCCTCATCCCCGAAAAAGCTGTACAGGCAAAGGGCGCATACAATCTCGGGCGTCACCCAGCCCGCCAGCACAATCGTTCCAATCACCCGCCGAAACGTCTTGTTCCGCTGCTTCATCAGCAGCGCGATTAGAAATCCCAGCACCTGCTGCCCGATCACCGCCGAGCCGATGAGGAAAACCAGCGTGTTCCAGATACTGATTCGAACCGTGGGGTCCTGGAACATCCGGGTATAGTTGTCAAGGCCGATAAACTTGAGCTCCCTCGCCGCTTCGCCGGTTAACGCCAGATTGGTGAAGGAATAGAAGAACGTTAACAGGATGGGATATATAAAAAACACGAGCATAATCGCGATTGAAGGCAGCAAAAAAAAGAGCCAGGTATACGTTTTTCTTCGTTTCGGGTAAACGTCCACGGACAGACTGCTCATGTGTGGTTCTCCTTCCATACGGATGATCTGAAAAACCGCTTGCCCAAGCCTCCGCGATGAATGGAGTGCTTGAGCAAGCTGGTTTTGCTTATAGCCGATTATTTCTCCACGATATGATCCGCTCCGACAATGCGGGTGACGTCCTGCGCATATTTATTCATGGCATCCGCAGGCGACGTTCCCGTTGCCACGGACTCCACCATCGTCTGGATTTGAGTCGACACTTCCGGATACTTCTCCTGCGCCGGTCTGAACTCTGCGTTCTGCAGGTATTCGGTCGCGATTTCGTTGAACGGCATTTTCGTATATTCCGGATCCTTGGCAACATCGGCACGTACCGTGATATTCCCCGAGGACATGACAAGCTTCTGAGTATTTTCCTTGTTTAGCGCATACTTGATAAATTCCCAAGCCTCGTCTTTATTCTTGGAGTTGCTTGGAATCGACAGCGCCCACCCTCCGGCCAATGTAATCGACCCAGGGTCCTGCCCTTGGCTGGTCGGCATCGGTGCGAAACCAAGCACATCTTTGTATTCAGGCCATGGCGCCGCACCTGATTCCATATAGTTGCCCGTAATCCAGGAGCCATCAAGTGAAATGGCCAGCTTGCCCTGCGGCAGGTATTCGCGGGAAGCCGTGTTGCCTGCCTGGCCATTCAATACTTTGGAGAGCGGCGGTCCGAGCTTCTCTTTATTCACCGTCTCCACAAAAGTCAGCGCATCCAGAATGCCCTGGCTTTTCGTAATCCATTTGCCGCTGGCATCGTCATACAGTCTTTCGCCTGTTCCATAAAGCAGCATTTCGTAGGTTTGCATGGAGGTTGCTTCGCCTGTAGCCTTGCCCATGTTCATCCAGATCGGCACAACGTCAGGCGCCTTCTCCTTGATCGTTCGCGCAGCGCTTAAGACCTCTTCCCAATTCTTAGGCTGCCAATCCTCCGGAAGACCCGCTTGTTTGAAAATGTCCTTGTTGTACCAGAGTCCCCTGGAATCCGTATTGTATGGAACGCCATATACCTTGCCATCGCTGGCGGTGACCCCCTTCTTCATCGCTTCGATAAAGGAACCGTTGCTCCAGTCTTCCCACGCTGCCAATTTATCGTCAAGCGGCTCCAGATAACCTGCGCTTGCATCAGAGTTGAGGATAAAGGTATCCTCTGTCACAATATCCGGCGCCGTATCTTTAGACTTGAGCGCCAAGGCCACCTTGGCAAAATAATCGCCTTCCGATGCCTGAATCGGTGTCGGCTTAATCTCTACACTTTTATCGGGGTAACTGGCCGATACTTCCTTAAGCCATTTATAGAACGCTCCGTTCTCGCCGATTCCGTCATCCCGAAACGTAACGGTAATGATTTTCTTAGCCGTTTCTCCATCCTTTCCCGGCTCCGGATCACCGGTATCGGCCGGCGTTCCCTTCCCCCCGGTACAACCGAATAACAAAGAAACGCTTAATAAAGCCGTCGTTACTAGCCAAAATCCCCTCTTACCTGACTTCATACGGATCCCTCCTTTTGGCTGCAGCATATTTGATATATTATCCAAAATTTGTATACGCTTACGAGAGCGTATATATAACTCTATTTTGAAAATAGTGTGGATATTCTGAACTTTTTTTCGTTGAAAGGAGGCCACTCGATATGAAAGCAACGTGCAGCAGCCATTCCTTCGGCATTTTCTCTTCATATTCTTTATTTTCATAACGGGCGACATAACAAGCTAATTACCAGAAATAGAAAATATTAATATGTATTTCTGAGTCTATAGATTGATTATGAAGTCTCTGCATGTTTAGGTCTTTACTTTTGCTGGAAATCCTATTATATTTGTATGTACAAACAATTAAATGAGCTTACTGGAACCATACCCGTAATAACCTATGACATTGGAGGTATACCATCCATGAGTGACCGCTTGATTTTTTTGTTGGCTTTATTCTCGGTAACTGGATCAGGACTCATAGCCGGGCTGTTCTTCGCTTTCTCGTCTTTTATAATGACAGCGCTGGCCCGGATTCCGAACGAACAGGGGATCAACGCCATGCAGTCCATTAATGCAACCATACTCAACCCGACGTTCGGTGCACTGTTTACAGGTACTGCCCTAACGAGTATCGTCCTTGCAGTTCTATCCCTTATGCGCTGGGGGGAACCGGGCTCGTTATACTTGCTTACCGCCAGCCTGCTCTATTTAGCAGGATTCCTCGTAACGATGGCGTTCAACGTCCCGCTAAATGACGCACTGGCCGCCTTTGACCCGGGAAGCAGTGCCGGAGGCGAGGTGTGGAACAACTACCTGAAACGCTGGTTGCCCTGGAATCATGTACGAACCATCACTTCTTTAGGGGCGATGATCCTGTTTGTTTTTGCGCTAAGGCATCTTAACTAGCATGCGATAATGAAGTGTCGATGACCCATAAGCCTTAAACGCCTGTTCATCGTTCCACACAAGTTATGAAATGCCGATTCTAAACTTGCGCCCGTCGCTTGATCCTCGATGATAACCGAAACATCGTCGTTCTCTTCCACGGACGATTGAGTTTGCTGCAGGGAGGACTTCACGAAGGAACAACGTTCCTCAAAGCCGTGCAATAACTTTCTAACAGATCACCCATACCAACTCTACCGATTCTTCATTAGATATACTATCAATCTAGTAAAGGCGGTGGAGATATGGGGATTCTCACGATAGATCAGTGGAATCACACATGCCAACTTGACACTTCAGCCAAGCCGCGTCGTAACATCGGATGGATATCAAGCAATTGGAGCGGTTACAGCATCACTGGAAAAAAAGGGGCTTTCAAACGGATCTCCGCCAAATGGAATGTGCCGTTTGTTCGTCCAAGCCGCGGGGCGTCCTACTCCTCGGCATGGATCGGCATTGACGGATTCGGCAACAGCAATCTGATACAGACCGGAACGGGTCATGAATTCATAGACGGCAAGGCTTATTATTATGCTTGGTGGGAGATTCTCCCCGCCTCGGTTACGATCATTCCGCTGCCCATTCAGCCGGGCGACCGTATGCTTGCCAGCATCATCAAGCGCAGCGGCTCGAACTGGTTGATCTGTCTTCGAAACGTATCCCGGAACTGGACCTTTCGCACATTGCAGCGGTACAATGGTCCACAGACCTCGGCGGAATGGATCGTCGAAGCGCCGCAGGTCAATGGGGCTCTTGCGACCATGGCACGATTATCCCCCGTCGCCTTCTCCTGCTGCCGCGTCAATGGGAAAAGCCCCAAACTCACGGCGGATGATGGGGGCATTATGCTTCAGAATCTAAGCGTCACCTCCATTCCTTCTAATCCGAACAAGGCAGGAGACGGTTTCATTGTCAAAAGCGTTCGTCAATAAGGGGCTTGACCTTCACGCAGCGTAAAGGATTATCCTCATGATAATACGGAGCAGCCATGCTCCGGTTAGAGGAGGAAATCAACATGCAATTGATCGCTATCGATACACTAACCCATCAACAACAAGCTTTGAAATCTGAGCCTGAGCTGCGGAGCTCCGCATATGAGCAGCTTGTGAATCAGCCACTTCAGCCGTTTATGGACACGATACGTAAGCGTATGCCTCAAGGGCAGGACGATTACGATATGACGCAGCTGCTGGGATTATACCGCTTGGCCGCTCATCCTGAGGAGGCGCTCCAGGCTTTGTCCCGACTTGAACAAGCCGGCTCCTGGAGCCGGTGCAAGGAAGCCGTGATGAAGGCTTATACTGCATTGAAACCGCAAGCTCACGGCATTGAGCTGGGGGAATTGCTCTTCACCCTAGCGCTCGGTGATCATGAGCGGTTCGGCCCGCATCCCGGATATACAGGCTCAGGGGGAACGCCGGGGCAAATCATGGTTGTTGTGTGGCCGAACGATTATAATCTGCCAAGGCTCGCAGCCATTACGGCACATGAATTCCATCATAACGTCCGGCTCTCTTACGAGCCATGGAGCGCAGAGACAACGGTCGCTCAATACCTTGTGCTGGAAGGACTCGCTGAAGCTTTTGCCGCCGAGATGTACGGGGAGGATCACTTGGGACCCTGGGTTCATTCCCTGGACGAGGACCAGCACAGCGAGCTCCTGCCGCGCTACCGGAAAGCGTTGCACATAACCGGGTTCAATGAGATACGAGGTTACATGTTCGGGGATCTGGAAGGGGACTTTTACGGGTTCACGAAGATGGGCATTCCGCCTTATGCGGGTTACGCCATCGGCTATCGGATCGTAACCGAATATTTGAGGCAGAGCGGTAAATCCGTGGTGGAGGCTACTTATGTTCCCTGGAAGGAAATCATAGCGGAGTCTCCCTACTTCAGGGAATAACAACTCCGTAGCCCATTAACCAACAACAGCCGCTGCACACCGGAAAAGCCCGGCATGCAGCGGCTGTTTCTATATCATGCTTCGTAAACCGGTTTTCCCTTGAACAGCACGGCCCGGCGGCGTGACCTCCTGGCAACGGCTTCTGCGGAGCAGCTGGCTTCTACGATCACCGCGTCCGCCGCATCTCCGACATTAGGCCAGGCATAACGGCCGTCCTGTTCTAACGGCGTCACGCCTCCCGTAATAAACCCGAGAGCCTGTCCGAGCGAACGCTCATCGTACATATGGAAGCGTTCGGCCAGCGTGCCCGCCTTGTCCAGATTATCCCCTTTGCCAAACGGGGACCAATGGTCCATAATGCTGTCTTGCCCAAGCGAAATGTCTACGCCGCAGCGGTGCAGCTGCGGAATCGGGATGGTTCGGCCAAGCGGTACGGAAGAGGTGACGGAAATGCCCAGATCCGCCAACCGAATCGCCACTTCATCCACTTCGCTTGGTGAGACGTCCGCGAAAGCCAGCGCATGGCTGAGCGTGACTCTCCCGTTCCAACCCGCTTCCTCCGTAAGGTCAGCTACATACTTAAAGGTATTCAGCCCTACATGCGACGACTCATGCAGGTGCAGGTCAATGCCGGCGTTGGCTTCAACCGCCAGCTCCATCACGGTGTTCAGTGATTTCTCCATGTTCTCATCCACCGTTGTGGGATCCAGACCGCCAACAAGCGCTGCTCCGTTCCGGAGCGCTTCCCTGACCAGGGAGACGGACTGGCTTCGAAGCAAGCCGTGCTGAGGAAATGCTACAATCTCAACAAAAGCTTTTTCCCTGTATCCTTCAACCGCCTGCAAGGTGGCCTCTAAATTTCTCAAGCCGACAACAGGATCCACATTGCAATGGGAGCGGATATGGGTAGACCCGTAGCGCAGCAGCAGATCCAGCAGCCCCTCCGCTCTTTCCTTGGCGGTAGGAAGAAGCTTCGGAAGCAGTCTCTCTTCCTCCTCGATTCGGCTGAATATTCCGTGAGCCGGACGGCTCGGTGCCTTCCAAGGGCCTCCATAATAGGTTTTGTCCAGGTGGATATGCATATCCCTAAATGATGGGAGCATTAGATCCCCCAACATGTCCCGAGTCGGCAATAACGTATCAGGCAAAGCATCCGCCGGGCGGATCTCTGAGAAAGCCCCATTCTCTATTTTCATATGAAAAAGTCCCGTTTCGGTTCCGATCACGACGTCATCCTCGCAGCGATAACCTGTTTCCAGACGGACATTCAGCAGCCAATATGCAGTGCTCTGTTCGTTCATAGCGTTCATCCCCTTCTCGCTTATACTGCCTTCTATTTGACTTGCTCTTTGTTTATAGCGTCGCATCCAATAGGATGCGTTCGATCTCTTGGTATCCCCGCTCCCTGGCATGCTGCAGGGGAGTTACGCCATTCCCGTCGGAAATCCGAGGGTCCGCTCCATGATCCAGCAGCAGCTTCACGATACGCTGATAATTCTCGCTGCCGTCACCCAGAATAACAGCCTCCAGCAGTGCGGTCCAGTTCAGATTATTGATATGGTTCACATCGACGTCGGTCCGGGTCAGCAGCTCCTGAACAATCTTCACATGTCCGCGGTCAGAGGCCGGAATGAGAGCCGTCCCGCCATAACGGTTGGTCAACGTCACATCCGCATCGGCATCGATCGCCAACCGCAAAATTTCCATCATTCCCTCAGCACCGGCGTACAAAAATACATTGTTCAGTTGATGATCCCGAATATTGATATCGGCGCCTGCCTGGATCAAAGCCTCTACCGTTCCGACATGATTATGGTAGGTTGCAGCCATCACGACCGTTCTTCCTCGCTCATCCGTCGCATTGATGTCTGCGCCGGATTGAAGAAGCTGTCGTACTTGCTCCGTATTGCCTTGCTCGGCATATTCAATGAGTTCACGATTCATATTCTGCACCTCTTCTTTCTCCGGATTGGGTTGACAGGCCGACAGGAAAAGGATCAATAGAATGGCTGATAAACGCGGCACTCGATGCTCCCTCCTCTTTCTATCGTGTATATTGGTATGCTAACATGAGACAGAACCATATGAAAAATACTTAAAAAATTGAATTCACTAAGGTTTTTCATATACAAGGAGGGTTGCATCAACCTATGGACATCAGACAGCTCCGCTATTTTATTGCCATCGTGGAGGAAGGTACGATCTCGCTTGCCGCCAACCGGCTTCATATATCCCAGCCCCCTCTCAGCCAACAGCTGAAAGCAATGGAGGAAGAGCTCGGGTCCGTCTTGGTATATCGTAGAGGGAAGCGGCTTGAAATCACCGAATCGGGTAAAGCGCTGTATAAATATGCGCTCCAGATGACCCAGCTCATGGAAGAGGCCAAAGCCGAGGTGAAAGAGGTCGGGAACGGCGATAAGGGTACGCTGAGTCTTGGCATCAATACATTATCTTCGGTAGAACTGCCGTCATGGCTGCATGAGTTCAAAGCAAGATACCCTCAGGTTTCGTATAAAATTCAGCAGAACGAGTCGTATCAGCTCTGTGAGCTCGTGAGAAACCGGTCGCTTGAAGTAGCGATCGTTCGCCTGCCGCTTGAATTGGATGATTTCTCGATCCTTCATCTGCAGACGGAGCCTTTTTATATGCTCACTTCTGAGCCATCCATCGAACAGGAGATAACCCTCCCGCATATTGCGCAGTATCCGCTCATTCTGCCAAGCACGGAAGGGTTAGGCGTGTATTATACGATCCAGATGGCTTTCTCGGAACAGAAACTACAGCCGAACATCGTAGCCGAATGCTCCGACATTTCGCTGCTGCTGCGTTTGGTCGCTTCGGGTTTTGGCGTGGCGATTGTTCCCGAAACGCTGGTCAAGCAGCATGTGCCTGCATCTGTTCATGCCTTCAAAATCAAGGACACCCCGGCAGCGGCTTCCACAGCCTTGATCTGGCTGAGGGATCATCACGTCTCCAGAACGGCTCTGAACTTCATTGACTTGTTGTCAAGCGCCTTATAAATACGGCTTCCCTAATCGCACGCTCATAAAAAAAGAGGACAGCGCTAATGAAAGCTCCGTCCTCTGGCAAGAATCTGATGCGGTTATTTTGTACGATACAATGAACCGGCAGTCTCATGCTCCTGCTTCTGACCTTGGGAGTGAAGATACAGCTCTTCATAATACCCATGGGAGTCCAGCAGCTCCTGATGCGTGCCTTGCTCCACGATCCGACCTTTGCTCATGACCAGAATCCGGTCTGCCCCCATGATGGTAGATAGGCGATGGGCAATAACAAGGGTCGTTCGCCCTTCGGCCACGAGCTGCAGCGCGTTCTGGATCAGCTGCTCCGTATGCGAATCCAGGTTGGCGGTCGCTTCATCAAGAATGAGAATCTTGGGCTGGAAGACGATGATCCGAGCGAAGGAGATCAGCTGCCGCTCGCCGGCGGACAGGCCGCTCCCCCGCTCCGACAACCGGGTGTCATAGCCTTCCTTCATCCTCATGATGATCGAATCCGCACCGATAAAGCGGCAAGCCTCGATCACCCGTTCCCTCGAGATGGTCTCATCGAACAACCGTACATTGTCCAGCACCGTCCCGGAGTAGAGATACGGCTCCTGCTGAACAAGGCCTACCATCCGGTGCAGATCGGACTGTGCGAGCTCCCTGATGTCGATTCCATCAATCCGAATGCTTCCTTCGTTCACGTCATAGAAACGGCACAGGAGACTGATGAGCGAGCTTTTTCCCGCTCCGGTGGTTCCGACGATTCCGATCATCTCTCCGGGGTTGATATGGAGATCCAGGTCCTGAATAACCGGCGCTCCGCCTTCGTAACCGAACGTGATCCGGTCAAAGTCAACGCGTCCCTCGACGCTTGCTTTCTCAATGGCCGCCGGCTTGCGTTGATCGGTAACCTCAGGCTGAATCGCCAAGAGACCCCATATCCGGTTAATCGCGACCGTCGCCGATTGCAGCGTATTCCACTGCTGGGTGATCGTGTTGATCGGCTGGAAGAATAAACGGATATACGTTATGAAGGCGTACAGCACGCCGAACTCCAGCGTTGTCCCCAGGACGGCTTGTCCGCCGAGCCACGTCACGAACGCAATGGCCAAGTTGTTCAATATTTCGTAGGAGCGGTTAAACAGCACATTCGTCCGGATCTCCCGAATATTGGCCTTGAAGTAAGAGCCGTTCCGTTCCTCGAACTGCTTCTCCTGCTCCTTCTGCTGATGGAAAACTTGAATTAGATTCATCCCCGAGAGATTCTCGGCCACAAAGGCCACCAGCCGGGATAACCGCGTTCTGGCCATCTGGTAGGTGTGGCGCATATAACGCCGGAACGCAATGGCGATCCCTGCAATGATCGGCAGCAGGATCAAGCAGTATAAGGTCAGCGTAACATCGAGCTGGAACATCAGGATCAGAATGAAGATCAAGGTGAAGCCGTCGCGGAACAGGCTGAGCAGCACCTGGTTAAAAAATTGATTAATCGCTTCGGTATCACTGGATACATGCGTAATCAAGCTACCGCTCGGCACTTTATCGAAATAAGACATCGACAGCTTGGATATATGGGCAAACAGCCGTTTGCGAATGCTCGCTACAATGCTCTGCCCCGCCTTTTGCAGCAAATTATTTTGCAAATAGGTGAACACCATACTGAGCAGCGATAACAAAAAATAAATGCCGCAAATGACCATCAGGCTCCGAAAATCGTTCTTGCCGACCATCAGATTATCATCGATTGCGATTTTCATCAGGTACGGCTGCAGCAGCTCTGCCGATATGGCAATCAAGGTGCAGCCGATAAACCCGGCAAAGATCAGCCGGTATTCCTTCATGTAACCCGATAAAGCACGGAATGTGGATATATACTTGGGCTTGGACTGAGGGGCATTCAGATCCGCCTTCTGGTCCAGCTGCCAATTGTTAATGGCCTGTGCCATGATGCTTCATCCCCTCTTCCTGAATGTCATGCAGCGTTCGGTACAGTCCGTCCTTCGACAGCAATTCCTCATGCGTACCCCGCTGAACAATCTCTCCCTGATCCAGGACGATGATCTCATCGGCATGTTTCAGTGCACTGATCCGGTGCGCAATAATGATCGTGGTCTTCCCATCGCGGATATCCCGGATCGTCTCCATGATTTCCGTCTCCGTCACCGCGTCAACCGCGCTTACGCTATCATCCAGAATGAGGATCGGTGCATCCTTGATCATGCCCCGTGCAAGGCTTGTCCGCTGCCGCTGTCCTCCGGAAAGCGTAATGCCTCGCTCCCCAAGGCGGGTTTCGAACTTGTCCGGAAACTCTGCGATGTTGTCATACACCCGAGCTTTTCGTGCCGCTTCCTCAACGATTGCCGGCTCTGTGTCCCGTTTATAGAAGGCAATATTCTCGCGGATGGTCGAGCTGAACAGGAAGCCGTCCTGGGGAACATAGGCGATCCCTTCACGCAGGCTTTTTAATGTAAGCTTCCGAATATCCTCCCCCCCGATCAGCACTTTCCCCGAAGGCGGGTCATAGGTACGCAGCAGCAGCTTCATAAGCGTAGTCTTGCCGCTTCCCGTTCGGCCAATAATGCCTAGCGTCGATCCTGGCGGAACATCCAATTGAATACCGCGCAGAACCTGTCTGGCCCCCTCCTCTTGACCATCCACATCGTCGTAGGAAAAGGATAAATCACGCACTTCAATGCCCGGGATCTCCTGATTCAGCTCCTTGGCGCCGGGCAGTTCCTTAATATCGGCCTGCTTGCCAAGCAGGTCGTTCAATCGGTCAAGCGAAGCCCTCGCGCGCTGAACGACATTAATAACATTGCCGATCTGCTGCAGGGGATTCATCAGCATGCGAATGTAAAGCGTCAATGCGACAAAGTTTCCGACTGTAATGCGTCCCAGAATCGTCAGGTAACCGCCGAATAAGAGGGCGATAATGAGTGAGGTGGCGCCCAGAAACGGAATGATCGATTGAAAGAGCGATGATACGCGTACCAGCCGCAGCTGCTTGTCCCGGATGCGGTCCACCGTCGTCCCAAAGCGCCGCTTCATCGTATCTTCCACCGCGAACTTCTTGGTGACGCGGATCCCGCCAAACTGCTCCTCCGCGGATTCCGTCATCAAGCCCAGCGCTTCCTGCACCTGCAGCGATCTTCTTCTGATAATCGGTCCGAGCCAAACAACAATAACCGGAATCAGCAGCAAAGGGGCGATGCTCGCAGCCACCAGATACAGCGGTACGTTCGTGATCAGCAGCATGACGATCGTGGAAACCAGCAGGATGGAGGAGTTTGCCGTCTGATTGATCCCCATCGAGATGGCTTCCCTTACCGTAGTCACGTCATTCATGAAATAACTTAGCAGCTTGCCAACGCCATGCTTGGAATAAAATCGCTCACTGAGCCCCGTAAAGTGGACAAACAATCGGCGCCGGTTCATAAATTCGAAATACCGCCCCGTGTACATAACCAGAAACTGGCCGATCCCGCCGATGACGGCAAAGCCGACGCCGATGCCCAGCAGCGTCCAGCTGTAACGCACGATGCCATCGACAGACAATAAACCATCCTTCAGTTCATCCGTAAAATGGCCCAGCACCCTTGGGAAATTCACGTGAATGATGTTGGCTACCAAATGGCAGCAAATCGACAATACATAAAACGGCCACGTCTTCCTGAAAAAATCTCCAAGTATTCGATGAGAGTCCAATGTCCCATATCACTTCCTGTCCCGTTGTTGGATTGATTAGCCCGTTACGTTCCTCCTTCCATACGTTTGCTGTGCTACTCTCATATTAATAGGTTCGAGAAATAAATCAGTCCTCCTTCCTAAACGCCATATGATTTATTCAAATTCAGACATAACCAAAACGTTTATCGAAGTAATGCCTAAGAAGCGGCGCTAAGGTTAAGTTCTCCTGCGATGATCGAATGAGCTCAGCTTCGCTGAAATCTTATGCATGGTCTAAAGAAAAAAAGCCGCAAGCATCGGTTGCGACTTCCTTAAAAGGTGTTTCTATGGATGACATGGATGACGCTATCCTGATTTTCGGCTCACGCTCACACGGCCAACCAAGCTGCCGGCTCACCCGAATAGGTCAGCGAAAGTTTATGCATGGCCCGGGTACAAGCAATGTAGAGTAAGCTTCGGTCCATCTCGGAGCGATAGTTTTCGCCGTCCGCAAAAGGAACGATAACCTGATCGAATTCCAGGCCCTTGGCCATATGGGCGAAGGTGATCGTAATCCCATCCTGAAAGCGGTCGCTGCTAAAATCGAGCAGATTCACGCTGCCCCCAAGCTCCCTGATGGACTCGTACACCTGCCGGGCCTGCGAGGACGTTTTGCATAGGATCCCCATCGTCTGCAGCCCGGAATCTAAAAAGTGACGGCTAAGCTCTTGAATGAACGCCAGCTCCTCCTGGGCGTCACGACACCGGATCACCTGCGGTTCTTCTCCATGCCGCTCCACGGGAATCATGGTGCTGCCCGGACGGATTCGCTTCGCAAGTCCCATAATCTCCAGCGTGGAGCGATAGCTCTTTACAAGTTCGATCGTTTCGGCATATGGAAACACGCCCTTGATATCATGCAGTGAAGTGGACGTATATACGTTGACCGACTGGTTGCTGTCCCCAAGAATCGTTTTTTTGCACGAAAACCATTTGGAGAGCACGGCATATTGAATCGGTGTATAATCCTGCATTTCATCGACGAGCAGATGCTTCACCATATCGTATGATGTGCTTCCCTCCAAATACATTTTGAGATACAGCAGCGGAAAAACGTCAGCATAATCGATCGTTTTCCTTCCGATCATGACGAACATGTCCGGTTTGTTCCTATGCGAGAAGAATTCCTTGTACATGCTGAGCGCATTTTGAAATTTGAACATTTTGATCGCGGTTTTGACTTTATTGGCTTCTGCGGTTGTCAGCCTCTCTCCATCCTCCGTACGAACCCGGCCTGACAGGATGGAGGCCGTCTTCTCCAATCGCTGCCTGAGCGGCATGGTCATGGTGCCAAGGTAACCCTCCATGATCTCTGAAGCCGAAATGCATACGCCCTTCAGCTGAATATCCGCAGGCAGGAAGAACTGCTCATCGGCATATTTCATATAAGCCTCCAGCTCGTGCACGAAGTGCATGCCGGCCTTATACCGGATCCGTTCAATAGCCTGCTCGTCATGGGCGTGCACGATTTCGTCCACCTGTTCGGAGAAGGTCTGAAACTGACATAATCCTCTCAGCTCTTTGGCAGCAAGCTCCTCCATCGTAACCTCCATGATTTTCTCTTCGCCAAGCTCCGGCAGAACGTTGGATATATAATCAGAGAATACTTTATGGGGGGATATAATGAGCACGTTGCTGGAAGTCAAAGTCTCCTTATGGCGGTACAACAGAAAAGCTACCCTGTGCAGAGCCACTGAGGTTTTGCCTGAACCTGCCGCCCCCTGTATGATCAGCTCATTTGCGGTTTCGTTTCGTATGATGGCATTTTGCTCCTGCTGGATGGTAGCCACAATATTCTTCATCTTCTCGTCCGACGTGCTGCTGAGCTCCTTTTGCAGCACGTCGTCATTGATGTTCATGGAGCTCTCAATCATATATTCCATTTGACCGTCTTTGATTTTGTACTGCCTTTTGACGGTAATTTCGCCTTGCATCCTGCCCATGGGGGCTTCATACGACGCAGGACCGACATTGTAATCATAAAACAAGCCTGCTACCGGCGAGCGCCAATCATAGATGAAATGCTCCTGACTCCCTCCGTCCGTGAAAGAATGGATGCCAATATAGTAAGCATCTTCTTCCATCGTTTCATTCGTTCGGAAATCCACCCTGCCAAAATACGGCGAGGCGAGCAGTTTGCGAATCCTTTGCAGCCTCGATACCGTCTTCTCTCCCGTATCAATCGACAAGGAAATATCAACCCGGTTGGCCGCCCGTTCCGCCGCATCCAATTGGGCCATGTTCACCCACAGGTATTTCTTCGCTTCAATGATCTCCTTATACGAGTCGGACACCTTCCCCTCTAATTCCTCCGATGCTCGATGAAGCTCCTTGAATACAAACTCAAGATATGCCCGCTCCGCGCTTTCGCTTCGATTCAGCATTCCGATTTCCCCCTCTTTGCTAAAGAATAGCTTTAAGTATAGGGGTTTCCCGAAAAAAATATAGACTTATACTTTCCGTTGTAGTATTGTGTATTTATCGTGGGTCCAAAAATAGTGATACGATTTACATCAACCGCAAATGACATACCATAGATAAAAAACCAGGCTGCATGCTCATGCAAACCTGGTTTTTTTGTGTCTCTTACTGCTCGTTTTTTGTCTGATACAGATACAGCGTGAGCGGGGCGAAAATAGCGGTAATCACCACGCAGACCCCGATTCCGAACATGCTCACGGCCATGGTAGCCGTGCCGTTCATCAGTCCCCTGACCGTGGCTGCCGCCATGCTGATCGGATTCAGATCGATAAGAATGCCCGTCCATTTCGGCATCGTCGACGAATCCACCAGAATGTTGCTGGCAAACAGCAGCGGATATATCGCGATCATGCTGGACCCCGACACCGTCTCCGGCCGCTTGGCCACAACGCCGATCAGGGCAAATATCCAGCTGACGCTGAATGCAAAAAACAAAATGAAAGCAATGGCGCATACCATTTGGATGGCGCTGCCCTCGGGGCGGAAGCCCAGCGCAAGCCCCGTACCCAGGGCAACGATAACGCCGACCGTATAACGCAAACCATCCGTAAGGATGGAGCCGATGACGGAAGCGGGCTGCCAAAAGGGCAGCGTTCGGAAACGATTGTACACCCCTTTGGTAATATCCGAGCAGATCGTGGTTCCGCTGTACACCGTCATGGGAACGACCGTCAGGATGAGGATGCCGGGCAATAGGAATTGAATATAAGCTCCGGTTGACCCGGCCATGGCACCGCCGAACAAGTAACTAAATATGAGCAGCAGCAGAACCGGTGACAGAACCGCATCCATCACCAGACCAAACCCGTTATGCTTCGTATGCTGCCAAGTTCTCCACATAAAGATTCGGATCGCCGTCAGGGCATTGGGATGATCGATATCGGCTTGACGAACAGGCAGCACGCCGTTCTTATTCGCTGTATGTTGGCTTACACTCATGGCGTGCCTCTGCCTCCCTTCGACTTCGCATGGGTCAGTGACAGAAAGACCTCATCCAGACTCGGTTCACTTAAGGCGAAATATTCAATGGCGAATCCGTTATTCATCAGCGTACGCAGAGCCTCAGTGGCGGTACTTGCGTCCTCCACCGGGATTTTATGTACCAACGGATGATCATCCTCCAATACGTTCAGCGCGTGTGCCTCGTTTAACAAAGTACCGAGCCTGCGCTGATCGGCCGGTTCGATGAATTGGATGGTTAACGTTCTGTTGCCAACGGAAGCCTTTAATTGGCGGGGCGTCCCTTCCGCAATCAAACTCCCCTTATCCATCACGGCAATCCGGTCCGCCAACTGGTCGGCTTCTTCCAGATATTGCGTCGTCAGCAGCACAGTGGTTCCCCGCTTCAAAAGAGACCCTACAACCTCCCACACTTGATTGCGGCTTTGCGGATCGAGGCCTGTTGTCGGCTCATCCAGAAAAATAACATCGGGCTCGGTAACGATACTGGCGGCAATATCCAGCCGCCGCCGCATCCCGCCAGAGTAATGCTGCACCGCGCGCTCCTTCGCTTCGCTGAGCCCAAAGGATTCGATCAGCTCCTCGCTTACGGATCGAGCCGTTTTCGCCGAATAACCGTAAAGCCTTGATATCAGCATTAAATTCTGAAGGCCGGAGAGCCCTTCATCCAGTGCTGCAAACTGGCCTGTCAGGCTAATCCTTCTCCGAACGTTCCGGGCATTGCCCACAATATCAAAACCGGCCACGCTTGCGAAACCCCCGTCCGGCTTAACCAGGGTAGATAGCATGTGGATGGTCGTTGTTTTTCCGGCGCCATTCGGACCTAACAAGGCAAACAGCTCTCCTTGTTCGACATGCAGATCGATTCCTCGAACGACCTCTATGCCGTTGTAAGACTTGCGAAGCTCCTTCGTTTCAATGGCGTATGGCAAGTTTCACAGCTCCTCCTCTTCCTATAAAAATCTGTCCCTAGAATGCCATGATGGCTTACTCTTAAAAATCGTCCAGATGATCGCGGACCCAATCAGCAAGCCTGGCTGCCGGCCGCCCCGTGACTTCCTCCACCGTCGGCAATACGGTATAACCGATCTCGGGCGGATTTTTTCCCATTTGCACAAAAAACTCAATCGATTCCTCGTCATAGCCTTGCGCTCTCCATTGATCTCTCGCCTGTTCCTCGGTCAGTTCGACAAAACGGATGTCCTTGCCTGTTACCTCGCTTATGATCCGAACCGCTTCCGTTCGCGAGAGGGCTTCCGGTCCCGTAAGGAAATATTCTTGGCCATGGTGACCCTCCTCAAGAAGTGCGGCGACGGCAACCCGCGCAATATCGGCTTCATGGATTCTCGCACTCAGCGCATGGCCGAACGGCTCGCGGACAACCCCCTCCTTGCGGATCGACTCCTGCCAATCCACCAGAATATTCGCCATAAATTCCCCTGGCTTAAGCAAGGTCCATTCCATTCGGCTCTCTCGAAGGGCAGCTTCGACAGGACCTTCTTCATAGCCTACCAATACCGTTACCCGCTTTATGCCTGCCTCCTCGGCAAGCTCAATAATTCGCGGATCCGTCTGCAGGGACCCGTACGCCTCATCACTGGAGATGATCAAATGCATGGCCGTTACGCCTTGCAGGGCGGGAATCAGGCTTTCCGGGTCATTGAGATTTCCGGCAACCGCCTGAACGCCCTCCGGTACTTTCGCTTGCTGCGGATTGCGTGAGATTGCTCTCACTTCGCTGCCTTGCTGCACAAGCTGCTGCACGATGTGTTTTCCTACGGTTCCTGTTGCTCCTGTTATCAAAATGGTCATTTTGAACTTCCTCCCTGATATCGTTGGGTTACGATTCATATTTTTGGATTGTTCATCATTACATAACGTTTACGGATTTCCTCCATCTCCTGCAGCAGATCTTCTTTCAGCTCCGGCGGGGAGATGATCTCCACCTTTGAACCGTAGCTTAAGATCACCGAGATGGCATAAGCTTTGGTGTAAAAAATAGTTTGGACATCAAGAAGTCCCTCGCCGGAGATGAAGGCCTCCGGAAATTGCTCGGTCACCCGCGGTCCGGCGGATGAATCGAAGCGGAGATGAGCCTGTATCCCCTGCACCGCCTCCCGATCCTCCCGCTCCAGGTTACCTCTTGGGAGGAACGTGTCGGTGGATACTTCAAGACTGGATATGCGCGATACTCTGAAGATTCGTTTCGCCTGCTTTAACAAGCAGTAAGCCTCCAAATACCACACGCCTTGTTCCCAGTATAGCTGCAGCGGCTCCACTTGCCGCTCCGAGCAGCTGCCGGATGTACTCGTATACTGAAGTGTTATCAGGTTCGAGCATTCCATGGCATTCAGAATGGGCTGAACCCATGCCCGCTCATGCTTCGACGTGCTCATATCGAATAGGAGTTGTTCATGACATCCTCCGTTCAACAGGGCAGGCTGCAAGGTTCCGAGCTTATTCATAATGCTGGTGTATCTCCCCTTCACAGTCCCTTCGATGCCCTTTAAAAGATTGTAGATGGCCAAAAAGTCATCAACGGAGAAGTGCTGCCTTGTCAGATAGAACCCGTTCATTAATTCAAACCCGCCATCCGCACCGGGATAGGAAGCAACCGGAATGCCAGCCTGATTAATGAGGTCCACATCGCGGTAGATCGTACGAACCGAGACCTCATACCGGGCGGCAAGCGCCGTGGCCGTCACTCTTTTTTTGGTCAACAATTCCATCGTAATGCCTAGCAGCCGGTCGAGCTTCATCGATAACACTCCTCGCGCTTCGTACTTTTTGACTTCTGAATCGAATATTAAAACATAAATCCTGACATCTAGTATGTCAGGATTACATATCGTTCCTGGATTATTTTTGATGAAAAGCAGTAGATGAGGTGGGACAACAAAAAAGCTCCGCATCACGGAGCTTCCTGCATAGATTATATCATGTTCAGACAGTCCCACTACTACAGAAACCAGCGGCTGACAGCAGCCTTTCCCGCTGCTGTGCCGAGCTGTTGCGTATTACACTTTCCATTCGACCCATTCACCATCCTGCGGAATTTCAATTTGATCGCGCAGACCTTCCGCTGCCAGACGACCGGACAGCTCCTCTCTTGTCACAAGGCAGTGGTTGATGGCTTCCATATGGACCGCAACCGCCTTCGTGTAGGGAGCATGACGCAGCAGTTCGATCACATCGTCCTCATCCATGATAATCGGGTCTCCAGTGAGAAACCGGGCACCGCCGGCGTTGACAACCGTCATATCAGGCTTGTGGACATCCAAAACTTCTTTCACTTCATCACACCAGATGGTATCTCCTGCTATATACAGGGTCGGCTGTCCTTCTGCTTTCAAAATAAAACCGGATACCTGTCCCATCATCTGACCGATCTCACCCGTGCCATGATGACCACCGGTTCGGATTATCGTAACCCCCTCATATTCCAGGGTTTCCTGGACTGCCGTCACGGACGTAAAGCCTTGCGAAACCAAGGTATCCTCGTCCCCCGGTTGACACAGGATCGGCTTCGTCTTTGGCAGTGCATCAATCGCAGCTTGATCCCAGTGATCCTGGTGCAGATGCGTAACCAGCACCACATCCGGATGGACCTTGTCAGTCACGGAGAACGGCAGCGGTACAAGCGGATTCCGTCTGTCATTCGCGGAGTTGATGACCGGCGGGTTCGCCTTGGCCTCGCTAAACATCGGATCGACCAGCAGTTCAAGATGGGCGTACTGTATTCTTAACGTAGCATTACGTATCAGTTGAAGTTTCACTTTCATTTCCCCTTTGTTTCATTTAATATGGTTCTGAACCCATTATAGAGAACGCTGAACTTCCCGCCTACAGCTTCGTGAAAGGTATTAGGGGGACTCACTTTCATCGTGAAAGGATATGACCATGCCAAGCGCTCATGAACTCGACGAAGTCGATCTTCGCATATTACATCACCTGCTGGAGGATGCGAGCCTGTCCCACAAAGCCATCGGAGAGCGGGTGCATTTGACGGGACAAGCTGTCGGGGCCCGTGTTCGTAAGCTGCAGGATCTGGGTGTCATCGAAGGCTTTACGCTTCGTTGGAACCCGGACAAAATCGGTCTGGCCGTACATGCTTTTATCACCATGTTCTTGGCGTTAAATACGGCTCATTCTCCCTTCTTATCCTTTGTTCAGTCCCACGACATGGTCGCCGAAACCCACCGCGTCAGCGGTGAGGGCTGTTATTGGCTCAGGGTACGGGCGGGCTCGCCCAAGGAATTGAATGATTTTCTGGAAGAGCTTCTGAAGTATGGGAATTATAAAGTCAGCCTGTCCATTGATCAGGTGAAATAAAAAAGAAGAAGCCGCGGATCTACGAGATCGGCGGTTTCTTCTTGTTATCTATTATGAATTTTTCACATGATGTATTTTTAATATAATTCCATTTATTTCACCGCGTTTTCTTCCGCCATCAATTCCTGCGCATATTCGTTCAAATTGATGGATTGGCCGTGATTCAGCCTCGATTTCTCTGCCGCGAACGCAATAAGGTGGCTTCGTACGGAGGCACTGGCCGACGTCAGGCTCTCCTGTCCATTATAGCTCCGAACCTCTCTCAAGAAGCTGGACACAATTCCGCTGTCGCCCCCGCCATGTCCGCTGGACTGTGAAGGAATGGTAATCTCCGTTTTCTGTCCGGTCAGAAAATCGTAAACCGTAATCTTGCCTTCCTCTCCCCGAAGCTCGCCGCGGGTGCCCATGATCTGAATTCTGCGCTCCTGTTCATACGTAAATCCGCACATGCTGAACATCGCGGTGGCGCCGCCCTCAAACTCCATATTGACGACCTGATGATCGACCACGTTGTTATCGCTCCGATAGACGCAGCGGCCATAGTCCGTATCGCGAAGCCCTTGGATGATATTCGGCTTGGTCAGCTCCTGGGTGAAATGCCCCGCCCATCCCTTGTATTGATCGCTCAAGTAAAACCGGGGTGCCGAATATGGACAGGTTGGTTCCACCTGGCAATCAAGGCAGCGGTCGGCCGCACCTTCGGGGGCCTGCTCCTCACGGAAATGCATCAGAGAGCCAAACGAAGTGACCTGCGTGCAAGGACGGTCCATCAACCACGACAGCACATCCATATCATGGCAGGATTTGGCCAGTATCATCGGGCTTGCCTTGTCGGAGTTATTCCAATTCCCCCGCACAAAGCTGTGGGCAATATGCCAATATCCCACATTCTCGTTCAGTTGGATCGAAGCCACCTCGCCGATCGTCCCTTCCTGAAGCACGCGTTTGATGGTACTCCAAAAAGGGGTATATCTCAGCACGTGGCATATGGTCAAAAGCCTGTTGTTACGTATAGCAGCCTGCTCCATCTCTAGACATTCCTTCGGTTCCGGAGACATCGGCTTCTCCAGAAGCACGTGATACTGCTTCTCCAAAGCCTTCATGGTTGGACCATAGTGCATGCGGTCCTGCGTACAGATGACGGCGATATCGGCAAGCTGGGGCTCTGCCAGCAGCGGCTCCCAGGATTCATAACACCGCTCCGGCGGGATTCCATGCTTCTCGGCAAAACCGATGCGCCGCGCCGGATCGGCCTCGGCTACAGCCACGAAGGTCAGCTCATGCGGGTAATCCAGGGCATAGGGGGCGTAACCCCCGGCGCCGCGCGCGCCTGCCCCGATCAATATGGCTTTCAATTGTGTCATATCATGTCGCTCCTTCTTTTAGGTTCTGGTACTCGCATTTATTCGGTATATCGGTCTGCCGCGGACTGGTAAATGGCCAGATAGCGCTCCGACCCCATCTTCTGCAGGTTAGCTACATATTGATCCCAGTTCTCAAAGGACTCGTTGCCGGCTATGAATTTATCCCGCATCTCATCCACGTACGTGTGAATGTCGGTCTGGATACCGGTAAGCTCGGACTGCTCATCGGCCGTAAAATTAAACGGCGGCCAAACCTTGTCTTGAGGGATGACGTATGGCTCGGCTTTTTTTGCGTTCTCTACGGACGTCTGCAGACCTTCCGCTCCCTTGAAATACTTCTGTGTCACGAAGCCCGGATAATATCCGCCAGGCCATATTAGATACTGCCCTACCGCCTGGTCCAGATTGAGGCCGTCCGGATTGTTCTTGATCTCGTCCACGTAATCCACATTGCCTTCTGCATCTTCCTTATACGTTTCGTCTTCCCAGCCCATGAAGAACATGCGGATGCCTTCGTCGCTGTAGAAGTAATCCATCCAGCGGATCAGCGCTGCCGGATTCTTCGCTTTATCGGTCAGGACAAACATCCCGATGTTCCCCAGCGGAGAGCCTGTGGCGCTGAACATCTGATCGCCGTGCGGCCCCTTCAATACCGGAAGTCCTACGTAACCCTCCTGGTTGTAGATGGCGACCGGGTCCACATTATCAACCACGCCGAGAAGACCCTCTACGCCTTTGGCGTCCACCTCCGTGCTCTTCACGGACATGATATCCTGCTCCAGCAGGCCGTCCTTGTAAAGCTTGTTCACGAACTGAAGCAGTTCCTTGTATCTTGGATCCGTCGGAATGAACCGGACCTTTCCGCTCGCCGGATCGGTATCCACGTTAATGTTCGAGGTTCCGTGATAATTGAGGCCGAACGAACCGCGCAAATAGTTGACAATGCCTGCGGTTCCCACACCACCCCAGGCATATTCATCCTTCTGGCCGTTGCCGTTCGGATCCTTCTCCTTGAACGCCTTCAACATATCGTAGAATTCATCCAGCGTCTGCGGCTCTTGAAGGCCAAGCTTGGTCAGCCACTCCGACTTCACCCACGGCGTTCCGTACAGCACGGACCGGAACTCCGGATCATACAGCGTCGGCAGCCCGTAAATGTTGCCATCGGGCATCGTAATCCCCTTCTCAATGACCGGATACTTCTCCATCAATGCCTTGAAATTCGGCGCATATTGGTCAATTAGGTCATTCAGCGGGATAAAAGCGCCCTGCTTGCCGTATTTCAGCAAATCTGCCCTCGGGAATGCGGAAGCATAGAACATCTCCGGATAATCGCCGCCGGCGAGCAGCAAATTCCGTTTTTCCGCCAAGTTGTCTTTGTGCACCGTGTCCCACTGTACCTGAATATTGGTCATTTTCTCATATTCCTGCCACAGCTTGATGTTGTTCCAGTCGGCGTTGGCAAAGAACTTTCCGGCAAATCCGGTCACCGTCATCTTGTCACTGACAATCGGAAACCCGGTCTCATTCATCGCTGTTTTCCCTTCACCCGCGGAGTCCGATTCAGCCGTTCCTCCCGAACCTTTCGAACTGCAGCCCACCGCCAGCGATACCGACAACATGCAGGTCAACAGAAGACTTCCCCATTGCTTCAGCTTCATCCGTAATCCTCCCCTTTTCATGTTCCATCCATCTATCCATACAAGGAATTATCCTTTGATGGCCCCAATCATCACGCCTTTGACAAAATACCGCTGCAGGAACGGATAGAGCACCAGCACGGGAATATTAGCCACGACCAGCACCGCGTACTTTATGCCCTCCACTTCCCTTTGCTGCTTGATCGCCGATTCGGTCGACATTTTGACCATGTCGTTCGTTTGCCCCTGAATCAGAATTTCGCGCAGGATGAGCTGCAGCGGAAATTTATCTTTATCCGATAAATACAGAAGTGCATTGAAGAACGCATTCCAATGACCGACCGCATAGAACAAAATGGTCACCGCGATAATCGGCATGGACAGCGGCAGTATGATCCGGGTCAAAATTTTAATGTTCGAGCATCCATCGATCGTCGCGGCCTCCTGCAGTTCGCCGGGTATGGACTGCTGAAAGAAGGTACGCATAATGATGATGTTCCAGATCGATACGGCATTCGGGATAATCATGACCCAGAGCGTATTCAGCATGCCGAGGTTCTTGATCAGCAAATACGTCGGAATGAGTCCTCCGCTGAAAAACATCGTGAAGACCAGCAGCGCCATGATGGCATTTCGGCCGACAAAATCCTTCCGCGACAGCGGATAGGCCGCAAGGATGGTCATCGTGAGATTAATGAACGTGCCCAGCGATGTATACACCAGCGTGTTGGTAAAGCCGCTGATGATATCCTTGTTCTGAAATATTTTCACATAGGAATTCAGGTTGACTCCCTTGGGCCACAGCAGCATCTCGCCCCTCAGAACCGCCTGCGGGTCGCTAAACGATGCGCTGAGCACAAAGACCAGCGGGTACATAACAATGATGGTAACCAGGATCAGAATCGTATAGTTGATAACATTAAACATGCGGTCCCCTCTGGTTTCGATTTGCATGGCTCTTTCGCTCCCCTCTTTACCAAAGACTGGTCTCGCTCACGCGCTTTGAAATAAAGTTCACGGCAACCAGCAGGACAAAATTGATGACGGAATTAAACAATCCGATGGCTGCGGAGAAACTGTACTCGGCATTCTGAATCCCCATTCGGTAGACATAGGTGGCAATAATGTCGGAGCTCTCCATATTCAGGTTGTTTTGCATCAGGAGCACCTTCTCAAACCCGATGCCCATAATGCTGCCCATGTTCAGGATCAAGAGGATGATGATCGTTGGCATAATGCCTGGGATGTTAATATGCCATATGCGCTGAAGCCTGGTCGCACCATCGACACGTGCGGCTTCGTGCAGCTGGCTGTCTATGCCGGCAAGGGCTGCTAAATAGATAATGGAGCTCCAGCCCATGGTCTGCCATACATCCGACAGAACGTACAGGGATTTGAACCAGGAAGGCTCCGTCATGAAATTGATCGGCTGACCGCCGAACATTTCAATAAAATGATTGATGATGCCGTAGCGGGGCGATAGGAAAATCATCATCATGCCGACAACGACCACGGTAGATAGAAAGTGAGGAGCATACGTGATGGTCTGCACGAATTTCTTGAAACGTTCAGCCCGAACCTCGTTCATGAGCAAAGCCAGAATAATCGGGATCGGAAAACCGACAGCAAGGCTGTATAACCCGATGCCCAGTGTGTTCTTGATCAGGCGCCAGAAATAATAACTGTTGAAAAAGCGATCGAAATGCTCAAAGCCGACCCACGGACTGCCCCATATCCCTTGCGTTGCTATAAAGTCCTTAAAGGCGATCTGGATGCCGTACATCGGAACATACTGGAACAGGATGTAATAGGCGATGACCGGTGAAATCAGGGCATAAAGCTGCCAATTGCGTAAAACACGATTCCACAGTAAGCGCTTACGTTTCGTTTCAGGTACCTCGATTGCTGCGGGCTGCAGGGTCGTATTAGCCAATGAGCATCACCTCGTATGTATGGATTGGGTTAACCTCTTAATCCTAGCAAAGCCATCTTGACATGCCATCAAAACACGGGGTATCCGCTTATTCAGCGGATCAGTTCCAATTCACATGCATGGAGCTTGGAAAGTACTCGTTTATGATTTCCCTCCTTTTCTCTGCAATCCGTCATATGACTAAGCTACCACCACCTCAGCTATCCATAAGTCAATACGGTTATTGTGGCGCCCAATATGTTAGGTATAGTAACGCCAAATCATGATATAAATAAAACCCGAATAAGTCAGGTATTATTTCACTTCTTTGGATTCATTTTGGATATAATTCCCTTTATTTTGGATTATATTTGGATAAATATTGATACACGAAAGGCATCACGCAGACAATGCGAAGGGCCTAATTCATGAATGAGAGGAATTAATATATTATTAAAATTTCTTTATATAAAAGGGATGAAAACGCAATCAATAATAGGGTGAAATGAAACGAAGAGTACTTTTTTTCGAATTCCTAAACCAGAAATCTCATTCCAAATATTTCATTGATTTGCACTCATGATAATATAGCGATATGGCATTGTCAAACATTTTTTTGGACTATTTTGGCACAAAAATATTGATATTTGGGTGAAAAATCGTAAAAAACAGCTGCCTGATTTCAAGCCGGCAGCTGTTCGACGATCCTCTTTTATATTATATGTCAACTAATCATACATGATGCGGTAGTTAAATTCATTCTCTAGTAAAACTGGAGGACTCCCGAACAATCAATGAGCATGGCAGTAATATTTTGGTTGCCACCTTGAAGTGCCCGTCCAAATAATCCACGATGGATTTGGCAGCGACCCTGCCGATTTCGTACTTCGGTACGGAGACGGAGGTTAACGGGGGCGTTGTATATTGGGCTACATCAATATTATCCATCCCCACGATCGCGATATCTTCCGGTATGCGCCCTCGATTCTCGACAACGGCACGCATGGCCGGAATGGCAAGCATGTCGCTGGCACAAAAAACAGCCGTTGGCCATAACTCTTTGGGAAGCCCCCCCAATAACTCGGACATCTTGCTGAAGCTCCGATCCACATTCCATCCGGTATTCATCAGCCACTCCTCGCGCACTTCCAGGTTGGCTTCCAGCATCGCGAATTTATATCCGACATACCGTTCTTCGCTCTCCATCTGCTTGGAATACGCAGGGCCCCCGATATAAGCGATTCGCGTGTGTCCCTGGTCAATCAGGTGGCGTACGGCTGCCCTTGCTGATAAAATCCGGTCACAGTCTACAACCGGCACGGTCAGCCGGTCATCATTCAAACTCACGCCCATGATGGCAACCCCGGCCTGCTGTATCAGTTCAAACAGCTCCTTGTCGTACCAACTGACCGCTACAATCCCCTGAGCGCCTGTCTCCCTCAGCATGTGGCGTATTTTGTCCGCATCGCCGACTTCCTCGCATGTACGAACGATTGCCGGGGGCTGTCCGAGTTCCTCCATTTTTTTATGGAAACCGGCAAGAACCGTTGAGAAATACGGGTGGTCGTCCATCAGGTTTTGGGGAACGACACAGACAACCCGCTTATCGGCCATGCCGTTAACATGCACGCTTTGGGATGGCTCAGGTAGTTTATAACCAAGATCAAGCGCCGCTTGCCGGATCTTCTGCTTAGTATCCTCGTTGACCGGACGGCTTGCATCATTGCTGATGGCCCGCGAAACCGTAGATATGGATACCCCGACCCGTTCGGCGATATCTTTAAGCTTAGCCAATCGCATCTCCTCCTTCGCAAAATTTGGAACCAAATTTTCCGCCATCCATTGATCATAGCATAAACTTTCTCATTTCGGGGCGTCAAATTGATGTCCGGTTCTTCGCTGGAGAAGGGCGATGTCTTATGGATTCTTTCGTTTTCAGACCGTGTTAAAGATGCAGCATATCAGGCTCCGTCACAGCGTAGCCGTTGCCAGCGGTTATCCCATTAAGCTTCCAATGGGGCGCGCGCCGCGCTCTCCTGCTTCCCTAATCGGAAAAGAACAAACGACACTATCATGGCTATGGCAACGCCCCCGGCACCGATCCAGGTAATGGATGACAAGGACCATTGCTCGACGGCAACCCCTCCGATGCCTGCGCCCGCAGCCATGGCGAGCTGCATCACGGACTGGTTCAGGCCCAGCATAACCCCGGATGAATTCGGCTCCAGCTGGACGAGGTTATACTGCTGCGTCGGACCGGAAGACCAGGCAGATAACGACCATATAACAAGAATCGCAAACACGAGAATGACAGATACGGCTGCTTGGGTAAAAGTCAGAACGATTAGCGCGAGAATATGCAGAATCATGCCACCGGATAAAGTAAGCGGTACTCCCCATCGATCCGTACTGAATCCACCGAACTTGGAGCCAATGAGGCTGGCAATGCCAAAGGCAAACAGTGCTGCACTAATCAGACCTTCGTTCAGGCCGCTAACAAGAAGAAGGTAAGGAGACAGGTACGTATAGGCAATGGAATACCCGCCCAGCCAGAAGAACGTGATCGCCAAACCGAGTGCAACTTTAGGCTTCTTGAGCAGCGCGAATTGCTGGAGCAGCGGTACGGGAGCATCTCCTTTTGTTTTCGGAATCGCCTTATGCAGCACAATCATGGAAACAACCCCCAGAATGGCAATGAAACCGAACACTGATTTCCATCCAAAAGCAGCAGCTACGACACGGCCGAGGGGGACGCCAATGATCAGGGAAGCCGTGAAGCCCATGATGACCGTAGCGATCGAACTCGCCTGTTTGCCCGGCGGCGCGATTTTGGCGGCAATCCCGAGTGCAGTTACAACTACCATCCCTGCGCCCACCGCCATCATAACGCGCGCAATCACAAATGGAACATACCCCGGAAGGGCAAATGACAGTAGATTCGCAATCACAAAAATGCCTAATGAATAAACCAACAGCTTCCGTCTCTCCACTTTAGCGGTTAGCGCCATAAGAATGGGGGTCAAGATCGCATAGACCAATGAGAAAATCGTGATTAGCTGACCAGCAGCGGTTATTGTAATCCCTAACGAATCTGCAATTTTATCCAAAACTCCCGATATAATATACTCCGACGTTCCTACTAAAAAACTAACGATAGCCAAAAAATAAATCTTCCAAGCACCCGTCATAATATGAATTACACTCCTTTATTTAATATTTATATATCGCGAATTGTCGATATATTAAACCAATAAAAATACATATCGCAATATGTAGATGTGAATTGCGGAGCAAGACTGAATACTCCTTATTTCTTAAGGAATCATTCAGTGCCTGCGCTATATCTCCTGCTTCAAATACTCTCCGATTTCCCGGATAACCTCTTCATCCCGCGTATAATACGTGAATTTCCCAAGCCGCTCTGTCTTGATCAGACCTGCCCGATGTAGAATCGCTAAATATTGCGATGCGGTGGACTGCGTCATATTCAGTTTCTCGGTCACCTGGCTTACGCATACCCCGACTTTCCTCATATCAATCCCTTCATGGGGCGTAAAATGTTGTTCCGGTTCCTTGAGCCACTGCAATATTTCAAGCCTCGATTCATTGGACAATGCTTTAAACACTTCGATTGGTTTCATACGTATCATTATATCGAGAATTATCGATATGTCAAACTATTTTCCTTATTTTCCTCAGTCATGATCCTCCGAACGAATGCCATAGCGTCTCATGGCACTCGCGTAGAACCATTCATTTGCCGTATGCAGTGCCGTCTCCTCGTCGATCCAGCCAGATAGGACCCGCTCCCACAGAAATTCGGCGGCCAGCTTCTTCACAAGCAAAATCTTGCCGTAACTCCATTCCATAGAGCGGGCATCCGAGACGATAATCGAGCTCTTGCTTGCCGGGAGTGCCTCCAGACGGTACTGCATGCTGTCCCGGTAGGTGCTCGCTCGGAAATTGAACCACCACATGCCGCCGACATGAACGTTCGGGAAATTCCAGGCTGCCTGCACCGCATCGAGATTGTTCAGCTCCGATGCAAGCACAAGCTCAAATTCACAACGGTACGACTCAAACAAAGCAGTCAGCTTTAGAATCCGCTCTGTATCATTGGCAGGGAACGCCGCACCGCACCATGATCTCTCCACTCCCAAAAACAACTGAACGAGCAGGCCGTTCCGAGCCGCAGCACCACATAGGACGTGCAGCAGCTCCATTAGAATGTCGTCACGCCCGCTTGCCGGCCCAATTTCCTTACGGATGTGCGAGCTCGATTCATACCGCGGCAGCGTTGTCATGATGCCCGGGAGACCAGCTTCGCGAAATTCGCCGAGCAGCAAGTCAATCTCGCCTCCCACATCCAGAAATGTCCTGGCCAGATCATTAGATTGCACGATCCGGTCAACCCATGGACCCAGCACTCCGTCAATCCGGGGGATCAATACGGCATCGTCCCGCATGCCTTGAAACGCCGCATGTTCCGGATGATTCACGACAAACCGGCGGATATTCATCCGGTCTGCCGTTTGCTGTGCCCAGCCTTGTTCGGCGGATGTATGCTGAACGCGAGCCATGGCTTCCCGCACCGAATGTTCATCCTTGATGATGACTCCGTATAATTCACGCATAATGGAGGTGAATACCCAGTTCATCAGCGTGCTTCTCGTTGATCGATAGGCTTTTAGAAAAGCTGCAATTCGCTGCTCCTCAGGCAATTTATCGGCCTCATCCGGGTAGCCACCGGCTTGGAGCTCTCGATAGAACCAGAAGTAATGGGCGATTTCCCAGAAGTCCCTTGCACCAAGCCGGTCACCGATAAGATGGGTATGGGTATCGAAGACCGGCAGCCCCATGATTCGCTCGAAGAATACAGCTTGTTTGCCGCTCCTGTCATGCAAGCTCATGTGAACATCTCCTTTTCTTCATGAATCGATTATTTCCGGTTTTCCGAGACGACAACGCCCTTTCCTTCGTTGTAGCGGTCTGTGGCTTCCTTAATAATCTCAAGGCCGCCCTTCTTCTTGTACTCCTCAATCACTTTCGGCCAATCCGAGATCGGCTCTCTGCCGTAGATCATCTTGATCATATGATCAAGAACCAGCTTTGGCCCCACGTCATCGCCTTGCGGCGCGGTGTCCGGATATTTGGAATAAGCCTCCAATGCCGGGGAGAAGCGGATCGACCCCAGCCCTTCCTTGAAGACTACCGAATCCATAAACTTGATCATGTCCTGCCCGTCCTCGGTCAGCTCTTCCTTTGCCTTGTTGTACACCATATCGTGGACGAACCAGAACATGCCGCGGAAACCGTCTTCGTCCATGGCTTCAGGCGTGGATGGCGGCGTAAACTTGATCGCGCCGTTCTCCCGGGTGAAAGTTTCGCCTTCAATGCCGAACGAGAAATATGTCTCTGCCTCCGGCGTCAGCATCCAGTCAAAAAACTTGATAATGCCGATGGCCTTCTCTTCTGAGACCTTACTGTTAATATAGTAAGACGTATTTATGCTTGAATACAGCAAATGGCCTCCAGTGTTCTCCGGACCGCGCGGCGATGCAATGATATCAACCTTGGCGTCCGGCACGGCATTTTTCAGCTTACCGCGGAAGCCTGACAGAAGCTGGGCGTTGGCGGACCACATGCCGGATTTGCCGCTTTCAATGTTTTTGCCGTAGTCACTGGAGGTCAGGGTCGCAAAATCCTTAGGAATTAGTCCTTCATCGTACATGGTCTTATAGGTCTCCAGCGCCTTTGTCATATTTTCCACGTCGAAGAACTTGGGAACGACCTCCCCGTTCTGCAGTTCGTACTGGGATGGCAGCACATCGAACGCTCCCAGAATCGTGTCCGCATATTTAAAGTTCTCCCGCATTTGATACGGGAACTCAACGCCTTCCTTCTTCATCGCACGCATCACGTCCAGAAATTCATCCACCGTTTTGGGTGCCGGGAGCCCTGTCTTTTCCAGCAGATCGGTCCGGATATACAGCCCTCTCCGGGACGGGTTGGACAGCCATGCCGGTATTCCGTAAATTTTGCCGTCATAGCTTGTCTCCTGCCAGGCTTCCTTCGGCACGCTCTTCATCAAATTCGGAGCATGCTCCTTCAGCAAGTCGTCAAGCGGCATAAATACGCCTGCTTCCACGGAACCGGACATGCCCTTGCTTGTAGCCCCTCCCACGTTCTGAACGACGTCAGGAATATCATTAGAGGCAAACATTAAAGTCATTTTGCTGTCGAAGTCCTTCAGCGGCAGCATGGTCAGTTCAATATCCGTATTGGTCAGCTTTTCAAGCTCCTTCACCCATCTCTCTTCATTTACGTCCTTCGAACGCTCGGCATGTTTGTTTCCGCTGGTTGCCATGGACATCGTGAAAGACAGCTTGCCATCAGCGGCAGCGCCGGAAGAACCGGAGGTTCCGCCATCCGCTTCCTTGGCACCATTACAGCCGACCGCGGTTAAGGCAATTAGCGCGCTCATCAAAATCAAACTCCATTTTCTTCTCATCCACATCGCTTCCTTCCATATTTCTGACAGATTGTTTACCTTTGTCGCTTCTGCATCGCAGCTCGGATTTCGAGCTGCCCATCTCCCTATGAACCAGAATATCCCTATCCCCCTGAGCGTCTCACCTCAAACCTAAAGCGCTTTCATAATAACATCCAACTCCCGAAAATTAACATGTACTTTCTTCTGATCGCATGTGTTTTCCTATGCTGTCCGTTTGCTGGGAGGAGAACAACCTCTCTACACCCCGTTCATGTATTCTTTAAAGTACCGGGTTATGAGGATAAAAAAAGACGGCCAAAGCCGTCTGTCATTGACTAGATAAGTTCGTTATCAGAATGCTGATCAACAAAAGCAAGTATTCTTGCATTCACCTCTTCCGGAAACTCGCCATTCATGGCATGCGAGGCGCCAGGCCAGTTCTCGATTTGAATATTCGGCACATGGGTTTTGCCTTTCTGCACCGCTCTTTGCGAGTTATGCATTGTGCTTTTTTCTGCCATTAGAGCCAATACGGGGATATGAATGTTCTTCAAATCCTCCGCGCTCATCAAATCCGGCGTCGGCAGGCTGATCTTATAATTTGCCATACCCGACTCTATCAGCCTTGCAATTGGTTCACTGTCATCCGCTTTGGCTCCGCCTGAAATGTAGCTCAGCATTTTCTCTCTGATAAACTTGGGAACGATCGGTACGGATGCAGGAATTGAGGCAGCCATCATTTTAAGTGACAGAGGCGCAAAAACAAGGACCGGATCCAATAAACTGATCGTTGCCACTTTCGATGGAGCGTGTCTTGCAAGATTCATGGCCGTCCAGCCTCCAATGGAAACGCCTATGAGATGGACGGTTTCTACATCCACTTTGCTCAATGCCTCACTCAACCAACTGGCTTGATCCTCAGCATTTCGGATCGGCTGTGTTTGACAGCTCATTCCCGGCTCTCCCAGCAGATCGAGAGTATACACCGGCCGTTCCTTCATAAGTCCAGGCAGGTTCGGCTCCCACATCGGAGTGGATGACGAGCGTCCGGGCAATAGCAGGAGCGGCTCTTTCCCCTTATGTTCTTCTTTGGTAAATCGATAGATCCGTACACGGCCAAATGCAGTTTCAATATCTTTCGTTTCAAGCGGCGGAGGGAGAAACTTCATGGCAGCTTCATAAGCCGCCTCAAACTCTGCCTTTCCCTTCTCTGTGAGGAAACGCCCGGTAGGCTTATCATTTGTCACCATCTGTCTCTCCTTTCTTCAAAAAAGACTGATGAGCCGCTTCAATAAAAGAATCGCAATGTTCCATGAGAAAACGGTCCTCCTGCGGCCAAGTTTGCTTTGATGCATAACCTGCCCGATAAACGTCTAAGATCTCCCCGTTGTCCTGCGTAGCATTTTGAACAAAGAAATGCCACTTCTCGCCGAAGACATATCCAGCTTCGCTGACAGGGTCAATCCCATTGTTGGTCAGCAAGAATGCCTCCAGAACCAGTTCTTTCCACTTCCAATATACTTGGAGTGCGGTCTCGAGATCCGGAAAAAACTCTTCGAAAGCCTGTGCTGCCTGTGGTGGAAGCGACATATCCTGATAATCCAATAAAATATGTTTCCTTCTGTTCACAGTGAGCCCCAGCATCGTCTCCAGGTTCATAGGATGATTCGTCTCCAGGCTCGCCACCATCGCATCTATATAGGCCCGGTCACTTCGGAACTCCATCTCTTTCTTGAAAAGAACGTCGCTTTGACGCTGTAATATCTGCTTAAGATCCCCTTTGGCTCCGAGAGCCAAGCACTGATCTTGTATTTCCTTTAAGGTGAATCCCAGATTTTTATAGAATAGAATTTGCTGGAGTTTCACCAAATCATGTTCGGTATAATATCTGCTGTTCTTATCTCCGCTGCGAGTCGCCACAAGCAATCCGATTTTATCGTAGTGCTGCAAAGTTCTGACGGTGGTACCACATATCTCTGCCAACCGACCTACCGTATACATTTCTTCTTCCAACTGCCGCACCTCCTGCATCCTATTCTTACACATGACGTTTCGTCATGTGCAAGCAGGGGCGTTTATTTCTTCATAATAAAAAAAACGGCATTTCTGCCGTTTAGTGGTGATGCGAGCAAGTGGGTCGTGGAAGGGTTCTCGGAGTCCCTGTTCGATAAACCACCTGTCCCCGTTATAATCGGTGCTGGTGGTTTCAGGTAATCCATCATTGATCGGAAGACAAAGGCTGTGCTTTTCCTCCACCTCGCGCGGCTGGCAGCAGGGACAGCAGGCCGAGAACAGCCAGCAGTGCCCCAACCCATAGAGGCGATGCCAAGCCATAACCGGCATCCATCGCCATTCCTCCCATGGAGGATCCAACGACAACGCCGAGGCTGATAACGGACCCATGCACCGTCGTAACAAGCGATCCCGTATCGGCAACCCGGGTGACCCGGGTCGCCATGGCCGGGTTCATGGGCACACCCGCCAAACCAACGATCACAACCGCAATCATAGCGATCGCCTGGCTGTGCACAAATAATCCGAATACCACTAAAGCCGCGGCTAGAGCGACCAACCCAATGGTGAGGATCTGCATCATATATCGATCTGCCAGCCTGCCGGTGACCATGTTGCCAAGCACCGTTGCCACGCCGTAAACGCCAAGCAGGATCGGAACCGCCCGAGCGCCAAAGCCGGCGAGATCGGTTAAGATCGGCGAGAAATAACTGAATGCGGCAAAGGTAGCTCCGATAATCAGCATGCTAGTCGCATAAGCAGCCCATAGATGGCGATTCTTTAGGGCGACAAACTCTCCCCGGATGCCGGACGATTCAGGTCTGGATAAGGACGGGATCGTAAACTGCCCTACCAAACCGGATACCGACACCAGAACCACCACGGCCCAGAAGCTGGCGCGCCAGCCGAGCAGCTGCTCGATCCACATCGCCAGCGGAAGTCCGATCGCCGTTGCCACCATTAAACCGCCGAGGACGATCGACGCCGCCCTTCCACGCGACTCCGGACCGACGAGGGAAAAGCAAATCGCAAGCGATACGCCAAACGCTGCCGCAGAAGAGATGCCCGTGATCACTCTGGCCGCCATCATTACTTCATATGTGGACGCGACAGCGCCCAGCGTCTGACCGACAAGGAAGATGGCAGCCAAGATCATAAAAGCCTGTTTGCGCGGCACCTTTAAAAGCCCCACCGTCAGCAGCGGTCCTCCTATAATCATGCCGACAGCATAAGCGGTAATGAGATACCCGATGGCTGCAACCGAAACGCCGAATTCTGCTGAAAGCGAAGGCATCATGCCTGCTACCATAAACTCAGAGGTTGTCATCGAGAAGATCATTAAACCTAATATATAAATGGAAAATGGCAATGGGAACAACTCCTATCATGATGATTCTATAGTTTTGTAACTTTCGGTACAAAAATAAACGCAATAACTCCAACCCTATTATGGCTGGATTTTCGCTTTCACATAAAACCAACTTTTTTACTATCCAGTACAAAAATATCTAAAAAATCATGCCTCTCTAAAATACTACAATACTACATATAGTAAAGTACCATTTCGTGGTTGCAACAAGATGCCCCTGTATACTCTTTTCACGGTGATTGGCTCCTTTCCTAAGGCTTCCAGCTCATTATATATATTTTGTAACGTTCGGTCAATAAGTGTTGTTTGTTCCAAAAGTTATCCTTTACGGACGGCCAAATACCCCACTTCTACATTAGAAATAGCGTGGGGTACTTAGCTCCGCAACAGCTTTACGTTATCTTTGATTACCCATTGGTAAACGTACCGAGCTCCCTTTATCGTATCGAATCAACCATCAACGATCTGATGACGGTATTAACTATAGTTCTATCGCCGACGCTTGCACCTGCGCATCCTGGCCGGCATCAAGCAATACCGCGTTAATCCCGTTAAGAAAAGCCAAAGCGCTTGCCTTAATGATATCCGTATCCATGGCGCGCCCGGAATAGACTTTGCCTTGATATTCGATTCGGATATTCACCCGGCCGATAGCCTCTTTTCCCCTGGACAGACTGTTGATTTTGTAATCCTTCAACTGTACGTCCAAACCGACCAACGCTTTCATGGCGCTGTACAGCGCATCGATCGGGCCATCCCCCACCATGCTGTCCCTGAACGTCTCGCTGCCTTTTCTCAGCATCACGGTTGCCGTCGGATACAGATCATTGGTCACGACCTGGAACGAATCCAGCTCATACAGATGACTGCTGACTTCTTCATGGGTACGATGCTGGGTCACCAGATAAAAAACGTCATGGTCATATACTTCCTTCTTGGCATCGGCAAGCTGCAGGAATTTCTCAAACAGCGTTTCAAAATCTTCGCCTTCGCCTGTCTCGAAGCCCAGCTTCTCCACCGCATTCTTGAACGCATGCCTTCCGGACCGCGCCGTCAGGATCAGCTCCATGCTGTCGGCGCCGACTTCCTCCGGCGACATAATTTCATAAACCTGCTTATCCTTCAGCAGACCATCCTGATGAATACCGGAAGAGTGCGCGAATGCGTTCTCGCCCGTAATCGCCTTGTTCACCTGCACATCCAGGCCCGTCAAATGCGTCAGCAGCCGGGAGGTTCGGATCAGCTCCTTAAGCCGGATGTTGGTGGAGGCCTTAAAGTGATTCTCCCGGACCTTCAGCCCCATGACCACTTCTTCAAGCGACGTATTGCCTGCGCGCTCCCCCAAACCGTTGATGGTGCATTCCACTTTCTCGGCGCCGTTTCTCACTGCGCTGAGCGTATTTGCCGTAGCAAGCCCCAGATCGTTATGACAGTGAACGCTGAGGACAACCTGATCGTTCAGATTCTTCAGGCGCTCGTTGATTTTGCGGATCAATTCGCCGAATTCATCCGGAACGGCGTAACCGACCGTATCCGGCACGTTAATCATTGTTGCTCCGGCCTTCACGACGGCTTCGATCGTTGTCCACAGATATTCAAAATCGGACCTGGAGGCATCCTCCGTCGAATACTGCACATGGGGCAGCAGCGTTTTGGCGTACTTCACGGCATCCACGCCCATCTGAAGCACGGCATCCTTGGAACGGTTGAATTTCTTCTCCACATGGATGTTCGAGGTGCCGAGCACGATATGAATCAGCGGGTTTTGCGCGAGCTTAATGCTTTCATATACGGCATCGATATCGCCCTTCACCGCGCGTGCAAGCGCAGTAATGGAGACGCTGTCTCCCACGGTTCGGGCGATTTCCTGAACCGCTTGAAAATCCCCTGCCGAAGACGCGGGAAAACCCGCTTCGATAATATCGACGTTCAGCCGCTTTAGCTGTTGTGCAAATTCGATCTTTTGCTGTACGTTCAGTTTGGCGCCCGGAACCTGCTCTCCGTCGCGCAAAGTCGTGTCCAATACAATAATGTTGCGTTCCATTTGATATTCCTCCTCGATAATCGATCGTTCATTTCGTTGATTTATATCAAGCGGGGTTGGTTAAACCCGGAATTTAACCAACAAAAAAACCCCGCCTCTACGTATAGAGGCGGGGTTGAACCCGCGGTACCACTCTAATTCATTTTATGCAAAATGATCTTCTTCGATGGCCATCACCATCTATCCCTATAACGGTGGAACTCCGGCTAACCCTACATGATCAGGCAGCTGTTCATAGACGAGTTCAAAGGGAACGACATTACCGTTTCACACCTGCCAACGGCTCTCTGAAAAGTCATTTCGCTTTTACTATTTCTAATCAAAACATTTCGATATGAATTTTGATAACTATCTTAAGGAATGAGAATCGTTTTGTCAACCCTTTATCTTCCAGAGGCCAAAGAATGCATGGTTTACAGCAATCCGGACTTCTTCACATTCGCCAGGAAATCATGGAATTCCGGAATATTCAGCTGCTGCGCCGCATCGGACAACGCCGTAGCCGGATCGGGATGAACTTCGACCATCACGCCGTCCGCACCTGCAGCTAGAGCCGCTCTGGCACAAGGAGCCAGGATGTCCTTGCGGCCTGTGGAATGGGTCACGTCCACCAGCACAGGAAGATGCGTTTCTTGTTTCAGAATCGGCACCGCCGAGATGTCCAAGGTGTTTCTCGTCGCCTTCTCGTACGTCCGTATGCCGCGTTCAATCAGCATCACCTGCGTATTGCCGCGAGACACGATGTATTCAGCAGCGTGCACGAACTCATCGATCGTAGCCGCAAGACCGCGTTTCAACAGCACCGGCGTCTGAACGTCGCCCGCCGCTTTTAACAGCTCAAAGTTCTGCATGTTCCGCGCACCGATCTGAATAACGTCAATGTATTCGCACGCAAGCTCGATATGCGCAGGGTCCACGATCTCGCTGATCGTCTTCAGCCCGAACTCGGACGCCACTTCCTTCAGAATTTTCAGACCTTCAATGCCCAAGCCCTGAAAATCGTAAGGCGACGTTCTCGGTTTGAACGCGCCGCCGCGCATGACGGTTATGCCTGCTTCCTTAAGGGCAGCCGCAACCTGGCGTACTTGCTCATAACTCTCAACGGAGCACGGCCCTGCGATCATGACCGGCGTGCCGCCGCCAATGATGGTGCTGCCCAGTTGAATCAGGGTATCTTCCTGTTTCTTCTTCCGGCTCACCAGCAAATGCTTCTTGTGATCGACTTGCTGCAGCTTCAAGGACGCCTGGAAAATCTGTTTAAATAAATGACGCACCGTTTCATTATCAAAAGGACCTTGGTTATGCTCCACCAGAGTATCCAACATTTTTTTCTCGCGTACCGGATCAAAATCAGGAACTCCCTGCTTTTGCTTCTCCTGACCGATCTCCTGGGCGATCCGTGCCCGTTCCGACAACAGCTCCAGCAGCTGAAGATTAACGGAATCGAGCTCCGATCTTAATTGTTCCAAACGTCCTTGACTCATCTGAAATCTCTCCCTCACCTATTTTTCTAGTTTATGAAAACAAAAAGACCCCCCGCCCGGAAAGGGACGAGGAGTCGTGGTACCACCCTTATTAGATATGCCAAAAAAAGCAAACACATCTCACTTGAACCTCTTAACGCAAGGGTTACGGGTAAACCTACCATCTGCACGAAACATGCAGATTATCAGCATACCAGCTCCGGAATGAACTTCAGCGGAGAACCTTCGCCCGGGCGCTCTCAGTCGGTGGCGGCCCTTTCCTGTCAGGAACGTTCTTTCGCTTACTCTTTCCATCATCGCTTGTTATAACATATCGTGTTGGTTAATTAAGAAGCATTGTATTACACCCGGGATCGATAATGCAAGAGTTTTATTTAAAGCTTGGGTGCTTTGATGCAGCGAAGACTTATGGGCGGCCTTGTTCTTCAGGAAGAAACATGCACCCTTTCTCTTTGTTTCACCGGATTTCCCCAATACGTAAACATGCGCCAAACGTATTCAAATGGTCCGATCGGAAGCCGCTTTAACCAGGATCTACTGAATACAACTTGCATAGCGAAGATAATGAATACCATCACCATCTGCCAGATCGGTTCGATCATTCCGTACCACCCCAATCCGTAGCTGTAAAAGATCAATCCGCAAAGGATCGATTGCAGCAAATAGTTGGTGAAAGCCATTTTTCCCGGATAAGAAAATAGATCCAACACCTTCTGCCACGATTTGTTCTGGTATAAAAGTGCAAACAATCCGATATAGCCCAGGGTCAAGAGTGGTGCCCCAACGAATAAAACGACGGCCTCGCCCCAGGATGGAAGTCCTTCCGCCAGCGACATCACGAGTTGAAGGACAAGACCCAGACCTCCGCCCATCGCGACCAATCGGATGATCCCCTTCCGGTTCTTCCGGACCTCATGCAAAATACGGCGCTTGCAGAAGTAGGCACCCATCAGGAACATCCCTAATACTTGCGGGTAAAAGACCACCATATTCAAGATGGAGCCGATGTAATCATTCAGCCGCTGAGCGATGATCTCGGCCATCGTCCCCTCACCGTATATGGCGGCATCCCGCTCCTGGAAATAGATTCCGATCTGATGGGCATCCGCCTGGCTAAACGGCTCAAAGACTTGTCCGGCCGAAGAGCTCAGCAGGCTTGCTCCCGTCAGGAGAACGGGAACAAGCAGCAGCAGGGACAGTGACCAGATCAGCAGCGTTCTCGGCTTGCAGCGTTGAAACAGCATCAGTAGAAAACCCATGAGTGCATAGTGGGTCAGAACGTCTCCGTACCAAATCAGGATTCCATGGATCAGACCGATCAGAAGCAATGCCGTCAACCTTCGAGCATAGATGCGATTAAAGTTCCGGCCTTTTGCCTGACTGCTCTCCTGTAACATCACCATGCCAAAACCAAACAGGAAAGAGAAAATCAAAATAAATTTGCCGTCAATGACAATTCCGCGCAGCAGCATCAGGACTTCATTGTACCAGCCTGACCATAATTCGACCCCGAAAGAAATCGTTTGTAGCGATGTCGTAAAAAACGTAATGTTCACCAAAAAGATGCCTAATAGTGCAAATCCCCTCAAACTGTCAATGAGCCTTATTCTTGGCTGTAGATTCGTTGCCATCATTGTACCTCCTTATCAATGTGCCTTCAGGTTAAGGTACAATCATAAAGAAAGGATAAAGAAACTCATCTACTAACCTGTAAATTTACAGTAGCTTAAACATCACTCCGCATGCGGATCATTCTTCCGATCGCTGTTGCCCCCAGATTTCTATCTATCCATTAAAGAATGGTTGAAATCCGTGAGCAAAGGCGACCGCTGCCGCTGCTTCAGATGATTCCGCCTGCTCCGTTGAAGTATGGGCACTTATAAACTTCAAGTAATCCAACTTTCTTTATTCATTCTTTAGAAATGACGTGTACACTAATCAGATATATTTTAAAAGCTATTTCTTGGAGGATGTAATCGATATGGCAAACGAAACGATCCTATTGGTAGATGATGAAGAAGAGATCATCTCTTTTATACAAGACGCGCTGGAGCTTGAAGGCTATCACGTACTGACTGCCGGAAGTGGACGGGATGCATTGATCCAGAGCAAACAACAGCCGTCCCTGATCATACTCGATGTGATGATGCCCGAGATGAACGGCATTGAGGTCTGCGAGCACCTTAGGGAAAGGACGCAGTGTCCCATTGTGTTCTTGAGTGCTTGCCAAAGTGAAGTGGACCGGATACGAGGGCTGGCTGCGGGCGGGGACGATTATCTGCTCAAGCCCTTCAGCCTCGCGGAATTGAAAGCTAGAATCCATGCCCATCTTAGGCGAGAACAGAGAATCCACACGCAAAAAGAACAAGGCATCCTGCGGTTCCAAGCCCTGACGATCGATTGCAAGGGACATGCCGTTAGCTGCAACGGGCACAGCATCGCTCTGACGAATAAGGAGTATCAGATCGTGGAACTGCTGGCGATGCATCAGGGGCAGGTCTTTTCCAGAGAGCAGATTTACGAGAAGTTATGGGGGTTTGACGCTGAGGGGGACGACGCTACCATTACCGAGCACATCAAGAAAATCCGGGCCAAGCTGGCCGCCCATGCACAGAACCGCAGCTATATTCAAACCGTATGGGGCATTGGCTACAAGTGGGATCCCAAATGATGAAGCAGCGTTCCATCAAAAACACGTTCGCCCGCCATTTCGTCTCGATTCTGGCCTGCAGCCTGCTGGCTACGCTTGTAACCTGGGGGCTGCTCGTGCTGCTGCTCGGCTACCTGTTCAACCATGACATCGCGCTCCCGGCGAATCATTACGAAGCTCAAATCCCTGTTATTTCGGAATATGTCGAGGCCCGGGGCGATTCGGTCATGAGCACGCAGGGACAAGCCGATCTGGAAAAGGTAATCCCCTCGCAGGGCATGTCCTACCTGGTTGTGTCCCTTACCGGCGAACCTTTATACGGGGATCTTCCTCTCTACGAATCGCTTGACCGGCAGAAGATCATGGCACGCTTAAACCAGATCCACAGAAGCATGAATCAAGTCGTTAAGTACATTCCGGTTGTCTCCAGTGACGGAGATCTTGCAGGGGCTCTTCTGCTTGGATACAACCTGAAGGTGACGGCAGCCAATCCGGCGCTGAATCCTTTGGTAACCTTCGGGTTCCTGGCCTTTTTTCTGACCCCTTTTCTGTATATCATCCTGTTCACTCTGATATTCGGAAGGCGATTCAGCCGAAAGATCAGCACTCCGCTGCAGCAGCTTCTGCAAGGAGCCGAACAGATTAAAGAGCGAAACTTACACTTTTCCATGACAGGAACATCGTCCATAACGGAAGTTAACCGGCTTACGAATGCTTTTGAGGACATGCGTCAAGAGCTTGAGCAATCCATCGAGCGGGAATGGAGATTGGAGCAGGATCGAAGCACCATGTTTGCGGCTCTCGCTCACGACCTTCGGACACCGCTTACGATTATTCAAGGACATGTTGAAGGCTTGGAGCAGATGAGCGGGGAGTCTTATGAAACCAAACGATCGCCATATTTGCAAGTCATCAAACGCAACACGGCACGTGCTTCGAAACTTCTTCAGGATATGAACACCATCGCAGAAATTGAAAAGGTGTCTTTTCGGCTCCAGCCCCTTCCCGTGGATATTGAGGAGCTGGCGGATGAAAAAACCATGGAATATACCGCTTTATGCAGCAATAAGAACATAACCTTCCATACAGAAATCAATGATAACCGAATGAACAAGAAACCCGTCATCTTGGATCCTTATCGCATCATGCAGGTTCTGGATAATCTCGTTTCGAACAGCATTCGATATACCCCTGAAGCCGGACAGATTCTATGGCGTATCGAACTCACCGAGCAGCAGGTGATGATGTCTGTTACGGATAATGGAGCAGGCTTTGGGAAGCAGCAAGATCTGCAGCAGGTATTTAAGCAGTTTTATCAAGGAGAACATCCTTCCTCCAGACAAAAAGGGCATTCCGGTCTGGGGCTGTATATCGCCAAACTTCTCATTCAGCATCATGGAGGGCATATTTCCGCCGAGAATACCTCACCTTGCGGGGCGACAATCCGCTTTACCATACCGATCCAAGAATCATAAGCCTCCCGAGGCATCATAAAGAGGCATCCTGCCCGATCCAATGAATCGGGGGATGCCTCAATCGTTATACCTTTAACCGATAAATTGCCTTATTGTCGAGTCCGCGGATCATCGGTGTCCATGGCTCCGTTTCAAGCGTCGTATCCAGGGCGTCCTCCACCATCTGCAGCTTGGCGTCCAGCAGGTCGATATGGTGCAGCGCGACGGCTTCGGCCGTTTGCGGCTGAACCGGGCTCCCCCACTCTCCGAGGTTATGGTGGGAAAGTACGAGATGCTGCAAGCCCAAAACCACTTCGGATTCAAGCGCGATGTCGTTCTGAATGGCCGCTTCCACGATCCAGTTGGATGCCAGGGCGATATGTCCGATCAGCTTTCCCTGGTTGCTGTAGTCCGTAACGATGCCCATCTGGGCGATCATCTCTTCCGGCTTTGCGATATCATGCAGGATAATGCCGGCCTTGATCAAGTCCGGATTCAGAAACGGCCGCTGCTTGCAGATGAAATCGCCAATCTCCAGCATGCGGACAATATGATAGGCAAGTCCGGCAAAATAGGCATGATGATAGGTTTTGGCAGCCGGATAATGCATCAGCTTCTCTTCCACCTTCGACACACAATACTGCACAATGCTTCGTACCTGCGGCTCCGCAATCTCGTTCATCGTAAGTTTGATTGTATGTAACAGATCCACGGGGCGAATTGGCGCAGCCCTCACAAAATCGGTCAAGGAAACGCCATCCTCATCCGTTGCCTTGCGGATTCGGCTGATTTTAACTTGAGGCTGATCCCGGTAGCTCAGTACGGTTCCCTGGATTTTGACTAATTGCATCGGCAGGAACGTTTCTTTATCCTGAATGGTCACATCCCAGTACTTGGCCGAAATCTGGCCGCTCGCATCCGAGAGAATAATGTCAAAATAATCTTTCGGCGGCGTGCCGTTGGTCTGTCTCATATTTAATTCCTTCAGCAAGTAAAAACCAACAAAATCATCTTGAATGCTAAGTTTATTAATAGGTTTCATCTGGTTCCTCCCCAAAAAATCCCGTTAAGTTAACTATAACAAAGTCCCGTGCAATGAGTCTATCACACTGAAATATCCGCTCTGCAAAATCACAGAATCATAAGCCGAACTTCAGCAGTTGACTTTGACACCAGTGTCATCGTTTAGCATGGGGTTAGACTTATCGAGAGGAGCTATAATTCAATATGAAAAACAGTACGCAAAGTCAATCATCAGTGACGATCATAGGCCTGGGACCGATGGGTCAAGCGATGGCACGCACGTTTCTAAACCATGGCCACGCAGTCACCTTGTGGAATCGTACGGCCAGCAAAGCCGATGAGCTTATTAAACTGGGAGCTGTCGGAGCCTCTACAATTAAGGAAGCACTGGATGCCAATGAGTTAGTGCTTCTCAGTCTTACCGACTACAGCGCAATGTACGCCATCCTGGAAAATGCCATAGAAAGCCTCGCCGGCAAGGTATTCGTTAATCTAAGCTCGGACACCCCGGAGAAAGCCCGGGAAGCAGCCAAATGGCTGGCCGGACATGGTGCTTCGCATCTAACAGGCGGTGTGCAGGTTCCTCCGTCGGGAATCGGCAAGTCGGAATCCTTCACCTTTTACAGCGGACCCTTGGATGTCTTCGAGGCACACAAGGAGGTGCTTGAAGTGTTGACTAGCACGGACTACAGGGGGGAAGATCCTGGACTCGCCGCGCTGTATTATCAGATCGGAATGGATATGTTCTGGACGGCTATGCTCAGTTATCTTCACGCTGTTGCAGTAGGACAAGCGAACGGCATCACGGCAGAGCAATTGAAGTCACATGCAATCAACACGATGGCTTCGCTGCCACAATTCATTGAGTTCTATACCCCGCGCATCGATGCAGGAGAATATCCGGGGGACGTAGATCGGCTCGCCATGGGCGTTGCCAGCGTTGAGCACATCGTTCATACCACACAGGATGCAGGCGTTGACGCTTCATTGCCTGAAGCGGTTCTGGAGATCTTCAAGCGGGGGTTGGCGAATGGCCGTGAAGGGGACAGCTTTACCAGCCTGATTGAATCGTTCAGGAAAACCGCGGCATCATCGCATTGAACCATCCCGCGCATCATCGAGTGAACTTTAAATTTCGATTCTTGCCTGAGAAGCGAATGGTTGATCGGTTTCCAACAAGATACGGATGACACAAGAAAAAGCACCCGCGGGTGCTTTTTCTGTCATCGCCTTTTCGCATTCGAGTCGAGGCCAGTATTAATTTTAAGATTTCCATGCACCCGGATGGTCGTCTTGAACCAAATCCAGCTCCACGGCTCTCGCGTTTGCCTCCACCTGCTCGACGCTCTTGCAGCCTGGAATGACGCAGCTGACAGCCGGATGCTTCAAGCACCAGGCCAGCGCCCACTCGGCCATATTCACGCCCTCCGGCACTTCGTTCTGCTTAATCTCTTCCACAAGCTTCAGCTTGGCGTTGATCTCGTCCTGGTCACGGTTCTTGCGCACGTTATCGCTGAAGACCGTCCCTGGCTTATACTTTCCGCTTAAGTACCCGCTTGCAAGCGGAACTCGCGCCAATACTCCAAGATCCTGCTTCAAACATGAAGGAAGAACCTCTTCCTCCGGAGCTTGCTCCAGACGGTTATACACGACCTGAATGGCTTTGGCATTCACATCCGCAGCCTTATCCGTTTGATAGATGTTTCTGTTACTTCCAATAGAAATGCCCAGATTACGGATGGTTCCCGCCTGAACCTGCTTGTCCAGCATCGTCCACATCTCATCATTGTTGAACACTTCATCCGAGCCGGAATGGAATTGATACAGGTCGATGTAATCGGTACGAAGCGCTTTAAGTGATTCCTCGAGCTGAATTCGAATCTGCTTCGTATCCCATGCGTTCTCCCACTGCTCATGCCATCGATGACCAAACTTCGAGGCAATGACCCAATCCTCGCGGCGGTCGCGCGACAAGAAATCACCGATGAAATTCTCGGACATATGATGAGGACCATAACATTCGGCTGTATCGAGCAGATTAATGCCTAGCTCCTTCGCATGCGTTAAAATGGCATCGACTTCCTGTTGGTTGAAATCCTTCCCCCAATCACCGCCAAACTGCCAGGTTCCCACACCGACTACCGATACTTTCAGATCGGTTTTTCCGAGACGTCTGTACTTCATATACTCACCCCTACTCTTAGATTTGTGCGCCTATATCTTATTTGAAATTGCAACCGTTTGCAACTGATGCTGCGGACTCTTTTTTCTCGTCCATCACCTATATTTTTCATCCGCTCGCCGTATCCGGATTGTTTAATAATAAGTCGTTATGGTGAACCCTATAATACGTAATCATTTCGTTATTATAGAACGGAATCAGAAAGGAGGATTGTCGGCGTGAATACTCGGACACTGGAGCAATGGATGCCGGACATTATAGAGAGTCTGAAAGCAAAAACACCCAATGACTTTCAGCGAATGATCGATGAATTTCTTCCTTATGACCTGGCCAGAATACATAGCCATCTCAGCGATGCGGACCAGACCCGATTTCTGCAGTTTCTGAACGAGGAGCAGCTGGCCGATATGATTCAGGAAATGGAGCATGACCAGCAGATCGAAGTTTTGGGCAGGCTGGGCAAAGAAAGAACGGCCATCATCATGGACTTGATGGATAACGACGACCTCGCCATTTTGCTGGATGAGCTGTCACCTGAGCAGAAAGACGAATTCCTCAAGGGAATGCGGGACGAGGAATCCCAATTTGTCTTGAACCTGATGAAATACCCGCCGGAAACTGCGGGCCGAATCATGACCAATCGTTACGTGTGGATTCCCCAGCATTACACCGTATCCGAGGTCGTCCAGAAGCTGAAAACCTACGTCTCCATTTCCGAAACGATCAACTATCTGTACGTCATAAACCAAGACAAGAAACTGATGGGCGTGGTGTCTTACCGGGGTCTTATCTTGGCCGAACCGGATGAATATATGGTGGATATCATGCACAGCCGGGTGCTGTCCGTACCTGTGGATGCCGATCAGGAGGAAGTCGCTCAGATGATCCAAAAATACGATCTGGTCGCCATCCCCGTCGTTGAACAGGATAACACACTTGTAGGCATCATTACGGTTGACGATATTCTCGACGTCGTCATCAAGGAAGCCGATGAGGATATTCGAAAAATGAACGCCACCGGGGGCAAATCCATTGACTTCAACACCAAAGCAACCGTTGCCGCCTTTCGAAGATTACCGTGGCTGATCCTGCTCTTATTCATCGGTCTGATCTCGGGAACGATCATTTCCCGATTTGAAGAGACGCTGGCACAGGTTGTGGCGCTAGCCTTCTTCATGCCCATGATTGCCGGAATGACCGGCAATACCGGCACGCAGTCGCTAGCTGTTATTGTACGCGGCCTGACTACGAAAGAAATGACCAAATCGCTGGTGTACCGGCTGTTAGCAAGAGAGCTGAAGGTCGGCTTGATGATCGGGGTCATATGCGGGATCCTGATATCCTTGATCGCATATTTCTGGCAGGGCAATCTCTATCTGGGGTTTGTGGTCGGAAGCTCGTTGATTGCAACACTCATCGTGGGCACGATGGCAGGTACAATCATTCCGCTCATTCTGTTCAAATTCAAAATTGATCCGGCCGTGGCCTCCGGACCGTTAATTACAACCATTAACGATATTCTCTCGCTTGTCATCTACTTTGGCATCGCGACCCTGTTTCTGTCCTATATCTAGCCGACCGCCGGGATGAACATTCCCTTTCAAAAAAAGACTTCCGATTCATTCACCGGAAGTCTTTTTATTTGGAATCCGGCAGTTCGATGTCGAGGATATCATCAACTCAAAAACGGCTGGGTCTTATGAAAACTTACGGAACAAGCATGATGATACATTTCCTTTTCTACCTTTTTTTTCTTGCAATTGATGCCACCTGGTTTATTATATATGTAGTTCAGATCATGAACTTAAACATGCTAAATACGAAGTACATAGAGTATATGTTATATGCTAGAATCTGCCCGGCTTGGTTCAACATGAAGTTTGCATTCAATCCAATAGAGGAGTGATGGTTATGAGTATGAATTTATTTCATCCCGAAACAAGACAGAAATTAATGTGGTTGAATGAGCCTGAGCATTGGGAGTTTACATCAGATGACCGGCTAATCATGGATGCCCCGTCGAAGGCAGACTTTTTCAAAGACCCTGGAGGAAAACATATAGCTCATTCTGCCCCCTATCTTCACCTTCAGGTTGATTCTACCTTCCAGCTAGTAACGCAGCTTCAGGTAGATATGCTCCATTTATATGATTCCGGGTGCTTGATGTTGATGGCAGACGAGAATAATTGGGCCAAGCTATGTTTTGAATACAATGGTGAGTATGCAACGATTGTGTCCGTTGTTACCCAGAACGGCTTTTCGGATGATTGTAATTCCGAGCGTGTATTCGTTAGCAATCCTTATCTAAAAATAACGAAGAAGGATAGAACTATTTCTTTTTACTACTCATCGGATGGTGAAGCTTGGAAATTGATTCGATACTTTGGAATGGATGCCTCGACTCCATTTACAGCGGGTGTGGTAGCCCAATCACCGATGGGAGCAGGTTGTCGAGTCCAATTTCTGTCTTTGTTTTTATCTGAATCGGATGAGAAAAGCAGGTTTTAATATAATATATTCAAAATAATAACATTTTTCTCACTCGAACTGGCCATCATGAAAATGATAGGGTGAGCTCATCGTATCTCCTTAGATTGAAAAATGGTTGGCATAACTTAAACATTACCAAAAAGTAATTATATCACTTCAAAGTGCGTACTTCTCAAGCCGAACCCTAACGTGCAAAATGACATTAATCAAGAACATCACGTTAGGGAGATGAACCTATGAATACAGATCAACGTTCACATCATTCGCAAAAAACAGCTTTGGTTGTAGGGGCCAACGGGGTGATCGGCCGCAACCTCATCGAGCACCTTTCGACGCTTCAAGGCTGGGATATCGTCGGCGTATCGCGCCGAGGCGGAGATTCCACGAACCGCGTACGTTATATCTCCGCCGACCTGCTTGATCGGGAGGATACGATTGCCAAATTAAGCTCTTTGACCGAAGTGACGCATATCTTCTATGCGGCTTATCAGGACCGGCCAACGTGGGCCGAGCTTGTCGCACCAAATCTGGCCATGCTTGTCCATGTCGTGGAAGCTATCGAGCCCATTGCTGCCAATCTGCAGCATGTCAGCCTGATGCAGGGCTACAAGGTATACGGCGCGCATCTCGGTCCATTCAAGACGCCGGCCCGGGAGACGGATGCGAACCATATGCCGCCAGAATTCAATATCGATCAGCAGAACTTTTTGGAGGAACGGCAGCAAGGCAAAGCCTGGACCTGGTCCGCGCTGCGTCCATCCGTTGTCAGCGGATTTGCCCTTGGAAACCCGATGAATCTGGCGATGGTCATTGCCGTCTATGCCTCGATTTCAAAAGAGCTCGGCATTCCTCTGCGTTTCCCAGGTAAGCCGGGAGCCTATCACAGTCTGCTGGAGATGACCGATGCCGATCTGCTCGCCAAAGCCACGGTTTGGGCTGCTACCGATGAACGATGCGCCAATCAAGCATTTAACATCACGAACGGGGACCTGTTCCGCTGGAACGAGTTGTGGCCGAAGATTGCGAATTATTTCGGCATGGAAACCGCGCCGCCCCTGCAGATGAATCTGGAAACGGTCATGGCGGATAAAGAGCCGGTCTGGAATCGTATGGTTGAGTTGCATGGACTTGCGGAGCACACGTATCAAGAGGTTTCATCCTGGAAGTTCGGTGATTTTGTGTTCTCCTGGGATTATGATTTCTTTGCAGACGGTTCGAAGGCACGCCGCTTCGGTTTTCATGAGTATGTCGATACGGAAGCCATGTTCATGAATATCTTTGACGAGCTCCGGCGACGTAAAGTTATTCCATAAATAATCGCGCAAGCTGCATGACGAAGAGCCGACTATACGTGGAATAGTCGGCTCTTTCATTTATTATACCTTTTAATGCCGATCCTCAAATGCCGGCTTCTCCAGCACCATGGCCGATTCCCCATACTTCCGTTCGATATGAATATCTCCCCATCTGCACATCAAATGAAGAATTTCCTTCAAGCTCCAGCCATACTCGCTCAATTCATACTCCACCTTGGGCGGAACCTGATTATACGTCTTGCGTAATATAATGCCCTCCTCTTCCAGCTCCCGCAGATGCTGTGTCAGCATTTTTTGGGTGATCTGGGGAATCAGGCTTAAAAATTCGCTGTTGCGTCTTTTACCGAAGGTAAGATGAAATAGAATGACCGGTTTCCACTTTCCGCCGATGACCTCCAGCGTAGCTTCGACCGCGGTGTTGTATACTTTTTCCTTATGCTCCATGAAAAGCCTCGCTCCTTCGTTCCACGATATGGCATTACCAGTGATTTCCGACCTCTCGCTTTACTTCTTCCACTATAACACGAACCCCTTCCTCGATCTGATCCAATCGCGCTCTAGAAATACTGATACGTATAAACTTCTCGCGCATAAGGTAGTCGGACAGATAAAAATGCTTGCCGGACACCACATGAACGTTCCGCTCTTGCAGCCGCCTGATCAATCGCTCCAGGTTAACGGTCTGCGGCAGCTTAAACAGTTTATATATGCCGCCGTCGCCGGGCATGGCTTCAATGAATCCGGTTCCCTCGTACCGCTGCAAAGCGGCATTCAGGGCTTGCATTCGGGTTTCATACTGGCTGTAAATTTTCTGCTTATGCCGCTCGTACATCCCGTTGCTGATATAAATTTCGAGCGCCGCTTGGGACAGCAGCGACGTATCCCCATAACTTTTGAAAGCATGAAACGTTTCAAGCAAACGTTCCGGCAGGACGACGGCTCCTAAGCGCAGTCCGGGGAAAATGATCTTGGAGAAGCTCTTCAGGTATACGACGTGCGATGTTCTGTTGTACGCATAGACAGGATCATATCCCCGTTCTTCGCCTAGATCGGCCATATAGTCGTCTTCGACGATATAGACGTTATATCGGGTCGCCAGTTTCGCAATGGCCTTCCTCTGTTCGGCGCTGTAGGAAGTGCCCAGCGGATTATGATATCTCGACATGGTATAGAAATATTTAATATGTCCGGAGCGGAAATGCTCCTCCAGAGCCTGCAGATCGATGCCAGCTGCCGTGCGCGCGATTCCGATAACGGGTACTCCTTCACTCTCCAACAACTGCAAATAATTATTGTAGCTAGGCTGTTCGACCAGAATGACGGACTTTCCGCCGGGAAACGGCATTTTAGTCAAAATCTCAAGTGCCTGCTGGGCGCCCGCCGTAATCATGATCCTCTCCGCGGTAGTGAACACTTGAGCTCCTGCCAGATGGGAGACCAGCGTATGGCGCAGTTTCTCCATCCCTTTCGGATCGCCATAGGTAAACAGCTCGTATTTATAGGTATCAATCGCCTTGTTCAGGCAATGCTGAAAATCCAGATACGGGAATACATTCACGTCCGGAGAGGCCGATGCAAAATCAATCCAACTCTTATCCATGTTATCCGAATCTCCGTCTTTCTGGACGACATAATAGCCGCTTTGCGAAACCGAATAAATGGCGTGCCGTTTCTCAAGCTCGGAATAGGCACGAATCACCGTACTGATGCTGCACCCGTAGGATTGTGCCGCACTTCGAACGGAAGGCAGCTTCTGCCCTGAACGGTATTGGCCTTCCTGAATTTTCGATTCCATATCGGTAAGAATGGATAAATACTTTTTCACGATCACGCCCCCTTGTGACTCTTATTATACAGGACCTCACCACTGTATCGGTACAGTTTTCAAAATAGGGAATGGTTTCAAACGCATCATTATCCTATATTTCAAGTAACCGTTCGCTGCTTGGGGAACACCTTCCCAGCTTTAAGAATGAAGATAACTGTGATAGGGAGCTGATTCGTATGTCATCCATCTCGCATACCGACTTTTTAACGACTGTACGTGAACGTCAAGCGGTTAAACATTTTGACCCGCAGCACAACCTCCGTCATGAAGAGATTCAAGAATTGCTTGAGATTGCGAGTACCGCACCTTCCGCTTGGAATCTGCAGCATTGGACGTATCTTGCCATTACAGATAAGGCCGCCAAAGAAAAACTGCTGCCCATCGCATATGGACAAAGGCAAATCGTTGAAGCCTCCGCTGTCATCGCGGTGTTGGGAAACCTGCAGGCCCATCAACATGCTGAAGCGATATATGACCAAGCGGTTCAGGCTGGGTTCATGCCAGAGGAGGTCAAAACGAATCTGGTCCGGCAAATTATGAATTCGTACACCAATGCGCCTGAACTCGCCCAGGAAGAAGCGATACGGAGCGCTTCCATGGCCGCCATGCAGCTCATGCTGGCTGCAAAGGCACGCGGTCTTGATTCATGCCCGATGGGCGGATACAGCGCAAGCCTATTCACGGAAGCATTCGGGGTTCCGCGCCATTTGGTTCCCGTTATGCTGGTTGCGATCGGTAAGAAGTCCGTTCCGGCTCATCCTTCTACCCGTTTACCGGTAGAAAAGACGGTAATTTGGAATCACTTCTAAGGCTCAACTAAAAAAGATCTAATATTTTTAGGTGAAAAACCTAATTTTATTAGGTTTTTTGAGTGGAAAGCGTCTGATAGAATAAATACAAGCGCTTACAATGCAACGATTCAAGGAGGAAACGTGATGACCAAACCCGTACAGCCTAACGAACCGATCGTAACCCATATCTATACCGCGGACCCTTCCGCCCACGTATTCGAGGGTAAAATTTATATTTATCCATCCCATGACCTGGATCACGAGAACACGTCCAATGATAACGGCGACCAGTATGACATGGAAGACTACCACATTCTCTCGATGGATGATGTGAATGCTCCATGCGTGGACCATGGCGAAGCCCTTCATGTGAAGGATGTTCCATGGGCGAAGAAGCAAATGTGGGCACCGGATGCCGCCTTCAAGAACGACACGTACTACTTATACTTCCCTGCCAGGGATCATGACGATATTTTCCGACTTGGCGTAGCGACAAGCTCCTCGCCTTCCGGCCCCTTTAAGCCGGAGCCTCATTACATCCCGGGCAGTTACAGCATTGACCCTGCCGTATTCGTGGACGACGATAACCGGGCCTATATTTACTTCGGCGGCCTCTGGGGCGGACAGCTGGAACAATGGCAGACGGGATCCCATATTCCGGATGCGGAAGGACCTGCCGCGGATGCGCCTGCCATCGGACCGCGGGTCGCCGAGCTGAGCGACGACATGCTTACTTTCAAGGAGACGCCGCGAGAAATATCCATCGTCGATGAGGAGGGCAACCCGATTGTCGCGGGGGATGAAGAGCGAAGATATTTTGAAGGACCTTGGGTCCATAAATACAACGGCACCTACTATCTTTCTTATTCTACCGGCTCAACACACAAAATCGTCTACGGGACGAGCCAAAGTCCAACGGGGCCTTTCGAGTTCAAAGGCACGATTCTAACACCTGTTATCGGCTGGACGACCCATCACTCCATCGTTCAGTTTCAGGATAAATGGTATCTCTTCTACCATGACAGCTCCCTCTCCGGCGGGGCCGACAACAAACGCAGCGTCAAGTTCACCGAGCTGACCTACAATGAGGACGGCACCATTCAGACGATTGATCCGTACGGTAAATAAGGCAAGAGGAAGGCTGGATTCCATGACTATGGAGTTCAGCTTTTTCCGGTTCAATTTTTTACAGCTGCTTCGCTGTCGTTGTTTAGTGATATAATGAAAGCTGCTATCATTTTTTGATGTTAGTCGCGGCGGATCCATCTATATCACACAGAAGAAGGAATGCAACCATGACAAGGCAGCTTATGAAACGATATATCATCCTGATTGCAGGACTATTCTTAATGGGACTTGGCACGGCTCTCGTGACCAAAGCCAATATCGGAACCTCCCCGATTGCCAGCGTACCGTATGTGCTGAGTTTAAAATTCCCCCTCTCCATGGGACTGATGACCATCCTGTTATGCCTGCTGTTTGTAGTGATCCAGGTCCTCCTGCTCGGTAAGCAGTTTCCCAGGATGCAGTACCTGCAAGTGTTTGTCGGTGTTCTGTTTGGCCTGTTTCTGGATATGGGGGCGTATATCGTAAGTTCGCTCAACTTTACGATGTATTTCATGAAAATTTTAGCGTTACTGACGGGATGCATGATTCTGGCGATCGGCATCTATCTTCAAATCATCGCTAATACGATCCTGAACCTGGGTGAAGGCATCGTGAAAGTCATTTCCGAAAAACTAGGTGCCGAATTCGGGAACATCAAGATCATATTCGACTGGACCCTGGTGTCCATCGGTATCGTCATCTCGCTGTTTGCTTTCGGTTCGATTGAAGGCGTACGCGAGGGTACCGTTATTTCGGCTTTTTTGGTTGGCTATTTTATCAAATTGCTGCGCCGGATCATGTTTCGTTGGCGCAGCAAAAGAACCCGGGAAGCGGTGCTTGAACAGAGCCCGTAATTTTCATGAGATAGCCTGTGGTTAAACAATCACCTATTGATTATAATGAGTGGTAAGAGACGAAGAACGTCCCAGCGCATTCCAAATTTGGAGTGAAGCCGGGGCGTTCTTTTTTTATTTAGGGAGGTATGCGGTCGAATGGATTTTCGGAAGGCATATGGGATTTTTATGTATTATCATCTGAGCAACAGGACTGGAGAAAGAAGAGGCCGTCTGGAACGAGGGCATGGTGAGGCCGAAACCTTATTTTGCCAAAAAGTCTGGTGGCCGCTGCGTGGTCACTTTCGCGATTTACATCCACAATTCGAGGTGCTGGATTGGCGCGGACGTTCCTATTACTGCAGCTTCGCTTTCATCACTCCGCATCTGAGACTGATCATTGAGGTTAAACCATTTAGCACGTATACAACCGAGACGGACCGGCAGAAATATTGCGACGAGCTGAATCGGGAAACCTTTTTATCCGCCATGGGGTATCAGGTGATTTCATTTGCTTGCGATGATGTGACCGATCGTCCGGAACTGTGCATCATGCTCCTGCGGAAGGTCCTGAGCCGGTATCTGGCAGAACCACATTCAACAAGCGTATCGTCGGTAACGGAACGCGAAATCATCCGGTTTGCATGCATGCTGGCACGGCCCCTGCGCCCGATTGACGTGAAAACGCATCTGCGACTGAATCATCGTACAGCCCTTCGCTTCCTTCACTCTCTTTGCGATAAGGGTCTGCTGATTCCCGTAACCGGATCGCAAGGCAAACATGTCGTGAAATATAAGCTTCATCCTCGTGCGGCGCAGTGTCTATAACTACTACAGCGGAGGCATCTCGAACAGCAAGGCTCGCACTCTGCCGTAAAACAAACAAGCTGACCCATCGTTTATGGAGTCAGCTTGTTTTGCGATTCGTTATAGTTCATATGTTGCAGCCCGGCGGTTACACGCCCCTTTTAAACAAAGAGAAAGAGTAAATCGCTGGAGCCGCCACAATCAGTATAATGACAGGAACAATTGCGACGGCAAGATTCACTTTCAGAAACGCCGTCAGGATCATGAACGCTCCGCCTGTCATCCACAGGTACCCGGCAAAACGATGCGTTTTATTCCAATTATCCTGGCTGTTCAGCGTCCAAGGCAGCTTGATGCCCACCGTATAGTTCTGTTTGCTCTTCGGCAAATAATTGCCGGTGACCACGAGGAGCATGCCCACGAGAGCCGGTGCAATCGTCTGGATCGGCAGCTCGGCCCCCATGGCCTTGAACAGCGTGATCGGCATGAGAATGAGAGACAGCGCGGGGATAAGCCATAGACCCATCGTTCTTAAAACCGGGGCGGCGTTCATTTTCTTAGGATCGTTGTTAAGCGCTACATGGACAATGACGTTAATAACCGCCGTAATCAACGGAAGCACAAACGCCGCAACCGCCTTCGACACATAATTATCCGGATTGCCCGCCGCGTCCCAGTGAACAGCCACCTGCTCAGGCAATTGGCTGTACACTGTCATCGATAAAATAATCGGCAACAAGCATATCAGCGTTGTTATAACCAGCATTGAACTATTCTTTTTCCTCATCTTGTTTCCCCCCGTTAAATTGTGAAAACCACAGCATGATTTCTTCGAAGACGGACACGTTGATCTCATAGTAAACATAATTTTTATATTTTGTTTCAAATATCAGTCCGGCCTTCTTCAGCTGTGACAAATGATACGAAATGGTCGCCCCGGTCATATCGAAATGCTGACCGATCTCACCGGCTGACATTTTGCCGCGTTTGAGCATAACCAGGATGTCCCGTCTCACCGGATCAGATAACGCCTTGAATGTTTCCGGAAACCCCAATGTGCATCACCAGATTTCTATTTAGAATTTCATCTAAATACATTATCTCTCATTCCTGCACCGAAATGCAATACCTATTTTGAAAAAAGTCTAAATAGAAAGTAAAATGGGCATCCCGACATGCCCAACGCCTTGATCCAAGAAATCGTTGATTTCCTTAAAACAACAAAAGTCCGCCTCGGACCAGCATACGTGCTGATCCTCAGCAGACTAACTTCATGGCTTGTTTATCCAAGCACCTTCTCAAATACCGGAAAGCTTGCCGCTCTTCCCGGGAATTTCACTTCTCCCCGCAGGTCATAACCTAAGCCCTGATACAGCCTGAGCGCCGCCGTATTCTTGGCATAGGTGTCCAATCGAAGACTTCGGTAACCCTCGCGTGCGCCATATTCTTCGGAGAAAGCTACCAATTTTCGCGCAATGCCTTGTCCGTGTGCTTCCGGATCGACAGCAAGGCGATGCATCATCAGATGCGGTCCCTCTACCTGCCTCCAGTTAATGGTCTGGTACTGTTCAGCCTGCGATTCGTCGAGGACAACGATCCCCAAAATACGGCCTTCTCCCTCAGCCGCAAACAACGTTCCACGCTGTAAATCCTCACCGATGACCTCCCGGTTCGGATACTGATCATCCCATTGATCGCTGCCTCCAGCCTGCATGACACTAACGCAGCGTGCAATCAAAGCCATGATTTCTTGAAGGTCCTCTATTCGTCCTGTCCGTATGTTTATATTCATCGATGCACCTACTATTGTTTTTTTAGAACAGTTTACTATGATTGGACGACTGTAACAACACGACCGTGAAACTCGATAGCATCCTACCAAATCATTCATTTCGTGGAATAGCACCTTTTATACGTTCCAGTTAGGATGACCATTTATCTAAGCAATGTAAGAGTCACCTCTATCGTATTATTTACGAATGAGCGCTCCGGACGGGATTTCAACATGACGGTCAGCCCAATTAGCGATACGATGAGCGCTTGTGATAAAGCTTTGGCGTTTGTGTCACTCGCAAGCTCGCCCGATTGTATGCCTCGTTCAATGGTTTCTTGAAATATGACCGCCAGGTACATCTGATGCTCCCTTGTGAGAATTTCAAATTTCTCATCATGAGGCGCAAGCTCGACCATCGTATTAATGCAAAAGCATCCTCGGCTGCGGCTTTCGGAATATTCCTCATTAACCACGTTCTCAAAAAAAGCTCGAAACGCCTCTCTAACCGTTCGATGGTTTTGCAGCCTGGTTCGCACCTCGGAAGCATGCGACCTCGTATATTTGCGCAGAGCGGTTTCAAACAGTTCCTTTTTGTCTCCAAAGGCAGAGTATATACTTGGCCGCTGAATGCCCATTCTGGAAGTCAAATCGCTCAATGAGGTAGCCTCATATCCCTTCTCCCAAAATAGCTGCATTGCGGCATCTAATACGTTCTCTTCATCAAATTCGCGGATTCGCCCCATAATGAATTACCTCTCGTTACTTTTTATTTTTAGGAAACTCCATGATCACAACTGCATGTAAACAGCTTATTTTATTACCAATCAGTATAATTAATTTTATGATGTACCGATGCTCTTGTCAAATAACGATTTTCTTTCTATGTCAGGATAAAACCAACATAATAGATGTCATCCTAATCGTCAAAAATAAACGTGTTGACACGGCATGAGTTTATAAGATATATTTATCGGGAAATTTACCATACTGATCAGTACATAAAAAATGAAAGGGTTGAATATACAAAAATGGAGGATATTACAGAAAAGGTAGCGGTCAAAAACGACACAGGGGCGAATGCGTTACAGGTGACGGTGACCTCGACCGAATCCGTTCATCGTACTCCCCTGACTCGTAACGTTACGTTATTGTTTGCGATTGCTTGCGGTATGTCGGTTGCCAATATCTACTTCGCACAGCCGCTGCTCGATCAACTATCGAACGAGTTCAACATGGACTATTCCATCATCGGAATTCTGATTACCGTCACACAGGTCTTTTATGCATTGGGCCTGCTGCTGCTGGTGCCTCTGGGGGATTTGCTGAACCAGCGCCGATTGATTATCGGTCAGATGGTAATCTCCATAATGGCTCTGGTTATCGTTGGTACTGCTTCCTCCGGCACGATGCTCTTCGCAGGTTTGGCTTTGGTCGGATTGCTTGCCGTTGTAACGCAAACCATTGTGGCGTTCGCTGCTGCCATAGCTGCCCCTGCTGAGAGAGGGCGTGCCGTAGGTATGGTAACCAGCGGAATTGTGATTGGCATCCTTCTTGCGCGAACCATTTCAGGGGTTTTGAAGGATCTTGCAGGGTGGCGTTCGGTTTATCTGGTGTCTGCCGTGTTGATGCTGCTGATGGTTTACGCATTATATAAGGTGCTGCCAAATGTTGAGCGTAAGGTAAAGACTCTTTCCTATTCTCAACTGCTAAAGTCGGTACTGATATTGTTCCTGCAAGAACGGTTATTACGGATCCGTGCTGTATTGGCTATGCTGATTTTTACGGCTTTCAGCATTTTGTGGACCCCATTGGTACTGCCCCTGAGCTCGCCACCGCTATCCCTTTCGCACTCGGCTATCGGCGCGTTTGGTCTCGTGGGCGTCGTGGGTGCATTGGCTGCAGCAAAGGCCGGTAAGCTGGCTGATCGGGGTTATGGACAAAGAACGACGGGGATTGCATTGTTCCTGCTATTGCTGTCATGGCTGCCAATCAGCTACACGGAACGGTCGCTGTTCGCCTTGGTCATTGGCATTATTCTGCTGGACTTGGCGGTACAGGCCGTGCATGTTACGAATCAGAGTATGCTTTTTGCATTGCGCCCGAAGGCGCGCAGTCGGATGGTTGGCGGGTACATGATTTTTTATTCCATCGGAAGTGCTGCCGGTTCCATTGCTTCAACCCATATTTACGCACACTTCGGCTGGAGTGGGGTATGCGTGCTCGGGGCCTCTGTCAGTGCTGTTGCTCTTGTATTTTGGGCTGTGACCAAAGGTACTGTGGCACCCGTAATTAAATAAAGCTTATGACCTATACGTGTTAAAAATCTTAAAGGAGAGATTCCCCATGGAGATAGGTATTACTTCGTTTGTAGCGGCAAATCGGATGTTCACACCGGTGAAGTGATGAGTCACGGACAGCGATTAGAGAGGTGGTTGAGAAGATGATCCCTGCCGATGAGGTGGGGACTGGATGTGTTTCTCTATATATAGTTATGGATGCTTTTCCTCAGAATAGCAAAAGACACGCCGTATGGCGTGCCTTCATCAAGCTTTCCTTATGGTGTTTTTCCCCAGGATCACCTCGCCTGTCGTCTTATTCCAGGACATCGGAATGCCTAGCTGTGATGTAATCAACTCCAATGGAAACATGCTCGTATTGGCCAGAAATGGAACGCTGACGTCATCACGTGTCACCTTTCCGTTCACCAATGCAACTGCGGGATCTACCGGACTTAATCGATACGGTATTCCTTCCATTAGAGAAAAACCATACTGGAAAGGAAAAACTAGCATACCGATCTGATAGCTTTTCAAATCCTTGCTAGAGTAAGCCTACGTCTGTTGAAACAAGGTTGCCGTGACCTGGCAGTCCGCGCACAGGAACATATAATATATGCCTTCCCCATACTCCTCAATCTGTTCCCAATCCAGCTGCCCAATGAATGTCATGCTATAGGAACAACAGGAGCAGGTAGGATATACGGCGTCCTGAATCCAAGCCGGGTAGCCGCCGATTTGCGAAACCGCCGGACCGAGCGTCCAATAGGCCACATAATAGCTGTTGCGAGGATGGTCCGCAAGCCGTAAGGACCGCGCCGCCGCTGCATAGCTTCTATCATCCTCCTCGGAATCAGGTTCCGGTACATAACCCTGTCTACTATTGGCTTGGCTCCAGTTGGATTCCCCATGGAAATCCACATCCATATAGATCGTATCGTAACAGCTGCAGGTCACGCAGGTGCTCACACGCAGCCTATCTCCAGACAATCCAAGGAATCGAAGCTTCGGGTGGCTGATGTCCAGATCCGTCAGGGTGGTCAGGCGACGCCCGCACCATGGACAGAGCGCGGAATTCTCCTTCAAAAATTGTGCGGGTTCGTGTTCCGCTATCCATGTGCTTTCGGACAGCACCCTTTTCTCTATGGCGAAGCTTTCATTGAAAAATAACCGGCGCTTGCCCCCATTCTCCGTAAGCTCCCAGCCCCCCTCATGCGCATAAGCTTCAGGCGGGACATATAGTTCCTCCGCCCAGGATGGAGGATCTGACCTCCATTCTTGAAATTGGTGCACAACCTGATCATCTCCGATCCAAGCCAGGGCAAGCAGCAGATGGTTGCGATGATCGCTGTCCTGCTCTACTTGTTGCAGCAGCTCGTCCCGGCTCCGGGCAGAGGCATCCTTGAACAGAATGCCGGGGTAATAGATACTACGTTCCAGCAATGTTGGTATGCAGGCTTCAAGCGACTTGTTCTGATAGCAGATCAGGGACACAAGAATTTCCTGACAGGTGTCCTCATCGCCCGCTTCCAGCAGATCAAGGGCAAAATTCAGCATGCGTTCGGCCTCGCCTGGAGATAACGCCGAATATACCTCTTCTCTTTTCTGCGGATAGGGAATATATCGAATCAATGGATCCCGCTTCAGCGGGGCATGCATGATCTTAAGGACCTCTACGGGATCTGTAATCCCTTCGTATAAGTTGATGTCTCTCCGATTTTGTTCTATGTAACGCTGCCGTTCCTTACGCTCCATCTGCTGCTTGCACGGCATGCAATAACCGCCGGTCTTGGCCGCGGTTGCCGGTAGTATCGTTGCGGAACAGCCTTCGCTTCGACATGGCAGCCGTTCTGTCATGCTAGCCCCTCCTTATTGAGTGTGAGTCAAATCAGCTCGATTTCGGCCCAGTCATACTCATGGCCATCCATCCTTTCTATTAACTATAGCTTTCTTTTCATTCCCATATCAACAAGGAGCTCTTTGAATCTACCAATGACCGGCAGGCATTTGGCTTCTTGCATATAAGGGAGCGAAATGACCGGAAGTCTTATAGCATCTCCATGGAGTTGTGCGCACTGCTACCTGTGCGAACCGTGCGTTGCTTGGGACATGCTCTAGATGTTCCCCTTTCAGATCGATCACGGTGTGTATTGTGAACAGCATACTCTTTTGTGTATATACTCTTAACGGCAGGAATCGGTTGGTGCATTGTTAAGCTCTCTCAACTCAGCGATTGCCCGAACCCTGTTCGCCACGTAGGATGTAGCGGCTGCCAGCCGTACTCCATCCGGGCTTTGGCGTTCGAAGCGCCGCGTTCGCCGCGCTTGCTCCCCGCTTGATATGCTGGAGATGGCGCTTGCAGCGCTTCGGCATACACCGGCAGCCATACCGTTCCCGCAGCAGGCTCATCATCTACGATATTAACCGGACCCGCCGGCCAGTCCAATGCCTGCAGAGCGGCATTCGCCGCATCCTCGATATGGAGAAATGATATAACGCCGTCCGTTGCCGGAAGAGCTCGAGTTCGTACCTTTTCCGCCATGACCCCGTTGGCGTCGTACCACGTGCCGGGACCGTAGAACATGCCGTACCTTAGAATGACGTGGTTTGGCATTTGGACAACGGCATGTTCCAGCGATATGATACCGTCTATCGTGGACTTGCGAGGTGCAGGCGCCTGGATATCCAGGGGGGCGTCTTCGGCGGCGGGATGCTCCCCCGGCTCGTATGCCCAGGCAATGCTCTGGGCAATCATTCGTGTAACGCCATGGATCTGCGCGGCTTCTACCAGATGGCGGGTACCCTCCATCCGAATCCTCGCATTATCTTCCAGATTCCATTGGCTTAACGAAGTGAGCTGATGGATAACGACATCCGGCCGTACTTCCCCGATCGCAGCTATCATCCCTTGTCGATCAAAGGCATCCGCCACGATCGCTCTTGCTCCCCATGATTCGATCAACCCTTTCCGCTGAGGATTGTGGGTCATGCCTGTAACTTCATGACCGGCTTGCACCAGTTTGGGAAGCAACCGCTGGCCGATCACTCCGGTGGAGCCCGCTACGAATATCTTCATAAATGATAACCTCCCGCGTACTCGATATAAAATGAATGTGGACCTTCGGGATTGAAAGACGTTAGAAGGGCCGTGGTCCCATTGGATATTGGCGGCTTGACAGTTCTTATCTTAGCATGATGGAAAGGCATCCTTAAGGGCCACTTTTCATCGGGAAGACCATGCCAATTCATCCGATCGTTAGGTTTGCTCGACAAACGGAATCACTGATTAAGTATGTGCTTTGGACTTGCAATTAGACAAAGCGTACAGGGTACTCGCAGTTTGACAAATGCACAGAGCATCGTAGTTTGACAAGCACGACAAGGCGCACTGTGACATGCGTGGATAGAGCACCCGCCGTTTGATAAGTGCGCACAGTATCGTATTATTACAAGCGCGATAGGATACTCGTATTTTGACAAGCACTAAGCACACGCAGCACTCGAGTTCGACAAGCGCGTTAGCAACCGCTGCCAGTGAACAAAGCATTTACTTAGACAAGTGCACCGTAGTTACAAGCATGACAGAGCGCGCAGCACCCGAGTTCGACAAGTGCGTTAGCACCCGCTGTCAGTGAACAAAGCATTTACTTAGACTCGAAAGAGCGCGCAGCACTCGCATTCTTCGTTCAACGCAAAAACGCACCACATCAAGTGGTACGTTTTTGGGAACCAGCCTTCTCCTGTCATTACTCTTGGTCTATTACATCACTTACTGATACATGCATGCGGCTGTGCAGCTGCTGGCACTCCGGCTGATCGCACACGCCATAGAAGGTAGCGATTCGATTGGTATCCACCGTATCGATTTGAGCATTGCAATGCCTGCACAAGATGACACCCATATTCACCCTTTTAACAGAATTGTCCATACTTCACTCATCCTTTCTTGGTATCAGATTGTGTTCGAACTTCCCGCCATCAGCTTCCTGATCATTTACAGACCGAACCTCCATTCTCGCTTCAAACTCTTCTGGTTTCAACTCACCTCCAATTATGCATTTTTAATAATCATCTCATGTTATTAATGTACAATATAAATAAATAATACACAATATATATTCGTAAAATAGTCTAATTTCGTTATATATGACGTCATATTTATGGGGGCAACATAAAAAAACCACTCTCGATCGTAACGGAAAGCGGTTCATGGCCTAAATTTGCAAATATCACGCCAGCATATGCTTTTTTAATCAATTGGAAGAACTATATCGCTGTTAAGCATAGCCTGAAAGCAATACCTATTGCTAAACCCGCAAAACACGAGTTATACTAGCCATCATAAGGACGTGAAGAACACGCCGCTTCTACGCAAAGTGCCCCAATGAAGGATTGGGGTTGCATTGTATGGGGCGGCTTTTTTATTGTCTAGCGCAATCGCATTCCATCTATTACTAAGGAGGGAAACTGGTCATGTCACGGTTTGATCAACAATATGAGCTCTGGATTCACACCAATATCTTGAATGAAAAGAATCCCCGCAGGCTCGAAATCCTTCATAAAGGGTTAGGCCACGGCACCGTAGAGTTCCTGCGCTCGGTATGGTTTTCGGCGATCGGTAATTTCAATGACTTGCATCCGGAATGGGAAGTACGCGATTTCAGCAATGGTTATCGTTATTTGGACCTTGCCTATATGCCCGGTGATGGGAGAGGAGGCATCGAAATCCAAGGATATGGACCACATGCCCGCGATCTGGACGTCAGAAGGTTTAAGGATTTATGCCGCCGTCACTGCTTATTGGCACTGGATGGTTGGACATTCCTTCCCATTGCCTACCCCTCCATCGTCGATGAGCCAAAACAATGCCAGCAGCTCATCTTATCCTTCGTCGGCAGGTTTGTAGCGTCGGATGTGCCTGCGTCCTTAAGTTGGCTGGAAGCAGAAGCTGTCCGATTTGCGCGACGATTGCTGCGCCCGATAACCCCATTAGAACTCGCGAATCATCTTAGGGTGAGTGACCGGCACACCCGGCGCTTATTGCATAAACTGGTCGAGCTCCAGATTCTGGACATAGCAAGCGGAAAACAACGAGCTCGTACCTATAAACTGCGCTTGTAATGGCAGTCACTGACGGGAGCATGAATCAGTTCTTGCAGGTACTGCAGATATTGCAGTTCTTGCAGTTCTTGCAGATATTGAAGGTATTGCAGTATCCGGAGACGAATGTTAGTTACACTAAGCGGACATCAGATACGTTATTTCGAAAAAAACAGCCACTTTAGCCGAACTTCTGGACTCAGAATCCGCTATCTACTATAAATACCACGATTAACAGCCATTTTCTATGTAATAGCGGATCTGGTGTCCTCATTTAACCCCAAACCCATCATTCGAGACTTCATAGCGGAACCTCTGTCCTCAAACGTTGCAACAGTCAGCCAAAAACGAGCCATTATCTACAAACTCCGCGTCTAATGGCAGTACTGACGGGAGCATGCAACATCCTTGGAGATATTGCAGGTCCTGCAGTTCTTGCATTCTTGCAGTTCTTGCAGTTCTTGCAGTTCTTGCAGGTCCTGCAGTTCTTGCAGTTCTTACAGATACCCAAGAAACGAATATTAGCTACACTAAGTGGACACCAGATCCGTTATATCGAAAAAAACAGCCACTTTAGCCGAACGTCCGGACTCAGAATCCGCTATCTACTATAAATACCACGATTAACAGCCATTTTCTATGTAATAGCGGATCTGGTGTCCTCATATTACCCAAAACCCATCACTCGAGGCGAAATAGCGGAACCTCTGTCCTCAAAACGTTGCAAGAGTCAGTCCAACACGAGCCCGTACCTATCAGCTCCGCTTGTATTGCAGTACTGACGGGAGCATGCAACATCCTTGGAGATATTGCAGGTCCTGCAGTTCTTGCAGTTCTTGCAATCTTGCAGTTCTTGCAGTTCCTGCAGTTCTTGCAGTTCTTGCAGATATTACAAGCATTGCAGGTATTGAGGTATTGAAGTTCTTGCAGATATCCAAGATACAAATAAACAAACTAATGGACACCAGATCCGTTATTCCGAAAAAACAGCCACTTTAGCCGAACTTCCGGACTCAGAATCCGCTATTTACTTTAAATACCACGATTAACAGCCATATTCTATGTAATAGCGGATCTGGTGTCCTCATATTACCCAAAACCCATCACTCGAGACTTCATAGCGGATCCTCTGTCCTCAAACGATCCAACAGTCAACACCCTTATTCAGCGGCCTGGTATTCCTCGGACAAACAAAATCTCAATCTACTAACACAATACAACCATCAATTCAATCTAATTGACCGATGCAATCAGTCCACAAGTCAGTTCCATCGATGGATAAAATCCAATTAATCGATACAATCCGTCCATCAATACATCCTCGTCCTTCGATTCATTCTATCCGTTCGACACAGTAGGTTAATCGTTACAAATCGGACGGGCGGTCGATCCACACAATCCATCCATCAATTCAATTCAATTCAATTCAATCAAATCAAATCAAGTTCAATCCAATCAATTCACCCTTAGAACCAAATAACTAAATCTGTTCATTTGGGCACCATCACCCGGCTTTGTAAGGTAGTCAGCATCTCATCCCAATAGCGCCTCATGATCTCTCTCATATAAACGTCATCCAGCATCTCCTGGTGAATCGCAATGGTCGTGTTTCCCGTTTTCGTGGACAACACATAAATTTGCAGCCGGGATGGGTTGTCCCACTCCTTGCGTTTCCAAGTTAAGCGCAGCTTATGGTAAGGTACGACCACCGTAATTTTGCCGGACACGCCTTCCTTTGACTCATACTCATGCCCGACCTGCAGCTCCAGAGAAGGGACATCTCCGATCCATAAGGGCAGTCCCTCAGAAGACATGAGGAAATCCCAAACTCTCTCTTCGTCACGGCCATCGTCTTTCTGACCCCGATCTGCACCCCGGCATCTTTGGATACGCCGACCGGCACACGCCCCATGATCTGCTCATACATGACAGCGATCCATTCGCCCCATTCATCGGATATCCGATGCTGCTCAACGATATGGTTTCGGATCTGCTCGTGTGACCAGAGCGGACCCACTTCCTGCCCAAGGACCACGATCCATTCTTCCCACGAACGTTCCGTTGCCTTCATCACTTCTTGTTTAAAAATCGTGCCTGCCATCGTGCTCTCTCCTCCCTGACGCTATCTGATGGAGTTTATTATATAATACAAACACTGACAAAGAAGGTCAGTGTTTATGCTTAGGATTGATAATATTTTAATAGGGACTCCGCAATGTCGATCATGCCTGATTTCAGTTCCTCGGGCCCGATGATTCGAATCTTCCCGCCAAACGACAAAAGGTAGTAGGCAACTTGCGTGTATAACGTATGCTCATCCAGCCTGAACACCGCATCCTCCGCCGTACGTTCGACGAGGGCTTGACTGAGCAGCCAGTGCGCGCATAGATCGTCCAAAGCTTGAGGGATCCCTTGGATATGCACGGAAACCAAATGAGGATTGGATTCGGTACCTTGCCCCGACAGTAAGCTCTCCAATACATACTCCCGCGGGGAAAACGGCGTCGGACGTTCAAACGTGTTGTCGGTATGCCGGATATCGCTCATACGGTCGACACGGAAACAGCGAATTTCACCGCGCAAATGGCAATAGCCCACCGCATACCATTTGCTTTTCCAATGGACGAGCCCATATGGATCTATGGTACGCGTTTGCCTGACACCGTCATAGCCTGTTGCGTAATCGATTACCAGACTGGTTTGCCGGTCGATCCCCGCCTCGATCTCATGCAGCATGGAGGTAAGCCCGGATGCTGCGGGCGGATGGATGGCCTCGATGCTGCTTTCGTGGCGCTCCAAACGCTCCAGCTGCTCCGGATTCGTATATCGTTTTATTTTGGAAACGGCTCGATGGAGCGGATCGATGGACGGATACCCCGCTTCCCGTGCGAATGCGGCTGCATGAAGAAGCGCCTTTTGCTCATCGGCATCAAAAAACAGGGGCTCCAGCTTGATATGTTCAGGAATGTAGTACCCTCCATCGCGTCCAATCTCCGAAATGACGGGTACACCCGAAATGCACAGGGCATCGATATTCCGGTAAATCGTTCGGATATGCACGCCCAGTTCCTCCGATAGCTGTTTTGCCGTGATTCTTTTTCGCGATTTCAGCAGCCATAGAATAGCCAGCATATTATCGGCTTTAGACATCGTATGCAGCAGCCCTTCCCTTGGAATTCATATATGTGATCACATTATATATCACTTCCTAGTAGAAGGTTTAGAGATTTCTTCCTGCTATAATCCGGATGTTGATCACCGCTTCCCCTCATTCCGATGAGAAAAGCCGACCCTCTGCAGGATCGGCTAGTCAATGAGTACCATCGTGCGGCGGCACTGCTCCCTGTGTCAGCACGGTGTGGTCCGGGGGCATGCTTGGATGGCTGTCTATATCCTTGAATGATGCCTTGCTTCATCTGCTGTCATAATCATGCCCCGCCGTGAATGATGACTTTTCCTCAATGATCATGGTCCACCGTGATGACAACGCTGCCCCTCTTGCGTCCTTCATCTACGTACCGGTGCGCCTCAGCCATTTGCTCCAATGCATACCTTCTGTCGATGACCGGCTTGATCTTCCCTTTTCCAAGCAGCTCCGCAAGCAATCTCAGATCCTCCATCAGCACCTTGGCCACCCCTTGCCCTTCAACGGTTACATAGCTCCCGCCCGGGGTGAGCAAATGCTTGCATCTGGATTTCGGCAGTTTACCGACCGCATCCAGGATGATGTCGTATCGCGCTCCGCTTGTGGTCAAATCCTCTTTTGTATAATCAATGACCTGATCGGCTCCGAGCGACCTCACCAGCCCCACATTCACGGTACTGCAAACGCCGGTAACAACTGTTCCATAGTGCTGCTTAGCAAGCTGTACGGCTAACGTCCCCACCGCACCGGACGCTCCATAAATCAGAACCTTGTGCCCCTGCCGGATGTTCCCTTTTCTAAGAAAATGCAGGGCCGTCGTTCCTCCGAAAGATACGGCGGCGGCATCGTCATAAGTCACATGATCGGGCTTCATCAGCAAAAATGAGTCTTCGCGCATGCAGATATACTGGGCATACGTACCGAATCGCATTCCCCTGAATGCCAAGACCTGATCGCCTACCTTGAACCGCGTAACATCCTTGCCTATTGCTTCTACTTCCCCTGCCAGCTCCACCCCGAGTATCGGTTGTCTTGGCTTTCTCAGACCCAGCACCAATCGCATGGGAATCTTATACACAAGAGGACTGCGTAATCCCCGTACTCGGCAATCCCCCGAATTGACGGTGGTGGCGTAAATTTTGATCCGAATTTCGCGCTCTTTTGGGATAGGCTTCTCTACCTCTTGCAGCTTTAACACAGCCGGTGATCCATAAGCGGTGCATACCATTGCTTTCATGGGTTTCCTCCAAACCTGCATTTGCAATCAGTATATCTGCCGTCAGGTACTGGAACATAGATACTTAAGTATGGTTTTCTCATGAACAGCGATATCGGAAGGGAGATAGCTATCGATGAATATCCATTCTGCGACCGACCGTCAGTCACTTACAGTAAACCCAGCTCTCGTGCGCGCGCTACAGCTTCGGTACGGCGCATGGCCTGAAGTTTATCGAAAATCATCCGGTTGTGCCCTTTCACAGTGCTGAGGGCAACAAAAAGCCTCTCGCTAATCTGACGATTCGATAGTCCATCGGCAATAAGCTGCAGAACCTCCAATTCCCGCCGGCTAAGCGGCTCAATCAGAGACTCCGCAGGCTGAACAAACCCTGGAACGAATACTGATGTAACTCCACTTTCTAGTCCTTCAACATCAAATGCATGCAGCAGCCGCTCCAGATAATCATGGATGGGCCATAACAGCTTCTGCTCCGGCCCGTCTACAGCTCCTCTTAAGGGCAGCTGCTTCGGTTTGCTCATAGTTGCTACGCTTAGTAACTTCCGCATCAGCTGCCCTTCATCGATAAACAACCGGATGAAACCGCCCGGCTCGCTCATCCCCAGAACCTCCGCCATAATCTGTGCGGCTTTCAGCTTCTCACCATGGGCTTGAAGGGCCAAAGCCTGCAGCACTTTCACTTTGAGCTGCTCGTCCGCCCATCCCTTAACTTCCATATCTGCTCGTAAATGTTCAAGTATTACCAGTGCTGCCGCCGTATCCCCCTGTGCGAGCAGCACTCGGGCTTGGCTGAGCTTGAGATCATACTTCTGGGCAAGCTGCGACGCTGAACGGACATTTCCTTGCTGCAGCATGGCTAGCACTTGTGCCTCGGCAATATGGGGCAGCTGATGCGCGAAATGATGCTGACGGGCGAAGTGAGCCGCCTTGGCTAACATGGCAACCGCTTCGCTCAGCGCTCCCCGTGAAAGCTTCAGCCTTGCGAGAAACACCTCGCAGGCCACGACCCTGTCTGTATGCTCGAACTGCCCGGCCAAGTAGAGGGCCTGCTGCCCATGCTGTTCCGCCGCATCCAGGTCATTCCACTCACGGCATATTCGGGCCAGGCCCAAATACGCTTCGCATGCTGCCGGCAGTGGAGGGTCACCTGCCAAATGCAGAACACGCCGATACGTCTCGGCCGCAGCATATAACTGATTCTCCGCTTCCTGAATGATTCCGAGTCCGAGCGTCGCCATCATGTTGATCATCATGTGCCCAATCTTCTGACTGATGGTTACGGCTTCCTGATACGCCTTGCCAGCCGCGGCCCGATCCCCCTGCAGCTGGTAGGCGTATCCCAGCGTCCATATCGTGGCCGTGCGGACAGGCAGATTATGCGGATTCAAGAATTCCAATGCCCGGCGCGATTCGGCCATGATGGTATCCGGCTGATGTTTACTGACAGCAAGGGTGGCACGTATAGAGGCGATATGCCCTATAAGATCCCGGGTATAATCGCCCTCCGCAGCATGCAGATGAGTCTCGGCGGCTTGAAGTTTAGGTTCGATACCGGTCATTTGGCCGACCATTAACATCGCAGAAGCCTGCATCACGTTTAAAGCGGGCCGTGCATCCAATTCCTCCTTAGGCAAGGAATCCAGCCAATGAAGCACAGGGCCTATCGCTCCACGGAAAACCAGGGGCATCCCCTCCCCTTCAATCAGACGTGCGGCCCGATCCACATCCTGCGCGGCAATCGCATGGTGGAAAGCTTCCAGCAGAAGTTTATGACGTTCATGCCATTCACTTGCACGACGATGCAATTCGGATACATCCCTCTCTCCGCCAACCGCAGAAGTGCCCTTTCGAGATAGACGCTGCCGCAGTGCATCCGTGAACAGGTGGTGATATCGGTACCAGCGCCTCTCCTTGTCGAGCGGAACAATGAATAAGTTAACGCGCTCCAGGTACTCCAGGGTCTCTTGCCCGGAGATGGCGTTCATCGGAGAATCACGAGCTTCGCTCATCAGAACGTATTCGCATAATGAACCGCACAGCCGGTCAAGGATGGAGGTGTACAGCAAAAAATCCTGAATGCCCTCAGGCTGCTGCTGCAGCACTTCTTCGACCAGATAGTCCAGTACATCACGGTGCTTGCCGCCGAAGGATCGGATGAAAGTGGCTGCGTCTTGATGGCCCTGCAAGGACAGCGCCGCTAATTGCAGGCCGGCAATCCAGCCCTCCGTACGGGATTCAAGGAGCGCTGCATCCTCCGCTGACAAATCCAGTCCCATGACGCGTCGCATGAATTCAGAGGTTTCAGCGGATGTGAAGCGCAGGTCCGATGTCCGCACTTCCGTCAACTGGTCTCGGGCACGCAGCCTGGCCAAGGGCAGATCGGGATCGTGGCGGCTGGCGATAACCACATGCATCTGCGGCGGCATCCGCTCAATGAGAAAGCCCAGAGCGCTGTCGATTGGTTTGGAATCCATCACATGGTAATCATCAAGAACCAGAATGAAACGGTCCGGTAGGACCCCGATGTGATTAAGAATGGCCGTGACGATAGCTTCGACCGGCAGAGGAACAGGGGACGGAGTTTGAAGTTTCCTCATGACGCCCTCTCCGATATCAACCCCGATGGTTTGCAGGGCAGCCGCAAGATAAGCCAGGAATCTTGCCGGCTCACGGTCTCCCTCCTCCAATGACAGCCAGGCGACGGGCAGCGGGGAGCCTTCGATCCATTGGCTGAGCAGCGTGGTTTTACCGCAGCCTGCAGAGGCGGAAATCATAGTCAGCTTTCGTTGCAGACGCAGCCCCTCGTTCAAACGCTCAATCAAGCGGGGACGAAGAACAGCCTTGGATCGGGGAGGAGGTATATACAGTTTTGTAGACAAAATAGGCGTGGACATCATAACCCCCGTTATGCCGTCATTGCAGCATTTTTTAACATATATATTATGATAAAATGTTCGACGGCTTCCCGGAATTCCCTCTTGTACGTTAAATCCATTCGCTTAGGGTTTGAGTATCAGAAGCATGATTTGCAGGGTTAGGCATACGATGTATCCGAAATGCTTGAGGCCCTGTAATTGAACCTATCATCCCTATCATTCATGCAAAAGGAGGTTTCAGATGAAAATTCACCATTCGATTCCCTGGCGTGACAATTTGTATCTGTTCAACTATCGAAGCGTACATACAGAGCCGGTGGAATATTTTCATTATCATGAAGGATTGGAGATCCTGTACATTCACGAGGGCGCCGGAAAATATATCGTCAATAATCAAACGTACTCGCTGAAGCCCGGCACCCTGGTGTTGATTAAACCTTTTCAAATTCACCATATTAAAGTCATCGTACCGCCGAATTACATTCGCAGCCTGCTGAAAATCAAAGCGTCCGTCATCGAGCGTTTCCTCACGGCACTCCCACAGCTGACAACCGCTGTTTCACAATTGCTGGAGCATCCGTGGTCCAATCAGGTGTTTCATCTGTCGTCCAAGGATGCCTTATATTTGGAAAATCAGTTTTTGCAGCTGCATGAGATGCTGGCTAGCGTTCCGACCAAGGTTCAGAAGGAAGTTGTCGTCCTGTTTTTATTTCATTTCTTCACCTACTTCAATAGCCATATTTACTCGCCGGATCGCAGCGGGGGCTTCAAGTATCATACAGCCGCTGGTTCGATCGAGCCTGTCGGCGCCATGGTAAGGTGGATTGACAAGCACTATCATCTATCCTTTACGATTAACGAAATGGCTGCAGAGCTTCATTTCTCCCCCAGTTATTTGTCCAAGCTGTTCAAAGAGCAGATGGGCATGACCATCATTGAATATACAAACAACAAGCGTTTGGATGAAGCCAGAACGCTTCTTGGCTTGCCGTCTCTGACAATCGAAGACATCAGTAAACAGACCGGATATAACTACCCCTCGTATTTTATCGCGATGTTCAAAAAAAAGTACGGCATGACGCCCCTTCAGTATCGAATGCAGACGAAATTATGATATTTTCAAGCAGCAATGTGATATTGGGATTGGATTATAATTAGAGCGCTTAAACAATGATTCTGATCCTTATCAAGTGGGGTGATGTGTTTCGCACAGAAAGAATGCAAGGCAAAAAATGCGACGGTACGATGAATAGTGTCCAAAATAGCGAGGAGGTTTCATAATGATCAAGCCATCATTCAAGTTTGGCATGGTATCCTTATTTTGTTTCATGCTTGTATTCGCATTCTACCCTGGTCATATTGTAAAGGCGGCAACCAAAACGGTCCCCGCCGGTGACGTTGCGACGCTGCGGAGCTACTTAGCCAGTGCGAATCCCGGCGACATTATCGAAGTGTCCGGGAGCTACTCGGTGTCGGATGGAACCATTGCAACTTCCAGGAGCGGATCGTCAGGCAATTACATCACGATTCGCGGCACGGGCGGCGGGGCTACCTTTCATTTCACGGCATCGGCGGGAAACGCCGCATTCCATATCAAAAACAGCTATTACAAGTTGGAGAATGTGACGATTAACTCCAATGCCAAATCGAACAAAGGGCTTCTGATCGAAGCCTCACATGGTTACGTAACCAACGTAACGGTCAAAAATACGACGGCAGAAGCGTTCAAGATTCGGAAAAACAGCCAATACTGGCTTGTCTCGAACAGTACCGCACAAAGTGCGGGGCAAGGCGGAAAATTCGGCGAGGGCTTCTATGTGGGGGATGCCGATCAGAACTGGACCACACTGCCGAATCCGGATCGAAGCGGTTATATTACGTTCCTGAATTGCAGCGCCATACAGACCAAAAACGACGGCTTTGATTTCAAAGAGGGCACGCATCATATCAAAGTGATTGGCAGCACGGTTGACTTTCAGAATACGATACCGGAATCAACCGTGGGCAACAACGGAATATTCATGCGGGCCAATGACGTACAGATTATCAACACCACGGTCAAAAACAATGCAGCCACGGGTCAGGCGTTCAGAACAAGCAAAACCACGGCCTCGGACGGAGTGTCCTACGGAAGCAATTTGGAGCTTAAGAACGTAACCGCATCCAATATGTCGGGAGCGATGATTTACACGAACTATACTTCGAACAAATTATATACCGACTATACAATGACCGGGGTTGCCGGGGGGCTCTACGCTTCCGGTTCCAAAACAGCGACGTCTTCCAATCCATCCTCCTTCGTGGAGATGACGTGGAGCGGCGAAGGCGGAGATACTTACGGCGGTTTCTAGCAAAAAGCTTTACAGGCCGCCTCAAGGTTTTTCCTTAGGTGGCCTGCTGCTTCATGTTTTCCTAAGCGTATAGCATAATCCGCTCTCATTTTAAATGATCGGATTCACGAAATGGGCAGAACAACAGCGCTTCCCGGATCGTCTCGGCCACAATATCCGCTGCCGTTTGTCCCGAAGTAAGGCCTCTGGTGCCTTGCCCCGCCCACAATGACATATACTCCGGATTGTTTTGGCGATTAGCCGCGTTTCGGATGTCGCGGGTTACCGTATTCTGCGTAGGAAAAGGCAGCGGCGCTATACCGCTCTCGTCCCATTGCCTGATGAATGTATTGCGGATGCCCCTTGCAGGCCGGCCCGAGAACGCTTTGGTGATCACCGTGCTCTCTTCCGTACTCTGAAGCAGCGCTTGCTTGTAAACCTCATGCGCACCCGATTCAACCGCCGTCAGAAATCGCGTCCCCATCTGAACGCCTTGGGCTCCAAGAACAAGCGATGCCGCGAGTCCGCGTCCATCCATCACGCCTCCGGCGGCAATCACGGGAATCTTGACGCGATCTACAATTTGCGGTACCAAGGCAAACGTTCCGATTTGGGCACCCATCGTGTGCTCCGAAATGTCAAACGTTCCACGGTGTCCGCCCGCTTCGCTGCCTTGGGCAACGACGGCATCACACCCTGCCTGCTCAGCCAATATGGCTTCACGGACCGTGGTTGCCATCGCAACAACCCGAAGCTCGGCTGTTTTCGCTTGCTGCATATGAGGCTCATCCAGAATCCCGAATGCCGTACTAATGACGGGCACCTTCTCTTCGATCAGAACCGCGAATTGCTCCTCGAACCAATCCGGGGTAGTTACGAGATCCTTGCCTGCATGGGGAATGCCAAGGTCATCCCGCATCCGGTTTAGCTCCTGTTGAACTTCTCCGATTCGCTCTTGGCCATCCGGGGCACTGGGCGCAAAAAGATTGACGGCAAAAGGCTGATCCGTCCGCTTGCGAATCTCCTGAATGCTCTGGCGAATGGCAGCCGGCTCCATATAAGCCGCACCCAGCGTCCCGAGTCCGCCTGCGTTGGATACGGCGGCGACCAGCTCAACTGTCGTCGGTCCCCCCGCCATTCCTGCCAGAAAAAGCGGATAGCGGATATGGAACCGTTGGCACAGCTCGGTCTGCAGTTGAATATTCATGATATACCTCCTTTAACACTACAGATATTATCCTATTAAAAGAGAGAATCTTCCAATAAATAAGAAAAACGTCGGATCGGCGTAACTTCCAAGAAGACAGACCGCATCTAGCGGAAGTTTTTCTTGCGAGATCAGGATGATATGCCTCAAGGAGTTTATACTTTCTTATCTCTTAAGAAAAACGTCGGATCGGCGTAACTTCCAAGAAGATAGACCGCATATAGCGGAAGTTTTTCTTGCGAGATCAGGATGGCTAGCCTCAGGAGTTTATACTTTCTTATCTCTAAAAAAAGCCGCTAAGCACCTTGAAACGTGTTTAGCGGCTTTTTACGGGTGTTTTCGTCCGGGGACACCGTTCTCCCCGATGGTTATACCGTCTTCTAGGACATTTTCACCAAGCTGTAGTTTTTCTTGCCTTTGCGAATGATGATGAACCGGCCGCCAATCGCTTGGTCGGCTGTCACCTCGTGACCGACGTCGCTGATACGCTCGCCGTTCATCGAGATGGCGCCTTTGGTGATATCCTCGCGAGCTTGCCGCTTGGAAGGCTCGATGCCCAGATCCACAAGCCAGTCCACGATATTCTTCGTTTCCGGCGTGGCTTCGAATGTCGGCATCTCCTTGAAGCCCTGCTCAATCTCATCGGCCGTAAGGGATTTAATATCGCCGCTGAACAAGGCCGCCGTAATGCGCTTGGCTTGCTCCAGCATCTCCTCGCCGTGCACGAATCTCGTCATTTCCTCAGCCAGCATTTTTTGCGCTTCGCGTTTATGCGGCTCGCTCTGCACCTTTTCGGCCAGCTCATCAATTTGCTCTTTGGTCAAGAACGTGAAGTACTTCAGGTATTTCACAACATCGCGGTCGTCGGTGTTCGCCCAGAACTGGTAAAACTCGAATGGCGTTGTTTTGTTCGGGTCGAGCCAGATCGCGCCGCCGGCCGTTTTGCCGAATTTTGTGCCGTCGGCCTTCAGCATGAGCGGAATGGTCAGGCCGAATGCTTTTGCCTCAGGTCCTTCCTTCTTCCGGATCAGGTCCAGGCCGCTTGTAATGTTGCCCCATTGGTCCGATCCCCCGATTTGCAGCTGTACGTCTTCATGCTGGTACAGATGCAAGTAGTCAACCGACTGCAGGATTTGGTAAGAGAATTCCGTGAACGAAATACCGCTGTCAAGCCGGCTCGCAACCACGTCCTTCGCCAGCATCGAGTTAATGCTGAAGTTTTTCCCGTAATCGCGCAAGAATTCGATAATGTTGATTTTATGCGTCCAGTCGTAGTTGTTGACCATGCGGATTTGATTGTCGCCCTCGGTTACGAAGAGCTTTTTCATTTGTCCGGTCAACGCATCGACGTTAGCCTGAACCTGCTCCAGTGTCTGCAGCGAGCGCTCGGTTTGACGTCCGCTTGGATCGCCGATGGTGCCGGTCGCTCCCCCGATCAGAATGACCGGACGATGGCCGGCAAGCTGGAAGCGTTTGAGCATGATGAAGGGAATCAGGTGACCGATATGCATGCTGTCGCCCGTTGGATCTACGCCGCAGTACAGCGAGATTGATTTTTCATTCGTAAGCTCCCGGAGGCCTTCGGCATCCGTCTGTTGGTTGATCGCATCGCGCCATTCCAGTTCGTCGATAATATTCACAGTGTTTACACTCCTTCAATTCAGTAATTTCCTTATAACGAAACGCCCAACTCGTTGAAAAACAAAAAATCGCCCCTTGTCTGTTATAGACATAGGGACGATTATTAACCGTGTTACCACCCAGATTGCACGAATGATCTGCACGCTGCCGCGCGTCATTCATGCCGCTCATTAGACGAGATATCGTTCGTCGTTTCCGCTCGGCATTACCCGAGATACTCCAGAGTGTAATTCGCCGCCTTGGTGTGTACCGGGTTCCATCACCCCCCGGCTTTCTAGAACAGGGACCAAGCTGCTACTGGGCTCTTTCAACGTATGTCGCTTATAAGATTACAGACAGTATAGTGAATTCATAATTCGATGTCAACCTGCGTTTCGGACAGATGTCCTGCTTTCCCCGGCAGCATGGGTAAACACCGGTATTTTTGCCCTCTTGGTATCAAGTGCGGCGCATGTACGCACGAACCGTAATGGGAGCAAATATGGCCACGATGACCGCGGCGCCAACCAAGGATATCGTGAGATCCCAGCCCACAGTGCCGGCGTTGGTGAGATCCCGAACGGCTGTCACAAGATGCGAGATCGGATTCATATTGACGAACCACTGCAGCCAGCCCGGCATCGTATCCACCGGCACGAACGCGTTGGAGAGAAACGTGAGCGGAAACAGCACGATCATCGATATCCCCTGCACGCCGGAGGCGGATCTTGCAATCACGCCGCAGAAAGCAAAGATCCAGCTAATGGCCCATGAGCACAAAATGACGACCACCCCCGCAAGAGCAACATATCCCAAGCCGCCCTCGGGCCGATATCCCATAATATATCCCATCGTAAAGGTAAGCACCGTTGCAATGGTATACCGAATCGTGTCTGCCAGCAGGGCACCAGCCAACGGTGCGATGCGCGCAATCGGCAGCGATTTGAATCGGTCGAATACGCCTTTATCCATATCCTCGCGCAGCTGAACGCCTGTGACGACGGAAGTCGTAATCACGGTCTGGACGAGGATGCCGGGAATGATGACGGGCAAATAACTCGCCACGTCACCGGAGATGGCGCCTCCAAAAATATAAGTGAACATCAGCGTAAAAAGAATGGGCTGAAACGTGACGTCAAACAACTGCTCGGGCGTGCGCCGGAGCTTCAGCAGCCCGCGGTAGGCCATCGTCAACGAATTTCGGATCGTCTGCCCCAAACTCGTGCGGTTCTTAAGCTGACGTTCCGTCCCAGGCTGAATCATGGTGCTGCTCATACCCGTGCCACCTCTCTATCATTGGTTTCATATGACCCTTGGGCAGCGTCTTCCTTCACGCCGTGGCCTGTGATCGTCAGGAACACCTCATCCAGGGTCGGCTTCTGCACACTCATCTCGGACAAGCCGATTCCTGCCGCGCGCAGCTCGATCAGCAGATCTGTAACAAGACCCGCATTAGCCATCGGAGCCGTAATCTTTCCGGCTTCCGGCGATACATTGGCATGGACGCCCAGCACTTGTTCCACGGTATGGCGGGCGCGATCCATGTCCTGTGAATGCTGGACGGTCAAATGCAGCGAGGAAGTGCCTACCGACATCTTCAGTTCATCCGCCGTCCCCTCGGCCACGACCCGGCCGTAATCGATAACGGCGATGCGGTCTGCCAGTTGATCCGCTTCTTCCAGATACTGCGTGGTCAGCAATACCGTTGAACCGGTATTCACCAATCGGCGGATCGTATCCCACATCTGGGAACGCGTCCTGGGATCCAGCCCCGTCGTTGGTTCATCCAGGAAGATGAGCGGCGGCTGGGCAATCAGGCTTGCGGCCAGATCCAGTCTTCTCCGCATGCCGCCGGAGAAATTTTTCAGCGGCCGTTTCGCGGCTTCCGACAAACCGAATTCCTCTAGCAGCTCATCGGCCTTGCGCCGTGCCTCCGTACGCCCCAAACCAAGCAAACGGGAGAAGATAATTAGATTCTCCGTGGCGCTGAGCGATTCGTCCACCGACGCGTATTGGCCGGTTACCCCGATCAACTGACGAACGACCTGCGATTCCGCCTGCACGTCATGTCCGAAGATTCGGGCCGAACCCGCATCCGGTCTTAGCAAGGTCGCCAGCATCCGGATGGTGGTCGTCTTGCCTGCCCCATTCGGACCAAGCACTCCGTAGATCGTTCCGGTACGCACGTTCAGATCCACGCCATCCACGGCACGGTTATCGCCGAATGTTTTGACCAGCCCGTAAGCCTCAACGGCCAAGTCGCCAGGTTTAGGCTCTATTTTCTTTCTGTATCCATGCTCCATTATGATTTCCTCCTCTTTGTTAATGGATGATGTTTGAATCGTAGCACCCCTATTTAAACGGAATGTAAACCGGGAGATGAATGGGCTCTTCTTATGAAATGATCCTCAATCGATAAGGATCCATGGTGTACTCCGACTATTACTGACGGTAAACAAAAAAAGCGACAGCACAGAAATACCTTCTGCACTGCCACTTTTTCCTTTATAAAACCGGGAAACCTCTCCGTCAAAAAGGCTGCCGCCCTAAAGCTTGCCTCTTCTGCCTCTACCTCTACACTAAGCCTTCGGCCATTTCCAAAAAGCATGGTTAAAGGTCTTCCCCATCCTGATCCATCGTATATTTTACCTGCATGATGATATTCTGTTCGTGATCTCCAAACTGGCGGCCGAACAGATTCAGCCCTCCTTGATTCACGGCATCGGGCTTGATGCCGATGCGCAGCCGCAATTTGGGGCTCGCGGCAATATTCAGCTGATCCAATGTAACGCTTGATACCTTCTCCATGTCCAGCGTCGTCTTCTCATCATCGACGCGCCATGTTTTGAGAAACCCGTACTGCGTTGCCCAATCGTACCACCAATTCGGGTTCAGCTTGCCGCGCCGATCCCCGAAATCGCCGGGGCTTGTCCACATGCCGATCTCCACGCCATTGACCCACACCGAAATATTCGAAGGCCAGTTATGATCATAATTAGGGGCCTCGGAGCACATCTCCATGGACAGTTCAAGCGACTCGATACGGGCTCCGGCCGGAATATCCATCGGCATCAAATATTCCAGGTATCCCTTGCGAAGCCAGATAATCTGGGCATTGACATGCTTGGGATGGTAAAAGCTCGCCGGCTCGTCTTCCTTTATGATATACCCGTCGGCATTCGCCATTCCGCATGTCGGCGATACTTCGCAATCGCTGTAATGGCCGATCGGCATATCGACCTCATAGACATGCGTGACTCCCTTAGGGACCGAATTCTTCAAATTCAACGCAATATGGATATCATCATAATTCCGGCTGCACACTTTCATTGCCCCACGCGAGGCCGGAAGCAATTCCGTATTGATTAATTCGGCCGCTTCCAGCACTTTGATGTTGCTCGCCACCGTCGAAACGGGAAGTTTGAGTTTCTCGGCGATTTCGATGATATTCAAATTCTTGGAATTCAAAAGCCTTAGAATATCAACCCGAGAACGCGTTGACAAGGCATGAGCTACCGTGACCAGTCTTTCCGGGTCGTTAAAACCAAGTTCCAGCACAAATCCGCTCTCCTTTAAACATATTCATTACCATTCATCTTATCTCTTAGTGAAATGAAAAACAATCATGCTTGCAAAGGCTTGCATCCGCCATTCCCCTGCCTTTTGCCATTGGACATAAGTCTAGACTGGTCGAAGAAAATCATTCCTTTCTTAGCCAGAAATGGCCTCCGGGAGAACCGGAAGCCATCCATGATTAAGCTTGTTACACTTTGTTTTTTCGGTCCACTAAGCCATCCGCTGTGTCCTAATTCGCCGGCTTGATGTCGAAAAAGTCGATTTCTCCGTATCCTTCGCCTTTTGAGAAACGTATCTTGTTCACGCCGGCCTTTAACTGAACCCTTGCCGTGGACAGGCCCCAATTCTCCCAGCCTTTATTCGTGATATGGAACTTGCTTGGCGTTCCGGCATTCACGCTGAGCATAAGATGGGACCAATTCCCACCGGCCGTTCCGTTCGCCGTGCGGGCCAGCAGAACGTATTCGCCTGCGGATGGGGCATGCACCGAGAATTCCACATAGCTCTCCGGCGTATCGATATGCCCGGCCTTCATGCCTCCCGAGCCGTTAGGACTTTGGGATGCATAGGCGACGCCGCCGAATGTTCCCTCCTCACCCTCGTAGCGGGTATGTGCCGCTTCGCCGGAAGGCAGGGTTATCGGAGCATTCGGATTCGCCGGAACGCCGAGGTTTGGCGTATGGTCGGCATGCCACGTGAATTTCTGCGTTCGAACCTCGCGATTCCACCCGGCATTATTGTATTTAGCGACATGATAGAGTATCCAGTCCTCCGTACCGTCGGGCGACTTGGTAAACGAATGATGACCCGGTCCGAATAGACCGTTACCGGACTTGAATATAGGCTGACTGCGTTTGTTCCATGATACCGGATTCAGCAGATCGCTGGTTGTGCTGGCCGTTATGAGACCCAGGCAATAGTCGTTGGTCCAGCTTCCGCTTGCCGAGTATACCAGATTGATGAGACCGTTACGCACAACCACCTGAGGCCCTTCGTTTACATGTGGGGAATGGTTCGTTTCCCAGCTGTGCGTAGGTCTTGCGATTTCAACGCGGTTCGAATCAATCGTCCAAGGATTACTCATGCGGGCGATGTACAGATTCTGCCGCACATTAATATCCCCTTCCCAGCCGGACCAGATAAAATACAGCTGACCGCCTGTTTGCAGCACCGTGCCGTCAATCGCCCATTTGTTCGTCGGGTCCGTAATCTGGCCTTTGTACTGCCAGGTTCCCTTCGTCGGGTCCGCCGACGTGTTCTCCATGACATACATGCGGTGGTTGACGTTATCCCCGTCATCCTTGGCATAGTAGATATACCAGGCGCCATTGATGTAGTGCAATTCGGGAGCCCAGATGCTGCAGCAGCCCGTTTCTACGACCCTCGTCGGAGCTGCATCAATCGTGGCAAGCTGTGCGGACTTCCATATGGTTACATTTCCGCCGGTCGTTTTTGTGAAGTAGTAAAAGCCGTCGGTGTGTTTATATACCCATGGATCCGCGCCCTCCTGCATGACCACGTTGTAGAAGTTATTTTGAAGCGTAGCCGCATGTGTCGCCTGACCCATAGGAAGAATAAGGAATGCGCATATCGTGAGCCATAATTTATTCCGGTAATTCACCTTCATCCTTCGTCACGTTCCTTTCGGATAATATGCAATCATACACCACGCAGAAATGTAACACCGCCTACTTCGATAACGGTGATGTTAATAGCTCAATCTTCAATCGCGGCCTTACGGGAATTGATGCGGCGGATCACGTCGGGATTGAATTTTGGACGTCTGTCATAGGTATATAATCCGTTCACTTCCTGCTCCACGTCGTACAGCTGGGTATAACAAAAACCGAACATCATCGGATGATCCAGCAGAACATTCGTTAAGCCCGCATAACGCGTTAGAAACGCTTCTTCGGATGTCGGCCTGTCGCCGTAGCCCCAGGACTTCTCGTCTTTCTGGTCCGGATTCCACCATATGCCGCCATATTCGCTGATGAAATAAGGCTGGCCTTCATACTGCTGCCGATTCGGGAAGCTATTGTAAACCTCTCCACCGTTCTTCATCGGCTCATATCGCTGCTTAAAGGTCTCCGGGTTCTGGTCGTAATCATGGATATCGAAAATATCCGTTACGACATGGAAGTTGCCGCTCGTATCAATCACGGGACGCGTCGGGTCCATTTTCTTCGTGACCTCGTATACAATGCGCAGTACGTCGTTATTTTGCTTGGCACCGTCCCGGTCCCATGTCTCGTTGAAAGGACACCAGCCGGTGAGGGCCGGATGATTGAAATCGCGTTCCATCCCTTCAAGCCATTCCGGTAGGAAATGGGACATTCCCTCCGCCGTGGTAATGTCGAGCCCCCAATTCGCATGCTCTCCCCACACCAGATATCCTAACCGGTCCGCCCAGTACAGAAAGCGCGGTTCAAACATCTTCTCGTGAAGCCTTGCGCCGTTAAAGCCAAGTCCCATCGAAATTTCGATGTCTTTGCGGAGATCCTCATCGCTTGGAGCCGTATAGACTCCATCCGGATAGAAGCCTTGATCCAGCACAAGGCGCTGAAATACGGATTTGCCGTTGATGCGGAATGCCATTCCGTCCAGCATGACGGTCCGGAGCCCGAAATAGGATTGGACGGTGTCGCTCACCTGATCCCGTCCTTGCAGGGTTAATTCCAGATCGTACAGCCTGCCCTGCCCCGCTTCCCACAAGTGAACCTCCGACAGTGGAAGGGTAAGTTTGACGGACGGCCCGGATACAACAGCGCTCGCATTCCCTACCGCTTTCCCCTCGTACAGGGCGGAGGCGGACAGTTTATGGCCCGCTGCGTTCCCGTTGATCTTAAGCTCGAGGTGGGCACAGCCATTATCCGGGTCACCCACCAGCTTCATGTCGGACAAATAGGCCTCCGGCACTTGCTCCAGCCATACCGTCTGCCAAATCCCCGTCGTACGGGTATAATCACAGCCATGCGAGTGGAAGCGTCCGCTCTGTTTCCCGCGCGGCTGGCGTCCGGAACGGACGTCGTCTTCCGCACAGACGGTAATCACGTTCTTACCCGGTACCACATGTGGCGTGATATCGAAGCTAAAAGGCGTATATCCCCCGCGATGCGATCCTACGGATACACCGTTTAACCATACTTCCGTCTCGTAATCCACAGCCCCGAAGTGAAGCAGGATGCTGCCTTTCCATTCTTCAGGCACGGTAAAATCCCGTTTATACCATACGGCTGCCATGAAATCCTTATATTCAACGCCGGACAGCTTGCTTTCGGGACAGAAAGGAACGGTGATCGTTCCGGACAGATCATGTCCCGGCTCATGGAATCCGCGCTCCTTCCCGCTTCTGCCATGATCGATTTCGAATTGCCAGGAACCGTTCAGATTCATCCAGTCGGGTCTCACCCATTGTGGACGGGGGTACTCCGGACGCGGCAGTGTTAATTCAGACATGTTTAACTCCTTCTTTTATGTTGAATTTGTTTGCATTTATCTCTTGGCTGGCTGTCACGTGCGGCTTTAGCCTCGGCTTTCCTTGACATACAGCCTGCTGGTCTCTTCCCAGATTTCTTTCGGCTCCAGGCTGAAACACCCGATTTCTTCGGCTTCCATATCCATATTGGGTGCATTGACCAAATTGATCTGCGGCTCAGGGCAGAAGAAACCCTCGGTCGCTTTGTTATTCCAGATCATCCATTGTTTATAGGAGGTCCCTACGTCATAAACCAGCGTTACCTTCTCCGTCCCATCGGTAAGCTCCATCCGGTTCCTTCCGTTTTGAGGCAAGGCGGTATAGTGATTGTCCATGCTTTCAAAGAACGGATAGACGCCGGAACCTTGCATGGCCTGCTCATTCGCGGACAGCTCCTGGTGGGAGCCGGTGGGCAGCATGCGCCCATCCAGCTCCCATCGCTTCCCGACGGTCAGCTTTACGCGGTAATCCCGGGCGTGGCCTTGCCCGGTAAATGGCGCGTTAACGGACGTATGAAACGCCAGCAGACACGGCATGGCTTCTTGGCCTGTATTGGTAATCGTTACCCGCTGGGATAACCCCTGCCGGCTTAAGCCGTACCGAAGCTGAATATGGAAGCGGAACGGGAAGCTTCGGAATACCGGATGCCGTTCATCCACGCGGACAGACACCGTCACATAAGCCTCCTGCCCGGAATGCCCGTATTCATCGACCTCCCATGGAATGTTGTACAGAAACCCATGCAGATGATGACCGGTTGCCTCTTCATTGACCGGGAGCTGATGGACTTTACCGTTCCACCGGAACCGGCCATCTTGATACCGGTTCGGGGGAAACAACACCGGAATGCCATGAATCATCGGTCTTGCTTTGAAGCCCGGCATTTCCTCCAGCGTCGGTTCATGGAGAAACCGGTAGTCCTTATCGAGGTCCCGGAACGATATCAAATTCCCGCCGATATCCGGGAGCATGACCGCTTCATAAGCTCCTGCCTGCAGGAATACGGCTTTCTCGTTATGGTATACGCCTTCATAGGCATGCGTCGCGTCCATTTTCTCCACCTCCTATTGGCCCGTCATGATTTTGCGAATGGTTTCGAGCGGCGCCTTCGGCTTACGGTCATACGTAAGCAGGCCGTTGATTTCCTGCTCGACGTCCGTCAGCTGCGTATAGCAGTATCCCTGAATCACCGGGGAAGAGAACATCGGATCCACCACGGCTTTGAGCCGGATCAGGAAGTCCTCCTCGTTCTCGGCTCCGGAATACCCCCAGCCCTCCCATTCGCTCTTCTTGAAGGCAATGCCGCCAAACTCCGATACGAGAATTGGTTGGCCGTCATAAGAAGCGCCGCCGACGAATATTCTTCGGTTCGCCGGCATCGCTTCCACCGCGGACGCGGCTGTTGCATACCGTTCTTCCAACACTTCCTGGCGGCTCTCATAGTCGTGAATGGTAACCAGGTCCGTGGTCATATGCTCCCATCCGTCGTTGTATACAACCGGTCTGCTATCGTCCAACGACTTGGTTAGATGGTACATGGCGAGCCCATGCTGCTGCTGGCGCTTATCCATCTGGACATTGGGAACACCCCAGCTTTCATTCAGCGGGACCCAGGTTATGATGCAGGGATGGTTATAGTCCCGCTCGATGATCTCCTGCCATTCCGCCGTGAAGCGGCGAACATACGACTCGGAATATTCGTACGCGTTGGCCGCCTCGCTCCATAGCAGCAGGCCAAGCTTATCGCACCAGTACAGGAACCTGGGGTCCTCCGTCTTCTGGTGCTTTCTTACGCCGTTGAACCCCATCTCCTTCGTCAGCTCCACGTCGCGCTTTAATGCCTCGTCCGACGGCGCCGTCAGGATTCCCTCGGGGAAGTAACCTTGATCCAGCACCAGCCGCTGGAAATATGGGCGATTATTCAGGCACAGTTTGCCGTTCTCGATCGATACCTTCCGCATCCCGAAATAGCTGGATACTTGATCGACGACGTTCCCATCTTGAACAAGGCGGAATTCGATATCGTACAGGTTGGGATGCTCGGGGCTCCACAGGCGTCCCAGACCATGGTCCGTAAAATCGCTCAGCCCGATAGTCCGCAGCTGCTCCGGGTTTCGGATTGCATATTGATCTTCGACAACCAATTCACCTTTATACGATACGGTGATCTGCAGTTTGAGGTCCTCCGTCGCCTTATAGCCCTCAAGGAAGGTCCGGATGCGAATTTCGTTGCGGTCGATATCGGGCGTCATCATCGTTTTGCTCAGATGTACCGGGGACACCGGCTCCAACCACACGCTTTGCCAGATGCCGGTCGTACGGGTGTAGAAGATGCTTGCCGAATGCTCAAGCCAGTATTGCTTGCCCCGCGGCAGGGTGACGTCGCGGCTGAAATCCTCCGCCCGCAGCACGAGCGTGTTGCTTCCTTTCGCGAGCGAAGCCGTAATGTCCGCCTGGAATGGTGTATGCCCGCCTTCATGCATGGCTACTAAGTGCCCGTTTACCCACACTTTGGCCATATAATCCACGGCACCGAAATGAAGCACGATCCGTTTTCCGTTCCAGTCCTGCGGAATTTCGAACGTTCTGCGGTACCACACGACATCATGAAAGGAAGGATCTTCGATGCCGCTCAGCTTGCTTTGGAACGTAAAGGGAACGTTGATCTTCCTCGTAAAGGAAGCCTGCGCTTCCGCCTGATACCACCCTGCATCCTCGCCGATGGCTTCATCATCAAAACGGAAATCCCATTCGCCATTGAGGGTTAACCACTCTTTGCGCTGAAATTGGGGTCTCGGATATTCATTGCGAACCGTTTGTGCCTTGCTAACTTCTGTCGTCAAGATGCAACTCACTCCTAATGATTCAGTCTCTCTATCTGCTCGTTTGAACATTTAGCCTTTGATCGAGCCCACATAAACGCCCTTCACGAAATACTTTTGCAGGAACGGATACACCATTAATATAGGCACCGTCGAAACCACGATCGCGCAATATTTAACCAGCTCCCGGAACGCGGTCGAGCTTTGTGCGCTGTTGATGACGACCCCGCCCGCGCTGCCGATCGTGGTAGCCGTCGAATCATTGGCAACCAGAATCTCCTTCATTAACAGCTGTAACGGGAACAGTTCCCTGTCCTTCAGCAGGACCATGGCATTAAACCATGAGTTCCAATTGCCAACCAGATAGTACAGGAAGATAACGGCCAGCGTGGCTTTCGACAGCGGCAGGATCACCGTGATGAGGATGTTGGCCTGGCTTGCGCCGTCAATCAATGCCGCTTCTTCCAGCTCTCTCGGAATCGATTGGAATCCGGTCCTTAATATGATGATGTTCCAAGTGCTTAAAGCAGTCGGCAGAATCATCGCCCACAGATTGTTGTACAAGCCGATGTCCTTCATTAACAGGAACCAGGGAATCAGCCCTCCGCCGAAAAACATGGTGATCGTAATCAAAATCATGATGAAATTCTTGAAATACAAGTCCCGCCTGGAGAGGACGTACGCGCCCAATATCGTCATGACCATATTGACCAAAGTGCCCAGTCCCACATAAATGATCGTATTCATGTACCCCTTCAGCAGGCTGTTGTCTTTAAACACCAGCTTGTAACCATCGAGCGTGAATCCCAGCGGCTTTAACAATACCCCTTTATGTGCCATCAAGGCGCTGGGATCGCTGACGGAAGCAAACAAGATATGCAATATGGGATAAAAACACACCAACGTTAACGCGGTTAACAGCGTATAGTTCGTAAAGTCGAATATGCGGTCTCCTATGCTTTTATGCTTCCTGCTTCGTTTCACTTTGAGTTGCTTGATATCCTCCATAACCTTCCCTCTCTCTTACCATAAGCTGGATTCAGATCTGCGTTTTACGATGGTATTTGTCATCCATAACAGCCCGAAATTCACGATGGAGCTTATTAATCCGACGGCAGTGGAATAGCTTAGGCTCGCTTCCCTCAAGCCCCTGCGGTAAACATAGGAAGCGATGACATCCGCCGTATCGTAGATTAAAGGATTATAGAGCAGGATAATTTTCTCGTAACCGGAAGCCATCAATCCACCGATCGCAAAGATAAACAGGATGATGATGACCGGACTGATCTGAGGCAGCGTAATGTACCACATTTTTTTCACCCTGCCGACCCCGTCGATATCGGCCGCTTCATATAACGAAGGATCGATGGAGCTCATCGCAGCCAGGTAAATGATGCTGTCCCATCCGATGCTCTGCCAGATTCCGGAGAAGGTATAAATCGGACGGAACAAATTGGAATACCCGAGAAGGGATGAGTAGTCTTTTCCCGTTATGAATGAAAGCAACTGCGTGACGACCCCTTCATTGGCCGTAAAGATGTGAATGATCCCGCACACAACCACCAGTGAAATAAAATGCGGCATATACGTAATGGTTTGTACGGTCCGCTTAAATTTGGAAGAGCGAACTTCATTCAGCAGCAATGCCAGGATAATCGGTGCCGTAAATCCAAACACGATGCCCCACACATTCAGCAGGAGCGTATTCTTGACGACTCTCCAAAAATAGGGTCCGGAGAAAAAATCGATGAAATGTTTGAATCCCACCCAATCGCTATCCGCGAATCCCAGCAAGGGCTTGAAATCCTTGAATGCGATCATGACGCCCCACATCGGCCCGTAGCAGAAGATCAAGAACCACGCCACGACGGGAAGGGCCATCAGATAGACGAACCAATTCTTTTTCAGATCCTTTTGAATCAACCGTTTGGTATTCTTGGGCTCCGAGGGCGTCCGGACATGGTCTATTCCCCTGTTTTTCCGTAATATCTCCATGAATCAACCACCTGTTCTTATTATGAAAACTATCGTTGGTTATACCGATCCAAGGCTGCCTGATGGAGACTTAAGAATTCGTCCAGCCCCATGCTTTGCGCTTCCTTCAAAAATTTATCGTAAGCATCAACCGGCAATTCGCCCATAATGATCTTCGCAAAGTATTCTCCGCGCAGCGTGGACAATTGGTTTCCAAGCTCGGCTTCGCGCGATGCTTCTTCTTTCGTGAAGGTGATCGGCGGCATCGCCATGCTGGTATCCATGTTTTCCGTCCAATTCTTTCGGATATCTCCGGAATAGCTTCCTTTCGCCGAGATCAACGGGTTGGCATTATGCTCATCGCGAATGTTCGGCCAACTGTGCCAGCGGTATTTCCAAAGTGTGACGTCGACCGGCTGACCGTCCGGATCATTGTAGATGTAACTGTTTTCAGGGTAATAAGGCATTCCTTGTTCATCCACCAAATGCACCGTGCCGTACTCGCCAAAGTTAATGAGCTCCCAGCCTTTTTTGCTGAAGTTGAAATCCAGCCATGCCATTGCAGCTTCGACATTTTTGCTCTGAGTGGTGATGGCTGCACCGGTTCCGGTTCTTTTGAAGTTTTTATAGGTGGTTGCGGATTTGTCCCCTTCATTCAGAACAGGATTCAGCGCCCCCACGAAATCAATATCGTTCTGCACTTTCCAGTAGCTCCACATCGTATCCGGTGAGTCCATCATGACGGCCGTATCGTCGGATATCGCGCTGGCCATCCGTTGATTGAAATCGGCGGTAGCCCAATCCCGATTCAGCAAGCCTTCCTTATTCCACTGCTGCATCGTCGCGAGATATTCCTTGGCTTTCGGTTGTGCAGGACCCCATGCGACTTTGCCGTTCTCATCCAGGAAGGTCCAGTCCCAGACGCCATATGCGCCATTAATGATGCCGGTAAAGATTTGGCCGTACGTCGATCCGTAATTCAGCGGTGCTTTATATCCAACTTCCTTGGATTTCTTCAGAAATTCATACCATTCATCTATCGTCGTCGGGACTGGAAGTCCTGTCTTATCCAGCGCTTCCTGCTTGATTAACGTGCCGAACCAGATCCATTCGGAATATGGAGCGATCCCGTAGAAGCCCAGCAGCCTGCCATCATCGGTTACGGTCGTTTTTCTTCTCGTTTCGTCCGAGTTGCGCCATGCCGAATAATTCGGGGCATGCTTTTCCATCAGGTCGGTCAAGTCGAGGTAAGCGCCGTCGTTTACCCCCGCTTCCAAGCCTCCCGGATAACGGCCCGGGTCAATGATGATATCCGGCAGCTCGCCGGAGGAGATCATCAAGGTAAAGGCATCCGCTTCCTGCCCGACGGGCGGCGTAATGAAGTTCACCTTAATGCCGGTGAGCTTCTCTACCTGCTTCTGAACCAAGTGATTATTCATATCCGGGATGTTGGAGTTGGCAGGCATCCATACATCCAGCACCACATCGCCTTTAACGGGATAAGCAGAATAATCGCTAGGAATGACTTCTTCGAAAACGTCGCCCAGATATGTATCGTTCAGTGTGCTGTTGACCTCATCGATTTGCTCCTGCGTCGGTGCTTTATTGCCGCGTATGTCCCCGCTGATATCTTCAAACGTCACCTCATTCTTCTCTACGCCTTCCTCTTGGGTTACGGTATTATCGGGCTCGTTATTTGCCTTGCCGCTGCAAGCGGTTACCGTCGAAATGATCAAAATGGATATGAATAACAGAGTGAAAAAACGCTTCATCGTTCTGTTCATGCTTAACCTCCCATGATATGAATAATTGCGAGCACCCCCAGCATTAGCGCCTGAGAGGATCAATATTCCGTGGTTTTTTCAGGGGTGCCAGTTTAAGGCTTGCTATCTTTCGTTCTTCAATCTTCGTAGTGTCTAAGCCCCCCCCGGTCTGAAATGCAACTCCTCCTCTTGGCCATTCCAATGGATCCCCTTTCACATGTAAATTGACGGCATTACCAGTCCCTACACTTTCATTTAATACAATTATCCTGTATCTTTAACCGAAGTATAAGCATACTACTTCATTCTGTCAACGCTTTCATACATAATTTCAGTAATTAAAATTAGTCATTTTCTTTATTCTTTGTTTTGTTTATCGAGATATCGGAAACAATCCATAAACTGATAACCCTTATCCCAAAAGGAATATCCGATTAAAAATGCCGTTTTTGTTATGAAATCACGTTCCCCTCACGATTCACTCTCATTCGTAATAAACCCCCATTCATTACAGATAATCTGTAATGAATGGGGGTTTATCGAATCCTGTGAATATTCACTTACACCCTTGCGGCATCTGACGCACCTTTGCCGTCATCATCGATCCTCTCGGGATACCTGTTCGTTACGTTATGAAGCCGCATACATTATTCTCCGGACGGTATCGCTATGGCCTGCGAATCACTGGCCGGGACACCGAAGTCCGGGGTTCCATCTTGCTTCCAACCGAATTTCTGGATACGGGTCGAGCGTAAGGCCGTATCTGCTCCAGGCTCTGGAAGCGCATGGTAAACAATCCAGTCCTCCTTGCCGTCCGGTGATTGCGTGAAGCTGTTGTGACCGGTAGCGTACACCCTGTTCTCCACGCTTTTGCAAAATACAGGCTCCATGGATTTAGACCAGGATAGCGGGTCCATCGGATCCGCAGTTTCATCCATCGTGAGCATTCCCAGCGCATAATCCTCGGACCAGGTGGTGCTGGCCGAGTACACCAGGAAGATACGGCCGTTCCGCTGAAGGACGACGGGTCCTTCGTTAATGGCCATTCCGCCTTGTTTTTCCCAGGACAGGGTCGGGGCGGTAAGTAATACATGATCTCCCGTCAATGTCCAAGGGTTTGTCATGCGCATGATGTATAGAGCGGAGCCATAATCCGGGAAATGACCGTACCCCGCATACAGGAAATAAAGCTGATTGCCTACGGTCATGACCGTACCGTCCAGGCCGGGTACGGGGGTCGGCAGCGCGCCCTTCCATGTCCATTCGCCTTCCATTGGATCAGGCTCCCCGTTCTCCAGCACGCATATTTGGCGCGACTCGTCGCCTCCCCCGTCATTCGCTGTAAAATAAATGTACCACTTGCTGTCCAGATGGTGGATTTCCGGCGCCCACAGGTTATAACTATGGCGTCCGCCGGCTTCCGGAGACCAGATCGTTTTCTTCCGTCCCTCTGCAAGTCCGGTCAAGGTTGCGGATTGTGTCAGCTCCAGATATCCGCGTCTCGTTGCCATAAAATAGTAATAGCCGTCCGTATGCTTCCATACCCAAGGATCGGCTGCTTGCTCTACGATCGGATTGTTGAATGTTGGTCCATATACCATTTTCTTATCCTCCTTATCCCTTGAATTTCCTGGTTTTTGATCAACACTACGGCAATTCACCCCTGACACCCCTTAACTCCCCACACCCCCCACGAAAAGTTAAACCCAATCTTACTGATGTCTTCCAGCCTTGTCTATACGCAATTATACGAAGATTTATCGCGTTAGATTATGTAACATATCTAGTTATAGTGAAGGATTGGCCTAGCATCTATTACCATCTGGAGAAAATTGACGACGTCTCGATACGTTTATTGGAAATTCATTAGGTGCTGCACGATCAAAAAAAGCTGGTCCCGAAGGATCAGCTTTATCGTGAAATCGATCTCGCCAGACGAAACCCGAGATCCTCAATCCGAAACGTCGGGTGGCTTCGCCGGCGGCATGTCGCCCCGCAGCCCCTGGCCTCTTCCGCCCAGCTTCCGCCGCGGAATACTCTGTATGAGCCGTATACGTCCGGATCGTATACATCCCAGCACCACTCCCACACATTTCCGAGCATATCGTAAAGCCCCCACGCATTGGGCCTCTTTTTGCCTACCTCATGCAGGGCGCCCCCGGAATTCCCTTCATACCAAGCGATGTCATCAAGCTCTCCGTAACGATAGCCATCACTCCCGGCTCTGCACGCATATTGCCATTCTGCTTCCGTCGGAAGACGGTATCCATCCGTCTCCCAGTTACACTCCACACACGCACCATCTTCCGTGACCGAATAACATTCGTTTAGACCTGAACGCCGAGATAGCACGTTACAGAAGTGAATTGCATCGTTCCATGATACATCGACGATCGGAACCCGCGTGACGTCAGCAAAACCTGCCCACGGTGGCATAAGCGAGAAATACAGCGCCTTCGTAACAGGAACCGGTGCAAGCTGAAAAGCGTTCACCTCGACCGTCCACGAAGACTTTATACGGTCGTCCCTTAATTGAATTGCGCCTGCTGGAATGTTCTGCATCGGATATTCTTTTAGATAAAACCCAGGTACTGACAACCGTCTTCCTCCCGTTTTCGTCTAATTAGTTCAACCTGCTTAACCGTTCAATTCCTTGTTGTTCACTCGGCAAGAAAAAGAAATCGTTCCCCTTATTGCATTCATAAATGAAGTCTTGCAAGCTTTGGCTTGGATAAACAGAAAAATCTCCGATAATCGCAACCTTCACATGATAATTGATATACTTCTGAAGGATTTCGCCTGCAAGGCGCGTCTTCAAATCGAAGAAGGCTTCGCTGAATACCGATTGGTTCATCACCATACGACGGCTGCCCGTTTCATATTGCACGGTTGCCATAAGATCCAATGCGGATTGCACATCCTCTATTAATATCTCATTGCTGCGTACGACCGCTATCGTTCCTCCATCTGTATCAATCTTCTCTATATTCATAGTCACCCTCCTGTTTGGGTAAGTCTTCTTACATAATCCTCACATATGTACCGGTTATCCTCGTCCTTGACGGGCGGAACGTTCGCTACTCTAAAAAAGCTCAGACCAATAACCATCGCCATCAGCCCATAGGCGGCATCGCGGGAATCTTCAACGGACATCTGCCCCGTCCGGTTGCCGTACTCCATGATCTTGGCGATGCCTTGGAGATCAGCCTCGTAACTCTTCGATACAACTTCCTGCAAATTGCGATCCAGCATGGCTTTTGAGAAAAACTGTACAAAGAGCTTAGCTTGATCAGCATAAGGGATATACATCTTGTCGACCCCCTCCAGCTGCGACACATTAATCATTCGATCCGCGTCATCGCTGAGCGGGGGAAGCATAAACTTCAGGACAAGATCCATCATTTCTCCCGGTGTCATCGTATGCTCAATGCCGGATTCGATCTTCAGCCCATAGTATGCCAAGAACGACTTGAAAGCTTCGATCGTCAGATGATCCTTATTCTTGAAATAATATGTGACAACTCCTTTGGAACAGTTTGCATGATCGGCCACCTTATCCAGTGTCATGCCGTCAATTCCATACATGCTGATGCAGGTTAACGTGGCATTAACGACCTCTGCCCTGCGCTTCGGTCCCATTCCTAATTTGGGCATGATTTCTTCACCTGTATCTTTGTTGATTTTATTTATACTGAACAGTCGGAATAAAAAGAGTGTACACAAGAATGGTACATATTGTCAATGGAGGCTTTGGATCAGACCCAGTGCGCAGTCTTTTTTGTTATAAAACTCCTATGAATGAAATCCTCATATATAAATAAAGAGGTATTTCCTTATTCAGAAAATACCTCTTTAAGTTTAAACATCTGCTATCTCAATTCAGCCTCCTAGCTTGCAGTTTAGCCTGTTAGAAGTACAACAAAAGTAGACATTACGCTTTTATTTCCCCGCCAAAAACTCATCCAACTGACGCTGGATCTCAGCGACATAGTCATCAATCCCCGCCGCTTTCAGCTTCTCGATGGCTTTGGGATATTCCGTCTCAAAATCGACGAAACCGGAACGGATAGCGGCTAAATCCTTGCCCGCGACTTCTTTCAGGGCCGTCTCGATTAACTTGACGTTTTCGTTATTGAATCGGAATCCCAAGGATTCGGATCGAACAGCCTGATCATCCCAGCTCTTATACTTATCGATGGACTCTTGTGCTACATTCGGCCCGAACAATTGGTAATTTTGGTTTCTAAACATCCATTCATAGAAAAATTCGCTAGCGGTGAGTTTATTGATTCTTCCATCCACAATCTCGTAATCCTTGCCTTCAACGCCATAGAGAGCAAACAGATAATTCTCTTGGGATTTATAAATCCAGTTCACGAACTTCATGGCTCCTTCCGGATTAGGAGCATTCATAGGTATGCCCAGCACCTCTCCGCCTGCAGCCGTCACATAACGCGGTTTATCCTCGGCTAACAGGTACGTTTTAACCTCGGCCTCCGGCGCATTGGCTTTGATGGCATCGACAATTTCCATTTCCTTGCCCAAAGATCCTTCAACCCATAAGTATAAGCCCGTCTGCATGCGGGAGTCTCTCTCGTTGTATTTGATGGTCAAATCCTCTGTATATAACCCCGCATCATACATGCCGCGGTTAAACTTCGCGACTTCCTGGAACGCTTCCGTTTCATAGTAGCTGTATGCTTTTTTGCTTTCTTCCCCGAATACAACCAGATCTTCGACGGCGATCCAGTTATATTGTTCATCGGTAAAATATCGGGTCAACGGTTTAAAGATAATATCGGCGGGCCCCTTCATTTCAGGGAATTTCCCTTTCGCCCTGGTTGCGAATTCCTTTAAATCGTCAGCCGTCTTCAAGTCCGTCATCCCCACCGCTTCGAGGATATCCTGACGAACGGCCACCAGCTGGTACATGGCGGAGGATGGTGCATATGCGGATGGAATGCCATGAATCTTCCCATCGATCGTTGCGCCCTGAAGCTGCTCCATCGGCAGGACTTTTAGCATATCCTGGCCATATTCCTCGATTAAATCATCCAATACCATGGCTTGTTTCTTGTTGACGATCGTAGAAAGGTCCGGGAGGCCATCCCAATATAAATCGATCGGTTCATTTGCGGCCAGCATGATATCTTTTTGTTCCCAATACTGAGCCCACGGCACAAATGTGACTTCAACCTTCAAACCAAGATCGGCTGCCATCTTCTCCGCGAATTCGTTATCCAGAAATTCGCTCATCCGATCGCTTCGCTCCCCCGGATACAGAATCGTGACGGTTTCAAGCTCGGCTGCCCCCTCTTTTCTGCCGCTGCATCCCGCCATGACCGAAACGGACGCAATCAATAAGACCAACAAGATCAGCATGTTCCTTGCTTTCATGAAAGACCCTCCCTAATAAAATGGTTAATCTATGTTAAAAGCCGGTATCGGCCAGTAACCACGCAGGCGTCTATTCTTTGACCGCACCGGCCATAATCCCGTGCACGAAGTATTTTTGAATGAAAGGGTACAGGAATATGATCGGACCGATCGTAATGACCGTAATGGCCATCTTCACGGTCTCCGCTGGCAATGTGATGTTACCTGACGCCCCTGATGGAATACGTCCCGAGCTTATCGCATTGACGTTCGACAGAATGTTGTAGAGGAAATATTGCAGCGGAAATAAATCGCGTTCGTTAATAAAGATCAGAGCGTGCCACCAATCATTCCAATATTGAAGCGCATACATTAATCCAACCGTCAGCAATGCGGTCTTGCTTAATGGGAGGGCTATTTTTACATAGATCGTAAAATAATTGGCGCCGTCCATCTCGGCAGCTTCATATAAAGATGGAGAGATGCTTGCAAAGTACGTGCGCATCAGGAACATGTTCCATACGCTGAAGATGGAAGGCAGGATCAAGGCCAGAATGCTGTTCTTCAATCCATAATAATTGACGCTGACCATGTACCACGGAATTAAGCCGGCCGAGAAGATAATCGTAAAGTTGCTAATAAATGCGAGCACGTTGCGGTATCTCAGCTTTTTGATCGATAGGGAAAATGCAATCATGCTGGTAATCAGCAGAGCCCCTACCGTACCCACAGTGGTTACAAACAGGGTTACCCCGTAGGATTTGAGCAGTTTCATCCCACTATTAACAAAGATATATTTATAGGTATCCAAGCTGGGACTTAAGGGGATCATCGAATAGCCGTTTCTCGCAACGGCCTGTTCCGAAGAAAAGGATACGCTTAAGGTTAAAACAAGGGGATACAGACACACGAGCGCGAATAAACCGATGAAAACATAGGCAAAGGCTATTACCAATTGATCGCCAAGCAATCTATTCTTTTGTTTCATCAAAATAGACCCTCTCCGTCATTTATTTTCTTAGCCGATTGGTTTGCAGCCGTAATCAGGATCAGTCCCATCAAGGACTGGAAGAGCCCGATTGCCGTAGAGTAAGAAAAGCCCAGCGTGCGCATCGACTGATAAACGTATGTATCGATGACCGTTACTTCTTCAGCCAGGACCGGATTGTTGCCGACGATGCCGTAAATCATCCCAAAGTCCCCGTAGAAGATTCTGCCGACGCTCAGCAAGCTCAAGACGATGATCGTTGGTTTCAGCATGGGCACGGTCAAGTAAAAAATCCGCTGCAATTTGTTGGCGCCATCCACCTTAGCCGCTTCGTACAAGCTTCCATCAAAATTGGACATCGCTGCCATATAGACAATGGAACTGTAGCCGCTCCATTTCCAAACGCTCGACAGAATGATGATCCATTTCCAATATTTAGGCTCGGAGTACCACCTTATCGGCTCGGCTCCAAAGAACTCCAATATATTGTTGGCAACGCCCACATCCGTGGAGAAGATGCCGTACAGAATCGCCCCAACGACGACCCACGATATGAAATAAGGAAAAAACATCATGCTTTGAGCGACTTTTTTGTAGGTTTTATGCCGGATTTCATGGATCAGAATGGCAATGCTGACGGGAATGATAATGCCTAATATGAGACCAAAAAAGTTGATATACAGCGTGTTATAGGTAACCTTCCATCCCATGCTGTTTTCCGAGAAAAAGTATTTGAAATTGTCCAGACCTACAAATTCACTGCCGAAGATGCCATCGACTACATTAAAATCGGTAAAGGCCATCCATATTCCCGCAAAAGGAATATAGGAGAACATGATCAGCACGATCAGGGCAGGCACGCACATCAGATACAGTATTCTGTTTTTCGTTATTTCATATAGAAACCCCTTAACCACGGAACCCATTTCATCACTTCCTTTGCAATGTGATTAAACGATTATGCCAAAATGCTCTGCTGCAGCCTCTCCTTAAGTTGATCCAGATCGACCACGGTACCCGTAATTCTCGCCTCTTCCGCGGCATAGGCCATGATATGGCTTTCGACGGACATGTCGATGGAGGATCTGCTGCTGAAGTCGGCATTCCCCAGATTCTCCAAAAAGTCGTTCATCAGACCGGTATCGCCGCCGTTATGTCCACCGCTCACCGTTGCCGGCCGAATGACGGTTTGCTGAACGGGTTCTGCCATATTGGAGTTAAAGCGGGTGACTTCGATAATGTTCAAGTTATCGTCGCCTCGAATTTCCCCATGCTCGCACATGATTTTGAGCGTACGGTACATTTTGTTGGTGAATCCGCTTAAATTAAACGTTGCCGTTACTCCGTTTTTGAACTCGATCACGGTGACTTGATGGTCGCACACATCATTGTCAAGCCGATAAACACAGCGTCCGTAAGGACTCGTTGCGAGCGCTTGGAGCAGTCCCTCTTCGCTCTGATCCGCCGAAATGACGGTAGCGGGCCATTGGCCCCTTATAGGCAAATAGGCTTTTCTTGCATCGAATCGGCAGTTTGCTGCTACCTTACAGTCAAGGCATCGTTCCGCACTGCCTGCCGGTGCATTCTCCGCCTTAAAATAAGTCAGGCTGCCATAGGAAGAGATCCGTTTCGCTTGACTGTCCACCAGCCAGGCCAGAATATCCATGTCATGGCAGGACTTCTGCATGATAATCGGACTGGCCAGGTCGCTTCTCCTCCAGTTGCCTCGTACAAAGGAGTGCGCCATATGGAAATTGCCGATATTCTCGTTATGCTGAATGGTCACGATCTTGCCGAGCTCTTGGCTATCGATGATTTTCTTGATTTCCGCAAAGAAGTTCGTATATCTGAGTACATGGCATACAATCACTTTCCGACCTGTTTCATTGGCTTTTCGTTGTATTCTCAAGCTTTCTTCCGGACTTGGCGAAATGGGCTTTTCCAGCAAAATATCATAGCCAAGATCAAGCGCTCTCATCGTTTGCGCGTAATGATCACGGTCCATGGAAGAAACAATGACGGCATCGCATATTTTGCCGAGCCGATAAAATTCATCTACGGATTCAAATTGTTTCTCCAAGGGAATCTGAAACTCGTCCGCTGCCGCCTTTCTTCTGCTGTCATCCGGTTCAACGACCGCAACAATGTCCTCGCTTGGGTATGCATGCCTTGCGTAGATCATGCCTCTTTGTCCTGCGCCGATTAATGCTAACTTCAAATCCATAACCTCCAGCAAACTCGTATTTGTCCTAACCATCTTGTTCGAAACATCTATTCCTGTTCTGGAACCACAGGATCTTCCAAGGGATAATATCCTTCCGGATAATAAGTATCCCAAATATTCATGAGCGGATCCTCATCGGATAGTTCGACTTGTATTGTGCCTGCCTCATAATACCCATCCTGCTGCGGGTTCTGTATATGTAGGGGGATATACGACCGGTCTTCGAAATAGAGTGCTATACTCAGCGTATATCTTCCCGGTAACATATCCTTCAAGGGGACCATCTCGTTATGGACAAGGTCCCCGGTTAACCAGGAATGCGTGGCTGCGTGCAAGGGATATTCGTAGGAAACCTCCCCCTGCTTTAACTGCACCCATAACTGAAATTCCCGATAAATTCTCGAACTGCCCCCGTTGACAAACCAGAATCGCAGCGGCAAACTCCCACGGCTATATACGGTTTCCGGATAAGTCAGTCTACGTAAAGCCAGATGATATCCAAGCCCTATATTCAGATTGGAGAGGCCGGCGTGCCAGCGATATGCCTCGCGTCTGGTATGAGGGCCGCAAATGTCATCGGTCACATGAAGGACCACCTGGTAGCGCTTCCATGCCTTCTGCAGCTTATGTATGGCAAAGGCCTCACAGCATTCGATCCAATTCTCCTCACTGCACTTCACCAGCAGGCCAAACCCGCGACTGCGTTCTCTTAGATGCTGAATCAGTCTGTCATTCTGCAGTTCGGCTAGCAGCGTCTGCACCTCAAACGACTCCATATAAGCGTTCCATTCTTCCTTACTGTCAGCTAAGGTTGATATCAGAACGGCTGTTAAGCGTCTGTCGGAGTCAATATAGCTCCCGACTTTTCGGATCAAAGCCGCAAAACAATCAGGCGCGTAATCCGGAGCCCAGATCGGCAATTCCGGTACCAGGACAAGAATGGGATTTTGGGCCGTATGCAGTGCTTCATGGATCGCTTCAAGCCTGTATTCTCCTCGAACCGGCTCAAGCGTTCTCCAGGAAAAGGAGACGTATTCGAATTGCCCCAGGTTTGTATCAAACTCCCTGTTCAATAGGGGTTGCGGTCGGATTTTTACGGTTTTATACTTCTCGTAGTTTTCGAGCGAGTATTTCCCCATCCTCTTCTCTCCTTTGCAAATGGCTGTCAACGGTTCTGTGAAATTGCTCGATATCTGCATCGGTTATATACGGCCGGCTGCCAATCCTTTCAATATCTTCCCTTAATACAATCATGCTTAATGTGTTAAAACGGGCTCCCGTTTCCATATACGCCGCTGCTGCCTTTTGCAGTGAGGTTGTATATTCGCCGGGGCTTCGGACCGGATCTGCCCTCCTGTCGCCAAACGCTTCATAACGCAGCATGCCGTCCCCTTCCATGGTCGGATAGTTATAGAATTGTTGTTGAACGAGGACGATATTGCTTTTTTCATGGTCCAGGATAAGCGACAGCCTTGTATCATAAAGCCAGCTTGAGCTCCAGAAGCCTTTGACGGGTAACTCCGGAAAGTACTGGTCATAGAATGCAGCAGCCATCTCCATGGAACTCTTCAGCCTGTCCGGTGTGTACCCGGGTCCGGATGGGATGTGAAGCGCTAACAGCGTATCCCCTTTTTGAAGTACCGGTTCCCATTCCTTCTTTAGGATCGGCGTCGTTTCTCTCTCAACGAATCCCATGGGATTTATCCGATTAGCAATAACGAACTCGGCGTTCTCGTGCCATTCCGAGGTGAAGTTTCCTTGAAGATCATATACATCATTGATTCCGTTCCGTTGTCCATCACTGCGAAATTCTTCGCCTGCGTGCCGAAGGGCCATGACCTCCTGCGTGTTCACATGACGGAACATGGTGAAGGGATCCTCAAATCGGTAGGGGATAAAATAAAACCGGTCTAACAGAAAGATGGAGCAGGTATAAAAATTCATCACCCATGGAAAATCATGAACCTTGGCATCGCCGTGCAGCACCAACTTTTCCAATTGAGGCTTCAGGGGCTGTTGAGGGATCTGCTCGTAGTAGGCTTTAGGTACGGAACGCGCCTCCAGCTTGTTCATGGAAGGAACAACGCAGGCCAGCAGCAAAAGAAAGGAGTATAATTCTCCGTATTGCTTCATGCATCCTGGTGTCATATTCGTATAATGGGTCTCATCACAGCGATTGCGCAAAGTGCACATATCCTCCACTAAAAATTGGGTGAAGTGAAATAGTACGGCGTCCTTTTCTATCGCCTCAACCCCATGAATGAGCCACTGCCGGGTATGTTCAGGAATTTGATGCTGCTCAAAGATTCCAGACAGGAAATCCCTGGGAATGAGATGGGGCTTGCCATCCGGTTGGTAGCGATCGTATTTCGCTTCCAAGCCTTCCGGCAGGTAATCAAAATCACAAATGGTTGTACACTCTTTAAAATTCATCCGACTCTCCATATGCCTTCCTCCCTTGTTCAACGAATAGCTTGCCCATCGGGTAATAGCCGTCGTTGTTTCCCTCGATGGCCAGCTGGATATTCCCGATTTCCTTCACACCGGTTTCGATGCCAATCTCCAAACGATATTCACCTTCGGACATATTACCAGGTAAACCCAAACTTTCTTCCCAAACAATATCTTCGTCCGGCAGCCACTCCCTGATATCCTCCCCGCTGTGCAGCGTATAGGTTTGATCCTGGCCAGTAAGCCTCACGACCAGCGGATAATGATTATAGATCGGGGCTACTCCTACATTAGCCCACAATGCACTGATTTTTAGCTGACCACCCGCATTCACCCTCGAATCGTACGTGAATTTCCTCAATTCAAAGCGGTATCCCATCTTGTTCAGCCAAGCCTTGACCTTCTCTTTCCACGCTTCGGGGACTACCGTTCCTTTATTATTAAAGGATGAAATATGCCACTTCAGCGTTTCTTGAATGATATAATCCATATCCCAGCCCTGAAGATACCAATCATTCATGTGCCAGCATGCTTCAAATAGAATCGGAGCCTTCTCCCAGGCATCTCCCATCTTGAAATTCTGAATATTCTGGGGATAGAAATCCGTCATATGAGACCACTGATTTCCATGAAAGCCGCCCATATCACCCAAGCAATCGACGCGAAAGCCCACTTTGGCTTTGCGCTCTTTTACAATGCTGATCGACAGGGGATCATGCAGCAGAGCTTGGAGAGGCGTTATTTTAAATCCGTCCAAGTAGGCATCTGTAATGCGTTTAATGGCCTCCGGCTTTAAAAACTCGGTCCCGCCGCCTTCTCCCCAGGCCCCTACAATCGTCAAATCAATTGAGCTTATGACCGGGTGTCCGTCAAACCGTGCGGCAAACGCCTGGATAAAGCTAGACCAATACAGCACATATGGTGTGGTCTCTGGGTCTACTCTCCAGAACGGAAAGTCGGGCTCCTCCGGATATTCCGCACGATACCAAGCCGGTATATCATCTTCTTCGCTTAACGCGTATGGGGAACAGCGAACCACGGCCGTACAGCCCATCGATTTTGCGTAGTCCAGCTTTTCCTCAAGGACTTCCCACCTGTATTCCCCTTGGCGAACTTCCACGTCCCGCCAGCGCACGCTGCAGAAATACACTTTGCTGTCGGGATGATTATACGTTCTGCTGTCTTCCGTGAACTTATATTTCTTGTGCTCTTCCCCTCGATTGTCGCAGATCCGATCCAGGTTCCCCATTAACCCCGGTGCTGCTGTAAAACCAATGCCCGGGTTGTTTAGGATGTCTTCTAACCTAATGGGGTAAACCGTTACTGCTTTGTCCATGTTCTGATCAGCCCCCCGCCGCCTGCTTACCATACGCCGTTGTTTTGTTACGTTAATCTTACGTAACAAAACAACGTAAATTCTTGCAATCGTTTCGTGATTTCATGTTATATCATCCCTATATATCCTTGCAATAACAATTTTTAATTTTTTAAAATTTCAGGTAACATAGCACGACAGAAACATGTTATGATTGATTTTAATCATGAATACATATAAACTTAGAGAACGTAACAAACTCACGTAACACGAAACGCAACATAACGATCAACGAGTCCATCATTGTTTACCGTGTAACATTCCTATAAACTCTAAATGGTGACTATTCGTAACTTAAAAGGAGAATGTGTTTATTTATGAGTACCATTCGGGATGTTGCTAAATTAGCAAATGTATCTACTGCCACCGTATCCAGAGTTTTAAACAACGATACAAAATATAAAATCACGGACGAAACCCGGGAACGAGTTTGGCAGGCGGTTACGCAGTTGAACTATAAAATCACTTCAAGTCCCAAGCGAAAAGTTTCAACCAAGGATCATTCCGAAAGCAAATCGCATATCAAAATCGGTTGTGTACTAAGCGTTACAAAAGATAAATACAACGATCCTTATTTCATGTCGATCTTATCTGGTGTGGAAGAGCGATTGCTGAGTGCGGGATATAACATTTCCTTTATTCGGACTGGAATCGAACTGAATGACAGCAAGATCCTTTTCAATACCTTCAGCGAACCGATTACCGGTCTGATTCTTATGGAATCGTTGAACAGCGAAACCTATGAGTATATACGCAAGCAGGTTCCTTATATCGTGGGGATTGATACCGAGCGCGGGGATATCGATAATGTGGGCTATGATCATTACAATGTTGCTTCGATGGCCGTCAATCATCTCATTGACAAAGGCCACACCCAGATTGGTTATATCGGGGGAAGCGGATTAACGAATAACCTGAAAGACAGCCGCCGTTACCGAGGCTACTACGCCACCATGCATGCTGCCGGAATGTCGGTGAATCCCGATTGGGTTATTGATTGCATGTGGGATGAAGCGGTCTGCATTGAAAAAATAAATCATTTATGTAAAACCAAAAATGGCCCAACCGCCTTCTTTGCAGGCAGCGATCTAATGGCCATGGCCGCCCTCAACGGCTTGTATAACAACGGCATTTCCGTTCCTAATGAAGTGGCTGTCATAGGTTTATCCAATATCGAGGTATCCAAGTATTCCAATCCTCCTCTGTCAACGATCGATGTACCGACAAAAGAAATTGGCATGGTTGCCGTCGACAACCTGATCGACAGAATGAACGGAAATCATCTGCTCCCCAAGAAGGTCATTTTGCCTACCCGCTTGGTCGTACGCAGTTCCACTTAAAGGGAGATTAGGAAGTCGAAATGAATACATTCATCAACGCATTGCACATGAAGCACCGGACACGGTGCTCTTTTTTTCTGGGGTGTAAGAAGTTAGGAAGCTGCATTGGAAAGGAGGTGAGAGCTTCGGATTCGGTAGAATGAATCCAATGTTAACAAGACGTTTGGACTTGCAGCTTTATGACACCAATCATTCTGTGAGGAGGTTTGACATGAAAGCATGGGGTATTCACATGAAAATGACGTTCGCTATTTTTACGATGACGGCCATTCTCCTTACCTTGTCCCCTTTTTCCCTCTTTATTTCGACTGCAGAAGCCGCTTCGATCGTTGTCGATGGTGATCCGAGTGACTGGGAAGGGCTTCCGGTGATTTCCACGAATTCGGGAACCGCTAGCGTCTTAAAGGCTTCCCACGATGACAAGAATCTTTATCTGCTTGTGGAAGGCTCAGGACTTAGCACGACAACGGGGAGCTTCTGGCTGAATACGGACCAGAATGCTACGACCGGATATCAAGCCTTCGGATGGGGGACGACCGGCATTGAATGGCTCCTCGAAAATCAATCGCTTTACCGCTACTCCGGGAATGGCAGCAGCTGGAATTGGGATTGGTCTTCCACCCTCCCTTCTTCTCAATACGTGCGCACCTCATCTATTATTGAAGCCGCACTCCCTCTCGCCACACTTGGACTTGCTGCAGGCAGCAGCGTGAACATGGGTTATCTGGACAACCATTCGGATGTCAATCGCCTGCCAGCGCAGAACCAGCCGCTTCCCGTTTATACGCTTAATGAAGGTAATCCCGGAGAAGAAATGATTGAATTTCACCCAAGCGAGCTGAATGATCCGCTCAATAACCCGTTTAAGGGTTGGGCTCCTTCAGCCAAATCAACCCATTACCCTCAGGACCACCGTCTCGTGTATGCCGGTGTCACCTGGAAGGAGCTAGAGCCAACAAAAGGCAACTATGATTTCAGTGCGATTGAAGCGTCCAATCATTTCGACTATTGGCAAAGCCGCGGCGTCAAGGTGGTGCTGCGCTTTATTCTGGACAGTCCTTCGGGCGCGCCTCACCGGGATATTCCTGACTGGCTGTACAATGACATGGTGAGTTTGGGACAATCTCCAGGTAAGGCCTACCAAGATGAAACCGGTGGTATGGGAGCCGGCAACAACACGGGGTTCTCCCCTAATTACAGCTCCGATTATCTGATCGCCCGCCACAAACTTGCGATCGAAGCGATTGCGGAGCATTACGACACGGCTGACAGCCCGATCGCTTTTGTGCAAATCGGTTCACTCGGCCATTGGGCGGAATTCCACACCTGGCCTTATATCGGACCTAATGGGGAAAGCAACTATACGGGCGCGTTTCCTCCGAACCCCATTTCCAACCAGTACATTCAGCACTATATCGATGCGTTTGCCGATCAGGAGGAGCATACGCAGCTATTGATCAGACGAAGCGTCGAATTGGCCAAAAATAATAACAAGGGTCTGATTCTCGGCATGTATAATGACGTGTTCGGAGATCAGCCGAGCTTTGATTCCGAATGGGGATGGTATACCGGCACACAGAACGGTTATTGGGATGATATCGGCCAGCAGCAGCCAAACCATGCCAACTTCTGGGACACTCGCGTCTCTGGCGGCGAATTTTACGGGGGCGCCTATGGTCTGAATGCTTCGCTCACGACAGGGAGCGGCTTTAATGAGACGCTGCGGCAAACCGAGCTTAGCAAACCAAGCTGGCTTGGACCAAATTCTCCAGCTTCCTTGGCGCTGGGCAATCCTTTGCAGGGCAATATGGATACGCTGAAGAAACGAATGGGCTATCACTTTGTTGTGAACAAGGCTGCATATCCGCAAGTGAATACCGGAGACACGCTCGATGTATCCATCGTCGTGGAAAATAAGGGGGTTCAACACTTCCCGTTCCACTGGCCTGTTGAAGTTCAGCTGCGCAGCGGGGGCCATATCGTAGCACGCCAGTCCACTTCTGCGGACTTAAGAACCTGGAGGACTGGTTTGCATACGGCCTCAGGCTCTATCTCCACCAACGCGCTGCCACACGGAACCTATGAGCTGGCCATCGCGATTCTTAATCCGTCCACGAACCAACCCGGGGTTGATTTTGCTAATACGGAACGCCTTTCAGACGGAGCCTATAAGATCGGCACATGGACAAAATAAGGAAAGCCGCGGGCTGATCCGAAACGATGAACAACAGCTATCGGGAATAACCCGATAGCTGTTGTTCACCTAAGAATTCAAATAAAACCGTCCCTTTACCCAGTTCTGCACAGATTAGGTAACCGTGAACCTGTCAATGCTACCAGCTGGACTTCTTCACGCCCGGAATTTGTCCCTTATGGGCCAGTTCACGAAACACGATTCGGGAAACGCCGAATTTACTGATGTAACCTCTTGGTCTGCCGCTGACGGCACATCGATTGTGCAGCCTTGTTGCGGAAGAGTCGCGTGGCAGTTTCTGCAAGGCCTCATAATCGCCCCTTTCTTTCAATTCCCTGCGTTTCTGCGCATATTTAGCAACTATCTCCTGTCTTTTTAGTTCCTTCACGACTTTGGATTTTTTCGCCATTCGTCATCATACCTCCCTTTATTTAAGTTAAGAACTTGCTGCAGCAGGCTTATATTCATCGCAAGATTCTTGGATATGTCTCCTTTGCAGCGGTTGCCGCTCTATAATCGCTTTTCGTTTGGCTTTCAAAATAATTTGCTCAATGTCGGCAAAGCTGCAGCCTTCAAGCTGCTCGCTAACTTCAGTTATAGCTGCCTCATCACATTGAAATTCTCCAATCAGGATTTGGATATATTGCTGCCTCTCCCCCTTGTCCGGCAACGAATACGTCATCTTGGTATCGAATCTGCGCCATACCGCCTGATCCAGATCCTTCTCCAAATTGGTGGCCGCCATCATAATGCTCTTATCCCCAAAGTCATCGAGGCATTGCAGTAATGTATTGACGGCACGCGCCATCTCCTTAACTTCATCGTTGTTGTCCCTCGTCCTTGCAATGGCATCGAACTCATCAAGAAACAGCACGCAGGGGAACATGCCTGCATAATCGAATATTTTGCGGATATTGCTGCCCGTTTCACCCAGGTGGCTATGGATGATCGCGTCCAGGCGAACCAGGACAAGCGGAAGTTCGAGAACGTTAGCCAGATAGAAAGCCGTTAAGGTTTTTCCGGTTCCAGGGGGGCCGTACATTACGACTTTGTTAGGAATGGGAACGTGAAACTTCTCAAATTCCTCCCTCATTCCCAAAATCGAAATAAACTCATCCACGATTTTTTGATTAAAATCGGACAAGATCAGATGCCTAACCTTTTTGGCGCAATCCCTAGGCGAATAATAGGTTGCCATATCAATTCCCTTGGCCCGGGGAAGACGCGGGCCAGCATTGCTTTTGCTCATTGTCGGCTGCTGCTCCTTCACTGCATGAATCATGGTATTTAAATGGGGTTATGTGACCCAGATGACCTCTTGCGTATCCATTTCCACCTGCTCCAGCACATCTTCAAAATCCTTGCTGGGCGGTATGGAAGATAGGGGAGCCCACTCATTGCCGTTTTGTCTGGCGTATACGCGCCATCCATTTTCCTTGAGGCAAAAATGAACCAATTCGGTGGAATCCCATTTTCGTTGAAGCCAATCAGGTCTTTCTTCCGATAAAATAACGGTACTCTCATGAAACCGGTAGGTTAAGCGTACCTCCGCTCTTAAATCACCAGGAACCTTAAGAGCGATATAAGCTTCAAGAATGGCGCTTATTCTCTTCTTCGTAAAGCTATCCATCGACGCCTCCTATCGATCCATAGTTCGTGACTGGATTACTTTTTATAATGTAATCGCTGCTTAAACCTATCGACACGCCCGCCGATTTCGGCATTCTTCTGTTTCCCCGTAAAGAAAGGATGCGATGCAGAACTCGAATCCACACGTATAACCGGATAGGTATGACCGTCTTCCCATTCCATCGTTTCCGAAGAAGTCTTCGTAGAAGCGCTAAGAAATTTATAACCTACGCTCGCATCCAGAAATATGACCTTTTGAAAGGTTGGATGTATTCCTTTTTGCATTGAAATCCTCTTTTCCTTCCGAGTCGCTTGACTCTTTCTTGTCTTAATCGTAAACATTACGAATAAGTATATGAATGAATATAAGATAAATGATCTCCGCTGTCAACCTAATGACTGGATTCAGGCATGGAAACGCTTCTTCACTGCTTACCAAGCCTTCAATTGGTAAGATTCCCCTTGTTTTCCCTATCCTTCATTCCGGCCCATGCTATAATGGATTCACCATTTCAAGCATACGGAACAGGGGCGACTTATGAATGAATTCTGCTAAAACAGTACTGATCATTGAAGATGAACAGGATATCTCGCGCATTGTGAATGACTATTTACGTGTTCAGGGATTCAGCACGTTCATCACGGAGAATGCCGGCGACGGATTGCAGGCAGTCCGCCACCGGCAGCCGGATTTTATCATTCTCGATCTGACATTGCCTGATGCTGACGGCATTGAGGTGTGCCGCAAGCTCCGCACATTGACGGCTGCGCCCATCCTTATTTTAAGCGCCCGCAGCAGCGACACGGACAAAGTCCTTGCCCTGGGTTTTGGTGCCGATGATTATATGACCAAGCCCTTCTCGCTCAGTGAACTGGTCGCCCGCGTTCAGGCACATTTGCGCAGAATCGCGGATCCGAAGCTTCAGGTATCCCCACCGCAGCGATTGCAATTCGGCACCCTTTCGATTGATAAAAATGCCCGCAAGGTCATGGCCGGACAACTGGAAATTTCTTTATCCGCCAAAGAATTTGATTTGCTGTACTTTTTGGCTTCCAACCCTAATCAGGTGTTTACCAAATCGCAGCTGCTGGATCATGTATGGGGGTATTCCGCTTATGTCGAGGATAATACGATCACTGTCTACATAAGAAGACTACGCGATAAACTGGAACGAACCGAAATCAAATCCTCCTACATCAAAACGGTGTGGGGCGTCGGTTATAAATTCACTCCCGATGGAGATGAGTAGCCCTTATGGACTGGAAAACTTGGTATTCAAAACGACTCTGGGGAGCCGGACTATCCATCATCACGATCATACTCTCTGTCGTCTGGCTCAGTCTTATTAGCTCCTCAAAGCAGCCAGCTCAGTCAACAATCATGAAGCACATTCGCGTACTGGCGAATCCGATTGTCCATACCCTGGAAAATGAGCATGCGGAATTGCTGCTATCCGATGCCCCGATCCGTCGGCAATTAACCGACTGGATTCAGGAGACGCGGGTCGGCCTCAAGGTTGTTTTTCCTGATGGAACGGTGACATATGATAGCGAAAATTCATCGAAACAACGAATTAATCCACGCTTCGAACTGGACTATACGCTTCGTATTTCCGATAGGAAACCGCCCTACTATCATCTCGCTTTTCCGCTGCAGGATGCCAGCACCAAAACCTTTGTGGGTTACGCCCAATTTGCGGTCCCGGCTTCTGCCTTGGCCCCAGTAATGCCCTCCTTCGACTCATTTAGCTTTGTGCCATGGATCATGCTCTCACTGGCGCTTTTGACGCTGCTTTATTTATTCTTCTCCATCGGACGCCGGGTGCGGCATGACCTGATCCAGCCTGTTGCCGAGCTTAAGCCTTACGCGGAAGCCATATTGAAGGGCGATTACGAGCAGCGCGCCGAATGGACAAGCGGCAACGAGGTCGGGGAGCTTTATGCCGTATTTGATCTCATGCGTGAAGAGATCCGTCATTTACATATCCAGCAAGCTGCGCACAACCAGTCGCATAAAGAACTCATATCCAATCTGTCTCATGACTTGAAAACTCCGCTGGCGACAATCAAAGCATATATTGAAGCCATTCGCGAAGGGATGTGCCCCGATCTGCCAAGTGCGATGACTTACCTTGAAGTCGTGCACGCAAATACTAGCAAAATGGCCGTGCTCGTCGACGATTTGCTGCTGCACGCGCTGCGCGATCTGGAACAGATTGCTGTACATCCGATCGATCAATACAGCGCTCCAACGCTGGAGCCTATCTTTAGGGCATTGAGCCATTACATACGAACGATGGGCGTACGCTGCGAAGAGCCTACTGCAATTCCTAACTTACTTGTCCGCTTCGATGCTGTACGGATCGAGCAGGTCATTGCCAATCTGGTCACAAACGCACTGAAGCATACGGAACCCGGGGATACGATTCGTCTCGCTGTTGAAGAACAAACGGAAACATCCTGCTTACACATCATCGTCTCCGATACTGGCAGCGGGATATCCCCGCAGGATATGCCTTTTATTTTTGAACGGTACTACCAGGGTAACGTTTCACAACGAACTGCCGGCCAATTGACCGAGCGCCAAGGGGTCGGACTTGGTTTGTCGATTTGCAAATATATCATGGAGGCGCATGGAGGCGCGATCTCTTTTCACAGCCAACAGCAGCAGGGAACGACCTTCTGCTTAACTCTACCTCTCAGCTGACTCCTGTCATACTTTATTTATAATTTGATAACAAATGTGCAAGATTCGTCCTCTATACTTTGATGGCAGTGGGAGATAAAGAGAGGAGATCATATTATGCTTTCAAGCAAAACCGTTATGCTCCAAGCCGGTCATTTATGCAAAACCTACACCACCGGCAAGGAACAATTTCATGCCATCCGCAATGTCGATCTGTCCATATATGAAGGAGACTTTACCGTCATCATGGGCGATTCCGGGTCGGGAAAGTCCACCTTGCTGTACTTGCTCAGCGGACTTGATGAAGTAACCACCGGAGAAGTCAGTTTGCAGGGACAGCGCCTGGACCAATTTTCAGCCAAGGAGCTTGCACGTTTTCGGGCAAATCGGATCGGCTTTATCTATCAAAACAGTAACCTTGTACCGGATCTGTCGCTGTTCGATAACATTGCCCTCCCTGGATATATCGCTAATCAGGACAAGGAACAAGTACGGCAAAGGGCACATGAGTTGATGGTTAATCTGTCCCTTGGTAAACAGAGCAGCAGGCTGCCTTCCCAAGTATCCGGAGGTCAGCAGCAGCGGGCGGCAATCGCAAGGGCGCTCATCAATAACCCAGACATCATCTTCGCCGATGAACCTACCGGCAGCCTGAACTATGAACAAGGCGTTACGGTGCTTGATATATTGAGCCGGATGCATGCGGATGGTCAATCGATTGTCATGGTCACCCACGACATGAAGGCAGCCTGCCGCGGCAATCGCCTCATCTACATTCGCGACGGCAAGATCGGCGGCACGCTGGATATGGGGCCCTATACGCCGGAACAAGCGTCCGAACGGGAAGCGATGATCTTTGCTTATGTCACCGGGAGGAGGTAGTCAGAGATGCGATCTATATTGATACTGTGCTGGGGCAACCTGCGCAAAAGAAAAATGCAAAACACGCTGATTGCATTGCTTATTGCCCTATCCGCTCTATTAGTCAGCACCGCATTCACGGTCTTGATGAATACGGAAAATGTATTCAACGATCGCCATACGGCTGCTCAGGGTGCCCATGAAGTCATAAATATGACCCGCGGGCTGCATGACGAACAAATGGTAGCCGACTGGTGGTCCAGCCAAGAAGGCGTAACCGCCTCCAGCTTAATCCCTTACAAGCCGTGGACGGGACTGGTCTTTAACGGGGAAGAGTTGCCCAATCTTTATCTGTATATGATCAATACCCCTCCGATGCCGCACGGGGTCAACAATCCTCTTCCCGGTTCAGGCCCTGAGCATCTGACCGTTCCGGAAGCCGGCGAGATCTGGATCCCCACCTCGCTTGCCTACAAATACGACATGCACATCGGCGATGAATTGATGTTCACCTCAGGGGCGGTACCCGTACCTTTCACGATCGGCGCCATTGTCATCGACATATCCCATGGCGGTCCTTTCTCGACCACGGCCCGCATATGGATGAACGAAGCCGACTATCGGTCAACCATGGGCAGCTTGGATACACCGGAACACTACATGTTGTCACTTCGCTATGCGCATCCCGAACAAAGCGGGCAATATTGGCAGCGCTTTGAGCAGGCGCTCGGATTGCCGTTTTTGGAGGAACGCGTATCGTTTGCCGAACTGTCGGCCTTTTACTTTATCATGAACAAGGTGATCGGCTTTGTGATGAGTTTCCTCGGTCTGGTCATGATCGTCGTCGCCTTGCTTACGATCGGCTTTACAATCACAGACACGATCCTTGCCAATTACCGCACGATCGGCATTCTCAAATCAATTGGCATGACCTCCGAACGAATCATCGGCACTTATATGCTGCAGTACGGGTTCATGGCGGTTATCGCCTTGGTACCCGCTCTGATTGCAAGCCGCCTCCTTTCAGATGTCATCATCCAGAATTCCCTGTCTTTCCTCAAATCCGAGACAGCAACTGTTCCCGTTCAAGCGGCAGACGTTGCCATCTGGACTGGCTTCGGCCTATTGCTCATCATCCTTCTATGCGTCCTTCTGTATGCTGCCAAGACACGCCATATCGAGCCCATTCAAGCGATCCGTTACGGCATGTCGGAGTCTTCGCACAGCCGTACCCATCAGCATGGTGGCCGCATAAGACTGCTGGATCGATGGTCCGTACCCACGGTCATCGGCTGGAAGCATGTTAGCGGCAACAAAAAAAGCGCAGCACTGATCTTTCTGCTAATGAACATCACGGTTGCTGTTCTCGTCTTTGGGGCCGTGCTGGTAACCAGTGTCTATCGCATTAGTGAAACGTCGGCCCAGTGGGGTTATGACGATGCGGATATCGCCATTATGGTTATCAATGGGGAGCATTTGGATCGAACTGAAATGCAATCTTATATCGAAAACGACGCTCGGGTTCTCAACCTGAACTGGTCCGGGTCAGCCACCGGCGCCATCGCTGAGACCGGGAGGGATGGCAACCCTCAACAGACGTTCAGCCTCCCTTTGACGGTCGTGGAAGGAAACATGGACGAGATGGGTTATGCCTCGCTGGCAGGACGTAATCCTGCACTGCCTAATGAAATTTCTATCGGAATCAATATCGCCCGTAAATTGCAAAAAGATATCGGCGACGTACTCACGATCTACATTGAAGGAAAACCGCATCAATTGCTGATCACCGGCACGTTTCAGTCCATCTCGAATATGTCGAACACCGCTCGAGTCACCTCGGACCTGGTGGAGCAGCTAAATCCGGACGCGGGGTTTATTCAGCTAAAGGACAATAAGGACAGCGATGCGGTTGTGCAGCAACTGAATGAACGCTATGGCCCCTCCATCCAAGCGCTGAAGCAGGAAGTTCTGCTTGATTCCGTATTCAAAGAAGCTGCGGCAGTTTTGCTCATTCCGATGAGCATGCTGGCCCTTTTGTTCATGGCCGTCACTTGTCTTATTGTTTATACGACTTGCCGTTTACACATACGGAAGGAAACGAAAACATACGGCATCTATGCCTCGCTTGGCCTGACTGCAACCGACATCCGTCGCGCCCTGACAAGCGGCATTGCCGGACTGGCTGCGCTCGGTGCGCTTGTTGGTATCGCTTGCGGTGTCTACGCATTGCCGGCCGTGCTGCGCGGTCTGCTCTCTACTTATGGGATTGTCAAGCTGCCGCTTATCATGGAATGGCCTCTGGCCATTGGCCTGGCTCTAATCGCACTTGTTATCGCCGTCAGCGGCTGCTGGTTGGCTTCGCGAATCCTCCGCCGCACCTCCCTTCGGGTGTTGGTAATGGATTCATGAGGACAAAAGATGACTTCCGAATTTCGGAGGTCATCTTTTTTACTTCTTGCCTTAGTAAATCTTAATGTTGTTTCTCTTATTTTAATTCATATCGTATTTGTTCTTTCCACTTGATGATATTTGCGATGGCGTTTGTTTCACCGCCCAAGTAGATATCTTCTATGGTCATTGACCAAAATTTAGATTTGCGTTTTCTTTCGTTATTCGGAAGAGGGTTTGTTATTTTACCCACCTTGGTTACTAACTCTCGATTTTTCTTGAGTATATAGGCGGTATCCCAATCATGATCATAAGCATCCGTAAATAAATCAACCAGCAATCGGTAACCTTCCTCTGTATAGTTGGAAGGATGCTGCAGCATATAACATGAAACAAGCCAAAAATGTAAAGCATATAACGCTGGATCACGATGTTCCCAGACAAGAGGAAAACCGAATAATTCATAGCATGAAAACCCATCGATCCCCTTAGCTCCACACTCCATACATCTTCCAGACTCCATTACTGTTCGATTATCAACCACTTTTACAATCCCCCCATCAAAAACCCTACTTTCCCCAAGATTAATAGATTGACGTTACGTAAGGTCAACTTATTGCATTCAATCTCCTGCCGAATCTTAAAACCGCCAGTAAAACAAGGGGATTTGATCCTTTTCCCCCGACACCTTGAAATCCAAACAGAAAATTTTCTTGTCACAACAGGATCATTAAGCTATTATTTAGATCGTAATGTTTACGAATAAAGGAGCGATCATCATATGTACATAAGAAATCACTTTCTGAAGCTTGGCATCCTATTGGTATGCATCAGTTTGATCAGCGCTTGCGCCCGGCCCTCCCAACGCGCCGAGGAGAAAAAGCACATTCATTTTCTCTATAATTTCTCAACGAAGTCTTTAGATCCTCATGTTGATTCAAGTTATGTTCCGTTACGGGCGGGGATAACCGAAACGCTGGTACGGCTGGATGAAGAGAATCTGTCGATCGCGCCTTGGCTGGCGGAAAGCTGGGAAGGTGAGGATGGTCAGCACTGGACGATTAAATTACGGGAGAATATTACGTTCCATAACGGCCATATCATGGATGCTGATGCGGTGAAGGCTTCCCTTGAACGGGCATTAAAAGAGAGTGTAGCTATTCAGAATGCACTCAAAATCGAAAAGATTGAAGCGGACGGTTACACACTGCAAATCACAACAAAGCAACCGTTTCCCGAGTTTGTCTCTGAGCTTGTTAATCCTAATGTATCCATTATTGACGTAACGGAAGAAGACATTATAAACCGTCCTATAGGAACCGGTCCTTTCGTATTAAAGTCGTTCTCGCCGGGGAGCAAGCTGGAGCTTGAACGCTATGACGACTATTGGGATGGGGCTTCCAACCTTGATTCCGTGACGTTTGCCTTTAACGAGGATGCCAATGCCCGTTCGCTAGCGCTCCAATCCGGTCAGGTCGATATCGTGTATCGCCCGGAGACAGAAAGCTTAGAATCATTGCAAGCCCAGGGTGGAATTAAAGTGGAGTCGACTGCGACGTTCCGCGTGCATCAAATGACCATGAATATGGAACGCGAAAGTTTACAGGACGTTCATGTTCGCCGCGCGGTGGATGCCTTGATTGATCGGCAGAAGATTGTAGATACCATTCTGTTAGGCTACGCTGAACCCGCTATCGGCCCATTTTTACCTTCATTGCCCTTTGCCCCCACTTACGAACAGAGCGAAACGGGTGCAGACATCGCTGTGAAGCACTTGGAGAAAGCGGGATATTCACTTGTGAATGGGAAAATGCAAAAAAACGGTGAACCATTGACTTTCACCTTATTGACCTATAGTGCAAGAGCAGACTTGCCTTTGATAGCTCAAGTTTTTCAGTCGGACGCCAAACAAATCGGAATCGGCGTTGAGATTCGCCAGATCGATATCCCCGAGGAGTATATGGCTTCTAACCGCGATTGGGATCTCGCTACGTACAGTAATCTAACGGCCCCGCGCGGAGACGCCGGTTATTACTTAAATGCAACGTATCACCCAACGGGCGCTCTCAACTTTTCCGGTGCTCAAAGTCCTGAACTGACGGCCATTATTGATCAACTCAATCAAACCGTGAACCAAGAAGAACGTGCTTCGCTTTCGGAACAAGCCGCTGATTATGTTCACAACAACATGATTAATTCGTTTGTTCTGCATCCTTCGACCATTGTTGCCTATAACGAACACAAAGTGAAAAACTGGCTGACTACCCGCAGTGAATATTACATGATTACAAACCGGTTGGATGTGAATTAAATGCTCCGAATCCTTACTCGTAAATTCGCGGAAGTCTTATTTTTTTTGTTATTTATTACGTTTATCAGCTTCTTGTTCATTCGACTTGCCCCTGGCGATCCGGTCTTAACCATTTTGAACGTGGATGAATTATCCGTAAGTCAGGAGCAGGTAGAGGCCCTAAGAGAGGAAATGGGATTCAATGAGCCGCTGCTTGTCCAATATGGACTTTGGCTGGTTAAATTTGTTCAGCTTGATTTCGGCAGCTCTTATATCACGGGTCAACCCGTAATGGACGTCATTTTAACGGGACTGCCGGCTACACTCGAACTAGCGGTCGGTGCGTTGATCGTTATGCTGGTCGTATCCATCCCGCTCGGATCGCTGTCCGCCCTTTACCGGAATAGCTGGATAGATCAATTGAGCAGAATCCTATCCATTCTTGGAGCCGCCGTTCCAAGTTTTTGGCTTGGCCTTATTTTTATCGACTTATTCGGTGTGCGCTTGAACTGGCTGCCCATTATGGGAAGAGACGGATGGATTACCCTGGTCTTGCCGTCATTGACGCTTGGTTTGGCGATTTCCAGTGTATATGTTCGTTTACTCCGCTCCAGCTTGCTTGATTCGCTTAGCCAGGAATTTATCCGTGCCGCGAGAGCGCGAGGTCTGTCGGAGAGGAGAATTTTTTTCGTGCATGCCTTCAGGCACAGCCTCCCTCCTGTCATTACCTTTTTCGGCGTCAGTTTAGGAAGCTTGATCGGCGGAGTGTTAGTCATTGAAGTTCTATTTGCGTACCCAGGGGTAGGAAAGCTTGTCGTGGATGCCATACGCCAACGAGACTATCCCCTTATCCAGGGCTACATTTTAATGATGGCCATTATTGTTTTTATGGTAAACACAAGCGTGGATTTGTCTTACCGATATTTAAACCCTGAAATGAAGCTCAAAGAAAGGGGGATACAGGGATGAAAGGCTTGTCTTCACCATTGCCAAAGATAAAAAAGCCGGGCTGGCAAGGGAGCTTCGCACTGGTTAGTCTGTTCCTTGTTTTATTGGTTATCGTTTACGTATTTATTTTCTTAAGACATGATCCAACATTAACAAACCTGGATCATCGCCTTCAAGGATCGAGTCTTCGGCATCCGCTCGGAACAGACCAGCTCGGCCGGGATGTTCTTACCAGACTCTTGCTGGGAGGACAACAAACGATGGGTTTCAGCTTACTGGCTCTGATGGTTTCTCTCGTGATTGGAGTCCCGTTTGGTCTTATTTCAGGATTTAAACGAGGGGTCGTGGATCGTATTTTCATGCGTATTGCCGATGGATTTCTGTCTTTCCCCGATACGATTGTCGCGATTGTTCTGAGCGGATTGCTTGGAGCCGGGATCAGCAACCTTGTGCTTGCCATTGTGATGGTAAAATGGGTCAGTTATGCCCGGCTTGTTCGCAGCACAGTATTATCGGAGTCCCAAAAAGATTACGTTCTGATTGCTCGAACCAATGGTTTATCTTCGGGCAAAATCATGCGCAAGCATTTATTTCCTCATATCGTGGGACATGTTCTTGTACTGGCAAGCCTTGACCTTGGGAAGATTATCCTGCTCATTTCCGCCTTTTCATACATTGGACTCGGGGCTCAGCCTCCCACTCCGGAATGGGGAGCCATGCTTAACGACTCTCGGCCCTATTTCCAATCAAAGCCTGAATTAATGATATATCCCGGTTTATCCATTGTATTCGCTGTACTGCTAACGAATATGCTGGGGGATTATTTACGCGACCATTTTGATGTAAGAAAAGAGGTGCGATCATGACGCTGTCCGTCGAGCAAGTTTCCATAAGCAGCAAAGACAAGAAGATTATCGATAACGTCACACTCTCCATCCGTGAAGGAGAATGGTATGCGCTGGTTGGACAAAGCGGCAGTGGAAAATCCCTGCTCTCCCTGGCAATTGGTCAAATGCTCCCACCTAATTTGCGGGTCGAAGGGAACATATACTATAAAGAACTCCATCTTTTGTCTCTATCACCTAAACAAATGAGAACCGTTCGCGGCTCGAAACTAGCCTATATTTTTCAAGATTACCAAGGTTCATTTACACCCTTCAGAACGATTGGCCAGCATTTTGAAGAATACCAGAAAGCTCACGGTATCTCCGATTCCAAAACTCGGCGGCTCAGCGCATTCGCTGCACTAGATTCCGTAGGGTTAGACGAATCCATGTATCATCGGTATCCGTTTCAATTAAGCGGAGGGCAGCTTCAACGGGTCTCCATTGCTATGGCGCTTCTGCTGTCGCCGGATTTATTAATTGCCGATGAAATCACCACGGCGCTGGACAGTGTGTCCGGCCATAAGATTTTGGAGCTCCTTGCAATGAAACAAAAAGAGACAGGCTTTGCCATTCTATTCATCACCCATGATTGGCGCCATGTCAAACGTTATGCCCACCGTCTGGCTATCATGAAAGAGGGCCAAATCATTGAATCGGGCGAAAAAGACTTTGTTCTTGCGCATCCTCGGCACGAGTATACCCAAACATTGATCCATGCGGCCCCAACGCTAAATCACCGACTTTCATCGGGTGTACGGGAGGCGGAGATTGTATGAAGCTGTTATCTGTTAAACAACTTACGAAATCATATCAGGGACAGAAAACTGCCATTAACAACCTCTCCTTCGAACTGAATCAGGGGGAATGTCTTGGTCTTGTCGGGGAAAGCGGCTGCGGCAAAAGCACGCTCGCCCGCTGCTTGCTGCGAATCGAGACGATCGACGAAGGCGCGATTCATTTCAAGAATGAAGCGATTGAACAGCTTAATGAGCGGCAATTGCACCCTTACCGACAAAAGATGCAGATCGTGTTCCAAAATCCATCCGCTGCTTTGAACCCCAAGCTCAAGATAAAGGATTCACTGATAGACCCGTACGAGCAGTACCGGAAGAAGCTCAGTCTCCGGCATTTTTCCTATACCTCTAAGGAGGCCTTCGTCAAGCAGCTTCTTGACGCCGTTGAACTACCCGAGCGTTTAGCGAATCAGTATCCGCACGAATTAAGCGGAGGACAACGCCAGCGTGTAACGATTGCGCGTGCGATAAGCATCGAACCGGAACTTGTCGTGTTAGATGAACCTACGGCAAGCCTGGATGTGATCACACAGGGGGCCGTTCTGGCTTTATTGACGAAGCTTCGCTCTTCTTTAAATTTGTCTTACTTATTTATTTCACATGATTTGGCTGCTGTAGCCCAAATGAGCCAACGAATCTTGGTTATGAAAGACGGCAGGCTTGTGGATCAATTCAACCGCGATCATTTGTTCTCGGATGAACGGCATCCGTATACCCAGGAGCTTATTTCGATCTTTTAGATAGAGTACCCACACGCGGCTGCTTGCAGAAATACATAAGGCACAGAAGGTATCTTCTGTGCCCATTCTCCTCTATCTCTTGTCATTGTCTCTCAAATACGCTGACTTCCCCCTTGTGCCCTTCCTCTTTCTTTTGGATATATTCCTCTTGGTTTTTTAATTGCATGTAACGAACAATCAGCTTATCCAACGACTGTGAAATGGCGACAACATCTTGATGCACCAATTCGAAGCTGCTAGCCATTCGCTCAAGCTCTCTTCGGAGAAGTTCGAGTTTTTTCGCTACTTGTTCGAGCTCGCTCTCGATAGAAATCATCTTGTTCACCCACCCCCGTCGTAACAAGTGATTGATGACCGTTGCCACAGTTCCTGGGACAAACTTTTTCAAACCATAAGATTTGAAGCTCTTATCTTATCGATAACGCGAATCAGCTACAGCTACAGCTACAGCTACAGCTACAGCTACAGCTACAGCTACAGCTACAGCTACTTATCATTATAAAATTCGACGCAAACAAAAAAAATACCCAGAATTGGGTAATCTTTGTCTTAAGAATTTTTATGACGGTTATGTAAATTTTTTAAGAAATGCTCCTTTATGGTTGACTCTCGTTTTTGCATATATCTTTTTAATAAAAGTACGAACCGTGCTTTGACTAATACCATAAATATCAGCAATTTCAGGTACATTTTTATTCTCCAGCCACCCATATGCTATTTCTTTCTCTCGATTCGTTAATTCATATTGGTGAAAGTGAGAATAGATCAGCTCCCTTTGCAGAATGGGATCCTTTTGAGGTAACTTTTCTTCAATATTCTTGGCCAAGTGTTCAATGAGTGGTATGGCAAATGTAACCTCGTGTAAATAATGAAAACTTAGGCCCAGGTAGCCTATGATCACATTTTTTATTCGAAGGGGAGTACAAACACACGCCAATTCTGAAAACAAGCGATTACTATGCTCGGCCCCAACTACGACAGAAAGCGTTTGTTGTTCCATGGATAATGAAATGGCATTATTTCCTGCGTCTTCCATTGCCAATGAGGTCCCACTTTTCATATTATTTCTCTCGAGAAAACTTTTTAACGAACCTGTTCCGCAATAATCGATGACGGTTCCATCCATATCTGTTATAACAAATAGATAGGGTATAGACAGCAAATCGTTCATATTCCTTGTTTCCTCTTGGAGCAAATAAAGAATTTCTTTCCGTTCAATCAACCTTTCTTTTATTTCAGTCATACTGAGGATATTAGGAAAATGATTGTTTGCTTCTACCAGTGTTCTTTGACCCATTATTTTCCCTTCTTCCCTTGTAAGAATAAGCGATTAATAATGGAATCGATCTCCTATTCATCGCCGCGGCTGCATTCGGCAGCTCCTAGCGAAAAATAAAAAACCCCCATCCATTATGATAACCACAACAAAACAGACGGAGGCTTCCGTCGTATTCGGTAACTGGCTGGCATCGCGGTCTTAAGTAGCTCCACATTAGCCCCTGTAGCTTTGCGTCGCCACTTTTCAGTGGGTTTGCTATTATCGTACTACGAAGTGTGAATTTGTCGAATATTCAAACATGTTATGACATATTCAAACTATAACTTACATTGTTTTTCATTTAATATAGGCCGCACGACCCAAATTTCCATATTTTTGTTATATTTGTCAATCACTCTTATGTCCATACACAGAATCACTTTTTGCGCCAAGCGGGTTCATAGATCGACTTAGGAGGAGGAAACTGATGAATCCAGTTAATGATCCGGGTCGATATCCACTGGCATACAACTGCAAGGATAATAATTTTCCAATCGATCACATAGGCCGTGAAGGCGAATATGATTCCATTCATCCAGAACAATGAGGTACCGGGGTTAATTCTTTTATACTTATAAATGGCTAAGGCAACATAACCGATTCCCCCATTCGATACCCTCTGCTTTATGAGGATGGCGACACCTGTTCCGAGAATAACCGAGCCAAATAGAAGATCGATCCATACGTTGCCGAACGGGGGTTCTAAGAACACCTCGAAGAAATTAACGGAAACGGACGTTACCGTTATAACAAATATGGTCCCGAAGGCACTGACACCGTCAAGATAAGGGACTGTAAAGGCGAGGAAAATAAAATTGGCTAGCCACAGTCCGAGACTCATTGGGATCTCGAACGCATGGTTCAGAAGCACCGCGATCCCAGCTCCTCCCCCCGAAGGAATGGCGTGAGGAAACAAGAACATGGCCATGGCAAAACCTTGAATGATGGAGCCGGCGGTAATGAAGAAGAGTTTCTTAGAAATATGACGCAAGAAAAAGGGATTCTTTCGCCCGGGTATGATCTGTAAATTCACACGGAATCATCCTTCATAGATTAGAGTAACAAGCCAGTCCTGCTTTTTTAGTGTATGCTTGTTCCCTAAAGGGGATTCCGGGATAGATCTCATTAACGAAAATATGTATAGGCTGACTCTGGAGATATCCATAGGCAGCCCTCTAGTATTCATCATTCTCTTGTGGTTTGGTCTATGTTTAAATTACGTAACAAAATCCATCTGTATGTTTCTCTCTCACCCCGAGTTCAAACGTATCTTGACGAAGTCCCCGGCGCATCGTTTCAAGGGAAAGCACTTCGGTGGGTTGGATATTCCCCAAATGTACATTCGATCCAAATTTTTGGAGAAGCATCGCTTGCTGCTGCTTAAGAGGTGCCTCCCAAATCAGCTTCCTTGCATCCGACACGTTGTCGATGATATTATTTATCATTTCTTCCTGGCACTCGCCATGCTTATCGAAAATACCGATACCTAGTCCGGACTCGCGAGCTTCAACGATGATAAACTCGGCGCCTACGTCTAAATCCGCTTCCATCGTATACGCGAGCATTTCGGCGTCGATGTAGGAACCGGATTGTTTCTTACCATATTCCGTAAAGACCCGAAGTCCGCGTTGTTTACCTTCCCGGATAAGTTCCGTTCGTTTTTTTCGAGACATCTCAATCGTACCGTCAGATACTTCTATAGCGTTAAATCCAAGACGGCAAACGGTATTAAAAAATGCGGGGACGGCCTCTTGCTGCACAGCTGTCTCAAGCAAGGTCCCGCCGGGCATGACCGTAATTCCATGTTGTTTGGCTAAATTGATCTTGTATAGCAGCATTTCCGTTTTATACAGCGGAGCCGTCCCAAAACCGAATTTGACGCAATCGATGTAATCCGAGGCTGTTTCGATCACATCTGAAAACATGTTTCTACCCAGGCCTTTATCAATCACCATCGTCATCCCGCGTTCCATGACCCCGTAGGTGTCGTGGTCTTTTTTGCCGTGTTCGGGATTTTCGCGCAGCCCGCTCGGATCACATATTTCCATGGGCCAAACTGTTCGCAGGGAACTGTTCATTCTAGGATCTCCTCAATTCTTTTTGATTTAGTCGTTTAATCCAATGACATTGGCATAATATGCTCATACCCATTGACAGGTGCCCATCTTTTGTCATAAGGGGTTTGTCCGGTCATCCGATCTGCCGAGGCGGCTTAATCAAAAAGAACACCAAACCTAAAGTAACCAAGGATAGTGAAGATACTGTTATAAAAACAACATGATCCGATTTATCCATCATCCACCCGAACAAGGGTGGCCCTGCGGCAACCCCCAAAAATCGCAAGCTATTATAGAGGGACGTAATCATTCCTCGCTCACTTTTCTCAACAGCGCCGGTAATCATCGTATTTAAGCAAGGAAGAAGCATTCCGGTTCCAATGCAGCTGACTGTCAGCAGCCCGATAAACATGTAAATGTTCTTAAAAAAGAAAAGTGTAGCCGCCAGAGAAAGGGTCATGGCAATCAGCCCGATATTCATCAGCCAACGAATCAGCAGGCCATTTTTCTTGATCAAGCTTCCGGTCGTATAGGAAGTGATAACCATCCCAAGTAATGGAATGGCCAAAATCAAGCCCTTCATGACCCCGTCAATGTTGTAAGGCTTGTCTTCAAGAATGTTGGATAGATAAAATAGTACGCCAAACAAAATGAATAGCCCTAGCGAACCGGCAAAAAAAGCAGTGATGAGCCAGCGGCCTTTTTCTTTAAAGATGTCTCTGATTTTTCCAAGGTATTTCCTTAGTTCTTGCTTTGAATGTTGTTTCGATTCTTTGATCATAAAAATGACGGCCAGTAACGACAACGCACAGAACACGGGAAACGCGAAAAAGGATGCATACCATACGATCAGCATAAGCAGGGAGCCGATGATCGGGCTGAGTACCTTCCCTGCCCCATTGGAGGCTTCGATTAGGCCCAGTGCCTTGCTTTCCGTCCCGCCATCGTATAAATCGCCGACGAGGGCCATGGCAATCGGTGCTGTTCCGGCGGCCGCAAGCCCCTGAATTGCCCTCGCGGAGATAATCACCGCAAAAGAGTTCCAGATGGCGCCGAATCCTGCCAGAATACCGGCACCTCCATATATGATCAAGGCAGGGATAATAATAACTTTGCGTCCAAATCGATCGGACAAATAACCAATAATCGGAATAAACAAGCCTGCTGCCAAGGAGAAAATCGTAATGATCAAGCTGCTTTGGAATTTACTGATACCCAGTTCCCTTTGCATTTCAGGAAGCCCCGGGACGAGCATGGAATTGCCGAAAACGAGCACGATCGGGATCGTCGCCAGTGCGATAAACTCCCACACTTGACCCTTTGAGCCTTTAGAAGATTTTGATTTTCCGGAAGATTCATTGTCTTTTGTCTCCGCGGAGTCGGTCTGCAGGTCGATATCGCTATGAAAGCTGATATTCAGTTTTCGCTTTTTGGTCTTTTCCATGGTATCGCTCCTCGGACTTGAAATTCGTGTAATACAGGGCATGTTCTTGATTTGTACATGCTTCCTAATTATCACCACATCCGGATTTAATATTCCCTCATTGCTGCCGAAGCCTTAGAGGATTTGAGCACTCCTTGGATTTGGGCCAATATACTGTTACTAACATACCCCCACTATGCCGGGTGAAAGGGGATACGACATGCCGATAAAGATTATTCAAGGACACCATCATACGTTGGACGCATCACACATCAATGTTGTAATTGATGTCATAAGGGCTTTTACCGTAGCGCACTATGCCTTTATCAATGGGGTTCAGGGTATCATTCTGGCAGGAACTCTGGACGACGCCTTACGCCTAAAGAAAATCGATCCTGACTTTTTATTAGCGGGAGAGATACAGGGGCTGCCGATTCCGGGGTTTGAGCTGGATAATTCGCCTGTACGTTTACACAACTTTGATCTTCGGGAGAAATTTCTGATCCAGAAGACAACTAATGGAGTTACAGCAACCTTAAACGCGCTGAGCACCGAGCACTTATTCGTTACCGGGTTCACCAATGCAAGAACAACAGCAGCGTTTATAAAGAGAAACTTATTAAAAGAAGATGACGACATGATGATTAATTTAATTGCTTCGCATCCGTCTGGCGATGATGATCTGGCCTGTGCACAATATATAGCGGAGATTCTCCAAGACACTAACCGCATATCTGCCGAGGACACCATTGAACGGATTCGAAAGTCGGAAGCGGCCGGGAAATTTTACGATCATGAAAAGCCGGAATTTTTACAGGAGGATATTTCGTTTTGTATCAAAGAGATCCCTTCCGACTTTGTAATGAAAGTGAATCTGAATAAAAACCATCCGTTGATTGAAAGGTTCCAGGTCGGGGTCTTTAATCACTGATTATGATTGGTACCGCTTGTGAGTTCTGGTTCGTCATCATAAGGGTATAATTTACATTGATAAAAGAACGAATGTTCGCATATAATACAAACAAACGTTCCCGTCAATGAGGTGGTTAATGATGTTGAGTATTGGGTTGAAACCAGATGAAACCCAACTGGTGAAGGATTATATTTTATTACCCCTTTTACTTGATGTGTTAGAGCATGACCGTTCGATCCTATGTAGAGCCGATTTAAAGACCCTAGAGCTAACGAATGCGATCATCGACCATTTGCAGGCAGCCGCATTGTCCGATTTAGCTCAAGCTCGTAGAAAAATGCGTGAATATGCCATTAAGGTTTACGAGGATCGAAAAACAAAGCTTGGGATTGAGGTTGAATTCATCTGTAGAGGGTATCATCACAAGCTGTCCATACTGTGGGGGCTGATTGAGGCAGAGATCGAGCAGCGATCGTACACCTACCTGGGGCTAAAAATCGCAGATAAGGGGAGTCCGTTGTGAAATCATCTAACCGAGTGATCATGTTAGGGGATTGCCAGTCCTTTTATGCATCTGTTGAGAAAGCAGACCACCCAGAGTATAAAGATCGCCCTTTGGTCGTTGCAGGGGATCCGGAAAGACGTTCAGGCATTGTGCTGGCTGCTTGTCCGCTTGCTAAAGAAAAAGGAATAACGACGGCAGAGCGATTAGGGGAGGCGCTGTCAAAGTGTCCGGATCTTGTCGTCATCAAACCCAGGATGCAGAAGTATATTGACGTTTCGATGCAAATCACGGAGATATACAAGAGTTATACCGATTTAGTTGAGCCTTACAGTATCGACGAGCAGTTTCTAGACGTTACCGGTTCGCTGCATCTGTTCGGCACACCCGATGAGTTAGCCCAAACCATTCAGCGTCATATCCTGGATGCTACGGGTGTTTACGCCCGCTTCGGCATCGGTGAAACCAAAATCCTTGCTAAAACGGCCTGTGATAACTACGCCAAGAAAAATCCGTCCGGCATCTACACTTTGTCCAAGGACTCGCTTGCGGATACCCTTTGGAAACTGCCCGTTAGCTGTATGTTTATGGCCGGCAGCAAGATGACCCGCCACTTTAACGTCATGGGGCTGCCCACGATCGGCAGCGTGGCTCAGACTCCTCTTGCTAAATTGAAGCAGATGATGCGCCGTAAATTCGGTAAAAATTCCGATATTTCAGCCGAGATGTACTGGCGAATTGCCAACGGAATCGATGATAGCCCGGTAAGGCCAGGTACGCACCAGGTTGACCCTAAATCGGTTGGACACATGATGACCCTCCCTCGGGATTATACCAAGCTGGAAGAAATCAAGGTCGTGCTGCTTGAGCTGACAGAGCTGGTTTGCCAGCGATGCCGCGGCCTTGGTTTTATGGGGCATGTGGTGTCGGTCGGTTGTATGGGAGCCGACTTTGACCGCCCCACGGGATTTAGCCGGCAGATGAAAATGGAGGATCCATCGAATATTACGAATCAGGTTTACCGCTGGGCATGCCGGCTGCTTGAAACGTATTGGGACGGCCTGCCGATTCGGAGGGTCGGTATTAGCTTGTCACAGTTTTCCCCGGATACGGAATACCAAATATCATTGTTTGATACAGGACGGGAGCGGTCGATGGCACTTGAACGGGTGACCGATGCCCTAAAAAATAAATATGGGAATTCGATTGTGATTCGAGCGGTATCCAAAACAGACGCAGGCCAAGCGCTGGACCGATCAGCCAAGATAGGAGGACACTATAAATGACAACACGAAAAAAGCTTGAGGGTAATGGGCTGTGGGAATCAAGCCGGATGATGCTGCCGGAGCACAAAGAAACCATCATTCGTAGGCAACTGGAAGAGGGGCGGAAAGATCGGCCAACGCTCGATCCGCAAGAAATGGAATTAATCGAGAGTGCGCTCGCCGAGTCATTTCATGAACACCGTATGATTACCGTGAGACTATTCGATGAATATGAGGACACGGAATTAACTGGGATTGTCGTGCTGATCCACACGTTTAGACGGGAGATCAAACTGTCCATGGCCGAAGAGGAATCGCGTTGGATTAAAATTGATGAGATCATTTCAGCAGTATCATAGTGGATAATGAATACCTCTGATCCCGATCAGAGGTATTTTTCTGTTGCCTATACAATCAATAAATCTTTCGAATCTAACGTTTGTTGACTATAGTATCAAGTTTGTTATCTGGAAGCATCGAATCTTCCTCTTATACAATGAAACTAACAAATGCACGACAAGCGAGATAACACCGTAAGGAGTGACAAACATGAGCTCTAAAGCCGAATCAAAAGAAAAACGAAAGCGCTTACGAATACGCTGGCACAAGCAGGATACGGAACTAACCCTCTTGGCGTTGCCGACCACGATTTGGTACATCCTGTTTAGTTTCTTACCGATGTTCGGAATCATTATCGCCTTCAAAAATTTTAGGATCAGCGGCGGCTTTTTGAGCAATGTGTTTAACAGTCCATGGGTCGGCTTCAAAAACTTCGAATTCTTGTTCAAATCGAATGACGCTTGGATCATTATTCGAAACACGATTGGATACAACATGGTGTTTATCGTGCTAGGGATTGTTCTGCCCGTTCTATTCGCGATTATGATCGGACTCCTCCATAGCCGCAAAGCAAGCAAAGTCTATCAGACGATGATGTTCCTCCCCTATTTCCTCTCCTGGGTAGTCGTATCTGCGGTAGGCTGGGCATTCTTAAGCTTCGATAAAGGGATTGTCAATCAAATGCTCGTCAGTATGGGCAGCGATCCTATTAACTGGTATATGGAACCGAAATACTGGCCATTGTTTTTGATTCTCTTAAATGTCTGGAAGGGCCTGGGCTATGGTATGGTCATTTATTTGGCAACCATCACGAGCATTGACAGCACCTATTATGAAGCAGCTGTTATTGATGGCGCTTCGATTTGGCAGCAGACAAGATTTATTACATTACCCATGCTCAAGCTAGTGATCGTCATGATGTTCATACTGGCCGTCGGACGCATATTTTACACGGATTTCGGCTTGTTCTTTCAGGTCACGCGAGATTCCAATTCGCTGTTCAACGTGGCGACCACCATCGATGTCATGGTGTATAAACAACTGAAAACCGCCACCGTAGGGATGGCATCCGCAGCCGCATTCGTACAGTCTGTTCTGGGATGCGCAACGATTCTGATCGCTAACTGGATTGTTCGCAGAATCGATCCGGATAGCGCGATGATGTAAGGAGGCAAGACAATGACACCAAAAACCACTTACGAGACGGGCCTTGAAAAGTTCAACCGTACAAACAAAGCCGTCAACCTGTTCTTCAACCTGATATTTATCATCTTGGCGCTGCTCTGCGTCATACCCGTAGTTGTTGTTCTATCCATTTCCTTTTCCAGTGAGGAGTCCATCCGTGAGACCGGATATCACCTGCTCCCGGTTGCTTTGTCGGCGGAGGCTTACGTCTATATCGTCAAGCAGGGAACGATGATTCTGCGAGCGCTTGGGGTATCCGCCCTCGTTACCGTGGTCGGTACCGTGCTCGGCGTGTTGCTGACGGCCTCCATGGGTTACGTGCTCTCTCGCCCAAACTACAAGCTCAGGGGCTTTCTGACCTGGGTGGTATTCATCCCCATGGTATTCAACGGAGGCTTGGTATCCAGCTACTTCATTAATACGAATTTGCTAGGGCTAAAAGATAGCGTCTGGGCACTTATACTACCGCTCGCGGTTTCATCGTTCAACGTGATCATATGTAAAACCTTCTTCAAGAGCACGATTCCCGATGGGCTGATCGAATCTGCTGAAATCGATGGCGCGAGCCAGCTGCGAATCTTCTTCTCCATCATTCTGCCGATCTCATTGCCGGTCATCGCCACCATCGGACTGTTTCTCTGCTTTGCTTACTGGAATGACTGGTTCCAATCGATGCTGTATATCGACAACCAGAACCTGTATTCTCTGCAAGCGCTGCTCAACAGCTTAATGAGCAATGTCGATGCACTGGCCAAGAATGCCGCCAGCATGGGCGTAAGCTACGCCATGCTCGTTGCGACGATGCCGAAGGAATCCGCCCGCATGGCGGTCGCCATTCTCATCGTGCTGCCCGTAGCATTCGCTTACCCTTTCTTCCAGAAATATTTTATTTCCGGGCTAACGGTCGGCGCTGTGAAGGGCTAAATGGGAAATAAGCCAAGCAAAACTTGGTTTATGATAAATCACGCTGTACAACACTTAAGCGATTTAACTTCAATAAGGGGGAATTGGAAATGAAGAGAGCTTTTAAGTTCATCTCTACTCTGTGCGTAATGGCACTCATGTTGACCGCTTTAGCAGCCTGCGGCGGCTCAAAGTCTCCAGCAGCGACGGATGGATCTGCGGAGACAACGGACACACCGAAGGAGAACACCGAAACAAGCAAAGATATCCCGACGTTGACCTGGTGGACCATCGGCGGCCAGGTGCCGAACAATTTCAACAAAGCGGTTGATGCCATGAATGCCTACACAGCCGAGAAAATTGGCGTGAAGGTCGACATCAAGGTAGCAAGCTGGGGCGAATGGGACACCAAAATGAACACCATCGTGAATACCGGCGAACCATTTGACATCATGTTCACGAACAGCGGTAAATACAGTAAGCAAGTCACTATGGGCGCGTTTGCCGATATTACGGATCTGGTTCAGAGCGAAACGCCCGACTTGTATAAACTGATTCCCGAGAAGGTATGGGAAGGTACAAAAATCGGCGGCAAATATTATTCCGTTCCGACTTACAAGGATTCCGCGCTGACGCAGTACTGGGTATTCGATGATAAGTATGTGCAAAAGTACAATATTGATATCAACAATATCAAAACGCTGCAGGATCTGGATAAGCCGCTCCATGACATGAAGGCTGGCGAAGGCAAAAGCTTCTATCCGCTGCCGATGACGCAAGGCGAAGGCTTGAACGGCTTCTTTAACGACTATGACGATTTAACCCTGGGCTTCCCTCCCATCGGCGTAAAAGCGGACGATGCATCACGCACGGTGGTCTCTGTACTCGAGCAGCCTGATGTTATGGCAAATCTGAAGCTGCTGCATCAATGGTACCAGGATGGCATCATCAATCCGGATGCTCCGACAAAAACGGAGAACGACAAAGGCAGACCATTCTTTGCAGCCCAAGCATTCCCGGGAGCCGAGATCAGCTGGCAGATCAATGACGCCATCGAGAAGTACGATATGGTTCAGCATTACGGGCCGATCTATACCACCAGTACGATTCAAGGCTCGCTGAATGCAATTTCCGCGAATTCCAAATATAAGAAGGAAGCCTTGAAATACCTCGAATTGGTGAATACGGATCCTAAACTTCGCAATATGCTGGCATTCGGCGAGTTGGGCGTCGATTACAACAATGTGGATGGCGAAAAGGTGATTGAGCGTACATCCGATACTTGGCCGCTGGCAGCCTACACCCAAGGCACATTCTTCAATTTGGCGGTGACCAAAGGCGCTCCTGAAGATCAATGGGAACAGGTTAAAAAGCTGAACGATGCAGCGACCTCCTCCACCGTCCTCGGCTTTGCGCTGGACATCACCGATCTTCAGACCGAAGTGGCGAACTGCCAGGCCGTATGGGATAAATACAAATATGAACTGATCACAGGCGCATCCGATCCGGAGAAAATGGTGCCGAAGATTACGGCTGAATTAAAGTCAGCCGGCATGGACACGATTATGCAGGCTGCCCAAGAGCAAATCAACACTTACTTCAAGTAAGATTACAATCAAGCGCATCCCTTAATGAGTCTCTCTTAAGGGGTGCTTTTTCCCTTACGATCTATGAAGCCAGGCATTAATCGTGTTAAATTGAGATTAGCAACACTTGTTTCAACGACCTGCTGCAATCGAGGTGTCGTATGGGCTCTTTTTTACAAATCAAAATATATCGTCACAAGTTTATTGCCTATGTCATCTTCGTCGTGGCCATCGGACTCACGCTGGGTACGCTGACCTGTGCCATGCTGCTGAATCAATGGGTTGGCAATGCCCGTATCGAGGCGGCTAATGCCTTCTCGCGTGTAGAGAATGAGCTGCAGTATGATGCCGACCGCATCGAGGCTTACATGCAGCGAATCTATTCCAATCCCGGTCTGATGGATGATGCTCGCAGCTTTTTAAGCAGCAGTGCTGAGGGATACTTAACCAGCAGGCTGCAGAACAGCCAATTCTCACAACCGCTGGTTTCTTTTCCGGAGGATGTTAAGACCTATCTGTACAGCTGGGCGCAAGGTGAAATTACGCAGATAAGCACACATACCGACAAGTATGGCAATGTCGTCCGTTTTAATGATAACGGAATTGCAAGCTTTACCTTCGGGCTTCCGAATACGGATGAAGCTTTTCGCGACACCCTGATGAAGGGATTCGTATATCGCAAGAAACTGTCGGATCCAACGTCAGGTTCCCAGGAATTCGGAGAGCTGCGCTTCTTGGTCAGCAGTGAGCAAGTCTTTAAATCCGTTCAAAGCTTTCGATTGGGGAATGCAGCTGCCGTCAGCCCTTCCGGTGAAATATATTTGATCGGTAACGAACAGGACCGGGATCTGGAGGAATTATCCCGACTAGCCGCGGCGAGTGGACGCAGTCACGGTATTATTTCTAAAGGTGTTTTGAAACATATCTTTTTTGTCTCCTTCCCATCCGCCAAGTTTAACTTCAAATTCGTCAGCATCATCGATTTATCCATGCTCATTCGTCAGCATGCCGGGATGCTGATCACCATCTTTCTGATCATATTGGCGGCCATGATTAGTGTGCTTCTGCTCATTGCATACAATATGCGGGATGATGCCCTCTTCCTGCGCCGTATCATTCAATCGATTGGACGCGTGAAGATGGCCAATTTTACGCCTAACCGCCCTGCCCGTTACCGTCGGAATGAATACGGCATGATCGCCCGGGAATTGGACGATATGATTCAGCAGCTGGATAAGCATATCCGTAATGAATATCTGTTAAAGATCAAACAGCAGGAAACTGAAATGAAAGCGCTTCAACACCAAATCAACCCTCATTTTTTATACAACACGTTAGAGGTTATCCGCTCCACGGCTCTTGTCAATCAGGACAGGGACACCGCCGACGCCATTGCAACGCTGGGGACGCTCTATCGCGACATCGTCAAAAAGGAAAATATCATTTCGATTGCAAGCGAGCTGGAATTGCTGCAGAAGTACTTGGAGATTATGGAGTTTAAGTATCCCGAGCGCTTTTATTATCAAGTCAATGTAGAGCCGGCGCTGCTCTTCATCCCTACCGTGAAATTCTGGATGCAGCCTTTGGCTGAGAATTTTTTCATCCATGGCTTTAACGCGAATCATGAGTTTAATTTGTATGTCGTTAATGGCTTTGAAGCTGAAGACGGTTATGTTCTGGAGTTCGTGGACAACGGACGCGGGATTCCTCCGGATCGTTTACATACCGTTCGAAGCACACTGTCTAACCATGATGAGCCTTCTTCCCATAGTATCGGGCTGCGCAACGTATATACGCGCCTTCACTTTTTCTATGGTGACGGCTTTTCGATCGAGATTGCGAATAATGAGGAAGCTGGAGTCAACATTTCCGTGCGGATTTCAAAAGAGGTGATTGAACATGTACAAACTGATGATTGTGGATGACGAACCTCAGATTTTGGAGGGAATGAAGCGAATCCTGGATTGGAAACAATACGGATTTGGTCGGATCGAAACCTGCGAATCCACGGAGGAAGCCATGTCCAAAGGGGTCGACCTGCTGCCGGATGTCGCCATATTCGATGTTTGCATTGGCAAGGAGCTTGGATATGAAGCGATCCGCAGGCTGAACGAATTTCAAATCCCTACGAAATATATCATTATGAGCGGCTATAGTGAATTTACATATGCCCAGGAAGCCATTCGCTGTGGCGTCAAAGACTATCTGCTCAAGCCTGTCGAACGCACCAAGCTGCAGCAAGTGATTGAGAAGATCATCGTCGAAGATCTGGGCGGTTCAATCGGTAGCAGGAACGGCGAAAGCCTGAACAAGGATCCGGTATTAGGTGTAAGCTATGACAGCTTATCCAAGCTGGTCAACCGCATCCTGCTGATGATCAGGACAGAGTATGCTCAGAATATCACCTTGAAATCCGTGGCGGAGCGTTTCCAGATGAACAGCACCTACCTTGGACAATTGTTTCTTAAAGAAACCGCCATGAAGTTTTCCGAATACCTTATGGCTTACCGCATGCTTCTTGCACAAGAACGAATTCAATCGACAGATGAGAAGATTTCCTACATCGCATTTTCCGTCGGCTACAACAATCTCAACTATTTCTATACGCACTTTCACAGCTTTTTCCGAAAATCTCCTTCTGAACTGCGGGGAAAAGGTTAACAACAAACGCGGCGAAAAAAGGAGGATAATCGATGTTAAGGCACCCAAGACCCCGACGCGTCTTCATGATCATCAGTCTCCTATTGCTGCTCACATCATATACAACCGGCTGCTTCCAGCAGCCTGGATCTAACGACGAAACATATGATGGGGACACGGTAAACCTGATCTATTACACGATCGGTGAGCCTGACAAGGATCTGCAGCTCGTCAATGATAAAATCAATGAAATCATGGCTCGTAAAATCGGCGTGACCATCACCTATGTCAAGGTAAGCTGGCAGGAGTATGAAGATCGGCTGAACACGCTGATATCCGCCGGAAGTCCGTTTGATATTGCTTTTGCACCCGATTATGCAACCACCGCGATGCGCGGCGCCTGGTTGAAGCTGGATGACTACCTTGCCGGCCTGGGCAAGGAAATGTACGACGCCATTGACCCTATCTTTTGGCAAGGGGTACGTATGAATGATGGCAGCATTTACGGTGTGCCGACCAATAAAGAGTTAGCCGTGCTGGATCAGTGGATGTACCCCGCTTCCATCGTGAGTAAATATAATATCGACATTACCAAGTACAATACGCTGGAATCGCTTGAACCGCTGCTTCGGATGATTCATCAGGAAGAGCCGGCCTACATCCCCATGGAATTGGATCGGGATTCCCACAATTTCTTCGCTCTATATGGATACGAATATATTATGAACCATAAATTGCCCTTGATGATCAAATCACTGGACCCGAATGCTCAGGTCGTGAATATCTTCGAAACCACGGAAGCGCGGCAGGTGCTGGAGACGTTACGGCGTTATTACAAGGAGGGCTTCATTAATGAGGATGCCGCCTTGCGAGAGCCGGGAGGACTTAAACGAGGGGCCAAAGTGTTCTGGAAGTCTTCAGGCGGCGGTCCGCTCTCGGAGACAACTTGGAGCAAGGATCGCGGCTACAAGATTGTAGCGAATCCCGTAACCCCAAGCACCGTCACGACGGAATCCGTCCGGGGAGGCATCATGACGGTGAATGCCAATACCAAGCATCCGGTGGAATGCATTAAATTCCTGAATTTGCTCAATACCGACCCGGAAATACGAAACTTGTTTAATTATGGGATTGAAGGCGTGCACTATACACTAGATGAACAAGGGCAAGTCGTTCTAACTACGGACAAGGACAGCCATGGCGACCCGATTCCGGATGCCCCTGCAAGCCGCTATGCAGGAGTGCAATACACGCAGGGGAATTGGTTTATCCTGAAAACCATGGGCGGCGATAACCCGGACCCCCTCGACAAATGGGATCAATTCCGCAAATACAACGCTGGCGTCGTCAAGTCCACCGTGCTCGGCTTTACGCCCGATCTATCCAAGCTGACCGTTCAAACCGATAACATCGAGATGGTCTGGCATAAATATTATCCGAGCCTCATGACAGGCTCCGTCGATGTGGATACGATCCTTCCCAAATTTAACGAGGAGCTGAAGCAAGCAGGCATGGACGACGTACGGCAGGAAGTGCAGAAGCAGCTGGATGCTTGGCGGAATGAAATGAGGTGAGTGCTGGCAGCTCGGCTCTCCGATCGGGTCGACCTGACCCCCACATCGAGACATGGATCATATTCAAAAAAGGACCCTGAAGCGATAGCTTCAAGGTCCTTTTCGCCGTTTTCTTCACCTGGTCCCCTGAACGGTAACGGGGAGAAGCACATTTGAGTTCATGAGCTATTCCCATTTATCATAGGCTGCGTGCAAATTCACTTCGGACAGGAGTCCCTTTTGCAGCTGTGGATTCGGAACCATTCGATTGTACTTTATAATCTTTTGATTAATGGCCTCGAACGCTGTCTCTGGAATCGCATTCGACTCTTGGCGGTCCAAGAGCCGCTTGATGTCGGCGGCGATTTCTTTTCTCAGCTCAACCCATGCTGGCTGGTAATTCGCGTTCTTCATGATCCCGGTTAGAACATCTCCGTCTTCGATCTTAATCGGCTTTCCCTTCAACGGCAAATCGTCAAAGCCGCCTTCTCTGGCAAATTTGTCGATGGCCGATTCCAGCAGTCCGCTGCTGGTCGACATGGGGCGTCGTTCCTTTTCTTCACTTTGATTTTCTTCAGGAGCAAGAGCTGAATTTTTTGGATCATCATTCCGTTCCATTCGGTCACCTCCGTCTTACATATCAGGGAAATAAATTCTTTGATTAATATGCAGCTCGTAGTCATTTCTTTCGATAAAAGAAAGGCTGTTCCTCCTTCTGAATCGCAAAGTATGATCGAGAATTTTTCATTGACAAGCCATCCACACCAATATATGATAATGATTATCATTTTCATGTGCTAATTTGTACCATTTTATTAGAAGGAAGGGTTTGTACGTGATTAAAAAACGTGAAGTTTCATTAAGGGCATTATTTATTTCGGCAATGATCCTGATTCTGCTGGTCGGCTGTTCGAGCCAGCCATCAAGCTCAACACCTGCACCGGCTGCGACGGAAAAGGCTTCGTCAAGCACAGAAACGCCTAAGACGGAAACACCTGCTTCCCAAGATACAGATGTTGAATATCCGATCGTAATCAAGCACGCTTTTGGCGAAACCGTCATTAAAAGCAAGCCTGAACGTGTAGCTACGATTCAATGGGCTAATCATGATGTGGCTCTTGCTCTTGGCGTTGTTCCTGTAGGCTTTTCTGCCGCGAATTACGGCGTTCAGGACGACAGCGGACTTTTGCCTTGGACCGCTGAAAAGCTTAAGGAACTTGGCGTGAGTGAGCCTAATGTTTTTCAGGATACGGACGGCCTTGATTTCGAGGCCATTTCCGATGCCGACCCGGATGTCATTCTGGCAGCCTACTCCGGAATCACGCAGGAAGACTACGATATTCTAACCAAGATCGCTCCGGTCGTGGCGTACCCGACGACTCCTTGGCTCACGACTTGGCGGGAACAAGTGATGTTAAATGCAACCGGCATGGGCATGAAAGCGGAAGGCGAACAGCTCATTAAGGATACGGAGAACCTGGTCAAGGAAAAAGCAAGCGAGCATCCTGAGATGCAAGGTAAGAAAGTAGTTTGGGTCAATTTCTCGGCGAAAGACATGTCCAAATTGCATATCTATACCCCTGCTGACCCTCGCGGCTCTTTCCTGATGGAGCTTGGAATGGAATATCCTGAAAGTGTTACGAGTCAGATTACCGATGCTACCAACTACTCGCTGAATTTAAGCGCTGAGAACGCTGATGTCCTGAACGATGCGGACATTTTGGTCGGATATGGTGATGAGAGTTTATATGAAGCCGTTAAAGCAGACTCTCTGCTTGGCAAGATTCCGGCTATTCAAAGAGGCTCCGTCGTATTTATTGGCAACGGTACACCACTGGCGGCTTCCGGAAATCCGAACCCCCTTTCCATCTCTTACACCATCGATGACTACCTGGAATTACTCGCAGGAGCTATTAGCAAAGTAAATGAATAGTTCATCCGTTTCAGAAAACAAAGTGCTAAACTCCCGCATTCCGAGAAATTTCACATGGGTTCTGGTGATATGTTTGGTTTTGCTCGGTATAAGCGTGCTCGCATCTTTCACCTTAGGCTCCCGGCCGATCCGATTTCATGAATTGATGGACGGATTATTTCATCCGGACATCGATTCCTACGGAGCAAACGTGGTCCGCAAAAGGATTCCTCGAACGATTTTCAGTTTGTTTTGCGGTGCGGCACTCGGCGTTTCCGGGGCACTTATGCAAGCCGTCACTCGCAACCCGATTGCAGACCCGAGCATCCTGGGCGTCAACACCGGCGCAGCATTGTTTGTGGTTTGCGGAATTGCGTTCTTGAATATTAGCACCGCAAATCAATATATTTGGCTAGCTTTAGCCGGAGCAACCATTACCGCAGTGTTTGTATTCGGAATCGGTTCCATGGGGCGTGGCGGTGCTACGCCCCTTAAGCTTGTGTTGGCGGGAGCCGCCACAAGCGCCGCCCTCTCTTCGTTAGTTAGCGCAATCATGATTCCACGCTCCTATGTCATGGATCAATTCAGATTCTGGCAAGTGGGCAGCGTGGGTTCAGCGAACTGGAGCGATATGGCTACGTTCGCACCGTTTCTCGGAGTCGGCATGCTGTTAGGCATCATTTCGTCCTCGGCATTGAATGCGTTGGCGCTTGGAGACGACGTCGCGACCGGACTGGGCGTTCGTACAGGAGTACTGCGGCTTGGTGCGGCTTTTGCCGGAGTTCTTTTATGCGGGGCGACTACGGCGCTGGCAGGGCCCATAGGTTTTATCGGGCTTTTGTCAACGCATGTCATACGCCTTCTTCTTGGCTCCGACTTGCGTTATATTATACCGATGTCTGCCATTTCGGGAGCTGTCATATTAACGATATCCGATGTTATCGGCAGGCTGGTCGGCAGCCCCGGAGAACTTGAAGTCGGGGTAGTCACAGCCTTTATCGGGGCACCGATCCTAATCATATTAGCTATGAAAGCGAAAGTGCGTTCATTATGAAAAATAAAACTGTTGCGTTCATTATGGCAGGCAGGCGTCAAAGACGCCGTCGATGGATTCTTGTTACCAGCTTCCTTGCGTTACTTGCCTGCGTGCTCTGCTGTGCCATGCTTTTACTCGGGAGTACCATTTATCCCGTACAGGATGTCGTCCGGGCACTTTCGGGAGAGAACATCAAAGGGGTATCTTTTGCTTTGAATACTATACGCCTGCCGAGAATGCTGGCCGGCCTTTTTGCCGGATTTGCTTTTGGCCTGGCCGGTAACACCTTCCAGACGATGCTGCGTAACCCTCTTGCGAACCCGAATGTCATCGGGATTACTTCCGGCTCGAGCGCGGCGGCCGTTTTTTGCATTATCATTCTTCATACAAGCAATGCTGTTGTTTCCATTGCTTCGGTGGTCGCAGGTCTGGCTACCGTAACCCTCATTTATCTGTTGTCTAGGGCAAAACCTTTTTCCGTCGGGCGATTAATTTTGGTCGGTATCGGCATGCAGGCCATGCTAAACGCAGCCATATCGTATCTTCTCTTGGTTGGCGCGGAGCAAGACATTCCGACAGCGTTCAGATGGCTTAGCGGCAGCCTTAATGGCTCCCAAATGCATGAGCTTCCGGCTCTGGTGATATCGGTTCTGATTGGTACGCCTATCGTTGTCATGCTGGGGAAACATCTAAGTGTACTGGAACTGGGAGAACAATCCGCCGCGTCTCTCGGCGTGAATACGGACCTGACCCGAATGGTCCTTATCTTAAGCTCCGTCTGCATGATCGCAATCGCTACCGCTACCACGGGTCCCATCGCTTTTGTCGCTTTCCTCTCGGGACCGATCGCCAAGAGATTGGTTGGCGTCGGGTTTTCGAACGCAATCCCGGCGGGACTTGTTGGCGTGAATCTGGTTTTGGCTGCCGACCTGGTCGGACAGTTTGCTTTTGAGGTCCGATTTCCTGTGGGCATCATAACCGGAATCCTCGGAGCGCCTTATTTGATTTTCTTGCTGATCCGAATGAATCGAAAGGGAAATTTATAATGAAACCTACGCATATTTTTAAAGCTGAGCAAACGGTAGCGGGATACGATCATAAAACCATCATTCACGACATTAGTCTTGCCATCCCCAGTCATAAGATCAGCGTGATTATTGGAGCCAACGGGTGCGGAAAATCTACGCTTCTGAAAACCATGGCAAGGCTGATAAAACCTACATCTGGTCAAGTTACGCTGGACGGAAAGCCTATCGGCCATATACCGCCCAAAGAGCTGGCTCGTGTATTGGGTCTGCTGCCGCAGTCTCCCATTGTTCCTGAAGGGATCTCCGTCGCGGACTTGGTGGGACGCGGAAGGTTTCCACACCAGTCGTGGTTTAGCGGGTGGACAAAAAAGGATGAAGAGGCCGTTTCCGAAGCGATGGAAATCATGAATATCACGGAGCTTGCCAATCATCACATCGACGAGCTGTCCGGCGGTCAAAGACAGCGCGTCTGGATCGCTATGGCGCTGGCGCAGCAAACCGATATTTTACTGCTCGATGAACCTACAACCTTTTTAGATATTACTTATCAGATCGAAATTCTTGACTTGCTCACAGACCTAAACCGAAAATATGGAACGACGATTGTCATGGTTCTGCATGATATCAACCTGTCCGCCCGTTATGCCGACCATATCTTTGCGCTCCATAATGGGTTGCTTGTGGCTGAAGGTACGCCATCCCAAGTCATTACGAGCACGATGATCCAAGACATATTCGGGCTGGATTGCTCGGTAATCCAAGACCCCGTGTCAGGCTCTCCCCATGTGATACCCAAAGGACGATATCATGTTCAGCATGAAGGTTCTCCTTAACATTCTGATGCATCGACGGAGCAGGTAATTCAATCCTCCGTTTATGCCTTAACAATGAAAGGCCCGACATCGTTTAAAGTCGGGCCTTTTGTGCATTTTGGTATTTCGTCTTTTTCTTCCCTGGTGTCGTGAATTCATTTTCTAGAAACAAGGTCCTTTACTGCACCTATTAAAGCTGCCGGGAGTAATGTAACGGCAAAAATGGCAGAGAATAAGTTGTGTTCTTGGGCTTTATAAGGTGTGAACCATTCCGGAAAGAACGAGCTTTATGTTGTGTCTCTTTCAATGGATGTGCTCTCCTTTTTTACATTTATCACCTAATTTTAATATTCATCCGCGGGACTCTTATAAGTCTTTTCTAGTAAATAGGCTTACCGTTAAGAAATAGGAAGCGATGAATACGGCTACGATACCCATTAGAATAAGAAGTAAGGTTTGGTCGCTAATGACGCCTTTCTCGCTCACCATATTCATTAGCACCGCTGCAGGTTGTGCCAGGATGATTAAGGAGATCATGAATACGGCATTGATAATTCCGGCTCCTTTTTTACTAAGCGCGTAAAAAAGAGGCATATAGATAGAAATGAGAACAAGCAGCATTCCTACTGAAACCAATATGGACCATACCGTGTAATCCGGCTTTTCAAGCTGCGGGAATGAAAGATTAATGAACCGGTGAATCCCGTAAGAAGCAATGACCCCAAAAAGGGTATATATGACGGCTGTTATGTATTTGGCTAGAACAATATGTTTGCGACTAATCGGCAGCGTGACCAGAAATTTATGGTTATGGTTTTTGATATCGATCATCGTAGCGAGAATAATGGAGCCGAAAGCGGTATAGATTCCTACAAAATAAATAGACATTTTACTTTTTGGTATAAAAGCGACACTGAATACAGCGAGATAAAGAAGAATCGTCCACAGTGAGCTTTTTAAAGCGATGAGGTCTTTGCGAAGCAAATTAAGCATGAACTCGTCCTCCCTTGGCCGTGAAGTACATGATGTCTTCTAAGGATGGTTTTTCTAAAATAGCATTATTGCTAAACAGCTTCGCGGCCTTTTGTCTATTATCTACTAAGCCCTCAAAACCAAGCGCCGTTTCACGAATTCCGATAAACTCCTTACGAATATCCGAATCAATCAGTTGCAAGTCGCCCTTCACGATCGCGTATCTCTCAAGCACATCATCTTTCGCTTCATTGAATACGAGTTTTCCGTCATTGACGAAAGTAATGTAGTCAGCTATGCGGTCCAAATCCGTCGTAATATGGGTCGAGAAGATAATCGTATTTTTTTCGTCCTGCATCATATCCGCAAGCAGATCGAGCATTTCCCTTCTGAACACAGGATCGAGTCCGGAAGTCGGCTCATCCATGACCAGGAGTTCAGCCTCATGGGATAAAGCAATGGCAAGGGAGAGTTTGATCTTCATTCCCTTGGATAAATCTTCAACCTTCTTCTTAGGAGACAATTCGAATTGTTCGAGGCAGCGGTTAAATTTCTTTTCATTCCAATGGCTGTAAAAAGGTGCGATCATTCGCTTCGTATCACGAATCGTAAGATGCTCATAATAGAAGCAATCATCCGAGACAATGCCGATGCGCTGTTTAATGTCGACTTCATGATTAGGCATATCCAGGCCGAGTATTTTTACGCTGCCGGAATCGGGACGGATCATGCCGAGCATCATCTTGATTAAGGTGCTTTTACCAACACCATTCGGACCAATGAGTCCGGTAATGTAGCCTTGTTTCACATCCAGAGAGACATGATCGACTTTGAAAAGAGGGTATGTTTTCGTTAAATTACGTAATTCGATTGCATTCATGGTGTTTGCTCCTCCTCGAACAGTAAAGTCAGATGATCGATTACATCTTGTTGACTCATATTTAATTCCTTGCTTTCTCGAATGATATTCATCATTTTCTCTTCCAATCGCTTCATGCGCTGCTCCCTGATGAAATCTTTATTTGCCCCTGATACGAAACATCCCTTACCTACGACCGAGTCGATTAGTTTTTCGTTCTCCAATTCTTCATAGGCACGCTTAGTGGTAATAACACTAACCTGCAAATCCTTAGCAAGCTGCCTAATGGAAGGCAGGCTGTCGCCTGCGCGCAATTCCCCGCTCAGGATGCTCTGTCTAATCTGGTTCATAATCTGTATGTAAATCGGATCGCTCGATGCGTTGGATAATATGATTTTTATGCCGTTCACCCCACTGCTGTTAATTAAGTGCATACCGTATATATATAATATATACACTATTCCCTCTTGTGTCAATTCATCCATCTGGGCAGTGATTCTTGTCCATTTCGGTAGCTAAAATAAAAAAGCCGAAGCCCTTAAATAAGGATTTCGGCGTTTTCTATTCCCCCAACCCTAATATTAGGGCAACGGTTATCGAAGCTTACATTAAGCTCTGCGAATCGTAAATTCAAATAACATGTCCGTCGAAGGATCGATTTGATACTCTTCATGAACCGGAGCCCCCCAGCTGTCGTCACCCCCAACCCCCATTTGCCGCCCGGCAATGGTAACAACGGTATGGTGAACGTTCGGCAGCTCATAATGATGCGTCGCATTCTCCAGCTCGAATGCGGTATACGGCGATATATTGGCTTCTACCGGTGCTGCCGATGGTGCCTCAATCGTAATGCCATGGCCTTGATCGCTAGTTATGGATACTTCACGCACCCCCGTACGATTGCCCGATTCCTGCGGTACCAAGTAGGCTGATACATTATCCGCCGCACGATTGCGGAAGCGACACAATCTAGCTCCGAACGCACGGTCGATATAATTCTCTTCCGGTCCGTTTGCATACCAATCCAGGTTGTCGTAGTCCGCTGGTACTTTGAACGTAAGGGCAAAGATCGGCAGCTTCGGCAAGCCCGGTTCTCCTTGGTACCCCGCCTTTACCTGAATGCTGCCATCGGTGAATACCGTGTACGATACACGCACCCGTATTTCCTCGGACACGCTCAGTTTATACACGTAGGTCACGGTCGCGCGGTCCGAGTCCTCCATAAGTTCGCAGCTTAACGTTCTTCGGGTCAGGCTTGCAGCATACCACAGCGCGGAATCGAAAGGCAGTCCCGCTCCTTTATCGTTATCCGTCATCGCTCTCCAGAAGAGCGGCACCGGCGGCGAAGAGATCATCTCCCGTCCCGCATACTTGATGGATATGAGGGTCCCTGCCTGCTTCGAGAACAAAACGGAGAAATCACGTCCATGAACGCCGATATTTACGTCCCCTTCAACTACACGGAAATCATTCGCAGCCGTATCGTGCGAAATTCCTGAATCTGATTTCAGGCGTTCCGCCTCCGACGCTTGCGTATGGTCAGGAGCGTCAACAGCCAACGGGTTCTCCACTGAGAATACATGCTGTCCAAAAGCAATTTCGTAGCCGGCTTCCGCCCATAACGATTCCTTCTTGAGCACGAGTGAAACGTCCAGCGTATACTCACCGGTTGGATACCCAGCCTCAGGCAATTCCAGCTTTACATATCGCTCTTCACCGGGACCAACCTGGGTGCATACCGCTCCGCTGTAGATTTTCCTTCCCTCTAAACTCAGGCAATATTTAACTTCATAAGCATCCAAGCCCACAAACAGGTTCTCGTTTCGGATCGCGACGCCACAACGATCCGGAATCAGCTTGACGTTCTGATACAGGAATTTCACTTCCTGCATTTTGGGGGACCATGTCCGATTCGCATATACGATGCCGTTGCCGGAGAAATTGTAATCAGTTGAACGATCATTAAAATCCCCTCCATAAGCCATAAAAGGCTTGCCATAACGATCACGTTTCATGATAACCTGATCCATGAAATCCCAGATGAAGCCGCCTTGATACATCGGAAACTTCTGCTCCAGCTCCGTGTATTTATGCAAACCGCCAACGGAATTGCCCATGGCATGCATGTACTCGCAGCTGATGTAGGGCTTGGAAGGATCGTTTAACAGATACTGTTCAATATCCGCCGGTTTGGCATACATGCGGCTCTCCATATCGCTCGCATCGTCATATTCCCGGTTATGGAACACCCCTTCGTAATGCACGAGCCGGGTAGGGTCCTTCTCCCGAAAAACATTCGCAACGTTCCGAATGACTTCTCCGGCATAAGATTCGTTGCCGCAAGACCAGATCAATATCGATGGGTGGTTCTTATCCCTCTCCATCATGGAAATCGCACGGTCCAACACGATATCCTGCCATTCCGGCCTGCTGCCCGGTATGTTCCAGGATGGCTCAACGGCCCCCATTTTCTGCCATGATCCATGTGTCTCCAAATTCATCTCGTCGATGACATACACGCCGTACTCATCACACAGCTCATACCACAGCGTCTGATTCGGATAATGCGACGTCCGTACGGCGTTAATATTCGCCTGCTTCAATGTCTTGATATCCCACAGCATATCCTCTTTCGTAATGCAGCGTCCGCGGCGGGAATTAAATTCGTGCCGGTTGACACCTTTGAATACAATGCGCTTGCCGTTTAAGTGCATCACTTTGTCGATCATCTCGAATTTGCGGAAGCCTACCTTTTGCGGCACAACTTCCACAAGGTTTCCGGATGCGTCATAGACGGATACGTACAGCGTATATAAATTAGGTTCTTCTGCGCTCCACCGCTGGACCTTCCCGGCAGCTAACGCAATCGACGCCGTCCCCCCGGAAGCTCCGGTCTCGCCCCGGACCACTGGATTTCCTGCTGGATCCTTGAGCTCAAGGACTACTTTCGAAGCGGACTTGCCCCTGAGCTGCATGGCAGCCTTCAGCGTTCCAAGTTCATACGTTTCATCCAAATCGGTTTGAACATGCAGATCCTGCACATGAACGTCCGGTACCGTATACAGATACACGTCTCGAAAAATACCGGAAAAGCGCCAAAAGTCCTGATCCTCCAGCCAGCTTCCGGTGCTGCGTTGGTAAACCTCGACAGCCAGCTTATTCTCACCCTCGGTTAAGTACGGCGTGAGGTCAAATTCGCTCGGCGTAAAGCTGTCTTCGCTGTAACCAACAAACTCCCCGTTGAGCCATACATAGAAAGCCGTTTCAACTCCCTGAAAAGAGATATACAGCGGACGCTGCGACCAGCTTGGAGGAACGTTGAAAAACTTCACATAACTGCCCACCGGATTGTGGTCCTCTGAGATCAACGGGGGTCTAAGAAACTCCTGACCATCCCAGGGGTACATCGTATTCACATACTGCGGCTGCCCATACCCCTGAAGCTGGATATGTCCGGGAACCTCAATATCATCCCATCCTCTGCAGGAAACGTCCATTCTATAAAAATCCGCTTGACGTTCCTTGGCATTATGAGCATAACTAAACTTCCAGCTTCCATTCAGGCTCCGGCGCCAAGGCATCTCTCCAAGCTGTTCGGCTTCAAGTATCGTTTCGTAATACCGATGATCGGAGTGCGCGGGCATCCTGCTTACCGCAAATATGCCGGGGTCGGACAACCATGCAAGGCTTGGCGCGACTCCTCGTTCAACCTGCTGTTTCATCTGTTTCCCTCCATTTTCCAACTTTATTTAACAGAACCTGTCATTCCGGCAACAAATTGCTTCTGCATCATGAAGAACACCAGCGCCGTCGGCAGCGTCGTAATGACAATCGCGGACATGATCAAACCATAGTCGGGAGCATAGCCTGATCCCAGATTCGATATCAGCAGCGGCACGGTCATATTCTCCGGCGATTGCAGCACGATCAGCGGCCACAAATAGTTGTTCCAGCTGTTCAGGAAGGTAATAATCGCTGCGGCGGCATAGGTCGATTTCATCGTCGGCATATAGATGCGGAAGAATAAGCCGATCTCCGAAAGCCCATCGATGCGACCGGCTTCCATCATATCCTTCGGAAACATTTTTGTGCTTTGACGGAAGAAGAAGATGAGGAACGCCGTCGTGAATGTCGGCAGGATGACAGCCCCTGCCGTATCAATGCCTAGAAAGGGCACAACCCCCGATACTTTGGCAAACATTTGAAATAAAGGCACCATGATCGCCGCGAACGGAATCATCATCGAGGCCAGCAGGATATTAAATACAATATCTTTGCCGCGGCTGCGGTACATCTCAAATCCATACCCCGCCGCTGATGCTACCAGCAGGGAAAGCACGGTAGTCACCACCGAGATTTTCGCGGAATTCCAGAGAGCCTGCCACATGTCCACGGAGCTGAACAGATTGTTGATATTCTTGACCAGGTGCGAACCCGGCAGCAGCGTCCCTTTCGTTACGTCCACGGACGGATTGGTGGCGCTGACAACCATCCAGATAAACGGGAAGATGGAGACCAGAGCAGCGATAATTAAAAACAGGTAAGTAAACACGCGTTTGGTTCTCATGATCTCTTATCACCTCCAACTTTGTTCTGGATCATCGTCAATATGACCACCATGAGTACAATCGAATAGGAAACGGTAGCCGCGTATCCGAAGTCAGGCGTGTATTCGAAGGAAAGGTTGTAAATATATTGCGATATCGACATGGTTGCGTTTCCGGGACCGCCCTTGGTGATGTTAACCACCTCGTCAAACAACTGGAGCGTTCCAATGGTCGATGTGATCGTCGTAAACAAAATGATCGGCTTCAACAGCGGAATCGTAATTTTGAAAAACTGCGTGAAGGCATTCGCACCATCGATGCGGGCAGCTTCATATACGGATTTATCAATATTTTGCAGTGAGGATAAATAGAAAATCATATTATAGCCCGTAAAACGCCAGGTGATCGCGATGATAATCGTCACTTTGGCCCAGAAAGGGTCGGTAATCCATTGAATCGGCTCCTGGATGAGATGAAGATTCACCAGAAATTTATTGACGATGCCGTCGGCTCCGAACATGTACTTGAAAACGACGGAGTACGCGACAAGCGAGGTTACCGTAGGCAGGAAAATCGCCGTTCTGAAAAAACCTTTGAACTTCAATCGATCGTCATTGAGCAGCACAGCGATAAAGAGCGCCAGCACCAGCATGACCGGGACCTGAACGAGTAAGTAAATAAATGTGTTCTTGACGGCCGTAAGGAAGGTGGTATCGCTGAACAGGCGAATATAGTTGTCTATACCGACAAACTGAAGATTGCTGCCTCTGCCTGATTTGAAGGATAGGATTAACGCTTGAACCATCGGATAAAAATAAAAAATACTAATCATGACAACCGGTACAAGGACAAAGAACCAACCTGTCAAACGCATCCGCCTTTGACTGTTAAGGCCCTTGTGAATTTGCGGGCTTAGCCTGGCTTGTTCTGTATTCACACCACTCCACACCCTTCTGTTGATCACATTTCTTACGGATAGAGAACATAAAGCCCTCGCTCCCCTTCCTTCAGCAGATGTCCACTTTACAGGAGAAGAAGGAGCAAGGGCATATATAATATGGTACTGCCTGAGTGTGTTTAACGAATTTGCGTATCGGCTTGCGTCTGCGCATCTTTCAGAACGGTATCCACATCTTTACCGCCGAGATACGCCTGCATGGCAACGACCATAATATCCTCGATGGCGTACGTGTTCATGCCGTAGTTCACGTTAGGAATTTGTTCAGTCCAAGTCGCAAAGTCCGATACGACTTTTTGCCCTTGGAAATACTCATCCGCTGCCGCGTAAGCTTCTCCGCTTGCGGCGGCTTTCAGGGTGCCGATCACCCCGACTTGTGTATTCAATGTCTGATACAGCTCAGCGTCGGAAGCAAACGTCTTCGCGAGGAACTCCGCTGCTGCTTCTTTGCCGTCTACATTCATCACATACCAGGAGCTGCCGCCCAGGTTGGAAGCATGGACAGAGCCTTCTGTTGCCGCAAGCTTAGGCAGCGGGGCTACCGCCCATTTACCGGATTGGGAAGCTTCGGCTTTGATCGAAGGAGTGATCCAGTTGCCGGTCGGCACGGTAGCCACTTCACCGCTGTTGAACGCTCCAACGAATTGGCTCCAGTCCGAGTTCACCTTCACGATGCCGGAATCCATCATTTCTTTGTACAATTCAAAGGCTTCCTTCAATGGAGCATTGCCTGCAATCGTCGGCGTTTGGCCATCTTCCGCCGTGTACCATGCCCCCGCGGATTGGATCATCATGCGGATAAGTCCCAGATCGTTAGGATCGAGCGTAATCATGCTTTTGCCGGTTTTCTCTTTAACGGCCTTGCCCATCTCGATGTACTGCTTCCAGTCGATGTCCTGCAGGTCATCCAGACTGTAGCCTGCCTGCTCGAGATAATCCGTTCGCACGTACATTCCCGTCACGCCGGAGTCAAACGGAACGCCGTACTGCTTACCGTCAACGCTGGTCGGGCCGATCTTGTAATCCGCGAAGTCATCCACTTTCACGATGTCCGTCAATTCGTAGAAGGAGTCCGGATACGCTTGCAAGAAGCTCTGCGCACGATAATCCTCAATGAGCACGATGTTAGGCAAGCCTTTGGTGGAACCGGAATTCAACCCGGTGTTCAGCTTTTGAACGATATCGGCCTGCGCATTCTCTACAACATTAATCGTGACGTCCGGATTCACTTGGGCATAAGCTTCTTTAGCAACATTCATGGCGGCAATATTAAATGCCGGGTCCCAAGCCCAAACCGTAATCTCTTTTGGAGCAGCACTGCCTTCACCGCTAGAGCTGCCGTTGCTGCTAGAACCGCCTTCCGTACCACCCGAGGAACATGCCGACAAAAGAACAACACTGGCCAGCAGTAAACTCATAAATTTTTTCAATGCGTAAACCCCCTTTTTAGTCTGAAAACAATAAAAGATGGAAGCGTTTTCTCTACTACGCCTCCATCTTATCATTTTGTATTCGTTTTCATTGGCACTATCTTTGTCAGCTTTGGTGCTATTATTGGATCCTGTTTTCGCTTTCATACCGGCTCTGGTACTATTTTTAGGTTCTTGTAATATCTTTAGCTTTGGGTCAATGGAAGCGTAATGATGATTTTTGTTCCTTCACTGCGTTTGCTTATAATGCTGACCCCGTATTTCTCGCCGTACATCAATTTAATTCGGTCATCCACATTGCGTATCCCGATGCCGGAGAACAGTTGGCGTTTACTCATCGGCGCAGGCAGCGGGTCTTCTTCCGACGGGTTGTGTTCCAGATTCATTCCGTCCCCGTCATCTGCAACTTCACATACAAGCTGATCCTCCTGGACGGCAATCATGATTAGAATCCTTCCCTCTCCCTTGATGTTGAACCCATGGAAGAATGCGTTCTCAATAAAAGGCTGAAGAATGAGCTTCGGCATATGATAATCCAGGCTATCCGGCTCCACAAAGTAATGAACGCGGATTTTCTCTCCGTAACGCACATGATTGATGTATACATAATGCTTCAGCGTCTCCAGCTCCTGCCGGACAGGTATGGTGGAATGAATATCGCTGACCGTATTTTGCAGGAGCGATATGAGCGCGTTAATCGTACCCGCAGCTTTTTCCTTATTGCCCTGCTGCACCAGAAATTTGATCGAAGCCAGCGTATTGTACAAAAAATGCGGATTGATCTGCATTTGAAGCGCCGCCAGCTCCGCATTTCGCTGCTGCTTCTGGGTTTCCATCAATCGATCCACATAATCATGCAGCGCATCGAGCATATAATTATACGCCGTTCCCAGTTCCTTGACTTCATAACTGCTGTTTGCAACATCGACATGATGATCGAATCCGCTCGTCGGAATGCTCGACATTTGTCCAACGAGGACACGGAGTGACTGCGTCATCCGCCGGGTGATCAGAAAAACAATGATAAGTGATATCGCAACGATGGCCATGATGGTCAAGGTGACGGCTTTGGCATTCACCATCTGTCCGGTCACGGCTTTCTTGTCGATCATATTGACCAAATAAAATTCAAATTCCGGCAGGTATTCCGAGAACACAATTCGTTCGTTCCCCATCACATAGGCAGATTGATTGTCCTCTCCCTCGCCCTGATCCGTTACGACCTCTTGAAGCAGTCCCTCATCCGACATCCCGATCAATTCGGTCCTGTTGCTGGATACAATGACCCCTTCCTCGTTCAACAGCACGACGTCATTGCCTTCGCTTGTAAAATTCGCATAGAAGGGTTTAAAATTCCGGTCGCGAATGATCACGTACAGAGTGCCGTAAATTTTGCCGGTCGACTGATCAAAGAGAGCTTTGGAAGCAACGAGCATGGGCTCCTGTGCGTCTGCGCTATGATCCTCGCCGCGATAGAGCTGATATAAGATTTGCGCAGGATGAGCCATGGTTGATTTTGTAATCGGGTGATCCTTCAATTCCTCGGCTGAGACAGACCAATACCAAGGATCGGTAGAATAACTTCTGCCATTCGCTCCAACGATCATGATGCCAACGTCATAGGCGCTAAAGTTGGACTGAATCGACTTCATGCCCTCTGTCATCTGGTACGTTTTCATCGCAAGCGCCACAGCCTCCGTCTCTCCGCCTGATAAATAGCTGCGGATTGCCGCATTCTGGGCGATCATGGTGGCACCGGTTGCTATAGCGTTATTATAGGACTCCAGGTTTGACTTCATCTGGTTTAACAGCTTGCCGTTCGTGATGCTGAAGGTCTGCAGAAATAATTTTTCCGACATGCTGATGGTAATGGACAGCGTCAGGAGTGATACGGTAACGATGCTGATGAGGGTCACAAGAAACAGCTTAAGGAATAGGCCCTGTTTTCTAAGCTTGTTTATAGCATTTGCGATCATGATTCCCGTATCTCCCGCATGTCTTGTCTCCGAAACTGGCTCGGGGAGATGCCGGTCTGCTTCTTGAACACCTTGGTGAAATAACTCTGATCCGAATATCCCACGCTTGCGCTGATATCGGAAATCGTGTGTTCCGTTGTCATGAGCAGCTCCATGGCTTTTTCCAACCGAATTTTATTGAGGTACTCACTGAAACCTTCTCCGTTATACGCAGCGAAATAACTCGACAGATAAGAAGCGTTGAAGTGAAATTGCCTGGCCACCCCCGTGAGCGTGATGGGATCTGCGTAATGGTCCTGTATATATTCGAGCAGCCGGGTCATATTGGGATTCACCGATGTATTCGTCTCGCCTATCGCGCGTTCAGCTTCCTGAATAAAAGTTTCAACAACGGCGATGGCTTCTCCGGCATACCTGGCTTCGTCTATTTTTCGGAAATAATCGTATTTGGCATTCTCCAGGCTCCCAGTCTCCACCTTCATTTTTCCAAACGTGGTTGTTACGTTAAATATGAAATTCCCCAGAAATGATTTAAATTCGAAAATATCCGTACGATAATCCATCGAACGCAGGTGAACGTATTCCAAAAAACCGGTGAAGGCCTTCTGGTACTGCCTACGTTTCAACTGCTCCATGAATTCACCCATGTCATATTCGAGATACGCATCCGGAAGGGCCGGCAAATGTTCATGTTCAATCAAAGTCCGATCCTCCAGGAAAAAGCCATATCGCATGAGTTTTAAATAATTGTCATGATAAATCTCACCAAGACTCTTAAATTCTGTGAAGCTTCGGCTGATCACGAAATGCGTCTCTTTCGAAAAATGTGCCATTTGGGAGATGAGATGCCGGAGTTCAATAACAAGCTCGTCCCAGCGTTCAGGACTTACATTGAGCAGAAAAAGCGCCGTATCGTTGATAAACTTCAACCGCATATACACGATCTCGGACAAAGCAAGCTTCTGGAGTCCTCGTTCCAGTTCGTTTCCGAAACTCCATTTGTCACCGGAATCTTTCATATGTTTCATATCCGCCCCAAAGAACAAATACTGTCCATAAGGGAATTTCGAATCCAACACCACAGGCTCCAGCGCAGTCTCATATCCGGTCATAAGTTTCTCAATGGCTTGCAAGACCTGCCCTTCCTCTCGATCCGCGCTTGGATCATCCTCCGGCTTCATGGCGACCATTTTGGCCGTCGTCTTATTGAGGATGGATAACAGATAATTGGCTTCCAACTTCGGCTTCAGGATATAGTCCGCTACACCACTCTGAAAAGTAGACCGGACGTAATCGTACTCACTGAAACTGCTGAGCACGATGATTTCAATGTGAGGATACCTTTCCTTAACGAGCTTGACCAGTTTCTCCCCGCCCATGACAGGCATTACGATATCGGTAAGAATGACGTGAGGATTCACCTCATCCATCAAACTCAGTGCTTCAGAACCGTTAGAAGCCTCACCGACGATTTGGTACCCCTCCTGTTCCCAATTGAGCAGATGCTTAATTCCCTGCCTGACAAGCATTTCGTCATCCACGATCATGATCTTGAATATGGGTTTCATACCTGTCCCCCTTGCAGCTTTGTTACCTTTCGCATTCATACTCGTATGAATACCATTAAAAAAAAGCCCTGAGATTACCAGGGCATATCCCTTTCATACCCGCCGTGATTTCTAATGTAACCGTTTACGATTTGCTGAATATGGCAAAATCCTCATCCGTTAATGGAAGAGAACCTGCGCGGAAAGAATGAAGACATACTGTTATCATACACTGCAAGATACAATTAAGAAATAGATGGTTCAAAGTTCCACCATCGCCTTAATCACCTTGGCGGAAGGACGGAGCCAGCCCTGAAATTCTTGGATTAAATCGTCAAAACGGCATCGATGGGTTATGTACGGATTTACATCAATGCCGCCTTCCGAGATCCGCTTCATCACATCATGGAAATCATCCCTGGTCGCGTTACGGCTGCCCATCAGCGTCAATTCCCGTTTATGGAATTCGGGATCCTGAAATGTAATGTCTCCTTGGATCAAACCGACATACACCAGGGTCCCCCCGTGTGCGACCCTATGAAAAGCATTGTTCATGGATTGTTGGTTTCCCGTTGCGTCCAAAACGATGGAGGGAAATTCACCATTCGTTAAAGCCGAAAGAACGGACGGTTCTTCTCCCGCCTGGATGGTATGATCTACCTTTGCCCAGGCTTTGCAGAAGGCTAACCGATCAGCGTTCATATCCATGGCCATAACGGTAGCCCCCAACGCTTTGGCAAAAACCATGATCCCGAGTCCGATCGGACCGGCTCCGATGACTAAAACCGTATCCTTGCGGGTCACGTTCGCCCGTTTAACGCCATGAGCCCCGATAGCAAGCGGTTCTATCAAGGCAGCCTGATCCAAGGTGAGCCCTTCCGTCCGCATCAAATGGCGAATCGGAACGGAGATGCGCTCGCGCATGCCGCCATCGATATGCACACCCATCACCTTCAACGATCTACAACAGTTTGTCTTGCCTCTAAGGCAAGGCAAACATTCCCCACAGTGAATGTAAGGAATGACGCAGACGGTGTCTCCAGGCTTCAATCCCTCTTCGTTAGCTCCGACTTTTTCAATGATACCGGATAGCTCGTGGCCGAGAATACGCGGGTACGTAAAAAAAGGCTGATTACCACGATAGGCATGCAGATCCGTGCCGCAAATCCCGATCCGCTTGATGCGGACGATGGCTTCTCCTTCGAGCAATGGAGGCTCGGGCAAATCCTCGCGGTATTGAAATTCCCCGATCCCTTGACATACGATTCCCTTCATCCCAGCAGCCTCCTCTTCATAATCCGATGCCTTCATTGTATTCCGGACGTCCACTTGTCCAGGTCCGCCCTTGTACGGGCTCCAATATCTTCAATACTTCGGCTAAGAGGGTTTGATCCAGCGGCTCCTCCGTCCAAGCAGCATTACGTTTTATATTGTCGGGATTGGCCGTACTGACCAGCGTCGTCGGGATCTGTTCATTCGAGGTTGAGAATTGCACGGCTAGCTTCGCAATATCCGTTCCAGCTTTAGCACAATACTCAGCCGCACGTCTGCAGGCTTCCTTGATTTCCGTTGAAGCCGGATGCCAGGACGGCGCTCCTCTGGGACCGAGAAGGCCCATAGATAAGGGAGATGCATTGATGAGCCCAATTCCCTCTTCGTCAAGCAGCGGCAGCAAACCGGTAAGCGTCTGATCGTTCAAAGAATAATGGCAGTAAGAAATGATGGCATCCACTTCGACTTGGGGCAGCAGTTTTTCAAACAGCTGCAGAGGCAAACCGCAAATCCCTCCAAACCGGATTTTCCCTTTTTCTTTTAAGAGCTGGAGTGCAGGAAGGGCCTCCTCCATCACAACGGATGCTGGAGCGAACTCAATATCATGCAAAAAGAGAATGTCCACGTAATCGGTTTGGAGTCGCTTCAAGCTCTCATCCATGCTGTCGATAATCCGCCTGGACGTGAAATCAAAATCATTCTCGCCATAACGGCCTGCTTTCGTTGATAGGATGAACTTATCCCTCGGTACCTGCTGAATAGCTTTGCCAAGCACGGTTTCCGCCTTCGTCAATCCGTAATAAGGGGATACATCGATCAAATTGATGCCCGCCTCCATGGCTGCGTGCACGGTACGGATTCCCTCGTTGTCGTCGGTTTCCCGAAAGACGGAGCCTAGCGAAGAAGCTCCGAAGCCTAATACGGAAACATCCAGACCGGTTCGGCCTAACTTACGGTATTTCATGATGAACACCATCCTTTTCCAACTTATAGAACGCCTTGGCATTCAGACCGAACAATCGCGCATGTTCCCGTTCCCCCCATGGCTTCGGCAGCGCTTCTGCCAGTACGTCAACCACTTGGTCATATTCAGCCGATAGCAGGCACACAGGCCAATCGCTGCCGAACATGACCCGATCAGGACCGAACATCGCCGTCACTTTATGTACATACGCATTAAAATCTTCCTGGCTCCACCGGCGATGCTCCGCCTCGGTCACCATACCGGAGAGCTTGCAGTAGATGCGCGGAAAACGGGCGATTTGTTTCATGAAGCTCTCCCAGGGTTCGATCTGTCCGCTTCGGATCGGCGGCTTGCCCAGATGATCGATGACTCCGCGGATGCCGGGGACCTGTTGGATTAACTTCAGCAGCGGCTCAAGCTGATGACTCCGAACAAGAAGATCGATCGGAACATCATCCTTGACATATTCGTTCAATGCTTGGACGAATGAAGGCTCCAGGATCACATTGGCATCCGGCATATCCTGAATCATGATGCGAAAGCCGATAAATTTCGGGTGTTGCCGAAATCGCTCATAATGCCGGCGGTGCTCCGGATCGAACAGATCGATCCATCCTACCACTCCGACAATGGAAGAATCGCGATCCGCCAACGATAACAGATAGTCCGTCTCTTCCACAGTCGGTGCCGCCTGAACCGTTATACTGCCGTCCAATTGGTGCGAATCCAAATGCGGCTTAAGATCGGAGGGCAGGAAGTTTCGATAAAGCTCCGGAACCTCCGGCGTGATCCATTCATAATCCCCTCGCTCAATCAGCCAATAATGCTGGTGGGCATCCAATCTCATAAACATCCCTGCCTTTCAGGTGTCATGTTCGCTATCTTTATTGTACGTTCAAAATCTGTGTACAAAAATAGCTCAGGATTGCATTTTTATAACTTATTTTGATATGGTTGTTCTTATTAGAGGATAAGGAGTGGTGGTCATGACTCCCCTGCGTAAACCATTTCAAGGGGATCCCCTGTTTCCGATGGAATTGGTTCATCGGACTAAGAAAAGCCCCCAATTGGAGCTGCCCCATCATTTGCATGATCTTTACGAATTGGTTTATGTGTACCAGGGAAAAGGTACTTTCCTTATTGAAAACAAGCTGATGGAGAAGAAAGAAGGCGACCTTTTCATCATACCTGGAAACACGATTCACAGCTCTTTCCCTGACCCGGACCAGCCGATTGTTTCGAGTGCTTTATTCTTTGCGCCTTCGCTTGTCCTCGGTGCGAATGGAAGCGATTTGCAATACTCTATCCTCAGCTGCTTTGAATATGCTCAAAAAACAGGGTCCTATCGTTATGAATTGCCCAAGTCGAACCAAACCTATATCGAGGACATCCTGAAAGGGATCTCGGAAGAGATCCGACTTGCCCAGCTGGGATTCCGTGAGGCGCTTGTACTTCAGCTGCGCTCCTTACTGCTGCATATCAATCGCTATATCAGTACCCTGTCCGCAGAACAAACGGCCCACTCCCAGATTGGCCCCGCCTGGCTGATGGATTCCATCCAATGGATTCACGAACATCTGGACCAGCCTATTGGACTAGCTGCTCTGTCGGCCAATGCAGCGGTAGACCCCGCCCATTTTTCCCGCATGTTCAAGAAGTACACCGGTTTGCATCTGACGGGTTACATCCAGGCAAAACGGATCGCCCGGGCCAAAGAGCTCCTGCGAAATCATGAGGAGTCTGTCGGGCATATCGCTGAAATCTGCGGATACGCCACGCTAACGCACTTTCATCGCAATTTCAAAAAATTGACGGGCTTGACCCCCGGAGCGTACAGGAAGCAGGCTGTCTCGCATCGTTAAAGCACGCCAACAAGCACTTGCGATCATGCAAGTGCTTATTGCTTTACCTGGAACGAACGGATTCAAGAATTTCGTCCGTTGACAATAGCTTCCTCTAGAATTACATTAAATATAGTTAAGGACTTAACTATATGGGAGGCATGATCACTTTGGACGACCTGCAGCAATACGTGCTGGATTTGCCGCTGCCCACCCTTGCTTTTTTCACCCTGGTGGAGACAACGGCAAAGCTGGTCGACGTATCCGAAAGCTATTGGAAATCGCAAGGGCTGAACGGAGCCAGAATACGGATTTTGGTTGAGCTTATGAAAGAGGGAGGAACGATGCTTCCTTCCAAGTTGGCCCAAAAAATCGGTGTAACCAAGCCCAATATCAGTCTGCTGCTTACCCCCTTGGAACATGAAGGCTTGATTCGCCGGGAACCCCATCCCCGGGACGGTCGAAAGTCGGTCATCACCATTACAAGCGAAGGTCAGCGTCTATTGATCCACAACCTGCCCGCGAACAGGCAGCGGATATCCGAAAAAATGAACGTGCTCACTGAACCTGAATTAAATCAGCTCCTGGGCCTTCTCCAAAAATTAAAGGAAGCGTAACGATATTTTTACGCCGATTTAGTTAAGCACTTAATCCGATAAGGAAAGGATGACATTCGATGTCTATCGTCATTACAGGAGCCAGTGGACGGCTCGGCCGTTTCATTATCAAAGAGCTTCTTCACCATGTTCAGCCCGATCAAATTGTTGCTTGCGTTCGCCAGATGGAGTCTGCGGCATCATTGGAGGAGCAGGGAATTGCGGTCCGATTCTGCAACTACGATGAACCCGCCTCCCTGAAGGAGGCATTCGCCGGCGCTTCGCGCCTGTTGTTCATTTCCAGCCCCCACCCCGATGACACCGTTCGTTTGCGGCAGCATGCCCATGTGATTGAAGCCGCAAAAAAAGCGAACGTCGGCCATATTTTATACACCGGCTTCGCCTTTCCTGAACATAGCGACATTTCAATGACCCATTTGCACTTGGCTACCGAGCATGCCATTCGCACAACCGGAATTCCTTATACTTTTCTTCGCAGTGGTTTGTATATGGACTTTATTGAAGCGCTGGATTTACATGCGGCCATATCGACAGGCAATCTTCGCGTACATCCCGGATCGTGGCAGTTCAACGCGGTTACACGTTCCGATCTGGCGGTCGCCATAGCGGGGGTACTATCCGTTGAGGGCCATTCGAATAAGACTTATGAGCTTGTTGCGCCAGCCGTTTGGAGTTTCGACAATGTGGTCTCCACTCTTTCAGAGCTAACGGGCAAACCGATATCCCTATGTCCCACCAACGAGGTGCAGCATTGGATATTTAGCTTTTTAAGAAAAATCGATACGGCTTCCACTTCTGGCGATCTGGAGCATTTATTGGGCCGCCCGGTAACACCCCTGATAGAAAGCCTCCGATCTTATATCGGGGCAAGTCAGATCTAACTAACGTTTACATGTTCAATTCATGGAGCCCGATTTGTGCAAAATGTACTCTAGTACATGGGACAAAAAAAGCACAGGCTCTATGGTCTGTGCAAAATATGGTTCACTTCGCGATTCCCCTGTTCATCGTACCTTTGAAAAAATCGCATCCTTTGATTCGGTACGATCTGTGTTCACTTACCGTCATCATCGTATTTTTTTGCGGATCGCTGCCCCATGAATCTGACTAATCCATTGGCGTCATGATTGGCAAGGTGACAATGAACGTCGTTCCTTGACCAAGTTCGCTTTCCACTCGGATATCGCCTTGATGAAGCGACACGATCTGTTTCACAATGGCAAGCCCCATGCCGCTGCCCTCATATTTACGACTGTGAGAACGATCAGTTTTAAAGAAACGCTCGAATATACGCTTCTGATCCTCAAGAGAAATACCTATGCCCGTGTCGGATATTCGGACTGTCACGTTTTTAGTATCTTGTTTGATGCTGACGTTGATCACGCCGCCATCCTCAGAAAATTTGATGCTGTTGCCAATGATGTTCGTCCATACCTGGTTTAATTGATCATGATCAGCCGTTACTTTAACGGTCTGTAAATCAAGCTCAAAATGAATGCTGCGGGCGGTCCATTGCGGCTGGAGCGCCACAATGACCCGCCTGATCTGTTCATCCAGGCTGAGCGTGATGAGCCCCAGCTGCTGTGACTGGGATTCAAGCAAACTCAGCTTAAGCAGGCTATCGCTCATTTTGGACATCCGTTTCGCTTCAGCGATGATAATATCCAGATAACGACTTCGCTCGTGTTCTGAGAGGTCTACTTGCTTCAGTGCTTGAGCATAACCGGATATCGAGGTGAGCGGTGATTGTACCTCGTGCGACACGTTCGTTACGAATTCCCTGCGCAGCTGCTCCAGCTGCTGCAGATCGTGCATCATGTCTTCAAAGCTGCGAGCCAGCGTACCCAGTTCACTTGTTTGCTTAATATTCAGCTTGACGCTGAAATCTCCAGCTGCAATACGCCTGGTCGCTTGGGTCAGCTTTTTGATTGGCCTTACCAAGTATATGGAGGCAACGAGAATCAATAAGCTTCCTGTAATCAATGAACTGGTTGCAAAGATCAATCCCCACTTGACAACAAAAGAGGTAGATGGGGGGGCGAGCATTTCCAAAAACATCGCTTTCGTTCCCATTTCCGTTTTCAACGGCAACCCTAAAAGAACCGTAGCAATACCATTCGGCGTGTCTTGCACAACGCCTCCTTCTATTACTTTCTTTAGTTTTTCCATCGTTACTGCAGCAGGTTGATGTCCGTTAAGTTTACCGTAAGACTGGAACTGACCCGTTGCTTCGTAAATGCGAATATAATAGGAATCGAGCTGCTTCATTTCACTGACGAACAGGTCCGCTTCGCGTAACGGAAGAGTTTTGTAAATCCGGACGACGTCTTGACCGAAGTTGCGTAAGTTGATTTGCGCGTTCTCGTTCAACTCTTCTTTGAACATCCAAGTAGACATAAAAAATGATAGGATCGTGCCCCCAATAACGGACACTAGAAATGTCAGGACTACTCGAATATATAAGGATCTGATCATTCGTAGACCTCAAGCCTGTACCCTAGCCCGCGCACCGTTTCGATCCGAAAATCAGGTGTCGTCGCAAACCTTTCGCGAAGACGTTTAATATGTACATCAACCGTTCGATCATCTCCTGCGTAATCGATTCCCCAAATCTGATCGATCAGCTGCTCGCGCGTATAGACTTGTCCGGGTGTTCCAGCCAGCTTATACAGCAATTCGAACTCTTTGAGCGGCAGCGTGAGCGACTCCGTCCCTCTAATCACCTTATAGGTCTGCCTGTCAAGAATGACGTTACCGAACTGGATCGTCTGCGTGGAGCCCATCCGGTATCGTTTCAGCAATGCCTTAACGCGAACCGTCAACTCCAACGGATCGAACGGTTTCGTTAAATAATCGTCCGTCCCAAGTTCGAAACCCTTTACTTTCTCCCATGTTTCGCCTCTTGCCGTTAGCATAAGCAGCGGCAAATCCGGATTGGCTTTTCGAAGCTCCTTGCATAACGTCCAACCATCCATCATCGGCATCATAATATCAAGCACGACAAGATCAACGGGTGTTGAGCCATAGACGCTAAGCGCTTCCTTGCCGTCAGCGGCTTCGACTGTTGTGAATCCGTCGTTGCGAAGAAATAAACAGACGAGTTCGCGAATGTTCGCATCGTCGTCAGCAACCAGTATAGTAGGCATTGCTTCCCTCTTTCCTTAATTTCAATCCTATAATGTAATAACTATTGTACTATTATATATACAAGGGTATGGAGTTTGGTTTCAAATTGAACCTCGAACCGGCCTCACCAGCGAATACCTAGCTGCCGTTCTCAGGCAATGTAACTTCATTCTCTCCGCGTGGTGCTTAAGTAAGTTTAATCAAGGAAGATGAACTGCTCGTGACGTCAATATGAACGGAATATGAACGAACCAAAATGGTGAATGACCAAAAAGTCGACCTATTTAGGTCGACTTTTAGTCTTAAAGTAACTTTAAGTATGTTGTAAGTTTAGCGAATTGTGAATCATTTTTAATATTCGACATGCGTTACTGGGAGGCAGCAGCTTTCTTGACGCCGCTGATCTGCCCACCATGCTGAACGACTAGCACGTCTTGTCCGATGAGCGTCGGCAATGGTGTGCCTTTGTATTGAGCGGAAGCCAGCGTACGTCCGCTATTCGTATCGATCGTTAACAGCTTGCCGTTTTCCAGTCTTACATAGGCGATGTCTTTATCTCCGAGGGACCATTCGGCCACTCCCGCTTCAAATGCATAGGTTTTATCCGGCTCGGCTTTGGAACGACTATCCGTCGGGAATCGGGAGACTACAGCTTTCTTTTGAGTTTCATCATACTTTTCAATGACATAGAAATATTCCCCATCGGATACGACATCGGATGCACTTTGATCTTCCACGAAATCCACGGGTATGTAGGACCGGGTAGCCATTATTTTTCCGCTGTTCAGATTCATTTCATCGATATTGGCCGCAAATCCGGCATCGATGCCTTCGGTTACGTCACGCGTATAGAGCGATTTGTCATTCGAAAAGAGAATGTCTTGATGGTCTCCGTCGGTCTGTGTCCATTTTACTTTGCCGTTCTGGGCATCGATCCCCTGTAACCCGCTAGTGGTCAAAGCGCCATGGATGATGCTGGAGACAACAAGGATTTTTCCCGTCTGGAGTACTTTATACCCCTGGTCGCTGCCCTTCAATTTCCACTTCACCTTACCGCTTGACGCGTAGTAAGCCGTCAACCCATACGCATCCCCGACATAGATCACACCGCCGGCTGCATGCAAGCTGTGGTTCACGTAGCTTTCCTTCTTTTCTGGCTGGGATTGTGTTTTAACTTTCCATTGCAGCTTACCGGTTCCAGCATTGAGCTTAATCAGTCGGCCTGTCGCATCCGTAAACCATACCGATTTGCCATCCGTTACGGTCTGTGAGACGGCTGCGGCGGGATACGTCCAGCGGGTTTTGCCTGCCAAAGCGTCAAAAGCAATATATTTCTTACCAACGGTATAGAATAAGTTATTCTTAATTAATGTAGCTTGGGTGTCGATCCGGCTGGGATCTCCCAACGTCTTCGTCCAAATCGGTTTTAGGTTATGGGAAGACTTGTCCACAGCGGACGCAGCAGCTGCGACATGCTCGGGCCCGGACAGAATGGAAGAGATTGGCGATGCAAGGAGCGCCACGGCCATACTGGTTACAACAAGACGAGAGACCGTTTTATTTCGAATAGTATACATGGATGTATTCCTCCTATGACTAAATATACAGATCTGACGTTGAGATAAGAATTGAGTATCGAATCTATTCGTTAGTATGATTGTAGTATGACTAATAAGTTTTTTCAAGAACTAATTGGTTTTTAAGCGGACATAAGAAATGACGCATTCGTGGGATACTCGAACCCATTAAATGCATCACCGTGGTTTAATCGAATATGAACAATTCCTCAATAGCTGTTCCCACCGCCCGTGAAATATCGATCGCCAGCTTTAGGGAGGGATTATATTTGCCCGCCTCGAGACGAATGATGGTTTCCCTGCGAACCCCAACCTTGCCCGCCAACTCATCTTGGGTCATTCCCGCTAACTGCCTGTACTTTTTTAAATTGCATTTGAATGGTTCCATGGGCATCCACCTAACAATATTTATCCAGATAATAAAAAGTTATGGAATACGTCAGAAACGTAGCTGCCCAACCCGCTGCGCTCACAATGATCATGAATTCTCTTGTTCCGTAGGAGAACATGCTGCCGATTCCGATCATAAACAGACATGCGGCCGGCACCCACATGGTGATGGACCTCGCTTTCTGGGCATTCATGTAGTACCGTTCATCCGGCATCTCTTCTGCCAGCTTCCCATGGAAATAGAAACTGAAAAAGCTAAAAAAACTAAAGTAGAACAAAAACGAAGGATCATGGGTCTTAAAATACTGCAGTCCGTTAAACCCCAACAAACCAAGCAGCCATCCGTGCTTACCAATTCGTACGTAACGCTTTCGCTGTCCCTTATACATTCCTGATTCCTCTCCTGCGGTTAAAAATCAGAGCCATCTCGATCCCCACCAACAGAGCGACCATATAAACGGCGCTCTCTATGCTTATAGCCGTGACCGCCAATAGGCTCATCATGAGCGGAACGGCATATTTACGGGGATGGTGCCATAAGTCGCTCTCTACCCGCCAATGGCGTACGGGATATTTCCATTCGAGCCAAACGGTCGAAATGGCGCATTGGGCGGCAAATAATACGCTAAGTACATAATACATGATTTCTACCGATCCATGAAACATATGCCAGCATGCTAAGTAGATCGTGTATATGAATAAGTTTACTGCCAGTATAAACAATCCGTATGCAACTCCGATACGTTGAAATTGGCCGGGCAGCATTTGGATTTTCCGGTGAAGCCCGCGATTGCTGGACAACAGGATGCCGATCGGCGTGTTGAAAGATAGGACCGCGAATCCGAGCGGCAGGAACGAGGCAAGTTGCATCTGCTCCAGCATAAACGCCATGAAGCCTGCAAATAAACATAATGCGATCGTATTGTATAGATAGCTTTTATGGGAGAATAGGTAGCGCCCTAAATACCGGAGGAACGAAGCGTTTCGAATCGGCGCTGCATGGAGCTCCGTCATCTTCAAATCCTTGTAATATCGGTACGGATCCGTTCGATACAGGATGAGCCATTGAAGGGTCGTGCTGATCAGCATTCCCAACAAACGCTGGGACGGGTCATGGAGCAGGCAAAGCGCCGCTTGCAGCAGCATCCAGAAACAGGCCGGCATCCTTTTTCCCCTGTTCAGCAGAGCGAATACCACGAAGGCGGTCAACCCCGCATTCAGGAAGCTAAGCAGAAATGCCAGCGCATGCATACCCGTAAATTGAGATACCGACATGTAAAAAACGAGGATGTACGAAGTCTTGGTGACCAAAGTATATAATGCTACCGCAAAAAAATAAGCTGCGTTGAACATGCTTGGCCTAAATGGAAGCATGAACGCCCCCTTCAGCTTCCTCCGGTTATCGTCCGACGATAAGGTTCTCACCACCATGCCGAACGTAAATACGGAGATGGCCGTCATGAATACATTCAAGGCTACATGGTAATCGATATCGAGGCTGCTCATCGCCGCATATAAAACAAGCAGGGCTGCGGCATGCTTCCACAAACGGTCGTAGCTTGACCCCAGGAACTTTTTGGCGAATCCATGAAATGCCGAGATCACTTGTTCAGTACCCCTCTAATAAACTCGGGATCCATGTCGCCCTGCAAAAAGGTATGACGGATCGATCCGGCTTCCAAAATGATGATGCTGTCCGACGTAAGGCATAAACTCTCCAGAACGTGGGAAGAAAACAAGATCGCCCCATGTCTCCTGTACTCGTTCATTATTCGATACAGAAATTCCGTGCTTTCGAAATCCAGTCCGTTGACCGGCTCATCCAGCAGCAGCAGCTCGGGACGCAGCGCAAATCCTGTGATCAGATAGGCCTTTCTCCTGCTGCCCATCGATAATTGGCCCAAGAATGAGTTCCTGTAATTCTGAAATTTGAATCCTGCAACGAGCTCGTCCAAGATTTCGTTACGAACCTCTTGTCCGTAGGATTGAAACACATGCCTTACATATTCCTCGAATGTAAAATACTCGAACGACTCGTCCTCCGAGAACACGGTATACCGGCTTCGTTTAAATGCAGGGCTTGTCAGCGAAGTTTCCTCGTTCTTCCACAACAGCCGCTCCAGCGAATAATGCCGGTGAATGCCGCTCAGGACATGGAGCAGCGTGCTTTTACCCGCCCCGTTCAATCCCACCAAACCTATGATCTGATGGGGGCCAATCTCCAAATTAAGATTCGAGATGACGGCGTCTGTTTCCGCACGGTACCAAGCAGCTAATCCCTTCATGCTTAATAAATGCCGCCGCTCCTCCCCCTCATTGCTTGCCGACTTTCCAACCTTTCCAGCCTGCATAAACAAATAGAACGCCTCCTGCCAAAAATAATAAAGCCAGCGGGTACGACTGTTGAGTAAGTCTCTGAATGCCAATACCGATCCAGAGCAGTCCCATCGCGAATCGAAGAATGATTTTCATCGCAAACGCCCTTTCCAAAAGTGATGTATTTGTAACTTTACGTGATAAATATATCACCTTATAATTTGAGGGTCAAATGGGATCGTGAATTGACATGCAGCAGGAAAGCTTTTACAATACGTGGCGTATATCCGTAACAAAAGTTAAATAAACTGGAGTGAATAATACGATGCAGATTCGATTGATGACCGATAAGGATATGGACAGCGTCATTGACATTTGGCTGGCCGCCTCGAAGGAGGCCCACCATTTCATCACCCCCGAATACTGGGAATCCAAGCAAAAGGACATGCGCGACGTGTATTTGCCAATGGCCGATACCTATGTGCTGGAGGAAGCGGGCGCCACGGTAGGCTTTATATCGACCGTTCAGCATGCCTTGGCCGCTTTGTTTGTTCACCCTGGCGATCAGGGCAAGGGATATGGCCGGGCTCTTCTTCAATTCGTGAAGGAACGCAGCCCTAAACTCGAGCTCAAGGTATATAAAGAGAACGGGAACGCATTTCGTTTTTATTCCCGGAACGGCTTTGCCGTCGTTGAAGAAACCATCGACGAGGATACCGGTCAGACGGAATTCGTCATGGCCTGGGAAGAACGATAAATGGCAACATGCGCCTACATATTCAAACAGGCAGAAGGTGACCGGAATGGTTCGGTCACCTTCTGCCTGTATTTTTTTACTGAACCTTTTGGTGTCTCAGAGCGAATATAAAGGTGAGGTCACATTAAAGGAGGAGCAAGCTTGCAAGGTTCAGACTTAATGCTTGTAAATAGATTCAATTACTTACCGGACAAATAGAGGCCGAATTCTGATAACAATGCACTTCCCACGTACGTGCCCGTGAACACGAAAACCGCAACGATGGCGACGCGCCACGATGTTTTGCGAAGATCAACCAGCCTGTCGGCAACGGAAATGCCGGCAAACGCCAAGATCGGGGTCGTAATGGACAAGAAGTTGACGTTGGCAATGGCATCCACGAACACATCGGAGATCAGGCAGCAGATTAGCGAAACGATCGATACCCAGCCGAGAACCGGGAAGTCCTGCAAGAATTTCAGCGGAGCTTTTTTCATGAGCGTCGAGATCAGAACGCCGATGAAGGAAAAAAGCCACAGCACGGCCAAGCCCGCTATCGTCCCTAACGTAATATGACCTTCGCCGTTTTTGATGAATTTCATTTGCTCCGTAAATAAGATAAGACCAACGCTAAGCAGCAGGACGAGGGCGTATTTTGCGTATTTATTCAAACCGGTGCTCATTTCTTCTCACCTCTGACCATTAATTTGTACATAAACCGCTGCAGCGGCACCGCGAGAAATACCATCGTATACGTTCCGAGGAAGCTGGTAAGCAGCTGGCTCGCAGCAGCGTATCCGTTAATGGTCTCCGTCATCTCAGGAGAATGCGCGACTAGCGCGGAAGAAGAGCCTGTCATCATACTGGCGGAGCCGACGCCGGAGGACATGGCTAACGCTTCGATCGAGAAGCCGGCAGCAAGCATGACCGGCGCAAGAATGCTGAAGAACAACGTGCCGAAGAGGGTGCCTATAATATAGAGGGACAGCACCCCGCGGCCTTCGTCGGAGTCGAGCGTATATTTCTCGGATATGTAGGCAAGTTCCCCTTCCCTCCCAAGTCCAAGCGTAGCGCCGATGGCTTCCCTTCTCAGGCCGAGCAGAATGGCGATCGGAAGTCCGAGCAGAATCGTACCCAGGTTGCCGATTTCCTGAATGATGAACACCCAGCCAACTTTTAATATATCTTCAATTCTGGGAGCAACGTCGGCGCCGTATCTCGCCATAAGCGGCAGCATAATGAAGATTAGATACTTGCTGGAGAAACCGACGTTCTCCTTGCTGTAAATTTTCCGCATAAAGCCTTTCCGGAATATCGACAAGCCGAGCACCATGGTGATCAAAATGGCGAATACGAGTGGGAGCAGGCTGATTTTTACGGAGCCCACCTGGATCGACTGAATGCCGATAAATTCGGCAACCGCGATTACAATGAGCACGAATGCAAGCAAATAGAGATACTGTAGTTTTAACTTCATGCCATGATGTCCTCTTTTCTGTTCTTAGTTGGAGCTAACTATCGACGCAAGGAGCTGCTCGTATTCGGCAAATGTACGACGGTAGAGCTTCGATCGATCGATACGTCCGCTCATTCGCTCCAGCACCTGGGTTAAAAATCTCGGGAACACTTCATAGATAAACTCGGGATCGATATCCTTGAAATCGTCGCCGTGGATCGTTCCCGTAAAACCACTGTAGCCGATCTGAATGCAAGGCATCATGAAGGCCAGATCGCCAATGTCTCCTGCCGCGCTGATGGCGTTATTGTTCCAAATACGGGAGATCTCCTCGTTATCCTGGAACGCCTCTAGCACGAATTCGGACAAATACCGGTCCTGAACGAACGGCAAATATCCCATCTGCGTCTTAATCTCGACCTCGCCTTGAAGTGCCAGCGCGCTGCCCTTGGCCGCATCGTCCATTTTGCAGGCCGCTTCCTTCATGTAGTCGACCGACTGGGTGCGCAAATCGCTGCCCACCGTAATCCGGTTGGGAATGACGTTTGTCGACATGTCGGATTCCAGGACGATCGGATTCATGCGAACCTTCTCACTGTCCTTCATTTGCTGCCTGCTGAGCCCTAACGCCACATTGAACAGGGTTGACATGCTGTAGGCATTTTTGGCGGAGAAAGGATCGAAACCCGCATGGGTTGCTTTTCCGGTAAACGTATAATGCTTGTATAGGAATCCAGCCAGGTCGCAGTTGATTTCGATCGTGCGCTCTGCAAACTCACCACCCATGGCGTGTACGCATAGTCCGATGTCGATATCGTCGAACACGCCGAGTTTCATCGCTTCGGGTTTCCCTCCGTAATAGGAGATCTTACCGCTGGCAAGCAGCTCGTCCCTATAGGCGAGATCCAAATACTCCTCAGCAGGAATGAAAATAAACGTTAGACTATAATCAAGGGCTTCGTACGCCTTTGATTCAACATAATGTTTGTACAAAGCCAGTGCGATCGCCACCTGCGTATAATGACCGCAATTGTGTGCCGCTCCCGTCTCCTTATCCGATTGCCAATGCGTTGGAGCGTAAACGGCGTCCAATTCCGCAATAAAAGCGATATTCAGCGGCTTGCCGCTGCCGAGGGTTGTCCGAAGCCCGGTTGTACTGAATGATTGCAGCTCGATGCCCGGATTCACCTTCTTCAAAAAATCGGTCACGGTTTGATGGGTCTTAAATTCCTTGTAGCCAAGTTCGGGGTTATCGAATATGGTCCGTCCAACGCCTGCAATTTCTTCGTACTGTTCTTTAAAGCTCATAGCTGCCTCCTTCTTGATGAAAATAATTCTTATGTTATTTTAATTCTCTTAAATATGTCAATAAAAATCACGTTATATTATTTTTCTATAAAGGTAATCAGAATTTGATATAACTCGATCTTTCCACAGCCATGATTAAAACAGCCAACAGCTTAACGCCTATTTTCTACCATTATAAAAAAATTACACCTTTTTTTCTGTAAAGCGTTAAAAACCTCTGACTTTATTTTCTATGTAAGAAAAGTGAACAAAACACGTTAAAAATTTTCAACTGAGTTATGACTCTAGCACAAGCTGCTGGCCCTGCTGTATCTCGGCGTAAAAGACATTCACCTAGGGCCGACGCTCCCTGCCTTCCTCTCGCCGAACGTGGCCGAAATTCTCGTCCACAAGTTCGGAATCGGCGGCATTACAAATGTGGAAGAGGATATAAGAGATTCCTGTTCGCGTAAAAGGGCTTTCGTGCAAGAAAGACCGTCAGGGGAGTTTGCCCTGACGGTCCTTTTTGAGTTTGGAGGATATTCGAGATTTTGCATTCGTGTCCGTGCGTAGTTTTGTTGTAGCCGGATCTCTAGCATTTCCCGATAAATGAACGATTTAGAACACGCATTCCGTGGCGATTAACGGACGCTTAAGCAATTCCCATCCGGTATTGGCGGATATAAAAGAGGCAAGCTCCCAGCCCATTCGGTAATGCGTCTGATAACCGGGATGATATCGGCCGCCCCATCCTTCCACCTCTGGATGAATCAGTCCTAAATCCACTACAAACACCTTGCTATTTCCACTTTGATTGAAATAAGGTCACCACCTTATTCACACTCGCAAGATAGTTGTTATTCATGGTTCCAACACAGCAAAAGATATAGGGATCGTTATACTTTTCCAGGATAACCCGGATGAATTCAATATAAGCGGCAATATATGCCTCATCATCAATTGGCGTAGAATAATCGTTTTGGCCCAAATTAATGACAATTCCATCAGGAATATACCGGGAAAAGTCCCATGGCGCCGTCCCTTTGCCGAGCGTCCCGAAAAAATGTTCCGGCAATCCTTGTTTGAACCCTACCGCATCCTGCCAAACGCCAATCCCGCAAATGGCCATCGTATGATATTCCGCATTCAGCATTCTGGCGCTGATCCCGACATAGGACATGTATCCGTCGTCAAGATGCGGAGCTTCAGCAAGCACATGCGGATGGCCGATCCCTGCTCCATCCGTAATGGAATCCCCAAAGTATTCAAGCCGGAGTGGTTTTGCCGCGGGCGGGGCAAGGAAGCTTCCGCCGTCAGGCAGCGAAAAATGATGAAAGGCAATACTTCCGGTCAGAATCCCCGTTCGCTTGTGGATCTCTAAAGTGTGTTCACCGTCCGGCAGCCCCTGTTCGATTATGTATTCATGAACCCCCTTCTTCAGATTGATCCAATTACGTGCGACACCGTCCACTACGATTTCAACGTAATCCTGGCCGTCGGAATCCTCAGCCGTCATCGAGATGGCCGTACCTCGGAAGGCAAGAAACACAGCGCTGTTGACCCATCCGCATTTCGGATTCTCTTTCTCGGTCAGATGGAATCTCCCCATGAGCCTGGCAAATTTGGTAAAGCTAAACTCCAACATCATTCCCCCCTCAGACTCGAAGTCAAAAAGTCGAATTTCAACACTTTTATTTTGCCAAGAAGGCGTCGACCTGACGCTGCAGCTCATTCTGGATTTTCGTGAGCACCGCTTCGCCTTCCGTTTTGAACTTGGCGAAGTATTCATCCGGATCAAGTGCCCCGTTAAATAATCCACTATAATATTTGGCTTGGATGGTCGCGAACTGGGCCACTTCGTTCTTTACTGGCGTCGGATCGAAGGTGAAGCCGGTCATGATGTCCTTCGTGAAGTTGTCAGCTTGCGTAATGAATTGTCTGTACTCTTGAGTCTCTTCGTCAGTACCGACCCACTCCCGCTCTAACGTGGGATTCAGCATAAGCTGGAACGAGACGATGCCGCCATCGTTGTTCAGCGTGTCATATTGGTGCTCGCCGACTGTTTTCCAGTTCACATCTTCAATGCCGTGCTCCAACAGATCGTAATTTTCCTGCCGGTTCGCCCAATCGAGGAACATCATCGCACGTTCTTTATGCTTGCTCGTCTTTACAATGCAGATGAAATTATCCATCTTGAAATTGGAAAAGTTCTTTCCGGGGGTTAGATCAAACAGACGAACCGCTTCCAGTTCTCCGCCCGGCACGACCTGCTTTAACTGGTCATTGTACGCTTTGGGAATGCCAAAGGTCATTTGGGGCGTGGCCGCTACTTTGTTTTGGAGCTGCATTTCTCCCGGACCGCTTTTATTCGTCAAGACGTCCTGCGACATGATTTTATCAACAAACAGCTGGCGGACATCCTGGATATTGGACCAGATCTTAGGTTCCTTGGTTTCAAAGAAATTGTAGACCTTCCCATCGTTGCCCTTGTAATACAGCATCAAGCTGGCTCCCGCAAAATTTGTCGGGCGAATGTTGACGCTGGTATCGTCCCGGATCAGCCAGTTGACCCAGCTGTAGGTGACGTCGTCCGCGCCAGCAAGGAGCGGGGTGATCCCAGAGTTACTGTCGCGAACGGCATAGAGATAAGCTTTTAGATCCTCATACGTCTTCACGGGCGGCAGATTCAGCTGCTCTCTCAAGTCCTTCCGGATGAAGACCGACCTTTCCTGGGTATAGGCGCTTCCCAAGGGAACGCCATAGATGCTGCCGTTGATTTTGTTCGCGTCCCACATTTGTTGCGGTCTCGTCTTTTTCACGTTGGAGCCGTATTGGTCCAGAAGCCCGCTTAATTCCTCGTAATACCCCTGCGCAGCCATTGTTTCCAGATGCAGCCATGGGGCGTCGAAAATCAAATCCACACTCTCTCCCGAAGCCAGCATAACGTTGGTCTTCTGATTAAGATCGGCAAAGTCGATGAATGTAAATTTAACCTGTGTATTGATTTCGGCTTTTAACCTCTTGTTGACCTCTTCCAGCACCTGCTCGAAGTTCGCCTCCTTCGCCCCCGGAATGACAACCTCCAAAGTGACCGGCTCGAGGGACGGATCGCTGGTTTCCCCGGAATCTTTGGGCGCGGAGGCGTCCCCGCCGGATCCGGAGCACCCGGACAAAGCGATTGCCAGTCCGAGCAGCGCCGTCACCATGAACTTGCGTTTTGATTTGGCCATGTACATGACTCCCTTCAAATAATCAACTTATATATCCGCGGCTGGGCCAGTCTATATCGATACGCTCGGCAATCCGCGTAAAGCCCCAGCCTCAGCCTTTCACCGAGCCGAGCGTCAGACCTTTGACGAAATATTTCTGAACCATCGGATAGAAAAATATAATCGGACCGATCGTCAGGCATACTGTAGCCAGCTTGACCCCTTCCGCCGGCGGCAGCGTCAGTACGTTTCCATGATTGAGCGACGTGAGCTGCATCTGCGACATGAGCTGCCGAAGAAGCAGCTGGAGCGGGTACATATCGCTGTTATCAATAAACAAAAGCGACAGCCACCAATCGTTCCAATATTGCAGTGCGTAGAACAAGCTGATCGTTGCTATAACCGGCGTTGAGATCGGCCTAATAATTTTGAAGAAGATCGTCCACTCTCCGGCGCCGTCCATGTTAGCCGATTCGTTCAGCTCATAAGGCAACGAGCGATAGAACGAGACGAAGATAAACGCAAAGAACGGATTCATGACGTAAGGGAGCACAAGCGCCCATAGCGTGTCTTTCAGATGCAGCCACTGAACGACCAGAAGATAGAAGCCGACGAGCCCCGAGCCGAAGACCATCGGCACATAGGTCATGAACGAGAGGAAGCCGCTGTATCGGTTCTTCGGATGGGCCAGCACATAAGCAAACAACGCAGTGACAACGAGGCCGATCACGGTTCCGATGGCTGTTACTGCAATGGTGACGCCATAGCTGGTGAACATTTGCTTGCCTTGAAGGAGGAACCGATATGACTCCAACGTGAACTCATCTGGCCAGACGGAGTATCCGTGGAGCGCCAGGCTTCGGGTGCTGGCAAACGAATTGATGACCATGAGCCAGAACGGGAACAAACAAACCAGCGCAAATAGAATCAATAACAGCCCGAACAACCATATCGCCATTTTATCGGAGAAACCGCTTGTCCGTCGGATTCGTGCAGACGGAATCATAGCAACCGGACGATTCATATGAAATTCACCTCCCTTTCATTTCACGAAATTAAAATAACCTGGAGTCCTTATCGATTTTCCGAACCAGTGCATTAAACGAAACGACGGCGATAAGCCCCATGATAGACTGATAGAACACGATAGCCGATGACATGCTAAAATTGCCAAGCTGCCTTAACGCCCGGTACGAATACGTATCGATGACATCGGTCGTCGGGAATAGAATCCCGTTATCCCCGATAATTCCGTAGATCATGCCGAAATCCCCGTAGAAGATCCGTCCGACTCCCAAGAGCACGAGGATAATCATTTGCGGCTTTAGCAATGGCAGCGTAATGAATTTCATCTGCTGCAACCTCGTGGCTCCGTCCAGGCGGGCGCTCTCATAATAATCGGCGGAGAAACCGGTAATGGCAGCAAGCAGAATGATAGAGTAGTACCCGGCACTCTTCCAGATTCGTGTCAAAGTTAGAATAATCGGCCATACCCATGGGGTCTGGTACCAATCCACGGTGTGAAGTCCGCTCATATTCAGGACACGGTTAATCAGGCCGTCCGTATTGTTGAAAAGAATGAACGTCATATACCCTACGACAACCCATGAAATAAAATAAGGCAGGAAGACGACGGATTGGATCGTACGCTTAAACCATTTCAGGCGGATCTCATTCAAGAAGAGTGCAATGATAAGGGCAAAGGCCAACTCGAAAAGAATGAACATCGCATTTAAATAAACGGTATTGACCGTAACTTGAATCCAATCCCGATTGGAGAAAAAGAAGCGAAAGTTGTCCAGCCCCACCCAATCGCTGCCCCATATGCCCTTGCTGATCTGAAAGTCCTTGAACGCCAGCAGGTGTCCGGCCAGAGGAATGTAGGAGAAGACAACGAGAAAGATGATTCCCGGTATCGCCATCGAATACAAGTTCCGATTCTTTACTAAATCCTTCAGCATTCTCAATTTATAGTATCACTCCATTCGATCTGGTCTGTCTGATGTGGCCATACCCTGACCATGTTTATTATGTGCGGAAGGAGGACTTCGGAATAGTCCTCATTGTGTCACAAGGGGTACTGAACTTTAGGATTGGGCGATAATCCGGCTTCCGGGATCATCTTAATTTCTACTTTGTCAAAATGAGGACTTCACACAAAGGACAGGATATGATTGAGTAAGGAGGTCCCGGTTCGTATCTTCTATCGAGGCAGTATAGATCTACCCTTAAACCGTCAATCCATCAGCAAGGGGTGCTGGCATTATATGAAGATCAAACCTATATTACAGAAGACCTATTTTCGGACCTTTCTATTACTAACCACTGTTCTGATCTGTTCCATTATTCCTTTCGTCTATTTACTGTCTGCGGAATTCGCAAAATACACCATGCTGGAGGTGCGCAGCAATTCGCAGAACGAAGTCGACAACCTGGCTTCGAAGGCCGAAATGATTCTCGGCAATTTGAAAGCTTACGGGCTCAGCATGTACGCCGATCAGAATATTCAGAACTGGTTCTTCGATGCAAGCAAAGATCCGCTCATCGACCATGCTGCGCTCGTCGCCCAATCCAACTTCATGTCCACCGAACCGCTCATCCAGCGATCCTATCTGATTAATTTGAAGAACGATCTTATCGTCGATTCCAAAGTCGGAATCGTCCGCACTGAATCCTTTGCCGACCAGAGCATGCTGGAGCGTGTAAAATCATTCCACCGCCAATATTTGCGCTTCTTTCATCATTCGCTGGATGGCTCTGACTCCCTGGCCCTTATTCTGCCTGCAACCCCCGAGAAGCCGTCTGACTTCTATCTCGTACTCCTGATTGATAAACCGCTGCTGTCGAAGCTTCTGTTCGGCCAAACGGTCTCCTCGGAGCAAGACATTCGGATTCTCGACAAGGATGGGTTCGTCCTGTTAGGCGCGTCCAATCCTGTACTGAACGAACAGCTTTATCAAGCAGGGCGGGAGCAGCAGAACAGCCATTTTCAAGTTCGGCTGCCGCATCAGAAATGGTTCGTCAATACAGCCAAGCTGACTACTGAAAATTGGTCCGTATACTACTCGACCGAGTATCATATTTTGACGCGCCATATCTCCTTATTCCAGCAAAAATTGATAACGTATACATTGCTGCTATTGGCAATCCTCTCCGCGTTGTTCTTCTGGAGTTCTCGCCGTTCCTTGCGTTCCATCACCTTCTTGTCGGAAAAGCTGAGGGGAAAGGTTGCATTCGCCAACTCCACGTCTGATGCCAAGCCGGATATTCAATGGATCCACGACGGCATCGATATGCTGCTGAACAATGTGGAGCAGCTTCATGCATCCATGAGAAACCAATCCGAGCTCGTTCGAACGGAGTTTCTCGCCCAGTGGATGCTGCACGGGACGCCGGGTACCAAGAGCTACGAATATATTCAGACCCGGACCAAACTGGCCTCCTGTGAAGTTTTGTTTTTGGCCGTTCTTCGGATCGAAGCCTATACGGTCTTTTGCGAACGTTACGATTTCCCTTCCCGGAAATTGATGAAGTACGCCATACGCAATATTAGCGAAGAAGTGATTGGCGCAGGTTCTTATGCGGCCGAAGGCTTGGATATGGGTGGCGACCACATCATTCTGGTCGTTGGTGGCCCTGCATCGGGCGGGCTTCAACTTCAACGTCTTCTGGAGGAGACGCAGATTCAGGTGGCACGCATCCTGAACGTGGATACAACCACCGCCGTTAGCAATGCTTATGACTTCGGCGCCAATATCCGAAACATCTATGACCATATCCACGAATTGACGAAGCTGCGATTTCTTAACGGAGAGAAGCAAATTTTTCTGGAGAGTGATTATGAAGAGTTTATGGCAGGGTATCCTTCTGCGTCTGAGGCGCTGGAGACAACCGAGATCATCAAGTCGATCCGTCGCGGCCGCCCGGAGACCGCCGTCGTTCTGCTGCATCAGCAGATGAAGCACGTCCATGAGCTGCCTTATCGCGACTGTAAGCTTAACCTGACCTACTTTACCTACGATCTGCTCAAAAACTTTAACAAATCCAGCGTCCTGCACGAGATCAGCAGCATCCACCAATTGCTTGAGCGGTACAGCACGCTGTCCGAGTTTCAAGCATGGCTGGAGAGCATCGTCACGATGCTTGCGTCCGAGACGGAAGTTCCGAAATCTTCAAGCCGCAAGGAAGAGATCGTCTTGGAGATTAAAGAATACGTGGACAACCATTTGCAGGATGCGCAATTGTCGATCGAGCAGGTAGCCGACAATTTTTCCTTCTCCGTAAGTTATATCCGGCAGTTATTCAAAGAGGTCATGAACGTGTCATTGTCGGAATACATACTTCAGGAACGAATCGAGAGAGTGAAAGAGAAACTGATCTCCAGCCAGCTCTCGGTGCTCGAGATCGCAGATCAATGCGGCTTCATATCCAAAGGGCATTTTTTCTCCGCATTCAAGAAGTTCACGAATCTCACTCCGAAGCAGTATCGGGAAATCCACGCGGACTCCACTGGTAAAAATATCGCTCCTCCCAGCTTATCATGGAGAAGCGGCAGCTAAGGACGCTGTTCCCCATGAGCAGACTCAAGCCGAAAAGGACCTCTCCTGTAAAGCCCTACAGCACTTTATGGAAAGGTCCTTATTCGGTTATTTTAAGTGGTCTGGCGCTCTATTGACCGGTTGTTCCTTGAACCGGCTCAAGCCCTAGCTTCGGATTCGCCAAGTCGAGCTTATACATGATTTGATTGTAGTTATACCGCGGCGTTGGGACATGATTCGTGAATGTATTCGTATAGGTTCCTTCGAAATAGATGACCCGGCCGCCGTCCTTGTTGAAGTGCTTATGCTGGGCTACGTTATAAAAAGTATAGTCGTTATGCGTAACGATATGCTTGGCATTGGTCCAAGGACCTTGAGGCGATGGTGCTTCCGCGTACCAGACTTCCCCAAGTACCGATGTCTTGCCTAGTACCTGCTGCGCGATCATCACGTAACGCTGCCGATATTCATTCCATTCAATGGAGCTTTGGGCGATTTGAACGTCTTCACCAGTATCGATATCCTTCAATTGATAATAATGCGGGTCATCAGCGTTTATCAGGCCTAATTGGATCAGCTCTTTCTCTTGTTCTTGGTTGAGCGGCTGAGTGTCCTTTTTCCAGCCCCATACAAGCTTGCCATCCGCATCGCGTTCCAGCGACGTTTCAGCCCCGTTGTATGTCGTTCCCGGCGTCAGGCAAGTAAACGATTCGTATTGGGTATAGTCGATGATGGCGTCATAGCTGGCCGCAACGCGCAAATTCGGAATTCGGTGTTCGGTAAAGAGCCAGTATCCCTTACCACCCTCCTCGTAGTAGGTCGCCTGTCCGCCCGGATGACGCCAGTCGTCTTTGGAAGGGAACTGGACAACTTGTTCAAATTCCTTCGTCTTGTCGTTAAAGGCGAGAATGCCGAAGGCGGTGGGTTCAGGATTGTGCGTGCTGTAGCCGGCGAGCAGACGCTCCTGTCCGGCGCTGTCCTTGGCGGTCATCAGACCGAATACCCAGGCTATGCCTGCACCATCAGGCAGAGGCGGCACCAAACTTTTGACGAAACCGTCTTGATTCGTAAAATAGTCCAGATTCACGCCAACATCCGGGTCCAGTCCCCCTTTACTCGGAAGCTCGGAAGTCGCACCCGTCACGCGGAAGTTCCCCAGCGGATAGGCCGGTCTGTCCGTATCGCCCCAGAACCAGTACAGTTTATTGTTGTACTCGATCGTCTGCACGGAATCCTGTCCCATGACCAAGCCGTTGATCAGCGGCTCCTTAATGGGTGGCTTCTGGCCAACGAGTAAGCTGTCGCGATAAATGCCTTGGCCTGTCAGCCGGTACAGCCGCTCTGCAATGTTGACCCGATTCATCTCGAGCGTAATCATGCCCCCGGGTGTGATCTGTATGGCCTGCCCCCGGTTGCCGAACATGTCGGCGGGGATGTCGTAGCCGTCACTCGACATATGGAAGAAGACCGTCTGATCCATCAGACCTGGCTCGTCGAATGCCACAATACCGGCACTGTCCGTATAATACAGCACACTGTTCGTCGTCTTCAATTGGACATGAGGAATGCCCCTGCCTGTCTCGGCATCCACGACCTTGATCATGAATGGCTTCTGGACCTTTATCTTCTCGCTGCTCACATCCTGCTCGGCGCTGCTTCCGGCCGCCTGCGCTGCCATCGCGGCCCCCGGTGCCGTCATGGCCATCAGCAGGATGCACGTCCATATCCCCGCACGTTTCCATTGTTTCATTTTCATTTCTCTTACCTCCCGACCTTTATCGTTTTGATAAAAAGAAATCGTTGCATTGACCGATACCGTCTGTTCAAACCATATCTGCAGCCATGGGTACGAAATAACTCTGGATGCGTTTGCTATCGCGGTCAAGCAATCGAAGTGAAGCTAAAGCGGCATCGCTTCTCCGTGGATGAACTCCTCACTAACCACCTCCTTTCGCAGCATGGAGGGCAATGTTCGAGATCGAGCAATAAAAAAACGTCTATCAACGTGCATTTTCAATGAAGCCAGACCACATTTAGCGGAAGTTTTTCTTGCGATATGAGGAAGCCCCGTCTCGAAGCTTATAATGTAAGCGAATACATTACTCTTTGTGAGTAACAGCCGCTCAAGCTCGCACGGCTGTTCTCTGTGTAGAAATGTCTTTCGAACCCATAAATCTGCTGATGAGGAATTATTCCAACAACTAAGACAGTTGACGTCAGGAGCCGATTCGCATGCGAGACCAATCGAAGCCGATCGCATCCAGCAGTGCGCGCGCAATTAGCAGATGACCCGTCAAGCTCGGATGCACCCGGTCGGACGCCAGCGCAGTAGGATGCACGTAGTCGAAATGGCTGGCGAAAGCGGCCTGCGTATCCACAAACAATGCGCCTACCCGCTCCGCAACCCTCTTGGCTGCGCGTCCGAATTCATCCATCCGGCAGCGCATACGATCTTGGTCGTTCGGCTCCAGATAGAACGGCGTCATGATCACGAGTCCTTGCAGACCGGGCAGCGCTGAACGCACTAATTCTTCCAGGGTCTGCTCATATTCTTCAAGGCTCACATGCGACTCCGGAATCGCAGGTTGGTCGAACTGCCGCCATACATCGTTGATGCCGATCATGACCGTTAACCAATCCGGCTTCAGATCCAGCACGTCCGTCTGCCATCTGGCCTGCAAATCCCGAACCGTATTGCCGCCGATTCCCATATTCGTCACGCGAATAAAGAGCTCGGGATATGCCGCCTGCAGCATCCCGTCTACGAGTGCGGCATACCCTTTACCGACGCCCTGGAACAGCCCTTCCCCGTATGGATATTTACGCTCGCAATCGGTGATCGAGTCGCCAATCATGACCAGGCGTTGTCCTTCTTTCAGCTTCATCCCTTGTTCCTCCCATTCAATTGGAGTCGAATCGTCTTCACCTCGAACGGACGGAACTGAAGTTGTACGTTTCCGTCCTCATGCGGCAATTCCGCATTCTTTTCCTCCAGCATATTTGCTTCATAAACGACCTTAACGGACAGCCCAACGTGAAGCTCGCACGCTACGGAGGCTCCCTTGCTCTCGTACAGACGGACGATCCAATCGCCCGATCCGTCTTCGGCAAGCTTGACCGTCTCCGCGATCACATTGGCTTGATCGATGCAGAGCAGCGATTGCTCCTCCCGGCTTCCTCCAGACACGAGGCTGACAGGATAGTTCAGCTCGTAGGCTTCCCGCACGACAGGACTGCCCAGGAACGCGCCGTTCCAGAACGTAAATCCATATGTAAAATGATGCGTCCCTTGATCGGACGTCTCATCCGGCCACGTTGGAGCCCGAAGCAGCGTTAGGCTCATCGTGTTGTCGTTGACGGAAATCCCGTATTTGCAATCGTTCAGCAGCGCGAAGCCGCGATTCGCTTCAGCAAGCGCCGACCACTTATGCTGAACCACTTCGTAACGATCCGCATCATGCGGACGCGAAGCATGATTCGGCCTCTTGACGTAGCCGAACTGAATTTCCTGCAGCGACTCGTTCGCATGAACGCGAACAGGGAAATCGACTTTTAGCAGCTTGTTCTTCTCACGCCAGTGAATCGTTGTATGGAATTCCACCCGGCGGCTGCCGGCACAAAGCCGGATATCCTGGATCAGGGTCGATTGGTTCAGTTCGCGCTCAACCCGAATAATCGCGAAGAGCGGGCCGTTCGCGGTAACGGATACCTTGGCGCTTGTTTTCAGCTCGATGGGTGCCAAACGGTAGCGCCGATCGATCTCCCAAGCATCGAAATCCGAATTTTGATCCCGGTACATCCGCATGACGTTGCAGCGATCCGCCGCCCATTCCGTGCCGGTCTCCTTGTCAAAAATACGCGTAAACTCGCCCTGTTCGTTCATTTCGAGCACGATCCATTCGTTCTCCATATGCGATTCCGTTGCAAGGACTGCAGACACGGCAGAAACATCCGCCGTTTCCGGTCCCGCCTTGTATGTCGACCAGCCCATGGAAGGAGCTTCTACCTCGGCATAGCGAACGCCTTCATGTAGTTGCACCGGCATAACCGCTCCATTCCCGTCCGCAATTCCGTGGACGCCGGCAGGCAGCGCGACCAGTTCTCTTCTCGGCCAGGACAGGGAATTAAAGACGGTAACCCGGGAGACATCGTCGTCCGTGAGCGCATCTCTTGCGTCTGAAGCCATGTCATATACGTTCTGATTCAATTCCTTCAGCTCAAGTTGGGCTTCCTCATGGACACGATGAATGGATGAGCCCGGCAGAATATCGTGGAATTGGTGCAGCAGCAGCACCTTCCATAGTTGATCCAGATCCTCGTAAGGGTAATTCCGGTTATACAGCAGCTCCGCGGCAGCCCCCCAAAGCTCAGCCTCGCGGAAACCGATTTCTGCCTTTCGGTTCAGCTTTTTGATGATCGCTTGCGTCGTATACGTCCCGCGGTGAGCGGGATAATAGAGCTCTCCTACGTATTTGGCATCGGGAATGCCTTTTTCGATCTGATCCTCAAAAAATTCGATCGGCGAGCCATGCTTCGTCTTGGGAACGCCCTCCAAATTGCCGAGCCTGCGCATAAATTCGAGATCATCCCGATTGGAGCCGCCACCCCCGTCGCCGTGCCCGAACTGGGTGAGGCGCGTGGAAATTCCTTCAAGCTGGACTCGATCGCTCCACTGATGAATTAAGAACGACGGGTTGATCCGAATCGGGTAGTAGTCGCCGTAGTTCATCAGATGCGTCAAAATTTGCGAGCCGTCGATTCCTTCCCACATGAACGTATTATGCGGGAACGGGTCCGCTACATTATCATAAGTACCGAACAATTTTGTAGACGCGAAATAATGGATCCCGCAGCCCTTCATGATTTGCGGCAGGTTTCCGGAATAGCCGAATACGTCAGGCAGCCACAGCATCTCGTTGTCCACGCCGAATTCATCCTTGAAGAACCGCTTGCCGTGCAGCGCCTGGCGGATCAGGCTCTCGCCGCTGGGCAGATTCGTATCAGGCTCCACCCACAGGGAGCCTTCGGGAATGATCCTTCCTTCCTTCACCGCCTGTTTGATTCGCGCATACAGCTCCGGATACAACGTCTTGACCAGCTGGAACAAATACGGCTGGCTCTGGGTGTAAGTATATTCCGGATATTCGTCCATGAGCGCCAGCTGATTGGACAGGGTCCGCGCAATCTTCCGCTTCGTCTCCGCGATCGGCCACAGCCAGGCGACATCCAGGTGGGACTGTCCCATCAGGTACAGAGTCGGCGCCGTTGAACCGTTCACGCAGGAGAGGAGCGGCTCCATCAACTTCCGGCACTGCTTTGCGTTCTCACAGAGCAATTCCTGACGCAGGGTCAGATCAATCGTCGCGAACACCTGAGTCAGACAACGATCAATCTCCGCAACCCGGAGGGATTTGGCATCCAGATGATTGCGAAGATCGTACAAGCATTCCAAATCGATGAAAAACTGGTAGACTTCCTCTTCCAAAACGCAGAGCTGCGACTCTCCGAACGTCGGCTGAGAATCCGCATGGCCGGCGTACGCCTCCGCGACGATTTCAAATGCCTCGCCGGCTTTCGCCGAACGGGTTAAAGTGACGTAATGATGGTTAAGGTCCTTTGCGCCGCTCACGATACCGTTTATGTATACGGTCGCTTCAGATCCAAAATCAAGCATGGCCACAAGCCGCTTGCCTTCAGCCTCCTCGGGAACGACGACGGCCCCACGGAACCAGCCGTATCCCCAATTTTCTCCCCACCGTTGGCCCGGAGCGAAACTCTCAAACGGTTGTCCTTCCATTTCATGAATGAACAGTTGTTCCATGCTCGTAAAACCGGAAAAATCGATAGAAGAGAGCTTCGTCATCATAAATGGATCTCTTTTGTTTAGCAGCTTTTCCACATGGAATAATATCTCTTTTTTTTCACTCAAGGTTTCTCACATCCTATGGTTTCGTTATCTATGTTCCTATCGCCTTACGACATCCCCCCCTCCACAGCGGAGGACTTGCAGCGGAGGGACGTTTTCTATTCGTTTCCTAGAGCTCTTTGTGCAGCATCATTATAGATTTTCAGCGCTTCATCAATGCTGCCCATTTTATTGACCTTATCGATGAATGCCTGCCAATTGTCGAAGCTGTTCTTGCCTGCTACAAATTTGGCCTGTTCTTCCGTAACGAACGTCTTGATCGGGTTCATAATTTCCGAGATTCGCTGGCTTTCACTGCCCGTGAGTTGAATCGACGGCTCGCTCAACCAGGAAGGAACATAGTCGTTCTCGGGCATGGGCAGACTTGTCAGGAATTCCGCCTTCTCAATCGGCACCTCTTCATATTTGCCGTTAAATACCGTATAATCGGTCGCGGCAAAATCCACGAACGCTCTTGCATCGCTCACCATCTGCAAGCCCGGGTTATGGTTTCGGCTTGCGCGCATGCCGTATTTATCGCCCTCCAACCAGGGATCCTTGGCCGTTTTCAGCGAGTCGACAAAGGTCGGAACGCCGTCTTCCCCGATCGTATAGGTCGTGCCCTCGATTCCCCAAGTGATCAGTCGGATCATTTCATCCGAATATTGATAATCGATGAATTTGATCAATTCTTCAGGGTTTTTAACTTTCGAGCTCACGCCGTAGACCCCCCAGCCCAGGTCAGGGGTATTGCCGTTCACAACCTCCTGCCAGGCTTTTCCGTACTTCGGATTGTCGGGATACAGCGAAACCGCGAAAATCTTCCCGTCGTTGGCCGTTCTCGTGTATTCAGCCGGCGTCGTAAACCACTGCGTCAGCCACATGAGGTTGTCGCCGTTCAGCGCTTTTCTTTTCAGCGTATCGTCTGTATCAATGGTATACTCCGGATCTAACAGCTTCTCCGCATACAGCTTATTCGCAAATTGGAGCGCATCTTTATATCCTTCATCCAGAACTCCGTATACGTATTTCTCGCCGTCCCAGAAAATTTCATCCCGGATATGGTTCGCGGAGAACAGCGATCTCAAGCTATTCCATTTGGTCGCAACGGGATATTTATCGGGGTAGAGCTCTTTAAGTTTTTTGGCAGCATCATAAAATTCATCGAGCGTTTCCGGAATTTTGATGTTATTGGCCTCGAACACGTCATAGCGGTAAGCAGACGTATTCTGGATGAGCATGCCGCGATCCTCCGGGAATCTGGGCGTGGAGGTTTCTTTAAAGGTGAACATGTTGCCGTCGGCATCCGTCACCCGCTTCATCCCGTTCTTTACCTTGCTAATGTAGTTCATATAATTCGGCATTAAATCTTGATACTGGCCCAACTCGAGCAGTTGGCCTTGTTCGGCCATTTCGGTCGTATCATAGAATAACGGCGTCACGAAGAAGTCTGTCAGATCGTCGCTCGCGATCATAAGCTTGACCTTCTCGTCATATTCGGAAGAAGGAATATAGTTATATTCAATTTCTACCTTCTTGCCCATATAAGCTTCCATGCGTTTGTGCCATTCCTTGCCCACCAGACTATTCGGATTATCCACGCCGTTTGCCGGCAGCGTGACCGAAAAGCGCATGACTTCTTGATTCTCTTCATGGGTATCGGATGTTTTGGAATTATTCGAACATCCGGAAAAAACCATCAGTAGGGCCAAGCCGAGGACAAGCATTTTTGCCAATTTGTTCATTCCATTTCCCCCTAATTTGCACAATGAACCGCTTCTTCAAATCTGCTATTCATTACAGGTCACGACTGCGCACGCAGCTTGCTTACACCGCCGCATCCGCATTTTTAGCCTTTGATGGAGCCGACGAATATCCCTTTGGTGAAATGCTTCTGGAAGATCGGATAAATACACATGATCGGAAACATGGTAATAATGATGACGCTCATTCGTACCGCCTTGGGATCAAGCGTTTCCCCCGGGGCATTGATGGCGACCGCGCCGCCTCCTACCCGTCCTTGAATCGCTGTCGTATCCAAGGTAAACAGGTAGTTTCGGAGCACCATCTGCAAGGGATACTTATCCTGATCTCGCAAATAAATCAAAGCCTCGAACCAACTGTTCCAGCTTCCGACCAGCCCGAATAGAGCAAAGGTTGCAAACAGCGCTTTCGACAACGGCAGTATGATCCTGAAGAGAACCACCAAGTCACTCGCCCCATCGATATAGGCGGAGTCCTTCAGTTCAGAAGGAATATTCAGAAAGAAGGTCCGAAACAGAAACACATTGTAAGCACTGATCGCACCGGGGAGAATCATGACCCAGACCGTATCCAACAGATTCAAACCGCGCATAAGCAGATAGGTCGGTATTAAGCCGCCGCCGAAAAACATCGTAATCATGAGAAAAATGGTCAGAAATTTCTTGCCCGCAAATCCCGGGATCGTGAGCGGATACGCCATCAGTGCCGTAAACAGCAGCATGATGCCCGTAGAGCCGGCCGCATAAAGGATCGAGTTCAGATATCCTTTAAAGATGTACGGATCCTGAAATACCGTCGTGTACGCCTCCAGATTAAATCCCTTGGGCCAAATCGTTACGCTCCCCGAGGAGATGTAACGCGTGCCGCTAAGCGATGTGGCGATAATGTTCAGAATCGGATACAGCACAACAATCAGGATGAATAGCATGATAACAATATTGAATACATCGAAAGCTCTGGAGCCCAAACTAGCCTTTTTCAACATCCCACCACCTAGAACAAACTCGTCTCTGATACTTTCCGGCTTAACCAATTGGTCAAGTAAAGGATCGTAAAGGAAATAACCGACATGAATAATCCGATGGCCGTCGTGTACTCGTATTGAGCGCCTAGTATACCTTGACGATAAACATAGGATCCGATGACATCTGCTACTTCGTAAGTCTCAGGCGAATAGAGCAGGATGATCTTCTGGAAATCGCTCCCGAGGACTCCTCCGACGGCGAAAATCAGCAAAATAATGGTGGTCGGCTTAAGCGACGGCCATGTGATGTGCAAAACCTTCTTCCACCGGCCTGCGCCGTCTACCTCGGCCACGTCATACAGGGTAGGATCAATTCCGCTTAATGCAGCAAGGTAGATGATCGTGCCGAACCCGACGCCCTGCCATATGCCGGAAGAGATGAAGATGGTCCGGAAATAGTCAGGCTCGAGAAGAAACATGATCGGGTCTCCGCCGAAGAAGCCGAGAATATGGTTGAACAAACCGTCTCTCGCCGTAAATTCCTTAAGCATCCCCGCAACAATGACGACCGAAATAAAATGCGGGAAATAAGAAACCGTCTGCACAAGCTTCTTAAAGCCCTTGTTTTTCAGTTCATTAAACAACAGAGCCAGTATGATCGGTGCGGGAAATGACCAAAATAAAGTATACAAACCGAGAAGCAAAGTATTCTTTAAAACCCTGAACGCCATTGGATCGTTAAAAAAAGAAGTGAAGTATTTTATCCCCACCCACTCGCTCCCCCAAATCCCCTTGGAAGCATTAAAATCTTTGAAAGCGATTAATATTCCGTACATCGGAAAATAGTGAAAGATTAACAGCGTCAGAAAGCCGGGAAGCACCATAAGGTAGAGATAGCGGTGCTTGACGATCCTGGCCACCAGCCTGTTAGTGGTTGTCTTCAAAGGAACACCTCCTGACTGTTAGAGGTTGTTCAAAAAGTCCCGCTTTGATCACGAAGTAGCACTGAAAGTTTATTCGACATCGAATCTTGAATTCAGCCGGGCCTTCCGGTGCTCACGTACCCAAAACGTACGCTCCGCTCCTCAGCCCCTAGCTTCATCCAACCTTCTCGGTGCTGAAAGTCTGGCTTTTTGAACACGCACTATTCACTTAACACGTTGTGATCGGATACAGCTGGTGCTATTGCTCGAGGCCGCATGAGCCCGGCCATTTGGTTCGTTTTATATGTAAGCGCATTCATTTTCACCCCCAGACCGTATCCTAACGTTCGTCGAAAACGCATTTGCTTCCGGCTACCGTCCCCTATTGATGTGATTATCATGATGCCTTATAACTTGTTATGCTAAGTAGAAAATAACACATACTATTTTCATCGTCAATACATAAAAATGTTTATATATTCACCTTTAATTAGCATACTATCTTCGGTTTGTCCCGAACTGACGATATCGATGAGGCGTTAGGTTATGCCTCCGCTTGAACAAGTCGTAAAAGTAGCTGACGTTGTCAAGTCCAATCTCAAGGCTGATGTCCACGATGTCCATATCCGTATTTAGCAGCAAATTCTCGGCATAAGACACTCTCAATTCATTAATGTACTGGGTCGGGGACATTCCCAGATGCTTCCTGAACATCCTGCATACATAGGCATGCGATTTGCCCGACAGCTGGACAAGCACAGCCGTTCCCCGCGTGAAGTGCTCTTTCTTCCTCGCCTCTCGGCATAGTGACTTAAACCACTCCGGCTGTCCGGTAAGCTCAATCGGATCCGCGTCAGCCTTCATATACCTGGAGAACAGGTCGGTCAAGATGGCTCTTACCTCCGCTTTGACGACCAGCTTCTTCTCCTGCGGGATCAGACTGAGCTGGTCCAGCCGGTACCGCACATATTCCTTCTCCGTTTTGGACAGCAAGGTCGACGGCGGCATGGCCGGCCCAAGCAGTCTTTCGCTCGGGAACCCTCCTCCCAAGAAAGCCATGAGGTCGTCCAGGACCTCGCGATGGAACGACAAATTGATGAACTGGCAATCGCTGTCCATCGCCTGCTCATAATAATGAACGTCTCGGTCCCGTATGAACACGAGTGTATTTTCCTGCAGCAGCTGCCTTTTCCCATTAATGACATGCACAACGCTTCCTTTCAGGATAAGAAACAATTCAAAGAAGTCGTGCGTATGCATGCCAATCGTATCGCGCACCGAAGCGATCAGCCGATAGTGGGCCTGAATTTCAGAATCAATGCCGTCCGCCGCATAAAGCTTCAACATAGGCGATATCCCTCCTTGTTTGTATACCGATAACTTCCTCCGATGTCAAAGCACCATAAAGCGTTCCAAAATAGAGCAAGATCGGGAGCAGCTCTTTCGATTAAGATAGAGTGGTTATTGAAGCCTGAAAGGAGATTTGACACGAATGAACTTACTGGAACTGCGTCACCAATTCGAAGCAAACCAACGCATTTATGAAAGCGCCAAGCTTGTCTTCCACGGAGTCGAAGGCTTCGATGTCTACAACCCTACGATTCCATTTCAATGGAACGGCAAGCGCTACATTTACGGACGCGTGGAGAAGCGACATGAGTGGGCGAGGTCGTGGGTTCGCTTGTTCGAGCAGAGCGGTCCGGACGAGTGGATGGCCGTGCCGGATACGATGATTTACCAGCTTGAGGACCCTTATATTAGCGTGATCCACAAACAGCTCGTATTGGGCGGCACGCATGTCCGTTACAAGCAGGGACGGCTCGATACGTTCTACGGTTATTTCTACAAAGGCAGCGATCTTCACGATCTCTTCTACTTCACGACCGGTCCGGATTATATGAAGGATATTCGGCTCGTAGAGCTCCAGGACGGGAGGATCGGCGTCTTCTCCAGGCCGCGCGGCGAAGGGATTCGCAAGGAATTCGGAAGCGAATCCTTGGTAGGATTCACCGTCATTGACAGCCTGGACGACCTGTCTCCCGAAGTCATCGAGAACGCCCCTTATATCCGCGGATTATTCAGTAAGGATGAGTGGGGCGGCTGCAACCAGGCCTACTTGCTCGATAGCGGGAAGATCGGCGTCATCGGCCATATCTGCTACGCGCAAGGAGATACATCGACTTATATGAACATGGCCTTCGTTTTGGACCCGCAGACGAATCAATTTTCGGATTTGAACATCATCGGCACCCGTCCTTGTTATCCGGATGGCCCCGCCAAGAAGCAGCATCTGACCGACTGCGCGTTCACCGCCGGCATCGAAATGCGTCCCGACGGCAAAGTCAATCTGTACAGCGGCATCGGCGATACCGAAGCGGCGCGCATCGTCATCGACTACCCGTTCGAGAAGGAAGGCGCCATTGTAACCTTATAGAAGAAATTCCAAGATCAATTCCAAGATCGAGCTGCTGGATTCCCCAGCGGCTCGTTTTTATGTCCGATTGCGGCTTGGTATAGCGCCATTCTTTTTTCTGCCAGGTGTCAAGGTTAAAAGTTATTATCATAAGTAAATCAAAACACATACCTTATTTGACCCCATAGTAATACAAACCTTCATAAAATTCAAAGATTTTATATCATTTCGCTCCTTTCTTGGTTAATTCCTGAAAATTCCGGCCTATTCGACAAAATCTTTTTCCGGGTTACGCTCCAAGTACGTATACTTTTTAAAGTAATATGCGCTATAATTGAGGAAATGTTGATACGAGGTGAACCTACTTGAGCAAGAAGGACTTGGCTCTGCCAAAGTACCAGATGGTAAAAGACTATGTCTTATCTCAGATCGAGAATCAGGAATTTACGAAGGACGATCGGATACCTAGCGAGTCGGAATTTTCCAAGCTGCTGGATGTCAGCTCCATCACTGTGCGTAAAGCGTTGTCTGAGCTGGTGAACGAGGGCGTGATCTACCGCGTCCGAGGTAAGGGGAGCTTTGTCGCCAGCCAAGCAGCCGTCTCAGAGAAGACCTCCAATCTGGTGGCCTTCGTCATCTCCGGCGTCGACCTGTACGACAGTTCGTATATGCAGATCATGAGAGGCATTCAGTCATTTCTAGGACAGCATGGCTGCAAGCTGATCATCGAATTCGTGGAGAACGACTTCGAACAGGAACGTGAGCTCATTCTGGGGCTGATTCAAACGGAGCTAAGAGGATTACTCATCTATTCCTCCGATCCCGAAGCTGCGAAGGGCTATCTGGGAGAGATTCGCAAAAAATCGATTCCGTTCGTTATGCTTGATCGTTCCCCTTCCGGCTATCCGGTCAACGTTGTCACCTGTAACAACCATGACGGTGCTTATGAAGCGGTAGAATACTTGATACAGCAAGGACATCGACGAATCGGATTTGCGGCTTACGACTATCATCTGAGCCCGGAGGTTGACCGATATAACGGTTATTGCAACGCCATGTCGAATGCGTCCATTCCGATTCCCGATTCGCTCTTGTTCCTGGATAAGGAACTGGACTATGCTGCACTGGCGAGCCTTATCCATAACGGAGAACTGACCGCGCTGTTCTGCGCGAACGACAAGCGGGCCCTTGAGGTAATCGAACAGCTCACCGCACTTGACATTCGTATCCCCGAACAAGTATCCCTCATGGGCTTTGACGATTTCGAGAGCTCCAAATTCGCCAAGGTCGCCTTGAGCACCGTGAAGCAATATTTCGATGTCCTTGGCTATGAGAGTGCCAAGCTGCTGTTCGAAATTACCGAAGGCTCGTCTTACGGCAATAAGAAAGTCATGCTGCCTACAAGCTTGGTCATACGTGAGACGATCAAGCCCGTCCAAGGTTAAGGTAACGCCAAAAAAGGCAATGGATTCCAGGATGTGCTGGAGTCCATTGCCTTTCATGTCTAACCGGATATTCGATCTGTCCGTGTGTACGCGGGTATCATTTCGTACAGGATACTCATAAAAGTTTATTGACGCATATGGAAGCCACAGAGGATGAGCACTGGGAGAATGTCGCCCCGCCTATATGCCAGATGCTCTTAATAAAACAAAATTTAGCAGATAAGATTCTGAATGAACAAGCTTCATATAATGTCCAACTTCTGGGATTTCTTCATGTGGGTTGGTTTTTCTCTTCGAATAAGCCAGCAGATCTGTTCGACAATATGATGTTTTGATGCCCCTTAAATACGTCTTCTTATGATGCCCCATCCTCAAGGACTTGGTAATCAAACCAATCAAAATGTGCCGGCGAAACGGAACGAACGCCGTTGCCTGTGGCATACATGGCGATGAGCACGCCCGTAAACCCGCCGGCAACTTCCGTAGCCAACATGGCACATTCGCCTTCACCGAACCAACAAGGCTCCTGGCCACAGTCGGCAAATCCGAACGCATACTTCTCTTTGTCGGCTTGAATGGTGAGCACAACCGAATCCGAAGACCAAGGCGCCTCGTTTTCGACTTTCCATAAGCTTCCGATCCTTCTGCGAAAGATCATCTTTCGGCGACCATCGATTCGCGTCACAGCCATCTCGTAATGGAACCGCTCGTTCATGAACACGGTTAATCCAGCTTCCTCGCCGTCCCGCTGCGGCACGAAAGTCAAATGCGCTGAAGCCTTCATGTTAAAATGCTGCTGTCTTCTTCCGAGGAAGGCCGGTGCGTCGTCGTTTAATGTTGCTGCTGAACCGTTCAATGTCAGGCAGCTCTCCTTCTCGGTCAGGGACCCATGATCCGGATGTGGTGACCGAAGAAAATTCCAATATGGCGCGAGCTCCGAGTCTATAAAATCATCTCTTACAGGAGGGCTCGATACGGGTTTCAATCGGAGGTTCCCTGATGGCATCGTCTCATGAACGACGCCGTTCTCTCCAATAACAGGCCATCCATCCCCTGTCCAGGATACAGGGGCGAGAAACGTTTCTCTGCCAAGATGATGGCGCTGAGGATAACCGACGGGCCGTATGCCGAGGAAGACCGCCCACCAGCTGCCGTCGGGGGCTTGAACCAGATCCGCATGGCCTGTAGCTTGAATCGGCTTTAACAGACTCCGATGAGTCAGGATCGGGTTGTGCGGACAGCTCTCGAACGGACCGTCGGGCCGCTTGCCTCTGGCCACGGTCACCATGTGTCCGTATTCTGTTCCTCCTTCGGAAATAAGCAGGTAATACCACGCCCCGACCCGATACAAGTGCGGGGCCTCCGGATATTGCCCGCCTGTTCCGTTCCATAATAAACGGACCTCGGAGAGCTTCTGTCCAGTTTCTATATCAATCCGGCTTTGATAGATCCCCTGGTTCCACGATGTTGTATAATAAACCGTTCCATCCTCGTCAAAAAACAAATCGGGGTCAATCCCGGGATGGTCAACGAATACCGGATCGGACCAAGCCCCGCAAGGATCCTCCGAGGACACATAGAAATTCCCTCCCACAGAAACATTGGTCGTGGACATGTAGAACATGCCTTGATGAAAACGGATGGTTGGAGCGTATATCCCCGTCGAGGTGCCTGCATTTCGAAGATCCAATTGCTCCTTCCTTGTCAAGCAATGGCCGATCTGTGTCCAATGCACAAGATCCTTGCTGTGAAAAAGAGGAACTCCCGGAAAATATCCAAAGGAACTCGTTACAAGATAATAATCGCCGCCGACCCTGCAGATACTGGGATCGGGGTGAAAGCCGCTAATCACAGGATTTTGGTATGTCATTTCCACAATGGTTTCTCCTTATTCGTTCATTGAATCGTCGCAATGGTTTACTTCACCGCTCCGATCGTAATCCCTTTAACGAAGTACTTCTGAAAGAACGGATACGCGATCAGAATCGGCAATACCCCTATAGCGGCAATCGCCATACGTACGGTCGTGCTTGGTAATTCCATGATGGCTTGCCCTGCACCCGTGCTGGCAAGGTTACTGTTGCTCGTCAGAAACTGGATATCCGTCATCATTTTATTCAGAATCGTTTGGATGCCAAACAATCTCGTGTCCGTTAAATAGATCAGTCCATTAAACCAGTCGTTCCAGTATGCGATGGCTTGAAACAGGCCGATGGTTGCCATGATAGGAAGCGACAGCGGAAGAACGATCCGGTAAAATGTTTTAATTTCACTTGCCCCGTCGATGCTGGCCGCTTCGAGCAAGGCTGAAGGAATGGAAGTTATGAAGAAGGTCCGCACCAGAAGAACGTTAAAACCGTTCATGAGCAGTCCCGGTATGAGCAGCCCGAACAGCGTGTTCTTGATGTCGAAGAGCTGCGTATAGACCATATAAGTTGGAACCAGCCCGCCGTTGAACAACATCGTAAAGAATACGAAGAACGTCCAAAAGTTCTTTAAAGGCATGTCGTGGCGGGACAACGGATAAGCCAGCATGGAACTGATCGCCAAACTGACTGCCGTACCGATGACCGTGATGAGAACCGTGATTCCATAGGCCCTTCCAAGCTCCCCGACATGCGTCCACAAATAATGGTAGGCGTCCAAACTTAACTCCGTTGGAAAAAAGGAGTATCCGTTCTGGATAATGCTTGCTTCGCTGCTCAGCGAAGATACGATCAGCAAAGCAAATGGAATCAAACATGCCGCCGCAAACAATCCTAGGATCACATGGGCGGACCACTGCAGCAATTTGCTTTCATAAGCCATATTGTATTGCACCTCTATTCTCGGTCTAGAACAACGCGTTCTCCCTATTGAATTTACGCACGATATAGTTGGCACTCAGAACAAGTACGAACCCGACAATGGATTGGTAGACGCCCGCTGCCGAAGCCATGCCGATATCCCCCATGATCATCAAACTTCGGTACACGTACGTGTCGATAACGTTCGTTGTATCGTTGAGCATGCCTGAATTCATCGGCACCTGATAAAATAATCCAAAATCGGAATAGAACATGCGGCCGATGCTCAGAAGCGTAAGCATGACGATCACCGGCGTAATCAACGGAATCGTAATTGACTGAATTTGCCTCCATTTCGAGGCCCCGTCCAATCTTGCCGCCTCATAATACTCGGGATCGATGCTGATAATGGAAGCCAGGAAGATAATACAGGAGAAACCGACACTCTTCCAAAGTTGGACCACCGTCAAGATCACCGGCCAATATTTCGGTTCGGTATACCACGAGATGCTCTCGATTCCGAATAGGGGAAGTATGGTCTTGTTCATGAAACCCGTCTCTAAACTAAGAGCCGCATATACCAAGTAACCGACCACAACAAAAGAAATAAGATGCGGCAGCACAATGACGCTCTGGTAGAAACGCGACAGCACCTTGACTCTTATCTCGTTCAGCAAGATGGCGACGGCAATGGAAAGCACGGTGCCAATCACGATGAAGGCGGCATTATATAAAATCGTATTCCGCGTGATGATAAAGGCGTCTGTCGTTTTGAACAAATATTCAAAGTTTTTAAAGCCGATCCAGTCGCTTTCAAAAATTCCGGCCGAGAAATTAATATTTTTAAAAGCAATAAACATGCCGAACATAGGAGCATAATTGTTGATAATGAGATAAGCGATTCCCGGGAGCATAAGGAGATATAGAGGCGTGTATTTCCTGAACCGTTTCAGCCCGCTCCGTCTGGTCATAGGTGCACAACCCTTCTTTAATAAATTACCGCACGAAAGTGATGATCCAATCGGCATCGACTGCCGATCGGATCGCCCCGTCGCTTATTGTACTCCGTTTTCGCTAGCCCACTCGTCAAGCTGTTTTTGTTTTTCCTCGATAATTTTATTGATGCCAGCATTTTCAAGCTTATTGAGGAATTCAGGCAGCGTCTTATCAACATCTAGGATTCCGCTTTCCAATGCTCTCCGGTATTGCTCAAGCACACTATTGCATGCGGCTACTTCATTCTTTACGGGTTCAGAATCGAATGAAAATCCGAGTGCTTTCGATTTTGCCGCCGATTTATTAAATTCGTCCATCTGCTCATAAATACCAAGGTCGTCTCCCTCGAACACATAGGTTAGAAACTGATTCCCGTGCATCCAGCCATAGTTTTTGTATCCAACGTTATCGCTTGTGACGCCGTCAGGATATCGGATCATATTGTCATGGCCTTCGACTTTGACATAGTGCTTGCCCTCGATGCCCCAAACCATCAAATTCGCAATCTCTTTATCAGTATATAGCAGGTTCATGAACTGCAGTGCTTTCTCAGGGTTTTCCGAATTGGAGGTGACACCGACGGCAACGTTCGTGACCGTATCCGTCTTGGCGACAGGCTGCAAGGTACGAACGGCGGTCATTTCCATGCCGACGTTCCGGCTTTCCTGGACTTCGAATCCGGGTTTCATCGCGGACATCCAACCCGCTGCCTTTCCATTACTCACCAACACGTTTGTAGACTCAGGGCTGGTCGCGGCATCTTTCATTAAATATCCGGCGAGATACCACTCCCGAAGCTTCCGCAGAATGTGCTCATATTCTGCGGAAGCGAACAAGTTAACGACTTTCAAATCGTCAAGACCGTTGTTCAGCAAGACCCCTAGACTATTGCCGAGCGGGTCATGTATAGCATAGGTGCTCATAATCGAACCATTCGACAAGTTGGCCGCTCCGGCCATGCCCGGTTCGTTCTCTTTAATGATCTTGAAAATGTTCTCGAAGTCATCGAAGGTCTGAACTTGATCCAGATCGATGTTATGTTTATCCACCAAATCCTTTCGCATGACAAAGCCATAATCCTGTGCTAAGTCCCTTATGCTTGGTACCCCGTAACTTACGCCTCCCACTTTGGTTGCATTGTAATAGTCGGTGCCGAGGACGTCGATAATTCCCTGGGCGTTTTTCTCCATGATATTTCCGATCGGATAAAGTACGCCCTTGGCCACTTGAGTACTGTAGTTTCCGAGCATCGCAATCATATCCAGCTTCTCGCCGCTGGACATCATCAGATTCACTTGATTGGCGAATGCGCTGTTACTGATGGGCAGCAGCTTTACCGTCACATTGATTTTTTCTTTGGCAATCTTGTTGATTTCATCCTGAACGAGCTGGATGTCGGCCGGTACGCTGTCAAATGTCGGGTATGCATAGATCACTTCATAAGGAGCATCGGATGCACCCGAGGAAGTCTCGCCGTCATCTTTTGAGCCTGCTGCGGAATTTCCTTTCGAATCGTTCCCCCCGCAGGCCGATATCATGACCATCAAAGCCAGCAACAGACTAAACCATCCCCACTTTTTCTTCATATCCATCCCCCGTACTGTTTTTTTATGGATTCGGATCATTCCGAGCCTGCTTTCATTGTACGGGCCACCATGTCCAACAACTACTCCGATTTCGACATGGAATTTGCATCAAATCGACTTTTCCTTGATCGAGCCGTTGGCAGCTTGCTTGCGGTAATCGGCAGGGCTCATGCCGAACTGCTTTTTGAATCTCCGAGAGAAGTGGGCGAAATTCGAATAGCCGGTTTGCGAAGCGATAGCGCCGATCGGCAAATTGGTTTTCAGGAGCAAATCTTTTGCCAGATCCAGACGCCTCCTCATGATGTATTCGGTGACGGATGCCCCGGCCTCTTTCTTGAACAAACGGTCCAGATAATCAGGATTGAGAAAGACATGGTTCGCCACCGTTTCTCGGGACAGCTCTTCCGATTCGATCCGTTCCTGAATAAACTGTTCCACTTTATCGATGATGGAGTCCGTTCGCTGCAGAGTCCCCATCGATTCCATCGCTGTGTTGACGGTATGCCTCACCCAGAGGATCATGTCCGATACCGAACGGACGGCCCGTTGGTATAATCGTTCGGACGCTTCGTCTTCGAAGAGGAGATGGGCCTCGATTCCTTTAAGCTTCAATACGTAAAATACCATCTGGAGAAAGTTGTGATGAAAGCGTTGAAGCGTCTCTGCCCCGGGCCCTTCGGTCCCGATCCAGCTTTTCAAAACAACCTCGGCCTCGATCACAACCTGATCACCTTGTCCCTCTTTCAGCATGATCGACCATGCATTCATGTCCGGGATCTTAATGGCGTCATGGATAGGCTGCTTGCTCCCCCAAACGAAGACCTTATTCGTAAACGTCACATTGCCTTTGTCCCATCGCACCAACTGGCCGACCATTTCTCTCACTTCATGGCCGAACACCGCATTCCCAATATAGATCGATACGTCGCAATAAAACCATACCGTGCACGATGCTATGAATTCCTCGCTGCGATTCCGCAGCGTCTCTTTAAGCGATTCCGCTTCCCGTTCAAAAGGAATTAGCGCGAGAAGATTACCTTCAGTTAATCCGAACAGCAGCCCGTTTCCGTGAACATGCAGTATTTCTTCGCCGCTGTTCATCAACGCGTATTCGATGATCTTCTCGTCGCGGGGAGAAAACGTTTTGTGATAGCGCTGCACGGAGATCAGGATGGGAAGGAGTCTCATACGCCGGTCGAAGGGAATATTTCGCTCTTCCGCCGCCCTTTGAATGTGTTCGGGATGTGAAGGGATCGTATGGTTGATCACGTCGAGCCATAACCGTTCCGCTAGCAGCGGTTGATGACGCGCCCAGAACTGGCCGATCCGGCTATATTGCTGCACCTCTTGATCTTTCATGATTTTTTCCACGACTTTGCCGATCACTTGCTGGAGCTCATCGCCCGGAATCGGTTTGAGCAAATAATCGAAGCTGCCCAGCTGGAGCGCTCGCTGCGCCAGTTTGAACTCGGCATGGCATGTCATAAACACGGTCTCCGTTTGCGGGTAGTTATTCCTGACCCATGCAAGCAGCTCCAGCCCGCTTTCTTGAGGCATCTCGATATCGCACAAAATAAGATCAACCCGTTCCTGTTCAAACACTTCCTTGGCTTGGCGGACATTATAAGCGGTAAAAACGGCTTCGATTCCTAAGCTTTGCCAATCCACATCCGACTTTAGCGAGTCGGTTAACAGCTTCTCATCGTCAACGATCATCATGTTTAGCATCTTGGAATGCCCCTTTCTATACTGTCGTGCCCCCATCCGACGAGAAGGGAAGCCTCAGTTCAACCATGGCTCCGTGCGGTTGAACGTTTCGCAGCTCCACCTTTGCCCGATTTCCGTAGAGAAGGCGCAGCCTTTGCTTCAAGTTCCAGAAGCCGATGTGCTCTCCCTCCTCGTCGATGATCCGTTCATCGGCAGCGATTTTATCAATCATTCCCTCTTTAAAACCGGGACCTGTATCTTGAATCTGAATGATGAGTCCTCGTTCCGGAGACTCATCCATTTCCACCCGGACTTGAACCCGAACCGGCTCATCGAGTGATATGGCGTGCTTCATCGCATTCTCCACGAGCGTCTGAATGACAAGCGGGGGAACAGGAGTCCGCAGGAGAAAGTCCGGCACCTCAATTTCATGGACAATTTGGCTCGGAAACCTCAGCTCCTGAATGTTCAGATAATTGCGAATATGCTGGATTTCATCCTTTAACGAAACGAACGTCAAATTGCTTTGAAACATGTAGCGAAAATAACGGACCATATAAAGCGACATGTCCTCAATCCGCCTCACATCGTTTCTGCGGGCCAACGTATGTATCATATTCAGAGCATTGATGTAAAAATGCGGTTTGATCTGCAATTGCAAATGCTGAAGCTCCGCTTTTTGCTTGTTCAATTGCTCTTCATAAATGTTGATCCGGAGGCTTTTGATTTGTCCGACCATGCTATTGAACGTATCGTTCATGACTCGAAACTCGATGGAGGTTGGATACTCCCGGATTTGCGTGTCGACATGGCCTTGTTGGATCCGATTCATCGCTCTGAGCAGTCGGTTTATGGGAACCAGCAGCCACTTTCGAAGCAAAATCAATCCGATGATCAGAATAACCACGGACCCGAAAGGCAATAGGGTAGAAATGGTTTTTAAGGTGGGCAGGTGCTGCAATATCGTCTCTTCCGGAATAAAAGCATACAAGCTGAACTCGCCCAACCGCGAGTGTTCCCCGACCGTCAAATAACGGCTGGAGGTTCCCGTTAAATAATAGGACTGCGGATTGAGCTGCACCTCGACGCCGCTATCGCGGATGAAGGTTTGATTGACCATCGCTTTTCCTCGGTCATCGATCAGGAGGGCGGCTCCTTTATTCCCAACGCTTAGCAGCTCAAGCGGGGTTTGAAAGGAACGAGCATTCAACCAAGCGCCTACTGTCGTACCGTTTTTCATCTTCCATAGACGGATAAGGTAGGTTTGGCCGTTATGATTCTGGACGTACCATTTCTTTCGATTTAATTCCAAAGGGGATGCGCCAGCCTTCAAAGTCTCGTATACATGCGACCTAATATACTGCCGGTCCTCGTACGTCGAGCGGGTCTGGAACGAATAATAATAATTGTCGCTGGAAGGCTCGTATACGTACAGACCGTCTAGGACGCTATATCGTGAAATCGAGCTGGAGAGATTGGCAGCAACGCGCTGGGAAGCGAAAAATCGTTCTTCCGGATTCAAAGCATAATCCAATTCATTCAAATCCGTTCCTATCATCAATTCAATGAGATAATCGTCAGCCTCTTTCAGTTTTGCATCAATTTGATCCCTGTAGAGTACCAGCAAATCCTTGTTGGAACTTGCTACCTGATTACGGACTACATCAATGGCGTATATGTTGGAATACAACAGAAATCCGATCAATGGCATGACGACCAGCAGTAATCCTCCAATCATCCTGACCCGGATCGATTGCCACGTTAATTGTCTAAGGCCTCGGTACCTTGGCTTGATATTCATCGTCAGGCCTCCCCTATAGAAGTAAGCGGTTTCGCAAAAGTAGAATATTTCCGTTATCATAGCTCAGGAATGATTATAGTATAAAGGGTAAACTTGGATTCGTCTTTATAGGTGATGCAGGCGTTCGCTGACTTAACGCGGTACCGGTACCCATGGAAATAAAAAAGATGACTCCTGTTTACTACAGGAATCATCCTAAAAGTGATTCACGACGGATCGCTCAGTCCCGATGACCGCGATTCTATGTGAAAGAAAGTCATTGCCCTCAAGATCTGCTGTTTCTTCCATAAACGAAATATAAAGTAACGGAGGACATGATCATCAGTATCACCGAATACACCAATGTCAACGCTTTGGTATCTGCTAGCGCCTGCGCATCCGTACTGTTCTTGATGACGATTCCTAACGGCTGGTACAAAGGATGATAGAGGAACACGGTAACGTCATAATCGGCCAAAATTCCGTTGAAATTCAAGGCAAGAACAGCAAGCGTCGACGGTAGAATGATCGGCAGCAATACTTTTCTGAACGTATAGAACGGTTTGGCACCCAAATTCCTTGCAGCGTCTTCCAGATTGCTGTCCAAGCTGAAGAAGGAGGCCTTGACCATTCGCAGGGTGAAAGGAATATGGACGATGACATAAGCAATCAGAAGCATCCAGACCGTGCCAACCAGCACCGTATTCCCGATCATCAGCTTTGGCGTGTTAAAGGTTACGATCAGTCCGATTGCAATCAGCGTTGACGGCAGAATCCACGGAATCAGCAATGCGTATTCCAGGGCAAGCGCCCACTTGTTCTTATATTTATGTAAGATCCTTGACGCGGCCAGCGCCAATGCGACGACAATGACCGAGGCTCCCGCGGCATATAGAATACTTACGAGATAAGGTTTGAATGCCGACATGGATGAAAACACTTGAATGTAATTATCCAACGTGAAGCTGTTCAAATTCAACGTGGCGGTCGAGATACTGGCCGCATCGGTGAACGAAAAGATGATGATCAGCACAACCGGAACGATGTAAAGAACAAACAGGCCGTAAGCCAGAATATGAGCAGCTATGTTACCGGATTTGCTGCGGATTTTTTGTTTGACCAGCTCCGATTTGACTTTGGAGACCGACATGAAGTTGCCCTTACGTTCGAACCGGATCATCACGGTCAACAACACCAGTGTGGCCACTCCGAGAATAAGAGCCAGCAGCGCAGCCAAGTCTCTTGACGTCATGCTTCTCGAGAATGTCAGAATCATCGGCGTAATCGTCTGGAATTCCTTGCCCCCCAGGATAAGCGGCGCGGACGTCGCAGCCAGGCCGGTGAGAAAAGTCAGGATCGTCAGCGCGTAGATCGTAGGCTTCAGGACCGGAAGTACGACCCGCCATAGGATATACCCCGTAGACGCCCCCATATTTCTCGCGGCTTCCACCGTTTGGAAGTCGATTTTGCGAATCGCATTGCTCAGGAACAGAAAGTGATTGGACGTGCAGGCGAACGTCATGACGAATAGAACCGCCCAATAGCCATGAAACCATGTCGTATCAAAGGAAGGGAACAATTGAACTAAGAGCTTGGTCATAAACCCCTCTTCGCCATAGACGAATTTATAGCCGGACACCAGCACGACTCCGCTGTAAATCAGGGTCGTAAAGTAACCCAACCGCAAAATCTTCGCGCCTTTGATATCGAAATATTCCGAAATCAAAACCAGCGTAATGCCCACCACATTTACCGTAATGACAAGCGAAAAAGCGAGAATAAAGCTGTTGTATAAACTTCTCATCGCGCGTTCGGACGACAGCAGCTTCTCTGCCGCTTCCAGCGTAAATTTGCCGTCCTTAAAGAATATTTCGCCGTAAATATTCAAGTTCGGATAAATCAGGAAGGCAATGACAAACCAGACAATCAACCCGTATAAAAGGATCGAGAAAGGGTTTATGGAAGCCAGCCGGGTGCTCAGGTTCCGGGCTTTCATGCTTCCCCCTCCTTCATCGGATATTGCAAAATATCGCGGGCCGGGAGGTAGATGTCCACATCGTCACCGACCTCATGATGGACGAGCGGGCTTTCTATTTCGATGATTTTTAACCGTCCGCCGCCGGCAATCTCCAATACGTACTTGCTGTATAAACCGTAAAATTCCCGGTCCGCAATCTTGCCTTTCAGTTGGACCGTATCGATCCCCTGCAGGGGTTGCAGGCTTACCTTCTCATTGCGGATATAGGCGATATTCCCTGGCTGAACAATATCCTTTAACCGGCTGTTCTCTACCATCCGTGGATCGATCCGATTAATATCTCCTATGAAATTGCATACAAACTCGGTTTGAGATTGATTGTAAACTTCCATGGGCGTGCCCACTTGCTCCAGGACCCCATGATTGAATACGCCAATCCGGTCGGACAGCGTTAACGCTTCTTCCTGGTCGTGCGTGACATAAATCGTTGTGATCCCGAATTTCTTCTGCAATTGTTTCAGCTCATTGCGCAGCTGTACCCGCAGCTTGGCGTCCAAGTTGGATAAAGGCTCGTCCAGTACCAAGATGCTCGGCTTCAAAACCAGCGCCCTGGCAATCGCAACGCGCTGCTGCTGGCCGCCGGATAGTTCCGATACTTTCTTGAACAGCTGATCATCTTTCAGATCAACCTTCCGGGCAATGTCCTTTACCTTCTGGTCCACTTCCGCCTTCGAAGACTTCTTGACACGCAAGCCAAAAGCGATATTCTCGTACACATTCATCGTCGGAAACAGCGCATAGCTTTGAAATACCATCCCGATCTCTCTTTTTTCGATCGGCAAACGGGTAATGTCGGTGTCTTTCAGCAGGATCTGTCCGCTCGTAGGCATAATAAACCCGACCAGACTGCGGAGGGTCGTCGTCTTCCCGCAACCCGAGGGACCGAGGAACGTGAAGAATTCCCCTTCCCGAATATGCAAATTAAGGTTTTTGACCGCATGAAATTCTCCGAATTTAATGTCAACGTTCTGGAATGTAATCATATTATTATCTTCCTTTTTGTTGGACTTGAATGAACGGCTGCATATTGGCGTTCCCAATATGCAGCCGGCTTGACTCCATTCCGTTATTTAGTGCATAATCTCCAACTCGATTTTCTCCGCCCACAGATCCATGTTTTCGGCAATAAAGGCCCAATCGAAATCTTGTGGTTTTAACGAAGTAAACAGCTCCTTGACGGAATCATTGGCTTGCTCGACCGCTTTCGTATTTGCCGGCATGGCATTGAACTCAGCCGCAAATTCTCCTTGAATTTCGCTGGATCCGAGCCATTCTACGAACCGCTCCGCCGTTGCCTGTTTCTTCGTTCCGTTCACGAGCGCTGCATGTTCCACGACCATCGGTACGCCGACTTCGGGACTGACAATGCCTGCCTTCACTTTATATTGCTCTTCCTTCTGCTGCAGGGTTCCGGAAACGAGCGCCCCTAGCGGCGTTTTGCCGCTGGCCAAATTGGCATAGAAGTCTTCGCCCTCGACTGCGCTGACGCCGTTGTCATACAACTGCTGAATTTCATTCCAGCCTTCCTCGGATATACCAAGATCACCATTCGGATCTTGGAAACGGGTCAGAATGCCCGCTACAATAAGACGAGGCGTATTTTGTCCAAGCAGCGTAGGAGCTTCGTACTTCCCTTTGTACGCATCGTTCTTATAAAGGTCGGTCCAGTCCTTTGGCGCGGTATCGGCCGTGAATTCGTTCGGGTTATACCCAAGCAGAATCGCTTGCTTCACAAGGCCATGATAGTAGCCTTCCGGATCGTTCAAGCCCTGCTCCACATCTCCGGCCCAGCTTGGAACAAACTTAGCCAGAACGTCTTCCTTTTTCAAATTCTCATAAAGCATATTGTTCAAGCCGTATACGACGTCCGCGATCGGGTTGTTCTTCTCGGCAATCAACCGGTTCGTTAAGTCGGCGCCGCCCGCTCCGACAATTTCGATGTCAAAGCCCGCACCTTTCGCTTTCTCAATCAGCCATTCGCCGCGGCCGTCAGAGTTCGCATTCGTATACACGATCAACTTTTCATTCTGGACCGGTTCCGTAGACGACGATTCCGACCCGGCCGGAGCCCCGGACTCCGAAGTGCCCGAGTTTGCATTGCCGGCATTGTTGCCGCCTCCGCAAGCCGATACAATCACACACATAATGAGAAGTAGCGCCATTGAAAGTTTTCTCATGATTCCCTTAACTCTCCTTTGATCGTGTCATTTTATTTGGTTTAAATGTTGATGATCAATCCGTCATATGCCGGCAAAATTCCGAAGGGGCTGAAGATGCGGACAAAATCCTCATGAAGCAGCTTGGAATTATGGCTAAAATGTGTGACGACGATTTGGCCTTCAGGCTTCAGGATATTTTCTTTTTGGAACTCGCGCTGGACTTCCAGCACCGTCTCGACGCACATATGATTGCGGTCGCGGGAGTTCCCCGTATATCCATGCGTGCAGTCGAGGATGGCGCAATCCAGATTTTTGCCCTTTAACCATGCCCATGTCGCATCCGGGAACCAGCCCGAATCGTGCCCGTACAGCAGTTTTTTTCCTTCCCTTTCGATCACGTATAACAGACAGGTTTCCATGCGGTCATGATCCGCCAACAATGGCGTTACCGTTGCATCGCCCATAGCGAAGGTCTCAAACGGGCGCAACAGATGGAATTGATACCTTTGTCCTTCAAATCGGCCGATGGCGGCACGCGTGTGATGCATCACCGTACCATTCCCGTAAATGTGCATCGGATGCTGAAGGCCGTGCGCAATTCCTTCCCTGCGGGATTCCAGATCAGCAGCATTGTAATGGTCCATATGCGAATGCGTCACCAACAGGTGCTCGATTGCTCCCAGATCGATATTGTCCCGCAGCGCCTGCATATAGGAATCCGGGGAATAGTCAAACTTGATGACATCGTCCAGGATGGCGGAAGTTCGCGTACGGATATTTTTTCCCCCAAGCTCCCGCGCTTTGTTGCAATGCTCGCAGCGGCAAAAGGCATTGGGAAAGCCTTCTGCGGCTGCAGTTCCTAGAAAGTGAATTTTCAAAGTCATGTCTCCTTGCCATGCAAACTGTAGTGATCCATTTTTACGTCCTGGATTGAACGGATTGTCGTTCTACAATCGATGTTTGAATTTTAATGGTGATGGGATTTTCGTTGGAGTTGCCCACGCGCTTCATCAGCAAATCAACGGCCGATCGGGCAAGCTTCTCGGTATCTTGTCGAACCGTCGTAAGCGGTGTCGGAATATATGCCGCTAACTGAATATCGGAGAACCCGACGATGGACAGCTTTTCAGGAACCGGAATCCCCATTTGCAGTGCGGTGTGAATGGTCGAGATGGCGACATGGTCATCCCCGCACATGATGGCCGTCATCCGGGGGTTGTCGAGAATAAACTGCTCCTGTTCCGGATCGCACTCATTAATGCGGCTGGTATCGCAAGCGACGCTTCGAAAATGAATGTTCTGGATCTTCACCGGAATTTTATGGTCGAGCAGCGCTTGGATATAGCCTTGATACCGTTCCTTCCGGCTTGTGATATTGTCGATCGGATTCGAAGTGTATCCGACTTCCCGGTGCCCCTTCTCGATCAAATACTTCGTCATTTGATAAGAGCCCGTATAGTGGTCGTGATACACGCAATCAATCTCCACTTCATGGAAAATACGATCGATGATCACCAGCGGCAGTTTGCGCAGCTTTAGTCGCAGCACCTGATCGCTGCAGGTCTTCCGCCCCTGAGGAAACAGAATGATACCGGTGATCCCTCCTTCGGCCAGCCTTTCCAGACAAAGATCCTCATCGTCGCAGTCCTTCGTCATTTTTAAAATGAGGTCGCACCCGTGCTTTCGCACTTCAGCCTCGGCTGCTGCGATGATTCTGGAAGTGTAATCGGATAGATGGGGCATAATGAGTGCGATCTGTCCAACCAGCCTGTCCACGTTCGGCGCCGCCTCGGTGACTTGGGGAGAAGTTCCTCCATCGGCCATCAAACCTTCTATCGGCTGGGCAAGGAAGGTCCCTCTTCGGGGCAGGCGGTATACCAGTCCCTGCTCTGCCAGCTTTTGAAGCGCCAGCTTGCTTGTCATTCGACTCACGCCGAACAGCTTGGCAAGCTCTCCTTCGGATGGAACAGGATCATGCGGCCGCAGCCTACGACTTTGAATAATCTCGATTACCTGATCCGCCACCCGGTGATATAATTGATTCTGTTTAATCAAACGTACATCTTTCATCAAATTATCCCTCTAATCGTTGAGTCGACTCGTAATCCGCAAGGGATCTGATTTAAACTTAATGAATGTCACTGACATATTCAATGATATATTTGTAAAAGCCTTGTAAATTCTATGTTAAATCTCAATGCAGCGGTCCTGAATCATAAATTATATATCAGTGATTCATTCATTCGCTTCATATGTTTGCTTCAAAAAAGCGCCCCGCAAGCCTTGAAGTAAAGGCTTGTGGGACGCTTGGCTTTTTATTGCCGGGTAAATTCTGCCCGGTCAAAGTTTCCGATATATTTATAGGTGGAATCGGTTGAGTCGGTCAAAACAATATGGATCGTGAACGCCTGTGAGCGTCTCCGTCAGCTGCCCGACTGGCGCCTGACAACCATCCGTACCCGCTTATTACGTCCACTCGTGCAACCAATCCTCCTCTGTTGGCGTAATAAAAGGAAGACACACACGCTGGAAAAATGGGTCGTATTCTTCTAGTCATGCAGTCATTGTCATCAGGCAACCTTCTCCACCAAGGCGATCAACATCCTGGGGGCGGTGTACCAACCTGGTTTCACGATTGGCAAGGGCCATTTTTTCGGAAGTTATTTTTACATGTATTCGCTATAAAAATCTATTTGAAAGAAGGAAGATCGCATGATTATTACAACGACATCCACCATTGAAGGTTACCCTGTTCAAAGGTATATCGGTATTGTGACCGGCGAAGTCATTATGGGTGCTAATGTAGTGAGGGACTTTCTGGCCTCCATTACGGATATTGTCGGCGGGCGCTCAGGGGCTTACGAAAACAAGCTGCAGGAAGCAAGGGATGCAGCGTTTGTCGAGATGGAAGATCGAGCCGTACGCCTGGGGGCAAACGCCATTATAGCAGTGGACATCGACTATGAAGTTATTCGTGAGGGAATGCTGATGGTGGCCGTCAGCGGAACCGCAGTGGTGGTATAGCCGGTACAGTGTCAATTTTCCGTATATAAGTTCTTGTCGTTAAGTTATGACAAGAACTTATATACTTTGCCGTCTTTGGTATCTCAAATCTCTTATAAATAAAAAAATCCCATCATTCATAATTGATGGGATTTTTTTAGACCTTTAATTTTGAAACGTATTTATCAACGTATTGTTGATATTCATTTTTGTTGATTCCATTCCAATTACCGCATCCAGATTTCTGCGTGTCTCTGTGCAAATTGTTGGAAGGAGACAGGCGCCTTCCCAGTCACCCTCATTACAGTATCAGTACTTACATCGTCCGCCCCTTCCTTTCGAATTTTACGGTCGAATCTGAAAAAAAGAAGACGGTACCTGGAGTTCCGTGCATGTCTCCAAAGGTGCCGTCTTCCACTTTGGGGCAAGAGAAACTTTAAGTCTTTCACTCTTAGTAGGAAAGGAATATATAGATAAGTTGAAATCCGAAAATGATGATACCTTCGGATCTACTAAAGGTGCTTGAACCGGGTTGATTATACCTGAATCCAAGCGTTAGCCAGTAGAAGTGCTCCCCGAGCAGCCGCGGTATCGGCCAAATCGTTTAACATCACGAAGTCATGGATGATGCCTTGGAAGCGAACAGCCGTTACTCGAACTCCGGCTTCCCGCAGTTTATTGGCATACGCTTCACCCTCGTCCCGCAATACATCGGCTTCGCCTGTAATTACCAGAGCTTCAGGAAGCCCAGCCAATTGCTCAGTTGTCGCTTGCAGAGGAGATGCGTAAATTTCTTTTCTTTGCTCCGGATCCGTTGTGTATTGATCCCAGAACCATTGCATCGCGTCGCGACGCAAAAAGTAACCTTCGGCGAATTGTATGTAGGAATCGTTGTCGAATGAAGCGTCCGTTACCGGGTAGAACAACAATTGTTTGTGAATCTTCGGCCCTTTTCGATCTTTGGCCATCAGCGTAATGGCTGCGCTCATGTTGCCTCCGACGCTATCACCAGCTACTACAATACGGTTGGTATCAAATCCGTATTTGCTCCCGTTCTCTGCCACCCAGTCGAGTGCCGCGTACACTTCTTCGATCGCTACCGGATAGCGATTCTCGGGAGATAAACTGTAATTTGTGAACACAACTGCAGATTGGGAGCCAACGGCCAATTCGCGGATCAGTCGATCATGCGTATGTGCGTTACCGAATACCCAGCCGGCTCCGTGTGTGTACAGAATAACCGGAAGCACGCTCGGTGCATTTTGCGGGCGGACAATGGTAAGAGACACACTACCCTTAGGGCCGCCGTTAATGGTCAATTCTTCTATTTCAACCGGCAATTTATTCACAGAGCCGGATTGGACTTGATCGACGACTTCGCGGCCTTTCACCGGGCCATGATCAAACAAATAGGGAGGGTTGGCTGTCGCCTCCGCAAATTGTTTAGCAGCTGTTTCGAGTACGACTTTATTTGTCATTTTAAAAACTCCTGTCTCTTCTTTGGATTTGTTAAATTAAATTTTGAAATATTTGTGAATATAACATTTGTTCCCGAGATTTGTCTTACTTTACCATAAAATAAGTGTCAACATCCATATTACCAGGTATTCACGGAAGGTGAATAGGCGTTTCAATTTTAAAATCACATTTAGATTTTGATAGCTAAAAAAGATTCATGTAACACACTTCCTTCAAATTAATTTAGAAATCTAATATTCCCATTGTATTTGCAAAGAACCCGGAAATGTAATTACGCACATATTTGTAACTTAATCAATGATTTGGGTAGTATTGGCAGATGTGAATTGAACAAATTGAGGAAAAAGGGGCCCTCCGCAAAAGGAGGTCCTAATACTTGCCGTTACAGACAGCACGGGGATGCGTATCATCAACCATAATACTGTCGTACCCGATAGTTCAATCTAGCGTGACGCGGATCTTGTTCATTGCCAAGCCAATCAGGAGTTTAAAACCGAAGATTTTCTTCGATGCGGTTGATGTGCGGACGAATATCTCTCACGCCTTCCGAACCGAAGGCGAGTAAAATACGTCACCATGCATATGCTGAATTTTGTCCCAGTTGCCGGGATTGGTCGTGTCTGGAGCGCGGTGCTCCAGAATGGCCTGATATAGGACGGTTTTTTGTTCCAAATGGGCAATGTGCTGTTTGGCTTCTTCGAGCTTAACGAGCGCCGCTTCTTTATGCTCCATTATGAGTGTGTAGCGTTGCGGAATGGTCGAATCCCCTTCGAGGCAGAGGTCGACGTACGTTTTAATGACTTCAATCGGCATCCCGGATTGCTTGAGGCATTTGACGCCATGCAGCCAGTTGATCGATTCTTCGTCGAACATCCGAATGTTGTTTTGATTGCGCTGTACGCTTGGCACCAGGCCTTTATCCGTATAAAAGCGCACGGCGTGCTCGGTAAGTCCCGTAATCAGGGCGGCTTCTTTGACCGTATGCATGTGTAATCCTCCTTGGAAAATAAATTTTTGAAGACGGCTTGACTTCGTGTAACACGAAGGTAGTAGGCTTATTGTAATGCAAATCGACCGAAAGCGGAAGCCCCGCTGAGGTGCCCGATTCACGGGATTCGCGGCCGTTTGCCGTTTTACATTTGAACCATAGGAGGAATTACAATGCAAACTGTAACATTGAACAACGGAATGAAAATGCCGATCATCGGCTTCGGTGTCTACCAAATTCCCGATGCTGAAGAATGCGAGAATGCGGTATATGAAGCGCTGATGGCCGGTTACCGCCTAATCGACACCGCCGCGGGTTATCTGAATGAGGAAGCGGTCGGACGCGCGATCAAGCGCAGCGGCGTACCGCGTGAAGAGCTGTTCATCACGACCAAGCTCTGGGTTCAGGATGCCGGCTACGAGAGTGCCAAGCTGGCGTTTGCCAAATCCTTGAGGAAGCTGCAGCTCGACTATCTCGATCTGTACCTTATTCACCAGCCGTTTGGCGATTACTACGGCGCTTGGCGTGCGATGGAAGACCTGTACCGCGAAGGCAAAATCAAAGCGATCGGTGTCAGCAACTTCCTGCCCGATCGACTTATGGACCTCATCGTGCATAACAAAATCGTGCCCGCCGTCAACCAGGTCGAAACGCACCCGTTCTACCAGCAAATCGAGAACACCGCTTTTATGAAAGAGCAGGGAGTGCAGCACCAATCGTGGGGGCCGCTCGCTGAAGGACGCAACAACATGTTTGGCAACGAAGTGCTGACCTCGATCGCGGAAAAATACAACAAGTCCGTCGCTCAGGTCGTGCTGCGCTGGCTTGTTCAACGTGAAGTCGTTGTCATTCCAAAATCAGTGAGAAAAGAGCGGATCGTCGAAAACTTCAACATTTTCGACTTTGCGTTGAACGCGGACGATATCGAACAAATTTCCACCCTCGATACGGGGAAAAGTCTTTTCTTATCGTACCGCGATCCGGAAGTCGCCAAGATGATGGGCAACTGGAAAGTCGATCTGTAAACCTTGATCGAACCGTAAACTCATCACGCGTTTATCCTCATCTATAAAGAAAGGACAGAGCGCCCCTGTCCTTTCTTTACTTGAATTGCAAATTGTTTGTCCTTGGATAGGATCGGGTCGCGAAAATAAAACAAGCAGCGCCGGGAACCCCCATGCTGCTTGTTTTCATGATTTAAATTGATTACCCATCATTGTTTTCAATTTCGTCCCCAATTCGCCCCCAAGACCTTTTCTGAAAAGAATTAACAAGTCATTAAAAAACAAAAAAACCCTTGATGTACCATCAAGGGTTTTCTTCATATGGAGCCTAGGGGGATCGAACCCCTGACCTCATCGCTGCCAGCGATGCGCTCTCCCAGCTGAGCTAAGGCCCCGTAAGCGACTTCTATATCATATAAAAAATCAGCAGGCATGTCAACATGTTTTTCACATTTTTTGATGACGTGCTGTATCCCTTTTACTTCTCTATATCATGTCACTTATCGATGATGAGGATGGGAGCACCGGAAGAGCACCTGGATCACGCGGAACCCCGGCGCTCTTACAGCTCCTGACCGTCCGTATCCTTGGACAGCAGGCTTTTCAGTTCCTTCATAAACATATTGATATCCTTGAACTGCCGGTACACGGATGCAAACCGGACGTAAGCCACTTCGTCGACCGGATATAACCGTTCCATCAGAAGCTCCCCGATCTGGCGGCTCTCCACCTCTGCTGCTGCGGTATTTCGCAGTGCCTTCTCAACATCCGATACGATCATATCCAGCTGGTCCACCGATACCGGACGCTTCTCGCATGCACGTATCAAACCGCGGAGTACCTTCTCCCGGCTGAATTCTTCGCGGCTTCCGTCCTTCTTCACGACGATCAGCGGCGTTTCCTCCACCATCTCAAAGGTTGTGAATCTCTTGCTGCACTGCTCGCATTCCCTGCGGCGGCGGATGGATTTATTCTCGTTGGCAGGCCTGGAATCAAGCACTTTCGTCCCGGCATAACTGCAATATGGACACTTCATAAAGTCAACTTCACTTCCTTCGTTTCAGCGTTTTTTGGCCTTAATGGCGCTAAAGAAAAATTTACCAGCAAAACTTTTTTCTTTTATGTTATGAAAATGCGAAACCCGAGACATAATACTTTTACCAACCCAAGGAGGTGAACTTAACATGGCACAAAGCAACAACAACTCCAACAACCTGGTTGTTCCTCGCGCAAACGCTGCTCTTGAGCAATTGAAGTACGAGGTAGCTCAAGAACTTGGTATCTCCATTCCACAAGACGGATACCAAGGTAACATGACTTCCTACGAGAACGGTTCGATCGGGGGATACATCACAAAGCGTCTTGTAACCCTGGCCGAGCAACAATTGGCTGGTCAATTCTCCGGTCAATAATTGATTCTTCCTTAAAAAAGGAGTGTTGGACGGCTCGATGTAAGAGCCTGTCCAGCGCTCTTTTTTCATTAAAAGCCGTCCTTATACACATCCGTATATTGATTATAATAATAAATCACGCGCTGTACATAGTGACGGGTTTCCCCGATGGGAATACTCTTCACATTCTCGTAGGTTCCATCCCACATGCCCTTGTTGATCCAATTCTTGACGTTCCCGGGGCCTGCATTATAGGCAGCGATAGCGGCAATCGGATTGCCGTCCATTTCCTTGTGCAGGTTCTGAATATACCAGGTGCCGAGCTGGATATTCGCATCCACTTCATTCTTCACGCTCAGCAGGTTCACCGACGGCAGCTTGGCCATTTCCATCGCCCAGTTCGCCGTATCCGGCATCAGCTGCATAATGCCCAGCGCGCCTTTCTTGGACTCCTTGCCCGGCTTGAAGTTCGTTTCTACTCGTATGATGGAAGCCACCAGGAATGGATCAACCTCATAATAAGCGGCATGCTTCCGAATTTCATCCTTATAATGAATCGGATACAGCAAGGTCATCCAGTTCGAGCTCAGAAACAGCAGCGCTACAAAAGAAACAAACAGCAGGAGCAGCACTCTTTTTTTACGGAGCCACTTCATAACCGAACCAACCTGCCCCACAGGTTGTCCACCTGCTGCTGTGTTTCGGCCAATGTTCCGCTGTTATCGATGAGGATATCCGCCAGACGCTTCTTCTCCTCGATATCCATCTGGCTGTTTAAACGCGCTTCTGCCGCTTCCCGGTTAAGATCATCGCGCACCATCAGGCGCTCAAGCTGCAGCTCTCGCGGCACATAAACGACAGCAATCTGGTCAAGATAAGAATACTGCTCCCTTGCCTCAAGCAGCAGCGGAATATCCGCTACCACGAGCCGGTCGGGATACTGCCGCTCATATGCTTCCGTCCGTTCCCGGATTTCCTGCCGGATCGCCGGGTGCGTGATCTCATTCAACACCGTTCTCTGCTCGGGATGATGGAAGATCATTTCCCCGAGTTTTTTTCGATTCAACGTACCGTCCTCAAACAGGATCGCTTGTCCAAAATGTTCGGTCACTTTACCCAGCACCGGATGACCCGGGAGCATGACTTCCCGGGCGATGAGATCCGCATCGACGAGAAGTGCTCCCTTCTTGGTCAACATAGAGGACACGGTGCTCTTGCCTGTTGCAATTCCTCCGGTTAAACCGATATTCATGACTTCACCTCATAACAGCTTCATTATACCCATGACGATTAACAAAAAAGCAGGCAAATAAGAGATAAAACGCATGCCGCCCTTGGATGCAAAGCGTAAACCAACCCTCATGCCCAGCACCAGGAATATCCCGCTAAACAAGGAAACGATAGCTGCCGTACCTAGCGGTGAGAAGCCCAGCATGGCAGCGCCAAGTCCTGCTCCGAACGCATCGAGCGATAACGCGATCCCGAGCCACATCGCCTCCCACGGGGAGATGCTGCCGGAGTCGTCCAGATCCGCTTTTGATGGACTGCGGAGAATTTGAATAACAATGCCGATCTTTGGAATCTCAAGAGAGAATACCGCCCGCTGAACATGCTCTTGACCTGCCGTGTTAACCTCACGTCGTGATTTCACTTGATAGTCAGCCGCCTTCGTTTCCATAAGGGACTGGGAAATATCCCTATTAGAAACCGGCTGCACATCAGACTCATTTTTTCTGCGAACTTGCTGATATAGAGACCATAAGCCCAGCAGAATCAAAATGGCGGCTCCGATCACGGACGCCACAGATGGGGATAAGAACCGCTGCAACAGCGCGCCTGCCTGCATGGAGGCGCCGAGCACCAAGCCGGAACATAGCGAGATGATCAATACAGACAGCAGCGGTATCCTTGTTTTGCGCAGACCGTATGTAACCCCCGCGCCAAATCCGTCCAGGCTTAACGCCATGGCCAGCAGCGCAGACGAGAAAATATGACTGAGCACCCTTTTCCCTCCTCGTAAGCTCCACATCAAGCGGCTCATTCATGAAGAAGAGCAGCTCCATGCGCTCCACATATGTTCCACATTATATGTGTAGGGAAAGGAATGGGTGCACGCCTATTGGATTACTTCTTTACCGGCTGACACTTCGGGCAGAAATGGGTCCCCCGTCCGCCAACCACGATCTTATGAATCGGTCCGCCGCATGTATGACACGGCTTGTCCTTCCGTCCGTAAATCTGATGACTATGCTGGAACATCCCCATTTCACCCTGTCCATTGACATAGGACTTTATGGAAGATCCACCCGCGTCTACGGCTTCGGACAGTGTATCCACAATCGCATGATACAGTCGCTTGAGCTCGGCATCCTTCAGGCTGTTAGCATTACGCTCCGGATGAATCTTGGCTCGAAACAATGCCTCATCGACATATATATTGCCGATGCCGACCACATATGCCTGATTCAGCAGCACCGCCTTAATCTTCGTTTTCTTGCTGCCGATGACTTCCTTGAAGGTTCCGAATGTAAACGTATCATCCAGCGGCTCATACCCCAGCTTGGCAAGCGGAGCATGCTGGAACTCTTCCCCTGTTGCAAAGAGATGCATCGTTCCGAATTGGCGTACGTCCTTATAGCGCAGCTCCGTGCCGTCCGAGAAATGGAATATGACATGGGTGTGCTTCTCCACCGGCTCCTCGGCAGGGTACAGCCCGTAACGCCCTTCCATCCGAAGATGCGACACGATCACCAGTCCGTCCAGCAATATCCGCAAAAATTTCCCGCGGCGCTCTACGCCTTCCACGGTATGATCCTTCAACATAAACGCAAAGGCCTCAATATCGTCAGGACGCTGAATAATCCGCGGCAGATGTACGGATACATGATCTATATGCTTACCTTTAATCAATTGGTTAAGTGTTCGTTTCACGGTTTCTACTTCCGGCAATTCCGGCATAATGACTTCACCTCATCTCCCATTATACCGGAAGTTGGGACAGAGCGGGACCATGGTTTTGTGGAAAGGTATGGTGCATATGGCCCCCCTCTTCACGCCATGATCCCTATAAACAATCCTCTATCGGCTGGCACCGTGTGCAGCTTTACTTCGCTTCGTACCAGTTCTCGCCATAGCTGACTTCCGATTTCAGCGGTACCGACAGCTTCAGTGCCTGACTCATCACGTCCGGCACCAATTCCTTCATGATCTCCAGCTCATCCTCCGGCACCTCGAACACCAATTCATCATGCACCTGAAGCAGCATGCGGCTCTTCAATTGACGATCATGCAGCGCCTTGTCCATATGGACCATGGCCAGCTTGATAATGTCCGCAGCGGTTCCCTGAATCGGCGTATTCATCGCCGTCCGCTCGGCAAAAGACCGCAGGTTAAAGTTGCTGGCGTTAATCTCTGGCAGATAGCGTCTGCGTTCAAGCAATGTTTTCACATAGCCGTCTTGCTTCGCCTGCTTGACGATCACGTCCATATAACGCCGCACACCCTGGAATACCTCGAAATACTGGTCGATGAACGCCGCGGCTTCCTTCCGGGTAATATTCAGGTTCTGGGACAAGCCATAGTCGCTGATTCCATACACAATGCCGAAGTTAACCGCCTTCGCGGATCGGCGCATATTGGAGTCCACCTCATCCACGCCGACTCCAAACACGTCCATCGCCGTCTTGGTGTGGATGTCCATATCGTGGACGAAGGCTTCCTTCAGCCGCTCATCATCCGAGATATGCGCAAGCACGCGCAGCTCAATCTGGGAGTAGTCCGCCGCCAAAATGCTCCAGCCCGGCTCGGACGGAACGAAGACCTTGCGCAGCTTGCGGCCCTCCTCCAGACGGATCGGAATGTTCTGCAAATTCGGGTATTGGCTGCTCAGACGCCCCGTTGCGGCAATCGTCTGGCGATAGTACGTGTGCACTTTACCAGTCTGTGATGAAATCTCCTTCAGAAGACCTTCCACATAGGTGGATTGCAGCTTGGCCAAGGTACGATACTTCAGAATCAAGCGGACAATATCGTGATAAGGCGCAAGCTTCTCCAGCACCTCGGCATCGGTAGAATAACCGGTTTTGGTCTTCTTGATGACCGGAAGCTCCAGTTTCACAAACAGAATTTCGCCCAGCTGTTTAGGCGAATTGAGATTGAATTCCGTCCCGGCAATCTCATAAATCTCATGAACGAGCTTCTCGATCTGTTCTTCAAACTCGCGACCCAGCTCCTTCAAAGCCTCCGCATTAACGGCAATGCCCTGCTTCTCCATATCGGCCAGAATGCGGGACAGCGGCATCTCCAGCTCATGGAACAGCGGCAGCATTTCGTTGGCAGCCAGCTCCTTCTCCTGAACAGGTACCAATTCGGATACGGCCAAACATTTTCTGGCCATGTGCTCGCTGAGCTTCTCCATATCGGGAACCTTGTACTTTGCTCCTTTACCGAACACGTCCTCATCGGCTTGAAGATACGCAAGCCCGTATTTGGAGGCCAGGCCGCTAAGGCTTTGATTGGATTCGGTCGGGTCCAGCAGGTATGCAGCCAGATGAACGTCGAATGCCGCGCCGGCAAAAGCGATGCCCTGCCAATGGAGGGCCAGATCAATGCGGTGCAGATCATAACCGCGTTTAGGGATCTCGCTGTCGGCAAGCCAAGTACGGACAGGCTCTGCCTCTTCCGACTTCAGAACCTCAAACGGTATGAAGTACTGTCGTTCCTCTGTAGCGAGCGCGAGTCCGATCACCTCGGCATGATGAGGGTTGTCCCCATGCGTCTCTACATGGAGTACGGTCACCTGGGTCAGATTATCGGCAACCTCCTTAAGCCCCTTCGTGTCCACAAGGGTCACGTCAATCTTCGCTTCGGGCTTCGATTCAGCCGCATCTCCGCCCATTCCGCTTGTGCTCAGGTTTAACCGTTCAATTAGCGATTTAAACTCCAGCTTCGCCAGTGCAGGTCCTGCCGTCTCTTCATTCAGGCCTGTAAATGCCATTTCATCCAGCGACTGCTCCAGCGGTACTTCGCGGAAGATCGTAGCCAGCTTCTTGCTGAGTATGGCGGAATCGGCATGCTCTTCGATTTTCTCCTTCATCTTGCCCTTCAGTTCATCTGTGCGTGACACCACGGCTTCAACGGACCCAAATTCATGAAGCAGCTTCAGGGCAGTCTTCTCACCCACTCCAGGAACACCGGGAATGTTATCGGAAGCATCGCCCATTAGTCCCTTAAGGTCGATAATCTGATCAGGCGTCAGGTTATATCGCTCCTTAATCTGTTCTGGTCCGTAATACTCGATATCGGTAACGCCCTTGCGGACCATCGCGATCGTAGTATGCTCCGAAGCCAGCTGCAGCATATCCTTATCCCCGGATACGACCATCACCTTCCGGCCGGCTTCGTCAGCCTGACGGGTAATGGTGCCGATAATGTCATCGGCCTCATAACCGCCGATTTCAAACTGGGATACGCCTAGGCCTTTCAGCAGCTCCTTCAGCAAAGGGAATTGTCCGGAGAGCTCGGGAGGTGTCTTCTGGCGACCACCCTTGTAATCCTGAAAATCCGCATGCCGGAACGTTTCCTTGCCTGCGTCGAATGCGACCATCATATGGGTCGGCTTATGCTCCTCAATCAAGCGAAGCAGCATGGTTGTAAAGCCGTAAACCGCATTCGTCTGCTGTCCGCTGGCATTAGTCAGCGGCGGCATCGCGAAGAATGCCCGGTAAATGATATTATTTCCATCAATTAAAATCAGCTTGTCCATAGAACACCTCGCACCAATATAACTTCCTTTCCACATGATAACATAGGTTACCGTCAATTCCGAACAATCCGTTCGATTCACGATGATTTCCTAATCATACGCAAAATAACCCCACAAAGTGGAGCCTGTGCTTCGATGCTTATTCCAAATACTTTGCGGAAGCCCCCAATATATAAATGCGATTAAAGAATTGCTTCCGCTTCGCTGGAATTTTCTAAATTCTCGCAAAAAAACGCCAGCTTTCGCCAGCGTTTGACTAATTCATTATGCTATTGATTGAGGTCGGGACGGTGACCCGTTACAAGGTACACGGTGCTCTCGCCAATGTTCGTCGCATGGTCGGCGATCCGTTCAATGTAGCGGCCCACCATGATCAGCAGCATCGCCTGATTGGCCGAATCCGGATCGGAGGTTAGATGCGCATACAGATCCTGCAGAATGACGCTGTACAAATGATCGACCTGATCGTCATCCTGGGCCATTTTATAAGCCAGATCCGTATTTTCCGTCAGATAGGACTCGATGGATTCCGAAACCATCGCACGCACCAAATCCGACATCCGCGGAAGATCCACCAAAGGCTTGATCAGTTTCTGGCCTTGCAGACGGATCGTAACTTTAGCGACATCCCGAGCCAAGTCTCCCATACGCTCCAAATCGCTGGCGATTCGGAAAGCAACCAAAATCCGGCGCAAATCCTTCGCCACAGGCTGCTGGGTCACGATCAAGCGGGAGCCGATGTCCATGATCTGCTCTTCCATTGTGTTTAACTGCACATCATTCTTGATAACCGCCTGCGCTTTCTCCGCATCCAAGGTCTGGAGAGACTCTACGCTGCTTGCCAGTGCCTCCTCCATATGCTTGCCCATATCCTGCAGCAAGGTTTTCAGCTCATCAAGCTGCTGATCAAACTCAATTCTCCGGATCATATGTGATGCTCCTCCTATCTACTTTTAAGAAAGATCATAGTCGTGATAATGGCTTAACCGAAACGGCCCGAGATATAATCCTCGGTACGTGCATCCGACGGTGTCGAGAACAGCGTATCGGTGTTTGCGGATTCAACCACTTCGCCATTCAGGAAAAATACCGTCTGCCCGGATACGCGTGCAGCCTGATGCATATTGTGCGTAACCATGACGATGGTATATTTGCTCTTCAGCTCTTGCACCAGCTCTTCGATCTTCAGTGTCGAGATCGGGTCCAGCGCGGACGTGGCTTCGTCCATCAGCAGGATATCCGGCTGTACGGCAAGTGCCCGGGCAATGCACAGACGCTGCTGTTGGCCGCCGGACAAGCTCAGCGCGGACCGCTTGAGATAATCTTTGACTTCATCCCACAGCACGGCTTGTTTCAAGCTTTGTTCCACGATTTGATCAAGCTCCGCTTTACTGCGGATCCCGTGGAGACGAGGCCCGTAGGCGATGTTGTCATAGATCGATTTAGGAAACGGGTTCGGCTGCTGGAATACCATCCCTACCTGCTTGCGCAGGGCTTCAACGTGGACTTCCTCGCTGTAGATTTCGGTCCCGCCGATTTGCACGCTGCCTTCAATCCGTGTGGAAGGAATCATGTCGTTCATCCGATTCAGCGTACGCAGCAGCGTTGACTTACCACAGCCCGACGGTCCGATGAACGCCGTCACCGTTTTCTCCGGAATGTCCAGATCCACGTTCTTAAGCGCATGGTACGTGTCGTAGTAAAGGTTTAATTTCTTAATCTGTATGATGGATTCCATATCTTATTCATGTCTCCTTTTTCACGATTAGATCTGCTTATGCGTATCTTAGATGTTCTTCGAATACTTGTTCCGGATCCATACGGCTGCAATGTTCATGATGAACAGCATGATGAGCAACAGAATAATACCCGAAGCCGCCAGTTCGTGGAAAGCCTCACTTGGTCTTGATACCCAGTTAAAGATCTGGATCGGCATGACAGTAAACGAATCGAGCAGATTTTCCGGCAAGAAGGCCACGTACGTTAAGGCACCAATCATGATCAGCGGTGCGGTTTCGCCGATCGCACGAGACAAAGCCAGGATAACCCCGGTCATAATTCCTGGAATCGCTGACGGGAGCACGGCGCTGGATACCGTTTGCCATTTCGTTGCGCCCAGCGCATAAGAAGCATCGCGCCGGTTCTTAGGCACGGCGCGAAGCGCCTCCTGAGCGGCAACGATAATAATCGGCAGCACCAGCAGCGTCATCGTTAATACCCCGGAGAGCAGGCTGCGGCCAAGATTCATGCCGCGTACAAAAATCGCCAGTCCCAGGATACCGTATATAATAGAAGGAACCCCTGCAAGCGTACTGATATTCAGCTGAATCAGCCGAACCCAGCGGCTGCGTCCTGCATACTCTTCGAGAAAGATCGCTGCGCCCACGCCTAATACGAAGGACAGCGGAGCCATGAGCAGAAGCAGATAAACCGTGCCGACAATCGGCGATTTCAGTCCTGCTTTATCCGCAATACGTGACGGAAAGTTGGTGAACAGATCAGGTGAGAGTCTGTGAACACCATCCATCACGATCGTGACAATCAAAGCCATCAAGGCAAGAATACCGATACTGGTACAAGCCAGGAATATCATGTGCAGCGTCTGGTCACTACGGCGTCTCCGGTTGATTCCTTTGCTATCTCCCAGATTCAATTGTTCCATCTAGTATTCCTCCCTGAAGCGGCGAGCGACCCACTGCGCCAATATATTAAGCAAGAAGGTGATGACAAACAAGGTCAGACCTACCGCAAAAATCGTGCCGTATTCAATCGTTCCGCGCGGAACATCACCCATACTTACCTGAACGATATAAGAAGTCATCGTCTGAATGCTATCCAGCGGATTCAGCGTCAGCTGCGGCGTAGCGCCGGCCGCAACCGTTACGATCATCGTTTCGCCAATCGCGCGCGAGAATGCCAATACGAAGGATGATACGACCCCCGACAGAGCGGCAGGCAGCACAATTTTCAGCGCAACCTCAAATCGGGTAGCACCCAGCGCGTATGCTCCGTGACGAAGGCTTTTAGGTACCGCGCGCATCGCATCTTCACTTAGAGACGAAATCATAGGCAGGACCATGATCCCTACCACAATACCCGCACTTAGCGCATTAAATATACCCATATCGGGAAAAATCTTTTGAAGGAATGGCGTTACCGTTTCAAGCGCAAAATATCCATAAACAATCGTTGGTACACCAGCCAATACCTCGAGCACTGGCTTTACAACCCCCCGAACCCGGGCAGGAGCGTATTCATTAAGATAAATAGCGCATGCCAAGCCGATAGGCACTGCGAATAAGATCGCAATGCCTGTAATCAGCAATGTGCCGCCCAGCAGGGGCAGCACGCCGAATTCTTTTGGAGGGAGAATCGGACTCCATGTCGTTCCTGTCAGAAAGGACCATACCGGTACTTCCTTGAAGAAGATCACGGATTCCTGTAGAAGCGTATATACAATACCGATGGTAGTAAACACCGAAAGCATGGCACACAAGCCGAGCAGGATTGGAATGATTTTGTCTGAGGTGCGCGTTTTGCTTCGACGGAATGTCATGCTTTTTGTGTTTACCGCCACGGGTGAAGTTTTGTTCATTCTCCTCTTCCCTTTCTATCGGTTGCCCGAAGGATTCCCTTCGGGCATGTAGTCTTTAAATTATTTTGCCAACTTGTCTTTTTCTTCTTTGTACTGTTCATCTTGAAGCGGTACGAAACCAACTTCGCCAGCAAGACTAGCGGCATTATCAAGGTAGAAGTTCATGAACGCATTCACTTCTGGACGCTCAAGCTCTTTATCGTTAACATAGAGCAGCAGCGGACGGGACAATGGAGCATAACTGTTATCCTTGATCGTTTCCATGCTTGGAGCTACGGTAGCCGTACCGTTATCGATCGGAACCAGCTTCAATTTGTCTTGGTTCTCTTCATAGAACGAGAATCCGAAGTATCCGATGGAGTTCTTGTCGCCGGCAACCCCTTGTACAACTGCGTTTGTATCGGCACTGAACGTAATTTGGCTATCGTTTCTGCTTGCTTGCGCTTCACCGTTGATCGCTTCTGTGAAGTAATCGAATGTTCCGTGGTCTGTACCTGGCGAGTAAATTTTGATTTCCTCTGCCGGCCATCCTTCACGAACGTCAGCCCATGTTTTTACAGTGCTGTTCGGCTCATAAATTTTCTTAAGCTCATCTACGCTCAATTTATCTACGAAATCATTGTCTGGGTTAACAACAACGGACAATCCGTCATAAGCTACCAGGACCTCATGATAGGTAATGCCTTTGGATTTTGCTTCTTCAGCTTCACTGTCTTTAATTGGACGGGATGCATTGGAAATTGGAATCTCTCCATTATTGAAGCGTTTGAATCCGCCACCTGTTCCGCCTGTTCCAATCGGAATGCGGACATCCGGGTTAGCTGCGCCGAACTCTTCAGCAATCGCTTCGGTTAACGGGTGCAGTGTGCTGGAACCGTCAATTTCAATCGTTCCTGACAAAGCTGTTGCAGTACTTCCTTCGTTTTGCTGTGCTGAACCGTTGTCTGTAGTTTCTCCGGAAGCACCGCCGGAAGTTGTTCCTCCTCCGCATGCCGCCAAAAGCGTGCTCAGCATTAACACCAATACGAGAATACCTGCTGGTTTACGACCCCTTCTTTTAAACAAACGAATCCACTCCTTCAAAATGGTTGTTGTCTCTACTTCCTACTTACAATATTGATATTAATCCCGGAATGTAATAGCAGTTTCTGAGAAATGTAAACGCAGTGTAAAATATTTAATAAAAGTAGAGTTATAGATTCGAACTTTCTTCCATGATCGAATTTTCACCGGTGTTCATTCCGGCAAGCTCATCCTTGACCCGCTCCACACGCTTCACGGTTTCCTCGGCCAGTTGATAAACGTGATTACCGGACTTCTGAACCTCTTGAACGGCATTGTCCATCTCATTAAACATCTGGGCACCTTCCGTTACATACCCCTCGCAGGATTGGATTTCCCTAAGCGATGAAACTGCCCCCTTGGCTGTATCTGCTACCAGGCGCTGGATGTGCTCGAGCAGCTGCGATATGTCCCCTGACAGCTTGCGCGTTTGTTTTGCCAGCGATTGTACCTCTGCCGCAACCACTTGAAATCCCCGCCCATGCTCGCCGGCATGTGCGGCTTCAATCGAGGCATTCATGGCCAGCAGACTGCTTTGGTTTGCAAGCTCGGTAATCATGCCGGTGATGGAAAATATTCGGCTGGCATCGGCAGCGAGCTCGGAGGCCTGGCCTTCACGCTTCGTCATATCCTCCACAAGGCCAAGGTACGAGGTTCGGACAAGATCCAATTTCTCCTTCCCGGTTTGTGACCACTCCCTCATGCGTATACATTCCGAGTTTGTTCTCGCTGCTGCCGTTCGGACTTCAGTTAACGAGGATTGAATGTTCCGAGTATGCCGGTAGCTTTCCTGCAGGATCAGTTCCCGCTTCTCTTCCGCTTCCGCTTGAAGCCCGCTGGACAGACTCATCAGATCCCGGACGGTAAGCACGCCCAGCAGCCGGTCAGCCTCCGTGATCAGGACACAATCGTAAAATTTTGAATCCGGGCGCTGCAGGGACCATTCCAGCAGCGTTCCGACCTTCTCGAAAATATCGACACGCATCGGTTGATGGTCCGCAAACTGAAAGGCGGGCTTGGAGTAATACAGGTCAACGGCAAACCTGCCCATCATTCGCTGGTAAAAGACATCCCGCATGATCAGTCCTGCCGGTGTATCTGCCTCATCGCAATAAATAACGCACGGAATACGGTGGTCCTTCGCAAACACATTCAGCACATCGAGGCAGGATTCAGATTTTCTTATAACAGGGACCCTTCTTATGTAATGCCGATATAATGCGCCTGCTTCAGGCTCGCTTGTTACTTGTTCATCAAGTTCCGGCTCTACCTCCATCTTCATTCTCTCTGTCTGATTCGGTTTGGTTTGAAGCAGTGTCATGCGCCTTCACCCCTTCTTCATCTGGTCCTTTAGACGCATCTTACCGGACAAGTATTATGGGAATATACTCGAATGATTAAGGGAGTGTAAACTACGGAAGGATCATGGCCGGGATATGAGACATTAGACAGGTCAGAATCTGACCAAAGACCCAAAAAAAAGACCCCTCATCATTTCAAACGGAATGATGGGAGCCTTTTTTCGGATTCACTACGAGTTTATAACCAACCCCGCGAATGGAGTCAATGTGTACAGATTCAGGATCGAGCTCAAGCTTCTTGCGCAGGGAACTCACATGAACGTCCACGGTTCGCTGACCGCCGATATAATCGAAGCCCCAGACCACGTTCATCAGATCATCCCTCGTTAACACTACGCCCGGTTTTTTGGCCAGGTAGAGCAGCACCTCAAATTCTTTCGGCCGGAGATTAATGCTCTGACCGCCAAGCCGGACCTCGTATTTCTCAGGATAGATTTCCAGCTGTCCAAGTGAAATGACATTTCCTTGATGGTCTGTCGTCTTTACCTCATCGGCGTGACCGGACACCCGGCGCATGACGGCCGATACACGGGCCAGCAGCTCAGATACGCCAAATGGCTTGGTAATATAGTCATCCGCCCCCATCTTCAGGCCTTGAACAACTTCCTCCTCGGCGTTCTTCGCGGTCAGAATGATGATCGGCGTGGTAATTCCGTTGCTGCGAAGCTTCTCCAAAATCTGAAAGCCGTTCATGCCAGGCAGCATGACATCCAGCAGAATCAGATCATATTCATGATGCGACGCTTTCTCGTAACCTGCGGTACCGTGTTCCTCTACCTCGACTTGAAAGCCTTCCTGTGTCAGATTGTAGGACAACAGCCGCGAAAGTGTCGGCTCATCTTCAATAACAAGCATGCGTTGCGTCAATGTTACCCCCGCCCTTATCTTGATAATTGGACTGCTCATGCAAGTATATCAACAGAATGTTAACGGAGTGTTAACTTCCTGTATCGGCCGTTTCCTGCAATACCGGGAGCTCAATGATGAAGGAGCTGCCGATTCCCAGCTCGCTCTCCACCTTGATGGTTCCGTGATGAAGATCCACCAGATGCTTCACGATCGATAGTCCAAGCCCCGTTCCGCCTGATCCGCGCGAACGCGCTTTATCCACCCGATAGAATCGTTCAAATATACGGGGAAGGTCTTTCTTCGGAATGCCAATCCCGGAATCCTTAACAATGAATTCCACAATATCCTCGGCATTCCCATTACTATGCTTTTCACGAGCCGTTAATTTTACTCGTCCGCCTTCTTGCGTGTAACTGATCGCATTCGAGAGCAGATTCATAAAAATCTGGCGGAGCTTGTCCTCGTCCCCCTCCATAAACAGCTCTTCCGGAATGTCGAGCTCCAGGCTGATCCGCTTCTTCTCCGCGACCGTGCGCATCATTTCGGATATCGTATCAAAGAACGCCGACAGATGAATCGGCGAGTAATCCATCTGAATCCGCTTGGATTCGATCTTGGACAGCTCCAGAATGTCACCGATCAGCCGGTTCAGCCGTTCGGACTCGTCATAGATAATCTGGAGGAAGGAGCGCGATGTCTTCTCATCAGTAACCCCGCCGCCAAGCAGCGTTTCGGCAAACCCTTTAACCGCGGCAAGCGGAGTCTTCAGCTCGTGAGATACGTTGGCTACGAATTCGCTCCGCATGCGTTCAAGTCTGCGGATATCACTTACATCCTGCAGCAGGAACAGCATGCCTCGATAAGACTCCTGCTCTTCCTCTTGCATCATCGCAACCCCATCCAGGCGGATGATCGATTCCACCGGATAATAAATGTTGCGCTCCTCATGGAAGCCTTCCTTGCTCTCCAGGCCTTCCTCCATCAGTTTGGTCAATTCATAATGCTGCTTGAGCTCACGGTACGATTTGCCTGTTATCACTTCGGCATTAATCCCGAGCATTTTCTCGGCAGCACGGTTCACAAGAATGATCTGGCCTGCCCCGCTCACCATGACAATACCGCCTGTCATATTGTTTAGAACGCTTTGCAGCAAATCTTCATTATCCCGTATCGTCCGCAGCTGGGTCTGTAGGCTGTCGGCCATTCCGTTAATGGCTTGCGCCAATTGACCGATCTCGTCTTTACGGTGAATCTTCACCCTCGCATCATATTCTAGGCGCGATATCCGTCTGGCTACGCGCGTGATCTTCTCCAGCGGCGATGTCAAGCCCTTGGCAACGCGATAACTCACCAAGGCAGCAATCAAGAACAGCACCAGCAGGCCGATCCCCATCACAGTCCAGCCTTGTTTGACTCCCTGGTCCACTTCCTTGAGACTGACGGACAATCTGACGAATCCGTCGAAATTCTCTCCGGCCTTGACCGGAAGAGCGACGTACAGCATGTCCTGCTCAAGCGTATCGCTCCGACGAATGGTACTCCCGCGGCCTTCTTTTACGGCTTCAAGCATCTCCTCACGATTAGCGTGGTTATCCATGGTTAACGGATCACTCTCCGAGTCCCCGATCACCTTACCATCCTTCAGTATAAACGTCACTCTCGCATCGGACAGTTCCTCAAGCTGCACGGATCTGTTGGTATAATACGAAAGAGCATCCGCGCTGTCCGTATCCGGAAACTCCATCATGGTCTGCAGAAGCCGTATCTCCCGGACCATATTGTCCTCCAGCAGCTGAATATGGGACTGCTTGAATACCGTCACCATAGCCAGTCCTGCCGCGAGCATAGATAACCCAATTAAAGTAAGCATAATTAGAGTCAAACGATTGCGATACTGCCTCATGGTCTCTCCTCTTTCTGCCGCGTGGTCATTTTGGATAACTTACCGTCCGTGTGCGTCTTCGGTGAAATAACGCATGAATGATGGTTGCCGCCGGCTGCTGGAACATAATGCCCAGCACTACCGGGATCGAAGCCTGGGGTGAGAAATAAGTTGTAGCCAGCACCATCCCGAGTGATATATTACGCATTCCGGACGCGTATGTAAATGTAATTTGCATTTCTCGTGTCGGTCCCAGCATCGCATATGAGCCAAAATAACCAAGCAAATAACAGATCACAATCAGCGTGAAGACAACCGGGACGACCACCAGCATCTCCTCTTTCATGCCTGCTGCATGGGGAGCGATGGCTGCTGCATTCAGCATAACCACAAGCATAAAAAACAGCTTCGATATCGGCTGGGCTACGGGAGCCGACCAGTCTTTAATCCGTCCTTTGGAACCTTCATACAGCATCACCCCGATCAGAGTGGGCAATACCACCATCGTCAGCAAATCGAGAATCAGCTCAGACGCATTCCAGGTAACCAGCGCATCCCCGATAAACATATCCATCAAAGCCGGGACGACTAGCGGACTGAGTATGGTATCCAGCACGACCACCGCTAAGATGAACGGAACGCTGCCGCCGGAGCTACCGACCCACATCACCGAGGATATTCCCAGCGGAATGATCGCAAATAACAGCAAGCCGATCGTATAATCCGAATGCGCACCAAACACGGCCGAGCCCAGTCCATAGGCAAGCAACGGAGCTGCCGCATGGGCAAGAAAGAGCGTTAACATAACGGCAAGGGGGCGTTTTAGAACCCCTTGCAGATGACGGATCCCACAGCCAAGCGCCATAACCAGCGTGATATAACCGAATAGATAAGGAATCCAGTGAACAAAGTCCAGCAAAACATCCGAAAGCAGCCAGCCTAGCACCAGCGAGCCGGGAATCAAGAGAAAGGTGTACTTTTCAAACCAAGATGCAAAGGCCAGTCCAAAACTTCTCACCTGTTTCCTCCTATGACTGAATTGACGTATTTGACTTTCATCATAAACCGGAGCGTGCGAAAACCGCAACGAAAATTCGAAATAAGAGTCCCAATCCCAAGCTCAACAAAAAAGCATCGACCGGCTCATTGTGGCCAATCAATGCTTCTTCATATGCTATGGATTAGGAGAACACCGGATCTTTAAACATGGCCAGCTTCTGTGCCGAATCCTTGCTCACATCGGCATGCAGGCTGTTTCCGTGCGAATCCATCGTGACGATGGCGGCAAAGCCATCGACCTCCAAATGCCACATCGCTTCCGGAATGCCAAACTCCATGAAATCCACGCCGTTTACTTTTTTGATGCATCTCGCATAATACTGGGCGGCCCCGCCGATCGCATTCAGATACACGCCGCCATGCTCCTGCAGCGCTTCAAGCGTCTTGGGACCCATGCCGCCTTTTCCGATGACCGCGCGAATGCCGAATTTTTTCAAAATATCGCCCTGGTACGGTTCCTCACGAATGCTGGTTGTCGGGCCTGCCGCCTTGACATGCCATCCCTCTTCATCCTGCATCATAACCGGGCCGCAGTGATAAATCACGGATCCGTTCAAATCGATAGGAGCATCGTGATCCATCAGGTATTTATGAAGCGCATCCCGTCCGGTATGCATCTCGCCTCGGATAACCACCACATCCCCAACGCGCAGGGAACGAATTTGCTCCTCGCTGATTGGCGTCTGCAGGACCACCTCGCGGCTCTTGGAATCACTGGGTCCGGAGTCCTCGGCTTGAGAAACAGCCGTTTCGGAATTTGCGTTCATCTGCACCTCGCTGCCCGCTTCATACAGCCAGTCTGTGATCTCCCCGGTTTCCGGTTCAACCAATACGCCTTGACGGCGGAATGCCCAGCAGTTATAAGCAACCGATACAAAAAAGCTTGCCGGCAAACGGTTCATCGCACCGATCTTGCAGCCGAGCAGCGTAACTTCTCCGCCAAAGCCCATCGTGCCGATCCCCAGCTTATTTGCATTTTCCAATATGTAATCTTCGAGCTTCGCCAAATCTTCATTCGGATTCACATCTTCCACATGACGGAACAGCTGATGCTTCGCAAGCTCGTAACCGGTCGTCCGGTCGCCTCCAATGCCTACGCCGATAAATCCGGCGCTGCAGCCCTGTCCTTGAGCTTGATACACCGCATGCATGATGCATTTGCGGATTCCGTCCAGATCGCGGCCCGCTTTCCCCAACCCTTCAAGCTCTGCAGGAAGACTGTACTGGATGTTTTTGTTCTCGCAGCCGCCCCCTTTCAGGATGAGACGGACATCCACCTTATCCTGCTCCCATTGCTCGAAATGGATGACGGGCGTACCAGGACCGAGATTATCCCCGCTGTTAGCGCCAGTCAACGAATCCACCGAGTTTGGACGCAGCTTGCCATCCTTCGTGGCACGAATCACTGCGGAGTAAATCGCCTTCTTCATCTCGATTTGGTTCGCACCCACCGGGGTATGCACGATGAATGTTGGCATGCCGGTATCCTGGCAGATCGGCGATACTTCCTGCTCGGCCATCTCAATATTTTGAGCGATCGTTGCCAGTGCCAGCCCCGCTCGCGTTGCCGCATCCTCAGACGCTCGCCCGCGGTTGACTGCTCTTCGCACATCCCCGGGCAAATTCGTGGAGGTTTCTACAATCAGTCGATACATGCTCTCTTCAAATAATTTCATAACGTTGGTAAACTCCTCTCTTTCATAACCCTGACATGATAGCAAAAAAGAATCATTATAAACGGCCAATATTGTTATCATATCATATCATTTCGCACATGAAAGGGTTTACTTCAAAAAATGAAAGAGTAGAGAAAATGTGTTGATTTTCCCCGTCGCATCGACCATACCAATCTATGAATCTCACATATATTGGTTAAGGAAAGGAGGTGATTGCTATGATGAAAGCCTCAATCTCCCAGGTGGTCTTTCCAAGGCTTGCCTTGTTTAGAAACGAGTTTTACAGAGGACGCCGATTTGTAGTTCGTGGTAACGTCGGGATCCGTAATCTCGAGAGAACTTTCGGGGACATTGAAAGCTTGAGATTCTTCTCGACCAGTTCCAATGCAACCCTGGTCCTGTTCTCGGAGACGAATTTCAGGGGCAGATTCAGGGTATTCCGCGGCAACACCAACATCGCCGATCTGGATGATATTATTCGCGGCGAAGAGCCAGAATCCATTATCAGCTCCAACCGTCGTTTGACGCTGGCACAGATCAGAGCGATCCGGGAAACCGGCGTGCTTCCTTCCGGTTTTAGAAGCATCTGATTCTCCGTAAGCCCCGTAACCTCTCCTAAACTCACCCATGATAAAATAGCGGACATCCGGGCCGAAGCCCCGGATGTCCGCTCTGTTTTCCATGTTATGTTGTAACCAACGGTTGTTAGCGAGCGAAACGTCTTAGCCGTTAATGACTTCGCCGCCATTCACGTGGATCACTTGACCGCTCACATAGGAAGAGTCGGTTGAAGCCAGATATACATAGGCAGGAGCCAGCTCTTCCGGTTGGCCCGGACGTTTCATCGGCTGGGTCGCCCCAAACTCGGCTACCTGATCCGGCGGGAACGTCGAAGGAATCAGCGGCGTCCAGATCGGTCCCGGTGCAACGGCATTCACCCGGATTCCTTGCCCGACCACGTTCATCGACAACGAACGCGTAAAGGCTACGATAGCCCCCTTGGTTGATGCATAATCTAGCAGCTGCGGACTTCCCCGATATGCCGTAATGGAGGTTGTATTAATAATCGAGCTTCCCTTGGACAGATGCGGCATCGCCGCCTGCGTCAGATAGAACATGCCGAATATATTCGTACGGAATGTCCGCTCCAATTGTTCTTTGGTAATATCCTCAATCTTCTTCTGTGGATGCTGTTCGGCTGCGTTGTTGACAAGAATATCGAGCTTCCCAAGTTTCTCCACGGTTTCGGTGACCGCATCGCGGCAAAACGCATCGTCGCCAACATCGCCGGCGATAAGCAGGCATTTACGGCCTTCCTGCTCCACTTGACGCTTGGTCTCTTCCGCATCCTTGTGCTCGCTCAAATACACAATGGATACGTCCGCGCCTTCCTTGGCATAGTGGACCGCAACCGCACGGCCGATTCCGCTGTCGCCTCCGGTAATTAGCGCAACCTTTCCTTGTAACTTACCGGCTGCTTTGTACTCGTTGCTTTCAAACTCCGGTTTTGGGTGCATCTCCGATTCGGTTCCGGGTCTGTGATCCTGATGCTGGGGCGGCAATGTTTGTTTCTGTTGATCTTGTGGCATATGAACATTTCTCCTTTCAGGTCAGTATCTCAAACTACCTCTCATAGGATGCGTTCGACGCGGCTTCTTATTCTCATAAAAAGCCCTTCGCTATTGTTTTTACCCATATTGAACGGGATCAAACGTAAACGCGGTTCTTTTCCCGTAACAAAATCCCTCCTCAAAAACCGGGCCTTGCGCCTAAAGTCCAGTCAAGATTTTGCCGGGACCCCCCGGAATATATAATTGCTGTAACATCAAAAAACCGCCCGAATAAACGGACGGCTTCTCTTTCATATGTAGCTGTTCTTAGATGATGTCATTAAATACCATGAAGAAAATCATGACGAGCAGCAGGAGGGACAACAACGCGCTGAATGTACTAAGCTTACCCGTTTCTTCCTTCACTTCACGCTTCTCGCGGATTCCTGCAAGCGCATTCTTCAGGGGTTTGCCCATAATGCCTCCAATCGCAAACATCGCCAGCAGCAGAACCGTTACAATGATCATCCAAGGAACCGAATACTCGCCCTGGGACATCATATATCCGCCAGTCAACAACTGAATAACCAAACCGTACTGAGCAAAACGGTTCGCTACTCGAATTGTATTAACGGCTCCTTCTTGAGCGCCGAGAGACAGCTTCTGAATACCGCCAACAACAAACGGCAGGATCAAGTAAAACCCTAGCGCCGCCGTGCCGACCATATGCAGAAAAAATGTCACATTCCACATAAACAATTCCTCCAAAGTCATAAGTGTGATTTTTATTACATCAAGTTCATCGTCTCTTATTATACTGGAGAGATCATCCAAAGAAAAGCAATCCCGTCCCGAATCACGGGACGGGATTGCATTATTAGACGATTTTGTGAATCCTGATTCAACTACAGGTTCACAACCGAAGTTACGTTACGCACGGATTCCGCTGACTTATCAAGTGCAGCTTTCTCATCGCCAGTCAGCTCAAGCTCGAAAATTCGCTCGATGCCGTCTCCGCCGAGAATTGCCGGAACACCCATGAACAGGTTGTCATAACCGTACTCGCCTTCCAGAAGTGCAATAACCGGAATGATCCGTTTCTTGTCCTTCAGAATCGCTTCCGTCATTTGGACCAGGGAAGCAGCCGGCGCATAGTATGCGCTGCCGTTCCCCAGCAGGTTGACGATTTCGCCGCCGCCGACCCGGGTGCGCTGCACAATCGCTTCAATGCGCTCAGCCGGAATCAGCGTGTCGATCGGAATGCCGCCCACGCTAGAGTAACGAACGAGCGGAACCATGTCATCGCCATGGCCGCCCAGAACGAAACCGCGGACATCCTCAACGGATACGTTCAGCTCTTGCGCGATGAAGGTGCAATAGCGTGCCGTATCCAGTACGCCCGATTGACCGATTACGCGGTTCTTAGGAAAGCCGAGTGTGTTGTATGCCACATAGGTCATGGCATCCACCGGGTTACTCAGGATGATAACCGTGGAGTTCGGTGCGTGACTCTTCACGTTCTCACATACGGATTTTACGATCCCTGCATTGGTATTAACGAGATCATCGCGGCTCATACCCGGCTTGCGGGCTACACCTGCTGTAATGATTACGATATCGGAATTAGCTGCATCTTCATAGTTGGACGTACCGACTATGTTGCTGTCAAATCCTTGAACGGGACTTGCTTCGAGCATATCCAGCGCTTTACCTTTCGTTGGGTTCTCGAGCTGCGGGATATCCAGCAGCACCACATCACCCAGTTCTTTTTGAGCAAGCATCAGGGCGGTAGTCGCACCTGTAAAGCCAGCACCTACTACCGTAATCTTTTTACGAGTAATTGCCACGATGAATCTCCTCCTTACAGGTTTTTAATGATTTCGTCTGCGAACTCGGAGCATTTCACTTCGGTAGCGCCTTCCATCAGGCGGGCGAAGTCATAAGTCACAGTTTTGTTGTTGATGGATGTTTCCATACCTTTGTAGATCAGGTCAGCCGCTTCCTGCCATCCGAGGTGCTCAAGCAGCATGACGCCGGAGAGGATAACGGAACCAGGGTTGACTACGTCTTTGTCTGCATATTTCGGAGCTGTACCATGAGTCGCTTCGAAAATCGCATGTCCTGTTACATAGTTGATGTTAGCCCCTGGAGCGATACCGATACCGCCAACTTGTGCAGCCAGCGCGTCAGACAGATAGTCCCCGTTCAGGTTCAATGTCGCAATGACATCAAAGTCGGTTGGACGAGTCAGAACTTGCTGCAGCGCGATGTCGGCAATCGCATCTTTAACGATGATTTTGCCGGCCTCTTCAGCTGCTTTTTGAGCAGCGTTAGCCGCATCTACGCCGTCTTTGTCCTTGATGATATCGTATTGAGCCCAAGTGAACACTTTATCGCCGAATTCAGCTTCAGCCACTTCGTACCCCCAGTTTTTGAAGGCACCTTCTGTAAATTTCATGATGTTGCCTTTGTGAACCAGTGTCACGGATTTGCGGCCATGCTTGATCGCATACTCAACTGCTGCACGCACAAGACGCTTGGAACCTTCGGAGGATACAGGCTTGATCCCGATACCGGACGTTTCCGGGAAGCGGATTTTGTTTGCTCCCATTTCGTCTTGAAGGAACTTGATCATTTTCTTCACTTCTTCGGAGCCTTCTTTATACTCAATACCTGCGTAGATGTCTTCCGTGTTCTCACGGAAAATAACCATGTCAACCAGCTCAGGGCGTTTTACCGGAGATGGTACGCCGTTGAAGTAACGAACAGGGCGCAAGCAAGTGTACAGGTCCAGCTCTTGGCGAAGGGCAACGTTCAGGGAACGGATACCGCCGCCGATTGGCGTTGTAAGTGGTCCTTTAATAGCAACGATGTACTCGCGAATCGCTTCAAGCGTATCGTTCGGGAGCCATTCACCGTATGTATTGTATGCCTTCTCACCGGCAAATACTTCATACCAGGCAATTTTCTTGGAACCGTTGTATGCTTTTTCTACGGCTGCATCAAGGACGCGCTTGGAAGCTTTCCAAATGTCACGGCCTGTACCGTCACCTTCAATAAAAGGAATGACAGGGTTGTTAGGCACCTGCAGGGTTCCGTTATCAATCGTGATTTTCTCGCCTTCGGTTGGTAATGCGAATTTTTCCAATTTCATGAGTATGAGTTCCTCCTTAGAATATGGTTCTTGTCTCTAGCCATTCCCAAAATACTCGCGTGAATAGGCACAGAGAAACCCGCCACCCGCGATTCAGTCACGTTTGAGCGGTTCTCTAGCCTATTGTACATGATTGCCAGCCACTTAGCGAAGTTCTATCGGCACATATTTTTGGTCGGTCATCCCTGTATACTCTGCGCGCGGGCGGATGATACGGTTGCCTTCATACTGCTCAAGAATGTGCGCAGTCCATCCGGATACACGGCTGATGGCAAAAATCGGCGTGAACAATTCCTGCTCGATGCCGAGCTGCGTATAGACCGATGCGGAATAGAAATCAACGTTCGGCTTCAGCCCTTTTTGGTTGGTAACCGTTTCGTCGATCAATACCGACATGTCGTACAGCGTGGTGTCGCCTTTCATTTCACCAAGCTCGCGGGACATTTTTTGCAGATGCTTCGCTCGCGGATCGCCGTTTTTGTATACGCGGTGTCCAAAGCCCATAATTTTTTCACGGTTGTCCAGCTTCTCCTGAATGTAAGCCTGAGCCCGATCAATCGAACCGACTTCGTTCAGCATCTTCATGACGGCTTCATTCGCGCCGCCGTGCAGAGGTCCTTTCAGCGCGCCAATGGCGGAAGTAACGCCGGAATATATGTCGGACAGCGTGGCTACGGTTACACGGGCAGCAAACGTGGATGCGTTAAGCTCGTGATCCGCATGCAATACCAGTGCCTGGTCCAGAGCCTTGATCGAAGTCTGATCAGGGTCTTCGCCTCTGAGCATATACAGGAAATTCTCCGAGATGGAGACGCCGGCTTTCGGAGCCACCGGCTCTTTGCCCTGACGAACACGGGCGATGGCAGCAATGATCGTCGGAAGCTGCGCTTGAAGTTTAACCGCTTTCTTCTCGTTCGATTCACGGCTCATATCGTCGCCTTCGGCGTCATACAGAGCAAGCGCGGATACAGCTGAGCGAAGCGCAGCCATCGTATTGGTATCCTTCGGATACAATTTGATCTGCTGGATAAGCTCATCCGGAATGGCAGCATAGTCGCTCAAATCTTGTTGAAGGGCTTTAAGCTCTTCGGCATTCGGAAGTTTTCCGAACCAGAGCAGATAGGCTACCTCTTCAAAACTTGCATGTTCTGCGAGATCGTCAATATCATATCCACGGTAAGTCAGAACGCCATCGACGATCGAACTAATCGCGGAGGTGGTAGCTACAATGCCTTCCAAACCCTTGGTAGCTGTCATGCAACATCTCTCCTTTATGATCGGGATAAACTGAACTATTTTGACAATCATGAAAACATTTTCATGAAGTCGGATAAAAAAGAAAAACGCGCAAAAAAATTGCTATGGTCCTAGTCACAAACCTTCTCATATCATACTGGATTTTGTCTGATATGTGAACATGAGCAGCGACATTCGCCGCATCAAATTGTTTTATCGACACCATAAACATTTTTTTGAAATCACTTACAATTCCATTATACCTGTGATAATTCTCATTGTCGAATCATGAAGACAAGCGTTTTCCAACTCTTTATCCTTATATTGAAACTCCTTGCATACGTATAGGAATGAGCGATTCTGCTCGTCCCTGAAGTGCTGCAAAGGAGTGTGATGGTTTGGAACGATTGATGCTCAAGCGTTTTGGCCGGGGAGTGTGGGTGCTGTCTTCCATCTTCGTGATCGCCTATTTGATATATGTACTGCTGCCGCTGCTTTATCCCTTCCTTCTGGCCTGGATCATCGCCTATGCCATGAATCCTTGCGTCCACCTGCTTCAGCGGAGTTTGAAGCTGCCGCGGTGGCTCGCTGTCACGTTGTCCCTGCTGCTGTATTTCGGAGCGGCTCTGCTGATCCTCACTGCGGCTGTCACCAGACTGGTCAAGGAGCTGATTATCCTGTCCCAGTCCTTCAATCTCCATATTGATGCCTGGATGGAATGGCTGACCGCCTGGACGCAGAATGATAGCTTCCAGAATATCATCAATGAGATTAGCCGGTTCTATCAGAACAACCCGAATTATCACGATACCATCAATCAGAATATTACCCGCACAACGCAAACGATTGGCACGGCCGTGACCGATTTAGTTACTGGTATTTTTAACGGAATTTTGCAAATTATTTATTACCTGCCGAACTTAGGCACGATTCTCATCGTCGTTTTGCTGTCCACGTTCTTTCTCAGCAACAGCTGGGAGCGCCATAATCGCGCGCTTCTCCGCATCCTACCGGGCGTCATTCGCAAACCCATGATCTATATCTTCTCAGATCTGAAAAAAGCGTTGTTCGGATTCGCGAGGGCCCAGTTGATTCTCATCTCCATCACGGCACTTATCGTCATGATCACCCTTTATGCGCTCGGGGTCGATTCCGCCTTCTCCATCGGTCTTCTGATCGGCTTGGTGGATCTTCTCCCATACCTGGGCGTCGGCATCGTCCTGATCCCTTGGTCGCTGTATGCCTTTATGACGGGCGACCTGACGCTCGGCATCGGACTCACCGTCCTGTACAGCATCATCCTGATCGTCAGGCAGATCATGGAGCCCAAGGTGCTCGCCAGCAGTGTGGGACTGGACCCGCTCGCCGCCCTGCTGGGCATGTTCGTCGGGCTCAAGCTGTTCGGCATTCTGGGGCTGATTGTAGGTCCCGTGTCGCTTGTCATCCTGGATGCTTTTCACCGGGCCCATGTATTCAAGGACCTTAGGAATTATATTATCGGGGGCAGGTTCAGGTAGCAGTCGGACGGACATGTTTGACTCATCATAGGGCTATAGTGATCAGATTATCATAGGATTGATAGAGGTACTTTCTGATCTTCCCTGATATTTCCTGATACTCTCTTGTGCTCCATGCATAAATAGACCGGCCCCTGAGGGGCCGGTCTTATGGGTGATGCCTGTTAGTATTATCTGCGAAATATCGTAATCTTGCCGTTTTTCATGTTTTTCTTCATCCATTTCAACAGCAAAATCCGATACAGCGGGCGAGTCAGCGGAAATATCAGCGTAAATCCGATAATGTCAGTTACAAAGCCCGGCAGAATAAGTAGTACTCCACCCGCAAATATACATAGACCATCGGCCATGGAAGCACCCGGAACCATGCCCGAATTCATTCTCTGCTTGGCATCTTCCATCGCTTTGCGGCCTTCGAACCTCATCATGGCCACGCCAACCGCAGAGGTCAGCAGCGTCAATAGCAAGGTATTCATGCCGCCCACGCGATCCGCAACGAACTGGAAGCCGAATATTTCAATAGCAGGCACGAAGATAATCGCTGCCAGCAACCATTTGAACATGAAGCTACTCCTTCCTCCCCCAAAGGGTGTCCCTCAATGCATCATACAGCTTTGGCGCGCATTTATCCAGTCGGGCCGGCTTCCACTCTCTATTCAGCCATACATGACGGGTCGCGCCTGCCGTTAACAAGGCACCGGGAAGCCCGGATTCGGGAGACAGATCCATCGTCCCCAAATCTGCCTGCTCCTGCTCGCTCAGCAAACGGACCTCATATTCATAGTGTATTCGAAGCGGGGAGAAAGCAGTCATTCTGGTAAACACCGTTACAAGATCATCATACCGCGCAGGCTGGCGGTACTTGATATCTAGATCAACCACCGGGAGCAGGACGCCTTCTTCTTCCATTCCGCGATACGTAAATCCCATTTCACGGATCATTTGGGTACGCCCGATCTCGAACCAGTTTAAATAGTTAGCATGATAGACGACACCCATTTGATCGCTTTCCTGGTAACGCACCCGAAAGGAAGTCCAGAACCAGCGACTTGGTGCCGGTACGGATGGTTTAGGCATCAACATCACCCCCTTATCTATGCAAAAAGCAATGGTCGATTAAAATTATCGTCCATTGCTTATATGCAGCTATATTCAGAATCCAGCGGAATCTTGACTGTTGTATTACTTCTCCTGTGGAATTTGATCCACTTTCAGAAGGTTGGTTGAGCCGGAACGGCCCAGCGGCACGCCTGCTGTAATCACAACAAGATCGCCTTCTTTCACGAGTCCGGACTTCACGCCGCCTTGCAGCGCATAATCAAACATCTCATCCGTAGAAGAAGCCTGTTCGCCTTTAACCGGCGTTACGCCCCAAGTCAGTGCCAAACGTCTCAACGTTCTGTCTTGAGTCGTGACAGCGACGATAGGAGCCTCTGGACGGTATTTGGATACCATGCGAGCCGTTTGACCGGATTCCGTGGACGAAATGATGGCTTTAGCATTCAGGTCAAGTGCCGAGATCGCAACGGATTGGCTGATTGCTTCGGTAACGCTGGTATCTTGAGCAATACGCTGCTTCAGGAACATTTCACGGTAGTTCAGTGCGGATTCCGCTTTCTCTGCGATACGGGACATGGTCAGTACGGATTCTACAGGGTATTTACCTGCAGCCGTTTCGCCGGACAGCATGATGGCATCGGTGCCGTCGAAAATCGCATTGGCAACGTCACTTGCTTCCGCACGGGTAGGACGCGGGTTGCGCTGCATGGAATCCAGCATTTGCGTAGCCGTAATGACCGGTTTGCCAGCCAGGTTACATTTTTCGATCATACGTTTTTGAACCAATGGAACTTCCTCAGCCGGAATCTCTACGCCGAGGTCGCCACGAGCTACCATCAAGCCGTCGGATACTTCGAGGATTTCATCCAGGTTGTCAACGCCCTGCTGGTTCTCGATTTTGGAGATGATTTGGATGTGCTCGCCATTATGCTTCTTCAGCAATTCGCGAATTTCAAGCACGTCACTTGCTTTACGAACGAAGGAAGCGGCAATAAAATCGATGCCCTGTTCGATCCCGAAAACGATATCGTTGGCGTCTTTTTCCGTAATTCCTGGGAGAGAAATCGCGACTCCCGGTACGTTTACACCTTTTTTGCTCTTAATGGTTCCGCCATTGACGATGCGGCATCTGATTTCGGTGCCTTGAATCTCCACCACGGTCAGACCGATCAGACCGTCATCGATCAGGATCGTGGATCCGACTTGAACATCTTGCGGCAACTCTTTGTAAGTAATGGACAAACGATTCTTATCACCTAGGATTTCCTCGGTAGTAAGGGTGATATATTCATCTTGTACAAGCTCAATCGGTTCCACTTCAAGTTTGCCTGTACGGATTTCCGGTCCTTTGGTGTCAAGCAGGATCGCTACCGTTTTGTTCAACTCTTCACAAGCTTGGCGGATGTTCTTGATCCGGTTGCCATGCTCCTCGAAGTCGCCGTGGGAGAAGTTCAGACGAGCCACGTTCATGCCGGCCATAATGAGCTTCTTGGTGTTTTCCAACGATTCACTGGAAGGACCGATGGTACATACAATTTTTGTTTTGCGCATTTGGGTTTCCTCCGTTTATTAAAGGGTTCTCTATATCTCTTTTTCCAACAACTAAATCTACTACAAAAAGTCTCATTTGTATAGGAACTTTGTCATATCGTCACATACTCATCAGACTTTTACAGAATCACGTCTTCCTGTTCCGCCTTTGCAAAATCGAATTCGCCGATCTTGCGGAATTTGCGGTACCGGTCTTCCTTCAGCTCGCAGGCATCCATGACGGATAGCTCTTTCAGCTGGCTGATCAGTGCGCTTTGAATGGCGGCGGCCGTCTCTTCATAGTTGCGGTGCGCACCGCCCTTAGGCTCCGGTATAATTTCCTCAATGACTTCCATTTCAAGCAGGTCCTTAGCGGTGATCTTCATGGCTTCCGCAGCCTGATCCGCTTTGGATGCATCCTTCCACAGAATGGATGCGGCGCCGTTCGGTGAAATGGCGGAATAGATGGCATGCTCGAGCATCAGCACACGATTGCCTACAGCCATCGCAAGAGCACCGCCGCTTCCACCTTCGCCGATGACCACACAAACAATAGGCACCCCAAGGGACGACATTTCCCGTAGATTACGGGCAATCGCCTCGGACTGACCTCTTTCTTCTGCTGTATTACCCGGATATGCGCCTTTTGTATCAATAAACGTGATAATGGGACGCTTGAACTTGTTCGCCTGCTGCATAAGTCGCAGGGCTTTACGGAAGCCTTCCGGATGTGGACTTCCGAAGAAACGCGCGATATTGTCCTTCGTATCCTTACCGCGCTGCTGACCGACCACTGTGACGGGAACGCCGTCAAGTTTGGCCAGGCCGCCGACAATGGCAAGATCGTCCCCGTAGAGACGATCTCCATGCAGCTCGATAAAATCCGTAAAGATCAACTGGATCAAATCAAGCGACGTCGGTCGCTGCTGATGACGGGCCAGATGCATTTTCTGGGAAGGCGAAATCGAAGAATAGATTTCTTCCTCCAAACGACTATATCGTTCTTCCAGGCGGGCGATTTCATCCGTGAAATCGATCCCTTTTTCCTGTCCGAATTGTTTCAGTTCATCAATCTTCTTGCGCATTTCGGCAAGTGGCATTTCAAAAGGCAATTCGCCTGACATCAGAATCCCCCTTTCACGGTATGCATCTCCAGCAGCTTACCAAGCATGGAGCGCATATCTTTCCGATGAATAACCATGTCAAGCTGACCATGCGCCAAGTTGAACTCCGCTGTCTGGAAATCATCGGGCAGCTTCTGGCGAATGGTCTGTTCAATAACGATACGGCCCGCAAAGCCGAATACGGCTCCCGGCTCGGCAATATTGATGTCGCCAAGCGTCGCAAAGCTGGCGGATACACCGCCGGTCGTCGGATCCGTTATCACTGAAATATAGAGCCCGCCGAGCTCGTTAAACCTGGACAGGGCAGCGCTTGTTTTGGCCATCTGCATCAAACTGAGAATACTCTCCTGCATCCGGGCACCGCCGGAGGTCGAGAAAATAATGAGCGGCAAACGCTTGTCCGTCGCAAACTCGATCGCTCGGGTGATTTTTTCCCCGACGACGGAGCCCATGCTTCCCGTGAAGAAATCAAAACTCATCACGGCTACCACAACAGGCTGGCCGAGAATCGAGCCTTGACCGGTAATAACCGCATCATGAAGACCGGACTTCATCTTCTGCTGCTCGAGCTTGGCCGCATATCCCGGAAATTTGAGCGGATCCACCGAGATCATATCCGCGTCAAACTCTTCAAAGCCTGTCTCATCCAGCGTCATCGCAATCCGTTCTACCGCGTTCAGGCGCATATGATGTCCGCATTCCTGACACACCTTCAGATTCTTCTCAAGCTCTTTGCTGTATTGAATGGTGCCGCACTTAGCACACTTATTCATCAGACCTTCCGGAATTTCCCGTTTCGGGCGTTCGCCTTCCTGAGGCTGCCCTGCCGTCCCAAGTCGTTCCGATGGGATCGTTGCGTATTTCCTTTTTTTCTGAAACAAGTCTTTAAACACAACTACACCTCTCCAGCCGTAAATTTGAATGGCCGCTGCAATAGCACATCGCCGATCCGTACGCTAAGCTTCGCTATGTAACCCAGATGAAACTAGGGGTGCAATATCGAATTCAACACTTCCTGTACTTCCTCAAGCTCTCCGGAGGGTACCAAAATCTCAAACTGCTGTTTGGAAAGATTCACAGGACGGCTTTGAACCAAAAAACCTTCTTCCGTTAGCCTGGTCTTGATCATTTCCGCCACCTTTGCAGTTGGCGCAATATAGATTACCGTCCACATGCCTTTCAGATCCCCCTAATCTCGTCCCACAGGCATATCCTGAGCCGATATAATGGATAATGATAACATACTTCAGTTTTTACCTCAACAAAGAGAGCAGGGGGCTGAAAGCCAAATCTGTACCCTTATGCAGCGATTCGACACCGCTCGCGCAAATCAGTCAGAGCCCGCGGTGTAATGGGCCGCATCGGGATTGTTATGCGCGATGCGCGAGGAAGCGGCAGCGGCGATGCCTGCAACGAGATCATCCAGAAACACATGAATCCCGTCGGACTTTTCATTTAATATCTCAATTACACCAATTTTTTCTTTGTCCAGATAACCGAAACTGGTCAGTCCGATCATGCCATATATGCTCGTGACACCAAGCGCCATGGTCTCATCCACTCCGTAGAGCGGTTCGTCTTGCTCCATAATCGATTGCAGCGGCTCCGGCAGCAGTTTCTTCTCCGCCAACTCATCCAGCGCAATGCCCGTATACAGCGTATACTGCACTTCGCGCTTGCCGAGAACGGCCCGGACGCTTTCTTCACACTGCTCGATGGTTAACTTCGGATGATAACGCTGCTGAAGCTTCAACACAATATCCGCGATGGAGCTTACGCTGACTCCTCTGCGGCTGAGCATGCTTTCTGCCAAGTCCATTGACATCACAAATCCCCCCCGCGTCTTTGGCCGTGCTCTTTCATTCCGGTTCTATCATGAAGAGCCTTCTTCATGCGAATACTCGGCCAACATTACCTGTAGTGTCCTAATTGTATGCGGGAGGGATGGGAAACGTTCTTAAATTTTCATGTCACTTCACTTTAACGGTGTCCTTGCCCAGCATGCTCTCCATTTCGGCAAAAAGCTCTGTCGTGGGCTTGATCCGATAGGCATCGCTAAGCGCAAGCACCTTCTGGCTTCGCTCATAAAACAGCACCGTCGGCACATGCCCCGGATGCTGCTGCAGGAGCTCTTTCAGCTTCACCAGCAGCTCCGATTGTTCCGCATCGGCCGTTATTTTCACAAACACACGCTGCCCAGCCTTATGATTCGATACGACGGTACGAGATTCCTTCTCGGGCGATAGGCTGCTGCCCGATGCTTCGTTTCCGATTGGGGTCGAATCATGACCACGGCGGGCGGCAAGCGGCTCCGGGGGCGGGACTGCCGATGAATTACCGGCCGAAACCGGCTGCATGCCGGCAGCCCCCGATTTTCCGCCTCTGCCGTTATTCTCTCCGCCGGATCTTCCTCTGCCGCTCGCTGTTCCCCGCACCTTGCTTCGTTGAACCAGTTGGCTCAAGGTTTGCGCCTCGAGCGGAGCGATTTCTTCGGCCAGCAGCTTGAAGCCTTCGTCCTGCAGCTGGACCTTCGCCCGTATCGCGAGCAGCGCGCCTTTTTCAATCAAATGCGCGCTTCGCTTCCACACTTCTGGGAAGAGAACGACCTCACAGCGCTCGATTTGATCCTCGCACTCCATGAAAGCCATCGCTTTCCCCTGTTTCGTCGTAATGGTCTTCAGTGTAACCACCATCCCGGCTACCGTAGCCATCGACTCATCTTCCGCTTCATGCAGATCCATTAACCGATCAGCTCCGGACTCCGTCAGCGTATCTTCGAAGCCGTCCAGCGGATGGCCGGACAAATACATACCCAGCAGCTCACGTTCGAATTCGAGCTGTTGACTTGCGGTATAAGGCGGGATGTCCGGATATTCAATGTCCCAATTCGTCGTTTCCACGAAGTCGAAGAGCTGAATCTGGAGATCATCCCGTTCCTTTCTCCACTTCACGGCCGCTTCGACCGTTTCGTCCAGCATGGCAACCAGCTGGGAACGATGCCCCTGCAAGGAATCGAAAGCCCCCGCCTGAATAAGCGACTCGATCACGCGCTTGTTGCATACGCGGAGGTCCACCCGGCGGCAAAAATCGAGCAGGCTTTCAAACGGCTTTTCACGCCGGATCTCGACGATATTCTCCACCGCTTGCGTGCCGACGTTCTTGATCGCGGCAAGCCCGAATCGGATTCCGCCTCCGGCCGGACGATTGGCTTCATCATCGCCGCCCTCGGCAGCAGGGCCGCTCATGACAGGCGTGAAATACGTTCCGCTTTCGTTCACGTCCGGCGGCATGACCTCGATGTCGAGGCGCCGTGCCTCCAGCACGTATTCGGCTACCTTCCGGTGGCTGCCCATAACGGCAGTCAGCATGGAAGCCATGAACGGAACCGGATAGTGTGCCTTAAGATAAGCCGTCTGGAAAGCCAGCACGCCGTAAGCGGCGGCATGCGCACGGGGAAATCCGTAGTTCGCGAAGCGGACGATCATATCGTACACGCGGTTGGCCTCATCCTCGCTATAACCGAGCTTGAGACTGCCCGAAACGAAATGGCTCCGCTCCCGGTCCAGCACTTCGCGCTTCTTCTTCGAAACGGCTCTTCGCAGCAAATCCGCTTCCCCGAGCGAGAAGCCGGCCATCGTCGAAGCGATCTGCATGATCTGCTCCTGATAGACGATAATGCCGTACGTATCGCCTAATATCGGGATCAGGTCCGAGTGGGGATACTCCGGCTCAATCCGGCCATGCTTGGCTTGAATGAACTTCGGAATAAACTCCATGGGACCCGGGCGATACAAGGCATTGACGGATACGATATCCTCAAACACCGAAGGTTTCAGATCCTTCAAGACCCGCCGGATGCCCGCGGATTCGAGCTGAAATACGCCCGTGGTATCGCCGCGCCCCAGCATCTCATACGTTAGATGATCGTCATCCGGCACTTGTTCGAAATCGAGTGTTCTGCCGGTCAATTCTTGAATCCATCTCAGCGTACGCTCAATAATGGACAACGTTCGCAGACCTAAAAAGTCCATCTTGAGCAGCCCCACACTCTCCAGATTCTCCATGGAATACTGCGTCAGCGCCGTCTTCTCGCTGCCTTCCTGCAGCGGCACCGCATCCGTCAGCGGATCGCGGGAAATGACAATGCCCGCCGCATGCGTCGAAGCATGACGCGGCATGCCCTCGACCTTCATTGCCATATCAATCAGCTCGCGCACCTTCGGCTTCTTCTCGTACTGCTCCTTCAGCTGCGGGCTTTGCTCCATCGCACCTGCGATGCTGATGCCCAGATGGTTAGGGATCAGCTTTGCCGCCTTGTCCACATCCCCGAACGGCACATTCAGCGCACGTCCCACATCACGGACGGCTGCCCTTGCCGCCATCGTACCGAACGTAATGATCTGGGCGACATGCTCTTTCCCGTATTTATCCACCACGTAATCAATGACCTCTTCCCGGCGCTCGTCACTGAAGTCGATATCAATATCCGGCATCGTGATCCGCTCCGGATTCAGGAAGCGTTCAAACAACAATTTATATTTCATCGGGTCCACATTCGTAATCTGAAGGGTGTAGGCTACCAGGCTGCCTGCCGATGAACCCCTTCCCGGTCCAACCGCGATGCCTTGCCGGTGGGCGTAGGCGATGAAGTCCCATACGATCAGGAAATAATCGCTGAAGCCCATGTTCTCGATGACGCCGAGCTCATAGTTCAGTCGCTGCTCCAGCTCGCTGCGTTGCGCTTCATCCTGCCACCGCTCCGTATTCCCGTAACGTTCTTGCAGACCGTTCAAGCAGAGCTCCCGCAAGTATTCGGCTGCATTCTTCCTTTCCGGAAGAGAGCTGTATTCCGGCAAAATCGACTTGCCGAATTCCAGCTCCAGGTTGCATTGGTCCGCAATCTTAGCCGTATTCAATATAGCTTCAGGCACATGGGGGTACAATCGCTCCATGTCGCTGCCGCTCTTCAAATAGAGCTGATTCGTCTGGATTTGCAGCCTGTCCTCATCTTCCACCGTCTTTCCCGTGCCGATGCAGATCAGGACGTCCTGAACTTCAGCATCGCTCTCGGCCAGGTAATGCACATCGTTGGTCGCTACCAGCGGAATGCCGGTCTCGCGGCTCAGCTGAATCAGCTGGGGATTCACGCGCTTCTGCTCCGGAATTCCGTGATCCTGCAGCTCCAGGTAGTAATCTTCTCCAAAAATCGCCTGGTAACGAAGCGCAGCGGCTTTTGCTTCCGCCTCCCGTCCATGAAGCAGATGCTGGGGAACCTCGCCACCCAAGCAGGCGCTGAGACATATAATGCCTTCATGATGGGCGGCCAGCGCCTCCATATCGATTCGGGGTCTGTAATGATACCCCTCCAAATGCCCGATCGAACACAGCTTCATCAAATTACGATAGCCGGTCTCATTCTTGGCAAGCAGAATCAAATGATAGATCGGCTGATCCTTGCGGCTTCCCCGCTCCTTGCGGGAGCCTGCCGTGATATAGGCCTCGCAGCCGATAATCGGTTTGATGCCCTGCGCCAGGCAGGCTTTATAGAATGGAATGGCACCATACATCACGCCATGATCCGTCAGCGCCAGCGATTTCATTCCAAGCGCCGCCGCTTCCCGCACCAGGTCACCGATACGTGCCGCTCCATCGAGCAAACTGTATTCACTATGCACGTGCAAATGCACGAAAGAGCTCATCGTAACGCCTTCCTTTCGCCGGTACATGTATATTTAAAATCAATCCAAGAGTATCTTAAAAAGTCTTTATACCATTTTATCATAATCCCGCTAGGCCCGCCCATAGAATGAAACTAGGGAGTACGTGGACAGGCGGTTGCCGTGACATCCACCAAGACAAGAGAGGAGACATGAGGGCATGAGTGTTTTTTTATCAAGAGCAATCCTGGACTTTTTTATAGCCTTCGGCATCGTGCTGGGGGGAGCCATGGTGGGAGGCGTGGGCGCCGTGTTGTCCCTGCAGCCCCCCACCCAGACCATGCTAGAAGTTGCGGACCGGATTAAGATATGGGCGCTTGCGGCTGCCATCGGAGGCACCATTGATCCGATGCGGGTCATTGAAAGCAACGTGGCCGTCGGCAATTTATCCCCTGCGATCAAACAAATTCTATATCTCGGCTTTGCATTTCTCGGAGCACACATGGGCAGTGAGCTGGTCAAATGGGTGTGCTCCAGCCGGAGTTAATCCATGCGGGTACCTCCAGCCCACCGCTTCCGCCCCTTCTATCAGGTTGCTTCCATCTTCGTGCTGGGGATGGTTGTCGGCAGCATCGTCTACAACTCGGTCTATCATGCAGCCTACAATAAACTATGGGAAACGAATCAAGGCCAGCAGATCCAAATCGCACAGTATAAAAAAGACATCGATTCGTTAAAAAAATACAATAAACAATCCACGGTCATCAAGGAAATCAAGATCCGCAGCGAGCAAAACGACAGGGTGCCGCTGGATCCCGTCATCATCAAAGAGCTCGTCAGGCTTATGAGCGACGATCTGGCTGCCCTTCGCGGCCGCAACGTGTTTGATATCGACGCCGACAGCAAGCTGACGCGCTCGCTCCTAAGCGACAAAATCTATACGGTTCGCGAGAAAGATTACAAGGTCCAGATCAGGACCATGCTGGTCATGGAAGGCGTACTGCAAATCTGGGTTAGCTTTGATCATGTGGATGCAAAGTCAACCGGATCATGATACAATACCGGTATTGTACATGATCGAATCTAACACGCTTGGCGTCGACATCGTCAATCGTTAAGCTGTTATGGACCCAAAGGAGCCTCCCATGATCACAGTCATCCACTATATCCTATACATGATCCTCGTTGTGTCCGTGGTAGCTGCCGCCCTGTATAGCATTCGCGCACGGCGAGTAGCGGATCCCGCTGACCGCGGCATCTATATGTCCATGATGAACCTCTTTATGGGCATTATGCTGGTTTCCCTTTCGCTAGTCTGCATGTTTCTGTTCAGCGGCTCCACGCCGGCTGTCATAGTAGAGGCCGTGTTCTTGGTGCTTGGAGCATTTAATATATTTTCCGGCATAAGAAGCCGCACCTATTACAGCAGACTGAAAAATTCGCGGACAGCCAGCTAAGTGAAATTGAACGAACAGGGGCATCCCGGAAGGTCCATTGCGACCTGGGGATGCCCCTTTATGTTATCCGGCGTTTGAGTTAGCCGTGATCGATCGCCTGCATCGTCATGACCGCTTTGGCAATCAGGTTTGTCTGATGCTGGATCTCAATCTCCATCTTGCAGGTACGACGGCTGATCTCCAGCAGTTTCGGCATAATGACGATCGGATCCTCAATCTGCACGGGCCGGATGAAATACGTCGACAGATGGTCCAGCACATGATCCCAGCCGCTGATATCCTTGGCCGCTTTAACCGCCGCTTGGCTCATCACGGTCGTGAGCACCCCTTGCGAAATCGTTCCAAGTTCTGAAGCCATTTGGGGCGTGATAAAACCGTGAAAGAACAAACGCCCCTCCTCATCCCGATCCTCTGCGATTCCGTTCCAGATCAGCTGATCAAACGTCTCGCCGAGCTGAGGCTGGTTTCGCGCATCCCGCAGTGCCCCAAGCACTTCTTTACGGGTGACCGTAGCAAGCAGCTTTCGGTTGCGATCCACAATCGGCAGAAAATCGATCCCTTCCCACATCATAATCTGCGCCGCTGAGGCGAGCGAAGTTTTCATGCTTGCCGTCACGGGGTTTCGGGTCATCGCTTTCTCGATCGACTGGGTTTCGGCGAGCCCTTCCACATCCCGAACCCCGACGATGCCGATGACCCGGTTCCATTCGTCCGTTACCGGATACCGGATTTCCCCGGTCGCCTGTGAAATCCGTTTGAATTCCTGGACCGTGACGGAGTTTTTCAACTGATGATTCTTCGGCTTATCATGAGCGATATCCTCCACCAGCATAATTTTCTTCTTGATTAAACGGTCAAAAATGGCGCGGTTAATCATGGAGGCGACGGTAAACGTGTCATGCCTAGACGATATAATGGGCAGATGCAGCTGGTCTGCCAGCTGTTTCACTTCCCGGCTGGTGCCGAAACCGCCGGTGATCAATACCCCCGCCCCCTGCTCAAGTGCAAGGAAATGGGCATCTTCACGGTTACCGACAATCATGAGGCTTCCGGCATCGATATATCGGATCATTGCCTCCACCTTCATGGCGCCAATCACATACTTATGCAGGCTTTTATTAAGCCCTTCCGCACCGCCAAGCACATGCCCTTCTACAATTTCAACGACATCGGCAAACGTAAGCTGCTCGGATATGTTCCGCGGCTTCCGTTCCACGCGAACCGTGCCAATCCGTTCCTTCGTGACCACGATGCCCAGGCTTTCCGCTTCCTTCACCGCCCGATAAGCGGTACCCTCGCTGACGCCCATCTCTTTGGCTAACCGTCGTACCGATATTTTGCTTCCAACCTTCAAACTTTCAATATGCTGAACCAACTGCTCGTGTTTGGTAATCGTATCATCTCGAACGTCCAACTGTTACACCCCCAGAACACTATCTGTACCATACTGTATCTATTATATCACGTCCAATGACGCTCCCATACCCGTCAGATACAAAAAACCTCCCCTGAAGGATAACGGATGGGCGATCCAAACCGTATCCCTTAAAGGGAGGTTTTTGTTCATCACAGCTTCCGCTGTGATTTGACTCTTAATTGGCTTCCTGGCTTTTCTGCTCCTCAGGCCATTTCAATTCCCATTGATGCAATTTCTCCTTGCGGATCTCATCGAGCGCTTTTTGTTTCGCTTCATCTACACCGATGAGGTAATAGAGATGCGAACCGATCACGAGTAGGGCAAATCCTGCCCAGACTGCACCGAACAGCGAAACCCATGAGAACCCGCCAGAGAAAGAAATGCTGGGAAGGGCGTATATCAACATGCCGAGTGCAACCAATAGATACGCGGTGTGTTTAAACTTGTTCTTCTTTTTTTTCATTGTAAACGCAGCTCCTCTACTCTCTGAAATCTATATTTCTACTCTATGAGGAGCTTGCGCAATTTATGAGACAAGTTTTTAAAAATATACCGAATTTGTCTTGAAGTTATCGGCACGCAACCTGATGAAGAGAGATCGTTTATGGTTGGGCTGGTCCGTACAGATGCTGGAGGCTGTCCGATATAATCTTGTTCACGTCTTCGATAATGACACTCAGACGCCGCTCAGCGTCAAACAAACGGCGGATGTTCAGGTTCAGGCTCAGCACCTCAAACTGCTTCTCCATCTTCTCCATTTCGTCCTGTGCCGGCATATCGCCGGACATCATGCGCTGTTGAAGCTCCATCTGGCGCTGACGGAAGTCATCCAGCATGCGTCTGCTCTCCGGATCTGCATCCACGAGTTTCATAGCTGAGGTAATTTCCTCAACTTCCTTGCTTTCCTTCATCGCTTTTGCCAAATCATGTGCTTTGTCATAAATGTTCATTCGTAATTCCTCCAATATATTCGGCCGAAACGCCGTTTTTTAATTCGCCTTTCGCCTTACTCCATCAAAAATCTTATCTCCACAGCATCGTCAGCATGGATTGGAACAATCCGATCACTCCGCCCAGCAGAACCCCAAGCCAGGTGATAGCCCTGAATTCACGGCCGGACACACTCAGGATGATCTCTTCCAGCCGCTCAATTGGAAACTTCTCCACCTGCTCCTGAACGAGCTGCGGTAAGTTAACAGCCTTCATGGCCGCAGGGATGCTTCGCTCAAGAAAGCCAAGTCCCTTATCGAGCAGTCCAGGCAAAGCTGCTTTAATGGCAGGCATTCGTGGTCCAATTACCTCGTCTACGCGAAGAAACTCGATTCGCTCAATCCACTTGGACCAAGGAAGCTTGTCATCCAATGTGCGTGTGATCCAAGCTAGACCAGGCTCACCCGCAGCATGTTCGATGATATTTCCGAGCGGCATCTCACCGTAATATGACAGCTTTCCTGAGATGATATCCGTGATGGTCTTGCGGATCTTCTCTCCCTCCAGCTGCTGAATCAGCATGGGCGTCAGCTTCTGGACCAGCTTATCCTCATCCACAAAGATCGAAGCCATCGTCCCCAGAAACCCGCCAGCCTTATCGATAAGCGAAGAAGCCACATCCGATAGCATTAGCTGCCCCTTAGCGGACAGCAGAGTGTTCTTCAGCTCCTTCAGCACAACATCGGCGGCAGCTCCGCTCCAGCCCTGAATCGTTTCCTCCGACCAGCCGGGAACAAGCTCCTTCAGCGGCTTTGCCTCCAACCCGTATCCGTGCCATACTGCTGCGGCGCCCCGGGCCGTAAGCTGGCGGGCCGATTGTTCGGCCCTGACCTTCAATTGCTCCCACTGTTCGGAGCTCCATACCTTTAGCGCCAAGTCTCCGAAGCTCAGCTCCGACCGGCTCCATTCCTCCAGCTTCCGATAGAGGCTGTCCTCTATCTTACCCCGAAACACTGGCTTACGAATAAGCTCCTGCAAGCCCTCGCTTGTCACCAGGTAATCCGAGACCACGCGTCCCAACGACTCGGCTATTTCGTCTTTACGCTTTGGAATGAGCCCTGGCGTGAAGGGTACGCGGCGGCCCAGGATGATTTTTTCTTCACGGGGATGAAACAGCATTTTTATCGCAAAGTGGTTCGTTATGCCGCCAACAAAAGCAGCAACGCACACGTTCACCAAAATAAACAGCCAGTTCTGCATTTTAAGCACTCCTTTTTCCCGAGCAGTACAATCACCAAGGGATATATGTCCTCATATGATGCATTACATGCAATGATCAGATGAAGTCTTTGTCTGTTCACTTAAGTATCCAGTTGTTGTCGGAAGGAGATCCATCATGCGCAAATCCAAGATCAAATCCAACACCAAATCCAAGGTATCGGTTCAATTAATCCGCTCAGCCCAGCTTTCGGATAACGATATCAAGCTTGGTGACCGGCTCATAAGACAGCTCCGTATCCCGACAGATTCACCGATACAGCTTGCCTTTGGCTCCTTCAAGCAGGAAATCCGTGTTACCTCGGGAGGAAAATCGAACTCGCTGGCCCTTAGCCCTTCCGTATTCAGCCATTCGGGACTTCTTCCGCGTACCGTCATGAATGTCAAATATTATCCAACGGAAAGAACACTGAAGCTCGGTCCGCTTATCGGGATCATGGTCAGCCGCTACCAACCGGATGAACCTGATAAACCTTTCGGATCGATCTCAGCTTTCTGCCTGGAAATGGTCAACGCGGCCAAGAAACAAGGCGCATATGTATATTTTTTCACCCCTGACATGATCGGTTCGAACCCGTCAACACTTGAAGCTATTATCTATGACACGGGATGGAAAAAGCTCAGCGTTCCAGCTCCGGACGTCATTAATAACCGGCTGTCTACCCGCAAACTGGAGAATAGTCCTAGCGTACAGCATTTTATGAGAGAAGTAAAATCGCGATTCGGCACCCATATCTTTAACGAGAAATTTCTCGATAAATCCGATGTCTTCGAGGCACTCGGACCTGATGCGAAACTCCAGAAATATTTGCCCGAATCCTATTTGCTCAGCGGTTATCCGACGCTAAAAAAAATGTGCGCCACTTATCGGACGGTCTTCCTGAAACCGGTGCGGGGAAGTCTGGGAAAAGGCATCATCCGGATATCCCGCCAAGAGAACGGCAAATATCAAACGATGACCACCTCTCTTGAAGGAAGCAAGAAGAATACCTACTCCTCACTTCCAAAGCTGTTCAGCAGCTTATCCGGGAAAATAAAAAAAACGCGTTATCAAATTCAGCAAGGATTGGATTTGATTCGCATCAACCGGCGAAACGTTGATTTTCGCGCGCTTGTTCATAAAAACAAAAATGGCAAATGGGCAGTGACTTCGGTCGTGGCCCGTATTGCCGGCGGAAACCACTTTGTTTCCAATCTTGCCAGAGGCGGTACGTTATCTTCCGTCAAGGACGCACTTGCCATGAGCAGTATCCCGTTAACCTCCAAGCAAACGGCCCCCGCCCGAATGAATCAGGCGGCACTCGATATTGCTCATGGACTGGAGGCTGCCATTCCCTATCATTTCGGAGAGCTGGGCATTGACTTGGCGATTGATACAACTGGACGCATTTGGCTCCTAGAGGTCAACTCCAAGCCGTCCAAAGGCGAAAACGCACCGCTGAATGCCGACTCCAAAGTAAGACCGTCAGCCGTACGACTCGTTCAGTACTGTCAATACTTGACGGGTTTCTAAAAAAGGAGAACCCTATGTCCTCAAACAAGATAGGCACCCTGGGTGTCATGGTATGCCGCAAACCGGGCTTCCCTCCCTTTGGCGAGAAGGAATTTCTCCGAGAACTCAGCTCGAAGGCCAAGGAACTCGGCATGCAGGTATTTGTTTTTTGTCCGGATGATGCCTCCCCTGCTTCTGGTGTTGAAAGCTCCATAGACAGGATCCAAGGATATCATTTCAATCCGGGAGAAGGCTGGAGTTTCCGCACCTTTCCTCCTCCTGACGTCATCTATGACCGATGTTTGCATCGAAACGGTGAGGAAACGGCTGCCGCCGGTGAGTGTCTGAACCGAATGCTGCAGCAGGGCGTAAGGCTGTGGTCACGCGGTCTGCCCGGCAAACAGAAAGTGCATCAATTATTAAAGCGCTCTTCCGCCTTAAGGCCTTATCTGCCGGCAACCTTAAGTTATGCGGGGGCCGAATCACTGAGCAGGGCTTTGCTGGCTTTTGGCAGCAGACTTTTCATGAAGCCTAGCGGAGGCTCTCAGGGCCGTCATACTTTGTACCTCGCTTTGACAGATCAGCAGCGTGTCAGACTGCAAGGAAGGGATCGGAGCAATCGCATATTTCAGCAGACCATTCCCGCACAAGAGATGAACGAATGGGTGAGGCGATTTACCGGCCGACGCCGGTTTATCATTCAACCCTACCTGGAGCTTCGCAACCGTAACGGGGATCCGTTTGATATTCGGTCATTGGTTCAAAAGAATGACCGCGGCAGATGGTCCATCACAGGAATCGCCGCACGGCAAGGCGTAAGCCAAGGGCTGACCTCAAACCTTCACGGAGGAGGCACGGCATTTCCAGCCCTTCCCTATCTAACGACTGATTTCGGAGAAGAAAAGGCTATGAAGATCATTCAGAACATCCGGGATCTGTCCGCTCAGCTTCCGTCTCTGCTCGAAGAAGGATTCGGCCGACTTGGCGAGCTGGGAATCGATTTTGGCGTGGATACAAAGGGACGGGTCTGGATCCTGGAGGTCAACTCCAAACCGGGCCGCCGCGCATTTACACTAACGGGAGATGGTCACGCAGCCCGGCTGTCCGTCGAACATCCGATTCAATACGCCCGTTATTTATTGCTTCGACAACTTAGGAGGGTAAATACATGAGTTTGAATTTCGGAAATATTCATTTCTCGCAGCAGCCCGAAAAAGTCGTCTTTTTATCCGGTTCGCTTCTAAAGAGCCTGGGGCTATCAAGCAGGAAATCGATTAAGCTTCGCATCGGTACCAACACGGTGTCCGCTGCTGTGAAACCGATAGAGCGATCGGGGAAACACATCTATTTAAGCAATGGTGTCCGAAACGGAATCCACGTTCCCAGACAGGGCCCTGTCTATATTCATTCCCCCCGTGAGGGAGAAATCGAGCTGGGGCCCGTGGTTGGGGTTCTGTCCGACGGACCGCATAATCCATCCAGTCCTTTTGGAGCCCGAACCTCGTATATTCGTCAGCTTCTTCGTGAGGGCAACAAAAAAATGTTCGTATATGCCTTTGCCCCCCGGGATATCAACTGGCAGCGCGAAACCGTTCATGCCTATATGCTCGGTTCCGGCGGCGGCTTTGTCCGCAAAACCGTTCCACTCCCTGATGTCGTCTACAATCGTCTGCCTAGCCGGAAAACCGACTTCTCCCCTTTTACCAATCAACTGAGAGATCGGTTTCTGAAGCGCAACATCAAGTTCTTCAACTGGGCCTTCTTCAATAAATCCGATGTGTACTCACAGCTGGACGGCGACGTGCAGGCAGGCAAATATTTGCCGGAAACGTATAACAATCCTAGTCCCGAGCGGATTAAGGATATGATGGAACGCCATAACTTTGTTTATTATAAACCCTCAGCCGGAAGTTTAGGACTCGGGATTTACCGGTTGACCTATCTTCCCAAAAAAGGATACTTTGCGCGATATCACGGAAACGGGGGCAACACCCTCCTCAAGTTCCCGAACTTTAATAGTTTGATGCGTATGCTTCAGGCTAAACACGGCTCCAAGCTGCGAAACTATGTTATTCAGCAAGGAATCCGCCTTATTGAAATCGATGGCTGCCCCATCGACTTCAGATTCCATATGCATAAGAACAGCAAAAACCGCTGGTCCGTGGTTGGTATCGGCGCCAAAAAAGCCGGACGGGGAAGCGTCACGACGCATATCAAGAACGGGGGCTCCTTGATGACGCCGGAGCAGGCGCTCAGCCGGGCCTTCGGCTCCAAAGCACGAGATGTGCTGGAGCGTGCCAAGGACGCCGCCATCGCGATGTCGGAAGCCATCGAGAATCATCATCCGCATCTGTTAGGAGAAATCGGATTCGATATCGGAATAGATGATAACGAGAGAATATGGATGTTTGAAGCAAATTCGAAGCCGGGCCGATCGATATTCAACCACCCTTCCCTGCGAGGGGAAGGAAAAGCATCGGTCGAGCATATTTTTGAACACAGTATGTATCTCAGCGGCTTCCACAGGGGGAATGACTCGTGATCAACCGAGTGGAGAGTGATGGAAGACCGGTTGTAGCCATCCTGACCATGCACGATTCGCATACGATGTTCAGGGGCAACCGGCAAAATTTTCAGGAAATCATCAAGACGGGAAAAGATATGGGCTTTCTGGTCTATGTAGTGACTGTACGCGATTTGAAGCTTGATACGGGTGCCGTCAAGGGCTACATGCTGAACAACGACCATTCCTGGGAGCAGAGGCTATGCCCTCTGCCCCAGGTTATATATAACCGGATCCCCTACCGAGAGGATGAAGCGCTCCCTTGGGTTCGCCGCAAAATCAAGGAATGCCAAAAACATCCCCATATCGATATCTACAATCCACACTTCTTCAATAAGTGGCGACTGTTTGCATGGTTGAACAAATCACGGTTAACCAAAAAGTGGGCACCTCTGACCAAGCGTTTGAAGGGTTACCCCACTTTATATGAAATGATAAAGCGGAAGCCTTACCTGTATCTTAAACCCGAGGACGGCAAAGCCGGGCAGGGAATCATGAGGGTAAGTTACCAGAAAAACAAATCGCTCCCCTACCGCATACAGATACAGAACAACAAAAACAGCACCACATACAAAGCAGCCTCCTTAGAGCGGCTTTGGAACCGGGTTTATCAGGAGACTAAAGGAAGCTCATACCTGATTCAGCAGGGAATCGAGCTGGCCCAGGTCCACGGACGCGCCTTTGACCTCCGCATACTTGTGCAAAAGAACGAATACGGTTCCTGGGCAGTTACAGGAATTGGAGCTCGAATGGCCGGCGCCAAGAGCATAACCACACATGTTCCTCGCGGAGGAACGATTGAGGATCCGGAGAAGCTGCTTCCGATTGTATTCGGTCAGGAACGGTCCGATGCCATCCTAGGTGAAGTTAAGAAAGCAGCCGTGCATATGGCACGGCAGATTGAGAAGAGCTCCGGTCAGATCCATGGCGAAATGTCCATGGACCTCGGAATTGATAGCGAAGGCGTCCTTTGGTTCTTCGAAGCCAATTCAAGACCCATGAAATTTGACGAACCCGCGATCCGGAAAAAATCACTGGAGCGGATTTTTCAATATTCCGAATACCTGATCAATCAAAGATAGTCCCTGCATCATCTAAATCTAAAGCATCGGTTAAGGAAGACATGAAAGGAGGGGATCATGTGGAAATCTCATGTCTCACTCTCTCAAGCCCGGAAGAATGGCCGCCTGCCAGACAACAGTGCAGCGATTTCTTCCGGCGTTACGGCAACAAACGTTTAACCCGTGAAGGTTACCAGCGCCTGGCCTCGCTATCCTATGACGATCTGCTGCAGCCCGGCACCTCGATCATGGCAGCTACGGTTCGAAGCGATATCGGACGCATACCTGTGGGGATTTGCTTAGCGGCGGATTATGGAGAAGATGCCTGTATGATTGCTGTACACCCTCTATACCGCAACCGGCATATCGGCTCTTCCCTGATCCGCTCACAATTATCCAAATTCGGGCGGCTGCGATGCAAAGTGGCCGCCGATCATTCCGCAAGCTTGCAAATGTGCTTTCATGCAGGGCTCCAGGCCATAGCGCTTGAGCAAGGTCCGACGGGTAAACCTACGCTCGTTATGAGCGGAACCCTTCCCCTGCATCCATTCCACAGTTCTTCAGCATCTCGTGCTGACTCTGTTCAAGAAGGTGAACTTCTGTGTCAAAACCCGTATTAGGTATTATGACGTTATACTTGGATGAACGGAAAACGCTGGAGGAGCGGCATATCTACGAGCATATGATCAGGGAAGGAAAAGCGATGGGGCTTGACGTTTACGTCTTCACTCCCGCCGACGTTAACAGTGCCCAAGGCCTGATCAACGCCATGGAATACGATCCCGATCACCGGAGATGGAGCCGGAAATGGCGCTCGTTTCCCAATATGATTTTTGATCGCTGCCGCATTCAAAAGAGCCCCCGCTTCCAACAGCTGCTGCGCTTTCGTTCCCGCTATCGGTATTTGCTGTTTCTGAACCGACCATTACGCAACAAATGGACGATTCATCAAGTACTGTCCACCAAGAAACGCTTCCGCCCCCATCTGCCGGATACCCGGATCGTAACAAGCGCAGGTGATATCCACCGGATGCTAAATGTTCATCCTACCGTCTATTTTAAACCGATCAACGGAACGGGCGGACGCGGAATTCTGCGGATTACGAAGGTCCCCGGTGTTACGGGCACGTATGAAATCCGGGGACGCAATTCCAACCGGAGCATCATTAGACCGAAACGAATGCCTTCAGGCCATTTGGCGCAATATTTGTCGGGCTGGGGCAATAAAGATCGATATCTGGTTCAAGAAGGGATACAGCTCGAACTCCCGGATGGAAGAGTGCATGATTACCGGATGCTCGTACAGAAAAACGGAGCAGGCCAATGGCAAGTGACCGGTTGCGTGGGGCGCGTCGGGGCGCCGAAGAGCGTTACCTCCAACCTGCATGGCGGCGGACGCGCGACCATGATGGAAGAATTGTTAAGTAAATGGATCACGGATCCGGTAAAGCGCGCCAACATTCGCGAGGAAGCCGATTCCCTCGGTGTGGATGTAGCCCAATTTCTTGACGGACAGTATGGAGGCTTGTGCGAGCTTGCCCTGGATCTGGCCGTGGACAAAACCGGAAGAATTCTTCTCCTCGAGGTGAATCCGAAGCCATCAAGGGAAGTCTTCTCCCAAATCGGCGATATGGCCGCCTACCGTGAATCCATGGTGAAGCCTTTGGAGTATGCGCTGTGGGTGTACAGTCAAAAAAAATCCGCGAAAAATGCGTAAGCCAGAAACGCACAAAGGCTGCTTCCAAGAGGGTACTTGCTACTCTTGGGAACAGCCTTTGTGACTCCTATCTATCCTATCTACTCGGCTTGATCATGAAGCTTCAGCAGGTGTGAAAAAGAATGAATAACGACGTCGGATCCCTTCAGCTCCTGCTCCCCGCCAAAGCCTGCATAGCGGCAGCCAATGACGGTTTGTCCGTTCTCTTTGCCTGCCTCCACATCCGATGACCGGTCCCCTACCATCCAGGCGTCCCGGATATCATGTTCATCCAGCAGCAGTCTTACCAAATCCACCTTGGAAGCCGTTCCATGCTCTCCGGCACTGTAGACGCCTTCAAAAAGCGACATGATCCCTCTCGCTTCGGCTATGCCTTTCACGTAATGCTCCAGGCCGTTGCTGGCAACAAACAATCGGACACCGCGCCGTTGAAGCTCCTCCAGCGTCTCCTTCACCTCAGGATACAATACGGCTGCTTCATTGTTTAAGCCTTCGAGCTCCAGCCGCAGCAGCAGCTCGTCGGCACGGCGATGGGCCGCCTGCGTTCCATTCGGTATGACAATCTTCCAAATGTCTTCGAGCAGCATTCCCAGACATCCAAGCATGAGCTCCTCATCCGGCGTTTCTCCCTCATAATGCCCCTCTTCACGCAAAATGTCGAACAATTTGTGATAGGCGGGCAGCAGCAGGGTCTCCGTCTGAAACAGCGTTCCATCCATGTCAAATATCATCGCTTCCGGCTTGATCAACGTTGCTGTATTTTCCAATTTGGTCCTTCCCTTCCCTTTGCTCCATATAATCTGATTCTAGTCTAATCTTTCCTCATCATATAGGAACCATATCACATCTGCAAACCTCATTTCCTCATTACTTTTGATCTATCGCCTATAAAATATGCGTAACTAGGGGAGCTTTATAGTTGTTATACATATAACGAGTACGAATGAGAGGGTGATTGACATGCCTGGAACAAGGGAGTCTGATACTGCGCCGTCAATTGGGCAGCTGGAAGACGAGCTGCTGGCAGAGCTAAGCCGCTATGAGCCTCATGAACAAGCTGCCATTCTCAGGCGGATGGTGAACCGCCTTAAGAAAGGACGGTATGTCCGCAGCCCGATCGTTATTGTTAAAGAGATGATCCGGACGCCGCTTGTATGGCTGCTGCTGTCCATGGGAGTGATGATTCCCATTCTATTCTATATCCTGTTCGTTTGGGTATCGCTGGCGGTTGAAGGGTAATAGGGTGACGGTAGGTGCCACCTGATTGGCGTTACCGTTTGAAGGCCGGACGCGGCCGCCAAATCATTAATATGGCAGCGCACCATACAGAGGTAATTACCGGCAGATACTTGATACCCTTCAACCCATATTCGTCTCCTCCATATAACACGTGCGATATCACGGCAATTACTTCATTCAGAATGACCCCGCCCGCAAAACCTCCGATTAAAGCCATTACCAACACCGCAAGGCCTTTCATTTCAATCTACCCCTCCTGTCCCTTACGATAGGACGGCGGTACGGAGCGCGCCGTATCCACCGCGAGCCAGAACAATCCGATGGCAATAACCGGATGCCATGCACCCGCACCAGGGAAATTGGCCGTGAAATATTGGCTGAAAACCAATAACAACAGGACCAATGATCTCCATTTATACTTGGCGGGCAGCTTGCCTGCAAAACCCGAAAGCAGCATAAGCAGCGGCACAACTTCAAAAAAATGGACAAACAGGGTATGGCTTCTCCACATCGAACCATCGTGAAACAGCGCCATCCCGGCAAATAGCGTCTGAATGGCAATGCAAACAACAAAAATCCATGCCAGCCCTATTGAAACCCAAACGGCGAGCGGTGTTTTTCTTACAGATGAAGCTTGTTGACTCATATCGGTATCCCTCCCCTCTCTGATTTCATAATCTTTACGGGTACCATCCTATCACCGGAATGTTGTGATCTTGTGATGATGGCTTGCGTATTCCGTGAAATTTTCCAATTGCGGCTGGAAACCGTATATAATGGGGTGGATTTAGGGTTAAACCTAACGAATCAAAAGAAAGGCAGGATTCAGCATGGCACATACCTTGCTTCTTGTGGACGATGAACGGAAAGTCATAGAATTTATGGAGCCATTCCTCCGGCAAGAGGGATTTCAGATTATTACCGCAGCCACAGGTACGGAGGCTTTGGCCAAAGCGAGGGATTTCAAGCCTTCCCTGGTCATACTCGATTGGATGCTGCCTGAATTAAGCGGCATTGAGGTATGCCGCGAGCTCAGAAAATCAAGCCGTGTCGGCATCATTATGGTTACTGCAAGGATTGAGGAGACGGATAAACTAATCGGGCTTGAGGTAGGGGCGGATGATTATATGACCAAGCCTTTCTCACTCCGCGAGCTGGCTGCCCGGATTCGTTCAGTTCTGCGCAGAATGGAAGGCGGTTCGGTATCCGAAGATTTGCTTGAGCGCGGCGAATTAACGATCTCGGAAACCCAATGCCGGGTATGGAAACGCGGCCAGGAGATCCAGCTGACTCCTACCGAATTCAAGCTCCTCCTTACCCTTGCTTCCAGACCGGGCGTGGTATACAGCCGTTTGCAGCTGCTTCAAGCGGCCATGGAGGACGATATCCATAATGATGAACGGACCGCAGACGCCCATATCAGCCGGATCCGCAAAAAAATCGAAGATGACCCTGCCGAGCCGGTTTTTATAAAAACGGTGTATGGATTCGGTTACCGGTTTGAACAGCAGCCATGAGTGTTGGACGCAAAATATTCATCGTGATGTCGTCGTTTATTATCGGATTCAGCACCGTATTCGTCCTTCTTACGTATATCGTGATCCGCGACTCCATGGATGTCATACTGCAAACCTCGCGCAAAGAAGAACTGAATCAGCTTCAGGACAAGCTGCTCAGCTACTATGTAAAGAACGGGCAGACCTTCAATGCCATACAGGATAAGGCATGGTTAGCCGAAAGTCCGCATGCAGCCGACCGTCAGGAAAGTATGCTGCTGGTTTCCAGGGAACAAACGATTCTGTTGCATGAGGGGGATGCGGTGGAGAAACAGATCAAACGCTTGGGGGTTAAACGAACGTTATTTTTTGAAGGCGAACCGATCGCGGACATGTATTATTATGATACGGATGTAGCAAACCTGACCAAGCTTCGGATCGGCACACCCACCTCCATCATCATTCTGTTGGGGGGAGGTACTGTCCTCTTCGTCCTGCTCTCCCTCGGAGCCGCCTACTGGGTATCGCGGAGACTGACCGCGCCGTTGCGCAAACTCGTACCGGCCATCGAACGACTCGGTCAAGGCGAGTACGGTGTTCAGGCTCCCTTCACCTCGGAGGATGAATACGGAAGGGTCGCGGTTGCTTTCAACGGAATGTCTTCCAGGCTCGAGCAGTCCGAGACGGTCCGCCGCAATCTGGTGGCTGATGTCGCGCACGAGCTTCGAACACCACTGACGATCGTAAGAGGCAAGCTGGATCTGCTTCAACAGAGCAGGCAACCAATCCAGCCGGAACACTTGCTCCCCATCCAGGATGAGTTGATTCGCTTAACCCGTCTCGTGGGCGATCTCCATCAACTATCTCTGGCCGAAGCGAAGCAGCTGCCGCTGGTTCGGAAACCCACGGACATGCTGGATCTTCTGGGTCAGATACAGGAGCGCATCGAGCCAGATGCCGATGCCAAGAACTTGACCCTGCGTTTGACGAGCGCTACGGAGCGTACTTCCGTTCCTGTGGATCCAAGCCGAACCACACAGGCGTTTCTGAATCTATTCATCAACGCGGTTCGGTATACACCCCAAGGCGGGCTTGTCCACACCACGTTACAAGAGGAGCCCGCTTCCGGCATGCTTCGAATTGATATTCGGGATACAGGTCCAGGGATTGAGGAGGAGCATCTTCCCTATCTCTTTGACCGCTTCTACCGCACGGATGAAGCACGTGCGCGGCATCAAGGCGGCATGGGACTGGGTCTGGCGATTGCCAAGGAATTTATCGTATCTCATGGTGGCACGATTCAGGCAGAGAGCCAGCAGGGGCAAGGAACTACATTTACGGTCCGGCTGCCCTATCATGACTCGGATCAGCAGCCGCACGGGATATAATGGCCCCCATAACTCCTATTAAACCTAAACAATGACAGGCCCGGAAAGATATCAACCGGGCCTGTCATTGTTTTATTCATTCGGATGTCGAAACGATATCCGCTCCCCTAGAATATTTTTTTCGTTGCCCGATCTTCCTTGATGATCTCTACAGCTTCCCTGAAGCGGATGGAATGGATAATTTCACGTTCCCGCAAAAATTTGAGACTGTCCTGCAAATCCACATCATCCGTCATGTCGATGAGCCATTGATATGTAGCGCGTGCTTTCTCTTCTGCCGCAATGTCCTCATACAAATCCGCAATCGGATCGCCTTTAGCTTGAATATAGGTTGCCGTCCAAGGGACCCCGGCCGCATTCTCATAATACAGCGCATGATCATGATTGGCGTAGTGCGCACCTAGTCCGGCAGCCTCCATCTCCGAAACCGTTGCATCTTTCGTCAATTTAAACACCATAGCGGCAATCATTTCAAGATGTGCAAATTCCTCGGTTCCGATATCGTTCAGCAACCCGATCACCTTATCGGGAATGGTATAACGCTGATTCAAGTAGCGGAGCGCTGCCGCGAGCTCCCCATCGGCCCCCCCGTACTGCTCAATCAAGAACTTCGCCATTCTTGGATCACATTTACTTACGCGTACCGGATACTGAAGCTTTTTTTCATATACCCACATAGGCTCTTCCGCCTCCTTGTTCTCGCTTTTCCTCTTCATAAGGGCTGCTTGCATAAGGTAAAAAAAAGCCGCAGCCCCCTTGCCATACCGTCATTGTTAAACCTGCCAAGGCCAAGGACCCTGGGCCCATTCAAACGGATACCTGGAATAAGCACGGCCAAAATTTTGCAGCGGCCCATACAGCTCTTGAAATTGCTTCGCTAGCACCGTTCTCTCCTGTGTCAGTTTATTGAACTGCTCGATGCTCTTGAGATCATCCGGATGGGTGTCCAGGAACAGGTTCAGCTCCACCAGGACAAAATCCAATGCCTGAAGCTGCTCCAGCATTTCGTAATACTTCAGATCTCCAACCTGGGGTCTGGCTTCATTCACCGCATATCACTCTCCTTTAAATTTTCGCGAAGTATACGGGCTATACAAGGATGGCCATAACGTTCCGTGCCTTAGCGCCTCGGCAGGGCTAAACTGGGGCAGACCCGGCGGTTGAAACACGACAAACTGGTTAACAGGTACCACATACGATCTGTAAAGCTTGGGCGGGCATGGATCAAATGGCGAATGAAATACCGGGTATACGCGCACCTCTGGATTTTCCTTCAAAGGGATTTCCTCCTTATCGTTACGATCGATCCGTCGTTATCAAGGACTCTTCGTATTTAACATATGTCTTCCGCCCAGAAAATGAACTCCAAAATGACAAAAAAACCCTCTCCCTGGAATATTTCCGGGAAAAGGGTCTTCATGGAGTTGTCCTTAAAATTTGATTTTAATTTGGAACAAGCCCGCTTTACGCATAGCGGAATAGATAATAACGACCAGGGGGCCGATAAAAAATCCGATCACACCAACCAGCTTAAATCCGACATACATGCTGACCAGGGCAGGCAATGCGCCGATTCCAACGGCATCCCCTATAACCTTCGGTTCCAGTACGCGGCGGATCACCGTAATCAGAATGAACATGAAGATCAAGCCAAGCCCTGTAAAAATATCACCTACCGCGAGCAGGTAGATGGACCATGGGATCAAGACGGAACCTACGCCCAAAATCGGCAGAATATCGACAATGGTGACAAGCAGGGCGATAGCAAGTGGATAGTTAACACCTAATACCAGTAAGCCGAGCAGCGTGATCACGTACGTAAACAGGCTGAGGATCAGCTGTGCCCGCAAAAATCCGAAAATTGATTTTTTCAGGCTGATCAGCACTTCGTTCACCTGCGACTGCGATGTCTCATCAAACAGCGACAACACTTTCTCACGCATCGTATCGAGGCTGAAAGCGAACAGGTACACCGCTACGCAGAATACAATGAACGTGACAAACAGGTTCGGCAGCGTTTTGGCAAAGGACAAAAATGTCGATGATACCGTATTGACAAGCGACTGCACATAGGAAGAAATATTCGACATAAATTCGGTAAGACTGTCGGCAAGACCCGGCGAAATGCCGTTCAGCATGTCTTGCGCCTGAATAATCGTATGCTGAAGGAATTCGTTGGCCCCTTCAAAATATTGCGGAGCCCGGCTCCAATATTCGACCAGCTGGTTAAACACCTGAAGACCGATCAAATAAGCCAGCAGCAGCATCAAAAGAAGGAATAGCGTGCTTGTCACCGTTGCGGCCGCGATGCGGTTCAACCGAAGTCTTTTCATTAAGAGCCGATTTAACGGCTCCAATGCAATAGCAATCACGATGGCCAACAAGAACGGAGCTCCAACCGTAAACATTCCGTACAGCAACAGGAGACCGAGACCGATAAATATCAGCTGCTTAATCGACATAATCCACTTCCTAACAAATAGAGTCTTGCTAGTTCTAAATGAAGCTGCTCTCGAGCTTCTGATGAATCATGACGCGAGTTACACGCAACCGTGTAGACTCCTCTACTTCAAAGACCACCCCGTTAAAGGCGGTTTTCTTCCCGACCGCCGGGTTCCCTTCAAGCTCCTTGAACAACCAACCGCCAATGGAATCCACGTTATGCTCTTCAATCATCAAGCCGGTCAAATCATTCACTTCTTCAATGAGCATCCGCCCGTCCACTGAAAAGTACTCATCATACACTTCAATTTCTGGCCGCTCATCTTCAAATTCATCGTACAGGTCCCCGACAATCTCTTCCAGAATCTTCTCGGCTGTGAGAATACCGGCCGTCCCCCCGTATTCGTCCACCACGAGCGCAAGCTGCTCATGTCTTGCCTGCATCTTCCGCAGCACCTCACTGATCTCCGCCGATTCCGATACGTCCATAATCGGTCTCATCAAGGAAGCCAGATCACGCTGCTTCTCAGGCTCCGCCAGCAAGAGATCGGTAATGTGGACAAACCCGATAATGCGGTCTTTGTTGTCCGTTGCAACCGGGTAACGGGAATGCTTTGTCTCGTTGACGATCTGAAGATTCTCTTCCAAGGTAAAATTGGTGAAAAGAACGTCCATGTCCGTCCTTGGCAGCATAATTTCTCTGGCTCTCAAGTCAGAAAAATCGAACAGGTTGTCCATTAATTTCATCTCGTTCTCGTCAATAACACCGCTCTTTGCGCTCTCGTTCATCAGAATCCGGATCTCTTCCTCGGAGTGGGCGGCTTCGGCCTCGCTTGCCGGCTCGATGCCCACCAGCTTCAAAATCCGATTGGCGGAAGCATTCAGGACCCAGATCACCGGCAGAAAAATACGATAAAACCAGAGCAGCGGCGCCGATAGAATCAGAGCCGTGCCCTCGGTCCGCTGAATAGCCAAAGATTTCGGTGCAAGCTCCCCTAACACAATATGCAGGAAGGTGATAATACAGAAGCCCACCGCCACTGATATTGTGCCGATCAATCGCTCATCCGTAAATCCAATGCTATGCATAATGGGGGCCACCAGCAATTCAGAAATAGCAGGCTCCCCAATCCAGCCAAGACCCAGGGAAGTTAATGTGATCCCAAGCTGGGTTGCGGATAAATAGGCATCCAGCTTCTGGTTTACTTTCAGGGCAATGCCTGCCAGCCGGTTCCCTTCGCTAACGAGCTGGGTCAACCGGGATTGACGCATTTTCACCAGTGAAAATTCAGCGGCTACAAACACGCCGTTCAACAAAACGAGAAGGAAAACCAAGAGCAAATTCAAAATCAGTTTCCCGACCTCAAATTCCTCCGCCATGATGACACGCCTTCTTTCTAGGGTTCTAGTTTGTCTTTGCTTGTCTTGACTTGAAATCCACACCCCGGTAGTACATGTCGGCCACCAACAGGTTCGGCCCACAGCAGCTCACGGCATCGCAGTGACAGTTAACCGTTTGGTTCAACGGGTGTCCTGTTGTCCATTCGTTAAAAATATCGTCAAGCTTCTGTTCCTTAATATTACCAAAAGCCGGGATATCAGCAAAATCCGTTACATACACGTCGCCCGAGAATAAATTCACATTCACCCGATTACGGCCATCGGGATCATTCCGGACCGTTACGTTCGGTTCTTGCCGCAGGCGGCGAATGATCTCTTGATCATGATCATCGGAGCTGCAGGCATAAAACGGCAGCGTTCCGAACAGCATCCACATGTCCCGATCCCGGACATCCAGCAAATGGTGAATGGCGGCTTTCGTATCGTTCAAGGACAATACGGGCAGAGCGGAAGCAAAGTTTGAGGCATACATCGGGTGAACCTCATGCCGTTTGCAGCCCATATCCTTGATCAGCTTGTGGATGCCGCTGAGTTTCGTATGCGTCCGGTAGTTAATCATCGATTCAGCGGATATGTACATGCCCGCTGCACTCAGCTTCTCCGAATTGACCAGCATCGTATCGTACATTTTGTATGCCGTTTCCTTCGAGACAGGACGTGCGCTATTCGCAAATCCGACCTCATAGAAATCGTCCCCGTTCAAATAATTGAATGAGATATGCATAACGTCCAGATAAGGCAGCATTTTCTCATACCGACTCATATCGAGCGTCAGATTGGAGTTAATCTGGGTCCGGATGCCCCTTTCCTTGGCATACTTGAGCAAGGGAACAATCACGTTTTCCACCGTTTTCCCCAGAAATGCCGGTTCACCGCCCGTCAGACTGATTGTCTGCAGATGCTCTACCTCGTCCAATCGCTTCAGCATCGTATCGAGGGGCAGCATCGGAGCTTCCTTCATCACAAGCATATCACCGACAGCGCAGTGCTCACAGCGCATATTACAAAGATGCGTCACTGTCATTTCCACACTGGTCAGCACATGACGACCATGCTCGCGCAGTGAGGTTATCGGATCCCAAGGATCATAACTCGGCGAAATGGGCCTTACGGCTGATGGAAATGGCTGTGCTGTATTACTCATGGTTCACTCACCTTATTTCTTTGAATTACCGATTCATTCAGTACAACTTACGCTTTATGTACTCTACGGTTTTGATAATGTCCATTATATGATTATAACATACCCAATCAGAAGGCTTCTGCTTGATTCGGCTGGGAAATCATCCGGTTTCCCCATGTTTGTCCGAACGTTCCTTGGATGTAAGCTTATGTGCCGGAAACATCCAACTTGGACTCCACCAATTCGCTCTGCCCATCATCTTCATAAACGCAGGCACAAGCAGCACCCGAATCACGGTGGCATCCAGCAGAACGGCTGCTGTCAGGCCTAAACCGATCGCTTTCATCACTTCATTATCCGTAAACACAAACGCACCCACGACGACGGCCAGAATCAGGGCAGCGCTTGTAATCAGCCCGCCTGTGCTCTCCAGACCTTCAGCCGTACTGAATTCGTTGTCCCCCGTCCGTTCATAATTCTCCATCATTCGCGAGAGCATCATGACTTCATAGTCCATCGATATGCCGAACACCACGCAGAATATCAGGATCGGCAAAAGCGCAAAGATGGATCCCGTGGAGGAAACACCCAGCCACTGCGCGCCTATTCCCTCCTGAAATACCCACACCACGATACCCAGTCCGGCGCCGAGGCTGAGCATGTTCATTACGCTTGCTTTTAAAGGGAGCAAGACCGACCGAAACGCCAGGAGCAGAATGACATAGGTAACTACAAACACAAAGACCAGAACGAAGGAGATATTCTGTTGGATGGCTTCCATGATATCCAGTTTGTATGCGGGGCTTCCGGTAACATAGGTCGTCAGCTCATTCGTGTCCATCGTCCGTAACTCTCGGACAAGCTGCATCGTAAGTGCATGGGATTCCCCATATTCCGGGATCACGGCAACGGCTGCTACATTCCCCCTAACAAAACGATGCTGCTCCAGTTGCTGGCGGATATCTTCGCGGGACAAATACTTCGATGCTTCTTCCACCGATCCTCTGCCAATGCTCAGGTAACTCTCTACCTGCTTCACGCCCGGCATCATCCGTATCTCATCCGTATATGCCTTCATTCGCTCGATGCTGCGCGAGTCCTCATAAGAGGCCGGAAGCTCTACCGCCACAACGATCGAATTCAATTCACGTTCGTCATAAGCCTGTATGAGCAGGTCGTGACCATAACGGGATTCATAGGCGGGGGGAAGCACTTCGGCCGCGGGGATGGCGATATTCATGTGCCGAACCGGATAAATCGCCACCAGCAGTAAACCGATCGCGGCGATAGAGATGGTCACAGGATGCGCCATAACAAATCTGGAGAGCCTTCTCCACATACCGGAGGTCTGCCGTGCCCGGAGCGTCCGGTATGCGGCAGGGAATAGAGGGAGCGCATCGATGCGCGGGCCCAATATTGCCAATAATGCAGGAAGAAGTGTGTTACCGGCCAGCACCGATAACAGCACGACGGTAATGCCGCCTATGCTGAAGGAACGGAAGATCGGCAGGTCTATGAAACTCATCGCCACAAAACCGATCAACACCGCCGCCCCGGAGAACATCACTGCTTTGCCGGCGGTTGCGCAAGTGACAGCCAGGGCAGTTCCCACATCTCCGCTCCGTATCCGCATCTCTTCTTTGAAGCGGCTTACGACCAGCAGCGCATAATCGATACCGACTGCCAGGCCCAGCATCGTTACAACATTCGGAAGGAAATTGCTGATCGAACCGTCGGCCAAAGCGACGAAATACAAGATTCCCATCGTGACCACCACACTGGCAACACCGGCTAACAATGGAAGGAGCGCCGCAGTTAATGTTCCGAATACAACCGCCAGGATGAGCAGAGCTGCGGGAATGCCTATCATCTCGGCATGGATGATATCGCTTTTGACGGCTTGGTTCATATCGGCGAAGATGGCGGTATTCCCTGTTATGTAAGTATCCGCTCCCGTGATGTCGGGAACCGAGTCTCTAATCTCTTCAAACTGCTTCAAGGCTTCCGTGGCATCCAGATCCAGCAGCACCGTCACGGATACGATATGATCCTGGCCTGCCTTATGAGCTGCCATATTCATATCAATATCCCTGACATAAGGACGGGCTCGCAAAGGCGCAAGCTCCGTCAATATTCGCCTCTGCGCCGTGCCAGCCGTCAGATTCTCATCGTGCTGACTGACTACGACAATATCCAGCGAGGCAGCCGACAATCCTAATCCCTCTTCCAGCTTCTCAATCCCGATCTGGGCCGGACTATCCTTCGGCGTAAACCCGTTGTGCTGCAGAATGGATGGCAGCTTGAACGCAAACGGAAGCAGACCGCAAAACAAAAGAAGCCAGGTCACAACAATGGCTTTACGGTAGCGGTATATCTGTCGCCCCCATGTATGCAGCAATGTTGTATGACCGTTACGTCTCACGAGTCAACCTCCTTAAGGTCAAGTTTGATCTATGGTGCACGCCCGATACCAGCGATCATAATGGCCAGTGTTTCAGACAAATCCAATTCGTAAGGTGCAGATAGCGGGGTGCCTTCGGCATCCGTTAATACGCGGACGACGGGTCGATGCGGCACATGTGCGTGAATTTTGGATACCACTCCACTTTCACCCGTATGCAGTTTCACGGTGATGCCTGGAGGATATATCGCTACCCGATCCCGAAACATCGCCAGAAATGACTGTTCATACAGCGTTCCCGAGCCAGCATACATCACCTCAACCGCTTGATGCGGCAACAAGGCAGGCTTGTACACCCGCTGCGTTGTCATCGCATCGTAAGAATCCGTAATCGCAATCCATTTGGCGTATTCATGGATCTCAGGTCCCTTCAAGGCTCTGGGATAACCACTGCCATCCAGGCGCTCATGATGCGACAGGGCGCAATGCGCCGATAGCAGCGGAATGTTCGGTTCGTCTTTCAATATTTTGAACCCGATCTCGGTATGCTTCTGAACCTCACGAAATTCTTCCTCGCTCAGCCGTCCTGGATGATTCAGCAGCTTCTGGGATATCCTCGTCTTGCCGATATCGTGAAGCAATGCGCCCAAGCCGAGCACCTTTAGCTCCTCCCGATTATACCCGTAAGACACGCCAAGAACCGTTGAATACAGACATACGTTAAGAGAATGACGATACAAGTTGTAATCGTTCGTATTCATATCGGTCAGCAGCACCATGCACTCTTCATGATCCGATATTTCATCCATAATCGACTCCATCATCCCGGAGAACGTTTTGCCTAAATGAAGGAAGCTTCCCTTCAGAGCAGCCTGGCTCTCCAGGGTTTTGAAGCTCGTCCGAATCGACTGGATCGCCTGCAGCCGGGTTTCCTCGGTCAACAACTCCGGGACCATGATATCCTCTGTCATCGGATCCTCGATATAGACATACCCGAGTTCCAACGTGCCCAGACGGCGGATCAGCCCTGTTGTCAGCTCCACGCCTTCGGCAAGCAGGATTAAACCATCGCTATTATATATTCTTTTACCAAGAACCATCCCCGGCTTCAACGCGTTGATAGGTATAAGACGCAAAATCCGTCACTTCCTCTGCTATGATCAAACTTGTGTGGGATATAGCGTCTAGTCTTCAGTGGATCAGATACGAAGAAGCCGGATCTCCTCCTTATGTCTCCTCCTGCTTAATGCATGATAAACAGCCAAAAAACGGCAGCGAGAACAAAACGGTAGATCGCAAAATGAGTAAGCCTTATCTTCTGTATGAGTTTCATGAAGGCTAAGACGACAAAATAAGCGACAACAAACGAAACGATGAATCCGGCAAGAAATACGCCGATCGTGTCTACTGTAAAATATCGGTAAGAATCCAGTAATTCATATCCTGCTGCGGCAAACATAATGGGAATCGCGATAATGAACGAGAAATCGACCGATGCCTTATAGCTTACCCCGCTGAGCATGCCACCGGAGATGGTGGAGCCCGAACGGGAAAATCCCGGCCATAATACGGATATGATCTGGTAGACGCCAATCTGAAGGGCCTGCTTGTATGTCATATCATCCAAATCATGCGATGTTACTTGAACTTTATGCTTATTGTACCATTCTGCAAAAATCATAAAAATACCGCCGGCAACGAGTGCAAACAACACCGTCTGAGCATGGAACAGACTTTTGATGAAATCCCTCGCAAAAAAAGCAACCAGCAGAGCCGGTGCAATCCCCAAAAAGATGTGGATCAAATTCAATCGTCTTCGAGGCGTGTTCCTGGTCAACGGCTCACTTCGGCTCCAGCCGAGCAGGTTCAAAATCCGATTCCAGTGAACCATCGCGATCGCCATAATGGCGCCAAGCTGAATGACAACCTCAAACGTCTTCATGATCGGAGTTTGATCGTCGTAACCGAGTACCTTAGCCGTCAAAATCATGTGGCCTGTGGAAGACACCGGAATGAATTCGGTTATTCCTTCCACAATCCCCAATATAATGGATGTGATAAAATCCATGGTCCTTCCCCTCCCTTACCTTTGTCCTCCTCATATGTATGCTCGGCCAAAGGAAGTTAGTCGGGGATTGTCAGGATATCCAGCGTTGGATCATGGACTCTTCAAGCGAACCGGGCCTCGAAAGCTCACTTCGCAGCAAGTCTCTAATAAACTCCGGCAGCATATATACCGTATCCTTACCAAGTGACAACGACTCATATCCGATTTTGAAAGTGAACATGTCGAGTGTTCCCACCTTGTATTCTCGTTGCGGCTCTAGCCGTTGTCCCTTCATAGAGATATGTGTGATCTTGCGATAAGGCTCTCCGTTCTTGTCATAGTGAATCTTCAATCCATCAACTGCCAGGCCGCCTAATATATAACCGCGGAAGCCAAAGCCCAGTATCTTCTTCCCGCTGAACTCCTGGAGCAGGCTTTCCTCAAGTGCTTGATAGATATGTTCTCCGCGCAGCTTCACTACGCAGGGATTAATCGGGGACGGGCACAGGCCATGCAGCATACCGGTGCTGATCTCGCCCTCCGGCAGCGGTCCGAGCAGCTGCCCTGAGTTAACGATGGCAAAATCGGCATCCGTGTGCTGCAGCACGGCCTGAGCCAGCAGGTTCGCAAACGGCGACTCCTTCTCATAGTGAATGGGCAGACTACGGTCAATAACGGCTACGGCCTCCGTTAATTTCTCTCTTGCCAGCTCATGGTGTCTCATGATCGCCTGCTCTACGATGGGTTCCATCAAGTTTTTATCCACGGGCAGCAGACTTCCCTCTATACAGGTAAAGCGATCTTCTGCATGACTGCGCTGCATGACGAGACGACCTACATATTGTCCGAATTTGCCTGCACCGCAGACAGCGGTCTTCCCGATCATCAGAGGCTCCTCGAGGATATGATGGGTGTGACCACCAAGAATAACATCAATCCCCTCAACATTTTCTGCTAATCTTTTATCAATCGTTAGTCCTAAATGGGATAAAACGATCATGATATCACACTGGCCCTGAAGCGCCCGCACTTGCTCAGCAATAGCCTGTACCGGATCTCCGGCTTCCCAGCCTAACAATTGATAAAATCCTGCAAAAGCAGCCGTTGCGCCGGTGAGCCCGATCCGAATGCCTTCTCGTTCCAGGATCACATGCGGCTTCATCCATGGAGGAGGATCACCGCTCTTTGTCTCACTTATGTTGCAGCATACAACGGGACACTGCAGTCCGGCGTATACACTCTCCAGAACATCATACGAAATGGTGAGCCCTTCGTTATTGCCAATCGTAATGGCGTCGTATCCTGTCAAATTAATGACATCCACATTTGCTTGGCCCATGGTGCCTTCCGTTTCCACGGATGCCCGGTCCATATGATCACCGATATCCAGTACGATTGCCCCATCACCGGCAGCCGTCTTTTCCCGGGAAATAAGTGCCGCCACATTACTCATCATTTCAAAATGGCTGTGTATATCGTTGGTATACAATATCGTCAGCTTCTGTTTGTTGCTTCCTAACCCCATCTGGCGGCCCCCTCCCCAAGTTCGTTATTCGATAATTTCCGGTCTTACAAGCATAACATTTTAGCGAAGAATATGGTATATTGTAGCCCATAAGAATTACGAGGTGATGAAGAATGTCAACAACCATTTCGATATTACTATTTGCAGGATTAGCTGATCGGATCGGCACAGCTTCGCTTACGTTCAACGTACCGGGCTTTCCCCTTACAGCCAGGGAATTAAAGCTGCTGCTTAGTGATGCTTATCCTGATGCCAAATCCCAGATTGCCACGGCTTTTGTCGCGGTCAACCAAGAATATGCGCCTTCGGAACAGCTTATTCAGAGCGGCGACGAGGTAGCTCTGATTCCGCCTGTGTCCGGTGGTGACGGCTCCGCCCCGCAAGACTCCGGATCCAGGTCCTCGGCAGATGGGAAGTGCTCTATATCCTACGACCCGCTGTCCGTAGAAGCAACCATTGCCAAGGTTCATCATGATAATCATGGAGCAACGCTTTCCTTTGTAGGTACAACGCGAGAGATGACCGGCCAGATGCGAACGGTTACGTTGGAGTATGAAGCATACATCCCGATGGCGCTAAAAGAGATGCAGCAAATATGCGCAGACATCTTTCGACAATGGCCCGGCACGGAATGTGCGATTTCCCACCGTATCGGTACGGTCGGTATTGGAGAAACCAGTGTGGTTATCGCTGTATCCTCTCCGCATCGAGATGCATGTTATGAGGCCAGCCGTTATGCCATTGAACAATTGAAGCAATCCGTTCCAATCTGGAAGAAAGAGATCTGGGACGATGGTTCGGAGTGGAAAGGACCGCAGACCGGACCCTGGGACCCAACCGTTAGGCAATAAGTCATGATTTCTCATTGTAAAACCATAATTTTCTTGCTAAGATAGTTTTGATCTTTTTACTTATATAAGGGCAAGAGGTGCAATGATTTGAGAGTACATGTCACGGACCTGATACCCGGTGATCAAATGCAGCATGATGCTTACAACACAAACGGCGTTCATGTTCTACAAAAAGGAGCAACCCTTCGTTTTGAGGATATATCCAAGCTACTGCAGCACGGTATCGATTACATAGAAATAAAGCCACGGGCACTGTCTGTATCCCTCGATTCATCAGCTGAAATTTCAGATTCATACAACAAGGTTAAACCCCATTTCAATCTTGCGTTTGACGGGTGCTCCACCTTATTTGCGGAAGCGTCACAAACCGGTAAATTCAATGAGTCCGTCGTGGACGATGTTTTCAGACCCTTAGTCGGCTCTCTGAATGAGCATACGGATGTCGTCTCCCTGCTTTTGCTTTTTAATGGCACAGACGATTATACCTACAGGCACTCGATTCAAGTTGGAATGTTATCGTATTACATCGCGGATTGGATGGGTTATTCCGACAAGGAAGCATATGAAATTGGCAAAGCCGGTTATCTCCATGATATCGGCAAAAGCAAGATTTCTAGGGATATACTGGACAAGCCAGGCAAGCTGACTTCTGAAGAATATGAGGAAGTGAAGCTGCATACCATCTATGGTTATGAGATGATCTCTGAATCCATGGATGATAAAGTTACCGCTATAGTCGCGCTCCAGCACCATGAACGGGATGACGCTTCCGGGTATCCACGAGCGCTCCATGCCGATCAGATTCATCCATACTCTCATATTTGCGCTGTAGCCGACGTATACAGTGCGATGACAACGACTCGGGTCTATCAATCCAAGCAGCAGCTGTTAACCGTACTTCGGGAGCTGTATCGTCTTAGTTTTGGTAAGCTGAACGGCAGGCCGACGCATGCCTTCATCCAGCAGATGCTGCCAAACTTTATCGGCAAAAAGGTTCTGCTGACGACTGGCGAATCCGGCATTATCGTTATGAACAATCCTTCGGATTACTTCCGTCCGCTTGTGAAGACCGAGGATCGATTCATCGACCTCTCCAAAGAGTACAATACCGAGATCCAAGAGATACTTCTGTAACCGGCGTTTTCGCCTAGCCTCTTCCCTTAAATAGCCCGTATAAACCGTCCGGCTTGTATGCTGGCGGTTTTTTTGCGTGCTTTTGTGACATTTCCATTTCCCCTCATTCTTGATTTCTGGCAAAATAAAACGCGTGTCCTGTCGAGACGGCTCACGCCACGCAACCATAAAAGTCACAATAAGCCAACATCGCGTAAACACCCAAGCATAAAAAAAGGAGCAAACCACTCGTGCCCGAGTGATTTGCCCCCTGTGTATATAAGAACTATTTAGCCGATGCTGCCTTCCATTTCGAACTTGATGAGTCGATTCATCTCAACGGCATACTCCATCGGAAGTTCTTTGGTGAATGGCTCGATGAAGCCCATAACGATCATTTGCGTAGCTTCAGACTGGCTAAGGCCACGGCTCATGAGGTAGAACAATTGTTCCTCGGACACCTTGGATACGGTCGCTTCATGCTCCAGCGTAATGTTGTCATTCTTGATCTCGTTGTAAGGAATCGTATCCGACGTCGATTCATTATCGAGGATCAGTGTATCACACTGGATGTTGGCTTTCGCTCCTTCTGCATTGCGGCCGAAGGAAGCCAGTCCACGGTAAGTTACTTTACCGCCATGCTTACTGATGGACTTGGATACGATGGTAGAAGTCGTGTCCGGTGCCAAGTGAATCATTTTGGCTCCTGCATCCTGATGCTGGCCTTTGCCTGCTACAGCGATGGACAATACCATCCCTTTTGCACCGCGACCCTTCAGAATAACGGCAGGATATTTCATGGTCAGCTTGGAACCGATGTTGCCGTCAACCCATTCCATAGTTGCATTCTCTTCAGCAACAGCACGCTTGGTCACGAGGTTGTAGATGTTCGGCGCCCAGTTCTGAATGGTTGTATAGCGAACGCGTGCATTCTTTTTACAGATGATCTCTACTACCGCACTATGAAGCGAGTTCGTGCTGTAGATCGGAGCCGTACATCCTTCTACGTAGTGCACGAAGCTGTCTTCGTCCGCAATGATCAGCGTACGTTCGAACTGACCCATGTTCTCGGAATTGATACGGAAATACGCTTGCAGCGGAATTTCACATTTCACGCCTTTTGGAACATAGATGAAGCTTCCGCCAGACCATACAGCACTGTTCAATGCGGCGAATTTGTTATCCGTTGGAGGCACTACCGTTGCAAAGTATTCTCTCAAGATTTCCGGATGCTCTCTGAGAGCCGTATCGGTATCCATGAAGATAACGCCCTGATCCTCAAGATCCTTTTGCATGTTATGGTAAACAACTTCGGATTCGTACTGTGCGGATACACCCGCCAGGAACTTCTGCTCTGCTTCCGGAATACCCAATTTATCAAAGGTTTCCTTGATCTCGGCAGGTACTTCCTCCCAAGTCTTGCCTTGCTTGTCGGAAGGTCTTACATAGTACTGGATATCGTTGAAATCCAGCTCGTCGAGATCGCCGCCCCAGCGAGGCATTGGCATTTTCTCGAACTGCTCCAGTGCTTTCAAACGGAATTCCAGCATCCATTCCGGCTCGTTCTTGATTTTGGAAATTTCCGTTACAACTTCACGAGTCAAACCTTTGCCGGTTTGAAAAATAGCTTTGTGCTCGTCACGGAAACCATATTTATACTCTCCAATTTCTGGTGCTTTTTTAGCCATTTAACTTACCTCCCTATCGATCTATTGATTCACTTACTTCGCGTCTATTCCTTTTCGGAGTGCGTTCCACGCAAGTGTTGCACATTTAATGCGTGCAGGAAACTTGTTAACACCGGATAGGGCTTCAATATCCTCGTACTCGTCAAAATCTACTGCCTCGCCTTTCATAAGGGAGGAGAACCGATCCGCCAGACTGATCGCTTCATCCAGCGTTCTGCCTTTTACGGCGTCCGTCATCATCGAAGCGGAAGACATGCTGATGGAGCAGCCTTCCCCTGTATATTTGGCATCGGCTACCACGCCGTTCTCTACCTTAAGCTGTAAGGAAATGCGATCTCCGCAAGTCGGATTGTTCAAATCGATGGTTACCGCATCTTCTTCAAACTTGCCGCGATTGCGGGGGTTCTTATAATGATCCATGATGACACGTCTGTACAAATCGTCAAGTTGCATCGCCAAAATACTCCTTTGTCTGGATTAAGGCGCTAACTAATCGATCAACGTCCTCTTCTGTATTATACAGATAAAAGCTCGCGCGTGCCGTAGAGGATACTTTTAACCAACGCATAAGCGGTTGACAGCAATGATGACCTGCACGAATCGCAATCCCCTGTGCATCCAGCACCGTGGCCACGTCATGCGGGTGCACGTCGCCAAGGTTAAAGGTAACGAGGCCCACTTTTCGCTCACGGGGGCCGTAAATGGAAATGCCTTCGATCTCGGAGATGCGGTTCATGGCGTAGGCCGCAAGCTGCGTCTCATGCTGCTCGATGGCATCCATTCCGATTTCCTGGAGGAAATCGATGGCAGCGCCCAAACCGACAGCCCCTGCAATGATAGGCGTCCCCCCCTCAAACTTCCAAGGGAGCTCCTTCCAGTTCGATTCGTACAATCCAACATCATTGATCATTTCTCCGCCGAATTCGATCGGCTCCATTGATTCCAGCAGCGCCTTCTTGCCGTATAATGCGCCGATACCTGTTGGAGCACACATCTTATGGCCGGACAAAGCGTAGAAATCGCAATCCAGATCCTGGACGTCCACTTTCATATGCGGTGTGCTTTGCGCACCGTCAACCACAATGACGGCACCATGACGGTGCGCGATTTCCGCAATTTGTTTTACGGGATGCACAACGCCCATGACGTTGGATACGTAAGCGATGGCTACAACCTTGGTCCGTTCGGTAACGAGTGCCTCCACATCTTCGACACGGATCGTGCCGTCAGGCTGCAGAGGAATATATTTCAGCGTAGCGCCAACGGCGATAGCCGCCTGCTGCCACGGTATGAGATTACTGTGATGCTCCATTTCCGTAAGGACAATTTCATCCCCAGGACCGCAAACAGAGCGAGCGTAGGACGAAGCTACCAGATTCAGGGCCGTCGTCGTACCGCGGGTGAAAATAATTTGCTCCGAACTCTCGGCATTAATGAAACGGGCAACCTTCTCCCTGGCTCCTTCATAAGCATCGGTAGCACGGCTGCCGAGTGTATGAACCCCGCGGTGTACATTGGAGTTTTCCCACTCGTAGTACCGCTTGATAGCATCTATGACCACCTGCGGCTTTTGCGATGTCGCGGCATTGTCGAGATATACCAGCGGATGTCCGTTGATCTCCTGATGAAGAATGGGAAATTGCTCACGGACAGAGGCGATCATTGTCCCAGCTTCCTTTCAACGAGCCCCTGCAGTTGGTCACGAAGTCCCTCAAGCGGAATTTCGCTGACAACCGGAGCCAAGAAGCCGTAAATAATCAAGGATTCTGCCACGGTACGCGAGATACCGCGGGACATCAGGTAGTAAATTTGCTCCTGATTCACTTGTCCTACGGACGCTGCGTGTCCAGCTGTTACATCATCCTCGTCAATCAACAGAATCGGGTTCGCGTCGCCGCGAGCTTTCGGGCTGAGCATCAACACGCGCTCGGTCTGTTGTCCGTCCGCCTTCGTTGCACCCTTCTCGATCTTGGTAACTCCGTTGATGATGGCTTGTGCCTCTTCGCGCATGACTGCACGGGTGATCATCTGGGACGCCGAGCTCTTGCCGAAATGCTTCGCTTGGGTAGTGTAATTGATCTTCTGGGAGCCGGAGCCGACCGCGATGACTTTCGCATCGGATGTCGAACCGTTGCCCTTCAGAATACTCATGGTATCGCTAGCTGTATCGCCATCGTTCATCTCGCCAACAATCCACTCGATCGAAGCGTCATTGTCCAGCACCGCACGACGGAACGTAACATCGGTTGCTTCGCCAGCCAATTGGTGAACGGAAGCATAACGCACCTTCGCGCCGTTTTTAACGAAGACTTCCACCGCTCCGTTATGAGTCACCGGCGCAGCCAGGGAATCCGAAACGTAGTTGTCTACATAAGTGATCTGACTGTTCGCTTCGGCTACGATCAGCACATGCGGAGCAAATGTGGCTTCGGCATCATCCGTCAGCATAACCGCCTGCAGAGGGACATCGACCTCCACATTCTTAGGAACATATAGGAACACCCCGCCGTTCCATACAGCAGCATGCAGAGCGGCCATCGAATGCTCGTCATTCTTAAGCGCTTGATGCAGATAAGGTTTAACCAAATCCGCGTGTTCTTTAACCGCTGTTTCCAAATCGGTGAAAATGACGCCTTTGGCAGCCAGTTCCGGAGCCAGACTTACATGTACGGTTCCCGAGTTGCGTTGAATAACCAGGCCGCCTTCTCTTGAACCTTCGACAAGTTTGGCTACCTGCTCAGGCAATTCGTCAAGGGAAGCAAGTTTGCTGCTCTCTTTATATTCACCATAACTTTGAATGTTCCAGCGCTCGATGCGTTGTTTCTCCAGCTTGGGCAGTTCCAACTGGCCAGCCAGTTCCAGAGAAGCCAGACGGCTGTCTGTCAGCCAGGCCGGTTCCTGTTTCCTTTCGGACAATGCCTTCAGAGCCTCAGCGTTGACCGGAAGAATGGTTTGTGTAGTCATATCGTTTCCTCCTCCCGTCTATTTACGCGTCTTGACCTACAGTTTCATCAGTAATGCCCAGCTCTTCCTTAATCCAGTCATAACCTTCTGCCTCCAGGCGTTGTGCCAGTTCAGGACCGCCGGATTTTACGATGCGTCCTTGCATCATCACGTGAACGTAATCTGGAGTGATATAGTTAAGCAAACGCTGATAGTGGGTAATAATCAAGAAACCGCGTTCTTCGGATTTCATGGCATTTACACCGTTCGCTACAATTCTCAAAGCATCGATATCAAGACCGGAGTCGATTTCGTCAAGCACAACGATTTTCGGATCCAGCATCATCATTTGCAGGATTTCGTTACGTTTCTTCTCACCGCCGGAGAAACCTTCGTTCAGGTAACGGTGAGCGAACTCAGGATTCATCTCAAGCTCCTTCATTTTGCCTTCCATTTGACGAATGAACTTGATCAGGGAAATCTCATTGCCTTCACCGCGGCGTGCGTTGATGGAACTGCGCAGGAAGTCGGAGTTCGTAACGCCGGCGATTTCGCTCGGATATTGCATGGCCAGGAACAGACCTGCGAGTGCGCGCTCGTCAACTTCCATCTCCAGCACGTCTTCATCGTTAAGCAATACTTTACCTTCTGTAACTTCATATTTAGGATGCCCCATCAACGCGGAAGCCAAAGTACTTTTGCCTGTACCGTTTGGTCCCATGATGGCATGAACTTCTCCGCCCTTCATCTCAAGGTTGATACCTTTAAGGATCTCCTTGCCTTCGATTGTTGCTTTCAATCCTTCAATGACAAACTTGGTTGACATATTAGATTCCCTCCGTTGAATAGGTAGTGTATTGTTGTCCTATATGATAACAGGATTGGACGCCCTGATTTCATAAAACAAAAAATAATTATTTATTTATAATCATTCTAAACTGATTATCAATGATTCTCAAGCCATTTTATAATAAAATATGACGTATTTCAACCGGACAAGCGTTTTGCAGACAACATTCAGACAACCGTAACAATTAAAAAACAGGCATGACCGATAGACCGGCCAAGCCTGTTTCGTTCGCCCTGTTCCCCTTCAAATGTGCTTGTTGCTCCCGAGAGTCATTACGGCATCCGGCACCGGCGTTTATCGCGCGTTGACAGACGGTGCTCAGGTCAACAGCATGAGCTAAAAGGGCACACGGCAAGGTGACCGGCACCCTCAGCTCTTGCAAATACTAAGGAAAGAACAGGCATCATTCTGTTGTATCACGCTTTATCCAAGGAACGAACGCAGCATCCACATATGCTTCTCAAGATCGGCTTTAAAGCCGGTGAACATGTCCGCTGTTGGCGCATCTCCGGCTTCCTCGGCCATTTCGATGCCTTCCGCCAGCTCCTCGGATACGGTTGCAAAGTCTTCAATCAAGGCTTGTACCATGCCGCGGGTATCCTCGTTGCCTGAAGCCTCCTGGACCGTTGCAAGTTCCAAATATTCTTTCATCGTTGCAGCCGGTTTGCCTTTAATCGACAGCAGGCGCTCCGCAACCTCATCCATTTTAAGCGTAACTTCATCATACAATTCTTCGAATTTAACATGAAGGGAGTAGAATTGCTCTCCGGTTACATACCAGTGATAATTGTGGAGTTTGACATAGAGCACGTTAAAGTTCGCAACCTGCTGATTCAACAATTGCTCCAGACTTGCGTTCTTCGTTTTTCCTGCAGCTTTGCCAGATGTAGTTTTTGCCATGGTTAATCCCTTCCTTTTCTATATGAAATGCACCCTGTACTGCGTCAAAGGAACATTCGGCAGAGCGGTGTATACCCATTGTAACTGGTACCATCTGCTAATGCTAATCCTTCATTAATATATGAGTACATCCTGTGCTTGGGCGTCTATTTGTAGTTTACCCTTAGGACTACGAAGCGAATCAGTTTCGCAAACCTTTCGTCTTGCCAAAAAATTATACAAAATTCGCGAAAAAACGTTATACTAGGTAATACCAAGCAAAAAAGTTGGCTTTGTTTTTCTTCTATACTATTTGGGGGTGACCATCCATGTCTGCATATCATCCGTTGAACGCGGAAGAAGCTATACAATTAGCTAAAAGTATACCGGGCCGGTTCCCGGACCATGCCGAGCTCGAATGCCGCGAAATCGGCGATGGCAATCTCAATCTGGTGTTTCATGTCACCGCCAAAAATACGACTGATAGTATCATTATCAAGCAAGCTGTTCCTTATGCAAAAGTTGTAGGCGAATCCTGGCCGCTGTCTCTCGACCGGGCCCGTATCGAACGTCTGGCGCTGGAGACGGAGTATTCCATCTGCCCCGACCTCGTACCCGAAGTATACGGTTATTCGGATGAGCTCGCCTACACCGTAATGGAAGACCTGAGCGAGTATACCATCATGCGCAAAGGCCTGATTGAGGGCAATGCCTATCCGAAGTTCGCAGAGCATATCGGCCGCTTCCTGGCCAGAACGTTGTTCTACACGTCGGATCTCGGGATGAACCAGCAGAAGAAGAAGGAACTTGCCGGCCGCTTTGTCAATCCGGATTTATGCAAAATCACCGAAGATTTAATCTTCGAAGATCCATACCGCGAATCCGCCAATAACAATTATCCGCAGAGCATTGCCGATGAAGCGGAAGCCCTCCGCGCCGACCTGCCGCTTCACTTTGAAGTCGCGCTGCTTCGGGAGAAGTTTCTGACTCATGCACAGGCTCTGCTCCACGGGGATCTGCATACAGGCAGCATTTTCGTCACGCCGGAATCCACCAAGGTCATCGACCCGGAATTCGCTTATTTCGGCCCGATGGGATTCGATATCGGTGCGGTCATCGGCAACCTGCTGCTCAACTATGCGGCACAGCCGGGCTGGAGTGAGGACGAGCATACGCTTGCTGCCAGGGAAGCCCGACTCCTCGAGATGGCAAGCGACGTATGGACCCACTTCGAGAACAACTTCCGCCTGCTGTGGAATGAAGACCTCTTGGACGAAATGTCCCGCACACCAGGCTACCAGGACCATTATGTGTCGCAGATTTTGAAGGATACCGCAGGATTCGCGGGCTGCAAAATGATCCGGCGCATCGTCGGATTGTCCCATGTTGCAGACATTGACACCATACCCGATGATAAGGCCAGAGAAGCTGCGCAGCGCAAAGCGCTTGCCATCGGCAAAAATCTAGTGCGCCATCACCGCAGCATGAAGTCCTTTGAGGACATTTTAACTTTGATTACACAAGCAATTAAAGGAAATGAGGTATCGATATGAGCGGTATGACTACCGGCAATGCCAGCACCTATGAACCGCTAAGCTCGGTTTACTGGGGAGGAGACCATCTGGTCCTTCTGGATCAGCGCTTGCTCCCGGAAGAGATCGTCTATCTTAGGCTCTATACACCGGAGGAAGTCTGGGAAGGGATTCACTCCATGAAAGTCCGCGGCGCGCCGGCTATCGGCATCGCGGCAGCATTCGGCGCTGTCCTTGGCGGCATGCAGGTTGAAGCCAGCGATAACGAAGGCTGGCTGCAACAAGTCGCAAAAACCTGCGCTTATCTCGCCACTTCCAGACCAACGGCCGTCAATCTGTTCTGGGCGCTGGACCGCATCAAGCTTGCAGCTGAGAAGCTGGCGGATTCGGATCTCGATACGGCCGGACTGAATGCGGCGCTGCTCGCCGAAGCCGAGGCCATTCGTGCCGAGGATGAGGATGTATGCCGCCGCATCGGCGAAAACGCGCTGCCGTTCTTCAAAGAAGGTATGGGTGTGCTTACCCACTGTAACGCGGGCGGACTGGCGACTGCCAAATACGGGACTGCCCTGGCGCCGATGTATCTGGCTCATGAACAGGGCCTAAACATCAAGGTGTTCGCGGATGAGACAAGACCTGTCCTCCAAGGCGCGCGTTTAACTGCTTTTGAACTCCAACAGGCAGGGATTGACGTTACGCTGCTGGCAGACAACATGGCTGCCATGGTCATGTCCAAAGGGTGGATCCAAGCAGTTATCGTCGGTACGGATCGCGTAGCTGCAAACGGCGATGTCGCCAACAAGATCGGTACGTACGGGGTCGCGGTTCTGGCTAAAGCTCACGGCATTCCTTTCTACGTGGCGTGCCCGCTGTCCACGATTGATCTGAATACGAAGACAGGTGCCGATATTCCGATTGAGGAGCGTCCTGCGGAAGAGATCACGGAAGGTTTCGGCAAGCGCACAGCGCCGCAAGGCGTGAAAGTGTACAACCCTGCCTTCGACATTACGCCGAATGAATATGTGACAGCAATCATTACGGAAAAAGGCGTCGTGCAAGCTCCTTATCATGAGAGCTTAAAAAGCTTGTTCGAATAGCCGCTATATCCGAATGTTTAATGGCATCATAAAACGGACAAACGGCCCTCCAGCCGAATTGTCCGTTTTTTTACGGTTTGCATGTTAGTGCATCTGAAGTGCAGACCTTTCTTTTCTCTAAAAAAAGAGCGATCCGCACAGGAATCACTCTTGTAACGTAAGGCATACATGACTCATAACATGCGCAGGATCGCTTCCTTGCCAGCCAAGCCAGGATGAATGCCCCACTTCTCCGCCTCCAGGGTTACCGATTCCAGCGGTGCCTCCAGCAGCTGTTCCAGTGTGCGAACCCCTACGGCTCTTCCTGCGATAATCTTGCGGTCCGCAAGCTTTTCATTAAGAAGGCCCACATCGAGTGCACCGCACATAATATAGCCGCGGGAAGTGTAAACGGCCAGCAGCGTTGTTTTCGGAAGCTTTACCTCGACGCCCATTACGGTATGTCCTTCAATATCGATCGGCAGTAAAGTCACCAATATCAACAAACCTCCCCTCACGTCGGCTTAGAATTATGTTTATTCTCTTGGAACCGACATGGTGCGAATGTCTCTGATATTATGCATTCCAGCCCACACTTATGGTGCGAATGACTCGTAAGTCATTAGAATAAAGATGAAATATGTATGACATTAGGACTATGAATATTCGAAAATTATGGTATATTTGATTCAGTAGAAACCCTGTGAAAGCTGGTGAATGATAAAAGCTATGAACACAATTCCTGCCACCGATGATAACGGCTTTTTATTCAACGTTGATATTCTGGTCAAGAGTTCCTCCAACGCACTGGCTTTGCAATATTTGCTAGAAATGCTGAACGACAAGGCTGAAGTCGTCGATTTCCGGGTTAAGTCCGGAATGGAGCTTGGAGAAATTATCAACACCTTGGTTCAAGCCAAGAAAGATTCCGTTATTAGCAGAGCCTCCGGGAAGATGGCTTCTGCCGCTTCTCAGAAAGCGAAACCTGCGCCGCCTGCGACATCCTCGCCGGAAAAAAAGATCGCTGCAAGCGTACCTCCTGTCCAAACTCCACTCACCGGAAATGATCCCTTTGAATGGATTAAAGTATACAGTAAGGACAATCGCCTTGTTCGCCTGACAACCAACCGCCACGGTAAGCAGACCAGTCTGCCCTGCCGGATTCTCAACTATGACGAAAGCAATTTCCTGGTCAACGTTTATCATGTTGATGAGAAACAGGTGTATACCTTCAAACTCAACGAAATTGACGAGTTCAGCGTCAGCTGAGTCGGTATCACGTCAACGGCATCCATTTTAAAAAAAACGGCTTCGCCGCCCCATAAGAAGGGATCGGTGAAGCCGTTCTTTTTTGGAATCAAGCATTTTTTCGGGACAGCGCCGAAGACATCAGCATCAGCCAGCCCACGATAAAGGAGACACCGCCGATGGGCGTAATCGCGCCAAGCCACTTGATGCCGGATATACTTAACACGTAGAGACTTCCGGAAAATATGACGGTTCCCGCGATGAATAAAGTCCCTGCCCAGAACAGCTTCCGGGATTCGCCCAGAACCTTCGCCACAATCCCCGTAATCAGGACCGCAAGTCCGTGAATCATATGATAATGGACTCCCGTCTCATAAATGGCAAGTTCGTCCGGCGTAATCTTATCCTCCAGCATATGGGCACCGAATGCTCCGATAGCGACAGATAATGCCATCAGGATCGACCCCCATGCGATGAATCTACGACTCATGCCTTTTCAACCCCTTTTGTCAGCGGACATCCGTGTCCTTATGTAATCAAATTAAGTTTAACGGATTCGAAGAAGCTTTTCCACCGGTATGCAAGCGCCTTGGACTTGATTTCAGGGCCATTTTGTGAAAGATTAATAAGGATGTCTTTTTATAGAAGACCTACATGAACCTATTAGAGAATGAATTCTTAAGTTAGGAGCGATTATGCACATGGATCAACGATCACCTTCCTCCCCATCCGAGGATCAAGATTCACCCAAACGACCCAAAACCACATTTATTCCACCCGAGGACAGAAAAAACTCCCGCTTCGGCATCGCCTCATTCATCCTGTCGATCGTGACGCTGCTCGGGTATATTCTGCTCGGCGCGCTTGGCACCACGATGATTGAGCCTTACATGACGGAGAACGGACCGATCCTTGAGCCGACTCAGGAAACGCTGGAAGCGATGACCACGCTGGCGGCCGTGTTCATCATCGTCATGGTCATCAATATCGTCGGCTTGGTGCTTGGCATTGTAGGCTGCTTCTCCAAAACGCGCAAGCGTGCCGTCGCCGTCATTGCCACCATCGTAAACGCCGTAGTCATCATCACCATCGGAGCCCTTTTCCTATTCGTATTAAATGCTTAAGGAGTACCCCCTTCGAGACACTTGCCTGATTCATCCCAGGTTAAGTGTCTTTTTCACGACAAAGCCGGATTCATACTCACATATCGCTCTTTCTCCCGAATATAATGAAATACTACAGCCGAAAAGACGGCAACCGTGTCAAGGCCATACTTGGGAGGTGACTGTCCATGCAAAATGAAGACGCTCTGTCGTTTGTCGTATCCCGTGAAGACTGGTCGCTGCACCGCAAAGGCTACCAGGATCAGGTACGTCATCAGCATAAAATCCGTGAAGTCATCAAACGCAACCTGCCCGATCTTATTACCGAGGAAAACATTATTCTGTCTGACGGAAAGCAGATCATTAAAGTTCCGATCCGAAGCCTTGACGAATACCGTTTCATCTATAACTACCAAAAGCAAAAGCATGTCGGTCAGGGCGACGGTGACAGTCAGGTTGGAGACGTCCTTGGACGCGACCCTTCATCAGCCCAGCCCGGTAAAGGTGAATCAGCCGGCGATCAGGCAGGGCAGGACATCGTGGAAACCGAGGTCAGCCTGGAAGAACTGGAGAATATGCTGTTTGAGGAACTGGAGCTCCCGCTGCTGCAGCCCAAGGATAAAGAGCAGATCGAGACGGAATCCATCGTGTTCAACGACATCCGCAAAAAGGGCATCATGTCCAACATTGACAAGAAGCGCACCATCCTGGAGAATTTGCGCCGCAATGCCAGAGACGGCAAACCCGGCATCCACGGCATCAGTCCGGACGACCTGCGCTACAAGACCTGGGACGATACCGTCATTCCGGAGTCCAATGCGGTCATTATCGCTATGATGGATACATCCGGATCCATGGGCTCCTTTGAGAAATACTGCGCACGCAGCTTTTTCTTCTGGATGACCCGTTTCCTCCGCAAGCAGTACGAGAAAGTGGAAATCGTGTTTATCGCCCACCATACCGAAGCCAAAGAAGTGACCGAAGAAGAGTTCTTCACACGAGGTGAAAGCGGCGGAACCATATGTTCATCCGCTTATCAGAAGGCGCTGGATATTATCCATCACCGTTATCCCCCTACCAAATACAACATTTATCCCTTTCATTTCTCCGACGGCGATAATCTCACGTCCGATAATGAACGCTGCGTCAAACTCATTGGCGAACTGCTGAAGGTTAGCAACATGTTCGGTTACGGTGAGGTCAACCAATACAATCGCAGCAGCACGCTGATGTCGGCCTATAAGAATATCAAGCTGGACCAATTCATGTACCATGTCATCAAAGACAAAGGGGAAGTGTACGAGGCACTCAAAACCTTTTTTCGCAAACGGCAAGGAGCCGCGCTCTAATCCATATATATAAGAACAAAAGGAAAATCATGGATGTCGAATCATCCAGGATATTGGAGGAGGCAGGGCCTCCTCTTTCTTATGGCCTGCGGCGATACAGTTAACAGAACGTTACCGAAGCATGGATATACCAAACATGAAGGCTTGTCATTTCAAATGAAAAATCTGTCTTATTATTGACATCACAATGTAGCCGTAGGTTCATTTTTTTGTCACCTTCTGTTTTTCCAAGGATGGTAGTATTAGCTATGACATCTTGTTGCAGGATATTACAGGATTCGATATGCGTCTCCTTAATTTAAGATATCCTCCTATAAAGGAAAGGGAAGGTTTACCATGTTCCAAATGACACATTCACTATTCAGCACCCAGACGTTTGAGAATATGTCCTACATATTATCGCAGCGGCTGTTCCAGGGCGGCATAAGCGCAGATCCTTCGAAAGGAGCGATCTCCCGTGCCGGTATCAGATAAGCCACATTCACGCTACATGCCCGGTCTCGACGGACTTAGGGCCCTCGCCTTGATCGGAGTAATGGGATACCACTGGAATTTTGGTTTTGCCGGCGGTGGTTTTCTCGGAGTAAGTTTATTCTTCGTTCTGTCCGGGTATCTCATTACAGATATTCTCGCATCGCAATGGCATCATCAGCACCGGATCGATCTGAAAGATTTCTGGATACGAAGGTTCCGGCGTCTCCTCCCGGCCATGCTGCTCATGCTGTTCTTCCTTGTGGTATGGGTTACGCTGTTTGACCGATCGCGACTGGCTACGCTTCGGAGTGAGGTGCTCGGCGCGGTTACATACATAAGCAACTGGCAGTTTATTTTTCAGCAGCAATCTTATTTCGAATCATTTGGCCCACCGTCTCCACTGGGGCATTTCTGGTCGCTTGCCGTGGAAGAGCAGTTCTACTTGCTGTGGCCGCTGATCATGTTAGCGGTTCTCAAGCTCTTCCCCCGAAGGGGACAGCTGTTCACTTTCATTGCTGCCGGAGCCGCGATTTCAGCTCTGACTATGGCAGTGATCTATCAGCCGGGAGATGATCCTAGCCGGGTCTACTATGGAACGGATACCCGAGCGTTTGGTCTGCTCATCGGAGCGGGGCTGGCTGTCGTATGGCCCAGCTGGAAGCTGTCCACCCATGTTTCAAGGGCTTCCCGGCGCAGACTCAACGTGACCGGCGCCGCGGCAATGCTTATCATACTCTCCATGATGTGGCAGGTGGACCGTTACGATTCGTTCCTCTATCAAGGAGGCATGTTCCTCTTCTCTCTTGCTGCCGCCGTTCTCGTTGCGGTGTTGGCGCACCCGGGCGCTTCAATCAGCCGCTTGTTAAGCTGGAAGCCCCTGTTATGGATCGGCGTTCGATCCTACGGGATTTACTTATGGCATTACCCGGTAATGATCCTGACCTCACCTGCATCCGGTACAGGCGATTTGAGTTTGCCTCAGGTTGCCCTGCAAATTGCGGCAAGCGTACTGCTGGCCGCCCTATCCTGGAAGTATGTTGAAGAACCGATACGGCATGGCGGACTGAAAAAATTATGGTTTAAGGCCCGATCCATTCGGCGCCGTTCGATTTCGTTAAGAGGCTGGGTCGTATCGCTAAGCTCGCTAATGCTAATCGGCATCTTTTGCTCGGGGATGATGAGCAGCGTATCCTCTGCGAGAACGGTAGGCGATATCGCTGCCATGCTGAACCTTGATCCTGCCCTGGAAGAACCGGATCAGACTCAAGGCACAGAGCCCGGAACGATGGAGCCACCGCAAGGACAAACGCCGCCTCCTGTAGGCACGAATGGGAACATCACCCCTCCGCCTACCGACACGAAGCAGCCTGGTGTAGTTAAGAAGCCGGACTCCGAGGATACACCGGATCAGATGCCGTTTCCGGATGGAGCGACAGGTTCTGGCGATGACGATGCTGGCAGAAACAAAGAGCCGGACCATCCTGCTGGTAATGAAACAGACAACGAAGACGAGCAAACCAACGCAGGGAGCAAAATCCCCGATAACGCGGATTCCGAGAAAACAATCCCGGATCAACCGAATGAAGATAAAGCGGGTAAGCCTAGTGAGGATAAGGCGGATATGCCGGATCCCTCCAAGGACGCGGCAACCGAAACGACCGGCAAAGAGAGCAATCCTACGAAGCCAACGAATAAGCCTCAAAATCCTCCGGTATCCAAGTCCGCCATCACGGCCATTGGGGATTCGGTCATGCTCGGGGTATCCCCTTATCTGGAGAAATCGCTGCCCGGCATTCACATCGATGCGGTGATAGGCCGCCAAATGCGTCAGGCCGATGACCTGATTCCCGCCATGAAGACCCAAAATCGGATAGATGGGGGCATTATCATCATCGGGCTGGGAACCAACGGTGCTTTCTCGAAAAAGGATCTGGATTCTCTTCTGCGTCCGCTGGATACAGCTAAGCAAATTCTGCTTATCAACACACGGGTTCCACGTGATTGGGAACAGAACGTCAACGGCATGCTGGGAAAAGCGGCTGCCCAGAACCCCAAAGTTACGCTGGTGGATTGGTATTCAGCCAGTAAGGATCATCCGGAATACTTCCGGTCTGACGGCGTCCATCTGGAGCCGGAAGGTGCCGAGGCTTACACCTCCATGCTGCTTCAAGCGATCAAGAAATAAAGCGTTTCTCCTGATTCTTGCCATCATTCATTCTGGTATCGTCGACCTGATCTCATCCTTCTATGAGACAGGTCGACTTTTTAGTTATATACGTAATGAAATGCAGCAATATGATATAATTCGGTTACCTAATCTCATTATTTCTTAATAGAAGGCGGTGTCCTGGTATATGAATAATATCGTGACAATGAAATGGCTGCTGGCGAGACTCTATGAACCGGATTTGGTCATCGTCGACTGCCGTTTTGCCCTCGGCAAGCCGGAAAGCGGACGAGCCGCTTATGAGGAATCGCATATTCCGCGTGCCGTTTATCTCGACCTGGAGAAGGACCTCTCCTCCCCTATCACCCAACATGGCGGACGCCATCCTCTGCCGGAGCTGGATCAGCTTGCAAAGCGTCTCGGCCAGTCCGGCATTCAGGGGAACAGCCGTGTCGTCATCTATGACGACCAGGGCGGAGCCATGGCCAGCCGACTATGGTGGCTGCTGAAATACACCGGGCATGAACAGGCTTATGTGATGGATGAAGGCTTTACAGCTTGGAAGAATGCCTCGTACCCGGTAACGGATGAACAACCGATCGTCATTCCGGTACCATATGAAATCAAGCTTAAGCCCGATAAACTGGTCCTCGTAGATGAGGTGCGCGAGGCGTTGGTGCAGGGTACCCAAACGATTATCGATTCCCGTGAGCCCCGCAGGTATGCTGGAGTCGAGGAGCCTTTGGACACCAAGGCCGGACATATTCCGGGGGCGGTGAACTACTTCTGGAAGGGTGTTCTGGACGACTCCGGGCATTGGAAGGAAACCGAAACGATCCGCGAGCATTTCTCCGACATTCCGCAAGATGCCGAGATCATCGTATACTGCGGCTCCGGCGTCACCGCTTGCCCCAACGTGCTTGCCCTGGAGGAAGCCGGTTACGGCAATGTGAAGCTGTACGCCGGCAGCTGGAGCGATTGGATCAGCTATGAGGAGAATCCAGTGGCAACTGGAGAGGAATAAAAGATTGAAATCGGCAAAAAGCCCGCTATCCTAGCGGGCTTTTCATAATTTTGTACCGTCTGACTTTTACATCAGGATTCCGGACAGATGCTCAAGAGCCATCGATCGTATCCGCTTCTCCTCGGGGATATTCTCGTAGAGAAGATGCTCTTTGCCCGCTTCCGCCATTCGCTTGCGCATGGCGGCAATACGGCCTTTGCCGGAATCGATAAAACGGAAGTCTACCTGCCGCAAGCAATCCATATCCGCCAAGCCATCCAAGGCTTCCGCCTTGATTCCTTTATGAATCTCTTTTAGCATCAGAACCTCCAGGTTAGGGTGCCTAAAAAAAAGGAATGAGCAGCGGTAGCGGCTCCACCCCGGCCTCGTACAGAAGCTGACTGCAGAGTCGGAATGCCTCCTCATTCAGCTCCTGCGGGAGCAGAGCGAGCAGTTCGTCCATAAAGCGCCTCTCCCCCTGAGGCATATACTTGACTGGGGGTTCATGAGTCGGGTAAATTAATGACTAATCGGTAAAATATAGTAATTAAATGCTTGATCCAATAAGGCACTAGCCTCTTGACGTTTCAAAAGTTCTTTTGAACGGAAGTTCACGGAGCCATCAGATTTAACCTTGGTATCTGGGTCTATGATACCTTGGGAAACAAGCGCCTTGATCGCTTCCACTGCCCAGGCATCCGTTTTTCCACTCAGTTTAACCTTCGTTCTAGGCTCTACCTGTTTCAGGTTTTGGATCATTACCGCCGCCATTTGTCTAGTGATCGGAGAATTAGGCTGATAATTAGGCAGTCCGGCTTTCATCTGTTTCTTATTGGGCTCAATCATGTAAGGCTGTTTATGCATCCCATGGGCGCGAAGCAGCACTTCTGAGAATTCTCCCTGAGTCATCGTTCCTTTTGGATCAAAGATATGGGAAGACTTCCCGATCATGACTTTCAAAGCGTTAAGATTGTTAATATATGATTTATACTTACTATTCGCAGGTACATCAGAGAAAGGTGAATCAACGTTAATTTTTTCTGAAAATGCAACTAAGTCTGGTAGCCTCGTAGAATACATATATGCGATATGGCCAGCTGCGTTTTTCTTAAACGTAATTTTAGTACCTGATTCATCTTCGAACAATAAAGGATGGATCATTTTCAGCATCTGTTTGCCTGCAGCTCCTGCTTCCAAAACTAAGTTCCCGTTCGAATAAGAAACCTTAGTCCTCATGGCATCAATACGCGTGTTTTTATATAGTCCGACATACGCTTTGGCTTGCTGCTCACTGATTGCCGAATAGGTTGGCTTTGGAACTTCTGTCTTTCTTGGATAATAGTGATTCATAAATGCTTCATACACGTCAATGCTCACATAGGGGTTGTCGTCATTGTTGGACATATACAAGGCTGTATTTTTCTCAGGCAGAATAACAATCAGGGATGAATGCCCTGTAACATTCCCTCCTTTTAGAACCACATGTTGACCATTCATCTTCTCATGGAAGTAGCCTTCAAACCCGATTGTTGCAATAGGAATCGTTTTATCAGCAAAAAGCTGGTATGTTTGCATTTGCTCTATGCTTTTTTGACTCACAATTTCTTTGCCATCATACTTTCCTTTGTTCAGATGCATTAAGAGATACTTTGCCATGTCATCTGCTGTTGAGACGATACCACCTTCAGGTTTTTCTGTAGGAATAGTTCCATCCATAGGGATTTTTTCACCCTTCGGTCCATAGTGAGCAGCCATTCTGCCTAATAGCTCAGGCGTAATTCGCACATTCGTTGAGGTCATGCCTAACGGTTTGAAAATGTTTTTCTCCATATACTTCGAATAGGGCATTCCCGAGACGTTCTCTACCGCATACCCCGCTAGCAGAAACCCAAAATTGTCATAAGTGTATATTTCCCCCGGAGGCCTTACAACCGCTGACATATGTGATCTGACAAAATCCTTTATTGGAAAGTTTTTGTTAACATATTCCGGTGAATAATACGAAGCGATATCGGGTGAATCAAATCCGGTTGAATAGGTAAGCAGATCATACATGGTCAGGTTTTTCCCCGTTTTATTCGGAATCTTCACTCCTCCTAAGTACTTTTGAATGTCGCCTCGTAAATCGATTTTTCCCTTATCGACCAACTGCATTGCCGCCAAGGCCGTGAATGTCTTGGTAACAGAGCCGATCTGGAAAACGGTGTCTTTATCAACGGGAATCTTCTTTTCTTTGTCGGCATAACCGTAACCTTTGCTTAGTAACACTTTCCCATCGGCCACGACCGTAAAATTAGTACCGACTGTGTTATACTTCTTCATCACGTCCGTAATAACGCTATCTGCAAATGTTTCTACCTCCTTGGCATCGCGGGGCCCCTCCAAGCTAGAACTTACAGATGCAATGGGTGTGGCCATTGTTGCGCTAGCTGTCGAGCTGCTATCTGGGATACATGCGGTCGTTGCCATAGCGGATAATAGCAGAACCGCGATGGTGCGAGTCTTTTTTTTCATACATGGTTTCTCCTCAAAATGTATTTGCCTCATAACAACTGGCTGAACCGAGTATGGCAAAAGGCTTGTCATATCAACAAGTGTCATTTCGTCACCCACAATGCCAAGACACTTCAAAATGTCATATGACAATGAGGCACTAGGATTGATGACCATAAAAGAATGCTCAACAAGTATCAAGAATTTGGATGAAATGGTCGTTCAAGTGAAAGATGCATTCCTAAAACTGGGGAGAGCTCACAGGTGTTAAAATAAACCATTGGACTCGAATTTTCACACAGTATTTTTGGAACCTCCGAATCGAAAGGGAGACTTAATCCAGTGGAACAAGAAGAAGCTGCCCCTCCTGCTAGAAAGGGGACAGCTTCTTTTCAATCCTATATGAAACTTAAACAAAATGCCGGACTACCTCCGCGCATATCCAGCAAGCTTCTTGCTCACGCAGACCATGACTACCGCAAGACCAAGAAAATACAAGGGCATCACGATTAACGAGCCATTGTGAAGGAGACTCATGCCGCTGGTAATCAGGCTGACGACAACGTAATAACCCAATCCGAAGATCGCTCCTGCCGTTCCGAGCACATCTCCATATTGGTTCAGCGCCAAACTAAGGCAATTCGGAATCGCCATTCCGATGCCGAGCAGAAGAATAAAAATACACGCTACCATGAACACCATGTCTATTATAGTGGTGCTCATTCCGCTTACAGCAAGAACGGTAAGGCAAAGGGCACCCAGCATCGTAATGATCGTGCCGATCACGATAATGCGCTCAGCCTGGAGCCGGGTCAGCAGTTTCTTCGACAGCATCGCACCCAGGATGGATGACATCGCAACAAAGATACCGAAGAAACCAAACCCGCCGGGACTCATCTGAAAAAATTCAATAAAAATAAACGGAGCCTCCGCATAGTAACTGAACAATATGCCGTTGGTGGCTCCAATGAGAAAACCGAATCCCCATATTCTGCGGTCGAAGACCAGGCGCTTGGCCACGGAGAGGGTGTTCATCTTCGAGACAGCCTTGACCCTGGTTTCAGGCAGAGAAGTCCAGGTACACGCCAAAATAGCGGCGCTCATCAAAACCAGCGTCAAGAACACCGCCCTGAAACCAAGAGATTGATCCACCCATCCGCCAATGAGCGGCCCAATAGCGGGCGTAAACGCAAGCGCTGCCGAAATCTGGGCAAACACCGCATGACGCTTGGCTCCATCGATGCTCTCACGCAAAATGGTTTGGGTGACAACCGAGCCGGTGCTGGCACCGAAAGCCTGAATGAATCGGCTCACCAATAACCATTCGGCCGAACCGGATAGGTAACAGCCCAAGCTGCCTATTCCATAAACCAGGATGCCCCACAGCATGGCAGGACGACATCCGATGGAATCCGAGAGCCTTCCCCAGCAAAACACCCCGAAGGCAAAACCCAGGAAGTAAATGCTGAGCGTCAGTTGGATGGCATTGTTGCTTTCTCCCAATTGATGGGCAATGTCCGGTAATGAGGGTGTATATATCGTTTCACTAATTTGCGGGAAACCCACAAGGATAATTAATAACCAGATGGATGGATTTGAGATTTTTCTTTGCACAGCTAACATCCCCCTTATCATTCAAAAATCTCAAGTTGGCTGGCAAAGAAATTACGGAATCGGGGGTTTGCATTTGGTTAGTCTAGTAAATGAAAGCATGAAAGTTCACCTTTTTTTCTGAATAAGGGGGTAAGTCTATTGAGTAGTATAGCAGATTATTTGGCAAAATCGTTCTTAATTCGTCTCCCACAGGGGGCTTTATACTTTGGGCCAGGAGGTTCAAGAATAGGATCACATTAAAAAACAAGGCGCTCTACCTTCATCTTGTATGACAAGACTCAGGAGAGCACCTTTGTTATGTATCAATTCTTCTTGGAGAGCCATTCCACCCACTTGATTATGATAATCATTATCAATTAATGTGATGTTATTATACCAGATGCTCCGCACATCTGTGATGATAATCCGTTGCGGAAGCTTTTTTTCGATCATATAAAAACAAAGCCTTATCTAAAACATTCGACTTACCTGACGGGTTTTGCCGCCCATTCCTGCCCTAAACCTGCATAAGATCTCCTCTTGCTTCAATGTGCTACGCTTGAATGAAGAATCACATTCCATAGGAAGGAAGTGTTTACGATATGATAATGAACCATCTTAATCTCACCGTAACCGATGTAACCGCCGCCAAGGAATTTTTGCAAACCTATTTCGGACTCAAAATCGGAGGCGAGCGTGGTCAGTCATTTGCAGCGCTGTTTGACGATCAAGGGATGGTGCTGACCTTAATGCGGGGTACCGAGGTTAACTATCCCAAGACGTTTCATATTGGCTTTATTCAGGAAAGCGAAGCGAAAGTAAATGAGATTCATCAGCGCCTAAGCGTTGACGGCTTCGATGTCACAGAGCCCCGGAGAGCCCACGGATGGACCTTCTACGTTAAAGCTCCGGGCGGTTTTACTGTTGAAGTACTGGCTTAATCATCGTTATCGTTACATGGAACAGCGCCATTCCTCTTCCGCTAAACGCAAAAGCCCACGCATGGCGCGTGGGCTCTTCTGTTATGTCAGGCTTAATAAAGCTCCCATGTCTCCGTACATAACGCAAGAAAAGAATCGGCAACCCGCTCGCAGTCCTCATAGCCCAAGCTGCCGGAATGCGCGAACAGAATCGGATATTCACCGTTTACCGGCTCTTCCCTCATATCGAACATATAATGATTTCCTCTTCCATCCATGGCAAACGATACCGCATTCGGCATATACTCCGGCAGCTCATAAGCCAGGTTCATCTCCCTCAGATCCTCCGTGTTAAAGAACTGGAAATAACGTTCTCCCTGTTGAAATTCCCCGCCGTTGGAGTACTTCATTAAATCCACGTAGCTTGCAGGGAGATCCCTCTGAGGCAGCTTCCAGCCTGCAGGATCGAGCGGCGTATATTGATCGTAAAAGGTCGACGATTTGTGAAAAGGATTCATTTGTCTTCCCTTGATATCCTCCAATTCTTGCGCAGAAAGCTCCGTATTCCACTCCTTAACAAAACGTGCCATTTGTTCACCGGTCGCACCGGAACGTTTGTCATACTGATGCTCAAAATCGATATTCCACATCTTGGCCTTCCTCCATCCTGGTACTTCCTGCCTTGGAACTTCTCCAACATTATAAAAGAAAAATTGGAAAAAAGGGATCGTACCATCGATGTAAGGAATTCCTTAGGTCCTTCGATCTATGACTTGTACTAAACAACAAAGACCGTGCACAAGCGCACGTCTTTGAAGATATCGAAGCAGCCATGCGTGAACCGGACCGCCTCGATAAAAGTAGTCATTACAGATGGGATCCTCCACTGGCATCGATGCATTGACCGGTGATCCAGCGGCTGTCCGGAGAAGCCAGAAATGCTGCAATATCAGCGATATCCCCAGGCTCACCCCATCTGCCGAAGATCGAATAGCCTGCTCCGAACTGGAAAGAGGCTGGGTCCTGAAGCATGGCGGCATTCATGTCGGTAGCAACGAAGCCGGGCTGTATCGCATTGATCGTGATCCCACGTGAACCCAGTTGGCTCGACAGGGAGAGGGTCAGCGAATTGATGGCCCCCTTCGTCATTGTATACGCTGGAATATTGGGCAAGGAGATTCGGGTTACCGCAGAAGATAGATTGATAATGCGCCCATCGTCTCGAAGGCGCGGGAGAGCCTGCTGAATCATGAAGAATGGCGACTTCACGTTCATTCGCATCACTTCATCAAAGCTTCCCTCCGTGGTCTCCTCGATGGTTTCCACTAAACCGATCCCTGCGTTGTTGACCAGAATATCCAAATATGTGTCACCGGTTCGTGCTCTCAACATCTCATCCAGCGACCCGTACAGGGCACTTATTCCATCCGAGGAGGCCAGATCCGCCCCTACCAAGAAAGCTGCTCCTCCGGCCTGTGTTATCTCGCTGACGACCTCTTCCGCGGCCTCATGGTTCTTGCCATAGTGAACGGCTACCAACGCTCCTTCCTTCGCCAATCGTATCGCGATGGCACGTCCAATGCCTCGGCTGGAGCCCGTAACCAAGGCAACCTTCCCATTCAATGTATTCATGGTCTCATCATCTCCTCCTCTTCTTCTTTCACTTTTAGTTTTATCACAGGCCCCATTTCGAAATATTGCGCTCCTATTCGACTACTCACAGTGAATTAAAAATCATTTACATTCCATGTAATGATTATTATAATGAGAATATCAAAAGAGCTGCGCAACCTGTGTTTGCATAAAGCGATTAAAGGATGATTTTTTCCTTTAGTCGCTTTTTTTGTGAGCTTGTTGAAAGTCATGGAGGTATATCGTATGAAAAAAAGAGCGTTTGATATGATCATGCTGCTCATCGGGGCATTTATTTTTGCGCTGGCCGTCAATTTATTCGTCATTCCCAACGATTTTGGCGAAGGCGGCGTTACCGGGATATCCATCATTCTGTATTATGTGCTGAAATGGTCCCCGGCGTTGGTCGGCATCGTGATTAACGGGATTTTGCTAATTGTCGGCTACAAGCTTCTCGATAAAAAAACGACGGTCTATACCATTATCGTTGTTGCCTTTCACTCTCTGTTCCTTCATTTGACGGAGAACTGGCGCATCGCTTCGGATGAGCCGGTGATTAATGCCATATTTGCCGGACTGTTTGCCGGCGTCGGGATTGGACTCATCGTCCGGGTGGGCGGGACAACGGCAGGTACGGTGATATTGGCCCGCCTGGCGAATAAATATTGGGATTGGAATATCAGTTATGCCCTGCTGTTCTTTGACCTGATCGTGGCGGGACTGTCCGTTTTTGTGATCGGGATCGAGAAGGTGATGTTCACCGTGGTCATCCTCTATATCGGTACCAAGGCGATGGAGTTCATTATTGAAGGCTTGAATCCGAAAAAGGCCGTTACCATCATCTCGACTCATCATGACCGCATTGCGATTCGGGTTACGGAGATTATGGACCGCGGGGTGACCGTGCTCCGGGGTTATGGATACTACACCGGCCAGACCAAAGATGTTCTTTACATCGTCATCAGTAAACAGGAAGTCTCCATGCTCAAGAAAATCGTCCGGGCCGAGGACAAAAATGCGTTTGTCACGATCCATGACGTACGCGACGTGTTTGGCGAAGGATTTATTGATATTTCGAAATAAGACCGGACTTATCCTTAGTATGAAAAAAAGATCGAAACAGCCTTCGGGCAGGTTTCGATCTTTTTTCAGCATCCCTGCCGATAACTTTTTCACGCCTTTAGAACCTGTAATAATATTCCAATTTTTCCATGACCTCAGACGCTAAATATGCCGAAAAGGTTGAAGCCAAAGTTCCTTTTATTTGTATTTTTCCATGACAAATTCGGATTATTTTTTGCATTTTCGCTACACGAAACACAGGGTTATAGCTTATTAACTTACACCAAATGACAACTTTATAGAAATATTTAATGAGTTCGCAAAAAACATTTTATTGGTAATACGAGGCAAGATTCTATACAATTCTTTTTAACTTAAAAATGCTGAGTGCAAACTTTTAATGTTTTAGTACAAATTGTCCGAGACAGGCTTTCTTTTCAGCAAAACCGACGATTTATCACGCAATTCTACTTTAACGATTTGAAGGAGTGCATCGCAAAAGTGACTACGAATATTTCTGTTTCTTCACCCCTTACTGCCGCGAAAGATTATGTGGAATCCATCTATAACCAAGTGGTGGCCCGAGATCCGCACGAGCAAGAATTTCATCAAGCCGTCCGGGAATTTGTAGATTCCCTCGTCCCTGTTTTAGCCCAGCATCCGAAATATCGGGAACATGGTATTCTGGAGCGCCTTGTCGAGCCTGAACGAATGATCACCTTCCGTATACCATGGGTGGATGATCAAGGCAAAACCCAAGTAAACCGCGGGTTCCGCGTCCAGTTTAACAGCGCACTGGGTCCATACAAAGGCGGGATCCGGTTCCATCCTTCGGTTTATGCCGGCATCGTCAAATTCCTCGGCTTTGAACAAATCTTCAAAAATGCGCTCACGGGCCAGCCCATCGGCGGCGGCAAGGGCGGTTCGGATTTCGATCCGAAAGGCAAATCCGATCAGGAAGTCATGCGTTTTACCCAGAGCTTTATGACCGAGCTGTACCGCCATATCGGACCTGATTCCGATGTGCCTGCCGGCGATATCGGCGTTGGCGCTCGCGAGATCGGTTATATGTTCGGCCAATACAAGCGGATCCGCGGAGGACATGAGGCTGGCGTGCTGACAGGCAAAGGCGTCATCTATGGCGGAAGCTTGGCACGTACGGAAGCAACCGGCTACGGCTGCGTTTACTTCGTACAGGAGATGCTGGCTTCGCAAGGCCTTAGCTTCAAAGACAGCCGCGTTGTTGTGTCCGGCTCGGGCAACGTCTCCATCTACGCGATTGAAAAAGCACAGCAGCTCGGTGCACACGTCATCGCCTGCAGTGATTCCAACGGATATCTGTATGATCCGGACGGAATTAACCTCGAAACCGTCAAGCTGCTGAAGGAACGGGATCGCCTGCGGATCAGCGAATACGTTAAGATTCACCCGCATGCCGAATATACCGAAGGCTGCACGGGCATCTGGAATATTCCATGCGATATCGCACTGCCTTGTGCCACGCAGAATGAGCTGGATGAAGAAGCAGCGAAAACACTCATCTTGAATGGTGTAAAAGCCATCGGTGAGGGAGCCAATATGCCTTCCACGCTGGAAGCGATTGAGCAGTTCATCAGCAGCGGCGTGCTGTTCGGACCGGCTAAAGCTGCCAATGCGGGCGGGGTTGCCGTATCCGCGCTGGAGATGAGCCAGAACAGCATGAGAATGTCATGGACCTTTGAAGAGGTGGATGCAAAGCTGCATCAGATTATGAAAAACATCTACTGCAGTGCCGTGGATGCTGCGGAAGAATATGGCGTAGCCGGCAATCTTGTGGCTGGTGCCAACATCGCAGGTTTTATTAAAGTAGCTGATGCCATGATCGCACAAGGTATCGTATAAATAAGAAAAAAAGAAGCCCTGCCGCATATGCGGCAGGGCTTCTTACAGCTTATAGAAGCTCGCTGCGGAGCTCTTCAGCCGATTTTGGAGATAAGTATCCCAATGGGATATCAAACACCGTCTTGGCGCCTTGCTGTCCCTCTCTGCTCAAACGATGGGCAGCTCTTGCATAAGATACCAGCACACTAGCCGTAAATTCCGGGTTGCTGTCGAGCTTCAGGCCAAATTCAACAATTTGTTTATTTCCGCTTCCGGTTACGCCGCTGCGAATGACAAATCCGCCGTGAGGCATACCTGCATGTTCAGCCTCAAGCTCTTCTTGCGTAATGAAAGTTACGGTTGTATCGTAATCGGAAAAATAGTTAGGCATCGACACAATCGTTTGACGGATTTGCTCTTGGTCCGCGCCTTCTTCCGCTACAACGAAGCAATCTCTCCGGTGCTTCTCGCGTGTGGCAAGCTCCGGTGTTTCACCAGAACGGATTTGGTTGATAACCTCTTCTACTGGAACCGTGTATTGAACGCCTGCCTTCACCCCGGGAACACGACGGATGGCATCCGAGTGGCCCTGGCTCACGCCTTTGCCCCAGAAGGTATAATCCTTTCCTTCAGGCAAAATTGCTTCGGCAAGCAGACGATTCATGGAGAACAAGCCCGGATCCCAACCTGTCGAAATGACACTGACATGGCCTCCGCCCAACGCCGCTTTGTTGACTTCCTCGAAAAACTCAGGGATTTTCGCGTGTGTGTCAAAGCTGTCTACTGTATTGAACATGCTGGCAAGCTGTGGCGTTTGCTCAGGCAAATCCGTAGCCGAACCGCCGCACAGAATCATAACGTCAATCTTACCGATATATTGCTCTGCCGCTGATATATGCTCGAAGCGAGCACCGGAATTGGCTGGCATTTGCTGCGGGTCTCTGCGCGTGAAGATGGCTACCAGCTCCAGATCCGGATTTTGCCCGATTGCTTTCTGTACGCCTTTGCCCAAATTTCCATAACCTACGATCCCTACTTTAATAGATGCTTTCAATGTAATCCTCCCTTTGTCAGAACCATTTCCTGTGGCATGATGTTTATGTACCGCTTTAAAGTATAAGTATATAGACATCACTCAAATTGTAAACTATTTTATATGGACAGGAAATTCTTTCTATTTGTTTTTGTTCCATTTTTATACCTGTCTATCCGATAACTTGAACAACATTTCCTTCTTGATCCTTGATTTCCGTCTTCAGAACTTCAATCCGGATTCCTTGCAGGCCCGAAAGCTCGAAGGTGCTGACCTTTGGCAGCAATCGACTTGAAAATTCACCCGCGGTCCGATCGTCCAAAACCAGGGTAACATCTCCATCCTCCGCAGTCCAGCGACTCTCCTCCCCCGGCTCAAATACGACCCGAACGTCCGAACCGACAAGGCTCAGTTTCTTATCCTTCAGAATTCGGCCCTGCAGCAGCTTCCCGATAATTTCGGCCTGCTTGGCGCCTATTTGTAATGTAGCCGGGGTTTTACTTAACCACCCCTTCTTCCCCGGTTCAAAAGCCAGCTGGCTCACGTAGAGAAATCCGGTGTTCGAGCCCTCTTGTTTTGTCCCTCGGTCAACGGCTTCCGAAATCGAAGGTACCTTCAGCAGCGATTCCCGATCCAGATCCGTTATGTATTGTGGCATATACTCCGCACAAGCTTGTAATACGCCCAGCGTATTCCATGTCTGCATCGCCTCGAGTTCTTCACGTGTGATGCCAACCATCTGCAGGAATTCGACCCGACCATTCGGTGTATCCATCTCCGGCAGCTCGGGATCCAGGGTAAAGGAGAGTGCGGTCAATTGCGTATCGGCACCCAGGCAGATCGGCCCATTGGCATCCAAATAATCCCCCGAGCGAAAAACATTCCCGCTGTTAAACACGTATCTCCCCATGTTCTGAAGCAGATTTAGCGCCCACGCCGGCGGATCTTCCTCATCCTCCTGCTTAGCCAGCCTGAACGTCAATTCGAATCCGTAACCGCTCTCCTCCAGATTGTCCGATTCCTTGTCATACAGCTCGCTAAAACCATAAGTGACCATATGCCAATGCGGACTCGGGGCATTCGACGTATAAGCGCTGATTCCATTCAGCGGATCGGGTCCTCCCAGAGCATAGGGAATTAGAGCCCCGTAATGTTTCGGCTCCTGCTCCCCGTACAGCTTCAGCAGTTGCTCGTCAATCGCGTCCCAGCCTGTGGCGTTTTCTTCATGTGTCATATCCTGTTCCCTCCGTTATCATTTGCATTCAAAAATAAAACCGTATCCGTGTAGGCCGTGCCCAAATCACCATTCTCTTCCGCTTCATTATATAGGACATAGAGAGGAATGTTGAAGTAACCCGCGAAGTGTATAATAGAACCATATCAACAAAGGAGCCTACATGTTCATGAAAAAAATAACGGCATTATCAGTAACCTTAACACTTTCAGCTTCGCTTATGGCCTCTTCTTTTGCCTCGCTGCCGGTTTCCGTCGATGCGGCCTCCGCCAAGGAATGGATACAGATCTCCGAGCGGACGTCCTATTACGGTGAAACGGCTAACGGCCAGCCCAATGGACGCGGCACGATCAAGTGGGGAAATGGCAAGCAATATTCCGGCGATTTCGTTAACGGGAAGCGCACCGGAAACGGTAAATACATCAACGAATACCAAGTCGACGGCGAAGCACATAAGGTGGTATACACCGGCCGCTGGAACAACGACAAAATGGATGGCGAAGGCACCCTGACGCATAAGGTAACATTGCCCGACGGGTCCGTCCGGTGGAATCAGATCCAGAAAGGGACATTCCAGGCAGGCGTCTTCCACAGCGGATACGATGTCATTCATGCCGTCGCGGATCCCGACTACAGCTTTACCTACAAGAAAGGCAAGGAACTGCTCGTGGTTATGGGCACCAATCAAAACATGAAAAAAAACTGGGCCAACGGAACAATGTTCAGCGCTCAATACAAGAACGGTTCCGTCAACCATAATTATTCGATCTTCCCGGCCAATTCGGCGACTGAACAGCGTCAAAACGACGCCGCGCTCCGATATTTCAAGAACATTCAAGCCAAGGTTGCTCCACATCTGCAGCAATTCGAAGCATTGTCCAAGCAAGTTCCGTTAAAATGACCCAGCCCATACCATCGTCAAAGAACCCGGTAACTTGCCTATAGCAAGACCGGGTTCTTTTTTTGTCAGCTAATTGATCCTTTACATAAAAAAAGAGGCCGCTTTTTAAGCGCCCCGTGTTACCCTGCTCTTTTTTCCATTATCCAGACCATCTCTACTGTGAGCGTCCCTCGTTCAGCATCGTGATTGTTTTATTGATTCGCCGCTGACGGGTTTCCATCGTCTTGGCCTCGATCGACGGATTGTATCTCTACGAACACAGCCTTATTGTGCCGTCCAGCCGCCATCCACAAGCAGCAAAGTGCCTGTCACGAGATCGGATGCCGGGGAGGCGAGATAAATAACGGCTCCAGCCACATCGCCAATGGTGCCGATCCGCCCTGCCGGGATCCGTGCCAGTACGCCGTCGCGGAAATCGGGGGAGTCCAATCGCTCGGCTGTTCCCGGCGTATGGATGAACGTAGGACCGACGGCATTGATGTTCACGCCACGGCTGGACCACTCCAGCGCCAGCACCTTCGTCAGCTGATTCACGCCGCCTTTGGAGGCACAGTAGGCAGCCCCTTCCGTAATCCCAACGACACTCACCTGGGAGCTGACGTTAATGATTTTTCCGCCCCCCTGTTCCAGCATGATGCGGCCGGCGGCCTGACAGCAGAAAAATACGCCCTTCAAATTCACGTCCATCATCTCATCCCAGTAATCCTCCGTGATGTCTTCCGCGAGCATTCCCTCTCCCAGACCCGCGTTATTGACCACGATATCGAGCCGGCCGAAATCCTCGGCTACCTGACCGAACACGGTTCGGATCTGCTCCACATTCCGGACGTCCAGCTCATAGGCCTTGGCCTGACCTCCTGCCTGTGAGATTTTCTCAACCAATGGACCCAGCAAGTCTTTGCTTCGTGCCATGACGGCAACCTTGGCCCCTGCCGCTGCCAGCGCTTGGGCTAGTCCATAACCGATGCCTTTGCTGGCCCCTGTCACGATTGCGATTTTATCCTGAATGCTGAAATTAGGCTGCATATATAATACCTCCATCCCTCATATACGTTTATGTTAGTTTCATTAAAGCATGATGGCTGGTCAGCGGCAATCATTGCGAGTTCTCCCCTCCCAGTAAATCCATCCAATTAAGGCCTAAAGTACGTTAATTTGCGGCAGCCATAGAGGAATTCTACTCGTGGGCTAGAAATGATGAGGATTATAGCGATCGTTGTCTAGTATGGAGAGTATGGAGGAAATCCAATGATGAACGAACGGTTATCTAAAGCGCAGCAACAAGCGATTCTTCATGTCGAATCCACAGCGGCGTGCCAACGAATGACCGCCTTGGACATGACGGAGCAAATCTTGCGGAAACATGGAAAAGATTCCGTGGCGGTCGGCTCGCTGTTAACCAGTATCGGAAAGTCTGCCCGCGTCACGTTGAATTTCCATCCGGATCGGATACGGCCCACCGGGCACGCTGTCATCGAATCCCTCTTGGCAGAAGGCATATATCATAACCAGTTCATCACGAGCGTGACGAATGGAAGCAAAACCGCCTACCCGGGCGGCGACCGCGACCAATGGGAACGGCTCCTGTTTGGCGGTGCCTACCAGCAGCCCGGCGTACAAAATGACGAGCGGCCCAAATACGGGGCACTCAATCTCATGCATTATGCCGATGGTGCGTCGCCCCGATTCGGTTCCTGTTTTTTGGTGCTTTCCCCTAATATATTGAACCGCTGCACCTTTACATTCGGAGACAGTCATGCAGGTCCTGAATTTGTGGGCACCATCCGTCAATGGGATTCGATCCTCGCTGCACTCTTGCATCAAGTCGAGTCCACTGGCGCGGCCCTGGGCTTCCCGAATGTGGACATTCCATCCATGCTGGAACGCATTCTTCATCTGCCTTTTTCGCATACCGGTTTCTCCGGGCCTCTCGGTCGTTCCTTGGATGATTATATTGAAGCGCAGATCCATGGTGTCATCGACTTGTCCAGCGATGTGGAGGCCCTGGTGGCCGATCCGTCCTATAGGGACACCCCGATCGGGCATTTGCTCCATGCGTTATGTGAACGGTATAACCTCACCTTGTCCTGGCATCCAGGCTTCTGCCTTGCCGTACAGGATGTTCCGGATGATTTTCGGGGACCTGCCATGCCGCCGCTCGCCAAGCGGATCGATCAACGGTTTGGAGGCTCACTGGGCAAACTGGATGCAGCCATTATCGGTAAAGCGGCTGCTCAACTGCACCATGATCCGATCGAGTGGAGCGACTGGGGAGCATTGGATGAAACCTTCCAGCATCTCAAACAGCTGTGGCATGTGCTCGTAAAGTATGGACATTCCTATCCGTATACACCAAACCGCTAAGCTGTATTTTTTGCCTAATTGGAATGATGGTCTGGCTAAAAATAACCGGGCTAGCGATATCCGTGCAGCAACGGCTAGGCCTTTTGGATGCAGCTTCTTATATATTGATCTTAGAAAGGATGATGACCGGATGGATTGGGTAAAGCGGATGAATGAGGCCATTGGCTATATAGAAGCGCACATAACCGAGGAGATCGATTACGCTGAAGCTGCTCAGATCGCTTGCTGCTCCGTCTATCATTTTCAGCGCATGTTTCCGTTCATTACGGATGTTTCGCTGTCCGAATACATACGAAGACGCCGGCTGACACTGGCCGCCTACGAGCTGCAAAACAGCGAAATCAAAGTAATCGACCTTGCGCTTAAATATGGTTATGATTCCCCGGAGGCGTTCGCGCGTGCATTCCAGAACATGCATGGCACCACGCCGACGGCCGCACGCCAGGCGGGTACCAAACTGAAAGCCTATCCCCGCATCTCCTTTCAATTCTCAATGCGAGGAGCTGCCGAAATGAATTACAGAATCGAAGAAATGAAGGAGTTCTCCGTTATCGGTTTCAAGGAGCAGGTAAGCACGCAGTGTGCCTATGAAGACGTTCCCCGCCTCTGGAAGGAGGCCCAGGAGAAGGGCATTTTCGAGAGGCTATGGAACTATCGTGTGCAGGACCATCCGATCCGGGGAATACTGGGTGTTTGTGCAGACGGTGACTATGGGAAGAATGAGCATTTTGACTACATCATGTCCGTCGTATCCAAGGATACGCCTCAGGAACCGATGGTGCAGCGACATTTCCCTGCCGCCACTTGGGCCGTCTTCGAGTTGGAAGGAGATCCGAGCGGCATTGCGGAGATGTGGAAACGTCTCTATACGGAGTGGATACCATCCCATGCTTATGATCTCGCGCCGCTTCCTGCCATCGAATGCTATCTTCCTCCGGACGAGTATAAGAACGAATTGTGGATTCCTGTGATTAGAAAGGCATAGTACATTTCCGCTGAAACGATGATTTTTTTCGCTCACCGCTACAAAGACCATGAACATGAGCTTCATATCGACACCGCGCGGTGAGCACCCCCTATCCATTTTCTTTCAAAATGTTCTCAAACCTGAACGGGAATCATGATGATAAATTCGGGGTCATCCGCATAAGGATCCTGACTCATCGGATATTTTTCGAAATGCGTTAAATGATCCGGGTTATATTCCGAGTAACCTTGTTCTTTAATCCAGGCATAGATATTGTTATAGGACTGATCGATGCTCTGCTCTTTCCGATGAGTACAAGCGGCATAGGTTAGAGCAGGAACGGATATCGTAACCATCCCGTCCGGAACTGCGTCGATCCGTTCCACTTCCACAACCGCGTAATGGATAAATCCGTCACCGCCGGGAACAGCATGGTAAGATAGCCCCAGCAACGTGTCGGTATGTAAGGCATGGGGTATCTCCGCCAGCCGCTCTTGCAGGGTCCGATGCACCGCACGTATCCCGCCTGCACCCGCCTCGGCAAATGTGCCTTCCCATTTCAATCCCATCGCCTGAAAAGCTTCCTTACTCGTAACCGCTGCTTCGTTTCGTTGATCGGTTGTCATTAGTAAATGCTCCTTTATCATATATTTGGTTTCATTATATACTTGAACTATGCCAGAAACTGTCACAGTATAAAAAAATCATAGGAGCGAAATCATGCCCAAAACCGAACGGATCCTTAAGGTCATGCAGCGGGTGTATGAACGGCAAAACTTCACCGTCGGCGAGTTAGCCGAAGAATTCTCGGTTTCGTACCGTACGATGCTCCGCTATCTTCATGAGCTGTCTCGTCTAGGTGTTCCTTTGTATGCCAATGAGGGAAAAAACGGCGGGTACTCCATTCTGACATCGCGGCAAAAGAGAGAACGGTCCGCGCAGACGAATGAATCCATTCAGCGGATCATCAAACCGCAGACCCTGATCGTCGGCCTGGAGATGAAGCTTCCTTTTACGGCCTACTATATGTCCCAAGCCCTCAAGCCAAAGCTCTGGCAGGAACTCCAGGATCGCATGGAGGAAATTCCTTATATTCGCAAGAAAACGTCGAATCCCTTATATATTGCAGCTGTTTTGAACCGGCAGCAGATCTACCACTATGTAGCCGGAATCGAGGTGATGACGATCGGTGATACGCCGGAGCGGATGGTGGGTTTAACCTTGCCGACACAGGAATATGCCATGTACACCCATGAAGGACATTCCGATCGGGAGGATACCGACCAGTCTCATGCCTATGTTATCCAGCAGTTGAAGCAACGGGGTCTTACGCCAAACCCGGCGCTCTACAGCCTGGAACTGAGAACCTCGGTACATGCCGCTAAAGCCCAAATCTACATCCCTTTATCTTGAATGAATCAGGGACTTGCCAATACGGATGCGTATATTCAAGATGATATAAAAAAAGCGAGCCCCGGTCATGTCCGGGACTCGCTTTTGCTCGTTAAATGGCTTTCGGATTATCGACCACAGGATTAACATCCGCATCATAATCCACGCCGTCGGTTTCAAAGCCGAACAACTGGAAGAACTCGCGGCGGTAACCGGCAAGGTCCGTCAGTTCTTCAATATTTTCGCTCGTAACCTTGCTCCACAATTCGGCCACCTCAGCTTGCACGTCATCACGAAGTTCCCAATCGTCGATACGGATGCGCCCCTTCTCATCCACCTGCGTTTCTTGCCCTTTATAGAGACGATCGGAGAATAGACGATAGATCTGCTCGATGCAGCCCTCGTGCAGCCCCTTCTCCTTCATGACTTTGTACAGCGCCGATACGTACAGCGGAACGACCGGGATCGCCGAGCTGGATTGGGTCACTAACGCTTTGCTGACCGTCACATAAGCGCGTCCGCCTCCGGCAGCAAGCTTCTCGTTCAATTTCAGCGCGGTTGCCTCCAGATGATCCTTGGCTTGTCCAATGGATCCATCCCGGTAGATGGCTTTGGTAATCTCGGAGCCGATGTAAGAGAACGCAATCGTGGTCACATCAGGAGCCAAGACGCCGCCTTCCGCCAGCTCATTCATCCATAATTCCCAATCGTCGCCGCCCATCACTTCTACGGTGTTCTTCACTTCCTCTTCCGTGGCCGGCTCAATCGTTACCTCTGTCACTTCACCCGTATGGAAATTTACCGTCTTGTTGGTATAGGCCGGTCCGATCGGCTTCAATACGGAGCTGACCGTCTCGCCCGTGTCAGGCAGCGTACGGCGCGCAGAAGCAACACTGTACACTACGAGATCAACCTGGCCCAGCTCTTTGCGGATAAGCTCAACCGTCTTGGCTTTGGTCTCTTGCGTGAAAGCATCTCCCGTCACGCTGAACGATTTTAAGCCTGCAGCCTCCGCTGCCTTCTCGAATGCGACCGAATTATACCAGCCTGCCGAAGCGGTCCGCTTCTCGGTTGCCTGGCTGGGACGATACACACCTACAGTATTTGCTCTGGAGCCGAATGCGGCAGCAATTCTGGCCGACAAGCCGTACCCGGTGGAAGCGCCGATAACCAGCACATTGCGCGGCCCCTCGATGCCAGGCTGTTGTAACACATAATCAATCTGCTCCTGCACCTGGGCTTCGCAGCCTACAGGATGGGACGTTGTGCAAATAAATCCGCGTGTTCTAGGTTTAATGATCATATTTATATACCTCTCTTCCAGTACTCGTCGTCTGACACCATATGTATGGTCTTTTAAATTTCCTTTCTATTTTACCTGTTTTTTGTGGAGAGAGGAAATCTTTTGACAGGAAAACCAAGAAAACCTCCCTTCGGAGATATGGAGGCTTAAGCCTGCATTCCTTCCAAAGAGAGGTTCTGTATGTTTAATGCTCTATATACGTTGCCATTAAATGCCTAACGGATTATTTGAATGAAGCATAGCCTTGGTCAGCCATGACCACGCTGCCTGTAATCGCAGCAGCTTCATCCAGAGACACGAGATACACGGTATCCGCTACAACTTTAGGCTGTGTTAATTCTCCGCCCATGACTTTGGCTTTCATGGAATCCAGCATTCCTGAATCCTTATAGCCCTGGATAATCGGTGTATCCACTGCTCCGGGAGCAACGGCAACGACACGAATGCCATATGGCGCCAGTTCAAGCGCAGCCGATTTGCTCATCATGATGACGGCGCCTTTTGTAGCGTGGTAAGCAAATGTGCCAGGTGAAGCCAGGAATCCGAATACGGATGCTGTATTGATGATAACGCCTTTAATACCAAGCTCTTTCATCTTTCTGCCTGCCGCAATAATACCGTAAGCAATCCCGTGCTGATTCACGTTAATGGTGCGATGGTAGAGATCCATATTTTGCTCGAGAACCGGTCCAGCCCCGCCAATACCCGCATTGTTGTGCATGACATCGATGCGGCCGTACAGCTCAACCGCTTTATCCACAAGCGCCTCGACGCTTTCTTGTTTGGAAACATCGACTTGAACGAAAGTGGCTTCGCCGCCTTCTTTTTTGATCATGTCCACCGTCTCTTGACCGGCAGCCTCATTATAATCGGCAACGACGACACGATCGCCTTTTCTTGCAAATTTAAGGGAGACCTGACGACCGATTCCGCTCGCTCCGCCGGTAATTACCGCTACACGTTGTTCTGACATTATCAATGACCTCCTAGGGTAAAATAGCGTTATTATTTGAACATTGTGTGTCCATGTCCTTGTGTTCATTGTAACGCTGCGTTATATTTAAGTAAATTTAAACCTAATTAATATTACTTAACTATAGATTAAGGATGAGTCATATGAATCTTGAACAACTGGAATATATCGTGGAGACTGCCAAAACAGGATCGTTAACCAAAGCAGCCCAGAATTGCAACGTTACCCTTTCCGCCGTCAGCCAAGCGGTGTCCAGTCTGGAAGCCGAGTTCGGTTTCTCCTTGTTCACCCGATCACGGCTTGGTGCCGTCCCCACAGCCGAGGGCCAGCGAATCCTCCAGAAAGCCTATGCCATTTTGGAACAATTTCAGGAGCTGAAATCAGAGGCCGAAGGATATTCCAATCTGCTGAGCGGATCTTTGCGAATTGCTACCGTTCCGGTACCCTTAACGCTATCCATCGATGCCATTATTCAGTTCAAAAAGGACTTTCCCCAAATCAAACTCGAAATCACGGAAAAAGCAACGCTTGATATTATTGAGGATATCAAACAAAATCATGCGGATATCGGTTTGATTTTTGTCGATGATTCCATCATTCATCAACACCGCGGCCTCCATTTCGGCAAGCTGCTGGAGAGCAAATTCGTGGTCGGAGTCAGCCGTCAATCTCCACTCGCCATGCGGCAATCGATCACGCCGGAAGAACTGCGTAAATACCCCTTGGTTCTCTACAAGGATGACAGTCTGTTCAAACTAATGGATGAATTCGAGGAGCAGTACGGGAAAATGGAGCTGCTCTTCTCAACCAACCAGACGAGGGTCATACAGAAGGTCGTCGAAGAGAATGTAGCGGTCACGGTGGGGGTCGATTTGTCCTTCTCCAGCTTCACCCCCATACCTTCGGGAAACATCGTAACACTGGAGCTGGAGATGCCCCCTGGCCACGCTGCTTCCTCATTCGGGTGGGTACAGCCCGGAACCCACCATCTGTCGAAGCCGGCCTCGATCTTTCTGGACAAGCTGAAACATCAGATTGGGTGAGGTGAACGAAAGCTTTTGCTTTCAATATAAAAGCCAACCGGCGTAGGCGAGGCTGTTATTCAGTCCCCTGCTCTCCGGTTGGCTTTTTTCTAAAAAAGTCAGTCTTAACGTAATGTCTCGCTGAGCGTCAAACTCACCGGGCAATGATCGCTTCCCATCACATGGCAGTCGATCTCGGCATCCTTCAGCTTCTCGGTTAAACGGGCAGACGCCAGAAAATAATCGATGCGCCAGCCGATATTCCGCTCCCTTACCTTGGCCATATACGACCACCAGCTGTATACGTCCGTACGGTCCGGGTAGAAGTGACGGAAGGAATCGATAAAGCCCGCTGCCAGCAGATCGGTCATTTTGCCGCGCTCTTCCAGGGTGAAGCCGGAATTGCCATGATTAGACTTGGCATTTTTCAGGTCGATCTCCTGATGCGCCACATTCAAGTCGCCGCATACGATCACGGGTTTACGTTCGTCAAGCTGAAGCAAGTAAGCACGGAACCGTTCCTCCCACTCCAGCCGGTAATCCAGCCTGCTCAGGTCACGCTTCGCATTCGGCGTATATACGTTCACAAGATAGAAGTCCTCAAACTCCAGCGTGATCACTCTGCCCTCCGGCTCGCTGTCCTCCTCCAAACCATAGCGTACGGACAGTGGTGCGACTTTCGTAAATATCGCCGTTCCCGAATATCCCTTCTTCTCTGCATAATTCCAATATTGTTGATACTCCGGCCCCAAATCAAGCTCAATTTGCCCGGCTTGCAGCTTCGTCTCCTGCACGCAAAATATATCGGCATCCGCCTGTTGAAAATAATCCATAAAGCCCTTCGTTACACAGGCTCGCAATCCGTTGACGTTCCATGACACTAACTTCATTTACGCAACCTCCGTGATATCCATATCGTATTCGTATTAGCGTGTTGAATCTATGAATCTTCTAAATTCTATTATGGTATCATGTCACGGCTAATACGAACAAGCAGTTTCGGGCGCGTTCATCATTACTTCATGAACAGAAAGAAGAGGCTTGCGTGCATAATCCCGCGCCAAAACAGGAACAACATAAACGTTCGCAAAGTACGATCATTCGTACGTTGGCAATCGATGAGAACCCCACATAAGGAGGAATACAGCATGACAGGCAGAAACAGCAAACCTAAGAACGACGGTCCTTCCAGCAGCCCTGAACGTTTGGACCAATACGGTGACAAGCTTGCTTCCGAGAATGAGGAAGAGTTTACTTCGGCGGCCGAGGAGCACTGTCGGGATCAGGAATAGCGGATTACGCCGATGCGCATTCCATAAACAATCAAACAGCAAAACACCCATCCTTGCTAAGCGACGGGTGTTTTTGCTATTACGATATCCTGCTCTTTTTACTAAGAGTGACACCATGTCTTGTCGTTCCTGTACCGCTGTCCTTGGTTTTGCTATGCCGTCACGCCGTACCGGTTGCCGTCCGGGTCCATCAGCGAGAAGCCTTGGAATCCATCAAAATCCTCAATATCGCCCACATCCGCTCCCTTGGCTTTCAACAGCCGATGCATCCCGCCAACATCCGTGGTGTGGATATTGAAGTACTGTCCTACACCATAGTTGTTGTTAGGAAAAACCGGCTGCTTAACCTCATCGGAGCGCACCAGACAGAAGCTCACTTTCTCATCGTTCATTCGCATGACAATAGCATCGGGTTCATCCCTGTGAATGATTTCGAGGCCCAGCATCTCGGTATACCATGCCGTTGAACGCTTCAAATCACTCACCGGTACAAAGATACCCACACCATACAATGGGGGTTTGGTCAATCTCTCCATCCTCCTCCCTATCTTAGCGTATATTCTGGCATAGCAGTCAACTACCTCGCTAATTAGTTCTCTGGGTGCTGATGTTTTCCTGCTCAAAATCCCATGTGTTATATCCAGAATCAGCAAAGCGCAGGTTAAAGTATCCAAAGCAAAACAGCCGCCTCCCCGATCAACACTGGGAAGACAGCTGCACGTTCAATCTCATAACGTTTATTTCACCAAACTCTCCAGCACGTCATCAATGATCTGGCTGTTGGCAATCGTACCGGTATACAGCCAGCTTGTATCTTTTCCATATTCATAGATGTTGCCGTTCTTAACGGCCGGAATATTCGCCCAGAGCGGATCCTGGAGCACTTCGGCCCCTTGACCGTCGCTGTTAATAAAGAACAGATGATCCGCGTCGAGCTCCGCCAATTTTTCTAGGGAAATGGAGGACCAGTTGCCCGTAGCCGATGCCGAAATTTCCTTCACCACACTCGGAACCGTGAGACCCAAGTCACCGTACATAACGGCTCCGCTGGACAACGTCTCGCTAACGACGAACAATTTACCGCCGACAAGCCAAATCGCTGCAGCAGATTCACCGCCGATCGATTGCTGGATTTGCTCCTTGGCATCTTTGGCCTTCTGCTCGTATTGATCGAGCGCCGCTTGCGCTTCCTCCTCCATGCCAAAGATTTCTCCCACTTTCTTCAGCTCTTCGCGCCAATCGTTATTGACCTCATTGCCGATGACGTAGGTTGGAGCAATCTTCTCGTATTGACTGTACTTGTTGCCTTCGACCATGGAAGCCGAGTCCATAATCAATAGATCCGGCTGGAAGCTCGCTACCGCTTCAAAGGGAAGATCATGCTCAATCGTAGGCACATCCTTCAATGAGTCCTGCAGATAATCCTGGACGCTTCCGCCCTTGACCGACCACTGCGCAATCGGAGTAATACCCAATGCCACCAGGTTATCCTCCAAGTAAGAAGCAATCACTCGTTTCGGCTCCGCCGGAATTTTTACCTCATGGCCCATAGCGTCTGTCAACGTGCGTTCTGTCTTGGCTTCTGTGCTTCCTTCGTCCGGCTTGGCTTCGGTGCCGTTGTTCTGGTCACTTGGCGCTTGGGCCTCCGTTGGCTCGTTCCCGGCTGCTTCCTTGCTATTTCCACAAGCTGCAAGCAGCGTGAAAGCTGCCAGCAGTCCTGCGATAATCCATATTTTTTTCTTGAAAAGACTCATCTTTCGTTTCCCCCTATGTATATTTTTTTGGCGCAATCACTAGCATTCTACGCATGAAGTGATATAATAACACTAATCATGATAATGAAATTCATTCTCATTTACAATACGTTATTTTAATATTTTTATCAACATAAAGGTTTAGGTGAACATGCAGGCAAATCATCCCAATCACAAAACAAACGCAAAATCCATTTACCGCCCCAAAACAGCGGCGGCCGTCATTCTCCTGGGGCTTGGTCTACTGGCCGCCGCGATGGCATCCTCGATTATCTATGGCGCTTCGAACATTAAATTGTCCACCATATGGGAGGCGTTTGTCCGCTTCGATGCCCATTCCACCCAGCACCAGATTATCCAGAGACTGCGCATGCCGAGGGCCTTGGCGGCTGCACTGATCGGCGGTTCCCTGGCGGTTTCGGGAGCCATCATGCAAGGCATGACAAGAAACGCGCTTGCTTCCCCTTCCATTATGGGAGTCACCGCAGGTGCCACTTTCATGATGTCGATCGGGTTTGCTTTTATGGAGTCGCCGTCCATCACCACGCTCATGCTGTTATCTTTTGCAGGTGCGGGCCTTGGGGCGGGACTCGTGCTTCTCATCGGCTCGTTATCCAAGCGGGGACTGACGCCTGTCAAGCTGGCGCTGGCCGGATCAGCCGTTACCGCACTGCTGAGCTCGATATCCTCGGCCATTGCCATCCGTTTTAACGTAGCCAAGGATATCAGCTTCTGGTATGCCGGAGGCGTGTCGGGTGTGCAATGGATGAACGTGAAACTTCTGATCCCCGTCGCCATCGTCGGGCTGCTGATTGCGCTGGCGCTCAGCAGATCCATTACCGTCATGAGCCTGGGCGAGGAAGTCGCTACCGGCCTTGGCCAAAAAACAGGAACCGTGAAGTTCCTGGGCACGCTCGTTGTACTGCTACTGACAGGCGCAGCGGTGGCTGTAGGCGGAACGATCGGATTCGTGGGGCTCGTCATCCCGCATATCGTTCGCTTCATCGTAGGTCCCGACTATCGGCTGATCATCCCTTGCTCCGCTGTCATGGGAGCACTTCTGCTGGTGTTTGCCGATGTGGGGGCGCGGATGATCAACCCTCCGTTCGAAACGCCTGTCGGCGCAATTACGGCCATGATCGGCGTTCCTTTCTTCCTCTATCTTGCACGTCGGGAAGGGAGGGGGCTGTAACGATGAATACAACGCGAAAAATCATGTCCGTGTCGATGATCCTGCTGCTGGCCATATTCGCCGTATTTCTGGTCAGCCTGAATATGGGAACGATGAAAATCCCGCTGGCTGAGGTCATTAAAGCATTCAACGGGACAGGATCTGAGCAAAATTATACCGTACTGATGCACTTTCGTTTACCACGCATGGTCATTGCCATCCTGATCGGAGCGGGAATCGCCGTCTCCGGCGCTATTCTGCAGAGTGTTTCGCGGAACGCGCTGGCAGACCCGGGCATCCTAGGCATTAATTCCGGAGCAGGACTGGCCGTCGTGCTGTATATCTTTTATTTCCAAGGCAGCTCCTTCAGCTCCGGCATATGGTCCGTCTATATCATGCCTTTTGCCGCCCTAGTCGGTGCATTTCTTGCCGCCTTTCTCATATATTCAATAGCCTGGAAGCAAGGCGTAACACCGATCCGGCTGGTGCTTGTGGGGATTGGCATCAACGCGGCCTTCGGGGCGCTGATTATCGTGTTCCAGCTGATGATGGACCCCAACAATTTCATGCAGGCCACCATCTGGCTGTCCGGAAGCATCTGGGGGGCAAGCTGGGAATATGTCGCTGCGATCCTTCCGTGGATCCTTCTGCTGATTCCCTGGGCGGTATATAAATCGCAACATTTGAATGTGCTCAACCTGGGGGACCACACGGCTGCCGGGCTTGGGGTCACGGTGGAGCGCGAGCGTAGAACGCTGCTGTTCATCTCTGTTGCCCTGGCTGGCGCCTGCGTGGCCGTTGGCGGCGGCATCGCGTTCCTGGGGCTGGTTGCTCCGCATCTGGCTCGTAAGCTGGTGGGCCCCCGTCATCAGGGAATGCTGCCTGTCTCTGCGCTTCTTGGCTCTCTGGTGCTGCTTGTGGCCGATATGATTGGCAAGAACCTGATGGCCCCTTCCGAAATCCCGGTTGGATTGGTCGTTTCCTGTCTTGGAGCGCCCTACTTTATATATTTGCTGATCAAAGATTAAGTTGAACGGTTTTCAGAAAAAAAGACGGCGATCGCCTCCGGTCATGCAGGAGGAAATCGCCGTTCTTTTGTGTCATGGCTAAAGCTTGATTGCGCACAAGAGCGAGTGCTATGCACTGCTCTGGTTCAGCTCGAAGGCAACCTTTTTATTCCGCGAAACAAAAAGACCGCATCCGCGGTCTTTCATAAGTTATGCAACTGCGAAGCGCAGCTGCGATATTAGTGAGCGCTCACCAGGATCTTCACCTGGTTCTTCTCTTTGAGCAAGGCCTCAAAGCCTCGGTCAATAACCTCATCCAGTTTGATCCGCTGGGTGACCAGCTTATCCGCCGGGAAGAATCCTTTTTCCATCAGGCTGATGACAGCCGGGAATACATCGCGATAACCGATGATACCGGTAATATTACGTTCCTTCATCACGATGTCATTGGGCACGATGGGAGCGGAGGTTTCGAAAATGCTGACAATCATAATCTGACCGCCGATCTTCGTAGAATTGATCGCTTGATTCAGTACGGGCGGAACACCCGTCACTTCAAATGCGACATCTACCCCGCTGCCGGTCCGGCGATGAAGTTCCTCAACTACATCGTAGGCCTTCGGATCAATGACGATGGCACCCAATTCCTCGGCCTTTTGTTTACGCTCGGCAGACAGCTCCACGGCGTAAATCTCGGACGCCCCTGCTGCCTTCAATGCTTCGATGACAAGCAGACCGATCGGTCCCGCACCGAATACGACCGCCCGATCTCCTGCCTTAAGCTGGCTTTGGCGTACGGCATACAAAGCGACCGCCGAAGGCTCTACCAAAGCTCCTTGTTCATACGAGACGCTGTCCGGAATTTTATGCACCATATGCTCATCCGCAGCTACATATTCGGAGAATCCGCCGCCACCGCCGGCAAGGCCAAGAAAGCCCATTTCGTCGCACAGATTGTACTTACCTTGTCTGCAAGCCGCGCATTTTCCGCACGCAAATACAGGCTCAACAACCACGCGGTCACCAGCCTTGAATTTCGTAACGCCTTCGCCAACCTCTACCACCTGGCCGGAAAATTCATGGCCCATAACCACCGGAGCCTGTTCTCCGGTAAGGGTGTGAGGCGTATTCACAGGTATAAATATAGGTCCGGCCACGTATTCGTGGAGATCACTGCCACAAATCCCGCACCATTCAACCTTGATTTTCACTTTTCCATTCGTTGCTTGAGGCTCCGCAATCGTCTCCAAACGCAGATCCTTTACTCCATGCCAGCGCAATGCTTGCATTGTCTTCATCTCCTTATGGGTTCGAAAAAATAAAAACAAAACAGGAAACGTTTCCGAAATCAAATATGTCACAGTTTTGACAATCTGTCAAACACGATCGACTAAAATGTATGAAAAGTCATGGACAATCGACAATCAGAGTTCATCGGCTTTTCCAGGGAGCTGCAGCTACTTACACGCCAACGTCCCTCGCACCTCTTTTCTTCGTCGAGGTGTTCCATGATTTAAAGGTATTCTTAATGTTATAATATAGATATTGCTTCATTAAGATCTCAAATAAGAACAAGAACAGGAAACGTTTCCGATATAGAGAGGACCTTTTGAATATGGTGAATCCCAAAAAAGTGACGATTGAAGATGTCGCCAAACAAGCGGGCGTTGGCATTGCAACCGTGTCCCGAGCCATCAACGACACCAAGGGGATCAGTCCGAAAACGAAAGCACGGATCATGCAGGTGATCGAAGAAATCGGATTTAGTCCGGATACATCGGCTCAAAGCCTGAAGGTTCGGCAGACGAATCAAATCGCCTTGGCCGTGCCTGACATCCGAAATGCGATCATCCCGGAAATCGCCTGGTCGGTCGAACAGACCGCCAAACAGCACGGCTATCGGGTCGTTCAGATCAATACGGCCGGGAATGCCCGAAACGAGCTGGAAATCGTCAGAGATATCAAAAAACTGCACGTGGACGGCCTGATAATCATGCCGCTGGCTTATCCCAAAACACTGGGCGACCTGATTAACAAATCAAGCCTCCCCGTCTCGATTATTAATTACGGGAAACAGCTGGGAGATGAGTATAAAGCCGATATCGTCGGCCTGGCACGCCAGGAGGGCAGGCTTGTCATGGAGCATCTTCTGAAAATCGGTCGGAACCGCATTGCCTACGCGGGTGCGCCCAAAGATAAAATCGAAGAGCGGTATTGGGCATATGAGCAATCGCTGACGCAAGTCGATCCGTCTCTTGTCTATTTCGGGGAGGATTTCTCGTTTGAGACGGGGGTTCGCGCGGCGGACTATTTTTATGGCCTGAAGCATATGCCGGATGCCATCTATGCGGTTAACGATATGGTTGCCATCGGCATCGTCAACCGTTTTAAGGAACTAAAGGTGCGGGTTCCCGACGATGTGGCGGTCGTCGGCATCGATAACAATGCATGGACCACCGTCACGACGCCGCAGATCAGTTCGGTGTCCATCATGGGCGATGAAGTGGCCCGGCTTGCGACGGAATTGCTGCTGAAGCGGCTTCGCGAGCAAAAGACCGGGCAATACGAGCGCGTGCAATTCGAGCCGCGGCTCATCGTCAGGGAATCGAGCGTATCCGTGATCCGAAACGCAACAACCGACTAAGCGTGATTCGGACCCATAAAAAAAGCCCGGAACGCGATGTTCCAGGCTTTTTCCCATTTTGAATCATGGACGCTTAGTGGCTTATGGTATACAAATAATAGCCATAGTCGGTAGGCGTGCCGGGATGGCCGATTTGCCGGAGCATCGCGGTTACGTTCCCCCGATGATAGGTCCCGTGGTTAACTATATGTTGGATATAATCCAGGCAGCTGGCTCTAAAATCTCCGGACGGATAGATGGTGTCCAGATTCTCGTGCTGTTCGATAAACAACCGGAAGCGCGCCGCCAGATCGTCCATTAACTGGCCCAATTCTTCGATTCGCTTGCCTTCCGTTTCCGCAACCAGCCGATCGATCGAATCCTTCAGACTCTCCAAGTACGCAGGCGATACCTCCGTGACTCCTCCCACGTTAAAGAACGACAGCCAGCCGGAATCAATGACATAGATGTGCACCATCGTGTCATAAATGGATGGAAAAACGCTGACAATCTCCTTGCGGTATACCTCTCCTGAAAGCCCCTGCAAATATTCGCAAACCTTCCGGTTAGCCCATACGTGGTAATCGTACTGCTTCAATATCCATGTTTTCAAATCGTCGTTCCCCTTTTCATAGGCGAGGAAGCACGCAGTTTAAGGGCAATTATGCGCTAATCCCCCTATAAGTTTGCCCGTGAACGATTGTTGTCTTCATCTCGAACGCCTCCTGAAATTAACCTGATCCCATTCTAGCATAAATTACGTTTCCCAGGTGGTAAAATCACGGCAGGCTGCTCATGGACGCTGGAAAAACGATATGCGTTACAATAACCTGCCGGCTTCATTTGGATTCCTAAGCTTTGACCTTTTGAAAAAATCGCGGCAAAAACGAACGGTTCCTCTCCAGCATCTCATCCAGCATGGCTTCAGCGGCACTGACGGAATCGGTGAGCGGATGCGCGCTAAGAGCTAGCAGCGCCTTCTCCCTGCTGCCCGTGACCGCTGCCTCGATGGCCAGGCTCTCGTAGGTCTTCACGGCTTGGATCAGGCCGATCGCCGCAGCCGGCACTCGCTCGACAGGTACCGGCACCGCGCCGTTCTTCGTCACGACGCAGTTCACTTCGATACTGGCATCCGCCGGCAGGAAGTCCAGCGTGTCGCCGTTCATCACGTTCAATGTTTGAATCTCCCCACTATCCGTATGAATGGCCTTCATCAAATTGACAGCCGCCTCGGAGTAATAAGCGCCGCCGCGCTGCTCAAGCTGCTTCGGCTTTTCGGCAAGTTCCGGCCGCTTGTAAATCTCAAACAGCTCATCCTCAAGACGCTGGACCGTTTCGGCCCTTGTCTCGCCTCTGGCCGCGGCAGCCTGCTGCTCCTCCAGCATCTCCCGGTGGAGATAATAATATTTTAAATAATAGGATGGAATCGCGCCCATCGCCCGGATCAGCGTATCGTTCCAGGCAAGCTGCGGCACGTTGCGAGCTGAGTAGCTCCCTCCCGTTGCCAGCAGCTCCTCCAGCTTCGACACGCCATCGACCTCGATCCGGCTGATCCAGTGCAGATGATTCAATCCGGCAAACTCACAGTAGATTCGCTCGACCGGCACCTCGTAAAGCCCGGACAACCACTTGTAAGCGGCGATGGGGGAGTTGCACAAACCGATGGAGCGGATGTCGGAGTGCTTCATGACGGCTTCCGTTACCATCCCGGCGGGATTGGTGAAATTCAGCAGCCAGGCATCCGGACATAATGCCTCCATGTCCTTGCATATATCCAATAGCACCGGTATCGTACGCAGAGCCTTCATCATGCCGCCGGCTCCGGTCGTTTCCTGCCCGAGCATCCCGTATTTCAGGGGGATCGTTTCGTCCCAGCCTCTGGCCTCCAGCAGTCCGACTCGCATCTGAGTCGATACATAATGGGCATCCTTCAGTCCTTCCTGACGGTCCAAGGTCAACGTAATGCGAATCGGCAATCCGCTTCGCACAATCATCCGCCGGGCCAGACAGCCTACAATTTCAAGCTTGCGGCGGCCTTCCGGGATATCCACGAGGACGATGTCCGTCACCGGAAACGACTCATAATGACGGATGAAACCTTCAATCAGCTCGGGGGTATACGAGGATCCGCCCCCGATAACAGCAACCTTCAATCCAGTATCCATTCCACATTCCTCTCCTTCACGGCAAGCTCATGCTGCAATTGTTCATACACGGCTGTGCCCGGAACCACGCCGTTCTCATCCATTGCGAGCAGGACGGCACCCGCTGCGGGCTCAAGGGCCAAAATGCGCACCCGGCTATTCGGGGCTGCCGCAAGAACCTGAGACTCAATATACGGAACGACGTAATCCCTTTCTCCCCGGGTCAGGACGCTGCCGGCCAGCACGACATCGAAGGCGTCATTGCCCATGCCGAGCTTACGAATTACCGCGCTGGCGACCTTCCCCAGCTCCATGCCTTGCCTTTCCAATATCTCTCTTGCAGCTTCATCGGCGGGTGCGGCTTGAAACAGCAATTTCGCCAGTGTATGCGGCGCCCTTCTGCCCTCGTCCAAAAATCGGTGAAACATCTCTTCCACGCTGCCGAACCTAAGCGCATCCAGCGTTAGCGGCGTCAATGAAGTCGGCTTCTCGCGGCCTTCCCAGGAACGAACGACCGTCCGAAACACCTCGACGGCCAGGTCAGCGCCTCCGCCGAAATCGCCGAACGCATAACCGAATCCTCCGATCTGAACCTCCTCGCCTGCCGCGTTGACGCCATAACCGTTCGTCCCGCTTCCGCATATAAGGACGACGCCGTCCCTCTGTCTTGTGCCGGCTCTCATGGCAATGACGGTATCGCAGGCGATATGGTGTTTCTTGAAGCCCATGGCGCCGATCATGGGCCGCAAGATGCGAAAGTCCGCCTCGCGGTCGGCTCCCGCCAGCCCGAACGATGCGCAGGCGATGTCTTCTCGCCCGAGTCCCGCCTGTCCAAGCGCCTCTTCAACGGCCTGCCTGATGCTTGCTTCCGCACGCGCTGCGCCAAGCTGATGGTTGCCGCAGCCGCCCATTCCCTTTCCAGCGATTCGTCCTGTCCCGTCCGCCACGACGGCCAGCGTCTTGCTTCCTCCGCCGTCGACTCCCAAGTAGTAATTCAAGTATGATCTCTCCTATGATGCCCGGCTCATGAAGCCGTCCTGCCCAGCGAATGCCAGCGCATATTCCGCAAGCCCCTGAAGGAATGGACGGCTTCGCCGTGACGTTTATTTCGATGCTTTCAGCTTCTGCTTATTCTCCTGCCATTTTGCTGTTTTGTACTGTAATAGCTTGTCGTAACCCGCTTTTTGCGCATCTGCCTCTGCCTTATCCAGAAGCGAGAGCACTTCCTGATCCGAGGAGGCCGAGCTGATTGCCTTGGCTCTGGCCTGCTCATAAATTTCGAACACACGCTGCGCAATTATGCCCTCCTCGGAATCGCCTGCCGGATCGAGGTTGACGTACTCCGTCGTGTTCATCTGCGTCTTCCAGGTAATCTCCGATTGCCAATACGTTTCAAAGTTCCGCTTCTCCGGCGGCAGCGTAGATTCGAATTTCATCTTGGAATTGTCGACATACACCGTGTTGCCGTTCCACTGGAAGTTCACCGTGGCGTTCATCAACTCATCGCGCCCCTTCGCATCGCTGGTGAATTTATCGGTGAACAGCGGCATGTCCTCTTCGTCCGTCCCGTCCCAGTACAAGCCTTCAGGGCCCCACATGATCGTCCGCTGGCCCTCGGGACCGGTGAACCAATCCAGGAAAGCAAAGATAGCTTCCGGATCTTTCGCCGCTTGCGTGATGACGCTGACATTCCAGCCTAGCTGCTTGTAATCGCCCGGGAAAATCTTGTCGCGATCCAATCCTTCCTTGTGTACCGGCCATATCATGATGTAACCGGCATCAGGGTCCTGCGCCTTCAGCAGATTGTTGCCCTTGGAACCGAATTCGGTCGGGCTGGAGGCTACATAAACCGCCACGTTGCCGCTCAGAATCTTCTGCTCGACTTGCTCCAGCTTCTGCGTGAAGGCATCCTGCGTAATGAGTTTCTCGCGGTACAATCGGCTCATGTATTGAAGCAGCTCCCGATAAACGGGATCCGTGAACAGCGACACAAGTTGATCCCCCTGGGGTACGGCGATCATACTGTTGAACGTATACGGGCGGTTCTCGGCAAAAGCAGACACCATGATGTCCACGCCCGCTGCGGATTGGCCAACCTCCAGAGGAACGACACCCGGATACTTCGCCTTCACTTGCTTCAAATAGGCGTACAGATCATCCGGCGTTTCCAGTTTTGGCGATCCAAGCTCCTCGTATATCTTTTTATTGACGAGATAGCCGGCATTGCCGTTCGGCTGCGTTGTATACCAGTTCGGGAATTGATACAGCTTTCCGTCCGGCGAGCGAAGAAGATCGAGCGTGGATTCCCCGGCCCATTTTTTCAGATTTGGGTATTTATCCAGATAATCGTCGAACGGCACCAGCATGCCCTCGGCACGCAGCTTCTCGACCTCCGCGCCCCGTTCCATCCATATGACATCCGGCAGCTCCCCGGACACAATCATCGTACTGAGCTTGTTCTTGGCAACGCCGCCGGAACTGACCGGAACCACGTTGACCTTCTTGTTCTCCTGGATCCACTTGGTTGCAAGATCCGCGCCCCAATCCGGCATCGTATACCAGTCATAGTGGCCATAGAACGAGAATTCCAGCGGCTTCTCTCCCAGCACAAAGGTATCCTCTCCGGCTGGTTTCTCATTGTTTTGCGAGCTTGGGCCTTCCTTCTCCGGGCTTGCGGCATTCCCTCCCGAACCCGAACATCCCGTTAAAGCCATGATGATGACAAGCGTGACTGACCATGCAGATAGAAGCCTTTTTCCCCTTTTTTTCATTCCAAGTGCTCCCTTCATGATTCATCTATGGTCAAAGCTGCCGCTTCAAACCCTTGGCAAGATGGCTGTTGAATTACTCCTTCAAAGAACCGATTAATACGCCCTTCACAAAATACTTCTGAACGAACGGGTATACGCACAGGATCGGGACGGTTGCCACCATCATGGTCGCCATGGACAAGGACTTGGTCGTTACGGCCTTCATCGCGCTCATCCGGCCCTGCGCCGCGGCATCCATGTTCTGCATCTGTTCCATCATGATGTTGGCATTGAGGATCTGCTGAAGCTTCGTCTGGATCGGCAGCAGATCCGTGTTGGATATGTAAATGCTTGGCGCAAACCAATCATTCCAGTGATACACGGCCGTGAACAACGACAGCGTCGCAATGACCGGTCCCGATAGCGGAAGCACGATTCGGAAGAATACGCCCCAGTTCGAGGAACCGTCGATATGGGCCGACTCCTCAAGGCCGGGCGGGATGCCCTTAAAGAACGTCCGGAATATGATCATATTCCACACGCTGATGATGCCTGGTACGACCATAACCCAGAACGAGTTCATCAGGCCCAGCTCCCGAATAAGCAAATAATTCGGAATGAGTCCGCCGCTGAAGTACATCGTCACGATGCAGGTGACCATATAAAAATTCCGGCCCATCAACTCGCGTTTAGATATGCCATAAGCGAATATGGCGGTTGCTGCAATGGAGAGAAAAGTACCGGTCACCGTACGGAGCACCGAGATGACGAACCCGTCAATGAGGCGCTCGTCCTTGAACACTACGCGGTAATTCTCCAGCGTAAATTCGCGCGGCCAGAACGTAATGCCGCCCTGCATCGTGTCGGTCCCCGAGTTAAACGAGATGACGGCAGCGTTCCAGAATGGGTACAGCGCGATAAATGCCAGCAATGCCAAAGAGCCGTAGATGAACCCAACGAATACCCGATCTCCGTTTGACAGCCTCATATGCATCTCTCCCCTTTCTGCCCTACCATAGGCTGTTCCCCGACCGTCGGGCCCAGTAGTTGGCTCCGGCCAACAACAATACGCTGATGATCGCCTTGAATAGACCCGCCGCCGTAGCGTAGGAGAATCGGCTGTTCTGAATGCCAATCCGGTAGACGTACGTGTCCAGCACGTCGCTGACATCCCGCAATACCGGATTACCAGCCAGCAGCAAAATGTCCTCAAAGCCGGCATTCAGGAAGTTGCCGATCGCCAAAATCGAGAACACAACGATGATCGGCATAATGGACGGAATAGTGATGGAGATGATCTGCTTCAGACGGCTCGCACCGTCAATTGAAGCCGCTTCATACAGTTGGGGATTAATGCCCGCAATGGCCGCCAAATACACAATGGAGGAAAAACCGATCTCCTTCCACACATTCGTTACCGTCAGGATGCTCCAGAAGTACTTCGGCTCCGATAGAAAATTGATCGGTTCATCGATCAGGCTCAGCTTCTGCAGCAGAATGTTCAGACTGCCGTTGTCCGTGGACAGAATGGAGATCGCAAAGCCCGAGACGATGACCCACGACAAGAAGTGAGGCAGATAGCTGATCGTCTGGACGATCCGTTTGAAGGAATGCCTCCCAACCTCATTGAGCATCAGTGCGAGCAGAATCGGTGCAGGAAACCCGATGCACAGCTTCAGCAGGCTGATGACCAAGGTGTTCCGCATAATGGTCCAGAACTCCGGCGCCCCAAAAAACATCTCAAAATGCTTGAAGCCGACCCACGGGCTGTTCAGAAACCCCTTGAACAGACTGTAGTCCTGAAACGCCATGAGTACCCCGTACATGGGAATGTAGCTGAAAACCAGAATGAACATCATGGCCGGAAGCACCATCAGCTGTATATCCCATTGCTTCAGAAAGCGGCGCAAGCGGCCTTTCTTCACATGTGTCTCCGTCCTGCTGCCGATCCCGATTTGCGGCATGGGCATCTCCCCCTTTTTATTTTGTGTTAGGTTTATTGACACATTCTTGAGATGCTTGCCATTTTATTGTATCGCCTGACCAGGCTCATTTCTCTGCTAAAACAAGCAAAAACCAGCACTATTTCACTGGTTTTTAGGAATGCTGCTTTTGTGAAGCCTTCGGCGTCATGCCGATGTGCTTTTTGAACAGACGATTAAAATTGGTCAGCGTGCGGAAGCCGCATTCCAGGGCGACGTCCATCACTTTCATATGGCCTCCTTCCAGCATCGTGACCGCCTGCTCCAGCCGAATGTGGATCAGGTACAAGAGGGGCGGCATGCCGACCGCACGCTTGAATATTTCGCTGAACCTGGAAGGACTGAGATAGACCAGGGAAGCCAACTCCTCCAGCGTCCAGGGGTGGGCGAAATTTTGCTCCATCACCATGATGACTTGACGCATTTTCTCCAGCTGCCGTTCGCTGATGCTGGGTTCGCTTCCGCCTTCCCCTTCGATCCGGCACTGCCGGTTTACGGTGGCAAGAAATTGGAGCAGAAGCGAGTATACTACCGTAGCGTAAGACCGCTGTTCCCCCACATGCTCCTCCTGCAGCTCAAACAGCAGCGAACGCAGCTTCCCCATGGCCGGATGGTCGCGGGGGATCAGGTTCATGTAATGCTTGCCCATCTCGCGAAACGGGCTGAACAGCTCCGGATCGAACCGGAGGTTATGGATAAACCAAGTCGAATCAAAAGAAATGACGGTCATGACAAGATCCTTCGTCTCGTAAGCGCAGTGAAGATCATTCGAGTTGATGAGCAGTACATCCCCTTGCTGGAATTCAAATTTTTGCCCGTTGATGATGTAGTAACCCATACCGGATTTGATGTAATTTATCTCCAGCACGTTGTGCCAATGAAGCTTCTGATAGGGGCTGGTCACGCCAATCGTATCGGCGACAAAAATCGGATAATTCTTGGCTAATATTACTTTTTCCTTCGGTATCGCTTCTTCCCGCATGATCGATGGCATGATAAATCCCTCCATAACCGATATTTTCTTGTAAGCGTTGCATCCATACATTTGTTGTAAAAAACTCTACCATCTATATTTCATAGTTGTAAATAAAAAGCTGCCCCAAATGTCATTTCTGACCTGGGACAGCTTGTTGGTGCGATGATTCCAGAACAATAAGCGGATGCTAATCAAAGAAACTCCAACATACCTGATAAAATCATCTGCCGAATACCCGATAAATTAGTTGGCCGGCGTGAATTTGATCCAGTCATAGTACGCGCGTACCGGCGAACCCGGGTAATTGAATGTTCCGGTCCATATCTCAGCCGGTCCCGATCCTGACCACAGATTAACCATGATATGGCCCGGACTCGTCGGAAGCGCCCCGCGGGAGCCATTCTCCGTATGAACCAGTTGGCCGTCTACGTACCACTTGATGGACGAGGGTGACCATTCGAACGCATAATTATGGAAATCGAGCGACGCATCAAACCCTAAATTGATGATGGTGCTGTGCTGGCCTACGCCATTGGTAAAATAATTCGTTTCCATCTTCGTGGTGTCCTTCCCCAGGATTTCAATATCGATTTCGTCATTGGACGTGCCTGTGGCTTGACCGGAATACGTAAAGAGGCTCGTCACCAAGCCCGTTCCCTTAGCCGCTTTGATCCGCGCTTCAACCCGGCCATAGCCGTACTTCAGATGTGTCGCATATTCACCGGAAGCGTAGGATTTGCCCGAGCAGTTCGCAGGGCATCCCGCATTGTCAAGCCGTAAAGCCATAATTCCGTTAGAGAACTCCTGGTTTGCCGCCTTCCAGCCCACCCCGAAATCCGGGCCATTCGCCCATCCATCGGAAGTATAAAACAGATTAGGGTTCGTGCCGTTCAGCGGCTCATTAAATGCAACGTTGGCAGCCGACGCTTGAATCGGTACCAACAATCCGCATAACAAGCTGCCAGCCATAAGCATTGTCGTCATTTTCTTTCTGAACACACTTAGCTTTTTCATGAATAACACCTCTTTCTTGAAATGTAATAAACGGAAAAAAGCTCGAAGATCCCGTGCTGCTCATCCCCCTGACCGCTCGATCCCTCCCTTCATCTCATAGCCGTGTGACCACCAAGAATGGTTGATCCATTCTATCCTACACGCAAATCACTTGGAAATCTTAGCCATTTCAAGGATAAAACGACACTATTTAACGGCTCTTGCTGCCTTGCCAAGCAAAAAAGGACTGCAACGGGCCTTATGCTCCACCCTGTCACAGTCCTGTTATCCTACCCGTCTGATTCACTATATGGGTACCGGCACGTGCTGCTGCCGATACGAGCTGGGGGACGTGCGGTAATATTTAGCGAACGCTCTCGAGAACGTGTGGAGGTTGGAATATCCCAGCGAAAAAGCAGCCTCCGTCACGGACACATCGGTTTCGGTCAGCAGCACCGCTGCCCGCTCCATCCGCAGCTTCATTAAATAATGACTCGGACTGATGCCATACACCCGAATAAACTCACAATACAGATGCGTCCGGTGTACGCCGGCATACTCGACAACATCCGTGACCGTGATCCCCTCCATGTAATGGGAATCCATATAATGAACGCTTTGCTCGAGCCAGTTCGTTTTACTCCCTCTTTTGACCGTGGCGGCAGCCAGCAGTTCAAACAGCTGATATAACCATTTCTGTCGTCCAAATTCGTTGCCAATGGTATCGTCATCCACACACCCGTATATTTGATTCAACACCGCCTGCAGCTCCCCCTTCATCACGGCAAACATAAAGGGCTTGCCCGGATGTAACCCGATCCGGGTCAATGCACTGTCGGTCAATTCTCCATCCAGGACGACCCACTGCGTACGCAGCGACGGCTCCGAATGGCGATTCGGTTCCCAGTAACTGAACCTCGTATGAGGGAACAGGCAAAAGACGTCCCCTTCCGACAAAGTGACCTCCTCATCCCCGTAAGCCAGTGAGATCTTTCCGCTTAGAACAAAATGCAGCGAATAGTTTTCGGATACTTTGGGGCCCACGTAATAATGGGGTTTTGCCGTGCTGCGGCCTGTACGGAGAATCCAGATTCCGCCCTTTCTTTCCATATCCGACGGTATGCAGTACTTCATTTCGGCATACTCAAAGGCCAACTCCTTCACATGATATCCCTCCCTCACAAAAAAAGAATGTTTCCAGCTACCGTGGAACCCTGGCAGTTACGCCTGCCTTCATCAGGTAAAAAACAACAAAAAGACACAGCCCATGGCTGTGCCTCCAGTGATCTGGTCGGCGAGCTTTGTGTTCTTTTTTTTGCGATGTGCTCTACTCGCAATCCGAGCTTAAGCCATGGGAACGCTTATACTCCCCATTCCATGCGGGCTTCAGCTACCGACTTCTGCGGCGTGCGTCCCCAAGCATAATGACCTTTGGGTTTGCGGCCGATCCATCGCTCATCCACCGGTTCGGATGCAAGCTGATAACGGGTATCCGCGCTGATTCGGTAATGGTTGGTGTTGTTGTTCAGCGAGGTGTGCATCATGTACATTCCGAATATAATGGCGTCGCCGGCTTCAAAAGCGGTCGTCGCCCATTGCCCGCCGTAGCGGTCCACAATCTCGACGGGGTCCTCGGAGAACCAGCCCGTGGCAACATTGTCACGATCAACGTCCATTTCCCCGTAGGTCTGCTTGATTTTCGTAAAATGCTGGGACCCGAGACACATCGCCAACGTTCCCATTTCAAGAGGGATATCCCCAAACGGCGTCCACATGGTGTACAGATTCTTCGTGCCTCTACCCATATACACAACATCGTAATGAGCGCCGGTATTGCCTCCGCGAGCGACGGCGCGCGGCCACTTGTAGTCGTATGTCATCGCGGCGCCGCCCAGCAATCGTCCAAAGAAGTCCAGCACCGTCGGCGAATTGACGACGTCCAAAAACTGGGGGAAATCCGGCTGCAATTGCTCGGTACTGCCGCCCCACATTCCGCCCTTATTCTCCGATCCGATGATCCCGTCTTCGACAAGGGCATGGGGATCCAGCCTGCCCATGGCCCCCAGTTTGTTCAAGAACTCCATTCTTGCGTTCAAGACTTGTTCCCGCTTATGGAAACCACGAATCAGGAGATATCCATCCTCCTGCAGCCGGTTTCGCAGCGCTACCGTATCCTCTAGCATGTCATTGCAGTCTCTTAATTCCGTGAGGTATTTACCTCCCCACTCCAATTCCCGTTGTCCGATGGTCACCTTCATAACAAACCTCCCTTTCTGTCCGTCAGCATAACCTGAAGCGAAACATGCACGCTTCAAGTATCCTTATCCTAGTGGATCCGGAAGAGGAAGTCGTTACCGAAAACCGAACCAAATTTACGCAAAACTCGTCTGCATCCGCGGTAGGCTATCGTAAGCGCGTTAGTGATGATATAGGCGCTGCCGGTTTCTCCACTCTGATGGGGGGCAGCCCTCCATTTTTTTGAACCAGAGCGAGAACGAGTGAAGCTGGGAGAAGCCGACCGATTCGGCAAGCGACTGGAGGTCTTTATCGGAGGAGCTTAAGAGCCACTTCGCTTCCGCAAGCCGGCATTGCTGCTGGTACTGCTTCGGGGTCATGCCGTATATTTTGGCGAACTGCTTGCGGAAGCCATCCTCGGACAGTCCCGCCATTTCCGCCAGGGTAGAGACATGTATTGGATCCCGGATATGCTGACGGATGTAGTCGCCGATGAACGAGATGGACAGCGCCTGATGATCGGAATGGGCGTGTTCGTTAAGAAACAATAAAAGCAGCTCCACCCAGACCGTATAATTCCGTATCGGGTCTTTCAACGGAGCAGAACGGATTCTCAGCCATTCGCGGAACAAGCGTTCATAACGGTCCCGATCCAGACGGGACAGGGCGATGATACGAGTGCGGCCATCCTGAATAAGCCTGTCGAACAGCCCTTTCACCTCAGACGGAATGCGGTCTGCCAAAAGCACGCCGAAGCGAATAGGGGACAACGCGTGGAACGAATGGGGAACCTCGGACGGAATGAGAACTACGTTCCCGGATTCCACTCTCGCTTCCCTGCCGTGCGCGCAAAAGCGGCCGCTTCCTTCCATTATCAACGTAATTTCAAGTTCCTGGTGGCTTCTTAAGCCGTCATCTTCCCAATGTTCATCATGTGCGCCAATAAAACTTTTACATTCCATCAAGGTTGTTAACCCCCTTGCCGCATGTCGATTTCGAACAGTTATGTTTTCAACTATACCGTCGATAAATCTTACGTCAAGTCGGGATAACCTGCGAGAAGCACCTTAACTTGCGCCAGTCTCAGCATGATCCATGATCAAACTTCACCTGCGGCAATCTCATGGTCCTTGTAGCTGATCCAGTCGCTCCAGCTGCCTGCATACAGCTTCACCTTACCGTATCCGGCTTCCTGCAAAGCCAGCACGTTCGGGCACGCGGACAGCCCGGAGCCGCAATACACAATCACTTCATCCTCGGGAGATATTCCGGCAAAACGTTCCCGCTGCCGCTCTGCTCCCTTCCATGTACCGTCCTCGTCCATCCCGTCCTTCCAAAAGGCGTGCACCGCCCCCGGAATATGTCCGGCCACCGAATCCAGCGGCGCTGTTTCTCCCGTGAACTGTTTCCAGTCCCTTGAATCGAGCAGGGTCACGCCGGCTGCGCCAAGCTTTGCCCTCACCTCGTTCACATCAGCCAGCCAATCCTTCTGGACACTTGCCTGGAATACACGCGGAGTTAACTCGCTCTTCTTCGAAGTAAGCGGATATCCGGCTGACTTCCAGCTTGCGAATCCTCCATCCAATATATATGCCGACCCATGGCCCAGGTATTTCAAAATCCACCATAACCGCGCTCCTTCCGGCCGAAGATCATCGTCATAGACAACGACAGGCGTACTCGCATCGATTCCGAGATTGCCGAATCGCCGGGCAAGCTCATCCGGTTGCGGCAGCGGACTCCGGCCGCCATGCTCGCCTGGCGGATCCATCAGATCCTTTTTCAAATCAACAAATACGGCGCCGGGCACATGCTCATACCGGTAAGCCTCAAAGCCGTAACCCGGATCGCCCGGGCTGAATCGGACATCCGCGATAACCAGCTGACCCGGGTTCGACTGCAGTTGTTCCAGCACCCATTCCTTGCTTACGACATTTGACAATAGCTTCACGTCCCTTCTGATTTCCAGCGGCTGTTTTTAAATAGTAAATTCCAAATCCGCTTCCGTCTTCACATCATAAATCGCGGAGTAGATATCGTTCTGAATCTTCAGCAGACTGGCATCCTCCCGCTTGCGTGGACGCTCATGGGGAACGTCGAAAATATGGTGAATTCGCCCGGGACGCGGGGACAACAGGACGACTCGGTCTGCGAGAAAAACAGCTTCGGATACGTCATGGGTCACAAATACCACCGTCTTCTTCTCCTCCTGCCATATGCGGAGCAGATCTAACTGAAGCTGAAGCCGGGTAAGATGATCCACCGCGCCAAAAGGCTCGTCCATCAGGAGGATGTTCGGACTACTCACGAGTGCCCTTGCGATCCCTGCGCGCTGCCGCATGCCTCCCGACAGATGATGGGGATATTTTGAACCGAATCCCTGGAGACCGACCATATTCAGATATTTGTCTACGAGCGTTTGCCGCTCCGTCTTTTTCATGCCGCCCAGCTCCAGCCCGAGACCCACGTTCTGTGAAATCGTCCGCCACGGGTACAGGGATGCATCCTGGAATACAACCCCCGAGCTCCGGGTGGGTCCCTTAACCTTCGCGCCATCCAGCAAAATCTCGCCTTCCGTCGGGAGCTGCAACCCCGCCAGCAGTTCGAGCAGCGTGCTTTTCCCGCAGCCGCTCGGCCCAAGGATGCACAGGAATTCGCCGTCCCGGACCTGCAAATTGATATGTTGAAGCGTGATCGTAGGAAGATCACCGTCATATACCTTCGAGACATTTTTCACCGTAAAGCCAGACATAGGAAGGCCTCCTGCCACACTTTATTTTGTCGGAATAAATCTGAGGTCCAGAATGTCCTCCACCTTGTAGATCTCATCCTGGAAGCCCAATTCCTTCTGAATCTGCTGGGTGTCGTTCAGCGCATTGATGTCCACGTCCGGATTGTTCTCCCACAGCACCTCTTCACGCTCGAGCGCCAGATCCAGCACCTCGGGATCGATCTCGATATTTTTCAGATAGTAAGCCTTGTACTCTTCCGGATGGCTCTTCGCATATTCCTGGGATTTGAAATAGGCCCGCAGCAGCTTCTCGACCAATTCCGGTTTCTCATCCAGAATACCGTCGCGCGCCGCCAGCACACCGGTGTGGAAGGTCGGCAGGTAATCCCATCCTGTAGCGATGATATGGCCTTTCCCCTGCTTTTCCGCAAGAGAAGCGAACGGCTCATGGATGATGGTGGCGTCGACCTGCCCGGTTTCCAGACTCGCGTAAGCCGCCTGATGCGTGCTGTTGGCAATGAAGGTCACATCCTCCGGCTCCAACCCATGTTCCTTCAGGATGACCTGCGTATACACCTCCAGCCCGCTGCCGAACACGGCGATGCCCACCTTCTTGCCCTTCAGGTCTTCCACGCTCTTTATCTCCGGCGAGGCAATCAGATAGAACGGCCCCTTGGTCCGGAACATGGAGGAGACGATTTTGACGGGAGCGCCCTTGCCCGCAGCCACAATCGCCGTCGTCGTGGCCACGTCAACCACGTCAATGTCCTTGCTGGTCAGACCGGCAATCGGGTCCTTGGTGGTGATAAATTCGACGTCAAGCCCTTCCTCCTCAAAGAATCCCTTCTCCGCCCCGAAGGACACCGCCAATCCACTGACGCCGCTAAGCGGGGCGTACCGGATCTTCTCCAGCTTGGTGCCTGCCGCGCTTTCTCCGTCTCCGGTGGACGATGCTGCTCCCTTGCCGCTATCTTGACCGCTTGCGCAGCCGGCCGTCATGGCGATCAGCCATATCGCCGCAAGAGCTATAAGGTATGGACGTATTTCTCTTCTGTTCATATGGATCTCTCCCCCTGTAAGTGAAGCTTTTTCTGATGAACTATGATGATTTCCATTTCAAGAACACATTGCGCTCCAACAAATCGATGAATGAAATAATAAGTACGGATACAACGGTAACCAGCGCTACGATAGCAAAGGCCTGCGCGGTATTATACAGCGATGTCGCCTTCACGAGAATATTCCCAAGGCCATCCTTCGACGCGAGCATCTCCCCAAACAGAGCCCCGACCAGTCCGGTTGCAGCCGATAGGCGCAGACCCGCAAAAATGGTTGGCGAAGCCGATGGCAAAATCACTTTCATGATGGTCTGGTACCGCGTGGCCTCGAATACTTGGGCGACCTTCAGATGATTGTCCGCCGTCTGTTTGATGCCGGTCATCGTATTGACCGTGATCGTAAAGAAACAGAACAGAAACACAATCGATATTTTATGCGTGACCCCGATCCCGAGCCAAAGCGCAAGCAGCGGCACAATCGTGACTTTCGGAATCGCCATCAGCGCCGAGAGATACGGCCGGAAGAACTGCTCCGCCCAAGGGATCAGCACCAGAGCCATGCCGACGGCCAAACCGCCAAGGGCGGCAATGCCGTAGCCCGCAACGAATTCGGCCAGGGTGACATACAGATGCTTCCAAATCTCCCCGTCGCCGAACAGTTTGAACAGCTCTCGGAATACCTGGGAAGGTGCGGGCAGGTACAGGCTGCTGACGGTTTCCGTACGAACCAGAAGCTCGCAGATGACCAGTATAATCAGCAGCAAAACCGCCTGCCCTGCCCAGATGCCGCGGAATTTCTTGGCTTTCCTCGTTCCCATCAGGCTCACCCCTTCGCAATCAGATCATAGCGGTTCCCGGGGCGGCTCAATCCCAAGTGCTCCCGGAAGGTGCTGCCTTCATATTCGGTACGGAACAATCCCCGACGCTGAAGCTCGGGGACAACCAACTCCAGGAACAAATCCAGTCCACCCGGCATATAAGGCGGGCACACATTGAATCCGTCAGCCGCTTCATCCCGGAACCATTCCTCGATGATATCCGCCACTTGCGTCGCGCTGCCGACAACAAGCAGATGCCCGCGGACCGTCACGGTGAAGAAATAGAACAGATCCCTGACCGTAATATCCTCGCGCCCGTTGGCCCCTCTGGCCAAGTCGGCCCATTGCAGTGCCGTTTCCGAAGCGGATACATCCGGCAGCGGATCCTCCAGGGAATATCCCCTTAGATCGATCCCGATCTTATCCGACAGCGGACCCAGATCGTAATCGGTCACAACCAGTTCATTCAGCTCCGCATATTTGGCCCGTGCGTCTTCCTCCGTCCGGCCCACGATCGGAACCAGCCCCGGCAGGACCTTCAAATCCGAATCCTCCCTTCCATACTCCGCCAGACGGCCTTTCACTTCCTTGAAAAATTTCACGGCGACTTCCTTCACATTCGTTCCGGTGAAGACCATGTCGGAATATTTGGCCGCCAGCATTTGACTGCGCAGGGAGGTTCCCGCCGTGATTAGGGGTAGCTGCCCCTGAATCGGGCGCAGAATGTTCAGCGGCCCGGCGACGGAGAAGTGCTCGCCGACATGGTCCAGCGTGTGCACCTTGCTTCCGTCGGCGAACACGCCGCTTGCTTTGTCCCGCGGAAGAGAGTCATCCTCCCAGGTGTCCCACAGCCCGCTCACAACTTCGATAAATTCCTCGGCGTAGTCGTACCGCTTGGCGTTATCCCAATGCTTCTCCCGGCTGAAATTCAGTGCGGCCCGCGGATCGGAGCCTGTCACGACATTCCATGAGGCCCGGCCCTGGCTAAGATGATCCAGCGATGCCGTGAAGCGGGCGATGTTGTAAGGCTCGGCATAGGTGGTGTTCACCGTGCCGATCAAACCGATTTTATCCGTTGCCGCAGCCAGATAGGACAGCATCGTAAACGGCTCCAGCCGCGTCATTTGGGAAGGGAATAAATGCTGCATATCGGCGCTCGTGGCCAACCGGTCCCCCAAGAAGAAGAAATCAAACTTGGCCTGCTCGAGTTTCTGGGCAACCTCCTTCAGGAATTGGGGATCGTAAGCCCCGTCCGTCTTGCCTTCGGGCAGTCTCCAGCCCGCTGGATGATAGCCTGTCCCGAATAAAAACAATCCAAGATGCAATTGACGACGTTTTAAACTCATGGTTGTGTCACCTTCCTGATTCATATTGGTTATCGTTGATATCGTGCTGTATGGGTGTGTCACCTATATATCCGCTTTATCCGCGGAGTTCCTCCGTTAAGCGGTCGATCTCCTGCAGTTCTTCCTCTGTCAGCCGCTCATCCGAATGCTTCAATGTTTCCGCGATATGCTCGGGCTTGGATGCCCCGACAATGGCTGACGTGATGCCCGGGCGGCTGAGCACCCAGTTCAGGGCGAACTGCGGAAGCGTCCATCCCCGCTGCTCAGCCAGCGGCCGGATCGCTTCTACAATAGAAAGAGCATGCCTCTGGTTCAGCAGCAATTGTAATCGCTGTTCACCTGCAGCCAGGCGCGAGTCCGATGGGGGAGCTTCGCCCGCCCGGTACTTCCCTGACAATATGCCCCGGCCGAGCGGACTGTACACGATAACCCCGACCTGCTCGGACAGGGCAAAGGGGATCAGCTCGCGTTCGATCTCCCTCGTAATGAGGCTGTATTCCGGCTGCACGCTCTCGAATCGGCGAAGGCCATGCAGCGCACTGATGCCGTGGGCTTTGGCAAGCTGCCAAGCGGCGTAGTTCGAGCAGCCGATATAGCGAACTTTGCCCTGACGCACAAGATCCGTAAGCGCCTCAAGCGTCTCGTCCAGCGGGGTAAACTCATCAAACCGATGTACTTGATAGAGATCGATATAATCCGTTTGGAGCCGGGCAAGGCTGTTCTCCAGCGCGCGGTAAATATGATAGCGGCTTTGACCTTGGTCATTGATGCCGTGTCCGATGCGGTTATGCAGCTTGGTTGCAAGGAGAATGTACTGTCTTCGCTCCTTCAGCAGCCTGCCTAGAATGTCTTCCGCTTCCCCGAGCTGGTTTACATTTCCGTTATCCATGCCCGTGCCATACACGTCAGCCGTATCGATCAGATTAATGCCAGAACCAAGTGCCTGGTCCAATACGGCGGCCGAAGCCCTCTCATCGATCCAGCGCCCGAAGGCCATCGTCCCCAGACTCACCTCCGACACTTGAACTCCGGTTCTGCCCAGCGCTCTATACTTCATCATTGCAGCCTCCTCGTAAGATTCATATAAGAAAACCTCTATCGGGGTTTTTTCAAGGATGAGCGACCGCGATTCAAAGGCAGGTTTTCTTGCGATATCAGGAAAGCCCCTGCTTCGAAGTCTGATATCTAAAAAAACAGCCGAAGACACTCCTCGGATCACAAGTTGATCCAAGGATGCATCTCCGGCTGTCCGGTAGAATGTGCATTAATTCTATTATTTCCGATATGTTAAGTAGGATTATAGCACCGTCTAATTTTGTCGTCAATTATTTTTCATGTTGGGTTTTCGGCCGGATGAGACCGAGATGGTCCCGTAACGTTCTGCCTGTATAGTCCTCGCGAAACACGCCGCGCTGCTGGAGCAGCGGTACTACACGATCCACAAACTGTTCGAGACCACCCGGAAGCAAAGGGGCCATTATGTTGAATCCGTCGCAAGCCCTGCTTCGAAACCAATCCTCGATCCGATCGGCAATCTGCTGCGGGGTTCCGATCATCGTCATATGACCTCTGGAGACCGCGTAATGCCGGCCAAGCTCCAGAATGCTCATGCCCGATTTCGCAGCCATATCCATAATCATGATCGCCCGGCTGCTGTTCCCTTCCCTCGGCAGATCAGGCAGCGGACCGTCTACCGGATATCCGGTCAAATCCGCATTTAGCAATTGAGATACATATTTCACCCCTGCTTCCGGCACGATGAGCTCGCTGAACGTCCGGTGATACGCCAATGCTTCGGCTTCGCTCTCTCCGAGGAAGATCAGCAGGCCCGGCAGCACCTTCACCTCTTCCCCTTCCCGTCCATACTCCTTGAGCAAGTCCTTAAACTCGCGGTAATACCTTATCGCATCTTCTTTACTCTCACAGGCCGTGAACACAACATCGGCTGTTTGGGCTGCCAGCCTTCTTCCCGCTTCCGAGGTTCCCGCTTCAATGATAACGGGCCTGCCTTGCGGAGATCTGGGCATGTTCAACGGACCCTCCACCTTGAAAAACGCTCCTTCATGATGCACCCGATGAATCCGGGTCGTATCCGCAAAGACAGCTCTCTGCCGATCCAACACAAGGGCATCGTCCTCCCAGCTGTCCCAACATCCCGTCACAGCCTGTAGAAACTCCTCCGCCCGTTCATACCGCTTCCCGTGCTCCATTAATACAGCCGAGCCGAAATTGCGTGCCTCTGCATCCTTCGTAGAGGTCACCACATTCCATGCGGCTCTGCCGCCGCTGATATGATCCAGCGTGGAGAGGCGCCTTGCCAAAGCGTAGGGCTCGTTGAATGTGGTAGATGCCGTGCCGGCTAATCCAACATACTCCGTAACGCCAGCCAGACTGCTGAGCATGGTCAGCGCTTCAGGCTGCAGAAAGCTGACATTCGTCTGCAAATCCTCGATCAATGGAATTGAGTTGTTGTCCGCAAGGAATACCATATCGAATTTCCCGCGTTCGGCTGCTTGAGTGCAGCGCTTATAGAAATCGTAATCCACGGCTCCGACCCCCGCCGAACCGGGATGCCGCCAAGCGGCGATATGATGGCCGTAATTCATTAGAAAAGCACCCAAACTTAATTGGCGTTGCTCCGCTCCCATCCCTATACTCCCCTTCGCTTTAACTCTACTGCACGCTTTTTATCTCTATAGATACTTACGTTCAACCAGGTTCTCTACGTAATCACTAACATACTTCCTATCATCAAGACGGGATTGAACTTCCTTCTCCCATGTCCCGGCATCCCGTAATGAAGCAAGCGTAACCTGGCTGCCATACCACGACTCCACCTCGTCCCGCCGGATGGTGAAGGCTTGGTCTTCAAAGACGAAGATCAGCTTCTGCAAATTATCAATCATGGCAAAATTCGCAGTGGAATTATAAACCAGCAGCTGCTTCAGCTTCTCCTCTTGCAGATCACCAGCCCTGGCCTGGAATCGGAGCTCGGCCGTCAATTCCTCCGGGTACAGCTGAAATGTGCGCCCGATGTCACGCATCGGAAGCGAAGCATTCAAATTGATCAGGTTCCCGGCATTCCCCATATACGGGCTGGCGAAGCCTAACGAATTCCGGATATCATGCGTTAACGGATCATTCTGCGCCGCTTCATATTGAACGGCCTGTTCGTTGGCCCTGGGCTTGATGACTCCCTCTAATGCAGCCATACCCGCTACGCCGACAAGCAGGAGTGCAACGATCAGCCAATTTTTTCTGCTCATGGTTCATTCACCTCAAGTCGAAGGGTTAGTTTACAAGCTTTTTGGACAAGCAGCGGAATGATGACCGACGTCATTGGGATGGCATATCGCATGACGGTCACATAGAACGAATAGGGCCCATCGATCCGCAATTCTCGCCCAAACCATAGATCACTGCCGTATTGAATCACGAAGGTGTACATGGATACAACGACGATAAATATCGACCACAGCCACCATGCCCCTTTGCTCCATTTGGCCAATTTACCTGCGTTGATGACAGCTGTCTGCTTCTCATACCGTTTCAGATGCCGTGACATGGAAAGATACACCGCTCCGGTTAAGACAACGACGCACAGCAGGAGGGTGTTCACCCCTATACCGCTTGGCAAAAATCGGGCCGGGATGGTGACGATCCACGCCAACAAGGAATAAATAAGCGCGCTCTGAACAAGGTCATACCGGAAACGGTAGCTGTAAACTTTTTGATTATCGTCAATGAGGGCCTCGATATCTTCGATGTTATCGATCGCCAGACTGATGGCTGATTGATATTCCATGCCGTTCTCCATATAATCCGTAACCCGCGCCTCCAAATTGCTGAGAACCTCATTCTTCAGCTCTACCACTTCCTTGGTTTTGCGTTGATTCGCAAATAGACGGTCCACAAAGATCTCTAAGTCATGCCTGTTGGTCATTGATCTGTCAGCTCCTTTCCGTTCCCGATCAGAACATCGATAATCTCGCGCGCAGCCTTCCATTCCTCCTGATTTTGCAGCAAGCGTCCCTGTCCCTCCTGGCTGAGGTTGTAATATTTGCGCCTTCCGCCCTGGGTTTCTTCTCCCCAATAGGAACGGATGAATCCCTGCTTCTCCAACCTTCTCAGACTGGAATATAATGTAGGCTCCTTCAACTCAAATCGATTCCCGCTTCGTAGCGAAATTTCTTTAATGATCTGATAGCCGTAATTATCCCCGTCCGATAACACGCGCAGAATAAAGGTATCAATATTGCCACGTATCAAATCACTGTTATGTAAGGATTCAATCAAATACCCGGACCTCCCTAACGGAATGGAATGGGTATAATATAACGCATATTACTATGCATGTCAAAGTAATACTCCACACATATATTGATCCTTCATCGATTGACGGTTTACAAGCACTACTATATAATTCTTGAAAGTTCTTCCTATTATAAATAGAATCCCCTACATATGATTTGGGGTTCCAATCCCTTCATTATTGTATTTAGTACGTGCAGGAGGAGACGGTTTTGCTTCATAAATACATTCGACGACTGAAATACTATATTCTCCGGACTCTCCGCATGCAAAATAGCGATCATCGAATTGCGCTCGGTTTTGCCGTAGGCTTCTTCCCTTGCTGGTATCCAACCTTTGGCATTGATCTGCTGCTGGCTCCGCTGTTGTCTCGCTTGGTTCGCGCGAACATCCCCTCCGCCTTCCTTGCAGCTTCGGCAGGCTCCGTATTGTGGCCGATCCTGTTCTATTTAAACTATAGAATCGGGGTATTTGTGCATCTGTTCACCACATTTCCCCAAACCTTTGAAATCGAAGATGCCCTCTCGGTGCCTGTGCCTGAGACGGATTATCGAATTGAGACGAGCCATTTTGGCAGATTAGGCGATATGGGCGTCAACTTTCTTGTCGGTGCCCTCATCAACAGCATCCTGTCTACATTGATACTCTATATTTTGCTGCGCATCATGCTCTCCGTTTACCGTAGACCCTTGCTTCATAAAATCAAAAAATCCATTCGAAGAGGAAAATCAAAGTCTTAATTAAAGCTCACATGGAAAAGCGCCTGGAACCCCCTTCCTAGGCGCTTTTTTTATTTTTCAGAAGCAAGTTGCATTGTCCCTGCCTTAATCTCAACTCCTCTTCTGCCCTAGCCGGTTCCTCTGGAAAATTCGGTATAAATTGCTAAAAACACGGCATTCTAAAGAGGATGAGCCTTTACTACTACCGGCAAAAGGAGGGGAAAACGAAAGTGAAAACGAAGGCGCAGCACGTACTGCTTGACCCTGTTAAAGAGCGGCTTGCGAATTGCGAGGATGTCATCTATCAATCCTTACGTATCCATGGATCGACGTGCACCACCATCTACATTGAATCCATTGTGGATATCAGCACCCTGCACGAACATATCGTTAAACCCCTGATTAAGGAAGCCGCGTTGATTCAGCATAATTTTAACGACTTTATTGACCGTATGGATCGTGGAGATGTCCTGTCGGTTCCATTTCATCGATCTTCCTCGGCGGAGTATATTGCCAATATGATTGTCGAAGGCACAGCGGTAGTGGTTGTGGAGCAGTTGGCAGAGGCTTATTTATTTGACATCGCGTTGTATCAGAAACGGGCGGTTTCGGAATCTCAGAATGAGCTCGTGGTGAACGGGCCGCAAGAAGCTTTTATCGAAGACATTGGCACGAATTTATCGCTGCTCCGGCACAAAATCAAGCATACGGACCTCAAAACCGTACGTTATCAGATCGGCCAATATTCCAAGACCGCCGTATATATGGTGTATGTCGACGGTTTATGCAAACCCGAAGTTGTCGCTCAAGTGGACCGGCGGCTGAATAGCATATCCATTGATGGCACCTTCGGGATCAGCACCTTGTCTGAGCAAATGAAGGAAGGCGTGAAATCCCCGTTTCCGCAGTTTCAATACACAGAGCGACCGGATTCCGTTGCCGCTTCTCTGCTTGAAGGCAGGGTCGGCATTATGCAGGATGGAACGCCGTCGGCACTAATCGTGCCTGTCACTCTATTTTCCCTGCTGCAGTCGTCCGAGGATTATTATCACAGCTTCTTCTCCTCCAGCTGGATCCGGATTGTCCGGTTCGTGTTCGCCATTATTTCATTACTGATGCCTTCACTATATGTGGCGATCACGACATTTCAGCCATCCATCATACCCACCGATCTGCTGATCACCATTGCGGCATCGCGTGAGAATATCCCGTTCTCCGCTTTAGCGGAGGCACTGATCATGGAACTAACCTTTGAAGCGCTGCGGGAAGCCGGAACCCGCATCCCGAAGCCCGTCGGGCAGACGATATCCATTATCGGCGCCATCGTCATTGGACAGGCCGCAGTGGAAGCGGGCGTCGTATCCAACCCGATGGTCATTGTGGTCTCGATAACCGGAATCGCTTCTTATATCATTCCGCACTTCGAGCTTGGGCTTGCGTTCCGCTTGCTGCGTTTCCCCATACTCATTCTCGGAGGGACACTCGGCCTTATCGGCGTGTTTGCCGCTGCCTTCCTTGTGTATGGCCACATGGCTTCCCTGAAGTCGTTTAATACGCCTTATCTGCAGCCGGTTGCGCCGCTTGTGATATCCGAATGGAAGGATACCTTTTTGCGGGCACCATCCATGCTGATGAAGAACCGGCCTAAAACCTATGCGTCTTCCAACAATTTAAGGAGAAGAAAGCCATAATGCCTCTACTCAAATGGTTTAACTTGTTCAAATTGGTGCTTCCCCTGACTCTGTTAACGGGTTGCGGTTTCACGATGACCAAGGTTGAAATCAATGAGCAAACCTTTGTATTTGCCATGTATGTGAATAAGGGTCAGCAAAAAGACACCGTAGAAGTTACGATCAGTGCCCCCCTTCCAAATCGGCTTACATCTGGAAGCCAAGCAGGCGGCCAAGGTGGTGGTGACCCGTATGCCATGGTAACCAAGACCTCCAGTACCGTGCAGGATGCCCTGCACCTGATTCAACGGGATCTTTCCAGACGTTTTGACTTCAGTCACACCAAGGTCGTAATCGTGGGCAAAAGCTTCGCGGAGGCGGGATTAGAGGAGCTTACGGACTGGCTTCAGCGAGAACCGACAACCAACCTGAATATTTATTTAATGGTTGCACCCGGAGACGCTAAAAAAGTCGCGGAGCTGACGCCGGTCTTTGAGCAGATGCCCTCGGAGGTGCTCACCCGCTTTGCAGACCAGCACAACATGATCGTGACGAACCTGAAGGACTGCCTCTATGCCGAATCGGCCAATCAAGGCTATGCTTTGAACTATTTGTCAGCAGGCTTGAAGCCGATGGTGGCCGACCAAGAGAAACTGGAACCCTGGGCAGGGATTCAGGGCACGGCGCTTTTCCGTCATCATAAACTCGTTGCCACACTCCCGATGAAGGAGTCGCTTGCCGTCAGTTGGGGAGTAAACGAGGTGAAAGGTCCTATGTATACTGTTCATTGGAGTGATGGCGAGAAAGCAAGCGTGTTTGTCATCACATCCAGATCCAATAAGTCCGTACGCATGGTTTCGGGTCATCCGGTGTTCACAGTAAAGCTAAGCGGAACGGGCGATGTCATATACAAACCAAAGCAAAGGAAGCTTGATACCCTGCAGGTGAAAGAGCTCATCGAGCGTGAGCTCAATGATCAAATCGCCGGTCATTTAAGAAAAGCTCTTCATACATCGCAGCGAGTAGGAGCAGACATCCTGCAGCTTGGCATGCTGGTGGATTGGAACTATCCGGATCATTGGCAAAAGGTTCGTGCCGACTGGCCCGATTATTACAAAAACGAAGTGGAGATCCAAGTTGTTACCGACATCAAGATTCGAAACTTCGGATCCGTACTCAAAATGAATCCGAAATAAGGAGGTTTTGCTTATGCTCGCTCTTCTGTTCCTCGTGTACTCCTTGGTGGAATGGTATATCGCGAAGAAAAAGGCAAAAGCACCTCGTGAAAAATGGACGGTTCTCCTGCTGATCCTTGCGTTTACCGTCTGGAATTTATTCGCCTTGCTTTCTAACGAGCGGCTGACCCCCAACCATCTGATTATGCTGCTGTTCGGTTGGCTTGATAACCTATAACAACAACATCTATCGGCTTACTTTCACAGAGGACTATAATCTATGACGGAAAGGATGTACGAACCCAACATGCGCAATACTCCCTGGCAGCTGTTCCGTTTCGGATTTGTCTACCTTAACGCCATACCTACTGGATTTCTGATCAGTCCCCTATTGTGGAACTCTGCTTACTTAGGATGGGCTGCGATTCTGGGCGGCTATGTGATGAGTTTAATCTTCCTGTGGTTTACGGTAAAGCTCGCGCTGTGGGATTCTCAGAAACCTTGGATCGATTTCGGCAGTAAACTTGTCAGCAAATGGATTCATATCCCGGTCGTCGCTTTGGTTTTCTTCTGGTCGATCAATTACATAGGAATGGATATCGAAAGCTTCACCTTATTCTTCGACACCAATTACATGCGTGAGTCTCCTCAATGGTTCGTGCTCCTGATCGTGGGGTTGGTCGTTATGATTACCGCCAGATGGGGCATGGAAACGATGATTTATATTTCAGACGGGCTCTTTCTCGTCATTGTCATTGCGATCGTGTGCATGAACATGTTTTTCTTCAAGGAAGCCCATTTTGATATGATGATTGCGATGGTCAGGCATCACAATTATGAATCGGCCATTAAGGATGCCCTGTTCTGTTTTTCATTCTTCGCGGAATGGATCGTCTTCCTCTTTCTCGCTCCCTATATCCAATTTAACCGGAAATCATTTCGAAACCTCGCCGCCGCCGGGATGCTGGTGACGATAGGCATATTGCTCCAATGGGCTTCTGCTTTACTGAATTTCGGCCCTTATTTAGGGCGGGAGATGCAATATCCACTTGTTGAATTAATGCGCTCAGCCAGTGGGTTCCTCGGCAACTCCGATCCGCTTATCATTGGCTTATGGAGCAGTTCGATGTTTTTCCATAGCGCCTTTCTCATCCACGTAAGTGTAAGATGTCTTGCCAAGTTGCTTCACCTGAAGCAAATGGATGGGCCGCTGATCGCCATTATTGGGGGAACCGCTATCGTGATAGCATATCAGTATTCGCAAAATCCGATCCTTTTTCTCCAGGACTTCAATTCTTTCGGGATGGCGATGTTCTTTATTCTTATGGAGTTCATCCCCATTTTATATTGGATGGTCTCCCTGTTCCGCAAACGCAAACCCAAGGGTCAACAAAAACCTAAAGCGAATCATAAACCCGCTTGAATCTGAAACTGTATCGATATCTAAATGAAAAATGAAATAAGAGAGCAGCATTTGCCGCTCTCTTAGTTTCTGGGTCCATCACCTTTTATACTGATTATAGCCTTCTCCTTCGCAAGGAAAGTATGATAAGCCTCTGAAGTTTATACTATCTTATCTCGTCAAAAAATCAACATTTTATGTAAGCGCTTCCTACAAAAAGGTTCTTTTATTGTAAGCAATTGGCATATTATATAGTACAGTAGACCAGCTGGCAAGGGTGGCAGCAGGAGGTGATAGGCATGGGCGTGAATGAAGCTTTGGCTTTAATGATATCGTTCGCCACTCTGGTCGTTTCGATCCTTGCCTTCCATAATAAGAAATAGACCCGTCCCTTGTACAGATGAATCTATTTCTTACGTCTGGTTGCAAGCAAATATCCACCTTGCAGGTGATGATCTGCTGTGCGAGGAGTCGGCGGCAACCGGCTCCTTTTGTAATACACAAAAATATCCTATTCTGATTTTCGCCGAATTATGACTCGGCGGTGGTGAATTAAGTATTCAGGATTGGCTTTACCTCGGCTATAATGTTCTCGATCTGTTTGGAGCTTTCCTCATACATTTTCTTGGCCTTTTTACTCTTCGTACTGAGACTGAATAACTCCAAATCCGCCTGACATTTCTTTAAATTCGCATAGAGCAGTTTTCGCTCCTCATTTTGTGGAGCCTGGATCTGATCATCATACAGATCGACGGTTAGTTGTCCATAAGTGTCGACCTGGGCAAGATATACATCCTTGATCTTTGCGCCCTGCTTGTCCAGTTCTTCTACCAGCCATCCCTGATTGAAGCCCATAACGCGCAGCGGTTCATCCAGGACTTTACCATCCATGACCACAACCTGTGCAACTTTTTCCGGCGCTACCTGGATACCAAGATCTTTAGGAGTTAAAGGCAGATTCTCACGCGTCTGCAGCACATTAATCTCTCCGCTTGACTCCATGATGGCAAATTCCACGTCAGCGACCTGAAACACGTCTTTTTTCCGCAGCTGCTCCATTAACTCATCGGCAGACAGTCTTTCTTTCTTTAAATTGTCTTCTAATATCTTGCCATCTTTAATGAGCACGGTCGCCTTAAAATCGATAAAGTCCCTGACCTTCTTGTTCTTGATTTGCAGGAATTCAATAATTAATGAGCAGGCTACCCACACGCCTAGCGCTACTAATCCCAAATACCAGTTCGCATCAAGATCCAAGGAGATATAGGCCGCCAAGCTGCCGATCGTAATCCCCGTTAAATATTCAAAAAAAGATAGCTGCGAAACCTGCCGCTTGCCCAGCAGTTTTGTCATCAGAAACAACACGACCACAGCACATAAGGTTCTAAGTACAATTTCCAACCATTGGGCCACAATAAAACCTCCTCATTTGACTTGATAATCACTCTATAGATTATTGTCAAATATCCCTATAGAAATCACACCATTATTTCCCAGTCAATGCTTCATGCATGTTCTTCTGCAAAATGCGTACATTATTACGCATGAAAGGAGTGATAAAAACCAATGACCGTAGCATCCGACGTCAAAACATGTCTCTCATCCTTAAAAAGCGCTCAAGCCAGTCTTGAGCAATTTGCACTGTCCACGCAAGATCAAAATGCCAAAGATTTGTTCACGGCTGCAGCACAACAAACACAACAAGTCGTGGACCAAGTGGCCCAGCGGGTTCAGCAGCTTGAACAGGAAGAGCCTCAGTATAAAGGTTTCTAACCATTTGTTTTTTGTTTGCTCCATAAACATGTAAGGCCCATGCATACCTCCTATCCCTCTTGATAGGAGGTTGTTTATCTTGTGTTATTTATTATTGAGTTATCCTCCCCATCAGGGTAAAGTGTTAGTAACGGAGACTGAATATAAGGGGGTAGATTCTATGAAGAATGGTAAGCGTCCTATCGATGTCATCACGTTCGGTGAATCGATGGGATTACTATATCCGGAAGGCACACGGGGCATAGGACAAGGAGGAAGCATGGCACAATCCTTCGGTGGTGCCGAAAGCAATCTTGCTATCGGGCTCTCCAGACTTAGCTGCAGCAGCGGATGGTTCGGTCAACTCGGCAACGATCCGATCGGAACCGGTATTTTGAAAACGCTTCGAGGAGAAGGTGTCGACATTTCCGCCGCCAGACAAACGGATGCTGCACCGACCGGTCTTATGCTGCGACAGAACGTTCGCGGTCAATCCTCCGTCTATTACTACCGCAAAGGCTCTGCTGCCAGTCAAATGACCCCGGACCATGTAGACTCCGAATACATAGCCAATGCCCGTATCCTTCATTTTACAGGCATCACCGCAGCTTTAAGCAGCAGCTGCCTGGAGACGATACGGCATGTCATTTCCGTATGCAAAGCACATGGCGTCCTGATCAGCTTTGACCCAAACCTCAGGCTCAAGCTATGGAATATCGAAGAGGCTCGTCCTGTATTGCTGGAGCTTGCGGAAGCCTGTGATTATTTTCTTCCAGGTTATGATGAATGCAAGCTGCTGTTCGAAACAGAGGACGAGCAGGTGATCCTGGATCGTCTGCGACAGCTTCCCGCCATGTCCATTATCAAAAGTTTCAATGGGAGCAATGTCATTGTCCACAAGAACCACACCTATTCCCTTCCTTTTGAGCAGGTGGATCAAGTGGTGGATACCGTGGGCGCAGGCGACGGCTTCTGTGCCGGTTTCCTCGCTGGCATCGCCAAAGGCTGGACACCCGAAGAGGCTCTCTCATTGGGCGGCTTAACCGGATCACTGGTGATCCAAGCGCCTGGTGATTGGGAAGCACTTCCGACCTGGGAAGAGGTACAACAGCGGCGCGGGAACGCTGCTCATATCGAACGTTAACTCCTGTTCTTTAAACGAGTCATCTTTTCTTTCGAATCCATTCATAGACGAGAAGGAGTGTAAACATGAAAAAACTAAGACTGATCGAACAAATTCATCATGCAGGCGTCGTCGCTGTCCTTCGCGGGGATTCCCCCGAAGAGGTTGTCAAGATTGCCAAACATGCGATTGAAGGCGGTATCAAGGTTATCGAAGTAACCATGACTGTACCGTTCGCTACCGAAGCCATTACAACGCTGGCCAAAATGTATTCCTCCAACGATCCGCAAGCGGATAACTATGCCATTATCGGCGCAGGCACGGTTCTGGATGCTGAAACAGCCAGAATCACCATTCTTGCCGGTGCCGAGTTTGTGGTCTCGCCCGGCTTCGACCGCGATACCATTTTGCTCAGCAATCGTTACCGCATCCCGGTTATGCCGGGTGCCGTAACCGTTCATGATATCGTCGCCGCTCTTGAGCTTGGCGTCGATGTCATTAAGCTCTTCCCGGGGAATTTGTACTCTCCATCCGTCATTCCATCCCTGAAGGGCCCCCTCCCGCAGGCCAACATCATGCCAACCGGGGGCGTGAATCTGGATAATCTGCATGAATGGATCAAGGCCGGCGCATTTGCGGTCGGGATCGGATCGGACCTAACCAAGGACGCACTGAAGAGCGGTGACTTCAATCTGATTACAGAAAAGGCACGCGCTTATATTAACGCCTTTAAGGAAGCCCAGGCGCAAAGATAAAAAATATGTACTGTTATGATATATGATTTTCTCTAACTATTTTTTTGAAAACAGACAAGCCTATCAAGAGTCAACTCTTGATAGGCTTGTCTGTTTATTTAATCCTTCTCTTTTTGAACCAACGCTTTTGAGTGAACATCCCCGTCGTAAACCCGCCTGCTACGATCGTCAGAACAGAATACATGAAGGTGCTTCCCGATAGCAGGATGCCTCCGAACCCGATGATAACCGCATCCATCAGCAAAATAATGACGCCTACATTTAATGGCAAATATTTAGCCAGGAAATGCGCCAAGAGGTCCGTTCCGCCCGTGCTTGCATTGTTTCTTAGCATAAATCCAAGTCCGGCTCCGATCAATGCCCCGCCCAGGGGCGCGCTAAGGATGACATTCGGGGAAAAAAATCGCAAAAAAACCTGCTGCAGCGGTGAAAGCAAATCGATGATAAATGAGGATATCAGCATGCCTGACAGACTATTGTAAAAGATTTCGCGATTTAATATCCAGGCTGCGATAAACATGGGAATGCTGCACAAAATGATGACGAATCCGATATGTAGATCAAATACATAGTTAGCAATCAGAGCAATGCCGATAACTCCACCATCCAAAACTTTATGCGGGACAAGAAAAAAATTGGTCCCCATCGCGATCAGAAAACTGCCGATCACGATAATGACATGTTTTCGAAATGACACCATTTCCCACATCTCCATTTATAAGGGCATGTCTCATTTATATGCTTGTCATTTCGAAAAATTGCGGACTTGCTGTCCCGCATTTGAAAAAAAATTCCACCATGATCGATTTGGACGCCTTTCGCTTTTAATCTTTTACATAAATCAAACGCTCGGTCCGTGCCATCACCTTGGTCTTCATATAGGGATAATTCTCATAACAATAATCCACGAAATACCCCGGCTTCTCTCCATTCCAAGGGAAAATATCATAGTGCATCGGAATCGTCAGATCGAATCTCGATGCTGCGGCAAGCTCTGCAGCCTCCCGGAAGCCCATATTTCCAACGATCCCGTCTTTCCGGCGGAAGGCATCTCCCCCGTTGATCGGCACCATCCCGATATCAATCGAATGCCCCTGTAACCTTTCTACCAAACCAGGATATACGACGGTATCCCCCGCATGGTAGATCAACACGCCCTGGATATCCACCAAATATCCGACAAACCGGTGTCCAAACTGTTCATGCTCATCCAAGGTTTCATGGGCAGCCGGAATCGCCATCAGTCGGAAGCCCTCAAACTGCTGCCATTGATCGCACACTGCCGCGAACAAACGCTCCGGCGTAACACCAGCCTCTCTCATCGCTTCATGGCAGCAAGCCGGTGCAACAAAGACGGTCTCCGGATTCTGCTTGGCTATGACCGCAATCGTTCCCAGATCCATATGATCGTCATGCTCATGGGTGATCAGCACCATGCTCGCATTCGTGATTTGCTCCGGCTTCAGCGGTGCAGGAAATGCGCGCTGGAATCCCGCTTTGCGTTCCAGATCATCCGACATATAAGGGTCGATGTAGATGACAACCTCCCCACCCTTAAGGACAACGCTCTCCTGTCCCAGAAACCATACCGCCGCCATCCCTTCGGCTGTGGACGTGCGGTTGATTTCTTCGATAAGCTGCCCGGGACCTCGACCCTTGCTGTTCTGTTCCATCATCTCTACTATCTCTCCTTTCATTTTCTATCACGACTAGATTATAACATGCGGTCATCTATAGAAATGACCCAACCGACAATGAAAAAAAAACGAGTCGGAAGTCAGCAAAAATGCTTACCCCAAACTCGCTATGTCTTGTCTTACATGAATCTATTTGCGCTCAAGCGGCTTCTTCCATAGTCCTAGCAGCATGCCTGATATCACCGAACCAATGAGAACGGCCAGCAAGAACAAAAGCGCATGATTGGCCAGAGCGGCAACAAAGATTCCCCCATGGGGAGCAGGCACGTTGATGCTCCACAGCTGCGTCAACCCGCCGGCAACCGCAGAGCCCAGGATACAGGAAGTTAGTACGCGCAGCGGGTCGGCTGCGGCAAACGGGATCGCGCCCTCCGTGATGAAGGAAAGACCCATCACGTAGTTGGTCACGCCCGATTTGCGCTCCTGCTCCGTGAATTTGTGTTTGAAAAACGTTGTTGCCAGCGCAATGGCGAGCGGAGGAACCATCCCGCCGGCCATGACCGCAGCCATCATGGCCCCGTTCGTGTTGCCGCTGGATGTAAAGACGCCGATCGCGAATGCATAAGCCGCTTTATTGAAGGGACCGCCCATGTCAATCGACATCATCCCGCCCAGAATAAGACCGAGAATCACCGCGTTGCCGGTACCCAGATTGTTCAGAATATCAATCAGACCGAGATTGATCCAGCTGAAGAACGGATCGAACAAGTAGAACATGATTGTCCCCGTGACAAGAAGGCCGACAACCGGATACAGCAGAATCGGCTTTAAGCCGTCAAGCGCTCTTGGCAGGCCGGCAAACACTTTGCGCAGCAGGATCACCACATAACCCGCCAAGAAACCTGCGGCAAGCCCGCCAAGGAATCCCGAATTTGAATTGAGGGCCATCAGGCCTCCGACCATGCCGGGCATCAATGCCGGGCGATCGCCTATGCTCAGCGCAATGAATCCCGCCAGAACCGGAATCAGGAAGTGGAAGGCGCCGTCTCCCCCGCCTATCGTCTGCAGCAGCTGGAAGAGGGGATGGTTTTCACCTGCAAGCTGCTCGATCAGGAAGGAGATGGCCAGAAGAATACCGCCTCCTACGACGAATGGCAGCATATGTGAAATACCATTCATCAGATCCTTGTACACTTTCGTGCCTATGCTGCCCTTCTCCGCGCCTTTCGCCTGCGGCTCACCGCCGCCTTCGCTGCGGTAGATCGGCGCATCACCGCTCATCGCCTTACGGATCAGCTCCTCTGATTTGCGGATACCGTCGCTGACAGGTCGCTGGAGCACAGGCTTTCCGTTAAAGCGGGCCATCTCCACGTTTTTGTCAGCGGCAATGATGACGCCTGCAGCCCTGCGGATTTCCTCTTCCGTTAACACGTTTTGCGCACCTTCCGAGCCATTGGTCTCCACCCGGATTTCGACGCCCATCTCCTGAGCTTTCTTCTTCAGGGCGTCTTCAGCCATAAATGTGTGGGCAATGCCGGTCGGGCAAGCCGTGACGGCAACCACAAATGCAGTCGAAGTTCCTGCAGAAGCATTCCGTTGGTCAGATTCGGGAGCGCCGACGGACTCCTGACGGTTGTTCTCGGCTTCCTTTTGTGCAGCTTCCTTTTTTTTAGCCGCTTCCCTCTCAGCTTTGGCGGCTTCTTCTACCGCCTGCTTGGAATCGAATAAAGCCGTTACCTCCTCGGGCGTCTTCGCATCCATCAATTGGGCGATGAATTCTGTATCGATCAACAGCCGCGATAACGCTGCAAGGGTACGAAGATGCGTATTTCCCGCTCCCTCCGGGGCAGCGATCATGAAAAACACATACGCCGCCTCTCCGTCCAGCGCTTCGAAATCCACGCCCCCACTGCTCTTGGCAAACACGACGGTCGGTTCATTAACCGCTTTCGTCTTCGCGTGCGGCATCGCGATGCCGCCCCCGATCCCCGTACTGGATTCGGCTTCACGCTTCAGAATCATTTCTTTGAACAAGACCGGATCGTTGATCCGCCCGCTTGCAGCCAGGCTTGCGATCAGTTCATCAATAGCTGTCTCCTTCGTGACCGCCTTCAGGTCCATGATCATCGTTTCCTGTATCATTAAATCCGTGATTTTCATGCTGGTTCACACTCCCTTGATATCATCGTGATGACAACCACGCCATAGCCGCACCATAACGCGTGATTCGATGTAAAGCGACTTACCACTCCGTGATTTTAACCTGCGGAAGAAGTCGCTCAATCGTCTCCCGCACAGCCAAATCGTCCGAGAACGCCGTCGCGCTTCCCGAGGCGACCCCTGTCCGGAATGCCTCGATCGGGTCCTTGCCCATCGCAAGTGTACCGACGAATCCGGCAATCATCGAATCGCCGGCCCCGACGGAATTACGGACTGTACCTGACGGTACGCTCGCGTGATATACCCGATCGGTCGTGATGAACAGCGCCCCTTCGCCGGCCATGGAGATAAGGACATGCTGTGCTCCTTGCTCGAGCAGCTTTCGGCCGTACTCCACAAGCTTCTCGCTTGAGTCGATCACGACTCCGAATAATTCGGCCAGTTCGTGATGATTCGGCTTAACGAGGAGCGGCTTCCAGGCTAAAGCCTTCATCAGCGCCTCTCCGGTGGTGTCCATCACGAATTCGGCGCCGCTCTTCCGGCACGCTTCGATAAGACGGCCATAGAAGTCAGGTCCCAGCGAAGGCGGAACGCTGCCGGACAACACAACGATATCCCCTGCTTGAAGCTGCGACAGTCTATGAAGCAGCTCTTTCGTTTCTTCGTCGCTGATGATAGGACCCAGGCCGTTAATCTCGGTCTCTTCGCCATGCTTAAGTTTGACGTTGATGCGGGTATCGTCCGCGATATTTACGAAATCGGTGCAGATTCCTTCCTTGCCCAGCATCTCGTCTATATAACGACCGGTGAATCCGCCAAGGAAACCGATGGCCGTATTATCAGCTCCCAGCTGGTTCAGCACCCGCGATACATTAATTCCTTTACCGCCCGGAAACTTCATGTCCCGGGTCATTCTGTTCAAACCGCCAAGCTCGATATGCTCAACTTCCACGATGTAATCGATGGAAGGATTCAGTGTAACTGTATATATCATCATGATCCCTCAATTATTTTGGTTTTCTGTGAAATGGCCTTCTTCCATGATTCCGGCAAGGGCTCTGTAATCAGCGTCGCTTCGTTCAGATCCAACAATTTGGCGAAGGAAACCTCACCTATTTTGCTTGAATCCGCAAGGACATAACTGGAGGCGGACAGCTGGTGGGCGCGCCGCTTAATCAAGGCTTCTTCCGGATCGGGCGTGGTGTAACCCATCTCTACATCCACACCGTTCGTGCCCAGAAAGCAACGGTCAAAGCGGAAGTTGTCCATATTTTGCAGCGCGATGCTGCCGATGACGGCTTTGGTATGAATTTTCATCATGCCGCCCAGTAGATAACTTTTGATTCGCTTGCTGACCAGCGCTTCGATATGGGATAAACCGTTCGTAACAACCGTGACATCCTTCGCGTCGATGAACGGTATCATCGCCAGTGTGGTCGTTCCCGCATCGAGGTAAATGCTTTCTCCATCTTCCACCTGTGCTGCCGCTAAACGGGCAACGACCTTTTTCTGTTGAATGTTTTTGAACGTTTTTTCCTCAATTCCAGGTTCCTGTATCTTAGGGCTCGGCAGAGCCGCTCCGCCATGAATGCGCTTTAATAATTGACGTTCTTCAAGGTCGATCAAATCACGCCTAACTGTTGATTCCGAAGCTTCAAGGAGTTCAACCAATTCCTGCAGCTTCACGACGCCGCGTTCTTGCAAGCGCTCTAAAATGATTCGGTATCTTTCTTCCGTCAGCATAATCGAATCCCCCCTCAAAGCTTATACTACCATAATCATTCCAAAAAACAATCTAAAACTTTCAAAATCATTCATAATCATTCAGGAAAGCTATGAATCATTTACCATATCGCATCATTTTCATTCGGCATTTTTTGCTTGTTCATGACAGTTTACCCATTATCAAGCCGGCAAGTGTCGAAACATCACATAAACGTTTGTAACCTGCCACCTCTACACTATATACTGGTAAATAGGAAACTCTCACAGTATAGAAGAGGTGACATGAATGGACCAATTGAAAGAAGCCTATGAGCGAATGGGTCTGCCGGAGGATGCAACCAAGGAACAGCTCGACGACCGGTATACGCTGCTCATGCGCCAAACCCGCTCACATCAAAGGCGGGAGCCGGACCGGGCGGAGGAGATCGAAGCCGAGTTTGCCGAAATCACCAAAGCCTATAAATTCATCCTTGAAGAAGAGAACCGTAAAGCTTTGGAAGAGATGAATCAGAAACGGTACGGCAAATATAAAAGGTTTGCCGGGACAGCGGAGAAAACCGATCATTTCTTCCGTTATTATAAATTTCATGTGCTCGGCGGAATTGCTCTAGTCGGCGTACTCATTTATATCGTGATCAGCATTTTCAACCATCAGGCCGAGAAAGAACGGTTGGCCAATCTGCCCCCGGTTGATCTGGAAGTCATGTTCCTCGGATCTTATATGAATCAGGATGGAGGACAGGACCTCAAGCCGATCGAAGACGCGATTCTGGCGCAATTCCCCGATTGGAAACGCGTAACCGTTAACATTAACTATGTACCGCCTCTGGATTCCAACAATCCGCAGGATGCAGCCATGCTGCAAAAGGCACTGCTTGTCCTGTCAACCGAGCGACCGGACCTGTACATTATGGATCAGACCGCCTTTGATTGGATTGGCAATCAAGGGATGGTACGTCCGCTCGAAGCGGACGTTGAAGGCGAGCTGAAGGAACTGCTCACACCGGAGATGCTGGTCAAGGGAAAAAATGAGGAAGACGGTTCGGAGCATGTGTATGCCGTGGATATTATGGGCAGCCCGCTTGGCGAAGAACTGCCTGTCCTTAAGAAAGAAATGTTTGCGGGCATTCGTGAAGGCACGGAACGGGACGCAAATGCATTGCGCTTTATTAAGCAATATTTGGAGACGTCCAAGTAATGAATGCGCCCATCCGATATGAATAACAAAACAGCCTCGCTGCTTAGCCATATGGCCAAACAGCGGAGGCTGTTTTGTTATGCCTTATTGATTAACGATCGAGCTCAAGGATGTAAAGGCATGCGTGGCAAACCCCTCGGAAGGTTCACGGTGAGGGTTATTTACGCGGAAAATATAGCCCTGTCCGTCAATCTCATCCACAATGTACATCTTGGTCAGGTTCTCGCCTTCGCCTATCATATACACGGACGCATCCTCCATGCCCTTATGCTTCTCATGGTCGTCAGCTTCACGAACTTTACCTGTCTCGGCAAGCTCTTTCTCCGCTTCCAGCTTGAGTTCATCCCCGTTATAATCCGAAGGCAGCTTCGTAATCTCGACATAATAATCTTGATCCACATTCATGGTCAGCTTGTTGGTCTTTGCATCAAAGGAAAAGATATCAAAAATATAGAGCGCGTAGCCGTCACCCTGGGCCAGTTTAGCTGTTTTGGTCTCTTTCATGCCCTCCAGCTCAAGTTCAAAATCTTTGGTTGCAGGCAGCTGCGCGTTCTCTGGACCCGTGCCCCCGCCTCCCTCTTCCACCGTCAGCTTGGTGAGGATCAGCTGTTTCAATTCTTCTTCGCCCTCAATGGGCTGCTCCCAATACTCATACGAGACGGACTCATCTCCCTGAAGCTTGGATATGACTTGGTCCATACCTTCGCCCAGCCGGAACGCGGTAGGGCCATCTGCTGTTTCAATTTCAACGGAATTGTTATCGATTTGACCTACATAGGTACCGGTTCCCTGCTTGATCTCGACCTTCGGCTCTTCGACGGGTTCAGCCGGTTCCTTGACATCATCCTCTACCGGATTCGGATCAACTGGCGGCTGAGAAGTCGGGTCTTCGCCGCCGCATGCCGTAATTGCCATGAGCAGCATAGCTGCGGCAGCTGCTGCGATGATTTTGCTCAAATGCTTTCGCTTTGCCATAAAACCACCTCCATTATAATTAACGGGAAACCTATGGAATATGTTGCACAATCACCGCCTTTTTGGAGTATGCTCACAGCACTCGCCCCAAAACGACAAGAGCATTCCCTTTTCTCATCAAACAAGGTATTCTAGTAGTACAAGATTCAATTAGTTGATAAAGGGAGATGTTCATGTCTGGTAAAATTAGAATTTTTGCTGACAGTACTTGCGACTTACCACCTTCATGGATAGAAGAATATCATATCGGCATCGTTCCGCTCTACGTCGTATTCGGAGAACAATCCTTTCGCGACGGAGTCGACATTACGCCGGAACAGCTATACGCCAAAGTCGATCAGATCGGCAGCCTTCCCAAAACAGCGGCACCTTCTCCGTCCGACTTTATTGCAGCCTTCACGCCTTCTATTGAGCAAGGCGAGGATATCCTGTTCCTCAGCATTTCGTCAGAGCTTTCTTCCACATACCAAAATGCGTTGATAGCCGCAGGTGAGCTGCCCGAGGGCCGGGTTACCGTGTTTGATTCACGCAATCTTTCCTCCGGTATCGGACTGCTTGTTATGAAGGCTGTTCACGCGGCCAATGAAGGTTCGTCCATACCGCAAATTGTGGAGCTATTAAGCCGTACCGTAAATGAAGTGGAATGCGAATTCGTTGTTGATACGCTGGATTACTTGTATAAAGGCGGACGCTGTTCCGGCACGCAAAACATCATTGGCAGCCTGCTGAAAATCCGTCCGGTTATCAAAGTCGTGGACGGCGGTATGATCCCCGCTTACAAGGTACGCGGCAAAAAAGAGAAGGCGCTGGAGCAAATGATCCAGAATGCGCTGACTCAAGTGGATAAGATGGACAATGATTTGATCGTGGTTGTACATACCATGGCCGAAGAGGAAGCCCGCTTCTTGCAGAAGGAGCTGCAGGAGAAAACAGGCGCACGGCAGGTTAGCATTTCTACGGCGGGCTGCGTCATTTGCAGCCACTGCGGTCCTCAAACCGTCGGACTCATGTATACCAAGAAGCCTTCATAATATCCTTCTTTCGAAAAAGACAGTCCTGCCATGTAACGTTCTGCCGCAGGACTGTTTTTCTGTACTCAAGGCTGCCCACCGGGCGCTTAGGACCTTATTACACGGGCTGACTATTGGCTAAACATGTCATCCTAGACTAAAGTCTAGGTGAAACATTCCCCGAAGGACCGAGGACATCCCCATCCATTGCATGGTATTCTTGGATTAATCAATCTACAAAAGGAAAGGAACGAAGTTTGTATGACGAAACGTACAATCTTGGCACCGCTGCTCATCCTGCTCGGCGCATACTTGCTCTTAAACCAAGGCGGATCGGTAGGCGCCGGTTCCATCTTCGCCACATTCTGGCCTACCTTGTTCGTGATCCCGTTAGGCCTGTTTTTTCACTGGATGTACTTCTCGCTGGTTGGACGACAGGGCATCGGACTGTTGATACCGGGCGGCATTCTGCTCACAGCCGGTATTGTCAGCCAAATCGCTTCCTTGTTCGACTCATGGGGTTCAATGTGGCCCGGCTTTATCCTGGCCGTTGCGGCAGGGCTGTTCGAGTTTTACTGGTTCGGATCGCGTAACAAGTGGCTGCTCATCCCGATTAACATTCTGACCGTATTGTCGCTGCTGTTCTTCGTGGTATTCTCTATCGGACCCGTGCTGAATTACCTGTCCGTCGTGCAGCCTGTTATTGCCGTAGTGCTTGTGCTTGGCGGAGCTTGGCTGATGCTCGGACGGAAGAGACACGGTTAAGCATCCGCTGCGCCAAACCGTTAACAACGCATAAAGGCACGCCGAAGGTTAGTTAACCTTTGGCGTGCCTTTATGTTATAGATGCCCTGCATATGCATTAAGAAGATGCAGCGGCAGCTAACGTTTCACTGCTTTGAAACAGATGATGAACGCTGCGGATATAACGGACGGTTCGAGTGCCGGAGTACATCATGACGGAATGCGTTTCGGCCCGCTGACCCGGCATATACTTCACGCCACGCAGGAAATCGCCAGCCGTCACGCCGGTTGCCACGAATAATACGCCTTCGCGGCCTACCATATCCTCCATGGTCAGCAGCTGCTCGGGATGCTCCAACCCCATATCCTGGCATCTGATAAAATCCTCCGGTGTTTCCGGTATAAGCCGTCCCTGGATTTCTCCGCCCAGACATTTCAAAGCGGCGGCGGCGAGAACGCCTTCCGGAGCTCCTCCAGAGCCCACATAGAGATCGACCTCACTGTCCGTGCAGGTCTCGATCGCACCCATGACATCCCCGTGGCTGAGCAGTTTGATCCTTACCCCGGACTCTCGCAAAGCCTTAATCATCGCGCTGTGTCGCTCACGATCGAGAATGGATACCGTCATCTCCGACAGCGGTTTTGATAAGATCTCCGATGCTTTTCGAAGGGTTACTTCAATCGGATCATTCAAACTCAGCTTGCCCGCAAGCTCGGGTCCAACCGCGAGCTTATGCATGTAGATATCGGGCGCATGCAGAAGGGTGCCTCGGGGAGCTGCGGCAATCACGGACAACGCGTTGTTCAGCCCGCTGGCCACCGTTTCCGTTCCTTCAAGCGGATCCACCGCCACGTCCATCTTCGGACCTTTGCGGTTCCCAACGCGCTCTCCAATATAGAGCATGGGAGCTTCATCCATCTCGCCTTCCCCTATGACAACGACCCCATCCATCGCTGCGGAATCAAAATGCTTGCGCATGGCAACCGTCGCGGCTTCATCAGCACTGTTCTTGTCACCTCTTCCTGTCCACCGGGCGGATTGCAGTGCCGCTTCCTCCGTTACTCTTACAAGCTCCAATGCTAATGAACTCTCCATGAATGAATCCCTCCTTCTGCTTTTTTCCTTACCGGTGCAGCTTATTTCAGATAATTCATGATCAGTCCTGCGGATTCCTCAATCGCCTTATCCGTGACATCAATGACCGGACATCCGAGCTCCGCATACAGCGACAGGGCGTAATCCAACTCCTCCTGTATCCGCTCAAGGGCTGCATACTGCACCTGATGCGGCAGTCCCATGACCTTTAAGCGCTCGCTGCGGATTTTGAGAAGATGCTCCGGCTCGATCGTAAGTCCGATAATTGTGCCGTTCGTGACTTCTCTGAGCTGCGACGGCGGAGACATCTCCGGCACGATCGGAAAATTGACCGTTTTGTAGCCTTTATGAGCGAGAAACATCGATAGCGGAGTCTTGGAAATTCGGGATACGCCCAGCAAGATGATGTCCGCCTTCAAAATGGCGCTAACGTCCTTGCCATCGTCATATTGGACAGCGAATTCCATCGCGTCGACTCTCCGGAAATAGCTGTCGTCTAAGCGATGCAGCAGTCCCGGCAGTCGTTTGGGATAGTCGTTGAACGTATCGGCAAATGCCTGCATCATCGGCCCCATAATATCCACCGTACGAATGTTGAGCCGCACAGCTTCCTCCCGCATGACCTCGCGAAGCTCCGGCTGCACAAGCGTGTAGGCCACAAAGCCTCCGCGCCGCGCCACCTCCTCCATCAATTCGGTCAATTCATCCTCGTCGCGAACGTTCATATAACGTTTAATCTCTGTATTCGGAAGCTCGAACTGGCGTAATGTAGCTTGCACAACCGCTTCAGCCGTCTCCCCAATGGAGTCCGAACAGATTGCTATGAAATGAGTTAATGCCTGATTCATCCGATTCCTCCCATTATTCCTCGGCTACCATGTCGAGCAGCATTTTGATAATATTCGTTTTTGTAATCCGACCCACAACCTTCCAGTGTTCCCCCGGCTTCCCCGTGGTGGATGGAACAACAACCGGCAGGCTATCGATTTGATGATTGATGATTTTTCGTGCGGCATCCAGTACCGTATCTTCCGGCTGCACCGTTGTCACGTTAGCCCGTCGGGTCATGATCAGGCTTACCGGCATGGAGGATGCCATCGGGTTGCCAAGCGTTACCTTTAGCAGATCCTTGCGGGACACAATCCCGGCCAGATGGCCGTCGGCATCGGTAACGATCAGATTCCCCACGTTCTCCAGAAACAAGGATACAACGGCTTCATGGATCGTCGTGGTCTCACGCACAATAACCGGAACACCGTGCAGATCGCCAACCTTCATTTTGAGAAGGCGAAACTTCTCCTCCCGGTCGCGCGTACCCCGCTTTCCCAGAAAGTACCCCACCTTGGGCTTGGCATCAATATAATCCAGAACCACCAGTTTGGATAAATCGGTACGAAGGGTGGCTCGGCTGACATTCAGCATCTCCGCAATCTGATCTCCTGTAATGGGTGCATGTTTTTTTACGATATCGACGATATCCTGCTGCCTTGTCGTCAGTTCGATAGTGATCCCTCCTGCGTGCATTTCCTCTACTTGCCGATATAATACGTCATATATAATATATATGCAACATATTTTCGTTCAAAAATGCATAATTAGGTATCAATCATTTTTTTAACCCCTATCAGAAAAGGTTATAAATCCACATAATTCCACTAAAAAAGCATGCTTCAGGAGGTTTCCTCCCGATAAGCATGCTTTGTTTACATTCGGTCTAATCATCACCATCGTTTAATCTTGAGGGTCTGTGCCTTTGCATTCCCCTTTTCCGCAATATCCATAAATGATCTTCACTCCGTCGGTTGGAATCGTATCCACCATTTCATCACATCTGGAGCATATAATCAGGCCCCATTCCTCGTTCGCCTTGCCTTTCGCTGCCTCCGGACTTGTTAACGCTTTCATAACATTTCCTCCTCATGTTTTTTCACTTTGCTGCAAGGCAGTTTACGCTTTGTTATCAAGGGGGTAACTCGATTCTCCACATCATGCCAAAGACCGCTAACCAACCGTTTCGTTTCCCACATCCCTTTATTTTCCACTATATTCTTAATGTATTGGGTAAGAAATGAAGATATGAGTAAATCATGATTAATGTAACAAAAAACATGTTAAGTAATATGTATGTCATCATGTTTCCTGTGAAGATAAGGGATGGGGATACCCTTAATTTGGCATGATATGATAATATATACTTCAGATTTATAGAAATCGACATTATAGACGGAGGGTTTGGATTGAAGAACACATGGCAGCTCATTAAGAAAGGAAATACCTCATCCGCCATTGCGGCACTGGGCAACACGGGATTGGCCATAATCAAGGGGATTGCGGCGTCTGTCAGCGGCAGCGGTACGATGTTTGCATCCGCCATGCACTCGGTGGCCGATGCGGTAAACCAGGGGTTTGTATTCGTAGGCAGCGTGCTGGCCGAGCGAAAGCCGACCAAGAAGTTCCCCACCGGATTCGGCAGGGTCATTAATCTGGTCTGCATGGTCGCGGTGATCGTGGTTACCATCATGGCCTACGAAACGATACTGAAAGGCTTCAAGCTGTTAAAACATCCGGAAGAAGCCACGAATTTCTGGCTTAATTTCATTGTGCTGGCCATTGCCGTTATCATTGATGGCTCCATTCTGATGAAAGCCATGAAAGAGATAATGAAGGAAACCCGCGTTCAAGCATCCGGCCTTGCCCTGCTGCCAGCGGCTTTCAAAAATGCCGGCCGCGCCGCCCCGCCTACACGGCTTGTGTTCTATGAAGACATCGTTGCTACGCTGGGCGCCCTCTTTGCTCTGGTTGCCATTATATTCGCACATTTCTTCAACTTCCTCATCCTGGATGGAATCGCCACGATCCTCATCGGCTGTCTGATGGTAGGCGTCGCCTTTAAGGTTGGATATGACAATATGGTCGGCTTAATCGGAGTCGCCGCTCCGAATGAAGTGGAAGAGAAGATGTCCCAGATCATTCTCGGCGATCCGGATGTCCGCGATATCAATCGTCTTCGCATCCTGCAGGAAGGCCGGAACTATCATGTGGAGGCCTACATTGAGCTGAAGAAAGGGATGAGCCTGGCCGAGGCCGGCCATTCCAAAATGAGAATCAACGCCCTGCTGACCCAGGATCCAAACATCTCGGATGTGACCTTGGGCATCCTGGAGGACGATGGAATCAAGCTTTGGAATCCGAGCGAGAATCTGGATAACTAAACGGGAAAGAGGCATACCTCCGAGTCCGATGGACCTTAAGGTACGCCTCTTTTTTCATACGACTCTTACTGATTGCGCTTCAGGAATTCGACCATCCGCGCATAAGCGATTTTTTCGTTGGCCTTCTTCGTAATGCCATGTCCCTCGTCTTCAAACACGAGATACTCTACGTCACGGCCCTTCGCCCTCAAGGCTTCCACGATTTGGTCGGATTCCTCTTTGACGACACGCGGATCGTTAGCCCCCTGGATGATCAGCATCGGGTTCACCATCCCATCCAGGTATGTAATCGGCGAGTCCTTGATAAAGCGATCTTTATCCCGTTCCGGATCGCCTATCCAGCGCTCCATAATCGGCTTCCAGTGCTCCGGTACCGAATGGTAGAAGGTAAACAGGTTGCTGACGCCAACAATGTCAATGGCCGCTTTGAAATACTCCGGATTACGCCCTGCCAGCAGCAGAGTCATATAACCGCCATAGCTGCCGCCCATCACGAAGAGCTTCTCACGGCTCGAGATGCCTTGCTCAAACAGCCAATCCATGCCTGCCAAGCAGTCCTTGCGCGGTCCCTCGCCCCAATCCTGTTCCACCAATTTCACGAAGGAGCTGCCGTAACCCGTGCTTCCCCGGAAGTTCGGACAGAAGATGTGATACCCTTTGGCCAGGATATACTGGAACATGGAGCGGAACTGCTTGCGCTCCGAGGCTTGCGGGCCGCCATGCGGCCAAAATACCGTATAGCCGTTCGCCACGTGATCTTTGGCGCGGAACAGGAGCGCTTCAATCTCCATACCGTCAAAAGATGGATACGTCACAACCTCCGGTGTCACCATGTCCTCGTCGGTTAATCCTGTCAGAACGTTTTTCGTGATCATGCTCCATGCGCCATCCGCATAGCGGTAAATGTTAAGCGGCTTCACGGCGCCGCGGGCGAGCAGGTACAGATTGCCGGACTTTGTCACGTTCAACTGCTCCACGATGTCCGATGGGAGAGGAATGGCAGTTAACTCACCACTGTCGAGCGAATAGGCATACAGTCGATCCTCCACCCCTTTTTCCGTGACAATGTAGAGGGTTCGTGAATCCTTATGGTAGCGCAAGAGCTGAATGCTCTCCCGGTCGATGCGGCACAGCGGTTCAAACTTCTGCTGCGGGATGTCGTAACGGGCCACATAAGAAAATTCCGATTCAAAGTCTGTTGCAAAAATGACCTGGTCATTGCCGGCAAACAGCACATCCCCCGAAATATGCACCTGTTCCGGCGACGGCGTCAAGCACAGCGGCTCTTCGCCCTCTCGCTTCACGTAACTAACATAGTAGGTGTTGGCATACACTTTCGTATACGCGATGGTTCTCTCGTCGGGGCTCACAGCACACATTTCGGTCGACGTCACCTCGCCTTCATGCAGCAAATGATCCTCCTTGGTGTCCAGATGATATACGTGCGAATTCAGGAAGGACGGATTCCCCTTCGACGTAACGTAATACAGTCGCTTGCCGTCCTCCGATAGATGCACAAAATAATGTTTGTCATCCGCCTCCGCCCCTTCGAACAAAGGCATCGGCTCGCCGCCGTTCCAGGGCAGCGCATGAAACTGATAATTCTCATTCCCGTCACGGTCAAACGCCGTTAAGATATGCCGCCCTTCCGGGTCCAGCTTGATAAAGCTTGCGATCTGGTCATTGTATGTAAGCGGGTATGGGTAGGATGTCTCCCCTTCTAACTCCATGGCCCATAAATTGAATTTTCCGTTTAGACTGCTGCTGAATACAAGCCGTGATTCGTCTGCACTGATTCCGAAGGTACGAATGCCATACGTTTGAAAAAATTGCTCCACATCGGGTTTAGGAAATTCGATCATTCATTTGCCTCCCTGACCTCATCTTATTATCCATCGGTAAATAAATGGAGAAGTTTGCCAAACCGCTGGATTATTCTCATTATAACGCAAAGCATCGTAAGGGTCACCGTTACATAGTCGGGCAGCTTGCTAAGTCTGTAGACCGAGAGGATGTACAATTTTTGACAGGGGCCTGTATATATTCCCGGCGTCCCTCTTCTGCCCGCATATCTGCAGCAAGATCCCATATAAATGATAAGAACCATGTTTTTAATGACGAAGGGGGGATTCTCGTGCACCAAGACGAGATCGCGGAACTGGAACGTTCCATTGCGGAGATTACCGAGATCGCTACAGGCTTTGGCCTTGATTTTTACCCTATGCGATATGAGATCTGCCCGGCAGACATCATATACACCTTCGGCGCCTACGGCATGCCTACCCGGTTCAGCCACTGGAGCTTCGGAAAAACCTTCAATAAAATGAAGATGCAGTACGACTTCGGCCTTAGCAAGATCTACGAGCTCGTGATCAACTCCAATCCGTGTTATGCGTTTCTCCTGGACGGCAACTCCCTGATTCAGAATAAACTCATTGTCGCCCATGTCCTTGCACACTGCGACTTCTTTAAAAACAACGCCCGCTTCTCCGTCTCCAACCGCAATATGGTCGAGAGCATGTCGGCTACTGCCGAGCGCATCTCCCGTTATGAGATTGAGCATGGCACGGAGGCGGTTGAGCAGTTTATCGACGCGGTGCTGGCGATTCAAGAGCATGTGGATCCGCATATCGTGAGGCCCGATAAACTGGATAAGCAGCGGTACACCGCACGGCGGATGCAGGAGCAGAAAGAGGAAGCCAAGCGGCAAAAGCCTCCCGGCCGGTACGACGATTTATGGGATATGGACGAAGACGGCGAAGACAAAGCCGACAAATCGCCGGCAGCACCTAAACGCTTCCCGCCCGAGCCGGAGAAAGATATCATGTGGTTTATTCAGGAGCACTCCGACATTCTGGAGGATTGGCAGCGGGACATTATGAGCATGCTGCGGGAGGAGATGCTGTACTTCTGGCCGCAGATGGAAACCAAAATCATGAACGAAGGCTGGGCTTCGTACTGGCATCAGCGTATTCTGCGGGAGATGGACCTGACCAGCGAGGAAACGGTGGAATTCGCCAAGCTTAATGCCTCGGTTGTGCAGCCGTCGCGCCACAGCCTGAACCCCTACTACCTTGGGCTGAAAATCTTCGAGGATATCGAACGCCGCTGGGACCGGGATAAGATGTTTGATGTCCGTGAATACGACTCCGATATCTCCTTCCTGCGCAATTATTTGACAAAGGAATTGGTGGAGGATCTGGACCTCTATGTCTTTGAGAAAAAAGGACCGGAGTGGAAAATCACCGATAAGGCGTGGGAAAATATCCGCGACCAGCTGGTCGTCTCCCGCGTAAACGGCGGCTCGCCGTTTCTCGTGGTGACCGATGGCGATCATCTCCGCTCCGGCGAGCTGATGATCAAGCATCTGTACGAGGGCGTTGAGCTTGACCTGAAATATATGGAGCGCACCATTCCCTATGTTTACCGGCTCTGGGGCAAACCCGTGCATCTGCACAGCATGATCGAGGGCAAACCGATCCTGTTCTCCTATGACGGCAAGAAGCTGCATCGGCGATTTATTTAACCACGCTTGAAGGACAATATGGCGCCATATAACAGCAGCACCCGCGAAGGGTAAGTTTCCTCCTTCGCGGGTGCTGCTGTTCATTTCATATAGCGCACACATCATCTGTTCGCTCTCGGATCCCTGTTATACACTTACCTTCTCGGATACGTTTTCCTCCTGGACATCGTGCTTCTGAACATCATATTCATGTTGAAGTGATTCCAAATCATCGGCCAGTTTTTCCATCATTTTCACAAAAGCAGCTAATTCCTGCGAGCTTGCCGCCTGATTACGTGCGTTCATGGACGTTTTTTCCGATTCCTGCTCTACAAGACCCAGCTTGCGAATAATGCCGCTAACCTTGTCCTGAATCTCATCCATCGCCTTCTTGGAGTTGGTGGCCAGCTTTCGAACTTCGCCGGCAACCACCTCGAAGCCTCTGCCTAACTCCCCGGCATGAGCAGCCTCAATCGCCGCATTCAGACCGAGCAAGTGGCTCTGATCCGAGATTTCCCTAATCAAGCTGCCCATCTGCTCAATATGTAGAATTTCCTCGCCGAGCTCGGAAGTCAGCGAATGCGCTTTATCTTGGGCTTCTGCAGTTTTGATTGCATTGTCTGCCATTAAGGCTGCACTTTGATCCAGCTCCACAATCATGGCAGTTAATTCTTGAACTGCATTTGTAATCGCTTCCAACATTCGTTGTTGATCCGATACCAAATGGTTGATCTTCTCTTTCTCTTTCATTTCGTAAGCTTCCAGGACGAGCTGGGAGTCCAAATTAAACATCTTGCTCAGCGCATGCACCACGTGGATCCACTGATCCGGTACGATTTGCTTCAGTAAATCGGTGGCAATGTCCAGATAAACCATGTAACTTCCAAGATAATAATCTGTTTTCAGGCCGATTCTGGAGTGAACTTGTCCGATCTTAATCCGTTCGGCAATATAAGCATCGTCCACTCTCCCTGCCGCAAGCGACATCCAGTATACCCGCTGGGTCTCCTTAAGCCGCTCCACGTTCGAGGTACGCTCGATAATCTGCATCAGGTGCGGCTGCGTCCCGATCTGCGCGTAAAACCGGTTAACGACCTCTTCAACTACCTTCGCAAACACGTCACGATGATTGGCCAGCAGCTCCAACCCTTGTTCATCCAATCCGATATACTCCAACTGTTGGCGTCTTTTCGGGGAAACATCAATCATTTCGAAAAATCCACTCCTAAATAGCGTGATCCATATCACAGGTTCAAGTACTTAGGGTCCATTATAGACTATATTTACCATACAGACATAATGCCAAAGTCCTAATTGTGTGTATATTTGCACCGAAAAACCGGGCCATTTCATCCCAAAACATGAGAAACCACCCGAATTCACAGATGGTTTCTCATGGCATTCCATTCTTCTATTCGTTATTACCGATTCAACAGACTGCCCACATATCGCAGCAGCTCGTTCGCGCATACCGGGCAGTACCCATGCTCCTCGATCAGTCTGGAGCTAACCTCGTTGATCCGTTTCAACTGCACGGCATCCGGCGTTTTGGTCGAGGTCGTAATCTTGACGATATCCTTCAGGTCGGTGAACAGCTTCTTCTCAATCGCCTCGCGCAGGCGCTCATGATTGTTATACTCGAACTTTTTGCCCTTCCGGGAATAAGCCGAGATGCGTATCATGATCTCCTCCCGGAAAGCCTTCTTTGCGTTTTCCGAGACACCGATCTGCTCCTCGATCGAACGCATCAATCTTTCGTCCGGATCCATCTCCTCATCGGTTAACGGATCGCGGATTTTCGTCCAGTTGCAGAATGCCTCGATGTTATCCAAATAATTCTCGAACAGCGTCTTGGCCGACTCCTCAAAGGAATACACAAAGGCTTTCTGGACTTCCTTCTTCGCCAGATCATCATACTCCTTGCGTGCGGCAGCGATAAAATTCAGATAACGCTCCCGCTCTTCCTTGGCAATCGAAGCGTGCTGATCCAGCCCATCCTTAATTGCCCGCAGCATATCCAGCGCGTTAATGCACTGAAGATCCTGCTTAATCAAAGCACTGGATATCCGGTTAATGACATATCGCGGATCAATCCCGGACATGCCTTCTTCCAGATACTCATTCTGCATTTCTTTCAGGTCCGCTTCTTTATATCCTTCGACTTCCACCCCATCGTACATGCGCATCTTCTTGATCAGATCCATCCCTTGCTTCTTCGTTTCCTTCAGGCGCGTCAAAACGGAGAATATCGCGGCAGAACGAAGCGCGTGCGGCGCGATATGGATATGCTTCATATCACTTTGGCCGATCAGCTTCGAGTAGATCTTCTCCTCGTCGCTGACTCTCAGGTTATACGGAATCGGCATGACAATCATTCGGGATTGCAGCGCCTCATTTTTCTTATTGGCGATAAATGCTTTATACTCGGATTCGTTGGTGTGGGCCACGATCAGTTCATCCGCGCTAATCAGCGCAAACCGGCCCGCTTTAAAATTCCCTTCCTGGGTCAGGGAGAGCAAATTCCACAGAAATTTTTCGTCGCATTTCAGCATCTCCTGGAACTCCATCAAACCACGGTTGGCTTTGTTTAACTCGCCGTCAAAGCGGTAGGCCCGCGGATCCGATTCCGAGCCGTATTCCGTGATGGTGGAGAAATCGATGCTGCCGGTCAAATCGGCAATATCCTGCGACTTGGGATCCGATGGACTAAACGTACCGATGCCGACCCGGTTCTCCTCGGAAATTAATATCCGCTCGACTTCAACCTTTTCGATATCACCGCCGTACTCGGTCTTAAGCCGAAGCTGGCAGGCCGGGCACAAATTCCCCTCGATTCGGACGCCGAGCTCCTTCTCGATCTCCGGTCTGAGCTCCAGCGGAATCAAATGCAGCGGCTCTTCCTGCATCGGGCAGCCGGCGATCGCGTATACCGCTCCCCGGTCGGTACGGGAATGCTTCTCCAGGCCGCGCTTCAGCAGCGTAACCAGCGTGGATTTCCCGCCGCTGACGGGCCCCATAAGCAGCAGTATGCGCTTGCGAACATCCAGTCTGCGGGCCGCGGAATGGAAATATTCCTCAACGAGTTTCTCAACAGCTCGGTCGAGACCGAAGATTTCCTGTTCAAAAAACTTATATTTTTTCTGGCCCCCGCTCTCTTCGAAACCGTAGGATTCGATCATGTCATATACACGGGCATGTGCCGTCATGGCTGGAGAGGGATCCTTCTTAAGTATTTCAATGTATTCCCTGAATGTGCCGCTCCACGCCAAACGGTCGCCTTCTGCCCGATACGATGCTATGCGTTCGAAAATATCCATTTCGCTACCTCCTATGAGTCTGTTTATGGGGATTGGCTTCCATTCCACAGCGTCATTAGAAAACATTCCATTTTCGAAAAAGTGTATTACATACCTATGCGACTTACTTGGAATAGTTGACCTTATTTTCGAAGTCATGCGCATGCAATTTTATCTAACCACCGGTCCATTCTACACTCGGGTACGCCACGCGAGCCGTCCCCATGCTATACTGAAATTACATTAACTTGACATTAAGCATCTTTCGAATAAAAGGAGAGTCATCATGGCGATAAAGCATGAAGCCGAGCTGTACGCTCCCCTCAAGGCCTTTTTTGAATTGAACGGTTATGAAGTGAAAGGCGAAGTGCGCCACTGTGATCTTGTCGGCATGAAAGAGGGCGCCGATGAACCGCTGATTGTGGAATTGAAAAAAACATTCAATCTGGCCCTTCTGCTCCAGGGCATCGAGCGGTTGAAGCTGACCCCGTACGTTTACCTTGCCGTCGAGAAGAGCCGGGCGAAGAAAGGAGCCGTCAATCAGCGCTGGGCGGAGCTGACGGGGCTCTGCGGACGTTTGGGACTTGGACTCATTACGGTCACCTTTTACAAAACCAAAGCGCCCTTCGTCGAGGTGCTCTGTGAGCCGGAGATGGCCGTGCAGAAGGGACGGACCGCCATCAGGCGCAAGGAACGCCTGTTGTATGAATTTCGTGAGCGCAGCGGCGATTACAACACGGGCGGGGTGACGAGGGCCAAGCTGGTTACCGCTTATCGCGAAAAGACGCTGCGCGTTGCTGCTGCCATGAATGCGGCGGAAGTGGAGCAGCTGGGCTCGCGCGAACTCCCGGAGGGTCATGAGCGGCAAGAAGGAACTGCCCCTGCGGTGCTCACCGGCATTTCTCCGGCGGCTGTGCGGGATCGAAGCGGGGTGGGATCGGCGGCTGACATTCTGCAGCGCAATTACTACGGCTGGTTCCGTCGGGTGAGCCGCGGACGCTACGTGCTGACGCCCGCCGGCGTACAGGCCCTGGCAGATTATGCTTCCGTAGTGAAATCATAGATTTTATATGCAGACCCTCAAGCAAGCAAACATTCGCCCATGAAAAAAAGCTGCTGATTCTATTCCGAACCTGAAATCAGGCTCAATCAGCAGCTTTGCTATGTTATACACGATTTCGCAAAAAGAAACCTTCCACGTCTAATTCCGGGCTGTAAATTCCATCACGGCTTCGCTGATGAGATTCATGCCGAGCAGCAGCTCATCCCGCCCCGGATGCGTAAAATTCAGCCGGATACACTCACGGGTGCGATCTGCTGCCGAGCACATCGAGCCTGGCAGGAATGCAGCTCCTTTTAATAGAGCGGCTCTTAAGAGCGCATCCCCATTCAAGCCCGGAGGCAGCTGTACCCAGAGAAACATCCCCCCGGGAGGCACCGCATACTTTGAATCCTTCCATGCGCTGCGTTTCAGCAGCTCCACCATCAGCTTGAGCCTCGTTGCGTATTCCCGATTGAGCATGGCGATATGATCTTCCAGCTTAAAATGCTTTGATTCCAGCAGATGATGCAGCATCCGCTGGTTCAGCATGCTGGATTGCCAGTCGGCCATCTGCTTCACAGCCGTCATCATCTCAATCAAGCGCCGGTTCCCGGCAGCCCATCCCGTACGCAGCGCCGGCGCTACGGTTTTACTGAACGAGCCCACATACAGAACATGTCCTCCCTGCGGCTCCTCAAGTGAGAAGATGGAAGGAATTCGGGGCTTCGGATTCTTGGCGTCTGCAAAATAAAGATCGCCGTAAGAATCATCCTCCACGATAAGAAGTCCATGCGAGATACACAGCTCCAGCACCTGCTTGCGCCGTTCCAAACTCCACATCACGCCTGTGGGATTGGTAAAATTGGGGGCAGCCATCAGCAGCTTCGGCTTATGCTGCCGGATCATGGCCTCAAGATGCTCCGGCAGCATCCCGTCTTGATCTCCCTCCACAGGTACGATGACGGCACCTTGGAGACGCAGCACCTGGAGCAGTCCCGGTGAGGTTGGATTCTCCACCAGCACCGGATCGCCTGGGTCCACATACACCCGGACCAGCAAATCGATGGCCTGCTGGGTGCCCGTTGTCAGCAGAATATGCTGGGGCTGAACGCTCAGGCCTTTACGCCTGGAAAAGTCCTCGCTCAGCCACTCGCGCAGCGGTCCATAACCTTCTGCCTCACCGTACTGCAGGGCGAGCGGGTCCTCGGAGAGCACCGATGTCGCCGCTTCTGCCAGTGAATGCAAAGGAAATAACTCTTCGGCCGGCAGCTCTTCTGCCAAGGAAATAAAAGAATCCCGCTTCGCAAGTTCCCTGATATCGCGCAGCGGGGATGACAAAAGGGTCTGTGCACGGGAAGCAAAGGAATACTGCATGGAAGTCCCTCCTCTAACCGTTATCAAAACCTCGGTTTTGTATTCAGGAGCCTCTTAACAACCTCTAAAAGGTATTCCTGATATGTATATATTATACCTTAATCCTGCATTAGGCATATATTTGCCTGCCTTGGCGGGTATACAGCGCATACTTCTCGATCGCCTGCGCACGGGTGGATACCCCGAGCTTCACATAAATTTTGCGGAGGTAATTGTCAATCGAGCGGCGGCTCACCTGAATTTCCATGGCGATTTTGTCGTATGTAATGCCCTGGACGATCCGTTCCATTATAAAAGCCTCCGTTTCGGAGAGCTGGAGTCCGCCTTCGTTCATTGCAGAGGCCGTTAACGGCCAGATGCCTTGCCTTACCCAGTCGAGCGGCAGCGAGGCAACACCTTCCCGGAGTCCGGTAATCATATGTATGAGCTGAAATGTGGATGCCTGCTTGGACAATAGGCCGCTAGCACCGCGACTGATCAAGGATTGCAGCAAAGGAAGGCCATCATTGTCGGTCATAATGACGACATGGGTCTTCGGGGACAGCTGCTTCATCTGCTCCAATACGGCTTCCGAGGTATGTTCCGACAAATGATAATCCAATAGTACCAAGTCAGGAAGCAAATCCCCGACCATTCGAAGCCCTTCTGAATCCGAGGAGGTCATTCCCTCCACGAGCAGATCCTGCTGCTCTTCCAAAATCAATTTTGTTCCCAGCATGCTTGTAGGTTGACTGCCAACGATAACTACCCGCCAACACTGATTCATTTTCTAATAGACCTCCTGTATCAACAATCTTGAATCTCTAGTATCTCTATTAAGTAAGCGCCGTCAATTTCTTACATATCCGGTATTGCGAATCCCCGTTGTTTGCAGATATGGATAGACGCAATTCGGAGCCGTTATTCGTATAGAAAAAAGGTTAATTAATCCTATAGGCGCAGGGCCTTTGACGGTATGCATGGCGAATGTCTTATATGTATCCTATTTGATAATCAAATCTATACAGATTGTATCCCACTCTATCTTTCTAGGCAATCTATTTTTCATAAAAACAAGTGCTATTGGTTCGTCTTTGCGAAAGTAATTCTGACATGTTAGAATGAAATTTGGAAAAAATGATAGTTTTTGAGGGGTGATGAAATGCCAATGTTGGAGCAGGAACACAATACCCCCTATAAATCCCGTGAGGAAGTGCAGCAAAAGGGGCCATCCACCAAATGGTTCTGGGTATTTTGGATTGTTCTCATCGGGCTGGGTACCACCGCAGCCTACCTATATAGCAATCACTTGAAGGAGCAAGTCGTGGTGCAGCTGCAGCAGGATACGCGCCAGGAGATGGCGTCATTCAAAGCAGAGTACGACCAAAGGTTTAACGAGCTGGTTCAGGAAATGGACGAAATGCAGAGCAAGGTTCAGTCGTTTAATGAGCTGCTGACCTTTACCAAGGATCAGGCTAGCGGCAAAACAGACAACAGCAACAAGCTGTACAGTCAACTAAGCCAAGTTGAGAAACAGCTGAAGGAGCTGGAACGCAAGATGGAGCTGCTGAAGTGAGAAAACTGAAGTATATCCGTCCCAAGCAGTTAAACCGTACGTTTATGCTGGCCATTGCACCTTTTATCGGAATGCTGCTGTGTATGTGGTTAATCACGGAACCGCCGCGTCTGTCGCACGAAACCGCGGAGTACATACCATCCGGCAGCATATCGGAACAGTCAGCCGTTATTAAACAGGATTTGGATCAAGCTGCCGTCTCTGCGGAGCAGACGATATCCTCCATTGAAAAAACGGCCAAGCTCTATCGGCAGACAACCGCCACAGTAGGAACCATTCTGCAAACAGCGGAATCGCAAGCCGCGCGCCCGGAGCAAATCTATAATCGCCGGATCACCACCAAACTGGGTGTCCCTATTGAAACGGTCAACAGTGACCGGATTCGAATTGAGTTGTACAAGATCAATCCCGGCACCTATCACGGGTATGCGATGAAGGTCAAACTGAAAGACCCTTCCGCGATGAAAATGTCGCTTGGAAGCGAAAGCGGCAGACCCGGGTCCGTCGAAACCACCATGCGTGCCGTAAGCAGGCATGGTGCGGTTGCGGGAATTAATGCCGGTGGATACGCTGACGGGAACGGGGGCAGACATCCGCTGAGCACGACCTATTATGATGGCAAATACGTCTCGGGGTTTCAACCGAGCTTTAAGGATCTTGCCTTTGTCGGCATGAGCAAATCCGGCAAGCTGATCGGTGGCAAGTTCTACAGTCAGAGCGAGCTTGACCGGCTTGATCCTATGTTCGGTGCTACCTTTGTACCCGTGCTGCTCAAAAACGGCAGCAAAACGACAATACCCGAGAAATGGAGAACAACTCCCGGCAGGGCACCGCGTACCGTCATCGGCAATTACAAGGACGATCAGCTGCTCATTCTGGTTACCGAAGGATATGATGAGAAGGGCAAATCGGGAGCCACGCTGCAGGAGCTGCAGAACAAGCTTAAAAAGTTGGGCGTGATTGACGCTTATAATCTGGATGGCGGCGGGTCCGCATCCCTAATCCTAAACGGCCGCGTCGTGAACAAACCGTCGGACGGAAGTCTGCGGCCGGTACCCACGCACTTCTTATTTTTCAAATAATGGAGCCGGCTTGATATTCTCGTTTATTTTTTTGCCCAAGGTGGTTATAATAAAGAGTAGCTTAGCAGGAGGTGGCAAGGATGTCTTTCTCATTAACATTTTGGATCGTCATGCTCGTATTCGCCCTTTATATGGTTGGCATTTGGACCGCGTCATACAATGATGATAAAACCAAAGGCCTGTAAGGCGTCTCCCTCGTATATCGGGGGAGTTTTATTTTTTTGAGGGACAAAAAAGGCACCGCTCATTAGCGATGCGCAAAAAGTAATTCGTGTGAGGTACTAGGCATGTTTGGGAAGCTGCTGCATTTCGGACATGCATTGTGAACAGATATAGCGTTCTTTAAACTCGCTTACTCCGTCCATAGAACCACAGAAGACGCATTTCGGACGATAGCGCTCCAATATAATATGGTCCCCCTGTACAAGAATTTCTACGGGATCCCCCTCGTTCATTTGATATCTCTTGCGTAGAGACTTAGGCAGAACGATTCTTCCCAGCTGATCAACTTTACGAACAACACCAGCAGGTTTCATAACGATTGTACACCTCTTTCATTTTCAACAAGTGATTTCTGACACCACAGTTCAGAACTGATAACAAGGGCCTAGTATAATAGTTCGATAAAAAGTTGTCGAATCCTGCTGGAAATTAAGAATTTCTTAGTTTTTTTCAATATCAACTAGGTATACTGGATGATTTTCCCGAAAAAACTCAACGTTTTGCAAAATTTATTCCATACCCGGGAAATCTAATTGACGTAATGCCTCATACACCATAATTGCTGCGGAGTTGGACAGATTCAACGAACGCACCTTATCCGTCATCGGCATGCGAATACAATGCTCGCTATTCGCGGCTAGCAGCTCCGGAGGCAGTCCCTTGGTTTCTTTGCCAAACACCAAAAAATCTCCGTCTTGATATTCGATATCCATATAACGCTTGGTTGCCTTCGTCGTGGCGTAGAAATAGCGTCCTTCGGGATAGAGTGCCTGCAGCTCCTCAAAGGAATCATGATATTCAATATGTACGGCATACCAGTAATCCAGCCCGGCCCGTTTCAAGGTTTTGTCATCGGTATTAAAGCCGAGCGGACGGACCAGGTGCAGATGGGTGCCCGTTGCGGCACAAGTTCTGGCGATATTGCCCGTATTGGCTGGAATTTCCGGTTCGACTAGTACGATGTGTAATGCCATGTTGATAAGTCCACCTTTTCATCTGTTTTATTTTTATTATAACCGATTCCCTCCCGATTTCCCGGGATATCCAGAAATAACCTTCCGCCAAACCGGCGGAAGGTTATCATTGTGTAATCTTGTATAATATTAGCTGTGACTATTCTTAAACTGCTGCATGAATTCTACCAGCGCCTGAGCGCTCTCATACGGAACGGCGTTATAGACCGAAGCCCGCAAACCGCCGACGCTGCGATGACCCTTCAAGCCGACAAAGCCTGCTTGCTCCGATGCCTTCACGAATTCCTTCTCCAGCTCCTCAGAGGCAAGACGGAACGTAATGTTCATATCGGAACGCACCTCTGCATTCACGCATCCGCGGTAGAAGCCTTCGCTGTTATCGATGGCATCATAGATGAGCGCGGCTTTCTTGCGGTTCATCTCTTGAACGCCTTGCAGTCCGCCCTTCTCCTCAATCCACTTCAGCACTTCGTTGATCATATAGATGCCAAAAGACGGCGGCGTATTGTACAGCGAGTTATTTTTCAAATACGTATTGTAACGGAGCATAGTCGGCAGATGTTTAGGAGAATCTGTAATCATATCCTCTCTGACGATCACAACGGCAACGCCGGACGGCCCCAAGTTCTTCTGGGCACCCGCATAGACCATCGCGAATTGGTTCAAATCGAACGGACGGCTGAGGATATCGCTCGACATATCACAGATAAGCGGCACCGAACCGGTATCCGGGAATTCCTTAAACTGCGTGCCTTCGATCGTTTCATTGGAAGTAAGATGGAGGTAAGCTGCATGATCCGACAGCTTGATGTCTTCAAGACTAGGCAGAGCCATGTACTTGCTCTCCTCAGAAGAGGCTGCCACATGAGTTTCGCCGATCAGCTTGGCTTCTTTAATCGCCTTGTCAGACCAGCTTCCCGTCATTACATAGTTCGCAACCTGGTCTTGTCCCAAGAAGTTCATCGGAATCATCGCAAATTGCGTGCTTGCACCGCCTTGAATGAACAACACCTTGTAGCCGGATGGATTCCCCAGCAGGGACAGCAGGCGCGCCTGCGCTTCGTTATGAACGGCTTCATATACAGCACCGCGATGAGACATTTCCATGATTGACATGCCGGTATCCCCGTAATTGACGAATTCGGCCTGGGCGCGCTCCAACACTTCAAGCGGCAATGCAGCAGGTCCTGCGTTAAAATTGTATGCTCTCTTGCTCAAAAGACTCTCCACCCTTTCTCTACTATGAATGCTAATTAACGCTAATCATAGCAACAATCCCATAGACCTTCAAGTGTAATTATTCACATTAAATTGTTCCGGTTACCAGCAAAAGAATTGATACTTTCTGCTCCAGGATCTCTTTTCTCCGGGTGCCAGGCTTAATCGAATAAACACTTCTGGCGAAATAACGTGGCCGATCCCCCACAGGGCCATATGCGCCACCGTAAAATCGCTGATCTCCCTCACTCCCGCCCTGCTGGCGCTGTGCGTTAGCTGCCAGGAATAAGGATAATCGCTGCCGTTAAAGCCTTGCATTCTCCCATAGAAGGGCTTGTGGGGTCTCTCATTCCAGCATACCTCGCAATCATGAACAGACAGCAGGCCCGAGGTATAATCCGATTCGACCTCCGTAAAACGGACAGGGACAGGCAGCTTGAGCTTATACTCGGGTCCTACCGATTCCTCATTAATCCCTATGAAATTATGAATGTACTCCTCCGTATCTATCCTTTGGCTCCCTTCATTGAAGAGCTCATAATCTATCGTCAACGCCGTGTCCTGAATCGAGATTTTTTTAACGAGCTTTGCCGCATACCCCTTGACGTTCCTAGGATGAATCGTATAGGTGATACTCACGTCATCCGAAGTGATATCCACATCGAAGGGTTCCACCGGATACGTATACTGAAAGTGATACGAGTCCTTGCTGATCCGTTGAAGAAGGCCCACCCCTAATTTAGGAAACCACCCGCCTACTTCGGCCTCTGCATACCCCATACCTTCATGCAGTCCAAACTCGTTGCACAACCCGGAACCACCCTGAGGGTTAAACCCATCCGCAAACTCATGAACACAGAATGTGTGACCGCTCTCGGTCAATTTGGCCTGGGTAATGAAACCGGTCCGGTCAAAACGCGTGCCTTGGTAACGACCAACCTCCGCTATATCGACTTCCAATTGTCCGTTTGCTAATTGATGTCCCAAAAAAATCGCTCCATTCATGATGAAGAAGCCCCGGCCGACTTGCCTGCCAGGGCTTCCAAAATGTTGTATGCTCGTGTGTCAGGCAAGCTCGACACGAATCCGTTGACACTCGTCATCGGATAACGCGGACAGCAAGCTGCGATCCAATTCGGCTGCCCCCGGTTTCTGACTGCGCAGCTGAATCTTCTCGCCGTTCAGCGTAACCGATTGAATCGTATAGCTTCCGTAATCCAATCGCTTCGGATTGCTGTATACAATCTGAAGCTGTTTACCCGCAAATCGCGTATGCACAACGGCAATGCCATCGGCTCCGAATTGCGAAGGCCTGAGCTTCGGCTCCAAGAGCAGATGTCCCAGTTTTCCTTTCACGCCAAAGACCTCGGTCAGCATGGTAAGCAAAAGCCAGCTTGCCGAACCGGTAAGATAGGGATACATCCCTCTTCCCTTCTCGTTGATGTACTCGGGAATTCCCGGATACATGCGGCTGCGTTCAAAGTCATTGCTCAAATCGTAAATCGATTGTAATACCTCGTATCCCTCTCGGACGAAACCTCTCTTATAAAGAGCGTTAGCGTACATGACGCTCATATGGCTGAACATGGCTCCATTCTCTTTATGCCCGAACGCGAAACCGAATGCCCGCCCCAGATTTTGCTGAATCTCGCCAAAGTTCGTATTCAGACGATAGCCGATGCTCGGATCTTTTAAATACCGATCAACCGACTTCGTAATTTGTCCTACCTGTTCATCGTCCGCAATTCCGCCCATCACAGCAAAGACCTGGCCTGTGAGCGTCATGCGCACGCCAAGGGGATGGTCGCCTTCCACGCGCGCTCCGTCATTATTGTAATAACCATTAAACCACGAGTATCCTTCTTGACTCGTAATCCATTCTTTGCTGCGCAAATGCCGGATGATCCAGTCCGCTTTCCATTTCAAATCCTTCACAACTTCCGCAACGCTAAACTTTCGTTTGTTTCCGGTGACGGAGACTTTAACGGCCTGATAATACTGATCAAGCAGTTCCAGCTTCTCCTGCACATCGTCATAGGAGACGGGAGCCGTTACCGAATCAAGCAGCACGGCCATTTCTTCCGCAATTTCAAGAAACTCCACGCCTTCGCCGTCCTGCCATGCCAGCAGCAGATCGCCAAGCTGCATCAAATTGCTTGCATAGAACGCAGTAAAGGCTACGCTCTCGCCTCTGTCCGGGGCAAGATCGAGACCATCATTCCAGTCTGCTCCCTCAAGCTTGATGTTATTGTGTTCACCGACATTAAAGAACGGAACCAAATTCTGCAGCAGCATGTGCTCCAGTATCGTACCTTCGTATACCTCACCGTTCACGGTTAAGAGCTGATTCCCATGCTCAGGCAGCCATCCGCTGTCCTTCTCCTTGCACCGACTAACAAATACGTCGCGGAAATAGGTCTGCGGCTGCTTCAGGAAATCCAAATCCCCGCTCTGATCTATATAAAGCAGCGTGGTCATGAATGGCCATGCACCGTGATCCATCCATACGCGCGGTATGTTGTTCCGGTCAGCGATAAACTCACCGGGCTTCGTTCCGATAATCGTGGCATTGCTTCCGTCCATCCGGACACCCGCGTAATTATTGAGCAGCAGATACCGGACCTCGGACGGTTCCATGATCATCAATGCGAGGCAGTCCTGCCATAGGTCACGCCATCCACGCCCTCCGCGGCCATAGTCATGATAAGGAAGAAATGAGTTGCCATATAGGCGCCTCAATATCGGCTGCAAGGTTACCCATTTCATCCACAAGTCCTGCTGCTGATCTCCGGTCTGGAAGGATACCGTATTCAGTTTGTCATTCCAATAGGCTTCATTCTGAGCAAGCAGCCCATCAAAGCGATTCTCCGATAAATACGTTTCAGACAGCCTTTCAGTGTCTGCGCGATCCTCTGAAATAACCATTGCCATGACAAAGACCTTGGATTCACCCGGCAGCAATTGAACCTGCGCAAACCGCAAACCTCCTATAGCCTCGTACCCTTCCACGGAGTCTCCTGCCTGTGCGCTTGCTGGCTTATTGGCAATGACTGCCTCAGGCCAATCGAGCGCGCCGCCTTCCCCGATATATTCCTCGAGCACCGGAAAATAACCGATCGGTTCCGCACCGTCCGCTTCCGCCCCCAGCACACTATAGGATACGTGATTGATACGGTGACCCCGCTCGTCAAATGAGAGAGCAGGCTGCACTTCAATCCCTTTACGATGGACAAAGATCCGGTGAAGCAGGGATGTTACGTGACGATGGTCCCTTAGGTCGTCTGCCGAACGGCCATACAGCGGGATCGCCGCGGTAGGGGTCAGTTTTAGCGTCTGCCCGCCTACGTTGGTCAGTTTCACTTTCATTAATTCGATTTTGTCATCCGTCACCGGAACGAAGCTGGTTACTTCCGCTTGCAGTCCGGCCTCCCCGTTCATCCGCGTCAGCTTATGCCATAAAAACCCGGCTTCCAATTGGCTTTCTTCTTCCTTGTTCATGAACCGGCTTGCGTTCTGCTTGGCAGAATTGCCGGTTACGGACCATGCGCCATGCCCGTCAACGTGCACCCAAAAATTACGTGCGGACTTGGAATTATGTAGATCCTCCACCGATACGGGCGACATGAAAAACGTATTATGACTGCTGGTCATTTCACCGTGAAGATTCGGCGTGACGGCCGACATCATGCCGGCCTCATTCACTAAAGGAAAATATAAATAGTTATGATGTCCGGGATCACTTAACTTAAAGACACCCTGGTTCCCCTCAAACTTCCATCCTGTTGATTTCATATCACGATCTCTTCCCCTCTATGCCTTAGGATTTGACGGCTCCTGCAAGAGCACCATCCACCAGATATTTCTGTATGAACGTGTACAGAATGATCAATGGCGCAGCTACGATCGTAATTCCGCATGCCAGCAGCGGCCAGTTATTCCCGTACTGCCCCCTGAATTCCTTCAGACCGAACGTAATAGGATAGTTGGACGGACTCGGGAGATACATGATCGGCCCGACAAAATCATTCCAGATTCCGATCGCGGTCAGAATGACGCCCGTTGCGATAACAGGCTTCATCAGCGGCAGAATGATCTGGAACAGGTAACGGATATATCCGGAACCATCCATTCCTGCGGCCTCATCCAAATCGCGGCTGATCGACTTGATGTAGCCGACAAACATCATGAACACAACGCCTGTTCCCGTCGTTTTCAGCAATATATAACCAAGCTTGGTATCATAGCCGAAGAACGAAACGCTCTCCTTGAAGGACAGCATGAGTTTATACTGGGCAACCATCGGATTCGGAAGAAACTGGGACAGCAAAAAGAACATATAAATAAATCCGCTCCACATCACATATCCGCGCGCGACCGGAAACGCCGCAAACAGCGACACGATGATGGTCAATACCGTCGCCGTTACCGTATAAATCAAGCTGTTCGTGAAATAGCCAGCGAAATTGCCCTCAGACCATGCTTGCGTGTAATTGCCCCATTCGATGTTCTGAACAATCCCGATCGGGTTGAGCAAATATTCGTTGAAGGATTTCAGCGATACATTGAATACGAGCAGAAGCGGAACAACGTAGAGAATCAGCAGCAAACCTATGACGCCATAAGAAAGGATTTGCGTGGTTTTGGAATTTTGCATCAATATTCCACCTCTCTCTTCCGCGTCTGTCTGACGGCCACCACAACAAAGAGGAGAATAATCAGGAACTGTATGACGGATAGAGCCGAAGGAAGACCCATTTCCAAACTTCCCCGGAACGTTTCTTTGTACACGTCATACGCCATCGTCCTTGTATTGAAGCGACCGTCTGTAGTCGCCAGAATGATATCAAAGGTAGACATTGCGCCAATGATGGATAACAGCATATTCACCGTGAAGGACGGTGCGATCAGGGGGAAGGTAATATGACGGAAGGATTGCCACTTGTTGGTGCCGTCAATATGACCCGCCTCATATAAATCTTTCGGGACGGATTGGAGCCCGGCCAGAAAGATCAGCATGGAGTAGCCCATGTACATCCAAATCTGGACGAAAATAATATAGCCAAATGCGTGAGTGAAGCTCCCAAAGAACATGTCCTGATAGCCGAAGAGGGCGTCGTAGAGGCGATTGACCGGTCCGTTTAACGGATCGAACATCATCCCCCAGATCAGAGCGACGACAGCTACGCCCAGTACAACCGGCAGGAAGAATACCGCACGATAGAAGTAATCGCCTTTTAGGCGCTGGTTAATGATGACGGCGATAAACAGAGCGACCCCGTTCTGCACGATCGTAACAACGAACATAAAGATCAGGGTGTTTACGATGGAACGCCACCGCTCCCCTGAGTTCCCCGAGAAAAATAATTCCTTATAATTATCAAGCCCGACAAATTGGTACGTGCTGCCCGGGAGGTTCTTGACATCGGTAAAGGAATAGATGACCGTCAGGATCGATGGTCCAAAATAAAACACGATATACAACGCCATCGGTATCAGCAGCAGCAATAAGGGTATGAATCGGTTAAATCCTTTTCCAAATGGATACATCTCTCTCACCTCGCAAATCCCTTTTCAATGAATGTCGGGGCCTGCTGCACAGACCCCGACTACAGTATGGTTCATTCTATATAGGTTTCTTTATAATAGAAGAATCTTTATTTTGGAGCGGCAGCTTCCCATTCCTTTTGTTGAATGTCAGCCAGTTCTTTTGCTGTTTTGTACGGGCCGCCCGGTGCCAGGAATTCCGTATGAACGCCTTCTGCAGCCAGATGCTCGCCAATATTTTGACGGTTAATCATCATGATTTCGTACGCCAATTCGAACTCTCCGAGATATGGAGTCAGTTCATTATCAATAAATTCACTTTCCGTCTGAATGTTATCCTGTGTCGGGATGAAGCCGGCAGCTTTCACGAATGTCGTGTAATTTTCCGGCTCGGAGAAGAATTCAAGCCATTTTAGGGCTCCTTCTTTGTTCGGTCCTTTCTCCGCAGCATACCAGGTTACGTCATACTTGCCGACAAAGGAGGAATTCTTGGCTGCATCTTCCGTAGCCGGTAGCGGGAAGTAACCGAATTTCAGCTCCGGATTTGCTGCTGCGACGGTCGGAGCATCCCAAGAGCCATCAGCCAGCATGGCTGCTTTTCCTGTGGCAAAATAGGAAGGTGCCGTTGCATAATCAATCCCCATGAATCCGTCAATCATGTAATTGTCTTGAAGCGTCTTCATTTTTTCCAATACTTCGATTGCCTCTTCATCGTTGTAAGCCGTCTCGCCTTTCCACACGCCCTCAATCCATTTCTGCTGATCTCCGCCGCCCAGAATTTTAGCTTGCAGAGCAAATACAGGAAGTTTCAATGGCCATACGTCTTTACCTGCAACAACAATCGGGGTAATGCCTTTGGCTTTCAGATCATCATTCAGCTTGATGAACTCCGACCACGTTTTCGGCACGCTCAATCCATTCTGTTCGAAGATTTCCTTATTGTAGAACAGGCCCGACATCGCAACCTTGCCCGTTGGAATAGCATACACTTTATCGTTATAAGTTCCGGCTTTTTCGATATCGTTAGCGTTATAATTTTTAATGAAGGCTTGGTCGGATAAATCCGCGATTAATCCCGTATCAATCCATTGCTGCCAATCCGGTACTTTCGCTCCCGGTGTCCATTCCTGCGGAGAGAGCCTCATTCCCGATAAATCAGCCAAAACGTCGACGTCATTCGCGGTAATTCTTGCTCTCTGCGCCTGCTTGTATTCGTCGTCCGGACCCGTAGTGGTATACTCTATCGTATACTCGGGATATTTCTCTTCAAATTTCTTGTTGATCTCTTCAACCGCTTTATTGATGTTATCTTGTTTCCAGTGTAAAATTTTGATGACCTTTTTATCACCTTTCGCAGGTGTACCCTTATCGGCTGAATCGCTGCTTCCGCAAGCCGCTAGCGAGAAAGTCAGAGCACCCGCCAAAAGTATTGCTGATAATTTCTTAATCATTTCGTTACCCCCTGAAATTAAAGTGCAATTCATTATGAAACCGGATTCATCATTCCGCTTTTTCTCGCCCAGTACCATCTTGATGTTACGAAACATTTATTATAAATTTTCGTAATTTAACGAAATATACCGAAAGCGGTTTCGCAAGGCCTATTATTACTCATTATTTTTTGTTTGTCAAAGCTTTTTTTCTCTTTCCCACAATATTTTGTTATTGAACGCGATTCAGCCTTATCCCTTTCTATTACAAGCATCATAGCTACTCTCTTCATTGACTTACCTGGTTAAAGCAGATACACTAATTTACGAAACAGTTTCGAATCAGTGCTGTATACGTTTCAACCAGATTGGTTAATACTTATCACAATGGTAGGCTCTATCGATATGTTTTCCGTTATCACTCCATCGGATCATTTAAAAACTTATACCTAAACAACATATTTTGAGCAGGAAACACGTATAAAACCACTCTTTCTCTCCTTAACCTTGCACTTACAGACAATTGGCAATCATGATTAACGAAAACTTACGAAAATTATGAAGTGACATCATAAACAGAATAAGGGGCGTTTCGCATGGCGTTAAACATCAAAACAATCGCTAAGATGGCCGGGGTATCCGTATCCACCGTCTCCAAGATTATCAACAACTATAGTGATGTATCCGAGGAGACCAAAGCACGCGTGTTGGAAATTATGAAAGAGACGGGATACACCCCTTCCAATTCTGCGAAAACATTAGCAACCAAGAAATCTAATTTAATCGGCATCATATTTGCGGGAAAGCTGAATGTCGATTTTACCCATCCCTTTTTTGTTGAAGTTCTGAATTCATTTAAAAAGCAAATGGGGGTACTCGGTTACGATCTACTGTTTTTTTCGAATGAGAAATTCCAAGGGGATGACGCCGACTACCTAGGCCGATGTCGTCATTATCAGGTGGATGGCTGTGTCATTATATCCGGCGAGGAAATCGAGCCCTCGATTAAAGAGCTTGATGAGAGCGACATTCCGTGTATCGGGGTCGATATTGAACTGTTCGGCGAAATGTCGGGGCATATCATGTCCGATAATTATAAAATGTCCTCGAAGGTCGTGGAGCATTTCTATCTTCAAGGCTTCAGAGACTTGGGGTTCATCGGAGGCAGCAAGGAGTCTGAAATCTCCAACATGCGTGAGGCCGGTTATCGTAACGCCATGGACAGCTTCGGCCTTCCGGCCCGTACGGAATGGTTCCAAAGCGGTGAAGATTTTCATGAGGCCAGCGGATATAAAGCCATGACACGGCTGATCCAGGCGGGTTCTCTTCCCCGCGCAATCTTTGCAGCCTCCGATCAGATTGCGATTGGAGCCATCCAAGCACTTCAGGAACATAGTCTGAATGTCCCTGACGATGTATCGATCATCGGTTGTGACGATATTGAGGCGTGCAAATATACAACACCCAAACTAACGACGATTCGGCAAAATAAAGAGAAAATCGGCCGCTTGGCAGCGCTCATGCTCTATGACCTTATCCATAAACAATCACCCGTCAGCTCCTTTGTCGTAGAGCCTGAACTCATCGTTCGTGAATCTTGCGGAAGCAATACGCACCACTACGGTTACTTCTAAAGAGTAGAGCTGAGGTGACGGGGGTGCTTCTAGCGAAGAGAATCCCTCTTTATCTCACTTGGTATGGTAATCCTCACCTAAGCCTAGTTAGGCTTTATATGTGTAACAAAAAAAGCCCAGGGCATCATGCCCTAGGCTTTTTAACGTTGTTTATTACAGGTCGTAGTACAGGGAGTACTCGTGCGGATGAACGCGGATATTAACCGCTTTGGCTTCGGCACGCTTGAACTCAATGAAGTTCTCGAGGAATTCTTGCGTAAACACGCCGCCTTCTGTCAAGAACTCATAGTCTGCTTGAAGTGCATCCAAAGCTTCATCCAGGGAACCCGGTACGCTGCGGATTTCTTTCTTCTCGGCGTCGGACAATTCATAAATGTTTTTATCGAATGGTCCATAACCGAGTGCGGTAGGATCGATTTTACGCTTGATACCGTCCAAGCCTGCCATCAGCATAGCGGAGAATGAAAGGTAAGGGTTCGCCGTGGAATCCGGTGTACGGAACTCGATGCGGCAGCCTTTAGGTGTTACAGCTGCAACCGGAATCCGCACTGCGGCAGAACGGTTGCCTTTGGAGAATACGAGGTTAACCGGTGCTTCATAGCCTGGTACCAGACGTTTGAAGGAGTTCGTGCTCGGATTCGTCAAAGCGATTAATGCAGGCGCATGGTACAGAATACCGCCGATGTAGTGGATCGCTGTTTCGCTCAGGTTAGCATAAGCGCCTTTTTCGTAGAACAATGGGGTGTCACCATCAAAAATGGATTGGTGAACGTGCATGCCGCTTCCGTTATCCCCGAACAATGGCTTCGGCATGAACGTAGCCGTTTTGCCATATTGGCGTGCTGTGTTATGCACGATATATTTATAGATCAACAAGTTGTCAGCTGTTTTTTTCAATGTATCGAAACGGAAATTGATTTCTGCTTGGCCGGCCGTTGCTACTTCATGGTGGTGACGCTCAACGCGAAGTCCTGCTTCATCAAGCAAACGGCACATTTCGCTGCGGATATCCTGCTGAGTATCCACAGGTGCTACAGGAACATATCCGCCCTTAACGCCAACTTTGAAACCAAGGTTGCCGCCTTCTTCCTTGCGGTTCGTATTCCAATGTGCTTCCTCGGAGTCTACGAAATAGCTGGAGCTGTTCATGGAGCTTTCATAGCGAACTTCATCAAACAGGAAGAACTCGGATTCCGGTGCGAAAAATGCTGCTGTTCCGATACCGGCCTCTTGAAGGTATTGCTCGGCACGAGCCGCGATACCGCGCGGGTCACGCTCGTAAGCATCCCCTTCCGGAGTATAGATGTTGCTCATAATGTTAAGCGTAGGATGTGCTGTAAACGGATCGATATAGCAAGACTCCGGATCAGGCATCATAACCATATCCGATTCTTCAATGCCGCGGAATCCTGGAATAGAAGATCCATCGAACGCGACCCCATTCACGAATGTTTCTTCATCTACTTCTGAAGCCGGCAAGCTAATATGATGAACCCGTCCCGACAAGTCTACAAAACGAAAATCAACCCACTCAATATTGTTCTCTTTAATGGTTTGCAATACTTTCTCTACCGACATGTCTCTTCCTCCCAATTTCCGAACATTAAGACTTAAACAGCTTAACAATGTTCATAATCTTTCGATTTCTTTTCGTCATTATATGCCGGGAGATAACCTGACGTCAATACCTATGTAAGGTATTTTTGAAAACAATGTTAAGTTATATGACATGAAAAACCAGTTAATGTAAACTCAGAAAAAAGACACCTGCAAGCTTTTTGCAGGTGTCTTTTATATTAGAAATTAAGGAACTGGCGAACCATAACGATGTGCTGAACGTTATCGACGGGTATACAACGGCTTATCAGAAAAACGTCTATCGACCTACTTTCTCAGTAGACAGACCGCATTCAGCGTAAGTTTTTCTTGCGAGATAAGCATGGTTGGCCACCGTTGTTTTTCTTCCTTATCTCTAACCAGAAGCTATACGCGCGCAAATTCAGAAGCCGGTGCTTTGGCAGTCGCAAAGCTTTTGCCTACCAATGGGGCCAGCTGCTCCAAGTCTTTAAGCAATGCGGCGAATTGATCCGGGAACAGGGATTGCACCCCATCGCCTGTCATGGAATTGTCCGGATCCGTGTGCATCTCAATAATAAGACCGTCTGCCCCAGCCGCCACGGATGCCTTGGACATCGGCTCGACAAGCTCGCGTCGTCCCGTTCCGTGACTCGGATCAGAAATGACCGGAAGGTGACTCAACCCTTGTAAAACAGGGATGGCAGATAAATCCAGCGTATTGCGGGTGTAAGTTTCGAATGTTCGGATTCCGCGTTCACAGAGCATGACATTCGGATTGCCGCCGGCAAGGATGTACTCCGCTGCATTCAGGAATTCATCATAGGTTGCGCTGAAACCTCTTTTCAGTAATACCGGCTTGCCGCAGGTACCCAGTTTTCGAAGCAGATCGAAATTTTGCATATTACGGGTACCCACTTGCAGAATATCGGCGTACTCCGCGCAAATATCCACGTATTCGGGCGTCATAACCTCCGTAATCGTCAACAGGCCATGTTTTTGCCCGGCCTCCGCCATCATGATCAAACCTTCGACGCCAACGCCCTGGAAGCTGTATGGACCCGTACGAGGTTTAAAAGCACCGCCTCTAAGCACTTGTCCTCCTGCTGCCTTAACCAGCTGAGCGATCTCGTCAATCTGCTGTGCGGATTCCACGGCGCATGGACCACCCATGACAACCAGATTGCCGCCGCCAATCTTGGTGCCTTTAATATCAATGACAGTATCATCCGGATGAAAATCACGACTCGCGAGCTTATAGGACTTGGAGATTTTAACCACATTCTCTACGCCCTTCATTTGGCGAAGATGCTCCGCAAGCTTCGGGTTCACGCTGCCGATCAGCCCGATCACGGTACGATCCGCCCCCTGGGATACGTGAGCCTGCAGTCCTTCCTTCTCAATCTCGCTTACGATATGCTGAACTTGTTCCTCTGATATTTGATTGGATGTAATAACGATCATAATAAAACCTTCTTTCTGAATATATTCCATTTTAATGTGTGATAGCCACTTTCGCGCTTGTTCGCTTTTAAGCTTTTATGCTTTTAATCGATAAAGTAAATATACAGAAAATATCTCCCCTCGTCAAGCCCATTCTTCAAGCCTGAACGATCGGGAGATATAGACCACCTGTTACATCAATGTTTTGCTGCGTCCTTCCGCTACGGTGCGCTTCACGAGGGGTATCACAATTCTTACCGTAGTCCCAATACCGGCACGGCTGAATAACGTGACCCCGTATTCGCTGCCATAATGAAGTTTGATTCGTTGATCCACATTCCGAATACCGTATCCGGCATTCGTAAGATCCTGCCCGCCTGTATTGTCCAGAACTCTGCCGGGCGGGAACCCGACGCCATTATCGATAATTTTAAACTCCAGGACGTCTTCCAGCACTCTGGCGGTAATTCGAACATGTATATAATCCCCGGTCCAGGCATGCTCCAAAACATTCTCGATAAACGGCTGCAAAATCAATTTCACAGTTTCATACCGGACCACTTCCGGCTCAAAATCATAAGTAACCTGCATCCGTTCGTCGTATTTAATCTTTTGAATGTCTACATACGCCTGAGCCTGTTCCAACTCATTCTTCACAGAGATGATATTCCGTCCATCATTAAGAGACAGACGATAAAACTTCGCTAAGTCCATCACCATGCGCTGCAGCTTGTCCAGCATCCCAAACCGCGCCAGACGGCTGATGGAGGATAGGGTGTTGTATAGGAAATGCGGATTAATCTGCGCATGCAGCGATTCCAGTTCCGCTTGTTTTTTCTGAAGGTCGGCCAGATACACCTCATTAATCAGCTTGCCGATATTGCTGCCCATATCATTCAGGGCTGAAGCGATATGTGTAAACTCATCGTTCCCCTTGAACTGAGCCCGTTTATGAAATGCACCTTCCTGAAAAGAATCCAGAACAGAAACGATTTTGGATACGCGTAAGCTGAAATACTTGGATATCACAATGCTGACTATAAAAAATATAGCAATGCAAATGAGGCAAATAAGCAGGGTGAGGTTCCGGATTTTCACCGTATCTTTCTCCACAATGTCTGCAGGAACGACAGCGATAAGATTCCAGCCGAGCACGGGAATCGGCTTACGAATAAGCAAGTCTCCATTATTGCGCAGCTCGTTCTCCTTAAACACGGTTGTCTGTACCCCGCCTGAGGAAAGAATGACTCTGCCTTGCGAATCCGACAAATATAACGCTGTCCCATCACCAATTTTGTTATAATCCATGCTTTCGAACATATCTTCTAAACTGACATTGATTCGCACGAATCCAATCTCCTGCAGCTGTATAGAACTGATGTCTATCAGCCTGCGCAAGAGCGAAATGCGACCGTTGCCCGCATCATTTTCAACCTGCTTCCATTCCAGCGTCGATCCATAGTTTTCCTCTTGGGGATAGAGCTTGTACCAGGTCTTATCCTCAAGACGCTCATACTGATATATATCAAATAAACGCGTGTTGGATTCAAGCGGATCAGAGTAACTATAATTATTATAAATTTCCCTTAATTCTTCATTCCGTAAATAAATAGACAACCAAACCTTGGAGTTCGCTGTATTGATCGCCGTTTCCAGCTTCGGAATCAGGACATTGACCATCGTATCGTAGCTAACCCATGTACTTTCTGAATAACGCAGCCGGTTATTAAAGGACGAATCAAAGTAGAGCATGTCGGAAACGCGGACAATGTCTTCCATTTTATACGAAATGTTATCACTCATTTGGTGCAGGGTACCCTGAATGTTATTATACGTTTGTTCTCTAATCGATTTGATAAATACCTGGTTCGCGATATTTCCTACAAGCAATACCGGTATGATGATGAATACACAGTAAGAAATCATTAATTTGAAGCCAAATGGGATTTTGACCCGGATACGCTCGAATTTCCCCGCCAAACCTAATCACAACCTCATTACAAGCGGTATAGTAGTATGTTAAGAGTGTTTACGCCTATACTCCAACGGTGTCATTCCATACATCTCTTTGAATTGACGACTAAAATAAGGCAAATACTGGTACCCCGTTTGAGAAGCCACTTCATATATTTTAAGTTTCGTGCTGACTAATAGTTCTCTGGCTCGCTCCATACGAAGCTTGATGACATAATCACTAAAATTATAACCGGTTTCTTCCTTAAACAGAACACCTAGATAGTTAGGCGAAAAGGAAAAACGGTTCGCCATATCTCGAAGCGTAATATTCTCGTGTACCCGCTCTCTTATATTATCAATAATTTCCTCAACAAGGCGTCCATTTTTGGACGATTTGCGAAATTTCAATTGCTCCGATATCTCAAACACTTTCATTCTTAACCACGAGAAAATATCGTCCATCGTTTCAAATTGCAAGAGTACATCGAGGTTTTTTAGTTCGATTCCCAGCATCCGAAACAGGTCTTCGTGCATGGTATGCAAATGCGCGTCCAACTTCAATATAATGTATACTCCAAGATTCCGAACCGTAAATTTGGAGCGGATATTGGATGCAAGCAGTTGTATGGCTTCGATTTCGTCGTGGATTTTGACGATCTCATAATTCGTCATAGCGGTAAATAAAGAGTCCAGCCTGAGATCGAGGCTTTTCGCTTCCTCCCGGTCCTCTGTCGGCACTTCGTTATAAAGGATCCATTTCCCTTTTCCACGGAACATTTTATAGTCAAGGGCCCCCTCTGCCATAACGTAGGACGGATGAAGTTCTTCAAGCCGATTCGCAGTCCCTCCCTCACCTACGGTCACGGTAAGGGGATACTCTTGACCTAGCGCCGTCAACAATGACTGAATCTCTTCCCTGCCTTTCGCCGTGTCCATGAGTATGGCCATCCGCTGGTCTGTTACCTTACAGATATGCCTGAATCCGCAGCTTTCCAGCTGCTTATGCAAACTCGTGAAGTACTGCTCATTTAACCCCCTCTGATTCTCAACCTCGTACTGATTGCTTCGCCATGAGCTGACATCATCCACTTCAAGTAATATCACTCGTACGGGCCAGTTTATCTCATGAAGTTGATATTCCCGCTTAATAATACCCAGCATGGCACCGTCATAAGGCTTCTGGAGAATTTGCAGCAGATACTGATTTTTAAGAATCGGTACCATCAGCTGATAAGCCCGTTCTGTTTCCTTACGATCATGGAGTCTGTCCAGCTCAAGCCGAACTTTTGTCAACTCTTCAATCAGCTCTTGGTCCTCCATGGGCTTCAGCACATAATTACAAGCGTTTAATGCGATTGCCTGTTTAACATAACTGAAATCCTGGTAACCACTTACGAAAATAACCTGTAATTCATCATGTATCTTCAGCGCTTTTTGCGCTAATTCAATACCAGTCATATTGGGCATGCGAACATCCGTCACGAGAATATCGATATCCTCTCGTTGTAGGACTTCCCATGCTGCAAATCCATTATTGACCGAATCAACCACGGTCATTCCAAGACTCTCCCATGGAATAAAGCTCCTCATGCCCTCTAGGTCCAGTATTTCATCGTCAGCCAGCAGCACTTTATAGATGGGTATCCTCTCCCCTAAATTTCGATAAGGGTATGCTGCGGATGCAGCATACCCTTTCGGTTTACGTTATTCTACTTTTGACCATTCATTTGAGCCAAGTTTTCTTGCCATTTCGTTGTTTTGAATGCAAGAAGTTTATCATATCCAGCTGCTTGAGCATCCGCTTCTGCTTTGTCCAAGACAGCCAATACTTCTGCATCGTCCTTCGCAAACAGCGCCTTCGCTCTAGCTTCTGTGTAGATATCTTCTACACGCTGACGGATAATACCTTCTTCACTTTCTGGGGCCGGATCAAGATTGATGAATTCCGTTGCATTCGCTTGCGTTTTCCAAGTTATTTCATACTGCCAACGAGTCGACCAGTTACGCTCTTCTTCTGGCAAGGTGCTTTCGTATTTCGCTTTTGCTGTATCAATAAATACCGTGTTTCCGTTCCACTGGAGGTTTGTTGTTTCCGCTTGCAACTTACCAAGACCTGCAGCATCCGTAACATATTTTTCAGTAAACTTAGGCGTTATACCATCTTCTTCATATCCATCCCAATATCCGCCTTCCGGTCCCCACATTAATAGTGTTTGACCTTCAGGACCTGTATACCAGTCCAGGAAAGCGAAGATCGCTTCAGGATTTTTTGCAGCTTTCGTAATAACGCTTACGTTCCAACCCAGTTGAGTATAGGTTCCTGGGAAGATTTTATTCTTATCCAGACCTTCCTTATGAATCGGCCAGATCATGAAATAACCGGCTTCCGGATCTTTTGCAACGAGTTCCGCATGTGCGTTCATTGCATTTTCAGTCGGGCTGGAAGCTGCATATACAGCAACGCGGCCTGTCATTACTTTTTCCTTGATTTGGTCAGCGGTTTGAGTCAATGCATCTTGAGAAATCAGTTTATCGCGGAACAGCTTCGCTGCATATTGCATCGATTCGCGATATGTTGGATCCGTAAAGATCGAAGTCAGTTTATCTCCGTTAGGCACACCACGAATGGTAATCCAACGTGTCATTGCATCCTCTTTGAAAGCAGAGTACAACACATCAATCCCTTGTCCTTCAATACCTGGTTCATAAGGAACTACAGAGTTTCCGTATTTCGCCTTGACAGCTTCCAGGTATTTAGTCAAATCGTCCGTTGTTTCCAGCTTAGGCTCGCCAAGCTCTTTATAAATTTTGCTATTAACTACATACCCTGCATTTCCGTTCGGTTGACTAGTGTACCAGTTAGGGAATTGGTACAGCTTGCCATCCGGGGAACGAAGCATGTTGATTCCCGCCTCGCCCAACCATTCCTTCAGGTTCGGATATTTATCCAAGTAGTCATCGTAAGGTACGAGCATGCCGTTCTCTCTCAATTTTTCAACATCCGATCCTCGCTCCAACCAAATAACATCAGGGAGCTCGTCGGAAGCAATCATCGTGTTGAATTTTTGTTGAGCATTACCTTGGGAGTTGACCGCTTTTACATCAACTTTTTTATTCTCTTTAATCCACTTCGTTGCGGCATCTTCTCCCCATGTAGGCATGGTGTACCAGTCATAGTGTCCATAAAAACTAAAATCAAGCGGTTGCTCACCCAGTACAAATTTTTCCGATACTGCTTCGGTTGGCGGTGTGCTGGTTCCATTGTCGCTAGGAGTCGGGTTAGCAGTCTTAGTACCACCGCTGCATGCTGACAGCATTAAAGCCGCTGCTAACAACGCAGTAACCGATGTGGCCAAAGATTTTTTTCTGAGCCTCATTCTCTAATTTCCCCTTTCAAAATTCCCCTTGATATTTATGTCTAAAGCTAAGCTTCAAACAACAGGATGGCTTGCCATGCATGTGCTACTCTTTCAACGATCCTACCAGTACTCCCTTAACAAAATGTTTCTGTACAAAAGGGTATACCATGATGATCGGAACGGTAGCGACAATCATTGTGGCCATGGATAAAGATTTCGTGGTCACACTCTGCATTCGAGATAAAGCGGCCTGAGATGCCGAGTCCAAATTACTCATCTGCTCAGACATAATGTTGGAATTCAGTATTTGACGTAATATGGTCTGAATGGGCAGCAATTCTTCTTTATTGATGTAAATACTCGGTAAGAACCATTCATTCCAGTGATATACCGCCGTGAATAATGACAAAGTGGCAATAACCGGTCCCGATAATGGCAGGATAATCTTAAAGAAGATTCCCCAGTTACCCGCACCATCAATTTTTGCCGATTCTTCCAAGCCATTAGGCAAGCCAGCAAAGAAGGTTCGGAATATGATCATATTCCATACACTTACCAAACCGGGAATAATGAACACCCAGAAAGAATCCATCAAGCCCAAACTACGAGTTAGCATGAAGCTTGGAATTAATCCGCCAGTGAAATACATGGTCACGATACACATAATCATGTAATATTTGCGGCCCATCAGTTCGCGCTTGGTCATGCCGTATGCGAAGATGGAAGTTACGAGAATCGAAGTAATCGTTCCAATGATCGTACGTGCTACGGATATGCCGAAGCCGTTCAACAAGCGTTTATCCTGAAACACGATTTCGTAGTTCTCCAATGTAAAATCTCTCGGCCAGAATGTAACCCCTCCAAGCGATGTGTCCGCTCCGGAGTTAAATGAAATTACAAGTGCATTCCAGAAAGGATAAAAGGTCACAAAGGCCAAAAATGCTAAACAGACATAGATCATAATCACCATGAGGCGATCACCGAATCCTAAACGTACCAATCTAATCGCTCCCCTCTATACGATGTTCGTTTTACCATAGACTGTTACCTGATCTGCGTGCTACCACGTTGGCAATGGTCAGAAGCATCACGCTGATTACCGCTTTGAACAAGCCTACAGCCGTTGCATAAGAGAACCGGGAGTTTTCAATACCAATTCGGTAAACATAAGTATCAATTACATCTGATACCTCTCTTAAAACAGGGTTCTTAGCCAAGAGTAAAATATCCTCAAATCCTGCATTGAGCAGGCTACCTATTGCCAGAATCATAAAGATGATAACGACAGGCATGATGGACGGTAATGTAATCGTAAAGATCTGTCTGAATTTGCTCGCTCCATCCATATCCGCAGCCTCGTACATATGGGGATCTACACCCGCTACAGCCGCCAAGTAAACGATGGAGGAAAACCCAATTTCCTTCCAGAGCCCTGTGGTCACCAATATCCCCCAGAAGTATTCAGGAATGGATAGAAAGTTAATAGGCTCTTTAATCAAGTTCATTTTTTCTAATAGAATGTTTACACTTCCATTATCGGTAGACAGCATGGAAACCACAAACCCTGATACGATAACCCAGGATAAGAAATGGGGCAGATAACTGACGGTCTGAACCAATCGTTTGAAGAACATATGGCGAACTTCATTAAGCATCAGCGCAAGCAGGATCGGAGCTGGAAAGCCGATCAAAAACTTGAGTAAGCTGATTACGATGGTATTCCGCATTACGGTCGTAAACTCTGGTGATTCAAAGAACATCCGGAAGTGCTTCATGCCTGCCCACGCGCTGCCTCCCATGCCTTTGAAAATATTGAAATCTTGGAAAGCCATCAGAATACCATACATCGGTATGTAACTGAAAACAAAAATTAATGCGAGCGCAGGAAGTACCATTAATTGAATATCCCACTGTTTAAAGAAGCGAATAAATCCATTGTCTTTCTTCCGTTTAGGAACAGTCTTCTGTTCTACGGATATCTGTGCCATGTCCAACCCCCCGTGTGTTCTATGCCATGAAGTTTACCTGATGTCTAACATTGTAGAATAAATGATCCCATATAAACATTTGCCTATTCAACGAAAAATGATATTATTCAATTGAAAAATGAAACGCTTACAGGGCATGGGATATTCACGGGGTTATGAGAGTCCCTAAAAAGGAAGCTTTAACAGGCCAGATTATCTAACTTCACCCTCCCGATATTTAATCTGAGGCATAGAAAATCCCCTTGCGTCAATAGTGTCAGGTTCATTTCACATGAACGGTTATTCCACCATTCACCACAAGGGGAGAGTTTCAATTAGCTCTATTTGGCTAAGCCATTCATAGTATCATCAACATTTAGCTTAACGCTGCTGTGCTGGTATGTTATAAACCATTTTCTGTAATGTCAATGGGCTGGAACCCCTAATATATCATAGGTGATCATGAAAATGATATTAATCAATGAATAACAGTGGCGTATATAATTCCAAGCAAGAGGCTCTGTGGTATAACGATGACTGGTTAATACTAAGGAAGCACCGATATCAACAAAAAAATACAACCGTCACGACCAAATCCGACGGTTGTATTTAGAAAAGTCTCTTATGACTTGCTCTTCACCCGTACAGGTGGAAGCAATTTATTCATATTCACCGTACGCTTGATCTCCCAAGTGTCCGGCTGATCATGTTCATACTGTTCCAGATAGGCAATGACTTCTTTGGTAATTGGAGTCGGTGTGGATGCCCCTGATGTCACTGCCACTTTGCCTACGCCTTCAAGCCATTCCCGTCTGAGTTCCGTCACATCGCCAATGCGGTGAGCCGGTACGCCGGCTATCTCTTCGGATACCTGGGCAAGACGGTTGGAGTTATTGCTGCGCGGGTCGCCAACCACGATGACCAAGTCCGCCTGACCGGCTTGCTCGGCTACCGCTTCCTGCCGGACTTGCGTTGCAAGACAAATTTCATTGTGAATCTCCGCTCCAGGGAATTTATCGAGCAGACTCTTCATGATATGCTTGATATCCCATTGACTCATCGTGGTCTGGTTCGTAATGATGATTCGGGATGATTTTACCTGAAGCTGTTCAATTTCTTCTTCCTTCTCGATCAGATGCACATGTTCCGGTGCGATCCCGATAGCCCCTTCCGGCTCGGGATGCCCCTTCTTCCCGATGTAAATGATCTCATATCCGTCGGCTACCTTATCCCGGATCAAATCATGGGTTTTCGTCACATCCGGGCAAGTGGCGTCGAGCGTGGTCAATCCTTTATCCCGTGCAAGCTTGCGTACTTCGGGAGAGACCCCGTGTGCGGTAAAAATGACGGTTCCGCTCTCCACCTGGCTCAGAATTTCCATTCGATTCGGACCGTCCAGGGTAATGATGCCTTCGTCTTCAAAGGATTGCGTGACATGACTGTTATGCACAATCATGCCCAATATATAAATAGGCCGAGGAAGATCCAGATTCTGCGCCGCCTGACGCGCCAAGACCATGGCGTCGACGACACCGTAACAATAACCTCTCGGTGATATTTTCAAGACTTCGATGATCCCCACCTGCTTTCCGTAGTAATACATAAGCGATCTAGTCTATTATAACCTATTCCAGAGGAGGAGCAAAGACGACGGGGAGCCAGACGATAAAGGTGCTGCCTTCCCCTCTTCGGGTGACGACCTCGACAGACCCCTTATGCTCATCGATGATCCATTTGGCGATGGACAGCCCGAGTCCGGTTCCGCTCGTGATGCCTCTCGACTGATCCGCACGGTAGAAGCGTTCGAATATGAACGGAACCTCATCCTTATCCATGCCGATCCCCGTATCCGAAATCCGCAAGCCCACCTGACCCTTGTACAGGACGACATCCAGGCTGACTTCACCCTCCGGCGTATACTTGAACGCATTCTCGATAAAGATGAACAGCATCTGTTGCAAGTAGTCCTTATTTCCTTCTACATAGACACCGTTCAAGACAGACAGCTCTCCAACATGCCACTCAGCGGTTTTATCGAGGAAATGAGCGCGCCGTGCGACCTCTTCAACCAAAGGCTGCAGAGGGACCGGATCCAGTTCAAAGGTCTGGCCGGTATCGGCCCGTGCCAGAGACAGCATGTCGTTCACCAGTCTGCTCATCCGCTTCGCTTCGTCGGAAATATCGCCCACCGCTTCAACCGAGATCTGTTTAATCGTTTCTTCGTCCATATTCGCTCTTTCACCAGGGGCTTCCGTCCACATCTTATGGAGAAGATCCACATTCCCCCGGATGGTGGTCAGCGGCGTTCGGAGTTCGTGGGAAGCATCCGATACAAACCGGCGCTGTGCCGCATAGGCATCCTCAAGCTCTTTGTAAAAGCTCTCCGTCCTCTCGAGCATCCCGTTAAACGTCCCGATTAATTGACCAATCTCGTCCTCTGGCCCATCATATTCGATTCGTACGCTGAGGTCAGTCCCCTTCTGAATCTGCTCGGCCGCCTCCGTGACCTTGCCGATCGGTTTCATGGATTTGCGTGCCAGGAACAAGCCTAATGTTGAGGCAATGACAAGTGTTGCTGCGGATCCCATGATGAGGATGGACTGGAGTCTATCCAGGGTTTGCTCGATGGTTCGCGTACTTACTCCGATCTGAAGCCATCCGAATAATTTCCTTGAGTTCGTTTCAACGACCGGGGATTCGTATACAAGGAAGGATGCCCCCTCGAAAGAAAAACGTTTAAACTCTCCGGGTTTGTTCATACTTAATGCTCTTTCTACAGTTGGATTTTCAAATTGCAAACCACTGAACTCCATATTGCCAGATCTCCAGATGGATCCATTATAGAAAGTATAAAGCTGAACGTATAAATCAGCTGCCTCCATATTAAGCGCGGAGGAACGATCCGGTAGAAGAGCAACAGACGAGGAGGTGTAACCAATCTTATTTGCTTCCTGTACCAACCGCTGTTTTAACTCCTCATACGTATACAAATGAACAAAGCCATACACCGCCGAGCTGAATATCAGCAGTGTCACGAATAAAATGCCGGTATACCATGCTGTCAGTCTTAACCGAATAGACATGCTAGTTATCTCCTCTTAAAATATAGCCGGCTCCGCGGATCGTCTGGATCAGCCTTTTACCTCCATGTTCCTCGGTCTTCTGCCGGAGCATGGCGATATAAACCTCCAGCACGTTGGACTCCCCGCTGTAGTCATAGCCCCATATTTTATCCATTATTAAATCGCGGGACAGCACCCGCTTCGGATTTTGCATAAACAGATGCAGCAGCTCAAATTCCTTCGCGGTGAGCTCCAGTCTCTGTCCGCTGCGAATAACTTCCCTTGCATCCGTATCCATCACGAGATCCTCGAAGGTCAGTCGGTGGTTAGATGAATCATCACCGGTTTTACGGCGCAGCAAGGCCCGTACGCGGGCAAGCAGCTCCTCCAGGGCGAAGGGTTTGACCAGATAATCATCTGCTCCGGTATCCAGCCCCTTTACCCGATTCTCCACTTCATCCTTCGCGGTCAGCATCAGCACAGGTACTGTGCTTCCGCCTTCCCGGAGTCTGCGCAATGCCTCAAATCCATCGACTTGAGGCATCATCACATCCAGAACGACAACATCCGGCTCCTCACTCAATATCACCTTCAAGCCTTCCGCTCCGTTGGATGCGGTCAGGACGTCATAGCCCTCAAACGCAAGTCCCCTGCGCAGCATGGAAATAATCTTCTCATCATCATCTACAATTAATATCCGGGATCGCATAGCGGCATCTCCTCTATCTTCTAGCGTTATATTTAATACGACGTTACAATCCCATTATATCGGTCGCCTCAAGGACAAGACAAGCGGAAGGGAACGGTCCCTTCCGCTTGTTGTCACGCCTTTCCAGGGTTACGGTTGTTGTTGCTGTTGTTGCTGTTGTTGCTGCTGTTGGGTTAAATCGAAATCGTTCTTATCACCGATCGTCAGCGGCAGGTCAATGTTCTTGCCGTTACGAACCACATTCAGCGTAATTTTGTCTCCAACCTTCTTCGATTGAATCAATTCAATCAGATCCTGCGAGGTCGGATATTTCGTCCCGTCCACGCCCACAATGATGTCATATTGACGCAGGTCTGCTTCATAAGCCGGCGAACGGAATACGACGCTGTCAACGTAGGATCCTTCCGTTACGTCGGTACCCAGGGACTGGGCAATTTGCGGAGTGACCGTCCCCAGGCTTGCCCCGATAAACGGAGCCGGTTCTTTCGGAATTTCCTCATTGTTCTTCAGGTATTCCACAACTTCCTTGATCGTGCTGGACGGAATCGCAAACCCGATCCCTTGCGCTTCCGCGCTGACGGCTACGTTCATCCCGATAACCTCACCCTTCAGATTAAGAAGCGGTCCGCCGGAGTTACCCGGATTAATCGAAGCATCGGTTTGCAGAAGATGCTCGTAATTACGATCATCCTCACCATTGGTTCCTTGAATATCGATCTCGCGTTCCTTCGAGCTAAGTACGCCTGCGGTTACCGTATGCTCAAAACCGTGCGGGTTACCGATGGCTACAAGCCATTCACCGACCTTCAGCGAGTTGGAGTCGCCTAGCTGCACCGATGGAAAATCGGCCCCTTCGATTTTGAGTACGGCCAAATCGAGCTCATAACTAGAACCGAGCAGCTTCGCTTCATACGGCTTTTTGGTACCCTGTACCGTCACTTGAATCACATCGGCACCATGGATCACATGCTCATTCGTCAAAATGTATCCGGACTTCTCAAAGATGAAACCCGAGCCGATGCCGGAAGGCTGAAGCTGGGATTCCTGGCCTCCGTTGTTGCTGCTTCCACCGTTTCCACTGTTTCCGCCATTGCCTTCCTGACTCGATTGACCCCCGCCGAAGAAGTACCAGAACGGATCATTCATGTTCGGATTCGTATTTTGGCGATTGCTGCTGTTTACAAGCGTCTCGATCAGCACGACGGCTGGACTTGCCTGGTCCACAACCGCCGATACATCGCCCGGATTCGAAGGAATCATGGCCGATGCCGTAGTAGCTCCGCCGTTATCATCGACTTTCGCTGAGGTTTCTTGGGCTGGCTCTGATGAATACGCCGCATCAGGCGTAAACAGGTTCGTGCGGTCAGCGGCAAACATCAGGCTCGAAATGACAAGGACACCTGCCAAGAAGGACAACAGCACCGTCTTCACGGAATTTTTAGGCTTCTGGCTGTAGTTCCATTCTTTGTTCCTTTTCATCGAATCCATAGACCCGCCGCCCCCTTGGCTTCCGGAGGAATGTGACTGCGAGAAACCGGAGGATGGAATTGGTTTGACAGGCTGCGGAGCGGTAACTTCCACTTCCTGCGATTCCCGACTCTGATATGGCTGCTCTGTCTGCTGATCATCGCGTTCGCTGGGTATGGACTGGAACGGTCCGTAAGAATAGTAATAAGACGAATTCTTCGTGGATGCTTCCTCACGTCTCGGTGCTTCATTGTTATTCGACTCGTTGTTCATTCCCTCATCATCCGGATACCCGTAGCGCTTTCTTTCGTCGTCCATAGGTCTACCTCCTATTTAAAATCACTTGCTTCCAAGTGGTTTAATTGATTAACTGTTCTTATTGTGTACTATAAACCTTAATAGTACCTTAAAAACAATTAAAAGGCAGATAAAAAGAAAGCTAAGGCCGCGTTAAGGGGAAATCTGATCCGAACGGAGTCGCTATATTTTCACCCATCCCTTACGGTGGGCATAAATCGCCAATTGCGTGCGGTCTTCCAGCTCACACTTCATCAGCAAATTGCTGACATGGGTTTTGACCGTTTTGATGCTGATATGCAGCTCTTCGCCGATCTCTTTGTTGCTCTTGCCTTCGGCAATGAGCAGCAGCACTTCTTTTTCGCGCTCGGTAAGCCCGGAATCGTCGCCGTTCACCATATGTCGGCGGATCCCCCGGGTGAGTGCTTCCGACACGTCTTTGGTCATGACCGGCATGCCCCTGAACGCTCCCTGAAGGGCGTAAATGAGCTCGTCGGCCGAAACGGTCTTCAGTACATAACTGACAGCCCCCGCCTCAATGCACTCAACCACAAGCTCGTCTTCGAGAAAGCTGGTCAGAATCACGATCCTCTGGTCCGGGAACTCGGACATGACCGCACGCGTGGTCTCCGCCCCGTTCATCACCGGCATCATCAGATCCATCAGAATGAGATCCGGCCGGTCTGACTCATCCCCATTTCTTAACATATCAACGACCTCTTGGCCGTTTGCCGCCTCTCCAATCACTTCAAATCCCGGATCCAGCGACAAATACGTTTTTAATCCCATACGAACCATATCATGATCATCCGCCAGCAATATCCGAATCGTACCCATAATGATGTTGTCCCCTCTCTATTCCACTGGCTCAGCCAGCACTTCCTCATCCTTGCCCTCTTCCGCAGCCGGTCCCTGATTGCCCTCGGCCTCAAACAACGGAATATTCACGCGAACGGTCGTCCCTGCGCCCTTTTTGCTTATAATATCGACCTGTCCACCAAGCTTTTCGGCCCGCTCACGCATCGTGGACAGCCCGTATGAACCCTGCTTGCCCGCCACCTCGTCAAACCCAACCCCGTCGTCGCTGATGCTTAAAATCACGCGTTTCTGATCCTCACGAAGCGACATGCTGACAAGGCCTGCACCGGCATGTTTCACAATATTAGCTACTGCTTCCTGTATAATCAGGAACAGCTGATGCTCAATCGCATCCGATACCCCGCCGTAGAGTTCGACATCCTTCATGCCCTTCAGGCCATTTTGGCGGCAGTAATCCGGGAACCACCGTTCGAGTGCCTCCTCTAGGGTTCTTCCTTCCAGTTCAACAGGCCGAAGCTGTGCAATCAGCGCCCGCATCTGCTTCTGAGCCACGTGAGACATCTCAATCAACTGGCCGAGCACTTTATCGCCCTGCTCCGGGTTTCGCTTCAGAACCGCCGGAAGCGATGAAGCCGACATATGAATCGCGAACAGCTGCTGACTGACCGTATCATGCAGATCCCTTGCCATCCGGCGTCGTTCCTCAAGCACTGCCGCTTCCGCGGCAATCTCTTTCTCAATGACATCCTGCTCACCCAGGCGCTGCAGCAGCTTCATCTTCTTCTCCAACGCTTCTGTCATTCCGTTAAACTCATCGTATACTCTGGCAAAAGAACCGTCTTCCATGGCCGGCAGCCGTACGTTCAGATTTCCTTTGGCAACCTGCAGCATGTTCAGATGGAGCAGGTCCAGCGGTCGCTGGATGCGCTGACCCGCGATGTATCCCGCAATTCCCGTAAACAGAAGTACACCGACCGTGTAATACACCCACAGCCGGTTATCTTCAATATGTATGTAGCCGGATTGGTTTGCTGTATACAGGAAAACAGCAACCCCGGCTCCAATCAACAGAAAGTAAAACAGTATCACCCATTTGGTATTTTTCAATATCCCCATCATAACGGTTATCCTACCCTATTCACTTTGACATCACCGATAAATACGCTAACGGTGATTCGAATTTTCTTACCCGCTTCCCTGTAATGCGGACTTTCCAGACCGGCATTACTCATAAAGCCGCTGCGGCTTTCCTCCAGCACCTTCATATCGCCAATGAAGGAGTTGGTTGTGACATGAATGCCGACATCCGAATCATTCGGAACGAATACTTTGACATCCCCGATAAACGCCGAGATGTTGATTTTCGTTTCGCCGTAAGGGATTTGGGCTTTGGTCAGATCCAGCACCGTATCACCGATGAACTGCGAGATATTTGTCGGCTTGAGCTGAAAATAATCTTTTCCCATATGCACGTCCCCGATAAAAGAGGACTTGTTCACCGCATCATGGCTATGCCAAGATTGATGATGATGATGGTGCCCGTGCTGTTCATCCTTATATTCCGATCCGTCGCCGTAGCTTCTGCCGTTATCGTCAAAATCCACATGAACTCTGAACTTGCTGCGGTCCGGTCGTTCCTGGCGCGGGCGTTCATGCTGCTGTCCTTGCCAGCGGTACCCTTTGCTTGAATCGTGCGAGTCCCTTGATTCGAACTCCGGCTCTTCATAAGCCTTGTCAGCCTTGTCTGGCTTGCCGAATCTTCGCTCGAATTCTTCGTCTAGGGAGGATTCTAGCGGACGCGCTTCAGGCGGCTCCGGGATATTGTAATCGTCGCGCCGATGCGAGCTGAAGTCATCCGGACTTGGCGGCGATGGCGGTGGCGTATGATCCTTCGGTTTGAAAATAACCTGCAATCCAAACCCAATCAGGATAATCGGAATCGCGTACTTGATCAGATCGCCGAATGAGAAGTCAATCAAATCCAGATTTCTGCCAAGAAAGTACGATCCGATAATGATCGGCACAACGGAGCCCCATAGTGCTCCTCCACGGGCATAAATTAAGCTTTGCAGCCCGAACCAGATGATAAACACCGGCCAAAAGGTCGAGAATATATAACCAAGATCCACATGTATCATATCGAGCTGATTTAGAAGAAATACCACACCAATACCGATGAGCAGCAATCCGTTGCTAAGCTGGCTCCATCCTTTTCTACTCATGGTCATCCCCTTGCCTTCCAGTTCTATTTTTTCTTAACTACAGTGTACAACATATTGCAATGAACCGGTTAGCGGCGGTGGAATGAAGTTGATCTCAGTCTTGAGACTGAGTCCATGGATAAAAATGGGAAAAAGTATCAAAATAAAAGACCCCCGCTATAGCGGAGGTCTTATTTCACGAACGGACGCTGACATCTAAACCTTAACGGTTAGCGGAATGGTCCCCTGGTGTGTTCAGTTCGCCAAACTCAGCATCAAACTTCTCGTTCGGCTTTTTGTAGTTCTCCTGAACTTTCGAATTCCCTTTTGGATTGCTGGCGATGCTGGTATCTTCAGCAAACTCAGCATTAAACTTTTCATTCGGTGTTTTGAAGTTCTCTTGAACTTTGGAATTCCCTTTTGGGTTGCTGGCTATGCTGGTATCTTCAGCAAACTCAGCGTTAAACTTTTCATTCGGTGTTTTAAAGTTTTCTTGTACTTTGTTCTTTTTAGCCACAGTATTCACCTCCCTGTTCATATGCAATACCATCATCCTCTTCAGGGGTTTGGCCCCCGAAAAGTAGTATGTGATGAACAGGGAGGCATTATTCTTAAATGTTTACTGCCACTCTATGCGCCATAATCACCCTAAATGGCTTCCTCCAGAACGGATGAAGGCAGGAAACGATAGGTTTCGATCGCGGTATCCAGGGTTCTCAGCATTTCCTCCGTGCATTTGCCGCTTCCGGTTTTAATGACCTGTACCTCGACGTCCTTCTTCCCCCACTCCTTAAACACTTGTTTGGTTGTGGAGAAATAAAGATCGATTTTTTGCCCTTTGATCGCTGATCCGATATCCGCTACGATTCCATAACCATAACCCGGTATATAGAGAATACTGCCAAGCGGAAATACATCCGGATCCGCGGCAATCGTAGATAGCGTATTTCGATCCCGTTTAACCTTCACCCCGGAGTAGGTGATTCCATATTGAGGATGTCCCGGCTTCTTCCCGGTCGATTCATAACCTGCCGTATACCCCGTAGCGGTTACCTTCACCGTATGCAGCACCTGGTCCTCCCTGGGCGCAAGCACAGGCATGGATTCCCGTTTCTTGCCCGGCTGGCTGGCCTTTGGCCCTGTATCCGGAACTTCCAAGTATCTATTCATATCGCTAAAACCTACTACACGAAGCGCATAGAAGCGAGACATTTCCACGTAATCGGAGCCTTGAATTTCCCCGGCCGGATCATATACATTTCTGAAGTCCGTCGAACCATAGGATTCGCTTAGAATCAGATTGTGGGCTTCTACTATTGAAGAACCTGCACTAAACAAGACGGCTGATAAAATAAAACCAGCAAAAAACCTCTGCCATTTTTTCCATTGGATCATGTGAGTACCTCCCCCTTACTAGCGAGGGTTCCCACTTCCCAAATAGAATATACGTGATGACAGAGGTTTGCATGCTCCCTCGTTACTTATAGAGGTTGTTCAAAAAGTCCGCTTTTGATCACGAAGCGAATCAGGAAGCAGCTCGGCATCGAATCTTGAATTCAGCCGGGCCTTCCGGTGCTCACGTACCCAAATCGTACGCTCCGCTCCTCACTCCCTAGCTTCATCCAACCTTCTCGGTGCTGAAAATCGACCTTTTTGAACATGCACTTAAAGCCAAACTTAAACGACGTGGGTGTTAATTTCTTCACGAAGCTTGAGGATAATCTCGTCCAGCGGCTGGGCACCGATGTCCCCTTCGCCGCGTTTGCGGACGGAAACGGCGCCCGCATTTTTCTCGTTCTCGCCTACGATAAACATGTAAGGAATCTTCTCGAGCTGTGCTTCCCGAATCTTGTAGCCCAGCTTCTCGTTGCGAAGATCCGGCTCTACGGAGATACCGGCGAATTGAAGCTTCTCGGCCACTTCCTTGGCATAGTCTTCAAAGGCATTGGAAACCGGAATGACTTTAACCTGCACCGGTGACAGCCACAGCGGAACCGCACCTGCAAAATTCTCAAGCAAGAACGCGGTGAAGCGTTCCATGGTGCCCAGAATACCGCGGTGGATAACGACCGGACGATGCTTCTGGCCATCGTCGCCGACATATTCCAGCTCAAAGCGCTCAGGCAGCAGGAAGTCGAGCTGAACGGTTGACAGCGTCTCTTCCTTGCCTAGAGCCGTACGGATCTGGACGTCGAGCTTCGGTCCGTAGAAGGCAGCTTCGCCTTCGGCCTCATAGAACGGCATGTCCAGGCTCTCGACGACTTCGCGCAGCATGCGCTGGGACATTTCCCACATTTCATCATTCTGGAAGTACTTCTCGGTATCCTGCGGATCCCGGTAAGAAAGGCGGAAGCGGTAGTCATGGATGCCAAAGTCCTTGTAGACGGTCATGATCAGCTGAATGACCCGCGCAAACTCTTCCTTGATCTGATCCGGTCGGCAGAAAATATGCGAGTCGTTCAACGTCATCGCGCGCACGCGATGCAAGCCGGTCAGTGCACCGGACATTTCATAGCGATGCTGCATGCCAAGCTCAGCAATACGGATCGGCAGATCCCGGTAGCTGTGCATATCGCTCTTATATACCATCATATGGTGAGGACAGTTCATCGGACGAAGAACAAGCTCCTCGTTGTCCATCTCCATTTTTGGGAACATATCTTCCTGATAGTGCTCCCAGTGACCTGAAGTTTTGTACAGCTCCACGTTTCCGAGGACAGGCGTGTACACGTGCTGGTAACCGAGGCGCTCCTCCATGTCCACGATATAACGCTCCAGGGTACGGCGCAATTTCGCGCCGTTTGGCAGCCAGATCGGCAGGCCTTGTCCAACAAGCTGAGAGAACGTAAACATTTGCAATTCCTTGCCCAGCTTACGATGATCGCGCTTCTTGGCTTCCTCAAGCAGATGAAGATGCTCATCAAGCTGCGCTTTTTTCACGAACGCCGTACCGTAAACGCGCTGAAGCATTTTGTTCTTACTGTCGCCGCGCCAGTATGCGCCTGCCACATTCATTAGCTTGAATACTTTGATCTTTCCGGTTGAAGGGACGTGCGGTCCACGACAGAGATCAAAGAATTCACCTTGCTCATAGATCGTAATGACGCTATCCTCAGGCAGAGCATTGATCAGTTCCAGCTTGTACGGATCCCCGAGCTCGGCGAAGATGCGCAGCGCTTCCGCACGGCTTACTTCCTTGCGGACAATCGGAAGATTCTCGCCGATAATGCGTTCCATTTCCTTCTCGATCTTCTGCAGGTCCTCCGGATTCAAAGGCTCCTCCAGATCCATGTCATAATAGAAGCCGTCCTCAATGACCGGACCCACGCCCAGCTTTACTTCTTTCGCTCCATACAAACGCTTGGTTGCTTGAGCCAGCAAATGCGCTGTACTATGGCGCATCACTTCAAGCCCTTCGGGTGTATCCTGCGTTACGATTTCGATCAAAGCTCCGTCCTGAAGCGGTGTCGAGAGATCCACGACGATCCCGTCCATTTTTCCCGCGACCGCATTCTTTCTAAGTCCGCTGCTGATTGACGCAGCCACATCCTCAATACTGCTGCCCGCCTCATACTCCCGTACGGAGCCGTCAGGCAATTTAATGCTAATAGCCACCTTGTATTCCTCCCAAAAAAGTATTTCACGTTTCTTCCATATATGAAGGACGCGTTAGTCTCCCCGCGAAGACAGGTATGGACGGCTGAGGTGCCCGCCTGGACTTCAACGAAAGATACCGGAACATGCAAAAAACACCCGTCCCGCGAAGGGACGAGTGTTATACCCGTGGTTCCACCCTAATTCGATCTCTCCATCACCTTATGTACTGGGTACATAAACGATTAAGATCCTTCATCAGCATTGAGTAACGGTCATGAACCGGTGAAGCCTACTCATCCGCATTCATCATGACGTGCGGGTTCGACGACACAGCTACAAAGGGGTAAATCAATGGCGAACCGGAGGAAATTGCAGCCGAGGTTTCCTCTCTCTGAGCGGTCAAATCCGGATTGATTCATGTCTTTGTCAGAGCTTTTACGTGAATTTATCAGTAATTATAATCCTGACCGCTTCGGTGCGTCAAGTCATCATTCGTCCGCTTCCGAGAAGCGCGCTGCATTCCGGACAGCTGCAGCATACTTCGGCGCGGTTATCAAAGATGTGGGCCAATGTCACGATGACGGGAAGCTCAGGCTGCCTCGTGTGGATAATCATGCGGGCCGGAGATACCGAAATCAGCGTACTGACCACCATATCTTCAATCTCCATATCCTGGTCCAGCCTTTCCATAACGAGTCCTTCATCTCGAGGACGTTCAATCGGGCGAAGATTGCCATCCAGCAGCAGGAAATCTTCCTCCCCCTTATGAATGACGTGAACCAGCGGCATTTTGGGCTCCTGAAAATAAACAAAATATTTCAGCAGGCTGACAAACTCCTCGTACTGCTGATCGAGCATAAATTCATCCACTGCATACTCCGCCATCTCGCGGAGCTCCTGTTCATAGGACTGAAGCCGGAAGGTCATATATCCATCCAGATTGAGCTCAGATGCTTCGTTTAGGCATTGGTATATGCCTTCGGACAGCTTGCGTCTGCGGCTCTGCCAGAAGTCCGCGGACGGGCCTTCCTCTTTTTGCAGGAGCATCAAAAACCATTGCAGAATCCGCCCCGCTTCTTCCTCATCATCAAACTCGAATTCCGAGAACATTAACCGTGCAGCAATCTCCTGCTCCTTCTCTTCCATAATATAAGCAGTGACTGCTTCGGCAGTGAGCCGGCGCAGCGTGTCGGCCGATGCGGTCCATGAGGACAGCGGAAGCTTGCCGGAGCACGTCCAAATCACGCGGTCATCCGAAGCGCTGAATGTGAATTTCAGCTGCTTGCATTGTTTATGTAGCTCTTTCTGCTTGTCTGACAATATACGGTGAAACGCCTTTTTCTCGTCTTCCGTCCGTGTACCGACAGAAATGCTGAACAGTTCCATGGAATCACTCCTTTCGAGTTCCCTTTTCAGTATATGGGGACCCGCTCGGGGATATACGGAACTCCTGCTTGGAAAAACAAGCAAGTCCGAAAGAATATCTAATAAATGGCGCGCATACTAAAAATGTCGATCGATTTAAGTTCCATGAAAACCATACTTTCTAATATCCCAATATAAAAAAAGCGGACCGAGTTGCTCGGCCCGCTTTGCGGATTTTTCATGAAGTATAAAATTAGTTCTGCATGACAAAGTCGCGCTCAACGGTGCTGTTATCTTCGAACACGCGCAAAATATCATACCGGGTATTGCGTTGAGCCGGAATGTTGCCGGTCTCGCGGATCAATTGAATAATCGATTCAATATTGACCTTATACACAGCTCCTGCGGAAGAAACCACGTTCTCCTCCATCATCGTGCTGCCAAAGTCATTACAGCCGTAGCTGAGTGACAGTTTGCCGATCTCTGGCCCCATCGTTACCCAGGACGACTGCAAATTCGGAACGTTATCGATCGCCAATCGACCGATGGCTACCGTCTTCAAATACGCCTCCGGCGTTTCGCGTTCACGCTTAAGGTTTGTATTGTCCGGCTGGAACGTAAATGGAATGAAGGCCAGGAAGCCTTTGGAATCATAACCGTTCTGAATGCATTCATCCTGCGCATCACGTACGCGAAGCATGTGGAGCGCACGCTCTTCCATCGTTTCGCCCAGACCGATCACCATGGTTGCCGTCGTGTTCATGCCGACTTTATGAGCCGTTTGCATGACATCCATCCACTGGCGCCATGTGCCTTTCAAACGGCTGACTTTTTTACGGATGCGATCATCCAAGATCTCTGCGCCGCCGCCAGGCAGCGAATCCAGACCCGCGCTGTGAAGCTCGCGCATTACCTCTTCGAGCGTAAGCCCGGAGATCTCCACCATCTTCATAATTTCCGCCGGGGAGAAGGAATGCATCGTAATGTTGGGAAACCGCTTCTTGATGTTACGAAGCAGGTCCGTATAATAATTGAAAGGCAAATCCGGATTGACTCCGCCCTGCATCAGAATTTCAGTACCGTTCACATCCTCGGTTTCCTGAATCTTCTGGAAAATCGTCTCATCGGGCAGAACATAGCCCTCGGAAGAGCCCGGTCTGCGATAAAAAGCACAGAAACGGCAGAATACATCACATATGTTCGTGTAATTGATATTCCGGCCGATAACAAATGTTGTGATAGGATCCGGATGCAGGCGCTTTGTCATCACATCCGCCGCATGACCAATTTTCTCAATCTCGTCACTTTCAAAAAGCGTCACGGTATCTTCCAGGTTTAGACGCTCACCGCGTAAAGCTTTATCCAATATACGGTTTACCGCACTCATTCTTGCAGCCTCCCTACTTAGAGCAAAATAACAAATCACCAGTAAAACTTTTTCTATCTCATCCTACCACAATCCGGCATTAAAAACGACATCCCGTCCGTGACAGGATGCCGAATTCTATGATTTGGCATATCTTTAAATGAAGTCCTTGCTTCCATGCAAATCTTTAGTAACTGGCAGCAAAAGCCCGATCCAGGTCAGCAATCAGATCGTCCACATCCTCGAGTCCAACCGAGAAACGGAGCAAACCATCCGTAATGCCGCGTTCTTGCCGAACCTTCTCGCCCATCGCTGCATGCGACATCATCGCCGGATACGACAAGATGCTCTCCACAGCTCCCAGGCTGACCGCTACCAGCGGCAGCTTCACATGGTTCAGCACCTGCTTGGCGCGCTCGCCTGAGCCGACGTCAAAGGAGATGACCGCACCATAACCGCTCGATTGCTTCTCATGGACTTCACGTCCCGGATGATTCAAGAGGCCAGGGTAGTACACTCGCTCAATATCGCTTCTCCCTTGCAGCCAGGCCGCCAGCTTGGCTGCACTTTGCTCGGAGTGGGCCATTCGTGTGCTGAGTGTCTTCATGCCGCGCATAAGGAGCCAGGAATCCTGAACCCCAAGCACCGTGCCCAAACCATTTTGCAGCTGCTTCAATTGGTCTCCAAGCTCCTGGGTTCTGGCTACCGCGAGACCTGCCAGCACATCGCTGTGCCCGCCAAGGAATTTGGTCGCGCTGTGGATGACGATATCCACGCCGAATTCAATCGGACGCTGGTAAAACGGCGTCATGAACGTATTATCCAGCAGGGTAAGCAGGCCTTGCTCCTTCGCCCAATCCGTCACGGCACCAATGTCAGTAATTTTTAGGGTCGGGTTCGAAGGAGTCTCCATATAGACAGCTTTCGTATTCGGTTTGAGGGCCGCCTTCACCTGATCCAGATCGGTCATGTCTACAAAGGTGCTCTCGATGCCCATACGGCATAGAATGCTGGTCAGCAGGCGGTAGGTCCCGCCGTACACGTCCTCCGTCACGATCATATGATCGCCCGCGGAGAGCAGCATGAACGAGCTGGAGATCGCGGCCATACCGGAAGCATAAGCGAAACCGCGTACGCCTCCTTCCAAGAGGGCGATATAATCTTCCAGCGCCTGCCTCGTCGGATTGCCGGAACGGCTGTAATCATGTTGGGGCGGGTTAAAGATATCTTCATGATGAAACGTAGAGGCTTGATAGATCGGAACGCTTGAGGCGCCGGTTGCCCGGTCGATTTCCCCGCCGAAATGCAATAATTTCGTCTCGAAACGGAGTTCTTCCTCGCGCTCCCGTTTTGTTGATAACTGCTTGGATTGCGTTTCCAAGCCTGATGGGCCTTTATCGATGCTCATTCTCCCGTGCTCCCTTCCACTTCAGCCATAGCTGCGCCCAGCGCAGCATCCAAATCCGCGATCAGGTCATCCGCATGCTCGATGCCGACCGAGAACCGGAGCAAGCGGTCATCCACACCGATCGCATCCCGAATCTCAAGCGGGATGTCCGCATGGGTCTGGACGGCTGGGTATGTCATCAGGGACTCGACGCCCCCGAGGCTTTCGGCGAACGCAATCAGCTTAATGTGCCGCAGCACGGGCTCCACATAGCGGGCGTCCTTCACCTTGAAGGAGAAGATGCCGGTGTTGCCGCTGGATTGACGGTTCTGTATGTCATGTCCCGGATGATCCGACAGGGCAGGGTAATATACCTCGCCGATCGCTGGGTGAGTTGTCAAAAAGGTCGCCACTGCGGTGGCATTCGTTTCGTGCCGATCCATGCGCAGCGCAAGCGTCTTCATGCCTCTCATCAGCTGATAGGAATCGGTCGGGCTTAACACCGCGCCGATGGAGTTATGAAGGAAAGCCATCTCCTCCGATAATTCCTTGCCCTTCGTTACGATGATACCCGCCAGCACATCGTTATGTCCTCCCAAATACTTGGTGGCGCTATGTATGACGATATCCGCCCCAAGCTCGATGGGTCTTTGGAAATATGGAGTCAAAAGCGTATTATCGACGATGCTGATCAGTTGATGGCGCCTTGCCCACGTACAGACGGCTTCGATATCTGTAATCATCATAAGTGGATTGGTCGGCGTTTCGACAAAGACAGCCTTCGTGTTGGGCTGTCTTGACCCTTCCAGGGCATCCAGGTCATTTGTATCCACGTACGTAGCCGTTACGCCGAACTTGGACATAATCCGCTCCAGCAGCCTATACGTCCCACCATACAGATCCAGCGATACAATCAGATGATCCCCTTGGCCGAACAAAGCAAAAATCGTCTGAAGGGCAGCCATGCCCGAGCTGCAAGCAAAGCCGGCATCACCGGATTCCAGCTCGGCGCAGGCATCCTCCAATACCGACCGGGTCGGATTTTTCGTACGGGCATAATCAAACCCCGTGCTCTGGCCTAATTTGGGATGGCGGTACGCCGTAGCCTGATAAATCGGAAAATTCACGGCTCCGGTTACCGGTTCTTGCACCGACCCGATCTGTGCCAGCCGGCTCTCTATATTCAAAGGTTTCTTCTCCATCACATACTCTCCTCCCGTATACTGCTATATTTGCGGACCAATATCGTACGGCGTTTCCTGATATACATAGTAATTGAGCCAATTAGTAAATAATAAGTTTGCATGCGCGCGCCAGATGGACGGAGGCGTCCTTGTTGGATCATCATTCGGGTAATAGTTGCGCGGCAGCGCGATATCCATTCCTTTGGCAACGTCCCGGTCATACTCCCATTTCAGAGAGTCCGCATCATATTCGGAATGCCCTGTGGCAAAAATCTGCTTTCCATCGCGGCTGGATACCAAATAAATGCCTGCTTCCTCGGACTCGGACAGGATGACCAAATCGTCAACACCTGTAATGTCTTCGCGCCGAACTTCCGTATGACGGGAATGCGGAACAAAGAACATTTCGTCAAAGCCGCGAAGCAGCTTGGTACATGCTTCATTGATCGTATGTGGAAATACGCCAAAGCATTTTTCCTCGAGGCTGTATTTCGGCACGCCGTAATGATAATAAAGCCCGGCCTGCGATGCCCAGCAGATATGGAGCGTGGAGGTCACATGCGTCTTGGTCCATTCAAAAATTTCAGTAAGCTCATCCCAGTAATTCACTTCTTCAAACTCCAACTGCTCGACTGGAGCTCCTGTAATAATCATGCCGTCAAAACGACGGTTCTTCACTTCTTCAAAGGTTTTGTAAAATGATTTCAGATGCTCAGCCGACGTATTCTTCGAAACGTGGGAACTCGGATGAAGAAGAACAACATCCACCTGGAGCGGGGAGTTACCGATCAATCGCAGCAGCTGGGTCTCCGTCGTTTCCTTGGTTGGCATCAAGTTCAGAATAGCAATCCGCAATGGGCGGATATCCTGATGAAATGCATGACTCTCATCCATGACAAAAATGTTTTCTCCAGCCAGAACTTCCTTTGCCGGCAAGGCATCCGGAATTTTAATTGGCATTGTGGCTCACTCCTTCGAAATATGAAATGATACATCCATAAAAAGCTGTGAGAAAGAGCGTTAGACTGTATAAACGCAAGAAAACCTTTCTCGAAGTAGAGAAAGGTCATCATATACGTATCACAATGCGCCTCTCTCATCTGTCAGACTATACAACGGCTTCGAAGAAGCGTCGTATCTCCTGCAAGAATTAGCACCGTGCGATGTTGCCGCCGGTTGCCGGGTTTCATAGGGCTAGTCCCTCCACCTGCTCTTGATAAGATTTCGCTTTATTCAGTTGTCTTAAATGGTTCGTAATTGATACTTACTTTAAATCATTCCCAATTTTTCGTCAAGAACCTTTTCATAAGTCCGTCACACTTCACCGAAGGTTTCCATACCCTGTACAAATGGCCCTTGATTGCACCGGATTTTCAACTTGAAAGGTCCTACACCCGGCGTTATACTAGACAAGTGCTGTTTAAAACCGAGTATGAAAGAGGTGACATGGAAGATGGACGGTGACCCGAGCCAGAAACTGGATGCACAAGACGCACAACCGCATAGGATTAAGATCAGCTTACCGGCAGAGGGCGGCGTTATTTTTCATGCGCTTTTATCGTATTCTAACCTTCCTTGAATCATGCCTGTATACCGGTGGGCTGATATCCTGTGCCTTTACTGCTGAACCAAGCAGTTTGTATTTGACAAAGGAGTGATATCAGATGAAAATCCGGTTGGTCGATTCGGGCGTATTTACCCCTATTGATGACATCGAAATGACGCTGACGCCTCCGGCCAGCGGCTTCTACTGGCTGGATGCGGACGTGGATGATTTAGCCGAACTGCAGCCCCTCTTCTCCCTGCATGATCTTGCGGTTGAGGACTGCCTCAGCGAAGAGGAGCAGCGTCCCAAAATTGAAATTTACGAGAACCACTATTTTATCGTCGTGAACAGCATCCGGTTTGACGACGAAGAGATTTTCCTTCGGGCATTGAATGTTTTCCTGGGTAGACATTTTATTATTACGGTAACCAAGCAAAAGATCCACGAGCTTCGCACCGTTAAGCCGCTTCTATGGGAGGACGAAGTCAGCACGCCTGACCGCTTCCTTTACCTCTTGATCGACCTTGTCACGGACAACTATTTCTCCGTTGGGGACCGCATCGAGGCGCGGATTGAAAAGCTGGAGGAAGACATCCTGATGCATACCAAAAAAACACACTTAAGCGAGATTATCGGTCTGCGAAGCGAAATTCTTTGGTTGAAAAAGGTGCTTGGTCCGCAGAAGGAAGTTATCAATACACTTAACAAAAAAGATCTCCGGCTGATCGATGACCAGCTGCAGAAATATTTCAGCGATATCTATGAAAATGCCGTGAAAATTTCCGAAACCTTCGAGACCTACCGGGATCTTATGGGGAACCTTCGAGAGGCTTACCAATCCAGTATCGCCAATCGGGCCAATGAAATCATGCGTGTGTTTACCGCCATTACAACGATCTTTATTCCACTGACGCTGATTACGGGCATCTACGGCATGAACTTTGACAATATGCCTGAGCTTCACTGGAAATATTCATATTATGTAGTTATAGGCATCATGATTTCTGCCGGTGCCCTCATGTTTTATCTGTTCCGCAAAAAGGACTGGATATGAAATACCACAGCACCACAGAGAGAATCAGGACGGATTTCCTTGCCCAAGGAAATCCGTCCTGATTTCGTTCGTGCGGATTAGCCTGCGTTCGCTTTGCCAGGCTCTTCCCGCCGGAAGCGAATCCGTATCAGGCGCAGCCGCTCATACAGCTTCTCCGTTCCGCCAATCTCTTCTACCTCTCCATTCCGGGCTTGTCCTTCTCCATATACCCGTTGTAATACCGGTTTAAGAAACGTATCGCCCAGCTCTTCAAAAGCCTTCCATACCGTCGCCTGCTCTGAAGCCGTCATCGTATTCAATTCTACCTCCAGCAGCTGCTCCGTGTCATAACCTTCCTTCTCGAGCCCCTCCAATTCCTCAACCAAATCCCGGCGAGATAACGCGGTGCGCTCTTCCAGCTGGGTCAGCGAAGCTCCCTCTGCTATGCCAAGCAGCATCGTACGACGGATTCGGAAGCGGTCCAGCTCTTGCTTGTAGCGCTGCTCCTTCTGTTTATACAGCCAGGACAAGAACACTTCTTCCTGCAGCTGCTTATAAACCCAATCCAATGGAAAGGTTGTGGTTCGCTCGATTTTCGTCGTGATCTCCAGCCACTCCGCCCCATGCTCCGAGGCCTTGCTGACCCCGATTCCCGGAAGCTGCAGCAGCTCTTCCTCATTCTGGGGGATGAAGGCGCTAATCATGCGCAGCACCCGATTGCTGGCAATGAAGTAAGGGGCTTTTCTTCCGGAGGCCGCCTTTCTCCTGCGCCAGGCACACAGCTCCGCGTACAGCTCCTCCGAGCCATACAGCTCACTGTAGCACTGCAGCTTCTGCACACCAAGATTCTTGCCTCCCGTCTCTCCGGGTGCATGGAATACCCCCTCAACAAGCGGCCGGAAGCCCTCTCCAAGCTTCTTCGCTAATTGATGTCGGTACACGCATAATAACTCATTCCATGAATTCCCTTCATACCACTCCTCGTCGGATACTTCACCGTCCGGTTCCATATTCCGCCAACCGAGCTGCCATCCCCCCTCTTCCTCACCGATCCATACTTGAGCAGAACGGAGATGACCTGACTCATCCGCTCCGCTCATCTGATTCATGAACACAATTTGCATCCCTCAAATACCTCCCGTTTAAGCATTCAGCACAACGATGATACAACGCAAAAAAGCACCTCTCCTCCGCCGCAGCGACAAAGAAAGGTGCTTCCCGTTCCATACGTTATACTGTTGAAACCATAATACCTATAATCTGTAATAAAATCAAACCAATTTTGGCTCACTCTATATAAGAAATTAAGAAATAAGGTTAAGCCTGAACGCTCTTGGCCTCATCTACTGCCAGCTTGGCCAACGCCAATGCGCCGCAGAGCCCCGCATTATCGCCGAGCATCGGCGGAACGATGAATTGATCGATCCCGTCATGAAGGCTTGGATGCTGAACATATCCGGCCAGCAGCTCCTGAAGCTTCGTGCGGATCAGCGGGAACAGCTGCTCCTGCTTCATAACGCCTCCGCCCATCACAATACGTTGAGGGGACAGAATGAGGACATAATTCATCAGCGCTTGAGCCAGATAATAAGCTTCCATCTCCCAAGCCGGATGATCCGGCGTCAATTCCACGCCGGGAACTCCCCAACGTTTGCCAAGGGACGGACCGGCTGCAAGCCCCTCCAGACAGTCGGCGTGATATGGACAGGTCCCTTCATACCGGTCTTCCGGATGGCGGCGCACATAAATATGCCCCATCTCCGGATGAGACAAGCCGTGGATCAATTCACCAGCTACCACGGCGCCAGCTCCTACTCCCGTTCCGATGGTGATATACAGACAGCTTTCCAGTCCCTGGGCAGCGCCCCATGTATATTCTCCAAGAGCTGCTCCGTTTACATCGGTATCAAATCCAATCGGAACATGAAAACGCTCTTCCAATGCTTTGACAATATTGTAATTGCTCCAATGCGGCTTCGGTGTCGTTGTAATGCAGCCATAAGTCGGGCTGCCCTTCACCGGATCAATCGGTCCGAAAGAACCGACTCCGATCGACTCTATATCCTTATCAGCAAAAAAGTTAAAGACGTTTGCCATGGTTTCTTCCGGGGTTGTTGTCGGGAAGCTCACTCGCTCCACAACCGTTCCATCCTCCATACCCACGCCGCAAACGAACTTGGTTCCTCCTGCTTCAATTGCTCCAAGTAAACTCATGCTTCTTCCATCCTCTCCACGATGTGCTGTGCCTTGTTCTCTATTTGGTTGCTAACAAGCTCTATTCGAAGCATATGTAAACATTGTGCTCCCGTCAAGTCTACCTGCCGCTTTCTCTGCTTCTGCCCGTTCCTGACGCGGCGAGTAACAGCCATGAGAACAAAATAATGACCGCCGTCCACGCCCATGCCAGCCCGCTTTCGCCATTGCTAACCGCAACGTAAATCGCCGTGGGCAGCGTTTGCGTGACGCCCGGTATATTGCCTGCAACCATCCAGGTTGCCCCAAACTCGCCCAAGCCTCTGGCAAAAGCCAGAATGAACGCCGATACGCCTGCCCTGCGGACCAGCGGCAGCGTAATCCAGCGAAGCACCTGCCATTCACCGGCCCCGGCCGATCGCGCCGAATCCTCAAGCTCCGGGTCCACGGACTCAAAGCCCACCCGCATGCTCTGATACACAAGCGGAAACGAGACCACTATAGCCGCTATGACCGCGGCCCCCCAACTGAAAATGATGGGCCTGGCAAACAGCCATTCGGCAGCTGAACCTATCCAGCTGTTTCTGCCCAGCATGACAAGCAGAAGAAAGCCGACCACCGTAGGCGGAAGCACAAGCGGAAGCATCAGCAGCGTTTCGACGGCCGTTTTGCCGACAAACGCGCGCCGGGACATCCAGCGTGCCGCCGCTGATCCCAGTATAAAGGCAATGATGCTGGACAGCAGTGATGTTTTTATCGACAGCCATACCGGCATCCAGAACATTTCGGTCGTGGTCACGGCGACGCCTCCGCTACCTCAAATCCAGCCTCCGTGAAGATATCCCTGATCTCGGGCTTCCGCATAAATTCAAGGAGCGCCTCAGCCTCCTGCGGATGCTTGGCATTGCCCGGAACCGCTGCAGGATATTCAATCGGTTGGTGCTTGTCCGGGTCGACCTCAAGCGCAAGTTTTGCCTTGGTCGAACTCTTCAGATCGGTTTTATACACAAAACCGGCATCCGCATTCCCCGACTCCACATAAGCGAGAACTTGCGTCACGTCCTTGGCATACACCGCCTTGGATTCGACATCATCCCAAAGGCCTTCATTCTGAAGAGCATCCTTCGCATACTCCCCGGCCGGTACCGTATCCGGCTGCCCGATAGCCAGAACGCGTACTTCAGGTTTGAGCAGATCCGATAACTGCTTCACGTTCTGTTTGCCAACAGGCTCAATCAGCACCAACGCATTCCGAAACATCAACTGAACCGCATCGGATTGTACAACCCCCTTCTCGACCAGTCGATCCATCGGCTCCGTTGCCGCGGATACAAACAAATCTACAGGCGCCCCTTGCTCGAGCTGTTGTCCAAGAGAGCCCGAACCGCCGAAATTATACCGCAGCGTAACATTCGGAAACTCTGCTTCAAATCGTCGTCCGGTCTCTTCCAGGCTGGATTTTAGGCTTGCTGCTGCCGAAACAATCACTTCCACCTTCTTCTCAGCCCCTGAGGGCTGCTTAGTGGTATCGGTTGAAGGAGTCTGGTTGGATGCACATGCGGATATTAGAAGCAGCATGGCCCCAAGCAGCAACCCGGTCAAGATTGATGTTCTTCCGAAATTAAACGGTCTCCACATGACTAGGAAACCACCGCCACCCCAAAAAGATGGCCGAGGCTCTTCATCTCGAGCTCCTCCAGTTTGGTTAATGCCCGTTCGTGATCCACGCTCAGGCGGCATAGATCCAATTCGCACTCCATGGGAACCTCGCAATGGATTTCAGCCAAAGCCCGGGACAGATGCAGCATTTCCAGATCCGCCTCGATCTTGGTGCGGACCCCTTTGGTCAGCGAATCAAGATTCGCAAGAATGCCTTCCACGGATTCATACTCCTGAATCAGCTTGACCGCCGTTTTCTCACCAATCCCGCGTACGCCCGGATAATTATCGCTCGTATCTCCCATCAGGCCTTTCACATCGATCACCTGCCTTGGGGAAAGTCCTTTTTCGGCATACAACGTTTCCGGGGTATAATGCATATAATTGCCGTGTCCCTTTTTCATAATAATGACGGAAGTCGAATCGTTCACGAGCTGAAGCAGATCGTGGTCCCCCGACAGGATCATGACATTCATGCTATCCCCATACCGTCTGGCCAGCGTACCGATGCAATCATCAGCCTCATAGCCCACGACGCCCAGATTCGGAATTCCCAGGCATTCCGTCACATCACGCACCAACGAAAACTGCGGAACCAAATCATCCGGCGCTTCCGGACGATTCCCTTTATACGAGGCAAATTGCTCTGTACGAAATGTTTTTGAGCCCATATCCCAGCAGCACGCCACATGGGTAGGCTGAAATTTATCGATAGCATCCCACATATACCGCAGGAAGCCGTAAATCGCGTTGGTCGGCACACCCGCTTTGGTTCGACGGATATAGCCGCTTGACGCGGTCGCATAGTAAGCACGAAATAATAAAGCCATCCCGTCTACAAGCATTAAGGATGGTTGTTGATTGGGTATCACAGTCATGATCGCTCCTAACTTTAACTTCTCTGATATAACCTTAAATATACCTTGTCATTATACCATATCCCTATATAGACTTGGGCTAGTCACAAGGCATTTCTTTGAATTTCCTATCATTGGCTGTTCATAAGAAAAACGTCTATCGACGTACTTTCTCAGTAGACAGACCGCATTTAGCTGAAGTTTTTCTTGCGAGATAAGGATGCTAAGCCTCGGATGTTTATACGTTCTTATCTCTTAAAACAAAAGAGCATCCCGGCGGTCCAAGGACCTTGGGATGCTCTACCTTTACCAGCAGGAGAATGCGTCAATGCCGGATCGTTGCCCTTCAACAATCGGGTTCCATCAGCTCTTTTAACCGGCCTTTATTGGGCCTGTCCTTGTCTCCGGCTAAAAACAGCCATTCTACTTCTGCCATGAATCCTGATATTGTTCCGCCTTGAAGCCGACGGTCACTTTACTGCCGTCCGTCACGATCGGACGCTTAATCAATCTTCCGTTGGACGACAACAGTTCGATTTTCTCCTCGTCGGAGAGTCCAGGCAGCTTGTCTTTCAGGTTCATTTCCTTGTAGACCTCGCCGCTCGTATTGAAAAACTTCTTCAGCTCCAGGCCGCTCTTGGCGATAAGGTCGGCTAATTCATCCTTCTTTGGCGGTTGCTCAAAAATATTTTGAAGTTCCAGCTCATGCCCTTCGTTCTGCAGCCATTTCACCGCGTTACGGCATGTCCCGCATTTCGGGTATTGATATACTTTCAGTTTGCTCATTCGATACGTTCTCCTTCTCATGTTGTTTTGAAAATTAGGTCGCCTCTTCCGCAAGCAGGTTTCTCAGAAAGTTCATATCCTCAGGGAGCGGAGCGGTAAATACCATCGGGGTCCCCTCAATCGGGTGCATCAGCGTCAGGCTTGCCGCATGCAGCGCCTGCCTGCCCATGCACCGGTCCAGCCTCATGATGGATGCGGCTTCCGGCTCTGCCGGTCCCTCGTTCTCATAGGAAGCAGCTTCCGTCCCATCTGATGGCGACTCCCGATCGCTGTAAACCGGGTGCCTATACATCTGATCTCCAATCAATGGACAGCCGATGCTAAGCATATGCACCCGAATTTGATGGGTCCGGCCCGTTTCCAGCTTCAACTCAACCAAGGATGCGGAAGGATAGGTTTCGCATACCTGATACCGTGTCAATGAAGGATATCCATCCGGAGTTACGATGCGACGGTGGGGCTCTAACGGATCCCGATCAATCGGACCGTCAATATCGCCTGACGGCACAGCAGGCTTGCCATGAACAAATGCTACATACCTCTTGTCAACCGTGCCGGCTATCATTTGTTCGGAAACATGCTGGTGAATATACGGATTCTTCGCCACCACCAGCACGCCGGAGGTTTCCTGATCCAGCCTGTGAACCGCTCTGAACCGGTAATTCCAGCCCTTCTCCTGCCAATAGTGAACAACGCCGTTCGCCAGTGTGTCCGTATAATGACCGTGCGTCGGATGCACGATGATCCCTGCCGGCTTGTTCAGAACAAGCAGATGCTCATCCTCGTACAGAATATGAAGTTTCATCGGCTGGGGCAGCATATCGTCTGACCGTTCCTGCTCCATCCGGATTTCGATCAGATCTCCCGCATGCACTTTAACGCTAATGTATACACGGGTCCCGTTCAGCATGATGCCCTGCTCGGTCAACTTGAGGCGCGAGAGCAGCTTACGGGATACCCCCATTCGTTTTTGTAAAATAGTCTTAAGCTGCATGCCGTCTTCTTGCGGTGACACGACATAGCTAATTGGAGGATAATACAAATTCATGAATTACCGAAACACCTTTCCACTTCGCTCATATTCGACATCCGGAATCCCGGCGTGCACATTGGCTGCCCGCGCAGTCACAAAGAAATAGTCGGACAATCGGTTCAGATAGCGGCGAACCTCCGGATTGATTTCCGTGGTTCGCTGCAGCGAAACGGTCAACCGCTCGGCGCGGCGGCATACGGTCCGACATACATGAAGCATGGAGGACAACGCGCTTCCGCCTGGCAGGATAAAACGCTCAAGCGGAGGGTTTTTCTCCTCGAATGCATCCAGCCATGCCTCCAGATTATCCACAAGATCAGCGCTTACCTTGAGTTTATCCTCACGAGGTCTCGCATAGGCCAGATCCGAGCCGCAATCGAACAGTTCATGCTGGATTCGAACGAGCTGAAGATGCAGCTCCTCAAAGTCGGCTTCCTTGGCCAAAAATACGGCTTGACCGACAAAGCTGTTTAATTCATCGATCGTGCCATACGCCTCGATGCGCGGATCATCCTTGGGCACACGACCGCCAATAATTGAAGTTTCCCCCGCATCTCCCGTTCTCGTATATACCTTCATCACATCTTCCTCCATTTCAAAGTCCGATCCATATTGAACGAACACACCATATTTCTTAAGATTATAGAATTTATAGTTTCAGCGAAGCTGAGCAATTCTATAATCGCAAGAAAAACTTCCTTTAACCGCGGTCTGTCTTCTGAGAAAGTACGGCGATAGACGTTTTTCTTATTATGCTCAACTATAGCATAATTTCCAATAACGGTCCCTCTACGGCAGAATAAGCCCCATGCTGATCATGATTCCGGGACGAGTTTTGCACCAGGGGATTGTTTTAAACGCAAACAAGGCTGATCCGTGAGGCATCTAACCTCAGGAGCAGCCTTGTATTATTCAATCATGTCGTATTTTATAGTTTCTTTTTGGGATGGGCCTTCATATATTCGTTGATCTTCAAATCCAGCAAACTGCTGATCTCGATAACAATCTCCGATGTGAAGGACTGCTCTTCCAAAAAAATTTGTTCCATCTTCCGGCGAAGCATATGAATTTCGTCTTCCAAGGTAATTTCCTGAGGAGTGGATTTGGCTGATTTAATTGACCATTTACCGTGATTATTGTCTTCAGCCGTATAGTCACCACGGTAGTTTGACAATTCATAATCACAAAACACTGGTGATCCCTCCTTGGAAAGTAAAATTCTGCCCCCAAAATAAAATTATAACATATATTTTGCCAATGGAAAGTGATTTTTTTGTTAATTCAAGGAAAAAGTTCAACGATTTCCTTGCCTACTTTATTTTTTCCACAAAATTGCCCATTCTCTCCAAGGCCTCATTCAGTTGGGCAATGGATGTAGCATAAGAGCAGCGGATGAATCCTTCCCCGCCAAGCCCGAATGCGGTGCCTGGTACTGCAGCCACTTTTGCCTCGGTCAGCAAGCGCTGGGCAAATTCATCCGAGCCGAGTCCTGTTCCCTTGATGCTCGGGAAGGCGTAGAACGCTCCCTGAGGTTCGTGGCAATCCAAACCGATCTCCCGAAGCCCTTGAACCACGAGCCTGCGCCGCTGGTTATAGGATTCAACCATTCGATCCTTTTCCCCCATGCCGTTACGCAATGCTTCAAGTGCTGCGACTTGCCCCATTGCGGGTGCACACATGACTGTATACTGGTGTATTTTCAGCATGGCGCCGATCAGATCGGCATGAGCGCACACATACCCCATACGCCAACCGGTCATAGCAAACGCCTTCGAGAAGCCGCTCACCAGTATGGTGCGGTCCATCATGCCTGGCATCGAGGCAAAGCTGACATGCTTGCCTTCATATGTGAGCTCAGCATAGATTTCATCGGAGATCACAATCAGATCGTGTTTTTCTACCACTTCTGCAATGGGCAGCCAATCCTCATAGGTCATGATGGCTCCTGTCGGATTGCTTGGATAGCACAGGATCAGAATCTTCGATTTAGGGGTGATTTGCGCTTCGAGCGCCTCGGCCGTCAGTTTGAAATGATGCTCTGCCGTCGTTTCAATACCAACGGGCACCCCACCACCGATTGAAGCAATCGGCGAGTAGGAAATGTAACACGGCTCGGGAATCAGAATTTCATCTCCGGGAACAATCAAGGCACGCAGCGCCAGATCAATCGCTTCACTGCCGCCTACGGTTACGATTATTTCATTGGCAGGATTATAGGTCACGTGGAAACTGTCGTTCAAATATTCCGCGATCGCCTCCCGCAGTTCCGGCATACCGGCATTGGACGTATATCCTGTAAACCCGCGCTCCAATGAATACACGCAGGCTTCTCGTACATGCCACGGCGTTACGAAATCAGGCTCACCGACACCAAGTGTGATAATATCCTTATTTCCACTGACGAGATCAAAAAATTTCCGGATTCCGGAGGGTTGAATGTCCCTGACCCTAGGCGCCAAATAGGAGCTCATCGATTTCCTGTTATTTTCTGCAAGCTGCTGTTCGTTCACAATCATAGCACACGCTTCCTTTACGGCGAGATCAGGAGACGATTGTCTTCTTGACGTTCTTCAAAAATAATCCCGTCTTGTTTATATTTTTTTAAAATAAAATTCGTTTTGGTCGATAATACAGAATCGATAGGTGACAGTTTCTCCGAAACAAAGTTGGCCACCTCACGCAAGCTTCCACCTTCCACTTCAACCAGCAAGTCGTAGGCGCCAGACATAAGATAGACCGACTTCACCTGCGGGAATAAATAGATCCGTTCCGCAATTCCTTCAAAGCCTCTTCCGCGCTCAGGTGTAATTTGAACCTCGATCAGCGCCGTAACCTTCTCGTCTTCCACCTTGCCCCAGTTGACAACGGTCGCATACTTGACAATCACGTGATCTCGTTCAAGCTCCGCAATGGAGGTCTTTACTTCTTCCTCATCTACACCGAGTAGAGTAGAGAGTAGAGCCGGCGATCTTCTCGCATCTTCCTTCAGCAGATCAAGCACCTTCAGTTTCAATTCGCTAAGCTCTTCCATATACGTATCCTCCAGCACTTATTCCGAATAACCATTCTTCATGCATGATATTTCGGAACAGAGATTAATACTTATATTACAATAACTTACACGGGATGTGCAAAAAAAAATACCGATGCATGCCTGCAGCAACGGCTGCGGGGGTCATCGGCTTATCGTTTGAGTTAACCAAGGGATCATTGGGTTACATTATTAGAGGAAGGAGCTACATTGGTGGCATGCGGCGCTACATTCGGATGATGCGCGAACGCGCCCATGCTGGAAGTTTTTTGATGAATGGTTTCCTGAGTTTTTTGCAGGGACTGCTGCGCTTGCTTATACTGCTTGTCCACGTCGTATTTCAATGCGTGCCGAGGCGCGGTATACATGTTCTGCTGCTTCATCATATTAAAAAACTCACCTTGCAGCCTCAGTGTATCTGCAGTCAAATCCGTAAACATTTGACGCACGTCAGGGCAAGAGGCTTCCGTCGTGGCTGTCGTATACTCTCGAACAGACCGTTTCAGTTCTCCCAAAATAGGGCTAAGCATGTCCTCTTCGGGCAGGTATGAAGATCCATTAGGGGTTACCATAAGTCGTTCCTCCTTAACAATTTAACTTCGAAAGTCTATAAATCTCCTCTTATTGAGGCTGCGTCGGCGCAATATTGCTGTGACTCTGCAGAGAGTTCACCAACATGTCCAGATGCTGTTCATGGCGTTTTACGAATCCCAGCAGCGCCTGCTGGATAGCAGGATTCTGACTGGCAGCTGCCGTCGCGGCGCAATGCTTGGCCAGCATGGTCTCGTTGGAGATGCAATCCGCAATATAGTCCAGTTCTTTTGAGGTTAGAGGCTGTAATTGCTGATTAGGTGTCATCTTTGTACTTGTTCCCCTTTCCATTTAAGTTGCACAGGAGCTAGTATGCCACCTATATAAAAATCTATGTCGTGAGATGTCATTAAATACGAAAGGAACGTCCAAACTAATAACAAAGCGACAATGAGGGGGTGAGGGACCATGTTACTGACCGGCGGAACAACGCCCTGGAAATATTTAAACAGTGAACCTGTAAAAAAATACCCCGGTCTATCAGAACAGCTCAGCTGTGATGTGCTAATTGTCGGCGGCGGTATTAGCGGCGCGCTGATGGCCTATGTGCTGAGCAAGCAAGGCGTGGACACGATCCTGCTGGACAAAAAACGCGTATGCGAAGGCAGCACATCCGCCAATTCGGGGCTGTTGCAATTCTCTAGCGACTGCCCCCTATCTGATCTGATCCAACAATTTGGTGAACAACGGGGCTCCTCCTTCTACATGATGTGCAGAAATGCTGTACGTCGGCTCACCGAAATCGCAAATCATCTGTCCAGGGATTCCGGCCTGATCCCGCGAAGCAGCCTCTACTATGCCAGTAACCCCCAAGATGTCGGCATGCTTCGGCATGAGTATGACCTGCTCAAACGCAAGGGCTTCGATGTGGAGTACTGGAGCCGTGAGCAGGTGAAGGCTAACTTCCCGTTCTCAAAAGAAGCGGCCATCTATACCCGCGGCGATGCCGAAGTCGATCCCTACCGTTTCGGTCATAATCTTCTCCAAGACGCCAGCGAGCATGGGCTGCGAATTTATGAAAATAGCGAAGTGAAGGAAACACGGCATACCGATAGCGATGTCACCGTTTTAACCGATCAAGGAAGCGTTCTGGCCAAAAACGTGATCTGGGCCACTGGGTATAGCACCCAAGAATGGAAGCCTGATTATCAAGCGGAGCTGATCAACACCTATGCCATCCTGACGGAGCCTGTATCCGATCTGTCTTCATGGTATGAGCGGGCATTCATATGGGAAACAAATCGCCCTTATCTCTATTTCCGGACAACGCCGGATCAGCGAATCATAGCCGGAGGGCTGGATGAGCCGCTTCCTCCTTCAGGCAAACCAGAGGAATACGCTGAACCAAGAGGCCGGAGACTGCTAAATGAAATTCATCAGCTGTTCCCCCATATGGCGGATTTGAATATCGCCTGCAGTTGGGCCGGCCTGTTTGCCACAACCAAAGACGGCATCCCGCTGATCGGCAGACACCCGCAATATCCGCACAGCTACTTTATCGAGGTGTATGGCGGAAACGGGACCGTTTACAGCATGATCGCTGCGGATCTGCTGGGCAAGACGATTGCAGGACATGAGCCCGAAGAACTAAAATGGTTCTCCCTGACACGGCCAATCGACCTGAACCACACCTAAATAATTGAAGGTATCCCCTACAGGCCTTAAGCCCCTTGGAGATACCTTCTTTGCGTGTATACGATTTGCGTCGCGACGCAGCCGAATGTTTTAAACATACCTTGGTTGACCTGTGTTATCCTACACCGCTCATATGGATGCAATCGGACTTAGGTGACTTGTCCTTTGGAAGGAAACAGCTTTCGTATAAACAGCCATGATCCGATAGGGGATGCCCCCAGAAACAGCAGCAGCAGCGTCACCGTTAACGTGTCCTGTCTAAATGACAGGACAAGAATAAACACAAGCAGACCCGTAATTCGGCCTACGGTTAGACTGAGTTCCCGGAGCACAACCAGTTCCACCCGCTTCTCCACATTTTCCTCATTCACTCCCATAAGATCAAAGCTAGCCGATATAGCCGGCATCATGTACAGGGGAATAAACAGCGACGTCCCGATTCCCAGCACCAACAGCGTAGTATAGTTGACGGCAAACAGCAGCGGCAAAATGACCAGCAGCATCAATATCGAACCTACCAGCATGCCGGTTTTACGAAATTTGGGCTTGAACCACTTACCGCAGGCCCAGTAGCTGACCAGCGAAACCGCCGAAGTAATCAATGCGTATTGCCCCAGCTTCGATTCCTGGTCCGTCGCCACAAAAACAAGGAGCGTAATGAGAAAGGAAAACACACCTTCCCTGATTCCCTGAACGGCCAATCCGAATACGGCGTATTTCCAAACGCCGCCCTCCTTGAGCCGGCTCACCCCCTCCAGCCAATGGTAGTCGCTCTGGACCGGCCGTTTTCGCAGAAAAAAGCTCAGCACCACCGTCGCTGCGAAGATGACCATCGATACGGTAAAAATAAACCGGTAGCCCCGATCCCCATGCATCATCGTGATGATCCAACCCGCCAGCCACGGACCGATAATCCCGGTGATGGAGCCCAGGAGTCCGATCCAGCCATTAAACCAGTCCCGATTCTCCGCGCTCGAAACCTCGAAATAAACCACATTAAAGGCTAACCAGAATAATCCTAATGACACGCCGAACAGAAGGCCAAGAGGCCAAATATAATGGACGGCGTCCCGCCCTGTCCACAGAACGCATAGATAAAACAGGCCGGACACCGCAATTCCCAGGCGAAGCGCATTCATTTTGTTATGCTCCTTCACCCATTTGCCGGCGGCCCAGAACGTCAAGCCCAATGCGACCTGTTGAGCAATCGTGAACCAACCGAGCATCGTATAATCCTGGCGGCTTTTCCATAAGTATACGTTGAGGAATGTACCCGACAATGCACTCGATAGTATAAACAACCCATGAACCGATAACAGAAGCATAGCCTGGGGGTCCTTTGTCAACTTCATATACAGTTCCTCCCTTGCCCTCACACTTGAAGTCCAAGGTATTTTACCCTTCTAATCCCCACTTCATGAACAAAAAAAAGGAAACCGCCGCAAGCAGTTTCCTTAAGATAGCCGTGGATCGGCATATTGCGCCTTTCCGTAAACTCTATTCCTTTTTATGGATAAAACTCTTGATCATCCGAAGCCGATCATTCTCTGCCAGATTGTACTGTACATGGAAGCATCCGGGACACACGTATACGTTTAAGTCATATGGCGGCTGCAGTATAGGCCCTTGAATCAAGGCTGCGTTAACCGGCTGGAACCCTTCCCCGCTCACGTGCTGCGTTCCGGCATGAAGCATATACTCCCTGCAATGCAAGCACTCGGGAACTTCCTCTTGCTGGTCCAGGATCCCCTCTACGGTTTCCTCAAATGCAAATAGGTCGTGATCCTCCCCGTACTTATCCACGGTTCGAAGCGAGGACAGCGATTCATGGTCGGATCCCCAAATACGATGAAGATCACCCGCCTCCTCATCGGAAGCCTCGTAAGCCTCTTCATATTCCTCCGGATCTTCCTGTGTTTCCTCTTCTTCCAATGCGATATTCAATGTGCGGTAGCCTTTAAGCTCGTTCGCACAGTGAGGACAAGTATCTTCGGGACCTATCTCTTCATCCCATACAATCTCACTTTGGCACCATGGGCAAACCGTCGGTTCCATCGATCATTCATCCCTTTCCTTATTCAAACGGCCATAAATGGCCCTGTTAACTTTATTTTTATTGAGACATCAAGTATACAATACCCGCCACAAAAAAAATCAAGGCAGCCGCAAACAATATCCGCGGTAAATATTTCATCGTCCTTTTCCTCCCGAAGCCATTAAATGATGCTCGCTCCAATAATGTAAGATAAAGATACGGTGATAAGAAGTACGATCAAGCCCACTGCGCGATTATCCTTGCCAATCTCTTCATCTACCGAAAACACAGGCGTCAAGAACTCAAGCAACCAATACGCCAATAAAAGCAGTATAAACCCGAAGAACGACCATTTAATCATGCCGTAAATGGACGTATTAGCCGTTATGCTATACCGCATCACGTTACAGATGCCAAAGACCTTGCCGCCGGTCGCCATGGCCGCGGCAACATTTCCTTTGCGTATTTCATCCCAGCAATTGTACTTGGTAACCAATTCAAAGCAATACAAGTAAACAATAAGTGCAAGTATCGCAACCGAGAAATAGCCGACGAGCACCCCAAGTGGATGGGTCAGCAAATGATCAATCGCTTCCGTCATTACCTTATTTCCTCCCTGATATAAACGGGATGCGGCACCTTTCGCATCCCGTCGTTCTGAACCCTATGATGATATGTTATACGATTGAAGGAGAAAACGGTTCCTGATTTCTTACTTTCCTTATTTCAACTCGGCAATGGTAACGCCATTGCCGCCTTCGCCGTAATTACCTAAACGATGACTCTTCACATGTTTGTGCTTACGCAAATAATCCTGAATTCCGGTTCGTAAGATCCCGGTGCCTTTGCCGTGAATGATGTAAATCTGACCCAGGTTCCCCAGAAATGCCTCATCAATAAACCGATCCACCTCGATCAGCGCCTCTTCCAGATTCGCGCCCCTTAAATCCAGCTCATTCCGGATGTTGGTATCTCGAGTCCGCTTCAAGACGGTCGCATGCTGTTTCGGCGCCTGTTTAGCGTTTGCTGCCGGATTCGACAGGAGCTCCAAATCATCCAGCGCCACCTTCATCTTCATAATGCCGAGCTGAACAACCGCTTCCTTCGAGCCGGACATCTCCACGACATGCCCCTTCTGATTCAGGCTGTATACCCGCACCTCATCCCCAGGCTCAATGCTGCGCTGCTGCTTCGCTGAACGCTGGCCGCCCGTTTTCTTGCCCTGCTGCGGTTCGGCTTCATCCAAACGCTTTCGGGCTGCAATCAGCTTATGCTCCTTAACGGAGGCCCCTTCTTCTTGGGCAATCTTGCGCAGATCCGAAATGATCTCTTCGGCCTCGCTCCGGGCCTTGTCCACGATCTGTCTCGCTTCCGCACGAGCTTTATCAACCAGCTTGTCCTTCTGCTCTTCCAGCTTCTGAAGCTCGTGCTGGTGGCGAAGACGCAAGTCCTCCATTTCCTTCCGAACCTGCTCTGCCTTCTCACGCTCTACTTCCGCGGTGTGACGGTTCTCTTCGAGCGATGCAATCATATGCTCCACCCGTTGATCTTCTTCCTTCACTTCGCCCCGGGCAAATTCCAGAATGGATCCCGGCAATCCCAGACGTTCTGCAATGGCAAACGCATTACTGCGTCCAGGTACGCCTACCAGCAGCCGATAGGTCGGGCTTAGGGTATTGATATCGAACTCCATGCTGGCGTTGATCACGCCTTTGCGTTCGTATGCATAGGCCTTCAATTCCGAATAGTGCGTCGTCGCGATCATGCGGCAGCCCATGCGGTGGATATGCTCCAGAATGGAAATCGCCAGAGCGGAACCCTCCGCAGGGTCCGTCCCCGCTCCCACCTCATCAAGCAGCACCAGACTCTTCGGTGTCATCTGGCTTAAGATGCGGATGATGTTCGTCATATGGCTGGAGAAGGTACTGAGGCTCTGCTCAATGCTTTGCTCATCGCCAATGTCCGCGTAGATCGCGTCAAACACGCACATCTGGCTGCCTTCTTCAGCTGGAATAAAGAGTCCGGACATCGCCATCAGGTTTAATAACCCGATCGTTTTGAGTGTAACCGTCTTACCGCCAGTATTCGGACCCGTGACGATGATGGAAGTATAGGAATTGCCCAATTCCACATCAAGCGGCACAACCTGATCCGCCGGAATCAGCGGATGTCGGCCTTTACGCAGCTTAATATAACCTCTGTCATTCATTCTTGGCAGTGAAGCCTTCATGACATGGGCCAAACGAGCCTTGGCAAAAATAAAGTCGAGCTGGCCGATCAGATCCAAGTCAATGGACAGCAGCTCAGCCTGTTCGCCGACCTGAGCGGTCAGCTTCTGCAGAATCACTTCGATCTCCCGTTCTTCCCTCATTCGCGTCTCACGCAGCTTGTTGTTCATGGCTACGATGGATTCCGGCTCAATAAACAGCGTCGCGCCTGACCCGGACTGGTCGTGCACGATGCCGCCAAAATGCGAGCGATATTCCGCTTTAACGGGAATGACAAAACGGTCGCCGCGTATCGTAATTAACTGGTCCTGCAGCATCTTCGCCACGGATTGCGATCGAATCATGGACTCCAGTTTCTCGCGGATGCGAACTTCTCCGCCCCGCAGCTCCCGCCGGATCTGGGCAAGCTCCGCGCTTGCGGAGTCCAGCACCTCAGCAGCATCATCAATACACAGCCGAATGGCATCTTCCAGGGGCTTCTGCTCCGAAATAAGATCACTCAGATTATAGAGGGTCTCAATCTTCTCGTCCTCATGAATCGCCGCTATAAACCGCTTGATTCGGCGAGATCCATGAATCGTATTCGACGTAGCCAGCAATTCATGGGGATTGAGCGTCCCCCCGATTCTGGCCCGTTTCAGAGCGTCGTTGATATCGGTAATCCCGCGGAAAGACGGATTGACCTTAAGTCTGTCTACGGTGTAGGCTTGATCGGTAGCCGCAAGCAGATCCTTTACAGCCTCCAGGTCGGTTTCAGGCATTAACTGTTCAGCTCTCGCACTTCCCATGGAGGTTTGAGTGTATTGTGTTAATGTATTTAAAATTTTTCGGTACTCTAAAGTTTGCAAAATCTTGTCATTCAAGAAGTTCACAACTCCTCTCAATCAATGCATATATTATATCGAAAGTGATACGAATTCGCCAAGGAATCCAAAATCCTTCCACACATAACCGACGGCCCTATTGAACAAAATAAATTCTGCGTAACATTCCAGTCTTATTCTAAGGAGGCAGGTACCATGCAATTTCTCGGGCACGTTGTTCGATTTATCGTTGCCGCGCTCGTTCTTATGGTTGTCGGATGGATTGTCCCTCAATTCTCCGTCGGCGGATTCGGAAGCGCCCTGTTGCTTGCACTCGTCATCGCTCTGATTGGTTGGGCTATCGAGGGCATCTTCGGCAAAAAAGTCACGCCGTTTGGACGTGGCATCGTGGGCTTCCTAGTGAGCGCACTCGTGATTTACCTTGCCCAATTCATCGTTGGAGGCGTTAGCGTCTCCGTATTGGGCGCATTGCTTGCTGCACTGGTCATCGGGATCATCGATCTGTTCATTCCGATTTCCACCCCTTTTGAAGCAGGCAAAAACCGCAAAGAATAAGATAGAAGAACGCCCGCTTCGTTAGAGGAATCCTCTGGACCCTCTTCTTGAACGAACCGATCGGCAGCTGTATTCCCCACATTAACCCCTTGTTGCTACTCTGCGCAGGGGGTTTTCATTTTGGGTAAAACCTCAATTCCTTTATTTCCATCTTCCCCTATATTATAAAGTAAATCCATATCATCGTTTGAAAACGTTCACGTTCACCAATTTTTCATAACACATATGTGCATCCACTCTTTTTCTGCGCTATCATAAAGATTGGAAATTATATTTCACAATTATTTCATAGTCAGGAGAGATTATAGTGAAAAAAGGCATAGCTTTACTTGTTTCATGTATGCTCCTATTTGTATTGGCTGCCTGCGGCGGAGACCAGAAAGAGTCCCAGGGAGATTCAGGGATCTCGGATACTGGCGTAGCACCGGAAGCTGAACTCGTGATTAAGGGTACCAATTTTCAGTTCGACCAAGAGGAATATCGTCTCAAGAAAGGGGTGCCCGTCAAGATTACGTACGAGAACGAAGACGGCAACCACGGCGTTATGATTCCTGCGCTTGGCCTGCAGCTGGACCGTAAAAACAACTCCACTGTTGTTACGCCGGATGAGGCGGGAGAATTCGAAGTTTCGTGTTCCATTATGTGCGGAGCGGGTCACAGCAAAATGATATCCAAACTTATCGTCGAAGAATAAGTAGATCTTCCTCACGAAAAAAACCTCCGGATCGCCAGAGTATCCTCTGTCTAATCCGGAGGTTTTTTCAGGTTCACATCTTCGCCATGGCCTAACGCTGATCCTGCTCAATCAACTCGATCCACTCATTATATTCAACTTGGAGCTTCGCATATTCTTCCTTCAGCTTACGGTGTTCTTCTTCAAGCTGCGCAGATTGCTCCGCCTTCAATTCCTGCTCCGCCTGGAGCAGACGATATTGGTGCATAACCAGCTCATACTGTTCACCTAAATCGGAATACTGCTGTGCTGCTTCACTTTTTTCGCCTTCCAGGCGCTCACAGGCTTGGCGTGCGGACGCAATTTCCTGCTGCCAGGACTGGAGCTCTTCTTCGAGAGCAAGCTTGGTTCGCTTCCACTCATCACGCTCTGCGGCCAGCTTCTCGCTGCCCTCGGCAAGCTGTTCCCGTTCCGCCATCCATTGCTGGTATTGCTCCTGCCACTGAACGGCACGTTCCTCTGAATCCCTCAGCTGCTCGGCGAGTTCACGTGCGCGCTCTTCACTGGCAGCCGCCTTCTTGCGAAGCTCATCCAGCTGATTCGACACCGTATCGTACTCTTCTTCCAGCATGGCGTACAGTTTGCTGGTCTCTTCCTCTCGGATTCCCGCTTCCTTCGTGAGTTTCTCCAGCTCTTCATGACGAAGCTGCAGTTCCTTCAATTCCTCTTGGGCACTTCTGCGCTCGGACATGCTCCGGTCAGCTTCGTCCTTCATGACCTGGATCTCATCCTGAAGTCCCTTCATTCCTTCTTCCAGGCTTTCGTTCGCTTCCATAAGCTCGACAATTCTCATCTCCAGCTCGCCGGTTTCCTCTTTGCGCTGATCCGCCAGCGTGCGCCAAGATTGGAGCTCGCTGCTTAAACGCTGCAGCTCTTCCTGCTGTTTGCGGGAGGTCTGATTCGCATCCACCACAAGTTTCTGCAGACGACGGCGCTCTTCCTCCGACTTGGCGGATTCCTGCTTCAGGCCTTCGAGCTCCTTCGTCAGCCCTTCCACCTTCGTACGGAAGGAGCGCAGCTCCTGCGAAGAGGCTTCGGCTTGCTGTCTGGACGATTGGAGCGTTTCCTTCAGCTTGTCCGATTCCGCTTTTACAGCACCCAGTTCCTTCTCCGCAGTCGACAAGCGTGATTGGAGCTGCCCGCCGCGAGTTCGCTGCTCGGTAAGCTGCTTCTCCAGCTCCTGGACGGTCGTCGTATGCTTTTGTTCCATATCCTGCACGGTTTTCGTATTCTTCTGTTCCAGATCCTGCACCGTCTTCGTATACTTCTGCTCCAGATCCTGCACGGTCTTCGAGTGCTGCTGCTCCTTCAGGAGGGCCTCTTGTTTATAGGTGCTCTCCTGTTTCTTCAATTGCTCAGCCAGCTTCTCTTCGGCCTGCTTCGCAGCGTTCCGTAGACTCTGTTCCAGCTTCTCGATGGCCTGCTTATGAGTGAGCGTCATCTGCGAAATTTGTCCTTCATAGCGGCGTTTCATATCTTCAATCGACTGCTTATGGCCGCTCTCCAGCTTCTCGCGCTGCTCCTTAAGACGTGCTTCAAGCTGCTGCTTCTCCTTCAGCAGTTCCGCCACGCGGTCGGATTCCTTCTGGAGCAATTCCTTCGTACGCTCTGACTCCGCGGTTAGATTCTCCTTGGACTTCCTGTATTCCTCAGCCAGCGTTGTCTGCTCCGCCAGCTTGTGCTCCAGCTGCTCTAACTGCTGACGATGTCTCTCCTGCTGCTCGATTTGAAGTCCTTGCACCTTGGCAAGCTCCGTGCGCAGTTCATTCCGCTCGGCCGTCATCTGCTTGGCCTCATTCTGAAACTCCAGCTTCTGCAAAGCTTCTTCCGCCATATGTACTGCAGCTAGGACGGCAATGCGCGGGGTATCCAATCGAGAGTGCGCCTTGGATATGGTACGCATGCGGTCATCTACATAATTCGCTACCTGTCTGGTATAATCACTGCTATTGCCAACGAGTTTATAGGAAGTTCCGTAGATGTCTACGGTAACGCTTTTACGGTCCGATGTAGTCAAAATTGTGCCCTCCTTCTATTATGTGTAGATTCTATGATGTCTGAAATGGTCTATTCTCTACATTCATTATATATGAGATAACATCTGTAGACGAACCTCAAGAAAACAGACCGAAGTTTGGTATATGATAACACAGTTTTGTGCTTATAATTATGTACCCTGCGGGCGTCCTGATGCAAATCCCAGTTCAATTTAGAGCAAAAAAGCCCGCATCGAATCTCTGATGTAATGGATTCGATGCGGGCGTTCACAATTCCTGCTATTTTCTTAATTCTGCGCCAAAAGTTTGCTGAAGGGCAGCAACGGCTTTTTCCGTGACGCCGGCAACCTCTTCATCGGTCAACGTCCGTTCCTGATGACGGTACGTCATGGAGATGGCAACACTCTTCTTGCCCTCTCCAAGCTTGCTGCCCGTAAAGACGTCAAATACCTGAATCTGCTGCAGAAGCTCACCTGCATTGTCCTTGATCACTTGAATCAGGGAGCCGGCTTCAACCTCCTCATTCACCACGATGGCAAGATCGCGTTCCATGCCCGGGAATCTAGGCAAATCGCGGTAAACAACGCGGGCGTTGGTCAGATCATACAGCGGCTCAAGCAGAATCTCGGCAGCATAGGTATCTTCCAAATCCAGCTCCTGCTGCGTCTTCGGATGAATTTGTCCAAGTACACCTAACAGCCGCTTGTTCTCGCCTTGACCCGCATATACGGATGCGGAACGTCCCGGATGGAAGCCAACCGGTCCGTTGGCCTCGTAAGTGATGTCTTCTGCGCGAATTCCAAGGTAATCGAGCACTGTTTCGAGCGCCCCCTTCAAATCGAAGAAATCCACTTTGGCCGGCTGGACATTCCATTGCTTGCTGCCTTTGCGTCCCGACAACAGCAAACCGAGAACCGGACGCTCCAGCGGCTGCTTCGTCAACGTCTTCTCATGCGTATGGAACAGGTTCCCTATTTCAAACAGAGCCAGGTCCGGCTGCTTACGGTTATGGTTGTATACTGCGATATCCAGCAGCTGCGGAAGCAGGCTGGTGCGAAGGACGCTGCGGTCCTCGCTCATCGGCATGGCCAGCTTAACCGCCGTGCCATCTGACGACAGCGAAGTGAACATTTCCGCTTGCTGCGGATGGATGAAGGAATAACCCAGAACCTCCTGGAATCCGCTATGCGTCAGCAAACGACGAAGCGAGCGGCGGATGGCCTGAGCGATGGTCAATGAACCCGGTGTCGTCGGACCTTCAATCGCCGTTGTCGGAATATTGTCGTATCCATACAGACGGGCAACCTCTTCAATGAGGTCTACGTCAAGCACGATATCGCCGCGGCGGGTCGGCACTTGAACATCCACCATTCCTTGGCCCGCATCTCCGCAAGGGAAATGCAATCGGGCGAAGATCGTTTTTACTTCAAGCAGAGACAGCTCCGTACCCAGATAACGATTGAGCTTCTCCAGCGACAAAGTGATCACGGTAGGCTCGGTTTGGGCACTGCCTGCTTCGACGATTCCCTGATGGACAGCGCCGCCGGCATATTTCGCCATCAGTGCCGCTGCACGGTTCAATGCAGGAATAACTGCGGCGGGGTCCACTTCCTTCTCGAAGCGGGAGCTTGCCTCCGAACGAAGTCCCAGCTGACGGGATGTTTTGCGGACGGTACCGCCATCGAACTTCGCCGATTCCAGGAAAATATTCAGCGTGCTGTCCGTTACTTCGGAGTCCAGGCCGCCCATAACGCCAGCCAATGCCACCGGCTTGCCCCCTGCTGTAATCACCAGCATATGCGGCTCCAGGCGGCGCTCCGTGCCGTCCAGCGTCACCATCGTTTCGCCAGCTTCAGCCATACGCACGTGTACCGCGCCATCCTTCAGCTGATCGGCATCAAAAGCGTGCAGCGGCTGGCCATATTCCAGCATCACATAGTTCGTAATATCCACGATGTTACTGATCGGGCGAACGCCTGCTGCGATCAACCGGTTCTGCATCCACAGCGGAGAAGGACCGATCTTTACTCCCGTAATGTAACGTGCCGCGTAATGGCTGCACTGCTCATCAGCACCAATCGTAACCGAGATATGATCAGCTGCTGCATCTTGAACCTCCAGAATCTCCTTCTCCGGGTTCGGAAGACTCAGCTCACGTCCCAGAATGGCGCTCACTTCGTAAGCTGCTCCCAGCATGCTGAGGCAGTCGGAGCGGTTCGGCGTCAGATCCAGCTCCAAAATTTCATCGTTCAGACCCAGCACATCCAGAATGGGTTTGCCGATTTCCGTATCAGCCGGAAGGACGAGAATCCCTTCCTGCAGCTCTTTAGGCAGCAGTTTGTCATTCATGCCCAGTTCCTTCGCCGAGCAGATCATGCCTTGGGAAAGCACGCCGCGCAGCTTGGCCTTCTTGATATCCATACCGCCAGGCAGCTTCGCGCCAACAAGCGCCACCGGCACCTTCTGGCCAGCATCCACATTTTTTGCTCCGCACACGATCTGGAGATCTTCCTCCTGACCCGCATCCACGATACATACATTTAGCTTGTCTGCGTCAGGATGCTTCTCCTTACTTTTGACGAAGCCTACGACCACTTTGTTAATGCCTTGATTCCGTTTCTCGATCACATCGATTTCAATACCAGCCGAAGTAATACGGCTTGCCAAATCCTCTGAGGTTACACCTTCGAGCGAAATATAATCGGACAACCAATCGGTTGAAACTCTCATTGTCTATTCACTTCCCTTTATCGTTAAAATTAGATCCGCGTGAACTGATTCAAGAATGCTGTATCGTTGTTGAAGAAGTGACGGATGTCATCCACGCCGTATTTCAGCATGGCAATCCGCTCAACCCCCATACCGAAAGCAAAACCGCTGTACTTCTCAGGGGCATAACCACCCATTTCAAGCACCTTCGGATGAACCATGCCGCAGCCTAAAATCTCAAGCCAGCCTGTTTGCTTGCATACGCGGCAGCCACTGCCGCCGCATCTTACACAGGATACGTCCACTTCCGCGCTCGGCTCCGTGAACGGGAAGAAGCTTGGACGCAGACGGATCTGCGTGTTATCGCCGAACATCTCCTGCACGAATTGCAGCAGCGTCCCTTTCAGATCACTCATGCGAATGTTCTCGCCGATCACGAGGCCCTCGATTTGGTGGAACTGGAACGAATGCGTCGCATCATCGTCGTCCCGGCGGAATACGCGGCCCGGGCACATGATTTTGACAGGCGCTTTTCCTTGCATCGACAGCATCGTCCGGGCTTGCACCGGGGATGTCTGAGTACGCATCAGCAGATCTTCCGTCAAATAGAAGGAATCCTGCATGTCACGTGCCGGGTGATTCTTCGGCAGATTCAGCGCTTCGAAGTTGAAGTAGTCCGTTTCCACCTCGGGTCCTTCCGCTACCTGGTAACCCATCCCGATGAAAATATCCTCGATATCCTGGATCACCTTGCTCAAAGGATGAACCCCGCCTTGGCTGAGCTTGCGGCCCGGAAGGGTTACGTCCACCTTCTCTGCACGCAGACGCTCTTGCGTTTCCTGCTGCAGGAATGCTTCCTGCTTGCCGGTGATGACTTCCTCGATCGCGCCCCGAACGTCATTGGCCACCTGGCCGATAACGGGACGCTCTTCTGCGCTCAGCGCTCCCATTCCGCGCAGGATTTCCGTCAAGGCACCTTTTTTGCCAAGGTATTTCACCCGCAAATCATTCAGCTGCTGCGGATCGGTAACATCCTGCAATTGCGCCAATGCTTCCTGCTTTAATGCTTCTAATTTTTCCTTCATGGCTATTCGCACACCCCTTTGTAAACTCCATCATTGTACTGAAAACAAAAAAGGCCTCTCCTCCCGAAAAGGGACGAAGAGACCGTGGTACCACCCTTGTTAACATGTTTCATACCCTAACCAAGGCGGTAAAAGCCTTAGGCCCTGAGTATGCCTCATCATGCTCACTTGACCGACGTAACGAATCGGACCCGTTATCCCCTACTGAGCGGCAGCATGCCGTGTTCAGGGAACTGCTCCGGAGCGAACTTCACTAGCCTGTTTCTATTAGGGACACTCTCAATCTACGGTATCCCTTCCCTGTAAAGAGGCACTAGCTACTTTTCTCCATCCACGCATTTGTTACATATGCAAATATATAGGGTTTATTATATGCAACCTTTCGAGATATGGCAAGTTTCATTTCCCCATTTTAACCCCATCTGGCTGATTTTAATCGCGATCCTTGATCTTATTCCGACTGAAGCCTGACCAGCTCAGCCCGAAGCTCCCTGATCTCGGCAAGCCAGCTCGCCTCGTCCCCGGCTTCAAGATCTTCGGCTGATAAGCCCAGTAATTCCTGAATCCGGTATTCGAGCTCCATCCGCCGATTGTCCTTCTCCGTATTCCCCCTGATCACACCGGTCCGCGAGGCCTGTTCTTCCTCCTCGTCCACACTTCCCTCAAACCAAATCGGAGCTTCTCCAGGCTTCAGCGTGAGCAGCCGGTTCGCGATTTTGCGCACCAGATACCGGTCGTGGGATACGAGCGCAATTGCACCCGGAAAGCTCACGAGTACTTGTTCAATCACCTCTCGGGTATCCACATCCAGGTAGTTCGAGGGTTCATCCAATACGAGCAGATGCGCCCCGCTGAAATACAGCTTGAGAAAAGCCGTTCTGCACTTCTCCCCCATGCTCAACTGCCCCATCTTCTTAAACACATCGTCCCGCCTGAAGAGGAATGAGCCCAGCAAAGTACGGGCACGGCTCTCCGTCATTCCCGGAATGACGAGCAGACTGTCCAGCAGCGTGGTTTCATGTTCAAGCCCCTCAAGCTCCTGTGAGAAATAACCGATCTTGACGGAAGGATTTCGGGTAATCCGGCCCTCCTGCGGTTCGATTTCGCCCAGCAGCAGCTTGAGCAGTGTCGTTTTCCCGCTCCCGTTAGGGCCTCTTACGGCCAACCGGTCGCCACGGTTCAGATAGAAGGTGAGTTTATTAAAAAGCGGTTGATCTCCGAATCCAAAACAGATGTCCTTCACTTGGACAAGGGTCCGGCCGCCGAAAGCTTCCCCTTCCAGCTCCATGTTCAGCTTAGGACCGCTTCGCGGTTTATCCACCCGCTCTGCTTCCAGCCGTTCCAGCGCTTTTTCCTTGGCATGATATCTTGAGATGTTCTTCTTGGCCTTGGCCTTGTAAAAGCTGGCGGTGATCTTGACATCATTGACGTCCCCGGCCGCGTTATGCGCTTTATGGAACCACTCCTCGTATCTTCGGATCGATTCCTCCAGCGCTTTGCGGGCCAGCTCCTGCTTCCGGTAAAGCGTCTCCTGTTCGCGCAGCTCCCGCTCCTTTTCGCGGCGGTAATCCGTATATCCTCCCCTGTAACGCCGTAGCTCCTCTGAGGTCAGCTCACATACGGAGGTTGCTACCCGGTCGATGAATTCCCTGTCATGGGATACAAACAACACAGTGCCTTTATAGGACGACACCAGCCACTGCTCCAGCCAGACCAAGCTGTCGCTGTCCAGATGGTTTGTAGGCTCGTCGAGCAGTAAAAATTTCGGTGCCGATACAAGGAGCCCTGACAGCATGACCTTCGTCTTCTGACCTCCGCTCAGCTCACGGTAGGACACAGGCCACACCTCCGGCCCGATGCCCAGCATCGTCATCGCCTTCTCCACCTCGGTCTCCCACTGGAAACCGTTCTGGGACTCGTAGCGCTCCAGCAGATTGCCATATTGCTCAAGCAATGGTTCCATTTCTGCAGCGCTGCCGCCGTTCATCCGCCGCTCGACTGCGGCAAGCTGAAGCTTCAGCTGCCATAATGTTGGGTGACTGCGGCTGCGCACCGTATCGATAGCACTCCTATCGACTTCGTCCGGCTCATCCTGCTGCCTGAGCCAGCCCCAGCGCTCTCGTGGGAGAATCGTCTCCACAACGCCCGAGGTCGGTTCGAGCTCGCCGGCCAGGATCGAGAGGAGCGTGGTTTTGCCGGTGCCGTTACGCCCATACAGCGCAATCCGTTCTCCCTCCGCCACCTCCAGCTGAATGCCCTCAAACAGCGGCCTTCCTTGGAGCTCCATACTTATATCTTTCGCTTTTAGAATCATGGTCATATCGCCTCATCCTCTCTCTTTGAAAAAACTAAAAAACCGCAAGCGCTGGCCTGCGGCGGATGTTATAAAGAGAAGTATGGGTCTGGTCTGATTAACGGGACAAATTCGCACGACCGACACGACTTCGGCTGTTCATTCCAGTCCAGCCTTGACTGTTATTGAGATGAAGCTCAATAACCTCGGCCGTTAGCGGAAGCTGCAAATCCGTTCCGTATATGTGATTGTTTTGCATAAGAGCACCGTTTTGACATAACAAAAAGAGGTACCCCAGTCACATTGTTCAGACACACCAAATCTCTCCCTCTACCGCCGTAGAGAAACGCCTGCAAAACCACATGCAGTTGTTTAGAGAAAAGGGTGTCTTACTTCATTGGACTGGGTTACCTCGCATTCTTGGAATGAAATTATGGTCATTATAACAGATATTCTTCGCTTGTAAAAGGGGTATTACGGAGTCACTATATATTTGAATGCCTGCTATCCCATGTTTATTCCGGTCCCATTCACATTTCAAAAAAAGCAAACAAAAAACCCTTGTCACCAAGGGTTTCCGGTTCTAACTATAAGCGGGTGATGGGAATCGAACCCACGCTACCAGCTTGGAAGGCTGGAGTTCTACCATTGAACTACACCCGCACATATACCTACAAAAGTGACGCTATGCTTCGGAGCATATTTCGATTACTTTTGCGAGGCCCTAATTCATAAGCGAATCGGGACGACACGATTTGAACATGCGACCCCCTGGTCCCAAACCAGGTGCTCTACCAAGCTGAGCTACGTCCCGAGAATGAAGATGGCGTCTTTTGAAGACAAAAATAAATATACCATGTCGAACATATAATTTCAACATGTATTTTATGGAAAATGGGTTGTCCGTATTAGAAAGCAAACAGCATCCTTCCGAGGAGGGAAAGATGCTGTATTTCCTTGACTTATATAGGTAGCAGGGCTGCAAGAGCACCTTGCCTATTTCTTGTCGAAAGTCACTTCCGGCGTCGTCAATTTATCATAAAAATCCACAATTTTGTCTTTATCGTCCGAAGCACGGAGTGCCATGGCGGAGCGTGGATGTTCGTCCAGGGTGCCAGTAATCATGTAAGGCATGATATAACCCCACTCTTCTTTTTCGCGAAGAGGGATCATGTAGCGCTCGATAATGTCCAGTACCGGACGCAGCTCATACTTCGTGCCTTTCAGATGGGTAACCAGAAGCTCGGTCGGGCAGTTGCCGGCCGCACGTCCCATCCCGTACACGGATGCATCCAGAAGCTCAACGCCAAGATCTGCAGCGACCAGCGTGTTGGAGAACGCCAGCTGCATGTTGTTATGGGTATGAACGCCCAGACGTTTGTTCGGCAGATGCATCTTGAACTTATTCACAAGGTATTCCATGTCTTTATGATCAAGGCTTCCGTAAGAATCGACGATGTACACCACATCCACGACGCTCTCCCTGATCAGCTCAAAAGCTTCCAACAGCTCATTCTCCATCACGTTGGAGAGAGCCATGATGTTCAGCGTAGTCTCATAACCACGATCGTGGAAGGTCTGTACCAGTGCCAGCGCCTTATCCACGTCTTTGATGTAACAAGCGACACGGATAAGATCCAGCAAGCTTTCCTCGCGCGGCAAAATATCGTCTTCATCCACACGGCCGATATCTACAAGTGCGGACAGTTTGGTTTTACCTTTATGAGGAATCACTTCTCTGAGGAACTCATCATCCAGAAAACGCCAAGGGCCCGCTTGATCAGCGCCTTTCAGCAGTTTAGGCGAATTTTTATAACCGATTTCCATATAGTCCACGCCAGCCTCATTCAGGCCCGCATATAAATTTTGTACGAATTCCACACTAAAATCCCAATTATTGACCAGTCCGCCATCGCGAATGGTACAGTCTACAATCTTTGTCTGACTACTCTTAATCATTCTAAGCTAAACTCCTCTCGGCAATTTTTCTCTTCATCATACTTGAATGCCGGTTGAAAAGTAAAGCAAAAACGTCCGAAGGACGGACGTTTTTCAAAGGGGTATCGGACTGCCACTGCCTCTTCATTTCATAACAAGCGCTTCAATCCATGGCGACCTGGGCCTGCTTGAGTATCCAGTCGGTGATGGTGCGGACGAGCACGCCGGTTGCCCCTTTAGGATCCACGCCCCGCTCCTTGGATAAATATGCCGTACCTGCTATGTCAAAATGCACCCAAGGCAGCCCATCAGCAAATGTCCCCACAAAAAGACCGCCTGTTATCGTCCCGCCTTCTCGGCCCGTTTGATTTCGTAAATCCGCCACCTCACTCTTCAATTTATCCCAGAACTCCGGATAGGATGGCAGCGGCCATATTTTTTCGCCGGCCCTCCGGGAGGAGGCAATAAGCTCCTGTAAAAAGGTCTCATCATTGGTTACGGCCCCAGTGGCGATATCCCCCAGAGCCGAAACAACAGCCCCCGTCAATGTGGCCACATCAATCAATCGCGAAGCCCCGAGCTGCTTGGCATAGGTCATTCCGTCCGCAAGCACGATACGGCCCTCGGCATCCGTATTCAATACTTCGATGGTGCGACCGCTCAGTGTCGTGACGATATCGCCGGGTTTAAAGGCGCTACCACTCATCACATTCTCCGCTGACGGAATCACCATCACTACATTTACTCTGGGGCGAATCCGTCCCAGCGCTTCCATGACGCCCAGTACGGTAGCCGCCCCGCCCATGTCGCTGATCATATCCTCCATTCCGGATGCCCTCTTCAGCGAGACGCCACCGGTATCAAACGTAACCCCCTTGCCAACAAGGCCGACAACATCCTCCCACGTCTCCCGTCCCTGATAACGGATCGCGATCATGCGCGGTGGATGTATGCTGCCCTTACCGACGGCGAGGAGGCCGCCCATGCCCTTCTCGACAATTCCTTCCTCGTCCAGCACCTGGGCTTCAAAACCGTACCGTTTCGCCACCTGAAGCGACTTCTGGGCCAAGTCTTCCGGCAACAGCATATTGCCGGGGAGGTTCGTTAAATCCCGTGCCAGACAGGTCGCTTCCCCAATCGCTGCGCCTAATGACATCCCCTTTGTCCACCCGGCTTCAAATTCCGCGTCCATATCGCCTTCTATATAATAGAGGATTTCTTCTATATTCGTTTGCTTGGAAGCATCACGCTTATAATGAGGTTTGCGATAGCTTCCGAGGATAAAACCTTCAGTTAAAGCCTGAGCAGCATCTTGCGGAGTCTGTTCCGCAGTGAAGTTGATCATCGTATTCGGAATTTGAATGGCAGCACTGCGTACACCCGATTTCCCGGCGGCTTTTACCGCTTGTGCTGCAAGCAGCCGCAGCTGCTCGGATGTCAGAATTCCTTCGGGACGGCCCAGCCAAATTAATAGGCGCGCTCCGCCTTCGATGCTCTCCGGCCATACGAATGACCGATGGGGAGTGCCGTCAAATAACCGATTCTCGGTCAACTGTTTGAGCAGCGGATCCCACGACTCGGAAACACCGCCTTCCGCCGCTTGTTTTTTCGTTACGGGAACAATGATGGCATCGGTATGCACATACCCGGATGATAAACGGTCCTTTAATGTCCACTTCATGCGTTCTTCTCCTCCTAAAAAAGAAAAAGCCATTCCATCGGAACAGCTGCTCTCGTATTCATTTCAGGCACGTATCGTACAATCTTAGACTTCCGAAACGTCCAACTTGGGAAATGTAATCACAAACTCCGTCCCGGCACCTATCTGGCTATCCACGGCAATCGAGCCGCCATGGTTCCGGATAATACTGTAACTCACGGATAATCCAAGCCCCGTTCCACTCTCCTTGGTCGTGAAGAACGGATTGAACAGATGGTTCAGCGTATTCTGATCCATGCCGCCGCCGTTATCCGAAATACAGATGTTGATATGTTTCCCCGTATCGCGGGCGGAAATATCAATCACTCCGGTGATGTTCTCATCATGATGTTCATTAATTGCATCCAGGGCATTTTTTATAATATTCAGAATTACCTGTTTGATCTGCTTCACATCCACGGATATAAAGGCAGGTGGGGTCTTATCGGTATGCAGATTAATCTGGCATCCCTTCATTAAGGCTTCACTTTCAGTTAGCAGAACGACTTCCTTCAATAATGAGGATACGGACACAATCTTGGTTTCTGGAGCCGAGGGCTTGGAGGAATTTAGAAATTCATATATAATATCATTCGCACGATCGATCTCCGTAAGTATAATTCTGGCATACTCGTCCTTACCTAAACTTACGAGATGCGGACGAAGCAGTTGGATGAAGCCACGGATGGAGGTGAGCGGGTTGCGTATCTCATGGGCAATGGAGGCCGAGATCTTTCCCAGCATGGCCAGCTTATCGTTCTGATAAGCGGTTTGCTCAATTCGTTTGAAGTCGGATACATCCTTCACGCTGATCAGAAAATCGCCTTCCATCTGGTCCCCATAAGTCATCGTGATCAGCCACGATCTGCCATATTCATCAACCAATTCATGAAATCTCTTGCGATGGAATACCGTTTCCCGAAAAATGCGAAGTATTTTCCTCTTTTTAAATTTGGATAGCTGGGGATGACGCAACAGTTGGGTCAGCGTACAGCCAGTCAGCGACTTACGGGATACACCTAGTAATTTTGCCATCTGTACATTAACAAATGCCAACACACCGTCACTATCAAAGAGGATGATCCCGCTGTCGAGATTCTCCAGTATGTTCTCATACTTGTTCCTAATAAGCTGGCTGGAATGAAAAGAACGAATTGCCTGCAGCTCAGATTCACGGATTTGACTCAACAAGATGGCTCCCCCTTTTCTTGAAAAGTTGAACTCACCAAACCGACAAAAAAACTTGCAAAACTCAGCTTGTCCGCCTTTGAATCAGAAGCAGCCCGAATCTGCTTCCTTCCATGATAGTCATCGAGACAAAGAAACGTCAATCAGAAATCCTGTCGAAAAATGGAAAATTGCATAAAAATACCATTCTCCACTCTTATGTATTTTTGTTTATGTATTGTATATAACCCCTATTTTCAAACAACTAATATAAACATTACCCCCTTTTGTTTGATTTGAAACATTAAAAAAGCCCCGGGCATTCACGAGGCTTTATTAATTCCTGCATTAAGGTTGCTTCTGGAGCCGGAGCCTGCGCTGACTCATCACGGCAAGCCGTCTTTTCAGTTCGCCCTGCCACTTCTCATCCTCCATCCATTTGGCAACCACCAGGAGATCTAACGACATATCAATCTGACTCTGCACCACCATTAGCGGATCCTCCGACTCCCGGTTGACAACATTCTCAAAAATCGCATCCTCATCTTCCATCACATAATCCTGAAAATCCACCTGGGATGCTCCGTCACCATGGGCATATTCAGCTAATATTTCATACTCATTCTCTACCCGATGATGGACCTCGACGCGATGGCAGACCGGACAAGACAGCAGGGGAACATTATGTACTTGAGTGCGATAATGCTTCAGTGTACCCTTTGTACCCATCATACTAGCCCCACAGCAAAAACTCATATCGTTCACCCTCCTTTTGTGGATTCTCTACCGTTTCAAAATATTGTATTCGCTTTCAGTCCCGCTAATTCCTTCATGAAAAAAACCTCGATTAAAATTTAGGCGCGATTCCCTAAACATAAGTCTGTAAGCCTATATATTTAATTATATATCAACGCAGAATGCGGTTCTCTAAACAAGAGTCTTCCCCTATTTCATCCAATAAAATCAGAGGTGAAAAAACCCCCATTACCTGCACATAATGTCAGATAATGAGGGTTGCCTTCACTTTTAACGAAATGGAATTACAGGTTGCTGTCGCCTGGTTTCCAGTTCATAGCGCACAATCCGCCGGATTGAAGTGCTTGAAGAACGCGAAGCGTTTCTTCTACACTGCGGCCTACGTCGTTATGGTTAACCACTTGATATTTCAATTCGCCTTCTGGATCGATGATGTACAAGCCGCGCAGAGCAACGCCTTCTTCTTCGATCAGAACACCGTAGTCTCTTGCTACATTTTTGGTGATGTCGGAAGCCAGCGGGAAGTTCAATGCTCCCAGACCATTCGCTTCTTTAGCTGTGTTGATCCAAGCTTTGTGGCTGTGGATAGAGTCAACACTTACACCCAGAATTTCAGTATCCAATGCTTTGAATTGATCGTAAGCATCGCTGAGAGCCGTGATTTCAGTTGGACATACAAATGTGAAATCAAGCGGATAGAAGAAGAATACGAGCCATTTGCCGCGGTAGTCGGACAGGCTTACTTTACCAAAATCTTTACCGTCTCCTGATACAGTTTCCATTGTGAAATCAGGAGCCGCTTTACCAACCAAACGTTCTGCCATGATTGAATTCCTCCTTAACATATGTAAGAAAATACGTGTATTTTCTACATGCTATGTTCCTATGAACATTTAATAGAAATGTTATCATTGAGGCTAATCAAAGTCAAGATTGTAGACGTTACTTTATTATAATTATTATAAATAAGGAATTTCTTTGAACGAACGCTTCCTTTATTAACGGATAGCCGCGGCGATCAAATCGCCCATTTCCGTCGTGCTGAGCGCTTTGCTCTTATCCACGGCAATGTCTGCTGTCCGGTGTCCGGCATCAAGCACCTCGGCAACTGCGCGTTCAATTGCGTCTGCCGCATCCTCGTAGCCAAACGTGAGGCGGTACATCAGCGCTACGGAAAGAATCGTTGCGATTGGATTCGCCAAGCCTTGGCCTGCAATGTCCGGTGCCGAACCGTGTACCGGCTCGTACAGACCGAAAGCCCCTTCGCCCATGGATGCGGATGCCAGCATCCCGATGGAACCTGTCAGCATGGCTGCTTCATCGCTTAGAATGTCGCCGAACATGTTCTCGGTTACGATCACGTCAAAGCTGGACGGACGGCGCAGAAGCTGCATCGCGCAATTGTCTACCAGCACATGCTCCAGTTCCACGTCCGGATATTCAGGAGCGATGCGGTTTACCGTTTCGCGCCACAAGCGGGACGTTTCCAGCACGTTCGCTTTATCGACGGAAGCCAGCTTCTTCCGACGCTTCTGTGCAATCTCGAAGGCTTGATGGACGATGCGCTCTACCTCCGCCGTGTTGTATACGCAGGTATCTACCGCTTCTTCTCCACCAGCGCCTTCACGTCTGAACTTCTCACCGAAGTATATGCCTCCTGTCAGCTCACGAACGACCATCAGGTCGGTACCTTCCAGAACTTCAGGCTTCAATGTGGACGCATCCTTCAAGCAATCGAAAATGACAGCCGGACGCAGGTTGGAGAACAGGCCAAGCTCTTTACGGATGCCAAGCAATCCCGTTTCCGGGCGAAGCTCCTTCGAATTGTTGTCCCATTTCGGTCCGCCCACCGCACCAAGCAATACGGCATCGGCACTTTTACATACATTCAACGTTTCTTCTGGCAGCGGCGTCCCCTTCTCGTCAATGGCAATGCCGCCAAACAGGGCATGTTCCGTCGTAAATGAATATCCGAACACCTCTTCGGTACGTTTTATGATCTTCTCCGCTTCCGCCACTACTTCAGGACCGATACCGTCTCCGGCAATTACCGCGATTTTTTTCGTTTCTGCCATTCTTCGTCACTCCTTATTTATATATACACTGGTCGTATTTAATCATCTAGTTACTGTTGTAACATACTTCCCCCTCGATTGACCAAGATATAGAAACTATGAACTTAATTCGTTTTGCCTATAAGTAGGGGGAATGTGATCAGGGAGATGACAGCGTGAAGAGTTGTGCAGATGCTCGAAGAGTTAATATCGCGAGAGCGACTTAATATCGAGAGCGGCTTTAATGAGAGCAGCTTTATGCAAGAGCTTCGAAGAGTTAATGTGGGTGGCTCCGATTACGTATCGTTCCTCCAATCGCTGTTGTCGCCGAATTTCAGGGTTTTATTGTTAAGGGTTGAAATTCGGCTCCAAAGGCGACCGCTTCGCTTTTCCGGAATCGATTCGTCCTCTCCGCTGCTTCGAAGCCGAACGGATTAGCAGGCTCAACGGAGAAGAGCGAATCTCCCCGACCACAAGGGTGGTGGGAGTTTGAAGAGCCGCCCTATGCATAAGCATAGGGCGGCTCTTCAAGGAAACATCTTGTTGGGAGCTCGGTTACTCCTAGACTTTCTTTTTGCTGGTTGTTTCTTGCTTCTTACTTCTTACTTCTTACTTCTTACTTCTTACTTCTTACTTCTTACTTCTTACTTCTTACTTCTTGAGCTTTGATGCTTGCTCCTGCTACTTTTGATCATCCATCCATCTCCCGCTTCTGCCTTTAACTGGCCAACCAGAAAAGAGAGAATGTATATTACAGGTCTGCTTGTTGGAACAACTCGTTACGATCAGGTACCTGAATGGGATGCTTCTTCTGGAAATCGTTGAACAGTCTTTCCCGGAGCGTAATAACTGTCCATGCCCTTCATGCTTTCGTCCGACAAGTTGCTCTGGAAGAATTTGCTGTTGTAGAGCGAGGTTTCATAGCCCTGATAAACCTCATCACTGCTCCAGAACTCTTCACGCCGTTAGTTACATTTTTCTGCCAATACGCTACAATAGGGGTGAATTTGTCTTATACCCTAAACGACCAAGGAGTGATCATCGATTATGAAGTACGCAGCTCTAGGTAAATCCGGTATGAAAGTAAGTCGTCTGTGTCTGGGGACAATGAATTTCGGTCCTGCTACGGATGAAAAGGAGGCCTTCCGCATCATGGATGCAGCGCTTGACGCTGGCGTCAATTTCTTCGATACGGCGAACATCTACGGCTGGGGCGAGAACTCCGGCCTGACCGAAACCATCATAGGACGCTGGTTTAACCAAGGCGGGGGCCGCCGCGAGAAAGTCGTTTTGGCTACCAAATTCTACGGCTCCATGAGTGATCCTCTGGATGGCCCCAACAATGAAGCCGGACTGTCAAGCTATAAACTTCGTCGTCATCTCGAAGCATCGCTCAAGCGTCTGCAAACGGATCATATCGAGCTGTACCAAATGCATCACGTCGATCCTTCCGTCACTTGGGACGAGCTGTGGGGCGCTTTTGAGGTTGCGGTTCATCAAGGAAAAATCGGATATGTCGGATCCAGCAACTTTGCGGGCTGGCAGATTGCAGTTGCGCAAGCCGCGGCCCAAAGCCGTCACTTCCTGGGCCTCGTTTCCGAGCAGCATAAATACAGCCTGACCTGCCGATTGCCGGAACTCGAAGTGCTTCCCGCTTCGCAGCAGCTCGGACTCGGCGTTATTCCATGGAGCCCGCTGGACGGGGGACTGCTGGGACGCAATGCGCTTAAAAAAATCGAGGGCTCGCGCAGCGGAGGAAACGCGGAGCGCGTGGAGAAGCACCGCTCGCAGCTGGAACAGTTCGCCTCACTCTGCCAAGAGCTCGGCGAACCACAGGACAACGTCGCCCTTGCTTGGGTGCTTAAGAACCCGGCCGTTACGGGACCGATTATCGGACCTCGCACGCTGGAGCAATTCGAAAGCTCCCTGCGCTCGCTTGAGATCGAACTCGATGAATCCGTGATGAAACGTCTGGATGAAATATTCCCGGGTCCGGGCGGCGCCGCTCCGCAAGCCTACGCCTGGTAAGATTCGGCTTTTCGCTTCCACAACCATGATGGTTAAGGGCTTGGTGTAAGTGTCTTGATACCGCAGTACAAGACTGGCCAACAGCATAAATAAAACAAGTAAAAGAGGAGCCGCTTCAACAGTGGCCCCTCTTTTTCATGGTATGCTCCTTCAGCGCTCACGCTGCAAGCAGAGCTTCCATCACACCAAGTATGGATTACAGTGTAGCGCGCTCGCGCCGGCTAAACGTTTTGCGTTTCTCGATCAGCACATTAACCGCATCCACGTAAGCTCTTGCGCTCGCTTCCAGGATGTCGGTGCTCAAGCCGCGGCCTTGCGCCGCCACGTCGTTCTGCGACAGCACCACATGCACTTCGCCTTGAGCATCCTTGCCGTGCGTAACCGATTTGATCGAATAATCCGCAAGCGTAACTTCTTCGCCGGTCACCTTGTCGATCGCGTTATAGATCGCGTCCACGGAACCGTTGCCCTCAGCCTCTTCCTCAATCGTCTGATCCACGGTCGCAATGCGAACCCGCGCCGTCGGCGTTGATTCATTGCCGTAAGCAACAAAGATCGTTTCCAGCTTGAACACTTCCGGCGTATCGATCAGTTTCTCTTCCAACAAAGCCAGCAGATCCTCATCGGATACTTCCTTCTTCTTGTCAGCCAGCACCTTGAATTTGGCGAATGCATCATTCACCTGTTCTTCGCTCAGCTCGTAACCCAGATCCAGCAGCTTCTCACGGAAAGCATGACGGCCGGAGTGCTTGCCTAACACCAGCTTGCTTTCTTTGAGCCCAATGGACTCCGGCGTCATAATTTCGTAGGTCGTCTTCTCTTTCAGCATGCCGTCCTGATGAATGCCGGATTCATGAGCGAATGCGTTCGCGCCGACAATCGCTTTGTTGCCAGGCACAACCATACCGGTCAGCTTGCTCACAAGGCGGCTCGTGCGGGCGATTTCGGTCAAGACCAGCCCCGTCTTCGCTCCGAAGAATTCGGAGCGCGTCTCGAGCGCCATTGCAATTTCCTCGATGGCGGTATTGCCTGCACGTTCACCGATTCCGTTGATCGTGCCTTCGATCTGATCGGCCCCGTTCAGAATGGCAGCAAGGGTATTCGCCGTCGCCATGCCCAGATCGTTATGGCAGTGCGCACTCAGCTGCACCTTCTCGATATCCGGAACATTTTCCTTCAAGTATTTGAAGATGGCCCCGTATTCCGAAGGGTTCAAGTAACCCACGGTATCCGGAATGTTCACGACATTGGCGCCTTCGCGCACAGCCATGCCTACGACCTCGGCCATGAAGTCAAGCTCTGTCCGGCCGGCATCCTCCAAGGAAAACTCCACTTTGGAAAAGTATTTCTTTGCATAACGGATCGAGGCCTGCGCCGTTTCCAGCACCTGCTCCTTCTCCATCCGCAGCTTGAACTTGCGGTGAATCGGGGAAGTCGCCAGGAACACGTGTATGCATGGATCCTGTGCTCCCTGAAGCGCTTCGCGAACCGCATCAATGTCACTCTCTCTGGAACGAGACAATCCAATGACCGTGACGTCTTTAACCGCTCGTGCCACTGCGTTCACAGCAGCAAGGTCACCGGGTGACGCCGCTGGAAACCCTGCTTCCATGCGGTCGATTTTCAACTTTTCGAGTTGAAGGGCGATCTCCACCTTTTCCCGAGTGTTCAAATTCACGCCAGGAGACTGCTCTCCATCTCTCAGCGTTGTATCAAAGACATAAATCTTTCGCATGTCGGCACCTCCTTGAAGTTTATCGCTTGACGTAAACATCCGGCGGCAGGTTGATTTCATCCCCTGCCGCCGGCTGCTTAATCTAACGGGTCCCATGCAGCAGCACCATCTTATCTCATGCTTGACTGCTCTATACCCGGAAGAATTCCTTATGAATTCTATATATTCTTATTTCTTGATCCAATGCATCATTTCGCGAAGCTCCGCACCAACCACTTCAATCGGATGCTCGGACTCGTTACGGCGGGTAGCTGTCAGGAAAGCACGTCCCGATTGATTCTCAAGGATAAAGTCGCGAGCGAATTTACCTTGTTGAATATCGGAGAGGACTTCTTTCATTGCCTTCTTCGTATCTTCGGTTACCACGCGCGGGCCTGTTACATAGTCGCCGTACTCCGCCGTGTTGCTGATGGAGTCGCGCATGCTTGCAAGACCACCTTCATAGATCATGTCCACGATCAATTTCAGCTCATGCAGGCACTCGAAGTATGCCATTTCCGGCGCGTATCCAGCTTCAGTCAATGTTTCAAAACCGGCTTTGACCAATGCGGATACACCGCCGCACAATACCGCTTGCTCACCGAACAAGTCGGTTTCGGTTTCTTCGCGGAAGGAAGTTTCGATAACGCCTGCACGAGTACAACCGATACCTTTAGCATAAGCAAGACCGATCGCCTTAGCTTGTCCAGTTGCATCTTTCTCGATTGCAATCAATCCAGGTACGCCAAAGCCTTCAACATACGTACGGCGAACCATGTGACCTGGGGATTTAGGCGCAACCAGAAGGACGTCGTTGTCTTTAGGAGCTACGATTTGACCAAAATGAACGTTGAAACCGTGGGAGAACATCAGTGCCGCGCCTTTTTTCAGGTTTGGCTCGATATCGTTCTTGTACACCGATGCTTGTGTTTCGTCCGGCATCAGGATTTGTACCACATCTGCACGGCTAACGGCTTCAGCTACAGGAAGCACTTCGAAACCATCATTTTTCGCTTTGTCGAACGACTTGCCTTCACGAAGGCCAATGACAACCTGAAGTCCGCTGTCACGCAGGTTTTGCGCTTGAGCATGACCTTGGCTTCCATAACCGATAACCGCGATTGTTTTGTCTTTCAACACGCTGAGTTCTGCATCTTGTTCATAATAAGTAGTAATTGCCATTTGTATAAGTCCTCCTTTGATTTTAAAGACCCTTCATGATGAGCGGGTATCTCAATAGACCGAATCCATTCTCGATCTGCTGAGACACCCGCTCATGACATGCAGGTGTCTAACGCTGATATTAGCTATAATTTGTGATCCCGGTTCAAGACAATCGTATAAAATAATTACGCATTACCGCGAATCATCGCGGTAACCCCGGTACGGGAAAGCTCCTGGATGCCATACGGCTTAAGCAGCTCGATCATGGCATCGATTTTGACGGTATCGCCAACAACCTGAACCATCAGGTTGGCTGTGCCGATATCCACGACGGATGCACGGAAAGTCTCGACAACGCCCATAATTTCCGGTCTGGCCGAAGGCTCGGCTTTTACTTTGATCAGGGCAAGCTCTCTGGCTACCATCGGTTTCGAGCTCAGGTTGATGACTTTAATGACATCGATCAGCTTGTAAAGCTGCTTCTCCACCTGTTCCAGCGTCGTTTCATCACCCGTGGTTACGATGACCATCCGGGACAGGCCGGATTCCTCCGACTGCCCCACGGTAATGCTCTCGATGTTAAAGCCCCTGCGTCCGAATAACCCGGATACGCGCTGCAGGACACCCGGCTGGTCGTTCACTAGTACGGCAATGGTATGTTTTGTACTCATCTTACGCATCCCCCATCAGCATTTGATCGATTGTCGACCCTTGCGTCACCATCGGATACACGTTCTCGCCTTTCTCTACAACGAATTCAACGAGGACGGGTCCCGGTGTTTCCATCGCTTCGGCCCAAGCACGCTGTGCTTCTTCTTTCGTGGTGGCACGAAGTCCTTTGACACCGTAGGCTTCAGCCAGCTTGACGAAATCAGGGCTGCCTGCCAGATCGATGTGGCTGTAACGGTTATCGTAAATCAGCTCCTGCCATTGACGAACCATGCCAAGCACCTGGTTGTTGATGACAACGATTTTTACCGGAATGTTGTTGATGGCACAGATGGCAAGTTCTTGCGAACACATCTGCATGCCGCCGTCCCCGTTGATCGAAATGACCAGGCGATCCGGATGGGCCATCTGGGCACCAATCGCGGACGGGAATCCGAAGCCCATCGTTCCAAGACCGCCGGAGGTGATCCAGGAACGCGGCTGGTTGAACTTGTAATACTGAGCGGACCACATTTGGTGCTGACCAACGTCAGTCGTTACAATCGCTTCACCCTTCGTGGTGTCGTTCAGCATTTCGATAACCCATTGCGGCTTCAGCACCGTATCCGAATCAACGTAACGGAATGGGTATTCGGCTTTCCATTTTCTGATCTGGTCTCTCCAGGCATCTGCTTTCGCAGCGTATGGAACGAGCGGATTCAGCATCTCAAGCACGGTCTTCACATCGCCGACAATCGGGATATCGGTTGGCACGTTCTTGCCGATCTCTGCCGGGTCGATGTCGATATGAACGATCTTCGCATGTGGCGCGAATCCGTCCAGCTTGCCTGTAACCCTGTCATCGAATCTCGCCCCGATGTTGATCAGCAGGTCCGACTGCTGAATACCATGATTCGAGGTGTAGGTTCCGTGCATGCCCGGCATTCCTGTCCACAAGTCATGACCGCTCGGGAAGGCACCCAGACCCAGAAGGGTTGTCGTGATCGGAATCCCGGATTTATTCACGAATTCGTACAGACCTTCATGAGCTCCGGAGTAAATCACGCCGCCGCCGGCAAGAATCATAGGACGCTCGGCTTCCTCAATCGCACGGGCCAATTTATCCAACTGAAGTTTGTTTGGTACCGTCCGAGGATTATATCCTCTCAGTTGAATTCGTTCTTCCGGCTGGAACAGCGTGGTTGCCGCGGATACATCCTTCGGAATATCGATCAGTACCGGACCTTTGCGGCCGGTAGAAGCAATATGGAAGGCTTCGTGAATCACCCTTGGCAGATCCTTTACATCTCTTACCAGATAACTGTGTTTCGTAATCGGCATCGTGATGCCCGTAATGTCCGCTTCCTGGAAAGCGTCCGTACCGATCAGGGTTGTTGCAACGTTACCGGTTATCACAACGAGCGGAACGGAATCCATATAAGCTGTTGCGATACCGGTCACAAGGTTTGTTGCCCCCGGTCCTGAAGTCGCTATGCACACACCGACTTTGCCGCTTGCGCGAGCGTAACCGTCAGCTGCATGAATGGCACCTTGTTCGTGACGGGTCAAGACGTGATTGAAATCCTCAAAACCATACATGGCATCGTAGATGTACAGGACCGCTCCGCCCGGATACCCAAAGACGCATTCGACACCTTCGAGCAGAAGACTCCGAAGCAAGATTTCCGATCCGGTAATCACTTCAGGCTTCAACCATTTCTCTCGTAATTGTTCTGTAGACCGCACTTCTGGAGTTTGCGCGCTCATCAGTCATCCTCCTCTCAAATATTGGCACTCTTCCTTCAAGCAACAAAAAAACCTTCCGTCGCCACACCCGGAGTATCTCCGTGTGAGGGACGAAAGGTTTAGCTTCCGTGGTACCACCCATGTTTGCCCTACACTTCGCAGTGTAAAGCCTCAGCAGGTATGAAGAACACAATGAACACAGCTCTTCAATATCTGCAGTCCGTAACGTGGACTAAGACGATTCCCCCTAATAAACGCTGTTACGACTTAATGCGATAAAGTCATAGCGTAGCATCTTTCAGGGAAACAGCTCCGAGGTGAGCTCGTATAAAAGGGGTTTTGGTGGTGGTTTCAGCTGATCCATCCACTCTCTGAGCAAAAGAGCCCTTTAAACTTCGTCCTCATCATTGCCGATTGGATATATTCGTTAAAATGTTTAGAAACATTATATGATTCATTCATTCCAGAAGTCAACACATTTATTTTACTTCCGATGAAAGGTTTTCATTCACAATTGGAGCAATCCCTTCTCCTCCTTGATGCAAAACACGCTCTTAAACCCTGCTACATATGATAAATGGAGCTATCCTTAATAGCGGTGAAGGGAGGAAACAACACGATGATCCGCTATCGAACACCGGAGCTGGATGATCCGATGATTCTACAACTCATTGAGTCCCAACTCGTCCCGCTTTCCCATATGACCAAAAAAGAGCTGGACATCATCCGCAAGGATATTCCCTCTCGATTACGACGCGGCGTGACCCTTGTTGCTTCGCCTCAGGATAACGATAAAATCATTGCCTTTATCCATTTTATGATGCACGGCGAACTGCTGTATATCGATATGCTGGCCGTCGCATCCACCGCACAGCGAAGACGGTGGGGTGTCCGATTGATGGAACATGCCGAACGTTTCGCTGTATCCCGCGGATGCAAACGCGCCAAGGTTATGGTGGATATTGGCAACCATACCGGACTTAACTTTTACCGAAAGCTTGGCTATACGGTGACAAGAATGATCGAACCCAGCCGATGTTATGAGTTGGAGAAGATCTGGTTCCTCTAATTACCAGAAGAAGCCTGGTCCGAAACCAGGTCCAAAGCCCGGCCCGAAGCCGCCATACCCCGGTCCGAAGCCGCCGTATCCTCCCGGATATCCACCGAATCCGCCACCATAGCCTCCACCGAACGCATAAGGTGCCGTCCCAATGGCAAGAAGGTCAAACAATGCGAGCGGAATAATCGCCTTGGTCTTCACCTTTTTCCCCTTGGTTGCCGGTTCTACAAAAAGGCGGTTGCCGGAAACGCGTACCAGCTTGCCTGTCGCCATGGTCCCGTCCTTCTTATACGCTACGATCTGTTTGCCCACATATGATTTCACTTTTGCCCTGCTGACAGGCTTGTGCATAAGATCCCTCCTCAGGTAATATACATTTCAATCTATTCCGGAAGGAGTTCACTTGCTTGTTTCATGGCCCTTACGATGGCTAAAGATAGGTAAAAAACTCCTCATGCCCATCATTCAGCGCTTACGATGCCAATGTATGACGGACAGGAGCGCAAAATAAAAAAACCGCCGTAATATTACGGCGGTTTCTTCATACACGTATAATTAAGCGTTCACTTTTTCTTTAGCTACAGTAGCCAAAGAATTAAACGCGTTCAGATCATTCACAGCCAGATCAGCCAGCATTTTACGGTTAATGTCCACGCCAGCAAGCTTCAGACCATGCATCAATTTGCTGTAAGACAGACCGTTTTGACGAGCAGCCGCGTTGATACGAACGATCCACAATTTACGGAAATTACGTTTCGTAGTACGACGATCCCGGTATGCATAAACGAGGGATTTCATGACCTGCTCGTTCGCTGTTTTAAAAATGCGGTGTTTGGAACCGAAATAACCTTTCGCAAGCTTCAATACTTTTTTATGTCGACGACGAACGACAAATCCGCCTTTAACTCGTGCCATATCAAAAGACCTCCCAATAATTGTTGTTTACTATTTCAAGTTAGCCAGACCTTGCTTCAAACGTTTAACATCTCCAGGCGCCATAACTGGGCTATTGGACAATACGCGCTTCGCACGCTTGGATTTGTGGGAAAGCAAGTGGTTTTTGTAAGCTTTATAACGTTTAACTTTACCAGTACCAGTAATCTTGAAGCGGCCTTTCAGGCTGCTATGTGTTTTCATTTTAGGCATTGTAGTACTTCCTCCTCTAATTTCTCTTAGGCTTTTGGAGCCAAAATCATAATCATGCTTCGGCCTTCCAATTTCGGTTGACGTTCAATGACACAGAGATCGGCCACTTCCACCTTCACGCGCTCCAAAATCTTTTGACCAATGTTAGCATGGGTGATTTCACGACCACGGAAACGCACAGAGCATTTCACTTTGTCGCCGTCTTTCAAAAACTTAACGACATTGCGAAGCTTGGTTTGATAATCATGCTCCTCAATGTTGGCTCGGAACCATACTTCTTTGATATCCACAATTTTCTGGTTCTTACGTGCTTCCTTCTCTTTCTTCTGCTGCTCATAGCGGAATTTACCGTAGTCCATGATGCGGCATACCGGCGGTTTCGCCTGAGGGGCCACGTTCACCAGATCCAGATTGAGATCAATTGCCATTTGCAGTGCTTCACGAATCGGCTTGATCCCGATTTGCTCACCTTCGGCACCAACCAAACGTACTTCCTTGGCCCGAATCTCGTCATTGATCATATGTTCCTTACTGATAGTCCTCCACCTCCAAATTACTTGTTGTTCCTGTTTGCAAAAAAAATAAAGGGATGACGGGTTAATCACCGACATCCCTATTTGATACTCATCTCACAAATGAAGTTAAATCCATTCATTGATTTCGTGATCAAACCAGCCAACACATGTCGGTCAGGTGAGAAGCGGCGCTTCTGCTTGCAATCAGATATTCTGTTTAACAGACTAGGATAGTATAACAGGTCATCCTATCTTCTGTCAACACAGATGGAATAAAAAAATTGGATCAGCCTTGTTTGCTTTGAACTTCTTCAAGACGCACAACCCGGGTATGCTCCGTATGGCTCCACTGCTTGTTGTTCTGCGTGAAGAACGCATACACCGTGATGGGATACCACGACAGCAGGTAAATCGGGAACAGCACCAGATACATGTACACCTTCTTGTACTTCACCTTCTCCAGAATCATCGCGATCATGAACGTGAACACATTCGCCGCGATCGCTGTAAAGCTCAGCCATAGCGGTAAATAACCGTACAGGTTCGCGATATTCGGACCATTGAAGAATGAGCTGTCCACCCAGATGATGGCCGTCAACAAGAAAGTCAGCAGCACGATGTAAACGTTGACTCCGTACAAGGCCAAATCCAGCTTCACAAGGCTGCGTTCTTTAATGGCACGCCACAGCAGCGGGAAGAAATAACGGCGGGCAACCGTAAAGTGACCCTGCATCCAGCGCAGGCGTTGTCTGGCCGAAGCCTTAAACGTAAGCGGCTTTTCGTCAAATACCTTCGCGTCATAGTTGAACTTCGGATACACCCCGCGCATAACGCTGCGCATCGTGAACTCCAAGTCCTCAACCAGACTGGTTGCGCCCCAGCCGATCTCCTTCAAGAGATTGGTCTCAAAGCACATTCCCGTACCGCCAAGGAAGTTCGCCATGTTCAGATTGCTGCGGGAAAGCTGCCACAAGCGGTTGATATACCAGTAAGACACCCCATAAGAAGCAGTGATCCAGGAATCCTCAGGGTTCTTGGTATCGATATATCCCTGGATAACTCTCGCTCCAGAGCAAAGATCATTGTTCATTTCGTTCAAGAAATTCGGATCCGCCAGATTATCGGCGTCAAACATGACGACCGCGTCGTACTGCCGCGGCATCGCCCAGAGCTCTTTCAGCATCCATTCGATGGCATAACCTTTGCCTCGGAGATTCTGATTCGTACGCACGCATGCGTTCATCCCGTGGGCACGGACGATCTCTGCTGTACGGTCTGTACAGTTGTCACAGATGACAAATACGTCGTACAGATGTTTTGGATAATTAAGCTGTTTCAGGTTCTCCATTAATGCCCCGACAACCTGTTCTTCGTTATGCGCAGCAACTAACACTGCAAATGATTTATTGGGTTCGAACTGTTGTTTCTTTTTTCTTTTGACCAGACCAAACAAAGAGAATACGAACTGGTACACACCCACCGCGGCCAAGAATAGTTGGAGCGCGATAAAGATGGCGTCTGTCATGATTCTCCGTTACCCCCTTTTTATAACCCGAGAATGTTTGTTATTTTTTTCTCTCTAAGTTTTTCGCTTTTTTTGTTGTTGCTATGACCCTGTGACTTGTGTCTGTCCTTCTAGTAGCCTCGGTGCCGCGGGGCAACTTTGCACGTCATACACGATTTTCCACACTTTTGAATCTTTTGTCAAAACCGTGGAATGCTCTAATTTACGGAAAAACTTCGTAAAAGAGCTCAGCTTGCAATCCCGTTTGCCAGCAAGCTTCGTTTCAAACGGCTTTAGTTCTTATTTTCATCCGTTTTCTTGCTTTTTATTTCTCTTGGCTGCCCATTTTTTCTTTTTCGACTTGTCCGTTAATAAATAAACGCAACAGACACCCAAAAAGTTTTCGTTTTTTCAATGCTCTTTCTCTAATAAACTTTTTGATGTCCGTTTGAATCATTGTAGCGGCATCTCATACTCAAGTCAAAAGACCACGGACCCTGATTTTCTACAAAATGCGCGCCGCTGACTAACTCCTTAAGTAGCAAGGTGCCAGCGAGCAGCTTGCCGAATAAAGTTTCCGCTTCCGGGACCAAAGTCCCTGAAACACAAGCGGAGAATGGTTGATTTCTTTTCCCAAAGTCGATATGTTAAAGTTAAAGAATAACGCTGCAGAACGGGTGAAAAGTAGTGGCTAAAAAAAGAGTCTTGCTGTTATCTGAAGGGTTCGGTGCAGGCCATACACAGGCCGCTCATGCACTCTCCAGCAGCCTGCGCCAGTTATCGCCTAGCGTACAGACCAAAGTTCTCGAGCTCGGGAGCTTCTTGAACCCTAAAATCGCTCCACTGATCATTTCGGCCTACAGAAAGACGATTACAACTCGCCCACGATTGGTCGGGTACATGTATCGCCATCAAAAGTCCTTTAACCGCTTTACGGCTTTAGCTCTTCACCGAATGTTCTACACAAGCACCAAAAACGTGGTTAGACAGCTCAAACCCGACATCATTGTGTGTACCCACTTTATACCAAGTGCGGTCATCTCGCGTTTGAAACGGCTGGGCATTGATGTGCCTCTGTGTACCGTTATAACCGATTATGATGCTCACGATACATGGATTAGTCCTGAGGTCGACCGATATTTCGTGTCCACGCCGGAAGTGAAGCGAAAACTGCTCAATCGCGGGGTGTCGCAAGCCAAAATTCAGGTCACCGGCATTCCGATCCATCCCGACTTCTGGACGCATCCGAGCAAGAAGGAAATCAGGGAACGATTTCATCTGTCCGATATGCCTACCGTGCTTGTGATGGGCGGAGGCTGGGGCATCATGAATGACGAAGTTGTGCATGAATTTTTGACCCGATGGCGGGAAGAAGTACAGATTATATTTTGCCTCGGCAATAACGACAAGGGACGCGAGGAGATGGAGAACAATCCTCGGTTCCAGCATCCGAACATCCGGATTTTGGGTTTTACGCGCGAGATCGACAAGCTGATGGAGGTGTCGGATCTGCTCGTTACGAAGCCTGGCGGCATGACATGCACCGAAGGCCTTGCCAAAGGAATCCCGATGCTGTTCCATCAACCTCTTCCGGGGCAGGAAGAAGAGAATTGCCAATACTTTACGGCGCAGGGATTGGGTGAGCCTATCCACTCGCTGGAGGTTATTGGCAGCTGGATGAACAAACTGCTTCATCAATACGACGTAATCCAACAGCAACGGGCGCAAAATTTGCGAGACATCGAACGATTCCATCCGATGCAAAGCGCACGCAGCATCATCGATATGCTGGAAAACGAAAAGGTGTACTCCTGAAGAGGAGCACACCTTTTTTTGCGTCGTTTTTCGCGAACATGTCATCGCAGTTGATAGATTTCCTACTATTATAATAGATGCAAACGCTATCATTGGGAAAACGCTAGTGTACGGACGTTATTTACCGTATTTTTCAAGGCGGTTCTTATGGTAGGAAGCAAGTGCTTCCTTGCCGACAATAGCCTCGCAGCGATGAATCTGCATACCTTGACCGACGAATTTGGTCTCGTATTCTGTCATTACGTGTTCTTCGTTCAATCCGTCACGATGCAGATCCAGCGAAATGTTCGTCATTTGCAAGCCATAATCGGCAAATGCATTCAGGGAGAACTCAAAGAGTGTAACCGAATCGGTCTTGAAATGAATTTCCCCGCGCTCGTTCAGGATCTGGGAATACTTGTCCAAAAAACGCGGATGCGTCAAACGACGGCGGGCATGCTTCGATTTTGGCCACGGATCACTAAAGTTCAAATATAAACGTTCGATCTCGCCGGGTTCAAAAACCTGCTCGACGTTCTCGATATTAAACAGCGCCAGCTTCAAATTCGGCGGGGTATCGATACCGTCCTGAGCCCAGACATTGCGTCCCTTTTCGCTTGCACGGCGAATCAGCTCGTCGTACATGTCCACCCCGATAAAATTCACTTGCTGATGCTTGTAACTCATCTGGCTGATAAATTGGCCCTTGCCCATGCCGAATTCAACATGAATCGGAAGGTCATTGCCAAATAATGAAGCCCATTTTCCTCTATATTGACCGGGGTCCAAAACGACCAGGTCTTCCTGCTGCTCCAGATTTTCCCGTATACCTTTTCTTCCGCGTAAACGCATGTCATACCTCCGAAACTTTCCAAGTAAATTTAGAATGATATCCCGATACTGCATTTATTGTGACGAAGTTAATCCCAAAAGTAAAGAGCCCCATAGAAAAAGGAACCTATGCTCTGCTTAACGCAAAGGATTTAGGTTCCTCTTTCTTATATTTGGAATTGGGGTTCCGCGATGGTTAAACTGTGAATAATCTACCTTTCTTCCGACGCAAAATCAAACGTCTTCTCAAAGGCGGCCCGAATCTTGCGACGTGCCGAAGCCTTCACATCCTGGTTGGAGTTAAACTCCACGCCGGTAAGGGCTAAAGCTTCGTTCGGGGTAAGCTCCACAGCGATTTTGTCTCTACTCTCATTCTTTACTGTCGATGAATTCATTCGTAATCACCTCACGGTATTATTGTATCCATGACGTCACACAAATATGAATCCTATCCGATATATACCCATGCCAAAATTGCTTGAATCATATATTTATTTTTCTATTTTAAATATACCAATTATATGCAATTCATTCAAGTAACAACATTTTAATTAGGCTTGAAGACCTGCATATAACGCAAAGTTTTATTTTTTGTTACAATGGACATATCTGCTTAAGTAAAGGTTAAGTCAAACATGTATACTTGGAGGCACGGCTATAGGCTGTCTGTCTCTATTCATCTTATGCGGCTATAAAAGGAGCACACATGAGTACACCACTTAAACCCGCCCCAACGTTATGGGGCGACAAACGATTTCATACATGGAATTACGAAATGCGCAGCCAATTCGAGGAAAAAGTATTCAAGGTTATGCTGGATGCGGGCTTTACGTGCCCGAACCGCGACGGCACGATTGCCAAGGGGGGGTGCACCTTCTGCAGCGCCCGCGGCTCCGGTGATTTTGCCGGACGGCGTCGGGATGATCTTGTTACCCAGTTCAACACCATTCGTGACCGGCAGCACCAGAAGTGGCCGAGCGCCAAGTACATCGGTTATTTCCAAGCCTATACCAATACCTATGCTCCGGTCGAAGAGCTTCGGGAATACTATGAAGTCATTCTCCAGCAGCCGGGTGTTGTCGGCTTATCGATCGCGACACGCCCCGATTGCCTGCCTGACGACGTCGTGGAATACTTGGCGGAGCTGAATGAGCGAACCTATCTCTGGGTGGAAATGGGCCTGCAAACGATCCATGATTCCACCTCCGAGCTGATCAACCGTGCCCATGATACCGAATGTTATCTGGAAGCGGTCGAAAAGCTGCGCAAGCATAACATCCGTGTCTGCACACACATCATTTATGGCCTTCCGCAAGAGGACCATGACATGATGCTCGCCACCGGCCGAGCGGTCTCCAAGATGGATGTGCAGGGAATCAAGATCCACCTGCTGCACCTCATGCGCAAGACGCCGATGGTGAAACAATATGAGGCCGGGCTGCTGCGGTTCCTGGAGCAGGACGAATACATCAGCCTTATCGCAGACAGCCTGGAGCTCTTGCCCCCGGATATGATTGTTCATCGTCTGACCGGAGACGCTCCACGGGATCTCTTGATCGGCCCGACGTGGAGTCTCAAGAAATGGGAAGTGCTTAACGGCATTGACGCCGAGCTTAAACGCCGGGATACATGGCAGGGTAAATTGTGGGGGGGATCCTGATGGGCTTCCTCTCGGTTTTGAGTTTTGCCCACAAACTCGTGTCCGAAAGGCTGCGGCCTGGAGACATTGCGCTGGATGCGACGGCCGGAACCGGGGCCGATACGCTGTATCTAGCCAAATGCACAGGCTCAAAGGGCAAAGTGTACGCTTTTGATATTCAGGAACAGGCGCTGCAGCTGACTCGTGATAGGCTGGACAAGGAACCCCCAGACACCCTTGCAGAGGTTACTTTTCACCATCAGAGCCATGCGCTTATGGGAGAATGCGTACCTGAGCGCGAGCATGGCCGCATGGGTGCGATCATGTTCAATCTCGGTTACCTTCCGTCAGATTCATCGGATAAACGGATCATGACGGAAACCGCCAGCACACTGACGGCTCTGGAGGCTGCCATCGAGCTGCTCCGCCCCGGCGGCATTATCACCATCGTGCTGTATCCAGGCCACAAGGGCGGCGATGCCGAAGCGGACGCCGTGTTGGCCTGGGCGGCGGAATTGCCCCAGCACAAAGTGCAAACGATATTATATCGTGGTCTTCAGCGTTCCGAAGCGCCATATCTCATTGCACTGGAACGGAAGAAGCCGATATGATATAAGTTCTAGGAGAGGTGCCGCACTTTACAACATCCATAGCATATTCCAAACATGATGAAAGGTAGATGATTACCATGACAAAACCATATCCATTGTTGTTCCAACCCGAATTTAAAGAACGTGTGTGGGGTGGCCGTGCCCTGGAGCAATTCGGCTTGGATATTCCTGAAGGACATATCGGAGAAGGCTGGATGATCGCCGACCATCCGAACGGTACAACCAGCATTGTGAACGGTGAACTTGCCGGCCGCGGTCTTGATCAGGTTCGGGAGCAATTCGGACGGGAGTGGTTTGGCAGCAAAGGATTCTCCGAGGTTAACGGACGTTTTCCGCTGCTGATCAAGCTGCTTGACTGCAATGACAACCTCTCCGTTCAGGTCCATCCGACCGATGACTATGAGGGGCTTCCGAAAGGCGAGCTGGGCAAGACTGAAATGTGGTATGTGCTGGATGCGAAGCCGGACGCCAAAATCATATACGGTCTGAAAGAAGGCGTCAGCCGCGAGACTTTGAAAGAGGCCATGGAAAACGGCACGGTTATGGACCAGCTGCAAGAAGTGTCCGTAAAAGCCGGAGATACATTCTACATACCTGCCGGTACGGTACATGCGCTGTGTGCGGGCGTTGTCGTGGCGGAAATTCAGCAAAATTCGGATACCACCTACCGGATTTTTGATTATAATCGACCAGGGCTGGACGGTAAGCCGCGCGAGCTTCATATTGAGGACTCCTTAAACGTGACGGCCTATGAAGGATCGGGCGCAACTACCATGAGCACGGAGGGAACCGCTCCTGGAGAATGGCTTGAGCTTGCCAAATCTCCTTATTTTGTAGTTGAAAAAGGCGTTGTTAACGGTGCCTGGTCCTTGTCCACTTCAGTTGAAAGCTTCACGATCGTGGTGGTATGCGATGGTCAAGGAACCCTCAGCTGGGATAACGGCTCCATCGATTATACCTCCGGACAATGCTTCCTGCTGCCAGCTAACCTGGGTGCATATACATTGGATGGGCAATCTACGGTTCTTCGTTCCTATCTTCCTTAAACAGGGTATAAATAATTGAAATAACCATTCGTTTTTGTGGAGGTGTTAGGCCTGTAATGCAAACCGACACGTTTACGATGCTGAATACGCAGGGCATGCATGTTTTTGTATATCAATGGCTGCCCGAGCCGGACCACCCTATTCGTGCCATCGTGCAAATTGCGCATGGCATGTGCGAAACCGGCATACGATACGAGGAGCTTGCCGAGTTGCTTACAGCACACGGCTACGCCGTGTACTGCAACGACCATCGGGGTCATGGACAAACGTCCGGCCTTACGCTTCTCGGCGATGCCGGGGAGAATGGATTCGAAGGGATGATTGAAGACCTGCTGCTTCTTGCTTCCGAGCTTAAAAAGCGCCATGGGGATGTTCCACATTACTTGATGGGTCACAGCATGGGATCTTTTTTGACCCAAAAGATCATGTGTTCGAACGGCCGATTATTCGACGGATTCATGCTGTCCGGGACCAACGGTCCCCAGAGACTGCTAGCGTTCGGTTTGAATCTGGCAGCGGCCCAAATGCGCCTCCAAGGAAACACGCACCGGAGTCTGATGCTGAACGCCATCGTGTTCGGCCCTTACAACAAAGGTTTCGGTCCTATTCGCACTCCATTTGATTGGTTATCCCGGGATGAAGCGGAAGTGGATAAGTATATCAACGACCCCTACTGCGGTCAGGTATGCAGCGCTCGTTTCTTCCATGATTTCTTCAAGCTGCTGTCCCAGATTCATAAACCTCAACTGATGGAATGCCTTCTAAAGGATAAGCCGGTCTATATTTTCTCGGGCGAGGATGATCCGGTCGGACACCGCGGTAAAGGCGTACGACGGTTGATCGAATTGTACCGGAAACATGGCATTCAGGATCTTGAATACCGTTTGTATCCCGGCGGCCGCCACGAAATGCTGCATGAAATCAACCGGGATGAAGTAGCGGCACATGTTCTCGACTGGCTCGAACGGCACACAGCGGGATCGCATGAGACAGCAGACACCGCAAGAATCGAAACGGATGATGTAAAAGAATGATGCAGGACGAATTAAAAAGGGGGTGTCCCAAAAGGTCAATTGACCTTTTTGGGACACCCCCTCTGTCTGTTGTATGACGCTTTTTTTTAATCAGACAAGCTATCCGTCAAGTAAGTAAACCTACTTAACGCGACAGCCCAGCTTCTTACTCTTCTTCGTTCGGCGTGCGGTCGATGATCAACTGCGTGACCTCGGTGTACTCGCCATGCGCTACTTCATCCTCCGTAGCCTCTTCGCGCAGATCGTCATTGGTTTCCATGCCCGGCGCAATGCTGGGCTCGTCCTGCGGATGCTGTTCCCGCCCCTTCTGTTTCCCGTTCATAAACATCCCCTCCTCATCGGTTGATGCGATTAGAATACCGATCCCAAGGGTGTTTTATTCCGGAACGCCCAGGATACCGTCCGTTACGATAACGAGGGGGGCATGATCACATTTTCAATCCTATCAGTCCTTACCTATCCCTAAACCTTGAAGAAAGATATTTTGCCAAAACGGACAAGCCGCTCGTTTCAAGTTCCGATAAAGGGTTGTCCTTCGCTTCCTCTACTATGCCTGCTTCGCTAACTCCACAGGCATGGTGTAGTACTGTGGCTGCCCTGTTTCGTTCTGCTGGTACAATACCAGCAGCATCGTTGCATGGTCGGCGTTGTCCGGGAATCCGGTGCCGCCCTGGATGGCATCGCTGAGGTTAAATGGCAGCACCTCGATCATCGCATGTTTCTGCAGATCGCGCTCCGTAATCCCCAGATCGGCAAAACCGGCGGATAGGGCCGCAGGTTCCTCAACGATTTTGCGAACATTGGCGGTCCACTGCGCTTTGTCCTGGGTATGATCCCACCATATTTTCCGCGGTTTATACTTATGGCCCAGGAAATAATCAAACTTCATCAGACCGGAGACAACGTCCATATGCGGGGTCTTCCGATCTTCAAGGAAAGCTGTTAAACGGGTGAACAGGTCCTCGAGCTGATGGCCGATTTTCTGCCAGCCCTGTCCTTCCCAGTAGTCGCCAAACTCTTGGAAGAAATCAAACGGCGACGTAAATTCATGCTTCATCAAATAATTCAGGGTATGGTCCATCCGGTGCGCATTCCAATACTTCTCCAGCACATCCTCCAGTCTCTTTAATCGGACGATATCCGAGAACGGAAGCACGTCGCTGCCCAGAATCTCATACGGAGCATGATCCATATAAGTGTAGTTATACTTGTCCGCATCGATCCGCAGCCCGGTTCCCCGCAGCATCTTCAAGAAGCCTAGCTGCAGTTCCTCCGGCCCAAGCGCAAATACGTCGTTAAACGTTTTGCGGAACGTATCGTAATCCTCTTCCGGAAGACCTGCGATCAAATCCAAATGCTGGTCGATTTTGCGGCTGTCCTTGATCATGGTCACCGTGCGCGACAGCTTGGTGAAATTCTGGCGACGCTTCACCAGCTCGTTTGTCGGATCGTTGGTTGACTGCACCCCGATTTCAAACCGGAAAATGCCGGGAGGCGCATTATTCGCCAAATAATCGAGCACCTCGGGACGCATGATATCCGCCGTGATCTCAAACTGGAACACGCAGCCGCCATGGTTTTCAATCAAAAACTCGAACATTTCAAGCGCGTAATCCCGCTTAATGTTAAAGGTGCGGTCTACGAACTTGATCAATTTCGCTCCGTTCTCGATCAGGTAGAGAATATCCGCCTTGGTCCGTTCAATATCGTAATAGCGAACCCCCACCTCAATGCTCGACAGGCAGAACTGGCAGCTAAAGGGACAGCCCCGGCTGGTCTCGAAATAGACCACCCGCTTCCCGAGATGCGGGATATCCTCCGGAAAACGATGCGGGGAAGGCAGCTCCGCCAGAATGCTCTTCGGTCTCCCGGGATTCACAATGACTTCGTCCTGCTTGCGGTAAGCTACGCCATAGACGAAATGATACTTCCGGTCACCTTCTATCGTTTGCAGCAAATGGTGGAAGGTCTCCTCGCCTTCACCCATGACGATAAAGTCGACATTGTGCAGCCGGTTCATCCAATACTCCGTATCGTAGGATACTTCAGGTCCACCCAGTATGATCGTGACCTCCGGCATAATCTTTTTCACGATGTCGATCACTTTAATCGTTTCTTCAATATTCCATATATAACAGGAGAATCCGATCACATCCGGCTTGCGCTGGAACAGGTCGGAGACGATATTCATCACGGGGTCCTTAATCGTGTACTCCGTCAGTTCGATATCGAAATCCTTCTCGCTGTATGCTTTCAGGCAGCGAATGGCCAAGGAGGTATGAATGTACTTGGCATTCAAGGTTGATAGTATGACTTTCATGGTAGGGTCCACTTTCCTTCTAAATTAGTTTCTGCCGGTTATGCCAGCCTATTATTCATAGTCGTACAAGTCGTCACCGACACTCGATGTGCCCTGACCATTCAGGAAGAATTCCAGGAACGGACGGCCGTATTTACGGAATTTCACTTCGCCGACCCCTTTGACATTCAGCATCTCATCCTCGCTTTGCGGGCAAACCACACTCATCTCCCGCAATGTTGCGTCGTTAAAAATGATGTAGGATGGCACATGCTCTTTGCTTGCCAGCTCACGCCGAATCAAGCGCAGCTGCTCGAACACCGTCTCGTTGACGGCTGACGGCGAATAATCGCGGCGGCTGCCGCTGCGCTGGCTGCCTGCGGCTTTGGAAGGACGCGGAACGCGCTGCATCACTTCGCGCTGCCCTTTTAACACATCGGCCGCCTCGCTTTGCAGTTTCACGACAGGGTATTGGCCTTCCGTCAGCGCCAGGAACCCTTCCGAGATGAGCACATTGATCGTCTCGGATATCTCCTTCTCGGTCCGATTCGACATCACGCCGTAGGTTGGAAGGCGGTCAAAGCCGTATTCCAGCACTTTTTTCGCCCGTGAGCCCTTCAGCACGGAGGCGACCATAGACACGCCAAAGCGTTCGCGCATCCGGTGGATGCAGGAGAAGATTTTCTGAGCATCCACCGTGATATCGACAAGCTCCCGGTCATCCGTGCAGGAGCTGCACGTACCGCAGGGCTTATCTTCGTGCTCTTCCCCGAAATAATCCAGCATCGCGCTGCGCAGGCACCGGGTGGTGTAGCAGTAATCGATCATCTGCTGCAGCTTCCGGTAGTCGTTCTGCTTGCGCTCACCCTCCTGGGGATTCTGTTCGATCAGAAATTTCTGCGTCATAATATCCTGGGCGCTGAACAGCAGTATGCACTGGCTGGGCTCCCCGTCCCGTCCGGCGCGACCCGCTTCCTGCACGTAGGACTCCATATTTTTCGGCATATTGTAATGGATGACATACCGGACGTTGGATTTATCGATCCCCATACCGAATGCGTTCGTTGCCACAATAACGCGAATATCGTCATAGAGGAAAGCCTCCTGGCTCTCCGCTCGCTCCGCGTCACTCATGCCGGCATGGTATCGCCCCGCAAGAAGCCCCTTGGCTTGAAGGCGCTGGCATAAATCATCCACCTCTTTACGAGTGGCGGCATAGATGATTCCCGGCTGGTGGGTATGCGAGGCCGCATAGTCCAGCACAAACTCCCGCTTGTTCTCACCGCGAAGCACCGACATCTCCAGATTATCGCGTCCAAGACCCGTCACGAACACCTGCGGCTGTTCCAGTCGAAGCAGACGCTGCATGTCCTCCATCACTTCAGGCGTGGCCGTGGCCGTAAAGGCTGCCACAATCGGACGGTTCGGGAGCCCTTTAACAAAAGGAGCGACCGAGAGATAGCTGGTCCGGAAATCATGCCCCCACTGGGATACGCAGTGCGCTTCATCGACAGCCACAATCGAAATGTCGAGACCGGCCATCTCCTCCCGGAACCAATCCAGTTCAAGCCGTTCCGGAGCGACATATAACAGCTTCAGTTCTCCGCGCTTGGCCGCACGTATGCGCTCGTTCACTTCCTTGCCGCTGAGCGTGCTGTTGATATAGGCTGCCGCCACGCCCGCTGTTGTGAGTGCATCCACCTGATCCTTCATTAAGGAGATCAAAGGCGATACGACTAACGTCAGACCCGGACACAGGAGCGCCGGAATCTGATAACAGATTGATTTGCCTCCGCCCGTCGGCATAATCCCGAGCGTATCCTGACCCGTCAGTAGACTGGCAACGATTTTTTTCTGGCCCTCCCGAAAATCAGGATAGCCGTAATATTTCTGCAGATAATCCCGCGCTGTATCCATATTCATCGATTCTCTATCATTTGTTTCCACATTCATGGATAAAAACTCCTTAATTCACCTTGGTTTTCCGTTTCGAAAAGCCTTTATCCTTTAAGTTTAACGGCCTTTCCATGAATGGGCAACCGAATCGGGGAAGGAAATTGCATTCGACAAGGAGAACTTCATAAATGTGGAAAAAGGCTTGCTATCATGTAAAGCCCAAAAAATGAAGTTGGTGATCCTAATGAATGACGCACATACCGAAGCCGTAAATCAAACCATTCAATATATGAAGGAGCATCTGGACGAGCCCATGACGACCGAGCAGCTCGCCGATCTAGTGGGATATAGCCCCTTCCATTTCTCCAGAGTATTCAAACGAGTAACCGGCATATCGCTCAGGCAATACCTGTCCGCGCTCCGGGTTGAATCCGGCAAAATTGAGCTCCTTCAAAGTCCTTCCCTGCTTGTAAAAATCGGAATGAGCATCGGTTTGGCAAGTCCAGGCACCTTCAATACCCGCTTTAAGCAGTTTGTCGGTCTGTCCCCGAAAAGGTTCCGCTCCACCACCGAGTCCCTGCATCGTTACGTGAATCAATATGAGCATAAGCCATTAGCCTGGGCAGAGGAAGAAAGACATGCTCTGCCCAGAATACATTGCCGGATCGAAGCTCCCGAGGCATTTCGCGGCATGATTTACGTCGGTCTGTTCCCAAGACCCGTGCCTGATCAGAGGCCCGTTTCCGGTACGGCTGTCAATAAGAACCGAACCTGTATCCTAACCGGCATTCCAAACGGCACGTATTATATGCTGGCAGCGGGCATCCCCTGGAGCCTTAATCCACGGGATTATTTTCTGCTGGGCAAATCTTTGCGCGGCAAGCTGGAGGATCCTGTCCATATCGACGAAGGAACCGATCTCGCCGTGAAGATTACCTTGCGCGAGCCTCTGCCCTACGACCCGCCGATTGTTGTCAATCTGCCTTTGCTCTTGTTTGAGAAGGATCGGAATAACAGCGCAAGGTAGAAGAATTTTTGAAGCCCATGTCCATTTATAATGGAACTGCAAGAAGCATTATCCGAAAACAATGAGCGCTAAACGATGGAGGAATACATATGACCATTGTTCAAGAAACCGTGATTCAGGCCGATGTGCATCTACTCTGGCGAGCATGGACGGAGTCTGCTAGGATAACCGAGTGGTTTGCGCCGGCTGCGGAAATTGAACCGAAGGCGGGCGGGAAATTCGAGCTTTATTTTAACCCCGCCAATCGTGAATCGATGTGCACCGCAGGCTGTACCCTTTTGCAGTATGACGAGCCGCATATCCTCGTTTTTGAGTGGAAAGGACCCGATCCCTTTGCGGAAACGATGAATCAGGGGAATTTGACCACGGTCAAGGTGTCTTTTAGACCTGAACAGGACGGCGGCACGAGAATCACCTTGGAGCACACGGGCTGGAAGGATACCGAGGCGTCGCTGCAAGCCCGGGAATGGCATGTGGATGCATGGAGAGGCTTGCTGGCCAGCTTAAAATCCAACATGGAATCCGGTGAAGGCATTTTATGCTGCCAATAAAGCAAGGTCTTTGATCCCCCGCAGCCCTGCCCTCCCGGTTTATACAGCGCGATCCGGGACCCTTTTAGCAATATGAACGAACTACTGGAATTCGCGGAGTAATCGTGACGTTTGGGAAGCATGATGGTTATCGGTAATACAGATCCTATAGGAAAAAATGAAGGGACATGCTGCATGCGCAGGGTGTCCTTTTCTTGTTTTATATTCCGAGTCTTGTCTCTATCATTCCAGAACCATCTGTTAATGTTGAACCCGATGCGGGTAAGAACATATTAATGTTAACGCAGAAGGCGACGCGCGGGCAGACTAGGAATCGCCGGTTTCGGAAATAATAGGTACTCGAACTGATATATTAATGACACAAGGGGAAATTCATATGGATATGACACCAGAAGAACGCGTTACCCTGCACGGGTTCAACAACTTGACGAAATCGCTCAGCTTTAATATGTACGATGTCTGTTATACGAAGACCCGAGAAGAACGAGAAGCGTACTTAGAATATATTGATGAACAATATAATGCGGATCGACTCACAAAAATATTGAGCCATGTGGCCGAAATCATCGGAGCCCATGTCCTGAACATTGCCAAGCAGGATTATATCCCGCAGGGCGCCAGCGTGACGGTACTGGTCTCCGAGGGCCCCGTCGTGGAGGTGCCGGAGGAATCCTATGACGAATCGCCGGGTCCATTGCCGGATAACGTGGTGCTGCAGCTGGACAAAAGCCATATTACCGTCCATACGTATCCGGAATTCCATCCGGACGAGGGGATCAGCACCTTCCGGGCTGATATCGACGTGTCGACCTGCGGGGAAATCTCCCCGCTCAAAGCCCTGAACTACCTGATCCACTCCTTTGATACGGATATTATGACGATCGACTATAAAATTCGGGGCTTCACGAGGGATATTCACGGGCACAAGCTGTTTATCGACCATGAGATCAGCTCCATTCAGAACTATATTCCAGACGAAGCCAAGGATTTGTTTGATATGATTGATGTCAACGTATACAAGGAAAACATCTTCCACACCAAATGTAAGCTGAAGCAGTTTGATCTGGACAATTATCTGTTCGGTTACACAAAGGATAAGCTATCCGATGCCGAGCAGCAGAAAATCACCGAGCGCATCAAACTGGAAATGGACGAAATTTATTACGGCAAAAACATGGACCGCAGTTACTGATGATGGACTCCTGATGGGTTTTCATCAACATGTGCTTCCATAGAGGGAACATAAATGAAATAAAACCAGGCTGGGCTCATAAGAGTCCGGCCTGGTTTGCAACTTCTACCGCTTCGTCCCGGTTGCGGACGCCCAGCTTGGCATACAAAGTCGAGGCATAATTCCGCACAGTCCCGTCTGAGAGATACAATTTCATCGCAATCGCCTTGTACCGCAATCCTTGGGAGAGATACTTCAGAACCTCAATCTCCCTTGGTGTCAGATCATATAACTTCAGAAGTGGAGAGGACGCTGGATCGGCTTCGATTACAGATGCTGAGCCACCCTCTTCCTTCATGAAATCGCCCGCTTCCCCATCGAAGAGCTTCGCCGAAATCGCCGGATCCATCAAGGTCCCCCCTCGATACACGATTCGTATGTTCTCGGCAAGTTCACGCGGCTCCATCGACTTCAGTAAATAACCGTCCGCTCCGCCTCGCATGGCTTCTACAGCTTTGCCCCTCTGCTCAAATGTGGTGAATATGATAATCTTCACTAACGGCCAACGTTGTTTGATCAACCTTGTGGCTGTAATGCCATCCATCACGGGCATCTCCAGATCCATCAGCACCAGCTGGGGGTTTAGCTTCTCACACATGTCCAAGGCATGTTCCCCATGTTCTGCACGTCCTACCACCTCAAGGTCCTTCTCCGATTCCAGAATGATGCCAAGACTCTCCCTGATAAAAGGTTCATTATCCACCAACAAAAGCCGGATGACTTCATCTGCAGGCTCCGAAATTCTAGGCAAGCTGCAGGTCACGACGGTTCCTGCCTCAGGAGTCGAATAAACCGATAATTGGCCTTGATGGCGATAGGCCCTTTCCTTCATGGCGCTTAAACCGAAACCTTCCTGGATTTGCACGCTTCCACTGCCGTTATCCAGAATTTCAAGCCGGGTCTGCTGCAATTCGAATTGAAGCACGGCGTCAACCCTCGTCGCATTACCGTGACGCACACTATTCGTTAAGGACTCCTGAAGACAACGGTAGAAGGTCATTTTGGCCTGCCGGGATACCGGGTACTCTTCACCAAGCACTCTAAGTCCTACCTTTACCCCGGTATTGCGCTCGAAATCCTCTGTCACCTGTCTCAGTGACTGCACCAAGGGAAGCTGCTCTTGCGGTGAATCCAGCTCATGCAAATACCCTCTGACCTCATCCAGGCTTCTCCGCGTCAGTTCCAGCAGATTGGACAGCTTACGCTGAGCTGCTGCATCTGTTTCCGTAGAACGAAGGGTTTCCAAGCCCATGATGACCGCAGTATACGTATGGCCCATCGTATCATGCAGTTCCTTGGACACGCGTTCCCGTTCTTCCAACAGCGTGACCCGCTCGACCTGAGATAAATACTGCTCCAATATCGTATTATGTGTCCGAATCATTTCGTTCTGGCTGTAGTTGGCCATCAACAGATGAAAGGCAAATCCTAATGCAAACGCAAAAGCAACATGCTCGATCATCAGTATCAAATCCGTTGACGGGGCATACAGCTTGATCAGTATTGGAACCAAGATAGCCGCAAGGGGGCCTGTCCATCTGTACGTCGTTCCATAACTGTTCGCAGCCATCAGAAAAGCCGGAATGATAAACGACAAGTAGGCCCCCGGGAATAAGGAAGTCAAATAAACGGCGATTCCGCCTGATAGTAAAATCTCGGTGATCAAATATGCTTTATGATTCAGAAGCAGACACAACCAGGGTATCGAGAAGGCTGCCAATTCCCACATGACGACGATCCATAATGCTACGGTAAACTGGTTCCTGAACTCTATACATGTGATGATTAGGGAGATGCAGCCCATCATGCGAATAAAGAGCATCGCCCAGTCGTACCACTTCCATTGTTTCACTATATCAAACAAAAGCTTTCACTCCCTGCAGTTCCTTCACGGTTCCTCCCTAATATGACACGGCCCCAACAGTGTGTCTACCTCCAAACCGAAAACATCCACTGCGTGTACCGGCCTGTCCATCTCGCCGCTCCCTTAGCTGCCCATGACCCTGCATAAGCAAACAGAAGGCCGACTCCCATCATAAGCAGGGACTTGGGCAAGGTATCGATGCGAATATGTCCTACGTTGATATCCGCAAAGGAACTGATACATGGGGCCAATATCCATAGAATGGGAACGATAAAGAAGATAACGGCACTGAACAAACTAGCGATGCCAACGATAAACTTCAGCATGAGCACCGATACGGCTTTCCAATTTCGGATGTCGGACAGCTCCACTTTAGCCTGACTCCAGTAGGAGCCGGATGATGTTCTCTTCATAACAGGTTCGATCGTTATGTCCGTATAAAACTTCGCCTGGATCCGATCGTAATTCATGAAGGTCCGTGACGTTCGCATGACAAAGGTGAGAACAGGTATCCCGATCAGGGTGAAACTCATGCTGAAGCCAAATACAAGGCCTACAAGATAGTAGCAAAAGTAAAACACTCCAGTTCCAAAAGTCAGCATCAAAAAACAAAAGTTTAGCAGGTACTCCCTCAGCCATTTCTTCATAGATTAGACTCCTTTCATGTCTTATGACCTTGATATTTCTGTATCCTACTGCACTCGTTGTCATGTGCAACAGTGTCAAAATGTCATATGACACGCCTTCCTAAAGAAGTGACCGAATGTTACTGCCCGATATGACACACCATCAGCCATACTGTGGGAGATCAAGCCGTTCGCTCATTGCTCGGAGTTCCGGATGAAGCATGAGGTCAATAAGCCCTGTACCCCTCGGTGCAAGGCTTATTGATCTTCTCTTTTTTATGTATGGCTACCGGAATTAACTCTGTTTTTTTGTATGTTGTCATTCTCTAATGTTCCATACAATGAAAGTTTTCGGTGATTGGAGAAAAGAACTGGTGGTCCGGGCCACAGACAGCTCGGCCCTCCGGATCTACCTGAGCACCGAGCGCGGATGGATTTGTCGTACCACGCCGAGATGCTCATCAACATGTGGAAGTAGCTTATCTTCTGAGAGAATCGTTTTTGCGTAAAAAAAGCCGCCCTCCGGATCCAGATTACTTCGGATCTGCAGGCGGCTCTTTCTTATAACGGTGCTATTAAAATTGAACCGAAAATCCGTTGAACCGGTGAATGCCCGTTCCAAATCGGACAAGGTCTTTTTCCCGCAGCTCTCGAACCGCCTCTTGAACCACGGCCAGCAATGCCGGGTCCAGTCCAAGTGTATTGTGAGAACCATAAATTCGATTTACGCCACCGAGATTCGCGATCCGTTCCAGTGAGCTTACGAGATCCTCCGGACTTGTCGTTGGATAAAAAGCATATACCGGCGTCTCATCATACAATAAATCCCCTGTGAACAAGTAACCTCGGTTTATATCCAATACCGCGATATGCCCGGGAGAATGGCCCGGTGTGTGGTAAATGACCAGACTTCGTCCGCCAAGCTCGATGACGTCTCCATCCCGAAGCAGGCCGGTCGGCTGCCCCTGATAAGGGGTATAGGTTGCCGGATCAAAGGAAGCTGGTACCGGCCTCGTGATATCGCGTGATATGTCCTTGCGGATTTGTTCAATGGAAAGCTTCTGAATGCCGCTGACGAGCCAGTCTTCCTCAGCCTCATGCACATAAATCTCCCCGTACTGCCCATGACCGCCGATATGATCTGCGTGAACATGCGTGGTTAGCACGATCATAGGTAAATCCGTCAGCTGATCCGTCATCCGCCTCATGTTGTCGATGCCGAGGCCCGTATCGATCAATGCAGCACGCTCGTCCCCTATCAACAGAAACGAATGCACCTTCTCCCAATGTCCGTATTCACTGATTGCAAACGTGGCTTCATCCAGCTGCGATACGGTAAACCATGCATCATCGATAACGACGTTATATTGATTATTCTCCATATGTACTACTCCCCCATCAAGGATTATCGAACGGTGATATCCTCCTGATCATCTTGAAATGCGATCAACGACATATAGTAATTCTTTTCTTCTGCGGACAAAGGCGTACTGCCTGTTTCGGCCGTCTCCATCGTGAAGTGTTTATTCATGAGCTGCTTGAACTCGTCCACAAAAGCATGGAAGCTCTCCTTTGTTGCATGAAAGCGGTAGGTTCCCGCAATGTTTTTCCTGTGGTGTTCGCTCGCGCTGTTCAAGGTAAAAGAGGAGGCCGGTGCGTTCTCGATTTTCGTCCGGGTAACCTCGAGCGTCTCCATAAATACCTGTCTGGACGTTTCCACCAAATCCAGGCTTGGCAGCAAATGATCCTCCGGTATGAAGCGGCTTGCGACGGCACGATAGTATTTCTGCACGATACCGTTCTTCTCTTCCTTCCGCACCACATGAATGATGCCGTGCTTCTCCAGCTCCTTCAGATGAAAATAGATATTGTTCCGTGTAATGTCCAGTATCTCGGCTAGCTGCTGTCCAGTGTAGGCATCCTTCACGAGATTCATCAGTATCTTAGTACGCAGTGGATCGGCAATCGCTTTGAGCTGTTCATGGGTTTTAATTTTATAGATACCCGTCATTTTTATTTTAACACCTCCATATATTTTACCGGTAAATTTATTTTTACTGTTATTCGTGTTCATCCTATCATGACTTTTACCCGTGGGTCAATCTTGCTGCTCCTAGGATTTTTCGGTTCTACGCAAATTGGAAATCGAGCGTGGGTCAACATGATACGATTAAGGCAATACTGTTATAAAACGAAGGAAATCACGCGGAGAGATCGCGGCTCATAGGCCCAGTATGTTGCCCTTCAACACCTGAATTGTGATATATTATTCCCAATCGTATGTATGTCATTATGATGTTCAAAGGATGTGCCTCATGTTTGACCCGACAATATTCGAAAATTTAAAGGTTGGCATCGAAAATGCGGTCTACGACCTCGACAACCTCGATGAAATCATTCGTGTTACCGATCGAAAGGATCTTCTGGATATGGCGACGTTGTCCAGAAGTTTTAGCCTCCGGTTCGAGCTGGCTGCGCAATCCACGACTTCGGCCGAAATTTGCCTGGAGACCGGGCTCCGGGATTTGGCGGCCGAGATTTTGGAAATTCCGGAGGGTCAGCCGGCCTGCGAGCTGAAGCTCCGCTTTCATAAAAACATCGCTGATGCTTCCATAGCTTGTCCGGCTATCACCAAGATCATAAAGGAGATATGGAATCCGGAGCTTCCGCCGCTGCAAACGTTACGGTACACCTACAGCGATGATCCGGCACCGCTCCACAACACGATCGAGCTTCGCTTTCCCCGCAGGATCAACGAAGAACAGATGGGAGATATCCCGAATATATTGGAGTTCATGCTTCGGACGCTGGAGGAACTAGACCGGATATAATTTCCTTGATAAAGATAACGGATAGCTCATAAAAATAGCCTGCCCGCTAACATAGCGGACAGGCCTCTTCGACTTTTATTATTTAAGCAACAACCAATCGGATCCAGATATCCGAGGGATCTTGAACGGCCCAGACACCATCGCGCTGCTCCAGACGCAGCCCCGCCTCATGGATACGGCCGGTTACCGCCTCAAGCTCCTCATGGCTCGGAAGCTCAATCGTATAATCTTCCATACCCGCAGCGCTCCGTGGAGTGTTCGGTACACCGAGTCCTGCCCAAACATTGAGCCCGATATGGTGATGGTATCCTCCTGCGGATATAAACAACGCAGCGCCTCCATAATGGGCTGTCAGCTCAAAACCCAGAACATCGCAATAAAATACGCGGGCATCGTGCAGGTCGGACACATGGAAGTGTACATGCCCGATAACGGTCCCTTCAGGAAGTCCATACCATTCCTTGTCCTTGGAGAGAGCCAGCAGCCCCTCAACATCAACAGGATCCGTGGTCATCACATATTCTCCTTTGGCATCACGCTTCCAGGTATCCCTTGGTCGGTCGGCATAAATCTCGATGCCGTTTCCGTCCGGATCATTAATGTACAATGCTTCGCTGACCAGATGATCGCCTTGGCCGACAGGAATGTTATGCGCGATCAGGTTGGCAAGCGCAAGCCCGAGCGATTCCCGATTCGGAACCAGGATCGCAAAATGGTATAGACCTGCCGTCCGGGTCTGCGGTCTTACCAAATCATGAATCTCCTCTACAATCAGCAGCGGCTGCTTCCCGTCTGCCGTCAATTCGGCAATACGGCCATGCTGGCGAAGCATTTTCAAACCGACGACTTCCGTATAAAAGCGTACGGATTGTGCCAGATTACTGATCCGCAAAGAGACCGGTCCGAGCTTTGTGGATGGATGTATAATAGCTGTCATATTCTCACTCCTTGAATGGTGTTGTTTGTTTTGTTCATTACATATATTCAGGTCAACGAGAGGCTCAACTTGTAATCAAATCAGTTACATCTTACTTGTAATCATTATAGTTACAGGACAGCCTCGTTGTCAAATCCAGTAATTTACAGGTGAACCAAAGAGTCTCCAATGGTTGGCCAAAAGAAAACGCCCATCCTACATAGGATCGAGCGTGTGATTTTCGCTTATTCATTTGATGTTTCATTCGCAGAGGCATAAATTTTCCGGACGATTTCTTCCAGATCCACCTCATGCAGCGTGTTCTCCATGGCCTTCTGGGCGGCTGAAAAAACAGGAACGATCGCCGTTTGAATATGTTTGCCAACAGGACATTTCGCGTCTGAATTCGCATGAATGCCAAACAGGGAATCCTCCTGCACGACATGAACGGCATGATAAATATCCAGCAGCGTAATCTCGGACGGATGCTTTGCCAGCTTCGCTCCCGCTACGCCAGGTTTAACCTCGACCAGGCCCGCTTTGCTCAGCATACCTACAATGCGCCGAATAACCACCGGATTCGTGTTCACACTCTCCGCAATATAATCTGAGGTACTGACGCCAGCCTTATTCATCTCCAGCACGGAGAGAATATGAATGGCCACTGCAAATCGGCTGCTTATGTTCATGTGACCCCTCCTGACGGACCAAATCTTCAGATGATTAGCATGTAACCATCATAGTTACATTAACCCCTAAAGTCAACGGTGAAGCCGCTGTCCTATAACCCAAAATCAGGTGTTACATATACAAATTTCAAAATATATGGGATATAATGTAATTTTATGTTGATTTTCCTGAGTTTTTCACTATAATTATCACAAATGTATTGGTAAATTAACCCTATTTAAACATAATCCAGCATCCCTGCATGATCCCAAAACATTCAAGGAGGAAATCCATGGATCCCAGCCAAAATCGAAACGAAACGTATCCTATCAGACGTCCTCGAAAATCTAAACACCATATCAAACTCAAAAAATGGATAGGAATATCCTTATCTATACTGATTCTCTTAGGCGGACTAGGTTATATTTTCAGAAAAGAATTGTCCTGGATGGTGTTTCATGCTTTTTTCGCGAAAGATATCAAACATACGCTGGACCGGTCCTACAAACCTGTTGACAATCCTGATTCGTCCGAGCCTGTTGCCGAGGCAACGAAACCATTCTCGGTCTTGCTTCTGGGCGTTGATCAACGCGAGGACGAGCCTGCCCGCTCCGACACGATCATCTACTCTGTCATCCGGCCAGACCTTAATAAAATATTGCTCGTCTCCATTCCCAGGGATACATACACCGAAGTCATCGGCAGGGGAGTCACCTCCAGAATCAACTCCGCTTACGCCCACGGCGGCGCCAAAATGGCCATTGATACGGTTGAGCATCTGTTTCAGCACCCTGTCGATTATTATGCGGCCATCAATTTCTACGGATTAACGGATATCGTCAATGCGTTGGACGGGATTAAACTCCCCATCGATAAAGTCATCGAGAACAAGAAGGCGAGTCACATCAAATTGCGGATCGAGCCCAACAAGCCGATTTACGATGGCACAGATGCATTAAATTATGTCAGATACCGGGAAGATTCGGATTTCAACCGCACCATGCGTCAGCGCATATTCCTCAACTCCTTAATGGATCGGGTATTCGAATTGAAAAATATAACGAAAATCCCGGAGTTGATTCATATCGGAGGCAGCAATCTTACGATGGACTTAAACTCCGATTTCATTCTCAATCTGGCCGAAAACCTATTTTTTAATGACTCCCCACCTACATTTGAGAATTACATGCTGAAGGGAAAAGATTTAGTGATCCGCGGCGATTACTTCTATGATCCGGACGATTCGGACATCCGGTATATTCAAGAACTGCTCGCCAACTGGTCTGATGAAGAGACCAAGCTGGAAGATTTGATGATCCCAGCTGCGAAGTAAAGCTCATCACTCCAGGCTAGGTGAATCGCCTGACTAGAAGGTGAAGTTGATATAAAAAAAGCCGATCCATGATAAAAAACCTCTCTTTCGCGTTCCACGAAAGGGAGGCTTTTTAACGAATACCATCTGCTCCATTTAGAACATCGGAAATACGTATTTGATAAGGAAATACAAGAATCCAAAGAAAATAATCAGATAAGCAACATACTTAATCAACGTAGATGCTACCCTGCTGGAGTCGTTACGCTCCTCGATATTACGGGTCTCGATCTCCACGTCTCGGTCACGCTGCCTGCTCATAGTCTCCACCTCCATCCGATTCTTTTAGTTGCAGATGATGGTATCTCTTGACGCTTACTACTCTTTACACACACGTCTTGAGATTGAACCAATCTTCAGGCAGGAGATGGCAGGCTTAGAGAAAACCGATCATGGCAGGCAGAACGATAAAGGAAGCCAGTGTAGTCCACAGAATGCACCTGGATACCAACTTGGGTGCGGCATCGTATTCTTCGGCAAGGATTACCGCGTTCACGGCTGCAGGCATCGCCGACAAAATCAGGATAACCGCAAATAATGTTCCCTCAATGGATAAAATCGCGAGCAATCCCCATGCCACCAATGGGCCCACCAGCATTCGCATCGCCATGCCCGACCAGAATCCACGCTTGGAGACGGCGGAAGCGCCGCTCTCACGAACCCCCACCATCTGGGCTCCTAGGATGACAAGAGCCAGCGGCGCATAAGCCGCGGACAGCATAGAAACGCCGGTATTCAACCCTTCTGGAAGCTGAAAGTCCGTCAGCCGGAAGAGTACGGCGAGTGCCGCCGCGTAGACCGAGGGGAGAGTAAACACTGATTTGATCGCCTTTACAGCCGAAAAATGAGATCTCGCTGCCAGATACACCCCTAATGTATTCATAATGATAATCTGTACGATGACATACACAGAAGCTTTATCCAGCCCTGCTTGCCCGAAGGCAAGCAGGACGAGGGGAAGCCCGTAATTCACGCTGTTGGTAAAAATAGTGGTCAAGGCGAGCCCCGATTTCTCTGTCTGGGACAAGCTCAGCATTTTACCGGCGAAGGCACTCAGCGCCCATAGGGCGATCACATTCAACAAGCAAAATGCAACCGTTACCGTGACTTCATTCGAGGTAATCGAAGCCTTTTCCAGCGTCTCGAAGATCAGAGCCGGGCTCAGCACATATAAAGACAGGGCCGAAAGCCCCTTGGTTTCAATGCCCTTAAACCGCTTGAGCAGTGCTCCGCCGATGACGGGCAGCGATATGGGCAGGAAAACACTATAAATCGTAACTAAGAAAGAAGAGATCATGAGGTCCACCTTTATTCAAAGTAAAAAGTCTTGATCCGCCGCGGTTGTCATTTCAACTAACGTATCCCGTTGATTGAGCCAAAATGATCGATTATTTTCACTTTAGGAAACTTAATATCTTCTGACGGATTTATAATCGCCAGAGCCTGATGATCCACCCGTTTTCCGTTGATCTTTACGTCGCTTCAAGAGATGGCTTCTTTGTCATAAGGTCGACGGCCATCGGAAGCATGCCCCGGACCACGCAACGTGCGCACAGAGAACTGTACGCACAGGGAGTAGTGCGCACAGGGAGCAGTGCCACGTTGTACAGTCAGCAGCGCGCACAGGGAGCAGTGCCCACGGGCACAGGCAGCAGAGCCCTCGGTGCACAGGCATTAGATCAACTCCGTGCGGACCGTGATTCCGCTATTTGTAAGCAAAGGTGCTAAACATAAGGTTAAGCGGACACGTGTTCCGCTATTGCCGGCATACTACACCATAAAATAGGGAAAAGCCGAGAATAACGGATTAGGTGTCCGCAAAGCCTTGAATTTGGCACAGTTGTTGGAAAATAGCGGACCTCCTGTCCGCATACATCCGTGCACATTGCCCATCATCCGTGCATATCACCCATCATCAGTACACATTGCCTATCATCCGTGCATATTGCACATCATCAGTGCACATTGCACATCATCAGTGCATTCTGCACAGTCATCAGGCGCATATTGCACATCATCAGCGCATATCGCACATCATCAGCGCATATCGCACAGTCATCATCGCATTCTGCACATCATCAGTGCACATTGCACATCATCAGCGCATATTGCACATCATCAGCGCATATCGCACAGTCATCATCGCATATTGCACATCATCAGCGCATATCGCACATCATCAGCGCATATCGCACATCATCAGCGCATATCGCACAGTCATCATCGCATTCTGTACATCATCAGCGCATATTGCACATCATCAGCGCATATTGCACATCATCAGCGCATTCTGCACATCATCAGCGCATATTGCCCATCGATTGTCCGACGTTTATATGATTGAATCGGTGCTGTCATTTCCCCCTCTTTCGGGAAAATGGTGATATTCATGGGTAATAAGAGCGCGACGGTTGATCCGGATTCAAGACCGGGAATTCGGTTACGTAAGTTTTATTTTTTGCCATCAACTAACTACGTCTCCGTATCTTCCCTAGGAATAATGTACATGGATCATTATCTCTCCATCCTAACCCATACCTCAAGGATTCGTCCAAGATTCATAGACTATAGGTTTAATAGGCTTAGGCTTTCATTATGCCATCTTCCTGATGACAAACGACACCGTGGTTCCTCTGTCCCTTGTGCTGTCGATCATGAGCCCTTGCCCATAGACTTGCTTCAAACGCCGATCCGTGTTCATAAGGCCGACTCCCTTGCCGGTACGCTGTCCGCTTCCCAGCATTAAGCGGAGCTTCTCGGGATCCATCCCGGCACCATCATCCGCAATAATGACCTTGGCGGATTCAGCTTCACTTACGATGCGGATGGTTACGGTGCCTCCCTGGGTCCGCGCCAATACCCCGTGAACGACCGCATTTTCCACAATCGTCTGCATGGTCAAAGGGGGAAGCTTCCACTGCTGAACAGCGACTTCCTCGGAAATATGCCAACGGACACGCAGCCGTTCCCCAAACCGCTCCCCCTCGATATACAGGTATGAGCGAACCAAGCCAAGCTCCTGCTCCAACGGGATAAAACGCTCCAAATTGCTGATATCGTAGCTGGCTCTCAGATAGTGGCTGAATTCTCCAATCAGCGCAATCATCCGGGAAGGATCAATCTCACTAAGAGAAGCGATCGAATTTAAGGTATTGTGCAGAAAATGCGGCTGGATTTGAGCCTGGAGCCAAGCCGCTTCCATATGCAGCCGTTCTTTAATGGACCGCTTCAGCTCCAGCAGTGCGCGTACCCTTGTTTTTAATTCAAGATGATCCACCGGCTTTATTAAATAATCGTTAGCTCCGGAGATGAAGCCCATATGGATATCCTCAGGCCGGTTTCTTGCAGTTAGCAGCAGAATCGGAAGCTCCGATATCATATACCTCTGCCGAATCGTCCTGGACAATTCATATCCTGACATCTGGGGCATCATCACATCGGATATGATGAGATCCCATTCTCCCTGCTCCAATAATTGAAGGGCTTCCTCAGCCCGGGTAACGGTCACGATCTGATACCCTTCGTCTTCAAGCAAATGATGGATAACTTTTAGGTTAACCGGATCGTCATCTACGATAAGCAGCCTGCCATCGGTTTGACGAGAAAGCTTCTTAGCCTCGGATTCGGCATCATCCTGTTTATCTGACATGTTAGATAGCCTCTCCTTCTCTTTCTCTGAATTTGAAGCCGAGGAGCCCGCAATAAACTCCTGTTTATCCGTATTCTCCTGCCTCATCATATCGTCCACTTTCAACGTGAACGTAAAGGAACTCCCCTGTCCCGGAGCCGATGACACCGAGAGTTCTCCTCCATGCAGCTCAACCAGCTGCTTGCAGATGCTCAGTCCAAGCCCCAACCCGCCTCCCGCCGCGGCAAAGCTGGAGTCTCCCTGCTCATAGGGAAGGAATATCCGTCTTAATGTCTCTTCGTCCATCCCCATCCCCGTATCAAGAACGTGGACGCAGGCCCTTCCATCAACGACATCGGCAGCCACCGCGATCCGGCCTGACTCCGTATATTTGATTGCGTTGTGAATCAGATTGAATACAATCTGAACCAAGCGGCTTTCATCCGCCCATACCTTGGGAAAGTCATCCGCGATCTCGCATACGAGCTCGATTCGCTTGCCCTCCGCCATCGGACGGAGCATATCCAGCACGCCTTGTGCAGCCGAACCGAGATGGATGCTCTGCACATTCAACCGGATCCGCTTGTCCTTCAATAACGAAACATCCAGCAAGTCATCCAACAGCAGCGACATCCGCCTGCCAATGCCGGTAATGAGCTCCAAGTGATTGCGATCCTCTTGCTGAAGTAAACTCCCTTTGCGTTCCAGCAGCGTTTGCGCCATATTAATCATGCCATGCAGCGGATTTCGCAGCTCATGGGACGTATTGGCCAGAAATTCATCCTTCATCTTGTCTGCCCGCTGCAGCTCCTCTGCCTGTTCCCTCAGCACCACAGTGTTTCGGGCAAACCGGATAAACCAGAAGGAAGCAAATCCGAGAAACGCAGCGATCAGGTCAATCGGGTAATAAGGCAGCTCCTTAAAATACCGAAACCTTAAAATTCCGCTTAGGATAATGTTGCAGGAAACCGCAACCGCCGACAGCAAGATAAATATGGCCGCTTCCGTCCGCTCGCTGACCGCCTTCCTGGCAATCGAAGGCAGGAACAGCACCGAACTTATTAATACTAATGATAAATAAGTAGAGAGATGCACCATCAGATGAAACGGCAGCAGCAAATAGGCGACGGCATACGAAACCACAAAGATCGTATAGGCCCGGTAAAATCCTTCTTTGATTTTCGGTCGGAGCAAGTGCTTGGTGCACAGAATCAAACATAAGGATATAGCCACATAAGCAACAACCTTAAGCTTCACTGACCATTCGAAACGGATAGCCGGCTGCCAAACGAGCAGGAGCTTATCATCGTCAACCAGCGTAGCCAGCAGCGTAAACAGGATAAGAGCCGCAAAATAAAACAGGCCTTTATTCCGATAGCCGATTAGATACAGAATGAAGACATACATGACATGAAGAAATAGCACAATGCACACCAGCAGCTGCATGTTCTCCGAGAATGCTTTCCCCTTCATCACCGCTTCAGCTGTCCCAAATTTGATCGGCAGCTTGATGCCGCCTGAATCGGCATATTGATAATTGCTCACTTCCAGGATGATATCCATCTCTTCATTGGCAGCTGGAGGGATGAGTTCGACATGGGGTACGATTCTTGCCACATGGGTCTCCGGCTCATCGGAGGGATGACCGGATTCGTACAATAACTCGCCGTTTACATACAAACGATAGGCCGTACGGATATCGGTAATCCAGAGGCCGTAAGCTACGTTACGTTCCGGTATGAGCAGCTTGAGACGATAGGTTCCAAAGCCGATTTGGTTCCCGTTCTCGTTTACGCCTTCCCATGGACCGGGAACCTGTATCCAGCGCGGATCTGCGACAGGCTGCCGCTCCCCTTGAGATAATCTATCCGGGCCCATCCACTGATTCGGATAAAAGGCCCATTCCCCGTTCAGCGCGACCGTATTCCGTGAATCCGCCTGCCAATCCCGAAGATCCAGCACGCCTTGCTGAAACGGAACTTCCTCAGGGATCATGATGATTTTAAAATACGCCAACCGCACGGAAAGTAAGATGACAATAAACAGAAAAGTAATCCCCAGCAGCCTGCTGCCGGAGATCGGTTTCGATTTCAAGTTGGAATAGGTCGACAATAATAACAGTCCCTTTTAACATATTGTAAAAAAATCAACAACACTACATAACTGTCCATTATTTTACATCGTTACGGAGCTGTTGTCTGTTCCTTTTCCATAAAGTCCAATAAATAAACGGGCCGGGTCAGGCCCCTATACAAACGATAAGGTCTTGCCCGGACGCTGCAGCGGCTGGTGCGGACATAATTCCGCAGCGGATACATACTTCACCGTATAGTAAGAGTAGAATCTTTTTCTCCCGGATGCTTCATAGATCCACGAAAAAAAGTCGAAAATTGAATCATCCACCCATTTTCCGTTGTACTCGATTAACGACCGCAAATAGGGAATTTGGAGTTTCACTCCCCCGTCCCACATGAAGATAAATGTGTTAACCTCGGCATTTTTTTGCAACAAAAAATGAACGGTACGGTCATCCAGCAAGTACTTTTCCTGACCACACAGAAATACCGGACCCTCATCCGTAGCAACGATGCCAATCCGTTTGCCGTTGAAGTGAACATAGAAACCTCTGCAATGCTGGAGGTCCTTCTCCGCATCAAGCTCGATCTCCCGAAACGTTCCAAGCTCCAAACCCATGGCCTTATACAGCGAAGATTCCTTAAATTTCCGAATGAATTTCATAACCGAATCATGTACCTCCCGATTGTTATGGTTCACTCCATAGTATAGGAGACCATCCTCTACAATTTCTGAACAACCACCGGAAGGACCACAGATTCGGGCAGAAATATACAAAAAATCACCGGTTGAACAACCGGTGATTTCATATCGTATGCGGGCTTGGCTATTAGATCTATTTCATATTAGTGACTTGGATTCCATTGCTCCATTCATCGTACCATTTCACAATGTAAGGGCTGGGCTCCTCGCCCATCTCATCTTCTAACACCTGACACAGAAGACTGAATTGACGGTGCACCTGGGCTGGGTTATCCTGCAAAGCATATATTTTCATCAATGAAAAATAAGCCTTCTCCTCCAGGGAGTGCTGTCTCTGGATCGAGAAGTAGCATAATATGGCTTCATCGATGCGTTCCTGATCCACATACCATTCCGCCATGGACAAAGAAACGCTAAGCCACAGCTCCTTCAGCCTTTGACGCTCCCCTTCTGCCCACCAATAGTCATATTCCTGCAGATAGTCTCCCGTGTACAACTTCATCATTTCAATATGTCCTTCAATGGACTCGGCCGACACGGAGGGATTTGACATCAACCAGTTCTCCCACTCCTCAATATCCAGCTGCACGCCTTCGATATTCAGCACATAGCCTTCCGTCGTGTTGGTGATTTGGAATCGGGTATCAAAAGGCTCCAGTGTTTTTCGGATATGATAAATGGCCGTGTACAGCTGAGGATAGGCTTTATCCATATCAAACTCCGGCCATAACATGTCGATCAATGCCGATTTTCGTACAAGCTGTCCTCTATGCTGAAGCAAATAGATGAATATCTCCTGAGCCCGGGTCGTCCGCCAATGAAGCAGAGCGAATTGCCCCTGCTCATTCGGCTGCTCGATCATAACCTGGCGAAACATTGTCATCCGAATGTTACGATGGGGCTCCATGACCTCTTCTGGCCTGGATGCTATGCGGCTTCGCAAACGCTCCATCGTTTTGGCGACTCGATCCATCTGGACAGGTTTAACAATATAGTCTACAGCATTCAATTCAAACGCGGTGACTGCATATTCGTGATACCCCGTCACAAATACAATACAGAGATGAGGCTTCTGCTCAAGCAGCTGCTCTGCCAGCTCAATGCCGTTCAATTCCGGCAAGCTGATGTCCAAAAACACGATGTCGACGTCCCTTGCAAGTATTTCGTTTCGTCCTTCATAGGGATTCGTATATGTACCTATTACATCTATAGACAGGGTATCCAGTTTTAACAGCTGACGTTCTAAATATTTCAAGGCCAACGGTTCGTCATCTACGAGAATTACCTTCATTCATATTACTCCTTGGATTGGAAAAATACGGTCACATTTAACTATATTGATTCCTTCGCATGGTTGCAACAAGCGAAAGCATGTTTATCACAATATACTCGTTATTTTTCCTCTTGAAAAACTCACAATACCAAGTATAATACTTGGTATAAAGATGATTAGCAGTTTGCTAAGGGGGCTTTCAACTTGGATCAATGCGATAAAGAACCGACATCTCTGACCCTCGATGATTATCTGGATCTTCTCGGTTTGGCTATTCGCTTAGAAGATCGGAAGTGGCAAGCAGACATTATTCGTACACTTCATCACTTGCAGGAACCGCAGGGCGAGAACCAAGTGAAGTCGGAGGAATGCACGGAACAAGAGCTGTGGCAATGCGTGAACCAAATCAATGACCGCATGTTTGCCCTGTACAATGAACTGAAAGCAACAGATGATCAAGATATGCAGCGGAAGCTGCTGGACCAGATGTGGGAACTTAAAATAGCCCGGGTTGAGGTTTTCCGCAAAATACGCTCGATATATCAATAACAAACAAAGACGATAGCTCCATCTGGAGTATCGTCTTTGTTTGTTATTGATGACCCTTCGTTATGATAAATCCAAATAATAATACGCAAATTCTTCATCCTGCACATACCCTGCGGATTCATACAAATGCTGAGCAGGCACGTTATGAAGCTGCGTGGACAGGGTCAGCCCCTTGGCTCCGGTCTGAAGGGCGTGCGTTTGGGCTTGATGGAGCAGTTTCCTTCCGATACCAAGCCCGCGATATTCGGAATCCACGTACAGGTCATTCAAGATCCACAACCTGGACATCGATAGCGATGAGAAGGATGGATATAACTGTAGAAAGCCAGCCGTGACCAGGGTTCCCCCGCTATTGCAATCCGCTAAATAAATTACGGAATCGCCTTGGGTCAGCCTCTCCCTGATATATTGCTCGGCCCCATTCCAATCAGCTTCCCGCTTATAGAATTGACGATACTGATTAAACAGAGCGGCTGCCTTGTCCAGATCCTTCCGTTCCGCTTGATATATATGAATCTCTGTTTTCAAATCACGCACATCCTTTACATCCGACATTACCCCAAGCGTACTAGATGGCGGCAAGGGTTTGGAATGCAGAAAACCACGAATGGTTTGCACGCAACTTCATGGTTCAGGCAGCCAGGATGCTATTGCCCTTGATGGTACAGCGCCCTGTATTCCTCCTCCAGCATGCTCATTATAATAGAATCATGGTAACGATGTTGGTAGTACAAAGCGTCTCGCTGAACCCCTTCGCGCTTGAAGCCCACCTTCTCATATGCCTTGATGGCACGCTTGTTATAATCAAACACCTGCAGTTCGATCCGATGAAGATTAAGGATTCCGTAAGCGTATTCGAGCAAAAGCCTGATGGCTTCCGGTCCGTACCCCTTGCCAAGATGATCACCATTATCAAGGGCGATTCGCATGTTTGCGTTCCGGTTCACATAATCGATATCCTGCAGCGCGATGTCGCCAATCATCTGATCGTTATCCGATAAAGCGATCAGCAGCAGGATGGTGTCATGATTACCGGATTTCTCCTCGATATACCGACGCACCCCTTCCATCGTAAAAGCCTGCTTCGTCCCGGTCAGCCTCCGTGTTTCAGGATTAAACAGCGTTTGAAAATACGCTGCGGTGTCCTCTTCTCCAAAGGGACGCAAGTAGATCCGCTCGCCTTCCAGAAACCGTATCGGCTTCATATTGGTTATGTTTGTGTTCATATCGAATATAACCTCCCGTTTCCTCTGGAACTAAAAATCCCTTATAATATATCAAGAAATTGACCATATCCAAATATACAGCGCGAATGCTTCCTGTCAATGTCATAACACCATGAAAAAGCTGTCCTCTCATTTACCGGAGGGACAGCTTTTTTATAGGTTAATCTGCATGCTTTAAGGCACAGCATAAATCAATCCATTAACGAATCGACACTTAAACGGCACGACCTACAATGACCAAATCCCGCCTGATGCCGTCAAGCTCCGCAACCCCGGGGAGAAGCCCCCATTGTTCAAAGCCGAACTTCTTCAACAGCTTGAGGCTTGGCTCATTATGACCGAATACAAATCCGACCAGATTACTGACGCGAAGGCGCGGACTCTCCTCGATTGCCTTCTGAATCAATATGCTGCCGGCACCAATGCCGCGATATTTCTCGTTTACGTATATACTGATCTCAGCTGTGCCGTTATAGGCAGGACGACCATAAAAGGATTGAAAGCTCATCCATGCAACCATCCCTTCATCGGACCGCATAACCCACAGCGGACGAAAATCGTTGCTGTGCTCTTCAAACCAGCGTATACGGCTCTCCACCGTGACCGGCTCCAGATCGGCGGTTACTTTTCTGCCTGAAATCGTCGAATTGTAAATGTCCACAATGGCCGGCAAATCCTCTTTGACGGCATAATCGATACGATATTGATGCGTCACGATGCCCTACCTCCGAATAGATGCGTAATCTTTTTGTACGAGATCTATTGTACAAGAGGCAGCGAAAAAACGCTTCTATTTTTTCAAGGCGTTAATTTACGAAGGTGTTTCGCACACGCTTGGAGCGAATGAAATACGGGATCCAGATACTGGCGTATAATAACGACCGGATCCATTCACTCATGAATTTCCCGTTATCCCCCTGAGCCATAATTTCAATTTGGCTAACAGCAGCATAGTCCACGATGCTTACCAGCAAACTAAATGATATATAACCGATCATCAATTTGGGAAACGCCCTTTTTTTGCGATATAGTAAAAATAATGCGATGACTGCCGTGATAACAAATATCACATTAACCACGGTCTCAAATATGATGAGCTGGATGAGCGCTTGATTATAACCCGGTGACGTTTTATCCGTAATCAAATTCCACGTCTCGGGTTCGAATACCGGGAATAAAATAGTAACCAGCACGTACGTAATCGAGATCAACGAGAAATAAAGTGAAATCTGAACGAATACAAGCCATCCGCCAAGTCCCTCCACTTTACTTACGCGATTGAACGCGATACCCTAGCATTAATGGTGTGACAACCGTCTTCGGATTAAGAAAGGAATGAACAGGATGAATGAACGATTGCAAAGTTTGCTACAATCCATGAATACACAGGGCTGGGATCATGTCCTGGTAACTGACCCCAAGCATGTTTACTATTTGACCGGATTTGCGAGTGATCCCCATGAACGCTTTTTGGGGCTGCTCCTCTCCTCTGCGAATGATCCGGTGCTGATCGTACCGGCATTGGATGCAGACGCAGCCGAGGCTGCTTCAACGGTTAAGCATATTGTCACGCATCAGGATACCGATAATCCGTATCTCTTGCTGAAGCAGCAGTTTCAAGGCGCAGCCGGTACGCTGGCGCTAGAGAAGGATCAGCTCACCGTCTCCCGTTATGAGCAGCTGCAGCAGCATGTGAACGCGAACCGGATCGAGGATGTTGGCGCTGTGCTCCGAGATCTCCGAATCCGAAAATCGGCCGATGAAGTGAAGATCATCAAGCATGCAGTAAGACTGGTTGAGGATGTTCTGACACAAGGCCTCGCCCAGATCAAAATCGGCGTCAGTGAGATTGAGGTTGTGGCAGAACTGGAGTACTTAATGAAAAAATTGGGTGCGGATGCTCCATCCTTCGCCACCATGGTATTATCCGGCCCCAACACCGCCTTGCCTCATGGTGTTCCCGGTACGCGCCGAATTGAAGCAGGGGATCTGCTCATGTTCGATTTGGGTGTGTATGCGGGGGGTTATGCGTCGGATATTACCCGTACCTTTGCGGTAGGCGAGCTGAAGCCCGAAGCCGTCAACATTTATAAGACGGTTCTCGCAGCGAACCTGGCCGGCATTCAGGCTGTAAAGCCCGGCGTAACCTATGGATCGATTGACCAAGCGGCTCGCAAAGTGATTGACGACGCAGGATACGGACAAGCTTTTGTACATCGCTTGGGTCACGGGCTTGGCATGGATGTCCACGAATATCCATCCATCCACGGGTTGAACCAGGACATTTTGCAACCGGGGGCTGTATTCACGATCGAGCCCGGCATTTATCTGCAAGGCGTAGGCGGCGTGCGGATCGAGGACGATGTGATCGTAACCAAGGATGGCGTCGAGGTGTTGACCTCTTTCCCGAAAGAACTGACCATCCTCGGATAATGCAATGTTCAGCATACGAAAAAAGCCCGAATTACCGTTTCACATACGGTATTCGGGCTTTCTCTATGTACTAGAAGAGCCATCCTCCGGCAGAAACAATGCCTTCAAGATGGCTCCCACGGATATGTTATGCCTGAACCATATCCAGTTCAATGTTGTCGTCGTTGTACACGTCTTTATCCACTTCATTCATGACTTTCCCGGTAATCACGCCGGCTGTCATGGAGTCATTCACGTTCAGTGCCGTCCGTCCCATATCGATCAGCGGCTCGACGGAAATTAACAGGCCCGCCAAGGCAACCGGCAGGTTCATCGTGGAGAGCACGATGAGCGATGCGAAGGTAGCTCCGCCTCCGACACCCGCCACACCGAAGGAACTGATCATCACGACCACGATCAGGGTAAGGATGAACGACCATGAGGTCGGGTCCACGCCGGCTGTCGGCGCAATCATGACGGCCAGCATGGCAGGATAAATGCCCGCGCAGCCGTTCTGCCCAATCGTGGCGCCAAACGATGCCGATAGGTTCGCGATGCCTTCCGAGACGCCCAGCTTTTTGTTCTGGGTCTGCACGTTAAGCGGGATCGTGGCCGCGCTGGAACGCGAAGTAAAGGCAAAGGTCAGCGTCGGGAACACCTTCTTGACGTATTTGAACGGGTTGAACCCGAATATCGCCAGCAGCACCAGATGGATAATGAACATCGCGATCAAAGCCACGTACGAAGCAAGGACGAAATCGATCAGATTTATGATCACCGCAAGATCGGTCGTGGCGATCGTTTTGGCCATGAGTGCCAGAATCCCGTAAGGCGTCAGACGAAGCACCAGCGTCACAATGCGCATAACCACGCCGTAGACCGCAGAGATCATGTTGCGGAACGTTTCCGCCTGCTCCTTGTTTTTTCGGTCCAACCCGAGAACGGCGATCCCGATGAAGGCCGAGAAAATGACGACCGCAATCGTCGAAGTTCTTCGTGCCCCCGTCATGTCGGCAAACGGATTGCTCGGAATGAAATCCAGGATCTGCTGGGGCAGCGTACGGCCCTCAACATCCCCGAGCCGCTCTTGCAGCAGGGCACCCTGCTGCTCCTCCGCAGCACCGCCCTGGATATTCACCGCGGACAAATCGAAGGCCAGCGCGGTCGTAATCCCGACAGCAGCGGCTACGGCTGTCGTCAGAAGCAGCACCGTAATGATAAGCCCGCTCATTTTGCCCAGATTCTTTCCGCCCTTCAGCTTCATGATGGCCGATATGATCGACACCATGATAAGCGGAATGACCATCATTTGCAGAAGTCTAACGTAACCGTATCCTATCAGATTAAACCAATCGGTGGATTTCACCACCACATCGGAGGTCGAAGTATAGATGAGCTGCAGTGCCACTCCGAACAACACACCCAATCCAAGTCCGGCAAACACGCGTTTGGTAAACGAGTAATGCTTTCTCTGCATCCAGTACAAAATACCGACCAGCAGAATCAGAACAAGGACATTGATGATAACCCAAAGCGTTTCCATCCTAATGATTCCTCCCATTCTTTAAATAAGGATATATGTGCTCCATCCTCATGTCATAAGTGCGCTAGTATGTATTCATATCCATTACAGCCCACTCTAAACATATCATTACCCGATTGAGAAAATTCCTGTCAAAAATCGTTAGTTTCCCATCGATGCGGATTATGTCGACTATGTTGATCGGATTACCACTGATATCACTCTACTATCATATCATGTAAACTTCAAAAGGAGAACCACAAATATTAACACAACCGTCTCAATCAGTTCATTGAGCGCTCCATAAGTATCTCCCGTCAGTCCTCCAAGTCTTCGGCTCATCCGTTCTGCCGTTAAACTTCCAGTCGCCCAGGCGATGATGGGTATGACAAGGGTTCCTCCGATTTCAATCATCCCCAGATTAGTCTCGCCTGCCGTGATCCATAGCAAACCTACAATAACTAGCGTTAACAGGGCGGCCATTACGCCTGCCATCGATCTCCTTCCGGCGGTCAATCCGTGAAATAGAGCGGCAAGACCCTCGCTCCCCCGTGCCATCGGCCAGCGGTACATCGCGTGGACCATAAACCAGCGACTCCAAACGGGAGCGAGCACCAGCAGCCATGCCTCTTGTTTCCATGCCCCGGCTGACAAATCCCACACAGACATGATCAAGGAAGCTTTCAGAAGGAGCAGCAGCATACACGCCATGACCCCCATCGCACCTACACGGCTATCCTTCATGATTTCCAGCATCTTCTCACGCGAACGATGGCTGAGCAGCGCATCAGCACTATCCATCCAGCCATCGAGGTGCAGCCCTCCCGTCAGCGCTACCCATACAACCAGCAGAATGACGGCAGCAGGAAAAGAAGGCAGCACAAAGCTTAGGCCCAGTCCCAATCCGGCAACGATAATACCGATAACCGCCCCTACCAATGGATAAAAAATGACGCTCCGTTGCTGCACTTCCGGCGTAAAAGGAATTTCCCTCCGCACCGGCAGCCTCGATAGAAATTGAAAAGCGGCCGCAGCCGCTTCGATCATCTTGCTCATATGCGATACTCCCTGCTCTTGATTTCCATCGGAATTCCCGCAGTCACCAAAAACACTTCATCACATGCCTGGGCCAGCCTCTGATTCATAATCCCTGCCCAGTCGCGATATATTCGGCCTAGCGGGTATTCCGGAACAATCCCCGACCCCACTTCATTTGTTACCAGAATGACCATTCCCGGATAACCCTGCACCGCTCTTGCCAGTCTGCCGATTTGAAGTCCCAGCCGTTCTTCCATTGCGGCACTTCCTTCAGGCTCGGCTTGCAGCAGCACGTTCGTAAGCCACAGCGTCAGGCAGTCCACTACCACCGCAGGGGCATCAGGTTGGGATTGGCCCAGCGTATCCAGCAGTTCCGGCAGGGCGACAGGCTCCTCGACCGTCTCCCAACCGTAGGCGGAATCATGCCGACGGTCTTGATGAATTCGGATCCGCTCCCTCATCTCATCGTCATAGGCTTGCGCAGTCGCCACGTACGTTCCGGACTCCGAGCGCTTCATGCACAGCTTCTCCGCGAATGAGCTCTTTCCGCTTCTGGCCCCACCCGTTACCAACACGCTTCCACGATGACTCATATGGCCCCTCCGCTGATTCCGGCGCTCTCAAACGTCGCCATCTCATTCATGATCCGGCACGCCGCCTCGACCAGATGCAGGCACAGTACTCCGCCTGTACCCTCGCCAAGACGCATGTCCATTTGCAGCATCGGATGCAGCCCCAGCTCTTTCAACAGAAGAACATGCGCCTGTTCATGCGAAACATGAGAGGCAATCATATAGGAGAGGGCGTCCGGACAGAGGCATTTGGCAACCAGCGCCGCCGCACTGGATATGAAGCCGTCAATGATAACGGGACAACCATGGGCAGCCGCACCCAGAATCAGTCCAGCCAACCCGCCGATTTCATAACCTCCAACTTTGGCGAGCACGTCGAGGGGATCATCGGCATGAGGTCTATTAACTTGTATAGCCTGTTCCACAACTCGAATCTTATGTAGCAGCCGTTCATCGGTTACGCCGGTTCCCCTGCCCACGACTTCAGATGGCTGTTTGCCGGACAGAACGGAGAAGATCGCCGCACTCGGTGTCGTGTTCCCAATGCCCATCTCCCCGGTCACGAACATTTGCGTTCCTTGCGATACCAACTCGGCAGCTACCTCAGCACCAGTTACAATGGACAGCAGCGCCGCTTCCTTTGTCATCGCGGGCCCTTTGGCCATATTGGCGGTTCCTCTGCCAACATTCCGCGACATCAGCTTCTCATGGTTCAGCTCGATCGCAACACCGATGTCCACACAATGCACGTCTGCCCCCGCCTGACGGGCCAGCACATTCACAGCCGCTCCTCCATTCAGGAAGTTCATGACCATCTGGGGCGTTACCTCAGCCGGAAATGCGCTGACTCCTTCTTCACAGACTCCATGATCACCAGCCATGACAACGACGGATTTTTGGGTGAACGACGGCTTCAAATTCCTTGTGATCCCCGCTAATTGGATCGCTAGCGACTCCAGCTTGCCCAGACTGCCCGGAGGCTTCGTCAGCGTATCCAAATAAGCGGCTGTTTCGTTCTGCACCTCCACACTCAGCGGTTTAATGTTTGCCATGATGCGATTTAAACGATTCACGATTGTATCCGTCAATGAAACGACCTCCTCATATCTTGTTCCTAAATCTTACATCCCCAGCGGAACATGCAGCAACATCGGTCAGGACCACGTGCTATTCGCCGTTAACAGCACCTGCGGAGCACCATTCTCGGGATGGGCGACAATCGAGGGCTCCACCCGGAAGATTTGGCGTATATACGCCGCTGTCAAAACTTCCTCCGGCTTGCCAACCCCCGCGATCTTTCCCTGATCAAGCACCAGCAGTTTGTCGCAAAATTGAGCTGCCAGATTCAGATCATGCAGTACGCTGATCACCGTAATCCCGGACGAGTTCCGCCACTCCGCCACCATATCCATGAATTGTAGCTGATAGCGGATATCCAGATAGGTCGTCGGTTCATCCAGCATCAGCAGCGAAGGCTCCTGGACCATTACCTTGCCAAGTGCTACACGCTGGCGTTGACCGCCGCTTAACTCGGTAAGCCGCCGTTCCTCCAGACCATGCAGATCCAGCTTTCGGATAACGGCCTCAATGAGCGGTGCTGCATCCTTATCTTCACGGCCAAGCCAGTTCAGGAATGGGAATCTTCCCATCTCCAGCACTTCCCGGACGGTAAAATCGGTAGGATCAAGCCCTTCCTGCTGAAGCACCGCCACGATCCGGGCCAGTGCCTTTCGATTATAGTGTCCAAGCTCCTTCCCCCGAAGCGTCACGCTTCCTTTCGTAGGGCTCTCCACACCGGATAACAGCTGCATGAGGGTAGACTTACCACTTCCGTTCGGACCGATGATTCCCCACCATTCCCCTTCGGCAATATGAAGGTCCACGCCTTCAAGAATCGGCACCTTGCCATAGGCTTTGCCAAGTCCTTGAGCTGTAATCATGATAAACCCTCCCTGCGCCGTTTTTTGTTCCGGTATAGCAAAAACGCAAAGAATGGAGCGCCTATGAATGCCGTAACCACACCGAGCGGTATTTCCGTTGGTGCCAGCACGGACCGTGCCGCCGTATCGCACCAGACCATGAATATCGCGCCGCCCAGAGCCGACAGTGGAACAATGACGCGATAATCGGAGCCGGTGATCAGCCGGATCATATGCGGTACCACAAGTCCCACGAATCCAATCACGCCGGAGACCGACACGGCTGCGGCGGCAAGCAGGGTAGCCACGATGAGCACGCTGGTCTTCAGCCGATCCACATTCAAGCCCATATGGGCGGCCTGCCGTTCCCCCAGCGACAAAATATTAAGCGCCCGCGACCTGCTCCATAAGTATATAAAACCTGCGATAAAATACGGGAAAAGGATGGCCGTATACGACCATCCACGCATGCTCAGGCTCCCCATCGTCCAGTACAGGATCTGGTTTACCGTATCTTTGGACATGACCGTCAAAAAGGAAACGACGGCGCCCAGAAACGACTGCATCACCACACCGGACAGAATGAGCCCGTGGATCGGCAGTTTTCCTTGATCCCTTGCCAACAGCAGAACGGCCCATAGGGTGCCTGCTCCGGTCATAAACGCTACAAGCGGCAGCGTGTAACCTCCGGCAAAGGAATATTCCATCCCGAAAAAAATCAGGGATGCTGCGCCAAGCGCAGCACCCGAGGATACACCGAGCGTAAACGGATCCGCCAGCGGATTGCGAAGTACGCCTTGAAAGGCGGCTCCGGCCACCGCCAGGGAGGCTCCAACGAGCATCCCAAGCAGGATCCGCGGCAATCTCACCTTCATGAGGATTTGCTCGGAGGAAGCTTCCCAGCCCGGAACGATGGAATCGCCGATTCCCGGCAGCCGGTGCAGCAGCATCGCCCCAATCTCTCTCACAGGCAGGTGCACGGAGCCGATTCCGAGACTGACAACCAAGGTTAACAGTAATAGGAGTATGCCGGCCGCACCGAATCCTGCAAGTTTTTTACTCATGGATTCATCAGTTCCGGATAAACGGCCTTCGCCACTTCAATCAACCCTTGCGTCACACGGGGACCCGGACGGCTCAGCAGGTTCGCATCCACGGAAATGACCTGATCATTCTTGATGGCATCGATCTGATCCCAGCCGCCGCGCTCCTTAATCAGCTGATCCAATGTTTTCTTGGTTGCTTCATCTACCACATCGTCCGTGTACAAAATGACATCGGGGTTCGCAGCGATAATATTTTCCTCGCTGATTTCGAACCAGCCTTCCGCATCGCCGGCTGCGTTAACGCCGCCAGCTAAGGTGATGATCTCATCCATAAACTCGCCCTTGCCGACAGTCCATCCCGGAGAGAATTCTACGTATACTTTCTTCTTGTCTTCATCCTTCACGGCTTTCACGGCTTCCGTAACGGTAGCCAATTCCTGCTTCATCTGATCCACGACCGCTTTCGCCTCCGCTTGACGGTCGGTAATTTGCCCGATCAGTTCGATGTTCTCCATCACGGCATCAATGGTTTTCGGATCATTGACGAACAGGGTAACGCCAAGCTCACGCAATTTCTCGGCATTCTGGGCATTCATCGAAGCGGCAAATACCACATCGGCATCGGCTGCAATAATAGCCTCTTCATTCACTTGAAACCCGCCCAATTTAGGCTTGGATTTGGCCGCTTCCGGATAATCGTCATTATCGGACACGCCAACGATTTCCTCATCCAGGCCCAAGGCGAACAGTTTTTCCGTCTCGGACGGTGTCAGGGATGCAACTTTGGCCGGAGCTTTCTCAAACGTCATTTCAACCCCGGTTGAATCCTTAACGGTCAGCGGATACGCCGTTTTAAGCTCTTCGCCGGAATTTGCCGGCGCTTCGTTATTCTGCTCTTCCTGCTGTGCAGGCGGCGTTGTATCCTTCGGCGCCGCTTCTTCGCCTCCACAGCCGACCAAGGCCAGGGCCATCAGTATGGCTACCAGAAGTACGGACCATGTTTTGTTTAATGCTTTCATCTCTTGAAATCCCCCTATACATAATTGAGAACCTGGCGCTGCAAGTCTACATTCCTTCAACTGATCCTTACCGGGAGAAAAACATCAATCGTCATACTCCAAAAGAAGCAAAAATCCCTGACTCCTCGTAAACAAGGACTCAGGGATTACGTTTTAACATAAGGACATCTGGATAACCGTTCACAGATAGCGCCTTAAACTTCCGCCCATACATGCTGCATGGGTTCGGCAAACGTAATCCTCTCCTCGAAGGACCGTCATTCATTCGCCGAGGGCAGGTCTCCTGACTTGCAGGCTGTAACGACTTCTCCGCCTTCCCAAGCGCTATGGCTCAGTGGCATATGGAGAAGTCCCTGCTTCACAGTGGCGGGACCGTGCCGGACTTGCACCGGCTTCCCTATTAACCCGGCAGAAAGACAATAACGCCTTCTGTCCGGGACCCTCGCAAATAATATGAATTTATGTATGATAGGCCAAGCATGGTTTCTCTGCCCAAGATTATAGGCGATAAACCCTCCTCTTACAACCGAAAGTTTCGGTCGTTTCAAATGCGTCAGGATACGGATTCATCCCGTTATCGCCCATTCCGCACCGATATCATACGATTTCATTTATTCGCTTACCCGTACGCCTTGCCAGCGTTCTCCATCCCATGTCAATTGCAGCTTGAGCTCCTCGCCCGGCGATACCTGCGTCCCCCAGAATTCCGTATGCGGAAGGGTGGCTGCGGCGATCTGCCGGATAACGCCCCCATGGGTGACCACAAGCACATCAAGCCCCGCTCTCTGTGTTCCCAGGCCGTAGCCAGCAGCCTCTGCCTCTGCCTCTGCCTCTGCCTCTGCCTCTGCCTCTGCCTCTGCCTCTGCCTCTGCCTCTGCCTCTGCCTCTGCCTCTGCCTGCACAAGGGTATCCGGATCTTCCTCCACATGCAACAGTTCCTTCAAATCCAAAGACAATCCGGTCAAAAATGCCTGAACCCGGGAACGGAACGCTTCCCAGCTCTCCCCATTCGGCGGCGTAACTTCTGCAGGGTTATCAATCCAGCGTCGATAGGAGGTATCCGACTTCAAATCCTCGTAGGTGTTCCCTTCCCAATCCCCGAAGTCAAGCTCGCGCAGGCGCGGATCATACTCGACACCCGGTATAAACCTGCCCAAAGCTTCATCATCAGGAATAGCAGCCATTGTTGAATCCGATAGGATAACATTCAGCGTCTGCCTGCATCGAAGGAGATCGCTGCAATAGATCCGGACAAACTGCCCGGTAAAAAACCTTTCCCGCAGCGGGAGGAGCTGCTGTCTGCCTTCCCTCAGAATCCCTTGATCCTCGTGACCGAGATAACGGCGCTCCTCGTTCCACAGCGTGCGGCCATGACGGACCAGATGCAGGGTAATCCTCATATCCACAGCCTTCCTCCTGATGCAGCAACAAGTCCGAGCACAACGGTACCCAGTAACGTAAACAAAACCGATACGCCCAGCAGCAAACGGTTGGTCACCCGGATATCCTCCGCTTCAAGCGGGCGATCAGCATCCCCCATGTAAGCCCGGAACGAGATGATACCCTGATAGGAATTCTCGCCTCCCAGACGAATGCCCAGAGCACCGGCAACGGCTGATTCCGGGAAGCCGCTGTTCGGGCTGGGGTGCTTTCGCGCATCTCTTCTGACCATCTTGATCGCTTTTTTCCATTGCAGCGAAAACATCGCAGCTACCATGGTCAACAGCCCTGCGGTCAGGCGTGCCGGTATCCAATTGGCCATATCGTCCAGCCTTGCGGATGCCCAGCCGATATGCTGGTATTTCTCGTTTTTATAACCGACCATGGAGTCGAGCGTGTTTACGGCCCGATAGGCCATCGCCAGCGGCGCTCCCCCGATCAGGGCAAAAAACAGCGGAGCGATGACCGCATCCACGATATTCTCCGCAACCGTCTCCACCGTTCCCCGCACAATCTCCGGCTCATCCAGATGGCCGGTGTCTCTCCCGACAACCATGCTGAGCGCGCGCCGGGCCTCCGCGATATGGCCGGAGCGAAGATGGCCGTAGACCTCCAATCCTGCCCCTCGCAGCCCCTTGATGGCAATCGTAGTCGCAATAAGCACGATCTCCACCCCCCACGCAAGCCAAGGATGAATCGCCGCGCACAGCTCCAGCAGCAGCCACGCCAGCACGAAGGAGCCGCCGGCCACGATCACCGGCAGCAGTATCCCCGCCCGCTTCAGGCTCTGAGCGGAAGTCGCCCAATGGCGAATCCAGCCTTCAACCCGGCGGATGGCTTTCCCCATGCCAATGACGGGATGGGGGAGCCATCTCGGATCTCCGATCAGCAGGTCCAGCACGACCGCAGCCCAAATGACCCACACGACGGTCATATCCGGTCCTCTCTTTCGGCGGCAATGCTTTCCGTAACACTCTCGTAGACAAGGCGGCCGATCATGCCGCCCAGATCGGTTGCGGTTCCGGCATAATGGTGATTTACGCCATAGGCTGTATTGCCGCTGACCCCAAGGACCATGGCGTCCGTTGTCGTCCCGGTCGCGACGGCTCCGGTTTCATGATCTTTCACGCCCAGGTCATACAGCGCGGCGGCCTTCGCTTCCGTCGCGGTCAACACGGCGTTCAGCATGCATGCCGGCGTCATCATCCCGTCGATCAGCAGCATAATATTAATCGTGCCCGGCTGGTAAGCCGCAAAGGTCGTTCGACTCGACCCGGCACGGGCTGCATTGCCCACGCCGGCGGTGGTGCAGCAAAGGATGGAAACTTGTTCACTCCGCTCTTCCCGGATGGAGGCATATTTCAGGTTTACCGCCGTCATCAATCCAGCTGTGGATTCAGCCGGATAACCGTGAGCACCCATAAAGTTAAACATATCGTTCACGGGGTCGCTGCAATCATAATGCCGGTCCACATAACGGTTCACGATATGATCCAAACGCACGAATCCGCCGCCATATATGGCGCTGCTAATAAACGCAGCCGGCTCCGGAAGCGATATGCGGATATGCGGCTGTTCCTGCTCCGATTCGAGGGACACCACCGCTCCTTGCCACGCATTCGAACGATATAAGTGATTCTTGCCTTTCAGAAAAGGTACGGCCATGCTTCTCTCTCCCTGCTCTCTATGATCTAAATCTGCCTGATCCCAAACTCATTTGCCGCTTGATATCCTAGGTTGCTTCTTCTTCAGAACAAATCCCAAAAACCTCCGCCATAATGGCAAGCAGCCTGTCGTTATCTTCAACATGTTTAACGGCCAGCCGGATATGACGCTCACCGAGGCCCGGGTACATGGCGCAGCTGCGGACAAGCACGCCGCGTCTCCCCATCTCCGACTGAAACATCTCGGCATTCCAGGGCCGCGGAAGCTCCATGAGTAGAAAATTGGCCTCCCCCGGCGTAACGTCAAGCCCCAGCGCTCGTACACCCCGTATGAGCTTCTCGCGCTCTGCGCGAATCAAATGCAGCGTATTCTGCTCGTAGTCCCTCCCGCTGCCAAGACATGCCTCTCCTGCAAGCAGCGCCAGTCCATTGACGCTCCATGTCACCTGCTTGCCTGCCATCTTGCGTATCACATCGGGATGCGCGGCCGTATACCCGAGCCGCAAACCCGGAATCGCATAAAACTTGGTCATCGATCGGACAATCACGGTTCGAGGATAGTCCTGAAGCTCTGGCATCAGGGTCTGTCTGTCTTCAAGCGGAATAAAGTCGATAAAGGCTTCATCCAGCACCAGCCAGGTCCCTTCTTGCTCAGCGCATGCCGCTATTTCACGGATATCCTCAAGGCTGTACTGAACCCCGTTCGGATTGTTGGGCTGTCCCAAAAACACGAGATCCGTGCGAGTCAACAGCTCCATCACATCCGCCTTGTCTGCACGCCAGTCCCTCTCCGGATGTCCGCACACGGAGCGGATGTCCGAGCCAAATTTTAAGGACAACTCCCGGTATTCGGAAAAACACGGGTCAACCACGCCCACAGTCCTTGGCGTAAGGCCCATCAACAACAGCGCCATACACTCGGCCGCCCCGTTGCCGACTAAAATTCGCCGGGGATCGGTGCCTAACTCCGCTGCGAGCAGCTCCTTAAACTTGCGGTGTCCCGGATCCGGATAACGAATGACCGCACTCATTCCCTCTTGTATGGCCGTAATTACCCCTTGCGGCGGTCCGAGCGGGTTAATATTGGCGCTGTAATCCAGGAAAGCCGAGGCTTGCCTTCCGAATGCGGCAGCCGCCGTCTCCACGTCCCCTCCGTGGCCGTACACCTCGATCAAGGGTTGTTTTTTGTCGTTCATAAGGGCTCCTCCTGTTCCATGCCCTGGCTCTTGCAAGCCCTGCCGTTATGTAATGCCATCATTATGTCGCTACCGTCCCTGACTCGTCAACATGGAATGCTTTGTCTCTGTCTTAAAATTGGTTTACAATAGTCTGGAAGCACCACATTTTGAATTGTGACGACGGAGGATACTATGCTATTTATCGATAATCAGGGGATCCATGATCCATCCATTAACCTAGCGATTGAAGAATATGCCTTGAAGCACTTGTCCATGGACGAGAGCTACCTTCTCTTTTATATCAACAAGCCTTCCATTATTATCGGAAAGCATCAGAATACGATCGAAGAGATCAACCAGGAATACGTTCGTGACAACAACATTCAGGTTGTACGCCGGTTGTCCGGGGGCGGGGCTGTATACCATGATCTCGGCAACCTGAATTTCAGCTTCATTACGAAGGATGACGGACAGTCCTTCCACAACTTCCTGAAGTTCACGCAGCCGGTCATCAACTTCCTGCAAAAGATGGGCGTACCCGCCGAGCTCAGCGGCCGGAATGACCTGCAGGTCGGCGAGAAGAAAATTTCGGGGAACGCACAGTTCTCGACGCGGGGACGCATGTTCAGCCACGGCACACTCATGTTTGACCTGAACCTGGATGATGTCCAAGCCTCGCTGAATGCCAATCCGGAAAAATTCAAATCCAAGAGCACCAAATCCGTCCGCAGCCGCGTGGCGAACATTAAGGAGCTGCTTGGTACGGATATGACGATCGAACAGTTCCGCGCGGAGCTGCTTCGCTCGATTTTCGGTATGGAGCCTGATCAAGTACCCCAATATGTCCTTCAAGAGAAGGACTGGGAGATCATCAACCAGATTTCGAAGGAACGCTACCAGAATTGGGATTGGAACTATGGACTATCCCCTGAAAGCAATGTGAAGCATGCCAAGAAGTTCCCGGTGGGCATTATCGATATCCGCATGGACATCCGTGAAGGGCATATCGGAGAGATCAAGATTTACGGCGACTTCTTCGGCGTCGGCGATGTGGCGGATATTGAAAACCTGCTGCGCGGCAAACGGTATGAAGAAACTGCTGTGCGCACGGCCCTATCCGACATCAACGTCAAGCATTACTTCGGCAACCTGGAGTTCGACGATCTGATCGGCCTCATCTTTCTTGAGGAATAGATCCGGCTGAAATCTAAATAAGCCTCCCGCCCCGTGTGCAATTTGCAAAGGGTGGGAGGCTCTTTCATTTCAAACAGGAATACTTCGGATCAAGAGGAGGCCATAAACACATACCAAACAAGGACCAGCGTCAACACAATGCATGCATTCTCTACCGTGCGTCCCCATTTGCTTCCGGTGCTCATGATTTTCAGTTTAATTCTCCATTTGAATGGAGGAAGCGGACGGATTCCGCGGTTGGTCAGTGCATCTGCGAGCAAATGAATCGAGTAGGATAAACCGCCGGCAAACCACAGACTTTCCCCGCCGATCTTGCCCTGCGATGCAAAATACAGCAGACCCGTCCATCCGGCTGCGGCATAGACGGTATGGGTTAACCCCCGGTGGGTTACCAAGGAGCCTGCAATGAGCACGCTGCCTGCAATCGTGTTCCATGGGCTGAAGTCCTGCCCGAAGGATATCAGTCCGAGACCGATCAGGAACATGACAATATGGCGCAGGGTCCGGCTTGGCAGGTACGAAACCACCCCGATCAGCCCGGCCAGGGCGATGTTCCATGGGGCATACTCCTTGCCGTAGAAGACAACGAAGATGGCTGCGCCAATCATCGCCAGCTGAAGGATTCGCAGCAGCCCGGAAGGAATGGCTTTGCGAACCAGCAGGGAGTTGGGCTCGTCGATGTCGGGAAGCAGTGCGCTAACCAAAGCCACTGCGGCAGCCGGCAATGTGACAGGCACTCCGCTCATGCCCATGACGGATAACGTGACCCCTGTGCTAATAATCAAATGAGCTCTGCCCATCATGATGACAATCTTCCTTTCTAAGCTCAATGCTGACTATGGGATCGATGGATCGTTGCCGGTCTTCACGTCCGATAGCCCAGGGTTATGAGAATATACGTTCGGTTCAATAGTATAGCAAAATCATCCTCTTTTTGTCTACCCCTTCCACTTGGGTTAGGCTTAAAAATGGTTGTCCGATTCTCTGATATGGGATACAATTTGATCACTTGCCCAAGGTTGCGACCAGGGACGAATGCACGGGAATCTCATCAGGAGTTTCACATCTTCAAGAAAGGATGACTACCGAGTGAATCGCTCACGAATTGCCGATCTCAGCCTGCTTCTGGTGGCTATGATGTGGGGATCTACGTTCCTCATCGTTCAGCATGCGGTCCGCGTGCTCCCGCCGATGGCTTTCAATTCCGTCCGCTTTTTGGGAGCGGCCCTGCTCCTTGCATTGATCATCACCCTCTTTTACCGAAGTCAGTGGAAGCTAATATCCGGCAACATGCTGCTGCATGCTTGCCTGCTGGGTCTTTTTTTATTTATAGGATACGCCTTTCAAACCGCGGGCCTTCTGTACACAACCACGTCCAATACAGGCTTTATTACCGGCTTGTCCGTCGTGCTGGTCCCTTTCATATCCTATGCCCTGTTAAAGCACTCCATCTCCAGGTTCACCTGGATCAGTGCCTTGCTTGCGGCAGCGGGTCTGTATCTGCTTACCTTCACCGGTTCCGGCATGAGCTTGAATAAGGGGGATTTGCTGGTATTCGTTTGCGCCATCGGTTTTGCGCTCCATATTGGTTATACGGGCGTGTATGCCGGTCGATATCCCTCTTTGCTGCTGGCGGCGCTCCAGATGGCTGTCGTAGGGGTATTAAGCTTAGCGGCATCTGCACTAACCGAACATGTCGGCAATGTGACCGACCTGATGGACAAGCTAACCCAACCGAACGTGCTGTGGGCACTGGTGGTATCCATCGGACCCACCAGCGCATTCGCCTTCTGGATCCAAACCGTCTGTCAAAAATATACGACGCCGTCCAGGGTGGCCATCATCTATGCAACGGAGCCGGTATTCGCCGCGCTGACCGGAATTCTGTTTGCGGGAGAGCGGCTTACGCTCACCGGCGGCATCGGTTGTCTATGCATTTTGGCAGGAATGATGATTGCGGAATTGAAGTCTGCGCCACAGAAGGTACAATAGAGTTAAAGACAGAGACAGAATCCAAAGGAGAGATACCCATGACAACTTACAAATTGATGGCGATCGACATTGACGACACCCTGATCAATGACGATAAGGAAGTAACCCCCGGCGTCCAGCAGGCGCTTGAGCAAGCCGTAGCCCACGGTGTCGTTGTGACACTGGCAACCGGACGTGCCTATGCGTCGGCTCAGGCAATTGCCCGTCAAACCGGACTTAATGTTCCTATTATCACCTACCAAGGTGCCTTAATTAAAAATCTGCTCGACGAAAAGGTTCTCTACGAACGCTTCGTTCCCGTCGACGCTGCCGTGAAGCTGTATGAATACTGCGTAGAGCATAATCTCCATCTGCAAACCTACATCGATGACAAGCTTTATGCCCGTGAAGAGAACCAGAAGCTGATCGATTACTGCGCCCTGAACCGGACGCCGTATTATATCGAGCCTGATTTTATGAAGATGGTTCAGAAACCGACCCCGAAAATGCTCATTATTGACGATCCCGACTATCTGGATGAACTGATCCCTGTATTCCGCGAGCTGCTGGGCGATGAAGTGCATATTACCAAATCCAAGCCTCATTTTCTTGAATTCATGCATAAGGAAGGCACGAAAGGACATGCCCTCACCTTCCTAGCCGATCATTTTGGCTGCGATCTCAAGGAAACCATCGCTGTCGGCGACTCCTGGAACGATCACGAAATGCTGGAGGCCGCCGGACTTGGCGTCGCTATGGGCAATTCGATTGAGCCGCTTAAGGCGATTGCCGATTACGTAACGCTTGGGAATAACGAAGACGGCGTGAAACATGTCATTGATAAATTCGTGCTTAACCAAGGTTAATATCCGGGACAAATAGATATACGCAAATAAGCCTCCATGATATCCATGGGGGCTTGTTCATGTCTATACATTGAGTCCATGTGTTCGTTAACAAGTAAATGGGCACCGGAAAGCCGTCTCGGCCTATCCATCATTCCCGGTCCGGGTTAAATGTTAGAATCGGCTTCAGAAGTGCCGCATCGTTGAACTCCAGCAGGCCTACCTCCATGCACAGCTCCATCAATTTATGGATGCCGTTAAATTGCTGCAGATTCCGCTTATGAATGACGGATAACGCTTCGCGAACCATTTTTTGGGCCTGCTCAATGCTTTGATGCTCCACGGCCTGAATAATCTCCTTGATGCTCTCCAAGTAATACACGGTGCGCCTTAGCGAGCGAATCAGCAAAATCTGCCTGACTTGCGATGGGCTGTACAGCCGATATCCATTCTCGGGATTTCGATCCGGGGTGATCAACCCTTCCTTCTCCCAGTGACGGATGGCGGACGACTCTACGTTGGTCAGTTCGGCGACTTCCCCGATCGTCATATGGGCTTTGAGCTTTCTGTCTTTGATGATGTTAAGCTCCGGGTTCTCGAGCAAGGCAAGCGTTTCGCCCGCAATATTTTTTTCCTGCTGAAGCTTGACTTGCTCCCCATTCACGATCCAGAGGGCTTCATCCATCTCCCTCTTCTGAATGTGGCGAATCACATCATAAGTAACCGCGTAACCGAACCCGGGAAACATGGCGCGGAGACAACGGAAGTAGGCCAGATGCATCTGCGTGTATAAACGGTATCCTTTCTCGTTCCGGTCAGGAGGGGGTACCACTCCCCAAGATTCATAATGCCTTAAAGCACTCGTGCTGATTTGCAGCTCTTTGGCGATATCTTTCGGCTTGTAGTAATGCACGCCGGTTCCCTCCCCAATCACGATTGAGAACCTACTTTACCAGAATCGCAGGCCATTGGCAAACCTTAAATTAAAACATTAAAGTGCTATGAGAAGGTTTACGGGATAACATCCTCGGCTTGGTTGAATTTGCTACAAGGTATCTTCTCACTTGCATCAATGTTGTATATTGAGTGTTGTAGAGGCAAGTGGAACTCATTTCTTAACAGCGGGAGGCTGACTATGATGAATATGCACATAACCGAAGAATTTCCACAGCGTAAAGAATACATGGACCTAAGATTAGATGCAGGACTGCCTGAGGTTGAGATTTCGGCCATAGAGACGGCGCTAAACCGCAGCTTGCTGTCCCTTCTAGCCCGAGACGGCAATGACCGGCTAATCGGGATGGGAAGGGTCGTGGGCGATGGCGCGTTCTATTTTCAACTGGTGGATATTATGGTTGCGGCCTCCTATCGGGATCAAGGGCTTGAAGATACGATCGTGTCCGAACTGCTGGCTCGCCTGAAAAAAATAGCACCAAGCGGAGCCGAGGTCACCGTCATCACGGACGTGCCCGGAATCAAGCTGTACCAGCATGCCGGCTTCAAGCTGCTGTACCCTGATCGATACGGCATGGCCAGGTCTGTGTAAGAGAGCGGCGCCTTCAAACCTGTGCAAGGCATCCCACTCGGCTGCGAAATCGCTTCCGCTACATTTTTGCACTCCTAGTCACACAAACTCACTATTTTTTTCATTTACTCAGCTTTACGGTCATCCCCGCCCTCGCCACACGGACCCCCTCCGGAAGAGGCAGCTCCTTCCGAACATCGACGTCATGAGACATATGGGTATACACCGTTTGGCGAGGCTTCACCTCGGAGAGCAGTTCTGCCGCTTCCTTCATGTCATAGACGGAGCGCGTCTCGAATTTAGCGGTTTCATGAACAAAGCTGGTTCCCAGTACCAGGAGATCCACACCTTTCAGCGGCTCCTTTTCCTCAAGGCTTAGATTAATCGAATCCGAGTTGTATACCCATGTGTACCCGTCCTTCTGGAACCGGTATGCGTAGGAATACCCGTTCTGGCCATGGTTTACCTTCCAGCAGGAAATCTCCCAGCCGCCAAGCGTCATCCCATCGTCCACAGCCGTCATCTCCATCTGGCGTGGAAGCCATGGATACTGGCGTACAATCTGCTCCAGCACCTCGGCAGGGGCGTATAACCGACCTTTTTCCCTCTGCCATCTGCAAGCATCGCTCCATTCCGGAAGGCCGCCGATATGATCAAAATGGGCGTGCGTAATCAGCATATCTCTCATCTTCCGCTTTCCCAGCCCCTCCATCATAGAGCGCCAATCCGGGCCGCAATCGATCATGAAGGACGTTTCGCCGCACTCCACCATCACGGAAGAGCGCAAACGCCGATTGATTCCCGTATTCCGGGCTTCCGTGCATACCTCGCAATCGCAATATACCCGTGGAACGCCCATGGCATCTCCCGTTCCCAAAAAAGTTAATGTATCCCCGCTCACATGACATCCCCCATTTGTGTTTATAGATACGTTCTTGGTTATGCAAACCTTGTCCCTATATTGTATAAGCGCACAAAGAAAAAACAAAGACCGCCCGGCTCATCCCGAACGGTCTTTCGTCATTTCTGTCATACGATAGATATGGCTATGATAGCAATTCATTAAGCAAACGAGGGCTTATTATCGTCAACAGCTCCGCTGATGACCTTGACGTACTTCTTATCTACACCTTCTACGGAAGGACCAACATATACACTATTCTTGCTTGGGCGTCTAACCGAGCGCTTCCGGGATTTCAGCGTACTCATCATCGGTACGGGTCCCCGAACCACCCAGCTGCTGCCATTGGCGGACCCCTGCGGATGACCTGACGTTCTCTTCTTCTCATTCCTGCTCACGACGAATCCCCTCCAACTAAATGCCTGATGGTACGAAGCAGCTCACGATTCTGTTCTACAACCTCCGCGAGATCTTCATCCGTAAGAATCTCATGTCCCGTAAAATGCACGGATAATACATGATTTACACCTAAAGGATAGCAGAACACATACACCTGTGCAACTTCCTCTTCGTGATAAAATGCCCATTTTCCACTATTATAGACATCCATCACATAAATCGACTGGTTACTTGGCGAATGTTCCTTATCCCCATCGAACGGGAAATACCGTCCTCTACCTACATTACCCCCAATTTGGGCAATGCCTTCATCTCTTCGGCCCCAGAAGGCGGCGCCGGTCACCCTGAAATCCCCTGCAGCCGGCGGGAGCAAGGAGTTTCGGACAGCTTCACTCAGTGCATGATATTTTTCCGATTCATCCGTCACATGCACGTTTCGATTATATTCCCAGAAAAAATGCAGCACACTTTGCTTGCGCCTCAGCTCTGCATCTTTCTGCTCAATCACGGTGCTCGGGTTGTTGTAGAACCCTTCGGTTTCGATCGCACTCAGAATATGCCCGCAAGCGACATCGACCGCTGATTTGTAATCGTCATCGCTTCGCAGTTCGTATTCGAGCAGCGTTAAGCCCTGCAGGTCGGAGAGTAGATGGTAATCCTTAACAATAACGTCTTGAACGGAGCTGCTGTCTGCCTCCGCTTGATCCGGGATGATGCAGTACACCCTTCGCCGCCCGAGCCTTCCCCAATACAGCCCCATCTCGAACAACGTGTTGTCGCGGGTAACAAATACATGCTTGCCTCGAATGAGTGCGACATCATCCGGAGAAAAGACGAACACACCAAAATCACTGGACGCCAGCTGTTTCTCCAAAGCTTCCATCGTATACATGTTCGCCCCGAACGTTCCGCCGTACCAAGGTGTCACTTGAGCGGATCGTTTGAGCTGTTCGTGGATCGCCCTTGCATACTTGATGGCCTCTCTGGAAGAACCTATGAATAAATTCGGCTTCGGTATGGTCATAGGCACATCCTATTCTCCCTTTGTTATACATTTTAGTCTTATTCGACCATTATAACAAAGTTGCCTATTTTTGGGTGAAAATTATGGCAGGCGCATGTTGGTATAGTATATGCTACGGTTTCAAAACAGACCCCATAAATAACCATGCACCCGTGTCCCGATCTTCAATGGCAAAGAAAAAAGGGCGGTTGATATTCATGGCGATCGGCTCGGTAGGCTGAGCGGCCCCTGACTCGATCCCGACCGCTGTAATCGCTGCGGCCACCGTTCCCTTTTCACTGACATCCACCACCGTTTTGTGTTTCACCTTGTCAATCCAAAATTTCTCTCCACCAGCTGCCATTGCACTAAAATCAGCTTCATTCCTGTTGAATGCCTTCATCATCCCCAGGCTTTGAAGCGCATCCGGGAGCTCGAAGGTCTGTTCTACCTTAAATTTGGGCAGTCCAAGCTGGATGGTCTCATGCGAGAAATCGCCTTTCCAGGCGGACGTATCCTTCCACAGCTGCTGCTGCAGTTCATCCATGGATGAGGATTCCTTCGGCAGAATGACCAGCATATGCATGCGGCCGTCTCCATACGGAATGCGCACGGCCTGCCAGGACTTTCCTTCTTTATAGCTGTATGGTCCTTCCCGCTTCATCATGGGGGTTTTTTGAGTGGTGCCGTCAGAAAGCGTGAATTCTTCATCCACGGTATTCGCCGGATCAAATTCATCCATCCACCCGCCGTTGAAATAAATGGCATTGATCAGGACCGCAACACCGCCCGGAGGCTTATCATATATCGAAGGGATCATGCCGCTCGTCTTGTCGTTCACCCACTGGTTTATGGCATCCATTGCATCGACATGCAGCAAGTCGGCCTCCTTAACTTCAGCACGATAGCTATCCTTAACAGTCTGCAAATACGACTTCTTCATCTCAATGTCTTCCGTGTGCCACACGGAATTCGCCACATTCAGCACGACGCCTCCCCCGTTCTCCAGCAATGATCGCAGCTGGCGGTTCCCGTCGTTGATATCGGCCACACTCATGCCCTTCCATCCAAGTACGTCGGACATCTCGGCGGCCGTACCGCCTGCTGTACCGTTATAGGCCAATGCCAAAGCTTGCGTAATGCTGTACGGAGAAATAATCAGATTACCGTTCGAGTACTCCGGGTTATTCGATAACGCTTGATGCAATCGTAAGCCAAAATCATTCTGCGCTTCCACCATGCCGGTATCAATCTTGGTCAACACCTCTTTGCGTTCCTGAGCGGACAATTCCTTCACTTTGGGCTGCTTATGAACAATGCCTTGCGGTTCCCCCGATTGGATCTCGCTGCCCGGAGCGCAAGCGGTAAGCCCAATAAGCAAACATAGGCCTGTGAGTATCTTTATTTTTCGCATAACCTTGTCCCCCTTCAATGTCAGATTCTTTGTCTATCTGCTATTGACGGAATGACGTCACCTAATGTTTCATATAAAGGAGCATTTATCCAAATTTAGTTGGCAATCAACTTCATCACCGTTACAATGTAGAGAATCAGCACCGTACTTCAGCCTATACAGAATACAGAGCGAAGGGAATTTCTACATATGCAAAAAATCCGCCTTGAAGGCAGCAAAGTGACGCTAAGATCCAGGAAACCCGAGGATACCCCGGTTTTATATAATCTGATCTATGGCACCAAGAATCCGGAATGGAAAAAATACGACGCTCCTTATTTCCCGCTCAAGCCGATTTCCTACGAAATATTTGAAACGCAGTGGAACGCCGACTTCGAAACCGATCAATTTCCGAATGACCTGCTCATCGAAGCGGAGGGAAAGACGATTGGCATCGTCACGTTCTATTGGGAGCATGAAGCCTCACGCTGGCTGGAAGCCGGAATCCTGATTTACGATCCGAGCCATTGGAGCGGCGGGTACGGCACCGAAGCGCTGTCGCTGTGGATTGAATGCCTGTTTCAAAATCTCACCATTGCCCGTGTCGGCATTACCACCTGGTCCGGCAATCCGAGAATGATGCGCTGCGCGGAGAAGGTCGGCATGCAACTCGAAGGCCGCATGCGGAAGTGCAGATATTACGCGGGCGTCTACTACGATTCCATTCGCATGGGCATTCTGCGCGAAGAATGGGAAGCTCGGAAAGCCCAAGTATAAAGCAAAATTGTTACTGCACAATCCGTATACGTGGCATCCTTGCAGCACACGAGGCGTCATTCAGACGATTGCTAATGTTCTCTACACAAATAAGCGAGCCGGCCCAGGAGATCCTGGACGGCTCGCTTTCTCTTTTTTTGATCGACGGGCCATTTACGAAACGGAACTCAGCACACGACTATCCCTCATGAGTCACCCTCATGTGTCCACCCAATCGTTCCGTCTGCGATCGAGCGTCATAGTCCGGCCAGCACCTGATACCAAACCCCTCGCTTGGAATACAGCGTCTCGCGCACCTGATCCCATCCGCCCAGATACTCGATATCGAATAGCCCCGGCGGGTTGGAAAACTGATCCTTCGTCTGTTCATACACCGATTCTTCAACCGGACGGAACCCATATTTCACGAATATGCTCTGCGCCTCCGGCGTGCGCAAGTACTCCACAAAAGCCGCCGATACATCCTGCGTGCCATGTTTTTCAGCGAAACGCTTGACGACTGCAGCGGGGTTCTCGATCAGCATCGTATGCTGCGGCACAACGATATCATACTGGACGCCTTGGGCAATCCGGGCAAGCAGCTCATTCTCATACGTTACGATTACATCTCCGACCCCGTATTCAAAGGCCGCCATCGAAGCCCGCCCGCTTTTATCGAGCGATTCCACATTGCGGTGAACCGCTTCAAGGAAAGCTTTCGCTTCGGCAGGATCACGCTTTCCGTTCTCTTCCGATTGTTTCAGCCCCGCGCCGTAGATCGCGTTAATGTCCCACTGCGCACCGCCCGAGGTCTTCGGATTCGGATACAGCACCTTGACGTCCGATCGGGTCAGATCGTCGAAATCCCGTATCCCTTTCGGATTTCCCTCGCGCGTGCCGAGAACGACAATCGAACGTGTCACCATGCCGTTATACGGCTGAGATTTCCATTCGGGGTCCACAAGCCCTTCCCTGACCAGCTTGTCGACATCCCCTTCCATGGCAAGCAGCGTGACGTCGGCCTCGAATCCGCCCGTGATGGCACGAGCTTGTGTTCCGGAAGCCTCGTAGGATTCCTGAAACCGAATGGTTTCTCCCGTCTGTTCCTTCCAATGCGCTTGAAAAGCAGGGATGATCTCGGACAGGGCGTCTCTGGCCACGCTATACGCGCCCAGAACGATCGTTCTCTCTCCGGTTGGGGATGTCACTTCCTCGCTATCCGGCTGATCACTGACGCATCCTGCCATGAAAAAACTGAAGAGAAGCGCCATGCCAACCAGCAGGAATGAGGTACGTTTCATATTCAAGATCCGCATGAATGAATCCACTTCCCTTCGGATATTTTGACCCATCAGATCATAATTGGCATCGGGTCGACCTTCAGTCGATTCTCCTCGATCCAGCTGTGCTCCTCATTAAAGAGATAAGCCCGGTGAACGAGGACGCGGACCTCTTGACCCGGATACAGCGTTTCCTTCTCCAGTGAACGGTAGGTGATCAGCTTATGTCCCTTAACCTCCACCTCCACCAGCCATTCGCTGCCGCGGAAATGCAGATGACGAACGATTCCCATCTCCGTTGCAGACAGCACGCTGAAATCATGCTTGCTTCCAATCTCGATATATTCCGGGCGAATCAGCGCACGCGTCGCATTCTTGTTAGCCGCTGCCTCAAATCCCTTCAGCTCGGCCGCGCTCGAAATGACGGTAGATTCCCCTATGAATGAAGCGACAAACGGCGTCTTCGGCTCCTTGTAAATATCCCAAGGCGTCCCCTTCTGCTCAACGCGCCCCTGATTAATAATCATAATTTCGTCGGCGACTTCAATCGCCTCATCCTGGTCATGCGTAACAAAAATCGATGTAATGCCGACCCGCTCAATCAGCTCGCGAAGCCAGGAGCGCAGCTCCTGACGGATCTTCGCATCGATGGCGGCGAACGGTTCATCCAATAAGAGCAGCTGCGGTTCGGGCGCCAGCGCTCTGGCAAAGGCTACACGCTGACGCTGTCCGCCCGATAACTGGTGCGGATAGCGGCTCTCGAAGCCTTTTAAACCGGTCAGCTCCACCAATTCCATCACCCGGTCCTTGATGATGGCTTTGGGAGTCTTCTTCACCTTCAAACCGAAAGCGATGTTATCGAACACGGTCATATGTTTAAACAAGGCATAGTTCTGGAACACAAAGCCGATCCCGCGCTCTTGCGGCGGTAGATCATTGACGACTTGGCCATGAAAGGAGATTTGTCCGGAGTCCGGATTCTCAAGCCCGGCCAGCATGCGCAGGATGGACGTTTTACCGCCTCCGCTGGGCCCCAGAAGTCCGATCAGATGTCCCTTCTCAATCTCAAAGCTGACATCTTTGACGGCATGAAACGTACCGAAATGCTTGTTCAGATCGCGAACTTCCACATGCATATCAATGCACATCCTTTCTTTTTTTGGCCCATTCCATCAGCAGCAAAAGTCCTACCGAGAAGGCAGCCAATACCAATGCGACGCCATTCGCCGCAGCCACGTTAAAATTCTCCACATCCTGATATACCAGCGTCGTCGCCGTCTGAGTTTTGTTCATGATATTACCGGACACCACCAGCACGGCACCAAACTCGCCCAATGAACGGGCTACCGTGAGCACCAGGCCATATACGACAGCCCACCGGATGGAAGGCCATGTTACTTTCCGGAACGTTGTCCATTCGTATGCCCCTAGCGTCGCTGCCGCTTGTTCCTGATCATTTCCAATTTCCTGCAGGACAGGCATGACTTCGCGAACCATGAGTGGAAACGTGACGAAGAGTGTCGCGATCACCATGCCCGGGAAAGCATATACCACCTTAAACCCGATCCCTTCAAAAAAACCGCCAATGATGCTGTCAGGTCCGAGCAGCAGGACAATCATCAAACCGCCGATAACCGGCGATACAGCGTAGGGCAGATCGACAATGCTGTTCAGGATGCCTTTGATCTTTCGGCTGAGCCAATTCGCCCGTACCAGGTACAACGCCATCATGATGCCAAATAACGCATTAAAGAACGTAACGAATACCACAATAAGACCCGTCATCATCAGGGCATGCAAGGCTTCCGGCCTGAACAGACCTTCGGCAAACCCGATCAGCCCTTTATCAAACGCGCCGATCGCAATTCGGGACAGGGGAATGATTAGCAGAATGATAAATACGGCGTACGTAAGTCCGATCCACAGACGTCTCAAACTCGTCTCCCCCTCTGCTGAACGGCATTGATCACCCAGAGGATGATGAAAGAGAGGGTAAGGAGCAGAATCGACACCGCAGCTGCTCCAGCAGGATTATCGCTCTCGACCTCACCAAAAATAAAAACCGATGCAATCAGCGTTCTTCCCGGAATGTTGCCGGCCACCAAGACAACGGCACCGAATTCGGCCAATGCCCTTGAGAATGCCAGCATCCCTCCGCTGATAATCCCCGGCAGCATCGACGGCAGGATAACCTTAAAAAAGGTTCTCGTCCTGGAAGCCCCCATCGTATAGGCCGCTTCTTCCTCCAGCGGGTCAAGCTCCTCCAGCAGCGGCTGAACCGCCCGGATAACAAACGGAAACGTGACAAACATCATCGCTATCACAATCGCGGGCTGGTGGAACACAATTTCAAAACCCAATTTCTCTGCCAAACCACCGAGAAAGCTCCCGGGTCCCAGCAGCAGCAATATCATCAGACCGCCTACGGCTGTCGGCAGCGCAAAGGGCAGGTCGACCAGACTGTTCAGCAGCGTCCTTCCCGGAAACTTATAGCGTATAAGCACCCATGCAATCATCGTTCCGACAAGCACGTTGATGAAAGTAGAGATGACGCCCAGCTTGATGGTAAGCAGCACAGCTTTCCATGCTATCGGATCCATAATGCTCTCCGTAAAATGACTCCATCCTGCAGAGAATGATTGCACATATACCCCAAAGATCGGCAGTACGATCAAGGCAAGAAAATAAAGCAGTACGGTACTTCGAAACCCCCAAGTCCAACCTTTATGACGAATCCATGTTGTCATATCGTATCCCTCCCGCCTCCGGATGGCATTCCGGTCGACACTTTCCCAAACCATCTTTATATTTCCTATTTGTATACTTGGTTTTCTTTACACATACTTTACCAAAAGCGGAATCCCATCGTCAATCCATCTTTTGCACTTTATCGGGTAAAATAATAGAAATGGGAAGAAAAACGTCTGTCGACGTACTTTCTCAGTAGACAGACCGCATTTAGCGGAAGTTTTTCTTGCGAGATAAGGATGCTAAGCTTCGGATGTTTATACTTTTTTTATCTCTTAAAAAATGAGGAGGTATGGTACATGCTGTATACCGGTGAATTGGATACGCAAGGTCGCGATGAGATGAGGGATATTACAAGGGAGATCCACTCCTACGTAAAACAAAGCGGGGTCCAGCAAGGAACGGTCCTGATCTATTGTCCGCATACGACGGCGGGGATTGCCATCAATGAGAACGCGGATCCCGATGTGAAGCGGGACGTCCTGATGTCGCTCGATGAGGTCTATCCTTGGAATCATCCCAAGTATCGCCATGCGGAGGGCAACACCGCTTCCCACCTCAAATCGATCACCTGCGGCCCTTCCCAGACCGTTATCATTCAGAACGGGCACCTGCTTCTCGGACGTTGGCAGGGCATTTATTTCTGCGAATTCGACGGTCCAAGGCAGCGCCAATATCATGTGAAGATCATGGAAGGATGATCCCTTAAATAAGATGTATGTTGACGCCAGCGTATGTATAACAACACAAAAAGCAGACAGGCACATGCTAGGGGGCGTGTGGACCTGTCTGTGTTTTATTCATTAGGTGATTGACGTTTCAACGCTAGGTCGTTGTAACGGATTGAAGTATCAAGATGCACGTCTTGGCAGCATTTAAAAATCAGACCCTGCTGTACAGACTCCGGCATAACACTTTGATATGGGTAAGAGCGGCTGGTTTAATCTCCTCAAAACCAATTCTGTCCTGAATATAATACGATATAAATCCATGCAGCGACAAAAACAAAGTCAGCGGAACGGTTCGCCGTTCTTCCTCACTGTAATTCTCCTCAAGCAAATACTGACGGACCAGCATAGCAAACATTTCAAAACAGCGTCCCTGCTCAGAGCGACAGTAGGACAGCAGCTCTTCGTCCCGAATCATGAACATGATTTCGTACTGGTAAGGATTATCCAGACCGAAACGAACGAATTCCAGCATCAGCTGCTCCAGCTTCGATACCCCGTCACAGGGAGGCTTTCCCGAGACATCCAACAGCAAATCATTTAGATCATTAAAGTCCTTCATGACAATGGCGTAGAAAAGCTCCGCCTTTTCCTTAAAATGATAATACAAGGAGCCGTGGCTATAACCCAGATGCTGCCCGATGCTTCGCATCGATATGGCCCTGTATCCTTTGGTTATGAACAAATGCCTGGCTGCTTCCAGTATCCGCTCTCTCGACAACTCGCGTTCTACAGCTCTTCTTGCCATATTATTTTATTCCCCTTCAATAAAATAAAGCCGCTCTCCCTCCGTGATCAAGGACTGCCCCTGTGTCAAATCCACCATCCAAGTCATAAAGCTCTCCGCATCACCATCGAGCGGCAAGCAGGTCAAGGTTACCGTGTCGGCAAAGTTTGTCTCTCCCATTCGAACGCCCCGGTTACGAAGCTCGTTCTCCACCTTACCCAGCCAGGTATAATCCAGCTCCACGAAAATCTCCCGATGCAGAACCCTTGTAATCGGTTCGCCTGACTCAATTGCAGCCACGGCTCCGTCGGTGTACGCCCGGATCAATCCGCCCGCACCCAGCATAATGCCGCCAAAATAACGCGTGACCACAATGGCTACATTCTTCCGCCCCTGATTGCGGATCACCTCGAGAATCGGCTTACCCGCCGTTCCGCTCGGTTCCCCGTCATCCGATTGCTTCTGAATCTCATCCCGCTCGCCGATCATATAAGCGGAACAATTATGCGTAGCATTCCAATGTTTTTTCTTGATCTCTTCAATAAAAGCGACGGCTTCCTCTTCCGTTTCAACCGGCATCACATGCCCGATGAAACGCGATTTCTTGATGACAATCTCTTTGGAGCCCGCCTGACGTACCGTTTTGTAACGATCCAGCATGAAACTACAACCACCTCTATATTGCCAAGAAAGCAGTCCACGGCAACGATATGCCAGCGGACTGCTTCCTTCAGCGTCTTACGTCTAATCCAATGAAAGTGTCAGGTTATTCGGAAAGTCTAGCTTCCAATTCGGCCTTCTCTTTCTCATACCCAGGTTTGCCGAGCAATGCGAACATATTTTTCTTGTACGCCTCTACGCCCGGTTGGTCAAACGGGTTGACACCCAACAGATAGCCGCTGATACCGCAGGCCTTTTCGAAAAAGTATACCAGATATCCGAACGAATAGGGAGTGAAATCTGGAATTGTCACAATCAAATTCGGAACTTGTCCGTCTGTATGAGCCAGCATGGTGCCTTGGAAGGCCTTTTTGTTGACAAAATCCAATGTTTTCCCAGTCAGGAAGTTCAATCCGTCCAGATCGTCCGGATCCGATTCAATCGTAATATGCTCGGATACGTTCTCAACCTGAATGACCGTTTCGAAGATGTTGCGGCTGCCTTCCTGGATAAATTGACCCATGGAGTGCAGATCGGTAGAAAAATCGACGGAAGCCGGATAGATGCCCTTGTAATCCTTGCCTTCGCTCTCGCCATATAGCTGCTTCCACCATTCCGATACAAAATGCAGGGAAGGCTCGTAGTTCACGAGGATCTCGATGCCTTTGCCTTTACGGTAAAGCGCATTACGAACCGCCGCATATTGGTAAGCCTCGTTCTCGGCTACGTTCGGGCTGCTGTATTCCTTGGATGCGTCAGCCGCGCCCTGCATCATTTCTTCAATGTTGATGCCTGCCGTAGCAATCGGAAGCAGACCGACCGCAGTCAGCACGGAATAACGTCCGCCCACATCGTCAGGGATGATAAAGGACTCGTAGCCTTCCTCGGTAGCCAGCTTCTTGAGGGCGCCCTTCTCTTGATCCGTTGTAGCGTAAATGCGCTTGCGAGCTTCTTCCTTGCCGTATTTCTTCTCCAGTTCCGCACGGAAAATACGGAATGCGATAGCCGGCTCTGTCGTTGTGCCGGATTTGGAGATGACGTTGACAGAGAAATCTTTGCCTTCAATCAATTGAAGCAGGTGAGTCACATAAGTGGAGCTGATGTTGTTACCCGCAAAATAGATTTCCGGTGTCTTGCGCTGGTCCTTCGACAGCTCATTATAGAACGAATGCGACAGCATTTCGATGGCAGCGCGTGCCCCGAGGTAGGAACCTCCGATTCCGATAACGATCAGAACGTCCGAATCGCTTTGAATTTTGGCAGCCGCTTTCTGGATGCGCGAGAATTCTTCTTTATCATACTGCGTCGGCAGGTCGATCCAACCCAGATAATCGGAGCCGGCTCCCGTACCGTTATGTAACTGTTCATGAGCTGTACGGATCGGCTCTGCGAAATAATCAACTTCGTGCTGATTGACAAAAGTCAATGCTTTACTGTAATCAAACTTGATTTTTTTAGACATGCCTTAAACCTCCTGTGAATTTAGAAATAGGATACTTTAATTTAATAAAGACCGCAAGTTTCACGGGCCAACTGTCATCTATTCTTCATGCGCGGATTTCCTTACCGCTTCCATTCCTCACAAACGCTGGCTTCGTTTCAGGAACCCATGCTAAGATAGAGTGGATCAGGAATCCATAATCGAAGGTGATATAGCTATGAAAAAAATCGGGTTTATCGGACTGGGCACCATGGGCGCTCCCATGGCCTCCAATCTGCTGAAGCAGGATTACGATGTGACCGTGTATAACCGCACCCACGAAAAGTGCCGTCCGCTCGCCGAACAGGGAGCCTCCATTGCGGAGACGCCTCGTGAAGCGGCTGATGGACAAGATCTTGTCATTACAATGGTAAGCAACGACCAATCCATCCGCGATGTATTCTATGGCGAGAATGGTCTGCTTGGCTCCCTGACGAGCGGGATGACCGTCATTGACTGCAGCACGATCTCCGAGAGCCTTGTCAAGGAAATGGCTTCCGCCGTATCCGGTCTCGGCGCTTCCTTCCTGGATGCCCCGGTAACCGGCAGCAAGCCTGCAGCGATTGATGGAACCTTGGTCTTCATGGTTGGCGGTGATGCCGCCGTCATCGAAGCGCATGCGGACGTATTTGACACCCTGGGCAAAAAAGTCATCCACATGGGACCTAACGGAAGCGGCGCTGTTGCGAAGCTTGCGCATAATACCATTGTGGGCATTAACAATCTGGCGCTAGCCGAAGGCTTCGCCATCGCCGCGAAGTCAGGCATTCCCGCTGACAACTTCCTGGAGCTTGTGCAGCTGGGATCGGCCGGCAGCAAAGCGGCAGAGCTGAAGGGACGCAAAATTATCGAGGGCGATTTCAGCAACCAATTCTCGCTTGCGCTCATGCTCAAGGACCTCAAGCTGGCCTCTTCACTCACGGATGGCATCGGAATGCCTTCCCCTATGCTGAATCTGGCCAAGAGCCTGTTTCAAGCCGGTGCCAGCGAAGGCTATGGCGAAGAGGATCTTTCCGCTGTCGTGAAATGCTATGAAGCCTGGATCGGCCAAAAAATCGGCGGACAGCAGCAGTAATAACAAACAAGCCGTGCTATATCTTATAATGGCTCCTTCTTGCTGGTTTGCGGTTCATCCGGACTAGGAGGAAGGAGCTATTTTTTTGGTCATTCCATCATTTTCCTCTCGGAAAGAAACTTTTTGCATTTCACTTCCGTCTACTATGCAAAGGGAGGAATTACAACATGAAATGGACCAAAAGATCAAAAGCAATGGCAGCTGCTGTCATACTAACCGCTGTTCTGTCTCCTGCAATAGCCGGTTCACCGGCTTCTGCCGCAGCCAAACCAACCGCTTCGATTAACAATGTTACCGCAAGCGGTGACGTGCTGATCAGGCAGGGCACCACCTTTGTTACCCTTACCGATCTCAAGCCTCTGGGTAACTACGTCATGAAGTACGACAACAGCAAGAAACAGGTGACGATTCAGGGCGACCATCGAACGGTGATTCTCACGGCCGGAAACGCCCACATGGATGTGGACGGAGTTAAGAAGGCACTGCCTGCAGCCCCGCTGCTACATAAAGGCAAGACCATGATTCCCCTGAGGGCCGTAGCCCAAGCTTTTGATGCCAGCGTCTATTGGAATGGCTCTTTAAAAACAGCTTATATCAATAAGGCAGATGCCACTATGCTCGCTGACTTAAAGAGCTCCGATCTGGCCACCGCCCGGAATGCTGCAGCCAAGCTTCCTTACTCATCCCAACTGCAGAAACCTGAGCTGGAAATGCTCCCTGTGGAAATGCAAGGCGTGGATTATTACTTTCCAAAAGGCAAATCCAATCGCTTCTTCCTGGTCGATAACGACATTGCTGAATATTACGAAATCCAGGGAGGCGTCAAATATTTGAAATGGCAAGGCAAGCTGGACTACTCCGCCAAAGCGGCTGCAAACCAGAACCTGTTCTTCCTGCCTGCGATTCAAGCCGAGGTCGGTAAGCAGCCGGATGTCAAGAACTGGACTGTAGCCAAATTCGTTTTCCGCTACCCTTCCGGCGTCACCAGCTACCGACTGCTCGACCGCGGCAAGGAATGGGGCGAAGGGTACGTAGAGCTTGATAACCACTCACCAGGCTACAAAGGTGAGATCGTGACGATTCCGGAGGAATGAGTCCATTATAACAACCACCGTTAACCGCATGCGTTGACATCCGGCATTGACAGTAAGGGTTCAGAGCCAACGGCTCTGAGCCTTTTTGTTGTTTATTTACGGACACGAAGTCATGTGCAGCGCTGAATCTATTACATGGTCGGATAAGAGCAGCAATAATCCGTAACGGTGCGGATTTCCAGTTTAAAGCTTGAATTGCCCGGAACGTTAAAGGTAGCGGATCCTTGAATCTCTAACCACTCCTGCTCTCCGGGCAGAAGGACACGCAAATCGCCCGACAAAATCTCCATAATCTCAGGGCCATCCGTTCCGAATTCATAGCTTCCCGGAAGCATGATACCGAGCGTTACCTTCTCGCCATTCTCCAGCAGCACCGTACGGCTGGTTACCTTCCCCTCATAGTAAACGTTGGCTGCTTTCGTAACGGTAGCGTTCTTAAATTGTGACATCGACAAACTCTCCTCCTCCAACAACATCGTTATGGCTTGATATATGGACGGCACCCGCAGGATGCGGGTGCCGGAAAATCAATATAGAGTTACATCCGTTGTATTACAGCAAGCCTTTTACGCGGCTAACCACGTTCTCAACGGTAAATCCGTATTCGGCAATGACGCGGTCGCCAGGAGCCGAAGCGCCAAATGTGTTGATGCCCAGGATGTCGCCTTTGTCTCCGACATAACGCTCCCATCCGAACGGATGAGCCATTTCAATAGCCAGACGGGCTTTTACGTCAGGAAGCAGCACGGAATCTTTGTATGCCTGATCCTGGCTGTCGAACAGATCCCAGCTCGGCATGCTGATGACGCGCACGGCGATGCCTTCTTCAGCCAATGCTGTTTGCGCTTTAACGGCAAGCTGAACCTCGGAACCCGTTGCAATAATTTGAGCTTGCACGTTGCCATCCTTCGCATCGGCAACAACATAAGCACCGCGTTTGATGCCTTCACGTGCATGATCCACCGTGCCTGGAAGGATTGGCAGATTCTGACGAGTCAGCACCAATGCTACCGGACGGTCTCTGTTCTCAACCGCATAAGCCCATGCCGCGGAAGTTTCGTTGGCATCTGCAGGACGGATCACCGTCAGACCTGGAATGATGCGCAGGGAAGCCAATTGTTCAATCGGTTCATGCGTAGGACCGTCTTCGCCGACAGCGATGCTGTCATGAGTCAGCACATACGTAACCGGCAGCTTCATGATGGCAGCCAGACGTACAGCCGGACGCAGATAATCCGTAAATACGAAGAACGTGCCGCCGAAAATCTTCAGTCCGCCATGGAGAGCGATACCGTTCATCGCGCCGGCCATTGCGAATTCACGAACACCATAATACACGTTGCGGCCTTCATAGCTGTCCGCCGTGAAAGAGGCCAGGTCGTTCAGGTGAGTCATGGTGGAGCTTTCCAGGTCAGCCGATCCGCCAAGCAGCTGCGGCACGCCTGCAGTCAAACCGTTCAGCGCTTTACCGGAAGCCACGCGAGTGGAAACCGCTTTGTCATCCGCGCTGTATTTCGGAAGGTCTTTATCCCAACCAGAAGCCAGTTCACCGGATTCGCCGCGCTCGAATTGCGCTGCCAGTTCCGGGTAAGCCTCTTTGTATTTCGCAAATTGGTCAACCCAAGCTTGATAGGCTGCGATGCCGCGTTCTTTCACTTTGCCAAAATGCTCGCGCACTTCATCAGGCACATGGAAGTCCTCTTCATATACCCAGTTATAGAATTCCTTGGTCAGCTTCGCTTCATCAGCTCCAAGCGGAGAACCGTGCGTACCGCCATGGCCGCCTTTACCTTGTTTGTTCGGGCTGCCGTAACCGATGACGGTCTTCACTTCGATCAGCGTCGGACGGTTCGTATCGGCTTTCGCTTCCTCGATCGCTTTCTCGATCGCAGGCAAATCGTTACCGTCTTCTACGCGCAGCACTTGCCAGCCATAAGCATCAAAGCGCTTCGCTACGTTCTCGGAGAATGCCAGGCTGAGCTCGCCGTCAAGAGAGATATCGTTGGAATCGTACAACATGATCAATTTGCCAAGCTTCAAATGACCTGCCAGGGAAGCTGCCTCGGAAGCCACGCCCTCCATCATGTCACCGTCGCCGCAAATCGCATACGTATAGTGATCAACCACGTTGAAGCTCTCTTTATTGTAAGTCGCGCCCAAATGAGCTTCAGCCATTGCCATACCTACAGCCATGGCCACGCCTTGTCCAAGCGGACCTGTCGTTGCGTCAACGCCGGCCGTGTGGCCGAATTCCGGGTGACCCGGGGTTTTGCTTCCCCATTGACGGAACTGCTTCAGATCCTCAATGGACAAGTCATAACCGCTCAGGTGAAGCAGACTGTAGAGCAGCATGGAGCCATGGCCTGCAGACAAGACAAAACGGTCGCGGTTAATCCACGCCGGTTGGTCCGGGTTATGGTTCATCGTCTTCGCGAACAGTTGGTAGCCCATAGGTGCAGACCCCATCGGCATGCCCGGATGACCGGAGTTTGCTTTTTCGATCGCGTCGATCGCCAATGTCCGGATCGTTGCGATGGACAGGTTGTCGATCGTTTGGTTATGTTCAGTTGTCATGATTCGTCCTCCTCAAATCTTTTCCATAGTAAGCTTCGAAAATGAAGGCTTCTTACGCCCCTCCAGCCCCAATCCATATGGTATCAGAGCAGTTAGGAATGTTGAGAATATCATTTTGACTCTTATTGTATCACCACACGTCTTTCATTTCCATAACGTAATTATCAAAGTTGTGTAAAAGCCGCCAGGGAGAGCGACATCCCCCTTGCATTATTTCCCTTAATAGTCCGGTTATAACCGGATTCGACATCCGTTAAACGATTTTACGGGCATGTCGGCATGGAAAAAGTTACTTCATCCGACAATTAAAAAAAGCTTCGGTCCGGCTGTACATTAAACAGCTGGACCGAAGCGTGAGGCGGCACATCAGCGCGTGCCGCGTTTTTTGGCTTTGAGGAGGCGATCCATGGAGGAGCCTCCTTCCGGAGCCGGCCCGGTTCCCTCGGGCCGGCCTTGGCCGTCCCCCTGCGCCTGCGGCGGCGGGGGAGGCGGCGGGGGCGCGCTTCCCTTGCGCGCGCCCTGGCTTGCGGCCGGCTTCGCCTGGGCCGGCCGCTCTTCCCGCAGCGGGGCATCCGCCCGCTGCGAATCGCGCGCCTCCGGCGGGGCCTTGCGGCCCCCTGCCGGAGCTGCGCCGGGTGCCGGGGCAGGGCTTCCGCCCCCGGCACCATGGGCCGCGCCGCTGCGCTCGCGCGCGGGCGGGGCCTGCGGCGGCTTCGCGGAGCTGCCGCCGTAGAACTGGGCGGCGCGGGCTTTGCGCGCCGCCAGCCGCTCGAGGCCGGCGTCACGCGCGGCCTCGCCGGCAGGTGCCGGCCGCCTGCGGAGCAGGGCGGCCAGCCTTGCGCCGATGGCGCCCCATGGCAGAGCCAGGCGCCGCACGGCGATGTCGGCGACCCACAGCAGCAGGGCCGCCGCCAGCAGCGGATAACTCCAATCGTGGAGTTTCATCCGCGAGGTCGCCTGCCGGTCGAACACTTCGGCCGGGTTATCCCAGGATAGTACACGGCCGCCGGTCACCTTGGCCAGCCGCTTCATGGCTTCCTCGCCGCTGCCGGAGGACAGCCGGTATTCCGGAGAATACGGCACGACAAAACCGGTGCCTGGCGCCGCCTGCAGCGCTTCTTCCCCGCTGGCATCCTCTAGAGACATGAGGAAGGCTCCCGGCTTCGTGACGTTGACCAGTCCGGTATAACGGCCGGGAGCCTCCTGGATAAGCTCTACCGTCTGCTCGCCGGCTTCATCGTCCCCGATCACCGCTTTCAGCTTCTCCGGCGGATTCTCGCCCTCTGCAATTACTTGGAGCTTTACTTGGTTGCCGGCCGTCTCGGTTGTCACTTCATAGGGCGACGACGTAAACTGCGGGAACGTCCACTTCACGATTTCGGTCAACGTGTTGGCAAAGCCGGACCACGATACCCATTCCTTGGACCACTTTCCGCTTAAATCACTCGTCCACGCCACCGTTCGCCCGGATCCGTATTGCCAGCGCGACAGGATGGGGTCTGGCTCCGGACTGGACAATACCGTCTGGGCGGAAGACTTCGGCGTTGCCGCTACATAACCATATAGCCCCGGAACGCCCTGCTGGAATAGACTCGCCCAATCGCCCGCATTCTGAACGGCCGGGACAAAGGGTTTATCCACGATATAGGATTTGGCCAGCATGACGGCCTCCCGGCTGAATACCGCCGGCAGCGTCGTTTCATCCTCAACGAAGTAATAACGTCCTTTGGCCGCATCCGCCAAGGATTGAAGCAGGTTGGTATCGGCATCCATCCCGACCGCTACCGAAGACATCGTGATTTTGTTCTCCACCATCGTATCGGTCAGGTCCTGATACCCGGAATTCATGGCGGATTGTCCGTCGGTCATCAGAATGATATGTCTGCGCTGGGCGTTAATCTTCAGCATTTCTTCAAGCGCCGAGGAAACGGCAGGATAGATGTTAGTCCCGCCTGCGCTCGGAATCGACTGGATGCTGCTGAGCACCTCTTCCTTGTCCCCGAGCTTCTGCGGCGGAACGACCCACCACGGCTGATCGTCAAAGGCGACGACGCCGACCGTATCCTTGGCTCTCAGCAGCTCCACCGTGCGCATAGCTGATTCCTTGGCCAATTCGATCTTGCTGCCATCCATGCTCCCCGAACGGTCAATGACGAGGATGAGAGCAAGCGATGGAATCTCCCGCTTGCCTTCCAGCTCCATCGAGACCGGCAGCGCTTTTTCAATCGGGGTTTTAAAATATCCGCCCATCCCGAAGCTGTCCTCGCCCCCCGCCATCATAAACCCGATGCCGAAGCTGCGGACCGCCTGCTCGATCAGCTCCATCTGTTTGCCGCCGACGTCACTGCCCGAGACATTATTAAAGATGATGCTGTCGTATACGGCATACTTGGCCGCTTCCAGCGGAAGCAGCTCCGGCGGAATCACTTCGGTGCCGATCATTCCGGACTCGAGTGCCGCCGTGATATTACCCGATGTTCCCGGGGTTCCTTCAACGATCAGTACGTTCGGCGGACCTTCCACCCGGGTAAAATCGAAGGCTGCATTATTGGCGGATGCTTCATCCCCGTCCATGAAGATTTCGGCACGGTAACGATGAAGTCCCGGATTCTTGGCCAGGCCTTTCACGGCATACCGGTTCTCGCCCGGGGTTACGTCCACTCTTTCCCGGCCGATCTCGCGGTTGTCCTCGTAAATGCGCAATTCACCGGAGGTCTTAAACGTGCTCCGGATCATGACCTCCACGTAGAACGACTCTGCTTGATACAGTTTATCCGGTACCTTCAGTTCCTCCACGGCAACATCCTGGATCGCCTGCTTCGGAGTCGGAAGCACATCAACCGCAATGCCCCGATCCTTCAGCAGCCTTCCCGCCGCTGCCATGCTGCCTACATTCTCTTCCCCGTCCGAAATCAACACGATTCTGGAATCGCTGTTGCCCTCGAACAAGCTTCCCGCGAGCTGAAGACCGGACTCCAGCCCCGTAAACTGCTGCTCCAGCAGCGCATTTAAAGAGGCAACTGCATTCTCGGCAGAGGATAAACGCCGTTCCACGGCGCCTTCAAGACCTGTAGAAACTACAGCCGTGCCATCCTTCTCGCCTTTTGCCGCAAGGGAATCGTTAATCCAGTTCGTGATCCGGGCCGAATCCCCCATACTGTCGGAACGGTCCGCCAAGTACACGACCTGTTTATCCCGCAAGACGGTATAACCGTGCAGACCCGAAAGCATAAGAATCAATAACAGAATGACGCAGGTTCTAAAAAATAAGGCCAATTTCTTGCGAAAACCGCTGAGCCGAAAATCCGATGTGTATGCGTAATAGAGAAACACTCCTGCCGGAATCAACAGCAGCAACAACCATGGTTGGCTAAATTGAACGCCCACGCTGGTACACCCCCCATTCCGCTGCGATCACAGCAAGTGCCAAGGCAGCCAGCCATGGCATTAACGAACCGGCACGGCTTGCCGTTTCGCTGTCCCCGGACATCCCGGCACGATCACCAGCCGCCGGATCATCCGAATTCGGTGACGTTTGACTCACGGTCGGGCTTTGATCGTTGCTCCAATCCGCCTCGTACGGGTCTGCCGTTACAGCAAGCCAAAAGCTAAGCTTTTCGCCCGCTTCATTCTGCTGCTCAAAAGCGTACAGCCCCGGATATTCCGGCACGAGCTGTACCGGCGATATCCCTTGCTCATTCCGGAGAGCTTCCGCAGCAGGAAGGCCGTCAGTAAGAGCAAGACCGCTCTTGGGTACCCATTTGGCCGCTACCGTATCCGCCGCAATCGGGATATCCGCTTGCGTGCCGGCCATATATCGGCCTAGACCGCTTCCCTTGCCTGAGGTCATCCACTCCAGTGCATTGCTGACCATGACCGGGAATTCCGGCGACAACGGAAGATCGCTATCCTGAAGCAGGAAATTAAACGACAATCGCGGTCGCCCGTTTTCGCTTCCCGCATAGACGATGGGTTGATTCCCCAGCTTGACTACAGGTTCCCCCCAGACAGGGGCCTGATCCACCAGCGTGCCGAAATAGACGCCCGATAAGGTTACGTAGGCGGTCACCGGATGCTTGGCAAGCACGGCGCGTCCTCCTTGGCTTCCGACTTTGGAACCTTCTCCGCCGATCGTCCAGAGGGGCGTTTTGGCAGCCAGCTCCGCCCACTTCCCTTGCTTGAACCCTTCCGGCATGCTCCCGTCTATGACGAGCAGATCAAATTCGCCATCGGGTACGGGCGGTACATCCGATGCGGCGCTGCCCTTGTCCGTATTTTGATCCGGGCCTGGATCCTCATCCTTCTTGTCTTCGGAGCCATCTAAGGCAACCCGGGTGACTTCGGCTCCGCTTAGCTGCAGGGCCTTCTCCAGGAACAAATTGCCCGAAGTCAGCAGAAGGACGCGCGAAGATCCGTGACCCAAACCGAATGCAAAGGATTGATTGTCTGCCGCATACCCGTCATCCCGGGTTAATTCAAGTCGGTACACTTCGGCAAACGGCAGATCGGCAAAGGATTCGGTCAATCTCTTCCCCGGCTCCAATTCAAGTACCTTGCTGGTCAGCAGTTGTTCATCTCCGTAAAGATTCACTTCGGTCGACATCGATTCCCTGGCATTCGTGCTGAGGACGGCGACCGCCGCATAGGCTGAACCTGTTTCACCCTTGAGTGAAATGCCGAATTGGTCGATGGAAACGTTAAGAGGGTGTTCCCCTTGTACCTTCTCCACGGATACTGGAACCTGAAACGATATGGGAGCCGTATCCTGCTTCCAATAGCTATCTGTAAAAATAACGACTTCTGCATCATGTTCTTCCCGTGTCAGAGCGGAAGCGAGCGATAAGGTTTCCCTGTAGGATGCCTGGCCGTAATAGGGCCGCAACCCATCCACGGCCTTATCGATGGCGGCGCGGTCGCTTTCATGGGAGACCAGCGTCATGGGACTTGCTCCCACGGACAGGAGGGTGATCTCGCTCCGTCTCCCTTGGTCCTTCACGTATTCCTTAATTCGTTCCTGCATCCATTGCAGCCTGGATGCGGCTTCACCTTCGGCCGAAGGCTGAATCTGCGCGCTCATGCTGCCCGAGGTATCGGCAACGATGACCACATGGGCGCTGCCTCCGCCAGACACCTGCATAAAGGGCTGCATCAGTGCGAAGACCATCAGCGCAGCAGCAAGCAGCTGGAGCCACAGCAGAAGCCGGTTCTGCAGCTTCTGCCACGGCCTGTTGGCCTCCAGGTTCCGAAGCACCCGCTCCCACAGCAAGTGGCTGGGAACGGTTGTATCCACATATTTTCGTTTGAACATATACATAAGCACGATGGCCGGCAGCGTTAAACCGAACCATAAACTCAGCCAAGATTGAATCCCCAACGTGTCCCCTCCTTACTCCCGTGGACCCTGACTAACGAGACTTGCCTGTTTTCCCCAAGCATCGGATGTAGGCCTATCCATCTCTTCCTAGATTTAATGCGTTTCCTGCTTGTTCGTTTCTAGAGATCACAGACAGGTGCTAGTGAAGCCTACTTTTCATAGCTTGTGTATTTACCGGTGTTACCTTGTCGCCAAGCTTTCGAAAGCGGAGAACATCCGGCAGATGCTCAGACACCGGCCCCTGCATGAGATCTCGCCTTATCCAGTAACGAGTCCTGCTCCTGCCAGTACCCCGAACATCGCGTCCGTAAGCGGCATATCCGCCGGAATGAGCACGTAAGACATTCCCCGCTCCGCGCACACGCGGGAGAGCATCGTCCGGTACCGCTCCAGCTCCTCTTTGTAAGCATCGAGCACTTTACCCGTCAATGCCACTTCCTTGCCGCTCATCGTTTCGCTGTCGACCAATCGCAAATCGCCGGTCAATTTAGGCTCCAGTTCTTCCCTCGACAAAACATGCACCAGCACCACTTCCTGTCCGGTACCGGACAAAAGGGAAAGCGCTCTGAACAATTCCTCCTCGCCGCCCTCCAGCCAAAAATCCGAGAACACCCAGGTCATCCCCGGCTGCCGGGGGAGTGCACCAGGAACGCCAAGCGCAGCACCCAAGCTGCCCTCACCTCCCGTTTCTGCCCCTTGCAGGAATGAAAACAGACGATGGGCCGAGCCCTTTCCTCTCATGATCGGAAGACGGGCGTTAATCGAACGGCTGTAACAGGCGACCTGCAGCCTGTCGTAGGAGGACAATGCCATGTAGCCGATGCTGGCGGCGAGTTGACGTGCGAGCAGCCATTTCGGGCTTCCCTTCGTTCCCGCCGGATCCGCAGCCGATGATTCAGATGATGATGACATTTCGGCCCCCATGGATGCCGAGCAATCCACGAATAGACTGACTGTCAGCTCCTGCTCGTCCATGAATTGACGCACGAATGCTTTTCCCGTACGGGAATAGACGCCCCAGTCAAACCTGCGGACATCATCCCCGGGAGAATATACTCGGTAATCGGCGAACTCGAGGGATGAACCAAGCCGGCGGGATCGTCTCTTTCCCTGCAGCGTTCCGGCAACCCGTCGCTTGGCCTCCAGACTCAATCGCTCCAGACGCGGAAGCCACTCCGGAGGAAGCAGGTGCCCGCCCCCGCTCACGCGGATGCCTCCAGCGCTTGCAGAACCTCCTGAATGACATGGTCTGTCGTGATGCCGAGCGCCTGCCCCTCGAAATTCAGGAACAAACGGTGGCGCAGCGCCGATAAAGCCACGGCGCGAATATCCCCCGTCGATACATGCATCCGCCCGCTGCACAATGCACGGACCTTGCTCACGGATATGATGGACTGAATGCCCCGCGGTCCGGAACCGAACTGGACGTATTTTCGTACCGCCTCCGGGGCCGCAGCCTCTTGCGGATGCGTCATCATGAGCAGACGAACCGCATAGTCCAAAATCTCCTCGGCAACCAGCACTTCCCGGGCTCCGCGCTGGATTTCCAGCAGCTCGTCTCCGGTCATTTGTCGTTCCACCTGGAATTCGTGGGAGGACGTCGTCCGCTTCACGATTTCCTTCAGTTCATCCGCACTCGGATACGATACTTCGATCTTCAGCAGAAAGCGGTCAAGCTGCGCCTCCGGCAAGGGATATGTCCCCTCGTTTTCCAATGGGTTTTGAGTCGCCAGAACAAAGAAAGGTTTGGGCAGCTGATGGGTTACCCCGCCCACCGTGACGGTCTTCTCCTGCATGGCCTCCAGCAAGGCGCTCTGGGTTTTGGGCGTGGCCCGGTTGATCTCATCAGCCAGCACGATGCTGCTGAACAGCGGACCCTTTTGAAAGGTCATCCCGGTGTCTCCATGCTGCCCGAACGACAAGATGTTGGTGCCCGTTATATCGCTCGGCATCAAATCCGGCGTGAACTGAATACGGGAAAAGGACAATTCCAACGCTTCCGACACCGTGCGGACGAGCATCGTTTTACCGAGACCCGGAATCCCCTCCAGGAGGGCATGCCCTCCTGCAAAGATACACCAGAGCATCTGCTCCACAACCTCCTGCTGCCCGACAATCACCTTCCCGATATGTTCCCGCAGGCCTGATATTTTCTCCATCCATTCCTGTGGTCTCACTGCAATATCCGACATGGACGAAACCTCCATTTTCTTGGTAAAGTTCAAGTACTCATTCTAGCTTCCGTGATCGGTTGGCTCTTCCATCCCCTACGGATTCGGATTGATCTGTATGAAATATTCCTCAACCAAGCCTTGCATCTGGTCAGGCAGCTGATTGCGATCTAACGTTTTGCGCGCTTCGGTCTCATAATCGCGGTACACTTCCTCATAAGGCCTGGACATGCCCGGAACGGTCGGCGAAACGCCGCCCTTCTGAATATCTCCGCCGCTGCCTTTGATCTGGCCGGAATCGTTTTGCACATTGCCGCTGCCCTTGTAATCCCTGGGGATCGTCACAAGCTCGCGACCGCCTGAGCCAAGGCCGGCTCCGCTGCCGGTCCCGCTTCCCGATCCTCCGCTGCCGCTGCCACCTGAGCCGGAGCCTGCTCCTGACCCAGAGCCGCTCCCCGAACCGGACCCACTGCCGGCAACTTGACCTTGACCTTGACCTTGACCGGCCCCGGAGCCGCCTTCCCCGGAGCTTCCCTCCGAGCCTTCGCCTTCTTCTCCCGAGCCTTCCCCGGATCCGGCCTGCGCCAGCGCCTCGGCACTGCCGCCGTTACTCCAGGCATCGGATACCGACATCCCGGCAGCCGTCATCTGATCGGCCAAGCTCAGTCCTTGCGAAGCAAGAGAGGACGCCAGCGAAGCGGCGGATTGCGATTGACTGTCCGACGCGGCTTTGGCTTGCGCCGCTTTGGCCAGCTCCTCGGCCAGCTGCTGGAGCGCTTCTTCCAGCTCCTTCGGCAGCTTGCCTTCCTTCAGCGAATCGGCCGCTTTCTTGAGCTCTTGCTCCAGCTTCCCGTCCTCCATCTGCTTGGCGGCTTCCTCAGCCAATTTTTTCAAAGCATCGGACAGTTCGTCCTTCTCTTCCTGGGACATCTTTTTCACCTGCTCGGTGAGTTTCTTCATTTCCTGCTTCAGCTCATCAGCCATGCCTTCGGCAAGCTTTTTCCCCACCTGGGACAACGCCTTCTCCTGCTGCATTTGCTTAGCCAGCTCAGACAATGCCTTTGCTTTTTCCTCCTGCTGTTTCGCTATTTTCTCCAGCTCTTTCATCGCTTCTTCCAGCTTCTCCAGCGCTTGCTCGGGATGCTTCTCACGGTCCAGCGCTTTTTTCAAGGCATCCAGCTTCTCCTGCAGTTTCCTCCTGTCGGCAGGATTGAGCGTTTCTTTCGGGATCTCTTCCGCAAGCTTTTCGGTTTTGGCTGCCTGCTCCTTCATCCAGCTCTGCACCTCTTTTGCCGCTTCCACCTTCTTATCCATCGGGTTTGGAACAAAAACAAGGATGAGCACGGCAGCCAGCGAAGCGCCACAGATCAAGAGATGTCTTTTACGACTAGGGTACGGAAGACGCTCCGGCAATTGCTCCGCAAAACGTGCACCATAGCGTTCCGCCTGCTCGCGCTGCCATTTAGCGGCCTGCGATTCCTCTTCTTTGAACGATAGTGCCGTCACCATCATGTCGCTTCGCTCCGCTCCGTCCGGAACATGATCCATCGCTGAAGCGGCCTCTTCGATCGGAACCCGATGCAGCCATCCCCATAACCAGCCTACGAAGCCTGCCCCGACAGGAACGGCCACGGATGCGACGGGAAGCCAGGCTATGGGCACGAATCTCCCCAGCACCAGAAGCAGCAGCAGCGCGGCAAACCCTGCCATCAGTCCGTATAAAACATACGTGATGATGCGGAAGCGCTGCAGCCGCCGTCTCGCAGCTTCGATAAAACGCATGATGTTGTCCATTGCTCTTCCTCCTTAGCGTACTCTTATGCTTTAGGTTACGCTTCGTCCCGCGTCATTTCCGGTTCTTGCGGGAGCTGTGCTTCGTTCTTATCCTTACGTTTCCGCCTTGCGACAGGGCGGATATTCCGTACGGCAACCCACAGCGCGAGAACGATCACCACCGAATAGACGATGAAAAATTCCAGCCACAATTCAATGGGAGCCTTGCTGTTCAAGCTTCCGCCGTGCAGCAGGAATACTTCTTTTGAGAAGGACGGGTTAAACAAACTCATCATCGCCCCGGCCGGATTCAGACCCAGCAAATATCCGACCCAGGAATAGCTGCCCGGCGTAGGCGCCTGCCCGCTTTGATACATATTCTGCTGTTCAATCCCCATAAAGAACAAATACAGCAGCCCTGTTATAAGGAAGATAATAAGTCCCGCACCGTAGGTGACAATAATCGCGACGATGGTTCTTTTGAATAAAGTCGAGAACATCACGCCAAGCGAACCGAGCAGCAGCATCACGAATAAATAAAAAACAAAGACGGATATGAGCTGTTTCGGCGAAATCCCCCCATACAGGAAAACAATGCTGTATACCGGCAGGGTGGCCAGCACGATCAATGTCATGAAGCTGAGTGCCGACACCAGCTTGCTCAGCACAATCGTCGCCGAGCTCTGCTGCGTCGTCAGCAGCATGCTCAGCGTTTGCTTCTCCCGCTCGCTGCTGATGACGCCGGCGGTAAGAGCAGGCGCCATGAACGCGATGAGGACAAGCTGAGCAAAACTCAGCACATAGAACATCATTTGGCTCATCTGCGGATCGAATCGCTGGGGTCCTCGCTGTCCCAAATATAAGAAAAGGTAAATGAAGCCCATCGCAACGGCTCCGAGCGCCAACACATAAAATAACACCGACAGCATGGAACGCGTAGAACGCATCCGCAGCCGAAATTCCTTGTCAATGACCGGATTAATTAGCTTTCTGCTCCAATTCATTCGCGGGGTCCTCCTTTGGTAATTTCGAGGAATACATCCTCCAGATTGCTCTGCGCTTCCTGAAACGAGACAATCGGAATTTCCCAGGAGACCACCTGCCGCAGCAGAGCGCTTTGCTGCGAATCATCCCCGCCGTAATGAACATGGACGCCCGTGTTATCCGTTAATACCGACGTGACAAACGGTTCGTCCCGCAGCTTCTCGGCCAGTTCCTCTTCGCGCTCGAGCGTGCGGATGTGGATGACTTTTTTCACGCGGAGACGGCTCTGAATATCGGCCACCTTGCCTTGGGCAACCATCTCGCCGTGCTCGATCACGCCGATTTCATCCACCATCTCCGCCAGCTCAGGCAAAATATGCGACGAAATGATGATCGTCTTGCCCATAAGCTTCAATTCCTTCAAGATTTCACGCATCTCGATCCGCGCCCGCGGATCCAGCCCCGAAGCCGGCTCATCCAGAATCAGTACGTCCGGATCATGCACCAGGCACCGGGCAAGACATAAACGCTGCTTCATCCCACGCGAGAGACTGTCGACGTACGTATCCGCTTTGTCGCTCAGGTTGACGAGCTCTAGGAGCTGCGGAATGAGCTGTTCCCGCTCGGCGCGCGGAATGCCGTAACTTGCCCCGTAAAAATGCAAATATTCAGTAGACTTCAACTGATCGTACACGCCGAAGAAGTCGGGCATGTAGCCGATTCGCTTGCGGACCTCTTTAGGATGCTGGGTCACATCGAAGCCGCCAACCTTGGCAACACCCGAGGTTGGCAGCATCAGGGTGGCCAATATGGACATCGTCGTGGATTTGCCTGCTCCGTTCGGACCAACAAATCCAAATACCGTCCCTTTTTCGATATGAAGACTGATGTCCTTTAACGCATGGAACGTTCCGTATTTTTTACTCAGGTTTCTAATCTCGATCATGGAGTGGCATCCCCCTTCACAGACAGCTCCGGCATCATAAAGTTGGTCTGATCCTTGGCGGTGATCATGAAACGGATCCGATTCCCTACGATATATTGCTCCGGATTTTTGGTAATGGTATGCACATTGTTCACTTCTGTAACAGGCTCCCATTCGCTCTTCTTGGAGTTCCAGATCTCCATCGTGACGTTGTTGTTGAATTTGGTGCCTTTCATGGACAATTCCGAATACTTTACGTTGCCTTCAGATATTAATGGGAATTCGGCGATCAAGCTGCCCTGTCCCATTTCGACCCCATGAGGGTAAACCCCGAACATCGGTGCATTTACCTGCGAGATCTCAGGAGACAGGAAGCCGTAAGGAATGTTGATCTCCCCGTTCAGTCCCCAATCCATCTCCACCGGCTGTATCCAGAAATTGAGCTGATCACTGTCCACCTCAGCGCCTTTCAGCGTATAATTCGTCAAATGATCCTTGCTCCATCCCAAAATGTAAGCATCCCTGTTAACCATTCTGTTGGAATATCCGTATTGGGACAAAATATCGCGCTCACGCTGTTTCGGATCATTCTGCGAATAAGGGTACAGCATCCCGGACAAGTCACCGCCCGTAAACTTGATGATTTGTTTCGGGTCCTGAGGAACGGCTGCAGCATCCCCCTTCTTGATATCTCCCAGCTTGTAGGCTTTGCCCCCGACAACCAGCACAACCTCGGTCAAATCGTTAATTGTGTCATTGGTGACCTTACCGTTTAATTCTCCTTTGGCATCCAGCTTCAAATCCATGCCCAGGCGCCCCATCTCCTCGGTTCCTTGACGGTCCACCCAGACCTTGGCTAATGACCATTGGGACATGTCGCGAAGCTCCAGCGTCGTGGACGCCTGCTCGACTCGGACAAAACTCTTATTCTCGCCCATTCCTCCAAACCTGGTCTGGGACTGCCCCGTTTTCAAATACGTATTCTCCGGAAATTCCAAAGCATAGTTCCCGCTTCGAGGCGTGAAAAATGCGGAAGCCGTCGATTTAACCGCATCCCCCTGACCGTTTAGTTCAATCAAGTTGATGGTGTGCGCGAGTTCCCGCGTCTTGTCCGATGAACCGACCACGTAAACGGAACCGCTCGCGATGACGGCAATGATCGGGATCAAGAACCACGCCCATTCCCGTTTGTCCGCCTTCTTCAAGATATAGTAGAGCAGCGGCGCAACAACGACCGCATATATAATGAGCATCCATAACAACAGGGTGAAGGAAGGCATCTTCAGCGATGGAAAATACTCCAGAACGTAATTCAAACTGTCCATCAACGAATTGTAGTACATGCCATTCTGCGCGCCCATCATGGGAAGGTTATTGCGCAATATCGATGCCCACGCATCCGGATGACCCGCCCATGAGCTCACCGGTTCCATGGCCAGATCATAAGCCGCATATTGAACGCTTCCCTGGCCATAGGCCTTCGAGGCAAACAAAGGTTGTCCTTCCGCTTCAATTCCGATTTGGGCGCCTTCCACCGCTTTCGCTGTAGAAATGGTAAAGGCCCCATCCAGTTTCAGCGGTTTCCCGCCAAGCTTCTCCAGCTCAGCCAGCGAATTAACGGTAGTGGTTCCGTCCGCAACGACCGGCGTGATGTCGGCAAACGGCACCGCAGTTTTGGTATATCCCGCGCCTCCGGCCAGAATCAGGGTGCCGCCGCTATTTACCCAATCTGTAATTGCCTTGCGCTGCGGCTCTGACAGCGTATCGGAAGCAAAATTGTTGATCACGATGACGTCCAGTCCGTTCAGCAGCATTCCATCCGATGGAACGCTGGCGTTCTTAAGCGGGAACACGTTCACGCTGTTGCCCTTGCCGTTAAGGACATTCATGAAATTCATCGTATCCGGATCATCGGATAACACGGCGATGAGTGCGCCTTGATACGGAGAAGCCTGCACGTAATTTTTACCTGTGGCAAACGGAATCTGCTTCCCCTTGGTATAAGATCCTTCATAGAAGAGGATCTGGTTATTATCTTTATTCAGCACGGCCCCTGGAATGCCGATCACGACTTCCTTCGGCGTATCCTTCGGCAGGTCGACCTGCTGGACGTAGGAAGTTTGATATCCAGAGCCATTATAGTTCTGAATCTGCACAACCACGTCACCGGATATATCCCGGTCACTGGTTAAGGTCAGTTTGAGCGGATTCCATTTATCATGTTTAATCTTGCCTTGATAACCCATTTCGGATTGAATCCCAATCTTCGCTCCGTCGGCGTAGACGTTTCCTGCCGGAATCGACAAGGATAACGTTGCAACAATCAGCAGCGCCACCATCGGCAGCAACATCCACGTTTTTTTTGTATAAAACGACAACTGATGATTCCCCTCTCCACATATAAATTGCTTTCGCATGAAAAATGACACATAGGTTCATAAGACGTATGTAAAGGTTCTCTTCACAAGTTCAACTATATTGACGAGTCGAATCTATAAAAAGTTTGACGTTTCCTTCCATAAATAAAAATCCCACTCCAATAAGAGGAGCGGGATCAAGGGGTAATCCATTGCAGCGTTAAAGTGTTAGGCTGCTCCATTGTACTATCTATGATGAATCGTCCGAATACAGCCTTATTTGCAATCGTTAGTTGAAGACAACCGTTTTATTGTTATGCACCAGAATCCGATCCTCGACATGCCATTTGACGGCTCTTGCAAGCACTACGCGTTCGATGGTACGGCCAATACGCTTCAACTCGTTGACATCGTCACGGTGACTAACGCGCTGCACGTCCTGCTCAATAATCGGTCCGCCATCCAGCTCTTCGGTTACATAATGGGCGGTGGCTCCGATAATTTTCACCCCGCGGTTATAAGCTTGCGCATAAGGCTTGCCGCCGACAAAGGCCGGAAGGAAGGAATGGTGAATGTTGATAATCCGGTTCCGGTAATGTTCGATAAAGGTTGGCGAAATAATCTGCATGTAACGTGCAAGGATAATCACGTCGATATCATCGCCGATCACATCCAGCTGACGCTGCTCCGCTTGTGGCTTCGTATCCGCCGTAACCGGAATATGGTGATACGGGATACCGAACGATTCCACATATTCCTTCATATCCAGATGGTTGCTTACGACCAATGCGATATCCGCATCCAGGTCGCCGGCCTGCCATTGCCACAACAGCTCAACAAGGCAGTGATCTTCTTTGGAAACAAAAATCGCCAGTCGTTTCTTACGGGCTGCATGGTAGATATTCCATTCCATACGGAATTGATCGGCAACTTCCCGGAAGGATTCCTCCAGCTTGGGAAGCTTTGTATTCAAATCCTCCAGATCAAATTCAACCCGCATAAAAAACATGCCGCCGGCCGGATCCATCGTGTATTGGTCAGACTGAACGATATTGGCGCCATGCTGGTACAGAAACTGGGAGACCGCCGCCACAATTCCCGGTCCATCCGGACAGGAGATCAGCATGCGGGCACGATTAGGGTACTGACCTGCCGCAGACGGCAGATCCTTCTTGATGTGAATTTCCATGAGACTCGGTGATCCTCCTTTTAAATCTGCAATTAACGTCAAACGGCCTCCCAGGAAAACATCCCTCGACATGCGGACGTTATCCTGAGAATGCCTTAGTATTCTTAATATAAAGCCATTTCTAATGAAGCTTATGAATTCAGGGGAGCACCGGACAACCAAGCGATCAGGCGCTGATTGATCTGCTCCTCCGAAAGGTCGGACAGCAGGCCTGCTGCCATGACCATATCGTACAGGCGCTCCATCGGTTCGCGCGGATCGGCTTTTTTGGCTTTGGCATCATTCTTCAACAGTGTCCAGGTATCCAGCACAAACGAACGGGATTCGATGCCTTCCTTGGCAAAGAAAGCGCCCAGTTCTTCTACTTGCTCAGCAAAAGTTGACCCGAAACGGCCTTCCACATCCCCGCGCAGAAGCGCAATCTCGATCTCATACATCGGACGCTGCGTCTTTGGATCCTTACCGATCCACGGCGTCTCCAGAATAAACGGTCTGCCCTGGAGCTTCTCATGATGAACCACTCTTTGGATGGCTTCATAGCCGATCCATCCGGTTCCAATTGGCGTATGACGGTCTTTGCCCGCTCCACGCGGATTCTTGCTGTCATTCACGTGGACGACCGTTAAACGGTCGAGTCCGATCAGCTTGTCGAACTGCTCCAGGACGCCGTCCAGATCATTTACAATATCATAACCCGCATCATGAATATGGCAGGTGTCGAGACAAATGGCCAAACGGTCATTGTACTTCACCTTATCAATAATGGAAGCAATTTCTTCAAAACTGCGTCCCATCTCGGTGCCTTTGCCGGCCATCGTCTCCAGTGCAATCTTCACTTCGGTCTCATCCGTACCGCCGAGCACTTCATTAAGACCTTCGGCAATTCGGTCGATGCCGTATTCCGCATCCTTATCGGTATACGCGCCGGGATGGAGAACGATGTTCTTCACGCCGACCGCATGCGTGCGGCGAATCTCCTCTTGCAGAAAGCTAACCGCCAGCTCAAACGTGTTGGGCTTGTACGATCCGAGGTTAATAATGTAAGGCGCATGGACCACGATCTCCTCAATGCCGCTTTCCTGCATGGCGGCTTTACCTTCTTCGATAAACATGGAGTCGATCGGCTTACGGCGCGTATTTTGCGGTGCACCGGTATATATCATGAACGAGCTGGAGCCATATGATGTGGCTTCAGCCGTCGCAGTCAGCAATCCCTTGTCCGAAAACGACACGTGGGAACCAATTTTCAACATGCTGCATCCCCCTTTTTTAACACACAATTACACCTATTTTAGCTTGTATATCGAAATAAATCTAGAAATGCGTTATAATTCTCATGAAAGTGTCATGTGACAATAATCATTGAGGTGATATACAAATGAAGAGCACAGGGGCCGTCATGGGCTATTTGTCGTCCAGTGCGCCGCCGTCATGGTTCATGAACTCCATTGCCTTCTGGGGATGGGTCATGCTCGGGCTGATGGGCATCGGCGGATTTTTCATGTTCCGCAAGTTTCTGAAAGTGCTTCCCAAAGCCGACGGCAAATCAAAGCTCGATTGGCAAAATTACTGGGTAGAGCGAAGCCGCCCGCTGTGGACGGATGAATCCAAAGCATTTCTGGACGAACTGGTGCAGCCTGTTCCGGGACCTTTTCGGGATATCGCCAAACACTCCATTGCAGCCGAAATCGGTAAAATCGCCGTCGAATCCGGCGCAACCGAAGTAACCCGGGATCACTGCATCAAAGGTTACATCGTGGCTACGCCGAAGCGGGATTATAAATTCCTGATGAACTTCCTCCAGAAGAAGGAAATCGACTACAAGCCTTATCAGCATTTGATCAATAAGTAGAAGTCTGTTGAGTTTAATGGATCGGCCAGGCTTACAAAAAAAGAGAAACAAAGCCCAGTCAGCCCGTGGTGCATGGCGGTTGAATTCCGCACATGCCCCACGGGCTGGTTTGTTCCACATCAGGATATAATCCGAACCGCAGGTATCATGCAATTCTTGTACTAATTTGAAGACGGAAAGATGAGGCGTTCCGCCTGCCCCATCCTTATCCCTCCAAACAGAGCCGGATTAGATCGTCCACATGAGCGGTAGCCAAGCATTCCACTGTGTCGGCGGCCCCGTAATAGATTTTCACTTCTCCATCCTCCTCCAGCACCATGCCGCCGGGGAAAATGACATCATTGCGGAAGCCCCCATCCGTCTCGTACAGTGCCTCAGGCGCAAGCAGGGGCGATGCGCTCATGCCAAGGATCTTCTTCGGATTGTCAAGATCGAGAAGCATAATGCCGGCAGTATACCGCTTCTTCCAGGTCGACTCCCAGCCGTTCTTCCCTCTAGCGGAATCAATATCCACCGCATGGAACGTAGTGAGCCAGCCCTTATCTGTCTTCACGGGCGGTGCGGCCGGACCGATCTTGTCATTGGCGAACGGCACCTGCTCCACCGCCAGCAGGAGCTCGGAACGGCCCCAATAGATCAGATCCGGCGACTCCGAGATCCAAGTGTCGAATCGGTCCACTCCGCCGCGGCTATATACCGTGAACGGTCGTTCCAGCCGGACGTAGTTGCCGTTGATCCGTTCCGGGAATAGCACCATATTTCGCAAGTCTGGTGTTGACATGCTCAATACTTCAAAGGATTCAAAATCATCCGTTACTGCGATACCTCCCCGGATGCCGTGCCGCGTATCTACGGCGAAGCACATGTAGCAGCGGCCGTCAATGACCGTCAGACGCGGATCATAGGCGCGCACGATCTCTTCGTCGTGCAGCTTGAAGATCGGCTTCGGCCCCGCCGTCCAGTGAATGCCGTCGTCGCTGAAGGCGATGCCGAGATCTGTCGTATGATGCGGATCAATGATCTGCTTCTCCAGCGAGCCATAGTCATTGCGGAATACCATGATGTAGCGGCCGTTAAACTTAGCGACGCCTGCATTGAAGACAAGTGCGGTTGGATACGGCACACGTGCCGCATCCAACACGGGGTTGGCCGGATGGCGACGAATGAACGGGCTAGACGCCAGCGTTCCAATGTTGGGCATATTCGAGGTTTTCATCTATTACTATCCTCCTTGTAAGCTGAAAAGTACAATTTCCGGGTTATCAACGTGTCCTTCGCGAGTGCGAATTCTCCCATGAGCTTCTAAACAAGAAGTCCATGCCTTGCGAAAGGATAGTCGATCGTAATGCGTCCTACCTGACAATCACTAAGACCACTGTAAAGATCAGCCTTGCCGTCCGGGCGCATGACAATGCCAGAAGAAAAAACACAGTCCACCAAATACGGCGCTTTGGCAGGTCCTGCCGGGTAGCAGGAACGACTACCGATCACATGAAGGTTCGATGACTCACGGGTGGTTGGATCGAAGACGAAGGCCATGTTCAGGTACACCTTCAGTTCCCCTCCGTTCTCATCCTTATCCAAGTAACAAATGTGGCCAATGATTCCGATTTTGTCACTGTCTAGGAGATACGCCTGATTGACGCCTCCCCATTCGCCTTCCCCGAAAATGCCATGAATGTAAGGTGCGTTCTCGATGACGTCCGCAGTCAAATCTTCCAGTCTGTCAATGATCGTAAAGCCGATCATGGATTCGCTCCCGAATTCGCCCCTCATCTCGGCGCTGCGCGGACGCGAGAAGACGCCGATCCTGCCGTCCGACAACGGAACAAGGCGAATATCCTTCATTTTGTTAGGTCCGGTCGTGAAGTAGTACAAATTATGGAGGTCGGTGCCCCGAAAGAAATAACCGAAAAATGTGCTGTATCTTCCACTTTGGTATTGCACATGAGTCCCGCCCATTACGAGCTCATCACCGATCTCGCTGATGTAAGGGTCCTCCAGCGTATAGATCATGCTATCTTCCACCACGCTCCATTCATCCTGTCCCGTTTCCTCGAACAGGCGGACCCAAGAGCGGGCCCATTCCTCGCGACGTTCTACCCGCCCGAACAAATAGCGCTTCCCATCCCGTTTGAATGGAATCGAAATATTGTAGACATCAAAACCATCAACGCCATGAAATTTCAAGGTTGCACTTTCATAGATCGTTTTTGTCGCTTCAAATTCAATTCGTTGCTTCTGCAAGGTCAAAATTCCTCCACACCTTCCTTTTGTTTTTCAACTCGTTTATTTAAGTGAAGCTTGATACTCCTGAAATTGCTTCTGGTATTCAGCAACCACTTTATCCAGACCGGCTTTCCTCATTTTTTCTAGTGCAGCCGGGAAGGCCTTATCGTATTCTTGAACCCCCATATAAATCGGAGTGATGCTTGCCGAAGCTTCCGACAAAATATTGGTGTATTCGGCCCTTACATTCGTCGGGTCAAAAATAAAGTTCGCCGCGATACTGTTGATTGCATTCGGATTTGGCTCAAACAAGACTTTGTTGTTATCTGGAATGCTGTTCTCCAAGTCAAATCGCATGAAGTTTACGTTGCCGTTTTGCGAATCAGAACCTCTAAACCCCGGATTATTATTGTTATTCGGATCTTTGATCGGCTTAAAGCCCGTCTCACCGTCCTTGGTGTAGTGCTTGCCTTCAATGCCATATTGTACAAGATCATAATTTTCTTGACTTGCCAGCATCCAATCCATGAATTTGACGGCCGCTTCCGGATTTTTGCTATTTACCGGTACGGCATTTCCGTTCTTGAAGGTGAGCGGACGCATATATTCTTTCTCCGGGTTAAACCATACAACGCCGATATCGTTTACAGTGGCTTCTGGATTGTACTTCTTGAGCCCGTTCAAGCTTCCGCCAGTTCCCAAACGGACGAACCATTCACCGCTGTCGAGTTGTGCATCTACCTGCTCCTGCTTCATGACCAGGATATCGGGATTGGTAATGCCCTTTGTGTACAGCTCGCGCATGAAAGACGCATCTTTCTTGAACTCTTCGGTCTCAATCCAAGACTTAACCTCGCCGCTTTGATTCACATAGAAGAACTTATCCTTCACGGTAAACGGGAACGTGTCATAAGTCCGGTGCAGGATGGACGTATGCAGGTAGATCGGGTCAAAGTCAGCGCGAGTGCCAAGATAGGGCTTATTGCTTCCCTTCCAGTTCTTCATGACAATCTCCCAAGCGCTGATCAATTCAGCTGGAGTCGTCGGCTCTTTGAGATTATTCTCGGCGAGAATGTCACGACGAATATTGAATTGACCTTCACTCGCCATTTCAACCCAATAAGAGGGAACGGCATAATACTTGCCATCGATTTTAGCTCCGTCGAAGATATCATCCGGAATATATTTCTTCAGATTTTCTCCATGCTTTTCAATCGCATCCGTGATATCCGCCAGTGCACCGCGGTTATAGTAGCTCGAGAACGGCGTGCGGTCCTGCATGACGTGGAACAGGTCGAAATCTTCTCCAGTGGACAGCATTAAGTTCAGCTTCTGATCCCACGCATCCCACGGGATATATATTTTTTCCACCTCAACGCCGACACCGTCCGCAGCCAGCTTCTCATTGACCTTTTGGAACACTTCCTTGTAGTCTTTCGGCTCTGTGCCTGGAACTAAATATTTGATTTTGACCGTATTGGCAGGCTTGTCATTATTCTCTGAATTGGAGACTGAAGAATTGTCCCCCTTACCGCATCCAATTAACGTCGAAAGGACAAGCACCACAGCCAATAGAAACACACCATACTTTTTCATATTAAATATTGACCTCCTTCTATAAAGTGCTTAATTTATGTTAACCCCGAAGGGGAGTATATCAGCCTTTGACAGAACCAATAACCAGGCCTTTCACGAAGTACTTTTGCAAATACGGATAGAGTAAGACGATCGGCCCGATCGTCACGATCGCTGTTGCCATCTTGACCGATTCTGAAGGAAGCGTGATGTCGCTTGTTCCGGCCAGCATCGTCATCTCGTTCAGCATGCTGATCTCCGATTGCATTTGCAGCAGCATAAATTGCAGCGGGTACAAATCCTTGCTGTCAATCAACATGATTGCATTCCACCAATTGTTCCAGTAATCAAGTCCGTAGAATAGCGCAATCGTCGCCAATACCGGTTTGCATAAAGGAAGATAGATCCGGAAGGCAATCGTAATATCGCTGGCCCCGTCTATGTTTGCCGACTCTCGCAGCGAGTCGGGAATCCCGCTCATGAAATTCCGCACAAGGAAGAGGTTGAACGGGCTGAACAGCAGCGAGGGAATGATTAAAGCGAAGATGTTATTGGTCAATCCAAGCGACCGATTCATCAGATACCAGGGAACAATTCCCGCCGAAAAAATCATGGTAATAAAGAAATAGAGCGCCATTGGATTGCGGTATTTCACATTTTTATTCGCCAACGTATAGCCAGCCATGGACGTAATCAGAATCGCCAGCACCGTACCAACAATTGTGACGAAGATGGAAATACCGTAGCTCTGCATGACCTGGGAACCCCCTGTAAAGATTAGCTTATAGGCATACAAAGAGAACTCCTCCGGGAAAAGGCTGTATCCGTTCTTCAATATGGCATCCTCATCCGTGACCGAGATCATCAAAACCAGAAGCATTGGAAGCAAACAAAGCGTCGAATAAACCGTAATGAGAGCATACATAATCGTCTTGCTGAATGAAAACGTCTTCACTTCTATACCTCCTAAAACCTTTCTTCGGGAATCTATCGCCGAAACCGGATTCTAATACAACGCGCCATCTTTAAAAAATTTGCGGGTAATGGAATTCGTGCCGAAGACTAGGATAAACCCGATGACGGACTGGAACAATCCGACAGCCATAGCTTCGGAAGGGTCGCCAATCTGACGCAAAGAGCGGAATACATACGTATCAATGATATCCGTGGTCGAATACAAGGTGCCATTGTCGCCAATCAAGGCGTAGATCATCCCGAAGTCGCCATACATGATTTTGCCGACCGAGAGCAGCATCAGTATAACCACCGTAGGCATCATCAACGGAATCGTAATGCGCATGCACATCTGCCACCGGTTAGCCCCATCAATCTCGGCAGCTTCATACAACGTCTCATCGATCCCGGTGATGGTAGCCAGATAAATGATCGCGCTCATCCCTGCTCCTTTCCACACATGCATGACGGTAAGAACAGCCGGCCATACCTTCGGCTCGGTGTACCAGTTGACCGAGGCGAGTCCAAGCTGATTCAGCAATTTGTTCACGATCCCCATATCCATAGAAAAAAACGCATACAGCACATAGCTGATGACGATCCAGGAAATGAAGTTCGGAAACAACATCATGGATTGGCTGATTTTGACGAACAGCTTCTTGCGCAGCTCGTTCAGGATCAGTGAGATGGCCAGTGCCGTCAGCGTTCCAAAGACAATAAAGAGCAAATTTAGAAAGATGGTGTTAAAGGTGACCGTAAACGCCTTGCTCGACCCGAAAAAGAACTCGAAGTTCTTTAATCCTACCCACTCGCTATGAAATATGCCCTTTGTATAATTGAATCGCTGGAAAGCAATCAGTATATACGGATACGTCATATACCCGAAAATAAACGTGTAAACCATCGCCGGAAGGACCAGCAAGTAAGATGTTCCATTCCTACGGATATCAGAAAACATGCCGAATGCCGGTCGCTGTCTCTTTTCCAATTTCTTATCCTCCTTCTTTGCAGTGTACATTTTTGGGCTGCGTTGAGCTTGCTCTAACTCTATAGCAGCGGGTTAGCGTTTCCAATTTCAAATACCGGATATCGCTTTCACGATTCGATTAAATGGCTTTCAAATTTCCGAACTGATTTTCATTTTGACCGAAAAATTCAAAGAGATCGACCACAAGAAGAAATTCGTCAGACGAGAAGGGATCATCATTAAGCGGAGCCCACACCTACCTCGATCGCGCTTAAGCCGCTGAATCGAATGGCTGGAATACGCCCACTCCCATTTTTTCACCTGACAATGTGACACATTTTCGTCCAATTTTTCCACAAAGGTCTTAAGAAACACTTGAACACGAGTACAGGCACAGCATGAGGAACTTATCTGTTCCTACGCTGTGCCTGCTGTTAGCTCTGTTTTAGTGTTCTGTACCAAGCTCCAATATCCGCACCAATATGGTCACTGCTTCCGCCCGGGTCGCAGTACCGTTCGGAACGAACTTATTGTCGCCGCGGCCGCTCATGACGCCCAGCTTGCGAACCGCTTCAATCGCGCCTTTCGCCCATTTCGGGATATCCTTATCGTCCGCGAAGCCGGTCGTTGCGCCTGCTTCATCAGACAGGTGAAGCGCTCTAGCGATCATCGACGCCATTTCCGCGCGGGTAATACGCGCATTCGGCCGGATGCTGCCGTCCGCGTACCCGCTCACAATACCTGCTTCAACCGCATTCGCGATCGCTTGCTTCGCCCATCCGCCGATTTTGGCCTCGTCCGTAAACGCAGCCGCTGAACCTGCTCCTTCCAGCTTAAGCGCATTGGCCAGCATGACCGTAAACTCGGCGCGGGTAATGGCGGCATTCGGCTTGAACGTTCCATCCGGATAGCCGCTGACAAGCTTCATGCCCGCCGCGCTCAGGATGGCGCTCTTCGCCCAATGTCTCTCTATGTCAGTGAACGATGGCGCCGGCTCGTTCGGTTCGCCGATTTCGTCCTTCTTCTCGCCTACAGCCATGACCGCAAACTTGGTGAAGTGATCCACCTCGGCCGTAATTCGATCGCCTTTCACGACGCCGCCTATTTCAATCCATACTTTCTTTGCTTCGTCATAGTAGAAGATAGCAACTCTTTGATTGTCTCCTATGAGAGACGGATCGAACTTCATCGAGATGACGATCGGCTTCTTGAAGTTTCCAGCCATATTTTTCGTCAATTCAAAGACATTGCTGACCAGCGTTTCCTTATCGAATACGAGGTTTGCCGTACTGAGCAGCTTCTCGATCTCAATGCGCAGCTCTTGCTCCGCCGCTCCTGCGCCTACCGTAAGGATAACTTCGTTATCGAGACTGACCTCGCCGGTCCTGCCGCTCGGAATAAGGATGATGCCGTTGGCCGATTTGATAACGGAAGTATCAATGCCACTGCCTGTGCCGCTGCCGCTGACCGGCGCCCCCGGTAGCGGATCCTTCGGCGTCTCCGGTTGCGAAGCCTTCGGCGTCGCCGTCACGGCATTGGAGAACTTGCTCTCGCCCCCTGCTCCCACGGCTTTCACTGAGAACGCGTATCGTGTGCCGTTCGTCAGGCCGGTTACTGTGTATGCGGTTTCTGTGACGTTCGCCTGCACTTGCTCCCAATCGGCCGGATCCACCGGAGCCGTAGACCCTGCATACTTGTAAACGACATAGCGATCCGCTCCAGCCACGGCATCCCAACTCAGCGAAACTTTCCGGTCGTCCGCCAAAGCGGCAAGATGAGCCGGCGCTGCCGGAACCTGCGACAATGTCGAATTCGGGGTCGCCGTCACGGCCATGGAGAAATCACTCTCGCCTCTCGCATCTACGGCTTTCACCGTAAACGCATAGCTCGTTCCGTTCGTCAACCCGGTTACCGTATACGTGGCTTCCGTTACGCTGGCTTGAGCCAGCTGCCAGTTGCCCGGATCGGCCGGCGCCGCCATGCCTTCATATTGGTATACGGAATAGGTGACGCTTTCCGCCGAAGCGTCCCATCCTAAGGTTACGGATCGATCACCGGGCGCAGCCGTCAAATTCGCAGGCGAAGCCGGAACAGATACTTCATCCGGCGACGGGATCACTTCGTTCGACGGCGCGGACGAGGCCGATTCCCATTTGCCGTTCCTTGCGATCACCGTAAAGGTATACGCCGTACCGTTCGTCAGACCGGTGACGGTGATTGGGCTGTCCGAACCTTCCGCCGTCGCAACAGCTTCTCCGTTTGCCCACGCGGTTACTTTATAGTCTGTAATTTCGCTTCCGCCGGTATTAATCGGCGCGGCAAAGCTTACCTCAGCGGACCCGTCATGACCGACGGCATGCACATCGGCAGGTGCGTCCGGAGCGGTAGCAAGAGCCGAATATACTCTAAATTCCCAGAGCGAGTAGCCGTATGTGGTCCCTCTTTTCGTGCCATACATCTGAACGTATCTGGCATTCACGGGTTCGAAGGAGATTCTATCGATTCCGCCGTCTCCGGTTGTGGTGCTGTAAACTGTAGTCCAATTCGTCGCGTCGTCGGAAACCTGAATTTGGTACGCCTTTCCATACGCATCTTCCCAATGTAGAGCGACCTCCTGGATGGACCTGCTAGAGCCAAGATCGACATAGATCCACTGCGGATCGGAATAGTTAGATCCCCAACGGGTACTAATTGAGCCATCGACTGCATAACCGGGCCCCACGTTCGCGGCTTTGGACGAGCTTGCCACTACCGGCTTGCCTTCTGCAAGATTGGGCGGTACTGCTTCATACACGTTAAATTCATGAAGTGAGTAGCCATTTCCGGTACCCTGCTGAACCCCTTGCATACGAACGTACCTGGCACTGACCGGACTGAATGAAATGTCTTCGATTCCGCCTTCACCCGTCGTCGTTGAGTAAACATCCTTCCAGGTGACAGCATCGTCCGATACTTGAATTTTATAACTTTTCCCGTACGCTTTCTCCCAATTCAGCCTAACTTTATGGATCAAAAATTGATTTTGCAAATCAACATAAATCCATTCATTATCCGAATCGTTTGAACTCCAATACGAGGTTCTGTAGAGATCCGTAGCCTTCGAGGCATATAAGTTGTCTTTGCTGGATGAAGCGGTCGCTCCTTTACTGTAAGCGAGATCGAATCCGCTGTCGTCGATGGAGGCTCCCTCATTCAAAGTCATGCTTCGGCCTGTGAACGTATCCTTGCCGAGCGTATAGCTTGTCGTGGATGTTTCTCCGTTCCGATCCAGCGTCACGTTCACGGTAATCCCCGGTGTTTCGGGATTGGCGACCGAAATACGGACAGGTGCTGAAGATTCGTCAACGATAACCATGGCGGGTTGATCTACTGTGACAATCAAACCGTCTCTCACCGTCACCGTTCCGGGTTGATAAAACAGCAACTCCGCAATTCCCAGAGACATATGCCGGACAGCCTGGACGGACGATGTATTCGAAAGAATACTTATCGGGTTGTCGCTCGCGTAGCTGCTGACCTCTTCGGAGGTTTTGTTCGGCAATACAATGTATTGGTAGGAAGCGTTTGTGGGTTTCACGCCATGATCGAGCCAAATCGAAAAAATCGGCTTGGTCATCGCCTCCGTTGAACTTCCCGAGATGACGTCGCTCCATTTTCCGGTTTTCGTCTCCCGTTTTACTTGAAAATCCGTCGGAATCGGGAATATATAGCCGATATGATCGTTATAGGCCCAGCGTCCGCCCGTTTGCATCGTTCCGTCTGCTATCGGATTGCCATCTACGAGAACTTCGCCTATCGCCTGACTTTGGTTCAATGTCGTGTGGATCGCCGCGGTATTCGTTGAAGCGATTCCTGCACCAAGCGCCACCATTTCATCATCGAAAAAGAAGTAGCCTTTCTTTCCGCTTGTATTCAGCTTGTTAAAATCAAATGCGGTGGCCCCATAACGCTCATTTGTCACTCCGCCTACAAACGTTTTGGGATTGTTGAAATTCCCGTCTTTCGTGAGTGCGTACGGAGCCGTCGTACCGGGAACATGGGCCCAGTCCATCAACGGGTAAACGGGTCTGTATTCGTCGCCGGTTCTCTGAATGGCGGTGGCGCCTTGCGGCGTCCAGTACAACAGGTTATATCCGCTGGGATGAATCGTTCTCCATTCGCCGCCTTTAACCGTGCTGGAGGCCATCTTGACCGTAATTCCGTAGTCAGTTCGCATATGGGAGGAAACAAGCGTCTGCCATTGCGTCATATTGCTCACGTCCAGTCCGTTGCTCGTGTTCGTGCCGATCATGCGAATATTGTCAAGGAAACTGGCAAACTCCGCAGCCCGCTTCGGATTGGCCGTCTGCATCCATTGCAACGGATCTTCATAGAAGGTCAAAGCCGCGCTCGCATAATCCGGCCAATCAGGTCCATTCATCCCCATGCCCAAATCGGCAACATCGCCTCTCACGAGATACCTGGTGCCGTCCAACAAATATGACGATAACGAATCAATCGCCGCCTCGCTGTACGAGAACGCGGTGCCCGAGGTAATGTAGGCCCAGAATGACATATCTCTGGCAAAGCTTCTTCCATAGCCCGTCGTATAATTCGTTTTGCCATGCATGAAAAAAGACATGTCCGACTGGATTCCCGTCACCGTCGTAGTCACATTCGACAGTACGTTAAACGCATTCACGGCGTTCCGAACGATCTGGGCATCCTCCAGCAGTAAGCCCCGGTACATATAATTTTGATTGTACCAGGACGAATTGGCTCCATCGACAGTGTGTGGGCTGCTGTCTAACGTGCCGATAATATTGGAGACTTGCGTTGCCGATAAATATCCTTCACATAGAAGCGCAATTTTTTCCAGCCTTAGTTGTTTGCCGATTCCGGTCTCCCACCAGTTGGTTGAAGTCGGCTTTACCGTGAACCAATAATCCAGCGCCTTTTGAATACCATCTAACAGCGTTGCACTATGATAGTTTGGATCATTCGGGTCAGCAAACGCCTGCGCCATCGACTGCATCCGGTCTAAGGCAAGGTAGGGCGACCAACCTCTCCCATTGGCGGCGGAAGTTGTACTCGTGTAATCGACATCGCCCCAGCTTCCATCAGGGTTTTGATTGGATAAATAAGTACCTGCCTGTGATTTGAAGGTCCATTCGACCCGACCGTTCGTTCCGTCATTTATAATATCTTTGGAGATGTAAAAATCAACCATACGCTTTTTCATCATTTTCATATCAGCGATCTCTTGAGAAGCATTCGTTTCCTCGGGAGTGCTCGCCGATACGGGCGAGTATAAAAATATCGATGATATCATTAAACAAACCGTAGTAAGACATATCCACCTCTTTACAAACCTTTGCCTTGGGTTAGCCATTCTCATACTCCTCCTTGTTAAGCTCAAAAAGTTGTTGATAACGCTTTCACATTAATGGATTGAAGAAGGCAGCAAAAACTGCCCTCAACCCTTCAAATAAACGTACTATATATAACCTCCAAGGGGATGTCCACTACAGCCATCACTTCGTCCGCGGCACCGTAATACATGCGGATCGTTTGATCTAGTAAAATGGCTCCGCACGAAAACACGACCTCGCCGAAAAATCCATTCACCTCATATGCAGCTTCCGGCTCCAATACCGGTACACGAGATCTTGCTATCACCTTGGCCGGGTCTTTCAAGTCGAGCAGCACTGCGCCCATACAATAGCGATGCTTGCTGTCCGCGCCGTGGTACAGCCCAAGCCAGCCGCGTTCGGTTCGAATCGGAACCGCGCCGCCGCCCATACGAGCTGAATCCCAGCCTTGTTCGCTTAACCCCATCAGGAAGCGATGGTTCCCCCAATGTATGAGATCGGGCGATTCGGCAATCCACATCTCGGGGGAACCGAACGACTTCGGCACCGGACGGTGCAAAGCGTAGTATTTGCCGTTAATTTTCTCCGGGAATATCATGACGTCCTTATTTTCGGGAGCGAGCATAAGCCCGTGACGCTTGAATGTTCGAAAATCCCGGGTCTCCGCCAGGCCAACGCCAACGCCGCGAGCGGAGGCGGAGCTGTAAGTGATATAATACATGTCCCCGATTTGGGTCACGCGCGGATCTTCAATCCCCCACGCTTCCAGAGCGTGTTCCGGAAACAAGGCCGGCTGAGGCTCGATGTCGAAATGAACGCCATCCTTGCTTCGCGCCACCCGCAGATGGGATAAAGATGTGAGCATGACCGTTCGTCCGTCCCTTGCTACGAAGCGCGAGTCGGAGAAATCATAGCTCGGATCGGCCTTGTCGTAGTGCTCTATAAGTACATCGGTGCCCGTTTCGTTAAGCCGGGGGACGAGCACTTCGTCCCCCCGGTCCGATACCGGCGCTTCCGAAACGCGCAGCAACAGAATAATTTCATCCCGTACTTGCGCAACGCCTGCATTAAACGCTCCAAGCACTTGAAAGTTGGGGCGGGAGGGTGCAACGTCCCGGGTCCGTATAACAGGATTTTGCGCGCAGCGTTTTACGTTCATGTGAGATACCTCTTTCCGTCTTTCAATGATTGTTATTTACCGGATGTAACGGCGTCGATTTGCGCTTGAATTTCATCGATCACTTTTTGTCCGCCGAGGCTCGCCATTTTTTCCTCCAGCGTCGCCTTGCCTTCATCCGCAGACAGCACACCTTGACTAAGCGGCAGGAAAACCGAATCGTGAAGCGGCGTAATTTTGGCATATTCCGTCTTCACCTTTTCAGCGTTAAAGCTGAAACCTGACGTCGGACTAAGCGTGAAATTAGCCGGGTCGGCGGAGAAGTCGAACCACTTCTTGTCATCCGGCATCATCGTATCCGGCGTGCGGTTTAGCGTTGGCCGCCAGGTCAGCACGAAGCCGGGGAACGAATAGTTGGACAGCACCTTATAGCTCGTATCGCCGACAGGCTCCCAGTCCTTCCCTTGAATGCCGTATTCCATCAAATCGTGGTTTTCCTTAATGGATAACCAATTGACTACGTCCAGAGCCAAATCGCTGTGCTTGGATGAAGTCGGAATGCAAAGGAAATTCCATTGCTGGAAAGCGGTATACGGCTTGGCCTTATCGCCGTTTGGAACGAAAACCTCAAGCTTGTCGCTGCCATCCTTCAGCATATCCGAATATTTCAATCCCTCCACACCGTCAGCCGCATAGTAGGTTGCCGCATATTTGCCCTGTTTGAACAATGTTTCCGCATTTTGCTCCTGCGCGATATTTTTGGAAATGATGCCATCCTTGTAGTATTTGGTGACGCGTTCATAACCATCGGCAATCATCGGGCTTGCCCATTGACCGACAACTTTCTTGTCCTTGGTTGAATAGGAGAACATGCTGACGCCGATTTCCAGCACTTCATCGAGCGCCAGATTAGCGGATTCGCTCAGGATAAATGGAAGTTTATCGGCTTTGATGCCGTTAATGACGAAGGGTCTGACGTCCTTCTCGTTTTCCTTGACCGTATACAAAAATTTCTCCAGATCTTCGAGCGTTTTCAACTCGGGAAGTCCGTATTTCTCGCGCAAATCTTTGCGGATAAGCAGGCCGTATACCGGGCCTTGGGTGGTGCCAAGAGGAATGCCCATAATTTTGCCGTCGAATTTGTTATATTCCCACATTTCATCGGGAATGGACGCTTTAAGCTCCGGACGCTCGGCCACCATGGCATCCAGTTCCAGCAAAGAATTGCTGGCGATCATCTGATTCATCGACAACCATGGGGCATCCAAATACATATCGAAATCTTCCCCGGCAGACATCTTCACAGATACCGCATTCCCGTAATCGGACCACGGCAAGAAATTGATATTCAAGGCCGCTCCGACGTTGTCCGCTTTCAATTTGTCATTGACCGCCTGCAGCACATCGTCAAAGCCAGCCGGCTTATCCCCCGGGAAATAAGCTTTCAGCGTCACCGTTTCCTTCGGTGCAGATGTAGTGCTTTCCGTATTCGTTGGTGAATTCCCTTTATTGCCGCCTGTCTCCGTTTTGCCTCCGCAGCCCGCCAGCATCAATGACAAAGCCAATACTGTGGTCGTCACCGCGCCAAACCATTTTTTCAATCTCATTTCGTTAACCTCCCTCTATATAATGAAGAAAAAAGTATCTATGATTAACCGGGCTGATCCGGTTAATGCCGGAACTCCTCGATTACCCTTTGACAGCTCCTACCGTTAGACCTTTGACAAAATACTTTTGAAGCAAGGGATACAGCAAGACAATCGGGCCGATCGTCAGCACGGTTGTCGCCATCCGCACGCCATAGGTTGGTGGCGTTACGGCAATGGCTGCCGAGGCGGGAATGAGATTTCTGGCGGCCTCCATATTGGATACCATCCGGCGCAGAATCAATTGCAGCGGGAACAGCTTCTCATTATCCACGAACATCAATCCCATAAACCAGTCATTCCAGTAGTTCAGGGCATAAAAGAGACCGACGGAAGCCAGAATCGGCTTCGAGATCGGTATCATAATTTGAAAGAAAATTCTCATCTCATTCGCTCCGTCAATTCTTGCGGCTTCCTCCAATTCCTCGGGAATTGTGCGGAAGAAACTGACAAGCAAAAAGACGAGGAACGGCTGGCATAATAATGTTAAAATAAGCACCCAAACGGTATTTTGCAAATGCAGCCACTGACTGACCACAATATAAAACGGAATGATGCCCCCGGAAAAAAGCATAGGCAAATAGCAAAAAATCAGAAAAGGCGTTTTCAGGACATTCCGCTTGTTAGCCAGAGAATAGCCGAGCATTGCGGAAATGCACAGCGCGCTTAATGCGCCTACGGCGGTGATAAAAATCGTGACCGCATAGCCGCTCAGCAGCACATCCGATTGCAAAACCGCTTTATAAGCGTCCAGCGATAATTTTTGCGGAAATAAAGTATACCCATGCGCAATCAGTTCCCCCTCGTCCGTAAACGATCCGATAATCATCAGCAGAAAAGGAAACAGACAAAATAAGGTGAACAATAAAATGAACGTATAGGCAAATACCGTAAAAGTTCGATCCGCAGCACTCTGTTTCTGTCTCATCGTTACCTCCTAGAATAAAGCGGATTCTTTAGACACCCTTCGGGTTATCCAGTTGGCGGCAATGACGAAGATCAGACCCATAACCGACTGGAACAGGCCAACCGCCGAAGACATGCCGAAGTCATGCAACTGTCTCATGGAGCGGAATACGAAGGTGTCGATGACGTCGGTAGTCGGATACAGCAAGGAATTGTCTCCAATGATGGCATAGATCATGGCAAAGTCCCCGTTGAAAATCTTGCCTACGGCCAGCAAAGTCATGATCATCACAGTAGGAACGAGCAACGGCAGCGTAATGCGCAACACAATCTGCAGCTTAGACGCCCCGTCAATCCGGGCAGCCTCGTACAAATCCTCCGATATGCCGGTAATCGCGGCCAGAAAAATAATCGAAAGATAACCGGCTCCTTGCCATACGCGGATCACCGTCAGAATGAAAGGCCACAGCTTCGACTCAAACATCCAGTTGACCGGTTCCAAGCCGAAACTTTGCAGCCAAGTATTGATCATCGGCTCTTCCCCGCCAAACAAGGATTGGACAATCATTCCTACCACAATCCAGGACATAAAATAAGGAAGAAAAATGAGAGACTGCGAAATTCGTTTGAAATACTTATTGCGAATTTCATTGAACATTAGCGCGATTAATACAGCAGCCGCCGTAGTAAACAAAATGAACAGCATGTTCAGCATCAGCGTGTTGCGCAGTATGACCCAGAAGTCATCTGAAGTAAAAAAATAGTTGAAGTTTTTTAAACCGACCCATTCGCTTCCCGTAATTCCTTTGGCAAAATTATAGTCTTTGAAGGCAATCATAATCCCGTATATGGGAAAATAACTGAACACGAGAAAGAACAGCAGCCCCGGCACGGCCATAGCATAAAGAAAAGGATTACGAACAATATGCTTCAGCACGGGCCGTTTCCTTGCATTAAGTTGATATTGCATAGTTTTACTTCCCCCTTTCATCGAAACAGGCAATCACATTTTCGTCCCGTTATTTATACCTTCACCTTACCGAGCCCTTACCGCAACGACAATTCCAGCAAGCTCCAATTTTTCCTGCAAGCGCAGATTTACGAACTTCCCAAAAACAACACTACCCTCGAAAATAACCGATTCTGCAGACCGGATTGCTCGTTATGCTATAATTAATAATCTGAAAATTATATGCGGGGATTCTAATAACGGGGGATTTAGAGCAATGAAGTTCAGGTTTCCAATTTCCACCTCTCTGAAGCGACATCCTACTTATATGAAACTTATTTTTTATTTTGTCAGTGCAAACGTTCTGGTTCTGGCTATATCTTTTGCGCTGCTCTATTGGCAGTCTTCCAAGACACTTCTGGAAGAGATCGGCGATCATTCCGAATCCTTGCTAGTGAACAGTGCCCGGAACACAGCGCGACTGGTGGAATGGTCTTTGGAATTCAGCTTCTCCTCCAGCGATGACAGTACCCTCAAGGTGAATGCCCTTTCGGATCAATACAGCGATTTTGAAACTTATGAGGTATGGAGACGGCTTATCGACATTAAGAACGCCAATCCGTCTATCGATTCGGTATACCTAATCAACGATTACACAAATACTGTAGTAGATTCCAGACTTGGTTTGAGTGATGCGGAAGCTTTTTACGACCAGGACATTATTAAGCGCTTGCAGGATCCGGCTACAACGGATCACAGCGTTCTCATTCCGAGAGTCTTGTCCATTCCACTTGTCGGGATTAAGGCCAAAGAGGTGATTAGCATCGTAAGATTTTACGAAAAAGGCAGTTCCATCTCGGCTTTCGTTCTGAATATAGATACTGATAATTTAATGACCTTGCTTCAGAACAATTCGAATTATGCGAACAGGTCGGTCACTGTTCTGAATGATCGGGATGAGACGGTTTTTAGCAGCATTCCTTTGAATCAGGAACAAATTGCGGAGCTCAGGAGCCAAGGGAATAAGGGCGAAAGCGGATGGAAGCTGTTTCAGCCCCGCAATCAGGAAGAGCAACTGATGGTTTACGCAGGCTCCTCCATCAAAGGCATTCAGGATTGGACCTTTATCGAAACTATCCCGAAGTCTGTCATTTTGGGAAAAATCACGGTTCTTCGCAACACAAGTTTGATCTTGTTCCTCATTCTGTTCGCAGCATCATTGACCGTTATCGTTCTGATTTCCAAACGGGTGTACTCGCCTATTCAAGAACTGATCAGCAGAGTGATGCGGCAGCATCAAGCGGAAAAGCCCGGCGAAGGATCCAGCGCAAATGAACTTGACTACTTATCCCATGTGTTTACAGCCCAACACAAGCAGATTTATGAACTGACCGAGCACTGGCGGCATACTAAAATTCTGGGTAGGGAGCGGTTTTTACGGGATTTTCTGGGGGGGATCTACCATACGGCAGAGGAAATATGCTCTCAATTTCAAGAATGGGGAATTGCTCTGCCGGAAGATCAGCTATCGGTAGCCATCTTCCGGATCGACCACTTCTCGGAATTTACGGAGACCTACCCGGAGAAAGACCGGCGTCTACTCCGATTTGCAATGTCCAATATTATCCAGGAGTCGCTGCAATTTTCCAAACACAAGCTGCAAACGGTGGACATGGGGAACGATCACGTGGCGGTTGTCTTATCGGCTCCATTGTCCGAGGAATTTGCGAAGAAGCTGCAAGTATCTAAGCAGTTAGTGGAGCAGTATTTGTCAATCGGCACGACCGTCGCTTGGGGTAGGACGTTGCCCAGCCTGACCGACATGCATGAGGTATATATGGAGACGTATGAACTAACGCACGAACGGTTCCGATTCGGGCACGGAGCGCTCATCATGAAAGCATGGCTTACCGACGCGCCAGGAGAACTGTATCATTTGCCTGTGGACAAAGAACGGCAGATCGCTCAGGCTCTTCCCAAGGGTAACGCGGATATAGTTCTGGAAATCATACGCTCAGCCGTGGTCAAGCTGCGGGGACTGCCCTATTTTGAATGTAAAATGTCGTTGATTACCTTGTTTATGGACATACGCCGGCTCATGCAGGAGCACTCCAGTCAGCCGCTGCCCCATTCATGGGGGCTGACTTCCATCGAGAATCAGATCATACAGCAAGAGACGATGGAAAACGTAGTGCCTTGGATGGAAGCGCTTATAATCAAGACGCTTGAAGACATTGAGGCTGCCCGCAGTCTGTCCAAAAACGCGGCCCTGATCGAGCAGGCGGACCAGTTCATTGAAAAACAATTAACCGATTCGAACTTGTCCGCAAAAATGCTGGCCGACCAGTTGGGTCTGTCCGTGAACTATTTCCGCAGTTTGTATAAAGCGGAGACAAACCAGTCGGTTACGGAGAAGATATCGGAGAAGCGCCTAAATTACATTTGTCAGGAGTTGCTTGCCTCCGACTCGCCGATTGAGCCGATCATCCAGAAATACGGATTTTCGTCGCTTAACACGTTTTATTCCATCTTCAAAAAGGTGTATGGAATGACGCCAGCCCAATATCGGAGGATACATAAGAATGGACAGTATTGACATGCGGCTCAAACCTTTCAAATAAACGGACTGACTTTCATTTTTGCGTGAAGGAGTACCTTTTTAGCCATATATGTCCTATAGTGAAGTGGTTATATTAACGGCATTGGGAGGAATTCTTCATGCGGAACACCATGAATCGGCTTGTTCGATACAAGGCGTTTCAAAAACTTACAATTTCATATTTCCTGCTCGTTCTACTAACCGTCAGCCTGCTGTCCGGCGTCCTCTTCCTTCTCTTCTCCAAAAGCGCCGTCAAGGAGATCGATCGCAATTCCAAAGCCATGTTATCCCAAATCACTTACGCCTCGGAGGTCGTCTATAACCAAGTCATGACAATCGGTAATGCGCTGCTCATCCAGCCTGAGATCACCTCATTCCTGAATGACACGTTGGAGGACAAGACGAACAATTATCGGATATTTCAACAAATGAACCAGATTATAAGTGTGTATCCTTATATTTACAGTGCCGGGATCTACCGGCCTTCTACGGGAACAGCCGTCGATACTGCCGGGCTTCCATTCGACTCCTCGCTCATCACCCTTAGCGCGGAGCGGTACATGGAATTCTATCCACGTAGCTTGACCGTTGCCGACCGCAACAACGATGCGCCGCTTCAGCTCCTGACCTTTCTGCTGTACCCGGATTTTTCATTTAAGACCTCCGACAACCCGCTTATCTATATCAATGTGGAAGAAAAGTCGATTCTGACGACGATCCGCAAAATCAGCAAAACGGATTCCGCCAACAACGTTTTTGTCATCAACAAAGAGGGCAAAGTGCTCTCCCATACCGATTCAAGTTTATTTCTGAACGATTGGTCCGAGGAACAGTATGTGCAGCAAATTCTAAATCAGGACAAGGAAGAGAACAGCTTCACAACAAATATTCAAAATAAAAAGCATCTGGTCACTTATGTGAAGTCGGAGAAAATGGACTGGTATTTTGTAAGCGTTTCCCCCTACTCCGGACTCATCTCCAACATTGACCGTCTCCGCAACGTTACGCTGCTTGTGACAGCCGGAATTGTACTGACTGGTCTGCTGATCTCTATTTTTCTGACCAAGAGCATTTATAGACCGTTATCGGCGCTGTTTGAAAGGATCATGCCGGACACGGATTCTCCAGTCTCCGATTCGCCGTTCATAGATGAATATAAGATGATGACCGAGGTTTTCCATTCGTTGGAGGAACGTGAAAAATCGATGCAATTCGTGATCAACCGCTCTTCCCGAACGATTCGTGAGCATTACTTACTTTCGTTACTCTGGGGTCATCCGCTGGAACATTCTGTTCCGAGCGAATTAATTCGGGATATCGACAAGAAAGTATCGGGGCCTTATTTTTGCGTGCTTGTATTCAAAATCAATGCGCTGGAACCGACAAGAGGGAGGATGGAGACGGAACAGCAGCCGCTGCTGCTCTTCGCTCTAGGCAATATTGCAAAAGAGATGCTGGAGCCTATCGGAGCATGTGATTACCTGTTTATGGGGGGAAATGAAGCCGTCGCAATCCTTCAGTGTACGAACAACCAACAGCCTGAGGAGCTCGAGGCTGCCTTGGGCAATATTCAGAGTTTTCTGAACCGTTACTTCAAGGTGACGGTATCCATTGGCATAGGGGATATAAGTTACGGCAGGAAAAATATTTCTTACTCCTATATTTCGGCGCAGCAGTATGTTAAATACCGGCTAATCTACGGGAAGGAATCGATCCTGGATGCCATAACAACACGGCCCCATATGATGACGGCCTTAAGTTATCCCAGCGCCTTCGAGAAGAAGCTAATCGATGCGGTGCAGTCCGGGAAGCCGGAAGCAATCCGGGATGCAATCGGACAATTCGTGGAACAGATCTCTAACGGTTCAATCAATCAGGTCATTACATACAGCACCCAGCTCATGCTATCCTTACTTAAACACTTTGACTATTTGCAGCATGTGCCGGATTCCAATTTTAACGAGTATCTGGATGCGGTGACCGAAATTGAATCCGCCGAACATCTGACGGAAATCAAGGAAACGTTCAATCGCTATTGTTTAAATATCTGCACATTAATCGAAGAGAAGAATCTCTGGATGAATGCCCAGAAGCACAATGTTATCATTGAAAAAGTGCAGAATTATATCCAGGAACATTATGCCGAGCCAAACTTATCTCTGGAGCTGGTGTCCAACATTGCTGGCCTGTCGCCAAGCTATTTGGGAAAGCTCTTCAAAAAAGCAACCCGTCAATCGTTCAGTGAATACCTGAATCACACCAGGCTGGAGAAAGCAAAGGATTTGCTTGCTTCCACCCATGAGACTGCAGCCAAAATCAGTGAATCGGTCGGAATGTACAATATCACTTACTTCTCCACTCTATTCAAGAAAAAATACGGCCTGACTCCTTCCGTCTTCCGCGAGCAGGAGGCGATAAGAGGCAATGAACGGGCCGGAGAGTAAACCAAATAGAGTTTTCGGTTTGCGAGAAAAAACTGGTGTTGCAGCTAAATTTCCAGCTCCAGCTATGACAGTGACCTCAATGAGTAGAGTGCTGTTCTCAAGGTACCATACAAAAAGAATTCATTTTTACCTATAGATGATTCTACACAAAAAAGCATCGACTACACGCCATACCAGCATCGCTGGACGAGTTACTCTTGTTGGAGCTTATAAAGCCCCTTCCGGGATTGTCCGTCTGGGCTTCTGGCAGGGGCTGTTTACCTTAGCCAGCTAAATTAAATAGATACACCATTATCCCTACAAGCAAAGGTCCTATCACTAAAAACCCGAATATCAGGGCAATAACTTTTAGAGTTCCTGAGATTCCTTTTGACGAGTTCAAGGTGTCTAGTTTATTATTGATTTCTTTTAGCTCTTTCAATATTTCTCTATTTAGATCTTCAGACACATCAAAGTCCTCCTTATACACATGAATCAAAAAACACAAGATGTTTTTTCAATTAATCGTTAACATATACAAAGCTAGTCATGTATAGTTAATCGGTACATTTTACCATAATCATCATACCAGATGTTTTTTATAGATCTAGTAAAAATAAAAAACCAAAGGCCCCTCTAAAAATTAGGGTACACCTTTGGTTTTCTGCAATAATCCGAGTTTTCTCTAAACTTCTTAGAATCATAGCTACGTAAATCTTACTCCTACTATATAATCCCGTATTAATATTAACCCCTGCGCAAGGTAAACGACCATCCCGCAATAATAAAAACATCCCCCTCCATCAAAGGATATTCTTTATAAGGCACCATGGATTCTCCTTTCAACATCGTACCGTTTCTAGAACCCAAATCCTTCAGGACGTACCCTCCGCTTTCGCGCGAAAGCTCGACATGCGCCCGTGAAGTCCCCACTCCCTGCGCGACGAATTGGGCTACGTCGGGAGAACGGCCGATGATAAAATGGGGCTGATGCAGTTCTATCCGCTGTGGGGTGGCTGTATTCGGTTCGTTTAGTTCGAGGTAAACTCCTGCTGAATGTTGCACGGCTGGACGGGCTGCAGCATCCGGACTTAGCAGGACGGTAGCTCCCCCGCCTCCAGAGGATGAAAGCACCTCCGTCCGTTGAGACAAATGGGCATAATAATCCCCCTCTTCCCCATACGAATCCTCTGCCGCAGCTGCTGCCTCAGATGGACGCGAATAAGCATGGCCCTGCGGAGACGGTGCGGGATATCCCGCTGCATGGTGAACTCTCTCGGAGTTAACTGGAGATTTAGGAACTCGCCATCTCCAATTCTCTTTCCCCTCCTCAAGCTCTATAGCTGCTTTTCCAGCGTCTGTTTCCGAGTTATCCCCAAGAAGGCCCGATAAAGGATCCGCCTGAAAACGTGGGACGGACTTCCACTTGGAATGCTCCTGCGGGCTAAGCTCTGTTGACTCGAACATTGGCAGGGAACCGGACCAATCGCCGGATCTCCGTGATAGCAGCTGGAGTTTACCTGTCCAGCCAAGCCAGGCTACTGCAGCAAGTAGAATCGTAATCCCAACCGATACCCCCAACATCAGTGGAGATCGCTGATTCATATACAACAATCTCCAAGCTCCCGCTGCGGCGAGCAAACATCCTAACAAAATATAGGTACGAACCGGTGAAGTCTTGTCATTGTCCGCATCATCTGAATTTGTATCATCCGTATCCGTATCAGGTAACCACGGAGGAGTTGAACCCAAGGGGCTTCGCCCCCCATGAGAATTCATTTCCTCGCTCTTGCCCCTCTTCCCAAACATCTCATTCGTACGTTCCGTCAGACCTCGGATTAAACTCTGTTTATCCGTGTGGATGTCACTCTCCGTCTGCGGCATTGCTGTCCGCCCACGAGCCGGTTCTGTAAATGCGAATGCAGGCTTGGAGCCCAAGCTGCTTGATTGACTATCGGTATAGGGAGATCCTTGATTCAGACCTGAAGGCACTGCTGCATTTGCTTGAGTTACAGCACGATGCTCTTCACCCTCTCCAGCTAACAGCTCGACCACAAGCTTCTTTAGTCCCGGCAGATTGAAGCTTTGTTCACTGCAGAACGACATCAGTGCCTGTATCCCTCCCCCTTTTAACTCCGTCACCGATGCAAGCAACCTTGTCATTAGCTCTTTGAGCAAAATCGGAAGACGATTGCTGCTTGCTTCGCTAGCTGCAACGGGAACATAAGTTAAATATAAAGTGCCAAGATGCAGGGAACCTTCAATAAACAGATAATCCTCATGAAGAATGTAGTTCTCGGGTTGGAGCATATACAACTTGCTGTCCTCCAGAGCGGTGACGATCTGCAGCAGCAATCCAAAATATTCGGTCAGCGTCATTCGCTCACTCTTCAACGCTTGAGACAGCATTTTTTTGCCGGTAATATCATATTCCAGCGTTACCTTATAATCGACTTCTTTCATATGCAGCTTCAGAAAATGAGGGATTCTCGAAGAACGGATCATTCCCAGCTGTACATGATTAAGTTCTGATGATTGGATTCCTTCAGCCCGGTCCAGCACCATCATGGTTCCACCGTTCTGCTTAAAATCCACCTTTAATCCGAGCATAGGCTCCCCCTCCTATAAGTGCAGTACTACATACGTGCTGATTACGCCAGGAAGGACAGCCATCATAAAGGGGAATCGCAAGTGTTCCTCCTGGCTGTTGCGCCATAGCAACCAGCTCTTCATAACAAAAACTCCGGCGATACTGCCAACGACATTGCGTATTCGCTTCATCGTTTCCCGCCGCCAGAGCAGGATGAGCAACCCGATGACACCGGCAAAAAGGACAGAGTACATGATGCCCTGTAAGGTAAACCATAAGCCGGTCCAGGCACCAATCCCTCCAAACAGCTTAACGTCACCCGCTCCTACAGCTCCTATAAAATACATGATCAACAAGATAAGAAACCCTGCTCCAAGACCCTGCAAAGAAAAGAACAACCCCTTCCACCCGTCCAGAACGCCATGATAGACAGGACCGGACAGCATCGCCGAAACGGTTAATACATTCGGTATTTTCATGGAACGAAGGTCTGTAATGAATGCTGCAATCAGGTAAACGGCACAAATACCAAAGGCAACGGCCACACGCATCAACCTCCCCCGCGCGACTATTCAAAGGAACAGCCTTAATAGAACATTAAATGGATGCACAATGAATTGCTTCTTTGGAAGGACTTTTCCTGGATATTTCTTTGGAACGCTTCTCTTAAAACGCTTCTTAGATTGCTTCTCTTGGACACTTCTTTAGATTGCAAATCCTGGACGCCTTTATAATGCGATTCTTTTTTTGGAACTTTTATTTCATAACCTTACTTTCGAACGCCTCATGAACCCGACCGCGCCACTACCGTAAACGGCACCTCAATCCGCTGCCCGTCTGCTGTCTCTACGACAAACAGCCACGTTCCCGGCGTTGTATTAAAGCCTACATTCCATTCCCACTCGATATAGCCGTTACCGTCCGCGGTTTCCCATCCCAAATATTTAGCCGTGCTCTGACCACTCTTATAGTAGACCGACAATTGGGCACTGCTTCCCGGCTCTACTTTTACTTTTACCTTAGCCTGCTTGCTAGCCACAGCCGGATTCGGCTTCTCCAGCAGCTCGATAGCCCCGTTCGTTCCCGAGCCGTCCCCTGAACCCGCCCCTCCTTCGCCGGTATCACCAATCCATAATCTCTCCTGAGCCTTTGCCTGCAGCACAATTCGTTTGTTCAAGAAAGGAACTCGGATCGGAAGCGCGTAATTCACCTCTATGCCGAAATAGGGACTCGCCCCGCTCTTCAAATTGGGAATGTGAACATTGGACACATGGATTCGATCATAATCCAGAAGATGTTCAGGTATGAACGGCTTCATCATCGGCTTGACCACGGGATCGAGTACGGCTTCCACGGTTTGGTTCTTAAGCTGCTGCAGCGGCTCCTCGCCTGACGCTACGGCTTGCGTGATCCACTCATTAACAGGAGCAGGAAGAGAGTCGCTGTAATTCGAAACCCAATCAGAAAGCGACAATTTGGGAATCTCCCAATGAGATGTGCTTGGTGAGCCTTCTCCTGTCCCACTGCCACCAGCATTGGCCTGTACGGCTAGCGAGACGGGATACATATGAGCCGCTACGGTTTTAACCGTATCCGAAACGGTATTCTGGAGTGCTGTCGATATTAACGTCATTTGCACGATATAAATGAGAAAAATGACAAAAAACATAAACATCGGCAGCACAAGTGCAGCTTCCACCACCACGCTTCCTTGTTCCGATGACGCTTTACCTTTATGGAGAGGTTTCTGTATTACCGATAATCGTTTCATTCAAGTACCCCTAATCCTAATAGGAAAAATCCGCCTTGCGCTTTACCATGTAACGACTTCCCTGAACTTCGTCCCCATCGCTTCCAAATACAACGCCGATCGCTTTCGTCACCTCTGGAAGAAACCATAAACGCATGGCCGTCTTGACCTCTCCTGATGCGTAGGTAAATCGCTCCGCAGGATTGGTGCCGGTGTTCAATCGAATCAACGCCAACATGCGCGATAGCTTCTTCTCGTTATTGCTGTGAATAAACAGAAATATTCGTAAATGATCCCTGTAAGTCAGCTCAATGGGGGCGTACTTGGATAGCTGAACGCTCCCCTTCTGACACAACTGGATCATATCCTCTATGGCCTTCTCGATCCCATACAGAATCGCCGCCGCCAAAATCGCCAACGGATTTCCTAATTTACTATTCACAATAAATCCTTCCATCGTCCGGATCGCGAGCCTGGAAGCAAAAATCTCTGCATAGGCCGCCGATATGTTCCCAGCGGGGTTATGAAATCCATATAGAATGTACTCCACTTCCTGGTTCCCAATGGCAAACTCCTGGATGACATCCCCGCCAGTGTTGGAACCATCAACCATTCCGGTTAAATTCCTCATATCAAAATGCTGATAGTAATGAACGGCATACTCATTTTGAAACAGTTCATCCCTAACACCGCCAAGCACGTTCCCCATAAATCCAAACATACCATCCATATTATCCATTGCCTGTTTACCGGCATCATACGGATCATCATCCATAGGCTTTCCCTTACTCATACTGTCCGCTTCGGCATTAAATTGAAGACTTTCGTCATAGTACTGCTGGAGTTCACGAAACTCATCCATAATAGCCTGATGTTGTCCATTCAACCCGTTAATTGCCTGAATGACTTTGGATGCCTGCTTCAGCTTCTGATTGGCCTGCTTCTCCATCGCCTTGCGTTCCTTATCCGATGTGCGGAACTGTTCCAATGACGCCTGCTGCCGATCTATAATATTTCCACTGCCTGATACTCCATAATTAGAGACAAAATGCTGTAATGTGCGACTGGCTTCAAGCACCGTTCCCTTCATTCCCTCTCCCCCCAGAGAAGACTGAAGAATGCTGACCGCTCGTGCAACCTGTTGGTATCGACTCTCCTGGCGATCAATCTCCTGTCGGAAGCCGTTCAAGAATTCATCGCTATGAATTAATTTGTCAGCTTGCTTCCGTATGGATTGAATCATCTCCGCTTCCGCCCCGGAAGAATCGTTAGACCCTGGTGTTACGTCATTCGTGACCTGTTCATATCCCTTATTAGATGAACGGTTCTCGGAATCCTTGATGACCTGCTTCATCTCTTCATTCAGATTCCTTGCTTCCTCCCATAATTGATGCCCACTCGAGAGAAGCTTGTCATTCTCCCTCTGAACTCGGCTGGCCTCCCTCGAGATCTGTGAGCCAATGGAAGAAATTCCGCTCCGGTAAGCCATGAGCAGCAGCGTATACTGTTTTTCCTTAGGAGGCCGGTCTGCATCCTCCTGCTGTTTAGCCTTAAAATCCTCGTATTGTGATGCCACATCAGCGGCGGTATTCATACTGCCCCCCAGCGTAATGTCAGAGATCGATTGTCCCGGCGGATCCATAACCAGCTTCGAAAGCCGGATTACATGCTCGCCTGCCTTCCGCTGCTTTGCCAGCATCTCATCCAGCGCCGCTTCCCGCTTGTCATACAATTTGCGAAGCTTCTTAAGGACATCGACCGTATTGGAAGCTTCCTTCATGGACTGCGATAACGGTTTGAACTTGCCCACTAATTCCAAAGTGAAATCAATCGGCGCTTTATACTTCATATCCTCGATAATCTGCCGGTTGAAGATGTCATAAGTCCCCAGCGGACGCTGCAGCTCAAGCCCCGAGCTATCGAGCTCCATTGCCATTAACCGGAATGCATCGCTACGTTCGCCCGGATTCATGCTGTCATTCAGCACATTGCCCATAATGAGATCGCCGCTGGTGTCTCCAAGGGCATATAATCCATATTCCTTCTGCAGCTGCGGATCATAGGAGGACATCACGGAGCGTACGGCTGCTCTTGTCAGCCTTTCACTTTGCACCTTCATCGCCGCTATGCGGGAATAATCAATAAAGATAGCTACAAACATAAATACGGCTGCCAGGGCGATAATCAAAAAAACAGATACAGATCCATCGGACGATCGGCCCCCGTCTCTCCTTCTCCGATTAGACCGCGCTTTCCCATGCTTCGTCATGACTATCGCGAACCTCCGAACTTTTGTAGAACTTCTCCAGCGGCTGCCTTATCCGTTCCATTTCTCCCGCCTTGAAACTTCGATCCGTAATATCGCATCAAATCCACCGTGCGGATAAACTCTACAGGATCAACTACGATCGACTGTGCGCTGACCTTGATCTGGCCTCCATCGTCCAATATTCGACTCAGCGGCGTCAGAGTTACCTGCTCATTTAACGAAGTCGTTACTTTTCGAATGAGCAGCTGATTTGTAAAACGCATCTCTCCCGCCATGCTAGCGGGCACAGCCGTGCCGCCCTTGGACAGCTTAAGCTCGGGCAATTTTCCGCCCTCAGCTTCGCCCTGCGGCAATGTAATTGACCTCGTACTGTCTCCCCCTGCCAAACCAAATAGAGTTCCGACTACGTTATCTTCCGTTAACCGCCAATATAACGAATCATATTGTCCCTGCTCTACGGATCCCGTAGCTGCGAACTTATGGCTGTTGTCCCAGCTATACGCGGTCCTTTCGGAAGCCGCGGCCGATGCCTGAACCAGCATCGACTGCTGGTAGATATACAAGCATAGGAACAGAAGCAATACCGTCACCATCAGTACGATGGGAAGAACCAGGGAGGCTTCCACCGTGAAGCTCCCTGTCTCGTCCTTCCATCCTCTCGGCAGCCGTTTACTCAAGGAACTCTTTACTCTTGTTGTTCACGTTTTTAAACAAGTTGTTCACCAAGGCCGTAATCTGATCTTTAAATATAAGCGCGATAATCAAAATAACGACTAGGATCAGGATCATCTCCAGCGTTCCGATCCCTTTCTCATCCTTCCAAAAAGTTTTCATCCCGTTCTTTGCCATGCTTAACATCATATTTCATACACCGGTCCCTTCTACATGTTCATCATCATAAATGCAGGCGCTCCGAGCAAAACAATCACGATCATGAAAATGACCACCATTGGCAGCACCAGCTTTGAGGAGGCCTGCTCGCCCCTTGTTCTTGCAATGGCCTTGCGCTTCTCCCACAGCACGCGGGACAAATCCCGCAGTGCCAGGACAAAGTCATTCCCGCCGCGCCGAAAATTAAGCAGGACGGTTGTTGTAAATATCGATACCTCCTGAACGCCGCACCGTTTATTGAACTGCTCGAAGGCTTGCTGGAACGGATGTCCTCCCTCCCATTCAAGCACCATTCGCTTCAGCTCGACATACAAAGGATGGTTCATGTCCTTATTCCGCTCTACACAATGAATGACCGCCCGCTGCACGGTCTCACCGGCGCCAACAAGCAGCACAATCTTGTTTAAAAGCTCCGGCAGCTCCATCACGATATCCTGCTCGCGCAGTGTGACCTTTTTATGAAGGTCCTTTACCAAAGCGACGGGCAGCAATGCACCCAATCCCAATCCGGCCAGAAGTCCGAGTACATCCCCCAACAGCAATGTCCACAGGCAGCCACCGATCAAAATAAGCCATGTATACGCAAGTGCCTCGGCCATAAACAATAACGTCATTTCTGTGCTGTGCCGCAATCCATGGATCTTCTGAACGGAACCCTGCATCCGGTAGAATACAATTGGAAGGCGCATCGGAACCTTTCCCCGCTCGAGCAGAAACAACAGAGGCGGTGCTAACCGCTGCAGCCTAAGACCTTCCATTGGCACTTTGCCAAGACGATGGTACCGTTCGCCGCACATTTGATTCAGCACCACCCAACCACCCACAAGCAGAACCATCAGCGCGCCGGATATCCATGTCAGCATGCCCGCCTCACCTCCTTACACCTTGATATTCATCATTTTGGTGATCCATAAGAAACAGCCTCCTAGAGCCGCCAGTGCAAAAGTAGAGATTAAGATCCCCGATCCGCTATACATGGACTCCATATAATCGGGAGATGTCATATTCATGAACAGCAGCAGGAGGAACGGCGCTGCAAGAAGCGCCTTGGATTCAAACCTCTTCTGGGCGATCATGACGGATATCTCCTGCTGAATATCCAGCTTTTCTCCGATGACAGAAGAGGTTCTGCGCACGACTTCAACCAGATCACCGCCTGTTCGTTTGCAAGTCGAGAAGACATCGGCAAAATTCGTCAGATCCTCCATCCCCGCTCTTCGTGCAAAATCCTGCAAAGCAGTTTCAATAGGCTCGCCGTACTCCAAACGGGACACAATGACTTTGAGTTCAAAGATCATATCACTATGGCCTCCTGGATCCAGCAGCAGCAAATCCTGTACCGCGTCCCTGAACCCATTCTCCACGGAGCGGCCAGCCGACAGAGATGAGGACAAGGAATACAGAGCTTGCTTGAAGTGAAGATTCAGCGTCTTGCGCCTGCGTTCCAGCATAAACCGTCGCCAAAATTTAGGGACCGTCAGACCTCCCGTTCCAAGCAGCAGCGACAAAATCAGATTGTGATAAAACAGATAACCGATGCAGAAAAACAAAAGGCCGCCAAGGATGACACATGCCGTTCTCTGCCTCATCGAGAGGTGATAGACACTGTAATCCGGAAGGGCATGGGTTCGAGCCGTGGCAGCATGCTCACGCTTTCCAGCCCCCTTACTCCTCTTGATCACCCGCTCGCCTTGACCCTCTTCAGGCGTCAAGACCGAACCGCCAGATCGCTTCATGGCGTCACCTCCATCATCTTCTGCAGCGGCCAAGTCGTAATCCCGGCCATATGAAGCTTGTCCGCCGATTGAAGCGGGTTGCCGCAAGGCTCCAGGCTCCCAATCACCCGGCCGCCTGATTCGCCCGTCTCGCGGAACCGATACAGCGGACTCAGCAACACCTCGCCGCCCTCCATTCCAATCACTTCACTAATCTCCGTTACGCGCCGCGATCGGTCCCTAAGCCGGGATAAATGAACGAAAATATCAATCGCCGAGCTAATCTGCTGACGGACTACGCCGATCGGAAGATCCGCACCGCTCAGCACCATCGTTTCCAAACGGCTGATCATGTCCTGCGTGCTGTTGGCGTGCCCCGTCGACAGACTTCCGTCATGCCCCGTATTCATCGCCTGCAGCATATCCAGCGCCTCGCTGCCTCGTACCTCGCCCACCACGATCCGATTCGGACGCATCCGCAGGGAGGAACGAATCAGATCGCGTATCGCGATTTCCCCCCGGCCTTCCGTGTTGGCATTCCGGGTCTCCAGCGACACAAGATTCGGAACCGTCACGATCTTCAATTCCGCCGAATCCTCGATCGTGATGACACGCTCATCAGGCGGAATATACTGCGATAATGCATTCAGGAAAGTCGTCTTCCCCGAACCTGTCCCTCCGCCTATAAAAATATTGTATTTACCCTTGACCAATATCCGAAGCTGCTCCGCTGCCTCCTCTGTTAGCGCGCCCCTTCCAACCAGGTCATCCATCGTCATCGGCGATTCCGGAAACTTCCGGATCGTCATGGTCGGCCCTTTCAGCGCTATTGGAGGCAGTACGATATTTACCCGCGAGCCATCCTTCAATCTGGCGTCAACGATGGGCGTTGATTCATTCACCACCCGGTTTACCGTACCGACAATGCTCTGAATGATATCCTCCAGGCGGCTCTGCGATTCGAATTGGAGCGGCAGCTTCTTCACCTCGCCATCCTGCTCTATGAATATGTCCTGGTGGCTGTTAATCATAATTTCCGTAATTCGAGGATTATCCACTAATGGTTGAAGCACATCCAACCCGCGAAATGAATCAAATACCCTCCGCACCAGCCTCCGCTTCTCGGCGGCTGTCAGCTCCATAAGCTCGCGTCTTCTCCATACCAGTTCCTCGATGCGGGCCATCAATTCCGAATTGTTAATGCTCGCACTCATATCAAGCTCGGAACGAACCTGGTCACGAACCGACTTGAACGGATCCTCCATCATCACTGCTCACCACCCGCTTGCACTGGTGTGATACCCGAGCCCTCCAGCAGCTGCTGGCAGAGCTTCAATACCTCTCTCTGATAGATGGGTGAGGACAACAGCAGTTCTTCCCGATGGAGCTGTTTCCATGAAGGAATATAAGGCAGTACGCTGTCTATGCTCATATCCTTGCGGGGGAATCCGTTAACAAGCTGTCCTGTGTAACGATTGACAATGAATCGGCTCCGCTTCTTCAGACTTCCGAAAAGCGCGGGAGCCTTGAGCTCCAATTGATCCATCCACACACCGCTTTTATACATACTCATTAGATCATCCAATAAAACCCAGATCAGCACTCCGGCCTGCTCCAGAACCGTCTGCATTCGTTCTTCCATGTACCCCTCGGTATCCACGACAATGGCATCATATTGATTACACGCTGCAAGGGAAGCTAGCAGCAAAGCCGTGTCCTCCATGGTCATCTCCGTGATTTCCTTTACATTGAAGCTGGGCTCAAAGGAATCGCACTTCAGGCCGTGATGTCTGATGATATAAGGGGTTATCGACAACTCATTCCCCGAAGCCGATTCTTGTGACGCCTTAATGTCATACAACAATCTTGAAAAGCTCCCCTCCATGCCCACCGAACCGGAAGAAAATAATGCACTGCTGTTCACCGTCTCCAAATTGAGATAGAACACCTTTAATCCGAGCACGCCCAGCTGCTTCGCCATATTCATGGCTATCGTTGACTTCCCGCTCCCGCTCAGGGGAGATACAATGCCAATCACCGGGGTTGTTCCGACATTCAGTTTCTCCAGCGCTCCACCGCTTCGCTTACAGTGGGTGATGATGACTTCCATCAGCTGAGGCAGCGGTTGATACTTGAATGTACTGCTGCCCCCCTCTAAAAGAGAAGATGATGAATGGCCTTCACTTAGAAGCAGCCAAGGAACCGAAGTCTCCCCCCGGCTCAGCCAACTCTCCAGCATTTCCGTATCCCCCACGACCAGATTCGGCGTATCACCCGCATCCATATAATGTAGAAATGAATCGGTGCGGGTAAATGCGGTCACCTGGAGAGCGGATCCGTAAGAACTTCCATGGAAATAACTCAGCAGCGGTTCAACATACCGGGAATCCTGCACTGCCAGCACAAGCCGGGCCGGTATCATAAAGCCAATCCCTCATTTCTGTAACAACGCCAAAAAAGCACCGTCAAAGGCCGCAATATGCGGTCCATGAACGGTGCTTCCGTTGCCTGTTATAATTTGACATTAGAATATCACAGTTGCAGCAGAACGGCAAGATTTTATTTTGATATACAGATAGCCCTTAATCACTATTGTCAAAACAAGGATAAATGTCCTACTATATAGGCTTAGAACGAATGTTCTCTATATAGGAACTACTTATATAGAATCAACATTACATAAACTCCTAAACCATCTGAACCAAACATCCAAGCCAGGAGAGTGACAACAAGTGAACAAACGAATGTTAACCGCTATGCTAACCGCCTTGCTGCTATTGTCAGGCTGCAGCCAGCCGCTGATGTCCCCGGCGACATCGAACGAAGGAATCGCAACAACCGCTAACTCCCAGCCAAAGACAAACACCAGCACGACGAATTCAAAACCAACGACCTATCCAACCGATGATCTGAATCTTCCGCGGGTAGCCGTAGAACTGGTCAAAGCCGTTGATGGCGACACCATCAGCGTGATGTTCGAAGGTAAAAAAGAGAATGTTCGCATGCTGCTGGTCGACACGCCCGAGACAAGCCATCCGAAGCTGGGCGTACAGCCGTTCGGGCCCGAAGCCAAGGCTTTTACGAAGGATCTGGTGGAACAAGCCGACCTTCTTGAATTGGAGTTCGATATCGGTCCGAACCGCGATAAATATTCCAGGCTTCTTGCGTACGTATATGCTGATGGAAAAATGGTCCAGGAATCGCTGCTTGAAGAAGGACTTGCCCGCGTGGCCTATATCTATCCGCCCAACACCCGCTACGTGGACAAATTTGATGATTTGCAGCGGATCAGTCGGGACCAGGCGCTCGGCATATGGAGCGTAGAGAACTATGCCCAGGAAGACGGCTTCCATCCGGAGGAGCAGGACGACACAAACAACAATAACAACAGCGGCCGTAATGACACAGCAGCAACCCAAGCCCCGAACGAGAACAGCCAAGAGTCGAAGCAAGGCTGCGACATCAAAGGCAACATCAACTCGAAGGGTGAAAAAATCTACCACACTCCCGAATCCCCATACTATGAGCAAACGAAGCAGGAGCAGTGGTTCTGCAGCGAGGCAGAAGCCGTCCAGGCCGGTTTCCGGGCCCCGAACAAGTAAACTCATTTGATATATGAAATGAACCGCTCATGTTCATCTTATATAAATTTTAGCCGTAATGGAAAAGGAGCCACCAGCCATGGGGAACAAGAAACCTCCCGCAATCCAACCAAATGAAAGTCCACCGCCAAATCCAAGCTCTGCCGCATGGTACAAAACCGTCTGGAGATGGCACTTCTATGCCGGCATCATTTTTGCTCCCTTTCTGATCATCCTGGCTATCACCGGCTCCGTTTACTTATTCAAGCCTCAGATTGAACAAGCGCTATATCGGGACTACTACACGGTAACACCTCAGGTTGAGCGGGTAACGCCCAGCAAGCTGGTCGGACAAGTGAAAGAGCTCTACCCTGACGCTACGATCACGAAATACCGCCCCGGCGAGTCGGACTCCCGTTCTACAGAGATCAGTTTGACCTCAGAGGGCGAATCCATGACCGTCTTCATGGACCCCTATACGGGAGAAAAGATTGGCGAGTTGAAAGACAAAGACCGGATCATGGACAAAATCGAGGAGTTCCACGGTGAGCTGATGGTCGGGACCATCGGGGACCGGATCGTGGAGCTTGCCGCCTGCTGGGCGATCGTGCTCATCATTACCGGCGTGTATTTGTGGTTCCCGAAAAATAAAAACAAAAGCAAAAAGAAAAGAAGCCTCGCGGGTATCCTCTACCCCAGGCTCGGCAAGGGCAAGCAGATTCTTCGCAGGGACCTGCATGCCGTTCCCGCCTTCTGGATCGCGGCAGGCATGCTGTTTCTCGTCATGACCGGTTTGCCCTGGTCAGGCCTGTGGGGCAGCAATTTCCAAACCGTGGCGACCAATACCGGTGCCGGCTATCCGCCTTCCATCTGGTCAGGCAGTGCGCCATCCTCCCATGTGGTTCAGACGAAGGAAGTCGCAGAGGTCCCTTGGGCGGCCGAAAATCTGGAGGTACCTAACTCCACCATCTCCGACTTTACGCCGCTTCCAATCGAAGATGTCATGTACGTAGCCCGAAGCGAGGGGATCCATCCAAGCTACACCATCAGCATTCCGCAGCAAGCGGACGGGGTGTACACGTTGTCGGCCTATCCGCCGAAAGCCCAAGACGAGGCTACCATGCACATCGACCAGTACAGCGGCGCGGTGTTGGCGGATTATCGCTATGATCATTACGGAGTCGTCGGCAAAGCCGTTGCCCTGGGCATTACCCTGCACAAAGGAACCCAATTCGGCATCGTCAACCAGATCTTCAGTTTGCTTATATGCATAGGCATCATTTTCATTGCGGTAAGCGGTTTGTACTTGTGGTGGAAGCGAAAACCCGAGCACGGACTGGGGGCACCAAAAGCACCCGAGGTTAAAGCGAAGAACATGTGGGTATTCCTTCTGCTGCTCATCGCTTTGGGGATCCTGTTCCCGCTTGTGGGCTTGTCGCTCATCATCGTGTGGATCATCGATTATGTCATCGTTCGGAGGGTACCGGCGATCAAGACATTTCTGAATGCCTGATTCGGTTCTATACTCTAACTACAATAAGGGGTGGCGGTTCATGATCATAAAAAGCCGTGTTATATTATCCGTACTACTGTCGGTCCTGCTGTTGAGCGCTTGTTCGGCCAATCCCGGCGCAGCCGACCGGTATGAAAAAGAAATCCCGCTGATCGCCGAGGTGAACATTCCGGAGACGTTATCTGTGCATCAACCGGAGACCATTGAAATCATTCTCACCCAGGCTGGCCAAAGAGTGCCCGGTGCGGATTTTGTCCACTACGAACTGTGGAGCCATGACGGCTCCTTGCGGGATCCCATGACGGACGCGGTAGAGGTCGGTGATGGCGTGTACACGGTAACCAAAACCTTCGATAAAGAGGGGCTGTATTTCATCAAGCTGCACAGCGGCAACAACGGTTCCATCATCATTCCCCAAAAACCGTTCGCGGTCGGCAAACTGTCCGAGGCCGAGCTTGCCTACCTGCAAGCAGGAACTCCGACATTTCAAGAAGGTACGGCAGAACATCATCATTAATACAAGTGGATTAGGACAAGAACCGGCGCCGAATGTCCGGCGTCGGGATCATGCATTCACTGGATTGCCCAAACCACCGGTAACGGTTCTTCGCTACCCAGCGGTACACCAGGTTACGTAAGAATGGGGGAATCAGAATCAGGATATACGACAGCGGCCAAGGAAAGCGAAGACGCCGTGCAATCCGCAGAGCTCCCGTCGACCTTGTGTAATACCTCCCCTGTTCAATCAGCACCATCGTTTCCGTAGTATCTCCACGAAGCCCTCCCTGCCTCAACAGCTCCTGACCGATCTCGGATTGCAGCGAAGCGAACCGGAAAGCACCCGCGGGATCTCGCTTGATAATGAACTGGGTCAGCCCCTGGCACAAATGGCAGACGCCATCAATCAGCACAATCGCATATTCCTCATGATTTTCGGTTGCACGATTCTTCATATCTTTCTTCGCTCCCTTCACGCCATAAAAAAAGAAAAAACGCAGGAGCCCTCTCCTACGCTTGATCAAGTACGCTTATTGGTTTATTACTCAGCAGCTTTGTTCAGCCACTCGCCGTCTTTCATCTGCTGGTCGAATTCGTTCGAGAATTTCTCCATGCATTTGCATATGAAATCCTTACGACAAACCGGGCAAGGTACTTTCCCAAGTCGGCTAAGCGCAGTCAGTTTCCATTCCGGGAAGCGGTTATAGAATACGCGAATATCCGTTCCGTCAGCCGTGTGGATAATGAATTCGTAAAGCCCTTCTTTTTCATTGCTTCCAGCTGTGGTCACATTTGCAATCTGCGGTCTGTATGGCATGTTCATCACCCGTTTATTTTATTTAAATTCCCTATGACTGGTTTGTACTTTCTGGTACTTAGTCATATTAAAGAATTTTAGGGGTGATGTCAACCGAAGAACACATCCAGGATCGAGCCAAGCTGCCCCCTCTTTTTACCTTCTAATATATCCGGGTTGAACACTTCCACATATCCGCAGTTCGTGCAGGAAACAAATAGGAAATGATTGTGCTGAATATCAAACATCTTGCTCAGCCCGGCCCCTGACATCGAGACCTCTTTTGTCTGGCAGTGATTCCCTCCGCATTTGCTGCATACAAACCGTTCCTCTATCATTTGTTCAATACTCATCTTAAGCGCCCCTTTCCAATTCATAGCTTTAACTGAAATACGGAGTATCATGTAAAAAGTTTCATATTCCGCGTAAGCCGACAAAAAAGGATGGCCCTCCATTTCAGAGGACCATCCGAATTCCTTTATGGTTAGCTTACGCTTAACTCCACGTCGATGTTGCCTCGGGTTGCCTTGGAATAAGGGCAGAACGCATGCGCCTTCTTCGCGAGGTCCTCCGCCTGGCTTCGTTCGATTCCCGGCATTTCGATCTTCAGCTTCACCGCAAGCTTAAAGCCGTCAGCGCCTTCGTCCTTTCCGATCATGACCTGGGAGTGGATCACAACGTCCTTGAGCTCGACGCCCTCTTTACGGGCGATATTAGCCAGAGCGCTTTCGTAACAGGCGCCATAGCCGGCCGCAAACAGCTGCTCCGGATTGGTTCCGTCACCGCCCGGTCCTCCAAGCTCCTTCGGCATGCTTAATTTGTGATTAAGAACCCCATCCGTAGATTCGACAGAGCCTTCGCGCCCTCCAATGACTTTTACATCTGCTGTGTATAATGGTTTCATGCTCGTTCATCTCCTTCATGCCCTATTATGATCTCTACATGTACTCTTTAAACTTGCAGCACAAATTGAAACGATAAATAGGCCAACTCGCAAAAGAAACAGCATGTCCCGACTCGCAAAGCAAATAAAAAAAGCTGTTTATCAATGGAAGAATTCCTCCTGATAAACAGCTTCTTTATGAAGTATGCGGTAGAGAGGACTCGAACCTCCACGGGTATACACCCACTACCCCCTCAAGATAGCGTGTCTGCCATTCCACCACTACCGCATGTTGTAAGGGATGTTCTGTAGCGAACATTCCCTATTATACTGTTCCATCATACAAAAGTAAAGAACCAAATTGTGGATCATGGGCTTAGGCGTATGAGCTGCTAAGTCTTGTCGTTTCGCTTTTCCTTCCGGTATGCTGAGAACTCGATATATTCACGGATAAACTCCTTCTCATTCTCTGCCAATCCGGACATGAAGGGAAGATCGGACGATTCCGCATCCACTCCATACTCCCCACGCGCTTCCCTGACTCGGGTAGGGTTGCCCTTGCCAATAATCAACCAGTCCAAGCTTACGGAAAAGAATGCTGCAATCTCAATCAATTTATTCGTGCTCGGCGTTGTTTTCCCCCTCTTCCAATCACCAAAATTTCCTGTGCTGATTCCGAGGGTTTCACAAAACGCCTTCTTGGTCATACCTCGGCTTTCTATGAGATGTTCGATTCGTTGGTAAATAGATTGCATCAAACAACCGCCTTCCTAGTTCTCTTTGAAAGAAAATTACTTATGTACGTATTTTTCTCTTGCAAAACCACTTAATTACGTGTATAATCAAATATATATTGCCTAAATTATACCATAGTACTCATTGTTCGTTGTATCTTTTACTCATGAGTCTATTCAGTACGAGGAGCGAGTCATTTGCCCTACGATACCATGATCACATCTTGGAATAATGCGGTTCATTCCTTGAATAAAGGATTGATGATCATTACGCCGGATGGCATCATAGACAAAATTAACGATCCACTCATTACCATGGCCGAAAGATATGGTGTTTCCCCTGAGTTTGGATGGCAGGGGGCATCTTTTTTTAATATCGCTTCCCAGCCCTTGAGTTTGGCTTCATTCGATCATTTTTTCCATGAGCTGGATGTGCCCTCCGTAAGAGATGTTATGCTGGGTAAGCAGCCTGATTATTCCTTTGAATATGCAGTGCCATGGAACGGCCAAGAGAATTGGGTGTTATGTGAGGTACTGCCGCTGCTTATCAACAAGGACCGTCGTATTCACGGAGCTATGATATCATTTACGGATATTACGAAGTTCAAACGTAAGGAACTGCTGCTGGAACAAGCGCTGGCTCACAGTTTTCCCCTTCCCGGGCATATTCCCATCTGCGCCGTATGCAAATACGTTCACCACGCGGAAGAATGGGAGCCCGTGGAGAGCTATTTGGAGAGCCGCCTCCCCATTGAATTCACCCACGACATCTGTCCGGATTGCATTCGCAGATTATACCCCAAGTACTCATCCATCCTTGATGATCCGGAATTACTCGATTAACTCTCTGCCTACATACAACAACACGAAATAAGCAGCTTCAATATCCGGCTTTATCACGGATATGAGGCTGCTTATTCATGCTTAACGCATCATTCTCATATTACGCGTTCACAAAACGAAGCAGAGGGCTTATCAGAGCAGGCAGTACCGAGACGTGGCCTTCTCCCTCAACTTCATTAAACGTAGTCTCCAGCAGCTCATCATGCCCTTTGAGGAATGCATAGAGCTCCCTGGCGTCTTGAACCATGGACGGCTTCTCCTCGGCTCCCACGTACAGACGCAGCTGTTTGCGCTGTCCACTCTGCTGTAAACGGGTTTTTCCCTCTTCCCATCGTTTGTACAGCACGTAGTTCTTCCACCACACCGAGGGACAGGCCGCAATATACCGCGAAAAGGTCTCCGGTCTGGTGAATAAGGTATACAAGGTAAAATAACCACCGAGCGAGTGCCCGAACAGCGCCTGCTTTGAACGGTTCACCTCGTATTGCCGCTCCACGGCCGGCTTCAGCTGCTGCTCGATAAACGTAAGGAATGCTTCGACGCCGCCTGTTTCCGGCCAATCCAATCCGTTAGGACGGACCGGCAGTTCATGGTCTTCAGCATATTCAGTAAAGTTATAAAAACGCTCACTGCTCACGATGGGACTGTCACTGTCAAAGCCGATCCCGACAATAAGCGCCGAAGGAATGCCCCGAGGCGTCCGGGATTGCAGCCGGATTGCCTCTGCAAGCGATCCGAAGGTCGCATTGGCATCCAGCGAATATAACACAGGATACCCCCCTTCGGGTGGCGGCCCCATCGGTTCGGCAATGAAAATACGGTATTCACGGCCTGTGACGTCGGATTGCATGGACCATGTCACCGTTCCCGGTATGCAAAACAGTGGATCCTTTTCGTGGTTATTGCAGTTATCGAGATTATTGTGGTTATCATGGTTATGGTCATCGCGGTTATCGTGCTCTTCATCCTTTTCGTGCTTTTCGCCCTTTTCGTGGTTACCCATAATACCCTCATGCTGAGCTCGTGCCATCTCAGATTCTTGGTCATATTCTTCCTTGACGAACAACCACCGCAGCGCATCCGGAAATCTTCTGGCCATAAAGATGGGATCATGGGTCCCATCAGGATCTACCGCCAACTGGAGCCGCTCGGGGCTCACCCCTTGTTCCATCCAGAATCGATGGGCCTCGACGTTATTCGGATACATATGTTTCTGCGCATTTTCCTTATATGCACCTTCCAACTGTCCAACGGACATATACACCCTCAGCCCGGCAGGCAATTCCCCCTGCTCCCTGATGTAATCCATAACCCCGTCATACCATAACGAAGCCGACAGCATCCCGATCCGTCCGAAGGTCTCGGCCCGCCAATACCCCGCGAACATCGAGATCAAACCGCCAAAGGAACCGCCAATGATGGCTGTATGCTCGGGGGCTGCGAGTGTACGGTAATGTCTGTCTATGTATGCCTTGATGACATCCGCAACCTCATCGACATAAGCTCTGCCCTCCCCGCCGAAAGGCGGATTGCCCTCCAGCAGCGGCTCGGCTGGCCAAGGCGTATACTCACGGTTCCGATTTGTTGACGATATCCCGACCAGGATGACCTCGACGAGTTGGCCTGCTGCAAACAGATGGTTCAGATAGTTGAGACAGTCCGTGAACATATCTCCTTGATCCTGTACATAGGCAACAGGATAGGAACGGTCCGACTCATGATAAGAAGGAGGTAAATACAGTATGAGTTCCCTGTCCTCAACCACCAGCTGTTGATAACGATTCATGTGATCCTCCCGAAAGCTGCTTTTATTTTCTCATGCGAATTAATAGATAGATAAAATACGGTACCCCGATCACGGACACCACAATGCCTGCAGCCAGCTCGGCCGGAGCGAATATCGTTCTGCCGATGAAATCGCCTATGACCACAATCGCCATGCCTGCTATACCGCTGATCGGGATGATATGCCTGTGCCGCAGTCCAACCAGCTGCCTCGCCAGATGCGGAGCGATCAGACCGACAAACCCAATGCTGCCGGATACGGCAACACTCGCGCTGATCAAACCGATGCTGCATAGAAGCAATACATTTTTTTCACGTTCGACGGTTACCCCGACACTCTTCACGCTTTCCTCGCTCAGCTGGAACAAGTCGAGCACTTGAGAACGTAGCCAAATGACAGGCGGCAGCATAATGAGCCAAGGAAGCATGGTGACCACGAACTTCCAGTTGGCGCTGTGAAGGCTGCCGGCCAGCCAAGCTACGGCCATCTCATAATCCGATGGATTCATTTTGAGCGAGAGGAACATCGTAATAGCACCAAAGCCGGATGCAATCGCAATCCCCACAAGAATTAGCCGCTGCGGATCCAGCTTTCCGTTTTCTCTGGCGAACATAAATATGGCCGTAGTCGCCGCCAAGCCGCCAGCGATACCGAACATCGGCATCATCATAACCCCGAGCCAGCCTGTCATCGTGATCTGCCCTTGCAGCAGGAACATAAACAACACAACCGCCATGCCTGCACCTGCATTGATGCCGAGGATACCCGGATCCGCGAGTCCATTGCGGGTAACCCCCTGGATAACTGCACCGGCCATCCCCAGCGCAAACCCGACGAGAGCGCCAAGCACGATACGCGGCAACCTGAATTCAAACACAACGAGTTCAAAATCGGAATTGGGACTCATCCGAAGCAGTGTCTGAAATACTTCCTTGATGGACATATCAAACGTCCCGTTGGTCAGACTGAAATATACGGCAGTCAATACAACCAAGATTCCTCCAGTCAAAACAATCGGGAATCGATAGTAGGTATTACGCACGCTGAGCCCCTCCCCTCGTCTTGATCAAATAGAGGAAGAAAGGAACGCCGATCAACGAAGTAATAACACCCACCGGCGTCTCAAACGGGTAATTTACAAAGCGTGCGAGAATATCGCATAATGCAAGAAACATGCCGCCGAGCACGCCCGATACCGGTACGATCCATCGATAATCCGAGCCGGACAGGAAACGGGCAATATGAGGAATAATCAAGCCTACAAAGGCAACCTTACCCGCCAGCGCCACAGATACGCCGGTTAGAATGATAACAGCCAGCATCGCAAGGGCTTTGATCAGCCATGTATTCACACCGAGTCCCTTGGCCGTCTCGTCCCCGAGTGACAGCAGCGTGATCGATTTGGATAATACAACGGCAAGGCTTAAACCGACGATGGCAAACGGAATGCTCAGTTTGATCAGTTCCGGGTCCATTGCGTGCAGTCGGGCATTGTACCAGAAACTGATATTTTGCGATACTTGAAAATACGCCGCCAATGCCTCCGCGGTACCGCTAAGAAACGTTCCGATCACGGTTCCGAGTATTGCCAGTCGAACCGGACTGAGTCCGCCAGGAATAAGCCATGCCAAGCCGAACACGACGGCTGCTCCGATGGCTGAGCCGATCAACGAACTGACGATGTACATATTGGAGCTGGCGTTCGGGATAAATACCATGAACAGCGTCACCGCGAACACCGAACCGTCGGATACCCCCATGATGGATGGGGACGCCAAATAGTTCCTTGTCATTCCTTGCATTAACGCGCCTGATACCGCGAGAAAAGCGCCGATGAGCATGGCGCCAACGACTCTCGGCAATCGGGAGCTCACAATGATCTGATGATCGATGCTCTCCGAATCAAAAGCAAAGATGGAATCCCAAACGGTATCCATCGTAATATTTTTGGCTCCATACAGGATGGAGGCCGCTATGAGCAATAAACAGACTGCCGGGGCCATCACAAGGATGACAGCCGGCAGTGATTTTTTGAACCCCATGAACAACACGCCTTATAGGTTTATACTGGAATGATGAATGTTACTTTGTCAGACTTTCGACCGCAGCTTTCAGAAACTCGATTTTGCTGTACGCGGTTCCACCTTGAGCGAGTGGGTCCACCACGTTGACAAAAGCGGTGCCGTTCTTAAATGCATTCAAGTTCTTCATGATCGGATCATTCTGCAGCTCTTCCAGGGCGTTCGGCGTATCCTTGTTCTCATCAGGCGAGAACTGTACGAATACATAATCCGGATTCATCTCTGCAATCTTCTCTTTCGAGATCAGTTCCTGCGCTTTGGCTGCGGCTACTTCAGCCGGTACTGCAATCCCCAAGTCCTCATACAACACCGGGTTAAAGAACACCCCTGCCGGGTAGATGTACATCTCGCCTGCACGAATCCGAAGCGCCAGAACCTTCTTGTCCTTTAGACTATCTCCAATTGTCTCTTTGACGTTTTCCAAGTCCTCTTTATATTTCGCGATTGCCTGTTCCGCTTGCTCCTGTTTACCGCTTAACTCGCCGAGCAATCTCAGGTTGCTTTCCCAGTTAGTGGAGATATGGGAGTACGGAATCGTGGGAGCAATTTTGTTCAACTGTTCAATGACTTCAGGCTTCGCTTTGGACGATGCCAAAATTACATCCGGCTTCAAAGACAGGATCGTTTCAAAATTCGGCTCCATTTTCTCACCAACCGACTGAGCATCCTTCGTGATCGACTCAAACATCGGCGGGAATTTACCCGAGAAGGTGATCGCTCCAACCGGATTCACTTCCAACACAATAGCATCCTCCATGGCTTCAACGGCACCCGTGATGACGATGCGCTCCGTTTTGGCCGGAAGCGTATATTCCTGATCGAGGTATTTCACAACTTTAGTATCGGACGCAGCGGGGGTCGCTTCTTCTTTCGCAGCGTTATCCTCCCCGGCTGTGTTCGTGCTTTCTGCTGCATTATTCGTGCTTGCTCCGTCTGTATCTTTAGCGTCGTTACCTCCACCGCAAGCGGACAGTACCAACGCAAATGCCAGCAATAACCCCAAAACCCATTTCATTCGTTTCATCTCTCTCCAAATACCCCTTCCATGATCTATGATCAAAACAAATGATAATGATTATCATTATTGATCATAGTATAGGATTTGCTCTCTAAGCACCATGGACAAATAACCGGATTCCTCATGGACAATTTCCGGAAAACAACCGGAAGGCCTCCTCCGCCATCTGCTCCATCGCAATGGGAGAGTATTCGCGCCAGGGGTAAGAGGATAATGGATGGAACGTTCCATCTCGCACCGCGGGAATGGTCATCCACTCGGGCGTTGCCTGCAGTTTTCTCCAATTCGCCAGCGTTTCGGAATCCTGACGGATCAAGAGCAGAATATGGTCTGCGCGGCTCTCCTTGATCTGCTTAATCGTTAAACATCCTGCATCCTCCCGATCCATAGGCTTAGCCGGTTGAAAATTAAAATAATCAAATAATAGTTCCTTCATGCCCGGATGGCTGTAAGCCATAAGTTCATCCTGATGCAGGCGTGCGGTCAAAAGCGTGCGTTCATCCATCATTTCAGCGGGGAGCTTCTCACGGTAAGTTGAAATTTTATGATGGAACGTTTCAATCCATCGCTCTGCTTCGGGCAGCTTGTTTAGCAATTTAGCGAGTCCCAACAGATTAAACTGCCACCCTTCCTGTTCTTCCGCCATTTCGTAGAGAGGTGCAATCAGCCGAAGCTGCTCCTTCTCCCAATCCTCCACCCCCTGTGCACAGACGATGAGCTCGGGACGTGCCGAGGCCAGCTTCTCCAGATTGGCATATTTGTTATGATTCTGGCGGTATGCATCCAGATGGACAGGGATATCCGGCCCAAGAAGGTTATAGTAATGCTGTGACCACTTTGGATGAAGCGGAGCAGCATACGGCGTAAAATCCAGCGGCATGGCGTAACCCAGAAGAGCTGTGGAGCCGTACATCGCCAGTTTATTTTTCCTTGTCTTCATATACACCGAGGGAGAGATCCCGAATGCCTTCTTGAACTTGCGGCTAAAATAAAATTCATCCTTATACCCCACCATATGCGCCACTTCACGCAGCAAAGAATCCGAGCCCAGCATCAGCTGCTTCGCCTTGTTCAATCGAACATGCGCCAAATAATCCATTGCGCTGTGCCCATACGTCTTCTTATATACTTCTACAAAATATTTAGGACTCAGCTCGGAGAGTGTCGCCAATTGTTCAATCGTTAAATCTTCATCATAATGCTCCTCGATATACTCCTTCACCCGCTCCAGTGCTTGCCGCTTATCATTCTTGGAGTAAGGGCTGCATTCGGCAATCATCGTATACAGCAGCTCTTGAAAATCCAGCTGAACTCTCCACTGCTTCATGGGCTCCTTGCTGTGAAAATCCTTATACATCGACCGGCAGACGAGATTCAAGCGGTCCGGAGAGCTGATGACAAAGATGCCGTCATAGGGCATGAAAGCGGCGCCGTCCACCTCCTGCAATCGACTGCAGCCTGACATCCCTTCCATGAAACTAAAATGAAGGATCGCGACCGAAGCCTGTTCGTATTCCTCGGAATTCTTGTGATCGGCACTCGTGATTCCAAAAGTAGACCCCGCTGCACAAAAATAAACACATCCCTTATTCATACGGGTCATTTGCTCTGCCTGTAGTAAACAGGTTTCTCCGCTAAGTGGGATGATTAGGGCTGGCTGAACTGCCAGCTGTTGCTCTAAGGAGAGCTCTTGCCCATGAACAATATCCATATTCCATAAACGGGCCATGAGCCCGCTGTATTCACGCGGATCTTTTTTGCTGCTACGATTCGTCGATAGGTTTACCATTTGTACAGACCCCAACCTTAAATGAGAATGGTTATCATTATCATATAATTATCACACACTGTCCCAAAAGTCCAGCACGATCTTCTCTTTTCCACCTTGCTGCATGACGATACAAGGCAAAAAGAAAGCAGCCACGCACTCCCTGTCAGGGAGTCGTAGCTGCTGCTTTCAAATGGTATGATATGAGGCGGATCTTTCGCATGCGAGAATTTCAGTCCCCTCCAAGGGGAACTTCTTCTCAAATCCGCCGGATTGTCATTAGTTCCCCCGCTGGCGCTGCCTTGCTCTCGCCTCGCCGCCTTTGCGGCCCGCTTCTTCACGGCTCATTTTGCCGTCTCCGTCTCCGTCGCTGCCGTTGCCGCTTCTGGCTTCGCCGCCCTGCTGCCCAATCTCTTGATAGAACTCACGTCCGTGGGAATCCGAGGTAGCCTCGCCGCCTTTGCGTCCGATATCCTCATAGAATTCCCTGCCATGGGAATCGGAAGTCGCTTCCCCGCCCTTCTGGCCGATTTCTTGATAAAATTCTTTATCATGGGAGTTTGACGTGGATTCTCCACCCTTTTTACCGATATCCTGATAAAACTCTTTGTCATGGGACCGGGAAGTTGCTTCGCCGCCCTTCCGTCCGATTTCTTGGTAGAACTCTTTGTCATGGTTGTTCGCTGTTGCTTCTCCACCTAAACGTCCTGCTTCTTCACGGCTCATCTTTCCATTGTTGTTATTAGCCATTCTGAATCACTCCTTATAGGTAATTTGAAGTTGCTGCTCGTCCACGTTATGATATTAAACTCCTGACCAGAGATGAAACACCAGTGTTGCATAAACGCGCACTGAAAATCGATGAAAACCGTGATGAATCCTATGTAAACCTTGATGTAAGAAAAAACGTCTATCGACGTGCATTCTAGAGAAGACAGACCGCGTTTAGAGGTTGTTTTTCTTGCGATATCAGGTAGGCCATACTTCGAAGTTTTTACTTTCTGATATCTTAAACGCAAAAAAAGCCCCACACAAAGTGCGGAGCTTTTTCTTAATGTTCGTATGCGGTAGAGAGGACTCGAACCTCCACGGGTATACACCCACTACCCCCTCAAGATAGCGTGTCTGCCATTCCACCACTACCGCATAATATAAGGGGTACATCATTTCGTTACTTCATAAAAATGGTGAGCCATGAAGGGCTCGAACCTTCGACACCCTGATTAAAAGTCAGGTGCTCTACCAACTGAGCTAATGGCTCTCGATGACAATCATGCTGCTGCCATATAAGAAAGTTATATAGAAAGTGGTGACCCGTAGGGGATACTCTCTCTTCGTTCGAGACTGCGAAGCTTATCCTAACGGAGGGTTATGCTCCGACGAACCGACGGGATTCTCATTCCCGAAGTTATATAGAAAGTGGTGACCCGTAGGGGATTCGAACCCCTGTTACCTCCGTGAAAGGGAGGTGTCTTAACCCCTTGACCAACGGGCCACTTTAACCACGTCGCCGTGACGACAAGATTGAGTATAGCATAATTTCAAAAAAGCTGGCAAGCTTTTTTTTCGTGAATTTTAATATTTATTTTTGGAGCTTTTTCGGCCAATAAATCAGCCTAAAAAGTCCGGCGTTAACTTCGCTTCTTGAACGCTATTTCCTTCGCGCTCCACACGGTATGCATATGCATTTTTCCTTGAGCTTACGATTCTATGCAACCGTCCCTCCATAAAATGCAATGCAGCCCCATCACCAGCAGCATATCCCGCTTGTGCTTCACCTTGAAGCATTAGTTTATGATAGGCAGGTCTTCTTTTGCTCTCACCATCATAATGCGGGCAATGACTGCCTTGTAATAGACCCAAACCCTCAAGCTTGTACAGAGGCCCGTTCAACGGGTCCGTCACCCCTTGCTCAAACCAACAAATGGAACCAGCGCTTAACCCGGTTAAGATGACACCCTGTTCATAAGCCTCTTTGAGTATCTGATCCAAGCCCCATTCCTTCCACAAGACGAGCATATTCCGGGTATTGCCCCCGCCAACATAGATGATATCCTTCTTGAGTACAAAAGACCGAAGATCGGCAAAGTTCGGCTGAAACAGTGACAGATGGCTGGGAGTGCACGGCAGTGTCCGGAAAGCATGATAGAAACGTTCAACATAACCATCCGCATCCCCGCTTGCCGTCGGAACAAAACACACCTTAGGCATTTCTTTCGGTACTTGTGCCAAAATATAGCGATCAAGCAAGAGATTATCCGGTTCCATCGAGAAACCGCCGCCACCCATGGCAATAATCTGTTTCATTGAGCTCTCCCCCATTCAAGTTCAACGAAAGAGAAAGGGATACTCTCCCTTCGGTCGAGACTGCGAAGTATTCCTAACGCCGCTTATGCTCCGACGAACCCTATCTAGGGTTCTCATCCCTTTGCAAAAAAAAAGCCCCCGATCACTTTGTGATGGGAGCTTTCTTCGATGTAACGCTCAACGGAGAGAGAGGGATTCGAACCCTCGCACCGCTTACGCAGTCTAACCCCTTAGCAGAGGGTCCCCTTATAGCCACTTGGGTATCTCTCCATATGGCTCCCCGAACAGGACTCGAACCTGTGACAACTCGATTAACAGTCGAGTGCTCTACCAACTGAGCTATCAGGGAACATTAAGTTGGATACTAATAATTTATCATGACTTCATAGGGGAGTCAAGCTTCAGAAGCGTAAGGCGTCCGGCGCACTTTCCGCACCGATACCGGGCCGGATTCATCTTCCGTTTGCGCAGATATTCAGTCCCGCAGGCGCTGCAGCGAAGTTTATATCGATAAGGTTCCGGCTCCCGACGGCCCGCAGTCTTGCCCTTCGGCAAGGATTTGCAGAAACGGCTCCCTCCAACGGCTTGCAGCAGGCTTTTGAAATCAGCGTCCCGATGCCGATATCCCCTGCCCGCAATATGCAGATGATAATGGCACAGCTCATGCTTGATGATCTTCTCCACCTCTTCCCTGCCGTGCGTAGCCAGCTGATGCGGATTGATCTCGATATGATGGCTTTTCATGAAATAGCGGCCGCCTGTCGAGGACAATCGCCGGTTAAACGTCGCCTTGTGCCTGAACGGAACCCGAAAGCTCTCCAGCGAGATTTTCTCAACCCATGCCTGTAGTTCTTCATTACTCATCTCGTTCATCGTCACCCTGTCCGATCCTTCCTTTTGCCTTATAAATGCTACTTGAATTTTAACTTCTCTCTGGGCTACACTGTCAAGTAGAAAGTATGGAGGGAGAACCTGCAATCATGCCGAACATGCGCTACGTTATTTTAAAAGGACAGGACGAGCTGTTATTTGTCGAAATGCCTAGTGACTATGCTTACCAGCTCAGTGCTCTAAATTTACGCCTCAATAAGGAAATTGATAAACTCACCGCCGCAGGCAAACCTCAGCTGCCTCTTGCTGTAGCGGAATGCGACAATCTGGATCTGCTGCAGGAATCGCTAAGCATTCAAGGTGGTCTGGAATACATAAATGAGCTTGAGCAGGCCTTTGCTTCCCTTAAGGAAACGGAATATCCGCTCATCTCGCTGCTTACCGAGATTCGGGCTCTCCAAGCGCAGCTTGAGCAGTGGTACGAGGAAGAAGCGTTATAATCGAGGTAGACCTGCACGCTTTGGGCTTTTTCCCCATATGCTATCCATACAGATGGAATTAGCAAGAGGAGGAGATACCCTTGCCGCAATGGCTCTGCAATCAATTGACACGCGCTTTTCGTAAAAAGGACAGACGTCAGATCAAGCTGCTGAACGAATGCTGGTACTTTTACCGGAATTCCCCGGGTGAAGAAAACACGAATGCCCGTTAGGGCACTGCAACCGATCCATATGTATGACAATAAGCCGGACACCCTGTCCGGCTTATTTTTGCGTTTGATTAGGGCTGAATGCGTCGAATTTTGAACTTATAGAAAGCTGCGTTTAGCTGGCCAGGAGCCCTGAAGCTTCCGGAGAAAAACAATTTGTCCCGTATGATATGCATCATGCATAATTAAGCTAAGGATTCGCTGAGGCGATTCGATGATCTCCGCCTCCGGCATCTCCTCAAACTTGTGTCTTAAAGCGCCATGAACATCTTGAATCTGCTCCCGAGCCGTATTCCATGCCTCCTCACTTGGGTCATGAATGAGAAACGTCTCGTCATTGCCTATCCCTTCATTAGGAAGCGGTGTACCTTCCAATCTCGCGAGCAGACGCTGCTTGTAATACAGCAAATGCTGCACGTTCTCCCAAATGGAATTCGCCGCCTGCCCTTCCGGTTTCCACAAAGCCTGCTCGACCGTCACATCCCTCAGGGCAGGGAGAATTGGAGGATACCAATCCTCTTGCCCCATCGTATAATCCCAGTTTTGGAGCAGTAGTTCCTTCATGTTCATAACCACCATCGCCTCCGCTTCGTTTTTTGTAACCACCATAAATGAAATAGAATGTTACATAAAAATTAACACAGTTTAGACTTCATTACAAGTAACTAGCAACATAAATTTTCACTTGTTACAATAATGAATGAGAAAGGATGGGTTTCATGTTATGGGATGATTTTATAAATAGCAAATGGCATGACTGGAGAGGCAGCGGCCGATCCGAGGACCGGCTTGCCCGTGAGGATTGGCTCACCGATTTCAGGAACCAATATCAGCTTCAAGTCAACCTGCCGCTGACCCCGGATGAACTGGAACTTCTCCGGCAGCTTCGCTCCTTCCTTCGAACATGTGTTCAACACATCGTCGCGGGAGAGCCACCTTCGCCCAGGGAGATAGAGGCATTGAACCGCTGGATGGCTGCTGGCCCCGTTATTCGCCATCTGGAAATAGATGAGGATCAAAACTTGGAGCTGACTTATATCCCCCAAAATCCGGGCCTGCAAGCAGTGACTGCCGAGATTGCCGGCTCCTTTGCGCAAGCCATCGAGCAAGGCGAATTATCCCGGTTCCGCATCTGCACAAATCCGGATTGCCTGTGGGTATATTATGACGATACACGGAACCGTTCCAAACGTTATTGCGACGATAAAATGTGCGGCAATCTGATGAAGGTCAGACGGTTTCGGGCGAAGAAAAAGCAGCAATCGGACAGCGAGCGTTAAGCCGACGCGTTAGTTTAGGGAGCAGTGTATCTCAACATATATTATTATCAAGCTGAGGTGAGTAGTCATGAGCATCAAAAGGGTGACTCCAGCAGAATTGACCTGGGTCAATCAACAATACGAACACATCGGGTTCCAGCCAAGCACACTGGACAATGAAATCATTGCGATCGTGATGTCGCAAGACGACGATGCAGGAGTCGGCCGATTGGTTAAACTTAATGACCACGAGGCGGAGCTCGGCGGTATTTATATTCTGGACGAGTTTAGAGGACAATCTCTGGCGCACGAAATCGTCGCATTTTTGGTAGAAGAATCGAAAAGATTGGGCTTGGAAACCGTATACTGCATTCCGTTTGAGGAACTGCAGCATTTCTATAAGAAGTTTGGTTTTCATGAATTCGATGTATCTGCTCCCATAGTCGAACCTAAAATATTGGCAAAATATCACTGGTGTCTGGAGAGATACGATAAAAAAGTCCTGCTGTTAAAGCTGGATCATGGCTAAACTAACCGCCAGGACATGCTCCATTAGCTTTGTCCTGACCTATTACGAAAAAAAGAGCCGTTCTCCCCAAAGGAGATCCGGCTCTTCTTCTATTAAGCAGATCTTATGACTGATCTTTCGGCTTGCGCATCGTCAATCCGACGCGGCCTTTTTTCAAATCTACATTCAGCACCCATACGGTAACGTTATCCCCTACGGAGACAACATCCATCGGGTGTTTGACAAATCCATCGCTCAGCTGGGAGATATGCACCAGGCCGTCGCTCTTGATACCGATATCAACAAAGGCGCCAAAGTCGATGACATTGCGCACCGTTCCCTGCAGTTCCATTCCCGGTATAAGGTCCTCGATCTTCAGCACGTCCTGGCGGAAAATCGGCAGCGGCAATTCCTCCCGCGGATCACGTCCCGGACGCTGCAAGCTGTCCAGTATATCACGCAGCGTCGGCACGCCAACCTCCAGCTTCACGGCAAGGTTCTCCGGCTGCTGGGCATCCAGCAGTTCAGCGAGCTCCTTGCTTCCGAGCTTGTCCAAACTTACCTGAAGCTCCTGGAATAAACGGTCAACCACTGCATAGGATTCCGGGTGAATCGGGGTACGATCCAATATGTTCTCGCCTTCCGAAATCCGCATAAAGCCCACGCACTGCTCGTAGGTCTTGGCACCAAGACGCGGAACCTTCTGCAGCTGCTTCCGGCTGACAAACTTCCCGTTTTCTTCCCGGTATTTCACGATATTTTTGGCAATGGTGGCATTGATGCCAGCCACATAGGAGAGCAGCGACGGCGATGCCGTATTCACATCCACCCCGACATGGTTAACCGCAGACTCCACGACGGCCTTCAGGCTCTCCTCCAGATGCTTCTGGGTTACGTCATGCTGATATTGGCCCACGCCGATCGATTTCGGATCGATCTTTACCAGCTCGGCCAGAGGATCCTGCACGCGGCGTGCAATGGAGGCTGCGCTGCGCTCGGCGACATCCAGATCAGGGAACTCTTCCTGCGCCAGCTTTGAAGCCGAATACACGCTCGCCCCGGCTTCGTTTACAATGAGGTAAGCAAGCTCAGGGTCGGCAAGTTCCGCAATGACTTCTTCCGCTACGAACTGCTCCGTTTCACGGGATGCCGTACCGTTTCCAATGACAATCAGCTTGATGCCATATTTGGCAATCAGCTCCTTAAACTTCGCGGCGGCCTCCTGCTTCTTGTTGGCCGGCGGCGTCGGATAGGTTACGGCCACCTCAAGCAGCTTGCCCGTATCATCGACCACCGCCAGCTTACAACCGGTACGGTATGCCGGGTCAACACCCAGCACACAGCGTCCCTTCACCGGCGGCTGCAGCAGCAGGCTGCGCAGGTTGCCGGCAAAGATGGAGATCGCCTGGTTCTCCCCTTTTTCCGTCAGCTCCCCCCGTACTTCCCGTTCAATCGATGGGGCAATGAGACGCTTGTATGAATCCTCGATCACCGCCGTAAGAATGTCTGTGACGGCAGAAGGACCTTTAAGCACCTGCTTGCCGATATAGGCATGAACCGATTCGGAAGGAACATCAAGCCCCACCTTCAGAATATTCTCGCGCTCTCCCCGGTTAATGGCCAAAATCCGGTGCGGCGGCATTTTCTTTGCCAGTTCCCGGTAATTGTAATAGTTCTCGTATACGGATTCCACTTCGGTATCCTTCGCCTCTGAGGTCAAAATGCCGTGGTCCATACTGTATCTGCGTACCCAGGAACGAACGGTTGCGTCATCGGCAATGTTCTCGGCCAGTATATCCATCGCGCCTTGCACAGCCTCTTCTGCCGAAGCCACACCCTTCTCCTCATCGACATACTTGGCTGCCTCAACCATCACATCAGCCTGCTTCGGCTGCGACCATATCCACTCCGACAGCGGCTCAAGTCCTTTTTCCTTGGCGACGCTTGCCCGGGTTTTACGCTTTTGCTTATACGGACGGTAGAGATCTTCTACCTCCTGCAGCTTAACGGCGGCCGTAATCGACGCCTTCAGATCTTCCGTCAGCTTGCCTTGCTCCTCTATGATGCGGATGACTTCCCGCTTACGGACCTCGAGATTGCGCAAATAGCCTGTCCGCTCTTCAATATCACGTAACTGGTTCTCATCCAGTTCGCCTGTCATTTCCTTACGGTAACGCGCAATAAACGGTATGGTATTGCCCTCATCCAGAAGTTCAACGGTCGTGCGCACCTGTTTTTCGGACAATTGAAGCTCCTTCGCGATCTGCTTCACGATCCGTTTCGATTCTTCCTTGCGAATCTGTTCTTCATTTACTTCCACAACAGCTTCTAATTCAGACAATGATATCCCTCTTTCTTCAATGAAACTATATTTGCTATTATCCCAAACTTAAGCGCTCATTTCCACTACATCACTCACTTCATAAGGCTTTAAGCTGCTTTTAATGTCAATTTCATCTGATTTTAAGATTTTATTTATATTCTTATAGTACGAAAATGCAGCTGCCGGCTATCCACACCTCATTAAATTCAGGAGGTCACCTTAGATGAATGACAAACATGCGATTGCCTGGTCCGTTGCCTGCCTTTTGTTTATTGCAGCGGCGGTCACTACGGCCTACATCCTCATACCTACAAACACGTAATCCACCCATCTCCAGTCTCATGCAGCAATTGCCGAGCCGTCATCCATACCTCCATATAAAAACCCTCAAGGAGTCACTCCTTGAGGGTTTTTAGTCATAACATTCTATGTGGAAAACGTTAGCGCTTGAATGAAATCAAAAATCAATCAAGCCCAGACTTATTTGCAGGGAATCATCCACCTTACTCATCATTTCATCATCAAGATGGGTGATTTTGTCGGTTAGCCGCTGCTTATCAATCGTCCGGATCTGCTCTAGCAAAATGACGGAATCCCGGTCAAATCCATGCGACGCCGCGTCGATTTCGACGTGAGTCGGCAGCTTGGCTTTTTGAATCTGTGCCGTAATGGCTGCAACAATCACAGTCGGACTAAACCGGTTGCCGATATCGTTCTGAATGACAAGGACCGGCCTTACGCCGCCCTGCTCAGAACCGACAACAGGTGATAAATCCGCAAAAAATACGTCGCCCCGTTTAACGATCACTGTCTACACCCCGCTTACTAAGCGGTCTAGAGTGTTGTCTGCATCTTCCTCCGCGTGAAACGCCTCAGAAGCCATGGTCAGGTTAATTTTGGCCATTTCCATATAACCTCGCTGCATGGATTCACGAATGTAACGTTTCTTCCGTTCATTCAGGTACAACTTCATGGCTTGCCTAATAAGCTCACTGCGGTTGGAATTTTCCAGCTGAGCGATCCCGTCCACTTCCTGCAAAAGATGATCCGGTAAACTGATCATGATTCGTTTGGTGTTCTGCATATTGGCCACCCTCTATTACACCCCCACAACCTTCTCGCCTGTGCACCAGTATTACATTATTCAAGGAAAATTATACAAAAGAATATATATGCCGAAGGTATATCAAGTATGCTGCATATCATTATAAACTACAATCGACACTTTCGTACAGACTTTAACGACATATTCCTAATTCGGGAAGGTCTGTACTTATTCCTTCTTTCCTGAATAAATTACTTAGGGTGACATGCCTTTTTAAAGGTTGCTCCAGAGTGCGTTTACGGTCTTCACGGGTATATCATCACGTATATACTGACGTGGTACCCGGTGGGCAATCATGCAGACGACCTCGTAGTGGATCGTCCCCAGCTTGGACGCCAGCTCATCTGCCGTGATGCATTCGCCAGACTGCTGACCGATGAGTACAACCTCTTCACCAGCTTTAATTTGTTCCGCCTCATCGGCGAAAGGTTTGAGCGATACCATACATTGGTCCATACAGATGGTTCCGACTACAGGGACGCGGCGGCCGCGTATTAATACTTCCACTTTACCGCTCAGCATACGAGAGAAGCCATCGGCGTAACCGATGGGAAGGGTTCCAATTTGCTCTTCCTCCTCCGTTACATACTTCGTCCCGTAGCTGATACCGGAATGCGGAGGTAAATTTTTGACGTAGACAAGCTTTGTCTTTAACGTCATGACAGGGCGGAGGCTCACTGTCTTTCGATTCACCTCATCCGAAGGATACAGTCCGTACAAGCCGATGCCGACACGAACCATATCATAGGATAATTCGGGTGTATCAATTGCAGCAGCACTATTGCCCGTATGTATGATCGGGATATGGTAGTCCTTATCCCGAAGAGCGTCCGCTACGCCCTGAAAACGGCGGTACTGTCCCAACGTATAGTCTTTGTTCTCTTCATCCGCTCTTGCAAAATGGGTAAACATTCCTTCGACAACAACCTGCGGCAGCGAAAATACTTCTTCTATAAAAGAAATCGCATCTTCGCCTGGAAGCAGGCCCAAACGACCCATTCCGCTGTCAATCTTGATGTGTACCTTGAGTGGCTTCTCCGGCTGGACCGGCAGTGCCTTTATCGCTTGGAGCACTTCCGAACTGAACAGGGTTATGGTTACATCATGCTCGTAAGCGATCTCTACAGCCTCCGGTGGTGTATAACCGAGCACCAGGATCGGGCTAGAGATGCCTCCTTGCCGAAGCTCGAGTGCTTCATCCAGGAAAGCTACGCTTAAGTAAGCCACCCCCAGTTGCTGAAGTTCGCGTGCCACTTCTACAGCTCCGTGACCATAGGCGTTAGCCTTCACACAAGCAAGCAATTTCATGTGGCTTGGCAGCGCATCACGAAAAGCGTTATAGTTGGCGCGCAGATGGTCCAGGTTGATCTCCGCCAGGGTAGGTCGATATATCGCTTGCAATTCCAGTCACCTTCTTACCATTTTGAAAAAAGCATTATGCTTTACAATAGATTAATGGTAATGTTCCCGGGAGCAACTGTCAATTGAGACAAACTGCTTATTTATGAGGCTCGTGGTTCCCCCGGGTGGCGAAACTTGGTGAAACATCGGAATATCTGCAAGAAATGGCGATTGGCCCACGGACGGAGTGTCTTTATTTGGAAAAGAGGCGAATGGCCTCATTGTCGGAATTTTGCCCTCCTTCAATGCTCGGTATCCGCCTACTTCGTATTATTTACCCGATTCTCCCTGCATGGAAGCAGCGACTTTCTTCATTTCTTCGACAGGCAGGTTGGCGCTCGTGATCCGGTATTCTACGCCTTCCGAACTCCAGGTCAGCGTTCTTTGCTGATCGCCGGTGAGCAGGCCAACCGTCGTGAAATCGATATACACCGCCTCGCCCGGTACGAGGGAAACCGCACGATCCACCGGTCTGGATTCCATAATCGTGTATTGGTACACACCGTCATACTTCAGAATAACGGCATGATCCTTGCTCTCCGGAACTTCCATGGTGTCCTTGTTCGTGACCCCTGCAGGCACATATTCCGGATAGATGATGCCGAAGGACCCCATGTCGCCGCCGGCAGCCGTTTCCGTCAAGCCCTCGGTTCCCTGAGTACCGTTCCCCTCCGTCGTGGAAACCACCGGTATCCCGTTCTCGTCCACTTCCGCCATCGTCCCCTTCGCATCGTTCATGGCACTGAGATTCTTGTTCGTATCAAACGAATCCTTGGTCAGGTTCGTATCGAAAGTAAAGGTGTTGAATTTCACCTCAACCACCACATTCGCTTCGGAGTCCGACACTTGCACCTGTTTCGGCGTGTAGTTGTCCTTGGCGAGCCAAATCTTCTGACGAATCAAGGAATGGCTGTGGTAATTGGCAGCCACATCAAACACATAACTATCCTTATCCTCGGCAAACTGACGGGTGTTGTCGCTCAAAATGCTGCTAAGCAGCGTTTGGTACAGATATACCTGTCCCTGATTATCCGGCCAATCGCTCTTGAAGCGGAAGCTCTTGTTCAAGCTAGGCGTCAGAACGAACACGCCGTCATCGTTGCGAAGCACGATTTGCGTAATATCCTTTTGCCCATTGGTTAAGCTGATCCGGTAGTAAGATGGAGACTGGTACCATACCTCAACCTGATACTCCTGCGGCGCCGAACCGGTATGTATGGTCATAACGCCCGCTCCCTGGTAAGCGCCCTTGGCACTTTCCAGCTTATCAGCCACCTTGCCCAGATCCTTCACAACGCTGTCTGCATTCTTCTTCCCGCATCCCGCCAGTATTGTTGTTAAGCATAATACTACCGCGAGCAGCACCCATGAAATCCGGCGCATGTCATCATCCCCTTCAACACTTGTTTTGACTTGATTGATACATGTCTATGAGGGACTTGGTCACATTATGCAGACTAGCCTGACAAGCACCGTTACGGTGGGACGCAGCAGGCGTTTATACTTCACTTAAGCGAAAAAAAAAGAGCCGAGGGCGAATCCGTCGATCGCTGATTCATCCCCGGTTCAATCTTTGAGAAATTCCAGTACGGGCCATCTTCTTCTGACCTCTGTAAAGCATGGAAGATGATCGACGTTAGCCAACTCTAAGGGGCTGTTTGCATAGAAATGGACTTCTCAGGTGTTTCATTCGTATAAGGCGCAAACCATTCCTCATCTACATTGTCAGGTGACGGAAGACTGCGGGTAGTCGAGTCAAAGATCCAGAAGATCCCTACGCAGAGCACGACGATTCCGCATCCCGCGATAACGGAGGAACCTGCCGCAACAATGCCAAGAGCACCTCCGATCAGGCTGCCAAGCGGCATGGCAATTCCGCTGAGCCCGCTAGCTGCCGCGAACACCGTACCCAATCTTTTCTGGGGTATCGCCTTCTGAATGACCGAATTAATGATGACGTTCGTAATGCCTCCGGGAAACCAGGCCAGACCATATACCAGAACGACAAGCCATGTCCATGGGGTGAATACGCTGAGACACCAGGCAGCGCCCGATAAACAAAACGCTCCGGCAAAAATATATCCAAGGGGCAGGCGCTCCAGCTTCAAATACGGAGCCAGGATCGCTCCCAGCAAACTCCCGAAAGCCTGGGCCATAAGCAATATACCGTAGACGCCGGCTCCACCGAGGCTGTCGGCGAACGCAGGCATAACCGTAAAGGTAGCGCCGCCCGCAGCATTGATGACGATCATCCCCATCTGTACCCGTGCGAGCGGGGTTGCCAGAATGTACCTAAGGCCTTCCTTCATGTCCGCCCAATAATTTTTAAGGGCATTACGCTTAGGTTTGGAAGTTACGGTGCTTTTCGGCGATGTGTTATTTACGTTGTTATCCGAAGTTTTGATAGACTTCTTGATTTTCAGTTGCGAGAATAACAGCGCTCCGACGAAAAAACCGATCGAATTCCATAAGTAAAGGGATACTGCGCCCAGCACAATAATCAATACGCCGGATATTGCGTTACAAGCGACATCGATGCCTTGATAGGCTAAGGAGAACAGCGAATTGCCTTGCGTTAGCTGCTTCTTATCGAGAATTTTAGGAAGGGCCGACATTTGGGCCGGATATACCCACATATTTAGCGTGGATAGAATCGGTGTTATCGCAAGCACAACGCCAACCGTCAGAAAGTCGAAATAAAATGCAAGCGGAACGATCAACAGAAGAACCGCCTGAAACAACTGGGTGTACACCAGAAGCCCCCGTAAAGGAACGCGGTCAATCATCGGGCCGGATAACAATTGAATGATCCGGGGGAGAATCGAGAGGAATCCGGCAAGTCCCGTATACAGCGTCGAGCCCCCCAGATCATACACCAGCCACATGGCCGCTACCGCGTACAGGCTGTCGCCGATATTCGTAAGGATTCGGCCAACGAACAACAGCAGAAAATTGCGATTCTTTAATATTTCCACGAAAGAAACAACTCCTTCATTTTTAAATTTAATAGTTTGGGAGAAGAGGCTTTGAAGCCCCTTCCTATTTGGACGTTTCCGTCGAAACCACGTTGATCCCTACGGCATACTCCTTGCAGTCTTCCCCTTTGGTCGCGATGGTTTTGTTCACCCATTTTTCGAGGAGCTCCCGGAATTCCTTTGTCATCTCTTCATATTGGTCGGCGTTCAGCTGCAGCCTCAAGCTAATTCGGGTTCGGGTCGCTGCTTCATAATCTTCGGCAAGAACCGGGTCCATCGTTTGCGTTCCCTTGGTGTTAAACCACTTCGCTTTGGATTTATAATATTTCTCAACGATGCCGCCGACCGTCCGGGTCTCCACCAAATCTATCAGACCGCCGTCATATAACTTCTGTATATGGTAGTGGATGCTTCCCGGCGAATCTCCCAATTCATCCGCGACTTGCTTGGAGGTTTTCGCGATATCCAGTATGGTTCCGAGTATTTTCACCCGCTGGGCGCTGCCCAGCAGCTTCGCTTGTTCCACCGATATTTCAATGCTCTGATTTTGATCTTGATCCATGACGCAAACACTCCATTCTAAACGAAATAGTCATTCTAATTGTGTAATTCATACGGTTATTTTCGTTTGTTCTAATTTAGTTTATCATTCTAATTTTTTAGATCGATATGACACAATAATAAACCACCTATTACCATTTGTAAATAGGCGGCTTATAAATTGTTTCTTTTTTTTCTAAACGGGTTTGACCATATGATAATAAACATGCCCGTTAATCATGATTTCCTTATCTGTTTTATAACCTCGTCTTTCGTACAAAGAATGGGCTCGATGATTGTCCGTCACCACGGCGAGAGCAATTTTACGATAGGTAAGCTCCTTTGCCCGATTCTCCGCATGTTGAATAAGAGCCGAACCAATCCCCTTTCCTCCAAACTGCGGTGAAACGGATAGCGTATCGATATAGTACTCATCCTCGTCCGCTTCTTTGTCCAGCGCTATGGAAGGGTCATTCTTGAGCTTCCGCAAACGATCCAACATCGGACGATCCAATTCGGCCGCTTGATCGCCGCCGTAAGCTACGATCATGCCGGCCACCTCGCCGTCGATCTCTTTCACGGCAGCCTGACGGTAACTGAGCCTGCCCTCGTCCGCCCGGAAATATTGCTCCAGCACTTCAAGCACTTTCTCTTCACTGTCTTCCCCTGTTAATTGATGCGCCACATCGTGCAGTGCATCGTACAGCAGCCTTATCGCTGCAGCTGCATCCTGTGGTCTTGCTGATCTGATGGTCATGCCGATTCATCCTCCGATTACAATTCAACTCAAATTCAAGCATCCCAGTCCTCAACCTCATAAAACAGCTCCATCTCGGACGATGCCGTAAAAGAACGCCGTTTCACTTTAGGATCCCCGATCTTCTCATGCAGTCCAAAGCCTCTTGATACCTTGAACGTAAAAGACAAACCATGTGGTACCATCGCACTTCCCCTATATAAGCCCTCTCCGCAGTAAGGAATCTCAAATCCGGCATAGATCGCGGGGGAAACCGGCGTGGAAGGCGGTACCTTCACCTGAATCGTGACTTTCACAAGCTCAGGCAGCTCTTCTACAATCGTAATCTCTTTATCCGCGATCAAGCTTCCGATTTGCAGCGTAATCCGGGTACTGCCGGGAGTTCTAGGCTTCAGCGTTCCGTCCGGCAGCAGCGTGAGCAATTCCGGATCCTCTACATGATATGTTCCGTTCATCAACGTTTGCACAAATCCGCTGTCGTATGTAATGACCGGATTCAGTTGTTTGACGGGCCCGGTTACCCCTACGACGCCATCTCCATACAGCTTAATCGAGGCCGGTTCTCCAACGTCGCCGAAAAAATACAGCAGCGGCGCCTGCGCTCTGCCTGCCCAATCGCTTTGACTGTGAGCCGCCCCCGGATCAAGGAACAGTATGAGATCTTCTCCCGGCACAAAGCCGTCTTGGATCAAGCGTTCCGCTTCCTCCCGTGCATATTTTTCCATGAAGACCCCTTCCGCACCGCCCATATCAAGCCATAACTTAAGATTTGGGTGCGTACCGTATCTTTCATAGAAGGGGTGTTCCTTAAGCTCCCCCTGAGCATCAAAATGGGCTTTGACGAAATAAGGCGACATGACCGCAATGCTTCCGAACACATCCGGCCTGCGGAAGCCGATATTGTAGGTGACGATCCCGCCCGCGGACGAACCCATCATGGCCGTATGCTCCGGGCCCCTTAACGTGCGATAAGTCTGATTGATATATGGCATGACTTCTTCAATAATAAATGATTCGTACCGTTCGCCAGCAAACGGGGGATCGAATACCTGATGCATCCTTGGATTGTCATGGAAGTACTCGTTCAGTCTTTGATGGGGAACCGTAGCGATACCAACGATGATAATCTCTTCCATCCGTCCTTCGGAAACCAAGCGATCTGCGGTGACATGCATATCCCACGAGCCGCCTCGCTCATCCGCTGCAAATACATGCTGCCCGTCATGCATATAGAGTACGGCATAATGCTTCTCCGTATTCTCATGATAACTGGGTGGAAGATATACATACAAACTTCGGGTATTGCTTAGGTGAACCGATGGAAAATCTGCAATTTCTACCATTCTTGAGGACATACTGACCATTCTAACCCCTCCTGACTATTTTTGCACCACATGCACTTGCGTGCGGTTATTCATCCAGACAATGCCAGATAACAAAAAAAGGCACAACCCGATAAAATCAGGTTGTACCTCTTGGGTAAGCATTGCCTTACTCCACATTATACTGGGGAATTCCCCGATTTTCAATATCAGGATTCACCTTCCGGAGGTTCTTTCGGCACATACTTAAAGATATCGCCATCCACAAAAGTATCAATCAATCGTTCCAGCCATTTATAGTAAGCAACGGCCTCGCGCATCTTCGCCTGATCCTCTTGCAGCACCGCTGCCAGCTCTTCGTCATCTTCATGCGCTTTACGGAGCTTCTCTGTTTCGTCGAGCGCTTTGCGCAGGACCAGAATGTTGCTCTCCACCGATTTACGCCATTTAATATCGAAGAAATCCAAGAAGGTCTGGTACCAGTCATACTCCACTTCATACAAATCCTTGCGGGAACCCTTCTCCCACACCTTGTTTACCATTTTATAATCTAGCAGCGTCCGCACGCCTGTACTCATGCTGGTCTTGCTCATCTTCATTTCCTGTCCCATTTCATCCAGGTTCATCGGTTTATCCGCAAAATAAAGCAGTCCGTATAAATGTCCCGTTGAGAGTGGAATGCCGTACAAATCCATATTTCGTCCAATATTTTCAATGACACGCTTACGAATCTTATGCACGGCTGCCTGCCGTTCATCATCTAAATGGTACAAGCCCATGCTTGCAGCCTCCTCTATCTGTAGCCATCCAAGAAGTCATGTCAACATAACAAAACTAGGTGGACTCGAAGTGTAGTGTGAACGATCTCAATGAAATCTAAACAAGCAGAATCCACACACATTCTCTGATCTATTGTAGGGAAAGCTATTTTAAAAGTAAAGAAGATCGCTCTGGAGGATATCGGAGCATATGGGAGCATTTCAAAGGATAACTTTGTACAGTTTTTACTGTACGTACTTTACGTACGGATATAACGTTTGATACTTTACGTATCGGTTGTTACAATGGGTGACATGGGTTTACGAGATGACAGGAATAAGAAGACTCGGTCAAATGGACGCGTCTCTATACAATAAAAAGGAGGAGTACTTTTGGCTATTCTGCAAGTTAACAAAGTCAGCAAATTGTTCGGTGCGAACCCGGAACAAGGGCTTCAACTGCTCGAGCAAGGCTGGAGTAAAGCGCGAATTGCGAAAGAGAAAAATATAACGGTTGGCGTTAACCGTGTCAGCTTCGATATCCATGAAGGCGAGATTTTTGTCATCATGGGGTTGTCAGGCAGCGGCAAGTCTACCTTGGTCCGTTTGCTAAATCGGTTGATTGAACCAACATCGGGCGAAATATTGATTCACGGCAAGGATCTTCGAAAAATGAACAAGGAACAGCTGCGGGAAGTTCGCCGCAAAAAAATCAGCATGGTGTTCCAGAAGTTCGCCTTGTTCCCCCATCGTACGGTTGTAGACAATGTGGAATACGGGTTAGAGATTCAAAAAGTAGACAAGAGCAAGCGCCGCGAAGCAGCCATGAAGTCGCTTGAGCTTGTAGGCTTGAAGGGCTGGGAGGAAAAAATGCCCGATCAGCTCAGCGGCGGCATGCAGCAGCGTGTCGGGCTTGCCCGCGCACTCGCCAATGATCCGGAGATTCTGCTGATGGACGAAGCCTTCAGCGCACTGGATCCGCTCATCCGCAGAGACATGCAGGATGAACTGATCGAGCTTCAGGACAAAATGAAGAAAACCATCGTGTTCATCACTCACGATCTGGACGAAGCACTTCGAATCGGCGACCGCATTGCCTTGATGAAGGACGGCTCGATCGTACAGATCGGCACGCCGGAAGAAATTTTGACACAGCCTGCCAACGATTATGTTGAGCGGTTCGTGGAAGATGTCGATCTGTCCAAGGTGCTTACCGCTTCACGGGTTATGCGCCGTCCGGAGACCATTACGATGGATCGCGGGCCTCGCGTTGCGCTGGAGCTTATGCGTGAACGGGGGATCTCGAACCTGTTCGTCATCGACCGTTCCAAGAAGCTGCTTGGCGTCATTACGGCCGAAGATGCGTCGGATGCCATGAAGAATAACCGCAAGCTTGCGGATATTCTTATTACAGACGGTCCAAGTGTCGGACCCGATACATTGCTGAATGAATTGTTTGAAATTACAAGTATGTCCAAAGTGCCTTTGGCCGTTGTGGATGATACCGGCAGATTGATGGGTGTTATCGTCCGCGGTGCTGTTCTTGGTGCCTTGGCTGGAGAAAGCAAGAGCGAGGAGGTGACGCAAGATGCCTAAGATTCCACTCGCTAGCTGGATTGATTCCTTGGTTGAATGGATGGGAGACGTCTTCTCCGGTTTCTTTGACGCCATCGCCTTCATCATTGAAAACGTCGTGCAATTGTTTACCGATTTGTTCATGCTCCCTCATCCGTATCTGTTCATCGTCATTCTGGCTGTCATTGCCTATTTATTAGGCCGTCTGCCATTGACTTTATTCACAGCCATCGGTTTTCTGCTTATCGATAACTTGGGCTACTGGTCACAGACGATGAGTACGCTGAGCCTCGTGATCACGGCAGCATTGATCTCCGTTATCCTTGGTGTTCCACTGGGGATATGGGCGGCCTACAGCAAGTCGGCATCCCGCGTGATTATACCGGTTCTCGACTTTATGCAAACCATGCCGGCGTTTGTCTATTTGCTTCCTGCCGTCACATTCTTCAGTTTGGGCGTGGTTCCAGGGGTGATCGCCTCGGTTATCTTCGCCATTCCGCCAACGATTCGCCTGACCCGCCTTGGGATTATGCAAGTATCAGGTGAACTGACGGAGGCTGCCGATGCGTTCGGTTCGACTTCAGGACAGAAATTGTTCAAGGTTCAGCTTCCATTGGCGATGCCAACCTTAATGGCCGGCATTAACCAGACCATCATGCTGTCCTTGTCGATGGTCGTCATCGCTTCGATGATCGGTGCCCAAGGTATCGGTGCCGAGGTCTACCGGGCCGTAACTCAGCTGCAAATTGGTAAAGGGTTTGAAGCCGGCTTGGCTGTCGTCATTTTGGCGATTGTCCTCGACCGCTTTACACAAAATATATTTAAATCGAAAAAAAGGGGTGCTTAATTTGAAGAAACAGAAGTTTTGGTTGCTACTGAGCTTGGCTGCTATCCTCGTCCTGTCTGCTTGCGGACAGGGAGGAAACGGCGGTACGGATGGAACGACGGACAATGGGGCTGACGGCGGTTCTACTGCTTCCCTCGGCGAACAAGTGAAACATGAAATCATCGGTATTGATCCAGGTGCGGGTATCATGAAAGCCACGGCTGCTGCTATTGAAGAATATGGATTGACCGACTGGACACTGGTCGAAGGCTCCGGTGCTGCCATGACGGCAACCCTCAACAAAGCCATCAAGAACGAGGATCCCATCATTATTACCGGTTGGACTCCACACTGGATGTTTGCCAAGTATGACCTGAAATACCTGGAAGATCCAAAGAAGGTATATGGTGAAGCGGAAGAAATTCACACCGTTGTCCGTCTTGGACTGAAAGAAGATCATCCGGAAGCCTACAAGTTCCTGAGTAATTTCAAGTGGACATCCGATGATATGGGTCAGATTATGACGGCGATTCAAGAAGGGCAAGATCCTGAAGCTGCCGCTAAGGAATGGGCAGACAGCAATGCGGAGAAAGTCGATGCCTGGCTCGAAGGCGTTCAGCCGGTTGACGGCAAAAGCTTCAAATTCAGTTATGTGGCCTGGGATTCCGAGATCGCCAGCACCAATCTGCTGAAAGTGATCATGGAAGACAAGCTCGGATACAAAGTTGATGCGCTTCAAGTTGAAGCAGGCCCGATGTGGACCGGCGTTGCCAACGGCGACGTGGATGCAACTGTAGCCGCTTGGCTGCCATTAACGCATGCCGACTACTGGGATAAGTTCAAGGACCAAGTCGAAGACCTTGGCGCTAACATGGAAGGCGTAAAAACCGGACTGGTGGTTCCATCCTACGTGGAAGCAAATTCGATTGAAGATCTGAAATAAAATAATGGTTAAAGCCATCCTGTAGTATATGGGGTGGCTTTTCTTTTTTAGTGATCAAGATTAGTCGGCCTGGTCTAGGGAGGATGTATCCGCTCCGGTCGCTGTTGAAACCAGGAAAACAGGATGATATTTTTGCGGTATTTTCCCGGTTTCAAAGGCGAACGCCAGGTCTCCTCCACCGATACATCCTCTTTTCTTGGGCTCGGCCTCCAATCTTTCCCACAAAGAGAGCCATCCCTCTTCTCAGGGATGGCTTTTCGGGGGCTGGACGGGGAGGGGCTAAGCTGACCCGTTCAACATGGTCAGCTAGCCAGATTTATGGCCGGGCATGCTGTGAATCCCCTTTTGGTCTCACAGGCTTCCCGGCTTGGAGGGACTGCTGGTCCCCGGTGCCGTCCCGCTTAATCAAGATTGTCGGCTCTGTTCTAAGGAGGATGTATCCGTTCCGGTCGCTGTTGAAACCAGGAAAACAGGATGATATTTTTGCGGTATTTTCCCGGTTTCAAAGGCGAACGCCAGGTCTCCTCCACCGATACATCCTCTTTTCTTGGGCTCGGCCTCCAATCTTTCCCACAAAGAGAGCCATCCCTCTTCTCAGGGATGGCTTTTCGGGGGCTGGACGGGGAGGGGCTAAGCTGACCCGTTCGACACGGTCAGCGTGCCTGGCCTATGGCCGCACAAGCTGTAAAGTCCCCTTGGAACTCACAGGCTTGCCGGCTTGGCTTGAAGGACTGCCCCTGGCTCGACCTCCGAATGGCCAGACATGCTGTAAATCCCTTTGGGACTCACAGGCTTGCAGGCTTGGCTTCGTCTCGGGGCGCAGCCGAGCCACTTACACGAAAAAAGATCATGCCCACATCTATGAGCATGATCTTTTTTCTACTATATAAACACTACTCTTTTATCGTAACCGTCACGGGAGAGTATTCGGCAATCACGGTTTGTCCATGCACGGATACGCTGCCCTGCGGCGTAAGGTCTTTTTCGGTCATGATGCCCAAGGCGATGGTGAATTTGTTGAACTTGATCGGGATGTTCTTCTCCCGGCGGATCTCTTCACCGTTCACATAGAAGATGGCTTCGTCATCAGCACGGTTATACGTGATTTTGTACGTGTTGAATTCCCGCGGCGTGAAGTGTGTATCTTCCTCTTTGAAAATGCAGAAGTAACGAGTCTTGTCCGATTCCGGCACCTGCACGCCCGGAAACGGCAGGACGGCATACACGCTGGCGTATTTGTCATTCGACGCAAAAAAGTCCAGTGCTGCGCCCGTACTGAAATCCAGCAGGTTCAAAGATACGTAGCCGTCATACAGATCTCCGGGAACCGTACCTTGGGTGCGTGCCCGAATTTGAAGCCCGAAGGTCACCTCGCCGGATTCCGGCACTTCCACCTCTTCATTGGAGTAGTACATATGCTTGGCATTATCAAGAATTTGGATTTGATCATTCTGGCGGGTGAGCGGCGCGCGCACGTACAGGATGCCGTTGCGGACGATTACGACCGCATTCGGCTCGCGATATTCCCAGAATGAACCGTCCGGCAGCGGGAAACCGCCGATCTTCCAAGTCCCGCTCTCGGACAGGATAGAGTGAAAATCACCAAAAACGCGTTGTTGTTCCATCTAATTCCCCTTCTTCCTTACAAAGTCTGAATGATTCCCTGGATAATCAATGATAGGATCAGCACGCCGCCGCAGCGCATAGTGGTCATCGTTGACGCACCCATCAGCGGTAAATACGCTTCGGAACGATTGCTGTCCTTCAGTCTTCCATAGACAAGATACAACGGAATAATCGTAAGCAGTGCAATCAATGCGTAAGGCGGGAGCGCCCCGGCCAACACGCAGGCTATCAAGGATAAGCAGGCCAACAGCAGCAGGACCCGCGAGAAGCTCAGCGCTCTTTTTTCACCCCATACCACAACCAAGGTCTTCTTCCCGGCCTGACGGTCTGCCTGCCAATGCAAAAAGTGATGATTGAACAAAATCAGCGTTGTCAGAAGCCCGATAGGCAGTGACAGCAGCAGCGCCCGGACATCCATATGTGAGGTTTGAACGTAGTATGCGCCCATCACCGGCAAAATACCAAAGGATAGCAAAATCGCAATCTCGCTGAAACCTTTGCCGCGATATCCGAATTGAATCGGCGGTGCGACATAGAAATAAGCGATCAACCCGCCAAGTCCGCCGAAGACGAAAGCCCACCAGCCACTGATCAAACTAAGGATAATTCCGCTCAGCGCAGCAATCCCGAACAGCGTCCAGGTAACGATCTCGAATTTACGGAGCGACCAGACGCCCTTCGTCAGAAAACCGGAGTTCGTGGAGATCGCATCCACATGCTCCTGTGCTTCCGTATCCGTTCCATTCTTATAATCCCACAAATCGTTCACCATATTGGAGAACAGATGGGCAGCGCCGCTCCCGATCAAGGTCAATAAAAAAAGGCCTATATGAAATTCACCTGTCCATACATAAGCCCCGAGTGCTCCCAAAGCAACCGGAATCAGCATAACGGGAATCACTTTGATTCGGGAAGCTTTTTTAAACTGTTCAAGGGCATCCACTTTGGTTATGCTCCTTTCTATAATACAGAATAGAACGCCTGCAGACAGCTACAGACGTTAACGTTGTGAAACATGGAACTTGTTTAAATAAGAATATCATAATTGTCGAACTTTGTAATCCGTTTGTTAGAACTTGGCTATGCAGCCATTATACCGATGAGCGTTCGATCAGCTTGAAGGCAAGCTCCTTGCGAATCGGCTCTTTCTGCTCCCCTTGAATATGCGCATACAACATCTTGAAGGCCTCGGAACCCATATCAAACAGTCGGTTATCAATCGTGGTGAGACCCAGCATTTTGCCGATCGGCTGGTTGTCGAAACCGATGACCGCGAGCTCTTGCGGAATGGAGAGTCCTCTCTTCTCGGCTTCATAGATCAAACCGGCGGCCACATGGTCACCCGTTACCAATAAACTGCTTGGGCGTTCCTCCATAGCAGACAGCCGATCCATAATCGCCGCACCGTCTTCCAGATCGATACAACCATCTAAAATCCATTCCTGGCGGTAAGGCTCTCCAATCTCCTTAAGCACTTCTTCATATGCCACTTGGCGTGCTCTCGTGCTCGGACTGTCCAGTCTTCCCACCGTGAAGCCGATGCGTCGATGTCCCCGCTCTATCAAATATTGCATGGCACTGCGAAATGCCTCCGCATGGTTTATATATATAGAAGAAAATAATCGTTCGCCCGCATCCTGACAGCATACAATCGGTCCATAAGCGCAATAGGCTTCGATCTGTTTCGGAGTCACGGCCGACGATAAAATAATGATGCCGTCAATCTCCCGATTACGCAGCATCTCCAGCACTTCCACTTCCTTATCCGGCACATAACCGGTTTGGCACAGGATCAGGCGATAGCTAGCGGCAAGCGCTTCTTGGCCGGCTCCCTCCATCAGCAAGGAGAAGTAGGCATGATTAATAAACGGCAGCATGATGGCAATATTCATCGTTTTACCTGTAATCAGATGAACTGCATTCATATTGCGGGCGTATTTCAGCTGTTTCATGGTCTCCAACACGCGTGTCCGCTTATCTTCTCTGACATAAGGGTGGTTATTCAGTACCCGGGATACCGTCGATACCGACACGCCTGCAAGCTTGGCAATCTCTTTAATATTAGCCACAATCCATCAAGCCCCCTTCATCCACTGGTTCCTTCCTGATACTATCATGAATGCTTTCCCTATTCAAAGGGAGGCAACCCGGCAGCAGAAGGCTGATGTCAGCGTGTACGCAATACCTATGTCATCCTTTTTTTTGGTACGATTAATCTATCATCCCTACGGAGGTATCGGCATGTCTAAACTGTTCAAGATACTTGGCGTTATATGGCTCATCGGCGGTTTTATCGGAGGAGTCATTGTTCACATCATAATGGAAGGCAATTGGTTAACCGGTATCAGTTGGCTGATTAGCGGTGCTATCTCAGGCGCGCTGTTCTATACGGTAGGTGAAATCCATGAAATCGTGTGGGAAAATAATGCCCTGCTCCGGGAAGTACTGCACCGTCTTCCTGAGCAGCCTGGCGACAAAAAACCGCCCCTTGGAAATTCCAGGGCTAATCTCAGCGCACTGAAGAATTATAAGATGAACGCTAAAGATGAACAACGATAAAAAGAGACTTGATCTGGTATGCTTTTCATACTTTACACTGAGGTTGGGTGGAAACCTTCATTCATTGTCAGCGTGACCGTAAGGGCGTGATGGCAAGGGCAAGGCTTCTGCCTTTTTATCATGATTCGCGAAACTTGGACCTTGTCCATTACGTTATCCTTGTCAAAAGGAGCTGATGGATAATGGAGACGTTTGGCAGAGGCTGCCTGTACATTATTATTGGCATGGTTGGATTGTTACTGCTTGCCGTACTATTGGGGACGACGATTACGCTCCCTTGGTTTATCTTCATTCCGCTTATCATTATCGCCTTTGCTGTAGCTGCATCCAAGAGCAAGCACAAGGATGATGATTAAGTGAAACCGCGGGTAAGTCGCCGGATGCTAGAGAGGTTGTTAACGCGTTGTTTTCTGATCCATATGCGAGTTAGACCGATCAGCCCGATGATCTAGCCACTGTACACCAAAAAGACTCCCTTTTTAAGGGAGTCTTTATCATTCCAGATGATTCCGATCACTCTTTATCTTATCGATTTATTTCGAGATATTCTTAAATGCCTCTGTTTGCTGCTTAATGCCAACCTCCGTGGCAAATCGTTCGATGCTGGATGCTCCGAAGAATCCTTCCACGCCCTTGGTTCTGGACAATACATATGCCGCATCCTCAGGTTCGGCAATGGGACCGCCATGGCACAGTATCATAATGTCCGGGTTGACGGCTTTACCGGCATCACAGATTGCCTGAATCTTTTCAACGCAATCATCAAGTGTCAATGCGGTTTTCGCACCTATGGTGCCTTTCGTGGTAAGACCCATATGAGCAACCAGGACATCGGCTCCGGCTTCGGCCATCTTCTTCGCCTGATCGACGTCAAACACATACGGCGTTGTCACCAAATCCAACTCATGCGCCTTCCGGATCATCTCGACCTCAAGATCATAACCCATCCCCGTCTCTTCCAGATTCGCCCGGAATACGCCGTCAATCAAGCCCACCGTCGGAAAGTTCTGCACACCCGCAAAGCCTTGCTCCTTCAGCTGCTTCAGAAAAATATCCATGATCCGGAACGGATCCGTGCCGCAAACACCTGCCAACACCGGCGTATGCTTCACGACCGGCAGTACCTCATTCCCCATATCCACCACAATCTGGTTCGCATCTCCGTACGCCATCAATCCGGCGAGCGAGCCGCGCCCAGCCATCCGGTAACGGCCCGAATTGTATATAATGATCAGATCTACGCCACCGGCTTCGGCGCTCTTGGCCGATATGCCCGTTCCTGCTCCCGCGCCCAATAGTACTTTACCGGCTGCTACCTCCGATTTTAATTTCGCCAACACTTCCGCTCTTGTTGTCATTGCCATGATCTTTTCCTCCTTCAGTGTGATGCTTAATTGTGTTGCCTGTGCCAAACTCACTGCTGTTTCATCAGTTCCATCAGCTTATCGGCCGCAGCCACGGCAAAGGCTTGATCATTAATGTCCGTATTCATTTCGATCAACTCAACGGTTTTACGGTCTATGCGTTGTCTTAACGTATCAAACAGCTTCTCATCCTCTTCCGGTCCATGGAATGCTTCACCTTCTACATCGAGCATCGATACGCCCTTCAATGGGAGCATAAGCACCGTAGGACCTTGCGAACCATTCAGCTTCTCTGCCATCTTCTCGCCAAGCTGCCGGTTCTCCTCCACCGTGGTCCTCATCAGCGTAACCGAGGGGTTATGCTTGTACAGATTCCGTTCCCGAAAAGCCTCCGGCACGGTATCATAAGGGCCAAAGTTGACCATATCCAGCGCTCCCGTAGATACGACCTGCGGCACCTTGCAGCGACCGGCTGCTTCCAGCCGATGCGGACCAGCTGCCAAAACGCCGCCCACCAGCTCATCGCACCATTCCGTTGTCGTCAAATCCAGCACACCGTCTATATATCCGGCCTCAATGAGGCTTTCCATCGTTTGCCCGCCCGTACCTGTTGCGTGAAATACAAGCACTTCGTACCCGTGCGACTCCAGATGCGCCCTGGCATAATCGATGCAAGGGGTCGTGACCCCAAACATCGTTGCTGCAACCAGCGGCTTCTTATCCATCGGGGGCGCCGATTCGAACTGAACCATACCGGCAATCGCATGCGCCGCGTTCGTAAATATTTTGGTTGAAAACGAGTTCAGTCCGGATACATCCACGATGGACGGGAACATGATGATATCACTTGTCCCCACATAAGGAGCCGTATTGCCGGATGCGACCGTGGACACCATCAGTTTCGGAACGCCGATCGGCAATGCCCTCATGCCGGCTGTGACGATCGAAGTACCTCCAGTACCTCCGAATGACAGCATGGCGTCGAATTTGCCCTCTGCATACAGCTTTGGTACGATTTTTTCCATTCCTTGAGCCAATACCTCAGTCCCTGCGGAACGGTCCTTCCGAGCCGCGATCTCGCGTATATCCACACCAGCTGCCGCTGCAACCTCGATGTTGGATACATCCGGCGTGAACATCGGCTCGAACACACCGCTATGAATCGTAAACGTCTTTAATCCCAAGCCCTCGATAACGGATTTAACGTATGAAAACTCGGCACCCTTCGAATCAAATGTCCCCGCAATAGCTACCGTCTTCACCGTGCAGACCTCCTCCAAATCTCATCTCAGGATCGCTTGCACCCGTCCTGACAGGTCCGGCATAGGATCCCTACAAGACCATAATACAGCGCTTTCAAATAAAAAGGATCGTATCGATGTACGATCTTTATGTATATTTGTCTTTCATATGCTGACGATAGGATTGGGGGGAAGTTCCCGCGTATTTTTTGAAGGTTTTGCTGAAATGAACATAGTCAGGGTAGCCTACCAGCTCCGCTATTCTGCCCAGAGACAGCTTGCTGCGCTTCATGATTTCCTGCGCTTTGTGAATCCTGTATTTGGCTATATATTCCGGAAAGCTGCATCCCACTTCCCTGTTAAAAAGTGCGCTCAGATGCGTTCGTGAAACATGAATTCGCTCTGCCAGCTCGGTCATTGAAATCGGGCCCGCGTAATTCTCGGCAACATACTCCCTTACAAAAGCAACATAATCCATCGGCTCTTCGAGCCGCGTCAGCTTCTCCATCAGCTGCCGATCCTGCTCCAGATGGCCCGTTGCCTTAAAACGAAACGTTGCATCCACAATGGCTTCTTCCGTCGGCGTTCGTTCAAAGCTCGAGCCACCCACGTAGCCCATGGCTGACGTGTTGTCATACATATACTGAACATCGATCGGCGTATGGACCGGACCGCCATACACCAGCTTGATCGGCCGCCTGCCCGAGTCGTCACATACTTCAAATATGTCTCTTGCGATTTCCGCCCCCTTCTCCAGCGACCATGCTTTCGTGGTTCCCATCAACCCACCTGCCGTGACGCCCAAATGGGCGCAGATGATATCGGCTCCCGCATCCAGCATCCACTTCGTCTGCTCCGGAGTAAAAACAAAAGCCATCGTAAACATATCTTGCTCATGAGCGGCCCGGACGGCCTCCACCTCCTGCAGATAGGTGATGCCCTCTTCCTCCAAGGCTTCACGGAACTGTCCATCAATCAGTCCCACGGTCGGATAGTTGATAATGCCGGCAAAACCGCTGCCGCGGATGATTGCCAAGTAATCGGGAAGCTGAATGGTTGGATCTGTCCCGCATATGCCGAAGATTACCGGTATGTCACGGACCACCGACAGAATCTCCCGCGAGCCGAATTCCATCACCATTTCATTGCAGTTCGCATAGGGCATGAAACCCGCCAAGGAGCCGAGCCCCATCTGCCGAAATCGGCCCGAATTCAGGGCCAGTATCAGATCGGCACCGCCCCTAACCGCATATTTTGCCGAGATTCCTGCCCCTGCCGCAACGCCAATCAATCGCTCCTGCGTCTGTATTCCTTTATGTAATCGGTCTAAAATTTGTTCTCTGGTCGTTATCAAAGCTATTGGTCCCCTTATCTTCAATCTGACCGTCATGTATCATCGTTTCCTTATATCGCTAAACCTATTATAAATGAATATCAATAGAGACGTTTAGTGTAACTGTCCTGCATTCCTCGGGTAACGGACTCCTCCGTCACGCTATCCTGATTCACATGATCCGCTATGATCTTGGACGGATTCGGCAGCTGTTCGCTTGGTATCCATGAATCGGGATTCCATGCTTGCGAACGCATGAAAGCTTTTGCGCAGTGGATGTAGCATTCTTCGACCCGTACCCCGATGCCAAGCCATGGCCGTTTGCCCTGTACGCTGAGCTGATCCAAAATGTCTTCGTCCCTAACCAAGACGGCGCTGCCGTTGACACGCAAGGTCTCTTTCAAACCCGGTATGACAAACACGAGGCCGACTTTCGGGTTGGACAAGATATTCCGCAGCGAATCAAACCGTCGATTGCCCGGCCGTTCCGGAATGACCAAACAGGATTCATCCATCACATGCACAAAGCCCGCCGCATCTCCCCTGGGCGAAACATCGCAGTAACCGGATGCGTCCGAAGTAGCCATAAATAGCAACGAACTCTTGGAAATGAAGTCTTTACAATGATGATCCAATCGATCAATCGCTTTATGTTTGACCACGTGATTGGACTCGCCGAACAGGTCGCGAAGCTCCTCCTCCGATGTAATGACGGACTGAAAAGGACTTTTTGTCATCATAATCACCCTCCTATTAACTACCTCTTATACCTCTGTTATAACATTCTTTTCCGCTTTTCACTGTAACGAAAAGAAGCTCCCCGCAAGTTTAACAAACCTACGAGAAGCTTCCTCCATTCTTATAAGAAGATAAGCAGCAATATGCCAACAATAAAGCAATAATAAGCGAAATATTTCAGATTCCCGCGCGCCATGATATTCATGAACCATTTCATCGCAAAATAGGTACAGATCAGTGTTGCGATAAATGCGATCAGATAGGGAATGAACAGCGATGAAAAATCGGGATCCGATGCGATATCCGACACGCCCAGCACCATGCCTCCGAGGCTTATCGGGATGTACAGCATAAAGGAAAACCGAAGCGCCGTCTCCTGCTTCATCCCCACAGCGATTGACGTAATGACGGTCGAACCGGATCGGCTGATACCCGGGATCAGCGCAACCGCCTGGGCCAAACCTACGATAATTGCGTCCTTGAATGACAGGTCATTGTCCAGCTTGCGGCCGCGAAGGTTCCGAATCAGCCAAAGGGCGACCCCCGTAAACAGCAGCGCAATGCCAACCGTACGTACGGAAGCGAATATTTCTTCAATCTGATCTTTAAACAACAGACCAATAATGACGGCCGGAATAGTACCTACAATAATATACAGAATGAACATGAAGTCGGACTTATACTCCGGTTTTCGTGTGCGTAAATAACTTAGGCCGTTCACGATCAATCTCTGCAAATCCTTGCGATAGATAAACGCAATCGCAATCAATGAGGCCGCATTAGTCAGCATTTCGAACGACAGCCCATTCTGCTCCATGCCCATAAGTCTCTGGGCGACAATCAAATGACCGCTGGAGGATACCGGAATCGGCTCCGTCACCCCTTGCACAATCCCCAGCAGCAGGTACTTCAACCACAAGATGAAATCTTCCATTACTCTCCTACTCTCTTTACAACATTGATATGGCTTATAAAAAATACTAGTCTATCATAGCCCAAAAAAATAGCAACAATCAAACCACGCGCGGCCAAAAAAGGTATGTAAACAAGAGAAGCCCCTCTAACCACGGAATTAGAGGGGCTCCTAATCTATTGTTAAGAGGTGATTCCATCATAAGATATGTAGCTTAATGAAACCTTAAAGCTTCATTAGAGGGACATAAAAAGTGGTGAGTACCCCATTGATCACTGTGGTCACACATCGGTGCGGCTTATCCTTCACATCATCAGGATGAATATGATACTGGAATTCATTTACCTGATCCTGCAAATCGTCCAGATGGGAATCGCTAAAGAGCTCTACCTTCAATGTTTTTAAGCATGTAAGCACCCCCATTTCAAACTTCGACATAAAACGGGAGTTTCCCTGTTGGAGTTAAGTACACGGACATTTCATACCATAACATAAACTGATCTTTTATCGTCTGTTTTCCTCATACACAGGCAAGCGGAACCTAAATTATGGTATATTGTTGGAGTCGACGTTCGATTTTAATGGAATTATCATATAAACTTTTTGGTGGTGGAACAGAATTATGCAAGTCCAACGCAAACGAATCATCGGGATGACTGCCATACTGATGTTACTTTCAGCCGTTCTCTTCTACGCCATAATCTATGTGATGGAACGCCCAGGTGGACTATCCGATCGACGCATGTCACGAGCGCTGGAGCTTAACAGTATCCTTCATATCCCCCTCGGGAAGACCCCGGATAACGCGGTTGAACAGTTTAGAGGCCCATCGTCCATGTATGTCATTCACCGAGAACCCGTGAGAGGAGGTACTCTGTTATTTATGAAACGGCCTTACCAAGCGGGAAGCCATCATTTGCAGGTAGAATATGTACGAAAAACATGGATCGGTTGGAAATGGGTTTGGGGCGGCGGTTATGGAATCGGCGAATCTTCACAATCCGTAACGGCGTAAATTACATGGGCCTTCCTGAATTAGACCATATCTCTACCCCTTTTCCCATGGTGTTCGGGGATATCCTGGACCCCTCGATAAAAAAAGTAAAAGTCAAGATCAGGGGCGAAGGTAGTTTTAACGCTAAACTGACTTCAGCTGAACCTGGAAGAATGATCTGGTTCGTGTTTGTGCCGTCGCCAGCTTCCATACCTTTTGATATTGAGGGTTATAATGAAGAAGGGACTCTCATCGCTCGCAAAACGATAACCGATCCGCGAGACAGCGGCTCGGTCCATTTAGAAATGGATTTGAAGTTAATCCGGTAAAATGAAGGGTGAAAGTTCTACAATTGCACCTTTTGCCGACTCGTCCGAGTCTGGCTGCAAATCCTCTTTAGGCACAGATGCACGAACCACCAGCACGTTGGCCGAAATGATGCTTCCCTTATATTGTGCATAGATCTTGGTTATTCCCCGCTTATGTCCGATCAGGTTTCCTTCCTCATCCACCTCGGCTATATCCGGATGATCACTGGTGAATGTGGTTTGCCTTGTGATGTCGATTTCGTTTTGGTTGATATAGTTACGCAATATGACCCTCAAGTCAAGCATCGTGCCTTCCGCAAGCGAATACTCGTAAGAATCGAGTTTGATATAGCCAGAGACAGGATCGAATTCGTCCGTGTCTTCCGGGAACACGGTAACGTTCAATCTGGCCGCGAAACCTTCATATGTTGCTTCGACATAGGTGCTCCCCGGCTCATGCCCCGTAATCCGGCCCAAGGCGTCGATTTCCACGATGGCGCTGTCCGCCGACACATAATCAGCGGTGCTGGACAAATCGCTCTTTGTGCCGTCGGAATAAACCGCTTGAAGCACGGTGGAGACGTTTGTACCTGCTTTCAATTGCTTATCCTTTTCCGTAAACGAGATGCCCGTCAGCGTACGTTCGTCAGGCGGTATGTTCACTAAAGGCGACAGCTTCATCAGCTGGAACTTAGTCACGTCCCCCCGCTTAACGGTTCCCGGAAAAATAAATCCGCCATCAGGAGTTACCGCTGCACTTCCGACGTTGTTGATGGGAGGGCCCTTAAATAATTCCCTACTGATCAACTCGCCGTTCCCATCGACGCTCAGCACATCATATTGATTTTTGTAATCCAGACTGTTTTGAGAAATATGTTGTCCCAGCATGGCATAGCCGTCTTTGGTGCGGACAAGACGTTTGAAGTATTCGGAATTCGTCCCGTCTCGATATGTTTTTTCCCATTGTACCTGTCCGTTCAGGTCCGTCTTGGTCAGTACGTTCACATGATTACGGTTGACCCTTTTTCCACTGCCAATGACATAACCACCATCTTCCGAAGCCGTCATGGAAAATGCAGACCATCTGCTATCCTGCTCTTTGAATTGTTTCGACCAGACCTCTTTGCCTTGATCATCGATTTTGACCATCAGCATCGCATCCAGGTCTCCCGATTCATATTCCGCCCGGCCTACGCTGCCAACGGCCATATACCCTCCGTCATTGGCCGGAATCATATCGTTGAACGCCACGCTGTCCGCGTAATTGTATGTGTTATACCACAACGTGTTGCCGTTTTTATCAATCTTTAAAATATAGGCTTTTTCATAGGCAACCCAGCCTACGGACCCACTCCCGGCTATAAAAAAATCGCCGTCCTCCGTTTCGACAATTGCAGTCGGGGTACTATGAATTGTATCATCCTGTACCTTCTCCCATAATACATTGCCCGATGAATCCAGTCTGATTATATACAGCTGACCAACAATCGGTACGTCTTCTGAATTCGTGTTACCGGCTACGAGATATCCGCCGTCCTTCGTCTCAATGACCCGGTATGCCATACTATTCGTAGTAGGATACATAGGCTTCTGTTCCCATTCAACCTGGCCCTCTGCATCAAGCTTTAAAATGTAAGCCTTTTGATACTTTCCAGCCTCGAAGATACCTCCAACGGCTATATAGCCGCCATCAGAAGTCGGGATCACTTCATTCCCTGCGGAGTTACTCCCGTAATCCCTGGACCATTCGACAGTTGACTGCACCGAATCGGCAGCCGCGTGGCTAAATCCGGGCATTAACCCAAACATCAGCAGCAATCCGGCAAAACACGCAATCCATAATCGTGAATATTTTCTAGACACAATCCTACCCCCATTAGCAAATGATATTTGTCAATATTTTCAATTCCCTATTATTATTCATTCGATCCTCTGGAATTGGTATCCAACAAACTTCATAATTCTCTGATGCAATGGGGCTGTTTTCCATATATGGATAAACATAAGAAATCAGGACACTTTCACTATTCGGAAGGCAAAAGTAAACCTTTCGGTTTACGAATTGCCCGGGTATCGGACAAGGATTAGGCGGTCACTATTCTTAAGTCCTAAAAAAGGATTATTAAGGTTTATTATGGGCACCATAATGTCGGTACCTGCCCATACATTTTAATACTGAAAGGAGGTCAACAACTTTGAAGAAAATCTGTATGTCTTTTCTTGCTGCGTTGAGCATTGCTTTAATGCTGGTTGTCCCTGTTTCCGCCGAAAACAATAACATGAATGCAAACGACATGAACACAAACAACGTAAACGCAAGAAGCTATAACACCAACGCAGCAAACAATGATAATGACACAGACTGGGGTTGGCTTGGATTAATCGGCTTAGCCGGTCTTGTTGGTCTAAGACGCCGTACCCCGGAGCGCCATTAATTAAAGCGAAGAACCGAGGAAACGAAGGTAAAGTCCTGCTCAATTAGAGCAGGACTTTTTTTCTCTGTAGTTCCCTTTATCTCTCATAACATTTACTCCCCATTCTCCATGTTCACTTCTCTTTACTGAAACCTCCATTTTGTCACTGCGTATGTATCATCAAGGGGCTGATTTACATGTTTTGGATTTTTTTGGGAGTCGTTATCATTATACTTTGCCGATATAACTTCAAAAATCCGGATTCCGATTGGGTTCGATGGGGGAAAAAATTACCGGACGACTACGAACAGGATGATCATGATTTATTAAAAACCCAGGTTGGTGCATCAATAGGTGGATTTTTTGGTGGTATATTGATTCTAATGGGGCTATCGACTCTGGTGCAGGGAGGTAACGCTATGCCATGGGGCACACTTTTTCTTTTTGCTATCGTCTTAATAGGCATTGGCATTCTTGCCAGAAAGTATCCGACATTCGGATGGAGAATGAATGAGGGATGGAAAGTCAAAGGAGATTCTGAACCAAGCGATACTTACATTGATTTAGTGAAATTCGGTGGATTAATTTCCATTTGCTTGGGATCGATATTTTTTGTGCTTGGAATGATGACTTTATTGCTTTGATATTTAATGCAGCGATCTTATCCGCCTTTTTCGCTTGGAACCGAGTCATAACGGATTCAAAGTCAGATTATACCCTTAAGCGTTGTTTACCCGGATAGAGGAACGCGAGATGGAGGACGTTGTCGGTAAACTGAAGGATAGCATGTATGACATGTACACGTGTTCAAATAAATTATAGTAAGTTTTACCCCCCTTTGATATACTGACATTATTACTTTAGTCATGGGTGCGTGATCAGTCAAATGTGGGATAAAGAACTGAAAATAGCCATACAGAAGAAGCAAAATGTGACGATATACCTTATTGATGGCGCAGTATTACAAGGCATACCTGATGCTTGTACAGATCGCTTAGAGATGCGGAGTGTTTATGGGCCAGTCTGGGTACCATTCGAGGAAATAAAACATGTGAGTCGATTAATACGACTAGACGTAGAAAAGAAACTACTTGGGCATAGCTAGTAGTTTCTTTTTGCTATCTATAAATGAAATGTACTTGGGTACCCCTCCAAATAGTTACCTCCCCAGCTTCCTGCTCCTCGATTGTCAGATGGATATATGATAGGCCAGCAGGGATTTTCTTACCGATGCCTTCAGTTATTCTTTTTTAAGGATAGTCAAGTTGGCATATATTTGTAAATCACTTCTCAGTAATTGTCGCTGTCTTGGTTCTATTATCCCAAGATAATTCATCCCCTCATATATACATCTATACATTGTGGCTTTATACAAGAAAAGAGACCCCGAGAGGTCTCTTTTTCATTGATATGACAGGCTTTTGGGGCCTTACTTACATCATGCCGCCCATAAATTACACCGTCGATATTGAAGTGTAATATCGTTAATTCGATAAAAATAATGAGCGAAAACGCCCGTCTTATGAGGTTTTTTCACTATCTATATTGTAATATCGTTAATCTGATCGCATTCAAAAGAATGATTACGTGGTCGAAATGTGGTCAATGTGGTCAAAATGTGGTCAAATGAAAAGCGCCCTACATAGGCGCTTTTTGTGTGCATACATTATGTTTTAGTTTGACCCCTTCTTCTAGTCCTCTACGGTAAGTTGAATGAATGAATTTGGATTTCCGATAAGATATACTCAGCAATTCATTAACGATGTTATGATTTTTTTCCGGCAACAAACATCTTAAAACATCTAATGCATTTGAGAAGTCTTCATTGATCTCCTCATACACCATGTCCTCCGACAGATCCCTGGAAAAACTAATCATTTTCTGCTGAATTGAACGGTCTAATCCTGTAGTGGACATAGACACCCTCCTTATAATCTGGTTGCGCTGAGTCATCTTTATTTACTTTTTTGTACGTGGTACAATTTACCTTTAGATAATCACCTACTTCTGAGAGGAGCAACTGAGTTGGCACTCGCCCGCGGGAGATGCCGACTACGGTATTTACTAAAACGTACAAATATGTCACAGGCTGAATTGAGTAGGCGGACGGGATATTCTCCTCAACAAGTATCGAACTGGGTGAATAATAGAGAAAAAATACCTTGGGATGCCGCCCTTAATATTGCGTATGTACTGTCGTGTCATATGGAAGAATTGTACGAAGTAGTAAATGTCTGAGCCGGTCGGCTCTCCCCGTAAGAGTGTATAGTATATACTATATATGCTCATCCCAATATCATCCAATGGTAATTTATTACTAATAATCCACCTCGATAGTCACATAATCCTCCTCCTTTACTATCTTTTTTCGCCTTCAAATTCACACCCCCTTTCACTTTCTTATAACTTTAACCGATTCACGCGTAAAAAAATATATGATAATGACAAATCTAACATGGATATATCACAATTGTGATTATAGTACTACGAACTTACGTTCTTAACAAGGCTTGATTTTACATATGTATGGATATACTATAGTACATATGTTCGCATGTGGAGGTAGGTAAAATGAGTATTAAAGAAGCTATTTCGGCTGAAGATCGTCAATTTGTCAAAAGATATATATTGTTGCTGTTGGTTATAGCTGCATATGAACGCGATTGCCGACACATTGAATCGAATCTAAAAACACCTGGACCATATGTCGATACAATAAAATTAGCTATAGACCGAGCTTGGGGAGATATGAAGGAGATAAAGAGATACTTCCGGACAAAGGGACTGAAGGTATATGAGCAGAACAACACGCAAAACGGGATACAAGCAAAGTTTATGTGTAGGGGATATAGATCGGAGATGGAACTACGTTGGGAGTTTATCACGGCTGAAGCATCTGTATTGATGCGTAAATATCTAGGGTTAGATATAAGCAAATACGAGGGGCATATACCGGATGGTACAGGTAATAAAAAATAACCCCACCAGCATAAGCCAGCAGGGTTATACATCACTTTGTCAATGTTGCTGTTTTGGTTTCTTTATCCCAGCCAATGCTTGCTCCTAGCGCCTCTCCAATGGCCCGTAGAGGTACATAGGTTACACCGTTCTCTAACTTACCATCTTTGATCTGTTTGCCGTTTACAATTACGTTTACCTTGTTGTCCACCGCAACAGCACCTTCTTTCTTCTTCAGTCCGAGATACTTAGCAATTCCTTTTACATGTCCATCAATCAAAGCTTCAATGACTTCATGTCGCTTCAATTTGGCTGCATCAGATGCAACGTCTATAAACAGGTTCTCTGTTAATACGGCTGGCATACGGCTTTCACGGCACATATGAAGATTCTTGGCCTTTTGACCCCGGTCGATCACACCAAAGGGTTTCAGCGCCGCCATGATCTCAGTGTGAAGAACGTTTTGCAATGAACGAGTAGCGGTTGAAGCGCTTGTATATCGGAACGATTCAAAACCGCCAGCTCCACCACCAGCGTTACAATGGATGGATACAAGGAGATCAGCACTGGATTTATTAGCTGCATTGGCCCGTTCCGACAACTCTAGGAATACATCAGTAGACCTGGACAACAACACCTGAACACCTTTATATTCTGCCTCAATACGTTCCTTAACACCAAGTGAAACCGTTAATGCAATATCCTTTTCTTGCAGACCGTTGCCGACAGCTCCCGGATCCTTGCCGCCGTGACCAGCATCAATCCATACTTTCTTCATTATCGGTCTTCCTCCTGACTCGTCACCTCAGGCAATCCTGCCAAGCTCGTCAAAAAGCTGATGATAGTCGACAGTAAAACCGTGCCACCTACCACATACCAATCAACCTCATTAAATACTGTAGTAGCACCGATCACACCGATTGCTGTTTGTGCTGCTGTTTTAATTGCCCGGACACTTGCCGCTTTAAACCATTTAGTTGTCATTTATAATCATCCTCTCAACTTTATTTAAGACCACCGGAAATGATAAATGCTGCTATCGCCAAAACAAAAGCCCCAGCGATTGTACGCCAGAGCCATTTTTGGCCATCTTCAATTTTGTCCAATCTATAATGTGCCGACTTTGCAGATGCTAAAGCTTCTACCGCTGTCTCATTAGCGTTAATCGCTCTGTCTAATTTTTCATCCATGTTGTCCACCTTCGTTTCTACTCTGGTGATTCTTTGGAGCATTTCGGACTGTACACCGTCCATACCCTTTCCCCCATTCTCTCTACATAGACCCCAATTAATAAACACATAAAAAAGCAGGCCATGTATATGACCTGCTCACATTCATCTGCTTATATTGCAGTTGCGTCTTTTACCATTGTCTATCGAAATATTCTTCGTCCGTTTCTTCTCTTACAGGAAATTTACGATTATACCAAGCCACTAAACGATCAATTAGTTTGATCATTTTGGAACTCACTCCTTTTTTAATACTAAACCCATTATGTCACATGATTCTGTATAAATCCATATCTGACGGAACCGGTCCAGAAGACGGGACGGATATCCATACAAAATCTAAAGTAGCATTAACTTTGTAGTATGCGAAGTTACCTGGCTCTAACTGATCAAGTGTAGCATCACTTATGGCCTTTGTTGATAAAGAATAATATGCCCCATTATCTATCCTGCGAAGGGCAATGCCCAGGCTTTTGTCATAAGAGTTTACTGTTTTAAAATACAACTTTTCTCCAGCTGTTGTAGTGGTGGGATATCCTGTCCCGGGAGCTGCAAACTCTGTTTTAAGCAAGCGCGTTGGCAAGAGCAACCCAGACTTTTGTACATGCTTAGATGCTTCTTGTACAATTCCAATCATGGAAGGTACATATATAAGTGACGTCCCAAGCGCACTAGGATGGTTAACACCATTACCGCTAGCCGGATCATTATATGGACCTAATAATTGTTCATCAGTAAATTGCCCAGGGGTTTTCAGCGAATCACAAAACCCAATGTTTAGATTTAAAAATGTCGCCAGTTTATTGATTCCACCCATCCGGATAGACCCGTCTTGCATATTTTCATGAGTGTTAAAACTGAGCGTGTTGACCCCATTGATAAAGACTGTATGTGTCGTTCCATAAAACTCAATCCTGATCTTGTAAGATGTTCCAGGGACAATCGTGAGGTTGGTTTTTGAAGACACAGGGGTGGACAATGCATCAATATAAAAAGCGACTATTCCGGATCCGCTGCTTCCTGGGTGAATAACCAACGCAATATAACCCGTATCTGATTTTCTATATTCAATTACAATCCACCCTTGCGCCCCAACATCAACCGGAACGACATCAAACTCGATAAATCCATTGTATATACTTCTCGTTCTGCGAACAAATTTATTCGTGACTCCGGCTGCTGGAGTTAATGTTGAACCGCTTAATGTAAATGAAGCTTTGTCACCATCCCAACTTGTTGTATTGTATCCAGTCCAGTTAGTTTCTGATGTATGAATCCGACTGACATCATCAACCCCGTCGCGAAGTATCTTAGATAGACGGTTGGCATCTGCCAAAGCGTACCCTCCGTTACGAGCATATTCACGAATGGATCGGTTAACCGCTGTTATGTTGGCTTGAGTAACGCTGTATATCGAAGTATCCAACGTGCTCATTATCGAAGTTACAAAAGCAACGTTTGGAACTTTTGACCATGTATTCATGTAAGTGACAATTGAATCATAATTTGTTTTTATAGTTGCATCGCCGTTGTTTGAAACCGCATCATTCATACCGAAAGCAATAACAACCAAATCAGGCGAATAGTCCCTAACATGATCTCTCCATGACTTACCATTAACACCCCAAGGCCTTGTGAAGCTTGTTCCAGCCACATAATTAGGGTCAGCGGCATTTGATGATGTGGCCCCGGCAATAGAATAGTTGGCGTAATTAATTGTAACTTTAGGAAATCTCCTCTTCAAAGTGGTTATAAATTTACTAACGTAAGTATCTAATGGGGAAATATTATCTAGCCCTTCAGTAATTGAGTCCCCCCAAAAAACAATGTTCACAACTCCAGCTTTCATTGCACTCACAAATTTATCCAAGCTACCGTTTGGTTGAACATTGCTTTCTTCAACAGCCATCCCATAAAGTGAGGAAAAAAGATCACCTTTCTTCAAGGTATCTGTAAGACCGTTATTAATTTCGGAAATATCATTTTCGACTTGCGCTATCTGTGTATCAGATGCATTAAGCCTTTCACCTAAAACAGGGAACCCGCCCCGCGCATCCACAATTTCTGTATTATCGTCACCGGACTGTGCGACAATACTATCTATGCGCGTATCCAATCCGTCAATAGCCTGTTTCACATTAGTGCCTGTAGCTTCTCCAGTGTAAGTGATGTTTTCTGCTTTGTGGGCAGATGTGGATGATAAATGATTATCAACTACAGATTTATTAGCATCCATTTCAGATTGCACATTTTCAAATGCAGTGTTTATGTTCTGAAAATCTTCACTTATCCTTTTACTTCCCGTTATTCCCCCGTACCGGCTTGCCATCTATTTCAACCCCTTTCATTACAGCCATGCGCTTATCTATAGCCTCTTTGATGCCAATTAATATTTCTTCTTCATGTACCGGGTTATGTCGAACCAGGACATCAATCACGGCACACGCTTCTATGACCGGCTTTGATGGATCTATTTCGGCAATGATCAGAGTTTGAAGTTTTGCCAAATGGATCACCCTTTCTTGGCATAATAAAAAGGCCCCGCATTTGCGAGACCTTGTTTGATTTTATTCGAATTCTTTAAGTGATTCGTTAGTCTGGACTAGCTCTTCATTTTTTCTTTTTATCTTGGTGTTAATTATTTCAAGTGAATTCAACAAAGCTGCCTCACCTTCAATCCTGCCTTTTTCCTTCATAGAATCATACTGCGATTGATCCTCGGTCTTGCGTTTATTAAGATGGGCTAAATCTGTTTCAAGCTTATTCTTCTTGGTAATTAACTGATCTTTGGTTAAGGAGTTTGAAGATATCGTAACTGTATTTGTTTCATTATCCACGCTTAATTCAGCTCCCATCTACAAACCAATAACAGTTGCTTGGCTAAAATCGATTATCCCTTGCATATATGTTATACCACCAGAGTTAGTGCCTAATCTCAAGTTGTAGTTTGACATAACATGCATTTCTTCTGGATTGGCATAAATAAGACCTATAGCCTGACCACTATCATTATAATACGTATGCCCTGAAATACCTGCTGATGGATTCGTTCCAAGCTCAACTCTTCTTGCATTGAAGTCATCATAAAATCTAAACCCGAGCGGATCCAGTTCTATCCTTTCCCCGTTGGTCGCTGTCCTGATCGTACTACCAAGAATCTCGGCACCTTCGATATATGATCCAATGATATCCCCACCTTCAATACGCCCAGCCTTTACGGTACCACTAAATGTACCGTCCACGCCTTGGAGTGTCCCTGTGAAAGTTCCACCTACTGCCTGAAGGTCTCCAGTGAATATACCATCAACCCCTTGAAGAGTACCGGTGAAGACCCCATCAGTCGCTTCCAATGTTCCTTCAAATTTGAATTTACGGCTAGGCAAGTCAAACCACAAAGCACGATCACCATCAGCATAGAAGCTCAATTCATCCGAGTTAAACACCGCTTTGGATAAATGATCTTCGCGTTCAATGATTAATCCTTCAGTCCTTGTGATCGTAGCACCATAGTACTTCTTACCTTCCTTAATGGCTGTCTTATCGATCTTGTTAACCTGTTGTGTTAATGATCCCTCAACCACGAATTCACTTTGCTGCTCGGATACTGAAGGAGATTCAATGGTCATTTTCAGACCACCCTTGAAACTGAACGACTGCCTCAAGATAGTAGTCTTGTATTTCATCATGCCATCCCATGGGAGGTGTGTATCTTCCCATGATGTGACGGTCTCTAACCACGTTGTATGCTCGTCTTGCTCAAACCCTATGATATCCCCGTGTTCAAGTTGCGGGAAGCCTCTAGCATCCATGGAGAGCGGTAAATAAGCGAAACCGTTCAAAGATGCTTGAAGTTTGTTCACCATGGTTTGCGTCATCAACGGGTTTTCTAGGTTGAGTGTGTGATTTTCATCCCCTGAACCTGCTTCAAAGGTTAACTGATCTTCTGTGTTATAAGTGACTACGACCCTTGAAAATGTCTTGACAGGATTGGTTTGTACCGCACGGATATAATCCGATGACCCCATATCAAATACTGGTTCCTCTGCCATTGAGAAGCGTTTAAACTTAACAATCCCATCTTTGCCCACAATTACGCTAGCTGCATTGGCTCCGGCGATGTATCCGAGTACTTGACGCATAGTGTAGCCAGTTGGTCCAACCTGAATCATATAGAAAGGGTCAATTTGTACGCTAGAGTCATAGGCATAACCTAACCGGCTGCATATTTCGTCCCATACCGCTTTCATCGTTGTCGGATAACTTAACGTGGAGATATAGGCGACATCTGCAAATACCAGCTTATCGTAACAAGTGAAAGTCCAAACCCCATTGATCTTTTCACGCTTATCAACGTAGAACTCCCCAAGTGGTAACCAAGATGTTCCAGTACCGTCCCAAGGAACATTCATTTCATTCCACGGTATATCTGTTTGTTCCCAGGTTAGGCCGGTAGTTGAAAGGGCTAGATATGGGACCATTTTTGCATTAGGAGGTATTTCATAGTTCGTCCTTAATGTGATAGTTAAGGTGGAAGGGATTGCAGTTCCCACCTCAAACCCATCTAGAGAAGTAACGCTATTATCTATTACAAAATCAGCAATGACCGAATTATCATACTCAATTCCATCTACATTTACTTTTACTTTAAACTCCCGATCCGGTTGGCGTAATAACGCAGCAAATAACGGTGATACTGGATACATTATTGTTCCGTCAGCGTGAATTTAAGGTCTTTCCACCACAACACGCCGTTCCTTTCGAATGCTACTGGAGAAGGTCTGTCGCCTACGTACATTTTCCTTGTGATGTATCCCCCGGCTTTAGGATCGGGAAAGGTAAAGTCAAAGAACACATCCTCCATAGCATCAAGAATCTGTTTGATTTGCACACTTGTTAAGGCGTTCCATCCGATTTCAATCTGACGAATCACACGAACCCTATCACGGTTTAATCGTCCATCCGAAGTACGGACGGATGAATCCGCATCATCCAGATCAAGAATGGTAACTCTGAAGTCGCTTGGAGAAGCTACAAGAGGAACATTGTTTACTTTCAATTGCAAGATTCATCACCTCCTATACTGGGAATGGAACTGCACCAGTTCGGCGCGTTTCGTTTTTAATTTCTTGAATAGCAGCTTGACCAATTGCCTTTTGGCTGATCTGTACATTTACATTTTGGCCTGACTTTATGGCTGAAAGAATCGAATTCAAAACAGAAACTGTCTGTTGGTTGTCTCCACCACTGCCCATAATGTCTTGCAATTTAGATAACGGTGCAATGACCTCGGGATCGGCAGAGGCCCCTTTGTTATCGCCTACCATGGCGAGTGTCGGTCCATATGCTAAACCACCATGTGCAAGTTTCGGTATATTCTTGATGTTTACTCCAAAACTTCCACCACCCAACCAATCAGGCATATCCAATTGGATTTTATTCAGTCCATCGATTACTTTGTTTATTGCATCAATGATCATATTAAGCGGAACCTTTACAATCCCGTACAAGGCATCGAATACGCCTTTAAAGATATCTTTTACGCCTCCCCAAGCCTTCTTCCAATCGCCTGTGAATACGCCTGTGATGAAATCCATTAATCCAATGAACGACTTTTTAAGGCCGCTGATGATCTCGCCGATAGCTTTAAATGCCGTGTTAAATACTGATTTGAAGGTGCTACCCACATATTCAGCAACCGGCTTTAATACGTTCTTCCACAGAAATGTAACAACAGTCGTCAAATCAGTAAATGTTGATTTCACTGTGCTACCAATGAATGATGCTAACGGTTTTAAGACTTCTTTCCACAAGAAAGAAAGAACTGCTGATACCGCTTCAACTGCTGGGCCAAACATTTCTTTCAACGCTGTACCCAACGGCACTAAGACGTTCTTCCAGAATGACTTAGCCACATCAGCAACAAACTTAAACGCTACTCCTAACACATCCGCTAATACTTTAGCTAATGGCACGGTAACGTTTTTCCACATAAACATCAGAAACTCCCCAAGAGGAACAAGAACATTCTTCCACAACCATTTAGCCGCGTTTTCCACGGCCTTCCACGCTTTTGGGAGCACATCAGCAAGCCAAGCTCCAAACGGTTTTAAAACGTTATCCCATAACCACTTAGCTGCATCGCCGATTACTTCCCAAGATTTTACCATAGCAGTTCCTAACCACTCGCCAAAAGGCTTCAGGACGTTATCCCACAACCACATTGCAACTTCTCCAATGTTTCGCAAGATCGATTGCACCGTGTCTCTGAATCCCTCGTTCGTGCGGTAGAAGTACACAAACGCAGCTACAAGAGCGCCGATTGCAAGAATGACCAATGTAACAGGATTAACCAGGAGCCTCAAAGCCGACATGATTGCAGCTCCAGCACTTTTAACATTGGTGACTACGGTTCCCCATTTACTGGCTAACCAAAAACCCGCAAAAGCTGTGGCTAATCCAGCAAGAGCAGCGATGATAATATCTTTGTTGGTTACGATGAAGGTCTTCATAGTATTAAAGGCGTTTTTAACTTTCTCAGCCATGGCCCTTGCCTTTTCTCCAACCTCAACCATACCATCGCCAATGCCAGCAAATACTCCACCATCCATGCCAATGTCGCCACCACCAATTCCACCACCAGCATCATCATCAGCTTTATCATCGGATCCGCTACCGCCTGTAGTACCTCCTACCAAGTTCAGTTGGTCAAAACTACCGGCTGAGTCCTTCGCCTTCTTCCCAGCCTTCTTAGCCTTGTCTCCCGCCTTTTTGTAAGCATCGCCCAAACCACTAACTGCACTAGTCTGTGCATTTGTCGCTTGTGCTTGTGCTTGCTGAGATTTGACAGTCCCACCAAATAACGCTGTAGTGAATTGGGCTATAAAGTTGGCCACTGTTGCTAGAGCCGTAGCAAATCGTATAAGCGCCGGTAGAATGTAGTTGTAGATAGGAAGGAACGCTTGGCCTAGTCCTAATCTCACGTTTTTGAGCTGAGCAAGCAATTGGTTTTGTCGTGCAATTGTCGTGTTCGCTATCTGATCACCGTATTTTTGGTTGGCTTGTTCCAAGATCGCCATCAAGCGAATTTGTTGTTGGGTCTGGAAATTAAGTTGATCCCAGCTCTTCCCGTTAGCGAACTGCTGGAATGCCCTGGTTGATTCAATCATGGCAACGTTAACGTTAATACCCAAATCCTCAATCGCCTCGGTATTACCCAGCAAACCGGATCTGATACGCTCCATCGTGTCTTCCATGGTTCGTCCGGTTGCAGCCGCTACAATGGCTGATGCTTTCAAAAGGTCTTGTGTCTTTTGCGTAGTTTCTGCCGTACCCGAGGAAAACGCGCTAAGGAGATTGGAGTAGACTGCGCCATACTTGACGATTTCTAACTGGCTCATGCCGAACGCTGATGCATTTTCTTTGGCCCACTCTCTAAACATTCCTGCACTGGATCCCATCGTCCGGTTTAATTGAACGATAGACGCTTCGAATTGCATTGCATCGTTTGTTGCTTCTTTGATCGCATTGCCTATACCGATTGTTGCAAGCACACCCACAATTCCTTTGACTGCGCTCGATACGCTTGACTTGAAATCAGCAAGATCCTTACTAGCCTTTTGCATTTCCTTTCGCATGGCTGAGAAATCAGCACCAGCACGGACCATTAGGTTTTTTACTACTGCCATCTATTCACCCCCTTGCACACAAAAAAAGACCGGCTATTAGCCGACCTCACTTTTTTACTTCCTTACCGCCAAAAGCGGCATTCAATTGTTTAACGATACTTAGCATATCTTCTGCAGATTGTTGTTTCTTTGGCTTATCCTCTTTCAATATCTTCTTGAGATCCGGCAGTTTCTTCGTCCTGCCCCATGCAGCGGTTAAGTAAGCCATTGTAATTCGTTCTTTGTGGTCTCGAACCATCCGATCATTGTATGCCTTGATGAATAAGTTCAATTCGTGCGGCGTCATATCATTGTATTCCGTCAAACTCAAGCCAACAGTAAACGCCGCTTGCATGGATTCTTGCCAGTCAAAAGTTACGCCTGTACCGGATTCTCCCCCGGCTGCTTCTGGTTTCCCTCCACACCAAGCGAACCGAACGAAATGCTAAATGCATCGTTCATCTTTTCGATGATATGACCAAATGAAGGTGCTTTATCTAGTAAATCCTCCATGTCTTCAAGAGTGAGATTCTCGCCATTTGATTTCGCATCCGACAACAGACCACAATAGATATATTTCTCAATCTCTCCCAGGTCGATGTTATCCATGTCAATCGAATCAATATCCTTGCCTGTCAAGGCTAGCAATGTTTTAAGAGCTTTATGACCGTAGCGTAATTCACGTGGTCTGTCCAGTTCGATAACTACAACATCATTTTTAGATTCATTTTTACCCATACTTGTAATCCCTCCGAATTATAATAAGCCGGAGCAATGCCCCGGCAACGTATTAAGGTGTAATTATTTCTAAAGTCGGTTCACCGGAAACCTTTAAAGTCGCTTCAAAGGAGACCGCTTCTTCTAGCTCTGCGCCTGTTGTGAATGCTGTAACCACTGCATTAAACGACCAGTTTGCTTTCAGAGCTGCCGGGAATTGAATCTCGCATGCCGTTGTTGCTCCGGAGTTAAAAGCTGCATAAACCGCTGCCTGTCCCGGATCACCCGGATTAAAAAATCCACTGATAGAAACCTCGCCACCATCTTTAAACCCACCAATAAATTCACGGTATCCTCCATCTGAATCCAAACTTGTTACATCGATCGTATCAGCAGAAAGCTCAAGACCGCCAATCGATGTAAGTTCAGCAACCGGAGTTGTACCAAACATTAATTTTGTCCCTACTGCTCTATTTGCCAAAATACTCACCCCTCAAAATAAACTTGAAATTCTATTACACATCGATATAAATTTGGTTCTGACTCGTATAATTCTGTAGGCTCCTGATAGGTCACTTCTTGTATATACGGACCGTCCACGCCTATTTTGCGGCCCTGAAAACTCAAGATAATATCAACCACTTGATCACTCAAAGGTTTTAAGTCTGAGTACTTTGTCGTGATGATATTTAAAGTAGGACTTACTTCTCTTCCGACCAGATAGCCCGAACCAAGTTGTTTTGTCCTAAGTCCTGGACTAGATAGATATACAAGATAAGGCGCTGTTTTCCCCGGCAAGAAACCGGGATAAACCTTACCTTTTAACCTTGGAATTGTTTCAAGCTCAAACGCTAACGCTTCTTCAAAATTCAAGCTTGATCACCCCTCGTTCAAAGCCTTGTCGATGGCTTTACCAGCAACTTCAACAATTTTGTTTTCGATCTCACGGGAATTTTCCGTAATGGATTTACGCAAGAACTGATAACCAGGAACATAACCACCATCAACAGTCATAAATCCGTATTCCTGAGATGCTGGATAGTATGATCTCTTGCCATCAGCAGATGTCTTAACGAAAACGTCATTTTTAGCCGGATCCATCATAATGTCATACATCTTCTTTCCAACCTTAACCCGGCGTTCACCTTTCATGATAATGCCGCCTTTAAGAGCACCTGATTCCACAGGTGCATTCTTTTTCGCCGCTTTTAGCGCAATCCTCGCACCTGCTGAAGCCGCTTTAGTTGCGACAGTTTGCGGCACTCTGCCAAGTTTCTTAATAGAGCGTTCAAGCTCCTTCATACCGATGATATCGCTCTTTTTAGCCATCTTTATTCCTCCATAGGGTAAATGGAGCATACCAACTCAATGCGCTCGTCATTGGCTGAATAGGTGCGTATAACGCGATAATGCTTATCGTCACCGTATTTCACTTTGGGTTCATCGCTGTAATCAGCAACCATAACCTCAAATACGATTTCAGGTTTCATTCCAGCAGCCATAGCTTGATAAAACTCCGTCTGCCGCACCGATTTCTTATTGGCATAAACGGTCTTGGGGATTCCGTCTTGTTCGACATCCTCCCCGTATCCGTTTTTCCCTACCACAACAGGTATCAAATCAATAACATCTCTCCACATCATGGCGTTACTTCCTCCTTAGGAGTGTACTCCTGTGATAGTGTCAGATGTGTCTTGATCATGTTGTAAGATAGTTGCATCCGGTCTGCATCGGGATTGTCAAAACCGAAATTGGCTTTAGCATAGACTGTAATGGCACGCAAAATAAGCGGATCAGATTCATCTGCCGCCTTTTCAACACTCACACCAGACAGCTTTAAATCATGCTGACAGGCCGCGATTAAATCCCCCACCTCTTCATCAAAGGCAGAGGATGTAATGCGAAGTGATTTTTTAATCTTGTCCAGAAGGGCCATTATCATCAGCTCCTATCTGTCCCTGTAGAGCTTCTAAGGCTTCTTCGGCCTTTTCCTTTCCTCTTACCCTCTCGCCATTAGGAAGCTCGTACCAACCAGCCCCGACATGTTTGAGAGGTCCGTCATCGTCTTCCTCTACGACTCCAATGAAACCTTGATCCAAGAGCAATTCAATGCGTTCTTGAGTATCGGAGTGAAAAGGTTGACCGGGGAGAAACTTCTTCCCCGATTCCCTGTCGTTGAACTTCTTTAGTGTTGTGTAAGCCATGTGTTTGTCCCTCCTTATGGTGTTGGAGTGGAGTCGGCGATAATTACAAACGCCTTACTGTCAACAACGTCACCATCAACAATCGCATATCCCATGTAATCAGTCAGGCGCTCACGGACATGATCTTCCGTGTACATTGTGATGTCTTCGTTGATGTTCGCCAGATAACCATCATTAAGGTTTCCGAGCAGAATTTCTCCGTCAGGAATGGTTGCATCAGCTTTGATTGTTCGTCCAAAGATACGACCCACACCACCAGCCATAACATCAGCAATGAACATTGGTCTACCCATAGCATCAACCAGCGTTGCGAGATGGGACCAGATTGTTGTGTTGTTAGCGTAAATTGTTACGCCGTTTGCGTAGCTTGAATGGATACCACCCATTGCTGCTGTCAACGTGTTATAAGCAATATCAGTATCGTATTCAACAATCTGAGGTGTACCAACTTCAGCTTCCAGAACTGTTTTGATACCGCGTGGTTCTGGTTTAAATGTATCCGTGCCGCTTGGCTTTCCTTTACCTGCATATACAGCAGCAGAGAGTGCAATGCCCATCCGATCCGCGATTTCACGCGTGATGTAAGCAATGAAATCTTCGATTGCCATTTTGCGAAGCTTCCAAGTGACTTGAACAGCTTTAGCAAGCTCGCAACCAGTGAGGTTCAGTTCCCCAAATCCAAGCTTATCGGTAATGACCTTGGTTGCTTCGTCATACCATTGAGCATTCACTGCATTTCCGTCAGATTTAATCATTGTCAGGTTGCCCCGCACGCGGAGTTTGCGAACATCTGCCCACAGTGGATATTGCTCTTCAGCACGCTTCCAAATGCCATCAGAAACTGTTTTTGGAATCAAAATGGCGCTATTCTCTGTTGTGTGCGTAAAGTCGCGGTATTCCACGTTTACACGGTCGTACATGGAACGCTCTTCTGCTTCCAATGTAATCCCCATCATATCCTTGGCCCATACATCACGATACTCCGTTGTTCCGATGGCTTCATCCCACTTCATAGACCGTACTTCTTTTTCTGGAGGTTTGAGTGAATCAAGTTTACGAGCCTCCACCGCCCCGGTATTAATACCAGCGGCGATTTGTTTCCGCTTTTCAATGTTAGAGGCTTCTTCTTCAAGGCTCCGCAATTCCGTTTCTAGTTCGTTCAGATCAACTTCTCCATCACCTTCCAATAAGCCACGGATTTCAGCTTTGCGAGTCTCAATTTCACTCAATCGTGTAGGTGCAGCAAAAGTTTGAAGATCCAATTTATGACGCAGTTGTTTTTTCATTTGTTTTTCCCCTCTCATTAACAAAAAGTTTTTAGTAATAGCCGTTTTCTTTTCTCAGCCGTTTGAGCAGCTTGTTTAATCTCTTCTTCAGCAGCTACCAATGATCGCGCCGAAATGGACGTTGTGTCATATGCCGGGATATCTACGGCAGATACGTCATATAGCTTCTTGACCTTGCGTACAGTCCGCATATGTGTTGTAGCGTCATACTCTGAGCCATTAGGAGCCGTAACCCAAGAAAAGGACATGCGGTCAATGTATCCGCCTCTAATCTCTTGGTATAGCTTCCTGCCTTCGTCAGTACCATCTAGACGCGCTCTGATGTATAAGCCGCGATTATCAATGGTTAGCGATAGCGTTTGATTACGGGTGCGGGCTACAACTTTACCGCCATGGTTGTAATTAAAAATGACGTCCGACATGTCTGCTTCAGCAAACGCGCGGGCGTCAATTTGTTCTTTGTATTCAATTCCGTCATACTCCCATAGCACCGTTGGCTCATTAAATGTTAAGGCGTAACCCTCAACATATAACTCTTCACCGCCGCCCTCTATATCCGCTGACCTAGCTTCAATTTCGAAGAATCGATAATCCCGATCTTTACGGAATATTTCATCCGTCGTCTTCAATTTCTTCGTCATCTTCTCGTTCCACCTCCTTTCCGTCTGGTGGTTTGCTTTCTTCCTCGCCTACTTGGTATTGATTAGCTTTAGCAGCATCCACAAAGTTAAGGGAAAGAATGCGTTTATCCCCATCTTCGACAGGCGGCATATTAAAGACCTCAAGCCCTTGGTTTAGACTCATCATGGCCCGGTCAACCATCATTGTGACAACTTCAATTTTGGTTTTGTTGGAGGCGTATTGCAGCCGGTTTGCTTCGAATAGAATTTCATTACCATGTGACTGTTCGTTTTCTGTAAACAATTTAGAAGTGAATTCTAGGCTCATTTGCACTGCAAGAGGTTCTAGAACAGACTCATAAAAGGAATTCCATTCGTTTTCGTCATACTTAGACATAACAATGTTTTCATGCAATCCAAAATACTTATATACCTTGTTTTCAATCAGGGCCATTTGCTTAGCGTCAACCATTTTGGGATCAGTCTTCAGTTCGTGATATTCCATCTTGGAATCCGTAGCAGCTACGCCGCCATTATTACTGACATCCATGTAATCATTAACGAAATCGTCCCGTTGTTTCTTCATGTCCTCAGGTTTGAGCATGCCGACAAACTTCAGAATCCCACGCAAGAATGCAGATGTTTTGATTGCATTACCAATTCCCTGATTGGTTGTGTTAATCAGTTCCAAAGTAGGCAACAACGGAACATCGTTACCATCGCCGTACATATCCGACTCATTAAAAAACCTTCGCAAATGGATAATCTCGTCATAAGGCACCGTCATTTTCTTCCCATTAGCAAAGTAGAATTTCAGATAGATTTCATTGTTGTATTCTAATGTTTCAACGGTCTGAGCAATGATTGGATATAATCCTGTTACACCGAATCCATTAGTCTGTATAAGGATAAAAGCATTGGACCTCATATACAGCTGCGTGATGACCTTGTAGTAAAAGTCATACGCGTTCATAGTCGGGTTTGGTCGGACTGAAAGGATTCTTTCTAGCCTTCCTCGTTCTATGCCCTTTATCTGCCCTTGCTGCCTTCGAATGTGCTTCGGCTTGAGTTTAGCCGCATTACTTGCAATCGCATGGATTGCAGCCCTTACAACGTCTGAGGAATAAGCATCTTTACCAAATCCGCTGAACGTTGGTGTGAACCCCGACATCATTTGATACTGTGTGAATGCCTTGCCTTCATACTTTTGTTTGCCAAACCATTTATCCCATATAGCCAGTTTCATCACCCCCTTTAAATGAGAGATTGGTAATCGCTGTAGTTGTTGAACAAAACGGTATATGCAATCAACAAAGAGACCGCGCCGTCTATGCGCAGCCTTTGGTTTTTGCCTTTTATCGGCCTAATATTGTCGTTCTTATCCGTCTCGGAGCTGGTATTAGATAAACACCACTTGGTAATAGGGTTATTGTTGTAGTTGATTCGTTTAGCTCCTAAATCAGCGCCCATTTCCTTCATAGGCTGGGATAACGTCTTAGCTCCTTGCCTAACCTCGATCATATTGAATCCATTATCTTTCATCTCCTGAATCCAGTACTGAGATCCCCACGAGTCATAACCCACCCAATAAGGCCGAATGTCATATTCGTTAACCATTTCCAAGAACCAAGCAGTAACATCTGAGTATTGAACCTTATTGCCCGGACATAAACGCAATAATTTACGTTCAGCCCATATATCATAAGGGACTTTGTTGTCCTCTTTGATCCTTTGTTCAACAACCTCTTCAGGCATAAAGTACATTTGAAGTACGTATATCTTGTTCGAACCTTGTTTCATTACCAATAGGGTTGCACACGTTAAGTCTGTTGTACTGGATAAGTCTACACCGCCGATTGCGTAACAATCACGGAGTTCTTCAATATCAAAGGTGTCTGTGCAATTAAGTTCCTCGAAAGATAGCCAACTTTCCAAGCTTGTCTCTCTGACATTAAAGTCCTTGGTCAGAAGGTTCTTGATAAGGCTTGGGTTTGCTTTGGCCTTATTCACTTTTGTCTGTAACTGATCTATTTTCTTTATAGTACCGAGACCAGGGTTGGACTTTTTCCACTTTAAAGGGTCGGTCCACTCATTACGGTCATCAAGTTCATAGATGATAGGTAAGAACCGGTCATCATGATAACCGTCCGGATCACCATAGCCATTCAGGACCATTTCAGCTTCTTCATACTTCAAATCATAAACAGCTTCACGAACTGTACCGGCTGTGGTAATCATGACCATTAACGGTTGTTCCCGGGCGCTTGTACCGTCTACGATAACATCATATAGGTTCTTGTCCTTCCAGGCGTGTATTTCGTCCAGGAGGGCGCAATGAACGTTGAGGCCATCCAATGTATCAGAATCAGATCCAAGCGGCTTAAACGAGCTGTCATTCCAGTCTGAGACCAATTCAGAAACAAGCGGCTTAATACGCTTCAGCAATACAGGCGACTTCTTGACCATCCGCTTCGCTTCTAACCACACTAGTTTCGCTTGATCCTTCTTTGTAGCAACAGCATATACTTCCGAACCCGGTTCGTTGTCTGCCACCTGTGCATACAGGCCAATTCCAGACGCGATAGTTGATTTCCCATTTTTACGAGCTACAACTAAAAAAACCTCTCGGTATTTTCGGGTCCCGTCTATCTTGTGGACAAACCCGAATGTAGCCGCGAGGAATGCTTTTTGCCATAACTCTAAATCAATGGGCTTACCGCCCCATTTACCTTTACTGTGCTTGCAAAAGTTTTCTATAAACTCAATCGCATGGTTAGCCCTGCGAGAATCGTATTCATATTCGCTTGATTCATCGTATAGATCATTTACAAGCTTCTGGTATACCCTTCGAACCTTGTCACCAACTACTTCTTCGCCGGATTCAATGCGATTCCAGTAGTCCAGGATAGGGTTATGAGCTAATGGGTATCTAACTCTCAGTGCCGCGCTCATTGTTCTTCACGTTCTTTTACAAACCCACCAAAACCATCATCGTCATCTGCCTTTGGCGGTGCTTTAGGAAGCAAGTCCGTGAGTTGCTTCATGATAGCCGAATGATTCTTAATCATCGTGTTGTAAATCTCAACCTCAGGGGATTTCTTTGTCCCATATTGATTTTCACCGTTCTTATAGTGACTGACAACACCGTCCTTATTCATGGTTTCTTGTAACTCTTCAAGAGTAACAGCCATAAAAGCGGCGTTCTTTACCAATGAACTGGTGATCTTTTTCGAAGTCCCGTCAACAGTGTTCAAAAGTGCTGAAAGTCGTTTAATTTCCGCTTCGATTTTCTTTCTTTTTTTCTGTTCTAACAGCTCTTTATCTTCTTCCATAACTCCTTCCCTCTCTTTCTTGATACCACACCCCCTATAGGAGTGACCTGTGTGTTAAATGAAGGTGGACACATCGGTCTTCACCGTGGCCCTACTCTTTTGAAGAAGGGGGGCTACTTCATGTCAGTGTGTCCGGTGATATATTCCACATTGTGTGTTGTTACCTCTCCAACTGATGCATTGATATCAATTGAACGAACTCCATGTAACTCCTTGCCATCTTGGAATACCTTTACTTTGTTACTTCCTCTCTCCTGTACAAATACAAGAGCTGGTGGTTCATCAAAGGTTAATGCAAACTTTTCTTTTTTATTTTCCTCACACACATGATTGTACTTCCCGCATGACTCTCCGCATCTGTTGCATATATAGTTGTTCATGCTTAACACCACCTCTACTTACTATGGTACTTATTCCAAAACTCTGTACCTTGAAGCTCCTTCACAATCTCTTCAGGACTCTTCCCAATCTGTTGATCCATGAACTTCTGTATTTCATCATTCATTTCTTTTATTGGGACCACTACCTCTACCCCATCAAGAGCAATAAGAGAACGTGAAGATAATACTCCACCAACAATATTCATAACATCATCCCTCCTCGACTTCAGAGACAAATGATTTCGATGTATCTTCAGACAAAGTAACTACCTCTAAGTTACGCCAATGCCGCTCGGGTTCGAGTGCGCGTTCCTGAAACTCTTCTTTGAACTTGTTTCTCGCTAAGTCCTCTGCTTCTTCTTCATCCTTCGCAATGACAATAACAAAGACTGGTCCCATACCCATTAACCCATTGAATACCTGATATAGTTTCATCCTTCGCACTCCTTCTGTACTAGGTTCCCTTCCCCATCAAACATAAGCCCTTGCCCTGCTGGCCCATCACCATGGTGCTCATTGTTGTGACAGTCTTGGCATACATACTCTAGGTTATTGTGACTAAGTGTAATGTTAGGATCGTTTATGTTATATGGTGTTAGGTACTTCTTATGGTGGACTATCTTTCCTGGCTTGCTGCATCTCTCACATAGACCATGTACCTTTACGATGTAAGAGGCTCTACATTCCTTCCACGCTTTGCTGTTGTAGAACTTCTTTGCCCATGGTTTCATTGAAGCATCAACGTTATTAGTTTGTATGTTCCGACAATACTAAGAACTACAAGACATACATAGAAAACGTTCACTGTAAACCCCGCTAAATAATCGGACAGTCCATTCTTTTCCTCTTTCGCTACCTCTTCGTACCCTGGTGGTGGTTTCACTGTAGGTTTATTCACTGGCTCTATTCACCTCTTTAATCACTTGAATTATTATCACATCAGAGTTGCCTTAGCAGATACCGTACCGCCACTCGGTTTTGTAAACTTCACTCTCATAGTCAGGCCTGACGGTTTTGTATACTCAACAACCTCTCCGGGTTTGGCTGATGTGATCATATCCAGATCACCTGATACTCTAACACCAGATAACGGATATTCATTACCATCTGAATCAACTAAAAATGCAGTGAATACGGATGAAGCGCCTTGTGTTCCTGAGTAAGCGACCGTCACTTTCCTTTCTTGCCTACCCTTGTAATCGGTCTGTCCTGCCACCGACACATTATCAGCAAACACTTTTATGAATCCCGACACTTTATCCACCCCTTTCATTTAGCTTATTTAGGAAAGCATTTTTTCTATATTCGCTAGATTCGAACCACCGATAAAGTTAAATAGCGCTTCTCCAATGAGAGGGTTCGCTTTGGTTGGATGCGGATGAATCGAATCATTCATTAATCCATTGGCTTGCGCTTGGGAGTAATTCCCTATCACCCAACGAGTGTCAAATATTAACGCGTCATAATCTAACGCAATCTTTAGTATCTTCAAGCGGTATGTTTCTAGGAGGTTGTTTCGGTTTGAGTCCGCCGTTTCATTCGGCATGACAAGTAAGATAGCCGTATTGGGGTTTGCTGCTCTTACCCATCCTAAAATTGTTCGTATGTCAGCATCTACGGTCTCTGCTGGAATAGCAGATGTCCCCGAATCATTCATCCCTGTATTCAAGATGTATAGATCGCACCCAATGCTTTTTAACACTGTTGTATACATAGATCCGTCAAGTTGAGCTACCTGCCGCGTTTGTGTTCCGCCCTGTGCTAATCTGTGAACTCGTGCACCCGAAGCACCATTTCTAAGGTCCACACCCATAACCTGAACAGGACCAGTAACGCTCCCAACCTGCACGGTGTTCCCAAATTGCGTTGGAAACGTACCGGTATGTTCTACAAATTTCACCTCTTTGGTTCCGTCCGTGTTTATATCCATTCTCCCAGCCGCAAACGCTGCATCTCCCCACTTAAATGTCCCACCTCCAGGTTGCTGTAAATAAAGCACCTTAGCCTTTGTAAATACGTGGTTTTTATCCGATATATTCGCATATCCACCTGTTCCGGTGAACACCATCGAATACAGGTTTGGAGAATATTTATCATCTGTGCTTGGATCGAATGTTGCGTTTGTCTTCTGGGTTGCGCCGCTCGCCCCTAATGAACCACCCTCTGCCACTACTGCCGAGTTATTGGCCGCTATAAACCCAACGCCTCCATCACCGAGAACCTGCAGTATCTTTGGGCGGAAAAAGTCAATCGGACCCGTCCCGCCTGCTCCAGCCGATAACGAATCAGTTGCACAAACGATATTCAGTTGTTTCCCTTCTCGTTTCGCATATGACACAGCGTATAGCCATTTATTTAGACCCGTACCCCATAGGTACTTCACACGAGCTTGGTTCGCCATGCTCAGAGCGACTTTTCCTAAATCCACCCGATGTCACCGCCTTCCCCTTAACCGTCCTATAAAAATTAAAAAAGCACCCAATCCCATGTTAAGAACTGGATGCGTACCGTTTTGGATGCTTTTATAATTTACCGACACTTTTTAACGCGGTCGGATGCGCCCAGGATCGCACTCTTTAACCGCTCTGGTCACGGTAAAGGAGGATTACTATCAAGAGTGGAGTATTCGATATGTTAAGGTAGTTGTTCTATAATTTAGGGATAACGAGACCGTGCCGTATAGTTATCTCGATATCCCCCACCCGTATGCCGATCCCTTTAATCCTGAAAGCCGACCGACAACTCATTTCAGGATATGGTATTCGTCAGGAATTTCACCACTCCCATATAAAAAGGCCAGCGCTATGCTGACCTGTTAACTAAGGCATTCATGCCTCTATGGTGTCCTTTATTCGATATCCCATGATACAACTATAACATGGTTATTTCCTAATGATCTGCCAATAGTCTGCCAAGTTCCTGCCACTATTTTAAGTATGCTTCTTTAGGATCTGGAGGTTCGTTGATCTTTGCATACCATCTAACCCCGTAAGCATTTCTGATGTGTGTTTCATTCCCTTCCCAAAGCGGAAATCCGTCTTCATCCACATCATCCAAAGGCCACCCCTCAAATACACTGCCATCATACCAGAATAGATAGGCACCTTCCTTTGGCGGGTTATTTGGATCTACCTTTATCCATTCGATCATTCAAACTCTCCTCCTAAGCCGTTTCCTCACCAATGAACACTTCCAAGCGCATCGCAAACGCCATTTTGTACAATGCCCGTGACTTCCTCCGGTAATAGCTCCGTTCAGATAATGCTAATTCATTGTATACGTTGAAATCAAGTGCATCTTCTTCTAAGTATCTCATGTTGATTATGTCCTTCTCCATGCGGCTTAGGCCTCTTAGAGCGGCGTTTACACGGTCATAGGCTGTCTTTAGTCTTGCTTCAGAGTCTACGTTGAAAATAGCGACATTCTCGATCTGATTTGACGTGGTGTTAGTGGCTCCGTGGTAGCGAGGTTCATATGATGGGGTTTGTTGTGTTTCTCTGCGTACGAATCCGACTGTTTTATATATTCTAGCCCGTTCTAACTCTTGTTCCACTCTGCGTCGAGTCTCTTCACGGTTGATTTCCATTAACGCCAGCTGGAACACGTCTTTTGCTTCAGCTTTCAACGCTTCCACCACCCTTTATTTGTACTTATTTACACGGTTCTGATATATAATAGTCGAGTTTTTCACCATTCATTTGTATTATAACACATATTTATTCCAAAATATTGAATGGTTCATCAGCTACAAACACCGTTATATACTGCCCGTTGTATCTCCTGATGATTTCAATCAAATCATGATCACCAATTCTTAATACATCTGGATCCATTGGTGTGTACTCTGAATATCCCCATCCCGTCTCTACGCTTAATTCACCATCAAATCGTTCATCCAAGATACCTACCGTTATTCTTCCGGTGAATTTGGCGTTTTCTATCTCCCAAACCAAATCCGATTCCCCAATATGCACTGAACCATTTAACCCTTCTTCATCAACACGGAATTCATCACCTAATTGAACTACACCTTGAAATTTCAATATCATCCTGTTAGCCCCCTATATAATCAAATAAGTCCGTTTGCCCTTCCTTAACCACTTCGGTTGAATCACATATTAGACCGTCTTCTAGCCATCTTACTGGTGCTTCCTTCTCATAGTGAGGCCATACCCTTTCCCCTGCTCTATGACGCTTAGGATCTTCTTCCTCGGCCTTACGCGTCCATGTCCAGTAGGTTTGTGCTGTTACGGTGTTAGGTGCCATGATTATCGTCCTCCGTTACGATTCCAAGCTCTTTGGCGTATTTTATCGTTAGCTCGTAAATCGCATCTAAGTTATCGCCCATCATCATCCATGAAGCAAAAAATTCAACATGACTATATTCTGACCATATATCTCCTGCTTGCTCTCTGGTAATGGCGTAACCGCGTTTCTTATAAGCTTCCACGACCTTCTTTTCATCTTCTTCGAAAATGTTAGGTGTCATGTTTTTGCCCCTTCCCTTAAGGACCTGAAATAGTCAGCGTAGCTTTTGAATTCGCCTGCCTTAATCAAATTATCAATTTCATTCCAATCCTCTTGCGGCAGAGTGATGGATACAGGCTTCTTTACCCCGATTGACTTGCGACCTGCACCAGTTCGAGCACCGCCGCGTTTAGGTTTTTCAGGTTCTTTCGTTTTGATTTCGGTTTCCTTTTTCAACTCATTCTCTGATGTTACTGTCTGTACTGAAACATCTGGCTGCTTATAATAATGCGATTTCAATGCTTCGTCACCATTCAGTGATTTATCGATAGACTTGATTAAATCGATAAACGGTTTACCGCGCTTAACGTAATTTTCAGGCTTGATTCGATTTATAACTTTATTGAGTTTAATGATGCCATCCATAACCTCATTGCATTGTTCGCGTATAGGAGACGAATGAGGAGCCTGATTTCGTAATTGGGTAGATTTAGAAAAAACTTTCATGAGTTGTTCGAACATATCTGCCTTAATGGGGTTCATAACTCGCCATCCTTTGAATTAGATTTCCTTAATCATAATATAACACATCATTTTGAATTAGGAAATCTTTTTCAATTGGTTGTATGTCCTATTCTGTTTCCTCCCCTGGAAGGTTGAGAAGCGATTCCCACGATTCTTCTGCCATCATGCGCTTAGCTTCTTGTAAGGCCCAGATAACTACATCAATAGATTCTGGTTTATCAAAAGTCATTCTGATTGGTGTTTCTTCTGGATCAGCTATCTTCCTATCATTCTGCTCCCATTTCCCTATTGGCCTTGCTTCGTCATACTCCTGAAACACAACAACTCCGCAAGGGTAATCAAGTTGTAGCAATCCTGGAGACACCTTGACATCTCCTGATCCCATTTCTATTTGCATTGCTCCATTATGGTTGATAATTGGCATTGTTTATTCCTCCCCTGGAAGGTTGATGGGTACTACAATCGGCGTCCAATGTGTATGGTATCCCGGCCATTCTGAATCAAGAGGATTGCCGCAATAAGGGGCTTCTTCAATCGGAAACGCCCACCAAAGCACATCGCCAATATCTTCATGCCATTCGTCAATAGGTCGGGCCGTTTTCTGTTGCCTTACTTGCGCCTCCGCTGCTTCTAACCGCTCAATAAATGGTTTGAAATATACATCTACAACCCACGATGGACCAGCAATGGCTGATTTAAATATTTTCTTTAACTCTTCGATTTGATCAGTCATTTGGTTTCCTCCCCTGGACCTATCAGTACAAATGATTCATCAAATTCAAGGTTTCCATTTATCATGTTGATGTTCCCTATATAAAGTGTTCTGCCTTCTGAATCATTAGAATAATATTCGCCACTTTCCTCATCCAACGTTGCTTCAAATTCTTCGCCTTCATAAACTTGATTTAACAATATGGATTGATCATGGTTATAAACCTTGAATTCTTCAATCGCTTTAACTTTGATTTGTTTATATGTCATCCGTTGTTTCCTCCCCTGGAAGGTTGATGGAACGCTGATCAAACCACCAACATTTGATTTTTGCCGATAATGTTCTGAACCTTTTCTCACTGATCGCACCAGCTTCCCACATTTCTTTGGCGTATCCCAAAAACTTATGGGTGTCTTCCTCATAGTTCGGATTAGGTTTCATGCTTCTCCCTCCGAATCCCCTGTAATAATCACCCTGTCCCCGATCTGATCACCTTTAATCAATATCCCAACAACCTCAAGGCTTTTAGTCGTTGTGTGCACCCATTCAGATCCATCCTGTACGATTCTTTTTGCTAACTTCCCGAGCAACTCAGGTGATATCTGAATTGACTCATATCCACCGTCTTTAACCATTACTGTTACTTTCATTTTGTCTCTCCCTCCTCTAATACTGCCAGAACTAAAGCTTTTGAAATCGCTTCTGGTGCATTATCAGCTATAGTTTCTCCTAAGCACTTATCGTTGTTTAAATAGTCGATTACAGCCACTTCATAAAACCCGCGTATCACAATTATTTTCACAAGCAATCTGACTTTTTTTCCGTGCAACCCTTTTAATCCTTGCACTTTCTCTATTGCTTCCCACGCTGCGGAAATATCAGTTGATGGCGAAAAGTCTTTGTATGGGATCCAACCCATGACCTTTTCTGAAATTAATTCATCCATCTTTTCCCCTGGTTCGATAGTCAGCACTTCTTCTCTATTCATTTTTCTTCCTCCTCAGCTCAGAAATGATCTGTGCCCATTCCATATCCTTTTTCCAGTCTCTACTCATTCCACTACCTCCAAACTGGAAAATGGCCAGTCTCCCAGGAAGTTCTCTAGTCTTGCGCTATAGGGCGTTGAACTACTTATTTGAGTTACAATGTCCTCTTTACCAATACAAGTTATATTCAAAGCATCTGTAATTCGAACCTTATCTCCCGGCTTAATGGTGGGTACTGGTGGGGTGTCGGGGGCGAACTCACCGGAATTTATCGTTTCAACCAGCATGTCATATTTCATCAGACCTTCGGGCCCTTCCCATAAGACTGCTGCATCTTCTCCGTCTAGCCATTCCAGAAATTTAGCTTTGTCCATTTGGTTATTCATATCCACCCTCCAATAGATCGGGATTGTCGTATATGTTGCCGATGACTTCCCCATCACCTTTGATATCAAACCCTGTCCATCCTCCATTACCAGCGTTCGCTTTATACAAACTCAACGGAACAGCTTTATATCTGGCTTGACGTGAGTCGTAACATACGATTCTGATTTCTTGCTTCGTGTCACCGAATCCGTCTCCTCGGAGGAAATCTCCTCCAAAAATGTCTTTTCTCCTTTTATCAAAACGTCCGGTGAACCACATGATTTCAAAGTCAGACATCCGTAATTTGTGATATCCCTTCCCGTCCATTTCCATGTATACGCCCAACATTTTCGTATCGAAGTTGATGCTCTCGATTTGATCCGGTTCTAACATCTGTTTCAACGGCTTATAAAAAACTCGCAACTTCATATATCTTCTCTTCTTCCTCTCTAAAGGGATGGAAACCTGAAGGGCCTTATACGGCCCACGCTTACGCTCGGTTTATTCAGTCGATTGATGCCCTTCGGGCCAATTAAATTTCTTCCCACCCGTACTCAACGTTTTGCAACATCCACACTCTGGCTTCCTTGTTCAAAAGTTCATGTTTCTGTTCCTCACTCAGCCCATCCAGTTCTTCATCTGGTATTTCGATTTCTTCCGTAATATCCGCACCAACGTACGGTGAATAGATTACAAACTTGAATTTTGCCATCTCGATTCATCTCCTTATAGTTAGGTAGGGGAGGATTACCCTCCCCTGGGGTTAAAATAGGGTTAATTGAACAACTTCCTTTTCTTCAACCCATCCATTCTCTACCCACTTAGATGGTGCTTCTTTTCGAAATTGCTTCGGCACTGGCTTGCTGATCCTCCACCTATCAATTGCATACTTCGAATAGATCCACTCTGATTCTGCAGTAATCATGAGAGGCTTCTCATTCACGTAAATAGTGGCGTTAGGACTTTCCGGGTGGAAAGGTATATAGATAAGTTCTGCCACGTCTTATCCCTCCTTGGGTTTATATGGCTTCCCTAGCGCGATTTATGACCTGATTTATCTCTATTGCTTGGGTTGATGTGTCGTCCGTTAAAATGAGTTCTATTTCGTTCAGCGCTTCATCCTTGCGTTCGATCTCTTGTAATAGGTATGTGATGTATTCAGGGGATTTGGCGATGAACCAAGCGTCTGAAGTCATTGTTCTACTTGCAACCACCGTCAACGATGTTTCTTGTGAGGAGTAAACTGCATCGTATGGACTTCCTGGCTGCACATGCCACGAACCTGGAGTTATTGCCATCAACCTCGCTTTTATCTGTTCTATCTTGTTCTGTTCGCTCATTGTTATCTCTCCTTAAATCCCGTAGTTTTCACCAAACGTTTCAATGTGGTCCTGAATAAATTCTTCGAGTTGTTCAAGAAAGTCCATATCGTCATGCATTTGTTCTGCCACAGATTCAGCGTTTTCAACTTGTAGTTGCTCCAGCATAAAACGGATTGCTTCTTTCATAGCGATTCTTGGATTCATTTGTTATCTCTCCTTATATGGGGTATGGGGGTTAAAGGGTGGTAATCGTTGCCGCCATTACAAACGGCTTTCCATTCGGTCCGTATTTCATCGCTTCACTTACACACTTCAATTGGTCATATGCTTCAGCATGCATTTCGATTTTTGCCGGGATAATCACAGTCGAACAGTACATAGGCTCACCGTTATCTTCACGCTCTTCCTTGAGATAAAACTGAGCGACCATTGGCAGTTGCTCCCTTTTGCAGATGGCTATGATTTGTTTCATCAACGGGGCTATCTCGTTGTCATATATTGATTCCTTGTCGTATGTCATTCTTTATCGCTCCTTTGGGGGTTAATGGGTTACAGGACCTTACCGCCGTGACGTTGGGGCCGTGTTGCGTTGTATTCCATCTTTTCTGTGATTGCTTGCTCAAGATCAATGTTGTACCGGCCACATGCATCGAATACCCGAATCACGATGTCAGCCAGTTCAGAAGGGATGCCGCAAGGCTTTTGACATTTCTCGTCTTTGATATAACTCCACACATCTTGACCCTCGTATTTACCTTCATACCAAACCTCATTCACGCCCTTGCCGTTCCGATGATCCTCCAACGCTTCTGATGCTTCCGAATGAATTAGAGCGATAATTTCCCCGAAACTCCGATCCTCGTCCCACCAGCCTTTAGATACTGCATTTTGATGTGCTTCCTGTACCAATTCGTTAATAGTTTTCATGTATATTTACCTCCACAATTTGTATTCACTGGAACACCAGTTTGGTTTATAGGGTGTAACGGGGTGCGGAATAATTTCTTTATCCCTATGCTTAACTGCTCATCTTTTCTGCGGCTCCTAGAATCGCTTCTACAACGTCTTTCTGGTACTCAGTCATAGTTGCTCCCGAACTCACCGAACGTGCTACCTGAGCCAGTACAAATGCGTCTCGTATGTTATTCGAATCATGTTCGAAGTTCCAATGTCTCATGATCGGTAGAATCATGTTTTCTTTCTTGGTTGTTCCCTTGCCGGTTGCGAACTTTTTAACCTGGGTTGGTGTGACATCTGTCCATTTGATGTTCTGCCGGTATAGCTCTAGTCTGATCGCATGGCCTAAGCCAAATTGAAAGTCGATTCCCTTACCCTTTGATCCGAAGCTGAATCCTTCAATGGCTATCACATCACCTAATTCCAAGTTATCCATGATGCCTTCTACAATCTCGCATATCTTTACCGTTTTGTTTTTGGTGTTAGGAGCAATTTCGAGTCCATCCAAGTAATTACCGTTCCTGTCCAGCAGCACCATGCCTGTTTCTCCACTTGGATCTATTCCCACGTATCTCACTGTTACATCCCCCCTGCTAGTTTTTTGTTCCCCCAAAAATACTGAGATGCATGTTTTCGAATGCCTTTAATCTTCAGTCCGACTAAAGCATGAGACACACCAATTTCTTTACCAATCTCTCGTAGTGTCATATCGTAGAACCGATATCTGATTATTCTTCTTTCCGTTTCATTGAGCGAATCCATAAACTCATTCACAAATATTTGACTGTAGTCTTCGTATGTCCTAAACACATCGACTTGCTCTGCTTCCGCATCTGGTGAAATAAAGTCATGAATGAATCGCGTTTCAATCAATTCGAGATGCTCCAAAGATTTTTTTATCGTTTTCAACGGATACCCAAGAGTTTTTGAAATTTCTTCTGGTGTTAAATCTCTTAAATTCCGTTGGACGATTTTCCCGATAATCTCATAGTAATATCTCGATGGCTTGATGTTCCTGGTGTGATCTCGAATGTAAAGGGTGATGTATTTACTGATGTAGTAATGCGCGAAGGTGGAGAACTTAGCTTCACCAGGAACGTATCTTTGATAGGCTTTCATCATTCCAATGATTCCTTCTTGCATCAGATCATCCATGTCTAATTCTCTTTTTGTTCGTGCTTGCCAATTCAGCGCTACACTTGACACCAATCCCATATTTTCATTTATCACGTCTTCTATATCTCCCAGATGTGGGTTATAAACTTGACCTTCGTTTATTGAATTGTCCATTACAAGATCACTGTTTTGACGACCCATGGAGCACTCACCCCCAATCGTTTAATGACTTCCATCGCTGCATGTTTCCTATAATCCATGTCCAGTTCACAATCCATGATGATTTCGATTAACTCGTTGTTACTCTTGGTTCCCATGACATCCATCGTCTTTCCCCCTCTATGCGTATCTCGTTTCTAAATCAACGAACTTTCCGTACTGCCGAATATTCACCATCTCTGCCGTTCCTACCGATCCGTTCCGGTTCTTCGCAACGATACATTCGATTATGTTTTTCTTCTCGGTTTCTTGGTTGTAGTAGTCATCCCGATAAAGGAATGTGATTGTGTCCGCATCCTGTTCAATGTTTCCAGACTCCCGAAGGTCTGACATCATCGGTCGTTTATCCTGCCGCTGTTCCACACCTCTACTGAGCTGAGCCAGTGCAATCACCGGACAATCGTTTTCCCTAGCCATTTGTTTTAGCGATGAGCTGATATATCCAACCTCTTCGTTTCGGCTCGGGAACTTCTTGCCACCATGAATCAGCTGGAGGTAATCAATGAACACGATGATATTAGGGTGTTTTTTCTTCAACTTGCGAACTGCTGCCCGGATCTCTTGAATGGTTCTTCCAGGCTTGTCGTCAATATAGATATCCAAGTCAGCCAAATTCGCTATGCCCATGGTGTATTTGGTCCACTCTTCATCTGTAAGTTTCCCGTCTCGGATGTTCTCCCCTATGATCTGGCACTCTGCCGCTATCACGCGGTCTAGAAGTTGGTCTTCAGGCTGTTCCAAACTGAATATGGCAACGGTCATTCCTTCTTTACCGGTAATCACCGCGTTATTGAGCATGAAAGCCGTTTTACCAACCGAAGGGCGGGCCGCTATGATATTCAGTGTTTGCTTCTTCCAGCGGCCTGTAATCTTGTCTAAGGCTGTACCGACCGTCTTGGCACCTGCTGCAACTCCGTTGTACTTCTTATTCTCTAGCTGCTCGAAATGGCTCATGAGGCCATCGTGAATGCGTCTGAAGCCACCCTCTGTTCTAACCTGATCACCAATGGTTTCTGCTAGGCTCATTAACTCTGCAGATAGTTCCCTTGGGTTGTCTGGAAGTTCGTTGTACAGTCCCTTGATAGCAGCCATGCCGGTACGCATTAGATACTTCTCTTTGACGATCTGCTCATGTTTAGCGAACTGATCCACCATAGGGAAAGAGTTACTTAGCTGTGCAAGGTACTGGACACCGCCGATATCTTGAACAGCGGCACCCAACCTTGCAACCAATGATACGATTTCGACTTTCTCTTGTTTTTCACGCATTTGAAGCATGTGTTCAAATATCAGTTGGTGACCTTCGTGATAAAAGTTATCCGGGGTTAAAATGGTTTCGTATATGAGTTCAGGTTCAATTAGGATGGATCCGAGTAAAGCCTGTTCGGTTTCGATGCTATAGAAACTCATTGCGCACCCTTGGCTTTTCGAATCTCATTCCTTATCCAGGTCATCTTGTCGATTCCTTCACGCTCCCAAGGCGGTGGAACAACATCCTTTTCCCGTTCCTCCTGTTCCTTGAGGTATTCCCTGGTCCGTTCGATCTCCCGGTTAGCTTCTACCCTCGGGTTCGGCTTTACGATATCGGCAATTGTAGGAGCGAACTTACTTTCCCTGATGTGCTCCTTGGCATTGGCCCAAGCATGTTCCGCGTCCGCTTCTTCTAATTCCTCGATCCATATTTCAGCGATACCTTTATCAACTTTCCAATTCGGATAGCTGGCGGCAAGTTTCCTGAATAACTTCTTTGCATCTTCTCTTTCCAATAGATTCGCCACCTTTACAAATCATTTAAAAAGTCGAGCCTGTCTTTGTCTCGCTGCCCCTGATTAAACCGTTCATTAATTGCGTTTGTGTAAAAGGAAAACCCGTTCACGGTTCCACCTTCTTGAATTTTCTTGGCATGTTTCTCTTCCATGACTTCAATGATCAAGTCAGCAGTAACCCCTTTTTCTAAAAGCTGGTTTACTATAGGCCAATCAACCGGTTTAAGTCCCATAGTCTTGTGAATGGTTGCATATGCCTTTTCAATTCTTGCGAATTTGTCAGTAGTAATATCTTCTTTTGGTACGGTACTGTACTGTACTGTACTGTTACCTGCGCCGTCACGCGGACCGGACTCGGATTGTCCGCTGGACGTCCGTTGGACATCCTCTGGACTTCTTTTGGTTGTCTTGCGTGACTTCCGTTTTCTTTCAGCGTCCGTCCGCCGTTTGTCCACTAGCTTTCCGATATAGTCATGCCAGTCATGTATGAATAGTTCTTCATCGATCTCATCAATAAAACCGACATCGATCAACGCCCTTAATAGTTCATCAGCGTCACCAGTCCACATCATTTCATCAGCGATATCTTCCGGTTCAAGGAGAGAAATGCACCCGTCCGGTAAGTTATCCATTGCCCACCACCACAACAGGTGTAAATGACCTATTGTGGCAGGGACAGTGATTCCGAGCTTGCGTGATAATCGCTTGGTTTTGATGTGTCTCCCTAGACTTTGGTGACTTTCCAACCATGCCATTTCATCACCTGCTATTCTTTTGCTTTCTCATATAACTGCTGCCGGTACTCTTCAGCCCAGGCTTTACCCTCTGCGGTATAATCAATCCAGTTATGGCAGGTCCCAGTATTTACACTAGGACCGCATAACATGGCTACATCGTTTACGGTTGTTTCTCCTTCTATCTTCCAGCGCCGAATGAGGTGGGCACACTGTAATGTTTGATACTCATGGCTACCATATTTTCCACACCGTTCACACAGGCCGCCTGATCGCTCCATAGCCGCTTGATAAACCTCCGGCTTAATCCGTCCGCGCATCTTGGTTGTGAGCTTATTTCGGCGGCTGGTTGGCTTAGGTGCTGGATTAAATCCGAATTGCATGTGACCGCCTCCTAGATATCCGATTGATATTTTAGGATCGTCTGTAATGCTGAAACTTGTATTTTAATAGCGTCAGCAGCTTCTATACCGGCTTTAAACTGGGCCTCTGTAAAATCACGTTGGAACAGCTTTTCATGGACATTACCTTTAGCTATATCGGGTATTAGAGTTGCTTGCATACCTTCTGTTCTAAGGCGTAAAATCTCCTGAGACAGCGCCAGACGGTAGTCCCGTTCCGCTTCTGCTTTCGCTTTACCTAATCCAAATAAAGCATCTGCCGATTTACTGAGACGTTGAGAGGCTGCATGGATTTCTTTAGTCACGCTTGTAAGTTCCATGTGTCACCTCAATCCACGTATTGAACTTCAGACTGAATTACGGCTGGGTTCTCAACAACTGCTTCTAAAATCGACCTCATAACCCCTTGGCAAGCCGTGAATCCTTGATCGGTATATTTGATCAATCTTCTCATGGTAGCTACGCCATAAGTCAATTTGTGAAGTGCAATGCGCTTTCTAGGAAGATCCCAAAGGGTATAAGCTCCGAAATAAATATCAGTCCCGTCATACGCCACTTGGGTTATTGTGAAGTCGAATGAATCTATAACCTCTTCAGGGGATCCGTAGTAACTCATTTTGATTAGTTGGATTAATCGGTCTTTACCGCACACCTTCATCATGAATGTTTCAGCATGTTCATTTTCGCTAGTGAGTTTGGCACCACTGACTTTCAACTCTCTACGAAATTCTGCTAATTGTTCAGCATCACGAAAGAAGAAATCGAAGTCCGAATCTAAATCCATCCCTATCAATGTTCGTCTTAGCGCTCCACCAGCCAGCCACGGACCTTCTTTAGATAGATCAGGCAGTTCAGCAAGGACATTCAAAAACTCTAGAGATTCTATATCCGTAAATCTTTCAAGGAATTGAACAGCATTATCTTTTTGCATTTATATGATCCTCCGTAATTAGAATGGTAAATCGTCATCACTGATATCGATTGGTTTTCCATCTTCTTGAAATGGATCACCTTTAGGTTTGTTGTTATCCTGTTTACTGGACTCTAAGAAGCGAACACTGTCTGCAATTACCTCTGTAACGTACACACGCTTTCCTTCGTTGTTCTCGTAATTCCGGACTTGAATCCGTCCTTCAACTGAACACAAACGCCCTTTGCGAAGATAATTAGCGCAAGCTTCAGCGGATTGTTTGAATGTTACGATAGGTATAAAGTCAGCATCTGGCCCATTGTCAGACTTGAAAGGCCGGTCTACTGCTAAGGTAAAGTTTGTAATAGCCGTTCCTGTTGGCGAATATCTCAATTCAGGATCCTTCGTGAGTCTCCCAACTAAACAAGATCTATTCATTTGTTTCTGCCTCCTTGGCTTTCTTCTCTTCTATTTTCACGGTCAATGCCTGTTCCATTGCTGTGTAATTCCATCCCTGCTCAACCTTGGTTTTAACCCATTCATCAAATCCATCGAGTGTTTTTTCTGGACTCAACAACTTCCATTTAGATTTAAGGGATGTTGGAGCTGGCTCTGGCTTCGTTTCCTGCGGTTTCTTTGCGTCTGGATCATCTTCATCAGTAGGGAGTCCGAGACTCTTTAAAAGGTAGTAGCGTTCGCTGTACGTCAATCCTGATCCGTATGCCTTGGAGATTTCGTCCTGCTGCCCATAATAGGCCCAAGTAACAGTTTCTCTTTCGTCAGGGTTGTCACCATTGATCCATGTGTAAGACATTTCACCTTTCACAATGAAATCAAGTACATCCTTCCCCTTGCTTGTTTTATAAGCATGCGTTTGATGTTCCCCCACCTTGGTAGATGGGAGAAGCAACAAATTCAATTCGTTCATTTTGTCTTTGATCTTGGATAAGACCTGATTACCGGATACATAGGTGTAACTGAAGCTCTTTTTATCCTTTGAAAATCCCTCGGCGGCTTGACGCACCTGAACAATCTTCTGGTAAAGGTTTAAGGGTTTGTTTTCTTCACTCATCGGATAGTCAACCCACTTTCACCGTCAACCAACTCAACGCCGTGGATTTTCTGCCCTGCTTTCAACAAGTCCATAACAGACTTCTTATCAACATCACGAGTCACGCGGATCAACTCAGATGGAACCGCATCAAGATTTGTAACCTCTACTCGTTGACGTGGTTTAGTCACGGACACGGTAAAAAGAGTGCTTTTGTGTTTGTCGATATTAAGACGGATCATGCCTGATTTCATGGCATCTTTAATCCGCGACACTTGATTTTCCAATGCCGTTTTCCGCTGAGACAGGCGAAGAGATTCCACCTTTACTGCCTCAGCTTCAGCTTCCAGGGTTTTAATTACCTTGCAATAACCGTCCAATTTATCGGAAATAGCCCCTTCCATGCCATTAAGCATTTCCTCATAATCAAAGTCCTCGGCTCCTTCTCGAGCCATTTCAAGGACCATTTGATATTGCTCAGTAAGTTCATATAAATTCATAAGGCTTTACAACCTCCTAAAAAATGTGATATTGTGACCGTAAGAAAAATTTTAAAATGACTACTCAAAGATCATGGTTGCAGCCATGGTCTTTTTTCATGTCTAAATCAAATTGAACCTGTTTAAGTTGTTCAATAATTACTGGTAGATCACGCATGAACTCGCCTGTTTCACATATAATGCTTGCTGCCGAGTTTCCAGCGGTGCTCGTTTCTTGTTGCAGATCTTCCAACCGGTTTATCACTTTGTTCAGTGGATCCACGTTCGCCAGCCTCCTTCAACTTCCGTTTATGCCTCTTGTACTCCGAATAGTGAACGTCTGACGGGAACACGAATGTTGGATTGTCACTTTCAGGATTCAGCATCTTTCCTCCAGCAAGTTGCAATGAAAATATGTCTTCAAAACTGTGAGTCCCTTTGCATCTGGTCTGCATGTTCATCTTCTATCCACCTCACTTCCACGTAACCTCTACATTCGACCGCATCCAGCATGCGAGTCGTACAATGCGGCTGATCGTAAACAATGTACTTAGCTTCTTTTTCGCAACCCTCACACTTTATCATCTGGTTCATTCCCTTCGTCCTCGTCCTTCATGACAAGACCGAGTTTTACCAAGTCTTCCTTTGTGATCTTCACGAAACCATAAGCCGTCTTCTCGATAGCTTTCATTTCATGGATCCACATGTTCACCGGCTCCATTTCTTCTTGTTTTCCGTTGCTACATATTGCAGACGCGCCATTTTCTCACCAGTAGTCAACACGTTCCAATCCCTAACAATAATGTTCATTTCCATTCTCCCTTCTTGGTTAAAGATTCGTTTTTCAGGAATTCAATGGCTTGGCAAATGTTATGCAACCATTCCATATCACCAGCCGTATAAGCTACCATAGACAACTCGTGAAGCTCGTCATATTGACGAATCAACATGTAATTCTGCTGTAAGAGCAGTTCCAGCAAACGTGCCGGTATGTTCTCAACTTTGATGCGGCCTGTCGTGTGGTTCATGTGCATATATGCTGCTTCAGCTAAAGTCCGATGGATTTTATGGATAGCGAGTTCTTTCATGTCGTCACTCTCCATTCCTGAGATTTAAACTAAAGTGCCAATGGACAATTCCTTTACGATGATTGTGTAGATTTCCTTGAGCATTTTGTCTGATTCAATAACATCCAGTTTGTTTGCATCAGCAATCCTGGTCTTTGTTGCTCCTGAATCAGCTAATCTGTTTCTCAAGTTTTCCAACCGAGTTTCCAGCTTACAGTTGGTTCGATCTTTCAACGATTGATAACTCAGATTCCGAACTTCCTTATGGTCCATACCGGATCTACGAGCCGCCCCATTCAATAAGCCGTTAATCTTCTGCCGCCAATTGTCGTCACGCTGTAAGAACGTTTCTTTGATGGTTGTGAGCTGATGCTGTTGTTGTTCTTGGCGCTGCTCAATCTGTAATTGCCGATGCTCCATAGCGATTAGGAGTTGAAGTTGTGGACTTAGGCCAGTTAGATTAATGGATGCTTCCTTCACTCGGTAATAATCGTCAACAAGCATGTCGTACGCTTCCCACGCTCTGTCTGTACTAAGAGACTTTGCATGGAGCCAAGCACCTTTTTCTGTCCAAAGGTAGAGCTTATTCAACGAACCTTGAAATTCACGGTTCGCCTCTTTGAATCTTCGAAGTTCATCACCAGTCAAAAGAAAGTAATGTTTACCGGATTGGTATCGCGTTTCGTTGTAATTAAAGTTGTAGCTGATCTTATCGGCAGTAGTTCCATAGGACTCAGCTAATTGGGATGTCGTTAGAACTCTTTGACCTTGATACTCGATGGGCTGTAACTGATTCATCTCATTTCTCCCTTCATGCAAATTGCTCGATCTTCTCTTTCTTTCTTGATTCGATCCAGCGGATAAAGTCTGTTTTATCCGCTCGTTTCGAATTACCAATATCAAAACTTGGTATGCCTCCCACTTCTGGACTCATTTGAAACAGTGAATACACTGTGCTTCTTGATATCCCTAAGTAGCTAGCGATGTGTTGTGCTGCTAAAATCTCCGGCAAGTCATCAAGAGTAACTGCCTTTTTGTTTGGCAATGGTCATCCCTCCTTTCTAAGAAACCACTTTTTTTCTTACCAGTTCACTAAAAGAGACCTCGCTTCCAAAAAAAATATAGTTCTGTGATCTCCCGTACACTTGTTCAATCTTCTTGATGTTCTGGTACGAGATGTTGCTGGAGTCTTGCTCCCATCCTCGAAGAGTCGGAACACTGACACCGATTAGTTCTGCAGCTTGCTCTTGAGTGTATGCAAACTTTACCCGAAGAGAGCGCAAGGTGTCTTTTAAGACAATTGGAACGTCACTCAAAGTAATCCCTCCCTTCTCGTTTTCTATATTAGGTCTCTTTTGGTGAACTGTCAACACCCTAATTCCTCTTTTAGAAAACTTTTTTTCTAAAATGTATTGCAAAAGTTCTCCAACGGATATACTATTACAGAGGAAGCGATTTTTGAGGAGGAACGTTAAAGTGACTGATTATGACGTAAAAAAAATCTTCGCCAAGAACATACTTAAGCTGAGAAAAAATAAAAACCTGACTCAAAAAGAATTAGGTGAAGCTTTAGAACTTGGGAAAACAACAATATCGCAATGGGAATCAGCTCAAAAACTCCCTAACGCTGGCAGCATAGAGAAAATTGCAGGATTTTTTAATGTTCCAAAAAGCACTCTCTTTGAAGAAGGTAACGGCCAGTTTTCTACATATGGGCATCTCATAAATTTACCTGTTGTAGGGAAAGTGTCTTGTGGTGACGGAATACTTGCTTACGAAGAAATTGAAAGTTATGAAGCTACACCAGAGGACTGGCTTTCAGGGGGAGAATACTTTTATCTCTTAGCTCAAGGCGATAGTATGACTGGTGCTCGTATTTATGACGGTGATTTAGTGTTAATTCGCCAGCAAGATGAAGTCGAAGATGGGGAAATAGCAGCCGTTCTAATTAACGAAGAGGTTTTTTTAAAACGGGTGTACAAGCAAAACAACACCTTAATACTCCAATCCGAAAACCCTAACTACGCTCCAATAATTGCAGATCCAAAAAATGATTGTGTAATTAGAGTGATCGGTAAACTTAAGAAGGCAATAATCAATTTTTAGGAGTTGATACATTATGGCTTACTTTCGTAAACGAGGTGCATTTTGGCATTACACTGTTGAAATCGGGATCGATCCTAAAACAGGTAAAAGAAAGCAACAAAGTAAAGGTGGTTTCAAAACTAAAAAAGAAGCACAGCTCGCTGCTGCTGTCATAGAACAAGAAACTGCTCAAGGTACATACGTCAAAGAAAAGAACATAACGTTTGAAGAGTTTTCGAAGCAATGGCTCGAGATATATATGAATACAGGAAAAGTAAAGATCAGCACAATCAGAGTGAGAGAACACGAGATCGCCAAGTTAATGCCTTATTTCGCAAAGATGAAAATGAATTCAATTAAGAAAACTGATTATCAAAATGCCTTAAACGATCTTAAAAAGAACGGCAAAAAGGTAATTGAAACAAACGAAAATAATGAGAAGATCACAAAAAATGAGAGCCTTTCAGAATCAACCTTGTCAGGAGTTAACAGCACAGGAAAAATGATATTCAAAAAGGCTGTTGAGCTGGACATCATCAAGAGTAATCCTACTGAATTTGCATATGTTCCTAAGACAAACAAAACTGTAGAAGAAATTGAAGCCGAAGAAGAGCGTGTGAAGTACTTGGAGAAGGAGCAACTTGCACTGTTTTTGGAAACAGCTAAAGAACATGGTTTAGATCAAGATTACACCATCTTCCTTTTGTTATCTTACACAGGTATGCGAACTGGTGAACTATGTGCGTTGAAATGGAAGGACATTGATTTCGAAGACCAAACAATAAGCATAACTAAGACGTATTACAACCCAAAAAATAATGTTACAGACTATCGACTCCTAACTCCAAAAACAGAAAATTCTAAAAGAGTTATTGAAATAGATGAGGATGTTATCGACCAACTTCACCGTCACAGACATGAGCAAAATCGATTCAAAATGGAAAATAGATTAGAGTATCATGATGCTGACTTTGTGATTATTAAAAAAAATAAATATCCAGGCTATCCGGAAATCATTAAGACCATAGAAAATCGAATGCGTAGACTCCTGAAAATCGCAAATCTCAACACTGATCTGACCCCTCACTCTCTCCGTCATACACACACATCTCTCCTCGCTGAACTGAAAGTTGGTCTTCAAGAAATAATGGATCGCCTTGGACACAAAGACGACGACACTACTCGTAATGTTTACCTGCATGTAACCAAAACCAAAAAGAAAGAGGCCTCCCAAAAGTTTGCTCAACTAATGAGAAGCCTCTAAAAAAATCTATTTTATGTGGTCAAAATGTGGTCAATCCACATAATGATTCAGGAAAAACGTTGATGTATCAAGGCTTTTAAGCCTGTTTTACATCATGCCGCCCATTCCACCCATGCCGCCCATGTCAGGCATAGCTGGTTTTTCTGGTTCTGGCTTGTCAGCGATAACCGCTTCAGTTGTCAGGAACATAGCCGCAACGGAAGCTGCGTTTTGAAGAGCGGAACGCGTTACTTTCGCAGGGTCAACGATACCTGCTTCGAACATGTTCACCCAAGTGTCTGTAGCGGCGTTGTAGCCGATACCGATCTCTTCTTTTTTCAGACGCTCAACGATAACAGAACCTTCTTTACCAGCGTTTGCTGCAATCGTGCGGATTGGCTCTTCCAGAGCGCGCAGAACGATGTTCACGCCTGTTTTCTCGTCGCCTTCTACTTGCACACCAGCAACAGCGTTGTATACGTTAACGAGCGCTGTACCACCACCGGATACCATACCTTCTTCAACCGCAGCGCGGGTTGCGTTCAGGGCATCTTCGATGCGCAGTTTGCGTTCTTTCAATTCCGTTTCCGTAGCCGCGCCGACTTTGATAACCGCTACGCCGCCAGCCAATTTAGCCAGACGCTCTTGCAGTTTTTCTTTGTCGAAATCGGAAGTGGTCTCTTCCAATTGGTTGCGGATTTGCTTCACGCGAGCTTCGATGTCTTCTTTGTTGCCAGCACCATCCACGATGATGGTGTTCTCTTTGGTTACGCGCACTTGACGAGCAGTACCCAATTGATCGATGGAAGCTGTTTTCAGGTCGAGACCGAGCTCTTCCGTAATCACTTGGCCGCCAGTCAATGCAGCGATATCTTGCAGCATGGCTTTACGACGGTCACCGAAGCCAGGAGCTTTAACAGCGACAGCGTTAAACGTACCGCGCAGTTTGTTCACGATCAGCATCGCTTGCGCTTCGCCTTCGATGTCTTCCGCAATCAGAACGAGCGGTTTGCCTTGCTGTACGATTTTTTCAAGGATCGGCAGGATCTCTTGCGTGTTGGTTACTTTTTTATCAGTGATCAGGATGTATGGATTCTCAAGAACAGCTTCCATCTTATCCGTATCGGTAATCATGTATGGAGAGATGTAGCCGCGGTCGAATTGCATACCTTCTACAACTTCCAGCTCTGTCAAGAAGCCGCGGGATTCTTCAACGGTGATGACGCCGTCTTTGCCCACTTTATCCATAGCTTCTGCAATCAGTTGACCTACTTCTTCGTCAGCTGCGGATACGGAAGCGACTTGAGCGATTTCCTGGTGGTTTTTAACTTCTTTCGCGATGTTTTGAAGCTCAGCCACAGCTGCTTTAACCGCTTTGTCGATACCCTTACGGATGATCATTGGGTTAGCGCCAGCTGTTACGTTCTTCAGACCTTCACGGATCATAGCTTGTGCCAGAACCGTTGCTGTTGTTGTACCGTCACCGGCAACATCGTTGGTTTTGGTAGCTACTTCTTTAACAAGCTGAGCACCCATGTTCTCGAATGCATCTTCCAGCTCGATTTCTTTAGCGATGGTTACACCGTCATTCGTGATGAGCGGGCTTCCGAATTTCTTCTCAAGAACCACGTTACGGCCTTTCGGTCCGAGTGTTACTTTAACTGCATTTGCCAAAGCGTCTACACCGCGAAGCATTGCGCGACGGGCGTCTTCACTGAACTTAATGTCTTTTGCCATGGTATTACATACCTCCCTAGTGGATTATGAAATAGTGAACCAAAGATATATTCAGGCGTTCATTAGCCTAAGATCGCGTGGATGTCGCTTTCTTTCATAATCAAATATTCTTTACCTTCGTATTTGATTTCTGTTCCAGCGTATTTGGAGAAAATGACGCGGTCGCCTTCTTTAACTTCCAAAGGTACACGTGCGCCGTCTTTCAGGGAGCCACTGCCTACAGCAATAACTTTACCTTCTTGCGGCTTTTCTTTAGCAGAGTCAGGAAGTACAATCCCGAATGCCGTAGTTTCTTCTTGTTCGATCGGTTCTACCAATACGCGTTCACCTAAAGGTCTGATCATGAAAAAATAGCCTCCTTTAAATATGTTGTGATGCTTTTTTCAAAGCTTTATGTATTAGCACTCGACAACCCTCAGTGCTAACAACCAATTTTATGATACTCAAGTTGTCTTAAAATTTCAAGTCCTTTGCATGATTTTTTGATCATTTTTTTGCAATTGGGACTCTGATCGGGGTTGTCCCTAAACCCCCTTCTCCATTGTATCCATGGCCAGCCAAAATATGCCTGATTCGTAAGGTACAACTGTACGGCTGAAAACCAACTAACCCTCCCCTTTCGTCAAACCTTGAATAACTGCGGTCCGCCTGTACCCCATGCTGCAACCAGTGCGTTCCGAAACAAAGCATCCAGCCTTTGATCCAGATCCATATCTTGATGCTTCTTATCCTTGACCAGCAGCTCATATCCGTTCAATTTCTCTTCGATGAATGCGTTAATAATAGGAAGCTTCGGTTCAACATCCATCTCTTCACCCGAACGTTTGCGAAGAAGCAATTGATTGATCTCCTGTTTCAGTGCACTTCCCTGATCTAATAGGCGATCCGTAAGCAGCTCGAATTCCATGGGAGGCATCTCGTTATAGGTCTGAATCCAGTCGCATGCCAGAATCGGACGCAGTACGTAGAAATACTTTTTGATCTTAACGTCTCCCCCTTGCAAATACATCCGGTAATTGCCCTTGGCCATGTTCAGGTAGTGGTGCATGCAAGATTTAGGCGAGAAGGCAAGCGGTGATATGCTGCGGATTTGCTGGGCGATGCCAAGCGTCTCCTTATACTTGATGGGGGACTCCAACCACTCGAGCAGGGGAGGATTCGACTTACGAAAAAGCCCCAGTGCTTTTTTCAAATCCCAACCGCTCATATCCAGCCTGTCGCTGATCGGCCGCTCAATCACATCTCGCTTGTCGAATATGGATAAATACCAGTCCACGGGTCTGATGTAGATAAACCTTACGTCATAATCGCTGTCCATCGACGGGAAGCCCCAGGCCCTGCTGCCTGACTCGCAGGCATACAGGATAAGAACCCCTTCCTCCCGCTCAATCAGATCAAGTTCTTGCTGAATTGTCGATTTCATTTCCTGCGTTATATTCATATCCGAAATCTCTCCTTTACGTATGTGCCGTGTGATTTCCGATATTCTTATTGTCTTCCAAGCGTTCCTATTTCAACAGGGCGAAAGTATGGCGATAACAAAAGTTGTTACAATATCCTTCCTTTATGCGGTTCCATATCCTTGCTACAATAGTTACAGACAGGATCACGTACGATCTAATATATGATTTGAGGGAGGCGCCATGGCTCGGGAAAGCTTCGATAAAGAAATCCAGTTCCTTCGCATTCTGGCGCTGGCCGGAGGAGCATACAACCGGCAACAACTGGCCGATCGCCTTGGTATTTCGGTACATACCTATGATAAAACGCTCAGAAATTTAAAAAACATGATCGAAACCCTTCAGCCGCAGCTCTCAGACGAACAAAGCGCCACCTTGTCCGAGGGACTGCGCTATTCTTACCACGAAACCGCGGATCCGCTCCTGCTGCTGCTGTTCCGCGGCAAATCGCTTAAGGCCTCGGAAAGCTTAAGGCTGTCCATGATCCTCACCCAGCTGCAGCATCAGCAGTTAACCGCGAAAGAACTGATCGACCTATGCGGCGATCACTTCCCTGACGGGGAATCCCTCCCCGATGAGAAGACCATACGCGGGGATCTCAAATACCTGGAGGAAGTCGGAGTCATCGTGAAGACAGGTGCAGAACGGCCTTACCGGTATAAGGGAGCCCGTGATCTGATCGATTCATTGTCGGATGACGAGCTCCTTGATCTGTACGATTATGTCGACGTCATGTCGAACACGCAACTCCCATCCGTGCAGGGGTATATGCTGCGAGACAACTTAAAAAGGGCCTTGCGCAATCGTGACATCACTGCACACTCGGCCCCGGCCTATATTTATAAATATCATTACCCTTCACGCATATTGGATGAGGCGCATCTGCACACCATTTTTCAGGCCATCACCAAAAGAGCAAAGCTACGTTTCCTATATTTATCGCCCAAAAGCACTTCACGCTATGCTTCCCAAAATACGAATCCGCTGTTCCACAGGGAGTCTACAGGGCTTCGGGAAACGGTGCTGCCGCTGCGCGTAATCTATGACCATCAATACGGCCGTTGGTATCTGATCGGTCATAACGGCAGGCAAGGTCTCATGAAGTTTCGCATGGAGGGATTGACTCAGATCGAAGAAGGCGAAGCGGTTGAAGAGGAAGTCTTCCAACAGCGATTGGAGGAAGTACTGGCCGAATTCGAACACAGCTGGGTTACCGATACCGGTAGTCCCACCAAGGTCGTGGCCAGATTCTATAACCCGGAGGACAGCAAAGTGAACTTCGTCCTGAATCGAGTCAAGACACAGGGACAATGGGGGACTATTACCATGGAATCCGACGTTTCATTTCTATATGAAATCGAAGTGAACGGCACTAGTGAAATTAAGCCCTGGCTCCGGAGCTTTGGCTCCAGCTGCGAGGTGCTCAAGCCCCGCTCCCTTCGCCTGGAGTTCATCAAGGATTGGAAGGAGATTGCCGCTTATTATGAGCCAGAATCCGTTCGAGAAAATTTTTAATTATCAGATTATGACGCGACTTGAGGAAACCGACTCGATTGCCATAACGGCACAAGAACGGGGATGGCTCAAGATGATGCTGGTGCACCCTGAGGCAGCTAACGCCTTTACACCTAAAACCTTGAAGCGACTCGAACAAATCCTTCACATGGAGCATAGCGGTGCCGAGATGAAGGAGATTATCCTGGAGAAGGCCAAGGGACAAGAACGAAGCGTATACCATCCCCATCTTCGAACACTGCGAAGAATGATCATGCAGGATCAAGGCTTTCGCTTAAGCTACCGCACAAAGCTTGGAGAAACGCGCAGCAATCAGTCCGGCTTCCCGTACAAATTAGAGTATTCCATGATCAAACGGGAATGGATGCTGATCTGGTACAGCAAGAACCGTAGAGGGCTTATGTACACGAAGCTCGAACATATTCTATATATCCAAGGGACTTCACTCCCGTCTTTTCGAATCGACCGCATTAAGGAACGGCTGCAGAAGCTGATAGAAAATCGGGAGAAGCAAGCCCTCATTGAAATCCATCGACGATACCATGCGGAATTGTCACGGATCCTATACGCCTTCTCCTGTTTTGACAAAACCGTGCATTATGATGAAAAGTCCGACACCTACCGCATTAAGGTCTGTTATTTGGAGGATGAGTGCGACTTTCTGCTCTCCCGTATTCGCTTTCTCGGACTGCGGGTGAAAGTCGTGGAAGGAAGCACGCTGCAGGCCCGGATGCAAGAAACCGCAGCGCTGGCTCTGGGGAGATATGTTCAAGATGAAGGTTAAGACGTTATGAAATGTTTCCCTTGAAGAACGAGAACGGATGCAATGATGAAGTTGATTTCTACCCATTCGATCCTTGAACAAAAAAACAACCCGCAAACCATACTCCGTGGAGTGAGGTTATGCGGGTTGTTCTTATTCTCATGCGATCCTATTTTGCAAAACGATTATAATCTCTGTTAATCCTCTTCGTCTACCCGTACGTACCGGTTGTCCCGTTCCATATCCGCCTCTAATTGCTTGCGGTAGATCACGGAAGACAGGAACACGCTGAATTCGTAGAGAAGCAGCAGCGGAATCGTGACCAGGAAATCGGATATGAAGTCCGGCGGCGTAATGACAACCGCAATGAATACAAGAGCGAAATAAGCCACTTTGCGCATCTTACGAAGCCGCAGCGGGTTCAGAATGCGAATTCTCGTTAAGAACATCACCACAAGCGGCAGCTCAAACAGCAAAGCCAGCGGCAATACGAGATTGAACATAAAATTCAAATAATTTGTAATTCCGTACGTTTCCTGGAGCCCCATGCCCTGCGTAATCGCCGTCGTGAACGACAGTGTCATCGGAAACACGATGTAGTATCCGAATGCAATCCCCACGATGAACAGAAGAAATGCATAAGGCACATAACGAATGGCCGCTTTCTGCTCTTCTTTGCGAAGTCCCGGCTTAACGAACGCCCACAACTGATAGAAGATCAGCGGAACGGAAATGACGAGTGAGAAAATGGCAGCGATTTTCATGTAGATCCCGATACCATCCCAGAAGGAGAAGGCATGCAGTTCAAAGTTCTTGGCTTCTTCGGCCGCCGTCAAATAGTGATAGATCGGGTCCGCAACAAACAGCCCCCCGATCAGTCCTGCTACGAATACCACGAGCACGATTATAATTCGTTTGCGAAGCTCGCCCAAATGCTCCACAAGCGCCATATCTTTCACTTGCTCCGACATGTTAACCACCACCCTATATGTGACCCTGACAAAACAAAATCCCTCCCGAAGGAAGGGACTTCAAACCTTGCATTATTCCGGAAGACGCTTGTCTTCAACCTTGGTTGGTTCAGCAGCAACGGCTTGCTGGGGAGCCTCTTCTTTCTTCTTCGCCGGCGCATCGTCAGCAATAATCTCGCGGGCACCGTCCTTAAACTCCCGGAATGTTCTTCCGACCGCGCGTCCCAGTTCAGGAAGCTTGTTCGGTCCGAACAAGAGCAGCGCCAAAATGACGAGTAAAATAATACCCGGCACTCCAATTGTACTCATATCGATTCTCCTCCTCGTCCTGCTCAATGCCTTCAAAAGGACTTCAGGATGATCTAAATCCATCATGCCTTGCACTACAACAGGTGTTAACTAATGACCATAATCCGACTACAGCAGTTGAAACAAGCTCATATATCGCCATCATACCATAATGTAAATCACATATACAGTCTAGAAACGTGACAGATTATTTACATAATTATCTAATAGGATATCACTTAGAGCTGCTCGCGATACTGGCCCGTTACCATCAGCAGTGCCTCCGGAAGCTGATCCATGACCGCAGCCAGATTCTCGTGCACGCCTTTTGGCGAGCCCGGGAGATTGACAATCAAGGTGCGGCCGCGGACGCCGCATACGCCCCGAAACAGCATCGCGCTCCGATTCTTCTGCATGACGGTAGCGCGCATCGCTTCCACAATGCCGGGCACTTCGCGTTCGATGACCCGCTTGGTTGCCTCCGGGGTAACATCCCGGACCGCCAGCTCCGTTCCGCCTGTCGTGAGGACGAGATCCACTTGATAATAATCCGTCAGCTCGATCAATGCCGCGATAATTTCATCCGGCTCGTCCGGTACGATCCGGTATTCAATAATTTCTCCGCTCAGCTCTTCCTCCACCAATTCCCGGATCACTTGAGCGCTCGTATCCTCGCGTTCCCCCCGCGAACCTTTATCGCTCGCCGTCAGGATCGCCGTTTTCCACACCATCTGCCCTCTCTCCTTCCCACTCGTCCGATTCTCCTGTCTCTATTCAATGCTATGTTGTTTCTTGTATGTAATCCCCGCTCTTCCCACCGGTTTTGCTTACCAGGTAGGTAGGGCCGATGACCATGTCTTTTTGCAAGGCTTTGCACATGTCATAGACCGTCAGCGCAGCGGCGGAAGCTGCGGTCAAGGCTTCCATTTCAACGCCGGTTTTGCCTGTGGTCTTCACAGTCGTTTCTATATATAACTCATCTCTAGCATTATCGCTGAACTCCACATTCACGCCGGTCAACGGCAGCGGATGACACATCGGAATCCAGTTCGACGTATTCTTGGCAGCCATAATGGCCGCAACCTGTGCTACGGCGAGCACATCTCCTTTGCCGATCTTCCCCTCCTGGATGCGAATCAGCGTATCCGGATGCATACGGACCGTGGTCTTCGCTACCGCTGTCCGGGCCGTTACATCTTTATCACTAACATCCACCATGCGTGCTCTGCCTTGGCCATTAAAATGACTCAATTCCATCTCTTATCCCTCCGCTGCAGTTCCGGCCTTCACGGTATGTCCCAGTTCCGTAACCAAACCGTCCAGTACCCTATCATGTTCTTCCATGGGAACATGCTCCAAGACCTGAACCTCGTAACCGATTCCCACCCACAAGGGCTTCACGATCTGACGAGAGTTGTCTTGTGCTCCCTGGTTAAGCCTGTCCGACAGCCGGTCATAATAACCGCCTCCGTACCCAAGCCTTCCGCCCTTTCTGTCAAACGCAAGCCCGGGTACCCAGATGATATCAGGTCCAGGGTGATTCCATTTCTCCGACCGCAACGGATCTGGTTCCGGAATGCCGTAGGCTCCGGGGATCAGTTCGTTCCATGCCTGAAGCTTATACAACTCCATCGAACGGTCTTGGGGCAAACTCCGCGGGACGATAACCTGAATCCCCTGCTTCCATGCCCATTCAACAAGCGGCCGGGAATCCAGTTCGGAGCGAAAGGGGACATAGATCATCATGCTCTGAAGTTGAAACCGATTCATGACCTCCGAAGCAAACTCGCAGGCTTGCTGCGACCGCTTTGCCCGCTCTTCCTCAGATAATTCATCCCTTCGCAATGCCATCGCTTTGCGCAGGGCAGCTTTTGCGGATACCCGCTTCAAATCTTCCTCAGGGTTCAACACGTGATCTTTCCTCTCACGCTTATAATTAAGTTTAGTTTACCACTGTTCCTTCCTTTAGCCAAGAATGCCGGAAGTCGCCAATCATGGTCGATTGTTCGGTCATTTTCATGTACACTTAATTTAAGATATCAGATCGTATAGACTTCAAAGCATGACCATCCTGATATCGCAAGAAAAACAGCTTCCAAAAACGGTCTGTCTTCTGAGAATGTACGTCGGTAGACGTTTTTCTTAAGAGATAAGAATGTATATACTTCAGAGGTTACCCTCCTTATCTCGCAAGAAAAACTTCCGCTATATGCGGTCTGTCTTCTGGGAATGTACGTCGGTAGACGTTTTTCTTAAGAGATAAGAATGTATATACTTCAGAGGCTACCATCCTTATCTCGCAAGAAAAACTTCCGCTATATGCGGTCTGTCTTCTGGGAATGTACGTCGGTAAGCGTTTTTCTTAAGAGATAAGAATGTATATACTTCAGAGGCTACCCTCCTTATCTCGCAAGAAAAACTTCCGCTATATGCGGTCTGTCTTCTGAGAATGTACGTCGGTAGACGTTTTTCTTAAGAGATAAGAATGTATATACTTCAGAGGCCACCCTCCTTATCTCGCAAGAAAAACTTCCGCTATATGCGGTCTGTCTTCTGAGAATGTACGTCGGTAAATGTTTTTCTTATAATGAAGAATTAATGGTACAAACATATAGAATGATGGAGGTTTCACATAACATGCTGCTGCAAGCCAATGGCATTACGAAATTATACGGAGTTACGCCCGTGCTTGACGGGATCAATCTGCAGGTGCTTGAACGCGAAAGAATCGGCCTTGTCGGAGTCAATGGAGCCGGGAAATCGACGCTGCTCAAAATATTGGCCGGCGAGATGTCTTATGATGGCGGACAAATCTTCAAGGCTAAGGAAACTACCGTTGGTTATCTTGCCCAGAACAGCGGGCTTCAGTCCGATTCGTCGATATGGAACGAGATGCTGGATGTCTTCACTCCCCTTCTGGAGATGGAGCGCGAGCTGCGTCAGATGGAGGAACAAATTGCCGACCCGAAGTCGAGCGAGGATCCAAAGAAATACCAGGAGCTTCTGGATCGTTATGCGATCCGTTCGGACTGGTTCAAGGATCAAGGCGGTTATGAGATCGAAACACGCATCCGCAGCGTGCTGCACGGCATGGGATTCGGCAGTTTCTCGCCGGATACGTCCATTGCCACATTAAGCGGCGGGCAGAAGACAAGGCTGGCCCTTGCAAAAATATTGCTGCAGGCACCCGATCTGCTCATGCTGGACGAACCGACGAACCATCTGGATATCGCCACCCTCACCTGGCTGGAGGATTATTTGCGCGGATATTCCGGCTCGTTGCTTGTCGTATCCCATGACCGCTATTTCCTGGATCGTCTGGTAACGACCATTGTGGAGATCGAACGCCGCCATTCCAAAAAATATACGGGCAACTACAGTCGGTATATTGAACTGAAGGCAGCGGAATATGAATCCCAGCTGAAGCAATACGAGAAGCAGCAGGATGAGATCTCCCGCATGGAGACCTTCATTCAGCGAAATCTGGTCCGGGCCTCTACGACCAAGCGCGCACAGAGCCGCCGCAAAGCGCTGGATAAAATGGAACGGCTCGACAGACCGCTGGGCGATTTGAAAAAAGCTCATTTTTCTTTTGAAGCCGAGTATATGTCGGGTAAGGATGTCCTTCATGTGCGGGATCTTGCGCTTGCGTTCGAACAGGACAAGCCGCTGTTCCGACAGGTTTCCTTTGATCTCAGCCGCGGGGAAACCGTAGCTTTGATCGGTCCCAACGGGGTTGGCAAATCGACGCTCCTGAAATGCCTGATCGGTACCTTGAAACCAACGGGGGGATCGCTTCAATGGGGGACAAAAGTGAAGATCGGCTACTACGATCAAGAGCAATCCGAGCTGAATCCGAGCAATACCGTTCTGGAAGAGCTATGGGGCACCTATCCGCATATGGAAGAAGCCCGTATCCGCACCGTTCTGGGCAACTTCCTCTTCAGCGGTGAAGATGTGCTCAAGAAGATCAGTTCCTTAAGCGGCGGGGAAAAGGCACGCGTCTCGCTTGCCAAGCTGATGCTCCTGGAAGCCAACATGCTCATCTTGGACGAGCCGACAAACCATTTGGACTTATTTGCAAAAGAGGTTTTGGAATCGGCACTCATGGATTACGAAGGCACTTTATTGTTCATATCCCATGACCGTTACTTCCTTAACAAAATGGCCGAGCGCATCATCGAGCTTCATCCGGACGGCATTCAACATTTCCTGGGTAATTATGACGACTATACGGAGAAAAAGCAGGAAATTCTCGATATGAATGACGAACCTTCCGAGCCGTTTGCTCGTCACACCCTGAAACAGGAAGGGAAAGCTGAAGCTGCCGTCGAGAAACAGGGAGCCGTTTCCTTTGAAGCCGAGAAGCAAGCAAAGCGGGAGGAGCGAAACCGTCAGCGCAGACTTGCAAGCCTGGAGGAGCAAATTCACTCCCTGGAATCGGACATTACTCAATTGGAAACCGAGATGACATTGCCGGAGATCTATCAGGATTATATGGCACTCCAAGAGCGGCAGCAGTCGTTAGAGGAGAAAAAGAGTCAGCTTGAGCAAATTTTTGCCGAATGGGAGTCATTGCTGGAAGATTAAAAAAAATTCACAAAAGTGTTTCAAATGGAGTTTTGCACTTATACACAAACTTATCCCCAGTAATGGTGCATAAGTTTACCATGAAAATGGCCGAAACGGCCATTTTTTTGTTGTTATACGCGCATCCTTGGTCCTATATCCAGCTTTATCCACTAAGTTATTCACATTATCCACAGTTTCCACCGGTAAATTTGAAAATCCTGTCCCCTCTTTTCAGCATCTTGCAAAAGACCGATTTATCGACATTTTTCTCGCTTATGCACATTTTTCGGCGAATATGTGGATAACGTTGTTCACAACTTGACAGAATTATATGTCTTATATAATAGGCCTCTATATAGACTTACCTCTTGTTTTTTGCAAGTTATGTTGAGCTTAATTTTGAAAAAAGCGACCCTCCTCAATCCGGTTCGGAAGGTCGCTTATGCCAATGCTAAGTAAATACAAGGGGAGACTCTAAGGTTCCCCTTATCAACCTCCCTGCCTAAACCGACATCAACGCCGAGTTGCATGCAGCAACATAAGCCAGGCCTGCCGCCATGACGATATCCTGGTGCACCGCCGTGCCGCGGAAGATCTTGCCGGCCTTCTCCACCGTGACCGCTGCTTCGGCATGCGCATCTTCGCCGCTGCTTAATGAGTGAAGCTCCAGATCACCAAAGCGGATGTCGCTGCTGATGCCTTGGCTGATCGCCGAAATAACGGCTTGAACAGGACCGTCCGCCACGCTGGAGTAGGTGGCTTCCGTTTGCTCGCACAGATGGCGCAGCGTGACGGCCGCAACCCGGCTGCTTCCCGTGCCGGAAATGACCTGCGTCTCGGCCAGCTCATATACCTGTGCCGGCTTGCCCAATGTACTGCTCACCATCTGCAGCAGTTGATCATCGCTGACCACCTTCTGACGGTCAGCCGTCTCCTTGAAGGTGTCGTACAAGGACTCCATCTCGGCTCCTTCGAGCTGAACACCGTACCTGGCAAGACGATCCTTCAGCGCATGACGACCGGAATGCTTACCCAGCACGATCATGCTCCGTGGGATGCCCAGCTTTTCCGGGTCCATAATCTCGTAGGTGCTTCGATCCTTCAGCAGACCGTCCTGGTGGATGCCGGATTCATGCTGGAAGGCGTTCCGGCCAACCACAGGCTTATTGAAGGCAATTGGAAAATGCATCGCACCGCTAACGAGACGGGATACTTCATACAGCTTCTCGGCCGTAATGCCCGTCTCCGCCCGCAGCATGTCACCCCGGGTAGATAGAGCCATGACCAGCTCCTCCAGTGCGCAGTTGCCTGTACGTTCGCCCACTCCATTCACGGTAACCTCGATTTGGCTGGCGCCGTTCTCAATAGCGGCCAGGCTGTTGGCCACAGCCAGACCGAGATCATTGTGGCAGTGGGCGCTGTAGGCGACCGTCTTTCCGCCACGGGCACCTTCCCGCACGCGTCGGAACATCTCGCCGTATTCATTCGGAAGTGCATATCCAACCGTATCGGGCAGATTGATCATCGTTGCACCCTCTTCAATGACGGCCTCCACCATCTCAATTAAGTCGTCAATACCGGTACGCGAGGCATCCATCGCCGTAAATTCCACCACGTCGCTGAACTGCTTCGCATAAGCAGTCATCTCACGTGCCCTTGCCATCACATCCGGACGGCTCATGCGCAGCTGGTGGCGAAGATGAATGTCGGAAGACGAAATAAACAGATGGATTCGCCTTCTGGCCGCGTCCTGGGTGGCCTTAACGGCAGCATCAATATCCCCTTTTACAGCACGCGCGAATCCGCATATTTCCACCTGCTGCAGCTGTCTTGAGATAGCCTGCACTGCGGCAAACTCCCCGGGACTAGACACCGGAAATCCGGGCTCCATGACGTCAACGCCCAGCTCCGCCAGCTTTCCGGCCAGCGCAATCTTCTGTTCAGGCTGCAGGCTTGCTCCTGGCGCCTGTTCCCCGTCCCGCAATGTGGTATCGAATATTTGAATGGTTCTCATGGATTCAATCATCTTCGTATAATCCTCCTTGGTTATGGTAGCCCGATTTCCTACAAACTTGTTGTCCCATCTGCTCGATATCTTCGCTTTACGTCCGCACGTCGACTTGCGTCCGATCCCACCCTGCTGCTGCCGGCAGCAAAAAAAGCCCGCCATCTCTTCATACAAGAGACGACGGGCTTAGAACCCTCCGTGGTACCACTCTAATTGACGCGCCTTGTTCGCAGCTATTCTACCGCGACACATACGCATCCACTCAAGTCCATGATCTCTTCATACCGGCCGGACATGAAGAGATGGACATCCTGATGACGGAGGAAACGCCGTAAGAGGATAAAGCCTGCATGCTTGGCAGCCGATCCATGGACCAAACCAGCCGATGCAAGATGTTCCCCTCTTCCGCTCCCGGGCGAGATTCGAAGGTTGCTGCCGCTGCGTCACACCATACCCGCAGCTCTCTGTAGACAGCTCCCTTTTACTGCTCCCGTTCATCGCGTTTACACGATATGCTGTTAGGAAAAACCTCATGATATCCGGCTCCCTTCACCGGGTATCCTGCCTCTTTTGCACCGTTTCGTTGTCATATGCCTACTTTTGCTTGATCAAAGCATTAGCTGCCTAATAAGAATGCAAAAAAGCCTGCCGTCTCTTATTCAAGAGACGACAGGCTATCCTATCGCGGTACCACTCTTGTTGACTCTAAGCTCCCGGGTTCATACTGCTGTCTCCCGGATCTTAAAGCCCCCTCCATCGCCAAATCACAAATGATTTGTGCGCAGCCATTCTCACGGAGGCCATCCCGTAACAAGGTCAAACTCCGCAATTTCATCCATGCCGGATCGGCATTTTATTGCGCAAGGTTCCCCTGCTCCGCTCCCAGGTGAGTTCAGGTCCCTCTCGTCTGCGTTGCACCGTCCCGCAGCTCTCTTCATCCAAGGTTCACCTTACTGGTCCTGTTCTTTGCGTTTCAATATTCTGGAATTTGATCATGATTATACGTCCTATATAGAGACGTGTCAAGACGCTTTAGCTTAATGGTTCCGCCCAAAGTTCCAGCGACATTTGCGGGTCTGCCTTCATATCGAGCGGCGTAAAGCTCCCCTGCTTCCATTTCAAATGGGCCGCGGCGGCAATCATCGCCCCGTTATCGGTGCAATACTGAAATGGGGGAATCGTTAGCGGAATCCCTTCCTGCTCGCATCGTTCAGCCAAAACTTTACGGAGCCCGCGATTGGCGGCAACGCCACCGCACAGCAGCAGCTGTTTGGCATCGTATGCTTTGACCGCGCGAACCGCCTTCTCCACGAGCACCTCCACAACGGATTCCTGAAAGCCCCGGGCTATCGCTTCCGTCCGAACGTCCTCTCCACGCATTTTGCTCTGATTGACGACATTTAATACAGCCGACTTCAAACCGCTGAAGCTAAAGTCATAAGAATCGGGCTCCAGCCATACGCGGGGAAGATCCACGACCTCCTCGGCTTCCAAGGCCATACGGTCGACATGCGGGCCTCCGGGATACGGGAAGCCAAGCGCCCTGGCCACCTTGTCGTACGCTTCGCCAACCGCATCATCCCGCGTCCTGCCGATTAATTCAAAGCTGCCCTCGTCCTTCATGTAGACCAGCTCGGTATGGCCGCCGGAAACAACCAGCGCCATGCAAGGATAGGCGATATCGCCCACAAAGCGGTTTGCGTAAATATGGCCCGCAATATGATGCGTGCCGATCAGCGGCTTGCCCAGCGCAAAGGCCAGGCTTTTGGCAGCCATGACGCCCACGAGAAGCGCTCCGACCAAACCGGGACCCTGCGTGACGGCGATCGCCGACAAATCCTTCATTTCGATCCCGGCCTCGGCTACGGCCTGCTCAATAATTAACGTAATGCTCTCCACATGCTTGCGGGAGGCCACCTCGGGCACCACCCCGCCAAATGCCTTATGCGTTTCAATCTGGCTGGCAATGACGCTGGACAATACTTCGCAGCCATCCTTTACGACGGCAACCGAGGTTTCATCACAGCTCGTTTCTATCGCCAATATGCAGCTGTGCTGCCGGTCTATTTTTTCATCCTTCATGATAGCCTTTGACTTCCTTCCTCGCCATCGTCCTCCCGATAAGGGGGCAGATCTGCCCACATGATGAGTGCGTCTTCCTGGTTATCGGAATAATACCCCTTCCGGACACCGGCTGGTTTAAACCCTTTTTTGATATATAAACGCTGGGCAACGTGATTGGACACCCGAACCTCGAGCGTCATTTTCTCCATCCCCATATAAGCAGCGGTCTTCATCAGTTCCGTCAGCAGCCGATCGCCCCATTTGCGTCCGCGATACTGCTCCAGCAGGGCAATATTCGTGACGTGCGCTTCATCCACGATCGTCCACATGCCGGCATACCCTACGGTTCGGCCTTCGTACTCCATAATCATATAACGTGCAAAATGATTCAGTTTCAGTTCATTGTGAAAAGCTTCCTCGGTCCAGGGCACGGTAAACGCTTCGCGCTCCACCTCGAGAACCTCCGGAATATCCTCCAAGGTCATCAACCGAAAGGACAAACCGTCTTCACCATCTACCGGCTTCTTCTGCTGATCCATGACGAATCCTACGCTCCCTTCACCGCTTACGCAGCAGGTTCGCTTCCGCTTCGGAAAGCTGTGTATAGTTGGGTATTAGTGTATGCACATCATCCGCTTCCCCCGCGAGCAATCTGGCCGCTCCCAAGTACCCCATCCAGCGGCCTTCAAGCGAATACGGATGAATATGCAGCCGGTCTCCAAACCACGGCTCAAGCCCTCGGGCGGTTTCGGCATGAAGCTCCACTTCCCCAATAAACCAAATGCAAACCGGACGCTCCTCTTCAGGCAGCTTGCTGATACGTTCCTTTATGGTTTCCACCCAGGTTTGCATCAGGCGAATACCATCTGCTTCCATACGTATCGGCGCATCCCCTTGGCTCTCTGAATCGGCAGCGAATAATGCCGTGTACACTTGTCCCCGTCTTGCATCCAGCAGCGGAATGACCCAGTGGACTCCCTTCTTTGGCTCGGCTTGATGCCATCCAGACTTCAAGCCCCCCCATGCCAAGGCATGCAGGCTGGATACCCCGACAACCGGGATGTGATTAGCCCATGCCAATGTTTTGGCAGCCGTTACCGCAATCCGAATTCCGGTATAAGAACCCGGACCTACACCTACGGCAATGCCGTCCATCTGGTCCATGCCTAGGCCTGCTTCCGCAAGCGCCTGTGCCATCACCGGGTGCAGATGCACCGAGTGGTTGCGGTCCGCATTCGTGTTAACTTCCGACAGCAGCTTGTCCTGCTCCATCACGGATACCGCTAGCGATGCCGTAGACGTATCCAGCGCCAAAAACCGCTGCTGCGGCTTCGTGTCATTGTTGTTCATTCCAGCTACCCCATTTTTCATTCAAATCCCGGCACCACTCGCCATAGGGCTCTCCCTGGCTTGAAAGTGTGATAATCCGGTGCGTTTCGCCTGTCGTTTCTAGCTGGATATGTAGATACCGCTCAGGCAAGAGCTCGGTGATCAGGCTGCTCCACTCTACGAGACAAACCCCCTCACCAAAAAAATACTCATCCAGCCCGAGCTCATCCGCTTCATCAATCGACAAACGGTACACATCCATATGGTAGAGCGGCAGACGCCCCTCATATTCTTTAATAATCGTAAATGTCGGGCTATTCACAACCCCGTTCACACCAAGGTGCTGTGCAAATTGTTTGGAGAATGCCGTTTTCCCTGCTCCAAGATCCCCGTCCAGACCGATGACAGTCCCTGGCTCCGCCCTCGCGGCCAGCCAGGCAGCAAGCTGCTCCGTCTCCTCCAGACTGCTTGAAATCATTCGAAACGGGCCCTCCGTACGGCCATTGTTCACTGATAACCCACCCTTTACTTAGTTTGCCCATATCTCAAAATACTTGATCTTCATTATATCGGTCCTCCCAACCGGCTGCAAGAACATGAGTTTCGCTTCATGACTGAGATGAGAATAGAAACGTCAAACCGGGTTGCAAACACTGACACTACGTAGTCAAAGATTAAGCATTATAGTTAAACCATAACAATGATCAAGAGATTTGAGGAGGATTATTATGAACCCCACGAATGAATCGAATACAGCCCCATGTTCAGAAAAAACCATACTTCCTTTTCGCATTCAAATTCCAGAGTCGGACCTGCTTGACCTTAAGGAACGTTTGGCCCGCACTCGGTGGCCTGATGACCTGGAGGATAATCATTGGGAATATGGAACGCCGCTGTCTTACCTGAAAAAGCTATCAACCTATTGGAAGGATTCCTATGACTGGCGTAAATATGAAGCCATGCTGAATGAATTCCCCCAATTCATGACCACCATCGATGGGCAAAACATTCACTTCCTGCATGTTCGCTCCCCTGAGCCCGATGCGCTTCCTCTAATCATAACCCATGGCTGGCCAGGATCCATTGTGGAGTTCACGCATATGATTGAACCGCTCACCAATCCCGGGAAGTACGGTGGGAATCCGTCCGACGCATTTCATCTCGTAATCCCGTCCCTCCCAGGCTTCGGCTTTTCCGGGCATACAACGGAACGTGGATGGAATATCGAACGTGTCGCTAAAGCGTGGGATGAATTAATGCGCCGCCTGGGCTATGAGCGTTATGGAGCACAGGGGGGAGATACCGGGAGCATGGTTTCAGCAGAACTAGGCCGGATCGCTGCTGAGCGAATCGTAGGCGTTCATTGTAACGGTCTATCGGTGTTTCCCACCGGAGATCCGGCTGAAAGCGAGAACCTTACGGCCGCAGAGAAACTGCGCTATGATGAATTAGCCGGCGGGGGATTTGATGGTTCCGGATATGCTATCCTTCAAGCGACCAGACCCCAGACACTATCCTACGGTTTAACGGATTCCCCTGTCGGGCAGCTTGCATGGATTGTGGAGAAGTTTAAGGAGTGGACCGATCCCACGGCAGATCTTCCTGAGGATGCGGTAGACCTTGAGCTCCTTCTTACGAATGTCTCGATCTATTGGCTGACAGCTACGGCAGGCTCCTCCGCAAGAATTTATAAAGAAAGCTCCAATAATTGGGGAGCGCCGGCACCATATTCCTCGGTCCCCACCGGCGTAGCAGTCTTTCCCAAGGATCTCTCCATTCGCAGTATGGTAGAGAAACAGTATCATGTCGTTCACTGGTCAGAGCTCGACCGAGGCGGCCATTTCGCCGCATTGGAAGCTCCAGATCTGCTGACTGACGATGTTCGACTATTTTTTAGAGAGCTTCGTTAACCACCATCAACGCAAACACACCTTGTCCGGTGTCCGGCGATATGGGACCCGTACAAGGTGTGTTTTTTTCGTGTTTATTAAACGCTTAGACGTAAGCCAAGAGCCTCTCCCCGTTAAGAAGCTATTCGCCTTCTTGCAGCCGGTCTACGTTCACAGTCAGCGTATTAGTCGGACGGGAGCCAACCTGGACGGTGGCCATCCCCTTCTGCTGATCCACATGCTCGATCCAAACCGATTCCCCTTCCAGATTGACTTTGTAAGTATCCTTGGAATTGAAAATTTCCACGGCGCGCTGTATCTCCATACGTTTAATCCTCCTTCTCCATATTTCTTGGCGATTCGTCCACGACGTCCATCGTATCGGTTGTGGAAGGGCCGATCAGCCCATTATCCAATGTGACATTGCCTCCGCCAAGGCCTTCATTGATCATCCGGTCAATATCAAACATCGTAGATTCCCGAGAGATCTCGCTCTCCTCCGAAGTCAGGCTGTTCCAATCCACCATGTCCCCGTTCACCGCTTCTGCAGCGGAATGATCCGAGGCCCTGTCCTTCTGTATCTCCTCCGACGTTTCGGTTTCTCTAGACTCCATCATGACGAAAAATACCTCCTTATACAGGCAGAGTTCATCGTCAATATGCCACAAACCGGTTCTAATTATGCAATCTCGAGCTATAACTCATACTAGAGTCTTTTTTTGGGCACACTAATAGAGGTAGTACAAAAATTTATAGCAGTCGTTTATTACGTTTACTACACGGTCATACCCAAACATATTAGAATTTGATAGGAGGTTTCATAGAATGCATACGGTATGGAAGGGCGCGATCAGCTTTGGTCTGGTGCACGTGCCCGTCAAGATGTTCTCGGCTACGGAAGATAAGGATATTTCGATGCGGTACATTCACAAGGAATGCGGCAGCCCGCTCTCTTACATCCGTAAATGTCCGGTATGTGAAGAGGAAGTTGCCTGGGAGGAAATTACGAAGGGGTACGAGTATGAGAAGGGGAAATTCGTGCTGTTCGAAAAAGAAGAATTGGAGCAGCTGGCGGAGCAGAACAGCAAAAACATTACCATTCTGGACTTTGTGGATCTGACCGAAATTGACCCGATTTATTTTCAAAAGACGTACTACCTTTCTCCGGATCAGGCAGGCGCAAACGCATATCGACTCCTGCTGGAAGCGATGAAGCAGTCCGGCAAAATCGGCATCGCCAAAATCGCCATTCGCTCGAAGAGCAGTCTGGCCGCGATCCGGGTGCTCGATGAATGCTTGTCGATCGAGACGATTTTCTACCCGGATGAGATCCGGCCGATCTCCCAGGTCCCGAATTTGCCTGAAAGAACCGAGGTTAACTCCAAGGAACTCGATATGGCCAAATTGCTGATTGACCAGCTGTCGACTCCCTTTGATCCTGAGAAATATACGGATGATTATCGCGAACGTCTGCTGGATCTGATCAACGCCAAAGTATCCGGCGAAGAAATCAAGATTGCCCCTGCTCGTCAGGAGACCAACGTTGTCGATCTGATGGCTGCTCTCCAGGCAAGCATCGAAGCCGTAAAGCCGATCGGAACGGATCCGGGCACCAAACCGAAGCCGCGTAAAACAACCCGGAAGACGGCTGCCAAAGAACCGGCTGCCAAAGTCAGCGGCGGAGAAGGCGAGCTTGACGCACCGAAGCCGAAGCGCCGGACAACCAAATCCAAGAAAACCGACTCCACATCCTGATCCGTATGGGACAATTGCAGAATCTACTGCCCAAAGAGCCGATGGCACCCATCTCAACAGATCAGATCACGACGGGCGAGGATTGGGGTTATCAACTGAAATGGGACGGTGTTCGCATACTCGCCGGAATTGACCAAAACCGCGTATCGCTATACTCCCGCAAGCTGCTCGATAAAACCTCTCTGTATCCCGAAGTCGTTCAGGCATTATCCGGCGTGCAGGAACGGCGCCTTCTTCTGGATGGCGAGGTTGTGTATTTTCATCCGGAGCTTGGTCGTCCCGTGTTTCAGAAAGTTCTTCAGCGGGAGCGTTCGCGTGCGGTCAGCACGAACGCTCCTCTGTTTACTTATGTTCTCTTTGACATTCTGGTGGACGGCGACCAAGACATGCGCAAGCTGCCATATCTTGAACGACACCACCGCCTGAAGGAGATCGTTTCCGACACGCCGGGCCTCCTGACCGCGGATCTGTTTCTTGAAGGCGAGCATTTATGGAGTTGGGCCGAAGAACGGGGATGGGAGGGCATTGTGATGAAGCGCCTCTCCTCTCCTTATCGTGAAGGCAAGAAACATCGGGATTGGTACAAGAAAAAGATTGCCGTGAACTTGACAGCCACCGCCGTCGCCATGATTATCAGGGAAGGCCGCGTGGCCAGCCTCGTCATTGCCGATGACGACGGCAACTATATCGGCCGGGCTTCCCTGGGGCTTAATGAGCAGACGAAGAAGAGGCTGCTGCAATACGCCGAGAGCCATCGTGCTGAGGCGATATGGAATACGCTTCATACCGACCTGAAGAAAGAACAGCTGGCCTGGCTTAGCCAGCCGCTTTCGGTTCAGGTCACATTTCTCGAGTGGAGTCAGGATGGCATGATGCGCCATCCCAAACTCGTATCGATTGAGGGGGTGTAAACAATATGGCTCGTACCGTCAAAGGCACCCTGACGATCGAGGGACAGGAGATTCAAATTACGAATCCCGACAAACCACTATGGCCTGAAGTCGGCATTACCAAAGCGATGTATCTGCAAAAGCTTGCGGCCATCTCCCCGTTCCTGCTCCGATACTGCCGGGGAAGGCTGCTCACGACCATCCGGTATCCGCACGGGGCCGAAGGCGAATCCTTCTATCAGAAAAATGCGCCGGAGCCGCTGCCGCCTTTTGTTCAGACCTATGTCCACGAAAATATTAACTACGTGCTGTTGAACGGACTGCCGGAGCTGCTCTGGCTGGGGAATCTGGCTGCGCTTGAGTTTCACCCTTCCCTGCATCTGGCAGGCAGCACTCTGCCCTGCGAATGGATGATTGATCTGGATCCTACGCTGCCGGAGGAGCCACGGATCATGGAAGCGACCGCGATTGTAGGGGACGTGCTGAGCTCCTTGGGCCTGTCCTCCGTCCCAAAAACCTCAGGCGCTACCGGGGTGCAGATCATCGTTCCGATTCCGGAAGGCATTACGTTCGATGAACTTCGTACGGTCGGCCAATTCGTGGGGCAATATGTAACCGAGAAGTTCCCTAAGCTGTTCACCATCGAACGGCTTAAAAAAAATCGCGGCGATAAGATCTACTTCGATTATCTTCAGCATTACAGCGGAAGGACACTCGCTGCTCCATATACCCCGCGGGCCCGGCGGCTTGGGACCGTCTCCACACCGCTCACTTGGGACGAGGTCCGTCAGGATGTTTCTCCCACGGAATTTCATCTGCTGAACATTGAAGAACGGCTAAAAGAGAAGGGCGACCTGCTTCAGAGCCTGCCTCCCCAACCGATAGAGAACGTCATCCGACATCTGAAGCCCCAAGGAAAGGGATCGTCAAAAAGGAAAGGATAACTGCTCAATATCCGGCATAAGCTCCTTGCCGGAGACTGGCGCTGCCGGTTGAGGCAGCTTCCTTGGCTGTGCAGGAGCAGCCAGGTCCCGGACTGAACGAAGATGATCGCGAGCGCCTTCCTGCGTCTCGTTCTCTTGAGAAGTCCCGCTTGCAATCGTCCCGGATTCACTCACTATGGCAGTAGATGCCCCCGTGGTCAGTCCATTCAGCTCATATTCGTTCAGCAGCCTGGCCGCCATCGATTTGAAGGAACGTACGTAATGCTCTTCGGCATATGCGCCCTGTCCATATAACTCGCGGTAAGGCTGTACCACTTCGGGAAACTGGTGTTTAAGTGTTTCGATATACCATTTCTTCACGTCACGCGACAGTCTCAGTAACGAGATCATCGCAAAAGAAACACCCCTCACCTTCGCCTGCGACAAAAGATCCCTCAGTTCCGACTCCTTATCCGTCAAAAAGGGCAGCACAGGCGCCACAAACAAGCCCGTTCGTATGCCTGCAGCCGATAATCGGTGGATCGTATCGAGCCTGCCCTCCGGATGAGGCGATGCCGGCTCCAGCTTCCGGATGATGTCCCCATTCAGCGTGTTGAGACTGATGTTAACGGACACATTCTCCATCCGGGTCAATATGTCCAAATCCCTGAGCACGAGCGGAGAACGCGTTGTAATGCTCGTGGAGATGCGGTATTTAGCGAGCAGCTTCAGGCACTCCCGCGTAATCCCCTCCTTGCCCTCGATCGGCTGATACGGATCGGTTGCCGTTCCGATCGTAACCTGTCCAATCGATCTGCGCATCGCTTCAATATCATGATCAAACTTCCTCGCCGCACTCGATAACTGCTTCTCCAGCGCTTCGGCTGCATTCGACTTCATAAAGATATGATGCTGAAACTCATCTTCCGCCCCCATACCGATAAAGGATTGAAAAGCGCGGGCATAGCAAAAGCTGCATCCATGCCCGCATCCGCGGTACGGATTAATGGACCAATCGAAGGGCATCCTCTCTTCCTTTACTCTGTTTAAAGTCTGTTTGGTCGTTACCCGTTCATATAACGTACGAGCCACTCCTCTTCCTCCCCTCTGATCCTGTATTATTACTGTATTTTGAACTATTATTATTTTAACAAACATATGTTCTTATTATAAGTGGGTTTTACTGGATTTTCAAATTAACCTCCAGCAACGCTTCATCATAATATGTTGAACTTGGTCCAATTCCGCTTTATAATTAATATATATCATGTGATATATATCGATTGTTCTACATATAATTAATCCAAGGAGTTGCAGACAGCCATGGCACCGAAAACGAAGTTCACCAAACAAGATATCGTGCTAGCCGCATTTGACATTGCCAAGACCGATGGAATCGAGTCCATTACGATTCGTAAAGTAGCTGAACGTCTGGGCAGCTCCATCGCGCCGATCTATGTCAATTTCAACGATGCTGAAGAACTGGTTCAACAGGTCGTCGAAAAGGCCTTCCAGGTGGCCAGAGGATTGATTACAGAGCAGCAATCCGGGCAGCCGTTCCGGGATATCGGCATGGCAAGTCTCCGGTTCGCCAAGGAATACCCTGTACTCTACCGGGATTTGATTATGAAGAACAATCCCCATATGAAGAATACCCCGGAACAAATTCGTGAGGTTATCGTGTTGATGAAGCAGGACCCGGAGCTTTCGGGATTTTCTGATCAGGAGCTGCAATCTATTTTATTGAAAATGCAAACCTTTCAGACAGGTCTCTGTGTCATGCTAGCCAATGATTTATTCACGGAGAGTATGGATGACATCAAGATGATCCATATGATGGACGAAGCCGCTGAAGATTTCATACGTGCCGCTCGTTTGCGGAAACAGCAGGAGAAGTGAAGCTGTATAAGGCATCGATAAATAACAATCTGTGGGAGGTATATGGAGAATGGGAAGATACCTGGAGCAGTCGCTTCTGGATGAATGCTTGGCTCGGCTCGCTAATAAAAGGAATGTGTTTAGCACGGTTTTATGCGTTGAGGACCAGATGCAATCCCTTTCCCTTGTCAGCAGCGGCGGGGAGATGCAGACCGAGGACCGCTATTTCATTGCCAGCGTGACCAAATTGTACGTGACAGCTGTACTTTTGAAATTACGGGCGGAGCAGCGGATTGGGCTCGATGATCCAATCGGCAGGTACCTTTCAAAAGAGATCATGGCGGGACTCCATATGATGGAGAACAGGGATTACACCGAAGAAATCACGGTCAAACAGTTAATGTCCAATACGTCAGGCATCCCGGACTATTTTTCCGGGGACGTCTTCTCGGATCTCATTGCCGGGCATGATCAGGCTTGGAGTCTGGACAAAACATTGGATGCAGCCAGACGGCTAAAGCCCAAATTCAAACCTGGCCAAAGAAATAAAGCCCAATATTCCGACACCAACTACAGGCTGCTTGGACAAATAATCGAGAATATCAAGGGCGAATCCATTCAGAACGTATTCAAGGAGTACATCTTCGACAAGCTGAATCTGACACAAACGTATTTTTTCGATGATCCCGAGGATACCAGCACCGTTCCTTTCTATTTTAAGAAAAAGCGTTTGGACCTTCCTTTGTACATGGCGTCCATCGGAGCGGAAGGCGGCATTGTCTCAACGGCAAGGGAAACGATGATGTTCCTGCGCTCCTTTTTTAACGGGGATTTGTTTCCGATCAGCGATTTGGATGAGCTCCAGAGGCAATGGAATTTTCTATGGGCACCTGGACCCTTTTTCTATGGCATCGGCATTTCAAGACAGCCGCTCTCTCCATTCGGCCTAGGGCGAGGACTTATCGGTCACTGGGGGCAATCCGGCGCATTTGCCTTCCATCACCCCGAATCAGGACTCTATTTCACCGGAACCGTGAACCAGGCCGTGGGTCAATCCGCGGCAGTGCAGGCGATGACAAGAATCATTCGTCAATATGGGCGAGAGAAGAAGGCGCTTCGCCTGCACGCAGATGCCCCTTAAACAAAAAAATGTTCCACCCGTGTTAACTCTCAACATGGGTGGAACATAACACTTCATGGTTATTAGTGAATGGCTTTCTTCTTAAAGCGGCCGCCCTTCACATCATGGATGTTCCCGATGGCGACAAAAGCCTGGGAGTCCCAATCTTCCACGATCGATTTGAGTTTCGCTTCTTCCAGACGGGTAATGACAACAAAGATAACCTTCTTGCTGTCCCCGGAATAAGCGCCCTCACCATCCAGATAGGTTACGCCGCGTCCCAAACGTTGGGTCAACGCATCACCGATCTCCTTATGCTTATCACTGATAATCCAAACCGATTTGGATTGATCAATGCCTTCGATTGTAATGTCAATCAGTTTAAACGCCAGGTAATAAGCAATCAACGAGTACATGGCATGATCCCAACCGAAAATAAATCCTGCGCTGCCAAGAATAAATACGTTAATGAACATCACGATTTCGCCGACGGAGAACGGTGTCTTCTTGTTGATCAGAATGGCTACGATTTCCGTTCCGTCCAAGGAGCCGCCGGACCGGATAACAAGACCAACCCCGATACCAAGCAGAACGCCGCCGAACACGGCCGCAAGCAGCGGATCGATAGTGATCGGATCGACGGGATGCAGAAAATAAGTTCCAATGGACATGATCACTACGGCGAACAGCGTGGATAATGCAAAGGTTTTCCCGATTTGTTTATACCCCATAAACAAAAACGGAAGGTTGAACAATGTCAGGAATATACCTAGCGGAACATTGGTGATATGGGAAACCATAATGGATACGCCGGTAATGCCCCCGTCAATAATTTTGTTGGGTACCAGAAAGATCTCCAGCCCTACTGCCATCAGTACCGCACCGAAAGTTAAGAACACCAGACGACGGAGAAGCTTCAAGGTGGTTGAGCCTGCCTTGGGATTCTCCGGCTTCTGCTGCTCCGCTTTCACTGGCGCAAGAATCTTCACATCACTTGACATAAATCTCCCCCGTTCAACTTATGAAAGCTAAGCTAATTTATATTTATAAGTGAAACCCTTATAAATATTCTATCATATAAACAAAAGCTGGACATAGTCTTTTCGCAGTTTATCCTGCTTTTTACTCGGATTTCCGTCATTCCCACATCTCATGTAAGTTATTCCTTTTATAATAAGGGTGACAGCATCCTGCATAAAATTTCGGCTGCTCTCTGCCATCTTCCGCGCTGACGAAATACCTCCGCGTCAATCAGTCGGCTCTGTTTGAGATCCTCCTTAAAATCCGAAACCAACCGTTCTATCGGGGCCTGATCAAACAGTACGGCTGTCAGCTCGAAATTACAGAAGAAACTCCGCATATCCATATTCGCCGTACCGACCGAGCCGAGAAGCTCGTCCACAATGAGCACCTTGGCATGGATGAACCCTTTTTCATACTCGTAGAAGGTAACTCCCGCTGCCAGCAGTTCTTCCACGTAGGACAAGCTCGCCATTTTCACAAAACGGGAATCGGCACGATCCGGAATAATGATCCGTACATCCACACCGCTCACCGCTGCCGTCTTCAGCGCCTCATATATCCCTTCATCGGGAATGAAATACGGCGTTGTGATCCATATCCGTTCTTTGGCCACGGAAATCGCCCCGAAGCACATCTCCTGGATGGCATTCCAGTTCAGATCCGGTCCGCTGCTCAATATTTGCACTTGCTCATCCCCCGTGCATTGATGCTTCGGGAACAGCCCGAAATCCGCGATGCGTTCTCCGGATGCAAGCTTCCAATCGTGCAGAAACACATTTTGCAGGAAGTACACCGCATCTCCCTTTACTTCCAGATGCGTATCGCGCCAGTAGCCCATTTTCGGGTATTCGCCCAGATAGTCGTCCCCGACGTTAATCCCGCCAAGAAAACCGATGATGCCGTCCACCACGACGATTTTACGGTGATTCCGGTAATTGATTCTGCGGCTGAACATCGAAACCATGGCGGGCAGGAAGAAATAGAACTCCACTCCCGATTCCTTGAACCGCTGAATGAACGTTTTCTTAAGTTTATAACTGCCCAGCCCGTCACAAACCAGGCGTACCTTCACGCCTTCTTGCGCCTTTCGAATCATGATATCCTGAAACTTCGTGCCGATCCGGTCATGACGAAAGATATAGAACTCCACATGGATGTGGTGTTTGGCCTGTTCCATAGCGCTCAACATAGCAGCATAAGTCTCTTCCCCGTCCGTCAACACGCGGCTCTGATTACACCCCGTGATCGGACTCTCCGACAAGTGATTGAGCAGATTGAACAAACGGTCATTATGATGAAATCCGGCATTGTTCATACCTTCCTTGTGCCGGACAACAGCGGCCCGATCCCAGAGGTGCCCCCTGAGCTCCTGAAACAGTCTGGAGCCCCGCTTGCGAATCTTCAACCGCTTCTGATAGTCCCTCGCCACAAAGAAATAGAGTACAAACCCGATCAATGGGAGGCAAAATAAAATAAACAGCCAGGCCACGGCCTTGGACGGATTCCGAAATTCCAGCAGCAGCACTGCAACCATCTGCAAAATAAAAATAATAAGTGCAACCAGAAGCCACACCATACCGGCAGCCTCCTCACCATGAAGAATAGTGGTATTTTGAACCGAATAACTACACTACATCATTGACCAATTTCATATGTATTTATTCAATTACCCAATGACGCACCATACTGAATAAGTTCTCTTATCTAATAATTTTTGACATGTTCTTCGAAAGAATAGAATACATACTAGATAAGGAGCTGGCCAAGTCTAGCGGGTACCATGATCCACAAACGATGTATGGAAGGGAGATGCCATGAAAACCACACACCGTAAACAACGCTTAACCCTGCTGGTGCTTCGGGATGCCCAGCATTCAGTCAAACAGATCCATCTGTCCAAGCCTCTCATGATAGCGGTGCCCGCGGCCGCTATTTTGTCCATCGCCGGACTGATCGTTTCCCTGCAAATCCAGTCGGCTCAAACGATCTCGGGACTGGAGCAGCAGCTGATGCTGAAAAGCCTGGAAGCTTTAAAGATGGAAGTGACAGTTACCGACAAGGATGAAGCCATAGAACGCCTAAACAAAGCTATCATTCAGCTGTCGGGTGAAGCAGAGCAAACGAAGGTCCAGATGGAGCGCGTTCAGCAGCTGGAGCAGGAGCTTCAGCAGTTTATTCAGAAGCACGGCAGCTTGTCAGGACAGACCTCCTCCATCACAGCGGAGGATAAGCAGCATGTCGGAGGGGAATTCATTGCCGTTCATGAGAATGAAATGTTAAGTCTCGCAAGGGAGACCCATGATGATTTCGAGGAGATTCAGCAGTTGATTTCACGCATGGAGCGTCATATTCCGCGCACGCTGGATCAAGCCCAGGAGACCCAAGAGAAACGTGAAGGCACGCCCTCTCTATGGCCAACCACCTCTAAACGGCTGACATCGAATTTCGGTTATCGGAGCGATCCTTTTACCGGGCGTTCGGCCTATCATGCCGGCATCGATATTGCCGGTAAAACCGGGGATCCCATCTATGCTGCAGGTGCCGGTGAGGTGACGGCAGCGGAACGCAGCGGAGCCCGGGGGCTTTATATCGTGGTCAAACATCCGAATGGTCTGGAGACCTGGTACATGCATCTGGACAGTCTGGACGTGTCGGTAGGCGATCATGTCGATCAAGGTGAAGCCATTGGCAAGCTGGGATCCTCCGGGCGAAGCACAGGCCCTCATCTTCATTTTCAGGTCGTCAAAAACAACCAGACGATTGACCCGTTGCCTTATCTGCAGTAAACACCATCCATTCATGATGAGGAGGAATGTAATATGAAAAAGAAAAACAAGAACAAACGGGCTTCCCAGCGAACGGATACGCTAATTGGACCAGGAAGCGAAGTTGAGGGCGTGCTGCAATGCGAGGAAAACCTGCGGATTGACGGCCGCTTTAACGGCTCCATTGAAAGCCAAGGCTGTGTCACCATCGGCGAAGAAGCGATTGCCCGCTCCAATATTTCCGCTCGGGAAGTCATCGTCGCCGGCAAGGTGTACGGCGATGTGACGGCGGAAAACAAACTGACTATTACGCCTACCGGGCAAATGTATGGGGATGTTTACGCCGCTTCCCTAATCGTTATGGAAGGCGGACTCCTAAATGGAGCTAGCCGAATGGAGCATCAAACCTCCAGTCAAGAAACTGCGGAGTCAACGGACACCACACTGCCGCTCCAGCGCTCGGAAGCAGGTTAACCCAGCATATGGACGGCGACCACCCGAACCCGGCAGTTTTATATCGATCGGCCAGTTCTTTCAGCCGATATAATGAAAGAGCCCCTTCCCATCCCTGTGATTCACACGGACAGAAGGAGCTCTTTTCTTATCATTAGGCTGCCACGTCTCTCTTCGTAAAGACCAACCAAGAGATGAGCATGAACAACAAGCAATAAACACCCAGAATCGTGATGGAAAAACCTAATCCTACTCCCCCCGGTCCGACAGGCGACTGGATATAGCCGCTCAGGTCGGTGTGGAGAAAGAGTAAATACTTCGCCCATTCAAACCGCTCCGGATTAAAGATAAAACCGAAAATATCCTTGGTGAACAGGACCAGCAGCGATAATCCAATCGCCAGACCGCCAGAACGAAATACCGTAGAGAGCATAAACGCAATCAGCGAGATGACCAGTGCCTGGATCGTATCCGTCAGCAGGAGAAGCAGGGAGTTGTTCATCGACGATCCCTCGAATCCACCCGATAATCCGGTGTTGCCGGAGAACAAGAGCAGCGACATGGCGATCCCCACCACGGCCGTGATTCCTGCACAGAGCAGACCGAATAGGATCAGGGAGGTGAATTTGGACAACAGAATCTTCCCTCGGCTCCACGGCCGAATCAGCAGCAATTTGATGGTGCCTCCGGCAAACTCCCCGGCCACGATGTCCGACGCGACGATCACCGTGAATATGGTACTTAGGTAGATGGTGAAACTCTCCGTCCATGTAAATACGGTCCAGACATCCATCGGCGCATTCGTAAAGTACAGCATGGTAGGCATGGCCGCATTAAACAATAGAAGAATCCCCAGCATGACCCATGTCCGTACGCGATAGTAAATTTTCATATTCTCATTGGCAACAAGACGGGTAAAGTTATTCAACAACGGATCCCCCTCCCGTCATTTCCAAAAATTGATCCTCTAGCGACCGGGTCACCGGCTGTATGGCATACACGCGTATGCCCGCCCCGACCAATACCGCGTTGATATCCGCAATCATGTTCTCGTCGCCGCGGACAATGATTCGGTGATCGTGGGCTGACACTTGGAATTCTTGGAGCAGTACTGCCGCTGCATCCGCGTTATTGACGGTAAAAGCCGTCTCTTCAAACACCCGCTCTCCCTCGGCCGTCCGCAGCTGCCGGATATCAATCAGCTTGCCGTGACGTATAATGCCAACGGTATCACACATCAGCTCCATTTCAGACAACAAATGACTGGAGACGAATACGGTCGTCCCTTCCTCCTGCGTCAATCGGCGCAAATAATCACGCAGCTCCCGAATGCCCTGCGGGTCCAAGCCATTCGTAGGCTCGTCCAGGATCAGAAGCTTCGGTCGATGCAGTAGTGCCTGTGCCACGCCGAGCCGTTGGCGCATCCCCAGCGAATAGGTCTGCACTTTCTCATGAATCCGATTCCCGAGCCCGACAAGTTCCACTACCTCATCGATTCGCTCCTTGGTAATGCCCTGCATCATGCGCGCAAAGTGCTTCAGATTGTTATATCCAGATAAAAATTTATACATTTCAGGGTTCTCGACGATCGCCCCAATCTGCGCGGCTGCCTGTTCATAATTCTTCCGTATGCTGTAACCCCCGATGGTAATATCCCCCTGGGTGATGGACATCAGCCCGACCATCATGCGAATGGTCGTTGTCTTGCCTGCCCCGTTCGGCCCAAGAAACCCGAAGATTTGTCCAGGTGGGATATCTAAAGTCACATGATCTACCAAAACCTTGGACGAGATTTTCTTCGTAACCCCGAGCAGTCTTACCAGCGGTTCCTGCTTCATGTAATCTATTCTCCTTTGCCCTTGTATCATGTCAATCTCCACAATTATACAATACTAGAGCAAAGGACAAAATTGTTGAAATGCATGACCCCTATACTGCTTTTTAATGGAGCCGTCTACTTGCGATGCACCAACAAAGCCGATTGACACTCCTTGCAGACCCCCGCCGGAACATTATGCTTATAGAAGCCGGTTTTATACAAGCTGTGGCTTTGGGCAATGGGAAGCATCCGACAGCAACTGACGCAATACATCATCACTTCTTTCATCCCGTCATCTCCTCTCCGGGATTGATGCTTCTATTCTATGTACAGGATGATACAAAATGTATCCACTACAAAAATTCTATATAAATTGTTACTCTTTGTCAAACGTAAATAAATCAACTCCCGATGAGACTACAGAATCCGAAATATCCTTAAAACGGAGTGATGAAGAAGGATACATTTTTTTCTAATTTTTTAATAATTGCTACAATATGTATTGACGATCAACGGAATTTAGGATACATTTTGTATCATATTAGATGTTTTATGTTATGTATGTTTGCTCTAAATTAAATGGAACTTGTAGAGAGGTGAGTATGGATGTCATATGGATCTCGCATTGCAAAATTGCGGGAGCAAAAAGGTTGGACCCAAGAAGAGCTATCCGAGCTTATTGGTATCAGTCGGGCTTCTTTATCACATTATGAAAAGGACCGCAGAGAACCAAATCTGGAAACGCTAACAAGATTAGCGGACGTATTTCAAACCACGATTGATCAAATCATTGGAAGATAGTCTGTTTAGTCCCCCCACTCCAATATAATCAAAATAACCGAAAGCTTCGTTATTCTACTTCACACACAAAACCCCCTCTACTCAAAAAGGGGGTTTTGTGTTACGAGTCATTCCATATACGCTCTTAAAGTAGACGTTATCTTTTCTCTTTCTTGATCAGCGACGATATAATACCAAATTCCATTCATTTTTTGACCGTGGCCAGCAATTTCAACCTGCTCCAGCTTGTTTAGTTTTTGACGGTACTCTGTTACAAACATCTTCATCTCTTCAAACGAAATATCCGTTTTGACACTGTTTCCAATGTTGTCCAGAAGGGATTCGAGTTTAAAGACAGTCGAAATCCTTATTAACTTATTTAAGATCCCTTTCAGAACCTCCCGTTGCCTTGCATTTCTACCTAAGTCTCCCTTAGGATCTTCAAACCGCATACGCGAGAATGCCAGTGCTTCATCACCGTTTAAGTTCAGCTTCCCCTGATCAAAGTCATAGCCAGCATATTCGAACCGCATATGGTTATTTACGGTGACTCCACCCAATGAATCCACAATGCTGGAGAATCCCTCCATGTCCACTTTAATGTAGTAATCGATAGGGAATTGCAAAAAATTCTCGACGCTGCTGACCGACATCTCAACGCCTCCAAAGGCATAGGCATGGTTGATTTTATCCACCGTTCCATGTCCTACAATATCAGTTCTAGTATCACGTGGAATATTAAAAATCAGTACTGACCCCTTTGCAGGGTTTACTGCCATTAATATCATGACGTCGGATCGCCCACGATCGTAGGGCCTTTGGTCTACGCCCAAAACCAGAACAGTAAATGGATCAGCGTCCTTCATATTCTTTTCTCCGACCTGAATGGTCGTCCGATCCTGTACGAAGGTTGGAATAACTGGCGAAGGCTCCCGTTCTTCGTAAATCCGATTTGCTGTCGTTTTAATGGATTGATACGTATACAGAAGATAAGCTGAAGGCAGCAGTATAAGCATAGCCAGCAGCCACAGGACCCATTTCCTTGTCATTTTCATCCAGTGATGCCCTCCATTGCGTTGACCTTATCACGTTCCGTTATAGGTCGACGTTAAATCACGACTTAAAGAATCTCCTTCATCATCGGTATGGTGAGCGAAAGTCTTGTTATATCGCTTTTTTATCATTCGCTTATCAATAAATACATTGAATTCGTAGTGAATAAGGGTCAGGAGAAAGGGAACTCGCAGAAATATGTATCGAGGATGTTTCATGATTACATTGAACTAGATATACAACTCCAATTATAAGATTAAATAAAAATCTACATATGAAATCATATAATGAAGTTTCATTAATCGCAGGAAAAAACAACGTTATTCTAGATCTATCCCTCATCATGCACAAGGATTTAAGGTAAAAGAACTAATGACCAAGCAACATAAATATAGTAGAATATCAATAAACCATGATAATGATTCATCGTGAATACCTGTTCGCTGCAGGCTATCCATGAATTACGTTTCAGTTATAGAGACTCATTTTATTCGACTCGTTGTGACCGAACATCATTCGGTTCAACATACCCACGATACGCGTCTTTTTATCGACGTCTGTATGGAATTCCGTATGATACAATTGGCGTCCGTAAAAGAGTCCCCTTGATTCAATGCGGCCCGAAAGCAAAATATGATCCACATTATCATCAATTTCGTAACCCAATATAACATTAGAATGAATCGGTATTTCCCAAGGACATAGGAATACAAGACCACTTGGCAGCAGCTCTAGCGGCGTAACGGAATGACTTTTCCCATGAATGGTTAATTCCCCGATCTGCATGACTCTAATCCTTACTGTAATTTGGTGTTGCCGTTCTCGTAACATTGGAGGTAACCCATCCGCTCCTTATTATAATTTTTTTGGTATGGGACATTTCTGCAATGGATAAAATGATACTAACTGTACCCAAACCTTTACATTGTAGATACAATATGTATCTTATTAATGTTTATAATACGATACATATTGTATCTAGTCAATAAAAAGTAGTCTTTTTATGTATATAATAATCGGCAATTTTAACTTTTAGATCTATTCAACTAACTTCTATAGATACAAGCCATTCGAAAGGGGGATCAATGCGTGAACTACGGAGAACGAATATCTGAATTACGTGAACAGCATGGGTGGACTCAGGAAGAGCTCGCTACCTCTGTCGGTATTACACGTGCTGCACTATCCCATTATGAAAAAAATCGGCGCAAGCCCGATTTCGAAACATTGACCCGCCTGGCAGATCTGTTTGACGTATCCATAGATTATCTGATCGGGAGAACGACACAGGAAAAAACGGTGCTTGATGCGGAGGTTCGATCGTTTGTGGACGGACTTGAACTATCCGATGAGGATTTATTGGAACGCTTTAACCTTACAGTGGACGGCCGTAAACTAACTGAAGATGAAGCCAAGCGATTTATTGCATTTGTCCGCATGGAACGGGCCATGAAATAACGGCTCCATGCCCAAGAACTACAAATCCCCGACGTGTAGGATACGACTATCCCAACATGTCGGGGATTTTCTTGTCACCATGAGATCATATCTAATCTTTTCGTTCCTCCAATTGCAGCCATTTATCAGGATGGATTCCCAATTGAGTCATGAGCTTATTGATGTCGATGTTCGTTTTCTGCTGGTCAAGCCGCTGCTCGGTGCTTCCGGAGCCTCTCTCCTTGTCCACACTCATTTCCACAACTACCTCGCTTATCTATAATTTCCTCTCCATCCCAGCTGCTAATACGTGTTGAAATTACCATATATACAGCAACAAACCTATTAAACAACTTACTTACCAATATTATAACGAACGAATCCACATGATGCTGTCGTCTTGTGGAGCCTTTGTCCTATGCTTCGGGTTCTAATTTTGTCGAATTTTCTTTTGGAATATTTTGTTGAAAAACACAAATTTCTTAATAACACTCATCACAGCTTATTTTATATATGAAAAAAAACCACATTGCATTCATTAAAGAACACAATGTGGTTTCTGATTAACATAACAACAGATGCTAGTTCCCTGTACGAGCCAGCTCTCTCATATTCGCCTCAAATGCGGCGAGGAGCGCAGCTTCACCCGCCAGGCCTTGGTCTTGAGCCTTTTCGATATGCAGCAGCATACGTTTGTAATCCTTCGGAATGATACGGACAAAGCGGCTGAGCGCCTGATCCCAGTCTCCTAGAATTTGCTGTGCCGGCACACTGCCGGTGTACTGCTCATGCTGCTGGACAAGATGACGGAGTTCTTCCGCTTCTGCTGCATCCTCCACGCGCTCAAGGAGCACCATCTCCAGATTACAGCGATCCATAAAAGTTCCTTCAGGATCATAGACATAGGCTACACCACCGGACATCCCGGCTGCGAAGTTGCGTCCAGTTTCCCCGAGAACGACTACCCGGCCGCCGGTCATATATTCACAGCCATGATCGCCGACACCTTCAACGACAATGCTCGCACCCGAGTTACGAACGGCAAAGCGCTCGCCGGCAATGCCTCTTACATAGGCTTCACCGCCTGTAGCACCATAGAACGCGGTATTACCGGCAATGATGTTCTCCTCCGCTTTGAAGGTTGCTTTCCGTGAAGGCTTCACGATCAGCTTGCCGCCGGAAAGACCTTTACCGATATAGTCATTCGCATCCCCTTCAACCGTCAGCGTCATCCCTTTCGGCACAAAGGCACCAAAGCTCTGGCCTGCGGAACCCACGAAGTTAAATTGAATCGTGTCTTCCGGCAGTCCGGCAGCACCGTATTTGCGGGTGACTTCACTGCCCAGAATGGTACCCACTGCACGATCCACGTTTGTGATTGGGAAGGTACCTTCCACCGCTGCTCCCGATTCCAATGCAGGCGCAGCGCTGGCGAGCAGTGAACGCATATCCAGCGTTTCTTCCAGGCCATGATTCTGTCTTTGCGTACGATAGCGAGTGCTGCCTTCGGGAAGCTCCGGCGTATACAGCAATGCGGAAATATCCACGCCTTTCTTCTTCCAGTGATGATCCGCTTTGACGGCATCCAAGCAGTCGGTACGTCCAATCATCTCATTAACGTTGCGGAAACCAAGCTCTGCCATCAGCTCGCGCATGTCTTGAGCGACAAATCGCATAAAGTTGGCAACATGCTCCGGATCTCCTGTAAAGTTCTTACGCAGCTCCGGATTCTGAGTGGCTACGCCAACCGGACAGGTGTCCATTTGGCAGACACGCATCATGATACATCCGATGGCAACCAATGGTGCAGTAGAGAACCCATACTCTTCGGCTCCAAGCAGAGCCGCTACCACCAAGTCGCGTCCGTTCAGCATTTTGCCATCTGTCTCGAGCACAACGCGGTCACGCAGATTGTTCATGATAAGCGTCTGATGGGTCTCGGCAAGGCCAAGCTCCCAAGGCATACCCGCATGACGGATCGAGCCTTGCGGCGAAGCACCCGTACCGCCATCGTAACCACTGACCAGAATGATATCCGCCCGGCCCTTCGCAACACCCGCAGCGATCGTACCCACTCCCACCTCGGATACGAGCTTCACGTTGATATCCGCACGCGGGTTGGAGTTCTTCAGGTCGTAAATAAGCTCTGCCAAATCCTCAATGGAGTAGATATCATGATGCGGCGGCGGCGAGATCAGGCCAACACCCGGCGTCGAACCGCGAACCTCAGCTACCCAAGGATATACTTTACGGCCCGGCAGCTGTCCGCCTTCGCCCGGCTTCGCGCCCTGGGCCATCTTAATCTGGATTTCGTCCGCATTCACCAGGTAGTTGGAGGTTACGCCGAAACGTCCCGAAGCCACCTGTTTGATGGCGCTGCGGCGGGAATCGCCATTAGCATCCGGGATGAAACGGGCCGGATCCTCTCCGCCTTCGCCTGTATTGCTCTTGCCTCCGATGCGGTTCATCCCGATCGCTAGGCTCTCATGCGCTTCCTTGCTGATCGAGCCGAATGACATTGCGCCCGTTTTGAATCGGCGCATGATGGATTCTACGGATTCAACCTCATCCAGTGGTATCGGTTCGCCGACCGGCTTGATTTCGAGCAGTGAGCGCAGCGTAAGGTGCTGCTCATTCTCGCCTTTCACAAGCTCTGCGTATTTCTTGTAAGTTGCATAGTCATTGGTGCGGACAGCCTGCTGCAGCAAATGGATGGTTCTCGGGTTGAACAAATGCTCTTCCCCGTCAGCTCTCCATTGATATTCACCGGCTGAATCCAGCGCTTTATCGTTCCCATCCTTCTCGGTAAAGGCACGCTCGTGATGGGCCAGGGTTTCCTCGGCCACTTCTTCGAGACCGATACCTCCGATACGGGATGGTGTCCGTGTGAAATAGCTTTCTACGAAATCTTCTTTGAGGCCGACAGCCTCAAAGATTTGGGCCCCGCGATAAGATTGGATCGTGGAGATCCCCATTTTCGATAAAACTTTGACGACGCTCTTGCTTGCCGCTTTAATGTAATTTTTCACGGCTTTCTCATGCGAGATCCCGCGAAGCATCCCCTCGGAAATCATGTCATCTAGTGTTTCGAACGCCAGATACGGATTGACCGCGCTCACGCCGTAACCAAGCAGCAAGGCGTAATGATGCACTTCGCGAGGCTCCCCGGATTCAAGCAGAATTGCCACCTTGGTTCGGGTTCCCTGACGGATCAGGTGATGATGGAGAGATGATACGGCAAGCAGCGATGGAATCGCAGCATTGTCTTTATCCACGCCGCGGTCCGACAAGATCAAGATGTTATGGCCCTTGGCAATAACCCGGTCCGCCGCCTCGCAGAGGGTATCGATCGCCTGGCGAAGCCCTTGTGCACCTTCGGCTGCCGGGAAGAAGATCGGAATGGTCATGGATTTGAAGCCGGGACGACGAACGTGGCGCAGCTTCGCAAAATCTTCATTAGAGAGCACCGGCGAGTCCAGACGGATATGACGGCAGCTTTCCGGCTCCGGCTTCAGCAGATTGCGCTCCGGACCGATCGTTGTTGCCGTTGAAGTCACCAGTTCTTCTCGAATCGCATCAATCGGCGGGTTCGTCACCTGGGCGAACATCTGCTTGAAGTAGTTGAACAGCCGCTGCGGACGGTCGGATAACACCGCAAGCGGTGCATCGTATCCCATGGATGCGACAGCTTCCGCACCCGTAATCGCCATCGGCTCGATGACTTTGCGCAGCTCCTCATACGTATACCCGAAGGCTTGCTGCAGTTGACGTACATTTTCATGCTTCGGATCCGGTAGTTCCGGCGCGTCAGGGAGATCATGAAGCTCTACCAGATGCTCATCCAGCCATTCAGAGTATGGAAGTTCCGCGGCGATGCTTGCTTTGACTTCTTCGTCAGAGATGATCCGGCCTTCCTTCGTGTCAACGAGCAGCATCCGGCCAGGACGCAAGCGGTCCTTGTACAGCACGTTTTCCGGCGGAATATCCAGAACGCCCGCTTCGGAGGACAGAATGATCAGATCATCCTTCGTTACATAATAACGGGATGGACGCAGTCCGTTCCGGTCCAGGGTAGCCCCGATCTGAACACCGTCCGTGAACGCCATCGCAGCCGGGCCGTCCCATGGCTCCATCAGCGTGCTGTGGTATTCATAGAATGCTTTTTTGCTCTTATCCATGCTCTCATGGTTGCTCCACGGCTCAGGGACCATCATCATGGCCACATGCGGCAGGGAACGACCGCTGAGATACAGGAACTCAAATGTATTATCGAACATACCGGTATCGGAACCATCCGGGTTGATGACAGGTTTCACCTTCTCCAGATCGCTTCCGAACAGTTCATGCTCGAACAGCGATTGACGGGCGTGCATCCAGTTTACATTTCCGCGCAGCGTGTTGATCTCGCCGTTGTGGATCATGAAGCGGTACGGATGCGCGCGTTCCCAGCTTGGGAACGTGTTCGTACTGAAACGGGAGTGAATTAGCGCGATAGCGGATTCCAATCCCTGTTCCTGCAGGTCCAAGTAAAATTCCCCTACCTGCTCCGTCGTTAACATGCCCTTATATACGATTTTCCGGCAGGACAGGCTGGATACATAGAAGCTGTCTCCTTCGGGCTTGCCGCTGTAACGGATCGCCAGCTCGGCACGGCGGCGGATGACATACAGCTTGCGCTCGAACGAGAGATCATCCTGAATGTCGGCGCTGCGTCCGATGAACACTTGGCGGACATACGGCTTTGCCGCTTTTGCGGATTTACCCAGCATTTCATCATGGGTTGGTACATCACGGAATCCAAGCAGGGTTTGACCTTCTTCAGCAATAATCGAAGCCAACTGGTCCTCATGGGCCAAGCGGACAGCAGGATCATGGGATAGGAACAGCATGCCGGCACCGTAATGCCCGGCTTCCGGAAGCTCAAAGCCCAGTTTCGCGGCTTCGGCGGAGAAGAAGGTGTGAGGAATTTGCAACATAATCCCAGCGCCGTCACCGGAGTTCGGCTCGCTGCCCTGTCCGCCGCGATGCTCCATATTGGCAAGCATGGTCAGCGCGCTGCTAACGATTTCATGGGATGGCTTACCCTTGATATGGGCAACAAAACCCATACCGCAAGCATCTTTTTCAAACTGCGGATCATAGAGGCCCTGTTTCTGGGGAAAATCAGTATGTTTCATAAGATGCAACCTTTCTTTGTATAGAATAAAATGCTGCTGATCAATAACAGAAATCATAAAGGTTGGACATCAATCCTCTCCTGCAGTGGACACACTGTCTTGAGGTGATGCAGTATTGTGCAAAAGCGGCAAGGGGTAACATTTACCTGACACGTAAGATTTATTAGTTCTATATATTTTATCACCGTCATACAGTGCAGGCAATTCAAAGTTTTTATGAATTTGATAAGAATTGTTTTTATGAGAGTTATCACAATACATAGTTAAAACTTATGTAGAATAGTGCAAAAAAACATGCAAATAAAACATTCCGAACAGGCGGTTTTGTTCACCTTATCTCATTTCCTCGCCATCCCGCTCCAAACATCTCTTCATAAAAAAGGACTTCCCCGAGATCTGATCGACCTTCGGGGAAGTCCTCTTCCTTCATATAATAGATATCTTGCTTATGCAGTCACCGCTGTATCGGTGTCCGCTGCCTTCTTGCTGTTTCGGGTAGCCAGGAAGTACACGGCGGTCAGTGCCAGGAATACCAGACCGAATCCGGCCAGTACCCCCACATTGGCCCACATGCCGTCGAAACTTCCAGTGGAAATGACGTCCTTGTAGCCTTTTACGCTGTAAGTCATCGGCAGCAGCGGATTCAATGCCTTCATCCAGTTCGGAATTAGCTCTACCGGGAAGGTGCCTGCGCTTGTTGTCAATTGGAGGATCAGAATAACGATGACGACGAAGCGTCCAGGCTGATCCAGCCATGTCACGAACATTTGCACCAGGAACATGAACGACAAACTCGTAACAATAGAGAAGAGATAGAAGAGCGGAACGCTCTGTACATCAAGCTTCAATCCGTACAGCATGACGACCGCTGCCAGCAAGGCTTGAATCAATCCCATACCGGCAAAGGACAGCGTACGGCTGACAAACCGGTTCCAGCCCGATGCATTCGGTACCGATGCACTGCGGATCGGCAAGATAATCGTACAGAGCAGTGCTCCGACAAACAAACCGAGCGACAGGAAGTATGGTGCGAATCCCGTACCGTAGTTCGGCACTTCGTTCACCTTGTGCTCTTCAACCTGTACCGGTCCGGCAAACATGGTGACCGTTTCGTCGGTTGTTTTGATATCGCCTGTCTTGTCGGCAGCCTCGTTCAGCTTGCCTGCAAGCTCTCCGCTGCCTTCCTTCAATTCACTCATCCCGTTTACCAGCTCACCGGCTCCGGAATCCAGCTTTTTCGAGCCGTCGGCAAGCGTGGTAACGCCGCTTCCGAGCTTGCCCGCTCCACCTGCAAGCTGCTCCGTTCCTTGCGAAAGGGTGGCTGCGCCGCTTGCGAGCTCCTTGCCGCCAGCTGCCGCCTCGCTCAGCTTCGTGCCGAACAGCTTCATGCCGTCAGCCAATTGGCTTTGACCGGCGCTCAGCTGTTTGGCACCAGCCAGCAGCTCTTGGCCGCCAGCTGCGAGCTGTTTGCCGCCTTCAGCCAGCTGGTTCGCTCCGGCGCTCAGCTTGCCGGCGCCTTCCTGCAGCTGCTGCGTGCCTTGATTCAGCTCGGCTGCGCCTTGTGCCAGCTGTTTCTGGCCGGCATTCAGCCCGCTTGTGCCGGAGGCAACGGATTGGCTCGCAGCCAGCAGCTGCTGAACCTCCGGACTTTGCGCCAGCTCCGGATTGCTTTCAGCCAGCTTCTTCAATCCGTCTGCAACGGCTTTGGCGCCTTGCTCCAGGGAAGCCGTAGCCTCCAGCGATTGATTCAGCCCGGCTTTCAGGCTGCTGCTGCCTTCATGAGCGCTTTTCGCGCCTGCCGCAAGCTGGGAAGCCCCTGCCTGGTTGGCTTGCAGGCCTTCATTCAGAGCGGTGCTGCCGGCTGCGGCAGATTCAATCCCCGCTTGCAGCTTGGCACCACCCTTGCTTGCTTCCTCAGCTCCGGCCTGCAGCTTGCTGTGACCCGCTTTCAGCTGATCCAAGCCGGAAGCAAGAGTGCCAGCTCCTGTGTTCAGCTTGCCTGCACCGTTATTCAGTTCCTGCACACCTTGTGTTAAAGGTGCGATTCCATCCTGAAGCTCCTGTGTGCCGCTGACGAGTTTAGCCAGATTTTCCTTCAGCTTCACGGCGCCGTCATCCAGTTTTACGGCACCTTCGGATATCTTGGTTGCGCCGTCTCCCGCTTCGCTCAAGCCATCGGACACTTTGGCTACTTGATCGAACAAAGTTTCCGTATAGGCTTCCGTCACCTTCGCGGACACCTTGGACTGAATCTGCTTCACCGCAGATCCGCCGATTTGGGCCGCCAGAAAATTGTAGCCTTCATTCGGTTCAAATACGATTTGCGCAGGCTGCGGATGGTCATCCATTAAAGTTGTCGCCTGCTGTGAGAAATTCTCGGGGATGCTGATGGTCATGTAGTATTTGTTATCCTTCATGCCCTGCTCAGCTTCCTGCCGATCAACGAATTGCCAATTAAAATCTTTTCCCTTCTTCAGCTCGGCAACCAAATCCTCGCCAGCGTGAAGCGTCTTTTCTTCAAAAACAGCGCCCTGGTCGTTATTGACGACCGCAACGGGCAAATCCTCCATCTTTCCATACGGGTCCCAAAAGGCCCCGAGGAACATACCACTGTACATGACCGGTATGAACAGCACGGCGATGATCGGAATCAATATTTTTTTATTCCGAACGGCAGCGCCAAGATCTTTTGCAAATACAGATAATGACTTCATCCAGTCTCTCTCCTTTTTTTCTCTAAATAACCAGCCGACATGAATCTGCCTCATGGCAGATCACATTCCAGTACAGAATGACCGATATCCTCAATTGGTCAGTTCGGGCCAAAAAAAAACGATCCCTGCCAAGGAAGACGATCCCTCAAGCCTAGAGAGTCCGCCTTCCTCATCACGAAGGAGGTTCCTACATCCTTCTTACGTAGTGGCCTTCAACCCGTCAGCCAAGAACACCATCATATATTCCTTGATCTGTTCCTTGCTCAGCGGCTTGTGAAGCTGATTGAAGTCGGTCGTGAGCGCAACATACAGCTTCAGCATCACGAAGGATACCACTTGAGCATCCAGCGGCTTGAGCTCGCCGATCGATATGGCCTGCTCCACAATTCCCTCCAGATACCCGACGATTCCATTCTCCACCTTCGTCAACCCTTCATGCGCCTTCGGCGTGCCAATATCCCGAACCTCTTGCGATAGCTTAATGAACAGCTCATGCTCGCTTCGGAATTCAAGCAGCGCATCCAGCACCCGATACAGATTGTCGAAGAAATCTCTGTCCTTCCGAATCTCCCGCTCGGCAATACGCTTCATCTCCATAATGGCCGACAGCAAAATCTCGTCAAACAGTTCATCCTTATTCGTGAAAAACGTGTAGATCGTACCTTTCCCTACATTCGCAATCTTTGCCACCTGTTCCATCGTCGTCGCTTTATATCCGAACAAAGCAAACGACTTGGAGGCAGCATCCAGCACCTGCTTCCGACGGTCCACAGCTGACATGCTTACCCCTCCTTCTTGATCTTTTTAAAATGGCCTTCATTTCAAAACTGACCAAAATACTTTTTCGGTCATTCGGTCAAAAATCACTTTACCAGATTGTCGGATTCATTGCAATATCTTTTCGTTAAATTTTTTAATATTTTGAATGCAGGGTTCAAATCTCATCATGACGTCTAATGTAGGGTACACTCTGACTCCCAGACGTAAAATAATTGAAATGCTTTTCCCTTTTGCGCGTATACTTATGATGCATACTCTTTTTTTTCGCGCCGCTCTTCAAAAAATGATTCCTGTTTTGTAAGATAGAGGGAGAAAGAAGTAGGTGAAACCATGCGATATACAAGAGTGCTCCTCTTTTCCGAGGGTTTCGGCACAGGACATACGCAAGCAGCGTATGCGCTGGCTGAAGGTATACAACGGATGAATCCCGGCATCCACTGCCGTGTCATTGAGCTTGGCAATTTTTTGAATCCAACCGTGGGGCCGTTAATCTTATCCGCTTATCGAAAAACCGTCAGCACCCGGCCTCGCCTTGTCGGCATGCTGTACCGTTCGCAATATAAGAAATCGTTAAACCGTCTGACGCGGCTCGCGCTGCACCGCATATTCTATGCGCAGGCCCAGCGGGTCATCGAGCAGCTGAAACCGGATCTCATCATATGTACCCACCCCTTTCCTAATGCCGTGGTCTCCCGCCTGAAGCGTCAAGGGCTTGAGGTTCCGCTCTATACGCTGATTACCGACTATGATGCCCATGGCACCTGGGTCAATTCGGAAGTGGATGAATATCTCGTATCAACGCCTCATGTGAAACAAATGCTGCTGCTGCGGGACATTCAGCCCGAATACATTCATGTGACCGGCATTCCGGTGCATCCCAAGTTCTGGGAAAGAAGCAATCGAGAGGCGCTTCAAGCCGAGCTTCGATTAAAGAACATGCCAACCGTGCTGATTATGGGGGGCGGATGGGGCCTCGTGTTCAACAAGGAACTGCTCAGCAAGCTGGCCAGCAGGGCCGATGATATCCAGCTGGTCTTCTGTATGGGACAGAACGAGAAGCTGGTTGCCAGCATGCGCGAAGACCCGATCTTTCAGCATCCCAACATTCATGTTCTCGGTTATCGCGACGATATACATAAACTCATGGAAGTGTCGGATTTGCTCATTACGAAGCCAGGCGGTATGACATGTACGGAGGGAGCTGCCAAGGGAATTCCTATGCTGTTCTATGAGCCTATCCCGGGACAGGAAGAAGTGAATTCCCATTTCTTTGTCAGCGAAGGCTATGCGGAAATTTTGGACTCTCCTTCCGTCATCGATAAATGGCTGAACCTGCTGTCCGATCATTATGATCAGGTGACAAAGAAACGTAACGGAGCAGGCCGGCGGCGCATCCCGCATCTGGAGCCCGACCACTGTGCCAGCCAGGTGATGGGATTGCTGACCGAAGGGCGCATGCCCGGTTATCATGAAGATGCCGTCAAACTGTTAGCGGACCAGCCCTAATATCTGCAGCATGTTCTATGTTTCCCGCTTTTGCACTTTTACCCCAAAAAAGCTTCCCTGTCACGAAGACAGGGAAGCTTTTTTCATGAAAAACCCATCTATATCTCCAGCGTTTCTCCAGCCTTCAATGGATGACCCTGAATGCCTGTTTTGGCTAGTTCGTCGCAGAAGGCCCCTGCATCCTGTTTAATGCCCGGGAACGTGTCGTAATGTACTGGGATGACATGTTTCGCACGAATCCACTGTGCGGCCAGCAGGGCGTCCTGTGGACCCATCGTCAATAAATCCCCAATCGGCAGCGCAGCTGCATCAATGTGATTCATCTCTCCGATCAAGCGCATATCCCCAAACAAACTCGTATCGCCTGCATGATAGAATGTTTTGCCGCCCATCGTCAGAATGACGCCACCAGGCTGCCCTGCATAGATCCAAGTGTCCCCTACCGAAATGGATGAAGAATGAAAGGCCGGGGTAAACTTCACCTTAAAGCCATCGAATTGCGCGCTTCCGCCGATGTTCATTCCATGGGATTTGGCTCCCAGGCTGCCGCAATACACGGCGAGTTCATAGACCGCGATAATCGGGCAATCATTCTGTTTCGCAATCTCGATGCAATCGCCAAAATGATCGGAGTGCCCATGCGTCAGCACAACCGCATCCACCTTTACGTCTTTGGGCTCGATGCCGGAGCCTGGATTCCCTGATAGCAGCGGGTCGATGATCACACGAACTCCGCCTTCTTCCACCAAAATGCTAGAATGGCCGTAATACGTAATATTCATGCTTAAACACACCTCCTACATCCTAGTTTACCCATACGGGCACTACTTGTAAAAAGAGTGATTTCCTATTTTTTTTACGAACGTTCTTGAATGATGTACCGTCAGATCCTGAGCCAGCTTCAAAGACAGGAAAAAGTACGTATCGTCCTTTACCTCTTTTTGGCCATGAAGTGCCGCATTCACGGATTTAATCGTCTCTTTGTTCGGCTTGACACGTTTAAGACGCCCGTTCGCTACAGGACTAAATTGGTGCTTTTGATAGATGACATCGGTAATGGTATCGGGAAAATTAGCTGACCGCAGCCGGTTTAAGACAACGTTAGCAACTGCTACTTTGCCTTCGTACGGTTCGCCTTCCGCTTCTGCCATAACAATCTTCTGGAGCAGAAGCAGTTCTTCAGCTGACAAATCATAGGTCCAGGTCGCTTTGTCTTTCTGATCCTGGGTTAACGTATTTGTTCTTGTGAAGAATAAAGTTGTGGGGGGTGATAAGCTTTCAGTCTGAGATTTGACGACATGCGTCCCCTTTTGTTTTGCCGGTTTCCCGTCTGCAGTCTGAGATTTCGATGGTTTCTTTTTCTCATCTGCAGCCTTCAATGCTTGTTGCGAGTTCCAATATCCGTTTTCAGCCAAACCGATGCCTTTTGCGCTTGAAAAAGCATGGCTCTTGCTCCCCGGCTTATTCCACTCCTGGAAAACAATTGAAGACAAAATATTGACAGGTTCCCTATCCTGCTTGGTACTCGCCTCTTTTACGAATCGATCCGGGTCAGGCTCAGTAGCCGGTGCAGCCGTCACGAACTTCGGCATATCCTGCTGCTGTTCTTCCCCTTCCGTTGTCTTTGTCTGCATTCCAAGTAAACTTATAAGAGACAAACTCACAAAGAGCGCTCCAATGAGCAGCGCAACCCAGCGATTTTGCCGTAGCACGTTCATAACCATATTTTTCCTCCTATGATGTCGGCACATTCCTACACTATGTAACCACATTTTTAGGCTTTGAAAACATGGTAATTTTATGAACATTCTATCCTCAATTTCAGAAAAATGTTGAAAGCCGCGCCACACCTACTGTTTCGTACATCGGACTTGCATGCAAATTTGTTCGAAAAAGAACGAGCTGCTGCACTTCCCACTGGATGGGGTTGGGTCCTGTTCCGATAACATCCAATGAAAATTTTTGATTTCCTTGAAATTTCCGGCCAACCGTAATATGCGGACGAAACGGTCGCTCCTCCGGCACAAATCCGAAAGACTCCATCCTTGATACCACCGATTGCTGAAGCTGAGACAGAGCATTCAAGTCCCCGCCGACTCCCGCCCATAAAATTCTTGGCGAGGCGCTTGCCCCGAACACGCCGGCATCATAAAGGCCAAGCCTGAAGGGTTTATGCTCCTTGGCGACTTCCTGCAGCGCCGCCGTGAGCTCCGCTATCCGATTTGACGGCGTATCGCCCAGAAACTGTAAGGTGATGTGGTAATCCTGCGGATGAACCCATTTTTTGAAAGTCACTTGCTCCACCAATGTTTCCGTCCAATCCTGAATCCGGGAAGATACCTCCGAAGGCAGATGTACGGCAACAAATAAACGATCCATAGCTCCCTCAGCCGAATGGCTCAACTAAGACACTTCCTTCCAATCTCTTTATCCTAAGCAGCCACCGGCTGCAATAAGGCACCATGTTTTCGTGGTTCGTTTATAGTTTGAGCAATATGACATGAAAATAGTATGAGGGGTACATCAAATTCGCCTAAAAATATGATGAAGCTTCAATTTACCATAAAACGGACAATAATTCATGTACAATTTTTCCAATCTGGACAGTTCGTCCATGCGCAACGTTATGATTTCTGATAATATGTTCCCAAAGAGCGTTACGCTTTTATTCTGGTTTATATCACATTCCTTAGGAGGTAGCACCATGCCGAAAATCGTTGCCATACACGACTTAACCACGGAACAACAGCAAAAAATCAAGGATATCGCCCAGGACTATGAGCTGTTGGTTACCAAAGCGAAAGAGCTTACTCCAAGCATCGTTCGGGATGCCGAAATCATGATCGGCTGGTCACGCTCCATCCAGGAAGATATATTGTCTGCGGACAGTAAACTAAAATGGATTCAGGCATGGTCAGCCGGCGTGGATAAAATGCCGCTCAAAGAGCTCGAAGAAAAGGGCATTCAGCTTACCAATGCCAGCGGCGTACATAGCGTTCCGATCACGGAGCATATTTTTGCGATGATACTGGCCTTCAACCGCAACCTTCATCTCGCCATTCGACAGCAATCGAACAACCAATGGGACACGTCCGGCACGTTCACGGAATTGGCAGGCAAAACCATCGTCATCGTTGGCGTCGGCCAGATCGGCAGTCATACGGCGAGCGTGACCCAGGCGTTCGGTATGCGGACCGTCGGGGTCCGCCATTCCGGGAAGTCCGATCCTTACGTGGAAGCGATGTATAAGGTCGATCAGCTCGATGAAGCGCTGGCTGAAGGCGATTATATCGTGAACATCCTGCCGCTCACCGATGATACCCGTGGGTTGTTCAATAAGGCAAGATTCTCGGCGATGAAGAACTCCGCCTTCTTCGTTAACGTTGGCCGGGGTCAAACCGTAGTAACCGAAGACATGATTCAGGCACTTCAATCCGGGTCATTGGCGGGTGCGGGACTTGATGTGTTCGAGGAAGAGCCGCTTCCGTCAGACCATCCGCTGTGGACCATGGACAACGTCATCATGACCCCTCATATGGCGGGTGATACGGATCGCTACGGCGAGCGTGCCGTGGATATTTTCCTGGAAAATTTACAGAGCTATGTAAGCGGTAAGCCGCTGTCCCGAAATGTGATAGACTATAGCAAGTCGTACTAAGACCAGGTAACAAGTTCTTAAGTACAGCTTTAATCCTGCTCTTTAAGGAGCCGGGGATCGATCTTGCAACAAAGACCACAAGATCCATCCAACAAAAGGAACGTCCCGAGGTTTCATGCCTTCCGGGACGCCCTTCTTTTTTTTACTACTTTTAAACGCAATGGGAGAGAGAATCGATGCAGCCGTATACGGAACGTGTAATTGAAGTGATCCGGAGCATTCCGGAAGGATATGTCATGACGTATGGACAAGTGGCCAGACTGGCCGGCAGCCCAAGGGGCGCACGACAAGTCGTCAGAATACTTCACACCCTCAGTCACATTCACAAGCTGCCGTGGCATCGGGTCGTCAACGCAAAAGGAGAAATCGCCATCAAGGATGATGAGTCCAGACTCATGCAGGAGCTGTACCTTCAGGACGAAGGCGTTGCCGTCAATCCCAAAGGCATCATTGATTTAGAGAAATATCGTTATGATCCTGGGGAATAGATCATATACCCCATTATTCGCACAGCCAAATCTCCCTCACAAAACTCCCCTTCCGGGTCGTGCAATGACGCAGGACCTTCCAGCCCGAACTCAGCAGCAACTCGCGTAATGGCTCTATGCTGACGATGACAGCTCGATCTGACAACCGGCGTAAGCTTTGGAGCATCTGCAATTTCTCTTCCTCCGGGAAAACGGAACACAGATTATACGGCAGGTCCAGGATAGCCGCATCATAATGACCTTGCATTGTATTCATATCCTGAATGGCAACTTTGTTGTCATCATAACCGTAGTGCCTCAGATTCACCCTCGCTCCCCGAATGGCAAGCGGATTGATGTCACGGCCCTCGGCCGTGATTCCCATCGACAACGCCTCAATCAATACATTTCCCATGCCGCAGCAGGGATCCAGGAGCGCGACCCCGCCTAACCGAGGAACAGCCAGGTTGACCAGTGCCCTCGCGATGCGCGAGCTGAGACCTGTGGAGTAATTTTGCGGCTTCTGTTTATGATTCAGCCATGCACGTTCAGGTTCAAGAAGTATTCCCAATCTCCACATGCCGCCTGTGGACACCATACCGAGCGTGACATCCGGAGCTTTCATCTGTGCAGTTCCTGTTATTTGGCAGCCTACCATCCGTTCATACCCGCGTGATTGTTCATAACCGAACCGATCTCCCGCCTTGAGGCAGACAACTTTGAAGGTCGCATGGTTAAGGTCAATCCGGCCTGCTTGCTCGGCCATTCGTTCGATGGATTCCCCAGTCATTCTGACATCGATGCAGGCCGATAAGAACGGGCTCCGATCCGGATCAACCCATAACTCGCTTACCAGCCAATCCTCACCGTCAGGCTCATGACCGAACAGCTCCGTCAGCTCCATCAAGCACAGCTCCCGCTCCGTTTCATGACAGGTATAAGTATACAGATAAGAGGACTTGCCACTCATGGAAGACGGACCAAAGGTCATGTCATCGTCGTTTGAATTCATCATTTATTTCGTCTCTCTTCTATTATATATGTGCAGCAGTCACTACTGCTCCATTAACAGCCGATAGGATTCCAGCCGCGCATTATAATCGCTCACCGGCGTGACGATCAAGAACTCGTTACACCGATACTGTTCTGCCATATGCTGCAGTCTGTTTCGTACACTTGCAGACGTGCCGATGATAAGCCGCCGGGATGGGTCTGACGAATCGGAACCAGACGGGTTTGTGGGCATCGCGTGCTGCCCTGGTCGGGAAATTTGTGCTGCAAGCTTCTTTGCCTGTTCCTCCGTCTCCGCGCAAACCACGCTTACCGCCACCATCGCGCACGGTTCTTGCAAATGAGCGCTTGGCTCAAAAGCTTCCCTATAAGCTTGGAGAACTTCCGCCCCGTCCGTATCGCTCATAAACTGTCCGAATACATAGCCCGTCCCGAATTCGGCCGCATACCCCGCACTCTTCGTGTTCGTTCCGAGCATCCACATCACGGGCGGAGTTACGGGCACCGGTTTCGCTGCTACCAGCACGTCTTCATAGCGATACCGATCCTCTAGCAGCTCGGTCAAAGCCCGAATCCGCTGCGGCAAATCCGCCACATGACCCAGGAAATTTCCGCTAAGCGCCATGCTCGTATGGGCTGAACCTCCCGGTGCCCGCCCGATCCCGAGATCGATGCGTCCGGGATACAGCGATGCCAGCATACGGAAATTCTCCGCCACCTTCAGCGGGCTGTAGTGGGGCAGCAGCACGGCCCCGGAGCCGAGCCGGATGCGCGTTGTCCTGGCGCCGATATGAGCCAGCAAAATCTCGGGCGATGCACAGGACAGATGCTCCAGATCATGGTGCTCCGCAGCCCAGTAGCGCCCGTAGCCCCATGCTTCCACTTTTTGGGCAAGTGTCACGGCTTGCTGCAAGGCTTCTTCGAACGAGCTCTCTCCAAAACGCGGAACCAGATCAAGCACGCTTAGTTTCAATTGGCTACTCATGCCATCCCCCTTGTTCGCTCTTACTAATCCAAATCATAGATCGAACCTACCTTGAGTCCATATAACTCGTTATAGATTTTCTCGGCAAAAGCGTCCGTCATCCCTGCGATATAATCAATCACCATATGCTCCCACGTCCAGATCGGCTGATCCCGCTTCTGATCTGCCTCATAACGCTGCAGCCAGTCGGACGGAATGATCGCCGTGGAGGCGACAGGATCCAGAAAAGCATCCCACAAGCGCTTGATGATCCATTCGCTGCGTTTTTGCAGGCGCTGAACCCGCAGGTCGCGAATCATGGTCACCCAAGCGAAACTCTTCAGGACGCTGACCGTACGCAGCATATCCTCATCTTCCACACCGTCTTTGACAAACGTCACCTTTTTCCAATCCCCGTTCGTAATTACGCCCAAGCTGCCTACAAACAGGCTGACCCAGTAGGCTTTGACCTCCCGCCGGGTACGGGAATAGTCATTCTCGCAGGTCGGCATTTTCTCGTTCCAGATTTTCAGAAACTCGTCCAGCACCGTATCCACCTTCGGATGAATCTGCTCCTTGGTCCATCCCTTCCATACCTCGTCTTCCAGCGTCATGATCTTCTCCACGATCAGTTTGTTCAGGTGACTGTCCCGCAAAAAGTGTTCGTGCACCTCGATCTTCCCGGCTTTGATGCCATCCTCCAGATCATGCGCGGAATAGGCGATGTCATCGCAAAGATCCATCAGCTGCGCTTCGAGCGTTCGGTGCGTGCCGGGAATTTGCCACTCCTTCCGAATATGGGAGATGTATTCCCATTCATGCCGGTACATCCCCTTGGGGTTATCCAACCCGGAGAACGGATATTTATTGATGCCAAGCAGCACCGCATCCGACAGATTGAGTCCGTTGACGTTCTCTCTTTTCTCCAAAAACATGATCAGCCGAAAATTGTGCGCATTCCCTTCAAAATGCTCATATTTACGCCGCATCGCCTGCTGCACCTCGGCTGCCTGCTCCGGTGTCGGCGTACCCGGCTGACGCGTCAGCTCCTTCTCGGTTCTCCGGTCAATGTGCTTCTGCAGAATGCCCTGCAGCACTTCTTCGCCCTTATGGCCGAACGGAGGATGCCCAAAATCATGGGCGATCGCCGCGCACTCCACCACCTCGGGATCAATCATCAGCCCGGCGTTGTCCGCCTGCTCCGGCATCACTTCGGGATAATTGCGGGTCAGGCTCCGTGCCGCTTCGCGCGCAATCTGCGCCACCTCAAGCGAATGCGTTAAGCGCGTCCGGTAGTAATCGCCGGTGCCGGCACCGAATACCTGTGATTTTCCTTGCAGCCTGCGGAACGTCGGCGAATGAATCAGGCGCGAATAATCCCGTTCGTATACCGCGCGTGAAGCATCGGACTTCGTTTGCTCCGGATATTGGCGATGCTCTCTAAGCTCCTTCAGTGTCATTTATCCCACTCCTGTTTTTATCTATTTATGGTCGATTCGGAATCGTTCGTTCTTATGATTATATGCCATACGGGATCCGAAAGAAAAATGTTATTCGAAGGTAAGCCATTCACTCTTTGTATACCCGTATTGTCACGTCGGCTATCCGCTAAGCACGATATTCCCGTCAGGGTGATGGATGGGGCAAATCATTAACAAGATGATTGCATCTCTACTGCGCTATCTCGCACCCTCAGGGAGCAGAGGCCTCAATAATTCCTCCATTATGCAAAAACGCCAAGCGCTTATAGGATTAACACAAGACCTGTGCGCGCATTCTTGCTACGTTGTTAGGTAAGCGCTGTCATTCCTGTCTTAAAGCGCACCACGGAAAGGAGGGAAATGATATCCATAAGGGTTGCACCATTATACGGGAGGGATTGCTGTGAAACGAAGGCATGCTTTTTCGAAAAGAATAACGTTCTGCCTGATCAGTGCAGCCATGCTGTTAGCTCCAATGTTTGAAGGACACGGATTTGCCGCTGGAGAGAGCAAGTACTCGGCTTCCGCATCGGCCAGCAGCTATGACACCCGCTGCGCTTGCGATGCATCGAAAGCGGTGGACGGCAGTCTCAGCACACGCTGGTCCGGCGAAGGCGACGGCACTTGGCTGAGGCTGGATCTAGGGTCCGCCAAACCGGTTGCACTGGTCAAGATCGCGTTTTACAACGGAGATACGCGTACATTCACCTTCGATATTCAAACCTCAACCGATGGCTCCAACTGGCTTCAAGCACGAAACGCTGTCCATAGCGTTCAAAACAACCAGCTGCAATCCTTCACCATCCCCGCCGTGGAAGCCCGATATGTACGCATTGTGGGCTACGGCAACACCTCCAACCAATGGAATAGTTATACGGAGGTTGAGCTATGGGGAGGCACTGCGGATGGAGGAGGCGGGGACCTTGACCCTGCCAAGCCTCCTTCGGGCAATTTTGACCTAAGCAAGTGGAAAATCACCCTGCCTGACGCGTCCGAGGTCCAGGCCGGAGCACTCGCCAGCGGGTATGTGCATCCGGATTGGTTCTTTACCGATCCCGTCACCGGCGGCATGGTGTTCACATCGCCTAATATCGGTGAGACCACCACGAACAGCACTTACACCCGCTCCGAGCTTCGGGAAATGCTGAATCCGTCGACGAACAGCGCCTCCTCATGGGCCAACAACTGGGTAACCTCTACCTCCTCCCCATCCATAAAATCTCAGGCCGGCGGCGTGGATGGAACGATGAAGGCTACCTTACGCGTGGATCGTGTATCCGTCAGCGGGAACGAAGCCGATAAAATCGGCCGCGTCGTGGTCGGGCAAATCCATGGCCCAAGCACCGAACCGATACGGCTCTATTACCACAAGCGTCCTTCGGACAGCAAAGGTGCCGTTTATTTTGGAACCGATGATCTGGACAACAACAACACCTGGGTGAACATTCTCGGCGGACCAAGCCAGCTTAATCCTGCAAACGGCATCGCCCTCGGCCAGAAATGGAGCTATGAAATCAAAGTGACCGGGCTTCTCATGACGGTGAAAGTAACCCCAGAGGGCGGATCGGCCAGCACCGTGACGCATACCCTCCCTAGCGGTTATAACGATAAGTATCTGTACTTCAAAGCAGGCGTCTATAACCAAAACAAATCCGATACCACCCCGGATCAATCCGACCATGTGAAAGCTACTTTCTTCTCTCTAACGCACCTGCATCCTTAACATCCACTTGTCAATCCCATGCCCGGGGCAGTCACGCGCCTGCTTCCGGGTTTTCTTACACACGCTTTAACTACAAATTAAAAGCGAGGGATGGAACGTTGAAGAAGACATTGAACCGAATCTCATGCCTGATCCTCTGCCTGCTGATCACCATAAGCGTTATGGCATCCCCGGGGCAGCTTCGTGCCGTATCCGCACAATCGGTTTCAGAATTCGATCTTGCGGATGAATCTGTTGCCTCGGATTCCGAGCCCCTACCGGAACCAGAAGGACCGGATATTCTGTTCTTCTCCGATAACTTTGATTCAGAGCGCTACGGTACCACGGGCGGCGTCGTTATTCCGCTGCCTTGGGTTCAGACCGGTGATGGAGGCAGCAAAGCCAAAACCTCCGTATCCGGCAGCGCTCCTTCTACGCCGAACCTTATGAAGATCGACGTGACCGATTCCGTCTATTTGCCCGTCAATACGACGGGTTACGGCAACATTAAGCTGAGTTATTATACAAGAGCCTCATCCTATGTCAGCGGCAGCATTGTGGCCGAGTGGTCGGGCGACGGCGGCGCGACCTGGAACATGCTGGAGGATTTCAAGCTGACCCCGGGAACGCCCGAAGCACCGCGCAGCGAATCCAACACGCTGAAAACCTGGACGCTGCCGCCGGAAGCAAGCAGCAATCCGAACGTACGAATCCAGTTCCGGGTAGGTGATCCGATGAACGCCAACATGTACATCGATAGCGTCTCGCTGTCCGGTCAGGCCATACCGGGCATTCCGCCTGCGGTCGATCCTGTGCCTGAACCCCCGCCGACCGAAACCGGTCCATACCCTGCGCCGGAAGGCGTAACCCTCTATGAGGACGTTTTGATCGGCAAAGCCGGGGATCGCGATCTCTATACGTCCATTGCCGTTCCGAGCACCCCGCCAGCCGAGCCTATGCCGGTCATGATCTACATTCATGGCGGGGGCTGGAATAAAGGCGACCGCAAAAACGCTCTCGGCAGCATCTGCAACTATGTCCTTAAACGCGGGTATATCGGCGTTTCCTTAAGCTACCGGCTAACCCCCGAAGCGCCTTACCCGGCCCAGATTCAAGACGTGAAGCTGGCCATCCGTTATTTGCGCGCCCATGCCGAGCAATACCACATCGATCCGAGCCGGATCGGCGTTTGGGGCACTTCGGCGGGAGGGCATCTCGCTTCCCTGCTTGGAACGACAGGAGACCTGACCATGGAGGATACGGTCACGCTGGGTACCGAGGATACGGTGCAGCTTCCCGATATCGAAGGAACCGGAGGCTGGCCGGAATACTCCACCAAGGTGCAGGCGGTGGTGGACTGGTACGGACCGGCAGACTTCACGACCGACTTTGCCGACCGGTACAGTTCGGTCACGAAGCTGCTCGGCGGGCATAACGCCCTGTCCGTCCCGATTGAGGCACGGCTTGCCATGCCGGGGACGTATGCCACTCCCGATGATCCGCCGTTCTGGATTCGGCATGGAGACGCGGACGCCACCATCCCTTATACCGACAGCGTCACCTTCGCCAATCAATTGACGGCCGCCGGTGTTCCTGTAGTCGATTTCGCAATCGTTCCCGGCCAGGGCCATGGCTTTACCGGGGAAGCCAAAACAACCGCGGATGCGGAAGCTTGGGCCTTCATGGAGCAGCATGTGAAGAATCTGGAGGTCACCACGCCGATCCTCTACAAAGACGGCTACACGCCTCCTGATCCGACGGACCCGACCGACCCCACCGACCCAACCGATCCTTCCACGGGCATTCCCGTTGAGGTTGGCCGTTTGGTGCCCTCGGACGATGCCCTGATCGACAGCTCCAAACCCGACACCAATATCAATTCAGCTACCGGCACAAGCATTGGCCTTTTTAGCGTATCGTCCGGTACAACCAACAAAAAATATGCCTATTTCAAATTCGATGCTTCCACCCTGAGCGATCCTGATTACCGCTACGAATTCCAGGTCGCCGCGAAAAAAGGCACCAGCAATACGGAGCTTGAGCTCTCCCTCTACGTTATCGAGGATACAGCCTGGAGCGAAAGCGATCTGACCTGGAACAATGCGCCCGTGAACAGCCTCGATTCGGCCGCTTATGTGGGATCGTTTACCGTAAAGGCCGAGAATGGCGGCCGACCGGAGGTGTACAGCGTCGATGTGACGGACTATGTCCGCAGTCATCTAGCAGATGGCAGCGTATCGTTTCTCCTTGCGGATGCAGCCCATACCGGTGTCAGCGTCAATATCTATACCAAGGAAGCCAACGGCTCCAGTAATCCAAGACCTGCGCTGGTCGTTAGCGAATTGGTGGATTCCAGTCAGGATACGACGCCACCGTCCTGGACGGACGGAAGCCGCCTGTCCATTCGCAGCATTGGCGAAGATTATGTGCATTTGGCATGGCCTGCGGCGGAGGACAACAAGATCGTCGCGAAGTATAACGTTTATCAAAACGATGTCAAAGTCATGGAACTGGGCTCCGACGTCACCCGCTATGAAATAGAAGGACTGTCTCCGCACACGGAGTACAGCTATAAGGTCGAGGCCGTGGATGCCGCCGGAAACGTCAGTCCGGTTCCGCTGACGCTGTCGGTTACGACGCTTAGCGCTCCCTTAGCGCCTTGGCCTGTGACCTCGGTCACGGCAAGCGGCAGCGACGGCAACATCGAGGATAATACCTTGGACCAAAATCTGTACACCCGCTGGTCTGCCGCCGGCGACGGTCCGTGGATCATGTATGATCTCGGCGAGGCCCGAGAAATCGGTTATCTGGGCGTTGCCTTTTACAAAGGGGACGTTCGCGCGACGGAGATCGATATCGAAACCTCCGATGACGGAGTAACCTGGACTCCCCTGTTCAACGGTTCGAGCAGCGGAACCACCACCGCGATGCAGCCATTTAACGTTCCGGACACGAGCGCACGTTACGTGAGGCTGATCGGGCGCGGAAATTCGGACGGCAGTGCCTACACGAGTCTGACGGAAGTCCATATCTATCCTCCTTTTGTTAACGGGGATACGCCTGTGGCTATTATTCCGGATTTTGTGCCGCAGCCTCCGGAAGGAACCGTTCCTTTTACCGCTCCCGGCATGAAGAATGCGGACGGCAGCGACCATCCGGTGCATCAGGCTTTTGCTGCTACCGGAAGGACACTGAACGTTGTCGATTACGGAGCAGATCCTGCAGACAACGACTCGGACGATCGACCGGCGATTCAACGAGCGATGGATGAAGCGGTCCCGGGCGACGAAGTGTTTTTCCCGAATGGCGTATACAACTTAAACAGTGCGCCCGATGGACTGACCAATCTAATGCTGAAATCGGAGGTCAATTTACGGGGGGAGAGCCAGAAGGGTGCGATCCTGAAGACCTCGCTGAACAAGGTCCGGAATAGCTCGATGTTGAAATCCGCGAAGCAGCATAACCTGACCATCTCCAATCTGACGCTGACCTCCGCATGGGAAGGTCAATATTCGACCGATCACAGGATCAACAACCCGGATGCCGGCGGTCCGGACATGATGATCATTGCCGCCAATTATGGCGAGGCGCCTTCATACAACATCACGATCGACAGCGTGACGATCGAGAAATTCAGCCGCATGGGCGTCCGCATCGAGAACAGCCATGATATCGTCGTCCGCAATACCACGTTCCGAAATGCCACGGACCTTGGGCCGGGCGGTGCCGGGTACGGCGTATCCATTCAGGGCGTACCGAAGGTCGACCGCAACGGTTTTGCCAATGATACAAGATGGAATCTGGTCGAGGACTCTTCCTTCGAGGGGCCATATCTTCGTCACGGCGCACTCATACAATATGTGGCCCATAACAACGTGATCCGGCATAATGAATTCCACCAAGTCCGGCTGGATGCGATTGATCTGCATGGGGAGCTGGAGTATTTTAACGAGATCCACGATAACCTGATCACCGACATGCCGTATGGCGGCGGCATCGGCATCGGCAATACCGGAGGAACGGCCCCGACCAACCACAGCAAATCCGGTCCGCAAAACTATATCCACGACAACACGATCCGCAATGCGCGGGAAGGCATCGTTGTATCGATGGGCTCACCGGATACCATCATTGAGAATAACCGAATCGAGAACACCGTCGACATTCCGGACGCCGCCGGCATCCATATTTTGAACGGACCGGGCACGATCATCAAGGGCAACACGATCCGCCAGAACACCGCCGAGCATTATTGGGGCATTCTCCTCGAGCATGACAACGGGGACACCAACGCGGACGGCATTGGAGCCGGAGACCCGGAGAACGTGCAGATTCTGAACAACACCATTACCGGGAATAGCAACGGGATTCAGCTCAAGGCAGGCCAGAATATCAAACTAAGCGGCAATACGCTGGACAATATCGGCGAGAACTTTAAGGCATCCCCCGGCGTCACGTATACCGATCTCACCGTGGGCCTGGAGTACAGCACGACGGCCCCGACAAATGGAGACGTAGTTGCAGCCTTGGTAGCGGAGAGTTCAATTACCGTTACGAATAACGGCGGCTCTCCCACTTACAGGTTTACGGAGAACGGTTCATTTACCTTCGAATATGTGGATGAGGACGGCAACGAAGGCACCATAACGGCCACCGTATCGAACATCGATAAAATTGCTCCGGTGCTGAAGGTTACACTCTCGCCTTCCGTGCTAAAGGCGCCGAACCACAAAATGGTCGATATTCACGCTGACCTCGAATCTAGCGATGAAGGCTCTGGCGTTGCATCCATTGTGTTGACCTCCATCACCATGGAACGTGCAGAGGGCAAGGGGCATAGCGGAGAATTTCAGGAACTTTTGAACGGGAAAGATAAGGACACGGGTAACAGCGAAAGTAAAGACAATCGAGGCGATCGGGGACCGGATATTCAGGATGCCGAATTCGGTACCCATGATACCCATTTCCGGCTGCGTGCGGAAAAATCGGCACGCGGTCAAAGCCGGATCTACACGGTAATCTATACCGTTACGGACCATGCGGGGAATCAAGCGCAGGCAGTGGGGACGGTGAGGGTGAAGTGAGGTAATTTACGTAGTGAATTATTATTAATGTGAATGCATGGACAGGGATTTATCGAACAATTCGACCGGCATGAAATGCGCCGAGAAAAAAAGACGACTCGGACACACAATAACAGCACATTTTGGAAATGAATAACCGAGCATAAAGATGCTGGTGGAGCACCAACGGATATATATCTACCCATACAACAAAAGCTGCCCATACCGTCCTATTACGGTTGGGCAGCTTTATTGTTCAACATAACTCAAAAAACGCTTCATTATATAGATGAAACTTGCGAAAGCATCTGCCATTGATAATGTTTGGATCACTTGCTCGGTCTATCGAAAATTCCCAGACGATGCAGCACGGTCATGATTCGATAAAAATCAAAACTGCCCTCAGGATCATGCAATACTTCTGCCTGCTGTGCAGCTTGTACTGCCGGTTCTGCCCAAGCTGGAACTTTAGCCGGTTTCTCCGTCTCTACAACCTTGAGCCTTTTGTTCATCTGCTTCATGTCATTGCTCTGCTCGGCTAGCAGTTTCATCGCAGAAGCATATTGCTTACTAAGCTGCTGCATCTGCTCTTGTGTTTTTTGCAGCTCGGCCGTTAATTGTTCGATTTTCATGCGTTCCTCCTCCTCTGGATTAGGCACATCATATTGATAGAGCGAGTTCTGCTCCATAATGGAAATGAGCTTTTTCGGATAATTGGGATCTGTGGCATAGCCCCCTCTCCAAATCTCGGTCGCCGCCGTTTTATAATCCGCCCACAATACGCCATGGTAGCGCTGTGGCTTGTCGCGCGTGCCATTCAGGACCAGCCTAGTATGATCGGCAACCGATTCACTCCAGCTGTTATACTTGCGAAACTGGGCATGGGTCGTATAGGGCGTCTGCCCCCGGTATTCGGTTGTCTGCATGGTGACGTTTCCCGCCGGACCGGTTCCTTTGATGCCAAACAGATTGTTTGCTTTTTGCGTTAGACCGCTCATTCCCCAATTGGATTCCAGGATCGCCTGAGCAAGCGTAAGCGAGGCAGGTACCCCGTACTGACGCATGTCCTGAGTAGCAATAGGTGCCAGCTTGGCTATAAATTCAGAGGGCTTCATCCTTTTTCTCCTCCTTTTGGGCGGTTGGCTTTTCCCCTTCTTCGGATTTAATCTGGAAAACCTGTACCACATTACGCAGGGACTGAGGGATCGGTACCCCCATTCTACCGACGTTCTCAATAATAGACAGCAGCTCATTCGCGAGATAGAAGAAGATCACCGTATTCTGAAAATAATTCATCTCCCCCAGCACCCGATCCACCAGATGCATCAGGGCAATGATGAGAAAAATGGTCATTTTGCGTGCAATACCAGTATATCCAATTCGGCTGCGCAGCTCGCCGTTCATCCAGGCCGCGCCCCATCCGGTCAACCAATCGATCATCACGAACCACAACAACAGATGCAGCGGCAGCGACCATCCGCCCCATACGTACCCTGTCACGGCCCCCGTCCCCGCCACCAGCATCTTAAACAGCTGACCGATCTGCTCATACATAATACTTCCTCCTTTATAATGGTTTTGAAGGTGTGAAAAAGCCCTCGGGGAGCCGAGGGCTTGGGTTAAAGTTATTCATAGGTGCTTTAAGCGAGAGATAAACCTTTTTAGCATGTACATCACTTCGTCTGCGGATCATTCTTCCGATCGCTGTTGCCCCCGGATTTTCCTGAAAACTAATGGATAGGGTTAAAATCCGTGGACAAAGGCGACCGCTCCGCTTCTCCAGCATGATTCCGCCTTCTCCATTGAAGCTTTTTCTCATGTGAGGCCATTCAAAGCAGCGTTTAGTATGCCTCGCCAGTGATGACTTCATATTCTTCCGAAGTGATCACGCCAAATGCAACATATTGTCTCAATTGAGAATTTTGCGCCCACTTCTTTTCATAGTAGTACTTCAAACGCTCAAAATCGTTCTCGAACATCGTCCTCCGCTCCTTTCGATCAGCTATTTTCAAGTGATAACAACCGTAATTCAAGCCCCACAATTTGAGCACCCTGTGCCTCGTTCTGCTGACGCAGCTCCAAGGCCTCCAATTCCCGCGTTACCATCTCGCTACCTAAGCGATCCATTTCATTAGGCTCTACTGGTTGAGGTCTGGTTAACTCCTCGATTTCTTCTGGGGTTAGACCTTCGATCCATAGTATCGGCTGAGGCGGAGACACCAGAACTGGCATGTCGCCGCGCTGCTCTTCCGGGAATGCCTGCCACTTAGATAAGGCTTGTTGGAATGAATCTTGTGCTGCGCTTACGGCAGACTCATATGCCTTCCAGGCTCCTAAATCAAAGCGCGGGCGGAACAAGCCCGGAGTTACTGGAATGCCGATGATGTAGCCGGAGATGTTGGATTCTGATTCGTTGGGTGCCTCACCATCTGCCTTCGTAACGCCTTCTGTTGTGGTTAGAACATCTGGTGGTCCTTGTTCCATGTTGGAATAAAAAGGGACGACACCGGAAAAGGTATCGTCCACAAGCGTGTCCTCTAAATAGAGGCCGTCTATATTTACTTTAGGTACGGCTTTCATGTGATACCTCCTTATTGTTCGGCTAGGAAGGAAATTCCATCGAGATTGATATCGGTGTTTCCACCAGCTTCTATGTTAACATAGCCTCCTGGATTTATAGCAATATACCTGGAGTTAGATGTTGCATCATTGACTGTGGGGTACATTGTTTTCAAAGGTCTAAATCCCACCGGTAAAATAAAAACTGAATGTTCCGTAGTAAATCCGACTGCCCCATTTGAGATTCGACCAAAAATATAAACTATTCCATTTTGCTTTTTATATCTAATAGGGAGTTCTAAATTAGGGCATGACCAACCATTTAATAATGTAGGTGTAATCCATCCTGGTTGATCCTTGTCCACCTTCTTGTTCATCAACACGGATACAACGGTCGCACTCTGCTGCACGGCATCGGTCACTTCTTGGAGCATGGCCTTTTCGCTGACAGCGTACGATCCAATGAATGGTACAATAGGCGACTTGTCGAGCATATGGTAAGTAGCGGAATAGGCGACGGTTTGGTCAAAGTCTGACGGTAAAAATCGGATATGCTTTTTGCCGTTTGCGTTAGCATCATTTTCGATCTTTGCTGAATTATCAATCCTACCGTCACAGTAAACCTGGACTATGCTAGAAACCCTATTTTTCAATAGACCGCCGCGCAATGCAATATTGTTAGCGTAGTAGTTCCCGTTAGGCGAATATAGTAAAGGATTCACCCGTTCGCGTAGCACAAGCCCCGTTCCTACCTCAATCTGGTTATCGCCCTCATTAAAAGTCAGCATACCTTCGGATACGATAGGCTCGACCGTTGGCATTGCGAGCTGGTAAACAAGTTGGTATGACGATATTGTTTTATCGTTAACAGAGGGGGAAACCTCGTTTACTGGTACTGACTTTCGTAAATGTTCCCAAGTGCTATTCCAGTGCGCAGGAGGTACGTATCCTATCGGTGTCCATGTTTTTTGAGCCGCACCTGTTGAGTCGTTGTAGGGTCCGGCGCTTAAATCACGCATTACCCAACCCATAAAATACGCTTTAATCTCGTCGGCTGTTGGCAAGTAGTTATCGCCCCACCCACTTTCAGAGTTAAAGATTGATGTATATACCAGTTTATTAACTGCATCATAATCTATCTGATCGGGTAAAGTTCCCACACCTAAGGAACCGGGTATGTGCCTAACATCCCTTCCATCAAATTTAGTCATATGAAAAGTATTATCTTTATTTTGTTTTGGTCCATTAGTTATAGCGAAATTAATCCATTTAAACCCTGTCTTAGACGATTGAAAAGTGTATAATTGTGCACCATCTAACGTAATGTTCTTCCATTTCGCCAACTTGAAATATTGTCCGTCCTTTTCGAACACTTCGTCAGCATTCGTGCCTGTCAGTGGATCGGCGTGTAAGTCCGTTTGCAGCGCAAGTATGGAATCTTCACGCAGTTTGAATGGTTTAGGCGTGGAGCCGAGTGTAATCATAGGATTTCTCAGCCTAGCGGGATTACCAGATACGGACGCTCTTACTAAATAGTTAAGTGACGTATTATTACCGCTATTAAAGGTGAATGATGTCTCGGAATTCCACTTCTTCGGAGGGTCAGGAACGTTAAGATCCAATGGGTATACAGCATGATCAATATTAGAAGCTACATCCGCACTTAATGTGTAAGTTGTTTTAGGAGTAACACTAAATTGAACATAAGAGTACCCAGCAACGGCATCTGCCCCTGTTGGGTTGTACCATTCATATTGCGAAATTGCGAAAGAGGTAGTGTTTGTAAATTGCGCACTCATGAGGGATGGCAACAAATTTTCCCCGTACCGAATCACGAACGGATTTCGTACAGGCTGAACGCTATCGACGTATGGATACTCGGCAGCGACTTGTTCAGGTCTCATATCGTCTAGTGCAGCGTATTCGGCCTCGCTAATCTCGTATAGTCGAATTGCATCAGCATACCCATATTGACCTTGAGCGCCATAAACTAAAACGGCAATAGTATCATCACTACTGAAATAAGCTGGTTGAATTTTTACCGCTACTGTTGAAAACTTTGTATTATCCGTTACTTCCATAAATGGAGCTGATCCGCCAATACCTACATTCTGTTTTTGTAATACGATTCTAGTTGCATTGCCGTTCTTAAGATCTGCTAGTAAAACATAGTGCTTGGTTTTATCGATATTGTTGATCCTACGAAAGATGTTACCAGCGTTACCACTGCTCGCTGTAGTGGTGATTTTGAATCCATTGACTCCAGTTGTTTTATTCACATTATCTAGAGCATGAGTGCTCCGGCTGTCACTCCACGGGCTGACATCCTCACATCCCCCATCCCGCCCCAACAAATTCACCAAAGTACGCCCCTTAATCCCACTCAACTTAAAAGGCGCGCTTCGCTCCGCATTCACGATCTGAAGCCCTGGCTGCAGTACGACTTCCCTACGCTCTTCCGTATCCAAACGCTTTTCCAGAGCTTCGATGGACTCGCTGGTTTCACCCGCGAACCGATCTACAGCATCCGCGTTCTGATCAACATACTTCTCCAGATCGAAATACGTCGTGGACGGCGAGGTTCGATCAATTTTGTTCAATCCGATATTCGGCGTAACCGGATTCGTCATTTAGGCTCCTCCTCCCAACAATCTGTCTTGTGTTGTTGCTGATATTTCCTCAAACGTCATGCCCTCCACCTCGGCTATGGTGAGGTAACGCAGAGCGTAATCGACCGCCATATGTGCTGGCTTGATCTCCTCAATGGCTGATTTCAAATCACTTAAATTCGGCGGGATGCCCAGCGTATCTCTAAAATGAATCGTCACTTTATACTCCGCTGGCTGGACGGATACCTCGATGCTGCCCCGCTCATAGGCTTGTGCCACATTTTTGAGCATGCTAGCAGACACCTTGCCGCTCCCCCGCATCTTCGAAATGATGACCGAACGACGTTGCTCGATCGGCTTGGCGTGGTTCACCGGAATGTTCAAGTCCTGCTCGAACCGGGATAGCGCCCACGTAGCGGTTTCGGGATAATACTGGTCCAACTGATCCTCCAGTTCCTGCGCCAGCTTGTCCAACTCAGCCCCTTCAGCTCCGGCAATGGCTTTCATTTCTCGAACATCGTGATAAAAGGACGGCAGGTAACCCAGCCAGGCTTCGGCTTTACTCATCGGACCGTCACCGTCCCCAGGACAGCTACCGCCTCCGGTTCGATCGGAATGCTGTCCGTTCCTCCGTTCACGGTCAATATCTCGTAGTCGATGACAGCCGGAATATCCAAAATCACGTTGGCGATCCGGTTATACCGGACCAACGGGTCGGACATGGCGAGGTCTTTCAGATACTGGCGAACACCCAGCTCAATCGCTTCCTGCACACCATCCAAGCCGGCCCCATTAAGCAGCGTAACCTGCACTTCGATATGGACAGGCACTTCAGCCGCCCCTACAACGGTGACCACCGAACCGACGGGAGCTGCCCCTTCGCCCATACCATCCATGGTCGGATCGATATGCTGCTGCACTGATTCCACAACGGAAGGCGTAGGCGATCGCATCTCGTTATCCAGCAGCACCACCTTGACGGTGCCCGGACCATCCCATAACGGAAAAGCTTTGGCCTTGCCAACCCCGGCTTTCTCCCTCGCCCACAGCTCGTACTGATTCCGGTTTGCACTGGTCACGGGACGGGAGATTTTTTCGCGGTATCGGTCATACAACGCTTCGTCCGACTCGGTATCTTCGCCAGGTACCCAGAGCTCCATCAGCTCCGCCTTTACCAAGCCTTCGACGTATTCCAGCGGAAGCAGCGAGCCGAATCGGCGGTTGCCTTCCTTCCCGCTCGTCTCGCATTCCAGCACGTACTGCCCTGCACCCAGCCGGGTCATGACTTTGTAATTCAGAGGATCCAATGAAAAACGGCTCCCTATAGCCACATCCACCGGGGCGCCGTTACTGCCCGAAAATTGCCCCAGCAGCTGTGCTTTTGTAGCCTGCTTTCGGGTCAGACCCGACCAGGCAATGCTCCGATCCAAAAATTCGCCCGAGGCCGTCGCGGCAAATTTCAGGTTCATGGAGTACCCCAATTCCACGTACATCTGGGCAAGCTCAGCCGCAGAAGGTGCCAACGCATCGTAGATGATGCTGCCCTCCCTTTTATCCATACCCTCCGGGATTCGATCCATCATCCGTTCCAGAATGGCTTCGTACGTCTGTTCCTCAACCATCCTCTCTCACCTCCTTGGTCATATTGAAAGCCCCATACACGCTTCGGACCGTAAATTCCGCCACCGCCTGCTCGCCCGTAAAGGTAATATTTATATCATCCACCGACAACACGCGGTCATCTTGCAGCAGCGCTTCCTTGATATGCCGCTCGATTTCAGCATAGACCCACAGCGGGTCACGGCCAATGACGGAGTCCAGCTCCTGCCCATAGTTGCTGCTGTAGATCAGATGCTCAAAACGACGAGTCTGAAGGATTTTGACGACAGCCTGTTTAACGGCCTCAAGACCGTCAATATGACCGGATATCATCCCTCTCTCTAAGTTCAAGTCAAACGTCAGACTAGGCTGCTCCAAGGTTTCCACGATCTCGCTACCCGGTTGCAGCGTTCCTCCTTGCGGGATCATGACGGCTTCACCAACCGATCCAGCACGAGATACGTTTGCCCGCCCTGGTAACGAATGAGCAGCACCGTGTCTCCCGTTTCCAGCCCTTTTCGAATCACATACTCCGCGCCGCCAATCTTCAGCTTATACTCGGTCATCGACTCTCCGATAACTAAAAAATCCTCCGTCAGGCTGAAACGCTGATCCACGTTCACCTCGAGAGGATGTGTTGATGTGACTGTGCCGTACAGCACCGCCATCGGGTTTGTGCTTCCCACGGCGCTGAGACTGGCTTTTTTGATAATATCCAGCATCACTGCTTACACCACCTTCATATTCAGCGACATTGTATGCGTACCGTCTGAGAATTTATGCGTACATTCATCGATGAGATACGGCTTCAAGCCTTCTTCCGGAAGGTTTACATAGATCGTGTTTCCCGCACGGACCCGCAAATCTCCAATAGCCTCGATCGATAACGTCTGCTGCTCCCTGTTCTTCAGCTCCAGCAAATTCTGCGCTAACTGCTTCAATTGAGCGGGGTTCATGTTCTCATCAGCAACCTCGTATAGCTGGAGCAAACCCCATTGTGCAATGTTTTGTCCGTGCTGGTAAAGGTACACGTCCCTCTTCCCCGTTTCCTTGCTATCACGCACGACTTTGATGCGGTTGTACGTCTCGTTGTCGATGCTTTTTTTATATGAAAAATCCGTCATGAGGCTGTCTTCCCCCACCGCAAGCATAAGCAGCATGTCGTTGATGTTGGTTAACGTCAGTTCGCCATACCGGTCGTAAAACATATAGTACTGCTTGGTCGCGATCAATGTGGAATCCAGGGCCTTGCAGATGATATCAATCAGTTTCTTATCCGCTTCCAGCATTGCAGGGATCGTATGGCCGGTATCGGCCAGCGTGCCTGTCTTCAGATTAAAATCCTTGGCGATCTTCCGGATGATATCCTCCACCTTGGCATTCGTGAACCGGTAGGTGTCGTTGCTGGACAGGTAGCGCAGCTGATCGTAAGCCATTACCTTAACCTGGGCGTCCATGCCCCACTCTTTGGAAAAAACGTACCCATAAAACAGATCCTTGTTATCCTTTCGGAAGCGCACAATGTCGCCGTTCTCCACTTCGAATGCCTTGCTCTGCGCCAGGCCATCGTTCACATAGTTGATATCCAGACTTGCCGGCTTCGCCTGACGGCTTGTTTTCCATGTGATGTCGGTTACGATCTGCCCCAAATCCCACACGCTTCCGTTCTTGCGGTCAATCATCAGTTCGATCACGATGCCACCTCTTTAAGGAATTTTCAGAACCCGGCCGACGGCCAGCTTCCGGACCTCATGGTCCTTGATTCCGTTCAGTTTTTGGATGTCGGTATGACGGGAACCGCTGCCGAGCAGCTTTTGGGCAATGCTCCACAAGGTATCGCCTTTGGCAACCGTATAGGAGGTTGGTTTTTTGCGGTCATCCGGCCGGTCTTTTTTCTTCACAGCTGCCGCTTTTTTGTCTTTTACCGGTACCACCTTCCGAGCCCCATAAAACACATAGCGTTTGAGCGTAATTGAGAACTCAATATCCTCCGGCGATCCGGACATCGTATTCCAGTTGAAGCTTTCGATGGATGCCGCCATGTTGATGCCAAAAGACTTCATCGCCCGCACCACATTCTTACCATCCGTACCGCTCAGCGGATCGGGAACGAGGCCCGTCATGACAAAGCGCACAGGTCGGCGGGTCTCCATCCAGCCTTTAATGGTATTTACGTAATCAATCGGCAGCTTCAGCTCCTGGTCAGACCCTAGATGGACAAAGGGGTACACCCTGCCCGGGAAAAAGCTCTCAAACGAAATCTCCGTCAGCTTCGGATGCAGAATCGCATTCACTTCGCCAAGCCCAGCTACCGTATAGGATTTGCCTTCACCGCTATCCTTCACGTCAATCCGCTCGGGGTTCACCGGAAACCGAAAAACCTCCTCCTGGTTATTGAAGCTCAGAAAAAATCCATAATCGCTCATGCTACAGATACACCCCCTCGGCACTGGACACAAACTGCTCCTCCAGCGTCCGGTTAATTCTCGACATGATCGTATCCAGATCGGCCCCCGAATTAATATCTCCCGTCGTCATCTGCACGGTCGGCGTCAGGGTGATCATATTGCTGATCGCATTCACTTCCGCCAAGTCGCGCATGACTTTCAGATCCTCGCTCGCCACGTCAACAGAATTGTCCACTTTACCAATGGAATCGATGCTGCCGCCCGCAGGGGCTACCGGGATTGGGGCTGTTGGCATGGCGGGCATAGCAGGCATGGACGGGGTCGGGGTTGTTTTTGGAACGGTAACATCGTATCCGGTTTTGCCGTTGTTGTATTGTTTTAAAAGATCCTCGTTGTCTTTACCTATCTTCTTATCGGGCATGAATGAATCCTTGAATGTATCCATCGAAAAATCTTCTATGGCTTTCTGTCCAGTATCCTTGAAGTTCGTAAAGTCTGCCTTATATTCAATCTCGGCGATTTGCTTGGTATCCACACCAAGAACCTTTCCGAAGAAGCCCGCTACCGCGTTAACACCTTTGATGATCCCGTTAATGACGGAAATGACAGTGTTAACCGTATTTTGCGCCAGATCTACAATGAAGCCGAAGACGTTGCTAAATATCTGCTTAAGGCCCAGTGTCACCACTTTCCAAGCCCCGAACGCGGCCATAGCAGCGATAACTAAAGAGATTAATAGCATAAGAGGATTAGCTTTAACCACCATATTAAATATTCTCATCGCTCCTGCAGCTATGTTCGTAATCGTGGCCATCACGGATTGAGCTGCCGCAAACGCGTAAGCCGATATTCTACCCATGATTAAACCTGCATTTAACATTGCGAAAAAAACTCCCACTAAAGCAATAACAGGAAGTAACCCCATAAATATAGTGATCAGATTCCAAATGGTGTTACCGACTCCAGCGATCGTTGCTTTAATGAATTCCCAGGCTGGAGGGATCATTTCAGCAATCCATAAGAACCCTTGAGCTAATAAAGATAGTCCTGAATTCAATATGCTAAAAAACGGTTCAAATGCCCCTGATTCAAACGCAGAGTTAATGATATCTAGAATAGGTATTATAGATTCAAGCGCCCCGCTCCCTATTTGAATAAAGGAATTGTTCACATATCCCAACATCTTTTGCCACTGGCTCACAGGAGAGTCCATCATTTTTTGAAGAGCTTCTTCCGTCATGCCCGATTTCTGTAGGAGTTGATCCATTGACGCTAAAAATGCTCCGAAATTGCCCTTGGATGATGCCACTTCCTTGGAAAATTGTTTGATGTTGGTTTCAGGTATCTTAAACTCTTTCGCAAGTGAACTAGTGTCACCTTGCATCGCACTCATTATGGCAGCAGCGGCATCTCCCGAACTCTTCCCTGTAGATGAAAGCTTGCTTAAACGCTCAGCAAAACCATTTAACGTAGAAATTTCATCCGAGTTTTTGGTCATGTTCATAAAAGATATTGAATTTCCGAGAGTTTTATTGACATCGGCCCCCGATTTCAATGCATCTTGCTTAAATTTTTCAAACATAGCCGAGCCAACCTCTGGATCTCCTATTTTGCTCTGGATAACATTCTCTAAATTTTGTTGTTTTGCCGCTGGTATGATGGAAACATCCGCTATGAATTTCATTCCATTATACGCAGCTTTAATTGCACCAAGCGCACTGCTAAATTTACTTGATGCCTTCTCTCCCTTTTTCACTTCTGCATTCAGATTTTGTTGAGCTGCTGCCGCTTCATTTACTTTCGTTTCGGCTTCTTTTATTTTTTTGGTCGCATGATCAAAACTCAAACCGAATATAAACGACTGCTCAAAAACGAGTTTATCCCAGTTGCTTAATGCCTTCAGAATCTTTGGTGGAACAAGCATTTGAGTATTCGCCATTCCTTCACCCCCTTCTTCTACAACCTATCTCCGCTTCCGGACTCGCTCGAGCTTCTCCTTCTCCACCCGCATCGAGATCATGGCATAGATGGCGGCCCGTTCCCGGACCGACATCGCCATGAGCTGGTGAGGAAGGATGTGCAGTTCATGGAGGGCGTAGTACGCATAGTTCGCGTCACCGTCACCCTCTTTAATCAGTTTTTTACGTCGTCTACCAGATCGTTCATATCGCGGTCAAAACCATTCAGAGCTTGGACCCGCTCGCCAAGCGCGGCGAACTCGCCGGGCAGCAGCATTTTGCGGAGTAGGGATTCTGCACCAAGCACGCCGTAAGATTTTTGCAGCTCGCTGTTTTTCAAATCCGGGTAAATGACGCTCGATACCATCAGTTTCGCCATATAGTCGTTCGGGTCAATTTCCGGCGTGAAGACGCCATTCTTACCCTTGACCTTACGCGTAGCCGCTTTGCGGCACTCCTGGTTTTCTTCCTCCGTGATACTCCGCAGCTTCCAAGGCACAGGGCTCCCTTCCGCGTTCTTAAAACGAACAGAGACCACGAATTCCTCCGTGATCTCCGCAGACGACTGCCCAGCAAAAAACATACTAAAATCGCTCATATTCCTTCCTCCTCATTCAGGTTAAGTATTAGGCCAATGGGTTAAACGGCGTCTCAATTCGCACATTCTCAAACGTGAAAGCCACTTCTTCCTCCAGCGCCTCTGCTTCAGTATCCAGGGAAGCCATAATCACGCTGTCGAGGTTGACCCCTTCCAAAATCACCGTCTGACGCCCCGTCGACGAACCCGGATCCTCATTGCGCACTTCAATCATGAAGTAGGCGTCTTTCCCTGTCTGGATGTATTCCATCATCAGCTCGCGGAACAGTGAGGTCACATAATAAATGGTCATCGTGCCGCTGCCCTTCCAGCCAATGGCTTTATGCTGTACGGCGCGTTGGCCCATCGTTTTCAGCTCGGCTTTTTCCTTCTCCACCGTGGCTTCCAGTGTTTTAATGTAGAACATTTCCTCCATACGATCGCCAATTTTGACGAATGCCTTACCCTCTTGCCCCGAAATCGTGTCGCTTGCCCGCAAAAATGCCATCTTAGACCACCTTCACTTTCATGTATACTTTTTCAATCGCATCTACCGGCTGTACCTTGATATCCACAAACAGCACATCGCCTTCTGTACCCGGCGTCACCATTATATCTTCGTTCGCATCAAAATTTTGGATAGCCCCAATATTCTGCAAAGACGCAAAATACGCCGCACATTCCGCCCAGAACAGAGTCCGGCCATCCACATTATTGTCTACCTTCCCGATGTAGGACTTCTCAAAAATCAGCTTCAAATCATTCGCAATACCATCCAGCACGCGAACCACCCGGTTTTTGGAAAAATGTCGCGCTTTGGCCGGCTCAATCGATGTAAAGCTGTTAATATCCTGCTCGACCACGGCCTTACCGCCGCTGTAGCTAAACAGAAACTCACCATTCGTGAGCGCTGCTTCAATCTCCGTATGGCTTAAACGAACATCGGTATCCACCGCTTCATCGTAAGCCGCGTATGTTAGGGATTCGTTAACAGCTGCCGCAGCCGTGGCGCCAGTGACCCAAGCAACTGCCTTGACCTTGTCCACGAAGGAGCCGTCAGTGAGAACAACGCCATTTTTCACGGAGATGATTCCTTCATAATCCGCAGCCGGATAGTCGGACAATACAGCTTGGACCTTCTTGCCTTCCTGCTCGCGAAGCCGCTTGATGAATGCGGTATACAGTGACTTGAGAGCTGGATCTGCGGACAACAGGCCAACGGTCTGGAAGTCTTGGACCTCAAGCGCGGCTAGGAAGTCCACATGCTCTTGGTTCGTCACGGTGCCGTTCGCGCCACCTGTCAGAGCGAATCCTGCCGTTGCCGCCAAATCGCCCGTATCCGGTGCAAAGGTTACATACAGGTTCGGCTGCAGTTCGGCCGCACTGGCTACAAGTTGCTTGTCAACCGCTTTGCCGCTCAACAGCGTGTTGACCACAAACTTACCAGGATCATCCATCGCGTTCTCAACAACGATCTGGATATCATTCCCACGTTCTCCGCCGTAAAGTGCGATTGCTTTGAGACCGGCAACGGAACCTGTAGCTTGGGTGCCGCTATTTAAGCGATACAACAGGAGTGTACCTGCTCGCTTGAGCACTTCTTTTACTCCGAGCAACTGTGGTGCTGTGATATCATAACCTAACACCTCAACCAGATTGGTGCCTGGTTTAATGGTTAAGATTTTTTGCGGCTCTCCCCATGGAAGGGACAAGCCCAGTGCCGCAATCCCCCTTTCACCTACGCGCCCGATCGGCTGCTCCTGCGATGAGATTTGGGTATATACGCCTGGTCTTACTTTGTTGGGTGTTGTCCATGTTCCTCCGGCCATTTAGATGACCTCCTTTTTCAAAAATGTGGTGAGTTGCTCTTTCGCTTCCTGAACGGTGTACGTTTTGCCCTCTTCGAGAATGGCGCTCAGCACATCCTTCTCGCGATTACTGAATTGTTTGGATTGTGTCAGCTGTTGCTTGTTGAACGCTTTTGCTGTTTCTTTTTTACTCATTTCAATACGCCTCCCTGTTTCAATGTTTGCATCTTCATGTCGTTCTCTTCCTGATCCGTTGACATCTGAATGACATACTCTGCGCGAAAATATCCTTCTCCCGCTGCCCCATCATTCCCCGTTGGCCGCTCCCACGCAACTGATGAGGCGCGGCATGGTCGACCCTCAACTTCCAGGGATGTTAGGCTCTCCAGCATCTCGTCCATGATCGTTGCCACTGATTTTCCTTCCACTGGTACGTAAGAGATTCGGAAACGAAAACGAGCCGTATATCGACTTGTCGATATCGGCTCGAGCTCGGCTAGTGCTAGCTCGGTTTGGAAATATGGGGCTGGTGGTAGTTGTGCGTTGTCCTCTCTCAAAAACGTTGTGATATCTGAAAACTTCGCCTGCAAAACTCTTTTCAAAGAACCTTGTATTTCCTGCGAGATCATACTAGATTACCTCCCCTTCCAGGTTGAATGCCGATGGTGTAATAATCTTAAGTTTTTAACAAAATCCATTTTCCCACGGGTAAGTACCCATGAATTATGTTAAGAGAAGTAAAGCGAGCGCCAATGGTTACTATTCAAAATGTTTCATCTGAATGTCAGTCTGATTAGTATTGGTTTCCTCTTGATCTCTCAGAGTAAGAAAACCATTAATAATTCTGGCTTCTTCGCTCAGTACGTACATTTGCGCGTGAATTTCCTGCAGACGCAGCTTTGCAAGCTGCCGGATATCCTGCGTGTTTTCCTCCATACCTTTTCCTCCTTAAATACCAGACCATTCATTTGCCTGGTCAGTTCCAATTAGCGATAACGTTTCCTGGTATTCATTTTCAGTAATTCTTTCAGTAGAAAGTGCACCGTCGATCTTGTCCTTTCCAAAATTAGCGGCTGCATATGCCTTAATGTCCTCGTGATAGCTATGTCCTACGGAATTGAATCTTCGAGTACCATCTTCAAAGATTGCGAATCCATAACCTCGTACCATGCGTTGTCTTGCTGTCAACAAAAAAATCACCTCCCAGATATTTAAATAATGCCTGCGGTTGCGAGTGCTTCGAGTATAAAAAGTTGGTCGTCTTGCATTGCTGCATTGCGTTGTTTTAACTCGTCAGCTATGATTTGCAATTCAGAGTTTTTCTTTTTTAGAACTTCTAGGGAATCTTCTGGTTGAACAGCGAATTTTTCAAATATAACCATATCGGTTAACTCGTCAGCGTGACGCTCAATGTATTCAAGCGCATTCTCCTCCGTGATCGGAACAATCCCCATTTCAAATGGTGCATGAGGTTGAAGAAACGTCCTGTCTCCGACCTGTATTACATAATAACGTGCGTTCTCATTTCCAGTCGGGTTATGAATAAACTGTCCATTGAACTTGTCAGTGAACTTATACACTTGATGCATAATGGTTAACCCATCGATAAACTGTTGAAGCTCCTCTTCTGTACAGATTAATTCTCTACCTTTGTATTCCATTTGGTACCTCCCTACCCCATTGTGTATTCCAACGTTTGATATGAAAACGTGCCATTATTGGCGTTCACACCTCCTGGAATGTAAGCCTTATTCCCGACAACTGCTGCTTTTGTTCCGTAGATGGACTGTCCACTTGGTGAAACATCCGGCAAAGTTACCCATGAATTTGTTACTGGATCATACACATCAAGTTGATTCCATAGTCGATATACATAAATTTTATTGTTATATGTCCATGCGCATGGCCGCTCATTTGCAAACAATGCGTTGGCCTTTTGCATCCAGGTATTGGTGCTTGGTGTAAACTGATATACGTTGTTCGTCCAACGGTTCCCAGACGTCATACCACCGATAGTGTAGAGACTATTGTTTACTACGGCAGAGGCTCCATATGCCATGGCATTGGGCATATTTGCCATCCTCGTAGAGCTATTTGTTGCTGGATTGTACTGAAAGGTATATGTGTAGAGAGCACCATCAAGACCACCTGCTGTATATCCAAATGAACCGATAGTGCCGGAGAATTGTGATTCTCCAGATACCGTTGCTTGATAATTTCTGTACGTATTCGTAGTTGGACTATAGACAACCCCTACGTAGTAATCAGCGTTGCCACCCTGCATATAAATCTCATTGTTAATAACGAAAGATGCCCCATTTACCTTTCTATAAGGCATATCCGCCATAAACGACCACGTGTTCGTTAATGGATCGTACCTCTCATTACGTTTTGATTCATATCCATCCGCAATAGCTCCAGCGAATCCACCAATTGTATAAACATAGTTTCCTACAGAATTTACATAGCCCCAGACGTGAGTTGTATTCATATTAGCCAATACTTTAAATCCTTGACCTGTCCAAACTTGTTTCCAAACACCTCCTACCCTTACCCATACTTGAGTTGCTTTCCGCCATGTTCCGCCTACACGAGTATGAACGTTGGAAACGTTCCGAAATGTGCCTCCGACGTATACACTTAGCGCCATGAAATAGCCCCCCTCTCCTTATGAGTATTGAATCCATATTTGACCGTCGAACCCACCTGATGGAGTGGCTGTTGATTTGATGACATGCGACTCCGTCATAATATCGCCGCCGCCTTTATTCCAATTTAACTTAATATCAATTAAGGCGTTATCACTTGGTCGAGTAGCTCGAAAAATAAGACCTGCCCCCCCATAAGCGTCATTAACACTATTAATAATCGCCTTATTACGCCATCCATTTAAAGGTATATTTCCAGCATTTAAGAAAACATAAGCATCTTGGGACGTCGAGACGCCCATGGCTCCGGTAGTTACTGTAAAGGATCCGTCTGTACCGAAAACTGCGCGCCGAGTTTTACCAACAACAAAAGAAAGTTCCTGGGCCGTTGCAGTCCCGATAATAAGACCCGGATTACATCCGTAGAATCCTGAATCATGAACGGCAAGGACCCCCTGCGATTGATCCGTCCGAAGCGTGAGGTTTAGGTTACCGGTTCGATAAATATCAACTACCTTGGACCATCCTTCGGTATTCCATGCCTCTGTTTGGCTCCCTATCATGATGTGTCCAGATGTATCGATTCCAAACATTCGTGTACCGGTACCGTAATTGCCGTTATAGATTCGTAAGGCAGGCTTTGTGGACACATCATCTGAAACAAGGTGGAAGTTTTTCGCTGCCATTGAATCCTGTCCGATCTGCATCCCGGCACGGCTGGTCAAAATACGATCCAGCCATACAAAAGAACCGGACGCTGTAACTCGACCGCGCACTTGATTATTCGTGATAAATCGAAAATCATGATTCGTTGGCGTACCGATCCATGGATCATTTGTATCGGAACCGAGTCGAAGAATACGTGTTCCGTCGGTTACATCTATCATTCCCGCATCTAGTACCCCTCCCTTCTTTGGCATTACTTTGCTATCGATATCTTCCGCTAGAGCGTTCAGATCTCTAACAACGTTCGCCGTCATTGTGTCGTCAATGAGCGGCAGTCCTAAAACTGCTGTTAGTGCCATATGTTACTTCAACCCCCTATTATAAATTGCCCCATATGTTTTTCCCGTTGCCGCCACGTCTCCGTATGTCAGGCCACTCGCAGCAAGTTCAACATAAGTATAGAAACGGAACGCATACGCCACCGCCAGATGCGCCGGCTTGATCTCCTCGATCGCCGCCTTCAAATCCTCCAGATTCGGCGGGATGCCGAGCGTATCCACGAATTTAACCGTGAAGCCCCATTCCTCAGGCTGAAAAGATACCTCAACCGTGCCGCCGTCATAAGCCTCCGCCACATTTTTCACGAGCGCTCCCGAAAAGGTTCCCGCACCACGCAGCTTGGACTCCAGCACTGCCCGTCGCTGCTCGATCGGCTTGTTCCGATCGGTGGGAATGCCGAGCTCCATCTCCCAGCGCTCTAAGCCCCAGGTGGCTGTGCGGACAAAAAACTGATCTGCAGCCGAGTTCAGCGCTTGGTAAAGCGCGTCCAGCTCGCTGCCCTTGGCATCCATATCGGATAACATGACGCGGGAGGTCTCATAATAGGCCGGAAGATAAGAAAACAGCTCGCGACCCCGCAAGCTGTTCATTCGGGTATTATTCACTCACGCTCACCGTCCCGAGCACCGCCACCTGACCGGAGCCAATTTCGATGTTTTGCTGCTCGGTGTGGCCGTTAATCGTCAAATCCGAGTAGTCGACGATAATCGGAATATCCAGCAGTACGGCGGCAATACGCGTGTACCTTACCAAAGGATCCTTCCGGTTAAAAGCGATCTGCTGTAAATACGTGCGAACGCCGTCCTCGATCAGCTTCCGGATTTCTTCCATCGTTGAAGGCTGCTCCTGCGTACGCTGCACTTTGACGGAGATATCAATCGCCACTTCCGCGGCAGGCATCACCGTGATAACCGGACCCGCCGGGGCAACGCCTTCGCCCTGTCCATCCTGAGACGGGTCAATGTACTGCTGAACGGCATCCACGATATCCCGGCTAGCCGCACGCTTGTCCGTATCGATGAGATACAGCCCGACGGTACCGGGTCCTTTCCACAACGGCGCTACTTCCACGCCGCCAACGCCGGCAATCTCATTGGCCCACTGCATGTACTGCGCTTTGTTGCCGCTCGTTCCCTGACTTCGGACTTTGGCATAAAAACGCTCCAGAAGCGACTGATCGCTTTCGGTATCCGTCCCGCTTCGTGTATGCTCCGGGTTCGTAACCGATGTTACGCCGCTGACCGACGTCATCATGAGTTGTATGACGCCTGCGGGAACATTGCCGTTACTGCCCGGCGTGACGGCTCGGATCGGGGCCGTACCGGTACCCAAGTCACTCAGCGTCACGCCTGACGTGGTCACATACTCCACGGAGGATTCCCCGGAGCCCTCATCGGCTGGCGTAGCTACGTAGGTTCCGGCAGGCACGGTCGTCCCCGGCTTCCCCGTAAACAGAACGCTGCCGGACGAAGCGACCGCTTCCCTCCGGGTAATCCCATGTTCTGCCGTCCTCAGATCGAGTTCGGCGGAACGGATATCCGGATGATCGCTTGCTACCGTGCTCGCAAAGCCTCGACGCAGCAGCTCCTGCGCCCACAAGGCGGCCTCAGACAGCATAAACGCAACCGGCGCCTGCGCATCCCAAATAAAAGAGCCCTCCGACTTGTCGATGTCCGAAGGCACTTTGTTCAGCATGCGGTTCATAATGTTCTCTTCCGTCTGATCCAACAAATATAACGGCAAATCTGCCATCAGATCACCACGCTTTCTATAATTTCCGTCTCATCCCGGACACTCGTAATGCGGCAGCTGAAACGGCAAGCTTCTCCTTCCCATTCAAAAAGAAACTGATCCACGCTCTCCGTCCGCGCGTCCGCAAGCAGTGTCTCGGTGACCATGCGCTGAATCTCGCTCTCTTGCAGAGATTGGTCATAGCCTTTTCCGACCAGCTCCTCCAGCTCACTGCCGTAGTCGCGCGTATAGATCAAATGGCGGTATCGCGGCGTACGGATCGCTTTTTCGCACCAGATGACCCAGGCTTCCTTCTCGTCCGCAACCGGAATCTTCCGGGTCGGGGACATCACGAACTCGCCGGCTTCAAAATCATACCGCCAGCTCCGTCCAAAAACAGCCCCGTCTCCTTCCAGCACCTCCGGATCGGTCGCATCCGTCCAGATCATGTCATCGCCTTCCGGGAATAAATTAGCCACCACTGCTCACCACCTTGCATACAACAACAACGTCATTACCGCTGTTGACCCGAACGGCGAGCACGCGGTCTCCCGGTTTCAGGCCTTTTCCCAATTCCAAAAGAGTATCTTCAACTTCGTTCTCTTCGGCTTCAAACGTCATATCCTGCTGCTGGCCCCCCAAAGTCACGGTGCCCTTTGCCGTATAACGGGGCAAGGACAGCATTCCAGGCAGCTCCGCCACCATATAGTCCTGCAGCTCGTGCTTGAAATCATCGAGCTTGAGTCCCGTCGAGGTTATCGTGCCGAGCACGGCCCCTACACCGCCCATGGCTTGACGGGTTTGCTTATTCATTGAGGCATATAAGGAGGACGCCAATTGTCCATAGGGGTCTTTATTCAAGGTAAAACCTCCTTTTTACATCGTCATAACTCCCCAGCTCCAGCATCATGCTTCCGGGACTACCGAGCTCACGGCTGACGGAAATCACGAGCAGTTTCATTGAGCCCAGCATGACCGCATCTCCGGCGCGGATCGTATTGACATCAGGTGCATTCAGGGAGATGGTCTCCCGAATCCCCCTCAGTTTGCTCCGGGCCAGCTGGCGGGCAGCCGCAGGCGACTTCACTTCATCATCCTGAATAATAGCCTGGAGTTGGCCGTATTTGGCGATATCCTTCTCCTCGATGGCCATCACCTTGGAAGGAACTTCTTTTCCGGACTCGCTTGCGGCTGTCGCCAGCACTTTGACCTTGGTCGCCGCGCCCTCCAACGTCCGCGATTGCGTAGTATCCGTGATAGCCTCCAGGATGTAGACGTCTTTGTTCGTTCCCAACTCATACAGCTCAAGCCCTGAAGAGATCATCCGCGGATGATACAGCTTGCCGCCGGCTTTTGCCGTCTCCCGCAGATCAGCGAACATGCTCGCATAAATCGACTGCGTCCGGTAAACGGAACGCCCCAGCTGCTTCTCGGTATCCGGCAGTACCGCAATTTTCAGGTTCCAGTCGGCCGCGTACTTTTTGAATCGCTGGGTAGCGGTCTGCTTTGCCGGGAACAGATATTCATCCTCCGATTTGTCCAGATATACCGTCCGATCGTACAGTGTGAGGGTCATCCGCTTCACGCCGTTATTCGAGGTTTCCACTTCCCACACGACAGCCGGGTGCAGCAGAGGGACATAGTCCTTTTTACCGTATGGAATTCCGCTGATTCGGATCGCCATTCCCGGCGAGATCGGCGGCATATCCGGCGTTACGACCAGATTGACGGTTCCCTGGTAAGCGACTTGTTCAAGCGAATCCCTCAGGTTGATAGCTTCCACCAAAGGGGACAGATCGTATTGATCCTGCAAAATGACTTTGTAACTCATGACAGCACCAGCTTCTGCCCGGGCTTGATGGCGTTCGGATCTTTACCGATCGTCTTCTGATTCAGCTTGTAGATCTGGTTCCATTTCGAGCTGTCCCCGAGCTCAAGCTTGGCGATTTTGGAAAGCGAATCCCCTGACTTCACGGTGTACGTCTTATTCTTTTCCTTCATGTCGGCCCGGGGCTTTTTATTCGTTCCGGCAGCCCCGCTGCTGCCTGCTGTTTTGGCCACCTTCATGTCGCTCCATGTCCGGAGCGTGATGTCAAAATACACATCCCCGAGCTCCCCGCCCCGGAACGTGGACTGATGGGAAGCGACATACACCAGCACATTCACCGCCGTCTTGGTAATGACGAATTGCAACGGCGTTTTATATGCCAGAAACTCGTTAAGTTTATTCATCGCGGTTTGCGGTTTAATATGATCCGTCTCTTTACCTTTGCAATAAGCTGCATCATACTCTTGTGGGAAAAATGAAGAGAATGATATCTCCTTGATCCGATTCCCTTGCGGAAAATCAAACTCTCCATAGTTGAGAATCGTGGCCGTTTCCAATCCCTTTTGGCGTGAAATGGTCACCTCTTCGGGATTGACCGGGAATCGGAATGTCATGCCTTTTCCGTTCTTCAAAAGAAACTCCACCTTGGCCCCCTCCTTTCTGTATGGATGCCTTCGAACCGACTTCATGCCTGCTGTTAACCATCATCTTCAATAGGCCATCGGAGTCGGTTTCCGGTTCTGGGCCGCTTTGCTGAATTCGGCTCTCAGCCGCTGCCCGATCAGAAGAATCAATCCTTCTACATCGATCGGGTGCTCCTCATGCACCGTTACCTGCACCGCGCCAGAAGGTAGATTGTAATTCACGGTTGTCTCTGTTTTGAAATCCATCAGCAAGCCGGATATCGTGCTCATCTGTTCCGGACTGATCTGAACAGATTGCGGGGACGTTGGCTTCCCTGCAAAAGCTTGGTTTTGCGCTGCACTCGCGGGTGGACCAAAAGTACTCATGCTTGCAGCATGGCTAGGCGGCACGTACGGACCGTATGTCGGGTTCAATGCTGGATTCGGCAGCAGCGGCTTGCTGAAATCAACCGGCGCTGGTTTCGGGATGATGGGAGCCGGAAGGGCAGCTGCACTCGAAGGGGTTTCCTTCGGTTGAGCAGCTTCCTTGTCTTTTTTCCCGAAGGAAAACGTCTTGGAGAACCATTTCGACACCGTCTCCTTACCTTCATTGAACTTGTCACCAATCCCGGAAATGGCGCCGCCCACCTTCTCGCCAATATAGCTTCCTACGGTGCCGCCGAGCGTTGAGCCGATCATCGTACCTGCAACCGGGATCACGGATCCGACGATGCCGCCGATCGTGCTTCCGATGCCGCCGCCGACGGTAGATCCTATCGCTTGGTTTCGTTCCTTCCCAGGCTTTGCGGTAGCGATTGCGGTCGCATCGGCTATATAACTTAATGGGCCAAGGGCGCGTTTGCCAAGCCCTTTCATCAAGCCGGAGCCTAGGCCGCTTTTGCCGGCATTTTTTACTGCACTAGCTCCTTTACCGCCATCTGCTGCCTGTTTTATTGCATCTGACCCTGCAGCGGTCTTGGCAGCGCTTGCCGCACCTCCGGAAACGATGCCGCTGCCTCCGCCGCCTCCAAACATTCCTTTCGTCATACCCACGGCATCCTTGAGTAATGTCACAGCTCCCTTTCCTGTGTTGCCTGCAGTTTCTATGAAATCTCCCAGTGTTTCAGCTTTGTTAAAACGCTTACCCCATTTGGTTAGTGGCTTATCCCCTTGGCTATTCGGGGTCGGGGCAGCCTGGCTTTGATTGGAATTGGATCCACGGCCGCCCCCCCTTCTAACCCCATTGGGCCTAGGTGCCGTCCTAGGGGCTGGTGTAGGAGCTGGTGTATCTTTACTCCATGCTTCGCGCATCTTTTTTCCTTTACCATATAGTTGGCCACCATTTTTCATAGTGGAACCCACGGTGATAACACCGCCTAATATGCCTAGAGCCGTATCCCATCCAGATTTTTTACCGCTCCCACCGCCTCCAAGCTGAAGCGATCCAAGCGCATCCGTAAGCTTATCCACAGCAGTCGTATTCGCCGTCAACGCATCGGTCAACGGAGAAAAATCCAGCCCTGCCGCCCGTAAATCCACCTGAACGCTCGCCTCGATCTGCTTCTGCACGCTCAGGTTTAGATTCGTATCAACCTGCTTCTGCACATTCAGCTTCACATTTGCCGAGGCCTGGATGACTTGTGACTTCACCCGCTGCATTTTGGCCAGCAGGTTGTCCAGCCCCTTCGAGGCGCTGTCCTTCAGCACGATTTCTGGCGCCATGCGGGTACGTCCGATTCGCATGACGCGTCCCTGGATCCGCTCAAAATAACGCTCCATCGCCCGCAGCTCGCGGTTGGCCTTGATCACGTTTTTCGGATCGATGACCAGATTCATGCGATAGTTCATGGCTTCAGCCATTTCGTTTCACCTCCTGTTCACTTCACACTCTGACCGGCCATGCCCTCGATCTCCTCCTGGGAGAAAGCAAGCAGCAGCAGGCGCTCGCCTCGCGGGAGCCGCCAAAAATCTCCGGGACGAAGGTGATGCCGGACCCACAGATGATACAGCATCGTCGTCATTCCCCCGGAGCCGATCAGTTTTTTAGGTCAGCAATCTCGACCCCGAAGCCGGACAGCTCCAGCACTTTATCGCCTACGGCATCCAGTTCTCCGGCCAGCAGCATGCGGCGGACCGCCTGCTCTCCCCCCGACAGCTTCAAGCGGCTCGTAATCCGGGGATCGCCCCAGCCGCTGAGCGTCAAGCCCTTCACCGACAGACTGCTCGTCGCTTCGGAGATGAGCAGCGCATTAAAGGTTTCGGTATCCACCTTCTCGTCCACCGCGCCCTTCACCGTACGGCGAACCGTGCAGCGCTCGCGGATGCTGTCCACCTTGCTTGAAGTCAAGCCCTGCAGCACCATCTGCATATCCAAGCGCTTAATGCGTACCGTTTCCTCCGGCAGCTTCTCTGCCGCTTCAAACAGACTGTCCAAAATTTGCTCTTCGCTCATGTTCTCGTGCAAGCTCATACGTATATCTCCTTTACTCATAAAATAGTAGCCCTAAACTTAGCGGGCGACGTTCGCCCGAACCAGACACGCCATGCCGGGCGAACCCCCACTTTTTGACTCGCTCAAGACGTGCTTAAGCAAACAGCCCTTAATCCCCCTGAATCGGATCCAACAGCTCGTACCCCTCAAAGGTAAACGAGGTTTCCTCCTGCACTTCCTCGCCGGCCGTCCAGTTGGCCAGCTGGATTTTGTCCGGCATGCAGCGGATCAGGCGAACGCGCTCATGGCCATAAGACTCGGGATCATCCAGCTTGGAGATGATATCGAATTTGGTGAAGCCGCGGGAAATCATATCGGAAGTGACCTTGTAACCGCTCATCGTGCCGGTTCCTTTTTTGCTGCCGTTTTTGTGTACCGTCCAGTCGTTGCCGACCAGCTTCAGCTCGCGCTTCTCCAATTCCACGCTGGCTTCCAGCTTGTTAATATGCGTCTGCCAAACCCCGTCAATATACGCCTGGCCGTATGTCCCCATAATGACTCTTGAAGCATCCAACATGTTAAGTTCCTCCTCGATTTCGTTAAGTTTATTCTTAAAAAAGCCCTCTCCGGGCAGTCCGTCTCATCTTAAATACGCTGATCGACGTACTCGTTATTGCACGTAAAATGTACCGAACAGCTGCTCCATCACATCGGTCAGCTTCACATTCCACTGCAGGAAGACCTGGTCCGGCTCCGGCGTGTTCACGGCGGAATCGCCATAGTACGCCGGATCGAGAATGACGTCATAACCATCCGGCTCGATGACATTGCTCAGCGACAACGAAGCGAGGTATTCCTTCACGGCGCCGATCAGCGCCAGACGACCTTCCTCGGTGTTGTTCACCTTGCCGATGTAGGTCTGTTCCGCAGCCAGCTGCAAATCCGCATGAATCGCATCCATTACGCGGATAGAGCGGATTTTTTTCCAGGCATTGTTTTGGCCTTCCGCCGGGTTTACCAACGTGTTGATGCCGCGCAGCGCCTTTACCTGACGTCCGTCATAGAAAAGCACGAACACGCCGTTTCGTACAGCCTGCTCCTGCTCGGATCGGGTCCAGCGGCGGGTCACATCTTCGAATGGCGTTACCGCGTATGTAGCGGATTGATTCAAGCGTTGACCGGCAATAAGCCCGGCCACATATGCAGCCGTCTGGGCAGAACTGTAGTTCACGCCGGACAGACGCACGCCCGTACCTACATTGATAATCCCTTCATGGTTCAATGCCAGCGAGCGGGCTCCCGCCAGTTTGGCTGCATCCTTGGAGGTATCGTCCGCTGCGCTTCCGCCGAATACGGCCATCACGCCGCGTCCTTCTTGACGGAGACGTTTCACCCACGCCGCAAAACTCTGCAGCAGAGCCATATCCGCAGCATAATCCAGGGCAAGCACATTGAATTCCTGGCCTTCGACCGCATCCTGCATCTCGATATAATCTGCATTCGTCAGGCCGCCGTTGCCGCTTTTGCCCCCGGACAACACGGCTCCGTTCACATCAGCGGGAATGCCGTCTCCTTCCAATGCGGTAGCCGTTACCCAGAGGTTCTCATCGTCTTCATTGATCTGCGTTGCAATCGACGCTGCTGTCCCGTCCAAGCTTGTATAAGTGCCAAGCAGCTTGGCTCCTTCATAGAGACGAAGCTCACGTGCCCCTGAATTAATCAGCGACGGCTGCATGGTTACGGAGAAGCCGTTGCCCCGGCTGCCCGGATATTTGGCCTGCAGCTTCAACACGTCGGAAGGCGTGGCTTCCGCATTTTGCAGCGTTACGCTAGCCGCTGCCGCCGTGCTATCTGCCAGGCGATAAGCCAGCAGCTTCTTCGGCCCGCCAAGCAAAGCCAGATAGAGCGTTTCGTAAGCCGTAGCCCCATCCTGGCTGTCCTCAGAATACAACTCGGAAATCGCGAACTCGCTGCCGATCTCCACGAACTCGCGCACCGGTCCCCAATTGGCTTTAACCGGCACGACGACCGTACCGCGGGATCCGCCTTGAATAGCCGACGCGGCGGCTGCCTTGAAATTCATATACAAACCCGGAAGTACCGGTTTATTTGTGCTTTCCCATGTTCCACCTGCCATGATTAGTCCACCTTCGCTTTCATAAATTGTTGGATTCTTTCTTTGACTTCGGTTACCGTGAACAGCTCTCCGTCTGCCCCATACATGGCACCTGCGAGCACTTCCGCCCGAACCTCGAACAGTTCCTTGGCGTGTGTTTCGAGTTCATCGAGCGCATATCGCGGAGCGCTGATACGGCGAGCTTCAGTCTTGAGTGTTTTTTTCACAGCCATTGTCACCACCTCACTTTAAAATTGGATGAACGTTAACGCGCCTGATCAAAGCGGCTTCCTCCGGTGAACGCATCTTCCGCTGCGCCAGGGTCAGCTTCAGCTGCCCGTCCAGAATGGGATCGGCCTGCATATCGGAGGTAATCTCCGCAACGGATACATAGCGGCGATCCTGTGAATCCAGCTTCAGCTGGACCTGGGCACCAAGCTCCTCCACCAGCCTTGCAGCCGTGAGCTGCTCGTCCGCGGAATCAAGAGAGGCAATATGCCCGGTAAAGGTTTTGCGAACCTCGAACATCGAAGCTCCCGCCATCTTGGTCTCGCAGCCCGTCATCCGCCATAGAACGGCGTGATCTTCCCGTCCCGCCGGCCATGCCGTATGATAGATGCGCCAAGGATCACCCAGCACATCTTCTGTCCAGACCGTCAGTGTATGCAGCCATTCGTCGGGGTGTCCGGTGGAGCCGGCCCCGGATGCCTGCGGCATATAGACGCCGAATCGCATAATCCGGATCATTTTGCCTGAAACAGAATCGAACTTGTCGGCTTCCGGCACACCCAAATAATGCAGCTTGAATGATCTTCCATCGGCTCCGATAACCCGCTTGCGGTGAAGTCCCGGGATTAGAAGTTCCGCCCAGCGATCCAACTGAAGCAATTCGGAACGATCCGCATACAGCTTCAATCGCACCACCTGCCGGTACCCTGCCCATGAGGATTTCCAAACGTCCTCTCCCAGCGTCATGACGCCATAAAAAGGGTCGCTTATCCCATCCGGCGGATGTACGTCATATATTTGGCCTTCAAGCTCCGGAACGATATCTAGAACGGCCTGCTTGACCGCCCCTCTCATTCCGCAGATGGCCGAGTGACTTCTTGTCGGTGATGGTATAGCCAGCTTCTTACGACGGTCACATGCTTGTGCAACACGGCCCCCTCCTTTCTTTTCATATAGGGATCGGAAATGAAGAAATCAAAGCCTAAAGCCGCAGCAAAAAACCGGTCCTTCTTAAGGCCGGCTCACATCTACACGGTGTGTGTTCGGTATGCTCTGTTTAACTTCATTTCCGATAATACAATCTTACACCCCTAAATCGGATGCGCTGACGTCTTATGGGACGGATAATGCGGAACTTTAAGTGGAATGTCGGCGGAAAATAGTACGAACTTATGTTCGTATCGTTTGATTATATACCAGTTCTCTTGGGTCTCTTCCTCAACAACGTTGCCCTCCATTTGAAACAAAAAAACCGGAGCGCCTCCATTCTGAGGTCCTCCGGTTTTGGCTCGATTTGATGATCCATGCTCGCTCGGCGCTTATTCAGCTCATTTTGCTCTTTGCGGCTTTCTCCAACTCCTGCAGCTTCAACAGCCCCCTGTCTGCTAGAGCCAGTGCCAGTTTGTAGAAGGCCCGCGTACGGATTTTGGTATACGTATCCTTGCTGACCGGCGGCTCAAGGATATGGTTGTACACTTTGTAATCGAATACGTCGTCCTGCTTCATATACCGTTCCCGAATCAGCGTCTGCTCCCGCTCGCCAAGCCGTTCTACGATTGACTCGATCGTCTCGCAATACTGCTTCCTGGCCGCAGGCATATCTACATTATATATAGCAACCGCTGCTGTTTGGTCCGAGGTGACGTTGGTCGGTCCGTGGAATCGTTCCGCGTAGGATGCGGTCACGCTCGTCTCCCTGACTTCGAATGTAATGGTTTTATAGATACGATATTTCTCGAATATCGCTTCAACAGCACTTTGGGTCTTTCTGCGATCCAATTCCGGTAAAAATGGATTCATTAGGAAACACTCCCCTTTGGATTGTCATTGTCGAGGTTTGATTTGCCATTTGGCAGAAGGTTGTCTCATCTCACATGTTCGTATTTTGTTCGTATTTTTCATTAATATACCACTATTTGGAGACCGGCGTAAACCTTCAAAAGAGCGAACTATTCACGGGAATATGAGTCATACCTTTCATATTCTTGCCTTTTGGCAGTGATGCTCTCTTTTATTTTACCTGTTGGCAAAGGAAGGGGATGTGTTTATACTATAAGTAGATGTTTCAGATGGACTATGGTGAGGAGTGGCCGGAACGTGGAACGCATATTTGGATCATACTTGAAAGAGATGAGGGAGAACAAAGGCTGGAGCATCAATCAGCTGGCCCAAGCCGCCGACATCAGCGGATCGCAAATCTCCCGAATCGAGAATGGGCTGCGGGGCATACCCAAGCCGCAAACGCTTCGTAAAATGGCGGAGGCACTCGAAATACCCTATGAAGAGCTGATGAATAAAGCAGGTTATCTGCAGCAGGATGCTGCCAAGCACGAAGATATCTCGGCTCCCGCTTGGGCAACCTCCAGGGATAAACGGGATTTCAAGAAAATGCTTGAGGATGACGGTGAGCTCATGTTTGATGGCGTCCCTCTGAACGAGGAGGACAAGCAGCGCATCAAGGACGTCCTGACCGGACTGTTCTGGGAAGCCAAGCAGATGAACAAGCGCAAGAAATAAATCTACGTGATAAGGAGATACATAAAGATTACAACGATTCAACCAAAACCAATATTGCAGGTGAACCGGCATGGATGATTTTTTACAACCCTTAATCCGTCAGCTGATCAAAAAACATCATACCAGCTGCCCTTTTGAAATTGCGACATCCTTGGGCATACATATTCGATTTGCAGATTTAGGCCAAACGACCAAAGGGCTGTATTTCCGTAAACTAAGGCGGAGATTCATCGTCATCCACAATCAGCTGCCACCGCCATGGCAGCGCTTCGTATGCGCGCATGAGCTCGGGCATGACCGTCTCCATAAGGGAATCAGCCGCTTTTTTCTGGAGGAGCACTCCTATTTCAGTCCGGGCAAGCTGGAGCGGCAAGCGAACCGCTTTGCCATTGCCCTATTGACGGCGGATCTGGCTCCCGGACCGGGTGAGTCCTTACATGAGTTCTATCTACGAGCTGGCATTCCACAAGAAATGCTATATTTTTTTAGATTTTAAGCGAACGTATGTTCCCGATTTACAGTGGAAGATTCCCGCATTATTAATTCCCTCTTACGACCAAAAAGAACAACCCGCTCCTGACATGACATCAAAAGCGGGTTGTTGTTGAAGCCTCTTATGGAGAATAGTTCATATAAGTGGTTAACTGCAGGGACGGATGGAATGTTCTTTAGTTCGGTCCGCCATACTCCGTTCAAAGCGGTTCAAAGATGGCTACCTGTCGTTTGCCCACCTTCATATGATGAATCCTTTGAAACCGGTCATGCTTTAATTTTTGCCCTTTGTCGGATATGACCGCAACCACGGATCGGCCAGGATCCAGGATGGAATGAATGCCGTTAAAGAAATCCTTCACCGGCTCATCGCTTCCGCCGCCCCAGCTAACCAGGTCACCATAAGGGAGATCGGTCATGACGATATGGGTTCCCTTGCAGGAGGCCAAGTTTTCCTCCGGTTGGGTGATATCAGCTTGAAAACAAGCCGTCTCTTCCACACGCGAGGACCTTAACAGCTCCCTCAATCGGCCAGCGCTTTGCAGCGCATCCTGGTGAGACGGCTTCTGATACAACGCCAATAGTTCTTTCAGCTGTTCGGTGCGTTGTTCCAGCCCCTCTTCGCGGAGCAGCGACAGGTTTTTCGCGGCTATTCCGAGCACCTCTGCGTTAATGTCGGAACCGATGACGCGATGAATGCGCTGCCCGTGCAGCAGGCCCACCACCGTCAACAGATACGCCCCGCCGCAGCAGGGATCGAACAAGGTATAAGGCCCCTGTACCCCTTTTTTCTCCAATAGTTGAAAGCACCGCTGCGCAATCTCACTGGCTAGTCTAACAGGAAACGAAGTCGTTCCCTGCGCATTATACAGAACCCGGCCGCTGGCGAAATCCTCGTAGCTGCGCTGGGCTGACTCATAGATATATTCCATTCGAATGATTCCTTCCATCCGGCTAAAGCCTGAGTTAGTTTCAAATAATCCAAATACAGATTAACATCCCTGAGCCATATATCAAAATCCGCATGCTATACGTAACAGCCGCTGAAGTGGATTGAAGTCACATAGAAAAGCTCTAAATCTTCTCTCGACCAGACCATAATAAGCCCCTAAACGCAGGGCTTGTATGCTATAATTTGGGAAGTACAATATATCGGCTAATAAGGGCGGTCGGCTAATCTCCCCAGGATGGGAGGTGATGCCATGGAAGTATACCAAACATTGACGCTAATGATTTCGTTCGCGACGCTGGTGGTGTTAATACTTTCGTTCCATAAAAAGAAATAGACCGCCCTTGGTCAGGATCACGGTCTATTTCTGATCGGATTTCCTATAGCCGACCGCTCTTATAGCGGTACGTTGTACGCCGGGATCGTGTTCGCGCACGGTCCCTTTTACATTCTATACACATTATAACGGAGTTTATTCACAAATGCCAAGCCTGATTTGAAAAATCGCGCGAATGATCGGCGCCTGCCGCCTCACTTATCCAGATGGGACATATAATCAAATGCCGTCGTGCCGTACACATTCTTGAAATGCCGATTTAAATGGGCAAGATCCGTGAAGCCGCACTGGGTAACGGCCTGATATACATCCCGGCTGTCCTCGATCAGATGCTTGGCGCGTTCCACTTTGCAGTTCAGGTAATACTGATACGGAGACAACCCGGTATTCGCTTTAAACGTACGGATGAACTGATACTTCGACATCCCGAACTCCCCGCTTATTTCGTCCAGACGGAGAACGTGATCCAGATAATCCTGCATCATGTCTTTGGCCTTCCGCGTAAACACGCTGTCCTTCCGGCTATCCGGGTTCAGAATATCCTCGTTAAAATGCCCCGCCAGACCCAGAAGCAGCTCGCTGCTTCTTGCCTCCGGCTGACCGGTGAAGATCGACCTCGTCACATCCAGGATGCTCTTCCGCAGCCCGGCGTGATAGACAATCGGGGATTGGAACCGAACGATATCCTTTTTCTGAATCAATTCCAGGAATAGCTCCGGGTGAATGTAAATCATCACATAATCGATGCCCGTTCGTTCCTGGGACCAGCCATCATGCTTCTGCTCCGGATGGAACAGCATAACCCCGCTTTGGTAAGAGGCCTGCTGACTGCCGTCCAGCGAGTACTTCTGAATGCCGCGCAGCGTGACGCCGAGGGCATACTCCTCGTGATAATGCTTTTTATATTTGAAATCCGTCAGGCTCGCGGACAGCGCCGTAATGCCCACCGCTTTTTTATAAATAAACTGCTCCATCTTCCATCACCCCTTTATGAGCTCCGGTATGCCGGATACGACGATTGCCGAGTACAGCAGAAACAAAGCCAGGATCGTGTTGGTCGTTCTCCGATATTTTTGCATAATTCCTTGAAAAAGGCTACCGCACACGGCCCAGGTCATATACGCGGACAGCCCGATTAATGATACCGCGACAACAAACGCCGAAATGACAGGGCCAGCCGTATAATACGGCATGACGTAGCTGGGAATGACCGTTAGCGTAAACAAGACCACCTTCGGATTGAGAAACTGCATCAGAAAGCCGGACGTGAAGGATGCCGTTTGATTAGCGCCGGACTTGGATACGTCCATGGTATAAACCTGATACGTGAGATACAGCATGAACAGGCAGCCTACGATCCGCAAGATCGGCAGAATGATGGGCATGCCGGTAGACAGCAGCTGGCCCAATACGACGGAAGCAGCGATTAATAAGAAAAACGCGATGGAGGCTCCGGCAATGTAGCGCAAGGTCTTCTTCATGCCGGAGTTTTGAACCGAAGACAGAATGACGATGTTGGACGGTCCCGGCGAGAAAGCCACGATAAAACAGTAAATAAAAAACGAAGACAGATTCATGATGATAGCTCCTAACAAAGGAATTTCCTTTGTCATTATAGAGCTGGAGGCGAAGCGGGGCATAGTACATTATTGCAGCGGAACTAGAGCCGCACGGATACGGCTCTTCCGCAGATTACAGTTCCTTCTATCGCCCTTAGTGACCGGACTGGTGTTCTTCGGTTGCTCCTGCGCATGCGCGCTGCCGGATAGATTCAGCAGAACGACCCCTGCGATGATCAGCAGGATCGAGAATACTGTCTTTCTTTCATATCCGATATATCAAATGATCCCGGCATGTTTTCGATCGATTCGTCTCGTCATCAAATATTTGAAATGACGTTGTTATAAGAATTACCGATTGGTATTTTGATTCTCAGTTGGGTAAACAAAAGAGCTCCGATGAAAAATCCCAACGAGTTCCATAGATAGAGCGAAACAGCGCCGAGTACAATAATCAAAGCACCGGAAAACGCATTGCGGGCCACTTCGCCACTTCGATACCTTGATAGCAAATGGAGAACAAGGAGTTTCCTTGCGTAAGCAGCTTCTTATCAAGGATTTTGGGAAGCGCCGACATTTGAGCCGGATCTATGTATTAAGCCTTGTTATTCGGACTTTTTGCTGAAACCAGTTTAATGCCTACCGCATATTCCTCGCTGTTAGTCATCTTGGAGGCTGAGGAGAACGCAACCCATTTTTCGAGCAAGACCTGAATTCCGCCATCGTCTCTTCCCTCTGTTCAGGCGAAAGCTGCATACGCAAGTTGATTTTTGTGCTAGAAGCTGCCTCATAATCATCAGCCAGTGCAGGATCGATCAGCTGGGTCCCACAGGTAGTTGAACCATTTGGCCTTGGACTTATAATATTTTTCTACAATACCGCCCACCGTCCGGATTTCCACCAGATCGATCAGTCCTCCATCATAAAGCTTTTGAATATGGTAATGAATGCTGCCCGGGGATTCTCCCAGTTCATAAGCCACCTGCTTGGAGGTTTTCGCCGTTTCAACCAGTGCTCCAATAATTTTAATTCTCTTCGCGCTACCCAGTAGTTTGGCCTGCTCCACGGAAATCTCGACGGATTGTGATTGTTCGTTTTTCATTCATATATCTCCCCGATCTAATTTATAGTTCATTCTATATAATTTATTTGTTCTAATTTTATAGATCAATTAAAGCCATAATAATCCACACTTTTCCATTTGTAAACATGCAAAATAAAAAAGCACAACCTCAAAATCCATAAGGCTGTACCTTTATGTTCGAACACAGCTTTATTAAAAGTATCTGGGGCCATGATCATTCTTTGTTAATATTACACGCATCATCCAACCCGAAAGCCTTTTGAAAGGTCGCTGCGCGAATCATGCGGCTTATGCAGCAGTTCATCGGCGCGGACGCATTCATACCCTTGGTTATGGACCGTGTCAATCACTTTCTCAAGGCTTGCGATCATTCTGCTTGGGGCATCAGGCTCCGCCCCCCAAGTATCTCCGCTGTCATGCAGCAAAATAATCGAGCCAGGTTCAAGCTGATCCAAGATCCGTTCTTTGAGCGGTTTGTTTTTGCTCCCCTTGCCCCAATCCCATCCCATGATCGACCACAGCACGATCCGGTATTTTCGCAAAGCAAATAAATCGCCTAAATTCAAAATCCCCCATGGAGGACGGTAAAATGCCGGGCGCTCGCCCGTGATTCGTTCGATGATATCGGCAGACCGGTGGACATGCTTGTTCCGGATATGGCGCGGACTCATTAGCCAATTGGGAAGATGGGAATAGTTGTGGATCCCGATTTGATGCCCTTCCATGTGGATGCGTTTCATAAGCTCCGGGTATCGCTCCGCTTTGCTGCCCAGTACAAAAAAGGTCGCCTTGATCCTTTTTTTCTTGAGAAGATCCAGCAGTTTAGGAGTATGCTGCGGGTCTGGGCCATCATCAAAGGTAAAAGCGATTTGCCGGCCACGCCGGCCGCGCAGGGTTACCCCAAATCCCCAGATCCGTGTGATAACATATGGAATGATCATATAGATAAAGACAAACATCAGCAGCAGATTCAGCATCACCATACTCATGCCGTTTCCTTAGAATAACGCAAAAGCAATGATTTTCTGGTCAGCATCAGCATTTTGGGCACAAGCTTGGGAGCATTTTTCTTCGTGCGTTCCCGCCCCACCGGATGCAGCACCCTGAGTAAAAGCCGCAAATAATAAGTAGAGAACACGCGAAACCCCTTGGATTCCAGCGGATGCAGCTCAAAACCGAGCCCGTGAATAATACCGCGGTGCAGCAGCGTTATTCCAGTCAAAGCTTTGACCTGCGCAAGCTCCGGTTCCGTCTCCATCGCCTCGCTAATTTGCTTGATCGATCTCCGCAGCATTCTTGCGGTCAAAAGCGCGGCCCGGTCAGCCCCCAGCTCTCTGGAAAGCTCCAATACCTGCCGGTTGTCCAAATGGAGTTCACCGACCCAATCCCCCGAATAAATCCACTCTCCGTCCTGGCACTTCAGGTTTTTTCCATGATGCCGGCGGATGACCAGCTTGCAAATCCCGTATCTTTTTATTCCGGCGCTGCGCAGTTTCGTGATTTGATCAAAAACCGCTTCCCAAGCCATCCATACCGACTGAGCGCTTGCCTTCGTAAGGGTAGCTAACATGTTCATTATGGTCACATCTTTCCTTTCCATTTTTGAATCGGTCTTCTGCAGTTATACCTCGCCTTTATTCCCTGCAGGAAAGGCATTTGTTTAGTTAGATGGCGGCAAACCAAAAACCCATGCCATTATTTTAAAAAATGATTCTATCTTTTCCCTTTCTTGTTTCTTAATGTTTTCTTAAGTCTTAATACTGGGGATATGTACTGAAGTTTGGCGGAAAATACGCGCACCAACAAAGGCATCATGCCCAGCCGGATCGCTTTTTTATCCGAGATGGATATGCACTACAAAATGCCGGAGCTAAGCCGGGCCGAATTCCCCGGAGATGAACACCAAATTCATGTAGGTATCTCCTTAAAAAAGCACCCTTCTTTCAGGCGAAGCTGCCGTTAAGAAGAGTGCTTTTTTAGTTAAGCCACGTCCACCTTATCTACGTTGCGGAACGAGAGATAAGCAATCAGGAGACCGATAACTCCCAAGATCAACGGTATCGTTATATTTCTGCTAAGCGAAAGGCCCTGGCTGTTGTTGCTGACTAAGACCACGATAATGATCGAGGACACGATCGTTGTCGGTACGGATTTTTTTCGCATCCCGAAGAATAAAGGAATGAGGCCGAGACACGCTGCTGACAGTGTTTGGATCAACAATTGGATCCCCGTATGCAGTAGTACGCCGGCCTCCAATTTTCCCGGAATAAACTGAAAATGGCTGTTCAGAGCCAGAATGGATATACAGGTAATAAAAGTCGAGATGAGCATCGCTCCAAACGTAAGAGCCAGAGCCAGCAGCATTTTCGCCATGATCAGTTTTTTACGCTCGACCGGGTACGTAAACAATAAGCTGATCGTTTTATTTTTGTATTCCTCAATAATAAGTCTGCTTAGCAAGACTGAAGCAAACACGATAAATACCGCACGGCAAAGTAGCCCCGCTATCGATAACGCATCGGCGAAACTCGTGAATGCAGGACCTCCACCCCCCTCCGTGTAGGCTATATCGGCGAAACTCCCGAATGCAGGATCTCCGCCCCCCTCCGTGTAGGCTATAAGAAGCATGAAACCGGCGCATAGGATCGTTGCAATAACCGCCCCTCTATAAAACCAGTTTAACTTCTGCTTTTTCATCTCCATACGGATCAGCTTAAGCATACTGCTCACCTCCGCTAATCTGATGCATAAAATACTCCTCGAGCGAAGTATGCTTATGGTTTATCGATTCAATCGCCACATCATTCAGTACCAGCTCTTTGGTCAATTCCTGCTGCGTAAATTTGGACTCGTAAATGCGTATGGCTGAATCACCGACGATTTTGAAATTGCTGACTTTCAGCTGATTTTCCAGTACAAATACAGCTTGTTTGCATTGTGGGGTCACAATTTCGATATAATCTGTGTTTTCGCTGCGCATCTCATCCATAGACACTTCGCGGATAAATTTGCCGCCCTGAAGAATGCCGATCGTATCTGCAACTTGTTCGATCTCACCCAGCAAATGGCTGGAGACCAGCAGCGTCATCCGGTACTCCTTGCTCAACATGCTCAGCAAACTTCTAAAATCCTTAATCCCGACCGGATCAAGTCCATTGATTGGTTCATCCAGAATGAGCAGCTCGGGTTTGGTTATAATGGCGCGGGCCATGCCCAGGCGCTGCTTCATACCAAGCGAAAATTCGGATACCGATTTGCCTTGGATGGAAGTTAGATTAACCATCTCAAGCGCTTCTTTAATTGCATGTTTGTTATAATAACCCATATATTCCGCATGCATCTCCAGATTTTCAATCGCCGTCATTTTATCGTAAAAAATCGGATACTCGATGATGCTGCCAATGCGTTTAAACATTTCAACCGATGAAGGCGTAAGCTTCTCTCCGAATATTTCAATTTCACCGCTGGTTGGTTTGACCAGATTCAGCATCATTTTCATTAGCGTTGTTTTACCGGCTCCGTTTGGACCGAGCAGTCCGTAAATCTGCCCCTGCTTGATATTCATACTGACGTCAGAGACAACATCTTTGCCTTTATAGGTTTTGCTGACATGGCGGGTACTGATGACATAACTCATTTATATTTACCCCTCTCACTTATCTCTTGATCATAGTATAACCGCCAACATTTTCATATTTCTTGCACAATTCTTACGAATCTCTTAAGTGTAGAAAGCGACTCGATTATAAACAATCATATCACATGGAATAAACAAAGACCGGTTCACTCACAACCAGTCAGATCAATATGATCCAAATTGGTGCTGCTATTGAAAATAAACTCCACTTTAGTCTTCCTTTCTTCTGTATTAGATGTGTTACCTATTCCCTAGCAACTCTTACCTTATTTGCTCTACGGCTTCAGATTTTTATCCAAAAACTTGATCATTGTATTGAAGAAATCGAACAAGTTCTCTTCGTTGGTAAAGCCGTGTCCTTCATCACCCGCGGATCATTCGCCCCTTGAGCCACGAATCATGGCGTTACGATCTTATCGACGTGGAACACTGGCGAAATTTGCTTCAGCATTTCTTTGTCCTTTTCGGCATCACCGACACGTTCGTTTAAGAGATTTCTCATGGTCTCCCAATACGGTGGGATCGTTCCCAAGAACGAGAATCAAACAAAAAACCCTCTGACGCCAGCCATTGTAGCGTGACATCAGAGGGTTATTTCACTATTTATTTACAGCTACGATTTACGTTTGGTTCGCAGCGTTAGCGAGCTTCTTCTTGCGTCCTATTACTAATGAAACAGTTGGGGATGTGTTGGAATAAACAATTGCTACATTTACTTCCGATGCTAGCTTTCCTTCTGAAAGCTTTTAGGCGAATGCAGCAAATGCCTCCAAAGTAGCTTTTTTCCCAAAAATCTTTCAGCTTCGTAAGAATCGATTCCGTCTCCTCCGCTACTTTCGCTTTTTGTCTAGCACTAATATGATGTTAAGAAGCCGCGCTACGATAGCTTCTTTAACGAGATCGTGAAAACGGTCCGTTCATACGGCTTGCTTGCGACGCGAATTTCCCCGCCCATCAGCTCGATCAGTCTTTTCGTAATCGTCAGACCCAAACCGCTGCCCTGGAATCTTTTATTCCTTGAATCCTCCAGCGTATACATCCGCTCGAAAATAAGCTTCTGATCCCGTTCATGAATACCTTTGCCTTTATCCCAAATGTCGATAAGCACCCGGCCCTGTTCATCCCGCAGCTTCATGCCGATCACCTTGCCCTGTGAACCATAACGGATCGCATTGCTCAGCACATTGTTTAATGCGCGTTTTAGTCCTTCTTCATTGCCCCATGCATAAAGCGGCGTTTCCGGAATATCGATGTCAGCCTGCAACCCTTCGGATTCGATCAGATCATAAAACATCAGCATGCTGTTTCTGGAAATTTCATTGATATGTATGCGGGTCAGGGGCATCTCCTTATCCCCCGATTCCAGCTTGGCCAGGTCAAAAAAACGGTTGATCAACTCTACGATCTCTACAGTCTTCGTATGCACCTTATCCAGTAGCCGCTCCCTTTCCTCCATTGGCAAGTCGGCCTTCTGGTTCAACGTTTCGATATAACCGAGCACCACGGTAAGCGGCGTCTTCAAATCATGCGATATGTTTGCCAACATTCGGCGCATTGCGATTTCTGTACGCATAAATCCTGTCTCGGACTGCCTGGTTTGCAAAAGCAAGTGATTGATAGCAATCAACAGTCTACGATATCCTGGATCCTCCGTAAAAAGCAGCAGTTGCTCCTGCGAGGACGAATCCTTAATCGTATTCAGTTTATCGATGATGTAGCCAAGCTGCTTAGCTCTTTTTTTCCGACCCATCCACTGCATCACATTCAGCAACGCCAACATGATCACAACAATCAGCAGAACGGCAACCACTAAAATTCCCCCAAACGGTAGCCGATGCCCCACAGCGTTTTGATGTACTGCGGATCGGAGGGCTGATCTTCAATTTTGTCGCGCAAACGGCTCATATGCACATTAATGACATTTTCATCGCCGAAATAGTCGTCATTCCAGACGGATGTGAAAATGTGCTGCTTGGTGAATACCTTTTTCGGATTCGTCATAAACAACTTTAAGATTTGCAGTTCTTTGGCCGTCAGCTTGATCTCCTGGCCGTTTTTGGTCACGGTCAAATGATCCAGATCCATCTCTAGTTCATGGACCCGGATGATTTTATTTTGCTCAGTTGGGGGTGCTATTGCATAAGCCGTCACGCGGCGGATAGCGGCCTTCACTCTAGCCGTCAGCTCAATCATCGAAAAAGGTTTCGTAATATAGTCATCCGCGCCAAAACCAAGGCCGAGCGCCTTGTCCACTTCCCCATCCTTTGCGGATACGATCAGTACCGGCACATGGCTTTTCTCCCTGACTTTTTTTAGAAAATCCATACCGCTGATCTTGGGCAGCATCATATCCAGCAGTACGAGGTCATAATCTCGTTCGGCAAACCGCTCGAGCGCCTCCTCTCCGTCTTTGGCAAGCACCACCTGAAAACCTTCCATCGTCAAATAGCTCTCTACCATTTCGCCAATCGAGCTGTCATCCTCTACAAGAAGTATGTTCGAAGCCACGTCATTCACGCCTTTCTTTTTACGTCCATAACTCTAATATACTGGAAACAACGGCTCCGAGGTATATTCAGATTCATCTTCAAATAACCGCTCAAACTAAAATAACCCCACAAACTGATCTGTTGCAGCCTTGCGTACCGCCGAGTGTCGCATGAAGCACGTGTACAAAAATACAAATCGAAGGCTGCATGACCCGCATCTTTTAAATGTGAGGGATGCAAAAAGGACGCTATTTTAGAACGTTGTTGCGGTCTGGACGTTCATCAACTCATGCCAGCTCTTGGGCGGGGGGATGTCCAGGCAACCATGAGAGTGCTGGCAAAAAGAAAAGTTCTCGCATTCCTAAGGGCAAACGCATGCTCAAAGCGGTTTTATGCCAATGCGCATGGTCGGCCTCCATGACAAAAAGCTCTAGAATGCGGGCATTTTTTGACCGGATCGTCAAACGATAAGGGAAGACGGATTGTAATATGAAGTGCGACACCTAAAACAAAATGGCCCATGCTGGTTTCGTGTAACATATTCCATTCGACTGATTCCTTCCATCCGGCTAAAGCCTAATTAGTTTCTAATGACTTTGTGTTAATACTTTCGTTCCATAAAAAGAAATAGACCGCCCTTGGTCAGGATCACGGTCTATTTCTGATCGAATTCCTATAGTAAGGCCGCTCTTATGGCGGTACGTTGTACTCGGGGATCGTGTTCGCGCACGGTCCTTCTTCCATTCTACGCACGAGTACGGCCCTTCCGCAGATTCCGGTTCATTTGATCGTCCTTAGTGACCGGACTGGTGCGTCTTCGGTTGTTCCTGCGCATGCGCGCTGCCGGATAAATTCAGCAGAACGACACCCGCGATGATCAGCAGGATCGAGAATACTTTCAGGCCATTAATCTGCTCCGCAAAGAACATATAACCGATGACGGTAATGATCATGATGCCAAGTCCCGACCAGATCGCGTAAGCCACGGATATTTCAATCTGCTTCAAGCTCAGCGTCAGGAAGCTCAAGCTGCAAATATAGAACACCACCAGCAGCACGCTGGGCAGCGGTTTGCTGAACCCCTCTGACAGCTTCATGTTCAGCGTCCCCGCCACTTCAAACAGAATAGCCAAACTTAAATATAACCAATGCATAATCTCAAGACTCCTTCCGTTTCTCAGCGGCAATGCCGAACAATAAAATATCCATGACGGACTGCAGCAGCTCCCCCAGCGGCAATTGATGCTTCACCGTCGCCCTCGAATCGTAAATCTGATGAAGCGACCCGAGGTACAGATCGATGAACAGCGGCATGTGAATTCGCTTGATGCTTCCCTCGGCCATGCCCTGTTCCATCAGCTCGGTAACAATGCCCCATTCCTCTCGGAAAAAGGTGTCCAGCTTCTCCCATTGCGGATAATGCGACCGCTTCAAATCCGGCAGCATCCCCAGTTCCATCTTCTCCATCTCCTGGGGCAGACAGATTAGAATCTGGTGAATCTTCTCCAGAACGGTAAGCCCCTCATCCGCCGCAATGTCACGTTCGCGCTGCTGAATGTGCCGGATCATCCCGTCAATGATATATTCGACAATCTCTTCCTTGGATGAAAAATGCTCATAGATTGTCCGTTTGCTAATCGCAAGGCCGCGGGCCAGATCACTGACCGTAAACGTAAAGCCCTGCCGCTGAATCAAGCGGATCGTTTCATTCAATATTCGCTCGCGCACGTGAATAAACTCCCCTTCTGGTACTGAAAATACTTTTCTGGTACCACTAGTATTATAACGCCTCAATCAGCATGAAATCCAGGCCCTTTGAAGTTATTCTGATCTCATAAAAAAAGAACCTGCTTACACACCATAAGCAGGCCCTCATCGAGGAAACAACCGTTTAATCAAACCGCACGTCGCCAATGCCGAACCAAGGAAAATATCCGGCTGCCACATAAGCACAGCAGGCAGCGGCTGCGAGTAATCCTATGATTAGAAGATCGTAGCGGGAATAACGTGACGGGTAATAATACGTTCGAGCCTTCGCCCGATCCCCGTCAAATTGCTTCGCCTCCATCGCCGCGGCCACCCGGTGTGCCCGGCGGATGCTCTGCGCCAGCAGCGGCACCACATACAGTCCTGCGCGGTTCACCATGCCGCGAACGCCGCGAATCGGGCGGACACCTCGTACCTTCAAGGCTTGGCGGCGGATTACATATTCCTCCCAGACCATGGGCAGCAGCCGGATCGAAGCCATGAAGCTGTAAGCATACTTGGGCGCAAGCCTCAGCTTCTGCATCAGACTGTAGAATAAATCCACCGAGGACGTTGTCGTAACAAGCAGCAGCCCCTCCGAGGCAAAGGCAATTCCCTTAAACCCCAGATGCAGCCCCCGATAAAAGCTTTCTTCCGATACCCGGAACAATCCCCACTCCCACCAGATCGTCTCCCCTTTGCCGAACAGCATCATGGAAGAGGAAGACGAAATAAAGGCAAGCAGAAACGGTATGAAAAACAGCAGCATCTTCCACGGCTTCACCCCGCTGAGCACCACGAGGCAGATCATAAAGATCAACGCCTGATACATGACAAAATCAAGATCATGGGTTAACACCGTCATAAAAAACAGCGCACAGATCAGTCCCAGCTTCACCACCGGATTCGCGCGGTGCAGCCAAGTGATCCGCACGGGATTCCATATATTCATGCGTTCACCCCCGTAAGGCGATGATCGGCCCCGGTTAGGTTTTCGCGAGTCTCATCAGCGCCATTCGCTCCGCCGGTCTCCCGTCCGGATTCCGTCCCGGTACACCATCGGGGGGAAGGCATGCTTGACGTCAACTGCCCCTCCCGGATTTCCCATATATGCGTGGCGACCCGCTGCGCGATCTCCATTTCATGCGTCACCATGAGAATGGCGGTTCCCGCGCGGCGCAGCTGCTCACACATCTCCAGAATCGCAAACGTATTCCGCGCATCCTGTCCGAAGGTCGGCTCATCCAGGAGCAGCACAGACGGCTGTCTTGCCATGGCCGTAGCCACGCTTAAGCGACGCTTTTGACCTGTCGACAGCTGGTACGGATGCCTAGCTTCCATGCCCTTCAGTCCAAAGCGTTCCAGACAGCGGTCGGCCTGCGCCTTCGCTTCCTCCGGCGGCACATGATCCACCAGCAGGGAGTAAACCACCTCATCGCCGATGCGTTCCGTCAGGAATTGAAGCTCCGGATTCTGAAACACGAATCCGATTTGGCGCAGCTGCTGCTCTCTCTTCTTCCGCACCTTCCTGCGCCTGCCCTGAATGACCTCTTCCCCGCAGAGCACATAGGTTCCTTCGGCGCGAAGCAGCCCCATTAAACTGAGCAGCAGCGAGCTCTTTCCTGCTCCGTTCGGCCCAACCACCGCAATGAATTGTCCCGGAACCACCTCGGCTGAAGGGAGGGTGATGACAGGTTTATCCCATCTCATCCCCCTGAAATCCGCCAGTTGAATGACAGTTTCCCCATGCTGAGCGTATGGCAGAGCAGCCTCATACAGGAGATCACCTGCCTCATTGCCCAGCGCGTCGACCGGGGCGAATAACTCTCTGCCTGCCCGGGACTCCGCGTAATCTTCCCATACGCCGGGATACCAGATTCCATAGGCTTGGAGTTCCCGCTCATATTCAGCGAATATCGCTGCTGGGGGACCTTCGCCCAGAATCACCCCATCCGGGCTGAACAGCACGACACGATCCACGTATTGGGCCATTTCTTCAATCCGGTGCTCCACGATGATCAGCGTACGCCCTTCCGAAACGGCCTTCACCGCGGACCAGATTTGCTCCCTGCCTTCCGGGTCGAGCAGCGCAGACGGCTCGTCAAGGAACAGGACCTCCGGCTCCAGCAGCAGAGCCGATGCCAGCGCCAGTCGTTGCTTCATGCCTTGGGACAAATGCCCGATCGGCATATGGAGCTCCTCAAGATCAAGCCCCACCTCGCCCAGGGCCGCTTGCATCCGCTCCTTCATCTCGTCGCGTGGGACACTTAGATTCTCCAGCACGAAAGCCAGCTCTTCATCCACGTACGGCATACAGAACTGGGTATCCGGATCCTGAAACACATAACCCCAAGAACGCGGAACCAGCTGGGCCTCGCATTTCATCGGCACCTCCGTTGCGCGGGGAATCATCCCGCTAAGCACCTGCAGCAGCGTGGATTTGCCACAGCCGCTCGGACCGAGCAGCAGCACCTTCTCCCCCCGGACAGCCGAGAAGGAGAGGTCTTTGAACATCAGCCGCTCCTCGCCCGGATACTTCAGACGCAATCCCTCCACATACACGGCCGGTTCCGGAAGCATCTCAGCGGACTGAGCCGGAACCTGGCTAACCGTGGCATTAGACATGGCGCGGATCATCCAGTGCTTCGTAATCCTTCTTCGACGCAGGACGCAGCAGGGATGTCACGCCCGTACGGTCAAGCGCTTTGGCCAGCAGGAGCATCAGGAGGCCTGCAATGACGGCGCCGCTGAGTACCCGCATGCCGTATTTGGCAAGGAACATCCACGTCTGCAGGTCATCGGTATAACTGTAATAGAAGTCCATGATCATCGAGCCGATGGCCGCGCCGGCTCCGGCAATCGCCAGCGTCCACGCGGAGGTGCTCCGATAACGGAATGCCGCGAATACCAATTCTGCCCCCAGTCCTTGAATGAGGCCATACAGCAGCAGGGTCAATCCCCAGCCGCTGCCAAACAGCACTTCCACGTGGGCCGCCGCCACTTCCGCGATGATGGCCACTCCCGGCTTGCGGATCAGCAAGTAAGCAAGCGTGGCTGCAGCGAACCACATGCCGTATAACAACTCATCCGCTTCAAAGAACAGCGGTTTTAACAGATTGTAAACCGAACCCCAGAAATGATAAATGACGCCAAGCACCAGCGATACCAGCACCGTCACCAAAATATCGCTTAACCGCAGCCCTTTTCGGGGCTGAACCCCCAACTTCTCTTGCACAGACGTTCCCATAACAACACATTCCCCTCTCCACCTCTATTTTTGTGTAAACACAACAAAAAACCGTCTGGAAAAACGCGCAGACGGAAAAATAGGCCCTATGTAGGCAGGGTCGGATATTCTCTACGCTGGCATTACCCAGTTCAGATTAACGGTCAACAGCGGATAACAGCTGCAATCTCAGCCTGATTCACTCAAGCCCCCGTATTCCTATTCGGTTTCATGTTAACTTTAAAATACACATTCGCTCCGGAATAAGCAAGAGCCTTTTTTCAAAAATGGCTATTTATTGATTTCCATCTCATTCTATGTCAATATCAGAGTGGTTGGCTTTTCCACCAACGTTTATTGCTGACACCTATGCACAAAGGAGAATGACATGGCTAAACAATTGCTGCGTCTGATGACTGAGCTATCCTCCCGCAAGTGGCTGTCCCGAATCATGGGGCATTGTTCCCACAGCCGGCTGAGCCGTCATCTAATACCTGCATTTATACGAATTTATCAAATTCCGGCGCATGAAGCGGAGAAAGAAATCCATGAATACCGCTCATTGAACGAGTTCTTTTCCCGCCGGTTAAAAATAGGCCTGCGCGCCATAGATGATACCGCCGACGCTATGGTAAGCCCGGTCGATGCCACGATTTCGGCAATGGGCGCCGTCAACGCCGGCACCATTCTGAGCGTCAAGGGACAGGATTATACCCTGAGTGAGCTGCTCGCCAAATCGCCAAGAATGGAAAACTACATCAACGGTTATGCTTTCGTATTGTATTTAAGCCCGACCGATTATCATCGCATTCATTCCCCGGTAACCGGTGTTCAGGCGGAGAGCGAGCATCTGAAGGGCCGCGTTTACCCTGTGAACGATTTTGCGATGACCCATATTCGGAACGTGCTCAGCCGCAATGAACGCCTCATTACCTATATTGCGCATGAGTTCGGCGAAGTTGCCGTCGTGAAGGTCGGAGCCATGAACGTAAGCAGCATCCGTTATGCTGACGAGAACGTGAAGAAATACGGGATTGGCGATGAGCTCGCGTACTTTGAATTCGGCTCTACCGTCGTGCTTTTGACGGAGAACGGCACGTTTACTCCGCGCGGTGACCTGGAACCCGGCTCCAAGGTGAAGATGGGGGAACTCCTCGGTTTGCTTCATCCGTCCCCAGCCAGAAAAGGGTAATCCCATTCACCTTACCAAACATCGCATTTTACAAGTTAAGGCCATGAATCATTCGCGGCATGAATGATTAACGCCGGCCCAGCATCCGATACATGATCCGCTGAAACAGCCGATCCGGCAGCACGCCCTTGATCCATGCGGTTAGCCGCGTGCCTCGGGGCAGCAAATAGCGGAACCTGGGCTTAGCCATGGACGCAATTTTTGCCACAAGCCTGGCTACCTCCAGCGGATCCCCGCTTCCCCTGGCTGTCCGCTCGGAATACTCCAGCACGCCCTTCAGCAGATCGCTGTAGGGTGATCCTTCCTTTACCGCAAGCTCCCCAAAGCTTTTGTTCCAAATCGGCGTGCCATAGGCACCGGGCTGGATCAGCACGACATCGATGCCAAAGGGCATCAACTCCATGGACAGGCTTTCGCCAAGCCCTTCCAAAGCAAATTTGGAGGACGCATAAGGTCCATAACCCGGAAAGCCGACCACGCCGCTAATGCTGCTCATGAGAATGATTTTGGAATGTCCGGTACGGCGGAGCAGCGGCAGCATATGCTGCGTTACCGATACGGTCCCGAAAAAATTCGTCTCCATCTGCTTTCGCCAGCCGCTGAGCGGCACTTCCTCCACCATGCCGCCTACCACCTCGCCGGCATTGTTCACCAGCACGTCCAAGCGTCCATACCTCTGCTCTATCTCCAAAGCAGCGGCCTTGACTTGTTCCTCGATGCATATATCCAGCTGGAATACGTGAATGCGCCCGGCAACATCTGCTTGTTCGGCTCGGGCCAACAGTTCTGCCGCCGCCTCAGGCCTGCGCATACCCGCAGCCACGTCATAACCTGCTTTTGCCAGCTCCAGACTGATGAGCAGTCCGAACCCGCTCGACGCGCCCGTGATCAGCGCAACCTTTCCTGCTCCCGACGCTACCACCGGATCACCGCTTGCTCTGCCAATGCCACTCTCTCCTTCACTCGCGTCACCCTTCCGTTATCCGAAATGCCTGCCTGGTCCATGTTCCTAAGAACCCTGCGTTCAGCGCCTTATACATATTCCTAATATAACAAAATTTCGCAACGTAATCAGAGTCCCTATCCGTATATGCATCCATTAAATAGCCCCACAAAGTGGAGCCTATGCTTCGATGCTTATTCCAAATACTTTGCGGGGACCCCAAAACATATCGAAAAAAGGGAGCCATTTAGCTCCCTTTGCGTTCATCCAGAGAAAAGCGTATATGATAACGGGATTCAACGTTCCCCGTATGTAGGCCAAGTCTCATTAAAACCACACATCCTGATGATTCTGAGTCGTTGTCTTCATGCGGCGCAAGCGATTTCTGAAAATAGCGCAGCCACCACGACTGAAGAAACGTCCACGCACCCGTCTTCTTGGGCTCATTCCTCTCTCCCCCCTTCATAAAATGAAACTGTATTTCGTTTTTACCCTAAATCGCTTGCTATGAAACCCATCTGCCCTTCGGCCACTCAGGTAAGTTATGGAAGGGCGGGGGATCACCGAATCTCGGATGGGCTCTTGCCCGTATACTGCTTAAATTGCCGGCTGAAAAAGAAAATATCGCGGTAACCCAGCGCGTCGGCTACCTCCGTTACGTTCATCCCTTGATGCAGCAGCAGATGCTGCGCCCGCTCAATCCGCATCTGAATGATATAGGATTGCACCGGCGTGCCGATCAGTTCCTTGAACTTGATCGAGAAGTAACGGGGGGACAACCCCGCTCTGGCCGCCAAATCCTCGACCCGATGGGGAATCCCCGGGTGCTGGCGGACATAATTCGCGATTTCATGGATCGCCTCTGACAGCTGATTGCTTGCTTTTTTGACGACCGGCTCAGCGAGATCCGAGCGAAGCAGATGAATCATCAGCTGTTTCAGAATAAGCTGCCCCTCCTCCAATGATCCATAGGGCTTGTCCAGATACAAACGCACGTAACGCGCGAGCAAATATTCGAAATCCATCGTTTCCGTCAGCTTCCGATAAGATGCCGGAATCTCTTGGACCGGGTCGGTCACGTCAAAATGGATATATGTCAATACGAGCGGCTTCTGCGGGTTGTGCGTCGCGCTCGTATGATCTCCGGGTCGGAACAGAAAGCAGCTTCCTTTTCCCACGGCAAAGGGCTCGTCATTGAGCTCGACCGTGCCTTCACCGCTCCATACATAGAACAAATCATAATTCTGCATGGGTCTTTCGCGTTTTTGCCATTTCCAGCCCGGCTCACATACGATTTTGGCAAGCGCAGGCATGATTATAAAAGAAGACGGCGATGCATTCAGCATCACGTCATAACCCCCTCATCTCATTCAAAAATTGACCTCTTTTCCATCATACCCGTTTTTTATGTTTTTTGCATGTCCAGCCACGCCTGCGCAATCCGGGTAACCCCTTCTTCGATGCTGGCTATGTCCAGATGCGAGAAGCCGAAGCATGCCGCAGGTAACCTGGGGGTACGATGATATACCGATGCATCCCGAAACATGACGCCGCGTTTGCGTGCAGCTTCTTGGAGCAGGACATACTCTTCCTCAGAGCGCAGCCAGTTCGCATAAACGTGCAGGCCGGCATCGCCGGGATGAAGACGAAACAGTTCGGAGGCATGGGTATCCATCGCCTGGCGAAGCGCCTCATACCGCGCACCATACAGCCGGGTCATTCTTCTAAGATGCCGACCGTAACCCCCTCGCACAATAAAGCGTGCCAGCGCACGCTGCTCCAATACAGCTGGTGAAATCGGCTCGTAAAGCGCCTTGGCCTGCACAACCGCCTCAACCAGGCTTGGGGGAAGCACGGCATACCCGATGCGGAGCCCGGTAAACATCGTTTTGGAGAACGAACCGACAAAGATGACACGTCCCTCGTTATCCAGCATCCGCAAGGGCTCAATCGGCTTGCCGCCCCAGCGGAACTCGCTGTCGTAATCATCCTCGATAATAAAGGCCTGACGGCTTCGCGCCCAATTCAGCAGCGCCCTTCTTCGCTCCAACGGCAGCACCGCTCCCGTCGGGTATTGACGGCTGGGGCTTACGACAAGCAGGCCGGCGTCCCAGTCACGCGGTATCAATCCGGCATCGTCGACCGGGGATGGCAGCGGAATCCCGCCGCTCAGGCTGATGCCCCGATAGATGCCATGATAGCCCGGATCCTCCATGACCACCTGATCGCCAGGATCGACCAGCAGCTGAAACATCAGGACAAGCCCCTGCATGGATCCGCTGAAAATCACGATATGCTCGGGGTCGGCCTGGATTCCCCGCGTAAAACGCAGATGTCCGGCTATCGCCTGCCGCAGTTCGAGATCCCCCTCCGGCGGCGCTCCGTTCTGAAGCTCAATGCCCCCGCTTCCGCCGGCGTAGGATAACGCGCTCCTCCACTCCGAATAAGGAAAATCCTCCATGGGCATCCGTGCATTCGCGAATGAGATTGTACCTCGGGGAGGTTCTCTCAGCATCATCTGTGCCGAGGTATACTCCCCGCTTTGGCTCACCAGTCGTTGCCCCCATGCCGAGAGCACCGGCGCTCCCTCGACCGGCGGCGGTTGGTCCACCATAGCGATCCCCTCCGCTACGTAAGTTCCGCTGCCCTGCCTGGATACAACATAACCTTCGGCCATCAGCATGTCATAGCTCTGCGCGGCCGAGCCTCTGGACACGCCATACAGCTTTGCCAGCTCGCGTGTGGCGGGAAGGCGGGTTCCTTCCGGCAGCTTCCCGCTATGAATGGCAGCACGAAGTGCGTGGTATAGAGCCAAATATTTATATCGATATTGTTCCACATACGTCTCGAACGGCAATCCCAGCTCCATAATGGCGACTCCTCTATCATTTTTTGAAATTGGACTATATAAATTACTCTAAATTGGCGCTTTTTCCTTGTCAATGATCATCGTAAACTGTTATTCAAAATGATAGGGGGAGCGTTTAATCATGAGAAGAGACGAATTTGCGATGGAGGATCAACAAGAAATCGAGGATTTCCTCAGCGGCATGAGCTTTGGTTTCCTTGGAACAGCCGATGAAGAGGGAATCCCTCGTGTAACGCCATTGAACTTTGCCTATGTTAACGGAGCGTTCTATTTTCACGGCAGCCGGATGGGTGAAAAAATGGATCATCTGCGCCGGACGCCCGCCGTGTGCTTTACCATAGCTGACGAGTATGCACTGATCCCTTCCTATTTCTCCGATCCGGAGATGGCCTGCCCGGCCACGGCCTACTTCAAAAGCGTAACGGCGATCGGCGAGGTGGTGATCGTGGATGATCTGGAGGAAAAGGCGCTTGCGATGGAGGCACTGATGACAAAGCTGCAGCCTGAAGGCGGATACCGCACCATTGACGCGAGTGACCGGGCTTATATCCCCAGACTGAAAGGGGTAGCGGTCATCAAGCTCGCCCCGCAGCGAATGAGCGCCAAGTTCAAGTTCGGCCAGAACCTGAAGCCGGATCGGCTCCAGGCCGTCGTCGAAAGGCTTGAATGCCGCGGCAAAGAGCGGGATGAAGAAACCGCCGGGCTGATATGCAAGTATCATCCTGGACCGCGTTAAAGCATTACAATTATCCGTGACGGTTCCCGGGGTAGGTGGTATAATGTTAGGCAATGAAAACGTAAAGGCAACTTGTCACCTGCTCTTACCTTAACCAAAAGTATTCGGAAGGAAGGAATCAGTTCATGAACCCATTGGTTGGTCAATTGAATGGAAAAATGCAAGCCGGCAATCCGCATGTGTACGACATGCTCTCCACACTCGGCAAAGAAATCTACTTCCCGAAAGAAGGCATCCTGAGCCAGTCTGCGGAAGCGACGAGCCATGCGAAAAAATATAACGCTACGATCGGTATTGCAACCGAAGGCGGAGTCCCGATGCATCTGGGCGTCATCCAAGACAAACTTTCGGCTTACCAGCCGAAGGATCTGTATCCGTATGCCCCTCCGGCAGGCAAGCCGGAGCTGCGCTCCGTATGGCGAAACAAGATGATTCAGGAGAACCCTTCGCTCGAAGGCAAGAGTTTCAGCAATCCCATCGTCACGAATGCGCTGACGCATGGACTTAGCATCGTAGCCGATTTATTCGTGGATGAAGGAGACGCCGTTATTTATCCCGATAAAAATTGGGAGAATTATGAGCTGACATTCGGCATTCGCCGCCATGGCATTCATGTAACCTATCCTCTCTTTACGGACGATATGAAATTTAACGCCGAAGGACTTCGTCAGGCTCTGCTAAGCCAGAAGGATAAAGGCAAAGCGGTCGTGCTGCTGAATTTCCCGAACAACCCGACAGGCTATACGCCTGGCGCTCAGGAAGGAGCCGCCATCGTGTCCGCAATCCAGGAGGCGGCCGAAGCCGGCATTAATATTGTCGTCGTTACGGATGATGCGTATTTCGGATTGTTCTTCGAAGATTCGCTGAAGGAATCGCTATTCGGACGTCTGGCAGGCCTTCACCCTCGCGTGCTTCCTGTAAAGGTTGACGGTGCGACCAAGGAAGAATTCGTATGGGGATTCCGTGTCGGCTTTATCACGTTTGCGGCAGATAATAAAGACGTGCTGGACGCATTGGAGCAGAAAACGCTCGGCATGATCCGGGCCACGATATCCAGCGCCTCCCACCCTTCGCAAACCTTTGTTCTGGAGGCGCTGAAGGCGCCGGAATTCCACGAGCAGAAGGAAGAGAAATTCGTCATTATGAAAGGCCGCGCCAACAAAGTGAAGTCCATTCTCGACAGCGGCAAATACGGTGATGCCTGGGAATATTATCCCTTCAACTCCGGCTACTTCATGTGCCTGAAGCTGAACACCGTAAACGCCGAGGAGCTCCGTTCCCATCTCATCCATGAGTATGGCGTAGGAACCATCGCCCTTGGCGAGCATGATCTCCGGATCGCCTTCTCTTGTATTGACGAGGAGTATTTGGAGGATCTGTTCGACCTGGTCTATAAAGGGATTCAAGACCTGCAGAAAGCTTAATGATCCACTGCATCTGACAGATATAACCGTTCAAGCATATAAAGACCGGGGAGAACGATCCCTGGTCTTTATTTTTTCTTCTGCCCTATATAAACGCTCGCCCATACACATAGACGATTAGCTACATACAATACCGTGTACTACAAATCAACGAACCGAAAGGGGAATGAACATGGGTGCAGTTGAAGAAGTAAGACACGGCGGATACGGCGGATACGGCGGTGGATACGGAGTTGGAGCAATCCTGGTTCTCTTTATCCTGCTCGTTATCATCACTCGTTCTTTCTGGGTGTAATGACAACTAGATAACAGCCGAACAGAAATCGCAGGTCGCCACACCACGCACTGCGATTTCTGCAAACGGAATAACCCATACTATAATGATAATAGAAGGCCGGGACGTTAACGTCCCGGCCTCTTCCCATTTATTCGTCGTCATCGTCTTCACGCCGGCTCTTCCGGGCAGCAGCGCTTCGAAACAGAAACACAAGCACGATACCTGCGGCCAGCGTACCCAATATACGCCCGGGGGCACTAAGGATGCTCGGAATCAGTGGGAGCCACAGCAGCACAGCCCAGAACAGCTGCACCTGGAAGATCAGCTTCCCTTCATTGTCGCGGCGCGTTCCTTCCGGAAGCGGATAGACATGCAGCCAGAACGATTCCGGGTGAAGCTTTCGCAGTGCAGACAACTGAAGTCCGATGATCATCAGGCTGACCAGATACACAATCGCCGATACCAGACTATCCCGGGTTGCCCATACAAGAAAAGCACCCAGCAGTCCGACCCGAATCAGTATGCCCAGAATATCACTGCGTGTCAGGCTCTTAATGAGAAGAAAGCGATAGGCGCTTTCCTTCTTCCACGCCAATCCCTTTCCCCATCCGGAGAGCCATTTTCGCGCATGGACACGCTGCCCACGCTGAGGCACATTCACGAACCAGCTCAGCACCATCATCACCCGGCTCGCCTGTCTCTCCTCGACGGCGATTAATCGTTCCCAAGCGACCAGGTGCTTGACGGGTACGGACAAGGCGGCAACATACGTGATGCCAAGCAGCGCCATGAATAGGAGGGCACGACCCGTTGGATGCCATAACCAGGCGGCTAAGCTCAGTGCCGGAACGATCCAGCGGAGTACCCGGTAGGCTGCTGCCGCGTTCCTTGACACCATAAGCTGCTCCTTCCAGCTGCCGAAGCTGGACAACAGTTTAAACAGCGTCAGCACAACAAACGTAGCCAGCAGCGGTTTTGGCGAAACATCGCTGCGTATGTATAGAGGCCATAGGATTAACATCACCAGTCCTAAGCCGATGATTTTATATATGACGCCGCTGAACCATGCTGTACTGAAGTATTCCTTCATCCGGGATTCCTGCGGAATGAGAAACACCGTATCGGCCGGACGCAGATATGTGCGGATGCTGCTGTTGATCATGAGGGGCACAAGGAAAATCATCATGATCCAGCGAATCGGCAGATCCGGCGGGATTTGCTGCAGTAGTGCGGTGTACCAGGCAGCGAATGCAATCAGCAGAAACAGAAATACGACGGCTACCCCGCTCTGTATGACATAACCCAGATAGGGGAAAATTTCACCCCAGAACTGCCCGCGTCGTTTGACATACAGCTCACGCAGATTCATTCGCCTTTACCGTCCTGAATCAGCACATTAAACAGCTCCTCCAGCGACATGCCCGGTCTTCCGGCTTGATCCTGAATTTCCTTCAGCGTCCCCTGAGCAATGATGCTGCCGCGGTGCAGCACGATGAACCGGTCGCAATAATTCTCAATCGTGGAGAGAATGTGGGAGCTTAGCAATACCGAAGCGCCGGATGCCTTCAGCTCCAGCATGAAGTCAAGCAGCGAACGTATCCCAAGCGGATCAAGCCCAAGAAAGGGCTCGTCAATGATGTACAGGGACGGTCTGGCTACGAATGCGCACATGATCATCACTTTTTGGCGCATCCCCTTGGACAAATGCGTGGACAGGCTGTCCATCTTCTCTTCCATACGGAACATCTTCGACAGCTGCTCCGAACGTGCCTCATAATCTTCACGGGATACGCCATAGGAGCGCGCCGTAAATTCCAGATGCTCGCGTACTGTCATCTCCTCATACAGCAGCGGGGATTCGGGAACAAACGCCAAGGCGCCGTGATAGGCTTCCGAATGCTCTGTCCGGCTCTTTCCTTGAACCTGAATGCTCCCTTTTTGCGGATTCATCAGCCCGAGAATATGCTTCATCGTGGTACTCTTGCCCGCACCGTTCAGGCCGATCAAACCCACCATCTCACCCGGTTCAACCTGAAAGGTTACGTCATGCAGAACCGGTCGGTTCATGCTATACCCGCCGCTTAATCCTTGAACAGACAATACCGGCTGTTCACTCATTATCGATCACCTCTTATTCTGAAAAGTCCGGTCCCTATGATGTCGACCACATCCGTTGAATCGGACCCGAAAACAACATATCGGTTGCAAACCCTCGTTTATGGAGCTTACAGCCATTAGCTCCGAGGAGGCTTGTTCTTCAACCATTTCGGAGCGCCCTTGTTCTTGCGGTCCCGCTCCCTTTCACTCTGACGCTCACCTGATGCCTTTCCGCTTCCCGCCTTTCCATTGGCGCTGGTGGAAGCAGGCTTTCGGGCTGGTTTCTCTTTTCGGGCAGGACCTCCGGCTGACCCACGTGGGCCATGTCCTCGATTCTCTGGTGTAGAACGCGGGGATCTAACCTTCCCGCCATAAAGAGCACGTTCTTCAATCGATATGCCCAGCTCGCGATTGAACTTGCGCATGATGAACGTCTGACGATCCGTTACAAGCGTTATCGCCATGCCGCTCCGTCCCATGCGTCCAGTACGTCCCGCGCGGTGCGTATAATGCTCGGCATCAATAGGCGGATCGTAATTGATCACCATGCCGAGCCCTTCGATATCAAGTCCGCGGGCAGCGACATCGCTAGCCACTAAGAGCTTGGTACGCCCTTCTCTAAACGCATTCAGAACCCGGCTTCTAGTCATCTTGTCAGCATCACCATAGATGGCAGCCGCATTTAAGCCGAGGTAGTTTAACTTCGCTTCAACCTCTGCCAAATCCTCGGTGGCATTGACGAAGACAATTGCACGGTCGGGATTGTAATGCCGGACCACGCGGCGCAGCATGTCCAATTTGTCACGCTCTTCCGTCACAAAATAATAATGCTCCAGCGCGGACGGCGTCCGCTGCTCCGGATCGATTCCGATTTCGACCGGCTGATCCATCTCCTTCTTGACGAGCTCCGCCGTCTCCGGACTCACCGTGGCGGATAAGAATACCAATTGACGGTCACGTAATGCACTGCGCAGAATGCGATCCACATCGCCGGCGCCGCCCAAATTAAACACCTGATCCACCTCGTCCACTACGATCGTGGTCACTTGGTGCATCTTCAGTTTCCGGATTTCGATCAATTCCCGCACTCGTCCCGGTGTCCCTACAATCAGCTGCGGATGCAGCTTAAGCTTCTCGATCTGACGCTTGGCCGCGGCACCGCCGATGAGTCCGAGCACACCGATTCCGCGGGCTTCTCCGTAACGCTCGCTCTCTCTCACAATCTGTACGGCAAGCTCTTGCGTCGGCGCAAGAATCAATTTCTGGGCTCCCTTGATCTCCGGATCGATGCCCTGAAGCACAGGCAGCAAATAGGCAAGTGTCTTTCCTGTGCCTGTCTGGGAAGTCGCAAGCACGTCCTTGCCTTCGAGTATGGGCGGAATCGCCTCAGCCTGAACGGGAGAAGGCGTGACAATGCCAAACTCCGTTAATCTGGAGGACAAATCCTCGGCTATTCCTAATGTATGAAATGTAGTTGCAGTCATATGTTAGTCCATCCTTTTTTTAGATATCAGAAGTCTATCATTCCAAAGCGCGTCTGCCTGATATCGCTAGAAAAACCTTCCGATACATGTGGTTTGTTTACTTTCATAGTGGTGGTAGCAGGCGTGTTTCCTAACCAGTCTTGTTCGTCCTTTTTCATTATATGCCAAAACAGGAGTCCTCACCAAATCAAACATCCTAAACGGCAGTGAACAGCACTTCATACAGGGCCATTCGAATAGGCACGGTCACCCGTCTGTTTAAGGCAAAAGAGAAAGAAACGACTTGGCGGCAGAAGATAGCGGAATACCCCGAAGCGTTGCAATTCCTATGCTGCGCTCGGGAATCGGCGGATGGAGCGGCACCTCGATCAGCTGACCTGCTTGCAATTCCTCGTTAGCATAGTCGCGGATGACAAAAGCCAATCCAAAGCCGCTCCGGGCAAACTGAACCAGCAGCTCAATGCTGCCCAGCTCGAACTCGGGTTTGAGCGTGACGCCCTGCAGCTCGGCATATTGATCGACATACATTCTTGTGCTCCCGCCCCTCTCCAGCATAAGCAGCGGGTAGTTCTGGATATCACGCAGGGACAACGGGTGCTGTAACTGGGTCCGTTCCGCAAATGACTTACCGGCAACTAAGCAATCATGGATCGGGGAACTGGCCCGAAAATCGATTTGTTTATCGGAAGCCGGTAAATGAACGATGCCAAAATCAATCTTCCCTTCCTTGAGAAGGGTCAACGTTTCCGGGGTTGTGCGGTTGGAGATACGGATGCGAATATCCGGATAGGTGGCGTGGAAATACTCCAAATACGGCAGCAAGTAATACTTGCACAGCGTATCGCTTGCTCCAATATTGATTTCGCCGCTATGCAAATTATGCATGTCCGCAATCGCCTTCTCCCCGATCTCGATAAAGCTGAAGGCCTGCTCGATATAGCGAAACAGCACATCACCCTCCGACGTGAGTTTAACACCCTTGGTTGTCCGAAAGAACAGTGGTCCTCCGATCGTTCCCTCCAAATGCTTAATGGTATGGCTGACGGCCGGCTGGGTGATATGCAGATGATCCGCTGCCCTCGATAAACTGCCGAGCCGTGCAGTCCAATAAAAGACACGATACCACTCCATATTAATTTCCATCATGATGACCTCGATTTTATCAAATAATAACGGGAACCTTTATTGAAAGATCAACCTAGAATTCATCCGTTATCCGTATTCTTCTCTACAGAATCGTATAACATAAATGAAACTAATGTCTACTATTACTAATATCAATTTTATTTATGATAATTTTACTCATATAATGAGCCCTGTAAAAGAAAAAGACCGTAGGAGGCGAACACGTTTTGACAGTCACAGCCATAGTAGGAGCCAATTGGGGAGATGAAGGCAAAGGAAAAATGACGGATGTTCTTGCCGCGCAATCGTCGTATGTCGTTCGATTTCAGGGAGGAAGCAATGCAGGGCATACCATTATTAACGATTTTGGGAAGTTTTCTCTGCATATGCTGCCGTCAGGTGTATTCTATCCAAACGTAACGAATATCATCGGTCCAGGAACGGCTTTGGATATGGAGGTATTGATCAAGGAGCTGCAGGAGCTGGAAGCAAGAAATGTCCCCGCCCCCAAACTGTTTATATCGGAGCGCGCCCAAGTCGTGCTTCCGATTCATCGGCTGCTGGATGAACTGGAAGAGGAACGGCTCGGTGCCCGGGGATTCGGTTCTACGAAACGCGGGATCGCACCATTCTATGCGGATAAATATGCAAAACTGGGCATTCAGGTCGCCGATCTGTTCCACCCCGAGCGACTTCGTGAACGGCTCGAGCAGATGCTCGCCATCAAGAACGTGCAGCTGCAGCATCTGTACGGGAGAAATCCGCTAAGTGTTGATGAGATGGTCAATCAACTGTTGGAGTCCTTCCAGTTCCTGTCTTCGTATATCGAGGATACCACCACGCTGCTGCAGCAAGCTTATATGAAAGGCGATCCTATCCTCGTAGAAGGCCAATTAGGGGCACTGCGGGACCCGGATCACGGGATCTACCCGTTCTCCACCTCCTCCTCCACGCTGGCAGGTTATGCACCGGTCGGAGCAGGACTGCCGCCGTACGCCATCAGCCAAGTCATTGCTGTGGTTAAGGCTTATTCAAGCTGTGTCGGCGCTGGCCCCTTCGTGACCGAGCTGCATGGAGATGAAGCGGAGGAACTCCGCCGCCTTGGCGGCGATGCAGGCGAATACGGGGCTACGACCGGCCGGCCAAGACGAATGGGATGGTTTGATACGGTAGCCACCCGTTACGGCTGCATGGTGCAGGGAGCTACCGAGGCCGTTCTCACCAACCTTGACGTCCTGGGGTATCTGGATGACATTCCCGTCTGCGTTGGCTACGAGTTAGAGGACGGAAGCATCATCGACCATTTTCCGGTAACGGCCGATCTGCAGTCTGCCAAGCCTGTTCTGAGAACACTGAAGGGCTGGACGTGCGACCTGTCGCACATCCGATCCTTTGACGAGCTCCCGGAAGCCGCACAGCAATATGTGCAGTTCATTGAATCATCCATTGGCGTTCCCATTAAGACAATTTCCGTCGGACCAAGACGGGATCAGATTATGATGAGATAACCGGGTAACGGCTGGCTTTCAGTTGATTTACGAAGCCTTCCAGAATACGCTGGACTCCACGGGGATCACTCAGCATAGGCAGATGGCCGGTGCTAAGGCTCTCCACCCCATCGGCAATCAGATTGGCTATCATGCTTTCCTGCACGGATAATCCGAACTCTTTGTCTTGGGTGAGCTTCACATAGAGCTTCGGCACATCGGGAATAGACGCTTGAACGCGATCCGTATAGACTTTGCGGGATTCCGGAACAAACTCCGCTACGATTCGGGAGGCCTGCTCCTCCGGCAAATCACTGCACAGCCCAGTACGGATTGCGAATTCAGGCGGCTTCGTGCCTGCCGTTCTTAAGATGATCGGCATGATGACCCTTTGGGGAAACGGAAGCGCCGAAACAAACGAACCGCCGCGCTTAGGAATGGCCGCACCGATGGCAACAAAACCGGCAACACGGTCGCCTAACCGGGATGCCAGTTCCATAGCCAAAACCCCGCCCAGGGAATGGGCCACAATGACAAACTTGTTCGTCCCCCACGCTCTCACCTGCTCCGTCATATGGTTTACGTAATCCTCCAGCCCCAAATGATGTCCGGAAGTCACATTCCTATCCCGCAACGGGTATTCCACTTTCAGACACGGATGACTCAGCCCTTCCACCACGAAATCCCATATTCCTCCGTTCAATCCTGCTCCATAAATAAAAACAAATCCCAGCTCTTCTTTTAACATTTCTTGTTTCATTCTATCTTCTCCTCCCATAATGGACCCCGTTCCAAGGATTCAACGTGAACCCTTGCTTCTTGAGAACATCATATCGTTTAAATAAGACAAATATTGTCTTATTTAAAGAATAAGATAAAATAAATGATACAGAGACGGAGGTTTGCCCATGCAAAAATCACAGCGCCTGATTCAATTAATGATGATGATCAATGCAAAAAAATCGTTTACCGTAAAAGAGCTGGCCGATGAATTCGGTCTCTCCGTCAGAACCCTTTCAAGAGATTTGGATGAGCTGAGCGGGCTCGGCGTTCCCATCTACTCTGTGCAAGGTCGGGGGGGCGGCTACAGATTGCTGCAGGAGCGGATGCTGCCGCCGATCAGTTTTACGGAAAGCGAAGCGATCGCCATCTTTTTTGCCTGCCAATCCCTAAGCTATTTCAGCACGCTGCCATTCGGTGACGGAGCCGCCACGGCGCTCCACAAGTTCTATCATTATTTGCCGGCAGATACCAAGGAGGAGATCGATCGTCTTAAGGATCGCGTTATGATTCACAGTCCATTCCGTGCGATGTCCACCGAGATTTTACAAACGCTAATGGAAGCCGTCATGGTTCGGCAAGCGGTCACCATCTCCTATCGATCATCCGCCGGAAGCAGCCAGCGGCATATTCAGCCAATCGGTTTGTATGCTAGCTCGGGCTACTGGTATTGTCCGGCCTACTGCTTCACTCAAGAGGATATCAGACAGTTCAGAGTCGACCGGATCCTTGCGGCCAGTCCCAATGCGTCCATAGCAATCCGTGAAGATATCGCCAGCCAAACGCTTCGTGACATACCGGAAAACCGGGATGGGGAAATGAAGCCGTTTGAGGTACAATTAACTTCTAAAGGGGTTTGGCTGCTTGAAACGGATACTCGCCTCGGTCCCCATATCCATAAATACAAGGATGGCAGCGGAGTCGTTCAGCTTGAAATACCAGCGACCGACGTCATCTTCTATTCGGACTATGTGTGGCGTCTCGGAGAGGAAGCAACCATCCTCTCGCCAGCTGAAGCGGTTCAATGGACCCGGGAGAAAATTGAATCCATGAGGCTAAGGTATACATAAGGGGAGATCGATTCCGTATGAAACATATAAAGGAGGAGAACATGCATGACTTCACAAGTAGATCGTTTGATTCAACGGATAACGGAAGAACTTCGGGAGGTTCCCGGCGTTATAGGGGTCGTACTCGGGGGATCCAGAGCCAGAGGAACCGCCAAACCGGATTCCGATATCGATATCGGCATTTATTACGATGAATCACAAGGATTCAAGGTGGAGAACATCGCTAGGGTGGCACAGAAATTAGATGACGAGCATCGGGATGGGATTATCACTTCATTAGGCGAATGGGGTGCCTGGGTTAACGGGGGAGGATGGTTAGTGATCGAGGGTTATCATGTGGATTTCTTATTCCGTGATGTACACCGCGTGTCCAGCATCATCGACGACGGTTCCGCAGGCTTGGTGTCAGCCCATTACCAAACCGGACATCCGCATGCCTATCTGAATGTGATGAATATGGGGGAACTTGCGATTTGTCGTATACTCTCAGATTCGGATAACCGAATACAGACCTTGAAAGCCAAAACGGCTCCCTATCCAAAAGCATTAAAGGATGCGATGGTCGGCTTCTTTACCTTCGAAGCATCCTTCTCCTTGATGCTTGCGGATAAAACAGCTGCCAGCGATGATATCACTTATGTTACCGGTCACTGCTTCCGCTGCATTTCGTGCTTGAATCAAGTGCTGTTTGCCAAAAACGAGTTGTACTGCATCAATGAGAAGCGTGCGGTAGCCATGATCGAAACCTTTCCCATCAAGCCGGCAAATTACAAGCAACGCTTGGACCAGGTAATCACACTGCTCTCATCCGATACAGAAAAAACAAAACAAGCCACTGCACTGCTTCAGGAGCTTGTTGCCGAAACCGAAGCGTTGTAGCGCCGCAGCCGTTATTTCTTATTCATCCATTTGTAAGACACGCGGTCGGCAAACCTCGGAAACAGTTGGTACAGCCTTATGCCCAATGAGGCCAGCCTCGGAAGATTGAGTTCTTCCTTGCGCTTTTTCACCAGCTTCACGACCTGATCCGCAACATACTCGGCCTTCATCATAAACCAGCTCACATTGTTGACATAACCGCCTGTCGGATCTGCCAAGGAAAAGAACGGGGTATCAATGGGGCCAGGGTTTACAGTAGATACGGTTATGCCCGTGTTCCGCAGCTCCTGCCGGAGTGAATTGCTGAACCCAAGCACGGCATGCTTGGTGGCCGAATAGGCGGTGGATTTGGCCGTTCCGATTTTTCCGGCCATGGACGCAATGTTGACGATTTGGCCGTCCCCCCGCTTCAGCATCCCCGGCAGCACAGCTTGCGTACAGCGCACGATGCCCATATAATTGACGTCCATCATGTCCTGAAACTCTTCTTGACGCATGTCCATAATAGCTTCGAACTTGCCGTAGCCGGCATTGTTAATCAGCACGTCGATTCTGCCATGGCGGCTAAGAAGGCCTTCCATGACAGACTGCACCTGCTCGGGGCTCTGAACATCCATGGTTGCAAGCTCATGGGGGCCTGGTATTCGCGCACCCACCTCCTGCAGACGTTCTGCCGAACGGGCGCACAGAACCACGTATGCTCCTTCCGCAGAAAGCTTCTCCGCGATCAAGGCGCCGATTCCGCTGGATGCTCCCGTAACGACGATAACTTTATTTTTCAGCATGATTTCATATCCCTTTCTTCGCCGGCACAGCTCTTGATTCCTTAACATTAAAGAGCCTTACATACACGGCCATTGGGTTCGTTACTCCTATTTTATGAAATCATGACTTGAATATCCAGCTCTCCGATTCCTTCCATTCTCAGCGGAATACAAAGTGCCTTCTTCTGAATAAGACTGGATGTGCTATCCGACTTCATGACTTTGGGAGGCGTAATATCCACGCTGACGCCCTGGTTCGATAAAATGGTGCTGGCATTGCCGCTGATCATGTTGCCGAGCTCCGAAATCGCGCTTTGTCCCATCTCATCCATCTCGGTAATGACATAGCCGCCCATCATCACCGATACCATCTGCAGGGCTACCTGCTCCTGAATTCCAAATACAATGTCACCGTTCATTTGGCCTGTCATGCCGATTTGGATCCAGATATGATTCTCCAAATATCCGATCTCTTTGACCCCAAGATTCCCCGTGGAAGGTGAAACCTGTATGACTTGTTCGATCACGTGTCGTGCGGACTCTAAAAAAGGATTGATGACTTCCGCTTTCATTCCTCATTACGCCCCTTTCACTGGGTTGTTGGTCAGGGTCCCAAAGTCCCACCTATATATTTAAACATTATAATGGATACCTTGTAATAAATCATCACAAAATAGCGACAGCCCTCATTCCAACAACTGTCCTGCCATGTCAGCTATCGCTTGAAACGCTTTAGTACGAAGATAATCCTTTCGCTTAAACGGGCCTTTGGTCTCACCTTTTTTCTATGTCTACTTTACTATTATCGGAAGGTTTCCCCATCTTTTAATAATAATTAAATGGAAATTAAAATGTTTTTCATCTTTTTATCCGAAAACCGCTATGTTTTCCCCCTTCGTTGCTCCACCGGGAAGAATAACCTATAATTTAAATCATACAGATTGCACGCGATAGATGAGCGGAAGAATATATCAAGTAAGGAGGAAGGCTATGAACATCAGCCAATTGGAAACGCTTATTACCATCTCCAAAACGATGAGCTTTCGCAAAGCGGGAGAGCTTCTTAATCTGACACAACCGGCGGTATCCGCCCAGATCAAGAGCCTGGAGGAAGAATTTAAAACGGTGCTGGTGGACCGGAGTCAGCCCGTGACGTTAACCGACCGGGGTCAGGTCTTCGTGGACCATGCCGAACAGATCCTCGGGATCGTGGATGAGCTGAAGCAGCGGCTATCCGATCTTGATCAAACTCCCCAGGGCCATATTCAGCTGGGTACAACCACTTCCATAGCGATTCAGATCCTGCCACGGGTACTTTCCTACTTCCAGGATCAATTCCCTCACATTAAAACAACCATTCAATCCATGGCCTCTTCACAAATCTACCACAGCGTGGAGAACGGGCTCATCGACATCGGGATCGGCTATCTGATCGAGCGGAATCCCAACTTAAGCACATCTATTCTGTACTACGATACCTTTGAGCTTGTCGTATCCCCTCAGCATCCGCTAGCCAAACTCTCCACAGCAAGCATGGATGTGCTGGGCGGAACCCCTCTCATTCTGCTAACGCGTGACACCGTCGGCCGCCGCTTCGCAGATGACGTGATGAAGAAACACGGCATTGAGCCGCAGGTTGTCATGGAACTGTCAAGCAGTGAAGAAATTAAACGGATGGTCGAGATCAATTTGGGCGCAGCGATTATATCGAAGCAGTCCGTGGCGACGGAGCTGCGCAACGGCACCCTGCAGATTGTTCCCCTGAGCGAGCTTGAAGTCAGCCACCCTGTCGGCGTAATCTATAAGAGCGGACGATACGTCAGCTCCGCTATGCGTCAATTCCTCAGTGATTTGAAAGGCATGCCCGAGACACAGTTCATCAGCAGCGAATAACGCTTCATCCATCCTAGAATAATAACCAATCAAGCGATATGAAGGAGGTCAACATGAAATTTGATCTGCACACCCATCATTTCCGCTGCGGCCACGCAGACGGCAATATTCGAGATTATATCGAGGCTGCGATTGCGGCAGATTTACAGGTGATTGGAATTTCGGACCACACTCCATACTTCGGGAGCCCGGAAGAGCAGCCCTTTCCGGCCATCTCCATGGCCAAAGCGGATTTTGCGGGGTACGTACAAGAAGTTCTGGACTTAAAGCGGGAATATGAAGGGAAAATCAAAGTCCTGCTGGGCATTGAATCCGATTATTTTCCGAATCATGCCCAGGTTTATCAGCAGGCGTTAACGGCCTACCCTTTTGACTATATCATCGGCTCCATCCATCACGTCAGGGATGTCAGCATCTTCAACAAAAACCGCTGGAAGAAACTGACCCAGCAGCAGCAGGTTGCCGATAAAGAGGAATACTTCAATCTGATCCGCCAATCCGCACGAAGCGGAATGTTCCAGATCATCGCCCATATGGATGCCATGAAGGGTAATTATCCGCTCTTCTCCGAAATCAAGGCCGACGAAGCGATCGAGGAAACCTTGAAAGTCATCGCGGAATCGGGCCTGGCAATCGAGATCAACACTTCTGGAAAAACCAAGCTGTGCGGGGGCTGGTATCCATCGGGCGCCATCTTGGAGGTCGCGCATCATCACGGCGTTGACGTCACCTTCGGCTCCGACGCCCACAAACCGTCACGGGTCGGAGATGAATTTGACGAAGTGGCCAAAGTGCTCAAAGAAATCGGATACACGGAATGGGTATACTTCGAACAAAAACAGAAGGTGACCGTACCTCTTTAATGGGGTACACCTCCTTCTGTTTTTTGTATTTACATAGGAAGCACAGCAAAATAGGCAAAAAAAGTGGACCCGTTACCGGGTCCAAAACATAATATATATTCTCAAAAGGGGGTCATGTGATAAGTTTAACCCGCGGCTGTTAGAGTTTGATAACAGGTATATTTCATTTGTGTAACAAATTCCAAGTGATCCTATCATCTTGAAATATTCAGATCATATCGTTCATTCCCCTCATGCCATAGAACGCAAGGTGAGCACGGTAAGCTCCGGTTTGCATAAGAAACGAAAAGGCAGCTGCGTCGTGCCGATTCCCCTGTTTACATAAAGCAGCATGCCTTGCGAACCGATGGTATATAGACCTTGCACATAACGCTTTGCACCGGGCGGCGTGATCACCTCGCCCACCCAGGGCAAACGGATCTGGCCCCCATGGCTGTGTCCCGACAGCTGGAGATGGAATGAATAGGCTGCCGTTGTGTCTGCATAATCCGGCTCGTGCATCAGCAGCAGCTTGAACATCCCGTCGGGTAAATCCTGAATGGCTGCTTCCGGATCCGGCTGGCCCCAGAAAACATCGTCCAAACCTGCCACAGCGATGACGGCACCATCCCGCCTCAGCTTCACGGCGGTGTTCCGCAGCACCTGAAATCCCGCCTCTTCCTCCAGTGAGATCAGTGTCTCCACGTCCCCGTAATCATGGTTACCCAATATGGAAAATAAGCCGAGAGGGGCTTTCAGCTCGGTGAACGGTTGAATGGCAGCCCTCATACCCTCTGTATTGCCGTCCACCATATCCCCTGTGAAACAGATCATGTCCGGTTGCTCGTGTTGAATGGCCTGTACCACACGGGCCACGTCTTTTGCCCCGGTGTGAAAGCCCAGATGCAAATCGCTAAACTGAACGACCTTCATCCCGTCAAAAGCCTTCGGCAGTGAAGGAAGAGCCAAAGTCAGTCTTTTAACGTCCAATTGACGAGGCTCCCATAAAGATGCGTAAGCCCCGCCTGCAACGCCTACGCCGACCACGGCGGAAACACCGATCTTCAGAAATTGGCGGCGCGACATCTTCGTCTGCATGACTTCTCGCTTTGCCCCGTCATGGGCTTTGTCATGGGGAGTTGCCGAGGATGGATTTCTCATAGGTGGACATCCTCCTATATAATAATAAAAGAGTATAAGTTTTAACGGCCTTACGGTTATTCATATATATGGAATAGCAAGGGAAAGGGGTTTATGTATGACTGTTAACGATTCGATCGCTGCATTAGTTTCAGCTCAGCGGCATTTTTTTCATAAAGACATCACCAAGGAAGTGGATTTCCGTCTGCAGCAGCTGACCAGGCTGCGCCAAGTTCTGATTGCCAGGGAAAACGATATCATCGAGGCCCTTCGCAAAGACTTGAACAAAAGTGAGCAGGAAGCCTTCACGACCGAGATCGGGATTGTCTACAAGGAGCTTTCCTTTATCATAAAAAATCTGAAGCGTTGGGCCAAGCCGCAGCGAGTCAAAACCGCATTGACGCATATAGGCAGCAAGGGAATGGTCTACGCCGAACCCTACGGAACGGTATTGATTATTGCTCCCTGGAATTATCCTTGGCAATTGGCCATCTCTCCGCTGATCGGAGCTTTGGCCGCCGGGAACACCGCGATTGTAAAACCCTCCGAGCTGACACCTAACGTATCCGGACTCATTACGTCCATCATCACGGAGACGTTTGAGCCGCAATACGTGGCTTCGTTGGAGGGAGGACCTGAGGTAAGCACGAGCCTGCTGAAGCAGCCGATGGATTATATATTCTTTACCGGCAGTACCCATGTCGGCAAAATCGTCATGGAAGCCGCCGCCAAGCAGTTGATCCCGGTGACGCTAGAGCTTGGAGGCAAAAGCCCCTGTATCGTCCACGAGGATGCACCCCTGGCCCTGGCGGCTTCACGTATCGCATTCGGCAAATATACAAATGCCGGCCAAACCTGCGTTGCGCCGGATTATGTACTTGTACACAGCAAGGTGAAGGAGAAGTTCATCGCGCACCTGAAAGACGCCATCACTTCGTTCTACGGCGAGAACCCCCTAACCAATCCCGACTATGGGCGCATTGTTTCGGAGAAGCATTTTGACCGGCTGTCCGGATTTCTGAACAACGGAACCCTGCGCCATGGCGGGAGCATCTCAAAGGAACGTTTGCTTATCGAGCCCACCGTGCTGGACGATATCACTTGGGATATGCCGGTCATGGAAGAAGAGATTTTCGGCCCGCTGTGTCCGATCCTGACTTATGATGATGTACACGAAGCTGTCCAAGCGATTCATCGCCGTCCCAAGCCGCTGGCGCTTTACCTGTTCACCGAGAATGAAGATGTTCAGGATTACGTACTCTCCTCGGTTTCTTTTGGCGGGGGATGTGTCAACGATACGCTGATGCATCTGGCCACTCCCTTTCTTCCATTCGGGGGAGTCGGCGAGAGCGGGATGGGCGCCTACCACGGGGAATACAGCTTCCATACCTTCTCCCATAAGAAGAGTGTGCTCAAGCAGACTAACCGATTCGATTTTAAATTCCGCTACCCTTCCAAGAACGGGCTAAGCATTCTGAAAAAGCTGATGAAACCGTAGCTTTAACTAAGACTTCGCTCACTTGCCCATTTGAACAAATAATAAAGGCGCATCGTCAAAGATGCGCCTCTTTTACATGGATGAATGCTTTCTCCGATGCGGCTTATTGGCCTTGGACTTCTCTTCGCTGCCAGTCACATCCAAGCCGTCATCGCCGGGTGTGAAAATCCGGCGCAGCGTTCCCAGCATGGACAGCGCATACGCAACGGTAATGAAACTGAAGGCAATCTCTAACACCACGACAAGCCGTGACGTATTATCGACTGGGGCTACATCGCCATACCCGACGGTGACAAACGTCGCCATGCTGAAATACAGGAAGGTAATGAACTGGCTCAGCAAATCCTGGCCGATATTCTCGCCTTCGAAGGAAGTGCCTCCGAACAGCTTATAGATCGACATATACACCATCGTGAAAAACAAAACGCACATTCCCGCGGCCGTGCTGATCCGAACCAGGGTTGTTTTCATATCAACATGCCGATGGACGGAGTCTGCAATCTTGTCGAATATGTACAGCACATAGAAAATAACGGAGCATAATGCAAACAACAAGATCAGAGCACGCATGCCGCCTTCTCCAGGCACCACGTTCATCAGATCGATCCACCCCAGCAAATCTTCAACCGATACCAGGACATAAATGAGCAGTGGAGCAAGCAGCAAAGGCCTGCTGGACCACTTCTTGTCCATACTGTAGAACAAATATATCAACAACAGGAAGCCCGTCAAATTGAGCAGCCACATCCACCATGACATCTTCAAGTCCCTCCTTTGGCTTGAGGCCTGAAACTGCAGGCCGTACCATTACATCTTTATTACCCTTGTAACGGTATTTATGCACCTGGAGGTCGCTGGTAGTTGGCCCTTGCTCATCTAAATAAACGTTCATGCCCAACTGAATTTCATGTAAGAATAGCGTGCCAAAACACCTACAGCGTGTCGAACGAAAGCCGTCCAGCATGCGCTAGCATCTAACGGTTCTTCTCCAACCACTGCACGGCATGGTCCACCATGGCCCTTTGTTCTGCCAACACACAGCCTGCCTTTCCTATACGGCCATGCTTATATGCATCGGGGCATTGCGCTTCAAACGAGGCGCCAATCGCTTCAAAATCGTCGGAATGATAGTTGATATCCTGGAATGCCTCCCACTCGGTTGCGCCCTGCACCCTGCGTACTGGGGCGTGGGCGGTTACCACCTCCTTCCCTCCCCAATCCGCGCGGTATTCGCTAAGGTGGAAGGAAGTATTATTGCCATAGCTACTACCCAGCATAAGCACGTAGGCCCCCGCTTCGTATAAGCGTGCCAGCGGCGAGGCATCTCCCAAGCCGTAATCTAGCAGATGGGAGTGCATAAGTGCCTTCGCGTCCCTGCCGCGTGCTGCAAACGAAACGTGGGGATGAAGGCTTCGAATGACCCCTTCTTGCTTACGGAACACTTCCGGTATGATCCCCATCCCTGTTGTGACGGTCAGATCCGGATCATAGGGAGGCATGTCCTCGCGGATCAAATCCCACCATTTCGGGTCGGCCGGAGGATTTCCCCATGTCTTCGGGTCGGTTAAGTTCGCAGACTGGGTCGGCATCACCAGCGTCCCTTCATCGCCCAGTACGTCTTCCAGGGCCAGTATAACCGCTTCCGGACCGCCAACAATCCATCCGCCCACGCTCTTAAGCGAGGAATGGACCAGCAGAGTCATTCCCTTCCGTACGCCCAGAGCGACCAGGTCATCGCTTATATCCTTTATCGTAATCGGTCTTTCGCTGATCAAGTGACTCACCTCAAATTCAATTTAAAAACACATCATTCCTATCATATAACAAAAAAAAGCGCCTGTACCGAAGTCATGCCCCGGTCAGACGCCTTGGTGTTGAAGCTAAACCGATTAAACGCCAAGCCAGCGCTTAAACAGGTGTTTGGTTGTATCCTTGTTCATTTCCGCAATGGACGTCGTCAGCGGAATGCCCTTCGGACAAGAACGCACGCAGTTCTGCGAGTTGCCGCAGCCCTCAATGCCTCCGTCCTGCATGAGCGCTTCCAGACGCTCTTCCTTGTTCATCTCACCTGTCGGGTGAGCATTGAACAAGCGAACTTGGGAAATAGCGGCTGGTCCGATAAAGTCCGTTTTTTCGTTGACGTTCGGGCAAGCTTCAAGACATACGCCGCATGTCATGCATTTGGACAGCTCGTAAGCCCACTGACGCTTCTTCTCAGCCATTTTAGGTCCAGGGCCAAGGTCGTAGGTGCCATCGATCGGAATCCACGCCTTGACGCGCTTGAGCGCCGTGAACATGCGGCTGCGGTCAATCACCAAGTCTCTTACAACCGGGAATGTCTTCATCGGCTGAATCCGGATCGGCTGTTCCAGCTTATCGATCAGTGCCGCACACGCTTGGCGCGGTTTGCCGTTAATGACCATGGAGCAAGCTCCGCACACTTCTTCCAGGCAGTTGGAGTCCCAGCATACAGGTGCGGTTGTTTGGCCCTGTGCATTTTTGGGATTGCGCTGAATTTCCATCAGCGCACTAATGACGTTCATGCCGGGACGGTACGGAATTTCGAATTCCTCAGTATAGGATTTCGTCTCCGGATTGTCCTGACGTGTAATGATAAACTTAACGCTCTTTGAGGCGGCTGCCGTTTGAGACATCGTAAATCCCCCTTCCTTCTTACTTGTCTTTCGAATAGTCGCGAATACGCGGCGGGATTAAGGAAACATCCACTTCTTCATATGAAATCTGCGGTCCATCAGGCGTCCAGGTTGCTTTGGTTGTCTTGAGGAACTCCTCATCGTTACGATCAGGGAAATCCGGCTTGTAGTGAGCGCCACGGCTTTCGTTCCGGAGAAGCGCGCCCAGCGTCATGGCCTCGGACAGCTCCAGCATGTTCCACAGCTGACGCGTGAACGCCACGCCCTGGTTGTTCCAGCGGGAGGTATCCGTCATATTGATATTGCGGTAACGCTGCTTCAATTCCTTGATTTTGCCGATGGTAGCTTCAAGCTTGTCATTGTAGCGAACCACCGTCATGTTGTTGGTCATCCATTCGCCGAGCTCTTTATGGATCACATAAGCATTCTCGGTTCCTTCCATCTTGAGCAGGCCTTCGTATTTGGTCGTTTGCTCTTTCGCTACGCGATCAAATACCGTGGAGGAAACATCCTCAGCGGACTTCTTCAGACCTTTGACATATTCAATCGCCTTCGGTCCGGCCACCATACCGCCGTAAATGGCGGAGACCAGAGAGTTCGCTCCCAGACGGTTCGCACCGTGATATTGATACTCGCATTCTCCGGCTGCGAAAAGCCCTGGAATGTTCGTCATTTGGTTGTAATCGACCCACATGCCGCCCATGGAATAATGGACTGCCGGGAAGATCTTCATTGGAATTTTACGCGGATCGTCGCCCATGAATTTCTCATAAATTTCGATGATACCGCCAAGCTTCACGTCCAGCTCTTTCGGATCTTTATGGGAGAGATCCAGGTAGACCATGTTCTCGCCATTGATGCCAAGTCCCATATCGACGCAGACGGAGAAGATTTCACGCGTAGCGATGTCGCGCGGCACCAGGTTTCCATAAGCAGGGTATTTCTCTTCGAGGAAATACCATGGCTTGCCGTCTTTATAGGTCCAGATCCGTCCGCCTTCACCACGTGCCGATTCCGACATCAAGCGGAGCTTGTCATCGCCTGGAATGGCTGTCGGGTGAATCTGGATGAACTCGCCGTTGGCATAATGAACGCCTTGCTGATAAACGGCACTGGCCGCTGTTCCCGTGTTGATCACCGAGTTGGTCGTTTTTCCGAAAATAATACCAGGACCACCGCTTGCAAGAATGACGGCTTCAGCTTTGAACGCCTTGATCTCCATCGAGCGCAGATCCTGGGCAGCGATACCGCGGCACACGCCTTCGTCGTCGATGATCGCATTCAGGAACTCCCAGTTCTCGTACTTGGTCACAAGACCCGCGGTTTCCCAGCGGCGAACCTGCTCGTCAAGCGCATACAGCAGCTGTTGTCCGGTCGTTGCGCCGGCGAATGCGGTCCGGTGACGCTTCGTTCCGCCGAAACGGCGGAAATCAAGGAGGCCTTCCGGCGTACGGTTAAACATAACGCCCATGCGGTCCATCAAGTGGATAATGCCCGGAGCCGCTTCACACATCGCTTTGACCGGAGGCTGATTCGCAAGGAAGTCGCCGCCGTACACCGTATCGTCAAAGTGCTCCCAAGGAGAGTCACCCTCACCTTTCGTATTAACGGCTCCATTGATGCCGCCTTGCGCACACACGGAGTGAGAGCGTTTAACAGGTACAAGCGAGAATAGATGAACGTGAGCTCCTGCTTCGGCCGCTTTGATGGTTGCCATCAGCCCGGCGAGGCCACCGCCCACTACAATAATATTAGATGCCATTTTTCGTTCACTCCCCTTAACTTAAGACTGTCTTAACTACATCGATCGCTGCTGTCGCCGCCTGGAATTCGGAACTGCGGAATGCTGTCATAGCCAGAACGAACAGCAAGCTCATCACTACGAACAAGCCCATGCAGATGTAAGTGGATACCTTCTGCGCGCGTGGACCGACGGTGATGCCCCAGCTAACGAGGAACGCCCACAGGCCGTTTGTAAAGTGGAAGGCTGCCGAAACAACGCCGATGACGTACAGAGTAAACAGAATCGGATTGTTCATGATGCCGTGCATCGTGGCGCCCAAATCGTCATGCGTGATTTTGCCGATCATGATTTGGAAACGCGTATCGTACATATGCCAGATAACAAAAACGAACGTAATAACACCAGTGATCCGTTGGATGGTGAAGCGGATGTTCCGTTCATAGTTGTAATTGCCCACGTTGTTATTCGCCTGGTAAGCGATGTATAACCCGTAGACACCGTGATATAGCAGTGGCAGCCAGATCAGGAACAGCTCGAGGAAAAATATCAACGGCATGCTGTTCAAAAAATGTACCGCGCTCGCGAAGCCTTCCTTTCCACCCTCGAAAGCCTTAAAGTTGGAAATCATATGGCTGAGCAAAAATGCCCCAAGCGGTATGACACCGAGTAAAGAATGCAGCTTTCTGGAATAATACCCTTTCATCAGTTGACGTTCCCCTTTCCAATGTGCAGCGTTTTCATTTTCAATCTTTCCTATTTTCAGAACAATTACACTTGCCCTGTCCTAAAGAAGGTTGTTCAAAAAGCCCGCTTTTGATCACGAAGTGAATCAGGAAGCCACTCGGCATCTAAACCGACCTTTATGAACACGCATTAACCGTTGCAACGACAAAAAGCTGCCTATTTCGGCATTCGTGTGAACAACTTGTGTCATGTTTCATGTTACTCCTTTTTTTCTTATAATGGAATTGCAATATAATTATTAATCGTTATAATCTATACGCATAAGCATGTTTTGCACGCATGTCTATTTTATATAGGAGGAATTCCATGTTCGAAGAACTGGACATGTTCGCCGTCGTCGTAGAGCAATCCAGCATAAACCAAGCCTCCAAGCTGCTTAACTTGTCACAGCCAGCCCTGTCCCGAAAAATAGCCAAGCTGGAGGATCAGCTCGGGCTGCAGCTGTTCAACCGCCGGGGCAAACGACTGGAGCTTACCTCCATCGGACAGATTGTGTACACTTTTGCCTTGGAGCAGAGACAGCAGCAGATCAAATTCATGCAGACTCTGGCCCATTACCGGGAGGGAGATCAGATCTCGATCAACCTGGGCGCCAGTCTGACCACCCTTCAGACCACCTTGCCCCCGCTCGTTAACGCATTCATGGAGCGTCATCCCGCGGCCGAAATCAAGCTGATCACCGGCAAAACCCATGAGATCGTTTCTTATGTAAGGGATAAACGGGTTGATGTCGGCATTGTTGCCTCCTCCATCAACCAGCCCGGATTAAACTGCATTCCGCTGTTTGATGACCATCTGGAGCTTGTCATCCCGTCTTCACACCCGCTGGCGGAAATCGAGGATGTTGGCATCGAGCAGCTTCAAGGCTTGCCGATGATCATTTTCTCGACCGGAACCTGGTACCGCAAGCTGACGGATGACCTGTTCCACCGCTGGGGCATTATGCCGGATATCCGGATGGAGATCGACTCCTTCGAAGCAATCGTCAGGCTCATCCCGACCTGCAAGGCGGCCGCGCTGCTGCCCAAATCCTATCTAAGGCCGCAGCTGTTGTCCGATAACGGGCTTGTTGACATTCATATTCCGGCACTCATTGAAACCCGGCGAACGACTTCGCTGATCTACGGCCAGGCCTCGGAGCTGAGCAAGGCGGCCAGCCGCTGGATTGACGAAACGGAAATCCTGTTCCGTAAGCTCGAAGAGGATAAAATGAAGAAAACCTGACGGATATAAGGTCGTCAGGTTTTTCTTCTATATTCATTTTTCCAGCATATTCACGACCTCAGACTCAAAGCGATCCACATTATCATTGGACCCGATAACCACCATAATGTCGCCGGAGTTCACCACATCCATGGCTGTCGGGGCTACGATAATGCCGGATTGTTTATTCAGGGCCACCACGCTGACACCGTAGCGAACCCTCGTATTGAGCTCACTAAGCGTTTTTCCGTCCATGCAGTCCGTGACCGTCATCTCCACAATCAGATAGTCCTTGGATAATTCGATATAGTCGAGCAGGTTGGGCGTGACAAGCTGATGGGCTACCCGAATCCCCATATCCCGTTCCGGAAAGATCACCCGGTCCACGCCCAGCTTCTCCAGTGCCCGGCCGTGCAGCACCGAAATTGCCTTGGCAACGACCATGGCAACACCAAGCTCTTTCAACAAGATGGCAGATAAGATACTCATCTGAATATCGTTTCCGATCGCAACAATCCCGCAGTCGAAGTTACGGATACCGAGCGATTTAAGCACCTCTTCATCCGTAGCATCCGCCACCACCGTGTGCGTCAGCAGCTCGCTCATATCCTCGACGACCTCTTCATTGCGGTCGATGCCGAGCACCTCATATCCCTGTTCCATCAGCTCAAGCGCCAGGCTGGCGCCAAATCGTCCCAAACCGATGATTGCAAATTGCTTTGGTTTCATGTCTCTCCTGTACTCCTTATCCAATAATCATTTTGCCTTCCGGATGACGATATAATTCTTTACCCTTTTTCGGCCCCAGTGCATAAGCAAGCGTCAAAGGCCCCAATCGCCCTGCAAACATCGTAATGCTGATCAATACCTTCCCAAACACCGTCAGATCAGGCGTTAAGCCCATGGAGAGACCCACCGTACCGAAGGCGGACGTCGTTTCGAAGAGGATCTCCAGGAAGTCCCCTTCCTCTGTCGTCGACAGAATCATCGATACGGTTAGAACGAGCAGCAGGGCCAGTAACGCAATGGTCAGTGCCTTCAGCACCCGCTCCTGGGCCAGGCGATACCGGAACATGACGATGTCTTCACGCCCGCGCATCATGGCGATGACCGCCCCCACCATAATGGTGAAGGTTGTGGTTTTGATACCGCCCCCGGTTGAACCTGGGGATGCTCCGATAAACATCAGAATCACGATAAAAAATTGCGTGGCCTGTCTAAGCCCCGTAATATCTATAGTATTCGCGCCGGCTGTACGCGGCGTTACGGATTGGAATAACGCGCCGAAGAATTTTCCGCCCCAATTCAGGGAGCCGAGCGTCCTCGGATTGGTGAATTCGAATATAAGAATGACGATAAATCCAACCAGCAGCAAGGTAGCCGTCATGGTGAGCACCACTTTGGAGTGCAAGGAAAGTCTCCGCTGTTTCCGGAAATCAATCAGATCGGATAGGACGATAAAACCAATGCCGCCTGAGACAATCAAAAACATCACGACAACGTTGACTACAGGATCGTAGACATACCCGGTCAAACTCCGAAAATCACCAAACAAATCGAAACCGGCGTTGTTAAACATCGTGACCGCATGAAAGACACCGTAATAAATCGCCTGGCCAAGCGGCATATCGAACGCCCAACGAATCGATAGAATGACAGCGCCGCAGGCCTCGATGATGAGGGAGTACAGCAGCACTCTGCGAATCAGCCTTACGATTCCTTCCATCGAGGACTGATTCATCGCTTCCTGCAAAATGAGACGATCCTTGAGCGATATGCGCCTTTTGAGAGCCAAGGCAAATAAAGTGGCCATCGTCATGAAGCCGAGCCCGCCGATCTGGATCAGCAGCATGATCACGACTTCTCCGAAGGAACTGAATGTCGTTCCTGTATCCACCACAACCAGCCCCGTTACGCAAGTTGCCGATGTCGACGTGAACAAGGCATCGATAAACTCAAGCGGTTCACCCGTACTTGTGGAAATCGGCAGCATTAGCAGCGCCGTCCCGATGAAGATAATAGCTGCAAACCCAAGCACGAGAATCTGCGGCGGAGACAGCCTGAGCCAGTTAAATTTAGAGTTCAATCGGTCACCTTCTTAAAAAAAATCAAGAAAAAAAGACACTGGAAAACGCAGTGCCCTTACGGTCTGGTTCCTGTGCTGCAGCCTACGAGGTTAGCTGACGGATTCGGGCATTTCCACAGGTCGCCCTATTCATTATTCTAGGAATAATGAAATTCACCCCAATTACATGGTTCCCCCATTTTCAGTACGAAATTCGGCTGGAATATTCGGTTCCTTGAAGCATGATGTGATTATAACGCAATCCGGTACGTAACCCAATGCCGTTTTTCACCCAAAAAATCTTTAAAAGAACGCGAATTGGGCATATTCAAGAATACAAGCATAGGGTTCTCTAACGTTTTCGAAACTTTTCATTCATTTTCATCGATTTATTTCATTATTCCGGATATTGGGATAAGCTGCTAATGACTTTCATAACTATGTTATATTGACTCTATGCGTTCTTAATCAGGCATATCGAATACCAGTGGGAGTATCAACTTTCTTAGAGGAGGAATTTCATGAATCGTGCAAGAGAGGCCTTGAAGCTGAAGCCCAATCTGAAACAGCTCATCGCGCCTGCCGCAGTCGGCCTGATTCTGTTCCTATTATTTCAGGTGTTTCCGTCGACGAATCCGGATTCGACCGAGATGGCAACCCCGAATATCATATCCAAGGAGCAGGCTCGGCAAGCGGCTTCAAGCTTTGCTCAGCAGCATTTGCAGTTTACGGCTGCAAAAACGGATGACGCATTGGTTACATATCAATCCAAATCGGAACTTTACGGATATCTGGCGAAGGAAAAGAAACTTTCGGAATACAACAAAACCTATGAAGCCAAATATCCCTATGACGTATACCGCGTTCGCTTCAGCGAACCGGGAGGCGATGCCCTCAATGTGGACGTGCACATGCAAAATTCAGGCATCGTCGGCTTCTCGTACGATTTCGCCCGCTCCAGCTATGAACGGATTGAGCTGAACAAGGGCGATGTACAAAGGCAGATGCTGCTTGTCGTCGAGGACGGCATGTCATTAGCCGAGAAGCAAGCTCTCGCAGAGCCTTGGCTCCAGCGAGCGGGCTATGATCCGTCGCAACTGGAGCTGGTTACGCGGGAAGGGGAACCCCGGCTCCGGTATGTGGACCCGGAATCCAAGATTGGCGATTCCAGATTGGAGCACCGTTTCACCTTCGAACAGGGGAAATTACGCTCCTATGAGCCATCCTTTTCAGTCCCGGCCGCCCATTCCGCCTATGTCAACAAGCAGACACAGGATGCAACGCTGCTGACGCTTGCAGGGTATGGCCTGTTCACCCTCATCCTTGGCATTCTTGCGATTGTATACAGCGTGAAGACCAGAGCCTATACGTCCTTTAAGCGCGGCCTGTTCCTATCGGCGCTGCTGTTTATCATTCAGATGCTGAATACGTATAATCTGATTCCCGTTTTCCAATCCGAGGGGATGTCGCAAACCGGTATAATCGGAATGATGATTTTTTATGCGGTCTATTCGCTTATCTTCTCCGCGCTGCTCTATTTCTCCCTTGTCGGGGGCAACGGGCTATGGCAAAAAGAAGACGGACTCAATCCATGGCCTCGAGCCAAAGAACCCGGATACGGACAGTATGTACTGGACAGCATGAAGCTGGGGTATATGTGGGCTTTCATCCTGCTTGGGGTCCAATCCATTATCTTTGTCGTTCTGGGCCTAACCTTGAATACATGGTCCACCACGGATGCCACACAGTCTCCTTATAACATGCTCTATCCTTGGCTGTTTCCACTGATGGCTTGGCTGGCCGGCATATCCGAGGAGGCCGTCTATCGACTGTTCGGCATCAAAATGGTGAAAAAGATCGTCCGCAATACGTTTGTGGCCAGTTTAATTACCTCGCTCATTTGGGCGCTTGGGCATACGCTCTATCCGATATACCCTGTAATTTCCCGGCCCATTGAACTGGTTATCATCGGCTTGCTGTTCAGCTACATCTTTTTGAAATACGGGTATTTGGCGGCCATGTTCTCCCATGTCATCTTTAACAGCATCTTGATGGGCATTAGCCTGATACTGCTCAAGGACACCAGCAACTTGCTGATCGGTGCTTTCTACATGGTACTTCCGGCGATGGTCGCGTATGCGATTTACCGTTTCAATCCAACAAAAAAAGAGAAGCCGTATGTCACGACTCCTCCTCACGAAGTACCTTAAGAATTTCCGTTGCTAATTTCTCACCGATTGAAAGGGGCTTGAAGTCTTCGACTGAAGCCTCTTTTATTTTTTTGACCGAGCCAAAATGCTTCAACAGGAGCTTGCGGCGCTTCTCTCCAATGCCCGGGATGGAATCCAGCTTGGAGGATACCATCGATTTGCCGCGCTGTTCGCGGTGGAAGGAAATCGCAAAACGGTGAACCTCATCCTGAATGCGCTGCAGCAAATAGAACTCCTGGCTGTCCCGGGGCAGCGTAACCGGCTCCGGCGGGTCTCCGACCATGAGCTGCGCTGTTTTATGCTTGGCATCCTTCACAAGCCCGCAGACCGGGATAAATAACCCCAGCTCATTCTCCAGTACATCGATGGCGGCGGAAATCTGTCCCTTCCCTCCATCGACCACAATCAGATCGGGAAGCGGCAAGTTCTCCTTCAAGACGCGCTCGTACCGCCGCCGGATCACTTCACGCATCGTATCATAATCGTCGGGTCCCAGCACGGTACGGATCTTGTACTTGCGGTATTCCTTCCTGTCCGGTTTCCCATTGGTAAAGACGACCATGGCCGATACCGGATTGGTCCCCTGAATATTCGAGTTATCAAATGCCTCGATCCGGTTCAGCGACTGGAGGCCGATCACTTCGCCCAGATTTGCCGCTGCGACCGAGGTGCGTTCTTCATCGCGCTCAATCAAGCGGAATTTCTCGTCTAAGGACACCTTCGCATTATCCAATGCCATGCCCACCATCTGTTTCTTCAAGCCGCGCTGCGGGACATGCACCTTCACGCCGAGCCATTCCTGCAGGGCGGCAGCCCCTCCGGCTGCATCCACGATGCCAGCAGCTTCCGCCTGCTTCTCCTGTGCCTCGGCAAGGGCTGCCTGCTGTTCATCGGATGTCCCTGCGGAAAGCGGATTCGCCGTAACCACGGCTGCCTCGGCGTTTCGTCCACCTTCATCCGCAGCCGTTCCCGCAACCGACTCTGGATCAGCCTCGTCTATCAACAGAGGCTCAGGCAGCAGAATTTCCTGCGGCAATGCAGGATTATCACTGTAATACTGGGCAATAAAAGACATAAAGTCGCTGTGCGCATCGCCGTAGAACGGAAAAACAGACTTGTTGCGCTGCACCATTTTCCCTTGGCGCATGTACAGAATCTGTACGCACATCCAGCCTTTATCCACAGCGTAACCGAATACGTCGCGGTCCCGCGTATCCGTTGTTGTAATCTTCTGCTTCTCCATTAGCGTATCGATATGGATGATCTGATCCCGCAGTTCTTTGGCACGCTCGAAATACAAGTCCTCCGCGGCCTCCTGCATCTTGCGCTGCAGTTCCTTCTTGATCTCTTCATGCCCGCCGCTCAGGAATGACGTAATCTCCCCGGTGATCTGTTCATAAGCAGACTTCGGAATTTCCTTCACACATGGAGCCAAGCATTGGCCCATATGATAATACAAGCACACTTCTTTTGGCATGACGCCGCATTTGCGCAAAGGGTACATCCGGTCCAGCAGCTTTTTGGTCTGCTGTGCCGCATAAGCATTCGGGTAGGGGCCAAAGTATTTGGCTTTATCTTTAAGCACCCTTCTGGTCACTTCCAGACGGGGATGCTCTTCATTCGTTATTTTAAGATACGGATAGGTTTTATCATCCTTCAGCAGCACGTTGAATCTTGGCTGATGGGTTTTGATGAGGTTGCATTCCAGAATCAAGGCTTCCATGTTGCTGCCGGTCACAATGTATTCAAAATCGCGGATTTCCGAAACCAGCATCTGGGTCTTCCCGTTATGGCTTCCGGTAAAATAAGAGCGTACCCGGTTCTTCAGCACTTTGGCCTTGCCCACATAAATAATCGTGCCTTCATGATTCTTCATCAAGTAACAGCCGGGCTGGTCCGGCAGCAATGCCAGCTTGTGGCGGATATTCTCCAGCGACTTCTCCTGCTCCTGCAGCTGTTTGGCATAATCGTCCATGCTGTTCCTCCTCTCCAAGGAGATTATATAGTATTAACCCTAAATATAAACCATTATGAATAACCACACAAAGCGCCTCCGGGTTTAACCGAAGGCGCTGTATGAAAGCAGATTGCATCTATGGACAATCCTGCTTATTGATGTTTTGCAATGATGCCCTTCAAGGCTTCTTTGGAGTTCAGACCTACCACTTTATCGACAGGCTGGCCGTCTTTAAAGAAAATCATGGTCGGAATGCTCATCACGCCGAAACGTGCTGCGGATTCCGGATTCTCATCCACGTTCACCTTAGCAATTTTTACATCATCGCCGAGTTCTGAAGACAATTCGTCCAGAATCGGAGCAAGCATTTTACAAGGGCCGCACCACGGCGCCCAAAAATCAACTACAACCGTTCCTTGACCTTCAACTTCATTCACGAAGGTTTGGTCGGTAACATTGACGATAGCCATTGTATTCTCCTCCTCACAGGATAAGATCAGGTATAGTGCGAATCATAACTGTCGAATGGGTCGACGAATTTAGTATACCACAATCGGCCGGAAAAAGTGAAATATACTCACCTAAAGAAAGAGGATTTCACGGGATTTTTATGCAATCTTTACAAATGATTTGCGCATTGGGTATACTACTAGTAACAAGTCGGGTGACTGTCAAGTTTTTCGTGTTGGCACGGCATGTTCACCTTTTGAGGAGGCAAGCACCATGGATGTAAACGTACGCGTTAACGATCCACGGGAGCACATCAATGAAGAACCACGCAATGACTTTGGCGATTTGATGATGGGCTTCGTGGGGATGTTCGGTTTCATGACCATCATCTTTTTCGGATTCGTCATTATCAAGTTCTTGGTCGGCTAATACTTGATGACTCCTTGTGCACAAATAAAAAGTCTGATCCTGCCGCGTTCCATACGCTAACGGGATCAGACTTTTTACAATTTAGGGAAGTTTGTCCATAGGAAGTTTGCTTGCCATGCTAGAATTTCCCTCTCTGGTTCTCGCCAAATAAATGAACGACATCCACAAAAGGCGCAATCCGGTTCATCAACCGCTGCCCTTTGTGAAGCTCCTCCCCATCCTTGCTCGTGAAGCTGAGATGCTGTTCAAGCCCGTCGAGCGGATAGTTCGACGTATAGAAGGTCGGCAGCCGGTTCATCCGGAAATTCAGGATGGAACCGAGGACATGATCCCGAACCCACGGATTCAAATTCTCCGCTCCGATATCGTCAAAGATCAGCAGATCGCAATGCTTCATCGTCTCCACCATGTCCTTCAGCTTCTGGCCGTCCTGCATCATGGTCTTCAGATCTTCCACGAAATCGGGCATATACACGATAACGCCCGAATGGCCCACTTTCGCGAGCTCATGCATCAGGTAGCCCATCAGGTAGGTCTTACCCGTACCAAACGAACCGGTGAGATACAAGCCGCGCGGGGACAAGCCATTCTCCTTCGTATCCCGGATGTACTTAAAGACCTGGTGTACCGCAGGTGCACGCAAGCGATCCTTCGCCATAATCTCCATATTGTCATAACCTTCGTTCAAGGCATGCTCATCGACATAAAAGCTGCGAATCCGTTTTTTGATCTGATCCTCATTGGTTTTCGCCATCTGCAGGGAACACGGCGCCTTTCGCTCATAGATCTCCACGGTTCCGTTCATCCGCTGGATATCCAGCTTGCTGAAATGTCCCTGGAAATCATTCGGACATCGGTCCAGACCCGGACATGCCTTGCAATGGGCCTGATCTCCCGCATATTGATACAGTTTGCTTAAATTCAAACGTATAACCCGGTCATCGATCTCCGGGTATTCGCTCCGCAATGCTTGAATCAGAGGATTCCTGAGCAAATCCTCCGTAATCTGCTCGGTTCTGCGCCGGAGCGCAGGACTTTTCATGCTTTCCAGCAGTTCACCAAGGGACTCCATCTCTTGTTCCCTCCTCTCTACAGCAGAATTTCTTTATCCGCCCTTCTTGTTGCCAGCCTGCATTTCTGCCGCAAATCGCATCATTTCCTCGAATTCCTCATCCGATACGGCCTCCGCCTGATCGGTCTCCAGAGCTACAGGAATTTCCGGCTTCACCTTTCCGCCTTTAGCGTATGTACGCGTACGTTGTGTGGTTGCCTTCTGCTTGCCTTTCATCTTGGCTTGATCACGTATATACTGAACAGCTTTCTCATAGCTGTTCACCTGCTTCAGCAGCATATTGGAAGCAATGGCCTCCACGAAATTACGGTTGATGCGCTGCTCGCCGCCTGCGGCCATGAGTGACATTAAATAATGAATGAGCACGTTGATGACTTCACCCGGCAGCTTGTAGCTCAAGTCGATTTTTTCGAAGATGTCCAAAAACTGCGCGGGAACCGAGCCCGGGAAGAAGGTCTGCAGCAGCCGGGTATAAGGCTCGTTGCGAAGCATCATATTATATTGGTGAATATCGCATTTCGATTGGAACTGAGCAGGAACCTCTACATAATATTCCATCTCTACCGCATGCTCCTGTGCCGGCTCTTCCGGATCGGCCGTCATCTCCTGATGCAAGGCAACGACCTTGCCCGCCGTAATCTGCCGCTTCTCCTGCATCTTCATTCCCTGCCTAAAGTGAAGACTGGCCTTGTGCTGAAGATCATCCAGCACGACCTCGCCATGCTCGGTAAAGATGCCGTCCTCGTCCAGCAGGCGGCACAAATCCTGCGTGCTGAGATCGTATTTGCGCACCACGTAATTCACAATGCCCATCTGCTCATGGTCGTAGCGAAGACGCTCCACAAAGACCCGATTGCGGGATTCACGCGGGAAACGGAGAATAATATCTGCATAGTTCAGACCTTCACCTTGCGGATTTGGCGGCACCACGGACTTCCGTGACACCGCGACCTCTTCCAGCGCTTGCTCCAGTTCATAATCAATGACATGCGTGTTCAGCTCAAAAATATCATAAAAGGGAACCGAAATGTTCTCCTTGTTGAAGGAAATACCGGACCATTCAAGGGGTTCCTTGCTCCAAAGCTCTTCTCTTAACGACAGAACGGCGAATTTCCCCACCTTGTCGCGAAGCAGCAGCGTCAGATGCTGAGTGTTAAAGAACTCCGCTGGACTGAGCGGTGCTTGCAGCTCATATTCATAGATATGGTCATCCGTCTCCGGGACAAACATCCGGCTTGTCTGTAGTAAACCTACCGCTTCCAGCTTGGAAGTTTGCTCAATGAGAAAGCGACGTCCTTTTTCACTAGGCTCAAGCCCTAATGTCAAAAACAATCTACGCTGCTGTTCAATGGCCGAGTAACCCACCTTTTCCACCGGCACATGCGATACGAGAAGACGGTACAGACTGACAGCAAACGCGCCAACCATCGGTTGATAAATCGAACCAAGCATTTTGTCATCCAGGCCGCTTAAGCAGAAGTCACGGTATACGCAGTAACGGTGGTTCTCGGTAAAATGTAAAAAATTAGTCATGCGCATCGTTTATGCTCCCCCTGTCGCCCAAAAATAGACTTCCTCTATTCTATCATAAATCCGTCGTTTCGAAGTCGGTTCTTTCGCATCAAAAATTCTGGAATTCGTGCGCCCGCCATTTGCATGCTTCCACAAATAATAAATGACGGCCCCCAGGTATTGCAGAGCCGCCATCAACACTACATTCAATTTGCGCCTAGCGCGTTAAAACATTCTAAAGCCTTTAATACGCAATGTCTTAATGGTCCATCCGCTCATGTAGGCACCAATCAGACCTGCAACTCCCGTTAAGTAATCCACCAGTTGGAATGATCCGACGTGAGTCCAGAACGACATTTGGCCCCGATCCCACAAGCTGTATACAACGACCGGCAAAATGACAATCACGAACAGAAAGCAAGGAAACCAGGTCGTCTTCATCAACATATTTAGGATAAAACCGATACCGAACATCATGACAAAAAACAAAATCATCAGCACGAGCACAGGAATAAATTGAAGCATGATCGCTGTTTTCACCTCTTCTTTATCACCTACGCGTAGCAGCTATTCTACTTTATTGCAGCAAGAAACAGCACACCAAGCTTTAGCTAATAGCTAGTTTACTAAAAATAATGTCACAGATCAACGAACAATCGTGAATACATTGTGTCGGCGTTTGCCCTTCCGACTGCGCTTACAGTACAATATAGGAAGTTAATGCAAGCGGTCATCCGCTTCAATTATAACGAACATAACGTTTAGGAGTGATCACATGAACGAAGCTGCAATGACGCTTGAGGGCTGGTATGCGCTGCATGATTTCCGCACCATCAATTGGCCGGCCTGGAAAGCTGCAGATGAAGAAGTACGTGCTTTTGCGCTGGACGAGCTGAATGCGTTCCTCGAGGAATGGGATGCCGTCGAAGCTGCCCAGCAGGGCAGCACCGCTGTATATACCATCGTCGGTCAAAAAGCCGATTTCGTATTCATGCTTTTGCGCGAGACGCTGGAAGAGCTGAACGCGATCGAGAATGCCTTTAACAAAACAACGTTCGCCCAGTTCACCACCAAGGCTTATTCTTATGTAAGCATTGTCGAGCTGAGCAACTACCTGGCCGGCTCCTCCGATGAGGATCCGATGCAGAATCCGCATGTCATTGCCCGTCTAAAGCCGGCTCTGCCAAAATCGAAGCATATCTGCTTCTATCCGATGAACAAAAAGCGGGATTTGTCGGACAACTGGTACATGCTGAGCATGGATGAACGCAAATCGATGATGAAGAGCCATGGGATGATCGGCCGCGGTTATGCCGGCAAGGTGAAACAGATCATCACCGGTTCCGTTGGATTCGACGACTGGGAATGGGGCGTAACCCTGTTCAGCGACGACGCTCTTCAGTTCAAGAAACTCGTGTACGAAATGAGATTTGACGAAGTCAGTGCGCGTTTCGGCGAGTTTGGTCCTTTCTATGTTGGCAACCTGCTCGATCAGGCTTCATTTACAGATTTAATGAAAGTATAATTCCTTCTGCACATAAAAAGCATGCACACAAAAAGGGATGCTCTCATCATGAGAGCATCCCTTCTTCTATTACTCACTGTCGTCCTCATCTTGCTCTTGCTTACGCAAGGTTTCAAGATATTCAGCCGTCGCCCGGTCCCGGGCACGTCCTTTATCCTTGAGCCGCTCAATAGCAGGAAGAATGAGAATGTCGACTTCCTGCTGAATGGTATAGGCCAGATCGTACTTCTCTTGCGACTCCAGATAGGAGCCGACCTCCATCAGCGCATTATAGCGATCCAGCTCATCTCTCGTGAGCAGCCCCCGTACTTGAACGCTGCAGTGTCTCATTTATAGAAACCTACCTTTTTTCAGGACGAGCGGAATTCCTCCAATAATGAAGAGGTAGCGCAGATCAACCAACTTTTTCAGCTGAGCCGCTTTCCATCCCTGATATTTCTTATCCCCGACAACCGCAATGCCTTCGCCCCGGCCGAGGGAAGCAACCGTGCCTTTATTATGGAACTCGAATTTGCGCATCGACTTGTCCCGAATCGCCGCAACGATATTTTGGGCGCAGCACACGCCCTGCTGCATCGCCATTTGGGCGGTCGGCGGATAAGGTCTGCCTTCCTCATTAAAAATGAGGGAGTTATCGCCGATAATATAAATGTTCTCGTATCCGGGAGCACGCAAATATTCATCAACCTTGACGCGGCCTCTCATCGTTTCGAAACCGGCTGCTTCCACCAGACGGTTCCCGCGGATGCCGCCGGTCCATACCACCGTTGCCGCCCGGATCTCTTCGCCATTGTTCAGAATGACTCCGCCTGGCAGGCATTCCTTGATCGCAATGCCCATCTTGAAGGTAACGCCTTTCTTCTCAAGAACGTTCATGGCGTACTCCACCAGCTCCGGTGCAAACCCCGGCAGCGCGGCAGGGGCGGCTTCGACATTATAGATATTCACCAGCGTCGGATCGACGTCATATTCCTTGCACAGTCTCGGAATGCGGTCCGCCAGCTCGGCTACAAACTCGATGCCGCTGAATCCGGCGCCGCCAACCACAAAGTTAATGCGCTCTTGCGGTCTGCGTTCATTTTTATATAAAGCGAATTGATACTCAATATGCTCACGAATCAATCGTACCGAGTTGATGCTTCGGATTGTCATCGCATGCTCTGCAAGACCTGGAATGCCAAAGGTTTCCGGCTCTCCGCCGAGTCCAATGACAAGATAATCATAGGATAACGTTCCATCTTCAAGAATAACCTTCTTATCGTGAAGGCGGATTTCCTGAACCGAGGATTTGACCAGGTCGATTTTGAATTCGTCTATCAACTTGGAAATGGATACCCGGGTGTTCTCAATGCTGTCTGTTCCTGCTGCCGGCATATGCAAATGCGTTGTAATATAATGATAATCATGGCGATTCACCAATGTAACATCGGCCTCATTATAATTCAGCTCTTTTTGCAGCCGCTGCGCTGTCAATATGCCCCCGTAACCCGCGCCAAGGATTACGATCTTCGGTATGCTGCTCATTCTATTGCTCCTTCCAGCTTACTCTTTATATATACAGTATGGTGCACATGTTAACATTCTGTGAAATTGCATCCAAAAAAAGAGAAGAGCCCTTATCAGAGCCCGTTTCATCATTTGACCTGATGGTTCATTAAAGGTTCAAAAATAGCTGCAAGACTAAGGTTTCCCTTACTGTTGCACCAGCTGACAATATATAGGACTACCCTGTAATGAACACAAGTTATCACGTTAATCATATGCATAAACTATGCAAATATCAAGAATTTTTTTGCCATATAATGTGCAAATGATTCCGCCATTTATCCCCTTACTTGCTAAGTAAGCGCATCCATTCCATTGTTAGGTATTTTAACTCAATTCTCGTCTTTTCATGCCGGTTCGGGACGATTATAATAGGTAAGGAATTCTTGAATCAGCTTTATCCGGACAAGAACGTCTGTCTGATTCGAATATAAACTCATTTTATGGAGGTGCTTACCGCATGACAACGATGCCACAAGACAGCAATATGACGGATCTTTTGATTATCGGTGGCGGACCTGCAGGTATGTTTGCTGCTTTTTACGGCGGAATGCGCCAAGCTTCGGTAAAACTTATCGAGAGCATGCCTCAGCTTGGAGGCCAATTGGCTGCGCTGTATCCTGAGAAATATATTTATGACGTAGCAGGCTTTCCGAAAGTAACCGCTCAAGAGCTTGTGAACAATCTGTCGGCCCAAATGGAGCTCTTTAAAACGGACATTCGTCTTGAAGAGAAAGTACAGGCTGTCGAAAAACTCGAAGAACGTCATTTTGTCGTAAAAACGAATCTGGGCGAACACCATGCCAAAGCGGTTATCATTACAGCTGGTGTAGGAGCGTTCCAACCTCGTCGACTGGAGATTGAAGGGGCAGAAGCATACGAAAAGACCAACCTTCATTATTTCGTCAACGATCTCAGCCGCTTCAATGGTAAGAAGGTTCTCATCAGCGGCGGCGGCGACTCCGCGGTAGACTGGGCGCTCATGATCGAGCCGATCGCCGAGCAGGTTACACTGGTTCACCGCCGTGACAAATTCCGTGCCCATGAGCATAGCGTTGAGCAGCTAATGGCATCGAAGGTGAATATCGTTACGCCAACCGAAATCACTGAATTACACGGTGAGGACACGATTACGAAGGTTACGCTTTCGCATATTAAAACCAAAGAGACGCAAGAGATTGAAGTGGACGATGTCATTGTCAATTTCGGGTTTGTGTCCTCCCTCGGTCCGATCTCCGAATGGGGCATCGCCATCGAAAGCAACTCCATTGTGGTGGATTCCCGTATGGAAACAAGTATCCCGGGTATTTTTGCAGCCGGCGATATCACCACCTATCCGGGCAAGGTCAAACTGATCGCTGTTGGATTTGGTGAAGCACCTACCGCCGTGAACAATGCCAAGGTTTACTTCGATCCTGAAGCCAGATTGGCTCCGGGCCACAGCAGTAACATGAAATTGTAAGGTCATTGAGGATTTTACCTTTATATACATCTATATTCACAGAAAAAAAGGTATCTTCATTCCGAGGGGTTGCGCCGCCCCGGAATCGAAGATACCTTTTCTATTCTTCAAACCATATGTAGAACTTGGTTGAAAGCTCCCACATTATATACGTATCATGTCGTAATTTATCTATTCTATATACGAAAAATCTGATTAATGCAGGATGCTGCCGGAATCGGTGTCCAAGTTCCGTTTATGAATTTCGGCTAGCAGTAGAGTGATGAACTCTCGCTCCAACTTCAACTCAACAGCCATATGATAGGAATCGAGAAGCATCTCATCCGTCAACATAGCCATCCCTCTCACACCCCTTCCTCAAATTTCCTGAATCTATCATATCAGACATGCTAAAACGGAACAACTGTTCGCTTATCCACAACCTCTTGTGGAAATCCTGTGTATAATTTGTTGGTAAGTGTAAAAAACAGGGTCATATCAAAGTGGATTATGGGGATAAATGTTATACACAGGATATGGGGAAAATCTACTATAAAAAAAATTGATCAATTATAATATCGGTAGATTGTGGTTATTTTTTTATTACCCTATTAAAAAATCATATAAACGATTTCATTTGGGATTATTAAACAAAAATTCAGCCTGGTCTTGTATTAACCTCCAAAATCCAAATCTTGCCCTCGTTGTCTAATCCGTAATCAAATCCCAATTCCCCGATCCCTGGAAAATGGGATTCCAGTATCGCTATGCACTGTCTGGTTACGTGGCGCATTTCATTGCGCTTTTCCTTTGCATTAATATGGGGCAGTGACAGCCGGAGTGCAGGACCACAACGAAGCAGCGTCCCCCCTTTACAAATATTCGTCACGAAAAGCCCTGGGCTCGCGAGCCGCCCAAGCATGGCCCGGAATACCCATCTCCCTCGATCCTTGACTACCTTTACACGGTAATCCAGCGGACGTCCCTGAATTTTAGCCAGATGAATACCCTGCTGTATCATATAGCGCCGTCTCAGTCTCATTCTGCTCAATACGTATAACAGGGAATTCAATGTATCTACATGAACAGTACGCCTCTTATGGGTTACCAAGTATCCCGTTCCGTCCTTCTGTATTCGGATGACTCCGTTACCACCGGTTCCTATAATCGGCTTGATCACGACCATTTCGTGTTCGGCCAGCATTGAGACCAGGGTATCCCCTCCATACGACTGGGTAGCCGGAATGTAGGGAGCAACCTGCGGATCGGTCAGCAGCGCTTCCGTCTTCAGCCACTTGCTGGCCAGTTGTCTTCCCGCCATGCTGCTTTCGCCTCCTTTTATTCATGACATACGTTATCCTATTCCCCTATCCGCTTTTTGTCTTGGATGATTGTCCGTGATGGTATGCCTAATAATTGGGGTTCTTGTGGCCTCACGGCAGCCTCCCTTTGCAAATGATGTGATCTATCGTATAGTAAGAACAGAGCTTTGTCCGTAATACATCCACCACCATGGATACCCATAAAGGAGGCTTTGTCACCTTGGCAGCGTTGTTTGAAATATTGTACTGGATTGCCATTGTCGGCATGTCGGTTGCCCTTGCCGCCATCACCGTTCTTATCTTTATTATGGGCTTCAAGTTCATCAAGGATAAGCGCAGAGGACTCGGAGCGGGCTGCATCGTATTTTCGCTTGTGGCCGCCGGCATGATTGTGCTGATGCTGAACGATACCTTCTTCTTTCCGGTTTGATCGGATAGGTAGAACCCAAAAAAAAGCAGCCTCCCCTTTTCACGGAGTTGGCTGCTTTTTGGGTTCAAATGGCCCTAGCTAATGTTTCCCATAGCACAAAAAAGACCTCTGCGATAAAGATTGTCGGGAGAGGTCTTTAACTGTTGACTTAGGCTTAACCCTCTAGAGCGTCCTTATTAGCAAGGCTCTTCGTTCGGTTTGCCCGCATCCGTTGCCGTACGGAATGACGAACCGCAGCCGCACGTTACGGTCGCGTTCGGATTGTGGATGGTGAAGCCCCCGGTCATGCCGGATTCCTCAAAATCGATTTCCAGACCGTTCAGGTATTTCAGATCGTCCTTCTCGACAACGACCTTCATATCCTGCAGATCCATATATACGTCTGCTTCCGTTTCATTATCGTCAAAGCCCATTGCATATGAAAAACCACTGCAACCGCCGGCAGTGACACCCAGTCGAAGGAACATATTGGGCGTTTCCTGTTCAGCAAGCATTTCTTTTAAACGTTCTGCAGCTGAGTCGCTGATTGTAATCATAGGTCACCCTCCTTTTCGTTCACTCTTTAAGTATACTCCTCTTCGCGAATTCGCTCAAGGTTGTTATGATGGCTTTTGATATGTAATGACAAACCTATTTTCAATTCCTCTATTTGTGTTGCTACCCCGAGGGGTCAGGTTTATAATAGGGAAGGAACATGGGCGGCAACTGTTGGATAATTGTCACATACCCCGGTTAAAAAGCGGCAAAGGTTATGGCTGGTCCACAGTTGTATATTTTTTCACAAACTTATTTAATTATTCAGCCCATTATTGATGTTTGTTGTTATACCACTATAAACGGACCGTTCCCTTAGGGGAGTGATTCACTTTATGATCGCTTTTTCTGCTGGATCTTCTATGCAGGTCAAGTGTGAACAGGAGGATTGAACATGTCCACAATTGTGACACCATTTACCGATCAGAGAATGGCCGAGATCGTTGCGAAAGTCCAAAGCGGCGAACGCCTGAATCTTGAAGACGGTGTGTATTTGTATCAAACCGATGACCTGCTGACCCTCGGGCAGCTGGCTAATGAAGCCAATTTGCGCAAGAACGGGAAAAAAGTTTACTTCATTGAGAACATGAGTCTCTATTTCACGAATGTATGCGAATCCCACTGCGCTTTTTGCAATTTTCGGAAAGATCAAGGCGAGGAAGGCTCCTATACCCTGTCCGGCGCTGAGATGATCGAGTATGTCGAGCAGCATATTCATCCCGGCATTCGTGAATTTCACATCGTTGGCGGACATAATAACCATGTGCCGTTCCAGTACTATGTAGATTCCCTGAAGGCATTGAGCGAGCGTTTCCCGGAAGTAACTCTGAAAGCCTATACCGCGGCAGAGATTGAATTCTTCACTCGCATTAGCGGACTTAGCACAAAGGAAGTACTCCAAGAACTGCAAAAAGCAGGTCTCCAATCCTTAACAGGCGGCGGCGCCGAAATTCTGTCTGACCAATATCGTCAGAAGATGAAGGTGGACAAAGCCAACGTGGATCAATACCTCGACGTTCATCGTACCGCACATAAGCTTGGTATGAAGACGCACACCACCATGCTGTACGGATCGATCGAAAGCCATGAGGACCGGATCCGCCATATGCTGCAAATTCGGGAACTTCAGGATGAAACCAATGGATTCATGGTATTCATTCCGCTGTCCATGCAGCCGAAGAATAAGAATGCAGGCATCATGCGCCGCAACTCGGCCTACGAAGATTTGAAAACCATTGCCATCAGCCGTCTGATGCTCGATAATATCGACCACATCAAAGCGTACTTCATTAATATCGGGCCGCAATTAACTCAAGTGGCTCTCAGCTTCGGCGCTTCCGACGTCCATGGTACGATCCTGAAAGAACGTATCAGCCATGCTGCAGGAGCTTTAACACCGGAAGGGCTGACACGCAAAGAGCTCGTCTGGCTCATTCAAGGCGCAGGCCGGATTCCGGTTGAACGCGATACCTTCTACAACGAGATCAAGGTTTACGAATAAGTCTTACCAGCAGGGATTTAAGCAAACGAGAGACGTTCCAAAAAACGGAAAACAGGTTAAAGAGATAATATAGCGTGGGTAACCTAAGCCGCTTCTAGCGGCGTTTTTCTTGCGAATCGGCGCTCACCTTCTTATCTCTTGAGAAAGGAAGAAATTTATGAAAAAGCTCGTCATTCTCGGCGGAGGCTATGGTGGTCTTGCCCTAATTCAAGAATTATTCAGCAGCTATCTTCCTCCGGACGTGGAGGTCGTGCTCATCGACCGCATGCCATACCAAGGACTCAAAACCGAATATTACGCGCTGGCAGCAGGCACCGTGGCCGATACCGCCGTTCGTGTTAAATTCCCGGTGTATGACCGCCTCCAAATTGTATATGGTGAAGTCACATCCATTGATCTGGAGAAGAGGCTTGTTAACCTGACGAACAACGATCCCGTGGAATACGATCAACTCGCCATTGCTCTGGGATGTACGGACCGTTATCATGGCGTACCGGGCGCTGAAGAATTCACGTTCAGCCTGCAATCTTTCTCTGCATCCCGGGAAACCTATTTGCACCTGAACAACCTCAGACCTTATGGTCATGTTCATATCATTGGCGGAGGCTTAAGCGGCATCGAACTCGCTGCCGATCTTCGTGAAAGCCGGCCTGACCTTAATATCGCCATCTTGGACCGGGGACAGCGGGTACTTTCTTCTTTTCCTAACCGTTTGTCTGCTTATATTCATCGCTGGTTTGAGGAACACCATGTGGATATCCACAGCGGCGTTTCCGTATCCCGAGTTGAGAAGGACGCCGTGTACAATCTGGATGTGCCTATCCCAACCGACTTGGCTGTATGGACGGCGGGCATTCAGCCCGTAAAGGTCGTACAGGATCTCGATCTGCCAAAAGACCGCAGCGGACGTATTCTGCTGAACGAGTGGTATCAGGTTCCGTCCCATCCGGAAGTATACGTGATCGGCGACTGCGCAAGCCTCCCGTTCGTCCCGAGCGCGCAAGCGGCCGGGGCTCAAGCCGAGCAAGTGGGACATGTCATGAAAGCTATATGGCGTGAGGATACGCCAAAGGTATCTCCGCTGAAGCTCAAGGGAACCCTCGGCTCCCTCGGCAAACATGCAGGCTTTGGACTCATGGGCAGCACTTCGGTGCTGGGCCGGGTACCAAGGATATTGAAGAGCGGTGTTCTCTGGAAATCCAAGCGTCACTACTAGCTCCCAGCAGTTGCAGACGCGTTGTTGCTCCTTACGGAATATGCCAGGTATCCAGCGTCAGCTTTCCTCTTCGCTGTCCTGAAAGCTTTCGAGCCTAGCTTTGACAACGTCAAGCAGCTCTTCTGCCGTAGGGGCCTCGACCCATTCGCCATCCACATAAGCGAAGGGCATCAGGTAGCACTGACCGCAGCTGGTCAGACAGCCGTATTCGATGACTTGACAATCGTACTCGGCTTCAAGCGTCTGGAGAACTTTATCCGTGCCGAAATAGGAATTGCTTGTGCAAAACTCAATGATAATGGACATTGTTATAAGACCTGCCTTAAGATTGGCATTTTATTTTGCCGGTTTATGTACTATAATATAGGGAGGAAAGGAGTTGAACAAGATGAGTGAAAACACGCAAACCACTGTATATGATGAAGTGGCTGAAGTGCTTGATAAACTTCGTCCGTTCCTGCAGCGCGACGGCGGTGACGTGGAACTGGTTGACGTTGAAGACGGCATCGTTAAGCTGAAATTGATGGGTGCATGCGGCAGCTGCCCTAGCTCCACCATTACTCTGAAGGCAGGGATTGAACGCGCCCTGGTTGAAGAAGTAGAAGGCATTCAAGAAGTAGTTCAAGTATTCTAAATCTTCTTTAACTATAAAGAGTCTTGGTTCCCTCGTGGAATCAAGACTCTTTTTTTTGAGATTAAAGAATGTATAAGTTTTCAGCGAAGCGTAAGCCATTCTTTAATCGCATTTATGTGTTTTGGGGTCCCCTCAAAGTATTTGGAATAAGAATCGGAAGCATAGGCTCCACTTTGTGGAGCTATTTAGAGAATGATATGTTATTCCGGTTTAATCAACGGGCGGATCGGGTCCAGCCCGCCGGATATATCCATAATATTGCCGGTAATGAAATCCGACTTATCCAGGCATAGGTATTCGATCACTCTCGCAACGTCTTCCCCGCTTCCCGATCGTCCGCGCGGGGTCAGCCCATCTTGAATGCCTGACACTTCATCGATGGTCTTCTCTTTATTTGCTCCGCGGATGTCCCCCGGACATATCATATTCACGGTGATTCCATACGGTGCTTCTTCCACCGCAAGCGTCTTCGTAAAGGAAACCAGGCCCACCTTGGCAGCCGCGTAGGCTGAACGTTGAGGCCACGCGCGGGCTTCTCCGGCATGTCCGAAACCGAAGTGGATGATGCGTCCCCACTTTTTCTCCCGCATGGCTGGCAGAACGCGGTGGTCCAGCAGCATGACGCCGGTTAAATTGCCATTCACCATATGTACGATTTCGTCGCGGCTGTACTCTGAGAACAGACGACGCTCCCGAATGAACGGTCCCGCATTATTAACAAGGATATCGATGCTGCCCAGCCGCTCCTCCGTCTGATCGACCAATGAATACAGCTCACGTTCGCTGGCGATATCGGCTTTAATTGCAATGGATTTCACGCCAAACCCCTCAATCTCACGGGAAAGCGCCTCCGCTTCATCCTTGCTGTTTACATAATTTATGGCTAGATGACATCCCTGCCGGGCTAACGACAAAGCTGTCATTTTTCCCAAACCTGTCGCACTGCCTGTAATCAGCGCCACTTTTCCCTTCAAGGCTTTCCCTCCTTAGATGGATATCCTTCCTTCAGTATAAAAGATTTGATAAGGCCTAACAACTTGCAACCCGGCAGAGATGGGCGTAGACACAAAAAAAGAAAGGGCTTATCCTTCAAGACCGATAGGTCTCTTTTGGGATAATACCCTTTCTTTACAAATACGAAAAATTTATATTCAGCATATTCGAGCTTTGGAACTCGAATTAGAATGCCGGGATGACGGCGCCTTTGTACTCTTCTTCAATGAAGGTTTTCACGTCCTCGGAAGTCAGCGCCTTCGCCAATTTTTGAATGGCGTCGGAATCCTTGTTGTCCGGACGAGCTACCAGCAGGTTGGCATAAGGGTTCTCTTTGTCTTCGATAAAGAGTGCATCCTTCGTTGGGTCCAGTCCCGCTTCCAGCGCGTAGTTCGTGTTGATGACAGCCAGATCCAGCTCATCCAGCATACGCGGCAGCATGGCGGCTTCAACTTCCTTGAACTCCAGGTTCTTCGGATTTTCCACGATATCCTTGGCGGTAGCTTCAAGCTTGGTTTCATCCTCGAGCTTAATGACGCCATTCTTGGACAGCAGCGTCAATGCACGGCCCGCATTCGAAGGATCATTCGGGATGGCTACAACAGCTCCATCCTTCAGCTCATCCGCAGATGTAATGGTTTTGGAGTACGCACCCAGCGGCTCCACATGCACGGCGATCACGGACTCAAGATCCAGTTTGCGCTCTTTGATCTCGTTATCCAGGTAAGGCTTGTGCTGGAAGAAGTTCGCGTCGATTTCTTTGGAATCCACTTGCGTGTTAGGCAGAACATAATCCGTGAACTCTACGATTTCCAGGTTCACGCCTTCTTTTTCAAGCGCTGGTTTGACATGCTCCAAAATTTTGGCGTGCGGTGAAGGTGAAGCCCCTACTTTCAAGGTCACGGTCTCTTGACCGCCGCCTCCCGTTGTTCCCCCTGGCTCGGATGCGTTATCCGCAGGCTTGCTGCCGCACGCAGCCAGCACCGTAACCAAGGTCAAGCTGATCAATGCTAATGTCCATTTTTTCATTCTAAAACTCTCCCTCCGAAAAAATATATTATTTATATGTTGTCTTCCTTGAAGCCTCATCAATCCCGTTATTTTCTTGTAAAATGCCGCACCAGGCGATCTCCTGCCATTTGCAGCAGCTGTACCAGCACGATCATCAACACAACGGCCAGAATCATGATCTCGGTCTCATAACGGTAATAGCCATACTTGATGGCCAAATCCCCTAATCCGCCGCCCCCGACTTGACCGGACATCGCGGTATAAGATACCAGGGTTACAATCGTGATGGTCATCCCCGCCAGCAGACCCGGACGTGCCTCCGGGAGGAGAACCCTCCATACGATTTGGCTTGTCGAGGAGCCCATGGCATGAGCCGCCTCAATCACGCCTTTATCCACTTCATTCAAAGCCGTTTCCACGAGCCTGGCGAAGAATGGGGCAGCGCCGATCACGAGCGGCGGAATGGTTCCCAGCACGCCGTACGAAACACCTACGAGCGACTTCGTAATCGGGATCATCGCAACGATCAGGATAATGAACGGAACCGAACGCAGGATGTTCACAATGAACGACAGGATCGTGTAACCAAAGCGCACCAAACCGGATGTAGATCTTGCAGCCATGTAGAGCAGCACGCCAACCGGCAGTCCGATGATGAAGCTGAACAATGCCGAAGCCCCCAGCATCCGAAGGGTATCCAATGTTGCCGTCCATATCTCTTTCCAGTCGATCTGGGTAAAATCAAGCCCGAACATTAATGAATCACCTCCACGTCTAATCCTTGTTCCAGCAGCTTCCGGATCGTATCTTCTATGGCACGCTCTTCCCCTTCGAAACGGACGATGAGCTGGCCATACGGCGTTTCTTTGATCGTGGAGATCGTGCCCTGCAGAATCGCAAAATTCACGCCCGTCTCATGAACGGTATGGGACAGAATCGATTCGTACGTTTTCGAACCAAGGAACGTAATCTGCACCGCCTTTGAAGGTCCATTCGCCTGGCCCTGAATGGCCAGCCGCAGCGCTTCGCCGCTGTCCATCTCCTGGCGGATAAATTCCTGGGTCACTTCATGCTTCGGCTTCAGGAACACTTCCGTTACCGGCCCTTGCTCCACAATGCCGCCTTGATGAATGACGGCGACCCGGTCGCATATGCTCTGAATCACATGCATCTCATGGGTAATCAGCACGATCGTCAGATGAAACTTTTTGTTAATGTCCAGCAGCAGGCGCAGGATTGAATCCGTGGTCTGCGGGTCAAGCGCCGAAGTGGCCTCGTCGCACAGCAGCACTTCGGGATCGCTTGCGAGCGCTCTGGCTATGCCGACCCGCTGCTTCTGACCGCCTGATAGCTGGGACGGGTATTTGTCCCGATGCGCCTCCAAGCCGACCAAAGCCAACAGTTCGGATACCTTGCGTTCCATCTCAGCCTTCGGCGTCTTGATCAGACGCAGCGGAAACGCAATGTTATCGTACACCGTCGCGGAAGATAACAGGTTAAAGTGCTGAAAAATCATGCCGATTTTGCGGCGTTCCGTCTGAAGCTGCTTCTTGCCAAGCGACGTTAAGTTCTTACCGTTCACCCACACCTCGCCCGAGGTGGGACGCTCCAACAAATTGATACAACGGATCAATGTACTTTTACCTGCACCGGAGTGTCCGATCACTCCGAAAATTTCTCCTTTTTCAATCGACAAATCCAATTCGGACAACGCAGTGGTTAAGGTTCCGGCTTTTCCGTACTGCTTCGTCAATTGCTTGAGCTCAATCAATCCGATAATCCTCCTTTTTCCGTAGCTTCATATCTATTTACCCAATAGAAAAGAGCCTCTTTTTGTAGAATCAAAAAGGGCCCTCTTTACGTAAAAGTCAACGCCTTTTCTCATCTGTCAAAGCCAAGGGATATCCTGCAGCTTTGAAGGAATTAGCACCATGTCACTCCAAGCGTCACTGCGTTAAGCAATTACACGCTGGAGTCGGTTGCCGGGCTTCATCGGGCCTGTCCCTCCGCCTCTCTCGATAAGAAAACATCGATATGAAATTTTTCCGATTAATTTGATCTGATTTAATAACATTTAATGAATGCAATAGTTAGTATAGATTCTTTTCAGGTTTTTGTCAAAAGGAATTTCATGGCGATTTTGTGCCTAAGCCCTGACTCCATTTTTCCCCCAAAGCTCGTTCGTATATTTATAAGAGGCCGCCAGACTCCGGCATACCATATCGACACCTTGTTTGAGATCGTCCAGGTGCTGATCGATATCCTCCAGCTCGATCTTGTCCGACAGCCCTTGATGACGCTGCCATAAATCATCCTGCATCTCGGAATTCATGTAATGGATTTCGGCGTTGCGCCGTTTCCGAAGTGTGTTCAGCGGTGTTTTGTAACGCTCCTTGATCGCTTCCAGCTCTTTGGCCAGCTCTCCGTGGGCCTTCAGGAATTTAAACTGCCGCAGGACCGTAAAATAAGAGAAATGCGCCTTCACCTTGGAGGTATGAAGATCGTACAAATCGTTCAACACCGTCCCCAGCTTGTCAAGGATTGAGAATACGCGTATGAAGCCGTTTTTGTAAAAATACACATATCGTTGATATTCCCCTTGCTCCTGAATCGACATGTCATCGATGTAACCCGATTTGACCGATTGACTGAAATGCCTTGCCGCATTCCAGCTCTGTTCCAGCTCATCCAGGGAAACGATCAACCCCCGGGTCCAAATCTCAAGCTTGCGAAAGTCATGCGTCGGATCCTGATTTTTCTCCATTTCCTTCTGCAGCAGCCGGGTTGTTTGGACCATCGATTCGATGGCTTCCTCAAGCAGGCCGTTATTGTGCCGGGGCTGTTCCCCAAGTAACATTCGAAGCATGGCGGTACCCCCTCGCGTCATCAGATTAACCTTGGTTTCTTGGATCGCTATTTGCCAAAATAGGGATTCCACCGCGTTTCAACCGTTTTCACGATATCCTCACGCGGGAATAACTCACCGGGGTATCCCGGTTGTGTTTCAGTTCGTTCACATAGAATGCCCACGAAACGACCAGACAACCCCCACAGAATGGAGCGACTTGAGATATTCCCTGGTTATCGGTTTCGTCAATCTTAATAAATATAAACAAATCCGTTGCCGAATCAAACCTTTCCAGTACCGCTTCGAGCGTCTTCCTTAAATCAGACAGGTTGAGCGGACGGTTAGACGGTTGGTATATCAATTCCCTCTCTATACAACAAAGCCCTCGAACGTTGGCCCGGGGACTTTGCTTAACATATGTTGCCTTACATTCGATCTCTTTGTTTCATGGTTTTTGCTTCTTTACTTATACGATCTTTTCACGAGGCATGTTGTGACCCGGCCGCATCTCAGCTTCAAGCGGCTTGCTGAGCTGCCATACCCGGACACTTAAATAACAGAGTACGCCGAATAAGGCCGAGATCAGCAGCGTGTGTCCCAGTGCGGAGAATACGTAAACCTCCTCGTTATGCATCGTTGCCATAATGAGGGCACCGCTAAACACCTGCAGCAGGCAGAGCACGGTTGCCGAAATGCCCAGCATCTGTACCTCCCGGTTGTCGCGGTTGCGCCAATATGCAAAATGCCCCATCACCGCCACCACGATCAGCAGCAGAAGCGCTGCCACCCGGTGCATAAAAGCGATGCCGACTCCACCGCTCAGCTCCGGGATCACTTCCCCGTTACACAGCGGCCAGCCGGAGCAGCCTTCCCGGGAATCGGTGTGGCTAACGAATGCACCAATATAAACGACGATATAGCTATACAGGGTTGTGCCCCAGACTAGATTACGGAAACCCTTGCTTACCCGAGGCAGACGTTCCAAGTCTACGGGCCCCTTCGCCTGTTCTACCCGCCGCATACCCAGAGCCAGCATGACGGAGCTCGCAAAAGCAATTAGCGAGAAGCCAAAATGCAGCGCCATAATCGCGGCCGATTGAGGCTTAACCACCGCTAGCGCCCCCATGATCGCCTGCACCACGACGAATACCGAGGTCCCGATAACATAAGCCATCAAATCCCGGCGATCCCGCTTGTACTTCCAGAACGCAATCAGCGAAGCCAGCGCCGCCAAACCCGCCATTCCGCTGACAGCCCGGTGGGAATACTCAATCATGGAGGATACCGTGTAAGCGGGAACAAATTTACCATTGCACAGCGGCCATTCCTGACCACAACCGAGTCCCGAGCCCGTCTTAGTCACAACCATGCCCCCGAAAGTCGCGCAGAACATAATTAAGCATGTTATGTAACTCAGCCATTTTAATTGTTTATCATTCACTTATCTCACCTGCTGCTCATATTCACTATTTAAACCTTTACAGGATCGCATCGTACACAGTCCACATTTCATTATACCTGATTCTACGGCTACGGTCACTTGAGCGATTGTGACAAAATGTTCAAAAATGAGAAAAACCTTCATGATGCAAGTACTTGACTTCGTAGCCCTACCTCTATCCGATATGTAAAACAACACCGCCGCCAGTTATAGATCAAGGCGGCGGTGCTATGGTTTCACTCTTACTTATGAATCGTACTGTATACGTCCACGGCACGCTGCAGGAAATCTTCAATCTCCTCGCGCGATTTGCGGAGTTTGTTAACGTAGCGAACCAGCTCACGTCCATCGGAATATGCAACAAAGCTGGGGATCCCCAAAATATTTTGCTGCTGACTCACGTCACCGACAGCATCGACGTCAACCTCTACCAGAGTCAATTGGTTTGAGAACTTCGTCTCAACCTCCGGCATGAATGGATCGATAAACTTGCAATCGCCGCACCAGTCTGCTTTAAATACGGCAACAGTCAGTCGCGGAGACTGGATTGCAACCTGAAATTCTGCTTCTGAAGTGATTTTTTCCATTGATTATCTCCCCTTTACGTCGAATTCCTTCACCCTTAGTGAATCAAAATGTTGAGTGGAAGTCAAATTTTAGAGCATACTGACATTATGATGTTCACAGGCTGGGATTAACCATTAGAAAGTGCAGGTGACCCCGAATGCACTCGAACGGAGTCAAAGATAAAAAAAACCTGGGCAAGGATGTACGGTCATGGACGGCAACCCTTCCGCTAGCCCTGACAGAATCATGGTCGGGAATGATCGCATCGTGGAGATTCTCCTTAAAACTCCGGACAAGCAGACATGAATTGCAATGGGATCCCACAGCCGTTAGAACGATTCGCAGGCAGCTCAAGAACATTCTCTCCTCTCATCCCTATCTGCAGCAGAGCGTTTCCCCGTTTCCGTACCCTTCTATGCAAGGGTATAGCGACATTCGGATTCATGAGCCAGGTGCAGATGTTCAGCTATCTCAAGATGAGCAGGAGCTGATTCATCATATTCAAGAGGCCGCAGCCGAAGCCAACCGCAGCAATGTGACTCGTACGCAAGCCTATTTGGACTGTTATGTGTCACATCCTGAGCTGCATTGGGCCTTGCTGGCCCATATGGTCTCGCGTAATGCCGGGTGGAATATGAGCGATCTGAAGGGCGGATTGATGTCGGATCTCATGGATCCCACATTCAAGAGCAATTTGTATCGTTTCTTGGAACGCTGCAATGCGCTGATCTTCCAGGACGCCTACCCCCAGCTGCTTCTCTATATACACAGTCGAAAAAAAGGGAAGCCCCTATTTCATTTGCTCCCCCACTTTCATGTTTCATCGTTCATGACACCGTTCTGGGAGCAGTTCTGGCAGGATCAGGGCAGTTCGCTGCTTACGGTGGGTCTCATCATTAATGAACAGAATTATATTGAGGGGCGTGTGGCGAAACATCCTTTTTACCGACAGCATATTCTACAGGATCCCTTCTTTCGGATGCATGAGCTGACCCGGTTGAATCAAATCGTGTTTCCGTTGGGCCAAGTCCATCGAACGGAGTCGGGCGCAAGCCCTGCCCAAAAGCCCCTTTCCCCAGCCAGGCCGCTGGCCGGACTTACCCTACCCAAGTTTGACGACCTGTCCATTCGGATCAAGGCAGGCCGTTCGCTGTATGCTTTATTATTTGGATATGAGGAGATATACCGCGCCGTGCTGGCATTCGCACGGTCCACCAAGCACCAGGGATCACGCGCCGAATATTGGCCGGCCTTATTTACGCCGACCCTTGAGCAAGCCATGAATCATGGCCATGAGGGATTTGAACTTATCACATCGGAATGGCTCCCGGGTGGCCAACGTCTGTATAGCCCTCATCTTGAAGAGATCTGGGAGGATGAAACTCCCGAGCCGATTCCCCGGTACGACTGGTATCAGGGCCGCGCGATGTTCAGGCATATCCGTAAACCGTTACGGCCGCTGCTGCCGGATATCACCCACGCCCATCGGGCCGCTCTGGAGAAAACCTCCATCGTCCATGATGTGTCTGATCCGTTCGAGCGGCGGCATTAAAATGAAAAGAGACCGTCCCGATACTGCAAGGAAGGTCTCATTTCGGTTCTATTCACACGATAAGTGCGTGTTCAAAAAGGTCGATTTTCAGCACCAAAGCTTATGCTTCCGATGTGCGTTTTTCAAAACGCTTCAGTGTCTATGTCTTTATCCCCGCTCCCGCATACGTGCAGGCTGCAGTCTCATAAGCGGACGGAACACCTTCTGCAAAAGACGCGGGTAACTGCTCAGCTCCGATTGGCGCAATACGCCAAACACCACCAGCAGGACAAGATATATAATGACCACGGCCACGCCTACAACCAGGCAAGTCAGCAGGAATGCCAACCGTGCCGGCATGACATCAACCATCTGAATACCGGCCAGATTCAGGCCATATCCGATTCCACCGGCGGCAAGCACCGTCAGTACGAAGCCCGTCCAGCGTTTGCCCAGGATGGAGAAGGATACAATTGCTTTAATCGATCTTATATTCAGTATCGTAATGACAAGGAAACAAAGAGCCGTACTCCCAATGATACCGTAAATCCCAAAGAACGGAGCAAGCAGGAAGCTGGCTGCAAGCTTGACCACAACCCCGATCATCACGTGAATCATCGAAAGCTTGGCCTTGCCGATTCCAAGAAGAATGGAATTTGTCGTCATCATCGTGATCTGGAAAATCGTACCGAACGTCAGAAATCCAATAATCCCGCTGCCGCCCAAGGAACTGAACAGTAAACCATTGATGGAATAGGAAGCAACGCATAGCGCAATCACCATCGGCATCCCCGTCAATATGGCTATACGCATAGCCAGCGATACTTGCTGTTCCAAATGCTCCTGATCTTTCTTCGCAAAAGCGGCAGAGATGATCGGAATGAGCGAGGTGCTGAGGGCAATGGCTAGAATCGGCGGAATTCCCGCGACGCTCTGCGCCCGGTTTCCTAATACCGCGAGGGCTGCGGTGGCTTGTCCCAGACCAACCTGCCCGATCAACAGCGGTTTCACGATGGAGCTGTCAATAAAGTTAACTGCCGGAACCGCCAGGGAAGACAGCACAATCGGTATAGACAGCGTGAATATATCCCTGTATATCCCGCCAAGCGGAATGGAGCGGTCCGCCGCCGGCATCTTGAGCTCACGATCACTTCGGCGAAGTTTTACCGTGAAGTACAGCATGACGGCAAATGCTCCGATACTGCCGAGTACGCCCCCGAAGGAGGCGCCGGCCGCGATCCAGGTATCGTCGTATCCCATCCGCAGCAGCATGTAGGCCAAGCCGATCGCTGTCAGAACCCGTGCAATCTGCTCGATAATCTGCGATATGCCACCAGCCGTCATATTATTGCGCCCCTGGAAGTATCCCCGCATCATGGCGATGGCTGGGAACAGCAGCAGCGCTGGGGCGAGTGCCTGAATGGCCGCGGCTGCCTCCGGCTGCTTAGCAATATGGGTCGCATAATAAGGAGCTCCGAAATAAAGCAGCAGCGTCATAATTACACCCGCTGCTCCGGCAAAAATAAGTGCAGCATGATAGACACGCCGGGCCTCCGCAGGCTTGTTCAAAGCATGACGCTCGGATACCATTTTGCTGAGCGTGCTGGGAATGCCGGCCGTTGCTACCGTTAACAGCATTAAATATACGTTATTGGCGATCGTAAATGAGGCATCCCCAATATCATTCAGCATATGCTCCAGGGGCACCCGCTGAGCAAGGCCCAGCACCCGGGCTACCAGCGCAGCAGCGGCCAAGATGATGGTGCCTTTAATAAATGACTCTTTCTTTGACAAAACCGTACCCTTCTTTCTCCTCCAAAGCGCCTCTTACAGCGATTCCTAAGCGTCTATTAGAAAATCCAAATGAAGAAAATAACAATCATCGCGAGCTGTAAAATAACCTTCACCACAATGCTGCTGAACAATCCAATGACCGATCCGAAACCAACCTTCATGGATTTGCTCGGTCCCGAGCCTGCCAGCATTTCACCCAGAAATGCCCCGATGAACGGTCCGATAATCAATCCAAAAGCGGGAATGACGAACGGTCCGATAATCAGTCCGATGGTGCTGCCCCATATCGAGGCTTTGGAACCGCCAAGCTTCTTAACTCCCCAGGCGTTAACCGCATAATCGGCAATGAACAGCACCACCAGAATGATGGTCTGAATAATCCAGAACCATGTATTGTAATGCTCGAATGTAAAGAACCAGCCGTAAACAAACAGCGCCAGGTAAATGGCGATAACCCCCGGCAGAATAGGGTAAATCGCTCCGGCCATCCCAATGATAAACAGAGCGATGACGATAATCCAGCCCAATACGTCCATCAACATCTCACCCTTCGATCAAAATATGATCCCTGATGACCTCAACGATACCGTCCTCATTGTTGCTGGAAACCACAAGGTCCGCTTCATCCTTTACCGTCTGCTGGGCATTGCCCATAGCCACGCCGAGTCCGGCCTGCTGAATCACAGCCAGGTCGTTCAAGCTGTCCCCTACGGCTACGACCTCGGACATGCTGATTCCGAGCAGCTCGCACACCTGTCCGATTCCGGTCGCTTTGTTAACGCCGAGCGGATTGATTTCCAGGTTATCCGGCGAGGAGTTCGTGATCTCCAGTCCACCCATATCCTGCAGGCGCATCAGAATGTTGTGGCGTACCTCATGATCATTCGTGGTGTAACCGAACTTCAGCCACTCCTGATTCGCGACATCGCCGATCCAGTTCTCAGAGTTATACAATCTTTCTACTGAATACGCCCAGAACCATGATCCGGTTTCAATGGCAAGTGCGTGCATTTGCTCCACAAGCTTGCTGTCGAGCAGCGCCCGGCGGTGCAATTCATATGGCGCGCGCCATACCTCCCCGCCGTTCACCGTTACCATCGGTGTCGTCAGTTCAAGCTGCTTGGCATACGGATAAGCATCCTGAAACGGCCGGCCTGTCGAGAGGCAGACGTGAATGCCGTGCCGTACCGCCTCTTTGATCCACTTCACCGTTTCCTCGGACACCTCATGATCGTCCCGCAGCAGCGTACCGTCCATATCCAGTGCCAATAATCGATATTTATGTTTCATGGTATTAACCCCCTTACGAATCACAAGCAAACATAACGACATTTTACCACAAAAGGCAGGTCGTCAAAACATCCCTCATGAATAGCAGCCCCCAGACGGGCCAAAACGGAGGAAAAGCCTAGGATCAACTAGGATTCCCCAAGCGCTCGAACAAATCACACGCCCTTGAAATGAATGAGCAATGTAAAAGAAAGAATATGATTTCTTTTATGCTACGATACTTACTGAAGACAACCCCGAAAGGAGTCATAAAATCATATGACCAAACTCAATGAGAAGCCCGTCGTAACGGCAGAGATGCTGATTCGAAGACCGGTTTCAGAAGTATTCGAGGCTTTCATCAACCCTGAGATCACAACCAAGTTCTGGTTTACCAAAAGCAGCGGCAAGCTTGAGGAAGGCCATCATATCCGCTGGGATTGGGAGATGTATGGGGTACATGATGACGTGTACGTTCAACATATTGAAGTGAACCGCCGCATCGCGATCGAGTCTTCGGACCAAACCAGGACCAAGTGGGCATTCACGTCACGCGGCGATCATGAAACCTTCGTTGCCATTACCCATTCCGGATTTACAGGCAGTGCGGATGAAATGGTGCAGGGAGCTATGGATTCCATGGGAGGATACACCATGGTGCTCTGCGGACTCAAAGCGCTGCTGGAGTTTGGCGTCGTCTTGAATCTGGTAGCGGACAAGGCTCCGGACGCCCATGTGTAACATAAAGAAAAGGCAGCCAACCCATCGAGGGCTCTTGGCTGCCTTTTTGCTGCTCTATTAGTTGGAATTTCCATCCCCATTCTCGCCCTCGGTTTTTTTAGGGTGAGGCGTACCGTCGAGTCCGTAAACTTCGTCATACGCATCGAAAATTTTGCGGGCAACCGGCGCGGCACTCTGGGAACCGAAGCCTGCTTCCGGTATGACGACGGCGACGGCCAGCTTCGGATTTTGCCGTGGTGCAAAGGCGATGAACACCCCATTCTCCACCCGGATCCGAGTACCGTTTTTATAAATATCCTGCTCGGATGTTCCTGTCTTCCGCGCAAAATCATATTTAAAATCTTCAAAAGCTCGAAGTCCCTGCGTATTCATCCCTGCAATGACTTCATTCCAGTACTGCTGCGGGAATACCGCTTTATTCAATACCTCGCGTTTGAATTCCTTGATCACATTGCCGTCCTGATCCACAATCTTGCTCGCAAGCTGCGGCCGAATGCGCTCGCCCCGATTGGCAAGCGTGCTGGCATACTGTGCCAATTGGAGCGTCGTATATTTACCGGACTGTCCGAATGAAGCGTATGCCATGGCAGCCAGATAACTTCCCGCCTGCTCGATATTGGTATACTCGATGATTCCTTTATGCTCCTTCGGCAGGCCGGATTCGGTAGATACCCCAAGCCCGAATTCCCTCATGTATTCATCCCATATTTCAACGGATTTGGAGCCGTATTTGTTATACAGTCGTTCCCCGATCCAGTCAACCATAAAGGCGTTGGAAGAATGCTCGATCGCTTGTCGGGCATTCAAAGATCCATAGGCTTTACCGCCTGAGTTCCGAACTCTCGTATTATCCTTACCGAAAAATGCTGCACCGCCATCATAATAATAATCGTTAGGTCCAAACAATTTTTCATTAAGTCCAATCAATACCGTCAAAGGCTTCATGGTGGAGCCGAGCAGCACAACCGATTCCAGATTGTTCCCGGATCGACCGGAACTGTATGGAGAGATCGTTCCGTTACCGTAATACTTCATGACGGTTTCCCAATCATCGGTTCCATTCTCCCACACATTCGGGTCATAATCCGGCATACTGGCCATGGCGACAATGTTCCCGGTATCCACTTCCATCGCTACGGCATAACCCGTTTGCGCATTCGGATGTGTTTTACCGGAAACTGTATTGGTATGAAGCCATTTCAGCTGATCGATGATCGCCTGCTGTGTAACCTTCTGAATATCCTTATGGATCGTCGTATGAATATTGTAACCCTTCTCCGGGGCGATCATGGTTGGCACCCCGTCCGCCATGTTCTGCGGATTAATTGGAATACCGATATATCCGTTTTTGCCGCGCAACTCATCCTGGAACATCATTTCGAGTCCGTCTACGCCAACCTTCTCCTGCTCCGTGTAGATGAGTCCCGGATCCTTTTGCTTCTTGTTCTGCTCATCGATCTCCTTATATTTTTCCAGCGTCTTAATGCCGCGGAACTCTTTCAAATAACCAATCGTTTGAACGGCAATTTTGTCCGGGTTGTATTGGCGCTGGCTCTCTTCCACGACCTCGACCCCAGGATACTCGTTCTTATGCTCCATAAAGTAAGCCACTTCTTTGGTCGAGAGATCTGCCTTAATGCGTCTCGGCTCATAACCCGGCTGCTTGTTAAATTCCAGGTCCATCGCTTTGATCACATCATCCACCGTCAACTTTTCGGCTTTTGGATCACCATACTGTTCGAAGACCTTGACCATTTCCTCGGCCAGCTTTTCGATCTCCGGACGGTTCTTCTTCCCTCGTTCGGATGAACTGTAATCCTTTAACAGCGTTAAATACAGTGCTTGGGAGGGTGTCGAGTAGGCAAGCGGCGTTCCGGAAGCATCGATGATGCTGCCCCGGATCGGCTGAAGCGGGAAATTTTTAACCTGCCCGCCGGTTTCGAGCTCTTTTAGCTCAGGCCCTTCAACAAACTGCAGTATAGCAAGACGTATAATAATGACACAGAATATGATAAAAGTGCTGAAAAAAAATAGATTAACCCGCAAGTTAAACTGACTGCCGGCATCTCGTTCTTCTTGTTTGCGCTTATCCGGCCTAAACCCTTTCACGTATGCTTCTCCCCTTTATCCACAATCACATAAACCCATATTAACATAAACGCCCCCCCACTTCATCTGGAAGGGCCCTCCTGATAGGCAAGGGCGGACTTCCCTTGCTCAAAAGTCCGCCCTTCTCCATATCAACACACCGATCAAAACACTTGCTCTTTAATATGCGTCTCGTTGAAGCGCGGCGGGTTAAACCAGTTGCCGCTTTGTGCCCAGGTCGGGTCCAGCGGTATCCATCGCTTCTCTTCACTCAAGTAGACCTCATTCCAGGCATGCGGGCCATAACCGCCTTGCCCATTATATCCCCTGCCGGTTACGACCCGGACTTTCAGATCCTGAGACCGGGCCATCATGGCATACAGCCGGGCATAATCAATGCACACGCCTAATCTTGTATCGTACGTATCCTGTGGTGTCTGCTCTTTCCATATCCGCTGCTCTTCATACAGCGTCACTTTGTCGTGATCATATGCGATCCGGCTGCCAACCCAATCATAGAGCTTTCGCGCTTTCTCTTCATCGGTTGACGCGCCCTTCACGACATGGGCTGCCGTCTGCTCAATGCCCTCGGGAATCTTGTGGTCGATGACCTCATACTTCCGCTGAATGATCCCATTCAATTCTTCCTGTACCGATTGGGTAAAGACCGGCAGCTTCTCGCGGACGAGAGAACCCGACAAAGGCTCTATTACAGCCCTCGCTCCCTGCTGATAAACCGGTGAAGCCTCAACATACCGGCTAAAGCCGTGATCGGGATTCAGACTGACGTAGATGAATAAGATCGCAATGACAATAATGCTCCGCGCAGCTCCCATGATGACACCAATTCCAGCCCCTGTTAGCCGGCTCAGCAGTGATGCCGAGGTATCTTTTCTCGTTCCGAAAAGTCCCAGCCTGCCTCCCATGATCAGGGAAACGAGCAGACGCAGCATAAATACGATAAGGGCGTAACTTAACATAAACAGCACTGCAAACCGCAACAGCGGGAAATCCGCCAGCGATTTTACGGCTGTATAATAAACCTGTTCCCAGAAGCGAAGCTCCCGATTCGGTAAACTTGCGGCCGTGCCCAGCCAATCGCCTGCTTTAGGCGATAACCATAATGTAAAAGGAACGGAGATCGCAAGCCCGACCAGGCGCAGCACCGCATCCCCCAGAAAAAAAACAAGCTTCCCGGCTGACCGGGAGGCTCCGCGACTCCATCCCTGCAATAGTGAAAAAGCCACAATCAGCAGCAGCAAGATGGTGATTCCGTTCCCACTCAGCACACTATCCTTCCATGCCGACATCAACGGTATCCCCTCCTCTCCCCATGATGTCTTGTCAACCGATGTAGCGAGCTGCAGGACTATAAAGCTGCTGCCCTCGTACATCGCTTCCGATTGCGTCTCATCTTTTTATTTCGAGGCCGTATTGCTCTTGGCATCGTCGATAAAGCTCTGAATCGTATCGTTGATATCCCACTTCCCTACCGAAACACCGCGGAACGTCACTTCAACCTCTTCGGAACCAGAACTTCCTTTCAGCTCCAGATTGGGAGCTTTAATGGAGTAGGTACCGTCCCCATTCGAAGTATATTTCGCTTCCTTCGCTTCTTTCATCATCATGTTCAGCGCTTCTTTTTTTATCGTATCCACCGTTTCTTCCTTCACCGTGGTTACAACCTCGCCGATTTTATCGAGGGAAATTCCGCTGTACACCAGCAATCCCACGATGATCAGTACGGCAAGCGCCCACTTAATAACGGTTCTCACCACATTCAGTACAATAAACAAGACAATTAAGGCGATGGCAATGACCAGCCAGTTTTGTTTGAGAAATTCAATCCAGACCTGAGTATCCAATTCAATTCACTCCCGTTCATCGTTTCAAAAACGGCGGTTCATGGCCGTCTTATTAATTATACATGATACCCCGCAATACTGTCAGCCAACCGGGTCTTTTCACAAAAAGGTATAAGCTTGCCCTTTCGAACGTACAAGTAGTAGTAACATATCAACTTTTGCCGGATAGGAGGGTGCCATATTGAAAACCGCTTTATGGCTCTATATGTTTTTGTTTCTGGCGTTTTTTGATTTGCATGCTCAGTATCCAGTACTGACGCCCTTTGCCATCTCCCTTGGCGCAGCCCCTACGTTCATCGGCTGGATGATGGGCATTTATGCTTTAACCCATCTGCCTGGCAATTTGCTTGCAGGCAATCTGATCGATCGGCACGGCAGCAGACGCTACATTATTTTCAGCTTAACCGCTGCTGGTGTTATTCTGCTGCTCCAGGCTCATGTCCAATTGCCCTGGCAGCTGCTCGTGCTCCGCTCGATCAGCGGTTTTGTCTTGGCCTTTTTGTCACCTGCCTGTCTGGCACTGCTTGCGTCACTCTCCCGGGATCCTGTAACGCAAGGCAAATATATGTCCGGTCATGGCGTTGTCCACACCCTTGCCTCTGTCTTGTCCCCGGCCGCCGGAGCTTTCATTGTAGCCAAAGCAGGATTTTCCGGTACATTCCAGAGTCTGGGCTGGCTTTTGATTTTTACCGGCTTGATGGCGTTTCTCAGTCTCCCGAAGCCTCTGTCAGCCACCGCTAAAGATAAGGGGCAGGCTGTGCCGATCAACAATGGGACACCGGCGCGGCTTCCTTTTAGTTTGCGCTTATATTTGATTCCGTTTGCTATCGCATGCTCACAAGGAATCCTGTTCTTTGAAATACCGCTGCGGGAAAGCGGGCTGGCAAGCATTATGTCCACCGGACTTCTATTCTCCGTCATTAGTCTTGGAGCATTGGTCACATTAAGCATGCTGTTTCTTAATCGTTATGCGCCCCATATCAGAGTGGCCGTCGGTGTACTGGGGCTGGCTATTTGCTTCTACGCCCTCGCCGCCGCGCATCAATTACCGATTATGATTATCCTGTTTGCACTGGGGCTTGCTAAAGGATTACTGTTTCCGGCATTATCTTCACTCTTCATTGAGCTAAGCGGCGGAGGCAGACTCGGGAAAGTATTCTCATTGCAATCCATCGCCATGTCGCTGGGTTCCTTTGTAGGTCCTATTGCGGCTGGACAGCTCCGAACGGTGGTATCCCCTTATTTTATCGCGTTTCTGATGCTGATGACCGTGCTCCTGCTGCTCCCCAAACGCAATCGTGAAGCACCTTTAACAGCCATCTCACCAGAAACCCCAATCTCAACCGTCTAAGGAAGCTGTACCGGGCTTGAGCCAGCGCCCAAAAAGATGCGGATGGGCCAATACACAATCCATATGGGTAAATCCACATAAGATACAGTGTGGCAAATGACCACGGACATCTAACCAAGGGGTGAAGTAATCATGAGTCATGTTCATCATCATAAACATTGTCATACAGGAGGCCATGGAAATTCTGTAGGGATGGTTCTTGTATTGTATATTCTGCTCGTCATCATCTTGAGCTGTTTCTACTAGAATACATGGGTTAACCTTGTTACGGCCATCCAGTGGATGGCCGTTTTATTTTGCCTGCTTTGCATGATCGGTAAAAAACAAGTTACACTATACATACACCATTCGACACAACCATCATTCGACGGCAGATCATCATTTCCCGGGGAATGCTGCCAAGGATCTCCGTATCATGACAGAGGTGAAAAAGATGCCGATATTCCTCATTGTAGAGGGCAAGAACGACCGGAGCCGACTACGCCGATTGCTGACATCGGATATAACCATCCTGTGCACATTCGGAACGTTAAACACCGCCAAGCTGGAAAGCCTTCATAAACAGGTGAAGGATCAAGAGGTGTATCTTTTTATGGATAACGACAGCTCCGGCAAAAAAATTCGCGGTGCCCTGCGCGACGTCTTTCCTGATGCCGAACACATCTATACACGCCGGGGATACGCCGGAGTTGAAGGAACGCCTGACGAATACCTGATTGCCCAGTTAGAGAAGGCCGGGCTGGAAGAGTTCATCATTTACCCGCCTCCTGCTGAGTTCTGAGATACATCCGAAATCCCTATTTAAATAAAAAAAGGCGTCCTCCATCTTTAACGATAGAGCGCGCCTTTTGGTTTTACCTATAAGTTATTCCTTAATTAAGATCTTAATGTCCTTCACAATATCCTCGGTCTTCACTTGGGCCGGGTCTGCTGCATTATAGGTCTTCCGAATATTGTTATTCCGGTCAACCAATGCAATCGAATTGCCATGCGTGAAATTCGTCGAGTTATTGCCAAGCAGCGGGATTTTGAAAGAGTCCTGCATCAGCTTCCGCGTTTCCTCCTGATCTCCGCGCAGGAAGTACCAGCCGCTATAATCCGCATAGAAACGGTCCCCGAACTCCTTAATCTTCTCTTTCGTATCGGTTTCCGGGTCAAAGGAAATGGACACGAAGTTAACCTCTTTTCCGAAGAGGCCCTCTTTCTTCAAGTCTTCCTGTATTTGCGAAAGAACCAGTGTCGTAATCGGGCATACATCCGGGCAGCTGGTGAAATAGAAGTACATGAGTTTCACCTTGCCCTTGGTATCGTCCGATGTGATCGTCTTTCCATCCACATTCTCCATGGAGTAAGCGGCAACCTCACGAACGATAGGAAACTTTTCTTTTCCGAATCCAAGCGAGTTGTACACCAGGTAAATAGCTGCTATTACGCATACAGCGAGTAGTACCCAAGTCCATTTGTAACGTTTGAATGCATTCATGACCTTCCCCGTTCTCCCTTCGTCTCAGGCAATCCCTGTTCTTGTCAGGTTTAGTGCAGCGTTAAAGCCCTTCCACCTATTAAAAGGTGGTATTGAGTATGAGAACGATCAGGCTCAAGGTCAAGTAGTTGATGGAGATAATAAATACTTTTTTGGACCAAGCTTCATCGTCCTTGGCACGGAAACCTTGGAGTGCGGCGTAGAGCCACCAAATTGCCAAAAGGAGTCCGATAACCAGAAAGAATATACCGGCATACCCATACGCGTACATCAGGATGGGGATCGGTATAAGAAGTACCAGGTAAGGGATCATCTGATACTTTGTGCGTTTAATTCCTTTTACGACCGGCAACAACGGGAAGCCTGCTGCGCGGTACTCTTCCACGCGGCGAATGCCCAGCGCCCAGAAATGCGGGGGCTGCCAGAGAAACAGTAGAGCGAACAGCAAAACCGCAGCCATATCTACGCTTCCTGTTACGGCCACATAGCCGATCACCGGAGGCATCGCTCCGGAAATAGCGCCTACCGACGTGCTCCATGTTGATGAGCGCTTTAACCATAATGTGTATACTACAACGTATACGAACATTCCAATCGCTCCGAATATACCTGCCAATACCCCTGAGAACAGGAATAACATGGCTAGTCCAACGATTCCAAGAATGATGGCATACCAAAGAACAACCTTAGGTGTCAGCCGTCCGGTTGGAAGTGAGCGATTCCGTGTACGCTCCATCTTCATATCGAGCTCTCTGTCGAAATAGTTATTGAAAACACAGGACGAAGCCATAACCAGCACGGTTCCGAGAAGTGTCATAATCATCAATCCAAATTGGATATCCCAACGCGATGCTAGCCAAAATCCGGCAAAAGCCGCTATCAAATTTGACCGGATGATTCCGGGTTTCGTCACCGTGATAAAATCTTTCCAAGTCCCCGCCTTATCGGGAGGTGCAGGCGCTGCCGAGGCAAGTGCTGCGGATTCTGAAGGAGCCTGGTATCTCAAGTGATTATCCACGTGTAAACGTTCCTCCTTGTATCTGTCGTTATGGAGGAAGTACTGCCTCCGCTATAAAGTTTATCATATCATTAGTAAAAAGTGTTTAGCAATCATTCGGAATTCGTTCCATCTATATGACAATTCAGTGACATTTGGAAGCGATATAATCTTGACGTTATGCCGTTGTTTAAGGCACAATTTGTCTATGTAGCGAAGGTGGGTGTCGAATCCTTAATATGAATACAAAGCCCGGAGCGCAATCATAGCGCTCCGGGCTTCCATACTCACGTTATGAGAAAGAGATTACAGCGTGCGGCCAGACCCTGAAAGAGCCTGTTCTGCTTGCTGTACCAAACGTTTTGTAATGTATCCACCCAGGGACCCTGTTTCACGGGAAGTATAGTTACCATAGTAACCGTCCTGAGGAATCGTTACGCCTAGTTCTTGAGCAGCCTCGAGTTTCAAACGTTGTAATGCTGCAGTAGCTTGAGGTACAACCAAATTGTTGCTGCGGCGTGCCATATTAAATATCTCCCTTCACTGAATGTCTGTTATTCCAGTGCAAGCTTGCAAACTTATTATGGCTCCTTCTTGCAGCGTTATACGTATTTTTTAAATTTTTATCTATGGAGGTTTTTTTCATATGAGTAAAGGCTTATCCCTATGGTTTGCGGTCTCTTCGATCGTCCTGCTGACCGCTTCGGCCATATCCATCAGTTACAACGGATTTCTGGCTGTCGGTCTGGCTCTACTCTCCATTCTCAACATAGGCTGGGGATTCATTATCAAATCCAAACGCAGGCCTTCTTAGGAAGAATCCTGCTTATTTAGGAGCCAGAAAGCCCATTTTGTCCTTGACGCCATCCAGTATTTGAGCTGCGGTCTTCTGTGCCTGCTCTGCTCCCTTGGCCAGAATGTCATGGATTTCACCGGTTTGGCGAATTTCGTAGTATCTGTTTTGAAGGGGTTCCAGAGCGGCTACTACAACTTCGCCAAGCTCCTTTTTGAATGCCCCGTACATCTTTCCTTCAAAACGCGCCTGCACTTCCTGCAAGGACACCCCAGCGCACTCCGAGTAGATGCTCATCAGATTGCTAACCTCTGGTTTAGCGGACGGGTCATAGACCACTTCGGCCCCGGAGTCGGTTGTAGCCCGGCTGATTTTTTTGCGGATTTGGTCCGGCGTATCCAGCATCGCAATATAACTGCCCTCCACCGGATTACTCTTGCTCATCTTTTTAGAAGCATCATCCAGCGACATAATTCGTGCGCCTACTTCCGGAATGAACGGTTCCGGAATATTGAAATAGGAACCGAACCGATGATTGAACCGTGCAGCTAAATCGCGCGTGATTTCCAAATGCTGCTTCTGGTCATCTCCGACCGGTACCAGATTGGCATTATACAGTAATATATCTGCAGCCATGAGCGCTGGATAGACAAACAAACCGGCTCCTACGGAATCTTTACCTTCCGATTTGTCCTTGAATTGCGTCATCCGTTCCAATTCGCCCATATTTACCATCGTTGTCATAATCCATCCGAGCTCGGCATGCTGAGGAACATGGGACTGCAAGAAGATATTGGCACGATTCGGGTCGATACCGGCTGCTACGTACAGTGCCGCCACCGATTCGGAGCGATCTCGGAGCGAGCTTGGCTCCTGCGGTACCGTAATGGCATGCAGATCGACAACCATAAAGTAACAATCATGCTCGTCTTGGAGCTTAACAAAATTTTTAATGGCTCCGATGTAGTTGCCCAGTGTCAAATTACCGCTCGGCTGAATTCCCGATAATACAGTTTTCATGACTTGCCCTCCATTTATTTAAATATTTTTTAATCCAAAGTCTGCCCCGCTCCAGGGGAACATATAGGAACGCAAAAAGGCCTCACATCCGCAAGGGACGTGAGACCGTGGTGCCACCCTTATTCGCTGCAGCAACTCTAATACTTAAACTGCAGCCTTCCATTCTTGTAACGGAGAATACCCGGCCGGCATATTAAGGAATAACAGTATAATCCCTGTTCAGCCTAGCACTCAAAGGTCCATTCAGCAAAGCGGATCCACCGGTTCACATCAACCACCGGCTTTCTGAAGGATGGGCCGCACCTGCTTACTTGTCCTTGTCATCGTGTTTCAATCATTTTTGGATCACTATTACATGCAATGATAAAACTCTTGCTCTGCCTTGTCAATTCCATTTTAGAATCAAGTCACCCAATGTTTTGAAGCATTTCTTTTACCCTTTCCGCAAAAATCTGTTATGATGTGGTTAATCGTCCAGACCATGATTTCTGTTAGTAAAGGAGCATCGATATGAATCAAGTGACCAAAGGCCAGTGGAATGGTTACGACACCTATATTTTAAACAGCGGCCGTCTTGAAGTGACTCTCCTTCCTCGTCTTGGTAACAATGTCATTGGAATCAAAGACCTTGAAAACTCACGCGAAATCCTCCGAAAACCAGATGAAAGTGAGCTTGCCTTCTATCTTCAGAAGCCATACCACTTCGGCATCCCGATGCTCATTCCGCCAGGCCGGATTTCCAAAGGCCATTTTGAGTACGGCGGAACATCGTACCAATTTGATCAAAATACCGCGAACGACAATCATATTCACGGTCTCCACCGATCACAGGCTTGGTGTGTCAGCGACATAGAGGAAGAGGATGATGGGTGCGCCGTTTCGACAGAGTTCATATCATCGGATGATCCGAAATGGATTGCCCAATTCCCAGTACCGTTGAAGCTGGAAATGACCTTCCGTCTTCAGGAGACCCGCTTCTCGCAGAGTCTTCGTGTAACGAATCTGGGTTCCAGCCCTGTCCCGTTCGGCATGGGTTACCATACGTGGTTCCTGCTCGATGGTGAACCGCAGCGCTGGACGCTGGATCTGCCTGTAGAGGGCGTTTACACCTTGAATAACGAACTGATTCCAACCGGAGATCTTTCACCGCTTGGCCATCTGGAACCTCTGAATACCGGACTCAACCTGAAGGAAGCTGACCTTGACACGATATTGAAAATCCCAGAGGGCAAACCAGCCGAAGCCAGGCTTCAACGGGATGACGGTTATCAAATTCATTATTCGGCAGACCGTGCCTTTTTCAAGCACTGGGTGCTTTATACAAAAGGCGTCGCGGAGGAATTCCTCTGCATCGAGCCATATACCTGGCTTCCGAACGCACCCAATTTGAATCTGCCGAACGAAGAAACCGGACTGATTCATCTGGAACCGGGACAGACCGTGGACCTGAATACCCAGATCAGCATCCAAAAAACGTCGCCAGAGGCGGAGTAAGGGGAATTCAGCCATTCCATGCGAACCCTATAATCTTTATATACTTAATGTTTCAACAAGAGCAGCCCTTTGATTTCAAAGGGCTGCTCTTGTTTGTCTAAGATAATGGACCATTTCAGTGATACGGATAATTTTACCAACCAATGATATGCCTCAAGCACGAATGAGATTCCTAGGATTCAGTCATAATATCCACATACAACATCAAAGGAGGTGACATGACATGGCTCAAGGTCGTTCTTCTAACAATCTTGTCGTACCTCAAGCAACTGCAGCTCTTCAACAATTGAAGATGGAAGCTGCTCAAGAACTGGGCGTAACGATTCCACAAGACGGTTACATGGGTAACTATACTTCCCGTGAAACCGGTTCTTTGGGAGGTTACATCACCAAACGTCTGGTACAATTGGCTGAGCAGCAATTATCGGGTCGTTCGAACCTGTAATTCGCATCTCTTCCCTCCAGCCGTAATTAGAAAGAGGCGATCTTCTCCCCAAAGATCGCCTCTTTCGTTATATGTTCTATATGATAAATGATTTCAGGATTCCGAAGCAGCTTCGGCATATGTATTACGAGGGTACCGAATCATCAAGTTGGCCATGTTATAGTTGGATTCAAGTACAGCATCTACAACGACAATGCCCTGTCGTACCATAAATTCATAACTGATTTCGCCGTGTGTCCAGTGGCGTTTATGTTTCAGACTTTCAAGCGCCATCGTACGAAAAGAGAATTGTTGAGCTTCACTTAGCCCCTCCTCAAGTGGAGCTATGACCCCGTTACGCCCAGCCAATGGATTATGCCGTATGCCAAATTTACCAATTACATTGTTTCGTATTTGTACAAATACTGTCCCTGAACTTAGACCTCCCAACTCTTCTTCCAGCTCTTTAAACACGATGTCCAATTGTCTAGCCAGTGATAATTGATCTAGTTTTACCATCTCTTCTCCCTCCTTTATTAGTAAATCTTCCCTATTATTAGGGCTTATGACTCATTATAGGGTAAAGGAATCAATGTATCAACAATATTCAACACATTTGGGTATTTATTACTAAAATTGCACAAATAATTTAGTTTTCGGCTCCTTTTTTGCGTCAACTTTCAATCTTTTACGACAAAAAAAGAAGCCCCAGAGGGCTTCTTCATAGGTTGGAATTTGCATGCATTGGGAGGCAAAAGTCCTCTAACAAATTCTTTCATCCCTTTTTCCGATGAAAATCAACAATTCACGCCATATGTTCTGTCATTTGCAAGAATTGTCTAATATCGGATACGCAGGAATCAGCCGCACTTTGCCAGAAATCGCGCTGGGTCAGATCCACATTCAGATGTTTCTTCGCCAGATTCTCCACGGACATTATGCCGGTGTCACGAAGCAGGGCATCATATTTATCCGCAAAGGTCGGACCTTCTTCCAATGCCCGAACGTAGAGGCCCGTACTGAACATATAACCGAAGGTGTACGGGAAATTGTAGAACGGCGTGCCCGTAATATAGAAATGAAGCTTAGATGCCCAGAAATGCGGATGGTACGATGTCAGAGCATCACAGTAGGCTTCCTTTTGCGCCTCCACCATCAATTCCGAAATTTCCTCGCTGCTGAGCAGACCGCTCTTCCGTTTGTCATAGAAGCGAGTTTCGAACAAGAAACGTGCATGAATATTCATAAAGAAGGCTACGCTGTTCTGAATTTTCTCTTCCAGCAGAGCCAGCTTTTCTTCTTGGCTGCCGGCGCCCTTCACCATCGCATCAAAAACAATCATTTCGGCAAAGGTAGATGCCGTCTCAGCAACATTCATCGCATACTTCTGGTTAAGCACCGGAATTCCGCCCATCAGATGCTGATGGTAGGCATGGCCCAGCTCATGCGCAAGGGTCGAAACGTTCGAAGCCGTTCCGCCAAACGTCATGAAAATCCGGGTCTGGCCGCTGGCCGGGAAGGAAGTACAGAAACCGCCTGGTCGCTTGCCGGGACGATCCTCGACCTCAATCCAGCTCTTGTCAAACGCCATTTGCGAGAAATCCGCCAATCTCGGGCTAAACTTACGGAATTGCTCCACAATGTTAACCGCGGCATCGTCATATGAGATTTTGGTTGCGGAAGTGCGCAGCGGGGCATCTACATCCGTCCAAGACAAGCCTTCCAGACCGAGCAGCTTCGCTTTGCGGTTCAGGTACTCCACAAGCACCGACTTCGTGTCCTGGATGACAGCCCACATGGTATCCAAGGTCTCGCGGCTCATCCGGCCAATCGCGAGCGGCTCCTTCAAGACATCATCCCAGCCGCGGTTCTCGTACAGCTTCAGGCGGTAGCCGGATAAATGGTTAAGAGTATCCGCACAGTAATCAGCGGAGTCTCCCCATGCCTGCTCCCACTTCTCAAACATGGTTTGACGTACTTCCCGGCGAGGATCATGCATTTTATTGAACGCCTGTCCTGCGGACAGCATGACCGTTTTACCGTCTTCCTCATATGGAATTTGGATTTTCTTCACGATGGTATCGTAGAACTCTCCCCATCCATGATAACCGTCTACGCCAAGCGACAGAGCCAGGCTTTCTAACTCAGGACTCATCTTATCTTTCGCAAGATTACGGCTTTCGTTCAATACGAAATCAAGCTCGGATACCTTATCCGTACCGGTCCAAGCGGTCCAGAGCTCGTCATTCATACCACGAAGAACGTTGTCGAATTGGTTCTTAACCGATTGCAGGGTCGCGGACAACGAGGTTACCCGTCCGGATAATTGAACCGCCTTCTTGTCATTCACATTCTGCGCAGTCAGGCAGCCCACGAATGCAGAGACTTCGCGGATACGGGCATAGGCACTCTGGAACTGCTCAAGGAAGCGTTCAAGGCTGGATGCGCCCTCCATGGTTTCCGGAACGGTTAATGCTTTAACGGCTTGCTGAAGATTATGTACATCCTGCTCAAGAGCCTCAAGAAAGCTCACGAGCTGCGGTGAGGAAGAGCCTCCGGGAAATATCGATTCCAAATCCCAAGTTTGTTGAAGTGCCATCGATCATTCATCACCTTTCTAAATAAAATATGAATTCAAGCGGAATATCATTTGTGTGGACTTAGGGAAAAGTGTATAACTATATATAACTCAATTTATGTTATCACTGCTACAACCAATTTACTGCTGGAGGAGCTAGAAGCCATGAGACCTTTGCAAATATCACCGGAGACGGCGGTTACATTGTCCAAGCAGCTGGGCGTTCCGCTGGAACAGCTGATGCATATGCCTCAGCATATATTAATGCAGAAAATTGCCGAGCTTGCCAAGAATGAGGAAGCGACTGCAACAAAAAAAGACGATGAGTCCCCATCATCGGAGAACTCATGATTCCTTTTTCCAATACTTGGCCTTATGATGTCGTTGGAAACGACGTGTATGTACACAGCTGCCCATTCTGCGGAACCGACAATGTATTGCTGCCGATGAAACCCAAAGAGCTGATAAGCGTAAGGGAAGGGAAAAAGAAGCTGCTGATCTTCCCCTGCTGTCACAACAAAGTAACCGTGCTGGACAGCGACATCGACTACTTGCTCACGGATCAGCGATTACGCTGACTTCACCGTAGAGCATGAGTTTAGCCTATACGTGAGATCCAACAGCCTGCTGACCCACCCTTCAGCGGGCTGTTGGCTTTAGGACTCCGCCTGGAGTGCCGCGTTCTTCTGCTCCCGTATCTGCTCGGATATCAGCTTCCATTGCTCTCTGGATGCGCGTATCATCGCGGCATCCATAATCTTGTCATCCTGGACCACTCTGGAGAACCATTGAACCGCCTCCTGAAACTGGCCCAGCCTGCGATGGATCTCCCCGATCAGATACAGCAACCTAGCATCATTAGCCCCTACCCCTTCCAGCTCAAACACTCGGATATAGGATTCCAGGCTATAACTCAAAAACCGCTTCTCTTGATCCTCGTTACCCTGATATCGGTACAGCCAAGCGATATGATGCAGCAGGCTGGCCACAATGCGATCCCGCTCCCCGATCACTTGCGCGCAGAGGAGAGCCAGCTTGTACGACTCCAGAGCATCCTCCAGATTGCGGGACCCGCCCATTTCCCTCTTCTCCCAGCGGCATCCGACTTGCTCGTAAAAGAGCGACTTCTGCCGTTCGTTCAATTTCAGGGTCGAGTTTTCCGTGGAGGCAAAACCGCATTCAGGACAGATCCGCACTACGTAAAAATCGGGATTCTCCGATTTATAATAAGCGCAAAAATCCGTATCTGTACGGTATGCCTTTTTAAAGCTGGGTCTCACCCTGGATGTTACATATTCATGCTCACAGTGCGCACATACCACCTTGATGGAATACAAGGGTTCCAATTTCACGCCATTCGCCATCCCTTCATTCGCCTCTAATTCCTGTTTAGATGTAGGTCTATGGCACTAAGGAGTATTCACGAAATGGTGGGCGGGGCCGGACAGACGCTGCAGCACAAAATCACGTAATTCATCCTCCACGCCAATTTCGATTAGGGCTCCTGCCATGCAGCCAAGCCATTCTTCGGCATGACGATCCGTAATCGGGAATTTCATGTGCCTGGCCCGCATCATCGGATGTCCGAATGCTTCCGAGAACAAGGCAGGCCCTCCAAAAAACTGGCTCAAGAACATATATTGCTTCTCCATCACCGGCATAATATCTTCCGGAAACAATGGGGAAAGCAGCTCATTTTGCTGCACTCTCGGATAAAACGCTTCGACGAGCGAACGTACACCCTCGGCACCCCCGAGGTTATCATAGATGCTTAAGTTCGGATTCATATCCGCTAATCTCCCATCTGTTTTTATGATTCGCTTTTGATTGGATGTACCTATCCATTATAGCAAAAAACAACAAAAAAAGGCGCTAAGCAAGGGTTAGCACCTTTTAGAACTTATTAATAACTGCGCCAGTCCTCTTCACTCTGGACGAGAGAAGCACGTATAACATAAACGAAGGCGCATACTAGGATACCTGCGACTATGCTCATGATCATCACTCCATCCAAACATAATACGAAAGATGTGCTTTGATGTTTTTTATTATAGCACAATATCCCCGAAAATAAAGCACAAATGTAACCGCTTTCTCATGTTTTTTATACTGTTTGTCCTATAACCTGCATAGATTTTTAACAACGGACCTATATTTCTATCATTCACATCGATGCCAGGGGGCGTATTCCTTATTATGACCATGAAAAAAATGGGCTGGCTCATGCTCGTGGCGGCACTGCTCAGCGTAATTGTCCTAATGGCTTTATTTCCCGAAGCGGCGCTTCAATCCGCACTCCGTGGCCTGTCGATATGGTGGGATGTGCTGTTCCCTTCCCTGTTCCCGTTTTTTGTTATTTCAGAGGTGCTGCTGGGGTTTGGCGTGGTGCACCTGATTGGCACCCTCCTGGATCCTTTAATGAGACCGTTGTTTCGTATTCCGGGCGCAGGAGGATTCGTTGCAGCAATGGGATATGTTTCAGGATACCCGGTCGGTGCCAAATTAACCGCCAAGCTTTGGGAACAAAAAATGGTAAACCGGGAGGAAGGTGAGCGGCTTGTTGCTTTCACCACCTCTTCTGACCCTATATTTTTAATTGGAGCGGTCTCCATCGGCTTCTTTCATGACCCCAAGATCGGTTTGATCCTTGCCTTGTCCCATTATGGCGGAGGTTTCCTGGTGGGGTTGATTATGCGATTTCATGGCAGACATGAATCCAAAACAATAACCGACTCACTTCGTCTGTCCCAGGCTAAGACAAGCAGGCTCAGGTCTGCCCTGCATGCCATGCATGCTGCGCGCGAGCAGGATGGCCGGGACCTCGGCACCTTGTTAAGACAAGCGATACAGTCATCGCTTCAGCTTATTATCGTTGTCGGCGGGCTCGTCGTTTTCTTCTCCGTGTTTCTTGAACTCTGGACCCGCGCCGGTGTCATGCCTGCGCTAACCGAGGTTATCAGTTTGCTGTTATCTCTGGTTGGGATGCCCGAATCCTTATCCACTGCCATCGTAGGCGGATTGTTTGAGGTCACACTCGGTGCTCGATATGCCGGCGAAGCGGGAGCTGCAATTCCATTGCCATACAAAGCGGCCGCGGCTGCCTTTATATTGTCATGGGGCGGTTTGTCCGTTCATGCCCAGATCATCAGCATCCTGAACTCTACCAACCTCAGATATTTCCCTTTTGTCATTGCAAGACTGATTCATGGTGTGATTGCCGCAATCGCTGTATTGCTGCTCTGGAGAAGTGTCATGGGATCTTCGATACCGACTATGGCGCTGCCGGCTGTTTCGGATTCCGCCCTAAACGGGTATACCCATATTATGGCGGCTTTCTGCATCCTGCTCGGTTTCCTGATTGCGGTTGCGTTGTTTATTCAGATCATTCGAGAACTGCAGCAGAAAATCCGCAAATTCCCAAGGTGAACATTGTGTTCTTCTCCAAGATTGATTATCATCTTTATATAACCTTACAAAGGAGCTTATCAACTTGAGATATTATGTTCTGGACCGCGGTGACCCATTGTCTGTCGAGCTGACCCAGCAGTTTCACAAGCTGGCGGAACAGCGGGGGTTTGTGCTGGATGCAGAATCTCCGGAGATTGTGGTCTCGATCGGCGGAGACGGTACGATGCTGCATGCTTTCCATACTTTTATTGACCGTATTCCTGACCTCTCTTTTGTCGGTGTCCACACGGGCCACTTGGGATTCTATGCTGATTGGAAGGCCGATGAACTGACAGAGCTAATTGATCATATGAGCGGAGAAGGCGAACACGGCAACGTGAAGCCGCGCCTCGTCAAGTACCCCCTGGTTCAACTGGAAATTCATAAAAAATCAGGAACGTCCTCTTACATTGCCTTAAACGAATTTACGCTTAAAGGCGTTGACGGTACCGTTGTCGCGCAGATTGACATCAACGATGTAACCTTTGAAATGTTCCGAGGAGACGGGATCTGCGTGTCTACGCCGTCCGGAAGCACGGCCTATAACAAAAGTGTCGGCGGAGCGATGGTGCATCCTTCCATCGATGCTCTGCAGATCGCGGAAATCGCCTCGATTAACAATCGAATTTTCCGTACGCTGGGCTCACCGCTGCTTCTGCCCAAGCATCATCACTGTGATATATTCTCGCGTAAAGAACAGCGTCTGCTGCTTACGATCGATCATGTGAATATCTCGATTGACGACCTCGTATCCGTCCGCTGTCAAGTGGCGGAACAGCAGGTCAGTTTTGCACGCTATCGGCCGTTCCCGTTCTGGAATCGTGTCCGTGATGCATTTCTTGGCTAATACTTTCCGATATCGAATAAAAGAAGAACGGCCACCTGCCTTAGAGGTGGCCGTTCTTCTTTTATTGCGGTTGTTCAGCCGGGGAATTAGGCTCCTTGGAAGGCTTTGCTTCCTTCTCCTTGGATTCCTTAGGATCACGCGGCTCGCGTCTGGATTCCTTGGCTTCACGCCGCTCGCGTTGGTCCTTATGCTCCTTGCCCGGTTTAGGTCCCTCCTGCGGGGTCTCCTTGCTTCCCTTCACTTCCCCCTCACCCTTGGTTTCCTTGGGGGGTGTTTCACAAATCTCCACAGGTTCTTTGGAATTGGCGTGCTCTTTGCTATCCTTCTGCTCCTTCGTTTTCTGAAGCACAAAGTGAGCACAGCCAAAATTGCAGTATTCGTTAATGTAATCGGACATGCTGGAGAAGGTAGAATCCTTGGCAGCTTTAGGATGATTATCCCGATAGAAACCTTTAAGCCGAAGCTGATTGTAACCCCAGTCTCCCACGATGTAGTCATAACGGTCCAGCACCTCGCTGTACCGCTCCCGGAAAGCTTCCAGATTCCAGCCGTTTCGATGGTCCTTTAACACTTCATAACTTTTGTTTCCGATAACGATCATTGAAAGCTTCCCCTGCCTTTCCAAAGGTTAAGACTGCACGGTCTCTTCCTTGTTGCGCTCTGCAGATTTCACTTGCTCGTGTGCATGGTAGGAGCTGCGCACCAGAGGACCGGATTCCACGTGACTGAATCCGCGCTTCATTCCCTCTTCCTTTAGAATCGCAAACTCTTCCGGCGTATAGTATTTTTCCACATTCAGATGCTTCGGCGAAGGCTGCAAATATTGGCCGATCGTCATGATATCGCAACCCACCGAACGCAAGTCGTCCATCGCTTCCAGAATCTCATGCCATTGTTCGCCGACACCCAGCATAATGCTGGATTTGGTCGGAATATCAGGCTGCATCGCCTTGGCATTCTTCAGCAATTGCAGCGAACGGGTGTACTTGGCTTTGGCGCGTACCCGATCCGACATTCGCTCCACCGTCTCAATGTTATGGTTTAGAATGTCCGGCTTCACATCCATTACGATCTTAAGCGCTTCTTCGCTCCCCATAAAATCCGGAATCAACACTTCCACCGAGCATAGCGGCAGACGTCTGCGAATGGCTTTAACCGTTTCAGCGAATATGTAAGCCCCGCCATCTTTCAGATCATCCCGTGCTACGCTTGTTACTACGCAGTGACGCAGGTTCATCTGTTCCGCCGCTTCCGCTACGCGTTCCGGTTCCTGAAGATCCAGTTCCGTTGGAAGTCCCGTATTAACAGCGCAGAATCGGCAGGCCCGGGTACAAATATCACCCAGGATCATGAAGGTTGCCGTACGGTTAGCCCAGCATTCATAAATATTCGGACAGCGAGCCTCTTCACACACCGTGTGTAGTGTCTTGGATCGCATCATGCTTTTGATTTCTTTATAATTATCGCCAGTAGTCAGCTTGATTCGAATCCAGTCAGGTTTTGGCTGTTTGGTTTTAGACAAAGAAAAAACCTTCTTTCGAATTTATTGATGTAACTCAAGACATACCCCATCGTTTGCTGTCCCATATTATATCATGAAAACCATCATATTACTTGTTTCGCATCGATATGAGATTGATCTAGTTGCGGCATGGATAAAAATCCTTGTTTCGATTCACCCTACAGTGTAGGCATAACTGTCCGTCCTTAATTATGACAATCCAAAAGGAGGAGAAGGACACATTGAGGATTTTTCAACCATTGAGAGCAAGCAGCATTATGATTCGCTGCACGGCTGCAGCTGTGGCTGCCTTGACAGCGGCCTGCTGCATGTGCGGGCCTGTGTCCGCATCCGCCTCTATTGCGACCAGCACGGCAGACGATACGGTGAAAACAACGGATGCTAAAGCCATATTTGAAGACCGGAAGTCGTTATACGATGAGATTTCCACCGTTACCCAAATTCCTTGGTATCGCCTGGCTGCCATTGACCAGTATGAACGGACACTGACTAGAGTCCACCCCAAGGATCGCAAACATCCGGACCGGACGCTCGGAATCTTCATCCCCTCCACAAGATGGGCCGGCGCGTTAAATCCCAATCAGGAAGATGTAAATCCGACGTCGATCAGCGTGTTTTCCGGCATCGGGCTGGATGGTGACGGGGATGGCAAGGCAGATCGGAATAATGATACCGACCTGCTATATACCGTTGCAGCGAGACTTTCCCCCTACGGGCATGCTGCTGATGATTTCAGCATCGGGCTCTGGTCATACTACCAGAACACGCGGGCGGTTCAGCGCGTCATGCAATACGCCAAATTGTACGAGACCTTTGGGAAGCTGGACTTGTTCGACCATGCATTTCCTCTCCCGGTCAAAAGCAACTATTCATACCGAAGCACCTTTGGCATGGGACGCAATTGGGGAGGAAGAAGGGTTCATGAAGGAACGGACTTATTTGCCAGTTATGGAGTCCCTGTCCGGAGTACGTGTTACGGCATCGTTGAAATCAAGGGCTGGAATAAATATGGCGGGTGGCGTATCGGCATCCGTGATTTGAACAATCATTACCACTATTACGCCCATCTGCAAGGCTTTGACAAAGGGATCTCCCTCGGGGACGTCGTTACGCCGGGTCAAACCCTTGGCTGGGTTGGCAGCTCCGGTTACGGCAAGCCGGGAACCCAGGGCAAATTCCCTCCACACCTCCATTACGGCATCTACCGGGATACCGGATTAAACGAATGGGCTTTCGATCCTTACCCGCTGCTGAAGCATTGGGAAACGGAAGAAAAACGCTCGAAGAAAAAAACGCGCTCCTAAGTTCAACCCAGGGGGCGCGTTTTCTCCGTTAAGGACATACATAAATAGCAACTGAATCATGGTGCGGCTTCCATACGATAGTGCCAAAAAGTGAAATTAAACAGCACTTAGCCGCCGGTGTTGTTTCCCCCCGTTTGCCCGGATAAGTCCGCTCCGCCAGGTGAAGGTTCCAGAGGTGTCGTTGTTCCGTCTGCAGGTTGGTCCGGCGTTGTTGCAGGCGGGACTTCTTGCTCCGAATGATGGCTGTTCTCATTCGTAACGGGCGGCGGTATCGCTATGCTTGGCGCGCTTGCCTTGTTCTCGCCGACGGCCTTTCCTTGACCGTCATAATAATACATCGGCACATCGCCGACCACTAGCAGATAAGAGATGGGAATATCGGTTTCCACAATCTGCGGCTCCATGTCAAAAGGAACAACAACCGCTACCTCCGTTACAATGTGGACGAATACCTCAACCAAAATCATGTTGATGCCCGCACCCTGCTGTCTTGTATCCAGTTGAACCTTTACCGCTCCCTGCGGTTCGATCTTCAATGGAATTTGTGGACCGAATGACGCGATGATCGGGCTTTTTAGCACCTGTCCCAGCGGAATTTGCTCTTTGCGCTTATGGATTTCGTCCAGCGTGCTCTGCACGACCTGCGTCGTATGGGATGTGATTTTCAAATGCTCGGCATAATTCAGCATGAATCCCGTCACTTTGCCGGAGCTATCCGTTTTCCAATTGACCAGATTATCAAAATCCTTACCCTGCGTCACCTGAGAGGTGATGGCTCTATTAATGGCTTCAGTGGCAATCTGTTTTACCCTGATTTGGGCTAAATGCATGATCGGCGGCCGCAGATTCTGCTCAATATACATAAAAAATTCAACGATCCCAAACACAAGGAGCAGAGCGCCGATCAGCCACCATTTTTTCACGCTGCGCCGTTTGGCAGCCTGAGGACGCCCCCGATGCTGTGGTACGGGCCGAAAACCTCTCCGCGGTGGTCTATAAGCTCTCCTTGGTTTGGGCCATGACAGGGACGGAAAGGATAAACGTCTGCTTCCCCATCTCTTTCGTCTCATGCTTGGTCCCCCCTATTTACGCCCCGAGGAGCATGTTTACCATGGCAAGCTCTCCTGTATAGAGGGTATGCGGACAAACAGCAAAAAAGAAGAGCAAGGATGGGTAATCCTCACTCTTCTCCCTTATAGATTCTCATTTTCAAGAAAGACTGCACCAAGAATCTACTTGTCGTTCTTCGGATTGTCTTCTTGATCTTCCACATAATACTTCAGCATCGACAGTTTATTCTCCCAGAACCGGTCGAAATAAGCGAGCCAATCCTTTAATTCCTTAAGCGGCTCAACATCCAGCCGATAGCGGGTTTCGCGTCCAACCTTGCGGTCCTGCACAAGTCCCGCTTCCTCCAGAATTCGGAGATGCTTGGAGACGGCGGTTCGAGTCATGGAGAAGTGCCCTGTAATTTCTTTAACCGGCATTTCCTTATCACTTAACAAGCCTAGCAGCTTACGGCGTGTCGGATCCGCGATCGCTTGATAAACATCATGCTTCGGAGCAGGCTGCGACATGGATTAGGCCTCGACGTATCCCGCAAGCTTCTGAACAATGCCTGCCCAGCCGTTGTCCATACGGCCTCGTACGATATCGTGAGCTTCCCCGAACTCGGTCACTTGATCCGCTGTCCATCCGCCGTGAATGAGCGTGAATTCCGTATGATCTCCCTGCTGTACCAGTTCGAACGTAACATTCCAATCCTTGCCCCAGTTAAAAGATAAACGGTTAGGCTCGTCAATAAGCGTGACCTTGCATGGTGAATTCCCGAAAGGGCCTGCATTCAATTGAAACTCAAAGCCTTCCACCGGTTCAAAATTGTTGGGCATGAACCAAGCCGAAATCCCTTCAGCCGTAGCCACGGCTTTCCACACCTTCTCAATAGGCGCTTTCAGCACAAGCGTATGACGAATATCCGGCAGCTTGCCGTTTGATACGTTGTCCATATTTGATTAATCCCTCGCTTAGGTTTAAAATTATGAAACCATTTGGTTTCCTTTCATGCATTATAGGACACCAAATGGTTTCGTGTCAAATACCAATATTCGCCTTTTTATCCATTCAACACACCCTAAGGTCCAGCTTTCGTCCAAACCAGGCATTCCAGGCAATCCATGCATCTTGTCAGCATCTCATGACTTAAACTCGCTAGGGCTGAGCCGGGTAGGTCTTGTTCAAGAAGGCAATCGATTCGCGAATCAGCTGCTTCAGGACTTCCCTATCAATGTCCGCCACTTTATTAATGTAGACGCAGCCTTTCCCGGCCGTATGTTTACCGAAACTCGTCAATAGCTCCTCCCGCTTCTCATCGCCCGGCGCAAAATACAGGCTGATTTTCGCTTTGCGCGGCGAGAACCCCACAAACGGGGCATCTCCTTCGTGTCCGGAAGCGTAGCGGTAATGGTAGGAGCCGAAGCCGATGATGCTGGGTCCCCACATCTTAGCCGGAAAACCGCTCGTCTCCTCAAAAACCTCCAACAAACGATAAGCATCCTCCCGTTTTTTCGGCGAATCCACTTGCTCTATAAACTCCACCACGCTGTGATCGGTTTCTTTGGTTTTTTGCTCGTACATTGGGATTTACTCCTTTCAAACATACCCATTATTGTTACCAGCCCTGACAAAAATAAAAAAACGTCATCGACGTACTTTCATAGAAGGCAGACCGCATTTCGCAGAAGTTTTTCTTGCGAGATAAGGAGGGTAAGCCTCTCTGAAGTTTATGCTTTCTTATCTCTTAAATAAAAAAAGCCGGATATGATTAGCCATTGCTTTCTAATCACTTCCAGCCTTGTCGAGCCGTCCTGTCTTTATTGGCCGGCGTACTCTCTTTGCCGTAAAGCCTCGTACATCAATACCGACGCCGCCATAGCCGCGTTCAACGATTCGGCTTTCCCCGGCATGGGAATACGGATCGCATCGTCCACGAGTTCCGCGACCTCGGGTGAGACCCCCCGCCCTTCGCTACCAATCACGATCCAGCTTGTCCCTTTGAAATCATACTCAAAGCAGGAACGCTTCCCTTCCAGCATGGTGGTGACCAATCTCGCACCTCGTTCCCTGGCTTCCGGCAAAATGCTCAGCAGATCGCCCTCCAGCACCGGTAGATGAAACAGGGAACCCATGGTAGAACGCAGCGTCTTAGGGTTATACAAATCCGCGCAGCCGCGTCCCAGAACCACGCCAGCAGCTCCTACGGCATCTGCGCTTCGTATGATGGTTCCCACATTCCCCGGGTCCTGAAGACCGTCCATAACGACAACCAAACCGTTCTCGCGCAGGATCAGGTCCTGCCATTGACGTGCTTCTTTGCGGACCACGGCAAACACCTGCTGCGGTGACGGCGTATCGCTGACCTTCGAGATGACGGCATGGGATACACCGATCCATTCGGCACCTTGTCCTGTATCCGATATAAAACGAAGTTCTTGGGGAATGCCCTTCTCGACATCATAAGCGACGCACTCGATGTCCGCCCCGGATGACAGTGCTTCCTGCACGAGATGAATACCTTCCACCACATACTTGTTCTGCTTGTCTCGATGTTTCTTCTCCTGCAGCTGTGCCCAGCCCTTCACTCTGGCATTCTGAGGCGATAGTATCTCCATGGTTAATCCATCCGTTCTTTACTTATATACAAAACCGAGTCCAGCTCAACCAGCATACCCGCTAGTGGACAGCCTTACTTCGGATAAGCAAGCTCCAGCTTCGTTAAGTCATTCTTGTGCCCCACAATAACGAGAATATCGCCTTCCTCAATCCGGTCATCCGGACTTGGCGAAATGTTCATGTCCGCATCACTTCGAATCGCCATGACATTGCAGCCGAATCGTGCCCGAATGTCCAGCTCTATCAGATTGTGACCGACCAGATCTCCTGTAGCAAGCATCTCCATAATGCTGTAATCGTCCGACAAATCGATATAGTCCAAAATATTTGGTGACACCAGATGGTGGGCAACCCGAAGCCCCATGTCCCGCTCAGGGAAAATCACCTTGTCCGCACCGATTTTGTTCAGCACTTTTCCGTGCAGCTCATTCTTCGCTTTCACGATAATGGCCGGTACGCCTAGATCCTTCAATATCAGCGTAGTCAAAATACTGGATTGAATATCCTCTCCGATCGCCACGACAACCACATCGAAATTCCGTATACCCAGCGCCCGAAGCGCTTCTTCATCGGTTGAATCCGCCGAGACGGCATGCGTGACCATACTTGCGATTTCTTGAATGCGCTGTTCGCTCGCGTCTACGGCTAATACATCAAATCCCATGCTGCTCAATTCCTTGGCAACACTCGTGCCAAAACGCCCCATACCGATTACTGCGTACTGCTTCTTAGCCATTTATATATCCCCCCACGAGCCTAGGTCATCCATAATCATCATGATAATAGTATATCATACTGTCCCGAATACTTGAATGTAACTGCCCTGGAACGGGCACATTACACAATGACCCTTTCATAACAAGGAGGAACATGTTCATGTCCATATTGTTAGATCTAAGGCAGGCCGTCATTCATAAAGTCCACAATCAGGACGAAGAAGAGCTGCGCTCCATGATCGAGGGTTCCGTTGACGGGCCTGAAGCTGCCCTGCCGGGACTCGGTGTAATGTTTGAAATGATGTGGAAAGACATGGATGCTTCCCAGCAGAACAGCCTTGTCTCTTCCCTCCATGATCATTTGAAAACCGTTACGCCTGGCAACCTTCAAGGATAAGCCCATGGTCAACAAACAAGAACAATCCCCCAAGCTGTGAAGCTGGGGGATTGTTCTTTACATTGCATATTTATAACATCGCTTACGGAGCGGTCTCAAGAAACTGGGCGGTTGGATTCTTATCGATGGCGGTTCTCATCGCGTACTCATTTTCGAACAAGACAACGTAGTTATCCTTCTTGTCTTTGACCAGCGTTGAGTTAATCCGGAACTTGGACGGATCAATATTGTCATCCACGATCCAGCGAGCGAACTGATACGGCATCCGTTGAAGCTGGACATCAACGCCGTATTCCCCCTTCATCCGGTACTCGAAGACCTCGAACTGGAGCTGCCCGACAACCCCGAGAATGGTCTCGTCGAAACTCACGGTGCGGAATACCTGAATGGTACCCTCTTCCGTCAGCTGATCAATCCCTTTCTGATATTGCTTATGCTTCAGCGCATTCTTCACCGTTACTTTGGCGAAGATTTCCGGTGAGAACGTTGGAAGCTCATCGAATACAACTTCACGTCCCTGACTAAGCGAGTCCCCGATCCGGAAAATGCCCGGGTCAAACAGACCGATAATATCACCAGGGTATGCCTCCTGCACAATATCTCGATCCTGCGCCAAAAACTGCTGCGGCTGCGCCAGCTTGATTTCCTTGCCTACCCGAACATGCTTCACGCTCATACCGCGTTCGAACTTGCCCGATACGATCCGCAGGAAAGCAATACGATCCCGGTGAGCCGGATTCATATTGGCTTGAATCTTAAATACGTATCCGGAGAACTTCTCATCGGTTGGCTCCACCACACCGTCCGTGCTGCGGCGCGGCTCCGGCTTCGGCGCAAGCTGAAGAAAGTTTTCCAGGAAAGTCTGGACGCCGAAATTGTTAATCGCACTTCCGAAGAATACAGGTGTTAACTGACCCTGCATGACTTTCTCCAGATCGAATGGGTCTCCGGCAACATCCAGCAGCTCGAGGTCTTGACATAACTGATCATGCAGGTAATCACCTGCCATCTCCCGAATGATCGGATCCTCATAGCCTTCGACCTTCTGAACCTGAATCGTGGAATGGTCGTCGCCTTGGAACAATTCCACCTGATTCTTGACCCGGTCGTACACGCCGCACAGGTCACGCCCGGAGCCGATCGGCCAATTCATCGGTACGGAGCGGATGCCGAGAACCTGCTCAAGCTCCTCCATCAGATCGAACGGGCTGCGCCCTTCGCGGTCGAGTTTGTTGATAAAGGTAAAGATCGGAATGCCCCGCTTCGCACACACCTGGAATAATTTAATCGTCTGAGCCTCGACCCCTTTGGCTACGTCAATCAACATGACGGCGCTGTCAGCGGCCGTCAGCGTACGATAGGTATCCTCACTGAAGTCTTGGTGACCCGGCGTATCCAATATATTAATCCGATGCCCTAAATAATCAAATTGCATAACAGACGAGGTAACCGAGATCCCCCGCTGCTTCTCGATCTCCATCCAGTCACTCGTTGCATGCTTGCTCGCTTTACGAGCTTTAACCGATCCAGCCAGACGAATGGCGCCCCCGAACAAGAGCAGCTTCTCGGTCAGTGTTGTTTTACCGGCGTCAGGGTGGGAAATAATCGCAAACGTGCGACGCTTATCCACTTCCTGCTGCAGTTCATCTATTAGCTTTGCCATTTCACTTATCCCTTCGTAACTAAAGTCATGTATATCATTGTACCACAATTCATACGCAAATCATCCCCATGCGCAGGGCGCATGAGGATGATTTTTAACGCGTAAATTATAGAAAATGATCTTAGTTTTTCAACCACACCACATTATCCTCGAGCTGACCGTTAACCGGCCACCAGTGGAATCCGTCTTCCTTCAACAGCTCATCTGCTTTGACAGGTCCCCACGAGCCCGCAGGATACGATTCCAGCTCGCCCTGGTTCTCTCTCCATGCACTGGCGATACGATCCACGAAGGACCATGCCGAAGCCACTTCGTCCCAGCGTGTAAAGTAAGTGGAGTCTCCACGAGCCGCGTCATGCAATAGACGCTCATACGCTTCAGGAGAGTTAATGCCCACGATGCAGCTTTGGCAGAAGTCCATCGCTACAGGAGCGATCTCGGATTCGGATCCCGGCTTTTTCGCATTTATCTTCACGTAAATGCCTTCCATCGGATTCACGCGGATGACGAGCAGGTTAGGCTCCAGGGAATGCTTTTGTCCCAAGTAAACGTTGGTTGGCATCCGTTTGAACTCGACAACCACCTCGGTTGTCTTAACCGGCAGACGTTTGCCCGTGCGGATATAGAACGGTACGCCCGCCCAGCGGAAGTTGTCCACGAATACTCTGGCCGCAAAATAGGTTTCCGTATTGGATTCCGGATTCACTTTGTCCTCTTCACGGTAAGCCGGCAGATCTTTACCGCCCGCCGAACCGTTCGTATACTGACCGCGAACCACGTTGTTCTTCACTTCTTCATGTGTGGCATACGGACGCAAGGAACGAAGCACTTTTACCTTCTCGTCGCGGATATCCTCTGCGAGCAATCGGCTAGGCGGCTCCATCGCAATCATGGTCAGCAGCTGCAGCATATGGTTTTGGCCCATATCCCTTAGAGCCCCGGCATGATCATAGTATCCGCCGCGCTCCTCGACACCAACCGTTTCACCAAGCGTAATTTGGATGTTGGCGATATGCTTGTTGTTCCAAAGCGGCTCAAAGAAAGCATTCGCAAAACGCATAACCTCGATGTTCTGTACCATTTCTTTACCAAGATAATGGTCAATCCGGTAGATCTCTTCTTCCTTGAACACTTTACGGATCTCTTCGTTCAGCTTGGCAGCCGACTCCAGATCGTAACCGAACGGCTTCTCGATCACAAGACGGTTCCAGCCTTCTCCGTCAAGCATACCGCCCTTCATCAGGTTAAACGATACGCTGCCGAACAATTCCGGTGCAAGCGCCAGATAAAATAGGCGGTTACCCGGTATATTAAATTTCGTTTCCAATTGCTCCGTTTGTTCACGAAGCTCACGGAAACCGTCAATATTGTTAATATCTAAAGATTTATATTCAAAATGCTGTGCAAATGCATTCCATTCACTATCCTGTTCCGAACTATATCGGCAGAATTCCTGAATCGAACGATACACGTCCTCCCGAAACTCTTCCTGGGTGCGCGGACGCCGCGCCACGCCGATTACCGCAAAATCCTCATCCAGTTTTCCTTCACGATAAAGACTGTAGATCGCCGGAAACAACTTACGTCTTGCCAAATCACCAGTCGCTCCAAAGATGAAAAATACAGCTCCCGGTGTCTTCATTGTATCTAGATTTTGATTTTCAGCCATGGCTCCTCATTCTTTCTATGAATTATAGTGTATTTTTATGCATCGGCACTTAACTCGATGTGATGACATTTTAGCATATTCATTTCAAGTATGCTATCTCAATCCGCATTTTTTCATCGGAGTTTCAGAAATCATTTTCAATATTCTATTGTAATGACGGGAAATCCGATCGTTATTCTACTACTTTTCTTCATCGAATCTTCATGCACTGCGATCTGCATATGAATCGGCGTGTCGCCACTTATCACAGAAGCATGCAGTGAAGGAACCTCATATGAACGGCTTCGTGTGTTGTCATCAGCATAATCCTCAACGGAGCGAAGCGGGAACTTTTGGGCTATACTCTCTTCTACCTGAGCCATCGTCCCATCAACGCTTGCGGTTTCCGATGCATACCCTTGAATGGACGCATTCCATGTGTTCGGTATGCCTGCTTGCTTCATCATCTCTTGAATCTGCTGCTGTAATGCGATCATTTCCCGGGTCTGCCCAGCCGCTTCTCCGACAAGCATAGCTCTGACATAACTATGGCCCGCCTTCGTGAGGGCCCAATCCAGATGGACGGATACACCGGAGAGCACGCCTTCTGCTTGGAACACTTCATTTCCCTGAAGCGGGGACGTCGTAATCCCCGAGAGCCCCATGGTACGAGCCAGCTGCTCAGCTGCTGTCTTAGCTTGATCTTCTGGTATGGAATTTATCATTTCACCTTGAATTTTTACCGTGAGCATGGCCGAAGCTTCCATATGCTCTTGCCCAAGCGCTGCCAGTAGCGTTAAATCGCTATCTGCAGCTACCCCGGTTCCAGTTGTTCCATCGACACCCTTTTCTCCTGTTCCACTTGAAACTGAAGTTGACGCTTCTATCACATGCGGAACCGATTCGTTTCGCTTGCTTTCCGTTGTTCCCGCAAAACCCGCCATCATACCTGCTGCCCCGCACAGCAACAACATCATCACAACGATCTGTAAACGCATCTTCCGCATGGTCAGTCACGCCTCCCCGTTCGAATCTATCAATCTAGTAAAAAGGATGGCCTCGTTACCGCAGATTTATACCTCGCTTGTTAAAAAGAGCCTTCACCGGGCTTTATGTAAACATTCTTGCTTCCCCGTCCCTAAATAAAAAAAGCTCCCGATCCGGGAGTCTTTAAGCCTGCCTCTCATGGTTACATGGATATGTTTATAACTCACGCATCGCATCATGAATCTGCTTTTGTACCACGCTCAACGTCTCAGCATCTTGGATCTGTTTATGTCACGATCATCGCATAAAAAAGAGCCGGCATTCCTTACTCAGCCAGCCCATTTTTATAAGCGTAGATGGCAGCCTGGGTTCGATCCTCTACCCCCAGCTTGCCTAAAATATTCGTTACATGAAACTTCACGGTTTTAATGCCGATAATCAAATCATCGGCAATATCCTGATTCGACTTGCCCTGCGCCACCAGTCGGAGCACTTCCATTTCCCGGTCCGTAAGGTCGTTATGCGCCGGTGCTTCATTTTGCGGATGCCGGAATCGATTCATCATCTTGGAGGCAACCTGCGACTCCAGCACCGACTGCCCGCGTGCGGCTGCACGTATAGCATCAGCTACTTCAGAAGCACGGGATGTCTTCAATAAATAACTGAACGCACCTGCTTCAATAACCGGATACATCTTCTCATCGTCCAGATAGCTGGTCAGTACAATGACCTTAAGATTCGGAAACTGATTCATCAATTGGCGCGTCGTCTCGATACCATCCATCCCGTCCATCACCAAGTCCATCAGCACCACATCAGGATGATATTCCTGCGCTAAGCGTATCCCTTCCTCGCCGCTGCCCGCTTCACCCACCACCTCGATGCCGTCCTCTGTACCAAGCACAGCCGCTAAACCGATCCGGACCATCTCATGATCATCCACCAGCAGCACCTTAATCGGCGTTTCCATCTCCATCCCCCCGTTTACGTTCATCATTTATGAGTGGCACAACGATCTCAATTCGAGTCCCTTTACCCGGTGCTGTTATGAATTGTACCGAGCCCCCGATCTCCGTCACCCGTTCCTGCATCGTCGATAGACCGTAGGAAGTCTGTTTCTTATCGTCCAGTTCAAACCCGATCCCATCATCACGCAGCATCACCCGAACAGTGTTCTGCCTGCGATGAATACGGATGTCCATCTTCTCCGCTTTGGAGTGCCGAAGCGTATTTGACATCGCCTCCTGAATGATACGGAACAGATGATTTTCGATCCCTTTAAGCAAATGTATGTCATCGTCCATTTCAAACGTAATTTCCATAGGTACTTTAATCCGCAATTCCTTGATCAGATCCTTCAGCCCTTGCTCCAGTGCTTTCCCTTCGAGATAAACCGGCCGCAGATGAAGAAGAAGCGCCCTCATCTCGGACTGGGCCACAGCCGACATTTCCTCGATCAGAGCCACCTGGCGCTGCGCTTTGTCAAAATCCTTATCCAGCGTCCTGCCCACAGCGGTTGCCGTCATCGAGATGGCAAACAGCTGCTGAGAAACCGCATCATGGAGCTCGCGCGCCAGACGCTGCCTCTCTTCCACAATTGCTGTTACCCTGGCCTGCTCGGCAAGCTGGGCATTGTTCGTTGATAACCGCTGCAGGGAAGACACTTGATCCTCCCAGCGTTTGCTGATCTTCACCAGCTGTTCTCCAAGCCGGCCCACTTCGTCTTCGCCGATGTCCGGCATCACATCCGTAAGGCTGCCTTTTTCCCAGTTTACCAGCGTTTCCCTCACGAGATCGACCCTCCGTTTTACCCGGTATCCCTGGAAGAAGCCATAGATTGCTCCCAGCCCAATCGGCAGCAATACCAGGGTAATGCCGGCTTCGATCCGGTTCTTCCACGTCTCAAACGGTTGAAGATAACCATATGTATATAATAAATATAGGACAACCAGCATGACAACCAATCCCAGAAGGGTCCCCTCACGCATACTTCGGGTAATCATATTTGCTTTCTTTTCCGTTTCCACGGGGCAACCCTCCTGAATGGTTTACACAAAACATACGTTGATTATGTCATTCTTATATTCAAATCTCCGCCCAAATAAGAAACAATAAATTTCACTTTATATTCACTGGTCTCATAATTGGGTGATTGATACCGCACGCGGTTTAATATGCCGGTTTCCTTCCGGTCGTCCATATGAATCGAGCCAAACAGGATCGATGCTTCGATCTCCACTCCATAATAGTCCGGGATCATCAGATCAATATCCCCCAGTATCCCATGGAACATAAGGACCGTTTGGCGTTCCTCCGGAAGCGCCAGGGATAGATCCACATCCGCCTCTCCAAGCACATGCCACACACTCAGACTGCGCATCACCCACGGAGCCCGGTCCCAATCAAAGTTGGACATAAAGTTCTGCTTCTGAATGTACTTTGTCGTCGTATGGGCTCGCTTCGACTTGCCATAAAAAATACCCAGTGATATCAAGCTGATGCCGATAATCAACATGAGATGCTCCAGCAGCAGCAGTACGGCACCTACTCCGAGCAGAATGTATCCCTTCTTCAAATGGCCTTGTCTGACCTGAAGGACACCTGCGAACATGAGTATCAGGGCGACAATGGTGAAGAAACCAAGCCATCGGCCGAAAAGCATAATAATACCCAAGCTGATTAAACCAACTGCTATCCAGCGGTTTCTGTCCATGTCGCACCTCCTTGATGACCAAGATATAAGCTCGGAAAAGCCATATCAGTGAGACGTTCCCCACTGTATGGCTTTGCCTGTACTATACGACAATCTCATTCGTATAGCATATCATATGAACATGGTGTTCGAATACGGTTTAATCTTATTTTGCTGACTTGCTAGAGGAATTACTCGGACTTCGAAGAATTCCCCATTTTGTTTTTCAAAGCTTGCAGCTGCTCATCCACCTTCAATTGCTTCTCAGCATCTACGGGGCTTGTGTATACTGCGTTGTTAGGACGATATGGGGCGCGAAGCACATCGGCTTCTGCTTCCATTTGCATGATTTTTTCCTCCATGCGGTGGAAGCCCATCGAAGCACTGCCGCTTTCGATCGTGTGCAGGCTGCTCACTTGAGACATTTGCTTCTTCGCTTTAGCCATTTGAGCACGGGCTACGAGCTCATTACGCTTGTTGCGCATTTTGTAGAACTCGTCTTTCATTTCATGCAGCTGAGCTACAAGCTCTTTCGCTTGAGCCTCGGATTGCAGGTGCAATTCCACGTACTCGGTTTCTTTTTGATCGAAATAGATTTTTTCTTCAAGCAGCTTGCGAGCCACTTCTTCTTGACCATTTTTCAGAGCCAATTCAGCTTGAGCTTCACGTTGTGCCGCCATCTTCACAGCCTCATCGACGCGCTGCTTCATACGACGCTCGTTAGCCATTTGCTTCGCAACCGTTACCTCTGCTTCGTGAATTTCTGCCTCCATGTCGCGCAGGTACTGGTTCAACATTACGATCGGATCCTCTACTTTATCCAGCAGTTCATTCACCGATGCTTTCGTCATATCCTTAATTCTTTTAAATACTCCCATGTTATTTATCTCCCTTCTCATAGTTCGAAAGTTTTTTCTTTAATTCTTCGATTTCTTTTTGCATGGCTTTTCTCTCAATATCCTTCATCATCGCATCCAGGTCGGAATCCGCTGGCGCGTTGTTTCTTGTGCCATTGGGACGGTCATATTTGGGACCAAAATTTCCATGCTCATTAGGATAGCCTTGACGTCCATAAGCATCGTTATAGCTGTTGTAGCCTGGTCCAGGGCCCGGATGATCGTTATAACGGTATCCGCCACCATGTCTTCCCTGTGGACCGTACGGATCGTGATAATACGGCTCCTTAGGTACTACAAGGGATGCAATCAGATAGATCAACAGCGTTGTACCGCCTGTGAAAAAGATACTGACTACAAATATGACTCTAAGTAGGGTAGATTCGACTCCGAAATGATCGGATATACCGCCGATCAACCCTGTGAACATTTTGTCTCGGGTGGAACGGTACAATCTAGTCATGGTTACTCCTTTCCGCTGTTATTCAGCTTCTGCTTCAGGCGGGCAAGTTCTTTTTCTAATACAGTGGAGACCGATTCACCAGCCTGTTCCATGTATTCCTGCCCCATGCGCCGTAAATCGCGAAGACTTCTGGCTTCGAGTTCCCAGTCGCTGATACGGTCTTCGAGGCGATTGAACATCTTCGGTACGTCATGGCCGCCGCCGTAGGAGCCCGTACGTTCATTCATTTTCTGCTGAAGACGAAGGGTTTCCACTCGGGCAACATAATATTGGCGTTTGCTGTATACCGTCTGATATTCCATCCGCAGCTCGCCGAGCTGCTCCTCGATTTCTTTTAGCGACTCCAGGCTTGAGGATAACAGGCCTTGATACTGCTCGATCTTTTCCTCATAGATCAGCTTCTCCTGCAATGCCAGCTTGGCAAGATGTTCTTCGCCGGCCTTCAATGCAAGCAGCGCCTGCTCTTCGCGTTTATAGCGCATGGTTTCCGCTTGATCCACCTGCTGCTTCAGCTGTCTGGAATGTACTTGGCATTGCTGCTGCAGCTTCTCAGCCTCTGCAATGTCCTGTCTGGTTGAATGTAGGAACTGGTCGATCAATCGAACCGGATCCTGGCTCTGCTCGAGCTTTTCATTCAATGTTGCTACGGTTATGTCTCTTATCCGCCGGAAAACACTCATATTGGCTTAGCCCTCCTCATCTATCATGATCTGTTGTTCATGCATGTTATTTAATGTAGTGGTTTTTATCAATAACGGGGTCTGCCATTCTTCAATCGGGACACCCCGTAGATGATTAAGATAACTCCAAGGATCGGACCGATCAGCCAAGACAGTTTACCCATCAACCAGATCACACCGATACCGAGAATAACCCATCCCATCAAGGTGTTACCTCTCCGGATCCCGTAGTATCCCAACGCGACCATCAGTATTGGAATTAAAAGACTGAACAACCATCCAAGCAGAGGACCGAATACTCCCAGGAGAACCAAGATCCCTAAACCAATCAACAGGATACTCATTCCATTTCCTTTTGAATTTCTCATTTATACACCGCCTTTCTGTTGTTTGATCGTTGTTTCATTTGTTCAACCTTATGACTCTATTCTAGGTAATTTCGAGTTTCACTAAAACGGCCTGGGGACGGTTTTTAGACCTAGACCTAAGGCGGGGCCTCCTACAGACCTACGTCCAACCCTGCACTGGATCTCTATCGATCTAGATGCAACAAAAAAAGGAATGCAGACGTTGATAGTCTACATTCCTTTTGGATGATGCCGGTGAAGGGACTCGAACCCCCACGGTTTCCCTCACGATTTTGAGTCGCGCGCGTCTGCCAATTCCGCCACACCGGCTTACATAATGGCGTGCCCTAAGAGATTCGAACTCCTGACCTTTTGATTCGTAGTCAAACGCTCTATCCAGCTGAGCTAAGGGCACATAGTTTTGTTATGGAGGCGCCACCCAGATTCGAACTGGGGATAAAGCTTTTGCAGAGCTGTGCCTTACCACTTGGCTATGGCGCCAGAAATAAAAATGGAGCGGACGACGGGAATCGAACCCGCGACCCTCGCCTTGGCAAGGCGATGCTCTACCGCTGAGCCACGTCCGCAAACATAAAAATCAATGGCTGGGGATATAGGATTCGAACCTATGCATGACGGAGTCAAAGTCCGTTGCCTTACCGCTTGGCTAATCCCCAATATGATTTTGTAATATGGGGCGATCGAGGGGAATTGAACCCCCGAGTGCCGGAGCCACAATCCGGTGCGTTAACCACTTCGCCACGACCGCCATATTAAAACACTGTGATACGATTGGCAGGGGCAGCAGGAATTGAACCCACACTAACGGTTTTGGAGACCGCTGTTCTACCTTTAAACTATGCCCCTAAAAACTGGTGGAGGATGATGGATTCGAACCACCGAACTCGAAGAGAGCAGATTTACAGTCTGCCGTGTTTAGCCACTTCACTAATCCTCCAGAATGGTGCCGGCGAGAGGACTTGAACCCCCAACCTACTGATTACAAGTCAGTTGCTCTACCAATTGAGCTACACCGGCATATAAAGTTATAAAACGTACATGGTGGCTCGGGACGGAATCGAACCGCCGACACGAGGATTTTCAGTCCTCTGCTCTACCGACTGAGCTACCGAGCCTTAAAGCTCTTCGCGAACTTTGACGGAACCCATATCGGATACTCATCTCATCCCAAAGTTGTAAAGAATGGCGGAACTGACGGGATTCGAACCCGCGATCTCCTGCGTGACAGGCAGGCATGTTAGGCCTCTACACCACAGTTCCACGAGGCATTATCGCTATCGCGATATAAATTGGTTGCGGGGGCAGGATTTGAACCTACGACCTTCGGGTTATGAGCCCGACGAGCTACCGAACTGCTCCACCCCGCGTCATTATAAGAATTGCTTGTATAGGATCCCCGAAAAACAATCGGAATTACCTGCGAAGCATGAGCTTCACTTCTTGGGGATGATTGATGGTGGAGGCTGAGGGGATCGAACCCCCGACCCTCTGCTTGTAAGGCAGATGCTCTCCCAGCTGAGCTAAGCCTCCGTAACAAAGCGACTTTTATCATATCAAAATCTGATATAAGAAGCAAGTGTTTTTTAAGAAAGTGGTGACCCGTAGGGGATACTCTCACTTCGTTTGAGACTGCGAAGCCTCTGCTTACGAAGTTATCCTCCGACGAACCGACGGGATTCTCATCCCCTGATGCAATTAAGATAGTGGTGACCCGTAGGGGATTCGAACCCCTGTTACCTCCGTGAAAGGGAGGTGTCTTAACCCCTTGACCAACGGGCCTTGCTTGAAATAATAGTGGCGGAGAGAGAGGGATTCGAACCCTCGAGACGCTTTTGGCGCCTACACGATTTCCAATCGTGCTCCTTCGGCCAACTCGGACACCTCTCCATAAATGGCTCCCCGAACAGGACTCGAACCTGTGACAACTCGATTAACAGTCGAGTGCTCTACCAACTGAGCTATCAGGGAACATTATTCAATTCAAGTGATTGATCACCTGAAAACTAGATACGAAACGAATTTGCAGCACATTGAAATATGTTGGATAAGCCCTCGACCGATTAGTATTGGTCAGCTCCATGCATTGCTGCACTTCCACCTCCAACCTATCTACCTCGTCGTCTTCAAGGGGTCTTACTA